>NZ_QEKI01000042.1 GCF_003096355.1 Pontibacter virosus | reverse complement strand
CCTAACCTTTAGATTAGCCTGATATTATTTTTCTAATACACCCAGCACCCTTTTACCAGGTATAGGAGTACAGCTTTTATACCTTCAGAGCAGCCAGTGCACTACCCGCTAACAAGGCGAAACTGGTCCTAACAGCCGATTCAGACTGGCTGCTTTTTTTACAAACCCGCAGGCAGGGGTCATATAGATTTTCGGGACGCATTGGGCCCATTATAAAGGTTTCGATCCGCAGCTTGCATAACTAAAACAAAAGATATGGAAAAGCCTATCAATCTGCAAGCCCCGTCCTTTATACTGGGCATCGATGTCTCAAAAGACAGCCTGGATGTGTGCCTGATCAGGGTCAGCGACAACCAGCAGCTGGGTCATAAGCTCAACAACAACCCCTCGGGCTTCCGGCGTATGAAGGCCTGGCTCAAGCAGCACGGCTGCGAGGCGGGACCTGACACGCTCTGCTGCCTGGAGCACACGGGCCTCTACACCCGGCAGCTGGTGCATTACCTGCTGGCAAGGGACGTGCAGGTGTGGATGGAGAGCGCTCTGCAGATCAAGCGCTCGATCGGCATGGTCAGGGGAAAAGACGACAAGGTGGACGCCCAACGGATCGCCCGCTATGCTCTCCTGCACCGGCACGAGGCCAGGTGCGTGAACCTGTCGGGCGTAACGCTGGAGCGGCTCAAGGATTTACAGGCAAACAGAGGCAGGCTGCTCAAAGCTCTGCAGAGTATCAAAGTCACCATCAAGGAACTACTCGCGGTGGATCCCGTGTCGGGCAAGACGCTCGAGCAGGTTAACAAAAAGGCCATTAGGGGGCTGGAGAAAAGCATGGAGCAGGTAGAGGAAAAGATGCAGGAGTTCATCGCCAAGGACATTGAGCTGAAGCGCAAGTATGACCTGCTGACCGGTATCAAGGGCGTGGGCAAGGTGCTGGCCATCTCACTGCTGGTCTACACCCAGGGCTTCACCAAAATGGATGATGGGCGCAAACTGGCCTGCTACTGCGGGGTAGCGCCATTTGAGTACCGCAGCGGCACAAGCGTGATGGGCAGAACGGGCGTCTCCAAGTTCGCCAACAAAGAGCTCAAGCACATCCTCCACATGGCCGCCATCAACAGCGTCCGTTTCAACGAGGAGTTCAGGCTCTACTTCGAGCGAAAGGTCGGGGAAGGCAAAAGCAAGATGAGCGTCATCAATGCCGTGCGTAACAAACTCCTCCACCAAATCGTGGCCGTGGTGAAACGGGGAACGCCCTATGAACTGAAATTGAAGAATATTTAGAGCAAAACCCTTGTTTTACTCATAGATTTCGGCT
>NZ_QEKI01000041.1 GCF_003096355.1 Pontibacter virosus | reverse complement strand
GGGAGTGTAATTAGAACTGTGTCATTGCTATATCTTAATTTACTGGCCCTTTTGCTGTTCTGGCTGCGTCCTTACAGCAAAAGGGCCAAACTTTTGAAGTGCTTCTCACCTCAAGTCCAGCTGCATCCTGTCTCCAAACCAGATCGAGAGCTGCTGAGCCGTCTGGCTCCAGTTGCTTAGCGGCATGACCCACTTTTTGCTGATGTGCTGGTGGGACAGGTAAATGAGCTTCAACAGGGCCATGTCCGAGGGGAAAGCCCCCTTTGTTTTGGTCACCTTCCGCACCTGGCGGTGGTAGCCCTCGATGGTGTTGGTGGTGTAGATCAGGTGGCGAATCGGCCCGGCGTACTTAAAGTACGTGGAGAGCCTATCCCAGTTGCGCTGCCAGCTCTCGAGCACCTTCGGGTACTTTTTGCCCCACTTCTCCTCCAGCTCCAGCAGCCTAAGCTCAGCCAGCTCTTTCGTCTCAGCCCGGTAGACGAGCTTGAGGTCCCTGATGAACTCCTTCTGGTCCTTGTGGGCCACATATTTTAAGCTGTTGCGGATCTGGTGGACGATGCAGCTCTGCACCTCGGCCTGGGGAAAGACCGTGGCAATGGCCTCGTCAAAGCCTTTCAGGTTGTCGATGCAGGCGATGAGCATGTCTTTCACGCCCCGCTGCTGCAGGTCGGTGAGCACCGAGAGCCAGAAGGCGGCCCCCTCGCTCTCGGACACATACACGCCCAGCAGCTCCTTGTGGCCGTGGCGGTCGATGCCCAGGATGTTGTAGACGGCCCGGCTGACCACCCGCCCCTCCTGCCGCACCTTGTAGTGCATGGCATCGAGCCAGACGATGCAGTAGAGCGCCTCCAGCGGCCTGCTCTGCCACTCCTTGACCTGGGGCACGATCTTCTCGGTGAGCGTTGCCAGCGTGTCGTGGGAGATATCCATGTCGTAGAGCTCCTTTAGGTGAGCCGAGATGTCCCTGAGGCTCATTCCTAAACCGTACATGCTCAGAATGCGGGGTTCTAGGTTCTCGGCCAGCACCGTCTCCCTTTTCTTGATGATCTGCGGCTCGAAGCCTGCCGAGCGGTCGCGGGAGGATTCTATTTCAATCACCCCGTCCGAGGTGCGCACCTGTTTCGAGACTTTGCCGTTGCGCCGGTTGCCCTGTGCCCGCTGCTCAGCCGACAGATGGAGATCCATCTCCGCGTCCAGAGCCGCTTCCAGGAAGTGCTTCAACAGGGGGCCTAGCGCGCCGTCTTTGCCGAAGGTGGATTTGCCAGTGCGGAACTCTTCCAGGAACTGGCGCTTGATCTTGTCCAGATCCAAGCCGGTGTTTTCTTCCATGTTTTTCTGTGTTAAAGGTAATACTCAATTAACCTTGACACAG
>NZ_QEKI01000040.1 GCF_003096355.1 Pontibacter virosus | reverse complement strand
GGGAGTGTAATTTAAACTGTGTCATTTCCTCGTTTCCATTTACTGGCCCTTTTGCTGTTCTGGCTGAGTCCTTACGGCAAAAGGGCCAAACTTTTGAAGTGCGCCTCACCTCAAGTCCAGCTGCATCCTATCGCCAAACCAGATCGATAGCTGCTGGGCCGTCTGGCTCCAATTCGAGAGCGGCATCACCCATTTTTTGCTGATGTTCTGGTGCGATAAGTAGATCAGCTTCAACAGGGCCATATCCGAGGGGAAAGCCCCCTTGGTCTTGGTCACTTTCCGCACCTGGCGGTGAAAGCCCTCAATCGTGTTGGTGGTGTAGATCAGGTGGCGAATCGGCTCGGTGTACTTAAAGTACGTGCTCAGCTTCTCCCAGTTCCGCTGCCAGCTCTCGAGCACCTTGGGGTACTTTTTGCCCCACCTCTCCTCCAGCTCCAGCAGCCTGAGCTCAGCCAGCTCTTTTGACTCTGCTCGGTACACGGGTTTGAGGTCCCGCATGAACTCCTTCTGGTCCTTGGAGGCCACGTATTTGATGCTGTTTCGTATCTGATGCACGATGCAGCTCTGCACCTCAGTTTGTGGAAAGACGCTGGCGATGGCCTCGGCAAAGCCCCTGAGGTTATCGATACAGGCGATGAGCATGTCGGCAAGGCCCCGCTGCTGCAGGTCGGTGAGCACGGAGAGCCAGAAAGTGGCTCCCTCGCTTTCGGAGACATACACGCCCAGCAGTTCTTTGTGGCCGTGGCGGTCAATGCCTAAAATGTTGTAGACAGCTTTAGAGACCGTGCGCCCTTCCTGCCTGACCTTGTAGTGCATGGCATCCAGCCAGACGATGCAGTAGAGCGGGTCCAGCGGCCGGGCCTGCCATTCCTTCACCTGAGGGACGATCTTCTCTGTGAGAGCCGCCAGGGTGTCGTGGGAGATGTCCATGTCGTAGAGCTCCTTCAGGTGCGAGGAGATGTCCCGCAGGCTCATGCCCAGGCCGTACATGCTCAGGATGCGGGGCTCCAGGTTCTCGGCCAGCACCGTCTCCCGCTTTCGGATGATCTGCGGCTCAAAGCTTGCCGAGCGGTCGCGGG
Organism: Pontibacter virosus; assembly: GCF_003096355.1. Lineage (GTDB taxonomy): Bacteria > Bacteroidota > Bacteroidia > Cytophagales > Hymenobacteraceae > Pontibacter > Pontibacter virosus. The sequence goes on along the minus strand of NZ_QEKI01000040.1, from coordinate 308 downwards.
ATGATTCCACTTCGATCACGCCGTCCGAGGTGCGCACCTGCTTGGAGACTTTGCCGTTGCGCCGGTTGCCTTTGGCCCGCTGTTCAGCATCCAGATGGAGATCCATTTCGGCGTCTAGGGCCGCTTCCAAGAAGTGTTTCAGCAGGGGGCCAAGCGCGCCGTCTTTGCCAAAGGTGGGTTTGCCGCTCCGGAACTCTTCCAGGAACTGGCGCTTGATCTTTTCCAGATCCAGCTCGTTTTTCTCTTCCATGGTGACTGTGTTAAAGGTAATACTGCTAATCCTTTGACACAGTTTATTTTACAGCCTC
>NZ_QEKI01000039.1 GCF_003096355.1 Pontibacter virosus | reverse complement strand
CTTGTTGCACTAAACCTTCGGTAGCTGGTTTTAAAAAGCAGCGGATAAGGGCTATCTTTTGGAATCACACTTAACTCTTACATAAGATGAAAAAAAAGAACCTACCCTTATCCAGACTGCCTGTACTAATGTAGCGGGATTCAGCGAGCTTTACGAGAAGTTCTCCAAAAAAATCACCGTCGCCGGCCGCGGCCAGAGCACCCTCAAAAACTACAGCCACCACCTGGCCAAGGTAGCCCTGCACTTTAACTGCCTGCCCACCGAGCTGGACGCTGATCAGATCAACGACTACCTTTACCTGGTAAAGCAGCAGCACAACACCCCCTCCGATTCCTATTTCAAGTTCACCGTCTACTCCCTGCGCTACGTCTTCCGCATGGAGGGCCTCAAGGACAAGCGCATCGAGCTGCCCGCCCTCAGGCGCGAGGGCAAGTTGCCTGTGGTGCTCAGCAAGCCCGAGGTCAAGAGGCTGCTCTCTGCGCCCAAACTGCTCAAGCACCGCCTGCTGCTGGCCACCCTCTACGGCTGCGGCCTGCGCTGCAGTGAGGCGTGCAACCTGAAGCTCTCCGATGTGGACTTTGACCGCCGCATGCTGCACGTGCGCCGGGGCAAGGGAGGCAAGGACCGCTACGTGCCCCTGAGCGGCCACCTGGTCCGCGGCCTTGAAAAGTACATACAGGCCGAGTGCCCGCAACAGTGGCTCTTCAACGGACAGGTGCAGGAGAACGAGCAGGGGCTGCGCGACAGGCGCTACACCACGGCCGGCGTGCAGTGGGTGGTGCGGGAGGCCAGAAAGGCGGCCGGCATCGCAAAGCAGCTCACCCCTCACACCCTGCGCCACACTTATGCCACCCACCTCCTGGAGGACGGCCTGGACATCGTCTCGATCAGGGACCTGCTGGGCCACGCCTGCATCGACACCACCATGGTCTACCTGCACGTGGCCCAGTCGGGCAGGAAAAAGCCCTTCTCCCCGCTGGACACGCTCTACTGCTAGTGCGGGCCAAGCACGAGGTGGCCCATGTGCTCCAGGCGCACTGGCCCCAGGTGGAGAACTGCGGCGGCATCAACTCCTGGCAGCTGCGCACCCTTGGGGCTATCCTGCGCTGCCGCACCCGGGCCATGGGCGGGCACGTGGACGCCTGCTCGGACTGCGGCCAGGTGCGCGTCAGCTACAACTCCTGCCGCAACCGCCACTGCCCCAAGTGCCAGGGCCGCAGGCGGGAGCAGTGGATACAGGCCCGGCAGGCCGAGCTGCTGCCCGTGCCCTACTTCCACGTGGTCTTCACCCTGCCCGACACGCTCAACCAGCTGGCTATGCATCAGCCCAGGCTCGTCTACGATACCCTCTTCGAGGCCGCCTGGCAGACGCTGCTTGCCTTCGCCAGTGACCGAAAGCACCTGGGGGC
>NZ_QEKI01000038.1 GCF_003096355.1 Pontibacter virosus | reverse complement strand
CAGTTTGTCTAAAAACCTCTGCACGTTTCTTAGCTAAAGATAGCGATTTGAAGATATACTTCACCAGAAGCGAGGTCTTTTCTTATTTGCGCCTGGGTTAGCCGTTTTGCCCTTGACTTGGCGTACAGGAGCCACAGCGCGCCTAAAAAGGCCGTACAGTAGGCCAGCAGCGTCTGCCATCCGACGATATTGAAGATGCGGCGCAGGTTGTAGGCCACCAGCATCAGGCCCACATCGGCCGAGGCACGTTCCATCCCCTGTTTGGTGAGCACGTAGCTGTAGCCCCACTGCCTTTTGATGGTGCCGAAGGGGTGCTCGACGATGGCCTGCCTGCGCCTGTAGAGTTCAGGGTGGCGCTGGATGTTCTGCCGGTTGAGCTCGAAGACCGGAGTATACGTGTTGCGCTCGATAAGCTTACCATTTTTAGCGGTCGTGCACAGGCCGCGCACCGCGCACGTCCTGCAGGCCTTGGTGCGGTACTGGTGGAAGCTGGTCGGGCTAGATCGGTTCAGGTGCTTGGTGTAGACGTGGCCGTTGGTGGAGAGCGTGTGGCCTTCGGGGCAGGTATAGGTGTCGTTTACAGAGTCATAAGCGAAGTGCTCCACGTTGTAGCCAGGGTCCGGGGCGTTGGCGGCGGGCGCCGGAATGGCCACCAGCGCGGTGACGCCCAGCTTCTGGGCGGTCTCCAGCTCCGAGCCGGCGTAGTAGCCCTTGTCGAAAAGGGCCGTGAAGGTGTTGTTTCTCACAATGCTCTTGGCCCGGCGCACCATGCCTCCCATGGCCTGGCGGTCGTTGTGGTTGGTCACCTGGTAGTCAACGGGGAGGCAGTGGCGGGCGTCCACCATGGCCTGCACGTTGTAGGCCACCTCGGTGATGGTGTTGCGGATGATCATTTGCCGGCTCTCCGCATCGGAGGTGGAGACCTGATCCTGGCCCGAGTCCTGAAGCTGCCGCAGGAGCTGGAGGTAATACTCGCGCCGCCGGGCGTGGCGGGCCACGGCATCAAGGAGCTGCTCTTGCCGGGCGCCTGGCTGCGGCAGGGAGAGCGCCTGCTGGGCCTCTGAGAGCCTCTCTTCGATGTAGGCCAGGTGGCGGGCGATCTTGCCCCGGTTGTAGTTGTTCTTCTTCGAGTTCTGGGCCCGCAGCTTGGTCGAGTCGCCTGCCAGCAGCTCGCCCCCGATCAGTTTAAAGTCCCGGGCCAGCTTCACCGTGGCCCGGAAGACGCGGGTGATGGCCTTTGCGTTGTGCTTGCGGAAATTGGCGATCGTGTTGTGGTCGGGGGCCAGCTGGCCCAGAAGCCACATCACCTCGATGTTGCGGTCGCACTCACGCTCCAGGCAGCGCGAGGAGCGGATGCGGTTGAGGTAGCCGTAGACCAGGAGCTTCAACAGAATGGCGGGATGGTAGGCCGGGCGTCCGTTCTCGGGAAAGTCAACGCGGAAGCCTAATTTTTCCAGTGGGAGCGAATCGACAAAGGCGTCGATGAAGCGCACCTCGTTGTCGGGGGAGATCAGCTCCTCCAGGCTGGCCCCGCCACCGGGAGGCTCGCCGCGGCTGCAGCCGTATTTGAATTTCATAGTTCAAGTGGATAAGTATAGTATTACTTAGCCACTTAGCTTGTGAAAAGTTGCAGGAAGGAAGGTGTTATTAGACAGTCTGACG
>NZ_QEKI01000037.1:376-1663 GCF_003096355.1 Pontibacter virosus | reverse complement strand
GCCCAGCTCCAGGCTGTGGAAGGAGGAGAGCGGGTCGCTGCCCTCGAAGTTCTGGCTGAACAGCAAACTGGCCGTGGCCTTGCCAACCGACTCAACCCCAAGTGATAGGCTGGTTTTCTGTTGTCTCTGAAGGTAATTAAACAGAAGTAGACTAACTGCAACGGTTAATACTGTCTTGCTAAAAACTTCTTTCATATGAATCTAAATTTATTTATCACTTTACACTAATGAATTCAGATTGAAAACATCATTGATCAGCAAGGTGAGCTAGTCATACTTTTACTATTTAGAATAAATATCGTTCAATTAATAAGTGTCAAAATTAAATTTGATTGAATCTGACTTCTATTACTAAGTAATAATTGCCAATCACTCAAAACTGTAATGCATCTCAATTTTATTCAACTCGTGTTTTAATCAACAAGGCTATAAAATAATGCCCATAGTCCAGCAACATGTTATATCTATATAAAAAAAGCGGTGCTGGAAGTTTCCAGCACCGCTTTTCATTTGATTAGCCTCGTATCTAATGTTTACTTGTTGCTATTCTTTAATATTGAAGCTAACCTGTACCGGAGTACCTGCTACGCCTGAGGCCGAGTAAGGGGTGGCTTTCAGGGTATAGCTGCCCGTTGGCAGGATCTGGTTGTAGTAGTAGTTGCCTCTTCCATCATCACCGAACAGGGCGAAAGGAGCCGCTTTGTCTGTGGAGCTATGGCCTTTGGCACCCACCAGTTCAAACTTCACGTTCGCCACAGTCGACTGGTCGAAGTTTGCACGGAAGTTGAACTTCTTGGTACCCAGGGCGCTGAAGCTCAGCGTGGAACCGTCAGTTAGCTGCGCCAAGTCCTTATCCGAGTTGGCGTCTATAAGGGTGAGACTTACAGCATTATTATTAACTACTGGCGTAGTAGTTGCTGTTTCATCGCTAGTTGATGGAGCAAATGAATTTGGTCCCGACTCTACAATATTAAATCTAACCTGTACCGGAGTACCTGCTACGCCTGAGGCCGAGTAAGGGGTGGCTTTCAGGGTATAGCTGCCCGTTGGCAGGATCTGGTTGTAGTAGTAGTTGCCTCTTCCATCATCACCGAACAGGGCGAAAGGAGCCGCTTTGTCTGTGGAGCTATGGCCTTTGGCACCCACCAGTTCAAACTTCACGTTCGCCACAGTCGACTGGTCGAAGTTTGCACGGAAGTTGAACTTCTTGGTACCCAGGGCGCTGAAGCTCAGCGTGGAACCGTCAGTTAGCTGCGCCAAGTCCTTATCCGAGTTGGCGTCTATAAG
>NZ_QEKI01000037.1:0-278 GCF_003096355.1 Pontibacter virosus | reverse complement strand
CACGGAAGTTGAACTTCTTGGTACCCAGGGCGCTGAAGCTCAGCGTGGAACCGTCAGTTAGCTGCGCCAAGTCCTTATCCGAGTTGGCGTCTATAAGAGTTATAGTTGTAGATCCTTGAGGATTATCTGTTCCAACTTCTGGCTCACTGGTTGGAGGAGTTGGAATCGGCTCAGGAGTTAATTCTGGTTCTGAAACGGTTGGGGCGGATATGGTGGAGGAGGTCATGTCGGCCAGCGTGTTGGCTGACGTCCCCACCCGTATGTTGTCGATGTAGAGC
>NZ_QEKI01000036.1 GCF_003096355.1 Pontibacter virosus | reverse complement strand
TGAATTTCATAGTTCAAGTGGATAAGTATAGTATTACTTAGCCACTTAGCTTGTGAAAAGTTGCAGGAAGGAAGGTGTTATTAGACAGTCTGACGGTACCATTCAGGTACAGTCTGAAGAGGGAGAAGGCACTGTTTTTATACTTCGCTTTGGATAAGGCTTGATGGTAGGACGTGTAAGTTAAACTCTACTTTTAAGTATAGCCTAAAGCTGGTTCCAACTTCTTCATACTCCTCTTCCTGCTCTATTTCTATACTTGGGCCTGCCATTATTCTTAGCCCTTTCCAGGGTTTCCAAAGGTTACTAAATTAAGTACACAGGGGACTCTTGTTGTTCGTGCTCTTAGCTTCAAAACTAACCAGTTCCATATTGTTATGCGAGCTAACACCCCACACTTCATCGAACCAGATCCAAGGCTTTATAAAAGGGAAAGCAACCTTTCGCCAACTCTGTTTATTTAGCGCTCGCCACATGAACCTGTTTTTTTTCGTTTTTTGGGCGGGCCGGATACATAAAGTTGCGCACGTCTTTCATGTAGTTCAGGCTGCCGTTGGTCAGGTTGCTGAGCACAATGATGGAACTGTGGTCGTTGGGATTGCGCAGGAAGTAGGTATTAAAGCCATGCCACAGGCCTCCGTGGTATACGACCGTATCACCGCTATCCACTTGCTTGATGCGCCAGCCGTAGCCGTAAGATTCATCGCGTTTGTTTACTTTGCCTGTTGGCGAGAAGGCCTCCTCCAACGTTTCACGCTTCACCAGCTTTTGGGTATAGAGTGCCTGGTCCCACTTGTAGAGGTCCTCTACAGTAGAGTACATGCCCTTGTCGCCCAGCACGGTGTCCTGGTAATCGGGCAGGCGTTTGCGGCGCCCGCCGATGTGGCCCGCTGCTACCCTACCACTCTGGGCAACCAATTCGTGGTTGAAGGTATAGGTGCTGTTCATTTTGAGCGGCTCAAAAATGTGCTCGCGCATAAACTCTGAAAATGGCTGCCCCGAGGCCTTCTCCACAATGGAGGCCAGCAGCGCATACCCTGTGTTACTGTAACTGAAAGTACGGTCAGGCTGGTAGTAGATCTTAGGCTTGTGTACAGCCATCATGCTCAGCACATCGTCGTTGCTTAGGTCCACTTTGCGGTCAGGCCAGAAATCTTCGCTGAAATAGGTATAGTTGGGCAGGCCAGAGCGATGCGTGAGCAGTTGTCTGATGGTGATGCCCTTGTATGGAAAATCTGGAATGTATACCTGCAGGCTGTCCTCGTAGTTGAGCTTACCCTGCTCCTTCAGCATCATAATAGCCACAGCCGTGAACTGCTTCGAAACCGAGGCGAGTTGAAATACGGTTTGGGTGCTCAGGGTATCCTTGGTCTTAAAATCGGCATAGCCGAAAGCACCGCGGTATATGATCTGGTCATATTTGGTAACAAGCACGGTGCCATTGAAGCCCTTTTTTTTGTGTAAACGCGTGAAAAGGGAATCGACCTGCTTGCCAAGTCTGGTAGCGACGGTGGGTGTAAAGGTTTCAGGTGCCTCCACGTGCAGTTCACAATCCTCCTCTACTATAAGCTCCTCTTTTTTAAAGCCGGAGCATGCACTGAAAGACAGAAATAAAGCGCACGCCACTACGCCTCGGATTAAGAGCGACTGAATGTTACTAAATGCCATACCTGAAATATACCAACAAGGGAAATGAGCTTTAAATATAAAAGAAGCCTTTGGTTTTTTCAGCACCTTTGGCTAAAGAAATTTTGGTTGTGGTCTACAATGTATGATGGTTTCTGTAATAGAATACTAGCTTCATAGCGTTGTAGTGGTTTTGCTCTTTTTTAGAGAAGCAGGCTGTTT
>NZ_QEKI01000035.1 GCF_003096355.1 Pontibacter virosus | reverse complement strand
CTGGGAGAAAAAGGGAAAAACAACCCCGGCCAACACACCCTAGCAGACACCTTAGCAAGTGTTTCAAGCTAAAGCGTCTGCTAGACCATTTCGTTAGCCCAAATAAGTAAGTATGAAAATAAGCACAGTCTTCTTATTGATTCTTGGATGCTTGACTGCATGTGACGAGCCAGTTAGTGAATCAGCAACACATGCAACAACAAATTCAACCCCTACTGCCACGGCAGCTACTTCTAGTAAACAAATGGTTGACAAGGCCTATCTAGGAATGCCAATAGAAGAATTTAAAAGAGTATACAAAGAAGGCAAATTCATAGAAGAGCCAGTTCATGAATATGGGGTAGACGGTGAAAGCATGGGACTCAAAGTGGTAGAAAATGGTGAACCTGTGTTGTTTGTATGGACCTTTGAAGGCGATGACAAAGTATCAGGTATTACTGTCCTTTCACCTAAAGTAACTGTCGACTCTACCATATATGTAGGAGCAACGGCTAGTGACTTCTTTAAGCGCAATCCCAGTGCTGAATTTGAAGTACATATGATAGATGAAAGGTTTGAGTTAGGGTATGTAAAAGGCAAGAATTACACAGTTGAGTTTCTGACCACAGATAGCACCAGAGTAGGAAACTATGAATATGGAGACAGTCAACCAAAGTTCCTTAGGCTCAAACGTCCTGACGCTAAAATTGACAGAATAACAATTGAGAACAAGTAGTACAAAGAATTACAGGGGCTAACCCTGCACATGCTCCATTCTCGGCTTTGCCTCGTTCGCAGCATGTCCTAATCCGTTGAGCTTAATATGAAATTATGAAAGCATTCCTGACAATACTGATTTTCATTTTATCATGTAGGCTCAGCTTTAGTCAAGGGAACGACCATTTGGTGCCCGTTGATGGCTATTTTCATTCCTTTGTACAGAGTAAAGTAATTCAAACATACTTTGAACGTACTCAAGAGACATTATTCAAAGGTATAGAAGAAAACCAGTACTTTGTCAGGGTGGTGGTGTTGCCATCTTTCCAGCCAGAGAAGCTATTGTCGGTTGAATCCCAGAAAGAAGGGCTGGTACTGTTGAAAAGAACAGTTGATATACCAATCTGGGCTTATGTCAGCCCTCATGTTAGCTTACCCAATAGGGAGCTTAAACTGATAGAGCAAAAAGTCAGGGTAAGCGAAGCACTTGCCACAGAACTCAAAGAGTTATTTCTGATCGCCATTTATAAGACCAAATATCCTGAATCATCACAAATGATTACTGACGGGGCTTCTTACTATTTCATTACCCATAAGCAATGGGAAGGTGAAATGGCAGGCAAAACTTTGTCACCAGAAAATGGGACGAAGATGCATGAATTGGTTAAATTGACTGAGTTAATGGAGAAGCTACTCCAAAATAATGCTCCAGTAGAAGATCAAGAATCCATGATAGAAGCGATAAAGGTCCTCAAAAAGAAGCTACAAGAGAATTAAGAATAATAAGCTCAACAAAACCTATAGTGCATAAACGCACCATAGCAAAACCGTTATAGGCAATGCAAATGATGAAAGAAGAATGAACAAACTTTATCCGATTCAACTCTGGCTTACAACCATAATCCTTGTTGCACCATTGTTAATGATACTTGCTGGACTTGTAAATAATGAATGGAACATGGGTTTTGAAGTTCTTCTTCTATTCGTCTTTTTTGGACTAGCATTTTCTTTACCTGCATTCTTGGTTTGCTTTGCTTTCTATAAAATCCTGACTGTAAAGATTTCCTCACCAATACTGATTAAAATATTACTAAATTTAATAATAGTAGGTGCTGTGCTAATCACATTTGCTCTTATTTCTGGCTCATTGGCATTTAGACTTAGCATTGTTTATTCAGCAAGCGTAGTGATTGCAAGTTTATTTTATAGTGTAAAAAGAAAGGAGAAGCACAGTAGCCTATAACCACACCTATAGGTCAGCTACGCCACCCTATAGCCCAGTACGTCAGACTGTCTAATAACACCTTCCTTCCTGCAACTTTTCACAAGCTAAGTGGCTAAGTAATACTATACTTATCCACTTGAACTATGAAATTCA
>NZ_QEKI01000034.1 GCF_003096355.1 Pontibacter virosus | reverse complement strand
AACAACTAAGGCTTCGTTGGGTACGGAGTTCCGACAATGAAGCCGTGGTTGCACTAACCGTGCGACCCGTTATGGGTTTTAAGTCGGAAGAGATTAGCTCTGCGCTACTTGCCCCGGGCTTTCAGGTAGCTGGTTGGCCCATTGGAGGCGGGCCTGGCGGGGTAATAATAGATACTTTCTGCTGTTTCCGGGGGAGGATTCCCGCTCTTTTCAAGGCATTTGCTGCCGCAGGGGCATAGCTGCGCCAGGCCACCTTCTCGGGTGGCTTTTTTTATATCCTTATTCGAACTCCCGGTTCCTGCGCTGCGTCCTCAGGCCCTGTGGCGGCCCCCGCTTGGTGAGCACCTGCAGGGTGACCATCGTCTCCTTTTTGCAGCAAGGGCAGAGCAAAGGATTGTACACCTCTAGCTGGCGCACTTCTACTTTTTGCCTTTTCCCCTCGGGCAGCTGCTCCCGGATCACGGGTATGCTATAGCCCTTGCTAGTGCCGCTCAGGATGCCGTAGTGGCGTATCCTGACAAAGCCCTTGGGCAGAATGTGCAGGGCGAAGCGGCGGATGAAGGCCATGCCCCCGAGCTTCATCTCCAGCTTTTTGGCCCCTTGCCGGTAGTCCTTATAAGAGAAGCTCACCGACTGCTCGTCCACGGCTGTGAGACGGTGGTTGGAGATGGCGATCTTGTGGGTGTAGCGGCCCAGGTACTCGACCACATGTTCGGGCCCCGGGAAGGGTCGCTTGGCATACACCGCCCACTGTTTGCCGAACAGTGCCTTTAGTAGCTCTTTCTCTACTGTTGGCAGTTTCTCCTTCAACAGCTGCACGTACTTAGCTCTGTAGACCTGGCTCATGGCCTTCACCGGGAAGAGGTACTTCCCCTTGCCGCGAGCTCCCTTCCAGTTGCCATGTTTGGTGAGCCCGCCGCCGGGCACGATGCAGTGCAGGTGGGGATGCAGCGACAGCGTCTGGCCCCAGGTGTGGAGCACGGCCACCATGCCCGGCCTTGCCCCCAGGTGCTTCTTGTCGCGGGCGAAGGCGAGCAGCGTCTGCCAGGCGGCCTCGAAGAGGGTGTCGTAGACGAGCCTGGGCTGATGGAGGGCCAGCTGGTTGAGCGTGTCGGGCAGGGTGAAGACCACGTGGAAGTAGGGCACGGGCAGGAGCTCGGCCTGGCGGGCCTGGATCCACTGCTCGCGCTTTCTGCCCTGGCACTTGGGGCAGTGGCGGTTGCGGCAGGAGTTGTAGCTGACGCGCACCTGGCCGCAGTCTGAGCAGGCGTCCACGTGCCCGCCCATGGCCTGGGTGCGGCAGCGCATGATGGCGCCAAGGGTGCGCAGCTGCCAGGAGTTGATGCCGGTGCTGGACTCTACTGCTGACCAGTGCTTTTGCAGCACCTGGGCCACTTCAAACCGGGGGCGCACTAGGCGTAAAGCGTGTCGAGCGGGGAGAAGGGCTTCTTCCTTCCCGACTGTGCCACGTGCAGGTAGACCATGGTGGTGTCGATGCAGGCGTGGCCCAGCAGGTCCTTGATGGAGACGATGTCCAGCCCGTCCTCCAAAAGGTGGGTGGCATAGGTGTGGCGCAGCGTGTGGGGCGTGACCTGCTTGGAGAGGCCGGCCGCCCGGCGGGCCGAGCGCACCACCCACTGGATGCCGGCCGTGTTGTAGCGCCTGTCCAGTAGCCCCTCTTCACTATCCTGCACCTGGCCGTTGAAGAGCCAGGTCTGCGGGCACTCGGCCTGTATGTAGGCCTCCAGGCCGCGGATCAGGTGGCCGCTCAGGGGCACGTAGCGGTCCTTGCCCCCTTTTCCCTGGCGCACGTGCAGCATCCGGCGGTCAAAGTCCAGGTCGGCCAGCTTGAGGTTGCAGGCCTCGCTGCAGCGCAGCCCGCAGCCATAGAGAGTGGCCAGCAGCACGCGGTGCTTGAGCAGCTTGGGAGCACGGAGCAACCTTCTGACCTCGGGCTTGCTGAGCACGACAGGCAGCTTGCCCTCGCGCCTGAGGGCGGGCAGCTCGATGCGCTTGTCCTTAAGACCCTCCATGCGGAAGACGTAGCGCAGGGAGTAGACGGTGAACTTGAAGTAGGAGTTGGAGGGGGTGTTGTGCTCCTGCTTTACCAGGTAGAGGTAGTCGTTGAGCTGATCGGGGTCCAGCTCGGTGGGCAGGCAGTTAAAGTGCAGGGCCACCTTGGCCAGGTGGTGGCTGTAGTTTTTGAGCGTGCTCTGGCCGCGGCCGGCGACGGTGATTTTTTTGGAGAACTTCTCGTAAAGCTCGCTGAATCCCGCTACATTAGTACAGGCAGTCTGGATAAGGGTAGGCTCTTTTTTTTCATCTTAAATTAGAAGTTAAATGTGAATCCAAAAGATAGCCCTTATCCGCTGCTTTTTAAAACCAGCTA
>NZ_QEKI01000033.1 GCF_003096355.1 Pontibacter virosus | reverse complement strand
GGCTGCTCTGAAGGTATAAAAGCTGTACTCCTATACCTGGTAAAAGGGTGCTGGGTGTATTAGAAAAATAATATCAGGCTAATCTAAAGGTTAGGTGGTATATCAAGTATTAGAATGAAGATAAAATTGTTTCTCTTGCTTATCATCATATGCATTACCGCTTCCTGTGGTTCTGTACGAAAGCCATACAAAGAAATTTTAGCTTACGACTATGGTGAATTTCAGCACGAGCTACGATTAACGTATCACACAAAAGGACGTGGGAACATTCATACTTATAGCTTAGCCAAATATGAATTTGATGACTTCGACTGGATTTATACCAACAAGCTTGAAGGAAAAATAGAAGCAGATAGCTTAGTGTTTTCACATTACCAGCGGAAGACAGAGTATCCTTGGAAGCAGAGCAAGTTAAAGGGACACATAGAAGTTCTTTCTGATTCATCAATAGTGGTAAGTCTATTAATGCCAAGGTATGATGACAGTAATAATGTAAAGAGTTGGGAGCCATACCAATTTAATGGTGCATACAGACTAATTAAAAAGGAAGGTACTGGACCTCTTGTTGAAAAAGATTAGGAGAAATAAATCACCTAACAAGGTGCATAATTTAGGTTCGGCTACGCCTCCCCACATTATAGCACGAGCACGTTGGCAGTAATCAAGAACAATGGGAATTATCCTTGCAATACTATTTGCGGTAGCATATCTAGCTATTTTAATCTTTTGGAATAAAAAGGTTAAATGGAGATTACCATTTAAAACAGGCTTAACTTTAAAGTGGATTCACTATACCTGTATAGCCCTCATACTAGTAGTTGCTATTCTTTACTCACAACTCGACATTGGACTAAGGGGCATTTGGACTACCAGAATATTCATAATCACAGCATTACTAAGCGGTATCTTCTTCTCATTTTTAGTTAGAAGAGAAGATATACATAAAGGAGAGTTCTGGTACTTTAAAATCTTTTCATACTTACCTGTAGCTATAGCTGTCCTATTATGTGTCCCGTTTTTAGGAATTGTTATAGTCTTGTCACTCTTTGGTAGACTGGTTGACCCTGCAACAGATGTATATTACAGTGACAACAAAATAAGAGTCCAGTCAACTTTTACTGGCGTTTTGGGGCCACCGAGAGTGGATGTTTTCAAAAAGGGCCTACTGTTCGAGCACCATTTGAGCAGGACGGACTTTTGCGGCTATGACGTAGATTCTGTTAAAGTTAACTATGATAATGACTCGACTAGAATAGTGATGTATGATTCACACTATGGAGAAGAACCTTGTAAAATTAGCATCAAGAGTTTAAAATGACAGCTGCCAACACGGCACATAAGCCAAGCTGCGGCTACGCCTTGCTCGCTTTATGTACAAAACGTTGGCAGGTATAAGAACTAATAGAATGATTCAGCTAAACGACCCAAAGTGGAAAGAGCTTAAAGGTGGATACCAAACACCTTATGACGCTTCCATTGCCCTAAGTAGACTTGAAGAAACGAATAGCTCTGAAGAAGTAGATGATATACTTGCAGAGCTTTGGGACGAATTGCATCATCAGGGAGATGTTGGTTTAGCTTCTTATTTTGCTGTTCCACATCTAATCAGAATAGCTAGAGACAAAGGTATAATTAGTTCAAATGTACTGGGTCTAATAGCGGTCATTGAAATTCAAAGGCACAAGAAGAATCCTCAAATACCTAAAGAATATCTGGAGTCATATTTAAATTCCTTCAATGAAATACCTGAACTCGTAGATTCAGCAAAGAGTAGAGAATGGGACTTGGAATTTACAGCAGCAGCCTTGTCAGCGTTAGCAGCATCAAAAGGACAAATAAAGATAGCTCAAGCTGTGTTGAACTTTGACGATGAAGATGTGCTGGATGAATTTCTTGAAAATTACTAAGAATTAAATCTGCCAACACGGCACAGGCAGTATGTTCGGCTAAGGCCTCACCCATTGCCTGTACAAGTCCGTTGGCAGAAATTATAGTCATGGAAGATTACTCACATATAGTTGGCGATTGTAGAATTGACAAACTATCACTTGATTTTAATTCCAACACAATCACATTCGTCATGACAAGATATCGTGAAGAGTTGGAAATAATAGAAGTTAAATTTGATGGAGTAATAAACCAAGATTTCAAAATTATTGACAAGGACAACATCGTTTTCGGAATAGAAGAAACCGATTGGAATGGCTTAAAATCGGAATTTCCTGACCTGATGAAATGGTACAAGCATTATAAAAGTATCGCCCCAGAAGAGAAGGGAATGATTAGTGATGGAACCGCAAAATGCTTTCACATTAGGGGGACTGCAGGACTTGAAGGTTATATAATAGCAGAAACTATAAAAATTGAAAAAATAAATTCCGCCAACAAAGCTCAGCCTTAACCCTTGCTACGCTGCGGGCTTCGGCTGCACGAGTAACGTTAGCGGTAAGGCATAGAAAAATGAAGTATAGACTCTTAACAATCTTATTACCGCTTTTTCTCTTTAGTTGCAATGAATCCAAAGAATTCAAAAAGACAAAAGAAGAATCGAATAAGTATATAAGCGTGGAAATTGATACGCTTCTTGAAAATCCCAGCCGATTTGACGGAAAATATATAGAAGTATCGGGAATCTTGCTCTATGAATTTGAGAATGTTGGATTATATAAAACTCGGGCGGACGCAAACAGGAAAGATTCAAAAAATGCTCTTTGGACGGACTTTGAAGAAAGATTATTACCTGAAGAAGAGCTGGAAAAGTTGAAAAATAAAAAAGTTATTGTTCGCGGACAGGTGAATTCTGAAAGCAAAGGCCATCTAATGCAATTCGCTGGGACTTTAGAAAAAGTAGACTATCTAAAATATTAAAAAAGCCCTACCGCTAACAACTAAGGCTTCGTTGGGTACGGAGTGCCGACAATGAAGCCGCGGTTGCACTAACCGTGCGACGCGCTATGGGTTTTAAGTCGGAAGAG
>NZ_QEKI01000032.1 GCF_003096355.1 Pontibacter virosus | reverse complement strand
GGTTAAACTACTTGGGTAAGTCATAAGTCTGCTAACTTTTCTTACTCAAACAACCGGCACCTGCTTTTTTATTCATTCAAATCAAAACAGCCTCTTAAGCCTTTCTTATAATCTTCCAGCATACCCTTTATCCAGTTGCCTTTATTGCTACTACTTAGACTATATGGAGGGTTGCCAATCACTACCATTACAGGTGAATCACGTTTAATATGATTAGCGGCATTAGCTTCATGTGCCAACGCTGTGGCGAATAATGAGCCAGTGTCTGGATGATGTTCTTCTAAACTGTTAGTGAGGTAAACCTTTAAGCGTTGGTCCTTGGTGGGTTTATAGCCAGTTTCCGATAACAATAAATCAAGTTTTAAGTGAGCCATCGCATACGATGCCATCAGCAACTCAAAACCATTTAGGCGTGGAATTAGGTGGTTTTCTACATAACTGCTCCAGATACCTTGCTGGCTTTTATACTTACCGTGTATATGTTTCACAACTTCTGCTAAGAACGTACCTGTACCCGTAGCAGGGTCAAGTATTTGTACCTTATGCACCTCTTGGTCAAAGTCCTTAAATCCTGTTTTGCTCCTTTTGTCACTCGTAGGTACTTTCAATGTTACCTTAGTCTTAGAAGTATCAGCCAAGCCCTGAGGTAGATTGAATTCCGTCTTAAGTATATCATCAACCGCCCTAACGATGAAGTTTACGACTGGTTCTGGTGTATACCATACACCACGTGCCTTACGCAATTTCGGGTCGTATTCGGCAAGAAACGTTTCATAGAAGTGAATGATAGGGTCGTGCGTCTGGGTAGCTTTGCCAAAATTTTTCAACAGAGCAGCGATATCAGTAGCACGGAACAAATCTGCCAGACCATCGACAATCCATACCACACGGCTATCTAAATCGAAGCCGATATAGTTAAACATCGTCCTTAAAAATGGATTTGATTTGGGTATTAACTGTGCAGCTTCCTGGCGTGAAAAAGTAGATAAAGTAGGGTCATGTAATCTGGCGGCAAACATGCCATAGGCGATAGTCTGAGCGTAGATGTCGGCAAATTCTCTGGTCTTGATATCATGTATCAGTATTTGCTGAAAAGCGTTCATCTGCTCTTGCAACGTACTATTCTCGTGATTTTCTTCGTCACTATTAAGTGCCTTTTCAATCACATCAGCAAGCATTCTGGCTTTTGCAGCCATCATCTCCGCCAGTTTCCTCGAACTCTTGATAGTCTGACCGATGTGGGTGCAGAAGTCTTTTATCTGCCCTTCGAAAATTGAGAAATTCTCTTGTAGCGGATGAATCTGACCATTCTTTATCTCACCAATTTTCACTGATGTTTTAAACTCACCATCTATGTATAAATGAAAGTCCAGATAGTCGGTGATGATAAGGTTGTCCAGCGAGGCACGGTAACGGTCAAACTGCTCTTTCAGGGATTTGCTGTTGAGCGGGACCCCTATGTCTTTCGCTTCGATATAGCCAACTGGGATATCATTTTTGGTAATGATATAGTCAGGCGCACCACAGGCTACACGTGCTGGCTCGTTTGTTACAAGCACTTCAGGTACTAATGTTGATATCAGTACTTGTAAGTCGCTGCGGTAGCTATGCTCTCTGGAAATGCCAATTTTATATCGGGTGTTGAGAATGTCGATGTAGTCATGAATGGTCATTTGCTTTCCTAATGGCTATATGTAGCTGAACAAGATAAAAGTCCAATATAGCAATTAAAGAAGATTATATGACTAAATTTCTTGATTACTCTGAAAGCAAAACTGGCTGATGAAGTTAATCCATACCAGCCAGTTTCATGTAAGGGTAAAAAATCACTAATTGCATAGAGGTTGGATTCAGTTATTCAGCATGTTTATATTGCTTACCAATACCGTATTGCTAATATATTTTACATCAGCACATGCTACATTAAGTTTAATCTTTCCAAACTTGGTCCAGCAGTTTCATAGAGTAGGGGTTAGGTATTTGCCTCATTCCATTGCAGTAAATGCAACCTATAAGCGAACGCTCAAAGTTGTAGCAATTGCAACGGCTATTTTTAATTATCAGATTGCGATAGAACGTTTCCTGCTCTGATGCTAAATCACTTGTCATTCCATTAAAGTCAATAGCAATAAATTCTTCATCCTTTGTTACCGCTACGGCAGAGGTTGCGCCTTCTTTGAATTTAAAGATATGGTAAAAGGTAGGTGCTATAATTCTGCCACGTAAGGTTGAGTGCATTCCATAAAGTTTTTTGTTTATATCAATTGTCTTTAATACGATTTCTTCTCCATCAGCATACAGTATTTCGTTTATAAGTATCATTTATATTTAAATTGTTTTTATCTATTAGTAGGGGAATTCATTGAAACCCAAGACTGTCCTGTTGTAGTTTGTAGCGTTATTGATGCCTGACACTTTAACTTCTGTGAAAGTGACATCATAGTATGTAAGTCGAGTAGCAGGACTGTCTTCTAAGCTTTCCGTAACGCACACCCTCAAGTAGCTATCAAGTTCAAATATCTGTTCTTCATAAGTATCTATAATGCCTTTCAATCTTTCTTCCAATTCCTCCTTTTTCCAGATATAATCAAAGTTCATGTTCTGGATTTCCTCACTAATAATGAGGGTAATTGTGTAGAAACCTTGCTCAGTGTCATAAGTATATGCTACATGAGTCTCATAATCGAGTATTTTCTTAAAATTATAGCTGTTTGGAATCTTGCCCAAAATGCACAATTCGCACTCAACCATTTCCTCAAATGTTTCACAATCGCATTTCGAATCGCTCACCCGTAAATTCTGCCAAATCACCGAGTTTAATTCATCCATTCTGGTCTCGTTCAGGTCAGTGTCAATCCATACCCACATCCACTCAACATCAGCGACACATCTTAGCGCAGCAGCTTTTTGCTGCTCGTATGGATGAATAAGAGTGTAGTGGTAATCCGACCTCTTATAGCCGTTAGGTGATGTCCAGTATAGACCGTACGTGTCTTCCTCTTTGTTATATGTCTTGTAGATTTCTACATCAGCTTCTTTAAATAGAAGTTCGTTTTTCAATATATGTTCCATGTTATTTTTTCACTTTAAAGTATATATCATGGTAGAAAAGTGTAAAAGTGTAGAAATACGATTATGAATTCTGATATATAATCTAAATTAATAACCCATTGTAAATGAGAAGCTTAAAAATATCGGAAGACACTGATTATCAGATAGAACTGATAAAAATGCTGCTTGCCAAGGACTACAAAATCAGAGTTACAAAAGGAAAGGTGGTGCGCTATGCGCTCAAGGCACTAAAAGAAAAAATGGACAGCAGAGGAGATGGAAATGAATAGCTACCAAAACCCCATGCAATATAATACTGGATTGAGAGCATATGTTTTGGAGGTGCCAGGCGAACTTATTGTTAACACTATCAGCGGTAGCTATAAAATATCACCAGCTGAGAAGCTGAGCGGAGTGGATAATATCTATGACTTTGTAACGAGCGTTGAGGACTACGATTATGTAATAAAAAACTATCTTGAAACATCAGACGTTAAACCCAAGCCTGATTTAACGTTACTACTTCTATATTATGATGAGATATTTAAGTTGGGAGTGTAATTTAAACTGTGTCATTTCCTCGTTTCCATTTACTGGCCCTTTTGCTGTTCTGGCTGAGTCCTTACGGCAAAAGGGCCAAACTTTT
>NZ_QEKI01000031.1 GCF_003096355.1 Pontibacter virosus | reverse complement strand
TTTTTTCATCTTATGTAAGAGTTAAGTGTGATTCCAAAAGATAGCCCTTATCCGCTGCTTTTTAAAACCAGCTACCGAAGGTTTAGTGCAACAAGAGCTAAACGCCAGCATCGGCCGACGGCCTCCGCCGTCGTTTAGCCAAACCGTTGGCATTAATAGAAATTAATTAAGTGTCCAGAAGACTTAAAATTAAAGCGAAAAGAGAATCGGGAGTAAGTAAGAAGAAACTACTTAAATACCTGTGGCTATTTTGCATTCTTTGTATTCTTTGGTTTCTCTATATCAATACACCTGATTCAGTACTTTATGCCAAGACTGGTGTATTAAGATGGTTGCCATTCGTGATTATCTTCATAGCGTTACCGTACTGTGTAGTACAATTTATCAGAAGTATATGGGTGAACAGCTCGGTATGGCCGCTAGGTATAGCATCTGCAACTGCACTGATAGTGGGGCCTACTTTTGGAATAGTGAGCGAATGGCAAAAGCTTGAAGATTTAAGTCTACATGGTGCTACTACTCAAGGTATAGTAATCGAAAAGTGGGAAACAGGAAAAGGAAAAAAAGAATGGCTGTTTGTTAGCAAGTATACGGTCGATGGGGAAACTTACACTACTTTTTCTATTCCAGACAAAGAAAATAGATTCAGTCTTGGGGATACATTGCATATACGCTATTCGACTAAGAACCCAGACAACTCAGAGATAGTTGAGCTGGAGCATTATTGACAGTAGTATTTAAAAAAACTATTTATGCCAACACAGCACAGGCATCATGTTCGGCTAATGCCTCACCCGTTGCCTGTACGAGACCGTTAGCGGTAATTTTGATTAATTTAAATGGCAGAGATATTTGACAAAATAATTGTTTATGGCTTCTTGAGTCTCGTTGCAGCAATCATGCTGCTGATTATATCATTACCGACAGCTGCTGCTTATTTTTTTTATCGATGGTTAAGAAAAAAAGGAATTAAATATGTTGGACTAATACCTCTCATTATTGCATCAGTATGGACAGCTTATGAAGCTTATACTGCTATTTACCCGACAGACAGTTTTTACTTTTCAGAATTTAAAGAGGTAACACTAAGAGAGGCTCCAAAGTCAGCGACAATACTCCAAAAAGAGGCATCTTATCCTGGCATTCATGGAGATTATTGTTCAGCATCATTAATAAGAGTTTCATCAGCCGATTATAATATATTATTGAATCAGCTTGTTGTCGACAAAAAAATTATCAAAAATAAAAAAGGAGAAATTGGAGGTTCTTCGGAATTATATAAGGTAATGGGAACATTAAAGCCTGAGCAAATAATTCATAGTTTTTCTCGGAGTATACCAGGGGAGGAAGACCATTATCTGTCTATTGGCTTTTTAGACGATAATAAGACTATAGTAATTAGTGTCTGCGTAACTTGACAAAAAGAAAAAACCGCTAACCACACCTATACGGCAGCTACGCCGCCGCTTAGCAAAGACCGTTAGCGGTTATAAAAATATAAACCAATAATCATGAAACAAACTTTATTGCTTGCACTTCTGCTATTGACAGCCACATGTTTTGCACAACCAAGTGAGAAGCATAGAATTCACCTCACAGTGAGCCAAGGATTTGGCTCTGAGATATTCAACATCCTTATAAGTCAGACAAGTGAAGACACAAAAATCGTCTATTCTAAACTTGACAGTGTCAACAAAGAAATGGCAAGTCGGGACAAGGAGGTCATCAATGTCATGAACCTATATGCTAAAAGCAACTATCTAGATAAACCAAATTCTGTAGAAGGGGAAAAATTTGAACAGGAATTAAAAAAGTTATTATTGAAGTACTCTTTTTACACCAGGGACAGCCTATTGCTTAAAAGTAATGATAATAAGGAATATTCAATACTGTTGGATCAGTTTCATCTGGCAAGCAAAGAGAGTTTGGAGGAAATAGCTAAGCTGAATAGGGCTGGAGCCTTGACTGGACCTATCGTAGAGGTAAAGCTAAACTCTGAAGGGGAAACATCAAAAGTACTTACCTACATTTCTCCAGGTTCGGATAAGCATCCTTTAATCTACAAGTTGGTGAGTGAAACTCTAAACCTATATCGAAAGAGGCACCCGAACTCATTCTTAGAGAAAGATCATATCCCTGTATATTGAAAGTATAACAGCCGCTAACAATATCTATACAGCAGCTAAGCCGCTGCATAGCCCAACCCGTTAGCAAAAATTCCAATGGAAGGAGCAGAAATAATTCAATCCGCAATAGGTCAAAGATTAGAATCTGGTAAACTTCAATCTTTCATCTTAAATGGAGAACTTGTCGATAGGATAAATGTAACTTTTCTGAAATTTAATAATTGGGTACGGATAACATCTACCGATGAAAAGACAAAAATTACATTGGAAGGGAGTTCGTCTGACAAGGGCCAATTGAATGTTGACAAAGAGTTTAGGTATCCAGTTGAAGATATCATATTACATTTCCCAGAATTTAGAAAATTCATCGGAAAACGATTGATAGATTATAAAGAACTGGTCTTAAAAAGTAATGAATCATTGAGCTTCGGGGTAAACTTATTTTTTGAGGATGATTTGAATTTCCTGATCCATAATCAAGATTACCCAATCGATAAAAATGAATATTTATTTGAAAACCTGGTGCCAGAAAACCTGAAAGAAAAGTAAAAGAAAATTAGCTAACCACACCCATAAGCCAGCTGCGCCGCCTTATGGCTAAGTCCGTTGGCACAAATTTCAAGTTATGAATGCCTTCAAAATAAGCAATAAATATGACTGAGCCAGCTAAACAGGCACCAGATATAGTTGGCGGAGCAAAAGTTATACTTTCTGCCTCCGTTGAAGGCAGAAGAGCTACTGGAAGAACCAATCATATCCATATTGGTAAATCAGTAATCCCGACTGTTGGACTTGCTATCTGCAAATATGAAAATGAAGATGGATACTACTTGTTTGGTTGTGACTCGAATTGGAAATCAGTAACTGACACCTGGCATGAAACAGTAGAAGAAGCGATTGAGCAGGCAGAAAGGGAGTATGGAGATCTATCTGGTGCCTGGATAAAGAAGTAAAAGAAAAACATGTGCCAACCCAATGCATGCTCAACCTTTGCTAACGCTTCAGGCTCCGCATGCACGCGGCCGTTAGCACGTATGAAAATCATAGAATGAAGAAAGCTATACTCTACATCTCCCTTTTACTTTCAATTGCAGCGTGCACAGAAAACAAGAATAACCTTTCTTCAGAGACAGGTAAAACAACAGTAGAAGCGAGACAGTCTTTGTCATTGACAGACTTGAAAGGAAGGTTTAAATATACTGACTTGGATAGCTTTCAAGTAGATACTATGGATTGGGAAACAAGACCTGGTTTTTACCAAGAGCTGGACAGCAGCACATTTAAGCTAATTTGGCAGGACGGGAAGCGTAATTTCATCGGACAAGGATACGATAGGGACTATTATTATTCATGGCAGACTAGAAATCCCGAATTGATAGAGTTTGTGGTCCTGACACAAGACGAAAGTAGCTATTGCGATTTGCTGCAGTACTGCATCTATGATAAGAATGGGAAAGCAATTGACAATTTTATACTTGCAGCCAGTTGTGGGGACGGTGGTTGGGTTTACCAGTCATCAGGCAAGTTTATTACGGAAGACACTTACGAAGAAGTGAGTGTTGAAACGGAGAGTGAAATTGTAGCATCTGGAAACATTAAAGAAATAATAGAAGGTGACTCAATTGTGACTCGGTTTATTATTGGCAAAGACGGTAAAGTCACAAAGAAGGAAATTTCGAAAGCCCGAATCAGAGAAGAAATATAAAAATCAAATGTGCTAACCACGTGCAGCCTTTATGTTCGGCTTCGCCTCACCCATCGGCTGCACCAGACCGTTAGCCAAAACAAAAGCTATGAATTCAAACGAGAAAATCATTAACAAGGGCAACTGGTTCATAGCCGAGATAATTGAGCGTACAGAATCGGCTGATTCAGATAAATCGAATCCGAATAGAAGATGCACTGTTTGGGGCAACTATCATTTGATAAAAGCTGCATCTGTCGAAGAAGCTTATGAAAAAGCAGAAAAGCTGGGAAACGATTACAACTATAGCTTCAAGAATCAGAGCGGTGTGGAAATGGAGAACACCTTCGTAGGTATAGGTGATTTACTGCCTCTTTACGAAAACTTAGAAGATGGTGCAGAAATTCTTTGGACGGACTATGGCTTAATAAGTGCTAAGCGTGCTGATAGATTCATAAGGCCTAAAAACGAATGGATTGAAGCTGCAAACAAAGTGAAAAAGAAGAATAGAGAAGGGGCGGAAACTGAAGGAAAAAATTGATTTGGCTAACAAGGTATAAAAGCCATCTTCGGCTGCGCCTCGTTCGCCTTCTATACAAGCCGAAATCTATGAGTAAAACAAGGGTTTTGCTCTAAATATTCTTCAATTTCAGTTCATAGGGCGTTCCCCGTTTCACCACGGCCACGATTTGG
>NZ_QEKI01000030.1 GCF_003096355.1 Pontibacter virosus | reverse complement strand
GGCTGCTCTGAAGGTATAAAAGCTGTACTCCTATACCTGGTAAAAGGGTGCTGGGTGTATTAGAAAAATAATATCAGGCTAATCTAAAGGTTAGGTGTAAATGATAAAAATAGAATGAATGAAATGGTTTAGGTTGACAGCTGTTGCAGCAATTATATTCTTTGGTTTCTCTTGCCAAGAAAAAGACGGAAGTGGCAATAATCTGCAAAACCACAAGAATCTGATTTCATTCAGTAACGAATTTCTCAGGGACCTAACAGTCGAAGAGCAAGAACAAGATAGCTACACTTACGGAAAAGGAAGCATACAGCAGGAGCAGAAGGCTGATACATTATATGTAACAGCAGATTTTCCGTGGTCTGGATGTGCTGACATGGAAGGAGACCTCGTGTATAAAGGCGATTCTTTGACTTTGGTGTATAGACTTAAAGAAGATGTAGTCTGTGCAGAAATTATCTACTACCGATTAAAATACAAAATACTCAACAAAGAGAAAGCCAGGTATAAGGTAGATATAGAGTATCAGGAAAATGAAAAAACATCTACACCTAACAAGATATAAATCTTAAGCTACGGCCGATGGCCTTGCTCGTTATTTATATTAACCGTTAGCATCAATATATGAACATAGTCTTATACGCATTTTTAATAATACTTAACTCTTGGGGTTTAGGTGCGCTTGTTAATTATTGTATTCAGAATAAGACTTTCTATAAATCAATATCGAATAAGGTTCTAATTAAAAATGAAAAGTGGAATACCTACTTAGGATTGGCTTTTTTTAAATTCCTCGTCACCAAAACTTTCTATGGAAAAATAAATCGGACTATAAGAATAAGTAACGGGACGTTTGATAACCTGAGCAAAATGAAGAAGAAGATGATTGATTCTGAAATTGGTCATTCTGTAGGATTCTTAAGCTCCCAAGTAGTTTTCATAATCTTATTTATCAATAATAATGAAGCTTTTTTGTTCGTCGGAACAGTATTAAATATACTTTTAAATTTTTATCCGATTATTTTACAGCAAAGTAATAAATCAAGAATTAGTAAAGCTTTAAAGAAATACAATTGCTAACCACACCTTTACCATAGCTCCGCCATGGCAAAGCCAAGTCCGTTAGGCTACAATAAAATTATAGAATGCTAAGACTATATAAGAAAAAACTTCCGAGTTGTGATAAGCTGTTTAAGGAGTTTCTAAGTCCATGGTATCCAGAAGAAGAAAGAAATGAAATGACTCGTCCTGACATGTATGTTATAGCGGGTTATGAAGGAAAACCTCTTGATATGGATGAAATACAGTATTTGCAGGAAGATCTATTGCAGGAAGCAAAGGAATACATCACAGCAATAACTGACGCTGCACTACAAGACTTCAGAAATATCGTTAATGCCAACTGTCTGAATCTTGAAGTTCTCGATAGAGTTGACAGGTTCTATGATAGAGCGAGTGTTGCGCAAATGATAAAGCAAAGTAATACGGAAGATTTCTCAAACCAGTACTTAGTATCTGTTTGTGAGTTGGGAGCTACATTAGGTTATTTGTTTAAGCAGTCACAAGAATTCGACTGGCTATACTCTTACCCATACTTTCATTCTATCATAGTGCATAAAGAAACAGGATTCGGTATTACTGTTTTTGATTGGGCAGTAAAGAAGTTTAGCGAGTATGGTATAGAAGATGGGCTTGCGGCTAAGTTTCAGGCAGCCTTAGATGGGATAGAAAACTACAAAAAAGAGAATAATATCGTAGCCTAACCAAGCACATGTGCAAAGCTTCGGCTGAAAGCCTCGCTCACCTCATGCACGAGCCGTTGTACCATATTTGTAAGTATGAAAAACCTGATATTATTGATAGCCATGTATCTTACGACTTGTATGGCAACAGCTCAGGTAGCTATAATTCAGGACAAGGATGGTTACACCAATGTCAGGGAAAACCCGAATGGACAGGCGCCAATCATCCATAAACTATACAGCAACGAAGCCTTCTGGTATCACTATGAAGAAGGACATGATACGGACGAATGGGTTCCTGTCTTTATACCTATTAATGCCTTCTCCTTTAGTTCTACGCAGCCTGACTACATCGAAGGATTCATACACAAATCAAGGCTCCAGCCGCTGGACAAACTACAGCCCTACCAGGGAACAGATTTTAAATTTGAATATCTTCTGGAGCCCTTTAAGCTCAATAACCGAATTGTTGAAAAGCATGATGGGAAATGGGTAAAAACAATTGCAGGTAGACCTGTATGGGGAACGGACGGAAACTTCCCACGAACACAAGTAAAAGGAGTCAACGCCATAGTTGATGGAAAGAAAATTGAAATAAACACGCCTCTCTACAGCGACATCTATGAATGCACGAACACCTTCAAGGTCTATAAAAGTGGAGATTCTTACATCGTCTACCAATGGAACAGCGATGGGGCAGGTGCTTATCAGCTTGTCTGGGTTTTTACAAGAGATGGACTGAAGCAAAGGCTTGTTGGGTCAATGATTTAAAGAAAAACAAGGTACAACCACGTGTATACTTCATGCCTCGGCTACGCCTTGCACATCGTCTACACCAGTCCGTTAGGTAATATTTCAATCATTAAGTGAAAAAAGTATGATGTTCCTTTATTTAGCAATTCTCTTTTTCACTGTACCTTTCCTTGTTTCGCTGATTCTAAGTAGAGTAAGATTAAGGAGTTATTTTGCATATCCACTTTCTACTATTCTAGTTCTTGCATTACCAGCTATACTTATTTTTTTCGATCTAATGCCAATTGAAGGTTTAATTTTAACATTAACAATGGCTTTCTTTATACCTCTGTTAATGCTAACCCAGTATCTTGCGAACCTAGTTTTTGAAAATAAAAAAGTAAAGAAAAACATTACCTAACCCTGCACATAAACCAAGCTGTGACACGCCTTGCTCGCTTTATGTACGCGGCCGTTAGGTGCCATAAAAATCATGGAAGAAAAACTTACACAAGAAGAATTAATCTTGATTGAAGAGGGAATCAGTTTTCATAAAACTTCTGGAGCTAAAATACTCAAGGGTGGAATTTTGGCGTCAGTACTTGCTTCGATAATAGGTTATACTGTAATGGGGTTTACACTTCAAGATGTAGTATTAATGTTTTTGGGGTTGATTCTGCTCACATTATATATCTGGTACAGTGTATTTGAACGACCTAAATCAAGATTGAAGCAAGACCATAATAAAGGAACAAAGATTGTCCAAGCAGCAACTGTTAAAAGAGTCAAAAACAACAGTGAAGGAAAGTTCTATCAATTAAGCAATGGACTAAAAATCAAAGAAAGTGACTTTGAAGAAAATCAAACACTACTGGAAAATATCGGAAAAGGAAAGGAGCTTATATTAAGCTACACACCACATCATAAAATGATACTGAACATAGAGGAAAAAACTACGGCACCTAACCAAATATAAAAACTATACTTCGGCTACGCCTTGTTAACTTTTTATACCAGCCGTTAGCCTTTATTAAATGAAATTACTATTACGTGATTATCTTGAAAACATTCCTTCCAATATCTCATGGAAGAAAGTTTTGTTACTGTTGATTATAATACAGATTAACAGTTTTGTTCTTGTGAATTTTTTCATTCCTTCTCTGTTTAGTGAAGAAATTAGAATATGGACAGGTGGAATTATTACTCCTGGTCAGGTTGCTTTTCTGTACTCAATATTATTTTATTCGGCTTTGTTTAAGCTTTTCGGAGTATCAGTTTTAAATAGCAACATATACAGAAATAATTTAAATGCTGTTATCGTGATTCTAACCGCAACAGTATGTATATTTTTATTGTTGCTTCCTCAGTATGTACATACCACTCAGGGAGATGTGTTAATCCTTTTTGGGCACTTCCTTGAGCTTCTTTTCGGAGCTGTCTTTGAAGAACTTGTTTTTAGGTTTTTTCTCTTGGCTGCCTTCATTCAACTGTTTAAAAAGTCATTCGGATCAGGTTCTGTTTGGCTTTCTATAATCATTTCATCTTTTATTTTCTCTTTTGGACATATCTTCGATCATATAAGGCAGGGGCAAGTTTATATAGAATTCTATATCTGGGCATTTTCAATCGGAATTCTTCTTTCATGGATTTATATCTTATTTAATAATATAGTTCTGGTTATTCTGTTGCATCTATTTCTGAATCTGATTGTCCTATTTTTGCCATTGGTACAGCAGGGTGTGATTTTAGCCGAATTTATTTGGTACTTAGTTGCATTCTCGTTGGTAATCTTCGGTAACAGAATAATAAAAATAACAAGGGCTAACAACTAAGGCTTCGTTGGGTACGGAGTGCCGACAATGAAGCCGCGGTTGCACTAACCGTGCGACGCGCTATGGGTTTTAAGTCGGAAGAGGCTTGCCCCTGAACTACCTCTTTGGGCTATCTGGTTACTGACGGCCCAACGGACGTGGGCCTGGGAGGGTAAAGAAAGATACTTTTTGCTGTTTCCGGGAGATGATCTTCGCTCCTTTCAAGGCATTTCCTGCCGTAGGGGCATAGCTGCGCCAGGCCACCTTCTCAGGTGGCTTTTTTTGTATCCTTACTCGAAGTCCCGGTACCTGCGCTGCGTTCTCAGGCCCTGTGGCGGCCCCCGCTTGGTGAGCACCTGGAGGGTGACCATCGTCTCCTTTTTGCAGCAGGGGCATACGAGCGGGTTGTACTCCTCGAGCTGGCGCACCTCTGCCTTCCGCCTTTTCTCCCCGGGCATCTGCTCCCGGATCACGGGAATGGCCGTGCCCTTGCTAGTGCCGCTCAGAATGCCGTAGTGGCGTATGCGGACAAAGCCCCGGGGCAGGATGTGCAGCGAGAGGCGGCGGATGAACTCCATTCCCTCCAATTTCATCTCCAGCTTCCGGGCCCCTTGCCGGTAGTCCCTGTAGGCAAAGCTCACCGACTGCTCGCCCACGGCTGTGAGACGGTGGTTGGAGATGGCGATCTTGTGGGTGTAGCGGCCCAGGTACTCGACCACCTGCTCGGGCCCCGAGAAGGGGCGCTTGGCATACACCACCCACCGTTTCTGGAACAGCGCCCTGATCAGCTCCTTGTCCACCTCGGGCAATTTTTCCCTCAGCAGCTGCACGTACTTGGCACGGAAAACCAGGCTCATGGCCCTGACCGGGAAGAGGTAGCGTCCCTTGCCGCGGGCTCCTTTCCATTTGCCCTGCTCGGTGAGCCCGCCGCCGGGCACGACGCAGTGCAGGTGCGGGTGCAGCGAGAGGGTCTGTCCCCAGGTGTGGAGCACGGCCACCATGCCCGGCCTTGCCCCCAGGTGCTTTCGGTCACTGGCGAAGGCAAGCAGCGTCTGCCAGGCGGCCTCGAAGAGGGTATCGTAGACGAGCCTGGGCTGATGCATAGC
>NZ_QEKI01000029.1:2500-5442 GCF_003096355.1 Pontibacter virosus | reverse complement strand
CCTTCCCTATATCTCTAAACGCGCGCAGCCCCCGGCTCTTTGGGGGGGCCGGGGGCTGTGCTGTTTGTTGGGGTTGGCGGCCACCTACTCTCCCGGGTGTGACCCCAGTACCATCGGCGCAGCCGGGCTTAACTTCTCTGTTCGGGATGGGAAGAGGTGCTCACCGGCGCCATAGCCGCCATTCTCTTTGCCCGGTTTCTGTGCGGGCGTGATGGCTATGTAAAAGTTGTTTTGACTAGTTGGGAGAGAAAAAGACTTGCGCACCAATAGGGCCAAGGGGCGGGCCGGTGTTGGCCGGTCGCACTGTGCGTGCTTGAGAACGCGCTCGGGCAATTAGTACCGCTCGGCTTTGCTGTTTCCAGCTTTACACCTGCGGCCTATCAACGTCATCGTCTCTGACGGCCCTTAAGGGAGATCTCATCTTGGGGCGGGTTTCGCACTTAGATGCTTTCAGCGCTTATCCCGTCCGAGCGTAGCTACCCTGCGCTGCGGCTGGCGCCACAACAGGTCCACCAGAGGCTCGTCCATCCCGGTCCTCTCGTACTAAGGACAGAACCCCTCAAATCTCCGACGCCCACAACAGATAGGGACCGAACTGTCTCACGACGTTCTGAACCCAGCTCGCGTGCCACTTTAATCGGCGAACAGCCGAACCCTTGGGACCTTCTCCAGCCCCAGGACGTGACGAGCCGACATCGAGGTGCCAAACCTCCCCGTCGATATGAGCTCTTGGGGGAGATCAGCCTGTTATCCCCAGAGTACCTTTTATCCTTTGAGCGATGGCCCTTCCATGCGGAACCACCGGATCACTATATCCGCCTTTCGGCCCTGCTCGGCTTGTGGGCCTCACAGTCAAGCCCCCTTCTGCTATTGCGCTCTGCGCACGGTTACCAAGCGTGCTGAGGGAACCTTTGAAAGCCTCCGTTATTGTTTTGGAGGCGACCACCCCAGTCAAACTACCCACCAAGCACGGTCCCCGACTCTGTCGGGTTAGGCGCCAGGCAACTCAAGGGCCGTATTTCAAGGAAGAATCCAGGACGCCTGGCGACGCCCCTTCACATTCTCCGGCCTATCCTACACATGAGTTACCCAGCGTCAATGCTAAGCTATAGTAAAGGTTCATGGGGTCTTTCCGTCCCGTTGCGGGTACTCGGCATCTTCACCGAGACTACAATTTCACCGAGCTCACGGCTGAGACAGCGCCCAGATCGTTACACCATTCGTGCAGGTCGGAACTTACCCGACAAGGAATTTCGCTACCTTAGGACCGTTATAGTTACGGCCGCCGTTTACCGGGGCTTCGATTCAGAGCTTCGCCTTGCGGCTAACCCCCCCTCTTAACCTTCCGGCACCGGGCAGGTGTCAGGCCTTATACGTCATCTCTCGATTTGGCAAAGCCATGTGTTTTTGTTAAACAGTCGCCTGGGCCTTTTCACTGCGGCTTCTCCAATTGCTTGGAGGAAGCGCCCCTTCTCCCGAAGTTACAGGGCCATTTTGCCGAGTTCCTTGGCCGTGATTCACTCGAGCACCTTAGGATTCTCTCCTCGACCACCTGTGTCGGTTTGCGGTACGGGCGGCCACGTATTTAAACGCTTAGCGGGTTTTCTAGGGAGCCTGCTTAGGGACGCTATCTCCGCGCCCGGGGGCTTGGAGTACTATCGGCTTTCAGCTAGTCGGGCGTACTTCACTACCCAACCAATACCTACGGCCTTCAACGCACTATTCCGTCAGTGCGCGGTCCTTTCACTTCTCCGTCACCGCATCGCTATACGTAGCCGGTGCTGGAATATTAACCAGCTGTCCATCGACCTGCGCTTTCGCCTCGGCCTTAGGTCCCGACTAACCCTGATCCGATTAGCGTTGATCAGGAAACCTGGGTCTTTCGGTGTGCGGGTTTCTCGCCCGCATTATCGTTACTTATGCCTACATTTGCTTTTCCGGGCGCTCCAGCACGGCTTGCCGCCATACCTTCTCCGCCCCCGGAATGCTCCCCTACCAGTATAATAAATTATAATCCGCAGCTTCGGTGCCATGCTTGATGCCCGATTATTATCGATGCCCTGTCGCTCGACCAGTGAGCTGTTACGCACTCTTTAAAGGAATGGCTGCTTCCAAGCCAACCTCCTGGCTGTCTAGGCAACTGGACCCCCTTTGTTCAACTTAGCGTGGACTTTGGGACCTTAGCTGGCGGTCTGGGTTCTTTCCCTCTCGGCGCGGGACCTTAGCACCCCGCGCCTCACTGCCGCGTATATCAAGTGGCATTCGGAGTTCGTCAGGATTCGGTAGGATTTGACTCCCCCTAGTCCTATCGGTAGCTCTACCTCCACATGACTCGACCGCGACGCTGCCCCTAAAGGCATTTCGGGGAGTACGAGCTATTTCTCAGTTTGATTGGCCTTTCACCCCTACCCACAGGTCATCCAAATACTTTTCAACGTAAACTGGTTCGGACCTCCAGTTGGTTTTACCCAACCTTCATCCTGCCCATGGGTAGATCACAAAGTTTCGCGTCTACCCCCTCTGACTGTGCGCCCTGTTCAGACTCGCTTTCGCTGCGGCTCCGGACCTCAAGATCCTTAACCTTGCCAGAGAGGAGTAACTCGTAGGCTCATTATGCAAAAGGCACGCCGTCACCCAACGAATGGGCTCCGACCGCTTGTAGGCGCATGGTTTCAGGATCTGTTTCACCCCCCTATTCGGGGTACTTTTCACCTTTCCCTCACGGTACTGGTTCACTATCGGTCTCTCAGGAGTATTTAGCCTTAGCGGATGGTGCCGCTGGATTCAGGCGGGATTTCTCCGGTCCCGCCCTACTCAGGATACCACTAGGGCCAAGCAGCTTACGCACACGGGACTATCACCCCCTATGGTCACCCTTCCCAGGATGTTATGCTTCAATACTTGGTCCCACGGCGTGGTCCTACAACCCCGGCCCTGCCGTG
>NZ_QEKI01000028.1 GCF_003096355.1 Pontibacter virosus | reverse complement strand
CTGGGAGAAAAAGGGAAAAACAACCCCGGCCAACACACCCTAGCAGACACCTTAGCAAGTGTTTCAAGCTAAAGCGTCTGCTAGACCATTTCGTTGGCACAAACAATAATTAATGAGAAAACTTGTACTTCTTGTTTGTCTATCTCTTTTCTGCCACAGCACCTATAGCTGTGAATGTATTCCAAAAAGATGGGAAGCAGGTGTTGTAAGCGATAGAATCGAGAATACCGACTTAATATTTATTGGCGAAGTTTTTTCCCTTGACAGCGGCACATACAAGATAAGGGTTGTTGATTTGTTCAAAGGGCAAGTGGCATCAGATACGCTCATTGGTTACAATAGCTACAATGATTGCTACACAATGACAGTGACTAAAGGCTTATGGATAATCTATACGGGTCTGGACAAACACGGCAGGATACCTGAGGTACCAGCGTGCGGAGTAGTTCTATCAAGAAGCCTGACAGAGCCAGAAAACCAATTCGTTATTGTGCCACCACCTCCAAGTGACAAACTTGATTCGATTGCGGTTGAGGCGTTTTATAAAGCACAGGAAAGAGAGCAACTGCTCTTGCACATGAAAAACTGGATGAATGAATATGTACTACTAACAAACTATAGAAACAAAGTTAAAGAAGCAGAACCAACAGAAAAAAAGAACAGTGATACATTAACTTATGTGGCTTTAGGCTTAGCCATCATG
This sequence comes from Pontibacter virosus, assembly GCF_003096355.1. Lineage (GTDB taxonomy): Bacteria > Bacteroidota > Bacteroidia > Cytophagales > Hymenobacteraceae > Pontibacter > Pontibacter virosus. The sequence goes on along the minus strand of NZ_QEKI01000028.1, from coordinate 5,106 downwards.
TCTCTATTAATGGTACTACTGAAAAAATAGCTTGTGCCAACAAAGTTCATAATTTAGGCTCGGCTACGCCTCCCCACATTATGCACGAGACGTTGTGCGGCATAAGAAAGTATGAATTGGAAAAATAACTCCATCAACTTCGAAGAAATACCGAAAGGCGAATACATAAATTTCGACTGGAAAGAAGACGATGTAAAATCCTTTGATTTCTCTAAGTGCAAGTACTTAATTATTTGGCATCACCAGAGTAAGGAGAAGAGCTTTAACAATTTGCCTCACATTCCAGACTTGCTGTATTTGGAAGTGAACTGGTCAAGCTCTACTTCCTTGAAGGGGCTTTCAAAATATCAAAACCTCAAAAGGCTTGAACTACATTACTGCACTAAGCTGGAGACTTTGGATGGAATAGAATCTGTAAATAGAGAAATTGAGCATATTCACATTAATCAGTCAAAGAAATTAACCAATCACAAAAGGATTACCATCCTGAAAAAACTAAAAGTATTATGCTATAACGATTGTGGGGCTATTGAAAACCTAAGTTTTTTGAATGAATTACCTCATTTAAGAGACTTTAGGTTTGTAAATAGTAATATCTTAGATGGAGACTTATCCCCCATTCTGCACCACCCTAACTTGGAAAGTGTAGGTTTTTTGAACAAAAGACACTACTCTCACAAAGACACCTATATAAAGGACTATCTAAAAAACAGGAGAATTACGAACGCACAACAAAACCTATAGTGCATTGAAAACGCACCATAGCAGAGCCGTTAGGCGGTAGTGAAAGTATAGAATGAAAAAATTAAAACTACTCTTATTAATAGTCTTGACTCCCCTTATTGCTTTTGCACAGGGGCAAACAGATTCTTATTCAATAAGTGGTAAGATTAATTTGCTCATAGGACTTGAAATGGTGCCAGTGCAAGAAGCCTTGGTGACAGTTAAAAACACTGGTCAAGTAGCTACAACAGACAGTCTTGGTAATTTTAAGTTGGAAAACCTAAAGCTGGGAAAACACCAGTTGCAGGTTCTTGGAGCAAGCTTTTCAGCTATAGATACCAGCGTGACCATAACAGAAGTGTCAATAACAGGCTTATCCTTGGTGGCCATTGCAGATTGCAGCATAAATGAAGATATAGCACAAAGAGACATAAAGAAAAATAAACCAAGACTTCTGATAGTGGGTGGCATTGCACCTGTAGTATATGTGCATCAGGAAAAGTTCGAGAAGAAGTATGATGTAAAGTATCACGACTTCGGCTGTGTTGCTCCAAATGAAAAATGCATAGAGCAGTATAATCAGGTTGTGTTCAAGTTCCTTGACAGTAGGTATGGCAAAAAGTGGCGGAAGGAAGTAAGAAAAGATGTGGTCGGCATATAAAACACAATCGCCTAACCTTGCACATAAGCCAAGCTGCGTCTGCGCCTCGCTCACTTTATGTACTAACCGTTAGGTAAAAACAGAAAGTATGAAAAGAACTATCCTTTGTTTGCTCTTCGTGTGCTTCTGTTCTTACAAAGTTTCTGGACAGGAACATCATGTTAACTTAATCATCCAAATCAATGATAAGTTGATAGTGGATGGCTTACAAGAAATTTACATAAAAACTGATTCAATAGAGTCGGAAAGGATATATGTCAAATATGTGCCTGGGGATTTAATCTTAACAGACTCAGTATTCAACCTTTTAAACTCTGAAAATACAGAAAGCTTCAAACTCTATTTTGGCTATGCTACCCATGACAAAAGGAAAAGTGAGTATGCATACTTCAGTGTAGGGTTGTCAAAGCAAATCTTCAGCTTGCCTTACCTGATATTGAATGTGTATGATTTCAGAGATAAAAAATATAGAAAGTGGTATCAATCTTATACTAAGGATGACTTTCTTGTAGAGCGAATATCTCCAAATTCAGGTGTATACATTCGGAACCATTAAAATGTCTTTACCTAACATGGTTTATACCTTATGCTTCGCCTGATGGTCTCGCACAAGGTATACACAAGACGTTAGCCATCATATATGAACACATTCTTATATATATTCTTAATTATTCTTAACTCTTGGGGTTTAGGTGCTCTTGTAAATTATTGTATTCAGAATAAGACTTTTTATAAATCAATATCTGATAAGGTTTTAATTAAAAACGATAAGTGGAATAACTATTTGGGATTGAGCTTTTTTAAATTCCTTGTTACCAAAACTGTCTATGGAAATATAAATCGAACTATAAGAATAAGCAACGGGACGTTTGATGACTTGAGTAAGATGAAGAAGAAGATGATTGATTCTGAAATTGGTCATTCAATAGGACTATTTAGCTCCCAAGTAGTTTTCATATACTTATTTATCAATAATAGTAATGAAGCTTTTTTGCTCACAGGAACAGCTTTGAATATCCTTTTGAATTTTTATCCGATCTTATTACAACAAAGTAATAAATCAAGGATTAACAAGGTTTTAAAGAAATACAATTGCTAACCACACCTTTACCGTAGCTATGCCATGGCAAAGCCCAGCACGTTATGCTCAATAGCAATTATGAATGTGTCTTCAAAAATCTTAATTCTTTGTCTACAGTTACTGGTGCTAATCAGCTGCAATGTGAAAAATACGAGTAACATAAAAGTCAAAGGTATTATAATAGATAATGCGAATGGACAGCCCATTGAAAATGCTAATGTAACGGTGCTTTGTTGGTATGATGCAGGTTGGGACAAAACAGATTATGTAAGTCATGACACTGTTACGGATTCAAATGGCTCATATGAATTAACTTTTGAAGAAGGGTATAAGGTTATAGTAGCAAGCGTTGCACCTGAATACCAGAGGACACTTCATGAAATTAACAACTTGAAAAATGATGAAGTAATGGTTAATCTTGAGTTAAAAAAAGATAGCACACAAACAAACTTATCAGAAACAAAATTGGAAGATTACATTCTAAGCAATACCAGCAGTTTGTGAAATAAGCCACCTAGTAGAACTAAATAGCATAACCAAGTATAGCAGTAATGCTTGCTAACGCTGCGCCATTCTGCTATACCAGTACCGTTACCTGTCATATCAATGGATGAAGAAATAGTATCTGATGAAGAAATGGCAACAAGAATTAGGAAACTGGTTCTTGATGTAATTGAATTATGGTCATCAAAAGAAGCCCAACTGAACTACCAAAAAAATGTTCCTATTGCAAATGTGTCAGCAGAACTGTTTGAGCAATGGACAGATTTTTATAATCCTGATGATAGAAAGTTTAAGATGGCTTTTAATGAAACTGAGTTAAAATTATTAGCGGATTTCGAACATGTTTTAGAACGTGAGACCACAAGAGTTTCACCTTATAATGTGCCTGATATTGAGCTTTTCGTGTATACCTTAGAGTGGAGAGAAATCAATAATGCTGCGATTGAATTGCTCAATAAAATTAAAAACTAAGTCAGGTAACAATGCACAGGCTGTAGTTTTGGCTGACGCCTTACCATAGCCTGTACCAGACGTTAGCGTTCATATAAATTAATGAAAATCATCTTCAACATTTTATTGGTCTTCTTTTTTGTTGATGCTTGGGCAACCGACCAAGACCCTGACGTTTTGTATTACCAAGGGAGTAAATATTATCTGTATAGCAGAACAGTTGATTCACCGCTTGAGTCTTTTACCCAACTTAAAGAGAAGTTGCAGAGTGTTAATAAGGATTGGATGGATAGCGGTTGCTGGAGGAATTTTACGGCAGAATGGACTATAGAAGGCGGGCAGTTGTACCTAACAAAAGTAAAAAACTGCAAGGATGGCAAGGAAATCAACTCATTGGTTGAGAAGACCATCAACAAGAAGTTCGTTGACGGAAAAATGAAGGCTGACTGGGTTAATGGAGTTTATTGGGTAGGAAGTGGGGAGAGATACTGGAATGCCTTTGAAAATGAAATAAAATTCACGTTTGAAAGTGGAGCCGTGGTAAGGACCAAACATTACGCTTTACCAGACTGCTCATATAGCAATAGGGATACATTAGAAAGCTTCATCTACTCTAACATAAATTGGGAAGAATTACCGAATAAGAGAGTGGATGTGTCCATAGATTTTGAAACGGACAGTGAGGGAAAGTTATTGCAGGCAAAAGTTCGGCACAGCGTTAGCGAAGAATTTGAAAAAGAAGCTTTGAGGGTGTTACGAAATGTACCATGTTGGAAGGTCTTTACACATTTTGGAGAAGTCTTTGGGTGGCGGGATATCGATATTGTATTCAGCGAAGAAAACAGAAAGAAATATACACGCTAACCCTGCACATAAACCAAACTTCGGCTACGCCTCGTTCGCTTTATGTACTAAACCGTTATGTTCAATGGTGAAAATGAAATCAACATATAGACAAATAATTAGTGGGCTTTCACTTCTACTTCTTTCATCTTGTGGCATAGAATCATATAGAACTTTTGGCCCAGAGAATGGAAAAACAGAAGTGTGTTCAGACCAATTTGTTGACTGCAATTTTTCACAAGTTATTTATGACAATAGCTCTGACGCCAATATTTACCTTGACTTTAAAGCAAAGACTAAAGATGAAATTGAGATTACCAATGTTTCGGGGCATCTTAAATGGTTTGAAAAGGGAAAAGAAATTAATTGCCCTCAAGTTTTGACATCAATAGCAGTTCGACTATTTCAAAAAGAGAAGAATGTTGCCGACAGCACATTTTTACCTAATCAATTAATCCCCGGAAGGTTTAAAACAATTTCAGGTACAGAAAACTCACTTTTATATGAATTAGAGTTTAGCGACACGACATATAAATTTGTTCCTACGACAGTTGATAAAATGGCAGTTAATTTAGTCATTAGAACTAAAGCGACTTCAACAGGAAAACTTTACGAACATAGAAAGACAATTAAACTGAATGCTAATAAGCATCACTACTTTTGGTTCTTACGTGACGGTTAACAGAAAACCAATAAACATAAACATAACCACACCCATAAGCCAGCTACGCCGCCGTATGGCCAAGTCCGTTGACCGTGATTGTAAATTTACAGATTTTAAAAGTGGCGTGTCTTTCAGGCTTTTTTAGGGCTGGAGGGCATCAAAGGCCACTAAAGCGGGCAA
>NZ_QEKI01000027.1 GCF_003096355.1 Pontibacter virosus | reverse complement strand
GCTCCATTGGAATAAGGTATAAAAACTAAATGGTACAACACAATGCATGCTCAACCTTCGCTAACGCTTCAGGCTCCGCATGCACGCGGCCCGTTGTATGTCATATAAGCTATGAATAAGAGCATTTATACATTAGTCTTCTTAATTTTTGTCTCAATCGGTTGTTACGCGCAACAAGATAAGGAGTACAAACTTGCCTCTAAGACAGAATCTGGTGATTTTAATTATAAAATGCTTTCAAAACTTGACAGTATCGGATCTGAAGGGGACTCTGCCAAGACAAGACAAGTATTTGAGCCAGTTAAAGGCAACTATACTGTTTACCAGTTTATCGCTCCTTTTAAAGGTGAATCAGTATTCGGAGGTATAGGTAATTTTCATGATATACTGATTGTAAAAGTTGACAACAAAAATACCGTTTTAGACTCTTATCAATATACATTGGAATGGGGAGAGACTCCGCTCGATTATGACCTATTTCGGGGAATAGCTAAAGGTGTTATATTCAAAGATGGGTTAAAAATAGATGAATTAAAGCTAGCAAGAGAGTGGGATGGCAAGCAAGAGTTTCTAAGCGATAACGGAACCATTAAGCTTAAGAATTGAAAATTGCTGCTAACTAAACCTATAATATAGCTCTGGCAAATTATGGGCAAGCCATTGTATGTCATATAAGTTATGAAATGAAGAAAGTTTTACTTATCCTATCGTCTATAATTTTAATCATTCCTCTGGTTTACATTGGGAGCTTAGTGTTTGAGAAATTCAATTATGTAAGCTCCTTTACAGACCATGAAAGCAAATCCTTAAATATTGAAACTAACAACAAACAAAAGGAGATGAACAACTTCCCCTTATTCAGATACAATCCACATGCAGAAAAGCTTGGGATTATCAAAAAAGAGAACACTAAATGCCCTGTCTGTGAGCAGGAAAGAGAGTATGTTTATCAAGGGCCGTTCTACTCGGAAGACCAAGTTGAAGGTATATGTCCTTGGTGTATCAAAGATGGCTCTGCGGCAAAGAAGTATGACGGAGAATTCCAAGACGCTGCATCCTGTGAAGATGTAGAAAAGGAAGAATACCTTGTAGAGTTGACTACAAGAACGCCTGGTTATTCAGGCTGGCAACAGGAAAGATGGTTAAGCCATTGCGGTGACTTTTGCGCATTGAAGGGTTACGTTGGCTGGCAGGAGATAAAGCCTCTGAAGGAAGAACTAGCTAAGGACCTCGATGTAATCAAATCGGACTATGATCTGACACAGGAACAATTAGAAGAACATTTGGTCAACAACGGGAGCATGCAAGGGTATTTATTCGAATGCTTGCATTGCGGCAAACATCGACTGACAGTTGACGCTGACTAAAGGAAAGAAATACGTCATACAACACAGTTTATACCCTATGCTTCGGCTGATGGCCTCGCACAAGGTATACACGAACACGTTGGCGGTAATAGAAGAGTAATGAAGAAATTTAAAATATGGTTGGTTGTGACTGTCTGTCTTACGTCTTGTAATATCGGCGCAGGTACCTTAGGCTCATTTGACGACAGAAAATTCCGCGTAAACTTTGATGAAATGCAGGCAGCAATGAATTTACTTGAAGAACAGAAGATTCCAGACAAATGGAAAGAAACAGCTGCCAGTATCCAACATACTTATGAATTCCTATCAGCTAATACCACCTGTTTTTATTTTCCAGAAAGCCCCGAAGAAATGTACTTTGTTTCATATCAAGGTAACTCTAAAGTAACTGTTATGTCAGTTCGTTCAGTCTTTATAAATGGCAGGTGGTTGACTGAAAGAGATTTGACAGAAGCCGAAAGTGAAAGAATTGAAAATAGATTTGACAAAGAAATAGTTGACAAACTTGAAAGAGTAACAAATTCAAAAGCAACTAGAGAAAACTAGCTTCCGCCAACAAAGTGCAGCCTTAATCCTTGCTACGCTTCGGACTATGGCTGCACGAACAACGTTGGCAAAAATTGATATCATGAAACAGCAGGGTTAAATAAAAACGAAAGTGGCCATAAGTAAAAAGAATTCCCGACTAATAGAATGCGACGGCAGGAAATTTAGATGGACAATTTCACCCGCAACAGATTACATAAAGTTCATCGCTGAAGAAGCAGAAAAAAGCGGAAGAAAAATTGAAGTAACTATAACTTCAGACATTGACCGACTCTGGCTGGAATTTCCCAATATTTCCAATTTGAATCTTAGGGTTATAAAACCCAAAGACGTCGCAACTTTTATCTCACAAGCTTTAAAAGATGGCTGGAATCCAGAAGAAAAAGGAAGTCCGTTTAAATACAGGCTTCAAGGAGATGAATTAAAAAGAGAAGAAAGTAATTAAAGAACTAAAAACAACCTTTGCCAACCAAGTTCAGCCTTTATGCTCGGCGTTGCCTCGCCCATCGGCTGCACAAGTCCGTTGGCAGGAATTTTAAGCATGAAAGATTACTCACATATAGTTGGCGATTGTAGAATTGACAAACTATCACTTGATTTTAATTCCAATACAATCACATTCGTCATGACAAGATATCGTGAAGAGTTGGAAATAATTGAAGTGAAATTTGATGGAGTAATAAACCAAGATTTCAAGATAATTGACAAGGACAACATCGTTTTCGGAATAGAAGAAACCGATTGGAATGGCTTAGAAACGGAATTTCCTGACCTGATGAAATGGTACGAGCATTATAAAAGCATAGCCCCAGAAGAGAAGGGAATGATTAGTGATGGAACAGCAAAATGCTTTCACATTAGGGGGACTGCAGGACTTGAAGGTTATATAATAGCAGAAACCATAAAAATTGAAAAAATAAATTCTGCCAACAAAGTTCAGCCTTAACCCTTGCTACGCTGCGGGCTTCGGCTGCACGAGACCGTTGAGCTTAATATGAAATTATGAAAGCATTCTTGACAATACTGGTTTTCATTTTATCGTGTAGGCTCAGCTTTAGTCAAGGGAGCGACCATTTGGTGCCCGTTGATGGCTACTTTCATTCCTTTGTAAACAGTAAAGTACTTCAAACTTACTATGAACGTACTCAAGAGACATTATTCAAAGGTGTAGAAGAAAACCAATACTTTGTCAGGGTAGTGGTATTGCCATCATTTCAGCCAGAGAAGCTATTTTCGGTTGAATTCCAAGAGGGAGGACTAGTACTGCTGAAAAGAACAGCTGATATACCAATCTGGGCTTATGTCAGCCCACACGTTAGCTCACCCAATAGGAAGCTTAAACTGATAGAGCAAAAAGTTAGAGTAAGTGAAGAACTTGCCACAGAACTTAAGGAGTTATTTTTGGTCGCACTATACAAGACCCAGTATCCTGAAGTACCGCAAATGGGTTTGGATGGGACTTATTACTATTTCATTACCCACAAACCGTGGGCAGGTACAATGGCAGGCAAAACTTGGTCGCCAAAAAAGGGGACGAAAATGTACGAATTGGTCGAGTTGACATCGTTGATGGAGAAACTTCTACAAAGTAAAGCTACAGAAGAAGATCAAAAATCTATGATAGTAACAATCAAGGCACTCAAAAAGAAGTTACAAGAAGATTAAGAACTAATAAGCTCAACAAGACCTATAGTGCATAAACGCACCATAGCAAAGCCGTTGGGCTTAATAACAAAGAATAGAATGGGAGTAATTAGACTAATATTGTTTTTGCTGATTCTAATTCAGACAACAGCCCACTCTCAGGTTGACTTTGATAAGATTAAGCAAAAAAAGTTAGAGCCAATTACCATCGATACAGTCAAAGAAGACGTGCTGATTGTTGAGAAACGCTTTGCCACTCTTTACTTCAATAAAGCCGATGTCAGGGAGTATACGATACCTTATAACAAGCTGGGTGTTCGCATAGACCAACATCATGATAACTTACTTGAAGTAGTAAATGCACCTGGTGACACAAGGCTGGTGGACTGGTGGAATGATTACACGGACAATGAAAGGCAAAGCATTCATGGTAACTCCAATTTTGTGAACGAGCAAAAGAAAGCCCTGTCAGAGCTTTACTATGTCGGAGCTGACTTGATTCATGACGGGAAATTCATGGTAATAGACAAAGCCACTGGCGAAGAAGTCAGAAAAAGGCTAAGAATGAAAAGAGTAAAAGGATTGTATGGGAGCCGCTATGTGGAGTTCCTTTTGCCTAACGGTAAGAAATTTTGGCACCTAGTAACCCGCCTTGGAGAATAGAACTACTTAGCCCAACAAAGTTTATACCCTATGCTTCGGCTGACTGCCTCGCACAAGGTATACACGAGACGTTGGGCTAAATGAGAAGTTAATGAAAGAGATTGTATACTTATTTCTAATTACGGGTTTCATCTTTTCAGGCTGCGAGCAAAGGATTTTAGAAGGTAATGAAAAAATCATTGAACCAGAAAGTGAAGAGCTAATCATAGACCCAGTTGAATACATGCCGACTTTTCCTGGCGGAGAAGATTCGCTTACATCTTATTTAAAGAAGAATAATCAATGGATAGCGGAACAATCAACAATAGATGGAAGAGTAGTGATTGGCTTTGTTGTAAACGAAAAGGGTGAACTAAAGGAAATTGAAGTACTAAAAAGTCTTTGCTCATCCTGTGATAAAGAAGCTATCAGATTAGTAGAAAATATGCCTAATTGGATACCAGCTGAAGAAAATGGAAAGCCAGTACCAAAGAGAATAATGTTACCAATTAGTTTTAATGGGTTGAAATAAAAATCTCTTTGCCCAACAAAGTTCATAGTTTAAGCTGCGGCTACGCCTTGCCCACACTATGCACGAGTAACGTTGTACAACATTTGAGAAAAATGCCAATAATTAGAAATAGTAGTCAGCGAAGCAAAACACTAATTGAGTTTTACACAGACTTAAAGGATGAAGGCAATGAATACTACAAAAGGGCAGGGGCTTTAATGCTACAATGGATTGATAAAATTAATCAAGAGTTGTTGGACACAGATGTTTGGGGATTAACTTCTCATGACCATCTGATTTTACAGAATAAAGACGATTACTCTTCGACCGCATGGGTTGTACTTTGTGCAACTATAGACGAGTACCATATTGAATACCTATTACCAAAGGATGACCAGCCATGGGAAAATGCATATGTAAAAGGAGCTACTAAATCTCTAAATGAAGCTGTAGAAATGGTCAAAATCGCAATTCGTAGTTCCGAAGGTTGGAAAGAACCAAAAGAGTAAAAAATAAAACACTGTACAACCACGCCTAAACTTTAGCTACGCCACAGTTTAGACAAGTACGTTACCTGCAATAAGAATAAATGAAAATTGAATTTGATAGTGTAAAATCGCTCAATAGAAAAAGCACTGACATTGACGTTAGATGCCATAAGGTTAATGACTTATCAATACTTGCAAAGTTTAAGAATCTTCAAAAGCTTCAACTCAGGACATTCAAAGGAAAAGACCTGTCATTTCTGAAGGAACTGAAGGAACTGAGAAGCATTGTACTGGAGAATGTAATTGCCGATAACGAGCTAGAGGACTTAAGTAGTTTGACTTCGTTGGAGGTGTTAACCATACAAACACCAGTGGGTTGGGACGGTTCTGGAAAATAGAATATAAGTCCCTGAAGCCTTTGTCTGGATTGGAGAGCTTAACTGAGCTTCGGCTTTTAGATATACATGTAACCGAATCAGGGTTTCAGCCAGTTCTTAGTCTAAAGGGACTGAAGAGAATTGTCACGAACAACACCTTTACAACTTATGATTTTGCCGAACTGAATATTTTCAGGCCAGATATTGAATGTGAATATGCCGCGCCTTACCGAATAAGAGAAATAGAATACTTCAAATGCAAGAAGTGTGGTGCTTATAAAATGGAGTTCAGCGGAAATGATTTACAGAGAAGAACTTTCTGCCCTAACTGCAACAAAAAGAAAGTAATAGAACTAACAGAGCGGTTCACAGAAATAAAAAGAAAAATTGCAGCAGGTAACAAGGTATAAAATTCAGCTTTGGCCGACGGCCTCACCGTCTTTTATACAAGCCGAAATCTATGAGTAAAACAAGGGTTTTGCTCTAAATATTCTTCAATTTCAGTTCATAGGGCGTTCCCCGTTTCACCACGGCCACGATTTGG
>NZ_QEKI01000026.1 GCF_003096355.1 Pontibacter virosus | reverse complement strand
AAAAGTTTGGCCCTTTTGCTGTAAGGACGCAGCCAGAACAGCAAAAGGGCCAGTAAATTAAGATATAGCAATGACACAGTTCTAATTACACTCCCGGAAATTATGCTTTTATACCTTGATCTTAGAGATATTTGCTGATTCCTTTACAAAAAGACTCTTCTCCAGATTCAACCACTCCAGCGCAGTGCCGTGCAGCATGCGGTCTTTAGTGGCGCGGTCGTATGGCATGGATTCGATGAGTTTACCCGGCTCCAGTTCGCCTAGCGGGAAAGGATAGTCGGTGCCCAGTGCGATGCTGTTGGCTCCCACCAGATTCACGAGATAGTCCAGCGCCTGCGGGTCGTGCACGAGTGAGTCGAAGTAGAATTTACCCAGATACTCGCGCGGGTTTACATTATTATCTATCGCGCACAGGTCAGGGCGCACCTCAAAGCCGTGCACAATACGGCCAATCGTAGCTGGGAAGGATCCGCCGCCGTGGGCAAAGGCCACACGCAGCTTTGGCAGCTTCTCGAAGATACCGCCGAAAATCATGGAGCAAATAGCGAGACTCGTTTCTGCGGGCATGCCCACAAGCCAGGGTAGCCAGTATTTGCTCATCTTCTCTTTGCCGTACATGTCCCAGGGGTGCACAAACACCGCCGCTCCCAGCTCTTCAGCTGCCTGAAAAATCGGGAACAACTCGGGCGCGTCCAGATTCCAGTCGTTGATGTGCGAACCAATCTGTATACCCGCCATACCCAACTCTTTCATGCAACGCCCCAGCTCCTTAATCGCCAGGTCAGGGTCTTGCATCGGTATGGTGCCAAGGCCAATGAAGCGGTCAGGGTAGTCGGCCACGATGCCCGCGATGTGGTCGTTGAGCATGCGTGACAGGTCGTAGGTATGCTCTGGCTTGGCCCAGTAGTTGAACATGACCGGCACCGTGCTCAGCACCTGCACGCCCACCTGGTGGTGACTGCACTCGTGCATGCGCACTTTAGGATCCCAGCAATTGTCCTGAATCTCGCGGAAGAACTTGTCGTCCATCATCATGCGGGCACAGCAGGGCTTGTGGTGCTCCAACCGGATGAAGCCGCCATACCCGTAGCGTTCCCGCAGATCAGGCCACGTAGCGGGCAGGATGTGCGTGTGTATGTCAATCTTGAACAGATTGTTTTCGGCAGGTATAGTAGGGCTAGGCTTCTGGTTTTGCATGCTGGTAATCGAACTAAAATTCGGCTATACAGCGTACAGCCAAATGGAGCAATCCAACAAGATACACATTTTGTAGTTTTTATGTTGTCTATTCTGACAGTAGTCAACCAAAATCTACATCTAGATTTCTCCCGCTAATCTAATTAACATTTACGCAGGCTTAGCTGGCGGTTGCAGCACCTCGCCGCACTTCTTGCAAGTACGCAACTCCTCGTTATCCCAGAAGTTGCCCATGATCACGGGCAGCTGTTTTACGATGTCAGTTACTTCTGTGAAGTCCTCGTGCAGTTTGTTCCCACAGTTCTCGCAGAACCACATAAAGCCGTCTTTCTCCCCTTCGCGGCGGTAGCGCTCAATCACCAGACCTACCGTGTTGGCAGGGCGCTGTGGGGAGTGCGGCACTTTGGGAGGCAACAGGAAGATTTCGCCTTCCTTGATGGGAATATCCACGGGCTTGCCGTCCTCTATGATCTTCAGCACAATATCACCCTCTACCTGGTAGAAAAACTCCTCTCCTTCGTCGTAGTGGTAGTCTTTGCGGGCATTGGGGCCGCCTACTACCATCACAATAAAGTCGTCGTTGCCTTTGTATACCTGTTGGTTGCCCACAGGCGGCTTAAGCAAATGGCGATGTTCGTCTATCCACTGTTTGAAATTGAAAGCGCGCTGTATGGCCATAGTTTTATCAGGTTAGGTTGATAGTTTGAATGTACGAAAAAGTAAACACAAATGGTAGTTTAAGGTATAGCGCTACCTGCCGTGTAAGTTTGAAGCCTTTTACGTACATTTAAGTTATGAACTTAGACCTGACGGATAAAAGAGCCATCGTGTGCGGCAGCACGCAAGGTATAGGCAAAGCCATCGCCCTAGAACTGGTGCAACTCGGTGCCAGCGTGACACTGGTAGCCCGCAATGAAGCCAAGCTGAAAGAGGTAGCCCAGGAGCTCGACAACAGCAAAGGCCAGCAACACGACTACTTCGTGGCCGATTTCAGCAAGCCCGACGAACTGGTGCAGCAACTAGAGGTATACCTGCAACAACACGAGCAGGTGCACATTCTCGTCAACAACACGGGCGGACCAGCGGGCGGACCAATTGTGAATGCTAAACCCGGGGAGTTTCTTAGCGCCTTTAACATGCACCTGATCAACAACCACAACCTGGCGCAGGCAGTTATTCCACTGATGAAAAACGCAGGTTACGGCCGCATTATCAACATCATCAGCACCTCCGTGAAACAGCCCTTGCATGGACTGGGCGTGTCGAACACCATACGCGGCGCCGTGGCTAGCTGGGCCAAGACCATGGCCAACGAGCTGGGGCAATTCGGCATCACGGTGAACAACGTGCTCCCTGGCGCTACCCGCACGGGCCGCCTGGAATCCATCATCGAAAACAAAGCGAAGAAAACCGACAGCGCCGTGGACAAAGTAGAAGAAGAGATGATGGCCGAAATCCCAGCCCGCCGCTTCGCCGAACCAGAAGAAGTAGCCGCAGCCGCAGCTTTCCTGGCGACACCGGCGGCAGCGTACATCAATGGCATTAACGTGCCGGTTGATGGGGGCAGGACGGGGAGTTTGTAAATTTAATTGTTGATTGTTGTTCCCTCCTGTAATTCCTCATTGTTAATTCTTAATTCTCAAGCCTTGCAGCACATCCATAACTACATTGACGGCCAGTTGGTAATGCCTGTGGCGGGGCAGTACATCGACAACTACAACCCCGCTTTGGGCGAGGTATACTCGCTTATACCTGACTCTGACGAACAGGATGTGGAACAGGCAGTGCAGGCGGCTTTGAAGGCTTTCCCGGCATGGTCGCACACGCCTGCCGAGAAGCGCGGACAGATTATGATGCGCATCGCTGACCTTATCGACCAGAACCTGGACAAGTTGGCCGAAGCCGAATCAATTGACAATGGCAAGCCGCTGAAGTTGGCAAAGTCGGTGGATATACCCAGGGCCAGTAGCAACATGCGCTTTTACGGCACGGCCATTCAGCATTTCGCTTCCGAGGCGCATTACATGGAGGGCACCGAGGCCATAAACTACACCGTGCGCCATCCGCATGGCGTTGTGGGCTGCATTTCGCCCTGGAACCTGCCGCTATACCTGTTCACCTGGAAGATTGCCCCTGCCCTTGCTGCTGGTAACTGCGTCGTGGCGAAGCCTTCCGAAGTGACGCCTATGACGGCTTATATGCTTTCGGAAATCTGTATTGAGGCGGGCTTGCCGGCGGGTGTGCTCAACATCGTGCATGGTTATGGCCACAAAGTAGGCGCTGCCATGACGGCCCACCCGAAAGTGCCGGTTATCTCGTTCACAGGCGGCACCGCCACGGGGCGCACCATCGCAGCCACGGCGGCTCCGATGTTCAAGAAGCTGTCGCTGGAGCTGGGCGGTAAGAACCCGAACATCATCTTTGCCGACTGCGATTTCAACAACGCGCTGCATACCTCCATTCACTCCTCTTTCGCCAACCAGGGACAGATTTGCCTCTGTGGCTCCCGCATTTTCATTGAGCGTCCGCTGTACGAGAAATTCCGCGATGCTTTTGTAGAGAAAGTAAAGGCCTTGCAAGTGGGCGACCCGATGGAAGAAGGCTCGAAAATGGGTGCTGTGGTGTCGGAACAGCACATGCAAAAGGTCCTCTCCTACATCGAGCTGGCCAAACAAGAGGGCGGCACCATTCTCACAGGCGGACACCAGGTGCAGGTAGAAGGACGCTGCCAAAACGGCTGGTTCATCGCCCCGACCATCGTCGAAGGACTGCCCTACAACTGCCGCACCAATACCGAGGAAATCTTCGGTCCGGTTGTCACGCTTACCCCTTTCGACACCGAAGAGGAAGTCATCCAATACGCCAAC
This sequence comes from Pontibacter virosus, assembly GCF_003096355.1. Classification (GTDB taxonomy): domain Bacteria; phylum Bacteroidota; class Bacteroidia; order Cytophagales; family Hymenobacteraceae; genus Pontibacter; species Pontibacter virosus. The sequence goes on along the minus strand of NZ_QEKI01000026.1, from coordinate 8,886 downwards.
TGCACCGACTACGGCCTCTCCGCCACCATCTGGACGCAGAACCTGCAGCGGGCCCACCGTGTGGCCCACAAAGTACACGCAGGCATCATTTGGGTGAACACCTGGTTGCTCCGTGATTTGCGCACGCCTTTCGGTGGTATGAAAAACTCGGGAGTGGGGCGAGAGGGCGGTTTTGAGGCACTGCGGTTCTTTACCGAGCCGCAGAATGTTTGTGTAAAGTTGTAGGGAATGGGTATGGAGCCGATAAGAGTAAACAACTCTTTCGAGGAGTCTTACAGACAGGTTTTATTCATCGATAACTTCTTGGTGAAAGCTGTGAACAAGAAAAATGCGAAAAGAGCACTGTTTTGTTTAGGCTTATCGGTTATAACTCTGCTCCTTTTCTTCACGACCAATAATGAGTCCATCGTGCCATGGCTTTTCCTTATGCCTTTCTTTTGGCTGGCTTTTGTCGTGTATCTACTTTATATCAGATACAAAACCTACAAAAGGCAGAAGTACATACTAAGAGAATTCGTTGAGGAAGTGTTTCAACAATCTCAGCATGTGACAATCACTTTTGATAACGATGAAATTAGGGCGATACAACCTGAAAGCACCTTAATCCACAAATGGTCAGATTTCAGAGCTTATTTGGAAGAAGACAACGCGATCTATCTGTTTCAGAAAAACCCTTACTTAGCTTGGTCTTTCTCTAGTAGGGAAGTAGGCAATACTACAATTACCAAACTCAAAACCATAGCAAAAGAGAAGTTACCTGTCCTGCAAGATGGGTTATAGTTAACCCTTTCCCCCATCAAGAGAGTATGATTATATAAAACCATACTCTATTGATAACCAGCCACAAACAGCCAAACGAAAGCCAATCTGCAGCTATCCTGACCAGCTTAGGTATAGCCGAGGCTGAATGGCGTGCGCAAGGTATAGCGCCGCAGACGTTGGTGGCGATTTATCATGACTTTTTAGAGCGCAAAGAAGAGCTACTCGAGCTTGCGGCGCAGACGGCCCAAAGCCTGCAATACCTGCCCGAGGTACACGCCGTACGCTATCGGGTGAAAAACCCACTGCACTTACTGCGAAAGGTTATCCGTAAGAAAGCGGAGTACCCCGACCGCTACATCGACGAACATAACTACATCGACTGGATTAACGACCTGGCAGGTGTGCGGGTGCTATACCTGTACAAGTCGGCTTGGCATACCTTGGGCAGACATATTCAAGTCAACTGGGATTTGAAACGCCCTCCTATCGCCTATCTCTCTCCCAACACAGACGAAAACACAGTACAGGCATTCAGTGAAACTGGTGTTGATATCAGGTGGCACGAGCATGGCTATAGGGCGGTGCATTACGTGGTTCGTACGCAAACCAGTCGCCAACGCTACTTTGTGGAAATACAGCTGCGCACCCTTTTCGAGGAAGGCTGGAGCGAGATAGACCATGCCGTGCGCTACCCCAATCACAGCTGCAACGCTTTCGTACGCGACTTACTCCACTTGCTCAACCACTTCACCGGACAGTCCGATCAAATGGCATCATTTATCAAAATCGTGCTGGAGAAACTACAAGCCCATATCCCCATCTCCAAACAAGAACACACACAACTGCAAGCGCAAATAAACCAGTTTGCTATACCTGCTACAGAAAAAAAGCGATTGCACCACCACCTCGAAGCCTTGCAACGAAAGAACAGATAAGCTGCAAAAACAACAAGGCCCGCCATTGCTGACGGGCCTTGTTATTCAGGTATAAACTTAAGTTTTCAGATTTTACTTCAGGTATGGCATCACGCTATGCCCAACGTCTTTTATACTTTGTTCTGGCACTATACCTTATTGATTCTTTTCAGAAGTTGGGTTGATCAGGTTGCGCTCCAGGAAGTCGGTCATCATTTTGAAGCGGTGCAGGCTCGTAACGCCGCCACCCACGCCGTGGTTACGGTTCGGGTAGTAGAAACTCTCGAACTGTTTGTTGGCGCTGATCAGGGCATCCTGCATGGCCACCGCGTTCTGGAAGTGCACGTTGTCGTCGCCGGTTCCGTGGATGAGCAAGAGCGCACCCTGCAGTTTATCGGCAAAGAACAGTGGTGAGTTGTCGTCGTAGCCTGAAGCGTTCTCCTGTGGTGTTTTGAGGTAGCGCTCGGTATAGATGGTATCGTAGTAGCGCCAGTTCGTAACCGGAGCCACTGATATACCTGCACGGAACACGCCGTCGCCTTTTGTCAGGCCCAGCAGCGTCATGTAACCACCGTAGCTGTGGCCCCAGATGCCAATGCGGTCTTTGTCCACGTACGGCTGGTTGCCCAACCACTTGGCTGCCTCTATCTGGTCTTCGATCTCATACTTGCCGAGGTTCGCGTAAGTCACTTTCTTGAATTCAGCGCCACGGGCACCGGTACCGCGGTTGTCCACGCTCACCACAATGGCGCCTTTGTTAGCCAGCACCTGATACCACAGGTAGTTGGCACCACCCCAGCTGTTGTTCACCGTTTGCGAACCAGGTCCACCGTACACGAACATCAACACAGGGTATTTCTTATTCGGATCAAAATCGGTTGGCTTCATCATCCAGCCGTTCAGCTGCGTGCCGTCCGGGGTCTTCATGGTGAAGAACTCCTGCTTGGAGATATCATACTGGGCCAGAGTGTTGCGTAGCTTTTGGTTGTCTTCCAGCACCTTTACCAGCTTGCCGTCTTTGGCAGTGTGCAGGCTTACGGTAAGCGGGGTGTTGGCAGCAGTGTGGTAAGCGAGGTAGTACTTGTAGTCCTTGCTCATGTTCACGCTGTATGTACCAGCTTGTGTCGTCAGGCGCTTTTTGTTTTTGCCATTGCTTTTGATGCTATACAGGTGGCGCTCCATCGGCGATACTTCCGTCGACATAAAATAAAGCAAGTTGCTCTTCTCGTCGAAACCGATAAAGTTGCTCACTTCCCAGTTGCCTTTTGTGATCTGGCGCACCAGCTTGCCATTCATGCTGTACAGGTACAGGTGGTTGAAGCCGTCTTTCTCTGAAGAGTGGATGAAGTTCTTGCCGTCTTTCAGGTAGATCAAATCGTCGGTTACGTCTACGTAGGCTTTGTCAGTTTCTGTCAACACCACATTGGCTTTGCCTGTAGTGGCGTTGGCATGCAGAATCTCAAGCTTGTTCTGTAGACGATTCATCTTCTGGATCGAAAGCAGGTTGCTATCATTTGTCCATTTGATGCGCGGCAGGTAGATGTCGGCCTCGTTGCCTGTGTCCATCTTCACGGTCTGCCCGTTGCCCACGTTGTACACCGACACGGTTACGATAGAGTTGGCTTCACCTGCTTTCGGGTACTTGAACTTGTAATCCTGCGGGTATAGCTCGCCCCACATTTGCATGTTAAACTCCGGCACGTTGGTCTCATCGAAGGTATAGAAAGCGATCTTAGAGCCGTCCGGTGACCAGTGGAAGCCTTGTGCGAACGAGAATTCCTCTTCGTATACCCAGTCCGCATAGCCGTTGATGATGGAGTTGAACTTGCCGGTGTTGGTGATCTGTGTCTCCTTCATGTTGGCAAGGTCCACAAAGAACATGTTGCCTTCGCGGGCAAACGCCACACGCTTGGCATCTGGTGAGAAGGTCGCATACAGCTGCTTTCCGCCGTTGCTCAGCTTCGTCAGTTTCTTCGAAGCGATGTCGTACACATAGAACTCAGCCTTAGAGGAGCGACGGTAGATTTGCTCTTTTTCTGTGGCGAACAGCACCTTTTTCTCGTCTGAGCTAAAGGTATAGCTATCAAACTTGATCGGCTTGTCGCTGCCTTCTGGCTTCAGGTCTTCGCCTTCAATGATAGTGTTTACCGCTTGACCGGTCGTTACATCGTAGCGCACAATGTCGTTCACGCTGTTTTTCTCGTCGGCCACCTGCGAGCTGTAGTACCGTCCGTCGTTCATCCAGTTCACGCCATACACCGACTTAGGCGAGAAGGTGCCCTTTTGGTAGATGTCCTCCAGCGTTACTTCTTTCTTCTGCTGCGCCTGCGCCACAAAAGCGAAGCACAAGAGCACGAAAGCCAGAAAATTGGTTTTAAGGTTGATATGCATGTGTATAAGGGTTGTTAACGTTTAGTTTGCTAATTTATCAGAATAATGTGGTATTGCCATACCTTGCCACCAAAACCATACCGCACAAAAGTATAGCCCAACAAAAAAGCGGCGGCCCTTTCGGAACCTGCCGCCTTTCTGAAAACAGGAAAATAATCTTGCTTAAAAGTTATAGCCAAAGGTCACCAGCACAGTGTTGAGCTTGTCTTCTACATCTACCACCGGCACGAATACCGACGGATCGCTAAAGTTATACGGGCTGTACAGGCTGTTCGCTGTAGAGCTGGTAAAGGCCACATCAGCATAGTACTTGTTCAGGCGTATACCTGTGCCCAGCGTAAAGGTGTTTATTTTGCCGTCAAAATCAGCATTGCGGTAAGGGTCGCCCGTGATGGCATAACCTGCTCTAAAACGGAACACTTCGTAACGTCCCTCTGCTCCCACCTTAAAGTTAAGCGCTGACTTATAGTTGCCCGAAATGCGGTCGTTCACGCGGTTGAAATAACTGCTATTGCCTCCAAAGTCGTCACTCTCAGCATAGCGGGCATTGGCATAATCCACATACTCAATATCGGCTGCTATAAAGCCATACTTCTGCAGAAAGAAAGCCACACCGCCCGATGCCCGGAAAGGAGTTGTCAGTTTGTAGGAAAATTCGCCCGGCAGTTCTGCAGCGCTGTAATTTTCTCCCGGCAAAAACTGGGAATACATTGAGCGCTGATAGGTTTCGTTAAAGTTATACAGCGTCGGTGTTTGGATGGATGCCCCCAGACGAAGCACATCGGATGGACGGAAGATAGCACCTAATTTCAGATTAACGCCCGTACCCCGTGTTCTGTACTCGTCACGCAGCTCCAGGCTGGTAAAATCAGTATCGGCACTTCCTTCAGCTTCCCTGAAAATCCGCTCCTGCCTGAAATCCGAAGTAACCACGCCAAGCGAAGCGCCCAGGTATATTTTATCACGGTAACTGGTACCACCGGCTATATCAATCTGATTCTGGGATCCCCTTCTGATGATTTCTTCTGATTGGTCGATGTTGCCAACCCGATCGGCAGGTATAGCAAAACCCTGTTCATCAAAATCAAACAGGAAGGTGCCATAAGCCAAGCCCTCCATTGAGGTGAATCCATTATCGAACTCATTATCCAAATCAGCTTGCGTGCGGCCACGTAGGTTCGCCAATTCAGTGAAGTATTCGACTATGGTTGGATCTTGCCCACCGGCCGTATTCCAGTAAGAAGTTCTGTTATTGAAATTATTGAGCCTGCTGAAGCTTATGCCAAAAGTGGCACCGCGCCAGTCACTATCCTCGTTGGCCTGGCGGTCGGCAAACACAAAGCCGATATGGGGAACAGACACGCTGTTACGCTCGTCGTTTGTTGAAATGCCACCAACACGCCCTGTTGAAGTGGAGAAACCAAGACCAGGCGTAATGCTGAATTCAGAACGCCTGAACATACCCAGACCGGCTGGGTTGGAGGCCATGGTAGAAACATCTGCTCCGAGCGCTGTTTGTGCTCCTCCTATGCCTTGTATACGTGCGGATCCGGTAAGTCCGTAACGGGTGTAGCGCAGGGCATCTACCTCGTCTTGGGCAAAAGCGGTTCCGCCCCAGCCCAGCATAAGTGCCAGGCTGGCCGAAACAATCTTAGTGATTTTCATGGATTAGTGGTTTTGTTTAGTTTCCTCCTCTATTCCCACGGCCACCGCCGCTTGAGTTAGTTCTTGCCGGAGGACTAGATGTACCGGAACTTCTGGTTGGTGGTGAGTAGCTCGGCTGCGAGCGCTGCACCGGCTCACTGCGCTGATAGCTTGGCTGCGAACGTTGCACCGGCTGGCTGCGCTGGTAAGTAGGCTGTGAGCGCTGCACTGGCTCGCGCTGAATCTGCTGACGTTGCACCGGCTGCTGTATTCTCTGCTGACGCTGCGTCGGCTGCTGTATACGCTGCTGGCGCTCCACTGGTCGTGGCTGCGTAGTCGGCGACACATATTCATCTCTTGACTGATTGATGCGCTGCACTGGCTGCTGGCCTTCCGGCTGCTGGCGTGCTGGCCTTACCTGTCCGCTCTGCGGGTCGTAACCACGGTTGGTAGTGGCTGGTCTGGATGGCAAAGTACGGCCCGTGTTTTCGCCTGCGTTGATTTCCTGGCTTCTTGAATTCGTATTGCCAGTCGCACGTTCTGTTCTGCCTGGGCGGGCATAGTCTGCACCTTGTGTAGCGCGCTGCTCGTTGCTAACAGCCTCTGATCGGTTTGGTCGGCCAGTAACACGCTCCGGGTTGCCCGTTGCCGGCACCACACTGCGCTCGCCACGCGGTCCGTACTGCACCTGGCGCTGTTGCACAACTACCGGACGGTCGTAGATGAAACGGTTTCCGCCGTAGTAACCTCGGTTATACCCATGATAGAAGCCGGCATAGTAGTTATTGTGAGGCCAGTATCTGTTACCCCAGAATGGATCATACATACCATAAGGATGCCCCCAGCGGTTCCAGCCAGAGCCCCAGCCCATACTCAAACCGATGTTCACGCGCATACCGCCTCTGTGCATGAACGGATCGTACATGAAAGGGTCGTAAAAAGGATCGTAGAAGAACGGATCGTAAAACGGACTCACCCGGCGGTGAACGTAAGAGGTTGTCCAGTAAGGGTCTACATAGGCGTAGTTCGGAGTATTCCAGGTTGCCTGCGGACGATAGGTACGGCCGTCGTAGTACTCATCGGCAGCGTAGTTTTGAGTGACATCACCCGAAGCGACCTGCTGATTGTCCTCAGCAGAAGCATACTGCTGCTGTTGAGGAGCCTGAGCCTGCGGCTGCACATATTCGGTACGGTCTGACGAGCTGTAATACATATCGTCATACTCCGTCGACTGCATAGCTACCGGGCTGCTGCAACCAACCGCGAAAAGTGCAATCACAGGGGCTATTGCGGTATATATGTTTATTTTTTTCATGGCCTTCTGTGTTTCTAAAATGCTTCTATATCAAAGATATAAACACAATAGCGCAAAACCTTATCAATAGTATAATATATTAACGTAATTTTGAGCCAGAATGATATTAAATCTTCCCTATGTGGAAAGCAATATTCATTCCAAAAAGATTAACAATTACTGATATAAGATAAATATTTTTTTTGAACATGAGCAAAGGGTTGCCAAAAAGAAGCGAAGACTACTCGCAGTGGTATAACGAGCTGGTAAAAAAGGCCGGTTTAGCGGAAAATTCTGCTGTACGCGGCTGCATGGTGATCAAACCTTACGGTTACGCCATCTGGGAAAAAATGCAGCATCAATTAGATGCAATGTTTAAGGCCACTGGCCACGAAAACGCTTACTTCCCGCTTTTTGTACCCAAAAGCTTATTTGAGGCAGAAGAGCAGAACGCCGAAGGCTTTGCAAAGGAATGCGCCGTTGTAACACATTACCGCTTGCAGGCTGACCCCGATAAACCAGGCAAACTGCGCGTAGACCCAAATGCTAAACTCGAAGAGGAGCTGATTGTTCGACCAACTTCAGAGGCTGTGATCTGGAACACTTACAAAGGCTGGATCCAGAGTTACCGCGACCTGCCAATTCTGGTGAACCAGTGGGCTAACGTGGTACGCTGGGAGATGCGCACGCGCCTGTTCCTGCGCACGGCTGAGTTCCTGTGGCAAGAAGGTCACACGGCACATGCAACCGCTGAAGAGGCCATTGCAGAAACCAAGCAGATGCTGGAGGTATACGCTACCTTCGCTGAGCAGTACATTGCGCTGCCAGTTATCCGCGGCGTGAAAACACCAAATGAGCGCTTTGCCGGCGCACTTGACACTTACTGTATCGAAGGTTTGATGCAGGACGGAAAGGCCCTGCAGGCAGGTACTTCGCACTTCCTGGGCCAGAATTTTGCCAAGGCTTTTGATGTGAAGTTTGCTACTAAAGAAGGTGGACTTGAGTACGTATGGGGCACCTCCTGGGGCGTTAGTACGCGTTTGATGGGTGCGCTCGTAATGGCTCATTCTGATGACGAAGGCCTGGTGCTTCCTCCAAAGCTGGCCCCTATCCAGGTGGTGATCGTGCCGATTTACAAAGGCGAAGAGCAATTAGCCCAGATCAGTGAGAAAGTAGAGCAGCTCAGAAAAGAGCTGATGGCAAAAGGCATTAGTGTGAAGTTCGACAACCGTGACACCGAGCGCCCTGGCTTTAAGTTTGCCGAGTGGGAGCTGAAAGGCGTGCCGGTGCGAATTGCCATCGGTGCCCGTGACCTGGAGAACGGCACCGCAGAAGTGGCCCGCCGCGACACCAAAGAGAAAAGCACGCAGCAATTCGACAGCCTGGCGACCTACATCCCTGCCCTGCTCGACGAGATACAGGAGAACATCTACAACAGAGCACTGACCTTCCGGGAAGAGAATACCACCAAGGTAGACAGCTACGAGGAGTTCAAGCAGGTGCTCGATGCCAAGGGCGGCTTTGTGCTGGCTCACTGGGACGGCACGTCGGAAACAGAAGAGCGCATCAAAGAAGAAACCAAAGCTACGATCCGCTGCATCGCCTTGGATACGCCCGAAGAAGACGGCGTGGACATGATCACAGGAAAGCCGTCCAGGCAAAGGGTATACTTCGCAAAAGCTTATTAATTGCTGATTGTTTTCGGCAGGAAAGATAAAGAGCGCCGCTTCCCAGACAGGGAGGCGGCGCTTTTACTTTATGATCGTCCATGATCTAATCAAATCTTGGTAGTGGTCTACAATGTATGATGTAGGAATAAGTATGGCAGCAAGGGTGTTTACAGGAAGTTATGTGCGAGATAACTATCCAGGTAGATTGCCC
>NZ_QEKI01000025.1 GCF_003096355.1 Pontibacter virosus | reverse complement strand
GGTTAAACTACTTGGGTAAGTCATAAGTCTGCTAACTTTTCTTACTCAAACAACCGGCACCTGCTTTTTTATTCATTCAAATCAAAACAGCCTCTAATGAATTTATCTTTTTCAATTTCTCTTACTCCAGTGTTTTTACTGAGGGAAATTAGAGAGCGTTGAAAGATATCAGAGTTAAGGGGAATGACTTGCCTGCTTGTTCCCCTTCTGTATGCAATTGAATCCTGATACAGGCCTAAAGATAGATTGCCTGTATCGTTATGTATTGTTGTCACAATTGCTGAGAAGAACTTGTCCTTCTCTTCCAGATAATTCCTAGTTGCAGTTTTCCACAATTCCAGATAACTCAAAGCAATTGTCAAAGCTATATAACCTAGCACGAGCGCACTCTTGTATTTTAATCTGTAAGTTAAATTTAGAATTAGTATGATGGACCCAATAAAAATAAGAGTTCTTTGAAGTCCATTCATAAAGGAGCTAGGAAAGTCCTGTGAAGCCATCAACAACTTGTAAGCTAAGAGTATTGCTATAGTCAGAGCAATACTAATATTCTTTGTACTTGGCTTAATCTTCATTGATTTCTATTTAACTCAACTACCTCGAAAGCGTGAACATACACTTCCAATCAGACTTCTGTCAGCTAAGCGTAACTCCTCGTATGTTAAATATAAGAAATTATATATACATATTAGCCTTACTTTTTTTCTTCCTCCAAAATCACCTGCACTGACTCCCACAAATCATTCACCTGCCAGGTATAGCTGCCGGGTTCATACTTGTCACCAACGATAATACTCCGCACGCCTACTTTCTCAGCAGCTTCCAGGTCGCGGTGGGAGTCACCTACCATCCAACTTTGGGCAGGATCTATGCTATACCTCGCCATGGCACGCTCCAGCATCAGGCTATCGGGTTTGCGGGAGAGCGACTCGGAGTAATGCGGATGGGATGGGGCGTAGTAAAGCGCATCAATCAGATTACTACAAGCATTTTGCAATTTTTGGTGGCAGGCCAATACATCGGCCTTGGTATACAGCCCTTTAGCGATGCCGCCCTGATTTGTAACCACAATCAGCAAATAGCCGTTTTGCTTCAAAAGCGCCAAAGCCTCCGGCACGCCCGGCAGCACTTCAAAATCTTCCAAAGTATAGGTATAGTCTCCTCGTTCGCGGTTGAGCACACCGTCACGGTCCAGGAATACGCACTTTCGCAGCATTGTTAGTCTATAGGTTCAGGCGCTAAAATTAGAATTATTACGTTGGATATGCATGCCCCGGCAGCAATACTGCTGCATACAGGTATAAATAATAACAGCTTACAGACAGCAGCATATGAGAGTAGCGATAATTGGAGCGGGAATTTCGGGCTTGTCTTTGGCCTATTACCTGCAGCGACAGGGCATAGCCTACGATCTGTTTGAGGCAGGCAGTGAGGTGGGTGGCAACATGCGAACTTTGCGCAAAAACGGCTATACCTTCGAACTGGGACCTAACACCCTGCAAATGAATGAGGAGCTGTTGCAGCTCATCACTGAGCTTAAACTAGAAACCGAGCTACAGCCAGTAACTCCGCGCAATAACAAGAGATATGTGCTGCACGATGGCGAGCTGCACCTGGTGCCCTCCAGCCCCAAATCGTTTCTGGCCAACAGCCTTTTCTCGAAAGAAGACAAGTACAGGATACTGCAGGAACGAAAACAGCCGCCTGCCCAGGTGGAAAACGAAACCGTGGCTGATTTTTTTGAGCGCCGCTTCGGCGTCAAGCAAATGGACTACCTGGCAGCGCCCATGATCAGTGGCCTTTACGGGGGCGACCCCAGGCAGTTGCTGGTCAATAAGGCGCATCCGGAGCTCAAGGGACTCGAAACCGAATATGGCTCTGTGCTGGAGGGCATGGTACAGAAAAAAAAGCGGGGGGTGTTTCAGCGTGCCTTCTCTTTCCGCAATGGCATGTCCACGCTGCCACAGGCTATTGCCGACAAGCTGATTTCACTACATCTCAACCATAAGGTGGAGTTTATTACGCGCATCAAGGGTAAGTTCATCATCAGCTGTGCCTCTAACGGCGACCACGACAACGAGGAGTACGACAAACTGGTGCTGGCCTTGCCTGCCCATCAGGCCGCCGAACTGATCGAGTTTACCTATCCGGGTATGTCAGCGGCGTTGCAGAACATCAATTACCCTCCCATGGCCGTGGTGCATACTGTGTATAACCGCGCCGAAGTGGGGCATCCGCTGCAAGGCTTTGGGGCGCTGCACCCCTGGCAGGAGCAGTCTTTCACGTCGGGTTCAATCTGGACGAGCTCCCTGTTTGAAAACCGCTGCCGTCCGCACGAGGTTTTGATAACCTCCTATGTTGGCGGCACACGCTTTGCCGAACACGCGCAACTCGAAGAGCGTAGCCTGCTTGAGCAAGTGCACCAGGAGCTCTGCAAAACCTACCAGATCAAAGCCCTGGCTCCAGTGTATCAGCACCTGCATGTGTGGCAGCACGCCCTGCCGCAGTTTGACCTTTACATAGAAGATGCCCATCACATGGCTGAGGTGTTGGAGCAGGACGGCCTATATATAGCGGCAAACTGGTATGCCGGCGTTTCGGTGCCCGACTGTGTAAGCGAAGCCAAAGCCATGGCCACCAAAATTAATCCCCGCGCCGTTTCCCGCTCAATAGCCTAATAACTATATTTGCGGTATGAATGACTCGCTGGTGATCGTACCGACCTACAACGAAAAAGAAAACATTGAGGCTATTGTCAGGAAGGTGATGTCACTCCCCCACCCTTTTGATCTGTTGATCGTGGACGACAGCTCCCCTGATGGCACGGCCGATATCGTACGTAGTTTGCAGCAGGAATTTATGGACCGCCTTCACCTGGAGTCCCGCACCGGCAAACTGGGTTTGGGCACAGCCTACATTCATGGCTTCAAGTATGCCTTGCGCCAAGGCTACGAATACATTTTTGAGATGGACGCCGACTTCTCGCATAACCCCGACGACCTGGTGCGCCTCTACCAGGCCTGTGCCGAAGATGGGTACGACATGTCGATCGGCAGCCGCTACGTGCAGGGTGTAAACGTGGTGAACTGGCCCATGAGCCGCGTGCTGATGTCGTGGTTTGCCAGCCTGTATGTTCGCCTGATCACCGGCATGCCCATTGCCGATACCACCGCTGGTTTTGTGTGCTACCGGCGCAAGGTGCTCAAGACCATCCAACTGAACAAGATCCGCTTTGTGGGCTACGCCTTCCAGATCGAGATGAAATTTCTCACTTATAAGTATGGCTTTAAGATCAAGGAAGTGCCGATCATTTTCACGGATCGCACCAAAGGGCAGTCCAAAATGTCGAAGGGTATATTTAAGGAAGCGGTGCTTGGGGTGATTCGCATGAAAGTGAACAGTATTTTCCGGCATTTTGACCGCTATTAGTTACTGGCTATACCTGACCGGCTTTCTCTGTTTCAGAAATTTATTCTCGTCACAAAGCAGCATATCCCACGCTAAATAAATTAACTTTACGGATTAGGTATAGCTCCAATTAAATGGAGCATGTCTATACCTGTCACGTTTCGTTAGCCTATGGATACCATTCTTTTTTGGGTCATCTTCAACGCTTTTATCCTGTTGCTGCTGGTCCTCGACCTCTTTGTGTTCCACCGCAAAGAGCACGAAGTCAAGATTAAAGAAGCCTTGCTGTGGAGCGCCTTCTGGGTGGCCTTGTCGCTAATTTTCAATGCGGTGATCTACTATTGGAAAGGCCCCGCTCCTGCACTGGAGTTCCTGACGGCCTACCTGATCGAGAAATCGCTGAGCGTCGACAACCTGTTTGTCTTTATCCTGATCTTCAACTTCTTTAAAGTACCGCTCCAGTACCAGCACAAAATTCTGTTCTGGGGCATCATGGGAGCTTTGGTGCTGCGTGGCATCTTTATACTGGTTGGTGTGGCGCTTATCGCCAAGTTCCACTTCATCATCTACATATTAGGGGCTTTCCTGGTATACACGGGCATCAAAATGGCCTTTACCAAAAGTGATGATGAGCTTCACCCCGAGCAGAACCCTTTAATTGTGTGGGTGAGCCAGAAACTGCGTTTCACCAAAACGGCTGTGGGTGGCAAATTCTTTACCAGGATAGACGGCAAGATCTATGCTACGCCTCTTTTCTTAGTACTGATCATGGTGGAGAGTACGGACGTGGTATTCGCCGCCGATTCTATACCTGCCATTCTGGCTATCTCGAAAGATCCGTTTATTGTCTATACCTCCAACGTATTCGCCCTGCTGGGCCTACGGGCGCTTTACTTTGCTCTGGCTGGCATTATGCAGTTGTTCCATTACCTGCACTATGGCCTATCACTGATCCTGGTATTTATCGGTGCCAAGCTGCTCCTAAGCGACATTTACCATATGGATATGCGCTACGCCCTGCTGGTGGTGGGCTCTATTCTGACAGTATCTGTTGTGGCCTCGCTTCTATTCCCTAAGAAAGAAAACGAGTTACCGCCACCGCCCGATGTAACCATACCTTAGAGCAGTTTTTAGAAATTTTTAACTAAAATTCCACCCCTATATTTGCTTTTATTGATTTAAATACTTTCAATTGCATAATAATTGAGAAGAAATGATTTTCGCTAACGCCTCCATTTTTACAAATTCTAAGCTGGTGCCTCCAACGGGGCTCCCTGGTAGAACTTTGTGCGTTAGGTAAAACATCAACATACACAGGTACCACAGGAGCCCCGCCACAAGCGGGGCTTTTTTGTTTTAAGGCATATTCTAAATTACACATACCCATGAGTACAGCAACACACAGCAGCATGAAATTAGCAGGAGAGCAGAGCCAGTTGGTAAGCAGCAAGCGCCCGATGGTAATTGCAGGTCCGTGCAGCGCTGAGAGTGAACAGCAAATGTTGCAAACCGCCCTTGGCCTGAAAAAGGTAAAAGGAGTATCGGTGTTCAGAGCGGGCATCTGGAAACCACGCACCCGTCCAGGAAGCTTCCAGGGAGTAGGTACCGTTGGGCTGGAGTGGTTGCGCACGGTGAAACAGGAAACCGGACTGCGCACCGCCTGTGAAGTCGCGAATGCCAATCAGACTGCGCAAGCCTTGCAACATGGCGTGGACATTTTGCTGATAGGAGCCCACACCACCGTAAACCCTTTTCTGGTGCAGGAAATAGCCGATGCCCTGAAAGGTGTGCAGGTGGCTGTACTCGTGAAGAACCCGGTTAACCCTGATCTGGCCTTGTGGCTGGGTGCTTTGGAGCGTTTGCACAACAGTGGCGTAATAGACCTGGGCGCCATGCACCGTGGCTTCTCGACTCTGGACAGCGCCCCTTACCGCAACCACCCGAAGTGGGAGCATGCTTTGGAGCTACGGCGACAGGTGCCTGACCTGGCCATGTACTGCGATGCCAGCCACATAGCGGGTCGCCGAAGTTTGCTGCGCCCGGTGAGCCAACGCGCCCTCGACCTGGGGTACAATGGACTGATGGTAGAGTCACACCACAACCCAGCCGCCGCTTTGAGTGATGCCCAGCAGCAGATCATGCCGCAAGAGTTGCACATGCTCCTAGAGGCATTGAAAAAGCAGCACACACCGGCCGAAAAGCTGAAGCAAAACGCTCAGCTGGAAAAGCTGCGCAAGGAAATAGAGTACCTCGATGACGAGTTGCTTACCCTCTTGTCGCGCCGCACCAAGGTCACAGCACAGCTTGGCGATTACAGCAAACCAGTTGAAAAGAGCGTCGAGACGCCGGATCCGGTGCGTTGGGACCTAGTATTGGAAAACCTCCTGCACCAGGCCAGCACCGCAGGTATAGACCAGGCCTTTGTGAAGACCATTTTCCAGGAAGTACGCTCGCAATACGCCCGCACCCACCTCTACAACTATGGCCTGAGTTCATAGTCTGATATCTGACGGTAGAAAAGCAGCCTGATAGTCTCATAATTGAGATCTGTCAGGCTGCTTTTTTATGTACAATTACTAGGAATCAACTTACCAATTCCTATTCAATCAAGCCATTTATCAAGTACTTCAGCATAGTATACTCTCATATTTTCCATCCTATTTTGGCAAGCAATACTATGAATATATGCCTTTTATTTAAAAACATTTTTATAAATATATTTGAATATTAAAATTTAATGAAGCAATTTTACAATAACACAGATTAAAGCTTTAACATTACTATATACATATATACAAATACTAACCCTTTATAAAAATCAAAATGAAGAAACTGTACATTTTCACCACAGCGCTACTTATGCTAGCCGGAACTTTCACAAGCTGTACAAAGGAGCTTGATGAAGTAGGAATGAATGCATCATCGATTGATGCGGCGAAAGGAGTATCTACCAAGAACGGTAATCCTAACAATAACAGTGGGGGTCAGGGACAACCACCGATCGAGACAGGGCTTACATTAACTTTTTCTCCTGAAGAAGTTGAAATAGGTTCATCTACCATAATTGAAGCCACATTTGCAGCAAGACCAACAAGTGGAGAATTAAGAATTCAAAAGCCAAATGGGTACGATGCTGAGGGCAAAATTATCTGGTTAAACTTAGAAGTATTCAATATGGAAACAGCTAAGGGACCATTTACTTATGAATTCAGTTCAAATGAAGTAGGTATTTATCAGTTCAGAGCTCATTATGTGACTATGGGAAGTGGGTTTAAAACAAGTGAAGATATTGGCTCTGTTGAATTTGTTAATACACAATGTACTGAGGGTTTAACTGCTGCAGTAACTAGTGCTACTCCTCTTGGTAATAACAAATATGAGATCACAGTTACTTACACACTTATTACTTGTGACACTTATAGTAAGTTCAAAATACAAGGTGGCCTAACTTCCAATGCCTATAATGTCACATCAAATGGAAATATAACTAAGACTGGCGGCGATAAAGGCAATGGGAATCACATCATTAATTGGGAAAAGGATTTTATCTCAAAAGGCACTCACACTTTCGCAGTTAAATTTGAACAAGTACTGAATGGTAATACAGAAATCACTGGTGATTGGAATGCTTCAGCCGATGACTTGTTATATACTTTTCCTAAAATCTACTATACCCCAATGAATTAGAATTAAATTATTGAACTTACACAACAGGCTGCCCCAAAGGTAGCCTGTTTGCTTTTCCCTGGCAGCTATACCTGGTGTCTGTCGTAACTTTTTGCATTCCAATGGCACGATTAGGGTTACTCGGCTGTTAAGTGCTAAATTGCAGCAGAACAAAAGCATTACCATATGAGAACCCCTATTTCAAGACTTCGCACGATCGGTATTTACGAAGGTATCTCTTACCTGCTCCTACTCGGCATTGCCATGCCGCTGAAGTATATGGCCGGCATACCTGAGGCTGTGAAGTATACAGGCTGGGCACACGGCGTGCTGTTTGTGCTGTATATGATGTCGGTACTGGAAGTGACGCTGACGCATAACTGGTCTATCAAGAAAGTAGCTGCTGCCGTAATCGCATCGCTCCTGCCGTTCGGACCGTTCATTTTGGATAAGAAACTACTGAAAGAAGAGGAAAACAGAAAAGAAAAGCCTGTCAAGCAGGCTGCATAACAACAACCCTCAACTATTTAGCCAATAGTATCAAAAAGGGCTGTCCACTTAGGACAGCCCTTTTTTCATGCCTTACTCATTTGCTACAGACAAGCCTGACCGACGGGCGATGGATTGCGCAATTGCGCTGGAGGCCAGGAGCTGCAAGGCGTGGTAAATCATAATAGGCAAGAGCATCAATCCCACCATATCGGCGTCAGGGAAAAGCACCTTCGCCATGACCGTGCCGTGTACCAGCGACTTTTTAGAACCACAGAAGATGGCAGTAATTCTATCGGCTGGGCTGAAACCCATTGAGCGGCTAATTACATAAACGATGCCGTACACTAAAAAGAACAAGCCGATCATGGCCAAACCGAGCAGCAGCAGGTTGCCGATGCCATACCCACTAAACATGTCGCGGGCAAAAGACTCGCAGAAAGAGGTATAGACAATCAGTAGAATAATAACCTGATCGGATAAGCGCAGCTGCTTGCGGTTGCGCTCTGCAAAGCCACCCCAGTAGCGATGGAGCACGATGCCCAGGGTAACCGGCAACAACACCTGCAGCACCAGTTTGCCCATGACCTGCCCCATGTCGAAGTCGCCGGAGCCAGCCGTCAGGTATAGCCCCATCCAGAGCGGTGTGATAAACACGCCCACCAAACTCGAAATACTGGCATTGAAAATAGCCGCCGGTATATTGCCCCCCGCTATCGACACCATCACTACCGATGAAGATACTGTAGAGGGCAAAGCTGCCAGATAGAAAGTCCCGAGCCAAAGCAGTTCATACGGAGTGCCTTCAAAAAAGCCCTGCAGAGGTATGATCAGTAGCGGGAAGAGCAGAAAAGTGGATGCCTGCACCACCAGGTGAAGTCGCCAACTGCCCAAGCCAGCCCGAAGCTTTTCGGGACTTAGGCGCAGTCCGTAAAAGAAGAAGATCAGTGAAACTCCGACACCAGCCACATCACCCAGCGAGACAGGCTCTCTGTCTATACCTCCTTCCGGCCAAAGCCAGGCCAGCACGATCATGCCGATCAGCGCCAATAGGAACCAGTCAAACCCGGCACGAACGAGCAGTTCCTGCACGCTTCGAACGCTGAAGCGAGGCTTGCTCACTTGGCGGTTAGGATCGTCGGGCAGGGGCGTCTGGGGTGTGCTCACAGGTATATTTTGCTTAGTTAATTGAGAAGACCAGGTATAGCCAGCCCCAAAACAAAACAACGGCCGGCGCAATTACAAGCGCCGGCCGTTGTTCCAGGTATAGTCAGGACTTAAAAGCCCAGCATATCAATGGTTTCCAGTTCAAACTCAGTCGTATCTTCATAGTCTGCATCGGGCGCCGTCACAATCAGGTCGCGGGCACGCCCGTAAAGCCGCACGTTCGGTTGCAGGTTATCGTACTCGGCCTGCGAAATAAGCCCACGCCGGGCCATGATGCCCCCGATCAGGCGATAGTACCCTGACTTCCAACTGCGGAGGTTACCGTAACTATCAAAAGAAGAACGGTAGCGCTTCGGACTCGGGATAATACTGGTCAGGAAGATGGACTCTGCCAGGTTAAGCTCGGACGGCTGCTTACCGAAATAAAACCGCGAAGCATCTTTGGCACCGTACACGTCCGGCCCCCACTCAATGATGTTGAGATATATCTCAAACATACGGTGCTTCGAAATGATCTCCTCGTTCTCGATCAGCCACACAATAATGGCTTCCTCTACTTTGCGAGACACGGTTTTCTTACGTGTCAGGAACACATTCTTAACCAGCTGCATCGAGATGGTACTGCCGCCGCGCACAAACTCCCTGTTTTTGATATTGGTGGCAATGGCCTGCCGGAAAGCTTCTTCGTGGAAACCTTTGTGGCTATAAAAGCCAGCATCTTCTGCCGTCAGTACGGCATTTCGTAGGTATGGCGAAATCTGATTGATCGGTGCGTAGAATGGGTTAGACGGCCCCACCATAAAGGTACGGATCGGTTTGCCGTACTCGTACATGGTGTGCATGAACGGCCCCTTCAGCTTGTCGAGGTTGGCTTTGCCCCATTTCACAACCTTGAAATCATCCGAGGCATCCAGGTCAGAGTCAAATACCACACGCTCCACACTGTCCAAATCAACGTGGAATTTCATTTTGTACTGCAGCTTGCCTTCTGCCTGTATACCTTCCAGCGTTTCGAAGAGGCCGGTTGGCAGCGATTCAAAAAAGTCATTGGCTGGCAGCTCTTCCGTGCGCACTTTCAGGTCTATGATCTTGGAGTTAGCATTGTTATAGGCTGCGTATACATTGGCGCGGGCCTTATTCACACGCACCTCTGTCAGGCTATCCACCACAAACAGGTTCTTCCCAAGCGAAACCACATAGTCTACAGCACCCTCTCGCAAGTATATGTCCTCATCGGCCAGTTTTTCATGGTTGACGACCAGATTATTCACCATCGCGCTGCCTTTCACGGTCAGCATGTCGCGGCGAAAGCGCTTTTCGTTCATACCCAGGTGCAGGGTGTCAAAGGCCACCGTTCCGCTGAATTTCTCCTGGACATAAGGCAGTCTGATGCCTGACGTATCAGAGGTATAGAAGCTTGCTTTGATATTGTAGTCGCGCGGGTCGATGGTGCCCTTCACAAACATGTTGTTCGTGAGTGAGTCTGTGCGAATGGCCACTTCCGACTCTATATTTCCGTCCTCAATCGTCAGGAAGGGCATCCGGATGTCGATCACACGGTTAGGTGAGGTATAGGAAACGTTCAGGTTACTGAAATCCACCTGATCGGGTACGTTATCGAAAGCCGTTTCGAGTACGCGGTTGAGTAGTTCGCCATAATTTCGGCCACTCTTGGCAGTAGTGTCAGCAGGCTGCGTGCTGTCTTTTCTGAACAGAAACGAAAAGTTGTTGCGGTCCCCGTCTTTGATAGCGGTCAGGTAACTGTTAGCTACATCGAGCTCGCGCAGTACGATGCGCCCTTTAAACAGAGAGCGAAAACCCACTGTGGCATGTACACTGTCTGTTTTGAACAGCTGTGGCTGTCCGTGAGGTGTAAGGGTTATGTCGCTTAGCACCACCGAGGTGAGGCCATTAAACGCGGCATTCCCAATGTTTAAATCAACCGGGTAGCGGCCCTCCACTTTCTCCACTACACGATTCACGGTATAGCTTAGCAGGCTACTCCTAAATGCAAACAGGGAAACAAGAAGGATCAGGAAAAGGCCAAGCACAACACCGGCCCCTATCAGTATTCGTTTTTTCAATCGCTGGTTCAAAATATCAAGATGCGAATTACGCTAATTAGATTAAGTATCAAAATATAGTGCCTATATAATATAGCACTTCCTCACGCATACGTAATGCCGTATGGTTTGTGTTATCTAACCCGCATACGACCTCCGCCGGATTTAGATGTACAGATAAACAATTCACCGCACTGCCACTTGCAAGAATAAAGCCAATCATTTCATTTACAATCTTTTACAACAAATTAACAGTCTCGGTAACACTTACGTTCTTTTTGAGGTTGATTGGGCCATTTGGGTCTTGGCTGGAGCTTATTAGTTGCTAAATAGCGCCTTGCTCATTTGGCGCGCGATGGCTTTAAGCTTATCTTTGACCAACGAAACATTCTCTTTGCATGAATCTGACATCACTTACGGCCATTTCCCCGGTAGATGGCCGCTATCGCCGCAACACAACAGAGTTAGCAGCCTACTTTTCTGAATTCGGACTGATCCGCTACCGTGTGCTGGTAGAAGTGGAATATTTTATAGCCCTGTGCGAACTGCCCTTGCCACAGCTGGCTGGCGTGCCGCCCTATCAGTTTCAGGAGTTGCGGGCGATTTACGAGCAGTTTTCCGAAGCAGACGCCCTGCACATCAAGGAAACGGAAAAGACAACGAACCATGATGTGAAGGCCGTAGAGTATTTTATCAAAGAGAAATTCGATACGCTCGGATTGAGCCAGTACAAAGAGTTCATCCACTTCGGCCTGACCTCGCAAGACGTGAACAACACATCTATACCATTGTCACTGCGCGAAGCCGATGAACGTGTGCTGATGCCGCTTTATCAGCAGCTGCACCAGACATTGGTAGAGCTAGCGCATCGGTGGAAAGACATCCCAATGCTCGCCCATACCCACGGACAGCCAGCTTCTCCTACCCGCCTGGGCAAAGAGATCATGGTGTTTGCGGAGCGACTCGAAGCGCAGATGGACCAAGTACGCCAGGTGCCTTTCTCGGCTAAGTTTGGCGGTGCGACTGGTAACTTTAACGCCCACCACGTGGCGTACCCGGATGTGAACTGGCCGGAATTCGGCAACCGCTTTGTGCAGGAAGCACTGGGCCTGCGTCGCAGCCAATATACCACCCAGATTGAACACTACGACAACCTGGCTGCTTACTTCGACGGCATCAAACGCCTCAACACGATCCTGCTCGACTTTTCGCGCGACATTTGGCAATATGTGTCAATGGGTTATTTCAAGCAGAAGATCAAAGCAGGAGAAGTTGGTTCTTCGGCCATGCCGCACAAAGTAAACCCCATCGATTTTGAGAACGCTGAAGGCAACCTGGGTATAGCGAACGCCGTGCTCGAGCATCTGTCGGCTAAATTACCGATCTCCCGCCTGCAACGAGACCTTACTGACTCCACGGTGCTGCGCAACATTGGCGTGCCGTTGGCGCATGTGGTGATTGCCCTAAAATCGTTGGAGCGTGGCATTGGCAAACTGGAACTGAACGAGGCTGCCCTGCGCCACCACCTGGAAGAGAACTGGGCTGTGGTGGCAGAAGGTATACAGACCGTGCTCCGTCGCGAAGGCTATCCGCAGCCTTACGAAGCGCTGAAAGACCTGACCCGCAAAAATGAGAAGATCACGGAACAGACCATTTCCAACTTCATCGACACTCTGCAGGTGAGCGATGCCATCAAAGCTGAACTGAAGAAGATAAGTCCCTATACCTACACGGGTGTGCAATTACTCTAAGGTATAGCAGCTCTACATAAATAAAGCCCCTGCCGGATTGTACTAGCAGGGGCTTTCTTATACCTATATAGTTTACTACTACTTTTGCGCAACCGAGCCGTCTACCCTGATCTGCAGCAGCTGATAGCCAGTCTCTCCTGACGCCGAAAGGCCCTGCACGACTACGAGGTAGGTGCCTGGCTGATCGGAGGTATAGAAGCTCACCTGCTCCCCTTTTCCAGGCTCAAGCTTGATCTCCGGAGCCCAATGCAACAGGTTTCTGAAATCCGCCAGACGGCTGCTCTTCTGTTCGGGTGTGTCGTAGGCTGGTGCGTAGAACTCGCGCTTCTGCTGAAGTCCTTCATAGGCCTGCATCAATGCTCTTGAATCTAGCTCAAAGCCTGCCAGATCGCCTGCGTACGTTTGGTAGCTTAATAAACCTTCGTAGGACAGCGGGCCGTGGAAGAAACGACTGGCGATCACATCCAGCTGCTTCACCTTCAGCGGGTCTAAGGCCATGATTTTATCAATGTTGAACACGGGTACCCCATCCAGCAGCACCATCGGGTTTTGGCGGAAGATGGCCTTGTAAGGGCGGTTCATGACCATGAAATGGAAACTACGGCCTCGTGTACGCACCTGTACGCCCTGCACATACTCCCGCATCACTTCCTCCATTACCTTAAAGCGCTTGTAATCATCGAGCAGGTAGCGCTCCGATGGCTGGCCATAAAAAGCGGAGCTGTCTATACCTGGCGCATAGTACCTGTTGCGGTAGCCTCCGTAATAAGCATGCTCCACCTGTACCTGCATGTGTCGGTCGGTGATATCACCCGCTCTCGACTCCGTGAGTTGAAGCTGCGGACGCAATGTAGAGGTATAGCGCGAAGAGAAAGGACTGAATAACTCAAAATGATAGGTGCTGTCCTTTGTGAAATCAGACTGCAACACAAGGTCTTTATTGCCATAAAAGTCCTTCAACTCAAACAGCAGTTGACCATCAGCATCGCTCTGGGCATTGTAAAAACGAATCGGGTGGCCCGGTGAGGCCAGGTACGTCATAATACCCGGTGCAGGCTGCCGCGAATTCCTGTGCGTAACTTTCCCGAAGAGCAGATGCCCGTGGTTTTCCGGCAAGAAAGTATGCCTGGCAGGTTCCTTGGAAAGTACTCCTTCCCATGTAAAGCGACTCCAGCCGTGGGTTAGCATCAGGTTGTCCATGGCCTGACCGTCTGCCTGCCCCTCTTTAGAGAAGTAATAGCCAGGGTCCTCGATCGTTCCTTTCAGGTCCGACTCAAGCCAGATGTAGCTGGCAATGTGTGCCTGTGGCTGCAGTTGCAGTGAGTCTAGTTTGTACACCGCCATCGACAAACTTGCCGGGGCCTGGGCAGAAGCCTGCAGCTCCAGACTCACCTTATCGCGCAGACTGTATTGCGACTGCGACGCAGCAATCTGTAAGGCCAGTTCTTTTGCAGGGTGTTTGAAGTACAGGCGTTCGCTTACCGGTTGACCAGCTGTGTTGAACAGAGTGAAATGCGTAATGCCGTCTGCCAGATCAGCTTTGCTCACCCTGAACACAAACCTGCCGTTTTGCAGCAGTGACCTCTCCGAGCTGACCACCTGCTGACGGGTGTGGCCCAACAGGTATACTTGCTCATCTGGTCTGCCCACCGAGTGCACCGCAATGTGCACATAGTTAGCAGTGGTGTCTGCCAGTTGCAAGGTATAGCCGTGCTCGTGTACCTGCGGCAGGGCCTGCTCCAGGGTGCTTCCATCAGGCAACTGGAGTTTGGCGGTATAGCGTTTGCCCTGCTCAGGCGTGAACGTAAAACGGCCCATGCCAAACTTGTGTGGCGCAAACGCAGCTACTGCATTTCCATCCTCGTCGTATACCTGGCCAGCCAGCGCAATTCCTTTACCACTTTGTCCTTCGGATATTTTAAAGGCAACCTGGCTTGCCATACCTGCCAGCAAACTTCCGCCTTCCGGGAAAAACTGCAAGGTATATCCCTTTGCTTTTGGCGCCTCCTGCTTGGGCAGCTGCTCAAAGGTGTTGATGATCGTTACCTGCTGCCGGAAGTAGAACGCCGGATCAAAGTTTTTCATCCAGCTGGTATAGGCCCGAACCGTATAATTGCCAGTCTGGAACGTAGTCGGGAGTTGGAAATAACCATCTCCGGTACCTTCTTTCATGGCGACTTTGGCTTGCAAGGCAGGTTTTTGGTCCGCATCCAGCAACTCCACATACACCACCTTGCTCATGTCAAGCGGACGGTGCAGACTGCCATCCACGTTGTATACCTTAAACCACATCTCGTCTCCGCAGGCATACACGGGTCTGTCGATGTGCAGGTATAGCTTCTCCTGCAGCGATGCCTGCCGGTGCTTCTGCAGGCTGTTGACTGCCTCGTGCTGCAGGCCAGACTGGGCGCTTACGGTTCCTATACCTGCTATACCTAGCGCCAGGCAAAGCAAGGTGCGCAGTGCATACCTTTTTATGCCAGGCTGAGGTTGATTATGTTGAATGTTGATCATCGTTTCGGGCGTTTGTCTCAGGTATAGCATCTATTCCCAAAAAGCTGGTTTAACATTAGTGCCTTGCGTGGTGCAGTCCACACAGGCGCGTGTGCCATAGGTATAGCCTATTGGCTCAGGAGCATTACCATATACTTCATCCACCGGAATCAGGTAACCACCCGTGAAGCGCTCCTGCACCTGACCTGAACTGATCAGCACCGTATCGATTTCACAAGTCGGGTAATAAAGTCGCCAATCGCGTGGAAGGTCACGGCTGTCGACAAATATTCTTTTCGTTTCCATGGTGGTAGCTGTCATATACCCGATCACTGTTTCCTCCGGATTGGACAGGCTGCGGATGTTGCTGGTGAGCTGAGAAGGGAGCGGATCGAAAAGTGTCCCAATATTTTCAGTGTTCTTCTTAAGCATTTCCAAATACTCGAACGCCTCACGGGTCAGCGCATACTGCTTTACAAGTATGCTGTACTTCATGCTGACTTTCTCTGAGTTGTAAGGTATAGCGAGCAGCTTGTAATCACTGATTTTGTCTTCGCTTAATTTCACAGACGATCCTATCTCAATCCGGGTAGAATTATCTGATTTCCAGCAAACAGATATGGGGGCATCACCCTGCTCACGAAAGCGCACCTGCCCATTCTCATAAATAAGGACAGATTGAAGTGCGGGACGGAACTGCCACGTCTCCTCGAACTCCCACTTATAATAATGGGTCTTGTTGTTTGGATCCTGCGAGTTCACATAGAATTTCACTTCCTCTCCATCTGCTGTCCAGTTCACGCTTTCGATAGCAGGACTCGATTTCACCTCCACATAGTCGGATGCGTATTCGCTGCCTGATTTAGTGCGGATATACAGTCTATACTTCCTGTCACTTCTCAACTGCAGGTTAGGGTGCATGTAAGTGCCATAACCTGTTGCATGCAGCCCGTAACGCTCCCCATCTTCTGCCTCCACAATTACAGTGGCATTTTCTTCGGCGGGAGGCGCTCCTGTATCGTTTAGGCTTTGGCTTCGCAACAGTTGTATGCTGGTGCGTCCGTTGGCGTTCAAAAAGCCATTGACTACCAGAAAACTGCTGGGAGACTCCAGCACTTCAGGAAAGTAAGGTTCTACGCAACCGCTCATCAGGAGCATCACAAGCCAGACAATTGGGTTTTTCCAGTTCCGGATCTTCATGGCAATTAAAACTTAAAATTATAGGTGATGGTAGGAATCGGATGCCCGAAAATAGACATCTTATAGCCCTTTATCTGTCCGTTTTGTGATTTGAAATAAACTGAATAAGGATTCTTGCGGCCTGTCAGGTTGTACACGGCCACCGTCCAGGAACTGTGCGCCAGCTTCGCCATCTTATGGTTACCCTCAATGTTCAGCGCCAGGTCTACGCGGTAGTAATCCGGAATGCGGTATTGGTTGCGATCCGAATACAGGATGCGGTGTGAGCCGCCATCGTAGTATTTGCCCAGTGGCAGCGTAAT
The DNA here is from genome assembly GCF_003096355.1 of Pontibacter virosus. Taxonomy (GTDB): domain Bacteria; phylum Bacteroidota; class Bacteroidia; order Cytophagales; family Hymenobacteraceae; genus Pontibacter; species Pontibacter virosus. Next base: position 10,473 of record NZ_QEKI01000025.1, on the reverse strand, counting down.
AGGGCGACCAGTGCTGTAGGTAAAGTTGAGCGAGGTGCTGAAGCGCTGACTGAAGCGGTAGTTGCTGATCATGGTCACGTCGTGTGGCTTGTCGAAATTACTCGCATACCACTCGCCACGGTTGATCACTTCTGAAACAGTCGGATCGTCGAGGCGAACCATGGTGCGGGAGTAGGTATAGCTCACCCAGCCGTTTAGTTTACCAGTCGATTTTTTGAGCATCAGCTCCACACCATAAGCCTTGCCTTCTGCGTTGGCCACATCTGTTTCAATGTGATGGTTCATGATGATGTTAGCACCACTTCGATAGTCCAGGAAGTCCTGCATCCACTTGTAATAAGCCTCTGCTGAAAACTCGATGGTATTGGCGCGCAGATTGCGGTAATACCCAAGGGCTACCTGATCGCCTACCTGCGGCTTGATGTTGCTGTCGCTCAACTTCCATGTATCGGTTGGGGCCATGGTCGCCGTATTGGAAAGCATGTGCACGTACTGGCGCAGTCTGTTGAAGCTTACTTTTACGGATGAGTTGTCTGACAGCACGTAGCGGGCCGAGAGCCTGAATTCAGGGCCATGGTAAGTCGCGATGGATTTGCCACTGCCATAAGAAACCGTGTCGACGATCGTGTTCAGGGACATGGGCAGACCCGGCGCATACTGCAGCACGTCTCGCTGACCGAGTGCCGTGAAGAAAGAGTAGCGCAGACCAGCCGAAACAGAAAGTTTTTGGCTGATGTCGTAGCGATCAGACAGGTATAGCGCACTCTCAACGGCCTTCTCCTGCTGTAGCTTGTCTGCCTTGATCAGCGACTCTTCATGGTTTGGCACCAGGCTCCCTGGATTTACTTCGTAGCGGATAGCACTTGCACCAAAATCCAGGGTATGCTTGGAGTCTGGAAAGTAATTGAAGTCTACCTGCATGCCCATCTGGCTGATGCCAAAGTCCATGATGGCTGCGTTCGCGGCATTCTCCTCGTTTGAAATATCGTATCCGTAGTGGCTGTAAGTGCCTGTCACGACACTGTAGAGCTTGTTATGGAAGTTGTGCTTCCACTTCAGGCTGGCGTTCTGGTTCTGGAAGCGGTACAACGTGTCGGCTGCCAGTTTAAAACGGTCCTTGCTCAGGTAACCGGTCAGGTATAGGCTGTTTTTCTCGTTGATCTCGTGGCTGATGTGCGTGTTGACATCATAGAAAGAGGCTTCGCTGTTGCTGAAAGACTTATTGGGTATCTTCTTGAGCAGCCAGTCAGAATACGTAGAGCGCCCTCCCACCAGGATTGAGGTCTTGTCTTTAATGATCGGCCCCTCCAGCGTCAGCCGGCTTGTCAGCAGTCCGATGCCACCTGCGCCACTGAACTGTTTCTTATTGCCTTCCCTTGAGCTTACCTCCAACACCGACGACAGGCGACCACCGTAACGTGCGGGCACGGCACTCTTGTAGAGCTCCACCGATTTGATCACATCCGGGTTGAAAGCGGAGAAGAAACCAAACAGGTGCGATGGGTTGTAGATGGTGGCATCGTTGAGCAGGATCAGGTTCTGGTCAGTAGAGCCGCCGCGCACGTTCATACCCGTAGCACCCTCTCCCACTGATTTCACACCTGGCAGTGTCAGCACCACCCGCAGGATATCTGTTTCACCAAAAGCCGTCGGTACCTGCTTGATCGTGCGTATATCCAACCGCTCCATACCCATCTGCAGACCCGTCACATTGCGATCTTTCTCGGCTTCCACTAGTACTTCTTTCAGAGAACGGATATCTTCCTCCACTTCAATATCCAGTTTTCCGTCGCTGTGCAGTATAACCTGACGTTTCGTGTTTTTGAGTCCTACAGCCCTGATGTTGAGCTCGTGGCGACCCACCGGGAGCGAAAGAGAGTAGTAACCATACTGATCGGAAGCTGTGCCGATGGAAGGTGACTCGATGTAGATGTGGGCTCCGATGATCGGCTCGCCGGTGTTGGCATCACGCAAAGTACCCGCCAGGTTCGCTCTCCCCGTCTTGCTTCCGTTTGGTGTGCCTATTTCGTACAGCTTGATCTCTGATTGGATCCGCTTCTTGTTAACCTGCTGCTGCGGCAGGTAGGCTGGCGTGGCAAGCTGACTGTTTCGTCTGGCCTCTTCCTCGTCCTTGAAGAAATTGGAAGGCAGGCTTGTCATGATCGGGTTTTGCCGCGTGATGAAAACCTGCCGCTGCTCCGTGATCGCAAATTTATAATCTGTGCCTTTCAATATCTGAGCGAGCACCCGATTGAGTGGCTCCCCCTCTACCTCCAGATCCACCACCAGGCTATCGGCCACCGCCTGCTCGAAGTAGAACTTATAAGGCAGTCGGGTCTCCAGCCGCTGCACAAAATCAAGGAAGGTCATGCTGCGAAACGAGCCGCTTATGAGTGGAGCCTCACTCCGCTGTTGGGCATGCACAGATACTGCCATGATCGTACAGCACAGCAATGCAAGCAAAAATGCTCTGTAAAAATGGGTCATAAGAAGGAATGAGAACTTAAACGGATGTTTAGATAGAAAAGGGGTGTGCCACTTTACCGTTGGAGCGAGTCATAATGCTCTGCAGTTTTCACGATGGCGTATTCCCGCTCTTTACCAAAGCGGAGTTTATTGGTGCTGGCAAATTTATTCAGGGGCTTTTTCTGGTCCTGCAATACCCGCATGACCGAGCGCTTGTTGCTCACGGGGTGGTATATCTCGTCTTTCACGAGGTAGAAGTTACTGGCATCCCTGAACTCCCCCTCCATACCTTCGGTGCTTGCCCGCTCAAAAAGGGTTTTCTCCCGCTTCATCAGCACCTGCACCGAACCGCTGTAAAGCAGATCATAGAAACCTGGCTGTATAGAGCTTCCTGTTGTGCTGTCAGCCTGCAGTCTGACAAAGGTATGCCCATGCAGTTTGAAGGCGTCTACACGGTTTTTTACCAGTCGCTGCGGCTGTCCGCTGCCGTGGTTCACGATTACGAGCTCGTCCTGCACCAGGTCGTACAGCATCGGCACGTCCTCAAACCAGGCACCATCATATTTCACGGTCCCGTTCTGGTAGATTTTGTCCTGATAGAACTGATGGCCCTCCACATGTGGTTTAACAGGCACATGATACTCGGGCCCGTTATAAAGGTGTGCGTGCACCCCTACAGCAGTGCGGTACTGTTGCAGCGCATTCGAAACTGCATTATCTACAAAACTGCTGTCAGCTTGGGCAATGGCAGCGAAGGGCAGAAAGGGTATTAAAAAGATGATGACTAGGTAGGCAGGGCTTTTGCGCATAATAACATTAAGTTGCTTCACAGCGAATACAGGCATTAAATATAAAGTATGTTTGATGTTATGACAAATGTCTCAGTAAATTATTTCAATAAATATTACATCTTATTTGCCCGGGACCGAGCAATGCTAGCACATAAAGTATAACTTAACCTTCATTCGAATTATACCATCAATTAGCATGCTGATGAAACAGCGATCAGCTCTCAGGAAAACCTTCAACCCCTCTCAAGTAGAGCACCTTATGATGATATATATTCATCAGGAATGGTAATGTTGTTTTGAGCTCTGCAATTAGCATATTGCACTTATCCCATTTGCCTGTTGTAGCGAAATATGTTCTGAGTTCTAATCCTGCTATACCTTCCCCGCCAACTCATAGACCGCCTCCACAAACCGGTTCCAACTGAAGCGGGTCTTATACCTTGAGATGTTCTGAGCAAATACTTCTGCCTTAGCCGAGGTATAGAAATCGAGTATAGAGGCGGCTATTGCCTCTGGCTTTGGTTCAACAACGTACCCCACTTCTCCGTGTGGCACTAGCTCTGATAGTCCGCCCACATTGGTTACTACCATTGGCTTATCAAAGTGGTAGGCAACCTGTGTTACGCCGCTCTGGGTGGCGTGTTTGTAAGGCTGCACAACCAGGTCGGCTGCACAGAAATAGTGACGGACTTCGACATTAGGTATAAAATCCGTCCGGAGTACCAAACGGTCCTGCAAACCGTGTTTTTCGATCAGGTCACGGTAAGGCTTAGCATCTTCGTAAAACTCTCCGGCAATCAGGAGTTTCAAATCAGGTATAGCCTGCAACGCAGGTATAGCCATAGCCTCCAGCAACAGGTCGAGTCCTTTGTAAGCCCGGATAAAGCCAAAGAAAAGCAGGTACTTCACGTTTGGGTCCAGTCGCAAGGCGGCACAGGCGTCGGTTTTACTTTCGGCAGGCCCAAAATTATCGTACAGCGGATGCGGCAGGTATAGATTCAGTTTATTCGGCTCGAAGCGCTGCAAATCCTGCTGCACAGCCCGCGACATGGTCAGGAAACCGTGACAGGCACGCAGAAAATACTTCGTGAAAGGGACATCGCCTGGCCGCTTCTCGTGCGGTACCACGTTGTCGGTAATGGCCAAAATGCGGCTATACCTGTTGCGCCTGATCAGACGGGCAATGGTACCCAGGGCAGGTCCCATAAAGGGCAGCCAATACCTGAAAATAACCAGGTCTGGTTTCTGGCGGCTGATGTAATTGCCGGTGCGCACCCAGCTAATTGGGTTAACGGAGTTTATCAGCGACTTAATGGTGATGCCTTCAGGAGCAGGCTCGCTGGTAAACTGGCTTTTGCCAGGGAAAAGAAAGGAAGGGTACTGCAGGCTGAACGAAACGATTTCTACTTCGTCGCCAGCTTCCTGAAAGGCCAAGGCCAGGCGCTCGTTGAATGTCGACATGCCCCCGCCCCGCAAAGGATGCGCAGGCCCCACGATCACGACACGCCTCCCTGCCATTATTTTTTGATCAGACCTGCCCGGTCACGGATCAGATATTCATTCTTCCTGCTGGACGTCATCGACATCATCTCGGCCAGGAAACCCGCCAGGAAAAGCTGCACACCCAGAATAACGGCTACTAATGATAAGTAGAACAAAGGTTGGTCTACCACATCGCGCACACGGCCTTCCGGGTACAGGGAAAACACTTTCTGGATGATCAACCACAGCGTGATGCCCAGACCAACAACAAAGGAAAGGGTGCCAAATGTGCCGAAAAAGTGCATTGGCCGCTTCTTAAAGCGACTCACAAAGGTGATGGAGAGCAGGTCGAGGAAGCCGTACACAAAGCGCTCAAGACCGAACTTGGTGGTCCCGTACTTGCGCTCCTGGTGCTGCACTACTTTCTCACCGATGCGCGTGAAGCCGTGCCACTTGGCGATAACAGGTATGTAACGGTGCATCTCGCCGTGCACTTCAATGCTCTTTACAAGTAACTGGCGATAGGCCTTGAGCCCGCAGTTAAAGTCGTGCAGTTTTATACCTGACAGACTGCGGGTAGCCGCATTAAACAGTTTGGTCGGAATGGTTTTGCTAACAGGATCGAATCGCTTCTGCTTCCAGCCCGATACCAGATCAAAGCGCTGGTGCTTGATCATGTCATACAGGGAGGGGATTTCCTCCGGGCTATCCTGCAGGTCGGCGTCCATGGTGATGACCACTTCGCCGCTGCAGCGTTTGAATCCTTCGTTCAGGGCGGCAGACTTGCCGTAATTGCGGTTGAAGCTGATGCCTTTGACGGTATTGTCTTCGGCACTCAATTCTGTAATCACATCCCAGGAACGGTCGGTGCTGCCGTCATCCACCAGAATGATCTCGTACGAAAAACTATGTGCGTGCATCACACGCTTGATCCAACGGACCAGTTCAGGTAGTGATTCCTCTTCATTTAAAAGAGGAACCACCACTGATATATCATAAGGGTATTGCATGCTTTTTATTCAAACTCCGGACGGTTGTTCTTCATCACGGCGGCAATTATGAGCGATAGGATAAGCCCAGAGAAAAACGCATTGCTGATAGCGCTGGTCAGCTGCTTTATGGGCGTAAAAGATGCCATGATCTCGTCTCTCTGATCATCAAGCATGGAGTCATCAACACCAAATGCTGCCATCTGCTCCATTGTTGCGTCAACAAGCTTTTCAGGGACACTCGGATCTATAAACTGGATGTAAAGCATACTGAAAAGACCAGAGAGTATACCTGCAATGATGGACACCATTATTCCAAGTCCAAGACCTTGTCCATAAGTCATGTAACCACCATTCTGCTTTTTATACTCTTTTAAAGCTAAAACGATTCCCAGGACCGAGATCACGACAGAAACCAGAAGCGCGACGAAGAAGTTACCGTAGCTTTCTGACAAATAGTTGACAGTAGCAAATACAATGTACAGTAGGCCAGTTAACAAACCATACTTAATGGCAATGGCATAGATCGAAGGCTTGGCTTCAAGTTGAGAAGATGCGTCAGTCATAAGGATTTAGGGTTTATGTGAAGATGAATTACTTTCTGAAAAATACAGCAGCCACTACTGAAAACATCACCCCCACTATCATCCTACTCAAAAAATCGTGTGTGGCCAGCATACTCGGCGACAAATGATCTAGTTCTTGGTACGCCTGCTCAAAGTTTGCCTCGCCTATCAGCTTAATCTGTGCCTCTCGGCTTTGGTCCAGCATCGCTCTTAGCTCTACCACATGATGTTGTATAATCTCGGGCCCTACCAGGTATAGCATCAGGTATAGCAGCATGGCAGCACTCATAGCGGTGTAAAAGGTAACTGACAGGCTCACGCGCAGTCCTTTCCAGAAACCAACTTCAGCATCGTGAAAACGCTTGAAATAACGCAGCCCCATAAATATAAAAACAGGCAAAGGCAGGTAACTCCAGCGTCCTGCTTCCCCCAGTGCGTTATACCCCATCAGGTGCAGGGCCAGTATGATGACAAAAGAAGCCAATCCGCACAGCACGCCATAGCGTACCCCCACCCTTACAATCGTTTGATCCAGCATTCGTTAGTTACTTATCTAAGTCAGCTAGGCTGCCAATAGAAATAGAGCTATAAATATATTAAAAAGAATGATTAAGTACTACCTGTCCCTTGTTAACCAGGCCAATTACCTTGCCTGTCAGCTTGCGCCCCAGGAAGGGAGAGTTCTTAGATTTGGAACGGGTGCTTTCGGGAGTCGGGATCCATTCCAGGTCCGGATGAAAAAGTGTGAGACAGGCCGGATTCCCTTGCGCTATCCCGCACACAGGCATGCGCAAGATCTGACGGGGAGCAGTTGTTAGTTTTTCGATCAATTGCTCAAGCGGCAGCCTATCGCGCATAGTGGTATTAGCCACCGAAAAGGCAGTTTCGAGGTTGATGATCCCAAACTCAGCCAAGTCGAACTCCAGCTTCTTGCTTTCAGTATCTTGTGGTTGGTGCCCCGACACAATGGCGTCGATGGTGCCGTCGGCAAGTCCCTGCAAGATGGCCTCTTTATCGCTTTCGCTTCTGAAGGGAGGAGATACTTTATAGTTCGTGTCGAATGACGTGATGGTATGGTCGGTATAAGCCACCTGGTAGCTAGCTACATCGCAGCTCACTTGCATGCCTCTGGCTTTGGCGACACGAATGGCTTCCACGGCGGCTGCGGTCGAAATGAGGGAGAAATGCAGACGCCCTCCTGTATACTCCAGCAATTGCAGGTCGCGCGTTACCATTACTTCCTCCGCCAGGGCAGGTATACCTTTCATGCCAAGTTGGGTACTCACAATTCCTTCGTGCATTTGCCCATACTCTGTCAGGCGGGTATGCTCCGGACGGTTCATCAGTACGCCATCAAATGGCTGCAGGTACTGTAGTGCCTTTACAATCACTTCAGCTCCCTGCACCGGTTTTGCGCCATCGCTGAACGCAACGGCACCAGCACGTTGCAGGTCGATCATCTCAGTAAGTTCCTTGCCCTGCGTATCTACCGTTACGGCACCGACTGGCAACAAATCAACAGGCAGCCCCACCGACTTGGCCTTGATAAAGTTAATGGCGCCTTTAGTTTGTACGATAGGCTGCACATTGGGCATGCACAGCACATCCGTAAAGCCCCCTGCAGCAGCAGCTTCAGCCAGAGATTCTATATCTTCTTTGTGCTCGAGTCCCGGCTCCCCTACCTGTGCATACAAATCAACCCAACCCGGCGACACGCAAAGGCCTTCCAGCTCGATGGTCTGATCTGCCTGCTGGATGTCTCCCCCAATTGAGGTGATCATGCCATTCTCGATAAGTATGTTCTGATGCTGAAGATGAAAAGCTGATGAGGGATCGTAAATGCGGACTGCTTTGAGAAGAAGTTTCATGTTAGAGGAATCTGATTAGAGCTATTTCTGCCATCAAGAAAATCAGACACAATATTAGGCAATATTTCCAAAGGGTGACGCCAAAAAATCTTTTTTCGAACTCGTCCTTTACCGTAAAGGTATCGCTGTAGTCATAAACGTGCACATGCTGCTGGTCTTTTGACACAAAACTTCTCAACTCTGCCGGACTATACTGTTCCAGCAAAGACTCCTGTTTATCAAAATTAAAGGCAAAGCTTCCCACTGTCTCTCCTTGAAGCTGCAACTGGTAAAATCCGGCTTCTTCCAGGTCTGGTGGAACGTTGAACACAAGACGCCCCCCCCTGATCTGCTGTTCAGGTATAAAAACAGTGCTGTCCTTTACCAGCTTGTAAATGTTCTCTCCGCCTGCCTGCTTCTTCACAGGCACAGTGATCGACATATTCTGCAGACGATAGGCCAGTTGCTGCTCCTGCTTATAGCTACTAATAGCCAATCGGTACATAACCGGCACAAAAAGCGCATGATTGACCAGTTCATTCTGATCTGGCTGTAGGGGCGCGGCCAGCAGGTATACCTTTCCCTGCCCTCTGTCAAAGCGTGACAGGTATGGCGCCCCACCTCTGTATTTCAGGATGTCCTCCGAAGAGCGTGACCACACCAGCTTTCTAACTGAGGCTGGCATCTGCATTTTGGGATCGTAATCCGCGAAAATAGTTTTGAAAAAAGGATTGTCGCGGTCAGGAATGGCAAGTGAAGTTTTGGTGTTGCCACTGGCGTTTAGATTAGCAGGTATGGCAAGGGTTTGCAAAAGAGCTGCATAGGAAGTGCTCCGTTCTGTCGAAGGCGGAATGACCGCCAACGTCCCTCCTGACTTCACATATGCATCGAGTGTTGAAACAAGCGCAGCAGGAATCTCCTCTACACCTTGCAGCACAATGATGTCTGAAGTATTCAAGCGTGCATAGTCGATATTGTTGGGTGAGAAACGCTGGGTCTGAAATAAGGGCTCGTTACGGTAGAGACGCTGCAAGGGACTTGATTCATTTCCACTGATTTCTGTTATGGAGAGGCGGCTGGAAGGCTGAAGCACAAAATAGTATAAGTTATCAAACTCAACCGGGTAGTCCTCTACTTCTACCCAAGCCTGCTTACTCCCCTCCCCTCTAATCGTGAAGTTAATCGCTGTTTCAGTAACCTGCTTTGCCGGTAGATCAATACTTAAAGCTGCAATTTGCATGTTGTCGATGATCAGCTTCACAGGGCAACCAGGTATGGCCTTGTCACCTGCGTTGTATAACCTAACATACAGGGTCCCTTCCGTATTAGGACGAACGAATTCATCTGCCAGGTATACAGAATCAACAAATACGTTAGAAGTACCTACTGCTTTTAGAGGAACAAGGTGGTAGACTCGGTTGCTGTCAACTTTGCTAAGCATGGAAGGCTCAAAGTATGATTTTTGAAAATCGGAGAAGAGAAACACATGTTCCGCAGCGACCTGGTTAGTGCTCATAACCTGCTGGCTTACAAATGGCCTGGTAGAATGTGATATTTGATCCAGAGTGTTCGCAGCGTCTGCAGTGCCAATGGTGGCCGATCGATTATAGTTTGAATTGGTATTAATACTGATAGCCGTAGTAGAAGGGAATATATCCAGAACGCGCTTTGCCTGATCAGCAGCAACTGTCAGTAAGGTTAAGTCATCGTCAGCGTGCAGGTTCTGCATACTCAAGGAATTGTCGAGCGCAATCGTTACCTGAGAGGAATCAATAGGCCGCACTGCTTCCGAAGCAGGTAGAAAGGGTTGTGCAAATGCTAATACCAGAAAAGTGATGAACAGAATGCGAGAGGCCAGAATAAGCAATTCCTTTAAATTTCGCTGGCTCGCGGTCAGGTCTTTAGAAACCTGTATAAACTTAACATTACTGAATTCTACACGCTTAGCCCGACGCAGTTGTATAAGATGCAACACGATCGGAATGGAAATCGCAGCAAGCGCCCATAAGAATGAAGGATATAGAAATGCCATGTCAACAAGTTAGAGAGGATGTCTGTAATATGCAACGTAAAGGTTGAACATTACCATACGCTCTCGCGCTTAATTGAGATGGTAAAATAAAGTGAAGGAGCAATTTCAATGTAAGCATGCTCCACGGAACCTCAGCCCGTGCGCAAACGCCTCATAACTGGCTCCCAGCAGTTATTGCCACCTTCTCCTATTGACAACTCCCTGCCCTTCCCTATATCTCTAAACGCGCGCAGCCCCCGGCTCTTTGGGGGGGCCGGGGGCTGTGCTGTTTGTTGGGGTTGGCGGCCACCTACTCTCCCG
>NZ_QEKI01000024.1:35629-38587 GCF_003096355.1 Pontibacter virosus | reverse complement strand
GCCCCGCTCAGCTCGAACTTGACGCTCCCCACCGCCGAGGGCGAGGTGTTGGCCCGGATGTTGAGCTTGGTGCTCGAGAGCTCGGAGAGCACGATTACCGCCCCGTCCTCGAGGGCCTGCAGGTCCTGCTCGGTGTGGGAGTTGACGAGCGTGAAGCTCGTCACCTGCTGCTGGCTCGTGGCGGCGGTGAAGGTTGCCGTCAGGTCCACGTCCCCGTTCATGACCACCGGGAGCGGATTGGTGGTGCCCGTCACGTCCCCGCTCCAGCCGGCAAACTGGTAGCCGCTGGCCGGCGTCGCCGTCAGGTTCACGGTGCTGCCGGCCGCGTACGAGGACTGCTCCGGACTCTTGGTGACGGTGCCGCTGCCTACAATATTAACTGATAAAGTGTATTCCTCCGAGGGATCTGGTGATGAGGCGTCATCACTCACCAACACGCCGGCTGCAATACCTGCATTGGCATCAGTTGTAAGAATTACCCCATCAGGATTAAAATTCTGTTTACTACTAGTGGGATCACGGAAAGCTTCCCCTTTCATCAAGGTCATCTGAGGCCCTATAGAGATATTAGAAAGTGGTGATTCGTTGTATAGGATGTCACCACCGTAGGTTTTCGATGGGTAGATGACCCTTAATTTACCAGCTGCCTCATTCAACACAACGATAGGTGTAGTTCCTATGCGCGATACATCATACAAATCATCCCATGTTCCGCTTGGTCTTCGTACCAATAGCCCTATCAGAGGGTAGGCATCATCATTGTAACCTGTTTTGATGGCACAATACAATGTGCCATCGCTGGCAACCTTCATGTTCATGTGATCGTCGGCCATCCCATAACCAACATTTAATGCAGATTGTGAAGCAGGCACTTCATCAGCCGACCAGCTTGAGGCAGGATCTCCATCAGTATGAGTTTTAAAACCCCACCTGTCAGTATTCTGATTAGACCAAAGCACACCTATTTTTCCAGGCATAGCAACAACAGCAGCTGCGTCATCGCTTCTTAGATCACTAGCTAAAATTATTGGTGAACTCCATTCAGAATAAGGACCATCGCTCCACTGTACATGAACCTCAGTGTTTCTAACATAAGCCAACCACATTCTCCCGGTGCCGTCGATATCTATTGTAGCTGTCCTCACTTCGCTATTGAACGAGAAATTTACTATCGAAGACCTCGTCGGCCAAATTTCAAAGGTCTTAGAAGAAGGCACGTATTGGGCAGATATTAACTGCGAAGTATTACTTTGATAAACAAATACATGCACTACATTACCTACAATTTTACAATCTGCTCTTCCCTTCCTGCTTGTAAGCATCAACACATGTGTCCATGAAGTCCCATCGAGACGCCACAAGTGAGTTCCTGAAGAATTGGCCAGAGCAGCCCAATGCTTACCATCGTGGTAAAATATCTTGGACTGTGCTTTGTGATGCGTTCCTATACTAGCATCAATTGTAAGATTCTCTAAGTTTGTGACAGATGTAAACTGTGCTGATAAACCTAGAGAAAAGAAAAGAGCAAGTGCAAAGAGAAAAGTAAATTTTTTCATAAGGAGGGCATTTATTTTAATTGAAGATCAAAGTGAGATAGCGTGATGTTTTATTAAGCTTGCTTCCATATCCAGATGTATGTCACAAGCACAACTTTCATTGTAAATTTCCCAGACATCAAGCATGAATTTTAAAGTATAGCTGAACACGACTTATTTAAGAACAGACACGACTCAGTTGCTTATATTCTTATTTCATGAAAAAGTTTTTATAAAAGTGATTTTATTTGGTAAAATTCAGTTTTTTTTAAGTAAAATTATATAAACTACTTTTTCTTACTTCACATTATCTGCATCTGTATCCAAAAATTGTCGAAAAACACTGATTGTTATACTTTGCAATGTATCATTGATCATATGCATATTGAATCAACACATTAGTATCGTCTATTTTTTTGATGAATTTGCTGGCCTGGGTAAGGGAATAGCCATCATACTTTTATAATAAAGAACTAAAATATAGTGATAATGAACTCTACTGCAGGAAATGATATTTAGGGGCTATTTTACCGTTTTTGTTGCACTTGCATATTTATATGCTTTAATTGACCCCTTAGCCATATAGCTGGTTTTTATTATAATCTCTCCCTTTTTATAACAACAGTCACACATCTGCATTTTCTTTAAAAAAGAGAAAGATACCTTTTGAGATAGGTAGTAAAGTTGAAATCGATACTTTCTTTACCTGTACAATTTGTACTGGCAAGTGGAATGCTATATCTTATTTGTGAAAAACTATGAGATGCCAAATTAAAGCAAAGTGCTAGATATCTGCATTAATGCAAATATGATTTGAAGCCTTGGCTTAACGGTAACGGAAAGTTTGAACGCAAAGTTACGGTATAAAAGTCATTTATTTTGAATAATTCATATACTAAACATGAAATATATGCTTTTGTGGGCATTTCGAGTAGTTCTAGCTTTTATTTTTGAATTGAACTCCATTACATTTGTGAAAGGCATTCAAACAATAATATGCAAAATTGACATCAGTTGTAGTTGTGCGGTTTGAATGGTATTAAGTGTTGAATTTTAATAGAAAGGAATAATATATGATAACACCTTTAGGAGTAATTTTTCATTAAAAAACTATATTTCTGTAAATTAACTAAACATTTATGTAGCATGTAGCAGGATATCGTTTAAAATAATTTTCACTGTATTAGTACAATTAAATAACTTTCAACTTTAGCCAAAACAAGATGAATCTTAAATTTCGTTATATTTTAACGCCTATGTTAGTAGGCGCCATTGCATTTTCATGTGATAAGAAGGATTTAGAAGAAGTAAGCCCATCGCTTGGGATTGAGTCGGTTGGCAAGGCCACGGCCAGTTTGCTGTTCAGCCAGAACTTCGAGGGCAGCGACCCGCTCTCCTCCTTCCACAGCCTGGAGCTGGGCGC
>NZ_QEKI01000024.1:0-35098 GCF_003096355.1 Pontibacter virosus | reverse complement strand
GCTCTACATCGACAACATACGGGTGGGGACGTCAGCCAACACGCTGGCCGACATGACCTCCTCCACCATATCCGCCCCAACCGTTTCAGAACCAGTAAAATTAAATGTACACTGATAAGCGATCAATGATGATATACGTTCTTAAGCTATTGGTCTATGTGTAAATAGATATCTTTAGTTTATTGCTTCCTGATATATATTTATCAACTTGTCAGCGACCATAGGCAAATCTAGTCCAAGATCTAAAAGCCTTTGTCTACCATAACAACTTTCCATATCCATCACCTCAAAGATCTTTTGTGCGAGGTCTGTAGCATTAAATTCGGAAATTGCATATCCTGGTGTATTTTCCACTAAATACCGCACGTCACCAACATCAGTAAATACACCTTTACAATTACAAGCCATTCCTTCTTTAACGACATTGGGAGAGCCCTCTTCAAATGAGCACATTACCAGTACGTCAACAGAATTTAGATATTTAAATACCTGTGCATGTGGGATGGGGAATGGGGCGACTATTTCAATGTTATGAAGAGCAAGTTTCTCATATGTGACTTTCAGCAGATCAAAGTTTTTTCTTGGGTCTTTGGGATTTCCTAAAAATAAAACGTACTTCTTATCCTTTGAAAGACCCAACTCTTCTCTAAAATCATACTTAGTTGGATAAAATTCTTGAACGTTAACTCCATTCGGCAATAAGTGTGACTTCTTTTTTTGCCAAACAAATTTCTCGATATTCGGAGATTTGGAAATAATCTTTTTTACAAATGGCTGAATTAATATTGTAGAGAATGTTAGTAAATTAAGATGATTTCTGTTCTTAACAAGTTTTTCTACTCTCCCATAGGCGTCTGTTCCCATAAGAGACAACACAATTGGTGCTTTGGGATATGCTAATATTACTACCCAGGCTGAAAGCGTGAAATGGGCATGAATGATGTCAAATTCTCCTGATTTCAACATTTCTCTCAATGTTTTGACATTGGAAAGGTATCCAACAAATCCTCTCCCTGTAATTGTAAAGTATGTTATATCTATTAGCTTTTCCCTTAAAGATTCCCCTTGCACTTTTATAAAAGGAGCAATACCATATGCTTTTAAATTACCTGAAGAAACAAATAATACTTTCATGCTTTTTCCCACAGTGTGGTCTCACATTAATTAAGAACCTAATCAGTTTTGTATCCCTTCAAAACTGCTTGAATATCACCATAAGGCGAAATTAATTTTTATTTTATCTGAATATACTGCAAAAAGTAATGAATAGTTGAAAAAGAATATAGTGCTTAACGCCCTTGCAGTTTTGCCATGAATATGAGCTAAAGCTTTTCAGACTCTTCTCAAGAAAATTTCTTAATGGTTATTATTGCTGCAGTCAGTTTACAATAAACTCTATTAGCTATCTATTGGTGGAAACAGCCAAAGTGGATAGGTCTTCGGCCGCTATTTCGGTCTATTCTAGATCATTTGATCTGGTCTCAACCTTTTAGGGGCATGGACGTCATATTTGCTTACATACTATCAAGCACTATCACTATGTTACTGTTCAGTTTTGGCATATTCGTTTGTAGCAGCAATTGCAGTGTGGCCGACAATGCAAATTATAGTCATGCAAACATTTATTTAGATTGATAAAACTGATGACCTGAGTTATAATTATTTCTTTGGCTTCATTAAGACATTTTCTCTTTTGAATTGTCAATTGGTGTAACTTCTTCCAGATTAGAGGTAGTCTGGTCTGAAAAGTAAATATTAGTATAGCAGGGCTAAAAGAAGTTTACGACTCATTCGATATCTCACTATTTGTTCTGGCTAATCTTATTATAACAACAGATGTGCGAAATTTAAGATCGCAGGGCTCTGAATCCTAGCTATCATCAATAAGCCAATTCTGTCATCTATACACTCACGGAAAAGTTCATTCACCCTGCAATTGCATACCTTCACACTGAAAAATCATGATTTTGTTAGGAGTTGAAAATTTTATTAGCAAAATCTAGAAAAAAGCAAATCTTTAATTCTTAGTTTAAGTATATAAAATATAGGTTGATTATTAAATTTGGATTTAATAATTCTATACAAACCTGATAATTATTGGTATTTATAGCTTTATTATAATTTTATTTAAATATGATAAACCTTTACATTAAAACTGCAAACCTCTTTAGAATTAGCTTATATCTAGTCTTATTGGTTGAGGAATATTAGCAAAATTTTTTAATAACAAATCCTGTTCCTCGTTTTGGTCAAAATAACAGTAACGGATGAGTGATAGGAGTCTAGTCTTATTTATAAAGACTAAAGTCAGAAATGTAGTGAGTTGGTCAAAGGCAGCTTTGAACATTATATAAGATCGATAACTTAATGTTATAGTTATGATTAAGCACAAATATACTCAACCTTCCATTTATTTTGGTGGAGATATAATTACGTTGTTAATTTCAATAATTATATCTGTTTTTCTTTTTAGTGAAGAAGCAGCCCTTAAGATGGAAATGTATGTAATAGGAAGTTTAATTCTGTTCTGGATACTAATAGGTTACTGGAGAAATAAAAACATAGATAGTCTCGGGAATACAGGTTCTAGAACCATATTCTATATCAAGGCCTATCTTTTAATGCTCTTACTGATATTAGTTGCAGTTACTACTTTTAATTTAGACGATTTAAATAAGAATGTAGTAATAGCCTTTGTTATTTCACTTCCAATCGTAGGTATACCCGTTAATTATTTTATTATTAGACTGAAAAGGGTAATGTATTCTGCGAAAAAATCAAAACATACCTTGGTAGCTGGAATAGGTAATCTGGCTGTTAATGTTGAGAAGGATCTGATAAGCAGCAAACAACATTATGTGCAAGGTTTTATTAAATGTAAAAATGAAGATTGCTTAGTAAGTAATGACAAAGTTGTAGGGGATTTGAGTAATATACAGAGTTACTTGAAAGATAACCCTGTAGACGAAATTGTAATTGCGATCCCTGTCAAAGCATCAAAAAAAATAAGGCAAATTATTGCTGCAGCTGACTACCATGGAGTACGTGTGAAGTATGTACCTGACTTCCAAAACTTATTGGGGAGCAACTATAAAATAACACGATATGGACATATCGAAGCTATAAATGTTAGACAGCTGCCACTTGATGACAAGAGACTGTTCTTCATTAAGAATACCTTTGATAAGGTTTTCTCCTTAGTTGCTTTAATCCTGCTTGCGCCTCTCTTCCTTATACTTGCAACGTTGATAAAGCTGGAGTCACGTGGACCAATTTTTTATTGTCCGGTTAGAATAGGAAGAAGTGGAAAGCCATTTAAAGTATTTAAATTTAGAAGCATGAAAGAAAATGATGCTTCAATCGGTGGACAACGTTCAACTATAAAAGAGGATAGTAGGATAACAAGCATAGGTAGAATAATGAGAAAATATAGCCTTGATGAGTTGCCTCAATTTATGAATGTACTTCTAGGAGATATGAGCGTTGTCGGGCCAAGACCGCATAGGAGTTTCCTAAACCAACAGTTTCAGGAAAGTGTAGATAAATATATGATCAGACACTATTTTAAGCCGGGGATTACGGGTTGGGCGCAAGTAAACGGCTGGAGAGGACCAACTGACACGGAAGAGCAGAAGTGTATGCGAACAAAATTCGATCTTTGGTATGTCGAAAATTGGACCTTAATGCTTGATCTGAAAATTATATGGCTAACTATATTTGGCAGAGAGGTATATAAAAATGCCTTCTAGATATGAACCAGTGTAAATTCTTTATCAAAACACACCTAACATATTATTAATAGAATCACAACTCAACTATTCTCTCAGTTTTAAATTGCTTTACTCTCCTCATTTACCGGTAATAGTCCTGGGATTGAATTTAGTAATTCGGTGCTAGCATGTGTATGGTTCTGAGTATTCTGTTGCAGCTATAGAGTTTGACGAACATGCTTGGTCTTAGTTTGCCGAAAAATAGCTTTCTGCCTTAAGCTCATCTTAGGCTGTGCTTACATAGTGAAGTAGTAGAGCTAGATGTTATACTTTCCCTGAGAGCTGGCTACATCGTGAATTCATAATTGATCCGCATCTTGATGTTTTTACTATCCAAACTTGCTGAAAATTCACCGCCATCTTCCTTTACTAGATTAACTTGCATTAAATAAATCTAGGCATGCCTTAAGCGGTTCTTAAAACTTTTAACAATTTCCTTAGACAGAGCGAACAGGAAGTAAGAGTTACAGACAGCATAACGCCTGGCGAGCCTTCGGGGATCCTGAATAGTTCTAACTAACCACCTCAAGCCTAATTTCTTTGTCATGGGGTCTAACTTCACATCTCCTACAAAATACTCGTAGCTACCTCCAACTCCCATAATTACTTTGGCATTAAGTTGGCCGTGGTATTTTATAATAAACTCTTCCTTTCTAGGAGAGCCGAAAGCTACGAATAAGAAGTCAGGCTTGAACATGGCAATTCTGCTTATAACATCTGCTTCATCTTTCTCGACATTGTAGTACCCATCTTGGAATGCAACTTTATCAATCAATTGAGGATAATCTTGTTTGATTTTCAATTCTACTCTGTCAAGCAGCTGTTGAGGAGATCCTAAGAAAAAAATTTTATATCCCGAAACGCATGACTCCCGAATAAGCTCTACCATAAGCTCGGCGCCGGAGATAGAGGAAATCTTATTTCCATGTACCAGATACTCTGCAAAGGCAATTGATTGTCCGTCAGGTATGATATGAGTGCCAGATTGAAACGTTTTTTCAAGAAAAGGATCTCTTGAACCCTGGTAGAGCTTCAAGGTATTCAAGGAAATAATGGTTGAAAGTTGGTTATCCGATATTCTGGATTTAAGCTCTTGAACAAGTGTTCTTCGATCTTTTAGATAGAGACTGTAACCAAATAGCTTTTTCATATTAAACATCTTTTTATTTAAAAAAAGTATTCTGATTTAATCTATGATACCATCAGATCTTACACCTAAAGTAGAGGTCCCATTAATACTTAACACAATCGAGAGTTTCTCAACTCATAACTTATTCAATAACTGAGTATAAGCATGCTATTCTTTTTGAATGCTGGATGCACGAGAAGTAAATTCTTAGTTACTCGCATGAATTAGACTAGAGTCATTAGTTATTTTAGGGATATCCATACCCAGAGCATTCATGTAAACCTCTTCGAATTTTCTCCCCATGCTTTCAAGTGAGAATGAGTTTAGGATGAATTCTTTACTGCGCTCCCCAAACTTGTCCCTTTTCTCCTTGTCATCAATCAGTTCGGTGACCAGCTCAGCGATCTCTATAGCAGTGCTGTCTTTTACTAAGTATCCATTCTCGTTATGACTTATAAGCTCCAAATTTCCTCCTACTCTGCTTGCAATAACCGGCTTGCTTAAAGCCATGTATTCAATTATTGCATTAGATGTACCCTCACCATTAGGTGAGAATAAAACACCAATGTCACACGCATTTATCAGAGCCTCCACATCGTCTATTCTGCCAGGAAAGATTAACCGATCATTATTACTGGTAATTTTCTTTATGTGCTGATAGGTAGTGTCAGCTTCAATGTAAGATCCTACACCAATAAAACTTATGTCACTCCTTAATTTTGTTACTATTTGAGCTATCTCAAAAAAAAGTTTATAATCTTTGTTTTGAGAGACAGAAGCCACCATTATGACTGTGTAAGGAGTTTTAATGTTATACTTTTTCTTTATAGCTAATTTGTCGGCCAAACCCTTAAAGCGGTCAAAGTCAACACCATTGTAAATTATGTAGGACTTATTCATCGGGGGAGTAAAGGCTTCAAGGCCAGCATAAGAATTAGCAATTACTGTTTTAGAGATTTTAAAATTTAGAAGATTGATTAGAAAGCTGATTGAGATTTTATTTATAAAAGGAGGTGCTGCAGTTATTTGACTATTAATGAGGGGCACTTTTGTTTTAAGAATTGAAGGCAGGGAATACAAAGTTTGTATTTTACCCCAAGTATGAATTAAATCTGGTTCATAACTTTTGACTATTTTGTAGAATTTATAGAAAATAGTTAAATCGTTTTTGCTCCATGATTTTGGAATTACATAATAAGGAATATTTAGGTCATAAAACTTTTGATAGTCTATTTTGTGTGATGTCATGACAACCAGCAGCTTATACTGATTACGCTTCTGTAAATAAGAGAGAAGCTCAACAAGCCTTCTCTCTTTCCCTCCGGACCGCAAACTGCCAATGAACAGAATTATTTTTATAGATTTATCAGTCATGT
Organism: Pontibacter virosus; assembly: GCF_003096355.1. GTDB lineage: Bacteria > Bacteroidota > Bacteroidia > Cytophagales > Hymenobacteraceae > Pontibacter > Pontibacter virosus. The sequence continues at coordinate 28,823 of NZ_QEKI01000024.1, read as the reverse complement.
TAAAACACAGTTATGAATCATACAAGTAGCTCTATGATGCTGTTTGGTCTGTCTTTAGCAAATTCAAAAGACGGTTTGTTAAGATGAGATAGTCATGATTATGCTTTACATAATCAGTAACTCTTTTGGAAAGCGCTTCATAAGCTGTTGGAGTAATTTCATTTAATTTTTGATTTAAGTGTTGAGGGTCTTCATAAATAATACCTAGTCTATGGTCAGAAATTATCGAATCAGGATTCACCTGCTCTGTGGTGAGAATAGGTGTTCCTGTAGCCATAGCTTCTAAAAACGTATTGCTAAATCCTTCATAACGTGATGTGTTTAGCAGATATTTGGATTTAGCTAAAAAAGGCAATACCTCGTGTCTTTGTAGAAATCCAATAAATTTAACATTTGGAAGTTCCCTTAGTTTAGTTAAATATTCAATTGTTTCAGTATCGACTTTGGATCCTTCTTTACCAGCAATTAAAAAAGTCTGATTTGCCAAATTTGTTGCTATATGGTACAGCAGTTTTAAATTCTTCTGATATTGAAAAAGACCTAGCCATGCTATGTAAGAATCCTGCTTACCTTCATCAAGATAATTTGAACTTTCTAATACAATTGGGTTTGAAATTTTATGAACAACTTTGTTAGGGAACTTATATTTGATAATTCTGTACTGGTATTCATTCTGGCAGAGAATAAAACTGGATAATTTGAAAGCTATGTTTTGAAAGAGGCGATGCGTTTGTGAATATTTTGTATAAAAACGATCGTCCACTAAGAAATCATTAGATACCCTCTGTATAAATTGAATGTTTAATAAATAACATATAACCGCCAGTATACTGGAGTGCCAGGTAGGAATACTTTTATAAACAAAATCAGGTTTAATATATCTAAGGGTATTGTATATATGCGGAATCCGATAGTAGGCCCAACGTATCCATTTTATACCTTTCGATGGGTCATAGTCTTCAATGATCTTAATCTTAAAGCATTCATCCTTAAGAATTCTATCACTTTTGGGTTCAGTAAGTAAATATACATCTTGTGTAGAAGCTAAGAGACCTTGAATCCACCCATATGCTTGCACAGCGGCGCCCCCTGATGGCAATTCTTCTTTAAGTAATATATTAATTAATTTATCATCATAAAAAATAAATTTAGCCATATGTTTTAATATTTAACTTATGTACAAGTGTAGTTTATGCCTGGGAAAGATCAACAACATTGTCTTTAATTAGCTTTTGTGATACCAACCTTTAAAATCTGACTAATTCTGCCTTCTTTTCCTCAATTTTATTTAATTGATTTTCTCTATTTGTGATAGGAAGCATTAGTGTAAGAAATAGTATAATCATACTTTCTGAACTTGTGTATCGGCCTGTAATGGTATACACTAAGAATACACAGGCGCAAAAGGTTACTATTAAATAATCCTCTCTTGTTTTAGAACTTCTAAAAGCTTGAATAAAGCATGCTACCACCATTAACAAATAGAGAGATAACCCCACTATACCAGTTGAATGGATCATATTAGTTATATCTGAATGGAGCGTTCTGTCATCTAAAATGCCCTTACCATAATTGCCGGCACTATTTAAGAGTTCATAGCCAAACAATGGGCTATAATCTTCATATAAGAAAATATCATCATAGATTAATTCATACTCTAAGAATCTGGTTTCTTCCTCCAATTCACGATCTGCTAGATTTCTTTGTTCATATCTTTCTATGAAGGTCAACAGAAAGTTCGTGTTAGGAATAACGACGAAACTTACTACCAAAGACATAGCTCCAAATACTATTACATTACGAATGTTGTTTTTTGTTGAAAATATTAAAATAACTATTATAATTCCTATTATACTGAGCAACATGACAGACCTGCGCAGTGAAAGTAGAATAAAAGCTAGTGAAGTTAGTGACGTAATAAAGTATATAACATTTCTCTGACGTACAGCAAAAGCTAAAACTAGAAAGGTTGCGATAGCAAGAATATTGAAGTCCGTTGCGTACAAATTTCCATATAAAACTCCTGACGTAATACCATACATCTCATATGGAGAATATCCAGTCATAGTAGACATGATAACATTAAGTACAAAGAGGCAAAGAATCAAAAAGGCAACTGTTGATAGCTCTTTTACAATTTTATCTCTGGAGTGCTTTCTGTATATAGTGCTAATTAATGGGAGAGAGGTGAAAAACCATAAGCAAGCGAAAAAGTTAGGCCTAATACTGTCAAAGTTAGATACGTTAGTAACTAGAATCAGATAAATTAATATTAAACAGAGAGAATATATGTTTTTAGAAAAAAAACTTGAGTTTTGGTAAACAGAGTAGAGAATAAGGATAGTTATAACTGAATAATGCAGGAATGCTGGACTTGAAGGTGTAATTATTACCTTTGCAAATATTATTAAAGGTATATAAATGATGGACAGCTCTCGACGATACAACAGCAGATAGATAGGTAAAGCTAATGCCAGTATTTCTACAATTATAAAGAATATACTCATGTGTTGTAGTTTAATATCTAAAGTCCACTTATTGTAAATTACTAAGTGCCTGTTTAATCAATTTTACATTAACCTGTGGTGTATATTGGGCGTCTATTTCTATAATATTGATATTTCTAGACTCTAGTACAGGTATAATCTTGCTGAACGTTTGCTGCCAATTAAAAATATCTTCTGATAATGCTCGATTGTCTTTGCCTATATGAGAAGCAATCACCTTGTTTCTTATAGTCAGCCGATCAACAATAGTGGAGATATCTGATGTATTTATGTATATAATTGTGTGGGATAGGGGTAATAAATCTAAATAATTGTCAATAAACGAAGAAAACGAACTTTTATAAGAACGAACCAGGAAGGACTTTTGCAAAAGTCCTTCCTCAATTATACAAGGTTTGATTTTAGCTGATTCTACAATAGCCTGGTATCTGCAGAAGTCATTAAATAAATGATAAGTTGATCTGTAACAATTATGAATACTTTCTACTTCTCTCAAGTCTGAAAAGTGACTCCAACAAAGGTTTGCCAGTTCTTGATGATGTTCTATAAAGCGCATTCCATAATCAGTGGGAATACTTTTTGCCCTTTTTCGCCCGAAGTAGCTCCGTGCTTTATCTTCAAGCCATTTTTTAAAATTTAAAACAACAGGTGGCTTAGACGCTAAAAGCTCATCTTGATAAATCCAATTTAGATCAGCGGTCCAGCTGTTACATAATTGATTATAGATTGTAGATTTGCCAACCCCAGGTGGCCCTACAATTTCTATAATCCTACCTGTATGCTTAGAACAGCTCATAATAGATTCCAAATTTCATTTTTGATTTCTGCTAATACCTTATCGTAGGGTTGGTTTGAATCAATGTTAACAACTTTAGCATTCTTGAAATTTATATTATTTAGAGCATCACACTTTTGAAAAATCTTGATTTTGTCATGTTGTGGTTTTCTCTCAAATGCAGTGTCTGGACTAACATTGAGTTTTATTACAATATCTGGAGGTAATTCATTTACTTGATCAAACAAATTCATTTCTATCCTGGAGGTCCAACTATGTGTTGATTTCTGAAGATTTGGACCATCGTTAATCCCTAAAATGCTCTTTTGGGGGAATCTGTCACAGATAATAATGCTTCCTGAAGTGCTCATTCGTTTAGCTAAACGAATAAAGGTTAGCTTTTTCTTAATTAAAATGAGATAGTAAAAGCTTCCAACAAATTTCTTCAAAGCTTTAGAAACCCGACTGTCTAGAAAAAAAACATCAGTTCTGGAGAGGAGAATCTTATTATTACTTTTTATATATGGGTTCTTTCCCATATAAAAATAATGGGTGTCCATTTTATAGGTTAGCCATTTCACTAAATCATTGCTAAGCGTACTTTTGCCTGAGCCATCACTTCCCACTAAAGCAATTATTTTGCCTCCACTATTTAGTGTCTTTCCTAGTTTATGAGGACCTAAAAACCTCATGGAGTATTTAAAGGCGTTTATATTGAGTTTAAAAAAAGTCGATTTTAAAACCGATTGAACCCAAGGTGATTTAAAGTATGGTTTCATCTGGGTATAAAGTGATTTTGATATTCTTACTATACTGTCAGCATCTTTATTTACTTTGATGTGATCTATGGTCTCAAGAAAATTATTAGGAACCACTATGTTAAGCTCACCACACAGCGATAGGAGATTCTTTGGGTCAGTGTTTTTAAGCAGATTGATTAATTCATCCTTAATGTAAGGAGGTATGGCGGGGGTAGTGTGGATTCGTTCACTGGGTGGCATTTTAGCCCAGATGCGTACAAGTAATATTAAAACTTCCAACTCAGGCTTAGGTATAGGCCATCCAGTTTGCTCATCTTTAATAACATGATCAAAAAAGACATCTACCCAGGGGAGATGGAGGTGTTTAACATGTTGTATACCTGTTACCAATGCATAATGAGTATGTACATGTAAGAATTTGCCCGTCTCTCGATCAAGTCCTAGCCAATCATCCACATTTGGATAAGAGCTCCAAGGCTGGCTTCTTAACCTCTTATAGCCGAGTTGTAGCATGCTCGACTCAAATCTTGTCCGATCCTCTTGTTTGATAAGAAGATCCAAGTCAGTTTCCCCGGCAAGGGACTTGAGCAGATGGCTATTGCTTTTCCAGTGAGCAAATTTTATGTTGGATCTCTCAAGTTCCTCACGCAGTCTTACAGATTCCTTTGAAATTGTATAATTATGCATAAAAACAAAGTTATAAACCTATACCTGGCCGCTTTATTAAAAAATAAATGTTGTGCTATCTCCTTTTATCCCTGAGGCGCATCGTTGTTGATAAATACCTCTTCCGTTAAGTATGTATACCTATAGTCAGGATACTGTCACATTTGAGGTCTCTTCTATAAAATTTTGAATTCTGTCATCTAGTTCAAGCAAACTGTTTCTGTACTCTTCTCTGGCTGCGTCTACAATACCTTGATAGGCCGTTACATTGCTCGTCACGTTCTCAATAGTTTCAAGTAAATCGCTGCCATCCCAATCTATAGGTATGTATGTCTGGTCGTGTAGATAAATATTTGGCCATGTCTCAAGAATATCCATGTTAGGCTTTATGAGCAATGCTCCATTAAATACGGCCTCGAAATCACGAAAACAGACCTCTCCCCATCCAAATGGGCTTAGAACTGAAGCCACATTTTTGATTTCCTCATTATATGCCTTTTGACTTATCTTGCCGGATATGACTTTATTGTTTTTTTTGCAAGTGTCTAAAAGTACTTGTCTTTGGTAGGCTATTGTATTTGGCAGGCCCTTGTATCCAAAGCGGGCATGTACATAATCAGATTTATTTTTTAAGTCACTCGGCCTGCTAAGTTCTTTTAACGTTTTGCGGTAATAGTGTAAATACAATGGTTTTAATGCTTTTGAAAAATTATGTCCGACTGCCGATCTTAACATTTTAATTAATACTTGACCAGGTATAGGGTATACTCCACACCCCAAATTCCAAGACACCCGGAGCTTGTTCAGAACAGAAGGGTCACTTGGTCTTTCTCTTATTTTAATAACCTCATCAGCAATACCATACTCCGTATTATAGTAGTCAGTAAAAATTTGACTGCCATACCTAGGCTGCAGATACAGATTCTTATTTATAAGTAGCTTGCCTTTATAGTATAAATCGACCAGGTCCATGTACTCGTAGTGAAGGCTGTCACTTCCGGCGCCATCGTCGAGCATTATTACGCGGTTGAATCTTCTTCTAAAATTGTTTATAAAGTCTCTCTTACGCTCAGTATTATGTTTAAAAGATTCTTTGCCTTTGAATGTACGGACTAGGACTACACACTCACCTTCTACCTGCATTGCTTCTTTCGAATCAATGCTTACAAATTCAATTAAGTGACTATATTTTGACACAATCAGAGGGAAAAGTGTGTAAAGAGCCTCAATTTTTGAATTTGAATGTATTACGTACAGTTTATTTTTTATCATGAATTTTATGCGTTTAAGTGCGAAACGTAAACTGTAATCATTGGCAACATAAGGATTGAAGGCACAGAGCCCCTCAGATTGTTTCTAGAGTAATATCATTTATGGAATCATAAATAAAGCTGTTAATCTCTTTTAAAGAGTTTTATACCTGATACAACTTCCATAATTTCCTCCCTATCATTTATGCTAAGGGCTAAGTGCCAGAATAGTAGTCCTGAACCAACCGTAGAAATTGTGCCCGCTCCAATTAGGGATATCCAGTTTGGTATACTGATCTCCTGACTCAAATATGCTGCTATCAAAAAAAGGATAACACTTATAACAAAAGGTTGAATTTTTTGCCTAATAAAGATGCTGGATGTATCATTCATTTTTTCCTTCAGAATCAGAGGATAACCTATGGTCAGTATGAATCTTCCAATGAGAACGCTACTGCATAAACCAATAATAAAATACCTCTCAACTAAAAAATAGGCAAGCAGTATTGTAACACCTGACGCCAGTGAAGAAAACAATACTTTCTTCTTCATATTAAGTGTTACATTGATTATAAGGCTATCGATTTGGAAAAATATGACTTGAATGGAGACAAAGAGGATCATTAAATTTTCAAAGCTACCAGCATAATGCTCCAGTCCGACCCAGAGCCTGATAAAAGAACTATTGAGCAATAGTATGGTTACCCCTATACTTGATGCTAGTAACCAGTTTATTGAGGTAATGATTCTTCTTGCCTTCTGAACCTTATCAAACTCTTTCCTGCTGTAAAGGCCACCTACTCCAGGTATAATGCCCATGATGATTGCATTGACAAATCCTTGTAATGCAAGGGATGTAAACATGGTAATAGCGTATTTGGTCACGTAGATTGGCCCCACCAGATAGCCTAGTAAAATCTTATCACTATGGAGTAAAAACATTTTAGACATGGTGAAGGCCATAAACCAGCCGCTTAATTTCCCATATGATACAACCCTTGACAGGTTTGTTTTTCCAAACCCAAACCAGCCAATGTTTTTCTTCACTATAAAATAGAAGGTTGCACCTGTTATGAGAGCTGTTATTACCTCAACAGCAGACAAACCAATAAGTCCAAAACCTTGCGTGATTGCCAGAACCTTAATTGCACCACCAAATGCAACAATCCCTGCGCGCAAGCCCATGCGCTTAAAACCAAGGTTCATACCTCTTAACACTGACTCAAAGAGATTGAAGACCTTGTTTATAACAAGGGCTAGCACGAGAAAAGAACAAGCGATTCTTATGATGTCATGATACTGTTCGTCTGCTTTAGTAATATATGGTGCGTACCAGGTTATTATACCCCCTACAATAAGTATAAATGGTAGGATAAGGCCAGTTACAACCAGAGCTGTCGTAACGTCGCTTTTTAACTCTTCGTCCTCAGCTATATCCCGCTTATTAGCAATTGACCACTTTAATACCTGCGTTGCCCTGGTATCAGCCATGCCGGCATAGTTGGTCATCTGGCTAAGCATTTGCCAGATACCATACATAGAACTACCTAGACCCCCAATTATAAAAGGGCTTACGACAAACCCTGTTATCTGTGCTCCTGCATAATCTATTGTACTGGTAATAGAGTTTAAATAAGCACGTTGTTTGAGGTTCTCCTTCTTCTTTGCCGGCGGGGTTTGAATAACATTCTCGCTCAAGGTATTCAGGGTGTAATTGGGTATGAGTCTTTTTTTTATGACTTTTCAAATCAGTATACAATAACCTCCTGCCACACTGATGTTATTGGTAAGGTTAATAGCATAAAACTGTAAAGCATTCTAAGCGCTATACCTGTGCTGTTCTACAACATCGTTAGAGAGTTTCCTTAAGGTATAATACTGCTTGTACCATTCCGTGAAATGCTTCAAGCCATCTTCTATAGGTGTATTAGGTCGGTAATTGAATTTTAGCATGAGATCATCAACATTCGCCCAGGTAGATGTCACATCGCCGGGTTGAAGGTCCTGCATTTCAAGAACTGCTTTTTCACCTAAGCACTTTTCAATTACCCGGATAAACTTCATAAGACTTACAGGCTTATTGTTTCCAATATTGTAAATACAGTAAGGAGCAGTAGAGCGAGAAGGATCAGGGTATTTGCTATTCCATTCGGCACAGGGTTCAGCAGGTTTATCCATTACGTTTAGTATACCATCAACCACATCATCTATGTAGGTGAAGTCCCTTTTCATTTTACCGTGGTTAAAAACAGAGATAGGCTTACGGTTCGAAATAGCCTCTGTGAAAAGAAAGTAAGCCATATCAGGGCGCCCCCAAGGACCATAAACCGTGAAAAACCTTAACCCAGATGTAGGAATTCTATATAAATGGCTATAAGTGTGAGCCATTAACTCATTTGCTTTTTTACTGGCTGCGTACAACGACACCGGGTGGTCCACTTTGTCCTTTACAGAGAAGGGCATTTTCTGGTTAAGGCCGTATACACTGGATGAACTAGCATAAACCAAGTGCTTTATTTTGCAGTACCTACTTGCTTCAAGTATATTTAGGAAACTAACCAGATTAGATTGAGCGTAGGCATCTGGGTTGGTAATAGAATAGCGTACTCCAGCTTGTGCAGCCAAATGCAGAATAACGTCAAAGTTCTCTCTACCACAAAGATCTAGCAACTGGCTTTTCTCTTCCAGATTCATCCTAATAAATCTATATTTAGGGTGCTTATAGCTGGTTACCTCTTGGTTCCACTGGATAAGGTCTTCAGAAATGCCGCTTTCAGCGAGACGATCGTATTTTAACCTGGTATCATAATAGCTATTGATATTATCAACGCCTACTACCTCATCACCCCTCCTGAGCAACTTTTCAGCTAGGTGAAATCCAACAAAACCCGCTGTTCCTGTGACCAATACTTTCATCTGCTTAAAACTTTTGTGGATGAGAAATAATAAATTAAGTAGCACCTACTGATATAGAAATTAGGAGGTGCAGCTATGTTAAGTACCTACCTTCAATAAAGATCTACCCGCTGATATCCAATTTCGGACAAGGCTTCTTCTGTTTTTTCGGGAGTGACAAAGTAATAGCTTATATCTCATCTATAAGAGTAGGTTAACTCCTCAATAAAAGATATTTATAATCTGCTAAAACTAACCTTGTAGATGGCTTATGCTCTTGCAGCAACGCCATGTTTACGATAGGCTTTGTCTTTATATTTATACTCATAACCATAGCCGTAACCATAGCCGTATTTGCCTTTTGCAAAACCTCGGGGTTTCACAGCATTAAATACAATCGCTGTATTATTGAGTGATTTTATTTTATTGTCGGTTTTTAGGCGCTGTACAAGGCTTTTTGGCGTATAGGCATGTCGCATTACTAACAGTGAAATGTCAGAGTACTCTGAAAGCAGATAAGCGTCTGAAACCAGGTCGATAGGGGGGGTGTCAATAATCAGGTAATCAAAGATATTCTCCAGATGATTAAACAGACACTCCAATTTACCATTTAGCAACAGTTCTGTATGGTCACCAATATCATTACCAGCCGGCACAATAGTCAAATTGCTGAAGGTGGATTTTACAAGTATGTTTTGGATAGGGATATCCGCACTCAAATACTCGATTATACCTTCTCTCTTAAATAAATCAAACTGTACGGATGTGTTCGGATTTCTAAGATCGAAATCGAGAAGGGCAACTTTTTTTCCGGAGGAAGCTAAACTGAGTGCCAGGTTGGAGCTAACGTAACTTTTGCCTTCGCCTGGAATACTTGATGTGACTAAAATCTTCTTTTTAATAAATGTTCGCCCGTACAAGCCTAACGAAACTCTTAATTGTCTAAATTGCTCAACTACAGAGGCTTCTGTGGGTGCACTAAACTTATTGTCTTTACCAGGTTTTACAAACGAGAGTTCAGCTACAATAGGGGCATTGGTGTATAATGTAATTTCAGATCTGAATAAAAGATTGCTGCTCAAAAGTTCTTTTCCGGTAATAAATGCAACCCCTGCCACAAGTGATCCGATAATAGCCATCAGGTATATGTACATCGGCTTCGGGCTAATAGGAGTAGTAGAAGAACCTGCCATGTCAATTACTTTACTTTCTTCTACAGAAGGGGCATAGGAAAGCACTGTCTCTTCTCTCTTTTGCAGGAGAAAATTATAAGCATTGTTTTTTACTGTCTGCTGACGGTTAAGCTCCATTAACTCTCTTTCTTTCTGAGGTATAGATTGTAAGACAGAGTTGTAAGTGCTGTTGGTAGAGGCTAAGTTTGCTCGACTTGCCTGCAGATTAATGCGCTGGTTGCGTATGTTTTCCAGTATGCGCGGTCTAATATTTTCAATTTCATTAGTAACTGCTATAAGTATGGGGTTATTCTCGGCAGTTGTGTACTTCAGCTTTTGATACTGAATTTCTGAGTCATATAGCTTTTGCAGAAGTTGATTAAGTGCTTGGTCATTAATGCCCAGGGTAGATGGAACAAAGCTTGCTGAGTTATTTCTAGACGTTACGTAGCGCTCTACTTTGTCTAGAACAGCTAATTGAGTGGTTAGTTCTGACACTTTTCGGTCATTATCCCTTACATTTTCTAAGTATAATCTCCCTTGTTCACCTAGGTTGACTCCTCCTCTAGTAGATCGGAATTGTACTACTTCATTTTCTAACTCCTTCAACTCATCTACAACCGTTTTAATACGCTCTTCAACGAACTCAAGTGTGTTAGCAGCTAACCTATTTCTTTCATTAACTGCTAATTGCTTATATGCGCTGATTAAGTGGTTGAGTATATCTTCACCTCTCTGTGGTACAGAATCCTTTAAGTTCATGTTTACAACAGAAGAAAATTTACTGGAAGCTTGAATTCTAATTCTACTGACTAATCCATGTGCTACGCTCTGGGGATCAACAATAGAGAAATACAGTGGGTGTTCTGCATCTTTAGATTTATGAGGGTTTTCAGTGAATTTGATGACGCCGTAGGGGGAATTATTCCACTGTTCGAGCGGATATTCTTTGTTATCAATAAGTACTGTATTAAGTGCTTTATCAAAAATGAAATAAATATTGGGTGTACTTGTTGCTTTCTCAGGTTCTTTCAACTCCACTATTATTGGAGATGTGGTGTAAGCAGGTATTGATCTAAATTTTCCTTCTTCATATATAGGTGCATACAGCTTTAAGTCGTTAACAACTTTGAGCATTAACGCCCTTGATTGAAATACATTAATTTCGTTCTCAACAGTTTTATTGGATGTAAAGGCATCAATGGATTCAGTCAATTTCGAATCACTCACACCTTTCTTTTCATCTTTGATCATCAATGATGCGGTTATCTCATATACTGGTGTGGCATAGTAATTTAGGTATACCCATGCTCCAGCCAGGGATAGTATGAATAACATTACAAACAAAGGCCAAAATGGCATATATTTGTTCATTATAGAGGATATAAAACTATCTTCAGAGCTATTAATGCTATTACTCATAAGCTTTTATTTGTTAGAGTTTATCTAGTGAGACGATCTACAGCAATCACAATCACCGTCAAGCCGCTGAATATTACAGGCAACCATTGTCTTGCCGGGCTTGCACTTTGAATTTTTGTTACATTAGGCTCAACATAAATAATGTCATTAGACCTTAGGTAGTAATAGGGAGATTTGAATATCTCGTCAGATGTAAGATCAATCCGGGTAAGCTTCTTTTTGCCGTCTTCTTCCCTAATCAGCAGTACATTTTTTCTGCTTGCATAAATTGTCAGGTCCCCTGCCAGTCCGAGAGCCTCCAAAAGTGTAATTTTTTCGTTAGGGATGGTGAGTACAGAAGGGCGCGCAACTTCTCCTAACACTGAAATTTTGTAATTTAGATAGCGAACATCTACAATAGGATCAATTAGTAGTTTTCTAGTAATCAATTCTCGTCTAATGACATTCTGAAACTCCTTTTTTGTAGAACCCGCAGCTTTTACTTTACCTAAAAAGGGTAGTTGTACAAATCCATCTTGATCCACTAAGTATCCAATGACGGGGGAAACAGTGCTGGTTGCAGCTGTATTTGAGATGCGTGAAGTACTGGGGTTAGAAACATTGAATAACTCAGTCGCCTCTGGATTGAGACTGTTGATGTTAATACTTAGGAGGTCATTGGATTGGATAATAGGCTCATGACTTTCATAACTGCCTGAAATTTCTGTATTACCTATATTATCAAAGTACACAGCCTCTTTAGTACCTGTGCAGGCAGATGCTAAAATAATAAAAGTGAGTGCACTAAATATATACTTTGTAGAGATAGATCGCATGTTTCTAAAAGCAAGGGTGGATGGTGTTGATAAGAATAGTTAAATAAAAACGTATTTGGTTACAATACGAGTGTATTTTATACTAAGTTGCTTTTAGGTATATATTTGTTCTGAAATGATTATTTTTTATATTATTCTTATAGCATGAGGAATTAAGCAATAAATACAGGTTTGTGTATTCGTTGCTTTTTATAATTAACATTAAGTCCCAATATAATGAGTAGAAATAACCAGTTAACTATGGATACTATACAAACTGGTAGCTAGGACATTTACCTTTGTAGCATACTTCCCATGCCCAATGGTGCTGCTTTTGTCCCCTCTCGCACCACCACCCCGTTCACCAAAACATACCTAAACCCAGTAGCCTCCTGATTTGGATTCTCATAGGTAGCGTTCTCCCGCACTTCCTCTGGATTGAACAGTAGCAGATCAGCCTTAAACCCTTGTTTCACGAGGCCGCGGTCGCGCAAACCTATCGTTTCAGCAGATAGCCCCGTCATTTTATGAACAGCTTCTTCTAAAGCCAGTAGCTGTTTTTGCACGACGTAAGTTTCCAAAATGCGGGCGAAGGTGCCGAAGCTGCGGGGGTGGCGCATAGAGGGGCTGCCATCACTGCAGACCATCACATGTGGGTCTTTTAGAAAAGTCTCCTGCAGTGCTTCGTCCATGATAAAGTAGGCACCGTCTGCACCGTAGGGACCAATGTCTTCCATCAGGGCCAATTCAAACGGCTTGTTAAGCTTTACAGCTACTTGTTGCAGGGTCTTGCCTTTGTAAGGACCAGAACCGATCAGCGTTGCCTCCGGACCATTGCGCTGTAAGATCTTGTTGCGCAGGAAAGTGGCCAGTTCCTGACGGCGGGTCTTCAGTACTTCCTGGTAATCATTGGGCTTTTTAGCCCAGTCCGGGAACAGAATGGCGATGCCGGTATAACTGGCGGTATAGGGATAAAAATCAGCTGTTACCTGTATACCTTGCTGGCGTGCAGAGTCCAACAGTTGCAGGATGCGGTTGGCACGCGCCTCACCTTTACCATACACTACCTTAATGTGCGAGACATGCACAGGGCAATTTTTACCCTGTTCCAGAAGCTCCCTGATTGATGCTTCGACATAGGCATCGTCTTCGTTGCGCATATGGCTCATGATAATGCCTTCTTTTCTGCCTACGATCTGAGCAAGTTGGTTGAGCTCAGCAGAGCGGGCATAGTAACCCGGGCTGTACTCCAAACCCGTGGTCAGGCCAAAGCAGCCAGCATCAAGTGCATCTGTAAGGAGCTGTTCCATTTTGGCCATGCCCTGCGCCGAGGGGATCGAATCGTAAGCTATACCTGACAGCATACGGAGTGTGTTGTGACCGGCAAACATGGCCACATTAACCCCCAGCTCTTTCCCGTCTACTTCCTGCATCCACTCTTTTAGGTTTTCACGTTCCGGGCTAAAGCCGTCCTGTCCCAGGCAAATAGTAGTCACACCCATCGAAAGGAAATTAGAAAAATCAGGTGTCTCGAGCGGATCGCCATGGGCGTGGGTGTCAATGAATCCTGGAGTCAGGTATAGGCCGGAGGCATTAATGGTGCGAGTCGCAGTATAAGTTCGGGTAGTGTCGGGCTCTATGAGCGCGATGGAATCGCCATTGATCAGGACATGCGCAGCATAAGCTGCATTGCCAGTGCCGTCTATTACCATGGCGTTGCGGATCAGGAGTTCGTACTGTGTTTGATCAGAAGCTACCTGCTGGCAGGAGGCAAATATCAGTACAGTGACTATAACCTTGGCAAATAGGGCAGTGAGACGATGCAGTTTTTCCATTCTTTAAAGATAATTTATTAGCTGTAAAAAGCAAGGTATTTCTGATTCCAGCTATAGACTATGCTCCACCAAAGCTTATAAAACAGATTTTTATTATACCTGATTTAATTTTTTTTGGCAAAGTGATGAGGTTATTTATGTTCTTATATATCAATATGTTATAGGTTGCTCGGGTAGAGCCTAATAGTTTTTTAAGGGGTATTTTCGGAATGAGCAGCATCATTTTCTATCGTACTGGCACGCAACTTGTAATTAGTCCTGACAACAGAGTTAATGTTTTTAACAAAACTGAAAGTGTTATGAAAAAGGTAAGCTATATCATGAGCCTGGCACTGATGGCATCAGTAGCTTTTGGCGGATCAGCTGAGGCGCAGGAAAAAAGAACTGGCTGGAGCCCTCAGGCAAAAGGTGCTGTGATCGGTGCCGGTACAGGTGCCGCTGCAGGCGCTATTATACATAAGCGTAACCGTGTAGTTGGAGGTGTTGTAGGTGGTGTTGCCGGTGGCGCCGTTGGTTACGGTGTAGGCAAGGTGATCGACAACAAGCAGAAAGAGCGTGAAGCAGAAGCGGCTCGTGTAGCAGCTGCTGAGAGAGCCGCCGCAGCCCAGCGTGCCGCCGCCGCAGAACGTGCGTCAGCTAATAGAGCCACAGTAGCCAAGAATACGCCAGCTCCAGCAAAAAGAACTCCTGCTTCGCAGTCAAGTTTAGTGGCTGCCACTCCAGCTGAGACAGCAGCAGCCAATTCATTGGCGATGATGTATGCCTCTGAAGATGGACCGACTCCTCAGACAGTTTATGCCAACTTCCTGCCTAACCTGGATTATGGTGACCGCAGCAAGCCATACTATACTTCTGAGGTTCGCAGAAAGAGCTGGTAACACCTATACCCTGTACCTTCTCCCGGCATAAAGCTGGGAGAAGGTATAAATCCAGCGATGTAATTTTCACGTATTGCGACGTGATTTACTCACCTAAATTTTAGAAATCATGAAAAACATACTTTACACCTTATTTGCCTTATTCTTTTTGGCTTCCTGCGCGAAGTTGGAAGGGGGCGAGTCAGTGGATGTTCGTGAGCTGAACCAGGAATTTATCAGTGCCTGGAATGCAAGGGACTCTGACAAAGTGATCGCGATGATGTCCGAAGATGTGCAGTTTCTGCAAGGCGAGGTCATCTACCGAGGTAAATCTGAAGTGTCGGATAAATGGGTCCGTGAAACCATGGGCACCATCGCCGATTTGAAAACATACCCGGTGAGCTCAGGTTCCGATACTCAGATTGCTTATGAGGCCGGTACGTTTTCAGTAGACGTGCTGCCGGCTAGTCCCGGTGAACCCCGTGGACTTGGCGAAGGCAACTTTATGCTGCTTTGGAAAAAAGGAGAAGATGGCAATTGGAAACTGAGCTATGCTCAACTGGAAGGTCATCCGGTTGTTGCCAGAAATTAAAAGGATAATAATTAAATAAAAAAAGCGGCTGGTTCTGTAAGACCAGCCGCTTTTTTTATGGGTACAATACAGCTCTAGTGAAAGAACAGGTAAGCGATAAAGATGGCGGCAATAGCGCCGGCTAGGTCGGCCAGCAGGCCGCAGGTGAGGGCGTAGCGAGAGCGCTTAATGCCAACAGAGCCAAAGTAAACCGCCAGCACGTAAAAAGTTGTCTCGGTAGAGCCCTGGAATACCGAAGCCATGCGTCCCACAAAAGAATCCACACCATAGGTGGTCATGGCTTCCACCATCAGGCCACGGGCACCACTACCACTTAGTGGTTTCATGAAAGCAACAGGAAGGGCAGGCACAAAGTCCGTATTCACACCTGTCAGGGCAATCAGGTAACCTATGCCATCCACGATCATATCCAACGCACCGGATGTACGGAACACCCCGATCGCTACCAGGATGGCTACCAGGTAAGGTATAATGGTGATCGCCACTGAGAAGCCCTCTTTAGCACCCTCAATAAAAGCTTCGTACACGTTCACTTTCCGGATAAGCGCCAGCCCCACAAACGAAATGATGATCGAAAACAGAATCACGTTACTCGCCACCTGCGAGATGACACTCACTTGTTCCTGAGAGATTGTGCTGAAGTAGTAGATAAGCCCCACAATAAGCAGCATCAGTGTGCCGATGTAGGCCAGGATAACGGGGTTGAACAGGTTGATGCGCTGGTACAATGCAACGGCTATTAAACCTACCGTGGTAGAGAAGAAGGTAGCCAGCAGGATAGGTATAAAAATATCAGAAGGATCGGCGGCGCCCAGTTGCGCCCGGAACACCATGATGCTGATGGGTATAATGGTAAGGCCAGACGTGTTGAGCACCAGGAACATGATCTGAGCGTTTGAAGCCCTTTCCTTGATCGGGTTAAGCTCCTGCATCTCCTTCATGGCCTTTAAGCCTAGTGGTGTGGCGGCATTGTCAAGCCCCAGCATGTTGGCCGAGAAGTTCATCAGGATAGAACCGAACACGGGGTGGTTTTTCGGTATCTCCGGGAAAAGCCGATTGAAGAAAGGTGCCACCAGGCGGGAGAAAATGGCAATGATGCCGCCGCGCTCACCAACTTTCATCAGCCCCAGCCAAAGCGTCATCACACCGGTCAGGCCGAGTGAGATCTCGAAGCCGAGCTTGGCGTTGTCGAAGGTGCTGGTAACGAGTTTCTGGAAGATCTCCACATCGCGAAACACGATGAGCTGAAACAAGGCAATAGCAAAGGCGATCAGGAAGAAGGCCGCCCAGAGATAATTTAATACCATGTAGCGAAGGTTGGTCTGGAATCAGTCTGTAAGATACAAACTGATTCCAAAAGGGGAAGGACTTTGGCGGACAAATTTGTCTGGGCGCAGGCTTAGTGCAACAGCCCGTGGTAGAGGGTAGGTCGTTCCCCCTGCAGATCATACACAAAACCGTTGAGGATCGCATACCTCGTTTTGTCCTGGTCATCTTTCAAAACAAAGTTGGCAGGCTCGTCGAGTGTCAGGTGATGGTTAACGATGCTGACTATACCTGTCACGTTGAGAGGGAGCGAAGTAGGATCGGGCAGCACGCCAGGCAGGTGGCGCACCCGGATGGTGGTGTAGCCTTGCATAAGCAGATCGGTCCCGAGCTCCGCTGTCAGATCATCCAGGCTCTCGATGGGCTGCTCGTATACCTTGCCCGGCACGAGCGTAAGGCCGGTCGCATCCAGTTCCTCGTAGCCATGGAACACACTCATGTCACCGATCTCTTCTACCGCACTGCTATGGTAAAAGCCGAGGTGATTGGGAGCATCTACTTCCAGTCGGTTAATGCCGATGTCCAGTATAGTATCGTGACCATTTTCGGTATAGCGGACGTGGCGCAGCACGAGGTCGTAGAGGTGCCGTTGGTTTTCAGGTATACGGTTGTACCCTTCCAGCTCAAACGCTTTGTAGTTATCCTCTGCAATCAGGTATAGCCCCGAGAGGATGGCCGTAAAGTTGAGTTGGCGGATGTGCTGCTTTTCCGGGTCGCTGTGCTGCCCGCCCGATTCGACTAAAATAACGCTGGTGCCCCATTTCTGGATGTTATCGCCAAAAGCCCTCGGCTCGTGCTCGTCGTTGAACTTGGCCACCTGCCCAGGTATAAACTGCTGCAGTACATGGTCCATTCCGGCAATGGTACGCATGGCCCGCTCACGAACCGTGTTGATGTTGCGGTCATAATCGTAGGCTGGGGCCAGAAAAGAGATCGTGGCCGGACGTGCGGTATAGCCGGCAGTATAGTAACGACTCTGGTCGTGCAGGTTAAAGCCGAAGGCCGGCTCCAACTGGTCGCGCAACTGTTTCAGCAAGACAGACTCCGGACTTTGTAGACGCAGGGCATCACGGTTCATGTCTATACCTAGGGCATTGCGGCGGGCATACATTTCGGCCCCGTCCGGGTTGAGCATCGGCACCATGTAAAGGGTGAGATGCTCCAGCATGTGCTTGCGTACCGCATCCAATTCATCGGACTGGCTGAGAAAGTGCAACAAATCGAACAAGGCCATAGTGGCGGTAGGCTCGTCGCCATGCATCTGGGACCAGAGCAGGACCTTCGTTTTGCCCGTGCCCGCTTTGATCAGGTAGATCGAACGGCCCTGTACCGAGTGGCCAGCCACCTGCACGTCAAACAGCGGCTTTTCCTGCAGCTGTTCAATTAGCGGCACAATGTCGCTGTGCCGGAATCGCCGGTGCCGCAAGGCGGGCTCCTTATACCTGTAGTGGCTGTTGTAAAGCAGTCGGCCAAGTTCCTGTAGGGTGGCAGGTATGTCGGTGTTTAAAGGTGTTGTATTCATAATGTCAAATTGAGTGCTCTCTAAAAAAAGCGCCTCCCGCTCCAGGGCTATACCTGAAAGGGGAGGCGCTGCCCGATGGGGCTATACCTGATGGCGGCTTAGTTAGTCGGCCATGCATTCCACGGGATGCGAACCAAGATCAGGATCAAGGCAATGGTGTAAAAAATAGCGATGCTGCTGAAACGCTTCTTGTCGTCCTGCAGACGCTTGGAACGGGCATACCCCACTGTGATCAGTACCACGGCAATGATCATGGTTAGCGGGTGCTCCAGTATGTACAGCCTGGAAGTGGAGTCCTTCATAAAGCCTTCTGTTGCGTTACTAATTCCCAAAGGCGATACAAAGTAAAGGATCACACCGATCACCCACTGTAAGTGCGCAGGAATAAGACCCAAAAGGCCTCTTTTTCTATCTTTGTCTGTAAACGGCTTGTTGCCAGACATACCCATAAAGGCAAAAACGATGCTAACGATAAGACCCAGCAGTACCAGATAGGTCATAAATGAGTGTAAGTGCTGTATTCCTGTATACATTTCGGAGATTGTGGTTAGTGTCAGCTGTAAATATAGGAATTTTATTATCAATTCAGATAAGTAGACTCTATTTTAAGCGGGTGATGAGCTGGCAAAAGAAAGCCCCGCACAAGCGGTATGTGCAGGGCTTTTCGATGCGATATAGTTGTGTTTAACGGCCTTTACCAATCTTTTTGCTTTCAGGTACAGTCCACAGGTATATCGTGGAACCGTCAATCACCTGCGTTTCTTCCGGCTCCCAGTCGCCCATATCGAAGGCGTGCGATACGATGCGGGTACCTGGCTTTAACTGCTCAAGCAGCACCGGGCGAAGCTTCATGTTCACATTCGGCAGCAGGTATAGCGTTACCACAGAGGCTGGCTTGTAGTCCACCTTAAACAAGTCCTGTTCTACAAATTTCACCTTGTTTGTCACACCAGCTTCCTGAGCATTTTCGTTTGCTTCCTTGATGCGCTCCGGGTTTATGTCGAAGCCCATGCCTGTGGCCCCGTGCTCTTTAGCAGCCGTAATCACGATACGGCCATCGCCGCAACCTAAGTCGTACACCACGTCCCCATCCGATACATTTGCCAATTTCAGCATGGCATCTACCACCTTCTGTGGAGTAGGCACATAGGGTACATCCAGTTTAGGAGCTGTGGTCGTGGTCTGGGCGAATGCCACTGTGGCGAAAAGTGTCAGCACGAGGGTGCCAAGCGAATGTTTGATTGCTCTCATCTTGTTTTCATTAAGTTAGTAATCCATTTAAGAAAAATAAAGGTATAAGGTGAGCAGTTCTGTTGTGGCGTAGCGTAACGCGCACAGGCTGTATTTACGTACCACCTGGATCAGTAGTTCTTAATTGTGGCATTTTAAGTAGATTTGAGTAGGATTCATTTAAGCAAACTTGTGGTCAGGCTGTCTGTTCCTCTTGTTTCTGAATGCGCGGTATGGCCAGTAGCACCAGCACACCTACTGCCAGTACGCCTATACCTACCAAGGCGCCTAAACCAGTGTACATCAGGCTGGAGTAAAACAAGTAGGCACTTGTGAGGCAAAAGATAAGGGGCAGTACAGGGTATAGCGGCACTTTGAAGGGTCTCGGACGCTCGGGTTCCTTGCGCCGCAACACAAACAGAGCTATACCTACCAGCATTAAAAAGAACCAGAAAACCGGCGCCGTATACTCCACCATGGTCTCGAAACCAGTGCGGGTGAACAAGGCCAGCCCTACCAGCGCCAGGGCTATCACCCCTTGCACCACATAAGCATTCACCGGCGAGGAGGCTTTGGTGTTCCACTGCCCCAGATAGCTGAAAACCGGGAAGTCGCGGCCGAGGGCGTAATTGGTGCGGGCTCCGGTCAAGATGGTGGCATTGGCCGAGGTAAGGGCGGCAAGCACCACAATAATGCCGATCAGCACCATTCCTGCGTCGCCAATGGTTACCTGCGCCAGGTCAGCGGCTATTGCAGCCGAAGAGGCCATGCCCTCCAGACCCAGCACATGCAGGTAAGCCAGGTTTATCAGCAGGTAGATCAGGGTGATGATGGCAATGCTGGCGATCAAGGCAGTGGCCATACCCCGGCGGCCGCTTTTGAGCTCTGCGGAAATGTAAGCTGCCTCGTTCCAGCCTCCAAAGGTAAGCAGCACAAAGACCATGGCCAGTCCCATGGAAGTACCGTTGCCTGCGCCTGCATTGCTTGTGGCCGCTGCTGCCGTTTCGTTGGGCGTGAACAGAAATGCCGCGCCCAGCACGATCAAAATGCCCAATATCTCCAAGATGATCAAAAAGCGCTGCACCCCCGTCCCGAAACTGACGCCAATAATGTTGATAGCGGTGAGCAGGATAACGACCAATGCGGCATAAAGCACCGACGAAAACTCTCCAATGCTGTAGAGCTGCGCCATATAGTCGCCGATGATGAAGGAAAGCAGAGCAATGGAGCCGGTCTGGATGACGCTCATACGTGCCCAGGCAAACAGAAAAGCCAACCGCTTACCGAAAGCTCTCGTCAGAAAATGATAGTCGCCACCTGCATGCGGAAAGGTGGTGGTGAGTTCGGCGTAGCAGAGCGCCCCGATCAAGGATACCAAACCGCCCAGTAACCAGGTCGTCAGGAACATGGTACCGCTTTCCACATTGGCTGCCACCAACGAGGGCGTCCTGAAGATGCCCGCACCTACCACCACCCCCACGATCACAGCAACGGCATCGAACATACTCAGAGCGGGTCTTGGCTCTGCTATAGGCTTTTCCTCTATTAGGGCTGTGGCCTCCGTGCTGGCCAGTGTCGCGTCTGTTGCTGGGTAGTCTTCGTTCAGGTTGGGCATAGTCTTATCGATAGGTATAGGCTTGATCGTCTCTGACCCACTGTTTACGGACAGCAACAGGATTTAAGTTGTAAACCGTACGCTTTTTTAAAGAGTATTAGTATAAAGAGCGAGCGCCTTATCACGCAGGTATCGCTCAAGAAACGATTCATCTATCCCTTAAATAAGCCATTATGAATTCAAATCTGCCTTTCAGCCAACCTGGCCGTATGATTATCGGTAAAGCAAATGGTAATACATCAAAATTTATGGGAAAAGCTGTCGGCACCTTTCTAATTGCCATCCTATCTGCCGTGCTCGCCATTGTAGGGTACAAGCTCTTTGAGGGTAATTCTTCACAAAACGGAAACTTTAACAATAACAGCGGTGCCGCCATGCCGGTGGTGTCTTCGGTAGGCAACCCGGATTTCGTGGCGGCCGCGGCCAACGTGACTCCCGCCGTGGTGCACATCAAAACCTTGTACAACGCTGCGCAAACCAGCCGCAACCCGATCTACGAAATGTTTGGGATGCCACAGCAATCTACTCCGGCAAGGGGCTCGGGCTCAGGGGTGCTTATTTCGAAAGACGGCTACATCGTCACCAACAACCACGTAATCGACCGGGCTTCAGGTATAGAAGTGGTGTTGCCTGACCGGCGAACTTTCGAGGCGAAGCTGATCGGAACTGATCCCAGCACGGATCTGGCCCTGCTAAAAGTGGAGGGAGGCGACCTGCCAGTGGTACCGCTGGGTGATTCAGATAAGGTGCAGGTAGGGGAGTGGGTGCTGGCAGTAGGCTATCCGCTTTCGCTCAACTCTACGGTAACGGCCGGTATCGTGAGCGCCAAAGGCAGGAGCATCGGCATCCTGAACCGACCGGGACAGGGCGGCTACGTTGACCCGGCGCAGGTGGCCAACACCGCCATCGAGTCTTTTATCCAGACCGATGCGGCCATTAACCCGGGTAACTCGGGTGGGGCGTTGGTCAATACCTCCGGCCAACTAAT
Source organism: Pontibacter virosus (assembly GCF_003096355.1). GTDB lineage: Bacteria > Bacteroidota > Bacteroidia > Cytophagales > Hymenobacteraceae > Pontibacter > Pontibacter virosus. Next base: position 6,616 of record NZ_QEKI01000024.1, on the reverse strand, counting down.
TGGAATTAACACGGCCATTGCTTCCCAAACGGGCAGTTATGCCGGCTATGGCTTTGCTATACCTGTTAACCTCATGCAAAAAGTAGTAAGCGACATACGGGAATTTGGCCGGGTACGCCGTGGCTTTCTGGGTGTGAACTTCCCGGTTCCGGCTGTGGAAGACCAATTGTTGCGGTCTCGTGGTATCGATCCGGGCAAGGTGAGTGGGGTGTACATCATGGGCGTACAACCGGGTAGCGGCGCTGAGAAAGCGGGCTTAAAAGAAGGTGATATAATTCAGGGGATAAATGGTATTGATGTGAATACCTCTGCGGAGCTATCTGAACGTATTGCGCGCCATTACCCTGGTGACAAAGTAGAACTGGCGCTGTTGCGGGACGGCAAACAGCGGAAGGCTACCGTTACCTTGCAGGGCGAGGAAGAAGAGACCGTATCGGACACCGCTGCCAAAGGACTGGAGGCGAGGCTGGGAGCCAATTTTGCGCCACTAACCGACCGCATGAAACAGCAATATCGTCTGAACGAGGGCGTATACGTCACGAAAATTCAGCCAGGCGGCTTCTTTGATTCGGCAGGTATACCAGAGGGCACCGTGGTGGCTCGCGTGAATGGACGCCCTGTTAACAGTCTCGCCGACATCAGTAAATCGCTGGCAGCCTCCCGAAGTGGCATGGTGCGCCTGGATGGTATCACGCCAGACGGAACGGCCTTTGTGTTCAACTTCCCGCTGGGTGCATAAGGGGGGATGAATGACGGATTTAAATAGACTATACATCGGCACTTCCGGCTGGAGTTACCGCTGGCGGGAAGTGCTGTATCCGACCGAACTCAAGTCAGCGGACTTCCTGAACCACTATGCCACCCGTTTTAACTGCACCGAAATCAACAGCAGTTTCTACCACTTCACCATGGCCAAAACCATCGAGAAGTGGCTGGCGCAGACACCGGCGCATTTTAAGTTCGCGCCCAAGTTGCACCAGGAAATCACGCACAAACGGAAGTTCCAGGATATAGAAGAGCCGCTGCAGAAATTCATGTCGCGCTACCAACTGATGGGCGAACGGTTGGGACCAGTGCTGGTGCAAATCGCGGGCAGCTTCCGATTCGACAAAGCTATAGCCGGTGACTTTTACCATACCTTGCGGAAGCTATACCCAAAGCAACCCTTCGCGCTGGAGGCACGGCACGTGTCGTGGTTTACAGATGAGTCTTTTGATTTGATGCGTGAGTTCAACATCACCACCGTCAATGCCAATGCTGGCAAGCGTTTTCCGGGGACCGAAGTCACGACCACCGACATGGCCTACCTGCGGCTGCATGGCGATGAGAGAATGTACTCATCTTCCTACTCGGACGAAAAACTGGAGCGTTATGCCTACATGGTAAAAGACTGGCTCGAAGACGGCAAAGAGGTATGGGTTTTCTTTAACAACACCATCGTAGGCAATGCCGTGCTTAATGCAGACAGGCTGCGGCAAATGGTGACTGAGTTGTAAATTTTTAAAAGCGACTAAAAGGCTAAGTGTTTAAACATCAAAGGGTTGATTTAAGGTGTAAATCCCTGGGAATCTATTCACTAAAAATATATAGTGTTTTCAAAACATTTTGAGTGGAAGTGTGTACTACCTGCGATATAATTTAGTCTTTCAGCTATGCGCTTGTTCTTCTTTCTAACACTGCTTTGCCCTGTCCTCAGCTTTGCACAATCGGGCGTGATTACGGGCATTGTACGCGATGCCAATACCAAAGAAGCCCTGATTGGGGTATCGGTACAAGTAGTCGGTGCACAATTGGGTACGGTCACCAACGAGAGCGGTGCCTACCGCATCGACAACATTCCGTTGGGAAGCTATACCTTGCAGAGCTCCTACATTGGCTATCAGGCGCTGAGTAAATTCAACGTGAATGTGACGTCGGGCAATGCCCAGATCATCAACTTCGAGCTGGTACCGGCATCGAGTCAGCTGGGCGAGGTGGAAGTGGTGGCGCGGCGTCGTCAGAGCGCAGCCATCGCCGATATCGTGACACCACTTTCAGTACAGAGTCTGAGCACGGAGGAAATTCGCAGCAACCCGGGCGGTAATTTCGACATCTCGAAAGTGGTGCAGGTGCTACCGGGTGTAGCCACCAGCGGCACAGGCGGGGGCAGTCGCAACGACCTGATCATACGGGGCGGCGCGCCGAGCGAAAATGTGTATTACCTCGATGGCATCGAGATTCCGCTCATCAACCACTTCACCACGCAGGGCAGTGCCGGCGGCGCGACGGGTATACTGAACGTGTCCTTCATCGAAGATCTGAAAGTGAGCTCTTCGGCCTTCGATGCCCGCTACGATAATGCGTTGGCCTCGGTGTTTGAGTTCAGGCAGCGCTACGGCAACCCGGAGCGCTTTTCGGGCAACGTGCGCCTGAGCGGTTCGGAGTTTGCGGCCACGCTGGAGGGACCACTATCACCTAAAACTACCTACCTCGTGTCGGCACGCCGCAGCTACCTGCAATTCCTGTTTAAGCTGCTCGACCTGCCCATCCGACCCAACTATTGGGATTTCCAGTACAAAGTAGACCACAAGATCGACAATAAAACCTCGCTTTCCTTTATCGGGGTGGGGGCCATCGACGAGTTTGCCTTTGGAGTACCACGCAAAAGCACGCCCGAAAGCGAGTACATCCTGCGCTCTATACCTTCGAACAACCAATGGAACTACACAACCGGCGTGGCGCTGAAGCGACTCGTCAACGATGGGTATGTAAACCTGGCGCTGAGCCGGAACGCTTTCAATATTGATCTGGAGAAGATGGAGGCGGCGCAGGAGGGAGGTACTCCGCAGCTCACGCTTAAATCGAATTCACGTGAAACCGAGAACAAATTGCGACTGGACGTGAACAAGTACCGAAACGGCTTCAAGTACGCTTATGGCGTGTCGGGGCAGTATGTGCAGTTCACTAACGACATCTTTAGCTTGATCCGTAATGAGGTGCGCGACGAAAACGGCAACCTGGTGCAGCCTGCCGTAACGGTTAACTACGACACCAACCTCGACTTCTTCCGGTATGGCGCCTTCGGGCAGGTGTCACGCTCGGTGCTGAACAACCGGCTTAGCCTGTCGTTCGGACTGCGCACCGACATGAATTCTTTCACCGATGAGGGCCGCAACCCGCTGAAAACACTCTCACCGCGCCTGTCGGCCTCATACCTGCTCACCGACAAATGGACGATCAACGGATCGTGGGGCACCTATTATAAACTGCCAACCTATACCGTGCTGGGTTACCAGGAAAACAACGACTTCCTCAACCGCTCCGCCGATTACATTCGGTCTATCCATTATGTGCTGGGCACTGAGTTTTTGCCGCGCGAAGATCTGCGCTTCACCGTAGAGGGTTTTTACAAAGACTACAGCAACTACCCGGTGTCGCTGCGCGACGGTATTTCGCTGGCCAACCAGGGAGGTGATTTCGGGTCGATTGGAAACGAGGCCGTGAGTACTACCGGAAAGGGGAGGGCTTACGGAGCCGAGTTTTATGTGCAGAAGAAGCTGACAAGAACGGTATTCGGGGTGCTCTCCTATACCTATGTGGTCAGTGAGTTTGCCGGCACTGACGGCCGCTACGTGTCCAGCGCCTGGGACTACCGCCACCTCGCTTCTGGCCTGCTGGGCAAGAAGCTGCCACGTAACTGGGAGTTTGGGGCCAAGTACCGCTACGCGGGCGGCGCGCCTGCCACGCCTTTTGATCTGGAGGCCTCGCAGCGCAACTATGCCTCCTTAGGGGTAGGTATACTCGACTATACCCGTCTTAATACTGATCGCTTGCGGCCGTTCAGCCAGCTAGATGTACGCATCGACAAGAAGTGGAATTTCAGCCGCATCACTCTCGACCTGTTTCTGGACATAGCCAACGTGCTGGGCAGCAACACGCCGGGCTTCGACCGCTATACCTTCCAGCGCAACGAGGACAATACCGGCTTCGCCACCACCGATGGCAATCCGCTGCGTTTGGATGGAGGCAATGCTATACCTGTCATCCTCAAAAACGACGATGGCAATCTGGTGCCGACACTCGGTTTTATCGTGGAATTCTAACGGTGTAAATTAGGTTAATTAATACTCTTTGTCTCCAAATTTCGTACCTTTGACAAGTATGTTGTAACATTAGATAAACAGCTAACATGAGCCAGAGAAATTCCGCTTTATATAGTATTTTATTTAACCGATGCCCGCGGTGCCGGGAGGGTAAAATGTTCAAGAGCGGCCTTTACACCACCAAGTTTGCCGACATGCATGAGAACTGTCCCTGCTGCGGACAGGCCTTTGAGCCAGAGCCCGGCTTTTACTATGGCGCCATGTATGTGAGCTTTGGCTTTAATGTGGCAATCTTCATCATTTCGCTTCTTTTTCTGTCTCTCTTTGTAGAGGAGATCACCATGGCTATGATGATCGGAGTGGTAGCTGCTGTGGTAATCGGCTTACTGCCTGTAATTTTCAGGTGGTCGCGCTCACTTTACATACACATATTCGTGCGCTACGAAGGACCTTGCAGTGAAATACCCAAGAAGGTGCATTCTTAATGGAAGTAACCTTTAGCAGGCAGTAAACACATCATCCTGTATACCTTAAAATAAGCGAGAGCACCCTGGGCATACCAGGGTGCTCTCGCTGCTTATGTGAGAGGCAAATTAGTTTACGCTAAAACCCTGCATGGTATAGAGAATGCCCAGGCCGAGTGACTGGTTGTACTGCACATCGCTGTCCTGGTCGTAGTCGTAGATAAAATTGGCCATCAGGTTGACGTTGATGTAGCGGTTTACCTTGGCCGTGAGTACGGAGTTGAACATGTGGTCGATGCGCTTGCCGGACAATTCCTTGTAGTTGATGTAGGACATGTAGTTCAGCCTTAGGTTGACGTTCGTGAAGATGTCGCGGTTGTAACTTGCCTGGACCATGGCAGCGAGCCATTCTGTACGTACGCTTTTGCCTTCCGGTACGCCGTAGCGCTCATTCACCGCTACATTATCATCTGCCAGAAAGGTAAAGCGGGGCGCAAAGGGACTCAGGCGGAGTGAGAAATAAGGGTTGGGCTTATACTCAGCTCCCAGCGCAAAGGTCAGAAAGCCCGGTGACAGGAAGTTGGAGATCAAGCGGTCGTTGCCGTCAGCGTCAATGTCATACTCATAACCCCTGGTAAACTGCGACAGAAAGTTTGCTGATACAAAGGTGTTCCAGTCAGATGAGATCGCATAGCCATACTTGGAGTCCAGAAAGATGCGGTCGATGCTTTTGCGGTGCTCTTCGCCTTTGTTTTTAAGCAAGCCATACTGCATCTGCACGGCATTGTCCCAGGATATTCTGTCCAGCTTATAGTCTGCTCGTGCATCGAGGTGCGAGTTAAAAGCGATTGAGCTAATGCCGCCCGCTTTCCAGTTGTCGCTGAAGGCGGCCTGGTTGAGGTTGATGCCAGCCGAAAAAGTTCTGCGCCAGGTGGTGTCGGGCTCTACCTGTGCGGTTGCTGTAGTTACAGTTAACAAGATAATCAGGAAAGAAAGTAAAGTTTTCTGCATGTGTAAGCTTTGATTTGAGAATGAATTATGAATAGCAACCTCAGTTGAACATAGGTATAGAACTATGTTTCTGAGTTGCTATATAGCGCTTACGCAATTTTGCAGGTATAGGTATGGATTTTTATGATTTGCTTGCTTTTCTGGCCAGGTAGATAGCTTTCTCGGTAGGTATAAGTTATTTCTGTCCTTCTCTTGTAAAGGGTACAAACACCACCGGCATCAGGTTGCGGGTGATGGCTTTGCCCCGTTTCTTTTCGATCAGTTTGAGGGTTTGAGTCCTGTGCACGGGCCCGACAGGTATGACCATGCGTCCACCTTCCTTGAGCTGCTCAAACAGGGGAGGGGGAACAGATTCTGCACCAGCCGTCACGACAATCGCATCGAAGGGCGCGTGCTCTTCCCAACCCGCGTAGCCGTCGCCGATTTTTACCTCCACGTTATCATAACCCAGTTTCTTTAGTCGGGCTGCGGCCATTTTGCCGTGCTCCGGAATGATCTCGATGGTGTATACCTCTTTCACGATCTCAGCCAGGATGGCAGCCTGATAGCCTGATCCGGTCCCGATCTCCATCACTTTCATGTTAGGTTTGGGCTCGATCACCTGGGTCATGTAGGCTACCATGTAAGGCTGGGAGATGGTTTGCTTGTACCCGATGGGCAAGGCACCGTCCTGGTAAGCTTTGGAAGCGATAGCAGGAGGCACAAAGAGGTGTCGTTGCACGGAGCGCATGGCATTCAGTACCGCTTTATCACTTACGCCGCGGCCTTTGATTTGTCGCTCCACCATTTGCTCACGCTGCGCTTTGTATGCGTCTTCCTGCACAGGGATTGTTGACAGCAGCAAAGAAAGCAGTATGTAAACCGGCATCATCATAGCCTTCTGAATTTTAGCGGTAAGTATAGTTATTTATACTTCTGCCTATAGATTATGTTATGGGGCTGTAGACAGGAAAATACAAATTTCGGTAGTGGTCTACAATGTATGATGTAGGAATAAGTATGGCAGCAAGGGTGTTTACAGGAAGTTATGTGCGAGATAACTATCCAGGTAGATTGCCC
>NZ_QEKI01000023.1 GCF_003096355.1 Pontibacter virosus | reverse complement strand
CGGGAGAGTAGGTGGCCGCCAACCCCAACAAACAGCACAGCCCCCGGCCCCCCCAAAGAGCCGGGGGCTGCGCGCGTTTAGAGATATAGGGAAGGGCAGGGAGTTGTCAATAGGTGAAGAAAATCTGTAATGCCGAATGGAGTTTATTTGGATTTATTTCGGCTAAGCATATTTTAGTTATAAAAGCTATACTAATGTTATGTATCAATAGCACACAAAAAGATACAAGCGGAGTCATAAGTTAGTCCATAGTTTGAGACCTAGATTATTTAACTAACCGCCAATTAATTCCTCTGGTTTAAGTAAACTGTTTTCCGGTCTACAGCACCAGAGAGTGTCCATAAGCACAAGAGCGGCCACAGGTAGAACCTGTGGCCGCTCTTGTGATAGGTTGTTGGCTCTTTACTTATATGTTGATGAACTTAGGATGTATCAAATTCTCCATTGAGAATATCTCATCCCATTTCGCTTGCGTAATCAGCTTACGTTCGAGTACCGTAATTTCATGGATAGATTTACCCGTATTCAGAGCCTCTTTTGCAATAGATGCTGACTCTTCATATCCTAAAATCGGATTTAAGGAGGTCACGATGCCAATGCTGTTCATGACCATATTTCGGCAGATCTCAACATTGGCTGTAATACCATCAATGCATTTGCTTTGTAAGGTATAGCAGGCATTCTCCAGGAAAGTCAATGAATTGAATAGGCTGTAAGCTATTACAGGTTCCATGACGTTGAGCTGCAACTGACCAGCCTCTGCCGCCATTGTCACTGTCATGTCTGCTCCAATAACATAGTAAGCCGTCTGGTTTACTACTTCAGGGATAACAGGGTTTACCTTACCCGGCATAATAGAAGAGCCGGGCTGCATGCGTGGCAGATTGATTTCATTTAGGCCGGCTCTAGGTCCTGAAGAGAGCAAACGTAAATCGTTGCATATCTTGGATACCTTTACTGCGCAGCGCTTCATTACACCGGATACCTGGACATAAGCTCCTGTGTCGCAGGTTGCCTCAATCAGGTCTTCGGCAAGCACAACTGGTACATCTGATATTTCTCGTAGAATGTCTGTAACCAGTTGTGGGTAACCCTGTGGTGCGTTAATGGAAGTACCTATAGCCGTTGCACCCATGTTAATCTCACAGATCAGCATCTTAACTTCATGCAAGCGTTGGATATCTTCACGGATAGTCGTAGCGTAGCCATGGAACTCAGCTCCTAAGGTCATAGGCACAGCGTCTTGAAGCTGTGTGCGACCCATTTTCAGCACTTCTTTAAACTCCTCTGCCTTACGACCAAATGCCTGCTGTAAAGCCTCAAGACTTTCAATAAAGGCTTGTATCTTCCAATAGAGGGCTAACCGGAACGCTGTTGGGTAAGCATCGTTTGTCGATTGCGAACAGTTAACATGGTTGTTAGGGTGAAGGATATTATAAGTCCCCTTCGCATGGCCCAGGTATTCCAGGCCAATATTGGCAATCACTTCATTCACGTTCATGTTCACAGAAGTGCCGGCACCTCCTTGTATCATATCAGTCACAAACTGATCGAGGTACTCTCCTGCAATCAGTTTATCACTGGCATAAACAATCGCATCCGTTACCTCTTTGTTCAATACCCCACATTTATGGTTAGCAAGGGCAGCTGCTTTTTTTACGTAAGCGAAAGCCTTGATGAAAAGGGGCTCTTTTGAAATAGGTGTACCTGTTATGTGAAAGTTTTCTAGCGCGCGTGTCGTTTGAATTCCATAATAAACTTCATTGGGGATTTCTCTTTCTCCCAGGAAGTCGTGCTCAATCCTTACTTTTTCCATGCTATTTTCTTATAGACAAATTTATTCACTCACCTGTCTGTTGGGGAGCAGCTGAGACGTGTATTTCTATACCCAGATCCTGAGCAACTCCCAGCAAAATGTCGCTGCCATACTTCTTGCTGCAGCGTAGCTTGCCGGTTTGGCTATAGTCTGTGATCAGGCTTTGGTTGATGATCAGTTTAGAAGCGTACTCTCCATACCTTGCAATAACTTCCTGCTGCACCGCTGTCAGCAATTCTTTGCGACGTTCTGTCTCGGGTGTGCGCAATGGCCTTTGGAAGCGATGTTCCGGATAATCGTGACTGATATGGTTGGCCTTGGCTGCGTCTTTGGCCTCCTGCAAAGCATCCTGCAGCAGCCGCTCATTTTTAGGCTTTTTCAGGTTGCCATGTATGCCTCGCGTATGATTCAGCCATTCATGCAGATCCGCATTCGGGTTATTGGCTAGCTCTACCAGTGCCTCATTAGGAATTACAAAATGGGCCGGTTTATTAAATTGTTGCGCCAGGTTTTCCCGGAAGTTATAAAGCCATTTGAGAAGATACTGTTGATAGAAGTTGAGGCGGTATGAATGCTTCAGGCGCAGGTGCGGATTTTCTGACTCTGTATACTTCAGCTGTTCTAACAGAGAATCTTCTTCTTTGAGCCAATGCATACGGCCAAGCTTCTCGATTTCCTGGAGTAGCTTAGACTTTACCTTATGCAGGTATATCACGTCAATAGCTGCGTAGCGGAGCTGATCTTCCGTGAGCGGTCGCTTGTTCCAGTTGCTGGATTGCTGTGATTTGTCAATCTCTTTTCCAAATTCTTCTTTGAGGACAGTTGCCAAAGAGGAGCGCTCATAGTTTAGGATCTTAGCCGCCACATCTGTGTCAACTATACCTTTTACAGAGCACCCCATTTTATCGAGCAACAGGATATCGTTATTCGAATGATGGATGATCTTCGTGATCGTCGGGTTTTCCATCAACTCGAAGAAGGGCTTCAGATCATCAATGTAAAACGGATCTATAATAAAGCACCTTCCTTTGCCATCAGCAATCTGAATCAGGCAAAGGTTAAAACCATAGGTATAGCGGTTCTGATCAAATTCGAGGTCAAGGCCTAGTTCATCGCATTGCTCCAATTGCTGCACGGCCTGACGCAAATCCATATCAGATGCCACCAGCACAATTGCCACGCCGTCTTCTTCTAGAGATAATTTTTCCATTGGCTAAATTTAAACAAGTATTAAGCCATATCCATACGTCACATGCTATTTTTCTTTAGTAGAACGAGCATGCAAAAGCCCCCTTCCGGCAAACCGAAAGGGGGCTTTTGTACTAAGTAAATTATGTATACTACTGAATAGGTCTCTCTTCTGGGATTTCGTCGGCCACACCATCATTTACGGTAGTATCCATAACTGAAGTAGTGTCGGTTTCCATATCCATATCTGCATCCACATCAATATCAGAAGTCTCTACCTCATCAATACGATCATTTTCGGTGGCTGTGTTGTTATCAATACCACAAGCTGTGAAAGCAAAAAAAGCGAATGCTGCGAATGCAAATTTTATTGTCTTTTTCATGATTTTCAATTTTTGTTAAACAAGTAAATTTGTACTTATTTATTCGGTTTATACGGAAAGGTAACCCCAAAGATTAATTTTTTTTGTGAAAATCCCTTTGGATGGTGTGTATTTACTTGTGAAACAGGTTTTTATATGTGCGAAAAGCAAGACCTTAAATAGGGATAGCTGAATGGTTATTATAGAGAGTCAGGTATAAAATAGAATTATATTTATTTGCTGGAACTGAGCCAATCCTGTTTCAGCAGTTATAATCGCTAATGGTTAATAAAAAAGAAGCCTTCCTGCTATTCCAGAAAGGCTCCACTTTAAAATGCTGTGGTAGTTACTGAACTTCAGATAACGACTTCTCTCGTTTGGCTCTGAACTCTGATTTCTCACGCCATGCTGGGTAAGCAGTACCGTTTGCTACCCGGTAACCCACCCGGAAATAGAGCTGTAGATCTTCTACTGCTCCGTCCAGGTTCCAGTCGTCATATACCTCGTCGCTTACTTTGTGGTAGTGCTCTGCTGTGTACTGCTCCTGCTTTTTGGTGATGAAATCTGCCGACTGGTCACGGGCCACTATACCTGACTTTGCATAAAGGGCGGGCACGCCTTGCTTGGCAAACTCAAAATGATCGGAGCGGTAGAAGGAACCTTTCTCAGGAGATGCCTCCGGAACGATCCGACGATTCTGCGTACGGGCCTCTTCTTGCAGTATATCTTCTAAATCAGAGTTGCCATACCCAATCACAATCACATCCTCGGTCGGATGGTAAGGGTTGAGCACATCCATGTTGATGTTGGCCAGAGTCTTAGTAAGGGGGTAGAGTGGGTTAGAGGCATAATACTTAGAGCCCAGTAGACCTTTCTCTTCAGCAGTCACAGCCAGAAATAGAATGGAGCGTTTCGGCTTCTCGGGTAACTGTGTAAAGGCTTTTGCCAGTTCGATGAGTCCGGCTGTGCCGCTGGCATTGTCCATGGCGCCGTTGTAGATCTGGTCGCCCTGTAGTTTCTCATCCTTGCCCAAATGGTCCCAGTGCGCGGTATATACCACATATTCATCTTTTAACTGCGGGTCGGCTCCTTCAAGCTTGGCGATCACGTTCTGAGACTCTACTTTGCGTAACTGATTTTTGATCTTGAAGTTTGCCTGCGCATTCAGGGGAACAGGCTTGAAACCCTTTTGGGCAGCGGCGCTCTTTAGTTTTTCGAAGTTGTTGCCGGAGGCCGTAAAGAGTTCACGGGCCTTGTCCTCCGTTATCCAGGACTCTACTGCCAGGCGGTCCATGTTCTTACCTGTATTGCTGATGTCGAAGTTTTCGCGGCTCCAGCTTCCTGATACTACTTCGTAAGGATAGCCTGCCGGACCCGTTTCGTGGATAATAATGGCAGCGGCGGCGCCCTTCTCGGCAGCGATTTCATATTTGTAGGTCCAGCGGCCATAGTAGGTCATGGCATTACCGCCAAACATGGTGCTGTCCAGCTGTCCCGGGTTGTTCGGGCTAGGTATAGGCGGATCGTTGATGAGCATCACGATCGTCTTGCCTTTTACATCCACTCCCTTATAATCATCCCAGCCGTATTCCGGTGCTACGATGCCATAGCCCACAAACACCAGGTCAGAGTTGTTGACGTTTACATCCTGCACAAAGCGGCGTGACACAGCCACATAGTCATCCGGGAAGGAAAGGTTGACGGTTTTGCCGCCTGCTGTAAAGTTTGCTTGGGGCTGCGCGGTAAAGCCAAACATGGGAACCTTCTGCACAAAAGTGCCATTCGGGTTGCCAGGCTGCAGGCCCAGCTTCTTAAACTCGCGGGTCAGGTAGTTTACTGTAGAGTCCTCGCCGGCAGTGCCGGGACTGCGGCCTTCAAATTCATCAGAGGCAAGCACCTGGATATGCTGCAAGAGGTCGCTGGCGTTAATGCTCTGTTGTGCGGCAAGCAGGCCAGTCGTGTCACTGGCAACTGCAGTGTTGCGGTCGTCATTGTCACTGTCTGCTACCTCTCTGGCGTTTTCGTTACAACCAAAAGCCAGCAGGCTGAGCACAGCCAGACCGATCATATCTTTTTTCATAGGGTTAATTAGGTATGTTAAAGTACTGAAGATAATACTTTTATTCACACGTATAGTTACGGTCGTCTGGATTTCGATCAGGCAGCTACTTCCCAACTGGCTGGAACGCCCTGGTGTAGTGTTCTGATAAGATTGAGGCAGGAGGCGGGATCCTGGTACAGCTGGCACTCCCAGATAACAACGCGTTGCCAGCCAGCTTCCCGGTACAGCTCCTTATAGCGTTCGTCACGCAATTGGTTATTGGTAAACTTTTCCTCCCAGAATCGTAGGTTAGACTTGGGGAATGCCGGTTGGCAGTATGGGCAGCGGTGCCAGAAACAGCCGTGCACGAAAATAGCCAGACGTCGGGAAGGAAAACAGATGTCAGGTTTGCCCGGAGCTTTGCGCCAGTGTACCCGGTAGCCGCGCAGGCCATTATACCAGAGTGTACGCCGAAGTAATAGTTCAGGCTGTGTATCGCGACTTTTGTTGCCGCGCATGTACTTGCTTACCTTCTCTTTGGCTGTGAGTGGTGCGGGGCTCGCTTTATATCTTTTGATTCTTTTTCTAACAGTCAATTCCTGGGAGGGCAATGTTATAAACTTAAACAAATAGTCCTTTCTGAAAGTGCCGGATAATGGTAGGATTCAATTTGATAACTTGAATGCAGGCAGTCAACAAAGCGAAACAGGTAATGACGGAAGGGGTCATTCTTCACTCCCACTTAATATCTGAATTTTATATGCGATACTATTGTGTTGAAAAACAGGTGTATTTGCTTATGCGAATGTATAAAGTTTGATTTGTTGTAAATACTCTTAACTTTGCCTTTACACACAGCCGTAAACATTAGTTATGGATAAATATACCTATATCGCAAATGCGCACGGAGCCTATATTGATGAGCTGTATAAAGCTTATCAGCAGGATCCGGAGTCAGTTGACTTTGGATGGCGCAAATTCTTCGAAGGTTTTGACTTTTCAACAGCCTACAACGAAAACGGTCACGAGGTTGAAGGAGCTCCAGTAGCCGCTCCGGCCAAAGGCACTTCAGCCGGCTTATCAGACAAAGAAGTAGCTGTTCGCAACTTTATATATGCCTACCGTAGCCGCGGTCACCTGCGTTCTAAAACTAACCCGGTACGCGAGCGCAAAGACCGCAAAGCCCTGCTTGACCTGAAAGACTTTGGTCTGTCGGAGGCCGATCTGGATACCGTGTTCCAGGTAGGGGAAGTGATCGGTATCGGACCTGCCAAATTGCGCGACATCGTGGCGACGGTGCAGCAAATTTACGAAGGGCCGATCGGCTTTGAGTACATGTACATCCGCGACCCTGAAGTGCTCAAATGGTTGCAAAACAAAATAGAGAAGGAATTCCCGGCCTTTAACCCGGGTATAGAATACAAAAAGCGCATTCTATCTAAACTGAACGAAGCGGTAGTATTCGAGAACTTCCTTCACACAAAATTCCTGGGTCAGAAGCGTTTCTCGCTGGAAGGTGGCGAAACGACTATACCTGCCCTGGATGCCATCATCGACAAGGCCTCTGATCTGGGTGCCAAAGAAGTGGTGATAGGTATGGCGCACCGTGGTCGACTGAACGTGCTGGCCAACATCATGGGCAAAACCTATGAGCAGATTTTCTCGGAGTTTGAAGGCACTGCCACACCAGACTTGACCATGGGCGATGGTGACGTGAAGTACCACATGGGCTTCTCTTCAGAGGTGGTTACCCCTACATCCGGCAACACGGTTAATCTGAAACTGGCACCAAACCCATCGCACTTAGAGGCGGTGAACCCTGTAGTGGAAGGTTTCGTGCGTGCCAAGATTGATTGCATGTATGAGCGCGATCCGAAGCAGATCGTTCCTATCCTGATTCACGGCGACGCCGCTCTGGCCGGCCAGGGCATTGTGTATGAGGTAACGCAAATGGCGAAGCTGAAAGGCTATCAGACAGGCGGTACCATTCACTTTGTGATCAATAACCAGGTAGGCTTTACGACCGATTTCGAAGATGCCCGTTCTTCTATTTACTGCACAGACGTGGCTAAAATTATCGACGCGCCAGTGCTGCATGTGAATGGCGATGATCCGGAAGCAGTGGTATTTGCCGTGCGTCTGGCCACGGAGTACCGTCAGATGTTCGGCAACGACATCTTCATCGACATGGTCTGCTACCGCCGTCATGGCCACAACGAGGCAGACGAACCGAAGTTCACGCAGCCACACCTGTATAACCTGATTTCGAAGCACCCGAATCCACGTGAGGTATACAATAAGAACCTGATCACCCGCGGTGAAATTGATGCGGAGTTGGCACAGTCGATGGACAAAGAGTTCCGTCAGATGCTACAGGACCGCCTGGACATGGTGAAGCAGAAACCTTTGCCTTACAACTACCAGTCCCTGGAGAAGGAATGGCAGACACTGCGCCGCTCCAAACCGGAAGACTTCAACCAGTCGCCTGAAACAGGTATAGCGCCTGAAGTAGTGGAACGCGTAGGTAAAGCCCTTTCAACGGTGCCACAGGGCTTTAAGCCGCTGAAGCAAATCGAGAAGCTCCTGAAAGACCGTAAAGAGATGTTCTTTGATACGCGTCAGCTGAACTGGGCCGCTGCCGAGTTGCTGGCTTACGGTTCTTTGCTGGTAGAGGGTAAGATTGTGCGCCTAAGCGGACAAGATGTGCAGCGCGGTACGTTCTCGCACCGCCATGCCGTGCTCCGCGATGCCAACACAAGCGCTCCTTATAACAGCTTGAATTATATACAGGACGAGCAGCGCCAACTGGAGATCTACAACTCGCTGCTGTCAGAGTATGGCGTGCTGGGCTTTGAGTTCGGCTACGCAATGGCCAACCCGAGCGCACTCGTTATTTGGGAAGCGCAGTTTGGTGATTTCGCCAACGGAGCACAAGTAATGATCGATCAGTTTGTGGCTGCCACGGAGTCTAAGTGGCAGCGTATGAACGGGGTGGTGATGCTGTTGCCGCACGGTTACGAAGGTCAGGGACCGGAGCACTCCAATGCCCGTCCTGAGCGCTTCCTGCAGCTGGCTGCTGAGTACAACATGTTTGTGACCAACATCACGACCCCAGCCAACTTCTTCCACTTCCTGCGTCGCCAACTGGCATTGCCATTCCGCAAGCCGGCCATCAACATGGCGCCGAAGTCGTTGCTGCGTCATCCGAACGTGGTGTCTCCTATAGAGGAATTCACAAAGGGAGGCTTCCGGGAGGTAATCGGTGATGACTACGCATCGGCCAAGTCAGTGAAGAAAGTACTGCTGTGTACTGGCAAGGTATACTTCGACCTGCTGGAAGAGCAGCAGAAAAACAAGCGCAAGGATGTAGCCATTATCCGTATGGAGCAGCTGGCGCCATTCCCGAAAGTGCAGTTAGAAGCTGAACTGAGTAAGTACAAGAACGCCAATGTATACTGGGTACAGGAGGAGCCGGAAAACATGGGTGGCTGGATGTACGTGCTGCGTGTGATGCGCAACGGCGTGGAAGACCTGGTGGCCCGTAAACCAAGTGCTTCGCCTGCAACCGGGTATAACAAAATACACGGCAAGGAGCAAGCGGAGTTGATTGAACGCGCCTTCGCTATTTAATTCATAATGATTACCCAATAGTGGCGAATGACCAGTGGGCTGTAATTACCCACTAATCATTCGTCATTATTGGGTAATGATTCGTAATTCTTAATTCGTAATTCATAATCGATAGAAAATATGAGCTTAGAAGTTAAAGTGCCTACCGTAGGTGAGTCCATCACTGAGGTGACCATAGCCCAGTGGCTAAAGAAAGACGGCGACCGGGTAGAGATGGATGAGGTGATTGCGGAGCTGGAATCTGACAAAGCCACATTCGAACTGCCAGCAGAAGCCGCAGGCATTTTACGCATCGTTGCGCAGGAAGGCGATACCATTGAGGTGGGTGCCACGATCTGCCGCATCGAGCAAAACGGCGAAGCTGGTGGCGCCCCTGCTGCTCCAGCCGCTAAACAAGAAACTGCTGCACCAACTGCAACTGCCGCTGCCCCGGCTGCACAGGAGTCTGCTCCTGCCGCTGCACAGGGTGCCGGTGAGACAAAAGAGATGCGCGTGCCAACCGTAGGCGAGTCCATCACGGAGGTGACGATTGCCAGCTGGTTGAAAAACGACGGCGACCATGTAGAAATGGATGAGGTAATTGCTGAACTGGAGTCAGACAAGGCGACTTTTGAATTGCCGGCTGAAGCCGCAGGTACGCTGCAGATCGTAGCCCAGCAAGGCGACACGGTAGAGATCGGTGGATTGCTTTGCCGCATTGTGCAGGGTGCAGGTGCCGGCGCTGCTCAGCCAGCCGCTCAACCAAGCGCTCCTGCTGCCCAGCAGGCTTCTCAGCCAGCCGCTGCTGCTCCATCTGGTGCCCAGGCGTATGCTTCCGGCACACCATCACCGGCTGCCGGCAAGATCCTTTCGGAGAAAGGCATCAACCCAGCTGATGTGCAAGGTACAGGCCGCGACGGTCGCATTACGAAAGAAGATGCGATGGGTGCTCAGTCAAGACCTGCTGCACAGCCTGCCGCTGCTCCTGCTGCTAAGCAGGAAACTGCCGCCGCGCCAGCTGCTTCAGGCGAGCGTAACCAGCGCCGCGAGAAGATGAGCTCACTGCGCAAAACAGTTGCCCGCCGCCTGGTACAAGTGAAAAACGAAACGGCCATGCTGACTACCTTCAACGAGGTGGATATGAAGCCGATTATGGACATCCGTGCCAAGTACAAAGATAAGTTCAAAGAGAAACACGAAGTAGGCTTAGGTTTTATGTCCTTCTTCACGAAAGCCTGTACGGTCGCCCTGCAGGAGTGGCCTGCTGTAAATGCACAGATCGATGGCAACGACATGATCTTTAATGATTTCGTGGATGTGTCGATCGCTGTTTCCTCACCAAAAGGTCTGGTAGTGCCGGTTATTCGCAACGCGGAAAGTCTGACACTGGATGGCATTGAAAAAGAAGTAATCCGTCTGGCCAAGAAAGCACGCGATGGGAAGCTTTCAATTGAGGAGATGACAGGCGGTACCTTCACGATCACCAATGGTGGTGTGTTCGGTTCCATGATGTCAACGCCGATCATCAACGCGCCGCAGTCGGCTATACTAGGTATGCACAACATCGTGCAGCGCCCGGTAGCCGTGGACGGACAAGTGGAGATTCGCCCAATGATGTACCTGGCCCTTTCTTACGATCACCGCATCATCGACGGCCGTGAGTCAGTGAGCTTCCTGGTGCGTGTGAAAGAACTGCTCGAAGATCCGATGAGATTGCTTCTTGGCGTATAAAGTAGTTAAGAGTTAAAAGTTATGAGTTAAAAGTTGGTTTAAATGAATGATTAAAATCTTCGTAATTAACTTTTAACTCATAACTCTAAACTTTTAACTATCTAAAACCATGGCTGATAGTATTATAGCTCAAAAATCATTTCAGTTTGCCATTAGGATTACCAAGCTTTATTTATACCTGAAAGACCAAAGACAGGAGTTTATACTCGCTAAGCAATTGGTCAGAAGCGGTACATCGACAGGGGCAAATACAGAAGAAGCTGTAGCCGCGCAATCCAAACCTGATTTTATTCATAAGCTGCATATAGCCCTGAAAGAGGTACGGGAAACAAGCTATTGGTTAAGACTGCTACATGCAGTTAATTTAATTGAAACAGCAGCCTTTGAAAGTATTCACAAAGACTGTATTGAGTTGCAAAAGATGTTAAGTAGCATCATTCTTACTTCGAAAAAGAACAACTCTTAACTCATAACTTTTAACTCTTAACTAGAAAAAAGTGAAATACGATGTAACCGTAATCGGTTCTGGTCCTGGCGGGTATGTGGCGGCTATACGCTGCGCGCAGCTGGGCCTGAAAACCGCTATTATAGAGAAGTACAATGTGCTGGGCGGTACCTGCCTGAACGTGGGCTGTATACCTTCCAAAGCACTCCTTGATTCATCAGAGCATTACCACAACGCGGCGCATACCTTTAAGGAGCACGGCATTGAGCTGAATGACCTGCAGGTGAACATCGAGCAGATGATCAACCGCAAGGCGGGCGTGGTGAAGTCGAATAATGACGGCATCGCCTTCCTGATGAAGAAAAACAAGATCGATACTTACTATGGTATGGGTTCTTTCGTGAACAAGAACACCATCAAAATAGCAGGTATAGACGGCCAGGAGCAGCAGATCGAGACAGACAAAACCATCATCGCGACGGGTTCTAAGCCAACTGCGCTGCCATTCCTGCCAATCGATAAGAAGCGCATTATTACGTCTACAGAAGCTTTGGAACTGAAAGAGGTACCGAAGAAAATGATCGTGATCGGTGGGGGTGTGATTGGTCTGGAACTGGGCTCTGTGTATGCCCGCCTAGGCACTAAAGTACAGGTGGTGGAGTACATGGACTCAATCATCCCGACCATGGACCGTTCGCTCGGTAAAGAGCTGCAGCGTGTGCTCAAGAAAACATTGGGTTTCGAGTTCTTCTTCAACCACAAAGTAACAGGCGCTACCAACGAAGGCGAAACCGTGACTGTGACGGCTGAGAATCCGAAAGGCGAAGTAGTTACGTTTGACGGCGACTACGTGCTGGTTTCGGTGGGCCGCAAGCCTTATACTGAAGGACTGGGTCTGGAGAACGCCGGTGTGCAGATGGGAGAGCGCGGTATGATTGCCGTAAACGACCACCTGGAGACTAACGTGCCGGGCATCTATGCCATTGGTGACGTGGTGCGTGGCGCGATGCTGGCCCACAAAGCCGAAGAAGAAGGCGTGTTTGTGGCAGAGACCATCGTAGGACAGAAGCCGCACATCAACTACAACCTGATTCCGGGTGTGGTGTATACCTGGCCGGAAGTGGCAGGCGTAGGCTATACTGAAGAGCAGCTGAAAGAGCAGGGCCGTGCTTACAAGACCGGTTCGTTCCCGTTCAAAGCATCGGGTCGTGCCAAAGCGTCGATGGACACGGATGGTTTCGTGAAGGTACTGGCTGACAAGGAGACTGACGAAATCCTGGGTATGCACATGATCGGTCCGCGTATAGCCGACCTGATTGCAGAGGCAGTAGTAGCGATGGAATTCCGTGCTTCGGCAGAGGACATTTCCCGTATGAGCCATGCGCACCCAACGTATACAGAAGCCATCAAAGAGGCTTGCCTGGCCGCGACGGAAAACCGCGCCCTGCATATCTAATTAAGAATTAATTATTGAAGCAGAAACAGCATCACTCGAAAAGAGTGGTGCTGTTTTGTTTTATAACTATATAGCGATGATAAACCTATTGTGAGGTTTTACGTTGTATTAAAACATGAAACCTTAAGCCAAATGTAGCTTTGAACGAGCCGCAACCATCTTTCGACAAAGCATTGAAAATCATGATAGGGCTCGGCATCCTGCTGCCATTTTTGGTCGCGAGTTATACCTGCCAGATAATTAGCTCCAGCCTGCTGGAAAAGGTCTTGCTGTTCGGCACCGTTTTCATCCTCGCTTTTCTCATCTACTGGATTGTGGCGCGCACCATCGTGCAGTTTCTGGAAGAATAAAAAATGTAGTCAGGCAACCATTCATGGACTTGCTTCATCTAGAGGGTATAAGCTGATATTCGACTCCAAACTTATACCTTAAAACCATGAAAAAATCATTCCTATTCCTGCTTCTGCTGGCAGTGCCTTTCTTAACTTGGGCACAAACACAAGTAAATGCCTCAGAAATCATCACTAAGATAAACCGTGGCGAGGCTATGACTTATAAAGATGCTGTGATCGTGGGATTGCTGGACTTGACACGCCTGGACAACATGCGCCTCGAGAAAAAAGCAGGCAGTAAGAATAGCACAAAGGAGTATACCAGCACCGTAAAAGTACCCCTGACCTTTGTGAACTGCACTTTCAAAGACGACGTACTGGCCTATTACAATCCGGATAACCAGGATATAAAGCTCCTCAACAAGAAAAACGAAGTGTATAACACCAATTTTGACAAAGCAGTCCGCTTCGAGAACTGCGTGTTTGAAGGATATAGTGCTTTCAAGTACTCGAAGTTCAAAGAAGAGGTATTTTTTGCAGGCAGCAATTTCCGGCACGAGGCAAACTTCAAGTATAGTAAGTTTTCGAAATCAGCCGATTACAGTAATGCGAAGTTTGATGAAGAGGCCAACTTCAAGTATGTGGCATTCCCTGAGGAGACAAGTTTCGGGAATGCTTCTTTCAAAAGAGAGGCGAATTTCAAATATGCCAAGTTCAGTGGAGACGCTGATTTTAAGGCGGCAGACTTTAGGGGTTTAGCTAACTTCAAGTACACCAAAGTGGCTAATAACATGAACTTGCAAAGGGCCATGTTCAGAGGCGATGAGGACTTTAAGTATACAAAAGTCAACAACCGAATGGTCTTTAGCCGAACTGCCAACTAACTGGTTTCCTTGTCGTCGAGCAAGTAGACCAATCTTTCAAATGTTCCGCTCCTTAAGGAGGCAGGTATGGGAGGTAGTTCCAGCCACTGGGTACGCACCTGGTTAACCAGCGCCAAACTCAGTGGTTGTTTATACCTTCGAACCGCCACTTGCACTGCCACAGCTGTTTTGAGGATGTTTGCCTTCACCCTGATCGTATACTGGCTATACCTGGCCGGGTGAAGATGCACGTGCCTTCCTTCGACTACGCCCCAACGCAACACCCACTTGCTCCCGTCAGACAATGTGATTAACCCATAGCTTGACTCCTTATCTGATAGAAATAGCCGGTATGCTTCTGGATCAAAATTGTGGTGCTTTTGCAGGTATAGGATGGTTTCATCTGCAATCAGCTGAGCGGATAACTCACCCAGGTATAGGTCGAGCTGAGAACTGCCTACCGTCTTGAGCTGTGCCCTCAGAAATGCATCCTCCGCCTCTACATTATTCTGTATGAACTGCCGGATGTACCCCAGGTGATGCTTCAAAGGATGAAAGAGGATAGGCTGGGGCAGGTCTGATTGGTGCATAGCTTTTCTACGCAGGTGAGGTATAACAAGTAAATTATTTTCCAAAGCGCAGGCAACCTCTTGCCTGTCCATCTCATCTTTATCATGAACAGGGTAAAATAGTCAGGTATTTAGTTTCGTTTTAACTTAAATAAGGATTAGGGTAATCAGAACTACTCCGAGAATGGATAATCCATTGATAGACAAACTATACCTATCAATCGATATAATCTTCCTGTAGGTATAGTATTTAGAAAACTTAGTACTATATAGCGCACCTTGTTTAGTAAATACTTGTACTTTATTTGCCATTATTTTTGTCTGCCGCCTATGATACAGCTGGAAAATATACACAAATACTACGCGGTGGGGCACAACAAACTGCATGTGCTCAAAGGAATTGACATGCACATAGAGGAAGGCGAACTGGTCTCGATCATGGGCTCCTCGGGCTCCGGCAAATCCACTTTGCTCAATATTCTCGGCATCCTTGACGACTACGACAGCGGCAGCTATACCTTAGCGGGTACACCTATCCGGAATTTGTCGGCTTCGAAAGCGGCTTACTACCGCAATAAGTTTCTGGGCTTTGTGTTCCAGTCCTTCAACCTGCTTTCTTTCAAAAATGCCATGGAGAATGTAGCCTTGCCACTTTATTACCAGAACGTGGGCCGCAAACAACGCAACAAACTGGCACTGGAGTACCTCGACATGGTGGGCCTGAAAGACTGGGCAGAGCACTCGCCCAACGAAATGTCAGGTGGGCAGAAACAGCGGGTTGCCATTGCCAGAGCGCTTATTTCGCAGCCCAAACTGATCTTGGCCGACGAACCGACAGGCGCCCTCGACACGCAGACCTCTTATGACGTGATGGATATCTTCAAAGATGTGAACAGCAAAGGCATGACCGTGGTGATCGTGACGCACGAAAACGACATTGCCGCCCAGACTCACCGCGTCATCCGACTCAAAGACGGCCTGATCGTGCACAACGACCATGGGCAAAATGCGGAAGAAGCCATACTGGCGGCGGAAGCTGTAGCTGCCAAGAGTTAAGGATGCTTAGATCTTACAGCAATTAACAAGTTAACAATCAACAACAAAAAAGATGTTCGACCTCGACAAATGGCAGGAGATACTAGGGACGATGCAGAAAAACAAGCTGCGCACGTTCCTGACCGCCTTTGGCGTGTTTTGGGGCATCTTTATGCTGGTACTGTTGCTGGGCGCGGGTAAGGGCCTGGAGAATGGGGTATACAACCGCTTCGGAGCCGGAGCCAAGAACAGTATTTACATCTGGACTGGCAAGACAGCGCTGGCCCACAAGGGCATGTCGCCGGGCCGTGAGATCAAACTAACCAACCAGGATATAGCGTCGGTGCACCGCGACGTGGACAACGTCCAGATACTGTCACCGCGTAACCGGGTAATGGGCGAGTTCACCATCAATTACAAAACACAGAATGGCTCTTACCAGGTGTTTGGCGCCGAGCCGGGCTTCCTGAAAATCAACGGCGAAATTCCGTTCAAAGGCCGATTGCTAAACGAGATTGACGAGCGTGAAAAACGCAAAGTGGTCGTGATAGGAGATCAGGTAAGCAAAGTACTCTTCGGAGAGGCTGATCCGGTGGGTGAATACGTCAACATCAAAGGGATACACTTTAAAGTGGTAGGCACTTTTAAGATGCGCGGCAATAACAGCAGTCGCCGCGAAGAGCGGGCGTACATCCCTTTCTCGACCTTGCAGGCCGCTTTTAACCAACCCAACCAAGTCCAGATGATGGCGCTGGTAGCCGAACCAGGCGTGAGTGCCAAAGACATGGAAGACCGTCTGCGCAATTTGCTGGCTGAGCGTCACAAGTTTTCGACCGAAGATAAGATGGCCATTGGGGTAGAGAATACAGAGGCGGAATTTTTGAAAGTGATGGGGCTCTTCAATGGCATCAAGATATTTGTGTGGATAGTGGGCATAGGGACTCTAATCGCCGGCATTGTGGGCGTGAGCAACATCATGCTGATCATCGTGAAGGAGCGTACCCGCGAAATCGGGGTACGCAAAGCCCTGGGGGCAACACCCTTCTCCATCGTGAGCCTGATCCTGCAGGAGTCTGTGGTGATTACGGCATTCTCGGGTTACCTCGGCTTGCTGGCAGGCACAGGTGTGCTCGCTGGCTTGGAGTACTTAATGGAATCGTCTGGTGCGGAAGCGCCCTTCTTCGCCAATCCGGAAGTAGACCCTAGCGTAGCGCTGGCGGCAACAGCGGTGCTGGTGATTTCAGGAGCCCTGGCCGGGCTGATGCCAGCTCTCAAAGCTGCTAGGATTAAACCGATAGAAGCGCTGAGGGCAAGTTAGAATTGTGAATGAGTGGTGGAGTGGATGAGTGATTAATTTTCATACTCAGATATTTCGTTCAGAATTTCATAAGGTATAGCTAACAGGAAAGACATTAGAAGTATTTAATAAATAAAAGGTCACTCATTCACTAAATCAAAATTCACTAACTCACTCAATCCAACTATGATCGACATTGATAAATGGACCGAGATTTATAACACCGTAAAAAAGCATAAGCTGCGTACGGCGCTGACTGCCTTTGGGGTGTTCTGGGGCATTTTCATGTTGGTGCTTTTGCTGGGTGCTGGTCGCGGACTGGAGAAAGGTATAACGGCTGAGTTTAACGTGGCCAAGAATGCAGTGTTTGTGTGGACGCAGCGCACCAGTGTGCCTTACATGGGCTTGAAAGCGGGGCGCTTCATCCAGATGACGAACGACGATATAGAAGCCATTCGGACATTTGTACCGGAGGTAGGTGTGATTGCGCCGAGCAACCAACTACAAGGTAGCTTCTCAGTGGTATACGGTACCAAAAGCTCAGCTTTTACCGTGAACGGAGAAACGCCAGAGGTACTGCACGTCAAGCCGACGAATGTGGTAAGTGGCCGTTTCATCAACCAGAAAGATGTGGAAGAGCGCCGCAAAGTAGCCGTGGTCGGGCCGCGTACTTTGGAACTTTTGTTTGGGGAAGGCGATGACCCAATCGGCAAGTATATCAGCATCAAAGGTATTTACTTTCAGGTAGTGGGCACTTTCAAGCCACTAGGCAAAGACGAAGACGTGGTGCAGGACGCCCAGACCATTTTTATACCTAACACGACCTTGCAACAGGCCTTTAACCAGCCCAATCAGGTGAACTTCTTCGCCATGACGCCCAAGCCCGGTGTGCCGGCCGCGGTGGTGGAGGAGAAAGTAAAAGCTTTATTGATGAAACGTCACAAAGTAGCCCCAACCGACCTCAAGGCTTTCGGCTCGGCCAATGTGGAGAAAGAGTTTCAGGATGTGCAGGGGCTGTTTGCAGGTATAGCGGGCTTTAGCTGGCTGGTGAGCATCGGCACCATCATCGCCGGTATCATCGGGGTGGGCAACATCATGCTTATCGTGGTGAAAGAGCGAACCAAGGAGATCGGTATACGCAAGGCACTTGGCGCAACGCCATTTTCTATCGTGAGCCTGATCATACAGGAGTCCATCGTGATCACGGGTTTTGCGGGCTACATCGGTTTGCTGGCTGGCACCGGGCTTATCGCGACCATCGAGGGTTTTATGGTGGATAATAATGTGCAGGCGGGCTTCTTCGGGCCGCCTGAAGTAAACCCTACTGTGGCTGTGACGGCGACTGTGTTACTGGTGGTGGCCGGCGCTTTGGCTGGGCTTATACCTGCCACCAAGGCGGCCCGTGTGAATCCGGTCGTAGCCCTGCAGGAAGAGTAATTATAGCATCAAATCAACAAGATTATAATTGAATAACCACTATGAAAAAGGTTTTTATCGGACTGTTCGTGATTGTCATACTGGCCGCATCTGTTTGGCTGGGACGGTACTTCTACAACAAAGCCAACACCGATCCTATTGTGTATAAAACGGAAGAGCCCTTTGAGACAGACATCGTGAAGAAGACGGTGGCCACCGGCTCCATCGTGCCGCGCAAAGAAGTGGAGGTGAAGTCGCAGGTGTCGGGCATCGTGGAAGAACTGTACGTGGAGGCCGGGCAGATCGTGAAGCAAGGGCAACTACTGGCCAAGATCAAGATCGTGCCGAACATCGTGAACGTGAACAACGCTCAGAATACGCTGGAAACAGCACGCATCAATTTCGAAGAGGCCAGGCGCGAACTGGCTCGCCACGAGCAGCTCTACGAGCAGAAGGTGATCGCCGAACAGGAGTACCGCCGCTTTAAAGCTGACTATAACCTGAAGCGTGAAGCCCTGCAGTCGGCGGAGAGCAACCTGCAACTCGTACGCGAAGGCGCTTCCAAACGCAGCGGGCAGGCCTCTAACTTAGTCTACTCCACCATCGACGGCATGCTGTTGGACGTTCCGGTTAAAGTGGGTACCTCCATTATCGAGCGCAACAACTTCAATGAGGGCACCACCATCGCCTCGGTAGCCGACATGCGCACCCTGATATTTGAGGGCAAGATCGACGAGTCGGAAGTGGGTAAGCTAAAAGAAGACATGGACCTGTTGTTGACTATCGGCGCTATCGAAGGCCGCGTGTTCAATGCCAAGCTCGAGTACATTGCCCCGAAAGGCGTGCTGGAAGAGGGCTCCATCAAATTTCCGATCCGCGCCAAAGTGCTGCTCGACGAGAAGGACTTTATCCGGGCAGGGTATAGCGCCAACGCCGATATCGTACTCGACAAGCGCGAAAAAGTAATGGCAGTAAAGGAGAGCCTGCTCAAGTTTGAGAAAGACAAGTCGTTTGTGGAAGTGGAGACTGCTCCGCAGGTTTTTGAGAAACGCGAAGTGAAAACCGGCCTGTCAGACGGCATCAACATTGAGGTAGTATCAGGACTGAAGACTTCGGAGAAAGTGAAAGTGCCAGATGCGAATGCGCCTCAGAATATTTAACTGTTTGTTTAAGGTGAGTAAAAAAAGCGGGTCATGCCCGCTTTTTTATGCTCAGTTAAACACCCATTGCAAAATGAAATGTGAAGGTATGAAGATGCAAATCGGGAAAAACAGCATGGACAATGCAAAGTACAGCCCCTTTGGTATAGCTGTCTGAGGTTCGCTGCCGAAGCCGTATACCCAGTTCACGTTCTCTTTGGGGTCGGTGAGGGAATAGCTGAGTGGCAGCACCACCCACGCTAGTGCCGTTTGGTACCAGATGGCGCGGGTGTCATAACCACATTCAATGAGCAGCCAGATCACGATGGCCGGCAGGAATACATGAAACAGCGACAGTCCGCGCAAAAACAGGCTCTTGTCCCGGTGGAACATATAATCGCTCAGGCCCAGAAGCTCTTTGCCGGTGAGCAGGCGCCCGAAGTAATCCAGGTTCCAGACAAGTTCCAGTCCCAGCACGCCCACCGCCATCATGCTCAGCAAAAGTTGGTTTTCCGTCCAGAGCACGATGCCGACCGAGAACAGCGCCACATCCGAAAACCACAGGAAATTGCCCGGCCCATAGTGCTTCCAATACACCGGCACCAGTACCAGCAAAAACAAGGTATAGGCGATCGGCAACCAAAGTGGGATGGATTCGGACATAGAACAAAAGTTTTGGTCGATCATCTTATACCTGACTTCGCTCCGAAAGGATGGAATAGGATCAAATGGAATATCAAATTATACCTGATAGTTAACAATTGGCGATCATTCGAGTAAACTATGTAAGGGATTGATTTATAATATATTAAAATGTTGTCTTATGAAACGTGAGGATTTAAGTATAAGAAGGGCAGTATTTTATCTGTTGGTTTTACTGAGTGGCTTTGCCTATGCCTGCGACGATGACGAGACGGATGACATGCTCGAAAGTGAAATTGAATTTACCAATGTAGAGCTGTCCGGCGAAAATGAGGTGCCGACCGTAGCCACAAGCGGATCGGGCTCACTCACCGCTACCTACGACCGGAGCACCCGGATACTGACGTATAATTTCAGTTGGACGCTCGGAAGTGCGGATGACAACACAGTAGGCATACACTTTCATGGTCCGGCTCTTGCTACCGAGAATGCTCCTGTCGTGATACCGATCGAAAATCACACAGACAGCCATACCGGTTCAATGACGGGCACGACAAGGGAGTTAACCCCGACGGAAGAAGAGCAGTTGCTCGACGGCAGGTGGTACCTGAACATACACAGCAGCACCTACCCAAACGGTGAGCTGCGAGGGCAGCTGTTGCGTGGGGAAAACTAAGAGTGCGGTGAAAGGTAAATTTCTTTTGGTTGACAATCATGCAGGTATAGCCGTACCTTTGTGGCAAATTAGAATACCTTATGCACTTGGCTACTACAGAAGCTACCGTACAGATACTTGATTTTGAACCACAGCACGCCAGCGCGTTCCGGGCCCTCAACGAAGAGTGGATCACCCGTTATTTTGTAATGGAAGAGGCCGACCACAAATCGTTGGGTAATCCGCAAAGCTACATCATCGACAAAGGAGGTTTTATTTTGATGGCGAACTACCAAGGCGAGATCGTGGGAACTTGTGCGCTGATTAACGATGGACAGAGCGTATATGAACTGGCTAAAATGGCGGTGACCCCCAAGGCGCAGGGCCTGAAGATCGGGAAGCTTTTAGGTGAGGCGGCCATCCAAAAGGCGCGTGAAGTCGGTGCCCGTATGGTATACCTGGTTTCAAACAGAAGACTTGAGACGGCCCTGAACCTGTACCGCAGATTAGGTTTTGTGGAAGTGCCGATGCCGCCCAGCATTTACGAGCGTGCCGACATCAAAATGGAATTGCCTTTGTAAGAAAAGTATAAGTCTACAGGTATAGCCCTTAGATCAGGCTGGTTTGGCGGCTTATGTCCTGGCGGGCAACCCCCACTGTCATCCAGCAGCCTTTGTACATGCCCTTCCGCTGCTTGGCTAGTATGAACAGATAAGGTACCTGCTCCCCATTTGCCCCTTTGATGACCACGAGTTGATAGGCCGTGTTGTCTGTTATCACCATCTTTCCGGGTTTGTATGAAACAAAGTTGAGCATGGGGCTATAGGCCGGGTCACGCACCATCATCCGGAAGTGGTTGAGCGGTCCTAAACTAACACGGCTGGTTGGCGACGAGAAATTGAAAACCGTGATGATGCCACTATCGGTCATATCGTTTCTTTGCAGGGCGTGGAGTTGAATCTTGATAACCTGGCGGGGAGAAAGTGTCTTGGAGGGCTTCAGAAACCGGGCTTTTGAGTTCATAACCGTCCTGGCTTCGTCCGAGGTGTAGCGAACATGATCTTCCGCATTCATCTCGGGCATAGCCGGAAACTGTACCCACAGCATCACCAGCAATACGACTCCTACACCGAGCAGGAGTTTGTCGTACATATTTTCAAACCCTCTCATGTTCAATATGTACTTTATATAGAGCTAATTAGTTGTTAATAAATCATTCTGCCATGTAAACAGTTATTTTTTGCGGGTAAATGCTCTTTTGCGTATATCGAATTGAGAAGATTGCGTATAAGAGTTGGATTTTTCCTTTATGCTCCACTTTCTGACATATTTCTTCCAAGCTATCCGCGGCTGGCTGGCAAAGCAACCACTGGTGCAGCGGCTGTACCAGCGATTTCCGGGGCTTGCCCGGTTTCTGCTGCGCCGCTTCGATACCACCAGCTTTATTGGGTTGCCGCTCTCTATCCTGCTGCTGGTGATAGGCTTCAACGCCGCATTGCTCTCCCAACTGACCGAAGATGTGGTCGAATCGGAGGGAGTGGTACATATTGACCAAGCTTTCACGACCTTCCTTTACAACATGCGCAGCGAGTGGCTGAGCCAGACCTTCTATGCCCTCACGCAACTGGGCACCCGGGAAGCGGTGTTTGCCATCGGCGGGCTGGCCACCATTGTGTTCTTATACAACCGGCGCTACACAGCGGTGCTGGCTTTCTGGCTTACGATGGCGGGTACAGGACTGTCGGTGCAGTATGGAAAGAAGTTTATAAGCCGCGATCGCCCCACCGAGGTGGCTTTCTATCCAGAGCACAACTTTTCATTCCCGAGCGGGCATGCCACAACCAGCATGGCGCTGTGGGGTATACTGGCCTACTTCGGGTACCGCCACCTGCACCGTAGGCGCTCGCGCAACGTCGTACTGGCCGGAGCCGGGGTGTTGATTTTACTGGTAGGTTTCAGCAGAATATACCTGGGGGTGCATTTTCTGTCGGATGTACTGGCGGGCTTTCTCCTAGGCGCCATGTGGGTTCTTTTGGGGATCAGCATTGTAGAAGTGATGAGCTACCTCAGAGCCCGGAAAGAGCTGCGTGCTTCCCCCTAGAATATAGTTCCTATACTATCTATTGTGCAGCTTCTGCGTATAATGCCTGACGCATACCTACTATCATGAACTGCACCCTTAAGAGGCTAAGCTATTTGGCCCTGTTTATATACCTGTTTCTAACGACGACCACTGCGCGCGCCTATGGCGTCCTCACGCACCAGGCCATTATCGATGCTGCCTGGAAAGACTCTATCGAGCCCCTGCTGCGCAAGCGTTTTCCCAACGCGACAGACGAGGATCTGCAACAGGCGCATGCACATGCCTATGGGGGTTCTATTGTGCAGGACATGGGCTACTTTCCGTTTGGCAACACCTTTTTCACAGACCTGACCCACTATGTTCACAGTGGTGATTTTGTAGAAAACCTCATCAAATCATCCACTACAATAGAAGAGTACAGCTTTGCGCTTGGCGCCTTGTCGCACTACAATGCCGACATACACGGGCACCCATTGGGGACCAACAAAGCGGTGGCGCTGGTGTATCCTAAGGTTGGAGCTGAGCATGGGAAAGAGGTAACGTATGCTCAAGATGCCGTGTCGCACATCAAAACAGAGTTCGGCTTTGACGTGCTGCAGGTGGCACGAGGCAATTACGCGCCTGAGGAATACCAGTCTTTTATCGGGTTCAAGGTGTCGAAGGAGTTATTGGAACGCACATTTCTGGAAACGTATGGGCTTGAGCTGAACGACGTGTTTATGAACGTGCCGCTGGCGATCGGGACCTACCGCTATACCATTCGTGGTTTTATACCTGACCTGACCAAAGCCGCCTGGCAGGCCAAGAAAAGTGACATACAAGAGGCAAGCCCAAGTATAACCCGCAACAAATTTCACTACCACATGAAGCGTGCGGAGTTTAACAAGACCTATGGCACAGACTACGATAGACCTAATATATTCGCTCGTTTCGCAGCCTGGATCATTAAGGTGCTCCCCAAACTAGGGCCTTTCCGGACACTTGCCTTTAAGCCGCCAACCCCCGAGGCAGAGAAACTATTCTATCATAGCTTTAACACCACCGTCGAGAATTACACAGAACTTATAAAGCAGCTCAGGCAACAAGGCCAACTAAAGCTGGCTAATATGCAGCTCGACACGGGGGAGCCAGTGAAACCCGGCGACTACAAACTAACGGACGAGACGTACGCTGAACTGCTACAAAAACTTGCCAAATCTGATTTCAAAAACACGAGCCCTGCTTTAAGACAAAACATTCTACAATTCTATCAACCACAAAAAGCGATGCAGGAGGTAGAGGAGGACGAGCGACCCGAGTTAAGAGAAGCCCTCAAAAAGCTGCGGGTGCATCAGTTGTAAGTAAGCACATAGATATAGGTATAAGCAATGGCCTGGTTTAAAAAGTACAGCCTTTAGACTGCTTACGGATAGACTCACAATCTCTGTATACGCCTTGTTGCTGGGCTGCTGGTGCGCATATGATTATTGCAGGCCTGACTTGTGCGCAGCGTGGAATATGAGAGGCATGTGAAACCCTACACTCCAAAATCCGATACATATAAGTCTGACACCCTGTCTCATCAAGCCAACTGTGGACGTATGACGAGGTGTACATGTGTTTAATTAAAACAAACTTAACTATGGAAAACAAAACGAATAAGAATTCGCAATCGAATCAGAATCCATCAGCTCAGAGCAGCTCACAACCAAATACATCGAATATTGGCTCTAGCCAGTCTTCAGCTTCAAGCATGGGCGACAGAAACCAGTCGTCAGCCAGAAACTTATCTGGAAGCAGCCAATCGTCTGCTTCAGGCAAATCGAACTGGAAGGACACTTTCAAGAAAGAAAACCTGAACAACCTGACAGGCAAACTGCAGGAGTTTGGCAACAGCACCATGAACAAAGTGAATGGCCTGAGCACTACGCAGAAAGTAGTAGGTGGCTCTTTGCTGGCACTGGGCGCAGGCTGGGTAGCCATGAACTCGATGAACAAAAACAAGTCGGGTAAAATGGGCTCAAAAAGTGCCAACGCACAAAACAAGCTGAACAGAAACCTGAATAAGAATCTGGGAAGCAACAGATAGTTGTTTCAACGATAATTTATATGGCAAAAAGCCGGGTGATTAACCCGGCTTTTTGTTTCGTACAGCTATAGCACAAAGGCAAATCCTGCGTATAGCAACACAAAGACCTCAATAATTCTATGAAGAAGCGAATACTATGGGAATAAGTAAAGCACTGGTAAGCGGACTGGCAGGGGCCGTTTCCTTAACGATCGCACATGAAACCCTGCGCAGACTGGTACCTGAGGCACCCCGCATGGATGTGCTGGGGATGCGGGCTATTTCAAAGATTATGAAGAAAGCCGGTGCGCAGCCGCCTGCCGCAGGCACCCTGCGTACCTGGGCCATGGTGGGTGATGTGGTTTCAAACTCACTGTACTACAGCCTGGCCGGGTCCGGCAAAGATACCTGGTTACGAGGCAGCCTGTTGGGAGCCGGGGCAGGGGCAGGCGCTGTGTTATTGCCCGGTCCAATGGGGCTGGGCTCTGACCCAAGCAACCGCACCAACAGTACCCGCGCCATGACAGTAGGGCTATACCTGCTGGGTGGCCTGGTAGCCGCTGCTGTAGGCAGCACACTCGCCTGCAACGACAAAAAGTGCTGATACCTGATATCAAGGCATCACCTTGTGCTCTGTACCTGTGATTGGTCTACTCTGGTAGATTGGCACAGATGCAGAGCACTTCTTTTTGGGGCACAACTGGCTGGTAATCGGGCAGGGTATACTCTTTCATGTATACTACCTGCAGTTCTTTTACAGGATTGGTTGGGTGTGCTTCGTTCCAGCGGCGCACCAGGTAGTTGCAATAGTAGGGCCTGAGAAATGCATAGTGCACAAACAGGTAATTTTCAGAGTATTTACGCCAGCGGTCGTTTTTAAACATGCTCATAACGGAGGCAGGTTTGGCGTAATCTGCTTCCTTCCCCTCACGGTTCAAATCGATAAGCTGGCCGTTGGCTGCCTGGCCTTCCAACACATACCAACCATCATCTTTAAACACAGCTGGGGCGAACATGCCCCAGCGCTGGTCTACGCGCAGCAGGTTGCCAAACCAGGTGGTAGAATCCGGCATGGTGGGCACCCGGGCAGTTGCTCCTGCCAGATTCCACCAGATGCAGTAAATCAGCACAAAAGTTACAAATCCTTCGCGGGCGTACTGCAACTGTTGCTTGGAAAGCATCGGCTTCTGCATGCTAATCTGCAGCCGCAGCTGAGCCGGACTTCTAAAGCCTTTGAATATGCGCTGAAACTGACCTGACAATGGTCTTCTGAATGAGGTGAAGAACTTTCGCTCCGCCCAGTTCATGGCCTGTGGCGGGAGCAAACCGGAGATGGAGGCGATATTAATGAGGTAAAACAGACCGACAAACAAGGTCAGGCTGATGCTGATGTGGAATATGAACAGGACTCCGACCACGACAAGCCGCCATACATGGTTGTAAAAGGGAATCAACAGCAGAAAGGGAAGCAGCAATTCAGTATACCAGGCGCTGAGCGTCAGGAATTTCAGTAGCTCCGGGTAGGGGTATATCAGTTTGCCGACGGGCATCAGGATCTGGTCGAGGCTGAGGGCGTAGTAGAGGGCGGTGCCTTCGGTGTGCCACTCCGGTGAGTTTTTGAGCAAGGCCGTGCAGAAGTAAACCAGGAAAATCTGCATGATGTAGGCCACTGTCGCCGCACTGAAATAGGTGGTTTGCTGCAACGCAGGCCTTGGAGCTTTGGCAGCATCATAGCTGTAGCACTTTCCCCAAGGCAGAAACATACCCCAGAAGAGCAGCATGCGGAGAAGATCATCTCCTCCCTGTGCTATAAAGGTGTTCCGGTTTTGAAGCGATACAAGCAGCACCCAGCTAATAATGGTGGCTGTGCGCGTCTTATACCCCAGGAGTAGGAAAACGGCAAAAACGGCGGCTATCAGAAACAGTACGGCCTGCACCTGCCAGAGCCCGCTTAAGGTATGGAAGGAGAAGTGGTAGGGATGCCAGCCAAATTGATGCAGCACATGCAGCGGCAATACACCCATGTTTGAATAGTGCGCCTCGAGATCGGTGGCACGTATAGCCAGGTCAGTTATAATGATGCCGGCTACCCAAATGCGCATCACGGCCAGGGCTCGCAGGTCAACTGTAAAAACACGGTGCAAGTATTGTTGCAGTTGATGCATGGTGTAATTAAGGGTTATGGTTAAAAAAGCAAAAAGGCAAAGACCGAAGAGGTACTTGCCTTTTTACTTATCAGTGCCTAAGTAAAACTCCTATCTAGGAGCTGTACCCATTGTGGTTGTTCCTCCTGTAGTTGTACCAGTCGTTGTGCCAGTTGTGGTTCCAGTTGTGGTGCCTGTAGTCGTTCCGGTAGTTGTCCCGGTAGTCGTTCCAGTGGTTGTGCCGGTTGTGGTCCCAGTAGTTGTACCGGTTGTAGTGCCAGTGGTAGTACCTGTGGTAGTTCCAGTCGTGGTTCCTGTGGTAGTTCCTGTTGTTGTACCAGTGGTTGTGCCCGTAGTAGTTCCTGTTGTTGTGCCGGTTGTGGTACCCGTTGTGGTTCCGGTGGTAGTACCAGTCGTAGTACCTGTTGTAGTTCCGGTAGTCGTACCGGTTGTAGTGCCTGTGGTTGTTGTGCCAGTAGTCGTACCGGTTGTAGTGCCGTTCATATCGGTATCTGTAGAATCAGTACCGGTAGTAGTGGTGTCTGCACATCCGGTCATTACCGTTGCCGCTACAAAAGATAGAGCGAGCATGTTTACAAATGTCTTTTTCATAGTCCTTGTTGTTTGTAATACTGTAAAAATTAGATTTCAGTATCCTATTTACGGAACTAGTGCTATTTAGATAGCTTTTTTAAGGAAATAGACTGGATAAATCCTGTTTGGATACTATGCGCGGGGTCTCCGAAACAGATAAACAGGTATAGGTGAAGAAAAACAGACACGCTTTTAACCGGGGCTTTGGCTGCCGGTTTGCTGGTGAAGGTACTCTTTTCTAGCACTTTCCAGCTCCTCTATCAACTCCTGACGCTGCCGCTTCAGGCTTTCTGCAACCGGGCTGTTGCTTAGAAAAAGGCGTAGCAGCAACCAATGCTCCCGCACACGCAGCAACGTGTTCCAGTAGCGCAACGAAAAAAAGCCCGACACCGGCAGGCTGATCAGGTATAGTAGCAGGTATAGGGTGCTGGGCCAGAAGTGCCACAAGATACCTGCCTGCAGTGCGTATAGTATAGGAAATGAGAAAATGCCCACGGATAGCATGATCGGTGCTCTGAACTCCTGCTCTTCTGTCAGCGCATCGGCTACTTTGGAAGGTATGACATAGGCCAGGTAATTGTTAAGAAGTCCATACAGGTATAGCGGCATGGTAAGTGTCAGCAGCAGGGTACGAACGAGCGTGTGACGAAGCAGTACGTTGTTCTCCTCCCCTGTGGGCAGGTGCTGCAAGTCCAGTTCCTGCAGCTGTCGGGTATACGACCGCATTTTATCCCGAAACCGCTCCACCCGTCTCGGCTGTGTTTCCAGAAAGTGCGCCAGCCCTTTCATAATTGCCCTTGTCAGCAGAAAGTCGCGCACGTGGCGGGGGGCTTCTATGGGCGTTTTTGACGCCAGTTTTTCTTTGTATACCTGTTCTATGTGCCTTACTAGCACGTCCTCGTCATCAGAGGGAGTCACTACTATTAACTTCTCAAGTTGCAGGCGAATCTGGTCTGTCAGTTCGTTAACGGTTCCCTTTTCATCCTGCTGGTACTGTGCCAGGTAAGGGGCGACTGCTATTGGCTTCCCCACATTTACAAATACATCGCTTCGAAAGCGGGTGGGGTCGGAGTAGTTGAGGCCCACGGGGAGTATCTGCAAGTCAGCTACCTCAGGCAAGTGCGCTACAGCGCCCAGCGCCATCCGGGCCGTACCTGTCTTGATCTTACGCAGTCGCCTTTCGTTGAAGCTGGTTCCCTCCGGAAAAATAAGCAGTGTTTTGCGCTCCGTCAGTGCCTGGTAGCTGGCCTTGAATGTGGCTTCATTGTCTATTGGTACACCCGGTGCATCTTGCTGGCGGTGAATCGGAATGAGGTTCATGCGGTGAAGGAGCCAGTTATGCAGCGGTGAGCTGAACACCGTGCTCTTCGCGATGAAGTATACCTGTTGCGGCAGCAGCGAGGCAATCACGATCGGATCCATGAACGTGTTGGGGTGGTTGGCCACCACCAACAGCGGACCACGTGCCGGCATCAGGTGCCGGTTGCGCACCACAAACCGGCGGAAGAACACCCACAGGCCCGCGCGTAAGATAAGCTTTAAAACAAGGTATAGCATGTGTGCTTTTCAGGTGTACGCACAAGCTCGTTGGGGTGTGTGCCTGTGTTTAGCCTGACAATATAAGCAATAACTTTTACAGCCGGATAATGGAGAAAGCAGACAGAATAAAGTTTGAGGCAAGGTATGGCTACCTGTTTGCAGGGCAGCAGGCAAAACCAGCAACTGCTGCTTATTCTTCGGAAACAAGCCAGTCGTAAGCGGAGGTGAGGTCGTCAAACTCTTTGGTTTCGAAGGGGAGCGGGTCGGAGCTGTTGACAAACACTTGCTGGAACTGGCGGTTGGCAGCCGGGTCGAAGGGGTGGAGGGAGGCAGCGCGCTTGAGCGGGAGCTGACTGAAAGCCTGTGCGTATATATCGCGGGTCCAGACCAGGTCATCGGGGGCTAATGGGGCGAGCAGGCGACTGTCCGTAATAGCGTAAGGCACGCCCAGTTCACGGGCCAGCCTGATCAGCTTGATGAGCGCCTGCCTGTACTGCAGGCTACTGCATTTGCCATACCACTGACTAAGCAGCACATGGCTGGCTACATGGTATTCTACGAGCAGATAATCTGTCTGGAAATAAACCATAAGCTGTGGAGTTAACCCGGTGAATCTCAGTTTAATAATAATAAATAATTATAGTAGAATCAATCTTTTTTAAAATAAAAAAGCCTATTAGAATATTGTAATAGTGCTATGTTTTGCTGCCGCTTTCGTGTTTATGCTGCTATTATATAGCTAGATATATTTACTTGGATTTCTGAAGCTAATAAATAGCCCTTGCAACACGCAAAAGCCGCAGATAGCAGCACCCAATGCTGCTATCTGCGGCTTTTGCGATAAAAAATAATTTATTTCGTTCTCAGATTATTGGCGTTGCTGCCGTCAAGTTTGCGGGTGTCCTCTTCGTTTTTGGCTGCGGCATTGCCTCCTTCCTCTATACCTTCCGGCTCAGCGTCTATAATGTCGCGCTCCTCCTTCTTAACGCCTTCAAGTGGCTCTGGATTCTCGTCTGGCAGACGCTCGCTTTCATCTGAGTTGGTAATAATATCGTCTTCGCGTGGTGTTTCCATGGTTTTTCAGTTTAGGTTATACCTTGTGTACGTAGCGCGGGCGCAAGGTTTAGGTATAGCTACTATTACAGCCTCCTTCTATTTGATTTACTTTATTATATCAATAAAACGGTTCACTCTTCCGAAGGCACAGGTACACCGTGTCCGTGTTGAGTAAAAGAAGAAGTGCCTCTACTCAGGATTTTTAACAGCCATAAGCTTATCGTTAGGTTGAGTTGCAAAACCTTAACAGGTCCATCTGTAAAGAATTGTTGGCTTTATGTAAAATATATTATACTTTTAGTAAATCAAATCGTACATAATTCAAAAAGCCGTTTATGAAGGAAGTTCTGCCACAAGTAAAATTGCTGCCCTACAGGTATAAGCGCTATGGCCTTTGGGTGTTGATCATCGGTATCCCCGTTATGGCGCTTTTGAGTATGGCGCTGCTTAGTGTGGGGTTGATAGCAGATAGGCAGAACTTTTTTACAGAATGGTCCTACCCGATGGTCTACTACCCCATTGTGATAGGCCTGGCTTTGCTCAATTTCTCGGAAGAAAAGGAAGAAGACGAGATGGTGCAGCACCTGCGTTACCAGGCTTTTATGACAGGGGTGTACTACCTGATCGTCGGGATACTGATGCTGCCTTTGTTCACGAACGTGATCAGGCTGCTGGAAGGCAAAGCCATGGGTATGCCCGATGTCGGGGGGATGCTCGGTGCACTATCGCTGCTGCTCTTTTATACCTACATTTATTTTAGGATCAGGCTCCATCAAATCCGCAAAGCGCTCGAGGCTGATGAAGAATAACATCAAAGTAGAGCGGGCCAAAAAAGACATGACCCAGGAGCAATTGGCCGAGGCCCTGTGCGTGAGCCGCCAGACCATCAATGCCATCGAGAAAAATAAATACCTGCCCTCCACCTTGCTCGCTCTCAAAATGTCGAACCTGTTTGGCTTGACTGTAAACGAGCTTTTTATACTGGAAGAGGGCGATTAGCCGGCAGTTTGTGGCTTTGGCGCACGTATAGCGTATGCCCCTTGTTAAAAAAAGATAGACCTGGGGTGCATATTTCGTTTGTGAGCCCCAACATTTTCCGGTAACTTTGGGCAATTTATACCTACCAAAGCACATGCCTAGAGACACCAGTATTAAATCCGTTCTGATTATTGGTTCTGGCCCTATCGTTATCGGCCAGGCCTGCGAGTTTGATTATGCGGGCTCCCAAGCCTCCCGCTCCCTTCGTGAAGAAGGCATCGAAGTGACGCTTATCAATTCAAACCCCGCCACTATCATGACCGATAGTGTAACAGCGGATAATGTGTACCTCAAGCCGCTTGAGAAAAAGTACATCATTGAAATCCTGGAGAAACATAAAATTGACGCTGTGCTGCCAACCATGGGCGGACAAACAGCCCTGAACCTGGCCATTGAGTGCGATAAGGCTGGTGTTTGGGAGAAATATGGCGTCAAAATCATCGGGGTGGACATCAAAGCCATCGAGACTACCGAAGACCGCGAGAAGTTCCGTCTGAAGATGCTCGAGCTCGGGGTAAATGTTTGCAAGGGAGAAACAGCTACCTCGTTCCTGGAAGGAAAAGAGATAGCGCAGGAAATTGGTTTTCCACTCGTTATTCGCCCTTCGTTTACCCTTGGTGGTACGGGGGGCGGTTTTGTTAATACCCCTGAGGAATTCGACGCAGCCCTGACACGCGGCCTGCATGCCTCGCCGGTGCATGAAGTACTGGTAGAGCAAAGCATCATGGGCTGGAAAGAGTACGAGCTCGAACTGCTCCGCGACAACCTCGGCAACGTGATCATCATCTGCTCGATCGAGAACTTCGACCCAATGGGCGTGCACACCGGCGACTCCATTACAGTGGCCCCGGCCATGACCCTGCCCGACACAGTATACCAGCAAATGCGTGATCTGGCCATTAAAATGATGAACGGCATCGGGCAGTTTGCAGGCGGCTGCAACGTGCAGTTCTCTGTGAGCCCGGATGACGACACGATCATCGGTATCGAGATCAACCCGCGTGTTTCCCGCTCTTCAGCGTTGGCCTCCAAAGCAACCGGCTACCCAATCGCGAAGATCGCCGCCAAGCTGGCCATCGGCTACAACCTCGACGAACTGAAAAACGCCATCACAAAGACCACTTCGGCCTATTTTGAGCCCGCGCTGGACTACGTGATCGTGAAGATACCGCGCTGGAACTTCGATAAGTTTAAGGGCGCCAACCGCACACTGGGTTTGCAGATGAAGTCTGTAGGCGAGGTAATGGGCATTGGACGTACCTTCCAGGAGGCGCTGCAGAAAGCCTGTCAGAGCCTGGAGATCAAGCGTAACGGTCTGGGTGCCGACGGCAAGGAGATGACCAATTATGATGAACTCATCTACAACCTGAAGAACCCAAGCTGGAACCGCCTGTTCTGCATCAAAGATGCCATGCGCATCGGTATACCTACCAGCACCATCCAGAACCTGACGAAAATCGACCCATGGTTCCTTTCCCAGATCGAGGAGATCGATATGCTGGAGAAGGAGATGGAGAAATATACCTTAGCAACCCTGCCGGGCGAGTTGTTGCGTGAAGCCAAAATGAAGGGCTACGCTGACCGTCAGATCGCACACATCCTGCGCTGCCTTGAGAGCGAAGTGCATGCTGTGCGCATGGAACTGGGTATACAGCGCGTTTACAAAATGGTGGATACCTGCGCCGCCGAGTTCGAAGCCAAGACGCCTTACTTCTACAGCACCTTCGATGGTGAGAACGAAAGCGTGGTGAGCGACAAGAAGAAGATCGTGGTGCTGGGCTCTGGTCCGAACCGCATCGGACAAGGCATCGAGTTCGACTACAGCTGCGTGCACGGGGTGCTGGCGGCCAAGGAGTGCGGCTATGAAACCATCATGATCAACTGCAACCCGGAAACGGTTTCGACAGACTTCGACATTTCGGACAAGCTGTACTTCGAGCCCGTGTTCTGGGAGCATATCTACGACATCATTCTGCACGAGAAACCAGAGGGTGTGATTGTACAGTTGGGCGGACAGACTGCCCTAAAGCTGGCTGAGAAGTTGGACCGCTACGGCATCAAGGTGATCGGTACAAGCTACAAAGCCCTCGATCTGGCCGAGGACCGCGGTTCGTTCTCTTCGCTGCTGCGCGACCTCGACATCCCATACCCGCCGTTCGGTGTGATTGAGTCGGCTGAAGAGGCGCTGGAGCTTTGCAAGGAGCTGAAGTTCCCGCTGCTGGTGCGTCCAAGCTACGTACTCGGTGGCCAGAGCATGAAGATCGTGATCAATGAGAAAGAACTTGAGGCCCACGTGATCGACCTGCTCAAAGACCACCCAGGCAACAAGGTGCTGCTCGACCACTTCCTCGACCATGCCATTGAGGCAGAGGCCGACGCGATCAGCGACGGTGAGGACGTGCATATCTGCGGTATCATGGAGCACATCGAGCCAGCTGGTATCCACTCTGGTGACTCTTACGCAGTGCTGCCTCCGTTCGACCTGAGCGAAAACGTGATCAGGAAGATCGAAGACTATACGAAGCGCATCGCCCTGGCATTGGACACGGTGGGTATCATCAACATCCAGTTCGCCGTGAAAAATGAAGAGGTATACGTGATCGAGGCCAACCCACGTGCATCGCGTACTATACCTTTCATTGCCAAGGCCTACCGCGAGCCGTACATCAACTACGCCACCAAGATCATGCTGGGCGAGAAGAAGGTGAAGGACTTCAACTTCAACCCGTATAAGAATGGCTACGCCATCAAAGTACCCGTATTCTCCCACAGCAAGTTCCCGGAAGTGAACAAGGAGCTCGGCCCTGAAATGAAGTCCACGGGTGAGGCCATCTACTTCATCGACGACCTGCAGGACGACTACTTTGTGAAAGTATACTCTGAGCGTAATCTATACCTGAGTGTGTAGTAGTTACAGCTACAATATGCAAAAGCCCTCTTCTGAAAAGGAGAGGGCTTTTTGTTTTTAGGCGGCTACAGGTTGTTGTATGCTTCTCCTCTTGCTATAAAGAGCGGTATACAGGAGCGGAACAAAGAATGTAGCGGAAGCGGTGCCTACCGTTAAGCCACCAATAACCGATAGCACCAATGGTCGCTGCAGGTCTGCTCCGAGTCCTGAGGCGAAGAGTATAGGCAACAGAGCCAAAATGGTGGTAATGGAAGTCATCAGGATTGGCTTTAGAGATTCTTCTCCCGCCTTGGCTACAGCTGACTTTAGTGGCATTTGTTTGCGGAGGCGGTTGATATTGTCAATTTTTAGGATGGCATCGTTTACCATTACTCCCAGCATTACCACCATGCCGATCGCTGACATGATGTTAAGTGACTGACCTGCCAGGTATAGAAGAAGTAAACTTCCAGCTATACCTAATGGCAGCGTAAGCAGCACAATAACAGGCTGCAGCAGCGACTCAAACTGTGCACTAAGTATAAAGTATAGCAGTACTACCGACAGTAAAAGCACATAAAGCAGCTGCTGTAGGTTTTCCTGATCTTCTAAAAACTTACCAGCTATATTTACCTGCAGGCCCTGCTGAAGCGCGTCTTCCTTTATAGTGCTAACTATAGGGGCAGCAGGCACAGCATCTGGCAAAAGCAAACTGTGGTAGATGCCATACTTGTCGGCTGTTATGCTCTGGTAGCTAGTGCTATATCGCAATTCCACTAATTGGTCTAGCGAATATTCCTTGCCACTTGTGCTGGAAGCAAAAGCAGTAGCAAGTCTGTTAGCCAGTGCCTGTTCGCTTTCCTGCAGCTTTACAGGTATAATCGTGCTGAAATCTTTTAGATCGGTTACTGTGACATTGCCAAAAAGGGAGCGGAGTTGACCTATTACTTCGTTATAGTTGATGTTGTAAGCTGCCAACCTGTCTTGTCTTATACTGACGTTGTAAACTGTCTCCTGCAGGGTGCCTTTGCCAGGTTGCGCTCCCAGGTTATTCTGTTGTGATAACAGACTGGCTTTATATGTAAGGGCCTGTAAGCTTTCAGCAGGTATGGGTTGGCTGCCGCTTGTGCCTCTCCATCTTAACTCTGATAGTGGCCGCTCGTCATTAAAAAGTCGATCGAACGCATTAGGTGCATCGGTAGCCTGAACAACAGCTAATGGGTAGCGTTCCTTAATTTTTTGCTGCAGAAGCGCAAGACCCTGCTGTTTCTGCGCCGCATCCTTAAACAGGATATAGAGTTGGGCTTCCTGTGTCGTGTTATTGCTCTCTTGCAGCAAAAACTGTTTGGTGCCTATCTCGCCCTCACTTTGCAAGGCAATAGCATCCAGCGATTCTAGCAGCGCTGTAGTACG
Source organism: Pontibacter virosus (assembly GCF_003096355.1). Taxonomy (GTDB): domain Bacteria; phylum Bacteroidota; class Bacteroidia; order Cytophagales; family Hymenobacteraceae; genus Pontibacter; species Pontibacter virosus. The sequence continues at coordinate 4,516 of NZ_QEKI01000023.1, read as the reverse complement.
GTTTTTGTTTTCTTGCACCTCCAGTTGTTCATTCCAATTGAGGTTTATAACTGCGTCATGTTTGTCTAGGTATGGCAGGCCCTGCAGCGGAATCAGTCTGTAGAGCAGAAGCGATAGCGGGAGCAGTAAAAGTAGCAGAAACAAGTGCAGCTTGTGGCGACGCATTGCCTGATGGTGCAGGCGCCTGTACAGTGTTAGTATGTGCAGATATAGGCGACTGTCTTCGGCAGGTATAGTGGTGAGGTTTTTAAATAGCAGGCGATACAGCAAAGGGAGCAGCAGAAAAGACACTGCCAGAGAAGTTGCCAATATGGCGGCCACCGCCACAGCCTGATCATAAAACAGTGCACCAGAAAGGCCATTCAGAAACACAAGTGGTACAAAAACAGCCAGTGTGGTCAGTACTGAGCTAGTGAGCGGAGCCATCATCTCGCGTGTGCCCTCTACACAGCTATCCAGGAGCGGAACGCCAGCTGCTCTTTTCTGCCCGATGCGGTTAGTTACAATGATAGCGTTATCTATCAGCATACCCAGACCAAGGGCAAGACCACTTAGCGAGATGATATTAACAGAAATGCCGAATAGTTGAAATACCAGAAAACTGAGCAGGAGCGATATTGGCAGGCTCAGGCCTACCAGCAAAGGAACCCGTACATTGCCAGAAAAACAGAAAAGCACAATGAACGCAAACAAACCTCCCCACAGTAAGCTCCCTTGCAGGTTGCCTATACTCTCCTGCAGCAGCAGCGATTGGTCCTGTGTTACCTCAAAGTCGAGTTGGGGGTAATCCTGGCGAAATTCATCTGCAATAGCATACAGGGCGGGCATCATCTCTGTCATCTGGGCTTGCATCTGCTTGTGCACAGCAATCACCACTGCCTCCTGATTGTTAAAAATATGGTAACCTGTTGGTTGTACTTCGCCTTCCTGTACCTGGGCTAGCCTAGAGATGGGAATAATATGCCCTGCTGGTGTAAGTACGGTGAGTTGTGCTATATCTGCAGGTGATTTTAATTTTGCATTGAGCTTGAGGTAATAACGGTAATGCCCGTCTTTAACCGACAGCGCGCCTAACTCCTGATTATTAGCCTGAATTGCTGCCGTGATGTTGGCGATAGTTAAACCGTAAGCACGGAGCGCTTTGTAATCAGGTTCCACCACCAGTGCCCGTTGCCGCGTGCCGTTTAAGTCTACCAGCGATACCCCTTCCAGTTGCTCCAGGCGCTTACGCAACACTTTCTCCGCCAATTCCGATACCTCTGCCAGGGACTGCTTATGCCTGGGAACCACCTGGATACGGGCGACAGGTATGTCAGCTACATTCAGCTTTATGATCTGGGGCCGCTCCATTTGGCGGGGCAAGGCACTCATCAGGCGGTCCAGCTTCTCGTTAGCTTCCAGATATGCCAGTTGCATGGGAGCACCGTGTGCGAAGTACAGTTTTATGGTGCCAGTCTGAGTTTCGGCAGTGCTTTCGATCTCCTTTAAGTTGGCGAGTGTAAGCATCGCGCTGCGAATGGGGCGCAGCACATTCTGTTCCATCTCTGCTGGGGCGGCATTAGGCAGACTCGTTTTTATAACGAGCTGCGGCACTTCGGCCTCTGGCAAGAGTGAGAGTGGTAGTTTCCAGAGCGCCAGCACGCTGAACACCAGGAGTGCCAGCAGAGTCATAAGTACCGCTACAGGTCGTTGTAGAAGAAAGCGAAGCATAGGCTAGCAGTATTAGAGGGGCGTAGCAGCCAATTGTTGCTTTACCTGCACAGGTGTGTCATGTTCCAGTTGCAGGTTGTTTGCGATAATTACTTGGTCTCCTGTTTTTAAGCCCTCCAGCACCTCCACTTCTTGCTCATTTTCGAGGCCAGTGGTAACATAACGCCAGACAGCCATACCTTCATGCGCAACAAATACTACCTTTTTGCCACTGCGTAATACGACAGCATCTTTCGGTATCACAATGGCTTTTTGTACTGGCACACGAATGGATGCCACTGTGTTCATGCCAGGAAGCAAGCCCTGAGGTTGTTGTACCAAAAGCTTCACCTGCACCATACCCTCGGCACTTACACTTGGGTTAATTTCATGTACAGAGGCTATGTATTGTTTGCCGCCGTTGGCGAGTGTATGAATATGGGCTTTTTGATTTAGCTGAAGCCGTAACGCTTCACTTTCGAGCACCTCAGCTGTGAGCAGCAGTTGATCGGCAGAGTAGAGCATGCAAATGGGATCTGTTGCACTTACTATGTTGCTTGCCTTTATGTTCAAGTCTGCTATTCTGCCTGAGAACGGTGCCCTCAACTCGGTGTGCGCCAGCGCTAGGGCTGCTTCTTGTTGCTGTAGCTGTGCCTCGCGCAAACCACTGCGTATAATAAGTCGCTCGCTCTGGCTCTGGTCTATCGATTCGGGTTGGCCAAAGCTACCGCCGTAGTCCACTAGCAGGGCATTATAGGCCTCCTGCTTCAGGGCCGTTGAAGACTGTGCTTTTTTCAGCGCCAGTTGCAGCGCATCTTTCTCCAGTGAAGCGATAAGCTGACCTTGCCTTACATATTGACCATTCTTGACATGCAGCTGCTGTAGGTATCCTCCCTGCCTGAATTGCAGCACGCTCTGTTGTAATGGCTCAATTTTGCCATTAGCTTGCAAGTGGTACTCAAAAGTTTTTAGCGTTGCAGTCAGCAACTGTACTTCAGTTGGTGCTGCTGTGGCCTCCGCTGCAGTAGAAGCAGTGTCAGGTAATGCGGCAGTTTGATCGGACGCAGGCGCAGACGTACAGGCTGCACAAAATAACAATCCGCTCCAGGCTATAAGGCTTCTTCTCGTTAGCAACATCTTCATAAAGCTGGTGGTTTCTGCAATGATACTTTCACATGGCGCTTTTCAGTACTTCAGCTATGTAATAGAGAATTTAAAAATACAAATACAATAACTAAAAATATAGTTTAAAATACAAGTCAAATTTTTCACTATTCAGAAATTTATTTTTCCTCAAACTTAAGCACGGCAAATGATAAATTGTTTTGACCCATACCATTGTCTATAAGAGGGAAGTATACACCCTCACGTCCAATCAAGTAGTTCGAACTGTAATTGCTGTCCTCAATCGGGATCTCTGCAAGAACATTGAAATTTTCATCCATCACAGTGAAGTATCTGTTATTTCTAACATTTTGTAAGCTCTCGCCTTCTGTCTGCCCCTTCTGTATGCGGTAATAGTGCTTGCGATAAGGGTCGTAAGTAATGCGGAAGAACTGGCTGCTGTGAGCAGTGTGTTTTGTCTGCTTTCTAGTATCTTCGTAATCGGCCAGCGTGGTAGGAGAAGTTTGGTTGGGAACGAAACGGCTGTCAGCATTATAACTGCTTTGCTCGCCTGTCTCAATGTCATAAGTATAGATGGTAGAAGAGACAGGGAAATTGTAAACCAGTTTGTTGCCTACAAGCGTGTAGCCAGGCCTGTCCAATTCGCCATAAAACTCTTTATTGTACTCTTCAGGAAATTTAACAGGTATAGGTTCTATGTTTCGATGTAGTAGGTTAACGTAAGCAAAGGCATTCGAGTCATAAAAGTCAGCTTGAGTTCTCTTCCCGCCTCTGTACATGGGTACTATCAGTGAATTTTTTTGATGTGCTACTATCAAGTCGTTGCCTTTGCCTGCCTGTACAACAATACCATCAGGTAAATTTATTCTATACTTATCGAGATCAAGACCAGAGAAGCTGACCTGACTATGGCGGCTCAGTGCATTATAGTGTTGCAGGCGGCGCCCTTGCTTATCAACTACATACATAAAGTAATTGCCATTAATTATAATGGAATCTGATACCATGGTAAATGGTCCCACGTTCGTTACTTTGTCTGGGCCATCTTTTGTGAGAGCTATGCTGCTGTTTTGCCCTTTCCCATCAAGGCTGATGAAGTCAATGGAGTGGTCTAAGTGATTAAAGCCAGCAAACATCTCCTTACCGTCTTCAACATAAATGACACAATCAAGCGGGTAATAGCTCAAGTAGCTGCCGCTAATAGGGATGTGCTTTTCTGTAAAATTGTGCTTAATCTCCTTGTCTGTGCTCTTCGTGCAGGATAACAGTCCTATACATATTAGAACTAACCCTGTAAAATGTTTGATTGCCATATTATTCAATATCGAAATTCAAAGATAGGGGCTTAGAAAACTAAGCATTCTATCCTTATTAAATCTAATTAACAGCCTTCTATTACTCTAATTAAAACATTTTCAGATCTATCTCCACAGGCTTCTTTGATCGCTTCTCTCATTTCTTGAAAGCCACTTTCACATACAGTGGCAGTGCTTCCAGGGCTACAAGAGTCAGTTGCAAATGACGCATTAGGGATAAATGAAAAAAAGGCTCCTAGGGCCGCAACAAAAGCGAGTCTAACATTAAGTTTTTTCATAAATTAATTTTTTAGAGGCTGTTTTGATTTTATTTAGTTAGTTTGTTAAGCATGATGTGAATCATGGCCACTTTTATCATTGTCTCAGACGATTTGGTGGAGTACTCA
>NZ_QEKI01000022.1 GCF_003096355.1 Pontibacter virosus | reverse complement strand
CTGGATAAGGGTAGGCTCTTTTTTTTCATCTTAAATTAGAAGTTAAATGTGAATCCAAAAGATAGCCCTTATCCGCTGCTTTTTAAAACCAGCTACCGAAGGTTTAGTGCAACCCAGTGCAGCTTTAACCCTTGCTCCGCTAAGGGCATTGGCTGCACAAATCCGCTAGTAATTATAATGCACAAAGAATACCTAGATAACTTTAATCAAATTGGAACTCCTATTCTGAAGATCGTTCAGCTAGACATCAGAACCGAGCTTATCGATGGCGATGGTTGTGGTGTAACTAAAATTGGGCTGTATAAAAATGGTTGCAAAAAGTATGAAATAAAGTATGCGTACAATCACCTTGATTTTAATTTAGGAGTCTCCGTTTTTGAGGTGTTGCATGGAAAAGCTGATTACCAAAGACCTTTATTACCAAAGCATTTTAGTGGTGGACTGAATTCATACGGTTATTCTGAAAGTGAAATTGAGAATTTGGTTAAAGACATATGCGACTTAGAAAAAAAAATATCCACAAAACCTAAAATGCATTAAATCGCAGTTTAGTCAAGCCGCTAGTGCCAACTTCAACATAAGGCCCGAAAATAGAATGGATAACATCGCTATAAAAAAAGTTACCCTAAGTGACGTTGCTCAACTGCAAAAAATCAGCAGGCAAACTTTCTCCGAGACCTTCTCAGTTGGGAATACAGAGGATAATTTGAAAAAGTATCTGGAAGAAGGGTTATCTGTTGAAAAACTGACGGCCGAACTCCGTGATAACAACTCTCAATTCTATTTCGCGACAATTGATGATAAAGTAGTCGGTTACTTAAAGCTAAACTCCGGCCAGGCACAGACAGAATTGAAAGACGACAAAGGCCTTGAAATAGAAAGGATCTATGTGTTAAAGGCATACCACGGGAAACGTGTGGGGCAGGTACTTTATGAACACGCCATCCATATTGCAAGGCAGCTGAACGTTGACTATGTCTGGTTGGGTGTTTGGGAAGAAAACCCAAGAGCTATCAGTTTCTATAAGAAAAATGGCTTCGTCGAATTTGACAGACATGTTTTCAAGTTAGGTGACGACGAGCAGACGGACATCATGATGAGGCTCCAACTGTAAACCCAGCTACGCCGCCTTATCAATCCCCTTCGCCCGCACCTGGCTGTAATAGTTGCAAATTCCGTTTAGCACGCACTTTTCGCATCTTGGGTACGACCAGGTGCATACCTTCTGCCCATGCCAGAACAGGTGCTTGTGGAAGTTGAACAGCTCAGTGGCATCCTTGGGCAGCATTTCCAGCAAAATATCATGGGCTTTGTTGGCAGTTACTTTGGCGCCGATCAGCCCCACCCGCTGACTTACCCGAAACACATGCGTATCGACGGGTAGCACCGGTTTTTTGAAGTTGAACAGTAGCAGTAAAGTAGCCGTCTTAGGTCCTACACCGGGCAGGCGTGTCAGCCAGGCCATGGCTTCTTCTACTGGCAAGTCGGCCAGGAAATCGATGTTCATCTCGCCCCGCTCCTCTTTTATCATACGCAGCGTCTGCTGTATCTGAGGAGCCTTTTGCAAAGGGTAGCGGGTTGTGCTCACCGCATCGGCAAGTTCATCCTCTGGAGCGTTCAGCACTCCCTCCCAATCTCCGAAGCGCTCCAGCATGGTATAGTAAGCCTTCTGCTCATCTGCGTGGTTGGTGCGGTGTGAGAGCATGGTAGAGATCAGTTCGTGCATGTGGCTGCGGCGCGGATCAAGCTCCAGGCGCTTGTACTCCTGATTCAGCAGCTCGTGGGTAATCATCGTTTTCTCCTCAGCGGGTCGTTCATGTCCTTCCATTGTGCACGTGGGTTTGCCAGTTCTTAATATAACGGCTTAATGCAAATGGCGTTTCCGACAAAATCAGTTGAGAATGACTGGACTATGCGTTAGAACATTTGTTCAGGAAAATTGTATTATATTACAACAATTTATTTCAATTACCGCTATACCTGTAACTCAGGCCCAAACAGCATTTACTTTCATTCTATGCAAATCAAATTCTTAGGAACAGGAGGTGCATTCGACATCGATTATCTGAACTCTGCCGCCCTGGTGACGATACGGGAAAAGTGCGTTCTGCTTGATTGCGGTTTTACAGTATACCAGACGCTGGTGCACAAAAACCTGGTACATCGGGTAAGTTATATCCTGATCACCCATTTGCACAACGACCATTGCGGTAGCCTGGCCAATTTGCTACTACACAAGCATGTAGTGGATAAAGCCCCTAAGCCAACCATTCTGTACCCGACTGACCAGTTTAAGGCGCAGGTATACGAGTTTCTGAAAATACAGGTGAAGGACCCGGAAAAGTATGTGGACTTTATGCCGCTCGAGCATTTTGAAGGTATAAAGGCCGTTGATACTTATGGGCTGCACTCGGAAGGTCTGCAGTCGTTTGCCTATATTTTCGAAGAAGAAGACAACCGCCTTGTATACTCAGGCGACTTGGGCAAGCCCGACGTGCTGTTCGACAAGCTCAGCCGCATGCCCTCACTACCTACCTGCGTATACCACGACATCACTTTCAGCCCCGAAAACACAGGCCATACCTTCTACAAAAAGCTGCTCCCTTACATGAACGGGGTGGAAATGTTCGGCTACCATTGCGACCCAACACAAAACCCTGCCGACAACCCAATCAGGCTGGTGTTTTATCAAAAAGACCTGCTGGCCTAAAGCTTTTCAAAAAGCTTGTATCCAATTAGGTAAAACATGTGTATCAATTTTAGGTTAATGCTGCATTAGCACACAAAACCAGTTGGCACATGACGTTTACAATGACTTTCCGCTCTGAAAACAAGCTCCCTTTCCTGCACAAGCCGCTGCACATAGCCTATACTGCCATTTTTGTTCTTTTCTTGGGCTACACAGGCTTTACCACACCCGATCTGCTCAATTGGCTGCTCGAGAACTCCCTCTCGCTTTCAGTGTTGATCATTCTGGCGGCTTTTTACAACATCTTCCGCTTCACCGACACCAGCTATACCTTGATCTTCCTGTTCATGATGCTGCACGTGTATGGCAGTTACTACCAGTATGCCGACAACCCGTTTGGGGAGTGGATGAAAGGGCCGTTCAATTTTCAGCGCAACCATTATGACCGCATTGTACACTTCGGCTTCGGACTTATGCTTACGTACCCGCTGTATGAAATTGCGAGGAGAGGCTTTGATTTGAGTGTGTTCTTGAGCAGCGTGCTCACGTTGTCGCTCGTGTTGGCGCTGGGCGCGATATACGAAATTGTGGAGTGGGTTGTGGCAGATCTTGTGTATGACGGGGATGAACAGGGAATGGCCTACCTTGGGATGCAGGGCGACATCTGGGACGCGCAGAAAGACATGGTGCTTGCCTTTTTGGGAGCTATCATCGCCATCGGGTTTGCCATTGTCCTCCGCAAGCGCAAGCAACCTGCACCTTCTAAAACCTAACGCCACATAAAAAAGCCAGCTATACCTAAAGTGGCATAGCTGGCTTTTCATCAGTCTATCTAATGCTTACAGATCACCGCGCTCTGCGGCTTTCTTCATTCTCTCGTTTGCAAAGATCGCGATCTCTACACGACGGTTAGCCTGACGGCCTGCTGCCGTAGAGTTATCGGCTACCGGGTGGTCAAAAGCCCAGCCCTGTGTTGTAATGCGGCTCCGCGAAACACCTTGCTGCGTCGTATAGCTCGCCACCGATTCAGCTCGACGCTCTGACAGACGCTGGTTCAAATCACGGCTACCGGTATTGTCCGTGTGGCCCTCGATGATGATGTTCGTGTCTTCGTACTTCTTCAGCGTAGTGGCCAGTTGCTGGATGTCAGTCTGTGCGTTCGAACGCAGTTGAGCGGAGTTCACATCGAACAGGATGCCCGAGTCGAAAGTAATTTTGATACCCTCTCCTACACGCTCTACTTTAGCGTTTTCGAGGTCACGGCGCAGTTCTTCAGCCTGCTTGTCCATGTGACGACCGATCAGGGCACCAGCTGTACCACCAACAGCGGCACCAATAATGGCACCCGCCGCTGTGTTACCAGCCACTTTACCAATTACACCACCCACTACGGCTCCACCACCGGCACCTATAGCACCACCTTTGGCCGTGCGACTGGCATTACAGGAAGTAAACAATAGACCGAATACGGCCAACACTGCTAAATAAATTCTGATATGTTTCATTGTTTTCGTTTTTTAATTTTCAATTATAGTTGTCAGATTAAGCCCTTAATACTCCTAATGGGTTAAAATGTTGTATTTGCATATAGCACTTATACTGCTTACTACGCACAAGCCACTATTAATCAACACATTAATCGCTCTTGCTGATAACTTACATTAGACAAAGTATATACGTAAACTAACCGGAGAATATTCAAAAGGAGTTTATGGATAGCTTTTTCAGGCCGTAGAGGGGGTTTTCAGCTAAAGTATGATGCACAAAAAGCGCCTGCCAGGTATACCTGACAGGCGCTTCAGTACAGGTGTTATACCTTATTTTATCTCTCCGCTTTCGGCAGCTTTCTTCAGCTCCTCGCTTGCGATGATGATGATCTCTACACGACGGTTCTGCGAACGGCCTTCAGCTGTGGTGTTGTCAGCAATTGGCTGGTCAAACGCGTAACCTTTCGCTTGCATGCGCGATGCATCTACTCCACGTGTGCGGGCATAGTTGGCAACAGCCTGCGCACGACGCTCCGACAGACCCTGGTTTAGCTCGCGGCTACCGGTGTTGTCCGTGTGGCCCTCAATAATGATGTTTGTGCCTTCGTACTTCTGCAGTGTTGTTACCAGGCCATCGATGTCTTTTTTGGCGTTGGCGCTCAGCTCAGCAGAGTTCACGGCAAACAGGATACCTGAGTCGAAGTTGATACGGATAGCCTCGCCTACACGCTCAATCTTGGCATTCTCCATGCTCTTCTCAAGCTCCTCGGCCTGCTTGTCCATACGGCGACCGATCACGGCACCTGTTGCACCACCTACTGCCGCACCAATAATGGCACCTGCCGCTGTGTTACCCATGCGGTTACCGATGATACCACCTACTACAGCGCCGGAGCCTGCTCCGATGATACCGCCTTTGGTAGTTTTATTCATGCCTGGCTTTTCTTCGCCGGTAGTGCTGGTATCGGTTCTGTTACCTGTTGTGGTAGACGTATCGCCAGTACCAGAAGTGGTAGGTGCCGTAGTCTGGCACGAAGTGAACAGCATGGTCACGGCCAGCATAGATGTCAACGATAGTTTTACTAATTTCATAGTCTTGTGATAAATTAAAAATTGGTTTTTGGTTAATAGTAGTATTAGTTAATACAAATTGCGTTGCTTTTGTGCTTTCGCAATACTAATGCCAAAATTAGGCACAATATTGTGCTCTACCCAAACTATTACTTTCACGAGCCAAAAAGGTTCGTTTACCCCCGATCAGGTTAAATTTTGTCATGTTTGAGTACTAGCAGAAGAGCCTGTCAGCAACACTAACAGGCTCTTTACGTCTAAATATTTATACAATCTGCTTATGACGACTTGTCGGCCTTCTGCGTTTTGGCAGTGCCGTTAGTTTCTTCCGTAGCAGGCATGATCATACCCAGCAGGTCAACCAGGCGCTGCTTCAGCTCTTTGCGGTCCACAATAAAGTCCAGGAAGCCGTGCTCCAACACAAACTCTGCGCTTTGGAAGCCTTTTGGCAGGTCTTTCCCGATCGTTTCTTTAATAACACGAGGTCCGGCAAAACCGATCAGAGAACCCGGCTCAGCAATATTGAAATCGCCCAGCATAGCGTATGATGCAGTCACACCTCCGGTGGTCGGGTCGGTGAGCAGAGAGACATAAGGTAGTTTTTCTTCAGAAAGCAGCGCTAGTTTGGCAGAGGTTTTGGCCATCTGCATCAGCGAGAAGCCAGCCTCCATCATGCGGGCACCACCTGATTTGGAGATCATCATGAAAGGCGTGCGCGTCTTGCGGGCATGGTCGATGGCACGGGCAATCTTTTCGCCTACCACAGATCCCATAGAGCCGCCGATGTAGGCAAAGTCCATACAGGCAATGGTGATGTCCCTGCCGCCTGACTTACCATAAGCAGTGCGCACGGCATCTTTCAAACCAGTCTTGCGCTGGGTCTCGGCTGTACGCTGCGGGTATGGCTTGGAGTCGATGAAGTTCAACGGGTCTCCCGAGCTCATGTCCTCATCCATTTCCGTGAACTTGTTATCGTCGAACAGAATGGCGAAATACTCCTTGGAACCAATACGGTCGTGGTAGTTGCACTTCACGCAGGTCTTCAGGTTTTTGCGATGCTCGGTCATGCTCGTCACTGTCTTGCAATCCGGGCACTTATACCACAAACCGTCCGGGGTTTCCTTCTTCTCCTCTGTCGGAGTGATAATTCCTTTTTCTACTCGTTTAAACCAAGGCATCATAATCGTATCGGTCGTGCATGCTGCACATTAAATGGTTGTTCCGCCATACCCCTCTTCTCCGGCTTCGGGCAGATTTGGGCACAAATATAGCCTGCTCCGGAATACTCACAAAAGAGCAATTCCAAAGCAGGCTGTAAAATTAGGTAATAATCAGCAGTTCTGCTACAGATTACGCAAGTGTAATGTCGTTGGCCAGGTATACGTCCTGAATCGCGTTCAGCAACTCCACACCAACTTTCATGTCTTTCTGGAAAGCCTTGCGGCCAGAGATCAAGCCCATACCGCCTGCACGCTTGTTAATAACGGCCGTGCGTACGGCATCCGCCAGATCCGACTCGCCCTTCGACTCACCACCGGAGTTGATCAGACCGGCGCGGCCCATATAGCAGTTGGCCACCTGGTAGCGGGCCAAGTCAATCGGGTTGTCAGAAGAAAGCTCGGAATACATTTTTTCGTGCGTCTTACCGAAGCCGATCGCCTTGAAGCCGCCGTTGTTCTCAGGCAGTTTCTGCTTGATGATGTCGGCCTGAATCGTTACGCCCAAGTGGTTGGCCTGTGCTGTCAGGTCAGCCGCCACGTGGTAGTCCGTGCCGTCTTTCTTGAAGGCGTTGTTGCGGGTATAGCACCACAGGATCGTGGCCATGCCCAGCTGGTGTGCTCTTTCGAAAGCCTCAGCTACCTCAATGATCTGACGGGAAGACTCCTCGGAACCGAAGTAGATAGTAGCGCCTACTGCTGTCGCTCCCAGGTTCCAGGCCTCGTCCACGGAACCGAACATGATTTGGTCATACTTGTTCGGATAGGTCATCAGTTCGTTGTGATTTATCTTCACCACAAACGGAATACGATGCGCATACTTTCTGGACATCATGGCCAGGTTACCGAACGTGGTCGCCACCGCGTTACAGCCACCCTCGATCGCCAGTTTAATGATGTTCTCAGGGTCGAAGTAAATCGGGTTTGGGGCAAAAGAGGCACCCGCTGTGTGCTCTATACCCTGGTCAACGGGCAGGATGGACAGGTAGCCTGTGCCAGCCAGACGCCCCGTGTTGAAAAGCTGTTGCAGGCTGCGCAATACCTGCGGGTTGCGGTTAGACAGTGAGAACACACGGTCCACAAAGTCAGGACCCGGTGCATGGATCAGGTCCTTGGAGATTGTTTTGCTTTCATACTGAAGCAGATTTTCCGCTTCAGAACCAAGTAAGGAAACGATGTTATCGTACGACATTTTTTAAAGTTTTATAAAGGGACGTATTGAATTGCAGAACAAATATATAATGCTTTTTGAATACTCAGAAATTCACATGACTTCTGTTGCCAGCATGGGTGCGCTGCCCCAACATACCGAATACCTCTCTAAAATGTTTCCCTCTACCTGGCACTAAATGTCACTGCCTTATCACCTGCCTATACCAGGCATGGCTGTACCTTGCTCTCTTAAATCTAATTCAACCCCTCACTCGTTATATAAAGTGTTATCTGCAAGCATTTTAAGCATTGAAAACATGGCACATAAACCACTTGTAAATTCCTGGCTGCCGCTCTTGCTACTCCTGACAGGTATAGTTGGCTGTTCCTCATCTACACAGATCTTAGGCTCCTGGAAAAGTCCTGAGATTGAGGCGCAGAACTACCAGCGGGTTGTGGTGGCTGCTCTGACCGACAATGTGCTGGCCCGGCAGGAGGTAGAGAACGACCTGCAGGCTCAATTGAAAATGCGCGGCATACAGGCGACTCGCAGCATTGACTTGTTCCCGCCCTCTGCTACTGCTAAAGCCGGACCTGACGTCAACGTGCTCATCGAGCGCATGAAGGATGGCGGGCATGATGCCATCCTGACGGCCGCGCTGGTAGACGAGCAAACCGAAACCCGTTACGTGCCAGGCAATATGGGGTATCGCCCCATGACGCGGTTTATCTGGTATGGCAGTTTCAGAGGCTACTACAACTTCTGGCACCCCACGCTGTACGATCCCGGCTACTACACCGAAGACAAGGTATACTACCTTGAAACTAACCTCTACGATGTCAATACTGACCAGCTGGTTTGGTCAGCCCAATCCAAGTCGCATAGCCCTCGCAGCCTGCGCAAGGCAGCCAGCCAGTTTGCTGAACTCACCGTGCAAAAAATGACGGAAGACAATGTGCTGCCCTCCGTTGTAAGACAATAAAAAAGGCGCTCCATGGAGCGCCTTTTTTATTGCTGACTAGGTATAGCCCTACTCGTTATACAGCACGTGAAGCACGGTTTGGCCTACTGCCTTCAGAGTGTTCTTGCTGATGATATCCATCGTGTCGGTATGGCGGTGATGGTAGTGTCCAAAGTAGTCGTCCTGGTTCGCCATGTTGTACTCGATGATGTCGATCATGCGGATGCCTGCCACTGTGTTCACGTAATAGTGGTCGTCGGTAATGGCCGGGGCGTTCACATACTTAAAGTAGTCAGAGTAGCCAATGCGGTTACCAGCACGCCATACCTTGTCCACAATGTTGCGAGCATACTGCATAGACGTCCCCTCACGGGCAAACTTGGCATTCTCGGCTCCTACCATGTCGAGCAGGATGCCGTAGTTCGCTTTGTAATTCGACTTGTGCTTGTTCTTGCTCCAGTACTGCGAACCCAGACACCAATCGTCCTGCATGTAGGGATGCTCACTGTTGTCCGGACGGCCGTAGTCTTCCCCATCAAAGAAAATGATGTCGATGCCTATACCTGGTTTCTGCTCAGCAGCCTGTATGGTGCGGGCAATTTCGAGTAGCACGCCCACGCCACTGGCACCGTCGTTAGCGCCGTCGATGGGTTTGTTCTGGTCCTTATCGTCTTTGTCAGCAAAGGGGCGTGTATCCCAATGCGCGGCCAGCAGTACCCGTTTGGTTGCGTTCGGGTTGATGGTGCCGATAATGTTGCGCAGGTTCAGCATGGTGCCATCAAAAGCCTTTGCCTGGAAGGTCTGTACCTGTACTTCGGCACCGTAACCGCGCAGCGTTTCGATCAGCCACTCCCCTGTTTTGTAATGCTCTGCCGTGTTGGGCACGCGGGGCCCGAAAGCCACCTGCCGGTCCACAAAGTGATAAGCCGAGTCGGCATTGAACTCAGGCGCCTGCACCACAGCTTCTTCCACCTCTGTAGTCGCCACACGTTCGTTGCTGCTTCCGTTCTCAGAAGAGTCGCAGCTGTTAAGTCCCATCGCTCCAAACAGCAGCATAGCCAGTAGCTTCATATTATTCTTCATAAGCCCAGTCAATTCCGGTTTTCAGGTCCTTGATCACGATGCCTTGCTTTTTCAGTTCAGCACGGATAGCATCTACCTTGTCATACGCTTTATTCTCCTTTGCTTCTTTGTAAAAGCCGAGTACCAATTCCAGCATATTTTCCATGTCAGCAGTCGGCTCATCTTTCAGTCCCAGCACATTGCTTACCAGTTCGGTATAGGTTGTGCGGATAGTATCGAAAGTGCCGCGCGTTAGCGCCCCAATCTGCAGCTGCCCCAGGTATAGGCTGTTAATCTTCTTGAGCAGGTTGAAAAGCGAAGCGATTGCGCGGGCCGTGTTCAGGTCATCGTTCAAGCCGCGGAAGCAGTCCTCTGTCAGCTTCAGCAGATCATCATTCAGCTTCTCATCCGGCGTATCTACGCCTTCCTCCGGGTAGTTCAACTTCTCAAGTACGCGCATACCGTTCATCAGCTTTCTATACCCTTTTTGAGCAGCCTGCAGCGCCTCGTTGCTAAAGTCGAGGGGGCTGCGGTAATGCGCCTGCAGGATAAAGAAGCGAATGGTCATCGGACTGTAGGCCTGCTCCAACATTTGGTGATTACCACTAAAGAGCTCGCTCAGGTTGATGAAGTTGCCCAGCGACTTGCCCATCTTCTGCCCGTTCACCGTGATCATGTTGTTGTGCACCCAGTAGCGGGCGGCATCACTATGACTGTGGCTCGCTTGGCTCTGCGCGATCTCGCATTCGTGGTGCGGGAACATCAGATCAAGTCCACCACCATGGATGTCGAAGGTTTCGCCCAGGTACTTGCGGCTCATGGCCGAGCACTCGAGGTGCCAGCCCGGGAAGCCGTCGCTCCAAGGAGAAGGCCAGCGCATGATGTGCTGCGGCGAGGCTTTTTTCCAGAGCGCGAAGTCCAGCGGCGAACGCTTTTCGCCCTGCCCCTCTGTGTCACGGGTGTTGCTCAGCAAATCCTCAATAATGCGACCGGACAGCTTGCCGTAGTTGTTATTCTTATGGTAGGTTGGCACATCAAAGTATACCGAACCGTTCACCTCGTAAGCCATGCCATTCTCGAGTATCTCCTGTATCATCTGAATCTGCTCGATGATGTGGCCGGAAGCACGCGGTTCTATGTCAGGTGACTTTGCATTCAGCGTGGCCATGTCCTGCTGGTACACATTGGTATAATGTTGTACCACTTCCATCGGTTCGAGGTGCTCCAGCTTCGCTCTCTTCTGGATCTTGTCCTCGCCTTCATCGGCATCGTTTTCAAGGTGCCCTACGTCGGTGATGTTGCGCACGTAGCGCACCTTGTAGCCCAGGTATTTGAGGTAACGGTACAGCACATCGAAGGTAACGGCACTGCGTGCATGGCCTAGGTGCGGCTCACCGTACACCGTCGGTCCGCAAACGTACATACCCACAAAGGGTGCGTGCAGCGGTTCGAACAGTTCTTTTTTGCGCGTGAGCGTGTTGTACAGGTTCAGTTTGTGTTGCATGGTATCGATAAAGCACAGCATGCGCAAGGAGCATGCCTTCTGTTTATACTTAATTATTCCGGTTAACTCAACTGGCCAACCAATGTTCAAAACTAAAAAATTATACCGGCAGTACCTTACTCCTCCTTCGGTTTGATGACGTAGGTCGCCGAAATGGGGAAGTGGTCGGAGAGCGGCATTTCGTAGTGTGTTTTAAAATCGTGCGCCTCCAGTCCTTCGCTGTAGAACTGGTTATCAATACGCAGGAATGGCAAAGGTCCGTTGTACGTAGCCCCTACACCATTGCCAGCCTTCTCAAAAGAGTTGTTCAACTCGCTTACCAGCTGACTGTAGGTATAGCTAAACGGGATGTCGTTAAAGTCGCCCGTCACGATAACCGGATAAGGTGAAGTTTTCACATGGTCGAGCAACTCCTGCACCTGCATAGCCCGGGCGCGAAAGCCCATGCGCAGACGGCGGGCCAGGTTGCGGCTCTCTTTTTTAAAGCTTGCCTCGTCGCCTATTGCAGTGTAAGTATTCTCGATATCTTCTGCCCTGATGCTCATTGACTGCAGGTGCACGGCGTATACCCTGACCGTATCCCCTTTCACGTTAATGTCAACCCAGGCGGCCCGGTTGGCGCTACGTTTTGTTGTATTTGAGAAGTGCAGTGTATTCCCACTTACGATAGGATATTTTGAGAAAATTACAACGCCAACATCAGAAACAATACGGTCACTCTGGTAAGTAGAGGCGAACACATACCGGTTATACCTTTTCCCGATCCGGTTGAAATTATTAAACTCAGTGGAGTTGACGCGGCTGTAAAACTCCTGCAGGCAGAACACATCGGCAGGATGCGTAGCTACCCAGTCGACCATCTCTTCCGACACACGCGGCACACCTTCCACAATCTTTTCGTAGGCGTTGAAAATATGCACGTTGAAGCTGAGCACCTCCAGCGTTTTGGTTCCTGTTGGCAACTCCTTATCCCATGAAATGGACACCAGCCGACCGTAATGGTTCCAGCCAAGACCGATAACGGCAAGGGGCAGAAACACATACCAGGAGCGCTTCAAAAGCCAGTAAATAAAGAATAGAAAATTGAGGACCAGCGCACCTGGAAGTGAGAAAGCCATGAAGCCGGCAGGCCAGAATTCGTAGGGGGGCACGCGCATGCTTAACACCCCGAGCAGCAGCCAAAGCACCACCAGGATATTGAGGATCAGCCAGATTTTCCGGCGTATTTGTTTGAATGTACCTGCCACGGTGGCAAACTTACAAATTATGCCTGTAGGAATGTCAAACCTAGCTTCAGAATAATTGCCCAAATGCCCCTCGAAATATCCAGAAACCATATAATTACAGCGCACTTCAACACATATTGTTGTTTATATAATGTTTTTATAGTAAATTTGTGACATTATTTCCAAGGAGATGAGGGGACGCGAGGTCCCCTTCTTTATTTTCTTTAATTGACTATGGCAATAACGGCACAAAATATTCGCGTCATGGCTGAGGCCAGTCTACCTGAAAACGACCTTTTCATCGTAGATGTAACGGTGTCTGATTCGGCAGTGCGCCCTAAGATAACTGTGCTGGCTGATGGCGAGCAGGGCATCACAATAGACCAGTGCGCCAGCATTAGCCGCCGCGTCAATGCAAAGATCGTAGAGGAGTATGGCGAGGAAATGTCTTATGTGCTGGAGGTGAGCTCACCGGGTGTGGACTTTCCACTCTCGCAGCCGCAGCAGTACAAGCGAAACATCGGTCGTAGCCTGAAACTGAAAATGCAGGACGGCACCGAGAAAACCGGCAAGCTGGAGGAAGTAACAGAAACAGGTATAAACCTGACACAAGAAATCAAACAAAAAGGCAAAAAGGCAACGTATGAGCCTGTGCAAATACCTTTCGGGGAGATTGTAAAAGCAAATGTTGTAATATCTTTTAAATGATAAAATAATGAACAGTTCAGTCCTGATCGAGTCGTTCGCTGAATTTGCGAAATTCAAGAACATAGACCGCCCGACGATGATGCGCATCCTGGAGGATGTATTCCGTACCATGATCCGCAAAAAGTGGGGTACCGACGAGAACTTTGACATCATCCTGAACGTGGAAAAGGGTGACCTCGAAATCTGGCGCAACCGCGAAATCGTGGACGACAACTCGGAGGACATCTGGGATCATGACAAGATCGCCCTATCGGAGGCGCAGAAGATTGAACCTGACTTTGAGGTGGGTGAAGAGGTATCGGAAGAGATACAGTTGGAAGACTTCGGTCGACGCGCTGTATTGACTGCCCGTCAGACCCTGATCCAGCGCATCAAGGACATGGAGAAAGAGCTCCTCTTCCAGAAGTATAAGGACCTGGTGGGTGAGATCATCTCGGGTGAGGTATACCAGGTATGGAACCGCGAAGTGTTGCTGCTCGACCAGGAAGAAAACGAACTGCTGATCCCGAAAGGCGAGCAGATCCCGAAGGACCGCTATCGCAAAGGCGACGTGGTGCGCGCTGTAGTACAGCGTGTTGAGATCGTGAACGGCAACCCGAAGATCATTCTTTCCCGTACATCCCCAGCATTTTTGGAGCGCCTGTTTGAGAACGAGGTACCAGAGATTTACGACGGCCTGATCGCGATCAAAAAAATTGTGCGTGAGCCCGGCGAGCGTGCCAAAGTAGCCGTAGAATCGTTTGACGACCGTATTGACCCGGTTGGTGCCTGTGTGGGCATGAAGGGTTCCCGTATTCACAGCATCGTGCGCGAGCTGGAGAACGAGAACATCGACGTGATCAATTACACCGACAACCTGGAACTCTACATTCAGCGTGCCCTTAGCCCGGCTAAGATCACCAGCATGAAAATAGACAACGAGAGTGGCCGCGTATCGGTGTTTCTGAAGCCAGACCAGGTTTCCCTGGCCATTGGTAAAGGCGGACAGAACATTAAGCTGGCCAGCAAACTGGTGGACATGGAGATCGATGTGTTCCGCGAGTCCGAGGTGTACGAAGAAGACATCAGCCTGGAGGAATTCACAGACGAAATCGAGGACTGGGTGATTGCAGAACTGCGTCGCATCGGTTTGGACACAGCCAAGAGCGTACTGGCCGTTTCGAAAGAAGACCTGCTTCGCAGAACAGAATTGGAAGAAGAAACGATTGAAAGCGTGCTCTCTATCCTGCGCGAAGAGTTGGAAGAAGAAGACAATCAATAGTTGTGAGTTGCGCTCCGTTACTGTAATTTTGAAAAATATTCAGAACGGGGCTCAGTTCTATACCTTGCAAGGCAGCTATAGTATATTAACAGAATAATAAAGACAGCATATCAGAACATGGCAGAAGACAAAATCAGGAGGCTCAAACAGGTTGCAACTACTTTAAACATTGGTACAGCTACCATTGTGGATTACCTCTCTGCTAAAGGCTTTGACGTGGAAAACAAACCCACCACCAAAATCACGGCAGAGCAGTTCGGTATGCTGGCTAAGGAGTTCGCCTCTTCAATGCAAGACAAGATTGAAGCAGAAGAACTGAATATCGGCAAGAAACCACAAAGCAACCAGATTGTGGAATCGGAGCCTCATCATGAGCCAAAGAAAACATCAGAGCCTGAGCAAGAGATTCTGATCAAGAACGCGCAGCAGCCGAAAAGCGAAGCCGCAGAGGCGAAGCCAAGAGCAGAACCAGCGCCAGCGCCAGTTGAATCAAAACTCCCGGGTATAAAAGTACTCGGCAAAATAGAGCTTGACGCCAAAGGCCGTCCAGTGCCGAAGGCTGCTCCTAAGCCTGAAGAGCCAAAGGCGCCTGCAGCGGAGCAGCCAAAAGCCCCGGAAGCGAAAGCGCCTGAGCAGCCAGTTGCTGCTCCTCAGGAAGAGAAGCCTGTGGAGAAGCCGGCAGCGCCTGTGCAGGAAACACCTGCCGCACCTGCAGCCGAAACACCTAAAGCCGAAACCCCTCAGGTGGAAGCTCCAAAAGCTGAAACGCCACAGCAATCGGCAACGCCTCCTGCCCCTGCTGCGGAACAGAAACCAGCTGACAAACCAGTTGAAAAAGAACAGGCTCCTGCGCAAGCAGCGGCACCACAGGCACCGGAAAAGCCGGCACCTGCCACTCCTGAAGAAAAAGGACCAGAACAAATAGAAACAATTACAGCAAAAGCCGACCAGCTGAAAGGCCTTACGGTGCTAGGCAAGATTGAATTGCCAGACAGCTCCCGTAGAAAAGGAACCAAGCCGGTAGCGTCTTCTGATGACAAGAAGGCCGGTAAGAAGAAAAAGCGCAAGCGCATTATTGTGGCTGGCCCGGAACAGGGTGGCAGCCAGAGCCAGGGACAAAGTGTTTCTAATCCACAGGCTCGGCCTATCCAGCATACGGGTGGCGGAGGCGGAGGCTATCAGGGCAATCGTCCGGGACAACGTCCTGGTGGCGGACCTGGAGGCCCAGGCGGACGTGGACCACGCAATGCCTCGGGACCACGTGTAGAAAAAGCAGAAGTAACGGATAAGGAAATCCAGGAGCAGATCAAAGCGACGCTTGCTAAGCTAAGCGGCGGTAAAGGGGGCGGTGGTAACCGTGCCAAATACCGTCGTGAGAAGCGCTCTGCTATTGCGGATGCAACAGAAGAGCGTCGTTTGATGGAGCAGGCAGAGTCGAAGACCCTGCGTGTAACAGAATTCGTATCAGCTAATGACCTGGCCGCGCTGATGAACGTGAGCGTGAATGATGTCATCAAGGTATGTATGCAGCTGGGTATGTTCGTATCCATCAACCAACGCCTTGATGCCGAAGCCATCACCATCATTGCAGACGAGTTCGGCTATTCCGTTGAGTTCATCACATCAGAAGATGAGCAGGCGCTTGAAGAAGCTCTGGAAGAAAACGAAGAGGATCTGTTGGACCGCGCTCCGATTGTGACCATCATGGGTCACGTTGACCATGGTAAAACTTCCCTCCTCGACTATATACGTAATGCCAACGTAACTGCGGGCGAGGCTGGCGGTATCACGCAGCACATTGGTGCCTACAGCGTGAAAACCGAAGGCGGCCGTACTGTTACCTTCCTCGATACTCCTGGTCACGAAGCCTTTACGGCCATGCGTGCCCGTGGTGCGAAAGTAACAGACGTTGTTATTATTGTGGTAGCGGCCGACGACTCGGTGATGCCACAGACAAAAGAAGCGATCAACCACGCACAGGCTGCTGGCTCGCCGATCATCATTGCTCTGAACAAGATTGACAAGCCAAGCGCTAACCCAGATAAGGTGCGTGAGGAACTTGCCCAGATGAATATTCTGGTTGAAGAGTGGGGTGGTAAATACCAGTCGCAGGAAGTCTCTGCCAAAACTGGTCAGGGTGTAAATGACCTGCTGGAAAAAGTACTGCTTGAAGCGGAACTGCTGGAGCTTAAGGCTAACCCGGACAGAAATGCAGTTGGTACTGTGATTGAAGCATCGCTTGATAAAGGTCGTGGCTATGTAGCTACCGTGCTGGTGCAGACGGGTACGCTGAATATTGGCGATGTGGTGCTGGCAGGCTCTCATTACGGTAGAGTAAAAGCCATGACAGACCACCGCGGTCGCAAAATGAAAGTGGCTGGCCCTTCTACTCCGGTACAGCTTCTTGGCCTTGACGGTGCACCACAGGCTGGTGACAAGTTCCAGGTAATGGAGTCGGAGCGTGAAGCCCGTGAGATTGCAAGCAACCGCGCGCAATTGCAGCGAGAGCAAAGCCTGCGCACACGTAAGCACATCACTTTGGACGAGATCGGCCGTCGATTGGCGATCGGTACGTTCAAGGAGCTGAACGTGATTGTAAAAGGTGACGTGGACGGTTCCGTGGAAGCACTTTCCGATTCCCTGTTGAAGCTTTCGACAGCAGAGGTGCAGGTGAATATCATCAACAAAGGTGTAGGCGCTATCTCTGAGTCTGACGTTTTGCTTGCCTCGGCTTCCGACGCGATCATCATTGGTTTCCAGGTGCGTCCTTCGCAGAATGCCCGCAGACTGGCAGAGCAGGAGCAAATCGACGTTCGTCTGTACTCCATCATCTACGATGCCATTAACGAGGTGAAGGATGCGATGGAAGGTATGCTTGCTCCTACCATGAAAGAGGAGATTACCGGTAACGCTGAAGTTCGCGATGTGTTCCGCATCACCAAGGTTGGTACGATTGCAGGCTGTATGATCACAGACGGCTCTATTCAGCGTAACTCCAGAGTGCGTTTGGTACGTGACGGCATCGTAGTGCACGATGGCGAGATTCTGGCACTGAAGCGTTTCAAAGACGATGTGTCTGAAGTGCGCCAGGGTTACGAGTGTGGTATCAGCCTGAGAGGATACAACGACATCGAGATTGGTGACGTGATCGAAGCTTACGTAGAGAAAGAAGTGAAGCGTACGCTCTAGTTAGCTGCTTCATGAAACATAAAGAAGGCTCCTGCGAATGCGGGAGCCTTTTGTTTTTAGACTTGAGAAAGGTGACGGCAAACGGGCAGCAACCAGCCACCAATCAATGTCAGCAAGCGCTATACCTGCCAAATAATTGGACACACTGGGATAAAACAAAAAAGCCCCGCCTTTATTAAGGGCGGGGCTTCTAATGCTTTTGGCAGAAATTATTACAATGAATGCCGAGCAAGACGGCGCTTATCGCGCTTGTGCTTGCGGTGCATTTCCTTCTCTTTTTTCAGAATGGCTTCCATTCGCTTGCTTCCTTTGATGCGGTCTTTGGTGAAGCGGGTACGGTTGGAGTTTTCATAGGCATTCCAGCGTGAATCCATACCTGCGGCGCGTGCGCCAACGGCATCAGCTGTTGTACCCTTTTCCTGCACCCTGGCAGTACCCCAGTATTCGTCTTTCCCTGAGTTCAGCGAAGTGCTCGAAGAACTGGAATTCTGTGCCATTGCATCAGACACAAACAGGAGGAAAGCTAGAGAGAATAGTAACGATATGATTTTTTTCATAAATCCACTTTTGATAATGTATCTATACAACGTACATTATGCGCTAAAGTATACATTTTTAGTGAATAACAAGAAGTACAAGACAAAAGTTTACTATTCAAATTTGTAGGATAATCCTATTCCCATCGTTTCTTTCAGCTGTAATCGAGGGCCTTTGCCATCCATTGTACCATCCCCGCTACGGTCTATATCGATCAAAATATCATCATCGTAGATCATATGTAAAAACAGACTCGCTGACAGAAACTTATTCACTTTGAAGTTTACCAGGTTCTCCCAGTTCACATCAATGTTCTTGGCATTGCGCAGGTAGTTGGAGAATAGGTCGGCTTTAGATTGCAAGGTCACATTTTTAAAAATCTCATTGCGAAAGCGCACGTTCACAAAGCCACCGAACTCCTCGCGCAGTCGCTCCCCTGTACCAGGTATAAGGTTTCCTTCAAGGTCGCGCTGAGCGGGCTCCACCCCAAAGGCCCCGTAGTCAGCCATGCGCTGGTTTAGCACAGCCGTAAACTTGCCGGTAAAAGGAGAAATGAAGACCGAAAGTTTAGGATTGGGTTTGTAGTCCATCCCAATCGAGGCCAGCATAAAAGCGGGTGCCATAAAGTTAGAGATTACCGAATCACGCTCAGGGGTATAAGTCGGGCTGATCTGGGTGCGGGTGTTGAGCTGCGCCGTATAAAACCATTTACTTGATGCCTGACGACCATACTTGAGGTTAAGCTCCAGCCGGTCATCACTTTTCCGGAGACGCTGCTCCTGCAGTTTCACGGTGCCGTAAGTCAGGTCCAGGGTATTGTTCCAGGTGTTTTTGCCCTTCTTGTAGTTGCTATAGATATTCATTATGCCCAGTGCTGACAACGAATTCTGCCCTCCGGCAGCCCAGTTGCTAAGACTTACCTGACTGAAATTGACCGTGCCGGTACCGCCAAAGTCCCAGATATTTTGCACCGCCGCTGTATCGACTGGGGTGTCTTGAGCTGAAGCGGAGAGTGAGCTAAAATGTGAAAGGAAGAAAAACAGAAAAAGAAAGCGTAATAAAGCCTTAAGCATGAAAATAAGGTATAAAGTGAGCGTACTATGTTTAAAAATTGTGCAAATATAACAAATTGCAACCGGAGGCACGAGGCTGACGTGAAACTTTAGGGAAGGTGCATTAGAACTGAGCCATTGTCAAGTTGCACTTTAGGGATTTAACTAAATCACTACTATATTTGCTGTTGTTATCTAATTACCTATACAGGATTAAACTATGTCTTTATTCGAAAACCTGCTGCTCAACCTCGAGAATGGTGTTTTGGTGATTACCATTAACCGTGCAGATAAGCTCAATGCCCTCAACATCGATACCATCAGGGAGATCAAGGCTGCCATCCAGCAAGTCTATGACGACCCTGCTGTGAGGGGTGCTATCTTTACCGGTGCCGGCGAGAAAGCGTTTGTGGCGGGTGCTGACATTTCAGAGATATCAGAACTGAGCGAGGTGAACGCCCGCGGATTTGCGGAGCGCGGCCAGGAAGTTTTCAGCATGATTGAACGCTGCACCAAGCCCGTGATCGCAGCCGTGAATGGCTTTGCGCTGGGTGGAGGTTGCGAACTGGCCATGGCCTGCCACATGCGCGTTGCCAGCGAAGGCGCCCGTTTTGGTCAGCCGGAAGTGAACCTGGGTCTGATACCGGGCTACGGTGGCACACAGCGCCTGACGCAGCTCATAGGCAAAGGCAAAGCCATGGAACTGATGATGACCGCCGACATGATTGGCGCGAACGAAGCCAAAGCACTCGGCCTGGTAAACCACGTAGTGCCTGCTGTAGAACTGATGCCAAAGTCGACGGAGATCATGAACAAAATTCTGTCGAAAGCACCACTTGCCATTGGCTTGGTGATTGACTGTGTGAACGCTGTTTACGACAAAGATGAGAACGGTTACCAGACAGAGGCCAACTCGTTTGCCCGCTGCTGCTCATCACAAGACTTTATTGAGGGCACCAACGCATTCCTCGAAAAACGCAAGCCTGTATTTAAAGGCGCTTAATTTTATACCTGCAGCAACGCGCTATACCTATCATAAAAGGCAGGTATAGCGCGTTCTGTCTTTTTAAGCTGATACCTATACCCACCCGCCCTAAAACAAACGCATGAGCATCGCCAAAAAACTGGTCGGGCAAACGGCTGCCTACGGACTAAGCAGCATTGTGGGCCGCGCGCTCAACTACCTGCTCGTACCGGTTCATACCTACGTATTCCATCCTGAAGCATTTGGGGTGGTATCCTATCTGTACGCTTTCGTAGCTTTCTTCAACGTCGTGTATACTTACGGCATGGAAACGGCATTTTTCCGTTTCGCCAACAAGCCTGAAAACGACCCCCAAACTGTATACAACCGTGTACTGAGTGCGATACTTCTAAGTAGCGCTGTTTTTACGGGTATCCTGTTGCTGCTTTCTCAGCATATAGCGGATTATATGGGATTCCCAGAACATCGGGAGTATATTGTGTGGCTAGCTCTGGTATTGGCTATCGATGCTATTGTGGCTATACCTTTTGCTTGGTTACGGCACCAGAACAAGGCTATCAAATTCGCTAGCATTAAGCTGGTCAACATTTTGATAACGGTGAGTGGCAACCTGTTTTTCCTGCTGCTGTTGCGCCAGATTTATGAAGGCACCTACCTACAGAACCTTCAGCCGCTAGCTGTCAGCTTGTATAATCCTGGTTTTGGAGTGGGCTATATTTTTCTCATCAATTTAGTAGCAAACGCCCTGCTGCTGCCTATGCTGTGGAAAGAGTTGCGCATCTTCCGCTTCAAGCTAGATATGGAGCAGCTAAAGCCTATGCTAATCTACGCATGGCCGCTTCTGTTCATGGGCCTAGCAGGAATGGTAAACGAGGTGATAGACCGTATCCTATTGGAGCTTTACCTGCCTGAGGGCTTTTACCCGAACAGAAGCAACTTTGCTGCGGTGGGTATCTACAGCGCCTGCTACAAACTGTCGATTTTCATGACATTGGCTATCCAAGCTTTTCGCTATGCCGCTGAGCCATTCTTTTTCTCACAGGCGCAAGAGAAAGACTCACCACAGGCCTTCGCCCTCGTCATGAAGTGGTTTGTTATTGCCTGTGCTTTCATTTTCCTTTTCGTTTCCGTCAACGCTGGTTTTTTTGCTGATCTGTTTCTACGCAGACCCGAATACCACGAAGGCCTGTTGGTGGTACCTGTATTGTTGCTTGCCAACCTGTTTCTGGGCATCTACTACAATCTCACTGTTTGGTTCAAGCTGACAGACAAAACGCACTTTGGCACCTACATTAGCTTTGGAGGCGCCGCTGTTACCATCGCTTTTAACCTGCTGCTCATACCTGTATTGGGTTACATGGGCTCTGCTATTGCCACGCTTATCTGTTACGCAGGTATGGCACTGGCGACTTACCTGTTGGGCAACGTGCATTACCCGATCCCCTACCCTGTCAAAACTATATTGGGCTACATCGCGCTTGCCACGGTGCTGGTGGCGGTGGCTTATTTTATACCTGTCGAGAACTTCTGGTTGCGCCACGCATACCACTTGTCGCTTTCAGGCATTTTCCTGGCGGTAGTCTGGTTCAGGGAGCGGGCCTACTTTCTAACTAAAAAATAATCTTTATCTTTAATAGATGAACACGACGAACTTACCGGTTAAAGTCATTAACCAATCCAAGCACGCACTCCCTTCTTACCAAACGGAGCACTCGGCAGGTATGGACCTGCGCGCCAACTTAGAAGCGCCTGTTACGCTTAAACCGCTACAGCGCGCCCTTATACCTACCGGCCTTTTCATTGAGCTGCCTGAAGGGCACGAGGCGCAGATCAGGCCCCGCAGCGGACTGGCCTACAAGCACGGTATTTCTATCGTGAACAGCCCAGGCACGATCGATGCCGACTACCGTGGCGAGATAAAAGTATTACTCGTTAACCTGAGTGATCAAGACTTTGTGGTAGAGGATGGTGAGCGGGTGGCCCAGATGGTGGTGGCACGCTACGAGCGTGTACAGTGGGCTGAAGCCGAAGTGCTGACAGATACCGAGCGCGGCGCTGGCGGCTACGGCAGCACGGGCACCAAGTAGTTCAACAGCGTCACTATCAACACAAGGTATAGCCAGCCCTTTTCCTTCTTTTTGGCAAGGGCTTAAACCAAACATTCAAAATACAGTATTAATCAAAACCAATAGTCGCCGGGCAGCACGTCCGGCTACATTTTTCAATCCATAAACTAATCGCTATGAGGATTATTGTACCTATGGCAGGTATGGGCAAGCGCATGCGCCCGCACACACTTACAGTTCCCAAACCACTTATACCTATCGCAGGCAAGCCGATCGTGCAGCGCCTGGTAGAAGACATTGCAAAGGTATGCCACGAGCCGATTGAGGAGGTGGCCTTCATTATCGGTCACTTCGGCGAGGCCGTGGAGCGCGACCTGAAGGCTATCGCCGAGTCAGTAGGCGCCAAGGGCAGCATTTTTTACCAGGAGGAAGCCCTGGGAACAGCGCACGCCATCATGTGCGCGCAGGATTCGCTGGAAGGCAAGGTAGTGGTCGCTTTTGCCGACACCCTGTTCAAAGCCGACTTCCAACTCGACACCAACGCCGATGGCACCATCTGGGTGCAGCGCGTAGAGGATCCGCGTCCGTTTGGCGTGGTTAAGCTTAACGACAACGGTGAGATTACCGACTTTGTGGAGAAGCCGCAGGAGTTCGTATCGGACATGGCCATTATCGGTATTTACTACTTTAAGGACGGTGCCTACCTGCGCAATGAGTTGCAGTACCTGCTCGACAACGACATCAAAGACAAGGGCGAATACCAGCTGACCAACGCGCTGGAAAACATGAAAAATAAAGGCACGAAATTTATTCCTGCCGTTATCTCAGAATGGCTCGATTGTGGCAACAAAGATGCAACTGTTTACACAAATCAACGCTATTTAGAATATATAAAGGATGAGAAAGACCTGGTAGCCGCGTCGGCTGATATCCAGAACTCGGTTATCATCCCACCCGTGTATATCGGAGAGAATGCCGTGATTCACAATTCAGTGGTAGGCCCGCACGTTTCTATTGGAGACAACACCAGCGTATTGGCTTCTATTCTGAGCAATTCCATCGTTCAGAAAGAGTCGACCATCAAAAACGGGAACATAGCAAACTCAATGGTAGGTAATTTTGTTTCCTATGAAGGACGCCAGTCGGACCTGAGCCTTGGCGACTACAATACGCTCAAAGATTAGCATACCCATTTTATGACCCGATTCAGAAACATTGCGCTCGCCATTTGCTGCCTTGCACTGGTCGCGACCGGCGAAAGCCAGGCCCAGTCTAAGAAGAAAAAAAAGAAGGGCAAGGAGAAGAGCGAGACCGAACAGGTAGCCATACCTGTGCCGCAGCCCGAACCCAGCGAGCAGGAAAAGCTGCTGAGCGAGGCATTGTTTCTGGAGGGCATGAAATACTTTATGCTGGAGGACTACAAGCAGGCGCTTAGTCAGTTTCAGAAAGCATACGCCGTCACCCCAACCAATGCGGCGCTTAACTACAAATTGGCCGAGACCTACATGCTGATGGAAAACCCAAAAGCGGGTGTTTCCTTTGCACAGGCTGCCATTGCCAACGACACAAAAAATCCATATTACTATCTGCTACTGGCGCAACTGCATACCGAACAGAAGCAGTACACAGAGGCGGCCCAGGCCTACAATGACCTGATGCGCAACGTGCCTGACCAGGAGCAGTACCTGTTCAATCTGGCGGAGCTATACCTGGCGCAGTCCAAGTATGACGATGCACTGAAAACCTATGACCGCATCGAGAAAAAATACGGGCCGCTGGAGCAGCTTTCCATGAACCGGCAGCAGATCTACCTGCGCCAGAAAAACATAGGGAAAGCCCTTGCAGAAGGCGAAAAGCTGATTGCGGCCAATCCTACGGAGATTCGCTACCTGCTGGCCCAGGCTGAGCTCTACAATGCCAGCCAAAAGCCGGACATCGCCATCGAAACGATCAACCGTGCCCTGCGCATCGAGCCCAATAACCCCTTCGCGCACCTGATGCTCTCGGACCTGCACCGGCAGAAAGGCAACCTGCAGGAATCTGAAAACCAGGTAAAGATCGCATTCGCCAGCACCGACCTCGATATTGATACCAAAGTGCGTATCTTGGTAGACTTCATTCGGCAGCTGCCTAACCCTGCCATAGAAGGTATAGCCCTCGAACTGGCGGACCTCACCATAGCATCTCACCCCGAGGAAGCGAAAGCCTATGCGGTGGCCGGGGACCTGCAAACCATCACTGGCAAAAAAGAAGCTGCCCGGGGAAACTACATCAAAGCTGTCAAACTGGATGATTCGCACTTTAAGATCTGGCAGCAGATCGTGCTGCTTGACGCCGAACTGGGCGAATCGGGTGATTTGGTGAAACACTCAGAGCAGGCGCTGGAGTTATTCCCGAATCAGGCCGTGTTCTGGTTTTACAACGGCACAGGCCATCTCATTGAAAAGAACTTTGACCGGGCTGCCAAGTCGTTGGAGCATGGCAAGCGCCTATCGGCAAGCGAACCCGAATTGGTGGCGCAGTTCAATGCACAGTTGGGGGATGCCTATAACTCCATCAAAGAGTATAAAAAATCAGACGAGGCATATGAGGCCGTGCTTTCGCAGGACCCTGACAATGAGCACGTACTCAATAACTACAGTTACTTTTTGTCGCTACGAGGCGAGCAACTACCCAAAGCCAAAGCCATGGCCGGCCGATTGGTAGAGCAACATCCTGCCAACCCAACTTACCTGGATACCTATGCCTGGGTGCTATACAAGATGGAAGATTATGAAGGCGCACTGAAGTATTTAGAGCAAGCCATTGCTGTTTCAGAGGATGCGACCATTGTAGAGCACTACGGCGACGTGCTGTTCAAACTGGGCAAGCGCGACGAGGCAGTTAGGCAGTGGGAAAAGGCCAAGCTTAAAGGAGAGGCATCTGCCTTCCTTGACAGAAAGATAAAAGAAAAGAAACTCTATGAATAAACAGCTCCTGCTATGCCTGCTGGGCATGCTCCTGTTTTCCGCCTGCAAAAAAGAAACGATCCCTTCTGCCGCTTCCGCCGCCACCGAAACCGTTGGCAACGTTACTGTCCAAAATCTGGAATTCACCTACCTGAATGCCCGCGGCCAACTCAAGTTTGATGACAAAGGCCAGAGCACGTCGTCGGGCTATGCATTGCGCATGCAGAAAGATAGTGTGATCTGGATCTCGGTGCTGCCGGGTCTAGGTATAGAGGCTGCCCGCATCAAGCTCACTCCTGACTCCGTGTACATGATGAACCGCATCCAGCGCGAGTACGCCGCCACCGACTACGCTTTTCTGAGTAAGCGATTCAACGTAGCGCTCGACTTTCAGGTGGTACAGGCCATTTTGTTGGGCAATTATCAGGCCAACGGTTCCGAAAAAGCCACTAACCAAGGGCAGATGCAGCACGTGCAGCAGCTGCGCCAGAACCTGCTGTTTGACTATTTCATCAGCTCTGAAAACCTGAAACTGCAACAGCTCAACGTGAAAGACCAGCTATCAGGCAATAGCATTGTGGTGCAGTATGAGAGTTTCCAACCTCTGGGCGATGTTCCGTTTGCCTACAACATGTTGGCTCAAATCCTGCAGTCGGGCCAGATCTCTGATTTCAATCTAAACCACACCAAAGTCACCGTTTCCGAGGACGTACTGGAGTTTCCTTTCAGTGTTCCTTCTGGTTACAAGCGACTTTAGCCGAATAAAATCCTACGGGTTCTGGTGCGGGCCATTTAGTTTTGCCATATTTGTAGGCTAAGTGTAGTATACCCCTATTTCTGATGAAGGCCCTTTACAAATCAGCCTTTTTCCTGATTATCCTGCTGTTGCCTTTGGTTACCCAAGCCCAAAAACAAAAATCGAAGGCGCAGCTCGAGAAAGAGAAAAAGGAAAACCTAAACCGTATTAAAGAAGCAAATCGCATTCTGCAGCAGACCAAGGTTCAGAAGGAGGCTTCTATTGGCCAGCTCAATGCCATTCAGGAAAAAATTGCGGTACAAAAGGGCGTTATCAGCACCATCTCCCGGGAAATACAGTTGCTGGAGTCGGGCATGAAGGAGACAGAAGGCATTGTGGGTGAACTGCAGGCCGACCTGGAGAGTCTGAAAGCCGAGTATGCCACCATGGTATACGCAGCCTCCAAAACCGCCAACAGCTACAACAAGCTCATGTTCGTGTTTGCCGCCGAGTCTTTCAACCAGATGGTACGCCGTTTTCGCTACCTGCAGCAGTACTCTGAAGCCCGCAAGAAACAAGTAGAGCAGATTAACAAAGTACAGGTGGCGCTTACAGGTCAACTACGTACCCTGGAATCGCAGCGGGAAGAGAAACGCGGTCTGCTTAATAAGCAGGTGGTGGAGAACAAGAACCTGCTTTCGCTCCGCACCCAGCAGGATAGCATGATCCAGAAGCTCAGCAAACAGGAAGAACAGCTCAAAAAGGAAGTGGCACAGCGCCAGCAGGCCGTCAGAAAGCTGGATAACCTCATCGCTGATATTGTGAAAGAGGAGATCGCCCGCGCTGCCCGTGCCGCCCGCGAAGAAGGTCGTGCCACCAGCGGAAGCTCGAACAAGATCACCCTCACCCCGGAAGCCGCGCTTATTTCCTCTTCATTTGCGGGCAACCGCGGACGCCTGGCCTGGCCCGTAGACCGAGGCTTTATTTCCCAGAAGTTCGGCCGTCATAACCACCCGGTACTGAAAGGTGTGGTTATAGAGAACAGAGGGATTGACATCCAGACCAGTCAGGGAGAGCCGGCGCGTGCCATATTTGAAGGCAAGGTGCTAACAGTAGCCAGCGTACCGGGCATGAATAATATTGTGATGGTGCAGCACGGTGAATACTTCGCAGTATACGCGAAACTACGCACTGTCAATGTGAAGGAGGGGCAGGTTGTGAAGCACAAAGATGTGATCGGAACCGTGTACACCGACGCAAACGGCACGACTGAACTGCAGTTCCAGCTTTGGAAAAACAACACCAACTTAAACCCGGAAAGCTGGATCAGGCCAAAGTAAACCTCTTGTTATACCTGTTATAAAAAAAGGCGCAGCCGGGCATCTTGATAAATGCCCGGCTGCGCCTTTTTATCTTCATTCCATCAGGAGCTTGGTTCCTATACCCCTATAAAAGAAAAAACACCCTACAAAGCAGGGTGCCTTTCCAAGCTATGAAAACAAACTTAAAATTATATTTAGACACTTTCTCCTATACGGGAAGGCTGTGTTAAATTTCTATGGATTAATTTACAACCTTTAAATTACACTTGCAAACAGAAGATTAAAAAAACTTAATATTTATTTTTCTCCTAACTTGCCACTTTGATTTCCACCTCTGCCAGGTGCTTTCGTGCAATTCTGTTGTACATGGCATATTACAAGTAGCTTGCCAAAAACGCCAAAAGTAGCAACCAACTGATTATCAGCAATAAATTTTACACCTGGAGTTTCTATTTTCCCTATATCGGAAAGTTTTTTTTCATTTTGGGAAAATGTCGTGCGCGTTCCGGCTCGAAAATATTTTGCCAGCAGCAGAGCAGCCTCTAAATTTATTTGCCCTCTATACGCCTCTTGTTGCATGAGGTTGCAACTTACTTGCAACGTATCTTAAAATGATATTTCTGTAGCGCGCCTTACCGATTCTCTTAAGCGATCAGCCAAGATAATAGCATCCCACTAAACTAATGTTTCCAAATGTGGGTTTAATTAAAATATAAGCTTTATTTTTGTAGCGATTCATCTTAAAATTTTAAGAACATGGTACTTACCAACACACTAGCATTTATCCAGAACATTGGGGGTGGCTCACTAATCCTGATCCTTGTGGTGATTCTGCTTCTTTTTGGAGCAAAGCGCATTCCAGAGCTTGCAAGAGGTCTGGGCCGTGGTATTCGCGAATTCAAAGATGCCACCAATGAAATCAAAGACGATCTGGAAAAGTCAACGAAGGATACTCCTGTAAAGTAATTCCCGGCATAACGCTTTATGATACTTAGTGCAATTCTCCTCTTCCTGGCAGACCTGGGAGGAGGAGAAATTCTTGTTGTACTAACCGCAGTACTCCTGCTTTTTGGCGCCGATAAACTCCCAGGCATGGCACGTTCTGCCGGTCGCGGTCTTCGCAGCTTTAACGATGCCAAAAATGAAATCCAGAACGAGCTCGAACGCTCCATCAAGGACATAAAAAAGCCTGAATAGTTTGAAACCATACCACTCACTTCGTGACATTCGCAGCGACATTGCCAACGGGCAAGTTTCGTGCAGACAGTTAGTAGCGCACTACCTTCAGAATATAAAGCAGAAGCCTGAGCTAAACGCTTTCCTTGAAATTTTCGAGGAGGAAGCATTTGCCCAGGCTGATGCCGTAGACAAGAAACTCGCTTCAGGTCATGCCGGCAAGCTGGCAGGTATGGTGATCGGCCTTAAAGACGTGCTGGCTTACGAAGGCCACGCCCTGCAAGCCTCCAGCCAGATACTGAACGGCTTCAAGTCGCTCTATACCGCTACGGCTGTGCAGCGCCTGCTTGCTGAAGACGCTATTATCATCGGTCGCCAGAACTGTGACGAATTTGCCATGGGGGCTTCTAACGAGAACTCTTCCTTCGGACCCGTGCTCAATGCCGATGATACGTCCCGTGTACCGGGTGGCTCGTCTGGTGGTTCAGCTGTAGCCGTGCAGGCTGACCTGTGCCTGGCTTCGATCGGTTCCGACACGGGTGGCTCTGTTCGTCAGCCTGCCTCTTTCTGTGGCGTGGTTGGCCTTAAGCCTACCTATTCACGCATCTCCCGCTATGGTTTGATCGCCTATGCCTCTTCTTTCGATCAGATCGGTATTATCTCAAAAAGCGTAGAAGACGCGGCCCTGCTGCTGGAAGTAATGGCGGGCAGCGACGAGTATGACAGCACGGTAAGCCACCGCCCGGTGCCTGCTTACAGCCAAATGCTGCAGACAGACAAAAAATATAAAATTGGTTATATCCGGGACTGCTTCGAGAGCGAAGGTCTGGACACCCAGGTGAAAGAAACCCTCCTGGGCGTGAAAGATATGCTGCAGGAAGCAGGTCATCAGCTGGAGGCTGTGGAGTTTCCATACCTGGACTTCATGGTGCCAACTTACTACATCCTCACCACTGCAGAGGCTAGCTCTAACCTGGGCCGCTTCGATGGGGTGAAGTATGGCTACCGCAGCGAGAATGCCACTGATCTTACATCTCTTTACAAAAAAACACGTGCCGAGGGCTTTGGTCCGGAGGTACAGCGCCGTATCATGCTGGGCACTTTTGTGCTGAGCGCCGACTACTACGATGCCTACTACACCAAAGCACAGCGCGTGCGACGTCTTATAAAAGAAAAGACGGACGAGTTGCTGCAAAATTATGATTTTCTTATATTGCCTACCGCTCCGACTACGGCCTTCAGGCTAGAGGAGAATACGGCGAATCCGTTGGCCATGTATCTGGCCGACATCTTTACGGTTCAGGCCTCGCTTGCTGGTGTTCCTGCCATTTCTATTCCGGCAGGACGCGATGCGAATGGCCTTTCCATCGGGTTGCAACTAATGACCCGCTCATTTGAAGAGCCGCAACTGCTGGCTTTCTCAAATTACATACTGGACAAGCTAACCGTTGAAGCATAAATTATAATGACGCAGTTTAGACTCTTTACAGTACTTGCAGCACTGGTTGGAAGTATATGGGCTTCTCATGCCCACGCTTCTGACTACACGATCAGGTTCGAAAGGCACACAGCAGAGGATTCTTTAAAGAAACCACAGGCAGATACCACTTTCCTTTCAGAAGAGGAATTAGCGCTGCTTGTGGAGTATATCCCTTATGAGCCCGACGAGGTGATACAGGACAGGCTGAGTTGTATAGAGTCTGACATCCCCCTGGTGTTCAACAAATCCGTGCGCAACCACATCGATTACTTCACTGTTCGTAACAGAAAGTATACGCGCACGATGATCTCCCGCGAAAATGTGTATTTCCCGATCTACGAGAAGTATCTCAAGAAATACAACATGCCGCAGGACATCAAGTACCTCTCCATTGTAGAGTCTGGCCTGAACCCGAAAGCCGCCTCATGGGCTGGCGCGGTTGGCCCCTGGCAGTTCATCAAGTCGACTGGCAAAGAGTACGGCTTGAACCAGGACCAGTACATTGACGAGCGCATGGACATAGAGAAATCTACGGATGCGGCGATGCGCTTTTTGAGCAGGCTGTACCGCACATTTGGCGACTGGGAACTGGCTATGGCTGCCTACAACTGCGGACAGGGCAACGTGAACAAAGCGATCCGCAGAGCTGGTGGCGGCAAAAAGACGTTCTGGGAAATTTACCCCTACCTGCCAAGAGAAACCCGCAACTATATACCATCTATGACGGCGGTGATCTATGCGATGAAGTATGCGCCGGAGCATAACATTTTCTCTGACTCTGTCCTTTACGCGGCTGATTATACCCATCTGAATGTGAATCAGGCGCTGGATCTGGAAAAGCTGGCCGCTGAATTACACATTGATACGCTGGCTTTACTGGCTTTGAACCCAGAGATCAAACAAACGAAGCTACCTGCCACCATTCGCAACTATAAATTGCGCGTTCCGGCTCAGGCTGCCGAACTGCTGGCTGCAGAACAGAGCTGTATTTTACTCGCCGCCGCCCCTACGCCTCCTCCTGCTAAACAGACCACACCAACTGAAGCGCCCGTTATGCTGGCTTCTGCCACACAGGAGACAGCAAAAGACAGCCTGGTGCAAAAAGCCTATACCGTGCAACGCGGTGACAACCTGTTTGGCATTGCCCGCAAGTTCGGGGTGAGTATTAACGAAATAAAGGAGTGGAACAACCTGACAGGCTCCGATATCAGGGTACAAGACAAACTTCTTGTTTGGCAGCCTGCACCGGAAGCGGCCCCTGTGCTGTTGGCATCGGCAGGAAACAGCACGAAAAAGATAGCCAACACGCCGGCTAAAGCCAAGCCAACGCAAAGCAAGGCCCAGCCAGAGCGCGTATACCATGTGCAACCAGGCGATACGCTCTGGACTATCTCCCAGCGTCACGAAGGGGTGACAGTGGAGAAGATAAAGAAGCTGAACAAACTCAAAAACAGCGCGATCAAACCGGGACAGCAGCTCATTCTTAGCTAAGCTAACAGGTATAGATCTAACGAAACACTCTTCTAACGGAAGGGTGTTTCGTCGTTTATACCCTTCCTGTATTATCAGCTTATTACAGCATCAAACCGTACCTAATCCCAGAATCTTAACTCCCTGATAAAAAACTCAATATTCTGATAGATGAAGATTGTTCAGGGCGTATCTTTGTCGATTACGGCTTTGATAAACCATAAAATCTTAACAACTTGGCTTTATGCTTCTGCCCGGCGCAGGAGCTGCAAAGCGCAAGGGAACAACTAACACGAGACAACACCAATAACGCATACCATGATCAAAGTAAACAAAGAGGACGCACTTAACTACCACATGCAGGGACAGCCCGGCAAAATAGAAGTAGTGCCGACTAAAATGCTGAGCACCCAGCATGACCTGGCCCTGGCTTACTCTCCTGGAGTAGCCGAGCCCTGCAAAGAAATAGCCGCTGACAAAGAGAATGTTTATAAATATACCGCCAAGGGAAACCTGGTAGGGGTAATATCTAACGGAACCGCCGTACTCGGCCTTGGCAACATTGGTCCGGATGCATCAAAACCAGTAATGGAGGGCAAAGGCGTCCTTTTTAAGAAGTTCGCAGGTATAGACGTGTTCGATATTGAAATCGACTGCACTGACCCGGAAGAGTTCATCCGCATCGTGAAGTCGTTGGAGCCTACTTTCGGCGGCATTAACCTGGAAGACATCAAAGCACCGGAGAGTTTCAAGATAGAGAATGCCCTGAAGGAGCAGATGAATATTCCGCTCATGCACGACGACCAGCACGGTACGGCCATCATCTCTTCAGCGGCCCTGCTCAACGCGCTGGAATTGGCGGGCAAAAGAATAGACGAAATTCAGATCGTGATAAACGGCGCCGGCGCCGCTGCCATTGCCTGCACCAAGCTGTACGTGGCCCTGGGTGCCAAGCTCGATAACATCGTGATGTTCGATAAAGATGGTATCATCCGGCCTGAGCGCAACGACCTGGATATTTACAGAGCGCAGTTCGTAACCTTGCGCAAGATAACTACGCTGGAAGAAGCCATGAAAGGGGCCGACGTGTTCATCGGGCTCTCGGCTGCCAACGTACTGCCACCAGAGTTTGTCAAACTAATGGCAAACGACCCCATTATTTTCGCACTGGCCAACCCGGATCCTGAGATTCCTTATGCCGTAGCCATGGAAACCCGAGAGGACCTGATCATGGCAACCGGCCGCTCCGACCATCCGAACCAAGTGAACAACGTGTTGGGTTTTCCATACATTTTTAGAGGAGCCTTGGATGTGCGTGCTACTGAGATCAACGAGGCAATGAAACTGGCCGCCGTGCGCGCCCTGGCTGACCTGGCAAAGGAACCCGTTCCGGAAATGGTACACAAAGCCTATGGAGACAACACGATCTCATTCGGCCGTACCTACCTGATACCAAAGCCGCTCGATCCACGCCTGATCACCACGGTATCTCCGGCAGTGGCCAGGGCTGCCATGGAGAGCGGTGTGGCCAAGTACCCCATCACCAATTGGGAGGCTTACGAAACGGAACTGCAGGAACGCATCGGTATCGACCAGAAGCTGATGACACGGATTACGAACCAGGCGAAGAAAGATCCGAAGACGGTGGTGTTTGCGGAAGCGGACCACTACAAGATTCTGAAAGCGGCCCAGATCGTAAAAGAGCAACGCATTGCCAACCCGATTCTGCTGGGCAACAAAGCCAGAATCGCTGCTATCATAGAGGAAACCAACCTCGACCTGCACGACTGTGTGATCATCGACCCATACGAGGAAGAGCAAAAGCGCGAAGAGTTTGCCCAGCTTCTTTACAAAAAGCGCCAGCGCAAAGGCCTTACCTTGTTCGACAGCCGCCGCCAGATGCGCGACCGCAATTACTTCGGGGCCATGATGCTTGAAACAGGCGAAGCAGATGCGCTTATCTCAGGCCTCACCCGCGACTACTCCAAAACCATTCTCCCGTCTTTACAGATAATAGGGGTTGAGGAAGGTATAAACAAAGTGGCAGGTATGTACATCATCCTGAGCAAAAAAGAGCCTTACTTCTTTGCCGATACAACCGTAAACGTAAATCCGACTGCCGACGAGTTGGTGGACATCATTGGCCTGACTGCCCGTGCCGTTCGTTTCTTCGATACGGAGCCGCGTATGGCTGTGCTGTCGTACTCGAACTTTGGCTCCGTGCAGGGCGATATACCGAACAAGGGCGCTGAGGCTGTGCGCAAGGCGAAGCAGCGCTACCCGGACCTGCTCATAGACGGTGAGATGCAGGCGAACACGGCCATGAACAAGAACCTGCTGCGTGAGCACTATCCTTTCAGCGAATTGGCTGAAAAAGGAGCGAACACACTTATTTTCCCGACGCTTACATCAGGTAACATCGCCTATAAACTGCTACAGGAAATAGGTGGTGCTGAGGCAATTGGGCCGGTACTGATGGGTATGCGCAAGCCAGTGCACATTCTGCAGTTGGGCAGTTCTATCCGTGAAATCGTTAACATGGTGTCCATTGCTGTCGTAGATGCCCAAAACTATAATAATAAACATATATAGATGATCGCATACATTGACGGTAAGCTCGCTCTGAAAGATCCAACCTATGTCATTGTCGATGTCAATGGCATAGGTTATCAGATCAAAATCTCCCTGAACACGTACTCGTCACTGCCTGAGGGGGAGCGCTGCAAGCTGCATACCTACCTGCACATCAAAGAGGATGCCCATACCTTGTACGGGTTTACAACAGCCGCTGAGAAGGAGACTTTCCTGCTCCTGATCTCGATTTCAGGCGTCGGCCCTAACACGGGCCTGATGATTTTGTCGTCGCTATCGGTGGATGAAGTACAGCAGGCCATTGTGCGGGAAGACGTACGTACCATACAGCATGTGAAGGGAATTGGGGCTAAAACCGCGCAACGTATTATATTGGAATTAAAAGATAAAATAAAGAAAGATACCATGCTGGCTGGTAGCACAGCAGTTCCCGTTTCTGCACACAATACGTCACGCGCAGAAGCGTTATCAGCATTAGTTACACTAGGCTTTGCTAAGAACGTGGCAGAGAAAACGCTTGATGCCATCATCAAGCGGGAGGACAGAAGCCTGAGCGTAGAGGAACTTATAAAATTTGCCTTAAAGTCTTCTTAATCGGTAGAGCCCAACTTGATCTGGAAAAGTAAAAAAAACAGCCTGCTGTTTGCAACGGTTGCTGCTATCACTATGCTGGCATGGTGGTCGCAGGCCGGGGCATTGCGCTCACACAACAGGTATAGCACCCTTATTTTTTCAGATTTTTTCGTCCAGGATACCATTCCGCAGGACTCCGCCCGCCTGCAGCCCTACATCCCGAGCCGCCGCCCGACCTTTACGCCGAGCGACCGCCTCGGAAGTCCCCTTGGCACCCGCCCCAGTTCTTCTCCCCTGCTGCTTGGTCAGCCATCGAACATTGAGCTCGAAATACAGCTCGACGACAGTTTGCGGCAGTACAACATAAACGAGCGCATGGGCGAGTTGGACTACCGCCTGCCCTCTACCATGTCGTGGGAGGAATACTCACGCTATCAGCGCCAACAGGCCATCCGCGACTACTGGCGCAGCAAGTCAGCCGGTCTGGACGGCGAGAGCGTGGTGAGTGGCCGTCGCCTGGTGCCGAAGATCTACATCAGCCCGGTGTTTGACCGCGTGTTCGGGGGCAATTTTGTAGACATCCAGCCGAACGGTAACGTTAACCTGAAGTTCGGAGCCCGCTTTAACCGCAACGAAAACCCGTCTATACCGCTCCGTCAGCAGCGCACCGGCGACTTTGATTTTGACCAGAACATCTCGCTCAACCTGGTGGGTAAGATCGGCGAGAAAATGCGCCTTAACTTCAACTGGGACAACAACGCCAACTTCGAGTTTGAGAACAACATGAAGCTGGACTATACCGGCTTCGAGGAGGAAATCATCCGCAAGATAGAGGCTGGTAACGTGAGCTTGCCGCTAAATAACTCGTTGATCACAGGCGCACAGAATCTGTTCGGTATAAAAACACAGCTGCAGTTCGGTCGCCTGGGCGTTACTACGATTGCAGCCAACGTGCGTGGGCGCAACGACGAGGTGGTCATTCAGAACGGGGCCCAGAACAAGCCTTTTGAGATCCGGGCCGATAGCTATGACCGCGACCGCCACTTCTTCCTGTCGCAGTTCTTCCGGGGGCGCTACGACAAAACGCTGCAGAACCTGCCACTGGTGAACTCCGGCATCGTGATCCGCCGCCTGGAGCTGTACGTGACCAACAACAACCGCAGCACCGAAAACCTGCGCAACATGGTCGCTTACATGGACTTGGGTGAGGCCGATCCTTTTAGAAACCAGTTTGAGCGCAACCCACTGGCTCCGGCTGCCAATAATGCCAACGCACTGTATGGCCTGATCGCCAACAATCCGAGCGCCCGCAACAACGACCAGGTGGACTCATACCTGAACAGCCTGGGCCTGCAGAAAGCAATTGACTTTGAGCACGTGCGCGCACGCCGCCTCGACCCGCGCGAGTATAAGTTCAACCCGCAGCTGGGTTACATCTCCCTCACCACCGCGCTTCTGCCCGACCAGGTGCTGGGCGTGGCCTTCGAGTATACCTACAACGGCCAGACCTACAAGGTAGGTGAGTTGATGGAGGACTACCAGAACCTGCGCGACGACCAGGTAATCCACATGAAGTTGCTGAAGGCGACGAACCCGGCCTTGGAATACCCGACCTGGGACCTGATGATGAAGAACGTCTACAGCCTGGATGCCACGCAGGTGAACCGCCAGAACTTCCAGTTGCAGATCGTTTACAAAGATGATGAAACGGGCGTTGACATCACGAGCTTGAAAGAGTCGAGCCCGATCCAGAACATCCCGCTGATCGAGGTGCTCAACCTCGACAATGTTAACACGAACAACGACAAACCACGCGACGGCAACTTTGACTTCCTGGAAGGTATAACCATTGACCCCGAAACAGGGCGCATCATCTTTCCGGTGGTGGAACCCTTTGGCTCATACCTGGCCAGTCAATTCGAAGGGCGGCAGGACCTGATTGAACGCTATGTGTTCCAGGAACTCTACGAACAAACACAAACGGACGCGCAACAGAACACACTAAAAGCGAAATTCTATCTCAAAGGCCGTTTCCAGGCCAGTTCCACCGACGAAATCATGCTGCCGGGCTTCCGCATTGCCGAGGGCTCTGTAGCGGTATACTCCGGCGGCACACGCCTCGAGGAAGGCACCGACTACCAGGTGTTCTATGACCTCGGCCGCATCAAAATTTTGAACCCGAGCTACATTGCGTCGGCCAGCGACCTGCGCGTGACGTACGAAAAGGCCGAACTACTCAACATACAGCCCCGCACCCTGCTAGGCGCCCGCTTCGACTATCGCGTGAACAACGACCTGAATCTAGGTGGTACGGTGTTGCACCTGAACGAAAGGCCTTACATCAACCGCGTGAGCATCGGCGACGAGCCTACGAACAACACAATCTACGGCCTGGACGTGAACTTCAACCGCGAGTCACGCTTCCTGACGAAGATGACGGACATGATTCCGTTCATTCAAACCAAAGTGCCATCGAGCGTAACGTTCAGCGGGGAGTTTGCGCACCTGGTTCCTTCTGCCTCTGAGTCTCCGGTGAATGAAGACGGCACATCATACCTCGATGACTTCGAAGGTGCTGAAACACCCTTCAGCCTGGGCGGCTTTAACAACACCACCTGGCGATTGGCCGCCACTCCTGCCCCATTGGCGCAGGGACAAGGCTTAGAATATGCCTACAACCGTGCCCGCGTGGCTTGGTATACCATCGACCAGATCTTCTACCGCGACAGCGAAGGCCTGCGCCCGAGCAACATAAACGACGAGGAACTCAGCAACCATTACGTTCGTCCTGTACCAAGGTATGAAGTATTCCCGGGCCGTGATCGTGAGATTGCCAACGCCTACGAGTATACCTTCGACATGGCCTATTACCCACGTGAGCGCGGGCAGTACAACTACAACCCGAACCTGGACGCACAGGGCAGGTTGCAGAACGACCCGCGCAAAAACTGGGGCGGTATCAGCCGTGAGATTACGTTCGACACAGACTTCGACAATGCCAACGTGGAGTATGTGGAGTTTTGGCTGATGGATCCTTTCATGACAGGACCTAGGGGGCGAAAAGACGAAAACGGCAACCCAATAGCGAATAACGAGGGCGGTGAACTGGTAATCAACCTGGGTAACGTATCGGAGGATATCCTCAAAGACAACCGCTACTCGTTTGAGAACGGCTTACCAACCTCCGCTACCGATAACCAGAACTTACAGAATACGGAATGGGGCCGCGTGACCACGCAGCAGTTCCTGACCGATGCTTTTTCGGCTGTGCCAGGTGCCCGTGGTTTTCAGGATATTGGTCTGGATGGATTAGGTGACAACGCAGAGCGTGAATT
Organism: Pontibacter virosus; assembly: GCF_003096355.1. Classification (GTDB taxonomy): domain Bacteria; phylum Bacteroidota; class Bacteroidia; order Cytophagales; family Hymenobacteraceae; genus Pontibacter; species Pontibacter virosus. Next base: position 23,660 of record NZ_QEKI01000022.1, on the reverse strand, counting down.
CTTCCAGAACACTTTCCTGGGCCGTATACCTGGTGGAGCACCGCAGACCGTCCTTTCTGACCCTTCGGCCGACAACTTCCTGCACCACCTTGATGAGTCTTATGACCAGCAGAATGCCGGCATCCTGGAGCGTTACAAGCGCTTTAATGGTATGGAGGGCAACTCGCCGGAGCAGAGCCGCTTCTCTAACTATGCTTTCCCGGACAAGGAAGACCTGAACCGCGACAACGTGATCAGTGACCTGGAGCAGTACTACGAATACAAGATCAAACTGCAGCCGGGCGGTATGAGCGTGGGCGAGAACTATATCGTGGACAAGATTGTGGACACCAAGACCGGTGACAATGTAACCTGGTACCAGTTCCGGGTACCGGTGCGCCAGCCAACGGGTAATGTAGGGAACATCAATGGTTTCAAGTCGATCCGCTTCATGCGTATGTACATGACCGAGTTTGCCGATCCGGTGGTGCTCCGCTTTGTGCAGTTCCAGTTTGTGGCCAACCAGTGGCGTACCTTCCTGCAACCGATCACTGACGGCAACCCGTGCCTGAACTGCACCGACGATGCCCGTTCGTTTACAGTATCTACCGTGAACGTGGAGGAGAACGGCGAAACAGCACAAGACGAAACGATCATCCCTTATGTGATGCCGCCAGGTATAGAGCGCCTGCGCGATTATGCCGCCACCAACAATCGCCGTCAGAATGAGCAGGCGATGCAACTGTGCGTAGAGGACCTGAAAGACTCCTTCTCCAAGGCGGTTTATAAGAACCTGTCTATCGACATGCTGATCTACAAGCGCCTCAAGTTGTTTTTGCACGCTCAAACGCGCGACCCGAACACCCGCGACGATGATGTACAAGCCTTTGTGCGCATCGGCACGGACTACACCCAAAACTACTACGAGTACGTGGTGCCACTTAAAATCACCCCTCCCGGCACCACCAGCCGCGAAGGCATCTGGCTTGCTGAAAACGAGATTGACGTTGCCCTGGAGGATTTTGTAAATGCCAAAGTAGAGCGCAACAGAACCACTGGTGGCTGGGACAACCGCCGTCCTTTTGAGGTTATGCTCGAAGGTGGCAAAATGATTCGAGTGGTGGGTAACCCGGATTTCAGTGAGGTGCAAAGCGTGATGATCGGCTTGCGTAACCCGACCGTACCTGGCGAAGATGCCCGGCCGCAATCGGTTTGCGTGTGGGTGAACGAATTGCGCGTAACAGACTTTAGAAATAACTCAGGCTGGGCAGCCAACGCCCGCCTTAACACCAAACTGGCCGATTTCGCCAACGTCACGGCAACAGGCAGCTATACCACCATTGGTTTTGGATCGCTTCAGCAGAAAATTGCCCAGCGTGCCCGCGAGAATACAGCCGTATTTGACGTGAGCGCCAACATTGTGGCCGATAAGTTCCTGCCCGAAAAACTAGGTATAAAAGTGCCGGTATCGGTGCAGTACGGCACCATGAACAGTGCCCCGCAGTTTGACCCACTCGATAAGGACGTGCCGTTGGAGCAGTCGTTGACAAGGTATGAGACCAACGAAGCGCAAAGGGAGTACAGGCAAGAAGTGAGTACCCGGGAGACCCGAAAGAGCGTGAGTTTGCTGAATGTGCGGAAAGAACGGACGAATCCGGAGGCCAAGGTGCGCCCGTACGATGTGGAAAACCTGTCGTTCTCGTATTCCTATGCCGAGCGCCTGTTCACCAACATCGAAACGGACCGTGACTTCACAAGAACCTATACCGGGGCGGTGGCCTACACCTATACCAACACGCCACGCAATTACGAGTTCTTCGCCAAAAGCGAGCGCCTCAAGTCGCCGTACATGCGCCTGATCAAAGACCTGAATTTCACGCCGCTGCCAAGCCGATTCGCATTCCGCGCAGACCTCGACCGCAGGTATAACGAGACCTTCCTGCAGCGCCGCGACCCGGGTTCGGGTCTGATCACCTCCAGAGGTATAGAGCCTACCTTCCAGAAGTACTTCTTCTTCAACCGCATCTACGACCTCAAGTGGGACATCAGCAAGAGCCTCTCGCTGGACTACACCGCCACCAACCGTGCTGTAGTAGACGAGCCGGACTACCGCATCAACCGCGATGTGGACTCGCTGCGCTACAAAAACAAAGTGATCTGGGACAACCTGCGCAATTTTGGCCGTAACACAAACTACAACCAGTTGGTGGCTGCTAACTACAAGGTTCCGTTTGATAAATTCCCGCTTACGGACTGGCTAGGCGCAGAAACACGCTATGCCGTTACCTACATCTGGACGGCAGGCTCCACGGCCCTGAACCAGGATGCGTCTTTCCGTTTGGGTAATACCGCCGAGAACAACACCGAGTTCAGCGCAAATGGCCGTTTTGACATGGTGAAGCTTTACAACAAAGTGAAGTTCCTGAAAGAGGTGAACAGTCCGACGCAGCCGCAAGCCGGACCGCCGGTGCCTGCACCAGGCGACACGGTTGTGCAGAAGCGCTCTGAAATGAAGCTTGCCAAAGGACTGGCCCGCTTCCTGATGATGACCCGCTCAGTAAACTTCACCTACCTGCAGAATCAGGGCACCATGATGCCGGGCTACCTGCCGCGCACCCACATGCTTGGCTTTGACGATGGTTTCGATGCGCCTGGACTTCCGTTTATCCTTGGTCGTCAGTATGACCTGGATGAGCTTTATAACCGCGCCTTCACGAACGGTTGGTATACCGACAGCAGCCAGTACCTGAACACGCCGTTCAGCGGCATCAAAACTGAGACTTTCACGGCCAGGGCCAACATGGAGCCTTTCCGCAACTTTAACCTGCAGCTCGATGCCCGCCGTAACATATCGGAGATCGAGGAGGTGTTCTACCGCAAGCAGTTTGATGACTTCGGCAACATCGGGACAGTCAATGAGCGCCAGAATCCGATCAACACCGGTTCGTTCAGCACATCCTTCTTTGCGCTGGGCACCATTTTCGAGCCTACTGCTGACGGAACCTCGGCTGCATTCGACAACTTTATCCGTAACCGCTACGAGATACGCGAGCGCCTCACCAACGCCAATGCCGCGGCCGGCGACTCAGGCTATACCCTGAACTCGCAGGATGTGCTCCTGCAATCGTTCGTGTACGCTTACCAGGGGCGCGACGCCAGCGGTTTCCAGGCCAAAGGCGGCAACCCTGTTAAACGTCTGCCTATACCTAACTGGCGCATCGACTACAACGGCCTGTCGCAGCTGGAGTTCTTTAAACGTTGGTTCAGCCAGGTAAACCTGACGCACTCCTACAACTCGACCTATAACGTGACGAGCTTTACAACCTCGCTGGCTTACGAAAACAACCCGGGCGACTACCCGACCCGCACCAACGAGTTTGGGCAGCTGATTCCGTACTATATCTTAAACCAGCTCACAGTGCAGGAGCGACTGGAACTGCTGGGCGTGAACTTCAGAACCAACACAAACCTAACCGGACGCCTCGGGTATAGAATAGAGCGCAACTTGTCACTCAACTTGACAAATGCACAGGTAACCGAAACCAACGTGAAAGACTATACCTTCGGATTTGGGTATAGCACCACCAATTTCCGTATACCTCTCCGGATAGGCGGGGAGCGGCGCACGCTGGAGAACGAGCTGACCATGCGCATGGACATGTCGGTGCGAGACAACCAAACCGTGCAGCGGGCCATTGCGCAGGACGAGCAGGGCAACGAGATAAGCCAGAACCAGATCACCAACGGCACCCGCCAGCTGCAACTGCGCCCAACCGTGGATTATGTGTTGAGCCAGCGTGTGAACATACAGTTTTACCTGCTGCGCACCGTGTCTGACCCTAAAATATCTACTTCATTCCGTAACAGTGTGTCGGAAGGTGGGGTACAGCTACGTGTTAGTCTGCAATAATTTTTAGCATTGCGAAAAAGACTGTATTTTTGGACATCATTTAACCCAAAGCAATAGATATGAATTTACCTGACAACCTAAAGTATACCAAAGACCATGAGTGGGTGCGCATAGAAGGAGACGTAGCCTACATCGGCATTACAGACTTCGCACAAAGCGAACTGGGCGACATCGTGTATGTTGACATCGACACCGTGGACAAAGAAGTTAGCCAGAACGATGTATTTGGTACAGTAGAGGCAGTGAAGACTGTGTCTGATCTGTTCAGCCCACTAAGCGGCACCGTGCAGGAGTTCAACGAGAAGCTGGATGGCAGCCCTGAGCTGGTAAACTCTGATCCTTACGGCGACGGATGGATTATCAAAATGTCTATTAGCGACGCGAGCGAAGTAGAAGGCCTGTTGACGGCTGAAGGTTACCGTGAAGTAATCGGTCAGTAATTTTGCAAGTATAGAAGCAGGTTTGATTCTACGGTATAATTTCTTTACCATCATTTGGGCAGCAGTGATCATGGTTTTGACGCTGCTGCCCTCCTCTTCTATGCCCTCCCTTTCTATCTGGGAGATCTTCTCTTTTGATTCGTTTGCGCACGCTTTCATGTTTGCCGTGCTCACGTACCTGATGGTGGTGGGCCTGAAAAAGCAGCATACCTTTATGCGTGTGCAACTCTATGCCATGCGCACGGCTTTTTTTGTGAGCTCCATGTTCGGCATCGCGATCGAGCTGTTGCAGCACTTTTTCATACCCGGCCGCCAGGGCGACATGGTAGATGTAATGAGTAACACCATTGGCTGTATACTGGGCATCCTGCTCTTTAAGTGGATCTACAAGATGTAGTGCCCCAGAGAAAAACCCTCCAACAAATCTTCTTGTTTAGACATAGGTATAGTTCTGATTTTCAGCAGATCGTGCCTTATTAGCTATTGCCTATATGGTGGCTATTGATTAGCTTTAATGCTATTCTGTGCAATAGAAACTGAGCTTTACACGTACGTCCGCTCTATGCCACCACGCTACAAACTTAAACAGACATTTTGGATACCTGTGCTTTGCCTGCTGACCCTGCTCCCGCTCCAATCGCAGGCACAACAAGCCCCACTTCCACAACAGGTAATCCGCAAGCTGGCGCCTCACCTCCAGCAATTCCGCCAGACCACTCCTCCTGCATCGTACCGCATACAGGTATCCAGCAAAAAAGCATTCTATACCTGGTTGCAACAGCAACAACTAAATGCCACCGTGAGGGAGTCTGACCAACACTCCAATACGCTACTGATAACCGGCATCAAGCCAGCGCAACTGCTGCAATTGGCTGCTTCGCCGGAAGTGTTGTATGTAGACAAGCCCAACCGCCGTGCCGTGGAGGAACTGGAGCTGAAAGACACTGATTATGTAGTGAACAATATCTATGCTGCACAAGCGGCCTTTCGGGATATTGCCGGACAAGGTATGGCGGTGTCAGTAAAAGAGTCTGCCTTCGACCCTGCCGATATTGACCTGCAGGGCCGTGTCATCAACCCGCAATCTGTGACGGGCAACCGCAGTCCGCATGCCACGACCATGGCCACCCTGATCGCCGGTGCCGGCAATACGGGACCGAATGGCATCGGTGTGACGCAGCATGCCCTTGTTGCCCACTCCAGCTTCGAAGAATTGTTCCCTGATAACAGCGAAGCCCTGTTGAGCCAAGGTATAAGCGTGCAGAACCACTCCTATGGCGTAGGCGTTGAGAATTACTACGGACTGGAAGCCCAGGCTTATGATCAACAAAGCTACCAGCATCCTGGGTTGCTTCATGTGTTTTCATCTGGCAACAGCGGTGACAAAGCCGAGACAAGCGGCACCTATGCCAATCTGCCAGGTATAGCCAACCTCACCGGACAGTTCAAGATTTCTAAAAACACGCTGAGCGTAGGGGCGCTGGACCCGGATGGGCAGGTAGGCGTACGCAGTTCCAGAGGTCCGGCTTACGACGGCCGCATTAAACCGGAGCTGGTGGCGCATGGGGCTGCAGGCACTTCAGAATCGGCGGCGATGGTTTCAGGTATAGCCCTGCTGGTGCAACAGCTTTACAAAGCACAACACGGCGCTCTTCCGCCGGCCTCGCTGGTAAAAGCAGCCTTGATCAACAGTGCAGAAGATACAGGCAAACCCGGTCCTGATTTCTCGTCTGGTTATGGCAATGCTGACGCTCTTGGTGCACTTCGAAGTATACAAGCGCAGCGCTTTAAACTGGATGCAGTGGCAGCAGGTCAATCAAGCACTTTTCAAGTGATCGTGCCCGCAGGCATACAGCGCCTGAAAGCCACTTTGGTTTGGCATGACCCTGAAGCGGAGCCCAACGCCGAGCAGGCGCTCGTCAATGATCTGGATCTGGTATTGCGCCATACATCTTCTGGTAAGAGTTGGCAACCCTGGGTCCTGAGCACTTTCCCTCACCCCGACTCCCTGCAACAGCCCGCCCGCCGCAGGCCGGACCGCCTGAACAACGTAGAGCAGATCACGATTGAAGCGCCGGCAGCCGGCACCTATACCTTGCAGGTATCGGGTTTCCGTGTGCCAAAGGGAGTGCAGGAGTTCAGTCTGGTGTATGAATTGGAGCAAGGCATGGAATGGCTATACCCTGTGGCTACCTCTACGTTGGTACCCGGGCAGGCTAATCGACTTGCCTGGCACGCTGGCACAAGTGCGGGGGCGGCCACGCTGCAGTACCGTCTGCATGGTTCCGATACCTGGCACACCATAGCCGAAGGTATAGACCTGAGCCAGGGTAGCTATACCTGGCAAACACCAGACACCGTGGCTCGGGCACAACTACGCCTGCTTCGTGAAGGTATAGCCTTGCAAACAGAAGCGTTCATTCTGGCTAGACCTGCGGATGTGCGGATCGGTTTTAACTGCGAGGAACAGGTAATGCTGCATTGGGCTAAGCAACCTAATGCGCAGGAGTATCAGTTATTCCAGTTAGGTGCCACGCATCTGGAGCCCCTCCTCCAAACGGCTGATACCCTTGCTATGATAAACCGAAGCGCACTACAGGGCACCTACCTGGCAGTGGCACCTGTCATTCAAGGATCTCAAGCCTCCTATGGTCGCAGTATATCTGTTCAGGCTGAAACATCGCCCTGCTACATCAGCAGTTTTCAGCCACAACAGTTGGTGACACCCGACATGGCCCGTTTCTCTTTGAGCCTCAGCACCACGTACCAGTTGGCAAACGTACGCCTGGAACGGCTGGACAATGGCAATTTTAAGACAGTACACACCGGCACTCCTTCATCCAGCCTGCAGTATCAGCTCATCGACAAAGCCCCTATACCTGGCCGGAATGTGTACCGCGCGAGCTTGACCACTGGGGATGGCAAGACAATCTACAGCCAGGAGGAAACGGTGATCTATACCCCGCAAAACTTTGTGCAGGCATACCCTAACCCGGTAGCGACTGGCGAAACTGTATTTGTAGCCGTAGAAAGCGAGACGGTGCAGGTGCAGGTCATAGACCGTCTGGGCAGGCCGGTGCGGGAATCGCAGGAAACAGGCATGCTGAAGGAACTACAGACCAAAGGCCTCCTGCCCGGGCTCTACATTCTCCGGCTGACCACAGAGAAGGGAGCTGTACTTTCAAGCAAAATGGTAGTTCAGTAAAGCCCTATACCCTCCATTGTCAGGTATAGGCCGGCCTTGGTATTACTACGCCTCTTCATTTCGAGCCGCCTATACCTATACCTATACCTATACCTATACCTATCCTGAACTGCATCATCAGGAACAAAAAAAGGCACAGCCCCTCTGGAGGGACTGTGCCTTTTTGTAGCATGAAGAACCGAACTACTGGTATAGGTACCTTAGGGCTGTTCTGTCGTTAGAGTTGAAGTAACGGTTCACGCCAGAGCCGATGCAGGCCAGCATCCAGGAGTTCGGGTCGGCGCCGGTTGGCGTGCCTGGGATGTGCACCGCACCTACCGTAGAGGCACCTTCGTTGTAGTACGAACCACCGCAGCTATACGCTCTGTTCATGTAGTCGGTGTGGCGGAAGCCGATGGTGTGACCGATCTCGTGCGCCAGGATCGTGGCCAGGTAGTTGGTGCCCGGGTTAGTGCCCAGGTAGTCTGAGTTCACCTTTACGGAGTTATAAGGGTTTCCACCGGACGGGAAGCCGGCAGAGGCCAGATAAGAAGAACCGCTTGGCGCCTTCGACACCAAGATGTTGTAGCCGGAAGACACGCGGCGGAACTTGAGGCGCAGGTTCTCGGCGTTGAAACGGCGGATGGCCTCGTCCAGTGCTGTTACATAGGAAGAAGGAAGGCTGGTGGTGATGGCCACATTAATGGTGCGGCTGGTGCCCACGCTCACCAGGTTGTTGGTGCGGTACTGCTCCTCCTCACCCACGCGCAGGGCCGTGGTTTCCGGAGAGCTTTGCAAATCGCTCTCAGAGAAGAAGATATCACCTTCCACAATGTAGCCACCCTCGGTGCGTTGCACATTGTCTGTGTTGAAACCCATCTCCGAGATTTTAGCCATCGCAAGGGGTGAGATCTCGTTGGCTGTTACATCGGCCTCTTCTTTCTGGCAAGAGGAGAAACTGAATACGGCCGCAAGGGCCAGGAGCGAAAGTAAACGTGTTGTTTTCATTAAAATATATTTTTATAGTTAAACATGAACGAAATATATAAGAAAGAAACACACTAAACAACCCTCAGAAATTACTGAAAATCAGCGTTTTAACAGCATACCTGGGTCTAAAAAAAGGTTTCGAACATAATAAATATAAAATATAACTTATATAAGAATTTAAGAATACTTATGAAACTGGGTTGCAATAACACAGAGTACCTGCAGCTGAAAAAAAAATTGAAAAAAGTGAAAAAATTTTAAGCACGATTCTCTTTTCTCATACATGTTAAAACATCGGTCCCTGAAAAAGCGACGTCCCAACGTATGGTCACAAAAAAAGCAGCTACCCGGGAGGGCAGCTGCTTTAGGTAAACCTAGTAGCAGGCGCTACTACAGAATGTTATTGATCTGTTCTTTGATCTTCTCCAGTTCTTCTTTCATCTCCACCACATGGTGCTGTATGGCCGCATCGTTGGCTTTGGAACCGATCGTGTTAATCTCCCGGCCGATCTCCTGCGAGATGAAACCCAGCTTTTTGCCAGTTGGCTCCGGCAGGTATACCGTTTCGGTGAAGTAGTGCAGGTGGTTGATCAGTCGAACTTTTTCCTCCGCAATATCAAGCTTCTCCATATAGTAGATCATCTCCTGTTCGTAGCGGTTCTGGTCGTAGTGATCGGAGGTTGATATTTCGGTGATGTGATTTTTGATGCGGTTACGGATATGATCCATGCGCACCGGGTCCTGCTTCTCCACTTCGGCCAGCAGTATCCGGATACGATCGATGTAAGACATGATCTCAGCAGTAAGCGCCTTTCCTTCGTCGGCCCGGAATGAGTTGATGCTCTCGATTGCCTGCTGTACCAATGGTTGCACGGCTTCCCAGTCAGCTTCTCCCTCTTCGTCATCACCCTGCTCCTGCTGCAGCACATCGGGCATGTGCAGTGCCAACCGGAAGAGGTCAGTCTTGGAACCCCCTACCATGTCGGCGGCGGCATTTAACTCTTCGTAGTAGGCTTTCAGCAATTCCTTGTTGATGTTGCTCTTGGCTTTCTGGGCTTTGTTCTTTGAATAGTCAACACAGATGCTCACTTTGCCTCGCACAAGCGCTTTTGTCAGCATGGTACGGATTTCGTACTCACGCTCCGACAAAAAGCGGGGCAGACGCACAGTCAGGTCCATGCTTTTGGAGTTAAGCGATCTGATTTCGACGTTAATGGAATACTGGTCAGTATCGAGGCGGGCACTGCCATAGCCTGTCATGGACTGCAACATAGGCACTATAATGTATGATGTTTTGGCAAATTAGCTATAATTCCTCACTTATACGCAGCCGTGAGGCCAAAAGCTAGAAACCAGACCGCGAGTAGCTCCACGGTATGACAGCGCGGATGAAGGTATATACCCTCTATTTTATTTTGGCAGCATCTTTATACCTAAGGCACCATTCGGTTAAGGGCATCAATCATCGCCATAACCTCCGCAGGATGGCTGTCGATGCGCTCGCCCCGCTTTTTGCCGAGCCGCACGATCACAAGTTCTTTCTCAGGTATGACAATAATGTACTGGCCCAGTATACCGCGCGCGTAGAAAACGGATTGGCCTTTGTAGTCCGGCAATAGCCACCATTGGTAGCCATAGTGCGTGGTGGGTTTGCCTGTGTTCGCATCGGTCAGGCCGCTTGGGTTAATTGAAGCCTGCACGTACTCCGGCGCCAACAGTGTGTCTCCCTGCCAAACACCCTTTTGCAGGTATAGCTGCCCGATACGGGCAAAGTCACGGGCATTGGAGAAGAAGCAGCAGTAGGCCTTCTCATTACCAAGTGGATGGTCGATGCTCCACTCAGCCTTCTGCTCGGCTCCGAGCGGACGCCACAGTTTCTCTTCGGCATAATCAGCCAGGTTCTGTCCGGTGGCCGCTTCCAGCACGAAAGCCAGTATCTGGGTATCGCCGCTTTTGTACGAAAAGGCCTGCCCCGGCTCCTCCACGGCCTCCAGCTTTCGGATCACCTTTTTCAGGTCAGACCCATAGTAGGCTTCTGTCGTGACAGAAAGTGGATTGGCATACGATTCATCCCAGTTCAGACCGGAACTCATCCAGAGCAAGTGCCGGAGTGTGATCTTTGCTTTATCACCCTCTTTGAAGGCGGGCAAGAAATCTCCTACCGGCTGGTCTATGCTTTGGATTGCCCCTTCCTGCACGGCTATACCTACCAGGATACTGACAATGCTTTTGGCTACCGAAAACGAATTGCTTAGCGACTCTTCTGAATAGCCATCCCAGTACTGCTCATGCAGCAGCGAGTCGCGGTGTACGACCACGAAGGCGACTGACTCCAATTGTTCGTGGAGTTCCTGCAACTCCTGCGGCAGGGAAAGTTGGTTGTACTTGGTGGCAAGTGGCCAGGGTTGTGGCTCGTCGGCCGCCTCTATCTTGCGCTGGTGAAAGATCAGGTTGTCGTCAATATCAGCGAAGTTATGGTACAGGGCTTTGTACACATAGTTTTTATCGGCCATGTGCAGCCAGGCGGCAGCCAGCCCGATCACCAGAATAAAGCCAATACCAAAGCGTTTGGTTTTCCGGTTCATGCTTCTGCTAGAAGTCGTAGCCTAAAGTGATGTAGAATTTAGGTCCTCTACGCGAATCGTCTTCCTCACTCCAGGCCATGTCGACCTTGCCATAAACGCCGAACAAGGTGGTGCGCGCGCCTACCCCATAGCCCAAAAGGAATGGGTTACGGTAGTTGATCACCGTGATCTCGAACGGACTTGTGTTGGTCTGGTCAATACGGCCGCCAATCACGCGTGTGTTGATGGAGTTGTTACCCGTGAATGGGTTGGTACCATTGTAGGCTGATCCTGCGTCGCCGAAGGCCGTGAACTGCAGGTTGCGGAAGAAGCCTGAAGGTATGGGTCCGTCATAGAGATACTGCACGATAGGCACCCGCAACTCCAGATTGGCTAGCAAGACCTTGGACCCGCGACGGGCGTTGAAGTTGAAGCCACGGAGCGGCGTTGTGTAATCGAGGTAAAAGAGGTCGGCAGGTGTGCTTACTACCACGTCATCACGAGTCGATGTACCGTCGTCCTCCGATGCGAAAAGCCAATTGTCCATACCCCCGATCAGGAAGTTTTTGGGGGCGTTGCCGAAGAACGTGCCGTAGTTGATGCGCCCAGCCAGTATAATCTGGCGGTGTATTTTCTGGTAATGGCGCACATCCAGGTAAAACTTGCTGAAGCTCTCGGAGCTGTGCTCAAAGTTTCTCAGACTAAGGATGCCTGCTTTCATGCGGGTGCCTTCCAGCATGTTCACGCCTCGCACCACGGAGTTATCGTACACCAACTCCACGCTACCGCCGCCGAGGTAATCGTTCCTATCTGGCGTTACGAAGCTGTTGATATAGGTGAAGCGGGTATTTACAAAGCGGGGCTGCATGCGAATGCTCGTGCTGTAGCTAAGCGGGTATACTAAAGTAGGAGAGAACTCATGTTTGCCGAAACGCACAACAGAGCCCGGAAACTCCGGTGCCTGGCCTACAATCACATCGCGTCGGTACTGCAACCCAATGTCGAAGCGGTTTTTCAGGTTCATGTACTCTGCAAACATGCGGCTGGTCTCCAGGTCGGTGCGAACAAAGGCGCTGCCCCGAATATGATGATTCTCGAACAAATCACTCATATTCACACCAGCCACAATGCCAAAGCCCAATTGCGGATCAGCATATACAGAGGTGATCACCTCCTGCACACTAAAGCGAAGGTCATAGTCGACTGGGCCTGCAATGGGCACACCGCCCTCGGTGGTGCGGGCGCGCTGCGGCGCTGCGGCCTGTGTTTTTGCCTGCGTTTCGGCCTGTTGCTCCTCCTTGGCGTCACTTTCAAACTGGTAGTTCTCAATATCTACTTCCCCCTGTCGCTGCGTTCTCTTGCGCGTGGTAGTACCTTCCACAATCTTCCGGGCGGTGGCTGTGGTTGCAGCCGAGCTTCGGGCACGGGTCTCCAGTATGATCTGACGGGAAGTTTTTGGAAGCGCTTCCTGAGTGGTAGGGCTGAATGTTGGGAAAGCGTATACAAAGCTGCGGGCATTGTCAGTTGCGGTCAATACCAGGGCGTTTGCATCGCCCCCTAAATCGTAGCTTTCAATGTCTTGCAGGAAGTTGGTTATAGGGCGGCGAGTGCCTGCAGCCACATTGTACTGATACAGACTTCGCACCCCGGTTTCTTCGCTCAGGTATACCAGGTTGCCGTCGGCTGTAGCACGCGGCCGCAATTCGCTTGCAATAGAGAAAGTGATTTGCTGGGCACTGCCACCGTCGCGTGGCATCAGGAAAATGTCGTAGTTGTTCACCACACCCGAGAAAGTGCCGGTAGCTGTCTGACCAGTGGTGTCTATAAAGCGGTTGGAACTGAAAGCGATGTTGTTATTACCCCCTTTCAGGAAAACCGGTTGGATGTCGTCGTAGATGTCATTGGTGAGTTGCTGCTGCATACGCCCGCCACTGGATAGCAGGTATAGGTCCGTCTGCCCTTCGCGCACGGCGCTTATCAGCAGGGTATTGCCATCCTCAGAGTAACTTATGTCGCGTACCTGCGAGAATTGGCTCAGCGTAACGGCCGGGGTACGAATGTCGTCAAAGATTGGAATGCGGGAGCGGCGGCGGGTAGAATTGATCTGCCGCAGCACCATCTGTCCACGCCTTGCCTCTACAAAACCCAACTGGGTATTAGTACGCCAGGCCAGTACCGGCAGCTTGTAATCGATGCGCTGGTCAACGGTTTTGTAGCCGCTCTTCCATACCACGCGGCTGCGGTTGCTGCCCACCTCTTTTACAATAATCTGGTAGCTTCCGTTCTCGTTTTCAGCATACGCCATTAGCGTACCGGCCGGGTTCAGCACAGGCTGGGTATAGTGTATGTCTTTTTTGTTTTTCTGGAAAACCTTGTTCCCCGTAGGCAAACTTACCAGCGGATTCTCGCCGCGGGTGTTGATCTGCATGTAGTAGTTGTGGCAGTCCTGTAGAAAACGCTTGTATGGAATGTTGAGGCTGCTCGTTATGCCCACCTCCGTGTCGCGGGTGATGCGGGTCAGGTTCAGGATGTTCTGAATGGAGGTATAGCCGTATCGCTCGGCGATGTAGTTCCAGATAGCCTGACCGCCCAGTTGCTGATCCCGGGCCAGCACGTCTTCCATGCGGGCCTTGCTGTTGACCATCAGCATATCGCGGACGTAGTTATCCATGCGCAGGCTCCAGCCCTCGGCAGTATAGGCTGCCACCCCACTGATAAACCAGTCAGGCAGGCGCAGCAGGTAGCTGCTCTGCAGGGCTTCTTTCAGGCTGCCGCCATACATCATGTCGTTGAGCAAAAGCTCGGTAAGTTGGTAGCTCAGGTCGCGTTTGAAGTCAGTCTGGGTGCCGTCGTAGGCCAGCTCCAGCTTGTTTTTGAGGAAGAGCGTTTCGCCACCGGTCTGGAACTGGTCGCGCTGCATGCCGATGTTGCTTTGCTTCAGGTCCGTCATCGAGTTGTAGACGATGAGCGTGATTTTGGAGTAAGGGTAGTAGCCAATGAAACTGGTGATGCGCTTAAGCTCGCGCTCGGCATACTCGGCAGCGTTGCGGGCCGACTGGTCACCGCCCTCATAGAAGTATATGTTAAAGTTTTGGGTGCTGTAGAGCTTCCAATCGAAGTTCTTATACTGGATGCGGCTCCGGCCAAAAGTCTGCACATTGGGCTGGGCCATAGCCACCTCGCCTACCGCAGTACAGCACAGGAACAGTAACAATAACCTTATGGGAAAACGCATGCGCTTAGAGTTCTTGGTTATGGTGTTTTATGTAGTCGTAATATAACGAATAATATCTCGAAATGTGTACGTCCGGCAGTATTTCTCCCCCTCCAATCAACGCTTTGGCAAACACATCAGCCAGGTAAGGCGCCATCAGCACACCCTTAGAACCCATACCGTTGAACACGCTCAGCTGCGCATGTTTAGGGTGTCGGCCCATAAGCGGACGGCGGTCGCGCACTGCTGGCCTTATACCGGCCCAGTGCCTGCTCACCTGGTAAGTTTGTGTGGTAATCTGCTCAAAGCGCTCGCTCAACTCTTCCCTGCCTTCGGGGGTTGGAAGCTCGTCGGGTTGCCGCCAGTTGTAGGTGGCCCCTATCTTAAAGTGTCCCTCTCCTACCGGAACAACGTAAACGGCTTTATTATAGATGCATTCCGGGTTAAAATCCTGTGTTTGCACCTCCAGTACCTCCCCTTTGGTGGGCTGCAAAGGCAACCAACTGAAGTATGGGTTCTGCACCGCCTGCCAGCCTTCACAGAAAACCAGGTGACGTGCTGTTATGTTTTTGTAAGCTATACCTTCTTCTGTCAGCTGCAGTTGGTTTATCTCAAAACGCTCCGGCAATAGCGCATTGGCCTGCTGCAGGTCTTGCAGCAACAGGTCGAGTGTTTCGGCTATGCGCAGGTAGCCGCCCTTCCTGATCATGATGCCGCCGTACTCATCCTGTATAGAAGGGTCCTGATCGGTGCTTTGGGTATAGGTGGCACCAATGTACTCGCTCCAGTTTCCTTCGGCGCTTTTGGCCATCCAGTTGTTCTGCTCCTCTATGGTGGAGAATACTTTATAGATGGGCTTATGAACGAAGAGCTGCTGCTTGTATCGATCCTCCAGTTCATCGTAAAAGCTGTCGGCATAGGGCAGCAGCGTGTCGACGAGCCAGGACTTGGCGAAGCGCTTGCCCGCCACCGGATTTACGAGACCGGCTGCGACGCGGGAGGCGGAGTTGTTTTTAGGTTCGTCGATCACCAGCACCTGCTGGCCTTGTTTGCGTAAGGTATAGGCCAGTGTGGCGCCGGCAATGCCATGCCCCACGACTATGTAGTCATAATTCATACAGGCAATTTACGACTTACGCCTGAAGTTCGTAACTTAGAAGCCGAATTTGTGGGCCCATGCCCTGTGAAAGAGAATAACATGAACGTCACCTGTCTTACATTTAATCCCTTCCAGGAAAACACCTATCTGCTGCACGACGACACCAAAGAGTGCGTGGTAGTAGACCCTGGTTGCTATGAGCTAGCCGAACAGCAGGAACTCAAGCGCTACATCGAATCGAATGACCTGAAAGTGGTACGCCTGCTTAACACCCATTGCCACATCGACCATGTGCTGGGCAACAAGTTTGTGGCTGACACCTACGGTGTGGAGTTGGAGATACACGAAGAGGACTTGCAAACACTGCGCTCGGTACCGATATACGCTCCGAACTACGGTTTTCAACTATACAGCGGCATAGAAGCTTCGACGAAGTATCTGAAAGAAGGCGACACGATTAAGTTTGGAAACACTGAACTGCAGATCCTTTTTGCTCCCGGACACGCTCCAGGCCATGTGGTGTTCTACAGCGAGCCCGACAAGGTATGCATTGGCGGCGACGTGCTCTTTAAAGGCAGCATTGGCCGTACCGACCTGCCCGGCGGTGACTTCGATACACTTATCAACAGCATCAGAACCAAGCTATTCACGCTGCCGGACGATACGGTGGTATACCCAGGCCACGGACCGGAGACCACCATCGCGTACGAAAAGAAGTATAACCCATTCCTGCGCTAAGCCCTCCGGATGAAAAAACACATACCTAATGGCATTACCTGCCTCAACCTGTTTTGCGGCTGCCTGGCGCTGTATTTTGCCTTTAACTTTCGGCTGGAATACGCAGCCTACCTGATCGGTATAGCCGCTATCTTCGACTTTCTGGACGGGATGCTGGCCCGTGTGCTGAAGGCTTATTCAGAAATAGGCAAGCAACTGGACTCGCTGGCTGACATGGTTTCGTTTGGGGCTGTCCCGGGTGCTATTATGTTTGCGCTCCTTTGGGAGGCCGAAGCATCGGTATTAGGTATACCGGCTAATATACTGCCTTTCTTTGGCTTCCTGATCACAATCTTCTCAGCACTGCGCTTGGCCAAATTTAACATTGATACCAGACAGGCGGAGTCCTTTATCGGCGTGCCGACCCCTGCCTGCTCCATGTTCATTGGTTCGCTGCCACTGATCCTGGCCACTTCCGGCAACCTGTACGACAACATCATCCTGAACCCGTACTTTCTGCTGGCGGTTACGGTCATCTTCTCATACCTGTTAGTGGCAGAGCTCCCCTTGTTTGCGCTCAAATTCAAGAACCTGACTTGGAAAGACAATGCCACCCGCTTCGTTTTCCTGGGTATCTCCGTTATCTTACTGGCCTTAATTAAGTTCGCAGCCATACCGCTTATCATCGTGCTCTACGTCGTTTTGTCGATCTTCAGAAAAGCGCCTGCCTCCTCAAATTCTCCACTGGAGTAGAGACGTGCTGCGTTCTTAGCCAGGATCACTTCAACGCAGAGGAAAGGTATAGCGAGACCATAGGTATAAGTGTCACGAATTTGAGCGGCTGGCTATTGCTCCAGATCAGTCTGTTACATCTCCGCAATTATCTCCGATTTATTTAGCTGAAAGGATAATCTTCTGTAAATTTATACAGCGTATTATTCTTTCATTTACCTGCGCCTGCCATGCGGATTTTCTTGCTGCTGTATACCTGTCTGCTGTTTGGCTCTCACCTGCTATCAACCCATGCAAGGGCACAGGAAGGTATGACTGGCATCACGCGACAGGAATCACCTCAAAAATCATCATCCCAAAACGCTACCCATAACACAAACGATACCCAAGGCCAATTTGCCACTTCATCGGTTCTGAGTACAGGCAACTGGTATAAGATCGGTGTAACCGAGTCAGGTATACACCGCATCGACAGGGCGCTGCTACAGTCGCTCGGCATCAACACCCAGCAACTCGACCCGCGAACACTACAGCTTTTCGGAAATGGAGGCGGTATGCTCCCACAAGCCAACAGCGCACCACGTCCTGATGATTTGGTGGAGAACGCCATTTGGGTAGCAGGTGAAAATGATGGCCGTTTCGATGAAGCGGATTATGCAGTTTTTTACGCACAAGGCCCCCATACTTGGCAGCCTACTGGCAACGAACCAGCCTTTCGCCACAACCATAACATCTACTCAGACACCGCCTATTACTTTATTAGGGTCGGAGCAGGGAAAGGCCTCCGTGTAAGCCAGCGTGAGCAATCGAGCGGATCAGGACCAACCATTACCAGTTACAACGAGCGCCTTTACCACGAACGTGACCTGAAGAACATGGTGTACTCCGGCCGGGAATGGTATGGCGAGGATTTCAGTGCATTTACCACTGGTCGCGAGTTTAGCCTTCCCGTGTCGGACCTGGTGCCGGGTTCTGAGGTGCGACTCACCGCTTTTCTAATGGCTAATTCTTCGGCAGAGAGCTCCTATACCTTGCGCCTCAACGGGCATCCCTTAGGCACTCAGTCAATCAGCGGACGTGGCACTTTCCCTTACCATCCGGAAGGCATCAACAGCATCAAAACCTATACCTTAAATCAGCAGGTGCTCGGACAACCAGCTGAGCTAAAGGTAGCCATCAACTTTAGTACAGGCAGTAACTCCACCGCGCTTGGTTTCCTGAACTACCTGGCACTCAACTATGAGCGACAGCTCATGCTTTACGGCGACCAGACCAGTTTTCGCTCCATCGCCAGTATGGCCAGCCCGGTGAGCACTTTCCATCTGACAGGCACGCCTGCTGCCACACAGGTATGGGACGTGACAGATCCGCTGCGGCCTGCCCTGCAGCAGACAAGCATAGCTGGCTCTGACCTGACATTTAGTGTTTCGACTGATGTGCTTAGGGAGTTTGTGGCATTTAAGAACAACACCGGCCTCAAACCAAAAGCCTTTGGCAGGGTGGCTAACCAGGATCTGCACAGCCATAACCTCGACGGTCGCCTCGATCTGGTTATCCTGACCCATCCCCGTTTTCTGCAGGAAGCCAACCGCCTGGCAGCGCACCGTCGGCAGCATAGCCACATGGAGGTAGCAGTTGTCACAACAGCGCAGGTATACAACGAGTTCTCTTCCGGATCCCAAGATGTGACCGCCATACGTGACTATATGCGCATGCTCTATACCCGCAGTAGCAAGCAGGGCGACGATGTGATCTACCTGCTCCTTTTTGGTGATGCGTCTTACGATTACAAAAACCGACTGCCCAATAACACGAATTTCGTACCTGTGTACCAGTCCCGGCAATCGCTGCATCCCATCAGCAGCTACTCTTCCGAAGACTACTACGGTTTTCTGGATGAGGAGGAAGGCGAATGGGCCGAGAACAGTGCAGGCGACCACCTGCTCGACATCGGTATAGGCCGATTGCCTGTCAAGACATCAGCAGAGGCAGCAGCGGTGGTTGACAAGATCATGGCTTACGACAGCCCGGGGCACTACGGGAAGTGGCGCAGCCGGGTAACGTTTGTGGCGGACGATGGTGACTATAATGAGCACGTGAACGACGCTGAGTTTCTGAGCAGCTACTTGGAGCGTGAACACATCAACTACAACTCCAACAAGGTATACCTGGACCTATACCCGCAGCAAGCCGTAGCCAATGGGCAGCGTGCCCCTGAAGCTGTGGATGCCATCGACAAAGCCGTGGAGCAAGGCTCGCTTATCGTAAACTACACTGGCCACGGTAACGAAGTCAGTTGGGCTTGGGAGCAGATTCTGAGCATACCCCAAATCAACAACTGGCGCAACAAAGACCGGCTGACCTTCCTACTGACCGCAACCTGCGAGTTTGGTCGTTACGACGATCCAAGACGTTCTTCTGGTGCTGAGCTTGCTTTGCTAAGCGATCAAGGCGGCGCCATTGGTTTGCTAACGACAACACGTCCTGTTTTTTCGAGTGACAACCGCGTACTTAACCGCAACTTCTTCAAAGCAGCTTTCAACCCAATTGATGGCCGTATGCCTCGACTGGGTGATGTCGTTCGGCTCACCAAAAACATCAGCCTGACAGAGACGGGCGGTTCCAAGGGCGTGAACAACCGGAACTTCACGTTACTGGCAGATCCTTCTCAGCAACTAGCCTACCCGCATTTGCAGGCCCGCATCACACAGATTAATGGTCAACCAACTCTCTCCGATACCCTTGGAGCACTGGGTAAAGTAAACATGAAAGGCGTGGTGGAGACCGCAGACGGAAGCATCGCCACTAATTTTAATGGAACCCTGCACATCACCGTTTTCGAGAAATCTACTACCCACCGCACCCTCGGTGATAACACACCGGAGCGCACAGGAGATCCGACTATACCTGGTGGCAAACAACCTATACCTGTGCAATTGCGTGAAAACGTGGTGTATGACGGACAGGCCGCTGTTAAATCCGGTGCTTTTGAGCTGAACTTTGTCGTTCCCCAAGACATTGACTACCGCTATGGTAGTGGCAAGATCAGCCTCTATGCCAGCAGTGCTGCACACGACGCAATAGGGGCTGACACCGCCGTGGTTATAGGAGGTACTGCCGCAGGTATAGCGCCGGACAATACGCCTCCTACAATCAAGCTGTTTATGGATGACGAGTCTTTTGTATCTGGTGGCACTACGGGTCAGAACCCGGTTCTGTTGGCAAAGCTATTCGACGAAAATGGGCTGAACACGGCAGGTATAGGATACGGGCATGAGATGGTCGCTGTACTGGATGAAGGCACTGACCAGGCCATTGTGCTGAACGACTACTATTCTTCCGACCGCGATAGTTATCAGTCCGGCACAATCCGTTATCCATTTAAGGATCTAAAGGAGGGCCCGCATACCTTGTCGTTGAAAGCCTGGGACACGCACAACAATTCAGCTGAAGAGCGGCTGGCATTCCTTGTGTCCAACAACGAAAAGCTAACCATCACGCAACTGCTGAATTACCCAAATCCGTTTTCCACAAACACCACGTTTCACTTCGACCATAACAGGGCAGGCGAAAATTTAGATATCCATATACACATATTTACCGTATCAGGAAAACTGGTAAAGACGCTGAAAGGCACCAGTTATACCAGCAAGTCGCATTTTTCCGAAATCAATTGGGACGGGAAGGGTGAATATAACGACACATTAGCGCGCGGCGTATACGTTTACCGAATCATTGTACGTTCTCAGTATGATGGAGCAACAGCCACCAGTTTTGAGAAACTTGTGCTCTTGAATTAGTAAAATCCTATAATATTTCTATATTTGATTTTGCATCAACACCCTCTATATGTATAAGAAAAATTTACTTGTAAAAGCCACTGCATTTGTGGCTGCATTCTTTTCAGTGCACTATGCATCAGCACAAACATCTACTATCGGTCAGGATTCACGCACAGTAACCACAGCCGTTCCGATTCTGACAGTAGCACCTGATGCACGCTCTGCTGGTTTGGGCGATGCAGGTGTTGCCCTTAGCCCAGATGCGAACGCACCACACTGGAATCCAGCCAAATTAGGCTTCGTGCAAAATGATATGAGTGTGAGCTTTTCTTATTCTCCCTGGTTGCGCAACATTGTGGACGATATGTCGCTCAGCTACCTCTCAGGCTACAAAAAACTTTCTGAAACATCTGCCATCTCTGCCTCGCTTCTATACTTTGACTTAGGTGACATTCAGTTTATCGATGCCAATGGCAATGACATTACAGAGTTCTCCCCAAAAGAGTATGCGCTATCGGTTGCTTATGGACAAGCTTTGAGTGAGCACTTTAGCTTAGGTATAGGAGCCCGCTTTATCCGCTCTAACCTAGCCGGCAACGTGACAATAGGCGGCGGTGCTTCTCCTTTCGAGTCGAAGCCAGGTAACACAGCTGCTGTGGATGTGGGTGTTTACTATAACCGTGATATCTCTCAGAGCCTGAACCTTGGTTTTGGTGCCAATATTTCTAACATCGGAGGTAAGATTGCCTATACCAACGGGGACCAAAAGGATTTTCTGCCTACCAACCTAAAACTTGGTACTGCAATTACGTATAACCTTGACCAGTACAACTCACTGACCTTTGTACTGGATGCCAACAAACTACTGGTTCCATCGCCAGGTGCTGACAGTACACAGACTGTGATAAGCGGTATCTTCACATCGTTCGGTGATGCGCCGGGGGGCTTTAGTGAAGAGTTACAGGAGATAAATTTCTCTGGAGGTGTAGAGTACTGGTACAACAATCTGTTCGCTGCGCGCCTTGGTTATTTTTATGAAAACCCAGAGAAGGGCAACAGAAAATATATCTCAACGGGTGTAGGATTGCGCTACCAAAAATTCGGCATAGACGCAGCCTACCTGATTCCAAGCGAAAGAGGCAATCCTCTTGCTGAAACCATTCGTTTCAGTTTATCGCTAAACTTAGATTAAAAACTAATTACAGAATGCTTGATAGAACAAAAGCACCAGAAATACATGAAATAGAAGCAGTCACGTTACAAATAGCTGAAGTAAGTCACTTAAGCAACGGAGCCAGACTGCATTATATAAAAAGCGAAACCCAGCCTGTCATCAGGCTGGATTTTGTTTTTAAGGCGGGTAAGTGGTATGAAGAGCATGCCGGAGTAGCTGACCTGACAGGCAAGATGCTCTTTGAGGGTAGCATGAACTATACCGCTAAGCAAATCGCTGAAAAAGTAGCTTATTACGGCGCCTCTTTTGATAATAACCATGGCTATGATCGGTCCGAGTTTACGCTCTACTGCCTCAGTAAATACGTACCGGAGCTGTTACCTTTGGTACTTGATGTATTGCAGAACCCAGTATTCCCAACCGAAGAGTTTGAGCTTCTACGCAAACGCAATAAGCAAAACCTAAAGGTACAACGCCAAAAGAATAATTATTTGGCTACGCACAGTTTCACTAAGCTCGTTTACGGCAACACACATCCTTATGTATTCGGTCTGGATGAAAATGCGCTCGATCACATTGCCAAGGATGCGCTGGAAAGCTTTTATAAGAACAGGTACAGCACGGATCAACTAGAAGTTTTTGCCTGTGGTGCGATTGATGAAGAGTTGGAAAAACTACTGGAGAAAGAAATTGCTACAATGCAATTAACAGGAGCGCCTAAAGAGCCCCTGGTTACTAAAGTAGAAATTGCTAAGCAAGAAGATTTTGTCTTGATGCCAGAAAGCCTTCAATCATCCATACGCCTGGGGAAACAGTTCCCATTAATTGGACACGAAGACTATCACAAGCTGGTTGTATTAAATGAAATACTGGGAGGTTATTTCGGTTCCAGGCTAATGCGCAATATCCGGGAAGACAAAGGCTATACCTACGGCATCTATTCAGCTATCTCTCCAAAGGAACAGGATAGCTTGTTTTTTATTGGAACAGATGTTAATTACCAAGTTACATACAAAACAATAGAAGAGATCCGGAAAGAGATCAAGCTACTGCAGGATGAAATGGTGCCTGAAGATGAATTGCAGACTGTAAAGAGCTACATGCTTGGCAAGTTCTTAAACGATATAGCCACTATCTTTGAGCAGTGCGACAGGTATAAGCGCATTGTATTGCACAAGCTGCCTTACGAGCACTACAATAACTATATCAACATTATCAGGGGGATTACAGCGGAAGAGCTACAAGAACTGGCAAATAAATACCTTGATCTAGAAGGATTGAAAATTGCCATAGCAGGCAAAAGACCAGACTGATCCTGAATTAAACTCACATAATCTGCTTATCATAACAAAGAAGGCTACCTACAATAGGTAGCCTTCTTTGTTATAGAGACGTGCCATAGGAGTTCAAATATGGGAAGAGGAAAATAGGCATAGGGCAGGAAAGCCTGGTGTTGTGCGCATTTACTAAATGTAGCGAAGAGGGGATTGGGCCGATACCCGAAACGACCAAATTACTTGAGGCGATGTATCTTCAAAAAAGAGGAAGGGAAGCAGGAGCAGTATACGGAGGGAATAGAATACTAAGTAATAGTTTAGATATTGGCTAAAGAAATTTTAAAGTTCAGTCAGTCCTAATTGCTAAGTATTTCTGTAGCTTCACTTAGATGTAGCATGGTTTTAGAGCCAAACGCATTTCATTCTTAAGCTTAATACAATGCCTTAGATTCTAGCTTACACAATGTTTTACAAAATTGGTATTCAGAATCAAATACTCCCTTCCTTCCCTATATCTCTAAACGCGCGCAGCCCCCGGCTCTTTGGGGGGGCCGGGGGCTGTGCTGTTTGTTGGGGTTGGCGGCCACCTACTCTCCCG
>NZ_QEKI01000021.1 GCF_003096355.1 Pontibacter virosus | reverse complement strand
CAGGCGCAAATAAGAAAAGACCTCGCTTCTGGTGAAGTATATCTTCAAATCGCTATCTTTAGCTAAGAAACGTGCAGAGGTTTTTAGACAAACTGCCGTTCTCAGTAATTGTAAGTATGAATTTTGAACCTCCAATTTCAGAAAGAAAAACAGACGAGCTTATTCAAATGGCTAATTTTCCAGATGATTGGAACCCATTGGCTGTTGAGCAAGCAAAAAATGAACTCGCGATTAGAAACGTTTCACCTGAATATCAGAACAAGAAAGTATCTGTTTGGAAACGGTACAAGGAGAAGAAGAAAATAGTCACTAACAAAAGAAAGGCAACCGAAAGATACTACTGGGATGATTTCATATTCCGTTTAGACGAAGTTATTATAGAAATGCTTTTTGACTGGGACATGAAGAAGGACGGGTACATAAAAAAGCACCAGCAGAGGAAGTATACCTTTGCAGTCATAGGTCTATTGGTAGTTGTTGTTTATGTATTTCTAAAACTGAAAGAATAATTTCTGAGAACACAGTACAGGCTATATACTTCGGCTTCGCCTCGTTCAAACCATTAACTACTCCTTCTCCCCTCTCCTACTGCCCTGGTACAGCTCATACTTGAGCAGGCGGCAATCGATCGCTCCATTGTATAGCGGGGTGCGTCTAGAGGCTCGTAAACCGATACTTTTCGCAGCATCCAGGTTACCGGTAAACACAAAGGCGTCGAAGCCCTGATAGTTGTTCTTGAGCGTGTCCCCGATCTGCTTGTATAATTGGTGAATGTCGTCTGACTGGATACGTTCGTTATAGGGCGGGTTCATAATCAAAACACCCTCTTCGGCCACGGCTTTTGTCTCAAAAAAGTCAGCCATTTCCACTTTGATCACATGCTCGAGGCCGGCGTTCTCGATGTTCTTGCGGGCAGCCAGCACATAGTCCGGGTCGATGTCATACCCAATGATCTGGGCCTGCGGCTCGCGCTTTTCTTTAGCTTCGGCCGTCTTCCATACCATCTCAAAGAGCTCGGCGTTATAGTCTTTCCAGCTCTCAAAGCCATAAGGGTCGCGGCGGAAAATGCCCGGCGCAATGTTCTGCGCCATCAGAGCGGCTTCGATCAGGAAAGTACCCGAGCCGGCCATGGGGTCGATGAAGGTCGATTTTTTGTCCCAACCTGACAGGGCGATGATGCCGGCGGCCAGCACCTCGTTGAGCGGTGCCACATTAGTCTGCAGACGATAACCACGGCGGTGGAGCGAATCGCCGGAAGAGTCGAGCGAAAGGGTGACCATGTTCTCGTGCATGTGCAGGTTCAGGCGCACATCCGGCCTGATGCGGTCCACCGAAGGACGCTCGCCGGTAGCTTTGCGAAACTGGTCCACGATGGCGTCTTTGGTCAGCTGGGCTACAAACAGCGAGTGTTCAAAAGTGGAATGACTCACTACGGCGTCAATGGCGAAAGTCTGGTTCAGGTCCATCACCTCGGCCCAGTTGGTTTTCTGTACCTGTTCGTACAGGTCGCGCTCGTTGCGGGCTTTAAAGTTTCGGATAGGCCTGAGAATGCGAATGGCAGTGCGGCACCAGAGGTTAGCTTCGTAGAGTTGGCGCAGGTTCCCGGAGAAAGAAACAGCCCGGTTGCCTACTTTGATATACTCTACCTCAAGCGCCCGCAGCTCTTCTGCCAACACTTCCTCCAGGCCACTGAGCGTTGTGGCAACTATATTGAAATTATCGCTCTGCTTTTGCTTCGCCATCTTCTATACCTGATTGAACCACAAAAATAGCGTTATTTTAGTTAAGAGTTTAGAGTTAAAAGTTAAGAGTGACTACCTATATGGGAACAGAGGCTTAACAGAACAATTTGACAAAATGATCATTCGATCTATCCCTTATACATGGCCAATTTCAACCGTCATTCACCTTTCACTTCTTCCCCTAACTCATAACTCTAAACTTTCAACTCTTAACTAATAAAACTATTTTTGCCTCAAATACCCGCTTATGAAATTCGAGAAAGACTTTTCCCTTAAACCTTACAATACGTTTGGCATCGATGCCAGGGCCAGGCACTTTGCGCGCTTTGACAGTGTGCAGGAGTTGAAGGAGCTGCTGCAGCGCCCGGAGGTAAAGGAAGAGCCGAAACTTATTTTAGGCGGAGGCAGCAACCTGCTGTTCACCAAAGATTATGAAGGTATCGTGCTGCTCAACGGCATTAAAGGCATGGAAGTGCTGCGCGAAGACGGCGACTATACCTATGTGCGGGCTGGTGGCGGCGAGAAGTGGCACGACCTGGTGCTCTTCTGTCTTGAGCATAACCTGGGCGGCATCGAGAACATGTCGCTTATACCTGGCACGGTGGGAGCCGCTCCCCTGCAGAACATCGGGGCCTATGGCGTCGAGCTGAAGGATGTGTTTGTGGAACTGGAAGCCGTGCAGCTCGAAACCGGCGAGGTCCGTACCTTCGACAAGGAAGCCTGCCAGTTCGGCTACCGCGAGAGCGTATTTAAACACAGCCTGAAGGGGCAGTACGTCGTAGCGACCGTGACCCTGCGTCTCCGCAAAACACCTGAACTGAACACCACTTATGGCGCCATACAGACAACCCTGCAGGAAATGCAGGTGCAGCAGCCCACCATACACGATGTCAGCGCCGCTGTGTGCCACATTCGCCGAAGCAAACTGCCTGACCCGGCACAGATCGGCAACGCGGGCAGCTTCTTCAAAAACCCCGAAATTCCGGTTCTCCTTTTCGATGTGCTCAAGGAACAGTACCCGGATATGCCTGCCTACCCTGTGTCCGAAATCAGCGTGAAGGTTCCGGCTGGCTGGCTGATTGAGCAATGCGGCTGGAAAGGAAAAGTGATCGATAACTACGGCGTACACAAAAACCAGGCACTCGTGTTGGTGAACTATGGCGGTGCTAAGGGCGAAAACCTGCTGCAATTGGCACACGATATCATCCAGTCGGTGCAGGAGAAATTCGGTATTACGCTGCAGCCGGAGGTGAATATTATCTAAGCGCTTTTGCTTTGGGGCAGGGCTAAAATATTTAATTAAACTTCCCTAACTTATTTATACAGGCTGCGATATATAGGGTATACTTCAACAGCTTACCACCCTATGAAACTTTATATATTCCGCTACCTACTTTTAGTCCTGGTACTTCCCTTTGCGCTGGTATCTTGTGACAAAGATGACCCTGAACCTACTAAAACCAACCTCATTGTAGCGCACGAGTGGCAAGGAGACCGCGTACTGGTAGCTGGATCTGATGTGTCAGACCTTCCAGAGATCAAAGAGATGTTCCTCGATATTAAGAGCACCCGCCTGACCTTGCGCCGCGACGGCACCTATACCGCCGTCTACGACCAGGCTGGCACCTCACAGACGACCACCGGCACCTGGGAGTTCAAGGAAAATGAAACGATCATTTACTTCGACCTGCTTGGCGACCTTCAGATAGAAACACTGACTCCGACCAACATGGACCTGATCACCACTGTGAACCGTAACGACACAAACTTCGATGCGAAGGTCCAGTTTGTTAAAAAAGACTAATTTCAGTAAGTTAGGGCTGGCTATTGCCCTACGTGCGTCTGCATGGCATCTTACCCAGCGCAGGACAGAATAAAGGTAATTGATACTTTCACTCAAACTTCATTTCATGAAAATTCAAAAATTGCTCTCCTTCCTGTTTGCCCTGCTTCTGGTAACCAGCATGACCTCGTGCGACAAAGACAAGGACAAAGAGCCATCAAACAGAGATTTGCTGACCGCTGAAACATGGACCGGACACTCCTTCTGGGCATATGGCAATGATATTTCGGATATGTTTTTAGAGCAACTTGGCTTTGACATCAAGAAGAACTCCGTTAAATTCGACAAAGCCGGTACATACGTGGATTCTTATGAGAGAAGCTCGCTGAGCGGCACCTGGGAATTTGCTAATGATGACAAATCCATCATATTCGACAAAGGCACCGATGATGAATACACAGCCAGTGTACTGATGCTCACGGATAAAGAACTTCGCTTAGAACAGACGCTGGATTTTGAAGAGGACGAGCCTGTAACACTGGAGGTTCGATACACCCGATAAACAAAAAGGCTCCCTTACAGGAGCCTTTCTTTATTTCAGTACAGCCAGAGTGGCACCGTCGCCGCCTCTTTCCTCGGCCTCACTGGCCAGGCTAACCACTTCCGGCACAGAGTACAGGTAGTCGCGCACGACCTGCCGCAGCACCCCGTTGCCCCTTCCGTGCACGATCTTGATCTCCGGTATACCCAGCATAATGGCTTCGTCGGTAAAGTTCATCACCTTATTCAAAGCATCTTCGGCATACTCGCCCCGGATGTCAATGGTAGAACCAAAATCGGCCATACGCTGGGTGATGTTCATGCCGCGGGTATAGCCTTCGGCCACTTCGGCTTTCTTCTGCTTTTTAGTAAGCGCCTCAGCTCGTTCGAGGTTATCCACCTTCACGATCGTTTTCAGGCCGCCAAACAATACTTCGGCTGTTTTGCCTTTTATACCGACAATCTCGCCCACAGAGTCCTGCCCGATCAGCGCCACCGTATCTCCGGCTTTGAGCGGACCTCCATTGCTGGCAATCCGTTTGTGGGCAGGCCGCGGTTCTTCTTTACGCACTTGCTCGGTGGCAAACTCCTCGAGTTCGCGACGGGCCAGCTTGGTCTGCTCCTTCTCGGCCTGGCTTTGTTTGATCTGCTGGATGGTTGCCTCGATCTTCTGGTTGGCATCCTTCAACAGGAGTTTAGCCTTGCCTTTAGCTTCGCGCATCACATCCTGCTTGCTCTCTTCCAGGAAGTTCTTCAGGTCGGAGTACTCTTTCACGTTTCGCTTCAGCTTCAGTTCCAGCGCAGTGGCTTCTTTCAGCTTCTTCTCCAGCTCCTGCTTTTCTGTCTCCAGTTCCTCCAAAAGACGGTCGTAGCGGATCTTGTCCTTACCTACCAGACTGCTTGCCTTGTCTACAATGTGCCGTGGCAAACCAATTTTGCGGGCAATCTCAATCGCAAATGAAGAGCCCGGCTTCCCGATCTCCAGTTGATAGAGTGGCTGCAGGTTTTTATGGTCGTAGCGCATGGCCCCGTTCACGATGCCCGGCGTGCGCTCGGCAAAGTTCTTCAGGTTGGTATAGTGCGTCGTGATCACGCCAAACACCTTGCTGTCGTTCAGGTTCTGCAGCACGGCCTCGGCAATAGCACCGCCCAGCACGGGCTCCGTACCGGTACCAAATTCGTCTATCAGCACCAGACTCTTGTTATCGGCCACCGTCACAAACTTTTTCATGTTGGTGAGGTGGGAGCTGTATGTACTCAGATCGTTCTCAATGGACTGCTCGTCGCCGATGTCGATGAAGATGTCGTGAAAGATACCTGCCTCTGAATTACCGGCCACTGGTATCAGCATGCCGGTCTGCAACATGTACTGCACCAAGCCCACCGTTTTCAAGCTCACCGATTTACCACCGGCGTTCGGGCCCGAAATCAGTAGTATGCGCTGCTCGCGGGTCAGTTCCAGATCCATCGGCACCGTTGGCTTGCCCATTTGCTTATGCGACAGGTATAGCAGGGGGTGAATGGCTTCTTTCCAGGCGATGTGCGGGTACTTGTGCAGCTTCGGCATCGTTGCCTCCACCCGACGCGCAAACGCTGCCTTGGCCCGGATAAAGTCCAGCAGGCCCAGATATTGATAAGCTTTGCGCAGCTCAGGTATAAAATTACGGAGCGTATTGGTCAGCCCTACCAGAATGCGGATCAGTTCGCGGTGGTAGGCATTCTCCAGGTCTTTGATGTCATTGTTGAGTTCGAAGATAGATTCAGGCTCAATGTATACGGTCTGTCCCGTGTTCGATTCGTCGTGGATCAGGCCTTTGATACGGCGCTTGTGCTCAGCAATGACAGGTATAACCAGGCGACCACCGCGAATAGTGGGCTCGGCATCGCCGGGTGTCCAGCCTTCATTCTTAGCGTGGCGCATGATCGAGCTGATCGTTTTACGCAATTGTCCCTGCTGCGCGATAAGGTCTCGCTTGTAGCGCTGCAGTTCGGGTGAGGCATCGTCGCGCACGGCACCGGCATCGTCCACCACTTTGTCGAGGGCGGCGATGAGGGAGCGCTCTACCATGATATTAGCACCCAAGGCTTTCAGAGCCTCAAATTTGCCCTCTTCGGTGCTGGAAATGAAGCGCTGCGAGTCGCGGATGGTGCGCAACGACATCTTGATCTCGAAGAAAGCCTGCACCTCCAGGAAAGTACCCGGTATGGCGGCACGGTCGAGGTAGGCGGTTACGTCGAAATAGTGTTGCAGGGGAATCTCGGCATCGGACTCGAGCAGTTGTTTGAACTCGTTCGTTTGTTCTAAAAGGCGCTGCACGAGGTCATGGCGGTTCAGGAACGTCATGCGGCTGACGAACTGCCGACCAAGCGCGCTCAGGCAAAGTTCCGAAAGCATTTCGCGCACCTGCGCAAAGCCAATTTTTATTTCAAAGTTATCTGGATAGATCAATTGTTATCTCTTAGATTTAGGGCAAATTTAGCATATTATAACAAGTAAAGGCGCTGCTTTCGTTCGCTGTGGTTTTATAAATTATTCATTGTTTGGTTTGTTGGTTGTTGGTTGCTTTTCGTACATGATTAACCCACCCCTGCCCCTCCCAAGAGCTGGGCCGTTTCATTCTCTTCTTTTTGTCATCCTGTAAGGATCTTGGTAGCAAGTAGTATAAGCTTAACCTCCCGGGGGAAGGGGCCCTCTATTTCAACCAGGTTTCTTTACAGAATCACAGTAAGTTTTAAGGGCATTCTTTTGGAATGAAACGCCCCTGCTCCCAAGAGGGGAATATCAATGAACGATTTTTCGTGCACAATTAGGGCAGGTTTGATGCACGATTCGGACAGGTCGCGACCTGTCCCTAAAAAGAATCGATCATTTTGCGTAAAACCACAACATTAGGGTTTAACATCGCTGCACAACCAACTTTTTAACTTTCTAACTTCTCAACTTTCTAACTTATATGGTTCTCGACAAACTCACTAATGCCGCCCGCTATACCCGCATGCACCCGCTCTTTGCGCAGGCTTTTCAGTTTTTGCAGGAAGCTGACCTGATGACGCTTCCGCTTGGGCAGAAAGCGATCGTGGGCAAAGACCTCTTCGCGATCATCTCCGAAGGCAGCGGCATACCTGAAAAGGACGCCAAACTGGAGGTGCACCGCAAGTACATCGATATACAGTATGTAATGGAAGGCACCGACCACATGGGTTGGAGAGATCTGGCCCTGTGCAGCGAATCCAATGACCCGTACCTGGAAGAGCGCGACGCTGCCTTCTTTCCGGACTGGCCTGCCTTTTGGTTTGACGTGCCGGCCGGTTCTTTCACCATCTTCTACCCCGACGATGCCCACGCCGCCATGATTACGGAAAAGAATGTGCGCAAAGTTGTGTTGAAGATTGCAGTACAGCCAGAAGGCCCTGTGGAGGCATGAAAAAGTTGTCCGCCGTATTAGTGCTGCTTTTCTGTTCTTTTGCCGCCAAAGCCCAAACGGAACCTGACTCACTAAAGAATAATGTGTTTGGGAGCTACGTTTTTATGCCCATCGAATTTCCGATCATCGATAACGAGGGCTTTGAAGATCCACAATTCCAGAGCGCACCTGGACCTGGGATTCGGCTTAGCCAGGCAGTCTCTTTATTTGGTTAATGCAAGGGTTGGCTACCTGGTGCCGCTGGAGAAATCCCGCTGGACGATCAATGACGAACTGCATCTGAATGCGGTCCCAGATACCAGGTATAAGTTTTACTTCTCCCTCAACATTGGCTTGGGTGCTATTTTAAGTAATAGCGAGGCAAGGAGAAGGGATCCCAGACTCTATTAACGGGTCAATTGCAGCAAGTTTCTAATGAGCCCTGATTCAGTTCGGAGCACAGGGAATTGCCCTAACACATCCAGCAGGCTCGTCAGCAAATGCGTATTGTCAGCTATATTCGAGAAGCAGGCGATCAGCATATCGTTTTCAGGTATACGGATGACGAGGTTGCTGAAGCCGCTGGTGTTGCCGGTATGGTACATTTCCAGTCCCCCGGACTTGCGTCTGCTAAAGAACCAGCCCATTCCGTAGAAGCCGTTAGTATAGCCAGGTATAGGCGCGTAAACTTGCTCCAGTGCAGGCGCCATACCTGCCTGCTGGCTGAGGGCCTGATGCCAGCGGTGGTACTCGCGCACGGATGTATAGATGCAGCCGTCGCCTTTGGTGGCCGTGCAGGTGCCCTGGTCAGCCAATACTATTTCGCCAGCTCCGTTTCGGGCATAACCCATCGCACGTTCAGGTATAGGCTTGCCTTTTTCGTAAAGCATGGTATGGTTCATATCCAGCGGCTCAAAGACGCGCTGCTGCAAAAAATCCGCATAGGCTATACCTGATACCCGCTCCACCACCAGCGCCAGCAGCACATAGCCCGTGTTGCTATACCTGTACTGAGTGCCTGGTGTAAAGTAGGTTCCATTTTGTGAGGCAGCAATAGCAAGTACCTCTTCATCGCCGATCTGCCAGCCAGGCCGCTCCTCCACAAACTCTTCATAATCCAGCAGACCGGAGGTGTGGCTGAGCAAATGCTGGAGCGTGACCTTTGCCCTTATACTTGCCGGAAACTCCGGAAAGAACTGCCGCAATGTATCGTCATAAGACAAGCGCCCCTCATGCTCGAGCAGCTGAATACACATGGCCGTGAACTGTTTGCTCACCGATGCCAAACGGAAAGTAGTAACCGGCGTAATTTTTTCCCCGCTGGTGAGATCGGCTATACCTATACCGCTGGCATACAGCGTCTCTCCAGCCACCGACACCAGCAGCGCGGCACCAGGGCCAATAGAGGTATAACAAGATCTCAGGTGCTCGTCTAAAGCTTTTTGTAGATGCTGCATTAGAATTGGGTTGATGCTATACCTTAAAACTTCTCCTCCACTCCCAGTCCGAACAGGGCGTAATCGTATTTAACCGGATCTTGTGGGTCGAAGGTCCGGAGATGATCCGTTAGTTCTTCCGCCGTTTGCCAGTCCATGCCTTTGCGCGTGATCAGGCCAAGTCGGCGGGCCACCCGCTCTACATGCACATCGCAGGGACAAACCAGGTCGGCTGGTAGCATCGTGTGCCAGATGCCAAAGTCCACACCGCCGTCAGCAGGCCGCACCATCCAGCGCAGGTACATGTTCAGACGCTTGCAAGCCGATTTGCGGGCCGGGGTCGAAATGTGCTTGCGGGTACGGTGTGGGGCATCCTCCAGACTAAAGACCAGGTTGTGAAAATGCTCCAGCCGCTCCTTTTGCGTCTTGATCTGGTTCCGCTCACCCGTAAAGGCCGTTTCCAGGCTCTCGTGCTGCTCGTAGTACCACCTGAACCAATGAATCAGGTAGAGAAGGTCGGTGTCGTTAAAGGTGCGGTGCTTGAAGCCCAGGAAACGCGGCAGGTCCTGCTCCTGGTGCTGCAGGATAAATTCGTGCGGAGCATTGTCCATCAGGTTCATCAGCTTCAGGCAGTTGTTAATGATGGTCTTGCGCTGCCCCCAAGCCAGGATGGCTGCAAAAAAGCCGCTGATCTCGATGTCCTGCTTTTTGGTAAAGCGGTGCGGAATGGACACCGGGTCGTTCGAAATAAAGCTGGGCTGGTTGTAGCGGGCCACCCGGCTGTCAAGGAGGGCTTTGATCTGGGCGATATCCTGTTTCATGTGCTTGGTACGAGAAATGGCGCCCTGCAAGTTAAGGAATAAGCAGCAGGCAGCCCAGCTTCGAGCAGAAGTAGCAGGTATAAAAACAGCAACAAAAAAGCCCGGACATTGCTGCCCGGGCCTTCCCTTTATCGCTATACCTGCTTATGGCATGTAAGACAATTCTACGCGGAACTTCTGGTCGATGGCGCCCAACTTCTGGCAAGCCTTCTTCGACAGACGCACCACCACGTTGTTGTTCTCGCCTGTGTTTGGCAGTTTGCCGATCACGCGCACGTATACCACCTGGTCGTTCATAGCGTTTTTCACCTGCATGATGGTACCTACCGGAGCTGTTTTGTGCAGCGCCAGGTATTTGTTGGTGTCGGCTTTCGGGTCGATCATTTCGGCCATACCGGTCTCAAGAATCTTCTTGGCACCAGAAACAGAGTCTACTATCTCCTCGTCGTCATCGTTAGCTACGGTAGTGGCAGGTGCTGGTGTGGCTGGCTGCGGCGTTAGTACGACGTGTGTATTGGCTGGCGTTGTTACTGCGGCTACCGGCTCTGTCGAAGCCACGGCTGTTTCTTTTACATGATCTTTTGAAATTTCGTCATCTGACTCGCTCACGTAGATCGGATTTTTGGAAGGAACCGGCTGGCCTTTGCCAACGATCAGGAAAGCACCCACGCTGATCGTGTTATCAGGCAGGTTGTTCCACCGCTTGATGTCATCCACTTTCACCGCATGCATGCGCGAGATGGAATAGAGCGTTTGCTGTGGCTCTACCTGGTGCAGCTTTTCGCCGCGGCTATTCACCGTAAAGGTACGGTTGCTGGCAGTGCCTGCCACAGGCGCCTGCTTGATGGCCGGCGCTGCACTGTACTTTCGCGGGATAAGCACAAGCTGCCCGACGTTGATGGTGGTTTCTACAGATGGGTTGGAGTCTACGATCTGGGCGACAGACACACCGTACTTTCTGGAAAGGGCATAAAGCGTTTCTTTTGGCTCTACGCGGTGCTGCACGTACACCTTCCCGTTCTTACGCTCAACACCCACAGAGTCACGCAGGGCAACCAGGTCGAAGGCAGAAGCCGAAATAGGAAGCAGCGGCAGTGCTACAAGGGCGATAAGTAAAATTCGAATCATAGCTAAAAGTGGTAACTATAAAATTAAAGAGAATATGCCTTCAAGGTTGTCTTGTTTTGCACGAAATGCAAGTTGCGCATAAAGATAAAAAAAGTATCTGAACCTACGCCATCAATTGCACCTGCAAGTAACTCATTTAAGAGCAAAAAACCATTTAAATCAAAAACAGCCAGAAAATTATCTAACTTTTTTTCACCTGCTTCTTTGTAGTAACTTACTACCAGACACGTGTCTGTTTCAGCATACTCAAGCGCCCTTACAGGCTCACAATCAAGCTCCTGCATCAGAAAATTGCGGACCTGTTCGAAATAAACTTCCCCTTCGTGGTACAGGTGTGGGTATAGCACAGCCTCAAACCGGAGTTTATGGTAACGCTGCATCCGATCTGCCGCCTCTTTTTGGCGTATATCGTTCTGCAGGGTTTTACCGTAACCGCTTTCCAGCAAAAGCAGTTCCGTCCGTGCCTGATTAACCTCGTAAGCCAACAGCCCATGCTCCTCTACTCCATAAAAGGCCAGATCCGGCTGCTGCCACAAGGCCTTGCCTGAGTCAACTGCAAAGGCCCGTATACCTTTGTGCTGCCCCAGTTTGCGGTCGCCGTAGCCGTGCAGGTATAGCACCTGCTCGTGCACGTCCTCCAGCCCCAGCCACCAGGTGTTATGATCAGGCAGTTTCAACTCCAACAGCTGCCCATCTGCATGGTGCAAGGTATAGAAGCGGGTCTGCAGCAGGTCGGCGTCACGCACCTCCAACGCCAGCCAACCTCCGGGTGTATCCAGGCGGATACGCCACACGGGCGCCTCAAAATCGTATTTAAAAAGTAGGGAAAGAATAAGCGGGATTTTTTTAGTACCTTATTTCCGATTAAGCCCAAATGTATGAAATCTAACGCAAAAATCTGGCAATGGCCCTCGCTCCTCTTGTTAGCCCTTCTCTTTTCTTTCACGGCCGCCCGGGCTCAGGAGCAGCAGCGGCAGAAGGTGTTTATCATGGAGATCGGATCGGAGATCGACCCGCGCACCAACCGCTATACCCAACTGGCCCTCGACGAGGCCACCCGCGTGGAGGCTGACCACATTTTGCTAAAGCTGAATACCTACGGCGGCGCCGTGAATGACGCCGACGCCATCCGCCTGCGCCTGCTCGAGTATCCGAAGCCGATCTATGTGTTCATCGACAAAAACGCGGCCTCGGCCGGAGCGCTCATCTCCATTGCCTGCGACAGCATCTACATGGCGCCGGGTGCCAACATTGGGGCAGCCACGGTGGTTGGTGCCGACGGGCAGGCCGCTCCCGGCAAGTACCAGAGCTACATGCGCTCCATCATGCGCTCCACTGCCGAAGCTAACGGCCGCAACCCCGGACTGGCCGAAGCCATGGTGGACGCCGCCGTTGACAGCACCTTGTCAGCAGATCAGGTGCTTACCCTCACCACCTCCGAAGCCATCCAACATGGCTTCTGCGAAGGACAGGCCAATAACATTGACGAGGTGCTGCAAAAGCTTAATCTGCAGGACGCCGAGATCATCCGCTACGAACTCAGCACCACCAACAAGGTCATCTCCTTTTTCCTGAATCCTGTCATCAGCGGTATTCTCATTCTGATCATCATCGGCGGACTCTGGTTTGAGTTGCAGACCCCGGGTGTGGGTTTTCCGCTCATAGCCGCCATTATCGCCGGCGTGCTTTACCTGACGCCCTTTTACCTCAACGGACTGGCCGAGCACTGGGAGGTCCTGCTCTTCATCGTGGGGCTGGTGCTGATTGGGCTGGAGGTGTTTGTGGTGCCGGGATTCGGGGTGACAGGTATAAGTGGCATCACGCTGGTGTTTTTGTCGCTGCTCCTGATCATGGTCAACAACCAGGCTTTTGACTTTACTTTCGTATCGTCTGAGCGCCTGATGGAAAGCCTCGTATCGGTGCTGCTGGGTATGATCAGTGCCGTGATCATTGTGGTACTAACCTGGAACCGCGTACTGGGAAGCCGTGCCTTGCGCCGTGTCACCCTAGTCAACACCTTCGACAGCAAAGAAGGTTACCGCTCGAGTAATTCAGTGGAGCACCTGATTGGCAAGACAGGTATAGCCTATACCCGCATGGCCCCAAGCGGACGTGTGATGATAGACGACAACGTATACGATGCGCAGGCCCGCGACGGCTTCATCGAAAAAGGCGACTCGGTACAGGTGATCGACCAAAGCACTTTTGCGCTGCGGGTGAAGAAAGTGTAGGAGTTGGAGGGTTTAAGAATTAGTGAAAAGTCCTGCTGCTGCCATGCAACCCCTAAGATGTAATTAGGGTCCTGTGAAAGGAACTAACCTTTAATTAACAGATGAAAAAATTCAAACTATACCTGGTGGCTCTGCTCGCTCTAATGTTTACCGCCTCTTCCTGTGACAAGGACGATGGGCTGGATGTGATGGAAGCGACCGCTACCCTGATGTGGTCAGGTGACTATGCCGTGGATGGATGTGGTTTCAGTGTTTATTTAAAAGACCAACACTATAAGCCTGAGAATGAACAGGAAATAGACGACAAGTTCAAGACCCAAGAGGCACATACCGTTCGCATCAAATATACCTTGCCTGCCAAACCCAGGGAGTATACCTGCGGATGGGGAACGCATAAAAGAAGTGCCATACGTCTGCTTTCCGTTAAAGAGGCATAGCCTTTTATCTTACAGCATCACTCACCCACAAACTATACCTGATGAAAAACTTACTCTTTTCGGCTATTCTAGCTTTGATAACAACTCTGGCCTTTACGGCTTGCCAGAACAATTCGGACGGAAACGCTGAAACAGATGAGGCCATCCTGATCTGGTCGGGAGAGTACATGGTAGACGGCTGCGGCTTTGAGGTGGAAATAAACGGAAAACGCTTTAAACCAGACAACGAAAACGAAATGGACGAGGCGTTCAAGGTAGAGGGCGAAACACCTGTGATCATCACCTACGAAAAGCTGGGGCGCCAGCTCGACATCCGCTGCGGACTGTCGACGCAAAGCAGGGCCATGGATGCCATCCGGGTGCTATCGGTGAAGAAACGAACCTAGTCCTCCTGCCAAGCTTTTTATACCTGCCTGCTGCATTACTCCTATCTCTTGCGTAACTTGCTGGGGCCTGCCGCTGCATGGCCGGCCACAGAAAACCGTCTGCCTTATGCAAATACTCGGCATTATTCCTGCCCGCTACGCCTCCACTCGTTTTCCCGGAAAGCCACTCGTCGACATCAACGGCAAAAGCATGATCCAGCGGGTGTACGAACAGGCTTCATCATCTGGTTTAACTGATGTTATCGTAGCCACTGATGATCAACGCATTCTGGACCATGTGCAGAAATTCGGAGGCAAAGCAGTTATGACGGCAGCACATCACCAAAGCGGTACCGACCGCTGCTTCGAAGCCTACCAGTTGTACGACCAGCCTTTCGACTATGTGATCAATATACAGGGCGACGAACCCTTTATCAAGCCCGAGCAGATTGAACTGGTTGCCACTTGTTTCAACAATCCGCAGACGCAACTGGCGACCCTTATCAAGAAGATCAACACGCCGGAGGAGCTCTTCAACGTCAATGCGCCCAAAGTTGTTGTAAGCCGTCATGGGGAGGCCCTGTACTTCAGTAGGCAACCAATACCTTACTGCCGCAACGTCCCCAACGACATCTGGCACAAACAACATACTTACTACAAGCATATTGGTATCTACGGCTACCGCACCGACATCCTGGAGCAGATCACCCAGCTACCCCCTTCCAGCCTCGAGCTGGCTGAGTCGCTGGAGCAACTGCGCTGGCTCGAGAACGGTTTCCGCATCACCACCGCCATCACCGAGCTCGAAACCATCGGCATCGACACCCCGGAAGATTTGGAGAAAGTTAGAGAGTTTGGGAGTTAAGGAATTAAAGAATTGAGGAGTTTGAGAGTTTCAGGATTATCAGGCAAACCACTAAATAAAGAATATCATACACGCTATTAACAATTTAGCAATCAATATTTTAACCATAGAATAAGCAACTATATCTTGAAGCACTATATCTTGCAGCGGTTTGTGAAGTTGAACTTATACTTCTTCGGAATGTACGGGCTACTGACTGCGGTTTGGTTTGGGTTTACCGGAAGGTTCTCAGAAGATACTTCCGGGGCGATCAGTGAGATCCTGGTAAATGCCGCTATCTTCTCACTGCTGTTTACAATTGCTCTGCTAGTGTGGTATAGGAGAACGGAAGTCAGAATACCGGTGAAGAGCATCTCTCCAAAAGCGCTTGATCAAAAACTGATAGAGATTGGCTACGAGCGTATACCTTGCAAGAACAAGGGAGCCGTACAGGTATACAAACCCCGTCCCCCAAAAGCCCCTGCCCTGGCCGGCCGCCTGTTCGTGCAAAAATCTGCTAACTTCTACCACCTGCAAGGTCCGGTGAGCAAGCTCAAGAGTCTGGAGGTTTAGGAGTCTAGAAAGATTGTCGTGTCGTGTCGCCACAATCTAACATTGCTCTCGGTTGCACGCTTGCATGCTCCTCCGGACACAGATGTCCGGAAGTATTTCTGCAGGGGACACCCATGTCCCGTATACCTGCAAAATCAACTCGTCAATCGGGGATTAGGAAATCCCCTACCGTTAATCTCGGGACTGAAAAATCCCGAAGAGCTGTGGAAACTCTTATGCGCAGAAGAGCCTTATAGCAGCATCTCTTGAAAACTTACCCACCCGCCTTCTTGGCTTTATAGCCGACGGCCTGGAGTACATGCAGCACTTTGTCACGGAAATCGCCTTGAATCAGGATCTCACCTTCTTTGGCAGAGCCACCAACACCGCATTTGTTTTTAAGCATTTTGCCAAGTTCCTTCAAGTCATCGTCTGTCCCAATAAAGCCAGCGACCAGGGTGACCTGCTTGCCGCCACGAGATTTTTTATCGAGCATAACTTTCAGGTTCTGTTGCTGCGGCGGGAGCGTTTCAGCCTCGTTTCCCTGCTCATACTCATAGTTGAAATCAGAATTGGTGGAGTACACCACTCCTTGTCTACCTTTTTTATTCTTGTCGCTCATAATCTTGTTTTCTATACCTTTAGCGTACTAGCATACCTCAGCGTACCACCATGCTTTAGCGTGCCACTACATGCAATGACTGCGGCACCATGCGCACCTCAAATTCTTTTGCCTTGCCCAGGTATTCCCCGTCGGCATGATGCATCATCTCGTGGTCTGTCTGCACCGTTACGCCCTCGGTCTTGAAGTACTCTGCGCTGTCGGCACTTGCCGGTTTGTTGGCCAGCATCGCGTAGCTTAGCTGCAAGGCTTTAAACATATCCAGTTTACGCACCAGGCACACGTCCAGCATACCATCCTGTATGTCAGCCATGGGGGCTATATAGGCGTTGTTGCCGTACTGTGCCGCATTGGCAAAGGCCATTACAAACAGCTCTGTTTCGATGGTTTTGCCGTTGATATGGGCCTTTACCGGCAGGTGCCGGTAGTTGCGCACCTCCTTCAGGATCAGCTCGACATAGGTCTGCAAACCGCGCTTCTTGCTCCCGGCAAACACCGAACTAATGTAGGCATCAAAGCCTATACCTGCCGTCGTAAAGAAGGGTCGCCCGTTGATCGTCCCACTATCTATTTGCGTGCGGTGACCGTGATTGAGAAAACGAATGGCAGCATCGACCGTGAGCGGTACCTGCAGGTGGCGGGCCAGTCCGTTGCCCGAGCCCCTGGGGATGATGCCCAGCGCCGTTTTGGTATGCAGCAATCCCTGCGCCACCTCGTTTACAGTGCCATCGCCCCCAACGGCTATTACAGCATCGTAGCCCTGCGTGGCCGCTTGCCTGGCCAGTTCCGGGGCATGCCCCGCATAGTCTGTGTACACGATATCGTGGTCAAACTTTTTGTGGTCCAGGTGGAGTTTGATGCGGGCGGCTACATCAACCTTGCGGCTGGGTCCGGACGTGGGATTGATGATAAACCGGAAATGGGGACGTTCGCTCATATACGCTCAGGAAAGATCAAAACCTCTGCTAACTGGTTTAATTCTACGCAAAATAACCTATTCTGCCCGAGAATAAAAAAAGCCCGACTGGTTGCCGGGCTTCTGTACTTTAGGTCTAAGTGCTCTATTTGAGGTGAAACGTCAGCACCGGGATGTCAGAGTGGTTTACCAGGTCCTCGGCGATACTGCCGCTGAGCAAGTGCGACAAACCGGTACGGCCGTGTGTGGCCATCATCACCATGTCCGCGCCGATCTCTTCGGCGAAGTGCAGGATGCCATCTTCCTCAATCGTGTCGTTGTACACGTTGATGGTGAAGTTTTGCAGTCCGTAGCGCTCGGCGGCCTTCTGCATACGGGTGCGCAGGTTGCTGCTCGACTCAAACGCGCCTGGCGTGTTGATGTATACCAGGTGCAGCTGTGCTCCGAACAACTGCTGGAAATACTTGAATTTTTCAACGGCTGTACCAATCTCGCGCTTAAAATCAGAAGGCAGTACAATGTTGCGGATCTGGAAATTGGCAATGCGACCTTTTACAGTCAGGACAGGGCACTCAGCGGTGCGCACGACTTTTTCAGTGTTAGAGCCTAGCAGGAACTCGTCCATGCCACTGGCGCCTTTTGAGCCCATCACCACCAGGTCCACCTTGTCGTCATTAATCACCCGGCGAATCTTGCGTATAACGTTGTCTGCATCCACCTCCTGCACTACCTCCACGCCGGCATGCTCAACAGTGCGCTTTAGCTCATCCATGCGGAGTTTTGTGTTTTCGAGCAGTTTCATCATGTATACCTGTTCCATGCCGTTTCCGCCAACCAAATCGCCGGTTACACTGAAAGAGTGGGAATAAGGCATTTCGACCACATGCAGCAGTTTAATAGCAGCTCCAGTCTGCCGTGCAATAACGACAGCTAATTCAAAAGCATAGCGGGCCTGGTCGGAAAAGTCGGTTGGTACAAGTATTCTTCTCATAATTCTGTGTGGTTTAATCTTTCTGTTCTGTTTCAGATGTAAAATTACAGGCTTGTATACGCCCGTACTATGATTAATGTCATTCCTGATGAAATATAGTGATTTTCTTTTATATACGCTACACAACACAAAAGCCCACCAGAAAGGCGGGCTTTTGCAATATCAGGTATAGAACCGGTTGATTAGCCAAGCTTGGCGATCAGGTCAGCAGCTCTGTTAGAGTAGCCAGCCTCGTTGTCGTACCAGCCTACCACTTTTACCAGTGTTTCGTTAGCTGATGTCATCTCTGCGTCGAAGATGCAAGAGTGTGTGTTGCCAATGATGTCAATCGAAACGATTGGGTCCTCAGTGTACTCCAGGATGCCTTTCATTTCGCCTTCGGCAGCTTTCTTCATGGCGGCGTTGATCTCTTCTTTCGTAGCTGGTCTCTTCAGTACGCAAGTAAGGTCAGTCAAAGAGCCATCCGGAATAGGAACGCGCATAGCCACGCCATCCAGTTTGCCTTTCAGGTGAGGTAATACCAGACCAACGGCCTTGGCAGCGCCAGTAGACGTAGGCACGATGGAGTAAGCTGCTGCACGGGCACGACGCAGGTCGCTGTGCGGGGAATCCTGCAGGCTCTGGTCAGAGGTATAGGCGTGTACGGTGGTGATATAACCTTTCTCGATACCGAACGTGTCGTCCAGTACTTTCGCCATCGGCGCAAGACAGTTTGTCGTGCAAGAGGCGTTAGAAACAATGCGCTCGTCACCCGTCAGGATATCTTCGTTTACACCCAGTACCACAGTTGGGATATTACCTTTGGCAGGAGCCGAAATAACTACTTTGCGGGCACCTGCCTCCAGGTGGCCACCAGCGCCTTGCTCGTCCACAAAACGACCAGTAGACTCCAGTACTACGTCTACGCCCATTTTGCCCCAAGGCAGGTTCTTAGGCTCACGCTCCGCAGTGATCTGAATCTCTTTGCCATTTACGATAATACCGTTGTCAGTGGCTTCTACTGTACCATTAAAACGGCCGTGTACTGAATCGTACTTCAGCAGGTGAGCCAATGTTTTGGTGTTGGTCAGGTCGTTGATCGCTACTACCTCTACATTGTCCTTCTCCAGAAGGGCCTTAAAAGTAAGTCTGCCGATACGGCCAAAACCGTTAATTGCAACTTTAATTTTAGACATGGTATTTGGGATTGATTTGTTTTTAAATTTTGATGCTGCGAAGTTACAATTACAGATAAGGAAATCCAATATATTTTTTCCTTCCTGTGTCTTAATGTTTTATGCAGAATCTGGCCAAAAAATGAAAAAAACATTTGCCTTGTAATAGCTTTGCCTTATCTTTGCACCACCAAATGACAGAATGGTCCGTTCGTCTAGGGGTTAGGACTCCAGATTTTCATTCTGGCAACAGGGGTTCGATTCCCCTACGGACTACACAGTAAAGCTTAAAAACCCGCTTATTTCATCAAATAAGCGGGTTTTTTGTTTTCAGAGTAACAGAAAAGTACCAAAAAAAGATTTTCAGCGCTGTTACTCATCGTCATTGCTAGTCAATCTCTTCTCACGTACTTTGTATTTAACCAAGCTAGTCTCCCTCCTATCTCATCAATTAGTGAGGTTAAAACAGCTGTAAAGAGAACCAAATAACTGCAGGTACAGAACAAGAATTAATTCCCTCCTATTTAGGGAGGTCTTTCGTCTTCACCTATAACTTTCGCAATTATTCCTTTTCGAAGATTTTCTTCCGGTGGTTGAGTCCCCACCCCTTCAAAGCATCGATGATCGGTGTTAAAGTATCGGCATACGGTTCCGGTTTATACAGGATTCTGACCGGGTAATCGTCTATCACCACTCGCTTGATCAGCTGGTGCTGCTCGAGGTCCTTTAATTCCTTTGCCAGCACCTTTGGCGTGATCCCTGGAATGCTCTCCTGTATATCGGTGAACCGCTCATTGCCTGTCATCACCGAAATGATAATGGGCAGCTTCCATTTCCCATTTATCACTTCAATCGCATCCCGCACCGGCTTTACTGTGTCCAGGCAGGACAGGTATCCCATTTTATTTGCCATAACTCTTCTATTTCAAACTTTTCCACTTTCCTTTGGGAAATCACTATACAAAGGAAAGTAATTAATCGTAATTTTGCAAAAGATTATTCAACTGTTGTAGCACAATCCTTACCCGTTGAATAACAAGTAAATAAAATTAGAAATGTATGAGCACAAATAAAGATAGACAAATGCACCTCGTTGCTCAGCTACCCAGCGGGCAGGGAATTGAACAAGGCGGCTGGCGCTGGCCGGGCGCCGATAAAGCAGCCTTTATAAATGAAGATATTTATGTAAAAGGAGCTCAACTTGCGGAAAAAGGCAAGCTGGACGGCTTCTTTCTGACCGATACTCCTGCCGTTTACATTAATGTGAAAGAAATGCCGCCGCATCATAGTTTCGATCCTTTGATGCTAACGGCCTTGATGGCAAAGGCAACTGAACGGATAGGGCTGATCACTACCATGTCTACCTCCCTGAACGAGCCTTATAATATTGCCAGAGCCATGCGAACTTTAGACCTGTTCAGTAAAGGCAGAGCTGGCTGGAATGTGGTGACTACTGGTGCAGG
Organism: Pontibacter virosus; assembly: GCF_003096355.1. Classification (GTDB taxonomy): domain Bacteria; phylum Bacteroidota; class Bacteroidia; order Cytophagales; family Hymenobacteraceae; genus Pontibacter; species Pontibacter virosus. Next base: position 48,123 of record NZ_QEKI01000021.1, on the reverse strand, counting down.
TCCTGCACTGCTCAATTTCTACTCCGGAATTCTGAACCACGATGAAAAACATGCCCGCTCAACCGAGGTATGGGAGGCGGTATTGAAGTTATGGGGAAGCTGGCACAAAGACGCCCTGAAATTAGACGTTGATTCCGGGGTGTTCGCAGATGACACTTTGATCCAACCGATCAATTACAAAGGCAAATATGTAACGACAAAGGGACCTATCAATATGCCGCCTTCAGAGCAGGGAATGCCGGTGATCTTCACGGCCGGTGGCGGGAATTATGGGTATGATTTTGCGGCTACAAAAGCCGATGCGATGTATAGCAACCCACCAACCCTGGAGTATGCTACCGCTTTTTGGAAGTCGATGAAGGCCAGTATGAAGCAAGCCGGTAGAAACCCGGATCAGTTCACGGTGTTCAACGGTATTGGGGTTTCCATTGCTTCGTCTGAAAAAGAAGCACTGGAAAGAAGAGCTGCTCTGGATGAATTAGGTGATCCCAAATCCAGGTTGCGGTACTTAGGGCACATGCTCAATATTCCGATAACCGGTTTAGATATAGATAAAGCCATTCCGCCAGAACTTCTGGAAATAGCTTATCCATCTCCTTCCGACCATCGCTCCAAATACGCTTACGATCTGGCAAAAAAGAACTTCACCATCCGGGAGGTGCTGGCACATGGTCCTATCAATTACCATCCAATCTTTATGGGAACGCCCGAAAGCATAGCCGACAAGTTTCAGCAGTGGTTTGAGGCAGGCGTAGGGAAAGGGTTCAGTGTTGTACCCGATTCCGGGCTGGATTCTTTGACGGACTTTGTAGAGCAGGTAGTTCCTATTTTACAGAGAAGAGGTTTGCTACGGGAAGAGTACACCGGCTCAACGCTTCGGGAACATTTGGGCTTGCCTTATCAGAACGGCTTACCGGAACAAAAAACAAAAACATTAATAGCTAAGAATTAATTAAATATAAAATGAAAATAGGAGTAATTGGAGCCGGTGTAATCGGCAAAACATTGGCCAGAAAGTTTAGTGCAGCCGGACATAACGTGACACTCGCAGATGCCAGAGGCGTAGCAAGTATTCAGGCCATTGCTGACTGGGCTAATGTAACTCCAGTAGCAGTAGAAGATGTAGCAACCGATGTGGATGTGCTGGTCGTATCCATTCCCTTTGGAAACATACCCGACCTGGTAAAAACGCTACATGGCAAGATAGCGGATCATGTCGTAATTGTGGAAACGACCAACTTCTGGCCCAATCGGGACGCTACGGTAGAGGCAGTAGAAAACGGCATGGTAAACAGCGTTTGGGTGCAGCAGCAGTTTGGCCGGCCGGTAGTTAAAGCATTCAGCAACATTGGCGCTTATAGTCTGGCGGTTGAAGGTAAACCGAAAGGAAGTAAAGACAGGATTGCGCTGGCCGTTTCAGGGGATGAACAAAAATCAAAAGAAGTGGTAATGGGCCTGGTGGATGACGCCGGTTTTGACGCTTTGGATGCCGGTACGCTGGAAGACTCCTGGCGTCAGCAGGCATGCTCCCCCGCCTATTGCACTGATCTCACTCTGCCTGAGCTTATACAGGCCCGGGCAGCATCTGAGAGAGAAACATTAAGAGAAAAGCAGGACCTGTTGTTTAGCAAAATGCTAGAGATAGGTGATGAATACTTTAAGATCATTCTGTCAGGGGATTACCCGGAAGGGTTCGTAGACCATGCCGTAGACATCGTCCGCGAGATCAACAACTTGCCTCCAAGAAAGCATCTTACGTTAGGTTAATCAGGAAACAGTTTAAAGTATTTGATATGAAGATAGGAATCCTTGGCGTAGGCCATATCGGTAAAACGTTAGCATTGAAATTGAGTGCGGCAGGACATAAAGTACATGTTGCAAACTCCAGAGGCCCAGAAACTATAGCTGCTGATGTGCTCTCTACAGGTGCAAAAGCGGTAACAGTCCAGCAAGCTGTTTTAGATAAAGATGTAATTATCATATCCATCCCCCTTAATCGCATTCCTGCTATTGCGCCCCTTTTAGCTGGTGTTCCAGACCAAACAGTTGTCATTGACACCTCCAACTATTACCCGGGTCGTGACAACAAAATTGAAAGCATTGAGGCCGGAAAGGTAGAAAGTATTTGGGTACAGGAACAACTGGGACGCCCGGTAGCGAAAGCCTGGAATTCCATTGGTTCAGATTCCTTTGCAAAGAAAGGTAAACCGGCTGGAAGCCTTGACCGAATTGCACTATCTATAGCAGCAGAACGGGAAATTGACAGCAAGTTGACAATGCAATTGGTTGAAGAAACGGGATTTGACGCGTACGATGCGGGTTCATTAAAAGACTCCTGGCGGCAGCAACCAGGCGCACCTGCCTACTGCACCGACCTTACGTTGAAAGAACTGCCGGCCGCCCTTGCCGCAGCTGACAGGGCTCGGTTACCTAAACGCCGCGATTTAGCAGTTGCAGCGTTTCAGGAACGCTTTGGAGATGCCACAACCAACCCTGATGCAGATTTTGGTGTCCGCCTAAGCCGGGTGTTATTTATGTAAGTTGATTGCACGTGAAAGAAAATAGCGGAATATAAAAATGGAAAATTACAAATCGACCATGAAAGCATGGCAAAGGCAAGGTCCCGGACTTGATAACATTAAACGGATAGAATTACCTGTCCCCACCGTAGGGCCAAAGCAGATTTTAGTCAAGGTAAAAGCGGTGTCACTCAACTATAGAGATAAGGCGATCGTTGACGGGATATATTTACCGCACCTGATGACTGAACCATTTGTTCCTGTATCAGATGCCGCAGGAGAAGTGGTTGCTATCGGGGATAAGGTAACCAAATTCAAGGCTGGAGACCGCGTAATATCACATTTGTTCACCAAGTGGCTCGATGGAGCGCCCAACCAGGACTATGGGCCTTCAGCACTTGGTGGTCCAAATGACGGTGGATTGGCCGAATACCTCCTTTTGGAAGAGGACGCGACGGTGAAAGCACCTGACTATATGACCTATGAAGAGGCTGCCAGTTTGCCTATTGCTGCTTTGACGGTATGGTTCTCCTTAGTGGAGTACGGTAAGATCAAAGCCGGTGATACGGTATTGGTGCTGGGTACCGGTGGGGTATCGGTATCGGCAGTTCAAATTGCGGCTGCACTCGGGGCTAGGGTCATAGCCACTAGCAGCAGCAATGCCAAAGCCGAAAAGATAAAATCATTAGGAGCAACTGATGTGATCAACTACGTGGAGAATCCAGACTGGGAAAAGAAAGTCCTCGAGCTGACCAACGGAGAGGGTGTACAGCACATACTAGAAGTTGTGGGCGGTGACAACCTGAATAAATCATTAGAAGCTGTTGCACTACAGGGTAATATTTACATCATCGGATTCCTGAAAAACATGATGGCTGAGGTCAATCTTTTCACCTTGCTCGCTAAACGAGTACGTTTGCAAGGTATCAACGTAGGCCACCGTAAAGCATTGGAAGATGTGGTTAAAGCTTTCCAACAGCTCAAAATACAGCCTGTGATTGACAAAGTTTATCCATTTGAAGATGCCTTAAAAGCATACGAACATCTAAATCAAGGTGCATTTGGTAAAATTGTGATTCAGGTTAATTGATCATCATTAGTCAGCAAAGTTGAAAATGGAGCGCCGTTTGATATTTATCAAATGGCGCTTTTACTAATAGGCTGTTTGATTTAACTGGCCAAAACAGTAGGTGTCGGTTGTGTAGGTAAGAGAAGTTAACAGACTTATGAGTTACCCCGGCTGTTTATTCCTCCTTCTTCCTGTAGATATGCTGCTGTAGCCACCAAATCCTTGTGGAAAAGGTTCGATAATTCCATCCTTTGGTCTACTACATAAGAAAGCCGCTCTAATCAATTGGAGTGGCTTTTTTTATGTACCTTGGACACTAAAGTCACTTCCCTTTCTGCTTTCACCCTAGCAATTAGCGCTGAATGTACCCAACAGAAAGGTCTAAAGTCAATGTTATACACCCATTGCCGTCTGGTGCTTCCTGCCTGTTATATAGGGCCACACATTCTTAAGTAATTTCTCACGGCAAAGCCTAGAACCAGGTATCTTTAAACCTGCCGGCCTCACCTACTCGTCTCATCAAACAAATTCCTGTTTGATTCGTGAGACGGTAATACAGGATGGATTAAAAGCCGATCATGCACACTGCAGCTTTTACTGCTATAGCGGAGCGAGACGATACGACAGCTTCTATAATTTTATTCCTCACAGATTGCCTCCTGTTTGAATATATTTTCTGTTGGACAGCAACGTTGTTTATAAGCGGGACCGCCTACATACGCCGGAATCAGGGGTGCCGCTCCTGATACTCTCGCGGGGAGCGGTAACTGCCAGCGTAAGGTCCGATACTGCTCCATATAAACCTCGGACAGGTAATCCTGCTCAGTGTGCACAAACCGCTGATTGTTGGAGTGGGCAGGGCTAAAGTATAGCCATAATTTCTGATCCTACCGTTGTCGCCATTTGCTGCTCAAATACCTCCTAACAGGGATATCATACACCAACATCACTACATAGGCTATGCCGACCAATAGAACAGTTCCTATTGACACAATTAGGAACAGCTCAGTTGCGTCGGGCTTGTTGTTCGTGTAATAGTTACCAAACATCCATAAAGCGGCATAATGGGTCATGTAGAGAGGGTACGAGATATTCCCAGAAAATTCACAAAGCTTTTTCAACCCCACAGACAAGCTGGAGCCTACTCCCAACGCAACTAGTAAGGGGAAATAGAATAGTACAACCATTGCCTCGGCCACCCAATTCCATTTGCCAAAATGGGGCATCACAAAGGCCAGTGACAGCAAGATAGCCAGGCCGATGAACCCGAGTCTGTTCTTGATTACCCAGTTAGAACGATAGATTAATAACCCGGCTGAGAAAGAGTAGGCGATACGGGCACCGCCATCCCAGAAAGTTTCCCCTGACCAGCCCCCCAGCAGGTTACCTGCCCGATAACTAACCAGACAAAGTACAACTGCGGCCAGCATTGTCAGTACGGCCAAATAGCGGCGGGAGAGCTTGTACAGTATAAGGCCATATACAATGTTGGCGACGTATTCCCAGAACAATGACCACGAAAGGGCATTGAGACCAAAAAGGTTGAAAGCACGGTCTTTCATAACCGGAAAGGGAATGAGCAGGGCAGAGCAAACAAACAACAGGATAAGTTTGCCTGTGCCATACTCCTCGGTATAAGATGCAAATGGATCAAATAGAAAAGCCAATAGGCCCAATACCGATCCCAGAATAACCAAGGGATGCAGTCTTATCAACCTTGCTTTGAAGAACTCTATAATCCCCATTTTGCCAATACGATCGTCATAAGCGTAGCCGATGACAAAACCGGACAAGCAGAAAAAGAAGTCAACTGCTAAGAAGCCATGCCCAATGAAATTCATGCTGGAGTCCGGGTAAATCCACTCCATGAAGTGGAAAATCACAACAGCCAAAGCCGCTATTCCCCTTAACCCATCGAGGATTATAAAGTGCTGTTTCGTCTGTAGAATGCCCGGGCCGGCTTGTAGATTGTCCGTTTTAACTTTAAGCATATTCCTTGATTCTGAAGGGAGTAGAATGCAAACAGCAGCGAACCGTTAAGAAAGGCTCCATGCATTAGCACCTGATGGATAAAGCCGTAATATATTAAGTTTATTGCATTTAAACGCAGAGACGAAGCCGGAAAATGTTGCCGCTATACCTTAAAACCTAAGCTATCATTCTTACTTCATGTAGAGGAGCAATAACGACTATCTCATACAATCGTCACTATAACAATCACCTGATACTGCTTATAATGAGAAAGTTACCAACCTTTTCTATCGTCCAGACATTTACCCGAGGTTTCCAAATCACTATTTTTAAAGTTCGAAAATTCAACCCTTTGATCTACTGAAACATGACTCATCCCAAACTTTTGTAATGGGTTGAAAAAGAAAAACCTCTTGCTTTGTGGTTATATGACCATGTAAAACAGGAGGTTTTATGTTTACTACTTCTGAAAATGCATCTTCGGCGCCTGGGGTTCTCTCCCAGGCCCTGTTTTTCTCCCACCGCCTCTAGGAGTTCCTCTCTCTCCGCGAGAGCAGCAAGCCTACCATATGACCTTCTGCAAATAACTTTTTAGGAATGGTTGGGCATTAAGTAAAACTTCATATTCCAAATGTCGTTTCTAACGAGAAACATAAAAACACTACTATGAATAACTTATTCAGAGGATTGCTTGCTGGTTATGGTGCTAAAAAACTAGGTGGAGGATGCTTCAGTACGATTCTAATTTTTGTAATTATTTGGGTGGTGCTTGGTCAATGTAGCAGTACATTTAAATCGAACGCAAGCGAAGAAAAGACGACTAATCAAACCGAGATAAAAGAATCTGGATTTGTCACTTCATCTGCCCCCGCCATTCGGTAAAAGTTTGTATGCTTTTAAGCTAATTTTCTGCTTCCCCAATCATGGGTGTAAGTAGGGCACATGATACACTTCTTTAATTCAACTAACGTACTTGGGCTGAAACACGCCTTGGTGTGGTTTAGGCATTGTTGGGTGCTGGCTTTCTAGTTCCAAAGTTTATAAATGTAGATTTCGTCGTTTTCATCCATTATTTGCCCCTTTTGAATGACAATAAATGTTCGCTTTACTTCGAACTTGCCCCCTCTATCAATATAGATTGTAGTCGTTTCATCATTTAGTTTATACTCTCCTTCAGAAACAAATTCATTTTTATCGAATACTGTTATTCCATCTTTTGCAGCATAGTTGACAACATTATTTTTCTTAAACCAAAAAGCTATGTAGTTTGTACTTTCAAATTTAAGCCCTGCATGCCAGTCAATATGTTTGTGGCCATCAGACAAATAGTAGCCATCTTCTATAAGTAAATCCATTCTTTATTTATGCTTACACCCGACTACTGGATATACGACAACATATGCTTAACTACACTATGTACGCAGTTGTTGTAGCGCGCTTTCGCGCTCATTTGCTTACGGCATCTGATACTTGTATCTGTAGTGCACATGCTTTTATATAGTTAAGCTAATATAGGTGAATGCTAGAGATTATCCAACGGGCTGACAATTTTATCCAGTGCATGGGTAGTGTTGTGGGTGTAGATCTCGGTGGTTTTGCTACTTCGATGGCCCGGCAGCACCTGAATGGTTACCTGACCCAGGTTTACCGCACCCAAAAGGGAAACACTTATCACCTGTGTTATGACTATGGCTACTTGCTTCTGCCTGAAGAAAAGGTGTTGATCGTGAACTGGCAGCCTTACATGGACGAGCTTAACCAGGGGAAGTTGTGTCAATTAAAGTCCCGCTTTTCCTCAATTGGAATTTAAGGGAATCATCCGCATCTTTGGGCCGTAACTAACAACATGGCATTTCATCTTTATAACACCCCTACCCTACACCGTTTTGCTTACAAAATAACCGTTATTTCTTCGTCTTAGTGACCTCACTTCCCTTTCTGCCTGTCCCTTCTTCGAGCAGTTAATCTAAGGTATCAGATTGTTTGCAGCCTTTCACTTTCTCAGGGATTACCGTGGAATTTTGTTGCGTTCACCATTATCTGGATCATGTTAAATTTATCAAATAAGAAAATAGCTATACCGGCTATACCTGCCGTTCTGCTTGCCATGATCAGTGTTCAGGGCGGTGCTTCCATCGCCAAATACCTCTTCCCTGTCTTAGGGGCCAGTGGCACGGCCTCGTTACGCATAGGCTTTGCGGCGCTCATTCTTCTCGCTGTCTCTAGAACCAACCTTTTGAAGGTAACCAAAAAGCAGTGGCTCTATTGCCTGGCCTACGGCACCTGCCTCGGAGCCATGAACCTGGTGTTTTATTTCGCCATCAAGCGCATCCCGCTGGGATTAGGTGTTACGCTGGAGTTCACCGGGCCACTGGTACTGGCCTTGTTGGGCTCCAGAAAAAAGCTGGATCTGCTCTGGGTGCTGCTGGCCTGCACAGGTATAGCGCTTATTGCACCCTGGCAGAACAACAACGTGGACCTGTTAGGCGCAGGCCTGGCTGTTGGGGCCGGCGCCCTGTGGGCCGGCTATATTGTGCTGGGCGGAAAGGTAGCAAGGGTGATGAAAGGCAGTGATGCCGTTGGAGTAGGTATGCTCTTTGCCTCCCTGTTTGTAATTCCCTTCGGCATATTCAGCGGTGACTTAGCCGCAGTTACCGCACCACTGCTGCTGATCGGTGTGGCTGTTGCGCTGTTAACCAGTGCTATACCTTATACCCTGGAAATTGGTGCCTTGCGTCAGCTCCCACCTAAAACGTTTGGCATCCTGATGAGTCTGCACCCGGCCTTTGCCGCCCTCTCGGGTTTGTTGTTTCTGGATGAATACCTCAGCGTAACGCAGTGGGTATCTATTGCGTGCGTCATCGCAGCCAGTGTGGGTGCCACTTACTTTTCAAGAAAGGTACGATGATTCTCAAATAGCCTGGCAGGAAAATCATGTTGATGGTAGCGACATGAGAATGGTTTATCTTAAGTTCGTTAGGTATATGCGCGCGCGCTCTAACAAGCGAGCTCTTCTATTGATCCTTATCCACCTGCTTGTAGGCTTTGCGATCAGCCTTCCTCCGGTCGGAAAAATTTTCCTGTTCCAGTGCTTTCCGATCCCAATGGGCCAGATCAGCTGCCGCCTCGTACGTGCTATGCAGGAAGTCCATCAGCATTGCTTCCGGGTCAGCGGCCTCCTGCACGGCATCGTAAGGTAGAATGAACTCGCGGAGCTCCGGATGGTAATAGGCTTGGTCAGGTTTTATGCGGGCGTTTTTATACCCTTCCGGCTCCGGATAGATGTAACTGTAAAATACTGCAGTGGGAAACGCATCGCTCCCTGGCCAGAATCCACAGCTACAAACTTCCTTGGAATAGGCTTCCTGTGCTATCCAATCGGGCAGGTAGGGCACGCCTCCGGGGTGCCGGGGTGCATCACGACCAGAGAATCGCGACACAGCCAGATCAAAACTGCCCCAGAACAAATGCACAGGACTGCACTTGCCTCTGAATTCAGCCCTGAATCTGGTAAAAACATCGTGCGCCCGAAGAAATGCCTGGTGCAAAGCTGTTGCGTGGCCGGGGTTGTAGGTGGCATGCGTAACATCCTCGTAAAAGGGAATGGGGTTTTCCAGTTCATTCGGAACAGGGTAAATGTCTGCCTGTATACCTACCTGCTGAAGGGCTTCCAGTAGCTGCTTATAGCATCCCGCCACCGACAGTCCTTTTAGGTCGATGCGGTGTGTGTCGCCCGCACTGGTTTTTAACTGCAGTTGATGGCGTATAAAGTCAAAGTCAAGCTGAAAATGTTTTTCTCCATCCACTATATCTGAAGTGGTAAGCCCGCTCGGAGTTACATAGAGTGTTACATGCCAGGAATGATTTGTCCAGGGTGTTTTAACCAGTCTGATTTTCCCTGCGATCTGTGTCCACAGGTGCACGGTTTCATAAGTTTTTTGAGCTTCCTTAAAAGATAGCTTAGGCCATGGCGTTTTCATAGGCAATTTTTGTAAACGGCTATTCAATCCAGCAGCGTGATGATATCGCTGGGTTTGTTTAAAAGGCGGTGCAGCGGACATGCCTTCGCTATTTTACACAGCTTTTCGCGCTGCTCTGTTGTCAGCGTTTCACCAAAAGATACACTGCAGTAAAAAATGTTGTTGCCAGCGGCATTATCGGTGCTTTTTACCAGATTCACCTTTACTTTAATCAGGCCAATCTCCCACCCTTTCCGGGTCACATACATCCGGAGGGTAATCACCATACAGGAGGCCAGTGCCATGCACAGGAAGTCGCCGGGAGCGGGTCCCAGGTCCTGTCCTCCCAGATCCAAAGGCTCGTCGGCTTTAAGCATGTGCCGATTCGTCTGAAGCGTCGTCGTATAGGCTTCACCTGTATTTTCCGCTTCGGCAGTAGCAATGATGTTGGGCATTTATATGTTGTTAGTCGTTAGCAAAGTAATTGATGACTCGGCCTGGAATGCTGAGAGTTAACATTATTACGCCTTCGCCTTTTCGGGGTGTGTTTCCAGGTACGCTGAAGTAAAAGGATGTTCCTTCTCTACTCCTTCCCCCATGATGTGCAGCACGGTCCAGCCTCTTTCTTTGAGATAGTCTGAAATGATGGCGCGATGACACCGCCACCACACGGCTTCGGAACACATGTAGGCAGTTCGCTTTTGGGTGGCTACTTTCGTCAGTTCCGCTATACCTTCTTCAAATTCCCTGGTCTCGGTATAATCAGCATAGCCGCGAAAGGACTCACTTTTCCAGACAGTATTGGGTGAGTCAGGCCGGGGCTTTCGACGGCCACCTAATTTTTGCTCGGGCATATACCTGATGCCGGCCTCGGGCAGGTAGGTCTCCAGCACCGACACGTTGAAATGGGGATACTTTTTAGAGCCAGGGTAGCGGCGTACATCCACCAGCACCTCAATCTGAAATGACTGAAGCGCTGCCACAAATTCCTCCGGGCTTCTGGTAGAGTGACCAAAGGTCCAGATAGTCTTATTCGTTGCTGTCATGTATGTTACCTACCTTTTAAAATAACTCCGCTTTACCTCTTACGGCAAGTTAGCGGTCCGGTCCAAGCCCTTATACGTTTGTTTTATGGACACTCCCATACCTGTACGGAGATTACTGGCTTATCTATTAACCCATTCTACGAGATAACTTACGAACGTAGTAAAAACCGTATATACCTGAGAATCAAAAAACTACTGGAAATCACCCGAAGTAGTGCCGAAGTACCTCAGCGATTGGGAGAAAGCGATACAATTAGCGCAGCCCGGTTTTACTTTGCTGGTCGACTGCCGCAACATGCTCACGCATCTGGTTGCTGTGAAAAAAATGCACGAGGCTGCCGCTAACCGGTTGGCTGATTCACCGATCTCCTATATGGCTGAAGTGTCGCCAACAGACAGGATAGCCGTGCTGCAGGTCAGTGGCGTAATGAAGCAGATCGGGAAGGGAAGTATTAAAATGGCGGACATTGTGCTCGGAGAGAACATACTGGACCAACTAACCAACAATCATACTAGTTAAACGAAGCCATAGCTATTCGACTCGCCGCCGTCAATGGCAATCGTTTGTCCATTTACATAAGAAGCATCTTCGCTTAACAGGAAAACGACAACTTTTGCCACCTCATCGGGCAAGCCCAGGCGTTTGGTTGGGTTAGCTTTTGCATAATCTGTTTCGGCTGCTTTTGGATCCTCGGGGTTTACCTGCCGGAAGGCTTCGGCTACCATCGGCGTTAGAATCGCACCGGGAGCAATCGCATTGGTGGTGATGCCGTACTTGCCGAATTCCAGCGCTGCGTTCTTCGTCATGCCCGAAACGGCATGTTTGCTGGCCACATAAGGGGTTTGGTTCAACACGCCTCTGATTCCGCCCACAGAAGCAACGTTTACTATACGCCCATACTGCTGCCGCTGCATGATGGGGATGATGTACCGCATGCCGTAAAACACCCCCATCAGGTTAATGTCAATCACTTTTCGGAACACATCTAGATCATACTCTGTCATCAGGGCCTGTTTCCCTTCAATGCCGGCATTGTTGTAAAAACCGTCAATGCGGCTGAATGCCTTAACCGTCTCCACAACATACTTCTTCACATCCTCCTCTTTGGAAACATCGGCCGTTACAATTATCACCTTTGTATCAGGATATTCTTTTGAGAGAGCTTCCTTTGCCTCCTCCAAAGCTTTTTCGTTGTAATCGACCAGCGACAGAAGAGCGCCTTGTTTTGCCGCTTCCATGGCTGCCGCTAACCCCAGCCCCATAGCGGCTCCGGTAATGACGATTACTTTGTTTTCTAACTTTTTCATAGTGTAGATTTTAATTAGCTGTCTTATTCGTGTTTTCCATCTGCTTGTGTGTCAGCAGCAGATGGACTGATTTCTTTACCTCAATCCTTTAATTTGCTTTCCTATACCTGTTCGCTTTGCTCAACTCTATAAGTATAATCTTTAGGCAAGAGTCGGATAACCCAAATTCCAGATCAATTACTTGTATCACCTTACCGTTCAGTTCCACCAGTTTTACGCAGTGGTATCAAAGGCCAGGAGTTCAGTGCTGTCTCATTCATTCAGGTAGTCCAAAATGACTTGCACCTGTGTTTTCACCCCGTCTATTAAAGCGCTTTCATCCACGGTGAATTTGGGATTGTGGTTCGCTGCACCTTTCCCGATGCCAAGCGTCATGAAGTTGATGGGAGCGATCTTTCTATAGTAGGCAAAGTCCTCGCTGGCTGTCATCATGGGCGCATCAAATACCTTTTCCTTTCCCAGTGTGGTTTCTGCACTTTTCCTGGCTTGTTCGTTAAGAGCAGGATCATTCTGTATGGCCGGATAGGTAGAAATGTAATCGAGTTCGTAAGCAGCTCCGTAAGCTTTCGTAATGTTCTCAATTATTTCTTTTATTCTTTCCTCCACCTGCTTTCTGGTTTTATCTGACGTGGTGCGGATACTGGCAGCCAGTTCGGCCCTGTCTGCAATCACATTAAAAGCATCACCCGACTGAAATTTTCCGATGGTAACCACAGTCATCTCTCCCGGTTCAACATTTCGGGATACTATCGTTTGTAATGCACTGACGATGGCAGCTCCCACCACAATTGGGTCAATTCCTAAATGTGGCATAGAACCATGCGATCCTTTCCCGATAATGCTCAGATTAAAGATGTCCTGCGCGGTTGAAGCAGCGCCCACTGGCAAAATGCCTACATGGCCGGCTGGGAAATTGGGCAACACATGCATCCCAAAAAAAGCTCCTACACCCTTCAAAGCGCCAGAGTTAATTATATCTATTGCGCCACCGGGTGGTTGCTCTTCTGCGTGCTGAAAAATAAAGTAAACTGTTCCCTTTAGCTGATTTTGCATTTTAGAAAGGGTAGTGGCGGTTCCCAGCAGCATGGCGGTATGGGCGTCATGTCCACAGGAGTGCATTACATTCTCCACTTTTGATTTAAATGGCAAGTCGGTTTCTTCCTGCATCGGCAAGGCATCCATGTCTGCCCGGAAGGCAACGGTCTTGCCCGGCTTGGCGCCTTTCAACATGCCGATGACGCTTGTCTTGGCTGGTTTAGTGATTTCTATGTTTCCCAATGACTTCAGAACATCCTCCACATACTTGCTGGTTTGCTCTTCCTTGAAGGACACTTCCGGGTTTTGATGAATATGCCGCCGCCACTTGATCAGGTCTTCAGTGGGAATATGTTTCACCCAGGCTGCCTCCGTGTTGTTTTTACGAGGTGCGCTGCCTTGTTTGGTTTGGGCCTGCAGTACACCAGCCCATAAGATGGCTACTATTAGCGGAAAAATTTCTTTCATAACATCACATATTTCAGGCAAAAGGTGCGAATAAGCCATACATGGTAGACTAAATCGTTGGACAAGGTGCTGTCGCGTGGGTGCCTGTGCGACGGGTGGTAAGCTGGGAACGCGCTTTTGATTTTACGTCTTATAATTCAGTTAGTTAATCATAGCACAACATCATCTCCTCCGATCTCCGTTGGTTGAAACTCGGTTTATAACAGCACTTATACCTTATGCCTGCTTAGGCAAAAGCTCAGATTGCCACCCGCTGTATTTCCGCTCTGAATTTTGCAAAGACACTGATCCTGCTGGAAGCAGGAGTGAACTTTACAGGTTATACTTCTGCTTCATCACCTGAATCAGTTCCTTTCTTGTGGAAACGTCCTGTTGATGGGCAGCAAAATACTTCCATACGCCATCGATGTGGATCAGCAATAGCTCTGCTTCCAGTTCAGGCTGGCTATACCCCAGCTCACGGAAACACTCCGTCAGCCGGAGCCGACAGGGGCGCATGAAGTTGTCGTGGTAGCGGGACGAGATGGGATTGAGCGCCATGATCTTGTACTGCATGCGCCAGAAGTCGGGGTTGGAGCGCGTCAGCTGTATCGGCAGCTCGATCATACCAGCGATGTAAGCACTTTCGGAGAGGCCCTTCAGGTATAGGTTTGTTTCCAGGGCAGCTTCCTGATAGGCTTTTTTAATAATGGTCTCAAGCAACTGGTCTTTGGTACCGTAATGCTTAAAAATCAGTGCCTCTGATGTGTTAGCTTCAGCAGCGATCGACTTGGTGGAGGTGGCCCGGATACCATTCTCCGTAAACAGCCTTAAGGCAGCATCCAGTATCGCTTCTTTCTTACTCATCAGGTATAAAAAATGAAGAAAAAGCGTTAGACCCTTTCCAGAATGACCGCATAGCCCTGCCCTACCCCCACGCACATGGTGGCCAGCGCATAGCGCTTCTGCTGTCTTTTCAGTGCGAGGGCCGCGCTGTACACAATGCGCGTACCGGACATACCCAGCGGATGCCCCAAGGCAATGGCTCCACCACTTACGTTCAGGCGCTCATCATCATCCGCCAGCCCCCAGGTTCTGGTGCAGGCCAGGCTCTGCGCAGCAAAGGCTTCGTTCAGTTCAATGATATCCATGTCGTGCATGGTTAAACCCGCTCTTTGCAGCGCCTTTTCAGTGGCGGGCACCGGACCTATCCCCATGATGCGGGGCTCCACGCCTGCCACTGCCGAGCTCACAATACGGGCCAACGGTTTGAGGTTATACTTTTGCAGCGCTTCTTCCGAAACGATATAAGTGGCTGCCGCACCATCGTTCAACCCGGAGGCGTTTCCGGCCGTCACTGTGCCATTGGCCTTAAAGGCAGGCTTCAGCTTGGCCAGTGTTTCCAGGGTGGTTTCTGGTCGTACAAACTCGTCTTTTGAAACAATGACCGGCTCGCCTTTTCGTTGTGGAATCGTGACGGGCATGATTTCTTCTGCCAGCGTGCCGTTCTCCTGCGCTTTGGCCGCCTTCATCTGCGAGTGATAGGAGAATTTATCCTGGTCCTCGCGGGAGATCTGGTACTCTTCGGCCAGGTTCTCTGCCGTCACGCCCATAGGGTCGGTTCCGTATACCTCCTCCATCTTGGGGTTGATGAAGCGCCAGCCGAAACTGGAGTCATGCATCTCGGAATCGTTGCCAAAGGCCTTGCTGGGCTTGGAAACCACCAGGGGGCCGCGCGTCATGTGCTCAACGCCACCGGCTATAAACACATCGCCATCCCCTGCCTTTATAGCCCGCACCGCGTGGATGATAGCCGACATACCCGAGGCGCACAGGCGGTTCACTGTTTCGCCGGGTACCGTTACCGGCAGACCGGCTAAAAGACCCGCCATGCGGGCCACGTTCCGGTTGTCCTCGCCGGCCTGGTTGTGGCAGCCCAAAATCACATCGTCAACCGCCTCTTTCGGGATGCCCGGATTTCGGGAAATCAGCTCTTTAATGACCATAGCCGCCAGGTCGTCGGTGCGAATGGGTGAAAGTCCTCCACCCAACTTTCCGACCGGGGTTCTGATTCCATCTATGATATAGGCTTGCTTGCTCATGATTTTAGTTAGTTTAACTGGTTTGATCTCTTCTTAGCTTATCAGATAAAAACGAAGTAGCGGCGGATACGCCATATCCGATCACACAACCCAACGTCACACACAGAAACCGCTCTACCCCCGCCAGGTTGGTTATGACTTCCTTTTCATAGGTCACCACGATCACAAGGGCAACCACTGCAGTTCGGGCCACATCCATCAGGTTAAAAAAATGACAGACAAGAATGGACACAGCGATTCCAATCACCATCATCAGCACCTGAGGAACAGGTAACCAAACACACAGCAGCCCAACGCTCGACCCGATCAGGTTGGATTTTATACGCTCAACCGTGAGCATGGAAGAATCCCTTATTTCCGGAGACAGGACAAGTAAAATGGAAAGCATCGTCCAGAAGAACTCAACCTGAGGGAAAGCCAGGTATAGCGTATAGCCGATCAGGAAGCCTATGATACACCGGATAATGTACAAGACCACGTCTACATCAATGCTATACCTGCTGTTCGCCATTTCATCTTTTCTCCTTTACATAATTGTGCGGCGCGGGACTATTTTTATGCCATAAGCGCCTCTTTGAATTTTGCTGTTGTCTTCGCCCGCACTTCTTCCAAAGTTGCGCCCGGCATCAGCTCGGTCAAGGTCAGTTGGCCGTCGATAAACCTGAAAACAGCCAGGTCGGTGATGATCATGTCCACCGCTTTCAGGGCTGTGAGAGGCAGTGCGCAAGTCGGGACAACCTTTGCGGAGCCGTCTTTGTTGGTGTGGGTCATGGTGATGATGAGCGTCTTGGCACCCGATGCCAGGTCCATGGCGCCGCCTACGCCGAGTAAAGGCTGGCCCGGCACGGCCCAGTTGGCCAGGTTTGCTTGTTCATCCACTTCCAGACCACCCATTACGGCAATGTCCACGTGCTTGCCGCGGATCATGGCGAAGGAATCGGCACTGTCGAAATAACTGGAACCAGGCAGGGCTGTTACCGGAATCTTGCCTGCATTGACTGGATAATCCATCGCACCGCCCCCATCTGTTGGGGCCGGACCAACGCCCAGCATGCCGTTTTCGGTGTGCATCACGATGCCGTCTTCCGGCGTTATCAGATCAGCTACCAGCGTAGGTATACCAATACCCAGGTTGACGACGTCGCCTCTTTTGAGTTCCTGCAAGGCACGCTTCGCCATGTTCATGCGTCTCTCACTCACTTTCCGGGAAGAAGAGACGGAGGCGGAGGAACCCAGGTCTTCCGTGGTCAATGTTGCCTGCACAAGGTAGTCCACATAGGAGCCCGGCGTGTGCACGTGCTCTGGCGCAATTTCCCCTACCGGCACAATCTCTTCTACTTCTGCGATCACCAGATCGGCGGCCGTGGCCATGGCGCGGTTAAAGTTCTGCTCCGTCATGCGGTAGCTCAGGTTACCGGCGGTGTCGGCTCTCCAGGCGCGCACAAAGGCCACGTTGCCGCGGATGCCTTCTATAAAGACCTGCTCCTTGCCCTGAATCACTTTCGTTTCGCGCCCCTTTGCCAGTTCGGTGCCGGCAGAGGTAGGCGTATAAAAGCCGCCTATACCTGCGCCCCCTGCCCGGATGGCTTCGGCCAGCGTGCCCTGCGGCAGCAACTCGTATGCTACGTCACCGTCCTGCGCCGCTTTCACTGCTTCGGGGTTGCTGGTAAAGAAGGAGCCGATCATCTTTTTGATTTGCCCGTTGCGCAGCAGTTTGCCGCCGCCTATACCTGCTTCCCCAACGTTGTTGCCGATAAAGGTCAGGTTCTTCGTTCCGGTTTCGGCGAGTGCGTGCATCAGGTGCACCGGATTGCCCGTCATCCCGAAACCGCCCTGCAGCAATACGTCTCCATCCTTTACCAAAGCAACTGCTTCTTTAAGGCTTATCTGTGGTACCGATTTCATATTGTATCAATGGTAAATTCGTAAATAAAAGTCGCCTTCATTCTTGGCGGCGTACAGCACATTTTTGGCAAATTCCGCAGGCAATTCCACGCTGGACAAATGGTTGGCATTTAACTGCACGTGCCGGGAACGAGGAATTCGGCTGGCTAGAAATTCACCGTCTGCGGGGGTGGTCACTTCATCCTGGGTGCCGCTGATCACCAGGGTAGGCACTGCCAGCTTCGGTAGCGCTTCCCTGAAATCCGCATCGCGCACAGCGGCGCAGTTGGCAATGTAGCCTTGCAGGGACGTATGCGCGAACTTTTCCAGCACGGCACTGACCTGTTCCGGATGCTCCTGCCTGAAGGCCGGGGTAAACCAGCGCTGCGCCGTGCCATCGAGTATACTTTCCAGGCCGTGCTCCTTCACCTGTGCGATGCGGGCATTCCAGCCTTCAGCGTTTCCTATCTTGGCAGCCGTATTGGCGATGATGATTTTCTTGAACCGTTCCGGGTGGTGAATGCCCAGCCACTGCCCAATCAAACCGCCCATCGACAGTCCGCAGAAGTATACCTTGCCCATACCCAGGTGGTCCAGCAAGGCGAGGACGTCCTGCCCCAACTCAGCGATGGTGACCGTATCCGAGTTGATAGAACTTTGCCCGTGCCCTCGGGTATCGTAGCGCAGTATATTCAGATGCGGTTTCAGGCTGTGCACCACCTTATCCCACATGCTCAGGTCTGTCCCCAGCGAGTTGGAAAATACGATGGTATCATCGTGCCCCAGGTCTTCATAGTTATAGAAACAGTCGTTACCGGCGATTTTTATGGTTGGCATCTGGTATGGGGTTTGGGTTTTAGCGGGGTCCGTGGGTGCGTTCTATCTCAGCGGCAAACACGCCTTCCCGCTCTTTGTGTATTTCAAAATCGAAGTCAATGGAAGCGAATGGCTCGTCAATGTTGAACTCCGCTTTCGCTTCGGCTGCGGAGTAACGGGTGATGTGCGGCACCAGTTCTTCACGGGAGGCAAATGCAAAATCATCCCAGATGAGCGGATCGCCTTCAATGTTGATCTGAGTGGTGAGTTTGCGGTAACCGGGCGCTGTTACAAAGAAGTGAATGTGCGCCGGACGGCTGCCGTGGCGCCCAATTGCTTTGAGTAACTGATCTGTCGCGCCGCCGGGAGGACAGCTATAGCCAACTGGCAGAATGCTCTTGAACTTATACCTGCCGTTTTCGTCGGTGATGATGGCCCGGCGCAGATTGAATGGCGGTTGGGAGGAGTCGAAAATAGAGTACATGCCGCGCAGGTTGCAATGCCATACCTCTACTTTGGCGTTAGGCACTGGTTTACCGTCTTCGTCGCGCACCTGCCCTTGCATGTAGAGTCGTTCGCCTCCCACTTCGGGCTCTGTTTCCAGCTCGGCATAGCCTACCGATTCCGGGGAGCCGGGCACGTACAGCGGACCTTCAATCGTGCGCGGCGTGCCGCCCGTTATACCTGCTTTAGCCTCGGCTTCGTCCATACGCAGATCCAGGAAATGCTCCAGCCCGATGCCAGCCACCACCAGTCCCCATTCGTTGTTCCGGCCGGTGGTCGTCAGCCAGTCTACTGCTTTCCAGATTTCTTCCGGCTGAATGTCCAGGTCTTCGATAGCGTAGAAGAGGTCGGTAGTGAGGCGGTTCACAATTTCTTTGATGCGCTCTGAGCCTTGTCCGGGTTCCTCAGTTGATTTTATTTTCTCTACAACGGCGTCTATTTGATGTCTTTCCATGGTTAGTTTGTACTAAGGTTTTAGGTTAATTTGCTTTTAAGGTATAGGGTAGTGTGTTTAGTGCGCGTCTTCTTCGTTCTTCACAGAAGAGTAGTGCTGGCAAAGAGCCGTTACTTCCACCTGCATGAAGGGGTATAGCGGAAGCGATAGCAGGATGTCGTGCAGTTCGCCGGCGCTGGCCACGTTGAAAATGCTGATGTTGGCATACTGGCCGGCGATGCGCCAGATGTGTGTCCATTTGCCCTGTCGCTGCAGATCCTGCGAAAGCGCTTTCTCTTTCGCCTTCAATTCCTCCACATAGGTTTTATCTAGATCCAGTGGAATATCCACCAGCATGTGCACGTGAAATAGCATAGCTTATTTTCTTTTGAATTTTTCTACCTGATTCATGTCTAACTCTATACCTAATCCCGGTCCCTGCGGAATTTCCATCACGCCGTTTTGGTAGGTCAGTCTGCCCTTGACGATATCCTCTGTGAGCAGAAGCGGGCCGAAGAGTTCGGTGCCCCAGTCGAGATGCAGGGTGCTGAAGACCTGCGCCGAGGCCACTGTGCCCACCGTGCCTTCCAGCATGGTGCCGCCGTACAGGCTGATGCCTGCCGCCTGGGCAATGGCAGCCTGTTTCTGGATGTTAATCAAACCACCCGCTTTGGAAATCTTCAGGGCAAACACGCTGCCCCCTCCTATTTTGGCGAGCTTAAAGGCATCGGTCACCGTAGCTGCTGCTTCGTCTGCCATGATCGGCACTTTGAAGTATTGCGTAAGACGGGCAAGTCCGTCGAAGTTCGTTTTGATGATGGGCTGCTCGATCAGGTCGACGCCATCCTCCTGCAGTTGGGCTATACCTTGCTTGGCGACACTTTCCGTCCAGGCCTGGTTGACGTCCACGGTCACTTTCACGTCGGGGCCGACGGCTTGTTTGATCGCGCTCACATGCCGCACATCGTGCTTCCAGTCATAGCGTCCGATCTTCAGTTTGAAGGTATTGTGCCTGCCATCGTTTAAGAGCGCCTGGGCTTCCTCTATGTCTTTTTGGGTATCCCCGCTGGCAAGGGTCCAGAGCACGGGCAGGGTTTGGGTCACGGCTCCGCCCAGCAGGGTGGCCACCGAAACGCCCAGCCTTTTGCCCTGGGCATCCAGCAGCGCGGTTTCGATGGCAGACTTCACAAAGTTGTTTCCTTTGATATTGTACTCCAGCAAAGCCATGATGGCATTGATGCTCAGAGCCGATTTTCCCTGCAGTAGCGGGGCGATGTAGGTGTCCAGCGTCAGCTTCATGCCCTCAGGCGATTCATCCCCGTAGCTCAAGCCGCCAATGGTGGTGGATTCGCCAATCCCCTCTATGCCGTCGCTGCAAAAGAGGCGCACAATTACCATCGCCTGGTTACGCATCACGGCCATCGACAAGTGGTGCGGACGGATGGTGGGCAGGTCCACGATAACGGACTCAATGCGCTCAATATGAATAACTTCCATGTTCTAAGTGTACGATTATACCAGAGTTATGAGTGTTCACTTACTATAGAAAGTAACCACTCACTAAGTAGTACAAATGTACCCGTATAGCAGCCCCAGGGGTAGGACTATTGCGCTTTTACCAAGACAAATCGAACATGTGGGGCTTATTTTCGCTTCACCCCAATCTTTTTGCGGAATTCGATCGGGGTTTGCCCGGTCCTTTTCTTGAAAAGACGGGCAAAATAGGCAGGATCTTCAAAGCCGAGCGTGTAGCTCACGTCGGCTATGTTGCTATCTACATCCGAAAGCGCTAGTTGGGCTTTGGTGATGAAGTAATCGATCAGAATGTCTTTGGGGGATTTGCCGGCTATGCTTCGGCAAATGCGGCTTAGATGGCCGGTGGACATGAACAAATCGCGGGCGTATTCTTCCACCGTTTTTTTGTAGGAGTCCTGTGACCGGATAAGTTGCTGGAAACGCCGGAAGTATACTTTGCTGATGTTGGATGAGGAGTAGTAGGCTTGCCTGCCACCCAGCGAAATGCGGTACAACTGCACGAGCATCTGCCCGACCAGGTACTGCAGCATCAGGAGCCGACCCGGAAACTGACTATTGTACTCGTCCACACATTTCTGCATCGTGTCGAATACTTCTGTCGTGGCGTGCTCTTCATCTGTAACCGAAACAATATGAATTTCCTCCATCCCAAAAATCACATCAGCCTCCCGCTGCAGCATGTGCTCCAGCACGGTATCCGCCAGGTTGATAATCCAGCCGGAAACATGTGTGAGGTGCAGAAAGCCATGCTCGATGTTTTTGGGGACGACTAGAAATGCGGGAGCGTGTATGTCTACCTTCTCGTTGCCGTAATGAAACTCAGTATGTCCTTGCTGGACGATAAAGATCTGCAGGAAATTATTGTGGGCATGCAGTTTCACCTGTCCCTGGTGCTGTTTCCCGATTTCCCCGAAAGGATGCACATGAATCAGCCCTTTCGCAAATTCGATGGTGTTGGTACCGTAAAGCCCTTTGTAAAACCGTTTCTCCTGCATGGTTTAAGTTGCCACAATTCGCAATACAAAGCAACTGAAAAATGAATGGAAGCCTGCTTGCTCAAAGTTTAGTTAGATTACGTAATTTATACTTTGTCTGAAACAGTTGAGATCTGAACTATGGAAATTGGCGTAACCACCTTCGTTGAAAACACCCCTGATCCGACCACCGGAAAAATGCTGCGTCCTGAAGAAAGGATGCATAACCTGATGGAAGAGATTGCGCTGGCTGACCAGGTTGGGTTGGATGTTTTTGCCATCGGGGAGCATCACCGCCCTGATTACATTGTTTCATCTCCGGCCGTCGTATTGGCAGCGGCGGCTGTGAAAACCAAAAACATCAAGTTATCGAGCGGTGTGACGGTATTAAGTTCCGATGACCCTGTTCGTGTTTTCCAGGATTTTGCCCATGTCGATCTACTGTCGAAAGGCAGAGCGGAGATCATGGCTGGCCGCGGCTCCTTTATCGAGTCTTTCCCGCTTTTCGGCAATGACCTGAAAGACTATGACACCCTGTTCTCAGAGAAACTGGAACTGCTGATAGCGCTGAATAAAAGTGAGAAGATAACGTGGGAAGGCAAGCACCGCCCAGCTATTGACAACCGTGGGGTGTATCCGAGGCCCTATCAAAATGAATTGCCGATCTGGGTAGCAATTGGCGGTACGCCCCAATCCGTGGTTCGTGCAGCTACGCTTGGGTTGCCGATGGCGCTGGCCATTATCGGAGGAGAGCCGGAGCGTTTTGTTCCTTTCACCAACCTGTATAAGGAGACATACAAAAAAGCCGGACACGACCCTGCCAAACTTCAGCTGGCAATTAACTCGCATGGCTTTATCGCGGATGACGCGCAGCAAGCTGCTGATGATTACTACGGTCCATATGCCTATGTGATGAGCAAGCTCGGGCGCGAACGTGGCTGGTCTCCTATGAACAGAGCGCACTATGAAGCAATGCGTGCTCCGAAAGGGTCGCTCCTGGTGGGCAGTCCGCAACAAGTCATCGATAAAATACTGTACGAATATGAGTTGTTCGGCAATACCCGTTTTCTGTTGCATATCAGCGTGGGCACACTGCCACATACCATCGTGATGCGGGCCATCGAATTACTTGGAACCGTAGTAGCGCCTGCTGTTAAAAAAGCGGTTGAGAAGGCATCGTCATAAGGCTGCTTTATCACCTTAAACTTAGCATCATCCGGGTTAGCAAACACACTAATAAATGACAGGCAAATCTGTGAAAAAGGAATGTTACCGCTGGATTGCCTTGGGGAGTACTGCTCCCTCTTTTACTTCATAGGGTTTCCCGATCATCTTCACTTCATAAGGTGTGCTTACGCCCTTCAGGTTCAGGTAATCACAGCCCACTGCATAAGGTGGGTTTCTAAGCAAGCGATACGCGACGGCTGAGATCACGAAGCTGTTGTTCAGTTCTTTGGTAGAGGCCTGTAGACGGGCGGCGATGTTCACCGGAAAGCCCATCACGGTCAGGTTATGACTCAACCCTATACCTACGTTACCTACCACTACCTTGCCGACGTGCACGCCTATACCTACTTCAAAAGTATGGTTGAAGTAAGGTCGCATGTAGGTGTTGTTAAATATCGTTAGATCTGAGAGTATTTTCAAACCGGCCAGAACGGCCGACTCTGTGGCTTGTTTGATTTTGCTGTTCAGACCAAAGACCGCATAAAGTCCGTCGCCGGCTGTGTCGATAATCTCCCCGTCATACTGCGTGATGGCATTCTTGAAAAGGGCAAAGATCCGGCGCATGATGTGGATGACGTCGAAGGGGAGGCTCTCTTCGATAAAAGGAGTAAAGTTGCGGATATCAATAAAGAAAAGGGCCAGCTTGCGGCGCTCTCCCATCACACTCCTTCTGTTCTCTTCCGTGTCATCGATTAAAATAAACCGGTCTGTCTCGTCGCGGATCAGGCGCTGTACTTCTACCCCCTCGCCCGTCACCTGCGCCTGACAAGCAAGCCGCACATTGTCCGGAAACTGCTTTACCTTCTTAATGGTCCGCTCATAGCTCGTGGGCGGTGTAAGCTTATCCTGCCCTTCCAGCACCAGCACCCGACATGTGGTGCACTGACCCTTTCCTCCGCAGGCGTGGTAATGCGGTATACCGGCCGCCAGCGAAGCCTGCAGGATGGTCTGGTTCTCTTCAACCGGTACCGTCTTCTCACCCTTGAAATTTATATGGTGGGTCACAAGCACTTTTGTTTGAGTTAGTCCTTATACGTTTTTGCTCGTTTCTTTACGCACCAGGTACTGGTATTCCGGGTGTTTATTCAGATAAGAACGCATATAAGGGCAAAGTGGCACCAACTCCAATTTGTTCTTTGCTATGTGCTCCAGCGCATACCTGGTCATAGCAGCCGCTATACCTTTCCCTACTATCGCCTCAGGCACTTCCGTATGCAACACCGTCATCACGCCAGGCCGCAGCTTATAATCAATAAAAGCGGTATAGCCCTCCACGCTAGTCTCGAACCTGTTTCTGGCTGGGTTATCTTTTACTTCTATCTCCATGACACTGGTTTTTAAATTCAATCTTTAAAAGGATGGTACCTATACCTTAGACCAGCGTAATGAAAATGGAGCTCCGGACGGCTTGCTCCAAATTACGGGTTTTATGGCCTTTTCCGGTTGTATCCTCCAGCAGCAGCACTTCTCCCTGTCTGAAGGTGCGTTTCTCACCTAGCGAGGTTTCTATTTCTATGCCTACATCCAGCACGACAATGTATTGCCGTGCCGGTGCCGTGTGAAAATCATAATCATAGGTGGGCACTACTTTCCGGAAAATCACACTCTCCGCTACTTCCGGCTCCGACAGAAAACCGATCTCCCCTTCCGGATTCAAGGGCCTGGAAATATCCTCAAACTTACTGTCGCCACTTTCGTCGGTGTATACCCTTGTTATTGCAAAATTCTCCATAGCTGCTCTCATCTTTTATCTGAATACTTAATTTGCCTTTAACCCAAGCTTAGTCAATTTTAGGCAGGGCAACTACAATCTCCGCTCTGCGCGACTCATACCGTGGCGGCAGAAGCAAACCTGTTCCCAGCTCTTCCCACGGCACGTCGACGCCAATTCCGGCATTGTCGGTGGCGATCTCGAACAGATTGCTTATTCCTGCTCAAATGTTTTCGTGCTTCTCACGGTGTCAATGGGCCGGACCATTTTTTCGATGGCTTCGCGTTTCGGCTCCAGAAAGGGAGGCAGGGATAATTTTTCCCCCAGTGTTTCATAGGGTTCGTCCCCCATAAAACCGGGACCATCAGTAGCCAGCTCAAATAAAATTCCGGGTGCAACTCTGGTGTACAGCGACTCGAAAAAGTGGCGGTTGACGTAGCCGGACGTAGGGAGCCCTATCCTGTTCATGCGTTCAATCCATTCTTCCAACGCGGTACGATCTTCTACCCGAAATGCCACATGGTGCACGGTGCCAAAGCCCTGCTGCGCCATAGGTAGACTCCCATTCTTTTCGACGATCACAGAGGCCCCATTTCCGCCCTCCCCCACTTCAAACAAATGAAAGGCACCCTCCTGGGCAGTTTCTCTGAACAAAAGAACCTTCTCCAGCACTTCCTTAAAGTAGTCGAAGTCCCCGATCCGGACAAAGACCGGACCTAAACCCGTGATGGCGTATTCCGACGGAACAGGTCCCTTCTGCCAGGGCGTGCCCGATGCTATACCTGTGTTGGTTTCGTCGGAGATTAGCTGGTATTGCTGGTCGTCAAAATCAACGAAAGGAAGTGTGTGTTTCCCGAATTGTTTTTGAATGCCGGAATGCTTCACGTTCAGGCGATCGAAGCGCTTCTCCCAATAGGCCAGCGCGGCGTCGCTGGGCACCCGGAAAGAGGTCCTGGCGATCTCGTTTGTACCATGCACACCCTTTTGAATCCCCGGAAAATCGAAGAACGTCATATCGGTTCCGGCACTCCCCTTGTCGTCCGCGAAAAACAAATGATAGGTCTGTATATCATCCTGGTTGACCGTTTTCTTCACCAACCGCATCCCCAGCACGTTCGTGAAAAAGTCATAGATCTTCTCGGCACTACTGGCAATGGCTGTAACGTGGTGTACTCCTTTAAGCTCGTTCATACTGTTTCTTTATGATATTGTGGCACAGGTATAGGCTCTATACCTATACGTTGATTTTCGCTTCGTTAGGTAATAGTTGAGACTAAGGGATGCGCTCTATACCTGACTCTCCCCCTAAAGCTAAACTGTGCAGAGCAATATGGCCTATACCTTTTAAGAGCGGCCTCGTTAAACAAATGACATTTGCAGGTAGTAAGCCTACCTGTCGGATTCGCCCTGGTAATACGGGACAGGCAATAGCCGATACATTTTAAACGAGTTAGATCAAATGGAACAACAAGACAACAATCGTGAGCATACCAGCTTTCTGGTTTTTTCTGCCTCTTTAAGGAAAAATTCTCTTAATACGAAGCTGGCAAAACTGGCGGTGAAAGTGATTGAGAAACACGGCGGCACCGTAGACTTTGCCGACATGGCGGACTTCGACTGTCCCACCTTTAACCAGGATCTGGAGGTAGACAATTACCATCCGGAAGGGGCCGAAGCTTTTCGGAAACGCATTCTGGCAAACGATGCCATGATCGTTTCATCGCCCGAGTACAACGGCTCCATGCCGGGTAACATCAAGAACATCATCGACTGGACTTCGCGCTTTCGGCCGCAGCCTTTCCACCAGTACCATGCGCTGCTGATGTCCGCTTCTCCCTCCATGGCGGGTGGCAACCGGGGGCTTTGGGCGCTGCGGGTTCCCTTTGAGCACCTTGGCACCCGGGTATACCCGGATATGTTTTCACTAGCCACAGCCCACGATGCTTTCAATGAAGATGGCAGCCTGAAAGATAAAACACTGGCCAAGCGGTTTGAAGACAATCTGGTCGCCTTCATGAACCTGGTGGAAGCCTCTAAGCACTATCCCTGCATCAAAAAGGCCTGGGTGGAATTTCTGGGCGAAAAACCAGCCAAGGAAACGGAGCGGGTGGAATAAAAGGACTAACTTGGAAGCAAGCAGAAGCTCCGGTATAGAAACAAATACAGGAGCGGCTTTCCCCCGATCAAAAGCTTTCAATCACTAAGAGGCGATGTACACGTTATTCTTTCAGCACTTAAACAGCAAAGTACAGTTAACCGAAGAGGAACAGGCCCACATTAAGACCTACCTTACCTTAAAGAAGATCCGGAAGAAACAATACCTCCTGCAGGAAGGTGATGTGTGCAAAGTGATCGCCTTTGTGGAGAAAGGGGCCCTGCGCGCCTACTCTGTTGACGACAACAGCAACGAGCACATCATTCAGTTTGCTTTAGAAGGGTGGACAATTTCTGATCTGTACAGTTTCCTGACAGGAGATCCCGCCACCTACAACATCGATGCGCTGGAAGACTCGGAACTGGTGCTCATCAGCAAGTCAGCCCATGAGGAGCTGTTGCAGACGATGCCCAAGTACGAGACCTTCACCCGATTGAATATTACAGGTGCCTACCTGGCCATGCAGCGCCGGTTGACCTCTATTAAAAGTTCTACCGCAGAAGAACGCTACCAGGATTTCATCGCCCTTTACCCGCACATCGCGCAGCGTGTTCCCCAGCACATGATCGCCTCCTACATGGGCCTCACCCCCGAGACCCTGAGCCGCGTCAGAAAGCGCATTTCCTCCAAATAACATCTTACATGATTCTTTAAAAGCATTGATTTAGATCAATGCTCTTTCTTGACCGGGCTCAATGCATGGCGGCATGGTAGGGTCGTACCTTTGTATTGTTAATAATTTACCGATATGAAGACAAAGCAAACCATAGCAATCATAGGAGCTTCCGGCAACATGGGTTCAGCCATATCCAGAAGTCTGTCGAGGGGCAACTACCGACTGTTGCTTTGCGCCAAGGACCTGGAAAAAGTGCAGGCTGTGGCTGCAGACATAAAAACCAGTTATCCGGGTGCGGAAGTAGAGGCAGTAGACTGCACAAAAGAAGCCTCCTGGGAGGCGGACATTATTATTAACGCAGTTCCCTATGCTGCAGAGAAAGAAATAGCTGAGAAGATCAGGGAAGTAGCCAACCAGAAGATCGTCATCAGCATCGCCAATCCGCTGAACGAAACCTACGATGGATTGGTAACTGCACCGGATACCAGCGCGGCAGAAGAGCTGCAGAAACTGCTACCCAATTCCAAAGTAGTGAAGGCCTTCAACACTACGTTTGCCGCCGACTTCTCCACACCTGTGATCGATGGCAAGCAAGTGGATGCTTTTATAGCTGGCAATGACAAGGAGGCCTTGCAAGTCGTTTCTGAACTGGTCAAAACGGCCGGTTTCCATCCGATTGTAGCAGGTAACCTGCCCGTGAGCGGGACCCTGGAGCGTATGCAGTTGCTGCTCATTCAGTTGAACATGAAATACGACTACAACTGGCTGGCAGGCTGGAAGATCCTGCATCAATAAACGAATCACACAAATCCATATACACACAATTTAAATCACACACATTATGAAAAGGTTATCCTTAATTTTATTCGCATTCCTGTCACTGACAGCTTTCACAACCCTGAACAGCGTTTGGACAAACGATGACGCGCACTCGCAGCTTGGCTTTACAGTGAAACACCTGGGCATTGCCGATGTATCGGGCCACTTCGATGACTTCGATGTAAAAATCACTTCCACTAAACCGGATTTCAGTGACGCAGTCGTAGAAATGACCGCCAAAACAGCTTCTATCGACACGAGAGTAGAAGACAGAGACAACCACCTGAAGAGCCCGGACTTTTTCAACGTTGCAAAGTACCCGACGATGGACTTCAAAAGCACCTCTGTAAAAAAAGCAGGCAAAGACAGCTACAAGCTGACCGGTAACCTGACCCTGAACGGCGTGACCAAGCCCGTTACCATGGACATGAAGTACAACGGTACGGTAGAAAACGCCATGAACAAAAAGCAGACGGCTGGCTTCCAGGTAACGGGTACCATCAAGCGCTCTGACTTTAACCTGGGCAGCGGTTTCCCGGCCCCGATGATCAGCGACGAAGTGCGCATCAAGGCGGACGGCGAGTTTATCCAGTAATATATAACCAGAAATCAGCCATGAAAAAGCTATTAAACGTGTACCAGAGCGCAAACAGCGTTGATGTGGCACTTCTGATCACCCGGGTAGGTATAGCGGCCCTGATGCTTACCCATGGGTGGCCAAAGCTGGAAATGCTTTTCTCGGAAGGCCCGGTTCAATTTCCGGCCCTGTTCGGACTAAGCGCCACAGGCACACTCGCACTTGCGGTATTCTCCGAAGTGCTTTGCTCCCTGCTGATTCTGGTAGGGCTGGGTACCAGGCTGGCAGCCATCCCCTTAATCATTACGATGCTGGTAGCGGTGTTTATGGTACACGCCGCAGACCCCTTTGCCAAGCAGGAACTGGGCCTCTTATACCTGATGCCGTACGTCGTTTTACTACTGACAGGCAGCGGCAGGTATTCTGTTGACTACCTGCTCCAGCAATCAGTGCTCAAGCCATCTTATGCCAGGTCGCTTTCAATACAGTAAAGAATAAATATAGGGGTGCTTTCAGGAGGAATTCTCCCTGAAAGCACCACTAATTAAATCCAGGCTGTTATGCAACGGAAACAGTTTATTAAGACACTTTTAACAGGAGTAGCAGGTATGACGACATTATCCGCTTTCAATAAATTTACAGATAACCTGGGCGAGCAGGAGCAGCTGATGCCGGTCCTCTTTATGGGCCACGGCTCTCCCATGAACGGTATTCTGGACAATGAATTCAGCCAGAAATGGGCGCAACTGGCAAAGGACATCCCTACGCCCAAAGCAGTGCTGGTGATATCGGCCCATTGGCTGAGCAAAGGCACCCGCATCACGGCTATGGATTTTCCAAAGACCATTCACGATTTCGGTGGCTTCCCACAGGAGCTGTTCGATGTGCAGTACAAGGCACCGGGCAGCCCGGAAATTGCGAAGGAAACGGCTTCCATTATCAAATCCACTGCTGTGGAAATGGACCATGACTGGGGCCTTGATCACGGCGCCTGGACCGTTATCCGGCACATGTACCCGGAGGCCAACATACCGGTGCTGCAGCTCAGCATCGACTACACCAAAGGTCCGCAGTATCATTACGATCTGTCCAAAGAGCTGGCAGCCCTTCGCAAAAAAGGCGTATTGATCATAGGCAGCGGCAACATGGTGCACAACCTGCGCATGGTGGCCTGGGATAAACTGAACGAATCAGAGTACGGCTTCGACTGGGCGGTGCAGATGAACACGACCTTTAAAAATCTGATCCGCAACGGGCAGCACGACAAGCTGATCAAGTACGAGCAGTTGGGCCGGGAAGCCATGCTGGCTATACCTACCCCGGAGCACTACTGGCCTTTGCTCTATACCCTGGGCCTGAAAGGCAGCAAGGATGACGTTTCCTTCTTTAACGACAAAGTGGTGGGCGGCTCACTGACCATGACGTCGGTTATGATCGGGTAAAATCAGCACCCACAGGTGTAGGTGATGGCACCAATACGACCGAACTTTATCCAGCTGCTGAAGTATGCTTCAAGGCACCCCCTACTGCATCAGGAAGCGGCGTGGTGGGTCGTTTGATCAGTTTGGAGAGCTGGCGGCTGTCATCAAACAAATCGCCCTTTGATACGGATATATCCCAGTTGGCAATTGCCTTCGCCATTTCCTCAGGTATACCGAAGCTGGTAAGCGCAGCTGCATAATCTGCCTCTGGCAAATTCTTGTAGGGAATATCCTGACCCGACTGTCGGGATAACTCCGCGGCGAACTCGCTGAGAGTGAAAGCCTCGTCGCCGGCCAGCTCGTATACCTTGCCGTCATGTTCTTCGCAGGTCAGAACGGCAACCGCCGCTTCGGCAAAATCCTCACGCGTGGCGGCCGAGATCTTGCCCTCTCCCGCACTTCCAATAAAAGCACCGCCGGCCAGGGCACCCGGAATAGAGGCGGTATAGTTTTCGGTGTACCAGCCATTGCGGAGAATCGTATGCGGAATACCGGAAGCTTTTAGGGCCTGTTCTGTTGCAAGATGTTCTGGTGCCAGGCTGACCGACGTATTGTCGGCATGCAGCACACTTGTATAAACGATACGCTGTACCCCGTTTTGCCTGGCGGCATCAATGATGTGCTGGTGTTGCCTGGCACGCTTCCCCACTTCATTTCCTGAAATCAGTAACAGGGTATCTATACCTTGCAGGGCGTGCTGGAGTGTCTCAGGCTTGTCATAACTAGCCTCCCGGGCCTCTATACCCAGGTCGGCTGCCTTCTGGGGCGAGCGTACGAGTGCCACCAGATCATCAGTGGCTGCTCTTTCTTTCATTTTTGCTACGACTAGGCGTCCAAGGTGCCCGGTAGCTCCGGTTATTCCTATTTTCATCCTGCTTGCTGTTTAAGTTTGACTTTTTGCTTGTACGCTGAATCCATAAAACAAGGAAGTACTCCCGCTACAAATATGAAGAAGTTTGCAGTAGAGATCATTCCGACAACAAACCATACCTATGTCTACACCACTACTCCCATCCGGCTAAGGGCCATATATTCCACGTTGCCATCTCCGTAAGGGTATCCGGCTGCCTCTTCTGGCGTATACAGTACTGTTCCTCCTCGGCCTTCATCAAAAGCGGCCAGGAGGAACACTGTTTATAGACACCTGTGGTAATGATATATTACCAATGCATTCAACATACATGGAGCTACTTCAAATGAACCTGGCCGAACTGTTCCGAACCGAAACCCCTGTACTGGAGCTTGTACTGCGCGCCTCGATTTTATACCTGGGTATTCTGTTCCTGCTGCGCATCGTACCACGCAGAACCGGAGGAGAACTGGCAACTATTGATCTGCTCTTCGTTGTCCTCATTGCAGAGGCCGCTACGCACTCGTTTGGGGGCTACTCATCCATTACGGAAGGCTTTATCGTTATCCTGACACTGATGGTCCTGAACTACATCATCAACCTTCTGAGCTACTACTCCCCTTTTATAGAAAAGCTCATCTCCTACCCACCGCTGCTCGTGGTAAGGGATGGCAAACTGCTCCGCCGAAACATGCGCCGCGAGTTCCTGACAGAAGAAGAATTAATGGAGTTTCTTCGCAGAGAAGGTATAGAGGATGTAAAGGATGTCAAGGCAGCTCACGTAGAAGCAGATGGGCATATCAGCTTTATCACGAAAAAAGGAAGTAGCTAAAAAGAGTATCTTTGCAATAGCTCGGTTGAGCAACTCAGAATTTACACAGCGCTGCCCACTTCATGCATGAACACTTGATGTGGAAGCCTACATACCTGTATACCTATGAACGCCAGTAAGAAATGTCCAAACTGCGGTCAGTGGTCCCGCTGGAATCAGAATCCTACTGACCGTTGCGAGCATTGCAACAGCATCCTCGATCCGGTTGCCGTTGCCCGCCAGCAAGCGCGCGAGGAGCGCAGACAAGAGGAAGAAGAGCGCTTTTCTATCAAATTGATTGAGTTAAACCCGGATGATCCTTGGTATAAACAGATTTTCAAGCGGGTTGGCCTGGGCTTTCAGATCGCCTTCGTGTCCATCATCTCCTTTATCCTATGGCTGATCGCGTTGCTGGCCGGATAAACTGGAGTACCCTCAGCCCACTGTTCTGGGTGCTGGCAGCGGTATACCTGGCACATTTAAGCTGGCGCTGGCTCGGGTTGCCGAGGCCCTGGTGGGTGCAGCATTACCTGGACGATTTGCTATGCCTGCCGCTGGTGCTCACCGTTACGATCTTTATACTTCGGTACTTCTACGGCCCGCAGCTGCGCCTCTCCTGGTACCATGTAGCCTTTACGGTGGTCTATTTCTCGCTTGCCTTCGAAGTGTTCTTCCCCAGGTTCATGCCCCGCTATACCTCCGATTGGGTGGACGCCGCACTCTACGCCATAGGTGGCGTCATTTTCTACCGGTTCCTGAATAAGTAAATATCGCACCTTTGTACCGCCTTTCTAGGGAGTTACGAAAGGAAACAGAACGCTTATACCTGCACCGCTTTCGCAGCGCCTATATCTCTGGCTTTTAACTTTTCATATTTCTTCCCAAAATATACCATCGAAAAAGCGGTTAGCAGAATCCCGATGGCGGAGAGTCCGATCACGCTGTTCGAAAAGAAGGTGACCCAGTTCAACTGCACCTGAAAAATCTCTTTGCTGAACAACACTCCTACACTGCCCACATACCCAAACGAATCGGCCAGGTAGATCAGGAAACCAACATTGCCGGTATAACGGAAAGTGGAGATCAATCGGTCGAAGAAGACGGCGTTGAACGGGATGTACACCATGTATAGGCCCAGTCCCACCAGCATCATCCACCAAACCGGGTCCATGGACTGGGCGGCAAAAAGCGCTGTTGAGATTCCGGCGATTGCAAAGCCTATCAGGATAAAAACGTGAGCCGTCTGCAGCGCCTTGTAGTTGTTCTTGATGAGCACCATACTGCCGATCAGCACCAGGATAATCAGGGTAATAGGGGTTTCAGTTTTCGAGAAGATAGCGGGCTGATCAAAAAATCCCAGCTCTTTCCACATTTCTGCGCCAAAGTTATCGCGTATGTCCCGGAAGATAGTCGCGAAGCAGTAGATGAGTACACAGACAACGATACCGGCCATGAACTCCTTTACAAAGCCTTTCCGATCTTCCTCCGTCATAGGGGCACGTTCTGTCCGTAGCAGTATGTCCTCTTCGCTGGGTGGCGGGATCTTTTCCATCAGGAAAACGAAAAGCAACAGCGGCATGGCAAAGACCAGACCGGTATAGAAAGGTACCCAAAATTCGGTTACGCCAAACTCCACCATCAGCCAGGCACCCACGGATTTAACAAAGCCTGATGCGAAGATAAAGCTGACCGCCAGGGTGGCACCGATGAAATCAGTGCTCCGCCTGCCCTCCACATAAGAGAAAACGACTCCCCAGAGCATACCCAGCGGAAACCCATTGATGAACAGAAAAGCAATGTTGTAGGGTGGTGGCACCAGGGCGAAAAACAGCCAGCTGAGCCAGGCTATACCTGTCAGGAGAACAATCACGGCTCCCCTTCCTGTGCGTTTGAGCTCTGAGATGTATTTGATGCCGTAGAATTTGGCCAGCAAATAACCCAGCACCTGGCTGATGACCAGGATTGTCTTGTAGCTATACCCGGCAATCTCAATTCCGTCGAATGTGGCCACCGTAAAAGACTTACGGAAACCGAAGATCATGGTATAGGCAAGGAATACCACCACTGCGGCATAAAGCCCCACTTTTAGCTGGCTACTGTTTTTGTTTATCATCGTTGCCATACCTTGTACATCATTTCCAGCCTAGTGATTTTAATTTTCGCATTGGGAATGTAGTAATTAGCAATGGAATTACTAAATGGGCGGCCAGAAATGTTTACTATTTTCTTATGACTAAACACTCATCCTGTATTTGTCCTTTTCAATTCAACACCCTGATACCACGTATAGCAGAGCCAAAGAAATACAGCAGCATTTTGGGCTAAACCCTTCCTTTCCCAAAAGAATTAAAATTTAATGTCCTTAATACTCCGTAAATTGGAAGTATTGGGATATACATTAGTCGTTTATGAATTAATATGTTCGATTCAACGTATAGGTATATACTATCGGAACCTGTTTTACATCTTCTTGTAAAATCCTGATCTCATTGCTCATCACGCGCTCCAGGTTCTCAGCACTTTCCCAGCAGCAACGCCGTACCATACTCCCGGATTTGAGTATGCGCCTACCCCTAATAAATGAAATTATACATTAAGTACATGGTCAGCAGCCGCTGCAAAGCGCTGGTGCAGGAAGAGCTGATAAATCTCGGATTACAATCGGAATATGTGGTGGTTGACCTTGGCATCGTTGAAATCCACAAAGACATCACCGACATTCAGCTGGATCAGCTGAAAGAGAACCTGAGCAAAGCCGGCCTTGAATTGCTCGACGACAGCAAGAGCAAACTGATCGACAAGATAAAGACGCTGATCACCGACATGATCCATGCGTCGGAAGAACAGCCGAAAGTGAATTATTCGGTTTACATCAGCGAGAAACTGGGGTACAACTATAATTACTTGGCCAATATTTTCTCAGAGGTCAAGGGCATCACCATTCAGCAGTTCATCATCATTCATAAAATAGAGAAAGCAAAAGAACTGCTGTTTTACGATGAGCTCTCCCTGACCGAAATTGCTCACCGCCTGCACTACAGCAGCGTGGCCCATCTGTCCGCCCAGTTTAAAAAAGTGACCGGTCTCTCGCCTTCGTTTTACAAGAAAATAAAGGACAAGCGGGAGAGCGTGCTCGAAAACCTGTAACATTTGAAACATACTTGAATAAGTATGTAAAGAATTCCTCTGCCATTCCCCTCACCTTTGTACATCCCTTTGCGTGCTGTTTCGAGCTGCAGAATGCCTAAATGTATGTTTGAATTTTAAATGTCTGTATCCTTAACATAAGGTGTGGAAACACCAGGCATGAATAAACGCACTAAAGTTTGCTGTAACAGATCATAAAGCCCATTTAAACCTACCTGTCATGGTAACTCCAAGACTTGTCAGAACAGCACCATACCTCCACTTCCCAAACCGCTTACGTTTGCCTATGAACCTCCAAAAACTAGAAACCGGAAACGCATCCTTCGATCATATATCCCATGGCGGACTGCCCATAGGCCGCACTACACTTGTGGCGGGTAGCTCTGGAAGCGCTAAAACTTTGTTTGGGGCACAATTCCTGGCGCTGGGCATTCAGTTGTTCGACCAGCCAGGTGTTTTTGTCACCTTTGAAGAGCAGGTGGATGACATTCGCAAACACCTGCGAAGCTTTCACTGGGACATTGACACCTGGGAAAAGGAAGGGAAATGGATATTTGTGGATGCCGCCCCGAAAGAAGAGATCATCATTGCTGTCGGAGACTTCGATCTGAGCGCATTCAGGATAAGGCTGGAGCGAGCCGTGATGAAGTGCAAAGCGCAGCGCGTTGTTATTGACTCCATAGGCAGCATCTTTACCCAGTTCCACGAAGAAACACACACCATCCGGCGTGAGCTGATACAGGTAGCACTCACCTTGTCGCGCTTAAATGCCACGTCCATCATCACCGCTGAACGTCTGGAAGAGTACGGCAACATCACCCGGTTTGGAGTGGAGGAGTTCCTGACGGACAATGTGGTGATACTTCGCAATGTGTTGCACAACGAGAAGCGCAGGAGGACCATCGAAATCCTCAAATTCAGGGGCAGCGACCACGAAAAAGGAGAAAACCCCTTTACCATAAACCCGGAGAAGGCCATCGTCATCATCCCCTTGTCGGCCATGATCCTGAAGCACACCTCTTCCCATGAAAGAGTAACTTCCGGTATACCTGCACTGGACGAGATGATAAATGGCGGGTTTTACAAAGGCTCCATCAACCTCGTTTCGGGGGCCATCGGAGCTGGCAAAACCTTGCTGGTGGCAAACTTTATAAACGGTATCCGTGAGAAAAAAGAGCGCTGCCTGCTCATGGCTTTTGAAGAAAGCAGCGAACAGCTGTACCGTAACGCCTCCGGGTGGGGTATTGATTTCAGGCAGCTGGAAGATGAAGGTTTGCTGAAAGTGATCTGCATCTATCCCGAGATTTCATCGCTCGAAGACCATTTCATCAACATTCAGGAAACCGTAAAGAACTTTAAACCCGACAGAATCGCGATCGACAGCTTGTCTGCTTTATCCCGTGCCTCTTCCGACAAGGGTTTCCGGGAGTTCATCATCGCCTTTACAGCCTACCTGAAGCACGAGGAAATTACCGGGTTGTTTACGTCTAACACGCCGCTACTAGCAGGTGGCACATCCGATACAGAAGGAAACATCTCCCCGATCACGGACTCCATCATCCTGCTGCGCTATGTCGAGATGTCGGGTGAGATGCAACGCAGCATTGCTGTGCTCAAGATGCGCGGATCCAAGCATGATTCCTCTATCCGTAAGTTTACGATAACAGATGAAGGGGCCAATATAGGCAAGCACTTCGAAGGAATCAGTGGAATTCTGACAGGCAATCCCATGCTGATCAAGCTCGAGTAATATTTTACGACAGTATACCAACAGTAGCCGGTCGCTTCCGGAGCTTTTAGCCAATTAAAAAAACGAGCATGCATGTATTTCAGCTCTTTATCAACGGACACAGCCTAAACTCTATTGAGGCTGTGGACACACTTCTTAAAATTTGCAGGGAAAATCTAAAAGGTAACTATCAGCTTGAAATAATCGATATCCAGAAAGATCCTGACAAGGCAGAGGAGGCGGGCATCATCGCCATACCCACCCTTATCAGAATGGAACCAACCCCGGTCAACCGCATCATAGGGGCCTTAAACGTCAGGAGTCGCGTACTGGCCGGCCTGGGTATTTCAAGTATGCACAAATAAGCTGATAGGACAAGCCATGTTACAATGCATCTGAAAAAGGGAGCAGCCCTTTTGTTCCTGGGAAACAGGGGTATTTGAGGCCACATGAAATTAAATACCACAAACGGTACGGCCACAGCCGCAACTTATCTGAAAAGAATAGAGACAATGCAGCGGTTTTGTAATTTATTTATCGTACATTGTAAAAAATAATGAACGCATATACCTGCAAATATGTAGTAGGTATAGCATAACAAAAGAAATAATGAATAACGGAACAGTAAAATTCTTTAATGACCTGAAAGGGTTCGGGTTTATTAAGGAAGCAAATTCAGATCAGGAATACTTTGTACACGTTTCTGGCCTTACTGATGAGATCAGAGAGAGTGATGAAGTAACATTTGACCTGCAAGAAGGAAGAAAAGGATTGAACGCGGTTAACGTTAGGCGCGCTTAGTCTCAGACTATATTCACAGAAAAGCCTTGCCTCCCGCAAGGCTTTTTTATTGCTGCCCCTGCCTTTACAGCTCCGGCAGTTCTTTTACAAATTTAAACCTAATACCCCACGACATGAACAGAAAATACCTGGTTGATACCGAAACAAATGAGTACCTGTGCATTGCTCTGAAAAAGGGAATGGAGTGGATTCCCAACAATCAGGACTCTCTTCCGAGCTTTATGAGCACCCGCACGCCTGTAACTGAAAGCGGTTCTGTTTTACTTTCAGGAGAATTCAATGACAATGCTTTTTTTGAAAAGTGGATCCGCAACGGTACGAACGTATTGTTCAAGTATTAACGGCGGCTTGCTAACAAAAGCAGCATCCTAACAACGGCTATAGCTGCCTGCTCACAGCTATGCCTACTTCCTCTGGCAATTAGTTCAGGATAAAAAGAGAGACAGAAATAAGCCACACGCAAAGCGAACTTCGCTTGCATGGGCCCATACCAAAATCTCTCTCCCGCACGGGTACGTGAACCTGAAATAAAGCTACCACGAACAACCTCACAATTGTGCTGAACAGGTAATTTAAATTTGTAATTTTGATAAGCAAATTTGAATCAATCACCAGAAAAAGCACCTCTTTGAATACTTCTGAAAGAAATCAGATCAAAGCCCTTGCGCTTTACCAGATCATTGGCGGCCTGCTAGGTATAGCCCTCACTTTGTGGGTAATATTCAGCGGCAAAATGGTTGTAGACCAGGCGGCCCTGCGCATCGGCCTCTTCGCCGGCGGACTTTATATCTTTTCCATCCTTTGCGGGCGCATGCTGTTCCGCAGCCAAAAGCGCGGACTAAAACTCTCCCTCATCAACCAGGTGCTGCAGGTGGTGTATTTCTCCTTCGGGGCCTACGCCTTTCAGTATGTGGCGGGCTTGCGCATAGGAGTTGGCGTGGATATGGTGGCAGGCTGGATCTTTAAATTCAGGCTGGCCCTCTCCTCTTTTCATTTCAGCATCGGCACCGACCTCGGCCAGAAATTCATCGGCATCAACCTCGTTGCCCTGTTCCTGATCTTCTGGATCGAGCGATTGATGGAGAAGGTAAAGAGCTCCTAAACAATGGAGTTCATGACAAAGGACTCCTTGCAAAAACTATTGAAAAGTAGTGAGCCTCCACCCAATGCGGTCAACATTAAAATGTTCTTGTCATTTCATCCTTGGGAGAAATCTGAAAGATTAACTGTGCACTAAAATAATCCAGATCTCTCATTTCATTCGAGATGACACCTAGAGACTACCCTGCTAGTGCGAACTTGCAGCTCGTACTGCTACTCTTGCTGAAGGTATAGCTGCGTGGAAAGGTGTAGGCACGAGCCACAAGCTCGCGCCAGCGGTGCAGTTAAGCCAAAACAACTTGCTACCAAGATCCTTTCAGGATGACAAAAAACAAGCAGGAAACGACCCTACGCTAAGTTGTTCCAGGTATAGGTATTAGTTAAATATAGAACAGCTTCACCCTCTGCTTACAGAAACAAAGAGCCCCGGCCGTTTGGCCGGGGCTCTTTGTTTATACCTGGATCAATTGTCCTGGTGTAAATTGTCTTAAACTTAAGGATTCACATAAGCCGGATCACCGCCATCATTGTCTGGCAAATCACCACCTTTGGCACGCAGCTCGGCAAGCCCCTTTTTACCGTAGGCAATCCTTGTGATCACCACATAAAGCACCGGCACCACGAAGATGGCCAGGAAGGTAGCGGCCAGCATACCGCCAATTACTACCCAGCCAATGGTCTGGCGCGATACGGCACCGGCACCGGAAGACAGCGCCAACGGCACCACACCCAATATGAAGGCCAGCGAGGTCATGATGATCGGGCGCAGACGCAGCTTCACGGCTTCAATTGTCGCCTCAATCAGCTCCATGCCCCGGTCCACGCGTTCTTTGGCAAATTCTACGATCAGGATCGCATTTTTGGCCGCCAAACCGATCAGCGTTACCATACCGATCTGGGCGTACACGTTATTGTCAAGCTTTGGCAGGAACGTCAGGGCCAGAATAGCACCGAACATACCCAGCGGAATGGCAAACAGGATGGAGAACGGCACCGACCAGCTCTCGTAAAGCGCCGCCAGCAACAGGAGCACCAGCAGGATGGAGAGCGAGAAGATGTAAATCGTACTCGAGCCTGCTGCCCGTTCCTCACGACTCAGGCCTGTAAACTCATACCCGTAACCCGCTGGCAGTGCTTCGGCAGCTACTTCCTCCAGTGCATCGAGCGCCTGCCCGCTACTGTAACCAGGGGCCGCGCTACCATTGATGTCCACGGAGCGGAAGAGGTTGTAGTGTGTGATAACAGCTGCATTTTCCACCACCCGCGATCTTACCAGGGCGCTCAGCGGCACAGCTTCTCCCTGTCTGTTCATCACATAGAACTGCTTCAGGCTTTCAATGTCCATCCGGAATGCCGTGTCGGCTTGCGCCACCACCCTGAAGTTACGGCCGTAGCGTGTGAAGTCGTTCACGTAGCGGCTACCCATGTAGGTCGACATGGTAGAGTATACATCAGCGATGTTCACACCCAGCCTTTTCGCTTTCTCGCGGTCCACGTCCACATGGTAGCCCGGTGTTTTGGCCGTGAAGAAGCTGTAGGCCATCCCGATCTCGGGGCGCG
This sequence comes from Pontibacter virosus, assembly GCF_003096355.1. GTDB lineage: Bacteria > Bacteroidota > Bacteroidia > Cytophagales > Hymenobacteraceae > Pontibacter > Pontibacter virosus. The sequence continues at coordinate 7,935 of NZ_QEKI01000021.1, read as the reverse complement.
CATTAACGGCTCCCAGGAACTGGCCCATCACTTGCTCAAGTTCGCGCACATCGCCCGCTTTGCGCTGCTGCAACACGAAGGTGAAACCACCCGACTGGCCCAGACCAGGTATAGCCGGCGGAGCTACCAGGCGCACGTTGGCCTCCTTGATGCCCGCTATCTTCTGCTGCACCTCGGCCATCACCCCGTTCAGGTGCGAGGCCTCGTCCTTGCGCTGGTCCCAGGGCTGCAGCTGCACAAAGAAGGTACCGCTGTTCGACTTAAACGAAAAGTTGATCGCGTTCAGGCCCGCCACGGAGGTATAGTTCCGGATCGCCTCCACAGAGCCCAGCTGGTTGCCGATTTCCTCCAGAATCTCGTTGGTTCTGGTCATCGAGGCACCTTCCGGCAACTCCACCGACACGAACATACGGCCTTCATCCTCAGAAGGTATAAAGCCGGTTGGCTTGGTGGAGAACAGTCCGAAGGTACCCACATAGATACAGATCAGGACGATGAGCACCAGCGGCGCGGCCTTGATGCTTTTGCGCACCCCTACCGAGTACCGTTCGGTGGTGCGGGCAAACCAGTTGTTAAACCTGTAGAAGAACTTGTTGATGCCGCGCGAGCCCTCGTTCACATTCATCGGCTTGAGCATGATGGAGCAGAGCGCCGGCGTGAGGGTGAGCGCCACAAAGGCTGAGATCAGCACTGAGATCGCAATGGTGATGGCGAACTGCTGGTACAGCCTACCCACAATGCCCGGTATAAAGCCCACCGGTATAAACACGGCCGCCAGGATAAGGGCAATGGCAATAACCGGAGCTGTAATGTCCTTCATGGCCTTGCGGGTAGCTTCCCGCGCCGATAGCTTCTCATGGTCTATGTAATGCTGCACGGCTTCCACCACCACAATCGCGTCATCCACCACAATACCGATCGAGAGTACGAAACCAAACATGGTGAGCGTGTTGATGGTGAAACCCAGGGGAATGAAGAACACGAAGGTACCAATGATGGACACAGGTATAGCCAGGATTGGGATCAGAGTGGCGCGCCAGCTCTGCAGGAACAGGAACACCACCAGGATCACCAGGATCAGGGCCTCTATCAGCGTCATCACTACTTCGTTGATCGACACCTGTACCACCGACACCGTCTCAAACGATACGATGTAGTCCACATCCGCCGGGAAAGAGTCCTTTAGGTCGTCGAGAGCGGCATAGATGCCTTCGGCGGTTTCGAGGGCGTTACTGCCCGGCGCCTGGTACAGGAGCATCATGGTAGCTGGGTTGCCGTTGATCTTGGACTGCCGGCCATAATCGAAACGCCCAAATTCAATGCGGGCCACGTCGCGCAGGTATACTATCGAACCGTCCGCCGGATTGGTGCGCACAATGATGTCACCAAACTCCTCCTGCGTCTGCAGACGGCCGGTTACCGTGATCGGGTACTGAAAGGCCTGCGTGTCGTACTGCGGCGCACCACCCACCGTACCGGCAGCAATCTGCAGGTTTTGCTCCTGTATGGCGGCCGTGATTTCGTTAGCGCCAATGCCGTACTGGGCCAGTTTGTCTGGCTGCAGCCAGAGGCGCATACTGAAGTCCTGCCCGATGGAAGTAATGTCGCCTACCCCGCTTACTCGCATCAGGGCATCTTTGATGTAGATGTTGGTGTAGTTGTCGAGGAACTGGATGTCGTGGGTGCGTTTGGGCGAATAAATACCGATCACCATCATGATACTCGGGTTACGCTTACGCACCGTCACCCCCAGTCGCCTTACCTCTTCCGGCAGGGTCGGCTGCGCAATGCTGGCGCGGTTCTGCACGTCGAGTGTGGCAATGTCAATGTCGGTCCCGATCTCGAAGGTAACCGCCATGTTCATCTGGCCGGTACTCGTGTTGGTAGAGGTGATGTAGGCCATGCCTGGCGTACCGTTGATCTGCGTTTCCACCGGCGTCGCCACAGATTGCTCTACCGTGAGAGCATCGGAGCTGGTATAGTTGGCCGATACCGATACGGTGGGCGGCGAAATATCCGGGTACTGTGTGACTGGCAAGTTCATCATGGCCAGTACGCCCACCAGCACGATCACTATCGAGATCACCATGGCGGTGACGGGCCTTCTTATAAATACTTCTGAAATCATAATGTCTGGTTAATGCTCTGAAAGACCTATCTCCGATTATTGGGCGGCTCCCGCCTGCGGCTGCTCCGGACCGCCCAGCTGCACCTTCGCACCCTGGCGCAGACGCTGTATACCTTCGGTCACGATCTGCTGCCCTTCCTTCAGGCCTTCGCGCACCACAATGTCAGCGGCCACGCGTGTGCCCAGCTGCACGTTCTGCTGCACCACCGAGTCGCCCTGCACCACATACACATAGTACTCGCCCAGTTGCTCAGTCACCGCCTTAAACGGTATCACGATCTGCTCGCCCAGGTCCTGGTTGAGCACGTTGAGGCTCACGGTCATACCGGGCACCAGTCTCTCGTCCGGGTTCGGGAACTGCACGCGCACCGTGGTCGTGCCGGAGCGGCGTCCGATGGCCCTGTCAATGGCTAGCAATTTGCCATTGTGTTGGTACTGCTCCCCGTTGTTGAAGCGGACGGTGAAAAGCGAGTCCGGCTGTTTGCCCTGTTGCAGGTTGCTGAAGCGGCCAAGCTCGCCTTCGTTGATCACAAAATCAACCGCAATCGGGTCAGAAGAAGAGATGGTGTTGAGCAAAGGCTGCCCCGGCGAAACCTGTGCCCCTACCCTCGCCTGCGAAATACCGATGACACCACTAAACGGCGCATTGATCACCGAATAACTCAGGTCAGTGGAGGCGCTGCGTACCTGTGCCTGCGCAGCGGAAACCTGTGCGCGGGCGGTCTGCACCTCGGTGCGGGCATAGTCTACCTGCTGCCGGGCTATGGCATCGCGCTCGGCCAGGCGCTCGTAGCGCTCCAGGTCCTTTTCGGCGCGGGCCAGGTTGGCCTTGGCGCTCTGCAGACTTGCTTGCGCCTGCTGTATACCTGCCTGGTATTTGTTCTGGTCTATCTCGTAGAGCTTCTGCCCTTTTTTAACACGCTGCCCGTCCTGCACAAAAATGTTGGTGATATAGCCCGATACCTGCGGACGCAACTCCACCTCCTGCAGCGGTACCACCGTAGCTGGGTAAGTGTCGCGGCCGGTCACGCTTTGCTGTTTAACCTGGATCGTGTTCACCGGAACGGCCATGGCCATTGGGTTCATTTGCTGCTGTCCGGCATCGTCACCGCCGCAAGACACAAGCATAGTTGGGCTGATGATGGCTGCAAACAGCCAGGTGTACTTATTCTTCATTATCTGATTCTCTGATTTTATCGGTTGATGTCTATATTTCCAAGGGCCCGCTGCAAGTCCAGTTTGCTGGAGAGCACACTGTAAAGGGCATTGTAGTAGTTCAGTTGGGTGGTGCGCAGTTCGGTCTCGGCGACGATCAGGTCCACGTAGGCCTTCACGCCCTCGTCGTACTGCAGCTTGATGATCTCGTACACCTCTTCGGCCATGACCAGGTTCTGCTGCACTGTGCGCCATTCTGTGTAATCGCCTTTGTAGTTGGCCAGCGCTGTCTGGTACTCGGTGTTGATGGCCCGGCGCGCGTCCTTGATCTGCACATCCAGGCGGTCTTCCTGCAACTGCGCGATCTTCAGATTCTGCAGTCTTCTGGTGCCCTGAAAGATCGGGAGAGATGCCTGTATACCCACCGACGAGTTGGGGAAGTGCTGGTTGTAGAGGTTGGCTAACTCGTTGTTGAAATACAAGAGGTTGTAGTTAGCAAAAGCTGAAACAGTTGGCAGGAAGCTCCAGCGGTTGTAAGCCGTGTTCAGCTTCAGCAGGTCACGCTGCGTTTGCAGCTGCTGCAGTTCTATCCTCCTGTCAAAGGTGAGCAGCTCAGTGGTGTCTACCTGCACCTCCTGCTCCATACGGCCGTAATTGTAGGTCAGGTTCAGCTCCTGCTCCACCGGATAACCCATCAGCTGCTTCAGGTAGGCCAGGCTGGCTTTAATGCTCTCCTCCACCCGCTTGCGGTCCGACCGGATGTTGGCCAGGGTAATGGCGGCACGCTGGTAGTCGGTCTTGTCAACGATGCCTACCTCGTAGCGGCTGCGGGCATCGTTGTACTGCTTTTCCTGGCGCGAGATGTTCTGGTCCAAGATGCGCAGTTGCTCCTTCGTGAGCAGCACGTTGTAGTAGGCCTTGCTCACTTCCACCACCGTGTTGATGCGGGTGTCGGTCACCTGCTGGTCCAGCAGTAGCTTCCTGGAGTTGGACGCCTTTGTGGCGAGAAACAAGTTGTTATCAAAAATGTTCTGGGTGGCCTGCAGGGCTATGTTGGAGTTGTACTTCTGCCCGAAGGTGATGATCTCGCCTCCGATCGGCTGCTGCGGCCTTTTGATGTTGTAAGTGCCCCCGAAGTTAGCATTGATCTGCGGAAACCATCCTGCCAGACTGGATCTGATTTCCCGCTCGCCGATCTGTTCGTCTATCAGCGCCTGCTCCATGGCGGCAGTGTTTTCGAGCGCATAGTTCACAACCTGCTCCAGCGTCAGGCTGTCAGTTGCTGCAACACCTTTGTTGTCCTGCGCGAACAGAGTGCCCGGCGCCAGCAGAGAGGCAATCAGCAAGCGTTTAAAATATGTTCTTAATTTCATGTATGCGATTGGTGTTCAGCTTTTTGATTGAGTATTAAACGTGCAGATGCGGCTACCGATGGTGTTGCAGCTTTAGTTTTGTCTTTCATGTTTCATTTTGGAGCTTGTGGTTATTGTTTGAACACTAATAAAGTTGCATTTTTTTGCCTCGGGAGCAGCCGCTAACGACCCAGGGCAATTCCATCCCAGAGCAACTGCTGTATCTGCTGCAGCTCTTTTTTGTCGAAGTGGAGTCGGCCGCTGGCCGTCATTTTGGCTATCGTAAGGATACTGCTGTGGGTGAGCGTGGCCAGTATTTTGGGGCTGACCTCTTTTAGTTCCCCTTCCCGGATGCCACGCTCGAAAAAGGCGAAAAGCAAGGTGTAAAATTTGTCTTCTTCAAATGGCGGCCTTGTGGAACTGTAGGGGGAGTTAACAAACTGTTCAAAGAACCGGAGCAGGTTCTGATTGTTCTGGTAAAAGGTATAGAGTCCGCCCCAGAGATTGAAAAAGCAGTCTTTAAAAGGTATAGCGGCACAGGTCTCCTGCTCCACCACGGCAATGACCTGCTGCTGGGCATAGTCAAACAGCTCGGTGATAAGCTGCTCTTTGCTTTCGAAGTAATGGTAGATGGTGCCCGCTGCCACACCGGCATGTTTGGCGACCATGCTCATAGGCGTACCATGAAAGCCCTTGTCCCGGACCAGCTCCATCGTACTTATAAAGATGGCTTTCTTCTTATCTGCGATCGGCTCCATGTTACTACTGCTCCCTCCCAATTGAACGTTCATTCGGTTGGCAAAGCTACAATTGTAACTACAATAGTAAAAGCTAGTCCGTCAAAAAGCTGGATTTTCTGGCCAAACGACTGCGGAAGCATGGTAAATAAACGGGATTGCATCTGGGAACGTAAATATAGGTATAGCGCATTTTTCCATTAAATCCTACCGCCATGGCACTCGCACACGAACTCCGCCACAGCCGCCGCATCAACAGCGCCAACAACCCGGTTTGGATGGACGGCCTCAGAATCCTTCTCGGTCTGTTCCTGTTTATAAAAGGCCTGCTCTTTCTGGAGCACACCACCGACGTTTTCTACATCTTCAGTTCCAGCCAGGACGTGATCACGACTGGCAAGGCCCACTTTCTCACCAGCCTGGTACATGTGGTGGGCGGCCTGATGATCGCCTTTGGGATGCTCACCCGCTTGGCACTGCTCTGCCAGATTCCGATCCTGATAGGTGCGCTGCTGATCGTAAACCCGCAGCGCGGCGTCCACCTGGGTAACACCGAGTTGATCATGTCCCTGATCGTCACGGCCCTCATCCTGTTCTTTATGATCAAAGGCCCCGGCCGTTATTCCATCGACAATAAGGTGTTGCGGCAAAGGCAAACTGAAACGGGTGGAGAGGACTGAGCTAAGCCTCAGCTATCGGTGTTGAATAGCCATTCCTGGGCGTCATCTCTAAACATAAAATCGCGGGACTTGAAGGGCAAGGGGAATTTGTAGGCTATTTCATTGATAGTTTCGATGGAGATCTGCTGAAAAATATCGGAGCCCATAACGTTAGCAACACGCTTTAGTTTGCTGTGCTGCAGTATGGCGGCAGAGTGCGTGGCAATCCAGTTCTGGTCCTGCAGCGATGGTGGCAACATGAAGGTATAGTCCACCATTACGAGTTCAACCTCATTGTCCATTATAAACTGACTGGCAAAATGCATGGCTTCACGAAGTGGTTTGCTCGGTATATTGCCCCGCCAATTACCCCAGAACATTTTCTGATCAGGGCTGTACCGAATCGTCACAAAGTCCAACTCCAGTGCCTTTTCAATATTTTGTAGGTTCATGTTCCATGCCTGCTGATTTTTGTATATATCTGACCACTACAGGTATACGGCTGACATTAGAAAGAGCATCATGCAATAGTACAAAAAAAAATTCAACGTCTGGTTGCATAAGGGCATGGTATAATAAAGGGCAAATTGCGGACAGTGTAGCTCATATATCTGGTTATACCTTGGGACCAACAGCAATATCTACCTCCGCAAGATAAAGCCAAGAGAGAATGCTTTTCTACTTCAGCAAATCGACAAAGAGGCGCAGTTCCTGGTATACCTCGGCAAGTTTCCGCGGCGGGAAATGGGCGTTCAAACCGCTGGGGTTGGGCAGCACCCACAGCTTCGTGTTCCCGATGGTCTGTTCCTGTATTCCTATACCTGCAGTTGCTTTCCCGAAGGCCACGCGGTAGGCGGATATACCCAGCAAAGCCAGCACCTACGGCTGGTACGCTTTCACTTTCTCCACTAGCTTTACCGCTCCTTCTTTCAACTCCACCGCCGACAACTCAGCAGCATTTGCCGTGGCCCGATCCACGACATTGGTGATGCCGAAGCCCAAATCCAGCAAGCTACTTTCTTCTTCGGGCAGGTATAGCCGGGGAGTAAAACCTGCCGCGTGTAGGGTTGGCCAGAAGCGGTTGCCCGGGCGGGCGAAGTGATGCCCCAACACACCCTAGCAGACACCTTAGCAAGTGTTTCAAGCTAAAGCGTCTGCTAGACCATTTCGTTGGGGGTAATTAGAATAAATATAAAGATGCTTCTAAAAAAACTGAAACAGGAAAAGTTTGATGCGGATTACCAAGGGGCAACCATCACAACTTTCTCATTTGAAGGGCAAATAGAAGTGATTGACTTTATAAATTCTGACTATTTTAGAATTGACTGTACAAGGGACGACATAAAAGAAAAGCCTCTGCAACAGCAAAATAATTATCTCAAACCAGCATTCAACTTAGAAAAACTTTCGATAGAAGATTTCAGAGCCTTGAATCTATCTGGGCTTATTTCTTTTTTTGATAAATATGCCGCTGGAGAATGGGGAGAAAGTGACAGGGAAGATTTCATTGTAGTTTGGAATGAATTAAGAAACCATCTTTCCCAGCTTGGAGACAGTTTTACGTTTTTCCTGATTTCCAAAGAATGGTTTGAGAACCAAGAAAGCAGAAAAAACTCCGAAAAGGCAGACATTAAATTAAAGGAACCAGAATTCTGGATTTATGGCTATTATTTCATTGTAGTTGGTATTTCTAAAGCCAAGAATGATCTAATAGCTATTGTTATGTTCTATGATTAAAAGAATAACTTCCCCGGCAAAGCATAAACACCATGCTACGGCCGACGGCCTTGCACGTTGTTTACACGAGACCGTCAGACTGTCTAATAACACCTTCCTTCCTGCAACTTTTCACAAGCTAAGTGGCTAAGTAATACTATACTTATCCACTTGAACTATGAAATTCA
>NZ_QEKI01000020.1 GCF_003096355.1 Pontibacter virosus | reverse complement strand
CTGGATAAGGGTAGGCTCTTTTTTTTCATCTTAAATTAGAAGTTAAATGTGAATCCAAAAGATAGCCCTTATCCGCTGCTTTTTAAAACCAGCTACCGAAGGTTTAGTGCAACCCAGCACATAAGTCAAGCTTCGGCTACACCTCGCTCGCTTTATGTACAAGCCGTTACTACACCCAACATAGAGTAAGCTTCTTATTTGCATGCGAAAAGTAATCTTAGACCTGGCCGTAACCCTCGACGGATTCATTGAAGGACCGAATGGCGAAGTGGATTGGTGTATCCTGGATGATGACATGGACTTCCAAGGCTTTCTGTCAGGTATAGACACCATCCTCTATGGCCGGGTAAGCTACGAGATGTGGGGCAATTTCGCGCCGGATACCAACGCAAGCGAATCGGAGAGGGCTATTTGGGATGCTGTTCACTCTAAAGAGAAAATCGTTTTCTCCAGCCAGGAGCGGCCGGATAGTGGGGCCACCTTTATTACCTCCGGTATACCTGAAAAGATTGCCGAAATAAAACTGCAGCACGGCAAAGACATTTGGTTGTATGGCGGAGCAAAACTCATCACAACCTTCATCCAGCATCAGTTGATTGACATTTACCGGATTTCCGTGCACCCCACTGTACTAGGAGCGGGCAAACCGTTGTTTCAGGACCTGAGTGAGAGGATCAATCTCAATCTGATCGAGGTGAACAGGTTCAGGTCCGGAGTCGTTCAGCTGATTTACGAGCGTAAAGACTAGGCAACGAACCGTTAGAATGCCGTGCGTACCGTGTTTGCCAACATTTTGATCACCTGATCCGGTATAAGCTTAAAGGACTGCCCTAAGTTAATCTGTCAATTTTAAGAACCATAGCAAAAGAATCAGCTTAACCCCATGAACCCATACCTGGAAATTCACCCCGAAGTGCAGCAGGCCCTGGCCGAAGGAAAGCCGGTGGTGGCCCTCGAGTCTACCATCATCGCGCATGGCATGCCTTTTCCCCAGAACGTGCAGACGGCACTGGAGGTGGAGGCAGTAGTGCGGGAAACAGGAGCTATACCTGCCACGATCGCGATTCTGAACGGTAAATGCTGTGTGGGCCTCACACAGCAACAGATCGAGCACCTGGGTCAGGCCAAGGATGTCTGGAAAGTGAGTTTGGTCGATATGCCCTATGTCATCAGCCAGCAACTGGATGGCGCTACGACGGTGGCGGCTACCATGCGTATTGCCGCAATGGCAGGTGTACGGGTGTTCGTGACGGGCGGAATAGGAGGGGTGCATCGGGGCACTGAGACTACGATGGATATTTCGGCAGACCTGACAGAGATGGCGCAGACCTCCGTTGCGGTGGTGTCAGCAGGAGTCAAGTCGATCCTGGATATCGGGCTGACCCTGGAGTACCTCGAAACACAAGGTATACCGGTTGTTACCTTTGGACAGGATGCGTTTCCGAGCTTTTACTCCCGCCAAAGTGGCTTCATTTCCCCTCTGCGACTGGACTCTGCCCAGGAAATAGCCAGGCTCATGCGCACCAAGTGGGATTTAGGTCTGAACGGTGCCGTGCTGATCGCCAACCCTATACCTGAAAAGTTTGAAGTGCCGGCACCGGAAATGGAATGGTATATCACCCAGGCCCTGCATGCCGCCGCGCAGCAGCACATCAAAGGCAAAGCCGTGACGCCTTTTCTTTTAAAGTATATCGCGGAGCACAGCCACGGCGAAAGCCTCGATGCCAACATTGCCTTGATCAAGCACAATGCGCGGCTTGGAGCGGAGTTGGCCGTCGCCTATGCCCAGACCGGAGCCTAGCTTCAGACCTGCTATACCTATTTTGTAGGGACGGTTTCCGGCTTGGCAAAGCCACTGACAGGCACTTTCTTCTCTTGTGACAAAGCATGGCCCGAACGCTGTTTATACCAGGTTTTGAGGCGACTCACAGCGGGTTTCTCAATGTACTTTGTTATCAGCCAGGCTGCAGTGAGCGTAATGGCCAGCGGCGGCACAATCACCAGCAGGCTGTCGCCGAACAAGTGCCGGGTCTCGTTGATGATCACGTAGCCGATAAACTGATGGATCAGGTAGAGCGCATAGGAGATACTTCCCAGGAAGAGCAGCACCTTGTTCACCAGGAACTCCATTTTGCCCATTAGCCCCAGGTAGAAAACACCGAAGAAGGAAATCACAACCAAGGTATGCGGCAGTCCTTCCGGCAGGTATAAGGCTACAATGGCAGCAATACTGAATAGCAGATGCCCGAAGATGACGTTTTTCTTTTCAGGCTGCTTCATGAGCAGGTAGAAGAGGATGCCCGCATAGAAGAACACGCCATGGTACAGGTTGAGTATCGCACCAACAGGTCCGAGGCTAAAGCCATACTTATGCACCAGGCTTAACAACACCCATACGGGACCAACCCACAGAATGCGCTTCAGGTTATTGGTCATGAACAGGCCAAGCATCATCAGATAGAACATCCACTCCGAGAACAGCGACCAGTATACCCCATCCACGTCCGGCACGCGGGCCAGCTTCTGGAACATGGTCAGGTTCACGAGCATGTCGGTAAAGGTAGTCTCAAAACCCGGCAGCCCGAAAGACTGCACGACCACAAAAGTCGTGATCATACAGAACCAATAGGTTGGGTAAAGACGGATGCCACGGTTGAAGAGGAATTCGCCCCCGCTCTTGATCCTGTCGAAACTGAAGAAGATCACGAAGCCGGAGATCATGAAGAAAAGCTCCACCCCGAACAAGCCGTAGTCGAAATCGAAGGCAGGGGAGAAGCGGTGGCCGTACAGGCTGCGGTACACGGAAGTATAGTGGAAAAGGGCCACGGAGAGTGCGGCAATGCCTCTTAATGCATCAAGGAATAGAAGTCTGTTCATAAAGGTAAACGTTACGGGCTCTGAAGGTATAGGCAGGAGCCTTGGTTCTTCTGCACCGCTGACTGGCTGATACGGCCAGGATGTATAATGTGTTATTGTAAAGGATAACAGCCCAAACAGGCTTGGGTACGGCAGCCTGGCTGCAACTGTTACGGCTATGCCGGATGCGCATACCGGTTTTTCTGAATATACCCGGAAAAGAGGGATAAAGTTATGGCAGGCGAGAATAGTTTTTAAACAGTCGGAAATAACCGTATGTCGGAAGGATTTTGGTTTTGCGGCACCTTTTTGGTAGCTTGTCGGTTGTAACAAAAGCGCCCTGTTCTGCCAAAAGGATGGTAGCAACAGATGGTTGCATAATTTTCTAAATCATTGCATGAAAACTACCGTTAACGTACTGCTGGCCGCTGCCCTGATTGGTTTTAGCGCTTGCTCAGAAGACAATAAGACCACCAGCACAGCTGCCAGCCAGTCAAGCACTGCACCGACAAGCAATAACGCCGCTACAACTGCACCGGCGGGCAATGTAGCCCTGAATCCGGAGCACGGACAGCCAGGCCACCGCTGCGACATCGAAGTGGGCGCCCCGCTCGATCTGCCAGCACAGCCAAGACTCACTGCACCGCAGCCTACTTTCCAGCCGCAGGTTTCTGGTTCAGTGGCAGCCGGAACGAATCCGCCCCACGGCCAGCCGGGTCATGATTGCGCTGTGCCTGTAGGCGCTCCGCTGCCCAAATAATTTGACGCAATTCATCTAAAAATTAAGGGGCTTATACTTAGCGCTGTATCTGATGGCGCTTAAAAAATATAGCCTGATTGTTTGATAAGCATACATCTCTGCTTATATTTGCACTCCAATCAGGGTAACGTGGCCGAGTGGCTAGGCTCAGCTCTGCAAAAGCTGCTACAGCGGTTCGAATCCGCTCGTTACCTCTTCTTGATCGCCCGGTCGGTAAATCTGACCGGGCGATTTTTTTTCCCTATCACAATTCTAATCTTTATGTAGTGCTGTTGATGTGCCATGGCGCGAGCGTCCACGCTCGTGTCTATTATTGTGGGGCCTCTGGCCCAGGTATAGGTATAGGCACTTTGCTTTGTAGCAAATGCTGTTGTAGGAATAGCAACTATGTTGTTCTATAGCCTGCCCTGGCTGGGCGGGCCCTTCTTTTTTCTCCCGAATCAAGTTCGGGATCTTCGACTTGATAAAAAAGTAAATGGAACATCCCGAATACTTTCGGGGCAAAAAAATCAAGACGATTTTAAACTCGCTGACCGCTCGTGACAGGGGGACCCCTTCACCCCCAACACAAAATCTTCGTTTATGCACCTGGCAGAGGTGATTTGCTTCGTAGCTGGCGTGCAAGGATGTCTTGCTAAACCTGCCAGTGGTGCGTCACACTCAAGACAGGGCTTATACCTTTGAATTGGGCATTAGCAGACTCCCCTCCTTGGATAAGGAGGGGTAGGGGTGGTTGGACCCGGTATTTACAATAGAAATTACAGAACTTATACCTGGAAATTAAGCGACTACAAGAAATCCCCTCTTGAGAGGGGCAGGGGTGTGTTATAGTAACCGCCTGGCCTAACTTTGACCAAGATCCTTTCAGGATGACATGTGGGATAGCAGTAACCGAGAAGTCTCGCTTAGGGTTCGGGCCCCGACAATGAAAGGGGCGGGGACAACAACCCTTCCCAAAGCCCGCATCCATATTTCCCAACATCCCTAAACGCCCTTCCTATGCCTAAGTGATTATCTCTCAATCTTATCAATCCAATTGCACTAATTTTTTAAAAGGCGCTATATCCTTTGTCAGCTTAAAACGTATTGCAAGCAGGCAATTTTACGGTTGCTGTATCCTTCAACACCTACAACATATCTGACAGGCAATACAAGCTGCTTACCTATTCCCATGAAGATTACAGAATTGCGCATCATGCGCGGACCAAATTTCTGGTCTGTTGAGCATCCCAAAATTATCGTACTCAAGCTGGACCTGGAAGAACTGGCTGATACCCTTACCCACGAAGTACCTGGCTTTGCCTCCCGACTCAAACGTCTCTTTCCTGACATGTACGAACACCGCGCTGCCGTAGGCGTGGCTGGCGGCTTCTTTAAGTTGGTGGAAGAAGGTACTACTTTCGGACACGTGCTGCAGCACATCGCCCTGGAGTTGCAAACAATGGCAGGTATGGACTGCGGCTACGGACGCTGTTACATGGCCCACGAACAGGGTACGCATTTCGTCATCTTCTCGTACCAGGAAGAGCGCGCCGGCGAGTATGCCGCACACGCTGCCCTGCACATCACCCAATCCCTGATAAAAGGAGAAAAGTATAAACTCGACGAAGACATCGACCGGCTGCACCAGATCCGGGAAGACGAATACTTCGGGCCGAGTACTTACTCGATTGTGTCGGAGGCACAGAGCCGCGGTATACCTTACATCCGCCTCAACCGGCATTCGCTCATACAACTGGGTTATGGCGTGAACCAGAAACGCATACAGGCTACCATGACCTGTGGCACTGCCTGCTTTGCCGTAGAGATAGCCGGTGACAAGAACGCTACCAAGGAACTGCTCGACGAGGCCGGTATACCTGTTCCCAATGGCACCACTGTTTACAATCAGGATGAACTGAAGCGTGCTGTGGACCGACTGGGCTACCCACTGGTGCTCAAGCCGCTCGACGGCAACCACGGCAAAGGCGCCACCATCAACATTACCAACTGGAAAGATGCCCTGAAAGGACTGGCTGCTGCTAAGCAGTATGCAGAAGCCGTTATGGTGGAGCGCTATATTCAGGGCTTCGATTTCCGCCTGCTGGTCATCAACAAAAAGTTTGTGGCCGCTGCCAAGCGCACCCCGGCCATGGTAACAGGAGACGGCGTTTCCACGATCAAGCAATTGGTTGACCTGGCTAATAAAGACCCGAGAAGGGGCGTGGGGCACGAAAAAGCCCTGACCCGGATAAAAATTGACCAACACACCAAAAATATTTTAAAGGCCAAAGAGCTTACTACTCAATCGGTTCTGCCCGAGGGGGAGGTGCTATACCTAAAAAGTACGGCTAACATAAGTACTGGAGGCACGGCAACTGACGTTACTGACTTAGTGGATCCTTACAACATCCTGATGGCCGAGCGCATTGCCGGTCTGGTGGGGCTGGATATCTGCGGCATCGACGTGATGACAACCGACATTGCCATTCCGCTTAACGAAGCGGGGGGTGCGGTACTAGAGGTGAATGCAGCGCCTGGTTTCAGGATGCACATTTCACCGACTTTCGGACTGCCGCGCAACGTAGCCGAACCGGTCATTGACATGCTGTTCCCGCATACCAAGCCGGCCCGCATCCCGATTGTGGCGGTTACGGGCACCAACGGGAAGACGACTACCACGCGCCTGATCGCGCACATGGTCAAGAGCAAAGGCTATCAGGTAGGGTATACGACCACTGAGGGCATCTACATACAGGACAAGCTGCTCGAAAAAGGCGATACAACAGGGGCTTACAGTGCACAATTTGTGCTCAAAGACCCGACCGTAAACTTTGCGGTGCTGGAGTGCGCCCGTGGCGGTTTGCTGCGCTCTGGGCTGGGCTTCGACCAGTGTGACATTGGTATTGTGACCAACGTGAGCTCTGACCACCTGGGGCTTAGAGACATCCATACCCTGGAGGACCTGGCCAACGTGAAGTCGGTGATCCCGAAGAGCGTGAGTAAGGACGGGTACGCCATCCTGAACGCCGATGATGACCTGGTTTACGCCATGGCGGATGAGCTGAAGTGTAAAGTCGCCTTCTTCAGTATGGACGAGAACAACCCGCGCATCCTGAAGCACATTGCCAAAGGCGGACTGGCTGCAGTTTTTGAAAACGGGTACATTTCGATCTTCAAGAACAGTTATAAGATCCGCATCGACCGGGTGGGGGACGTGCCGCTGACTTTCGGGGGAAAAGCGAAATTTAACATAGAGAATATACTGGCTGCCGCGTTGGCTGGCTATGTATCGCACTTTGACATAGAAGACATTAAGCGTGCCATTCGCACCTTTATACCTTCGCCGGATAAAACGCCGGGTCGCATGAACCTGTTCCAGTTCCCGAATTTCGAGGTGCTGGTGGACTATGCCCACAATGTGGGCGGCCTAAAGGCCATAGGCGGCTTTATGGAAGACCTGGACGTGTCGCGCAAGGTTGGCATCATTGCCGGCGTTGGCGACCGTAGAACGCAGGATTTCTACGAGATCGGGCGTGTGGCGGGGGAGATCTTTGACGAGATCATCATTCGCCTCGACAACGACCTGCGCGGAAAGACAGCCGAAGAGATCACCTTGCCGATGCTGCAAGGTATAGAGGACGTGGCGCCGCACAAACAAGTGAAGGTGATACCGGAAGAAATGCGTGCCATTGCCTATGCACTGGAAAATGCTGAGCCGGAATCTTTCGTGGCGATTTTCACAGAAGACGTGCACGAGTCGGTGAAGATGGTGGAGAGCTTTAAAGTAATACAGCACCGCAGCAGTATGCTGGTGGAATAAAGATTTCTTGTTGATTAAATTCTAATGCCTGCATTAGAGAATTTCATGTGAACGATGGACTAAAACCCTTTCCTCAGGATAGGGTTTTTTTTATGGCCATACGACCGAATTGTTGATGGTTAAATTGTTGAAGGTTGGATTGTTTGAGCGTTGTATTATACCTGAGAACTGTGGTCTAATGGCCCTTACTATACCTGGTTTAAGAAGCAAATAAGTGAACGTAGAATAAGCAACATGCCTATACTATACCTTATGGAGGTATAGTATAGCACAAAAAAAGCCCCGGCCAAACGGACGGGGCTTTCAGACTTTAGGTCTTAAGTGTTATTTCAGCACAAAGCTGGTTGTTCCGATCAGGAAACCATCGGCGTAGAGTTCAATGGTATGCTGGCCTTTCTTATATTCAGCGTTCTTGCTGTACACAAAACTCACCTGCTGCTGCGTGTTGTCAAACACAATATCGCGCTTGGCCGTGTAGTACATGTCCTCGCCATCGATCTGGAATGAGCCTGAACCGGTAGACAAGTTATACAAGGCTGCTCCATCCGGCTCGATCAAACGCATGTAAATTGTCTTTGGCTCACGCGGAGCCACGTCGTTTTTGCCCAGGTTAAAAGCTACGCGGATCTTCTCCACGTTTCTGATTCTGAACTCATTGTCTTTGTCATCCAGTTCTTTGCCGCGCTTGTTTACCACCTGCACATTCATGCGCTGCGCTTCGAGTTTGGAAGCTACCTTTACTTTCTCCACCAGGTTCTCGTTCGTCGATTTCATGGTCGTCAGGCTGTCGCTCAGGCGGTTTTGAGTTGTTTTGAGCGAGGTGTTCTCTGTAAAGAGCACTTCGTTGTCCTGCTTCAGGGTGGCGATCTCCTGGTCCTTCTGCTTCAGTTGCTGCTCAAAAGCCTGCGCACGATCGCGGAAACGACGCTGGTCAGCCAGGCTGTAGCTGCTCTTGCGGAAGCCGCGCAGTTCGGTCAGGTCAGAAGAGATAGAGGCGATTTGGGCTTCGAGTGAGTCGTTTTCAAGACCCATGGCCTGCAGCTCCTGGCTCTGGCGCTCAAAGTCAGCTTTCAGGGCTTCGTAAACTTTTATCTGGTTTTCCAGTTCCTTATCTTTCACACGGATCACCTCGGCCTGCTCCTCGTTTTTCTCTTTTTTCTGATAATTCATGTAAAGCAGGATGCCGTTGATGCTGATCAGGATGACAAGGAGACCACTAATCAGGAGTTTGCGGTTGCTTCTTTTTTCAGAAGGGTTCATGGGCTGATGTTCGTTTTGGGTGTCTTTTTTTTCCAGCGTACTCATTTGTTAAGCTTTTATTGTCTGGAATGGTGCGTATGCAAGTTTCAAATTTAAGACTTTTGCTGTATTATCATACAAGATGAAACAAGAATTTAATGCCGACTACTGGCAAAACCGCTACCAACTGGGCCAGACGGGTTGGGATGTTGGGGCTATAACGCCGCCACTGCGCGATTATTTTGATCAGTTGCCTAACAAGGGCCAATGCATACTGGTTCCGGGCTGCGGCAACGCCTACGAAGCCGAATACCTCTACCGGAAGGGCTTTGTGCATACCTATGTAGCCGATGTTGCCAAAGCACCCCTCCAGCGCTTCTCTGAACGGGTTCCTGACTTCCCCAAAGACCAATTGCTGCTTCAGGACTTCTTCCAGCTCGACAGCAAGTTCGACCTGATCATAGAGCAAACCTTCTTTTGCGCAATCGACCCCAAGCTCCGGACCGATTATGCCCGCCAATGTGCTGAGCTGTTGCTACCAGGAGGAAAACTGGTTGGTTTGCTCTTCGATACCACCTTCGAGCATACCGGTCCACCCTTCGGCGGCAGCCGCGAGGAGTACCGTACTTACTTCGAGCCCTATTTCGAATTCCTGCACTTCGAAACCGCCTACAATTCCATCCCACCAAGGCAGGGGAGGGAGTTGTTTATTGAGTTAAAGAAGTTGATTAATAGCTGTTTGTAGTGACAGGTCGCGACCTGTCCAAGCGTGTACAGTTATAGTTTGTCTGAATCAGGATTTACAGAATTAAAGGATTTACAGGATTCTCAATAACGATTGTTCCACTAATTTCAATCCTGAAAATTTTAAAATCCTGTAAATCCTGATTCAGACAATCACTATCATTTAACCCTTCATCAATCACTCATTTCTTTATTCCCCCACATCTGACTAAATTTGCAGGCCGAAAGGCTTCAACCTAGATACATACCATGTTTGAAATACCAAAACTAAAACATACCGGCTCCGGCAACTTCTTTTTGATGGCTGGACCCTGCGCCATAGAAGGCGAGGAAATGGCCCTGCAGATAGCCGAGCGACTTGTAACTATTACCGATAAGCTGGAGATTCCGCTGATCTTCAAAGGCTCTTACCGCAAAGCCAACCGCTCCCGTCTGGATTCCTTTACAGGTATAGGCGATGAAAAAGCGCTGCGCATCCTGCAGAAGGTGAGCCAGACCTTTGACATACCTACCGTTACTGACATCCACGAAAGCAACGAGGCGGCGATGGCGGCTGAGTACGTGGATGTGCTGCAGATCCCGGCTTTCCTTTGTCGCCAGACGGACCTGCTCGTGGCAGCCGCTAACACGGGTAAGGTAGTAAACATTAAAAAAGGGCAGTTCCTCTCCGGGGAGGCCATGCGCTTTGCTGTGGACAAGGTGCGCGAGTCGGGCAACGACAAAGTGATTCTGACCGATCGCGGCAACAGCTTTGGTTATTCCGATATGGTGGTGGACTTCCGTAACCTGCCTGAAATGCAAACGAATGGCGTTCCGGTGGTGATGGACGTAACGCACTCCCTGCAGCAGCCGAACCAGAGCTCCGGCGTAACCGGTGGCAAGCCAGCCCTGATCGAGACCATCGCCAAAGCCGCCATTGCCGTTGGAGCTGATGGTCTGTTCATCGAAACGCACCCGCAGCCATCTGTAGCAAAGTCAGACGGAGCCAATATGCTGCCGCTCGACCAGCTCGAAGGTCTGCTCCAGAAGCTGGTCCGCATCCGCCAGGCTATTCGCTAAGCAACTCATTCACGTATGAAGGGAGAGCATTGACTGAAGTTGATGCTCTCTTTATTTCTTCAGATTATACCTATGACAGTACCTGCCCATACCCCTGAGTGGGAAGTTTATTTCTGCGACGTCAACGAGCGCCCGGCCTGCGTGAGCGTCGATCTGGCTTTTGAACACGAAGCCCCTATACCTGAGAAGGACCGAGCCTTTGAGCTTGTTGTAGCGCTGCAGCAACCAGACGCAGACGGCTTTCCTGCCGATGAAGCCGAATGGGAGCAGTTGGAGGCGATAGAAGAAGCACTGGTGGAGGAATTCCAGAACTCGCTGCAGACAGCCTTTGTGGGTAAACTGCTGCACGATGGCAAACGCAGTTTCTACTTTTACAGCGGGCAGGAAGCTCTGCCAGAAGTAATTGCCACAAACATCATGCAGCAGTTCCCGGCCTATACCTTCGCTTCTAATACCCTCCACGACCCAGACTGGGGCTTATACCTGGATTTTCTATTTCCGGAGCCAGTTGATATGCAGAGTATCAAAAACAACCGCATTCTGCGCATGATGGAGGAGCAGGGAGACGAACATCACATTCCCCGTGCTGTGTCACATTCTGTGAGCTTCGCAACCGAAGCTGACCGCGCTGCCTTCAAAAGCAAAGCAGAGGGTGCCGGCTATACCTTGGTGCAGGAGGGGAAGAATCAAAACGAGACCAGTGTAGCCTTCAGCATCATCATAGCGAAAGTGCAGGCTGTTACTGAGGAGGAAATCCATACCACTACCTTGGACCTGTGGCAGTTAGCCGAAGAGTTTAATGGTGTGTATGGAGGCTGGCAGGCGCAGACGGTAAAGGAAAACGATTAATACAGCAGGGTAAAATGCTCTTTCGGCTGGGTTTTGCGGAAAAAAACCAGCCCGATATAGAACAGGTCGACTGTCTGGCATACCTGCGGGTGCTGCTTGATCTCCTGCCAGGCCTGCTTCATTTCCGCAGACCAATACAGATCATCCACTACAAACACACTGTGCTCGTGGTGCTTGCTGAGGCAGACTTCGAAATAGCGCATGGTGGGTTCATAACGGTGGTTCCCGTCAAAGAACACGAAGTCTAACCGCTCTACTTGCTGTAGTTGCAGTGCTAGGGTATCATCCAGGTTGCCGATCACCTGCTGCATGTGCTGCAGCCCCAGCTTTTCGAAGTTCGCTTTCGCTTCCGCTGCAATGGACGGGCAGCCCTCGAAGGTATAAAGTTTAGCTTGTTTGTTACCCATAGCCAGGTATGAGGTAGTGATGCCCAGAGAAGTACCCAAGTCAAAAATGGTGTTGGGTTGGAAGTGCGCTACCAGCCGGAAAAGCAGCTGTGCATATTTGGCAGGTTTGGCCGAAGTGCGGGCAATGTAGCTGATCTTGCGGTTTTTCTTCAGTCCGGCTTTAGGGCCCGCTCCAAAATCAGTGACAGGTATAGCCCGATCCTTAAAAAGCAGTGAACCACGTAGATCCTCTATAAGCTGATAGGCATAGTAGTCGCCTTCGTGCAGGATCACGTTCTGGTACAGATCGAAAACGAATGGGGAGTGGACTCCGTGCAGCTTAAAAGCCCTGAGGCGGTAGAGCAGGTAATTTGCCGCAAGGTGGAAAGGGAGCAAAACTTAGATTGTTAGATTGTTGATGGTTATTTTGAATTGTTAAATGGCTGAATTGTTAAATTGTTGTTTTCAGCCTTTGATACCTGTACATAAGAGTGCCAAACCCTTCAGTAACTACAAATTTAAAGGTATAGCCGAATTAACAATGAAACAATTAATTCAGGTATGGATGATTCAACAATTTAACAATTTAACCATCAGCAATTCAACAGGTGTAGCTGAATCAACAATCAGCAATCAACAATTAAACAGGTATAGCGAAAACAACAATTTAACAATTCAGCCATTTAACCATCTACCACTAACCATCAATTCAACTTATACGGCACGATGAGCGAGAACTCCGGTATGGTAACATGGAACTGCTTGCCGTCGACCATGCGCTCCATCAGGTAGGTGCCGCGCATTTTGCCCATACCTGTCTTCAGGTTGCAGCCTGATACGTACTCATGCGACTCGCCGGGCTCCAGCACGGGCTGCTGGCCTACCACGCCTTCTCCTTCCACTTCACGCATGGTGCCGGTGGCGTCGTGGATGTACCAGTGGCGACGCAAAAGCTTCACTGTGAACTCACTGTTATTTTCTATACTGATCTTATAGGCAAATACGAAGTGCTGCTGTACCGGACTGGAGTAATCGGGCAGGTAGTTGGTCGTGACCGTTACTTTTACTCCTTCTGTAGTTTTTGTATCCATGTTACAGAGTTTTTTGTATAATTAGAATCCGTTTCAGGTATAGCCTTTCGAGGGCCACTACCTGTTACCAGGCAAACCAGATACCCCTACAGACTACTATGAATGTAAAGATAGAAGAAAGCTGGCAGAATATCTTGCAAGAAGAATTTGAAAAGCCCTATTTCAAAAACCTCGTGTCTTTTGTTAAAGACGAGTACACCTTGCAAAAAGTTTACCCGCCAGGCAACCAGATTTTTAACGCTTTCGAGCGATGTCCCTTCGATAACGTAAAAGTAGTTATTTTAGGCCAAGACCCCTATCATGGGCCTAATCAGGCAAACGGATTGGCTTTTTCTGTGAAGGATGGAATGCGTATACCTCCCTCGCTGGTTAACATCTTCAAAGAGATCAAAAGCGACCTTGGCAAAGACCTGCCGGCTACCGGAAATCTGGAACGATGGGCCGAACAGGGCGTTTTATTACTAAACGCTACTTTAACTGTCCGTGCCAGCGATGCAGGCTCGCACCAGAAAAAAGGCTGGGAGGAGTTTACTGATGCTGTGGTAAGCAAGGTAAATGACCTCAAAACCGGCTTGGTGTTCATGCTGTGGGGAGCCTATGCCCAAAAGAAGGGCGCTTTTATTGACGAGCGCAAGCACCTGGTTCTCAAAGCGGCCCACCCCTCACCATTTGCCGCTGATCGTGGTTTCTTCGGTACACGCCACTTCAGCAAAGCGAACGAGTATTTGAAGGCGCAGGGGAAGGAACCGATTGATTGGTAACCTCCCCCAACCATCTAACAGGAGAGAGCTAGCGGTAATAGATTTTACTTCCAGTTTGTAGTCGTGAACTGCGCTGGGTCAAACCAACTCGGGTCTACTTTCACAGGGAAGGAAATGTTAAAGTACTCCTCGCGCAGAAACAACTGGCCGTCGTTTTTGAAGACGATCTCGGTTGCCACCATATTCCCCTCAATTTCTTGGTAGTTGTTCATCTCCACGTCGCGTGCCACACCTTTGCTGTTCGTTAGAATGCGCACCACATAAAGGTTCTCTTTGTCTACCCAAAACTGACTGCGGCTTTGGTCATTCGGGTCGGTCGTGCCGACTACATAGGCCGCGCGACCCTGCCAGGTGGCTTCTGTCAGCTGGCTTAGGTCAAAGTTTAACTCGTGTGCCTTGCGGATAGTGGTAGCAGGATCGTAGAAATATACATCGAAACTCAGCAACACGAGCGGATGAAAGGAATATTGTTTGTTCACTAGCTTACCTTCCTTAAAGGTATAGACCGTGTCCTGGTTGTAGATCACGCCGTTGCCGGTTTCAAAACCATCAAATCGGATGTGCAGATTGGCGGGATAGCTGTAGATCTCCTGCCAGGTTTCTTCACGACTGACCCGGTCATCTTTGTAGAAAATGGCCCGTTGATCGAAGGCAAAGCTGGGGTACCACTTGTTTTCCCAGTGACGATACATGGCTTCAATCACTTGCTGTCCGGTTTGGGGTTTGCTGGCGGTTGTTATCATCTTTTGGGTGCAGGCTAGGGTAAGGAAGGGGAGAAGCAGGTATAGGATGTAGGGAAGCAGATTTCTTTTCACGGTTTTATCGATGTTAAATCATTAAGTATTCTGTTGTTGGGCCGCTCTCAGAATTTTCTCCATCTTTTTGCCTTTTGCCAGTTCATCTACGAGCTTGTCTAAATATCGCACTTGTTGGGTCAAGGGGGTTTGTATTTGTTCTACACGATAGCCACAAATCACGCCCGTTATCAGATGTGCATTCGGATGCAGATTGGCTCGCTTAAAGAAATCGGCAAAAGTTGCTTTCTCATCTATTAATTCTTGTAGCTGCTCTTCATCAAAACCAGTTAGCCACGAGATCACATGATGCAGTTCGGCCTTTGTTCTGCCTTTCTTTTCCACCTTTGTAAGGTAGTGCGGGTATACTGATGCAAAGGTCATATTGGCCATGCGGGCGTCGTGCTCGGGTGTCGTGTTCATGCAGGTTTTGGCTTTTACAGAATGATAAATCCTTGTGCTAAATAAAGGCAAATATAAAAGCAGTGGTGAAATTTATTACTGCCATGTCAACGCCGTTAGTTGCTCGGTCTTTTATACAGCTTATTCGTCATCATTTTGACCAGCTTCAGAAGCAATGGCCTAATGAATCGATATAGAGTCATTCCAATGATTGCCACCACAAGTATAAAAGCGGTTGGTAGAATAGCTCCAAAGGTATAGGTCATGCCAATTACAAAGCCCAATATGAATTCAGCGTAGTAGATAGGTATAAATAGGCTAAGCAGTAAGATGATGTACAAAACATTATCTAAAAAGGGGCTGTACCCATACTCGAATGATATTGCTATTAAAATTCCTAAAACCAAACCTGTAATAAAAAGCTGTATTGCTCCCTTAATCGAATTGTTCAGTTGCTGTACCTGCTGTCTGTCTACTCTCCTTTTTACTCTCGTCAATAGAAACCAAGTCAGGATGGGAAGCGATAATCCACTCCACCAATTAGAGATGGCAGGATAATTTTCTGATTGCAGTATATGATGACTGGGAACACCACCATGAAAATGGTCCAAAAGAAGCATACTTAAGATGAAAAAAGTAACGCCAATTGTAATCAAGACTTTTTTCCTTGTCGTAATAGGGCTCCGAAGGTGTTCTTGATTGATCATTACTTTTTGCCTTTAGAGGTTTTGGTGGACGGTACTCGTGCAGCCGATGGGCAAGGCGTAGCCGAGCATAAAGGCTGAACTTGGTTAGGCAAGGTTATTCTTCTTCTGCAAATACTGAATCAGGAACAAGTCCGTTGATGAAAGCTGCGAAGTCAGGTGCTATTTCAATGTCTTCATTACATTCTACATCAATTCATCTTACACTCGGGATATTTCCCTTTCTATAGTCAAGTGTTATCCACCAATGACCGTCCCCAGCTAGTAACACCTGCTTTTCTGGTAGCCCCCATTCCTTTGTCATGTAATGAGTGGCTAAGATATTCTGTGCTGTTTTAAAAGATTTTTCTGTAACGATACCGAACAACTCAGACAAAGGGACGTGGTCTTCCGCCCATGTGGTCCTTTGTTTCATTGGGTATGCAAAGCCTTTGGTGTAGCCACCATTTTGTACTTTTAGAAACTCAATTAATAGTGATGGCAATTTTAGACCTAATTCCTTTTCTGCCATTTCAACCATTTCATCCGTCAAGTCAGGATGGTTGTAGTAGTTGGAATCCCAGAATTCATTTTTTCTATTCCCATCTTTAGAATTCATAATTACAATCCTGCCTAACGGCTAGTATAAAAGGCGAACGAGGCATAGCCGAAGTATGGCTTATATATCTTGTTAGCCAATTCTGTTTTTATACTTCTAGTAGTACATCTTCAGGGGTCATCTCTGAAGTCATAACCACTTTCTTGTTTAGTGCTGATGCTACTGCTTTCAAGTACTCAAGTATAGCTTGATGGTCTTCTTCCGTCTTGACTTCTTTCGGGTCAATGTCACTTTCCATTTCGCTTTCGTAGTGTAGCTGACAATCGAGAGTAACTTTTCCCAATTTAATGTATGCCTTGTTTACATCTTTGAAGTCTTCAGGGGCTGTGAAGTATTTCAGCAATTCTTCTACATCTATTCTGGCTTTTGTTTGCTGGGTTCGCCCGTTGTAAAATTCTACACTATACTTCTCGTTTATCAAATTAGCCCAAGCTTTCCAATCTTCTTTGTTAGTATTAAAGACATAGATGTCTCTCAAAGAACCGTCTTCATAGTAGATTTCTTCTTTGATGGACTTCCAGTTTTTCATGATTACAGTTTTGGCTAACTACCTGCAAGCAGGAGTACCTACTCCCACTATCTGCACTATGTATGGAGGTATATCTGTGAAGTAACAAAAACCTCCAGTCTTATCTATCAAATATACATTGTTTCATTTACCATATCACATCACCCCAAAACAAAAACCGCCAGCTCTTCTCAGAACTGGCGGTTTCATTTCGTATACCTATACCTTACTCAATCGTCTTAAACAGTCGGCTCCATCGGATCTTGTCGAGGAAGCCGCCGTATGGGTCAGTGGACATCCAGATCATCACGGCCTTGCCCACAATGTGGTCAGCGGGTACAAAGCCCCAGTAGCGTGAGTCGAGGGAGTTGTGGCGGTTGTCGCCCATCATAAAGTAATAGTCCTGCTTGAAGGTATAGGTCGTGGCTTCAACTCCGTCGATAAACAGCTTGCCGTCACGTACCTCTGCGTTTTCGTTGCGCTCATAACCCACGATCACCTTTTCGTAAAAAGGCAGCGTTTCAGGTGTAATAGCCACAGTGGCGCCTTCTTTCGGGATGTAAAGCGGACCAAAGTTGTCCTTATTCCATTCGTACTTGCTCGGCACATGCGGGAACACCTCGGCATCGCCTTTACCGGCCTCATCCATCAGGAGCGTGGCGTCTTTGATAAAATCAAGCTGAGCGAGGGCTTTGGCTTTCTCAGGAGAAGTATCGACAATATAACCACCCTGCCACTGGATCACGTCCGTAATATCACGTTCCAGGAAGAATTTCTCTGCCAGGCGCTGCTCGGTAGAGAGGAAGTACTTATACTGTATTTTATCAGGGTTATCCGCTGCCTGTCCATTGATGTATACCTGCATGTTACGCAACTCAATGGAGTCGCCGGCAATGCCGATGCAACGCTTAATATAATTGGTGCGCAGGTCTGCCGGATGGTGCTCCTCCGGTGGGTAGTTGAATACGACCACATCGTTGCGCTTCACTTCAGAGAAACCAGGTAGTCGGTATGACTTCAGCTGGATGGCGTCTGAGTAGGAGGGGATGTTCGTGCCCCAGATGGTCTGGTGCGTGAGCGGAACCTGTAGCGGTGTGATCGGGGTGCGCGGACCGTAATGCAGCTTGCTCACAAACAGAAAATCACCTACCAGCAGCGACTTCTCCATAGAAGGCGTCGGGATGGTGTAGGCCTCAAAAGTAGCCCAGCGAATTAAACTGGCCGCGATAACAGCAAACAGGATGGCATCGCCCCACTCACGTGCAAAGCTCTTTTTCTTTTTAGGCGCCTTGTTAGCGGGCTTCTTCTCCCAAAACTTTACTTTCATGTATAAAGCGTTTTGTTTCTACAGGTTGAGCATGTCTTTCATGCCGTACACTCCCTGTCGGTCTTTAAGCCACTCGGCCGCCATCAGGGCACCTTCGGCAAAACCGGCACGGCTATGGGCAATATGGCCCAGTTCTATTTTGTCTACTTCCGATTCGTAGGTCACAATGTGGGTACCTACCACATCCGGCTCACGCTCCGAGATAATGTTAAGCTTCGACTTGTCTGAATCATCGTCAGCCGCCCAGCCTTGTAGGGCAGGGTAGCTGGCCAGTATACCTTCGGCGGTGGTGATGCCAGTGCCGCTCGGCTTGTCAACCTTCTGGAGGTGGTGGATCTCGCGAATAGAGACCTGGTACTCCTTGTAGGCCTTCATTTTACTGGCAATATATTCGTTAAAATGGAAAAACAAATTAACACCTACGCTGTAATTAGAGGCATAAAAGAAAGCGCCTTTGTTCTCTTCGCACAGCTGCACGGCTTCGCTATATCGGTCGAGCCAGCCCGTGGATCCAGAAACTACCGGTATACCTTGTGTCAGGCAGTAAGCGATATTGCCGAAAGCAGCTTCCGGATTCGTAAATTCAATGGCAACATCCGTATTTGCCGGGCTGTAATTTTTTAGCGTTTCAGCATTGGTATGGTCAATGGTGCCGGCTATCTGGTGGCCTTTGGCAAGGGCCATCTGCTCAATGGTTTTCCCCATCTTGCCATAGCCAATCAATAGGATTCTCATTTAGTTCGGGTATATAATGTAAGGGTAAGGCCCGGCGTAACACCGTTGGTGGCAGGTGTTCGGAACACGTCGGGCTGCACGCGCAAGCTCAGGTTATCACTCACGTCAAACTCGCGCAAGTGGCCGTGCACATAAGCTTCTGCTATTTGCATGCCGTAAGCCAGCACGGATAGGATAATGGTCAGGTCTCGGTTACGGCGATAAAAGTCGCGGCTGTAGCGCAGGTTTTGAGTGCCCCGCTGCGTATTAAAACCATAGACCGGATCGTCATAATAAGCATCCCGTACCTCGTTTGGATCACCAGTCAAGTCCGTACGGATATTTAGTGCCGTCCGGAAATCCTGCCAATTTTCGTGGTTATCGATGATAAAGTAGCCCAGCACGCCGCCCGTGGCATAAATGATAGGCACCTTCCACCAGGCACCGTTGTATACCTGACCTGCCCCAGGTATGATGGCCGAGAAAACAGCGGCGCGACCGGGCCGCCCCAGGTTTTTAAAGCCGCTCAAAAAAAACTGCTTTTGCTGCGCAGTATCCGCTTCGGAGGTAATAACCAACACCGAGTCGGGGCCGGATGTGACCACTTGCGCCCCGGCCTGTGTAGGTTGCAGCAGCGACACAAATAATACCACCAATAAAGCTATACCAGGCGCTAACCTCATGCTGTATGTTTAGTAGTTCAGAATTTCCAGAATACGGTTCAGCTCGTCAACCGACACAAACGGAATCTTGATCTCCCCTTTGCCATCGTTGTTGGCTTTCACCATAATCTTAGTGCCAAATTGCGAAGAAAGCTTTTTCTCAACACCCTTCAACTCATCATCATACTTGTTGAAGACTAGTTTTTGTTGCGGATCAGGCTTTTTACTTGCATTCTGCACGTTACGTACCAGCTCCTCCACCTTGCGCACTGACAGCTCATCGGTTACCACTTTGCGGAAGATCTCGAGCTGCTTATCGATGGTATCGATGTTGATAAGCGCTCTGGCATGGCCCATGCTGATTACGTTGTCGCGCAGGGCGATCTGGATATCCGGCGGCAATTTGAGCAGGCGCAGGTAATTCGTAACAGTCGTGCGCTTCTTGCCTACACGGTCACCCAGCTCTTCCTGCTTCAGACTGCACTCGGTAAGCAGGCGCTGGTAGGAGAGGGCAATCTCGATGGCATTCAGGTTTTCACGCTGGATGTTCTCGATCAGGGCCATCTCCAGCATCTGTTGGTCGTCGGCCTTGCGGATGTAAGCCGGAATTTCGGTCAAGCCGGCCATTTTGGCGGCCTGGTAGCGGCGTTCTCCCGATATCAGCTGGTAACTGTTCTGGTCAAGCTGACGAACGGTGATGGGCTGAATAATGCCCTGTATGCGGATAGACTCAGCCAGTTCCTCCAGCGCCGTCTGGTCAAAGTGCGTGCGGGGCTGGAAGGGGTTCGTCTGTATCTGGTCAATGGCTATATCTGCGATGGTATTGACTTCGTTAATGGTGGTAGATTCGGCTGTTTTGCCGGTGTATTTGTTACCCTCCAGAAGAGAGCCAAGGCCCCGGCCAAGACCGCCTTTGCGTACTGCTGCTTGTTTCTTGTTATCGGACATGTAATCGTAAGGTTATTTCGCCAGCGCAACGCTGTTCTTCACTGCTATCTCGCGGGCGAGGTTCAGGTAACTCATGGCACCCTTGCTTTCTGCATCGTGCAACAGGGCAGGTATACCAAAACTAGGCGACTCGCTCAACTTCACGTTTCTCGGAATAATCGTATCGAACACCATCTGCTGGAAGTGGGTTTTCACTTCTTCCACTACCTGGTTGCTTAGTCTCAGGCGCACATCGTACATCGTCAGCAAAATGCCTTCTATGGCCAACTCCGTGTTCAGGCGCGACTGTATGATCTTAATGGTGTTCAGGAGTTTACCCAAGCCTTCCAGAGCGAAGTACTCGCACTGCACCGGAATGATCACCGAATCTGCCGCTGTCAATGAATTCACCGTAATCAGGCCCAGCGAAGGGGAGCAGTCGATGATGATGAAGTCGTATACCTCTTTGAGGGGAGCCAGCGCTTCACGCATCTTCTCCTCCCGGTTCGGCACATTGATCATCTCCACCTCAGCACCCACCAGGTCGATGTGCGACGGAATCAGGTCCAGAAACTCAATGTTGGGCGAGGTCAGAACGATATCCTGTATCGTTACGTCCTCCACCATGCACTCGTAAATGCTGGTGGTAATACTGGCCGGATCGAAGCCGAGTCCCGATGTGGCGTTGGCCTGCGGGTCTGCGTCAACCAGCAATGTCTTATACTCGAGGGCTGCCAGGCTCGCAGCCAGGTTTATGGCTGTGGTGGTCTTGCCTACGCCACCTTTTTGGTTTGCAACCGCTATTATTTTTCCCATCTACAAATTATAGGTTTATTGTCTGACCTATCTCCATCAATATTAGTTCCTTGCCGGCCATCTGAGCCACTTCCTTCACTTCCTCATGGTCTATTTTGATGTAAGGGAAAGTGTCGTAGTGCATACCGATCACCTTGTCTACCTGCACAAAATCAGCGGCTACCAGGGCATCGTGGATGTCCATGGTAAAGTTGTCGCCGATCGGCAAAAGCGCGAAATCCAGGTCAAACTGCTCCGGGATCAGCTTCATGTCGTAGGTAAGGGCCGTATCGCCGGCAAAATAAAATGTCTGATTTTCTGTTTCCACCACAAATCCGCCTGCTATGCCTGCATAGGTGCCATCCGGCAACGAGCTGGAATGCACGGCGTTCACCATTTTCACAGTGCCAAACGGCAGGGTCACCTTGCCACCGGTGTTCATCGGGTGGGTCTTTTCTATACCTTTCTCGCCATACCAGCTCGCTATCTCAAAATTGGCTACAATGGTGGCATCGTTGTTTTTGGCAATGCGCTCGGCATCGTGCACGTGGTCCTGGTGACCGTGCGAAAGCAGGATGTAATCTGCCTTGATGCCGTCCACGTCAATGTCCTTAGCCAGTTCGTTCGGAGATATGAACGGGTCGAATAGAATGCGGTGCTCACCGATCTTGAAAAGAAAGCAGGACTGTCCGTAATACGTTATTTCCATAGTTTGCAATTTTTAATCTGTTAGCCCATTCCGGGTATAGAACTTTTACAAAGATACAGTTTTTTGCACAGAACGTATGATGTTCCACGCCCGGTGGCGTATATTTTTATCCACGATTTCGAGGGTTATCCACATTCTGAGGCAAGGTGCTGAAAAATGGATTACTCAGGAAATAGGCGCATTTTTAGCGGCATAAAAGCACACGGGTCCGGCTGCCTGGTAAGGTGCCGGACCCGTGTGCTTCGAGCCTTCGTTTAGCTTAAAACGCTCCGTGGAACTATATATTTTATCGCTATCAGTTTTATGTGCCGAATCAGCTAGCGTTCGGGTCTATCGGGGTTATTCCGCTTTCGCTCTACCCGTATTTCCTCCCGGAGCAACTCTACCTGCTCTGTGTTGTGTTCTTCGGTACGCCGTTTGGTCACGTGTATTTCCTCTACCACCAGCAGGCGTTTCTCTACAACCAGCACTTCTTTCAGCACTGGTATTATCATTTTGTCGCCTTCGTAACGCACGGGTGGGGGAGGTACGTCTACGTATTGGTTAATCTCAACGCGCTCTATTTCTGCCTCTTCGTGTATGATCGGCAGATCCAGATCCACATTTTCCCGATGCACTTGCTTTTCGATGTGTACGCTGCCAGTTTCCCTTACCTCTTTGTCCACCCGCACCTGCTCTTCAATCACCGGTATGGTCTTATTGTAGGCTATGTCTACATCCAGTTTCTCCCGCTCATCCCGGCCATATTCATCCTGTATGTCCCGCTCTTCCAGTGGAGTATTGGTATGGCCTTCGCGTAGTTTCTCGTCAAATTCCGATTTAAGTTTGTCTGTTTTCTTGCTCATAGTTCGTGGCTGTATTTTGGGAGGCTGCTTGTTGTATATCACCTCTGTGTTCTGAGTTTTTACGGGTGAGACAGGGTATAGTTCCTGGCTTTGTGATTGTTACATAAATTCCTGCTTTCTATATAAATAGTAAGAGGCAGCCATATCATGACTGCCTCTTACCTTATCTACAAAACCTTTTCCTAGATATTTCTAGGGTTGCCGGGTTTGTTACCCGGGTTGCGAAGGTCATTGTCTCTATCGCGATCCAGTTTATCAATGTCCACATCCGTTTTGCGTACGGTACCTCTTACGGTTTCGTCACGCTCTTCTGTGTGCTTGTTGATCTTTACCTCTTCCACTACGCGGGCCTCTTTGTTCACTACAGGCACCTCTGCGCGTTCCGAGATGTTGATCTCTCCTTCCTTGAAATTCTGGAAGTCACGGTCAGTTGCCGGACGATTTACCTTGTTGCGCTCAATATCCAGGTGTTCCTCCCGCAAACGCAAGTGTTCTTCCACTGGTCTTTCCACAATGCGGCTTCTCATGCGCACGCCGCCACGTTCCACTTCACGCTTTCCAACGTTCATGCGCTCTTCCATAATCGGAATGGTCTGGTTAGTGTCGCCGGTCTGTCCGGTTCTGGTTTGTGCTGTACCCTGTGGTGGTCTGTTCATACCTGCTTGCGGATTGCCTTGAGTCGTATGCTCGTCTACGTCCACTGCGCCACATGAGTCGAGTACTTCGGCTGCCCTCTCCGCTTCCTGGCGGGAATCGGCGTGCACCGTTACTACCCAGCCTTTGCGGGCTGCCTGTGTGTGTTTGCTGGCATCGTCGTTCTTGCCAAATAATGATCCAAAGAAACCACTTACATTGTCGTTGTCTCTGTCTCTGTCTCTGTCTCTGTCTCTGTCTGTTGTGCTACTGCCCACATGCTTCGCTGAAGCAGAGGCAGGGTTTGCTATATCTACTTTATCACGGCCGATATGGTGCGTGCTCTCTAACTTTTGCACCGCAGCCTGTGCGTCTATACCTTCTTTAAAAATGCCTATTACAGTTTGTCGTTCCATAGTTTTGTGTGTTTTATTGTACATAAGAGTTCTTTCGCCTTAAAAGCCCGGGGACTCCACTACCCAAATGTTATCAACTTGCAGGACTTAATCCTGCTATGTTTTCTGTTAAAAAATAAGAATGCAATCAAGCCTGCGCCTGAAAAGCGATCATTGCGCTCGCTTTATAATTGTAGTGTTCAATAATTGTAGTGTTCAGCTTTTGTGTTTTGTAAAGCTTATAACAACCTCCAAGTAACTTATATAGCTTATTTTGAATTAAAATTTATTTTAGTCAATTATTTAAATTCTGTAATATATAGTATATATAAATATTACTTTTCAAATAGAGTTCTTAATCTCAGCTCTCTATTTTTTTACGGCCTTAGAGGGGATAGGTTATTGATTTATCAAAAGAGCAACACGAGTTTGTGCTATATTTAAACCTAGTGTTATTGCGATACAAGGGATGTGAAAGGCGCTGCAAGCCGAAGAGGCAACAATTGTGAAATAGTGACGGCTGAATTGTGGTATAAGAAAAAAAGAGACAGGGTAGCCTGCATCAGACTACTGTGTTTTCATTTGATGGGCAATCGCCTTTTAGCTTCCGCATCAGCAAGACCCATTAGCAGGGTGTGTACTTTCTCCTGAAAGTCCAGCAAATGTTTGGGGCCTCCTTCTTCCTGCTTCACCCGCTTTGCCTCTTTACCGGCCTTGTAAAAAGTTGTGATGGTGGAGGGCATGTCGCTCCAGTTGGTGAGGTAGGTGTCCTGCAGCGAGGTATAGTTTAGCTGCGATACTTCCTGGCGGAGTTCTTCTAACTGCTGATTTGAAAGGACAAAGCTTACCGTATCCATAACCGGGACATCACTATACCCGATGTAGCGGATGCTGCCATTTTCCATAATGGTTGCCTCGTAGGAGGGGCAAATGCCCAGACAGGGCGTTTTCTGAAAGTGAAGCAAGGGGACACCCAACGTTTTCACCTCCCTGTTCTGGGCCGTACTGCAGCCTGCCACCAGGATCAGTCCCAGGCCAAGTCCCAGTTTAAACAGGTATAGGAGTGTGTGCATAGTGGTGTGTTTCGTTATTGCCCCTGAGGCAGTTTACGGAATTTGCCCTGCTCCAGCACATAGGCGGCTGGTTCGCAATAAGGGCACTCTACATAATTTTGAGAAGAATCCGGCGGATTGACGATGAAAATACGGCTGTCCGGACTAAACTTCGCGCCCGTGCTGCTCTGCAACTTGTCGAGCACTTTACCGTCCTGGCGGTCTACCACGTAATGCTCCTGGCAGGTTGTGCCACACTCTACGGTGACTACCGTATACCTGCCAGCAAAATTTACACCTTGTTTCAAGCCTTCCTGCAGGTCTTTGCTGTGCTGGCGGGCATCGGCATGACTAGCTTCATCTAAAGGAGCCAGGCGCCCCTTGTAGGCTTCCTGCACCCGAAAAGCTTCGTCGCTCTGGTAAGCCTCCATGCGCAGACGGTAGCGCTGGTACAGTTCCGGGTTTTCTTCTGAGGTTATAGGCGTTCGCACTGAGTCGCGTTGCAGGCGTTCTTCCAGTTTCGGGTGTGTGCTGGCAATGGTCTTTTCTTCGTCTGTCTGTTGCTGACAGGCTGCTACCAGCATCGCCACAAAAGACAAGGGCAGTAGGAGGTAGGGTAGTGTGTTCTTTCGCATGGTATTTATATAGGTATAGGCCTATACGCAAAACAACAAATAGGGTCAAACAAAAAAAGCCCCGAACTGCTTCGGGGCTTTCTGTCAGGTATAGCACGGAGGTGCTTATTTCTTGAGTTTCGGGTTGTTACGGCGCTGCTGCTCTTTTTCAGAGGCGGCACGCATGGCTTCCTGCATACGCTCGGTAAACGAAGGACCACCCGTTTTCTTCTTGTCTTTGCGCTTATCTCTGTTCTCCTCCAGTTTTCTTCTGATCTTGTCTTCATCAACAAACTTGCGCATGATGGCCATCTGTCCGAAGGTCACCATGTTCGACACAAAGTAGTAGAATGAAAGACCTGCCGGGAACGAGTTCAGCACGAACATGAAGATAATCGGCATCATGTACATGTAGTACTTCATCGGGCCTTGCATCGACACGTTCATCTGGTTGTTCGACCAGGTATAGAGGATCGTAGAAGCCGTCATCAACAGCGTGAACATACTCACGTGGCTGCCATAGAAAGGTATAGTAAACGGCAGGTTCACGAATACATCGTACGTCGAAAGGTCATCGGCCCACAGGAAAGCCTCCTGGCGGAGCTCGATCGAGTTCGGGAAGAAGTTGAACATCGCAAACAGGATCGGAATCTGCAGCACCATCGGGATACAGCCGCTAAGCGGGTTCACGCCCATTTCGCCGTACAGCTTCATGGTTTCCATCTGCGTCTTCTGCATGTCGCCGTCGTTGCGCTCTTTTATGGCATCAATCTCCGGCTTCAGCACCTTCATCTTCGCCATCGACATGTGCGACTTGTAGGTGAGCGGCATCAGGATCAGCTTGATGTAGAGCACCAGCAGGATGATGATGATACCGTAGCTGCTGATGTAATTTTCCAGGAAGTCGAACGCCGGGATAATGATCCACTTGTTCACCCACGAGAAAATGCCCCAGCCCAAGTCAAGATTCTTGTTGAACTCGTTGCCCATGTGCTTCAGGATCTTGTAGTCGTTCGGACCAAAGTAGTATGTGAACTCACCTTTGCCGCTCAGCAGGTCAGCCGTCGGGATCAGGATCTGGGAGTTCAGGGTTTTTACCACAGAAGTGTCAGCCGGATCGGTCACAGACTCCAGTTTGGCGCCAGCGAAGGTGTTCGTAGCGATGATGCCCGCTGTGAAGAAGTTCTGCTTGTTAGCCACCCACTTCATTGGTTCAGAGATGTTCTCCACCTCTGTGCCTTCTGAAATAGAAAGATAATCGAAGCTCTCGTCGGCGGTATAGTAGTTGATGGTAGACTTAGCCCTGTTCTGCGGCATGTCCTTTTCCAACTGCTTCAACTGATCATTCCAGGTCATGGTCACGTTTTCGCCGCTGATCTGGTTGTTCAGGCCTTTGAAATCCAGTTTGTAACCTACCTGAAAGCTGTTGTCGAACAAGGTATAGATCTGGTCGATGGTCTGGCCATTGCCCAGGTCGGCGCGGTAGGTGAGGGATTGCGCTGGCACATCGCCTACGTTTACCGTCTGCACTTCCGAAGGAGTGAAATACAGGTCTGACAGGCGGATGTTCTTGCCATCGTTGGTAGTGAACTGCACATCAGTCTTGCTGCTTTCACGGTCGAAGAGCACCAAAGTATTGCCTTTGTAGTCTTTGTAGTTCTTCAGGACCACTTCCTCAACCTGGCCGCCTTTGCTGTTGAAGGAAACGGTCATGTTCTGGTTTTCGAGGGTCGTGGTACTGGCCTCGCCGGTTGCGGCTGCACTGAAAGTGCCCAGGGCAGCTGCACGGCGCACCTGTGCCAGCGAGTCGTCCTCGACTACAGGAGCGGGTCCCGTCTGCACCTGCTCTACCTTGGCTGTCTGGTCAAATGCCGGAGTGTTGGCTTCTTCGTTCGTACCCGCGAAGAAGAAGGAGTAAGCCAGCAGGAGCACGGCAATCAATCCAAAGCCAATAGCTTGATTTCTATCCATTTAATGAAAAAATAATAATGTGTTTAGGTTAACGCTTACTTCGATTTAGTATAATTCATGGCCGCTTTCACAAACTTAACAAAAAGCGGGTGAGGATTAAGCACGGTGCTCTTTAATTCCGGATGGTACTGTGCTGCCACAAACCAAGGGTGATTTTGCAATTCGATCACCTCTACCAGACCTGTTTCCGGGTTTATACCGGTGGCCATCATGCCCGCCTTCTCGTAATCGGCCAAATACTTGTTGTTGAACTCGTAGCGGTGGCGGTGGCGCTCTGAAATTTTGGCCTTGCCGTAAATAGAAAATGCTTTTGAGCCCTTTTTTAGTTCACAGGTATAGGCGCCCAATCGCATCGTGCCCCCCATTTGGGTAATGTTTTTCTGATCCTCCATCATGTCGATGACCGGGAACGGCGTGTTCGGTTCCATTTCGGTGGAAGCGGCATCCTGCAGTCCCAGCACATTGCGGGCAAATTCGACAGCAGCACACTGCATACCCAGGCATATGCCCAGGAACGGTATACCTGCCTCACGCACAAAGCGGATGGCCTCGAGTTTACCTTTAAAGCCGCGCTCTCCAAAGCCAGGGGCCACCAGCACACCGTCCATACCTTTCAGCAGGCTGGCTACGTTTTCGTCGCTGATGTTCTCGGACTGGAACCACTTGATGTTTACTTTGCACTCGTTGGCCGCACCGGCATGCACAAAAGACTCTACAATTGACTTATAAGCATCAGGCAACTCCACATACTTGCCTACAAGGCCAATATTCACTTCGGCGGTCGGGTTCTTGAGACGGCCCAGGAATTCTTTCCAGGTCTCGAGTTCCGGCTCAGCGCGATGTGGCAGTTTCAGTTTGGCGATCACGCGCTCGTCGAGCTTCTCTTTGCGCATCAGCAGCGGCACATCGTATATCGTTTCCGCATCGATCGACTCGATCACGGAGTTTTGCTTCACATTACAGAACAGCGCAATCTTCTTGCGCAGGTCGGCAGGTATATGGTACTCCGAGCGGCAAACCAGAATGTCCGGCTGCACACCGGCCTCCGAGAGGTCGCGTACCGAGTGCTGTGTTGGTTTGGTTTTCAGTTCGCCGGCCGCTTTCAGGTAAGGCACCAGGGTCAGGTGGATCACACAGGTTTCGTGCACACCCAGCTCCCAGCGTAACTGGCGCACGGCTTCAATAAATGGCAAAGACTCGATATCGCCCACGCAACCGCCAATCTCCGTGATCACGATGTCGTACTCGCCGGATTCGCCCAAAAGCAGCATGCGGCGCTTGATCTCGTCTGTGATGTGGGGAATAACCTGTACCGTTTTGCCCAGGTAGGCACCTTCACGCTCCTGCGTAATCACATGGTGGTAAATGCGGCCAGTCGTTACATTGTTGGCCTGCGAGGTAGGTACGTTCAGAAAGCGCTCGTAGTGGCCCAGGTCGAGGTCGGTCTCGGCGCCGTCTTCGGTCACGAAGCATTCGCCATGCTCGTAGGGGTTGAGCGTGCCCGGGTCGATGTTGATATAGGGGTCGAATTTCTGGATTGTTACAGAGAAGCCTCTTGCCTGCAGCAACTTAGCAAGAGAAGCGGAGATGATACCTTTACCAAGTGAGGAGGTAACGCCCCCTGTAACAAAAATATATTTAGCAGCCATAAGTTAGGTTAAACTTTATGGGCTACAAAGGTACAAGATATATTTGATTTTCCGGTACGGAACCCCATTGTTCTGTTTTTTGCATAGGATATCTTAGTTAATATTCAACTGAAACAGCAAATAAAAAGCCCCAGCCAAAGTGGCCGGGGCTTTCGCTATCATAAAACAGGAAAATTAACTTTTCGGGTTCAGGATGTTGTCGATGCGTGCCAGTGCGTCCTGCAAATGGTACTTCGTCATGCTATCCTGCGTCTTTGGCAAAGAGGCTCTGATCTGGTTGCGCAAAGCAGTCAGTTCGCCGCGCACCATCGGGCGGATATCGGACTGGGAAACCTTCACCGTCGTTACGCCTGCAAAAGCACGGGCGCTGGCCGGAACAGAAGGCTGCTCTTCTTTCATCAGGTACTCCATGCGGTCGAGGTAGCCGCGCTGCAGGTTGCGACGGTACATATCCACGTTCTTGCCGCTTCCGATTTCAGACCACACGCCATTGCGCAGGTCAGCCATCATCTCAGGCAAGGTATAGGTTTTGCTTCCCAGTGCCGCCTGCGACTCCAATAGGCGCTGCATACGGCCTGGCTCCAGCACGTTGTTCAGGATGTTCACCTGTGCCGTGCGTACGCGCTCTACTGCGCCTGCCGACTCTATCTTGCGCAGGATGTTCTGGTCCAGCATCCAGGTAGGCGTGGCAAAGCCCTGCTCGTTGAGGAACTTCATGGCGCGCTGCTGCTTTTCTTTCGGTACGGCAGCGTACACGTCACCTTTCTGTTCGTAGGTCTTGTAGTTCTCGTATATACCGCCAATGTTAGCCGTTACGTGTCCCATGTAGCGGTTCCACTGGCCCAGCACCTGGCCATACATCTCCTGCAGGTCGTCGTAATTCTTGTTCTCTTCCTTCGTCCACTCCATCAGGTTTGGCATGATGCGTTTCAGGTTCAGGATGCCGTAGTGGCTGGCCAGCATGGCATCATCACCCAGGTCTTCTGTTTGCGAAGACGGGTCGATCGGGTTGCCTTGCTGACGGCCGAAGCGGTACATCGGGTCGTCTCCTTTTTCCAGGATCCATTGCGACAGCTTGGCTACGTTGTCGTACCCGTTCATCTCCGGGAAGTAAGTGTATCCCCACTTCACAGAATGCTTGTCGTACACGCCTATACCTGGCATGAGGGCGACACCCTTGTCCTCTGGCTGCGCCACGTAGTTGAAACGGGCGTAGTCCATGATAGAAGGGGCGGTGCCCATCTCATTGGTAAACTTGGCATCGCGCAGTTTCTCAACCGGGAAGGCAGCGCTCGAGCCCATGTTGTGCGGCAGACCCAGGGTATGGCCCACTTCGTGCGCCGACACAAAGCGGATCAGCTCGCCCATCACTTCGTCTTTGAACTTAATGCCACGGGCGTCCGGGTTTACGGCGGCCGTTTGCACAAAGTACCAGTTACGGAGCAGGTTCATCACGTTGTGGTACCAGCCGATGTGGCTTTCCAGGATTTCGCCGGAGCGCGGGTCGTGTACGTTCGGGCCGTAAGCGTTCTGCGTCTCAGAAGAGAAGTAGCGGATTACCGAGTAGCGCGCGTCTTCTGTGCTGAACTCCGGATCTTCTTCCGGGGTTGGCGGATCTTTGGCGATGATCGCGTTTTTGAAACCGGCTGCCTCAAAGGCCTTGTTCCAGTCCTCAACGCCCTGCTTCAGGTATGGGCGCCATTTCATTGGTGTAGCCGGGTCGATGTAGTAAACGATAGGCTTAATAGGCTCTACCAACTCACCCCGGGCATAGGCTTCTTTGTCTTTTGGCTCCAGTCTCCAGCGCACGATGTAGCGGCGCTTGGCAGCACGCTGCTCGTCGGTGCCGTAGTCGGTCTGCGATAGCGTGAAGTAACCCACGCGCTCGTCAAAACGACGGGCAGGCATCGGTACCTTTGGCAGCAAGAGCATGGAGTGGTTCAACTCCACGGTGATGGTACCGGCATTGGAGTTGGCAGGCGGATCA
The DNA here is from genome assembly GCF_003096355.1 of Pontibacter virosus. Taxonomy (GTDB): domain Bacteria; phylum Bacteroidota; class Bacteroidia; order Cytophagales; family Hymenobacteraceae; genus Pontibacter; species Pontibacter virosus. The sequence goes on along the minus strand of NZ_QEKI01000020.1, from coordinate 47,706 downwards.
GTCGCCTCGTAGGTCATGAGTGAGCGCGCCTCAATGTTGAGCGGGAAGCTCTTGATGCCCTCCACGAAGGAACGCTTGTCATCCAGACGCTTTACCTTATAAGACTCACGCTGGCGCTTGTTCAGACCAAGGGCCTGCACGTCCTTCGAGAAAAAGTCGGTCACTTCCACAACAGAAGTACCGTTGTTAAAGGCTTTTACATCAAAGGCCTGTATAACCGGGGCCAGGTTGGAGTTCTGTACCGAGTGGTAGATTTCCAGCGTGTCACTGGCTACGTTCTGGTAAGAGATCAGGCGCAGCAGAATGCGGTTGCCTTTCTTTTCCCAGCGCAGCATCTGGCGGTTCAGCTCTTCACCGCCATAACCGAGGTTTGTGGCTGTTTTGGCAATACGGCTCACCATCAGCATGTCGCGGTTGAGGAGCGTGTCCGGAATTTCGTAGAAGTATTTTTCGTCGATGCGGTGCACTTTGAAAAGGCCTTCGTCCGTCACGGCATTGGGGGTGATCACGCTGGCGTAGGGCTTTACGCCGCTATCCTCTTTTTTAGTGGCCGGAGTAGCCTGTGTGGTGGTTGCTTCCTGCTTGGCTTTTTTCATCTTCTTTTTTTCCTTGCTCTGCGCAAAGGCAGGCGGTGCTATAAGTGCACCAGCCAGAAGCAGTGTAGCCAGTCGGGCGTAGCGTACATTTTTGCTCATAATGGGGTGAAAGATTGGGTTAGATTTAAGATTAGTGTTTCACAATATACCTGATTAAGGTATCTGATAAAAGACTACGCCACAAAAGAATGGTTTAATCGCTTCAGCCAGCTTATTTTAAATTGGTCTCCCTTATTAGAACAATGCCATAAAAGATAAACATATCACAGCGGAATGAGTAGAAAATAAGATAGGCCGTATTTCTTGTATACCTAACAGACTCCTTCATTATTAAGCATTTAGCAGCTTAACTATTGACGTTCATCGTCCCTGCTTCTGACTCAAATGTATTTCAACAACTGAACGTAAGAGCATGCGAACATCACGTGTTATAGCCATCGCATGGTGCATTGTCTTTGCCATACCTGGTGGGTATAAAGCGACCGCGCAAGGGCATGCCACCAAACATGGTACCGTAAATCTGCAAACTTCCTGTAACGAGGAGGCGCAGCGGCATTTTGACAGCGGGCTCGCACTCATGCACCACATGATGTATGAGCAGGCAGAGCAGGAGTTTGCGGCGGCGGCAGCCATCGCCCCGGACTGCGGCATGGCGCAATGGGGTATTGCCATGAGTTACATCCACCCATTGTGGGGCGAACGCCCTACCGATGACAACCTGCAGAAAGGGCAGGCAGCCGTGGAGCAAGCCCGGCAGCAGAAGAACCTGACAGATAAGGAGAAAGCCTATATCAAAGCCGTCGCCCGGTTTTATGAAAATTGGGGAAGCTCTACCTATGCAGATCAACTGAAAGCCTTTGAGCAAGGGTATAAGCAAGCACATGAAGCCTATCCGGATGAAGTGGAGGCAGCTGCTTTTTATGCGTTGGGCCAGCTTGGCACGGCTCCTAAGACTGACAAAACCTTTGCGAAGCAGAAGGAAGCAGGTGCATTGCTGGAACAACTGCATGCAAAGCACCCAGACCACCCGGGTCTGTTTCACTACATCATCCACGCCTACGACAACCCCTTGCTGGCTCACAAAGCCGTTGAAGTATCGCGGGAGTATGAGCGTATTGCGCCTGACGTGCCGCATGCCCTGCACATGCCAAGCCACATTTTCATTCGCCTGGGGCAGTGGACAGATGCCGTGGATTGGAACATCCGGTCCGCTGATGCCGCGCTGAGGCAGTCTTCTAAAGATGTTGTATCCATGCACTACCCGCACGCGCTGGACTACATGGCCTATGGCTACCTGCAGCAGGGGCGAGACAAGAAAGCGCAGGAGGTAGTCGATAAAATGCAAGCTGTTGCCGGGTATACACCTTCGTTCGCGACAGCCTATGCACTGGCCGCTATACCTGCACGCCATGCGCTAGAACGGGGAAAATGGGCGGAGGCGGCCAGCCTGCCCATACGGTCACCTCAAAATTTTACCTGGTACAATTACCCCGGGGCGGAAGCTATCACCCACTTTGCCCGAGGTATAGGTGGAGCCCGTTCCGGCAATGCTGCGGTGGCAGAAGAGGCTATTGTAGCGCTGGACAAGCTGCGTACACAACTGAGCAGCTCAGGCGACACCTACTGGGCAGCACAAGCCGAAGCCCAGCAAATGGCGGTGCAAGCATGGCTGGCGTATCAAAACGGGGACAAGGAAAAGGGACTGGCTCTGATGCGGGAAGCGGCTGACAAAGAAGATGCGCTGGATAAACATCCGGTGACGCCGGGTGCTGTTGTGCCGGCCCGGGAACTGTTGGGCGACATGCTGCTGCTGAGCAAGAAGCCTGCGGAAGCCATGCTGGCTTATGAAGCCAGTCTGCAGGTATCACCCAAACGCTACAACAGTCTTTACGGGGCAGCCCTCGCTGCTGAAAGAGCCAAAGACAAGCAGAAGGCAAAAAGCTACTACCTGGAACTTCTCGAAACTTCTCCTGAAGCCGACGGCGAACGTGAAAGCTGGGCCCAGGCCAAAAAGTACACAGCCAGGAAGTAAGCGTTTTTAAAACTCCAGGGTCAGCTGGTAGCCTTCCATCTTGTCGTGCTGGTAGAGGAGGGAGGAGGCCGTTATACCTAAAAGCCGCACCGGGTATTGTGGCAGTTGGGGGGTGCGGAGCAGGTCACGGGCGATGGTAAAGATGGCGTCAGCTGACTTGATCTCACCCAGAAAGGTTTTGCTGCGGGTGGTCTGGTTAAAGTCGAAGTACTTGATCTTGACCGTGATGGTCTTGGCTGTGGTCTGCAGCCGTTCCATGTCATGTGCTACTTCCTTGGCCAGTCTTTCCAGCTCCGGGAGCATCACTTCCTCTTCTGTCAGGTCCACTTCAAAGGTACGCTCCGAGCCGATGGACTTGCGGATGCGGTGCGGCTGTACCTCGCGTTCGTCCTGCGCACGGGCAATGCGGTAGTAATAGCGACCTGTCTTGCCGAAGTGCCGCACAAGTTCCTCTTCGCTGCGCTCCCGCAAGTCGGCGCCGGTGAGGATGCCCATGCTCTGTAGTTTGGCCGCTGTTACTTTGCCTATGCCGTAGAATTTCTCGATGGCCAGCGCGGCTACCACTTCCTCGGCTTTATCCGGCGTGATGAGCGTGAAGCCGTTGGGCTTGTTCATGTCCGAGGCGATCTTTGCCAGAAACTTATTGAAAGACACCCCGGCAGAAGCTGTCAATCCGGTTTCCTCCTGAATCTTGGCCCTGATCTCGTTGGCGATGATGGTTGCCGAGGGCATGCCGATCTTGTTTTCTGTCACGTCGAGGTAAGCCTCGTCCAGGGAGAGCGGCTCCACCAGATCAGTATAGGAGTAAAAGATCTCGCGTATCTGGCGTGACACGGCACTGTATACCTCAAAGCGAGGCTTTACGAAGATCAACTGCGGACAGCGCTGGGCTGCGATCTTGGAAGCAAGCGCAGAGTGCACGCCATACCTGCGGGCCTCGTAACTGGCCGCCGCCACCACACCCCTTGCCCGCGAACCACCCACCGCCACGGGTTTTCCGCGCAGCTCCGGGTTGTCGCGTTGCTCCACGGAGGCAAAAAAGGCGTCCATGTCGATGTGAATAATCTTGCGGATAGGCATGGCTACAAAGATAATAGTTTAGGAGTTGGGGAGATTGAGAGTTTAGGAGTTTCTAGCGACTAAATATGGTGACGTTATATACCTGCTCAGGGCAATATATACCACGTGATGCTAATCTGTATTCATTCCCGTTTTACTGGAGCACTTCTCTACGGTAGGACGTGACTTTCCTGTATCATTCATGAAACTGATCCGGGAGAAACTTTATGCCTGATGCCTTCTCCTTTCATTTAGAGGGCAATTCCATTCCGGCACTAAACACGTACAGGTAAAGATGATGAACAGCACAATAAAGACACGGACACTACTGGATTTTATAGGTAATACGCCTTTAGTTGAATTGAAAAACATTTCGCCGAACCCGAATGTGAAACTGTTGGCCAAGCTGGAAGGCCACAACCCAGGCGGCAGTGTGAAGGACCGCGCTGCTTATGGCATGATCAAAGGAGCGCTGGACAGGGGCGAACTTAAAAAAGGTACCCGGCTGATCGAGGCCACCAGCGGCAACACAGGTATAGCCTTGGCCATGATCGCGCAGCTGTTTGGGGTGGAGATTGAGTTGGTGATGCCTGCCAGCGCCACTCCGGAAAGAGTAAAGACCATGGAAGCCTACGGAGCAAAAGTCACCCTGACCCCGGCTGAGGGCTCCATGGAGGCGGCCATCGACTATGTGCGGGAGAAAGAAGCGAAAGGCGGCTACCTGGTACTTAACCAGTTCGGCAACCCGGACAATTACGCCGCACATTACCGCAGCACAGGTCCCGAGATCTGGCACGACACCGAAGGAGCCGTCACACATTTTGTGTCGGCCATGGGTACGACCGGTACCATCATGGGGGTGTCCCGCTATCTGAAAGAGCAAAACCCGGCAGTGCAGATCATCGGCACCCAGCCTGTGGAAGGCTCTCAGATTCCCGGCATCCGACGCTGGCCGGAAGCATACCTGCCCAAAATTTTCGAACGGGAGCGGGTTGATCGCATACTGGACGTTTCGCAGCAGGAGGCAACTGCTATGACCCGCCGACTAGCCCGGGAAGAAGGGGTGTTTGCCGGCATGAGCAGTGGCGGGGCTGTCGCAGCGACTACCCGGCTAATTTCCGAACTGGAAGAGGGTGTAGTGGTCTGTATTATCTGCGACCGCGGAGATCGCTACTTGTCTTCCGAGCTGTTCAGTTAAAACATTGCCTGGCTAAACCAGGTTAAAAAGACTGGCATAGGTATAGAACGAGCCTTGCCTTGATTCATTGAATCGAATATGAAGTACGAAATCACGCTTGCAAAGCTTTACACTTAGGAAGTCTATCGTCCTTTGTTTGAAGTTCTTCTGGTTTAATATTCCACAACCATCTAACCATAAAAAACTATGAAAGTATTATTTGTCCTTACTTCACACGACCAATTAGGCGATACCGGAAAAAAGACCGGTTTTTGGGTAGAGGAATTTGCCGCTCCCTATTACACATTGGCGGATGCCGGTGTAAAAGTGGACCTTGCCTCCCCGAAAGGCGGTCAACCGCCGATCGACCCAAAAAGCACTGAAAAAGATGCGCAAACCGAGGCAACAAGGCGCTTTTATGAAGACGACGACCTGCAGCACAAACTCTCCCGCACCCATAAACTAAGTGAGGTGAAAGCCGACGACTACGATGCTATTTTCTTCCCAGGTGGGCACGGTCCGCTATGGGATCTTTCCGAAGACAAGGATTCAATTCGACTTATCGAGGACTTTGCCAAACAGCAAAAACCTGTAGCGGCCGTTTGCCATGGACCGGCAGCCCTGATGCAGGCCAAAGGCCCTAACGGGGAGCCACTCGTGAAAGGCAAAAATGTGGCTGGCTTTACCAACACTGAAGAAGAAGCCGTGCAGTTAACCAATGTGGTACCCTTCCTGGTAGAAGACCGCTATCAGGAGCTAGGCGGAATTTATTCCAAAGCCGATGACTGGCAGCCCTATGTGGTTACGGACGGGTTGCTGATCACGGGGCAGAACCCAGCCTCTTCTGAACCAGCAGCAGAGGCACTGCTCAAAATGCTCAAAAAAGAGAAGGCGGCTTAGTCTTCCCACAATCCGTATACCTCACTATCAGTGTAGCGTGAAAATCCCACCCAATCTTAAAAAGAAACGGTGGGATTTTTATGTTAAGTAAGCTGTTGTGTAGTTTTTTTGAACCCATAAAGTTGCCACCAATTGTCAGGCTAATAAATTGTGACTTGCAGCATTGATCCAGAGCAGTAGAGCTTAATTGGTGCGAAAAAGATTCTTCCCTAAAGTTCAAGCCTTTTCGTAAGGGAGGGAAGAGGCCAAATCTTCAGGCTATTCTGTTAAGAAAATAGGGCAAAAGGAGTTTAAGCCTTTGCTACTCGCGGGGGTAGTGACCCTCTTTACCAAGATCCTTTAAGGTAGACAAAACGAACTAAATGGTGCTGTCTATAAGGAGATAGTTTTACATGTAGCTGAATAGCGCTGCTATGGAACATACTGCAATCTGTATATGAAACAATCAGGCGTGTGTTAGGGTAATTAATGTATATACATTAATTTGCGAACGATCTAGAATTGACCTTATGCGAAAAATAAAGAAGCTACACAAAGCGGAGCTTGCGCCCATGGGCGACCTGGTAACCTACCGCGCTATACCTACGCGTGATGTAGAGTACATTGACCCTTTTCTTTTCTTAAACCACCACGGTCCGCAGGTATACAAGCCCGGCAACAGGGGATTGCCTTTCGGGCCGCACCCGCACCGTGGTTTCGAAACGCTGACTTTTATTCTGGATGGCGACATCATGCACCAGGACACAGGCGGTGGTAAGGACATTATTGAAGCTGGTGGCGTGCAGTGGATGACGGCAGGCAGCGGCCTGATCCATGCGGAGGTGTCGTCTGATAAGTTCAAGAAGGAGGGAGGTCCATTGGAAATTCTGCAGCTTTGGTTCAACCTGCCTGCCCGGCATAAGATGACCGCGCCCAAGTACATTGGCCTGCAAAAAGACAAGATTCCGGTAGTGGAATTGGATAACGGCAATGTGCGTGTCAATGTCATTTCAGGCAGTTGGGGGGAAGTGGAGGCGCCTATACAGAACCTAAGCGACATCCACATCGTGAGCATCGAGCTGCAGAAAGGCGGAGAGTTTGTCTATAACGTACCATCTGAACGCAACATCTTCTTTTATGTGGTGCGCGGCACTGTCAAAGTAAACGGACAGCTGGCTGAAAAACTTACCTTAGTCGAATTTGGAAACGAAGGCAAGGAAGTGAAAGTCGAAGCGACCGAGAACGCCTTTATTCTGTTTGGGCACGCCCAGCCGTTCAACGAACCCGTAGTATCACACGGACCCTTTGTGATGAACACCGAAGAGGAGATACGTGAAGCTTTCCGAGATTATCAGATGGGTAAAATGGGAAACTGGGAAGGATAGAAGTTTGAGAGTTTATGAGTTGAGGGGTTTTAGAGTTGAAATGTACCGACGATACATCTTAACGTCATTTCCTCTGTAATGCCTTTTGTTTAGTGACAGTTCGCGCCCCAATACCATTAACTTAAGAAATTAGGAAAAGCTGATTCGGATCTTTCTATCCGAATCTAATCTGTTGTGGGTCTCCTGACCGCGAATGCCGGTATACGGGGATTAGGAAATCCCCAGCAGTTGGGGGCAGGGGCCCTCTATTGCGCTTTCGAATTCATAAATTCGAAAGCGCATATATTTAGGTTGACGGCATTGGGTCATAACCTTTCCAATGGTGAATCAAATTTCCATTAGCGACAGCACATCATAAAAAAGCGCTCTTTCCTGAATAGGAAAGAGCGCTTTTAGGTATAGGATTGGCTTAATAACCTAACGTTCATTACCTGCCTCGCTTCGGACCACCGCCTTTAGGTGCATCCCCACGTTTGCCGCCACTTTTCGGAGCTGCACTTCTGCCGGATGCTGATTTCGGAGCACTTTTAAAGTCACCCCCGCGTGAACTTTTGGCCGGGCTGCCAGTAACGTCTCTGGGAGTGCCCGTTTTTTTAAAACCATCTCTGGAAGTGTCTGTTCTTCTGGGACCGTCGCTTCCTCTGGTTGAGGATTTGGTTGCTGGTGATCCAGGTCTGCCACTTCTTGCCGGACCCTTGCCCGCGCCGCTTCTGGAAGGTGCATCCGGCGCTTCGCCTTTAAAATAGGAACTTCCAGCACTACTTTTGGTGCCAGTGCGCTCGCCACGTGCCGGTCTGTCATAGCTACTTTCTGATGCTTTTCGGCTGGATGTTCCTTTACCGCCAGGTACCAGGCTGGTCAGGCTCTTCACCTCCTGCGGGGTTAGAACACGCCAGTGGCCGGAGGGTAATTTGACCAATGAAAACTCACCGAAACGAACGCGCTGCAGGTGTACTACCTTGTATCCGAGGCTTTCGCACATGCGCTTCAGGTAGTGGTCAGTGCCCGGCTTTAGTATAATGCGGAAACGTGTCTGGGTTTCTTTCGATACGGAGTTATTTACCCGTTCTTCGCCAGGTATAGGAGCGCCGCCGCCACTTATCTTCTGAAGGAAATCTGCCGTAATCATCTTGTCCACGGTCACGACATACTCTTTCTCAAACTTATTGTCGGCACGCTTTACACCACGCACGAAATCGCCGTCGTTGCTCAGGAAAATGATACCCTCTGCCTCGCGCTCCAGCATGGCGGTTGGCTCGAGCGTAGCCGGGAAATTGATGGCCCGCACTACATTGTCGCGCACGGCCATATCGGAGGTAGCCGACATGTTGGCCGGTTTGTTGAAGATCAGGTATACGGGCTGTTCCTGTTTCACGCGCAGCATCTCATCGTCGATGCGCACCTTGTCCTTGGGCGTCACTTTCATGCCGGGGTCGTTCGGGATCTTCCCGTTCACCGTCACGCGGCCCTGTTCTATCAGCTCGTCTGCATCGCGACGGGAGCAAAAACCCGAGTCGCTGATGAATTTATTCAGTCTTTTTGGTTCCATGTTGTTCGAGGCGTTCGTGTAAGCTCTAATCGACACACGTTTCTACGCCAAATCTTTAAGAAGAAGCAAAATTACGGGAAATTATAGGTTTACCTACTTCTTTAGACTAACCAAAAGATTTCTGGAGTATCAGAACAAAAGCACTATTCGTTTTCGAGGGCGTAAGTAGCCTGGCGCATGGAAACAACAAAGCCGATCGCAGCACCTACCAACGCTGGAATAACCCAGCCCATGCCAAGGCTGTAAAACGGAAGGTAGGTAGCGAACAGCTTGCTGATACCCAACTCAAAGCCTGCAGCGCTCAGCCCTTCTACTATACTCACAATACCCGTTAGCAGCACAGACCAGGTATAAACGGCGTTTCTGTTGCGGAGCAGAGGCCCGAATAAGGTCAGGGCGATCAGAACGATCACGATGGGGTAGATGCCCACTAACACAGGTATAGAAAAAGATATGATTTGCGTCAGACCCACATTCGAGATGAGGGCACTTATCAGCGTCAGGCCCAACACATACTTTTTGTAAGAGATGGAAGGGCGCAGCTTGTTAAAATAACTGGCGCAGGCCACCACTAGTCCGATGCTGGTGGTAAGGCAGGCGAAGATAATGGCAACACTCAGGATCAGGCTACCCGATACCCCAAACTGCAGATTAGAGATCTGGCTGATAATGAGCCCTCCGTTTTCCAGATGACCGAGTGTCTGCACACTGGTAGCGCCCGAGTAAGCTAGCCCAACATACACCAGACCCAAACCTGCAGCCGCAATCAGGCCTGCTGTGGTGCATACCTTTGCAATTTGCCCCGGACTATCGACTCCCTTCGAGCGGATAGCGTTAATCACGATCAGACCGAAAATAAAAGAACCGATCGTGTCCATGGTCAGGTAGCCTTCCTGAAAGCCTTTAAAGAAAGGAGCGGCCTCGTACGATGCCAGCGGAGCCGTCACCTCACCGAGCGGCGAGAAAATGTTTTTTGCCAGCAGGACGGTCAGGATGATCAGCAGTACGGGTGTTAGGATTTTTCCGATGGTGTCTACCACCTTGCCGGGGTTCAACGCTAACTTGTAAGTAACCGAAAAGAATACAATAGAATACAGTACCATGCCCCAGGGAGATGTCTTCAGACCCTCTGATAGAAAAGGCGCAATGCCTATTTCGTAAGATACTGTTCCGGTACGGGGCACCGCAAACAGAGGACCGATGGTCAGGTAGATGATAACCGGAAACAGAAGTCCAAACAGTGGGTGTACCTTGGCCGAGATAGATTGGACGTCTTCGTTTTTAGACATACCAATCGCAATAACGCCCAGCAGGGGGAGCCCCACACCCGTCATCAAAAAGCCAATAATGGCAGGTATAAGTTCTGTGCCAGCGGCCTGGCCCAGTGACAGCGGAAAAATGAGATTGCCGGCGCCAAAGAAAATAGCGAACAGCATTAAACCAATGAAGAATGTTTCTTTAAAAGAAATGGTACTTACTTTCACGATATTGGATGCTCGGTGAGAGGATGTATTTAATTGTATTGCAAGTAAATATCCAATCCGTCAAAATCCTACATTTATCTTGTGTTTAGTGTCAATACATCTCATACCTGCTTTTATAAATCACAAAAGACAAGGCTTGGGAATTTTATTCTATATTCAAAGCTGCAAATATAACAATGCAATGACAGGTAAATTTTTTGTACTTAACTTTATATGAATAGAATTTTACTAGCAGTCCTAATCTTTTTCTATACACATAATCTACAAGCGCAAATCCAGTGGGGCCACCAGATTGGGACAATGGGGAGGAATGCTGTTGAGAACCACATCGTCGACAAAGACGGCAACATCATCTCGGTAGGTCATTTTGAGGGAACCATCACCATTGGAAGCCACATGCTAACCAGTATGGGAAGCACCGATATGTTTATGTACAAGTCAAACCCAGCGGGGCAAGTGCTTTGGGCAAAAGCCATGGGTGGCACACAATCAGATGGTTCTATTGGTGTGGCGACAGATAAGTTTGGCAACCTATACGTGGGTGGTGTATTTATCGAGGAGCTGGTTGTAGATGGCAAAGTCGTAATGGAGGGCGAAGGAATATTCAATACGTTCATCGGCAAGTTTGATACGAACGGAAAGCTACTTTGGTCCAAAGGGGTGCTCACCAGGGAGCGCTACGCCTCAGCTGAGATAAAGGGTGTTTTCACGGCAAGCCCGGAAGGGGAGGTGGTGTTACCAGTGCAGTTCTGGGGCGCAGTTCAGCTCGATAACCAACAATACACAAGTCAGAACCCGAGGGGAAATGATCTGCTTCTGATCAAATTATCTTCAGCAGGTCAGGTGATGTTTGTTTCCCGATCCTACCACGAAGGCAGTGTCTACCCCCGCGAAGTAAAGTTGGATGCGGCTGGGAATGTGTAGATGACGGGCGCTTACACCGGTAGGTACAAAATAGCAGGTCTCAGTATCGCAACAGGCCCCGAATCCCATGATGACATTTTTGTTGCAAAGCTTGACAAGCAGGGACGCCCGCTCTGGCTCAAAGGCTTCAATAATGCTGTTGGGCTGTTGAGTAGTACAGGCACTAGCCTGGAGGTAGATCCCAAAACAAAGAACATCTACCTAACGGGCTTCTTCAAGGGCAGGGTTGATTTTGATGGCATTATACTAGAAGAAACAGGCATGGTTGAATTTTCGGGAGTGCCAGCGGATATTTTTCTGGCCAGCCTGACTGAAAATGGTACCGTGGTCTGGGCCAGGAGCTACGGAGAGGAGGGGCATGACCTGGGCTGGGATTTAAAACTGCTGCCCTCCAGTGGTCTTGTACTGGCAGGAGCCTGGAATTTCATGCCTTTTGTGCAGTATTTTGACCTGGCAGGAAATCCGGGAGAGCGCATTCACCTCATTGCCGGTGGGGTAACTGAAAATATAACGCTTGCTGGGAATGGCGCTTTCTACATCTCCGGGGAATTTTGGGGATTTCTCCAGGCTGAACATATTAACTGGAATACCCGGGGAGACATCAACGGCTTCCTGATAAAATTTGATCCATGCGCTTCTAAAATCACGGTCCCAGGCAGCACCTTCAAATCCTATAATGTAATCACACCAAATGGAGACGGCAAGAACGAATACTTTGTGCTCGACCCGGCCCTGGCGGGAGCAAAACTGCAAATTTACAACAGGTGGGGGAGCAAAGTCTTCGACAGCAAACACTATGAGAATGACTGGAACGGGAATGGCCTTCCGGAAGCTGTTTACCATTGGGTTGCCTCTCACGGCTGCGCCGGAACTTTGAAAGGCACCGTTACGATCATCCGGTAAACGCTCTGCGGATTTAGCAGGGGCTTCACTTAAATTAATTAACTACAAGAACTAGCTGATTATGTGCAGCTTATTTTTCTCTGAAGACCAGTCCGTATACCTGCGCAGTTTAGGTTTGAAACCATTTTAGCCCGCTCAGACTTATATAAGCAAATACCCGAAGCAACCACTCACTATGCTGGAATACTCCATGTTCGAAAGGCTCCCTTACCGGAGCCAGCGCGAAGCCCTGAAAAAAGAAGGCACGCTCATCGCGCGACGCCAGGTAAACGGGTATACGATCCTGCTATACGTCATAGGACATACCTTTGTGGAGGTATGGACGGGCACGGAAGCTGAGGTGGTGAGTACGTTCAAGAAAACGGCCGATGCACTTGCCGTTCTTGAACCCTATGCAAACGAAGTGGATATCCGACAACTGATCGACACGCTGTACTAAATTGCTTTCTCATATAAAAACCCGTCTGGGGCAGATAGCTATACCTGCTCCAGACGGGTTTTTTTGTGTTCGTAAGGACTGTTTATTTTTTTAGGGAGTACTGTCTGAGCCATTCCTCTGCAGAGTTTTTGTCGTCAAATACTTTAACTGAAAACGCTTTCAGGTTGATATAGAAAGTAGAGGCGGTTGACTCAGCAAATGTTTCCGGGGTCGTGATCATGGCAAAATGCTTCAGTCCGGCACGGGCAGCACGCGGGCTCCAGTCGTTAAGCACCCATTGAAGCGAGTGGTCCCATCCGCCAATGATCAGCCGCGTATCGTTCAGCACGCAGGTATAACCAGCTTCGGCTAGTGCATCGGTATAGGCTTGCGCGCCCGTTTTAACATTTTCTTCAGTCAAATAGCCCATCCAGTTCACATGCACCCATCTGTTTTTGGCGTCTACCTGTATGGTAAGGTATGTCCGGCCAAAAGGGTTTTTCAAGTCGAGTTTCATACGTTACAAGCAAAGCAGCTCTATTGCAAACAAATCGCAATACCCTGACAATAGTTGGTTTATGTCTGAATCAGTCACACCCGAATGTGCCATCTCCGATGGGAGCTCCTGGGGGCAGACTCAGTACTTTCGTTGGTTTTACTTCTTCAGGTTTTTCCATACGAGCCAATGCGAAATCCAGATGCGCTTTGTACCCGGCATCGCGTGTGCGCTTAGCCTGACTGGTGACATGCTGCCTGATGTCGGCAAGCGCGCTGGTGGCAATGGCACGCGCCTGGTAAGAGGCGTTTTCGTCCTGCGCCAGGGCCATCAGATGGGTCAGCACCACCTGCTCCGTCTGCAACTGTACCTGACCGGCCAGTCCGTCCTGGCGTCTGCTTTTCCAGGTCTGCTCAATCAACTGGCCAGTGACATCCTGCAGACTGAGCGTATTGTGACGGGCGCCAAACTCCACCAAACGTGATGCGCGATCCGGATGCAATAGGAAGGATAGCGAGAACTCTGTAGAAGCCTGCGCCGCCGCCAGCGGATCGAAAGTGAGACCGGTTCTTTTTGAGAAAAGCTCCCGGTTATTGCCCAAACCCGGCGCGCGAGGTGGTATCAGGGTAATGATGTGCTCGGGTAGGGTGAGCACATCTGGTGAGATCGTTCGGAGCATGGCCTCAAGGGCTTTCTGCTGTTCCCTTTTATCGAGCACTTCAGTTACCAATTGCTTGTCGCCGCGCAGGGCGTAGGTATAGCGCATGCCCCCAATGAGCTTGGCAGCCGCTTCGGTCTGGTAACGGTGGAAGTTGTAGATAGGTACCAGCACATCTTCCAGCGTGCTCATCGGCGCGTTGGCTTTTATGTTCTTTTCTGAGAAGTTCTGCAGGGCTTTGCGGCGCACATCCAGCACGCGCAGCAGCTCATCGGTCGCATTCGTGCCGTTGTCCCACAAGTGGGCGGTAGGATGGGCACCACCGGGAGCGCGGGCGTCTGTGTCAGAAATGAAAGTCAAGCCTTGGGCGAGACCCTGTGCAAGCAGCTCATCCAACGCTTTCTTTTCGTCGGTGCCTTTCGGGAAGTGCTGATATCCATACGTTACGGCTAATTTGTCCCAATCACCGATGCTGGTTCCATAGGCATTGCTAATGTTGATGTTGCCAGCTCGATCCAGCTGTATCTGTGGGTGCGGGTAGTCCATTACAGAGGCATTGTTGTTGGCGTCGTAGTTGTGCATGATGCCCAGGGTATGACCCAGTTCGTGCGCTGATAACTGCCTGATGCGGGCGAGTGCCATCTCCATCATGGCTTTGTTCTCCGGTTTGCCGTCTTCATAAGGTGCGAGCAGACCTTCGGCGATCAAATAGTCCTGTCGTACGCGCAAAGAGCCCAGCGACACGTGCCCTTTGATGATCTCACCGGTGCGCGGGTCCATCACAGAGGCGCCGTAAGACCAGCCGCGGGTGCTGCGGTGCACCCACTGGATCATGTTGTAGCGCACGTCCATTGGGTCGGCGGTGTCAGGCAACACCTCCACGCGGAAGGCGTCCTTATACCCGGCAGCTTCAAAAGCCTGGTTCCACCAGCGGGCGCCGTCCAGCAGGGCGGAGCGGATCGGTTCTGGCGCGCCGTTGTCTACATAATACACGATCGGCTTCACGGCTTCCGATACCTTCGCCGAAGGATTTTTCTTCTGCAGGCGGTGGCGGGCGATGTAGCGCTTTTCAATGTTTTCGTTTACCGGTGTGGCGTAGTCGAAGTAGGAGATGCCAAAGTAGCCGGCTCGCGGATCGGCCTCGCGCGGGGTATAGTTGTTGTCCGGCAGTTCGATAAAAGAATGGTGCTGGCGCAGGGTGACGGCCTGCGGGTTGGGTGCCACGCTGCGCACGATAAAGCCACCATTGTCGCTGGTAAAAGTAAGCGTCGATTCGAACTCAGTGTTCTTCGGGAAGTTTTTGGTCCGCGGCAGGTATAGCGCAGAGCGACTGGCATCGAGGCGGTAAGTGCCCTGGCCCGCCCGCCGGATGCTTCCAATCACATCGTGGGCATCCTGCAGGAGGAAATCGGTTGCGTCTACCAGCACCCGCTTTCCATCGGCAGCTTCGACTTTAAAACCCCAAAGCACCGACTGGGCAAAAGATTCCTCCACAGCCCGGGCCTCGTTTTGATTGTCTGTGATGGCTCTGTAGCGTAGGTTCGGCTGCACGAGCAGTATTTTGGGCCCTACTTTTTTGAAGGACACAATGCGCTGGCCACCCAGCTGCCCGCGATCAAGCCCGATGTCGTTGGAGCCGAGCCCGCCCGGCAGGGAGTTCACGTACAGGAAATCATGATCCAGCTTGTCGATCTCGAGCCATATTTTACCGCTTTGCTCGTCCCAGTAGAACGGGAAAAAGCCATTGAATTTCTTCATGCCGGCTGTTTTGGAGGCAATGCTGGGCAGTGTTTGAGCGGCGGCACTCCCAAGTGCTAAAAGCGGGAGGAGCAATAAGAGCAGCAGTTTCTTACAGGTCAATGTCATAGAGTCAGGTATAGGTTGATGTCGGGTATGCAGGCTTAAGTTATGCATTTAGAGCATAGGAACCCGAAAATATAGTGTAAATTGCATCAAACGATCACATGATCTGAAACATAAAACCTTAAGCGCTCAGGTCAGTACATATTCTCTAAGTGCTCATTGAGCAAAACCAGAACAAACAAAAACGATCATTATGAAAAAGATTCTGATGGCGATTTCAGCCTTCGCGCTCTTGTCCGCCTGCGGCAACGAACAGAAATCAGAGTATGAACGCTACTACGATAGCGATTATCAACCTGACACCACAGCCGTAGCTTCACGTCCGCAACCGCCGCGCCCGGCTACTACACCACCTGCTGGCGGCGCCACGCAAGACGTGCAGACCACTCCGGCAGGCACCCCGACAGGGCCTGGAACCTCGGAAGCAGCTGGCCAGCCAAAAGAGGCGCTTGCCGGACAATATGCCAAGGGGGAAAAGCTGATCGCCGGATCTGACTGCCTTGCCTGCCATAAAGTAGACCAGAAAGTTGTAGGTCCTTCGTATGAAGAAGTGGCGCAAAAATACGAGTTCAATGATAAGAACCTAGACTACCTGGCCGGTAAGATCATCAAAGGTGGTGCTGGCGTGTGGGGACAGATTCCAATGCCTCCGCACCCGAACATGAGCGAGACCGATGCCAAGGAAATGTCGCGCTACATCCTGTCGCTACGCAAATAACCTGATTTAGAGAAGCTGTCCCCGGTACCCACACAGGTATGGGGACAGCTTTTTTTATACCTCAACCCAATTAAGCCAACACGCTATGAGCAGAGCCAAAAACTACAGTGAATTGGAAGCGGAGCTGGTGCTTGACGCCAAGGCAACGCTGGGGGAGGGAGCAATCTGGCATCCGGCCGAAAAACGCCTTTATTGGGTGGACATAGAAGGCCGCGAGATACACCTCTTTGACCCCAGCACCGACGAAAATACGACCTGGCCTGTTGGCGAACGGGTGGGCACGGTAGTACCGGTAGTAAATGGCGGAGCTTTAGTTGCCTTGCAAAACGGCGTGCATTTCATCGATACGGAAACCGGCGAGCTGACACTCGTAACCAATCCGCTTAAGCAAAATGACATCCGTTTCAACGACGGAAAATGCGACCCGGCCGGCCGGTTCTGGGTCGGCACCATGGCGCTTGACTCAAGGGAGGGAGCTGCCGCGCTCTACCGCATGGAGCATGACGGGCAAATGACACAGGTGCTGGATAAACTAAGCGTTTCCAACGGACTTGTCTGGACGGCCGATAAGCAGCACCTTTATTTCATTGACACACTCACCCGAAAGGTGCAACTTTTTGCTTACGATCATGTGGCAGGCACCATCCGGAAGGAGCGGGACGTGCTCGCTATACCTGAGCACGAAGGCAAACCCGACGGGATGACGATCGATGATAGAGGGCGGCTTTGGATTGCGCTTTATGGCGGTGGCGGCGTCGGTTGCTGGGATCCGGAATCCGGGGAGATGCTCTTGAAAGTGAAAGTGCCGGCCCCGCATACCACCTCCTGCGCCTTCGGCGGGGAGCGCCTCGACACCCTCTACATCACCACCGCCCGAGACGGCCTGGACAAAGACCAACTGCACCAATATCCGCTAAGCGGCGGCATATTTGCCGTAAAGCCTGATGCGAAAGGCGTCCCCGCAAACTTTTTCCTAAGTCGTCTGTAAGGTATAAGGTGACTCAGGAATTGTTGTCGATGACCCTTCAGCCAGAGGTCCGTCAAGTGCTGTGAAGTTCGTAAAAGCAGTACTCATAAGGTATACCTATACCTGATAGCGCTAAGCCGGCAACCCTGCAGACCTTTCAACTAATAACTCTTAACTCTAAACTTTTAACTAAAAAAAGCTATGATTCCAGCAAAAGCATATGCCGCATTCGATCCTACCAGTCCGCTTGGGCCTTTCAGCCTGGAGCGGCGCGAAGTAGGGGAGCATGATGTGCTGATCGATATCAAATACTGTGGCGTGTGCCACTCCGACCTGCACCAGGTGCGCGACGAGTGGGGCGGCGCCATGTACCCCCTGGTGCCCGGCCACGAGATTGTGGGCGTGGTGACGAAAGTGGGGGCTGCCGTGAAGAAGTTCAGAGAAGGCGACCTCGCCGGCGTGGGCTGCTTTGTGGACTCCTGCCGTACCTGCGACAGCTGCAAAGAAGGTCTGGAGCAGTATTGCGAAGTGCAGAACGTCGGCACCTACAACAGCCTCGAGCGTGATGGGAAGACCATCACCTACGGTGGCTACTCCAGCCAGATCGTGGTGGACGAAAACTATACCTTAAAAGTGCCGGAGAGCCTGGACCTGGCTCGTGCTGCGCCCCTGCTTTGCGCTGGCATTACCACCTATTCGCCCATTATGCAGTGGAAGATAGGAGAGGGACACCGCGTTGGCATCATGGGCCTCGGCGGACTGGGCCACATGGCCGTGAAGATCGCCGCTGCCAAGGGTGCTGACGTGACCGTACTAAGCACCTCGCCTAATAAGAAGCAGGATGCACTGGACCTGGGGGCGCACAACTTTGCTGTGACAAAAGACGAGGCCACGCTTAAGCAGCTGCGCAATTCCTTTGATTTCATCATCGACACCGTTTCGGCTCCGCACGATTACAACTTATACCTGTCGATGCTCAAACGGGATGGCACCATGATCCTCCTGGGAGCGCCGCCAGAGCCCTCCACCGTTGCCGGGTTCAGTCTGATCGCACGTCGCAAACGGCTGGTTGGCTCCATGATCGGCGGGATACCGGAGACACAGGAAATGCTGGACTTCTGCGCCGAGCACAACATCATGTCTGATATCGAACTGATCAAAATGGAAGACATCAACGAAGCCTATGAGCGCATGCTCCGCAGCGATGTGAAGTATCGCTTTGTGATCGATATGGCGAGTTTGTAAGCTGCGGTTGGTCTGTGGCGCGAGTCGAAGATCCTGGACTCTGTTCGGGATAGCCTCGCATGTGACTTGCCATAATGGGGCCTCTAGCTGGCCGCTTCATAGTATAAAAGGGCCAGAGGCCCCACGATAGTAGACACGAGCGAAGAAGCTCGCGCCATAAAACGCGCCATAGAAAAGGCTCACCTAAAAACAGGGGAGCCTTTTTTGCTAGCAGTACTTTTCTAACTCCCGCTGCAAATTTGCTTTTGCTCTCTCTTCGAATGCCTCCTGAAAGGCAGGTGTTTTGTAAATGTAAGGTTGCCCCAGAAAATGTTGCAGCACCTTGCGTCTCCCGGGTTTATAGATCAGATCGGGGTAGATGCTGTACTCTTTTCGCACTCCTTCGCTGTACCTGTCATAGCGTGCTTGGTCGGCTCCAAGTATGGCGAGGTCTAAATCAAGCAGCAGGTTGATCAGGTCATGTTCGTGTAGCTGATGCGCTTTGGTTGCGAGGATCATTTCTTTTATCAGCAGGGTATCGGACTCAGGTATAGCGAGCCTGTGCAAACGCTCTACGGCTATTGAGGCACTCTGCGCTTCGTTGTCGGAACGGGTCGGTTTGTAAATGATATCGTGGTAGAAAATGGCAAAAAGCAGCAAGTCAAAAGACTTAGTAGACTCTCTATACCTATCTGCCAGTTCCAGCATGTAAGCTATATGTTCGAGGTTGTGGTAGTGCCTGTCCCTGGCGGTATAGGCTGTTGCCAGCTCCTGCCAAAGTTGCTGTACCAGCTCTTCGTCAGAGGTATACCTGCGGCACAACGATTCCCATTCTGATTTTACAAAGGCTTCCATTTTATTTCGCTTTTTCAGGTCTGAAGCGAACGACAATCCGCACGTCCTGTCGGATATTTTGGCCATCCTGCGTTGCCGGCTGCCACCTGGGTCCCTGAGCCACTAAACGCATGGCTTCGTCGTCACAAGCCTCACACAGGCCACGCACTATTTCCAGATTCTCCAGCGATCCGCTTGTCGTAACAATTGCCCGTATCACCACACGGCCTTTTGGCATATCAGAGGTATAGCGCAGGTTCTCGGCTAAATACTGACGATAGGCCTTGTGGCCAGCAGCTGGTTTTGCTGAAATAATGGGAGCGGGATTAGAATTGTATTGGCGGGTTACGACCACTTCGCTCAAAGACTTTGTATCTAAGGCCAAATCCATAGTGATCGGATCGGTACCTGCATACACGCCTTTTTCTCTGGTTTCGTAGCCGATGTACCGGAAAACCAGTGTTGCTTTATCGTCTGGTAAGGTCAGCACGAAATTACCCTGCGCGTCTGTTGCTGCGCCTTGCGTAGTGCCTTTTACCACAACAGATACGCCGGGCAGCGGCGTGCCATCCTGGTCAATTACCTTTCCCTGTATTTGATTCGGGCCAAGTTCTTTTCTTCGTTGCACCTGCACACCCGCCACACGCCCTTGCAGGGCTTTCGCTACGGAAGTGCTTTCCGGCAGCATTGTATTGCGTGGAGGAGAAGGCGGGACCGTCACTTCGGCTAACTTCTGAGGCTGGGCGGCTATCACACGGTCAGGTATAGACTCAGTGAGTTCCGCGACATCAATCTCTACTTCTACCTCTTCCACATCATCTGCTAGTATGACAGTTTCTTGGCTAACAGAGGGATTTGTACGGCTACGCGGCGTACGGAGCGGTAGGGGCTTTGTAACAGCTGCGATTGTGCCTGGACGTACCGTATCCGGCTTGGCTTCAGCTGTAGTTTCAGGTATAGCTGCCACCTCCGATTTCTCGCTTAGGTCCATTGCCTCCTGAATTGCCTTCTCCTGCTGCACAGCTATACTTTGCTGCTCGCGCACCTGCTGGTAATTGTAGTAGAACACCACTACGGTAGAAAGCAGTACCATGGCCACAGCGGCAGCAACGCGCCAGTCGGTTAGGTAGAGCGGCACCGACTTGTGCTCCTGGCGCCGGCTTTTGGCAGCGATGCGACGGTTGATGTCCCGCACATCGCTTTCGGTTTGGGCGGCATCCGACACAGCCAGTCCCTCCAGCACATCCGAGCATTGGTCGCAGTCCAGCAGGTGGCGCTCCAATTGGTGGTGCAGGGAGTCGGGCAAAGTGCCTCCGTGGTACTGCTCCAGCAGTTCCACGGAAGGATGGTCGCCCTGTTCCCAAAGGATATGTCGGTTATCTGGCTGCATGGTTTTTCTCCATGATGATTTTCAGGTTTCGCTTTCCGTTCTGGATGTAGCTTTTCACTTTATTTAAATCGCAACCCGTGAGGGCGCCGATCTCTTTGTAACTCTTTTGCTGCAGGTAAAACAGCTCGACGCACTCCCGCTGCTGCGGTGACAGCTCTTTTAAAGCCGCGTGCAAAGCCTGTTCCATCTTCTCGGATTGTTCCGCGTCAGAAGGATGCAGGGGCTCCGGGTTTTCCATAACAGGCGAGGCATTATCCGAAAGCGGCACCGATTTTTTGTGCTTGTTGGCCCGCAGCTGCATCAGGCAGAAGTTGCGGGTAGTCACATGCAGCCAGCTTTTAAAATTGCTTACCTCGTGCTGCAGCAGTGCTTTCGATACGTGCTCGAACAGCTGCATGGTGGCGTCTTTGCTTTCCTCCGGGTCCTGCAGGTATTTCTGGCAAACCAGGTATACGAGCTTGGAGTGGCGCTGAAACAGCTCTCCCAAATGCTCCAACTCGCCCGTCTCCTGATAGAGGCGCACCAACTCCTGATCGTCGGGAGGCGGCTTGGCGTTGGTGAAGAGCTTGATGAAGAATGGGAGCATGTGCCGGGAATGATTTTCTAAAGAAAAGAAAAATATTCTGAAAATTTTATGGAAAGCCTGTGGAGGTGGCATCATGTCGGAAACCAAAACATAAAAGCCATGAAAAAGAATCTCTTCCTGCTGTTCGCCCTGCTGCTGTTCGGGCTGACTGCCACCGCGCAAAGCCGCACCATCACCGGCACCGTGACAGACTTGAATGACGGCAACCCGCTGCCCGGCGTGAGTATTATCATTAAGGGCTCCACCAAAGGCGCCGCCACCGACCAGTACGGCAAGTATAGCTTGTCTATACCAGATGACAATGCCGTGCTGGTATTTCGCTACATCGGCTACATGACACAGGAAATTAAAGTTGGTAAGCGGGAAGTAATGGATGTGAAAATGCAGCTGGATAACCGGCAGCTCTGTGAAATAGTAGTGGTGGAGCAGAGTTTACCCCGCGCACTGGCAGGAAAGGTAGCAGGTGTTTTTTCGGGAAGAAACAAGGCAGAGAATATGTCTTATGCCGCAGCACCTGTGTTCGATGCTGCTCCACAGGCGCACAACACCGAGAACTATGACTTCATAAAAGAGAATTCGTTTCTGGATGCGCATAAAAACCCGCTCTCCACTTTCTCCATCGACGTGGACAATGCCTCTTACAGCAACGTGCGCCGATTCCTGAACCAGGGTCAGCGGCCGCCAGCCGATGCGGTGCGCATCGAGGAAATGGTGAACTATTTCAACTATGACTACCCGCAGCCAACCGGTGATGCACCCTTCTCTGTAATATCGGAACTGTCTGCCTGCCCCTGGAACAAAGACAACCAGCTGCTGCACATTGGTTTGCAGGGCAAACGTGTTGCCACGGATCAGCTGCCGCCTTCCAATCTGGTGTTCCTGATCGATGTGTCCGGTTCAATGTTCTCGCCGGATAAACTCCCACTCGTGAAAGCCGGTCTGAAGCTGCTGGTGGAAGAGCTGCGCCCGCAGGATCAGGTGTCGATGGTGGTGTATGCCGGTGCGGCGGGGCTGGTGCTGCCCTCCACTTCCGGGAAAGAAAAGAAGAAGATCATCGCGGCTTTGGACAAGCTCGAAGCAGGTGGTTCAACAGCCGGTGGCGCAGGTATAAACTTAGCCTACAAAGTAGCTGAAGATAACTTTGTGAAAGGCGGAAACAACCGCGTGATCCTGGCCTCAGACGGTGACTTTAACGTGGGTGTGAGCAGCGACAGTGAGTTGCAGCGCCTGATAGAGAAGAAACGCGAAACCGGCGTATTCCTAACCGTGCTCGGCTTCGGCACGGGCAACCTGAAAGACTCCCGCATGGAGCAACTGGCCAACAAAGGCAACGGCAACTACGCCTACATCGACAACATCCGCGAAGCGCAGAAAGTGTTTGTGAGTGAGTTCGGCGGTACCCTCTTCACCATCGCCAAAGACGTAAAACTGCAGCTCGAATTTAATCCGGCGAAAGTAAAAGCCTACCGCCTGATCGGCTACGAAAACCGCGCACTGGCCAACGAAGAGTTTAACGACGATAAGAAAGACGCCGGCGACATGGGCTCTGGCCATACCGTGACTGCGCTGTATGAAATTGTGCCGGTTGGAGCTTCGTCTCAAACGCAGGCTGGAACTGTAGATGCGTTGAAATACCAGAAAACAAGCATCGACCCCAAAGCCAAACGCTCTGAGGAAATGCTCACGATGAAGCTGCGCTACAAGGAGCCGGATGGCGAGACCAGCAGATTAATCACCACCACGGTTAGTAGCCAGGCTTTACCTGCTGCCCAAACCTCTGACAACTTCCGTTTCTCTGCTGCCGTGGCTGCCTGCGGCATGCTGCTCCGTGACTCAGAGTTCAAAGGCAACGCCTCGTTTCCGATGGTGCTGGAGCTAGCGAAGAACGCTCGCGGGAAAGATGAAGAGGGGTATCGGATTGAGTTTGTGAATCTTGTGAAGTCGATGGGGTTGTTGAGTGATGGGAGGTAAGTAGTTTAAGTTTCAAATTTGAGAGGAAGGAGCAGCTTGCTTCTTCCTTTTTTTGTGATTGTTGTAAATGCGTTAATGGCAAACGCGTTCGCGCTCGTGTTTGGTATGGTAGGGCATATGTCCTAGGTATAGCGTACCTAGCTTCGTAGCTACCGCTTGCGCAGGTATAGCAACTTGCTTTGTTCTGTGGCTTCGCCTGTGCGGCCGGCAAGTGGTATTGCTTCTGCTGTTTCAGGTATAGCAACCTGATTTGTTTTATAGCTTGCCCT
This sequence comes from Pontibacter virosus, assembly GCF_003096355.1. Lineage (GTDB taxonomy): Bacteria > Bacteroidota > Bacteroidia > Cytophagales > Hymenobacteraceae > Pontibacter > Pontibacter virosus. The sequence goes on along the minus strand of NZ_QEKI01000020.1, from coordinate 24,324 downwards.
GGCCGGGCAGGCCTTACTTTTTTCCTTGATGAAAAGAAAGAGGGCTCCTACCCCCAGTAAGCAAAAAAATCAAGACGCTCCAAATCGAGGGCCCCTACCCCCACTCGCTGAAAACTCGAACAGTGAAGCGCCGAAAAGTGCACCTGGCTAAGGCTGTTTGCTTCGTCGCTTCCTGCGCAAGTTAGTCTTGCTATACCTGCCAGTGTTGTGTAAAACTCACGACAGGGCTTATACCTTAAAAGGCAGCAACAGGCTCCCCGCCTTAGAAAAGGAGAGGCAGGGGTGGTTGGACTCGGTATTTGCAAAAGAAACTACAGCGCTTGTACCTTTGAAATGATAATAGCAGATTCCCCTCTTGAGAGGGGGAGGGGTGTGTTATAGCAACTGCCCATTCCCCCTTCAACCAAGATCCTTTCAGGATGACAGTTAGTGAAGCTAAAGTACCCCTGGGGGTTAGGGCCCTCGACGAAGGAGAGGGCAGGGGGATCAATCTTGCACCAAAATCCTGTTAATCCTCTAATCCTGTAAATCCTGATTCTGACTACTTCCGCACCACCCACGTCGTCATCCCCCGCTCCTGTTCCACCAGCACCGTCTTCAACGGCTCCAGCCTAGCCATACCTATCTCTCTTTCCAACTCCATGATCATCTCTTCATCTGCCAAAAACCATACCGGCCCGTGCGACATCCGGTAAAATCGACCCTCCACCTGTTGTAGTTTACCTTCCAGCCCGATAGTGGTACTGAAACGGGCGAAAAGCATGCCGCCGGGTTTGAGCACCCGCCAAAGTTAGTGTACGATACTTTTGAAATGCTCCTCGCTTCGGGAGAAATGCAGCACGGCGGAGCAGATCACTACGTCAAATTTATTATCCTCAAATGGCATCTCATCAAGATCAGCGACTACAAAGTTTCTGGCAGGTAGCGCAGGGGCCAGTTCTGATGCCAGCCTTCTGGTTTGTTCGATTGCTTCCGCCGAAATATCCGCTCCGTATACCTGTACACCGGCCTGCATCAGGTAGGCAATATTCCGACCTGTGCCACAACCGGCGTCCAGCAGCTTCATACCTTTCTGGATGCGGCCTTTTAGTAACTGGTCGAACAGGTAGATGTCGATGTCGCCAAACTGGGCGCGGAGGGTGGAGAGGGGAATATGAAACATAAGAACAGTTGTTCAGATAATGGTGAGACAAAGGGTATGGGGCTGAAATTAAGCATGATTTTCCTATCCTTTTTCCTTTATTTTTAAGAATATTGAACAGAATTATACCACATAAGCCCCTATGAATAACGTAACTGCCCCTGAAACTGTGAAACGCTCTGGCCTGTCCGTGAGCGAGTTTATTCAGAAATACGCCAACCACCCGACTTATATTCCACCAACCGGACCCGAACTGAACGCCAAAAACTGGCAGTGCGAGGCAGCCTTGCGCATGTTCCTTAACAACCTCACCGACGAGGTGGCCGAGGACCCAAGCCGACTGGTAGTATACGGTGGCATCGGACAGGCGGCCCGTACTGTGGCGGATGCCCAAAAAATCATTGAAGTGCTGCTCAACCTGGAGGAAGACGAGAGTTTGCTGGTGCAATCGGGCAAGCCAGTGGGCAAAGTGCGCACGCATGCTGAGGCGCCGCGTGTGCTCATCGCCAACTCCAACCTGGTGCCGCATTGGGCTACCTGGGAGCACTTCAACGAACTGCGTGCCCGTGGCCTGATGATGTACGGACAAATGACGGCCGGCAGCTGGATCTACATCGGTACGCAGGGCATTTTGCAGGGGACATACGAGACTTTTGCGGCCTGTGGCAGAATCCATTTTAACGACGACCTGCGCCACAAACTGCTCGTGACAGGCGGTCTGGGGGGTATGGGCGGCGCACAGCCATTGGCAGCCACCATCGCTGGTGCTACTTTCCTGGGTGTGGATGTGGATCCGGAGCGCATCAAAAAACGCCTCGAAACCCGCTACATCGACAAAATGACCTACGACTACGAAGAGGCCAAACGCTGGGCACTGGAAGCCAAGGAAAAAGGCGAAGCCATCTCCATCGGTCTGGTAGGCGATATTGGCGATGTGCTGGAGAAACTAATCAACGACAACATTACCCCGGAAATCCTCACAGACCAGACATCGGCCCACGACCCGATCAACGGTTATGTGCCGAATGGACTGACACTGGAAGAAGCCAAGGCCTTGCGCGAAAGCGATCCGCAGGAGTACAAAGCCCACTCCCTCAAAAGCATGGCCCGCCATGTAGGCTTTATGCTGGAGCTCCAGCGTCGTGGCAGCCGTACTTTCGATTATGGCAACAACCTGCGGGAGTTTGCCCAGCAAGGCGGTGAACCAAATGCCTTTAACATACCGGGTTTTGTGCCGGAGTACATGCGGCCGCTTTTCTGCGAAGGTAAAGGTCCGTTCCGATGGGCGGCTCTTTCCGGCGATCCGGAGGATATTCGCGTGACAGACGAAGCCCTGAAACAGCTTTTCCCGGAAAACACACACATGATCAAGTGGCTGGAGGAAGCAAATGAAAAGGTCGCTTTCCAGGGACTACCGTGCCGCATCTGTTGGCTGGGGATGGGCGAACGCGAAAAAGCCGGACTAATGTTCAACCAGCTCGTGCGCGACGGTAAAGTGAAAGCCCCGATCGTGATTGGTCGCGACCACCTCGACTGCGGCTCTGTGGCATCGCCCTACCGCGAAACCGAAGGTATGCTCGACGGCTCTGACGCTGTATCGGACTGGCCATTGCTCAACTTGATGTCCAACACGGCCGGTGGTGCTACCTGGGTGTCGTTCCACCATGGGGGCGGCGTAGGGATTGGCTACTCGCAACACGCAGGTATGGTGATTCTGGCAGACGGTACCGATCGTGCCGACCGCTGCCTGAGCCGCGTGCTGCACAACGACCCGGCCATGGGCATCTTCCGCCACGCCGACGCGGGTTATGAAACAGCGCAGGCCAATGCCGAGAAGTTTGGCTTAAATTTGTAAATTAACATTGCCCTCACTTGCTAACAGGTGAGGGCAATGTTTTGATTGGCTATACCTGTAGTATGAATAACTATGCTACTTGATTAGCGAATTATAGTATAAGCATTTATCGGAAACTTTAAAGAACATGGCTATGAAACTAATCTTAATGCTTATGCTATTGTCATTCACAGGTTTAGTTGGTAAAGTGCAGCCGCCTATTGCCACAACCCAAGATTTTCACTTCGAGTTGACCGTAAATTCCACGTCAGAGACAACCGCACATTTCAATCTCCTGATAACTGGAATAGCACGTACTAAAACAGGAGAGGAGCAACCATTTAGATTGCAACGCGACAATCTGAAAACGCCTTTTAAACTTAGCTTGGATAAAGGAAAGTATACAGCCGTTATTGAGGCAACAGAAGGCACTGTGTTTAGCAAAGTTCAGGGATTTGAAAATGGAGAGAAAAAGGGTTATACGAGTGGAACCCAGAAGATAGCAACAATGCATTTCGAGTATGCTAATTAAAAAACCTTTCCTCTAACGAAACCTCTTTTACATTAGCGCACCTTTGGCAGGTTCGTTATACCACTTTTAAGAAAAATGAAACCACATAACAACCATACCTTAATCGGCCCATTTTCACAAATCATAACCATGGCCAATTTGCCTGAGGCGGGCGCTATACCAGACGAGCAGTTGGAAGTGCTTGAAAATGCCGGTGTGCTGGTATATGATGGGTATATCGTATTGGTAGAGCAGTATGACAAGCTTTTGAAAATTGCGCAGGAAAAGGGCTATACCTTGCAGAAAATAGCTGAGCCTATGGTGCTCGTGCCAGGCCTGATCGACTCCCATACCCATATCTGTTTTGCCGGCTCCCGCGCCAACGATTATGCCATGCGCGTCGCCGGAAAATCATACCTGGAGATAGCCCGTAACGGTGGTGGTATTCTGGACAGCGTGCGCAAAACCCGCGAAGCCAGTATGGTAGAACTGGTGGATCTGCTCAAAAAGCGCTGTGACCGTCACCTATCTGAAGGCGTGACTACCTGCGAAGTGAAAAGCGGCTATGGCCTGACGACGGAAGAGGAACTAAAGATGCTTGGAGCAATTCAGCTCGTAAACAAACACCATACCCTGGAGCTCATACCTACTTGTCTGGCCGCCCACATGCGTCCGCCAGAGCACACCGACTCGCGCCTATACCTACAGGAAGTGGTAACAAAGCTGCTGCCGCAAATAAAGGAACAGGAACTGGCCAATCGGGTGGATATTTTCATCGAAGACACGGCCTTTAACGAAGAAGACTCGCTCGAGTATTTGTCGGCTGCCAAAGAGCTGGGCTTTGAGATTACCGTACACGCCGACCAGTTCAGCACAGGTGGGAGCCGCATTGCAGCAGAAATCGGTGCTTTGAGTGCCGACCACCTGGAAGCAAGCGGCGAAGAAGAGATCGCTTTGATGCGGGAAGCTGGTGTAGTTGCCACTGTTCTGCCAGGCGCGTCGCTGGGTTTGGGGATGCACTACGCCCCGGCCCGGAAAATGCTCGACGGTGGACTTTGTCTGGCCATCGCCACCGACTGGAATCCGGGATCTGCGCCGATGGGAGATCTTTTGATGCAAGCCGCCCTGCTAGGTGCTGCCGAAAAGCTCACCACCGCCGAAACACTGGCCGGCATCACCGTTCGCGCCGCAAAAGCACTGAATCTGTCAGATCGGGGTACAATAGTAAAAGGGCAACTGGCAGATTTGATCGCCTTTCCAACCGATAATTACAAGGAGATCCTGTACCAGCAAGGTAAATTGAAGCTAGGGAAGGTATGGAAGCGGGGGTTGGAGGTATAGCTTCTGTTACTGCCGAAGTTCCTGCCAATCTCAAACTTTTGGTATATTAATCATTCCCCGGTCAACAATTTAACCAGCAACAATTCAACAATTAAATACATGTACAAACCTACAGAACCCGGTACCTGGAAAGGCAGAGTAGACGCCACTGATGGCGAAGAAGGGAAGCGCTGGCACCAAGGGATAAAGCTACTTAACCTGAGTGGGGAGACTGAGCCGGCAGAGGCAGAACAAGCGATTGCTTTTCTGGGCTTTTGCTGTGACGAAGGCGTACGGCGCAACCAGGGGAGGGAAGGAGCTGTGCAAGGGCCGGTCGCCTTACGTCAGGCCATGGCTTCGTTTGCCTGGCACTTAGAGGATGACACCGCCTTGCTGGATGCCGGGGATGTGTACTGCACCAACCAGAACCTGGAAGAGGCGCAGAAGCAACTTGGCAAGAAAGTACATGCATTGCTGACGAACACCTACAAAACGATCATCCTCGGAGGAGGTCATGAAACCGCTTACGGTCATTACCTGGGTATAAAACTAGCGCTGCCTGCCGACAAGCAGCTGGGCATTATCAATTTTGACGCGCACTTTGATCTGCGCAGTTACGAGAAGCAACCGAGTTCCGGTACGCCCTTTTTGCAGATAGCCGACGATTTGATAGAAGACAACAGGGATTTCAATTACTTGTGCTTAGGTATACAACAGTACGGCAACACACAAAAGCTCTTCAACACGGCAAGCGAGTATGGTGCTGATTATGTGTTGGCTCCTACCCTGCAGGTATACAACTACGAGGCGCTGCGCGAAAAACTGCAGCAATTCATGGCGCTGGTGGATGTGCTATACGTGAGCATCGACCTGGATGTATTCGCTGCAGCTTATGCGCCCGGTGTAAGTGCTCCGGCTGCTTTAGGTATACACCCGGAAATTGCCCTGATCCTGCTACAGGAGATCATCAGCAGCGGCAAACTGCTCACTCTGGATGTGGTAGAATTAAACCCGGCACTGGACGTTGACAGCCGCACTGCCAAACTCGGGGCTTCTCTGCTCTACCACGTGGTGCAGCAGTGGAGTCAGGTATAAGATTCTGTTACTTTATACAGTAGTAAATACAAGCGCCCCGCCACAGAATCTGTAGCGGGGCGCTTGTGCAAGAATATACAACCCTACCGACCTACCTTAAACTTAGTCCAATAAGTGGTGTCAGGGGTTATGACCTCTACCTGGTAAGTGTCCGGCCTCAACTTACCCAGGTCAAAGCGCCAGGCGGTTTCTTTTTTGGCAACGCTGACAGGCTTCTTGTAGACAATTTTACCTGCTTTGTTTTTCACTTCCAGGCGCGCATTTTCAGTGAGCACCTGGTTAAAGTCCAGCACAAAGGTGCCTTTCTTGGTGGAGTTCAGAAATATACCCGATAGAGTTTCCATGCGGGTGAGGGAGTCTGATTTAGCTACTTCAAGTTGCTTCTGCTCTACGGGAGGGAGCTGCGTAGAGCTTCCCTGCGCTATAGCGCTGTAACCAGCCAGCAGCACTGCACCAGCCAGTAAGTACGTTTGTTTCATCTTCATATTTTATCTCCAGTACTTTAGGTACAACGGGACCTATGCATAATTTAAGCCAGATTTTATGGTGCTTACAAAATTTCTTAAAAATCAGTGCAATTTTTTAGAAGGTTAGTCGATAAGCGACCACGCGGTTGTCATAAAAGGTGGGGACGTAAAGCAGGCCCTGCTCTTCGGAATAGTAAATATCCGCTGCGTTGATTTTTTTGTTTTTAGTGTCAAGTACTTTCCAGTTTTTACCGGCATTGTTCACATAGTAGATCTCGCCATTCCAGTTAGACACCAAGTACCCATCTGCACCAACCCGCACGATGCCGTCAGCCGAGGGAATCTTGTCTGTCCAATCTGTAAATTCCTTTCTCTCAGTATCCAGAAAACGCACCAATCCGGAGTTAAAGGAGGCCACAATCAGGCGGTTGTTGTCATACAGCAGGCCATTGGGGCGCTCGCGCTTGGTGTCGAGCCAATGGCTCACGCGGCCGTTTCGGAACAGGTAGATGGCGCCCTGCCTGGAATCAGACACATACACGTTGCCGGCATCGTCAACGGTTACGTCATTGAGCATCTGTGCTTTGTCGGCTTTGTGGCGGGCCAGCACAGCACCAGTCTGGGTGGCTATGGCAACTATTTCGTCCATATCGGCCACATAGAGTATGTTGTTGTGCAGCGCCATCCCCTTCGGGTCGTTCAGCCCAGAAACCCAGTACAGCTGTTCTATATCGCCATTGGGGCTGAGGCGTGATATGAAGCCATCACCATCATTGCGGTCTTTGCTGGTTTGGTTGATGTTGGAAACATAGAGCACATTGCGCTCGCGATCGAATACCACCGACTCTGGGGTGCGCAGGGTGTTGTCAGTGGCCCATGCTTCGGTTAGGGTTACCGGTCCTTTGGAGGAAAAGAGTCCGCCACTGCAGCCTTGCAGGGTAAACGCAGTCAGTATGATGAGGCTAAAAAAGAATAATGGTCGCATAGTAAGGAGTTTTGTTTTACCCTACTACGCGAGAGCGCCATACCTGTTTTAATCTGTCTCCAGACCCAACTTTTGCATGGTGCGTAAACGGGACACTTTGCCAGTGGCTGTTTCAGAAAAAGCGGGACTGTAGTAGATGTCTTTCGGCATTTCAAACTTGCGCAAAAGGCTCCTCATCTTCTCCGTTACCTGCTGCTCTGCTTCTTCAGATAGATGGTTGCCCTCCAGCACCAAAATCACTTTCTCGCCCAGCAGTTCGTCAGGCTGAGAGGCCACAAAGAAACGCGGCGCCGGCTCTAGCTCAGCCAATGCCTCGGAGACGGCCACTTCCACTACTTCAATCTGCACTTTCACGCCACCCGTGTTGATGGTGTTGTCAGCACGGCCTATCCAGCGGAAGCGGGTGGGGGTGAGGATCTCGACAATGTCATTGGTCACCAGCGTTTCGTTCGCTGTTAGATCTGAGGTAATTGTGAGGCACCCCCGGTTGTCTTGCCCAATGGTAATCCCATCTATGGTTTCATAATATTCGGCGGCATCAGGACCGTTGAGTAGGCGCAGGGCAATGTGCGAGGCCGTTTCAGTCATGCCGTAGGTATGGTATACCGGCACCTGCAGCTGCTGCAGTTCACGCTGCAACGAAAAACTCACCGGAGCACCTCCTGCCAGGATTGCCTTCATCTTGTCCAGACGCTCCAGGGCACCACCATTTTCCTGCAGGATGGTCTGCAACTGCATCGGCACAAAAGAAGAGAAATGGTAGGCTTCGTCAGCAGGGGTGAGCGTAAGCGGATTGCCCACAGGCTCCACGATCGTCATCTGCATATCTGCCAGCAGACCGCGCACAATCATCATCATACCGGCAATGTACTCTGTGTTCAGGCAGACCAGCATGTGCTCACCCGCTTTCAGACTGAGTAATCTGACCGTGCGGCGGGCGCTGATTTCCATTTGCTTGCGCGTGAGCGTGATAAGCTTGGGCGTGCCGGTAGAGCCGGAAGTATGGATTGGGAATTCCTGCACCCCGTTGAGCCAGTCACGGCAAAATTCCAGTGTCTTTGCTTCGTAGCCGTTGAGCGGCACGCTGTTGCGGAATGAGTAGGCCGCTATTTCGTCATAGTAGAACCTATTTCCGTTTAGGGTCAGGAACTTTTGCGTCATGGAGTGTCTCAATATGTGAAGCAAGAGCAGCGTCCGTACTGCCTTGCCGCATTTTCATTTGTTTTACTTTCGGGAGCCCGGCAGGTATAGCCTTCAACTCGTACGCGCTTTTTGTACCATACGCAGTTAGCCCGCTGCCGGACTATACCGTACGTTTTAATCGCAGGGATAGCCGCCATAAATTTTGTGCAAAATTACGAGAATCAGGTGTAAGACCTAAACAAGGGCAGGTATAATTTTAGTGAAGCATATAGGAAAAGGGCTGCTCTGTATGAGTCCCCGCTGAGTTAAGTGAAGTGCTCCCACTTGACTTTGCATAAGTATAGCGGGAGCTTACTGAAAATTAGATGTCAGACAGCCGTACCTCTCTTTCCCTTCTCTTTGGCTAGAGAAAGTGGTTGCGGGAAGTCAGGTTGTTGGCGAGGCTAATTCAGCGTCAGCCTATCAGGACTAATAGAGGATGTCTCGTTCTGGTCGGCTGATCAGGTTGTCTACTGAAAGACGGCCGGAGCCCAAGATCAAAAAGACGATCAACAGGATCAGGACAATGATAGAAGACCAAAGCTCCGTGTTTTCAGAGTAAAAGCCCCGCTGCGGGTTAATAAAAAACACAGCCCCCACCAGGATTGGGATCTGAAAAAGAATGGCGATGCGTGTAACTAGGCCCATGGCAATAAGCAAACCGCCTACCAGGTGGGCGAAAGCCACATAGTGAGCCATCCCAAACGATACCCATTGAAATTGGCTGTTCCGCATAATGCTTTGCAGTGCCTCTGTATCCTGAATAAACATGACGCCTTTTACGAATAAAAAGATACCCAGCGCCATGCGCAGAAAGTCTACCCAAACCGGATGGTGTGTATCAGCCCAATGCTCGATCCGGTGCATGTCTTGCGTTAAGTTCATGGCTGTATGATTTTAGGTTTAAGAAATTGGTATACAATTATTTAAACGAATTGTGCTGTTAAATGGATGATTTAATAATGGATATATCGTAGGGTTGAGTTTTTCGTCTTTACGTTGGGTGCAGGTTGTACCTGATGTGACGCAGATTGAGCATTGCGGTAGCTTTCTGGTGACTCAGTTTGTAGTTGGCGTAGGTATAACAGCTAATGCTGTTTCATAGCTTGCCCTGGCCGGGCGGGCCTCACTTTTTTCCTTGATGAAAAAATAGAGGGCTCCTCCCCCCAGTAAGCAAAAAAATCAAGACGATTTTAAATCGAGGGCCCCTCCCCCCACTCGCTGACCGCTCTTGACAGGGGGACCCCTTCACCCCCAACACAAAATCGTCAAGGGTGCACCGGGCAAAGCTTTCTGCTTCGTAGTGAGAGTGCAAGTTAGCCTTGCTATACCTGCCAGGGGTCTGTAAATGAAACTACAGCGCTTATACCTTTTAGTTGGCAGTAGCCAAAGCTCCCCTCCTTGGATAAGGAGGGGCAGGGGTGGTTGGACCCGGTATTGCATAAGAGCTCTGCCGCAGCTACAACGCTTCTAACCCGGTAGTGGTAATAGCAGAAATTTCCCTCTGAGGGTATGGGCCCTCGATAAAGAGAGGGGCAGGGGTGTGTTATAGCAACTGCATGGCCTCCCTTCAGCCAAGATCCTTTCAGGATGACATAAAGATTAAGGTATAGCAGAGTCCCTTTGAAGTCGAAGATCCCGGACTTGGTTCGGGAGGGGCAGGGGGGTGACAATCGTGCACAGAAATCCTGAAAATCCGTAAGGGTAGGGGCCCTCTTTAATCCTGTAAATCCTTGGGGTAGGGGCCCTATAGGAAGATTCTGACAAACTATACCCTACAAAGCCTTCAAAAGCGCCTGCTTATAAGCGGCAAACTCCACAGCATTCGCTTTACTATCAGTGAAGATCTCCAGTATACCTGCTCCGGCAACTGGAGCGAAGAAAGCGGGTAGTGCTTGCTCGAGTTCTTCCAGCGAATGACAGGCGGTATAGCTCAAACCAAAATCCTGTGCTGTGTTGCGGGCGTCCAGCTGCTGGCGGGTTTCAAAATACTCCTCCAACTCAGGCTGCCGGCGCGGTCCGTCAATCAATCTGAAAATGCCGCCAGCGTGGTTGTTGATGATAACAATGCGCAGGTTGGCGGGCAGGTAGTTGTGCCAGAGTCCGTTGCGGTCGTAGAAAAAGGCCATGTCGCCGGTGAGCAGGGTGGTGATGCGCTGGCTGCTGAGGGCGCAGCCTACTGTGGTGCTGGTACTTCCGTCGATGCCGCTTGTGCCGCGGTTGGCGTATACCTGCACGTCCTGCTCCGGCTGCAAGGCCAGTATGTTGGCATAGCGCACAGCCATGCTGTTGGCCAGGTGTAAGTTGCTTTGATGCGGCAGGCTGTTGAGCACGCGGCTTATGGCCGTCAATTCGCTGTAAGGAGCGGTGGTGGTGAAGTCTTTAAGAAATTTGCCAGCCTTTGTTTCTATACCTGCCCATGCCTTGATATAACCCGCGTCCTCGCGGGTGCTGCCGGCCATGCTGCGGAAAAAGCTGGCAGGCGTGCAGCGGATGATGCGGGTGAGTGACTGAAAAGTGTCGGCCACCTGTCCGGCCGGTTGTATGTGCCAGTGTGCTTTTGGTTTGTACTGACGCAGGTATAGCTTCAGACTTTTAGAGATAACCGACTTGCCAAATGTGATCAGCAGATCCGGCTGCAGGGACTGCATTTTCTCCGGATCGGGACAGGCCAGAATCGCATCCTGATGGCGCACCACACCGGCCAATTTTTGTGTGTTGCTGATAATGTCTCCTACAGCCACAGCACCTGTCGAGCCCATGAAGGTTTGAAGGGCTTGTAACAGCTTTGGATCATGATTCCCCTGCCCGGCAACAATCAGTACACGCTTAAAAAAAAGCATTTCCTGCTGCAGTTTGAGGGAGTGCATCGGGCTCAAATCGAAGACATTGGCATCTTCTTCAATCACTTTTACCTGTGTGTCAAACTGCAGGGCTTCGCCATCGGCAGGGTAAAAGGGTTCGCGCAGCGGTACATTAATGTGCACCGGTCCTGCAGGAAAGGCCATCGCTTCGTTCAATGCCTCTGATACCATGCGCTCCGTATGCCAAACCGCATCAGGATGCTCAAGCGCCACAGGAAAATCGAAACTGAGCTTGATGTGCTGTCCGTATACCTGCTGCTGCCGAATGGTCTGCCCATCCAGCTGATCGATCCACTCCGGTGGACGGTCGGCGGTGAGCACCAGCAGCGGTACCTGCAGGAAAAAAGCCTCTGCTACAGCAGGCGCATAGTTGAGTGCTGCTGTGCCTGAAGTACAAACCAATACGGTAGGCTTGCCTGTTGTCTGCGCCATGCCGAGGGCAATAAAAGCTGCCGCCCGTTCATCGCTCACCGTGCGCACCGTCAACTTTGGATGGCGGGCAAAAGCTATCGTCAGAGGCGCACAGCGCGACCCCGGCGACAATACCACATTCTCCACCCCCTTGCGGGCACATATCTCAGCTATATTGACAACAGGCGCTTGAATCATTTTGAATTGAGTGAGTTAGTAATTGAGTGAATTGTTGAATGGTTAAATGGATGATTACGCTTGAATAGAGAGAAATTTGGGAGTTATAGTATGGAGCCTTTGATTGTATTAAATCGTCAATTTTGACATTTACTCAAAAGTATTAAAACCCACTCATTCACTCAATCACTCATTCGCTAATTTAATACTCACTCAACCACTCAATCAAACTCCAAACGATGCTTAAAATTCGGAAAGAATTCTAAGCATCGTTTGGAGTTTGTGCTGTGTTTCCTGCCATTCCTTATCGGCAGAGGACTCGCCTGTGATGCCGGCTCCCGCGTATAGTACGGCCTGGTCGGATAATAGCTGCATGCAGCGCAGGTTTACAAAAAGGTGCGTACCGACTTCGCTGTTCACGGGACCTAAAAAGCCGCTGTAGTAGCTGCGGTCGTAGCCTTCGTGGTCGAGTATAAAACGCAGGGCAGGTTCTTTGGGAAGTCCGCACACGGCCGAGGTGGGGTGCAGCAAGCGCAGCATGTCAGTCCCGAGGGTAGGGAAATCCACTTCCTTCAGGTCTACTTTAAAGTCGGTGCGGAGATGCATCAGGTTGCCGGCTATCACGGTGCGCGGGCCTACTTCGGAGTACTCTCTCAGACGCAGCTTTTTAAAACAGCTCAGCACATAGCGCTCCACCATGCCCTGCTCTTCAATCTCCTTCTGCCGCCAGATGGCATTGGCTGTGGAGCCGTCTTCGCAAAGGGGTTGGGTGCCGGCCAGGGCCACGGTCTTGAACACCTCGTGCTGGTCCACACTCACCAGTATCTCCGGCGAAGCGCCCAGCCAGGTGCCCACGCCAGGTATAGCTACCAACGACACGAACGCATTGGGGTAGGCCACCAGCATTTTTCCGAATGCTTTGAGCAAGCTGAAATCAGTTGGTAGAGCCGAGGTGCTTATCCGCGAGAGAACAACCTTTTCCATTGATTCCGCCCTGATCGAATCCACGGCCAGGCTCACAGCTGCCGTAAAAGTTTCCTGGTTGCGGTTGGAGTGATGTGCACGGTTGGCAGGTATAGGCCAGATGCCGGGTTTTTCGTTCTCAGCCTGGGCTAGTGCTTCTGTAAAAAGATTTACCTGCGTAGCGGGTGCATCCGGATCAATAGTGAGCTGTTTTGTAAGAGAACTGTAGCGGATATCAGCTTTCAGGAAGATGTTGCCTTCGGCTCCGTCCGTCACGAACGGACAGAACAGAAAACCAGTCGGGCTTGTCTCCAACTCAGGTATAGCGGAAGTAGTCTGCGGCGCAAAGGAAATGCAAGCCTGTACTTCGGTTTGCAAAGGCAATCGCCACACAGCAAGGGCCTGCTGTTGGCTCAGCGCACCTGATACTACCTGTTCCAAGGTATAACCTTGCATGCTTTCTCCTGCTATCCCAGCGGCCTGTTCCATACCTTATTTCTTATCGATTATGGCCACCGTCATGCGGCTGAGGCATACCAGGTCGCCAGCTTCCGAAGTGATTTTGATTTCCCATACCTGCGTGCTGCGGCCCTGGTGAAGGGCTTTGGCTTCGCCATATACCCAGCCTTCCCGCACGCTCCGGATGTGGTTGGCGTTTATTTCCAGACCCACGCAGGCCTTCTGGCTCAGGTCTACCGAAAGGGCAGCGCCGATGCTGCCCAGCGTTTCGGCCAAAGCTACGGAAGCGCCGCCGTGCAGCAGGCCCATCGGTTGGTGGGTGCGCCTGTCAACAGGCATCCTGGCAACTAAAACGCCTTCCTTGAAAGAGGTTAGTTCAATGCCGAGGTGCTCCACCATCGTGTTTTTACTCCACTCCTGCAGCTTTTCTAACGTAGAATCCATTTTGTATAGTTTCTGAATGCTAACTTCGCATTCTCGTATTGGTAAAGAGGCAAAAGTAGAACAATTTTGAGTATTAAGAAAATATACCTGATCCGCCACGGACAAACCGATTTTAACCTGCAGGGCATTGTGCAAGGCAGTGGCGTAGATGCATCGCTCAACGAGCTGGGGCGCAGGCAAGCGGCCGCTTTTTTCGAGAAGTACCAGCATATCCCGTTCGACAAGGTGTATACCTCTGCTCTACAGCGCAGCATCCAGTCTGTGCAGGGCTTCCTCGACAAAGGCATACCGCACGAGCGCCACGCCGGGCTGAACGAGATCAACTGGGGTACGCGTGAAGGCACCCGCATCACACCGGAAGAGGATGCCTACTACCACCGCATGCTGCAATCCTGGACCGAGGGAGAGACCAGCTTGTGCATAGAGGGAGGGGAGAGCCCCGAACTGGTAGCGGCCCGACAAAAGCCTGTAGTGGATTTGGTGCTGAGTCGCCCCGAAGAGGAAACCGTACTGATATGCATGCACGGCCGGGCCATGCGCATTTTGTTGAGCCAGCTGCTGCGCTATCCGTTGCGCTGCATGGACCAGTTTGAGCATCAGAACCTGTGCCTTTATCAGCTCGATTTCACGGGGAGTATGTTCACCGTGAAGAAGTACTGCGACGTGGCCCATTTGCAGGATGTGCAGGTATAAATTCCCTGTCGCAACAATTTAAGAGGTATAGTTTGAATAAAATATTTTTAGGTCTAATTTTGGGCTTTATCCATTAGACGAAACAGGCGAACAAACAAGACGATAAATTATGGCTGAAGTGATACGAATGCCTAAGATGAGCGACACGATGACGGAGGGGGTGATTGCATCTTGGCTTAAGAAAGTAGGTGACAAGGTTAGCGCCGGCGATATTCTGGCAGAGGTGGAAACCGACAAGGCAACCATGGAACTGGAATCATACGAAGATGGCACTCTGTTGCACATTGGTCCGCAGAAAGGCGATTCTGTACCTATTGATGCTGTAATAGCGATCATTGGCAAGGAAGGCGAGGACATTTCCGGCCTGCTGGGCGAGGCTGGCGGAAGTGCCAAGCCTGCAGCCAAAGAAGATAAAGAGGCTTCCAAAGAGGAGGTAAAAGAAGCACCTAAGCAGGAAGAGAAGAAAGAGGCGGCTCCGGCCAAATCTGACACTCCTGCTGCCAAAACTTCTGTGGATACGTCCAACATCAAGGCAAACGTGATCCGCATGCCGAAGATGAGCGACACCATGACCGAAGGTGTGCTGGTGTCGTGGCTGAAGAAAGTGGGCGACAAAGTAAGCTCAGGCGATGTGCTGGCCGAAGTGGAGACCGACAAGGCGACTATGGAGCTGGAGTCTTACGAAGACGGTACGCTGCTTTACACCGGCGTAAACGCAGGCGACTCTGTAGCGATCGATGCGATTATCGCCATTATCGGTGACAAAGACGCTGACTTCCAGGCCCTGCTGGATGCCGAAGGCGGTCAAGAAGAGCGCTCACGCGAAGAAAACGCACAATCTGACGAGAACATAGAAGCCCGTACAGAGGCAACGACAGAAGATAAAGTTCAGGAGACGGAGGTTCCGGCTGGCGAAACCGAACAAGTTGCTGCTGAAGGAAACGGCCGCATCAAAGCTTCTCCGCTTGCCAAAAAAGTAGCCAAAGAAAAAGGCATAAAGCTAAACCAGATCAAAGGATCTGGTGAGGGTGGCCGCATTGTGCTGCGCGACGTGGAGAACTTCACGCCGTCTGCTGCCCCTGCTGCGCCACAAAAAGAAGCTGCCAAGGCTCCTGCTGCTCCAACGGCACAGGCTATACCTGGCGCACCATCCGATTCGTACGAAGAGGTGAACGTGTCGCAGATGCGCAAAGTGATTGCCCGCCGTCTGGCCGAGAGCAAGTTCTCCGCACCGCACTTCTACCTGACCATGGAGATCGACATGGACAAGGCCATGGAAGCCCGTGTGTCTATCAATGAAGTGTCGCCGGTGAAAGTATCGTTCAACGACCTGGTGATCAAGGCGGCCGCTGCGGCGCTTCGTCAGCACCCTGCCGTGAACTCTTCGTGGTTAGGCGACAAGATCCGTTACAACAAACACATCAACATTGGTGTGGCTGTGGCGGTAGAAGAAGGCCTGCTGGTACCGGTGGTACGCAACGCTGATTACAAGTCGCTTTCAGCCATTGCTGCTGAGGTGAAAGACCTGGGTGGCAAAGCGAAGAGTAAGAAGCTACAGCCATCCGACTGGGAGGGCAACACCTTCACGATCTCTAACCTGGGCATGTTCGGCATCGAAGAGTTTACCGCCATCATCAACCCACCGGATGCCTGCATCATGGCTGTGGGTGGCATCAAGCAAACGCCGGTAGTGCGTGACGGTCAGATCAGAATCGGCAACGTGATGAAAGTAACGCTATCATGCGATCACCGCGTAGTGGACGGCGCTGTAGGTTCTGCTTTCCTGCAGACCTTCAAGAATCTGCTTGAGAACCCGGTGAGAATACTGGTTTAAGTTTTTGACAAAAGAACTTTTGACAAAAGACAAAAGACTTTTGAATGTATAAAAATGAAAGAGGGCCTCTTCGGAAACGGAGAGGCCCTTTGCTTTGTGAAATCCGGGTGATATGGGACAGGATACACGAGGCCTTACTATTGTTGAAATTATATATATTGATATTACATGGCTAATTCCCTTTATTGCACGTACATAGCAAAAGGTAAGAAAGCGCTTTCATTTAAATCATCAGGATTTTAAAGAGTAGTCGTTTTTGTTTGCCATCACCAGTTCCAGATTTTCATTATATGAAATTCATTTATTTATTGAGTGCGCTTGAGTTCACATTTGGCTGTAATAACCAACCTGCAAAAGAGCAAACAAAAGTTGTTGAGAAAGAAACTGTAAAAGTTGTAGAAGTAGAAAAGCCGGCCCCTACGCCAGCTACAAAAGTTGTGGTGGAGCAGGAAAAGGGAACATCCATTGAATTAGGCCCTGAAGGCGGTTCACTTAAAACCAAAAAGGTAGATATTAAAATCAACAACTAGTTCCAGATTGTTGTGAGTAGAAGAAGCCGGGCCGAAAGCCCGGCTTTTTCTGTTTATAGGCGAATGCCCATTACCGTCAGCATTAGGAATCAGCTAAAGGATTGTTCAGCAACCCGTTATTCTATGCGGCTGCAGCGCTTTGAAAGGCTAGCCCTACGACAGGGTTGTTAATTTAGCTGACGTGTTGGACCTCATACGTGGCAAGCTCAGTGTTTCGCTCCTCCAGGATTCTGGTGGCTGCATCGGCTGCTACCACCAGTCCGGCTGCCATCATGATGATGTCTTTGAGCACCAGCCGACCGGAGCCGGAGAGGTATGGGAAGCCGTGCTCAGGTCCACCCAGGTCAGGCACGTATACCTCTGGTGTGGTGATAAGGAAGGAGAGGGTAACGACCGACATGCCCACAGTGAGCAATCCGCCCAGCAGGCCGATCTTGGCGTTGTAGATACCGAGCAGGGTCAGCAGGCCGATGGCGATGATGACTGCTCCGAGGACATAAGAGAAGATGTAAGTACCGTTTTCCTGATGCCAGGCAATGTTTTTGGGGACAACCTCGCCTTCCTTGTTTTTGTATTGCTGGTATTCAGGGGCATCTTTAGTATAGAAAAAGCTCATCAACGGGCTGTTGGCTACAAACGGAACGATACCGTCTGCTTCGTACTGAAAGGCTTTCAGGCCGCCGATCCAAGCCATGACAATAAAAATGGAAATTCTGGTAAAATGCACAAAATAGCGTTGGGCGTTCGCTAAGGAGTGGAGTAGTTGTTGTACGTTGTCGTTCATCAGTTTTGTATAGGATTTGGTAACTGTACAAAACTAAGGCCATCCGGAGGGGAATAAAATGGACGTATTGTGCTATCTCATGGACGAATCCGCCACGATCGATATACCTACTTTCTCCCTGAAATGAGTAGGAGAGACACCGGTTTGTTTCTTAAAATAGCGGCTGAAATAATGTTCGTCCTCAAAATTGAGCGCGGCAGCCACTTCCTTGATGCTCTTGTGGGTGAGGTGCAATTGCTTTTTAGCCTCCAGAATCACCCGGTCCTGTATCAGTTGCGAGGGTGACTTGCCGAAGTATTTCTTAACTTTCCTGGCGAAGGCGCTGTGGGAGAAAGCCATCTGTTCGGCATAGAACAGGGTGTTGCGCTGAGTCAGGAAGTGTACCTCAACTAATTCCCTGAACTGCTCCATGGGGTTGGGCGTGCTTTCCGCCTCCAATTGTTGCTCCTGTTTTTTGATCCTGCTCGCGATGGCCAGAATAAGCTGCAGGTAACTTCTGAGGATAGGCTCCGAGTGCGGTTCATTCTGACTGAGTTCAAAACGGAGCTTATCAAAGATCAGGCTGATTTCGTCGTCTTGTAACGTGATGTAGGGCTGCTTGTAGATGTTGTTGAATAGCAGGCCATTGCAGGCCACTTCATTCTTGTGGTATTCAATGCAGTAAAAATCGCCGTGAAATGTCAACTGATCCACTTCAAAGTCAGAGTCGCCGCCGATGTTCAGGTGCTGGTAGGGGGACGTGAATAGCGCTATTTTTCCTTCGAACGTGTAATCGGTAAAGTCCACGCTAAGGGTACCGCTGCCCTCCATCAGCAGTATGTTGTAAAACTCAGAAGAGTAAGGCCGGGCAAATGCGCTGCTACGGTGTTTCTGCAGCTGAAACATGTCCTGATAAGCTTCCATACACGAGGTTAACTGAAGCGAAAGATAAGGCCAAATTGTCAGACGGAGACTACCGATAGTTAGCTGTTGGTAATTTTTCAGTACCCGTGGAAGTGATTGACAACTATTATTTATCCAAATGCCTGATAACCCGGCAGGGATTGCCTGCCGCGAACACATCGGCCGGAATGTCCTTGGTCACGACACTTCCAGCTCCAATTACGCTGCGGTCGCCAATAGTCACGCCGGGGCAGATGACGGCGCTGCCGCCTACCCAGACGTCTTCTCCGATGCGGATCGGTTTAGCAAATTCTACCCCAGAAGCACGTTCACGGTGGTCCATGGGGTGGGTGGCGGTGTATACCTGCACGTTGGGTCCAAACAGGGTGCGGCTGCCAATGCGCACCTCCATTACATCGAGCACCACGCAGTTGAAGTTGAAGAACACCCTATCACCCACGATCATGTTGTAGCCATAGTCGCAGTAAAAAGGGGGCTGTAGCCAGAGGCCTTCTCCCGCGTTTGGGATCAGCGCTTTTAGAATGCGGCTTCGCTCTTCTACCTGGTCTTCACGACTGTCGTTGAGCTCTTTCAGAAGCAGGCGCGTTTGCAGGCGCTCATCCGAAATTTGCTTGTCCAACGGGTCATATAATTCTCCCGCCAGCATTTTCTCTTTCTCCGTTTTCATAGGCAGGTATACGGTAGCCGGGGAGTTTGGCTATGCCGATGCCGCTTTAAACCAATCGCTCAGTAGCTCCCGGTCAATCTCCTGCACGTTCTTGATTTTGATGTGGCGCATGTCCTTGCCCGTTCCTTCCAGTAAACCCTCCGGGTCGTTGAGTTTATCGAACTGGAAGAAGCCTAGGGTAACATAGGCTTTGGCTGTTTTCAAATAGGCGAAGTCTTTACCGGAGTGGAAAACAGGGCGACTCCACTTAAACTCTTCGGTTACGCCAGGCACAGTGTCGTGCAGGAGTTGGCGCAACGCCTCAAGGGTTTCTTTGTGTTTTTCGGATGTGTTGATGTAGTCGGTTACCTGTGGGTGCATGGGGCTGGGTTGCTTGGATATTAATGTGTTATGCGATTTTCGAAAGCATAATGGTGAGCAGGCTATTCGTTTTGGAGCTGCCACTCAATAATACAAATAAAATCGAAGCAATTGGCATACTCTTGTGAAGTGCTTAACATGTGTCTTCACTCTTGGATGATTAAGCTCTAGAAGGTTTTATATCGTTGAACTGAGCATGAATCGGCGAGGTAAACGAGCTGGATCTCCGATCCTTCCAGACGAGTTTCCGGATCGAGGTGATGTGCGAATAGTAGGCAATGGGAACCACAACAGTCGGTAACCAGATAAAGGGGAAAAGCAGCACGGCTGTATTAGGTTGGTCAAATCCGAACTGTTGAAAAGGGGAGGGTGCTGAAAGAATGCCGTTGGTTACCGTAAAAACCAACAAGCTGAGAGAAGCTATATTCCAGCCTATCAAAAGTTCTCTCTGCCACTTGTTCTTAACAAAGGTGACATATAAACCAGCGGTGCGGTAATGCCTGAAATGATATCATAATTTCTCCCTTGAAAGGTCATGAGTTCGGGCATGATGTGGTAAAGGCATAACCAGTAGAGTACTAACTCCACCGGAACCCGCATAGCCTGAAGTATAGTAAGTATTTTTAAATCAAATGCATCCACCCACACACTACCTTTTTGTGTGACGAGCACCACAAAAAGGAGAACCAAAGGAGGTAATACTGCTACTAAAATACGAGGTGGCAGGGAGGTCGTAACTGTGAAGAAGTCAGACCAGGCCATTATACCTGTAAATGCCATCCAGGCCATCAAAACAAAATGACCCAAGGGGTGCCTATTACTCCTGTAGGTTCACTTAATATATTGCCTGAACGGATTTGTGCAACCAATGGGCGTGGCGGAGCCAAGCATAGAGGCTGAACTGGGTTGGCTCCTGTAATTTTTCAGATTGTCTTCTTCTGAGGATTTTGCCTGTTATCAAATAAGGCGAGAATGTAGATAGTTTCTTCTTTCTGCTTATAAAGAATGGTGGTATGTCTGTGCAGCAAAAATCCTCTAATATCTTTTTCAGGACTTTCTAGTGTTCCTATTTGAGGGTACTTAACAAGTAGCTCTAAAAACTGGAATATTCTGTAAGTAAATGTTTGCGCTACTTTTTCTCCAAATTCCTGCTGCAGATAGTTTTGTAAATCAGCTAATTGTTTGCTGGCCCGCTTGTTCCAGACTATCTGAGCCATTTAGAGTTTCTTCTTTTTATCTCTTCCTGAGTTAACCAGGCAGATTCGTCACTGATTTCACTTTCACTTGCTAAAACATCCTGTTTCTGAGCTTCAGTTAAGCTGGCCCAAAGGCTTCCTTCTTTGTAATTTCTTCTGCTGGATAAAATCATGAAGATGTCTTCTAATAATTTTTCATCATTAGTTGTATCAATCAGTTTATGCAAATCCTCCTTTATAGCTGCCATATCTAAACTTTTTAAAAATATACGAATAATTTCAATTTTTATCCTTTTTAACTTTTATACGTGCCAACGGTTAGTATATGCATAGCCCGCTGTGTAGCAAGGGGTTTGTATATACAGTGTTAGAAGGGTTGTTTTTCTTTTAGTATTCCTGAATAAGCACGTTTGTTGGGATATTCAAGGTCTTATGCAGGCTCCTTATCATTTCCAGTGTAAGCTTCCTTTTTCTGTTCAACACCTCGCTTACCCTACTCTTGAATCCCAGCACTTCGGCTAAGTCCTTCTGCTTTATTCCTAATTGCTCCATTCTGAACTTTACTGCTTCAATTGGGTCTGGTGCTCCAATTGGAAAATGTTCCTTTTCGTAGGAGTCAATAAGAAATGAAAGCACCTCCAGTTCATCTCCCTCCTGGGTATCCGGTTCCGCGTCAAATATATCTTCCAGCCTTTGCAGGGCCAATTGGTAATCCTCTTCTGTTTTTATCAGCTTAATATTCATTTCTTTTTCTTTAAATTTTAGTGGCGTCAACCTTGTCATATTCAGCATGCGTTCCGATGAACCGTATCCAGACAATGCCATACTTGTAGTTGACTCGGACGATTAACCTATATTTGTTCCCCTTTATGTTGAAGACCATTCTGTTATCCTCCAGTATACTAGCTGATGGGTAGTCTTTCTTAATGTCGTTCGGGGACTTCCAATCAGCCTGCTCTGCCTCGTTATACCAAGCTTTTAGCTGCTGCTCACTATCGGCATGCTTTACCCAAAAATCCCGCAGCGGCCTTTTTGCTATTACTCTCACGTCTTTAGTTTAGAACTCAAAGATAAAGAAAAAAGTTACCAATATGGTAACTTTTTATAATGTTTAATTTAAAATATCTTCTACCGGATTGTGCATGCAGAGCCTGAAGCCTCAGCCAAGGTTTTGCATGAACCGGGTTGTGGGAAGGGCTTTTTACTCAGTCGCTAAATCTTTCGCCTTTACTATCACCACTTCTCCATTTCTTGAGAAGACAAGCT
Source organism: Pontibacter virosus (assembly GCF_003096355.1). GTDB lineage: Bacteria > Bacteroidota > Bacteroidia > Cytophagales > Hymenobacteraceae > Pontibacter > Pontibacter virosus. The sequence goes on along the minus strand of NZ_QEKI01000020.1, from coordinate 2,238 downwards.
CTCCGTCTTCTTTTTGTTTTCTGCGGGTAAGCTTTTCTACTGCAAGGTCTATTCCTTTTAAAATTTTGTTCCGCAGCTCAACTGTATCTAATTTATTCTTATTCATGGCGCAACGCATTTAACTTTTCCCAAACTATCTGATTCTGTATTTTTAACACCTGTTCTTCCTGCCCTTCTGCCACTATATTGTATGGTGTCTGTGAGTTATCAATGATAATCCAATAGTCGCAAATAGGAATGAACAACTGAAAAAGATTTTTAACTCCTTTTATATATCTTCTACGGATTACTTCTTCGGGGATATTGTGGCCACCTTCCGCAACTCTGTTCTTCACGCGTTGGATGGCTAGCTCAGGAGATGTTAGCCAGAAATAAACGAGGGTTACATTAAAGCCAATTTCTCTGGCCTTCTTGATGGTCTGCGCGTAACTTCTTGTCGCTAGCGTGGTTTCAAGGGCAAAGTCTTCCTTCTTTCTCAGTAGCTCGTCAATTCTTTGAAGCATGATTCTTCCTGCTTCCACGGCCACTTTTTCAGGTTGAAATGGAGAGAGCCCACGAGCTATCTCGTCTGCATTAACAAATTCACGACAACCCAGCATTTCAGGAAGAACTGTGAAAGAAGCTGTAGTGTGCTTTAGGTTGTGTTGGGCTAGGCAATTTTAATTTAAAAGTGCTTCTATTTCGAGTTCAAGATTTGGTAGCTCTCGGATTACGATAGCCCATATAATGTCTTCAGACACGGTGTCATAGCCGTGAATTATTCTATTTCTGGTGTCTACAATTCTGCGGGCATGCGTTATCTGTATGGCAGGCTCAACTTTCAGTATCCTGTTGATTGCTTCACCAATTATTTCCAGGTTACGCTCAACTGCTCTTATTGTCTTTAAGTCTTTTTGGAAGAGCAGAAAATTCTTCTCGACGGGTAAAAACTGATTTATCTCTGAAATTGCCTTTTTGATGTCTGCCAGCCAAATGCGGATTTCACTTTCCATAAACAAGTATCTTGGTCTGGTCGATCTCCTGTCTTAGAAATGGATTCCTGATTGCTTTCTGCTCTAGCAGGTCAACTTCCCTTTGGAGTATTTGCTCTAACTGAAACTTCAAAGCAAAGTAGTGGTCTGTGTATTCTATGGGATCTTCAGCAGCAATATCCACAACCAGATCAATATCGCTGTCAGGCTTAAATCTATCCGTTGTGACAGAGCCGAACGCAAATAAAGAACGAACACTATGTTTGTCGCATAAATTCATAATTTGCTGTATATGATCTCTGATAGCTTTCATCGTGTCCCAATTTACGCTTATTTTTATTATACTGTTATTTTTTGATTTTTGTCTTGCCCAACGGATTAGTGCAGCCTAAGCCCGTAGCAAGACAAGGGTTACGGCTGCACCGGGTTACGGGGTAGTAATTATTCTTTTAAAGCTCAATAGAGATTTTTACTTTTCCACCCAAGCCTTTCTCTACAATATCAAATAAGGTTTTGAGAGTAAGGTTACTTCCGTCGTTTTCAACTCTGGATATGTAGGTTCTTTTCTTATCGATGATTTCCCCTAACTCCTGCTGGGTAAGATGTCGAGCTTCACGGGCCTTTTTCAATTCAAGTCCAATTTTGAAAGATTCAAACTCTCTGTCAAGGTTATCACGTCTCTCTGTACCTTTTACTCCGTACACTCTGTTCTTGATGTCTGCCCAAGAACTAACTTCTCTTTCTTTATCTTTTCCCTTCATAATATTCAGCCATTAATTGTAGTGCCTTATCGATTTCTTTCTTTGGTGTCTTTTGTGTTTTCTTTTGAAAGCCGTTAAGCAGGATGACCAGCTTGCCTTCGTCAAAAAAACAGAACACCCGCCAAATGTTCGAAGCAAGTTGTACACGTGCTTCATATAGTCCATCTGTGCCGGTCAAGTGCTTCAGGTAATTCTGAGGCACTCGCTCAAGTGTTTCTATCGCTTCCAAAATCTTGAATATCTTGTCCTGCACCTTAACGGGCTGCTCTTTCAAGAAATCTTCAAAGTAGTTTTTGTAAGCAACGATTTCTCTGATTTTCTCCATCTGCTGTATGTTCAACAGTAAATGTAACTTAAAAGTTACTATAATCTATAAAAAAATATCGTCCCTTTATAATTCTTTATTTCCCGTAACGGTACTCGTGCAGCCTAAGCCCGTAGCAAGACAAGGGTTAAGGCTGCACCGGGTTACCCACTGTAGTTCTCTTAGGCAACTTTCACTTGTC
>NZ_QEKI01000019.1 GCF_003096355.1 Pontibacter virosus | reverse complement strand
GGTTAAACTACTTGGGTAAGTCATAAGTCTGCTAACTTTTCTTACTCAAACAACCGGCACCTGCTTTTTTATTCATTCAAATCAAAACAGCCTCTTACACCACAGAAGTCATTTAAATACGGCCTATCACGGGCATTCTCAGATCTTTGCTTAACAGCCTGGATCAGCTTCTCGCAGCCATGTTGCTAGCCTTTTAAGTAATAAACTACGTACCTCCGCTTAACCCCTGGCTGAGTAAGTAGATGGTCCAAAGGGCTTGCCAATCAATTACCAGGCTACACTGCCACGGCTGGTTCAGTTACAACATCAACCCGTTCATCACATCTAAGCTATTAAAACTCACTTTATGCTTTTACTAGGTATAGACATAGGCACATCGTCCATCAAAGTATCTGTAGTCGACGCCCAAACGCAGGAATGCCTGGCTTCGGCGCAGTACCCGGAAGAGGAATCCGACATCATTTCCCCGAAGGCGGGCTGGGCCGAGCAGTCACCGGAGATGTGGTGGGAGCACGCCAAGGCCGCGCTGCAAAAAGCCAACGCCACCGGCAGGTATAATCCGCAGGAAATCGGCGCGATCGGCATCGCCTATCAGATGCACGGCCTCGTGGTAGTGGACAAAGCGCAGCAGGTGCTGCGCAACGCCATCATCTGGTGCGACAGCCGCGCTGTGGAAATCGGCAACAAGGCTTTCAAGGCCATCGGCGAAGAGCGCAGCCTGGCCCGCCTGCTCAACTCCCCCGGCAATTTCACGGCCTCCAAGCTGGCCTGGGTGAAGGCCAACGAACCCGAACTCTACTACAACATCAACAAGATCATGCTGCCCGGGGACTATGTGGCCATGAAACTGACGGGCAGCATCACCACCAGCATCTCGGCCCTGTCAGAAGGCGTATTCTGGGACTTTCAGGAGGACCAGCTCTCGGAGGATGTGCTCAGCTACTACAAATTCGACAGGAATCTGATACCTGCCATCAACCCGGTTTTCTCCGAGCATGGCACCGTGAGCAAAGCGGTGGCCGACGAGCTGGGACTGAAGTCAGGTATACCGGTGACGTATAAATCAGGGGATCAGCCCAACAATGCCCTCTCGCTGAACGTGCTCAAGCCTGGTGAAGTAGCTGCCACCGCGGGTACTTCGGGCGTAATTTACGGTGTGAGCGACAAGCTGATTTATGACCCGCAGTCGCGCGTGAACACCTTTGCGCACGTAAACTATGCAGGCGACGAAAAACGGCTGGGCGTGCTCCTGTGCATCAACGGCACAGGCAGCCTCAACCGCTGGATAAAAAACATTGCGGGCACAGGTATAAGCTATGCCGAAATGAACCAACTGGCTTCTTCTATACCTGTCGGCAGCAACGGACTGCGCGTTATACCTTTCGGCAACGGGGCTGAGCGCATGCTCAACAACAAGATCGTGGGCACCCATTTCCACCACATCGACCTGAATCTGCACACCAAGGCGCACCTGTTCCGCGGCGTGCAGGAGGGCATCGCCTTTGCTTTCCGCTACGGCCTCGACATCATGCGCGAGAGCGGCATGAACCCCAACATCATACGGGCAGGCAAAGCCAACCTCTTCCTCAGCGATTCCTTTACCGAGGCTTTTGTGAACGCGACGCACGTGCCTGTGGAGCTGTACCAGAACGACGGCAGCGTAGGTGCTGCACTGGGCGCAGGCATTGGCGTGAAAGCCTTTAAATCAGAAGAAGAGGCCTTTACCAATAGCAAAAAATTGCAGGTGGTGGAGCCCAAAGCCATCGACCAGTACGAGCCGGTGTACCAGGAATGGAAGGCGCTTCTGGAGAAACAACTGAACGAAATTTAACCGCAAATCAAAACAGCTAAACCATAAAATCTCATGGCAAACCATACCTTATCCCAAACAGAATATTTCAAAGGCATCGACAAAATTAAGTTCGAAGGCCTGGAATCTGACAATCCGCTGGCTTACCGCTGGTACGACGAAAACCGCATGGTGGCAGGCAAGCCCCTGAAAGAGCACATGCGCTTTGCGGTGGCCTACTGGCACTCCTTCAACGCAGACGGCTCTGATCCTTTCGGTGGCGCGACGCTCAAATTTGCCTGGAACAAGCAGGACGACGTGATTGGCAGAGCCAAAGACAAAATGGACGCCGCTTTCGAGTTCATCACCAAGCTGGGGCTGCCTTACTACTGTTTCCATGATGTGGATGTGGTGGACTACGGCAACGACATCCTGGAGAACGAGCGCCGCCTGCAGACCATGGTGGAATACGCCCAGAAAAAACAGCAAGACACAGGTATAAAACTCCTGTGGGGTACGGCCAACGTGTTTTCGCACAGCCGCTACATGAACGGAGCCTCTACCAATCCCGATTTCCATGTGCTCACCCACGCCGCCGCGCAGGTGAAAGCCGCTTTGGACGCTACCATCGCCCTGAACGGTGAGAACTACGTGTTCTGGGGTGGTCGCGAGGGCTACATGACCTTGCTCAACACGAACATGAAGCGCGAGCAGGAGCATTTCGCCCGCTTCCTGCACACGGCCAAGGACTATGCCCGCATCCAGGGCTTCAAAGGCACTTTCTTCATCGAGCCGAAACCGATGGAGCCGACCAAGCACCAGTACGACTACGACGCCGCCACTGTGATCGGCTTCCTGCGCCAGTACGACCTGTTGGGCGATTTTAAACTGAACATCGAAGTGAACCACGCGACGCTGGCCGGTCATACCTTCCAGCACGAGCTGCAGGTAGCTGCCGATGCCGGTATGCTGGGCTCTATCGACGCCAACCGCGGCGACTACCAGAACGGCTGGGACACGGATCAGTTCCCGAACAACATCAACGAACTGACAGAGGCTATGCTGGTGTTCCTGGAGGCTGGTGGTCTGAAAGGCGGTGGCATCAACTTCGACGCCAAGATCCGCAGAAATTCTACTGATCCAGCCGACCTGTTCTACGCTCACATCGGGGGTGCCGATACCTTCGCCCGCGCCCTGATTACAGCCGACAACATCCTGCAAAACTCCGATTACAAGAAGATCCGGGAAGAGCGCTACGCCTCTTTTGACAGCGGCAAAGGCAAGGAGTTCGAGGAAGGCAAACTGACATTGGAAAATCTGCGCGACTTTGCCGTGGAGCAAGGTGAGCCGCAAGTGAGAAGTGGCCGCCAGGAGTACCTGGAGAACCTGATTAACCGCTTTATCTAGGAGTTTTTTATAAGTAATCCTTGTTAAAGGCATAGCGTCACCAGTTTTTTGATCGACTTTTAGAAAGAGTCTGTTAGGTTAGGAGGAGATTTGCTACCTATACCTGACAGACGCCTTTTTAATTCGCTTGCAGCCGGGCACAAAAAAAGGAGTATTGTAGTTCCTCATACCTGTTAACAAAGCTACCCGGGTACCGACTTTGGCGGCCTAACTTTACAACTATCTATTACAGAAAGTAACCCCACCGGCTTACAGACAGTGGGGCTCTAATTTCATGCTACCTTATAAGTTGCCAGGCTATACCTTATACCTGAGAGCTTTGGCCAACTCAGCGCATCAAGAACCTGAAGCGGTCGATGTTGCACAAGGCGGTGCCCGTGCCCCTTACGACAGCACGAAGCGGGTCTTCTACTACATGGGTTGGCAGTTTCGTTCTGGCAGAAATCCTCTTATCCAGGCCGCGCAGCAAAGCGCCACCGCCAGTCAGGTAGATGCCTGTCTGGTGGATGTCTGCCGAGAGCTCGGGTGGGGTCATCTCCAGGGTTTTCATCACGGCTTCTTCTATTTTGGCCAGCGAGCGGTCCAGAAAGAAAGCGACATCACTATAAGAAACGTGTACCTGTTTTGGCAATCCCGTCAGCAGGTCGCGGCCTTTAATGCCTACGTCCTGTGGCGGATTTTGCAGTTCAGGAAGGGCCGACCCTACTTCCAGCTTAATCCGGTCGGCAGTGGACTGCCCGATCAGCAGGTTATGGTGCTTGCGCATGTAGTGCACAATGTCAGCGGTGAAGCTTTCGCCCGCCACCTTCAGGGATTGGTCGCAGACAATGCCGCTCAGGGCAATTACGGCAATCTCGGTCGTGCCTCCCCCAATATCGACGATCATGTGCCCGTTCGGCTCCTCCACATCCAGCCCGATACCAATGGCGGCCGCGATCGGCTCGTGCACCAGGTATAACTCCCTTGCCCCGGCAATAACGGCGGAGTCGCGTATAGCGCGCTTCTCCACTTCGGTTATACCAGAGGGCACGCAAACCACCATCCGGAACGAAGATCCGAATTTCCTTCTACCCCCATTAATCAGTTCCAACATGCCCTTCATCATGTGTTCTGCCGCATGAAAGTCAGCGATCACGCCGTCCTTCATGGGCCGCACAATGCGGATGTCCTCGTGCGCTTTCCCCTCCATTTGCATGGCCTTCCGGCCAATCGCCAACACTTTACCAGATGACCGGCTGTAGGCCACGATAGACGGTTCGTCTACCACTACCTTGTCGCCCTGCATGACCAGAAAATTGGCCGTGCCCAAATCAATGGCAATATCCTCTCTAAAAAAATCTAAAAAACCCATTCTCTATGGCGTAAAAATTCTTCTCCAACAAACCTTGCCGATAGACTAAAGGTTAAGATTTCCTGCAGCTTCGGGTTGATACAGTACCTCCATCACCTCATACACGATGGTGCCTTTGGGCCCCGGCCGTTCCACTTTGTCGCCGACTTTGCAACCCAGTATGGCCGCGCCCACGGGCGCCAGCACCGAGATCTTGAACTTGGAAAGGTCAGCGTCTTTTGGGTATACCACAGTCAGTTCCATTTGGGCACCGCTCTTTAGCTCAGTCAACTTCACGAGCGAGTTCATGGTTACTACATCTTCCGGAATCTCTTCGGAGGCCACCACTTTGGCGCGTTTCAGTTCACGGCTGAGCGCCTCTACGGTATGGGCGCCGCTTACCGCACGCTGCGCCTGTACCAGGCTGTGCAGTCGTTGAAAATCTTTTTCAGTTACATAAATCGGGTTCATATATCTTAAGTCTTTAAAGCTTTATAAAATCTTGCAGGTATAGCGCCCGGCCAGGCCCCTGAGGCGGACGCTAAGCCTCCAGCGCACTATGCGTGGAGACAAATTAAAAAGGCAAACACACAAGAACTCCCCTACCTGCGCCTTTTGCGCTGCGTAAAGGTGTCTTGCGGAATAGCAAACTCTGGAATGTTGAGCAGGAGTACCCTGCCGTAAGGCATGGTGGCTTTCGCCCGGGGCCGGAGGTTTCCGGCTTAGTTAATGAAGGCCTTAGGAGCTGTATAAAAGAAAAGGCAATAACCATTCAGCACATCACTTTGAGATACGTGATGCGATGCCGCAACAAAGCCTGTGAGCGGCTCTGAAAAGAGATGAATTGTTCTGTTAGGTGGCAGCACGGTTCTGATAGTAATCTTTCAAAGTAACGGATAAAGCCCCATAAAAGCAAGGAAACAACCACTTTACCGGCTATACTACAGGTATACCGTGTCGATTGCCTACTGGTAAGGTAATAAATGCAAAACTGCCAAAACCGAGTATACTGTATAGTACCCCCGTCAACCGCATACCACCCTGCCACAGCACCTCCGGGTATAAGAAAACCGGAAATTGTTATGATAGGCGTTAAAAAATTGATTAGCTCTATAGTTCAAACCACCTTATATTCGTGAGTTTGTGTGGGTAAGCGAATCCTAGACAAAAACAGACACTCCTACCGCAATAATCGCGCAGGCAAGATGATGATAGACCTCTCGGCACTGAGTTTCACCACCTTTCTGGACCTTTTGGGGACTTTCGCTTTTGCTGTGAGCGGCATTCGCTGGGCCTCTAACAAGCAGTTTGATTGGTTTGGCGCCTATGTCATTGGGCTGGTAACGGCCATTGGTGGCGGCACAACCCGGGACCTGCTACTTAACGTGCCCCCTTTCTGGATGCAAAACGCCAGTTACCTGATCGTGACAGGTATAGCCCTGCTTGCCACGGTTGTGTTCCGAAAGCAACTTTTCCGCTGGGGCAGGGCTCTGTTTTTGTTCGACTCCATCGGGCTGGGTTTGTTTACGGTAGTGGGGGTAGGAAAAAGCCTGGAGGCGGGACTTCCATTCTGGGTATGCATTATGATGGGTGCCATTACCGGTTCTGTAGGTGGTGTTATCCGGGATGTTTTGCTCAACGAGGTACCACTGCTTTTCCGGAAAGACATCTATGCCCTGGCATGCATTGTAGGCGGCATCGTTTACATGCTCAGCTATCAGTACGGCCTGTCCATCTCTGTAACTGAACTGCTTGCTGCCTCAACTGTGATCCTGATACGGGTAGTGGCAGTACAGTATCGCATTCAACTGCCTTTTCTGAATCCCGTCGATACGGAGCTGGATGACAGAAACAAAAAAGAACAGAAGCGCTGAAAGGGCCATAAAATCCGTTAATTCTCACATCTCCAATAGTTTCAAGCTGGACTCCTTCCATTACATACAGCTATGAAAACCTTGCCTGGGCAGCTTCTTTTCTGTTCTTAACAAAACCCATTCTGTTGTACCGATTGAAGTATAGAGCCAACTATGTGCCCTGAAAGAGTCACACAGGCTATTTTTAAACATAAACTCCTAATTATCAATAATTTACAGTTTATATATCAGTTCAGCCGTATACTATAGTAGGATAATAGAATAAACCTTTTCCTATCAATATGAAAAACAAGCCCCTTTTTATCGCGCTGCTTTCTGGAATGCTGTTGCTCGCCTCTTCCCCTAGCTTCGCCCAAACGACGCAAACCGAGCAAGAGCGCATAACAGAACAGCAAAAAACAAAAGCAGAAGCCGATAAGCAGCGCCTGAATGACGCCTCTGATCTGAGAAGAGACACGAAGGCAGATGCCCGGGTTGCCAAGGCAAATGCAAAAGAGGCTAAGCGCATCGACAAAGAGGCAGCCTACGCGGCTAAGCAAGCTAAACGTGCCTCCAAAATGGAGGCAAAAGCGCAGCGGAACCGAACGGATGCTGACAAACAGTCCAAGAAAGCTGCCAAAGCCACCCAGAAATCAGATCTTAACTAGATTAATAAACTTACCTATACCGCTATGGAAAATAAATATCCTGAGGGATCCATTGTGTATGCCAAGGTTAACCCCGGCCTCAAGCTGGCAGTGAGGCGCTACGCCAAACGCATCTATTACTGCACCAACCTGGAGCACCCACTGGAAAAAGAGCTCGTATATTATGAGCGTGAACTGACGGGGGATAATGCAGCAGATAGTTGACTTCTTAAGGTTTGGTTACTTGCAGCACGCCTCATCGCTGTAGGCTTCAAGTATCAGCCTATGTAAGGAGCACTCTTTAGCACCTACCAGGTATAGCCTCTTCATTTTCCAAAAGCTTAAGCTCTGCAAAACAAACAAAAAAGCCCCGCCGGTTTGTAGCCAGCGGGGCTTTTCTGCTTAGGGTTGTGGAGATGCAGGGATTCGAACCCTGGTCCAGACAAGGAAATCGACGGGCCTTCTACATGCTTAGACTTATTCGGATTGTCGGGAGCTTGCAAGTATAAGTCAAACTTATGCGCACTCCTTAGATGCTTTATTTCGCCTGTGCACCGCACCCTTACACAGACTAGTCAATCGAGTCGAAGCCTCTGATGTGCAAGCAGATTCACGAAACCTGCACGAGACTATGGCAAGTGCTTAATACCTAGATTAAGCAGCCATGGCGTAATTAGATTCGCCAGTTATTGTTCGAACGGATTTTTAACAGGTGTTACGTTCATCACCCGACATGCTTACACGCAATCTGCACAAGCTGTCAATTCCAGTCATCCCCATAAGTTAAAGAACGTCGTATTCTTACGATCTATACTTCAAGAAGTATGCCACAAATCTACACTTTTTTGGGCATATTCCTATCTGCTAGTGCCAATAAAACACGTTATCTACGCTGTTTAGTTTCTTTCTACGAACGATAATAACAGACCAGCCTCCTCCTCTGGCCTTCTCTGGCTTTAGCCATTGATTGTCAATACTCTAGGCAAACACTGCTGCTATACCTGCACACAAAACCTATGCGAACGCCAGCCGTTACAAGGCCAATATAGTGCTTCTTCTATCTTTTTACTAACCTACAAAGCTATGGCAAGGAATAGTCTGGAGCAGCAGGTAACTGACATGTTGGCAACAGCCGGCATCACCGTGAACGGCCCCAACCCCTGGGATGTGCAAGTGCACGACAGTCGCTTTTACAAACGGGTGCTTAGCCAGGGCTCACTTGGGTTGGGTGAGTCGTACATAGACGGCTGGTGGGATTGTGAACGTATGGACGAGTTCGTGAACAAAGCCATACGGGCAGACTTGTACAGAAATGCCCGGTTTGGCTGGCGCACTGTGCTGGAGGTGCTGCTGGCTAAAGTAATTAACCTGCAACCCAAAGGCAAGGCTGCCCGCAATGCCCAGCGCCACTACGACATCGGCAACGGCCTGTACCAGCGCATGCTTGATAAGCGGCTGGTCTACAGCTGCGCCTACTGGAAAGATGCCGAAGACCTAGACCAGGCCCAGGAGCACAAGCTCGACCTGGTCTGCCGCAAACTACGGCTGCAACCTGGACAACGAATCCTCGACATTGGCTGTGGCTGGGGGAGCTTTGCCAGGTATGCGGCCGAAAGGTATGGGGTGGAAGTGGTAGGTATAACCGTATCGAAGGAGCAGGCGGCGCTGGCCCGCGAGCTTTGCAAGGGACTGCCCATCGAGATCAGGTTGCAGGACTACCGCGATGTGCGCGAGCAGTTTGACCACGTGGTGTCGATCGGGATGGCAGAGCATGTGGGCCACCGCAACCACCGCACCTACATGCAGACGGCCGCCAGTTGCCTCAAAGACAATGGCCTTTTTCTGCTGCACACCATCGGTGTCAACTTTTCCAAAACCTCCCCCGACCCCTTTATTGACAAGTACATCTTCCCGAACTGCCTAATACCTTCGCTGCGGCAACTCAGTGCTGCCATGGAGCATGTTTTTGTGGTGGAGGACCTGCACAACTTCGGCCCTGACTACGACCGTACCTTGCTGGCCTGGCACCAGAATTTCAACCAGCACTGGCCCGAGTTGCAGGGTGAGTATGGAGAGCGTTTCCACCGGATGTGGAGTTACTACCTGCTGTCCAGCGCCGGTTCCTTTCGGGCCCGCAATAACCAGCTGTGGCAGTTCGTGCTCTCCAGGAAAGGTATACCAGGTGGCTACGATGCGGTGCGCTAGGTATAGGTAGATGAATAATGATGAACTGTTATGCTGGTACTACAGCGAAATAATCGAGAATCAGGAACAGTACACGGGTACTAGTTTGTATACCTGGTGATCGGTATAGGCATAGGTATACGGATATAAATCCGGCTATACCTTTGCTATAACAGCGAACAAAAAAGCAAAGGCCGATGAAATGAATCACCGGCCCCGCCTCGTTAGGATAGTTAAACACGCATTATTTTTGCATCACGATTCGGATAAAGGACACACCTTCGTCTGTCACCAGTCTGGCGATGTACAGGCCGTTTGCCAGTTTGCCTTTCTCAAACTCGTAAACTTTATGCTCACCGGCTCTGCCCGTGCTGTGGGCCAGGACAGCTACTACGGTCCCTCTCATATCGAGCACTTCAAGTGTATAGCTGCCGTCCTCTGTTAGCGTAAAGCCGATATCCGTTTTTGCACCGAATGGGTTAGGCACAGCACGCAAGGCCATTCTCTCGGCGCTGATCTCAGCCTTGGCAGTTGCAGTAGCAGTAGCAGACAAGCCGCAGTTACCCAGTGTGCCATTCGCTTTAGTCAGCAGGGAATTCACAGCTTTAGGTTCAACGCATTCAGCCACGCCATCCACGCACACCAGTACTTTGTCTTTCTTCTTGTTATCGCCACAGCGTACGTCTACTACTGTGATCGTGATCGACTGGTGCTTGGTACAGCCATCGCCGTTAACGGCACGCACCGTGAAGGTATAGGTACCGGCTGCTGTTGGTGTGAAGATAACACTGGCGCCTGTTGTCGCGCTCAAGCCTTCGGCACCGCTCCAGGTATACTCGTTGTCAGCATCGCCACCGGCCTGCAGACGCACGTTCTGCGGACCGTAACCTAGGTATAGGTTTGAAGCCACACCGCCTGTGTATACATCCGAAGTAGCAACTGCTTCCAGGGTAAGCGGGGTAGTACAGGCGTATGTTTCCGGCAGATCAAAAGCCTCTACCTGGTCGAAACGGTTAAGGTTGGAGCCTTGGTCGGCACTGTGGCCCACACCTCTTCTGGCGAACACTTTCCAGATCAGCTCCTGGTTGGCGCCCTCGTAATTCTGACGGTCAGCCAGCAAAATCGCATCGCGACCATCCACAAAGCCAGGGCGGCAAGCCTGCAGTTTCAGCCCGTCGATCACCAGTTGCATGGCCATGTTGTTGCCACCTTTGCCGTTGTACAGGTCTTCATCAAAACCGTATTTGTCGATCAGCGCCCAGGTCATGTCCCACAGCATCGTGGACCATACAAAACCAACCCCATGCGGCTGGCTGATAGCTGGGTTGTTTGTGGAGGCATAGGTATGTGAATTCACCCCGAAGTCAGTAGAGTAAGGCGCAGGGCGAATGCCCGGACCATCCGTTGGCTGGCCTTTGGCATAGGTACCGATGCCTCTTACTTTGGCACCTGTGTCGCCCGGCCTCATGGTCATCATCAGGCCGAACCAGTCGCTCCAGCCCTCGCCCATCTGCTCGGCGTTGTTGAGGCAGTTTACGATGGTACGTCCGCCTGTCAGACGATTGGAGATACCGTGGCCGTACTCATGCACGATGATGCCGTTGTCGAAGTCACCGTCAATTTCCGGTTTGCCGTCATCCTTCAAGCGAACAATCACTTCCTCACCGGCATCTATTCTCGCTCTGAGAAGCGCACCTGCCTCCTGGCTGATCATCACAGCAGGTATGGTGATAGGCATAGTTGGGGTACCGCCCATCGCAATCGGCGCTCCGGGAGCATTGTTGATCACGATCACAGCGATAGCGCCCGCCAGTTGGGCAGCTTCCACTTTCTCCGTAAACGGACAGGTTCCTCTATAGGCCACGGCAATGTTTCCGGCAACTTCCAAGGTGTTTGTCAGCGCGCCACAGCCCTCCTGCGGAAGACCGGAGGTGCCCTGCCCTACCACGAGTTTGCCTACCACAGGATCTGAGGTGAGTTTGCGGGCCCAGGCCGCTTCTGTTGCCGGATAACTGCCGGCCACAGAGGACGGGGAGATTACCGTTACCATATCGGGGTCAGGCGGGCTGCTCCACAGGTACATCTGCATACGCGGGGCGAAGCCGTCGGCTGGTGTAGAGAAGTTGGCGTTGTTGCGGGAAGTACCGTTGCGGTTGTCCTGTGCCTCAGCCAGCACCGGGTCACCCTGCGATCCGCCTCTTCCGTAGTTGTTCAGCTGGAAATTGCCGCTGGCCTCGTCGAAGCCATACTGGTACCACACATCGTGGATCACGTTGTTCCAGTAAAACAGGTTGGTGATCGCTGCATTACGATTAACCACCGGCGGTTTGGTGAAGTCGATCGGAAAGTCAAAGCTTAGCTCCTGCCCACCATCGGGACTGTAATTGGTGCTCCAGCTGTTGTTGTTGTTCGGGTCTTCGTAGGCGTACACATTGTTGCCGCGTGTTCTGGTTTCGGTGTGCCAGCCCTGCGGCGAAGCTAACTGGTTAGCGGCAGAAGTACTCACGATAGAGCGTGGCCCATGGGTGGGACTTTCCAGCGGCATGGCGAAAACGTTGTAGGCGTTGGTCACCTGTACGATGCTTGCCTGTGGCGCCGCTACATAGGGGGAGGCCGTGCTGTGACTGTGCTCGTCGTGCAGGAAGGCTCCTCCCGGACCATCATTCTCGAATTGGCATTGCACTACCATGTTGTCTCTGTCCAGCACAGCGCCTGTGGTGGCATCCAGGCGGAGGTTCCACCAGTTCTGGGCGTCCAGTTCATAGATCGATACTTCCCAGGCGAGTCGCAGGCTGCCATCCTCCATCAGTTGGTAAACCAACTTGGCAGGTATAGGTTCCAGCGAGATGCCAGCTTCAGAGAAAGTAACGGCTCTGTTGCGGCCATTTCCCCGCTCCTGCACGGTCAGGGGCTCTTTCATAACTATACCTAGGTGCTGCGCTGCAGCCGCCACAGCTCCGGCTGCGTCCAGGCCCGGCTGATTTGATTTCACCCGCTTGCCTACCTGCTTCTGCATGCGGTTGCCCATGGTAATCACGCGGCCCTCTTTGCTCATGCTGATGTTGGTCACGGCGCCATGCACTTCAATCCCTCTGTAGAGTTGCTTGATGTACAGATGCTTCATGCCACTTTTAGGGCTTTCAGATTCGCTGGCCAGTTCGAGCTCAGCGATATCCTCGTCTTCTAATTCGAGTTGTTGTTTGTTTTTCTGAATGTGATTCAGAGCAGCCTGCGGAACGGCTCTTTGATCGGACCTTCCCTGCCCGTAGGTGGTAAAAGTGCCACACAGGAATAAGACCAGCAACAGAAGTTGCCAGTGCAGTTGTACACGTGTTTTCATGCGCTATGTTTTTAAGAGTTTGACAATCTCGGTTGGAAGGCACGGATTGTTGGATCGGAGTAAATAACCTCCTAAAAGTAAAGAGCTTACGACATGAAAAACAGGAATAATAAGCGATAAAAGTAACTATAAAAATACCACTACAACGTTATAAAAATCAAAGTCAAGCTTAATTATTCAGCTTAATAAATAGGTAGACCGGGGACTTTTCCACTCGTATAGTTTATTTCATATATAGGCTACGCAAGATGCAATCAGAGAAAAATTTTACTACCTTTCCCACGGCCTTATTCATTTCGCACTGTGGATAAACCTTGGGAAAACTACTGTATAAAAAGCTCTCCCATCTGAGCATCAGATTGATTATCTTTGTAGGTAATGGAAAATTTTGTAGTATCAGCGCGTAAATACCGTCCGGCCACGTTCGACAGCGTGGTGGGGCAGCACCATATCACCAACACCCTCAAAAACGCCATCAGCAGCCACCATTTGGCCCAGGCATTCCTATTTTGCGGGCCGCGTGGTGTGGGTAAAACAACCTGTGCCCGTATCCTGGCAAAGACCATTAACTGCCAGAACATCACCCCGGAGGTAGAGGCCTGCAACGAATGCGAATCGTGCCGCAGCTTCAACTCCAACAGCTCGTTTAACATCCACGAACTCGATGCTGCCTCTAACAACTCCGTGGAGGACATTCGCAACCTGGTGGAACAGGTGCGCTACGCCCCACAGACCGGCAAATACAAGATCTACATCATAGACGAGGTGCACATGCTCTCGAACCAGGCCTTCAACGCATTCCTGAAGACGCTGGAAGAACCACCTGCCTATGCCATTTTCATACTGGCCACCACCGAGCGCCACAAGATCATCCCAACCATTCTGTCGCGCTGCCAGATCTTTGATTTCAACAGAATCCGGATCGAGGACATGGTGCGCCATCTCGGCAACATCGCCCAAAAGGAAAACATACAGGCCGAACCCGACGCCCTGCACCTGATCTCGCAGAAAGCAGACGGTGCCCTGCGCGACGCCCTGTCTATTTTCGACCAGATGGTGACCTTTTCAGGCCACAATGTGACCTACAAGGCCACGGTCGAGAACCTGCACATCCTGGACTACGACTATTATTTCCGGCTGACAGACCATTTGCTGGAACAGAACTTGTCAGGGGCGCTGCTGCTGTTCGACGAGATTCTGAAGAACGGTTTTGATTCGCACAACTTCCTGATCGGTATAGGCGAGCACTTCCGCAGTCTGCTGGTGTGCAAAGATGTTCAGACAGTACAACTGCTGGAAGTATCAGACAACATCAAAGCCAGGTATGCAGAGCAGTCGCAGAAGTCCTCTGTGTCGTTTCTGCTATCGGGGCTGAACCTGGTGAGCACTTGCGACACCAACTACAAGAGTAGTAAAAACCAGCGTCTGCATGTGGAGCTGTGCCTGATGAAACTGGCACACCTGAATGCGGCCTTTAGTTTCGCGCAGGAAGGAACCGAGTTAAAAAAAGCTAAGGTAGCAGCCCCGGCACCAGCCGCTACCAAACCTGCAGGTGCCCCGGCTATACCTTCTGCGGCCATGCAACCTTCGGGTGGCGCAGTGCCTTCGGCTGCCATGCAGCAACAGGGCACGGCTATACCTTCCGAAAGCTTGCAGCAACCGCACCAAGCCGGCCATGTGCCATCGCAGGACCTGCAGCAGCCCCCTAAGCAACAGCAGGTCACGCCGGATGCGCACCTGACACCGCCTCAGGCGCAGGCTACTCCCACTCCTCCCCTACAGCGGGCGTCTATACCTGTGCCACCTCAAAAGAAGCTCGGAAAACTACCCAGCCTCAAGGATCTGCAGAACCCTCCTGTGGCTGTAGCTGATGTGGCGATAGCCGAGGAAGAAGATGAAGCCGCTTACGGTGCCGCAGCCCCACTCGACCAAGCCCGTCTGAACACGGTATGGCATGCCATCCTGCGCCGCAAAAAAGGCGAAAACATGATGGAGTATACCTTGCTGAACCGCCAGTTCCACATCGGGGAAGGCAACGAGATCGTGCTGCACCTGGAGAACCATGTAATGATGGACCAGTTCACGAGTCTGCGCCCGGAGATCCTGCGCGAGTTGAAGCAGGAAACAGGAAACCGCAGCATCAAACTGAGAGCCGAGGTAATGGAGGTACAGGAAGGAAATAAACTGTACACTTCACAGGATAAATTCAACTACCTGGCCGAGAAATACCCGGTGCTCGTCGATTTAAAGCAGCGATTCGGTCTAGACACCGATTTCTAATTCAGAAAATATTTTATATTTGTAAAGTTCTAATTAAAACACAAGGTGAGTCATGAGGCTTTCTCCCCGGAAGCTTCGTGACTCGGCCTTTTTGTTGTGCTATACCTTATTCAATACCTAACATCACACCCATGAAAAAAGGATTATCGTTGTTATTGGTTGCGTCGGCGCTCACGCTCACGCAATGCAAGAACGAGACGTATCAAACCCAGTCAGCCAGCGAAACCGCTGAGACCACATCGGCGCAGAAGGAGTATAAATACGAAACCGTTCCGAACGACCCGCTCAACGCCCGCGTCTATACCCTGGACAATGGCCTGAAGGTATACCTGACGGACTATGAAGATGCGCCGCGTGTGCAGACCTTTATAGCAGTGCGTGCAGGCTCTAAGAACGACCCGGCCGATGCGACTGGTCTGGCACACTACCTTGAGCACATGGTATTTAAGGGCACGAGCCAACTGGGTACCCAGGACTGGGCCAAAGAGAAAGCCGAACTCGACAAGATTGAGGCCCTCTACGAAAAGCACCGCAACACTACAGACCCAGCCCAGCGCAAAAAAATTTACCACCAGATTGATTCCATCTCGGGTGTAGCAGCTACCTATGCCGTGGCCAATGAGTACGACAAGATCCTGGGCGCTATCGGAGCCAAAGGTACCAACGCCTATACCTCTGTAGAGCAGACTGTCTACACCAACGACATCCCGAGCAACCAATTGGAGCGCTGGGTAGCGTTGGAGGCCCACCGCTTCGGTGAGTTGGTGCCACGCCTGTTCCACACCGAGCTGGAGGCAGTGTACGAAGAGAAGAACCGCACCCTCGACAATGACGGCTGGAAAGTAATGGAGACGCTGAACGCGGCCATGTTCCCGACCCACCAGTACGGCACACAGACCACCATCGGTACGGTGGAGCACCTTAAGAACCCGTCTATCACGGCAATTAAGAAATACTTTGATGAATACTATGTGCCGAACAACATGGCTGTAGCACTCAGCGGTGACATCGACTTTGATGAAACCATCCGCATGATTGATGAGCATTTTGGCAAGCTGAAGCCGAGTACGGCACCTACTTTTACAGTAGCCCAGGAGAAGCCCATCGCGCAGCCAATCGTGAAAGAAGTAAGCGGCCCGAGCGCTGAGAACGTGTCCATCGCCTACCGCTTCCCGGGCATGAGCTCACGCGACGCGCAGGTGCTGAGCATGATCAGCGCCATCCTCTACAACGGACAGGCCGGCCTGATTGACCTGAACCTGAACCAGCAGCAGAAAGTGTTGCAGGCCTATGGCTACGACAACCAGATGAAAGACTACTCAGTGTTCCGTTTGGGTGGCTCGCCACGCCAGGGTCAGAGCCTGGACGAGGTAAAGAACATGCTGCTGGCGCAGGTAGAACTAGTGAAGCAGGGCAAGTTTGACGACGAGTTGATCCCGGCCATCATCAACGACAACAAGATCAGCCTGATGCGTGCCTACGAGCGCAACTCTGAACGTGCCGATGCTTTTGTGACGGCCTTCATCTACGACATTCCGTGGGCCGATTATGTGAAGCGCCCGGAGCAGTTTGCCAAAATAACGAAGCAGGATGTTATGGAAGTTGCCAACAAGTACCTGGGCAACAACTACGTGCTGGTGTACAAGCGCAACGATAAGAATGCCACCGCCCAGAAAGTAGATAAGCCAAGCATTACGCCAGTGCCGGTTAACCGTGACGCACAATCGGCTTACTATCAGAACTTTATGACACAGGAAGTTTCGGAACTTTCGCCTGTGTTCGTGGATTACAAAGCCGATATCAAAGAGGCCAAGCTGAAAAACAATATTCCGCTTCTTTACACCAAAAACAACGAGAATGGCTTGTTCCAGATGTATTACATTCTGGACATGGGCACCGACAACGACCAAAAGCTAGGCATGGCAGTGAACTACCTCCGCTTTTTGGGAACAGACAAGTATACGGCCGAAGAACTCAAGAAAGAGTTTTACAAACTGGGTACTTCCTTTAATGTGTCCTCTTCCGGCGACCAGGTATACGTAACGCTGTCTGGCCTCGATGAGAACTTTGAGCCAGCACTGGCCCTGTTTGAGAGCGTGCTACAAAACCCGAAAGCGGATCAGAAAGCCCTTGACGACATGGTGCAAGGTATACTGAAGGCCCGCAACGATGCCAAGCTGAACAAAGGCGTTATCCTGAACCAAGCACTGGTAAATTATGCCAAGTACGGTCCGAAGAACCCGTTCACAAACGTGCTGTCGGAGAAGGAACTGAAGGCTGTGAAGCCGCAGGAACTGGTGAACCTGATCAAGAGCATCCCGACTTACGAGCACCGTGTGCTGTACTATGGCCCACGTGAAACAGACGCTCTGGTAACGACGCTGAACGCAGGCCACATCGTGCCAGCCAAGCTGAAGCCGGTACCGGCCGAGAAGGCATACGCCGAGCTGGATATCAAGCAACCGACGGTATACTGGGTAGATTACAACATGGTGCAGGCCGAGCTGATCTTCCTGACCAAAGCCGATGCTTTTAAGAAAGAAATGGTGCCGACTATCCGTTTGTACAACCAGTACTTCGGCGCAGGTATGAGCTCGATTGTGTTTCAGGAGCTGCGTGAGTCAAAGGCGCTGGCTTACTCGGCTTACTCTAGCTACAGCACAGCCAGCAAGAAAGACCGCTCAAACTACATCCAATCCTACATTGGTACGCAGTCAGACAAGTTGCCTGAGGCGATGGCAGGTATGCAGGAACTCCTGACCAACATGCCACTGGCAGATGAGAACTTCAACCTCGCGAAGGCATCGGTGCGCAACAGCATCTCTTCGGAGCGCATCACCAAGTCGTCTATCCTGTTCGACTACGAGCGTGCCAAGCGCCTCGGCCTGGACTACGACATCCGCAAGGACGTGTACGAAAGCGCCAACAGCCTAACCTTTGACCAGCTGCAGGCATTCCAGAAGCAGTTTGTGAGCGGCCAGCCGCAGGCGATACTCGTAATTGGCTCTAAAGACCGTCTGAACTTTAAGGAATTAGAGAAGTATGGTAAAGTGAAGCAACTGACACTGGAGCAGGTGTTCGGATACTAAGCCTTGGTGCTATACCTTATAAACAAAAGCGGCAGCCTGATTGGGCTGCCGATTTTGTTTTATACCTACTTCAATGTCATCAGCCAAAGCAACGCTCTTTAGAATATCCATGCCCCGAGGCTTTACAGAGGGCCCTTATTCCCAACTGTTGAGGATGTCCGCGTCCCCGTGCGTGGGTCTGCAGGTATATGGGGATTAGGAAATCCCCTGCCGTTGGGGGTGGGGGCCCTCTATTAAGTTTTCGGATTGATCAATCCGAAAGAGCCTGTTGCACATTTGCCTGCTTTGCGGGTATACGGGGACCAAGATGTCCCCAGCAGAAGTGCTTCCGGATATGTGTGTCCGGAAGATCGGTCTCAGATAGCAGTCTTAGAGTCTGAAAGAGCGCTGAGCATTCACACAGGTATAGCCGAGTTCAAGAAAGTATCTCAATCTAAGCCCCTCCCGTATTTGCCTACATCTTAGGAGGATAATGGATACCTTTGGCAAACGGGCTAGTTTAGCATGATGGACAAAAGAATAAAGCGCTTGTACAGAATCAAAACAGAGCTGCAGCTTCCCAGAGTGAAACGGTTGCTGACGTTTTTTGGGTTTGTCATCATTGGCATGTTGTCGAGTTGGATCATACTGGAAACAACCGATTACTCCCCTCCGGTTGCTTATATGACAGGCATCCTGGTAACGGCGGCTTTGCTTTGGGCTACTGAAATCATTCCGCTTTTCGCTACCTCGCTTCTCATTATAGGAGCTCAGATTATCCTGCTGGGCAATCCGGGGGAATGGGGTATGTTGCAGACGCCAGGTATAGCAGCCATACCTTACCAAAGTTTTCTGGCACCGTTGGCAGACCCCATCATTTATCTCTTCTTGGGTGGCTTTATACTCGCGAGGGTTGGGGTAAAGGTGAACGTGGATGTATACCTGTCGAGTGCGATGCTGCGGATCTTCGGGTTGTCTGCCAAAAGCGCTCTGCTCGGTGTGATCGTGTGCACCACCATTTTTGGCATGTGGATAAGCAACACCGCCACTACCGCTATGATGATTACGCTCACAGCGTCTTTGCTTGCTTTTGTTCCGGCGGGCAACACGTTTCGCAAAGGCCTCACGCTGGCTATACCTTTCTCGGCTAGCATTGGCGGTCTCATGACGCCCATCGGCTCTCCGCCCAATGCTATCGCGGTCGGACTGCTGGCAAAAGATGGGGTACCAATCGACTTTCTGACCTGGATGGTGATCATGTTCCCGCTCGTGGTAATACTGCTGTTCATCCTTTTTCAGTTGCTCTGGTACAGGTATAAACCTGAAACACCCTTAATGCTGACGCCTGTTGAAACCAAACCGTTTGGCGGAGAAGGCATCTTTGTGATCATCGTATTCACGATTACGGTGCTCCTGTGGCTCACGGACAGCCTGCATGGCATTCCGTCGGCTGTGGTGGCCTTATTTCCGGCCATTATGTTCACAGCCACGGGGCTGCTTTCTGTAAAGGAGTTCAACAGAATTGAATGGAACATCCTGTTTGTGATTGCGGGCGGTCTGGCACTTGGGCAGGGTATGAGCCTCACCGGCCTTGATCAAGTAATCGCCAGCTCAATGCCGCTGGAGAGCGAATGGATTGTCCTGATCATCTTTACTACCACGCTGGTGGTCGGCACTTTTATGTCCAACACCACTACGGCAATCCTGTTTATACCTATGGCCATGTCGATGGCGCACCAATTGGAGGGTGTGAATGTGAAGTTCATGGCGATCGGGCTGGCCGTGATGGCCGGTAGTAGCATGGCGTTGCCCATCAGCACGCCTCCCAACGCCATCGCCTACTCATCTGGCGAACTTACCTCGAAGGATTTTATCATCAACGGCGTCGTGATAGGTGTATGCAGTCTCTTCATCACGTACGTCTACTTCTGGCTGCTCACTTACTTTGGTTTGTGGTAGGTATACGATGCCCCCAGGAGGCCCCTTCGTCCTAGCTCTCTTTTTCGCGTCCTGTTGTTTTGCACAGCAGGTATAGCGCATTGGAATCCGTTTTCCAGAAAAAAAACGCTGGTTGATCCAGTCGATTGTCAAGTTGGTATAATAGGTATAATTCGTCTTGTTTTAATTTCTATATTGGTATAGGCATTAGGCAATTATCCACAGGTATACCTGCGCTTGATGCGGACTTCAACAGGTATTTACTTAATTGACTCAGGACATGGAAAACAAGATGAACTACACCAAAGCGATCGTACTTCTCGTGTCGGGTACTCTTGCACTTGTCGCCTCGCTCTGGCTGGGTGCCGAAAGCGGAGCTTACGGGTTTCTGATAGGGTATGGCTGTACGGCGCTGGCTGGCGGTGTGTTGGGGTTGGGGTATAGCTACTACAAGAATCAGAAAGCGAAGAAGGGAACTCTTATACCTTAGCTTTCCTCAGATGCCGGGACTAGAATATGACCAATGAATGTAGCCTACGCCTGGTACTTCCTGCTGCGAACCAGGCTTCCTTACTGACTACTGTTACTACTCAGGTTCAGCCAATCGTCTTTGGTGAGCGAACTGAAAAAGCTATTATCGGCTGTTACCAGATCGGTGGCCAGTTTAGACTTGCTCTCCTGCAGGACTTGAATCTTTTCCTCCACGGTATTGGGGCAAATGAGCCGCACGGCTATTACTTTTTTCTCCTGCCCGATCCGGTAGCTTCGGTCGATGGCCTGGTTCTCGACGGCTGGGTTCCACCAAGGGTCCACAATAAACACGTAATCGGCAGCTGTTAAATTAAGGCCTGTGCCACCCGCTTTCAGGCTCACCAGAAATACCCGGATCTCGTCATCCGTCTGGAACTGGTTCACCACTTCGCCCCTGTTGCGCGTGCTGCCGGTGAGGTACGAGAATTTGATATTCTCTTTTACCAGCTCTTTCTTGATCAGGTCCAGCATACCGACAAACTGGGAGAACACCAGCACCTTGTGATGCCGCGCCACATTCTGTATCTGTTGCATGAGCACCTGTATCTTAGCAGATGTATCTGAGAAAAGCTTCGCATCGCCGGTTAGTAATGGAGAGTTACAAATCTGGCGCAGTTTGGTGATGCCGCGCAACACATGCATCGGGTGCTTGGTCAGTTCCTCTTCCCCGCTGGCGTTAATGTAGTCTCTGAATTCCTGCTCGGCTGTGTCGTATACCTTGCGCTGCTCCTCTCCCATTTCGCAGTAAAGGACCATTTCCGTCTTGTCAGGAAGTTCTTTGGCTACTTCGGCCTTTGTTCTTCTCAGCACAAAGGGGCCAATCCGCTCCTGCAAAGCCTGTGCGCTGCGCCTGTCCTTAAACTTGTCGATGGGCATGGAGTACGTGTTTCGAAAGTAGGTCCTGGTGCCCAGCAAACCTGGATTGACAAAGGAAAGCTGCGCATAAATATCGAAGGTATTGTTTTCAAAAGGCGTACCTGTAAGCACCACCCTGTTGCGTGACTGCAGCAAGCAAGCTGCTTTGTAACGCTGCGAGTTTGGGTTCTTGATGTTCTGCGACTCGTCCAGGAAGGTATAGCCGAAGGTGTATTTCTTCAGAAAGACAATATCAGTGAGTAGCGTGTTGTAGGTGGTGATGACCACATCGTATTGCTGGAAAGCGTCTGTGCTCTTTGCCCTGTTTGGACCGTGGTGTACGAGTACTTGCAGCGATGGCGCGAACCTGTCCAGCTCCGCCTGCCAGTTCGGTATAAGCGAGGTAGGCACGACCAAGAGGTGTGTTTGCCGCTCCCGTTTTTCCTGCAGCAACAGCATGAACGCAATTACCTGCACTGTTTTGCCCAGGCCCATGTCATCGGCGAGGCAGCCGCCAAATTGCAGATCGTCTAAGAAGTTGAGCCAGCTCAGGCCCTGCAACTGGTATGGCCGAAGCGTGGTCTGCAGTCCGGCTGGCACGGGCGCTGTGGCAATGTTCTCCACGTTGCTCAGCTGCGCCTGGTACCACCACAGCTCCTTGTGCACCTGCTCGTCCAGCATGTAGTCTTCGAACAACTCCGTGAGCACGGCAAAGTTTGTTTTGGGAATTTGCAGTTGCTCTTCCTCCACTATACCTGTGTCGAAATAAACTTTTAGCTTCTGTAGCCACTCTTCAGGTATAATGCCCATGGTGCCATCGTCTAGCAGCACGTACTTGCTCTTGTTTACGACCGCCTTCTTCAGCTGCTTGATCGAAGCTTTTTTACGTCCGAACTTCACGTTCACCGTCACATTAAACCAGTTGAGTCCGCTGTCTACCTGTATAGCCACTGTGGCTTTGTGCTGGTTGAGTTTGTTGCCCTGCAGGTCGTTAAAACCCAGAATCGTAACTCCATGCGCAGCCAGGTTGTCGAAGACATCCAGGAACCAAGCCTCGTCCAGGAAGCGCTCCTTGTGCAGGTAGAAGTAGTCGAGCATGTTATCCAACTGCTCCCAGAAGTGCGGGTGCTGCTGTATTAGCAACTTGGTATAGGCTGTTTCTAACTCGGTGTTCCGCGCCACATAGAAAGGTCTGCCCATGTTATCCTGATCATAAATCAGCTTATTCGACAGCAGCGGAATCTCGATTTCGCCATATCGTACGAAGGGATGCAGCAGCACATAATTCTCCGACTCGATCAGGTATAGCACCTTTTCCAGCTTCTGGTTAAAACCTCTGCTCCGCAATTGCGCTTTGGTGGCGAGCTTCAGGTAGGTATACTCCACAGGCACATGCGTGTCAATCTTAGTCAGCACCTGCTGCTGAAATTGCAGAAAGGCATCGTGCGGCAAATGCAACTTCTGGTCGTGCTTTTTGAAATAGGCTATTACGGCAGGCAGGTGTAGGTTGGAGCACAGGTACCAGGCATCATCGGCCACCAAAAAATGCTCATACCGAACATGGATGCGGCTAAGGGGGTAATACGTGCCGTTTATAAACAAATCGCTTGTGATGCTAAACACATCGCTGTTCAACCCAATGCGCACCTTAAAATCCATCTGTGGCTGGGTCACCTGAACAGGAGCAATGGAGCGCGGCGTTATTTTCTCGGAAATTTCGCTATCGTGGAGGTAGAAGGTATAGCGGAGCGGATTGCGCACCAGCGCCTTAAAACTGGCTGCATCCGTCGCTGACTTTTCATAGAAACTCTGGAAGCGGGCAATGGCGCTGTAGAATTTCAACTCGTCCGGCTTTTCGGTCCGCCATACCTGTTCGAGCGGGTTCAGGACTGTAAAAGGCGCTTTGAGTTCACCCGTACTGCTCAGGCTGCAGTAGACCAACTGGGCACTAAATAAGTTGTAGTAGCGGTGTCGCCCGATGACGATAATTGTTCTGGAATCAGAAGAAGACTCTGTAAGTTGTGGTTGAGAAGCAAAGTATGCCGCAAATAGCGACTCTGGGTCGTCTGCGCTGTTAAAAGGTTCGAACGGTGGGTATTGCTCTTCCATTGTCTCTTCTCAGGCAGTCGCTATACCTACCAAGCTGACTATACCTTAGCTTCAAAGTTAATCAAATGAAAGGTTAGGCGTAGGATCTCGGGTGTTTGATTTTGGAGTTGTTTCGGTAAGAACAGTAACGGCACTTTAAATTTGATATCGCTAGTTATAGCGAAGCGGGAACCGGTAAATATTTGTCAGCTACAAGTTATGCTATCATTAACCTTGCAGAATGAGAGAATTCTATACATATTTAACTATCTTCCATTGATGATTCTTTTGCTTCACCTAATTAAAAAATAATATCTTTTACCTTTATTTGATTTTTTAAAAGAGTATAAAATTATTTATGCCAGGCCTCCCTATAAATCTAAATGATTTGATAAATGCCACCACTGTGGAAAGTGAGCGAATTGAATTCAAAGAATCTTGGAATCCAGAAGAGATAATGCATTCTTTATGTGCGTTTGCGAACGATTTTCACAACTTAGGGGGAGGCTACATAATTGTAGGCATTGCAGAAAGGAACGGGATGCCTGTATTACCACCAAAAGGTCTCCTCCCAGAACAAATTGACGCTTGCCAGAGGAAGCTACTTGAGATATGCAACAGAATCATTCCTGCGTACTTCCCTGTTTCTTCGGTAGAGTTTTTTCAAGGAAAGCATATTCTTGTATTATGGGCAACTGGCGGTGACAATCGTCCCTATAAATGTCCAAAAAATATTGTTCCGAACCCCATTTATAACTTCTATATTAGGAAGGGCTCCAATTCTGAAGGCAATACCTGATGAAGAAAGGCAATTGTATGAGCTCGCGAACCGTATTCCTTTCGATGATAGAATAAATCACCAAGCATCTATGGATGACTTGAAACTCCCTTTAATACTTTCCTTTCTTAAAGATGTAGGAAGTGACCTATATCAGAGAGCAAACAATATTCCTTTTATAGAACTGTGTCAGCAATTACAAATTGTAAAAGGGTCTCCAGAATACACTAAGCCCGTTAACGTTGGCTTACTCTTGTTCAACGATCACCCTATAAAAATTTTTAAGGGTGCAAAAATTGATGTAGTAAGATACTTTGATTCCATAGGAGATGAACTTGAAGAGAGGATTTTTGAAGGCCCTATTCATATTCAACTTAAGAATGCTCTACAATTTATTCAAAATAATATAATTGCAGAAAGAGTAAGAAAAGTACCTAATCAAGCTGAGGCCCAAAGGTTCTACAATTATCCTTTTGCTGCTATTGAAGAAGCTTTGGCTAATGCCGTATTTCATCGGAGTTATGAGTTAGAAGATCCTATCGAAGTAAATATTAGACTAGATAGAATTGAGATTCTTTCTTTTCCTGGCCCTGTACCTCCAGTTAATAATGAAGATTTGAAGAAGGATAGAATTGTTGCAAGAAGTTACAGAAACAGGAGAATAGGGGATTTTCTTAAAGAACTAAGATTAACAGAAGGAAGGGGTACTGGAATTCCTAAAATAAGAAGAACTATGAATCTCAATGGTTCTCCAAATCCCGTGTTTGACACAGATGAATCAAGAAGCTACTTTCTTGTTACACTGCCTATTCACGCAAACTTCCTTCCTTTACCCGATGTTCAAGATGTGTTCTCTACTAAAAATATACTTCTACTATGCAGAAAGCCACACAGTAGGCTTAGTATATTGACTGAGTTAGGTATGGATGCTGGTGCTGCTAGTTATAGGAAATATATTCAGCCACTTATTCAATCAAACTTCTTACAACTTACTATTCCTGATAAGCCGAGTAGTAAAAACCAAAAGTACGTTACAACTAGTAGAGGCGAGGCTCTATTAAAAAAAATTGGCTAGGTCGCTCAAGGTATACCTGGGAAGCCGACTGAGGCATAGAATGGAAGGAGAAGTCCATACAGCATTGTCAAGGATTGTCAAGGATTGTCAAGGATGAGGTGTAGGTATACCTTGAACGAGTTAACATATAAATAAAAAGGCCACCTGATCGCTCAGGCAGCCTTTCTTGTTTTAAACTCTATACCTCTGACTAGAAGCTAGCCAAAGCCGCATTCAACGTCTCACTCGGACGCATGGCTTTGCTGGTTTTCTCTTCGTTCGGGTGGTAGTAACCGCCGATGTCAACTGGCTTGCCCTGTGCGGCGATCTGCTCATCTACAATCTTCTGCTCGTTGTCGGTCAGCTCCTGCGCCAGCTTCGAGAACCTGTCTTTCAGTTCCTGGTTCTTCGACTGCTCGGACAACGCCTGTGCCCAGTATAGGGCCAGGTAGAAGTGGCTGCCGCGGTTGTCGATGCCACCCACTTTACGGGCCGGCGACTTATCTTTTTCCAGGAACTCCGCGTTCGCTTTGTTCAGGGCTTCTGCCAGCACTTCGGCCTTCTCATTCTTGGTTTTGTAAGCCAGGTCTTCCAGCGATACCGCCAGGGCCAGGAACTCACCCAGCGAATCCCAACGCAGGTAGTTCTCTTCTACGAACTGCTCCACGTGCTTCGGTGCAGAACCGCCCGCACCTGTTTCGAACAGGCCGCCGCCATCCAGCAACGGAACGATTGAAAGCATTTTGGCGCTGGTGCCCAGCTCGATGATCGGGAATAGGTCAGTCAGGTAGTCGCGCAGTACGTTGCCGGTTACCGAGATCGTGTCTTTGCCCGCTTTGGCACGCTCGCAGGTATAGCGCATGGCTTCTACCGGCGACATGATCTTGATCTCAAGACCATTCGTGTCGTGGTCCTGCAGGTATTTTTCTACTTTTTGAATCAGGTTGGCGTCGTGAGCGCGCTGGGGGTCCAGCCAGAAAATAGCAGGCGTGTTCGTGATGCGGGCTCTGGTAACGGCCAGTTTCACCCAGTCCTGAATCGGCAGGTCTTTGGTCTGGCAGGCTCTGAAGATGTCGCCTTCCTCTACTTTCTGCTCCATCAGCGTGTTGCCGTCTGCATCCACGATGCGTACTGTACCGGCCGCAGTCATTTCGAACGTCTTGTCGTGCGAGCCGTACTCTTCCGCTTTCTGCGCCATCAGACCGATGTTCGGAACCGTACCCATGGTGGTCGGGTCGAAAGCGCCGTTCTCTTTGCAGAACTGGATCACTTCCTGGTAGATCTGTGCATAAGAGCGGTCTGGAATGATCGTTTTGGTGTCATGCAGTTGGCCATCCGGTCCCCACATCTGGCCAGACGAACGGATAGCCGCTGGCATAGACGCGTCGATGATCACGTCGCTTGGCACGTGCAGGTTGGTGATGCCTTTGTCAGAATTTACCATCGCCAGTTCAGGACGCTGCGTCATCTCTGCTTTTAAATCAGCTTCTATTTCAGAACGCTTATCAGCTGGCAGGTTCTGGATCTTGGCATATACATCGCCCAGACCGTTGTTTGCATCCACACCGATTTCCTTAAAAGTAGCAGCATGTTTTGCGAAAGTGTCTTTGAAGAACACCGTCACCGCATGGCCGAACATAATAGGGTCAGACACTTTCATCATGGTCGCTTTCAGGTGCAGCGACAGCAGGATGCCTTGCTCTTTGGCCTCCGCTATTTCTTTCTCCAGGAACGAACGCAATGCGTTGCGGCTCATCACAGACGAGTCCATCACTTCGCCAGCCTTCAGGGCTACTTTGTCTTTCAGTACTTTGGTCTCGCCGTTAGCGCCTACAAACTCGATGCGCACATCGGTTGCTTTGTCTACCACCACAGACTGCTCGCTGCCGTAGAAGTCGCCGCCCGTCATGTGGGCTACGTGCGTTTTAGAGTCAGATGACCACTTGCCCATGGAGTGTGGGTGTTTCTTAGCGTACTGCTTCACCGCATCGGCCACACGGCGATCAGAGTTACCTTCGCGCAGCACCGGGTTCACGGCGCTACCCAGAATTTTGGCGTATCGAGCCTTTGCTTCTTTCTCAGTGTCGTTCTTAGGATCAGCTGGATAGTCCGGGATGTTGTAGCCTTGCGACTGCAATTCTTTGATCGCCTCTGTCAGCTGAGGTATAGAAGCGCTGATGTTAGGCAGTTTGATGATGTTTGCTTCTGGTGTTTTGGCCAGATCGCCCAGGTACGCCAAGTCATCCGACTGCTTCTGCTCCTCGGAAAGGTTCTCCGGGAAAGTAGCGATGATGCGGCCAGCCAGGGAAATGTCTCTGGTCTCTACTTCGATGTCGGCAGCTTTGGTGAACGCCTGCACAATGGGTAGGAAAGAGCGCGTTGCCAGGGCAGGCGCTTCATCTGTTATAGTATAGATGATTTTAGATGATTTTGTCGTCATGTAGATCCGTATTTAGTTAGTTAGTTTCGGGTACCTGCGTCTGCCGCCTTTTATCAGCCGACAAAGCGCTTAATCCCCCATGCTAGTTCAAGAAGCAAATATAAGAGTCTTTTTGATAAGGCTAAACCTTCGCCCGGTGTTTCGTTTGCACTGTTTCGTGTACTGCTCTTTTTCATAAAATTGGACAATAAAGAGGATACACTTGCAACCCAAATGCAACCGAATTTTATACTTCACGTTTTTAGCCACTGTGCTACCCTTACTAATAATTTGTAATTCACATTATGTTTTCGAAACTTAATATCAACTTTAGGTATATATTATTTCTTTCTTTTATACTATTTACTACTTCCTGTGCCGACGATGAGACCAAGGAAGAGATAGAGCCACAGGAGGAGGAAGTACCGCTCAAGATCATGCCTTTGGGCAACTCGATCACGCAGGGCGGGGAAGTTAACCCCAGTTACCGCTATGAACTTTGGAAAATGCTGGTAGATGCCGGGGTAAAATTTGAGTTTGTAGGCTCCATGGACACCAACTGGTTCCGGGAAGCTCCCAATACGGAGCAGGGCGCTGACGTAGCCTCTCCGGTGATAGGAGAAGTATACAAAGAGCAGACCTTTACGAATAAACATGAAGGGCATTGGGGCTGGACAACAACTGACCTCCTGAATGGCTACGAAAATCCGACCCCGTACAAACGCGACAAGGGCAAGTTGAGTGATTGGCTCAAAGGCTATACCCCGGATGTGGTTTTGATGCATCTGGGCACCAACGACATGATCCACAGCAAAACCACATCGGGCACTGTCAGCAGGATAGAACAGATCATCGGGCAACTACGTGCTGACAACGAAAACGTTGCGATCCTGTTGGCCAAAATCACACCTATACCTTCCACTTACGCCAACGTGGACTCTACACAGCACTTTGTATCGCTGCTGCCTGCGCTGGCAACACGACTCTCGACACAGAAATCTCCAATTATTGTAGTAGATATAAACACCGGCTATAATCCTGCTACCCTGACCTATGACTCGCTGCACCCCAATACGGCAGGCGAAAAGTTCATTGCAAAGCGCTGGTATGACGCCATCCGGGCAAATGAAGAGACATTGCACAATTTAGCAGCACAACGCCATCGTAAAGAGTCTGGCAAATAGGATTTGACATTACTAAACAAGCGCAACTCAATGGGGTTGCGCACGTTTTATGAGCTACTTAGTACCAATCACTTAGCTTACGATTCTATGCTCCCCTTCCTCCGAAAACAGACTTACACCCTTTTCATATTCCTTTTCTTGGGTTTTGAGGCTTTCTCTCAAGCACAGCCAATCAGGATCATGCCATTGGGCAACTCGATCACACAGGGAAATATGGACTACGTGAGTTACAGATATCCTTTGTGGAAAAAGCTGATCGATGCAGGCGTAAATTTTGAGTTTGTCGGTTCTCATACTGAGAATAATGGTGGCACGCCATCTTTTGACGATCATAAGGGCCAATCCTTTAGCAATAGAAACGAAGGCCATTGGGGTTGGTCTACTGATCAGATACTGAAAGGTAGAGATGGTAAAGGCACTATAGCACAATGGGCAGATGCTTCTAAACCAGATATGGTTCTGATGCACCTTGGCACTAACGACATGTTTTCAGGCCATGCCATCGAAGAAACTATTGACGAGATAAAAGCCGTCATTGACACTATTCACAAAAAATCGCCCGGAGTAACTATATTTTTAGCCAAACTAATTCCAGCTGATGGGCAGGTGGTTGGGTTAGACAAAGCTCAAAATATACAAGAATTGAACGAGCAAATCGAGGCATTGGTAAAGTCTCAAACTTCTGATGGCCCCCCTCTTATACTGGTAGACCAAAACACCGGGTTTAAAGTAAAAGCAGGTGAAGATACCTATGACGGTATACATCCAAATGAGAGCGGTATGGAAAAAATGGCCCAAGTTTGGTTTGACGCCATCATGGAAGAGGTCATCATTCCGCTACCAGTGGAGCTGCACAGCTTTAAAGGTATAGCCACTCAAAGCGGGGTGCAATTGGATTGGGAAACGGCTTCGGAACTGGACAACGCATTTTTTGAAGTGCAGCGTGGACAATCTGCCACTGAGTTTGATTCCATTGGCCATGTGGAAGGGGCCGGCACAACCTCCCTAACCCAAAGCTATACCTTTCAGGACAAAAAAGCCGACAACGGTGTAAACTACTACCGGCTTCGCCAGGTGGACTTTGATGGCACAGAGAGCTATTCTCCGGTAGTGGCGGTGAGCCTGATGCAGGCTACAACAGAAGAAATGCGGGTGTATCCGACCCGCACCAAAAGCAGCACTCCGGTTACGGTGCAAATGCTAGCCTTGCAGCCACTGGAGAAGTTCAACATCTCGATCTATACCCTGGAAGGAAAACTGATTAAGGAATTTGAAGCGGAAGCTGACAACCGGGGTAATTTTATACAGTTGCTCAATACAGCCGAGCTAAGTGATGGCAGCATGTACATGGTAAGAGCCTCGCTGCCGGGCAGGGCTTTTATCCGCCACCTCATGATCGACCGTTAAGGCTATACCTGCTACTGGTTGTCATGCTGCTCTCTGAGCAGCCGTATCACTTCTTCATCGCTTACCTGCTCAAACTCCTCATAGAACTGCCCAACTGCCTGAAACATGGGCGGCACCAGCAGGCATACCACTTCATCTACAATGGCCTCAAACTGCTTAATAGCAGCTTTCGGGGCAACGGGTACTGCTACAATGATTTTGCGGGGTTGCTTGTGCCTGGCCATGTGCACAGTAGACAGCAGCGTTTTGCCTGTGGCGATGCCGTCATCCACGATGATCACAATGCGATCATGCAGGTCCACCGGCTGCCGGTTGCCCATAAAGAGCTTATACTTTTGGCGCAGACTCTCCTTTATTCGCTCTACCTGAGCTTGTATGTATTCAACGGGTACGTCTGACCGATTATCCACCTCCACATCTTCCAGACTCACTGCCCCTATTGCAAACTCGGGGTTAGCAGGATGGCCGATTTTCTTGGAGACGATCACATCCAAAGGCATATTGAGCCGCGTGGCGATGGGCGCTGCCACAGGCACTCCTCCCCGCGGTATAGCCAACACTACCCCCTTCTCCCCCTTGTAATGCTCCAGCCTATCGGCCAACAGCTCTGCAGCGACTTGTCGGTTGGGTATCATTCTTTTTAATTTTTGATTGAGTGGTTGTGTGATGGAGTGAATTGTCAAATTGTTAAATGGTTAAATTGTTGATTGTTAATACTGGAATTAAATTCACTCAATCACTCATTTGCTAACTCACTCATTCACTCCCTAACTAACTTTCCCTCAGCGGGTGCTGCTTGCCGGGCTCCAGGTATTTCCGGAACCAGTCGGTTGCCAGCTGGGCTGCCATTTCAAGCGCCCCGGGTTCTTCGAATAAATGCGTGGCGTCGGGTACGATCTCCAGGTCCTTTAAGCATTGCAGCCGGTCTTGTGCCCACCTGTTCAGATCTAGCACCTCCTCATCCAGGCCGCCTACAATCAGCAGGGTCGGGCTTTGCACATCGGGCAGCACCTCACCGGCCAGGTCAGGGCGACCACCGCGGCTCACCACCGCACCGATGATATCACCACCAAGTGCGGCGGCAGCGCTAAGCGCCGAGGCAGCTCCGGTACTCGCTCCGAACAGACCGATGCGCAGGTCTTTCGTGTAATCATTTTGCTGTACCCACGTCACGGCATCAATCAGGCGTGTGGTGAGCAGCGCTATGTCAAACCGGTTTTCTTGTCGCTGGTCTTCCTCCTCGGTGAGCAGATCAAAAAGCAAGGTTGCAAAACGGGAACGCTGCAGGTGCTCTGCTACAAAACGGTTGCGTGAACTCAAGCGGCTGCTGCCACTGCCATGCGAAAAAATAACCAGCCCCTTTGCATCCTCCGGCACAACCAGATCTGCGGTCAGCATTGCGTTTCCAGCCTTAAGCTGGAGGCTGTCGTTGAATATGAAATTTGCCATCAAGTTTGTTTTCGCTAGTAAAGCTTCTCTATAATTAATTTACGTCTTGGTATAGTAATAGTTAAAAGCAGTGTGAGTGATTCCCCTTCCTATAAGCCCCATCAGACAAAACACCGTATAGAAGCTATACCTGAGGGTAAGACGTATGCGTAGCACTATTTTCACATTAATGACCTGCCTGCCACTTATGACAGGTATAACAGCCTGCGGATCGGGAGACTCGGAGCAGAGCCTGGCGGAGCAACGTGCCGAAGAGCACCAGCGCCTGGAGGAGGTACAGGAAGAGCATATCCGCAGAGGGAGCGGCCTGGAGCAGGATTCCCTTTCCTTCGAGCAGGCTTTCGCACTTTTCATGACTGCCATACAGGCTGCTGACACCACCACACTCAACCAGTTCATCCACCCAGACCAAGGCCTTTGGATGATAGAGCAGCCTGGTGCTATGCCTAAGATGACACGGGTTACGGACATTCGGGAGTTCAAGCGTGAGTTTGAAGGGAGGTCCTTTTTCACTATCCGGGACGAAGTAAAAACCTGTGACCCGCTTGATGAGGCCTGGCCCTCATTCGACTGCGCGGACATGAACTACGACCAAGGACAGTCGGGCTACAGCAAAGATGGTTGTTTTGTGTCGGCCCCCGCTAAGTTCCAGAAAAGCGGTTACTGGGATTATGCCAGCCTTACGGATACAGATATCAAGCAGGTCAAGGCCGCCTTACCCCTTTTGCAAAAATCTGTGTTGCATACGGCCACTTCTTTTGAGTTTCACTTTGGCCCAGTAGACGGCCAATGGCGCTTGCTGTTCGCCAAACTAATCTATCCTTGCAGCGCTTGAGCGATGGAGTGAGTTAGTGATGGAGTGAAGGAGTGTTTGGGTTAATGGGCAAAAAAATCCATGAGCCTAATCATGGGATGGCCTGGAAGAATCAGTAAAAGATCCATCAAGATTTGAACGCACTGCTATACCTAACGTATTCTCAAGCAAACGAGAAAATACTCACTCATTCACTAACTCGCGCAATCACTCAATCACTAACTCACTCAATCCCACCTCCATGGCTTACTACCGACGCTTCGATCAGCCTGCTCCCGATCCTGCTTTGCTTGCACGCCTCACCGAACAGCAACGCGAAATGCAGCAGCGGGTCATTCTCCAGAAGCCTGACTTCGATCTGAAGCTGATTGCCGGTTGTGACTCTTCGTTTGTGGGTGAAGACCATATCCTGTCTGTGTTTGTGCTGCTCTCATACCCTGCGCTGGAGGTACTGGA
Organism: Pontibacter virosus; assembly: GCF_003096355.1. Lineage (GTDB taxonomy): Bacteria > Bacteroidota > Bacteroidia > Cytophagales > Hymenobacteraceae > Pontibacter > Pontibacter virosus. Next base: position 50,421 of record NZ_QEKI01000019.1, on the reverse strand, counting down.
AAAGGTATGGCACTATGGTGAAGTGGAGTTGCCTTATGTTCCCGGATTTCTCTCCTTCCGCGAAGCACCCAACCTGCTCAAAGCCTACGAAAAGCTACAGCAAAAGCCCGACCTGATCATGGTGGACGGTCACGGCATTTCGCACCCCCGCCGCCTGGGTATAGCCACACACCTGGGTCTGCAACTAAACAAGCCTACGATGGGAGTAGCCAAAAAAGTGCTGGTAGGCAGGTATAAAGAGCCTGATACTTTAAAAGGCTCTATCTCACCCTTGGAGCATAAAGGAGAGTTGATCGGGAACGTGGTGCGCACCAAGGATAACGTGAAGCCCGTCTTCGTCTCCCCCGGCCACCTGATGGACCTGCCATCCGCCACGGAGATAGCACTGGCTTGCGCTGTGAAACACAAACTACCCGAGCCGACCAGGCTGGCGGACCATTATGCGGCAGTATTTAAGAGTGAAGTAAAGTAATCCAAATGCAGTTCTCTTTTTGTACTTCCCTGATCCAGAGGATATCTGGAAGCACTTTACCGTGTCGCCTGCAGACGCTCAATCGTTTATAGCAGGAAAAGCAACGCAACCCCCAGCGTTCAAAAAAGCTGTATACCTGATCCAACAGCCAAGTCATACTTTTTCTTAATCCTCAGTCCTCATTTCATGTGCAAGGTATAGTAGCAAACCTTTGCTGACTACCGCCAATTGCCGAAATATAACAAATCGGGCTATAAATCGGCTTTTATCTCTTATTACCCTCCTTCGTCATTTTAAAAGCTATCAAAGGTCATCTATTGAAGTGTCCGATGTCATACCCTGCGCAGCCAGGCTGCTATAGCTTTGCATCATAGAAATAAGACAAATAGTATCACCCTTAACCCCTGTATCATGAAAATTTTCAACCCCATAAAACTGCTAAGTCTGTTTGGCCTCCTTTTAGGATTAGGCCTAGGCAACACGCTTCTCGCTCAGGACCAGTACAAACTGGCCGGCAAGCCCGAACTTAAAGTAAAGGGCACTTCTACCATACACGACTGGGAAATGACATCGGCGCAGGCCCAGGGCACTGCCGAAATGATACTGGAAGGCACCACGCTAAAAAACGTGAAGTCTGCCTCCGTCACTATGAAGACCCAGTCTATCAAGAGCGGCACGGCCAAGATGGATGAGATTGCATACGAGTCGCTCAAGGCAAGCAAGCACACTGACATCGTTTTTACCCTGACCTCTTTCCGCACGCTGGACAATAACCGCGCCCAGGCTACCGGCAACCTGACCATTGCCGGCACCACAAAGCCTGTCACCTTCAATGTGGAGACGAGCACGAAAGCCGGTCTGGTACAGTTGACAGGCGAGGCGAACATCAAATTCACCGACTTCAACATGAAGCCACCCACAGCGCTTTTAGGCACTGTAAAAACCGGCAACGAGCTTAAGCTGAGCTTTAAGGCAAATTTCCAGCCTGTTACTTCTTATTCAAAAAACTAAAGAACTCTTAAATACCGAACATCATGAAAAAAATTACACTTTCACTGGGCCTGTTGCTTGGCTTGAGCCTGAGCTCTTTTGCGCAGATTACCTTATCGGACCTGCCATACGCCCGCCCTTACGATAAAAGGGGACTGAACACCTTCGAGACGCCGAAGCAGGACACCATAGCCTTTGATGGCATTAAAGTGAGACTTGGTGGCGGCTTTGCACAGCAGTTCCAGGGACTCAAGCACAAGAACTCGGCAACAGCGCTGATGCAGCAGCAGGGCAACAACGAGGTAAACCTGAACCAGCTGATGCCAATCGAGAACGGCTTTAACCTGGCCGCTGCCAACCTGAACCTCGATGTTGCGCTTGCGGACGGTATCCGACTCAACCTGATCACGTACCTGTCATCAAGACACCACCCGGAGGCCTGGGTAAAAGGTGGTTTCATACAGGTAGACAAAGCAGAATTCCTGAACAGCCCGCTGGTGGATAAGCTGATGGAAAACCTGACTGTGAAAGTGGGTCACATGGAGATCAACTATGGCGACGCCCACTTCCGCAGAACCGATAACGCCCATGCTTTGCAGAACCCTTTTGTTGGCAATTACATCATGGATGCCTTCACGACGGAGATAGGCGCTGAACTGATCTACCAATACAAAGGCTTCCTGGCGGTAGGCTCCGTGACTGGCGGTGAAATACAGGGCGGCATCACGACTCCGGATCAGCGCAAGCCTTCTTACATCGGTAAGCTTGGCTACGACAGCCAGTTGAACGAGGAGCTGCGGGTACGCTTAACAGGCTCTGTGTACACAACTGCTGGTTCCGTTAGAAACACACTTTACGGCGGCGACCGCGCCGGCTCACGCTACTACATGGTGATGGACCCTGCCAAAGTTGCCAGTGGTGCAGCCGTTACGCAAGCGACCCACTTCACCTCCGGTCATATCAACCCGGGCCTCACCAACAGCATCACGGCCTTTGTTGTCAACCCCTTCGTGAAGTTCCGCGGGCTGGAGTTCTTCGGTAACTTTGAGCAGGCGAAAGGCACAGGCAGACTGGGCGCAAACGATGAACCAGCAGACCGCACCTGGAGACAACTGGGCACTGACCTGGTATACCGATTCGGCAGCAACGAGAACCTGTATGTGGCAGGACGCTACAATGTGGTAGAAGGACGCCTTGCACCAATGGCCTCTGCACCAAATGAGCTGAACAACAGCGTGAACCTGAACAGGGTACAGGTAGGCGGCGGCTGGTTTGTGACCAAAAATATACTTGCCAAGGCTGAATATGTGAAGCAACAGTACAAAGGCTTTACCCCTACGGACATCCGCCACGGTGGTGAGTTCAATGGCTTCATGATCGAAGGCGCCATATCTTTCTAACACTTAATACCATGTTACCTGTAAGTATCTTTCTGGTTGCTGTCTCTATGCTGAGCGCCGTAGTTTTGCCTGAGAAAAGAGAGTATGTTGTGATCACGGGGAATAAAGTATCCGTAGCAGCAGGCACCTCACTGGGCAGTATCAACTGCGCCTACACCAGCAGCACCCAGAAAGATACACTGGTGCTAAACAGGCAGATTCCACAGGGAGACAGGCTCAAACTGGCTATACCTGTAAAAGATTTCAACTGCGGTAACATTCTTCTGGACAGGGACTTTGAGAAAGCGTTGAACGCCAGCCAGCACCCTTACACAAAAATAGAAGTCGTTTGCCTGAAGAAAGAGGGCAAAAGCTACAAAGGCAATTTAAACCTGATCGTGGCGGGCAAAACGATTCCGCTTCGGGACGTGAACTTTCATGCTTACCCAGGCAAGGGGGTAACGAACCTAAAAAGCAACATCTGCCTGAACTTCTCCGAACTAGGCTTAGCCACACCCAGGAAAATGGGCGGTTTGTTTAAAGTAGAAGATGAGTTACAGGTTATGGTAGAACTGCAGGTAGCAGAGTAAGCCGGGGTACATTTAATTTCCAGAACGAAAGGCGGCCCGATTGGCTGCCTTTCGCTATTTATAGCCTTTTGACTGCCCTTTATATGCCATTCTGTCTTCAAAGTCTAATTTTACACCAACCCAACCTGCCATAATTTCAGTAAAATCATATCATAATACCATTGGTGTATCCTTTGCTACTTAGCTCGTAGAACTAAGACTAGGGGAAAAATAGTAAAGCGATATGAATTTTAACAACTATACCATCAAAGCCCAGGAGGCCATTCAGAAGGCCACTGAGATAGCAGGCGGCTTCCAGCAGCAGGCTATTGAGACTGGGCACATTTTAAAAGCGATTCTGGAAACGGACGAAAACGTGACCAGCTTTCTGCTGAAGAAACTCAACATCAACGGAAACATCCTGCACACCAAGCTGGACGAGGTAGTAGCGGCTTACCCGAAAGTAAGCGGCGGCAGTCCATACCTGGCCAACGATGCAGCAGCCGCTTTACAAAAAGCTACGGCATACCTGAAGGAATTTGGCGACGAGTACGTGGCCATTGAGCATATGCTGCTCGGCATTATGGCGGGCCGCGACAAGGTGGCTGGCCTGATGAAGGATGTGGGCTTCAATGAAAAAGACCTCAAAAAAGCGATAAAAGAACTACGTGGCGGCGCCAAGGTAACCGACCAGAACGCAGAAGCCAAGTATAACTCCCTTAAGCGCTACGCCCGTGACCTGAACGAAATGGCCCGCAATGGCAAGATTGACCCGGTAATTGGTCGCGATGAAGAGATTCGACGCGTACTGCAGATCCTGAGTCGCCGCACCAAGAACAATCCGGTGCTGTTGGGTGAGCCCGGTGTGGGTAAGACCGCCATTGTGGAAGGGTTGGCGCAACGCATCGTTTCAGGCGACGTGCCGGAGAACCTGAAAAACAAGACGCTGATGAGCCTCGATATGGGCTTGCTGGTGGCAGGCGCCAAGTATAAGGGTGAGTTTGAGGAGCGTCTGAAGGCCGTGATCAAAGAAGTAGTGGATGCAGAGGGCGAGATCGTACTCTTCATCGACGAGATCCATACCCTGATCGGGGCGGGTGCCGGCGGTGAAAGTGCCATGGACGCAGCCAACCTGCTTAAGCCAGCCCTGGCGCGTGGCGAGTTACATGCCATCGGTGCGACGACACTCAAAGAATATCAGAAGTACATCGAGAAGGACAAGGCTTTGGAGCGACGTTTCCAGGCGGTGATGGTAGACGAGCCAAGCGTGCCGGATGCCATTTCGATCCTGCGCGGCATCAAAGACAAGTATGAGGTGCACCACGGCGTGCGCATCAAAGACGACGCCATTATTGCGGCCGTGGAGCTATCGAACAGGTATATCACCGACCGCTTTTTGCCCGACAAGGCCATTGACCTGATGGATGAAGCAGCGGCTAAACTGCGTATCGAAATCGACTCGCTACCTGTAGAACTGGATGAGATTCAGCGCCGCATCATGCAGCTCGAGATTGAACGGGAAGCAATACGACGCGAGAATGACAAAGACAAAGAGACAGTGCTCTCTAAGGAGATTGCTGAACTCTCCACTAAACGAGATGACCTGAAAGCCAAGTGGCAGAACGAAAAGCAGGTCATTGAGGGCATCCAGAAAGCGAAAGAAAACATTGAGAACTATAAACTGGAAGCTGAGCAGGCCGAACGCGCTGGTGACTATGGCCGTGTGGCAGAGCTTCGTTACGGCAAGATTCAGGAAGCAGAAGCACACCTGAAGCAACTCCAGGAGCAGGTACACCAGATGCAGGGCGAGAACCCCATGCTACAGGAGGAAGTGACTGCCGAAGACATTGGCGAAGTGGTAGCCAAATGGACAGGTATACCCGTGAGCAAGATGCTGCAAAGCGACCGCGAAAAACTATTACACCTGGAGGCAGAACTGGGCAAGCGTGTAGCGGGTCAGGAAGAAGCGATTCAGGCTATTTCCGACGCTGTGCGCCGCAGCCGTGCTGGTCTGCAGGACCCGAAACGCCCGATTGGTTCGTTCATCTTCCTCGGCACGACCGGTGTAGGTAAAACCGAGCTCGCTAAGGCGCTGGCCGACTACCTGTTTAACGACGAGAATGCGATGGTGCGCATTGACATGAGTGAGTACCAGGAGCGCCACGCGGTGAGTCGTATGATTGGAGCGCCTCCGGGCTACGTGGGCTACGACGAAGGTGGTCAGCTGACCGAGGCCGTCCGCCGCAAGCCTTACTCTGTGGTGCTGCTCGACGAGATTGAGAAAGCACACCCCGATGTGTTCAACATCCTATTGCAGGTGCTCGACGACGGTCGCCTGACCGATAGCAAAGGCCGTGTGGTGAACTTCAAAAACACGATCATCATCATGACCTCTAACATTGGTTCGCAAATTATACAGGCGAATTTCGAGAAGATGACGCCGTTCAACCAGGACGAAATGCTGGAACAGACGAAGGACGAGGTGTTCGAGCTCTTAAAAAAATCCGTTCGACCGGAATTCCTGAACCGCATCGATGAACTGGTGATGTTCCGTCCGCTGAGCCGTGGCGACATCCGCAAGATCGTGACTATCCAGTTTGCGCACATTCAGGACCGCCTGGATGAAGCAGGTATACGCCTGATCGCCACCGACGAGGTGCTGGATTATCTGGGCGAGCAGGGCTATGATCCGCAGTTCGGTGCCCGTCCGCTGAAGCGCGTGCTGCAGCGCCAGGTGCTCAACGAGCTGTCCAAGGAGATATTGGCCGGCCACATCAACAAAGATTCTGTGGTGGAGGCTGTACTAAGCGATGGGCAGATTCGTTTCAACAATGTAGACATCGAATTGCCGACCGAAAAGTAAATCGATTGTGTATTAAATTAAAGTTTAGTTGAGCAAAAGGCCTTTCCGTATGGAGAGGCCTTTTTGTTTTTGAACCGTAGGTATAGCGCAGCCGTACCCAAAGCACAGACTGTTTTTCACACCTTATATATAATACTTATACCTATGGATGAATTCATGCAACTGGCGATTGACGAGGCGAAGAAAGGACGTAACCAAGGCGGTATACCGATTGGTTCGGTGCTCGTGAAAGACGGCAAAGTGGTGGCGACAGGTCACAACAAGCGGGTACAGGAAAATAACCCCATCCTGCACGGCGAGATGGACTGCCTCAACAATGCCGGCCGCATCGGCTCTTATCGCAATACCGTGATTTATTCTACACTGATGCCGTGCTACATGTGCGCTGGCACCATTGTGCAGTTCAAAATTCCGAAGGTAATTGTGGGTGAATCTAAGACCTTTGACGGTGCCCGCAAGTTTATGGAGTCGCATGGCGTGGAAGTAGTCGATATGAACCTGCCCGAGTGTATCGAAATGATGGAGGACTTTATAAGAGAGAAGCCGGAACTCTGGAACGAGGATATCATGGAGCTGGAATAAAGGGACATAAGACGCTCGACTTTCCGAGTAGGGACTAAAAGCGCAGGTAACGAGATGCAGAATTTTCAAGGTATAGCCGCTACGAGTGAGCTATACCTGTAGCTGCAAAAAAGTCTTTTGTCTATCATCGAAAGCTCTTTCATGAAGGTACAGGTAAACTACTACTCCCCTTCCAGCACATATTTCATTGCCTTGTCTTTGTCAGCCAGGTCGTAGTAGCGGATGCCGTGCTTTTTTACGGTGCTGGCCAGTTTCGCCGACCACTCCTGCCACTTCTTCTCCCCCACCATCGCTACACGGCCATAGTCCAACCCGTGGATGATGTCGAACAGCCCATTCTCGATCGCTGCAACTGGCTGTATCCAGCTTACATCCACCATTTCGTAGTAAATGTGCGTTTCTTTGTGCTTGAGCATCAGGTCGCGCACCATGTTGCGGTACTGGTCAAAGTCAGGTATGGTTAGCTTGTCGCGCACCCGCACGGCCAGTATGTTATCATGGGTTTCGGGAAGTATTTCGAGCATAATTCTCCTTATTGGTTCCTATTGTACATACGCACCTGCACCAGAAACTTTACAAACAGGTATACCTGGCACAGGCGAAAAGCAGGAAAGTAGCGATGCCCTGAAGCTTTTTGCTTCCGAATGCCTATTTTGCAAGTTCAAGCCACCCCAACAAAAAGATGACACCTTTACGCTATACCCTTGTTCTTATCCTGTCTCTCATCCTCTTCACCGCCCAGGCGAAAGTAGACACGCTGGTTATCCAGAGCCCCTCAATGCAGAAGACACTGAAGGCCGGCGTGGTGACTCCCGAGGGTTACCAGAAGAAAAAGAGCGGACCTTATCCGGTGCTATACCTGTTGCACGGCTACAGCGGCAACTTCAGCAACTGGCTTAAAGTACCACCTCAGAAGAACCTCCTCCAGACCATGGCCGACAAATACCAACTCATCATCGTGACGCCCGACGGCGGCTACGGCAGCTGGTACTACGACAGCCCGGTTGACAAGTCGAGCCAGTACGAAACGTTCATCACGCAGGAGTTGCGACAGGAAATCGAGCGCAGGTACAAAGCTATACCTGAACGCAGTGGCCGCTTTATCTCCGGCCTGAGCATGGGCGGGCACGGGGCGCTATACCTGTCGGCACGAAATCCGGAGCTATACCTGGCGGCCGGCAGCATGAGCGGCTCTCTTAACGTGTCAGGTATAGACCGCCAGAATCTGCTCCCCAGCATAGAGGCCGTCCTTGGTCCGAAGGCGGAGAACCAACAGGTATACCTAGCCAACTCCATTGTGCACATGGTGCCGCAGCTCAAGCAAAGCGGTGTGCACCTGATCATTGACTGCGGTGTGGATGATTTCCTGATAGAGGACAACCGCGAACTGCACCGCCGCCTGGTATACGAAAAGGTACCCCACGACTACATAGAGCGCCCCGGCGCCCACAGCTGGGCCTACTGGGGCAATGCACTGGAGTACCATCTGCTGTTCTTTCAGAAAGTGCGTGGAGGTGTTGATAAATAGGAAGTAAGTTGCCCTCACTTGCCTCTGGCGAGGGCCTAAAAACACAAAAGGCATAGAACCAACGGATTCTATGCCTTTTGTGTTTTTGTATTTGTTGGCCTCTCTGAGTTCGCCGTTCAAAAACTCTTCATCCTAATTAGCCGCAAGTTCGGGAACATGCACCAGTTAGCACAACCTATGAACCAACAATTTAACCATCAACAATTTAACAATCAAATTACCAACATCACTCCGTGTTGTACTTGTTAATGAATTGCTGCCTCACCGTGTCTCCTTTCCTGACAAACGGACGAATGATGAGGCGCGTGCCGTTTTCGTAAGTAAAGAACCGGTATACCCAGTTACTCAGCACCACCAGTTTGTTCCGGAAGCCCACCAAGGCCATCACGTGCACAAACAGCCAGGTCATCCAGGCAAAGAAACCTCCGAGGTGGATGTTGCCAGGCAGGTCTGCCACCGCCCTGTTGCGGCCGATGATCGCCAGCGAGCCCTTATCAACGTATTCAAACTCCTCCATCTTCTCACCTTTGATCAGGCGCCTCAGGTTCTTGGACAGCAGCTTGCCCTGCTGTATGGCGGGCTGCGCCACACCAGGGTGCCCTTTCGGCCACTTATCGGTTTTCATAAAGGCAATGTCCCCTATCGCGAATATGTCATCATAGCCGAGCACCTGGTTGTAGCGGTTTACCAGTATACGGCCACGCTCCACAGCTTCAGCCGGCAGACCGTCAATAAGGGCACCCTGCACACCGGCAGCCCATACTAAAGTCTGCGTTTGGATTTCCTCTCCCCCTTTAATGGTGGCTACATAGCCGTCATATCCCTCCACCAGCGCATTCAGCTTCACAACAACACCCATTTCCTGCAGGTACTTCAGCGTCTTCTCGCTCGCTTCCGGTGACATAGGCGGCAGCACGCGGTCCATCCCTTCCACCAGATAGATGTTCATTCTGTTAAAGTCCACGCCCGGATAGTCGGTCGGCAGGATGTGCTTGCGCATTTCGGCCAGAGCTCCGGCGGTTTCCACGCCTGTTGGTCCGCCTCCCACAATCACGAAGTTGAGCAGGCTCTGCTGCAGTTCGGGGTCAGCGGTCATACTGGCTTGCTCAAAGCACTGAAACAAATGGCTGCGCAGGTTCAGGGCATGCGGCACCTGTTTCAACGGGAAGGAATTTTTCTTCACCTCATCATTGCCGAAGTAGTTCGTTTTGGTACCAGTCGCGATGATCAGGTAGTCGTAAGCCAGGTCACCCACAACGGTATGCACCATTTTAGCGATGGGGTTAACGCCATTTACTTTAACCAGTCGGAAGTGAAAATCTTCGAACTTGTCGCTACCGAACATTTTGCGGAGCGGCTCGGCGATAGAATCCGGCTCCAGACCGGCGGTAGCCACCTGGTAAAGCAGCGGCCAGAAGCCATGGTAGTTCTGGCGATCAAGCATCACCACCTGAAAGTCTTTGCATTTCAGTCGTTGGGCTACGTTTATTCCCCCAAATCCGCCGCCAATGATCACGACGCGGGGCTTGGTGGTATCAGGTATATTGAGCGATAGTTTATCTACATCCAGCATAAGGTGATTTTTTTCTGTTGAAAACAACGCGGCCAAAGCCAATGCAAGGCCAATCTGTATACGTTTCTTTCTATATTGGGGACTAACGCAAGCCAATGATGTTGGTTACTTTTGGTGCAATTTGGAACGGGGCGCAAGCCGGGAAGGCCATAAAAAAAGCCCGGCGCAGGTATAGCTATACCTGCGCCGGGCTTCTGTAAATTTTCAGGGGATTACTTCTTGTTATTGAATTCTCCGTTTCGGAGCATATCGAGCAATTTAATGATGGCGAACGGACTAACCGTCGGGAACATGTTGCGTTGCTCCTGCCGCTGCACTTGTTGCATGTTCCAGGCCCGGAAGTTGGCGTTCCCGTCCATCGGCGTCACGCTGAAGAGTTCTTCGAGCCGTTTGGGGTCCAGGTTCCGCATCGCAATGGCCATGCCATCATCCGGCAGTTTCACGGCCAGCACAGCCTCTTTGAAATCACGCTCCGTTGCCCAGGGAAACACCTGAACTTCAGGCAGCTGCGTCGGATCTTCCTGCATTTGCATAATAATGGAGTAGCTCTGGCTCTGGTAATTCTTCGGTATTTTCAGGTACTGTTTTTTGTAACCGATGGCACTGAACACCACACTGTCACCAGTTAGTACCGGCACCGAGAAGAAACCATAGGCATTGGTCTGCGCGCCACGGCTGGTTTTGGGCACAAACACGTTCACGCCGGCCACACCATACAGGCTGTCGCCGATGGTTACGAAGCCGGTCAGCTGCACCACCCGTTTATGACCCTGGGCTGCTACCTCGCCGGAAACACCCAGCATCAGGAAAGCAAATAGGGCCAGAGGCAGTATCAGGCCGAGGGCACGATTATTCTTAAGTAGTAGTCTTTGTAATTGGGGCATCATGTAGTACAATAATACTTCATATAATTTTATTATAGCAGCTTTTGGCTAATTTTGTTCGGATACGCGTTCAATTATGAGGCTCAAACATTTCAGTCTTACCTTCGGCGAACAGGTTTTAAAGGCGCTGGCAGATGACTCGCGGCTGCGCATGCTGCACCTGATCCTGCGCAACAAGGAGATGTGCACTTCTGACCTGGAGCATGTACTGGACTTTACCCAGACCAAGACTTCCCGCCACCTGGCTTACCTTCGCAATGCCGGCTTGGTAACACCGCGCAAACTCGATCAGTGGGTATACTACTCATTAAAGGAAGAAGCCTCCGATTTCGTTCAACAGATTTTCGCCTACCTGGAGCGCGATGCCATCCTGCAAAAGGATCTGGAAACTTACCGCATCCTGTACTCTAACCGCGAGCTGGCCGTTAACCGCATGCAAACCCGCCGCTGGACCGAGAGTTAACCCCTGTAAGACAGTTTTTTAGTTCATTGGTTTAAACAGTGATATAGAACTTTTAGTATACTTTAGCCTGTTGCTCTCACATATATTTTTTAAACATACAGCCCGCCAAGTCGTTTCAATAAAGCTGACACCCGATTATGAAGCCATATAAACATATATTTTTTGACCTCGACCACACGCTGTGGGATTTTGAAAAAAACTCCGAGGAGACACTCTACACCTTATACCACGAGTTTGGTCTGGCTGAGTTTGAAAACTTGTTCGACCGCGACTCCTTTTACAAGAAGTACAAGTTCGTAAACCACCTCCTCTGGGACCTTTACAACAAAGGCAAAATCGACCAGAAAGAGCTGCGTGAGGCCCGCTTCGTTAAAACCCTGACCGGACTGGGCCTGGAGCCGCACCAGGTACCGGCAGGTATATCAGAAGCCTACACCGACCTGTGCCCGCAGAAAACGGCCGTGTTCCCCTATACTTTTGAGGTACTCGACTATCTCAAACCGAAATATGGTTTGCACATTATCACTAATGGTTTCAAGGATGTGCAGTACATCAAAATGAATGGCTCTAAGCTGACAGACTATTTCGGTGAGATCGTGACCTCAGAGTGCTGCGGTTACAAGAAGCCCGACAAGCGAATCTTCGAGCATGCGCTGGACCGCATCCAGGTGCGCTCCGAAGACTGTTTGATGATCGGCGACAACCTGGAGTGCGATATAGACGGCGCCCGCCTGGCAGGTATAGACCAGGTTTTCTTCAACCCGGAGAAGAGTAAAAGTAAGCTGGCGCCTAAACCTACCTACCACATCCACTGCCTGAGCGAACTGCAGGCTATGTTATAGCAAAGCTACTCCCTTCACAGGCCGGAAAATAAAATAATTCGCCTTACCTTTGTATAGAGGACTGCCCCAAGTGGTCTTTCGAATGTCTTATTCTGAATCTGTAAAATATCAAAAGAGATGGCAACAGGATTTTTTAGAGTACCTACCCCCATAAACGAACCTGTAAAATCGTACGCTCCTGGTTCTCCGGAGCGTGAGGAATTGCATCGCACTTATAAAGAACTTAAGTCGCAAGAAATCGATGTACCCATGTATATCGGCGGTGACAAGGTATACACCGACAACAAGAAGCCGATGCTTCAGCCGCACGACCACAAGCACATCCTGGGTCACTTCAGCGAAGGCGATGCGTCCCACGTGGAACAAGCGATTAACGCAGCACTTGCTGCCCGTGAAGAGTGGGCTGCCATGGGTTGGGAGCACCGTTTGAGCATTTTCCTGAAAGCCGCCGAACTGCTGGCTGGACCTTGGAGAGCCAGATTGAACGCCGCTACCATGCTGGGCCAGTCGAAGAACGCGTACCAGGCAGAGATCGACGCTGCCTGCGAACTGATCGACTTCCTGCGTTTCAACGTGCAGTATGCCACGGAGATCTACCACATGCAGCCTGAGTCATCGCCGGGGGTATGGAACCGCATGGAGCATCGTCCGTTGGAGGGCTTCGTGTTCGCTCTGACCCCTTTTAACTTCACAGCTATTGCCGGTAACTTACCTTCGTGCGTGGCTATGATGGGTAACGTAGTGGTATGGAAACCTGCCAACACGCAGGTGTACGCCGCCCAAATGATCATGGAGCTGTTCCGTGAGGCTGGTCTGCCGGATGGTGTGATCAACCTGGTGTACGTAGACGGCCCAACGGCTGGCGAGGTGATCTTCAACCACGCTGATTTCGCGGGTATCCACTTCACGGGCAGCACAGGCGTCTTCCAGAATATCTGGAAGACCATTGGACAGAACATTCACAAGTATAAAACATACCCGCGCATTGTGGGAGAGACAGGCGGCAAGGACTTTATCGTGGCGCACAGTTCTGCAGACGCCAAGCAGGTTGCGACCGGTATTGTGCGTGGCGCTTTCGAGTACCAGGGCCAGAAATGCTCTGCCGCTTCACGCGCCTACATCCCGAGTAACCTGTGGGAAGACGTGAAAAACTACGTGGTGGAAGACCTGAAGACTTTCAAGATGGGTCCGCCAGAAGATTTCTCTAACTTCATCAACGCGGTGATTGACGAGAAGTCATTCGACAAGATCGCCAGGTACATCGACAACGCCAAGGAGAGCAACGAGGTAGAAGTAATTGCCGGTGGTAACTACGACAAATCGAAAGGCTATTTCATCGAACCGACTGTACTCCTGTCGCACAATCCGCAGTATGTGACCATGTGCGAAGAAATCTTCGGCCCGGTTATCTCGATCTACGTGTATGACGAGAACAACTTTGCAGAGACACTGGAACTGGTAAACTCAACGTCACCCTACGCTCTGACAGGTGCTATCTTCAGCCGTGACCGTTATGCAGCGGAGTTTGCAACGAAGAAACTGGTGAACGCAGCTGGTAACTTCTACATCAACGACAAGCCAACCGGTGCTGTGGTAGGCCAACAGCCATTCGGTGGAGCCCGTGCCTCGGGTACCAATGACAAGGCTGGTTCTATGCTGAACCTGTTGCGCTGGGTATCTGCCCGCTCTATCAAAGAGACGTTCGTAACGCCAACAGACTACCGCTACCCATTCCTGGGTGAGAATAAATAGGGTATAGCGATACCTGAAACAGGAAGCACCACGCTCGAAAGGGCGTGGTGCTTCCTGTTTTTACCACCCTTGGTTTATACCCGTAAAGTCTTCAGTCTATACCTGCCTAACGACAATGCTTATACTTTGGAAGGAGTAATTGCGGATTCACCGCCCTAGACAGGGCGGGGCTAGTGGCGGTTGGACCCGGAATTATCATTTTGCGTTAAGATAAAAAGCTCAAAATTCACTGTCATTCTGTTAAGAAACTTGGTGGAAGGGAGATTAAGCCTTTACTATAAGCCAATAAGATTCTTACAGGATAACAAAGAGTAAGTTGAAACGGCATCACTTTCACATTGGCACTTATCCAAAGAGAAAACACCCAACCATTGTTCTAACATCCACCCCGCTATACCTGATAGCTATACCTGACAACCCTCTATCTACAAACAACACGAGCTGTACACATTGCAAAAACGACCAGAATTGCATTCACACCGGCAAATAATACTTTAGAACAATTTCAAACGCTATTTACATTGGATATAGTCTTTTGATTGTTGGCTATTTATACCTAATTTTGCTCCCAAATTTCAATAAAGCATAGCAGCAATATGGAAACTACTGATACTCAGTATCTACCGTCGGACTACCTCCCTATTTTGATACAATTTGCGGCAGCGCTCGGCTTCGTTATTTTCGCGCTGGTGGTAACCCATTTATTGGGCCCGAAAAGAAAAAGTGAGGTAAAGGACAACCCCTGGGAAAGTGGTGTGGAGTCTGTGGGTGATGCGCGCACGCCGATCTCTTACAAGTACTTCCTCACGGCCATCCTGTTCGTGCTGTTCGATATTGAAATTATCTTCATGTACCCTTGGGCAGTGAACTTCCGTGAATTCGGTCTGGAGGGCTTCCTGCCGATGATGTTGTTCCTGGGCGTTATCCTGACTGGCTTCTTCTACGAAATCAAAAAAGGGATTCTCAAGTAGTTCGGCACCATTAAACTTTTATAGGGTAAACGGTGTTTTTTCAGGGGTAAATGCAGATTAAAACCTAGAATTTAGAAGACATGAGCGATTTAAATAAAGATATAAACATGGCAGAGGCACCTGAAGGCCATAGCGGTGCTGGTTTCTTTGCTACTTCCTTTGAGAAAGTGATTGGTCTGGCCCGCGCGAACTCGCTTTGGCCATTGCCTTTTGCCACTTCTTGCTGCGGTATCGAGTTTATGGCGACCATGGGCGCTACCTACGACATCTCCCGTTTCGGTTCGGAGCGCCCGAGCTTCTCGCCACGTCAGGCCGATATCCTGTTGGTGATGGGTACCATTGCCAAAAAGATGGGTCCTGTCGTGAAGCAGGTATACGAGCAGATGGCCGAGCCACGCTGGGTGGTGGCTGTTGGCGCTTGCGCTACCTCAGGCGGTATTTTCGACTCCTACTCTGTGCTGCAAGGTATAGACCGTGTCGTGCCGGTTGACGTGTACGTACCGGGCTGCCCGCCAAGACCGGAGCAGATTCTGGACGGATTGATGCGTGTGCAGGATCTGGCCAAGAACGAATCGCTACGCCGCCGCAACTCACCTGAATACCAGGCACTTTTGGCTTCTTACAACATTAAATAAGCAGCATGGAGCTTACGAACGAAAACGTACTCGGTAAACTGATAGCCCAGTTCGGTGAAGAGAGCATCTTTGATGCCTACAACCCGGACGGAATCATGACCTTCACGACTACTCGTGAGAACATCATTGCCCTGATCCAATACCTGTATGACGACAAGGATCTGCAGGTGCAGTTCCTGACCACGATGGCAGGCATTCACTTCCCTGACCACAAAGGCAAGGAGTTGTGCATGATGTACCAATTGCATAGCCTGCGTCACAATTACCGTCTGCGCATTAAGGTGTTTGTGCCTGCCGAAGACCCGGTATTGCCAACGCTGACCAACATTTACGCCACCGCCAACTGGATGGAGCGTGAGGCCTATGACTTTTACGGTTTCATCTTTACCGGTCACCCGAACCTGATCCGCATCCTCAACATCGAGGAGATGGAGTACCACCCGATGCTCAAGCAGTATCCGCTGGAAGACCAGACGCGGGAAGACAAAATCGATACGTATTTCGGACGCTAAGCCAGATAAACCACTATGGCTACTGATAATAAAACAGCTGATACTGACCAGTTGCAGGAATTCCGCGACAACCGCGACCTGAAACTGCAGGACAAAAAGAACGAGAACCTGACGACCCTGAACCTGGGTCCGACGCACCCGGCCACACACGGTATCTTCCAGAACATCCTACAGATGGACGGGGAGGTTATCATGGATGCCGTGCCGACCATCGGGTACATTCACCGTGCTTTCGAGAAGATTGCCGAGCGCAGACCGTTCTACCAGATTACGCCGCTCACCGACCGCATGAACTACTGTTCGTCCCCTATCAACAACATGGGGTACCACATGACAGTGGAGAAGCTTTTGGGTATAGAAATCCCGAAGCGTGCGCAGTACATCCGGGTAATTATGATGGAGCTGGCCCGTATTTCCGACCACCTGATTTGTAACTCAATCTTGGGTGTGGACTCCGGCGCTTTCACCGGCTTCCTGTACGTAATGCAGGAGCGTGAGCACATTTACGACATTTACGAAGAGGTATGCGGTGCCCGTCTGACGACCAACATGGGTCGTATCGGCGGCATGGAGCGCGACCTTTCGCCAAAGGCCTTGCACCTGATTGGTGAGTTCCTGAAGCGCTTCCCGAAGGTATGGGCGGAGTTCGAGAAAATGCTGACCCGCAACCGTATCTTTATCGACCGTACGGTGGGTGTGGGTGCCATTTCGGCGGAGCGTGCCTTGAACTACGGCTTCACAGGTCCTAACCTGCGTGCCACGGGCGTTGACTACGACGTGCGTGTGATGAACCCTTACTCTTCTTACGACGATTTCGAGTTTGAAATCCCAGTTGGCGAGAAAGGCGATACCTACGACCGTTTCTTAGTGCGCAACGAAGAGGTATGGCAAAGCTTGAAAATCATCGAACAGGCTTACAAAAACCTGCCAGAAGGCTCGTACCACGCCGACGCACCGCATTACTATTTGCCTCCAAAGCAGGAAGTATACACCAGCATGGAAGCACTTATCTATCATTTTAAGATTGTGATGGGTGAGATTGACGCTCCGAAAGGCGAGGTATACCACAGCGTGGAAGGCGGCAACGGCGAGCTTGGTTTCTACCTGATCAGCGACGGCGGCAGAACGCCATACCGTCTGCACTTCAGAAGACCTTGCTTCATTTACTATCAGGCTTACACCGAGATGATCAAAGGCGGTCAGCTGGCCGACGCCATCCTGACGCTGAGTAGCCTGAACGTGATTGCCGGCGAACTGGACGCATAATACATTATTAAATATCATCTAACACCGGCTCTTAGTCGGTGACATTTACAAAGATGGCAGAGACTATAAACGCATTTAAGTTTTCTGATAAGGCCCTAGTTGAGATTCAGCGCTATATCAGCCACTACCCGGAAGGACGCCAGAAGTCTGCCCTGTTGCCTGCCCTGCACGTTGCACAGGCGGAAAACAACGGCTGGGTGAGC
The DNA here is from genome assembly GCF_003096355.1 of Pontibacter virosus. GTDB lineage: Bacteria > Bacteroidota > Bacteroidia > Cytophagales > Hymenobacteraceae > Pontibacter > Pontibacter virosus. Next base: position 32,937 of record NZ_QEKI01000019.1, on the reverse strand, counting down.
CCTGAAGCGATGGACGCGATTGCCGAAATCCTGAACATACAGCCAATTGAGGTATACGAAGTGGCTACTTTCTATACCATGTTCAACCTGAAGCCGGTTGGCAAGCACGTGCTCGAGGTATGCCGCACTGGCCCTTGCTGCCTGCGCGGTGCCGACCAGATGATTGAGACGCTCAAGCAGAAGCTCAACATCGAAGAAGGCGAAACAACGGCTGACGGCATGTTTACCCTGAAGCCGGTGGAATGCCTGGCTTCGTGCGGAACAGGCCCGATGCTGCAGGTGCGCGAAACCTACTACGAGAACATCGACAGCGAAGAGGCCGTGGACCAGTTTCTGGAGATGATGCGCAACAAAGAGGTGGAAACGCCTGAGTGGGCGAAGTAATTCATTGATAAATCAGGCAGCCTGCCCTAACACAGCGACTGCCGAGCTATATATCCTGTCACAATGGGAATCAAGATATTAACCGAACATATTAACGTACCGGGTATCGAAACCCTGGAGATGTATCGCAAGCATGGCGGCTACCGCTCGGTAGAAAAAGCCCTGAAAACGATGACTCCGGACGAGGTGGTGGAAGAAGTGAAGACATCGGGCCTGCGTGGTCGTGGTGGCGCTGGCTTCCCAGCTGGTATGAAGTGGAGCTTCCTGGCCAAGCCAGAGGGTGTTCCGCGTTACTTAGTTTGCAACGCCGACGAATCGGAGCCAGGTACTTTCAAGGACCGTGTGTTCATGGAAAAAAACCCGCACGCCCTGATTGAAGGCATGATTACGTCGAGCTATGCGCTGGGTGCGAACACGTCTTACATCTACATCCGTGGTGAGTTATTGTTTGTCCTGCGCATTCTGGAGAAAGCAATCGCCGAGGCGTATGCCGCTGGTTTGCTAGGCAAGAACATTCTGGGCTCAGGTTACGACCTCGACCTGCATGTGGCGCCGGGTGGCGGTGCGTATATCTGCGGTGAAGAGACTGCCCTGTTGGAATCACTGGAAGGCAAGCGTGGCAACCCGCGTAACAAGCCGCCATTCCCAGCTGTGAAAGGTTTATTCCAGTCGCCGACGGTGGTGAACAACGTAGAGACCATCGCTTCTGTGCCGTGGATTGTGAACAACACAGGTGCGGAGTATGCTAAAATAGGTATAGGTCGTAGCACAGGTACCAAACTGATTTCTGCCAGCGGTAACATAAACCGTCCGGGCGTTTATGAAATCGACTTGGGTGTTCCGGTGGAGGAGTTTATCTACTCTGACGAGTACTGCGGTGGTATCTGGAAAGGCAAGCAACTGAAAGCGGTAGTGCCGGGAGGTTCTTCTGTTCCGATTCTGCCAGCCGAGCTGATTCTGAAAACAGCCGCCGGCGAGCAGCGCTTGATGACCTACGAATCGCTGTCTGACGGTGGTTTCGTGAGCGGCTCTATGCTGGGTTCAGGGGCCTTTATTGTGTTTGACGAAGACCAGTGCATTGTGCGTAACACGTGGAACTATGCCCGCTTCTACCATCACGAGTCATGCGGACAGTGCAGCCCTTGCCGTGAAGGTACTGGCTGGATGGAGCGCGTGCTGCACCGTATCGAGCACGGTCACGGTCATCAGCAAGACATAGACCTGTTGGTAAGCGTAGCCAAGCAAATCGAAGGTAACACCATTTGCCCGCTGGGTGACGCGGCAGCTTGGCCAGTAGCCAGCGCGATCCGTCACTTCCGCGAGGAGTTCGAATGGCACATCAAGCACCCGCAAGAGGCTACGGCTCCAGGTGCGGTGTACAGAGGGCAACTGGCTGCAGCTACTGTATAATTGACGAAAATATCTTCTATTCTGTCATTCTGGAAGAAATTTGGTCGAAATAGAGGGCCCCTACCCCCGGGAGGTTAAGCCTTTGCAACTTGCCAACAAGATCCTTACAGGAAGACAAAAGAAAAGAGATAAATAAATCATCCTGAAAAGGAAAGTATAGCTTACATCGTTTGTTGCGACGCTTCACGAAAAACGGGCAACGAATAACGAATAACGAATTAAAAGATGGCTAAAATAACATTTGACGGCATCGAGGTAGAGGTTGAGGATGGAACCACCATCCTGCAGGCCGCCCGTAAAATCGGGGGTGATGTAGTGCCTCCTGCCATGTGTTTTTATACCCCGCTCAAAGGCAGTGGCGGTAAGTGCCGTGTGTGCCTGGTGAAGGTAACACAGGGTTCTGCCCGCGACCCACGCCCGATGCCGAAACTGGTTGCCTCGTGCATAACGCCGGTGCAGGATGGCATGGTGGTGGAAAACACAACCAACGAAGACGTACTCAACGCCCGCAAAGGCATCGTGGAGATGCTGCTGATCAACCATCCGCTGGATTGCCCTATTTGTGACCAGGCTGGTGAGTGTGACCTGCAGAACCTGTCGTACGAGCACGGTGTGAGTGCTACCCGCTACGAAGAACCGCGTCGTACTTTCGATAAAATAGACCTGGGTCCTTACATCCAACTGCACATGACACGCTGCATCCTGTGCTATCGCTGCGTGTATACTGCCGACCAGATCACGGATAAGCGGGTGCATGGCGTATTGGGCCGAGGCGATGCAGCCGAGATCGGTACCTACATCGAGAACGTGATCGATAACGATTTCTCAGGAAACGTGATTGACGTGTGCCCTGTGGGTGCTCTTACTGATAAGACTTGGCGCTTCAAGAACCGTGTGTGGTTCACGAAGCCGTTGAACGCGCACCGCGACTGCCCTACCTGCAGTGGTAAAGTAACCCTGTGGTCAAGAGGCGATCAGGTTCTACGTGTAACAGCCCGCAAGGACGAGTACGCGGAGGTGGAGGAGTTCATCTGTAACACCTGCCGTTTCGACAAGAAAGAGGTGAGCGACTGGACCATCGAAGGTCCGCGCAACATCGACAGGGGTTCTGTTATATCAGCCAACCATTACGAACTGCCGGTGATAAACGTGCCAATCGTGCCGAATCTCCCTAAATCTACTGTTAAAAAAATGCCAACGGAATAAAGCATGGATTCTGTACTTCTCATATACAAAGGCATCTACATTCTGGCCATTTTCGGTATTTCGTTACTGATTGCGACCTACTCGACTTACTTTGAGCGTAAGATTGCCGCTTTCATTCAGGACCGTGTAGGCCCGAACAGAGCGGGTCCGATGGGTTTACTGCAGCCGCTGGCCGACGCCGGCAAGCTGTTCTTCAAAGAAGAATTTATACCTGCCAAGGCAAACAAAACGCTCTTCATTCTGGGCCCAGGTATAGCTATGCTGGTGGCAGCCATGTCGAGTGCGGTTATTCCGTTTGGCGACACGCTCATCATAGGCGAGACATCCTTCGACTTGATTGCCATTGACGTAAACATCGGTATCCTCTACATCTTTGGTGTGGTGTCGCTGGGTGTGTACGGTCTGATGATCGGTGGCTGGGCTTCGAACAACAAGTTCTCGTTGCTTGGCGCTATCCGTGCTGCTTCGCAGAACATTTCGTATGAACTGGCCATGGGTCTGTCGCTGATTGCGGTGCTGATGCTGAGCGGCTCACTGTCGCTAAAAGTAATTGCTGAGCAACAGACAGGCTTTAACTGGAACATCTGGTACCAGCCGCTGGGCTTCCTGATCTTCCTTATTTGTGCCTTTGCTGAGACGAACAGAACACCATTCGACTTACCAGAATCGGAAGCCGAACTGATTGGCGGTTACCACACTGAGTATAGCTCGATGAAGCTGGGGATGTACCTGTTTGCAGAGTACATCAACATCTTTGTGGTGTCGGCTGTGATGGCGACGCTGTACTTCGGCGCTTACAACTTCCCGTTCATGGAGAACCTACGCAACGCGTTTGATGACCCTGTTTTGGGTAACAACGTGGTGACGATTATAGGTGTCGGGGTGATGTTTGCCAAGATTTTTGCTTTCATCTTCTTCTTCATGTGGGTACGCTGGACATTGCCGCGCTTCCGCTACGACCAGTTGATGAAGCTGGGCTGGAACATTTTGATTCCGCTGGCGATTCTGAATATCCTGCTTACGGGCGGTGGCATTCTGCTCTACGAATATTTTACAAAAGGATAACGACATTTGAATGCTGCCATGCTAAGGGCTGTTATAGACAGACGGCATAGACAGCAATCATAATCGAGATACAATGGAACCATTATCAAATAGAAGAAAGAACGTAGCACAAAAGGAGATGACGCTTTCTGAGCGCATGTACCTGCCTGCTATCGCGCAAGGTTTGGGCATTACGATAAAGCACTTCTTCAAGAAGAAGGCTACGATCAACTACCCGGAGGAAACACGTCAGCGTAGCGAGATCTGGCGCGGTCTGCACGTGCTGAAGCGCGATGAGAACGGTGCCGAGCGTTGCACGGCCTGTGGTCTGTGCGCCGTTGCCTGCCCTGCCGAAGCCATTACGATGACGGCTGGCGAGCGCAAGAAGGGTGAAGAGCACCTGTACCGCGAGGAAAAGTACGCCGTGACCTACGAGGTGAACATGCTACGCTGCATTTTCTGCGGCCTGTGCGAGGAGGCCTGCCCGAAAGCGGCCATTTTCCTGCAGGATGACAAACTTGCACCGGCCCGTTACGAGCGCGACGAATTCATTTACGGCAAAGACCGCCTGGTAGAACCGTTAAAAACCACTGAAACTAAATAATCCGATGACAGAAAGCCTGTTTTTCTTCTTCGCATCGCTAACGCTGCTTTGCGCCATCATGGTTGTTATTTCCAAGAACCCCGTGTTCAGCGTTATCTTCCTGATCCTGACGTTTTTCACTATATCAGCTCACTACATCCTGCTGAATGCCCAGTTTTTGGCAGCAGTGAACATCATCGTGTATGCAGGGGCTATCATGGTACTCTTCCTGTTCGTACTGATGTTCATCAACACAGGTAAAAACGTGGAAGGAACTATCAAACGAAATGTGCTGGCTAAAATAGCGGGTACTGTGGCAGGTGGTTTGCTCTTTACGGTAGTAGTAGCCGCTCTGAAAGATGTGACGCTCGGGCACCCGGACCCAGCCACTTATGAATCGCAGGTAGGTATGGTAGAGAACCTGGGCAAAGTGCTTTTCACCAAGTACATGCTGCCGTTCCAGCTGGTAGCGGTACTGTTCCTGGTGTCGATGGTAGGCGCCGTAATGATTGGCAAACGCGAAACAGGAGAACAAAACTTCTAATCGAGGTATAGCTTTAAGAATAGAGAAAGCCAGTGCTGAAAAGCGCTGGCTTTTTTATTGCTCCATACTCAACATCACCTCAAACAACTCAGACCCACCCTGATCATCATCCGAAACTACGACCAGTTTATACCTGCCCTTACCTTCCCGCTTCTGTACTACCAGGGATTCCGCCTTGCCAGTATAGGGATTGCCATCCGCTTGCAAAATAGGCGTGGTGGGAATCTGCAGCGTATCTTGCTTGCCTACCCACGTGAACGGGATATAACCGATATAACTTCCGAGCACTTCGCCGTCAGCATAGGCGTCGCTGGTGTTTTCCAGGGAAGCGGTGAAGAACAGCTTGTCGTCGTACACATAGGCGCCTGAGAAACCGGCTTGCAGGTCTTTTAGGCCGGGCAGACGGAAATAACTTAACTCAGGCTGCGGCAGTTGCGCGTCGGTTTCTCCTAACAGGAAAGGTATAAACTCCGATAGCCGGTAAGAAATCAGCACATTCTGACCTGTGCCGATGGCCCGCTGCAACAGGTATAGTTTCCCGTGCCCAGCAGCTACGCCTTCAATGTTGAGCAAACTTCCGCCCAGGGTATCGGCTTCCTGTTCAAGTTGCTGGTAGAGTTGGTCAAGGTCAACTGTTTTGGCCCCATGCCCCCCCGCTCCTTCCCGGCAAATGTCATCGCCGCAGATGTTGTAGAGGTAGGCTTTGCGGCGGGCGGGTGCTGAGCCGGAGCCCATCATCAAAAGGTAGGGTTTGCCCTGGTGTTGCAGAAGCGTTAGACCTTCCAGGTCCACTTTTTCATCTTTGGCAATACGACCGCTCCCAAAACCCGTCGTGTCGAAGATGGCTTCTTGCGATTCCAACCGAAAGTTTTTGTCAAGTCGATACAGATAGGGCGAATCATCTCCGACAACATAATAGTGGTCGCCCAGTAGCTCGAGGCCCGAGGCGGAAGGCACGTTGTCATAGTGCAAAGTTTGTGTAATGGTGGCTTTCATATGGAGTTCAGATAGAGCGGGTCCGTTGCTTAAGCTAGCGGAAGGCTGTTGGCACGAAGGCAACGACAGAGACAGCAGGGCAAGGTATAAGAGACCAAAAAATCGATTCATAGAAATTGAACGCAAAATTAGGTATAGCAAAGGCCAACTATAGGAGAAGGCATACAAGGTATACGAGTGACAGCAGCCATATAAGTTGACAAAAACTAAGCTGGCAGCAGAATTTATACCTACGCAATAAGCATATGCAAGGTATAAAAGGAGCCATAACATGGCGCGACCAGCGGCTTTAAAAATATAAATCTTTCTAGAAGACCGGATTTGGCGAAATCCACCCAAGAAGATTAGAAATATGTTATGGATTTTACAAAAATGGGGATAACTTTGCGACTTGATTTCAGAATTGTAATTTACCAGTAATACGTTCAGCCACTCAGACGATGAACCAAATGCCTGATGTAATCAGAACCATCCCGTTAGAATTTTACCTCTACTTCAGCACCGCCCTTTTCGCCATTGGCGTGATAGGGGTTCTCACCAGACGAAACGCGATTGTTATTTTCATGTGCGTCGAGCTGATGCTCAATGCCGTGAACTTGCTGATGGTCGCCTTGTCGTCTTATCGCTCTGACCCGAACGGACAGATTTTCGTGTTCTTCATCATGGCAGTGGCAGCAGCGGAAGTAACGGTTGGTCTGGCCATCATCGTGATGATTTACCGCAATATCCGCTCGACGGATGTGCAATTGCTGAACTACCTGAAGTGGTAGCCGCACACCTAAATAATTTGAATAGCTTAACTAAATCATACGCTAAATGCAAGAAGTAGTAATGCCCTTCAACAACCAGGAAATGGCGCTGCTGTGTTTGCTTGTTCCGCTCCTGCCGTTCATCGGCTTTCTGATTAACGGACTTGGCAACCGCAAATTGCCCAAGGCCCTTGTGGGGCTGCTGGGCTCTGGCACGGTGCTGGCCTCGTTCCTGATCTCGGTATACCTGTTCATCGACTTCACTTCCAATGGCAGCCGCCCTTACATTGTGGACCTGTACAACTGGTTCTCGGTAGGCAGCCTCGAGATCGGTTTCTCGTTCATGATTGACCAGCTCACCCTGCTTATGCTGCTGATGGTGACAGGCATCGGTTTCTTGATCCATGTGTACTCAGCGGGCTACATGAGCCACGACGAAGGTTACGGCAAGTTCTTCGCCTACCTCAATCTGTTCATGTTCTCGATGTTGCTGCTCGTGATGGGCTCTAACTACGTGATGATGTTCGTGGGCTGGGAAGGTGTGGGCCTCTGCTCCTACCTGCTGATCGGTTTCTGGAACAAAAACCACAACTATAACAATGCCGCGAAGAAAGCCTTCATCATGAACCGTATAGGTGACCTGGGCTTCCTGTTGGGCATTTTCCTGATTTTCATTACCTTCGGCAGCGTGAGCTACCCGGAAGTGTTCCTTTCAGCTTCGCAGATGTCGGGCATGACGGACAGCGGTGTGATGATCGCGATTACGATGCTCCTTTTTGTAGGTGCAATGGGTAAGAGTGCGCAGATCCCTTTGTTCACGTGGCTTCCTGACGCGATGGCGGGCCCTACGCCTGTTTCGGCCCTGATTCACGCCGCGACCATGGTGACGGCGGGTATCTACATGGTGCTCCGCTCGAACGTGCTGTATGTACTGGCCCCAACCACGATGGAGTTTATCGCCATCATCGGTTTGATCACTGCCCTGGTGGCCGCTACCATTGGTCTGGCGCAGAATGACATCAAGAAAGTACTGGCTTACTCTACTGTATCGCAGCTGGGCTTTATGTTCCTGGCGCTGGGTGTGATGGCCTTCTCTTCTTCTATCTTCCACGTACTCACGCATGCGTTCTTCAAAGCGCTCCTGTTCCTGGGTGCTGGTTCTGTAATTCACGCAGTGAGCAACGAACAGGATATACGCAACATGGGTGGCCTGCGCAAATGGCTGCCGGTTACCTTCATCACCTTCCTGATCGGTACACTCGCTATTTCAGGTATACCGCCGTTTGCCGGTTTCTTCTCGAAAGACGAATTGCTGGCGCATGTATGGGAGCACAACAGACTGATGTGGGGACTTGGCCTGCTGGCTTCGTTCATGACGGCTTTCTACATGTTCCGCCTCCTGTTCCTGACTTTCTTCGGCAAGTTCCGTGGCACGGAAGCACAGCGCTCGCACCTGCACGAGTCGCCTTCTTCCATGACCATTCCGCTGATCGTACTGGCTATCCTTTCCACAGTAGGTGGTTTCATCGGCCTGCCAGCCGTGTTTAGCGACACGCATACCCTGGGTAACTTCCTGTCGCCGATCTACAACTTTGCGCGACAGGCCAACGCTACGGCACTTGAACCTGCACACATCGACCATGCCACTGAATACATCCTGATGGGTGTGTCGGTTGTGGTTTCCATCATCGCCATTATCATTGCTTACATCATGTATGTGAAGAGAGAAACAGTGCCGGTTCCGGAAGGAACGCGCCTGTCTCCTATCCACAACCTGATCTACAACAAATACTACATCGACGAAATTTACGATACCGTGTTTGTTCGCCCAGTGATGGCGCTGTCGACTGCCCTGCACCGCTTCGTGGACGTGGTTGTGGTGGACGGAATTGTCAACGGCTTTGGCAAATTGGTGATGGCGAGCGGCCGCGTGCTGCGCCAGACACAGAGTGGCGTAACTGGTTTCTATGTGTTTGTGATGGTAGCCAGCATTGTCCTGATTCTATTTTTAAACTTCTTTATCGGTTAAGGTTCTAAGAAGATGATTACAGCTCTATTACTTTTCTGGCCTGCCCTAGCTGCACTGCTGGTGCTGCTGATAAAAGGCGAAGGTGCCAAGAAAGTGGCTTTTATAGCAACACTTGTTGAGTTTGCCATTGCCCTGTTTGCAACCGTAAACTTTGTTCCGGACGCCACCACACAGTTCGCCATCGACACGCCGTGGGTGGAGCGTGCAGGTATAGGCTTCAGCATCGGCATGGACGGCATTAGCCTCCTGATGGTGCTCCTGACGACCTTCCTGGTGCCGCTTATCGTGCTTTCTTCCTTCAAACATGACTACAAGAACCCACACGTGTTTTACGCGCTGGTGCTGTTCATGCAGACGGGTCTGATTGGTGTGTTTGTGTCGATGGACGCGTTCCTGTTCTACTTCTTCTGGGAAGTGGCCCTGATTCCGATTTACTTCATCGCGGCCATCTGGGGCGGTGCACGCAGAATACCGGTTACGTTTAAGTTCTTTATCTATACGATTTTCGGTTCGCTCTTCATGCTGGCCGCGTTTATATACCTGTACTTCCAGACGGCTGGCACAGAACTGGCAGCGCACTCGTCTAATGTGAACGCCTTCTACCAACTGACGATGGACAGCGCGACGCAGAGCTGGATCTTCTGGTTCCTGTTCCTTGCCTTCGCCATCAAAATGCCTGTTTTCCCATTCCATACCTGGCAGCCGGATACCTATACCGAGTCTCCTACGCAGGCGACAATGTTGCTGGCCGGTATCATGCTCAAAATGGGTATCTATGGCGTTATTCGCTGGTTGCTGCCAGTTGTGCCGCTTGGTGTAAGCCAGTGGGCTGACACGGTGCTGGTACTGTCTATCATTGGTATCATCTACGGTTCTATCATCGCCATCCGCCAGCATGACCTGAAGCGCCTGATCGCTTATTCGTCTATCGCACACGTGGGCCTGATCGCGGCGGGTATCTTCACGCTGAACGAGCAAGGTCTGCAAGGCGGCATGATTCAGATGCTGAGCCACGGTATCAATGTGGTAGGCCTATTCTTCATCATCGACATCATTTTCCGCAGAACGAACACGAGAGAAATTTCCAACCTGGGCGGCATCACCCAGACCACACCAGCGCTTTCGATCATGTTCCTGATTCTGTTGATGGGTTCTGTAGCGCTTCCGCTTACAAACGGTTTCATCGGCGAGTTCCTGTTGCTGTCTAGCGTGTTCCAGTACAACTACATCTTCGGCGCTGTGGCTGGTATGACCATTATACTGGCAGCGGTATACATGCTGCGTATGTTCCAGGGCGTGATGTTCGGCACGAAGTCAGAGGCTACCGAGAGCTTCGCTGACCTGACCTTCCACGAGAAAGCTGTTTTGATTCCACTGGTGATCATGGTCTTCTGGATTGGTTTGTTCCCGAACACTTTCCTGAGCATTTCAGAGCCTGCGGTTGGACAGCTGCTGAGCATTATCAACCGATAGTCCGCAAAAAGAAACGATAATAAACGACATGATTTCGATTATACTTCTATCTGGATTTGGGATTATCAACCTCTTTGTAGGTTTCCTGAAATCTAAAAGAATTCTGTTGCCGCTGTCGCTGCTGTTTTTAGCGATCGTATTCGGCATCAACCTACTTGACTGGAACGACACCAAGAGCTACTTCGATAACATGATTACCATCGACAATTTCGCGGTGGCTTTCACAGGTATCATGGTGCTTTCGACGCTCCTGATTCTTCCTTTCACGCAGCACTACATCACCCGCAACGACGAAAACATCGGCGAACTTTACGCCCTGATTCTGTTCTCGCTGGTGGGCGCCATCATGATGGTAAGCTACAACAACATGCTGATGCTGTTCATAGGTATAGAGATTCTCTCGATTGCCATGTACGTGCTGGCCGGTAGCGACAAGCAAAGCATGCGCTCTGCGGAAGCTGCACTGAAGTACTTCCTGATGGGTTCTTTCTTCACAGGTGTGATGCTGTTTGGTATCGTGATGGTATACGGTGCGACAGGCACGTTTAACATCGCCGAGATTGCCGGTTCAGCCGAAGCCCTGGGCACAGGTGGTGTGAACAACGTGATGTTCATGTTGGGTGTGTTGATCATCATCATCGGTATCTCTTTCAAAGTTTCCGCTGCTCCTTTCCACTTCTGGACACCTGACGTGTACGAAGGTACGCCAACGGTATGGACGGCCTACATGTCAACTGTCGTGAAGACGGCTGGTGTGGCTGCTTTCTACAAGCTGATGGATGCTGCCTTTGCTGCTTCCTACCCAGGCTGGATGCCAACGCTGGTAGCCATTATCGTACTGTCGCTCCTGATTGGTAACGTAGGCGCGGTGGTGCAGCAAAGCATGAAGCGTATGCTGGCTTACTCCAGTATCTCGCACGCAGGCTACCTGCTGATGACGCTGCTTGCTTTCAACAATTTGTCTACTTCTGCTATCCTGTTCTACTCTTTCGCTTACTCTACTGCTTCGATCGCCGCTTTCGGTGTGCTGCAGCTTGTATCAAGACAGCGTCAGAGCGAGAACTACGAAGCCTTCAACGGCCTCGGCAAAACGAATCCATTGCTGGCTTTCTCGGTAGCCGTGGCGATGCTGTCGCTGGCAGGTATACCGCTGACGGCTGGTTTCTTCGGTAAGTTCTTTGTGTTCTCCGCCCTGATCGAACAACCCAATATGATGTGGCTGATTGTAGTAGCGGTGATTCTGGCTGCGGTGGGTATCTACTACTACTTCCGTGTAGTGATTGCCATGTACCTGCACCCTGTTGCTGAGGGCCATACTGCTATCAAATCAACCAGTTTTATCAATGCCATGCTGATTATCATTACTGCCTTAACGATTCTGCTAGGTATAGCGCCTGCACTGTTAAGTGGTGTGCTATAAGGTATAGCTGAGATATAGGAAGCGGCTGCTCTTTGGAAGGGCAGCCGCTTTTTTTGTTTGTCTATACCTTGCTGGCGTAGCTGCGGCTGTTGCAGGTATAGCAAACTATGTTGCTTTGTAGCTTCGCCTGTGCGGCGGGCACTCACTTTTTGTCTTGACACAAAAAGTAAGCAAAAAGGTCAAGACGCTCCAAATCGATGGCCCCTACCCCCACTCGCTGAACGCTCAAACAGTGGAGCGTCATTTGGTGCACTGGGCCCAGGTAATTTACTTCGTAGGTCCAGTGCAAATTAGTCTTGCTATACCTGCCAGTGGTGTGTGACAGGTGCCACAGAGCCTATACCTGATAATTGGCAATTACAGACTCCCCTCCTTGGATAAGGAGGGGCAGGGGTGGTTTGACCCGGCAAAGCAATAGAACTCATGCAACTACAAAGCTTATACAATAGAATTATGCAACGGCAGAAAGTCCCCCTTCGAAGGAGGCAGGGGGATGTTAATCATGCACAAAAATCCTGTCAATCCTTTAAACCTGAAAATCCTGATTCTGACAAAAATAAAAAGGCTGTCCTCACGAACAGCCTTTTCAATATTTCAACCTATACCTTACGAAGGCAGGCTCTTCATCTTAATATGCAGTTCATCTAACTGTGCATGCGCAATAGGAGAAGGTGCGTCGATCATTACATCGCGGCCTGAGTTGTTTTTCGGGAAGGCAATGTAGTCGCGGATGGAGTCGGAGCCGCCGAAGAGTGAGCAGAGGCGATCGAAGCCGAAGGCGATGCCACCGTGTGGCGGCGCACCGTACTCAAAGGCGTCCATCAGGAAGCCAAATTGTGCTTTGGCTTCGTCATTGCTGAAGCCCAACAGGCGGAACATTTGCTCTTGCAGACGACGGTCATGGATACGGATTGAGCCACCGCCCACTTCCACACCATTGATCACCATGTCATAGGCATTGGCACGGATGTCACCCGGGCGGTCATCGATCAACTCCAGGTCTTCTGGCTTCGGAGAGGTAAACGGATGGTGCATGGCATGGAAACGGTTGCTGTCCTCGTTCCACTCCAGCAGCGGGAAGTCCACTACCCACAGCGGTGAGAATACGTTTTTGTCACGCAATCCCATACGCTCACCCATCTCCAGACGCAGCTCGTTCAGGGCTTTACGGGTCTTGTCTTTGCCACCGGCCAGTACCAAGATCAGGTCGCCTGGCTGAGCGTTGAAAGCCGTAGCCAATACCTGCAGGTCTTCCGGAGTATAGAACTTATCTACAGATGACTTCACAGAGCCGTCTTCCTGCACGCGGGCGTACACCAAACCGGTGGCACCAATCTGCGGACGCTTCACGAAATCGGTCAGCTCGTCGAGTTGCTTACGGGTATAGCTGGCCGCACCTTTCGCGTTTATACCTACTACGAGCTCAGCATCATCAAACACCTTGAACCCTTTGTTCTTCACCAGCGGATTCAGCTCCACAAAACGCATGTCGAAGCGGGTGTCCGGCTTGTCGGAACCGTAAAACTTCATCGCATCGGCATACGTCATGCGCGGCAGTTTCTCGATGTGCACGCCTTTCACTTTCAGGAACAAGTGGCGGATCAAACCTTCAAACGTGTTCAGGATGTCTTCCTGCGTCACGAAAGAGAGCTCGCAGTCGATCTGGGTGAATTCCGGCTGGCGGTCGGCACGCAAATCTTCGTCGCGGAAGCACTTCACGATCTGGTAGTACTTATCGAAACCCGACACCATCAGCAATTGCTTGAAGGTTTGTGGCGACTGCGGAAGGGCGTAGAACTCGCCTGGGTTCATGCGGCTTGGCACCACAAAGTCGCGGGCTCCTTCCGGCGTTGATTTGATCAGCACCGGCGTCTCTACTTCAATGAAATAATGCTCGTCTAAGTAGGAGCGCACGGCACGCATCATCTGGTGGCGCAGCTCCAGGTTGCGGCGTACCGGCGTACGGCGCAGGTCCAGGTAGCGGTACTTCATGCGCAGGTCGTCGCCGCCGTCTGTCTCGTCTTCGATCATGAACGGAGGCAGTTTGGCCGCGTTGAGCACCTCTATTTTAGAAGCGTGAATCTCGATATCGCCTGTTGGAATCTTGTCGTTTTTGGAATAGCGCTCAATCACTTTGCCCACCACCCTGATCACGTACTCACGACCGAGTCCGCGTGCTTGCTCAAACAAGTGGGCTGACGTTACACCGTCTTCAAAGGTGAGTTGCGTAATGCCGTAACGGTCGCGCAGGTCAATCCAGAGCATGCCGCCCTTGTCGCGCAGGCGCTGTACCCAGCCTGTTAGTACAACCTCTTCGCCTACATTGTCTATTCTTAGTTCGCCGCAAGTATGTGTCCGGAGCATAAAAGTCGTTTTGTTATGATATAGTGCAAAAGTAATAATTGTTTCGCTGTTATGCCTCGAAAACAAGGCCCGAAGGGGTATAATCTTGTAGCGCTAATCTAAGGCTCCGCCAACCACGTTATTATATCTGTAATTGGAGTTTAATGCTAAACAAGCGCATCCATGAAACGCACTATATTTACTTTCCGGAACATCGCGCTGGCGATTATGCTGCTGGCGTTACTGATGATGCTGGTAGGCTAAACTCGGCCCTAGTCACTGCCCAGTAGCGAGCGCATGCGCCTGACGTTGTTCACCTGTATGGCATCGGGCTCCATCTCCAGCATTTTGGCAATGCTGCCTTTCGATTTGCCTCCAAAGAGCACCACCTGCAAACCCTGTGCCCGCGCGCGCAACAGTTGTTCCCGGCTCACATGCTTGCCGTTGGCAGTCACACCGTGCAACTTATTATCCAGGGCTTGCTGTGCCGAAAGGTCAAAATCCTCGCCAGCGTCTAGCATCAACATGGCCTCCGGTTCCAGTTCCCGTACTGTATGCAGTATGGCCGGATCATTAAAAATAAAGGCCAACTTCCCGACCGGGTACTCATATTTACGAAGTAAGTTCAAGACCGATTGCGCATAAAAGGTGTTTCGGTTACCATCCTGGTTCCGGATATCGATGTGCAGATAGGGCAGCTCCGGATAGGTCTGGAAACGCTGCAGCATGGTCTCCATCGAAATGATGTTTTCGCTGTGAAAGAAGTCATACAACGGTCCCCCTTGATACCGAAGGCCTACCACTTCGGCGGCTGTAAGGTTTGCGATGACGCCGTCCCCTTTGCTCATCGTCTCCAGTGTATTGTCATGGTAGAGAATCGGCACGCCGTCCTGGCTCACGTGCACATCCACCTCTACCCCATCGGCGCCGTCCTCTTCCATGGCCTTTACAATTGAAGCCATGCTGTTGGCAGGCAGCGGATTGTAGGGATTGATAGGTGAAAAAAAGCCCGAGCCAGCATGGCCTATCACCAAAGCATTGCGGGAATAGATGCCTGATTCAGGCTGCAGGATGTTGTATACACTTAACACGAGCACTGCTAAACCGAGTATGCCAACCAGCATGGCAGTGCTTCTGCGCTCTAAAAATGGAGTCTTCTGCTTCGGCTCAGTCAAATTCATACACAAACTTAAGTGTATATCTTTTAACTTTGGAGCGGATTGTCTTAAAAAATCATAGGCCAATCCATATTATCTAATATTCCTTATGTCATTCTCTCCTCAAATAGCGCCCGATAAGCCCACTACTGCAGATCAGGTCGGAGTTCATAACCGGCTTATGGTGCCGCTGTCGCTCATCATGCTGATCGCTTTCGTCATTCGCATGCTGGCCGCTTTTTTTTCCAAGGGCTTTGCTTTTCACGACGATCACTTTGACGTGATCACGATTGCGCAGCACTGGCTTTATGGTTTGCCTTCGTGGCTGCACGAGCCCATGCCGCCGCGCCACAGCATGTTCTATGCAGGTATACACTACGGCCTGTTTTACCTGATGGAGAGTGTCGGCATTACGAATCCGGATACTAAAATGACTATTGTGCGGGTGCTGCACGGGTTGTACTCGCTTCTGATCGTGTACTACGGCTACAAAATTACGGAGCGCCTTTCGAACCAGGCAAATGCGCGCATTGTGGGGCTGATGCTCGCACTGATGTGGTTCATGCCTTTTATGAGTGTGCGAAATCTTGTGGAGATGGTGTGCATACCGCCCTACCTGGCAGCCTTCTATTTCATGCTGAAGCAGGATGACAGAAGAAAGAACCTGCACTTTCTGTGGGCGGGAGCACTGTTTGCGCTGGCCTTTGTATTTCGCTACCATACTCTGCTTTTTGCAGTTGGTGCAGGTATGGTGCTGCTATACCGCCGCCAGTGGAAAGAGATTGGCTGGTTGGTGCTAGGCTTCCTGCTGATGGCAACCCTGATCCAGGGCACGATCGACCTGATCTTCTTCGACTACCCTTTTCACTCGGTGGTTACTTATTTCTTCTACAACGCCGATAATGCCTACAACTACAGCACCGGACCGGTATACCGCTTCCTGCTGACCATACTGGGCTTTATGGTGCCACCCATCAGCGTATACCTGTTGCTGGGCTACAGTCGCACGGCCAGGCTAGCTCCTATGCTCTTCTGGGGCGGACTGCTGTTCTTTGTGGTACACTCCCTGTTCCCGAACAAGCAGGAGCGCTTCATTCTGCCGCTCTTCCCGCTTATCATGATTTTGGGCGTAATCGGCTGGCAGGACTTCGTGCGTACCGCCAAATTCTGGCAGGGCCGCAAGAAACTACTAGCCGCCAGCTGGGCCTTCTTCTGGATCCTCAACATCGTGGTGGCCGTGGCGATGTCTTTCACTTACACTAAAAAAAGCCGCATAGCGCCGCTCGTATACCTGTCGGAGAAGCAGGACATGGATGCCGTATTGCTCGAGTTTGGTAATTCCTCTATGAAACAGCCACCGCTCTATTACCTGAATCGCCTGGCAGCCGAGTTCCACGAGTACCACTTCAACCAAAAGCGCGACTGGGACGTGTATAAGGCCGGTAAGCCGCTTCCGCAGGATTTTGCGATGACCTACAGCCTGAACGGAGAAAAATCGCTGGACAGCCTGCAAACAGAGCTTAGCCTATACCCTTACCAACCGGACTATGTCGTGGTGATAGGCCAGAAGGATATGGAGGAGCGTATGCAGCGCATCAACAGCCTATACCCTACGCTGGAGTTGGAAACCACCATCACGCCCTCGCTCTACGACCGGGTGCTGCACTTCCTCAACCCACGTGTGCACAAAGATGAGCATGTGCGCATCTACCGCATACAAGGCGAGTAACTAGCGGGTAAAGGTATAGAGGTAATTGAGCAGGAAGTTCCAGATAAACACCACTACAATGGCGATGAACTTGGAGAAGTAGAAATTGAGCTTCCCTTTTTCGGTGAGCAGGTATATAATCAGGTTGTTGATGATCAGTCCGGCCACGGCCACCAGCAGGAACTTGGAAAACTGCCAGCCTATTTCCGGGTCGTGGCTGTGGAAGGTCCAGAGGCGGTTGAGGATGTAGTTGTTGATGCTGGCCAGAATGAAGCCCAGGCTGTTGGCCACATACTTGTTCCAGCGCAGCTTTTCCTTTGCCAGAAAAGTAACGCCGAAGTCGATGATGAGCCCTGTAAAGCCTACCAGACCAAATTTCAGGAATTTCAGAAAGAGAGTGCCTATACCTTCGGACATGCCGGCAAGAGGTTGATATAAGGTGACTGAAGCCGTTACACAAAAATCCAAAAGTAAAATTAAGTAAATCCTACAGAATGCCAATGCAGCTTTGGGTATCATTGCCCAAGGATTGGTCGACGAAACGGGTGTATTGGTCTAATTTATTTGCATCATGCGCTGCAAAACACTACTTTGGTGTTACAACAAAAAAAGACAGGCAGGCAGCTAATTTCTAGCGAACTTAAAACTTTGCTCTATATTTGCATGGCCTTTCTGCACAAAGGCACCATCAACTGCTAAGCTGATAATCTGCGCCAGATTTTGTTCTACCTCTAAACTTTTTGTAGCCTGCCTTGGTTATGAAGCGGGCAGATACTGGTAAATTAATTTTCTGAAAGGTATAGATCATTCATAAAGATATTGCCTTGGAGCTCCCCGCTCCGGCAATTATAGGCATACTTGTTTAAGGTGAGATGTAAGTAAGTTGCCGACTTGCAACCAAAAAACACAACAACACAACCAAAGAGAAGCCATACCTGCTAGGTATGGCTTCTCTTATTTTAGGCCTCTTGCTGGCTTACTTGAAAAGTCCACCGAGCTTATCGCCCATTCCTTTGGGCAGTTTGTCTGTCAGTCCGCCCCCCAGCATCCCCATTATATCCGACTGGCTACCCACGTTGCCGCCTATCTTATTCATCAGAAACGACACCACAAAGGGAGCTACCTGCTGTGCTACCGACTCCGGTATACCTACTTTTGAGGTCAGGTCACCAAGATATTTTTGGATCGTACTGTTCATGGCCGGACTATCCTGCGGCGCCTTTTGCCCTTTCAGCATGTTCATGATGCCTCCGGCATCTCCACCCGAAGCCTCTTTCTTAAGCCCTTCCGTTACATGGTCTTTTGCCAGATCAACGGACTGGTTTGCCTGGCCTGGGTCTAGCTTAAATTTGTCTTGCAGCTCGCCAGTCAGCTGGCCTTTTACACTGTTGATGATGTTTTCTAACATAGCTTTAACGTTAACATGGTATTTAATTTCAGACAGCAGGAATTATATGGCTAAGTCCGGCTGTTTAATTTTTAACGTCATTCACCTACAGAAGATATAAAGCTACAGGTATACATACTTAACAGGCGCTGTCTCAGCTTTGGCAAAATAATTGCTACACTCCCTCACAGTCCTTATTAATTGGTACCTTTGCCCCAACAAACCTATGAACATGCGCTACTTAGCCTTTTTAGCTATTATCCTGATTGCCGGCGTAGCCCTGGCCGACACGAAGCTCAAGAAAACACAGATCACCAAGGAGGTGAGCATCATGCTACCCCGCGATTTCACCCCGCTCCATGACGATGGTATCGCCAGTAAGTATCCGGCTGCCAACCGACCGGTGGCTGTCTATTCGAGCCCCAATGGCCAGGTTGACTTCAGTATGACCCAAAAGCGATCACAGTTTGGTGTGCAGGATCTGAAGATGCTGCGCGAAGTGTACAAGGCCAACATGCTGGAGCGCTTCACGAAAGTCGATTTCATAAGAGATGAGGTGGCCAATATCAATGGTCGAGACTACATTGTGTTTGAATTTGTGTCAGTGATGGCCGATGAGCGCAACGGCAGCCATCTGGCACCTGTGCAAAAGTACAGCATCATGCTTTACACAATACAGGGTAAGCAGTTGATGGTGTTCTCAATGCACATGCCATTCATGATGAAAAACAACTTGCAGGACACAGCCCGTGAGATCATGGGTTCCCTGAAAATAAAAACCAAATAGATTACGCCCTATACCCGTTTCATTGAGGCCTCTCCTTTCCTGGAGGGGCTTTTTTTTGTATCTTGTGCCAAAGCGAACACTTATACCTATACCTGTGGATTTACTATCTATACACAGTGACGACCATTTCATGCAGGAGGCTTACCGGCAGGCAACTTACGCCTTTGAGGAAGGGGAAATTCCGATCGGGGCTGTGGTTGTAAGCAACAACCGCATCATTGCCAAAGCTTATAACCAGACCGAAAAACTGAACGATGTAACTGCCCATGCTGAGATGCTGGCTCTTACTGCCGCCGCTGAGTACCTGGGCAACAAGTACCTGAACGACTGCACCCTCTTTGTGACAGTGGAGCCCTGCGTGATGTGCGCAGGTGCCAGCTACTGGGCGCAGCTTAAACGGGTGGTGTACGGAACATCTGAGCCCAAGCGTGGGTATAGAAGAGTGGGCAATCTGCTGCATCCTAAAACAGAAATGGTAAGTGGGGTGATGGCGCAGGAGTGTGCTGAGCTGATGGCCTCGTTCTTTGCAGCTAAAAGAAAATAACTAAATTGAAACTTGCATTTCAAACGCATACGTACACCTAGAAATCCGTACGCATGCTATTATTCACATATAAAACCACATAAAACTATGGCTTTCGAATTACCGAAACTACCTTACGCCTACGACGCGCTGGAGCCGCACATTGATGCACGCACGATGGAAATCCACCATACGAAACATCATCAGGCTTATACCGACAACCTGAACAAGGCGATTGCAGGCACTGAGATGGAGAACATGAGCATCGAGGAGATCATGCAAAATGTGAAGGAAGACAACAAAGCGGTTCGCAACAACGGCGGTGGCTACTACAACCACAACCTGTTCTGGACTATCCTGTCGCCAAACGGCGGCGGTCAGCCATCCGGTGAACTGGCAGACGCGATCAACTCCACTTTTGGCTCTTTCGATCAGATGAAGGAGAAGTTCAACGCAGCTGCTGCGACTCGCTTCGGTTCTGGATGGGCCTGGCTGTGCGTAAAAGGCAATTCCCTGGAAATTTGCTCTACGCCAAACCAAGACAACACCCTGATGCCGTTTGCAGAGGGTTGCGGAGGCACACCGATCCTGGGTCTTGACGTGTGGGAGCACGCCTACTACCTCAACTACCAGAACCGTCGTCCGGACTACGTGAACGCTTTCTGGAACGTGGTGAACTGGGAAGAAGTAACCCGTCGCTATAACGAGGCGAAGTAAATAATATCGCAGGATGCCAGAGACATCCTCAAAAACAAGAAAGCCCCGCCTGCAAAGGTGGGGCTTTCTTGTTCAGTGGCTGAACAGGTATAGCTCGCTACTTCTTCGCTACCTGTATATTGTTTTTATACGCCTCCACGCCAGCATCCAGGAACTTCACAAAGTTCTCCACGCTCAGGTCGTAGGCGATAGGTTTTACCAGCACGTTCTCGTTCTCGTCCATCAGCACATAATAGGGCTGGGCGTTCACGTTGAACTTTGTGATCTGGTAGTCGGCGTACTTCTTGCCAAGGGTCTTCTTCTCTTTGCCGTCGTACTCGCTCACATACCACTCGCTTTGCGGCAGCTCGCTTTTATCATCCACATAGAGGGCGGCAATCACGTAATTCTCCTGCAAGCGGCGCAGCACTTCCGGATGCGACCATACGTTGGCTTCCATCTCGCGGCAGTTCACGCAGCCGTGCCCCGTAAAGTCGATGAAGATCGGCTTGCCCTGCTCAGCGGCGCAGCGTTTGGCCTGCTCCAAATCGAAGTAGCCCTGCAGGCCGTGCGGCAGGTGCAGGAAGTCGGCATACTTAGGTGGCTCGCACAGTTGGTTATTAGAGGTATACTGCGCCGTGCTTCCTCCTCCACTCTGGCGCACCAATGCGTTGATGTCGAAGTCGTGGGTGGACTGCGGCGGCAGGTAGCCAGACAAAGCCTTGAGCGGCGCCCCGAACATACCCGGTATCAGGTATACTACAAAGGCAAAAGTTGCGATAGCCATGAAAATACGGGGTACGCTGATGTAAGGCAGATCTGAGTCGTGGGCAAACTTGAGTTTGCCGAGCAGGTAGAAGCCCATCAGCGTGAAGATCACGATCCACAGCGCCAGGTATACCTCGCGGTCAAGGATTCCCCAGTGGTATACTTGATCAGCTATGCTCAAAAACTTGAGCGCCAAAGCCAGTTCCAGGAAGCCCAGCACTACTTTCACGGAGTTAAGCCAGCCACCGGACTTCGGCAGGCTGCTCAGCCATGACGGGAAAATGGCGAATAAGGTGAACGGCAAGGCAAAAGCCAGCGAGAAGCCGAACATGCCCATAACCGGGCGCAGTGTTTCGCCGCCGGCAGAGGCTACCAAAATACTGCCCACAATAGGTCCCGTGCAGGAAAAAGACACCAGCACCAGGGTAAAGGCCATGAAAAACACGCCCAGTATGCCGCCCTTGTCTGCCTGCGCATCGGCTTTATTCAGCCAGGAGCTTGGCAGCGTAATCTCAAATAAGCCCAGAAAGGACATACCGAAAATCACGAACACAGCGAAAAAGAGCACATTGGGCAACCAGTGTGTGCTCAGGAAGTTAGCGCCGTCAGCGCCGAATAGCTTCGCAACTACGGTGCCGGCTACGGTATAGATGGCGATGATGGAGATGCCGTAAAGCAGGGCCTTGCCGATAGCCTGCGCCCGGCTCTGGCTGCTGCCCGTAAAAAAGCTCACCGTCATGGGCACCATCGGGAACACGCAGGGTGTAAGCAACGCCACCAGGCCAGAGCCAAAGGCGATCAGCATGAAAGTCCAGATGTTTCCGTCTGACGACGCATCTTCGTTCGAGAAATCGATCAGGGCAGGCGTTACCGTTTGTTCTGAAGTGTTTGCAGCCTCCAGGGCATCGTCTGCGGCCAGCGCCGAGTCAAGTGGCAGGGTAGGCGGCACGGCGGTATCAAGGCCGTCGGGTGCTGCGGCCTGTGTCGTGGCTTGCTTAGGGGCTTGTTCTATGGCTTCAGCGGGTGTTTGGGTAGGCGTAGTGGCTGGCGTAGCCGCACCGCTGGCTGCAGTTACTTTTATCTGCGCATTGGTAAAGGCAAAGTCATCATCAAACGGAATGCACTTGCCGTCGATATCCGTACATACCTGGTATTCGTAAGAGCCCTTCACGACCAGGTCAGGCTGCAGCACTTTTACTTTTTGCCTAAACTGAGCGGTGCCCACAAAATAGGTATATTCCCCCTCCCACAGCTCATCATACTTCTTTTTAGGGTTCACCGGCTTGATCTTGCCCACTAGTTGGTAAGAGGGATGCTTGGCAAATGTAAACTCTGTCACCATTGGTCCCAGGTCCGGGTCGAAATCAGAAGAGTAGAGGTACCAGTCCTTATCAATTTTTACATTGAAAATCAGGTCGACCTCCTCACCTACTTTTACTTCCTTTTTGGAAACATCGTAGCTCCAGGAAGCAGGCTTCAGCACCTGTGCCTGCACCAGTTGGGCTGTAAAGGTCAGCAGGACCACCAACAGCCAGGGGAGACGAAGCGCTAGCCTCAAATTATTTCTCATAAGGGTATACCTAGTTAATTCGGTTTGATCACAGACGCCGCAGGCGCCACTACAAAAGTACAAATTTTGGTTGAAAGCCCCATCTGTCTGGCAGCTACGTCCCATCCTGAAAGACAGAAGGCAAGCTTTTGCCTGTCAATGCCGCTCCTGATGCCATGAATAACAAAAAGAAACAACAGGTTGTTTCTGAATAAGCTTACAGAGTGGTCTTTTCATAACACAGCTTTAACATGGAGCTGTATGCAAGCATAACAAAACACTGATAATCAACACACTTACATTCACCCTGTATTTAGTACCGTTCGCGGATATAAGAGGTATAGCAGGTGTTACTACGGAATTATACGCGACTTCTGAACGTCTACTTTATAGCAGTTTACATTAGCAACAACATCCGAAACTATGAATACAAACTTTCAGCCACAGGAATCTACCTCCATCAAAACTGTCTGCGGCAGAGAGCTTGGTTCTACCTTTAAGGCGATTAAGCTGGCGCGCGACGAGAAGCACAATTTCCATATTGTGTACCGCACTTTCTCCGATGAATTTATTTACTCCTTCTGCAATCCCTTCCTCGATACCTCTTCAGAGCATGTTTATAGAATGATCTCCGAAGAAGAGGCAAAGGCAATCTTTTTGCCACTGCTCTCTCTGGAAAATGCCCGCGAGTTGTTTAGCACCGCCCAGGCTCCCGTCATGCTGGTTCGCTAGTAGCCAACTGAAGATGTATCAACAAGAAAAGGTGCCCCATGGCACCTTTTCTTGTTTTAGTCCCTTTGCGACCTTCCTAGCACACTGTAGGTGCGGATTCTTGTTAATAGCTCGCACATATATAGCAAAAACACGTATTTTAGTTTAATTTTACGCAGCCGGAAGCATACCGCGCCGTAACACACTATGGTTCTAAACATCTTACTCACTATATTTCTGGTATTGCTGAACGGCTTCTTTGTGGCGGCAGAGTTTGCAATTGTGAAGGTGCGCGCCTCGCAAATTGAACTTCGGGCTCAGGCGGGCAGTTCTATGGCCAAATTGGCCCAGCACATGCTCACCCACCTCGATGCCTATCTTTCGGCTACGCAGCTAGGCATCACGCTGGCCTCGCTTGGTCTGGGTTGGATTGGCGAAAGCGTCGTATCCCAGATCGTGATCAACGTAATGAATTTCTTCGGCTTTCAGGGAAGCGAAGCACTGGCGCACAAAATAGCCCTGCCGATCTCGTTTGCCATCATTACGGTCCTGCACATTGTGTTTGGCGAACTGGCCCCTAAGTCGCTTGCTATTCAACGCTCCGAAGCTACTACGCTGGCCATTACGCTGCCGCTCCGCTTTTTCTACTACCTGTTCAGACCTTTTATCTGGATCCTCAATGGCTTTGCCAACATGGTATTGCGCTCGATGGGCATACGCCCCGTGCATGGCTCCGAGGTACACTCACCTGAGGAACTTCGCCTGCTTTTTGAGCAGAGCGCCGAGGGCGGCTTACTGGTCGACTCACAGCATGCCCTGCTCGAAAATGTGTTTGAGTTTAACGAGCGCATGGTGAAGCAGATCATGGTACCACGCACCCGCATGGTGGCCATTGATGTTAATATACCAGAGCCGGAACTGATGGAGATCATATTCGAGGAAGGCTACTCCAGACTCCCGGTATATGATGACTCTATCGACAATATTGTGGGCGTACTCTATGTGAAGGATATCCTGAGCCTGATGCGACTGAATGAGCCGATCATTATTGAGAAGCTGATGCGCCCGGCCTATTTTGTACCGGAGACCAAAAAGATACCGCGCCTGCTACAGCAGTTCCAGCGCCGCCACATGCACATGGCTATCGTAACCGACGAGTTTGGCGGTGTGTCTGGCATCGTGACCATAGAAGACATCATCGAAGAACTGGTAGGCGAGATTCAGGATGAATACGATGAGGAGGTGCCCATTGTGGAGCGTATAGGAGACTTTGAATACCGTGTGAACGGTGGCGCCCCAGTTTCTGATGTGAACGACTACCTGCCCTTCCCGATTCCCGAGGGAGACGACTATGAAACGGTGGGTGGCTTTGTGACCATGATCTACGGCCACATACCAGACGACCTGAACGAGGCTGCCGATTTTAGCGAGTATACGATACGGGTGCTGGACAAATCAGACCGCCGCGTGGAATGGGTACTCTTCACAGTCAAGGAAGACTTTCATTCCCAGATAGAGCCGCAAACAGAAGAGCCGAACCATTAAACATAGAGGCTATACCAAACAGGTATAGCCTCTATGTTTATCCCTATACCTCCGGACTAGCAAACCAGCCGCTGTACATCACATAGTTGTTGGCTACCTTGTCCAGTCCGTCGATCTGTTCCTGACTGAGCTGTTTTACCTTTTTGGCAGGTATACCGGCATAAATATAACCCGACTCGCACACCGTATTTTCGAGCACAATAGCTCCTGCCGCTACAATGCAGTGCTTTTGCACCAAGGCATTGTCCATCACAATAGCCCCCATCCCGACCAACACATTGTCTTCTACAGTACAGCCATGCACAATGGCATTGTGCCCGATGGAAACATTGCTGCCAATGGTGGTAGCGGCTTTCTGGTAGGTGCAGTGAATCACAGCGCCATCCTGAATGTTGGTTTTGTCACCAATCCTAATCGCATTTACATCGCCCCGAATAACGGCATTGAACCACACAGAGCACTCACGGCCCATCACCACATCGCCCACAATCGTAGCATTTTCTGCTACAAAACAATCGTCGCCCAACTGCGGGCTTATTCCTTTTACAGGTAGTATAACTGGCATATTTTGAGTTAAAAAGTTAGAAAGTTAAAAGGTTAAAAAGTTTGGGAATTTGAGAGTCTCGAGTTAAGATCGGTTTTGTAGGGACAGGTCGCGACCTGTCCGATCGTGCACCGACAATCATGCAGGAAATAATATCCGAATCGTACACGAACAACAATTCAACCATTCAACAATTTAACACTTCAACCGTCAAATCAACCTCTTCCACGTCCCTTTGCTCAGGTTATACTTCAGCGTGCTGGGAAGGGCTTTCCAGAAGTATTTGTTTATTTCTACGGCAAAGCTCGGCTGCATGTAGCAGTTAATGGTGCATCCTTCGCAGGCCGGCAATCGGCCCTCCAGCTGTTTCAGCTCCTCCACCTCCTGACTCAGGTATAGCTCGCGCAATTTACCTTGTATCGGGAAGCTTTTGGTGCCCAGGTGGTAGCAGGGCAGCACCAGTTCGTTTTCGGGGGAGATGACCAGCGTGGTGCTGGCGGCTTTACAAACCGGATCTGCCACCTTGTTGCCACCGTCGCGGCGCAGCTGCACGAAGCCCTCGTTCAGGTATACCCCTTTGCGCTTACCGAAGGCCGTCAGGTAGTTCAACTCTTCTTCGGTGAGCTGCTTCCCAACCGCCACTTCATTGTATTCAAAAGCCGGGTTGATGATGAGCATGAGTTTGTTGGGCTGCGTAATGGTGCGGTATACTTCCTCCAACTGGTCCAGATTGTGTCGGAATACTGTAAACAAAATATCCGGCCGCTCACCCAGCTTTTTAGCTAACTGTATCGACTCCATCACAAAATCGTAGCAGGCCACGCCCCGGCCTGCATCGTGTTCTTCTTTGTGGGCCGAGTCCAGTGAAAAGTGCAGCATATCCACTTTGCCTTTCAGGCGATCGGCCAGTTTGGGGTAAAGCATTCCGTTGGTGGTGAGCGTAGTAATGAAGCCCATATCGTGTGCCATACCCAGCATCTGGTCGATCTGCCGGTGCAAAAGAGGCTCCCCACCAGTGAAGTCAATAACCTGCACGCCTAATTGTTTCAGGTCTCGCAGGTTCTGCGCCACATCTTCTAAGGTAATATAGGGCGACGGCTTCTCCCAGATGTCGCAAAACGAGCACTTTGCGTTACAGCGGTACGTAACGTAGTAGTTGCAAAGCACGGGTTTCGATCTCAGGCGCATCCAGGGCAGTTGTTTACTCAAAATTAAGGATTCTGCCGGAGTATCGGGTATAGAAGTAGGCGAGGATGCGAAATACCTGCTGATGCATCGGCTAATTTGATGGTTGTTTGGTTAAATGGCTAAATTGTTAAATTGTTGATTCCTGATGGTTGGGTGTATTATTGGTCTGTCTCTTCGCTTATCGAGGGGCACTACCCCATAAGGGATCTTTCTGGCACGATGCGGATCGGTCCAGCGCTGTCTCAACAGGCTTTCGTAATTTATACTGCCCTGGGGTCCTTTGCCATCCCAACACGCCGTTGCAGTGTCACGACGCTACATGATAATTTTCTGATTTTTAAACTTTCTAAGGTCCAAAACTCTCAAACTCCTAAACCTTCTAAATGATGAAAAGACAAAACATCTCTTCCGGTGCAGTATGGGAAAACACGATCGGGTATAGCCGTGCTGTGCGCGTGGGCAATGTGGTGGAGGTGGCAGGCACGACGGCTATGGATGGCGACCAGGTGATAGGTATAGGCGATGCCTATCAGCAGACCCGGTTTATTCTGCAAAAAATAGAGAAGGCTCTGCAGGAAGCCGGCGCAACCATGCAGCAGGTGGTGCGCACCCGCATCTATGTAACGGATATCAGCCAGTGGGAAGAAGTTGGCCGGGCACATGGGGAGTTTTTCCGGGATATACGCCCCGCCTCCACCATGGTCGAAGTTGCAGCCCTGATCAACCCACAGCACTTAGTGGAGATAGAGGCCACGGCTATAGTCGATGCAGCGATAACTTAAGCAACCTGCTTGCCATACCTGCTAGGGAGGTATAGTTGCTTGTTTGTTTCAAATCCGGTGTCAAGCAAAACCTGTTGCGTGGCGAGAATGTGTTAAAGCTTATTTACGCGCTAGGTACTACGCTCCGCTTTACAACTAACAAAAAGGTTTTAGGGAATTTTGATGAAAGAAATAGCTCAAACATGTGTCACATTGGAAAAGTCAGGCTTAACCTACAAACAGTTCATTATAAGAATAATACCACAATACAATACCTTATACCCTATATTTACACCGTTACGTACTAAAGGGCTATTGACTATTCGTTATACCCATGCCGCTTTGGCCAAGGTTTAACCATGTAGAATTTAAAACGATAGCTATGAGAAATTTAGTGCTAACTATATTCGCGCTGTTTGCCTTGGGTGCGACAGCGCAGGCGCAGGCCCTAACTGGTGGACTTAAAGCAGGCGTAGGCTCTTCGAGCGTAAGCGTGCGCGACGTCACCAGCAATCCGGCGGAGTATGCCAACAAAGAATCTGTGACCAGTTACCATGCCGGCGCATTTGCCCGCCTCAACATTCTGGGCTTATTTGTTCAGCCTGAAGCTGTGTTTACGCAGACAGGCGGACGCCTGGAGTCTAACCCCAATGCGAGCCTGGCCAATCGGGTAGCTGACATCAAGTTTAACCGCCTCGACGTGCCCATTATGGCAGGTATAAGCCTCGGTAACCTAGTGCGTTTGCAGGCTGGCCCCGTGGCCTCTACTTTGCTGAGTGCGCGGCAAGATGGGCAGAACATCAAGAGCTTTATGGAGAACTCTGATTGGGGGTACCAGGCAGGTGTAGGTCTAGACATTCAGCGCCTGACCCTGGACGTTCGTTACGAGCGCATCAGCCGCAACTACGATGACCCAGGCAATCAGAGCAACTACGATCTGGCCAATAAACAGATTTTGGTGAGTGTCGGGCTGAAGTTATTTTAGGTATAATCCGAAGCTGCGAGCTTACCTCGTATAAAACAAAACAGCCGATGCAGGTATAAAACTGCATCGGCTGTTTTGTTTATGTAGACAGCATACCTGTTAAGGCTGCGGCATATACATCTCGGCTCCCGGTCCAATTGGCAGGCCAATCAAAATCCAGACAATCAGCAGAAGTACCCAACCGATGAAGAATACGATAGAGTAAGGCAGCATGGTCGAGATAACGGTGCCTATACCTGCATTCTTGTCATAGCGCTGTATAAAGGCCACGATCAGGGCAAAGTACGACATCATCGGGGAGATAATGTTGGTCACGCTGTCGCCGATGCGATAGGCCACCTGCGTGAACTCCGGGGTATAACCCAGCAGCATGAACATCGGGATGAACACCGGCGCCATGATCGCCCACTTGGCTGAGGCCGAGCCCATTACCAAATTAATTACAGCAGCTACCAGGATGAACATGATCATCAGCGGAATCTCGCTCAAACCCATCGTCTGCAGCACATCCGCTCCGTTGATTGCCAAAATCAAGCCCAGATTAGTCCAGTTGAAATAGGCCACAAACTGCGCCGCGAAGAACACCAGCACGATGTACGAGCCCAGCGTTTCCATGGACTTGGACATACCACGCATCACGTCGCTGTCGTTCTTGATGGATTTAGCCCCTATGCCGTACGCTATACCGCCAATGGCTGACAGCAGGAAGATGAAGGCCACTATACCTGACATGAACGGCGAATTAAGCACCTCTCCTGTCTCCGGGTTGCGTAGGTAGCCGTCTTCGGGTAGCAAACCACCTAAGATGAAAGCGATGGAAGCCAGTATAGCCAGCGAAGCGTATAGCAGGCCGCGCTTCTCCTGCTTGTTCAGGCGATCGATGCTCTGCGGTTTTTCATCGCCGTTGTACTCTCCTAGCCGCGGTATAACAATTTTCTCTGTCACCCAGGTACCCAAACCAGCCACCAGGAAAGTAGACACGAACATGAAGTAATAGTTAGCCGCAGGGTTCACGGTGTAGTCGGCGTCGATAATGCGGGCCGCCTCCGTAGACAAACCGGCCAGCAGCGGGTCGATGGTACCCAAAAGCAAGTTGGCACTGTAGCCACCCGACACACCTGCAAAAGCCGCCGCCAGACCAGCCAGCGGATTACGACCGGCCGCCAGGAAGATCACCGCCGCTAGTGGCACAAGCAGTACGTAACCCACTTCAGAAGCGGTGTTGGAGATAACGCCCGCAAACACGATCACGAAAGTGAGCAGTCGTTTAGGCGATGAAAGCACCACCAGGCGCAGCACCGCACCAATCAGGCCTGTGCCCTCGGCTATACCTATACCTAGCAAAGAAACGAGCACCGTGCCCAGCGGGGCGAAGTCGGTAAAGTTGGTCACCATGCGGGTCAGGATCATGTGCAGACCTTCGGTGGAGAGCAGGTTAACCGGTGTTATGATCTTGCCTGTGCCCGGGTGGGTTACGGCCAGGTCGAACAAACTGGCTACCCACGACAGGATGATCACGAGCAGCGCGAAGCCTGCAAAGAGCGTGGCCGGGTGCGGCAGCGCATTGCCGATGCGTTCCACCACCGACAGGAATCTGTCAATCCCTGACTTTTTTTTCTGGATTTGCGTCATAAAAAGGTTTTTTTGGTTCCCGCCCGCGCAGCGTTTGTTCAGGTATAGGCGCCGGGCGTTCAAGGCCGTAGCAAACGAGGTTCCGAAATTGTTCAAAATTTTGCAGCCTCGCAAATTTTAGCAAAAAGCTATACCTTCGTTTATCATCAAAAATTGCTTTCTCCATGATCACACCTCTCCAGCACGGCGACAAAATCGCCATCATCGCAACCGCCCGCCTAATCAGCCACGAAGCTATAGCCGCCGCCATCGACATACTGCAAGGGTGGGGCCTGGAAGTGGAAGTTGGCCCGACCGTAGGGGCGCAATATGGTGTATTTGCCGGTGACGATGCGCTGCGCCTGCAGGACCTGCAGCTGGCCCTCGACCGTCCCGACATCAAGGCCATCATCTGTGCCCGTGGCGGCTACGGCACCACCCGCATCCTCGACCAGGTAGATTTCAGCCAGTTTCAGAAGCATCCCAAATGGATCGTTGGTTTCAGCGACATCACTTCCCTCCTCTGCCACATCCACAGTTTAGGTATAGAAAGCGTGCATGGCATTATGCCCCTGCTTTTCCCGAAAGGAACAGAAGAAGCGCTGGACAGCCTACGCCGTGTACTCTTCGGTGAGGATCTCAGCTACAGCACCGGCCCCCACGCCTTCAACCGCACAGGTATAGCTGAAGGCCAGTTGATCGGTGGTAACCTGGCACTTTTGCACAACGTCTCCGGTACCCGCTCCGACTTCACTACGAAGGGTAAAATCCTGTTCCTGGAAGACGTGGACGAGTACCTCTACAGCATCGACCGCATGATGGTCCACCTCGACCGTGCCGGCAAGCTGAAGGACTTAGCAGGCCTGATCGTCGGCCATTTCAGCGACATGAAAGATAACGCTATACCTTTCGGCAAAGACGCCTACGAGATCATAGCTGAGCATACCGGCAAGTACAACTACCCCGTATGCTACGGCTTCCCGACCGGCCACGAACCGGACAACCTGGCGCTGGTATGCGGCAGAAAAGCGAGGCTGGAAGTAACATCTCAAAGCACGTCACTGACATACGTACAATTTAGTTAATTTGACTCCCGGATGTAAAAGGGCAGGTATCAGGTATGGCAAAACGTATGTACTACTGAGCACAAAGCTTGCAAAAGGAACATCAAAGCACATGAACTACACAGCATACCTGGAGCGCATCGGATACATCGGGGAATTGCAGCCAACCCTTGAAGTACTGCAGCGATTACAGAAACGTCACCTGTTATCCGTTCCCTTCGAAAACCTTGACATTCACAACGGTGTTCTCATCGAACTTGACGTTGAAAAGATCTTTGACAAGGTGATGCTTCAGAAGCGGGGCGGTTTCTGCTACGAGCTGAACGGTTTATACTTCGAATTACTCTCTGCACTCGGTTTTGATGTAAGACGAATTTCCGCAAAGGTCTATTCCAGCAACGATGGTACCTACTCACCGGAGTATGATCATCTGGCCTTGCTGGTAACGATAGCGGGCGAAGAATATCTGACAGATGTCGGGTTCGGAGAATTTAGTTTTGAGCCGCTGAAGATTGAGTTAAACAAGGTACAAGCTGATGCACGGGGCAATTACGTCTTCGACAGGTATGATGAGAGCTATTTCCGGGTAAGCCGTGTTGAGAACGGTGAGATCCGGCCCAAATACATCTTCCGGAAAGAAGAAAGGACATTTGAGGATTTTTCCGGCATGTGTCACTTCCACCAGACCGATCCTCGTTCCCATTTCAGGCAGCGAAGTATGATCACGATCCCCACCGAACAAGGCCGGATCACACTTACAGAGAACAAACTCAAGATAAAAGAGGGTGACCTTACCAAAGAAATCACACTGAAAGACGCAACTGAGTACGAAGCATACCTGTGGGAATACTTCGGGGTAAAACCAGCTGGCCGCAGTAACTAGCCTGGCACAGGTATGTTGCGAACAAGCAAGGCTGAAAGCTGGGGATGTCAGGGCAAGATTATCCCCCTAAAATGCTATATTAGGTGGATAAACGTCATTATGACGTGTACACAGTGTTTGTATTTCAAAGAATAAAATTTCTACAAATCTTTTTAGAATAAAACTCAATACTTACTTTTGGCGTTAGTAACGCTAAAAGTAAGTATGATTATATCTTTTGGGTCAAAGGAAACTGAAAAAATCTGGAATGGGGAAAGGGTTGTTAAGCTGCCCTTGGAAATACAAACGATTGGCAGACGTAAATTAAGGATGCTTAATAACTCCCAGGATATTGCTGACCTTCGCATTCCTCCCTCCAACAGATTAGAAAAGTTGTCGGGAAACCTGAAAGAGTTCTACAGCATCAGAATAAACAGCCAGTGGAGAATCATCTTCCAATGGAGTAACGGCCAGGCATCAGAAGTAGAAATCATTGATTACCACTAAAAAGAACAACATGGAGCGACTACCTAATATTCATCCAGGAGAAATACTGCAAGAAGAGTTTCTTGTTCCGCTAAACATTACCGCCTACAGACTTTCAAAGGACATTGGTATACCTCAAACCAGAGTGTCTGAAATTTTGAAAGGAAACAGGCGCATTACAGCTGACACGGCTTTAAGGCTAAGCTACTACTTTGGCAACTCACCTAAGTTCTGGCTTGGTTTGCAAGATGATTACGATTTGGAAGAAGAGAAGGCTAACAAGCAGCAAGAACTGGAATCCATAAAACGATTTGAGAAAAACGCAGCCTAACAACTAAGGCTTCGTTGGGTACGGAGTTCCGACAATGAAGCCGTGGTTGCACTAACCGTGCGACCCGTTATGGGTTTTAAGTCGGAAGAGATT
>NZ_QEKI01000018.1 GCF_003096355.1 Pontibacter virosus | reverse complement strand
AAACAGCCTGCTTCTCTAAAAAAGAGCAAAACCACTACAACGCTATGAAGCTAGTATTCTATTACAGAAACCATCATACATTGTAGACCACAACCCAAATCTTAAAGTCACACTTAACTCCCTACCCTATCGGCATACAACAATTAACAATCAACTATTATCAAATATTTGCTATATTTACCTAAACCTACTCCAAAACTATGCTCTTAGACTGGCTTACAGTAGTACTGCTTATAGGCATCGGTCTTGTTCTGATCGTGGTGGAGCTCATCTTTGTGCCGGGCGTCACCATTGTGGGCGTCCTTGGTTTTATACTGGTAGCAGTGGGCATCTGGATCAGCTATGCTGCCCTGGGCACTGAAACCGGGCATCTTGTGCTGGCCGGGTCGGTGCTGGCAGGTGGGGTAGCGCTTTTTTATAGCTTCAGGTCGGAGGCCTGGTCCCGGTTCGCGCTCAAAGACAGTAACAAAAGCCGGGTAAACGAGGAGAATCCGCACCTGCTGGAAATTGGCGAAGAGGGCCGGACGATTTCGGCGCTGCGCCCGCAGGGCACGGCCCTTTTTAAGGAACGACGCCACGAGGTGCAGACAACCGGTACTTTCCTGCCACCTAATACACCCGTGCGCATCATCAAAATAGTAGCGAATAAAATCACAGTAGAAGCAATTACCTAAAACAACTCAATGGAAAATTTCTCAATCTTATTTCTGATTGCGGGCGGCATTATTCTGCTGTTCATCTTCTTATACTTTGTGCCGATCAGCCTCTGGATCACGGCCCTTTTCTCGGGCGTGAAAGTTGGCCTGTTGGAACTGGTGTTTATGCGCATCCGCAAGGTGCCGCCAAGCCTCATCGTCAATTCTATGATCAACGCGACCAAGGCGGGTATAGACGTGACTACTACTGAGCTCGAAACCCACTACTTGGCTGGCGGTAACGTGCCCAACGTAATCCGGGCGCTTATCTCGGCTGACAAGGCAAACATTCCCCTCTCTTTCAAGCAGGCCACGGCTATCGACCTGGCTGGACGCGATGTGTTTGAGGCGGTTACTACTTCCGTAAACCCGAAGGTGATCAACACGCCAAACGTGGCAGCTGTAGCACAGGATGGTATACAGCTCATTGCCAAGGCCCGTGTAACCGTGCGCGCCAACATCATGCAACTGGTAGGTGGCGCTGGCGAAGAAACCATTCTCGCCCGCGTAGGCGAAGGCATCGTTACTTCCATCGGTTCTTCCGTATCGCACAAGAGCGTACTCGAAAACCCCGACATGATCTCAAAACTGGTACTGCAAAAAGGGTTGGATGCGGGCACGGCCTACGAAATTCTCTCTATTGATATTGCCGATATAGACGTGGGCGAGAACATTGGTGCCAAGCTGCAGATTGACCAGGCAGGTGCCGACTTAAAAGTAGCCGAAGCCAAAGCCGAAGAGCGACGCGCCATGGCCGTTGCTGTGGAGCAGGAGATGAAAGCCAAAGCCCAGGAAGCACGCGCCTCCGTAATCGCGGCCGAAGTAGAAATTCCACAGGCCATTGCTGCTGCCTTCCGAAGCGGTAACCTTGGCATCATGGACTACTACAAGATGCAGAACATCCAGTCCGACACAGACATGCGCAACTCTATTGCCAGTCCAAGCCAGACCGGGCCGAACAAGCCAAGGGATTAAATTTCTTCACGCAAAAACAACAGCGGCTATACCTGGTGCAGGTATAGCCGCTGTTGTTTTTGGCCAGTTCGCCAAGTCCTGGTCTTTTTAGCTCGTCCCTGCCACCAGTAGTATCCAAGTACCAGCATCCTGGTTGCGATACGACAGGCAGCGTTAACAATTCGCCGGACTAGCTGCACTAAGGCGTGTAAAAGCATTGTTGCTATACTATACCTGCTCCTACAAAAAAGAAGCCCGCAGCGCTTATGGCTGCGGGCTTCTTTTTGCACGTTAAGCTAAAGTAGATCCTAGCTTTCTTTCAAAGTGATCGTGCGCGTTACTGTGTTGTATGGGCCAGGTATAACGGCGCCGGCATTGTTGATCAATTCCAGCTTGATGGTCGTTTCGCCCATTGGCAAGCCTTCGATGATGTGCGGCATCCACTTGTCCAGGATAAACTCGTTGCCATTGATCGTAGCGCGCACCTTGTTGCCGGTAGTAGACAGGTCAGTGTTCACCAGGTAGAAGTCCAGCATGATGCGGCGGGTGTCGCTGCCTACGTACTCGCCCTTCGGACGGCTGTAGAACATGTGCTGCCCCTTCATGTCGAACTCCATGCGCTGCTGTGGTCTGCCTACTGTAACCATGCGCAGGTCGTAAGCTCCTCTGTGCTTCAGACTTTCGTGGTAAGAGCGCGAAATGAATGACAGCACCACGTGCTCACCTTCCTCCATCTCTTTCGTGAATGAAGTCTCGTAGTGGGCTGTGTAAGGCTCGTTGTCAACGATGTTGTGAATGTGCTGCCCTTCCTTTGAGTTGGCCATAAACTCCGAGTTGGAGTGAGGGGTCATACGTGTGAGCTGGAAGTTAGAAAGTTCGTATACAAACTCCACCGGGCCAGGTTGCACCACGCCGTTTGCAGGCGGCGTATTCAGTCGCAGCTGGGACTCAGGGTATTTCTGCGAATCGTCGAAAGCAAATACACGCAATCCGCCTTTGCTCATCACGGCTCCCGTTGGCGTTGGTCCAGTGGTGGTTGCCATTACAGGGGTGCGTGTTTCATCATCCTGCATCTGGCGTGTTGTGTCGCAGGAAGCAAAAGCCAGCATAAGGGCCGAAGCAAAGAGTAAGTAGGTTTTTTTCATCTAGAGAGGGTTTGAATTAGCAAATAGCCAATATACTGTTTTTATTTGTATATTGCGCACTACGTAATATTAACGTAAAAGTATACAAAAAAGACTATATGAGCGAGATTTTGTTTGATGAAGTTCCTTCATTGGACTTAGCTGATTTTACATCAGGTGATGAGGGACGCAGAGCACGTTTTGTGCAGGAGTTAGGAAACGCTTATCAGAACATTGGCTTTATCGCCTTGAAAAACCACGGCCTGAGCGATGACCTGACAGGGAGACTTTACGCAGCCGTTAAGAAATTTTTTGCCTTGCCGGATGAGGTGAAGCAGCAGTACGAAAACCCGGAACTTGCCGGCCAGCGCGGTTACGTAGGCAAGGGCAAAGAGAAGGCCAAGGGCTTCAATACCGGCGACCTAAAAGAGTTTTATCATGTGGGTCAGGAACTGAGCGGTATTCCCGACAACGACCCGATCAAAGAAGAATATCCGGAGAACATCTGGCCAGCCGAAGTGCCGGAACTAAAAGAGACCACGCTGGAGGCTTACACGAAGCTGGAGGCTGCCGGCAAGCAGGTATTGCGCGCTATCGCCCTGCATCTGGGCTTAGAAGAAACTTACTTCGACGACAAAGTGAAGTATGGCAACAGCATTCTGCGCCCAATCCACTACTTCCCAATCGAAAATCCTGACAGTGTGCCAGCCGATGCTGTGCGCGCCGCTGAACATGGCGACATTAACCTGATCACGCTGCTGATGGGTGCCAGTGCCGACGGTCTGCAGGTATTGCGCCGCGACGGCAAGTGGATTCCGATCACGGCCCTGCCTGAGCAGGTGGTGGTGAACGTAGGCGACATGCTGGCCCGCCTGACCAACAATAAGCTGAAGTCGACCATCCACCGTGTGGTAAATCCGCCGCGCGAGCTGATGCATACTTCGCGTTACTCTATTCCTTTCTTTATGCACCCGCGTTCCGAAATGGACCTGACCTGCCTGGAGAGCTGCATAGACGAGCAGAACCCGAAGGCCTATCCGGATGCTACTGCAGGTGAGTACCTGAATGAGCGCCTGGTAGAACTGGGACTGAAAAAAGCTTAACTGAACTGAAACCAGTAAGAAGAGAGATGGTGCCCGCGCTGTCTCTCTTTTTTTGAACCTACGGCATGAGTCTGCGCTACTACATCTTCCTGAAAGACGTACTATTGCTCGCCCTGACCTCGTTTGGCGGACCGCAGGCGCATATTGCTTTGATGCTCCGGCTGTTGGTAAACAAGCGCCGCTACCTGACGGAACAGGAGCTTATTGAACTCAATGCCCTTTGCCAGATACTGCCTGGACCCACCTCTACCCAAACCCTTACGGCCATTGGCTATCGCATTGGCGGCCCAAACCTGGCCTACCTGACACTGCTGGTATGGCTATTGCCTGCCTCTACTATCATGGCCGCGGCCGCGCTGGGCATATCATACCTGCAGGAAAATAACATCTCGCTTGCGTTTTTGCGCTTTATACAGCCGATGGCGGTTGGCTTCGTCTCGTATGCGGCATATGCCATCAGTTCCAAAGTTGTCAATACCAAGCTGGCTATCGGCATTATGGTGGTATCAGGAATACTCGCCTACTTTTTCCATTCTCCATGGGTATACCCGCTGCTGCTGCTGGCCGGTGGTGCTATCACGGCGCTTCGCTTCAGACAGCACCCACAGGAGAAGGACAAAAAGCTACGCATTCAGTGGGCGAACTTTGTTCTCTATGTGGGGG
Organism: Pontibacter virosus; assembly: GCF_003096355.1. Classification (GTDB taxonomy): domain Bacteria; phylum Bacteroidota; class Bacteroidia; order Cytophagales; family Hymenobacteraceae; genus Pontibacter; species Pontibacter virosus. The sequence continues at coordinate 80,421 of NZ_QEKI01000018.1, read as the reverse complement.
TACTGATCGTGGCAGCTGTGCTGGGCGGGGCAACCTCATCGCTTCCAATCAGACTGTTTGAGAATTTTTACCGTAACGGTAGCCTGGTTTTTGGGGGCGGGCAGGTGCTCATCCCGCTGATGTTCACTGAGTTTGTCGACTTTAAGAAATATCTGACAGGCGAAGAGTTTCTGTCTGGATTTGCTGTGGCGCAGGCCCTACCCGGACCGGTTTTTTCTTTCTGCGCTTTTATCGGGAACCTGGCCATGCGGGAGCATGGTGTATGGGGGCAGTTACTGGGATCGCTCGTTGCCACGATCGGCATTTTCCTGCCTGGCACCTTCCTGATATTCTTTGTAATTCGCTTCTGGGACGATCTGAAGAAATACAGAGTGGTACGTGCGTCACTGGAAGGTATAAGCGCCGTGAGTTCGGGCATGGTGGTGGCGGCAGCCATTATGCTCTACCATCCCATTGATAACACACCGCTTAACTTTGGCATTGTAGTGGCCACTTTTTGCCTTTTGCTGTTCACCCGTATACCTCCACCTATCCTCATTTTGGTAGGATTTGCCCTGGGCTTTATATTCTAAAGTGCACTATACCTGCCATCAGGCTATACCTAAATAAGAAAGCTGCCCATACGTTTGCACAGACAGCTTTCTTATTAAAATGGTTAAGTGATACCTGTTCTGGCTACCCTAAGGTTTTTTCCTTCATGATGCGGAGCAGGTACTCCCCGTAACCGCTCTTTCTGAGGGGCTCTGCCGCTTCACGCAGCTGCTCGTCGTTGATGAAGCCCATGCGCCAGGCCACCTCCTCGACGCAGCCGATCTTGAGGCCCTGCCGCTCCTCGATCACCTGTACAAACGTGGCCGCCTGCATCAGGGAAGCTACCGTACCCGTGTCGAGCCAGGCCGTGCCGCGGTTCAAAACGCCCACCTTGAGCTTTCCTCGCCTGAGGTACTCGCGGTTAACGTCCGTGATCTCGTACTCCCCCCTTGGGCTGGGCTCCAGCGCCTTGGCAATGGCCACTACCTCGTTGTCATAGAAGTAGAGGCCCGGCACAGCGTAGCTGCTCTTGGGCTCGGCGGGCTTCTCCTCAATAGAGACTGCTTTTCCACTTTCGTCGAACTCGACCACCCCGTAGCGCTCCGGATCCTGCACGTGGTAGGCGTAGACCACGCCCCCGTCGGGGTTGGCGTTCTCGCGCAGCACCGAGCCCATGCCCGCCCCGTAGAAGATGTTGTCGCCCAGCACGAGCGCCACCTTGTCATCCCCGATGAACTCCTCGCCGAGCACGAAGGCCTGCGCCAGCCCGTTGGGCACCTCCTGCACCTGGTACTCAAAGCGGCAGCCAATGCGGGAGCCGTCCCCGAGCAGGCGCTCGAACATGGGCAGGTCATGCGGCGTGGAGATGATCAGGATCTTCCTAATGCCCGCCAGCATCAGCGTCGAGAGCGGGTAGTAGACCATGGGCTTGTCGTAGACGGGCATGAGCTGCTTGCTCACGGCCAGCGTCAACGGGTGCAGGCGGGTGCCGGAGCCCCCGGCCAGGATGATGCCTTTCATTTGTCTTAATTGTTAAATTGTTGAATTGCTAAATTGTTAACTGATGGATCTGCACATGTAGCGGATATTCCGCTTAGCCCAGTTAAATCCGCTCAGCCGTTTAACAATTTAACCATGTAGCCATTTACCTTTCCTCGTACTGCTCGCGGTAGTAGTCGCGGTAGTGGCCGCTTGTCACCTCCTCCAGCCAGCCCTCGTTCGCCAGGTACCAGTCCACGGTCAGGCGCAGCCCCTCCTCGAATGTCACCGACGGCTCCCAGCCCAGCTCCTCCATCAGCTTGGAGGAGTCGATGGCGTAGCGGGCGTCGTGGCCGGCGCGGTCCTTCACAAAGGTGATTAGCTTCCGTGAATCGCCCTTCTCCCTTCCTAGCTTCTCGTCCATCACGTCGCAGAGGAGCTCAATCAAATCGATGTTGCGCCACTCGTTCACCCCGCCCACATTGTAGGTCTGCCCCACCTTCCCGCGGTGGAAGATCGCGTCGATGGCCTGGGCGTGGTCCTTGACGTAGAGCCAGTCGCGCACGTTCTCGCCCCTGCCGTACACGGGCACGGGCTTTCCGGCCTTGATGTTGTGGATCGCGAGCGGGATGAGCTTCTCGGGGAAGTGGTTGGGGCCGTAGTTGTTGGAGCAGTTCGAGAGCTTGACGGGCATACCGTAGGTGTGGTGCCAGGCCCTGACGAAGTGGTCCGAGGCCGCCTTAGAGGCCGAGTAGGGCGAGCGCGGGTCGTAGGGGGTGGACTCGGTGAAGAGCCCCTCGGCGCCCAGCGAGCCGTACACCTCGTCAGTGGAGACGTGGTAGAAGAGCTTGCCCGCGTAGTCGCCCGCCCAGCTTCTGCGGCAGGCCTCCAGCAGGTTCACCGTGCCCATCACGTTGGTCTGGACAAAGGCCATGGGCCCGGCGATGGAGCGGTCCACGTGCGACTCGGCCGCCAAATGGATGATGGCATCGAACTTGTGCTCTTGGAAGATCCCCTCCAAATAGGAAGCGTCCGTGATGTCGCCGCGAAGAAAGGTGTAGTTCTCCCGCCCCTCCACGTCGGCAAGGTTCTGCAGGTTGCCCGCATAGGTCAGCGCGTCGAGGTTATAAACATGGTAGTGCGGGTAGACCTCCACAAACAGCCGCACCACGTGCGAGCCTATAAAGCCCGCGCCCCCGGTGATCAGTAGGTTCATAAGCTATACCTGCTCTGATGTTTTCTGTAAATGCATTTGCCAATCCCAGGCGCTCTTCATAGCTTCTTCCAGGGTGCTGGTTGTTTTAAAGCCTAGTTCTTCTGTGGCTTTGGTTACGTCGGCGTATATTTTCGGCACGTCGCCCGGACGACGGGGACCAATCTTATAGTTTAGCTTTTCGCCGGTGGCTCGCTCAAAGGCCTGCACTGCCTCCAGCACGGTGTTGCCCGTACCTGTACCTACGTTGAAGAACTCTATATTTTCTGCTCTGTCAGACAAAAGCCTCTCAATCGCCACAACGTGTGCTTTGGCCAGATCCACCACATGCACATAGTCGCGGATGCAGGTGCCGTCCGGAGTGTCATAATCGTTGCCGAAGATGGTCAGCTGCTCGCGTATACCTGCGGCTGTCTGGGTAACGAAAGGCACCAGGTTGTTTGGAACTCCTAACGGGAGCTCCCCTATTTTGGCGGAAGGGTGTGCTCCGATCGGGTTGAAATAGCGCAGTGCAATAGTGTGCACATCACTGCCACTGGTAGCCAGATCCGTCAGAATTTCCTCACAGATCTTCTTGGTGTTGCCATAAGGTGAGTTGGCTTTCTGCACCGGGGTTTGTTCCGTCACCGGCAATTCTGCAGGTATGCCGTACACCGTGCAGGAGGAGGAGAATACCAGCTTGTTCAATTTAAACTCTTCCATCACCTGCAGCAAAGCCACCAGCGAGCCCACGTTGTTGTGGTAGTACTTAAGCGGCTCGTCCACTGACTCGCCCACGGCTTTGAAAGCGGCAAAGTGAATCACGCCCGCTATACCTGCTTCCTGCTCAAAGACATTCCGCAGCGCTGCCGCATCCGTACAATCAATGCGGTGGCAGGCCACTTCACGCCCCAGGATGTCGGCTATACCTTGCAGCGAGCGCTCTTCGGTATTAGAGAAATTGTCGATGATGATGGGCTCGTAGCCGGCCTCTACCAGTTCTACCACAGTGTGGGAGCCAATGTAGCCTGCTCCCCCGGTCACTAAAATTTTCTTCATATGATTTGTTTTCAAGCTTGTTTAAAGCTTGCTCGTTTTGCAGCCGCCTGTGAGCTAGCTACTGTTTAACAACTTGTATGTTCTGGTTGATCCCCAACAGATCGGCGATCACCTCCTGGTTATTTTCGGGTGCTATGTATACTTCGTCGAAGCGGTTGTACCGGATCACCAGCCCGTTTCTGGCGAGTGCCGGTTTCATCCCCACCCACATGGTTTTTCCTTCTTGTATCTGCGTAATCTTCTCTACCTCTATAACCCCCTTCCAAGGTCCGGACTTATACCTGAGCTTACCGTCTTCGAGCCAATAAGCAGTTCCAAAATATATCCAGGCAATAAGCCCAACTGGTGCCAGCAATGGCAGTAACATGTAAGGCCGCTCTGTAAAAGCCTGTCTGTCCAGCAAGAATATAGCGAGCGGCAACAAAAGCATTCCGACCAATACAAACTTGATCAGGCCTTTTCTTTTCGCCGCGTATGCCTTTGGTTGGTTCATCATACTGCGATTTCTCTACTTTCAGTCAGGCTATACCTGGCTTCATAGCATGTTTTGCCTTATAACGGGCTTACACAAAAATATAATATTAAAATGTATTTGTCGCCACAAGTGGACCAGCCCTTACAACAGTGCCAGAAAAGTCCTTGCTGAAACTGAAGAAACCTTCTACAGCTCTCCTTTCACAATTCTGTCTTTTCCGAACAGGTCCTGCACCACCTGTGCTTGCGTAAAACCTGCCTCCAACAGCAAAGTCTGCACCTCCCCGCCATACTGCTCGTTTATTTCGAAGTATAGTCGACCGCCTTTTTTAAGTAGCTCTGTTCCTACCTCCGCAATACGCCTGTAGAACCTGAGCGGGTCCTCGTCAGGCACAAACAAGGCCAGATGGGGCTCAAACGCCAGCACATTGGGGCGCATCAGGGCTTTCTCCTGCTCCTTCACATAGGGAGGGTTGCTTGTGATGATGTCCAGGGAGCGGGGTGCTATACCTTGTATCGGCTCAAAAACATCCTGCTCCAACCAAGCCACCGGCAACTTTTGCTCGCGGGCATTGGCGCGGGCTACTTTTAGCGCTCCTTCTGATACCTCCAGTCCGTACACCCTGTCGGCCTGCAGATGGGCGGCCAGCGCCAAAGGTATACAGCCGCTGCCGGTGCAGATATCGAGCACCTGCAAACCGCTACGGCCGCTGTGCTCGCGCACGACCAGGTCGACCAGTTCCTCGGTTTCGGGGCGGGGTATCAGCACACGTTCGTCCACCTGCAGGTCGAGGCCAAAGAAGTGGGCGGTGCCGAGCACGTACTGCACAGGCTCCTGTTTTTTCAGCCGCTCTACTGCCTGCTGCACCTGCTCTTCCTGCTCCGGATTCAATTCTTCCTGTTGCGACAGACTCAGCTGCATGCGGCTTTTCTGCAACACTTGCTCCAGCACCCTTTGTGCAATGGCGCCGGCCTCCGGTTCAGGGTAAGCCTCCTGTATATTTTCGCGGATGTACTGAGATGTTTGCTGTATGGTGGCCACAGGTATAGGATTTGTGTGATTTTAGGTACCTTTGCAAAAGTAAAATTTTATTGCGTATAAGTCACAACTCTATCACTAACTCGCTTTTACGCGGGCCTGTGGATCAGACTGAATCTTAAACTCTTTAACACTTATACATCTGAACCCGACTGACGAACTCTTCATGCGGCGTGCGCTGGAACTGGCCAGATTGGGCAGCGGCTATACCTACCCCAACCCGATGGTGGGCTGCGTGATCGTGCATGAGGGGCGTATTATCGGGGAGGGCTGGCACCGCGTGTTTGGCGGACCGCATGCCGAAGTCAATGCCATTGCCAGCGTGCAGGACAAAAGCCTGCTGCCCAAAAGCCGGGTGTACGTGACACTGGAGCCTTGTTCGCACTTCGGCAAAACACCGCCTTGTGTTGATCTGCTCATCAGCTGCGGCGTGCGCGATGTGGTGATCTGCAACACCGACCCCAACCCAAAAGTGGCGGGCCGCGGCATCAGGAAACTGTTTGAAGCGGAAGCACGGGTAAAAGTAGGCGTGCTGGAAAGCGAAGGGCTGGAACTGAACAAGCGCTTCTTTACCTTCCATGCCCAAAAGCGGCCTTACATTGTGCTGAAATGGGCGGAGTCGGCGGACGGATTTATCAGCGGACCCAACAACCAGCAGGTGCAGATCAGCGGCCCTCTGTCGCGCAGGCTGGTGCACAAGTGGCGCTCCGAGGAGCAGGCGATTATGGTGGGCAGCCACACGGCGGCCGGCGACAACCCCCGCCTCGACACCCGCTTCTGGCCCGGCCGCAGCCCGCTGCGCGTGGTCATCGACCGCAGGCTGCAATTGCCCGACCACCTGCATTTGTTCGACAAGAGCCTGCCGACTGTGGTGTATACCTACGAGCAGCGGGAGCAGCAGCACGAAAACCTGGCTTATGTGCAACTGCGCGAAAACGAGCCCCTGCTGCCACAGCTGCTGCAGGACCTGCACCAGCACCAGGTATTGTCGCTGCTCGTGGAGGGCGGCACTTACCTGATCAAAAGTCTGTTGACGGAAAACCTGTGGGACGAAGCACTCTGTTTCAAAAGCCAGACCTGCGTGCTGCGCGAGGGCACGCCGGCTCCGGGTATGGTACACAGCCAGTTGCTCGATGTACAGAACGCCGGTAAAGACAGGCTTTTGCATTACCGAAACAGTATTTCTGAACTTAACTTATAAACCCTGCGCCGGGGTGCCATCCTGCTTACCAGGTATAGATTTTCACCATGGCGCGCTTATACCTTTACCTTACCAATTATGGCTGAATCACTTATAGTAGACCAGAACCTTAGCAAAGAAGAAAAATATAAAGCGCTCGTTCCGCAGATCGAAGCACTAGTAACCGGCGAAACCGACCTGATCGCCAACCTCTCCAACATGATGGCCGCCCTGCGACAGGGCATGGGCTTCTTTTGGGTGGGCGTGTACTTCAACAAAGAGGGCCAACTAGTGCTGGGTCCGTTCCAGGGGCCGGTGGCTTGCACCCGTATACCTTATCACAAGGGTGTATGCGGTGCCTGCTATACCCGCCGTGAAACCATTCTGGTGCCGGATGTGGAGGCTTTCCCGGGTCACATCGCCTGCAGCAGCGACTCCAAGTCTGAGATCGTGATACCGGTAATAAAGGACGGCGAGGTGAAGCTCGTGCTGGATGTGGACAGCGACAAGCTCAATGACTTTGATGAAGTAGACCAAAAGTACCTCGAGCAGCTGATGAAGCTGGTGGAAAGCTGGTATTAAAATTTCCTTTTGCCAAAAGAAACGGCCATACCTCTGCTGCGAGGTATGGCCGTTTCTTTTAAGGTGGTCCGCTAAAGTGATCCACCTACTACAATCTCACCCGCATACCGAGCGCCAGGTTAAATATTTTGCCCGGCCCCAGGTAACGGGGGTTTTGGATGTACGAAACCAGGTACTCGGCGCTGGAGCCCACTTCATAGTATAGGCCAAATCGCTGCAATTTCTCTACACGGGTGAAGTCCACCTGGCCGCCCACGTATAGGTATAAGTGCAGTGCCGTCGGGAAGCCGTAGTAGCCTTTGCTGTACTTGTCGTGATGCTCAAAAATGAAATACTGCTCCCCGAAGGTATGGCTCACCTGAAAACCGGTACGTAGCGGCTGCCAATCCAGCGATTTCAAGGGGATGGGTTTGAAAGGCACAGCCGTGATCTTCAAAGCGGCCGTCCAGATGCGGTCTCCCCCGATCCGCTCCGGCAAGTAGCCGACAAACAAGTCAGTCTCCAGCCTTTCACGGAAGAAGCTCCGCCCCACTCCAACCGATGCGAACCCGATGCTTCCCGCATACTGCACCTTGGCATGATACGGCGAAAACGACCGCTCCTGACTTTGAACCGAATAAGGACTTAGCGAGAGCAGCAGACCAACGAGTGCTATGACAAAAAACCGCATCATATCAGTAGGCAACCCGTTTATAATCGTAGCCCCCTTCCCATACCTTCAGGTAGGTGAATTCGCGTTGCTTTACAGTGGAAGTAGCCAGGTATAGCAGGGTACTATCATAACGGAAGTCGGCTCGGAAGCCATGTATGTGCCCGTGTAAGCTTAGCTGCACCCGCTCACTCTCTTTCAACGTCCTGTGGAAGGCTCTCTCCAGGGCGGTGTCAAAGTCATTGTCATACGGCGGAATATGCGACACTGCAATTGCCTGCTGCCAGTTGTCGCCTTCCTGATGCAGCAGTTGCCGACCTAGCCAGTTGATGTCGGGCACTTTGCCATTGTAGTTATACTCCAAACTATTCGTGTCGATAAACACGAAGCGGGTATGGCCATAGTCGAAGCTGTAGTTAAAGTCGCCGTACATCTGCTGGTATACCTTGCGCCCGTTGGCCAGCAAGTCGTGGTTGCCAACCACGGTTAGGTATGGCCACTTCAGCCGTTTCATGATGTCGTGCACCCAACGGAACTCCTGCGACATGCCGAAGTCAGAGATATCGCCCTGGTGAATGACGAAGTCGATGTAAGGGAAGGTGTTGGCTTTGTCGACAAAGGCGCTGGCCGCGTCGTAGAAGCGCTGCGTATCACCCATTACGAGCAGGTGCAATGTATCTCCGGGCTGCTGGTTTTGCAGTCGTGCCAGGTTGCGTGCGGTGAGATTGCGTTCGTCTTCGTTTAATATGATCTGATTCGGATGGTATTCAAACAACTCGTCGCAAGCCGAGAGTAGTGCAAGACTCAGTAGTAGTAACAGTAAGTAAATATTTTTCATAGTTGCAATTATGCTCTTGTCATAACGCTTTTGGAGGCATAATGTTAATTGCCAGCGTCACAAATGCGGTTTTGCAGCAAATTTAATGTCTAAACACCGATTTGGCGATAAACAAGTTGAAATAACTTACCTCCTAGCTCGCAGCAGTATAGCCAGGCACAAAAAAAGCCGGACCAGAGATAATCCCTGGTCCGGCTTTTTATAGTTGACTACTCTTTTTATAGTTGACTACTTATAAACTTAAGGATAGTCTTTATCCGAAGAAAGTAGGTGTTTCGGTCTTGAGTTGCGCAATCACGGTCTGGCCGCCTTTGGTCTTCTGACCGAGTTCTACTTTCACTTCCGTATCCAGTGGCAGGAAAATGTCTACCCGTGAACCGAACTTGATGAAACCAAACTCCTCGCCCTGGCTTACTTCATCGCCTTCGTTCACATACCATACAATACGGCGCGCCATGGCACCGGCAATCTGGCGAAACAGCACTTCCGGGCCGGCCGTGGATTCCACCACCACCGTGGTGCGCTCGTTTTGCGTGCTCGACTTTGGGTGCCAAGCCACAAAGTAATTGCCCGGATGGTACTTGAAGTAGCTTACAATGCCTGAAACCGGGTTGCGTGTGATGTGTACGTTGATCGGCGACATGAAAATGGAGATCTGCTTGCGCTTGTCTTTGAAGTACTCCGTCTCATCTACCTCCTCAATTACCACCACCTTGCCATCAGCAGGCGCCACGATCAGGTCTTCGTGCAATAGCAGGTTGCGGTAAGGGCTGCGGAAAAACTGCAGAATGAGCAGGAAGAGAACAACTGATACACCGGAGAAAATCTTGTTGAAGGTATTGTTGTCGGCGTTGAAATTGTATAGCAACAGATTGAGTACGACCAGAATCAACAGTGTAAAAAATAGAATCCTTCTTCCTTCTTTATGAATTTTCATCCGTGAAAACTAAATGCTACAGGTCTTTTATAAGTTATAATAGCCCATCCAGTTTCTTAGATGGGCTATTATCTGTTCCAAAATTATATAATCTTTCGATTATTTTACTAAAAATCTTTGCTTAGAAGCCGCCGCGGTACTTATACGTCATGGCCACTTTGTCAATAGCCACAATGTAGGCAGCTATACGCATCGGCACATTGTACTTCTGCGAAGCAGCATACACGCGCTCAAACGACTCGTTCATGATGCGTTCAGCACGCTCATTCACGCGATCCAGCGTCCACTTAAAGCCCATGCGGTTTTGCACCCACTCGAAGTAGGACACGGTTACGCCACCTGAGTTTGCCAGGATATCCGGTACCACCATGATGCCTTTCTCGTTAATGATGTTGTCGGCTTTGTAAGAAGTAGGGCCATTGGCACCTTCCACGATCAGGCGGGCCTGAATCTGGTCCACATTCTTGATTGTAATCACGTCTTCCACAGCAGCTGGCACCAGCACGTCCACTTTGGAAACCAGCAGCTCGTCGTTGCTGATTTTCTCGGCGTTTTGGTAGCCCTCCAGACGCCCTTTGTTGTTGTTTTTGTATTCAATAGCCTCTTCGATGTCGATGCCCTTGTCGTTCCAGTAAGCTCCGCTCACGTCACTGACGCCCAGTATTTTCACACCACGCTCAGCCATCAGTTTGGCAGCCCAGGCACCCACGTTGCCGAAGCCCTGTATCACTGCTGTTGATTTGGCCGGATCCATGCCCAGTTTATCCATGGCCGCCATCGCTGACACCATTACACCGCGGCCGGTTGCCTCTACGCGGCCAAGCGAGCCGCCCAGCACCAATGGCTTGCCCGTTACCACAGCATGTATGGTAGAGCCTTTCATTCTGGAGTATTCGTCCATCAGCCAGGCCATCTCGCGCGGACCGGTGCCCATGTCAGGGGCAGGTATGTCCTGGTCAGGGCCGAAGGTATCCACCAGCGCCTGAGTATAGGCTCTGGTCAGACGCTCCATCTCACCGGCAGACATCGAAAAAGGATCGCAGATAACGCCACCTTTGGCACCACCGTAAGGGATATCTACCACGGCGCACTTCCATGTCATCCAGGCAGCCAGCGCTTTCACTTCGTCCAGGAACACATCCGGCGCAAAGCGAACACCACCTTTAGACGGACCCAGGATGGTAGAATGAATTACACGGTAACCTTCAAATACACGCACTTTGCCATCGTCCATCGTAACAGGCACGTTCACGATCACCTGACGCGTAGGAGTTTTGAGAACGTTGTAAACTTCCTCATCCAAGCCCAGAATCTCTGCCGCAATGTTGAAACGCGACATCATCGACTCAAATGGGTTCTCCCTGTCCTTTATCGGTGCTGGCTCTTTGTATAACATCATTTTAAGCTTTTGAATTAATCAATGATTAACAATTATGGCGGTAAAGTTATGTAAATAAACCATACACACACCTACACCTTAATCAACAATAATTTAGAATGTTTTAAGGAAGGCAACGATGAATGGAACGGCCAGCACCAGGCTATCGAAGCGGTCCAGAATGCCCCCGTGGCCGGGCAGCAACGTGCCCGAATCTTTTACGCCCAGACTCCGCTTCAGCAGGGACTCCACCAGGTCACCCAGCACGCCAAAAACCGACACGATAATAGCTACGCCTATCCACTGGTAGAGCGCCAGATCGAGAAAGAACATGGACAACACCCAGCCAACAATGATGGTCAGGATCGTGCCGCCAACCCAGCCTTCCCAGGTTTTGCCCGGGGAGATGCGCTCAAAGAGCTTGTTCTTGCCGAAGTTCTTGCCCGCGATATAAGCGCCCGTGTCGGATGACCAGATGAGCAGCAGCAGTCCCAGAATGGGTTGCCAGCGATACTCTCCCTGCAAATACCCCAGCAGCTGTAGCAGCGAGAAGGGAACGGCGATGTAAAGCACACCCAGTAAAGTAAAAGCTATGTTGGTGAACGGCTGCGGCTCTTTGCGGTACAGTTCCAGCACAAAGATCAGGAAGAGGGCAGGCAGGAAAAGGTATAGCAGCTCAACCGGCATGTACGCTTTGTCGATCAGAAAAACAGCGATGAAGATGCCAGCCGCCAGCAGGGTGCCGTATACCTTGTTCGCTTTTATACCTGCCGTACCTGCCAACCTGTAAAACTCCAGCGTGCCCAACACGGTAAGCCCCAGAAACAGGATAAAGAAAGTCCACTCGCTGAAGATGATGCCTCCGATGAAGAGGGCCGCCCCCAATACTCCGACAATCAGGCGTTGCTGTAAATTACTAAGGGCAGATAGCTTGGTGCTCATGCGATGTAGGTTGCCGGCAGCATCAGCCGGGTGATTTGTCTGAATTTAACTGTTCTCACGCTCTCCAGCGGCCTCCGCTATACTTTCGGGACGAGTGGGCGTGAGCATAAACTGCTTGTAAAGGTAATAGATCAGGGCAGCACTCAGCACGGCCGAGATCAGAATGGTCATGATCGGCATCGGCTCCGTCGACTCGATATTGAAGTCAATAGCGCCTGTTTGCTGCAGGTATAGCAGGAACACCGTGAAGCCGTTGTTGAAGAAGTGCGCCACAATCGGCACCCAGATATTGCCTGACCACAGGTATAGGTAGCCGAACAAAGCGCCCAGCAGCACGCGCGGCACAAAGCCAAAGAACTGCACGTGAATGGCTGAGAAGATGATGGCCGCCACCCAAACCGCCACATGCGCACTGCCAGACCAGCGGTGCACCTGTCGCTGCAGCACGCCCCTGAACACCAGCTCTTCGCCGATGGCGGGGATAACGGCAATGACCAGCAGGCCCATCAGCAGGCGCGGGAAGGTACCGAAATTGGCAATCAGCTTGGTTAGCTCAGCCAGTTCGTCTTCTTTGGCACGCGCCCACTCCTCAAAACCCCGCATAAAGTCCGGCAAACCGAGTTCGGCGTTCCAGTTAATGATGAGCGAGTTGGCCGGCATGATGAAGATGATCAGAAAACCCGCCAGCAGCAGCAAGGTGGGCAGAGGCAGCTTTTTCCAGTTCAGGTAATGGCCGATGTTCACACCCGCCAGGCGCAGCATCAGCAGTGGCGCCAGCACAAAAGAGCAGAATTGTACCAGGCCCTGAAAAAGCAAAAGCGCATCGGCCGCTTCCGGATGCTCCGTCGGGTTAGCCAGTAAGTTCGTCAGGTCGATCACCTCTATTCCGAGCACCGTAGTTACCAGCGCCAGGTATATAAAACTGGCCACAAAATAGCCGCCCAGCATAAAAGCCAGCAACAGCAGCAGTACTAAAAATGGGTGTCGATCTTCGGAGATGAAACCTTTCATAGAGAAGATTAGGTTTAATTGACGTAAATTTACGTGAAATTTTAACTTTTGCTTTGGTAAAGATAGCGAACATAGAACTGGGCGAGTTTCCGCTGCTGCTGGCACCAATGGAAGACGTGAGCGATCCGCCTTTCCGAAAAGTGTGCAAGGCCAACGGGGCAGACCTCATGTATACCGAGTTCATCTCTTCTGAGGGTTTGATACGTGACGCCGCCAAAAGTGTGCAGAAACTCGACATTTTTGACTACGAGCGCCCGATCGGTATTCAGATCTTCGGCTCCGACATCGACTCGATGCGCGAGGCCGCCATCGTGTCCTCGCAGGCTGGCCCTGACCTGATCGACATCAACTACGGCTGCCCTGTGAAGAACGTGGCCTGCAAGGGTGCCGGTGCCGCTTTGCTGCGCGACGTGCCCAAAATGGTGAAGATGACCGAGGAGATCGTGAAGGCCACGCACCTGCCTGTGACCGTGAAGACGCGCCTGGGCTGGGACGAGGAGACAAAATACATATTAGAGACTGCTGAAAGGCTGCAGGACATCGGTATAAAAGCCCTGAGTATACACGGCCGCACCCGCGTGCAGATGTACAAAGGCGAAGCCGACTGGACTCTTATTGCAGCCGTGAAGAACAACCCGCGCATGAACATCCCGATCTTCGGCAATGGCGACATCGACTCGCCACAGAAAGCGCTGGAGTATAGGAACAAGTATGGCGTGGATGGTATTATGATCGGCCGCGCTTCTATCGGTCATCCGTGGATCTTCAACGAGATTAAGCACTACATGGCGACTGGTGAGGTATTGCCGGCCCCAACATTGGAAGAGCGTGTAGCGGTATGTCGCCAGCACTTCACGCACTCCCTTGAGTGGAAAGGCGATAAGCTGGGGATTTTCGAGATGCGCCGCCACTATACCAACTACTTCCGCGGCCTGCCGCATTTCAAACCGCTCCGCATGAAGTTGGTGCAGTCCGAGGACATCCAGGAAATCTACGATACCCTGGATGAGATTGCCTATACCATGGCCTACGAAGAAGCGTAGGGGCTGAGGAGTTAGAAAGTTTAGGAGTGACGAGTTAAAGGACTGGAGCTCCTGACATAAAATATAATTAAGGAGTTGGGGTATCGCCATACGTGTTGAGACTTCAACTCCTTTTATATTTGCAGGTGGTTAGGAAGATCTCTCTGAATCAGGGGCAACTTTCTACCTTTTTAACTTCTAAACTTTCAAACTATCAAAACATCGCTCGCTCCCGCACAGGAGAAAACAGGGGCACCGGCCTTAGCCTGGTTCCTGCTTATTATACTGGCCCTGATCTGGGGTACGTCCTTTATCCTGATCAAGAAAGGCCTGGTCGTGTTCAGCTCGAATGAACTGGGCGCTATCCGGATCGCTATCGCCTTCCTGACGCTGGCTCCTTTCGCCATAATACACATCCGGCAAGTAGAGCCGCATCGATGGAAGTATTTGCTGGGCAGCGGTTTGCTGGGAAACCTGTTTCCGGCTTTCCTGTTTGCCTATGCCGAGACGCAACTGGCCAGTGGACTGGCTGGTGTGCTTAACTCGCTCACCGCGCTCTTTACCTTGCTGGTGGGCGCCATGTTTTTCCAGCAAGCCATCACCTGGATGCGCATGCTCGGCATCATCATAGGTATAGCAGGCACTGCCATTCTGATCTTCTCGGGCGGCGACACCAACATGGACAACACATTCTATGGCATCTACATCGTCATCGCCACCATCTGCTACGGCGGCAGCGTGAACATCATCAAGCACCGCCTGCAGGGCATGAAGCCCTTGGTGATGTCCAGTATGGCGCTTCTAACGGTGGGCCCGCTTGCCATAGTCTACATGTTCACAACCGACACGGTGTACAAACTTCAGCATACACCGGGTGCCTGGGAGGCCTTTATGTACATCGCCATTCTGGCTGTTTTCAGTACGGCGGTGGGCTTGGTGCTTTTTAATAAGCTGATTCATATGAGCACAACGCTTTTCGCCAGTTCTTCTACCTACCTCATCCCCATTGTAGCGCTTATGTGGGGCGTGCTGGACGGAGAGGTGATCCACCTTTGGCACTACGTGGGTATGATCATTATTCTGGCAGGTGTTTTTATCGTGAACAGAGCAAAGTAATCCTTAGAGGCGGATAAAACCATACCTTACTCTTAATAGCTTCTGTCATACCCAGGCAGAAGCTGTTTTATTTTAGCCCGGCAAGGTTTGCGAATATCAGAATTTTCTAATCTCTTAATAATTTACTTACTTAAGGGTTTACAAGAACCGACCCAACCACCACATGAGGTTATTACAGACCCTTTTGAGTCTTGCGCTGCTGCTGTTTCTTTCCTTCCAGGCAATGGCACAGGAAGACAACTCAGAATTAGCCATTGAGGAATTAAAACTGCAAGCCGTGAACGACACGGCATTTACGCTCCATGCCACCAATGAGTCGGGCAACCTGGTCAAGTATAGCGGCCCCCTGCCTGTGCGCATCAACGGCAACTTGCAAGAAATTAGCTTTACAGAAGGTGAGTCCCGGTTTTCACTCCCTCAGACAGCCAACCTGATACAGGTGAGCGCCAACGTTGGCACGCATACCATCGCCCGCCTTTACCGTCTTGATGCTGATGCCGAGCATGGTGTGCGTCAATTCCCGATGTGGCTCTCCATACTGCCGCCACTTATTGCCATCCTTCTGGCCCTTGTCTTCAGAGAGGTGCTGCTGGCGCTTTTCGCCGGCATCTGGGTGGGTGGGTTTGTGATCTACGGCATGTCGCTTAAGGCCTTTTTCACCGGCCTGCTCGCTGTAGCCGATACGTATCTCATCGGTGCCCTCACAGATTCGGATCATATCTCCGTCGTCATTTTCTCAATGCTGATTGGCGGCATGGTGGCCATCATCTCAAAGAACGGTGGTATGGCAGGCGTTGTGAACAAACTTTCCCGCTATGCCCGCTCAGCCCGAAGCTCGCAGCTGGTTACCTGGGTGCTGGGTGTGGCTATCTTCTTCGATGATTACGCTAATTCCCTTATCGTGGGCAACACCATGCGCCCTGTTACAGACAGGCATCGCGTTTCGCGCGAAAAGCTGGCCTACATCGTGGACAGCACAGCCGCTCCTGTTGCTGCTATCGCTTTTGTGACCACCTGGATCGGCGCTGAGCTGGGCTACATCAAGGATGCCGCCACCACATTAGGTATACAGGAAAGCGCCTATTCCCTGTTCTTAAACTCACTGCAGTATGCCTATTACCCAGTGCTCACGCTGGTGTTTATACTGATGCTGATATGGATGAACCGTGATTATGGCTTGATGCACAAAGCCGAAAACCGTGCCCGCACGACCGGCGCAGTGAGCAACCATCGCCCAGACAGCCGCAGCGACGCCCGCCAGCAACAGGAGATGGCCGAGTTCGAAGCCATTGACCCGGATCGCAGCCGCGCTTTTAATGCTCTTATACCTGTACTGGTGGTTATCTTTGGAACCGTCATCGGCCTGCTCTACACCGGCTATGATGCCGAGACATGGGCTGACACAAGCATCGGTTTCTTCCGCAAGCTTTCCATGACCATCGGTAACTCGAACTCCTACACCGCATTGATCTGGGCCTCCCTTTCGGGGGTAGTTGTGGCCGCTGCCCTTACGGTAAGCCAGCGCATCATGAGCCTGTATGAAACCATGGAGTCGCTGGTGACGGGATTTAAGACGATGCTGCCGGCCATGCTGATTTTGGTGTTGGCCTGGTCGCTAGCGCAGGTTACGAAAGAGCTGTACACTGCCGAGTACCTCACCTCACTCTTCTCTGGCAACGTCTCGCCGCGCTGGTTACCTGAGATCACGTTTTTCCTGGCTGCCATCATTGCCTTTTCAACCGGATCGAGCTGGGGCACCATGGCCATTCTGTACCCTTTGATGCTGCCTGCTACCTGGTATGTGAGTCAGCAGCACGGCATGAGCGTAGAGGAAACGATGCCTATTATGTACAATGTGATCTCGGTAGTACTGGCTGGCGCCGTTTTTGGTGATCACTGCTCCCCTATCTCCGACACCACCATTCTCAGTTCCCTGGCCTCGGGCTGCAACCACATCGACCACGTAAAGACGCAGCTGCCCTATGCCATTACGGTGGCGCTGGTAGCCAACCTGGTTTGTACCTCTCTCTCCAGCTGGGGTGTACACTGGTTACTTGTATACCTTATTGGAGCTGTCATTTTGTGGGGCATTATCAAGCTGCTAGGCAAGAAAAACGAACAGGGACCCGTACTGGCTGAAGTCGCGAGCTAAGTTTGCCTAACCGAAGCATTGATGATCCCAGAGCTGCAACTCAGAGAGGATATAGCACTGTCTGAGAAACTGTCAAGGGAATTTGATCGCATGCAACACTTGATTGATTCGTTAAACAGCAAAGCCATTCCGGAAGGTATAGCTGTTTCCATAACGCAGCAACTGGAGATGCTCAACAGCTAGGACATTCCTGCTCCGCACTATGCTGCCAAATTGAAAGAAACCCGAAGTTCTATCCTTAGGCTAGCGGAAGAGCAATTAAACTTCTTGCCTCAGAAGCATCATCAGAAACTATAGATGGCACTTGGCATGACAGCGCCTAGACTTAATTTCGGAGTCGTATTCGCCATGATGCTGAAGGATTTCACCTTTTTGGCTTGGGCTTGCCGATTGAGATTGGTTATAGGTATAGGGGCTGGCACCAAGCTGGATGAACAGGCCAAAGTTGAGGGCAGGCAGCTCGACCAGGAATAAACTGATCAGGCTTTTGATCAGAAGTCTAGTCTGTAAAAATCATGCACTACCGTGCGGGCGCCGTAGCTCTCCTTATAACTTGCCAAGCCCTCGTTCAGGTATAGCCCCTGCTGCTCTGTAGAAACACCGAAGCTGAAATACTTTTTGTGTGGGTATACCTTGTTTATGAGATAATCTGTCAGGCAATCCAACGCTGCTAACTTCTGACCACGAGCGTTAGAGCAAATATATTGACTATGAGCAACAGTAGCTGTTTCATAAATTACCAAGCCAGCTACCATTTCTTCACCTTCATAGATAGCTTTAAGCTTAATATTTTCAGGGAAACTATTAGATAGCCGTATTAGCTCTTCTGCTGTGTGGATAGGATTGAGTTGGTACTTTTCACCTAATAATTGGCTTGCCATCTGCATATAAGTTCCGTAGTCTTGGCTTTCACGTATCTCCAATGTATAACTAGCCGCTTTATTAATTTTTCTTTTACGTAATTGATTATATGGCAATCTGTTGCCTAGGTCGATCACAGAGTTTACGTCCCGGCGGTATAAAATGGCTCCATACCTAAATAAGGCATACAGGTCTTCCTCAGCTGGCAATTGGTGGTAAATGTGCGGAATGGCTTTATAATAGAGAGCACTAAAATGCTGCTCCCGGCTATACCTGACCAAAGCTTCGAACACCTGTAGCATAAGTTGGCTTTTCATTTTCTTACCGCTCACCATCCCTCCATAGCTTAGACCTGCATGCGAGTGCAACTCCTTGTTTGAGGTACTAGCCGGGAGAACAGCTACCAGTTTATCTTTATAGTAGAACAACAATGAGTGGTCTTTGAAGCGGTCGGCATGGTACTCCATGTAGTCTCGCAGAAACAGGAATGTGCCGTTCTTGGAGGCCTTTACAAAAGCATCCCACCCTGACTTATGCCCACTGCTATACCTGACTACTGCTACCATTGCTTCGTGAAAAGGCTTGTCTGTGATTGTTACTCTGTTTGCTTAAAAAACTATACCTGTGATGCGGGCTATACCTGCAAAAAAGCAGGCAGGTAGCGACCTGTCCATACTGCTATACCCAGCAACGACGTTATGGAATTACATTACTCCATTTATTCTTACCACTTTCCAACTAACTCTCAAACTTAAAATCACCTGTTCAGCACGATCCGGAAAGTAGTGCCTTTGCCAACTTCGGAGGACTTAACATACAGCCTGCCTGCGTGGTAGTTGTCGATGATGCGCTTGGCCAAGGCTAGGCCGAGGCCCCAGCCCCTCTTTTTGGTGGTAAAGCCCGGTAGGAACACAGAGTCCATCTTGCTCTTAGGTATACCTTTGCCGGTATCGCTGATGTCGAGGGCGATCTGGCTTTTGCCCAGTAGTGAGAGTTGTAGCTTGATGCTGCCGCGGCCTTCCATGGCATCCACCGCATTTTTGCAGATGTTCTCAATCACCCAGTCGAAGAGCGGTACGTTTACCTTCGCTGTGATTTCGGGTGCAAAACTTGATCCTACGCTAAAGTCCACCTTGCTTGAGATGCGGTTCTGAAGGTAGCCGATCGCATTTTCGGTTACCTGCAATATGTTTTCGTCACGCAGCAGCGGCACCGAACCTATATTGGAAAAGCGCTCCGTAATGATCTCCAGGCGGCGGATATCCTTCCAGAGCTCAGCCGTGATGGGCTCGTTTTCAAATTTCGGGCTGGACTTCATGTATTCGTACCAGGCCATCAGGGAAGAGAGCGGTGTGCCTAGCTGGTGTGCGGTTTCCTTTGCCAGTCCTACCCATACCCTGTTTTGCTCCGCCTTGCGGGAGTAACTGAAAGCAAAATACGCCATCAGGGCAAAGCAAAAAATAACCATGAGCTGCACATAGGGGTAGTAGCGCAACTGCGAAAGCAAAGCCGAGTCTTTGTAAAACACGTAGTTCTCCGAGCCCTCTGCCCAGGGCACCACAATAGGAGCGTGCTGCGCCTTCATGCGCGCAATCTCCCGCTGCAACAGCTCATTTTTGCGCTCCTCCGAAATGTTTTCAGGCAGGTTGATGTTCTTAAAATCGAGAATGTTCTCGTACTCGTCTGTCAGGATAACCGGTATGGTGTGGTTAGAGGAAAGGATCTCTTCCTCAATAAAAACGATGTTGTCGTCGCTGGGCGCGTTGATCATGTAGCGAAGACCTTTGGCGTAAAGCTGCACCAATTCTTGCTCTCTTTCAGACAATTTACTCACCAATACGTTAGTGTACGTAATGGTAACCGCCCCAATAATGAGCGCGACGATAACGACAAGAAACTTTATTCTGTTTTTCTGGGCGTAAATGGGAATCATGCGGTAGGCGCGAAAATTATTTGAAATTAGTATAAATTAATTAATAAGGGCAAGTAAGTTTCTTTTTAATAAGCAAAGCAGTAATTTTGCACTTTAGTATTCCGAACGTAAGTTATGCTTCAGAACTTTAAAGCAATCAGCCTGTCGTACAAGAAAGCACCGCTGGATATCAGGGAACTGATTGCCTTAGATGAGAACTCGTGCAGGCAATTTATTCAGACGCTGAAGAGCTTTATTCAGGCTTCTGACATTCTGGTGCTCTCCACCTGCAACCGCACCGAAGTGTACTATAACTCCGATGTGGACTATAGCACCGAAATTGTGAAGCTGCTCGGCATCACCAAGGGCATCGACAACATCACCCAGTACCTCGACTATTTTACAATCCTCAACGAACACAACGATGCTGTACAGCATTTATTTGAGGTAAGCATGGGACTGGAGTCGCAGGTGGTGGGCGATATGCAGATCACGAACCAGGTGAAACAGTCGTACCAGTGGGCAGCGGACAACGAAACTGCCGGTCCGTTTCTGCACCGCCTGATGCACACCATTTTCTTCACCAATAAGCGCGTTGTGCAGGAAACTGCCTTCCGCGACGGTGCCGCCTCCACTTCTTATGCCGCCATTGAGTTGATCGAGGAGCTGACTGCCGATGTAGTGGCTGAACCCAAGATACTGGTGGTGGGAGTTGGCGAGATCGGTGCTGATGTGTGCCGTCACCTCAAAGACAAAGGCTACCAGCACGTGACTATCACAAACCGTACTTTGGCGAAAGCGCAGGCCCTGGCTGACGAGTGCGGTATGGCGGTGCTTCCTTTCGAAGAGATCGTGCAGGGCTTGAAATATGCCGATGTGATCATCTCGTCAGTGGCGCGCGAAACCCCTTTCTTCACCAAAGAAATGATTCAACGCTTGAACGTGCTTACGTTTAAGTTCTTTATAGACCTGTCTGTACCGCGCAGCGTGGAAGCCGAAGTGGAAGCCGTGCCGGGCGTGTTGGTTTACAACATCGATACGATACAGAACAAAGCATCGGCGGCGCTCCAGCAGCGCATCAACTCTGTACCACAGGTACGCACTATCATCGAAGAGTCGATTGAGCAGTTCAACGACTGGTCGAAAGAGATGATGGTATCGCCTACTATCAATAAGCTGAAAAACGCACTGGAGACGATCCGTCAGGAAGAGTTGGCGCGCTATATGAAGAAGCTCGGTCCGAAAGAAGCCAAGCTTGTGGACAGTATTACCAAGTCGATGATGCAGAAAGTGATTAAGCTGCCTGTGCTGCAACTGAAGGCAGCCTGCAAGCGTGGCGAAGCCGAAACGCTGATTGATCTGCTCAATGATCTGTTTGATCTGGAAAAGCAGGAGGTTGACTCCCAGCATTAACAATTGCAACACCATATAAAAAAAGCTGACTCGAAAAAGTCAGCTTTTTTTATGTTAAAACTTGGAACATATAAATATTTATACATATCTTTGCACATATAAATATTCAAATAAGTTATTTGCTTTAATTAGAAAAACACCCGATCCAAGCTAAGAGAACAGCGGCAAACAAAACCTTCTTTATCACCCTTAGTGCAGTAAAAATGAAAAACATCTCTACTTTCCTATCCTTTATTACTGTTGTCCTGCTACTCAGCTCTTGTACCAGTCACTCCTTTATGCTGACGGAGCGCGACATTGCCAATGATGGCATTGCTCCAATCCAGAAGTCAGACTTTAGAATGGTGGCCGATAAGCCGGCTGATGCATACGCAGATGCGGATGCTAAGTGGGTTGCTACTTCAAAGCCCCATGTTGCCTCTACTTCCTCGCGTGTGATGCGCCGCACGGATGCTGTGGCACTTTCTGCCGCCACTACACATGAAGGCCACGAGATACTGAAGCGTGAAGTTGAGAAGGCTATGAAAAAAGAAAAGGCAGCCGCTGCTCCGATCAAAAAGGGAGCGAAAACGAAAAAACAGCAGGACGCAAGCGACAAAATTTTATTGTAGCCTTACTACCTACAAGCATTTTCTTCGCTGCGGTACTTCGTGAACCGCCTGTTTTATTTAGTGTATAAAAAGCCAAAGGTCCCCGTCTGCTTCTTTTTATGAAGGGAACGGAGACCTTTGGCTTTTCTATAGATGCAATATTCGGCACAACAGTACCGAGGCGGGTCACTAAATATCAATGCAACATTCTTCCAGGCAATCAATCACATCGATCAGCTTTGGAATAGCAAGTGAGTAGTAAATTTTGGTGCCCACCTTAAAAGAAGAGAGCACTCCTTTATCCTTCAGCGTAATCAAATGCTGGGAAGCAATAGCCTGTGGCAGGTCCAGATACTTATAAATTTCCGTAACAGTCATTTTATCTTCCTTGCCGAGCAAGTCCACTATCGCCAGTCTCTTCGGGTGCGCCAACACTTTCAGCATGGCTGCCGCCTTATCTATTTTCTTAGATTCAATTCTAGATAACAAACTTTTCATAATTAATAATTATACCTAACAGTTTCTACATACATTTAAACAATACAATTCATATTAAGATATATACGACAACAACGACATTTGGCTGATGTAGCTTCAAAGGAATTTTAAAATTTTCTTCTGAAGGCTCCCATAACACAACACACTCCTTGTCAGACACATCCTGAATGCTGAATTGAGTAGATGTACGTATAAAAATTAAAATTGGATATATGAAATACTTAATGTTGATAGATTACTATATGGCCCTCCCCTTATTGACTCCCTCCGTGAATTGTCCAACACGCGAAACCATTGCCTAAAAATCCGGTGTCATAACGCGTATTCCCTGTACAGTGCAATCCATACTGTTGAGCGGCCTGGATTCTCGCAGCCCTGTTAGCTCCGGGGTATTTTTGTACCTTTGGGGTCTGTAAACCCTTAACTGTAAACAAACCCATGAAAGAGCTTCTCGAAAAATTTGAGAATAAACGCCCTGAAATAGTATTTGAGTGGAAAGACGCTGAAACCGAAGCCGAAGGCTGGGTGGTGATCAACTCGCTGCGCGGCGGCGCAGCTGGTGGTGGCACCCGTATGCGCAAAGGTTTGGACAAACGCGAGGTAGAGTCATTGGCTAAAACGATGGAAGTGAAGTTTACTGTATCTGGCCCAGCCATCGGCGGAGCCAAGTCAGGTATAAACTTCGATCCGGCCGACCCTCGCAAGCGCGGTGTGCTGGAGCGCTGGTACAAGGCCGTTATTCCGCTACTAAAGAGCTACTACGGCACTGGCGGCGACCTCAATGTGGACGAGATACACGAAGTGATACCGATTACAGAAGACTATGGCTTGTGGCACCCGCAGGAAGGCGTTGTTAGCGGCCACTTCAATGCCACCGAACCCCAAAAGATAAATAAGATAGGTCAGTTGCGCCAAGGCGTGATCAAAGTGATTGAAGACCCAGCCTATACCCCGGCTGCAGCTCGCAAGTATACCGTGGCCGATATGATTACCGGCTATGGCGTGGCCGAGGCTGTTTGCCACTACTATACCATCTGGGGCGGCTCGTATGAGGGCAAGCGCGCCATTATACAAGGCTGGGGAAATGTTGGCGCCGCCGCTGCCTTTTACCTGGCTGGCAAGGGCGTTAAGATTGTAGGCATCATCGATCGCACAGGTGGCTTGATCAAAGAAGAAGGCTTCTCTTTTGAAGAGATCAGGGAGCTTTTCCTGGGCCGTCAGGGCAACACGCTTTATGCTGACAACCTGATCCCGTTCGAAGAGATGAACAACCGCATCTGGTCACTCCCAGCCGAAATATTTATACCTGCCGCCGCATCGCGCCTGGTAACACGCGGACAACTCGAGCAAATGATCACCAGCGGCCTGGAGGTTATATCCAGCGGGGCCAATGTGCCATTCCAGGATCCGGAGATCTTTTTTGGTCCTACCGGCGAGTTTGCCGACCAAAACATATCCGTTATACCTGACTTTGTCGCCAACTGCGGCATGGCACGCGTGTTTGCTTATCTGATGGAGAACGAGGTGGAGATTACAGACGATGCCATCTTCCACGACATCTCCCGTGTTATCCGTGAGGCATTGGAAAAGACACACACTAAAAATCAGTCAAAAACAGAGATAGCTAAGGCCTCTTTTGAATTGGCTCTTAGCCAACTGCTATAGCCCGACATAAGCGCCTCTGTGGCCCAGGGATAAATAAAAAAGCCGGAGAAACTCCGGCTTTTTTTTCACCCTTATATTTTCAAACTGCAGTGCCTTACTTAACAAGATTGGACCTTACCAAGGAGCCTTACAGTAAATTTTATTTCTATCTTAAAAATATGTGCACGCCACTATTGTAATTTTGTTTTATCTAACGACCAATTGCCGCTCAGGTTATACAATAAACAGCATTTTTTTAACCAACACGTACTTTTGAACTGTAAACGATCATTAACAAAGGATGTAAGCAAAATATAATTTTTACAATACAACCCACGTTACCATCCTCACCCCCTACCTATATCTGCCTGACGTCCTACATTTAACAGGTATAGCTGTGCTAGACCTACCCTTCCCTAGACTAATCAAAATCGAAGTATTCACCTTCTTGCAGCTCCACTTTCTTCTCTTGCTTTGCTGGTTTTTTGCCACGCAGCAGCTCTTTCAACTCCTGGCCTTCCTGCTTCAGGTCGGTTTTGATTTTCTCACGTACCCGCTCGTTGTCATACGCCAGTTTAAAGTCACTCTCCTTGCCGCGCAGAGTCAGGAAAAGCGAGCTGTTTCCCGCGTCTGTGTCCTCGGCCACAACGCCATAAACGCTGTCACGATCAGGTCGGGCACCCTTGGAAAGGGGTAGCTTAATGCGGTAGTCCATGTCCTGGTCGAAGGTATGGGTGCCCGAAATAGATACCGAAGGTATAGCTGATAGATTGGAGCGAATGTCCATCTCCGGGATGAAGATGGTGCGCTGCTGTATCCAGAAATTATTGCTGAGTTCTGCAAATTTCATGTTCGCCAGCTCCGAACGCTTCACGAAAGCCGACATTTTCTGCATCGGGGCGAAGTTGATCAGCTGGCCATCGCGCACCGTAGCGGCAATCTCGGCCTGCATCAGGTCCGTTTTGGTATTGAGCTGGCTATCGAAGTATACGTCCGATACAATATTGGCTGTAAGTCTGCCCCGCAATTGCTTATCAGAGATAAAGCTCTGTCCGAAGTTCTCAAACACATAGAACAGACTGTCGACGCTCATGTTGCTTAGCTTGGTGGCCGTGCTCACCTTGATGTGGTCGCGGTTGCGGGCATCCAGGTTACCCCGCACGGCGAAGTTGCCCCCAATGGCGTTGAAAGAGATGTTGGGTGTCGATACGATTTGGTTTCTCAGCTTCACTTCACCCTTGATGTGTTCTGCTCTGAAACGCCTGAACCTGGCTTGCCGGATGGTGGCGACCAGATCAAAGGCAATATCGGGTGAGATGTTAAACTTGTAGGAAGCACTGCCAGTCTGCCTGGCATCGGCCGGGGTGTTCAGCTCTTCGCTCAGCAGCTGGTTAAAGTTAAGGTATTGGCTACTGAAGTCGGCCTCTACGAGCAGGCGCTGCTTATCCAGTAGCAGCCAGGCCATGACGTTGCGAAACATCCCATTCAGCACAAAGTCTGAGTCGCCCAACTGGCCCTTGAAATCCGACACGGCCACATCATTCTTTTTGAAAATGAAGTTGCCATTCAAACCTTTCAGCGGCATCGGCATTTCTTTGAGGTTCAGCATTACGTTATGCAGCGTAATATCGCCGCTGGTATTGAGCGTGCTGTTGCCCGGCTTAGCCTTGAACTCTTTTAGGTTGCCTGCAAAGGCGATGTGCACATCTGCCAGGCCTCCTCCGCTTTTTACTTCGTCGAGCTGCAGCAGGCTAACCACATAGCTCACATCCAGCATACCTTTGGCACTAAAGGCCAGGTAGGGGTTTTCAAAATTACGGTAAGTCAGGCTTCCCTCAAAAGGGCGCTTGTTCAGAACACCTCTCAGGTTCTTTAGCTCCAACAGCGAGGTTGCAGCGCTCTTGCTGCTGCCATTTGTGAAGTATCCGTCCAAATGCAGGCCCGCAATCTTCTGCTTTATGTCAGGGTGAAAGAAGGAAGCATCCCGGGCGCCAAACTCAAAAGCAACTTCTGGATTATGCTTGCCGGACGCCTTGCCTTTTACAGTACCTTTAAAGAAAACGTCTCCTTCGCTGCGATACTGGCTATACTCACGCGTAATATGTTGGGGCAGTAATGAGAGCAGCGACTGTATGTTGGTTTCTTTACCTTGCAACTGCAAGTCAAGCTCTGTTGTGCCGCCGTAAGCGATCTTTCCCCCAACTTCATAGGCAGCACCTTCTACCTGCACAACCGAAGGCTGCAAAGCAATGGTTCGCGCTGCCCGGTCTATGGTTAGGGCTGTATGCAGCGCAACAGACTTCTCCCTGAAGTACTCGCTCTCACCTATCCGGATAGTGCCCACTTTGGCGACTCCCTTCGTTTCGAGGGCTATGTTATCGTTTGTGATCGCCATGGCGGCTACCAGTTGCTGCGCGTCGGCTTCGATGTAGTGGTTTAGCTGCTGGTCGGTGTAGCGTATAACGACTTGGCTCAGGTTGATCTTCTCCAGATTGAAGGCAAAATCCCCGGAAGAGTTACTTGAATCAGTTGCAATGACATGGTAGTTGACCTGTCCGTTCTTGAGCACACGCACATGTATGGAGCCGTTCTCCAGGTATAGCTGCTTTACATCATACCTACCCCGGATGATATCGAAAACGCTGAACGTAAAATACAGCTTCTCGGCCCGTGCCAGCGAGGAGTCACTCTCTGCTATACCTTCGCGTACGTTTACATGCTCCAGCGCCACGGCCACCTGCGGAAATTTTTCGAAGAGAGAAAGTGAAATTTTGCCGACGTCTACCTTCGTCGTGATGTGTTTGTTGGCTTCGGCTACAAAAAGGCCGATTATTTTATCTTGATACGCATACACCAGACCTACCGAAATGCCAGTAATCGCCACTGCTGCCAGGGCGACATAAAATAGCACTTTTTTCACAACACGATTTCGTCCCAAGAGAAAGTTCAGATTTTAAGCATCTTACAAAAGCTAAAGGTACTGCAGTATTCACACGTGCACAAGAGGCGTTATGGCTCGAAAAAAATTTTTAAGATTTTTTTATCAGATGTTTTGCAGTTCCAAAAAAACACCCCATATTTGCATCATCAAACGGGGACAACAGGTCTCTAAAACGAAAAAACGGGGTGTTAGCTCAGCTGGTTCAGAGCACCTGCCTTACAAGCAGGGGGTCACTGGTTCGAATCCAGTACGCCCCACAAAAGGACAACTACAAAGTTGTCCTTTTTTTATGTCTATACTTTTCTGAATTTGTGTGTTTCAGTAGCCTGACTCCGCTATCAGTCTCTTGAATAACGACCTGATACCGAATATAATATACATTTACTGAGAAGGTTCTAAAACTCGTACCCTGCATTCGAACAGGCTATCCAACAGAGAACAAGGTATGCCAAGCCTGAATTATGAATAGATTCTTTAGAAGTCATATTCCCCAACTGACTACTCTTTCATATTCGAAGCTTTCTTTCTGGCAGTCATACTTAAAGTGAATTTGCACCCCACTACCAAGCGACAGATGCAGGTTCCCATTCCATTTTCTTAGTCCGCTATAGGGTATAAAACTGACTACCATTCTTCCTCCTTCAACTTTCATTGGGAACAACTTTGTATGAATCAGGCTGTTATTATTGGCCTTGTATACCTGCTTTATGTTTTCTCGTGTCAGAACAGTAATCTGGTATCCATTTACCATATTTGGTATACCATTTACAAAATCAGGTATCTCCAAATAGATTGTATTACCTTCATGATTTCTGTTGCCAGCATACAGGGAATCTAATTGAAGGGTGTACTGATTCAGGGCTTCTGAATAAATTTCATTGCCCTCGTTCGCTTGGGCAGACGATACCAAGGTTGATACAACAAACAGGTATACAAGGAGAATACTTTTCATTCTTTGGCATTACTTACGACAGAAACCTTTCAGGATAACTAAATAGCAGAATGAAACGCCTCTGTTCTCTCGAAGGCTTTCTTCATTTTAAATGTTAAGCTATGGACGCAGCTATGCAGGCAGAATAGAGGTGAGCTTACAGATTCTACTTACCTATAACTGACTTTATACCTGCAGAGGGGCAATCTTAGAGATACTATCTAGCAATATCAGACTTTATACCTGACTTGGAAAGGAAACGATCGTGTAGCGCCAATACTTGGGGTATGATCAGTTGCTGATCATCGTTATAGACAACATGCTGTGCCCGGGCTATCTTCTCATCTTCGCTCAGCTGTTTACTGATAATCGTTTTTATATCGGCTTCCGTGCGGTGTGGATCGCGTTTGAGCAGACGTTTGAGGCGCACATCCAATGGGGCGGTCACGACAATGATCTCGTCCATCTGACGCCACGATCCAGACTCAAACATCAGAGCAGCTTCCTTGATCAGATAAGGGGCGCTTGCATTGGCCTCAGCCCAACGCTCAAAGTCTAGTCCTACGTGCGGATGTACCAGGGCATTTAGCTTCTCAAGCCGTTCTTGGTTGTTGAAGACAACCGATGCCAGGTAAGCACGGTTCAACTGCCCCTCTAAGGTATAGGTTTCCTGCCCAAAGGCTGCCTGCAATTCCTGCTTCAATGCAGTATCATGTTGCATCACCCATTTGGCGCGGGTATCAGCATCATACACAGGTATACCCAGCACTTGGAAAACGCGGCACACAATGGTTTTGCCTACGCCTATTCCACCGGTTATACCTATTCTGAGCATTCCGTTATTTTTTTAAGACAGCTTTGATGCGCTCGGGCCAAAGCGTGATGTTACGGGCGCCGGCAGGCTTCTGTACAAGTTCAGGAATCACAGTGGAATCGGAGCGACTATACCTGGAGAAGTCTACAATGGCCTTGAATGCTTCGGAATTAATAACGGCTGATGAATCTTCGAGGGCGAGGTAGCGTATCAGCACTACCTGCGGTCGCAGGGCTACCTCGGTATTTAACGGCACATTCACCATTTCTGGCACAACCTGGTGCTCACGCTGTTGTAATGGCCTTATCCTTGCCGAAACAGTGGCTTCTGTTATATCTGCCTTCACCAGCGACTTATTATCATACTCGATTGGCACCACGATCTTCGCAGACTCGGTCAGGTTGGTGATCGGCAGTCGCAGTATAAAAGGGCTGGGCAAACTATCGACCATAGAGGATGGCCCACGAAAGGTAATGGTATCCGGATCAATGCGAACAGGGCGCAGCATGGCGTGTCGTTCGCCTGTTACTTTTTGGGTAGGGTCGAGCTGCAGTGCGATGCGGCGCGTCACCGTCTCATTGAAGTTAAAGAAAAGGGTATCGGTTACAACAAAGTTGAGCTGCAGACCGTCCATGGCATTCACCAGGGCGGGTCTTAGGGCAGAGCCAAGCAGATAATTGTTGCGTGGGAGGCTACGGATGTAGACCTCTGCGGGCTGTACTTCTACCCTAAGTGCTTTACGGAGGAGTTTCCATCCCCGGCCGGTAACATTTACCGCTACCTCTTCAGGCAGCGGGCTGATTGGAACCAGGCGCTGGTCGTTGTACACAAAGCGCACCGGATAGGTGGTCTGGGTAGAGTAGCTTTTGTTAAGGGCGTTGAGCAGCCAGAAAGTAGAGGCTGCCACAAAACAGAGCACTACAATACGCCAGTAGTGCTCTGTTTGGGGCTTAAATGGCCTTACAAACCATAGAATGATATTTCGGGCTTTCTCAAACGACAAGGTGTCTTATCCTTATTTCACTTTGGCAGTGGCTTCCAGCGAGATAGCAGATTTTTCAAACACAAGGCGTACACCTTTGTCTACTTCTATCTCTACGGTGTCATCGTTTACGGCTGTTAAACGACCATGCAGTCCGCCTATTGTCACGACCTGCATACCTTTGGTCAGCTCTTCACGAAATTTTTTCTGGTCCTTCGCTTTTTTCTGCTGCGGACGGATCATGAAAAAATAGAAAACAAGGATAATAGCGCCGAACATCAGCAACTGAGGCAGCATGCCTCCGTCTGGAGCGGCTTGTAGGAATATCGTTTGCATAAAACAGGTTGTGCTCGTTCAGAGCGGGTTTATTAATTAAGTCTTACAGGACCGTCTGCGCCGGCAGTTGGCATGCTGGATGAAGTCACATTGCCTTTCATGAACACACGAACGATGTTAGGCTCTGTATTGGCACGAACCGTTACAGTCGGAGACTGCTGGCCTGGCTTGTTGCGGCTATCGAAACGTACCTTCACTTCACCTTCTTCGCCTGGGGCAACAGGAGTTTTCGTCCAATCAGGAGCGGTGCAACCACAAGAAGCAGACGCACTCTCGATTACCAACGGCGACTTGCCTGTGTTCGTGAACTTGAAGGTATGCTCCACCACTTCACCTTCTTTAATCGTACCGAAATCATACTCGGTTGAGGCGAAACTCATCACAGCCATGTTTTCTGTGCTGGCTGTCTGGCTGGTTGGCACCACGTTCGGGTTGTCAACCACCTGTGGCTGTTCTACAGATGAAGTTGCTTCGGCAGTAGTTGCCTCCGATTCTGTGGTGTTGTTCTGATCGCAGCTGGTCACTGTCATGGCAGTGCCAAGCGCTAGGGCTAATAAGAAGTTCTTTTTCATATCAGTTAAACAGCTTTTTGCTTGATTATAGTTTCGAAATGATGTGTTGTGCAAACTCCATGGTGCCAGCTTTGCCACCGAGGTCACCTGTGCACTGCTCTCTGTTGGCAAGCGTTGCGTCCAAAGCGGTCTCAATGCGGTTCGCCTCATCTTTCAGATCAATGTGGTGCAGCATCATGATGGCCGAGCGCAGCAGCGCGGTTGGGTTTGCCTTTCCCTGGCCCGCAATATCAGGTGCAGAGCCGTGTACGGCTTCGAAAATAGCCATGTCGTTGCCGATGTTAGCACCGGACACCACGCCCAGGCCGCCTACCAGACCCGCGCACAGGTCAGACAGGATATCACCGAACAGGTTGGTGGTCACGATCACGTCGAACTGCTCTGGCTTGATCACCAGCTGCATGCACATGTTGTCGATGATCTTGTCATCGTACTGGATGTGTGGATACTCTTTCGCTATTTCGCTGGCTTCGCTCAGGAACAGGGCGCCGGCGCTTTTAAGGATGTTGGCTTTGTGCACCGCCGTTACCTTCTTGCAGTTGTGCTTGTTGGCATACTCAAACGCGGCACGGATGATCTTGCGGCAGCCAACTCGCGTCAGGCGGGCGACAGAATCAGAGATCTGAAGGCGCTCATCGAACATCTCCAGTCCTGAGTACAGGCCTTCGGTGTTCTCGCGGAACAGCACCAGGTTTACATTATCGAAGCGGGTATTTACGCCAGGCGTGGTTTTGGCAGGACGCACATTCGAGTACAGATCGAACATCTGGCGCAGCTGCACATTGATGCTTTTGAAGCCTTTGCCTACCGGCGTTGTGATTGGGCCTTTCAGGGCCACTTTGTTCTTCTTAAGCGAGGCAATCAGTGTAGAAGGTATCAGTTCACCAATCGAATCGAAAGTGGTCTGTCCTGCATTTTCCTCTTCCCAGGTTACAGGCACTTTGGCAGCGCTGAAAACGGCTTTAACGGCTTCTGTAATCTCTGGTCCTATCCCGTCGCCGGGAATCAGTGTAATCTCTCTCATGTTTATATTTCTTTCCTGCTGTTTATCTCGTTGATAAGTGAATCGACATCGCCCAAAAGTTTCTCGGCTTTGTCTTTTGCGTCCTGTATCACACGCTGTCCCTCAGACTTTGCGCTTGAAGTTACGCGGTTACGATCTTCCACTAATTCCTCCAGCAGGTCTGAGAGGGTGTCGCGGTACTTTTCAAGGCGGTAGCTTAGCCAGCTGCGTGTTTCTCTGCCCTTCTCTGGTGCGAACAGGATGCCAGCTACGGCTCCAACTGCGGCACCTGACACGAAAAACAGTATATTGCTCGTCGTCTTACTCATAAGATTATCTCTATACTTATATATTAGGTATGTCTTTCCCCTTATTACGGCATATCGGGGCTCAAAGACGTACTATACCTTATTTGTTGTCAATCAGACCACGGCCCGACTTGCGTATGTCGCCACTGGTGGTCAGCTCTTGTGCCATCTTGTCCAGCACACCGTTCACAAACTGCTTGCTCTTAGGCGTGCTGTACAGCTTCGAAATCTCAATGTATTCGTTGATGGTCACCTTTACGGGTATGCTTCGGAAGATGTGCATTTCGCAAAGCGCCAACTTCAGGATGATCTTGTCAAGCAGGGCCACACGCTCCACATCCCAGTTCTTCACGCTTGCGGCAATCATGGCCTCGTACTTTTCATCATCCTGCAGGGTCTGGTGATAGAGCTCCTCAAAGAAGACTTTGTCGTCTTCCCAGTTAGCCGAAAGATCCAACAATACGGGCTCTTCTTCGGTCTCTTCGCCAAACATCTTGACAGTCTTGTTAACCAGGCTTTTTACGATGGATTTGTTCTCCACCCAGTTCAAATCCTGCTCTTCAAACAAAGATTGTAAGTTTTTTTCTTTAAAAATAATGTTTTTGAAAATATGTTTCACCACCTCCAGGTCCTCCTCAAGCGTAGGCTCAGGCAGCGCCAGGTAGTTCAGAAACACTTCATCCTGCTTCAGGATATTCTTATAAACGAGGCGAATCTCACTGATGTCGGAGCCCCAACTGATGTTGCGACGAATGATGTGCTGCTGGTACGATTTGTTGGTGAGGATGCGCTGCGCCACCCGGTTGTTCAGAAAGCGCTTCACATCGGGCCCAGTGGCGGCCGTAAAACGTTTCTCCTTTTTCTCCTCCTCATCTTTTACCAGCTCGTTGATCAGCTCGAGAATCTGCAGGGTGCCCAGGTAATGGTCATAGATGCGCTCCACGGCGCTCATCATCTGGCTGCTGTATTGCTTGTAGTCTTTTTTGGTGAGATTCTTATAGGCTACTATAGCTCTGTTTACCGCTTCAATTATCTCTTTGTCGGTCTCTTCTGTTTCGAACTGGCCCGTTTCGTGCCATTCCTTAAAGAGCAGCTGCGCAATTTGCTTACGGCCTTCAAGCAGCTTGCGGTCCTGCACTTCCATAGAATTCAGGTCCGGTGCGAAGTCTTCTGCTATCTGGTCGAGTGCCAGCTGGTAATCCGAACCTTCGGCCTGTTTGTAGGCATAAATGGCTTGCATAGCCTTGATTCGAAGTGTTCTGCGGTTGAGCATAATGGTATTTTAAAGAACGTGTTGGTTGATATGTGTTTTTACTATGGTTGGTGCACTGGCACCAAAAGCAGCAGACAGGTATAGCTGCCGCTGGTAAAGGTATACGCAAAGGCGAACCTGCGCGCTAATAAAAATGGACTGTAGTAAAACAAAAGTGCCACAGATTAATGCAGCACTTTTGTTTTGAATATGATCAGGAAGGCAGTGCTTAGTAAGTAGACCTTACTTTGCTGATGCTGTTGATACGCTGCTCTGCCATTTTAGTAGCAGCCAGCTGCGTATAGATGCCTTCTTGCTCGGCCTTGTCGAAAATATCGAGTGTAAAACCGTAGATACGCTCTGTCTGGGCATAGGCGCTTTCGCGGTTATAGCCCTGCAGCTCAGAGTATACGTTGATCAGGCCACCGGCATTGATCAGGAAGTCAGGTGCGTGCAGAATGCCTTTCTCTGTCAAAGCAGGACCATGCACCGTCTCGTCGCGCAGCTGGTTGTTGGCGCAGCCGGCAATCACCTTACTCTTCAGTCGGCCCAGTGTGTTGTCGTTGATCGTGCCACCCAGCGCGCACGGAGAGTAGATGTCCACGTCAAGATCGTAGATCTCGTCCATGCCTACCACCTTGGCGTTGTACTTGGCAGACACCTCACGCAGACGGTCTTCGTAGATGTCGGTAATGAAGATTTGAGCGTTTTCTTTGGCAAGCAGCTCTACCAGGTAGCCACCTACGTGACCAACACCCTGTACAGAAATCTTTTTGCCATTCAGTGAGTCAGAACCAAAAGCTTTTTTGGCAGCGGCTTTCATACCCATGTAGGTACCGTAAGCCGTTACCGGAGATGGGTCACCGCCACCGCCCATCGACTCAGGCAGGCCAGACACGTGCTCTGTTTCCATGCGGATGTACTCCATGTCTTTGGTGGTCATCCCCACGTCTTCAGCTGTGATGTAAGCACCGTTCAGGTTTTTCACGAAACGGCCGAAACGACGAAGCAAAGCCTCGCTTTTGTCTTTTTTGGCATCGCCGATGATCACGGCTTTACCACCACCCAGGTTCAGACCAGAGATAGCGGCCTTGTAAGTCATACCTCTTGAAAGACGCAGTACATCGTCCAACGCCTCAGCCTCAGAAGCATACGACCACATACGTGTACCACCCAGCGCTGGGCCAAGTACAGTATTGTGGATACCGATGATCGCTTTCAGGCCAGTTTCTTTGTCGTGGCAGAAAACTACTTTCTCATGGTTATGCTCTGATATCTGACCGAAGACCGACTTATCTTTCTTCAGCTCAACTTCTTTTAGTTCGACCATTTATGATTTTGATTAAGGGTTATTCTATCTTTGTAGAAGCGAGGCAACAGATACCCCGTTTTTCGTGCTGCAAAATTAATTCTTTTTTTGATTAATTCAATTTGAACCTGATAAGTCTACGTAAAAGCCTCTGAGCTTCATATTCTTGCTGTGAAATCACTCCGTTACCTCAACAAATATTTACTCAAGTATAAATACCGTCTTCTTTGGGGCCTGGTATTCATCATCATATCTAACTTTTTCCAGATTCTGCCTGCCCAGGTGGTGCGCCACGCCTTTAATTTGATCAAGGAGGGCATCAACCTGCACAACCTGTTTGAGGGCATGGCGCAGCAGGAAACGGTATACGAGACCTTTGCCAGCAGTATTCTGGTGTATGGGGTCATCATTCTGGTGATGGCTTTGCTGCGTGGGCTCTTCCTGTTTTTCGTGCGTCAGACAATTATCGTGATGAGTCGCCTGATCGAAAACGACCTCAAGAACGAGATTTACGAGCACTACCAGAGCCTGCCACTCAGCTTCTACCGCAAAAACAACACCGGCGACCTGATGTCGCGCATCTCTGAAGATGTGAGCCGCGTGCGCATGTACCTTGGCCCGGCCATTATGTATGGCCTCAACCTGGTCATCCTCTTCCTGATGGTAATCCCCTATATGCTGTCGGTGAACGTAAAGCTCACGCTCTATACCTTGATTCCGCTGCCGATTTTGGCTATTAGCATCTACTACGTCAACAACATCATTGAGCGCAAGTCTGATGAGATACAGCGCAGCCTCTCCGGCATCACCACTTTTGTACAGGAGGCTTTTTCGGGTATACGGGTGCTCAAATCCTTTGTCCGGGAAGACGATTCGCACAACAACTTCACCAAAGCCAGCAACAACTACAAGGACAAGTCGCTGGAACTGAACTTCGTAAACTCGCTTTTTTTCCCATTGGTGCTGTTTCTGGTGGGTTTGAGCACGATCATAACCATATACATTGGCGGCCAGGAGGTGATGAACGGCAGCATCACGACCGGTAACATTGCTGAGTTCATCATCTACGTGAACATGCTCACCTGGCCCGTTACCTCGCTCGGCTGGACGGCCAGTTTGGTGCAGCGTGCAGCTGCCTCTCAGGCCCGCATTAATGAGTTCCTGAATACTAAGAACGATATCGTGTCGCGCGAGAACATCAGTAAGCCAATTGAGGGTGATATCGTGTTCGAGAACGTGGACTTTGTGTATCCTGACACGAACATCCATGCGCTGAAGAACATTTCGTTCCGCATCAACCACGGCGAGACACTGGCCGTGATTGGTAACACCGGCTCGGGCAAGAGTACTATCGCTACCCTGCTGCCCCGCATGTATGACATCACCAGCGGCCGCATTCTTATCGACGGTGTGGATGTGCGTGATTATAACCTGGAGAGTCTCCGCAGCCAGATTGGCTATGTACCGCAGGACGTGTTCCTCTTCTCCGACACCATCCGCAACAACATCGGTTTCGGTTTGCCAAGCATCACGGAGGAGCAAATGGTGCAGTCCGCCAAAGATGCCGACGTATACGAGAACATCATGCGCTTCCCCGAGCAGTTCGACACCAAATTAGGCGAGCGCGGCATCACCCTCTCCGGCGGCCAGAAGCAGCGGGTTTCCATTGCCAGAGCGCTGGTGCGTGAGCCAAGCATCCTCATCCTCGACGACTCGCTTTCGGCCGTGGACACGAAAACGGAAAACGCCATCCTCAACAGCCTGCGCCGCATCATGGCGAACCGCACCTCCATCATTATTTCACACAGGGTGTCTTCTGTTAAGTTGGCAGATAAGATTCTGGTACTTGATGACGGGGAGATTGTGCAGCACGGCACGCATGAAGAGTTGATACAGCAACAGGGCTTGTATAAAGTGCTTTACGAGCGCCAACTGCAGGCCGAGGACTCACAATAGCCACAAACACCCTGTCTGGTTACCTCCTGAAAGTCAACTATTTAACAACACGCCATTAGAGGCTTGGGAATTTTTTGATACAGAAACTGTTATAGGTACGTATAGCAAGTTTATATGACCTCCTAAATCTCTATCTATGGCTATTGACATACAGCAAATCGGCAAAAGATTCCGTTTTTATACCAGCATTAAAGAGTTGGAAATGCCACAGCTCCTCGAGATGACAGGCAGCGACGAATCGGTGCTTTCGAACATACTATCAGGTAAAAACTACCTTCTTGATGAATTAGTAGCCATCGTGAAGAATTTCCCTGACCTGAACACACAGTGGCTTATTTATGGCGAGGGCAGTATGTTCAAACCCATGGATGAGAATGGCACCTGCAAAGACAATCACAAAGGGTGCCTCAAAAAAGACAAAGCCGCCTACCTGAAGCAAATGCAGAACATGCTCATTGAGCTCGACGCCGCCGAAGTTGCCAAAGGCCACCACGCCGATGTGGACGCGCTAAAGGCGAAACTAGATGAATATAAGGCCAGTCACCCGCAGGGTTAGGCTCCTGCATCTCCGGGCCACCCATCGCCCAAGCCCACTATCTTACTTAACGAAGTCTTACGCCCGAACAGGCCAGGTATAACGATGCCCCAAATTAAGCGGCTTGCTTAGGTTGGGGCATTTCTATTTCGAAAGTTCAGGCCGTCTACTTAACCCGTATACCTTCCAGAATCAGGTTCACGGTAAACAGCACTTCGCTTTCTATTTTCTCGAAATCGATGGAAGGCAGGTTGTGGAACTGGGCGCGCTGGAACTCTTCGAACTGAATCAGGTCTTTGACCACCATAATAGAATAGCCCACCCGCTCAGCTTCGCAATTGATGAAGGTGCCGTTGGCTATACCTTCTTTGATAACAGAGGCATAGAAATTCGTCTCCTTGGCGCGCGATTCCTTGAACAGCTCCTGAAACATAATGCGCGTCTCGATGAGCACCTGGATGGAAATGGTGTGCTGCGTTACGATTTCCTGATAATACCGAAGTGAGGAGCGGATGTAACGCAACAGGCGTTCGCGTGGGTCTTTTTCCTGTTCGGCTATTTTCTTGATCCGGTACAGGCTGTCTTTCCACTCTTGTGAAAAAGCCTCGATAAAGAGGACCTCTTTACTTTTGTAATAGTAGTAGAGCGTCGGCTTTTTGAGGCCAATAGCATGGGCTATGTCGTCCAGCGTAGCTTTGCTGTAACCCAGTTTACCGAACACCGACTTGGCTGCCTCCAGTATCAGCTCTTTTTTTGCCTCTGCCTTTTTGCCCAATTTGATCTTTTGCTAGCGTTCCACGGGGAAAGGTGTTGCCACTCCCCTTTCATCAAATATAGGGAGATAATCTATACCTGCAAGCTACTCCTTTATCGGAACCTCCACTATACCTTGGTGGTCTTCGGGGAACCACTCTACGTAGAAAGTCTCCAACTCTAGGTTCTTCTCTTTGGCGTAGTCAAAAATGGCCTCGTAGAGTTTGTTGGGTGCCAGCATGTAGTGGGCGTTCACTTCGCCGCGCAGGGCACGCCGGCCACCCGGCACCACCCGCAGCTCATAGTCGGCCGGCAACTGCACCGAGCTATCTGGTATGATCACGCCGATAAAAGCATTTACACTGTCAGCCCGCCCTTCCGGGTTATTGTAGTAGATGTTGCCCAGCATGCCGCCTTCCAGCTCGTTCTTGTCGAGCACCTCTGCAGCCCTGCGGAAGTTGTCGTTGAGAAGATTATCTGTTACAGAACCTTTGAAAGCACGGCCCGCTATGTACAGTTGCTCTGAGTTTACTTCCGATACTTTTGCAGAGCTGAAACCTCCCAGATAGGCATAAAAAGCCGCTACGATGGCCGATAGCACGAGCATCACTAACAAGAATTTCTTGTTCATAAGTCGATCATGTTTTTGTACTGCATGTGGTAGAGTTGGGCATAGTAACCGTCGCGGCGCAGCAATTCCTCGTGGTTACCCATTTCTTTTATCTCGCCCCGGTCCATCACAATGATCTTATCAGCCTTTTGGATGGTGGACAAACGGTGAGCGATGACGATGGACGTACGCCCGTGCATGAGTTGGTCGATGGCGTACTGTATGAGCTCCTCCGTTTCGGAATCGACACTGGAAGTGGCCTCGTCGAGGATAATGATCTCAGGGTTGTAGACCATAGCCCGCACAAAGGAAATGAGCTGGCGCTGGCCTACCGATAACGTGGCTCCGCGCTCCATTACCTGGTAGTGCAACCCGCCCGGCAGGCGTTCGATGAACTTGCGGGCACCCACCAGGTCGGCGGCGTGCCACATTTGCTCTTCGGTAATGGCTTTGTTACCCAAACTGATGTTATCGGCGATGGTGCCCGAGAAAAGGAACACATCCTGCAGCACCACGCCGATGTGATGGCGCAGCACATCCAGGTTATATTCTTTGATGTCGTGTCCGTCGATCAGGATTTGGCCGCTGTTTATTTCGTAGAACCGGTTGAGCAGGTTGATTACCGAGGTTTTGCCCGCACCCGTGGCTCCCACAAACGCCACCGACTCGCCCGCCTTCACATCCAGCGAGATATTGCGCAGCACCCAGTCTTCGTCTTTGTAAGCAAACCACACATCCTTGAACGCCACATTGCCTTTTATCTTCTCCGGTTTATAATTTCCATTATCCGGTATCATCTCTTTGCTGTCGAGGAGGCGCATGAGGCGCTCGGTACTCACTACGCCCAGTTGTAGGGTATTGAAGCGGTCGGCGATCATGCGAATCGGGCGGAAGAACATCTGGATGTAGAGGATAAAAGCCATCAGCGTACCCAGCGACACGTCGTTGTCAATCACGCCATGGGCGCCATACCACACCAGCAAACCCAAACCCGCCGCTCCGATGATCTCAGCCACAGGAAAATAGACCGAGTAGTAAAGCACTGAGCGAACATTGGCGCGGGTGTGTTCCTTGTTGATCTCCTTGAACTTCTCCATCTCGCGCTTCTCATTGTTGAAGATCTGCACAATGCTCATACCTGTGATATGCTCCTGCACAAACGAGTTGAGTCGCGCCACGGCCGTACGCACATCCTGGAAAGTGTCTTTGATCTTTTCTTTGAAAATGTAAGTACTGACGAGCATGATCGGGAAAGTAGACAAACTCACCAGCGCCAGCTCCCAATCGATGTAGAACATGAAGCCGAGGATAAACACCAGCTGCAGGATATCGCCGATCATGGCAGCTAGTCCCTCACTAAACACATCGGAGAGTGTTTCCACATCCGAGACATTGCGGGTCACGAGTGTACCGATGGGCGTGCGGTCGAAGAACTTGAGGCGCAGGTTCAGGATGTGGCGGTAAAGCTGCACCCGGATGTCGCGCACGACGTGCTGCCCGAGCCAACCCGCAAAATAGGTATGGAGGTACTGCACAATGGCGTGCCCCACCAGGAGCACCGCAAGTATCACGAACATCTTGTTCAGCCCCTCCCAGTCGTTCTGCAGAATCTCGTTATCAACGGTATACTGAATCAGGAAAGGGCGCACCGCAGCTAAAATAGCTGAAGCAAACGTCAGGAACACAATGAAGTAGAAGATCCGGATGTAGGGCGTCACAAACGTGAAGAGCCGCCGGATGACGTCTGCATCGAATACCTTGCCTGTATTTTGTGGTTTATCTTCCAAATTTGTTCTTTCAGGTTTTGTTTGTTTTCGGGGTTTGAAGCCCCTATCCCTTTCCTGTTGTCTGAATCAGGATTCTCGCAGATCCTGTATCCAACCACCCCTAGCCCCTCCTTGTCTAAGGCAGGGAATTTTCCTCCACGGCTAGTTCACAGGAATGGCTCAGTAGCTGGTTTAAGTTTGCGCACGATGAACACACCCCTGCCCCTCTCAAGAGGGGAACTAGCTGCTGCCATTTTACAAGTATAGGCATCGTTGCCTCAGTTTTCTGAATAAGAATGTCCTCCCCCAGCCTCCTCCAAAGGGGGACTTCAGGTATTACAAGCTCGGAAGTATAAACCCTGTAGCTGCAATAATTCCTTTGCTTTACCGGGTCCAACCACCCCTACCCCTCCTTATCCAAGAAGGGGAGCTTCTGCTACTGCCAGTTCGAAGCTATAAGCCCTGTAGCACAGTCCACTGGCAGATATAGCAAGACTAACTTGCACTGAAACTACGAAGTTATAGCATTAGCCAGGTGCACCTTTCGGCGCTCCACTGTTTGAGCGTTCAGCGAGTTTGGAGCGTCTTGACTTTTTTGCTTCCTTTTTGTGTCAAGACAAAAAGGAAGTGCCCGCCGCACAGGCGAAGCTATAAAACAGTACTAGTTGCTATACCTGCAAAAAGCATTAGCCACAGTGCAAAGTAGGCTATACCTATACCTATACCTATACCCGGGTCAGCGATCCCACCATACCAGACACTCGCGCCATAAACCAGCCGTAGCTATACCCTTACGGATACTACATGCTAACCGCTTGCAAAGTTAATGGTTTTTGCATCAGGATTTTCGGGATTTATCAGGTATAGCGTTTACCCGTGAGGACACAAAAAAGCCCTCCCCTGAAAACCAAGGAAGGGCTTCGATCAGATTAAGTCTTATACCTATACCTCCGCTTCCGCAGGCACAGTTACTTTCTCGAGCGCCTGCGCGATGTCAGAGATAATATCCTCAGGATGCTCCACACCTACCGAGATGCGGATCATGCCCTCGCCTATACCCATTACGGCACGGTCGGCCAGACAAATATCGGAGTGGGTCATAGAGGCAGGGTGCTCGGCCAGCGATTCGGTGCCACCTAAGCTTACGGCCAGCTTGATCAACTTCAGGTTGTTCAGGAAGGTGAAGGCTTCTTTCTCACCACCTTTGATGTCGAACGAGATCATGGAACCCGCTGCCTTGCACTGCTTGTCGTAAATGGCCTGCTGCTGCGGATTGTCCTGCAGATAGCCGAGGAAGTAAATCTTGTCTACTTTCGGATGCTCTTTCAGGTAAGCGGCTACCACTTCTGCGCCGCGTGCCTGGCACTCCATCCGGATTTTCAGCGTCTCCAGGCTGCGCATCAGCATCCAGCCTGTCCACGGACTCGCCATGGAACCCATGAAGGTACGCATACCTTTCACTTGTTTCATCAGATCAGCCGGGCCAGCGCAGGCGCCTGCGATCAGGTCGGAGTGACCGCCGATGTACTTGGTAGCAGAGTAGAGCACCAAATCAGCGCCGTGCTTGAGCGGGTGTGAGAACACGGGGCCCAGGAAGGTGTTGTCCACGGCTACTACTACTTTTTTGTCGGCAGTTGAGTGCTTTCTGGCCATGGCAGCACATGCTTCAATGTCTACCAGGTGGTTGGTTGGGTTGGCTGGAGTCTCCAGGTATACCATCGCCAATTTATCGGCCATACCGGACTCCTCGAGCATTTGCTCTACTTCCTCTATCGGGGTGTTAGCCCGGAAGCCCATGCTCTTCACGCCGAACTTCGGCAGGATGTTTTTAATGTAGTAGTCAGACCCGCCGTAGATGGGTTCGCTATGCAGAATCAGGTCGCCAGGCTTGAGCAAGGCCAAAAGCGTGGTGCTGATCGCGGCCATACCACTGGCAAACACGGCCGCTTCTTCGGCACCGTCCCAGAAACGCAGGCGGTTCTCGAGTATCTCAAGGTCGGGGTTGTTGAGGCGACTGTAGATCAGGCCGAGCTGCTCTTCGGCGTGCTTCTCACGCAGGCCATACGCTAGTTCAAAAAATGCCTTGCCCTCTTCCGCGTTCTTGAAAACGAAAGTAGAAGTCTGGTAAATCGGCGCCTTGACGGCCATTTCTGACCACTCCGGGTTATACCCGTAGCTCATCATCAAGCTTTCAGGGCGCAGGTGTTTGCCGTTTAGATGGGGACCGTTCTGGTCTTCTGGTAATTGCATGCTATAAAGGGTTTGTTTTGGGTGAAGTCTTGAAAATATGCTCCGGATACAACACCTGGGCTAGGTATAGCCCCTCGGAAGGCGCTGCTCCACTGGCCTTGC
This sequence comes from Pontibacter virosus, assembly GCF_003096355.1. Taxonomy (GTDB): domain Bacteria; phylum Bacteroidota; class Bacteroidia; order Cytophagales; family Hymenobacteraceae; genus Pontibacter; species Pontibacter virosus. The sequence goes on along the minus strand of NZ_QEKI01000018.1, from coordinate 38,003 downwards.
TGCGGTCCTGACTGGCGATAATCCGCTCAAAATCGGCCACAGAGAGCTTTCTCCGGCCTACATCCAGCAAGGTGCCTACCACCAATCGCACCATGCCCCGCAAGAAGCGATTTGCCCGGATCGTGAAGACCAGCTCGTCGCCTTGCTGTTGCCACACGGCCTCGTACATGTTGCAGCGGTAGTGTTTGGTGTCGCCTTTGACTTTGCTAAAGGTCGTAAAATCCTCGTAACGAAGCAAAACCGCAGCCGCTTCATTCATTTTCCCTACATCCACGGAACGCGGCAGGTAGGTAGCGTAGTATCTTTTGAAGGGGTCTTTGGCTAAGATGATGTGGTAGTGGTAGGTGCGCTCAAACGCGTCGAAACGGGCATGGGCCTCGTCGGTGACCAGGTATAGGTTCTTCGCTACAATGTCAGCCGGCAAGAGGCGGTTGATGCGATAGACCGCTTGCTCGGGTTCCAGTTCCTGCTCCACATCAAAGTGCACGAACTGCTGACTTGCATGCACGCCCGTGTCGGTACGGCCGCTGCCTGTGGAGTTAATGGGCTGCCGCAGCACTTTGCTCAGGCAATCATCGAGTACCTCCTGCACAGAGAGGGCGTTGGGCTGTACCTGCCAACCATGAAAACGGGTGCCGTCATAGGCTATTTCCAGAAAGTAGCGCATGGGCAAAGATAGCAAAAAAGGCTGCCTGTGTACAGGCAGCCTCCAAACTAGGGTAGTAGTCTTCTTCTTTTTTTCTTTGCTCAGCAAGTGGCTGATAGCAAACAAACAATGCTCTCTATCTTTTGTTTTGGCTTCTGTGCCGTTCTTCCAAGATAACTTTTGCAAGGGCCCGATCACGCGCCTCACGGCTGGTTGGGATATGGCGGCGGTCTTCTACCCTGCCTCGGTGGTCACGGTCATAATCCCGGTCCCGCTCCCATCTGCGGTCGTTCCGGCTATACCTGTCATCGTGGTGCGAGCAACAGCTTTTGCTGGCGTAGCGCTTATCGCGGTGACTCTTGCAGTGCTTGCAGTCATCGTGGCCGCGGTATTTCTTATCTACATATACCACCTTCCCTTTGGAGTGGTGTCTGTCTTTACACTTTCGGTGGTCATGATCTTTCGCTATAGCGGCCTCTCCTCCAACAACCATCAGCATGGTCATCAGCACAATCGTCAATACCTTTTTCATACACTTAAATTTTAGTCCGAAAACATTCAAATCAAAGTATATGCCAAAAGGCTATATAGGTGTCGCTAATATTTTCTGTTTTGATGTGTAAAAACGAAAAAGCCACTCTGCTTGCACAAAATGGCTTTTTTAAGAAGGTATATACCTGATTACAGTTTCTCGTAGATAATCGCTGCCCCCTGTCCAACACCCACACACATGGTGGCCAGCCCGTAACGCACGTTGTCGCGGCGCTTCATCTCATGCAGCAACGTAGCCGAGATGCGGGTACCGCTTGCCCCCAGTGGGTGACCAATCGCAATAGAGCCGCCGTTCACGTTTACGATCTCCGGGTTGATGCCGAGTTCCTGCACACAAGGTATAGCCTGTGCTGCAAATGCCTCGTTTATCTCTGCCAGGCCAATGTCGTTGATGGTGAGACCCGCTCTTTTCAGGGCTTTCAGGGTAGCCGGCACTGGGCCCATCCCCATATAAGCGGGCTCTACCCCTGCCACGGCCGCTGACACAATACGGGCCATTGGCTTCAGGTTAAAGCGCTTTACGATTTCCTCACTCACGACCAACGATGCCGCTGCGCCGTCGTTTATGCCGGAGGCGTTGCCTGCCGTTACAGTGCCGCCTTTTTTAAAGGCCGCGCCCAGCGTACCCAGTTTTTCCACGGAAGAAAGTCGTGGGTGCTCGTCGGTGTCGAAGATGATCGGGTCGCCTTTGCGCTGCGGAACAGGTATAGGTGCGATCTCATCTTTGAACTTGCCAGCCTCGGCAGCCGCCTTATACTTGAGCTGCGAACTGTGGGCGAACTCATCCTGCGCTTCACGTGAAACACCGTAGCGCTCAGCCACATTCTCGGCCGTCTCCCCCATGGTATGCGGGTAGTGCATCGACGAAAGCGTGTTGTTCACGAAACGCCAGCCGATGGTGGTGTCGTAGATTTCAGGGGTGCGGGCGAAAGCGGTTTCGGCTTTGGCCATCACGAAAGGGGCACGCGTCATGCTCTCCACGCCACCGGCCAGGTATACGGCACCATCGCCGCAGGTAATAGCACGGCCTGCATCGATAATAGACTGCAAGCCCGAAGCACAAAGCCGGTTCACGGTCACGCCACCAATCTCGTGCGGCAGACCAGCCAGCAGCAGCGCCATACGGGCCACGTTGCGGTTGTCTTCGCCAGCCTGGTTGGCAGCGCCCAGCACCACATCCTCGATCAGACTTGGGTCTATCTGCGGATTGCGAGCCATTAGCTCCTTCAAAATAAAAGCCGCCATGTCGTCTGGCCGCACGCTGCTGAGGGCGCCGGTAAACTTGCCAACGGGTGTTCTGACGATATCAATTATATAAGCTGTGCTCATCAATTTTTGTTTTACAGGTCTTTGTCTAATTTTGCATCTCTTTGCAAGTTAAATTAACCCCCTTATGATACAAAGAATTCAAACCGTATTTCTGGCCCTCATCGTGGTGGCCATGGTGTCGCTGCTGTTTTTGCCGCTCTGGTCTAAAGTAGATATTACTACCGGAGAAGAAGTTGTGCTGACCGCCTGGAACCTGTTTTTCCAGACCGTGAACGAGCAAGGCGAGGCCGTGCAGGCGGGCGCACAGACAGGTACAAGCACCATCGCGATTGGCATATTGGCTATCGTGGCTGCAGGTGTGGCTCTGTATGAAATTTTCCAGTACAAGAGCCGCCTCACTCAAATGAAGTTTGGCCTCATCAACTCACTGGTATTGATCGCGCTGTTTGGCACGTCGTTTTACTATGCCAATTATGTAGGTAACGCAATGGCTGCCGGCAACGAAGGCAGCTACGAAGCTGGTTTTTACATGCCCATCCTGGCACTCCTGCTCAATGCCCTGGCTAACCGTTTCATTAAGAGAGACGAAGACCTGGTTCGCTCTGTAGACAGGCTGCGATAAGGTATAGCAAGCCGCAACAAAAAAGGCTTCTCCTTACCGGGGAAGCCTTTTTTGTTTAAACATCACGTCTGTCATTTCGAACGCCAGTGCGAAATCTGAAACGCTACAGGACCAGTGAACCCCCAGATTTCTCACTGGCGTTCGAAATGACAAAATTTTCCAATGCTACTTCCCTTAAGCTGTCGCTTTTCTCGCCACAGGTATAGCACCCTTCTTTGACTTCTTGCGCAGCTTGTTGATCCAGATGATGGTGCCTGTTATGGGTAAGCTAGTCGCCACAAGGCAGGCGATGAAGTACAGGATCTTGGAGAAAGTACCATACACATTGCCCACATGGAGTGGCTTGATGGATGATGTGATTTTCTCATTGAACGGCTTATCAGCAAATATATCTGCTTTCAGCACCTCGCCGCTGTACTGGTCAAGCTGCAGTTTGTCTGAAGCCGCAGGCGCGAAAAAGCCTACTTTGTTTTTGTTGATCGAAACAGTAGCGGCTGAGTCTGTTGACAATGAAATGCGGTAATCGCCTTTGTAAGGCAGTGCGGCATCGGCTGCCTTCACGTAGTCTGCAATCGTAAGCGTAGCGGCCTGAGACAGGTCAGCTGGCACTTTTGAAAAAAGCGGTTCTTCCTTGCGATCTTTCGGCTGCTCTACGCCCAGCACTTTAAAGAAGCCTTCTTTGTACCACTCAAACGACCAGGTAAGGCCGGTAAGCGACATCACCAGCAACAGGAAAGACGAATAGAAACCAAGCGAGTTATGCAGGTCATGATTCACGCGCTTCCAGTTGCCGCTCCACTTTATTTTAAGGCCTTGTCGCCAGTTCTTCACTTTCTGCGGAATCCAGATCACCAGGCCACTGATCACGATCAGCGTGAAGATGACGGTTGCCCAGCCCACAATCGGACGGCCTACTTCGGTATCGAGCAGCAGCCAGCGGTGCAGACGGAACATGGTCATGAAAAACTCTGAGGTCGGGCTTTCGGTTGTGCCAATTACTTCAGCTGTGTAGGGGTTCACAAGGTAGTTAGTACCCCGGCCGCCTTTGCCGCCAGGTCCGCCAGACGGTCCGCCTTTGGCCACGGCACCTTCCGGACCTTTTTTACCTTCACCGCCCTTATCACGACCGCCTCTTTCACCGCCACGGGCTTCACCACCTTTTCCTTCAACCCCTTTATCTTCCTTCTTTACATTCAGGGTATAGGTGCGATTGGCGTCGGCAGGTATGGTAATAGCGCTGACCTTACCGCCCGTCTCGGCTGCCACTTTAGCAATAATCGCCTCTGCTGCCATGGGCTCAGTCCCCTGCTCTACCTGCACGGTAAACTTCTCCGGCTCCATAAACTCCTGCACCTCGGTATTGAAGGTATAGATCGTGCCGCTCAGGCAGACTACAAACAGGATAAGGCCGCTCGCTATACCCATCCACAGGTGGAGGTCATTGAACAGCTTGCGCACCTTTTGCCAGGTCGATTTTTGTTTTTGCTTCATGGTGGTGATGTTTAGCTAAAATCCCTTCCTTGCTTTTGCCGGCAAGGAAGGGAAGGTATTTTGTATTACTATTTTCTTTTACTTGTTCCAGAACACCCGCGAACGGAATGGGTCTATGGCCCCCTGCCTTGCTACTTCTTCGCTGTTGGTGTATACCTCCGACTGACGGTAAGTCAATCTTCGTGGCCTGAAATCCGGGTCAGCCGACGGGCTCTGCAGCGACTGTGGCAACCTGCTCAGGTAGCCCAATCTCCTGGAGTCGTTCCAGACCTCGATGCTGCTGATGCTGTTCAGCGCCAGCCACTTCTGCTCGATGATGCGCTCTATTTTGTTCGGGGCAAGTGCAAAGTTAACAGATGGCTGCGCATTATACGCCACAAATTCTCCTGCCGGCACCGTCGTGTATTTGAACGACTCTTTGATAGCCTCCTCATAAAGTTGCTCTGCTCCGCTCAACCAGCCTCGCTCGGCTGCCTCGGCCTGCAAAAACAAGCTCTCGAAAGAAGACAGCAATACGGATGGTTGTTGCGCACTTTTCAACAGGCCTGCCGGTTGGTTGCCGTTCTCGTTCGGTCCCAGCAAAGCCGATGTTTTTGCCATGGTAAAGTCAGCACTGGTTGCTCCAAGCGGTACGCCCACGTAGTCACCATTCACGCTGCGGTAGAGTTTGGGCAGGCGCGGGTCGTTGCGCTCTTTGTACTGCTGCACCAGGTATGCCGTGGGGCGCAGGGTGTTGTAGCCCGTGGTAAGCGCTCCGGCCTGGTTGCGGTAGTAGGTATCCCAGAAAGGATTTTGCAGACCGGCCGTAATCTGGTAGCCCGGATTCACCAGGGCACTCTCACCGGCACCCAGAAAACCGCTTCCCTCCTGCTTGATCTTGGCCAACTCGTCGTTGATATAGCCTTCTCTTCCGGCTTCAGACTGGCGAAGCAAAGCTCTCAGCTTAATGGTATTGGCGAACTTAATCCAGAGTGTCAGGTTGCCTTTGAAAATCACATCGTCGGTCACCGGCTTTTTAGACAAGGCAGGAGCTGCTTTGATGTCCTCTATACCTGCTGTGATCAGATTGATAGCACCGTCATATACCACCTGTCCGTCTTCGTACTTCGGCGTTACGTTTTTGCTGCCCTGCAGCGCATCTGAGAAAGGCACGTTGTTGTAAAGATCTACAAGCCGCATAAAGTGCCAGCCCTGCATGATCTTCGCTATACCTACATAAGCCAGGTCGCCAGTGGCGGAGGCGCTGTTCTCGATGTCTTTGTAGTTCACCAGCGTGGTATAGCTGTCTTCCCAGATCGGACGACCGTCGCGGTCAAATGACATGGCCTCTACGCCATAGGTTTCCTCCAGTCTGAAAAGCGAGGTGTTTACCGGGCCGTCCGTTGCTTTGGCCCAGTAGCCTGCCCACACAGCGCCCAGTTGGTTCAGAGCACCCGTTTCGAGGTTCACTGTCTTGACAAGTGCAGTAGGTAATTTTTGTTCTACCGGCACATCGGTCGGCGCATTGGGGTTCACGTTTGTATCCAGGAAGCTATCGCAGGCGGTAAAAGCGGTGCCTATCAGTGCGATCAGGATAAGGGATAATAACTTTTTCATATCGCTAAGTCTGCAGAATGATCTTATTTAGAATGCCACATTTACATTGAAACCAAACGTACGGGTTGGTGGCAGGTGTCTCCAACTCATGTAGCCCTCGCTGCTTCCGCCGGCGTACACAAACTCCGGATCGTTGTAAATGTTATCTTTTGCCCAGATAGAGAACAGGTTGCGGCCCACAAAGCCAATGGTCGCCTCTTTCACCAGGTTCTGACCATCCAGCCATTCCATTGGCAAGGTATAGCTCAGGCTCAGTTCTCGCAGTTTGAAGAAGTCGGCGCTCACGGCGTAGTTCGACTGCACGGTGGCATAGTGGTTCGCAAAGTAGTTGCGGTCGCCTTTGGTCTGTATCTCGGTGTTGGGTGTGAACACACCCGGAGAAGTCTCGATCACGGAGTTCGGGATCACGAACGGCTCTCGGCCATACTGCGTGGTGAGCGGGCTGGTACCGTCCGAAATCATACGAGCTGCTGCCTCGGTGTATACCACGGCGCCCATGCGCCAATCAAACTGCGCGCCCAGTTGCAAGCCTTTGTAGTGCAGTGAGGTGTTGAGGCCCAGTTGATATGGCGGTGTGCCGGTGCCGCCATAGTAGAGTTCAGAACCACTTACCGGGTTGCCAGTTTTTGGGTCCACGATCACCCGACCTTGCGGATCGCGCTTGTAATCGGTGAACAAGTAGCTGTTGTAAGGCTTGCCCACGATCAGGTAATTCTGGCGGAAGTGGAACAGCTGATCGATACCACCGTAGATCTCGTCTACTTTGCTCTTGATGTGCGTGAGGTTCGCGCCCACGTTCCACACCAGGTCGCCGCGCTGGATCACATCGCCGTTGATGTTCAACTCAATGATCTTGTTGCTCGCCTTAAACGCATTAACCCAAGCCGATGTGAAGCCGGAACCGGCAGAGATGTCAGCCAGGATGGTACCGTCTGTGGTTTTGGCATCTACGTAGGCGGCTTCCAGGTTCAGGCGGTTCTGGAAGAAGCTCAGCTGCGTACCCACCTCCAGTGAGGTCACAAATTCAGGCTTCAGGTTCGGGTTGGCATCCGAGGTGCCCAGGCTAAAGCCCGGCAGGTTGCCGTAAGGAAAGCCGTTGCTCTGGCTATACACGTTCTGCAGTTGGTAAGGCTCCACTACCACGTTGCCGGTCTTGTTGTAGGAAGCGTATACCTTACCGTAAGACAGGGTACTGTTGTTTTTCAGGGCATCGATGGCATCGCTGAACACGAAAGACGAACTCACGCCTGGGTAAAAGTAGCTGCGGTTCTCCGGACTCAGCACCGACACGGCCTCTTGGCGACCGGTAAAGGTCAGGAACAGGTAGTTGTTGTAGCCGGCTGTCAGTTCCCCGAACACCGCCACCTGTCTTCTCTGTCTGATAGCGGACTGACCACCCAACTGCCCCAGGCGGTTGTCCTGGTTAAACAGGCCGGGCACTACCAGCGCCGAGGCGCTCAGGTTGGTTGTCTTGCTGTCGTCGGTGCGCAGGTTGTTGCCCAGCAACAGGCGTGTGCTGAACTTACCGAAGTCCTTGTGCATGTCCAGGATGAAGTCGCTGTTGATGCGGCGGAAGTTGTTGGTCGCGTCGTTCACGCTGCCCGGGATATTGGTGCGGCCCGGCGTGGTGTAAGTAAACTTACCCACGGTGGTGCGCGTGTCGGTGTTGCGGCTGTAAAGGCCAAGGCGGTAGATGGCGTTTATCCAGGGAGCGATCTCGTAGTTGAGCTCGATGTTTCCGGTCAGGGTTTGCTGCTCGTTTACCGTGCGCTGGTTGTCGGCGTTGAAGTATGGGTTGGGCTGGTTGGTGCTGAACCAGTAGTTCGGGTTGGCATGCGGCGTGTTTTCCCAGTCTTTCAGGTCGGCAAAAGGCAGGCTGACCGGCAGGCGGTATACCGTGGACCAAGGCTCGCTCTGCGTCACGTCGCTTTTGTTGAACACGTAGTTGAGGTTATAGCTGGTGCTCAGTTTGCCGAACGAACGGGAGCCATTGAAACGGGCACCGGAACGTCTGTTTTTGTCGCCCTCAATGATGCCTTTGGTCACCACATCCTGCAGCGAGAAATAGTAAGTCGATTTCTCGTCGCCACCTGAAAAGTTCAGGTCGTTCTGGGTGGTGAAGCCGGTGTTGAAGAACGCTTTTCTGCCGTCCGGGTGCGGGCTGTAGGGCAGTTGCCACTGGCTGCCGTCGGGCAGCACAGGTCCCACCGGGCGCACCTCCTCGTCAAAGCGCGGTCCCCACGACTGGTACTGCAGCGGGTCGTATACGCCGTTCAGTCCCTGCCCGAACTCTGTCTGCTGCTCCGGCAGGCGGCTTATTTTATCAAAAGTAGTTGTGTTCGAGAAGTTGATGCGCTGCGCTCCTGCACGGCCTTTCTTTGTTGTGATCATTAGCACACCGTTCACACCGTCAGAACCATACACAGCCGCGGCGTTGGCGCCTTTCAGCACGTTGATGCTTTCGATATCGTTCGGGTTGAGGCGGTTGATGTCAGGTATAGGCACACCGTCCACCACGTAAAGCGGGGCGTTGTTGCCGGTGTGGGAGCGTATGCCGCGCAGGTTCACCTGCACATCCGGGTCTACCTTGCTGTCGAACATGTTGATGCGTAGGCCCGACACCTTGCTGGCCAGCCCAAGAACAGGGTTCACCACTTTGCCCTGGTTCAGTTCGGCGGTGTTAAGCTGGGCACTGGCTGTTCCCAGTTCGCGGGCGGGCCGCTTAATACCGAGTGCGCCTGTTACCACCACTTCGGATAGCTGTGTATTGCCGGGCTGAAGCTCCACTTGCAATGAGCCAGCGTTTCCGTTTACCGGCACTTCCTGAGAGGCATAGCCGATGTATGAGAAAACCAGCACCTCCCCCTCTTTTGCACGAATCTGAAAAGCACCGTCCGGGTTTGTTGTAGTGCCGTTGTTTGTTTCTTTTACTCTGACCGTAACACCGGGTAGTGCCGTGCCAGTAGTCTGCTCTATCACCTGCCCCGTAACAGCCAGGTCCTGCGCTGAAACTCCAAGCGCCATAAGCATAAGGAAAGCCGACGCCAGTAAATGTTTGAACATATCTTTATAAGGTATAGTATTTGGCTTCAAGGCAATTCTGAAGAAGGCATTGCCTTTTTTTATCTTGCATGCTATTTAGATATAGTCTAAATAAACTTAACTTGCGCAAAAGTATAGCTTACAAAGCTATTTCAGTAACGGGTAAGGGAATACTTTTATCAAATGAGGGAAAACATGGAGCAAGACGTGAGCGAACCGGGAATCAGTGAGCGGGACTGCACCAGCCAGCAGCTGGTTGAGCAGAACCGGCCCACCTTCTGCGCCTGCCAGGGCCAGGATGCACGTGCTACCGCCGAGGCCAACATGCGCTTTCCATCCGGCGAAATTCACTTCAGCCATACCGCTATTAGCCTGTCCACAAAGAAGATGGTAGGGTGCTTTAACAGCGAGGACTTTGCACAGCTATACTTTTCGATGCGGGGAAAGAGCTCTTTTAGAGTCGGGGATAGCCCGAAGCCATTTGCCAGCTTTGACGCCCACCAGCACAACCTCCTGTTCTTCTCCGACGCCCAGGCACAGCAAGAGATAAAGCCCGACCCGCAGGTGGAGATGATGACAATATACATCCCCTCGGACTTTCTGCTGCACTATCTCCCTGAAGCAGGAAGCCCTTTTTCAGAGTTGCGGGAGCATATCCTGGCAGGCAAGCCCGCACGGCTTAGAAAAGGGAATTTGCCCATTACGCCCAAGATCACAGCGGTGCTGCACGAGTTGCTCAACTGCACCTACACAGGCTACAGCAAGCGCATGTTTGTGCAGGCGAAGGTGATTGAGCTGCTGATGCTACAGTTTGAGTTATGCGAACAGAATGAAGCGCCGAGCACAAACGGGCTAAAGCAGACGGATATCGAAAAGATGCTCCACGCCCGCGACCTGATCCTTCAGAACATGGAGTGCCCCTGCTCGCTGATCGACCTGGCCCACATGGTCGGCACGAATGAGTACTACCTCAAAAAGCACTTCAAGCAGGTTTTCGGCACCACAGTGTTTGGCTACCTGAACAATTACCGCATGGAGCAGGCCCGCAAAATGCTGCTCGAAGGTGATCAGAAAATAGGGGACATTGCCAGCGCCCTGGGCTTTAAGTACGCCGCCCACTTCACGGCGGCTTTCAAGAAACACTTCGGCTACCTGCCTCAGAAGATCAAGTCCTAGGCGTGTGCCTTATGTAAACGGCTTTTTGACAAAGGATTTTTTGACAAAGGACAAAAGGCCCTTCGGTATACCTGTTACTTGCTATACCTTAACACCTGCTATACCTAATAAAAGAGCAACGCAGGATTACCCTACGCTGCTCTTCACTTTTTACCTTTCTAACTTTCTAACCTTTTAACTTAAATCACCTTCTCCGGCTGGTATATTCCTCCAGTTCCCGCACGTGGTGATCGAACTTGAAAATGTCGTAGATGTAGTAGAAGCGCTCTTTGTCGCACACGCTGCCGTAGGCGAACTTGGCAAACTCCAGTCGGGTGCTTTCGAACTCAAATTGCAACAGTACATTGCGCAGGTCCTCTGACAGGATGCTGCTGTTGCGCACTGCCTCGCGGGCAATAGTGAGGCGGGTGCTCTCGAAGTCGCGGCCTTTCATGGCGTCGATGAGGCGATCCACGTCATAGCGGTCGAGCAGGTTGCGGCAGGCACCGGTTGATTCTTCGTAGCGCGGCGGCACTGGCTCATAGCGTGGCGGAGCAGGCTCGTAGCGGTCGGGGTAGCGCGGCGGCACGACCACTACCGGTGGCGGGCCCAGCGGTATTTCGCTGATCACATGCAGGGCTACTTTTCTACCCGATACCCGCACAGAATAATTCGTTTCGTATCCGGCGCGGGCCAGCACGTTTATACCTGTTCTGTAAATGCCATGGCGGCCTCTGATCCGGAACTCTACATAGTGGTTGCCGGGCCGCAGGTGCGTGATGCGCACAAAGTTGGAAGCCGTTCGGTTGATCAGGCGCCCATCCAGCGCCATCTGGAACAGTTCGCCCCGGTGGGTAGTAAAGGTCACAACAGTGGGTTGTGCGAAAGCCGGCAACGCCAGCAGCACAAACAGAAGCGGGAGTAGAAGCTTTTTCATGGCAGTATAGGTTTTAGCGTATACTTCAGCCAAGCCAATTATTGTGCCAGTTTGTGGAACTAAAGAAGAGCGGGCTTTGTCTGCGGGGATTCTTTGGTTTGCAGGTATAGGTATTAACGAGAAACCACAGGAATAGGAGCTGTGGTTTTTGATAAGAGGGCCTGCCTCAGCTAAAGCTGATAATTCACCCCAAAAGCAAACGATTTAAAGAGGCGACGGCCCCAGGGAGAGTAAGCTTCCCAGTCATAATCAAAATCGTTGTTGCCTGTCAGGTTCCTTTTGAGAAGATATAGCTCTGTATAGCCTCTAAACTGATTACTTATTTTAAAATTTGTTCCTAAGCCCGCCATCAGGAAAACATTCACTCCCCTATCCTTTGTGTAAACTGTGACGGGCACTCCATGCAGTGTTTCCGTCAAGCTGCTTTTGGTGTTCCCGTAGGCTGTTATAGCTGACACCGTACCATACAAAGGAACACGCCTGAAAGCTTTGAAAAGGTCTGCCTGAACCGTGACAGGTATAGACAACACCTTGGTGCGGGAAGCAGCTCTATACCTTACCGTATCTGTAGCCTGATGATTACGCGACCACTCCGCTTTATCGCTACTGCCCCCATAGCCTACTCCTGTTTGTAAACGAACCCTATCATTAACTTTATACCCGACAAGCAAAGTAACGGGGGTGAAATAGCCCGACGTCAAGTGCCTCGCTGGTGAGGAATCTTTGTAATAGATGTGGTAGGTGATGGTGGTTAATCCTATACCTGTGTAAAATTTGCTTTCGCTCACTTTAGCCGTGTCGTCATCACTAGCTATGGCCGGAAAGGAAAGGGTTAGGTATAGCGCGAATAAAGTCAAGTATGTTTTCATCAGGAGCTGATTATTTTTCCACACCAAGTTTATAATTCACTCCAAGCTCAAATGACTTGGTGATACTCCTCAAGCCATACCCTTGGTCCCAATCATAATGTGACGAATTCATGCCGGACAGGTTCTTCTTGTAAAAGAAGTATGCCATATTCCCGTATAGCCTGTTACTGATCTGGTAGTTAAAACCCACTCCCGCCATGGCAAACACATTGAGGCCATTCTCTTTAACAGTATGCGAAACAGGGCTATTTGCGCCGTTATGGGTGGCCTGCAGACTTGTGAAGCCATAGGCCGGCACAACCGAGACAGTACCGTAGATCGGCAGTTTCCTGTACAGGTTAAGGAAGGTATGGTAAAAGGAAAGCGAGCTTACGAGGGCAAAAGTTCTTGAATCATGCTTGTACTCGACATCCTGTATTTGCTCCGTCAGCCTATCTCTGTCTCCACCAAACCCAAGGCCTATCCGCACACTCGCCCTATCTGAAAGCTGATAGCCCGTATTTAAAGAAATGGGTGTGAAATAACCCGATCGGACAGGTCCCCGCGTTTTGCCTTCTTTGTAGTAGATGTGGTAGGAGACTGTCTGTAGGTTAAGCCCTAAAGTGAATTTTCCTTTCTCGATGTACGAAGGTTCTTGCTGCGCGATAGCTGAGAAACAGAATAGCACGGGCAAAAGAAGTGTTAAGCATGTTTTCATGATTGCTGTTTATTAATCTTCCAGACCAAGCTTATAATTCAGACCTATACCTACTGACTTATAGAAATGCAGAAACCCTGTAAATCCTTGGTCCCAGTCATGAAAGAAAGAGTTTCCACCAGTCAGGTTATGCTTCAAGGCATGGTACTCTACCTGACCGTAAAGGCGCGGGCTTATTTTATAGTTAAGCCCAATACCAGCCGTCACGAAAGTGTTGATTCCTTTCTCTGTAATTTTGTTTACCTCTGCTGTGACTCCGTTCTCTGACTGAGAATATTCTGTCTTTGATATACCGTAGGCAGGCATCAGTGTACCCGTAGCATACATCGGGAATCGCCTAAAAAATTTAAACATGACATGTTGCAGCGTCACCGGCATTGCGATAACATGCGTACGGGAGGAAGCTGTATGGAACACTTTGTTGTCTGGCGTCAAGGTATATTTCTCTGAACTGCCGCCATAAGCCAAACCTGCCTGCACCCGCATGTTCCTGCCGAAATTGTAGCCCAGGTATAAAGAAAGTGGAGCAAAGTAGCCAGAACTGATAATATCTTGGGCTTTGGAGTCTTTGTAATAGATATGATGCGATACCGTGCTAAAGCTTATACCTCCATAGAGTTTATCATAACTGACTTTAGCTGTATCCCCTTCACTGGCTATGGCAGAAAAGGGAGCTAGCAAGAAACTCCATAAAAGGATAATGTTTGTTTTCATATAAGTATAGAACAAGAATTATATTCTTAATATATAACTATATTATGAACGAATTAACTTATACCTAAATTTTATTCTAACCTATTAAATGAGAAACCTACCGCTAGCGTTGTAAAACAAAAAACCACAGGCGCTATACCTGTGGTTTCTCTTCAAATCTTACCCGAAAGCTTATCCTTCGTAGTAAAACTCCCCTTTATCCGTCTTAATCGTGAGTTCGTTGCGTTCGCTGGCTTCTACGCGGCCAACAATCTGAGCGTCCACGTTGAAGGACTTCGAAATGTCGATCAGGCTTTGGGCGTGTTGCTCCGGCAGGTAGATCTCGAGGCGGTGGCCCATGTTAAAAACCTTGTACATCTCTTTCCAGTCGGTGTGGCTCTGCTCCTGAATGATGCGGAACAGCGGCGGTACCGGGAAGAGGTTGTCTTTGATGATGTGTACCTTGTCGGTGAAGTGCAGCACTTTGGTCTGCGCGCCGCCACTACAGTGCACCATGCCGTGTATGTGCGGACGGTGCTGGTTGAGGATTTCCTTCACGATCGGCGCATAGGTACGCGTTGGCGAAAGCACCAGCTTGCCCACTTCTATACCTGTCTCAGGCTCCACATCGGTCACGCGGTAGTTGCCCGAGTACACCAGGTCCTTCGGCAGTTCGGGATCGTAGCTCTCCGGATAAGAAGCTGACAGGTATGAGTGGAACACATCGTGGCGGGCGGAGGTGAGGCCGTTGCTGCCCATGCCGCCATTGTATTCGTCTTCGTAAGTGGCCTGCCCGTAAGAGGCAAAGCCCACGATCACGTCGCCGGGCTGTATTTTGTCGTTCGAGATCACTTCGTCGCGGCGCATGCGGGCCGTCACGGTGCTGTCCACGATGATGGTGCGCACCAGGTCGCCCACGTCCGCAGTCTCTCCGCCTGTGCTGTAGATGCCGATGCCGTTGTCGCGCAGCATTTGCAGTACTTCTTCTGTACCGTTGATGATGGCGGCAATCACCTCGCCCGAAACCAGGTGCTTGTTGCGGCCGATGGTAGAGGAAAGCAGGATGTTATCCATCGCGCCCACGCAGAGCAGGTCGTCAGTGTTCATCACCACAGCGTCCTGCGCTATACCTTTCCACACGCTCAGGTCGCCGGTTTCTTTCCAGTACATGTAGGCCAGCGCCGACTTAGTGCCCGCGCCGTCGGCGTGCATGAGCACGCAGTGCTCGGGGTCGCCGGTGAGGATGTCCGGGATGATCTTGCAGAATGCTTTCGGGAAAAGTCCTTTGTCGATGTTCTTGATGGCGTTGTGCACGTCTTCCTTTGAGGCGGACACGCCACGCCGGAGGTATCTATTTTCCATAGTGCTGGTCTTACTTGCTTTACAAATTTAAGAAAGGCCTTTGTATATACGGCAAAAAGAAATGCTTTTAAAAAAGCCGTGGCCGCAATTATTGGTCGGTCCAGCGTTTCACTGAGCCAAATCCAACAGGTATAAAGTAGCGCGTTTCGGAAAAAGCCACCCCTATACCTTGCAACCTTCCTGCAATATATTGACTCCTCTATATAAACAAACTTAAATAAAATATGAAAAAGAAATTGTTGATTTCATGCTTCAGCCTGTTCGTATTTATATCGGTACAGGCCCAGGATTCGCTGCAGTTAAAGCCGCAGGTGTCGGCACCTTATAAACTAGCGGTTGGCCTCCGCTACGCAACCGGACCGGCGGGCTTATCCCTGGGCGTAACGGCTAAGTATTTCATAGGTGAACAGTCTGCCTTAGAGGCTTACTCCGATGTGAATCCTGAATCCCGCCAGTTTCTTTCTTCCCTCAGCTACATCTGGCAGCCAAAACTCGCTACATCAAACCGCCTCAGGCCATATGCAGGTATAGGTGTTGGCTTGCTCCGCACCAACAATCCGGCGCCTACATACTTCGATGGACCCGCCTCCTATATTAATCCGGTAGGAGTTGCTTCTTTCGGCGCTGAATACTCTTTCAAGAAGCTTCCTCTGGCCCTTTCGCTCGATTACCGATCGACCTTCCTGCGCTATGGACGCACTACACCAAACTATGTGAACCATTACAGGTCCAGCAATTTAGGTATAGGCCTGAAATACACCTTCCGCTAGGTATACCGGCCTCCGGTTCCAACTTAAATAGCTCAAAAACTAAATCCACACCTATGCTCAAGAAAACATTGCTTACCCTATTCGGCACTTGTACCTTCCTGGCTGTGCATGCACAGGATTTGCCCGATGCAAAATCACAAGCTTCAGCATCTTACAAAGCGACTATCGGACTCCGTTACACAGTGGGAGGCGGAGGCTACACAGACCTTGGTCTAACAGCTAAGTACTTCATCACAGATCAGACAGCCTTCGAGGTCTATACAAAGCTACCTTTCTACTCGCGTGACTACCTGGCTTCCCTTAGCTATATCTGGCAACCGAAACTGGGTTTCTCGGAACGCTTTCGGCCCTATGTAGGTGCAGGCGCGGGAATACTGCGCCATACCAATTCACCGCTTGAACATGAGGGCGAACCCCGTATAAGCCCAATTGCTTTCGGGATGGTAGGTATAGAATACCAATTCAAAAAGCTGCCAATGGCTCTCTCACTAGATTATCGCACACCGCTGCTCAGCAGCGGGACTTATGCTCCAAGTCACAACCACATTAGTCGGGTAAGTAGTCTTAGTATAGGCCTGAAATACACCTTCCGCTAGGTATAGCACAGGTATAGAAACAGTATCGGCGGCTACAGTGCAAGACTATAGCCGCCGATTTTATTTGGGAAAGGTATAACGCTATGCCTTCTATCTGTTACTCCTGTATGCGTACCACCTTGAATTCGGTGCGGCGGTTGCGCTGGTGCTCGTCTTCGGTCTTGGCGTTGCGCACTACCGGGCGGCTCTCGCCATAACCCTTGGCTGTAATGCGCGACTTATCAATCCCTTTGGAGATGATGTAGTTCACGGCAGACTGGGCACGGCGCTGCGACAGGTCCTGGTTATAGATGTCTACACCACGGGAGTCGGTGTGTGAGCTCAGTTCAATGGAAATGCGCGGGTTGTCCACGAGTATTTCCACCAGTTTATCGAGTTCCTCAGCGGCATCCGGTCGGATGTCGGCTTTGTCGAAGTCGTAGAAAATGTTCTCGAGTACAATGGCCTTCTCTTTCACGATCTCGGTCAGCAGCAGGTCAGCGGTGAGGCGCACTTCGTTCACTTCGTTCGGCAACTGGTTTTGTGGTGGCATTTTACCCACAGTAGTCACGCGCTGCCGGGCAGCGAAGAAGCCGGGTTTCTCTGCCAGCAAAGAGTAAGCTGTTGCGCTGTCGAGCGGGAAACTGAACTTACCCTCTGCATCAGCTCTGGTTTCGGCTATTTTCTGTCCCTTGCTGTCCTGCAGCACCACCGGTGTCTTCGGTACCGCCGTCTGCTGCTTGTCTTTGTCGCGGCGCTGGTATACCGTACCGTCCACAAAGAAGTTCACCAGTTTGCGCGCCGATCTGGCGATCGCGTAGATATCGTCGCCTCCTTTGCCACCTTCGCGGTTAGAGGAGATGTACCCCGTGAAAGCGTCCTGGAAGAAGATGCCGAAATCATCACCGCTGGAGTTAACCGGCACACCCATGTTCACAGGTTTGCCATCCTCAACCTTAAAGACATCGAGTCCGCCCAGCCCTGGCAGACCATCAGAGGCGATGTAGAGCGTACCGTCCGGGCCTACGTACACATAGCTCTCGTTGCCCGGCGTGTTGATGCTTGGGCCCATATTCTCAGGAGCCGAGAAGCGGCCGTTGTCATCGATGGTGGTCTTGTAGATGTCGTTGCCTCCCAGTCCCCCTTTGCGATCCGAGGAGAAGTAGAGTGTTCTTCCGTCTGGCGTGAAAGCCGGAGAAGAATCCCAGGCGCGCGGGTCGCTGATGCTAATCAGTTTCGGCTCGGTCCAGGCGTTGGAGCGGTAGAAGGAGATGAACAGGTCCACGTTGCGGCGGCCTTTCTTGGTGCCTTCGTTGCCACGGGCAAACACCATCGTGTTCCCTTCGTCAGCAAAGGTAGCCAGCGCATCGTGCAGGTCTTCGGTGTTTACCCCCTCCAGCTTGCGCACGGCAGCGCCCATGTTGGCCGTGTCGCCGAGCGTGGTGGCGTATAGGTTCAGAAAGCCTTCGCCATTGCC
Source organism: Pontibacter virosus (assembly GCF_003096355.1). Taxonomy (GTDB): domain Bacteria; phylum Bacteroidota; class Bacteroidia; order Cytophagales; family Hymenobacteraceae; genus Pontibacter; species Pontibacter virosus. The sequence continues at coordinate 20,250 of NZ_QEKI01000018.1, read as the reverse complement.
CAGGTAGGTTTTGCCCGGTCCGCGGGAGGACGAGAAAACCAGTTCGTTGCCACGCACAAAAGGCGCAAAATCAGAGCCCTCGGTATTCAGCGCTTCCAGGTTATAGATCTCAAAGCCCGTGTTCTTTTTCAGAATACCACTCAACTGGCTCAGGGTCTCTACTTCGCGCAGGGCGAGAGCCTTGAGCTCCGGCTTGCTGCCGATGCGGGCATAGTCCTGCATCTGGCCCAGAGCGGCTTCGTACTTGCCATTGGCCTTCAGGGCCATGCCGTAATAGAAGAAGCCCTCTTCCTTGCGATAGTTGTTGTCGAGTGCGGCTTTGTAGTAAGTTTCAGCCTCTGCCAGTCGGTTAGACAGCCGGTACGACTCCGCAATGCGGTAGTTGATCTCGCCGGTGTTCTTAGCCCCTTTCAGTGCCTGCTTGTAGAACTCGATGGCCCGCTCATACTGCTCTTCCTGGAAGCGCTTGTCGGCCTTACTCAGGTACATGCCTGCGCCGCAGGAGCTGAGCACCACTGCCAGCAGCAGAACGGCTGCTGTAAACTTCAGGTAATTGGCCACTGACTTGGTCGATAGCGTCTGCTGCATGAGGGTAGGTTTTGAATTAGCGGTTCTAAAAATACCTAGAGAGCCAGCTCTGCTGCGCCGGCCTTGGCCAGGCATCCTGCAGCTCTCCATAATTATTTACCAATGTATCAAAATATAAGGTCTGTCCGTCAATCTCGCCGGCGGCCACTTTATTTTTTAACTCGTTCATACCCACCACCTGCACCTGCTCGTCTTTCAAAAAAGCCAACCGGGTACGGTCGAAGAAAGAAACGCCAAAGCGCTGCTCCAGCTCCCGTACAAAGCTCACTGACGAGTCGATAGAACATCCACTGGCAGAGGTAACGGCTTCGTTGTTAGCCAGCACCAGAAAGCGGTCGTGCAACAAACTGGCCGACGCCTGCAAGCCCGCACCATGACTGCTCCACTCAGTAGCAAAACGCTCCAGCATTGGCTTTATTTCTTCCTGCTCTGCCGCCGTCAACGCCCTGTCAGCCTGGTAGATCCAGAGCCGGGCATGCGGTGGCAATTGGTCAAAAGGAATGTACATTTTTTAATTGTTGAATTGTTGGATGGTTAAATTGTTGAATGGCTAAATTGTTAAATAGTTAATTGGCTTGTATGCTATACCTTACGTGATGTGCTTAGCAAAACAAAAGAAGGTGTTCCTGCAATCAACCAATGAAAAACAACAATTTAACAATTTGACAATGTAACAATTTACTTACTCAACCCCTCTGCCTGTGCGATCAGCTCGGCAATGTCAAAAACTTTTACGCTTTCTTCCTGCTCCTTGTTCTTCACGCCATCGCTCATCATCACCATGCAGAATGGGCAGGCTGTTGCAATCACACCGTTTCCGGTGCCAAGGGTTGCCAGTGCTTCTTCCGTACGCTCGATGTTGATGTCTTTTTTACCCGGCTCCGGCTCTTTGAACATCTGGGCGCCACCAGCTCCGCAGCAGAGTCCGTTGGCGCGGCTGCGCTTCATCTCCACCAGGTCAGCATCGAGTGCAGCCAGCACGTCGCGCGGCGCTTCGTAGATGTCGTTGGCCCGGCCCAGGTAGCAGGAGTCGTGGAAGGTGATACGCTTGCCTTTGAAGGCCTCGCCGCCCTGTACCTTCACCTTGCCCTCGTTGATGAGTTGCTGCAGGAACGTAGAATGGTGAATCACCTCGTAGTTACCGCCCAGGTCCGGGTATTCGTTTTTGATCGTGTTGAAGCAGTGCGGACAGGCCGTCACGATCTTCTTGATGTTATAGGCGTTGAGCACCTCAATGTTGGTGATCGCCTGCATCTGGAACAGGAACTCGTTACCGGCACGCTTGGCTGGTTCGCCCGTGCAGCTTTCTTCTGTGCCCAGCACGGCATACTTCACGCCTACATGTTCTAATATCTGCACGAAGGCGCGTGTTACGCGCTTGTAACGGTCGTCAAACGAACCGGCACAACCAACCCAGAACAGCACTTCCGGCTCTTCACCGTTCGCAGCCATTTCCGCCATGGTTGGCACTTTCACTAGTCTTTTATTTTCTTCCATCTGGTAGGGTAATTCAAGTGCTTATTTTTTGTAGCTGTTGCTACGCTATTTTCGATGGCTAAATTGTTGAATGGTTAAATTGTTAAGATCCTGTGAGCACAACAATTTAACCTTTTAGCAATTCAGCAATTAGTTTTTAGAAGGCACATACAGGTCTTCCGACCAGTTAAAGCGGTCGGATGGTGAGAAGGCCCATGGTGCGCCATTGTTTTCAATGTTGGTGAACATGGCATTTACCGACGCGGGCGCAGCCGACTCTTCGAGCACCAGGTAGCGGCGCAGGTCCATGATCGTGGACAGTTGGTCGATGTTTACCGGGCAGGACTCCACGCAGGCGTTGCAGGTGGTACAGGCCCAGAGTTCTTCCGGAGTGATGTAGCCACGCAGCAAGGTTTTCTCATCGGTCGTTTGCACGCGCTCCACGCCCAGTTCTTTGTAGTGGTTCGGGGCGAAGATAGCCGGGCTTTCGCCCTTCTCTTCCATGCGGTCGCGAGTGTCCATCACGATCTTGCGTGGCGACAGGAGCTTACCGGTAATGTTGGCCGGGCACACCGAGGTACAGCGACCGCACTCGGTACAGGTATAGGCATCCATCAGCTGCTTCCAAGTCAGGTCCTCCACGTCCTTGGCGCCGAAGCGCTGCACGATCGGGTTGCCCTCAGCGTCCATTTCCGGAGCCGGTGGCTGGTAGCTTGGGTCCAGCATGGCCTTGATCTCGTGCGTGATGGCCGGGTTGGTCGTGAACTTACCCTTCGGCCACAGCTTGGAGTAGTACACGTTCGGGAAGGCCATGATGATGTGGAAGTGCTTCGAGCTTGGCAGGTAGTTCATAAAGGCCAGAATACCGATGATATGGAACCACCAGCCGGCACGCTCTATAATGTGCAGCGAGTTCGGGTTGTCACCGAAGAAGTTTACAAACATTTGGCTGATCGGGTAGCTGCCTGCCACTTCACCGCCATCCAGCTGCACCAGCTTGAGCCCGGCAATGTTGAAAGTGAAGAGCGCCAGCATCAGCACGATCTCGGTGATCAGAATGAAGTTGGCATCCAGCTTTGGCCAGGCGCGCATCTCCACGCCCGTGGCCAGACGAGGCAGTTTGGTCACGTTACGACGCCACAGGAATATTACACAGGCCACGATTACCAAGGCAGCCAGTATCTCGTTGATGAACATCAGGGCACTGTACAGCGGGCCTAGAAAAGCCAGCACACGGTGCGTTCCGAACACCCCATCGATCAGGATTTCGATCACTTCAATGTTGATCACCAGGAAGCCAACGTACACGAAAAGGTGCAGCACAGCCGGCAGCATGCGCTTAAACATCTTCTGCTGTCCAAAAGCGACCAGCAGGGTTTTGTTGATGCGCTCCGACGGATTATCGCTCAGGTCGACATCGCGGCCCATCAAAACGTTCTTGCGAATCTTGCGAATCTGCCACACAAACAGGCCAATGCCCAGGGCTGCTACTATCAGAAAGATAATGTTCTCGAGTTGAATCACGGTGAATTATTCGTTATACATACCAATTCATAGATAAAGATAGCAGAAAAGTGAGAACAAACGTATACAGAGGCACTTTTTTAAAATATTTTTGCCCGAAAGTTTGCGTCTTCGAATTTGGTTACTACTTTTGCATACTCTTTCGAAAGACGGGGTAACAACAGAGCTGGTGATGTAGCTCAGTTGGTAGAGCAAAGGACTGAAAATCCTTGTGTCGTTGGTTCGATTCCAATCATCACCACCAGCTTAAACCCTTACCCTAACCGGTAAGGGTTTTCTTTTTTATACCCTTCTCGTTTCTACTGCCCTACTATACTTCATAATAAGCCACTGGTTGTCTAAAATGTTTTCGGGCTGCAATTCTTCCTGCATTTTAGTATCTTAGCTGTTACAACATCTTTCGCTCCCATGAAAAAAACTTTCTGGAGCGCTATTTTTGCAGGTATGTCTGCCGGCATCGGTACCGTGCTCCTGCTTGCGCTCATTTACATGTACTTCATCCAGAATATCCAAGTCTAAGCCATGACCCGCCGCCAAACCTTTTGGACTGCCTATGCCGTGGGCTTTGCCGTAACGAGCCTTATTGCCGTATTTGCCTTTTACATGCTCAACCAGACCGTGCCGCAACGTGTTAACTGGCAGGCACTGCAGCTTACCAACCTGCAGGGTGAGCCTATATCGATCGACAAGTATAAAGGAAGGGTGCTGCTGCTGAACGTGTGGGCTACCTGGTGCAAGCCCTGCATCGAAGAAATGCCCTCCATGGACCGCCTCCAGCAGCTGCACCCTGATAAGATAGCCGTCGTTACCGTGTCGGACGAGGAGATGGAGAAACTGTTGAAGTTCCGTAGCCGACAGACTTATGCCTTTACCTATCTCAAGGCCAACACCCCGCTGGCCAATCAGCAACTAACGGTATACCCGACTACTTACATATTAAACCCGCGCGGAGAGGTGGAGGACATTTACCTGGCAGGGCAGACCTGGGACAGTGAGAAAATGCAGAAGAAGCTGCTAAAATACTTCTAGCGACAATTGACCCGAAGCTCCAGCAGGGCCGCGGAGTAGCCCAGGCGGTAGGCCTCGGTGAAGTGTGCGCAGGCGGAGTCGGGCTGCGCCTGTTCCAGCTCGGTGCGACCGAGCAGGTAGTACACCCGGCCATTGGCGTTGTCAGCCTGCAGTACCTTTCGATAGTCTGCTTCTGAGGCAACATAGTCCCCAGTTTTGTAGTACCCGAAGCCCCGGAAGGTCAAGGCATTTGCCCATGATTCGCCTTTAGAGGTATAGCGCAGAAAACTGGTAAAATCGGCTATAGCCGGCTCATACTTCTGCAGGTAAAATAAACGTACTTCCCCCCTATCCAACTGCGCCGTGTGCAGTGTGCTGTCGAGCGTAAGGGCTATACCAAAATCCCTCTCAGCCTCAGGATATTTCTCGAGTTTGGCGAGGCTCTTGCCCCGCATCATAAACACTTCCGCAGAGGGCCTGTCCTGCAGCGCAATCACCTGGTTCAGGTCCTCCACAGCCGCGCGGTAATTTTCATACACATTCATCGAGATGCTCGCTCTTGTCAGGTAGGCATCGGCGTGTTTCGGCCGGAAATAGATGGCATCATTCAGCAGGCTATGCGCACTGCTATACTTGCCGTGCTCAATGTAGCTGAGGGCCGTCTTATACCTGTCCTCGCCCGTAATGTAGTCCATGGTGGACTTGAGCAGCACACTGAACACAAACATAAAAGCGAAAAAGCCGAGCGTGATGTAGAGATCCTTGCGCACAAAGCGGCGGCCTTCGCGGCGGGGTATGTTCTGGTAGTGACGCTCCGATACGGGAGCAGGCGGCCGGGTCTGTCGGTAGCGGGCATTATGGTAGGGCTGGTGCTGGCGAATTGCCTGCCGCTGCTCGCGCAGGTACTGCAGGCGCAGGTCATAGCGCGCGCGTTTGCCCGGATCTGACAAAGTCTGGTAAGCAGAGTTAACAACCTTGAACAATTCCTCGGCTCGCGCATCGCCCGGGTTACGGTCAGGGTGATACTTCAAAGCCAGCTGCTTGTAAGCCAGTTTGATCTCCTGCGCCGACGCCATGGGACTCACGCCCAGAATGCTATATAAGTTATGATCCAAGGAGGCTAATGTAACAAAAAAGTAATACTTAAGTTAAGTAAACACGGACAAGATACAGCAAATTCCGTACTACAACTTTAACTGGATTGTATCTTCCGTACATAATTTAATATACTAGCGTATACAGAAAAAGCACTAAAAAAGCTGGGCACTATGAACGACAACGGCACAAGAGAAAAAAGCACCAACCTTATCGAGAACCTGATGGGGTACATCGATACCCGCATAGACATTATACGGCTTGAGATACAGGAAAAGATGAAGGCAGCCATGGTGGGTGCTATACATGGGGTGTTACTGGGCTTTTTCGGCCTGATGAGCTTTCTGTTTGTGAGCATTTTTCTGGGACTGCTGCTAAACCACCTGCTCGACAGCTCTTTCTGGGGCTTCGGAATTATTGCCCTGTTCTATGTGGTGGTGCTTGTTATACTGCTAATAGGTCTCGACAAGAAAGTGTTTCAAGGTATGGCAGACAAGGCTTTGGACAATACCATCTATAAAACCGATAAAAGAGAAAATCAGATATGAGCGAGATAACAAACCCCTTGTTCGACAATGAACGGGAACTGCTGGAGCGCCAGAAAGAAGAATATAAAAGGGCGCTAATGGGTGACGTGGACCAGATAAAAACACAGGGCCAGCAAATCGGCAAGAAGCTTGCTATTGCGGGTGGTGTACTGGTGGCAGGCCTACTGCTCAGGAGCCTGTTTAGCGGCGGTAAAAAAAAAGTTAAGACGCTAAAGAGCAAGAAGGCTGCTAGAAAACAGACGGACGCCCTTGGCTTTAACAGGTATGCGTATGAACAGGAATCCGGCTATACTGCTAGCAATGTAGACCTGCCCGGATACGACTCTTTTGTCCACGAGCAGGAAGATGCGTATACCTTATCTTCTGAGCGCATGCCGTATGCGCAGCATAAGCCGCAGCAACAAACCGGCATCTCCAGGAGCTTCGTTAATTCTGAGCTAATGCATGTCATTAGTCAGCAGGTAATGGCCTTGCTCCTTGTATACCTTACGAAAAAGGTAGAGGAATACTTAAGCACTGTTTCTAAAAATAGCGATATTGCAGCAGCACCTATCGAGGTGACTGAAATAGAGACCATTGCTTATACCATTCCAGAAGAGGATGCCATTCAACAACCTTTGTAACAGACAGCAGCATGAGCCAGGCAGAAAGCACTTTGCCGTCCTGATCGACCCCGATAACCTGGACGAAGCTTCCTGCCTGAACCTGCTCTCTTTAAGCGAAACCCACCAGGTAGATTTTTTCTTTGTCGGCGGCAGCCTCATCACCACCGACAACCAGGCCGGTATCATCCGGCTCATCAAAGAGAACAGCAGCATTCCGGTTATCCTTTTCCCAAGCAACAGCCTGCACATCGACAAACAGGCCGACGGCATTCTGCTTCTTTCCCTTATCTCGGGCCGCAACCCTGACTTCCTGATCGGCCAGCATGTGCTTTCGGCTCCTATCCTCAAGGCCAGCGCACTGCAGGTATACCCAACCGGCTACGTCCTCGTTGACACCGGCCGTCAGACCACCGCTTCATACATGAGCGGCACCATGCCTATACCTTACGACAAGCCAGCTATTGCTGCCTGCACCGCCATGGCCGGTGAGTTGCTCGGCTTGCGCTACATATACCTGGATGGCGGCAGCGGCGCGTTGCAACCTGTCAGCGCTGACATGATCAAAGCGGTGCGCCAGTCGGTAGAGGTGCCCATTATTGTGGGAGGAGGCATCGACACAGCAGCCAAAGCAAAAGCAGCCCTGGAGGCTGGAGCCGACGTGATAGTGGTTGGCAACCACATAGAAAAAAACCCCGGCTTTCTGGCCGAGGTTTCTCATACAATAGCTTCTTATAATCTAGCCTTAGATGTTCATCGCTGATTCGCGACGGCGCATCTTACCGGCAGGTATACCGAACATCATCTTGAAGCGACGGCAGAAGTAAGCTGTGTCTTTGTAACCCACGTCTTTCCCGATTTCGCGGATGCTCTTCTTCGTAGTACGAAGCAGGAACACGGCGCGCTCCATACGCTGGTATTCAATGTAGTCCTGTGGGTTGATGCCTGTCAGCATTTTGAAGTACTGACCTACATAGTCCTCAGAAACGTTGGCAACGTTGGAAAGCACTTTGTTAGACAGGTCGCCACCCAGGTTCTCCTTAATGTAGTTGAACAGGTCGATGAGACGAGGGTCTTTGAAGTACGTGCTGTTCGTAGCCAATTGCTCCACAAACATTTTGTTGCGCAGAATGTGGCGAACAATCTCTACCACGATGTTCTCGGTGTAGATGCTGATCAGACGTTCCTTGCCAGGCAGGTCCTGGATGTTCTCTTCCACCACTTTGATCACCAGGTTAGCCAGCTTGTTGTTTCCTGAGATCAGGAAGGCAGGCAGGTCAAGCGATGCAAAGAAGTTAACAGAATCAAACACTTTCGCTTCGAAGCTCACATAGCTGTGGCTCTCTTCGGCGTCGCCGATCAGGTCGAGGTCGTTGTTGCTCTTAAAGAACTTTTCTCTGTTGGTGATCAGATCATCATTTGTGATGGAGCGGCCGTCAGTGGAACCATAGGTTACCTTTGTGCTGCGTCCACCCGGTATAAAGAGCAGTTCGCCCTCTTCTACCATCTGTTCCTCTTCACCAAAGAAAATTGTACCCTTATGAAGCAGAATCAGGTTGTTGCCTACGTCGTAGTAGTTGCGAACCGAGAACGGCTGCTGCAACACCAGATTTTTCGCTTTAATGAATCGCACCCCAAGCGACTCAATAATCTTATTGTAATCTTCCATGTGTGTTACCAACTAACTTTTATACTATAAACCCTTTAATTTTGTCCTAAAGCTAGGCTAATCTTTATAAAATTCAAAATATTTTAAATATTTAATTTTAATTCAATAAACCATATCCTTAGCCTAAATAACACAGGAACAAAGGTTTAAGTGCCAAATTACTTTAGTAATTCTCTTGAAATTACTATTTTCTGGATCTCAGAAGTACCCTCATAGATTTGTGTGATTTTAGCATCACGCATCAAACGCTCCACATGGTACTCTTTCACGAAACCGTATCCGCCATGTACCTGCACTGCTTCTACAGTTGTATCCATCGCAACTTTGGATGCGAACAGCTTCGCCATTGCACCGGACATGCCGTAATCCTGGTGCGTATCTTTGTGGTAAGCAGCCTTTAGGCAAAGCATGCGGGCGGCCTCAATGTTGGTGGCCATGTCAGCCAGCTTGAACTGTATTGCCTGGTGCTTCGAAATTTCCACACCGAATGCCTTGCGCTCTTTTGAGTACTTCACCGCCAGCTCGTAAGCGCCAGAAGCTATACCCAATGCCTGCGAAGCGATACCAATACGGCCGCCCGCCAGCGTGGACATTGCGAACTTAAAGCCGAAGCCGTCTTCGCCAATGCGGTTCTCTTTTGGCACTTTCACGTCCGTGAACATCAGAGAGTGGGTGTCAGAGCCGCGGATGCCCAGCTTGTTTTCCTTCAGGCCTACCTGGAAGCCTTCCATGCCGCGCTCAACGATAAACGCGTTGATACCACGGTGTTTCTTCTCTGGGTCTGTCTGTGCGATCACCAGGTATACAGAAGCCGTGCTACCGTTTGTGATCCAGTTTTTGGTGCCGTTCAGCAGGTAATAGTCGCCTTTATCTTCGGCGGTGGTGCGCTGCGAGGTGGCGTCAGAACCGGCCTCTGGCTCAGAAAGACAGAAAGCACCGATGATCTCGCCTGTTGCCAGACGGGTGAGGTATTTTTGCTTTTGCTCTTCCGTGCCGTATTTCTCCAGGCCCCAGCATACCAGCGAGTTGTTCACTGACATCACGACAGAAGCAGAAGCATCTACTTTAGAGATCTCTTCCATGGCCAGCACATAAGAGATGGTATCCATGCCACCACCATTGTATTTCGGGTCCACCATCATACCCATGAAGCCAAGCTCTCCCATTTTCTTGATCTGCTCAGCAGGGAACTTCTGGTGTTCATCACGCTCGATTACGCCAGGCAGTAACTCTGTTTGTGCAAACTCACGGGCAGCGGCCTGCACCGCTAAATGTTCTTCAGTTAATTGAAAATTCATGCTTTTATATATAAAAGGACTGCTATTAATAGACTATAGTACAAAACTATGAAATTTGGTAATATTTATATAACCCTCCTAACTAATATTTGTTAGGCAGCTGTTTTAATTAGTGCAATAACACAAAAGCGCCATCCGCTCTGAACGAACGGATGGCGCTTTATTTAATGGATAAGTTGCATCGTAACCAGCTTAGTCTCGGCGACCCATCAGCAGCGACACATAGTACAATAGCGTAGCCAGTGAACCAAGTGCAGCGACCACATAGGTCAGGGCTGCCCACTTCAACGCGTCTTTTGACATGGCCAGCTCTTGCTGCGTCACAATGTTATTGGAGCTGATCCAGGCAAGCGCGCGCTTACTGGCGTCAAACTCAACAGGCAGTGTTACAAAGCTGAAGATAGTGGTAAGGCCAAACAGCGCCACACCGATCGTCAGCGGAATTGGCGTCGTCTGCAGCATCAGGATACCGATCAGGATGATCCACTGCATGTAGCGCGAGGCAATGCTCAGCGCCGGCACCATGGCCGAGCGGAACTTCAGGAAGCTGTAGGCTTTGGCGTGCTGCACGGCGTGACCGCATTCGTGCGCTGCTACCGCTGCCGCAGCCGCGCTGCGTGCTTCGTACACATACTCACTCAGGTTTACTGTCTTGTCAGCCGGGTTGTAGTGGTCTGTCAGACGGCCAGCTACCGATATCACTTTCACATCGTGTATACCGTTATCGGCCAGCATCATTTGGGCAATCTCGCGGCCAGTGTAGCCCGATTGCAACGGAATTTCCGAGTACTTCTTAAACTTGCTCTTCAGTCTCCAGCTTACCCACATGCTGAGGCCCATGAAGAGGATACCTATTAAATATATTCCAGCCATAGCTTTCTCCTAATTATAACTTGTTTTGGTTCTCTATTTTTTTAACAACATTTGTGGTGGAGTAGCCCTTCACGAGCGGCACGGTTTTCACCTCGCCTCCTCTTGCTGTAACGACATCCTGCCCCACTATATTTTCGATGGTGTAATCGTCGCCCTTCACCAAAATATCCGGCTGCACAGCCTTGATCAGTTCGAGCGGCGTATCTTCATCGAAGAATACTACGGCATCCACGAACAAAAGAGATGCCATAACCCGCGCGCGTGACATTTCGTCCTGTAGCGGGCGACTTGGACCTTTTATACGGCTTATTGACGCATCCGTGTTGAGTCCGAGCACCAATTTATCGCCAAGTTGTCGTGCTTTTTCCAGGTAGTCGACATGGCCAAGGTGCAGGATATCAAAACAGCCGTTGGTGAAAACGATCTTCTGCCCCTGGTTGTGCCATGCCTGCACCTGCACCTGCAGGTCGGGCAAGGATAGGATCTTATCTTTCGAGTTCATGTATAGGTGGGTTTGCCTCCGCAAGCTCATCTGCTACGGCTGGCTTTTGCAACATTCCTGTCATAAAACTAAGCACTCCCATGGCAACTACCAAAAGTGTTTGCGAAGTATGCGCTACCAGGGCATAGGCCATTCCAGCTTCTTTCGGCACACCGTAGAGCAGCAGCACAGTTTGCACCAGCAGGTGGTACACGCCGACGCCACCCTGCACGGGCGCTGCCATTCCCAGCGTCCCGATCACGAGCACCGAGAGCCCGGCTACCGGCGTCAGCCCGGATGTGGCAGGTATAGCATAGAACACGACCAGGCTCATGCCATAATACATAGCCCACACAAATAAGGTATGGCCCCAAAAGGCGACCTGGTTCTCGATTTTAGTGATGCTGAACACGCCCTGCAGCATGCCGCGCACAAAGGTGACGGTCTTTCTGAAGAAGGTGTTTTGGCGCAGCCTGTTCAGGTAAAGCAACCCCAGCACCAGAAAGACAATGCTGACCGCCATGACGAGCGCGACCAGCAGGTATAGCGACCCGAAGCTCTGCTCCAGACTGGCGTACTTATCCGTGAAAAGACCGAAGAGGAAATCGCGGAGGCGGTTGACCTCCAGCAGAAAGGTGAGCCCCAGGAAAAGGAGCAGCATGACCATGTCGATGATGCGCTCGGCGATGACCGTGCCGAACGCCTTGTTAACAGGTATGCCATCGCTGCGGCGGAGCATGCTGCAGCGCACCACCTCGCCCATACGGGGCAGCACGAGGTTGGCCACATAGCCCACCATCATGGCGTTGTAAGTATTTCTAAAGGAAGGGGTATAGCCTGTAGGCCGTATTTGCATGTACCAGCGGTATGCCCGGCTCATGTAGGCGGCCAGGCCCATGACTAATGAGAGCGCCAGCCAGCTGTAGTCGATGTTCTGAAGCTCTGCCCATAGTTTTTCGAAGTCGAGTTCTTTGAGGGCATACCACATCAGGAATGCGGAAAGCCCCAGAAGCAGGCTGTACTTCAGAAAAGAGAGCAGTTTTCTCATGCAATGGCGTTACACCAATCGATTGTGCTGATCCGGGAACACGAGCGTCGGCTGGTGACTTTTGGCGTCTTCGAACTTAATAGAACAGTAAGAGATCACGATCACGATATCGCCCACTTGTACTTTGCGAGCGGCCGGTCCGTTGAGGCAAACCGTGCCGGTACCACGCTCGCCCTTAATCACATAAGTCTCGAAGCGCTCGCCGTTGTTAATGTTGACGATCTGTACTTTCTCATTCTCCACTACGTTGGCGGCATCCATCAGGTCTTCATCAATGGTGATGCTTCCTACATAGTGCAACTCCGCCTGTGTAACCCGACAACGGTGGATCTTTGATTTTAAAACCTCAATATACATGGTTTATTTTTGTAATAGGGCGCAAAGTTATGCATTTAGCTGCAGATAAACTACCAGCTTCTCAGCATCTTGTTAAGCCTTTATCCTCCTAAACAAATCAGCCTTATTTTAGATTCACGAGCATGTTGTCGATCAGGCGCACCTCTCCCACATAAGCGGCAATGCAAAGCGCCACTTCATCCTGCCCGGTAACATCATTAAGTGGCTGCAGAGTCAGGGCATCCACTACTTCGAAGTATTCCAGCCTGATGTCGCTTGATTGGTGCAACTGCTGTGCCACTTCGTTTTTGATGGTTTCGACAGGCTTCTGCTGCAGGTCAGCCGCCGCCGTTTGCAGCGCTTTGTACAACTGCGGGGCCAGCTGCCGCTGCGCCTCGCTCAGGCGCTTGTTGCGCGACGACATGGCCAGCCCGTCGGCTTCGCGCACCGTGGGGTAGCATACCAGTTCCAGGTCGAAGCTCAGGGACTGCACCAGTTGCCGCACGATGGCCACCTGCTGCAAATCCTTCTGCCCGAAATAGGCCTTGTGCGGCTGCACGATATGAAACAATTTGCTTACCACAGTAGCCACCCCATTAAAGTGTCCCGGGCGGTGCTCGCCCTCCATCACGGCTTCCAACGCACCGAAACTAAACTGTAACACAGACTGTTGTGGGTATACCTCCTCCGCATTGGGCGCGAACAGGTAGTCGCAACCAACCGTTTGCAACAGGCTGATGTCCTGCTCGAGTGTGCGGGGGTATAATTTATAATCAGAGGCGTTGTTGAATTGAGTCGGATTCACGAACACACTACAGACCGTAACGTCATTCTCCCGGGCCGAGGCGCGCAGGAGTTGCAGGTGCCCCTCGTGCAGGGCGCCCATGGTGGGCACAAAACCAATGCGTTTGCCGCCGCAGCGCAGCGCCGTCACAATGGCCCTGAGGGCTGACACCTGCTCTATAACTTCCATATTAATAGGTATAAATGATGCAATTGCTGAAAGCTGGCAAAAGTAGGTTATAGAACATTAAATTGAAAATTAGAATAAAAAATGCTAATTTTGCACGTCCCATTACTGTTGCTTAATAAATTTTTAATTACATACCCATGTCTAAATTGCGAATCCTGTACGCCGCCACCGAAATCCTTCCTTTCCTTCAAACCACTAAAGTAGCAGAATTTCTGAACACGCTACCGCAGAGCATGCAGGAAAGAGGTATGGAGATCCGCATCTTTGTACCCAAATTTGGTATAATAAACGAGCGTAAGAACCGTTTGCATGAGGTAGTTCGCCTGTCGGGCATCAACATCGCCGTGGGTGATGACGAAAAGCCACTTGTTATCAAGGTAGCTTCCATCCCGAATGCCAAGTTGCAGGTATATTTTATCGATAACGAAGACTATTTCCAGCGCAAGTCCGTTTTTGTGGATAAGAACAACAACTTCCACCAAGACAACGACGAGCGTGCCATCTTCTTCTGTAAGGGCGTGCTCGAAACAGTGAAGAAACTGGGTTGGCAGCCGGATATCGTGCATTGCAACGACTGGATGACCGGCCTGATCCCAATGTACCTGAAAACTACTTACAAGAAAGACCCGATCTTTAAGGACTCGAAGTCTATCTTTACGGTTTACAACCACGAGTACAAGCACAAGTTTGACGGCGACCTGCTCGAAAAAGTAAAAATGCTTGATATCGACAACAGCATGCTGGCCTCTTTGCAGGAAGCGGACCTGGACAGCTTTATCAAGGTGGGCATGGAGTACGCTGACTCGGTGATCAAAACCAATGAGAACTTCGGTGAGAACATCAATGCCCTGTTCAATGAGTTTGTAGAAACAAACAAATGCATCAATACCATCAGTGCCGACGACAACCTGTGTGATTCATACTACAACCTATATAATGAACTCAGCCGTTAGAAGATTATTCTTTTTCTTCTTTTCATTTGCCGCTCTTACAGCCTGCGAAGACCCAAAAGACATCGGACTCGAACTTCAGGATGAAAACCTGATAGGCACAGAGTTTACCGACACCCTCACCATCGAAACCGGAACGGTATTCCAGGGAGACTCCATTCCTTCCTTCCGTTCGCAGCCGCCCCTGCTGGGTCAGTACATTGACCCGGTACTAGGCAAGGTGCGTGCCAGTACGATTACGGAGGTAACGCTGAACGGAACCAGCCTGAACTTTGGCACAGGCGCCAGAGCAGACTCGCTGGTACTCACGCTGGACTACTCGTTTAAGTATGCGGACACCCTGAAAGCGATGCAGGTAAACGTGCACCGTGTTACAGGGACTTTTGATGAGAGAACATCTTACTTCACGACCACTCCTTTTGCTTATAATTCTGATCCTGTTGGTTCGAAGACCTTCTTGCCTCGCATAGATACCGAGACAGTTAACGGGGCGACCACTAAAACCACAAGGTTGCTCAAGATAAAACTGAGCAACGAGTTGGCAAACGAGTTTATGGCCCAATCTGGCCTGGCGGGTTTGGCTGATCAGGCTGGCTTTAAGAACTTTTTCAAAGGGCTTGCGCTAACGGTGCCTGAAGACGAGAATGCAAGCATAGTAGGCTTGACTCTGAGCAGCACTAACTCCAACCTAGCGCTGCATTACACAACAGCCGATGGTACGGCTAGACAGCATAACTTTTTGCTGGGTACGGACAATTATTTTACTCAGCTAACATCTGATCGCACTGGCACTGCCGTTGAAGCGCTGCAGTCCAGCGGAAATTATGCACCTGCCTCTGAGACAGGTGGCGACTCTTATGTACAGGCAGGCACGCAATTGCTCAGCAGGATCGACTTCCCCTACCTGGACAAACTAAAGGATCTTCCGGGTAATCTGATCATCAACCGGGCAGAACTGATTATACCTGTTAAAGCAGCTTCTTCGTCTAACAACCTGTCAAGACCTCCGCAACTGGTTTTGTATGAAACTAATAGTGCGAACCAGTTTTTGAGAGACATTGCAGGCACGGTGCGCGCGGTGCAGCAGGACGGCGTTAATCCACTGGCCGCTAGTTTTCCGGCTCTGGTGACTAGCAGCCGCAAAAATGGCATCGATTATTATACCATGAACGTAACCAGTTACCTGCAGGGCGTAATGATGGGCATGAAGTCGAACAATGGCCTTATGCTGGGTGCTGTAACATCCGCCTCTAATTCAGACAGGACAGTAACTATTCGCCCCGAATTGCGCCCATACCGCGCCATTGTCACCAATAACGAGGCAAACCCGGTTAGGCTGCTCATATACTATTCAAAGTTGCAGTAAGCGGGTATTAAATATTAGTAAGAAGTTTTATACATATTATAGAAAAGGGTACCTTTGCAGGTACCCTTTATTTTTTAAATGAAATTTTATACTGTATGTGCGGAATTGTAGCATATGTAGGGCACAGAGAAGCTTGCCCTATTGTCCTTAAAGGCTTGAAACGACTTGAATACAGAGGCTATGACAGCGCAGGCATAGCTCTGATGAACGGAGGACTGAACGTCTTCAAAAGAAAAGGCAAGGTAAGCGACCTTGAAGAGTTTATTGCAGACAAAGATGTGCACGGCAACATCGGCATGGGCCACACCCGCTGGGCTACCCACGGCGAGCCGAACGATGTAAATGCGCACCCACACTACTCTAGCTCTAAGAACATTGCCATCATCCACAATGGTATTATCGAGAACTATGCTTCCCTGAAGCAGCTCCTGATCGAAAAAGGCCATACTTTCCAGTCTGAAACGGACTCGGAGGTTTTCATCAACCTGATCGAAGACATCAAGCAGAACAGCAACTGCTCACTAGCTGAAGCGGTGCGTCTGGCCCTGCACGAAGTAGTAGGTGCTTACGCTATTGTTGTGCTTTCAAAAGATGACCAGAACCAGCTGATCGCCGCCCGCAAAGGCAGCCCGCTGGTGGTAGGTATAGGCGAAGGCGAATACTTCCTGGCTTCTGATGCAACACCTATCATTGAATACACCAACGATGTAGTGTATGTGAACGACTACGAATTGGTGGTGATCAAAAACGGTGAGCTGGAGATCCGTACCAAAGAGGACGTAGTGCAAACACCTTACGTACAGCGCCTTGAGATGGCCCTCGAGTCGATCGAGAAAGGTGGCTACCCGCACTTCATGCTGAAGGAAATTTTTGAGCAGCCACGCTCTATCCTCGACAGCATGCGCGGTCGTATGATCGCGGAGAGCGATCACATGATGATGGGCGGCATCCGTGAGTTCGAAAACAAATTTGTGAATGCAGAGCGCATTATCATCGTGGCATGCGGTACTTCCTGGCACGCTGGCCTTGTAGCCGAATACCTGATCGAAGACCTCGCCCGCATACCTGTGGAAGTAGAATACGCTTCTGAGTTCCGTTACCGCAACCCGATCCTGAGCGAGCGCGACATTGTGGTGGCGATTTCTCAGTCTGGTGAGACTGCCGATACGTTGGCGGCGCTGGAACTGGCGAAGTCAAAGGGCGCTACCATCTTCGGTATCTGCAACGTGGTAGGTTCTTCTATCGCCCGTGCTACTGACGCTGGCGCTTATACTCACGCTGGTCCTGAGATCGGCGTAGCGTCTACTAAGGCCTTTACCGCACAGGTAACGGTGCTGTCGCTGATCGCCATGATCCTGGGTAGCAAGCGTGGTACTCTGGAGACAACTAAGTTGCGCCAGCTAATGGTAGAGTTGGAGAGTATCCCAGCCAAAGTAGAGAAGGCGCTGGAGCTGAACGACCAGATCGTGCGTATCTCTGAGCAGTACAAAGACGCTACGAACTTCCTATACCTGGGTCGTGGTTACAACTTCCCGGTTGCATTGGAAGGCGCCCTGAAGCTGAAAGAGATTTCTTACATCCACGCTGAGGGGTACCCTGCCGCTGAAATGAAGCACGGCCCGATCGCCCTGATTGATGCGCAGATGCCAGTGGTGGTAATTGCTACCAAAGACAGCTCGTACGAGAAGATCGTGTCGAACATACAGGAGGTGAAGGCCCGCAAAGGTAAGATCATCGCTGTTGTAACGGAAGGCGACACGACTATACCGGCTATGGCAGACCACGTGATTGAGATTCCGGAGACGAGCGAGCACCTGGTGCCGTTGCTGTCGGTTATTCCGCTGCAATTGCTATCTTACCACATTGCAGTAATGCGTGGTTGCAACGTAGACCAGCCGCGTAACCTGGCGAAGTCTGTAACGGTTGAGTAATCGATTATAAGTATAAAAGAAAATGGGAAGCCGGTCGGCTTCCCATTTTTTGTTTACAGCTCAAACGTCTCCCCTTTCAGGTACTTTGTCTTGAGCAGCGGGCAAATTTTATAGCGTTCTTCTTTAGTATCTTCGTACATGGCCTCCAACACGTGGTATACGTTGGCTATACCTATGGCATTGGCCCACTCGAAGGGTCCGTACGGGTAGTTGGTGCCGAGCTTCATGCCTAAGTCTATGTCCTGAATGGAGGCGGTGCCTTCCTGCAAGGTATAGCAGGCTTCGTTGATGATCATGCACAGGATGCGGGGCGTGGCCATACCTGCGCGATCTGCTACCAGCTGGTACTCTGAGCCCAACTGCTCACATACCTGGTGCAGTTTTTCGGCGTCACTTTGCTTGTATACACTTACTTCCAGCACAGGCCGGTTGAACAAAGTCGGCAATCCATTGAAGCCGAACAACGTGCAGGTGTTTTCCAGACCCGACTTGTGCACCAGTGCAGCCAGTTGTTTCGTTACGGCCTGGCAGAATACGACTTGGTGCGGGGCATAATCGCTCAGACGCTCCGGTTCTTCGTGCAGCAGGAAGTCAAACACCACATCATCTGGCTTCAGCTGATCGTCGGTGAGGTGGCGGCTGTGCAGGAAGGTATAGGTGTTGCTGTTTGCTCCTTCCGGAAATTTCTGTCTAAACTCAGCGGCCATTTCATCGCCAGACAAAACAAGTATGTGCATATTTCTGTACTTTTGATTGGTAAAGATACATATTAAAACTAATCAGACTATGACGCACAACATCATCACATCCGCCAATGCACCAGCCGCTATAGGTCCTTACAGCCAGGCCACACTTCACAATGGCACCATGTATGTTTCAGGGCAAATTCCGCTGGACCCAAAAAGCGGCGAACTAGTAAGCGGCACCATTGAGGAGGAAACGCACCAGGTCATGAAGAACCTGTTTGCCATACTGCAGGAGGCAGGAATGGGCTTCGACAATGTGCTCAAGTGCTCCATCTTCGTGAAAGACCTGGGCAACTTCGCTAAAATAAACGAGGTATACGGCAGCTACTTCACCGCCAACCCACCAGCCCGCGAGACCGTGGAGGTAAGCCGCCTGCCAAAGGATGTGAATGTGGAGATTTCCTGCATTGCGGCTTTGTAGGAATTCATAAATGTTAAGTGCTATACCTATAGCCTTGTTCATGGGATAAGGCTATAGGTATAGTTTAGTTACTATATAGTATATTCGGTAATCCGATTCCGGTTATCTGTTGAAATCGACAAAAAACGGGATGTTTATTCCTAGTATACTCTAGTTAGAGACAATATAAAATGACCTACGCTCCAGCAATAAGCTCAATTCTTTCACCAGAGTATCTGGCAGAATTTGTTATTAAGCACTATGGTTTCGATGGAAAAACAACATGCCGAATATTAAAAACTGGTATCAACCACAGTTACTTGATAGCCACTTCTGACAAGAAGTATGTACTCAGAGTATATTATTATGATTGGCGAAAAGAAAGTGAGATAATAGAAGAATTACAGCTCTTAGACTATCTGAGAGACAATGACATTTTAGTGTCATATCCGATAAAAGATTGCAACGGGAAGTATATCAATCGAATACCCGCCTTAGAAGGAGAACGATTTGCCGTTTTATTTTCATACGCCGAAGGTGAATCTATTAGAACTCCATCAGAAGGTGTTATCTATAGTCTGGGTGTCACAATGGCAAAAATGCACCAACTGACAATTAATAGAAGTGTTAAAAGAAAAGATTACAACGCAAATACGCTTGTTAATTGGGCATTTCAGTCTGCAAAGAAACATTTTACAGAACCATCCATTGAGATGGAGTATTTCCAACGAGCGAATTCTATAATTTCTTCTGAATTCAACAATGCAGATACCAATAACTTAAGGCGCGGCATAGTTCATCTTGACCTTTGGTATGAGAACATGAAAGTTAAGAACGAATCTCAAATCACGGTTTTTGACTTTGATAACTGTGGGAATGGGTGGTTGTTCTTAGATATTGCATTTAGCCTTACAACGCTGTTTAGAAATGAGCCGAATAAGGGAAATTTTGAATCTAAAATGGCTAGCTTTTATCAAGGCTATGAGTCAATTATATCTATTTCAGAAGAAGAAAAAAGGCTAATTCCATATGGTGGTTTGGCAATTTGGCTACATTATACTGGAATTCACATTCAACGGTTCAATGACTTCTCGAACCAATTTCTAAGCCAAGAATTCCTGAAGTTCTGGATTCAGTCTGTCAACAGGTGGATGGAATACAATGAAATAAAAATACACAATCTCTAACCCTGTATATACTTCATACTTCGGCTAATGCCTCGCAAGTCGTATATACCAGTACCGTTGGCCGTGATTGGGATTATTTTCTGATTTTAAAGTGGCGTGTCTTTCAGGCTTTTTATGGCTGGAGGGCATCAAAGGCCACTAAAGCGAGCAA
>NZ_QEKI01000017.1 GCF_003096355.1 Pontibacter virosus | reverse complement strand
TTACTTATTAATTCTTACTTATTAATTCTTACTTATTAATTCTTACTTATTAATTCTTACTTATTAATTCTTACTTATTAATTCTTACTTATTAAATAATAAATATTATTTAAACTTTTTAAACCTTGCAGCAGCAATCCGAAGAAAAGAGCGAAGCGCCTTGACCAATTCTTTTTCTATGATACTAAACTCTATCATGTGTCTGTTAAAATCGGCAAGAAACTGCAGGTTTATCATATTGTTTGCCTTCAGGTAATTGACATACCTGGCTACCTGATTTATATTGTTGCCAACCCTGCTGATCTCTGGGCCGAGCCTATCCAAAACCGCGATTAACTCTTTAGGATTAGCAATAAAATCGTCAGGCTGCGCCAGCGCCTTCTTCCGCAGGTAAACAGACAATGATTCATGCCCTGCAGCCGTCATCTCAGCCTCCAGTTGCCTGTATTCGCTATCAGAAAAGGTCAGCTTTAACTGTCTGGCTCTCTTTAATTCAGGCGATAGTTTTGGACGCCCTCCCTTTGCTTTCTTAATATCTTCCATACATTCTTTGCTCAATAAAAGACACGAGTTGCGAGTGGATTTCCCCCTTGCTGATAGCTACGCTGAAAGCAAGGCAAGAGGTTTTGAGGGACTCAAAACACATCTTGCAATACAAAGCCCACCATACATCAAAAGAAAGAATTCCAGGCAAATAATACAAGGAAGGGGGGAGAGGAAGAGTAATACACCAAAGACGGAGCATTGGGCAAGCTAGAGAGAATAGGAAAGAATGGATGATGACTACCTTCTGTAAGAAATATCTTCAGGTGCTAAATCCAACGGTACAAACATCTAATAATTATTAATTGTTAGATGTTAAATAATAGTTATTATTTATTAACATAATATTCATTAGTTATTAAATAATAATTGTTTTTTTCAGCTAGAAATATTTGCCAATTAAAGCAAGCAGCTTAATAGTCAAAGTTGACAGTTTGAGACGAAAAGCAGAAAGAATCAGAAAAGGGTAGACAGGTCGATAGGGGAGAGGTAAGGTTCCAGAAGCCTTCGGCTCTTAAAAGCCCGCACATGGCATATACTACTATCGCTATCGCATGAACTTACCCAAACCTCTGCAAAAAAATCACCCATGTAGTAGAGGCATACCTTGTACTCTCCATCAAGGCGGTTTGAAAGAAACTGCCCCTCATCCCATACCGCCTGTGCCCTGTCATTAAGTGAAAGAATACTATTGAACTCATATAGATTCATAGGCGAAAAAGCGAGAGGTTGATCAGTAGGGTAGTAGGCAGTTTAAAGCTTAGCAAGACTATAATTTACTTATTCCTTCAGCAGGTGCCGATTTATTGATCGTTTCTTGAAGTAAGGCAAAGAGCTTGATTGCATCGACATCCAATAGTACCGCCAGGTCCAGCACCTCACTTACGCGGAAGGAACGGGGATCGTCAATCTTGTTTCGCAGTCGCTGGTTGTTTACACCTAGTGCTTTGGCCACGGGAGTATATGGCACGATATCAAACAGCTCAGAAAGGGAAGTCAGCTGCTCATTCTCGAGCATACGCTTACCTAACTCAAACTTAGGGCTCTTATCTTCAATTTGCATTGTCCTATAACTAACGAATACTGGTGGTTTATTTTAAGATAAAACATCTAAGGATAGATGCCTACAAATATATACGTAACATATACAATTTGATACTAAAAGTATTTGATAAGTTTATCGTCTATTCTTCTTATTCCTGTTGTCTAAGCGCAATCTGGATAACAGAATTAGGAGGTTTTTCTTTACTAAACCACAAGCAAGTACTCTGAGAAAGCAGCTGCTGTGTCCATCCAGCCATTCGGAAAGGTTTACAAGCCGAGATGATATAAAATTTTAAAAATTTGTACGCTGAGTTATTTCTTGATCAGCTTAAACACTTTGGAATAATCGCCAGCGTCAATTTTGAGAAAGTACACCCCTGCAGCAAGAGCATTCCACGCATCAACAGTAATAGTGCTCGAATCAGGGAAATACCTTTCATCCAGCTTTTGGCCGACGCTGTTGGTAAGAACTAGGTTATAGTCCAGGTTCAGACCCTGCGAATTCGAGATTGTCAGGCTTTGCTCAAAAGGATTGGGATATACTGTAAGCGAAAAATCAAGAACAGTAGTTCCATCACAAGGATAGTATACCGTATAAGTTGATGCTTTGTCTCCTAAAGTAAGCCAGAAGGCATTTGTGAGTGTCTCCTCTGATGCAACATAATTAAGGCTTCCGAAATTGCCCCTGCCAATAGTAGTGCCTATTACCTGAAGGTGCCCTTTTGAATTAATGGCCATTTTTGATCCTTTCTCATCACGGATTATATCATCTTTCTGATCTGCACTGCCACCTGTCAGCACCCACAGTGTATTTCCGTCATTGTCTAGAGCGCCTATATACACATCTGTGTTTCCCTTGGAGGCGTAAGAGGTGCTATTCAATTGAAATCCGTCTGCAAATCCTCCTGTCAGGTAGATCTTTCCATTATCCTCTGCTAAATCATACAGCGTCTCCCTTCCTGAACTGCCGGCAGTCTTTACCCAGTTAATGTTCCCGTCCAGGTCGCATTGCAGCAGGAAAACATCCAAGGCGCCACGTGCACGGACAGTAATACCATCGATTGTGAGCTCACCACCAAAAGTACCGCCAAAAACATAGAGGTTGGAAGTGGTGCTTATGGCCGTTCCCCTAGGGACATACTGCCCGTTTGAGTGGAACTGCTTCTTCCAGAGTACATCCCCTGTCATGGCCTCAAGTTTTGCGAATGTAGCCCTGAGCTCGTTAGTGCCAGCCACTTTCTCGTTTCCAGCCATCAATACATCACTAGCCCCGTCAAACTTAACCCGGAAGGCCCCATAGCCCAGATCGCTTCCAAAGCTCTGGGTCCAGGCTACTTCCCCGTCCGGATTTAACTTGGCTACGAAGCTAAGAGGACCAGGATGGTACTGCCCCAACAGCGCCACCTGGTCACCATAGCCGAGACCGCAGAGCACTAGGGAACCATCCGAAGAGACATCTAAGGACGTGATAAAATCATCTGCATTACGCCCGCTTGAGGCACTTTCTACCAGCTTCGACCAAATCAAATCACCGGTGGAGGAGTATTTCTTAACAAAAGCGTCCCTTTGTGCGCCGTATTGCATTAAGCCGGACACGTAAATGTTCCCAGCGCCGTCAACACCAATTTGGCCAAGTGTAGCCCCCTCTATCACAACGGATAAGGTAAGGTTTCGGGAAGAATCGAACCTAAACACAGCGCCGTTATATGAATTGCCTCGAACAGGCTGTATGACATTGCAAACCTCATCCGGCAAAGGTTCATGAAAGAGGCTGCTTAGGGGATTCTGCGAAGAAACGGCTAGGTATGTATTATCGTGTTTGTCTACCGTGATCGCATTCCCCTCATCATGTGACTGTCCTGCCAACAGCTTGAAATCTGACCACTGAGGAACTTGGCAAACTGCCGCAAAACTAACAGTTAGCTGACAGACGAATAGGAGAATGTATTTCATATAGATGCAGGCAAGGTAGTTTCTAACCGCAGTACGAGCGGTGACGAATTATCGAATATACTATATATTCATATTAACATAAAATACTGAACCCGTTAGAGATTACCGCCTGAAAGAACCCAAAGTACCTCAACCGATTTCTGCTCCAGATTCGGTTTTGGCCATAACTAGTGTCTTTTTAAGCACATCTAATTGCTAACAATATTGAAAAAAGGGCATCAAGAGTAAGTAATCAGGCAACATCATCCGTAAGCCCTAACTTACTAAGAAAAGGAATCCCGCCGAAGGCGGGTCGCCATGGCGGGATTTCATCTTTCAAACTTCCGCAGCTAACCCCATCAGTATTAAAAATGAAAGATCTTGCCTGATGTTACCAGACAAGATCTTTCTAAAGGCTACGCTGCCATAGTTGTTGCTTCTGCCCCCAAGTTACTTTCTGCCTGTAGGTTTAGGATATAGCTGGCCGCTTTAAAAGCCTTTGTGCTTGCATAGATGATCATGGTCTTATCGTCTTTAAACTTCTTCGCCCATCCCTGCAGGTAAGCCACCGAGTTTTCAAAAACCTCCGCTTTGATACCTGCAAAGGCGTTGAGGAAACTTGCTCCCATCTCGGCTATCAGCTCCTCCTTAGAGTAATTTATGTCGCCAAACCGGGCCGCCTTCTCTTCATCAGCAAAACGGTTAAGCCTGGTTTGATGGCCTGTAGAGTGAATCAGTTCGTGAAACAAAGTCGCGTGATAAGCCTGAGAGGAAACAAAGCTGCTCAGCTCCGGCATCTGTACCGTATCATTAAAAGGCGCATAGTAGGCCTGGGAGCCTCCGTGCTGAACGTTCGGGCGTGGCATAGGGTATTGATCCACCACCTCCTGACAAGCCTCTATTACCTGCAGATCGGTACGCTCATGAACAGAAGGGAGGGTAAACTCTATTCCTTCCACCTGAACAATGTTAAATACAGTCCAAATAAAAGGGACAAACCTTCTCTGATACACCTCCTCTGTCTCTCCTGAAGTGCCTTTATCCTCCCTGGTATCACTTTTGGCGTAAACTTTCCAGTAGATGATTTGGGTTCCTTTCTCTCCCTTCTTTACATGCCCGCCCAGCTCTTTAGCCTGTTTATAGGTAAGAAAATAGGGCGTCCTAAAGCTTTTCTTATCAGTCAGGTAGTTCAGAAAGAAAGCATTGAAGCCTTCATAATAGCGGCCAGATACATAGTTTTTAGGCAATCCGTAAGATGTCCATGGCTTTCTCCAGAATACCTGGCCTTGTTCTAATTGCTCGATGACCTCATTTGTTACCTGATCTGCCAGTTGAATGAATTTTTGATAAGCGTTCATAACTTTTAGCTTTAGAAGGTTAAACAAAACTTATATTAATATATACGTAATGTATTTATTTAGTTACATTTGGTATATTAAATTTATCCACAAAATAGAGTTTTTATTTCCCCTTATGTTAGCGCTAAATTGCTTGTGTGGTATTGTAGAACAGGCATTACTACAGAAAGAAAAAAAGAAAACCCGCCGTCAGGCGGGCCGCTACGGTTGGTTTACAGCCGAGATTTGAAGGAGTAAGGGACTTTTATAAAAGTCCCTCGTCTGCAAAAGAATAATAACCCTCATTGGTAAGGATGATGTGATCTAGAACAGCAATATCAAGTAAGTTACCGCCCTCCTTCACCTTTTTAGTAAGGCTAATATCTGCACTGCTAGGCTTTAAGTTGCCCGATGGGTGATTATGAGCTAAAACGATCCCACTGGCATTGGCTTTGAGCGCAGCGACAAAGATAAGTTTGGGATCTGCCACCGTACCGGCCACGCCACCGGTAGAAACCTCAAATATTCCCAGCACTTTGTTTGCCCTGCTTAATAACATAACCTTAAATTGCTCGCGGAACTGTATGCTGCCCTCATCCCATAGCTGTAGGAAGAAAGTGTAACTGTCTTTAGAACTCCTAATCTGCGGGCGCTCGGAGGGCTTCACCTGGGGATGGTAGCTGAGCTTTACCTCTGCAATCTGGCTGACGGTTGTTGAAGTCTGTTCCATACACACAAAATTTAAAGGGGTTGATATAAAAGATATATTAATATATACGATATGTATATTAAAAGTTACATTATGTATGTATAATTTTTATGCTTTTATCTTATTTTCCCCGGCCCTGTGTAGGAATCTTTAGACTTCATAGCTAGTTATTAAAGCACTGGTCATATTTTAGCTGTTTTTGTGAAGAAGTTGTGTAATTTTCGCAGCGCAAGTCTCTTTCTCTTCCCTTTTGTTAAATCTTTATTGTTCACGAACCCCTCCGACATTTCAAATTACTATTTATAAGGAAGTATATAGAAGTATATATATTTAGTGGCAATACTTGAACGGCTGTACGGAATAGAGCCAATGGGGTGCATTGTGGGTGTGGCAATACTTGAATGACCTATTGCTACTGAGGCAATACTTGAACAGCTTTGGAGAAGCGTGGCAATACTTGAATGGCTTGAGGCAATACTTGAGTAGGTAAAACAGCTATTGTTGAGGGGAATAGCCAATTTGTGGCGATACTTGAACGACTTGAGACAATACTTGAATGGATTGTGGCAGTACTTGAACGGCTCCGGCTACTGAGGCAATACATGAACGGCTCTGACAGAGTGAGGCAATACTTGAATAGTAAATATCCTCTTGGCTCAAGAAGGCATCCATAAGGGAAAATATCGATGCGATACATTAAACCTGCCGCTTCATATGGCTTGCAGTAACGTAACCTGTCAAGAGACCCTCAGAAAGAACGCTTGTGGCATTCTGGAGACATCCGCTAGAAGTTTCTATCAATATTCAAGTGCCTTCGTTAAGTCTCTGTACAGTAGAGACAAATCGTTCCTGCGCATAATGTCGATTCTCTCCACATTGCACGTTATAGAAGAATTGGCTGCTCAGCTTGTCATACACTATTTCGGTGACTCTACCTTTTTAGTCACCTAATCCTGTGAACGTACCGCTTACTTCTACATCTTCTCCAAGTTTGTATTTTGCAAAAGTCATATCTCATCCATATATTAGATTGGCTCTTTATGTCTTGTATGCGTGGCAATACTTGAATAATAGGCTAGAACACTTGCTTAAAGTCCTTCCAAGGGCAATGTAGGGAGTTTCCATATAGACTTTAGTTATGCCCTGTGTGACAATACTTGAATAGCGTTTTAATTATCGTCGGAGAATAGACCTCCCCGAATAAGCTTTTTCGCCATTGCCAGTGTGATATCCTTGTTGTGCACCTTAAAATATGCTTTGCAAAGCTCATTTGCTTTGTGCGTAAGGTCCGCGTCCGAGTTAGTAAGCCAACGCTGAAAAGTATCTTTCTCTCCAGTGATTTGGACATGGTTCCCATATGTATGGTCGAAAAGATCCCGCATGCGCTCCAACAAGGCAATGTAAAAGTTGTGATCCTCCTTCGCCTCCATAACCTCGTGATATACGGAGAAGTCCAAACTAACCCAATAGAGCTCCTGGTACTTTTTTGTTGGGTCCCCTTGGACAAAAGTATAGTCAAAAGGCAGTTTTCCTTTTTCCCGAATGTAGTCCAGTACCCTCTTCACACTTTTTTTCTTGAACCGAGGTTCCTTTGACTCAATATGGGCAACCGAGGCCAACAGATCTATAGGCAACTTTGTGATGCGTTTACCTGAGCTAAGCAGCTGGTGACGCGTCTTGTAAAGGAAAATGTACAGGCTCTTGCGCCCGTCGCCGCCACGCCCTTTTCCTACATGCTTATAGCCATTGGTGTCGATGGTATAGTACCTACGGAAGAACCCTTCCATAAGCTCATCCGATATTCGGACATCATAAATCTTGATGGTGTTGGTATGTCTGTCGATGCTAACCTTAATATCCTTGAGAATGGCAAAGTTCTTCAGCTCTATCACCTTATCCTGATGCTTATACTCGTAGGAACGAGAGAAGATGATGTTATTGCTCAGCATATGGAACAAGGCATAGTCAAAGGTTGTCTCAAACCTGTGACCGAAATATTCCGGCACTTCCGCTTTGGGGTTATTTTTGAACTTGGGATGCACCTCACACAAGGTCTGTTTGTTGCGCCCTGTCTCTTTGCAGAACTCTGAAAGCGTGAACCTCGTGAAACCAAATAGGTCCTTTTTCATCTTCCTCGAAATGAAGACGATGAAGTCTTTTACAATACCGGCATCTTCATCAAAGGACTTCTCAATGTCTCTGATGTTATCGGCTACGCTCCGGTCAATCCTACTTAGGAAGTAGGTCGGATCGCTTAAAAGGGCCTCAGAGGGTTTGTTCTCGTGTTGCATAAGTTACAAAAATACAGGTACGAATTGGCAACTCAGCCACTGGTACAGTCCTTCCTCCTCCTTACAGGAAACAGGTTGATAAAAATCTTTGGGTAAGTTAAATTCTTTCAAAGTTAACAATGTACAAAATATAAATCTTTACAGAACTAACCTTTCTCGATTCGGATGCTGTACCCGACCTTCTGTAGCGTTTCCTGGGCTTTGACAAGCCTGGCCAAAAAGGTTTGCCTATAGCTCCCTTTCCCACGGCCAACGCCTTCATCGAGCTCTGCCAACTTCTCCCACGTTAGGTTTGCCTGCTTAAACATGGCCTTCACCTCTGCGCTGATGTGGGTCTTAGGATCACACGCTGCGCATGTCTCCCCTTGGTTAATCTCATTCATAGTTTGAACCTGATAGACTGCTTATTAGATAACTCAACAGGCTGAAGGACCGCCTTAAACAGCGGGTAAAAAGGGGAGGGGCCTTTGTTTCCTGCAGCAAATGAAGCCTGCTCTGCCTGTTGGTACTGCTGTGCCGAAACCTTGCGCCAGTCTATTTCATACCCCGCCTGTCGGGACAAAAGGGAAAAGAAAACCTTTAGTGTTCTGGTGTTTCCTTCCCGGAAAGGGTGAATGGCATTCAGCTCCTCAAAAAAATAAGATCCCTTCAACAGGAACTGCTCTCTGTCCAGTCCCTTTAAATACCCTGCTGCCTTCAGCTCCTGGAGTAAGTGATTGGTATAGGGCTCAATCATACGTGGCGCGGCATGTACGGCATTGCCTTTGGAGATCATCACACTCCGGAGCTCCCCTGCCCAAGGGTAGACGGAGCCAAATGTTTCCTTGTGGATCAGCTGCCAAAGCGTTAAATCAAACTTTAGCTGGCTGGGCAGTTTATCAGGCAAAGCCAATACGTTATGCCTCCAATGAGTAAGCTCTAATTTGCTTAACTTTGCTGCGTCCCTGATGTCAAAATGATTGATCAGCACACTGGTGCCGGGATAGCAGTACCTGTCGTTCATCACAGATACTTTAAGTTGAATACCTCGGTCATCTCCTCAGGGGTGATTTGCCCGTTGATATACAGCTCGTCCAGCACCTTGTTGAGCTCCTCTTCCTCGTAGCCCTCGCAGGCAGCGATGTGGTTTGTCTGCCCGAGTTGCTCCCTCCGCTCCTGGCGAACCTTTTCCGATACCACAGGCCTGTCTCTGTACTGAGATAAAAGCTGCTGTACTTTCTGCTCCCTGACCTCCTGCTGCACTGTCTCCAGGCTTCTGATCAGTCCGTTGAAGTACTCTGCTATAGTTCTGTGATTGCACCGGTTCGTAGCTTCTATGGCTTTGATGAAGTACATATCATCCACGTTGCTCTGGTCATAGTTTTCCAGTATGATCGTGGTCCCGTTCTGCAAAATGCCTTTTACTCTGTTCATGCTAACTCATGGTAATGCCTGTATTGGTATACGAAATAGGCTTATCAAATGTAACAATATATTGTTACATTAACAAGTATAAGTAGGCTTTACTTATAACCAGGAATGACCGAACATATTATATATTGATTAATAGAGTAAGGGAAAGCTTAATAAGTATTATTTATTAAATAATGCTTATTAAGCAAGAGGAATCCATAAAAGTAATCGAACTAAACAGCGAGCAATATCATCGTGAGTAGAAGGGTAATATTTACGAATTAAAGCAGATGCCCTCTAATGACCTTGATATTGATGCCTAAAGGCAGCATTATCTGCTATATTTATACATTGATACCTATTATTTTAGCTTTTGCGCCACATTGTTATTGCCTGCTCAAATTGTACATGACAAGAGTTTGTCCACCACTTAAATGGGTACTTTCCCTTTTGTGTTACATTCAGATCAATGATTGAATTCCATGAAGACACTATGGGTTTGGCACCAGAAGGGTCAAGTAACAATAACCTAAAAATTTCCTTTTCTTTATTTTCTTCAAATCCAACAGCTAACATCCAATGCCCACCTCCAGAAAAATTTATCCCAACGATAGTAGGACGGTTCTCCCTTAAATGTTGAATTGTAAAATTGATTAAATCCTTATTCTTTGTTTCCCTAGTTTCTACGTCAATTAAGCTGCCATAACTATCTAATAGGATCTTCTCTAAATCATCTAGATAAGTACCATGTTTAAATAAGCTAGTATAATCATTGTTCAACTTATTTATCAGCTTGCCTAACCTTGTCCGTCCATCTGTATTAAAAGCAATCACTTCATTTCTATCTGCTAATCCTAGAGCTAAAAGCCCCATAAGAATACTGTAAGGTCCACAAGCACCGTCAATAGAGCCTTGGTTTAGAAAAACCTCTTGTAAGTAATCCTTTCCATTGTTTGCCTCTGGTCCGCATTCAGTTGTTTCAAGCTGATCGATAATGTGTATTGCCATATTATAAATTACAGGTCGCAAGTTGAAGGAGGTTATTCCACTTAGCCAGTCGCGAATGTTATATAAATGGAATTGGATTAACGAATATACTAGATGTTCTAGTTATCATAAAGCAACGACTTCCAAATGTAATACCCCCGATAAAATTAATCAGTCAGTGTTAGCTTATGGAAGATCTTAAGTGAAAGAGAACGCTTAAAGGAGTAGTCATGGCAGGGCCGCGTTCTTCTTTTCATGGTAACTGGTTACTTATAAAGCACCTACGCTATGATGAAATAAAATAATTCTACAATTAAATATATTACGCTTTACTTAAAACATATTAAATAATAATTATTACGTAATACATATTATTTGATTGAATTCTTGCTAGGAAGTCATCTTAATGCACCTTACTGAAATTTAGGTATAACTGTGACAGGCAGAAAGAGTGTTCTAGTATCTCCCAAAGCACCGTACTTAAAAAACAACAATTTACTCGATTAAAGAGGCATGCTTCTCCTTATCCAGTGTGTTGATCAACTCATTCAAAAGCGAATAAGCGGAGTTTGATTGAAGCAGATCCACCTCCTGCACACTATTCACCATCAACTTTCGGTTACAGATATTGATGCGGTTAAGCATCGGAACAATGCTGTTGAGGTAACGGTTATAGAAGCCAGCAATATCTTCCACGCCGTCAGGAAGCTTATAGCCTGACTTACCTTGGATACTTGCGATTAGCACCCCGTTGTCGCGCAGGTGTTGAACACAAACCCGCAGCTGCTGCTCCGAAAAAGTCGGAAATCTTCTTTTTAGCTTATCGATGATCTCCCGTTTCTCGATGAGGCGGTCAGGCGCGGTGCGGAACATCAGGTACAGATACTGCAACACGGCAAGCGCCTCCTCCGAAAGGCTGTTTCTACCAGAGAGTGCCTCTTGGGCGGACTCCGATGCTATTCTTCGAATAAGATGGTTCTTCTGCCGGTCTTCGGGGGTAGGGGAGAGGAGATAGTCTGTTCTTTCAAAAGGGAAAAAATCAATGAACGTACGGTCGTGCAGCAGATCGAACAGGGCGGATGCCTTTTCGTGGCTGTGACTGGTGCAGTAAATCTTGCCCAGGCAACCAGAAAGAAAATCTGCCAGCTGCACTAGGGGCTCCTCTGCCTTATCCTCCACCAGGCGATAAGAGCGCTCCGGCGTAAACAGATCCCGCTGAATAACCTTAGTTTCAATGTAATGGTGCAGGCTGCGCCGAAACTCTGGCCAGCCAAGCTGATCGGCATGAATCGAAAAAGCAGTGAAGTTTTTGGGAAACTGCTTGAGAAAGATTCTGTTGAAGTATTTATAGAACACATCATTATGATCAAAACCTGCTCCCTCCAGCTTGCTCTTGTTGATGACCATCCCCAGCACCACGAAGTCCAACTGGCGCAGCTCCCTTAATACCTCCAATCTTTTCCGGAAGCCCTTCTCATCATTGGGAATACGGCTAGACTTGATGGGTTGGCCTTGAAAGAAGCGGTGGCTAATTGTTTCCCTTAGCTGCCGGGCCTGCTCCAGCTTCGTATCATCCAAAAGCACGGCTGTCAGAACAAAATGGGAGAAGGTACCGGCTTTATCCAGGTTTAGGCTGGCGTTTCCGTATTCATCCAGAAAAATATGTACATGTTGCATAGGAGGAGTATAGGGTGATAACTCTTATGCCACATAAGATACAAAAGATGAAGCACTTTCAATATAAATATAGTAAGCCTAAACTACGCTGGTGAGGGCATCCGTTTCAAGCTGCCCTTGTCGGATGTGCAGCCGCTGAACGGTGATGGCAAAGAATTTCTTCCCCCTGCGGGTGGTGAAGCCATGGCTGTTAAGCCGGTCAGCAATTTGCTGATAGGTCATATCCTTTTCCCGATACATCTGGATCAGTTCCGTGGCCTGTCGGTTGGCTTTGTGCGATGCTGCGTTCTCCTGCCGTATCTGAAGTCCTTTCGTCCTGGCTCCCTGGGTCAGGTTCTCAGGCGTACCCAAGGCAAAACCCTGTAGCTTCTTTTGCTGGAGCGCGGCTCTGGTCCTGGAGCTGATTACCTCCCGCTCATGCTGGGCCAATACGGCGAAGATTCCGATGGTCAGGGTATTGGCATCCGGCATGTCCACAGCAAGAAAGTCCACGTGGCTGTCACGCAGCTTAAAGATAAACCCGGCGTTACGACTGAGACGATCCAGTTTGGCAATCAGCAGCTGGGCCTGCTCCCGCTTGGCCAGGGCGATGGCCGCCTCCAGCTCCGGACGGTCGTTGCGCTTGCCGCTCTCCACCTCAATGTGCTCGGCAAGCAGCGTGTCGCCGGGCTTGAGGAAACCCTTCACCATTTCGCGCTGTGACTCCAGGCCCAGCCCGCTCTGGCCTTGCTTCTTGGTGGAGACCCGGTAGTAGGCTACGTACTTCATCTTCGCTACTCCTTATTATATAGGTGAAACTCGGGGCAAAGATAGTTATAACCTTTTATAAACGGACGTTTGTAAAAGGTTATAAGGTGAGATAATTCCAGAAACCCCTAGCTCTGCCAGAGATTTTCTAAATTAGGAAGTCGAAAGGAGAAGCGGAGGCCAAAGCTTTCATGCAGTAGCGGCAGGGGTGGAGGTGCTCGCCGCCGCGGTCACAGATTAGGTGGTGTTAACCTTCACGGACGGGAAAGAGAAGGGAAATGTATACGTCAAGTGCATCGCCTCTATGAAAATATCTGTCGGGATGTTTTAGCCTTTATTATAGCTCATGCTTTCACCGTTGACGATCTGTTGTAAACACAGATGCGTTCGCGATTTATTTGAATGGATTATAGCCGTCACAACTGGTAGTCACATTGGGAGTGCCCTCTAAACTTTATTATCCTCTCTATTTATAAAAGTCGCTTTCAATCTGAGTATATATTGAATTGATGCCTGTTGTGGCGGTTCAGCCGATAAGTTATTTTATGTAAAGTAAGTAGTACTCGTTGCTAATCGTATATCAACTCAATTTCTTCTTTCGTGAGCCCATAGAGTTGAAAAACCATCTGATCTATCTCATCATCTAAACGTTGACGTTGTTGCAGTATTTGAGCAGCAGCTTTTTGCTGCGCCTCAAAATAGGAGAGCCAATCGGCTTTTTGAGCCAGGCTCAACTTTACTTTCAACTTAACTAGTTCTTTGGCAAACTCCTCCCAGGTTAATTCATACCATTTCTCCAGCTTCTTGCTAGGCTTGCTAACACCTAGCTCACTGGAGAGCAACTTTAGAAACTTCTGAGAGAGCGTGAACAGTTCCTGGGTTTGCTCCGCTGCATTTCTTGCCTTTGTGGCTAATTGTTCTCTTTCCGTTGGAGTTCCCTCTGGTATTGGAAATGAAGCCAAGTTATCCAAGCTAATCTTAGCAAAGACTTTACCCTTGATATCATGTAACAAGCGGTAAAACAGTGTAGCAGGTCTTGAGTTAAGCAGGGCCACCAGATAATCGAGATTAAATTCCTCCTTTTCCTGGTATATGCCATGCACCAGCGTATCGAAGTAATAACTACCTCTGTCAACACAAGCTATAAGAGAGTCCCCGGTTTTTCTGATTACAATCTTTTTCCGCTCAAATAAGTCTGGTGTTCGCAAGGCAAAATCAATGCGGTTTTGCTTGTTCATGCCGTCCTTAGACTTTATCTCCTCCAAGCTGATCCGGTCTCCTAAAGAGCTGTCGTAGTTAATGTATTCGCCTGACCACTCTATCCTGTATTTCGATATGTCTTTTCCCCAGATAATGGGTCTGTGCTTATCTGTCTCGGGGTGTTCCGATATCAAAATGTGCTTCACGTTTCCTGGGTTCAGCCCGTTCTTCAAAGTGTAGTAGGCTTTTATGGTGCTAAGCTTGTTTAGCTTTTGCAGTATCGACTGGGAGTCTGCTGACACAACTGATATTTCACAATTAGGGACACTTAGGAAGAATGATTGCGGCAAACTGTTTTCCTTTATGTCCAAGGAAGTGATAAAGTTCTCGGTTGTTTCGACAGATGCTAATCGCACCATATTACTTGGATCAGGATTTTCCATTATCGTGAACCGCAGCAACAAGCTCCCGCCAACTTCCGCATCCTCAAACACCTTTTCGGCTATAGTGAAGATCTCGTTTATCTCCGATCGCTCAATTAGGTGTTTTCGGATGCTTTCGTAGTACGAGTTAAACAGGAGGGACTTAGGGATAATGAAATGGACCACTCCTTTGTCGAATACTTGAAACATTCTCTCTAGGAAGAGCACGTAAAGGTTCGTCTTGTACTTCGTGTTTGGAAAGTGTTCGATGAAATGACGCTGGTCTTCTTTGCCAATCAGGATTCCATAAGGTGGATTCCCTACTATCACATCAAAGCCTCCCAGCTTGAAGATATCAGGAAACTCCTGCTGCCAGTCGAAAGCCTTCTCTCCAGCAATTGCCGGATCAGAGACCAAGGAATTACCGCACTTGATGTTGGCATCAAGTGTTGTGAGCTCCTTGCTTTTATTAGCAGTTTTGAGCCAAAGGCTGAGCTTAGTGATTTCAACGCTCTCCTCGTTCAGGTCCACACCGAATATGTTGTTGTTCAGGATGTGTCTGTCTAGGTCAAAGGCCTCAAACTGTCCGCCGCGCAATCTGGCAAGCTCCTTGTTCACGCGCTGCCCCTCTTGGAACAGGAAATCAAATACTTGATTTAAGAATGCACCGGATCCGCAAGCCGGGTCCAGCACCTTGATGTTACGCAAGGCCTCCCGGTAAGCATCCCAGGCTTTCAGGTGCTTCTCTACCGCCTTGTTTGTCACCAGCTTTTTCTTTGCATCGAATCTGATGCTGGCGTAGTCACTTTCCGTAAGCTCCGGTAGCTTCTCGAAGCCTAGCTCTCGTTGCCGATCCTGCAGCCATCCTCCCACAGCTTCTTTTACGATATAGCGGGTAATGTACTCAGGAGTGTAGAATATACCGTCCTTCTTTCTCTTCCCTGCTTTTGCTTCAAAGTCATGTCCGGCTATTTCGGCTTTCGTTTCTTCTATGTCCGAGATGCTCTGCTCAAATATGTGCCCCAGTATGTTCACATTCAAATCTGAGGCAAAATCATACTTCTCGAGGGAGATGATGTGCTCAAGCGTGCTGTCTTTAATCTGTAGGTTGTCAAGGAGAGTGTCGGGGGCGAAGAGGCCTCCGTTAAACTTATTGATTCCTTCCTCCGGGTAGCCCTGATCGATGGCAAAGAATAAGTCCTTTACCCGCTCATAAATCCTAGTGTCCTGCCGATTAAATTTGTCCTCCTTTACTGCCTTTAGCAGACCTCGGAAGGTATATGGCGGTATGATTGTCAAATCTTCGCAGAAACACACAAATACTACACGGTCAAGCAGCTTCTGTGTTTTCTGGAATATGGTTAGCTCCGGTACCTCCGGGTTCTGACTGTGGAGATGCCGGAACAGGTCTAAGCGAGCTTTTTTATAGTCCCCATAGAAGTTTTTTGTAATCTTATGCTCCTCTGCCTGCCGTTCCCTATAGAGCTGTTCTGTTGCCGACTCTCCGTGCTCCAGGATTAGCCGGTCCTTGTGCACCTGAAATAGGAAGCGAAGCAACTCTGCCTCTTCATGCAGTTGCATCACATCAAACTGCTCATAGCGGCTCTGATCGGAGTGGTGGTAGAGCCTTATCTCCAGAAAATTACTGACCAATACCCAGCGGCAGTTGCCGCCTGCCTTCGGAACGTAACTAAAGGCTTGCTCTACGGGACTCCGCTTGTCGTGGAGACGGTTCTGCGGCTTGTCCAGGTCAGTTCGTGCGTCCTTCAGTTCAATCACAGCCCTCACATCTGCCTTGCGTTCATTACCGAACATCCAGAAATAACCCAATGCACCGTCAGCCTTTGTACTGTCTGAGTCAGACTTGTGCTCTTTGCTTAGGTTCCACCTCGTTGCCTCTGGGCTGTACACATACTCAAGCACCTCCCCAAAGAAAATATTCAGGAACTCACTCTGCAGTTCCTCTTCTTTCTGCTTCAGGATTTTGCCACTTTTAATGCCACTCTGCCATTTTTCAATGAGTGCCCGCTTCTTTGCCAAGTCTGGGAACTGGGACAGATGGAAATTCTGGGCTTTGGATTTGAGGTATTTTCTGGAAAATATAGGGGAGTAGAGTTGCGCCATCGGTTGGAGACTAAGTTTACGGACAGTAAGTTAAAGTAAACTTAGCTTTATGCATAATCTGACGTTTACTTTCATCTATGCAAGACAAAGTGCTGTTCAGGATCACCAGTTAGCCACAGGCTATGGATTGTATAAGCATCGACAGGATGAGCTCTTGCAGGACCTACAGAAGGAATGCTTGCTGACTCTGCAAAACCCTCTATTTCTTTATGCTTTTCTCCCTTATGCTCTGTCCCTACACCCGGATCCTCACCAGCTTTATCTTTTGGGTTGGAATTATCGTATGCACTATCGTTGTTGTTATTATTGGTACTGGTATTGCTTGTAGTGTACAAACAACTATCTTTGCTAACGTCATTGATGACAGCTGTTTGCATTGTAGCAGCATTCGCTATAATTACTCTATTAAAGAAAAGACCATGAAACTAAGAGACCGTTACCCAAAGCTGAAGGATGAGGCATTCGTGCGCTCTATGGTGGTGAAGTCAGTGCATGGCTCTATGATGCTGGAGAACCAGGGCGTAAGCAAGGACCGCCTGGAAAAGCTTTATGCAGAGGTGAAGGAAGAGCGGCGGCTTATAAAGGCTTAAGCTGCTCCCTGATCATTTGCTCCAATTCTGAGAAATCATATGTATCTGCAAGCTTCACCGCTTGCAGATATTTTTTTCTGCCGTCCCCATCTCGCTGATACAGCTCCACGCTCTGATAGCCATGCATGTAGGCCAATAGATTAGTGATCAAGCGAGCCGAGCGGCCATTACCGTTCACAAAGGGGTGTATGTGCACCATCCTGTGGTGTGCCCAGGCGAGCTCCCTCACTAGTGCTTCCGTATCCTTATACTTATCAACTTTGTTCTGTAGCCGATATCTAAGGTCATAGGTGAACTCAGCCATTAGCCGTGGGACATCAAAGTGCCTAGGTGGTATGTAGGCCCCTACTTGCAAATCCTTATTGCGCCACTTTCCTGCCCACTCATAAATCTCTCCGAATGCAGTTCTATGAATATCTAAGATTAAGCCGGTGCTGATCTCAACAGAATCGTCTAGGTCTAACATGTACTCTTCTGCTCTTAGCACCCCTTTCGCCTCCAGTTCGTTGAGTTGTGCTTTATCGCCTATGCCCAATAAGTTATCGTCTGCTGCAGTTGTGTATTCTCCCATCGTATAACCTTTGTACAAAGGTGGTAAATATTAAATAATGGTAGCTATGTTATAAAGTGCAATAATCAAGATATAATCTGCCAGCTGTGGTTTAGCTGGCAGGCAAGTGCCTTACTGTATTGTCCCATGAGCCCGCGTCGTCGGGCTCATTTTTTTTCTGCACCACCCCTTGGTCTTGATTATACTGCACCGATTCAGATTCTAGTAAGAAAGAGCAGCTAAACAGCGCATCTAGATACTATTGGAATA
Source organism: Pontibacter virosus (assembly GCF_003096355.1). Taxonomy (GTDB): domain Bacteria; phylum Bacteroidota; class Bacteroidia; order Cytophagales; family Hymenobacteraceae; genus Pontibacter; species Pontibacter virosus. Next base: position 93,001 of record NZ_QEKI01000017.1, on the reverse strand, counting down.
ATTTAGCTGCTTCCCGAAAATGCTAGCAACAGAGCCCGAACGGAGAGGCGGGGCTCCGGCAGTAGCCCGAGCAGATATTGACTTCTTTCCTTTGCGCCAAGCGAGCTGGGCCACCTTCTGCGTGTGTGAACACAGTTTAATACACAAGTAGTATCCCCGTTGAGTATAACGGGGATAACTTGACGCAGATGTATGTATTACTGTGGTTAACCTACCACAGTACCGCTAAAAAAGTTCACCAGCATTCTACTAAGGAATGTATTAAAGCTATTAATAGAGATATCAATAAACCTTAGAAGATATTATATCCTATACAATTACACAAGGGAAGTATAAGGATATTATAAAAGAGAATAGAAAGGCAGAAAAAAGAGAAAGTATAGACATAACTATAAGGTTAAAAACAGAGTTTATTGAGCAAGCTACATATAAAAGGTTTATTAGAAGGAGCTATTATTCTTAATTAAGAAGAATAATATAATAATTAATTAAGAGAGATTTAGAGATATATTCATGTAAAAATGTGAATATCAGCTATAGATGGAGAAAATTGTTTGAATAAAACTATATACAAACGAATGATTATTATGAAAAAGTGATATATTTGTGCACAGGTATTGGGTTACTAATACCTATATATAGCATTAAGGGAGTAAAAAGGCGTTGCACACATAAAGCATGGAAATGGAATTGAATTTTTTATCAATATCAGATATAGATAATAAGGCGAAAGCAACGATTCATTTATCTGGCAAATTGGGGTTCAACACAGAGGCCGCAGAAGTAATGAGGTTAGGCGAAGTAGCTTGTTTCAAAGTAGCTCTTGATGGAGATATTGCCAGCTACCAACACATCTTCCTCAAGCCCTTTAAAACAGAAGAAGACAACTGTGTTAAGTTAACAAAGACCAGTGGATACTACTCGCTGCCCCTAACAAGTGTTTTTAATAAGCTAAGTATCAATTACACTGACTATAAGGTGATTTTTGAAATTATAGCTGAGAAGTATAACGGAGAGGATATCTACAAGCTTAAACGCAGACCTAAGGATATAAAGCGCTCGATTAGTAAAGTCTCTAAAGAGGAGGGTGAGGAATAGTACTTAAGACATTGCCCGCAAACAATAACATGCGGGCAAAAAAAAACCTAGATCAGAGGTCGCAACTCTGACTAGGCTTATTTAAATAAATTGTTCAACCAAAAAAGTAGAAAGAAGATGATTGACAAATCCAATCACCCAGACTACGAATTGGTTTGCACCATGTACGTGACGATCAAGGGCAAAAAGGTCCGTCGCGCAAATGGTCGACCATTCTGCTTCTATGCAAAGAAGCGCTAGCTAGTCGAAGTAAGGGCTCCACAAGGTGGAAGCCCTTATTTTTTAACAAATATATAACGAGTTTGCCATCTAACAAGTTTTATATTTCAAGAAAATATATACTTGATTAACAGGAAGTACAGCACGTATGTACTTATTGTTAGCATATACCTAGTAACTTAAGGAGCAAACCTTCTTTGCTGCACCGGGTCCTGGAAGCGCAGGTGGATTTGGAGGGGCAATGTCGGTAGTCACTTTTCAGCAGCCTGCCGTACAGACTGTGCTCAAGCCCTTAAAAGGGAGCATCTGACCTGTTGACCCTCTGCCCCGTCCCAAAAAACGACGATTTTTGAGATGAATGTGACGGGTGGCCAACGTGCTGGTGCAGCTGATGGGCGAGGCGTAGCCAAGCCTAAGGGCTGAACCTTGTTGTATGTTGCTTTTTTACCTCTTCTTATTAAAGTTTAGTTTGTATTGTAGGCTCAACCTGCCTATAAAAGAGTATAAGCGAATTTTTTCCTCCGAATTTATAACAGTTCTTATTTCAGTTGTCCCTTCATATGCGGTATGAGTGTCTGTTCGCTCTACAGATGGTGCAATTAAAGGAATTCCCACCCCTACCTGTGCATTTATGTTTACCCCATATAGATTATAACCCGCACTTATGGCAGGGTCAGCAGTCAGGCCTCTTAGTTTTTTATAACTGCTCTTTGTAGAAGCAGAATAGGTGTCGTAAAAGCTGAAATCAATATACTGTGAATATGTGAACCTTAGCCCGAGCCCGTACTCACTTTCCGATACTCTTTTACCTGCATTAAATTGCCCGAACACGCTCCAATATCGCGCCTGCGTGACTTCTCCATCTGTATCGCCTTTAAAGTACCAATAATTGTCAATCTTGGTGATACCCGTACCCACGTATGCCTCTATAATGGGAAACTCAGCATTCTCAGTCTTGGTAAAATAACCTAATCCGCCTTTGATGACAAAATCATGCCGATCAACATCATACCTGTCGCCAATAATGCTGATTCTTTTCTTAGTGTCATTATCGAAGGTTGCAGCAGAAAATAATGCCAGCTTGTCCGTAAAGGCATATGACAGGTTAAAGTCATAGCCACCACCTCTGCCAATTGAAAGATGCAGCTGATTCTTTTGGTCGTGAAGAGGGATTAATAGCGACTTTGGAGTATAGAATTCTTTTTGTGCAAGAAGTTTGCTGGGAAGCAGAACAACCAAAGCAATAAAGATAGAACATCGCAGCTGTTGTAGTTTCAAAACTCCTTGAATTCTGTTCATATCTTTTGATATAAGTAACATACAACGTTTTGCGGCTTGGCGTAGTGGCGGATTTTTATCACAAAAGTTTAATCGAAGCGCTGCACTTGAACCTACCACAAAACTGTCATACGAAGCACTGCACCCGCCATTACGCCAAACCGCTGTTATAGCCAGTGGTTCTTGTCAATTTTCTGTTGTCGACTTGAGTTTAGAATAGTTTTTAGTTTTTTAAAAGTCAAACAATTCCCCAAACAATCCCTTTTTCTTTTTGTATTGATGTTCCTTGTCTGTGGGATATCTTTGTTTGTCAGAATAATTTTCTTGTTGTGCATTCCTACCATTTTGTGAAGAGCGTTCAATGATTTTGTCAAGCTCTCCACGATCAAGCCAGACTCCACGACAATCTGGACAGTAGTCAATTTCAATACCACTGCGGTCTGTCATTACTAAATTCACATTGCAATTTGGACATTTCATATAACTAAAATTAATTGGTGATTTTTTCTAATAACTTACTTCCTCTCTTTGAGATTGAATCAAGTTGAGAAGATGATTTATTTATTAAAGTGTCAAGTTTTTTAACCTTGTCACTTTCTATATTTATGAGTGAGTCAAGAGTTAAAACCTTGTCAACTTCTTTATTTATTAAAGAATCTAAAGACTCCGTCTTGTTTTGTAATTCGTTAAGTTTATTGTCAACTTTATTGCTTATGTCACCACAGGCTGTCAAGAAAAACATTGTTGCAACAGTTACAAAAAGTTTGTTTGGTAAATACTTCATAAATCAATTGTTAAAAAGGCTAAAATCGTTTTGATGTTAATCAAATCTTTCATCAACATTTTGACAAAGATTTTGTTTTTTGGTCGTATCGCATACGATTAGCCAAAACAAATAAGGTTTAATTCTCGAACTTGCAGACAGAACGAAACCTTATTCGTTATAGCCATTTTTTCTATTCAAGGAATGTCACCTTTCCTGAATCCATATCGTAAACACCTCCCACAATTTTAATTTGTCCGTTATCCTCCATTTCTTTAAGGATTGGACTATTTATTCGTATCTGTTCAATAGTGTTTTTTACGTTGCTTTCACAAACTTGATGAACAAACTCAGGGTTTCCAGAGGTTCGTTCTCCTTCATACTTCACTTTCTCCACAGCAGGTCTGATTTTGGAAAGCATTGCAGTAATGTTGCCCAATTTCACATCATCAATAGCTGATTTAATTGCTCCGCAGTGTTCGTGGCCAAGTACCAAAATGACTTTTGCACCTGCTACTTTACAACCAAATTCCATACTTCCCAACAAGTCTTCATTCACAAAATTACCTGCTACACGACCTACGAAGATGTCGCCAATACCTCTGTCAAAAACATCTTCTACGGGAACTCGGCTATCAAGACAAGAAAGCACTACCGCCTTAGGAAATTGTCCTGTTGCACTTTTTCTCACTTGTGCAGAATGGTCCCTTGCTGTTAATTCATTGGTTACAAAGCGTTCATTACCTTCTTTGAAGGATTTTATCACATCATCAGGGGACAAAGCATCTCTCTGTTCTTTTGTTAAAACTTCTTGGATAAGTGGCTTCACTTTCTCTTCCACTTCTGTGGGGATTTCTGTTGTTTTTTGTTCGGGCTGATTATTACAAGCCCCCATTACCGTAGTAGCAATAGCTACAGCTAGAATTTTAATACTTTTCATTCGTTTATTATTATTGTTTTGCCTACTTTGTAGAACGGTTTTCGGCTTTTCCGCTTGTTTTCAAAAATTCAGAAAGGTAATCAGATTAAATTGATTTCGAGAAACATTGTTAGTGGTTTGATTCATAATTCCTATTTCGGTTCTTGCAAATTTTGAGAACCTATATCCAATTCCTCCATAGAGTCGGTTTCTGTCAAAATAGGATTGCTCTGTGTTCATAAAAATTTCATTATAAATTGATAAATAGACAGTTTTATCTTCCATTTGTTTGTGGTTGAGAGCAATATTTGCTGCTAGAAAGTAGCGAAGACGAAGTCTAAAGTCGTCCTCAAAAAATCGTTGCTCAAAACGATACCGGTGTTGAACAGAAACTCTGCCAAATACTTGCCTTGTAATAAACTGCTGGTAAACACGATGTTCGTTGAAATTGGTCTTGTCATCGGTTCCTGCAGTGTATGGTTCGCTGTATATAAAAGCATAACCTAAATGAACATTGTTGTTATTTTCGGTCAGATTGTATCCTATGCCCGTACGGAGCAGTAGCTGTTCTGTATCACCGATAAAATTGAAGTTTCGATACTGCACTTCGTGGTGCCAATTGAATCTATTGTTTATCTTTTTGTCACCAAAGTAGATAAACCAGTTTCCTATGTCGCTTTGCTGCGCAAGCAAGGAAAAAGGGGAAAGTGTCAAAATCAGGAAAATTTTCTTCATTACGTGTTGGGTTCTTACCATTGGCTATAACTTATGTATAAACGGAAGACTGTTCCGGTTATCTGTCGTTTTTGACAGATAACCGGAACTGGGCTAACGAATATACCATATAGTAAATTAATAATTAACATAATCTCATTGTGTTGTTTGTCCCGTAAAACGACAGTTTGCTGAGGCATCTCAGCTACTACTATGAGAGGAGCATCAATTAAGATGATAGATTTAACCTGGTTGCCAATGGCTTGCTACAGGGTTGAAAGCTGATTGCTTTTAGGTTGCTGTCGTGTCCCAAACCTAGGACCTTAAATAAAAAAGGCTGCAGTTTAAACTGCAGCCTTTTTTATTTAAAAGCGATATTTGATACTACTGTCCCTTTATACTAAATCTCTATTGTGACATGTCCTATTGCAAGTGATAAAATATCTTACCATATTATTTCTATCAGACTTTAACGATAGGAGTAAGGATAATTTCTCACTTTTGAGGGTGTATTAATTAATCCCCTTTCTTATGCTTATGTGGCTTTAGTGATGGTGTATTTTTGGGCGTTTCCCTATTATCTCGTTGACGCCTGTCTGGTTTTCCAGTTGAATCAGCAATTCTTTTTGGTCCTGGTTTGATTCCCATAATATACTTCTTTTTAAGGTTAAATTTTATTATATCAATATAAGAATTTTTTAAATATTACACTAAAACGGTGTACAACTTCTTGACACTTTAATAGTTTAAGAAATAACTTATATAAATAATTCTACCTACACTAAATGATCGGTAATGAAGGCATTGTATACAATGGGTGGTACAGGCTATGTGGAGGCATCAGCCGAACATACAGTTTGTACAGTGTTAGGCGCTTGTTTTCTGTTGTTCTTTTAGAACTTTACTGATTCAAAAATTTTTAAAACAGTATCTTCATCTTTGATGTCCAGACCTGAAAGGTTGAATTTGTTTTGGCTGTCAACTTGAATAAATACACCAATAACACCTTTTCCTTTTTCAATAGGCTTCACTATCAAAGCAGGTCTTCCATCAATCGTGGTTGAAGTTCGAGTATGAGTAGCAGTAGTTTCATTCTTAAAGTCATACGCATACCAACCGTAATCATAAGTTAATTCATCCTTTCCATTCGTTATGCCTCCAGTTTTTGAATCGTAACCTTGACTTGTAAAGCTTTCCCAGTTAGATGGTGCTTCGATTGTAAAGTCCTTAAAGTCCAAGGTCTCACTCAACTTGTCTTTCTCACAGCTTAAAAGCAGTAGCGATAAGAGGAACACTAACTTTAAATGGTTTTTCATAGTTATACACTTTTTATTATAACGACCCTGAGATTGATAAACTGGTTGCATTTTTACTTAACTACCGCCTAATTATGATATAAATTAGTTATTCCGTTTATCCTCCTGGTTTGGGAGGATAAACGGAATAACTAACAAATTAAGTTAACAACTAAGGCTTTCTTGCCCTGAAATCGAAGGATAGAGCGAGCACTGTTAAATACGCATGACAACTGAAGTTCCTCAGCAGATAGAATTTTCTTATCTTGAGTTTGCTTCAGTAATAAGCTCCTTACCTTAATGGTACTTGGAAAGTCCTTCCTGAAATCTGGGCTGGAATGTATAGGCCTTTGCTATGCATGGGCATTTGGTGAATTAACTGGTGATCTCTACGAAGAATCCCGTACAGAAAAAATCTTATACTAGTGAATACATTCCCTGAAGCTATTTCAAAATGAAAAAGAAACGCCATGGGAAAAGCACTACCACTTCAAATCGTTAACCCACACGCTGCTGGCATAGACGTGGGATCCCGCAGCCATTTCGTTGCCACAGACCAAGTCAGGGGGAATGTCCGCTCCTTTGGGATTTGCACCAAAGACCATGAGGAGCTGATTGAGCACTTGCGTGACTCAGGAGTCACATCAGTAGCCATGGAAAGCACCGGGACCTACTGGCAGACCCTTTTCAACGCACTCCAGAAAGCCGGGTTTGAAGTGCTGCTTGTCGGGGGAAGCCAGACAAAGAATGTGCAGGGGCGCAAAACGGACGTGCTTGACTGCATGTGGATCCAGAAGCTGCATTCCCTGGGACTATTGTCGGGTAGCTTTCTGCTGAGCGACACGCTCCAGGAGATGCGCACCTACTATTACCACAGGCAGCACCTGGTTGAGCAAATCTCCAGGTACACGCACAAAATGCAGAAGGCGCTCCGGCTGATGAACATCAGGCTTGACGTGGCCATCCGTGACATTACCGGCAAGTCAGGACTTGCGATAATAGAGGCGATCCTGGCGGGGAGCCGGGATCCGCAGCACCTTGCCTCGCTGGTGGATGTGAGGATGAAAAAGACCCAACAGCAGATCGCCGAGGCGCTCCATGGCTCCTGGCGGGAAGAGCTGCTGTTTGAGCTGAAGTCTTGCCTGAACTTCTACAGGCTCTACGAGGAAGCCCTCAGGGAGTGTGACCAGATGATTGAGAGTTCTCTGATGAAGCATGCGCCGCAGACCATAATATCTGAACTCGAAGAGAAAGCCTTGAAGCAAAGCAAAAAGAAGAGCAGTAAGAATTCACCTGAGTTCAATGTTCCCAAGATAGCCTACCAATACTTTAAAACTGACCTTCTTGCTATTTCCGGGATCAGCTACGGTACTGTTCTTTGCCTGCTGACGACGATGGGAAAAGATCTGCACAGGTTCCCAACAGCCAAGAGCTTCGCCAGTTGGCTGCGTCTGGTCCCAAATAACAAGGTAAGCGGCGGCCGTATTATCAGCAGTCACACACCATCGGGTAAGTCCTGTTTGGCAATAGCGCTTCGCCAGGCGGCCAATTCCATTGGCAACCAAAAGGACCATGAACTCACCCCGTTTTTCAAAAGGATAGCCTTCAAGAAAGGGAGAATAGCTGCAATTACGGCAACAGCAAGGAAGCTAGCCGTCATTATCTGGAATATGGTAACAAAGGCAGAGCCGTATAAGAAAAAAGAGATAGGAGAAAGTAACGAGAAAAGCAGACGGAATGGGTTAAGGCAGGTGGAAAAACGCATCCAGGCACTTCAACTAAATCAGAGCGAACTTGAAAAGCTTTTTTCAAGTTCGCTCTGATTTAGCCACTTAAAATAGAGTTGTACAGAAAAGTTGACAGGTTGTTTAGATTAATACTTCATCAAGTTTACACATAATACTTAGTCCTGCAAGCCCTTTACACTGGATATTATTTGAGCAATGATGCCTAAAAAGTTATTCATCCGGATTCTGCTTCCATGTCCGGCTATAGCTTTACACTTATAGTCTTTTCGCCCACGGTTTGTCCTGCATGAGATGTTCCATCAACACCTGTTTTACTTTTTTTGATAGCATAATAATTCTTCCAGTGTTTTTTCAATGCTCCGGTTCTGGCGTGTGCCTCTACAGGAGTAAGCATGTCTACGCTTGAATGCGGCCGCTGAAAGTTATAGATACTGATGGCCTCAGCTATGGCTAGCTGTGCGGCAGCGAAGGTAGGGTAAACCACCTCCAGCAGTTCCTCTTTAAGGATGCCATTCACTCGCTCAGCAAGTGCGTTCTCCAGCGGGTCCCCTTTCTGTGTCATGGAGATAGCAACAGCATGATCCTGTAAGAGCTTTACATAGCCGGAACTGCAGTACTGCAGCCCCCGATCGGAATGATGGAAAAGCCCCTGATGGATAGGATTTCCCCTCAGAGCCATCTCCAGGGCACAGTTACATCCATAGGCAGAGAGGTCCTCACAGAGGTAAAAACCCACAATCTTATGGCTGTAGGCATCGGTAATCAAGCTCAGGTAGGCAAACCCGCTTTGCAAATGAATGTAGGTGATATCGCTCACCCACAGCTGATTAGGTGCTACTGGAACAAAACCTATAATCAGGTTGCTGTACTTTCGGAGCCAATGACTGGAGAAGGTGGTCTGGGGCCTGGAGCGCCTTCGTTTCCTGATGAGCAGGCCCTGCTCACGCAACAGTTCGAAAAAGGCGTCCCGGCCCATTTCTATCCGGTGTTCGCTCATAAAGTAGGTCATCATCACCAGCAGCTTGCGAGCGCCCAGCCGCTTTTGGGTTTGACGGATGCGCAACACTTCCTGCAAGAGCAGGTCCTCTTGCAGGGCCTGCTGCTCCTGGGCTTTTATCTGCTGGTAATAGGCCTGTCTACTGTAACCAAACAATGAGCAAAGCATCCCCACAGCGTAGGAAGGCCTCCTTTGCTCTACTCTCATGATTGCTTGGTGCCAGCCTTTTTTCGAATTGGGATACCGAGCTCCTCCTCGGCTATTTTGATCACTTCTAAAAGCACCTCATTCTGAAGCCTTGCCTTACGAAGCTCGGCCTGGAGTTCCTTCACGTCATTGGAAAGAGGGATATCTCTTTGCAAATCCGGAGAAGGCTTGACACTTTTAACTTTTGGTGGATTCTTCATCTGCCCTTCGTGTTTGAGAACCCAACGGCGGATCTGGTAAAAATTTATGCCGTGTTTCTCTCCCAGTGTACGATAACTCAACCCGCCCAGGAGGTACTCGGCTACTATCCGTTCTCTTAGTTTTCTTTCCTTCATTTTTGTCGACTTTGTGTCAACCTATAGCAGGACGAGACATGCTGTATCGAATACCGGGTATTTTGGAACAAGCAGAGACATTGCCCGTCTTAAAAAGCGTTGAACACAGAAGTTCTGGTGAGTAATAGGCTGCACCTCTTTCGACCCAGGCACCTGCTACCGCTACATCAGACAGGTAGACAGCATCTAATTACCAAGGCGGAGCTCCGAAAAAAGGGAGAAAGCCGGAGAGTTAGAGCTCCTGCAGCTCGATCAGCTGCAGGTACGGCTCCAGCCGCCTGGTGCCTTCAAAGCCCACTGCCAACAGGACCTTATCGGTGGCAGTGTCGTGCCACACCTCACAGAAAAAACTGCTCATGTCGTAGAGCGCCACATAATGCTCTCCTTGGGTGCGGATTATAAGGAAGATGCCCTGCTCCAGGATAGCGGCGAGCTTGCCTTCTAATGATAGTGGGATAAACTCTGGCAGATACATTAAAAATATTGTACGGGGAAGGCCTGCATCAGTACAGGCAATATCCCTTAGTTCATGCACGGGGGCTACACACGTTCCTTCAGCTGGTGAGAGATTCTTATATAGTCAGAATCGTACTTCTCTTTTTGGAGTAATGGTCTGCCGAGCGCTCAGTGTTCTTCTCCAGTTCTCCTCGGTCAAGCATACACCACGGTAGTTTGGGCAATAGTCTATCTCTATTCCCTTCTTATCACTCATCAATCGGGTTTCGACGGAGACTCTTCTTAGTTTGATATACTGTTTAACGTGTTTATTGTTTTTTAGATATAGACTACGTCACAACTTATCGGAAAACAGGAGCAGGTGTGGTGGCTGCAGCAGCAGATTTTTCTATGTCAAATTTCAGCAAGTTCTGTCGCAGTCTATAACCCCTTCAAAAGAATCTTAGTATACTTCTCCTTTATGCATTAGGTACGAGCAAGCCGAGTATTAAGCCTCTTCATTTCTGATCAGTGCGATTATACCATCAAAGTAGAAGAGCGGTAGCCTCAAGGCTTCTTATCTCTTAACACCATCTTTTCAATCTTTATAACAATAAAAACTACGCTGCCTGCCGCAACTGAAATAAGCAGGTCCTCTAACGGTAAAGGCACAAGTCTGAAAAAGCTTTCTAAAAAGGGCAGGTAGATAACAGCGAGTTGCAGTAATACAGAGGCAACAACTACCACCATCATCAATGGATTGGTAGTTACGGCAAAGGCTGAGTGGGCTGAAGAGCGCAGGGCAAGCGCCTGGAAAACCTGTGCAAATCCGATAGTGGCAAAAATCATTGTCTGCCAGGTGTGGTCTTCTGGATCAGCGGGGTTATAGTAGTATAAGGCCAGGCCCAGCGAAGTAGCGGCAATGGTTGCCCCTACTAAAACTAACTGAAAAGCGTCTTTCTTTTCCAGTGCACCCTTCTCCGGATCTCTGGGAGGCCTTCTCATGATATCTTCCTCTGCCGGCTCTGTCCCAAGGCCAAGCCCCAGCAAACCGTCAGTCAGCAGATTCAGCCACAGTAATTGCAGCGGCTGCAGAGCTATTGTCATGCCGAAGAAAGGAGCCACCAACATGATCAGCACCTTACCGATGTTTCCGGCAAGGGAGAACCTGATAAACCGGAGCAGGTTGTCAAATATCACCCTTCCCTCCTCCACGGCAGCCACGATGGTCGTGAAGTTGTCGTCCAGCAGCACCATGTCTGCAGCTTCCTTGGCCACATCTGTCCCTGTTATCCCCATCGCTACGCCGATATCAGCCTTGCGCAGCGCAGGAGAGTCATTCACCCCGTCACCGGTCATTGCCACAACTTCCCCCCGCCTCTGAAGTGCGCTGACTATCCTGAGTTTATCTTCCGGAGACACCCTTGCATACACTGAGGTGTTTTCTGCTAATACCAAGAGCTCATCTTCGTCGGCTCTCTGTAGCCGATCTCCTGTTATGACCTCTGACCCTTCTCCGAAATGAAGCTCCCGGCCGATTGCTGCGGCTGTTAGCGGATGGTCTCCGGTGATCATCACAGGCCTTATGCCAGCCAGCCTGCACTTTTCGACCGCAGCCTTTACTTCCTCCCGAGGCGGGTCGATTATTCCCACAAGACCAATGAAGGTAAGCCCTTTCTCCATATCCGCTTTACCTTCTGCCGAATCCACTCTTCTAAAGGCAAGCCCCAGCACCCTGATCCCATTTTGGGCCATCCTGGTGTTTGCCTTTAAAATTTTCTCCTCCCATTCAGCATCAAGCGGCACTTCCTTCCCCTCCACCCACACAGAGTCAGAAACAGTTAAAAGCATGTCAGGGGCACCTTTAGCGCAAAGCACAAAAGACGTGTTCTGTAGTGGTTGTAAATAGCCAGGTGAAGCCGCATCCACTTTATGAACGGTGGACATCCTTTTCCTGTCACTGTCAAAGGGAAGCTCGTTCACCCTTGGAAGCTTCTCCAGGAGGTCTTCCTGGTAAATGCCTCTCTTCCCCCCGGCAATAAGCAAAGCCGTCTCTGTCGGATCCCCTACCATTTGTTCCGAGTCAGGGCCAGCACCCTTTTTGAAGGTAGCATCATTGCACAGCACCGACACGGCAAGCGCAAAGTCAAGGGCTTCCGCTGACGGCCCCTCTGCTTCTACCGTGGCTCCAGGCTGAAACGCCACTGTCTGCCCAGGAAGGTCTACTGCCGTTACAGTCATTTTATTTTGGGTGAGTGTCCCTGTCTTGTCTGAGCAGATCACGGTAACAGAACCCAGTGTCTCTACGGCAGGCAGCTTCCTGATCAGGGCATTCCGTTTTAACATTCTTTGCCCCCCCAGCGCCAGCGTAATGGTGACCACCGCAGGCAACCCTTCGGGCACCACTGCCACTGCCACGCTTACGGCTGTCAGGAACATGTCCGCAGCGGATTCCCCCAGTAACAGGCCGATGCCAAAAATGGCGGCGGCGGCCACAATACCGAACAGCGCCAGCAATTTACCCAGCTTGTCTAGCCTTTCCTGCAGCGGTGTCTTACCTGTTTCAACGGTATCAATTAAGTTTGCAATTTTCCCCAGCTCAGTTCCCATGCCGGTTGAAACAGTAATGCCCACCCCTCTTCCGTAAGTTACCACTGTTCCCTTGAAAGCCATGCACCTGCGGTCACCTATCGGCACATCCTCCCGGTTTATAGGATCAACATCCTTTTCTACTGGCTCGGACTCTCCTGTTAAGGCTGACTCCTGAATTTTGAGATTGAAAGCACTTAACACCCGAAGATCTGCAGGCACGACATTACCCGCTTCCAGCTCTACTATATCACCTGGCACAAGCTCCTTGGCCGATATTTCTTTGGCTGCCCCGTTTCGCCTCACCCTCACTTTGGGAACTACCATCCGGTTCAGTGCGGCCATGGCGCGCTCTGCACGATATTCCTGGAAAAACCCGAGAAAACCGAAAAGAAGCACAATCGCCATAATGGCCACCGCTTCTGTAGTCTTTCCAAGAAACAGGGAGAGCAATGCTGCTGCTATCAGAATCAGCACCATCGTTTCGGTAAATTGCTGTAACAGCAGTTTAAAAGGACTTTTCTGCCTCTTTTCAGCCAGTTTGTTTGGGCCGTGCTCTTGCAGGCGCACATCTGCCTCAGTATCTGAAATACCCTTAGGAGAGGTTCCGAGTTCTGCTAAAACTTCCTCTTTAGACTTTTTATACCAATCTTTCATCTTGCTTTTTTGTTGTTGCCGACTAAGGCACTGTTGCTATAGGTCCGATGTGTTTTTGTGAAATATACCATCAGAGCATTGGAATTACAATGACCTACTGGAAGATATTTTCAGGTACTCTCTGCTCCTTGCAGCATCAGTCCTGCAGCTATTCAGAGCCCCATTTTAATACTGAAAGTAAAGATATCAATATACGTAGTCTATGGTCCGCTCCGGAGAGGGTCAGGTGCTATTTACCCTGGAGAAGCTATCTAATTATCCGCCGGTAAAACCTCAATTATCCGTCCCAGAAAGCTGCCGTTTGGCGGAATAACTTTTGTCAACCTATTTCAGGAGAAGACCAATTAAGCTTTAAGTTGTACAGAAATAAGTTGACAGCAGTTGTCCCGTAAAACGACCGTTTTAGCGATGCTTGTAAGCAATATGCAAGATCTGTGTATAGTGGGTCCCGAATTGCCGTCTCACAAATCAAACTGGTATTTTGATTAATGAGATGAGTTGGTGATACAGTCGAGCAGCTTTACTTCCAAAGCGTATCACAAGCATTTATAACAGGGCGGAGGGCAAGAGAGTAGGAGTAGGAGCAGGAACACCTGACAGAGGAGAACTATTCCTATGAGGCGAGGGCGTCACGGAGTTTCATACCCAGACCTATGGTTTCTCGACGGTGAAGACTCTGCCGGCCGCCATGGAATTGGAAATCTCAGGATACAAAGAAGGGAAGCAGACTGATAAGAAAACCTACGCTTATACAGGTGGGAAACCACTTCCTTACCTTCGAAGCCAGCCAATAGCCGGTGAGATATAGCGGAGTATTACCAGGAAAAGTGGCTGTGCACGGCCTGTGCGATTTCTTATTATTTAGTTCTATAGTTTGAGGAGCAGTTAATCCCACAGCTTGTGGGACTAATTACACTAAGTCAATGCTACCTATCTGACTTAACTCTTCCTGCCTCCAAATACCTGGAGGCGTGCAGCGACCGTTCCCAAGACGGCAATTATCTCCTCTGGGTCAGGCAGCGTGCCATACACGAGGGAACGGAATTCCTGCTGGTAAGCAGAGTTTAATGTTTTCCAGGCTCTGCCCACATCGGCAAACAGCAGGCAGGCATCCAGCGGATGCAGAGCCCAGTCCCCCTGGAACTCGCTGTTGCGGGCATCATCGGCCTGCACGGCCTTGATCATTTGGAAGAAGTCCTCGCTGTGCAGAAAGGAGACTACTGCAGGTGCTTTCAGCATGGCGTGCAGGTCGTAGACATGGCGGATTTTACTACCCAGCTCATCTATGGGGTTCTCAGCATAAGAGGCCCGCACCAAGGCGAGTACTTTCTCTGTGAAGGTGCGCTCCAGGCTGACCACGTTCACCTCGAAAGGAGCCAGGCCGTACTGCCTGATTAGGTCCAGCAAGCCGCGCTGAGCCATAAACTGGCTGATGTAGGTCTTGATTGGCATCAGCTGGTGTGGATTAGGGCTGGCAAAGGAATTGATTTCCACCAGAATCTTGTCGGTTGCCTGACCGTAGTCTCCCTGCACAGTGGCTCCGTATTCATGCAGCGTTTTGCGGAAGCGGGAGCCTTTGCTGGCTCGGTGCGGATCATTTACCTCAACCATGTCCTTTGTGATCTCTTTTGAGATTTTGCGGATCAGCTGCATGACCTGGTTGTTAGTCATGCCTTCGAGCGCGTTAATAGCCAGATCGATGTCCTCTGAAAAGCGCTCGATCAGGTTATAGGCTTTGGATAGGGAGGTACCGCCCTTGAAGATGGCCTGCTCCACGTAGGGGGAGTGGGCCAGCCTATAGAGCACCAGCGTCACCCAGTAATCCTTCTCCACATACACATCCCTGATCTGCAGGGCCTCTGCTGTGGCCGTAATAGCGTCCCGAAACACCTCCGGGTTTTGGTGCAGGTTCATATGATATTCCAGTCTCTTCTGTTGGGCAAAATGCTCTCGCTAATGCCCAGTTTGTATTTAGTCAGCGGGTTGAGCGACTGCCTTAGCCTATCCGCCACCTGTGCATAGCCCAGCTGCTCCAACAGGGCTCCCAGTAGGGCACGGGTAGCGGGGTTGTAGTCCAGCGCCAACTCCATGAGCCGATCCATATCGCCTTCGGCTAATTTTCTGATATACTCCAGCAGAATGAGGATCGTCTTTTCGCTGTTGCGGTCCGGGATCTTCTTGTAACCGCGCAGTGCGTCCAGGACTTGAAGCTTGTCAATGTCAGACTCCTTGAAGTTGGTAGGGCTCTGAACATAACGGATTTTGGTTTTCCCGACGTTCGCCACCCGGCGTTGCTTGCGGGTCGTCAGCGTCACCTCCCGGGGAACCTGCGTGGTCAGACCCAGCTGGTTGTATAGCCCCAAACCGCTCTCGTACCCTTTGACTTTGCCCTTGGAAGTGCTCAGGCTCTTAATGATCTCTTTTTCGGATGGTCTTACTTTCCCGAAAACAGTTTCCTTCGGCTTGTAGTAGCGGCCTTTTGCCAGTCGGTTGATCACCCCTTGCCTGGCCAGGCGGCTGAGCGCCGCTGCCAGGGCCTCCAGTTGGCTATCATTTACCTGAAAATCAGCATAAGTCAACAGCTGACCGGGATGGGCCTGTTCAATTCTTTCCCGGACTTGCTGCATGATGCTCATAGCTGTTTGTTCTTCACCATATTGTTCCCGCAAAGGTAGCCCTCCTCTCTCCATTATGTCAAGTTTTTTTGTTATTAAACTTGACATAATAAATTTCAAACAACCGTTCTTCCTCTGATAACGGCTCTAGAGTATTCAGGAAGGAAGTAATATTCTGTTTTTCTTTTGAAATGGCGATTTCGGTAAATTAAGGGGCAATCTACTAATAGAACCGGCTGGCTTTTATGCCGGTTGGTCTTCCCTGTATTGGCATCAGAAATCTTCGGCAAAGCTCAGAAGGACTGCTGCTACTTTTTCAGCTAACGCAAATGGCTGGCACGCCGATAGCCAGAATAACATTTCCATAGTTAGAGGGGTGCATATACTTGATCAGAAGCCATTCAAACGTGCATGGTGTAAAAGCATGATTAGAGAAACCCGCTTTGCTAACAAATGCTGCATCTACTCCAGCATCTCGTAAATCTGGCGCATGTACAGTGCCTCCTCAACAACCTCACCTAGATTCACCCATTCCGCTTCGGTAAAAGCCATCGTGAAATCCTTATGGGGTAGGCGTATCATGATACGCTCCAGCTCATCCGGAAATGGCATGGCACCATCAGCAAAGCTGTACCTGCGGATGAGGTTGCTGAAGGCGAAAAACTGTTCAGGAGTGAAGCTTACAATAAGGTTGTTATGCCAAAGGCTGACGGACCTGCAGCCTACGCAATGGCTGATGTAGGTGTTGTTTTTGCTACTGAGCGTCCGGGTATCACACATAAAGCTTAGTTACTTTTATTGGTGCATTCTAATCCACTGTGGTCATGAGGGGCACGGGCAGCATTGCATTGCCTCTTCAGGCTTGCCAGTATAAGCAGCGCCCAGTACTTGGGGCGCTGCTGCCTGTTTGTCTTAGTACCTGCTCTACAGCTCTACCACCATTGATACGTTGAAGGCTGCCCCCTTGCCTTTTGTGTACAGGGTCGGGGAAGTGAACCACTGCGAGCGCGCAGGGAAGTAATCTTCGTTAAACAGGTTCTCCACGCCTATATTGAACGTAGTGTTCTTGCTCATTTTGTAGCTGGCAGAC
Organism: Pontibacter virosus; assembly: GCF_003096355.1. Classification (GTDB taxonomy): domain Bacteria; phylum Bacteroidota; class Bacteroidia; order Cytophagales; family Hymenobacteraceae; genus Pontibacter; species Pontibacter virosus. The sequence goes on along the minus strand of NZ_QEKI01000017.1, from coordinate 76,042 downwards.
AGGTTCACCAGTTGGTAAGGTTCCACAGGCCCCTGATAGAAATTATAAGTTCCCTTCTCATTCAGCTCAAACCGGTCTCTGGCGCCGATGCCCGTGTACTGCAGGTTGAAACCAAGCTTGTTTTCAAACAGCGCATAACGAAGGTAGGCCGTGTATTTAGGAGCCGAGATGCGCTCACCGCCCAGGTAAACATCCCCTGCATCACTAAACTTGTCGTTCTGATTCACATCCATCTTTCCTTCTACAAAAGAATAGGTAGCACCAAAACTCAGGTTATCCAGCAGAGAAACGTCGGCAGTCGCCTCAACTCCGTAGATTTTCTCCGGTGTGCGCATGACCACGAACACACCGTCTTTGTACTGGCCGCTTGCCCCCAGTTCGGAGGTGCTGACAAAGCCCACTCCCTCAAACCTCAGCTTGCGGAACTTGCTCACAAAGCCTGCCTCATAGTTGTTGATCACGATGGCCTCGGTGCTGATCTTGCTGATATCGTCTACTCTCGCCGAGCGTAGCATCACTCCAATATCGGCCACAGAAAAGCCTTGGGAGAAGCTGGCGTACGGCGTGAACAACTCAAATTTGTTGTACCGCAACCCGGCGTTGAAAAGGTAGGCATTGTAGCCCAGCTCACCGCCCTTTACCGCAAAGCCCGGGTTGTCGATCTCTCCTGTGGTAGGGTTTACTGTTCTGAGCGTGGTGTAGTCTTCTACCTCAATATTTACTTTCTCGGCTCTAAATCCGCCTTTAAAGATCAGGTCTTCGGCAATGGCAGTCTTCAGCTGCACAAAAGGCGCGACGTTGAGCATGTTCATCTCCGGCACCCATATGCGGCCGTCCACCAGCGGTTGAGAAGTAATGTCATTCAATACATCAAGGCCATAGGTCACATCTCCCTCAACAGAAGCACTGATTTTGTAAGGCGTGGTGAGCAAGCCTCTTGCCCCCTTTTTTACAGAGGAGACCAGGGACTGCCCGCCGAACTCAAAATTAGGAGACCAGAAAAACACGTTGTCCACTGACTGGAAGTAAGCGTCTGCCTCGTAGCGGCTGCTGAGGAAGGCTTGCTCCCCGGAGAAGCGCAGGTGCAGGTTGTGGTTGGAGCGCACGCCCTGCGGCACACCAAGCGTTTCGCCCAGCACGGCTGTGCTTTTTTGCCTGTTCTGGTAGTTCCCGTACTGCGGCACATAGTTCGTCTTCTGCTCACTGCTGTAGTAGTTGTAGGTCAGCTGCACACGGTTAAAGGGGGTAAAGTCATAGCCAAGCTTTACAAAGCCGTTGTAAGAATCGGTCTCGCCCAGGCCATAGTCCGGAGGAAGCACATCCCCCTCGGCATCCTTCCACTCACCGCTCTGCTCATAGGCACCGCTCAGCACATAGTCGAACTTGCCTGTCTTGCCGTAGAACATCTGGCTTACCCTGGCGCCAATGCTGTTGTCAGCATCCACCAGTGAACCTGTCATGCCCAGCGAAGTGCGGGCGCTAAGAGGCTTTTGCTGACGCGGCGTTCTGGTGATGTAGTTGATAAGACCACCCGCTGCACCGTTTCCGTAAATGGCGGTGGCTCCTTTTATTACCTCGACCTGCTCAATGGCATCCGGATCCAGTGCACGCATATCCACGGCGCCGTTACGAAGGGGAGTTGATTGCGGCACCCCGTCGATCATGACCAGCATGGCACGGCCACGAAGTGTCTGGCCCCAGTTGCTGCTGGTGCCTGTGCTTGGCGCAAGGCCTGGCACTTTGTTGCTGAGAATATCTATGATGTTCGTGCTTACCATCAGGTCTTCCTCAATGGCTTTTCGGGAAAGCACGGTAATGGAGGAGGGGACTTGGTCAATGGTTTCTGGGGTGCGGCTGGCGGAGATCACCACCTCGTTCAACCCCTGCTGGCTTGGCGAAAGGCTTACCTGCACCGTTTGGGTCTCTCCTGCATTTACCGTAACTGCTATGACTTTCTGCTCAAAACCTATGGCTGAAACTATAAGTCTGTGTTCTCCGGCATTCACCCGCTCCAGATTAAAGGCTCCTTTCTCATTGGTGGTAGTGCCTGTGTTGGTGCCTTTGAGGAACACGCTGCTGAAGGACACAGGCTGATTCTCTGTATCAAGTACTGTTCCCCTTATGCTGCCCGTTTGGGAAAATGCACTGGCCGACAGCAACATGCACATGGCCAGCAGTGGTAAAAGTTTTTTCATCAGTTATTATTTAGAATAATTATAAATACGTTGGTTGGACAAAAGTAAGGCTGAAAAACAAAAAGGCAAGAGCTTATTTAGATTAATTTTAAATAAGCTTTGACATTAGGTGATTCCCGCATAGATTTGCAATGCATCATTATAGCAGGACAGGCAGCTTTCGGAAGATAGCCTTGCGAAAGCTGCCTGTAGGAAACAGGATACAAACTAAGATTTTGAAGAAGCGGGTGAAAAGGACTTTCTCCATCCATCATTGGCTGGGGCTGTTGGCAGGAATCTTCCTGTTGATCTCAAGTATCACGGGATCGGTGCTGGTATTCCATCATGAGATTGACCATGCACAATTCGCCAGCCACTCCACTTTGGAGGCACCTGCTGCCGGCCTTAGGATAGACAACTCCATAAAGCGGATCCTGCAGGCTTACCCTGGCAGTGACATTCGGGTGCCGGAGCTTCCTAAAGACCCGAACCAGGCACTGAAGTATGAGATCAGGAAAGATGGCATCCGTAAATGGATTTTTGTGCACCCACAAACAGGGAAAGCACTGGCAACCGTGGCGCGTGCGGACAAGCGCCTGGTGCATGTACTACTTGATCTTCACTACAACCTGCTCTCCGGCACACCGGGAAAAATACTAGTGCTGCTGGGCGGACTGTCCCTGATCTTGCTCTCTATCACCGGCTCTATCCTTTACCGCAGGTCCATTTGGAAGGTACTTTCTTTCCGGCAGCGCGTTTCCTTTAAAAGCAGCCGCTCTTTTTTCTCCAGTCTGCACCGGGTAATTGGGGTGTGGAGCTTGGTATTTAACCTACTTCTAAGTGTTACCGGTAGCTGGATTGCTTTTACCATTGTACAAAGCGCTCTTGTCCCTGCCAGTGCTGGTGCCGCAGAGGATGCTCCATCAGGAATAATGTCCGTGGACGCTGTGCTTGAGCAAGTAAGAGGGGAGTATCCGGAATTTGAAATCAATTACCTCCGCTTCGCAGGCGGGGCGTTCTCCATCCTCGGAAGACACAAATCAGATCCCGCATACTACGGGTCTACCTCTAGTTACATACAGGTGGACCTAAGTTCCGGCGGGGTGAAGGCCGTAAATCTTGCCCGAGACAAGCCCTGGAACGAACGCATGCTGCTGGTGTTCAAGCCGCTGCACTTCGGCGACTATGCCGGCCCTGCAGTAAAGCTTATTTACTGTTTCTTCGGTATGATGCCTGGTCTGCTGGCCGTATCAGGCTTTTTCATATGGAGACTAAAGAACAACAAAACAGATAAGTTGATGCAAAAACGCAAAGTGCCTGTACGCTACTCGCATACCGGAGGGGCCGTGTAAAGGTGCAGCTCATGGCTTGCGAGATGCTTGCAGTTGATGCTCTTTAGTATGGTGCAGCTTTCCAGGGGAAGTATCAGGAAGAACTTCAAATTATCTATAGGCTATTGGTTTGTAGCAGCTCTTAATCCTGACATGAATGGTAAAACCCTAAAATGACAGTCAAGTCTTCATATAGGTTTTCAATAGTTGTGTGCTTTGGTTATGAATTCTGCTTACAAAGAGACAATAGTTTAATCTGCTAAAAATTATACAGATGTAGCTCCGTCTTCTTTGGGCTTATGTAGGGCTTTTCCGGTGGTAATCTTTGATAGATGAAGCTTTCTTCGGTTTCTTCTTTTTACTTTATACTACCACACCAGGAAACCTGTGAGCGGCAAGCTGGCACAGTTCAGGCTGATCTAAGAGGAGCTTTCCATAGTAGGCAACAAGCATAAAGCACTCCTTACTTAACATAAGGTAAATTATAAGACCCTGTATATGCTTTAATTTTAAAGCATATACGCTTGCTACCATTAAAACCGTTGTATGTCTTAATAGATAAGAAACAGAGTTCTTCAGTCCGATGGCTAGCGACAAAGAAGAGCAGTAGGCAGTTGATAGTAGATTATCGTTCTATGTACAGAACGTCGGGTGTAGCCGTTAGAACTATCAAAGCATCGCTAAGTATTATAGTGAGAGCGATTGTGCCTGTTACACGCTTGACTGCCGCTGGCGAGAAACGCTACTTAGTGATGCCATAGACACAACGTTGGCCGTCTGTGATGATACGCCTAACTCTGTTAACCTCATATTCTTTGCCGATCAGCGATTTAAAGTTCTTGAACTCCGCTCTGCAAAAACCCTGTCGTTCGGTAGCCGATGCACAGATCGGATAATAGTTTTATGCATCGTCCTCTTTCTTCAATTCAGCTATATAGCCTTCCTCGGAGCGGATTTTGGCCAGTGTCTCCAACCGTTCTTCCAAGGTCGCAGCATTACTTAATTGCTATTCGTATCGTTGGCAGGTCTGATTTCCCCGGTTACCAATCAATAGTTGCAGAGCATTATCCCCTAGAAGGTTTCTCACGGACTGCAGTAATTCAGCGATCACCTGGGCAGGGGATCAGGAAGCCAGAACTGGCCCTTTTCGCTTAAAGCGTAAAATGTTGTCGATCGCCCCACACGCTCGCTCCTGGCAAAATTATGTACCAGGGCAAGGGCTCAATGTTCTGAAACATCGCGTCTATTGGCCAAAGAATTATAATTAACTAAATAACAGAACACTAGTATACTATTTCGTTTCAGTCGCTCCTGGGTAATGATCCTTGGCTAAAGCCATTTACTGACGATGTGCTAAAAGAGCTACCTGCCCAGGGAAAAAGAATGTACTGGTTTTTAGTCCCGCGTTTGTTGCAGATTACATAGAACCTACAATAGAAGTAGGCTTATAATCCAAAGAGAAGTTTGAATAAGCAGGTGGATAGCGCTGGCAATTGATAGAAAGCCTGAATACACATCCACTTTGGGTGGAGGCTGTTAAGCAAATTGTTTTAAATACAACGGTGCTTTAGATGAACTGGATAGTGGGCTACTACCATGCAATAAGGGTTGGTGGGCTGGTTACTGTGTTTTTGGTATTTACAAAAATACCTCTTCTGTCCCGGCCAATTACCGAAAGCAACCTAAGTTGGTTTTGAAAGTAAATGTTTAAAGGTATATATGTTGTTACATAAAGCAAAAACTATGAAGCAAAATAGAGTAGGCCGCATCATCCTCATGTCTGCGGCGGCATTTACGGCGGTGGGTGGATTCTTAGCCGATTGGAACAAAACCCATTTGTTTAACCCCCGATGGACTCCACACGCCAAGTTTCACGATGCCATGACCATTATGTTAGGTGCTTTGCTGGGTAGTAGCGGTTGGTACCTGTTGCAAAAGAAAGGTAACATCAACCAAACACAATTATTAGGGGGTGCCGTTCTCCCCAGCTTTTTCTGGATAGCCATGGCCACTAGCTTTGCTTTTCCCGGTGCTAAAGGTTTAGAAGCCGAGTTTCCAGACAAAATAAAAAAAATAGGTGGGATACCGCTAAATGAAGGTCTGCTCAGTACTATCATGCTTTCGGCTCTTGCTTTTGGCTATTCTATTGCCCGGAAGAAAGGCAGGTAGCATGGACGTTATAAATTATTAAAGGAACATACATCTGTCGCACTTCATCTTGCTGATTTAAAACAACGCCATTTATGTAGTTTCTGTCTTTATAAATCATTATATATATCATAATCGGCTTGTAAAGGGCATCAGGACAACGCATATGAAAATAGGACAAATGATGAGACGCCCAAGTGTCTCATCATTTGTAAATCTGCCATCATTGCTTTGTTGCAGTATTGCACCTCCTGTAATAGCTGCGATCCCTCCTGAAAATAGCGCAGAGAGTAATGGTGCAGTAGCCAGAAGAATGGGGCGATTACTTTTTTGTAGCTAAGCTTGATCGCCAGCTGTCGAAGGTGGTAGCGGTAATGCGCTCACCGGTTATTCCACTGCTTTCATCAGATGCCAGAAAGATAATTGGTGTGGCCATCACATCCGGATCAAGTAGCCGAAATCGGCTTTTGATTTCCTCTTTCGCCTGTTCGGGTATCATACCTGTTTCGGTGGCCCCGCCAGGCAGCAACATGTTTACATCAACGTGGTATTCCTTTAGGTCTTCAGCCATAATGTGGGAAAGGGAATCGGTACCTGCTCTTGACGGACCGTAGGGTACAAATCCTTTTCGCTTCATGGTTTCGTGGTTCATGGAGATGTTCACGATTTTGCCTTTGCCCTGCTCCAGAAACAGCGGAACAAAAGCTTTGGCAACCAGAAAGTAGCCGGTCAGATTGGTATCGATCAGGTCACGGAAGCCTGCGGCGCTAACCTGGTAAAAAGGCTGCGGTTTAGTTAGAAAATCCGGGTTAACCGTTCGCATCCCGATTCCAGCGTTGTTGACAAGCAGGTCTAATTTTCCCCACTGCTGCCGCACCCACTGCACAGCCTTTTCGATAGAATGCTCGTCCCGGACATCCATCTCCAGGGCATAGGCATCTAACTGCTGCTCTTTTAGCTGCGCCAGTGCTTTGTCCAACTTATCACTTTTGCGGGCCGTAATGGCAACGGAAGCACCAGCCTGCGCCAATGCTTTTGCCATAGCAAATCCCAATCCGCTGGAAGCGCCTGTTATCAGCGCCTTCTTTCCCTGTAAGGTTGATTCATTCATTTTTATCTGATTAAGTTTATTTTACACTTTTGCTACATACGGATGATTTCACTGACACTTTGCCCACGGATACCTTCTGCTTGAGCGAGTCATGCCCCCCGCCCCACCGCCTCTGCAAGCAGTGATGATCCACTGCTGTGAGAGCATTATATCAGTGAACAGCAGCAAAAGAATACTTAGCCGCCGCTAAACAAGTGCAGTTAGTAATTACGGCCTGGTTTGGGGGGGTATGGAAGTAGTTCTTTCTGAATAGCTTTGGCTGTTTTGCAGGAACAAACTCAACTTTACTACGTTTTTAAAGTGGGCGGCTTGTACTGCCTGCATAAATCAATTACTAAAATACCGACTACTAGATTATGAAAAAAAGAAAGCTAGGAAAACAAGGACCTGAAGTATCAGCCTTGGGCCTGGGCTGCATGGGCATGTCAGACTTTTACAGCAACCGCGATGATGCGGAGTCTGTTGCCACCATACACCGGGCACTGGAACTGGGCGTAAATTTTCTGGACACTGCCGACATGTATGGCGTGGGGGCGAACGAAGAGCTGGTGGGAAAGGCCATCAAAGACCGCCGCGATCAGGTGGTGCTGGCTACCAAGTTCGGCAACGTGCGCGGTGAGGATGGCAGCTACTTAGGAATAAACGGCAAGCCGGACTATGTAAAGAAGGCCTGCGAGGCAAGCCTGAAACGCCTGGGGGTAGACCATATCGACCTCTACTACCAACACCGCGTGGACCAGGATACACCCATTGAAGATACCGTAGGGGCCATGGCCGAGCTGGTGAAAGAGGGCAAGGTGCGCTTTCTCGGCTTATCAGAGGCCTCTGCCAACACCATCCGCAGGGCTAACAGCGTGCACCCGATCACAGCCTTGCAAACGGAGTATTCGCTCTGGAGCCGCGACGTGGAAGACGAGATACTTCCTGCCATCCGTGAGCTGGGTATAGGTTTCGTGCCATACAGTCCGCTTGGCAGGGGATTCCTGACCGGCCAGATAAAGCGCTTCGAAGACCTGCCGGAGGATGATTACAGACGGCACTCACCGCGTTTTCAGGGGGAGAACTTTCAGAAAAACATTGACCTGGTGAAAAAGATAGAGGATATAGCACGCCAGAAAGGTTGTACACCATCGCAATTGGCGCTTGCCTGGCTGCTGGCACAGGGAGAGGACATTGTGCCGATACCCGGCACCAAACGCAGAAAGTACCTGGAGGAAAATGTGGGGGCTGTGGACGTCTCGCTTACAGAAGAAGAGTTGCAGCAGATTGACAAGATTGCGCCACAAGGCGTAGCCGCCGGAGAACGCTACCAAAAAGATCAGATGTCGAGCCTGAATGTATAAAAGTTAGCTGCGTTTAAAAACAAGCGCTTCAGCCCGACGCATGTATTAAACCACCTGTGCCAAAAGTTCTGAAGACACAGGTGGTTTACTTTTGCTGCTAAGTTAAGCAGCGTATGTCACCTCATAATGCCGCACCATCTTATCAAAGCTAATGGTTATCTGCTGCACATGCTCCGGCACTCGTCGGCGAAACTTCGGATGGGCTCTATTACTACTTCACTGCCACAACCAGCCTTTTCACAGCCCGGCTTAAAGCTGTGTCTTTTTTGATCAGCCCGTTAAAGAGCAGGATGCCCGTTGTGGCGCACACTATACCTGCCAGCACGTCCAGCACGTAGTGGTGCGAGGTATAGACCGCCGCAAACCAGATACCCCCCGTAATGATGGTAAAGAGCACTTTGGCTACCACTTCCAGCCTGTTCTTTAAGGCATAGTAGAGCACGATGAGTGGATAGGCAGAGTGCAGTGAAGGCATGGCGGCAAACACATTGGAGCCTTTGGCATATAGCGAATAAAAGACCTTAATGCCAAAGAACTCATCGAAGCGCACCAAACCGGCCGTATTGCCCGGTGTTTCGGCGATAAAGTCAAAGCCATGCAGCTGCACATACCAGGGCGGCGCGGCCGGGTATAGGTAGTAGACTACAAAGCCGAGCAGGTTGACGAGCAGAAAAGTGAGCGAGAAGTACACAAACTGCTGTCGGTTCCAGAAGAACAGAAAGCCGGCAAAGGCAAGCGGCACCGGTATCCAGCTGAGGTAAAAGATACCGCTCAGCACATCCAGAAAGGTATGGCTGTGCAGCTGCCAGAATTCATTGGGAGTCAGTATAGCACCGCCGTCACGTATCCCGAACACAGCTTTCTCGGCATTATACAGGTCCTTGATGTGTACGGCATTGAACCAGTAGTTCGGGAAGGCCTTCATGTAATCGTAGAGCACCCAGAACACAATAAAGATCGAGAACCCGGTGATAAACTTACGGGTGATGGGCGTCGCAAAATACAGGGCGTTTGCCAGCCCCACCAGCACCAGCTGATCAGACTTGAACCCAACCAGCAGGTACGACAGCAGCAAATAGCCAACAGAAAGGGCAGCTACAACAAGGGCATTTTTCCGTTTTACTTTCGCCTTCCCCTCTGTTGCGGTAGTTGTTAAAGCCATTTTATTTTTTGTCAAAATCAGAACCGAAAATCTTGTCCCAGAGAGAAGAACTCACTCCGTAACCTTTTGTAGCATCGGAGTAGTGATGCAGCATGTGATGCTTTTTCAGCTTCATCCAGAACTCCCCTTTAAAGTTAAAGTGGTGCAGGGCGTAATGCGAAATATCATAAAAGAGGTATCCCAACAGAAAGGCTGCAAAAAAAGCGTACAGCTCCCCTCCCGACAGCAGTAGCGCAAACAGACAGTATAGCGCCGTGGCCATAGGTATGCTGGCAGATGGTGGCATCACCAGCCGCTTTTCATCGTTTGGGTAGTCATGGTGCACTCCGTGGAAGATAAAGTGTAGGCGCAGTGCCCACTTCGCCTTCGGCACATAATGAAAAACGAAGCGGTGCAGCACATACTCCGTCAACGTCCAGACAAACAAGCCAAGTGCGGCGTAGCCCATAAAGGCAAGCACAGACAGTTTCTCCACATGTAGCGCCAGCCAACTCAGGAAGAGGATGACCGGCACGTAAAGGTAGAGCGGCACCGTCCAGTGCACTTTGGACAGCGCCTCCATCCAATCATACCTGAACATCCTGACAGACTCCTGCGAGCTAGACACGAAATTCTTTTTCATCTGTAAACTAAGGTTTAAAATGTCCTGTTACTGCCTTTCCAGTAGCGGCATCGTGGCCGCTCAACTCAACATACAGCACATTGGGCACCCAAAATGTACCGCCTTCGATCCGCACAAACACGCGGTCCAAAATCACTTCTTTCTTGTTTAGCGTGGTATATACACGGTATTTGCCATCGGCTGTTTTGCGCAGGTATAGCGGCAGCTTTCCATAACTCACAAACTTGACCTCATAGTGGTCTTTGCCCAGTTTTTTGGTGTTCAGGCCATAGGCAAATTTGCGCTGAATATAGTTTAGCTCCTTACGCTCTCCGCCATCTGCATATCGGATCCAGAACGGGTAAATCGGCTCCGCTTCGTTTAACGCTCCTTGCGCCGTCCGGTTCAGTTCGTATACCACCGTGTTAGGATTTGGATCACGCTGCACATAAAACAGTAACTCCTTGATGCCCTTCGGTACCGGCAGGGTGTCAGTCTTCGCCTCGGCTATACCGGTTAAGTCACTACCACTGACACTATCTATACCTGTGCAAAACAGCAGGAGCGCCAGGTAAAAAATCTTTCTCACGTTGTTATACTTCTCCTTAGCGTGTTGCCATCTCTTTCTGCTCCATGGCTCTTTTGGAGTCCATCAGCCTGTTATAAGCCGTGATGTTCGTCATTACCGCCATCACGGTGATAGGCAGCGTAAACACCGACATTGTTTCGAACACATGGAATGGAATGCCCTCCACGTATACTTTGTAATCTGCCCCTACAAAGGAAGAGATTATACCGCAGGCAATTGCCGACACCCCTATCAGCACCACCCTTTCCGGGCGCTGCATCAGGCCTCCCTTGCACTCCACGCCCAGGCCTTCGGCCCGTGCCCTGGTATAGCTCACCATCATGGAGCCGATAAGAGCAATAAAGGCAAAAAGTGAACTCAGCAGGTAATGGTGGGCAATCAGGTAGTAGCAGATACCCATGAACATGATCATTTCGCTGTAGCGGTCGAGCACCGAATCGTACATGGCCCCGAAGGTGGACTTCATATTGCCGAGCCTGGCCACCTGCCCGTCGAGCATGTCGAACACGCCGGCAAACAGCACAAGCGCTCCGGCCCAGCCCACGTACTCGAGCTCGCCCCGGTTGCTGGTTTCCCCTCCCCAGATAAAAATGGCTGCAACCCCGATGTTCAGGATCAGCCCGGTGGTGGTAACCACATTGGGTGTGAATCCCAGCCTGATCAGTAACCGCACAAAGGGGTTAATGACCGAGTAGATTCCCTGCTGCAGGGCGTCACGAAGCGAGTTCTTGTCCATACTTTACCTGCTATTAATTTAAAAATCGAATTTAAATCTACCCCTTATACCTATATCTGACACATTAGGATGATCGAGATACGTCAGGCGTTTCACCACATCAATCCTGAAGAAGTTAAAGATGTTACCGATGCCCACACTGGCCTCCATGTAGGGCTTGTCCTCCAGCGTGTACGTCGCCTGCCGCCCGTCGTCAAAGGTCGGGAAGCGCAGCAGGTCGGGGTCGCCTTGCGGCATGTTCTCGCTGCGCACCTTGCCGTACAGCGCCTTAAAGGTAACAAACTCCCGTAGCTTCGTTTTCTTGAGCAGCGGTATTTTGTTAATGATAAAGCCGTTGAAGCTGTGGTCGATGTGCACACTCGCGTATTGGTCGCTGACAAACTCCAGGAAGTTCATCAGGTTGTATGACTGCAGCTGGTACGAATAGCTCTGGTTGGCGCGGTGGATCGCCAGCAACGGGAACGGCACCTGCCCGAAAATGTATCCGCCTTCCGTTACCACGTCCGAATAGCCCAGCTGCGACAGGTAGAAGCGCTTGTACACGTTCAGGGCAACTTTCTGGTACTCGTATTCGCTATCGAGCAGACCTTTCATACCGGCCGCTGCCCGTAAGGTGAACACTGGATGCCGGTTAGCAACCGGCGTGCGGTACAGCTTGCCCTGGAAGAACTGCTCATTCGGAGCCCAGCGCAGCTCCAGCGAGGCCTCTGATGTGGTCAGTTGTGGCACATCCAGCAGCTCCATTTCGCCCGACGCTGTTTCCACGTTGCGCACGTACTGCAGCGATCCCGCAGGTGTCTGCCGCCAGTTCTTGAAGCCCACCCTGTAGGAGAAATGGTTCTCGAACTCGTGCAGGTAGTTTATGTTATAGGTTTCGTTGTAGAGCCATTTATCGTTTTCGCCCCGCTTAAAGGAAAGCAGGAAGTTATCCTCCTGCACAAACTGCAGCTCCTGGCCGGGTATGTTGGTGTCTTTCTGGTAGCTCGCGCTGATAGACCGCACCGGGAACTCAAAGATAGACCTGTCGGTGAGCGAATAGCTGCCGCCCAGGTAGTACTTCCACTTCTCATCTTTAAAGCCGTAGGCGGCATAGGTCTCCAGCATGTACTTTTTGCTGAATGTGGTGGTGGTGCGGCCACCAAAGCGCAGGCGGAAGCCCTCTACCGGGTTAAAGCTATAGAACGTGTTCAGAGGGCCAATCTCGATGTTCGGCCCCAGGCGCTTGTAGCCCGCAATCAGGGCGGTGGCCCAGTCCATGGTCCGTTGAAACGACTTCATGTTCACGAGGCTGTCGATGTTGGTATATGTTTTGGCCTCCACAGCTGAAAGCGAATCGTGCCGGCTGGCCTGCCAGAAGCTCTCGTCTTTGGCAATGGCATTCTCCACGCGCACCACGGCTTCGCCTTCGTACAAAGCGGCCGACTGCGGCTCGTTCACCTTATAGTCTTTGTACGAAACCACCCGCTCCCCGTACATGCCGGCATCGCTGTTCTGGGTAAGCCCAAAGTCCGTTTTGATCACGCTCTTGCTCAGGTGGTAGCGCCCGTCGGGGTTCTTCTCGAAGTCCAGGTTGATCTTCAGGTCGCGCACCCAGTTGATGCTCACGCTTTTTGCCACCTCCATTTCCACGCTCTGCACGGCATAGGTTCCGTCTATGGTCACGAATAGTTTACCCGTAAACATAAAGGCAGCAGGGTTGCGGGGCTCAAACCGAAGCTCTGCCAGCTTTCTGCCACTCTCCGTTGTGACGGTATCCGTGAGGTAGAACTTGTAGAATGTGGGGGCCATGTCGGCGATAGGGCTCAGGAACTGGTTCGTCAGGATCGTGATGTTGTTGTCATAGATGTCGATGTCCTGGTACATGTGCTGCATGTAAGAGGTAAAGCCCTTGTTGTCTATAAACTCGCCGAAATCGACTTTCTTCTCGGCTTTCACGATCGTTTTTCTGGTCTCCGGGTCCTTGCGGTAATAATGCTCCGCAAGCTGCTCCTGCACAAAGAAAGGCAACAGCGCCTTGCCCTCCAGTAGGGTGGTGTCGAGGTTGCTGGTAATAAAATCATACTTGCGCAGGAAGATGTTCCTTTTCAGCTTCTCCGGCGTGTTCACCAGCGACATCTGCGTTTTTTCGTACTGCTCGTACTGCACATAGTCGTAGTGCTCAGGCCGGTTCTGCTCCTTATGGTCCACAACCTCCCGGATCAGGTCCACGGCCGGGTTATCTTTGTTGCTGTACTTCACCTTGCGCTTTTTACCAACCACAACCACCTCGCTCAGCTGCTTGGCCCCGGTCTCTAGTTTCACGTCCAAGGTTTGCTCCTGCCCGGGCGATACACCCAGTGTTACGGCATCGTATCCTAAGTACGAGAATTGCACCTTGTTTATAGGTTGGTTTGTTTTAATGAGGTAGTTTCCCTCAAAGTCTGTGCTGGTACCGATGCTGGTGCCCGGCACAAAAACCGACACCCCGATAAGCGCCTCATTCGAAACGGCATCCCTAACAGTCCCCTGTATAGTTGTAACGGCACCTTGTGCCCTTACGGCGGTCGCCTTAACACCTGAAACAACAAGTAACAGCGTAAAAAACAACCAATATTTATATAGCTTGTATATATTCTTATTTGAATACATATCGTTTTTGTATTATATAGTTATAGAAAAAACCGACAAGCAAGGACATGACAACTTTAGAGTAGACATAGTTAATCCCTCCGTAATGCGTGATCACATACACGCCTGATGCATTAAGCAACAGGCTGCCATTCCAGACCATGAAGTATTTGATTGCTTGTGCCGGTACAGTCTTGTCTGCAGCATTAAAAACCCAGGTTCTGCCCAGGGTAAAATGCATTCCCCCCCCTGAGACAGTACCCACTATGGTGCCGGCCACATACCAGAGACCGCACAGTTCCACCATGATGATCGTCACCAGAAAATCGACAGCAGATGCTGCCAGAGAGGCCGTCTGCGCCTTCAGGAAGGTGAACATTTAAAAAATCTTGTAGTATAAAAGTATCTGTAAAACCACGTTCGCGTAAACGCCCGCCAACACGTCGTCCAGCATTACGCCTAAGCCTCCTCCCACTCTTTCCAGCCTTCTTATAAAAAGCGGCTTTGCAATATCGAAGAACCTGAACAGGACCAGGCCTGCGCACAGGTACTGCAGCGTGACAGGTATAAACAACATGCTGATGCACATGCCCGCCACCTCGTCTATCACCACTTTTTTGTCGTCTTTGCCCCACAGCGGCTCAACCTCCGTGGCGGACCAGACGCCTACCCCCGTCAACAACAGCGTTATGATAGGGAGCCAAAGCACAAGCTGGCTCCCACCAGCCCATTGCGCGGCATACAGGCAAAGACAAACGGCTACGGCGGCTACCGTACCTCCTCCCTTTCCTATATAGCCGATGCCAAGGCTGGTGGAAACTAATTTGTGTATTCTAAGCACCTTAAATCTGTTAAAGCTCTTCCTCTACAAAGTCTTCGTAGTAGTCAAGGCCCAGGTGCGTAATCAGGTCCTCTCCCATCATGTGGCGAAGCGTGTTCTGCAGTTTAATCAGCTGCTTAAAGATGTCATGCTCCGGACGAAGGCCTTCTGCCGTTTGTGGCGACTTGTAGTAGAACGACAGCCACTCCTGGATTCCGCTCATGCCGGCACGCTGCGCCAGGTCCGTGAACAGAGCTAGGTCCAGCACGATAGGCGCTGCCAGGATAGAGTCACGGCACAGGAAGTTGATCTTGATCTGCATCTGGTAGCCCAGCCAGCCGAAGATGTCGATGTTGTCCCAGCTCTCTTTGTTGTCACCGTGAGGAGGGTAGTAGTTGATGCGGATCTTGTGGTAGATGTCGCCGTACAGCTCCGGGTTGTCCTCCGGGTGCAGAATGTCTTCGAGCACGCCCAACTTCGATACTTCCTTCGTTTTGAAGTTCTCCGGGTCGTCCAGCACAAGGCCGTCGCGGTTACCCAGGATGTTAGACGAGAACCAGCCTTTGATGCCCAGCGCTCTGGCCTGCAGGCCTGGCGCCAAAATGGTTTTCATCAGTGTCTGACCCGTTTTGAAGTCCTTGCCCGAAATAGCCACGCCGTTTAGTTTCGCCAGTTCTACAATGGCAGGAATATCCACCGTTAGGTTGGGGGCTCCGTTTGCAAAAGGAACACCCAGTTTCAGAGCAGCGTAGGCATAAATCATACTTGGCGCAATGCGCGGATCGTTGTTGCGCAGGCCTTCCTCAAAAGCGGTGATTGTTTCGTGCACGTCGCTGATCTCTGCGTAAATCTCCGTAGAGCCACACCACACGATAACCAGGCGGTCGCAACCGGTCTCCTCTTTAAAGCTGCGCATATCGTCCATCAGTGCCTCCGCCAGCTCATACTTTGTAGCGGCTTCTTTCACATGGGTGCCATCCAGGTTTCTGGCGTAGGCTTTATCGAACACGGCTTTCATCGGCTGGATTGCCTCCAGCTCCGGCTTCAGCGCATGCAGCAGGCCTGGCTCCAGCACCTTCGCGTTTACGGCCGCCTCGTACACGTTGTCTTCGTACACATCCCAGCCCCCGAACACGATGTCGTTCAGGTTCGCGAGTGGTACAAAGTCCTTAATAAGCGGATTACGGTTTTCCGTTCTCTTACCCAAACGGATGTTGCCCATCTGAGAGAGTGAGCCGATTGGCTGTGACATTCCTTTACGGATAGCCTCTACCCCAGCTATAAACGTGGTGGCAACTGCTCCCAGTCCTGGAAGCAGAATACCCAGGCGCCCTTCGGCGTTTTTTACTTTATATTTCATCTTATGTACTTGTGTCTTAATTTTTGTGCTCTTATCTATAACCACTTATTCTCTTTGTACCACTTTAAAGTCTGCGCCAGGCCTTTCTCCAGGTCATACTCAGGCACATAGCCCAGGTCGGACCTTATTTTCTCGATGCTGCAGTTCCAGTTCTCGGCAGCCAGCTCGCTTAGTTTTTCCCTGTTGAGGGCGGGCATGGCTTTGCTGGAAGCATACAGGGTCTCCAGCAGGTTGGCTATCAGTGTAGCCACCCCCAGCGGCAGATGCACCTTGACCGCCTTCTTGCCCAGGATCTGCTTGGCGGCGGTGGCCAGGGCGTAACGGTCGTAGCTGTTGCCGTCGGACACGTTGTAGCTGACCCCGCTTATACTTGTACCGAGCGCCTGCATCACCGCTTTTGCCAGGTCCTTCACATACACAAAGCTTAGCCACTGCGGCTTGTTGCTGATGTAAGGCTCCAGCCCCAGGTTCAGGGTCTTGAGAACGATGAAAATATCTTTCTCCCGCGGACCATACACTGCTGTCGGGCGCAGCACGACCAGAGGCAGATCCTTTAACTCCGCCAGGTACTGCTCGGCCAGGAGCTTGCTTTTGCCATAGGCCGTTACCGGCTGTGCCTTGCTCTGCTCCTGTATGGGCGCTACCTCCTGGTAAGGGATAGGCCCCAGCGCGGCCAGGCTACTGATAAACACAAACTTCTTCAGCGGTATGTCCGCCATTGCCGCCGCCGATGCCAGGTTCCGGGTATAGACCGCGTTGATGTTCACGTAGTCCTGCGGGTGCTTTGCCTTGGTGGTGCCTGCCGCATGGATGATGTAACGGTACTGCTTCTCTTCCAGCTCCTTTACCAGCGCGCTGGTATCCTGAAAGTCGAGGGAAGTGTAGTGTACGCCAAACCCCTCCAGATGAGCCACCTCGCTGGAAGCACGTACAGCCGCATACACGTCCATACCTGCCTGCAGCGCCGCCTCTATCAGGTGGTAGCCCACAAAACCACTTGCCCCCGTTATCAATACCCGCTCTTTCATAGCGCCTTCTCAAAAATCCTGTACTTCTTGTAAGGCCTGGCTCCCATCTTAAGTAACCCCTGGTTCATCATCACATTGTTTTCGAGTATCCAGGAGGCCTCTGCCGATTGCATCTTCTTCTCGCGGTGCTTCTGCATGGCCGCTCCGTAGAACACCGCCTCAATGCCTAGCTTCCGGTAGCCTTCCACCACGCCGAGGGCGATTATCCGCACAGCGTTTATCTGCTTACGCTGCGTCAGCAGTTTAAATATGCCCGTAGGCAGCAGGCGTCCTCTTTTGATCTTCTTCAGGATCTGGTTAATATCCGGTATAGCCAGCGAGAAACCGATTATCTTGCCCTCGTGCTCCGCTACCAGGCAAAAATCTGGGTCCACGATCAGTTTGAGGTCCTTGGCCATATAGTCAAACTCCTTCGGCGTCATCGGCACGAAGCCCAGGTTCTTGTCCCAGGCGGAGTTGTAGATCTCCCGCAGTTTCTCTGCTTCCTGCTTATAGTTTTTCAGGCTAATGGGCCTGATGGTAATTCCTTTCTGCTCCAGCCTCGCCCGGATTACCTTCGACAGCCGGTAAGGCTTATCGTTGTAACCATCGGCCCCAAACTGGTAGGCCAGCAGGTCCACCTTCTTCTGAAAGCCCAAGTTTTCCAGCAGCGTTATGTAATAAGGGTAATTGTAGGGCATC
The DNA here is from genome assembly GCF_003096355.1 of Pontibacter virosus. Lineage (GTDB taxonomy): Bacteria > Bacteroidota > Bacteroidia > Cytophagales > Hymenobacteraceae > Pontibacter > Pontibacter virosus. The sequence goes on along the minus strand of NZ_QEKI01000017.1, from coordinate 58,351 downwards.
ATGGCCGCCGGCGAACTGTCAAATCCTTCCACCAGCATGCCGCAGGTTTCGTTGGTAGAGAAGCTGACCGGACCGATCATGGTCTTAGCCCCTTTTTCCGTGAGCCACTGGCGCACCTCCTGAAAAAGCAGGTTTGCCACTTCCCCATCCTTCACGCAGTCAAAGAATCCGAAGAAGCCATCCTTTGCATTGTTAAAGGTATTATGGTTGTTGTTGAGGATGGCGGCAATCCGTCCTACAACATTTCCATCCTGGTAGGCCAGGTACAGCTGCAGCGTAGAGTGCTCATGGAAGGGATGTTTCCCCGGCGTGAGCAGGTCTTTTTGCGCAATATAAAGCTCCGGCACGTAATGCGGGTCGTCCTTGTACAGCGCATGCGGAAAGTCAATAAAGGCTTTTAGCTGCCGCTTTGTCTCAACTCGCAGTACTTGCTTCATAGGATGCATTTCTGGTATTAATCCCCAAGAGCTTAAAGGCATCCGCTAATTTAGCAGCAGCTTCCTCTATATGGCCGAAGGTATGCGTTGCCATCACTGACAGGCGTATCAAGGTAGAATCGGCAGGCACGGCAGGCGCCACTACCGGGTTCACGAAGATGCCGTTATCCTGCAGCACCTTCGTTACCAGGAAAGTCTTGTAGTTGTCCCGCACATAGATGGGGATGATGGGTGTTTCTGTGGGTCCGAGCTCCAGCCCTGCTGCACGAAGCAACTTCATGGCGTAGTTCGTATTCGCCCACAGTTGCTCTATCCGCTCCGGCTCGCTCTGGATCACATCCAGGGCAGCCAGGGTGCTGGCAACAGAGCCCGGCGACATGCTGGCACTGAAAATCAGGGAGCGGGCATGGTGCTTCAGGTACAGAATGGTGTCGTGGTCGCCGGCAATAAAACCGCCCAGCGAGGCCAGAGACTTGCTAAAGGTACCCATGATCAGATCCACTTGGTCTGTTAAACCAAAATGAGAGGCGGTACCGGCTCCTCGCTCACCAATTACACCCAGGCCATGGGCATCGTCCACCATGATGCTGCCGCCGTAGCGCTCGGCCAGGGCCACCAGTTCCGGAAGCTTCACAATGTCTCCTTCCATACTAAAGACACCATCCACCACAATGAGCTTCAGGGCATCGGCAGGCAGCTTGCTGAGTTTCTGCTCCAGGTCCTGCATGTCGTTATGCTTGTACTTGATTACCTTGGAGAAAGAGAGACGGCTGCCATCGAAAATAGAGGCATGGTTATATTCGTCCAGCACGATATAGTCGTTGCGGCCAGTGAGGCTGGATATAACCCCCAGGTTTACCTGAAAGCCCGTGCTAAACACCAGTGCGGCGTCTTTTCCTACATACTCAGCCAGCCTTCGCTCCAGCTCCAGATGTATGTCGAGTGTACCATTCAGGAACCGGGAACCGGCGCAGCCTGTACCGTACTGCTCCACCGCCTGTATGGCGGCTTCCTTTACTTTGGGGTGATTAGTAAGTCCCAGATAGGCGTTCGACCCAAACATTAAAACCTTTCTGCCCTCTATGATCACTTCCGTATCCTGCGCAGATTCAATGGCCCTGAAATAGGGATAAGCCCCCTGCGCCTGTGCCCGCTCTGCAGCCAGTTGCGCTGCGCTTTTTTCGCGGGCGAGGATTCTCTGACGAAGTATATTATTCATCTGTTGTATTTAAAGTAAGCGATAGAACTCTTCTTCTACTTTCAGTTTAGAGATTCATTGGATAAAACAAGTTAAGATTTGTTATATACAAACAAACTTTAGCACTAAGTAATATTTTCACCTCTCTGTGTTTTGTTAGTCCTAAACATAGAGAGCTAACTAAACCCGCGTCATCGCTATATCTATCAACCATCACGTTGCCATGGGAGACTAAAAAAGCAAGACGAACTAAAGTTATTACAATCAGGTCACGCCTTCAGGCCATGCATCAGAATACTGTGGATCGTCCCCATCCTGCCTTCAAAGTCCGTAAGCTTGTTCTCGATCAGCAGACCGATTTCGATTCCTTTGAAAGCACATACCAAGGCAAACGCGACAGCATCCACATCATCGGCCGTGTAGTGCGAAAGCTCTCCCCGCTCCAGCCCAAACTTGAGAATGTTGCGCACCATGCTGATTTCCCGGGCCTCGTACCTCCTCTTCAGCTCCATGATGTGGTGAATGTTCGCTTCAACTTCCCCGCGGATGACGTTGAAGAGGTTGGCATTTTTCTGTATGGCCCGGAACTTGGTGATACCAATGGCCATCAGCTTTTCCTCGGCTGTCTGCGCTTTGGCTACTTCTCCGCTCGTAACACGGAACACCTCTTCCATCTCACGCGTCACCACACTGTCAAAGATCTGCTCCTTGCTTTTATAGTAATAGTAAAGCGTGCTTTTCCCTTTCCCTGCGGCCTTCGCTATGTCCTCCATGGTAGTTTTACTCCAGCCAAAGCGGATGAATAGCTTTTGAGCCTCGTTCAGAATCTCCGTTTTAATACACTCGTCTTTATTATCGCTCATACCTAATAGACCAAAATCGTATTATGGTCCAAAGGTACAACATTTAATAATTAATTAACATAAGCTTGGTAGTAATTAGAGACTGCTTTATTTATTCATTGGGCTACAAAGGGAATTCATCAGAACCTGGCTTCGTCATTTTCTCGCCATAGTGCTGCTATGCCACTTAAAAGGAGCCTTGCCATAGCCCGAAAGTCCTCCTATTCGCTGCCAACAATAATATTAAAAACAGCCTCTGAGAAATGTAATGATAAGTTACAGTTGCAGATAAACCATTTACTAACTTATGTGTTAGAGGGAAGTTCTTTAGAAACAGACATGAACTCCCTCACCAAGCTGCTAAACTTTGTCTAAGCGTGTTGTTAACCCACTTCAAGTGATTCGCGTCCTCATTGCTTCAAGGTAAGCATCTTTTATCTGTCTGAGTTTCTTCTGCCATAATGCCTGTGCAGATCCTTCCTATTAATAGCTTTTAAATGCACGTCGTCTCTATGAAGAGTTCTTCAATTTAATTGTTAGTAAACCCACTGTCATATATTTGCATGAGATACGGGCTTATGCTACCTCTGCCCCGAGGATATTCCACTCGCATAGGCGTAGCTCTCCTTCTTTAGCTGGAAGTTAGCGTAAGCTCTGGCCAGGGCGCTGGCAGCTTCCTGGTACAAAGCCTGCGCATCCATTACCTCTGTTACACTTGCCAAGCCACTGGCATAGTTGTCCTGGCTTACTTGCAGGTTGCTGCTGGCCTGCTCCAGGTTTTCTTGCGCAAAGGCAATTTCCTTGCGGCTATCCACCAGATCATACCAGGCTTTGGTAATTCCCACCTTCAGCTGATCGCTTACGCTTTCAAAGTTATTTTTCGCTTTCTGCTCACTGATAGCACGCTGCTTCATTTTATGTTTGCCCTCACTCCACCAATCGCTGATAGGGATGCTGACCATGCCAAACGAGAGAGGAACAAACGTGCTGCCGATCCCCCTGTCCAGCACGCCGGCCTGCGCCGCATTCACTCCTATGGAAACAGTGGGCATATAATCTGCTTTGGTGAGCCTTGTTTGCAGCCGCTCACCCTCCAGCATCTTCTGCAAAAGCTGGTAGTTACTGTTCTCCACCAGCGATGTGTCCGGCCCAAGGCTGTACAAAGGTGGTAACACGTCTGTCGCCAATGTATCCTGCATCACAAGAGATGAATCGTATGGTATACCAACATACAGGCTGAAGTCGAGCAGCGCTATCTTCTTACCACTCTCCAACTGGCTTTTATTCAGCAACAGGCGGCTTCGTTGCACCTTTACTTTCAGCAGGTCATTGCGGGCTATCAGGCCGGAAGCCAACAGGTCGTTCTGCTGCTTTAAGAGCGTATCCAACAGGCGCTCATTCGCTTCCAGCACCTTGTGCTGTTCCTGCAGGTTTACCAGGTTCCAGTATTTCTGGGCAGTAATCAATAGTACAGAGTCAACCGACTGCTGGGCGCGTAGCTTATTTACCTGCAGCTGCAGCTCCGCCAGCTCGTTATAGCTTTTGATTTTGCCGCCTGTATACAAAGGCTGTACAGCTGCCACACCAGCCATGTAAAAGTTATTGATACCTTCTGGCAGCATTTCTGGCATAGCAGGCACCAAGTCCTTGAAGCCATACACACCAACGCCAGTAACGTCTACCGAGGGCAAATGAGCTGCTTTTGCAATTTTTATACCTGCTTCAGCCGACTCGATGTCCAGCTCACTGTTCTGGATGGCTTTGCTGTATTTAAGCGCAGCCTCTTTACTTTGCTGCAGACTAATGGTGTGGGGCTGCTGGGCATAGCTGCTGTACCCGATGAGCAGCAGTATAGTATATATGAAAAACCTCATAGCTGAAAATAGTATACTTAAACTGTAGGTGTTAAACCCTTCTCTTGATGTGCTGCCTCATTGTCTTCTTTTCTGAAGAACAACCAGTAAAGGGTGGGCAGCACGAATAGCGTCAGCAGCATTGAAACAAGCAAACCAAAGCAAATAACGGTTCCCAGCGGCCCCCAAAGCGTTGAGCGACTCAAAATCATGGGGATAACTCCAACTGCGGCCGCCGATGAGGTGAGGAAGATGGGACGCATACGGCGCTCCGACGCTACACGAGCCGCCTCTTTCACCGACAAACCCTCCTTTTCACGAAGCTCATCGGCAAAGTCTATCAATATGATGCCGTTCCGTACCACTATACCGCACAAAGCCAGTAAACCCAGAAAAGACGTGAAGCCGAAGGGGTACTGCATCAGCATGAGCCCGAAAGCAGCGCCCAGTATGCTAAGTGGCATGGTGATGAGGCTGAGCAGCGCATGTTTGATGCGCTTGAAATGCCAGACCAGGATAAGGAAAATGACCACGACGCTCATCAGTAGCGACAGCCCCATCGGGGTGAGGTTCTCTTCCTGCATCTCCAGTTCTCCGCCATAGCTGATGCGCACTCCTTCAGGCAGCTTCAGACTTTCTATTTCAGGGCGCATCTCTCCCAGCAGGTTGTTGGCAACCGCGTCCTGCACCATGTCCATTCTGACGGTGAGCGTGCGGACGCCATTGCGGTGTGCGATCTGGCCCTGGTGCCACACCGGTGAAATATCTGCCACCTGCCGCAGCGGCACTACCGTTTGCGACTGCTGAACCGGGACACGCGTTTCCAGCAGGGCGCCCGTGTTATTTCTGGCCGTTTCATATGTCTTGACTAAAACATCCAGCGGATAGCTGCCTTCCCACACCTGCGTGGCTGGCAGGCCCTGCATATTCATGGCGACTACATTGGCGATGTCCTCCTTGCTTAGGCCCAGTCTGGCTGCTTCGGTATTCTTGACATTCAGCTGGATGCCTTCCTTCATTTCCTCGTAATCTGTCCTGACCCAGGTAATGCCCGGCTGGTGCTGCCCTATCTGCATCACCTGGTCGCCTACCTGTTTCAATGCTGTCAGATCTTGGCCTGAAATGCGTACTTCGATGGGTGCCGGTGCACTTACCATGTTCAGCTGTTTCATGCGCACATAGGCATCCGGGAAAAAGTTGCTGTATTTTGTTGCGTACTCGGCCAACACCTCTTCGGTGGTTTCTGCTGTAGTGGTGTTGATGAGCACCTGCGCATAGTTCTCCGCTGGCAAGTTAGGGGCGTAAAGCGTATGGAAACGTGGCGATGACGTACCTATAAAGCTGGTGTAGGAGACAATGCGCTCGTCCTGTGCCATTATTCCTTCCATCTTTTTCACAACACTGTCCGTCTGCTGCAGGTTATAGCCATTGGGCAGGTAAATCTCCATGGCAAACTGGTTCCGCTCTACTTTAGGGAATAGCTGCTGCGGCAGGAGCGCCATCAGTACAACCCCGATCACAAAGGCAAGGATCCCGAAAATGGTGGTGAGCACAGGATGGTTGATGGCATTGCTGATATGGCGGTTGAACACACGCTGCAGCCTATCCAGCATAGACTCTTTTTCCTTTGTTTCGCCGGGCAGGTGCAGTCCTTTTTTAATGAAAAGGGTATTGAAGTACGGCACCAGCAGCATCGAAATAATGAGCGAAAGCGAGAGTGCAATAATGATAGTATAAGGAAACATGCCGACAAAATCGGCGGCTACACCTGACATGAAGAACATGAGCGGCGCAAAGGTGGCGGCAATGGCCAGCGTTGCCGTGAACACAGAGGGAAACAGTTCCACCGCACTGCTTCTGGCAGCCTCCCAGACAGACATGCCCTGGTCCAGTTTCTCCACGTGGTTGTCGATAACCACAATAGGGTCGTCTACCACAATACCCAGTACAATGATCAGGGCTGCCAGTGTCACCGTGTTCAGCTCATACCCCAGCAGGTACATAATGGCCAGGGTAGCGGCAATGGTGATGGGAATAGTAGCAGCCGCCACAGAGGCTACCCTAAAAGGCAGCAGCAGGAGGGCCACTATAATCACCCCAATCAGGGCATAACCGAATTCTTTCATAAAATGGGCTATAGACTCATCCACCACCTCTGGCTGGTTGGCAAGCTTGGTGATGTGAATGTCGGGGGGCAAGTTGCGCTCAATTAGCTGCAGGCGCTCCTCTACTTCTTCCCCAAAATGCACGATGTTCCTGCCTGCTGCCATTTCCATGGAAATGATGATGGCCTTGGTTCCATTGGCCGTCACGTATGATTCCGGTTCGCCATACTCCCTTTTGATGGTTGCAATATCCCGCAGACGTATGACATTTCCGTTCGGGTCACTTCGGATGATCTGGTCAGCCAGGTCTGCCTCTGTTTTGAAGAAGGATGTCAAGTGAATGGGACGGTCTATCACCTTTCCCTCCAGAGTTCCTGCCGGGTTAATGGCCCCCTCCCGCTGCAGGGCCTGCATCAGTGACCCGGAGGTTATGCCATAGTTGATGAGCTTGCTGTTGTCTACATAAATGCTGATCTGCTCATTCAAAGTACCGACCCGGGTAATCTTCGCCAGGCTTTCAATCCCCCGCAGCTCATCTTCTATTTCCTCTACATGCTGCTGTAAATCTTTGTAGGGCCGGGTTTCAGACTCAACAGCCAACAGAACGGCGGAGGTGCTGCCGAAGTCGCTGTTTACAAACAGGCCCCGCACCTCCTTCGGCAGTTGGGCCTGCAGCAAGGGCATGCCGTTCTTTAGCTTATTCCAGAAGTCTCTGGTGTTGGTGTCATTTACCCGCGCCGCCACTTCCACGTAAACGTACATCATGCCATCGCGGGAGTAGGAATAGGTCTTGGTCTTATCCACTTCGTTGAAGCTAAACAGGTACTCTTCCACCTTTTTGGTGAGCTGCTGCTCTACCTGCTCTGAGGAAGCCCCCGGGTAAATTCCTACCACAACGCCCTGGCGAATGGTGAATTCGGGAAACTCATTCCGGGGCATGTTAAAGAGCGCGTATATGCCGAGCATCACCAGTACGGCTGCCAAAGTGAGCGGAAGGGCTTTGTTCTGCATCGCCCATTCCACAATGTTGCTTTTTCCTTTCATGTGCTGTTTATCGGATGATTTGAATGGGACTGTTGTCGGCAAGCTTATGGTAGCCGGATACAATCAAGGTTTCGGAGCCTTGCAAGCCTTCTGTCACCTCAATGCCGCTGTTATACAAATTTCCGGTGCGCACGTTTTTGCGGATGGCTTTCTGCCCATCCGGGCTGGCGACATATACAAAATTCTGCCCGTTCAACTCAGCCTGAACTGCCTGAACCGGCACAATGATCTGTCTGCTGCCTGTTGCGTCGGCCGCTTCGCCCTTTTTGTTTTCAAAAACTACCGTGCCTACCATTCCTGGCTTTAGCTGCTCCTCCGGGTTGGGCAGGCTGATTTTAACAGTATAGTTGGGAGTGCCCGCTGCTGCAAGCACAGCCACTTCATCCACTGTTCCTGTCCTCTTTTCACCTCCCGATGCCTGCACCTGCACGGTGGCTGTATCGCCTTGCGCATAGGAGTTGACTTCAGCTTCAGGCACCGGCACTTCCACAACTACCGGCGAAATATCCACAATCTCAACTACCGGCACACCCGGACTTGCCAGCGAACCGACCTCCACATATTTGGACCCGATATACCCGCTCTGGGGCGCATACAACTTTGTGTGAGCAATATTCTGGTAAGTGGCTCTGGCCGCCGCCTGTGCCTGCTCAAACTGAGACCTGGCCTGCAGCATATTGATTTCCGCGATACTGCCTTTGCTGTACACTTCTGCCACACGCTTATAGTTCTCTTCCGCCAGCCGCAGCTGCGCCAGCTGGGCCTCATACTGGCGGCGGTAGGTAGTTTCATCGAGGGTTGCAAGCAGCTGTCCTTTCTTCACATACTGCCCTTGCTCCACCGGTATTGATACCACGTTTCCAGACACCATGAAACTCAGCCGAACCGCCTTGGATGGCCTGACAGTGCCGGTGTACTGTATGGAACCGCCTTGTGCCTGCGCAGTGGCTAACGCCAGAGTTTCTACTCTTACAGGCTGCAACACCTTCTCTGTCTGCGCTTCATCACTGCAGGACGAACTCAGTATTGTTAGCAACAGACCAGCTGCAAAAGGTAGTTTTGAACAATGCATAGGGTTATCAGATTTAAACGTTTGCACACTTTTAGTATTTTTGTCGAACTTTAAGAAAAAAAAATCATTGCAGGCCTTTGATGAGGATGTCAATAAGCCATTTTAGCCGGTTTCCCAAACCAGTCATTCTGTTATTGATAAAGATTTCCTGTTCAAAGCTTCTCAACGCTATTACTATCATTTCTGTCAAAAGATTCAGATCTTCTTTACTCAACTTTGCTATTTCCCCTCTTTCCATGCCGGTAAGCAGCAGGCTCCGCACCACTTCAGACTCTTCCCGAAGCAGTACTCTGCCAAGTTGCCTAATCAAGCCCTCCTGCTCTCTAAGATCTCTTAAAATTCCCTCGTATTCAGCAGCTAAGGCCTTCAAGCCATCTAACTTACTGGCATTGTACACCAGGAGGTTATCTGCCAAGGATGCATTTGGGTGGATTTGCTCCTTGGCCTGCTGGATAATTTCAGTGAATTCACCGATTGCGAATGCTTCAAAAACCTCTTTTTTGTTCTTGAAGTAATGATATATCGTGCTACGGCCTTTCGCGGCAGCCTTTGAAATATCATCCATGGAAACCTTGGTATACCCGTACCGCCTGAAAACCTGTTTGCTGGCTTTCACGATGCCGGCTTTTACCACATCATAATTTGCATTAGTTTTCATTCGACAAAATTATCCTTTATGTCTAATAAAAACAATTTTGAAATAGATGGTATTACGGAAAATTTCAAATAACGCTCTAAAAATTAAACCGGTGTCAGAAGCTGTAATTCTCCACTTTAGGCCAGTCATAAAAATGGGAGGATGTCAAACAGAAGGAAGTCGACATAAGGAACGGGGCGAGCGTTACGGGTCTTTTTCGAAAAAGAAAGTATAGCTTCGGTAGCTGCAAGGATAATAGACTACCTGCTACTTTCAGTACCGCCAAAGAAAATGTTCTATAAAGCTGTAGACTTTGTGCAGGCAAGTAAGCATTAAGTGGGATAAAACAAAAGGTTTGGTGACAACGTTAAACCCCAGGTGTTTCTCCGGCTTACCTACCTCCTCCACCGATTCTGCTTCTACCCGGTCAGGTTAAATACCAACATGACGTTTTGCTTTGTGTCCGGAGCAGGCACGGATAGCGCAGAAAAGGGAAGGGTAAAAGGGAAATCCGAAAACGACCTTATGAGGCCTTCTTTTAAAAGTTTAAGATCCGGCCCAGACTTCTGGAACACCTACGCTTGAAAAGAAGAACATTAAATATTACAGATACACAATGTGGATGATCCCAATATTACGGAAACTGGCGCAAAAAAGCATTTACACTTTACTGGAGTTAGGGCAGGCAATGCTCAATGCTATTAACCGGGCGTATAAAGGGGATGTCCTGGAGATCGCTGGTATGAAAAAGCCTGTCCGACATTTAAAAAAAGTTGATTATTTAGATAAAGATGCGCAAGCTTATGAGTGTGTTGGTTGTTATTTTAGCTGTTATTCTGGTGCTTGTGCTGGCAGTGTACCTCTTTATGCAGCAGCCGCAGTTTGGCAGTATTCCTACAGGACCCAGGCTGGAAAGGGTAAAAAATTCTCCAAATTACAAAAATGGGCAGTTTCAGAATTTAAATCCTACGCCCATGCTCACGGAAGGAGCCAGTTATTTTACCATGATGAAAGAATTTCTGCTTGGAGACAAGGCCAGCAGAACACCTTCTGATAGCTTGCCCGGTAAAAAGATTGATCTCCTGAACCTGAATCCTGAGGAAGATATAATTGTCTGGTTTGGACATTCTTCTTATTTCATGCAGCTGGCCGGAAAGAAATTTCTTGTAGACCCTGTGTTGAGCGGTAGTGCATCTCCGGTAAAATTCACCACGAGGAGCTTTAAAGGGAGTGACAGGTATATGCCTGCGGACTTACCTGATATTGATTACCTTTTCATTACCCACGACCATTGGGACCACCTTGATTATGAAACCGTAGAGGCTCTTGAACCTAAGGTAAAAAAAGTAATAACAGGCTTGGGAGTGGGGGCTCACCTGGAACGCTGGGGTTATAATGCCGACAAAATAATAGAAAAAGACTGGAACGAAGAGATCTTGTTAGAAAAGGACTTTAGGGTAAATACCGCTCCTGCACGGCATTTCTCAGGCAGGGGTTTTAAAAGAAATGTTTCCCTGTGGATGTCTTATGTATTAACCACTCCCACGAAAAGGATATACATGGGTGGTGATTCCGGCTACGACTCCCACTTTAAAACTATAGGTGAGCGGTTTGGTCCTTTTGACCTGGTAATCCTGGAAAACGGGCAGTATGATAAAAGCTGGAAATACATCCACATGATGCCCGAGGAAGTACGGTAACATAAAGCAGCAGGACGCGGTGCTGAGCTACTCCGAGCGCAAACCCCGCCTCGACGCCAACGGACAGCCCGTTACCCGCTGGGACGGCCACAGCACCAAACCGCACCCTGTTACCGGCCAGGAAGTACCCGACGAAACCGCCCGCACCATCACCTACGACTACCTCGACCCCAAACCCGCCACCTGGCCCGAAGCCGATTTTATTGTCGGCAATCCGCCGTTTATTGGTGACAAAACAATGCGTAGTACTTTGGGTGATGGGTATGTAGATGCACTTAGAAAAGTATATAAAGGTACAGTGCCAGAGAGTGCAGACTTCGTTATGTTCTGGTGGCAAAAAGCAGCAGAAATCGTTCAAGCAGAAAAAGCAGAAAGATTTGGTTTTATAACTACCAACAGCATAAAACAACCATTTAATAGACGAGTGATTCAGGCTTTTTTTGATTCTAAAAAGCCGTTAAATCTAGATTATGCTATACCTGACCATCCATGGATAGATAGTGCAGATGGAGCACAAGTAAGGATAGCAGTAACTGTTGCTAGCCTTGATTCTGCAGTTGGAAGAGTAGACAAAGTATTTAAGGAAATTCCAGCAGAAGGAGAATGGAAAGTCTCTTTTACAGAAAAGATAGGAACGGTAAACCCCGATTTAACAGTTGGTGCAGATTTAACAAGTACAGTTTCTTTAAATGCCAATTCTAATTTGTCAAGTGTTGGAATGGGCCTTTATGGAACAGGTTTCTTAATTACACTTGATGAAGCAAAGAAACTGGGTCGAGGTGAAATTGAAGGTATGGAATCTGTCATAAAACCTTATCTAAATGGAAGAGATTTTACTCAAACATCAAGAGGCTTATTTGTGATTGATTTGTTTGGATACACTGAGGAACAAGCTAGAACAAAATTCCCTCAGGTATACCAACATGTACTTAATAATGTTAAACCAGAAAGAGACCAAAATAACAGAGCTTCATACAGAAAAAACTGGTGGTATTTTGGTGAGGCAAGAGCTACATTCAGGCCTTCTCTAAAGTCATTAGACAGGTATATTATTACAACCCAAACTGCAAGACACAGAGTCTTTTCATTTTTCGATAAACAAATCTCTCCAGACAACACTCTTGTTGCAATAAGCCTTGATGACAGTTTGTTTTTATGGGTATTATCAAGTGAAATTCATACAGCTTGGTCATCAGTAGCAGGAGGAAGACTTGGTGTTGGGAATGACTCTCGTTACAATAGCACACGTTGCTTTCAGCCCTTCCCCTTCCCTACCCCAACCGAAGCGCAGCAGGAGCAGATTCGAGGTATAGCCGAGCAGCTGGACGCGCACCGCAAGCAGCGGCAGGCGCAGCACCCCACGCTCACCATCACCGACATGTATAACGTGCTCGAAAAACTGCGGTCGGGTGAGGCGCTGAACGCCAAAGAGCAGAAAACCCACGAACAAGGGCTGGTAAGTATACTCTTGCAGCTGCACCAGGAGCTGGATGCCGCCGTTGCCGCCGCCTATGGCTGGCCTAACAATTTGCCTGAAGAGGCCATACTCGAGCGCCTCGTGGCCCTGAACAAGGAACGCGCCGCCGAAGAAGCACGCGGCCACATCCGCTGGCTCCGCCCCGCCTACCAGAACCCGCAAGGCGCCCAGCAAGCCGACATGGGCATAGAAGCAAAAGCTAAAACTATAAAAGCCACCGCCAAAGAGGTGCCGGCCTGGCCAAAAACGCTCTCGGAACAGGCACAAGCCGTACAACGCGCTCTGCAACTGCACGAGCGCCCGGCCACAGCTGAAGACTTGCTGCACCAGTTCAAACCCATAGCCAAGTTGCAGCAGCCGCAGCGTCTGCAGCAAATCGACAGCCTGCTGCAAACGCTTCATGGTCTGGGCTTGCTGCGCAAAACAGAGCAGGATCAATATGTAAAGTAGAAAGAAGGTATTATCAATGAGGCTTCATTGCTAGCAGTTATAAACTATACTATTCTGCTATGTAAATATGCAATAGCAACAGCTAGGATGTGCTGCCCTAATGCCTCCAGTAGCTATGAGCAGAACAATCAATTTTAAAACATTTATAGCGAAAAAATAAACATGGCATTAAATCTTTCCGAAATACTAGTAGTCGGAGTATCGAGCAGAGCTCTGTTTAACCTAGAAAAGGAAAATGAAATCTTTAATTCACAAGGAATTTCAGGTTATAGAAAATACCAGCAGGAACATGAAGACCAGTCATTAGAACCAGGAACAGCTTTCCATTTGGTTCAGAGTTTACTGTATCTTAATCAGGATGCAAGAAAGCGAATCGTTGAAGTTGTTGTAATGTCAAGAAATAGTCCGGAAACCGGTGTTCGTATTATGAATTCTGTCCGCAAATACGAACTGGACATCACAAGAATGGCTTTTAGCGGAGGCGAACCCTTAGCACCTTACATTGACGCCTTTGACATTGATTTGTTCCTGAGTAAGGACACAAAAGATGTTCAAGCAGTTATAGATTCTAAAAAGTCCGCTGCCGCATTCATTTATGAGCCACCAACTGAATTCAAGCCGACAGACAATCGCGTGAAAATTGCTTTTGATGCTGATGCAGTTCTTTTTTCAGACGAGTCTGAACATCGGTATAAGACAGAAGGTATGGAGGCATTTCATAAGTATGAGAGTGATCATGAAAATGAACCCTTAGGAGAAGGACCATTTGCGAAGTTATTGATCAAACTTTCTAAAATTCAGGATGAGTTGCCCACCACAGTTGAACTATCGCCCTTGAGAATAGCAATTGTGACAGCAAGGAATGCGCCTTCGCACATGCGTGTAATAAAAACTTTAAGGAAGTGGGGCGTTTATGTGGATGAGGCTTATTTCTTGGGTGGCCTTTCAAAAGACAATGTTCTCAAAGCCTTCGGCGCGCACATATTTTTTGATGACCAAGAAGTTCACTTAGCCGAGTCATCCAAAGTAGTTCCATCAGGAAAAGTGCCCTACGCCTCTGACTCACCGTTGTTAAAAATGATGAATAAAGCTATTGTGATTGAATCTGTTGAAGACAAGAAGAAAGAATAAAATCACAAGCTCTGCCTGTAACCACTACGGGAGATTCACCGCCAAAAGGCCAATGGCCTAATATAGGCCTGCCTTAGCGATTATATAAAAGAAAAGGCTCCTCGGGATGAGGAGCCTTTTCTTTTATAATTAACCCTTCAATTTTGACTGTGCTTTTAAAGCGCAATTTTAGGAATTCTATAACATCTTTTATGTAAAACAAAGTCACCGAGGAATTAGAGGAAGCAGGCCACTTGGCTATAATTCACTGCCTTCTTGGTTTGCCTCAAACAGCATATGCAGTTTTTGCTGGAGCAGCTCCTTATTTGGCAGCTGGGTCCTGTACTCGGCCACCAAGGCCGGGGATAGGTTCCTGCTCAGGGCGTACTCGACCACTTCTGTGTCCCTGTCTTTACAGAGTAGGATGCCGATGCTGGGGTTCTCGTTCGACTTCTTCACGTCCCGGTCCAGCGCCTCCAGGTAAAAGTTAAGCTGCCCCAGATGCTCCGGCTTGAACTTGTCGGCCTTCAGCTCAAAGGCGACCAGGCACTGCAAACCCCGGTGATAGAAAAGCAGGTCTATATAGAAATCGCTATTCCCGACCTGAAGCCTGTACTCTTCCCCCACAAACAAAAAGTCCCTGCCCAGCTCCAGAATGAAGCTCCTCATCTGGGCGATCAACGCTTTTTGAAGCACCCCCTCACTGTGCGGCTCCGGCAGGTTCAGAAACTCAAAGACATAGCTGTCCTTAAAGATATTCACCACCTCCTGGTCCAGTCCCTTGATCGCCGGCGGCTGGCTATGGTTCCCCAGCATCACCCTTTCGAACACGCCGCTGTTGATCTGCCTTTCCAGCTGCTTGACACTGTACTTCTCCTGAATGCAGAGGCGCAGGTAAAACTCCCGTTCCTCCTCCGTTCTGGCCCGTGACAGCAGCACCAGGTGATGAGTCCAGCTTACTTTGGCCAGCTCACTGCCGCTCAGGCTGCTTGACCCTAATTGTGTCATTGGCGATGACACAATTTGAGGCTCCTGCTCCCCGGCTGTCGGTGCCTGCGGTCCTGGCGATGGCGCTAAAGCGCTTGTGGAGTAGGTGTCATAGAATTGCTTCATACGGTACAGCCCCCTCCGGTTGAAGCCTTTCAGCTCCGGGTGGTTTCGTTTTAAGTAGGCGGCCAACTCATCGACTGTTTTCTCGCCCCAACTGGCGGTGGCGATCCGCCTGCTGATGTACTCCCCCACCTGCCAGTACAGATTGATCAGCTCTGTGTTGACGGCTCTCAGGGCACTGCTTCTGGCTTGTTGGATGAACGTAGTGATTTCAGAGAATTGGTCCTGTGACATGAAGAATCCGGTAAGGTGAACGGTCACAAAGGTAACACTTTGGCTCTCCTTGTCAACTACGGCTGTAGGGACATTGCATCACTCGCGGCTGGAGACGAAACGATGTGTGAAGCAAAACAGACCGTTTGCTGTTTAACATATCGCAAAATTATAAGACATTTAATAAATTATAAATTTTCACCTATACGGCTTAGGTAAAGTACTGCGCAAGGGGAAGGAGCTGCTCAAGCAACACTTATGACACCGGAGCTCCAAGAAAGCATCAAAAGCAAGATCTGGCAGATCAAATTAACCCTTGCGGCTGGCAAGAATCGGTGGAGCAGCGCTTATAACGACAGCTGGGGCTCTAATACTTGCCACTGGCGCTTTACATTCAACTTAATGACTTCCCGGGCGAACTTAGCTACCTCAACCATGTCAACAAAAACTTCCCGGATGACAGCGGCTTTCCGGACTTTTTGTTCAAGTGGACGATAATCCTTTTCAAGCTTGGCGAACGGAAGGAAGCCGAGCGGAGGGCTTTCTGGGATTTCTGCCACAATACTGGTGTTGCTAGGGTTTGTTAAAGGGTTAAAATATATGCTTGATA
The DNA here is from genome assembly GCF_003096355.1 of Pontibacter virosus. Lineage (GTDB taxonomy): Bacteria > Bacteroidota > Bacteroidia > Cytophagales > Hymenobacteraceae > Pontibacter > Pontibacter virosus. Next base: position 42,493 of record NZ_QEKI01000017.1, on the reverse strand, counting down.
ACCAATAGAATGATCCTGTGGTTGTCAACCATTTAATGGTTGCTTCTTTGTGATCGCGTTATGCTGTCTTGTCCCTCCTATAGCAGCGGCATATTTTTGATAACCTTCTGTTCTTAGCGGGAATGTGGTCCTCATAGCACGAACCGCCAAATCAATTTGCCGATAATGAGCGTCTGGGTCAGCTTCCATCCCAGGCCGGAGGTGTCGTAGAGCTGGTTCACGATAAAGAAGAAATCCGTGCCTATCCTGGGGATGATGTGGAGCCGGTAGTTCAAAATGGCTTCCCTGTCCTCATCGTTCCATTGGCCAAACAGGGAGCCGAATACATTCGGGCTCAGCGCATAAGCGATTTGGCTGTTGACTAACCTGGCATGGAAGCTCCCTTCCGGCAGGCTCACCCAATTATGTTCGTAATTTAGGTTGGCGTTCAGGTAACGGCTTGCACGCCAATTGAGGCCGAAGGCACTTTCTGTTATTTTACCGTCATAGAACCTGCCCCAATTAACGGCAGTGCCTACCGAGAACTCCCGGCTAGAAAAGGTGCTGGCTTGTATCTCATACCGGGTTTGCCAATAGTCACCTGGCTGTATAAAAATCCCTCTGCCAATCTCAAAGGGCTCCCTGACTCCCTCCCCGCGGCGCTGAATATTAAACTCGAAAGACTCGCCGCCCCTTGTCTCGAAGCCCAGCGGCCTGATCTCGTAGAAGAAGCTCTGCATCTGCTTGGTGTCATCGTAAATGAACCAGTTCATGTCCAGCGGCTTAAAACTGAACTGCCTGATCCAGCGCAGGAAGTTCTTGGTGGGGCGGGGCCGGAACTCCAGCTCGGTGTAAAACTCCTGAAAGTTATCCCGACTCAGGAAACCTACCTCCGGGTTAAAGTTGGTCGCACTGCGGTTCCAGGCTGCGTCAAACTGGATGCGGTCATTGGGGTAGCTGACAAAGAAACGGTGAGCGCTGGCGTCAGCCGGCGTGCCATCTGAGTTATAGTTTCGGGCGTAAGCTCCGCCAGCCATCAGGTTCTTGTCTCCGAAAAGGGAAGAGGTACTGTAGCGGGCGTATCCCCCTGTGGTGCTGTGATGACGTCCCTGGGCGTATTTGTTCGTAGACATGATACCTACGCTTGACTGCTTTAGCACATCCTGCCGCCAGCTTAGCACCGTATAATTGGTAGTGGGGGAATGGTTTTCCCCGCTGCCTTGTTCGGCCGTCTGTAAGCTCATCGCCCCAACCGTGGAGTTGTTGATCTTGCCCAACATCCTTGCCCCTGCTATAATGGACACCGGCTCTCGGTTTTGGTTAAGCCCTATCCTTCTGCTATAAAAGCCTATTATCCGGTCACCGAGCCCCATGTCAAAGTAGTCTTCCCCCTCCAGGAAAAACTCACGCCGCTCCGGGAAAAACACCGGGAACCGGGTCAGGTTGATTTGCGCCCGGTCCGCCTCCACCTGTGCAAAGTCGGTGTTGACCGTAAGGTTTAGCCGGAGCGTAGGTGTCACCAAGTAATTCACATCCCCACCCGCATTGAGCACCCCTTTATTAGCATCTCTTCTGTTGAGTTGCATTCCGGCAATGCCATAGGGTTTCACCTCCACAAAAGCCTTGTCTTCAATGTTGCTCAATCCTTTCAACGCTCCTGCCCGATTGACAAACTCCAATTCTGAATCCCTCGACCACCCCTGCCACAGGATTTGTTCCCGTTTCCGGCGGATGTTACGTTCGAAGTTTATCCCCCAAACCTGCTGTTCAAGACCTGACCTGAATTTTAAGGTGGAGAAGGGTATTTCAAACTCAGCAAACCATCCTTCCGCGGTGATGGAGGTCTTTACATTCCAGACCCCATTCCAGTTGACGTTAAAGCTGCCCCCATTATTTAAAACCTGGGCATCTTTGCGGGCCCCGTTAGGGTTGACGATGAACAGAAAACCGTTCCGCTTGTCGAGGTACGTATCAATGATGACCTCGAAGTTATCATCCACACTGTGGTTGAAGTCCCTTCTAAGTTCCTTTGCGATTATTTTATCTGGCTCCCGGTCGTAGCACCAGGCTCCGATGTAGAGGGCCTTCTGCGTGTACACCACAGCCACCTCCGTGCGTTCGGTGGCCAGCTCACCCTCGTTTAACTCCCGCTGGGTAAAATTAGAGATCCGGGTAGCTTCTTTCCAGGCAGGCTCATCCAGGATGCCATCGAGCTGGATCCCTGCTTCTGTGAAGTTAGTCCGGATAGTATCAGGCAGACTCACCTGCGCCACGGTTTCATAACAGGGAGCCGTCAAGAGGCAAGAGAGAACACAAAAGCAACGGAAGAGGAGGTCTTTGTACATATTGACACAGGTTGCGCAGGTTTAGTGGACAGTTACATGTGAGACTGCTTTTGCTATTATGCTACTGGGGCTTGAGGCTGTCAAGCTTGAAATTATCATAGGCATCAAAGGCATATCGGTTAGCGAAGAAAATCGTCAGGAGTACCGTGAGAAGGGAGGAGGTGAAAATGGTGACCATGATCATGAGCTGGTATTTTATGGCCACACTAGGGTCGCTTCCGCCCAATATCTGCCCTGTCATCATCCCAGGCAGCGACACCAGGCCAATCACGGCCATGCTGGCGATAGAGGGGTTGAAGGCCTTGACCAGAGCATCCCGTACAAAGGGGTGAAGTGCTTCTCCGCGGGTGGCGCCGTTAGCCAGCGCGTAGCGGTATAGCTGCTGTTCCAGGCGGAGTCTGCTATAGTAAGCATTCAGTCCGATGATGTTGCTGTGCATGCAGTTACCCAGCAACATACCGGTAATTGGAATCAGGTACCGAGCTTCAAAGTAGTTCTCCAGCCTGATCACTACAGTGAAAAAGTACGCTACTATCACGGTGAGACTAAGGCCAATGGCCCAGAAAACAGGTATAAGATAAAGCCTATGCGTAAGGCTGGTCCTGCTGATAACCGCCAGCGAGGCAAAAGCCACCATCAGGATGATCCAGAGCAGGTTGACCCAGACGTTGTCCAGCTTGAAGATAAACTCCAGGTAAAGGCCTACCAGAGACAATTGGATTGTCATTCTGGCCACCGCCATAAGAGTGGGCTTTATCAGTCCCGTACGGTAGTACCCCAGCAGGGCAAGGGGCAGCAGCAGCAACAGGTAACCGAGCAGTAAAAAAGGCCATTGTATATCCTTTATCCCGTCCACGTTCCTGCTAATTTAATGATGTGACGCGTTTCCTAAAGAGATAACCCCATCGGAACGGGCAATCCATTCCTGGTCATGAGAAAGCGCCAGTATCGTTACTTCCCGAAGATTAAAAAGGTAGTCCATGACGCACTGCTTCGTCACAGCATCCAGCGCGGAGGTTGGTTCATCCAGCAGAAGCAGGGGCCTTTTCATCAGCACACAGGATGCTAATGCGACCCGTTGCTTCTGCCCACCCGATATCTCCTGCAAAGGTTTGTTCAGTAAGGTGGTCTCCAGCCGGAAAGCCTCAAAAACCTCTGCTACCTCCCTGTCAGATGGCAGCAGGTGCTTGTTGCGGGCAAAGGAGAAAGGCATCAGCAACAAATCCCGCACCCGATCAAGGAGCAGGGGCAGCTCCTGGGGTAGCCAGGCTATTTGGGAACGTATCTTCTGAATATGCTCTTGGCTCAAAGGGTGCCCTGCAATGATTATTTCACCGCTTTCTGGTATCACAAAACCCATCAGCACATGCAGCAGGGTACTTTTCCCCGATCCTGACGGCCCCTTTACGGCCACTTTATCGCTTTGTCCCACTTTAAAAGACAAATTATCCAGAACAGTCTCCTGATCAAACCTAACTACTACATCTTTGGCATGAATCATCTTTATGCGTTCAGAAGCCCGCCCCTAAAACATGCGCTGCATGGATAGGGGCTTTAGCTTTTGTAACATCAATGCTTTTTATGGTTCATTGCCTTGCCATGCCTGCCCAACTCGTCAAGTGCTGCCCGGAAGCCCTTTGCCAATTCTCTCGCCTGCCCACGCCCATAATAGTGCAGAAATATCATGCGCGGGTCGTCGCCGAGCATATGGTTGTGCAGGGCCACCACTTCCAGATTATTTCGACGGAGAGCCGCTATCACAGGGTTTACTTCAGGTTCCAGCATCGCAATATCTCCAGCTACGTGGGCATTATCTCTATCCCCGGCAAAGGAGGCCCAGGAGTTCAACCCGATGGATGGCGTCAGCTCCGTACCCATGGCCATGATGGTTAAATCTTCACGTCCCACGGTGTATTTGTAGGTGGGGCCGTTCACCGTGCCTTTATGCCCGACGATGCCATCCAGGGCTGGTGTGTAAAATCTTTGATCCCCCGCCGAACCAACAGCTGTAGTGGTTTTGGGTTGGTTTGCAGGGGAGATCTTGCTTTGGCTGATGGTCGCGGCAAACTTCTTTGCCAGCTCTGCCGGGGTACCCATCCCATGCAGGTGCATGTAAAAGATGCGCGGTTCTTCGTAAAAGAAATGGTTGTGGATAGCGCTTACCTCCAAGCCATTGGCATGGGCCGCGGAGATCAAAGGGTTTACCTCCTCCTGCAGCAGCACCGTGTCGCTCATCAGCATCGCGGTCTTACCATCCACGGTTTTCTTAATAGCGGCCCAGCCACCAAATCCGAAGGAAATCGGTACGGCTTCGCCCTTTATCTTGACCTTTAAATCATTTCTAGGCAGCGCCGTGGTATGCGTGGCTTCGGCCTCTTTATAAGTTCCTTTCTTACCCATGGCAGCTTCAATGGCCGCAATCTCCTGCGAGCTAAGAGGAGGTGTTTTCCCTTTTTGCGGGGCTGCCTGTAACTCAGGTATACCTATAAGGGGCAGCGTGCCCAGTAACGCAGTAGCACGAAGGGCCTGTCGACGGTTTATGATGTTCTTCATGAAGTCCAGTGTTAATTTTTATCTGAAAATTTATGTTTAAAATTATACTTACGGTAATACTTCTACCTGCAGGTCATCAAAATAGGTCACGGCATCGGCTTTGGTCCAGAATCCAACTTTGCCGGCCTGGGGGAAGGTTTTGTCAATGACCCTGAACAACTCCATTTCGTTATAGTACACGGTAAAGAGGCTGTCACGGGCTTCCAGCCGGAGATCATTCCAACCATCACCCTGCACCTCAGTCTTGGTGCCGTAAGTCCTTCCCTGCCCTACTAAAGGCAGATCTGTCCTTTTCCCTTTTTCTACCTTGTAAAGCACCACGTTATCCTCCAGGGGGTTCGCCCGAACCACGTAATAGTTTCCGGGGTCCTGGAACCGCCAGACAAACCCGCCGCCCTGGTCCATTCTACCCCTTAACGATTTGAGCCGGGCCTGCAAAGAAACATTTCTGGCAGTGATGCTGTCGTTTACGGCCACATTAAAGTGGTTGTTAGGGTTGTCGCCGGCTAACTGCGCCAGCACTTTGTTGCCGCTGTCATTCACAATCCCCCAGTTAATCTCACTTCCCTTGCCGGTTTTATGAGCGCTCCAATTTTCCGGCAACTTTCCTTCAGGCGCCTCCTCGAAATCAAAGGAGACGGTGTTCCCCACATTTTGTCTCACCCCTTCCGGTTGGCTTATAGGTTGGGTGGTCACGGTAGTGGCCTCTTCCTGCCGGGTATCGTTATCAGTGGTGCCGATCGGCTGGTTTTGCTGATTACAGCTAAAGCAAACGCCTGCCAGCAGCCCTATTAAGTTTATTTTTCGCATCTTTATCGCATTTAAATTAAAATCACAGCTCTATAAAGTATTTAATGAACGCACTGTCCGATTGCCGTATCTCTTCCGGGGTGCCTATTGCTTCCACGCTGGCCCCGTTGAGGATGATCAGTTGGGAGGCCAGGGAAAAAGCCTCCCGGTGGTCATGGGACACGTAGATAATGGTAATCCCCAGCGCTTCCTTTAGCTCAATTATCTTTTCTCGCACCACTTTCTTCAGCTTCACATCCAGGTTGGCCAGCGGCTCATCCATCAGCAGGACTCTGGGCTGGAGCACTAGGCTTCGCCCAATAGCGACTAATTGTTGCTGGCCGCCTGATAACTGGGAGGGGTACTTGTCCAGCGAGTCTTTCACGCCAAGCCATTCTGCCGTCTCCTGGACTTTTATTCTATAATCTGGCTCCTTCCTGGCCTTTAGCCCGAAAGCTATGTTCTCGAATGCCGTCATGTGCGGCCACAGCGCCAGGTCCTGGAAGATGTAGCCGATTCCCCTCTTATGAGGTGCGACAGTCACTTTCCCGTTGCCGCTCACTACCTCACCACCGATGCTTATCTCCCCGCTGTCCGGTGCCTCAAACCCGGCCAGCAATTTTAAGATAGTGGTCTTCCCGGAACCAGAACTGCCTAAAAGGCAGGCAAGGTCGCCTTTCTTAACCTCTACCGTAATATCCTGGAGTACCTGTTTCTTCCCGTAAGATTTAGAAACATTCCTCAGCTCAACTTCTGCCATAGCGTGCAGTTACTCTTCTCTTAATGTACCAGAGGGCAAACAGGCCCCCTGTTACGCTCCCGGTGAACAGCAGCGCCACCAGGCACATGGCGCTTGTCAGGCTTTGCGGGGCGTTCGCCATGATGGTGAAGATCTTGATGGGAAGCAGCGAAGTGCCCGGCGGATAGACCATGATGGCTGTTCCCAGTTCACCCATACAGAAGATAAAGCTTATGACAAAGGCTCCGAATAAGGCGTCGGCCACAAGGGGTACCGTTATCTGCCAGAGCGCCCCCCACTTTGTGGCGCCGCTCACCAGGGCCGCCTGCTCCAGGCTGGCCGGAATCTGCATCAGCCGGTTATGCAGGATTTTCTCCGCCACGAACAGGTACCGCATCAGGTAAGCGATGATGATGATGAGCGGGCTGGTGTAGATGAAGTTGAGGGCAGGCGTGTTATAGTATCTGATCAGAGCTATTCCTGTTACCACAGAAGGCAAAGCGAAAGAGAGGATTAACATAAAATCCACAGCCCGGGCGGTCTTTCTTCCTTTCAGGTAGGAAAATCCAAAACCAAACAGGACGAGGAGCAAAGCACCCCAACAGGCGTATAAAAACGTTTGCCACATCTCTGCCTTCAGGTAGTCGAAAGCCTGTGCCAGGTGCTGCAACCCAGGAGAGAGCGCCTGCACGGCCAGTAAAGCGATAGGGACCAGTGTTGAGCAAAAGAGGTAGCCCCCTGCGACAGCCAGCCATTTCTTTTTATCCTTATCGGAGGCGGTATACCCGGACCGTCCGTTTCGGCTTCCTATCGTCAGGAAAGGCTTGTCTGTCAAATAGCTTGACTCTGCCAGCAACCCGATAGTGCAAAGAAAAATTAGGGAGCCTGACAGGATGATGGCCGAGTCGAAATCATAGAAAGCCGAGAATTGTGTAAATATCTCCGTCGTCATCACCTGTACCGACAGAAAAGCAGGAACAGAAAACTCGGATATGGCTAAGATAAAGATAAGCAGGCCGGAAGATAGGAGAGCAGGCTTAACCAAGGGCAGAATGATGCGGAAGAAGGCCTCTCTATAGGGTACCATGATCATGGCCGCCTCCTCCAGGCTGGCATTTATATTCTGGAGAGAGTTAGAAAGCAGGAGCATGGCAATGGGTGTGTAGATGATGGTAAGAACGAAAATGGCTCCAGCCGGGCTATAAATAACACTGGGGCTCATGCCCAGCACCACAAAAAAGTCAACCCAGGCCACAGCAAAGATGTAGGGGGGCAGGAACAGCGGGACCAACAGCAGGATGGTGAGCAGCTGCCCATGCCGCAGGTTGTTCTTGCTGATGATAAACCCCAGCACCAACCCTAAAAAGGTCGCGCTGATCGCCACGGCTGCCCCTATGCCAACAGTGTGGAGCAAAAGCCGAACCGTCCGGCCTCTCAGCAAGGCAGTGTATGCCCCCAGCTCTATTTCACTTCCGATTCCCAGAGAATGTGACACCAGGTAAAGGATGGGCAATAACGCTATTGCCACAAACAGGAATGATAAAGCCCAGAGGTAAATTCTGCTCATCTGCTCAAATGCTTACTTACATGTTTGTTTCCACCCATTCTTTCAGGTAAGGCTGAATTTCCTCCAGCTTTTTGGACGACTTGTCATAATCCACCCGCATCGGCTTTACCTTATCAAGGGAGAACACGCCCTCCGGCACTTCTACCCCTTTGCTCAGCGGCATCTGGGCACTCGAGTGTGCCAGTTTTAACTGTGTCTCCTCACTCATCAGATAGTTTGCCAGCCTTTGGGCCTCCTCAGGGTTGGGAGAGCCCTTTATTAAGGAAAGGGTGTTAGGGATAATCAAGGTGCCAATGTCTTGCTGCCCTAAAAACACGACACCTATGGGTGCCCCTTCCTTCATGGCCTCGTTGGCATCATCCGTGTCGGTAAGACCGAGCCATACCTCCCCATTGGCAACCCGCTTCTTTACATCTCCGTTGCTGGTGGCTATCACCACGTTGTTTGCCTTCAGGTCATCGAGCCACTTCTTTGCCTGCTCATCCCCTAGCGCAGCGAAAATGGCCGCCATGTGAAAAGAGGTGGTGCCAAAAAGGGGATTGGCAACTGTCACTTTTCCCCGATACTCCTCTTTGGTCAGGTCGAAGATGGAAGTGGGCACCTGATTGGCAGGAAGGAGGTCTTTGTTGTAGATAAGGACTCTGGCCCGGGAGGAAAAGCCTGTCCAGTGTTTCTCCTCATCAATAAAGTGACCGGGAATGGTCTGGGCGGCCTCCGGAGAGAAGGGCTGGCTGATGCCTTTTTGCTTCAGGACATTGGCTCGGACCGGGTCCCCGCTCCAGAAAAGGTCGCATTGGGGATTATTGGCCTCTGCGATCAACCTGTTGAGCACCCCGGTGGATTTTGTTTCCTCGGTGTCAAATACAGCCTTTACTTTGATACCGGTCTCCCTCTCAAAATCATGCAGGATTGGCTCGGCGAACACCTGATCCACGGAAGTATACACCACAACCTCCCCTTCGTTGCCCCCGCCGCAACCCGTGCTAAGAGTAACCAAGAGCAGCGCAAGGATTTTGTATAGCTTTTCCTTCATAGTTTTCTGTTGTTTTTCATTTATCCGGAGGGGTCAGTCTGAATACGTAAAAGATGAATCGGAATCTGCCCCGCCACGGAGGTCATCAGTACCTCCCTTTGCCTTGGTAACCTTGCAAGGTTAGGTATTCTGCATTAGACATAATAGAAGGATTTTAACCTTTAGGACATGCTTTACCTTTTACCTGGCTTTTTCTGTGGTCGGATGGGTTATAAAAAGGAGAGTATACTAAAATCTTATCTTGTCTTACCTGCTAATGCTATTTGTTATGTTACGATTTTTACAGCAAAAAGCTTTTAAAGTGTAAAATGTTAATTTAATACAAAAGGTTAACTGGGTTCTATTTTGTTTGTTAATCCCTTCCTATCATTGCAGTTTGAAACAAACCATTAGATTCCATGCTTCACTTACACGCTACTGTAAAGAGAACTTCCAATGCAGGATTTACTAAAAGCATTGCTTGCATACTCCTTACTGTATTTCTTGCCTTTTTCTTCGGGCAAGCCCATAGCCTGGCACAGGTACCGCCCGTAACCTATCCCAAAGTAGCCGGATACGTGGGAATAATCCATCCACTAGTGACTTTCAGCAAAGAAGGCACTACTACGAATTTCAATGACCACTATGTAGTTGGTATGCCTACTGGTATCAATATCTGGAAAAGTGCCAGAGTAGGGTTCACCTTTGAGGCAGTTCCTTTCATAAGGGTCGAGAACAGAACGAGCAGAATGAGTAATTTTTTGTTTCATCCTGGTATATTAGTAGCATTAGGTAATGGCTTTACCTTTGCTGGCCGTGCAGCTTTCGAGACCTCCGGCCGATATGGCTTCACACCCGTTCTAAGCAGGGCCATTATCAGAAACAAAAACAGTAGCTACTTTGCAGCACTTCCCGTACCGGTACGATTTGGAAACAAACACCCTACCGCTATAACGGTAGGGCTTCAATTGGGAATAGCTTTTTGAGTATGACCTGGCATGCAAGGGGGTAATTCTGCATTAAAATAATACTACTGGCCATTAGTTCTTTTTTAAGCCACTGTCCGGATTGTTGAGTTAGAGACATCAAACCCTAAAGCTGGATCCAACAAGACAGTTCAAGACTGTACAATTAATTTACCTTATGAAGTGGATTACCCGAGAGCGCCCCAAGATTGACCGCCTGGCCTGCCCCTGGTTAATCAAGAGGTTTATCGACGCGAAGGCCGAAATCATATACGTGCCAGCCAAAGAGGTGATAGCGCAGGCTAAGGCGCTGCAGGCTATTCCCTTTGACGTACCCGATGTCGAGTTCAGCCACTACGAAGACCGCTGCACCTTCGACTATTTTATCGAGAAGTATAACCTCAAAGACGCCGCCTTGCATACCATGGCCCTGGCCGTACGCGGGGCAGACACAGACAACCACAGCATCAGCAGCCAATCCGCCGGCCTATGGGCTATATCCGCCGGCCTTGCCTTTAACTTCAGGGATGACTATGAGCTGCTTGAAAGGGGCATGCTTATCTACGATGCCCTCTACAGCTGGGCTAAGTACCTGCAAAATGAGAAGCATACCCAGAACCCGACAGAGAGCCTGTTGCAGCGGGTGCTCCATCAGCACCTTGCCCAGGAAGAGGAAACCCACAGGAAAATGCCAGACTGGGGCCTTCCTTTAAAAAAAATCATCCAGGACCAGATAGACAGGAACCTGGTCCCCAACCTGACTAAGATATCAGAGGAACTGGATCTGCACCCGGCTTATCTGTCCCGCCAGTTCCCCAAGTACTTCGACAGCCTCACGTTTGGGGAGTACATCCGGAAGCTTCGTATTGAAAAGGCCATTCATCTGCTCTATCATACAAGTCATTCCCTATCCGAGATCGCTTACCTGGTCGGCTTCTCTGACCAAAGCCACTTTTCCAGGATGTTCAAAAGCCAAACCGGTGTGAAACCCTCTAATTTCAGAAAAGGGATCATAAAAGGTAAAGAAATTGCAAAAGGTTAAAGCTGTTCTATTAATAATCGGTTTAGCTCCCTATCATTGCACTAAGTAAGTAAGCGACAGACGGATAGACATGAGCGAATTGCCACACCTGTCTCTAAGCTAAGCTTTAAAGAAGCTTTTTACATACTTATTTTATGCATATGAAAGAATCTCCAGGCACGACTGTTATTCGTCAGACGAAAATACAGATTTTCCTACGCTTCCTAAAGTTCGGGTTTCTTGCCTGGGGCGGCCCGGTGGCACAGATAGCCATGATAAAGCGGGAATTGGTGGAAGAGGAAGAGTGGGTGTCTAAGGAACGGTTCAACAGAATTCTTGCCGTTTACCAAGTGCTGCCTGGGCCAGAGGCACACGAATTGTGCGTCTATTTCGGGATGGTCGCAGGAGGCAGGCTTGGCGGGTTTCTCGCAGGGCTTGCCTTTATGCTTCCCGGCTTTGTCCTCATGCTGCTGCTCACGTGGCTTTACGTCAGCATCGGGATTGACTCTCCAATACTTAAGGCTGTTTTTATAGGTTTCCAAGCCGCGGTTATCGCCCTTATCTTTGCAGCCGTTCACCGGATAGGGAAACACTCGCTTACAAACGTGAAATTGATTGCGGTGGCTGCAGCCGCTTTCATTGCCTACTTCTGCGGAGTGGGTTTCTTTATTGTTCTCCCCCTGGCAGGGCTGGCCTATGTCTTCTGGATGAAGGGGCAAAGAGCCTATGTCGCCCTTTGCGGGGCAGCGCTTGCCATTGCCAGTGTCCTGCTGTTCAACCCTGAAGTGCTGCAGCTACAGACTGCCGCACCCGTACCTGAAACGGGCTCATCTACAAGTAGCTATTCGCCCCTTGCTGTCTTTTGGGCAGGATTGAAGGCGGGCCTGCTGACCTTTGGCGGCGCGTATACCGTTATTCCGTTTATTCAGCAGGACGCGGTCATCAACTATGGCTGGCTAACGAACCGACAGTTTATTGATGGCATTGCGCTTTCCGGTGTACTTCCCGCGCCACTTATCATCTTCTCTACCTTTGTGGGGTACTTTGGGGCGGGGTGGCTTGGGACAGTGATTATGACGTTCGCCATCTTTCTCCCCGCTTTCTCCTTTACCCTCCTGGGACATGGCTTGATGGAAAAGGTAATCGAGAACAAGGCGCTGCACAGCTTCCTGGACGGGGTAACTGCTGGGGTGGTAGGGTTGATAGCGATGACGGCGATTCAGCTTTTCAGAACAACCATTACAGATTGGTTTACCCTATTCGTGTTCGCTGTATCCCTGCTTATGCTGTACCGGATCAAATCAAAATTCACAGTGGTGTTTGTAATTCTGGGTGCTGGACTGATAGGTATGCTTTGGCACACGATTGTATAAACGACCATGACAGGATACTTCAGGCTTCTTAACCACCATGAGAGCAAAACAAGCATATGCTCCTTATGCAAAGCATATGCTTGTTTTGCTCCTGTAGATTATTAACAAAATAAATCCTCAAGCCCCTACTCATTCACTTGCTTTGTAATGCAAGTACTCGTTCTTTTCTCCTGAAGCCTCATTGTAATTGAAGGACTTCACATCAATCTGCTTGCCGTTCTTGTAAATAACAAAGCGCATCTGCATGGAAGCAGGACCATCCTCCACAGCACTAAATTCATTGGCAGCGTGTATGGTGAGTTCCCTTACATTATCCGCCTCATAGGAATAGGACGCCCCCGAAAGGTTCCCATCAAATAATACGGGCGGCATAGCTTCGGTAGTGCCCCTAACTTTGAAATCGCCACCTCCAATAGTAATAATCTTAATGAATTTCTCATAATCCCCAGACTGGCTGTAATCGACCCGATAGGTAGCTGTATCGGGCAGCACCGGGTCATCACTGTCTTTGTCACAACCAGTAAAAAGTAGAATTATGCACAACAGAAGGGAGAAGAAAGACAGCTTTTTCATAGCCTAAGAATTAAAGGGTTTATAGTTAGGTGAAAAAATATTATCTACGGAAACGTAATTAACCGGAACAGCCAAACGAGACACAGAAACTGCATTTCCTCTTCTAAAGTCTTTGACTACTATACTAGATTCTAGATCATAGCTTCACTTTCATAGGGATACGGTTCTCCTGGTCGTTTTTGGGATGTATGATGTCGTTATAGTCTTTATGGCCAAGGGGCTTATGCACCTGAAGTCCGGAACGAATACCGGAGTTCTTCTCAAAGGCAAAAAGGCTCAGCTTGTCTACGGGAATATCAAACTTTTTCTCATCCAAGTTGAAGGTAATACTGTCGGCATTCTTTGTAAAGGTGTAAGGCTTACCTGCTATCGCCGTGGCCAGATAGATATCATAGATCTTTCCCTGGTAATCGTTATCGAAAATGGTATGCTTTTGGGCATGCGGCCAAGCCTTCAGGGAAAGCTCCACCTGCATTCTCGACATTCCCCCGCCAAACGAGACGAACACGGAGTTGCTGAAGTCCCGCTTATCCTTCTCCAGCTGATAGAAGCTCATGGCATCTATAGGGTTCTCCGCAAAGTAGACATGGCGTGTAAGAACCGGATTCTGCGCAAAGTCGGCTACCCAGACACCGTGCTTGCGGTCGCTGCCCGCTGCCACGCCCTTAAAGCCATAATTGCGCAGGTCGTAGCCTATCGTTTCGCTACTAGTTGGCCTTTGCAGTGGGAAAGCGATATTGGTATAGGCATTATCCTTCTCTGCGTCCCGCACCAGCCTAATGTAAGGCAGGAACAGCTGCACCGTCTCGCTAGAGAGACCTCGTTCCTTGATCAGGTAATGCAGCTTAAATACAGAGGCCTCGGATTCGATAAACCTACTTTTGTCAAAGGGCTTTGCTTCCGTAACATTATAGATTGGAGCTTTGGGTTGAGAGGCATAGGCATACCTAGATAGTACCTTATTGATACCGTCAATCTCATTGCGAAAGCTGTCCTGGAAGCGGTGCAGCCGGTTGGCCACAAAATCTATCACAGATCCCTTGTCGTTGCTTCCATCACGGTTGAAGTACATCTGCCGGGAGCTGTCGCCTGGGTTGTTTATAATGATTCTGTCTCCGTCAGGGTGCTTGAACTCAGGGCTCTTTCTGCCCTTCAAGGGGTCAAATACATAGCCGAGCGACTCGGCGACCTGAATAATCGATACCTGCTCTCTGTATTCCTGAAAGGTCATAGGCAAGTTAACGTTTGATAGACACAACAGGGGTTTCCTTCACTGCCAAGGTGTGGTTTTCTTTTAGGGAGGCCTGTCCCTCCACTATCTTTAGTCCTTTAGGTTCATTCAGATCCAGGCGGGCCGAGATCAGCTGATCCTTTGCTTTGGAATAAAGCTCCAGGGTGCCGCCTTGCCGCAGGTGCTCTTTCTGATCAGTACTCAACACGATATCCCTGATAGCGCTAGGCACTTGGATATCCCGTACCCTCACCCTTAGAATCTCGTTAGTCTCCTTATCCAGCTGGAAAATATACAGCTCTTTCTCCCCATTAAGCGATATAAACGGCTTTACCAGCAGCTCCCCGTTTTGCAGTTTCTCCAACTCCTGCTTACTGGCGCCAATCTCGTTCTGTATCTCCCTCCGTATGGGATGAATCAGCAGTGAAAGGGTGTTGTCTGGATTCATCTTCAGGCTCAATTTTGCATCCACGGTAAGGGGTTCCAGACCGGCGTCCTTGATGGTAAAGGTATGCAGGCTCGTGCGCCTGCCCGTCAGCAGGCTGACCAAATCGTCAGACTTCATGGAGAGCACATCTTTCTTGTTCATCCCCAAACGCTCGAATTGGCCATAAGGCAGGTCCTTTATATCAAAGTTCATAGTTTAATCAAATCATAGATACGATTGGTTAAATCTACGTTAAAAAAAATAATAAGTATATAAAATTTGTTTATCTCAAACATTATTATACATAATTTATATTAAGTAGTTATAATTATACATAATATAATTAAAAAAATTTCCATGTCTCAACCTTAGCCGTATATATATTAAATATTGTATATCTTAGATAATATAAAGGTATAATCAGTAACTATGCAGTAAGTAGCTTAAAGAGAAACATATTCCGCCTACAGGGTATTGATCCCTTAAAAGATGAGGCTTCAGAATAAAATCTATAAGCATCCGCCACAGAGGTAGTCGGTGCAATAGATAACTTACTTGATGATAAGACCGGCTCAATAAGAAGCTTGCTCAATTAAGGAATATATATAACACTCACACAGTGATAGACTAAAAATGACAAAAGAAGAACTAGCACCTCAGTTGTACCAAGCTTACACTAGGGCAAACAATTCCAAAGATACACAAGACCATCCATTGCCCTCTTGGGAGGAGTTATCTAAGCAAGAACGCGAATCATGGCTGGAAGTAGCCCGCTTTGTTATCTATGAAATTGTTCTATAGATCTTCAACATAACAAACCGATTCAACTGTAAAAATAGATTTTTCTAGAATCACACCTTTCGCAGACAGTATAGCCAGAACAAAAGAGTATATGAATTTACCATCCGGATGACAATGTTCAGACCAATGTTTCGTGTTCGGCTAGTAAAGTCCGATTTTAGTCATAAGTTCTATTCCCCTGCGACATACTTTGGCGCACCTGTAAACTACCTTTGAGAGAAATAAGGATAATCTTGGATAAGACCCAGTTAGAGATACTGTAATAGAATATGCTTGGGAATATTGTAAAACTAAAAAAGGTTGACCTCCCCCCATTTTTAGGACAGCGCTAAATTAGAGAATACGGGTTTTACTATATTCTCTTTTACCCACTCTTCCGGTGTCTTGTCACCCAGTGAACTGTGGGGCCGGAAGCAGTTATACTCCTGCCGCCACGTCTCTATCCTCTCCTGGGCATCCTCCAGGGAAAGGAACCAGTTCACGTTCA
This sequence comes from Pontibacter virosus, assembly GCF_003096355.1. Lineage (GTDB taxonomy): Bacteria > Bacteroidota > Bacteroidia > Cytophagales > Hymenobacteraceae > Pontibacter > Pontibacter virosus. The sequence goes on along the minus strand of NZ_QEKI01000017.1, from coordinate 26,631 downwards.
GGCACTCATCTCGGAAGCTACCGTTGAAGGACTCAATGAAGGCGTTATCCGTGGGTTTGCCGGGCCTGGAGAAGTCTAAAGTCACTTTATTTTCATAAGCCCATTTATCCAAGGCCTTGGAGATAAACTCACTTCCGTTGTCCACCTGTATACGCTTGGGAACTACATTGTATTCCTGTTTTATCTTTTCTAGCGCGGCCACCACGTCTTCTCCTTTCAAAGATTGTCCCACCTGGATGCCGGGGCACTGGCGGCTATAATTATCCACTATCGTTAAACAGCGTAATTTTCTGCCGTCGAAGAGCTGGTCAGCCACAAAATCCATGCTCCAGCACTCGTGGCTAGTGGAGAGTTCCGGGCGCTCCAGCCGGTGGGCGGCAGCCTTGTTTCTTCTCGGGCGCTTGCTCCTCAGATTCAGTCCCTCCTCCTTGTAGAGGCGATGTACGCGCATATGGTTGTCTTTCCAACCCTCCCGCCGGAGCAGGATAAAGATACGCCAGAAGCCGTAGCGAATCCTCACTTGGGCTATCTCCTGCATCCGCTTCCTGATTACAGAGCTGTCCCTGGCTTTGGAGCGGTAGTACCAACCGGAGCGGTGAAACCGTACCACCTTACAAGCCCTGGTGATGGAAACGCGGTAATCATCCGTCAAACCTGAAGCCAGCCCTTTCAGTTGGGCTGGCTTCAAAGCTTTTTTCGCAGCACGTCCTGCAGCATCTGTTTGTCCAGGCTCAGATCCGCCACCAACTGCTTCAACTGCCGGTTCTCCTCCTCCAGTTGCCGCAGTTTTCTCAATTCCGACACTCCTAAACCACCGTATTTTTTCTTCCAGTTGTAGAAAGTGGCCTCCGAGATGCCCATCTTGCGGCATACCTCTTCCACTTTCACGCCTGTCTCGGACTGCTTGAGGGCGAAGATGATCTGCGCCTCGGTAAACTTTGATTTTTTCATGGCAACTCGCTTTTGGTTCTATACGATTATTGCCCGTTTTCTCTACTTTACAGCGGCCCGATTTTCCGGGGGGAGGTCAGGCAAGGCCAGAAAACTCAACTACCACTGCAGCATGGCAGTGGACACGGCCACAGGTGTCATCTCCCACACCCGGGCCGACTTTGCCGACGGCCGGGACAGCCAGCACCTGCCTTCCCTTGTCACGCAGGTCAAAGCAGGTTGAAGACAAACATGCTGCTGATGCAGGAGCTGCTGGCCGATGCCGGCTACTCCAACGGCTCCAACTATTACATGCTTGAGCAGCAGGGCATCACAGGGTGGATTCCCGTGTTCGGAAAGTATAAGCCGGAGATAGCGGGGTTCCCCTATGACAAGCAGGCTGACCGGTACACTTGCCCTATGGGCAACCCGCTTTCATTTAAAGGCTTTGACTGCACTGCGGACGGCAGGCTGCTGAGAAACTACTGGGCGGCTCCCAGCGATTGCAGGCAGTGCCTGGCCAAACCCACCTGCGCCCCCAGGTCAAGGTGCAGGAAGATCACCCACACCGCCTATGACGAGCAGTACCGGCGGGCATACGCCCGGCAGAACAGCAGGCGCGGCAAGCAGATGAGAAGGCTTCGACAGGGCACCGTGGAGCCGGTCTTCGGGAGTCTGGTGCAGCACTACGGCCTGCGCAGAATCAGTGTGTTGGGCAAATCGGGTGCACACAAGGTCATGCTCCTGGCTGCTGTCGCCTTCAACCTCAGGAAATACATGAAGTTCAAACCAGCAAAAGCTGTAAGGCATGGCCACGGCGCTGAAAGAGGAGCGGCGGCTTTTGTTCAGCGCTTTTTTGATGCATTTTACAATCTCCTCCCAACTGGGAAGCTGAGGAAGTGCTTTGAGCGTCAAAATGGAAGTAAGATCAGGGGCGAGCAAGAGTTGTGCAACAGCCACGGGCTTTTTTGAGACAACGTACATTATGACTAGACACTATCTGTTCGCTCTGATGACTCTCCCCTGCGGGTAAGCCTTTTGGCCTGCGCAGTGGATCTTCCATCCGTAAACACGCTTACAGTAAACAGTAAAAAAATTACCATACTGGTCATCAACTTCTCCATCCCTTTGTGATTGATAAGTTATATAACCCCGAAAGAATAACCACTTCAAAGACGTATTGGCCACCTTTGTGGTAGAGTCTAAAGCACTTCTAGATGGAGGAAAGGCAGCCGCTAACACGGCATATGACATTAGAGCTACCTTGGTGCTGTTGCACAAACTAATGGCAGTTATCTCTTTCCACTCCGACTTCGGCTTTGGTGGTTCTTTTAAAGACGAGCACGTTAAGTTAGTAGATAATGGGAAACTGAATCCTGAGGCAATCAAAGAACAAAGCATCACAGAAGACGACCTACGGGAAGCCATGCGTACATCTGGTAACGAAGGCGACTTAGAAGATATTCAATTGGCTTTCCTGGAGCGCAGCGGCAATATAAGTATCATCATGATAAGTATCATCATGAAAAGGGAGGAGAATTAAAACTTCAACATGCCGCTTTTTGCTTCTAAAAATTGATAGTGCTTTGCAAAGTATGATGTTTTTTGAAAATAAATAGCAGCGAAGATGTTACATATGGGTGTATAATAGAAGCCCAATTATATTCTCCCCCAGCCGTGTGATAAATAACTATAATAAAGCTTTATAAGTAGAGAATATCGCACAATAATTTAACTTTGTTCCTAAATAGATAAACATACATGGAAGTAACCGCATCGTTCTGGATTGGATTCAACGTTTTTGTGCTGCTCATGCTCGCACTCGATTTGGGCGTCTTCAACCGGAAGGCCCATGTAGTATCCGTGAAGGAAGCCCTTACCTGGTCTGCCGTCTGGATCAGCCTTGCGTTAATCTTCAACGGCCTTGTTTATTACTGGTTTGGTGAAGCGAAAGCAGTAGAATTCCTAACTGGTTACCTTATCGAGAAGTCGCTGAGTATAGACAACATATTTGTGTTTGTGCTTGTTTTTGGTTACTTTCAGATACCTGCCATCTACCAGCACAAGATCCTGTTCTGGGGCATCCTCGGGGCGCTGGTCATGAGGATCATCTTTATTTTCGCTGGCGTTGCCCTGATCGAGAAGTTCCATTGGAGTGTCTACATTTTCGGCGCTTTCCTGATCTACACCGGGTACAAGATGTTTATCCAGAAGGGGGCGGCGATAGATCCTGAGAACAACCCGGTCATAAAGTTTTTCCGAAGGGTCATGCCGGTCACCCACCAGTTGCACGGGGATAAGTTCTTCGTGAACGTGGACGGCAAACGCTATGCGACCCCTTTGTTCCTGGTGCTGATCCTGATCGAGACGACTGACCTGATCTTTGCGGTGGACAGCATCCCAGCCATACTTGCCATCACGCAGGACCAGTTCATTGTCTATACCTCGAATGTCTTTGCCATCCTGGGCCTGCGCTCGCTGTACTTTGCCCTTGCCCACGTGGTGGACCGTTTTGTGTACCTTTCTTATGGGCTAGCCATCATCCTTGTGTTTGTGGGCATCAAGATGGTTATGGTCGATCTCTACAAAATCCCCACGTTCATATCGCTGCTTTTTATCGCCTTGGTTCTGACTTTCAGCGTTGTGCTTTCCTTTATTAAAACCAGGAAGGTTAATAAATTGGGGAGATATTAGAATTAGCAACCTATCTAAAGAGAAGCCTGATTCTGAAATGGGTCAGGCTTTTTTATTATATAACTCAAGTTGCGTAATAGTGCACGCGGTGTAAAACAAAAAAATCTGTTCTGCCAGTGGCTGAGGTACGTTTTAAAGTTTGCAGACTTAAACCGTAACAGCCATGACAGAACAGACCATTACAATTTACTGCTTTATCGATGATTTCTTCCATGCCGTTGGCAGAAAAGATGACGCGCATTGCAAAATAAATGATGCCGAGCTGCTCACCACGGCTCTCCTGGCCGCCCGCTACTTCCACGGCAACCTGTGCTCGGCCTACTCCTACATGCAAGCCCATCACGGGGTCAGACGCATCGACAAATCCGGCTTTACCCGCCGCCTGCACAGCCTGCAGCCCCAGCTGCAGGCCCTTTTCTCAGCCCTGGGCCAGAGCCTGAAGGAGCTCAACACTTCCTCAGCTTACCTGATCGACTCTTTCCCGGTGGCCGTGTGCGACAACATCCGCATCCCTTTCTGCCACCTGCTCCAAGGCCAGGCCTATCGGGGCAAGTGCGTCAGCAAGCGGCGCTACTTCTACGGCTTCCGCGTCCAGGTCATCACCACCTCGTCTGGGGTACCGGTGCAGTTCTACATCCATGCCGGCTCCTTTGTCGACATCACCGCCTTCAAGGCCATGGAAGTAGACCTGCCTCCAAACAGCCGGCTTTACGCTGACGCCGCCTACACCTGCTATGAGGTGGAGGACCTGCTCAGAGAATGCGAGCAGATCGAGCTGCGCTGCTGCCGCAAGGCTAACAGCAAGCGAAAGGATGAACCCTACATGGCCTTTCTCAAGGATTACTACCGCAAGCGCATCGAAACCACCTTCTCTGGCATCACCGGCTTATTCCCCAAGAAAATCCATGCCGTCACAGCCGAAGGGTTCATCCTCAAGCTCATCCTCTTTATCTTCGCCTACACCCTAGCTCAAGTCATCGACTAGCTCGCAACTTGGGTTATATAGTTAACGTGTTCTACCTAACCCGGCGTGTCATTACCTTTCTAAACTAAAACTCCCAAGCCTCCCGAATTTCCCTAAGCTACAGATAACCCCAAGAAGCTTTTTAGGCCTTAGCTTTCACTCACTCTTAAAATTTGTCAGTAATAACTGCTGCTAAATAATTACCACATAGTAAGCGTTTGAGCGAATATTAAAGTCAGTTTACCCATGTAAGATCGAAGAGGGAAAATGGTATACCCGAACCCTCTCCGTAAAATCACCGTTTATTAAAAGACCATTTTACTTTGAACAAACTTAATACACATGAAAAACTTACTACTTCTCGGGTGCTCCTTTCTTTTGCTTACGACGCAGCAGGCCTGCGCCCAACGCAAAACAAATGCATCAACCCAGGATAACAGAACTACTATAGAGCAAAACATGACATCGCCGCAGTGGCGAAAAGACAACTACATTGTTAACCGCGATTCTGCATTTGCCAACCCGTATTTTGCCTTGCAGAAACTCAGAGGCGGTAACACGCGCTTCCAGCAAAGCCGCAGCATACATCCCCGTCAGGACCCAGCCCTGATCAAGCGCCTGTCCGAGGGGCAATCTCCTTTTGCCACTATCGTAGGTTGCTCCGACTCACGGGTATCGAGCGAGATCTTGTTCGACCAGGGTTTCGGAGACTTATTTGTGGCGCGTACGGCAGGCCAGGTAATGGCAGAAGCCTCGTATGGCACTATTGAGTATGCTTACCTGATGTTAGGTACTAAATTGGTTGTGGTGCTCGGGCATACTGGTTGCGGTGCTGTTGCGGCTGCTGTTAAGCGCCCGGAAAACCCACCAGGCCATATCGTAACCCTGATCAATGCCATTAAACCGGCAGCACTGGAAGCAAAAAAGAAACAGGGCGAAACAATAGATAATGCTGTCCGGCAAAATGTTATTAACCAGGTAGAAGAACTCCGTCAACTCGAATCAGTACTCAGCCGTGCTTACGCAGAAGGAGATATTCTGATTGTTGGAGCAGTGTACAACCTGGCTACAGGTAAAGTAGAGTTTCTGGACGAAACATTGACCGACCTGCCCAAAACATCTTATTCAAAAAGAGACATAACAGGACTATAAGAACAATGCCCCACCTGATAAGTCAGGTGGGGCATTTCTTTAAGTTATAGTTTGTCTGTACAATATTGTCTTGCTGAGATTTGTCATAGGTTCTTTCTGGTCATTCACTTTAATTTTCCTCACAGTCTCCTGCGCTTTATTTCATCATAAAAGAATGAAGTAGGGAGAGTGTTGCAAGTAAGGATAGAGGATGATTTAAGAGCATAGCTTACAAAATGCTTAGGCAAAGTTGTAGTTCATCTTTGATAATGATATGAAGCGTACATATTATACTTTACTGCCGGTATTAATGCTACTGGTGCAGGTGCTGTTTTCAAATACGTCTTATGCACAGAGCGACCGTGTTTATGACCAGAATGCAAATGGCTGGTACATGTACTTCGGAGATCATAGGTTTACAGATAAGTGGGGTATTCATACTGAGGCTCAACTCCGGCGGAACCATATAATTAAAGACCCGCAGCAGCTGCTCCTCCGCACCGGTATTAATTATGACCTTACTCCTGCCGCTATGTTTACACTGGGGTATGGGTACATAGAAACGCACCCCTACGGCGATTATCCGGCAGCAGATAAATTCCCGGAACAGCGCATTTATCAACAACTACAGGTAAAGGGTTCTCTTGGCCGGTTGGGGCTAAACCATCGTTACCGCCTGGAACAACGTTGGGTAAAACAACCTGGCGCGGAAGACTATACTTTTCTGAACCGTGCCCGCTATATGGTAAAAGCTCTACTGCCCCTGGCCGGAAATACCCTTGAAGTAAAAGAGCCTTTTCTGGCTGTTTACGACGAAGTTTTCGTTGGCTTTGGAAAGCACGTGAAACACAATATTTTTGACCAGAACAGGGCTTATATAGCCTTAGGGTATAAACTGAGTAATACCACCTCCTTCGAACTCGGATACCTGAACCAGTTCATACAGAAAGCAAACGGAGTTGTATTCGAGAGCAATCACACACTGCAGGTAAGCATTTTCCATAACCTGAACTTCGCTGCCCAAGAATAGCTGTATCCGGGGGTTGGTTTTAAATTATCCAGACTACACAGCTGTAAACTGTCGCAGATGCCGAAAGCTATGTCATGTTTTTCGCACAAGAGTATTAGACTAGGCAAAATTCAAACAGATTGCGTCTTGATTATCCTATCCTTAATGCTTTGCTTTACACTCCGTTTATGCACATCATAAAGGAAGAAGAAAGTGTGCTCATCCCCATTTTGCATAAACTAAAGCACGAGCACAAGCAGCCAATGCTGATGCGAGAAGTTATGCTCAGCAGGTACCTGGATATACTCCTAGTCGTGTTGACCCGTATCTTCCGGCCGATTGAAGGGAGAGCAGGCTATCAGGGAAAAGAAACAAACCCTTCTGCAAAACCTGGAGCGGCTCCCTTATATGCATTACAAGGTACATCAGCTAAGCCTTTTATGCTGAACGTTTGCATGTAACTACAAAGCACTTAAATGCCATCTGCAGAAATTATTTGAGCAAGACACCAAAAGAGATTATGTAACAACGGACACTACTGGAATCACAAAGGTTATTAATTCATTCTGACCTTACTAGCTTTCAGATCGCTGCAGAGCTCGGCTATTTGACAGCGCTTATTCTTTCGTTTTTTCAAAAAACATAGCGGTGTTACTCCCGAGCAGTTCAGAGCAACAAATAAGAAGTAATTACCTTAAAGGTTCTAATTTTAGAAGTTCAAACATTCTTCTAGAATTATAAGATCCATATGGATAAAGTTCAATAATTGGACCCTTTGGTCTACACAGTAAAGCTTAAAACCCCCTTATTTCAACAAATAAGGGGGTTTTCATTTCAGAGTAATAAAAAAGATTTTTATCGCTATTAGTTTAGCTTTTCTTCTCAAGTTCTCTATAATCTTCTTTTGCACTTCACTAATCAAGCTTCATCGGTATAGCTATTATTATCAGTAGTCTACCACCCTACTCTCCTACTTAAAACTCATCTCATAAACAATTTTAAGTTATGAATTGTGAAACGGGAAAACGAGACCGATCAAACAGATTAAATAGAGCTGACTCGTCCTGAAAAAAGTTGACAGTTGGTCCCGTCCTGGAAAAAGTTGACGATTTTGAGTTGATGATAAATTTGAAGAATTAATACGGCTATAGCTTGTCAAATGTATTGATTTGCTCTTTTAATATCTAGTTAAGGACTAAATTAGCTTGACCCTTTTTTATCCGGTAACTACTATTATCGCAGCTGTGGACTTGTGGGTAACTCTGCAAGAGTTATCCATAAATCCACAGCTTTTTAGCTTAGAACATCAGCTCCACTGACCGGTGACTTGCTTTTCCAATGCTTCACCAGAGGCTCTTCCACCTGATGAGCCTGTGAGGGGGTTAAGTAACTACAGCTCATATGTGGGCGAAGCGTGTTGTAATTTCGGATACCCTTTTCTACAGCCAATAGAGCCTCCATGTGTGTTTTGAACACCTGGTTGAGCCTGAACTCATGCTTGAGTATACCATTCACCCGTTCGGCAATCTGATTCTCATACGCCTCACCGCTATCTGTCATGCTGATGGCAATGTCTGCTGCCTTTAGCTTCTTTACATATTCAAAGCTGCAGTACTGCACGCCACGGTCAGAATGGTGAATAAGCCTGCTACCTTGTTTGCTGCGTGTGGCAAGCGCCATTTCTAAAGCTTTCAGGCAGCCTTCCGTGCTTAAGAACTGATGCAGGCAGTAGCCTATAATCTTCTTGGAATATGCATCAGTAATCAGAGACAGGTAGTTAAAGTCGAAGCCCACATAGATGTAGGTCATGTCACACACCCAGACTTGCTCTGTCTCCAGGACAGGGAGCTGCTTGATCAGGTTAGGGTACTTTCTCAGAAGATGATTAGAATGGGTGGTCTTGGGCACAGACCTTTTATGGCGGATGAGCAGGCGGTGTTCCCGGAGCAGCTCATGTAGCCTGTCCCTGCCCATGGTGATGCCGCTTTTCTGCAGGGGCTCCCGCAGCAGAAGATACAGCTTCTTGGTCCCCAAGCCGGGAATCTCCCTTCTGATGGCAGTAACCAGGTCCAATGCCAGCATGGCCTGGGCAGCACGCTGATCCAGGTGCGTCCTTTTCTGATGGAATGCTTGACGGCTTTTACCAAACAGTCGGCAAAGGCAACCGACACTTACCTTTGCTCCTCCCTTATGCTGCAGGGTCAGGACCGTTTGGTACCAGACTTTTTTCGTATCGAGATCTTGAGGTCCTTTTCAGCCACCTCAATCATCGTGTGCAGGGCCAGGATCATGAGGTTAGCCTCCTCCAGTGCTTTCTCCAGCTGCTTGTTTCGCTGATTCAGGGCTTCCAGGTTTTGCTTTTGCTTCTCATTCATGGGAGGTAAAGATATAAGCCCTTGCTCAATTTTTTGCTGATAGTCAGCCACCCAATGATGAATAGTTTTGACACTGTGGATGCCAAGTTCCTGCATAATTTGCTTGGCATCTTCGCCTCCAAAAAGTACGCGAAAGGCAGTGGTCTCTTTGACTTCCTCGCTATACTGATAGCGGTTAAGTAGTTCTCGAATGTGGTCTTCCATAGGGATAGTTTGTTTGAAAAACTGTCAACCTATTTCAGGAGAAGACCAGCTGGTGCTTAATCCTGCCAACCCTTTACACCCTTATACCGCCACCACAGGCAAGGTGTTCTGGCAGCGACATTTCTTCTTGCCATGCTCCTTTAGAAGTTGCACTTTATTGCAGGGGTACCTCCTTTCCCTTCTTGGTGGCATAATAGTTTTTCCAGTGCCTCTTCAGCTCGCCGGTTCTGCCGTGCGCCTCCACTGGTGTGAGCATGTCCACGCTCGAGTGCGGGCGCTGATGGTTGTAGACGCTCACTGCCGTGGCCACGGCCAGCTGGGCCGCCGGAAAGCCTGCGTACAGCGTCTCCAGGAGTTCCTGCTTGAGGACACCGTTCACCCGCTCGGCCAGCGCATTCTCCAGCGGGTCGCCACTCTGGGTCATGGAGATGGCAATGCGCCGCTCCTGCAGCAGCCTGACATATCCTTGGCTGCAGTACTGAATACCCCTGTCGGAGTGATGGATGAGGTAGCCCTGCATGGGGCAGCTGGCCAGGGCCATCTCCAGAGCCCGGATGCAGCCCTCGGCGGCAAGGTCCTGACTTAGGTAAAAACCGACGATCTTGCGGCTGTAGGCATCGGTCACCAGGCTCAGGTAGGCAAAGCCCTCCTCCAGGTGGATGTAGGTGATGTCGCTCACCCACAGCTGCCCGGCCGCCTTGGGCACAAAACCTACGGCAAGGTTCTCGTACTTGTGCAGCCAGTGCCCAGAGAAAGTGGTCTGGGGCCTGGAGCGCCTTCGCCTCCTGACCAGCAGATCGAGTCCCCTCAGCAGCTCAAAAAAGGCGTCGCGGCCTATTTCAATGTCATGGGCAGCCATAAAAGGGGACATCATCACCAGCAGCTTGCGCGCTCCCAGCCGCTTCTGCGTGCGCCGGATTCGCAGCACCTCTTGCACCAGCAAGTCCTCTTGCAGCGCTTGCCGCTGCCGGGCTTTGAGATGCTGGTAGTACGCCTGTCTACTGTAACCAAACAAGCGGCAAAGCACTCCAACTGCTTGGAAGGGCGTTCTTTGCTCTACTCTCAGGATTGCTTGGTACCAGACTTTTTTAGGATGGGGGCTCCGAGCTCCTCCTCGGCTATGAGGATGGCCTCCTGAAGGGCCTGGTTGTAGAGCCTGGCTTTGCGCAGCTCCGATTGCAGGGTCTCGACATCGGTTGGTAGCCTGTCTGTAGGCAGTTCCCGCAGCAGTCTGGCCCTTCTGATTTTGTGTGGTTTTTTCATGCGCCCTTGGTACTCCTTAACCCAACGGTGGAGGCTACGGTAATCAACACCACATCTGTCGGCCACTTCCCGGTAGCTCTGCCCGGAGGTGAGATACTCAGCTACAATACGTTCTCTTAATGCTTTGTCCTTCATTTTCGTTGACTTTTTTGTCAACCTATATCAGGACTAGGTCGTGTTGACAATTATTGAATGATTTCGTTTTCCTGTTGTTTAAGTACTAAAAAGCTTATGCGACGTTACGAAATCAGCGACCATGACTGGCAGCGCCTTTCCCCTCTGCTCCCGGGCAAGCCCGGTGATGTGGGATGCACGCCCAGGGACAACCGCCTCTTCCTCAACGCCGTGCTCTGGATTGCCCGCAGCGGCGCCCCCTGGCGGGACCTGCCCGAGCGCTACGGCCCCTGGAACTCGGCCTACCAGCGCTTCCGTCGCTGGGCCCGCAAGGGCGTCTGGCAGCAGGTCTTCGAGCAGCTGCAGGAGCCGGACCTGGACTGGCTAATGCTCGACTCGACTACCGTCAGAGCCCACCAGCACGCGGCAGGGCAAAAAAACAACGGCAGAGGCGGAGTCGCTGGGCCGTAGCCGTGGCGGTTTCTCAACCAAGATACATGCCTGCTGCGATGCCTTGGGCAACCCCCGCCGCTTCATTCTCTCCGCCGGCCAGCAGTCAGACCACCGGCAGGCCGTAGCCCTGCTGGGTGATGACACGCCGGGAGCCGTGGTGGCCGACAAGGGCTACGACAGCCATGCCTTCGCCAAGGTCATTGCCGACCTGAAGGCAGAAGCGGTCGTTCCCTCACGATCTAGCGCCAGGCAGCCACGCCCCATCGACGGGAACCTCTACAAGGACAGAAACAAGATAGAGCGCTTCTTTAACAGAGTAAAGCACTACCGCCGCATCGCCACACGCTACGACAAAACAGCCTCCAGTTTTCTGGCTTTCCTGCACCTGGCTGCAACTATGATACTGCTGCTCTAATTGTCAACACGACCTAGACAACAGCTGAATTAGAGATGGAAGAGTTAACGGCTATTACAGAAAGTATTCAAAACGAACTTGGCATCGAGGCAGAAATAATCTTTAGGCATGCGCTAGATGAAAGCTTAGGAAGCAAAATAAAATTGGAATTAGTCGCGTCTATGCAGCCTACTGATGTTCGAAGATTCTTAGGCATAAAAACACTCAATTTATAAGCCTAACAAGCAGCCTGTATGCCCTTAAAACTTTTAAGGCGTATCAAGTAAGCGTATTACCTCCTCAATCTGCGAGGAAAGCTCACTTTGAGCCAGCTTCAGCTTTTCAACGGCAATACTGTTGAGGCTGTGGCTGTTGGATAGCTTTTCGTGCTTCTCCAGGATGTCGAAGTTGTCGGAAAAAAGAAGGTCCACGTGAAAGTGCTTGCTGTAGAAGCTGAACAGAAGTAAAAGCAGTTCGATCGTCCCTCCCACCCCGTTCTCTAGCCGGGATATCTGGTTCTGGTTCACCCCCATGGACTCTGCCAGGCTCTCCTGCGATAAATCAAGCCGCTTTCGCAGCAGCTTTAGCCTTTGGCCTAACTCCTGTATGCTTACGCTCATACCTGTAACGCTGTGATTAGTGTCTTAACCTCATTTCTAATTTTATTGTAGTTCGCTCTCAGGATTTGGTCTTTCTGGTCGGGGGTACCAAAGTTATAAAATTTTGGCAGGTCAAGATACTGCTTTTCTTCCTGTTGTATGTTATCAAGGTCAAGATTAATTTTACAGTGGTAGGTACTGGCAACATACTTTCCGCTATACGCTTCGCTATCGGAAGCCACCTGTCCTACCAGCTCACCGGCCTGCAAATTGGCTATTTTGGATGCCGGAATGAGCGGCCCCATTTCCTCGTTCATATTCACTGAGGTACGGTTACGGTCCACACTAAGCCCCTCCTTTAGCTGCCTCACCCTACCAAACAGTTTTTCCAGCCAGTCAAGCGTCTCTTTATTACGGGCAGAGCCCGAGAGTACATTGGCCGCTACAGAGCAAATGGTGTCGGCTGTTTCCCTGCCATATTGCTGCCGCAGCTGCGGTAGTTCCTGCAGGCCCAGCAGCACAGCTATCTTATTGCTCCTGGCAGTAGCGATCAGGTTCTCCACCCGGTGTATGTAAAGCGTAGGAGACTCATCCACGATCAGCCCACAGGGCAAGTTCCCCTTTGTATTGATCAGGCGTGTCATGCGATTGAGGATAAGTGCATTGCAGGCGCTGTTAATGCTCTGTGTGGCCGGGTCATTTGCAATCACCAATATAGAAGGGTTTTCCGGGTCCGTTATCTTTAAATTAAAGTCGTCTCCTGATAGTACCCAGAATGTTTCTTTTGTGGCCAGTCGGCCAATATTAATCTTTAAGGTGCCAATCTGCCCTTCCAGCTGCTCAAAGGCTCTGTTCTTATAGGCTGTGGCAAAAGGCGAAAGCAGACTCTCCAGCTCAGGTTCGGAAAAGAGCACCTCGAAAATCTGATCATAGCTAAGGTTAATGAAAGAAAGTACATGCGGAAAAGAAGAATACCGCCCCCCTTCGTGGCGGCTCAGAAAGTAGATGCAACTAGCCAGGAAATTAACGGCTGACTGGTTGAAGAATTGCGCAGTCCCAGAGTCCCTGTCTCCTTTCCGCAGCGCCTCCAGCAGCGCCTCAGCCGTTTCGGTGGCATCAGCCAGGGTAGGCAAGTACTCCGGCTTTAAAGGGTTAAACCTCCTGCTGTGCTCTACGCTATTAAAATTAATGACATGGAACCTGTGGTTTTTCAATATCCCTCTCTTTCTATTGACCAGGTAATGGTAATAAGCCGTTCTAGCCAGGTCTGGAAACTTGAAGTCGTAGACCATCATAGAGAAGCCTTTCCCCAGAAGCTGTTTGATAAAAGGCAACACCACCGAGAAAGACTTTCCAGAGCCAGGTGTACCGATGAGCAGTGTTGCCCGAAAGGGGTTCACCACATTAAGCCACCCGCGGTGTATCCGCTTTTGGTAATAGTAAAGCATCGGGATATTCACCGAGAAAGGCGTATGTACCGGTTTCCTGGACTGCTCAAAGGACTCATTCTCCACGTTAAATTTGTCCTTCATCAATCGGTGCTGTATATGCTTGGAGATATTATCCAAGGCTATATGAATCATCATCGCACCTAAGAAGGAGAGCAGGATGTAAGCCGCATCAGACAGGGACACATCCCAGAAAAGAATACGGCTGCTTTCAAAGAAATAAAAGAAACCCGAGCCAAAGAAAAAGGCGCAGCCGATGAGCAAGGGAAGGAAGATATGCCGGAGCGGGTCAAGGTTCAGGTTCTTCCTGGCCTTTGTGCCAATGCTCACGATCAGAATCAACCCGAAAGTAAAAGCTTTGGAGAAGTAGATGTGCTCATAAATAGCCATACGCTTTACCTTGCGCAGTATAGGCTGCAGCTCATACATACTGCCCGAATCCATAAAGAGGAAAACAGCTACCTCTACCACAATTGTGAAGTAGATAAGTCCCTGCAGGAAGGAGTAAAGTTTTTTGATTTCGCTGGATTCTTCCATATCGTTCCTGATAAAGGTTATCCAATACTATCAGATAGATGTGAGGGAAAGTCTTAGCAGAATTTCTTTCCTGTGGAAATTCCCGTCGACTAGCCAAATCCTGCTCACAATGGAATTTTGATGCCCGCCAGCAAACCAGCTATGAAGTTGTGGTTTACCCGAAGCACGCCCTCGTTTTTCTGTTGGAGCATCAGCACCAAATTTCCCGGCAGCACATAGCCCAGCTCCAGGGCTGCCTGCAGGGCTCCTATGAAGTGCTCGGTGTTAGAGCCAATGCCCGCTCCCAGGCGCAGCTTGAGAAACGTGTTTCTGGAACGGGAAAGCATGGGTTTGTAAGCAACCCCCATTAACCAGTTTTTGCTGTCGTCCACGTTGCTCTTATAGGCATCACTGAAGATCTCATAGGAATTGTGGTGGCGTTTGCTAAACTCCAAGGCAAGGTTAGCAGTTAAGGCATCTTTGTACATCCAGCCGCATGCCAGGTTCAGGTGGGTGTAGCCCTCTTGCGCTCGGCACGGCAGCACAACTAAGAGCAGTAAGGAAAGGAGTAACGACTTTCTCATAAGGTGTCTGCATGAAGGATGTCGGAATAGTCAATTTTAAGGGAGATGGTGCGCCCCGAGATCTGCTCCTCGGCCACCTCAATATTGAACACCTTTTCCTCTGGGAAAGTAAACTTCCTGAACACAAACACGTTCCGGTACTTACGCTTGAAGTGACCCGTGTCATAAAGCTGGAAACTGGGCTGTAGCTCCACCTGCTGAAAGTTAGTGGCCTTCACAACTTTTTTATCCTCAACCTTAAACCGTATTTGATCGACCGTATAGGGGATGTTGGTGTCATTTCTAAGGGAGAGATCAATAAAGAAATAGTCCCCCACCGTATAGATATTGTTCAGCCTTGCCCGCATGCCCTGCCCTTTCGTAGTCACACTATTGAACTGGGGTTTTCGCTGGAGAGCCAGTAGCGCAAACCGTGCCATGTCCTCCCGGCTCATGGCCACAGCTGGGTTCAGGTAATCATCTACCTGGGTAGGGTCTATACGCACCTCCGTATCTGCCCGATCCGCTCGGCTGTAGGCCAGCTTATATTGTACTAGGAAGCGCTCTCCAACGATGGTGATAATACCCGGTTTTGCTCCGCCATGCTTGGGTTTGACCCGAAGGATATTGGCAACAGGTATGTCTCCGGCCACATCATCTGTAGAGATATCTACATACTGTATCGGCTCAGGACTCACAATATGCGTGGAGATGCTCTCATGCACGTGCACTACCTGAAGAGAATCCTGTGCCGAGGCTGAAAACAGCAGGGCAAACAACACATATAGAAGGAATAGCTTTTTCATATTATTGGGCTTTATTATCTATCAAATAAACAATGGTGTTGTACTTTAACTTAGCTTTGTTCTTCCGGATGGCTTTGCCTGCGGCGCGGGTGGTGGTCTGAGAAACCCTTTCCAGCATAGAATAAAGCATCTGATTGGCATCGTCAGGTGAATCCTCAAAAGTCAGTGTCTGACCACTGCTCACATTCCCGGCAAGCTCTTTTGTAAAGTCCCGGAACTGCGAATCTGGGACATACAGCCCAGCCAAGCCGTCGTTGTCGTAGATACTCAGGTCTACCGGGATGATTTGGTTGCCGTAGAGTATAGAGCGGATGGCTATCTCAATTCGTTGGGCACTGAAACCGGAAACAGTGCCGTAGAGGTAGCTGCCTTTCTTTATTTCGTAGTCCCGCACATAGATGTCGTCCAGCAAGCGAATCCTGATCCTGCCGCCTTGCATCACCTTCAACCCTTCGTCCAGAATAGCTCTGATAAACTGCTCCTCACTGTCAGCTGTAATGGTATTGAAAAAGGCTTTATTCGTATTCCTGCTTTTGGTCACGGGTAAAGGTGTCGGCTCTTGCTTCTCGGAAGCCGGTACATGGGCTTTCATCGGCTGTGGCCCCCTACGAGAAGGCACAGGTTCCTCTCCTACCCGGCTCAGGCTGTCAATAAACATCATCTGCTCCCGGAATAGCCGCATTTCCTCTTCATATGCCGATTCAACTTTTCGCATAGGTCGGGTTGACCGTCCAGGCACAGAGGCAGAAGCCGATGCATAGCGCTCTGAGCTGAGGCGCTGCCGCTGGCTTACACGCTCCATAAACCCCTCCGGCTGCTGATCCGATAGGATACGGTTATTGAGACTGTCGAGCATCCGCCGCTCCTCTTCCGTGTACACGCTGCCATAGGCAATGTCCCTGGGGTCTACCCTATCCTCCCCGATTTCCTGTATGGCCGAGTAATCGGTCCTATACTTAAACTCGTCCCGAAAAGCCGAGAACTTATCCTTCATGTCCCGCTTTCTCAGGTTGGCATCCGGAAGAGAGGTATTAAGAGCTGTTGTCTCGGTGAGTTCCACTTTCGCTTGTGCGGCGGTGGCCGCCGGTGTCATGTCCAGCCACAGGTAATTAAGCAGGACAAGGAAAGGCAGTATGATGAGCGGGATGGCATATCTGGGATGCCGAAAGTTAATTCTCTTCATGGATGATTCGGTTTAAACGCTGATCAATAGCTTTGAGAAAAACACTGTCTTGGGCACGCAGGCTGTCAGGATCCAGCTGCCTGGCCGTGTTGTAGAGCTTTATCAGCTCCAGCATATCTGCGGTACTTGACCTGCCTATAGTCATCTTGTCGCCAGAAGTATCAAGCTGCCTGTACAGCTTGCCAACCGACACGGCATAGTTTCCCTGGTGCAGGTGCCGGACGGCTAATAGCCCCATGACAGCCACAGACAGTAAAACCAGCATGGACAGCACTACTGCTTTAGGATTCGAGGCACAGTAGTCCCTGACACTTTCCCTGAGGTATGAAAGCCTTTGCTTTATGTTACCGCTAAAAGGATTTCTTTTCGACATACTCCAAGTCCTTGTTCATGACCGTTTTCCAGTTCTTTATCAAAAGTCCATGGGGGTTGTTCTCTGTGCGCGGCACTTCCTCAAGATCCCCCTCTGTGACAAGAAGTCTTTTCATCACAGAGGTCTCCCGCTCAATGCGCTGTGTGGCGTAGTAGGTAAAGTGCCTGTTTTCGTCCACTTTAACGCTATCGGTTTTGATCGTCAAAACCGCAGAGCTTGCCAGGATCTGGTTATAATAGCCCTTCTCCTTCAAGTTGTTGTATTGTGCCAGACCGGATTCATCCACCAGGTACATGGCCTTGGAGATGTTATTCTTAATGTAGGCGTCATCTGGAGGTAGCGTGAAGAAGAGCAGGTGAAACATGTTCACGTGCGACTTGTACTCTACTGTCCGGTTTACCCCCAGCTCGGTCTGCTCCACCAAGAGCGGCACCGAGTGGTCGATCACATAGATCTTCTTCCGTTGCTCCTCGGCATAACGAAAGGCAAAGGCGCAAACCGTGCCTACTATAATGATGGAGGAGATAAAGCTGCCGATACTCACGGCAAATGCCAGCTTCATTTTCTTTTCGAGGTTGTTTATCATAGCAAGCGCTTTTTAGTTTATTTTAAAATTCCTCCGGCCGCCTTCGCAGCTCCTCCTGCCATTGTACCAATGGCATTACCCACACCCGTGGTGTGCACGATCCAGGTGGAAATAATGGGAATGGTCAGCATGGCCAATCCTCCCACAATCAAGGAGACGATGTAGAAACTGATGCCGCCCGAGGGGAAGGAAACGTAGGCAATGAACATCTCTTCGTTGCCCAGTACTGCCTTCAGGATATCTATTTCCTTCATCAACCCATACTTGACCAGCACAAAGGAGATGGACATAACGATATAGCCCAGTCCCGAGTACAGCCCCACGGAGATATAGCGGGCAATCCAAGTCAGGTAAGAGTCCCGAAAGCCCGGCAGCACGCTAAGGGCAAAGGAGAAGGGACCCAGGATCACCAGAATGCCTGCAAAGATGATCTGTAGGAAATAGATAATGTAGGAGCATACCTGAAAGATGCTGATCACAATCCACTCAACCACCATCATCGCCGTAAAGTGCAGCTTGGCCATCAGCATCAGGTAATAGCCTTTCATTTTGTTAAACAGGGGCTGCAGGTCAATCCCCATAGTTTCGTACCAGCTCGCGTCACTGGCTTCACTCTCAATCCGCTCAAACTCGGCGCTGCTCTCAGAGAGTTTTCGGGCCACAGAGTCTACCAGCGCGAGGCGTTCCCGGTGCAAATCCTCCACCTGGTCTACCTGTGCGCCGTACATGCCTTTTGCCTGATCATTGACTAGCTGCAGCGGCAGGTTCACAGCATCGATAAACCCTGGCCAGAAAACAATCACCAGTGTCAGGGCGAAAGGGCGCAGCAAGGGCATGATGCGAAGCGTTTCATCCCCGGCCATCATTTTGTAAGCCTCCAGGCCAAAGTAGAGCAGCATGCTGATGGCGCAAAGCGCCTGCGCATCATACAGAAAAACACTCACCAAATCCTGTATATTGAGAAAGAGCCCGTCGAACAGGTCAAATATGGCTTTATCGATCAATTCACGCATGGCATCATTCGGTTAAGTCCTGACTCGTTTTAAAGAGAGAGATGAGCCGCCTGAAATCATTCCTCAAGGCCGTAAGCTCCCCTATGTATACCCGCAGCTGCTCCCCTTTTTTGGCATCGTCCAGGTAAGCGTCCAGGATGATCCCGATGTCGGCGTTGATTCTGTCCCGCTCGGCATGGATGGCCAAAATATAATCTGCCTGCACCCCGGCCTGCACCGCCTCGGCATTCATCCCCAATAGGGCAGTGTTGAGTTCATCGATCTTCTTTTCATACAACAGGTGGTAGCCTTTATTCAGGGACCTGTCGGCAAACTTGAACATCTCCTGCTCATATACTTGGCTTATTGCTTCCTCCTGCGCCTGGGCCTTCACCCTGTTCTGGTTCAGCAAAGCCATGGTAGGGGCAAGCTGCAGCATGTTCCGCCTGTCAGGTCCTTTCCTGTACTTGTTATGGAAAAGAATAAAGTACCATTTCGGGTTGAACTTTCCCCAACGGGTAACAACCTCCCGCTCCAGCTGGTACCTTGTGTTTTTGCTGTTAACTGGCTGTACGCCTTGCCCCAGGGCATCTGTAAAGAGGCCAGGAAGCAGGGCCAGGCACAAAGCGGGTACAAATATTGAATTCATAGCAATAGAGATAATTTACTTCTTGATTGCCTTGTACTCATCCATCAGGGAGCGGATGATCGCCTGGCTGTTGTCAGGGTAAGTGAGTCCCATCGGATTCATAGTCTTCAAAAGTCCCGCGTACTTGGCCACACGCATCTTGCGCGTAATGGAATAGGCCAGGCCCCGCATCACCCGCAGCTCGTCCACTACGTGGCGGATCAGGGTGAGCCTGTCGGCATTGTTCATTAGGTTCACATCCGTGCCGATGACAGCTACCTGGTAGATATAGGTAAACAGGTCAGATGTCCGGTTGAGCAGCTCCAGCTCTGTCTTGGCAGCGATCAGGAGCAGCTCGTTATCACCGCGCGCCAGTTCCATCATTTGGTTTTGGTAGCGGCCTATGTCTGCGGCAATTTGGGAGGCGTAAATAATGTTTTTACTCTGCCCGATAATGGATTGCACGGATTTAAGGGAGTTGTACATCTTTTCCTCCAGCTCCTTGATCTGCGTCATCTTCAGGCTGATGGTCGTCTGCAGGGCCGCGATCTTTCCTTCGTTTTCCTTAATGTCGTTTAAGGCCGCCTGCTGGGCCGTGTGGTTGACAACAAGTGTGGAAACGACCGCTGGGTCAAAAACAACCTGCTGGGCTAGTACATGACCTGTTACCAGGCTCATGAAGCTAAGCGTGTAGAGGTACTTTTTCATAGCTGCGTTGCAAAATCAGGTGAACAAATTCATTTAGCTTGAGCCCCGAGGCCTTGAAGTCTGCGACAAACCTTTCCAAGGCCTCCCTGAAATCCCCATACTTGCTCAGGTACACTTGCATAGCCTCTTTTTCCTGGCGCTCGGTGGTGAAGGTCAAATACTCTTCCAGCGATACCTCCACACCGTACACCTCACCGGTGGCCCCACGCTTGATGTAGACTTCCTTGAAGCGGCCCCGCCCCTCTTTGTTGTCGAGGCTGTTGATGGTAAATATTTTCTTGCGCTCCACCTCATTGATAGAGAGCAGCGCGGCGATCTCATCGAAATTGTCCTTGAATTTGGTCTGGTCCAAAAGGCAGATGGTGTCGGAGTTGTTGATGATAGAGTTCTTAACCACAACATTGCCGATGATATCATCCAGCTCCTGTGTCACGACCACGGCCTCTCCCCAGAATTTGCGGACCGTTTTATAGACGTAGAGGATATAGCCGGCCATCAGCGGAGAGGCAATGGCCTTCCAGGCCTCCTCGATGATGAGCGCCTTACGGTTCTTCTTGTGGCGCATCTTCTGAAGGAACACATCCATAATGATCAGGGTGGTGATCGGGAAAAGTACCTTATGCTCCTTGATGGCATCAATTTCGAAAACAATAAAGGGCTCATCAAAAAGGGTGGTATCCATCTCGTTGTTCAGGATCTGGCCATACGCCTCCCCTTTGCAGAACTTCTTGAGGATAAAGCGATAACTGGTCAGGTCAAAGTCAATGGACTCTTTTTGCGTGATCTCGTCGATCTTTCTGATGGAGAAGTCATAGAAGGACTGGAAGGAAAGGTAGCTGCTCTCCAAGCCGTTTTCAAAGTAGTATTGGTAATAGGAAGTGATAACGGAAGAGAGGACGCTGTCCTCAATTTGGCTGACAGTGCCCTCGGCACCTTTCCAGAGCAGGCCCACCAATGACTTGAGAAACTCCCGCTTCTCCTCGTTGAATTCGGCAGCAGAGATCCGGAAGGGGTTCATGGTGATAGGCTGCTCCTCAGAGTAGGTAATGTAACGGCCCCTGTAGTAGGCACACAGGCCGGAGTAACTGTGTCCGGTATCCACCAAAATAACATCTGTGTGCTGCAGGGCATACTGCCGGATCAGGTGGTTCATGAAAAATGACTTCCCTGCTCCCGAAGGCCCCAACACGAACTTGTTACGGTTATTCATCCGGCCTGAGAAGATGGGCGCATCACTCGTGTCAATCGTGATAGGAATCCCCTGCCGGTCCGTGAAGTATACCTGAAAGCTGGATGACTCACTTTGCAGCAAACGTTCTTTAAAAAGCAGACATAAGGCCGCGTCTGAAGTAGTCAAAAATTTATCATATACTTTAAGCTCCGAACTATTGCCGGGCAAGGCACACCGGAATAGTTCGAGTTGGTTATATGCGTTTCGGGAGGGAATAATACCAATGGAAAACAAAGCGCTTTCCAGATAGTTAGCAGCACGGTCTATCTCCTTTTCTCTGGCTGAAAGCAGCACGCTGTAGTGTCCGTACACGAGCAGCTGGTTATCCTTGGCGATATCGGCCATCACCTGATCAATATCCTGCACACTCAGATCATTGGCCGGGTCAGGCATGGAGAGGTGTTTCTTTCTTTTGGCCTGCAGCCTGGCCAATTCATGGCGCTGATCAGGGATTTGGATTACCTGGTTGTACACCAGGCAGTCACAACCTGGCACCTGGTGCAGAAAATGCATCAGGTCTACCGGGAGGCTGTACCCTATGTGAAGCGCTGTGTTTGGCTTAAGATTGGACGGGAAGTTGATCTCATCTATGTCCACAAGCGAGATACATCGGATAACGCTGCCACCAACTTGCAGGCCTTCCTCTGAGGCAAGGAGGTTATTGAGCGCATAAACCTCATCGGAAAAGTTGAAGGCAAGAATGCGGGAAATAAACTGCTTCACCTCGGTCTCTTTCAGAGCATAGGGCTTGAAAGACCTGCTCTCCAGTATGTCCAGCACTTTGGCAACGTTCCGCTGGAATGCTTTGAAGTCTTTCTCGTCATATGTAAAGAAGCTGGAGCGCCGCACGCCCCTTGTTATAGTCAGATATGTAGAGACGTCCAGGTACTCTCTTCCTGCAAATGTCTCCTGAAATTTCTGACTCAGGAGGTCATCCGTTTGCTTCGGCACATAGCACTTCCTGGCTAGTATGTCCGTTTTCTGAAGGGTGTAGCCTGCGCCTAGAATTTTAACGATGTTGGCAAAGGTCTGGTGGAAGAGATGGTAAGCCTCCACGTCTGCACAATACTGCAGGGCAGGATTTTGTACTTTGATGATAACCGAATAATCTCCGCGCTCATGATATAGAATATCATGGGCATGACGGTCTATGCCAATGTATGGCAGACCAAACCGCTGCTTTTTCATGGCTGAGAAAAGTGATGACGTTAAAGTTGTGCTGCCAGGGCCAGGCTCCTATCTTCGTGCAGAACGCTTCCATTGTGCGGGCATGATGTATACCCCTTTGGACTTCGTTTTATGATGCAACCCTTTCTTCTGCTGCATAGCCGTAAACCCCATACCGCCGAAAGTCACGATCACCAAGGCTACCAGACCTGAAAAGAAGTTGAGCGAAACAGATAAGACAACTGCCGCAAAGAAGCCAGTTAGAACGGAGGCCAGACCCCAGTAGATATATCTACCTTTCAAAGATTTAAATACAAGGGGTTTTTGCAGCCCCTTGTAGACATTAAATCCTCTGTTAGCTTCAGGAGCCACGGCTTACAAGCCGAAGAAGGCTTTGATCACTACCCCCACCACCATCAGGAATACGCAGGACCCCATCCACCCCATAACAGCCTTTTGTGTGTCCTGGTCCCCGGAGTTCCACTTGATGTACACCCTAACTCCCCCAATCAGGCCAACAATGGCTCCGATGACCAGGATTAGGTTGCCTACAGGGTCAATGTAAGTTTGGAGTTCAGAGGCTCCGGCATCAATGCCTCCGGCCCCTTGAGCAAAGGAAGATGGGACAGCGAGGACTACCAATACGAGCATAGCAAGTAACTTTTTCATAATCTCTGTCATTGAGTTAAAAATTTATGAAGAAAAAGGTATTGCGTTTGAAAGTCGCCTGGCGTTCTGAAGGAATTCCTCTAGGGGTATCCCCTGCCCTATCACGGGCATGGCGACACTATTCTCAGAGACCGTCTGGTGCGCAAAGGCATGCCCGTCGGCTGCAATAGGATATTCTTGGGGGCCGCTATCCAAGGGTTGCTCCTCCTGCTCGTAATCCTCATAATCCTCCTCGAATTCTTCCTCCAGGTAATCCTCGTCCACAATGTCTTGGGGTGCCTCTGTAGTGTCTACTAAATCTGAAACACTGTACTGCGCTACCATATCTGCGGCTACGCCTTTTGCATTTCGAAGGTACAGGTCAAACAACAGGTTACCTGCATAATAAAGCACATAGAGTACTGCTACCGTAGCAAAGAAAACGCCCCAAGACATAGCTATATAATTTAAGTTAAAACATCAATTTACAAACTAGACATTCCTACTTTAAATATATAATTGATATGAAATACGGTTTTATACTTATACGTATATTTTAAGATTAGATTATTTATTTATATACTTTTTTACCTAATGTTACAGATTCAGCTTAGTTCAGGAACTTGTTATCCGTTCTATCACGGAGCCTTTGGATCTCCTCTTTATGCTCCTCAATGAATTTGGCAAACAGGTAGCTTGCCAGCACATTGATTTTGATCCCTCCTTTTTTCTTCAGTAGGTCTAGCACTTCGTGTATATGCACGTCCACATAAACTGTTTTGGAGGTAAAGGTAAACTCATCCTTCGCCTTATCGAGTTCAGCAAGCAGTTGTTCAAAGTTTAAACCTGATGCTGCTTTACCCGAAGCCTTTGCCGCTGTCTTTTTCGAGGAAGGAGCCTCCTGCCTTTTGCCTGCTGTAGCGTTAGAAGAAGCCTTAGGCTTTTCACCGTTTTTGCCCGATTTTGAAACTTCTCGCGCCGTCTCTTCTCTTTCCTCAGGAACTGGTTGAACAGCTTTCTCTTCTGCGTTTTTCTGCTGGGGAGCCTGTCCTATGCTTTGCTTAAAGCTCTTGATGTCAAACCCCTTGTTACCTGCTGTAGCCATGAATATTATACGTTATTTAATTAAAATGTTTCAATTATTGAATATTAATATAAATTTTATTTAAAGAATCTTCTATACTGTCTCTAAATACTCATTATATATATACCCAAAAGACTTGTCGAGCACCCCTCGGATATCCGAAGAGATCGATACGGTATCTATGCGTTGAAATCCTACCCGGTCTGGCAGCGCCGGAGCCACAGTGCCGAACTGCGCCAGCTGCTCATCCACTGCAGCTTTCAATTCATAGTTCACGGAGGACTTCAGGCGGTTTGGCAGGAACACGATCTTTACCTGCGGGTTAACATGCTTGGCCACCTGAACAAAGAACATGGTGGACTCAAAAGTCATCTTTTCATAGGCAAACGGACAGACGATTACTTCAGCGTCCTGGTATACAGCAATGAGCTCGTTCGTGTCCAGCCTGCCAGGCATGTCCATAATAACATGCCCCCCTTGCAGACTATCAATATGCACCTTGTATTTCGGGTACTCCTCTACCTCCATCTTGATAACCTCGTACAGTGGGTCATTGGCATATAGCTCCTTCTCCTTCTCCCATCTGGAGTAGATGGAGTCCTGAAAGTCCATATCCAGGATGATCACATTGTCCTTTTTCTCTAAGGCCAGATAATTAGCCAGCAGTATACAGGTGGTGGATTTGCCTACCCCTCCTTTTTGGTTTGCTACTACAATTTTCATGTATTAATCGTCTATGTGTATTATCGTTTTCGTTGATTCTTTCTCTTCCTATTCTCTCCCTGATCAGGTCCGAGGTTTGACTCCATAAGGTAAAGCATAGAAGCTACCAGTTGACCGGTGGTCCCGGAAGACTGGGTCCATGCGTCCTGCAGCCTTTCCTCTCTCGCCCGATCACTACCCTTATCAAGCTCAACAACCTGCACAGCTTGAAAGGCAGGCCTCTCTTTTGTCAGATCTGCCCAGGCATACACCCGTTTCTGCTGATGATCAATCAGGAAGTGCTTTCCGTCTGCTTGGGCGATGCTCCAGCCGCAACTGTCCAGTATTTCCTGCAGCGGCCTGCCGCTGGCAAGGCCGCTGTGCAGTTTGGCGGCTACCACCTCCTTCTCCAGAGGGTCAGAAGCCTTCGCAACCGACAGATCCGACTGCTTTACAAAAAACAGCCTGGCAAGCAGCCTCATATCCTTATCGCTCGTCACGGCGTACTGCCGCGCCTCCTGCAGCCTTTCTTGGTAAAGCAGCGCCCTGACATGGGTCTTATCAAGCATCAGAACAGGGATGCTGCCTTCTTCATCTCCCTTGATGCGGATCTCTCCCTTTTTGTTGACAAGGAGCCCTGTTGCCTCCAGCTGTCTTTTGAAACCGGTGTAGCACAGCCCCCTGTCTGTAGAAAGCTTGGCTATGAGCTCCCGTCCAGCCTGTATTTTCTCTTCTCTGTTAACACTGGAAAGCAGCTCGTCGAGCTTCATCACCTGGGAACCCTTCAGCACCTGTTTGCTGGCATGGTCGAGAATCGTGTAGCCATAGGGAGTGCTCTTCCCCTTTGCCTGGTGCGCCACCAGCTCTATCCCGAACTTTTCCTTTAATAGCCCGGAGAACTGCTCCACCGTTAGGCCTCGTTTATACTTGCGGAATATGGCTTTCACCTGCCCTACACGCGCATCTGGTGCTTTATACTTCGCTATCCTGTCAGCAACTTCTTTGCTTGCAAAGGCATGTACCACTGAACCGTACTTAATGAGCTGGTACTGCCCATCCTTCTCCGTGACTTTCACGCCTTCCCTTTCGAGCAGCAACTTAAACTGAGCTTCTGAGGAAAATCCATATGCCAGCGCTTTAGTCAAGCATGTTTTTACCTCGTATTCCACATCCTGCATCATAATCTCCTGCATCACTTTCTGAGACCTCATGTTTTCATACTTGTCGTTCACCTTCTTCCCCTCTTTGCTTACCCTGGTAGACACCATGTGTACATGGTTGTGCGCAGTATCTGAATGAAAGTAGATAAGGTAGGGGTTATCATGGTACCCCATGCGCTGGAGGTATTTCTCCGCGATTTCCAGGAGTTCCTCCGCACTCTTCTCCCTTCCCTTACAGGAAATAATGGCATGGAACTGGGACTTTAGCACTGACTCGTTTGTGTTTGCCACCAACGTCATGTACCTGATATAATCCTCCTGCTTCAAGTTTCCCGCAGCCAGGTTCAAGAAACCGAAGTTCTCAGCCTTGAGCAGCTGAGCTGCACCCTGTGCTCTTTTCTCTTCATTGTAAACAACGCCATTAAACCCGGCAGCGGCAGAAAGGATTTTCACGATCATAGCCCACTCATTAACGCTTCAAAAATATAACAAATAATAACTTTCACATAAAAGTTACTATATATTATTTAACAATTTTAAACTATTAGATTTTATTTAATAATTATTAATTGTTATTTATGATATAAAGCTTAAGAATTAATACTTAATATTTATTAATTCTTACTTATTAATTCTTACTTATTAATTCTTACTTATTAATTCTTACTTATTAATTCTTACTTATTAATTCTTACTTATTAATTCT
>NZ_QEKI01000016.1 GCF_003096355.1 Pontibacter virosus | reverse complement strand
GGGCAATCTACCTGGATAGTTATCTCGCACATAACTTCCTGTAAACACCCTTGCTGCCATACTTATTCCTACATCATACATTGTAGACCACTACCAAATAAAGATAGTGATGCACATAGTAGGTGGCATTAAGTATGTAACTGGTGCACAGGATACAGTTACATATATTGGTCATTTTTATTCCGAGATGAAAAATTTAAGAAGCACTGCAGATCAAGTTGAACAAGTAAAAATAATTTTTCAAGAATAATTTCTATTTTTAAGTTAATATTTAGATATTTGTCTAAATACTTAAATACGCTGTGAACAAAGTTTTCAAAGCACTCAATGATCAGACGCGCAGAGAGATTCTGAACCTGCTGAAGGGAAAGGATTTGACTGCCGGAGACATTGCGGAGGCTTTCCAGATCACCAAACCCAGTATTTCGCATCACCTTGACATCCTGAGTCAGGCGGATCTGGTCACCTCCCGCAAGCAGGGGCAGTTTGTGATTTACTCGCTCAACACAACGGTACTCGACGACTTAATGCAATGGATCATAACCCTTAAGGATTAGCCCCTATGAAGACCAACAACCTGACCCGAGAGCTCATTCTTTGGACAATCGTTCTCATACCGCTCGTATACCTGGCCTTGGTTTGGGACAGGCTACCCGAGCAAGTGCCGGTGCATTTTAACCTGAAGGGCGAAGCAGACGGTTGGGCGGGCAAAACGGCTATGATCTTTATTGTGCTGGGCACGACTGCCCTCCTGAATCTTATTCTGCTAGCAGTGCCGCACATCGACCCCAAAAGAAAGCTCGACCACATGGGCAGCAAGTACCACCAGTTGCGCTTTATCTTAATCGCTTTCATGGCGGTGCTATGCATTTTCCTCATTCACACGGCTCTGAACCCGGGCACTTTCCGGCCGAGTGCCCTCTTTATGTTGATAGGTGGCCTGTTCATCGCTCTGGGCAACTACTTTCAGGCGGTTAAACCCAACTACTTTATTGGCATCCGCACTCCCTGGACGCTGGAGAGCGAGCAGGTATGGCGCAAGACACACCGACTGGGGGCATTCTATGGATCATTGGCGGCATACTGCTGATAGCTTTGGCTTTTCTACCCGAATCGGGGCTGCAGCAAGTGCTGTATATCGCCGTGATTGCCCTGACAGTACTCGTCCCTGTGGTCTATTCATTTATGGCCTACCGGAAAGAGCAGAGACTGAATCAGCATACTTAAATTTCACTTACCTAACCAAAGCATTTACCAGGTCTACACCCTCTATCACATGAATCGACTTATCCTCTTCTTAGCCACACTATTACTTCCTTTCATGATTCTAGCGCAGCAAGCAGCGCCCGAGCAGGTCACCGGTACCTGGAACGGGGCACTGAACGTGGGAGGCACCAGTCTTCCACTCGTGCTGCACATCAAGGCAGAGGCCGATGGCACACTTACAGCCACCATGGACAGTCCGCAGCAGGGGGCCAAAGGTATACCGGTGCAGGAAGTGAAACTGACAAAAGACAGCCTACACCTGAACATCCGTGCTATTGGCGGCGTGTATGTAGGCAAGATGAACGGTGCAGAAACAATAGACGGGCACTGGAAGCAAGGCGGCTACTCGCTTCCGATGCAACTGAAAAGGGGCGCGGCGGAAGTTGCCCGCCGAGCACAGGAGCCCGTGAAGCCATATCCTTACCAGGAGCAGGAAGTGACTGTGGAGAACAAAACGGCAGGTATAAAACTGGCCGGCACACTTTCTATACCTGAAGGCAAAGGTCCCCACGCCGCCGTTATTCTCTTTACCGGCTCCGGCGCCCAAGACCGCGACATGACGCTGCTTGGCCATAAGCCCTTCCTGGTGCTGGCGGACCACCTTACCCGTCAGGGTTTTGCCGTGCTGCGCCTCGACGACCGGGGTGCCGGCAAGTCAGGGGGCAACCCGACCACAGCCACTACCAAAGACCTGACGACCGATGCACAGGCAGCTTATACTTATCTGAAAACGCGCGAAGAGGTTAACCCTAAAAAGATTGGTTTGCTGGGATTGAGTGAAGGCGCCCTGATTGCGAGTAGCGTGGCCGCCGCTAACAAAGATGTGGCTTTTGTGGTACTGATGGCCGGAAATGCTGTGCCCGGCACCGAGCTGCTCGTAGCCCAGAACAAGTCCATTTACAGTGCTGCTGGTATACCTGATCAGCCGCTACAAAAACTTCTGACGCTGCGCAAAGCACAGTTCGAAGTTGCCGCCTCTAACACAAACACCTTTGATGCCATCAACAAGATCAAAGCGCTGGAGCAGGAAGCTAAATCCAAACTGACAGCGCAGGAGCAGCAGCAACTCGGGTTAACAGACCAGAGCGAAAGCGCCTTAGCCTCCCAACTTACAACACTCTGGATGCGCTACTACCTGGCCTACGATCCGGCTCCGACTTTGCAAAAACTGAAGATGCCTGTATTGGCGCTGAATGGCAGCAAGGACTTGCAAGTGCCTGCCTCCCTTAACCTTGCCGCCACCGAAAAGGCCCTAAAAGCCGCTGGCAACAAGCGCTTTACCATTAAGGAGATGCCAGGGCTCAACCATCTTTTCCAGACAGCTAACACGGGGTTACACACAGAGTATGGCTCCATTGAAGAGACAATGGCACCTGCCGCGTTGGAGACGATCAGCACTTGGATGAAGGGGGTTGTAAGGTAAGGTACTTTCACGCGTCATGCAACCGAAGGGGCACTCCGCGGGTCGTGTAGGTATAGCTGTCTCTCTTATACCTTACCATCGCTTCAGCCTTCTTTTACGCTATAACTATGCAACTCACGTTCAGAGAAATCATCTTACATGATGCCGAAGCCCTGGCAGAGCTGTCGCGCCAGTTTGGCTATAGCGTAACAGTTGAGGAAATGCAGGAGCGCATAGCGCAGGTAGCGGCTCGGGAAGACCATGGTGGCTTTGTGGCAATAGCAGAAGAGCAAATTGTTGGCTGGATACACGGCTTCTATACATTTCGGTTGGAGTCAGAGCCTTTTGTAGAGATTGGCGGATTGGTCGTGGCCGAGCACCTGAGGGGCCAAGGTATAGGTCATTTGCTAATAGAGCAGGTAAAGGTATGGGCGACTGGTTTCGGGATTAATAAAATCAGGGTA
This sequence comes from Pontibacter virosus, assembly GCF_003096355.1. Lineage (GTDB taxonomy): Bacteria > Bacteroidota > Bacteroidia > Cytophagales > Hymenobacteraceae > Pontibacter > Pontibacter virosus. Next base: position 114,591 of record NZ_QEKI01000016.1, on the reverse strand, counting down.
CGTTGTAACACAACAAGAATCGATACCCACAAATTTTACCTGAAAACAGGTTTCACCGATAGCAAAGAGCAAAAGGTATTCGACCTGTTTTTTTAGCTGCTACTAACACGCTTCTATACCCCTTGTAACTTAAAATGAACTTAAAGCCCTCCGCACTTTTTAGCGCATTTTTCTACTTCTAACGATTCACACCGCTAACCATCACGCTGTCATAAGCCGCTCTTAAGTTTATGCAGGAAAGTAATTCATTCATAACCAGCTTGTTACATGGTGCAAACCTACGCCAGCTTATTCGAGTAAACAGCGTATGAAAGCAATCATCCTACTTGGCACACTCAAAAGAGAAGGCCTATCTAACACAGAGGTTCTATCAGAGTTTATGGCGGGCTATTTCAAAAAGCAGGACATCGACTGCAGCATCGTCAAGTTGGTAGAGCATAACATCCTGGCAGGCACTTACAGCGACATGGGCAAAGGCGACGACTGGCCAGGTATACTGGAACAGATACTCATATCCGATATCATTGTGTTCGCCACGCCCATCTGGTGGAACAACCAGTCCTCGGAAATACAACGGGTAATTGAGCGCCTGGATGAGATTCATGACGAGATTCTGGAAGGGAAAAAATCGAAGCTCGAAGGAAAGGTAGGCGGTATTGTCATCACCGGTGACTCCGACGGGGCGCAGCATGTCATCGCTAACGTCAGCAACTTTTACAATGCTGTAGGTATCGTACTGCCGCCTTATGCTTCGCTGTCGGTGCTGTGGGAGAAACAGGCGAAAGGCGAAAAGCCCACACGAGAAGAACTGATGAAAAAGTATGAAGAAGACTACGCTAGCACGGCCCAAACCATGGTGAAGCAAATGCTGAAGTATGCGCAGAAAAAATAAGGTATAGCCTCCACTTTTTTGACGATCCCAACAATTCCATCCACATTACATGCGTCCAAAAGAACTGATACAGCAATGGGTAACGCTCTTTAACCAAGGCAATGCCGACGCTTTGGCTGAGCTGTACCATACTGATGCCATCAACCACCAGGTGGCTAATGAACCCGTAGTGGGCAAGGCGGCTATTAAGGAAATGTTCGCGCAAGAGTTTGCTACAGCCGAGATGACCTGCGTTGTAGAAAACCTGTTTGAGGACGGTGAGTGGGCCATATTGGAATGGAAAGATCCACTGGGTCTGAGAGGATGCGGCTTCTTTCAGGTGACAGATGGCAAAATCAAGCTCCAGCGCGGCTATTGGGATAAACTCTCCTTTCTCCGCATGCATGGCCTGCCTATACCTGCCGAATAACCCTAGCTTTTACGGCACCGGATCATACCCGCTCCCGCCCCAGGGATGGCAGCGGCCAATCCGCTTCAGGGCCATCCAGCCGCCTTTAAAGGGGCCATACTTGTTCACAGCTCCCACGGCGTAGGATGAGCAGGTTGGGGTATAGCGGCAGGTGGCGGGCTTCAGCGGGGATATCATGTTGCGGTATACCCAGAGAAGCGCAAGCAGTAGTTTTTTGAAAAGCCAGGTCATGGTGTGATTTAGCTGCGTTTAAATTTACCGAACAACTGTTAGCAAATGCATTTTTTAGATAAATTTGTCACAGTTTAACTAATCTAAACAAAATTTCATGTTAAAAAGAATCCTTTCACTCCTTCTTTTGGTCTCGCTTTGCGTGCCCTTCGCAAAAGCAGACGAAGGTATGTGGCTGCCAATGCTGATCAAGCGCCTGAACCACGCTGACATGCAGAAAAAAGGCCTGCAGCTGACTGCCGAAGAAATCTACAACGTGAACAACTCCAGCTTGAAAGACGCCATCGTGCAGTTTGGCGGCTTCTGTACGGGTGAGTTCATCTCTGCCGAAGGTCTCTTGCTGACGAACCATCACTGTGGTTACGGCCAGATCCAGTCGCACTCCACTCCTGAAAAAGACTACCTGACCAACGGCTTCTGGGCCGCGGATCGCAAGCAGGAGCTTCCAAACGAAGGCCTGTTCGTGGACATCCTGGTGCGCATGGACGACGTGACGGCGAAAGTGCTGGAAGGCATCGACAAAAATACGCCTGAAAAAGAGCGTCTGCAGCTTGCTTCGCAGCGTGCGCAGGCCATCGCCAAAGAAGCCAGCGAGAATGACCGTTACGTGTCTTATGTGCGCGATTTCTTCAACGGCAACGAGTACTACCTGTTTGTTTACGAGCGCTTCACAGACGTTCGTCTGGTAGGAACGCCTCCGTCTGCGGTAGGCAAGTTCGGTGGCGACACTGACAACTGGATGTGGCCACGCCACACGGGTGACTTCGCCATGTTCCGCGTATACATGGCGCCGGACGGCAAGCCAGCCAATTATGCTGCGACCAACGTGCCTTACAAGCCTAAGCACCACCTGCCTATCAACATTGGTGGTGTGGAGCAGGACGACTTCGCAATGGTATTCGGTTTCCCGGGCCGCACGAAGCGTTTCATGACTTCCGAAGGCCTGGTGCTGGACGTAGAGCAGCTGAACAAATCACGCATTAAACTGCGCGACAAGAAGCTGGCCCTTTGGAAAGAAGATATGGACAAGAGCGATGCAACCCGCATCCAGTATGCGTCTAAATATGCTTCAACTGCCAACTACTACAAGTACTCTATCGGTCAGAACGAAGGCATCAAGCGTATGAAAACGGTAGAAGGCAAGCGAGCAGACGAGAAGAAGTTCCAGGCCTGGGCCGATGCCAACCCTGAGCGCAAAGCGCTTTACGGCTCTTCGCTCAACGACATGAACGCAGCCTACAAGGAAATCGAGAAGTATAACCTGGGTTCTGTATACCTGAACGAAGCGGTGCTGGGTACTGAAGCCCTGTTGTTTGCTTACCGCATGTCGGCCTTGAACAATGCCCTGAAAGCTGGCAACGCTGACGCCGCCAAAAAAGCCGCTGAAGACCTGAAGCCACGAGCTGAGGCTTTCTTCAAAGATTACAACATGGCTACGGACAAGAAAGTGTTTGCCGCCATGATGAAAGCCTACCACGAAGACATCGCCAAAGACCAGCAGCCAGACGCTTTCAAGCAGCTGGTAGCCAAGTACAAAGGCGACTTTAATAAACTGGCTGACTATGTGTACGGCAATTCGTTTGTGGTGAACAAGCAGAAGACGGAGCAGTTCCTGAACAACCCATCGCAGAAGCAACTGGCTAACGACCCGGCCTTCACCTTGGTGAACTCCATCATCGAGCATTACCAAACGAACATCTCTCCTAAGCTGGCTGAGAGCAACGCCAAACTGGCCCGTGCGAATCGCCTATACACAGCCGGTCTGCGCGAGATGAACCCGGACAAGGTATACTACCCGGATGCGAACTCGACTATCCGCTTGAGCTATGGTTCTGTAAAGAATTACCAGCCTGCTGACGGCGTGACTTACAATGTGATTACGACCCTGGAAGGTGTGATGCAGAAAGAGGATCCGACCAACGAGGAATTCATCGTGCCTGCCAAGCTGAAGCAGCTGTATGAAGCGAAAGACTACGGCCGCTATGCCAACAAAGACGGCGAGCTGATCGTGAACTTTATCACCGATAACGACATCACAGGCGGTAACTCAGGTTCTCCGGTGATCAACGGTAACGGCGAGTTGATCGGTCTGGCCTTCGACGGCAACTGGGAAGCGATGACTGGTGACCTGGTATACGACCCGGACTACAAGCGTTGCATCAACGTGAGCGCCAACTACGTGCTGTTCATGGTAGACAAGTACGCCGGTGCTTCTAACCTGATCAACGAGATGACCATTGTGGACACCAACAGCCCAGGTCCTGCCGACGCTGGTGCCACTACAACTGCAGGTGCTTCTGACAACGGCTCTACTGAGCTCCTGAACGCAGCTGTCGAAGAAGCGAAAGCTGACCTGGCCGCTGGTAAGAAGTCAGTAAAAATAAAGAAGAAAGACGGTAAGAGAAGAGCTACTGTAGAAGTAAAAAACTAAGCAGAGCGACTCTTAACTGAATAAAGCAAAGGCGCTGGGGATATTCCTCAGCGCTTTTTTTTGTCTGAATCTTCACATAGGGCCCCTACCCCAAGGATTTGCAGGATTTAAGGATTTACAGGATTATTGTGGATGTCGGGCAAACAAACTTAAAGCTCTTTCGGATCTCCAGATCCGGAAGCAGGCTGGTGGGGATGTCCACATCCCCGTGTATACCTGAATGGCTCCATTCTACTTTTTTGTCATCCTGTAAGGATCTTAGTAGCAAGTAGCATAAGCTTTACTTCCGGGGATGGCGTTCTTCCAAGTCCTGAAAGTTCTCTTTAATCCTAAAAATCCCAACCTTCACAACCCTCCTCCTACCCCCTCGTACATAGCACTTTATCTATAAAATACGACCGGATGGGATAACGCAACTTCTACAAAACAAACTTCATTTCCTGTTTCTCCTCTTGCTGCCTTGCCTCGTACAGGCGCAGGCCGATGTGCCTGCAGGTGCGCGTGCCGCCGCGTTGGGCAATGCCTCCGTCACGCTGCCTGATCTGTGGGCACTCAACAACAATGTTGCAGGTATAGCCGGTCTCGAGAAAGCACAAGTGGGTGCTTACGCGGAAAACCGTTTTGGCGTAAGGGCCTTTTCGACCATGGCGTTGCAGGCGGTGTACCCTACTGCCAGGTATGGTAACTACGGACTGAGTATGAGTCGCTTTGGCGATGAGCTATACAGTCAGCAGCATGTGGGGGTAGGTATAGGCCACAAGCTGGGGCAGTTTAGTCTGGGCGGGAAAGTAGATCTGTGGCAGGTGGCGACAGAAGGGTATGGCAGCCGCAAGGCGGTGGCGTTGTCGGTGGGCGGACAGGCGGAGATTGTGCCGGGTTTATTCTTTGGCGCCTATGCCTATAATATCAATCAGGCTAAATTGGCTGCCTTCGACGACGAACGACTGCCTACCATCATGAAAGCGGGGCTCGGTTATCGCCCTTACCAAAAACTACTTGTACTCGCCGAAACTGAAAAGCACATTGACTTCCCCGCCAACTTCAAGGCAGGTATAGAGTACCAGCTTTTGCAGGAGAAAGTGGCCCTGCGCTCGGGTTTCAGTACACTCACCAATCGCGCTACCTTTGGGCTCGGCTTCCGGGCTCGTCAACTCCTTGCCGATTATGCTTTTGGCTCCACTACATTGCTTGGTCAAAGCCATCATCTGTCACTTTCCTATACCTTCCAAAAATAAAAGCTAATGAAGCCAGGTATAGCGACATGCTTCAGGTATATAATTCATCGCTTGCTACGGCAGCAAGTCCTCAAAATGCAGGGTATAGTGGCGCTCTTCAAGTATAGAATATTGCGGTCGCAAGCTGGCATCAAACAAGGTATAGTGACGCTCTTGCTTATACTTTACACCTGGTTGCCGCTGCAGGCACAGGACTATCCGCGCCAGACCTTCGATTTCGACCTGTTCGTGCAGGAGCTGTTCGCGCAGCAGGAAGACGAAAACGTGCCCTACGAAGACTTCTACGAAACGCTTTTCCAGTACTTTCAACGCCCCATCGACCTCAACCGGACCACGCCCGAAGAACTGGCGTCGCTCTACATTCTGTCACGCCCGCAGATCGCATCGTTCTTCCGACACATCCGGGAGAACGGCCCGCTGCTGAGCATCTACGAATTGCAGGCTATTCCTGATTTTGACCTGATCACGATTTACAAGTTGGTCTATTTTGTGCGGGTCGATGATGCTGGCCTCAACGCGGACCAACGCCCGCTCCTCCAGCGCATTGTCGGCGAAGACAACAACGCCCTGATCATCCGCTACGAGCGCACCCTACAGGAGCGGCGCGGCTATACCTCCATCGATACCTCCAGCCGCTCCATCACGCGCTACCTCGGCTCACCCGACAAAGTGCTGATGCGCTATCGCGTGAGGCATACCCGCGACTACAGTCTGGGCTTCACTGCTGAGAAAGATGCAGGAGAGCAGTTTACCTGGGACCCCGACACCCGCCGCTACGGATTCGATTTTTACTCAGCGCATTTGCAGCTCTACAACAAAGGCAAGTTTAAAACAATTGCACTAGGCGATTACCAACTGCAGTTTGGGCAGGGCTTGTTGCTTTCGTCGGGCTATACGGTGGGCAAGGGCAGTGAGACGATTACCACCGTGAGTAGGCCGAACGTCGGTATACGCCCCTATAGTTCGGTGCTGGAACACGCCTTTTACCGGGGGGCGGCGGCTACCTATACCTTGGGCAGAGTGGATATAATAGGCTTCGTGTCAAGAAAACGGGTTGATGCCAACCTGCAGACACAACTCGACACGCTGGATAACTTCGATGATTTCTTCACAGGTATACAGACAACCGGTTTCCACCGTACCCCTACCGAACTGGCCAATAGAGCGCAGGCGCGTGAACAGATTATCGGTGGAAATGCTACGTACCAGAGTCGCAACCGTACATTGCTGGCAGGTATAACAGCCATGGCAACCAGCTTCAGCTCGCCCATCCAGAAAGCGGGATTGCCCTATCAGCGCTTCGAGTTTGGCGGCACGAGCAATTACAACATCGGCACTAACTACGCCTATACCTGGCAGAACGTATACCTGTTCGGTGAAACGGCCATCTCCAAAAGCGGCGGCCTGGGCACGGTGAATGGTTTGACGGCCAACCTCTCCAACAAAGTGGAACTGGCCATGCTCTACCGCTATTACGCCCGCGATTTCCATACCTTCTATGGCAACGCCTTTGGCGAGGGAACGCGCAATATTAACGAACAGGGATTTTACACGGGCATCAAGATAAAGCCTTTCCCGAAGTGGGAGCTCACCGCGTACTATGATCGCTTCCGTTTTCCGTGGCTCCGCTACCGTGTGGATGCTCCTTCGCAGGGAGACGAGTACATGCTGCGGCTCTACTTCCGCCCCAACCGCCAAAGTTCGCTCTACGCCCAGTTCCGCTCTGAGAGCAAAGGCCGCAACGTAGCCGAAAATAGCACCAGCATAGACTATGTGGGGCAGGCCAATCGCAAAAATTACCTCTTGTACTATGAATTCACGCCGACGCCCGTTGTCAACCTTCGCTCCCGGGTGCAGTTCAGCAGCTTTGAACTGGAGTCTCCCCAAACGACGGGATACTTTATTTCCCAGGACATCAACTTCAACTTCAGCAAAATTCGCCTCAGCACCCGTTACGCCATTTTCGACACAGACGATTACGAAACCCGCCAATATGCTTTTGAAAGAGACGTGCTTTATGCCTTTTCTATACCTGCCTTCAGTGGCAGAGGCACCCGCCTGTATGCCTTATTGCAATTCAGGCCGATGCGCCGCATGGATGTGTGGGTGAAATATGCGCTGACGCACTACCGCAACCAGCGCACCATCGGTTCAGGCCTGGAGACGATTGTAGGACCAAGAAGATCGGATATCAGGGTGCAGACCAGGTATAGGTTTTAGCTAGCGCTGCCTTTTAACTGCACCTGAAGCGGTCTGCAACTTTCCTTCGCAGTTGCGCTTACCAGAGCCCCTTTCCGGTCAAGCTCCAGGTGGCAGCACTCTACAAAAAGCTCTTTCAGTTTCTCCCGCCCACGCTGCACCCGCGACTTGGCACCGGAATAAGACATACCCAACCGCTCGGCAATCTCTTTCTGGCTGATGACTTCCAGCTCGCTTAGCCGCAGGGGCTCTGCATACTCGGCTGGCAGCATGTTGATGAGTGGCAAGATCAGACTTTCTGTATCCTGCCGTTCCGGCTCCTGGTTTAGTAGTTCCTCTAACTTGCCTTCGTCCTCTAGCGGCATGCTATGCCCCTGCTCGCGGTAGTAATCGTATACAGCGTTTCGGGCAATCTGGTAAAGCCAGGCATTCATGTTGCGCACATCCTGCAGTTGCTCGCAGTGCCTGTAAAGCTTCACGTAGAGTTGCTGCAGGATATCATTGGCCTCATCCTTGTCCTTCACGCGGTTCATGACAAAACTCCTCAGCCTGGCTTCATACTCCAAGTATACTGGCGCTACAGCAGCGCAGGTGTCTACTGAAGAGGCAACTGGCTCAGCCGAACAGGTATGGCAACTTTTGTTTCCCATGACGCAAAATTTTAAATGCAAAGGTAGGTGGAGATATACATCAATATACGAAGAAAAATATGGAAAAGGCAAATTCCAAAATTCTCATGAAAGCACATAAAATTAGCCGGACTACGGCAGGTATGGGCTATACCTGCCGTAGTCCGGCTTCGTAGTTTTATGTTGTACTAAATGGCAGTGATGGTTGAGGCAGTGCGGGTATTCGCTCCTTCGCCGTACACAGTGGCTTCGCCGAAGGTATAGAAAGCTTCCCAGTCCACACCCTGTGGATCGGTTATCCAAGACTTCTCAGACTTGGCATAGCAGCAGGTGCACTTCCCTTCTTCCCGAATGGCGCCCTTTGCCTCCTTTAGGCGGCCGTATACCTCAGCCAGCTCCTCTTCGCTCTCTGCCTGTATACCTAGGTGCTCTATACCTGCGTTTTCGGGGTGCAGCGAGATGGCGAAGTTGATGCGCGGGTCTTCCAGCATCCATTTGGCATAGTCTTCTTTTAATACTGTGGGCTCCGTGCCGAACAAGGCTGTATAAAAGGCGGTGGATTCCTGCAGGTTTTTAACGCGCACATTCACGTGAAATCTTTTCATGGCTCTGTCGTTTTAAGGTGATTTTTTCTTGTCTCACCTTGATGACGGGGGGAGGGCTAAAAAGACGCAGCCCCACAGAAAATATTTTCTGTGGGGCTGCTTTATACCATAGGATGGTCAAATCACTGTATATTCTTCACAAAAACTACTTGCTGCTGGTCTGCTTTGTATACGTCGTTCATAAACGCTACCATGGTAGCATATACTTCTGGTTTGAAGCGGCCCTTATGCATCTGCAGGGTCCTAATGTAAGTGACCTGGCGTCCATCAATGTTTACTTTGGATTCAAAACGGCCAAACTCCGTATCAAATGCTTGATCATTTGGCTTGAACTCAAGTGCAAAGCCGGCGGGCATTTCGTAGACGATCGTGTCGACGTTGGTGTAGGCGCTTGACCTTACGACATCATACTTGCGGGTGCCTGTGTTCTGTGGCAAGGTAGTCCAGCGGTTCATTAAGTTAGGCGTCAGAAACATCCGCTTCCCACTCACCGTGACGCATTGCCGCAAGCTCAGTTCCAGTTTTTCGTTCACTTCAGGCATCCGCCCTTTCTTCAGATCAAAGGAGAAACTTTTTAGGTCGAAGGCCGGGATGCCGATGCTGCGGTACAGCCACTTGCGTTGCTCTTCCGGTGACAGATGATGGATGGGATCGAGGTGGTCTTCGTGTGCTATACCGGTATACCTGGTCTGTACCTGCGCCACACCATTGCCGGTTTCATCTAACTTGACAGTAGCCATCCGACTCTGCAGGTTATCCTTGGCTGTGTATGCCTGGGTCTTCACCAGTTTCCCTCCGTCTTTTGTGATAAGCAGCGCATGGCGGTCGCCAGTAAAACTGCCCGAGTAGCCCGCTGACTCAAACTGGCTGGTGCACTCCAGCCAAACAGTGTCCTGCTTGGTGGGTACGCAAAGGATCACGTGGTTGAACTGGCTGCTTGGGAAATCGGTAAGCACTTCCCGCTCGTTGCTCCCTCCGTTCACGAGGGCGTAAATGGAAGGTATACCTACGGCCTGCAACATGGCTTTGGTATAGTTAGTAAGCGCCTTACAGTCCCCGTAGCCTTTGGAGTCAACAAAACTGGCCTCGAAGGGCTGCCAGCCACCCAGGCCCAACTGAATGGAAACGTAGCGGGTATTCGACTGCAGGTAATGGTATACCTTGTTAATTTTCTCTATCGGGTCGTCGATACCAGCCACCATGGCTTGCAGTTTGGCTTTAGTGGCCTCTGGCAGGGCATCACGTCCTTCGTTCAGCTGGTTGATCCACTTTCCATAAGCCTCCCAGGTGTCCATGTTTCCCTTATACCCCTGCACTTCAAAGTCGGATGGAGCCGTGCGGACCATGGGCAGCAGCTCGATCATGCTCGGGGCATAAGGCTCGCTGTCCATCGGGGTCATGTTAGTGATCTCCCAGTTGTATACATCATGCGTAGCCGTGTTCTCCTGCTTCACGCCCTGCGACAGATTGCTCTCGCGGTAACGCAACTTCATTCCTTTGGGCATCTTTACCTGAAAAGTTGCCTTGGCAATAGAAGTCTTGCTATTGTTGAGCGGTACCCAGTTAGGGTAAAAGAGCATGTTGCTGGTCGTAGTCTGATACTCAAACTCTACCTTGTAAGGGTATACCTGATGGGTCAGTTCAGCGATCATGATGCGGTTATCCAGCACTTCGTTATCAGCGCTGGACGCACTCACGTTCCGGATCTCACTGTTCTTTAAGCTCTTGATCTTCTTCCCGTTCCGATCATAACTTGTTCCTTTTATAAAGTCGACCTTGTTGAGCTTGTCATGATGCACATACAACTTGGCGTGATCTTTTCCTCCCTCGTTAAAAATGGTGACTACCCTTTTGATATAGGTAGTGCCTTTGCTCAACGAGTGCACCGTGAACACCTTCTCTTCCTGGTTGATGATGGCATTAGCACCCTTTAGCAGGTCAGGGTTAGAGGCCAACACTGGGTTTGCCATTGCCCACAGCACGATAGCCAGCAGCGTGTATAAGTTTCTTTTCATCACATTATAAAATCGAAGCCCGTGTGTATTATTTTCGTTTCAGCACAATCTGCTCGGCGTGCTTAGCCACTATGCGGGCGTATAGCTCTTTCAATTGCGGGTACTCGGCCGCGTAGTAGATCGGCTTAGAAATATCGATCTTGCTGAGCACTTCCACCACATTGCCCCGCTTCTCCACCATGTACATAAAGCTTCCACCCTGATTAGGCAGGCTTACTTTGACATTCTGCGGCGCGTCATCCAGTTCGTAGTTATCCGGTATGGTAAAGCGGCAAATAAATGTTTCGCTGATCGGGAAGGCAAAGTCTACCGGGTAGGCACGCTGCTCCAGCTTAAAAGGGTTCTCGCTTTCCCCCTGCCCCAGCATCGGGTTCAGGTAGATCATGTCCTGCGCCTGGCCATTGCCTGCAGCCGCCACTTTGTAGTTGAGCTCAAGGGCGCTGTTCAGCTCCTTCAGGTGCTTGAAGGCAGGGCTGCTGAACTTGTAGGTACCGATCTCCTTGTTTAGCTTCTCTGTGTAGCTGGACTCGCCTTCTTCCTTTACCTCCTTGCGCAGGTATAGCGCTCTGTATCCACTACTAACCTCTGTTGCATCCCCGTCTATCTGTCCATTCTCAAGGATTGTCAGATTGCCAGTATACACCCGCTGGTATTTATCTGAAGGTTTCAGTGCTACCCATTGGTCTGTATTGGCCTTGATCAGTCGTCCCTCCCCGTTGAGGCTGCGTACTGGCAGCATGCCAGCAGGCAGCAGTGGGTCTGTAGCATCCAATAGCACAGACTTGCCATTCAAGTTGACATGCGCGATCACATAGTTAAATTTATTGAGCATCGGCGTGCCTTTGTAAACCTTGCCGTGCTCGCGGGTACTCACCAGCACGGGCGCTGCATCCAGCCCAGCCTCCTGCAGCATAGCGGTGAGCAGCAGGTTCACTTCAGCCGCACTGCCTGTTTTATTGTCGAAAGCTTTGCGCAGCGTGCCGGTCGTGTAAATGCCGTACTTCCCATTCCACTTCATCTGCTGCTGCACCATCTCGTAAATCGCCTTCATCTGCTGCTCAGGCGCCGTGAACTGTTCTGTAATAGCGGCTACATCTCCCTTGAAAAAGCCCTTTCGGTTAAGCTGACTGCCAAAGCGCTCCTGTCGCAGCAGGTCTTTTATTACCTCGTCCCATTCGCCGGTCATCACTTTGGATTCCTTGCCGGGCACATGCAGCATCTGCAGTTCGAACTCAATGCGAGCCTGGTAATCGGTAAGGGTGGTGATGTAGCGCTCCGGACGCAGTGCCGGCAGGTCTACCATCACCCAGCGGTACCCGTTGATTCGGGCATCGTAGTTGTCCTTTGGCTCATAGATGCCGTGGTAACCATGCTGCAAGGTCTTATAGTCGAAGTACTGCGGTATTTTGGCTCTGTACTCGCTCCATACGGTAGGTATAGTGCTCTGAAACTCCCAGTCGCGCAGGTTGTAGATAAAGTCTGAATTGACCGTGTAGGTATATTCGATCACGGAACCTTCCTTCACATTTGGCATCGTAAACTTTTTAGTCTGCCGGTACTCCGACTGCCTTTCTTCAAATATGGCGCTCGACTCCAGTTTGTCTTTTTTGATCTTACCGTTTTCGAGGTTATAGGTATAGCCTTTTATACCTGAGATGGTCTCTTTGCTGCTACCATTCTGGTACATGGGCACCTCCACATTAGCCCAGGTATAGCCCGTCTTTTTCAGGATCTTGATTCGGGTGCGACGCTCCGTGATAAGTTTGACATCTCCATTGAGACGGAAATGAGACACAGCAAAGTCAGAAAGGATGACGGCTGCGGCACTGGTATCCTTGTCGTAGGTTCGCATCCGGAGCTCTTCCTCCTGCACTTTCCCGTACTTGTAGGGGCCTGATTGAGAGAATGCCTCCAGAGCAGGGATACAAAGGAACGGAATTAAGATAAAAATCAGCTTCGCTTTCATGAAATGGGGAATAATGACAGCGTACTTCAGGACAGGTATAAAGCATACCCTGAAGTGCGCTGCAAATGATTAATTGGATGACACTTTTTTCAACACGATCTGCTCGGCGTGCTTGGCCACAATCTGGCTGTAGAATTCTTTCAGGTAGGGGTACTCAGGAGCGAAGTACACGGGCTTGAGCATGTTTATTTTACTCATGATCTGCAGCACATTTCCCTCTCGCTGCACAATGTACATGAACTTACCGCCATCTTCAGGCAGTGAAATAATGGCGCCCTTAGGGGATTCTTCTACTTCGTAGCCATCCGGTATCACAAACTTGGCCACGTAGGTATAGTCGATGGGAACTGCAATGTCAACCGGGTACAGACGCTCCTCTAGTTTGAAAGGGTTTTCTGTTTCGCCCTTGCCCAGCATCGGGTTCAGGTAGATAACATCAACTGGCTGTCCGTTGCCACTAGCTGATAAGTTGTAATTGATATTGAGGGCCTGGTTGAGATCCTCTACATTTTGGAACTCTGGCTTCTCTACTTTATAGTTGCCGATCTCCTTGCTTATTTTTTCGCCATATTTATCCTGCCCGTCCTCCAGTATCGTCCTACGAAGGCTAAGAGCATCATACCCAGTACTCGATTCCGTTACCTTCCCGGTTAGTCCACCGTTTGGATTGATGGTAAGTTCGCCGTTAAAATACTTGGTGAGTTTACCGGTTGGCTTGAGCGTTACCCAGCGCTGGTCATCTTTCTTGATGAGGCGCCCCTGACCATTCAGGCAACGCACCGGCAGCATGCCAGCAGGCAGTAGCGGGTCAGTAGCATCCAGCAGGTATTCCTTATCACCCAGTTTCACGTGGGCGATTACGTAGTTAAACTTGTTGAGCATCGGAGACCCCTGCGGCACACGGCCGTGCTCTCTGGTGCTTACCAGTACTGGGCCGGCTTCCAGACCAGCATCCTGCAGCATGGCGGTCAGCATTAGGTTCACTTCAGCCGCACTGCCTGTTTTATTGTCAAAAGCTTTGCGTAGCGTGCCGGTCGTGTAAATGCCGTACTTGTTATTCCACTTCACACTACGCTTTACGAGGTTGTGAATAGCAATCATCTGCTGCTCAGGCTCAGTGTGCTTGGCCGTGATTGCGGCTATCTCTGCTTTAAAGAAGCCTTTGCGGTTAAGTTGGGCACCAAAGCGATCCGCTATTAGCAAATCCTTTGTAACATCTTCCCAATTGCCGGTCATTACCTGAGGCAGTTCGTTCGGGTATTTTACGGTCTGTAGCTCAAAATCAATTTTGGCCTGATAGTCGCGCAGTGTAGTGATGTATTTCTCCGGACGCAGCGCAGGCGCGTTTCTGATCACCCAACGGTATACGTCACTGGTTGCCTCCACCTGGCTGGAACCACCTGGTGTGCGCCCTCCTCCCATACCGGGCGTCACTTCCGATGACCAGGTAATGGTGAAGCGATCTCTGGATTTGGTATTGGTCGACTCGTCAAATCGCAGGTAGCCCTGCTGCTCCTGTTTGTAATAGAAATACTCTGGAATGCGCGCATTGTACTCGCTGTAAGCCACCGGAATGGTACTCTGAAACTCCCACTCGCGCAGGTTGTACAGAAAGTCAGAGGTGATCGTATAAGAATACTCAATCACAGAGCCTTCCTTGACATTTGGCATCGTAAACTTTTTGGCAAACCAGTTTTCGTTTGTCTGCTCATCAAATATCGCTTTCGACTCCAGTTTGTCTTTTGTCACCTTGCCATCTTCCTGGTTGTAGGTATAGCCTTTGATGCTGTAAACAGTTTCCTTCTTGGAGTTGCGCTGGTAATAAGGTACTGAGATATTAGCCGCATCATACCCTGATTTCTTCAGAATCTTGATACGGGTATGGCGTTCAAACACGACTTTAAAGCCTTTGCTGTAGGTAAAGTAAGAGTATCCATAGTCTGATAGCACGACTGCCGCGGCACTTGTGTCCTGCTCATACACGCGCATCTTTAGCGCTTCATCATCTACCTTTCCGAACTTGGCTGGCAAGTCCTGTGCATGGACCTGACAGAGCCCTGCGCTTAAGATAAAAAGGAAGGTATAGAATAGAGTAGAAGTTTGTAATTTCATAGGCTGTTGAAAAATGGTTATATGATATGTTATGAAGTTTCAGCGTGCACAAAAGACTTCATAAAATGGCGGTATCATTTATAAAGTAGTTCAACAGACCAATGTATAAAAGAAACAATATTCTTCTATATTGTCAATACTAAAACAAAATTTTGTATTGATATTCAACTATTACAGTCTTATAATTCAGGCTTATGTATACATATCGTATGATTTATATTCAACCTGAACGGCTTTACAGTACAAAAAATCAATATTATTAATCAAAGGAGGCAGGATTCGCTCAGTTCAAATTTGATGCAATTCGAGCAAATAGGACAGGAAATGCATTATGGAAGCAAAGTATAAATTTGCTCTTGCATACAGTGAATCGAGTTGTGTGCACGATTAAAAAAAAGCAGGGCCATGAAATTAATCATGGCCCTGCTACCAGTTCGTGTACAAGGGTGAAATCTGCAAAGAAACAGACCCAGGGAGTGAAGGCAGGCCTGCCTCTTTGCATCGTATTACAGGTAGGATGTGAAATTATTGCTGTTTTGCCAGAATTCGCGGCATGTTTCGCGCTGCTTCTCTAAAAATTCCTGGTCCCGTTTCAGGCTTTTCCAATCGCCATAGCCGAGGCGTTCACATAGCTTAAAAAAACTGTCCCCCTGGTTTTGGCGGCCTTTGATGCGAACGAGCGAACTCAACAGGGGGCGCCCCGCTGCATGTTCCGCTTCAGAAATTTCGTCGATTACGTCGTTAAGTTGTGCTTTCTCGTAAGTGTTCTCGAGATTAAGGCCCAATTCGGCTTCCAGTATCAGATTTTGGAATGACATCAGGTGAGCGCGACCGCGGGCTACTTGAATGAGTTTTTTACGTACGCGTGTATTCATTGTGCTTTTTTAGATAATGAAGAACAGCGGACTACACCCGCTACTTTGTGCAGTGGGCTCCAGCTGAATAGGTTTCATAAAATATCTATATACACTTATACTCCGAAATGGGCGTTCGGGTTGTCCTGTGTTGCGAAAAATATCAGGGAGGCACGTAAAAGTATAGCCTCTGTTATGAAACTAGCCTGAAAAACAGCCAGTTACCAACGCTGTTTTTTTTACTGCAATCTTGGCTGTTTTTCGGATAGGTATTTCCAATAGCGCTTTGGTATGTGGCGCATGTGCAGTTTGGGGTTCTTGCGCTCCGGTATGTTAACATGGTCAAAGTATACCTGCCAGAGCATTTGGTACCGGGTTTCGTTTTCGTCGTATTGTTCTGCGCTCAGTTTGCCCCGCTGCCTTGGCGTAAGAGCAGGATTCTCCAATTGAACAAAGCTCGTGTGCTTTAAATCATAATATGCCCCATACCGACGCGATGAATCATAAATAGCCCAGCGCTGGTCAGCATAACGCTTCTCGAAGTGGCGCACAATCAGGGGAAGCACGTTGAAGTCAGGTGAGATGCTGGCATAGTACAGGCCATCAGCCGTTTTCTGAAAACGCACAAAGGCTTCCATCCTGTGCTTCTCACGGTGCACCTGCTTATGGATCTGCTGTACCTGCAAAATAAAGGGAGCCGTATAGTTTCCTTCCACACTCTCTGGCGAGTCAAACACCAGGCGGGCATAGTCGAAGATCAGCCGCTCGAAACCGCTCTGCTCCCACAAGTAGGTATAGTACAGCGACTCCAGCGCCGAAGCTGACAAACGCTTCTTCAAGCCTTGCCATACCCGGTTGGCTTTGCCCTCGTCTGTCACCACCTGCACGGTTTCGCCGAACATAGAAGGCTGTGCCAACTGCGCGGGCTCGATGGCGGTAGGCCAGGCTTTGCGCTCATAGGCCTCAAACACCACCGTCAGCAGCCCCTCGAAGGAACCGTCGTAGGTATAGGAGTACATTGGCAAAGGTATGCTGACTACTGTTTCGTGCTTGAGTTTACGCGGGCTTTGTCGCGCTTGCTGTCGGTTTGCATTCTGGAAGAAAGGCTCTTCAGGTGCGGCACCAGCATGTTGAGTTTGCAGTGGCAAGAAACACGGGCAACTTTAGTAGAATTTCTCATTGTCTTATGAATGGTTTGAAATGATGTATGATCTTTTTGGTTACACAAATCTGTATGATGCACTTCTCGCCCCTCTTCCATGTCACGTTTTAATATTACTAGCCTACCTGCCGGAACAAGTCCAACTGCTGCGTAAGCAAGGCACTTCGAACGGAGCCTTCACCAAATAAAATGCGGCGGCGCAGTTGCTCTGAGTCAAAGTCCTGCCGCTGCAGGCTTTTGGTCTGGCAGGTGATAAAATACTTGGCCCGCTTCAGCACCACGCCCATCTGGCGCAGATGTTCAAAGTGCAGCGGCGCAAACCGCCGGGCTGATATAATTTTCTTAGCCGACTTCACCCCGATGCCCGGCACACGCAGGATCATTTCGTAGTCGGCGGTATTAATCTCCACCGGAAAGAAATGGCGGTTGCGCAGCGCCCAGCCCAGTTTCGGATCTATGTCCAGATCCAGGTTCGGGTTAGCCTCGTCGAGTATCTCTTTCACGTCAAAGCCATAGAAGCGCATTAGCCAGTCGGCCTGGTAGATGCGGTTCTCCCGTATGATCGGCGGCTCCGAAATGATCGACAACCTGCTATCGGTGCTCACCGGAACATAACCCGAGTAATACACCCGCTTCAGGTTATACCCTTTGTAAAGCTGGTCCGACAGCTGCAAAATCTGACGGTCGCTCTCGGCCGTTGCCCCCACGATCAGCTGCGTGCTCTGCCCGGCTGGCACGAACTTCGGTGTCGTCTTGAACAGCTTGCTTTCTTCTTTCGCCTGCACCAGTTGGTTCTTGATCGAATCCATTGGCAACAGGATCTCACTGTAGTTTTTCTCCGGCGCCAGACTCTGCAAACTCTGCTCCGAAGGCAGCTCAATGTTCACGCTCAGGCGGTCGGCATATAGCCCCGCTTCTTTTATCAACTCGTCGCTCGCACCCGGTATGGTTTTGAGGTGAATGTAACCATTGAACTTCTCTTCCTGCCGTAGCTTTTTCGCCACACGCACCAGTCGCTCCATGGTATAGTCAGCATTCTTGAAGATACCTGAGCTCAGGAACAGTCCCTCAATGTAATTGCGGCGGTAAAAGTTGATGGTCAAATCCACCACCTCCTGCACTGTAAAAGCCGTACGCTGCACGTCGTTGCTTTTGCGCGTCACGCAGTAGGCACAGTCGTAGATGCAGAAATTGGTTAGCAAGATTTTGAGCAGCGACACACAACGACCGTCTTCGGTATAGCTGTGGCAAATGCCCATGCCTTCCGCATTGCCCAGCCCCTTGTTCTCGTTCTTGCGCTTTCCCCCGCTAGACGAACAGGAAACATCGTATTTGGCAGCATCTGCTAATATTTTTAGTTTACCTATTATCTTATCGTTCATCTTTGCTTCTTCTATCTGCTTGACGGTTATAAAATTACAAAATCCTTAGCACAAACCCCAAAAATATTAGCAACAATAGTTATCAACACACTATCCACATCTAAAAATTACTAATACAATTAGCATACGGCCTTTTCAGGATTTCCAGCTTAAATTTTCCACATAAACCTGAAAAGAGTATATTAGGAGGTTGTACCGCACAAACACGTACAACTGATTGTAAGCGCCCCTATACTTCCTATGGCATTCCTTCGTTCGCCCATTCTATGCTGTATGTTAGCTTGTCTGCTGGGGGCATGGCTATTAGCTGGCAATGTGCAAGCACAGGAGATACCCACCCGAAAGGATAGTCTTGCAGCACCAACTGATACCATCAGGCAAAAGTTTGATGAGCGCGTGATGAACAACCTGCGGGAGATCTCGCAGCGCAAAACCATCATGGGCAAGATGCTTAAAGCGATCCTGGTCTTTGATCGGAAGGACGAAGAGGTATTGGGACTGGATGCAGAGTTGATTCAGCGCGAGTACGAGCGGCACAACTACAAAGTAGTGCGCAACATCCAAATTATGACCCTGGATGCCTTGGGCTACTCCATACATGACACCACCCGCGTGCCGCGCAGCTTTCTGGAAAAGGCCGGCAACTCACTGCACATGAAAACCCGTCGGCACTTGGTGCGGAACAAACTGCTTTTTGAGCGGATGGAGCCTTTGGAACCGCTGGCTCTGGTCGAGTCGGAGCGTCTCTTGCGACAGACAGACTATTTGCTCGATGCCCGCATCATTGTGGACGAACGCACCACCACCGAAGACAGTGTAGACGTGCTGGTAATCACCAAAGACATCTTTAGCCTGGGAGGATCCGGCTCCTACAGCCCCTCGTCGGGCGCGGGCAGGGTGGCTTTGCGGGAGCTCAACTTTCTGGGGCTCGGCCACCAGATCCGTGGCTCTTACCGCTTCAACATGAATGCGCCCCGCTCCTGGGAAACCACGGCTGGCTATACCGTGGAGAACATCGGCAACACCTATATTACAGCTGACATCAACTACTTCGATCAGAATTATTACAAAGAGCGCAGCGCCTTCCTGCGCCGCGACTTCTTCGCCACCAACACCCGCTATGCCGGCGCCGTCGGGGCCAGCAAGATCGACGAGCGAATTCTGTTGCCACCTGTGCCAGAGGACACCATTCAGCGCTTTGCGGATCTTGGTTATCATCGGCAGGATGTGTGGCTGGGCCGCTCCTTTAAGTTCAAGAGCTACAACCTGGGTTTTGAGCCGCGCGGCCGACTGATCACGGCACTGCGGGTAATCAACACGAACTTCCATACCAGGCCCACCGAAAATTTTCAGGACAACATACTGGGCATCGCCAGTGTGGGCTATAGCGTGCGCCGCTACTACAAAGACCGCTACCTGTATGGCTTTGGACGAACAGAGGACGTACCCGCCGGCACGCTGGCTTCCATCTCGTACGGCTATGAGCGGGGCGACCTTTTCGATCGCCGTTACTTTGGGCTGGACCTCTCCTTTGCCCGCTATAACAAGGACTTTGGTTACCTCTATAGCCGGGCCGGGTATGGCTCCTTTATAAAAAATGGCAACTGGGAACAGGGTATGCTGGAACTGGAGTCAATGTACTTCACTCGGCTTTACGAAAACGGCAACTGGAAACTGCGCCACTTCATTCTGGGGCGCAGCACCATCGGCATTAACCGGAATCCGGAGGAACTGCTCTCCATCAACAACGAAGACGGCCTGCGCGGCTTTCGATCCGGTTTACTCAGAGGTAACCGCCGCGTGGTCATTAACTACGAAGCCAACCTCTACACGCCCTTCTCGCTTTTCGGCTTCCGACTCGCCACCCTTGCCTTTGCCGATGTGGCCTGGCTCTCGTATGGCAACAAAAGCTCGCCTTTTAAAAGCAAGCCTTACCCGGGTTTTGGGGTAGGTATACGCTTCCGCAATGAGTTCCTGTCATTCAGCACTATACAAATCTTAGTGGGCTACTATCCCAAAATCCCGGCTAATGAGAGCTTCAACAACCTGCGCATTTACGAGTCGTCGCGCTCGTACTACGACTTCGAGGACTTTCGCTTCACACAGCCGGGCATAGCCGAGTTCAGGTAAAATTTCTGTATCCTTTTAGGCTGATCGGGGTACACAGTTAGAGTATTTCAACAAACCCTGAACATGGAAAAGCTAAGAGAAAAATCAGAATATGAAGGCAACCCGGTTGGGCTGTCTAAGACTACTGCAACAGCAATGGCCAACGAACTGGACCGTCATCTGTCGTCGTTCATCACCCTCTATAACCAGTACCACAAGCACCACTGGATGGTGGAGGGACCGCAGTTCCGCGATCTGCACCTGTTCTTTGAGGAGCACTATACCCAGATCCACGAGCAGTACGACGCCATCGCCGAGCGGCTCACTGTGATGGGCTACTGCCCTACCTGCCATCCGGCCAAACAGCTGGAACTTTCTTATATCGCACACGAAGAAGAAGGCGTTTTCCGCATTCGCGAGATGCTTAAAAAAGACATGGAGGACGAAAAGACGATCGTGCTGGAGCTGCGCAAATCCATCAAGAAAGCCTTTGAGCAGGAAGACTTCGCGACCAAGGCACTGTTGGAGGGCATCCTGCTCAAGACGGAGGACCGTTGCCACCACATCGAGCACTTCCTGGGTGAAGACGGCCTGTCCATCGGCCTGATCGCCAGTCCGGATGACATCATGGAGGAAGACGATCAGCCAGCCAAAGGCCAGAACGGCAAAGCCAAATCCACGAAGAAGGTAAAGGCCTAAAACATAGCCTCGCTATACCTTACCGAACAGGCAGTCCATTCGGGCTGCCTGTTTTTTTATTCGGAAAAAGACTAACCATTGCCTCTATACCTTTTTGTATCCTTTTGCCCCATCGCACAGGTATAAGGGGAACAGCCGGAACCGGAGGGCTATACCTGAAATGGTTTCGCTATATTTGCAGCATTCTATACCTAACACAATACTCTATTATGGTAGACCTCGGCCATTACAACGAACTGGAGATAGCACGCGAAGTAGACTTCGGCATGTACCTGACCTCTGAAGACGGCGACATTCTGCTGCCCCGCAAGTACATTCCGGAGGGAGCCAAGGTAGGCGACAAAGTACGCGTGTTCGTGTACCGCGACTCCGAAGACCGTGTGATTGCCACCAACCTCACACCACATGCCACCGTGCGTGAGTTTGCCTGCCTGATGTGCAAAGACAGCACCGACTTCGGTGCTTTCCTGGACTGGGGACTGGAGAAAGACCTGCTGGTTCCGCTGCACAACCAAAAAGACAAAATGCGCCCCGGCCGCAAGTACTGCGTGTATGTATACCTCGACGAGACATCCGACCGCATTGTGGGCACTACCAAATTGGGCAAGTACCTGCACAACGACGAAGCGCCTAACGAGCTGACCGAAAACGAAGAGGTGGATTTGCTGGTAGCAGGCTTTACCGAGATCGGCATCAAGGTGATCATCAATAACCGCTACATGGGCATGCTCTACAAGAACGAAGTGTTCAAGGAGTTGTACATGGGTGACAAGGTGCGCGGGTATATCAAAACGATCCGACCGGACAATAAAATCGACGTGACACTCCGCAAGCCCGGCACCACCGGCCTGAGCGAATCCAATGAGGCGGCTGACAAAGTAATGGAGGTATTGGAGGCAGCCAAAGGTTATCTGCCCCTGTCCGACAAGAGTAGCCCGGACGAGGTATACCGTATGCTGGGCATGAGCAAAAAGGTGTTCAAAAAAGCCATCGGCGGACTATACAAAGAGGGTAAGATTGAGATCGATACAGACCACATCCGACTGAAATGCGACGAGTAGTCCGGACTGTCGCCTATAGCTTAAAGGTGTGCTGGAGGCTGATTGCCAAACAAAAATAGCCCTAACTGGATTATTTACAGGAAAGAACCGCATTTGCCAACCCAGGTGGCAGGCATTCACGTAATTCAGCGAAACGCAAACCTCCATGCACCGAACCCGAACCGCACTGATTGCTGGCGCCAGCGGCCTGGTTGGCAGTCACCTGCTGCGTATGCTACTCCAAAGCGACCGTTACAGCCAGGTGATTTCCGCTGGCCGCCGCGAACTCGCCATCATACACCCCAAGCTCGACCAGCAAATCGTTGACTTTGATAACCTCAAGAAAAGCGCCTCCGAACTGGCTGCCGACGACGTGTTCTGCTGCCTGGGCACCACCATCAAAAAAGCAGGCACTAAGGAGGCCTTCTACAAAGTAGACCATACCTACGTCACGCAACTGGCAGAGATCACACTGCGCCGCAACGCCAATCAGTTCCTTGTGGTTTCGTCGATGGGCGCTGATGCCGGTTCACGCGTTTTCTACAACCGCGTGAAAGGCGAAATGGAGCGGGACGTGCAGGCGTTGGGCTTTCAGTCGCTGCACATTTTCAGGCCTTCGCTCCTGTTGGGTGAGCGAGACGAGCACCGCACCGGCGAGGAGATCGGGGCCAGAATCATGAAGCCACTTTCCAGGATCATGTTCGGACCTTTGCGCAAATACCGGCCCATCCAGGCTGAGACGGTGGCAAGCGCCATGCTGCGGGTGGCTTCGCAAGACCTGAAAACCGACAAGGTATACCTGTCTGACGAAATAGAGCGGCTGGGCCACTAACCCTGCCTATACCTGACGCGTAAGCTCCAAGGCATCTTATACCTATTATACCTATGCCAAACAAAAGCCTGCGCCGCGCCTTTCCGAAAGCATCACAGTATGACCCGGAGTGGGTACGCAAGCACTCCATGGGCGAAAACGTGCTCTTTAACCTGGAGAGCCTTACTAAGTCTCTGGACCTGAAACCCGGCATGCGGGTGCTCGACCTGGGTTGCGGCAAAGCCATCAGCTCCATTTTTCTGGCTAAAGAGTTTGGGGTTACCGTCTGGGCCGTCGACGAGGCCGTGTCCGCCAGCGACAATTACGAGCGCATCCGGAGTGAGGGCTGCGAAGACAAGGTATTTCCGCTTGAGATGGAGGCCCGTTCCCTCCCTTTCCCCGAGGAGTACTTTGACGCCGTGATCGTGGTGGATTCCTATACCTATTTTGGCACCGACGAGAAGTACCTGCCTTACATTGCTCGCTTCATCAAGCCAGAAGGACACATCGCCATTGTGGACGTGTGCTTCACAAAAGAAATCGAAAGCCACAACCAGGTACCCGAATTCTTACAAAAGGATTATCAGAATTATTGGTATTTTATTCACACCATCGATTGGTGGCGCAGGCTCTGGGAGAAAACGGGGTTAGTGGAAATAGAGGCTGCTGCAGAACTAACAGAAGCCGGGCTGGTGCGCGAGCAGTACATGAAAGACTATCAAAACTCAGAGGAGGAAGATGCGTTTGCAAGGGCACTGGAGCTTGATAAAGACAAGTTTATTACGTTTTTCAAGCTAATTGGACGTCGAACATCCAAGACGGCCTATCTGCAATCGTACAAACAGTCAGGTTAAAATTTGCGAAAAAAGTAAATATTAGTTTTTTGCAACGGAAGAAGTTCTATTTTTGCAGCCTGCCAGCTGGACGTACCTGTCTGGCAAGCTGGATATAACTTTTTTAATAAAACAATGAAAACATTTCTTCGCGTCGGGTTTACCTTGGCTTTGGTGATGACGCTTGCTTTCGGTGCCAATGCACAGGAGTACAAAACAGGTATAGGATTTAGAGGCGGTATTGCTTCTGGTCTCACTATCAAACACTTTATTAAGAGTGATGCCGCTATTGAAGGTATCCTGAGCACTGGTTTCCGCCACAGAGGTGCCGTAGTGACAGTACTTTATGAGAAACATGCGCAAGCCTTTAACGCCAAAGGTCTACAGTGGTACTATGGTCTGGGCGGTCACGTAGGTTTTTACGAAGGTCGTTACTATTATTACTATGACGACGACAGACGCAAAAGATACTATGACGACAACGTAGTAGGTTTTGGTCTTGACGCTGTGCTGGGTCTTGAGTACTACATCCGTGACATTCCCTTCACAATCGGTGCTGACATTAAGCCGTTCATCAATATCCCGCATGGCCGTGGTTTCTGGGATTCTGCCCTGCACGTGCGCTACGTATTCTAACAGCTGAAAAGCTTTATATAAAAAGAGCCCGCTACTTTTCAGTAGCGGGCTCTTGCGTTTTTGAGCTATACCTTAAAAGGCAATGTGCATCAGGGCATCCCCCTGGTTTACAACAGGCATGTTATTGATTCCCACCACATAACCGGTCGCTGGGGCGTTCAGGCGCACCTCCATCTCGCCGTACGGGTCCGTGATCGTACCCATCACCTGTCCTTTCTTTACATGGCCTCCTTCCTGCACAAGGCTGCGGAACAGGCCTGCATTTTTGGCTCGCACCCAAATATCCTTCATGCAAATGGTGGTTGGCTCTGTGGGAGCAGGAGAGGAAGTGCCCATGCCCAGATGGTGCATCAGGCGCAGAGTACCGTCTATACCTGTCGCTATACCTCGCTCGTCGAAACGCAGCGACTCACCTGTTTCATATACCAAGATATGCTTACCCAGCTTAGCAGCCTCTTTCCGAAGCGAACCCTGCCGGTAAGAGGCATTCAGCGTGAAAGGCGCCGCAAAGGCCTCGGCCAGTTGTTGGTTTTTATGCTCGGCCAGCACACAGCGTATCTGCGGGTAGTTGCCCCGGCTCGAACCGCCTGTATGGAAGTCTACGCCATAGTCAATGTAGGGCATCACTTCCTTCATAAAACGATGCGCCACGCGACTGGCCAGCGAGCCCTCTCTGTTTCCAGGGAAACTTCGGTTCACATCCTTACCATCTGGTACGTCCCGCGAAAAGTTCAGGAAGCCATAAATGTTCAGGATGGGCACCGCTATGATGGTTCCCCTAAGCGGATAGAGCATCTTTTTGGTGATCATGCGGCGGATGATCTCTGTGCCGTTCACCTCGTCGCCATGCATGCCGGCCATCAGCAAGAGCACCGGCCCGTCGTGCACCGAGCGGAATACATAAACAGGTATATCGATGACAGTGCCGCTAGGCAGTTTGGAGATTACGAGTCGCGTGAGTACTTTTTCTCCACGGTCTATACTTACACCGTTGATCTTAATGGTTTCGGGCATGCTATTCTTTCACTCTCTTGGAGGCCTTCTTCTGTACCAGCCCTTCCACGTACTCAATTATTTTCACAGCGATATCCTTGTTGGTCGCCTTCTCTATACCTTGTAAACCTGGCGAGGAGTTCACTTCCAGAATCAGCGGCCCGCGCTTCGATTGCAGCATGTCCACACCGGCTATACCCAGTCCGAGCGACTTGGCAGCCAGCAAAGCGGCGGCCTTCTCCTGCCGGCTCAATTTGATCAGACTGGCATTGCCGCCGCGGTGCAGATTAGAGCGGAACTCTCCTTCCTTACCCTGTCGCTTCATGGCTCCCACTACTTCGCCGTTCACCACAAAAGCACGGATGTCAGCGCCTGCCGCCTCGGCTATGAATTCCTGCACAATAATACGGGCCTTCAGGTTGTGAAACGCCTCAATCACCGACTCGGCGGCCTTTTTGGTTTCGGCCAACACCACGCCCAGGCCTTGCGTTCCTTCCAGCAGTTTGATCACCAATGGCGCGCCGCCCACTTCCTTCACCAGCATAGAGGTTTCTTTGGAGTAATTGGTAAAGGCGGTCTTCGGCATACCCAGCCCAGCACGGGAGAGGATCTGGCTGCTGCGCAGTTTATCGCGGGAGCGCACGATGCTCTGGGAATCCACGGCGCTCTTTACTTTCATCATCTCAAACTGACGCACCACGGCCGTGCCGTAGAAGGTAACCGAAGCACCGATGCGCGGAATGATCGCGTCGATATCGGTTAAGCGTTCTCCCTTGTAGAGGATGTGCGGGTCGCCCTGCTCAATCACAAGGTCGCAGCGCAGGTGGTCGAGTACCACGGCTTCGTGACCGCGTTGCTGTGCGGCCTCCACCAGGCGGCGGGTAGAATACAACTTAGGGTTGCGAGAGAGAATCGCTATCTTCATAAAAACTATTTATTCTTCTTTTGTTTGTTATTGAATTTGAGTGAGACGTTCTTACGTGAAACGTCTACAATAAAGCGGCCCTTGAGCAATTTGCGGCCAATCAGCACAGGGTATTTCATGTCGCTGCGGTCCGAAAGCGAGAACTCCGCCTCGATCAACTCGTCGAACACCTTGATACGGGTTTTGATGACGTAGCGCTCCTGCACATCTCCAAACGAGTTACGGATATCGCGCAGACTATAGTCAGCAAAGGTCAGTTTTTTGTGATTGTACTGCGGGTGCGATGGGTCTAATAAGTCCAGTGAGATGACTTTAGTTCCGTCGGGCCGGGTTTCCTCGTGAATATCCGAACAATGGATGGCCGAGGTATAGGCACCCGTGTCAATTTTAGCCTCTATCTCATCGATATCCAATTCCGGAAAGGCCACCATCTCACGCCGGCCGATGATCTTTTTCTCTGATTTGGGCTTCTTTAAGTTCTCCTCTTTCATTAAAGGCCAATTTAAGCATTCTGCTTTACGTACGACGAATCGGGATTATGATTTTCAGGATTGGGGAGGATTAATTTGTCCGAATCAGGATTTACAGGATTAAAGGATTTGCAGGATTTTCGTGGATGATTACCTCCCCTAGCCCCCTTCTTTGTCGAGGGCCCCTACCCCCAAGGGGGACTATCGACTACTGCTTTCCCACCTGTCATCCTGGAAGGATTTTGGTTTAAGGGAGATCAGGCTATCGCTATAACACGCCCCTGCCCCACTCTTTATAGAGGGCCCCTACCCCCAGAGGGGAATATTCTGCCACTACCGAATCACAGGTATGAGCTGAGTAGATACAGCGGTTCCATTGCAATACCGGGTCCAACCACCCCTACCCCTCCTTGTCTAAGGAGGGGAGCCTGTTGCTGCCAATTCTTAGGTATAGGCGTCGTAGCTGCAGTTTCATGTGCACAATTGTCATCCCCCTGCCCCCTTCGAAGGGGGGACTTACCAGCCATTGCCAGTGTCAAGTATAAGTGCCATAGCTACTGTTACACGCCACTGGCAGGTTTAGCATGACATCCTTGCACGCCAGCTACGAAGCAAATCACCTCTGCCAGGTGCATAAACGAAGATTTTGTGTTGGGGGTGAAGGGGTCCCCCTGTCACGAGCGGTCAGCGAGTTTAAAATCGTCTTGATTTTTTTGCCCCAAAAGTATTCGGGATGTTCCACTTACTTTTTTGTCAAGTCGAAGATCCCGAACTTGATTCGGGAGAAAAAAGTGAGTGCCCGCCGCACAGGCGAAGCTACAGAGCAATGCAGATTGCTATACCTGCAACAGCAGTTGCTACAACACAAGGTATAATCAGCTATACCTGGGCGAGAGGCCCCACCATAGTAGACACGAGCGAAGACGCTCGCGCCATGCCCGTTATACCAGCAGCCTTTATTACTACTTAACCGGAGGTATAGACTGCGTTCTTTTTACATGCAGCAACTCCGCTACTTCCTGCAGCAAATGCGAATGTCCTGCTTTTAGCACTACTAACTCCCCTTTGTGCAGAGCCTTTATGAACACACTCACTCGTTTAGGGGAGATGATTTGATCGAACTCACCAAGGAACATTGTAACCGGCACCTGTTTGTGGTTGAGGAGCCGCACGATTTCCCGGATATCAAAGTTGAGTTCGCGGAAGCCGATCCAGCTGCGGTATACCCGCAGGCGCTTTTCTGTGCTGTCCATTTGAAAACGGGCGAAACGCACGAGGCTTTTGTGGATCATGTTATACCTGTTAAGCACGTTGAGCAGTCTGAAGAAAGGCTCCGGCTTGAGCACCGTGCGCTTGAAGAGCTGCTGCAGCCAACCCGGATAGGTAGCGATGTTGTACCAGAAGCTGGTTTTGATTCCGTCCGGTGCAATCAGGAAAAGCTCGTCGATGCGTTCAGGGAAGCGCTCTACCAAAGTCAAAGCAAATTTGCCGCCCATGCTGAAGCCCATCAGCGAGAAGTGGTCTATCTTTTCCTTTGCCAGGAATAAGCCGATCAGCTCCTGCAGAAAATCCTTGTCGAGCGGCATGTTGTCCTTGTGCAGCGTGCTCTGTGCGTGAAAGAACAGGTCGAAAGCGTAGATGGTATAGTCGCCCCCCAGCGCCTGGCCCATGGGTTGGTAGTAGGCACTGCTCTGCCCATAGCCATGAAAGGCAAGCATAGGCTGTGTGCCTTGCCCCAGCACCCTGTAGTGCAGCTTCGTTCCGTTGTGTATGATGTATGGCATTCTTGCACGAGATGTTCTTCTCTTATACTTATTCGGCATGCATACAAATAAGATGCATAAAAGGCCTTAAATTTGGGGATAGTTTAACCTATAGTATATTTCCGGAAGATAGAAGGCATAGCTGCGTGTTTTTACAGCTTCGATACACCGCCCGACACAATGAATTTCATCACGTCACTGCTTGGCAGATCAAGGTATACGACATTGTGCTTGGGCACCACAAAGAGCTCTCCTGAAAAGTTGTAAGAGTGCGGGAAATACACGGCGACGCGGTCTTCCACGTTCAAAGCACTGAAAGTATCCTGTGTCACAAAACCAAATTTCAGGTTCTCTGAGTCCTCCGACATCTTTACCATCACCGGCTTGTTAAACTTCTGGTTGTCGCCCACGAAGGCATCGAACAGGTCTTTGATGCTGGAGTAGACGATGCCCACCAGCGGCACTTTGTTAAACCAGCGCCCCGTGATCACAATGAAGGGTTTTACGAAGAAAGACGAGCTGATAAAACCGATCAAGGTGAGCAACACGAACATCAATCCTATACCCAGCCCAGGTATACCCAAGTCGAACAGGCTGTTCAGCCAATCGATGATTGCCACCACAATCCATACTGTGATGGTGAAGGGAGCCACAATCAGAAGTCCGTTCAGGAAATAGCGTAAGATGCGTGTCATGTTGGTTGATACATAAAAAAATAGGCCTTGCCGATGCAAAGCCTAAATGTAGCTAAAAAGCCACTATTTTGTAGTATAGTGTTATACCTATACTGTTTCCAGGTCAAATTTTTTGATGCTGTCTGCTACCTGTTGCATCAGCCACATCGGCGTAGACGTGGCGCCGCATATTCCTACGCTCGCGGCATTGGCAAACCACTCTTTCTCCAACTCCTCCTCGTTCTCCACAAAGTAACTGTTCGGGTTGTGCTGCTTGCACACGCTGTAGAGCGCTTTGCCGTTCGAGCTCTTCTTGCCGCTTACAAAAATGATCACATCGTGCTCCGTTGAGAACCTGGTCAGTTGCGGTTCGCGGTTCGACACCTGACGGCAGATGCTGTCGTTGGCGTTGAAAGCGGTGCTGTCCTGGTTGGCCTGTTGGATACGCTCTTCAATAAGCGACTTGATGTGGTAAAAGCCTTTCGTGCTTTTGGTCGTCTGGCTGAAAAGGGTAACCGGGCGTGAAAAGTCGATCTTATCCAGATCCTCCTCTGTGGTTACGATAATCGCCTCATCACCGGTCTGGCCTGCTAGTCCAATTACCTCGGCATGGCCTACCTGACCGTAAATCACGATCTGGCCACCTTTGGTTTTGTCAGCATCGAAAGCGTGCTTTACACGGTTCTGGAGTTTGAGCACCACCGGGCAGGACGCGTCTATCAATTCGATATTGTTCTCTAAGGCTGTCTTATAGGTTTCCGGCGGCTCGCCGTGCGCCCTGATCAGCACTTTGGTGTCACGCAATTCTTTGAGTTGCTCCCGGTCAATGATGCGAAGTCCCTTTTTGTAGAGGCGCTTCACTTCCATGCTGTTGTGCACGATATCGCCCAGGCAATAGAGCTCTTCGCAGTTCTCCATCTCATCCTCCGCCATCTGAATGGCGAATTCCACACCGAAGCAATAACCCGAATTTTTGTCTATCGTTACGTTCATTTCTACTTTCCTCTATTCCTGTAAGGCATAGTCACCGTTGAAGATACGGGAAGTTACCTTGTTTAGTACAAACTCTACCTGCTCGTCGATGGTCATGTGCGAAGTGTCCAGCAAAAAAGCATCGTCTGCACGGCGTAACGGACTCTCGGCTCTGGTCGAGTCGATCAGGTCGCGCTTTTGCAGGTTTTCCTTGATCTCACCGAGGTTCACTAACTGCTTTTTGGCCAGCAACTCGTCCTGGCGTCGGCGGGCACGGGTATCCACGTCGGCCGTCATAAAGATCTTCACCTCGGCATCCGGGAACACAGCCGTTCCAATGTCGCGACCATCCATCACCACGCCGCGTTTCCGGCCCATTTTCTGCTGCTGGGCTACCATGGCACGGCGCACTTCCTTTACCACACTCACCTCACTCACCTGGTTGGAGATGTACATCTTGCGGATTTCATCTTCCACATTCAGCCCATTGAGGAATACTTCGTTTCTTTTGGCCTTTGGGTTATAGTGAAACGTGATGTCTATGTTATCCAGCGCGTCTTTTACCTCCTTTGGGTTGGTGAGACTGACGTGATGGTCCAGAAAATAAAGCGTAACCGCCCGGTACATTGCCCCGGTATCGATATAAGCGTAGCCCAGTTCGGCAGCCACCAGTTTGGCCGTTGTACTTTTCCCGCACGAGGAGTAGCCATCTATGGCGATTACAATTTTTTTCATGGTAAGCTGTCAGGAATTAGTTCGAATCGCAAGGGCAGGGCAAATTGCCTTTCTTGCTCTTTTTCATGTAGGAGGCCGTCTTTTTCTGTTGCGGTGTTTTGGTCGTGCAGCTCGCCAAAGGGCCAGTTGCCAGAAATCCCGCCAGTAGTATGTATGAAATTATCTTTCTCAAAACGACTTAATTTAACGCAAATATAAAGTAATTTACGGGTTCAATCCCCATCAGCGGGCATTTTATATCAACAAGACAGTCCTATCCATGCATAGCTCCTATACCGTAAGCGGACGCATCATAAACCTGCACCAGCAAGAGATTTTTGAGGGAACGGTCCATGTGTCAAACGGCCGCATTTCTAAAATAGTTCGTGAGGCTTCCTCCTCTTCCAGTTATATTTTGCCGGGCTTTGTGGATGCCCATGTGCACGTGGAAAGCTCCATGCTGGTGCCCTCCGAATTTGCCCGGCTGGCTGTGCCACATGGTACTGTGGCCACGGTATCGGACCCGCACGAGATTGGCAATGTGCTGGGTATAAAAGGCGTGGAGTACATGATTGAGAACGGGAAAAAAGTACCCTTTAAGTTCTATTTCGGGGCCCCCTCCTGCGTACCCGCCACTCCTTTCGAAACAGCCGGTGCTGAGATAACGGCCGCCGACATCGAAACCTTGTTTCAGCGCGACGAGATCAAGTACCTGGCCGAGATGATGAACTGGCCCGGCGTGCTGCACCGCGACCCTGTGGTGATGGAGAAAATTGAGCTTGCCAAGAAGTATGGCAGGGCTGTGGACGGTCACGCACCTGGCCTGCGTGGCGAGCAGGCAGCGTTATACGCATCGGCTGGTATCACGACCGACCACGAGTGCTTCACGGCCGAGGAGGCGCTCGACAAGCTGGCCGTGGGTATGAAGATCCTGATCCGCGAAGGCAGCGCCGCCAAGAACTTCGAGGCG
The DNA here is from genome assembly GCF_003096355.1 of Pontibacter virosus. Classification (GTDB taxonomy): domain Bacteria; phylum Bacteroidota; class Bacteroidia; order Cytophagales; family Hymenobacteraceae; genus Pontibacter; species Pontibacter virosus. Next base: position 82,860 of record NZ_QEKI01000016.1, on the reverse strand, counting down.
CTTATACCTCTGCTTGCCGATTACCCGGAGATGATCATGTTCTGCTCCGACGACAAGCACCCTGACAACCTGGTGGAAGGCCACCTGAATCTGCTCGTGAAGCGGGCGCTCGCCAAGGGCCACGACCTGTTTCATGTGCTGCGTGCCGCCTGCCTCAATCCGGTCGAGCATTACAAGCTGGAAGTAGGCCTGCTCCGCGAAGGTGACCCGGCTGACTTCATCGTGGTGAACAACCTCGAAGACTTCAGCATACAGGCAACCTACATCAATGGGGAACTGGTGGCGGAAAGCGGTAAATCGAAGATCACCTTCACGCCAAGCGAAGAAATAAACAACTTCAACACCGAACCTAAAACACCGGCCCAGTTCCGGTTACCAGCCGACAAGGCCAGCAAAATACGTGTGATTGAGGCGTTTGACGGGCAGCTGATCACGCACCAGGTATGGGCCGAGCCAAAGATCAAGGGAGGGCATATCGAATCGGATGTGGCGCAGGATGTGCTCAAAATAACCGTCGTGAACAGGTATGCGAATGCCGAGCCGGCTGTGGCCTTCATCAAGAACGTAGGTTTAAGCCGCGGTGCCATCGCCTCCTCCGTAGGCCACGATTCGCACAACGTCATTGCCGTAGGTGTGGACGACGAAAGCATCGCCCGCGCCGTGAACCTGATCATAAGCGCTAAGGGTGGCGTGGCTGCGGTAGACGGCGAGAACGAACAACTGCTGCCGCTGCCGGTAGCGGGTATCATGTCGGCGGCCGATGGTTATGAAGTGGCTCAGGCTTATTCGGCCATCGACCGCATGAGCAAGGAAATGGGCAGCAAACTGGCCTCCCCTTTTATGACGCTCTCGTTCATGGCATTGCTCGTTATACCTTCGCTCAAGCTCAGTGACAAAGGATTGTTTAACGGTGATGACTTTAAATTCGTACCTGTAGCTGAATAGTGTACCTTGCAGAAAAAGGTATAATACCACGGCCCCGCGGGGCTTAGCAAATGGAGGAATTTATCATTTTTGTTGTGGGTGCGCTCGTGAGTGGGTTTGGCACCATCATCGGTTTCGGGGGAGGTGTGTTCATGGTGCCGATCCTGATCATCTTCTTCGGCTACAACATCGAAATCGCCATCGGTGCGACCATGTCGGCGTTGGTGCCGGCCTCCATTATTGCCTCCGTTTTCAACCTTCGCGACCGCAGCATCGACTACCTCGTGGGTTCGTTGATTCAGTTTCCAGCGGTGGCCGGCACAGTGCTGGGCGCTTTTATGGTGGCCTTTCTGCCGGTCACAGAGTTGCAGGTCATCTTTGCGCTTTTCGTGCTCACAGTGGGCTTTTTTATGGTGAAGCCTCAGGAGAAAGAAAAGATCCAGCGGCATTCCGGTATGATGTACCGCATCCGGCGCGTTCCCACTTCGTTTATCCGGAAAAACAGGGCCAAGCACATTGCCTATCGCCTGAACGGGGGCCTGGTATCGGTCTTTGGTTTTGCTTCGGGCATCATTGCAGGCCTGTTCGGTATAGGCGGTGGCTTTCTGCAGACCCCTATGATGATTAAGCTGTTCCGTATACCGCCACAAATCGCCACTTCCACCTCGCTTTTCATTTTGGTGATTACCAGCTTCACCGGGTTTATCAGCCACTACCTGCTTGGCAACGTGATCTGGACCCGCAGCCTTCCGCTAATGGCAGCCTTCGCTATTGGGGCGGTTGGTGGCAACATACTGAAGAAGCGGCAGGGCAAAATGCAGGACCTCGAAAAGCTGATCGGAGTCGGATTGCTGCTGGCCGGCGCAGGCGTGCTTCTGAACCTGCTGATCAAATCCAATTTCGGCTTCTCGTTCTAGGTATAGCGCAGCCCAAACATACGGTAGCCCATTCCTGCTCCTCTTCAGGCACTTCCCTGAGGAGCATGTTGTCTAGCATGCGGGTAACTTGCCTCAGTCTTGATAAAATGAAACGAGCCGATGTGCTGCTCATGATGGAGTCAGCGCATCGGCTCGTTTTTATACCTGCAGTTTTTAAGCCTCCTGATTGGCGGAGCTAAAATGCTTGTTGATCAGATTCTTTACCTTCTCTGCCGTGAGCGGTTTGGTAAGATATTCAGCCGAATACTTCTGGGCGGCATCCGTATCCTGTGGATGCGTAGAGGTAGTCAGTACGGCCAGTACTATGTTTTTCCGGAACTCAGGGTTCAGCCGTTCATACAGGTCCAGCATTTCGAATCCATCCATCACCGGCATGCTGATATCCAGGAAAATCAGTTCCGGCTGAAAATAGTTTTCATCCGTCTGCTCATAGTTGTTGTTGCTCACATTGTACAAGTAGTCGAATGCCTGTTTGCCGTTCACAAACGTGCGGATATTGTCTGTTACCTGCATTCGCTCAAGCAAACGCTGGTTCAGGAAATTTGTGGTGTCGTCGTCATCTATAAGAAGAACGCCTGATATTTTTTTCATAGCTAAACTATCCCCGGCCTGTATTTACGCAAGCCGTATATTTCAAGCTAACCTTTCTGAATTTAGTTGCTTTGCATTTAATCCCAGGTATTTACTGCAGTACTAAGGTACACAAGTTGGATGCCTCAAACAAATTACAGGCATCCAATTTAGTTACGCCCAGCTTAATTAGTCGATGTAGCCCTGTGAGCGCATCCACTCGTCGTTGTAGATTTTGCCCAGGTAACGGGTACCATGGTCGGGCAACAACACTACAATTACATCATCCTCCGTCAGATTGTTTTCGCGGGCGTATTCCAGTGCACCGTATACGGCAGTTCCGCATGACCAGCCTACAAACAAGCCTTCTTCTTTGGCAAGTCTGCGTGTCATCACAGCACCGTCTTTGTCAGTTACCTTCACAAAAGTGTCGATCACATCAAAGTCCACATTCTTTGGCAGGATGTCCTCGCCTATTCCTTCGGTAGCGTAAGAGTAAATTTCGTTTTCGTCGAAAATACCGGTTTCCTTATATTTCTTGAACACGGAGCCATAGGTATCAATGCCTACGGTAACCACGTTCGGGTTTTTCTCTTTTAAGTAGCGGGAGATGCCCGTTACCGTACCACCTGTGCCAACGCCCGTGATAAAGTGGGTTACTTTCCCTTCCGTCTGCTCCCAGATCTCCGGGCCTGTAGACTCGTAGTGCGCCGCCCAGTTCGACATGTTATCATACTGGTTTGGATAGAACGAGTTTGGTATCTCTTCGTTCAGGCGCTTGGCCACCGAGTAGTACGAATCCGGATGGTCAGGTGCTACGTTCGTTGGGCACACACGCACCTCAGCTCCTACGGCACGCAGGATGTCCATTTTTTCTTTGCTTTGCTTGTCGGCCAGCGTAAAAATACACTTGTACCCCTTGGCGATAGCGGCCAATGCCAGGCCCATACCAGTGTTGCCGGAAGTGCCTTCAATGATCGTACCACCCGGCTTCAGGATACCGGCTTTCTCAGCATCCTCGATCATTCTGATCGCCATGCGATCCTTTACGGAGTTGCCCGGGTTCATGTACTCCACCTTGGCCAATACCGTCGGTTTAATGCCTTTGGTTACGTTGTTAAGCTTTACTAAGGGTGTGTTACCGATTGCCTCGGTAATATGATTCAGGTATTTCATTTAAGTGCTTTTTTGAGATACGGGTGCAAAGGTACGTAATTAAAATTATACTTAACAGGTATAGCACCTTGCCACCGGTATAACAGAAGGTATACCAGTTCCCGTTCCGCCGGGCTGTTTTAGCGCCTATATTAGCTTTAACTATTTTTTGGAAGCGCCACAAAAAAGGCTATTTTTGCACTACCTTAATTTTGACCATCATTCATCAACTTAATAAGATACACATGAGTGTTTTAGTAAATAAAGATTCGAAAGTGATCGTACAGGGCTTCACGGGCTCCGAAGGTTCTTTTCACGCCTCTCAGATGATCGAGTACGGCACCAACGTAGTGGGTGGTGTTACCCCAGGCAAAGGTGGCAACAATCACCTGGACCTACCAGTTTTCAACACAGTGGAAGACGCTGTGAAGAGAACGGGAGCCGATGTTTCTATCATCTTCGTGCCACCGGCTTTCGCTGCTGACGCGATCATGGAAGCTGCTGACGCGGGCATCAAAGTAATCGTTGCGATCACGGAAGGCATTCCTGTGAAAGACATGGTGGTGGCCAAAAACTACCTGAAAGGCAAAGACGTGACCCTGATCGGTCCAAACTGCCCGGGTGTGATCACGCCAGGTGAGGCGAAGGTGGGCATCATGCCAGGTTTCGTGTTCAAGCCAGGTCGTATCGGTATCGTGTCTAAGTCAGGTACGTTGACTTACGAAGCTGCAGACCAGATTGTGAAGGCTGGCCTGGGTATCTCCACGGCTATCGGTATTGGTGGTGACCCGATCATTGGTACGCCTACGAAAGACGCCGTACAGCTGCTGATGGAAGACCCTGAGACGGACGCGATCGTGATGATCGGTGAGATTGGTGGTAACTACGAGGCCATGGCTGCCCAGTACATCAGCGAGACTGGTAACAAGAAGCCGGTAGTTGGTTTCATCGCTGGCCAGACAGCTCCAGCTGGTCGCCGTATGGGTCACGCAGGTGCTATCGTGGGTGGTGCTGACGATACAGCTGCTGCTAAAATGAAGATCATGCGCGAGAACGGTATCCATGTGGTAGACTCTCCTGCCGAGATCGGTGCTACGATGGTAGAAGTACTGCAGAAAGCCGGCATGATCAACGCTTAATTTGATTCCTATACCTGCTAACAGGTATACTGATAGAAACAGGCTGCTTCTGACGAAGCAGCCTGTTTTGCTTTATGGGGTGCTAGTAGCGGATAATCCTATACCTTTACCTATTGGCGTATCTACAGCTGTCAAAAGTACAGCAACCTATGCTGTCTTATAGCTTGCCCTGGCCGGGCGGGCCTCACTTTTTGTCTTGACACAAAAAGTAAGCAAAAAAGTCAAGACGCTCCAAACTCGCTGAACGCTCAAACAGTGGAGCGTCATTTTGTGCACATGGCACCGCTATTTGTTTCATAGCTCAGGTGCAAGTAACTCTTGCTATACCTACCAAGGGTATATGACACTCACAACAAGGTTTATACCGGACACTGGTAATGGCACAAGTCCCCCTTTGAAGGGGGCAGGGGGATGTCAATCGTGCACATGAAACTGCAGCTACAAAGTCTATCCCTAAGAATCGGCAGTTACAGGTTCCCCGCCTTGGATAAGGAGGGGTTAGGGGTGGTTGGACCCGGTATAGTAAAAGAACTGCTGAAGCTACAGCCCCTATACCTTTAAAGAAGTAGCAGCAGAAATTCCCTTCTTGAGAGGGGCAGGGGTGTGTTAATCATTCACGAGCATCCTGTCAATCCTTGGGGGTAGGGGCCCTCTTTAATCCTGAAAATCCTGATTCAGACAAGCACTCATGCACGATTCGGACGGACCGCGCCCTGTCCCTACAAATTGGACGTCCAACTCAGAACTCGTGACTCCCAAACTCCTAAACTTCCTTCACTCCCACCACCTGCTCTTTTTTGCGGTTGCGGATGTGAGCAGGGATAGCAACTACAATTTCTTTCTGCAGGGCTTCGATCAGGCGCTTTTTCAGAAAGCTTCGATGCACCACCAAGCTCACTTCGCGTTGTGGCTGCGGCTCCCGGAAGGTATGGACGAGCGACTGCTTCTCGACAGGCATATCAAGTACGGAGAGCTCTGGCAATAGCGTGAGTCCGCGCTGGGTTTCGACGATGCGCTTGAGGGTTTCGAGGGAGCCGCTCTTGTAATCGAAGTGGCCGGAAGGGATTGCGCTTCCGCCCCGGTTGCAGATGTTGAGCACCTGGCTCCGGAAACAGTGCCCCTCGTTGAGTACCCACAGGTCGTCCAGGTCGAGTTGCTCCGGGCTGATAGCCCTGCTGCCGGCCAAGGGGTGCGCCGGGTTGATGTAGGCCACGAAAGCCTCGTAAAACAGGGGCAGCTCCTTTATGGACTTGTCTTCTAGGGGCGTCACTAGCAAGCCAACATCCAGCAGCTCGTAGTTCAGTTTCTGCACGATTTCCTCGGTCAGCAACTCCTGCACCACCAGCCGCACATCCGGGTACTTCTCCATAAAGGCCGTCACGAAAAGCGGAATCAGGTAGGGGGCCAAGGTAGGTATAATGCCGATGCGCAACTCGCCGCTCAGTTCCTGCTTTTGGTTCTGCACAAGCTCCTTTACCTTTTTTGACTCGGCTACCACCAGGCGGGCCTGGGCAATCACTTCCTTTCCGATCTCAGTTGGCCGTACAGGCACTCTGCTTCGGTCGAACAACTGTACCCCCAACTCCTCTTCCAGCTTTTGCAGCTGCATACTCAGGGTGGGCTGCGTCACGAAACAGTGGTCTGCCGCCGTGGCAAAATGGCGGTACGTGTCTACCGCCAATAAATACTCTAATTGTACCAGTGTCATGCTATCAAACGTATAGTAAGGAGGCACTTGACACTTACAGATTACTCACTTCATCTGAAAAAGCCTGCTTAGCCTCCGCCCTGCTAAGTTATAGACTATTACTATACCTGTATCAATTTAATTGATTTGATTTATAACCTTAATTTGGGTATATTTGTATATACAAACAACAGAAACAACAGAAGACTATGAATAAGCTGACGAATATCGGATTAGAAAAACAAGACTCCGTAGAGATTGCCGACAAGCTGAACGAGCTGCTGGCCAACTATCACATTTATTACCAGAACCTGCGCGGTTTCCATTGGAACATCAAAGGTATACACTTCTTTCAGCTGCATGCCAAGTACGAAGAGCTTTATAACAGTGCCCTCACCCGCATCGATGCATTGGCAGAGCGTATCCTGACCATCGGCCAGAAGCCGCTGCATTCCTTCTCGGACTACCTGCGTGTGTCGAGCATACAGGAAGCAACGAGCCTGAGCGGCGACCGCGAGACGGTAGAAGCGACTCACCAGAACCTGTCTGTGATCGTGAGTCTGGAGCGTGATATACTGGCATTGGCCGCCGAGCGCGACGACGAAGGTACGGTAGCGCTGGTAAGTGAAGACATCAATGAAAATGAAAAGACGCTTTGGATGCTGAAAGCCTTCCTGAGCTAAGAATAGTGAGAGTGACGATTGGTTTAGTTTAATGCAAAAGCCGCCTGCTACAATAGTAACAGGCGGCTTTTTGTTTGTTGCAGCTATAGGGGCTATACCTTACTTAGCATAACTGATGGCGCGCATTTCGCGGATCACCGTGATCTTGATCTGGCCCGGGTACTGCATTTCCTTCTCGATCTTCTGGGAGATGTCGAACGAAAGCTGTGCGGCTTTTTCGTCGCTCACGTTGTCGGCGTCTACCATGATGCGGAGCTCGCGGCCGGCCTGAATGGCGTAGCACTGGTTCACCCCGTCAAACGATACGGCAGCTGCCTCCAGATCCTTCAGACGCTTGATGTAAGACTCCATGATCTCGCGGCGGGCACCCGGTCTAGAACCAGAGATGGCGTCGCAAGCCTGGATCAACGGAGAAATCATAGCCGTCATCTCGATCTCGTCGTGGTGAGCGCCGATGGCGTTGCAGATATCCGGATGCTCCTTGTATTTCTTGGCCAACTCCATACCGATGATCGCGTGTGGCAATTCCGGCTCGTCTGGGGTTACTTTACCGATGTCGTGCAGCAGACCGGCGCGCTTGGCGTGTTTCACGTTCAGACCAAGTTCCGCGGCCATCGTGGCGCACAGGTTGGCTACTTCGCGTGAGTGCTGCAGCAGGTTTTGTCCGTAAGAAGAACGGAAGCGCATGCGGCCCACCATCTTGATCAGTTCCGGGTGCAGACCATGTATACCTAAGTCGATGGCAGTACGCTCACCGATTTCCACGATTTCTTCTTCGATGTTTTTGCGGGTTTTCGAAACTACCTCCTCAATGCGGGCCGGGTGGATACGACCGTCAGCTACTAAACGGTGCAGCGACAGACGGGCAATTTCGCGGCGAACCGGATCAAAACCAGAGATAATGATCGCCTCCGGTGTATCATCTACGATGATTTCCACACCAGTTGCAGCTTCCAGAGCGCGGATGTTACGGCCTTCACGACCGATAATCTTGCCCTTGATGTCGTCGCTTTCGATGTTGAAAACAGATACGCAGTTTTCGATGGCATGCTCCGCGGCAGTACGCTGGATGGTCTCCACCACAATTTTCTTGGCTTCTTTGGTAGCGGTGAGTTTGGCCTGGGCCACAATGTCTTTCACGTAAGAAGATGCATGCGACGTGGCTTCACTTTTCAGGGCTTCTACCATTTGCTCGCGGGCTTCAGCGGCGGTCAGGCCAGCGATTTTCTCGAGCCGCGCCACTACCTCGCTGTGCTGCTGCTCTACTTCTTCTTTGCGTTTCTTGAGAACTTCCAGCTGGTGGTCGAGTGCTTCCTTCTCCTTGTCAAGCTCAGTTTCGCGGCGCTTGGTCTGCTCCATTTGCTTGGCTACGTGCTGCTCGCGCTGCTTTACCTTGTTCTCGTTCTGGATGATGATGTTCTTCTTCTTGTTCGATTCTTCTTCGAACTCAGATTTCAGCTTCAGGAATTTTTCCTTGGCCTCCAGCATGCGGTCTTTTTTGATGCCCTCGGCGTTGATTTCAGCTTCGCGGATGATGGATTTTGCCTTTTGGCGGGCAGCTTCCTCCTGCTGTTTGTATACCTTTTGCAGGAGTACGCGCCCAATGTACACGCCGACTCCGAGCGCGACAATGGCGGTGATTAAAATGATTAAAATATCGGACATACTATACGCTTTTATGGTTTATAAAAACAATAGCAGTACCTGCAGCAGGACAGTGAAGTGGCTTTACAAACCACACTGTAGTTAATGAGACTGCTTAGGGGGCAGTCTCGGTTTGGTTTACTTATTTGTTGATAAGAGCTCGTCGAGCACGCTTAGTTGCGCACCTACTTTGTCGAGATGGGCATTTTTGTCATCCTCGAGCTTCAGCTTGTCCACCATGGTCTCAAAAGCCACCATAGCCAGCAAGTCCTGCTTGTCCTGTATGCCAAACTGGTCTTTGAAGAAGCGCAGGCGCTCGTTCAAAAGTTTACCCACTACCCGAAGCCTTTCTTCTTCTTCTTCCTTCACCCGCATCGGATACTCGCGTTCTGCGATGCGAATCTTAATAGCTAATTCACCCATCCGTTGCGTTTTTTAGGTATAGGGCTACTCCGTTTCTTTGCTTCCTGACAATGGCCTGCCGTATGTCCGGCTCCAGCTCACTGCCTCCCGCTAGTCACGCAAGTAGGCGATACACTTATCAATTTCCCTTATATATTCGTTTAACTTCAGCTTTAACTCTGTCGAATTTGCAGTGTTTCCTGCTATCGCATCTACAATCTTAACAATATTCTCTTGATTTTGAAAATTTTTTATTTGCTGTTCCCGCTCTTGCAGCTGCGACTCCAGCAATTTAATTTCCTCCTGAGCGGCGACAAGCTTGTGTTGCGCCTCGGCATGCCGGTTTAGGAGCTGGCGCACCTTGCTCTCAATCGACTGAAGCTGTTGCAGTTGTTTTTCCTTTGGCATAACTATTTGCGGATAATGGCTCCCAGCTGTTTCTCAAATTGATGCATCAGGCGGTTCATCACGCCATCGATCACTTTGTCGGTCAAAGTTTGCTGGCGGTCCAGCAACGTAAAGCTCAAAGCATAGGCTTTCTTGCCTGCTTCTATCTTGTCGCCTTCGTACACGTCGAACACGTTCACGCCCTGCAGGAGTTTGCGCTCGGTGCGCAGGGCCACTTGCTTCAGTTGCTCGAAGGTCAGGTTCTTGTCCACCACCAGCGACAGGTCGCGGCGTACTTCCGGAAACTTCGGAAGCTCCTCGGCCACCAGTTTGTCTTTGTATTTCTTGATGAGGTAGTCCCAGTTCAGCTCAGCGTACCATACCTGCTCTTTCACGTCCATGGCTTTGGTCACGGCCGCGTCCAGCAAACCCACCTGCGCGATGACGGTGCCGTTCTTCACATAAGTGATGCCCTGGCGCATGTAGCGGCTTTGCTCGATGGCCTGCACCTCGTAGTCGGCGGCGTTGAGTTTCTGCAGTACGTTCTGCACCACACTGGCCAGATCGTGGAAAGCTGCTTTCTGGGCAGGCTGCTTCCAGCTCTCGGCCGTGGTGTTGCCCACCATGTAAAGGGCCAGTTTGCGGGTTTCCTTGTAGCCGTCCTCCAGCTGCTCGTATACCTTGCCCAGCTCGTATACCTTGAGATCGCGCTGGCGGCGGTTGATGTTGTAGCGCAGCACCTCCAGACCCGAAAACACCATGCTCTTACGCAGCACGTCCAGGTCCTCGCTGTTGTAGTTGAGCACCTTCACAAGTCCGGCCATCTCCTCTTCCCCGCCCGCGGCATAGTAGTTGGAGTTAGTGATGGAGTTGGTGATGATCTCGTGGAAACCGTTGGCCGAGATATAATCGAGTATCGTTTTGTTGATATCCTCCGGGTAAGGTTTCGGGAAGCTGGCCATATAAGTGGTGGCCATGTGCTCGCTCACCTCGATGTTGTTGAAACCGTAGATGCGCAGGATCTCCTCTACTAAGTCAGCCTCACGGGTCACGTCCACCTTGAACGGTGGCACCGACACGTGCAGCTTTTCTTCCGTTTCGCCGGTGATTTCTATACCTAAGTCGGTCAGGATTTCTTTCATGCGCTCAGCGCCAATGTGCTGACCAATCAAGGTATGGGCGCGTTCGATATCCAGCGTCAGTTCCAGGTTCTGAATCGGCTGCGGGTATACGTCCACAATCTCGGAGCTAATCTCACCGCCAGCAACTTCCTGCACTAACAGGGCGGCACGTTTCAGGGCAGTAATCACCATGTTCGGGTCGGTGCCGCGCTCAAAGCGGAAAGAGGCGTCGGTTTTGAGGCCATGCGCCATACCTGTGCGGCGGATGTAGTCTGGCGAGAAGTAAGCGCTTTCGATGAAAATACTCATTGTTTCGTCGCTCACACCCGACTCTTTGCCACCGAAAACACCGCCAATCGCCATCGGTTCCTCGGCGTTGCAGATCATCAGGTCATTGGCTTTGAGTTTGCGCTCTACACCATCCAGCGTCACGAATTTGCTATCGGCTTCGGCAGTTTTCACGACAATTTTATTGCCTTTTATTTTATCAGCATCAAACGCGTGTAGCGGCTGGCCTAACTCGTGCAGCACGTAGTTGGTCACGTCCACGATGTTGTTGATCGGGGCCAGGTCGATGGCACGCAGGCGCTTCTGCAGCCATTCCGGCGAAGGTCCCACCTTCACGCCGCTCACGGTTACACCGGCATACCGCGGACAAGCCTCCATGTTCTTAATCTCCACCTCCACAGGTCGGGATGTGTTGCTTACGTTGAAGTTTTCTACAGAAGGCAAGGTATACGGCACACGCAAGAGGGCTTTCAGGTCGCGGGCAACACCCAGGTGCGAAGCAGCATCGGCGCGGTTTGGCGTCAGACCAATTTCGAATACCTTATCAGAGCCCAGACCGAAATACTCAGCGGCTGGCGTACCGTTTGGCAGGTCCGTATCAAGTACCATGATGCCGGCGTGTGAGGTACCGACGCCAATCTCGTCTTCGGCGCAAATCATCCCTTCGGAAGCAGCGCCGCGTATTTTTGATTTCTTTATTTTGAAAGGTTCCCCGCCGCTAGGGTATAGCGTACTGTTAACGGTTGCGACCACCACTTTCTGTCCGGCAGCCACGTTGGGCGCACCGCACACAATCTGGCTTGGCTCGCCTGCGCCGATGTCCACGGTGGTCACGCTCAGGCGGTCAGCATCCGGATGGCGCTCACAGGTCAGCACTTCGCCTATCACGATACCCTCAAGGCCACCTTGCACCTGGTCGAAGTTGTGAATTGCCTCCACTTCCAGACCTGCGCCTGTCAGTAAGGCATCTGTTTCCTCAGCGGTATTCTCTATATGGATGAGTTGTTTCAGCCAGTCGAATGAAATCAGCATGGTTATTTGTGTTGTTCTGTAAGGTATAGCCTCGTTCGGTTGAAGCTAATTCTCAAAATTAAGGATTTTTCTTTGCTCTTTTGTAAAAAGAACCTGTCAGCAAAAGACAAAAGATTAAGCCGAAGTATTGTTTATGAAGCCTTGGTACTGCTCAGCGCTCTTTCGGATTTGCAATCCGCGTGCCTGTCAATAGCAACTGCCTTTGCAAAGCGGATTACAAATCCGCGGTTAATCTACTTTCGGATTGCAAATCCGAAAGAGCATTTCCTTTTATCCTTTGTCGAGTAGTTCGTTGTCAAGTTACCCCTGAGGGCATCGTGCTACTTGATACGTGACACAAAAAAGCCCTACTCCACCACCGGATGCACTTTATCGTAGTTTTTCTCACCAGCCTCCACTGCCACGGTCAGACGGTTTTCTTTGGGCGGCACGGGGCACACGTACTCGGGGTTGTAGGCGCAGAAGGGGCTGTAGGCGCGGTTAAAGTCCAGCGTGGCCGTTTTGGCGCCTTCCTTGAACGGCACATCCAGGTAGCGGCCGCCGCCATAGGTGTCGAAGCCGTTGGTTTTGTCAGTGAAAGGCACAAACAGCTTTTCCTCTTCTTCTTTCACCTTTTTGTAGAGCGTCAGGCGCTGCGGTTCTCCGTTTAACTCGAAATTAGCCAGGGCATAGCGCAGGTAGGCTTCGGTGCTGCCGTTGGTCATGGGCATGTGCACGGTATCTTTGGGCTCAATATCCTCCAGCTTCACCTTCACGCGGTAGTCCAGGTTGGGCTCGTAGTAGATCAGGTTGGTGAACATCCGGCGGTCGGCTTCCTCAAAAGGGCTGTTGGTGCGGCCCCGGAATGAGAGATCTTTTTCCTCACGTTCTTTTTTCAGCGGAATCAGGTAGTTATCGTCGCTTAAGAAAGACTCGCGCACAAAATAGAAGAGCACCAGCGCGATGCCGGCCATTATGATGAATTTGATGGGTCGTTGCATGGGGTTGGGTAATTTTGCTGCAATTTCGGAAAAAATTCGTCAATGTGCCCGCACGGTTGGCTTTTCGGTGGCTTGTGGCAAGTAATGCTCCGCCAGCTTTTCAAAAGCCGCTACCTGCTCCCGCTGCCAGGTTTCATCGCGATTGAGCTCGCGGGCCATCAGGGCGGCTACGGTGGGCGCTATTTCCAGCGCGGCGCGGGCATCCAAAAACAGAATCCGCAGGCGACGGGCCAGCACATCTTCCACGGTCCGGGCCATTTCGTGGCGCACTGCCCACACCACCTGAGCCAGGGTATAGCCAAAGCCAGGGTGCAGCTTTTGGGCCAGTTCAGGCTCCGACCGCATCAGCGCCTGCAAAGCCATTGCGTCACTACCGTAGCCTGCAAGATCAATTGGTGTATTTGGCACAGGTATAGCGGATGCAGGTATAGCTCCGTGGATGGGCAGTTTCTCAGTACGGCAAGGTATAGCAGGCAGCCTTGTTACTCGGATAGCCGCGTTCACAGTATCTTCGGCCATCAGGCGGTAGGTGGTCCATTTGCCGCCGGTGATGGTAATCAACCCTGAAGTTGCTACCAGCAATTTGTGACTGCGGGAAATCTCTTTGGTGTTGCCTGTTTCACTGTCAGGGGCGGCCAAGGGGCGCAGGCCAGCAAATACACTCAGCACATCCTGTCGTGTCGGAGGCTTCTCCAGATACTGCCCTGCTGTTTGCAGAATAAAGTTAATCTCGGCATCCAGCGCCACAGGTTCCAGACTCAGCTCCTGCAGCGGCGTATCGGTGGTACCGATCAGCACGTGGCCCTGCCAGGGTATGGCAAAGAGCACGCGACCATCCGGTGTCTTGGGAATCATCAGGGCCACATTCCCTGGAAGGAAGATTTTGTCGAGGACAACATGCACACCCTGGCTCGGCATGACAAGTTGCTTTTGGGTAGGCTGGTCGAAATGTAAAATATCATCTACGTAAACGCCTGTTGCGTTCACTACCGCTTTGGCCCGCAAGGTATAGGGTTGGCCGCTTTCCAGGTCTACGGAATCTACACCATTCACTTTTCCATTGTCGTCTTTGGTCAAGCCTGTCATACGGAAATAATTCAGCACCGTGCCACCTTGCTCAGCGCAGGTTTGGGCGATGTTCAGGGCCAGACGGGCATCGTCGAATTGACCGTCGAAGTATACGATGCCACCTATCAGGTTTTCGGATTTGGCGGTGGGTATGCTTTCCAGCACCGTTTTGCGGCTCCACCACGCGGTGCGGCCCAGGCTATACCTGCCAGCCAGAAAATCGTAGAGCGCGAGGCCGGTGCCATAAAAAAACCGCTGCCACCAGCTGTAGCAAAGTATCACGAAAGGCTGCACCGACACGACATGTGGCGCATTGCGCAGGAGAATCCCCCGCTCCCGAAGTGCCTCAAACACCAGTCGGATATTGCCCTGCGCCAGGTAGCGCACCCCGCCGTGCACCAGCTTGGTACTGCGACTCGAGGTACCTTTCGCAAAATCGGACTGCTCGAGCAGAAGCGTCTTGTACCCACGCGAAGCGGCATCCAGGGCAGTTCCCAATCCCGTCGACCCACCGCCAATAACAAGCACATCCCACTCGGGCACTTCGGAAAGCTGGCGCAGCATGGCCTCGCGGGTAAACGGAATGGCTGCCATAAGTGGTTTCGGGTTTAGGTTGAGTTATTTACGATTGACTTGTGAATGGTAGCTTAAGGTAATGCTTTTCAGTCACAAAATCAGCTGATTTTTCTCTTCGGTTAATGGAAAGGCAGCTAAATAATGGCTATCATTATAGCGTTTACCAATTCTTATCATGAAACCCCCTTATACCCGCCTCCGCTTATCCATTTTCGCATTATTTACTGTACTAATCGGCTCTTCCTCCTGTATGCGGGAAGGCAAAACGATCGAGACACAATCACCCGTCGAAACTGCAATACCTGTTGCTTCAGCAAATAGCGACACCGCTATACCTGAACCCGACAGCTTAACTTTGCAGGCCGCTATACCTGCTAAGTCAGCTCATCCTGCAGCAATTGTAGCCAACTCCATCGCTGATGCCGAAACCATCATTGCCCGCAAACAGGTGCCGATTCTGTGCTACCACCAGGTGCGCGACTGGCGAGAGAAGGACTCCAAACAGGCCAAGGACTACATTATACCGGAGGAGCGCTTTAAAGACCACATCAAAATGCTGGCGGACAGCGGCTACCAGACCGTACTGCCCGACCAGTTACTGGCTTACCTGACCACAGGGGCATCGCTTCCCGAAAAACCCGTGATGCTCACCTTCGACGACACCAGCCTGGGGCAGTTTACCGTGGCCGCACCGGAGCTGGAAAAGTATGGTTTCAAGGGTGTGTTCTTCGTCATGACCGTCTCGCTGGGCAGGCCGAACTACATGACCAGGGCGCAGGTAAAGGAGCTTTCGGAGAAGGGGCATGCAATCGGCTCCCATACCTGGGACCACCAGAATGTGAAGAAATACCAGGGGCAGGACTGGGTGACGCAAGTCGAAAAGCCATCGCGGCAGCTGGCGGAGATTACAGGCAAACCTACCGAATACTTCGCGTACCCGTTCGGGCTGTGGAACCCCGAGGCTATACCTGAGCTAAAGCAGCGTGGCATGGTGGCGGCTTTCCAACTGGCCGAGAAGCGCGACCCGCAGGACCCGCTGCACAGCATCCGACGTATTATTGCCAGTGGCTACTGGAGCTCCAATTCATTGCATAGGGCCATGGTCAACAGTTTTTAAATAACCCTGCGGCCTGCTCTTGAGTTTGATAGTATGCTATACCTTCTAATATAATGCAAACAGACGAGAAACACCTTCGCGAGATGATTTCGCAGCTGGAAGTGCTGCAACACGATGCCCTTGAACTGGAAAAGAAGTTTGCCAGCGCCATCAAAAGCGTGCACCCATCTTTCCGCACAAGCGCCCGCAACCTGTTGCACTACCTGTCGCTGCGGCAGCACGACATACGGCAGTTGCAGGAGGGCCTGGCCCGTTTGGGTCTCTCGTCGCTGGGTCGCTCCGAAGGGCACGTGCTGGCTAGTCTGCAGGCCGTCCACAACATGCTCTGCCAATTGCTCGATTGTGCGCCCACCAAAAAACCCATACCTGTTTCACATGCCGAGAGTATCGAGCTACTCGAAAAGCACACGAGCGAACTATTGGGCGCCCGGCCTCCAAAACGCAGCACTCGCATCATGGTCACTTTCTCCACTGAGCTGGCCCAGGACTACGAACTGGTCAAGCGTATGCTGCTGGCAGGCATGGACTGCGCCCGCATCAACTGTGCCCACGACGACGAGCAGGTATGGGAAACGATGGTAGAGTCTATCCGGAAGGCAGAAAAAGAGACGGGCCAGAGCTGCAAGATCCTGATGGACCTGATGGGACCCAAACTACGCACGGGTCCGCTCAAACCTGGCCCCGCCCTTCTGCCTATCCGCCCGATACAGAACGAACTGGGGCAGTTGGTGTCACCTGCCAAGGTATGGCTCGCCCCTGCCGGTGTGGAGAGCGAGGTGCCCACAGACGCCAGCCTGCCAGTCGACGAGGCCTGGGTAGCCCAGCTGCAACAGGGCGATAAGCTCAGGTTCAAGGACACGCGCGGCCGCAAGCGTTCCTTCACCGTGATGCAGCGCAAGGAAAAAGGCGTCATCGCTCACCTGTTCAAAACCTCTTACATCGGTACGGGCACCGAACTCACCATCAATAAAAAGAGCGCCCTGGAGCGTAGCACCAAGGTGGGAGAATTGCCTGCCAGCGTGGCGCCCATCTACCTGCGCAAAGACGATTTGCTGATACTCACCAAAGACGAAGCGCCCGGTGAGCCTGCCCTTTACGATGCCGAGGGCCACATTGTAAAACCTGCACGCATTGCCTGCACCTTGCCCGAGGTGTTCCGTCGCGTGAAGGCAGGCCAGCCGATCTTGTTTGACGATGGCAAAATAGCGGGGGTGATCATGAACGTGAGCGACGATGCCCTGCTCGTGAAAATTACCGAAGCCAAAGAGTCAGGAAGTCGCCTGATGCACGACAAGGGCATCAACCTACCCGAAAGCGATCTGCAGCTGAACGGGCTCTCAGAGCAAGACAGTCAGCACCTCGCTTTCGTTGTTAAACATGCTGATATCGTGAGTCTTTCGTTTGTGAACCACCCTGAGATGATCGAGGCGCTGCACAAGGAACTGAAGCGCCTGAAAGCGCCGCCACGCCTGGGCATCATCCTCAAAATTGAGACCAAAGAAGGATTCCGCCACCTGCCACACTTGCTCCTGACCGTCATGAAGAACCATCCGGTGGGCGTAATGATTGCCCGTGGCGACCTGGCAGTGGAGTGCGGCTGGCAACGGCTGGCCGAGGTGCAGGAGGAAATTCTGTGGATAACGGAGGCGGCGCATATACCAGTGGTATGGGCCACGCAGGTACTCGAGTCGCTTGCCAAGAAAGGGCGTCCGTCGAGGGCCGAGATTACGGATGCCGCCATGTCGCAGCGGGCCGACTGCGTAATGCTCAACAAGGGGCCGTATGTGCTGCGGGCCGTGGAGTTGCTCGATGACATTCTGAAGCGCATGCAGGAGCATCAGCACAAGAAAACATCCATGCTCCGCCCACTGCACGTATCGGAACTGGAAATGCCCACTAGTGGCGCTGACTAACAGCCTCTCGCAGGTATAGCCGACGCCCGGCTATACCTGCACCCGAATATTTTTGACTATGAAACACGCCCTGGCGCTTCTTATTTATATCGGTCTATACCTTTGCACAGCACCCTATACCTTGGCGCATACCTATTACATCAGCTTCAAAGGCGATGACGCCAACTCAGGCAGTTCGCCTGCATCCGCCTGGCGCACCATTGAGCGGGTGAACGGCCACCGCTACACTTCTGGAGACACCATCCTGTTTGAGGGAGGAAGCGTGTTTAAAGGAGGGCTGTACTTTCATCCGGCCAACACGGCAACTGCGACAGCACCTGTGGTCGTCAGCTCTTTTGGCGAAGGCCGCGCCACCATTGATGCTGGCATCAGTTACGGCTTTTATGCGCACAACGTGGCAGGTATAGAAATTCGGTACCTGAACTTCCGGGGCAGTGGCTATACCCGCAACACCAACCACGGCATCCTTTTCTACAACGACCTGCCCGGCGATGTGAAGCTGCCGCACATCGTCATAGACCAGGTGGAGGTGAGCGGTTTCCGGAAATCTGGTATAACCTTAGGCGCCTGGAACGGCAACAGCGGTTTCCGCGATGCCCGCATCACAAAGGCCGTGGTGCACGACATCGACTCGGTCGGCATTAATACCTACGGGGAGTTCGACCATACCAAAACCGGCTACGCGCACCAAAATATCTACATCGGGCAGTGCCACGTGTATAAAATATACGGGCTGATACTCCCCGACAAGCACAGCGGAAGCGGCATTGTGTTGTCAGACGTGGACGGTGGCACCGTAGAGCACAGCGTGGTCCATACTTCGGGCATGCAGAACAAGAACTGCGGCGGACCGATCGGCATCTGGGCCTGGGACGCCAACGACATCATCATCCAATACAACGAAGCCTACAACATGAGCGCCGGCAGCGGCTGCGACGGCGGTGGCTTTGATCTGGACGGCGGCGTGACTAACTCCGTGATGCAGTACAACTACTCGCACGACAACGACGGGGCGGGCTTCCTGATCGCACAATTTGAGTGGGCCCGTCCTATGCGCAACAACATCATCCGGTACAACATCTCGGAAAACGACGGCCGTAAAAACGACTACAAAGGCATCACGCTTTGGGTAGAAAACCATGACAAGGGCGGCAACCTTGACTTGCTCGTGTACAATAACACTATCTTTGCCGACAGCGCAATTGCCCCTTCCGGCGGAGGCGTGTTCTTCAAGAGCGGCGGTCACCATAACGTCAGGTTTTTCAACAACATTTTCTACAGCCGCAACGGCGCCCCTATGGTAGTAGCTGCCGACACGACCATGGACGTCTCCTTTCACCACAATGCCTATTTTAGCGAAAACGGCCGCTATACCTTTGTGTGGGGCGATGTTCGCTATACCTCCCTGCCCGATTTTCAGGCAGCCACTGGTCAGGAGACGATGAGCGGCAGTCCGACAGGTATGGTAGCCGACCCACAGTTACAGGCACCCGGCATGGCAGGTACTTTAGGCTACCCGCTTGATCTGAAAACCCTGCGCGACAGGTATAGCCCTCAGAAAAAATCACCACTTATCGACCAGGGTATAGCGGTGCCCCTCCCTCCTTCATTTGCTCCAGCCACAGAAGACATTTTCGGCAATCAAATTGAATCAACCGCTGCCCCTGACTTGGGCGCCGTTGCCTATACCCGACCGAAGTTTTTTCAATTGCTGAAGAAACTGTTTTGAGTTGAGGAGTTTGAGTGTTAAAGAGTATGGAGTTAGACAATAGAGGTATTCAGTGTAGCCATAGGTAAGAATATATAGAAGATTCTATGTAACTTACCTGGGGCAAGCTGTGCGCTTCGCTTATACCTGGATCTAAACAAAGCATATGAAATCATTCAATCTGGTCGGATTCCTTGCTGTGCTATTAGCTGTAGCAGGTGCTGTCATCAGTATTGGGCATTTCTTCGAGAACAAGTATATCGGCTGGGCTTTCATCGGAGCGGGTCTGGCTTTGGCGATTATCAACACGTGGTGGAATATCCGGAAGCATAAGCGGTGAGCTTGTCTGTTCTTGTTTCCCTAAAGGTGAGCCGTTCTTACAAATCCAACTATATTGACATTCTTGTTTTAATTTAGCATCATGCTTAAGTCCACAGCCACTTATTCCATCGCGCTGCTTCTTTTGCTCGTCACTTTCACCCAATGCACCACTAGCAGGCAAAAAGTGCTCAGGCAACAGTATAAACAGATTTACATCGAAGAGTTTAAGCTGATCTATTTTCAAAAGCTACTAGAGGCAGGTTTCAATAACTCCGAAGAAGTGAACAATTTGATCCGGTTTGACAAGAGTGGCTTTACAGAGCCTGTGCTCACCATAGAAGATTATCAACTAATCGAGCGTTTGGTGCAGGCTGACCAGCAACAAATGAGAGCCGACTCTGCAGCGAAGATAGGTAGAGTAGCTGAGGGCGCAGAGGGCAAGCATGTGTTTAGCCATATTCTTACCAAGTTAGAAGGCAAGTGGCTGGACAACCTGGCAAAAGAACGCTATAAACTCTCAGATTTCCGACATATACCTCTAGATTAAAATGACTAGCCGGCACAAGCTGACGTTACTCCTAAAAAACATTCCCATGAAACGACTTATCTTCTCTCTAATACTCGCGGGTTGCAGTTTACAGGCCTTTGCGCAACAAGAGCTAATTCACCCAAAGGAGCAGCAAAAGCAAGGGATGGTGCCGCTACCGCAGCCCTATATCCAGATAAACGGCCAGCAGATTGCGCAGCCGAGCCTGGCGCTGATCAAAGCTGACAACATCGAAAGTATTGACGTGCTGAAAGACGAAAATGCTACGGGCAAATTTGGCGACAAAGCAAAAGGCGGCGCCATCCTCATCAAGGCCAAGTACACAGCAGAATTTTCCACGATGCAGGATATTTATACCCTGTACCGTATACCTGCTGCCCAGCAAACCCTGAAAGTGGTCATAAACAACAAGCTTGTAAAAGACACCAATCTGATACTTGCTAACCTGGAGCAGATCGAAAAAGTGGAGGTGAAAAAGCAGGACATCACGGCCCCGGTACGTTGGAGCCTGAATGACGAAGAGGAGTTCCTGCACATCATCCCCAAGCCCCAAACCAAACAATAAACCTAATGGACGGCACCAAACGCAGTAACATCAAAATAGGCTCGCACGTGAACATCGTGCTCAAAGAAGACCAGCGCACCGGCGACTTAACGGAAGGGTATGTAGAAGCCATTCTCACCAAGTCGCCAAACCACCCGCATGGCATCAAGGTAAGACTTGAAACAGGAGAGGTTGGACGCGTAAAGGAAATCCTGGAAGAAGATTAGGCTACCCTGTCATTCCGACCAGAGGAAAAAAATCTGAAGTATTAAGATTCAATATCCAGATTTCTCACTGCGCTCGAAATGACATTTGTTTTTGCTCGTAATTACTGTCTCGCAACTCCTAAGCTCACAGCATCCCTTCGTCTGCAAAGCTATAGTAATCGCTGTCAGTAAAGATGATGTGGTCCAAAATCGGTAAGTCCAGAAACTGTCCGGCTTCTTTCATTTTTTTGGTGAGGGCGATGTCAGCGGCGCTGGGCTTAGTATTGCCGCTGGGGTGGTTGTGTACCAGTATAATAGAGCTCGCCAACTGCTCGATGGCCTTTTTGAAGATCATTTTCGGGTCAGCCACCGTGCCGGCCACTCCCCCACTGCTGATGCTTTCCTTCTTCATCACCACATTGGCGCGGTTAAGCAAAATTACCCAGAACTCCTCGTGGGGCAGGTCCAGCAGTTGGGGCTTGATGTAGTTGTAAATATCGGTGGAGCAGGTGATGCGGGTTTTGGCAGCGGCAGTGGTCTCTTTGCGACGTCTGCCCAGTTCCAGCGCACTCACAATCGAAATAGCCTTGGCTTCCCCTATCCCTTTTATCTTCGTGAGGTCCTTCACTGTCAGTTTGGCTAGTTCATTCAGATCGTTACCCACGGCCGCCAGTATGAGTTTGGCTACGTCTACTGCAGTCAGTTTTGGGGTGCCAGAACCGATCAGGATGGCGATCAGCTCGGCGTCGCTCAGGGCGGACTTGCCTTTGAGCAGGAGCTTTTCGCGCGGACGGTCTTCCTCGGCCCAGGTCTTGATGTTGAGGTTGGCGGTATCGTATGCCAAAAGTGCAGACGTGGCTTCTTCTTTCACTGCGGTACAGATTTTGTTAGATAAAAGATTGCTAAGTGAATCTGTTTGAGCTAAAAATAGTTCATGAAACAACGTCATTTAGCTGGCTTTTTTATAATAACATACAATTTTTAAAACCTGAAGCTGCTGTCGGCTGTTCTGACGCAGCACCAACCATATACCATGCAACGATACTTTTCGATAGGAATAGTAATTTTCATCCTGTTCCTGGTGGACCTTTATGTCTTCCAGGCTATCAAAACCGTCACTCAAAACCTTACTGCCAGCACCCAGCGCATCATTTACATCTTGCACTGGCTTGTGTTTGCCATCACGGCTGGCACCTTTGCGCTGGCTTCGTTCACGCGTGGCACGCCGCCTGATGCTTTCAAAACATATCTGGCCAGTACGCTCTTCATCATTTTCGCCTCTAAACTGGTAGTCGTACTTTTCCTTTTTGTGGATGATGCCCTGCGCCTGGGCAAGTTGGTTTTCAACAACGTGAATAGCGGAGAAACGACCTTTGACCCTTCACGCAGCAAGTTCCTAAGCCAGATGGGTCTTCTGGTAGCGGCCGTTCCATTCTCGGCTTTTATTTACGGCATGGTGAAAGGTGCTTACGATTACCGCGTAAAGCGTGTCACACTTCGCTTCCCGAATCTACCAGCGGCTTTCGAGGGCTTCAGGATGCTGCAGATTTCGGATATGCACACGGGCAGCTTCACTTCTACTGAGCCTTTAAAAGAGGCTGTCAACCTCATCAACAAACAAGAAGCCGACCTCGTGTTCTTCACAGGCGACCTGGTTAATAATGTGGCTACAGAGTTGATGCCTCACGTGGACACCCTGAAAGGGATTCGGGCGAAGCAGGGTGTGTTTTCGGTGCTCGGCAACCACGACTATGGCGATTATGTAAGTTGGGAAAGCCGTGAGGAAAAGACCAAAAACCTACAGACTCTCATAGAGACACAGCGCAGCATGGGCTGGGACGTATTGCTGAACGAGAACCGCCGCATCGAAAAAGACGGTGAGCACATCTCTGTGCTGGGTGTGGAGAACTGGGGCAACCGGGCGGGCTTCCCGAAATACGGTGACCTGAGCAAAGCCTATACCGGAGCAGAAAACAGTCCATTTAAAGTACTCCTGTCGCACGACCCTTCGCACTGGGATGGCGAGATCAACCAAAAGTATGCTGACATTGACCTTACCTTGTCGGGTCACACACACGGCATGCAGTTTGGGGTAAACGTACCTGGCCTGAAATGGAGTCCGGTGCAGTATGTGTACGAACAGTGGGCAGGTCTCTACAAACGTGGCAGACAACACCTGTACGTCAATACCGGCTTAGGCTTTATTGGGTATCCGGGCCGCGTGGGCTTCCTTCCCGAAATTACCGTGTTTGAGTTGAAAAGAGCATAAGCAAACGTTTCATTTGTTATAAAACAGAGCGCCGGCCAGTTGGTCGGCGCTCTGTTTTTAAGACTATACCTTCATATATATTTTGTCATATTAACAAAATAATAAGGACTAGCTCACCCTAGTAAGACCTAATTACATCCAAAGTATCTCAGGAATACAAAAAGCAGCTAAAAACGAATTATTAGCGCATCAACCGCTCTTACCATGAAGTAAACAGCAAAACCCAAATGAACCTATCAACTCTTTCATCGTAAAACATTAGCACAGGCTATATTTGTTTTATACTATTTTAAACAGACAGACTGTGTTTTTAAATTTTTAATTTAGCGTATTTAAGAGATGAAAAAGGTATTTTATTCAATAGCTATAGTGAGTGCCATGATGTTTGCTTCTTGTTCTGAAGACAGGGGCAGAACGTACGAAACAGCAGATGCCAACCAGGACGAAAACGTGAACCAAAGCCACATCAGAGGCAGCGAAGAAGCGATGGGCAGCACCTCGGACATGGCAAACTCTGATGCCGCATGGCGCAGCAACTCAGAGCGTATTGCGAGCCAAATGGCAACGGACATGCGCCTCGATACAACTACTCAAAACCGAGTACAGCAAGTACTGTATGAACGGGAGCGTCGCCTTAGTGAACTGGAATACAACTACAACGAGACCAGTCGGATGGGAGGTCAGGTAGCAGAAGAGGTTGACAATATGGCCACTACTGAAAAAAAACGCTATGACAAGGACGGCGGCACGATGACCGACATCCGAACCAACACGAATACAGACACACAAAACAACACGACAGCCGCATCAGACCTGGACACTCAGCGTGAACAGATCATGGAGGAAACAGATCGTGAGCTGCAATCGATCCTGTCGCAGGAGCAGTACCGTCAGTATCAGGAGAAACGCGCCAACTACTGGGGCATGAGCAACGACGGCACCAACCAGCTTGACAACTCAGGCACTATGCAGAACCAGAATCAGATGAATAATAACCAGATGAATAACTCCGGCACCAATAAAAACCTGCCCGGCACTAATAATAACACAAACAGAAACCAGTAAAATTTATCAGCGTATAATAGTTTGAAAGCCTGTAGCGCCCGTAGCTATGGGCTTTCGCTATTTAAGCCCGTCTTTTGCTAAAATTTAGTAATTTAGCATCATGCCGCGCTGCTGATATTAATTTTGGCAGCAGCATACTTTTAAGCCTTTTCCGGCGTATTGACATTAACCCTTTGCCACTCCCGAGGTGGCCTCTGCTGTAACATGCCCCTACACCTGCTGCGACTACTACTTCTTTCCACCCTGTTACTGGTAAGCGTACTGCCGGCCCTGGCACAGCGCAACATACGGGTGAGCGGCACCGTGCTCGAGCCCGACAAAAGCACTCCTATACCTGGTGCTGGCGTCATACGCTACGGCACCACCCAAGGCGTTATATCCGACGAAGAAGGCAAATTCCTGATCGATATCGACCAGAGCGACACGCTGTTGATCCGGGCCGTTGGTTTTAAGCCCATGCTATACCTGCCCCGCAACCTGCCTGTTTCTGAACTCCGCGTGAACATCATCCTGCAGCCTGACAGTGTGATGTTGGGCGAAGTAGAAATCACCAGCCGACCATCAGAAGAAATGATACAGCGGGCGCTGCGCAACATGAAAAAAGAGGAGCCGGAATATGTAAAGCGCAAAGGTTATCGTCCGGAGCTGGAGCCCGGTCCTCCACCGCCTCCTGTTGCTCCTACCCCGCTGAGCCCCATTTCGCTGCTCTATGATATGTTTTCTAAGGAAGGAAAGCAGAACCAGAAACTGCAGCAATTGCTCCTGATCCAGGAACTCAAGCGCCGCAAAGAGGAAAAAGAGAACTATAACCGCCTCTTTAAAGACAATACAGGCTATGAAATAGAGCGCTGAAATGCACCTTTCTGAAATCTGATTTTCGACAAAACAATCAGCTTGTGCGTAGGTTAGGGTATAGCCATACCTGTATACCTTATGAAAATCGGATACCCCTGCATCAACCAGACGCTTGACTGTTCCTCCTCCCGGACTTTTCGGTTAGCCTCTTACTCCGAGGAGCGCCTGATACAAACAGTAGAGCAGAACCTGAGCTGCTTGCGCCGCATACTGGAGTTTAACGTGGAGAATGGTTTGCACTTCTTCCGACTCACGTCCGATCTGGTGCCTTTCGCATCGCATCCTATCAACACCTATAACTGGCAGGAGCATTTTAAACTGACCCTGCGCCGTCTCGGCGATTACATCAAGCGCCACGATCTGCGCATTTCCATGCACCCCGACCAGTTTGTGGTACTCAACTCCCCAAACCCCCAAACAGTGCAGAACAGTATTGCCGAACTGGTTTACCAAGGCAGCATCCTCGACCTAATGGGGCTTGACGCCACAGCCAAACTGCAGATACACGGTGGTGGTGCCTATGGCGATAAGGAATCCGCGCTCAATCGCTTTGCTGAGGTATACCACACCATGCTACCCGAGGAAGTAAAAGCCCGCCTTTGTGTTGAGAATGACGACCGCACCTACAGTCTCACCGACTGCCTGGTGCTGCACGAGCTCACGGGAATGCCCATCATTTTCGACAACCTGCACCATGAGTGTGTGAACAACGGGGAGCCTATGCGGGAGGCGGTGATGCTGGCGGCCCAAACTTGGCAACCTGCACGCGATGGCATCCTGATGGTGGACTACAGCGCCCAGTCTCCGGGGGAACGGAAAGGCAAGCATGTGCAAAGCATCGGAGAACAGGCTTTTCACGATTTCCTTGTAGAAACCGAAGGCATCGACATGGATATTATGCTGGAAATAAAGGACAAGGAAGCCAGTGCGCACAAGGCAGTGGCTGTGGCAAAGGAACTTGGCAGAATATAGCCCAATTTAGAGCCAGCCTTGCACCAGTTGAAATGCAAAGGCCAGCAACTCCCATAGGGCCCAAAGCAGCAGAATGCCTATTACGATGATTCCAACAATGACGCCCATAATAATTTTTTTGCCACTTCCCTGGTATTTACCCTCCTCATAGTGCGCCCTCAGCATGCGTACATTGCGTTCGTTCGCTTTAAAGGCAAAGTCAAAGATATTGCCGAGGATGGGAATACTCCCGAACAGGGCATCCAGTGCTACGTTGAGTAGCATCAGGGTCACCATTTTGCCACTCGCCCCATGGCGGGCCATGGTCAGAATCAGCATAGCGGACACACTAAATGAAGCCAGGTCACCCACCACCGGGAATAGCCCAAGAATAGGATCGAGCCCGAACCGCCAGTTAGTACCCGGCATGCGGAACTGGTTATCCATTAAGTGGGTCATCCGGTCTACCCATTTCAGGCTTTCGGTGCGGGGTGTGCGGGTATAGTGCGTATTTGCCGTTTCCATAGCTGCCTATACGCAGCTTGTAGACAAAAGTAGGAGTTTGGCCTTTCCTCAGTTTCTTATCGTGGAGCTACCAGTCAGCAGTTCGCCTCTTTGCCACCTTGTTGTTTCTGGGTGTATAAGACGACTTTGACTTCCACTTTTTATGTACCCTGTCCGGTTTTCCTTTTACATACCGCATGCTACTGTAATCGTCTACCACAATGGCGTGACTGCTGCGACTGAAAGAGGAGCATGAAGAAAGGGACGAAAGGGTGATAACCAGGATGATCAGTAGCGTAAATCTTAACAAAGTCATAAGGTTCTGATTATTTGGTGAGTATCGAGTATCTAATATAATATATATACCTATATACACCAAAAATTGTTCAGTTAATCCCTCGATTTATACCAACAAACAAAGGCCATCATGCACAGGACTATTTACCTGTGGATGATGGCCTTAGATTTTATAATTTCAAATGCCCCACTGTGCTGGCGCTCCTTGCACTACCTACATACTAGAAAGGGAGACAGCATAAAGCACCTTCTTCTTGTAAGGGCTTTCAAATTATAGTTTGTTGTTCATCGCTTGGAAAGGGCATACGCAAATACATCCGACATAATAGTGTATGGGATAGTTCATAAACATACCCAATTTGTAATTATAATAACTTGGTATTTATACCTAATCAGGTTTTCTATATACAAATCGTGCTATTCCATCGACTAAGTTTTGGTCACGTATCACCACTAACAAATAAGGCAAGCCCGAAACGGAACTTGCCTATACCTGCTGTTATACTTTGCCAAAGAAGGAAGCCGCTTATTTCTTGCCGCCCTTTCCTTTGCCGTGCTTGCCATTATTGCCGTTGCCTTGGTTACCTTTTCCTTTGCCTCCGTTGTGGTGATTACCATGTCCTGGTTTGCCTTTCGGTGCTGCCTGCCTAACCGTAGTATTGTTGTTATTTACAATAATAACGGTGTTGCCGCCTTTACCCTGCTTGTGCTTGGTATGGCCCGGGTTAGTGGTGCGCGGATGGTGCGGATTGTTCGTGTTCTTGGTCCAGCCTTTTTTGTAGCCCTTGTGATGGCCGGCTTTGCTGTCTTTGATGATGACCACCCCACCGGTGTTGCTGTTCTTCTTGCGAGAGGTGGTACAAGATGCCATAGTGGCGACAGACAGTACAATCAGGAGTAGGAGTCTAAGGCGTTGCATAGTGAGATTGTTTTATAATTATGAGAGTTAAAACCTGTTTGGCAGGCGCAAATGTATGTACTTACCTGCATACCTAATCATGCCGATGGGTATAAATAATGCAATTGTTTTAAAAACTAAACTATCCATCGTTTCCGTCCTATAAAATTATTTGGCTGCTTCGGCAACCAGGGCTCAACTAATCTGAAGGAGCCTGCGTAATTACGCTTATGCCAAACTGCTGGCATGCTAAACTTGAGAAGCCATGCTGAACAGACTATACGGGGTGCTGCTGCTGACCCTACTCGTACTTGCCCTTTTCTCATCATGCGACGACAACAAGGCACAGGCTGTAGCTATACCTGAAGCCACAACAACTGTAGCTGCAGAATCAACAATCTTGCCAAATACTATATAGTAAACACCTATACCTGGCTTTCACCCTTAAGATTACGGTTTTAACTGTGACTTAAAGGTTGCACCTATACCCATAAAACAGAGACAGGAGCCTCTTGCGGGGCTCCTGTCTCTGTTTAGTATAAAGCTGTTTTACTTTGTACGCACTTTATGACCGGCAATGGCAAAGTATAAGATGAACAGGTAGCAAGGCACCATGATCCAATAAGCCTGCTGCGAGTCTACGGCATCAGACAATGCGCCGTATATCAATGGCAGAATGGCACCACCCGCTATACCCATGATCAGAAACGAAGACCCGATCTTGGTGAAACGGCCAAGGTCAGCCAGGGCAAGCGGCCAGATGGCAGGCCACATAAGCGCATTGGCAAAACCCAACAAGGCGATAGAAAGCACCGAAATGTAGCCCTCCGTCATGATCGCTGAGATCGTAAACAGCACACCCAGCACAGCAGATATCTGCAGTGCCTTCTCCTGTCGTATATACTTCGGAATTGCTGCGATGCCGATCAGGTAACCTACGATCATGGCGATCAGGGTAACGGATGTGAAAAACTTAGCCTCTGTAAACGGTATACCTTGACCGTAAGCGGCATAGCTGATGATGGTGTCACCGGCCATTACTTCTACACCAACATACAGGAAAAGGGCAAAAGCTCCCATCAGCAGGTGTGGGAACTGCAGAATGCTTGTCTTATTGGTATTGGCGGCGGCTACTGTTTCGTCTTCCTGGTCGGTGTCTACCTCAGGTAATGACGAGAAATAAATGAGCACTGCCAGCACAATCAGTACGGCCACAATCACCAGGTATGGGGTAATTACTTTAGCAGCCAGGGCGTTCAATTCTGCAGCTTTTTCGGCTGCGTTCATCGTACCCAGGCTTTCTACGAGAGCATCGGCATTAGAAAGCACAATGGCACCCAGCACAATAGGAGCCAGCGAACCGGCCACTTTGTTGAAGATACCCATGATGCTGATGCGCTTGGCGGCACTTTCCAATGGCCCCAGTATGGTTACATAGGGGTTAGATGCCGTTTGAAGCACCGCCAAACCTGTGCCCTGCACAAAAAGTCCCAGCAGGAACAGTTCGTAAATTCGCGTCATCGCCGCCGGCACAAAAATAACGGCACCCACCGCCATGATCAGCAAGCCAACCGACATGCCCTTCTTAAAGCCCGTCTTCTTGAGCAGCCAGGCCGAAGGAATCGCCATTACCAGGTAGGAAATGTAAAAGGCAAAAGCTACCAGATAAGACTGGAAATCGTTAAGTTCACAGGCGATCTTGAGGTATGGGATCAACACGGAGTTTAGCCAGGTGACGAAGCCAAAGATAAAGAACAGGGCACCGATGATGATGATCGAGCGCATGTACCCATCAGAAGCATTCTCCTGCCCGGTCTTGCTGTTTGCGGAAGGGGCTACTTTAGTCATGTTAAGTTTAGGTATAGATAAGGTGCAAAACTGTTTCCGGTGCCTGAGCACAGGAATAAGAGTACAATATAAAATTTATCTTGCTGATATCAGGTGTTACAGCCTTTAAATTTAACTTCCAAATTACTCCACTA
Organism: Pontibacter virosus; assembly: GCF_003096355.1. Taxonomy (GTDB): domain Bacteria; phylum Bacteroidota; class Bacteroidia; order Cytophagales; family Hymenobacteraceae; genus Pontibacter; species Pontibacter virosus. Next base: position 53,089 of record NZ_QEKI01000016.1, on the reverse strand, counting down.
CGATCTCATCCAGCATCAGCCAGGTTTTCTGTCCGGCTGACGGGTATTTTTCAGGGCTCACCCCCACACTTCGGATCTTTACTTTCACGAAGCGGGCACGGGTAAGCGGGATTGTGGCAGCAACTTCATGGGTCGTAATGCCTTCTGCACCTAGTGGGTTCGGGTCATCGATCGTATCCACAGTCACATATCGGATGCCATCCACCGACAAGGCATACTCTACCTGAACCGGCAGGAAAATACGATAGCCGATGTGCTGCATAAAGTTGGTGCTCATCCTTTTAATCGGCTGCTCTTTTCCCAGGTCAAGGATCGCCTCCACGTCTGTACCCAGAAAGCCAACCCAGTGGCCGTCATACTGATCCGTCGAGCCTTTCAGGCCGTCCACCAGTTTCGACTTGCCGGCGAAGTTCTGGTGAGCCGGGGTAGTTAATGTGATGCTTTTGTTAAAACCCTTGTGTGCTTCGAAGGTGCGGGTGCTTACTTTGCCAACCAGTTTGCCGTTCACGAAAGAGCCCGCTTTAATAGTCGAAGTTCTGTTGAGCGAAAACGGCCCCTTGTATACCTGCGACCTGGTGTTTGGATCCGATCCGTCCAGGGTATAGTGGATGGTCACATCTGCGGCATCCGTCTCAAAGGTAACGTTGGCCCGGTTGCTTGTCGTGTCTACCTGCAACTGCTGCTTCACATTGAAGGCACTGCGGGCGTAGTTGATGCCCATGGCGTCGTAGCGCTTGTACTGCTCCGTCATGCGGTTCTGGAAGCTTTTCCAGTCTTTTAGTTTGGCAGGCGTCCACAGCACTTCGCTCAAAGCTGCTATGCGCGGGAACACCATATACTCTAGGTGCTCTTCAGTGGAGACGTATTCGGTCCACATGTTGGCTTGCGCGCCCAGTATGTACTTTTTCTCTTCGGCTGACAGTTCGCTCGGCGTTGGATCGTAGGCGTATACCTTAGAAAGCGGGTTATACCCGTGTATGGTGGTCGGTTCGAGGTCGCGCTCGCCTTGGTAGTGGTCAAAGTACAGGGGCGAACCCGGTGACATCACCACGTAGTGCTTTTCTTTGGCGGCCGTTATACCTCCTTTGGTACCGCGCCACGACATTACGTAGGCATTTGGCGCCAGACCGCCTTCCAGAATCTCGTCCCATCCAATGATGATGCGGCCGTTTTTGTTGGCGAATTTCTCCATGCGCTGCACAAAATAGCTCTGCAATTCGTGCTCGTCTTTCAGGCCTTCATCAGCAATGCGCTTCTGGCATTTCGGACATACCTTCCAGCGGGTTTTTGGTGCTTCGTCGCCTCCTATGTGAATGACTTTGCTTGGGAATAGTTCCATTACTTCCGTAAGTACGTCTTCCAGGAAGGCAAACGTCTGCTCGTTGCCTGCGCAGAAAATATCAGGGAAAATACCCCACTTCGATTCTACTTTGTGGGGCCCCCCGTTACACGAAAGCTCCGGATAGGCCGCCAGTGCCGCCAGTGCATGGCCCGGCATTTCGATCTCAGGCACTACGTTGATAAAACGATCCTGCGCATACTTTACCACTTCCTTAATTTGTTCCTGGGTATAGTAACCGCCGTGACGGCGCTTGCGGTAAGTCTGCGGAAGGTCCCAGTAATGGCCGATCAGGGTGCTGTCGCGCCAGGCCCCAACTTCAGTCAGCTTCGGGTGTTTTTTGATCTCGATGCGCCAGCCCTGGTCGTCGGTCAGGTGCCAATGGAAGCTGTTCAGCTTGTGCATGGCCAGGTAGTCGATGTACTGCTTCACAAACTCCACCGGGAAGAAGTGGCGGGTTACATCCAGGTGCATGCCGCGCCAGGTATAGCGGGGTTTGTCCACAATCTGAAGCGCAGGTATAAGCGCCGATTCTGATGTCTTTTGGCCAGGCAGCAGCTGACGCACAGTCTGTATACCTAAAAAAGCGCCATGTGCTTCCTTGGCAGCCAGTGTTATGCGGCCTTGCGTCACGCTCAGGGAATAGCCCTCTGCCCCTAGTGTGTCATTGTCTGTCTTGAGTGTCAGGTAAATCAGGTTTGTCTCTTTTTTCTTCGGTTTCTTCCGGATCACCTCCGGTTTGTGGCCGATGGCCCCTTCCATGTGCTGGGCCAGAAACTCACCTACGCGCAGCAGATCGTCATTTTTAGGATCAACGTATACCTTGGTGGAGGGCTGCACCAGGAAGCCTCCTTTCTGGGTGGTCAACTTCACGGGCTGCGGTATCAGCGACAAAGACTCCGGCTTTACCTGCGCTTGTGAAAGCGTAGCTATACCTGCCGTGCAGAAAAGCGAGAGCAAAAGGGTAAGAATATTTTTTCTGAAAATCATGTCAGAAATGCGTGTTTTTAAGGGTGTTGGTAATGCTTAAGAGCGATGCTGTTTGGTTGATAAAAAAGGCTTCTACCTAAGGAGTCAAGCCTATACTGCTTTTTAACAAGATCCTTACAGGATGACAAAACAAATTGTAACGAGACCTGTGATTAAATCTGGGTCATTTTTACAAACCCGGACAAATAAAAAACAGCTAAAACAAAGCTAAGCAATTTGCTTCGTTTTAGCTGTCATTGTTAAACTAGAATCTCCATTTCACGAAAGCTTCCATGGCCTCGTAGTTAGCAAGGCCCAGGTCATCATAGTTCTTGGCGGTTTCGCGGTTGCGCTCTTCGGCACGTACCCAGAACTCGCGGGCATCGTCACCCGGAAACACCGGATAGTCTTTCTGTGACTGATGCTTGAAGATAGCGTTGCGCTTGCGCTCCACTTCCTGCGGCGACAGCGGCACGGCCATTTCGATCTCGTGGGTAGCGAATTCGTGCCAGGCACCGCGATACATCCACAGCCAACAGTCTTTGGCCCACTCTTCGGTTTCGCGCAGACGGCTTAGGGCGGCCAGCACAATATTGAAGCAAACGATGTGGGTGCCGTGCGGATCGGCAAAGTCGCCTGCGGCAAACACCTGGTGCGGCTTCACCTTCTGCAACAGTTCGATGGTCAACTCCACGTCAATATCGGTCACCGGCTTCTTCACCGTCTTGCCTGTTTCATAGAATGGCAATGCCATGAAGTGAATGTGATCATCATCCAGACCGGCATAACGGGCGCCGGCAATGGCCTCACTCTTGCGGATAAAGCCTTTCACATCGCGAATTTCCTGCGTATCGAGCTGGTTCGGCTGCTTGTTCTCCAGGAAACCGCGCATGTCTTCGTATATGTTTTCCAGGTGATCCGTATCCTGCCCAATGCTCTGGTTGAAGTCGATGGCAAACTCCATGTAGCGCAGCACATCATCGTCCCACACGGCTGTGTTGCCGGAAGTCTGGTACGCCACGTGCACATCGTGCCCCTGGTCCACCAGTCGGATAAAGGTACCCCCCATCGAGATCACGTCGTCATCGGGGTGCGGCGAGAAGATCACCACACGCTTGCGGGCAGGCTCGGCACGCTCCGGACGACGTCTGTCGTCGGCGTTGGGTTTGCCACCTGGCCAGCCGGTGATGGTGCTCTGCAATTTGTTGAAAATATCGATGTTGATCTCGTAAGCCGTACCTTTCTCGGTGATCAGTTGGGCCATGCCGTGGTTGTTGTAGTCCTCCTCGGTCAGTTTCAGGATCGGCTTCTTCACCGTCTCCGACAGCCAGATAACCGCTTTCTTGATCTGGGTATCATCCCATACGCAGTCCTTCACCAGCCATGGCGTATCGAAGCGGGTCAGTTCGGAAGCTGCATCCTGGTCCAGCACAAACTCCACGTTATCAGACAGCTGCAGGTAAGTAGCTGGCACATCGCCCGATATTTCGCCTTCCACCGCTTTCTTTATGATCGGCGCTTTCTTACCGCTCCAGGCCATCAGAATGATCTCGCGCGCTTTGAAAATGGTACCAATGCCCATGGTGATGGCTTTGCGCGGCACATTCTCCTTGCCACCAAAATCGCGGGAGGCATCGCGGCGGGTCAGGTCGTCGAGTGTCACCAGGCGCGTACCTGAGTTTGGCGCAGAACCTGGTTCGTTGAAACCGATGTGGCCCGTACGACCGATACCCAGCAGCTGCAGGTCCAGCCCGCCTACCGACTCAATTTTGCGCTCGTAATCCAGGCAGTAGTCGTGTATTCTCTCCAGCGGCAAAGTGCCGTCTGGTATGTGCACATTGTTTTTGTTGATGTCGATGTGGTCGAAGAGATTCTCGTTCATGAACGTGACGTAGCTCTGCACCGCAGTCGGCTGCATCGGGTAGTACTCGTCTAGGTTGAAGGTGATCACATTGCGGAAGCTCAGGCCCTCTTCGCGGTGCAGGCGCACCAGCTCGGAATATACCTTCACGGGAGTGGCACCAGTGGCCAGACCCAGCACAGCCTTTTCGTTGCGCCCCTGTTTGTATCGGATTAACTCCGCTATACGCTGCGCCACCTTCACGGAAGCGACATATTCATCGGAGTAAACGGTAACCGGAAGCTTTTCAAAACGGGTTTCTTCCAGAAGATTTAATCGTGCCATTTTCTTTGTGCTATAATGTGATGTTGTGTTTCGTTGTTCGCTTATTTCGTTGATTCGATGCGGTGCTCAAAAATGCGCTCCATCACCGTGGCCACCGGTCCCAGTATACCTGCCTGTGCCCCCAGTTTGGAAAGTGCTATTTCAGTGCGCTCGCGCAGCTGCGTCATGCAGTAGGTGTTGATAGATTGCTGGATCGGGGTAGTGATGTATTGCCGGGCTTCAGCCATTTTTCCTCCGATAATGATCAACTCCGGGTTAAACAGCTGTATCAGCATCGCAATGCCTTTGCCCAGGTTGCGGCCTGTTTCGGCCAGTATGTTGATCGCGTACTGATCCCCTTCGTGGGCAGCCTGTATGATGGCTTGCGGTTCTATTTTCTCCGGTTCCTGGTCCGACAGCGCTTTCAGCAAAGTATCCTGCCCGGCCTGCAGTCCTTCGCGGGCCATGCGTGCCAGCGCACTTCCGGATGCTACTGTCTCCAGACAGCCGCGCTTGCCGCAGTGGCACAGTACACCGTTGTCTATAAAAGGAATATGGCCAAACTCACCCGCAAATCCGGAGGTGCCCACACGCAGTTTGCCATCCTGGATGATTCCCAGGCCGATACCCCAATCCAATGTGAGCACCAGCACGTCGCGCTTGCCCTGCGCCGCGCCGAAGCGGTGCTCCGCCAGCGTAATGCTCTTCACGTCGTTCTGAATGTAGACCGGCTTACTGAACCTGAGCGCCAGTAAATCCTGCAGCGGTGTTTCGTCCTGACCAGTAAGCAGATAGGTATAGCTATCGCCTTCGCGGGAAGAAACAAGCCCCGGCATGCTCAAGCCGATGCCCATCAGTTTGTCGGCGTCTATACCCGTCGAAAGCACCAGACTGCTGGCATGTTGGTATAGCTCCTCGACAGCGCTAAGATCCTTAGAAAGCTTTAGTGGAAAGGTATGGATGCCGGTGATGTTGTTGTTCGTACCATCGAAAATGGCCATGCGGGTGCTGAACTTTTCCATTTCGATGCTCAGCACGAAAAGCGAGTTGTTGCGCAGACCGTACAGCTCCGGCTTACGACCACCTACCGATTCGCCTCTTCCCTGCTTCTCCACCAGCCCGTCTGCCATCAGTTCGTTGAGCAAAGCCATGGAGGTCGGCGAACTGATGCTGAAGCGGTTGCAGATATCGGCATTGGACCGGGCACCCTTCACGTACAGGTGCCGCACGATCTTGATTTTCTGAAGGTACTTCTTCCGCTCCACGTGGTTCAGTTTCTCCAGATACCCCTCTTCCATTGCCAGGAATGCGCCCATTCTTTAGTTTTAATGTACTAACATAAAGTACGAGAATTAAGGCCTGATAATCAAATAACTTTTATTAAATTTTTATAAAAGTTTAAGGTGATCCAATAAAAGTTTACCAAATAGCCAGTTGTGGAGATAATTTTTGATAGAACTTGTGTAGTTGCTACAGGAAGATAGGCTGTATACGTGTCCTCCAATAGCGCTTAATGAAAAACAGGCAGGTAAGTTTGGCTCCGCCTATATGAATTGTTTCAATAGGAAAAGCATAAACAAAAGAAGTATGGCTAATGCAGTACGGATGGCGCAAGCGTCCACGCTCGCACCATAAAAAGGAACTCACAAAGATTCCAGATTTCTCCCGCCGGTCGAAATGACAATAAAAAAGGCAGTAGCTCGCGCTACTGCCTCTAAATCATCTAACTTATCACTGCTATACCTTACTCATACAGTGGCTTTTCGCGCAAATCCACCAGCGTCGCCTCAGGCGACACGCGTTTGGCTCGCAGGAAGCGTGCCAGCTCGGAAGCATCATGATTTTCGGCGGATGGGTTCATGCTGTTGATGCGAACGCGGCCGGCAGAATGGATGAACTCCTGGTTACCGCCGATCCACATGCCTACGTGCACGACACGCTCTGGCTTGCCTTCTTTGGCAGGCACGCCGAAGAACAGCAGGTCACCCGGACGCAACTCATCCCAACCTTTGTCGGTGTTGACCAGTTCGCCGATATGAATTTGCTGCGAAGCATCACGCGGCAATACCAGCCCGTTCATAAAGAAAATGGTTTTGGTAAAGCCGCTGCAGTCCATACCCTTCACGGAAGTGCCGCCCCACAGGTATGGCATACCGAGCATTTTTTTGCTGGAAGCTACCAGATTCTCTTCAGTTGGTTTGCGGGTGGCTACCCACTCCTTGAAATCCATTGCTTCGGCAGCAGCAACAAAACCGGTGCGGCCGTCCGGGAAGCTAACTTCGTAGTGATCTTTTGTCTTGTTCTTCAGCACCATCACGTCGCCATACACCATGTCTGATACGGTAGTAGCATTTTTGTCTGCCTTAGCGTGGGCGAACCCATAAGTTTTGGTGTAAATCAATTTCTTTCCCTGCTGCCACTTGTTGAAGGCTGTTTGGTCCATCAAGGCCACACCGCCGTAGTCCACCCAAGCCAGGTAGTGGTCGGGCGTCTGCACCAGGTACCAACTGTCTTTCTTCTTCCATACCTTAAGCGGAGTGCCCATGGTGGCCTGCGTGGCTAGTTCGGCAGAGTGCTTTGGCTGCGAGCGCAGGTTGGCTACCGAGATCGTCACGATGGCCTGGTTCTTCCCCTCGAGGGCTGCTTCCGGCAGCACCTGTATGCTGTCTACGAACGTCACATTGGCCGCCTGCAAACGCTTCAACAAATCGGCTTTGGCCTCGGGCATGTTGGTCTCACCCCGCAGCACATTACCATTGGGCTCCACATCAAACAGCGCTACCCGCTTGTCTGGCGCAAACTGTTGCCGCACAGCATCAATGTGTGTTTTGGCCGGGGAAGCTGCAGCCTCCACCTTAGTTGCTGTAGCAGTTTCGGAGGTAGTGGTTTGTGTGCCGGTGCAGGAAGCAAGCACCAGCAAAAACAAAAGCACGAATGGGTTCTTCTTGATCATAGTATCGGTTTTAAATCGGCTGTCAGCCCGCGAGCCTGTTGCCAGCATTATTCACTAAACATTTATCTCTCTATAATAATTCGTTACTGAGGCGCCACCAGCTGCATGAGTATGCTGGAGATGTAGGCGCCATAGGTTCCCACCGCATAGCCTAGTATTGCCAGCAGCACTCCTACCGGAGCCAGCGCCGGGTGAAAGGCTGCCGCCACAATTGGCGCTGAGGCAGCTCCGCCCACGTTGGCCTGACTTCCCACTGCCAGGAAAAAGAATGGTGCCTTTACCAGTTTACCCACGATAAAGAGCAACAGCATGTGCATGGAGATCCAGATGATTCCTACCAGGAACAGGCCTGGCTGGCTCACAATGGCGGTCACGTCCATCTGCATACCGATGGTCGCCACCAGGATGTAGAGGAAAATACTGGCAATACGGGAAGCCCCCGCGCCTTCCAGGTTACGGACTTTGGTGGTAGAAAGGAGCATACCGAAGGTGGTGGCCAGCACCACCAGCCAAAAGAAACCGGAAGTAAGGCTGAAACGGGCCAGGTCTGGTGCATTAGCCTCGATCCAAGGGGCGATGATATCAGCGAAGAAGTGCGCCAGGGCCGTAAGACCAAACCCTACACCCGCAATCAGCATCAGATCTGGCATTGTCGGAATTCGCATGATGCTTTGACGATACTGCTCGATCTTGTTCTTCAGGTCATTCACAGCTGAGCTGTCGGCTTTAAAGAAAGCATCTATCTTCTCAGACCTGCCTGACCCGTACAACAGCACTGCCATCCAGATGTTGGCCACGATCACGTCCACCGCGATCACGGCAGAGAACAGGTTCGGGCTGGGTTGGAAGATCTCGTACATGGCCAATTGGTTGGCGCCGCCGCCAATCCAGCTACCCGCAATGGTAGTCAATCCGCGCCACACGGCATCAGGACCCTGCCCGCCCACAATATCGGGTGCGAAAGTGGAGACGATGAGTATAGCCAACGGACCACCGATAATGATGCCAACCGTACCCGTAATAAACATTAACCCCGCTTTGTGGCGCAGCTTCCAGATCTCTTTCAGGTCGAGGCTGATGGTGAACAGCACCAAACTCGCCGGCAACAGGTAACGTGAAGCCATCCCGTACAGGGCTGACGTTTCTCCTGAGATGATATTGAGCGAGTTTAGTATGCTTGGAATGAGGTAACAGAGCAAAAGCGACGGCACAACCGAGTAGAATTTCTTGAACACGGTACGCTCACTCGATGAGGTTTTGAAGATAATGGCAAGGATGACGATGAGAATGCCCAGCACGACGGCATCGTTGGTTATGAGGGGTGCTGTAGCGGCGGCGGTTTCTTCCATGAAAAGCAGGTTTCCCTGTTGAAAGGGTGTTTAGTTTAAATTTTTAGGCTTTTTATTGATGTAATCTGAATCTTTCCGGTGCTGTAATAGCGGTTATTGATATCCTTTTTGAGCTTGTCTCAGGTAAACTGATTTACCAACCCCGTTAATCGCTGAATATCCTCCTCCTGATGCGCACTACTCAGAATAATCCTTGTGATCGGGTCATCCGCAGGCGTTGGGTAGCGGAAGCTGGAAATGATCACGCCATGCTCCTGCAGGTACGCCGCCAACTGGTGTTCGCGCACCCCAAAGACCGGATACCTTTCAAAGTAACTGAATTGCTCCGGTCGCTCCAAATGCCCCAGGAAATAACTGATGTTAGCGAACAGCTTCTGTCGTGCTTCTTTGAACACGGACTCGCATCGCAAAAAGGCATACAGGTAGGCAGGTATAGCAGGGGACGCGCCACCGAAATAATGGCTGTGCCGCAACTTATCCACCAGGGCCTTATCGCCTAACACCACCCCGGCAGGTATACCCAGGGCTTTGCCCATAGAGCTCGCCACTACCAGCCGAACGTTTGATTGTAGACGGGCTTTTAGCTGCGCGAACACACCGGCTCCATCTTCACCTGTCACCCCAAAGCCATGCGAATCGTCTACGATCAGCGTGATTTGCTTATCAGTAGGCAGAGCACTCAACCAGCTGAAACCGTGATTGCGGGCCTTCAACGGGTCAAGGGAGTTGCAGACCAGGATGATGTGCTCTTCCTTCGCTGACTTGACCTGCTGCAGCATTGGAGCAACCCAGGCGTCGTAATCGCCGGTAACTTCGTCGGCGGTGCTGCGCCAGAGGGCTGGATGGGTGTTTGGAGCATAGATAAAATGCCCGTTCCCCTGCAGCGTCTGCACCAGCGCCTGCCCCGCCAGGTAACCCGAGGACATGGTAAAGGCCGCCTCAGCCCCGGTATACCTCGCCAGATACTCCTCGGCCTCCTCAAACACCCGCAGCTGCAAGTTGGAGTTACGAGAGCTGGAGTAGTTGGTGCCGTAGCGGGCCATTCCCTCCAGCACGCAATGCCTGAATGCTTCGTTGACAGGTATACCCAGGTAGGAGGTCCCGCTAAAGAACAGGAACTCCTCCCCGTCTATCACCAGGGTGCGGCCCGGCAACTGGTCCGTGTATACCTTGTTGGCCATTAGGCGGTCAGGGTAACGCCTGTACCGTTCACGTTTTCACTGTAGCTCACCTTGCCGTAGTCGATGGTTACGCCGGTTGCAATGTCTTTGCTCAGCAAAAGAGCGCCGTCCATGTCCACATAGTCTAGCATAGGCAGCAGCTGCGCGATGGCCGATATACCTACGCTGGACTCCGTCATGCAACCTACCATCACTTTCATACCCAGGCTCTTGGCTTCTGCGATCATACGACGGGCAGGTGTCAGGCCACCACATTTGGTGAGTTTGATGTTCACGCCATGAAACAGGCCGTGGCACTTGGCTACGTCACTTTCAGTAATGCAGCTCTCATCAGCGATCAGCGGCAGTTCGGAGCGCTCATATACAGCCTTCATGCCTTCCAGATCGTCGGCTTTCATCGGCTGTTCGATGAATTGCACCCCCAGTTCTTTCAATTGTTTCGAATTTTCGATCGTCTCCTCCATACCCCAGGCGCAGTTCGCGTCCACACGGAACACGGCGTCGGTGTGCTTGCGCAGCTCTTTGATAATGGCCACGTCTTCTTTCGTACCCAATTTGATTTTGTACAGCGGCCACGGCATTTCCTGCAGCTTTTTCACCATGTTTTCAATGGAGTCGATGCCGATGGTATAGTTGGTGAGCGGCATGTTCTTGGCTTCCAGGCCCCAGATTTTGTAGAGCGGCTGCCCTTTCATTTTGCCGAACAGGTCATTAGCAGCCAGGTCGAGTGCACAGAGAGCAAAGGGATGATCCGCCAAATGCGGCTGCATCTGCGCCCAGAATTCCTCCGGTGAGGTCAGCTCTGTCGACTCGATCTTCTCGCGAATGTTCTCCAGCGCTGCCGTCATGCTCTCGATGGTGAAGCCGTAGTACGGATTGCTGGTTGCCTCGCCATAGCCTTTGTGCTCACCGTGCTGCAGCTCCACGATCATGGTAGGCTGCACATCGCGGGAGTCGTAGGAGATGGTGAAGGTATGCCGCAGCGGCAGGTCAAAAGAGCGTATCGTTAGTTTCAACATGGTGTTGGTTTGTTTGTGTGGTCAGGTATAGATAGTTGTTAATTGCTGATTGTTGTTTTCTTCATCACCTACTCCCAACGGGGACTTTTCCACTGTGGCGATTATTAGGTTTAAGCCTTGTATAGGCTGTCTATTTCTGACAGGCCGTTATCCAATTATACACCCCCCTGCCCCTCTCAAGAGGGGAATTACACAGGCGATATTCCTCTCTTGAGAGGGGCAGGGGGGTGTTCATCAGTACTTCTCGTGCACCTCCGTCATAATGCGCTCCATGGCGCTTCTTATCTCAGACGAAGATGTTTTAAAGTTGTTGTTCATAAAGCTGTACATCAAGAGTTTCCCACTCTTCGTGATGATATACCCACTTTGGTTGTGTACGTGCGCCAGCGTACCCGACTTACCGAACACATAGGGTACATCCGCTTTGTAGATGTTCCGGAATGTGCCTGGCCTGCCTCCAACCGCCAGCATGGGCAGCAGCTTTTCTCTTGGGCGCTCGGCATGCATTTTCTGCAGCAGCGCGATAATGCTGCGCGGCGTGAACATGTTCATGGAAGAGAGGCCAGAGCCATCGATCCATACCGGCGCGTCCGGCAGGTCAGATAAGTAATTCTGCACGGCGTACTTGATGGCACGCTCCACCGACAGCGTATCAGAGAAAGTGCCGGAGCTCAGCATCATCAATTGCTCAGCCATCAGGTTGTCGCTCACCTGCAGCATGCGCTTGAACACGGAATCGGCAGGCAGACCGTAAAGAATCTGGCCACCGGCAGGTATAGGGCGCTTCACCAGCTTCACGGGGCGCTTCAGGGTGTCGGCCAGGAGTTGCACGGTGAGTTCCGGCGAGGTGATAAAAGGCACTTCCTGCGAGAAGGCGATGGCTGCTCGTTTCGGGTTGTATGCAATGTCGTTCGCGCGCCATGCTCTGCGGAAAGTGTCGCGGTGCGCGTTTTTGGTAGTGTCCGGTTTCACGTGCTTTTTGAAGAAAACCGGTGTGGTGGTATAGGCCGTGGTGCTGTCTTTCTTGAATTTTACGATGTTGCCATGGATCGGGAAAGGACTGCGCTCCGGCTGGTAATAGTAGTTGTAATCGTCCCAGCCCCAGTTGGTGGCGAATGGCGTGCTGGTCATGGGCGCCTCGATGTAGTAGAGTTTCTCTTTGCGGTTCTTCAGGAAATCGTAGGCGATGCTGTTCTGCAGGTCCATGTGCGTGAAGGTCGGGTCCCCGGTGCCCCAGAAGATCAGCGAGTCGCCTTTGGCCATGTACTTGAGCGCAGGTATAGAATCGCCCAGCATTTTGGAAGCCGCATAAAACGTGAACAGCTTGGTGTTGGAAGCCGGCACAAAGTACTTATCGGCATTATGCTCCACCACCGCCTTGCCCAGCTCCGGGTCATACAGCACAAAGCCCACAAAACTTTGCTGCAATGCCGCTACCTCCATTACCTGCCGCTGAATCTCCGCCGGTCCATAGGGCGCAGGCGCTTCCGCTACGGGTTTGGCAGCGCTACAGCCGAGCAGGAAAAACAAGCTGAGGCAGGGTATAAGTTTTAAGGTATAGCGGGTGAGCAGAGGTTTGGTCATATTAAAGGAGAGTCAGTTTAGTATCCCAATTTACAAATACTTCTGATACAGGTTATAAAGTATCAGCTTCTCGTCTTCAGTCAGCGGGCTGTTTACATCATTCTGGATGAAGTGGATCTTGAAAGCACGCACGGCAGCCTCCGGATTGCGCACATCATAACCGATGATGCGAAGGGCATCTAGTGGATTGAAGTGCTCGGGAAGCGTATACTTTGGCACTGTCTCCATCACCAGCAGTGGTGTTGGGTCGCCCTCAGCGCCTACAGGAACTTCGCGCAGCACTAGTTCTTTATCCAGCACATCCTCGTCGAACCATAGCCCAAAACCGTTATCTGCCAGCTTCTTCCATGGGAACAGCGGGCTCGGGTCTACTTTACGTGCCGGTGCGATGTCTGCGTGGCCAATGAAGTTCTCGGCAGGTATACCGTGCTCTTTTTTGAGCTTGCCCAATACGGCAATTAGGCTGGTAATCATCTCCTCCGGGAAGAGCTCTGAGCCATTGTTATCGAGTTCTATACCGATGGAGCTGGAATTAAGGTCTGTATTGCTGCCCCACCTGCTATTGCCGCCGTGCCAGGCGCGCATGTGGTCGTGTAACATCTGGTATACCTTACCGTCGCGCCCTATCACATAGTGTGAACTCACACTGGTTTTAGGCATGGTGAAGGTCTTCAGGGTCTGCTCTGTGGAGTTCTGCGCCGTGTGGTGAATAATGACAAAGTTGGGCTTACGGAGGTTAAAATTGGTAGTACCCACCCAATAATCGCCTTGCGGGTAGGTATACTCGCCGGTTGGGGCCGCAGGTATAGCGCGCAGCGATTTGGCGTAGGCTTTGGCTTGTTTTTTATAAGACTTGTTGGTAGCAGCATAAGGGTTAGTAGCGCAGCTTGCCAGCAGACCGCAACCTAGTAACAGCGTAAGTGCTTGAGTAAAAATACGTTTCATTCTTTGTTTACTTGTTAAGTAAATATATTAAATCAATTTGGCTATACCTGTCGCAGGGTTAGCCTTGGTGCAGATGTTGACTGTGCATAATGCCATTTTTTAACTAGCGTTGCTACTTTTCAGCTAAGGCAACCTGTGTTGTTGTATAGCTTCGCCTGTGCGGCGGGCACCTACTTTTTTCCTTGATGAAAAAAGTAGGCAAAAAAGTCAAGAAGATTTTAAACTCGCTGACCGCTCAGACACAAAATCGTCAAGAGTTCACCGGGTTAATGTGTCTTTTTCATAGCCGAGATACAAGTTAGTCTAGCTATACCTGCCAGTGGTGTGTGTCATGTGCCACAAAGCTTTTACCTTGAAATGGCAATTCCAGATTCCCCGCCTTGGATAAGGAGGGGTTAGGGGTGGTTGGACCCGGTATAGCAAATGAACTGCGGAACCTACAACACCTATAGCTTGGAACTGCCGCAAACCGAAAAGTCCCCCTTCGAAGGGTGCAGGGGGATGACAATCGATCCCAATCTCACTTTTTAAGGCACAGGTGCGCTCTAATCAACTACCAACCACCACGCTACTAGGTATACCCACCGCAACATCGTATATTTGATACTGATTACTTACTTACTCCACGCCACTAATATTGCTTTTATTTGCAGGAATTTAAAAAATTACCGCAAATAAAAATACTTATACCTGAAAACTGTTAAATTGCAGTGTATCTGATAGTAAATAAACCTATATCACCTTGAAACCATCCTATTACTTCTCGATGGCCTTTGTTTTGCTGCTGATTTTCGGCACAAACAACCTGCAAGGCCAGTCTAACAAAGCAAAACCAGGCAAGGCTACTGCCAAGAAAGCGACAGCTACCAGCTATATGCCGGGCCGCGACGCTGATTTCCTGCAGTACATCAACAGCCGCTGGGTCGACTCTGTGATGAAGACCCTGACGCCGGAAGAGCGCATTGCGCAGCTGATCTCGATCCCGGTCTACTCCAACAAAAACCAGGCGCACATCGACTCGATCAGCAACATCGTGAAGACCTATAAAGTGGGTGGGATGATTTTCTTCCAAGGTGGTCCGGTGCGTCAGGCTAAAATGACCAACCGCTACCAGCAGGAAAGCAAAGTGCCGCTGATGATCTCGATTGACGGTGAGTGGGGTCTGGCCATGCGCCTCGACAGCACGGTTCGTTTCCCGTACCAGATGGCCCTGGGCGGCATCGACAACGAGCGCCTCATCTACGAGATGGGTGCCGAGATTGCACGCCAATGCCAGCGCCTGGGGGTGCATGTGAACTTCGCTCCTACCGTGGACATCAACAACAACGCCAACAACCCGGTGATCGGCTTCCGCTCTTTCGGCGAAGACAAGTATAATGTGGCTAGTAAATCACTGGCTTACATGAAGGGCATGCAGGACAACCGCGTGCTGGCCAGCGCCAAGCATTTCCCGGGCCACGGCGACACCAACGTGGACTCCCACTACGGTCTGCCACTGATCAACTTCTCACGCATCCGCCTCGACTCCACTGAGCTGCACCCGTTCCGCGCCCTGATGGACAAAGGATTGGGCAGCGTGATGGTGGCACACATGAACATCCCGGTACTCGATAACACGCCAAACCTGGCCTCTACCCTTTCGAAGCCAATCGTAACAGATTTGCTCAAAAACGAGCTCAACTACAAAGGGCTTGTGTTTACCGATGCCCTCAACATGCAGGGCGTGGCCAAGTTTTACCCGCCTGGTGTTGTGGACGTAAAAGCACTGGTAGCCGGTAACGATGTGATGCTGAACACGATGGATGTGAAAACGACCATCGAAGAAGTAAAGAAAGCCATTGCCAACAAGGAGATCACACAGGCTGAGATCGACTTTCGTGTTCGTAAAGTATTGGCTGCCAAGCAATGGGTGGGCCTCGACAAGTGGGAGCCGATTGAGACGAAGAACCTGATCGCCGACCTCAACAATCCGCATGCGCAGTACCTGAACCGCCAGCTGACTGAGGCTTCGCTCACGCTGTTGCGCAACAAAAATCACATCCTGCCGATCCAGACGCTCGACACGTTGAAGGTAGCGGCTCTGGCGATTGGCACGAAAAAAGAAACCGCTTTCCAGCGCGACCTGGCCCGCTATACCCAGGTAGACACTTTCTTCCTGCAGCCAACCAATTCAATAGAAGAGCTGTTAGCCATGAAAGAGAAGCTAAAGGACTACAACCTGATCATTGCCGGCGTGCACGCGCTGCAGCTCAAGGCAGGAAGTAGTAATTTCGGTATCACTGCTGAGATGAACCTGTTTCTGAAAGAGCTTATCCGCAACAAGAAAACCATCGTGAGCGTGTTCGGCAACGTCTATAGCCTCGCCGAAATGGAGAGCCTCGACAAAGCTGACGCCGTGATAGCCGCCTACCAGGAGAATGCAGTTACACAGGACCTTGTTTCGCAAATGATTTTCGGAGGTATAGGCGCTACGGGCAAACTACCGGTAACGGTGAGTAACTCCTTTAAGATTGATGACGGTTTGCTGACCCGCGGCGGCTGGCGCATGGCCTACTCCATGCCGGAAGCAGTCGGCATCAAATCGCAGGACCTGGCAGGTATAGATTCACTCGTACACCAGGCGATACGTGAAGAAGCCGCTCCGGGTGCGCAGGTGCTTGTAGCCAAAGATGGCAAAGTGATCTATCACAAAGCCTTCGGTCACCATACCTACGACAAGGAACAGCCCGTGCGCGTAGACGACCTCTACGACCTGGCTTCTGTGACCAAAATCAGCACCTCCATGGCTGCGCTGATGCGCCTGAAAGGTGAAGGCCGCTTCGACGAAAACCAGACCCTGGGCACTTACCTCCCAATGGCAGCCGGCACGAACAAAGCTGACCTAAACTACCGCGACATCCTCACGCACCAGGCCCGTTTGAAATCCTGGATTCCATTCTGGAAAGAGACCGTGAAGAAGAACGGCAACTTCAAGTGGCGTACGTTTAAGGCGGATTCTTCGGCTCGTTTCCCGATCAAGGTAGCCGACAGTCTGTACATCCACCGCAAGTATGCCGACAAGATCTACAAGGAGATCATGGAGTCGCCACTGAACGAGAAGCCAGGCTACGTATACAGCGACCTGTCGTTCATCCTGGCCCCGAAAGTAGTGGAGAGCATCACAGGCGTAGGCTTTGAGACCTACCTGCAGCACTCCATCTACCAGCCTATCGGCGCGACGACTTTGACGTTCAATCCATACAAGCATTACCCGGCTTCCCGCGTGGTGCCAACCGAGTTTGAACCGCATTTCCGTAAGCAGCTCCTCCACAGCACGGTGCATGACGAGGGCGCTGCCATGCTGGGCGGTGTAAGCGGTCATGCTGGTCTGTTCGGCAACTCCAACGATGTGGCTAAGCTGATGCACCTATACCTGAACGATGGAATGTATGCCAACAAGCGCTATATCGCAGAGAACGTGGTGAAAGAATACAGCAAGTGCCAGTTCTGCGAGCAGGGCAACTACCGCGCCCTCGGCTTCGACCGTCCGGCCAAACCGGGTGCTCCGAACAGCAATGCAGCCCCAAGTGCTCCGGTAGAGAGTTTCGGTCACTCCGGCTTCACGGGCACTTATACCTGGATCGATCCGGTGAACAACCTGGTGTATGTATTCCTGAGCAACCGCGTGAACCCGACCCGCGAAAACAACAAGCTGAGCAAGCTCAACACCCGCACCGGCGTGTTGCAAGTGGTATACGACGCCATGGGCAAGAGCAAGGAAAAACA
Organism: Pontibacter virosus; assembly: GCF_003096355.1. Classification (GTDB taxonomy): domain Bacteria; phylum Bacteroidota; class Bacteroidia; order Cytophagales; family Hymenobacteraceae; genus Pontibacter; species Pontibacter virosus. The sequence goes on along the minus strand of NZ_QEKI01000016.1, from coordinate 35,821 downwards.
GCCTACAGAGGCATCTGCGAAATAAAGATGAAGGTATAGGCGCCTTGCTTTTGGCAGGGCGCCTATTTTTTTTAAACTCCCGAAACACGCTATACTTAAACCGCCTTATCCCCATGACTAAACTCTCCACAGCCCCTCCCCTGACAGGCGCTGGTTTACTCAGACCTCAAACGTATGAGCGTTACCTTTCTCTTGACGTGCTCCGCGGTCTCACCATCGCCCTGATGATCGTAGTAAACAATCCCGGAAGCTGGGGGAGCATTTATGCGCCTTTCAAGCATGCCGCCTGGCACGGCTTTACGGTCACAGACCTGGTTTTCCCCTCTTTCCTGTTCGTGGTCGGCAATGCCATGAGCTTCAGCATGCGCAAGTTCGAAACTCAGCCTGACAGCGTATTCCTGCGCAAAGTGTTCAAACGCACAGTCCTTATTTTCCTAATTGGCCTGTTCCTCAACCTCTTCCCTTTTGTAATGCGCAATCCGGAAGGGGCTATTGTGCTGAAGGATTTCACGGCTGTTCGCATTATGGGGGTGCTGCAGCGGATAGCACTATGCTATTTCATCGCCTCGCTAGCAGTGCATTATCTTAAGTTTAAAGGAGCCGCTATTTTCAGTGTGGTGGTGCTGTTGGGCTACTGGGCTATGATGTACTTCTTCGGCGATTCCGCTGATCCGTATAGCCTTGCCGGCAATGCCGCCCGCAAGTTCGACGACCTGATCATACCTGAAACCAACCTTTACAAAGGCTTCGGCATACCTTTCGACCCGGAAGGATTGCTGAGCACGCTGCCTTCCGCCGTGAATGTAATAGCCGGATACTTTGCTGGCCTGTTCATCCAGAAAAGCGGCAACAGCCTGAGCACCGTCTTTAAGCTTCTACTGGCAGGTGCTGCGCTAGTAGCAACCGCCTTAGTTTGGGATATCTACTTCCCGATCAACAAGCCGATCTGGACGAGCTCTTACGTGCTGCACTCCGTGGGTCTGAGCGTGATGCTGATCGCCGGTCTGATGCTCGTCATCGAAGTGCTGGGCTTTGTGAAGTGGTCTTATTTTTTCGAGGCATTCGGCAAGAATCCGCTATTCATTTTTGCCTTCGCCACACTGGTCATCAAGCTCCTCAACTTCATCCGCATAGACGACATGAGTCTGCAGAAGTGGCTCTATACCCACCTCTTCCTGAGTTGGTCAGAAGGGAAGACGGCCTCTCTCCTTTTCGCCCTGGCCTATATGCTGGTGATGTGGGTGATCGGCTTCTGGATGGATAAGAAAAAGATTTATGTGAAGGTATAAGTTGAAGATTTATACCTATGAAAGCCTGTTCCTTAGCTGGGGCAGGCTTTTTTGTTTACTATAGTTTGCCAGCTTTTTCGAGGGTCTCTATCCCTAGAGAGAAGAAAGGTCCGCACAGAGTAGTTATCCCTTGCCCCCTTCAAAGGCAGGGCCGTTTCATTTTGAGGAAGTATGCATCGCAACCACTGTCATTCTGTAAAGAAGCTTGTGAAAAGGGAGGTTAAGCTCTCGCGACTAGCCCACAAGATCCTTTCAGGATGACAAATGAAATGGCCCTGCTTTCAAAGGGGGGCTGTTCCATTCAGACGAATTCTCCCCTTGAGGGGAGCGAGAGGGGGTTTACATTTGTTGAAGAATTGCACGGAAGTTAACAGTTAGCATCTCTTTTCCGATATTGACACTCCTATAATTTCCTCAAGAGGTTAGTATTAATAATTAAACAGCCCAAACCTTTAAAAGGGAGACTTTCTACTGGAAGATCCTCTCTTGAGAGGACAGGAGTAGGTTAATGGTGTAAAACTCCTGTTTTGGAGGAAATATCTTCGAAAAAAGGGTGATACCGGTGACGCATCTCTATAAATCCTTTACCAAAAATCAGTGTATATAACATCCTACATATTTTCAGAAAAAAATCTATATTTGGTTTTCAAAGATTAAACACGACCAGGATGTTAAAGGAGGAACGGCAGGCTTTTATTATCAAGCAGATAAATCTGCACAATAAGGTGCTTTCATCGGATTTGAGCTTGAAGCTCAATGTATCGGAAGACACCGTTAGAAGAGACCTGAACGAGTTGGCCGAAAGTGGTCAGATCCTGAAGGTACACGGTGGCGCCTTGTCAAAATCTTTCCACTATCCTTTCAGTCAGTCGGAGGTCTACGCCAAAGAGTCAAAAAAAGAAATTGCCCGCAAGGTGATCGACTTGCTGCAGGATGGTATGAGTGTACTGGTAGGCGGTGGTACGACCATGATCGAGGTGGCCCGCATGATACCTGACACCCTGCGCTGCACCTTTTTCACCGTAAGTCCGCTGGTAGCGCTGGAACTGGCCGAGCGTCCCAATATCAACGTAATCTTGCTGGGCGGTCAACTCTCCAAGAACTCCCACATTATGATTGGCGCGCAGGTGGTCAACCAACTTTCCGAGATTAAGGTGGACCTGTGTATCCTCGGCACTAACTCCCTCTCTGTAGAAGACGGCCTCACCGACTCTGACTGGGAAGTGGTGCAGGTGAAGAAGGCCATGATCCGCTCTGCCAAGAAAACCGCCATTATGAGCATCGCCGAAAAACTCGGATCCGACCAGAACATGAAGGTATGCGACCTCAACTCAATCCATTACCTGATAACGGATTTGAAGCCGGAAGATGCAAGCTTGATGGAGTATGCCGCGGTGGTGGAAGCGGTTTAAGTGTATATAACCTTAATTTTAAGATCATGAAGACTATCCGATTGGCCATCTTGATGAGTAGCGTGCTGTTCTTCACCTCTTGTGAAGATGACTCTGCCAACCCAATTGAATTGACCGGTGACTGGCAGTCGAAAAGTATTTATGTGAAAGGAAAATTACAGGAAGATATTAGTAACTCGACCTGGTTACTTTTGAAAAGGGATAATGTATTTCAAAGGAATTATGTAATTGGCAAATGGTCTTTGAATGGGAAGAACCTTGCGCTTTCTCCAAATGCAGACATATCAGTTCAACCGATGAGCTACCAAGTTGTAGATTATTCAGGTGACTCCATGACCTTGCAGATTACCTTGACAGAACGTGAATACGGTTGGGATTTTGAAGACGCGGAGCCCGATGAATTGATTACCGTAACAGAAATGTACAGTAAGAAACAATAACTACTAATAGTATACCTCAGCAGCTTCTGCTCACAGCTAAGACCATAGAAAAATAAAAACACCAACGCCTGCTCCTAACTGAAGCGGGCGCTAGTGTTTTCTGGACTTGCTTCATAATTACAAACACTCATCCAGCAGATAGACAATCGACTCGTAGTTGCGGCCAACCGCTTCTGTCATTGCCATTTCGCAGGTTTTGGCTGAAGAGTAATACCCGTCATACTCCCGCTGTTTTACCTCGGCTGCCTCCGGTGCAGTGGCGGATGCGGTGAGCTCTGGCACTATGAAACCACGGTCGCCGGCCATGCCGCAGCAACCCGCGTGCATCGGTACAGTTACTTCCTCAGCCAGCTGTCTGGCTATACTTACAAAGCGCCCTTCCAGCCCCATTTTCTGCAAAGAGCAAACAGGGTGCAGCACTATGTTTGCTTTCTTGCGCTGAACAGTGGCTTGGGGAAGGATGAAGTCGGCGATGTAGTCGATGCTGTCGATGATCTTGATAGAGTCGAACTTCTGCTTGTTCTCGGCAGTGAGCACCGGACGGCAGTTCTGCAAGGTATGGGTGCAGGAGGTGATATCGAGCACCAGCGGCAAACGGCCTTTGTCCGTCCACTGCCATACTTTCTCTATCGTTTCATTGGCAGTGTAAGCGAATGCCTGGCTATACCCTTTGGAAGAAAATATCTGTCCGCAGCAGGCCTCTTGCACATTCTCTGGTATAGTAAATTTCAGCCCTACTTTATCCGACACACTTTTGAAGGTATCGATGATGTTTTTCTTGTCTGACTCTGCAGCGCCCATGGTACGGGAAATACACGTCGGGAAGTAAACAACAGCAGCCTCTGCTACAGGTGCTGTCGCGTTAGCCATAGATTTGGCTATACCTGGCGCCGGGGCCAGTTGCTTTGTCCAAAGCGGGAATGATGGGATCATGTCCTTCACTTCTTCTGTCAGCCTAGAGAGTGTGTTGGCACCCAGGAGTTTATTCACACCCGCTCCTGCCTGCAACCCAAACTTAACAACTGACGACACAGGTTTGAAATTCTTGGCCACCATCAGCGCCACCTGGTTTGCCAGCTCGCTGTGGTTCTCGCGGCGCAGGCGCTTCACCAGGTCACCGGTGTTGATGTCTACCGGACAGGCGGTGGCGCAGAGGCCATCTACGGCGCAGGTGTCCAGCCCGTCGTACTGGTATTGGTTCAGGAGCTCTTTATGCTCTTTCTTCTTGCCTTTACGTTGCAGGTTCAGCAGTTCGCGGCGCACCACAATGCGCTGGCGTGGCGTGAGCGTCAGGTTGCGGCTTGGGCATTTGTGCTCGCAGAAACCACACTCCATGCAGCGGTCCACTTCCTCCTCCACCTTCGGCAGTTCCTTCAGGTGTTGGATGTGGGCGTTTTGGTCGTGGTTGATGATCACGCCAGGGTTAAGCAGGTTCTCCGGATCTACTACCTGTTTCAACGCTTTCATGATGCGGTATATCTCCGGCCCCCATTCGGTCTCTACAAACGGCGCCATGTTGCGACCCGTGCCGTGCTCGGCTTTCAGGGCACCCTCGTATTTTTTCACCACCAGCTTCACCACTTCTTTCAAGAAACGGTCGTAGCGGGTCACTTCTTCCGGCGAGTCAAAGGCTTGCGTCACCACAAAATGGATGTTGCCGTCTTTGGCGTGCCCAAAAATGATGGCGTTGCTATACCCATGCTTTCGGAAGAGCTCCTGCAAATCTAGGATAGCGTCGCCAAGTTGAGCAACCGGTACGGCAATATCTTCAAGCAATACGGTACTGCCACTGGCACGCACGGCGCCCACGGCCGGGAACATACCTTTGCGCACCTTCCATAGCAGTCCCTGTTCGATAGGGTCGGTTGTGAAGACAGGTTGCTCCAGCAAGGCCAGTTCGGGTGCCAGCGCCATGAATTTCAGAATCTTCGCCTGTACCTCTTCGTGTGTGTCCGCTTGAAACTCGACCAACAGAGCCGCTGCTGTTTCTGGCAAGGTTTTAATCACAGCCGGTACACCTGCCATGTGCTCGATGGAGCGCAACGAAGCCCTGTCCATCAACTCCACGGCTTCAGCACCCGCCTCTGTCAGTGGCACGATGGCCTGGCAGGCAGCGTAAATGTCGGGGAAGTAAAGTAAAGCCGTCGATTTGGCCGGATAATCGGGTACGGTTTGAAGCACCGCCTCGGCAATGAAGCCCAGGGTACCTTCTGCCCCAATGAGCAAGTGTGCCATGATATCGAGTGGGTGCTCAAAATCGATGAAGGCGTTGACAGAGTAACCAACCGTGTTCTTGGTCTTATACTTGTGCCGGATCAGGTAGTGCAGTTCCGGATTGTTGCGAATCTGTTGCTTGATCTGCTGCAGCGTCAGGTATAGCTCCGGGCACTCCTCGCTGAAGCGCAGGTAGTCAATTTGCTTTTCGGTAGTATAGCACTGTCCATTTGGCAGCACGAAGCTGATGTACCGGGTGGTATGGTAGGAGTTCTTGCTCACGCCGCAGCACATGCCACTGGCGTTGTTAGAAAGGATACCGCCCATCATAGCCGAATTGATACTGGCCGGGTCCGGACCGATTTTGCGCTTGTACGGACGCAGGTGCGCGTTCACAATGGCACCGATCACGCCGGGCTGTACCCGTACCTGTGCCCCCTCCTGTTCTACCTGCACCCTGTTCCAGAACTGGCTCAAATCAACCAGTATGCCGTCTGTAATCGACTGCCCGGAAAGGCTGGTACCGGCCGTACGGAATGTAAGCGGTGCCTTATGCTGATGTGAAAAGGCGAAAAGCTGTTTGATCTCCTCTACTGACACCGGCTGCACCACGGCCTTCGGCCTCAAGTAGTAAAAGCCCGCGTCAGAAGCGTAGGACACGACATCGATCAGGCGTGCCCGTATGCGCGCTTTTGGCAAAATGCTCTCCAAAAGCAATGCTATATCCATAGGAGGTAAGTTCTTAGTAAGTTGTCTGTTTCACTTTGGGACCTCTTTCGGCCTCTTCCAGGGCATCCATCATCATACCGCCCCCTGGCTTGCTGGTCACCAACAACAGGATAAAGGTAATGGCGGCATTGACCACAATCAGCTCAAAACCCATAGCATAACCTGTCCAATCAACAGAGTTGCTGTCCAGCACATAAGTCAGGATCGGTGAAAGGATGCAGATGTAAGGCACCAGTTTGTCGGCCACGGCACGCTTGTTGGCCATACCGAATGCAAACAAGCCCAGCAGCGGACCATAGGTATAGCCGGCCGCTTTAAAGATGGCGTTCACCACAGAATCGTCGTTAATAAGCCTGAACACCAGGATCACCAGCAACATCACCACCGAAAACCCGACGTGCACTAAATGGCGGGTGCGGATTAGCTTGATATCGTCATGATTGGCCTTTTTGGTGAAGTTCAGGAAATCCACGCAGAAAGAAGTGGTAAGTGCTGTCAGCGCTGAGTCAGTCGTGGCAAAAGTAGCGGCGGTCAGGCCCAGCATAAAGATGATGGCCGGAATCATGGCCATGTGGTTCAGGGCAATTTCCGGGAACAGGTGGTCAGGAGTTGCCAAGGCCGTCACGTCAATGCCATTGGCTTCGGCATACATGTAGAGCAAAGCGCCTACACTCAGAAAGAAAATGTTGATCGACACGAAAACGCCCGTGAAGGTGAGCATGTTCTTCTGCGCCTCGCCGATGTTTTTGCAGCTCAGATTCTTCTGCATCAGGTCCTGGTCCAGGCCCGTCATGGCGATGGTCACGAAAATACCGCCGATGAAATGCTTCAGGAAGTGGCTCTTTGTTCCCAGAAAATCTTCCCAGAAGAACATCTTGGAGTAAGAGCTGTTCTTCACCGCCTCAAAGGTTTGCACCACGTTCAGGTCGAGGCTATTGGCGATGAAGATGATGGAGAAGATAACAGAACCAATGATGAACACGGTCTGCAGCGTATCAGTAATTACAATCGTCTTGAGACCGCCTTTGTGGGTATAGAGCCAGATCAGAATAAGGCAAATCGCTACCGTTGCCACGAATGGCACGTTCCATGCATCGAAGATGAAGCGCTGCAGCACGATGGCCACCAGGTATAGTCTGAAAGCCGAACCAATGGTGCGCGACACCAAAAAAATCATCGCCCCTGATTTGTAGCTCCAATAGCCGAATCGCTTCTCCAGATAGGTATAGATGGAGATCAGGTTCATGCGGTAGTAGAGTGGCAGGAGCACAAAGGCGATCAGGACAAAACCGACCGTGTTGCCGAGCACAAACTGGAAATAGCCGAAACTACTGTTGATCACCGCCCCCGGCACCGAGATGAAGGTCACGCCTGACAAGGCAGTACCGATCATACCAAAGGCCACGAAGTACCACTTCGAATTGCGGTTGGCGATAAAGAAACTGGAGTTATCTGAAGCGCCTTTCGAGGTAAAATAGGATATACCTATCAGCACCGCGAAATAGCCGATCAGGAAAGATAGAAGGATAATTGGCGACATAATACGTTAATTGTTCATTCGCGAAAGATGGCCGTCGGCACCTCTGCCTATACCAAGCGCTTCCGCACATGATTGTAAGTTACTAAGTTTTGCCGAAATGGCGGTAATGTTACAGGATCAGCTCTGTTAAAACCTTGCCCCAGCATGTTTGAATCTCCATATAGGGCCCTACCCCAAGGATTTTCAGGATTCAGGGATTTACAGGATTTTCGCAGATGCCTGATCCAACTATCCCTACCTGCAGGCATGGAGTTTGCAATTGCCAGTTAGTAGATTCCGCTCTGTAGTTTTTGACATCAAATACCAATCCTGGTGATACCCAACCCTGCCCCCTTCTCTAGAGAAGGATTGTTTCAATCTTTTTTTTGTCATCCTGAAAGGATCTTGGTTGAATTAGAGGGGCCCTCCCCCCGGAGGTTAAGTAGTTGCTATAACCCACCCCTGCCCCTCCCAAGAGGGGAATTTTGGCCATTACCAACTCACAGGTATAAGCCTTGTCGCTGCAGCGGTTCCATTGCTAAAACGGGTCCAACAACTTCTAACCCCTCTCCCGAAACAAGTTCAGGATCTTCGACTTATCCAAGGTGGGAAACCTTTAGCTGCCATTTGTTAGGTATAAGCGTAGTAAGTTACTTTACTCGCAAGTTCCGCTGACAGACATCGAAAGACTAACTTGCCCCCTGGACTATGCAACAGATCACCGTGCCAGGTGCACAAAACGACGCTCCACTGTTTGAGCGGTCAGCGAGTGGGGGTAGGGGCCCTCGATTTGGAGCATCTTGACTTTTTTGCCTTCTTTTTGTGTCAAGACAAAAAGAAGGTGCCCGCCGCACAGGCGAAGCTATAAGATAACTCTGCTTGCTATACCTGCAACAGCCGCCGCTATACTAGCAAAAACTTCTGCTCAAGCGGCCAGAGTCCGCTGTACATCTCACACTCGCAGGACGCGAGCGAGGGCAGTGCCTTCCAGAAGCTTTAAAGCAAGAAGGCAGAAGCCCTACTTCGACACAAACACACTCGCTACAGCCTTCCGCACACTTCCATGCTTCTCCAGCAGAGCAGATGCGGTTGCTTCATCAGCACCGGTCTCCGACATCACCATGCGCACGCCGCGGTGGTAAAGCTTGTGATTGGTCAGCTGCATATCCACCATCTTGTTGCCACGCACGCGGCCCAACTGGATCATAACGGTTGTGCTGAGCATGTTTAACACCAATTTCTGGGCAGTGCCGGCTTTCATGCGGGTGCTGCCGGTCACGAACTCAGGACCTGCTACCACCTCAACCGGGTACTGAGCCTCTGCAGCTACCGGGCTGCCGGTGTTGCACACGATACAGCCGGTTGCCAGACCATATTCGTTGGCCATACGCAGACCACCGATCACGTAAGGCGTGGTACCAGAGGCGGCTATACCTACGATCACGTCATGCTCGTCAAGACCATACTCCTTTAAGTCTTCCCAAGCCTGCTCCATATCGTCTTCGGCAAACTCAACGGCTTTGCGGATGGCTGTGTCACCACCGGCAATCAGACCTACCACCATATCAAATGGCACACCGAATGTTGGCGGGCACTCCGAAGCATCCACCACGCCCAAACGGCCGCTGGTGCCGGCGCCGATGTAGAACAAGCGGCCACCTTTTTTCATGCGATCCGCCACTACCTCAGCCAGTTTCTCTATTTGTGGAATTGCCTTTTCAACGGCAAGGGGTACGCTTTTGTCTTCCCGGTTGATGTTCTCCAGCACTTCCCTCACCGACATCTTTTCCAGGTCGCTATAGTTCGAGTCTTTCTCGGTTGTAATTTCCATTTTGTGTAAGTATAAATCCTTCTAAATCGATCGTTGTACCTGTGCGGCTATACCTTATTTGGCAGGCTCGTACTCCAGGCAGGCGATCTTCCCATCCATTGTGCTCACGACCACTCTGTTTTTGCCAAGTGGCATCACCGGGTTCATGAGACTGTTTGAACTCTTGTATTTCCAAAGCACTTCTCCATTCTGGCGGTCAAGCGCGCTGACCAGGCCGGAGTGCGAGGGCACCAGCACGACATTGTTGTGTTCGATAATAGCCGAAGGGGCCAGCTCGTAAGGCAGCTGCAACGCCGATTTCCAATCTACCTGTAGGGCATTGGCTGAAGTGGAAACGCCGTATACCTGTCCGTCCATCGTTTTCACATAGACCAGCTGCCCATCATCCGAAATACCCATTGACTCCCGCACGCGGCCTTCCTTCATCTGCTCCCGCCACACTACTTCACCTGTGTTCGCATTAAGTGAAGTCATAAAGCGGTCGGGGGCTACTATGAAAATACGGCCATTGGCGGCTACCGGGTAGCAGGCGGCCGGTGAGAACATGCGGTTGCTGGAGCCGTTGCTCCACTTCCAGGCCAGCTGACCAGTTTTCGCATCGAGCGCATAGAATTCGTTGCCCCAGCTGCCGAAGTATACCTTGCCCTGGTAAAGCAAGGGCTTTGTTACGACAAAATTGTTTACCTGATCGAAATCCCAACGCAATTTGCCTGTTTTCAGATCAAGCGCCCGGAAGTGGCCGTCAGAAGCCCCAATGTAGACCACTCCTTTCTCTATGAGGGGCGAGCCCAGTACCGGTCTGTTGGCAGTGAATTTCCAAACCAGCCTACCTGTGGCCGCAGAGAGGCAAAAGATGTTGTTATCAGAAGACCCCACTACTACATAGCCTTTGGCTACAGCCGGCGTGGAGTAGATTTTGCCGTTGGTACGGTAAGTCCACTTGCGCTTTCCGGTTTTGCTATCCAGGGCGTATACCTGACCTGTAGTGTTGGTCGCAATCACCAGGTTCTTATACACCGCTGTTCCAGCGCCCACGTCGCTATCGTCCTGGTACTCCCAAACCAGCTTTACGTCAGGGTATAGCCCGTTTACAGCGAAAGACGGTCGGTGGTGCCTGGTCGGGTCATTGGCGAAATCATGCTTCACCAGCGGCACTTCCAGCCATTGCGGCAATGTTTCTATACCAGGCTTGCGGGTCTCAAAACTGGCTTTCCCATCGGCAATAGTGACAATGTTGTAGCCGCCTACCGGATCTTTGGCGCGCAGGTTAGAGCGGCCCATCACGGCAGGTATACCATCGTAGCTAAACTTGCGGTTGCCATGGCCGTGGCCGTGCAGAATGAGTTGGGTGTTGCGGGCGCGCAGCCGGTCGGTAACGTCATACCAGTTGTTGAGTGATGAGTCCTGCGGGTAGTGGTTCAGGAAAACAATCGGCATCTCAGAATCCGGCATGTGGTTCAGCACAGAGTCAAGCCACACGATGTTCTCGCGCGGTATCTGCCCCGGCCCCATGCGCATGTTCGGCCCCGAGCCGGTACCGGCAAAGAGGTAGCCTTTGTGTGTAAAAGCGAACGTCTCCGCCCCGAAAACTACCCGAAAGCTGTTGCTGCCGCTCTCCGACCAGTTGGTGTCGTGGTTGCCGGGCACGATGTACCAGGGCTTCCTGATTGTATCGAAGATCTGCCTGGCCAGTTTGAGCTCTTCATCAGAACCAAACTCGGTAATGTCACCGGTAATGACCACAAATTCAAGGTTTGGATTGGCATTGATGTCGGCGATGGTGCGCTCGAGGTCTTCCTGTGCGGTGGGATTGCCGATGTGGGTATCGGATACAAAGGCGAACTGAAATGATTGTGCCTGGCAAAGGCTGGAAACCAGCAATAGAGCGATGAACGCTACATACCTTTGTATTGTCATTGATTCAAGGCATTGGTAAAACAAAAGGACCCGGTGAGGCTAAACTAAAAATGTATCCATCCTGCTCACGCGACTTTTGTTTGGAGAACTAGCGCAGAAAACCGCACAAAAGCGCATGAGCAAAACGAATACTGTCCCTTTATTTAAGTTAAAAATAGTGACCGTATTCGAGTAGTCCAAATTTTTAAGCATGTTTTTTTCATAAACCGGCAAGAACACGCAAAAACAAGGATTTTAAAATTTAATTGACAGCAGTTATACCTGCATAAACCCGCACAACGCGGCTGCACCTGGCAGTTAATTACCCTTAATCAGTTGCCTAAAGCGTGGCAGTTCGGAGTACAACCTGGAACCCGGACAGGTGGTTTGGGCAAAATCCTTGTGTGTTCCCAGGCTGTCAGCCGGTATACCAAAGCGCCTGGCCAGAGCAGGCACCAGTTTTTCTAGCGTCTTCATCTGCGCCTCGGTAATTGCCTCCTTTTCAAAGTTACCCTCTACCACCACCAGCAGATGACCCGCCGGATCGTAACTAGTGTTGGAGTCACCAGCGTAGTTTAGGTCCCGCGCCTCACCCACTGCTCCATTAACATCAACATACAGGTGATAAGGCACGTCGGCCCAAGCCGGTTTCATGCGGCCATCCGCCAGAGGGCTATCTTCCTGTGAGAACTTTTGCAGGTTGCGGAGCTTGTCAGTCAGGCTACGGTCAAACAGCTGCGGCACACCGGTATGGTGGATAGTCAGCCTCGTCAGTTTATGGGCCCGCATCGGCAGCACAGGGTCCTTAGCTCCCCACTCCTCCCGTGACAGAAACGTTATACCTTCCGGTATAAGCGATGTATCGGAAGTGGCCGCTGGTTTCTGGCAACTCATCAACCCGGCAAGGGCACACACCAATATCAGTATCTTTTTCATTCAGTCATTTCTTTAAAGTCGCAGGTATTGCGCAGCTCTATTGTTTTTGCTCCAAAAGATCATCCAGCCTCACAAACTGGTAGCCTTTCTGCTCCAGCAGGGTCATCATTTCATCCAGACGGTTGTAAAACTTGTCTTCCCGCCTGGGGTCCGTGCCGATGTGCAGAAACAGCATAAAACCATTCAACCCGTTTCTGTCCCTGGCCTCATACCCTATGATGGACTGCAGCACCGTTTCCGAACTCACATACCGGTTGCCCATTTCGGGGTAGGTATAGTCGGCGGCAGAGCGGGTGCCTGGCGTAAAGTTTACCAGCTGCAGCCCCTCCTCGGTTGTCCAATTGGCGATGCTGCGGTTGTACCATTCGTATGGCGGCAGAAAGTAAGGCGCGTCTGATTCCTTTATCCCAAAGGCTTCCATTTGCTGGTAATTCCGACGCAGGTCCTCCCTGAACTGCTCCTGCGTCACCAGCAGACTATCGCGTTTTGTCCAGTCACAGTACAGCAGGTGCTCGTCGGAGTGCGCTCCCAGGTAATGTCCGTCTTTTTTAAGCCCTCGGATCAAGCCCTTGAAAGCCGGATTCCGGTAAAAGCGGCCTGTGAGGAAGAAGGAGGCTTTGGCCTGGTGCTTCTTCAGCACTTTGCTGATGACCTCCCCTCCGTCTGCAAACTCATCGCCGGTAAAAATCAGTGCGATTTGCCGGGAAGTCGTATCGCCCCGGATGATCGCCCCATGGCGATCTATTGTTACTTTTTTACCGGCCTCCCCTCCTGTGAGCTATACTCTTTGGAGGCCAGCAGGTAGATCAGCGAAGCGGTACCGTCCATCGTCGGCTCATTGGTGCTGTAGTCTCCGAAGTCGTCGTGGTATACGGCCAGCTTAGACTGGAACTCGGCGTAGGCATCCTCGCTGTATAGCTTCAGATGCTGCAGGTTGTTGAAGATGCTGCCGTACACCGGCCCGTCCACCAACCCGCCGTCAATCGGGTACTTGTTCAGTCGGGTGAAAGCAGAGTGCGGATCAGTAGGCGTGTCGCCGTGGGCTGGCAGGCCGTATACCATGCTCGTTCCCCAAGGGTTTACGCCAAACAGCCAGTCGAAATTGGCCTGCTCCAGCTCTGCGTAAGTCTGGTCGCCGGATAGTTGGCGGTACAGAAAGCTCTGGATCGCAAATGAAGTGGTCAGGTTGTTGGAGCACCAGATGAATGGCACCCCCCGGTAAAAGGCGTTCTTTTTAGCTTTTGCATACACGCGCTCTATACCTTCTTTGTAAAAACCAACCAGCTCTTCCTTCGTCTTGTCATCAGACTTCTTGGCCAGCTCAAAGTGCCCAAAGTTGTGAAACGGGTACCACTGGTAGTGACGGGCCGTATCGGCACCCATCCATGGCGTCACCTTTTCCTGAAGACCGTAGTTGTAGGCTTGCTTAAAAAATTCCTGCTTGCCGGTCAGTTGGTAAAGCGCCGCCGCACCCAGTTGCATGTCGTCCACCCAGTTGTCTTCCTCATAAAAATAAGGAGCTCTGTTGGGGGCAGTCTGTGCAACGCCTGGCTTGGCAAGGCCCAGTTTGTAAGCCGAAAGTGCCTTGGTACTGAATAGGCTGGCCAGTTCTTTCTCCTGCCCGCTGTATACCTGTGCCGCCAGTCCGAAGGCACTGGTGAACTTACCGGCGATAGAAGCCACTCCGGTCGCTCTGTTCTGGTACTTACCAAGACCCTGCGGCTCCCCAGAGGCGAAGTACACGGGCCGTGGCCCGCCTTTGCCCATGCCATAGTCGACAGGGTCATTCGTTGGAAGGCGCATGCCCTGGTGGTCGCGGTCGTCAGCCAATTGGTTGAACAACCAATCTTCGCGTGGGTGCATTTTCAGGAGCCAGTCCAGCCCCCATTTCGCTTCGTCGAGTACGTCCGCCACGCCGTTGGTGCCTTCGAGTCCGTTGGCCTGGTGCTTGTCTGTGAAAACACCCGGGAAGTCGCGGTAGGCAGCCAGCAGGTGGTATGTGGCATTGGCCGAAGTAGTGGCATATTGCAGGTAATCGGAGGCATCGTGCCAGCCACCAGACACGTCGATGATGGTGCTGTCGGGCATCGGGCCGTACATGGTATAGCCGTCGTGCGTGTGGCAGGAGTCTTTCAGGTAGGGATTGAAGCCGCTGCGCTGCTGGCGCATGTAGCGCAATGCAAAGTCAGCGGTACCTTTGTACACGTCCGCATCGATTAGGAACTCCGGCGACTTTGCTTCTCCGGCCTGCAGGTAGTACCTACCCGGCTTGGTGAATTCCGTGAAGTTAAGGCGGAAAGATTCCTCGAAGGGACCGTAAGCGCCAAACGCCTCGCCAGCCTTGCCTTTGAAGACCACTTTGTTGGTGGTTGCGTCAACCAATTGGAAACGTTTCAGCTTCCCCTTCGACTTGCTCCCCCATACCGCTACCTTTATACCTGTCGGGGTATAGCCCAGTTGGTTGATGCGGATCCAGGCCGGACCATTGGCGGCTATACCTGACTCTTTCTCAAAATCAGGGATAGCCTTGTTGGAAAAAGCAATAGCATTGGCCGCGGCCACAAGGGCCGCTAGTACCAGTGCCACTACTGTCTTCTTTCTGTTCATGTCTTACAGTTTTTCCGGACGTTTCTGGTTATACAGTGCCTGCCTTTTTCTAACGCAGCTTCTTCAGGTATATATTAGAAGGAGCACTCTCATTCTTAAGCCGGTCGATGCTTGTTACCACATATTTGTAGGTCTTTCCGCGTTCGGCTGTCTCATCATAGAAGCCCAGCTCGTAATCGTTGAACTGAATATGGCGGATGTTGCGGGCGTGTTCCAGGTTAATCGGCTCGTTCTCGTCGAAGCGGTACACCACAAAACCATAAACATCCTCCTCCTGGTCCGGATAATCCCATCTGATAACGGCTTTGCGCAGGCGCGGGAAAACGAGCAGGAACTTGTCTTCGCGCAGCGCATCTGGCTGGGCAGGCTTGTCTATACCTAACCAGGGCATAACGGGTTGTAGGGCCGGGTAGCGGTACAGGTCGTGCTGCAGCGAGTCGCGGAAGCCAGCCAGGTTGTTGGTGAGCGATCGGGAACTGAAGTACACACTGCCCTGTACCCGCGGATTGTCGCGCAGGTAGCGTACCTGGTTTGGCAGCTGCTGTCTGTCGCGCCAGCCTTCGCGGTCTTCCATGGCACGGTAGGCGCCCTGGCCTACGTATACGTGCTTGCCATTGGCATTGGCCGCCCACCAGTCCAGCAGTTTCTCATAAGGAGCCGGGGTATAGCCGAAGGGAAAGTAAAGCTGCGGATTGATGTAGTCGATCCAGCCTTCCTGCACCCACTTGCGGGCATCGGCATACAGGGCGCTATACCCTGACAGGCCATTGCTCTCAGAGCCCATCGGGTCCTGGGCCTTGTTGCGCCAGATGCCGAAGGGGCTAATACCGAACTTTACGTGCTCCTTTTCTTTCTTTATTTCTACTGACAGGTCTTTGATCAGCTGATCCACGTTGTTGCGTCGCCAGTCTTCTACGTTCGCTATACCTTGCTTGTGCAGCATGTAGGTGATCGAGTCGGGCAAGGCGGCTTTGCCTGGGTATGGGTAGAAGTAGTCGTCGAAGTGAATGCCGTCGATGTCGTAGTTGCGCACCACGTCCATGATCACGTCCACGAGGTAGTGGCGCACTTCGGGCAGACCGGGGTTAAAATATTTCTTATCGCCGTAGGTAAAGAACCAGTCCGGCTGAATGCGGGAGATGTGCTCGGTGCTCACCAGAGAGTCCACCAAACTGGTCGAGGCACGATAAGGGTTGATCCAGGCGTGCAGCTCCATCCCGCGCTTGTGAGCCTCTTCAATGGCAAACTCCAGCGGATCGTAAAATGGCTCGGGCAGCGTGCCCTGCTTGCCAGTCAGGAACATGCTCCACTGCTCACGGCCTTTGGCGTAAAATGCGTCGGCCGAGGGGCGCACCTGCAGCATGATGGCGTTTATACCTGTTTTCTGATGGGCGTCGAAGATGTCTATCAGCTCCTGCATCTGCTGCTGGGAGTCTACGCCCTGCTTGGGCTTGGAGGGCCAGTCAATGTTCTGTACTGTCGCGATCCAGACACCTCTGAACTCCCGTTTGGGGGGTTGCTTTGATACCTGGGCAAAAAGGCTGATCGAGCTGAGCAGCAGGGTGGCTAAAAGTGTAAAGTTTCTAATCATTGTTCCGGTTGGGTAAGAGGTGGCTAAAAAAAAGCCCTCCGATAGGTTTAGTAAAGGAGGGGCTCTTTCATGGTATAAAACTATTCGTAAGCTAATCTATCACTATTTATGCTGCTATGCAAGACGGCCTTGTGCCAACCTGCATTTAATTAAAAGCAAGGCGGAAAATAACCCGAGGCCAGCGCAGCCCCGGGTTTACCACCTTATCTCTCTCTCCAGTAATCTATCTGGGCCGCTTTTGGCTTTTCAGCGTAAGTGCCACGAATCTGCGTAGTGTAAACACGTCCTAAAGACGCTACGGCAAATGACTGCTGAATATAAGAAGGTGAAGTAGCAGGATCGTACTCAGTACCAGAGGCAAACACCTTGTAGGTATAGGTTCCCGGCTTCAGCTCCACGTATGGGCCATGCTGTTTAAACTCAAGTCCTTTGCCTAACTCGTATACTTCAACTGGCTCAGCTGGCTTTGTCTCAGTTGCTGCCACGGCAGAACGCACTGCGTAAGCATCCACGGCAAATGGCATGTTGGCCATCGTGTTCATAAAGCGCCACCAGATTTTGGTGTAGTCGGCTGGCGGCAGGTTGTCCTCCACCATAAACACTTCATAACTTTCAGGAGTACCCGCCAGGTAAGCCGAGTAATGCTTGTTAGCAGCCATGCTCACAGAAGTGCTTGCCAGTACATCGGCCGTGCCGGCTCCTGCCACTGTATCGATCGCGCTCATGTTGAAGCTACCAGCAGGCACCAATGCGTAGGCGTTGCTTGGGTATACCGAGCCATAGAGGTTGCCCAGTACGATGTTACTTGTAGTAGGTGCTACACCTGTCACTTTCTTGCTGTCCAGGTAAAAGTTGGCGCGTGGGGCTCCTTCCACCTGGAAGAAGAACTTCACATACGCGCCACCGTCCTGCACGGGCTCTGTCACTTCAGGGATGGCGTTTTTTTCGCAGGCTCCCAATAGGATGCCTGCAGCCAAAAACAAGAATGCTCTTTTAAATATCTTCATCATCTCTTTTTCTGATTATTCGTGTTTGCTGAACCAAGTTTCATAAGTGTGGTAGTTCTCGTCGAAACCGCCGATAGAACGCAACGACTCCTGATTCCACATGTACTCTGAGTTGTATCTCGGACGTGCTCTGTAAGCAGGCACTCCCTGGTTAGTCACGTGCAGTAGCTCAGGTAGTACAAAGCCTGTGTATACTTCGCCATCCTGGTTGTAGTGGTACCTTCTCATGTCTGACCAGGTTTCCAGGAAGCCCCAGCCCCATGTCGCAATATATTTCTGCAGCATGATCTTAGAAAGCGTCAGGCCTTCGCTGGTTTTTGGCATCATTTCTTCGCTGGCGAGGTAAGCCGCCTTGCGCTGATCAAACATAGCCGGGTCCGGTGCATAGGCGCGTGAGAAGTCGATGTGTGCTGTAACACCTTTGGTGTAGGCATCCAGCGCTACGTCCTTCTTACCCGCGATCCAGGCAGCCTCTGCTTTAATAAACTGCAGCTGCGAGTAGGTCATGAGTGGGAAAGGAGCCGCGTTACCGAAAATGTAGATCTGACGGGTTTGAGCAGTAGACACACCCACAGCACCCCACAGGTTGTTCGGAATCTCTGCAGCAGGTATACCTGTGATGCCTTTTCCTGAACGAAGGCCTCTGTACTGGCCATCTGGCGAAGGCGCCAGCATAGCAGTCAGACGTGGGTCTTTAAGGTGCTGGCCTTCAAATACCGGATCAGTCGCCACCAGGTTCTCGTCACGCAGCGATGGGTTGGTACCATCCAGCAAGCCTACGATGTAGTCTGTCTGGCGGTTAGAAGCGATGTTGTTACGGATCGGTCCGAAGAAGTTTGTGTTAGCGCTCACTTCTCCCTGGAAGCGGATCATGGCGTTGTCAGCATTGCTGGCAAGCGACTGGTCCACATACGCGATCACTTTGTCCGGATCGTAAGAGCTCTTGTTAGTCAGGCGGTGTGCATTGATGGCCATTAGACCGTAGGCAAACTTCTTCCAGCGCTCACGGTTTCCTGCATAGATCAGGTCGCCTTTGCTCAAGCCAGAATTGGCGGCATCCAGCCCGTCTGTACGCTCCAGGCTTTTGATGCCTTCCTCCAGCAAACGTTGTACCTCTGGGTAAACAACCTGCTGCTCGTCGAAGTTGAAAACACGTCTGTCAGCATCAAAGGCCTCTGTCATGATCACCGGACCATGATAGTCGGTGAGGTTTTGCCAGCCGTAGGCACGCATGATGTGGCCTACGCCTACAAAATCGTACTTCTTGCTGCGCTCGCCACTCTCGATCATGTCCGAAAGGTTGTAGCCCATGCTCCAGTACACGGCTCTCCAGAGCTGTGCGTAGGAGTCAGACAGTGGGTTGGCGTGCAGGTCAATTGCATTGTCTGCTGCTGTAGAAGCCCAGTTCTGCACATACTGACCGGCAAAGCGGCCGTCCCACTGCACCGCTACCGCCATTTCAGACTGTATCTGCGGGAGGAACAGCTCCGGCTGCAACAAGGCATCCGGACCGTTCGGGTTTGTGTTTACGTCGAGGTAATCTTTACAACCAGACGCCGAAAACACGCTGGCCGCTATAAGAGAAGCAACTAATATCTTTCTCATTTTCATCTTAATTAAAATCCTGCTCTAATACCAAAGTTAATTCCTCTAGGCAACGGGAAGTTACCGTAATCGAGGCCGGAACCACCGGCACCACCTACTGCAGCAGAGTTACCGTTCGCAACCGGATCCAGACCAGAGTAGTTTGTGATCAGGAACAGGTCGGTACCTGTTACAAACACGTTCAGGTCTTCGATGAACTTAACACGCTCCATGATGCTGGATGGCATGCGGTAGTTCAGTGTCACGTCACGCATACGTACCCAGTTCACGTCCTTCTCGATGAAGCTCTGGTGTGGGTAGATAGACGACCAGTAAGTAGAGTTTCTGTACAGGTCGATCGGAATGTTGTTCTGCGTTGGAGTGGCAGTGTTTTCCAGACCGTCTTTCAACACACCTGTCACGATGCGCGGCTCTTCTCTGTTGAGCGTGCGCTTGCTCAAACCAGTTACTGTCAGGTAGTGCTCTGTGGCGTTGTACACGTCACCGCCTTTGCGGATGTCGAGCAGGAAGTTCAGTGACAGGTTTTTGTAAGTGAAGGTATTTGTCAGACCGATGTTGAAGTCCGGGTTACGGTCACCAACTATGGCCCACTCGCTCGTGTTCAGGATAGGCAGACCAGTTGATGGGTTGATCAGCACGTCACCGTTGTCGTTGCGCTGGTAGTCGTAGCCAGTGAAGGTAGTCAACGGACCATCCACACGTGAGCCTACACGCACGTTGCCATACAACCAGGTGTCAGAGTTGTAGAACTCCTGCACGTCGCCAGGAAGTTTCGTCAGCTTGCTGTTGTTCTTCGTGTAGTTCAACAACACATCCCATCTGAAATTGCTGTTCTCCACAGGCGTGCCGTTCAGTTGAAGCTCTATACCTGAGTTCTCCATCTCACCGGCGTTAAAGGTCATCAGTACGAAACCAGTGGCATAGCTCAGACGCAGGTTCTGCACGATCTGATCAACAGACTTCTTCTTGAAGTAAGTCGCATCGATGCCGAAACGGTCGTTGAAGAACTTCAACTCTGTACCGAACTCGTAAGAGGTTGTCATTTCCGGACGCAGGTTCAGGCTTGGGCCAGTGAAACCGTAACGGAAACCACCACCCGTTGTCATAGCCGTTTCGTAGAACGGACGGATGCTGTACGGACGGGCGTCTTTACCTACCTGGGCAATAGAGCCTCTCAACTTACCATAAGACAGCACGTTCTTGAAACCCTGGAATGGCTCCAGCTCGGTAAACACAAAGCTCAGACCGGCAGACGGATAGAAGAATGAGTTGTTCTGCACTGGCAGCGTAGAGCTCCAGTCGTTACGGCCTGTCAAAGTCAGGAAGAGGATGTCGTTGTAGCTGGCGTTGAAGCTACCCCAGGCACCTACCAGACGGCGCTGCGTCAGGTTGTTGTAAGCACGCTGTGTTGTAAGAGCCGTGTTGTTGATCGAGTACAGGTTCGGTGCCATGAATTGCTCACCGGTAGCGGCTGCACTGAACGTGTTCCAATCGTATACCGTGCTACCCAGTTTCAGGTCGGTACGCAGTTTGTCGTTGAACAGCGTTGGCGCTGTGAACTGGGCATAGTACTGGAACGTCAGGTTACGGTTTGTGATCACGGCCTGGTCGAAGATACCGCCGAAAGAGCGGCCTGCGTTAGATTCTGGGTGACGTACGATCGTGTTTTTCTCCGTGTAATAGTCTACACCTGCCTGACCTACGAGTTTCATCCAGTCTGTCACATCAGCTGTCAGGCTGGCATTCAGTCTATAACGGTCCGTCAGGGAGTTGAAGATGTTCTTGTTCACGTTGAAGAACGGGTTCTCAATAGCAGTTGAGTAAGAACCGAAATCTCTTCTGTTACCAGTTGGCGTCAGGTAATTACTGGCGTCGTCAGTAGATGGCCAGCGCAGCAGCTGCAGCAAAGGACCACCGGCCCCTCTGAAAGCCTGGTCATTGTCAGAACGGGTATAGTCGAACGTTACGTCTGTAGAAAGACGGTTGCTCAACTTCGCCGTGATAGCTGAAGAAAGCGTGATGCGCTCCAGACCTGTGTTCGGGATGAAACCCTGCGCATCAGTGAAAGAACCGGAGATGCGGTACTGTGCAGCTTCGTTACCGCCTGTGAAGGCCAGGTTGTGCTTCTGCGTGAAGGCGTCATCAAAGAAGTTCTTCACGTTGTCATAAAACTGTACTTCGGAAGAGTAAGGGGCACCAAAAT
The DNA here is from genome assembly GCF_003096355.1 of Pontibacter virosus. GTDB lineage: Bacteria > Bacteroidota > Bacteroidia > Cytophagales > Hymenobacteraceae > Pontibacter > Pontibacter virosus. The sequence continues at coordinate 14,542 of NZ_QEKI01000016.1, read as the reverse complement.
AGGATAGGCTTTCGTCGCCTTCTGTGGTATAACCGTTGGCACCTCTGTCATACTTTTGCTGGATTTCAGGGTAGCGCACAATGCGGTCGATACGGAAGCTGTTGCTGTAGTTAATACGTGGCTTTCCTGCCTGACCACGCTTGGTGGTGATTACGATAGCACCAGAGGCAGCCTCTATACCATAAAGAGCGGCCGCTTCAGGACCTTTCAGTACAGTGATGGACTCAATATCCTCCGGGTTGATGTCGGCGGCACGGTTGGTAAAGTCCACGCCCCTGTTTTCGAATGAACGGGAGCCGGCACCGATAGAAGAAGCAAACACACCTGTAGATGTGGTATTGTTGCTGATTGGCAAACCGTCTACTACGAACAATGGCTGGTTGCTTCCGCTCAGGGAGCTGATACCACGGATCACGATAGAAGAAGAAGAACCTGGCAGACCGGAAGAAGCGTTCACTTCCACACCTGCCACACGTCCGGCCAGGCCGTTCACGAAGTTCTCGCGTTGTGTCTGGGCGATGGTGGAACCTTTAACTTCTGTTACGGCATAACCTAGGGCTTTCTTTTCCTGCTTTATACCGAGGGCGGTTACCACTACTTCGCTCAGGCTTTGCTCATTCGCCTGCAAGGCCACGTTGATTACTGTGTTTGTTCCAACCGGCTTCTCAACGGACTTCATGCCAATAAAACTGAACACCAACACATCGGAAGGTGCTACCGAAATAGAAAACTTGCCATCCGTGTCGGTATTCGTACCACGCGGCTGGCCTTTAACGGCTACCGTAACACCAGGTAGCGGGGTATTGTCGGAGGCGGCAGTTACCGTGCCGGTTACAGTCGTGCTCTGTGCATTGGCTGTAAAGTGAAACAGAAGGAAACATATCCCCCATAGGTAACATTGTAATTTTTTCATCATAACTGCGTGGCTATTGGTTAAGATTATTGTGGGTAGATTGATTATAGGTTATTAGGTAAAACATAGAATTGATTCTCTTTCAGGCGCTGGCTTTGCATCACAGTAAAGCAACTTCATATAATACAATCAAGCTAGCAACATTCACACCTCTCTATTTAGGTATATATTAAATTCACATTAAAACTAGTAAAAAAGGATTATAGCGCACAGGTTATTGCAATCATTTTAGCTAAAAAAGAAAAAAGCAGCAACAATAACTTATACGCAAAACCGCATAATCATGCATATAAAATTAAACTTATTTTATATAATTTTAAATAATTATTTTAATTAATTGCTTTATCCGACTCAAAACCGCTTCTATTACTTTTAAAGCAGCACTTACGTTAAGCTCCACTGTTATGCCATTAACCCAAACCCGCATAATTCAGCAAAATCAATTTTGGCAAATAAGCAGACACCGGAAGGTATACATAGTGTTACTGAGGCACTTTCCGGTATCAAGTTATGCCATAACATATTCTGCATGTTTCGGTTCGGCTGCCTGATCTCCAGCAGCACGTCCCAAAATTCTACAATCCGGCTCCCGTTTGCATCAAGGGTACAGCAGGTAATTCTGACGCATTTGCTTGTACTGGCTCAGCCCGGGCTCCCAGCTCTGGCGAATCTCTTCTTCCGAAACGCCGGTAATGATCTGCTCCCTAAACTTTTTGGTACCGGCCAGTCTGTCGATGTTTCCGATCTGGTTGCTTTGCGATTGATCAAAGAAACGCGCCTTGTCCGGGTAAGCCTGATATAGCTCGATCATCCAACCCAGGTTGATTCTGCCGGTCTCCCGAAAGGTGTTGGTGTCGTAATTGCGCAGGTCCAGCCCGTAGCATACCTGGTCCTGGTGCAATGGCGTTTCGGCCATGCCCTTGATGCCGACAGGGGTATAGCTAAAGTCGTACTTATCTTTCATAGCAGGATGCCCGAGTACCGTGAAAGGAAATAGCGTACCACGGCCGTGGTTAAAGATCGTGCCCTCAAAAAGGCAGGTGGACGGGTATAGCAAAATAGACTGCTGCGTGTTCAGGTTAGGGGAAGGCGCCACAGGCAAGGTATAAGGCATGTCGTGGTCGTAGTTTTTCACCTTCACGATGTTGAGTTTGCATTGCACGCCATTTGCCAGCCACTTTTCGCCGTTTATCATCTGGGCAAACTCGCCCACCGTCAGGCCGTGCGCGATAGGTATAGGATGGATGCCGATCCCTGATTTATTTTCAGGCTCCAGGATTGGACCGTCGACCAAAAAGCCATTCGGATTAGGCCTGTCCAGCACCATTAGTTCCACCCCGTTTTCGGCGCACGCCTCCATCACACGATGCAGCGTAATGGTATAGGTATAGAAGCGGGTGCCCACGTCCTGTATATCAAAAATCATCAGGTCTACATCGGCCAGGTCTTCTTTGGTTGGTTTGTTGCGCTTGCCATACAGCGACACCACCGGTATACCTGTCTTAGGGTCCACGCTGTCTTCTACCTTTATACCGGCGCTGGCATCGCCCCTGAAGCCGTGCTCCGGCCCAAACACTTTCACAATATTTACCCCGAGGGCATGCAAACTGTCCACACTCAGCTTATCACCAATAATGGAGGTTGGATTCACCACCATCCCGACACGTTTGCCTTTCAGGTAAGGGAGGTAGGCTTCGGTTTGGTCAGCACCCGTTATGATGGAAGCCTGTGCGGTTTCAGGCTTTGATGCGGTGCTCTGTGCAGCCGGCGCGGTCTCTTGCTGCTGCGGTGCTTTGCAGGATGCCGCTGTGAGCAACAGCGCTAGCGCACTGTTCACCAGCACTTTCACTTTGAAGGGAGTATACATAGTAGCTTGATTACGCTGGCAGCCTTGCCTGTTTTAAGGCCTGGCTAGGAAAGTGGCAAGCGGCTTTATGCAAACTCTACTGCCATTCCTGCTTTTTCCTTCACTAATTAACTCATTTTTATTTCAATTTGCCAAATTTTATGCTGATTATTTTATTAAATCCGCAAAAACATGCACTAAATCCGATTCTTCATTAGTAATTTGATAATCCACAAAATGAAAGGGCAGGTATAGCCTCCGCCATACCTGCCCCTTATAAAGCGCCTGGTGCGTGATAATTTACCAGAAGATGATGTAGATGGCAGCCAGCGTCAGAACAATGGCGAAGGAGGCCACATTGAAGATCATATCTGTCCGGAACAACGACCTCTCATACTGAATTGGATTGGCTGGCATGATGCCACGTGACTTATTCTCATAAAGTGAGTACACAATCATAAGCGTAGACAGTAGCAGAAACACCAGTCCCATCTGGTCGAGGAACGGCATGGTCGGGAACACCTGGTCGATGATGATGCTGAATGGCACAGAAGCAATGGCTGTAGCCAGAGCGGCATTGGACGTAGCACGCTTCCAGAACAGTCCGAACACAAACAGCACCACTATACCTGGGCTCACGTAGCCGGTGTATTTCTGAATGAACTGGAAGATCTGCTCCTCCCCTCCCAGCAGCGGCTCTGCCACCAGCACTGCAATGATGATGGCCGTTAAGCTGACCAGTCGTCCCACTATTACCAGTTGCTTTTCGTTTGCCTCAGGCTTCAGGTGCGCCTTGTAAATGTCCATGGTAAAAATGGTGGCGGTGGAGTTCATCATCGAGCTAAGCGAAGACAGGGCCGCCGCCATAAGCGCAGCAAAGGCCAATCCCTTCAGGCCGGTCGGCACCAGGGTGTTCAGAAGCCAGGGGTAGGCTTCGTCGTAACGGCTGATTTCAGCGTTGAGCGCAAAGGCCGCTATACCGGGTATCACCACCACCAGCGGAATGAGCAGCTTCAGGAAGGCGGCAAACACCAGACCCCACTGCACCTCTTTCAGGCTTTTGGCCGCCAGGGCACGCTGCACAATGTACTGGTTAAAGCCCCAGTAGCTGATATTGGCAATCCACATACCACCAAAAAGCACGGTCATACCCGGAAGGTCTTTGTAGAAGGGATTTTCTTCTGAAAGAATCATGTCAAACTTCTCTGGCACCCCTTCCAGCAGCATGCCCATACCTTTAATTGGGCCTTGGCCACCGCTCACGGCATCGAGTGCCAGAAAAGTCGTTACCAAGCCACCCATTATCAGAAAGACAACCTGGATCACATCGGTCCAGGCAACTGCCTTGAGGCCTCCATAAATGGAGTATGACACTGCCACCACTGCCAATCCAACAATCGCCCACATCGTGCTCACATCAAACACCACGCTCAAGGCCAGCGCCGACAGGTATAACACAGTGGTCAGGTTCACGAATATGTAAAGCATGATCCAGAAGATAGCCAGACTGGTGCGGATACGGTCGTCGTAGCGCAGCTTCAGGAACTGCGGCATCGTGAAGATCCCCTCCTTAATATAGATCGGGAGAAAGAATTTGGCGACAATGATCAGCGTGGCCGCCGCCATGAACTCGTAGCTGGCTATACCTAAGCCAATGGCAAAGCCAGAGCCTGACATACCGATGAACTGCTCGGCTGAGATGTTCGAAGCGATAAGCGAAGCCCCGATCGCCCACCAGGGCAGGGACTTACTGGCCAGAAAGTAGTCGGTTGAGTTTTTGATATGGCCCTTCTTTTCGCGGGACACCCAAATGCCGACCGCTATAATGAGCACACAGTAGCCAATAAAAATGGCGAAATCCAGGGTGGAAAAATTCATTGCATGGTTGTTTAGAATAGCTAATATAGAATATTAGATTTAATAAATGATACGGGCAGAAGCAGTTATTTTCGCCCGGCTCCCGCTATTGGGCTTTCATGAGGTCGTCACAAGATCCCGTAGCAGCCTGGCAGCGGCTTCAGGCGTGATGTCGCGCTGCGGATTTCCCATCATCTCGTAGCCTACCATAAACTTTTTGACAGTGGCCGAGCGCAGCAACGGCGGATAGAAGTGCATGTGGAAATGCCAGCCTGGGTATGCCTGCCCATCAGTGGGACTTTGGTGAATGCCCGAGGAGTAAGGGAATGACACGCCAAACACCCGATCGTAGGTAGCTGTGAGTGATTGGATGATCTGACTGAAGCCATCTTTTTCCTCCTCGCTCATTTGCCCGATGTGCTGAAAATGGCGCTTGCTGATGATGATGGTTTCGAAAGGCCAAACCGCCCAAAAAGGCACCAGCGCCACAAAGTGCTCGTTCTCCACTACCACCCGCTCACGGCGTTCAAGCTCCAGTTGCAGATAATCGGCCAACAGACTGCGGCCGTGCTGCTCGAAGTACTGCTCTTGCTGGGTGGTTTCTTTGGCAGGCTCTACCGGCACGGTGCTCTGGGCCCAGATCTGCCCGTGCGGGTGCGGATTGCTGCAACCCATGATGCTACCCTTGTTTTCGAAAATCTGCACATAGTTGATAAAGTCCAGGCTCCCCAGCTCAGCATACTCCTTTTGCCAGAGATCCACCACTTTGCGGATTTCGGCTGCTTCCATCTCGGCCAACGTGAGGTCGTGGCGCGGCGAGAAACAGATAACCCGGCAGATGCCGCGTTCGCTCTCCGCCCGGATCAGGCCGCCCACTACATAAGCCCCTTCAGGCACACCGTCCTGCAAGGCACCAAAATCGTTGTCGAACACATAAGTAGAGGTATAGGCAGGATTCTGCTCGCCGTTGGCGCGGGTATTGGTGGGGCACAGGTAGCAGGTCGGGTCGTATTCGGGGCGGGTATCGCAAGCCTGTTCTTCCTGCTGCCCCTGCCACGGGCGCTTGGAACGGTGCGGCGACACCAGCACCCACTCACCAGTTAGCGGATTATACCTGCGATGCGGGTGTTCTGCCAGATCAAAAGTAGCCATGGTGTTTTGGTTTAATGTTAAAGTAGAGGCCGTAAATTATAGGTCACCTGTTTCTGCCAGACTGCTGCCGTCCACCAGCTCGGCTATGTAAGTTTTGAGCTGAATGCCGAACTGCAATTTGTAGGCCTCTTCCATCTTTTCGGTAAAGGCATCCAGTGCTTCCAGTTTTACCAGGTTAATGGTGCAGCCGCCAAAGCCCCCTCCCATCATGCGGGCACCCAGCACTTCTTCGAGGTCATGAGTTTGATCTACCAGAAAGTCCAGCTCAGGACAGCTCACTTCGTAGTCATGCTGCAGACCGCGGTGCGAGGCATACATTTTCTCGCCAAAGCTATGCAAGTCGCCCTGCTCCAGTGCCAGGCAGGCTTCTTCCACCCGCTTGTTTTCGTGCACTACATAGGTGCAGCGGCGATATACCACCGGGTTAAACTCTTCCTGGTGTTGCTCCAGCATGGCCACGGTTACGTCGCGCAGACTATTCACCTGTGGGTAGTGTCGTTGCAGCAAAGCCACGCCTGCTTCACACTCCTGCCGTCGGGTGTTGTACTCAGAAGAGGCCAGGCTGTGCTTCACCTGCGTGTCGCAGAGCACGATGCGGTAATCGGCCATGTCGAGCGGGTAATAGTCGAACTCCAGGGAGCGGCAGTCGAGCTTTACGGCGTGCTGCTGACGGCCGTACATGCTGGCGAATTGGTCCATGATGCCGCAACGAACACCTGCATAGGTATGCTCGGCCATTTGGGCCATCTTCACCAGGTCAAACTTAGGGATGCCGTAGTCGAAGATGTGATTCAGGGCAAACGCCAGCCCGCACTCTACTGCTGCCGAAGACGAAAGTCCCGCCCCAATCGGGATATTACCTCCATACACGAGATCAAAGCCTTTTACTTCGTAGCCCGCCTGCTGCAATTGGGCAATCACGCCGAGCAGGTAATTGGCCCAACTCAGCTCAGTCCGCTGCACTTGGCGCAGGTCAAACTCGGCCTCCTGCTGCAGGTCGTAGGCATATACCCGGAAGGTATGGCCCTGATTAGGCGCCACAGCAAAGTATATTTCCTTGTTAATGGCAGCCGGCAGCACAAAGCCCTCGTTGTAGTCGGTGTGCTCGCCGATCAGGTTTACCCGACCAGGGGAGCGGACAATGATTGGATCTTGTTGAAAGCGTTCTTTAAATTGTGCGATGATGTCTTGTACCATGTTTAACTGTGGTTAAGTTCCGGTGACCGTAGTAGGCTTTAGCTTGGTGAAGCTATGGTCATGAACTGCAATGTTCTTTTAGTCTTTGAATCTCCAAAATCGGTCAGTGCCAAACTCGCTGGTAATAACCAAAGAGTCTTTGTCAGCTTTGATTACTATACCTGACCAGTATGGGCCCTCTGCATCAAAATATATAATCGTGTCATTCTTAAAAGTATATCTCACATACTCAAAGGAATCAACATACAATACAGAGTCCTCTTCAATACTCAAGGTCGCGTTCTCAGTCTCTCCCGAGGTCCATATACCCATAATATCCTGCTTGGTAAATGAGAATCGTACATGGGCCTGCTGCGACTCTATTGATGCGACAGACTGGTTTTGCTGTTCTTGCCTCGCAGATTCCATCGTCTTTTCTTTCGCATTGCAGCCTATTAGAAACAACACGAAAAGAATGAGATATATTTTATCCATGTACTCGTTCTTAGCTATCCATTACTACCTTCCCAATTCAACTTCCAAGGTATAGCTTCCCGCTTCCAATCCCTGGCTCTGCGCCTGCACTTTTATACTGCCTGCTTGCTTGCCAGCTTTCACTAAGATAGCCGCTATACCTGCTTCGGCTGATACGGTGGAGTCTCCTACTATTTGGGCATCTCCTTCCAGGGTAAAACTCACCTGGTTCGTCGCGTCAGGGACCACCGCACCTTTGGCATCGGTGATGCTGGCGTAGACGAACACCACATCATTGACGCCTGCCTGCAAGGGCTTGCCGCTGTAATCGGCGTGGAGTTGCAGTTTAGCGGCCTTGCCGGCTGTTTGCTGGGTGTGCTCCGCTGCTTTTTTGCCTCCAATGTAGCCAATTGCAGTGAGTTTTCCAGCTTCGTACTTCGGCACATTAAATGTAAACGACGGATGTGGCAGGTGTGTGGAGTTCGCATTCTGGTCAGGTTGCTGACGGGCGATGGTTTTGCCGTTTAGTTGCAACTCCACTTCGTCGCAGTTGCTGAATACGCGCACGGTTTTCAGAGAGGGATCGTTCCAGTAATTGGCAATGAAGACCATGGGCTTATGGAAGACAGCATCCTTAGTCAGGTCAGGGCCGGCTTGGCTCTGGTAGAAATAATAGGCAAACTTAGGCAATCGCACTATGTCCATGATGCCGGAGGATTCGATGTCGTCGGCATAGCCGCGCTTGTAGTCGAACATCAGCCAGTTGGCATCGCCTGCGGCCGGCCCCTGCAGGTTGCTGTTGTGGGCTTCCTGGTAGTTGAGCGCCTGTTGCAACAGTCGTTTCTGGCCCATACCCCGCAGCTGCCGCGAGGTGCGCTCTTCTTCTTTCAGGTTTTTAAACTCTTTCTGGTTGAAACCGGCGTTCTGGGCATAATACTCCCAGTCGCCATACTCGGCAATGAAAATCGGTTTGTCTTTGGCATATTTATTCCAGTAGTCGGGGGCTTTGCCGTGCTGGCGAGCTGGTATAAACACATCGTATACCTCGTCGAGCCAGCCACAGGTATAGACCTCTCCAACAGGCAGCTCTTCGTGCACCGCATCGTGCGCCCGTTGCATAAACTCCCGCGTCATTTCCGACTCGTTGAGCGAAGCTTCCCAGAGTACGACCGAGGGGTGGTTGCGGTCGCGGCGCACCATGTCGCGTACATCCTGAATGGCGTTGTCTTGGAACTCCTTATCCCCGAAAAACTGCCAGCCAGGTATAGCATCCATCACCAGCAGCCCCAACTCGTCGCAAGCCCGCATAAAACTCGGCGAGTGCGGGTAGTGCGACAAGCGCACGAAGTTGAAACCGGCTTCTTTTATCTTATAGGCATCACGATAGTTGGCGTTGTCAGACAGGGCATAACCTAAATAGGGGTATTCCTGGTGACGGTTGGTGCCCCGCAGGTATAGCTTTTCTCCGTTGAGGTAAAAGCCATCTTTGGCGAAGCGGAAAGTACGGGCGCCAGTTTTTAGCTGCGTTTGTTCCAGTACTTTTCCATCCTGCAGTAGCTCCACAGTTAAGGTATAGAGGTAGGGATTGTCCGGCGACCAGAGCTGTGGATTTTTGATGCTGATCTGCTGCCGAAAGGTGCCGAACCCTCCCGCCGTTACCGCTGCGGCGTCAGCCATCGCTTCGCCGACCATATTACCATCTATATCGGAAAGCAGCAGCCTAACCTGCACACTTCGATTATCCTCGTGGTCATTTTTCACTTCGGTCTGCACATGCAGGGTAGCCTGGCTGGCACTCACGTTTTCGTAATGCAGCAGCACACCGCCGCCCGCCACCCGGTTAGCCGCCACGGCATCAGATATGTGCAGTTTGTCTTTCGTGACCAGGTATACATTGCGGTAGAGGCCGCTGTAGTAATTAAAATCGAGGTCGGCCAGTGGCTTGCCCGGCGGAAATTTCGCATTGTCTTCGTTGTTGACACGCACCAGCAGGATGTTCTCTTCCCCAAACCGCACATGCGAGCTTATATCAACATAAAAAGGCAGGTAACCACCCAGGTGACGCTGCAAATGCTTGCCATTCAGGTATATATCGGCTACCTGCATGGCCCCCTCAAAATGCAGCGCAATATGCCGGCCTTTGTCGCTGTCGGGCAGGCGGAAGATCTTGCGGTAAAGTGCCGTGCCCTGCCATTGCTGCTCCGTTTTGTGGATGGGCTCGATGCGGGCAGTATGCGGTAGTGACACATCCTCCCAGCTAGTCTCCCCTGAGGCAAACTCCGGAAGCCGTGCCATAAAATTGCTGGTATCCAGATCCCGCACAAACTTCCAGTCGTCATTAAACAATTGGCTGCTTTTTATTTCAGAAGCTGCCGCGCCCGTTGCAGGCTTACTTGATTGAGTGGCACATCCTGCTGCCAGCCAGGCGAAGACCAGCGGCAGAAGGTATGGCAATATTTTGAACTTGAGCATAGGAGAGTTTATTTGTCGCCAAATTCGCCAATGTGGAGCCCCACATCAGTTTTACCGGCCTGACTACAAACGAAAAAAAGCATCCTGCGTTCGGTACAACCGAAAGGTAAGCGCTCCCAAAGATATAAACTTTATGAAATACTGCTGCTTTATTACTCAGTAAGCACCTTGCACCTAAACACCAGATATAATGCAATTTTGCATCGCATTTATCCTCACTTTTTCCTACCAAAAGGCTACTTGAAATTTTAGACGAAGGCCAGCTTTGATAAAAGCAGAAGACTTTGCTAACTTAGAGGCTTCTATAAAGAGCATGTTCGAACTTAGTCTTTCATTTAGCACTCACTTTGCTGCGGATGCCACCATTCGCTACCTCAGGACGCACCGTGCTGCGTGGCAGTTTTAGTACTATTCTCAAGCTCCGCTCCTGGCCTACGCTAAGACAATTAAAAGCTCAAGCATTCTCTACGATCCCATTGCACAATTCACCTTATATGAAAAAGAGTCTACTTCTTTTTTCTTTTCTGCTGCTCCTTATTAGCCAGGCTATTGCCCAGGACGTACCTCCTGTCAAGACTTCTAAGTCTTCTGCCATCAAGCTGCAGTTCCCGACCGAGCCCGGCTGGAACGTGCTCAAAGAGGGGCAACAGCTCGAGTTCGAGGTGCAAGCCAGTGGCGGCACCGGTACAGCTTTCAGGTATAGCATCAAGCAAGGCAAAGTCGATGGCATGGTCTTCGATTCGCTTGGTTATTTCTCCTGGACGCCCAGCTACGACTTTGTGGACCGCCTGAGCGGCGGACGCGTGTTGCAGGTGATCTTTGAGGCCCGAAACGAGAAAGACGAGAGCGCCAGCCAGGTGGTGGACTTTAAGGTGGAGCACGTGAACCGTCCGCCAGTGGTAGGCGAGTTGAAACCCCTTTATGTGCGCTACAATACCCAAAATACCTATACTATTGAGTCGGCGGCCGTGCAGGACGAAGATGAGGACCCGATCGTGTTTGTGGCCATTGCCGACGGCATGCCCGAGGGAGCCAAACTGTCGGCGCAGGGAGAGTTTACCTGGAAGCCATCGCTCACGCAGTTTAACCGCCTGCGCAACAAGCCCATTCTGGTGGAGTTTTACGTGGAGGACCAGCCTGCCAAGGCACGCACGAAGGGCGCTTTTAAGGTGGAGGTAACACAGCAGGACCTGCCCCCTACCCTGCAGATGATCCCATCGCAGAAGCGCTTTGTTTACAAAGAGGACGCCACGCTGAACATCAAGTTCCAGATCTACGACCCGAATGGCGAAGCTGACATCGCCTCTTTCAGTTTTATCTCTACCAACACGACTGTGCCCGCTTCTGCCCTAGTCAAAAACACGCCGTCGCAGTACGAATTCATTTGGCGCCCAGGCTACGATTTTGTGCGCGACCCGCTCGATTCCGTGGCTTTTGAGATGACCTTTTTTGTGCTGGACAAATCCAACAAGCGAGACGAGCGCACCGTGTCGATCACCATACTCAACGCCATAAACGAGGGCGAAAAGGACCAGAAACTTTACAATGAATACCGCGCTTCGTTGGTACGGGCCTGGGACCTGATGGAGCAGCTCAAGGAAACGGAGAAAGATCTGAAAAAAAAATACAACCGCGCCCGCAAAGGTAAAAAAGGGCGCTCTCTGGCCAACGCCTCAATGGGTGCTGTGACGGGAATAGCCCCTGTTGTGATAGATGAGCCTGCCACCAGCAAAAAGATCACGACCATAGGTGGCACCACCGTCATGACCATCGGCACCCTGGAGGCAACCGAGGTCATCGGTCGTTCCACCAAAGATTTGGTAGAGCGACTGAATTACATCATTGAGAAACGAAACGAACTGCAAACCAAAGGCGATGTTTTCGCCCGTAAGTATGCCCTTAAGTCGTCGCGCCGTAAGCCGGAATTTCTGAAAGATGTGGATGATTTTGTAGCGGTGATGAACCTCAAAGGCCTGGTTGCGCTGGAGCTTGATGCCAGCTGGAAGAACAAGAGCAAAGCGAGTGACGAGAACATCTCCAAGACGTTTAAGGATTTCGGCTACGAAAGTCAGAATTAGTACACTTTATAAACGAGAGAGCCGGAAGCTGACACTTCCGGCTCTCTCGTTTTCAGCTAAACAATTAAACTATTCTTTAGACCCCAGAATCTTTTTGGCTAGCTCCAGTTCTTCGTCCATTATAGTGTGCGGGCGGCCTGGGTATACCTTGCGGGTTACTTTTGCGCCCATGCTTTCCAGCTGCTTCACGGTTTCGTCCACCCTGCTTACCGGCACATGCGGGTCCGGGTCGCCGGTCGTGATGAGCACTGGGGTACCTTCAAAGTCACCTTTGTAGTTGCCCGTGTTCAGTTCCTGCCCGATCAGGCCGCCTGTGAAGATCAGCAGCCCGCCAAAGCGTTGTGCGTGCCGGCTCGCGTACTCTGATGTGAGACAGGCTCCCTGCGAGAAGCCGAGCAAATAAATGTCTCTACTGGCTATACCTTGCGCTAGTATACCCTGCACGGTTTCGTGGATCAACTCCAGGGCTGAGTCCAAAGCGGGCTGGTTCTGGTCCGTTGGGGCCATGAAACTGTAAGGATACCAGGTATTGTTCGTGGCCTGCGGTGCGAACAGCGTGAAATCATCGGCTCCCAGTTCCTGTGCCAGTGGCAGTATGCTGGTTGCCGTGGCTCCTCTGCCATGGATCAGAACCAGTGCCTTTCCGGTTTCTGCCAGGGGTTTGCCCTGCGTACGGACTTGCTTTTCGTGTGTGTACATGCTATACCTTTCGTTCAGTTAATAATAATATTAGACCAGACTCGGCAGTACCGCCTCTATTTTAGCTCTGTGCGGCTCGTATTGTGGTGGCAGCAAGAGCTTTTTGCCCAACTCCTCCACTGACTCGTCTGTCGCAAAGCCCGGGTTGTCAGTTGCAATCTCAAACAGCACGCCGCCTGGTTCACGGAAGTAAAGCGAGTAGAAGTAATTGCGGTCTATCTTCTCTGTGATGTTGAATCCTTTGCTTGCTATTTTCTCACGGAAGCGCATCAGCACTTCCTCATCTTTTACCCGGAAGGCAATATGATGGTTGGTACCTGCACCGCCTTCACCGCGCCCGATGTTCGGGTTTTCCACAATGTCGATGATGTTGGCGCCTTCCACCGCATCGGTGCTATACCTGTAGCTGCTGCCTGTCTGGTCCTGCAAGGTATAGCCAAAGATGTCGGTCAGAATTGCTGCGGTCTTTTCAGCCTTTTGCAATGTCAGCGTTACATTATGAAAGCCTTTGGTTGCCACCTCTACCTTCACCTCGTCCGTTTCCCAGGGCCTGCGGTTGTCTGCATTCTTCGGAATTACCAGTTCCAGCAACAGTCCGTCCGGATCCTGGAAGGGCAGGTACTGCTCTCCGAATTTCTCAGCAGGGCGACCGTAGCTTACCCCGTGCTCTTCGAAGCGTTTCATCCAAAAATCGAAGCTGCCTTCGGGCACAGCGTAGCCGATGTGCGTAGCCATACCTGCACCGGCCTTGCCTCTGCGCGCACCCTGATAAGGGAAAAAGGTCAGGATGGTACCCGGACTGCCTGCTTCATCGCCATAATAGAGATGGTAGGTGCCGGGGTCATCAAAATTGACTGTTTTTTTGAGCAGACGCAACCCCAGCACTTTGGTATAAAAGTCCAGGTTGTTTTTTGCTGAATTGGCAATGGCTGTGATATGGTGGAGCCCTAAGATTCTGTCTTCCATGGTATTACAATTTAGCCGGTTATAAGGTGTACGTAAAACCGGAGGTATTTATGTTTTGGAGCACGCTAAAGCCTAGCATCAGTGAGTGCCTGCGAAGCTGTGAGAAAACTGGAAACTTGATTGCTAACCAGATTTCTCACCAGCATTCTCAAACAAGCCTTAGGCCTGCTTTACCAACTGCACTTCAGCCTGCAGCTTGATCTCGTCGCTCACAACCACGCTACCCGCTTCGGTTACTGCGTTCCAGGTCAGGCCGAATTCTTTACGACTGATCTTACCGGTTACTGTAAAGCCCGCTTTGTGCTGACCGTACGGGTCTACCACTGTGCCGCCAAACTCCACGTTCACTGTCACAGGCTTGGTTATGTTACGGATAGTCAGGTCGCCATGCAGTTTATAGTCATTGCCGCCCACGTTCTCGTAGCGTGTGCCTACAAAACGCACCTCGCTGTGGTTCTCCGCATCAAAAAAGTCGGCTGACTTCAGGTGTGTGTCGCGCTGCTCGTTGTTGGTGCTGATCGAGTTCACATCGGCTGTGAACACAATGTTGCTGGCCCCGTTGAAGTTCTCATCTTCGCTCTCCGCCTCTACCGTGAACTTCTGGAAATAACCTGTCACAGTCGTGATCATCAAGTGCTTTACTTTAAACTGTACTTCGCTGTGCATGGGGTCTACTGACCATCTTACGTTTGCCATAATCTTAATCTTATTGTTTTAGTTTAAATGATTCTCTGTTACAAATCTACGACAAATGTATAGACTTTAAATGTATATACATCAATTATTTCAAAAAGGTTTCTTTTTTGAAATTTTTAGAGGCTGTTTTGATTTTATTTAGTTAGTTTGTTAAGCATGATGTGAATCATGGCCACTTTTATCATTGTCTCAGACGATTTGGTGGAGTACTCA
>NZ_QEKI01000015.1 GCF_003096355.1 Pontibacter virosus | reverse complement strand
CCAGGAACTGGCGCTTGATCTTGTCCAGATCCAAGCCGGTGTTTTCTTCCATGTTTTTCTGTGTTAAAGGTAATACTCAATTAACCTTGACACAGTTGACATTACACCCTCGATTAAAATGTCTTAACAGTGCTTATTTAATTTTTTAGATTACACTGGTGCTGTGCTATGATTCAAAATAAAACTTATGGGAATATGAAGTTTCAATGCTGTTCGTTTCAAGTTAGAATGGCAATTTTACCGCATCAATTAATGCTTATGCAATGCTAAAAAACTTAAAACGCATCCTATACTTTTCTTTCCTTGGATGGGGGCTGCTGGCCTGTTCTAAAGAAGAGAGCGTTGCTCCCAAGGGTGACAACCTGGCTATGGGTAATCCGAGTGAGGCTGGTACGGACTTCGCAAACTATTTTGTTCAAAAGGCGCAGTATACTTTATCTTATAATTCCTACAAGGGTACGCCGAACTGGGTGAGTTGGCACCTAAGCAGCGCCTGGCTGGGCGGCGCACCACGTCAGGACGACTTCCGGGCAGACAACTCCCTGCCAGCAACCTTTTACCGCGTATTATCATCCGATTACACTGGCAGTGGCTTCGATCGTGGCCACAACGTGCCCTCTGCTGACCGCACACGCTCGGACTCTGACAACTCTGCGACGTTCCTTATGTCGAACATTATTCCGCAGGCGCCTAACAACAACCAACAGGCCTGGGCCAACCTTGAAAACTACTGTCGTAAACTGGTGAGCCAGGGAAATGAACTGTACATCATCATGGGCCAGTATGGCAAAGGTGGATCTGGCAGCAACGGGTATAAGGAAACGCTGGCAAATGGAAAGGTAACGGTGCCGAATCGTATCTGGAAGGTAATTGTGGTGCTGCCACTGGGTGCAAATGACGTTGCACGCGTGACAAGCAGCACACGCGTTATCGCGATCGACACACCAAACTCCAACAACGTCAGCAACACCTGGGGAAATTACCGCACAACTGTAGATGCGATCGAGACCAAGACAGGCTACAACATCCTTTCCAATGTGCCAGATGCGGTGCAAAGTGTTATAGAGGCCCGTGTCGACTCTGGGCCGACTTCCTAAGGTATAGCTGACTTGCTATAAAAAATCCCCGGCTGCTGCAGTCGGGGATTTTTAATTTTGATCAGGTTTCGACCACCATCGTTTTAAGGCCGGCAATCTCGCCGTCGGGAGTTCGGCCCAGTATGAGTACCAGTTTCTGGGTTTCGCCGACGCGGTATACCTTCACGTTCTGCAGGAGCTCGTGCAGCTTTTTCTCCAGGTTTTGGAAGCGCCCGACCTGCTGCCCATCTTCATCACCCGATTCCGGTCTGGACTTGGTCATATTTCTGAAAAAATACCCAAGCTCCATCTCCTCAAAAGGATAGTCGGCTGGCATTGCTGCTAGTTTCAGTACGGTCTCTTCGTCCAGTTTTTCGTTCCGGAAGTTTTCGGCATGGTAGAATTCAAAAGGGGCGTCTGTTTCGCTCATCATAAGCAGTCCATCCGTCGCCTCCTTCAGTTCTGATTCAATTGTTTTAAGGTCCATAGTTTTAAATTGCTTCACCAAAAGAATGCTTCTTTTACTCTAATTCTCGCCTTAGGTTCTTATCTTTAGCTAGTCAGCCCTGACATTTATACGTTAGCTTTTTAAAACAAACAAAATAAGACGATGAAGGCAGAACCAATGCTAAAAGAAGACGCCCTGAAAGGCAAAACTATTGTGGTAACTGGTGGCGGAACCGGCCTGGGCCGCTCCATGACGAAGTATTTTCTGGAGCTCGGTGCCAACGCCGTGATCTGCAGCCGCAAGCAGGACGTGCTCGAAAAAGCCGCCGAAGAACTCATGCAGGAAACCGGCGGACAGGTGTTGCCGGTAGCCTGTGATGTGCGCAAATACAATGAAATAGAGGCCATGCTAAAGGCCACGCTCGACAAGTTCGGCAGGGTGGATGTACTGGTCAATAATGCGGCCGGTAACTTTGTGAGCCCCACGGAGCGCCTCAGCCACAAAGCCTTTGATGTGATCACCGACATCGTGCTCAAGGGCAGCTACAACTGTACACTTGCGCTAGGCAAACACTGGATCGAGCAGAAACAGGAAGCAAATATCCTCAACATCGTCACCACCTACGCCTGGACCGGTTCCGGCTACGTAGTGCCTTCAGCCTGCGCCAAAGCCGGTGTGCTGGCCATGACCCGTTCCCTGGCTTCTGAATGGGCCAAGTATGGTATCCGCTCCAATGCCATCGCTCCCGGACCTTTCCCAACCGAAGGTGCCTGGACCCGTCTGTTCCCGAAACAATTGGCGGACAAACTCGATCCGGTAAAGCGTATACCTGTCGGACGTTTCGGCGAGCACCAGGAACTGGCTAACCTGGCAGCCTACCTGGTATCGGATTACGCTGCCTTTGTGAACGGGGAAGTTGTAACGATAGACGGTGGCGAATGGCTGTACGGTGCCGGCGAGTTCAATGCCTTCGACCAGATTCCGCAGGAAATGTGGGACGCCATGGAAAAGCAGATGAGAGGGAAACAGGGGTGATTAATTGAGCGATTGAGTGGATGAGTGATGGAGTGAATATGGAGTTACTAAGGAGGAAAATTTTGTAGGGCAGGTCGCGACTTGTCCGAATCGTGTAGAGTAATTTTTGACTAAATCCGAAAGAGCACAGGTAACAATCTTCTCCATTGCAAAGCCGTTTCTCTCTAAGGAAAGGAAGTCAAACCCTACTGTCATTCTGTTAAGAAACTTGGTTGAAATAGAGAGCCCTTTCTGCCGGGAGGTTAAGCTGATGCTACTGGCGAGGGTAGGAGCCCTCTTTACTAAGATTCTTTCAGGATGACAAAAATACAGAATGAAATGATCCAGTACTTTTAGGAAGCACTCAAGCACTCCTTTTTAATGGTAACAACCTTCTACAAAACAACGTCTCTATAAATACAAAAATCCCTGGACTTTGCATCTGAATGCAGTCCAGGGATTTTACTTTAGTGGCTATACCTTAAATTTTCTGCAACAGGCCTTTGATGGCGTTAACAGTTTCATCTGGTTCTACACCAAGTCCTTCGGCCTGGTGGATGATCTCACCGCTTTCGCTTAGCACTGTAATGATGTTGGAGTGGGAGATCTCCCCATCCAGCTCGGTCTTGTATTTCATGTTCAACAGGGCAGCTAACTCGCGGATATTGTCCTGCCCGCTGGTCAGCAGCGTCCAGCGCTTCGCGTCCAGGTTGTTTGACTTAGCGAAGTCCAATAGGCGCTCCGGTGTGTCGCGGGCCGGGTCCATGGTTACGAGCACGATCCCAATGTCTTCCCGCTTGTACTGTTCCAGCCCCATCTCGATGCGTTTCAAATCTGCAATGATGCGTGGACAGGCGTAGCTGCAGTGGGTATACACCATCGCCACCAGCTGCACTTTGCCCTGGAATTCCTGTAGCTTCAGCTCCTCACCATTTTGGTTTTGCCAGTCAGAATCGAGTTGGTAAAGGGACATATCCGTCAGCCCGGCAGTAGGTATAGCCAGGCTACCCGTGCCGTCAGGCAGTTCGTCAGCGGCCAGGGGTTTGGCGCAGCAGCTGTCTTCTTCCTGCGCCACTTCCTGCTGGCAGGCTGCGAAGCTAAAGGCAATTAAAGTGAACAGGTATAAAGTATAGCGTTTCATAACAATCAGATTATTTTTTAGCTGTGATTTTTGCGGGTACGTCCTGCACGCATCTAAAACCCAGGTTCGCCACCGTGTAGTTGGCTTTGAGGCTGGAGCGGAAGGCGTAGCGCATAAAGGCCACGTAGTTTTTCACATCACTCGCTCCGGTAGACCCGGCACCACAGAACAGCTGCCTGTCCAGGCTGGCGTTTTGTCTGGACTCGCCTATGATCAGGGCTGAGTTGAAATCAGAGGTCCATTCCCATACCAGTCCGATCATACCGTAGAGGCCATAGTAGTTTTTGAAACTCTCCTGCACTGGTGGCAGGTACTTTGGGTTAGGCTGGCTGTACCAATCGAGGCTGCGCTGGTAAAAGCTGGGTTCGCTGGAGGCGTCCTTTTTCGTTTCGCTGGCCAGTGCGGCAAATTCCCACTCGTTTACGGTGGGCAGTCGTTTGCCCTGGCATTCGCAGTAGGCCTTGGCCGCAAACCACGACACGTTGATCACCGGGCTGTCCTTGAGTTTCTCAGCGTTCGAGCCCACACTTAGGTCGGAGGCCCAGTGCTTCAGGTAGCCGGCGTCTGCGAAGAGCTGTTTCACTTCCGACTTCTTCCATTTTGGATACTCGGCCACAAATGCCTTGTACTGCGCATTGGTTACCGGATACTTATCCATGATAAATTCCTGCACGGCTATCGCCTGGTTGTTGCTGCCGTAAAGCGGCACAAAAGTGCCTCCCTTCACATGAACCATGTTGGCGGGAGTGCCCTTTTGTGCTTGTGCTATACTACAGGCTCCGAGCATCAGCAAGATTGTCAGAAGTCGTCGCATGATTGAAAAGCGTTAATTTACTGTTAGTGCTTGTACTTGGCTTTCGCCTTCTTCACCTGGTCGAGGTTCACCTCGCCGCCTTTGTTACCCCAGCTGTTCAGCACATAGGTCATCACGTTAGCAATCTCCTCGTCTGTCAGCTTGATCTTCGGCATGGTGCTGTTGTACACCTCACCATTCACTTTGATCTGGCCTTCCAGACCGTGGGCTACCACCCCGATAGAGCGATCCACGTCTGCGTTCAGGTAGTCAGACTTGGCAAGGGGAGGGAAGGCTCCTGTGATGCCCTGCCCTTCGGCCTGGTGGCATGCCTGGCAGTTCTGGGCGTAAAGGGTTTTGCCCAATTCCATGCGCATATCTTTATTAGAGGCAAAGGCTGCTTTTGGCGTTTCAGACTTAGGCATTTCCTGTATGGCAGAACCTTCAGGCAGGTAGATTTTCTGTTCGGTTTGTCCGGAGAAGATGGCCAGGTTATCCGGTCCTTCTACTTTGAGCATGCCCAACGCACCTTTGTTGAAGGTTCTGAAGATCGAGTGGTCCACGAGCACATAGTTGCCCGGTACGTCTACTTTAAACTCTGTGATGGCGGAACCACCGGCAGGAACAAGCGTGGTCTGTACGTTGGTGTTGACATTGGAACCACCTTCTGGGTGTACTTTATCGAAGATTTCACCGATCACGTGGAAGCTTGACACCAGGTTTGGACCACCGTTGCCCACGAAGAGACGCACTTTGTCACCAACTTTGGCCGTAATGGCGTTGTCACCTGTCATGGCGCCTACAGAGCCGTTAAACACCACGTAAGATGGTCGCTCGTCCAAAGCTTTTTCCATGTCGAAAGGCTGGAGACCGGGGGCTCCAAATGCTCCTTTGGTATAGAAGTCGCCCTGCATCACGTAGTATTCCTTGTCAACAGGCTCCATGCCTTCTTCAGGCTCCACCATGATCAGGCCGTACATACCGTTGGCAATGTGCATCCCTACCGGTGCTGTAGCGCAGTGGTACACGTACAAACCAGGATTGATCGCTTTGAAATTGAACACCGTTTCCTGACCAGGTGCTGTGAACGTAGCTGCTGCGCCACCACCCGGGCCGGTTACAGCGTGCAGGTCAATGTTGTGTGGGTTTTTGCTGTCGGGGTGGTTCATGAGGTGAAACTCCACCTCGTCGTTCTGGCGCACGCGGATGAATTTGCCCGGCACCGAGCCACCGAACGTCCAGAAGGTATAGTCTACGCCGTCAGCCAGTTTTTTCACTACTTCGGTCACTTCCAGGCGCACCACCACTTTGGCCGGGTGCTTGCGGGTGATCGGAGCTGGCACGAGTGGGGCATCCGTCAGTTCCGCCTCGATCACGGGCATCTCTGTGGGAGCTGCCGTTTCGTTAAGCGAGTTCAGGATTTCAGCATTTGTGGTCTTGGTGCCACAAGAGGAGGCGATGCCGAGGCAAAAAATGCCCACCATGGCCAGCCGTATTGCTTTAGGTAAATGTGACCGTTTCATAAAATTTGCTGTTAGAGTGTCTTTATGGTTACAAAAGAACACCTCAAACTCTTCTAATCTTATGACGGTAGTCAGTCGCAGAAGTGACTTATATCAATTCGGATGTAAATTTACAAGGATGATGAAACGCTATATTTGCTAGATCCTGACTTGGTTAATCTTTCCAGTTTGTGTGAAAGTACTCTCCGGCAGGTTTGTCTTTGCGCTGATAAGTGTGCGCCCCAAAATAGTCCCGCTGCGCCTGTATCAGGTTGGCGGCTGAATCTGCAGTGCTATACCCTAGGAAGTAATTTAAGGCAGCAGAGAGCACAGGAAGCGGTATACCATACTGCAGGCCCAGTGCTACGACTGAGGCAAATCCCTGACGCGCATTGCGGATTCGATCGACGATAGGAGGGGCCAGGAGTAAATGTTGATCCTGCTGGTAGATCTGGACGAGTTCCTCCATCAGCTCGGAACGGATAATGCAGCCATTGGTCCAGATACGGGCAATTTCACTAAAATTGAGCTCCCAGTTTAACTGAACGGATACTTCACGCATCAAGCTAAATCCAATTTCGTGGTTGATGATGCGCGTCACCTGATACGCTTGCTTCAGACTGTTGACGAAACTGCTTTCATCAATCGTAACGTTAGGGTTCATTTTCTGGTAGAGGCCTGCCGCTTTTACCCGTTCAGTTTTCATGGCAGAGAGCGCCCGGGCCATCACGGCAGCGGAGAGGGTGTCGTAGGGTACACCATAATCCAGTGCTACGGCGGCTGACCAGCCACCAGTGCCTTTCTGCTCTGCCTGGTCCAGTATTTTGTCGAGCAGCATGTCGTCGCCTTCTTTCATTTGCAGAATGTCGATCGTGATCTCCAGCAGGTAACTTCCCAAGCCGTTCTTTTGCCAGTCCTTGAATATAGAGGCAATGTCAGTGGGCGCTATACCTAGCATATGTCGCAAAAGTGAGTAGACCTCTGCTAAGGCCTGCATCTCGGCATACTCTATGCCGTTGTGCACCATCTTCACGAAGTGTCCGGCTCCCTCAGGTCCGATGTAGGTCGTGCAGGGATTGCCCTTGCTGTCGCGGGCCGCAATCAGCTCCAGGTATTTGGCTATCTGTTCATATCCTTTACGCGGGCCACCAGGCATAATGGACGGGCCCTTACGGGCGCCTTCCTCGCCACCCGAGATACCCGTGCCCACAAAGTGCAGCCCCTTGCCTGAGAGCAACGCAGTACGCCTTGCCGTGTCTTTATAATATGAGTTGCCTCCGTCTATCACCACATCGCCAGACTCCAGCAGCGGTATGAGCGCTTCCAGTTGCGCATCAATGGCGCCTGCATAGATCATCAGCAGCACTTTGCGCGGCTGCTCAAGTGACTGCACAAACTCTTCGAGCTGGTCATAGCCTTTTATATTGGTAAAGGAAGGGTTATTGGCAATTACCTGCTCGGCTATACCTTCTTCTTTACCCGGCACGTGACGGTTAAACATGGCAACGCGCACGCCACGGCTGGCCAGGTTCAGGGCCAGGCTTTTGCCCATCACACCGAGGCCGATCACACCAAATTCTGAATGTGGGTTCATATGATTCAGTTTAGAGATTACATCCCGCACGATCTGCTCAGGACTTAAAGCAACATTGACGTGTATACCATAGGCGGGCTTCTCTAGCGCTTCCAGTTGCGACTCCAGCATGGCGGGTGGCATGAAATGTGCCTGCCGTGCCTGCAGCCGCTTCAAAATGGTGTCGCGGGAGCCATCCAGGTAGATCCAGCTGATGTCCGGAACAACCTGCAGCGTTTTGCGGTAATCCTCCTTCAGGGCAGAGCAGGCCAGCACGGCGCCTCCACTTGCATTCCAGGTTGAAATCAGACTAGCCAATTGCGCCAGCCAGGGGGCACGGTCGGAGTCGTTCAGGGGAATGCCCTGACGCATCTTGTCAATGCTTTGCTGTGGGTGGTAGTCATCTGCATCATAAAAAGGGAGCCGGAGCCTGTCAGCAAGTTTCTGCCCGACCGTGGTCTTGCCGCTACCTGTCACTCCCATTACGATGTAGATCATATTTGCTGAATTTAAGGTGCTCACCCCGCTGATCTCGGTGCTTCCATACAGTATTGGGTTTTTGTACGGAATTGAAGAAACTAGTTTGCAAATATTCTAACGCTTAAGCCTGAAAGCACTTGTCTACGGTATCAGCAGGCCACAGATGTCTGATCTTGAAGTGCGAAGAACTGTAAGGGTTACAGCTAGTTAACAGGATGTGTTCTCTCTGTTTTCAGCAAGTGGCTGGCTTCGATTTCCGTCACTTCACCCATCTTTACCGCACTAATCAGGGCATCACCTACCATTTCTGCTACGACTAGGGCTACCTGCTGCTCGAGGACGAGAAAGTGCTCATAGTGAATTGGCAGCCTTGTATGGAGCAGAACAAGGTATAAAACAACCGGCTCAGTTAAAGCGCAAACAAAAAAGCCCCGCCTGAATGACCAGACGAGGCTTTTCAAAATAGGGGAGTGGTAATGATTAGTTCACCACCTCGGCAGCTTCTTTTTCTTTCTTTTTGGCTGCTTTTCTAGCGGCTTTCTCGGCTTTGCGCTGCTCCCTTTTAGAGAGTTGCGGAGCATCCGCCGGTGTTTCAGCTTTGCGGCGGGCATCTACCTGCGGTAAACCGGACGTGTTGTCATTTACCAGCGTCATCTCTTTTACCAGGTGGCCGGCACCGGCAAATTTGTCTACAATGAAAAGCATGTAGCGCACATCCACCGAAATGTTGCGCACCTGATCCGGGTTATAGGTCAGATCGCTCATAGTACCTTCCCAGTTGCGATCAAAGTTCGTACCGATCAGCTGACCGTTAGCATTGATCACCGGTGAGCCGGAGTTACCACCCGTTGTGTGGTTAGAGGCAATAAAGGCAACTGGCAGCTGACCATTTACGCCATAAGGGCCGTAGTCTTTCTTGTCGTACAGCTCCTGCAAACGGGCAGGTATAGCGTAGTCCTCGGCCGCACCGGAGGCCGCTTTTTCAATGATGCCTTCCAGGGTAGTGAAATACTTGTACTTCACACCATCCACCGGCTCGTAAGGTTCTACTTTGCCATAGGCTACGCGCAGGGTAGAGTTAGCATCCGGGTAGAACTTGCGGTCCTGCTGCATGGCTCGCAAACCGGTCATATATGTTCTGTACAGCGGGTTCAGGTTGTCGTTTACCTTGGTATAGGTCGGCAGCACATTGGTACGGTAATAGTCGTTGATGCTGTTGGCCAGCTGGAAGCCCGGGTCATTTTTCAATGGGTTGGTTTTGCCTGCTCTGATTTCGGCAATGGCTTTGCGAACACCGGCTTCGGAAGTGAAGAGCGACTTGCTGTATACCTCGTCGGCATACTTGCTGAAGTCACCCTTATACTTCTGGCGCACCATTGCGAAGGCAGAAGGATGCAGTTTCGGGTCCAGATTCTCATAGTACATGCTCAGCAGGGCGGCAAACACCTTCTTATCGGTAGGAGCGTTGTAGTTCTTAAAGTAACCCGCTGCGCCTTTCTCCAAACGGTCGAGCTGTGCATTGATCTCCTGCTGCGGTGCCTTGGCCTCGATCAGCTCGTTCAACTTAATATAGTCGTTGGCATAGCGGATCAGCTCTACCCCCCAGGCAGCTTCCATGATGTAGTCGCGGGCAATCGTGACGCCTTCCAGCTGCTTGTAATTATTTTCGAACTCAGCGATCAGGTTGCCATACGTTTGCTTGCGACCAGCATCGGCATTGGCCCAGGCGGTGAACTGCTTTTCCTGTTCCTGTTTGCGGGCAATGGTGTTGGCTTTACGCAACCCACGGCTCTCACCGATCCACTTTTTCCAGGCGTTGGCAACGCTGGCATACTTAGCCGCATACTGAATACGGACCGCATCAGAAGCCTTCATGTCCTTGTCCAGCACAGCCAGCTTCGTGTCACGGATCTTGATTTTGTGCGGGTTGGAAGTTTCATAAATCTCCTGGATGGCATGTGAAGTCAGGTACTCGTTCGTACGACCTGGGAAACCGAACACCATCGTGAAGTCATTCTCCTGCACTCCGCTCAGCGAAATAGGCAGGTGGTGCTTCGGCTTGTAAGGTTTGTTGTTAGGAGAGTATTCGGCCGGGTTGTTGTTTTCGTCGGCATAGATGCGGAACATGGCAAAGTCGCCGGTATGGCGTGGCCACATCCAGTTGTCGGTGTCGCCACCAAACTTACCGATTGATGAAGGAGGAGCACCTACCAGACGGATATCGCGGAAGGTTTCGGTCACATACATGTAGTACTCGTTGCCATAGAAGAACGGACGGATAACAGCGTCGTAGTGCGTAC
Organism: Pontibacter virosus; assembly: GCF_003096355.1. Lineage (GTDB taxonomy): Bacteria > Bacteroidota > Bacteroidia > Cytophagales > Hymenobacteraceae > Pontibacter > Pontibacter virosus. Next base: position 116,420 of record NZ_QEKI01000015.1, on the reverse strand, counting down.
CCGCAATGGCCTGCTGGCGCACCTTGCCGATGTTCGTTTGCACCATTTTCTCGCGTTCAGCCTCTGTTACGTTGGCCGGTATACCTGCCAGAATCTGCTGCGTCACGTCCTCCATGCGCACGATAAATGTGGCAAACAGGCCCGGGTTCGGAAGCTCCTGCTCGCGGTTCATGGCCCAGAAGCCCTCGGTCAGGTAGTCTTTCTCCACAGAACTGTGGCTTTGGATCTGGCCGTACCCGCAATGGTGGTTGGTCAACAGGAGGCCTTCCGAAGAGATCATTTCGCCGGTACAAAAGCCCCCAAATGACACGATCGCGTCCTTGAGGCTCGACTGGTTGATGCTGTAAATGTCTTCGGCAGAGAGCTTCATGCCCTTTTTCTGCATTTCTGCTTCGTTGAGCTGCTTGAGGAGCATAGGCAGCCACATGCCTTCATCAGGCTTGGCCGTGCTTATACCCAGGCTCAGACAGGCGGCAGCAAAAAATGCTATAATGCGCTTACTGATCATGGTTTTTATAAGAGTTGGTTTTAAGCTCCCAAGATACGGAAGAATTACGAGTTTGGGAGTTGGGGAATTGGGGAGTTTGAAAGATAGTGAGGGAGTCTGGTAGGGACAGGTCGCGACCTGTCCGCGCAAATGGCTAACCTATGCAACTGCATCTTTCAGTCTGCTATACATTTTCAGGACTGATCCCGAAATTATGATTGATGGCTGGTGAACGATTCGGACAGGTCGCGACCTGTCCCTACAGAATTATACCTCCTAAACTCTCAAACTTCCCACACTTAAACTCTAAAGCGTTCCCATAGTCGGCTCAAAGCCCTTGTTGCTTTCCCAGGTTTTAAAATTGGTGATCTCTTTCTGAAACGAATCGATGAACCAGGCCATCAGGCTGATGTCGTCGAGGAAACCGATGACAGGTATAAAGTCAGGGATCACGTCGAGGGGCGTGACCAGGTATAGCAGCACGGCCACCCCGGCTAGCAGCGACTTGTTCGACACATCCCGGTACGAGCCATTGATATATGCCTTTGCTAGTCGGATGAACGTCTGCATCACTTCCTTTACCTGCTCAAAGCCACTCTTGTTACTCTCTACATCCACCAACTTGCCATAGGCCGTGGTGAGCAGCATGCCCAGCTTCACTGGCTTGGACACCAGAACTCCGGCCTTACCCAGAAAACGCTTGAATATAGTGTGCTGCGATAGTTTTAGTCCTTTATTGATAAGATCCTGAATCATATTTTTGTCTTTTGTTTGGCACTTATACGGTAGTAGTCTTCTATTTGGTATATGCTACCGCAGCATGATAGAAGAGAGCCGTCTTAGATAAAAAATTATTATTGCCTACATGCTTTGCAGTCTTGTTTTTTCTCCATTAAATTGGTGTACTTTAAGCATTAAATTATCCCATACACTTACAGGCATGTCGCATCGTATATGAAAGCGTCCCTCATCATGCTGGTGTCGTTGCTGGTAGCTTCGGCCGCAGTAGTCTTTGGTTCCTTCCTGCTCCCTGACTCCTATGAAGTCAGGCGCTCCATTGTGGTCAACGGCAAGCCAGAGCAGGTGTTCCCATACCTGAACAACCCGACCAAGTGGGAAGAGTGGAACGCCTGGAACAAAGCCTACGACCCCACCTTGATTCGCCTTTACGGTGGTCCGCTGTCAGGTAAAGGAGCTTACCAGGAATGGAACGGCGACAGGGTAGGAATGGTGAAAGTACACTTTACGGAAAGCACGCCCCCTAACGAACTGTACTACAAGCAGTTCATCAAAGGCGAGGAATTTGAAACCATTGGCATCTTCAGCCTGGAACCGCTGGAGGAAGGGACACGCGTGGTGTGGCACCAGAAGACACGTGTGGCCGATGATATCCTTAACAAGTATAAGGGCTTCTTTAAGAAACTCAAAACAGAAGCTGAAACGGAACAAAGCCTGCTTTCGCTCAAATTGCTTTTAGACCCCAATGCCAAGGCGGACAGCAAAGCACAGATCGCAAACGGAAAAGGCCGCAGCTAGGTATAGCAGCGGCCTTTTGCCTTTTTTATAGGTATAGCTAGAGCAGTTCGTTTGCCAGGTTGGCCAACTCAGAGCGTTCCCCTTTCAGCAGTGTGATGTGCGCATATAGCGGGTGGTTGCGCGCCCGATCGATCAGGTAGGAAAGGCCATTACTCTGCGAGTCCAGGTAAGGCGTGTCGATCTGGTATACATCCCCCGTGAACACGATCTTGGTGTTTTCCCCCGCCCGCGAGATGATGGTCTTGACCTCGTGCGGGGTCAGGTTTTGCGCTTCGTCCACTATAAAATAGATGTTCGAAAGGCTGCGCCCCCTAATATAAGCCAGAGGTGTGATCACCAGTTTCTCCAGTTCCACCAGTTCCTTGATCTTCTGGTACTCTTTGCTATTCTCCGCATACTGGTTCTGAATATACTTCAGGTTGTCCCAAAGCGGTTCCATATAAGGGTTGAGCTTCGATTTGATATCGCCGGGCAGATAGCCGATGTCTTTGTTGCTGAGCGGCACGATTGGCCGCGCCAGGTAGATCTGCTTGTAGTCGCGGCGCTGCTCCAGGGCACTGGCCAGGGCCAGTAGGGTCTTGCCTGTACCTGCCACACCCTGTATACTCACCAGCTTGATGCGCGGATTTAACAAGGCATGCATGGCGAACGTCTGCTCGGCATTTCGAGGCTTCACACCATAGGCCGTTTGCTTGTCTACCCGCTCAAACTGATCCTCGGCCGGATTGTAGTATGAGAGGATAGAGCTTTTAAAGCTTTTCAATACATAAAAGTGATTGTCTGGTGGAGTTTCCTTAATCACTTTACCGCTATTTGAGTTGCCTTTTTCATACAAGTCGTTGATCACACCCGGATCAATTTCCTCCAGCGTATCACTACCGGTATACAAGCCCGCCACATCCTGAATCTTACCGGTTTCATAGTCTTCGGCGATCAAATTGAGTGCCCGGGCTTTCAGTCGCAGGTTGATGTCTTTGGTCACCAGTACAACTTTGCTCTTTGGGTAATCCTGCTGCATGTGTAGGGCAGAGTTCAGGATGTGGTGGTCGTTCTTATCGCCAAAGATCTTGGTGGCATCCAGTTTGGCACTGCCGTTCATCATCACCTTAAACTTGCCTTTGGTCTTGCCGTTGAGCGGAATCCATTCCTGCAGCATATGCTCAGAGGAAAGCTTATCGATGAAGCGGATGAACTCGCGGGCCTCAAAGTTCTTAATGTCGTTGCCTTTCTTGAAGTTGTCGAGCTCCTCCAGCACTGTAATTGGAATAGCCACATCATGCTCCTGGAAGTTCTGCACCGCGCTGTGGTCGTAGAGGATGACCGAGGTGTCGAGTACAAATATCTTTTTGCCTTTTGCATCAATTACTATACCGGGTGCAGGTTCTTTTACCTTGCTAACTGTACGTGAAATTGTTTCGGTTTTGTCTTGGGTTGTCTTCGTCTGTTTGGGCATAAGGGAAGGGCTAAAGTGGTAGACATACCCATTTTACGCAAACACATAGCGCTTAGTCTATCTTTAAAAGAGTCTATTTCCTGTTGCGCACAGGTGTTGTTATCAGTGAAAAAAAATTCCGATTTTTAGTCTTCTGATTTATAACTCTTTACAAAATAAACTTGTATAACTAAATGCTTAGTTGAATATGAAAAAAATATCTATATTTGTTTGAGCCTTCCTTAAAAGAGGAGTGCAGTTTTATACGATACTATAAAATATAATCGGGCGTATGAAAACCACTTATACCTTCTTCTTACTGCTGCTTCTTGCCCTTCCGCTGCCCCTGCAGGCACAGACGAAGCCCAAAAACGGCATCTGGCCTTTCAGGATTAATCGTTTCGACAAAGAGGGGCGCCACCACGGCCGCTGGAAGCTATACCTGTCAGATAACAAGACCCTGCTTCGTGACGGGCGATTCAAGCACGGGCAGGAGCGGGGCAAGTGGCGCTATTACTACCCTGATGGAAGTATCCGGAAGATCGAGTACCACAAGCCATACTCTAAGGAATTTCTAATCAAGTTCTTTCATGACAACGGCGAGCTGGAAAAGCAAGGCATGGCCAGGGTGGTGGAAACCGAGCACGTGATCCACTACTATTGGTTCGGCACTTGGCAGGTATACAACCGCGCCGGCCAACTCACCCACACGGAGTATTATGAAAAGGGAAACGAGATGAAGCTGGAATTGAGCAGAAAATGATGGGTAGGGGGTTGACTGGATTTTAATTTGTCTGAATCAGGATTTGCAGGATTTAAGATGGCCACTACCCCCACGGATTAACAGGATTGTCCTGCACGATTTTCATCCACCTGCACCTCCCGAATCAATTCCGGGATCTTCGACCTCGAAGGTGGACTTGTCCTACCTACTGCTTTCCCGCCTGTCATCCTGAAAGGATCTTGGTTGCCGGTTGGTTAGGTGATTGCTATAACACACCCCTGCCCCCAATGCTGTTAACTTAAGGAATAAGAAGAAGCTGATTCGGATTTATCAATCCGAATCTAATCTGTTGCGGGTCTCCAGACCCGCGTGTACCTGTATACGGGGATTAGGAAATCTCCTGCACTGGGGGTAGGGGCCCCTTATTAAGCTTTCGGATTGATAATCCGAGTATTTGCTTAAGTTGACAGCATTGTCCTTATCCCCGGGATGTTAAGCCGATGCTGCTTGCTACCAAGATACTTACAGGATGACAAAAGAAGTAGCATGAAGGCCCCACTCTTAAGCGGAGAATTCCTGCCAATCTTAATCTACAGGTACAGCGCTGTAGTAAAAACCATTGGCAGGTATAGAAAGACATCCTTGACACTTGAGCTACGAAGCAGATCGCTCTAGCCATGTGCACTTTTCGGCGCTCCACTGTTCGAGCGTTCAGCGAGTGGGGGCTGGGGCCCTCGATTTGGAGCGTCTTGATTTTTTTGCTTGCTGGGGGTAAGGGCCCTCTATTTTTTCATCAATGAAAAAAGTGAGTGCCCGCCGCACAGGCGAAGTTACAAATCAACGTAGTTAGTATACCTACAACAGCAGTCGCTATAAAGCAAGCTATACCTGGGCCAGAGGCCCCACCATAACAGTCACGAGCGTGGACGCTCGAGCCATTAAACAGAGCCCCGCTGGCAAGGCGAAGACCCTCACTGACTACTAACTCAGCGTATAATACTCCTCCTTCTCTTTATCATGCAGCCGCACATACCCATGAATTACCAGTTTTACCAGCATACGATAGGCCCTTCTTTCAGATAAATTCGCAATTTTCATATACTGCCGCAGCGTAACACGTCGGTTGAGCGCCAGGTAGTCCAGCACGGCGCGTTCGTGTCGGTCAAGGGGAATGCGCTCGAAAGCGGGCTCTTCCGTCTGTAAGGATTTCTCTACCATTTTGCTGGTTTGCACGCTCGTGTCCTTTACACGTACATAACCCCGCCAGTCATCTTCTTTTACTTTGGCAAAATGTGGTTTAACGTTGCTTTCGGGTACTGTCACTTTCAAGATGGTGTGACCGTCCAGTTCCACTTCTTCATAGGTAAGCAAAAGGGGAGGGTCGCAGTAAAAGCTGGCGGCAAGCTCCAGGGTATGTTTCTCTTCCTCTGGGTCTATGCCGACTACCTTGCCATCGTCTTTTACTCCGATCAGGATGGTGCCACCGCGTGTGTTGGCAAAGGAAACCAGGGTACGGGCTATTTTGTCAGGCTGGGTGACGCGCTGCTTAAAATCTACCTGATCGTTTTCGCCCTGCCAGATCAGGCGCTGTAAATCATCCATAGTCAGAAGGCTGCAGGTATACAGGCTATACCTCGTTATACTGTAATAAGAGCTGGCGCCCGGTTTTGTTTTGGTAGGCCAGCTTCATGCTAAATCAGAAATGCATAAAAAAAGCGAGCCTGTTGGGGCTCGCTCTCTTTATACGCAATATGTATTAGAATGGCAGATCGTTGTCTGCATCGCTGCTATAGAAAGACGGAGCCGCTGACTCCTGGGCAGGAGCACCAGCCGGAGCGCCAAAACCACCTGAGGCGGCAGCACCCTCAACACGCCATGCCTGCAGGTTGGTGAAGTACATGGTCTGGCCGTTCTTCGTGAAAGGCTTGCCCGTCAGGTTAAACGTTACTTTTACTTCGTCACCCGGCTTGTAGTTGTCGATCAGGTTGCACTTGTCTTGCGTCAGTTGGAACTTGCAGTACTGCGTGAACGAACCGTCCGGAATCTCCAGCACAAACTCACGCTTTCTGAATTTTTCACTTACCTGCTGTTCCTCAAACACTTCGTACAGCTTTCCTTGAATATCAAACGACATAAAATATACTTTATAATGAATAGATTGATCTAAGGACAAATATACAAAATGTTTGGTTTCGGCGGGACGGAAAAATGGCAGCTTTTTTAATTTTCATGCTTAAAAGCGGACCGATAAAACAGGCAGGGCCCTGCAGGCGTAGGAGCCTACTATAACGCACCCATTAATATGCAAAACTTAGCGATTGCCCTACACGGAGGAGCCGGCACGATCACACCCGCCTCCATGACACCAGAATTAGAGAAAGCCTACAAGCAAGCTCTCTCATATGCCTTGAACCAAAGCTACCAGGTGCTTGAAAAAGGTGGCTCGGCGCTGGATGCCGTTGAATTGGCCGTGGTGTTGCTCGAGGATTCTCCCTTGTTTAATGCCGGTCGTGGTTCTGTGTTCACGAAGGAAGGCAAGCACGAGATGGACGCGGCCATGATGTGCGGCAAGACCCTGGAAGCCGGCGCGGTGGCAGGTATACGAAGTATCCGCAATCCGGTGCGGCTCACCCGGGCCATACTCGAGCACTCCGACCATGTGTTCCTGAGCGGCTATGGGGCGGAGGAGTTTGCCCGCAAGTACAAAATTGATTTTGCACCCGAAGAATACTTCTACGACCAGCACCGCTACCAGCAGTGGCGCGAGGTACGGGACACTGACATTTTTATGCTCGATCACACCGAGGAACGGAAATTCGGCACAGTAGGCGCCGTTGCCCGCGATGAGAACGGAGACCTGGCAGCAGCCACCTCTACTGGCGGCATGACGAACAAAAACTACAACCGCATCGGCGACAGTCCGGTGATCGGGTCGGGTACCTATGCCAACAACAAAACCTGCGCGATTTCCTGCACCGGGCATGGAGAGTTCTTTATCCGGGCGGTGGTGGCTTATGATGTGTCCTGCCTGATGGAGTACAAAGGCTATACCTTGCAGGAGGCCTGCGAGGAAGTAGTAATGGACAAGCTCGTTAAATTTGGGGGAGAGGGCGGACTGATTGCCGTGGACAGCAAAGGAGAGCTGGCCCTGCCCTTCAACTCCGAGGGGATGTACCGGGCTTGCCGAAGCAGCGGCAAAGAGGGCAGAGTGGCTATCTACAAGGACTAACTGCGCGACTCTGAGGCCATCTCGTTTTTCTCTACGTCCGCCATGTCCTTGTAAAAGGACCGCGAGTTGATGTTGAACACGTTTCCCTTTGCCAGCACATGCATCATCATACCGGCGATGGCCACCGGGCGTCCAGGCTCTATGTCGTTGATGTTCGTGTAACTCACGCCGTGCCCATCTACAATGACAACCAGATTGGATCCGATGGTTTCGATCATATGACCGTCTGTGATCAACACGCCGGTATCTTCACCCAAACCAATGCCCACAGTTTTAGGGTAAGTGACCACCGCCTCCATCAGCCGACCGAAGCGACCACGTATCACGAAGTGGGAATCGATGATGACGCCGCTGATCAGGCCAAAGCCCCGGTCCATCTTCACTGAGCCGCGCAAGAGAGATTCTGTGGAGCTGCCTCCCTTGATCATAACTTCCGACATGGCCATAGCGCCTGCACTGGTGCCGGCCACCACAAACTCCTCATGCCAGTACCTGTCGTGGATGATCTGCAAAAACTCTGTGTTTCCAAATATGCGGGTGAGACGGGACTGGTCGCCACCGCTGAACATCACCCCATCGGCTTTGCGGATGCGTTCGAGGTACTCCGGCTTCAGGGCATCCTCTTCTTCCCGGATGTGCATCATGTTGGCGTTCTCACAGCCCAGGATACCGAATGCGCTTTCGTAGCGTTCGCCTACTTCCTCAGGTATAAGCGAGGCTGTCGTAATCACTTCGATGGTAGGGTTGCGGGCAGGTATTTCGTTCAGAAAGCGCTTAAGTATACCCAGTTCAAAAAAATCAAGGTAGTATTTCTTTTGATGTTTCGGGTTCGGATATGAGCCTTTGTCTTCATTTCCGCCAATGGCTATGAGCTTTCCTTTTGGTCTATCCACGTGTGCTTCTCTTTATGCTAATTGTATACTAATGCGAAAGGTAAAATGTCCTACGATCAAATTTCCCTCCCCTAAGATTACCTATATTTTCGAAAATCGTTACGAGACAAGCATCTTTATTACGTCTGAAGCCTGTATTTATTTGTTTCTCTGAATTGTACTGCAATAAAGACGCACGACTTACACAATAAAAATATCACAAATGTTATATATTTAACTAATCTGTGATCTTACTATATATACTTCATATAATAAAAGTTATATTTCCAAACCTCCGGCACCTCCTCCCGTATAGTAATCACACAAGCTTCGGCTTATAATTATTTACGACGCTAAACCTTTCCAAGCTATGAAACTAAACAACCTGAATGACTTATTCATCCACGAACTAAAGGATATCTACAACGCTGAAAAGCAGATCACCAAGGCACTTCCTAAAATGATGAAAGAGGCTTCGTCCTCTCAGTTGAAGAAGGCTTTTGAGATGCACCTCAGCGAAACAGAGACACAAATAGAGCGACTTGAGCAAGTCTTCGATTTATTGGGCATGAAGGCCTCCGGAGAGAAGTGCAAGGCAATGGAAGGAATCATCAAAGAAGCGCAGGACATGATGTCTGAAAACGCTGACTCTGATGTGATGGACGCTGCCCTGATTGCTTCGGCTCAGCGTGTGGAGCACTACGAAATTGCCGGTTATGGTACACTTTGCACCTATGCCAAGCAGTTAGGTCACAAAGAGATTCTAACCCTGCTGCATACCACACTCGAGGAAGAAAAGGCCACTGACCTGAAGCTAACCGATCTGGCTGAGAGCAAGATCAATGTAAAAGCTGAACACAAAGGAGCAAAGTAAGCTCTAAAAATATACCGAAAAAAATCTGTCCTTTCCCCATGCTAAACAAGCTGGCCAGAAGGAGACAGATTTTTTTGTTTATACCTGTTTGCATCAAAAAGGCCCCGCATAACTGCAGGGCTTTTTTGTATGTTAAGTCATTGCCTATTTCAGCATGGCATCCAGCGTGTTGGTGGACACGGCATGGTAGTTAGGCTTGGCTCTAATGTAGATTTCCTGCGCCTTCTTCTTGCCTTCCGGCGTAGCGGCCAGTGCTTTATAGATCGGCACCAGGAACTTACGACGTCCCACATTGGTCAGGAAGCTGTCGAGCGCCTTGTCGGCAGCCGCGTAGTTGTTACGGATGGTGTGGATGAACCAGGCCGCCAGTACCTCAGAATTACCCGAGTTGGTGAAGCCAAAGGCTTTGTCCAGGTCTGCCATCTGCTGCTGGCTCATCTGCTCAGGCAGCATGCGGATAAAGTGCAGCCACTCGTGGCTCGACCAGTCTTTGGTCTGCAACTGACTGGCCGGTTTGCCGCCCTGCCAAGCCTTGAATGACTCTTCAACCTGCGCGAAACGCTTCGATGTTGGCTTCATATGATCTTCTGGCAGCCCAGGGGTATAAACCCAGCCTTCAATATTGATCTGCTCCACTAGTTTCGCATCGCCCTGAATCAGTTCTTTGCGCAGAAAATCCAGGAAGAGATCAGTATTTGTACTCTGGAAAGCAAAGGTCTGGAAGTATTTGTTCAGGAACTGGTCGAAACGCTCCCGGCCCACGGCACGCTCCATATTTTGTAAAAAGAAGTTACCTTTCTCATAGGCAATGTCCGTCAGGCCTTCGTCCGGGTCACGTCCTTCAAGATCCAATTTCAGGCGGGTATCATCGCTATTTGGACCTAGTTCTTGCAGCGTGTTCTGCAGATCCTGGTAGCCCAGCACGTTCAGCATGTCGGCGTAGTCCTTTCCGTAGATCTCCTCCATGATGCGGCGCTCAAAATAGACGGTAAAGCCCTCGTTCAACCAAAAATCGTCCCAGGTGCCGTTGGTCACCAGGTTACCACTCCAGCTGTGCGCAAGTTCGTGCGCGATCAGGCTGGTGAGCGAGCGGTCTTTAGCCAGCACGGTAGGCGTTACGAATGTCAGGCGTGGGTTTTCCATACCGCCGAAGGGGAAGGAAGGAGGGAGCACCAGCAGATCGTAACGGTCCCAGCGGTACTTGCCATATAGTTTTTCGGCGGCTACCAGCATCTTGTCCATTTCAGCAAACTCATACACGGCAGCATCAATCGTGGCTGGCTCAGCGTAAATACCGGTCTGCTGCCCGATCGGCTTGAACACCAGGTCACCCACTGAGAGGGCCATCAGGTAAGACGGAATCGCCTGGCGCATTTCGAAGGTATAGCTGCCGGTTTTGTTCTTCTGCTGCGGGTTCTCTGCGCTCATCACGGCCATCAGCTCTTTTGGCACCTGCACTTTGGCGCTGTAGGTGATGCGTATACCCGGGCTATCCTGAATCGGAATCCAGGTGCGGGCCAGGATTGCCTGCGATTGCGTGAATAGGAAGGGGTGCTTCTTGCCGGCCGTCTGCTGCGGGTTGAGCCACTGCAGCGCATCGGCATTGGCTGTTGTTCTATATTGAATCGTTACATAATCCGTTTCAGGCTGAATTGCGATGATCAGCGGTCGGCCGAGGAATTCTTTTTCGTCACCGAGCTTGAAGGTGGTTGGCGTCTGCTCTTTGCCCAAGTATACCTGTTCGATTTCAAGCCCGCGCGTATCAAATACGATCTCGTTGCCTTTTGCCAGGTTCTCGATCTGGTAGGAGGCTTTGCCGGAAATCACTTTCTGCTCAAAGTTCACGGCAATGTCTAGGTCCAGGTGGCGTGCCACAGCCTCGGCAGGCTTGGCAAAGCTGTGTACGTCGGCAGGCGCCTGGGCCATGCCTTGCTGTTCTGCTGTCATAGTTTCATCTGTCGTGGTGGTTTGGGTAGAGCAGGCACCTAATTGCAGACTGCCGGCCAATCCTAATCCAAGTAAAAATTTACGGTATGGAGTCATTGTATACATTGGTTATCGTCTGGAAAGATACATTTTTTGCCATGAACTTTAAAGTACCATCCTGTAAATGCAGCGACTGGACCTTTTAATACGTAATATGTTATAGAGGAATCTTTAGTAATTATAGTTGATCCACTTCACGGGCAATGGATCTGTACCATCGCGGCGAGCTGGCATTACCGGTATATATAGAACATTTTATACGTGTTTAAAGTACATAAAGCAAAACAAAAGCGAAACGGCTCCGACTTCAAAAAAATAGCACAATTTCAAGCAATACATTATTGTCGTGTTTTCACAGCCTTTCGCTCAAGCCATTAAACCAACTAACATGAACCCTTTCATCCTACAGAAATTTAAACCAATAGGTCTGGTCTTCCTTTGCCTGTTTAGCCTTGCTGCTTGCAACAAAAGCGGGGATAGCAAAGAAGAAGGCGGCGGCGTTAAAGAAATGCTGGGCCTCAACACGGTGGCCGCTACTGAAACCGACAGTCTATACATAAAGGACTACATTGGTCAGCATAAGCAGTTTAAAGAGCACGAAGACCTGATCTACCAGTTTTATGGTGATCGTGAATACAGACTGGGCTGGTTCAGGGGCTCCGATCTGGTGCCTGAATCAGAAAAGTTGCTGACGACCCTAAACAATGCCGCACAAGAGGGCCTGGACCCTAAAGAGTATAAGGTAGTTGCCATCGACGAGATGATCAGCCAATACAATGAGATGGGACGTAAAGACTCTGCGCGTCTGCAATTACAGCAGCAGATCGATATTGCCCTGACTGCCACTTACTTCAACTATGCCTCTGATTTTTACAGGGGCCGCATCGACCCAAGCAACGTAAAACAGGTGGAGTGGGGCGTTCGTAACAATAAAATAAAACTGCACAAAGCGCTCCAGACAATCCTGAAGGAACGTGAAAGCACCTACCCGTACTACGAGTTTGAAGCGCTGCACAAAGGCTACGCCGACCTGCGGGATGCCCTGCAGCAGTACCGTGAGCTGGAAGAAAAAGGAGGCTGGTCTAAAGTAGAACTCGGCAACAAAAAGATGCTGGTGAAAGGCGATACAGCCGCTGCCGTGCTGTCGCTTCGCCAACGCCTGAACCCAACTGCACAGATCAATGCAAACGACCCGGTGATGCGCAAGTTTGACGACAAACTGGAGGCGCAGGTAAAGGCATTCCAGGAACTTCACGGCATCGTGCCTGACGGCAAAGTAGGTGGCAACACGCTGCGCACGATGAACGTGCCGGTGGAAGACCGCATCCAGCAGATCATGATGAACATGGAGCGCTGGCGCTGGATACCAAAGCGCCTGGTGCCAAAGAGTCTGGACCAGAAGTATATCTGGGTAAACATTCCGGAATACAAACTCTATGTGTACGAAGACCCGAACAACAGCCCGGAGGCAGAACGCGCCTACAAAAAAACCATGGAGATGAATGTGATCGTGGGCAAAACCATGCATTCCACACCAATCTTCAGCGACAGAATGGAATATGTGGTGTTGGCCCCTTTCTGGAATGTACCAAACAGCATTGTAGAAAAAGAGATCGCGCCGGCAATGGCCCGAAATCCGGGTTATCTGGAAGGGCAGAACATGGAAGTAGTGACCAAAGAGCGTGAACCAAAGCAGATTGACCCGTCTTCCATCGACTGGTCGTCAGTCACTGAAAAGGATTTCCCTTACATGGTTCGCCAGCGTCCAGGGCCTAAGAACTCGCTTGGCACGATGAAATTCCTGTTTCCGAACGAGCACGCCGTATACCTGCACGACACGCCATCCGGCTCCTTGTTCAGCCAGACCCAGCGTGGTTTCAGCCATGGCTGCGTTAGGCTGGAACGCCCCATGGACTTAGCACAGTACGTGCTGAAAGACATGCCTGAGTGGAACGAGAGCCGCATCCGTGAAACGATTAGCGGAGGAGAGGAGAAGTGGATCACCTTACCAAAGCAAATTCAGGTATACCTGGTATACTTCACCAGCTGGGTCGATGAAGACGGCAACGTACACTTCCGTGATGACATTTACGGCCACGACAAGCGACTGGAGCAGGAGCTATTCAGCTAATCCGAAGATATAAGGATATCATCTTAACATGTGAACTATGAAACAGTTAGGAATAGTATGCCTGCTCTTTGGACACATGCTGCTTGCCTCCTGTGGCGAGGAGCAAAGTTCAAGGGACAGACCTGAAAAAATAACAGACGGAAGCCTGACGCAACGGGAGGTGGGGGCGGATACCACGCTGCAGCATGTGGCCGAGATCAGTATTCGTGCCATCGGTGGGGAGGAACTTGAAAGCATGACTTTCGATCAGGACACCATCGAGGTAAAGGCAGGTACGCTGATAAAGCTGACTTTTACCAACGAAGGGAAGGATCCGAAGATGATCTATAACATCGTTTTCACGAAAGAAGGCTACTCGGCACAAGCCGCCCAAAAGGGGAGCAAAGCAGGTGCTTCGGGCAACTACCTGCCAGACAGCTCTCTGCTGCTGGCAGCGACGCCCCTGGCTTTGCCCGGTCAGTCTGTGACAGTGGAGTTTACGGCACCCGACACAACCGGTGTTTTCGAGTACGTGAACACCTACCCGAGCGAAACACCCTTGATGAAAGGAAAGCTGATTATCAGGGAGTAAGCCCCATACCTTGATTTTATAATAGCAAAGCCTCTGCACACAAGCAGGGGCTTTCTTTTTGAGCTTTAAACACTTACAGGTATAACCTGAGAACGAATTGCAAAAAAAGCATGTTAGAAGGCATACGATATACCCGGCGAATGCATACTTTTGTAGCATCCTGATTGCTTATGAAATTCACCAACCCTGACTGTCTGAACTGTTCGAGCCGCGCACACTCCCTGCTGAGCTGCTGCCGGGCATCTGAGCTGACGCACCTTTCTGAAACCAAATCGTGTTTCACTTACAAGAAAGGGCAGCTGATCTTTCATGAGGGGGGTAAGCCGTCAGGCCTCTACTGCATCAACACCGGCAAGATCAAAATCGCCAAGCTCGGTAGCGACGGCAAAGAGCAGATCGTGCGCCTGGCCAAACCGGGCGATCTGATCGGGTACCGTGCCCTGATGGCTGACACCAATTATTCTGCCTCGGCGGTTGCACTGGAGGATGCTGTGATCTGTTTTATACCTCGTTCGCAGTTCCTGGAGTTGATCAGTCAGAACGTGGAGTTTGCGGGTGGGCTGATGAAGCTTATTTCCAATGCCCTGGGGGAGGCGGAGGAACGCATGGTGCAAATGGCCTACAAGCCAGTACGCGAGCGTTTGGCTGAGGCTTTGCTGCTGCTCCAGAAAACATATCAGGAGCGGGAAGAAGGCGATACATTTACCATTTCTATCTCCCGCGAAGACCTGGCCTCCATTGTCGGTACTGCCAAGGAAACGACTATCCGACTACTTTCCGAGTTCAAAGACGAAGGACTCATTTCCGCCAAGGGCAGCTCCATTACCATTCTGGATCACGACAAGCTGTACAAGATCAGCCATATGTACGACTAGGTCGATTGGCGCAAGGTATAAGGTATAGGCAATAAAAAACGGCAGCCGTATGACGTCTGCCGTTATTGTAGCTCAGTCTCTCCTCTAAGCTAAAATCACCTTATACTAAACACTAAACTTTAATCACAAAACATTATCTTGAAAGGCTTTCAGCGCTCTTGCGCCAGCCATTATTATCTTGTTTGATATAACAAATGTCGGGCATTCTGCCGGGCTATGCACTGAGGTATATCAGTTCAGAAAGTGACATACATCATCTTTTAGGCTTCACCATCCAATTACCTTTGTGTCAGACATTAATAAAGGATAATTGTGATGGAAGCCGCACTCCAAACCAATATTCAGAACTGCTACCACTGCGGGGATTCCTGCGGTGACGAACCCATTTTGGCGCACGAAAAAGCCTTTTGCTGCGACGGGTGCAAAGCCGTTTATGAACTTCTCGAAGAAAACAATCTCTGCACGTACTATAACCTGGAGGAAAGCCCAGGCCTGACAGGCAAGAAGCCTGTCTCAGAGGCGCGTTTTGCCTATCTGGACGATCCGGGGGTGGAAGCACAGCTGATTAACTTCCGCAGCGACAAGATCTGCAAGCTGACCTTCTACATTCCGCAGATGCACTGCAGTTCCTGTATCTGGCTTCTGGAAAACCTCTTTAAGTTAAACCCAGGTATAGCCGAGACCACGGTGAACTTCATGCGCAAGGAAGTGGCCCTCACATACCTCCACGAAAAGACCTCATTGCGTGAAGTGGTGGAACTGCTGACCCGTATCGGGTATGAGCCCGCCATTACGCTGGCCGACACCGACGGTAAGAAAACCACCAGTAAAAGTCGCACCATCATTTACAAGCTAGGTATAGCCGGCTTCGCTTTTGGTAACGTTATGCTGCTGGCCTTCCCGGATTACCTGGACTTTACACAGGGGCTGCAACACAACTTCGGCTCGTTTTTCGGGTACCTGAGCATTCTGCTGTCTATACCTGTGTTCTTTTACAGCGCACGTGGTTTCTTCACGTCGGCTTGGGAGGGCATCAAGCAGCGCATGGTCAACATCGACCTGCCGATCTCCACCGGTCTGCTGGCGCTCTTCTTTGTTTCCCTTTTTGATATCCTGACCGGCCGCGGACCTGGCTACCTTGATTCGTTTACCGGTCTGGTGTTCTTCATGCTGATCGGTAAGTATTTCCAGCAGCGCACCTACGACACGCTGTCCTTCGACCGCGACTATACCTCATATTTCCCGGTATCCATCACGGTGCTGAAAGAGAACGGCGAGGAATCATCCACAGCGGTACGAAATCTTCAGGTAGGAGACCGTATCCGTATTCGTAACCAGGAACTTATACCTGCCGACGCCATCCTGTTGCGCGGTCGTGCCATGATCGACTACAGCTTTGTATCTGGTGAGTCGGAGCCGGTAGAAAAGGTGGTAGGCGAGGTGATTTACGCCGGTGGTCGCCAGGTAGGCGAGAGCATTGAACTGGAAGTGGTGAAAGAGGTGTCCCAGGGTTACCTGACGCAACTCTGGAACGACACCGTATTCTCCAAGAACGAAGAACAGTACCTGCATACCTACTCTAACATCGCGGGCAAGTACTTCATCATCGTGACCCTGATGGTCGCAGCCGGTGCGCTCATTTACTGGGTACCGCGCGACATGGACATTGCCATGAAAGCGTTTACGTCCGTACTCATCATCGCTTGTCCTTGCGCCTTGTCGCTGGCCACACCTTTCGTGCACGGCCATACCATGCGGGTATTCGGACGCAATAAGTTCTACCTCAAAAACACCGGGGTAGTCGAGCGTTTAGCCAAAATCGACACAGTAGTGTTCGACAAAACCGGCACGCTCACAGAGCCAAGCGAAGCAGAGGTAACCTACACAGGTAAAGCTCTTTCAGCTGATCAGGCGCAAGCTATACTTTCAGTGCTGCGCCACTCCACGCACCCGCTCAGCCAGCGCATCAGCGAATCCATGAAAGGCAGCACGGCACCAGTTACAGGCTTTCAGGAATTCACCGGCAAAGGACTGGTAGGCGAAGTAAACGGTATGTTGATAAGGGTAGGTTCAGCCGCATACCTGGGCGTTCCTACTGATAAACAGAAAGACACGCTCAAAACAACTGTTTATGTATCTGTTGACGGCGTAGTACTGGGTTACTATACCTTCTTCAACGTGTACCGCGACGGCCTGAAAAAAGTGCTGGGTGATCTGAAAGACAAGAAGATCGCGGTGCTCTCCGGTGACAACGACCACGAGGCGGCACGACTGCGGGAACTGCTTGGCACTGAGGCAGAGTTGAACTTCAACCAGTCGCCAGTGCAGAAGCTGGAGTATATCCAAAAGCTAAAAGAACAGGATAACCACAAAGTGCTGATGGTAGGAGACGGCCTCAACGACGCCGGTGCCCTGAAGCAAAGTGATGCAGGTATAGCCCTGAGCAACAGTGTCACCAACTTCTCACCGTCCTGCGATGCCATTCTGGATGCTGAGTCATTCGACAAACTGAGCCAGTTCCTGAACTTTTCCAGGAAGACCATGACGCTGATCCTGCTGACATTTGCTGTGTCGCTGGTTTACAATGTGGTCGGCCTGACCATGGCCGTGATGGGACTGTTCACACCGATCGTCTCTGCCATCCTGATGCCGATCAGCACACTTAGTGTGATGACGTTCGCAACGCTCTCCGTTAAGTACGCCGCCAAAAAAGCGGGACTTTAATTATGGGTGAATGAGTGATTGATTGAAATAGTGATTAAAAATTCATTCTCTGTTTTATTCCATTATCCATTCGATCAATCACTCAACCATTCATTCACTAACGCACCAAATCAAAAAAACGCCATGTATATCATATTCATTCTCATCGCCATTAGTGTGCTGGTAGCAGCTGGTTTTCTGGCCGCTTTCCTGTGGGCCGTTCGTTCCGGGCAGTACGACGATGACTATACGCCAGCCGTTCGCATGCTTTTCGAAAACGAGGTTGGCGGCGGTCCAAAAACCGATAAAGCAGCTCAAAAGCAGCCCTAAGTCACACGGTTTACTGATGACAATCACCTGGAAGAATGACATTAGTCATCTTTTCGGAGAGGTCGTTTTATCAATTTTGCAAATGATTATCAAGCAAACAAACAGTATTACACAACACATCTTAACCAATGGAGGACACCGCACATGTCAACTAATGTAGAAACCGTCTTAGAGCCGAACCCGAAACGGGTAGGACAGGATTCAGGGGGGATAGAATCCTTTTTCTACGACAACAAGATCGTTCGCGACTTTGGTATCGCCACCGTTTTCTGGGGCGTAGCCGGTATGATCATCGGTACGCTGATCGCGTTCCAGCTCGCAAACCCCGACGTGAACCTGGGCAACCAGTACACGACTTTCGGTCGTATCAGGCCACTACACACCAATGCGGTGATCTTTGCCTTCGTGGGTAACGCCATCTTCATGGGCGTGTACTACTCGCTGCAGCGCCTTTGTAAGTCGCGCATGTACAGTGACCTGCTGAGCAAGCTCAACTTCTGGGGCTGGCAGCTGATCATCGTAGCAGCCGTTATTACCCTTCCTCTGGGTATGACTTCCTCGAAAGAGTATGCAGAGTTGGAGTGGCCTATTGACATTGCTATCACACTGATCTGGGTGGTGTTCGGATGGAATATGTTCGGCACCATTGCCAAGCGTCGCGAAAAGCACATGTATGTGGCCATTTGGTTCTACATCGCCACTTTCCTGACCGTAGCGGTGCTGCATATTGTAAACTCTTACGCGCTGCCTGTCAATTTATTCAAGAGCTACTCTGGCTACGCCGGGGTGCAGGATGCGCTGGTGCAGTGGTGGTATGGCCACAACGCGGTTGCGTTCTTCCTGACAACGCCGTTCCTGGGCCTGATGTACTACTTCCTGCCTAAGGCTGCAAACCGTCCGGTATACTCATACAGACTCTCTATTATACACTTCTGGTCGCTGATCTTCATCTATATCTGGGCTGGTCCGCACCACTTGTTGTATACCTCATTGCCTGACTGGGCACAGTCACTGGGTGTAGTTTTCTCCATCATGCTACTGGCACCAAGCTGGGGCGGTATGATCAACGGTCTTCTGACGCTGCGTGGCGCCTGGGACAAGGTACGTGAAGAGCCCGTGTTGAAGTTCATGGTAGTGGCGATTACCGCTTACGGTATGGCTACTTTCGAAGGCCCGATGCTGTCGCTGAAGAACGTAAACGCCATCGCGCACTTTACGGACTGGATCGTAGCACACGTGCACGTAGGTGCCCTGGGCTGGAACGGCTTCCTGACATTTGCGATGCTGTACTGGTTGTTCCCACGCCTGTACAAAACACAACTACACTCTAAGAAGCTGGCCAATGCACACTTCTGGTTAGGCACACTGGGTATCCTTTTCTATGCCATCCCGATGTACTGGGCAGGTTTCACCCAAGGTTTGATGTGGAAACAATTCACTCCGGAAGGTACTCTGCAGTATTCTAACTTCCTGGAGACTGTGCTGCAGATCGTGCCGATGTACTACCTGCGTGGTATTGGTGGTGTGCTATACCTGAGCGGTGTGTTCCTGATGATCTACAACCTGTATAAGACGGCTAAGTCTGGTGCTTTGGAGGCAAACGAGGCGGCAGTAGCTCCACCGGTTGTGAAAGAAGTGAGCCACAACGCCGGTCACTGGCACAGCTGGATTGAGAAGCGTCCGATGCAAATGGCTATCTGGGCAACCGTAGCGATCCTGATCGGTGGACTGGTTGAATTTATACCTGCCTTCGTGATCAAATCTAACGTGCCGACCATTGCCAGCGTGAAGCCTTATACCTCACTGGAATTGCAGGGACGTGACCTCTATATTAAAGAGGGCTGTGTGAACTGCCATACGCAAATGGTTCGTCCGTTCCGTTCGGAGACAGAGCGCTACGGTGAGTACTCTAAAGCAGGTGAGTTCGTGTATGACCACAACTTCCTGTGGGGTTCCAAGCGTACCGGTCCGGATCTTCACAGAGTGGGCGGCAAGTACCCACACAGCTGGCACTACCACCACATGCTTGACCCGACTTCCATGTCACCAGGCTCTATCATGCCGGCTTACCCATGGCTGTTTGAGCAGGACGTGGACCTGACCACGACGCAGAAGAAACTGGAAGTGCTGAAGCAACTGGGCGTACCTTACGAGGACGAGTACATTGCGAACGCGAACCAGGAGTTGATGAACCAGGCACGTGAGATTACCGCCGATCTGGCCAAAGAAGGCCTGGAAGTGCGCCCTGAAAGCGAGATCGTCGCCATGATCGCCTACCTGCAGCGTCTGGGTACCGACATCAAGGTGAAAGCTGAAGAAGTAGAAGAATAGTAAACCTGACAATAGACAAGATGACAGAGGACTGAAGCGTAAATCGGAAGTCCTTTGTCACCAAGTTTAAGCGTCGAAATTTATAAGACAATGTATAAGAACGTGTTACAAGCCATAGAAGGCATTGAAATATACCCGCTCATTTCATTTACTATCTTCTTTTTGTTCTTCCTGGGCCTGCTGGTTTACGTGGCCCTGATGGACAAGAAGTATGTGAGTAACATGAGCAGCTTCGCCTGCGCAGACGAGGATCAAGACCAAACAACAGGAGGGAACAGACAATGAAATCTCCCATGACAAAACTGAAACAACTGGCCCTGGCGGCCGGCTTTGTCCTGATGACGGGGGCCACGGCCTTTGCGCAGGATGCAGTGCAGGGCAAGAAAATATTTGAAGGAAACTGCGCCGCCTGCCACAGCATGGATGCTGACGTAGTAGGACCTGCTTTGAAAGACGTGCACGAGCGCCGTGGTGATGAATGGCTCCATAAGTTCATCAAGAACTCGCAGGAGATGATCCAGGCGGGTGACGCTGATGCGGTGGCCGTGTACGAGAAGTTTAACAAAATGCCGATGCCGGCGTTTGGTGGCTCCCTCACCGACGACGACATTAACCATGTGATCGCTTACATAAAAGAGGCCAGTGCCGCGGCACCTGCCGTAGCAGAAGCGCCTGCAGCCACAACTACAGCTGAGGCAGCAGCCCCGGCCGCCGTGCAGGAGGTTGCTTTCATGGACCTGCCACCGATCGTGCACTTTATTTATGGACTGGTGGGTCTGATCATCCTGCTGATTATCATTGTGCTGATCATGCTTTTCCGTCTGATCGTGCCCATGATGGGAGACTCTCTGAAAGACGAGGAGTTTCAGGGTACTTTCTCTGGACGCGTATATGCGCTACTGAGTGGTGATGCCACGGTAATGACGGGCAAGGCAAAAGACGTGATTCACTCTACCCACGATTTCGACGGCATACAGGAGTACGACAATGACCTGCCGCCATGGTGGAAGTACATGTTCTATGTGACTATTGTGTTTGCTGTAGGGTACATGCTGCACTACCACGTGTTTCGCACCGGAGCGCTGCAGATTGAGGAGTATGAAACAGAAATGGCACAGGCAGCTTTGATTGCCGCCCAAAATGTGGAAGACCCGAATGCAGTCACTGATTTTGAAGTACTGACAGATGCTGGCGCACTGGAGTCAGGCAAGGCGCTCTACATACAGAACTGCGCGGCCTGTCACGGCCAGGCTGGTGAAGGTACGGTAGGCCCTAACCTGACAGATGAATACTGGATACACGGTGGCGATGTGAATGACATCTTCCGCACGATCAAGTTTGGTGTGCCTAGCAAAGGCATGGTGCCTTGGCAGGGCAAACTGACCAAAGACCAGATGCTGGAAGTGAGCAGCTACATCCTGTCACTGCAAGGCACGAACCCGCCGAACGCCAAAGAGGCGCAAGGCGAAAAAGAGTAAATAAAACCCTCCCTACGTAAGAGGCAGGCATTCGGAAGAGTGCCTGCCTTTTGTATTTTGATGGTTTACTGATGACAATCACCTGGAAGAATGACATTGGTCATCTTTTAACAGACCACAAATCTGGAATTTTGTATCAGCAAAGAGCAGCATAAAGCAGCTTCTGGCTATCATTCATAATTTAACAGGCAGGATTAATATCCGCACAAATTAAACTGCCATGGCAACTAAAATGCACACCGCTCCGGACGAATTCCGGGACCATATTTCGACAGTAGACGAGCATGGAAAAAGGGTATGGGTATACCCTAAAAAACCCAAAGGTAAACTCTATGACTATAGAAAGTGGGTAAGCTATGGCTTGCTGGCGTTTCTGTTTGCAGGACCTTTCATTAAGATAAATGGACTGCCGCTGCTGATGCTCAATGTGGTAGAGCGCAAGTTCGTGATCTTCGGCGTCCTCTTCTGGCCGCAGGACTTCTTTATACTGGTACTCGCCTTTCTAGCGCTTGTTGTGTTCATTATCCTGTTCACGGTGGTTTATGGCCGCTTGTTCTGTGGCTGGGTCTGTCCGCAAACGATCTTCCTCGAAATGGTCTTCCGCCGCATCGAGTACCTGATAGAGGGTGATTACACCAAACAGCGGGCACTGAACAAAATGCCCTGGAATACGGAGAAAATTCTGAAGAAGAGCTCCAAGACCGCTGTTTTCTTGTTGATCTCATTCCTTATATCCAACTTGTTCCTGGCCTATGTAATAGGTATAGATGAACTGAAGAAGGTAATAGTAGAAGGCCCTATCAATCATATGGCTGGCTTTGGATCTCTACTGGCTTTCACGGGCGTATTTTACTGGGTTTTTGCTTACTTCCGGGAGCAGGTATGTACCATCGTTTGCCCTTATGGCCGTTTACAAGGGGTAATGCTCGACAAGAAAAGTCTGACAGTAGCCTATGACTATGGCCGTGGGGAGCCTCGCGGCAAGCTGCGCAAAGGGCAGGAGCGGACTGAAGGCGACTGTATCGACTGCCACCAGTGTGTGCAGGTATGCCCGACAGGTATAGACATACGCAACGGAGCACAACAGCTGGAATGTATCAACTGTACGGCCTGCATCGATGCCTGCAACGACATCATGCGCATGATCGACAAGCCGGAAGGTTTGATCCGCTACGACTCTGAAGAGGCTATTTCGGAAGGACGCCAGTGGAAGCTGTTCACACCACGGGTGATGGGCTACAGCGCTGTGCTGATGCTCCTGCTGGTTGCGCTTACGTCGCTTTTGCTTACCCGCGACGACGCGGAGGCAACTATTCTGCGCACACCGGGTCAGCTCTACCAGAAAACAGAGCAGGGCACCGTGAAGAACCTTTACAACATCTCGGTGATCAACAAGACCAATTTGGATATGCCACTGACCCTGAAGCTGCACAACACAGACGGCTCGATTAAGATGGTGGGCAGCGAACTGGTGCTGCCGGCACAGGGCAAGGCCGACGGAGTGTTCTTTGCTGAAATTCCGCAAAGCCAGTTGACGGGCATGAACGCCAAGATAGAAATAGGAGTGTACCACGAGGGTGAACTCATCACCACACAGGACACCAAGTTTCTGGCCCCTGCCAAATAAATACAGCTTAATTAAAAAGCAATCATTCAAGCGCAATCATCATGAAAACTGATAAAGATAAAAAATTCACTTTCTGGCCTTATGCCGTTGTCATTGGCCTGGCGTCCTTCATGGGCTACATCATCTACTTTGTTATTCAGGCCATGAACCAGGATGTAGACCTGGTGAGCAAAGACTACTACGCTCAGGAGATCGCCTACCAGGACCAGATTGACCGCGTGCGCCGCACACAGGCCCTGGGCGATGTGATGCTGCAGTACAACGAGGAGGCAGGCAGTATCCTGCTGCAGGTGCCGGCTACATATGAGGATAAAAAGCTGAACGGCACGATCACCTTGTTCCGTCCATCGAATGACAAACTGGACAAGCAGCTGCCTTTGCAGCTTGGCAGGGACAAGAGCCAGCTCATAGAGGTGGGAGACCTTGAAAAAGGGCTCTGGAAAGTTCGTGTGAACTTCAGCGACGGAGAAGAGGCATATTATTCAGAAAAAACAATCCAAATAAAATAAAGCCATGATCTGGGCAGGTTTTCTATTTGGCTTATTAGGCAGTTTCCATTGTGTCGGGATGTGCGGCCCTATAGCAATGGCGCTACCATTTGTCGGGAGCTCTGGCTGGCGTTACTACGTCGGCCGGCTCCTGTACAATGGTGGTCGCATCGTTACGTACGCTTTATTGGGCGCGCTCGCAGGCGCCTTCGGACAGTCCCTCGAGATGGCTGGCCTGCAACAAACCGTATCCATTGTATCCGGTGTGCTGATCTTGTTGCTGCTGGTTTTGCCGGCCGCTTTCAAAGGCAAGGCTTCCAGTGTAATGGGGACAGATAAGGTGATGGTTTGGGTGCGCAAAAAACTCGGCTATTACTTTCAAAAAAACTCAATGGGTTCCCTCTTCATGGTGGGTATGCTCAACGGGCTGCTTCCTTGTGGATTCGTTTACATTGCCCTGGCCGGTGCCATCAGCGCTCCAGGTATAGGGGGTGCCATGCTCTATATGGCGCTCTTCGGGTTGGGTACTTTCCCGCTCATGTACATCGTTTCACTTTCGGGCAAACTAATCAGCCTGAAGGTGCGGGGCCTGTTTAACAGAGCTGTTCCATACGTGGGTATGGCATTGGCGGTGCTGTTCATTATGCGAGGCCTTGGCCTAGGTATACCTTACCTGAGCCCTAAGGTAGTGCAGACGGCGCAGCACACCACCGAAATGAGCTGCTGCTCAAAGCCAGAATAACTCTAAAGCCAATACTGTTAAAAGTCACTTTTTCGGATGATGCAGCTCACTGCAGCCGAAGCCGGCTTCCTATACCTTTACGATACTAACCATAACGACTATGACAACGCTATCGCAGACAAAACGCATCCTGGTTCCGCTGGACCTGAACGAGACGGGGGAGGACCTGTTGTACTATGCCGGGCAGATGGCCCACGCACTGGGGGCAGAGCTATACCTGTTCCATGCCTGCAAAACGGCTGACATGACATTTACACAGCAAAGCAGCTGTATTCAAAAACTTCGGTCATTTGCCGAGCGCGTGTTTAGCCGGGAATTCAACGCTTCCAAAGTTGCAGCGCCCTTTGACTGCGTAGTGCGCCCGGGGCAGATTCGGGACAGTATACAATCCGTTGTGCAAGACTATCAAATCGACCTGGTATTGATGGACGCGGGAGCACGTGCCAACAAGGGGCTTACAGACGAGGCGGCAGAGCAGACCGCAGCCATCATGGAACTTGTGTCATGCCCTGTGATGGTGGTGCCGGCCTGCGTAAGGTATAGAAAACTGAAAAACCTGGTGTTTGCAACCGACTTTACAGACCAGGACCAGCAGGTACTCTTCCGGATTGCGGACCTGGCGCAGCAGCTGAAAGCTAAACTGACCCTTGTACAGGTATACGGGGAGGAAGAGCGCTCCCAGTTGTGTAGCTACAAGGCCGCCATGTTGGAGCTTGAGAAGCAGCTGGAGGGGCGCAAAGTGGCGTTCCGCTTACTGGAGGAGGAAGATGTGTTGGAGGGCATTAGCGAGTTCTCAGAAAAAGCATCGGCAGATTTACTGATACTGGCCACTCAGGACAACTTCCTGATGGAGCGTCTCTTCAGCACGAACTACATGAAAACCATGGCCTTCCACACCCGCATACCACTATTGACCTACCGACAGCAAAAGAAAAAACCATGTTCCGGCTGCTGTGTTAACTGCAAAAGCAAACAAGAGCAGGTACAACTGCAGGCTATAATCCAGTAAACCCACAGCTATGTCAGTCAGGGATTTCATAAAAAGAGGGATGATTGAAGGGGAGTCAGAAACCCTGGATCGGGGGAGCTGCATTTTCAGGCAAGGAGAGGAAGTTTCCTTTTTTTACCTGGTCACGCAGGGGCGTGTGGCGCTGACAGACTATACAACAGGTAAAGATGAGCAGGCTGTTGCCCCACCAGATTATTTGCTCGGCATCACCGACCTGCTGCATGATACCTACAGCTTCACGGCCTATACCCTGGAGCACACCGAACTGATCCGGATAAAACGGGAAGCGATAAAAAAAGCTTTGCATGAAAATCCGATGCTGCGACTATACCTGCTCAAAATGATGAGCTGGGAAGCCAGCCTCACCAACACGGCTTTCGAATAATTAAACCACTTTATGTTAAAGAGCCAGTAGCCCACAGCTGCTGGCTCTTTGTATTTACAACCTATACCTGTAGCTGGCAGTAAACAAAAGCAACATACCCGCCACGACTATATGAAGAGAATCATAAGCCGGCTGAAGCTTGTTGTTCAGTTCATTTATACCAGCATAGGTTTTTACCCGACATTGGTCTCCCTGCTCTTTTTCGGTATTGCGGTCTTAATGATCTATTTTGAAACCAGGGGCATCAGCAAATCCCTTGAAGATGAACTCCCTTTTTTCATCATTAGTCATGGCGAAACGGCCAACATGATCCTGAGCTCGATTGCAACGGGCGTTTTCTCGCTGATCGTTTTCGGTTTTACCATGGTCATGCTGGTGCTCAACCAGGCGAGTGCCAATTTCTCACCCCGGGTTATTCCAGGACTTATTACTTCCAAGTCCAACCAGAAAGTGCTGGGCTTATTCCTGGGAACGCTGATTTATACCTTGGTGGTGATGGTGAATGTTCGCTCCGAACACTATGACACCGACCTGCCGGGGCTTGCCGTGTTCCTGGCCATGTGCTTTACGATCCTCTGCCTGGCCTTTTTTGTTTATTTCATACACTCCATTTCTACTGCCATACAAATTGGCAGCATCCTCGAAAGCATTTACAAACTGACGCTGCAGAAATTGCGCAAGGAAATAGAGCAGGACGAAGGGAAAGAACTCCCCGCCATCTTCGAAACAGGAAACTGGCAACAACTCAATAGTAGCTATAGCGGTTATCTGCAAAAAGTAGACAGGGATGCCGTGATAGAGCTTTGCAGAGAGCATGATGTGGTGCTGGAGTTTTTGCAGCCGCTCGGGCACTTCGTGATCAAAGGATTACCATTTGCCAAGGTCACAGGGAAGCTTGAAAACAAAGATACTTTTTGTGAAGAGCTAAACACCCAGGTGAGCTATTACCAGGAGGAGCTGGCGGAAATAAACTACCTCTATGGTTTCAAGCAGATTACGGAAAGCGCAGTCAAAGCGCTTAGTCCCAGCATAAACGATCCTGGCACCGCCATAAAGGCAATCGACTACCTGACCGATCTCCTGATCGTGCGGATGGAGCTCACCGACGAGAAAATATACCATGACAAAGAGAATGTGCTTCGCCTGCGACTTGATGAGGTCAGCTTCCAGGAATTACTCAGCCTTTGCCTGGGGCCGATCCGGGTGTATGGCAGAGAAGACCCGGTTATTTTGCTGCGTCTGCTGAACCTGCTTAAAAACCTGTGCCAGGCAGCAAAATCAAACCCCAAAAGACTGGATCCAATCACTTCGGAGGCTCGGCTCGTCATAGCCGATGCGGATGGTGCTGTGCAAAACAGGGGAGACAGGGACAAGATAGACGACATGATAGAAGCACTGAACAATACCCGGGCGCTTCCCCAGTCACTTCCTAAGCTCAGCTTAAAGTTGGCGACTTAAGCGGGAAAAAGTTATTTTTACAGGAATTGCTAATTGCTGTTTATGATTTTTGATTCGATTAAGAAGGTGCTGGATAGTGTTTTCAACATTATCCACGAGACCGATGAGCCAGGCACAATACGCGAAATTTACGATAAGATTCCGGTGCGTGGCAACAATACCTGGATGCTGATCTGCTCCGCCATGCTGGCCTCCATCGGTCTCGACACAGGCTCAGGAGCCGTCATCATCGGGGCCATGCTTATCTCGCCGCTCATGTCGCCTATCCTGGGGCTGGGCTTGGCGGTGGGCATCAACGACCGCGAAATGCTCTGGGCGTCCGTCAAAAACCTGTCCATCGCAGCAGCTGCCGGCCTTATCGTGAGTACGTTTTATTTCATGATCACACCCTTGGGCGAGCCTACCAATGAACTGCTGGCCCGTACCAAACCAACCTTGCTCGATGTGATGGTGGCCTTTTTTGGCGGTGTGGCAGGCATCGTCTCTATCTCCAGATCCGATAAATCGAACGCCATACCTGGCGTAGCCATTGCCACCGCCCTGATGCCGCCGCTGTGTACAGCGGGCTACGGTCTTGCCCTGGGGCGTCTGGACTTCTTTTTCGGAGGCTTTTACCTGTTTTTCATCAACGCTGTCTTTATCAGTCTGGCCACTTTCCTGATCGTTAAGTATCTGAAGTTCGACACCAAGCACTACGTAGACAAAGCCACGGAGCTCCGTGTGGCGCGTATCATGGCCATCGTGCTTTTTATCGTGGTGTCACCCAGCGCCTATTTCCTCTACAACATTTACCAAAACGTACAGACCAAAAAGAAAATTGAGAACCTGATCGTGCGCGACTTCGCTAACCGAGACAATGAGATCATTAAGTGGGAGGTTTCTGATACCGATACCCTCAGCACGATCAAGATCTACAGCGTTGGAAATCCTGTGCATGATACCCTTATCACGCACTACAACACATTGCTGGCTAACAATTCACTCCCGAAACACCAGGTCAAACTAGTGCAGCTCGACGTGTCTGCCGAAGATGTGCGTCGCATGGCTTCTGACCTGACGAATAACCTGACGCAGGACTTTTTGAGAACGATTGAGATCCAGAAAATGCAAAGCCAACGTGCCGACAGCTTGATGCGGCTTGCCAATTCGTATACGCCTGTGAGTGCCAGCCGCGAACTCAAACTGATCTTCCCGGAAATTGACAAAGTAGAGGTGGGAGAGATCGTATCGGTAGCCGAAAACAAAGCAAAGCTCGATACAGTTATGTTGGTTATGATCGGATGGAAAAAACCACAGGCTGCCGATCAGGCGAAAAACACCAGTGCCGTTTTTGTGGACCCAGCCAAAGTAACGGAGTATGAACAGCGTATACAGCAGTACATGGCCAGTCGCTTCCGCCGCGACTCGGTGAGGGTTTCATCTTCCTTATAATCGGCAGTATGGCAAGTCAGGGCAGTGACATTTTAAAGCGGAAACTGTATAGTATCATTTTTGAAGCTGAAACGCCGGCAGGTAAGGCTTTTGATGTGATACTGCTGTTTATGATTGTGGCCAGTGTGGTGGTGGTTTCGCTGGAGAGTGTTGTAAGTTTGAGGAGAGACTACCTCCACCTTTTCCAGGCACTGGAGTGGGCATTCACCATTCTCTTTACAATTGAGTATCTGCTGCGCATTTACAGCTCAGGAAAACCACTTAACTATATTTTCTCTTTTTTCGGGATCATTGATTTTCTGGCGATCATTCCAACCTACCTGAGTCTCTTTATATTGGGTTCCCAATACCTGTTGGTCATTCGGGTATTCCGACTGCTGCGCATTGCCAGGGTCTTTCGCCTGACACGGTTTGTGAACGAAGGACAGGTACTGTCAAAGGCTTTGCGTGCCAGTTTAACCAAGATCACCGTATTTTTGGGAGTTGTGCTGATGATGGTTATTGTAGTGGGCGCCCTGATGTATGTGATAGAAGGCAGGCAGAGTGGGTATACGAGCATCCCGAAGAGCATCTACTGGGCCATTGTGACACTCACCACAGTAGGATTTGGTGACATCACGCCAGTTACGCCGTTGGGGCAATTTCTGGCCAGTTTACTGATGATCACTGGTTACGGTATAATTGCAGTACCTACAGGCATTGTGTCAGTAGAGCTAGCCAATGCAGAACGCATGAATACCAACACCCGCGTTTGTCCGAACTGCCACAAAGAAGGACACGCCCCAACGGCTAACTTTTGCGACAACTGCGGCTATGAACTTCATAGAAAGCAGGAGGCAGTGGGGAACCCTGCCTAGTCTATGATGATCCGGGGGATGTTTATGGGGAGTCTGGTGAGTAATTCATAGTTGAGCTGTGTGCTGAGCTCGGCAAAGGAAGCCACCGTAATGTGCTCATTCCCCTGTTTGCCCAGCAGTACGACCTCGTCCTGCAGCGACACGTTGGGTATACCTGTCACATCCACCATCAGTACATTCATATTAACAATGCCAACCACAGGCGCCCTATGCGATCTGATGAGTACATGCCCCTGGTTACTCAGGCTACGACTATACCCCCAGGCGTACCCCACCGGAATGGCCGCAATCAGCATTTCGCTGCTGGCCTGAAAACTTTTGCCATACCCTATAAACTCACCCGACGGTACTAGCTTTAAGCTCATTACATGGCTTTTCCAATTGATTAACCGCCTCAAGGGATCTGTGCGGTCAGTGCTCACTCCCATATAACGCTGGTAGATTTCCGGGCTTGGCCAGAAACCATACTGCATAATACCAACCCGTACCAAGTCCAGATGCGTTTCAGGGTATGACATAACGGCTGCCGAGCAGGCTGTATGCAGGGTTTTTATCTTAAGTCCTTTCTGCAGAATCGAGCGCACGGCCAGGTGGTATTTGTTTAACTGTCCTGTTACCCGGTCATGGTTTTCACTGCTCTCAGCCCCTGCATAGTGCGTGGACACTCCCACTAGCTCAAATGCATCAGGTTGCTTTAGAATAATATCGGCAGCTCGTTCTATTTCAGCGGTGTCTAATCCAATGCGATTCATGCCGGTCTCCAGATCGAGATGGATACGGGCCGGCTTTTGTAAAGATCGGGCTGCAATGGCTGCTTGTTCCAACCTGTTGATCGAAAAAATATAAAGCTCAATGTCGTTAGCAATAGCCCAGGCCAGTTCCGCATCATCAATGTAGCCCATGATCATGATGGTAACGTGCCGGGGCAGCACTTGATGCAGGCGGTAGGCCTCATCGGCACTGAAAACTGAGAAATGGTCAACTCCGCAGGTATGAGCCAGTTTCCCGAACTCCTCAATGCCGTGCCCATACGCGTTTCCCTTTATCACGGAAGAAAAGCGGGTGGCAGGGCTTAGCTGGGCTTTAAGAAACTTAATGTTATGCGCTAAAGATGAACTGCTTATTTCGATATAAGAACTATGGAACATGAAGTGGTTAGGGGTTTATTACAGACGCTGCGATGCGGTAAAACAAGGCGGCTCCCGTAGGTATAAGTTCATCAGGAAAATCATAGTCGGCATGGTGGAGCTGTGGTTGGTCCGGACCGGAGCCCAATCCGAAAAGGGCACCGCTATACCTGTTGGTGAAGTGCCCGAAGTCCTCAGACCAGCGAACCGGTTGTGCGGCCTGCTTCACGTCCATGTCCAGTTGCCTTGCTGCTTCCGCTACAAGTTTTACTGCTTCCTCACTACAGCGTGTGGCGGGAAATTCTTCGAACCACTCCAACTCATACCTTAATCCGTACTTGAGCGTAACCAGCCTAACAGACTCTACTGCAAGTGATTTCAGTTTATTCAGGTCTTCCTGCTCAAAGGCCCTGAGTGTGGCCAATACCACCGCAAAACCTGGGTTGATACCAAAGGAGACTTCACCCAAGCGGGCATGCACAATGGTGAGCAATGTCAGGTCCCGAAAATTTTGTGGGTCCCGGATCAGGGCATTAAAGGCTTGAATCAGTTCGCTCATGCCTTCACCTGGGTTCAGCCCATTCTCAGGCTCCGCCGCATGGGACTCTTTGCCATGCAGCTTCACCTGCAGTCCCACAGAGGCTGCCGCGAATATGTCTGGGCGGTAGAGTACCTGTCCCATGGGTAAACCAGGGATATTGTGCAGCGCAAAAACATAATCAGGAGCAAGCTGCTGAAAGGCCGCCGTCCGGAGTACTGCCAAGGCACCCGCGCCGTTCTCCTCTGCAGTCTGAAACAGCAGTACCACGCGGCCCCGTGGCAATGGGTTATGGTGCAACATACTGGCAAGCCCGGCTAAAATGGACATATGTCCATCGTGCCCGCATTTGTGACTGACACTTATATGAATGGAGGTATAGGGTAGCTCGTTTTGTTCAATTATCGGGAGTGCATCTAACTCCGCACGAAACAATACGGTTGGTCCTTCGTTCGTTTCGCTTCCATGGAAGATGGCTGCGAAGCCAGTGCCGCCAAGATCTTTTATTATTTCAGCAGGCTGGTAACGCTGTAAGAAGCTTTTAAGGGTGAGACTTGTTTCATACTCAAGGCCGGAGAGTTCAGGGTGCCGGTGCAAGTGGTGGCGTAACGCCGTGATTTCATGCAGATCAGGTATAGAAACAAGGGGCAGGGTAGAGGGCATAGGTAAAATGTACTTAGCTGTCAGTAGGGCTTACGGTTGATTGGGCTAAAACTTTACAAAAAAGCCTGCCCCGTACATCATCATGCTAGCAGGGCAGGCTGTAATTTCGAAATTATAACTTACTTACGAACTGATTTCTTCGCAAATCTGATCGACTACCTGCAGCAGCACCTTTGCGATTTGCATGGCGCCCGTGCGCACTTCAGCTAAATTGGTTTCCTGCTTGGCATTTGACTCTACAAACCGCACAGTTTCTTTCAGGGAGTCGATCTTCATGGTGTCAATGGTAGACTTAACCTTGTGCGCCAAGGCACTCACCGACTTCCAGTCATTCTGCTCCAGCGCAATTTGCAGATCGCGCACGGTAACAGGTATGGTATCGGCAAAGAGCTGACGGGCACGGTTCATAAACACCTCGTTGTTGTGCGACATTTTCTGGATGACCTCCATGCTGTAAAGTGGAGCAGCATTCACTTGCTCATCCTGCACTTGCTGTGGAGTGTCAGTGCCTTTTTGCTCGGCTCTGTATTGCTTATCAGGTACCAGGCTGGCAATTTTGGCAAACAGCACTTCAGATTCAAAAGGCTTCGACAGATAGTCATTCATACCTGCGCTCAGGTATTTTTCGGCATCTCCTTTCAGAGCATTGGCTGTGAGGGCAATGATCGGAATACCGGCTTTACGCGGATCGCCCATAGCCCTGATCTGTATCGTAGCATCAATTCCGCTTAGTTCCGGCATCTGGATGTCCATCAGTACAATGTCGTAATCCGATCGCTGTACCATTTCGACAGCTTCGAGGCCGTTGGTGGCAACGTCCAGCGCAAAGCCCCATTCTTCCATGATAGCCTGCGCCAGGAAAACGTTCACTTCATTGTCCTCTGCCAGCAATACCTTTACAGCACCCAGGCTACTGTAGTCAATATCTGCGGCTTCTTCCTCCGGGAGTTTGTCTATTTCGCTTTTCGGGTAAGTGATCATAAACTGGAAAATACTGCCTCCTTGCGGATTATCTTCTACCCAGATATCGCCACCCTGCCGCTCTACCAGGTTTTTACAAATGCTGAGTCCGAGTCCGGTACCTCCATACTTACGGGTGATGCTGGAATAGGCCTGTGTAAAGCCCTCGAAGATCAAATCCTTTTTGTCGGACGGTACGCCTATACCTGTATCAACTACCGAAAACTCGATGGTGAGGGTAGATGGTGTTTCCTCCAGCGTTCTGGCGTGCAGGGTAACGCTTCCTTCCTCCGTGAACTTAATGGCATTGTTTAACAAATTCAGAAGAATCTGATTCAGGCGGTAGGGATCTCCCTGCAATAGGCTATGCGGCAGGTCCAACTGGCCAAGCTGAAGGGCAATATCCTTTTCTTCGGCCTTGTACTTCAATGCCTGATAGGCTGCTTGCACAGTCTCTTCAATTCTGAATGGAATAGACTCCAGCTCCAGCTTACCTGCTTCAATCTTAGCCACATCCAGAATGTCATTTATAACGACCAGCAGGTTGTCAGCAGACTTGTTGATGATCTTGAGGTAATTGAGTTGCGTATCGTCCAGCTGGGTTTTGTGCAACAGACCACTCATGCCCAGTATACCATTGAGTGGCGTCCTGATCTCGTGGCTCATATTGGCTAGAAAGTTCTCTTTTACCCGTGCAGACTCTTCAGCCGCTTCTTTGGCATTTTTGAGTTCACGCTCGGTCATGATCCGGTCGGTCACGTCCTGCGCAATCCCAATGACGTAAGGGGCCTGACCATCTTCACTTACTTTATAATTCTGGTAGTTGAGGAAGCGCTCCTCTTTGTCTTTCCGCAGTACGCTCAGTATACCTTTGACCACGGTGTTATCTTCAAACTGCTTCAGGTAGTCCGGGAAGTGCTGGCGATGCAGTAGCGGGAAGAACTGTTTTAGCTCTTTACCCAGAATCTCCTCTTCTGTATAGCCCAGCATTTCGACCAGGTAGGGGTTAACAGAAAGGATGACGCCCTGCATATCGTGCGTACACAAATAAGCCTGGCTGTACTTGATCAGGTCACGGTACTTCTTCTCGCTCTTTTTGAGAGCTTCTTCTGCCAGCCGGCGCTCTGTTATTTCACGTGAAGAGGACTGAATTTTGATGATATTGTCTGCATTGTTGGTAATGGGCTTGATGCTGGTTTCGACCCAGATGTAGTGGCCATCCCGGTGCTTTTTACGGTGCTGTACAGTCGTGTCGTGTCTTTTCTCTAAAGCGATCTGGTGGCCCATGGTGTGCACTTTGAGCGCATCATCCGGATGTATGATATCATAGGCAGAAATTCCGATCAACTCAGCGGGCTTGTAGCCCAGCATCTCTTCCACGGCATTCGAGACATAGAGAAAGTTTCCCTCAGCGTCGTGCAAACAAACCAGGTCGCGTGAGTTTTCGGACAGCAGCCTGTGCAGTTCCTCGCTCTCCTCCAGTCGTTTGTTGGCGTTATATTGCTCTGTGATGTTTGCGGATATGCCCAGCACATGCACATCGCCATTTTTTGTGGTAAGGGGCTTTTTGATGGTGTTGAACCATTCCACGCGACCATCAGGCAGGGTAAAGCTGTCCTGTACACGAAGCTCCTGACCGGTTTGGATCACGATTTGGTCAACCTCGTTATAATACTGCAATTCTTGCGACACCTTATGCAGATCGTTGGTATTCTGATCCAGAAGATCCTTTGGCTCCTTTCCAAACAGCGCGGCGCACTCATGGTTCACAAGTTTGAAATTGCCTGCGCCGTCCTTTACATAAATCAGTGTAGGACTGGTATCTAGCACCAGTCTGATAAAGTCATTCTTCTCTTTTACTTCATCGGCAGCCTTACGCTCTTCTGTCACATCGCGTACAATCGTCAACACCTGCTCTTCATTGTACTTTACGATACGTCCTTCGTAAAACCGCTCGTCCAGTTCGTAGTTTATTGACTGCATCTGACCGGTTGCCAGCACGTCCTGTATCAGGTCAAATGCTTTTTGGCTGAGGGAAGCAGGGAGCATATCAAAGAGTGTTTTCCCAACCACCTCTGAGGGCTGCATGATATCGTACTGTGAGTGTTCATTATGCATCTCCAGGTATACCCCACGTTTGTCGATGATAAACATAAGGTCAGGTATGGCATCCAGCATCGCCCGTATTTTGGCTTCACTGTTTTTGATCTCCTGCTGTGCGTGATGCAGATCGGTAATATTAAGTCCGTGCCCGATAACGATCCTTACTTCGCCCTTCTCGTCGAGTACTGGCTTGAGTTTTCGGATATGGTAACTTGCGTTGCCCTGTTTATCGACGAGCCTTTCCTCAAACGAGACCTGACGACGTTCCTGTAAGACTTTAATTAAATGCTTACCACGGTTTTCTATGCGGTGCAACGGCACATTGCGGTAAGCGCAGTACTCTTCGTTCGTTTTATTAATGATCCATTCCCGAAGGTGTGGATCCGACACGGCCGTCGGGTTCACAAAAATGTAGCGCAGCTGATCATCATAAACAGCCACGTCTGAAGGCAGATTGTTCAGGATGGCCTCATAAAACGCTTTCTGTTCGGCCAGTTCCTGGTTCTTCTGACGCAATTTGGTGGTGTCCTCAGCCGATCCGATGATCTGGCTAACTTTGCCATCGGCATTGCGTCTGAAAACGGCTTCCTTACAAAATAGAATTCTGCTGGAGCCGTCCCTTGCCCGTACACTATATGTTATTTCCCGAATCTCGCCGTCCCGGGCACTTAGCATGCCCGAGGTGTGCTGCAGCAGGACGGGCTTGTCCACGTCTTGTATAACGGACATAAAAAAATGACCGTCCATGGCATCCAGGTCCTGTTGCGTGTACCCCAGAATCGTTTTGATGCTGTTGTTAAGGTAGATGCTTTTATTCTGATCCAGATCGTAAATGTAGACGATACTCGGCACCATGTGCATGACATTTTGCACGAGCTCTGCCGTTGTATCAGGCTGATTTGTACGCAGCAGCTCTAGTTCGCTGGCAAGAGAGGTGGCCTTAAGTTCAGCTTCCTGACGTGCTTTCTTTTCTTTTTCGAGCTCATTTTGCAAAACCTGCAGCTCGTATGAAGTTTCCATCATGCAATCAATAAAATCCGAGTAAAAAGGAAAGCGGATTTACCCGCAAATTATTGTTTTTCATTGAGGTAACAATCAATGTAGGAAGATAATTTTAGTACTAAACAGAATAATTTATTTTCTAAATACAAGTTCCTTCCAGTCTAATGTCTGTGCTATACCTTCGGGTTACCATCTTTTAGATTAGGCGATAATAGTATTCTGCAGTGCTATACAGCTCGTGTTATGATTTTGACACAACAGCAGAATACTATTCTGGAATTTTCAAAAAAACAGCAGCCTATAGCATTTTTAGAGAGTTGTTTCAGTTCCTATTATTTATCAAAAGGGCAAATGGTTGCTTAAAAACAAAGATGCCTGCTGATTATAGAATAAATTATATTTATTTGAAATTTTGTTTATTTCATTTTTTAAAAAAATGGGCAAACTTTAAATCAAACAAAATATAGCAAAGTAGCAGAACATTTACCCTTATGAAATTTGCCCGCCTGAAGGAAAAATTCATCAGCTCAATAATGGATAGCAGTGGCGAGTTGTTTTCTGTCATAGATGCCTCAGGCAACTACCAATTTGTTGGCGGCTCCATCCGAAGCTTACTAGGCTATCAACCAGCAGACCTGGTTTCTCGCTCGGCTTTTGAATTCATTCACCCCGACGACCAGCCTCTGGTTGCATCCGCTTTGGGAAGTGCCCTATTTAACAGGACAACCAACCTGCCAAATTTCCGCTTCAGGCACCTAAACGGAAGCTGGCGCTGGTTACAATGCCGTATTACCAATATGTCGGATAATCCGGAAGTGCGGGGCTTTGTGACCAACTCAATTGATATAACAGATCGGGTAGAGGTGGAGCGACAACAATTTCGGTCGCAGGCGCATTACGAGTCCCTGTTTCATAATCACCCTGATGCGGTATTCGAGCTGGACAGGGGCGGCTTTTTTACACTCGTCAACAAAAACTTCCCTAAGCTGGCAGGCTATGGGCCGGAAGAAATAAAAGGCATGCACTTCCGTGATTTGGTGCATGAAAAAGACCTTCCGATCGCGCTGAATGCCTTTGTAAGAGCACTGGAGGGGAACGCACACCAGGTGGAACTGTCGATCGTAAAACCTGAACAGGAGGAAGTGTACCTGACTATTGCCGTTGTGCCCGTGGTGATAGGAAATGACATTGTGAAGATACAAGGTATAGCCCGCGATATTACGTTGCAGAAAAAATACGAAAGCTACACAGCGGCGCAGTCCAAACAGTTGCACAGTATCATGGAACGTTTGCCGGAGTCTTTCTTCTCGCTCGATCGGGAGTGGCGCTATACCTATGCCAACAATCATTACTGCCAGTATCTGGGTATTTCTAAGACAGACCTCCTTGGTAAGAAGATATGGGATTTGTTTCCAGATGCGGTGAACGGCAGTTTTTTCAAAACTTGCCTGCAGGTGGCCCAAACAGGTATGCCGGCTGTCATGGAAACGTCCTCTCCGCATCACGAAGCCACTACCATCAACCTACAGATATACCCAACTGGGGAAGACATCTCTGTTCATTTTGTGGATATAACGGAAAAGAAAAAGGAGCAGGACCGACTTGAAAAACTATCGTTGGTTGCCAGCAAGACAAATACCTGTATTCTTATCAAAAACAAACGGGGGCAGATTGAATGGGCAAATGAAGCATTCGAAAGCGT
The DNA here is from genome assembly GCF_003096355.1 of Pontibacter virosus. Classification (GTDB taxonomy): domain Bacteria; phylum Bacteroidota; class Bacteroidia; order Cytophagales; family Hymenobacteraceae; genus Pontibacter; species Pontibacter virosus. The sequence continues at coordinate 78,769 of NZ_QEKI01000015.1, read as the reverse complement.
AACAGGCTATACCTTGAGCGAGATCATACTTCGGGACTCTACAGCATTGCTGTCAGGTGAGGAGACAGATCCTAAAACATTAAACAAGATCCGGAAGCACATTGCCAATGGCAAGCCTTTCAGGGGTGAAATACTTAATTATACAAAAGACGGCAAAAAAATCTGGTTTTTCCTGGAGATCACGCCAGTCCATGACGAGCATGGAGACCTTATTAGGTTCATCTCGATCCGGACAGACATTACAGCTCGAAAAGCAAAAGAAGAGGAACTGATAGAGGCAACCCGTGAATTGTTTCGCCAGAACCACGACCTGCAGCACTTCAGCTATATGGTATCGCATAACCTTCGGGCTCCGGCTGCCAACATCATGGGGCTGTCGAGTCTAATGGGCCGCATCGATAAGCGTGACGCCATGTATGATCAGCTCATACAGAAAATAAAATTATCTGCACACAACCTGGATACGGTCATTCGCGACATGAACCATGTGCTTTCCATACGCGACCAGCACGAGGACCTGCAACGCGAAGAGGTATACCTGGCAAGGATAGTGGACGAAGCGATCACCCTGATGGAATATAAACTCAACCGCCAACCCTGCAACCTTCAAGTAACCGTAGATTCTGAAATCAAATTAGTCTCCAACAAGGCATACCTGCTGGAGATTCTCAAGAACCTGATCTCAAACGCAATTAAGTTCAGGCAAAAGGACAAACCACTCGATCTTACTATTTCTGCCAGCAGGAAAAAGGAAACCGTGACACTCAAAATAAGTGACAATGGTGTAGGCATGAACATGCACCAGGTGGGAGAGGACCTGTTCAAAATCTACAAGCGGTTTCATGTTGGCTACCAGGGCAGAGGCATAGGCTTGTTTTTGGTCAAAACTTATTTGGACATACTGAAGGGAAAGATCAAAGTGACATCAGAACCAGGCAGAGGCACCAGTTTCAAAATTCAATTCAAAGCCTAAGCTTGGTAGATGCTGCTTAAATGACGATGGCAATGCTACGCCAGGCCTAAAGTTTGGCCACAACTCTGTATACCTGTTAGCAAATGCGACCGTTTGCTACTGGTGTCTGTTCCTGTTGGAGTAGATTGCGCCGGAGATAAGGCCTTTACTAAAAAATTTGAGGAGATAAGTCTTTAAATTACGTCAATTCCTGCTTGTGCCCGTACGATAAGATACGAGCCCATTTGACTACTGCAGATATCCCATTACCGATGGATATAAATAAAGAACTAGAGCTGTATCAGTTCGAAAAACTTAACCAGACGCTCTTTCTCAATCATCCGGATGCCATTTACTTACTGGATCTGGAGGGGAATTTCATGATGGTAAATGACGAAGTGTGCCGCATTACCGGGCATGACCGGGAGACGCTCATCGGCCAGAGTTTTGAACCACTCATCGAAGAGCGTATGAAAGCTTTTACAAAGGAGCGCTTTCTTGAATCCATTCAGGATAAACCACAGCGCTACGAAACCTCTATTGTCACCAAAAGTGGTTTTAGACACCTGGACGTCACCAATTTCCCACTCAAAAATGATGACCGCATCCTCGCTATTTTCGGAATCGCCAAAGACATTACTGAAAAGAAACAGAAAGAATTAGAGCTCGAGCAATACATGGCACTACTACAAATGCATAACGACGAGTTGGAGATCTTCCGGAAGATACTGGCCCATGACATGCGCAAGCCGGTTGCTAACGCACTAGGTTTTGCAAGGCTACTGAACGGAAGCCTCCCCGAGAGCAAAGAAAAAGAAGTGAAACGCTATTTGTTGCACACCGTGGAATCGGTTGACGTAATGCTGCGCGACCTGAACGAATTGATTGCGTTGCAGTCGACAGGGAAGGAAAGCAAAGAAGCGGTGGACGTCAAAAAAACGATAAAGCGTATTGTCAATTTCTTTCAGGAAGAGATCCGGCAGGCGGGCGCAGTCGTAGAGCAGGAAGTGGCGGATAACATCCATATACAGACTATCAAGGCTTATTTCAACAGCATTATCCGCAATCTGATCTCCAATGCAATAAAATACCGTAGTCCAAACCGCCAAACAGTAGTCCAAGTGTCAGCTTTCCTGCACAATGGGCTCATCACCATTTCAGTGAAGGACAATGGCATCGGTATGAACCTGGCGGGTATAGGCAAAGAGTTGTTTCAGATGCACAGGAGATTTGCTCCGAAGGCAGCGGAAGGCAACGGCCTGGGATTGTATATTGTGAATCAGCAGGTCAGGTTGATGGGTGGGCAGATCAAAGTTGAAAGCGAGTTAGACAAAGGCTCCACGTTTACCATCACGCTTCCCACTCAGTAAATTTTTACCTGCATACCTAAGCCAGCCGCATACATGTCGTAACCCGTGTGCTATACCTTACTTCACCGTGAGCTCATGGCTCTGGATCATCCGATAAATTGTTGATTTGCCGATATCGAGTTTGTCAGCTACTAGCAGTACATTATAATCGTATCTGTCCAGAAAACGTTGAATGATGGCAGTAGTGTATTCCTTTAAGCTGCGTTCTTCGGCCAGGAAATCCCTTTCGGTGTGACTGGCGGAAAAATTGATATCCTGTTCCTGTATTGTGTCTTCATCAGCCAGCACAACAGCCAGTTCTGCCAGGGCCTTCAGCTCGCGCACGTTGCCCGGAAAAGCATAGGAGAGGAGTTTCTGCTGCGCTTCAGGCGACAGGTGTTTGCGACCCATTCCGTTTTCTTTGACGAAAGCGTCAATAAAAAATTTTGCCAGCACCAGAATATCGCTCCCTCGCTCACGCAAAGGCGGCAGTTGGATAGGCAGACCCAGCAATCGGTAGTACAAATCTTCTCTGAACCGACCTTTTTTTACTTCCTCAGCCAGGTTTTTGTGGGTAGCCACAATAATGCGCACATCCACCGGCACTACAGCGTTGCCACCTACCCGTGTAATTTCTTTTTCCTGCAGCACGCGCAGCAATTTAGACTGCAGGCTAATATCCAGTTCTCCGATTTCATCGAGAAAGATAGTACCCTTGTTCGCTTCTTCAAACTTACCCAGGCGGCGTGAAACAGCTCCGGTAAAGGCGCCCTTTTCGTGGCCAAACAATTCGCTCTCAATCAGTTCGCGCGGTATAGCCGCCACGTTTACAGCCACATAGGGCGCTCTTTTACGGGTGCTGTTATAGTGTATCGCTTTGGCCACCAATTCCTTGCCCGTACCCGTCTCGCCGTGTACTGACACCGTAATATTGGTTTTAGTCGCTTTGTCCATCAGGTTAAACACCTTTTTGATGGCATCACTGTTGCCAATGATCACTTTGCCAAAATCGTATTTCTGCCCGATCTCCTGTTTCAGGTGGTCGATCTCTTCACGCAATGACACATTTTCCCGTATCTTGTTGATCGTGTTCCAAAGTCGTTCCGGTGTGTCTTCGTCCTTTACAATATAGTCATAGGCGCCCAGTTTGAGCAGATCTACAGCAGTGGCCACATCCTCCTGACCTGAAATAACCACGACCTGTACATCGGGGCTCTGTTCTTTGATGCGTTTGAGAACCTCCGAACCGTTTTTGTCTGGCAGCGAGTAGTCAAGCGTCACCACATTGGGCTGCAGGTGCATGTTGGCAAGACAATCGTTGGCTGAGTGAAACCTGCGGATTTCATAGTCTGGATTCAGCGAAAGGTGGTATTCCAGCAATTCGCTATACCAGATATCGTCATCCAGAATGAATATTTTAAAGGAACCGTTTGTCATCAGCTGTGGGATAGTTGCAAAGTTTGAGTCAAATATAACTTAAATGTTATATCCTGATAACAGATTCCGTCCCAATTTTGGTTTAACTGTATGGCTTAATCAGCATTTCAGAATAATGTTATAATTCGCCTCGGTTCAGTACTTTACATTACTTAATACTGCCTTCACACTTTGATGCGGCTACATAGAAAAAATCAAGAGAGAAGTTTAAGGTATGAGTTCCGACTTGTACTTTGTGACAATGGTGACGGGGCATCTACATATTCATATCGTCGAGCATTCCGTCATTCTAAGGTTGGCATGGTTAGCCCTTCGTGTTGATGACCTCACATTTGGCTCGCACAAACATGAATACGCCGTAGCAGATCAAGCCCAAAGCCAAAATCCCCAACAGGAAGGAGCCATAGGAAGCCTCCTCCAGAAACTGAAAGGCCTGAGAACTACTGCCTGCCTCCTTGGAATTTGAAGTCAGTGCGGCGCGTAAAAGCAGGTAGCCAATGATCAGCCAAACCACCCCGCGGGCGATATACCCCACTAGTCCGGCCCGTATGAGCGAGGTTCTAATTTCCGGCTTTAGCTGCTGTGCCTGTACTTTGTTCATGTACTTACCGGAGTAGGCACGGTAAAACTGGTAAATGCCCATCACCATGGTGCCAACAGCCACAGCTCCAAGCAACCACTGCCCAAAAGGCTGCGACAGCAACTCACGCGCCAACGTTTGGCGTGAATCCGCTCCGTTGCCACCTCCGCCGTTGCCAAGCAGCAGTTGCGCGGCTGTGAAGGCAAGTGCTCCGTAGACTGCTCCACTAAATGCGTAGCCGATACGCTTTCCTATACCTTTAGCATCCGTTCCCTTCTCCTCCGTGTCGCGGATGGCCTGTATGAAGCGCCACAAGGTATAGCACAGCATACCAGCCACCACGATCGCAAGCAGCACCTTGCCATAAGGCTGCTCCAGAATGAACTGAAAAACCCCGGTCTTGCCGGCTCCCTGCTCTGTCTGACCGCCAAGTTCGAAAGCCGCCATAAAGGCAAGCGCTCCAACCAGGCAGTACACGATTCCTTTAGCGATCAGACCAATGCGGGCGAATCGCACGACCCACTCCGGGCGGGGGGCAGGTATACGGGAAGGCGAGATAGAAATATCCATATAGTGAGTATTTAACCTTCCCATACACGAAAACCCGAGGCTAAAGTTTAGTATCGTGCCTATAAGTTTTTGAATCGCTTATGTGCTTCCTCCTCCAGGCGGGCACGGTGATCCGGATGGGCAATCTCAATCAACGCCTTGGCACGCTGCCGCAGGTTTTTACCGTACAGGTAAGCCACGCCGTATTCCGTCACCACGTAATGTACGTGCGCGCGCGTCGTCACCACACCTGCTCCCTGGTTGATGTAGGGTGTGATCCGCGAAATGCCTTTGTTCGTCATGGACGGCAGTGCAATGATTGGCTTCCCGCCATCGGATAAAGCTGCTCCCCGAATAAAGTCCATCTGGCCGCCTATACCTGAAAACTGGTAAGTGCCGATGGAGTCAGACACCACCTGGCCGGTCAGGTCAATCTCAATGGCGCTGTTAATGGCAGTTACTTTCGGGTTGGAGCGGATGACAGTCACATCATTCACATAGTCAGAACTGAGCATCGTGATCAGCGGGTTGTCATCCACAAAATCGTAGAGCTCCCGGTTGCCCACAATAAAGCCTGTCGCAATGCGGCCCCGGTGCTTCTTCTTGAACTCGTTGGTAATGATACCTTTCTCGACCAGCGGCAGTACCCCGTTAGAGAACATCTCTGTGTGAATGCCAAGGCCTTTGTGGTTGGTGAGGCTCCTGAGTGTGGCATCCGGTATACCGCCAATTCCCATTTGCAGCGTGGCGCCGTCTTCTACCATTTCGGCAATGTAGCGACCTATGGTTTCCTCTGTTTGGGTGATGCGCGGGCCATAATCCACTTCCGGAAGCGGCTCATTCACCTCCACCAGCGCATCAAAACGGCGAATGTTGATCAGGGCGTCACCGTGGGTACGGGGCATCTGGGGGTTTACCTGCGCAATGACGTGCTTCGCACTGATAACAGCCTGGCGGGCAATGTCCACAGAAACTCCCAGGGAGCAGAAGCCATGGCGGTCGGGCGGCGACACGTGCACGATGGCCACATCCAGCGGCATGATGCCGGAACGGAACAGGTTCGGGATTTCGCTCAGGAAAATAGGCACATAATCCCCTCGGCCACTGTTCACGGCCTCACGCACGTTCGCCGACACGAAAAGTGAGTTGATATAAAAAGCGTCACTGCAACGTTCATCAGCGCAGGGCATGTCACCAAAGGTAGAAATACTCACCAGCTCCACGTTTCGCAGTTCATCAGCACGCTCAGCCAACTTATGCAGCAGGTACTGTGGCGTAGCGGCACTGCCGTGCACAAATACGCGATCACCTGATTTGATAACAGAAAGCGCTTCTTCAGCTGTGGTGTACTTCAATTGGAGTTGATTCATGGTTCTTTGTTTTTGAATGTATGCTTTGGGAGTATCGCTTAACTTACGTCCAGGCAGGCACTCGGTTTATAATGCGTCCTAAATCAGGGCGCCATGTTTAATTATTCGCAAAAGAATATATAAATTTGAAAGCAAGCTATGATATTTGTCACCCTTAAAAATAAGCGCGCGTAAGGAGGAAGGAGAGAAGCCCCACACCCTTGCCGACCACACACCCACTTCAACTATGAAAAGCATAAAAATTAAACTGTCATCAGCGCTATACCTGTTTCTTTGCTCTATTTTTCTTAGTTCATGTGTGGCCACTTCCGGCATCGACAACACCACTAGTATTAGTTCATCAGAAGGAATTCTGGGTAAGAAGACAACCTACGCCTGGTACCAGCCAACTCCACCTGCACAGCCTGCCTACGGTCCAGAATTTAATCCCAGTTTGCAGAGGCACATGCTGAAAGCGATAGAAGAGGAACTGCAGCGCAAAGGCTATACTAAGACCACCGTAAACCCAGATATGCTGGTGGCTTACGATGTGAGCGTGTCGGTACCGGATGCGATGGACAAAGCCGAGCTCTATGGTCCGGGCTTCGGATATAGTTACGCGTATATGGCCGGCTACAGGTATAGCTACGGCAACGCACAACTCCCTGGATACCGCGCCGTGGACTTGTTTAAGCAGGGAACGCTGATCGTAGACGTGATCGACCCAAAATCAAAGCAGCTGCTCTGGCGCGGTTGGACCGAGGGAGCCATAAAGAATTTTGATGCAGGATATGGAAAGGCGAAGAGCGAAGTACAGAAAATCATAAATCGTATGCCAGGCGCCGTGCAGCCTTAGAAAACACCATACTCCGTGTAGGAAAAGGATCCAGCACTTCCTATACCTGTGCCCATAAATCAGACAACAATTTTTTGCCGGCTTATTTTAGCGCTATATTTAAGACTCAGAACTACACCAAACAACTTACCCTTATGAAACAGTACCTGGACCTGATGCAGCACATCCTTGACAGAGGGGTGAAGAAAGAAGACCGTACCGGCACCGGTACCCTGAGTGTGTTCGGCTACCAGATGCGTTTCGATCTGGCGGAAGGGTTTCCGCTGGTAACGACTAAAAAGGTGCACCTTAAGTCCATCATTCACGAGCTGCTATGGTTTTTGAAGGGCGACACCAACATTGCTTACCTGAAAGAAAACGGTGTTACCATTTGGGACGAGTGGGCGGATGAAAACGGAAATCTGGGTCCGGTATACGGCTCGCAGTGGCGCAGCTGGCCTACACCCGATGGCCGCCATATTGACCAGATTACCCAGGTGGTGAATCAACTCAAAAACAACCCTGACTCAAGACGCATTATTGTGAGTGCCTGGAACGTGGCCGAGATCGAAAACATGAAGCTGCCGCCGTGCCATGCTTTTTATCAGTTCTATGTTGCCGAGGGCAAACTGAGCTGTCAGCTATACCAGCGCTCCGCTGATGTGTTCCTGGGGGTGCCGTTTAACATTGCCTCATATGCCTTGCTGGTATTAATGATGGCGCAGGTGACCAGCCTGGAGCCAGGCGAGTTCATCTGGACCGGAGGTGACACGCATCTATACCTGAACCACCTGGAGCAGGCCCAATTGCAGCTTACCCGTGAGCCGCACACGCTGCCAACCATGCGCTTGAACCCAGACGTTAAAGATATTTTCGGTTTTACATTCGAAGACTTTAAATTAGAGAACTACGAAGCCCACCCAGGTATAAAAGCACCTGTTGCCGTATAAATGTTAAAAGTATAAGCCTATAAAACAAAATGCCCGAAGCTAAGCTTCGGGCATTTTTCATTTAGGGATTAGTAGACCAGATACCGGCCTCTTTGATAAACACGCGGCGGTTTAGTTTGAGTTGCGCCACGATCAACTCGGCAAAGTCCTCCGGCTGCATCACGCGATCCGGGTTCCCGTCCGTCAGTTTCAAATCAATGGCCATGTCAGTAGCCACCGTACTTGGCGTAAGGGTGCTCACCCGGATGTTGTGCTTGCGCACCTCCTGCATGAGCGACTCCGACAGGCCAATGACAGCGAACTTAGAGGCACTATAAGCACTCGTTACCGGGGCGCCTCGCTGACCGGCCGTAGAAGAAATGTTAATGATATCGCCGGTCTGGCGCTCGATCATTTCTGGCAACACGGCGCGGGTCATGTAGTAAACCCCCATCAGATTCACCCGGATAATGTTTTCCCAGTCAGCTGGGTCGAGTTCAAGAAATTTGCCAAACTTAGCAATCCCTGCGTTGTTGATCAGGATGTCAATGGGACCGAGTTCGGAGCCAATATGCTTTACTGCTGCATTCACTGATTCTATATCGGTTACATCGGCTGTGGCAACGGAAGCTTTAACCCCCAGTCGCATGACCTCTTCGGCTACTTCTTCTAACTGCGATGTTGTACGAGCCAACAGCCCCACATTTACACCTTCTTTGGCCAGCGCGACTGCTATTGCTCTCCCTATACCTTTACCGGCGCCCGTAATGAGGGCGCTTTTGCCTGTTAATTTTTCCATGTTGTAATAAGCAATGTTTGTAGCTACAAATATACCACAGTATAGTCATAAAGTTTAGGTCAGTTCCTGATATTTACCAAATGAAATTCGGCGCTTTTCTGCGTTGCTCTGCATGGCGGCCTCTATGAGGCGGATGGTATTTCGTGCCTGTTCCGGTTTTACTTCCAGTTCCGTTATACCTGCGATGGCATCTCGGACATTTTCATAAAAACCCCGGTAATCACCCGGTTCACTTTGAATTTTGCCGATAAGGTGTTGTCCGTTCAGTTCAGTGTCAAGTTTGCCCCAGATCTCTTCCGATTCTACGCCCCAGTCTGCTACTACAGGGCTATGTCCCGCTTTCAATGCCGCTTCCTGGACGTCCAGGCCGTATTTCACAAAGGCGCCTTTATCACCTGAAAGTTTAAAGCGAGGTCCAGGCTGCTTCACCAGCATACCTGCCTTTAAAATAGCTTTCAGGCCATTGGTGTAATAGAGCGTTAAGTCAAAGCTGTCGATGATCTTGCCGCCACTACGCTGGGTGAGAAGGTCAGCGTATACCTCTTGCGGAGTTCCAAACAACATGAGGGCCTGATCTATCAGGTGGGCACCCAGATCATAGAGGATGCCCGACCCCGGCTGCTCTTCCTCTTTCCAGGTCTGGGAGGCAGGTATAGGACGGAAGCGATCGAAGTGTGCTTCGTACTCTACCAGACGGCCAAGCATTTCGTTTTCGAGCAACTTCTTCACAGTCCTGAAATCACTGTCCCAGCGGCGGTTTTGGTAAACGGTCAGCAGCTTTCCTTTAGAATGGGCAAGTTCTATGAGTTCGCTTGCTTCTTCTGAAGTAACTGTAAACGGTTTCTCGACCACCACATGCTTACCTGCTTCTAACACTGCTTTGGCCAGGCTGTAATGTGTGTCGTTGGTGGTAGCTACGATCACCAGGTCAATGGCTTCGTCCTCCAAAACGCTCGTGGTATCGGATACAATATCAGCTTCAGGGTATAACTGTCTGGCAAGCGCAATGCTTTCGGGGCGGTTTGCTTTTATTTTGCTGAGTTTCAAGCCATCCACGGCGGATAAGATCGGCGCGTGAAAGACCCGCCCGGCTGTGCCGAAGCCAAGAAGGCCGATATTTAAAGTTTTATTCGTCATTAGAGGTAATTATAAAATTTCATCATTTGCCGCCTTCAAATGCTTACGGCAAGCCATCCTATTTGCTGCATAATAATAATGAAACTACTATATTTAACTTTCGCTTCAATTAACCATACCTTGCAATTTGAAACAAATTTTACCCCAACCAATTAAATTTTTAAGGTATAGCTGTGTCGCTTTTGGCTTATACATTACAACCTCTGCAGCTAGTTTAGGCCAGAATCAGCCATTTGCCGACTCTACGAGGTTTGCCGCCGATACGGTACAGTTCACATACAAGCCTTACGAATTAAGCGCAGCAGATTTTAACAAAGGGCTTGTCACCTCTGTGGAACCGGCTATTATCGGCAGGTTTGATGGCTTGCGGGTGGTGTCCGGCGGAGGTGCACCCGGTACAGGAGCAGAGATGGTGCTGCGATCAGGTACTTCTTTATTCGGAAACAACAGCCCGTTGGTGATTATCGATGGCGTTTTGCTCGATTTTTTCAGTCATTCCCTTCATGCAAGCAACCTGAGCTGGCTGAATCCCAATGATATTGCCGCGGTTTCGCTGCTGAAAGATGCCTCTGCAACCGCCCTTTATGGAGGTGCCGCTGCAAACGGAGTCCTGGTGATCACAACGAAATCAGGAAACGCGGGCGACAAAATCCGGCTGCAATACAATGCGACAGGCGCAGTTTCAAGCCTGCGCAAAAGGGCTGATATCTTTTCTGCGGATGAATTCAGAATTCTGATTCGAGAGCGATATCCTAACCAGCAGCATCTCCTGGGGGAACACAACACCGACTGGCAAGATGAGATCTACCGTACGGGTTTCGGATTGGCCAACAATCTAAATGTGAGTGGCGCAATGGGGCCAGTACCGTATCGGGTGTCTGTTGGACAGCTGAAGCAAGACGGAATTCTTAAAACCTCCGGGTATAAGCGCAACACGCTGGCCGTCAATCTCCAACCTAGCCTTTTTCAGAAGCACCTGACTTTCAATCTGTCCATGCATAACACACGGCAGGAATTGCAGCTGGCCGATGAACGGGCCATACCTGCCGTCATGGCTTTTGACCCTACGCAGCCTGTGCATGCTGATAACAAGTACGGTGGCTATTTTGCTCACACTAGACCGGATGGCTCTTTGTTGAGTAGCCAGATCAACCCGGTGAGTCTGCTGGAGCAAATGGAGAATAGCGATGAGATTAAAACACTCTCCGGTCAGGCGCACGTACAGTATCGGCTACACTTCCTTCCTGCGTTTACGGCCAACTACAGGTATGCCTACTTCAAATCCGATAGCGATTACAGCAGTAGCTGGCCGCTCGATATGGCTTCCCGCCCGTCCAGCCATATCGATTTGATCAAGCATGCCTTGGAGTCAGAAACCAAGCATTCTGAGGTGTTTATTACATTAGATCAGCTCCTGCCTGCTTGGAGTAGTAAATTGAACTTGAAAGTTGGCGCGCTCAAAACCTACCAAGAGAATTTAAGCCAATATGAAGAAAGCCAGCGCAGCAGCATTCTGTATACCAGGGCTCAGAACAGACAGCTAATTTCGGAGAACTTGAGTTATTATGGAAGCTTTGGCTATACCCTGTTTGATCGCTATACCTTAAGTGCTTCTTTCAGAAACTTGTCAGATTCAAGATATAAAGAAGATGTTTTCCGGCACCAGTCAAAGGCAGTAAGTATAGGCTGGGACATCGTAAAAGAAAGGTTTCTCGCCAACTCGGAATTTATCGCGCTACTAAACCTTAGAGCAAATCTGGGCAGCTTCAGCAGACTGGATGAGCCCGGAAGATTCAGGAGCATTGGGTGGTCACCTGTTCAAGGAAGTCCGACGCCTGGTGGGTCTAACTGGTATGTATTTCCGGGTCCCAGCAACGAAATTAAATTAGAGAAAACGTTGCAGAAAAGTTTAGGTGTAGAGTTCGCCCTGTTTCAGAATAAAATTCTCGGTAGCATTAACTATTTTCAGAATAAGTCTAGCGACCTGCTTATACCTTTTAGACTTCCGTATGGTAGTGGCAATGGGTTAAGGCACCTGAGCGTAGGTGACCTCACCGCGTCCGGGTTAGAAACAGCTTTGCACTACACAATATATCAGAAAGGAATTGCCTTTCTGAAGTTAGGAGCCCATGCCACTTTTATCAGAAATGAGGTTGGCAGTATAGGGGATGCTACAAAAAAATACACCTACTCCGACAGTGACTATGGCCTGGCACTGGTTGAGGGTAAACCCGCTCAGGTTTTCGACCTTTATCAGCACCTTTACGATGGTGACGGGAAACCCATACAAGGTGGTTATGATAAAAGCGAATATGGTTATGCCTTGAAATATGCCATGGGCACGAACCAACCGAAGGTATACTATGGCATCAGTTCCAATGGCGGCTATAGAAAATGGGAAATGTCTTTGTTAGTGCGGGGTTCGGCCAGACAACAGGTATACAATCAGGCAGACGCCAAACGAAGTTGGCTGTATGCAAATGACAAATATCCTTCCTTATCGAATGCGACCCGCAGCTACCTGGAGAACGGCTTTATTAGTTCCCACTTAGAATCCAGCCACTTTCTCGAAGATGCATCCTTTCTCCGTCTGGAATATGTGCAATTTGGCTACAATGTCGGGAAACTGCTAGGCAATAAAGTCAATTTAAAAGTTAACGCCACGGTACAGAACGCTTTTATTTTAACCAAGTATAGTGGACAGGATCCAGAAGTCTCCAACGGTATTGACAGGGGGCAGTATCCACAACCGCGCACCTTCTCGTTAGGTTTAAATCTGAGTATATGACAGATAAGAAGGCTGGCCCAAGGTAAAAGACAGCCTTTTATTTACCTGTTTTTCAAGTATTTATACCTGTAGCCCGGCTTTAAGATTTTGCAACCAATCATGATTGATCCGTAGGTGAGAATCCTCCAGTTTCTCTATACCTCGTATACCTGTTGCATTGGTCCCGAATACGCAATCAGCTTGAACCAACTCTTCCGGTTTAGCCAGCACCTGACGTACTGCTATACCTTGCTGAAGGCACCCGCGCAGGATATTGCGGCGCAAAATCCCGTTCACACAGCCAGACTCCAAAGTGGGGGTATAGAGCGTTCCATCCTTCAGCCAGAAAATATTGGAAGAGATCAGCTCCGCGACGTTGCCTTTTGCATCCAATAGCAGCATATCATCCAAACCGCTGGCTTGCTTCTCTATACCTGCCAGTACATAAAGTGGGGCTTGCGGACCTTTGAAATGGGAAAGAGGAGAGAAGCACGCTTTAGCAGTCTGACAAATCCCGACTTTTATACCAACGTCAGGTATAGGTTGCGTTGGTTCTGCCGTTGCCAACCATTCGATTTCGTTGATTTGTGGGGTATATAGTCCGGCACCCGCCCGCCATACCTTCAGCTTAAGACGACCTAACTGAGGCACATTGCGTTGTTTAGCCAGCTGCAACAGTTTTTCTTCGAGCTCTCCATCCCAAAAATAAGCAGGTATAGCCAATTGCAGGGCTGCAGTTGCCTCTCTCATTCGCGCTTGATGGTCAGGCCAAAAGCGCAGCATGCCATCCACAGCCATCACTGTTTCGAAAAAGCCGTCATTATACTGAAAGGCCCGGCTGGTGATGGCTAGCTTCAGATCTTGTACAGGAAGGAAAGTATTGTTGTAGAGAAGCAAGTTTTTTAGTTAAGAGTTATAAGTTGAAAGTTAATAGTTAGAAGTTTTGAAGTAATTTTTTGTCATCTTGGAAAGATCTTGGTGGCGAGTAGCAAAGGATTACGAAGCTGGTAACCAAGATTCCTTCTGAATGACAATTTAAAAGAAAGCGCAATTATCTACACCATTACCGAATCAAAGCAAACCGTTTCCCTGGAAGCGCTTTCACCATTCCTTTAAATTCCAGACCTAACAGCACGGAGGCCAATTGGTTAACCGGTACCTGTGACTTCCAGCCTAAATTATCCATTTGCTCTTCGCCGGATTGAATCAGCACTTGCAGCACCTGCATTTCTTCCGGTGTGAAATCTGCCGGGTCTAGGGCAGGTATAGCAGCGGCCCTTTTGGAGGCCAGTTTGTCTTCGACATCCCAGTTAAGCAATTCGATCAGGTCTTGGGTGGAAGTTAGCACAGCCGCTTTGTGTGATTTGATCAGCCAATTGGTGCCTTCCGACATGGGAGAGTTGATATTGCCAGGCACAGCCATCACTTCTTTGTCATAGCTGTGGGCGATGTCAGCAGTAATGAGGGTTCCGCTCTTGAAAGCCGCCTCTATCACGATGGTGCAGTCGGACATACCTGCGATGATGCGGTTTCTGGCTGGGAATCTCGGTGCATCGGGTTTGGTGCCGAAGGTGTTCTCGGTGATTACGCCGCCTTGCTCGAGCATTTTCTCGGCATACTTTTTATGCACCCCGGGGTAGATCGTATCAGGTCCGGAGGCCATCACGCCGATGGTCGGAAGTCCGGCCTGCAGTGCGGCCCGGTGAGCGGCAATGTCAATGCCGTAGGCCAGACCGCTCACGATCATCACATTATAGGGCTTCAGTTCATCCACAATCCGCTCGGTTATCGCTTGCCCATAACTCGTTGGTTTACGGGTGCCTACAATGCTGATAATGCGGCGATGGTTTAAGTCGGAGTTTCCTCTGAAATAGAGGAGGGGCGGGGCGTCGGGCAGTTGCTTCAGCCGGTTCGGGTACTTCGGTGAGGTATAGAACAGCAATTGCACATGCTTGTCTGCAGCCTTTTTCAGCACATCTTCCGCTTCCAATAAGGCCTGACGACCGTTGTCGCGAATGCTCTTCGCTACACGCTCACCCACGCCCGGCACCTTCAATAGCTTGGCAACAGGCGTGTCAAACACGGCTTTGGCAGAGCCGCAATAACTCACGAGCACCTTCGTCAGCTGGTCGCCGACGTGGGGCAAAAACGAGAGGGCTACTTCAAACTGGGCTTCGTGTGACATGCACCAAAGTACGCAGGCTTAGCTTTTGGTGTTCAGCTGTTCCTTGATTCCCACCAGGAAAGAACGCACTTTCTCCAGCGAATTGATGATCTCGATCTTGTCCTTGGTCTGCACCGATTTGTTCTTCAGCACTTCCTTAGCGCCCTGTATCGTGAAGCCGCGCTCTTTTACCAGGTGGTAGACCGCTCGCAATTCTTCAATGTCCTTGGCAGTGTACTGGCGGTTGCCTTTCTTGTTTTTCTTCGGCTTGAGCTGGTCAAACTCAGTCTCCCAGAAGCGGATCAGCGAAGGGGCGACGTCAAACTGGGCAGCTACTTCACCGATGGTGTAGTACTGCTTTTCGATTTCTTTTTCTTTATAAGGCATAGTGTCGGTTTCAAGGTATAGGGCAGCAGCACTAATTTTCGGGTATAGCACGCAGAATTACGGCTAAAATTGCTACTTTTGCCCTAATGCAGGCCCGTGTAAGCATTGCCCGAAAGGGCTGTTTCTATAAGGCAAAAATTCTATATTTTTTGTTATTAAACAACAAGTATAGCAGATTGTATCTAAAGGCTTAATAATCATAGATGAACTCAGCTGAAATTAGACAAAAGTTTCTTGACTTCTTTGCGCAACGGCAGCATCAGATCGTGCCGTCAGCACCCCTTGTGGTGAAAGATGACCCCACCCTGATGTTTATCAACTCAGGTATGGCGCCCTTCAAGGACTACTTCCTGGGCAACAAACCCGCCCCATCCAAGCGCATTGCCGACACCCAGAAATGTCTTCGCGTATCGGGCAAGCACAACGACTTGGAAGAAGTAGGTTACGACACCTATCACCATACGATGTTCGAGATGCTGGGCAACTGGTCTTTCGGCGACTATTTCAAGAAAGAGGCGCTGGCCTGGTCCTGGGAACTTTTGACAGAGGTATACCAACTGCCGAAAGATAGACTGTATGTGTCGGTTTTCCAGGGTGATGACTCCGAGAACCTGCCGATGGACCAGGAAGCTTTTGATATCTGGAAGTCTATGATTGCGGAAGACCGCATTCTGATGGGCAACAAGAAGGACAACTTCTGGGAGATGGGCGACACTGGTCCTTGCGGTCCGTGCTCGGAGATTCACGTGGACTTGCGTACCGACGAGGAGCGTGCACAGGTGGACGGCAAGACACTCGTCAACGCTGACCATCCGCAGGTGGTGGAGATCTGGAACAACGTATTCATGGAGTTCAACCGTCTGGCCGATGGCTCGCTGGTAAAACTGCCTGCGCAGCACGTCGATACAGGTATGGGCTTCGAGCGTCTGTGTATGGCCATTCAGGGCAAACGTTCTAACTACGATACCGACGTTTTCCAGCCGCTGATCCAGTTCATCGCCAAAGAAGCCGGTGTTGTTTATGGAGAAAACGAGCAAGTAGACATTGCCATCCGCGTCATGGCCGACCACATCCGGGCCATTGCTTTTGCGATTTCGGACGGACAGCTGCCGTCTAACAATAAGGCGGGCTATGTGATTCGCCGTATCCTGCGCCGTGCGGTCAGGTATAGCTTTACATTCCTCGACTTCAAAAAGCCATTCCTGTATAAACTGGCTGCCGTACTGGCGGACCAGATGGAAAACGTATTCCCGGAACTGAAAGCACAGCTAAGCTTCGTGCAGCGTGTGATTGAGGAAGAAGAAAACGCTTTCCTGCGTACGCTGGAAAACGGCCTGAAGCGTCTGGACGCTTTGGAAGCTAAATTCAAAGAGAACAACAACACCATCGACGGCAAAACTGCCTTCGAACTGTATGATACGTTCGGATTCCCGCTGGACCTGACCGCCCTGATCGCCCGTGAAAAAGGCCTCAAAGTGGACGAAGCTGGCTTTGGTGTGGAGATGGAGCAACAGAAGAACCGCTCCCGCAACGCTTCGGCACAGGAGCAAAGCGACTGGGTGATCATTCAGCCGGATGTGGAGACGGAGTTCTTGGGTTACGAGCATGACGTAGCGGATTCGCATATCGTGCGCTACCGCCAGGTGAAAACCAAGAGCAAAAGCGAGTACCACATCGTGTTGGACCGCACCCCGTTCTATGCCGAGAGCGGCGGACAGGTAGGAGACACAGGCTACCTGATTTCGAATGCAGAGCAAATAGAGGTGCTAGACACCAAGAAAGAGAACGACCTGATTCTGCACATCACTTCTAAGCTGCCACAGAACATCGAAGCCACATTTAGGAGTGAAGTAGACTTTGAGCGTCGCAACCTGATCCGTAAAAACCACTCGGCTACGCACTTACTGCACGCTGCTTTACGTAAGGTTTTAGGTGAGCACGTACAGCAAAAAGGCTCTTTAGTAAACGAAAAAGTGCTCCGTTTCGACTTCTCGCACTTCGCCAAAGTAACCGACGAGCAGCTTCGCGAGGTTGAAAACATTGTGAATCAGCGCGTGCGCCAGGCTATACCTTTGGAAGAACAGCGCAACATTCCTATTGCCGAGGCGAAAGAAATGGGTGCCATGGCGCTATTCGGTGAAAAATATGGCGAGTTTGTGCGTGTGATTGCTTTCGACCGCGATCATTCGGTGGAGCTTTGCGGCGGTATACACGTGCACAATACAGGCGAGATTGGCTATTTCAAGATTCTATCAGAAAGCTCTGTAGCCGCTGGTGTGCGTCGTATCGAGGCCACAACGGCAGCGTCGGCTGAGGAATACATGCAGCAGCAACTGAATGAACTGAACGCCGTGCGCGAAGTACTCGGCACGCACAGCAACATTTCGGGTGCCGTGCAGAAGCTGCAGGAGGATAACAAAGCCCTGCAGAAGCAACTCGAGCAATTCGAACTGAAGCAGCTGACCACTCTGAAAGAAAGTCTGGTGCAGAAGGCCCAGTCTATCGACGGTGTGAACTTCGTGGCGGAGAAAGTAGACGTGAGCACAGCTGATTACCTGAAGAAACTGGCCTTCGACATGCGTCAGGCAGTAGACAACCTGGTGCTGGTGCTGGCCGCTGAGATTGACGGCAAACCACAGATTGCAGTGATGTTGTCAGATAATCTGGTTTCGGACCGGAAACTGAACGCGAGCCAAATGGTGCGCGAACTCGCCAAAGAGATCAAAGGCGGCGGTGGCGGACAGCCGTTCTATGCTACAGCGGGTGGTAAAGACACTTCCGGCTTGACGGCTGTACCTGCGAAAGCAGCTGAACTGGTGAAAACATTGATTAATGCTTAATATAGAGTATCGGTAGCCAACTTAGAGTCAAACTAAGAAACTTCCAGTATTTATACTTGTAAAATGGATAAAGCAATAAGAGACAAATACCAGGCGATAATCGGTCTGGAAGTGCACGCCCAGCTGCTGACGGAGAGCAAGGCCTATTCGTCTGACTCCACGGAATATGGCGTGATGCCGAATACCAACCTGAGCGTTATCACACTGGGGCACCCGGGCACTTTGCCACGCATAAATAAGTCTGTGGTGGAGATGGCTGTGAAGATGGGTCTGGCAACCAACTGCGAGATCAGACGCTACAACATCTACGCCCGCAAAAACTACTTCTACCCAGACCTTCCGAAAGGTTACCAGATCACACAGGACAAAACGCCTGTTTGTACGGCCGGCTACCTGGATGTGAAGGACGCCGAAGGCAAGGACAAGCGCATCGGCATCACCCGCATTCACATGGAGGAAGACGCCGGTAAATCCATGCACTTAGCAGGTGAGACAGAAACGCTTATAGACCTGAACCGTGCCGGTGTGCCGCTGATTGAGATCGTGTCGGAGCCGGATATTCGTGATTCGGAAGAAGCTTACAACTACCTGACCGAAATCCGCCGTTTGGTGCGCTACCTGGAAATTTGTGACGGCAACATGGAAGAAGGCTCGCTTCGTTGCGATGCCAACATTTCGGTGATGTTGAAGGATTCTCCGCTTTGGGGCACCAAGGTGGAGGTGAAGAACATGAACTCCTTCCGCAACGTGCAACGTGCCATCGAGCACGAAATCGAGCGCCAGATCATGGTCATTGAGAACGGCGGCACGATCGATTCTGAAACCCGCAACTTCGACGCCAACACCGGCACCACTACGGCCATGCGCTCTAAGGAAACCTTGAATGACTACCGCTACTTCCCGGAGCCGGACCTGCCACCATTGGTAATCGAGCAGGAGTGGCTGGAGCGCATCAAAGAAACCATGCCAAGCCTGCCACAGGAACTATACAAGCGCTTCACGGAAGAATTTGGGCTATCTGAATATGACGCTGGCGTATTGACAGATGCGAAAGAGATCGCGCTGTACTACGAAGAACTTTGCAAGCACACCAGTAACTACAAAGGTGCAGCGAACTGGGTTACGGGTCCGGTGAAATCCTTCCTGAACGAGCTGCAACTACACATTAAGGACTTCCCGCTGCAGCCGCACGCCATTGCGGAGATCATCTCACTTGTTGACGAAAACAAAGTAAGTCATTCAGTAGCTGCCAAGAAGATCTTCCCTTATATGCTGGAAAATCCAGGTATACCTGCCCACCAGGTGGCCGAAGAGCAGAATCTGCTGCAGGATTCTGATTCGGATTCTCTAAAAACGATCGTTGCTGAAGTGCTGGCTGCCAATCCGCAGAAAGTGGAGGAGTACAAAGCTGGCAAGCAATCGCTGATAGGTATGTTCATGGGTGAAATCATGAAGAAGACCAAAGGCAAAGCAGACCCGAAGGTGGCAAACAAATTTCTGCAAGAAGGGTTAAAGGCGTAGATTTATGCTTTACGTATCAAAATAGACGTGATTCAGTCTCGCTGCTTGATACGATCATCTAAATTAAAAAAGACATGAACCTAAGAAACTATGTAGTACTGGCTTCAGCGGCTGCCTTAATGGCCAGTTGCCAGGGCAACAAGACGGCAACCAACGGCAGTGCTTATACCATAGAAGGCAAGTTGCAGAATGCCACGCCAGGTCAGATCTTCCTGTTCGAGCTGGGAGAGCAGCAGTTCATTGCCCGCGATACAGCTGATATTAGTCAGGATGGTACATTTACTTTTCAGGGGGAGGTTAAAGAGCCAACTCTGTATCGCCTTGGCCTTGATCAGCAGAATGCGATGATGATGGTGCTGGAAAACAAAGCCATAAAGGTAGAGGCGGATGCCCGTGACCTGAACAATACCGCCAAGTTCGAGAACTCCGAAGACTCGGAGCTATTCCAGCAGCTCAACAAGATGGTGAACGAAAACCGTCAGAAGGAAATGGCGCTGAGTGAACAGTTTAACCGGGCCATCTCAGAAGGTAATACAGAAGAAGCAGAAGGTTATCGCCTGCAGTATCTGAACTTACAAAAGGATGTCAAGAGTTTCATTGCCAAGCATCCTGAGTCTGTTGTATCGGCCTTTGGTACGCTGAGCCTGGTAAATCCGCAGCTTGACTTTGCTTTTGCCGACAGCATGCTGACGCTGTATACCCAGCATATACCGGAATCGAAGTATACGAAAACGCTGACGGACCGCCTTGCCACCATGCGCACGACGGCCATTGGCTCTGCTGCCCCTGACTTCACTTTGCCAACCCCGGAAGGCGGTGAAATAGCCCTGTCCTCACTCAGAGGGAAATATGTACTGATCGACTTCTGGGCTAGCTGGTGCGCGCCTTGTCGCAAGGAAAACCCGAACGTGGTGAAGATGTATAACAAATACAAAGACCAGGGTTTCGAAATTTTTGGCGTATCCCTCGATCAATCCAGAGAAAAATGGTTGAAGGCAATTGCCGATGACAAACTAACCTGGCCACAGGTTTCGGACTTGAAAGGCTGGGAAAGCTCTGCAGCACAGCTTTACCAGGTGGACGCTATTCCACAGACCATTCTGCTCGATAAAGAAGGAAAGATTATCGCCAAAGGTTTAAGAGGCGAAGAACTGGAAGCTAAAATCGCTTCGCTTGTGCAGTAAGGTATAGCACAATCTCCAAAAAGAGAAAAGCCCCTCCGTACATGAGGGGCTTTTCTTGTTTTTAAACTAGAGTAATACAGTTCTATAAGATTATCGGAAATCAGGCTAAAGTATAGTGCACTCAATTTAAGCTTTCGCCGGATACCCTAAAGGTAAGATTTATTGTTTCTGCAACTTCCAGGATGCAAAACCAGACAATTACGTACTTCCTGAATATCCTTGATCCCAAAGCTACTTTTTAAACACGCGTTGTAGCGCTCCCCAAAGCAACTTTTTCTGCTCCTGATCACCATCGAGTACAGCCAAGGATTGTGAGAACACCACCGGCACACTGCCAACCATCACCGGATTGTAAAGGGTGAACTTATCATGCGGCAGGTCGGTATCCAGTCGGCTGGCGAAGCTGAGGATATAGCTGGTTTGCAGGGTATCGCAGAGCGTTTCAAACTTAGTGGTGGCACCCGACACATTGTTTACAAAAGCAACATCGGCAGGCCCAAAGCCGATCGCAGCCAGAATCTTGATGAGGAAATCAGACTGAGGTAGATCTTTAAAAGCTGGTTCAGGTAGCGTAACTAAAACAACAAGCCCCTTTCGGTTTTCACCGATCACCTCAAAGGACTTTGGCTGTTCTGCCTTCTCAATTTTTGGCAATTTAGGAATAGCCGCTACCGGCGTTGAAGTTGCAGGTGCTTCCTGGGTAACAGGCGAAGCCTTTGGTACTGCTTTTTCCTCCACAACAGGTATAGCCAAAGTTTCTGAAGCAGGCACAGATGCAGGGGCACTGACTTGTGCTACCTGCTCATCGGGGAGCAGGTATAGCGTTTCCGGCATAAAATGTCGGAGGAACTCACTGTTAAGTTGATCAGGCGTCAGTGCTGTCATGTGTATAGGTATAGATTACTCCTGACCTTCTTTCAGATCAAAAATAGAGCGCAGTTCATTTGCTTCACTCGGCTTCATACGGCCCGCCAGCACAAGGCGCAGTTGACGACGACGCAAGGCACCGTCATAAAGCTTGATTTCTTCTTCTGTTTCAGGTATAGCCTCAGGCACATCAATCGCTTTGCCGGATTGGTCCACAGCCACAAACGTGAAGAAAGCCTGGTTCGACATCACTTTTCTTCCTGACGGAATGTCTTCGGCATACACCACGATGTGCACTTCCATAGAAGAAGAGAAAGCGCGGGTTACTTTGGCCTCGAGGGTTACCACGTTGCCTAGTTTTATGCTTTCAGCAAAAGACACGTTGTCTACCGAAGCCGTTACCACAATGCGGTTGGAGTGTCGCTGTGCGGCGATGGCCGAAACAATGTCCATCCAGTGCATCATTTTGCCACCCATCAGGTTGTGCAAGGTATTGGTATCGTTGGGCAATACCAGCTCGGTCATGATGACGTAAGATTCGCTTACTTTTTTCTGTTTACGCATGTCTGTTCTATAAATTCTGCCGCAAAGATAGGGCACGGGCGCTCAAACAAAAAGCCGGCTATAAATTAAGATCGTTTGCTATACCTTAAAAAGAAGGCTTGTCCCAGCCGGACTTACCGAGTAATGGCACGAATTTAAAGTCAGTGAATGCTTCCTGAGAAAATTCATTTTCGCTGGTGCGCGTAATACGCAGCATCTTCTGACTTGATTCCCCCCCGACAGGAATCACCAGTATACCGCCTATGTTCAGCTGACTTACCAACGTTTTCGGTATACCTGGCGCACCGGCTGTTACGATGATCTTATCAAAAGGCGCGTGTGCTGGCAGCCCCAGGGATCCATCACCGTGGAAAGTATGCGGAAATAATCCGTAGGTTCTGAAAAACTTCACCGCCTTGTCGTAGAGCGGCTTATTGTATTCGATGGTGTATACCTTGGGCGTGATCTGCAGCAGTACACAGCATTGGTAACCCGAACCAGTTCCGATCTCCAGCACTTTGTCAGTTGGCTGCAGTCTCAAAAGCTCCGTTTGGAAGGCCACGGTATAGGGTTGCGAGATGGTCTGGCCCTCGCCAATCGGGAAGGCTTTGTCCTGATAGGCTTGCTCGAGAAAGGCTTTCTCAAAGAAGAAGTGCCGGGGTACCGTCTCGATTGCAGCCAACACCCGTTCATCGCGTATGCCTTTGTCTCTCAACTGCTTTACCAAGGCGCGGCGCATGCCTTTATGCTTGTACAAATCTGTCTGCATTTCCCTCTGAATTTGTAAAATGTAAAAAATCAAGCTGAGCAATTTCAGGTATAGGGATCCCGCTATACCTTGTCTGAACTCCGCCTGAAACTCGTGTATTGCGAAAATAAGCATACCTGCCCACAGTTACCTAACCGGATCGTAATTTAATCTTCCCTGCAAACGGAATAACAGGACGTAACCGTGCATTTGAGCGAAATCATGGTTAATTTTGTATTCAGTTAACAAATCAGAAAATCATGTTCACAGGTATAATAGAAGGCATGGGCCAGGTGCAGGCCATTCGGGAAGAGGGCACCAACAAGCACTTCACGCTGTCGGCCTCTTTCACACACGAGCTGCAGATCGACCAGAGTGTGGCCCACAACGGCATTTGCCTGACGGTAGTGAACATCACGGATGCCGGCTATACCGTTACAGCTATCGACGAAACCCTGCAAAAAACGAATTTGAACAGCCTGAAGGTTGGCGATAAAGTAAACCTGGAGCGCTGCATGAGCGCCAACGGCCGCTTCGACGGACACATCGTGCAGGGTCACGTGGACCAAGTCGCAGTATGCGAATCAGTGGAAGATCAGAACGGTAGCTGGGTTTTTACTTTCCGCTACGATTCTTCATTAGGCAACGTAACCGTGGAGAAGGGGTCTGTGACGGTGAACGGCATCAGTTTGACAGTATTCAACTCAAAAGAAGACCGTTTTTCTGTGGCGATCATCCCTTATACCTACGAGCATACCAATCTGCATCAGGTAAAGCCGGGTTCAACTGTTAACCTGGAGTTTGATATTATTGGGAAGTATGTGGCGAGGTTGTTAGGGAAAGCTTAAACGTCACTTCACCACAATCCGATGGTAAGTCACCCCATAGCCACCCCAAACGCCCAACCCTCCGTTGATGTTTGACCTTGTGGTATTAGGTGAGCCGATGGGACTGCCATTGTTGTTCCGTTCGTTTTCCAGGGTATACCAGAAGCGGTAATGCTCTATGTCAACCGCTGCCCAGCGCACTATGATGGTGTCGCCCTTACCAAAATAACTATAGGTATCTAAATCCACATCCTGACCGCGGGGTTCGCCTCGGTCCAGCGGGAAACTCAAATTTTGCACGCCGTTGATCAGCTCATCGTTGAAAACGGAAGCAAAATAGCCCGGATAGAATGGTTCGCTGTTACGCTTTGTAAAATAACGCACACTGTTTCCCAGCGTGTCAGGGTCCTGGTAGCGGTAAAAGAGCGTAAACAGACTGTCCTGACTTGGGTCGGGGTGGGGTTGCAGAAAAAGCTCCTGCAACGGGTTCAGGTTGGGGATAGTCGTTGAGGAAGTCAGTACACGCCCCTCATGGCTGATCCGCAATTGGTAGCTTTTGCCTACTTCCCCCTGAAGCTCTTCGGTGGTATAAACATAGAAAATAAAATTGCTTTTGCTGGTCAGTAGCACTTCAGGTATAGCATACTGCTCTGAAACCACCCGCCGCAATTCCGGCCAAAAGGCAGCGGCTGGCACCTCTTTTAAGGTATAACTTTCCCCACCGCTCGACACGACCACCTGTGCCCCGTGCACGAAACTATCCTCCATATCGGCAGGAGATAAGCCCGCGAAAACCGGTCTGCTGCGTGTGAGTACCAACACCGGTGGAGCCCCCTGTTCAATGTGCCCTTCCACCACCAGTTGCTCCTCGCCGGCAGGAATATCGATAGTTAAGTTCTCTTCACAGGAAGTTAGAGACCAAAGTAATAACAGTACCAGAATATAGCTCAGTCGCATCGTTTTACCATTTAAAATTCCAGGTGACGGATGGCAGAGGAAAAGGGATCAGCGACACCTTTTTGGCCTGTATTTTTGTATCTGTGCTGTAGGGCGTGCCGTCGCTGTCGATGAAATACAGAAACGGGTTTCGGCGCCCATACACGTTGTAGATCGCAAATGTCCAGCTGGATTGTAGCCTACGCTGTGTCTTTCCCTCCAAAGTGGCCGACAGGTCAAGGCGGTGAAAAGGCTGCATCCGGAAGCTGTTGCGATCCCCGTACTGGTAATTGACAGTCCCCTCAATTAGATAGCGGCGCTCAGGCATGGTGGTCGCTTGGCCGGTTCCGTAGACAAAACTGCCACCAAAAGTCCAGCGCGGATTGTAGGTATAAGTGGCCACTAAGGACACATCATGCCGGCGGTCGAAGCGGGCGGGGAAGGTGCGAACCTGGTTAATGTCGGGAAACGTGCGGTCGGTCCGCGACAAGGTATAGCCGAGCCAGCCCTGCAGTTCACCATAATTCTTGCGCAGAAAGAACTCTGCCCCATACGATTCACCGCTGCCCCGCACAAATTCATATTCCAGATCACGGTTGCTCGGACCAGCCACAAAACCTTCGCGGTATTCTAGCTGGTTTTCCATGGTTTTAAAATAGAGTTCTACGGAACCTTCGTACATGTTCTGGTTGAAGCTCTGAAAGTACCCAATAGCATATTGGGTCGCCCGTTGCGGCTCCACGATTGCCGAGCTCGGCACCCACACATCAAGCGGTAAGGT
The DNA here is from genome assembly GCF_003096355.1 of Pontibacter virosus. Taxonomy (GTDB): domain Bacteria; phylum Bacteroidota; class Bacteroidia; order Cytophagales; family Hymenobacteraceae; genus Pontibacter; species Pontibacter virosus. The sequence continues at coordinate 53,288 of NZ_QEKI01000015.1, read as the reverse complement.
GGTGTAGGCATTGGAAACCAAGTGCAGGTACTGCGCCGATCGGGTATAACTGGCCTTGACAGACGATGCAGCATTCAAGGTATAGCGTGCTGATACCCGTGGCTCCAGTGCCTGGAAGGTTTTAACCCGCTCTCCTTCGGCATACGCTACCGAATCGATAGCCCGTTGGTTTTGGTCGAATTCATAAAAAGTGAAAGGGCCCGTTTGTGCAAAATAACTACCCCGTATACCTAGGCTCAGCAAAAGCCGATCCGTCACATTCCAGTCATCGGACATATAGATTGCTGCCTGATGGGCTGTCTTAGAGAGGATCCGATCGGTAGAGAACACATCTCCCTCGGCTGTTTCGGCGCTGCCTGTGCGGGGGCGCAAGGTATGGTGCGTGTACTGCATGCCATATTCCAGATGATGCTGCGCTGAAGGAGTATAGACAAAATCTGCCTTGGCTGTGTAATCCCGGATACCGGTTTCTACTGAAGTCGTAATGTCCCCGAAATCCCAGGTGAAATCAAACGCGTAGTTGCTTAGTATACCTGAAACATCCACCGAGTGCCTGTCCGAAAACCGGTGATTCCAGCGTGCTGTGGCAGCGGCATTGCCCCATTGGAAATCAGCCTCGAAGCGGCCGGATGATAAGGTGAGCGTGCCCACATCTTTGCCGTAATAGCCGCTCAGGTATAGCTTGTCCCTGGACGATAGTGTATAAGAAACTTTCCCGTTGAAATCGTAGAAATAGTACGGCACACCGCCTTGCTCAGTGTTTTTCAGAAATGGTTCGAACAGAACATCCACATAGGTGCGACGGGCGGAGAAGATGAACGCAGCCTTGTCTCTTATCATAGGTCCTTGTACCGTCAGACGGGAGGCGATCAATCCGATACCGCCTTCTGCCTGCAGGCTGTCTGCACTGCCTTCGCGCAACTCCACATCCAGCACCGATGAGAGGCGTCCGCCATATCGGGCAGGCATGTTGCCTTTGATCATGGTAGCATTGCTGATTGCATCGCTGTTAAAGACCGAGAAGAAATTGAGCAGGTGTCCCGGGTTGTAGACCACCGTCTGATCGAGCAGAATCAGGTTCTGATCGGATCCGCCGCCGCGCACATAAAAGCCTGTGTTGCCTTCCCCGCCGGATTGTATACCCGGCATCAACTGTACCGTTTTCATAATGTCCGTTTCCCCAAATAACACGGGCAGCGTCTTCACCGATTGCATCGGGATATCAAGCTCTCCCATAGTCGCGGTTTGGGTGATGGGCTTAAGGCGTGTGCCGATCACTTCTACCTCGCGGGTGCTGTAGGAGGCTGGGGCTAGTCGCAGATCGAGTGTTTCGTTGCTGAAGAGCTGCAGCGGCGTTTCCTGGTTCTCGTAACCTATGTAACGGATAACCAAGGTATAGCTTCCGGGTGGAGCGCTCAGGCTATACCTGCCGTCAGGCTCCGAAACGGTGCCGATAGAGGGACGTTCCTTCAAACTGATGGAAGCGCCAGCCAACGCTTCAGCTGTGTTAGCGTCGAGCACCTGACCGCGCAGCAAAAAGCTGTCCTGTGCCCATGCGGGCAGCACGGGCAGAAGTATGAGCGGCAGAAACAGATATAAGAAATGTCGTAGTTGCAAGTCCGGAAATCAGCTGTTCTAACAATACGACAGAAACAGCGCATTATGCCAAAGGTTTGTGCTGAAAGCGGGTATATTTTCGCAGCCACAAGCGGTAGCCCACAACCGCCAGCATAGCGGTACCTGTACCAACCAAAGCACCCCCAACAATATCACCCGGATAATGTACACCCAGGTAGATACGGCTATAGGATACGACCACGGCCCAGATCACCAGCACGATCTTGAAGATCAGGTAGCGGTCGCCCAGGATTAAGTTAAAGAACACGGCCAACGCAAAACCCGTTGAGGCGTGGGAGGAGAGAAAGCCGAACCTACCACCGCAGCCGCGCACCAGATTCACCAACTCCGAAATTTCCGGATCGTGGCAAGGGCGCAGACGGGCAAAGTATGGCTTAAAAATACCTGAGGCCACATAATCGGCCAATCCTATACCTGCCACCGCCATCAGCAACATCGGGATGCTCTGCAGTTTATAGCGCCAGATGATGTAGCCGATCAACAGGAGGTAAAAAGGAATCCAGAAATACTTATTAGAAACCGTAACCATGACCGCGTCCCAGAACGGACTCTGCTGCTCGTTCAGGTATAGGAACAGTTCTTGGTCCAGTTTCTCCAGTTTTTCCAGCATATAAGAGCAACGGTAAATTAATGTTTAGAAATTCAGAAGTTGAAAGGATGCCTGACGAATCAGCATTCGCTTAAAAGTTTAATAAAAACTGATACCAATTGCATTGGTTCAGGACTACGCAATATTGATCCAGTCGATTTCCTTCTTGAGGTAGCCCAGTGTTTTTTCTTCTGGTCCGCCCGGTTCCGGCTTATGGTTGTAGACCCAGGAGGCATGCAGCGGTAAGCTCATCAATATAGACTCGATGCGACCGTTAGTAGCCAGCCCGAACTTGGTGCCGCGGTCGTACACTAGGTTAAACTCCACGTAACGGCCACGGCGGATGAGTTGCCATTGTTTCTCCCGCTCCCCGAAAGGCAGATTACGGTTCTCGTTGATAATTTTAGTATAGAAAGGCGCAAAAGCATAGGCCACATCGCGTACGAAGGCAAAGCGCTCTTCCATACTGATTTCATCAGTCGCCATCAGTCGGTCGAAGAAGATACCGCCCACACCGCGTGTTTCCTGTCTGTGCTCGTTGTAAAAGTAGTCATCCGCCCATTTTTTGAACTCCGGGTAATAAGAGGGATGGTGCTTGTCGCACACGGCTTTCATGGCTTCATGAAATTCCCGTGCCTGTTTCAAATCAACATAGATTGGGGTGAGGTCGATGCCGCCGCCAAACCAGGCCGTGCCGTTGCCGGCTTCGAAGTAGCGCACATTCATATGCGTTATTGGCACCATCGGGCTGTGCGGGTGCATCACCACCGAAACGCCCGTCGCAAAGAACTTCGGGTCCGGCATCTGCAGCATTTTCAGGAATTGGGGAGAAAGCTCGCCTTGCACGGCCGAGAAGTTGACACCGCCTTTTTCGAGTACGTTGCCGTTTTCGATGATGCGCGAAATACCGCCACCGCCCTGCTCGTGCTGCCACTCGTCTTTCTGGAATTTGGCACCACCATCGCAATTTTCAAGGTCGCGTACCAGGTCTAACTGGAACTGCCGCATAAAAGCTTCAACTTCTTCTCTGAACATTTTTTCTCCTTTTTGATTATTGGTATCACGACACACGTATCACGTAGCACGACTTTATTGGGACAAAGGAGTATTTAAAACAGTACAAAAGACTTATAGGGAACGGCTATACCTTGGTGTCCATATTCTTTTGTCCTTTATCACGAAGTCCTCGACAATAAAAAAAGTCGTGCTACGTGATACGAAATACGTGATACGTACCCACAAAATTACCAAATAAACCCCGCTCTACCGAACATTCGTAAGGATTTCAGAAAAAGGGCTTTTTTGCTTAACTTCGGGCAATAACTAAGCGCAACCTATGTCTAAAGAACTGATGGAGGCATTTAAGATTGACACGGGCATTCTTAAAAAGGCTTACCGACTCATGATAACTGCCAAGACCATGGCAGACACCTACGAAGAAAACAAAACCATTTGCAGCAAGTACGTCCACAGCACCTCGCGTGGGCACGAAGCGATTCAGCTGGCTACGGCTCTTCAGCTAAAGCCCTACGACTACGCCTCGCTCTACTACCGCGACGACTCCATGCTGTTAGGTATAGGCATGCAACCCTACGAACTGATGCTGCAGCTAATGGCCAAAGCAGATGACCCTTTTTCAGGCGGCCGCACCTATTACGGACACCCATCGCTGCGTCGTGAAGGATTCCCGACCATTCCGCACCAAAGTTCAGCGACCGGTATGCAGGCTATACCTGCCACCGGTATGGCACACGCCATCGCCTATTTCGAGTCGCAGGGACTAACCAATGGAGAGGAGAAGCCTGTGGTGCTTTGCTCGCTGGGTGACGGCTCTGTGACCGAGGGCGAGGTAGCAGAGGCATTTCAAATGGCAGTGCTAAAGAATCTGCCGATCGTATACTTGGTACAGGACAACGACTGGGGCATTTCGGCCACGGGCAAGGAAATGCGGGCTATGGATGCCTACGAGTATGCGGCTGGTTTTAAGGGTATGGAACGTCTGCGCGTGAATGGCTCTGACTTTGCAGAGTCATACGAAGGCATGCGGGTGGCATTTGAATATGCGCGGGAAGTGCGTAAACCGATACTGGTGCACGCCAAGGTGCCCTTGCTGGGGCACCATACCTCTGGTGTGCGTCGTGAGTGGTACCGTGGAAACAACCTGCAGGAACACAGCGTGAACGACCCGATCCCGAAACTGCGCCAGGCTTTGCTTGAATCAGATGTTACCTCTGAGGAGATTCAGTGGCTGGAACATGAGGCACAGAAAACAGTGGCGCAGGACTACCAGCGTGCGCTGGATGCTCCTGTACCTGATCCTGTTACATTCGACCAACATGAATTCGCCCCGACACCAGTTACCGAAGAAAAAGGCGAGCGCAGTCCATCCGGCGCTGAAAAGACTATAATGGTGGATGCCGCCCTGCATGCCGTGGACGATATCCTGCGCACTTACCCGGAGGCGCTATTCTATGGCCAGGACGTGGGAGGGGAACTCGGCGGTGTTTTCCGAGAAGCAGCCTTGCTGGCCAAGAAATACGGCGACGCCCGCGTGTTCAACACCCCGATCCAGGAAGCTTATATTGTGGGCTCTACCGCAGGCATGTCCGCCGTTGGAGCCAAGGCCATTGTTGAGATACAGTTTGCCGATTACATCTGGCCGGGCATGAACCAGCTTGTGGAGGAGCTTTCCAAGAGTTGCTACCTGTCCATGGGCAAATTCCCGGTGCAGTCGCTGATCCGGGTTCCGATTGGCGCCTATGGCGGCGGTGGTCCGTATCACTCGGGAAGCATAGAATCTACGCTGCTAACCATACGCGGTATAAAAGTAGTGTACCCAAGCAACGCAGCCGATATGAAAGGTTTGATGAAAGCCGCTTTCCTTGATCCTAACCCGGTGATCATGCTCGAGCACAAAGGCCTTTACTGGTCGAAAGTAGCCGGTACGGAAGACGCTAAAACCGTAGAACCGGACGAGAACTACATCCTGCCACTCGGCAAGGCCAATGTGGTGCAATACGCTGACCAAGAAGAGGTACGCATGGGTAATAGCATGACTGTGATCACTTACGGTATGGGTGTGTACTGGGCTAAAACAGCTTCCAGGCAATTCAAAGGCAGCGTAGAGATCCTCGATCTTCGCACGCTCAACCCGCTGGATTTTGAAGCAGTAGTTGCTTCCGTACGTCGCCACGGCAAAGCTTTGGTGCTGACCGAGGAACCGTTGATGAACTCATTTGCTGAATCATTGGCTGGTCGCATCTCCAAAGAGTGCTTCCAGCAGTTGGATGCGCCTATCTATACCTTGGGTGCCGCCAACCTGCCGGCTATTCCTTTGAATGTAGAATTAGAGAAAATGATGCTGCCGAATCCTGATAAAGTGGCAGCGGCCATGGAAGAGTTGCTGAATTACTAAATTAGGTATAGCTGATAATAAAAAGCCCCGCCAATTACTGACGGGGCTTTTTTATGTACCAAAGTTTAGAAAGGATAACCGATGCCAATATTCAGGTTAGTCCGTCGATCAGCGGGGTCTGTCTGGCGGAAAAAGTCAGAGAAGCGGAAGTCGCGAATCACAAACTTATTGCCGTTGATATCGCCGGCCGGGTCATACACCTGTGTGGCAAAGTCAAAGCGCAGGATCACGACCGAGAAATTGAGACGAAGGCCAAATCCGGTACCCACAGCGAGTTCTTTGTAGAAGCGGTTAAACTGAAACTCGGAGCCGGGGCGGTTATCGGGCTTGAGCATCCATACGTTGCCAGCATCCACAAAGAGCGCTCCGTTCAAAAATCCGACCATATTGAAACGATACTCGGCACTGGCCTCCAGTAGTACTTCGCCTGGCTGCTCTGCTATGTAAGGACGCTGTACTGGTTCTCCATCTACATCAACCGTACGGTAAGAACCTGGCCCCAATCGTCGGGCTGTCCAGGCGCGCACGCTCGAAGCGCCGCCTGCAAAAAAATACTTGTCGTAAGGCAAAGCGGTAGAGCCAAAAAGCGGACCGCCCACCCCTGTGTTTACTCTGTAGACAAAGTACCGCTGCCCACCCAAGGGGATGTAGCGTCGGTAGTCGGGGTTGATTTTAGCGTATTGAAATTGTCGCAAATTGCCCATTTCCGGCAAAATGCCCAGCTTGGAAGTGAGTCCACCCACCTCGGTAAGCACACGCAGATACCTGGCGTTGCGGGATTGTATAAAATCGTTGGTGTTATAAATCAGGTTGAAGCCAATGAATGAAATAAACCCACTCCTAAAACTTTCAAAAAAAGAGCGGCTCAGATCACTCAGCTCTCTTAAGTCTTTCTGGAAGGTTGTATCGATGCGCCCCACCTGGATCACGTTCACGTTCACGGGCGAGAACACATATTGCACCGTGGGCGTTTGCAGCGGACGAGGGTACTTGTACCAAATATAGTCCAGAGAAGACTCGTATATTGACCGCTGAAATTCTAAACGGTTCACATTGGTATAACCAGCATACAAACGTGTGCGGGGATTGAAGTCCTGCAGTATGTTTTTACCTCCGAAAGGCAAAATAAACAGGGGAAATGTAAGCGCAGCATCCCCCCCGAGCTCCCGTATCATCACTGTTTGCTCGGGGTTAGAAATGTTATACTGCCCTTCCAGGCCTCCCCTTATACCGAACTCCAGGTTCTCGGCCCCGCCAAACACATTCCGTATTTTGAGACGGACAGTCGAGAATGGTCCCGGCCTACGCTCCGTGTAGTTCAGACCCAATTCAGTCGTTTCCTGAAACTTCTTGGACGGTAGGGCATTGACAAAGGCATTGAGCTGGTTACCGGCCAACGAGTCTGTTAAATTGGTAACCTTACTGTAGAGGACGTTGTTGAACTGAAATACATCCATTTCCGCCAGGCGCCTTTGTGTGAGAGAAGTCCTGAACTGGCTGTAGCGCTGGCCAGGGTATACGGACACCTTTTTGTCCAGAATATTAGGTGAGAACTTCTGGTCATAGGCCAGGTACTTCACATTGTTATACTCCAGGGTGTCCCTTACCAACCCAAAGCGATCTGCATCTGTTTTGAAATATACATTCCGGATGGTATATGCTTTATGGGAAGACTGATCTTCGGGGTTTTGGATAATGGTGTTCACCCTCACCGTATTCTCTCCAAAACTAGTGTCTACCTCAAACTCGATATAAGCGCGTGCAAAATCAAAATAACCGTTGTGGCGGATCATTTCATACAACCGATCACGCTCAGCGCTGATAATTTGTTCATCGTATACATCACCGACCTTAAGCAACGACCTATCCTGATACCGTTTTACGACATGAAGCAATGAGTCATCAGGAACCGTGAAGTCGAATTCGCTGTAGCGGTAAGGCTCGTTTTCGGCAATGTTGAGCGTAATGTATACCTTTTTGCCCTTCACCTGCTTTTCATAACTCACTTCATTTTTAAAAAAGCCTTTGGTGTTCATGTAGATTTCCACCTGATCCTGGGTACGCTCCATCAGCAGGGAGTCATAGATGGCGGGGGGCTCACCGATCTGCATCAGTAGGTTGCCTTCTTCCTTGCGGCCCTGCTGCCGGGCGATGCGGCGGTCAAAACGGTCTTGTATCCGGCGGGATTTGGTAGAATCGCCACCAACTTCGGCTATTTTAGTAGCGCGCTTTTTGCGTAACTCCTCAATGCGCTCGTCGATGCGGGAAGGGCTGTAAAATCTTTTCCCAAAATTATAAATGGCCAAATAGGGGGTAGAGGCCAGGAAAGTACGGTTTGGCTGCTGTTGGTAAAGTGCCTCTACCTCAGTCTGACTCACATGGTTTATCCCTTCGGGTTCTATACCTAACAAGAGCTGCTCGTTTTCGCCCAAATTTTTGGTGGGCACACAGGCAGCAAAACTAATAATTGTAATTACCAGCCCGAATATGTAACATCGTGTTCTCAAACGATTCTCTGCTCTATGTTGTCGAAAGCAATTGTAAAGTACGTTAATGCCCTGCAAGTAAAAAAATACCGCAACCAACACCAAGCCTTTGTGGTGGAGGGTGCCAAAAGTGTACTGGAGTTGCTGCATTCAGACTTTGAGCTACAGCACCTGTTCATTACCGAAGAATTTTTGCAGGAGCACGGTAACCAGCTAAGCAAAGGTACACGATACGAACTTGTTACGGAACAGGATTTGACAAAGGCGGGTACTTTTTCAACTAATAATGCCGGACTGGCTGTGGCCCGCATGCGCCAACTGCCCAATTTACAGTTCAAACCCGGTGAATTTACGATCGCACTCGACGATATACGTGATCCGGGCAATCTGGGCACCATCATTCGCATTGCGGACTGGTACGGTATTCAAACGATCGTATGTTCCGAAACCTGTGCTGACTTTTACAACCCCAAAACCATTTCAGCTACCATGGGTTCCTTTACCCGTGTTAAAGCCTACTACCTCAACCTGGGGGAATGGTTGCGCGAGCTTCCAGAGGGTATCCCCATCTACGGGGCCTCGCTGGACGGTGAGAACCTGCACCACATGCAATTGCAGCCCCACGGCGTAGTAGTGATGGGAAACGAAGCCAACGGCATACGCCCGGAAGTCGCTAATGAGGTAAACCACCTGATCAAGATCCCGGCATTCGGCAAGGCAGAGTCGCTGAACGTAGCCACGGCCACGGCCATCATCATCGACAACTTTATGCGGCATGCAGTTATCTAAAACAGAAGAGACCTCCGATTAGAGGCCTCTTCTGTTAACAGTATAATCACTTAACAAACAGATTCTTAATTAAGTAGTCTTAAACCAAAGCTGATCACGTTGGCATCCGGGCCACGATTGTCTTTGAACAGGTCGTTCATGTTGTATTTCACAAACAGGTCCAGGTTGCCGTAGCCTACCACGCCGGTCAGGCCATACTGAAAATCACTCAGGTTGTAGCTGCTGCGTATTTTTTCTTTTTGGGTCTTGCCGCTGTCTTCATACTTCAGCTTGGAATGCCCGCCCAGGCGATAGCCTACAAACGGGCCGGCTGCAATCTTAAATCCTTCCTTGCCGTTCTGGCGCTTGAATTGCAGCATCGGCATAAGCGGAATATTTACCGATGAATGCGTCAGCTTAGACTTATCGTAATTGGTTTCCGGTTCGCGGCGGAAAAAAGTCACATCGTCTACATCCTCTTCGATGACAAAGTTGCGATCAAACATATAGTTGTTGAAGGCGAACTCCAAACCTGACACCAGGTGTAGCGGGCTTTTGCGACCCCCAATTTGCGATTTAAGGTGCCAGTTTAGGCTTACGTAGCGGGATCCGAGCGGCTTCAGGTCAGGAACTTGCTGGCTTTCCGTATTCAGGAAATTGTTAAGGCCCAGGTCTACGTCAAAGTTGAAACGGGTGGCCTTGTACGACTTTTTCACGTCGCTGGTGCGTATGCTGTCACGTTCGGCCCGGTTCGGCACATTTACGTCTACTTTGGTGTTGCCGTCCTTTTCTTCAATTTCTACGTCAATCTTGATGTTTTTATTGATGCGGATCTGGTGCTTTTCTTTCGTTACCTTACCATCTTGATCAGTCTCCTGTACGGTAATGGTGACCGTCTCAGGGTTATCATCATCCTTGCCAAACACAACCGTCGTTTCCTGCGACTTCAGTTCCTTGTTAGCGCCGTCCATACGGTCTACCTGGTCTACGTACTTATTCAGAACGCGCATCAGGGAGTCGAGGCTATAATTTTCGAAAGCCTTGAGCTGCTCCATGTTCTGCAGGTATAGCACCATTTTAGCGCCATTGGCCATTTTCACAACGATCGTGTCCTGCTGGCCGAGTCGCTCGCCTATGGTTTGTCCGTCTTTGGCAGACGCACCGGTGGCTGCAGCCAAGATGATGGCTGTTACGAGAAGTAGTATCTTTTTCATGGTTTTAAAAGATTAGAGTTGAATGACTTTTGATATTTTCTGTTTTCCAATTTGTGTTTCAAGTGCAATTCTGTCTGCGTTGATACCGAGCTCAGACAACTCCACCCGTTCTCCGTTAGACAGGTTCCGCACCTGCTTAAAAATGTTCTTTGCCAGTTTTTGCTTCTTTTCAAAGCCGCTAAGCTCTACTTCTGATTCCACTTCTTGCACAGCGACGGCTCGTTTTATTATAATTTCTACCGGTTGGGCGTTCAAATCCACGGTGTTAGCAGCGAAAGTAGCCGGAGCAGTTTCTCCTGTGTTACCAATTTCGACTTTCTGAGGTGCGTCAGGTGTAGCCGGCTGCTCTACCTGTGCTGCCAACTGTTGAGCAGACACCGAATTTCTTGTACTGTTTTTCAGGCTGGCCTTTTTCACATCCGCTCTGGTTTCTGCTTTGGCGATCATTTGCTTCTTAACCATTTCTGCCTGCGTGGTTGCTGGGGTAGTAGTTGTGGAAGGTGTAGCAGGCTCAACCACTTCTTTAACATCTGATGGCGAAGTCACAGGTTCTTCAGTTACTTGTGCTAGTTGCGCATCGGCCATAACTGGCTCAGGTATAACGAGAGGCTGCTCTGGCTTCAAACCGTTTACATCGGCCAAGCCGTCTCTGTCAACTGGCACAGAGCCGTTCTGCACGTTGTAAAATACGATGCCCACGGAGAGTAACAGCGCAATGGCGGCCGCGATAGAGTAGGAGAGCCACATAAACCCTCGCGGCTTCGATTCGCCTTTGTTGGCGGCAGGCATTTCAGTTTCTATCCGGTCCTGCAGTCTGTTCCAAAGGTCGGCATGAGGTGTCGGTGACGAAGGTCCCAAACGCTCCTTGAATAGCTTGTCTATGTCTTCTGGTTTCATAACTGAACCTCCTTATTATTTTTAGCTAGCGACTGCTTCCTGTCCGGTCAGTCTTCGTTGCAGCATGGCGCGTGCTTTGCTTAACTGCGATTTCGAAGTGCCTTCCGTGATATTCAGCATATCGGCTATTTCTTTGTGAGAATATCCCTCAATTGCATACAGGTTAAAAACTGCCCTGTAGCCGGCAGGTAAAGTGCGCAAAAGCTCCAGCAATTCGCCTTCTGCCAGATCGTGGTCGGCTCCCATGCTACCCGCCACCTGTACGTGGTCGTCTTCTATCGACAGGTATAGCGACTCTTTCTTTCTCAAAAACCCCAACGCTTCATTCACCATGATGCGTCTTACCCAACCCTCGAAGCTGCCCTTGCCTTCAAACTTGTCTATGTTTTGGTATACCTTCATAAACCCATTGAGTAAAGCCTCCTCAGCATCCATCTGGTTTTTGAGGTAACGCAGGCACACACCGTACATCGGCGAGGCAAAGCGCTCGTAAAGGCATTTCTGCGCTTTACTTTCGGCCTTTTGGCAACCTGCTATTAACTCCTGTTCCGTCACGCTGGGTAAAATTTTATCAAATGATGTCGCTTATCTGGCCTTTTCTGAGCTGTTTTGCTGCTCTTTACCTCTTAGATGTGGATACTCGTCCGGAGGTTGCCTAAGCAAAAATAAATTTCTCATATTTTTTTTGAATAGCGCTACCGTTGGCTATAAAATACTGGCTTTCAGCTTAAAATAAAAAAGCTGTATTTGCTTCAATAGTCGTTTAGACATTAGAGCAAAACAGCCTTAAAAACTTGAATAAGAATGATGAGTTTAACTATTATTAATAAGCCTTGTCATTATACCTAAAGCCCTGCCAAATTGTAAGGAAGATAATTTTCAGATCGAGCAGAATGGACCAATGTTCTAGATACCATAAATCAGCTTGTACACGATTAAGCATAGCTATAGTCTCTTTCGTTTCGCCCCTATACCCATTTACTTGTGCCCAACCTGTGATGCCGGGAGTAAGGAAATGCCGAACCATATAATTATCAATCACTTTAGAGTAATCTTGTGTGTGCTTAAGCATATGGGGACGAGGACCGACCACAGACATATCTCCCATAAAGACATTGATAAACTGTGGTAATTCGTCAATACTTGTTTTCCTGATAAATTTACCAACTCGGGTAATCCTTTGGTCTCCCTTGCACGTCTGTAATGTATCACAATCTAAATTGACCTTCATGCTCCTAAACTTGAGACAATAAAATACCTTATTCCTTTTACCTGAGCGTTGTTGCTTAAAAAACACTGGTCCCTTAGATTCAAGTTTAATAATCAAAGCCATAAGAGGTATAAGCCAACTCAAAATTAAAACTATGACAAGTAATGAAAAGAAGATATCAAAGCCTCTTTTAAGAATTTCATTGGCCTTACTTTCCAAAGGTTCTTGTCTGAGCTTAAGGATAGGTACGTAACCGAACAACTCCACCAAGAAATTATGATGGATTGTACCTTTAAGATCTGGCACTAATCTAAAAAGAATCATATGCGCGTCTGCCTCTTGCATTAGTGATTCTATCTTGTTGCTTTGGTTATATGGTAATGCGCAGTAAATTTCACTTATACCATTAGACTCAGCATAGCTTATACAGTCATCTATTTTTCCTAAGTAGTTTATATGAGGAGGGACGTTAGATGGATTATCATCAAAAATTCCAACGACGTTATAATCTAGTTGATTGTTGATAGTAATGTAGTTATAGAGATCTTTTCCCGCTAAGCTAGCACCAACAATAGCAATATTATTAGAACCTAGCCAAGATTTTCTTCTATACTTTCTTAATAATAAGAATGCAAATCTCAAGGAAAGGATCAGAATTGGTAAAAGGATAAAATAATAAATAAATGGAGTTGGTGGAATATATAGCTGAGGCAGAATAAACTTTATAAGTATAGCTAATATCATAAATAAACATAGCGCTCCAACATTAGCTCTCATTATAGGAACAGCCTCTCGTTTTAGTATCTGACTGTAAATATTAAAAACATGTGAGCAGTAGAACCAACAAAAGTTTAAAAGCAGCAAAGTTAATTTATAGTCATATACCTCTCCCCAAGCAAAACTGCGTTCAGATATTATAAATGATAGGTATAGAGTACCATTTATGATAAAATAGTCAAGTGTTACATTAATCCAGCTAAATAAGGTAGAGTATTTATGTGACATAAGATATTAAACTAAATTAATTCAAAATATAATTTAATATAATAAAGCAAATATTATTTGGTATATTGAATATATTAAATTTGATAGAAATGAAATTATTTAAACTATCTTATAAAAAATATACCATTAAAAATCTTAAAAGATTACTATATTTAGTTAACTTTAGTGAATGGCACAGAATTGATGGTAGAAGTTTATTTATTCTAATTATTAATAAATTCAGAAGAGAAAATGATCCGTTTTATTTTATATTATTCTTTTACTGCTGGAATCAGACTAAGGGCAGGAATTAATATAATTATTGGCATAGGAGATACGAGCAGTGTATCAATTCTAAAAGCAACCGTGTGGAGTTGAGACAACTCTGATTGCTCAGCGCACACATACATTCCTAAAGTCAATACAAAAAGAAATAAATAAAGCAGAATAGCAATTTTAGTGATTTTAGAAGCCCCAAAATAGTAATGTATTATTAGTAAACATATGGTACAATAAAGAATTCTATAAATCATTGTCAAAGCTCTGCTGCTTACCTCAAAATATTTTAAATCAAGGTATGCCCCCTTATTTTGAAAAGAGGTTTTAGATAATTCATCCAAAATAAAAGCAAAATACCCTTTTACAGATTCTTCCTGGTGACCTATCAAAACCAACATAGTGATAAGACTAAGAAGGATAGTCCATTTCCATTTAATAACTTGTTGCTTGGGACTTAGGATTTTGCGCCTTAACATGTTTTCCTACTCCGGAATATCTTTTAACCCAAATCATCCATAAAACAAAAATAGCCGCGTACACAATTATTGTAAAAGTGTATTTGTGGTTGAAGTCTACTGTATAACTAAAGTGATGTGCATTTAGAGCCAAAGCAGACACACGTAATATATTCAGGATATAAATTAGTAATAGACCAATAGGGATGAAAAATAGCTTTTTAATGATAGGACCTGGAAAAGCAACAATGAAGCCTGTAAAAAGAGCCATCAGCACCATCCCATTGCAAGCATGATAAACAAAAACAGTGTCTGCGCCATCTATCTGCACCATAATACCGTTTGCGTCAGCATTATATCCAATAAAGCTCAGAAAGTGCACTGTTGAGTGCACAATTTTCAGGCTTAACCAATTGTCTAGTAGGCTCAGCCAAAAATCATACACAAGAAACCACACAATGCAAAGGCTCAGTGAGAAGATTAAAAACCTCAAAACTATACCATGCTCTCTCATAGGCGATAGCAGCTAAGAATGTTATAATAAGAGCAATAGCTAATCAAGTATAAGGGTTATTGCTTCTGTTGCTTTTTCGATAGTCCCTTAGCTTTTTAATACCGTAAGCCGTGCCAGCTGTCAGCAATACAGCCACACCACCATCTAAAGGTACACCTGTAGCACCTTTGTTTCGGCCCGGGGTATCACCATTGCGGCTTGGTCTATCTATGTTTCGCCCTTGCGCTACCACATCTATAGTGGCTGTAAACAGGAAAATCACCAATGTAATCACTGTACTGGTTAATATTTTTTGCATGTCTATTTTATTTTATGTGTAACAGAATAAAATGATGGCTTCAAATTTCAAATTCGACATTCGGCAATTTCAAATTCGACATTCGGCAGAAGATGATTAGTTAAATATTCTCTAAATCACTCTTAATCTAATAATTATGAAGAAGCGATGAGTTCAAAACAATATTTACTAGAATAATTTTACGAAATAGCAAGATTATAGACTGAGAAAATTAAATAATTTTCAGATAAAAATACTGAATGAAGATGCAAAAGTTTATTTACTAATAATTACTTGACTTATACTAACAAATCATATACGCTCGCCTTTTAAGAACTGCCTTTATTTAACTTAAGTAATTTTTGTTTAAATAAATTCGTATAAGGTGTCTACAACCCTTTTCTAAAAGCTTTTGACAGAAGCTATTATAACAACAAACATTCGTCATCTCTGCATTCAGTACCTTGGAAATACATTAGCCTGTGGCTGTCTATATTCCATGGAAGCTTTACGGCAGGTGGGTGCCTGCATTAGTTTTAGGGTTACTGTATTTTATGCATTAACAAATTTGGTGTTTCTTTTTAAGATAGCAACAAGCATATTGATTCTTTAATCCTAGAACATTAGTTGACTCAAATAATTAAGTGCCAAGGTGATTGAAAAACATTTAAGTGCAATTTTGATAATCACTCAAACAGCAAAGCTATGGTAAATGTAGGCATCATCGGTTATGGGTACTGGGGGCCCAACCTGGTAAGAAACTTTTTCGCTGCGGAGGATTGCTGCGTAAAGGCTGTGGCAGACTCACGCCCGGAGCGGTTGCAACAACTGGGAAAAGTATATCCTACTATAAAGGGAGTACGAGACGCAGAAGACATCATCTACGACCCAGGTATTGACGCTGTGATTATTGCAACTCCTGTATCAACGCACTTTACCTTGGCCTGGAAAGCACTGGCAGAGGGAAAGCATGTGCTTATCGAGAAGCCAATGACATCCTCCACTGAAGAGGCCGGATTGCTGATAAACCTGGCAGAGCAGAAAAGGGTGCTTCTTATGGTGGACCATACTTTTCTGTATACAGGTGCAGTACAAAAAATGAGACAGTTAGTAGAAAGCCAGGAATTGGGAAATATAAAGTATTTGGATTCAACCCGTATCAATTTGGGTTTGTTCCAATCAGATATCAATGTGCTATGGGACCTTGCCCCGCATGATATCTCCATCCTGAACTACATAGTGGATGAGCGCCCCTACAGTGTGAATGCAACAGGTATCACCCACACGAACAACAACATTGAGAACATTGCCTATCTCACTGTAAATTATGCTTCCGGATTCATCGCCCACTTCAACTGTTCTTGGACCAGCCCTGTGAAAGTAAGGATGATGCTAGTGGGCGGAGACCAGAAAATGATTCTGTACAATGATTTGGAGCCTACGGAGAAGATTAAAATATACGACACGGGCTACAGCTACTCAAATGATGAGGAAAAAAAGCGGGTGTTGGTAGACTACCGAACAGGTGATATACATGTACCTAAGCTTGCCACAACGGAAGCGCTCCTCGTCATGGCTAATGACTTCATCAGCAGTATACAGGAGAAAAAGCAACCTAAATCCTCCTGCCATTTGGGCTTGGATGTGGTGCGCATTCTGGAGGCCTCTAACAAGTCTATCAAGCAAAGCGGGCTCGAAGTCGTATTGGACGCCAGCACTGTCCCATCACAATCAAGTACACAAGAAGTCTTAATCTGATACTCTATGGACACAGTTACAATCGATAATGAAAAGCAAAGCCTCCACAATATAAGGTTAGGCAAGGACGTGAAGATTTACAATTTCGTGAATGCCTATGGCTGTAGTATAGGCGATGGCTCTAAGGTGGGTACTTTCGTTGAGATACAGAAGGGAGTTTTCATTGGCAAGAACTGCAAAATCTCCAGCCACACCTTTATCTGCGAAGGGGTGCATATAGCGGATAATGTCTTCATTGGCCATAACGTCACCTTTATCAACGATAAGTTTCCAAGGGCTACGAACGGAGATGGCTCTATGCAGACAGAAACCGATTGGAGCTGTGTAGAAACATACGTGGAGGAAGGGGCTTCAGTAGGCTCAAGTGCTACCATACTGTGTGGTGTGCGCATTGGCAAAGGAGCCATAGTGGGTGCCGGCTCTGTCGTGACCAGAGATGTTCCTGAAAATACTGTCGTAGCGGGTAACCCGGCTAAAATAATGAAACAAGCTGACCATTTACTTGTCTGATATGCAAACGATAGCCATCCAGGAGAAAATCCCCTGCCTTGACCTAAGAGGTCAGCACCAGCAGATTAAAAGCGAGATATTTACGGCTTTTGAGAAAGTGTATGAAAACACAGCCTTCTCTGGTGGGCCTTTTGTGGAAGAGTTTGAGAAGCATTTCGCTGCCTTTTGCCAGACAAAGTATGCCGTCGGTGTAAACAATGGAACGTCTGCTTTACACTTAGCTATGCTCGCTTTGGGTATCGGGGTAGGTGATGAGGTAATCGTTCCAGCAAATACCTTTATCGCTACTGCCTGGGGCGTGTCCTATACAGGAGCCACTCCTGTCTTTGTGGATTGTACACCTAATACCTGGCAAATAGATGCATCCAAAATAGAAGATAAAATCAATTCCCGCACGAAGGCCGTTGTAGGAGTGCACTTATATGGGCAGCCCTTTGATGTGGAGGGCGTTCAGTCAGTGTGCCAGAAATATGGGCTATACCTATTAGAGGATGCGGCACAGGCTCAAGGAGCACAGTACAAAGGCGCACCAGTAGGAGGCTTTGGGGAGTTAGCCTGTTTTAGTTTCTACCCCGGAAAGAACTTGGGAGCATGTGGAGAGGCTGGAGGCATTACAACTGACAATGAGCGGTACTACAAGCATCTGCTCAGCCTTCGGAACCATGGATCTATGGTACGCTACTACCACGACATGGTTGGTTTCAACATGCGCATGGGAGGACTGGAGGGTGCCTCTTTGAATGTGAAGTTGAAGTACCTGCCGGAATGGAACAAACGAAGGAGAGAAATAGCGAGGCGGTACCAGATGGGAATCACGAATCCGCACCTCCAAATGCAGGCACAGCCAGACTGGGCGGATTCAATATACCATCTTTTTGTAGTGACGACCGAGGACCGGGGAGAGCTTATTAAATACCTAAACGGTCACAACATATACCCCGGTCTGCACTACCCTGTTCCATGCCACCTACAGAAAGCGTATGTAGACTTAGGCTATAAAAAAGGGGACTGTCCGCATGCAGAGTATTTGGCAAGCCATTGCTTGTCCTTGCCTATGTATGCTGAGTTGACAGATGAAGACGTGCATCAGGTGATAGGGGTATTGAACTCATACAGAAATGCCTAAGAGGAAACTTATTATATTTCCGTTTAATGGCAATGGGATAGAGGCACTCGACTGCATTGATCTTAATAAATATGAACTGGTTGGCTTTGTAGATGATGATGCATCGAAAAAGTCAGACCTGTACGATATATACTCACGTGACTTACTAGCTAAGTATAAAGAACTCCTAGTTTTGGCAGTGCCGGGAAGTCCTGCTTCTTTCCGTCACAGAAAGGAAACAATAGCTTCATTAAACATAGAAGAGGGCAGGTATATCACTGCTGTACATTCCCGAGCCTCTATTGGCAGAGATGTTCAGATTGGTTTCAACTGCCTGGTAATGGCAGGGGTGGTGCTCACCAGCAACGCACGCATCAACAACCATGTATGCATTTTGCCTAACTCAGTGATTCACCATGATGTGGTTGTGGAAGATTATTCGCTCGTAGGGAGTAACGTAGTGGTAGCAGGTGGGACTACTATAGGGAAGAGCTGCTATATCGGTAGTGGAACGAATATTATTAACGGCATAAGTATAGGTGATGAATCACTGGTAGGCTTAGGGAGCAACTTGTTGAGAAGTGTTACGGGCGGAGCAAGAATGGCGGGAAATCCTGCCATAGACCTGAATGCCCGCTCTAAAAATGAGGTGCTTTAAAATGTTACAATATGACAGAGGTATCCAGTATAGAAAATTTATTTTCCTCTGTCTACGCCTCGCTGATGAATAAATACGCTGTTACTAACTTACCGAAAAAGGGCTTTAATATTGTCAAATTCAGCAGGAATGAGAAGGGTTTCCTGACTAAAAATGTAGAGAATAACCTCTCCATCTTCATCCAAATTTTACGTCTGGACTACAAGCAGACAGGCATTAACTATGACCAGAAAGACAGGTTATCAATAATGCTCTTCTTAATTGGTTTTATACTCATCATCAGTGACATCCTCATCTTTAGACTAAACAACTCAGCCCATGCATAACAAGATACAGAACAGCGTCATCCTAATAACCGGAGGAGCAGGATTCATAGGTTCTTACGTAGTGGAGGAATTGCTGAAAAACAACCCTGCAAAAATTATTATTCTGGATAATCTCATACGCGGCAGCTTTGACAATATGGGTTCTTTCATCGGAAATCCAATAGTAGAGTTTGCTGAAGGGGACATTAGAGACATGGCGCTGTTGGAAAAATGCATCGCAGGCACTGACTATGTCTTCCACATGGCAGCCTTACGCATCAATGCTTGTGCTTCTAACCCAAGAGAGGGTTTTGATGTGATGCTGAAATCGACTTTTGAGCTGGTTGAACTATGCGTGAAGCATAAGGTTAAGAAGGTGATTTATAGCTCCAGTGCCTCTGTGTATGGACTAGCCCAGCACTTCCCTACTCCCGAGACAGATAATCCATATGATAACCAGACCTTTTATGGTGGAGCAAAGATGTGGGGGGAGCAACTGTTCCGGAGTTTTAAATTCATGTATGACTTAGATTACGTGGCACTCCGCTACTTTAATGTATATGGAGCCCGAATGGATACTGATGGCAAATACACAGAAGTGATGATTCGTTGGCTGGACTGCATACGTGATGGCCATGTACCACTCATTTACGGGGACGGCAGTACCTCTATGGACTTTGTGTATGTCAAGGATGTGGCGAAAGCCAACGTCGCCGCTTTAAGCTCCGATGTGACAGACGAGGTGTTCAACATAGGCAACTGTGAAGAAACGAGTTTGAAGCAGTTGTTGGAGATGCTGCTGAAAGTAAACAATTCGTCACTCATACCTGAGTTCAGGGAAGAGAAAACAGTGAATCCTGTCAGTAGGCGATTGGCTGACAACAGCAAGGCAAAGGACATGCTGGACTTTGAGCCAACCATTAATCTAGAAGAAGGATTGATTGAACTGAGTCGGTGGTATTTTGAAAAGAAAAAAGCAACAGCACTTAGCTTATGATCCCTATCGCAAAACCTTTTCTTACAGAGGAGGAAGCCCAGGCGGCTTATGACACCATCTTGACGGGTTGGATAACCCAAGGACCGAGGGTGCAGGAATTTGAAGAAAAATTCGCTGCTTATACTGGTGCTAAGTATGCTGTGGCAGTATCAAACTGCACCACAGCGCTGCATTTGTCAATGATTGTGGCAGGTATAGGACCAGGGGATGAGGTAATCTGCCCATCTATGAGTTATATAGCCACTGCTAACTCAATAAAGTATGTGGGTGCTACTCCTGTCTTTGCTGAGGTTCAGCCAGAAACGTATAATCTTGACATCGCTGACGTTGAGAAAAGGATAACAAAAAGAACCAAGGCTATCCTGCTGGTACATCAGATAGGTATGCCTGCAGATATCGATGCCTTTCAGGAACTCTGCGATAGGTATGGACTGAGACTGATTGAAGATGCTGCATGTGCTGCCGGCTCTGCTTACAAAGGCAAGAAGATTGGGTCACATTCAGATATCGTATGCTTTTCGTTTCATCCACGAAAAGTGATTTCAACTGGGGATGGGGGGATGATCACAACCAACAGCCAGGATCACTTCGAAAGGCTGAAGCTTTTGCGGCAGCATGGTATGTCTGTGAATGACAGGGTGCGCCACGAGTCAGTCAAGATGATTTTTGAAGACCACATAGAAATTGGTTATAACTATCGTATGACTGACATACAGGCGGCTGTGGGTATAAAGCAACTGGAAAAGCTGGACTGGATAGTGGAGGAGCGAAGAAAAGTCGCCGCAGCCTATATAGCGGCATTCCAAGACATTGACTGTGTTCGTCTGCCACTTGAGAAGAATGGGTACTTTAGCAACTACCAGTCTTTTAGTATTTATCT
Source organism: Pontibacter virosus (assembly GCF_003096355.1). GTDB lineage: Bacteria > Bacteroidota > Bacteroidia > Cytophagales > Hymenobacteraceae > Pontibacter > Pontibacter virosus. Next base: position 32,349 of record NZ_QEKI01000015.1, on the reverse strand, counting down.
AAAGCAAAACTGCCTGGTAGAAAGGAATACGTTGATGCAGGAATTGCTGCAAAGAGGGGTTGCGACTAGGCGAGGAATCATGACGTCCCATCGGGAAACTGCTTATAAGAACCTGATGCCAAACATAGAACTTCCTATATCTCAGGACTTGCAAGACAGATCTATAATATTACCTCTTTTCGTTCCGATGACTTCAGAAGAAGTAGAAACAGTAAGTAATCATTTTGCTCAAACCGTTACAGCGGCTTCTATCTGCTCTTAAAACTACTTTGGTTTAACATTAATCACTAGAATCCTTTGGTATATAGTCTTGCCCTGCCTACCAATGACTCAAAAGTAATAGCATGAATTTAGGAGTATAACATAAGTTGTTATTGTGATATAATTTTAATTTCCTTGATTTTAAAAGGTATATAAATCAGCTGTTTTGGTCTGATAAATAACATAAGAAAGAATCTTTAACTGTGACAAATATTTTACATCAGGATATATAGTTCAATTTGTGATTTAATTGCAAATTTTTATGTATATTTTATTATTTATTCACGTATAAGAATAAATATCTCCGAACTTGTAAAACATGGTTAGTAGAGCCCTTTACTTATGTTGCATAGTCTTATTCGTTTCATGTTCTCAAAGAAACTTAACTTATTTAAGTGATTTGCCAGAAAAAGAAACGGATGTGAAGGTAATTTCAAATGATGTTGAGTTAACAATCCAGCCGAATGATATGCTGGACATTTCCATAACTAGCCTAAGCCCCGAATCGAATGTACTTTTTAACAGTGGCGTAATTCAGGTGGGAGGTGGGGCTAGTAGTTCCTCTACAGGTAAAACCTCAGGATATCTTGTAGATAGAAATGGGTACGTGCTGATTCCGGTGATAGGTAAAGTTCGCATAGCGGGTTTAACAAAACAGGAAGCTATAAATGACTTGGCTTTAAGGCTTGGCAAGTATGCTAGAGATCCGATTGTCGACATCAAGTTCATGAATTTCAAAATTACTGTCATCGGGGAGGTCAATACGCCTTCCACGTTCAATGTGACAAGCGATAGAATAAATGTGCTGGAAGCCCTTGGACTTGCAGGTGATATGACACCTTATGGGAAAAGGGAAAACGTATTGATAATCAGAGAACAATCGGGCGAACGAATCACAACACGCATCGACTTGAATAAGAAGGAAGTGCTGAATTCTCCCTTTTTCTATTTGCAACAAAATGATATCGTTTATGTGGAGCCGGACAAAGTGAAGGCAATTCAAGTAAGCCCTGGGAGAAGTAATGTACAATATGGCTTGTCTATAGGTCTGGCTTTGGTTTCGGTAGTCACACTTTTAGTGTCACAGGTTTTTTAGTTGTAGAGAGATATGAGAGAAAAAGAGCTTTTTCCACTAAAATCAGAACAGCCTGAGCCAAAAGATATTAAGGAAATCCTAGGCAAGTACCTTAGGTACTGGTATCTGTTTTTGTTTGGAGGTGTGCTTGGAATTGGCGGTGCATACTTCTATTGCCTGTATTATACCATCCCTCAGTATAGTATAAGCAGTACCATACTCTTGAAAGGGAACCAGGAGGAATCTGATGGTGGAGGCTTTGGGGATTTTAGCATTATGAGGACTTCCAATAATATCAATAACGAAATTGAAGTACTGTATGCCTTGAGCCTTATGCAGCGTGTAGTACGTGAACTAGACCTATCTACGAGCTATTGGGTGGAAGGAACCGCGAAAAGCATGGAGATATATGGAAAGGATGTACCTATCAAAGTGATTGTTAGCCAGTTTGATTCGAGTAGTTTCGGAAAATCAATTTTCATACATCTGACCCCTGAGGGGGGGTTTATTTTAGAGGAGGGTGAAGGAGAGCGAGCAAAGCTTAGGTTTGGGCAGCAAGTAAAAAGGCCATATGGCATATTTACGGTGGTGGTTGCCACAGGGGTAGCCACTTCTGAAGTGCCTGTTGGACAGAAAATACAAGTGGTTTTCCATGACTTAAAGAAAGTAGCACAGCATTATAATTGGAGTATGGTAATAAATCCCAAAAGAGAAGACACCAATGTGCTGAGAATAAGTCTGTCAGACCCAGTTCCCGAAAAAGGAAAAAACATAATTAACAAGTTGGTTGAAGTGTATAACAAGGAAGCAATAGAGTACAAAAATCTGCAAGCTTCCAGTACTATAGAGTTTTTGGATGAGCGGCTTAAATACCTCACCACAGAGCTTTCAGATGTCGAAAAGGATGTGGAAAAATATAAGCGCGATAATAAGTTAACGGATGTGAACACGCAGGCCTCGCAGTATATGGAGCAGGCTAGCGGGTACAACAGTAAGTTGTCAGATTGGGCCATTCAAATAGAGATTTTGGAGTCGATTGAAGATTACCTGAACAGCAGCAACAACCAGTATAAAATGGTGCCTAGTACGCTAACCATTCAGGACCCGACTCTGACAGGGCTAATCGCGAAATTTAATGAGTTGCAACTTGAGAGAGAGCGTCTGCTTAAGAATGCCTTTCCGGATAATCCCTTAGTTCAGAACGTTACAGAACAGCTAAACGATTTGAGGGGAAACATAACAGAGAACCTGAGAAATATCAAAAAGAGTCTCATCATCACCAGCAATAATCTAAGAGCATCCTCAGGGCAATTCGAATCCAAAATCAGTAAAGTGCCTTCTATGGAGCGGGAGCTGTTGGAAATCAACCGACAGCAGGCCATAAAGCAAAACCTATACCTATACCTGCTTCAAAAGCGAGAAGAATCTGCCCTGTCTTTAGCTGCCAATATCTCCAATAGCCGAATCATTGATCCCGCTATTGCAACTGACAACCCTATCAGCCCTGATAAGCAGACCTTCTACTTGCTGGGCTTGATGCTTGGATTGGGGATACCTTTTGCAGGAATTTTTTTAAAAGGGTTGCTTGATACCAAAGTGCAAACCCAACAAGAAGTAGAGCAATTGACGTCGACTCCTATTTTGGGTGAGATTTTGCACAACAGTTCTCCGGATACGCTGGTGGTGTCTACCAACAGCCACTCTCCGATTGTAGAGATGTTTCGCCTCATCAGAGCGAAACTGCAATTCGCTGCTGTTGACAAGGAGAACAAAACAATACTGGTCACATCTAGCATGAGCGGTGAAGGAAAGACATTCTTTACTATAAATTTAGGGGCAGCTCTGGCCTTATCCGGTAAACGAGTGGTTTTACTGGAATTGGATTTGAGAAACCCAAGAATTACTGAAGAGTTAGGCCTGATGAATGCGTGCGGACTATCTGATTTTATTATCTCAAAAGAATTGGGGATAGCTGACATACTGAAGCCATGCGAATTTGATTCTAATCTCTTTATAATCAGTTCAGGTCCTATTCCTCCCAACCCGGCAGAACTTATCATGTCTTCCAAATTAACTCATCTGATAGAGGAGTTGAAGAAAAGCTTTGATCATATCATTATCGATACTGCTCCTATAGGTCAGGTGGCCGACGCGTTCAGTTTGAACGCTGTGGCTGATTCAACTATCTACATTGTCCGCTACGCCTATACTTTAAAAAAGCAACTTAAAATCATTGATAGTATCTACAGGGGCAAAGAGCTGAAAAACCCAGTGATAGTATTGAACGACGCTAAGGATGGCATTGGCAGCTACGGCTACGGCTATGGTATAAAAGAAATCAAAAGGAAGGGTCTTCGCAAATTGAAGAGTGCTTGAGGCTGCTATACTGGAAGAGTAAATGAAGGTGTTGGTACAGAGAATATATGAGAACAACAAGTTAGCAAGAGCACGTGAATGGGCTCGGCTGCTTACCTTCACAGGTACATTGCAGGTGCTTATCCAAGCACTAGGGTTTACCTGTGGCATACTTGTTATCCGAATATTGCCAACGCAAGAGTACGCGCTCTATACCTTGGCCAACACGATGCTGGGCACCATGATTGTATTGGCGGACGGAGGTATAGCCAATAGCGTTATGGCGCAAGGAGGCAAGGTGTGGAGAGATAGGGATAAGTTAGGGACGGTGCTGGCAACTGGTTACGATCTCCGAAAAAAATTTGCCATAGGCAGTTTACTGATTGCGGTTCCTGTCCTGCTGTATCTGCTGAGGCACCACCAGGCCAGTTGGCTTATGTCGTGCCTTGTAGTTCTGTCGCTCATCCCAGCTTTTTTTACAGCTTTGTCTGGTAATTTACTGGCTGTAGGTCCTGTATTGCACCAAGCCATATTACCGCTCAAGAAAAATGAGATCATAGCAAGCGCAGCCCGATTGGTTCTTCTAGTGGTAACTCTATTTATATTTCCCTGGGCATTTGTGGCCGTGCTTATTGCAGGTATACCTCAGGTGTGGGTAAATATACGGATCAGAAAAATGACGAATCAGTTTGCAGATTGGAGCAAACAACCCGATAAGGAGGTTCGTGATAACATCTTGGCTTTTGTGAAACGAATAATCCCAGGGTCTATTTACTACAGTGTATCAGGGCAATTGACTGTTTGGCTTGTGTCGATTTTTGGGAGCACAATAGCGTTAGCACAGATAGGTGCTCTTGGCCGTTTATCTATGATACTGGGCTTCGTTAGTGCTTTGTTTGGTACTCTTATAGTGCCTCGTTTTGCAAGGTTAGAAGCCTGTAAGAAAATGCTCTTGAGCAGGTTTTTGCAGTTACATGGTGGGTTATTGATTTTCTTCATGACAATCCTTTTGGCTACTTCGGCTTTCCCTGAAGAATTACTATTTATTTTGGGTAGTAGCTACGCAGGCTTAAGCAAAGAACTTGTGCTGAGTGTGGCTGTAAGTTGCAGCAGCTTAGCAGCAGGTTTTCTTTTCTCCATAGCGGCAAGTAGAAACTGGGCTATCAATCCTTTAGTCTCTATACCATTAACCCTAGTGGCAATCGTATCTAGTCTTTTGTTGATAGACATATCTACATTGGCTGGAGTGCTCAAGTTTAATCTGTTTGTGTCAGCATCTGAGGTTGTAATGTATTTCACTTATTGTGTATTAAAAATAAATAAAATACAATAGTTCTTACTTGAGTTTAATGAAAATGAAATTTTAAAATATGGCAGCTTCAGTATGTACGCTTTTCGAAAAACACTTTCACAAAGGTGTGCCTGGGCTTATTAATTCGCTTTACAAGAATGGTTTCCGGGGAGACTTTTATGCTGGTTATCGAGGACCGCTGCCAAAATGGTCAGAAAATGCAACTGATAATCCCGATTTAGGCTGGGCTGGTGCTAAAACAATGCGTGTGGCCAATGATTTATGCCTTCATTTTATTCCGGTTACAACAGAATACCACCTGGCACATTATAAGCCAGCTTTTATGCTCAATTTATTCAAGGGACCGGCTAAAGCTGTCGATGCTCTCGCTTACTTTGACCCTGATATTGTAAATCTTTGCCGGTGGGGCTTTTATGAAAAATGGATGTCTTACGGAGTCGCCATGGTGCATGAGGTTGTAAGTAATGACATGCCTGCCACGCACCCCAGCAGGATGGAATGGTACCACATCATCAAAAAAATAAATAGGCAGCCCCAGCGCATGATTAACTCTTACATCAATGCCGGTTTTTGTGGTGTAGCTGCTGCAAATAAGGAATTTTTAAAGGTATGGATCCAAGTAATTGAAGTGGCCATTAAAGAGTACAATATGGATGCAGCTACATTCATAGAATATGACAGAACATCTGCTTTTTATTCCATTGACCAAGATGCCTTTAATATTGCAGCCATGTGTTGTGATTCGCCTATTAGCGAAATGGGACCGGAGGCAATGGGCTTTGTCAATTCTGGTTGGACTATGTCTCATTCTACTGGATCGCCCAAGCCTTGGACGAATAAGTTTATTCTATCGGCGCTGAAGGGTAACCCTCCCAGCAGACCCCACAAGGATTACTGGAGTAACATAAGTGAGCCCATAAGCCTGTACAGCAGTTCCTATGTCAGTTTAAAGAAGTTGGAAATAATATTGGCTTCGCTTATAGGAAGATTCTACAGTAGAAATTAAGTCTCATTATTATTGAATGTAGACTCTATACATGATTTATATACAATGATTGCTAAACCAAAACTTATATACTTTCAATGGGATCACTCATGCCTTCCAAAGTTTATTCAGTTGCATATGCAGCTTCATGTTAAATGCCTGTCAGAGTTTTTTGAAGTTGTCTTAATAAACAAAGACTGCAATTTTAAGAAGGTTTGTGATTTATATGAACCTGATCTTGTACTTTTTGAAAGTGGTTTCAGGTCTAAACTATCAAGAAAATTGCTTGTAAAAGAAACCTCATCTTATACTGAAATACCTAGGTTAGGTTTACATAACGGAGATTCATGGTGCGATTGCCGTGTTGGTTTTATTTCTGATATGGAACATTGGGGGATTGAAACTTTCTTTACTATTTGTACAACTACAGCAGAGCATACCCCAAGTATAGCTGATAATCTATTTGTCTGGCCAAACTTTATAGATAGTCATATTTTTAAGGATTATGGTGTAGAGAAGAATACCCCGATTCTTTATACTGGGACTATAAATCCACTATATCCTTGGAGGCAAAAAATTCATGATATAACAGTGAATCGATTTCCATCAGTTGTGCACCAGCATACTGGGTACAACAGGCAGTCTGCATTGATGATTTATGGTGAAAAGTATGCACGCTCTATCAATACATCTTGGTTTGTACCTGCCTGTGGTTCTGTTGCTAAAGAGGTTGTACGTAAACACTTTGAGATTCCTGGGGCTAAATCTTGCCTTTTAACTGAAAAGTCATCTAGTCTTGAAGCCGCAGGATTTGTGGATATGCAAAACTGTGTTTTTGTAGATGAAACAGATGTTTTAGATAAGCTTAATTATCTTTTTTCTAATACTGATGTGTTAAAAAGAATAACAGCTGCTGGTTATGAACTTGTACATTCTAACCATACTTTTAAACAGAGAAATCAAATTCTACAATGGTATCATCTAGCAAAAAATTTAAAATCTGATGAAAAAATTAAACAGAATAATCCATTTGGAAATCTTTCATTAGTTAAAACATCTTCAAATACTAATAGGAAATATACTACTGGTAATGGTGTTCATTTGAAACTTATATATGAGGGCGATAGATATTTGGCAAAGAAGAATTACAATGAAGCAGAGGCTAAATATTTAGAATGCCTTAAATATATCTTTTGGATGTGTGAGCCTAAATTGAAGTTGGCAATTTGTTTTTTAAATAAAGGTGAGGAATTAGAAGCATTGAAATGGCTAATCGCTTTGAATAAACAAAACCTAGGTACGTATAGTAGAGCATTTAGTCCTGATCCTATTGAGTGGGCATACTTGATAAAAGCGTTTCTCTGTAATGGTAAAGTAGATGAAGCTTTAATACGATCTAAACAATTCCACACAATTTCCCACCCTGAGTTAAATCGTACAAGATTAATTTTAAATTATTTGACTAAAACAAAAATCAATAAATCTGATACAAATAATTACAAAAATGTAAAACACAACAATAGTATCCATCAGCTTCCACATTTAGATATAACAAACTGGCTTAAAGATTTTCATTCCATATTTATCGCTTGTCACCAATTGGATCTGGCAGAGAAAATATACGAACTGATAAGAATGGATATAGTAGATGAAGAAGAGTTATCAAGAATAATTGTTTATCCTAAATCAGGTTTAAAGATAGCTATTCTCAATATTAGAGTAACTGTTATACAAAAGCTTAATAGCTTCTCAAATCGTTATTATTATAAGCACTTGTATTGGTACTTCTTATATAAATTACCATATAAATATTTTTTGCAACAGTATTCAAATCTTATAAATGTTAAGAAGCAAATTATACACCTTTTAAAACCTTCGAAATGAATTTGATTTTTTTTGCGTACGTTCTTTTTTAATCTGGCTTATAATGAAATAGATATCCCGAATGCAATAAGGCAAAAATGTTTAAGCTTTTACGAGTGAAAGGAGGTTTTGCATACAGAGTACAGAGAGTTGGCTCAACTACGGGCTTGATGAGCAGCAAGAATATGTAAACCTGACGAGGGCTTCCAAATTCATCAGGTGCCCTGCAGACTAGGCACCCGTTAATTTTAGAATACATGAAAGTATGGCAATGGGTAAGTGCCCGGTTATACTAGCTGAAAGATTGTGGATCCAAAGGCACCCGAGTGGCAGAAGTTTGCATTGTTTTTTCCGGTGAAGAAGCTGAAGGACTTGCCTAAGTTTCTCTTGGAACATGAGCCATTGGCAGAGCCACTTGGGAGGCAGGCTCTGTTGTCTTGTCAAACATACTTTAGAGCCGGAACCATCACAAATACTACACTGATACCTTGTTGGCACTAATTCGGACAGCCTTTAAAATATTAAAAGAGGCAGCTTTAAGAAGATGGAGGTCATTTCCCCTTTACTAGAATAATAAATGGACAATGCCTCAAAGAGTTTGGAATAGATTCAATAAGAGTAAAAGTATGATACATAAAATATGTATCCAATAAATGATTAGTCGATACAGGTATGAAAATATTATTTGTATGTGGTTCAATAGAGCCGGGACGCGATGGTGTGGGTGACTATACGATGAAGCTGGCTGCTGAGTTAAGTCGTCAAGGGAACTTGTGTTCTGTCGTTGCCATCAACGATTGTCATGTTCTAACGGAATTTAGCGGGTATTATAATATTGATAGTATTAAGATGCCGGTTCTGAGGCTGCCTACCAAATGGCCTAATAAGCAGAGATACCATAGTGCTAGCGTATGGATTGAAAAGCAAGACCCGGATTGGGTAAGTCTTCAGTTTGTGATATATGCATTTAGACCTAATGGCTTACCCTTTGGTATTAGTACCGAAATGAACAAAATGCTAGCTGGAAGGAAATTACATATTATGTTTCATGAGCTATGGATTGGCATAGAGCGGAGTAGGTTGATTAAAACATTTATTACTTCTACAGTGCAAAAGGGGATTATAAAGCACTTGTTGACAACAATTAAGCCTTCAATCATACATACAAGTTTACCCTACTTTCAGCAAAGATTAGCCGATTTGGGTCATCATGGTAAATTATTACAAGTATTTTCGAATATCGATAGATATGAAAAAAATAATAAGTCTGAAAATAGTTGCTTGTTTAGAATCGGTATATTTAGTCAAATTGAAATATATAGCAGCGTTGTTTTATTCTTAAGAGCCTTAAAAGAACAGGCTGACACTTCGGGAATAAAGTTTGAAATATTTCTCTTAGGAGGAATAGAAGCTCATATGAAAGCAAAAGCCATCCAACTGCGAGAGCAGCTTGGTGATGGTTATAATGTTCTTGTCACGGGTTATTTAGCGCCTCCTGCGCTATCAAAGGCTCTCCATAGTTGTACACTTGGCTTAACTTCTGTACCGCGTCATTGCCTTGGAAAAAGTGGTTCAGTAGCAGCATTTATCGCACATGGAATTCCAGTAGCTGCTCCACACTTCCTTACAAATCAGGGCCCATATAAAATTGGTTTTTCTTCAAGCAATCTATGTAATGCAATTATACTTGAACCTGCTTTAGAGCACATCTATCTTTTAAAAAAAAATATACTTCATACGGCTAACATGATAGAAGTGCCTGCAGTTGCAAAAAAGTTTATATCAGATTTAAAAGAGCAATATGAATCTAGAACCAGACATAGCGATAATCATCAATTCATTCAATCGATTGTCCCTGCTAAGAGAATCGGTTAAAGCCTTGGCAGACTGGATTCCTGCATCTCAATTCAGCTGGAGATGTGCAGTAATAGTATATGATGCAGGATCTGTTGATGGAAGCATAGAGTGGCTTATGGATGAGGCTCAAAAATCAAGACTGACACTTCAGGTTTTACTGCCAGAACCAGGAGAAGACACCTCTTTTGCTGCCGGCTTGAATAAATGCGTAAATTATGCTGTTCAGTTATATCCTTCAATTGATTATTTGTTGTTCTATGAAACTGATAATCAGATTTTAGAGCCTAAACCTCTTTTAGATGCCTTAAAGCAATTGGAGAGCAGGGCTGAATTGGCTGCTTGTGGTTTTACGGTAAGGTTACACAATGGGCTTCCTGCTGGTGTTGGACAGCCATTTCCGAGCCTAACCAATTTTATAATTGGGAAAAACTTGGTTGACAAATTCCAACTTGAGCGCATTCCATACATGTGGGATGATACATTAGAAGGCAGCAGCTTTAGTGAAGTGGATGTTGTATATACAAGCCCACTTCTTGTTAAACTGGATGCATGGAAAGAATCAGGTGGTCTTGATGTACATATGTTTCCCTTCGCTGACTGTGATGTAGATTGGGCTCGAAGGCTATATAAGCTAGGATGGAGAATGGGCGTAATCAAGTCTAATAGCGTCATTCATGATAACCTAAATTTTCTGTCGGCCTGGTCTATGACACGTGCTGTGCAGAATCATCGTGGTAGGCTAAGGTATTTTAAGCGACATCGTCCAGTTGGTATTATTTTAGTGTGGCCAGTTCTTTTAATTCTTCGTCACTTCTTAGAATTTACTTTTGTGAAAATTTCGGTTAGAGACCAATTAATACGTAATCGACTTCTAGGTCAATTTTCCTGCCTTCTTAAATCATCTATAAGAGGTTATGAGTGATTAGTCTCTAACTACCATCCTTGGCTGCGATACAAACAGTAATAAGAAATGTGTTAAAACCTCTGTGCACTACTGTAAGCTAGTAAGGAACACATTTTTGACATTACTATACATGCTACCTTATTTAAGTAATAGCTGTTGACAACTCTTAAGTAGCCCCTCTTATGCTAAAAGTATTGCTTTACTCCCACTTTTTCTACCCATCAATCGGTGGTATTGAAACAGTTTCGTTGACTTTGGCTAAAGCTTTTGTGGAGAATGGACTTGAATGCTTTGTAGTCACTAAAAGTGATAATAATGTTGCTGATAACTTTTCCTTTCCTGTTGTAAGAAATCCTAACATACGGCAGCAGCTTGAGTTAGTACAATGGGCCGATGTGATTCTATGCAACGGTGCTAGTCTAGCTTTGCAGCCATGGCCCTTAGTGCTCAGGAAGCCAGTAATCTGGGTGCATACAGGTTACCAAGTGTCCTGCATAGATGGCTGCGGCTGGGTGGAAGGGGAAAGAGCGCCACTCGTTCCATTAGATTCAGTTGCCTATCACCTGAAGCGGGCCGGATGGAGAGCAGGTATGATAGGGGCAGCGAAGCTGTTCGTAAGAAGAGTTTTTGCAAAGCATATAGTATCAATGAACGTAGCAATCACCAAGTGGATGCTCCAAGCGCAGCCACTCCCTAAACAGGTTCACATTTACAACCCATTTCCGCTAGCAAACTTTAAAGATTTATACTCTAGTGTCCCAGAGTATGACTTTATATATTTGGGCCGCATAGTCAGCGAAAAAGGGGTGGGCACTTTGCTTCGTGCTTTTGCTACTGTAATCTGGAGTTTTAATAGTCCCTCAAGTCTATTAATAATAGGCGATGGTAATTGGCGGTCTAAAATGGAGCAGCTAGCTTATGATTTACAGATTGCCCCATATGTGGATTTCGTAGGAAAGAAACAAGGAAGGGAACTGACAGAATATGTGTCGAGCGGCCGTATCGCGATTGTACCCTCCGAGTGGTATGAGCCTATGGGTGGCGTGGCACTAGAACTGATGGCTGCCGGAAAAAACCTCATCGTGTCTGAACTGGGTGGCTTAAAAGAGATGATAGGCAGCTCCGATTTTACATTTCCTAATGGGGACTATGAGGCACTAGCTAAACGTATGCTCCAAATGCTTCTTGATGAAAACCTTAGGAATAATCAGTTACGGCTCTTGCAGGAAAATCTTGTCAACTTTACGCCTTCCCTTTTCATAAAAAAATACATAGAACTGCTACAAGAGGTAAGAAATAAATCTGTCATATCACGCCATAATAATAAAAATAAATATAAAGTTTAATTTTTTATACATATAATAATATTATACGTAAATTATTATCTACAATTGTGTATAATCTTTAGCTTTTTTTGGGACTTAAAATGTCGATTGTTGTTTCTCACCCCACTGGTAATGCAAATGTTAGAGCTGTTCTTTCTGCTTTGTATGCTGCAGAACTGCTGGCAGAGTTCAATACTACATTGGCATTCAACTCTGAAGCGGCTTGGCTCAAATACTTGCCACAGCAGGTGCGTAGTGAGTTTTTGAGGCGCACTTTTCCGGTTGCACATCACAAAGTCAAAACACATCCTGTTCTAGAGGCGATAAGACTAGGCTCTAAAAAAATAAATCTCTCCAGAGCTGTGCACCTACAAAAATGGGTGAGCACAGATTCAGTATACACAAGCTTCGACAAAGCTGTAGCCAGTCGTCTGACTGATTTGGTTGCTCGGTATGAAGTGAAGGCTGTGTATGCTTATGAAGATGGCGCACTTGCCACTTTTAAAAGAGCAAAAGTACTGGGGCTGAAGTGCGTGTATGACTTGCCCATTGCCTATTGGGAAACCAGCCGGAGACTTATGATGGAAGAGAAGGAGCGGTTGCCACAGTGGTCGGGTACTTTGGATGGCCTCAGTGACTCAGAGGAGAAACTGAACAGAAAAACGCAGGAAATGGAACTTGCCGACTTGGTGGTTACTCCTAGCCAGTTTGTACGTGACTCTTTGCCTCCTTGGAGTCTGGGCAAAGATATCACCATGTCTCCGTTTGGTTCTCCGGATGTACAGTTTTATAGGGGTAATATGGAGAAAAAGTGGGATAGAAATCTACCGTTAAGAGTGTTGTTTGTGGGTTCGATGACGCAGCGAAAGGGCTTAGGAGATTTGTTTGGGGCTCTTAAACTGCTCCGACATACCCCGATAGAGCTTATCGTGATGGGGTCGCTGCAAGCTTCGATGGATTTTTACAGAAAGGAATTACCCACATTCAACTATGAACCTTGTAGACCGCACCAGCAGGTATTGAAGCTTATGCAGTCTTGCGACTTGCTCTGTTTGCCTTCCATTGTGGAGGGTAGGGCTCTGGTGATGCAGGAAGCAATGAGTCAGGGCTTACCGCTTGTCATTACTCCCAATACTGGTGGTTCTGACCTAATTTTAGAAGGGGAAACAGGATTTTTGGTGCCAATTCAATCACCTGAGGCAATTGCAGAGAAACTAATGTGGTTTGTAAATAACCGCGCACTTATACCTGAAATGAGTAGAAAGACCAAAGAGCATGTCAAATCTTATACCTGGGACAGGTATGGAGATCGCATAGTTACCTCTTTGGATATTAACTCTTTTAATTCAGTAAGAACTTCACGCAGATAAAAGTAGATTTTCCCCTAGAACAAAAATGCTAGATACTGTTCCATATGCCGGTATAAAAAAAACAGCCGATGGTTCTCAACGGTTGCTAAAACAGGGTATATGGCTATACTTCCTTTTGCTACTTTTTGAGGGTGCTTTGCGCAAATGGTTTTTACCTGCCTTGGCGACTCCTTTACTCTTAGTAAGAGACCCCTTAGCACTATGGCTGGTCTTTGAAACCTGGAGAAGAGGCTTACTACCTGCTAACTTCCACATGGTTGGAATGGTAATGATTGGAATAATAGGGACATATACAGCTTTGGGTCTAGGGCATGGAAGTATGGCAGTGGCTGGTTATGGAGCAAGGATATTACTCCTTCACGTACCGCTCATATTTGTTATAGGTCGTATATTTAATCGTGAAGATGTTCTCAAGGTAGGCAAGGTGACGCTATGGATTGCAATTCCAATGGCTTTGTTGATTGGTTTACAATTTTTTAGTAATCAATCCGCCTGGGTTAATAGGGGAGTTGGTGGCGACGTGTCAGGTGCAGGTTTCAGCGGTGCGCTGGGCTATTTGCGTCCTCCCGGAACATTTTCATTTACTAACGGTACTACCTTGTTTTTCGCTTTTGTAGCTAGCTATGTGTGTTACTTTTGGTTGAACCCATTAGGGATTCATCGGACTATACTTATTGGTGCTACCATATGCCTATTAGTTGCGATACCACTCTCAATTAGTCGTGGCTTATTCTTTCATATTGGTGTATCTGTTTTTTTTGCACTTTTTGCAACATCCAGGAACCCACGGTATATGGGTAGGATGATTGCAGCTGTCATAGGTATAGGAGTTGTGTTAACTGTACTCGGCAATAACAGTTTTTTTCAGATTGCTACAAGCGCGTTCTCAGCTCGGTTTGAAACAGCCAATATGCAAGAAGGCGGTTTAGGAGGTGTTTTACTTGACAGATATTTAGGGGGTATGGTAGGGGCTCTTACTGAATCCTCTGAACAGCCTTTTTTTGGTTATGGTATAGGGATGGGTACAAATGTTGGCAGTATGTTGCTTACAGGAAAATTTACTTATCTTGTCTCTGAGGGGGAATGGGGCCGGCTGATAGGTGAACTTGGGCCTTTAATGGGCATAGGTGTTATTATTTTGCGGATCAGTTTGATAATCAAAGTAGGAAAAGCAAGTTTCAGAAGGTTATCTGAAGGTGATTTGCTGCCATGGATGATGCTAAGTTTCGGCATTATGGTTTTTCCACAAGGGCAATGGTCGCAACCTACCTCACTTGGCTTTTGCACTCTCAGTATTGGGTTGATAATTGCATCATTGCGGACTCTTTCATATGAGGAGAAGTAAAGTTAAGAGATTCTAATCAAAACTATCTTCCATGAATATTGCATTCTGTATAAATCGATTAGGATTAGTTGGACTTGGTGCAACCTTATCTTCTTTAATCAGGAATTGCTCAAATCAAAGTAGACTAAAGCTCTGGTTTGTTTGTGCAGACATGAAAGATAATGAAAAGCTCCAGATTGTAAAACTCCTAAAAATGGAGGGCTTTTCGGGGACTTATAGTTACGTTAATTATAATCCGAAACTTCATTTCGGTGCGTTTCCTTCACTACATGGTGACTGGACTGCATATGGACGTTTACTGCTCGCCAATCTATTAGAGGAAGACCAAGTACTTTATCTTGATTCCGATTTGATTGTGGAAGAAGATGTTCTAAAAGTAGAAGCATTTGATTTTGTTGGGCATATTTTAGCTGCAGTTGGTGGTGGTCAATTCAAATATACCCTAGGAAATAAGTTTTATATTAAAACAGTAGGTATGCCTCCGGAAGCTGAATATTTCAATTCTGGAGTTTTGTTGTTGAATTTGAAAGCTTGGAGGCAGGTTGATGTGTTTAGTAGATGTGTCGAAATAGCAAGAAAATATCCTGTGGAGCTGCCTTCCCATGATCAATCTCTCCTCAATATCATTTGCAGCGGA
The DNA here is from genome assembly GCF_003096355.1 of Pontibacter virosus. Taxonomy (GTDB): domain Bacteria; phylum Bacteroidota; class Bacteroidia; order Cytophagales; family Hymenobacteraceae; genus Pontibacter; species Pontibacter virosus. The sequence continues at coordinate 17,060 of NZ_QEKI01000015.1, read as the reverse complement.
AACTTTGCAAAACTTCCACCATCATTTAACTGTGAATGGGAGGCTTATGAATCTGAACCACAGGTCGCTGATAAAATGATTTTGCATTTCATTGGCTCACCAAAGCCATGGGACCCTTTAGGATTTATCCTTCATAATGGTTACAGTAAGTGGTTGAAATATGCTGATAAGGAATGGTCTGCCTTTTTCCAACAAATTACTATTGCAGAGCTTGTCAGAGTGTGGCATATACGCAAATCTTATATTAGAACTGTGCTGAGAAAATTGAAAACATAACCAGCAACTTATCAATTACCTAGTTATGGTGCTTCTGTAATCAAGTTGTGAAGTTTCAAGAAATGGAAAGTAAAGCTTAGAAAATGCGTATTGTCTTTTTCTCACATCCAGCATTCATTGGATCTCAGAGCATGCCTCGCTTTACACGAATGTTGGCTGTGGGTATGGAGCAGCGTGGGCATGACATAGAGGTTTGGTCACCTAAGCCCATGTTTTATCGCATACCTGTGCCAGCTAGTATGCGAAAGTGGCTTGGGTATATAGACCAGTATGTAGTTTTCCCTGTTCTACTGCGCCACCGTCTAATCAAATGCTCTCCAGAAACATTGTTTGTATTAACAGACCAGGCGCTAGGACCATGGGTGCCTTTGGTTTCAAACAGATTTCACGTAATTCATTGCCACGATTTCATGGCACAACTATCAGCAATAGGTGAGATAGCAGAGAACCCTACCAGTTGGACAGGTTGTTACTACCAAGCTTATATCCGCCGGGGTTATTCCAGGGGGATGAACTTCATATGCGTCTCTAATAAAACACATACTGATTTACACAGATTACATCAAAACTGTCCAAGGATATCCGAGGTTGTGTACAATGGGTTTAATAGAGCTTTCAAACCATATGCCTCAACAGAGGCTCGTGCTAGACTAGGTGAAGAGGTTGGAATAAAATTGTCACAAGGTTATATTCTTCATGTGGGAGGAAATGAGTGGTACAAGAACCGCTTGGGAGTTATTGAAATATATAATGCCTGGCGACAAAACAGCCAGCGAACGGTGCCGCTGTTGATGGTTGGCCATGCACCCTCGTCAATTTTGCAGAAAGCTCATTCAGCATCTCCTTACAAAGAGGACATACACTGGATAAGCGGTTTAGGAGATGAGATGGTTTGTATTGCCTATTCTGGGGCAAATGTCCTGCTATTTCCATCCCTGGCAGAGGGATTTGGGTGGCCTATCGCTGAAGCAATGGCTTGTGGTTGTCCTGTCATCACGACTAATGAGGCGCCTATGACTGAAGTGGCAGGCGAAGCTGGGTTTTACATTCCGCGACGTCCTGTTAACAATCAATCAATCGAAAAATGGACTTTAGAAGCAGGTAAGGTAGTGGAAAAGATATTATTGCTAACACCTAGGGAACGAGAATCAGTTATCCAAAAAGGTGTTCTGAATATTGAAAGATTCGATGCCGGACTTACAATTGATAAAATCGAAACTATATACGAGAATATTATAGCTGCAACATAAAGCTGCATCTACACAATACATTATAGCAAATGAATTCGAGCTAATTATTTGCCATAATTTTATAAAATTATAAACTATATCATACAACCTAAGTATAAATTATATAAATGATTTTATAAAAATTTATATAATGTGTGGTATACTTGGACAAATAGCTTACGAAGGATATTGTAGTGAAATACCTCAACTCAAAGCAATTAAGCATAGAGGGCCAGACGGAAGAGGGGAATGGACTAATAGAGAGGGAAATGTATACTTAGGTCATACCAGGTTAGCTATTCTTGACCCAACAGAATTTGGGCAGCAACCTATGCAGGATTCAAGTAAACGCTATACCATCATTTTTAATGGGGAAATCTACAACCATCTTGACTTACGTTTGCTTCTGCCCGATCTAAAATGGAAAAGCTCTTCTGATACAGAAACTCTTATAGAACTGTATGCTGTGAAGGGCTTAATGGCACTGCCACTTTTGAAAGGGATGTTTGCTTTTGCTGTCTACGACTCGATAGAAGACTCTATTTTGCTTGTCAGAGATAGACTTGGTATTAAGCCTTTATGGTTCAGTCACGATACCAGGTGTTTTAGCTTTTCGTCAGAAGCGAGACCCATTCTTAGAAAAGAGAGTTGCTCGCCAACTTCCCAAGCTTTAAATGAGTTCATTGGTTTTGGACGAATGCCAGCAAGTGGAGAAATATTTGACGAGGTATACATAGTGCCTGCCGGAAATTGGTTGAAAATTGAAAGGGACAGAAAGTTAACTATAGAGAGATGGTGGCCGGACAGCAAGTTCACTTATGGAAATGGTCAGAGCCGTGAGAAGTGTGCTCATAGAGTAAGGAGCCTGGTCACTAAAGCTGTCGAAGAGCATCTTATTTCTGATGTAGGAATAGGGACATTCTTAAGTGGAGGGATAGATTCTAGCATCATCACACTAATAGCTGGTAAAGCACTGGGTAAAAACCTGAAATCATTTACCATTGGCTACCCACAAAGTAATTTTGACGAAAGGGCCACTGCACGAAAAGTAGCAAGCCTTGCAGGCACAGAACACCATGAAATAGAGGTGAATGAAACTACCTGTTTAGATTGGGTAATGGGTGCTGTAGCTAGTATGGACTTACCCTCCGTTGATGCTATCAATACGTACATTGTATCCAAGGCAGTGCGAGAAACAGGACTCAAGGTTGCTTTGTCTGGCTTAGGCGGTGATGAATTGTTTGGAGGCTACCCTAGTTTCAAGAGTATACCTGTTCTTAATAATATAGGGAGACTCCCGGACATTCTAAGGAATCAGCTTGTGGGCTTCATGCCACAATCCATCAAAGACAAGCTGCATGGTCTACATACTTTTGACACTATCAGCTTAGCCTTAAACAGGCGACGATTTACTTCGATTATCGATCTGGCTGCATTAGGGTTTAGCGAAGGCATTCCCTCAATTCCCCCCCCTCCTTCAGGATTAGATACGATGGGTCTGATTTCCTGGGCTGAACTACATGGGTATACCATACCGATGCTTCTTCGGGATAGCGACCAAATGAGTATGGCTGTCGGATTAGAAATCCGTGTGCCTTTTTTGGACCATTGTCTTGTAGAAGAAGTATTAGGTATGGCTCAAAGATACAAGAAAGGAAAAAAAGTAAAGCCTTTACTCATCGATGCTTTTAAGACTGAACTTCCTCCCGAAGTATATAACAAGCCTAAGCAAGGGTTTGTACTGCCTATGGATGAGTGGATGAGAGGAGCCTTGAAAGAATTCACTGAAGATGGGATAGCCGCTGCCGTAGACTTGCTCTCCTTACCAGAGCCAAAATTGCAGTATAAGAGTTTCCAAAAGCGAATGTCACATTGGACGCGGTGTTGGCTATGGTGTATCCTAGGACATTGGTTAGCAAAAAGAACTCTACCAGAAGAAACAGCCTTAGTTTACTAACCTATCAGTTTAGGTTAATGCTCTGAATGTAGAGAAAATGTTAATTAATAAAACAGTTTATATTTGATGAAGATCCTCCGAGTCATAGCAAGCATGAAACCAAGTCAGGGAGGCCCTTGTCAAGGCATTCGTAACTCAATACCTGAGCTACAGACTCTCGATGTGTATAATGAAGTTGTGTGTTTAGATAGCCCTGAAGCAGGATGGCTTGCGGAAGATAATTTTCGCATACATGCACTTGGTGTTGGAAAAGGACCATGGTATTACAATTCAAATCTTATCCCCTGGCTGCTCACTAATCTTCCTCGATTTGATGCAGTGATTGTACACGGCCTATGGCTCTACCATGTCTATGCGGTTAGAAAAGCTATCAGACTTTTGAAAAAAAAACAAACAGGAGGTAAGAGGGAGCCTATTCCAAGGGTTTATTTGATGCCTCATGGTATGCTCGATCCTTATTTTCAAAAAGCTAAAAATAGGAAAATCAAGGCTATACGTAATAAACTTTACTGGAGTATTATCGAGAGTGATAATATCAAGGAGGCAGATGGATTACTATTCACATGTGAGGCAGAACTGCGACTAGCAAGAGAGCCATTCCGTTCCTATAAACCCAAAAGAGAAATCAATGTCGGATATGGTATAGCCGAACCTGCGCAATACGATCAGGTGATGGAAGAAGCATTTCATTCAAAATGCCCTCAGGTTGTAAAGGAGCCGTTTCTCCTGTTCTTGAGCAGGATACATGAGAAAAAAGGAGTAGATATTTTACTCAAGGCCTACGATCGTGTGTTGGAAACAAGGACTAGGCTGACTCTGGTAGAAAGCGGTAATGGAGAGACCCCTATAAATTACCCCAATTATGCGAAGTTTCCAAAGTTGGTCATTGCAGGTCCGGGGTTGGAAACTCCATATGGGCAGCTGCTCCAAAGGATGGTTTCTCAGTCTCCAGTACTCCGGGAGTCAGTTTTTTTCCCTGGTATGTTAACCGGAGATGCTAAATGGGGGGCATTCTATGGCTGTGAAGCATTTGTGCTGCCTAGTCATCAGGAAAATTTTGGAATAGCAATAGTAGAAGCACTGGCTTGTAGTAAACCAGTGTTGATTTCTAACCAAGTGAATATTTGGCGTGAGATAGAAGCTTCTGGTGGGGGTATCGTGGCTGAGGACACACTGGAACAAACACAGCAAATGCTGGAGAACTGGGACTCTCTTTCTTTTTCTGAGAAAGCAGAAGTCGGCTTAAAGGCTCGTAGGGCTTATGAAGAACATTTTGCAGTAGGTCCCGCAGCTATAAAGCTTTTGGGCGCTTTGAGATAATCAGCTGTTATCTTGTAGTTGTTATAACTTTATTGACTAGCCGTTTATGCATAATCAGGATACTTTCACAGGCGCTTCGTTTTCATTGTACAATAGGCTCGGTAGAGTTTTATGGGGTATTGTTGTGCTTTTTTTCTTTAGGTTCTCTCCAAAACCCTTTCACGCCTGGAGAGCTTTCCTTCTACGATTGTTTGGTGCTAAAGTAGGACATGGAGTGCATGTATATCCTGGCGTAAAGATCTGGGCTCCTTGGAATCTTGAACTTGCGGATGAGTGCGGTATTGGGAGTGGGGCTAATCTTTATTCAATGGGTAAAATCACCATAGGCCGGAGGGCTGTGATTTCTCAAGGAGCGCACTTAGTTGCTGGCACGCATGACTATACTAAGACTGGATTTCCTTTGATTATTAAGCCCATTCATGTTGGTAATCATGCTTGGATAGCAGCCGAGGCTTTTGTACACCCGGGCATTACAATTGGTGAGGGAAGTGTGATAGGTGCAAGGTCTGTGGTTAATAAAGATATGCCTGCCTGGATGATTTGTAGCGGGCACCCCTGCAAACCTATAAAGGCAAGAATGCTTAAAGGGTACGAATCAGAGAATCTAGCTGTTGAAAATTAAATTTGAGTTGTAATGATTTCAGTGGTAATTCTTACTAAAAATGAAGAGCTTGATCTTCCCCGGTGCCTAGAATCAGTCAATTGGTCTGATGATGTTCATGTTCTTGACTCAGGCAGTACGGATAAGACCGTTGAGATAGCTTATTTATATGGAGTGAAATTTTGGGAAAACAGTTTCGAATCCTTCGGTAAGCAAAGAAACCATGCCCTCGACCACTTGGCCCTTCGGTATGATTGGGTACTATTTTTAGATGCTGACGAAGTAGTGACTGATGAGTTTCGTGCGGCAATTATTCATGCTATAAACAATGCAAACAGTGATGTTGCTGGTTTCTATTGCTGCTGGAAAATGATGCTTGAAGGAAGGTGGTTGAAGCATTGTGATAATTTTCCTAAATGGCAATTCAGGCTGCTGAGGAAGGGCAAAGCCAGGTTTATAGATTTTGGCCATGGCCAGAAGGAGGGTGAAATCGTAGGGAGAATTGAGTATGTCAAAGAGCCTTACTTGCATTACAGTTTCTCAAAAGGCTGGTCCCAGTGGATTGATAGGCATAATAAGTACTCAAGCCAGGAAGCTGTTGCCCGCCTTCATGCTCTACCGCCTTTTGCCAATGTGTTCTCGCGCCACGGAAGCGTGCGCAACCCAGCTCTCAAATCTTATCTCAGCAGAATCCCTGGATGGCCAATTCTACGCTTTATCCATGCATATGTCATCAATCTAGGCTTCATAGAAGGCATACCCGGTTTAATTTATTGCATAAACATGGGATATCATGAGTTTCTGATTCAGATAAAAATGAGGGAGCTGAAAAAAGTGCACTCTGCTTCAAGACATACTCATGCAAAAAGAATTGTGCAGACTGAAAGGTAAGTCAAAACCCTTAGCTTGAGGGCAGGCATTGAATTAAGCCAAGAAAAGCATCTTAGAAGCAACGTTGCTGAATAGGCTTGTCAGTAATGGTTAAACAACCATTTCAATTGCCCCTTTCCTGAACTTAAACCAAAGCTGAATCTTTAAGCAACATACTTACTGCAAAACGTCCAATTTCACCCTTCTCCTATAAGCCGTATCTACATCCTATAAAATTGCGCTACCAATATATTCAGCAGAATAATTATTAATAATTATTTAATATAAAATTAAACTAATTACATACTAATATGATTTTTTTTCGTATAGTTTTAACTATATGAATAGCGTATGAAGAAGTCTATTTTACTGTTAGGCTATAATTTTTATCCTGAACCTACCGGAATAGGTAAATATAGTGGCGAACAAATCAAATGGTTAGCTCAAAATGGTTATGACTGCACAGTTATAGCCTCATATCCTTACTATCCATTCTGGAAAGTACAGGAGCCATACCATAGTAGGAGGCGGTGGTATAAAACAGAGGTAGAACATTTCGCGTCTGGAGGTATGATTACCACCCATAGGTGTCCAATGTTCATACCTCAAAACCCATCAGGTATTAAAAGAGTGTTGTTGGACCTCTCATTCTTCATGGCTGCTTTCTTTAAACTACTTTACCTGCTGCCTGGCAAAAAATATGATATTGTCATCACTATTCTTCCGTCTGTAAGCCTCGGGCTGTTGGGTATGTTTTATAAAAAATTAAGAGGGGCAAAGCTCATATGTCATGTACATGACTTGCAGATTGAAGCAGCGCGTGACCTTAAAATGATAAAATCCGAACAGATGATTAACATGTTGTTCAGGTTTGAGAAATTCATCTTTGATAACTGCGACGTGATTACTTGTGTCGGAAAAGGCATGGCTCGCAAAGTTGAAGAAAAAGCCCGGAAGGATGTTTCTTTGTTCTTCAACACAACAGATCTTGACCAATTCCACCCATTGAAAAATCGAGTGGAATTAAAGCAGCTATTTGGCTTCAAGCCAACAGACAAGGTCATCCTGTATTCTGGCGCAATCGGTGAAAAGCAAGGTATTGAGGCTATCTTACATGCTGCAGAGGAGAACAAAGGGAGGCCTAGTCTAAAGTTTGTCATCTGTGGCTCAGGGCCATACAAGAATAAGTTGCAGGTAATGGCTGAAAAAATGAGTCTACAGAATGTAATTTTTATGCCTCTGCAGCCAATTGAGAAGTTCAACCAGTTTTTAAATATGGCTGATGTACACCTGATTGTGCAGAAAGCAAACGCTGGTGACTTAGTGATGCCATCTAAGCTGAACACTGTTCTGGCCATTGGTGGCCTTGCTTTAGTTACTGCAAACAAAGGGTCGGGGATGCATACGCTACTAGAGCAGCACAACATGGGTATACTCGTTGAGGCAGAAAATCAGCAGGCTTTGAACAAAGGTATACAGAAAGCCCTGACTGAAAACAAAGATGAGATGAAGCGGAATGCACGCCACTATGCTGAGTCATACCTCTCTATAGATAAAATTATGAAATCCTTTGAGAACTCCTTCCTGATACAAAATACAGTTACTCACCAGGTGGTACACCAGCCATCTACCACCTGATTCAACTTCATCCATGATAATATAGGCCATGTTCAATAGGCACTGAAAATTAACTAAGATACTCTATACCTAAAGACGCTGAATTCTACTTGGGCAATACGCTTATCAAGATAATATACTAAACTAAAAATATTATAAATGGATAAGACTGATAAAATATTTGTAGCTGGACACAAAGGAATGGTTGGCTCAGCCATTGTAAGAAAACTTCAGGTATACGGGTATACCACCATTGTCTGCCGCTCCTCAAAAGAGCTTGATTTGAGAAACCAACAACAGGTACTTGACTTTTTTGCTGATGAGAAACCAGACTATGTCTTTCTAGCTGCGGCAAAAGTAGGAGGTATTATTGCGAACAGTACATACCCAGCAGCTTTCTTGTATGATAACCTGATGATTCAGAGTAACGTCCTGCATGCAGCCTATCTGCATCAGGTCAAGAAGCTCATGCTACTGGGTTCTTCCTGTATCTATCCAAAATTTTGTCCGCAGCCCATGAAGGAAGAGCATCTGCTGACAGGCGTGTTGGAGCCAACAAATGAACCCTACGCAATTGCAAAAATTGCCGGCATTAAGCTGTGCGACTCCTACAGGAGTCACTACGGATGTAACTTTATCTCTGTGATGCCTACCAGTATTTATGGGCCAAATGACAACTATGACCTGCAAAATTCCCATGTGCTGCCTTCGTTGCTGAGGAAATTCATGGCAGCACGAGACAAAAAAGAATCTTCTGTAGTGATATGGGGAAGTGGAACACCCAAACGGGAATTTATGCATGCTGATGATTTGGCGGATGCGCTTGTGTTTCTGATGCAGACTTATAATGAGCCCGGAGTCATCAACATAGGTATAGGCGATGATATAAGTATATTTGACTTGGCTAAATTGGTAAAGAAAGTGGTAGGCTATGAAGGTGATATTATTTTGGACCCAAGCAAGCCTGATGGGACACCTCGTAAGTTGATGGATATAACGAAATTAGGCTCCATGGGATGGAAAGCTAAAATAAGCCTGGAAGAAGGCATTAGGCTGTCTTACGAGGAAGTGAAGGAGAAGCAATGGGCTGAAATGGGCTAAACTGAGCTCAAAGGCTTTATCTAAAGAATTATGATATTTAGCACAAGCGGCCATTGATTTAAGCATAGAGTGTTTGCCATAGAATGCGTACAAATTTTATGGCGCCGATGCTGTCCTGCCATGTACAGGATCCCTAACGTTAGGGGAAACAAATCGGTTTAGGTGCTTATGCTGGATGGGTGGGAATGTGTTAGTAGGCAGAATATCCCCTCGGGCTTCACCACTGTATGCACATGCAATAACTGAGGTATACCATTCTCAATTCTTCACGTTGGCGTTCCGTTTATACCATAGCTTAAATCAAGTTTATGTACTGTGCCATTTTCTCTTTGTTGCTTCTTATTTCTCCTACTGTTACAAGTGAATCTCAGGCATTGGGGTCATACGTTGGAAGTAGGCCGAAGCAGGATAGTACGCATTACACAACAGCCTCTCATGATCCAGATTATTCCAGAAGAGTTAGGTTCGGTTTTAAAACTGGTTTGAATCTATCAAACTTAAACTTTAATAAAGGTTTTCCGAAGCCTACTGTTCCTGTAGAATTAACCTGGGGTATAGGTTTCAGCGGAGGTTTCTTAATGGAAGTGCCCATATACCAAAGGCTGCATTTTCAGCAGGAATATTTGTATACATATGTAGAAGGCAAAGTAGAAAGTGAAGGCTTACAATATAAGCTTAAATATATCTCGCTGCCGGTGCTTTTGAAATATAAGCTCCTGCCACGGTTATCCTTAGTCGCTGGACCACAATTTGATATATTGTTACATGCAGTGGAAATCCAGGGTGGCAACTCTTTGGATATAATCCATCAAACGGAAGAACGAAATATAGGCGTAGTCGCAGGGATTGAATATAAGCTATCAGATAAAATAGTTATTGACACCAGGTTTATGCATGGATTAAACCACATAGGCATGATGCAAAGAAAAACTGGCCAAGAGTTCAAATTAGAGTCTTTTAGTCTATCCATCATTCTTTCTCCTTTCAACTAAAACTTAAACTACAATAAGAAGAGCAGTTCTAATCTGCGAGCCTGCATAGCCCTATAGACTAGTACTAGTTCTGAAGCTTATAATGAGCAGTTCTATATACTTATTTGAATTTAAACTAGATGGCTCGTGCACTTGGGAGGGCATGTTTGAGGTATATGTACCTGCAGATATATCTGAACAGACTGTAGTATCGCGTTTATTTTAACCTTTATATGATTCTATTTTAACTTCTAAAAATTAGAGGTTCACTGTGCATTGTACAGCTGTTTGCCATTTATCGTACATTTATGTAAAGGATAATTCATTTGAATAAATCTTATATAAAATTATAATCGTAGTATAATGCAAGGCTGTTTTTGAATAAATAGCTGGTTGATGTATAAATACAATTCCATTTTGGGCAACTCTTTAAAGCTTGCTACTAGTAGTGGCTCGCTTTGCTACTCCTGCCAATAATACTCCATTTTTACTTGCCAGCTTTAATTGTGCAAGTCAAGCAGTATAAGCTTATCCTGTCGAGTAAAATCACCCAATTCCTATTAGCTAAATATGAAATAATATGGATTTAAGTATTAAGGTGTATAAACAAGACTTTCTTAAAGCTGATTCAGATAGCTAATCAACGAGCATAAAAACCTTGAGATTTAAAATAGTTTTATTATGAGCAAGAAATTTACTGTTATTACCTTCTGGAAACAACTCATTCTCCCACTGTTTGCCTTTTTTTCAATTTATGTGGCCTCCGCTCAACTCCGTGTGCAGCCCCCGAGCTCAGACTCATTTTTGGAGCTAATTTCAGGAGTTACATATTTCGAGTCAGATGGAGCGACTGACACTGATGACAGCCAGAAGGAAGTGACGCGTGGAATAGCTCATTATGGGGCCACCACAAGTAATGAAGCTGATGTGCAGCTGAAGAGAATTGAAGCTGCAATTGCTGATTTAACTGCCGACTATAAGTCCGCCAATTATGTTGGGGCAGCCTCTTCTCTTTATGCCCCAGCTGCTGGTTCAGGTGAGTCCATACTGGTAATAAGCTCATCGTCAAACAAGTTCAGCCAGTACCCATCCGAGATATTGATAGCCGAAGGCTTGAATGGATTCAGTACAACAGACATATCTGCTGTAACGACAGACTTGTTGAGCAGATACGATGTGGTAATAGTAGGACATATGCCATTGTCTGACTCACAGGTGACTATGCTGAGCAACTGGACCAATGCCGGTGGTGTGATGATTGCTTTTAGACCCGATGCCAAATTAGCCCCCATCATGGGGCTCACGCCAGCAGGAGGTACGTTAGCCAATCAGTACCTGTTGGTGCACACATCCTCCGGGCCCGGAAAAGGTGTAGTGAACCATACAATACAGTTTCAAGGCACAGCAGACCTATACCAGGTAAGTGGAGCGACCAATCTGGCGACCTTATACTCGGGAGCTAACACGGCAACATCTTACCCGGCCGTCACCATGAACAGCGTGGGAGACCAGGGAGGTACAGCCGTTGCCTTCACATACGATTTAGCGAAATCAGTTATCTACACACGGCAGGGAAATCCGGAATGGGCAGGCCAGAAAAGAGACGGTCAATCTGGGCCTATACGCTCTGACGACCAGTTTTATCCGGATTGGATTGACCTGAGCAAAGTTTCTATTCCGCAGGCAGATGAGCAGCAGCGCCTGCTGGCCAACATCATTACCTTACATGCCCGCAAACCTGTGCCGCGTTTTTGGTACTTGCCAAGAGGATTAAAGGCTGCAGTAGTGATGACTGGTGATGACCATGCTAACGGTGGTACCAAGGCCCGCTTTAATCAGTATATTCAAATGAGCTCTGACAATAGTGCAGAGGCCGTAGCTGATTGGAGAGCCATACGCGGAACATCCTATATCTATCCGAACACACCCATTACAGACATAGAGGCAAGAGCATTTGAGCAACAGGGTTTTGAGATTGCGCTCCACCTTAATACCAACTGTGCAAACTATACTCCAACCTCGCTAGAGAGCGACCTAACGAACCAGTTGGCAGAGTTCAAGGTCCGGTATCCGAGCTTAGCAGCGCCCACTACCAACCGCACGCACTGTATTGCCTGGAGCGATTGGCATACCCAACCAAGATTAGAGGGACCAAAGGGCATCCGTCTGGATGCGAACTATTACTACTGGCCGAGCCCTTGGGTGCAGGATAGGCCAGGTATGTTCACTGGTTCAGGTATACCCATGCGTTTTGCTGACCTGGACGGCGGATTGATTGATGTTTACCAGCTTACGACTCAGATGACAGATGAGTCTGACCAGACATTCCCTTTCACAATGGACCAGTTGTTGAACAAGGCCTTGGGTTCTGAAGGATACTATGGCGTGTTCTGTGCAAACATGCATACAGATGCAGACGTGTCTGAAGGTTCTGATGCTATCATCGCCTCTGCAAAATCCCGTAATGTACCAGTGATATCAGCTAAGCAACTTCTTACCTGGCTTGACGGTCGCAATGGTTCCTCTTTTGGCTCCATGAGCTGGAATCAAGGAGAACTGAGCTTTGCTGTAAGTGTGGCAAGTGGTGCGAGAAGTCTGCAGGGGATGCTGCCTATCACTGAAGTGACGGGACGTCTGATTAGCTTGACAGTGAACGGTTCAAACGTGCCATTCAAGGTGGAGGTAATCAAAGGTATAGAGTATGCTTTTTTTCCAGCTTCTACAGGCAATTATATTGCTGTTTATGACATTGATGCAGCTCCTAATCAGGCACCTGTTGTGGATATTACATCTCCTGGTCCAGGAGAGGAATTTACAGCGCCTGCCTCTATTACTATTACAGCCTCTGCCTCTGACGTAGATGGCTCGGTGAGCCTGGTGGAATTCTTCCAGGGCGGGACGAAAATAGGGGAGGACACGAACGGAAGCGACGGGTGGAGTCTTGTCTGGAATGATGTAACGGCAGGTGTATATCAAATCACAGCCAGAGCATTGGATAATGCTGGAGCATCAACTACTTCTGAAGCAATCAGTGTTACGGTTACTGCCGTATGCCCCTGCACGGTTTTCCAGCCGAGCGCTGCACCCACGGGCAGCCTTCAGAACGACGGGCAGGCCCTGCAGCTGGGCATGAAGTTCCGCTCCTCTGTCGACGGCTTCGTGACGGGTGTTCGCTTCTACAAGCAGAGCGGCAACACGGGCACCCACACGGGCCAGCTCTACAGCAGCAGTGGCACTTTGCTGGCCTCGGTGGTGTTCAGCAACGAGACGTCCACGGGCTGGCAACAGGCTAGCTTCGCCTCGCCGGTGGGCGTCACGGCAGGCACCACCTACGTCATCTCCTACCACTCTAGCGAGGGCAACTACTCCGCCAACAACAACACCTTCAGCCAGGCCATCGTCAACGGGCCGCTTACCGGCCTGCAGAACGGGGTGGACGGGGCTAATGGTGTCTACCGCTATACCTCCTCGCCAGCATTCCCAGCCAGCAGCTACTCGGCGAGCAACTATTGGGTAGATGCTGTCTTCAATACAGCTTCCACGCCGGGTAACCAGGCTCCGGCTGTAGCTATCACTTCTCCAGCAAATGATGCCACATTTGAAGCACCAACGAACATCACTATAGCGGCCACTGCAACCGATGCAGACGGGACCATATCCAAGGTAGAGTTCTTCAACAGTGACACAAAACTTGGGGAGGACACAGACGGCAGCGACGGCTGGGCCTTTGTTTGGAACAGCGTACCGGCGGGTACCTATGCGCTGACAGCAAGAGCTACCGACAATGTGGGGGCTGCGGCTAGCTCGGCAGTCGTGAATATCATAGTAACAGGTGCAGCTAATGCACCTCCTACGGTAGCTATCGATTCTCCAGTCAACAATGAGTCCTATACTGCACCCGCCTATATCTCCATCACCGCCTCAGCCTCTGACGCAGACGGTTCGGTGAACAAGGTGGAGTTCTTCCAGGGCGAGACAAAAATAGGCGAGGATACCAACGGCAGCGACGGCTGGGGCCTCACTTGGGATAATGTGCTGGCGGGAGCCTATCAGCTTACAGCTAAAGCGCACGATAACGCCGGTGCAATAACCATTTCGGAAGTGATTAACGTCAAAGTTGATGCCGTCTGTCCTTGTACCGTTTTCCAGCCAGCTGATGCACCAGGAAATAGTCTGTATGATGACGGGCAGGCCCTGCAGCTGGGCATGAAGTTCCGCTCCTCGGTTGACGGCTACGTGACGGGGGTGCGCTTCTACAAGCACTCAGGTAACACCGGCACCCACACCGGCCAGCTCTACAGCGCCGCCGGCGCCCTGCTGGCCTCTGTCACTTTCAGCAACGAGACGGCCTCGGGCTGGCAGGAGCAGGCCTTCGCCTCGCCGGTGGCCGTCACGGCTGGCACCACCTATGTCATCTCCTACCACTCCAGCGAGGGCAACTACTCCGCCACAAATCAATATTTTAATCTCGCAATTGACAATGGTCCTCTCCGAGGTTTGGCCAATGGGGAGGATGGACCAAACGGTCTGTATGCCTATGTCAATACACCTTCTTTCCCAACTGAGAACAGTGGCCAGGCAGCAAATTATTGGGTAGATGTGGTCTTCAATTCAGTGACCTCACCTGAAAATCAGCCTCCAACAATAGTACTTACATCACCTGAAACAGGGGCTAAGTTCACGGAACCCGCTTCTATCAACCTTACAGCGACCGCCTCAGACACAGATGGCTCCGTTTCCAAAGTGGAGTTCTATCAAGGTGACACGAAAGTAGGTGAAAGCTTAACCAGCCCCTACAGCTATAACTGGGCTGATGTACCAGTGGGAACCTATAAGATTACAGCCAAGGCTTTCGATAATTTAGGCTTGACCACTACTTCTGCTGAGGTAGAAGTTACAGTGGTTACGTCTGTTAATCAGGTACCAGTTGTAGCAATCACTTCTCCCAAACAGAATGCAACTTTCACTGCGCCGGCTAATGTTGTCATCGATGCCGAAGCCTCAGACCCGGATGGATCAGTTGCCAAAGTGGAGTTCTTTAGCGGGGATATTAAATTAGGTGAAGATGATACTAGCCCTTACAGTTACACTTGGGCTGGCGTAGTGGCAGGCACTTACCAAATCACTGCCAGGGCCATAGATAACAGAAATGGAACAACCACTACAGAGTTTATAACCATCACGGTATCAGAACAAGTGAATCAGGCGCTGGTAGTAGCCATAAGTTCTCCTGCCGACGGGGCAAACTTCACAGCGCCTGCTACGCTCAAGATTGTAGCCACAGCGTCCGACGCGGACGGAACGGTTGTCAAAGTAGAATTCTTTGAAGGCGAAACGCTGCTAGGCGAGGACTCCACAAGTCCCTATGAGTACGAGTGGAGCAATGTGGCGGCCGGAAATTATCAAATCTCCGCTGTAGCTACTGACGATAGATCTGGCGTTACTACATCGGAAATAATTAGTATTGTTGTTTCAGCGCCTGTCAATGCTCAACCTGTTGTGGCGCTCACTTCACCTGCTAATGGAGATACCTTCGTGGCGCCAGCTTCTATCACACTTCTTGCCGATGCATCGGATGTCGACGGAAGCATACAGAGAGTAGAGTTTTACCAGGCTGATACCAAGTTGGGAGAGGATACGGATGGCAGCGATGGATTTGGGTATATCTGGAGCAATGTTTCGGTAGGCACCTATGCTCTGATGGCAAAAGCATTTGATAATCTCGGTGCGGAGGCTTCCTCAGCAATAGTGAATATCACAGTCAACGAGTCTGCCAATACGCCTCCAGTAGTGAGCCTGACAGCTCCAACTGAAGGAGCTAGTTACACGGCACCCGCGTCGATTACTATGACGGCTACCGCCTCTGATTCTGATGGTACTATTGCCTTAGTGGAATTCTTCAATGGGAATAACAAAGTTGGGGAGAGTTTGACCAGCCCGTATAGCTATACCTGGGCTGAAGTGCCAGTGGGAATTTACTCACTAACAGCAAGGTCTACCGATGACAAAGGCGCTATTACTATCTCAAACGTGGTAAATATAGCAGTTAATCCTCCTACGAATGAGTTGCCAATAGTTGCTATTACCTCACCAACTGATGGTGCCACCTTTACGGCCCCAGCCTCTATCTCCATCACAGCCTCAGCCTCTGACGCAGACGGTTCGGTGAGCGCGGTTGAGTTCTTCCAGGGCGAGACGAAGATAGGCGAGGACACGAACGACAGCGACGGCTGGAGTCTGTCCTGGGATGGGGTAGCAGCAGGTACATACCAGATAACAGCCCGAGCGTTGGATAATGCAGGCGCATCAACCACCTCCGCAGCAGTAAGTGTGACGGTGAACGCTCCAGCCAACCAACTACCAGCGGTGGCCCTAGCTTCTCCAACAGACGGGGACAGCTTCACGGCGCCGGCAAGTATTACCCTGGGCGCTACAGCCTCTGACCCTGATGGAACAATCACTAAAGTTGAATTCTTCCAGAATGAAACCAAACTAGGAGAGGACCTAACCAGCCCCTATACCTACAATTGGAGCAATGTGGAGGCCGGTACCTATCAACTTTCAGCTCGGGCCACAGACAATGCTGGAGCAATTTCGACATCGACGGTGGTTAGCATCACGGTTACTGCACTAGCTAACCATGCACCGGTGGTAAGCAATCCTATACCTGACCAGAATGCAGTCATAGGAACTTCCTTCAGTTTTACGTTTACAGCCAACACATTCTTTGATCCGGACAACGATTTGCTTACTTATACAGCTGATTTGAAGGATGGGAATCTGCTGCCGTCATGGCTTAGCTTCGACGGGGCTACCCGCGCTTTTCTCGGTACTCCCCCATCAAATAGTCCGTCAATACTCAACATACGGGTGACAGCTAATGACGGAAGAGGAGGGACAGTAAGCGATGAGTTTGTATTAAACATTAGCCAGCCAACAGTTACAGGGCAGCAGGTGACGAGCTTCACGCTCGTCAACTCCCACACCGAGCAGGACCTGCTGGCCCTCGAGGACGGGGCGGTGATCGTGCTCTCCGAGCTCTCGAGCACCAAGCTCAACATCCGGGCCAACACCTCGCCCTCGGCGGTGGGGAGCGTCAAGTTCGAGCTGAGCGGGGC
>NZ_QEKI01000014.1 GCF_003096355.1 Pontibacter virosus | reverse complement strand
TGATCTTTTCCAGATCCAGCTCGTTTTTCTCTTCCATGGTGACTGTGTTAAAGGTAATACTGCTAATCCTTTGACACAGTTTATTTTACAGCCTCTTTAAGTTTCACGCTGCACTGCCACTTAGCCTAAGTATATCTTCAATTGATGATGCACAAGCAAACAGCAATGTAAGCAGTAGAGCAAGGATGTTTTGATTAGGGATTTTTAGGTCATACCTAAGTTATTAACGAGAAGTGAAGTACGTTTGGTTGTACAGTATAACGCAACCAACAGCTTCTCATATGGTGGTGTTATACGCTCTATACAGTTCTATAGAGTTGCAATGTCAACTGTGAATCCCAAATCAATTAATTCTTTCACCTCATTACCTTCTTCATCGTAACCAACTGTAGTTTGCCAATCAGATAGTTCATGCGCTGTGGTATGCAGGATGATAATGTGTCCTTTGTAGGTCGTATACTCAGCCTTAATTAAATAAGAGTTTTCAATTGTGAAGTAAATCAAATATTCATCAGCACCCATAAACTTTAAATCTTCTATTTTAAAGTTCAACACTGATTTACTGTCAACATCGTCACATGCATCTTTGGCTACGATAAAGGTGTTTCTCACCTTCTCTCCCTTGGCGTGCTTCACTAATTTCTGGTTTTTCATCAGGTTGGTAACTGACATTTCACCATATTTTTTCAAAATGTGCTTTAGTATATCTTTATTCATTAATCAATATGTTATTCTTATTTTCGTTTGTGATTTCTTATCTGTTTGAAATTTTATTCATCAGCTAAAATTCCAGATATTATATCCTTTCTTAATTCTATTAGATACTTCTGTTTAATGTCATTTATTTTAATTCTGAAATCCAAATCAACGACCTCTTCTCTTAAATAAACAGCCCTGAGTTCGCATTTGAAATCATCTTTTAATAAATCCATGGCTTTTTTTGTCTTTGGGTAATAATCCCACAAGTAATCGCTTCTCAACCATTTTAAATCTTCGTGGTCTTCAAGTTCTTCTACACCGACACCTTCTTTAACAGCTATAAAGGAATCAAAACCAGCATAATCACTTGAATAAATAACTACTAATACTTCATCATCCTCATCATTGATTGAGTATTCGCATTCTATTTCTTTCAAATATTCTTTTATGAGAATGGATTCGGATATTTCAAAATTTGTCATATTCTAAACTGTATTTTATGAATTCATAAATTCTTCATCACTTAGCAGTTCTTTAAGTTGTATGTTCCTGTCACGTAACATGATATAGCTTTTAATATCTATTTCAATCGCATAGAAAGCATCCCTATTTTCTCTACCTTTTCTGTCAATTGCTTTGATATTAGAATAGGTTATACAGTGCATCATAAGCTTCTTATCTTCTATAAATGGTACTGCTTCAACTAAACATTCTCCGACTGGTTCACCCTCATCTTCACCTTCACAGAAGGTAATATTATAGATATCATCCTCATAATTATCTTCACTATAGTAGTATGTCATTTGAGAAGTATCTAACTTTTCTTCATTGTGATAATACTTTATTTTCTGTAACTCATTTCTTAAAAGTTCAGCAGCTTCTTTTAATGTAATATTTACAAATTCCTCATTGCGATGCTCGGGCAATAAAGAAGCTGCTGCTATCTCTTGCTCCTGTTTATACTCAGCTTCTACATCTCTTTCCACTAAATAGAATTCTATGACCTCTACACCTATTCCTTTTGACTCAAAACTATCTGCTACTTTATCCACACTGTTTTCTGATGTGTAGACTTTCTGTTTAGATACATCATCTGAAAAGGTTTGCTTATCGTGATGCATAAAATCATTCTCTGTACCTGCTTTTTTAATCTTGTAAACTATGTGCTTCATGTATTAGTAATGAGTTAATATTTATTGATTTCTATACTGCAAATGTACAAATAAATTAAAGCAAATCAAAGTGTAACATTCTGATTATCAGATACAAACATATTATATATATTTGCATAACAACTTAATAGTGATGATTATCAGTCAGTTAATATAGCAATGGTGCTATGTTTAGACATAAATAAATTTTTTATTTGGCTAAAAATTTTTTATGCCTGGTAAAATGTAATGTATAACAGATTATAGTATATCATTATGTTGTATAAAGTGAGTCAACCAGTAGTATTAAAAGAGAGGCAACAAAAAAGCTACCTGTTACAGTAGCTTTTTTTCAATGTCTGATATACAAGCATGCTTTGGCGGCATCACATGTCAAATAGTAGATTTATAATAAAGCTTCTTCTTTTACATAGCTATATAGAGTCGGCTTTGATATACCCATCATCTCACAAATAGCATCTACTGAATGTTGCTTCTCCTGATAAAGCTTAACTGTTAATTTTATTTTTTCTTTGTTCATTTTCTTTGGTCGACCACCGACACGACCTCTTGCTCTTGCTGCTGCGAGACCAGCTTGGGTACGCTCCTGAATAAGATTCCGCTCGAACTCAGCCATCGAAGCAAAAATGTGGAAGATAAGCTTACCTGTTGCGGTAGAAGTATCAATCGACTCCTGTAAGCTTTTGAGTGCGATACCCTCGCTTTCCAAGTAGTTCATCCACTCGATTAAATCTTTCAAAGAACGTCCGAGCCTGTCCAGCCTCCATATGACTAAAGTATCACCACGTCTCAATATTTCCTTTAGCTTGGACAAAGCTGGTCTTTCAGACACAGTGCCTGAGATTTTGTCTGTGAAGATTTTCTCGCAGCCTGCTTGGGTGAGTGAATCGTGTTGCAGGTCCACGTTCTGAAGAACAGTAGAGACCCTTGCGTATCCTATCAGCATAAAGAACAGATTTAGTTAAATATCTCGTTATTCAAATATAATAATTTACTTTGAATAACTTACTGGGTTTCTTTACTTTTTAATTTGCCTATACGTCCAGCCAAGAGCATTGGAGTTTTAGAGTGTGAGCAGTTAAGAAAACATTCGTTTTCCTGCATGTACAATAAGGCATAATGCTACTGTCCTGCCTCTTGTATAGTATGTCTGTTGGGAGTTCAGCGTAAAAGGGTAGACTGTGAAAAAAGGATTATTGCAGTAACTTTAACTCTCGCATGAACCGCAACAGTTTTTAGCAACAGCGAACACTTTATGAGTCTTCTAAACAAATTCCACACCCTTATCATTCTGGTAGCGGTACTGCTTGGGTTGCTGCTTACACAGATACCTCTTGTAGAAGCGCATGCAGCCTCTTTCATCATCCCGTTCCTGATGCTCATGCTTTACGGCTTGTTCTTAGCCATGCCGCTACGAGGGCTAAAGCAAGGGTTCCTGCATAAGAGGTTCGTGACCATAAGCCTTCTTATCAACTTCGTCTGGACACCGCTGCTGGCGTACCTGTTAGGTTATCTTTTCCTGTCAGACCAGCAGGCTCTTTGGATTGGATTCGTCATGCTGATGGTAACACCCTGCACCGACTGGTACATCATCTTCACGGGTATATCGAAAGGAAACACAGTGCTGGCTGCTGCCATACTGCCCCTTAACCTGTTGTTGCAGGTGGTTCTGCTGCCTGTTTACCTGCTGCTGTTCTTTAACCAGACAGGCATGCTGCCGATAGAGGCACTGCTTGAAGGCATCCTGCTGGTCATTGCCGTTCCCTTCGGGCTTGCACAAGCCACAAGATTTTTCATGCTCAGTTCAAGAAGGCAGACGATGTTCCAGGACAGGTTGCTTCCGTTCTTTGAGTCCATGCAAATCGTATTTCTTGGTCTTGCCATTACGGCAATGTTCGCATCGGAGGGAAAACTGCTGCTTGGCAATTTGGAGGTACTGTATGTTATGCTCATACCACTGCTCATTTTCTTCATCATAAACTTTGTTCTCAGCAGACTTGCAGGTAGGTGGGCAGGGTTCAGCTACGCAGATTCTGTTAGCCTAAGCCTGACCACGCTGGCAAGAAACTCTCCTGTTTCACTGGCAATAGCTGTTGCTGCATTCCCTGACACACCATTGATTGCGTTGGCACTGATTGTTGGTCCACTGGTAGAACTACCAGTTTTAGGTCTGTTTTCACAGGCTCTGCTGCTCTTTAGGAGGAAGTTGGTCAGTAAGTAATCAACAGGGGCTGCTCAGGTGCTTGAACAGCCCCTGTTGTTTTAGTAAAGTATTTCCTCTTACTTCTTAATCATACCTCGGTATATAATAATGTGCATCATTCATGTGTAGATTGAGGCATCCATAGAAAGTCCTTGGCTCTATCTAAGAAGTAGATTCATGGCTACTTCGCCAATTTCAGAATCCTGAACGCTCCCCTGATAACGATTACAAAGACAACAGCACCTACAATCAGGTCAGGTAAGGCTGAATCCGTTAACAGAACCAATACACCAGCCAGGATAACGCCACCGTTGATGATGATGTCATTCGATGTGAAAATCATCGTTGCCTGCATGTGCGCTTCCTTGCTTTTGCTCTTTTGCAACAGGTAAAGGCAGAGCGCATTTGCAGCAAGAGCAAGAATGGACACCACTATCATAGTGCCGAAGTCTGGCATCGGTTCATCTCCGATTACCCTGCGCACTACCTCTATAAACCCGACCGCAGCCAGCGTAAGCTGAAAGTAACCGCTTGCCTTTGCTATGCTTTTCTTCCTGGTGGCAGTACTGCCTACCGCAAACAGGCTCAACCCGTACACCAGTGCATCGGCAAGCATGTCCAGGCTATCAGCGACCAGCCCCATGGATTTGGAGAAGATACCCGTGGTCATTTCCACTACGAAGAACCCGAAGTTAATCAGCAGCACGGTCCACAGAAGCTTCCTCTGACCCTGTGCATCCTCTGCCACAAAATCCTCTTCTGTGCTTTCGGTTGAGAGCAGGGAAGAGCCTAAGCCGAGTTCATTGATATGGGCTTCTATGGTTTCAAGTTCACCAGAATGAAAAATGGTTACCTCTCGCTTCTGCAAGTCGAAGTCCATGCTTTTAACTGCGGTTACGCCATCAAGCTTCATGCGCACCATGTTCTCTTCAGAGGCGCAGTCCATGTGCTGTATTTTAAAAGTAGATTTTTCCATAGCGGTAACTATAAAATGTTCAGTTTAATGCCACCGTTTATTACCCTGCCATCCACGGGCGCATAAATCTCATTGAAATCAGGGTTTCTCATGCTGCCAGTATAGATGCTGCCGAACCTGCTTTGCCTGGTGTCGAAGATGTTTTCGAAATTGAGGAACAGGGAAAACCTCTCGAACATTTTCTCTATCATCACTCCGTTTATCCAGTAATCACGCCCTCTGCTGCCATCTGTCAACCGCTGTGGGGAGAAGTAGTAGGCTTCCAGACCGATGCGGAAGTTGTCCTCCTTTTCCAGCATCAGCACCGTGTTCACCCGATGCTTGGGCGTAAGCGGCATGTCATTCACTTCTCCGTTGTAGTGCTGCCTGGCATCGGTGTAGGTGTAGCCAAGGAACAGCTTCGCCCACTCGTAGCCTAACTTCATGTTGGTCTCCACGCCTTTGGTGTCCACGTACCCGTTGGCGTTCTGAAACTCATAAAGGTTGTCTGGTCGCAGCGTGAGGATGAGCGGACTGTTCATATAAGTATAAAAGAACATGTGGTTGATGCTGAAGGTGACCTCTTCCCCGATGAAGGTGCTGTAGTTGATGTCAGCGTTGCCCCCGATGGAGGTCTCCGCCTCTGTTTGGCTGATGTTGAGCGGAAGGATGTTGCGGAAGGTGATGTCCTCTGCCTCCTGCGTAAAGATGGTCGGGGTCTTGTAGCCCATGCCACCACCGATACGGGAAGTAAGTCTGTCGCTTAGCTTGAACAGAGCCGATACCCTGGGCAGCACAAAAAGCCCTTTGGTCTTGTTGGCTGGCGTAGGGGTGACATAGTCGGTTCTTAGTCCCGATTCCAATACAAACCATTCCGCAGGCGTGAACGTGTTCTGGGCAAAAGCGCCAACGATGGTGTTATCATAATCCCTTGCTCCAACGGCATCGGCACTTCGCTCCGAGAAGTTGTCTGTCCAGAGGTTTGCGCCTATCACCCAATCCGTTCTCCCTCTATCGAGGCTGTATGCTACCTCGCTGAAACTGGCGGTCTGCTTTCCATCAAAATCATAGTCAGGCACTGCGATGTCTCGGTTGAAGAAACTCAGGCTGTTTTTTACCGATAGCAGGGAGTTTTCTGACAAACGATGCTCTAAGTCAAACTGCGTTGATAGGCGTTCCGTGTTGTTCTGCTCAAAGTAGAAATCGCCTTCATCATTCTCAGCGATGTAGCGCATGTCGCCCCCCAGGCGGTCTTCCTGCGATGCGTTAACACCCAAAGAAAGCGTTGTGCGGTCACTTGGGTAATAGTAGAGTGTGGGGTTTGCGGTGTAGCGCTCAAACTCTGGAATGGCAGAGAAGCCGATATCGGCAGGGTCATAGGCTTGGTTGGCGTTTCTGGATGCAAATACGGTGACTCCGAATTTCCCGAACCTCTTGCCGTAGAAACCGCTCAGGTCAAGCCCGTTCGCACTGGTAACGTTCGCCATCAGGCTCAGTTCTCCTTCATCGGTCGGCTTTTTGGTAATAAGGTTGACAAGACCAGCTATCGCACCGCCACCGTAGAGGGTGGAGGAACTGCCCTTGATTACCTCCACCTGGTAGAGGTTGAGGGGAGGAATCTGCATGATGCTCAGCCCGCTGGAAAAGCCTGAGTAGAGCGGAAACCCATCCTGTAGTATCTGCGTGTAGCGCCCATCCAAGCCTTGGATGCGGATGTTGGCATTGGCGCTGGTAGCGGATGTCTGCTGCGTCATGATACCCGTGCTTTCACTGAGCAGCATGCGGATGTCGCCTGGCTTCATGTTCGCTTTCTCGCCAAGTTCTTCCAGCGTGATGGCTTCCACTCGGGTAGGTAGCTTCTCAATAGTACGGCTGCTACGGGTGGTGGTGACCACTACTTCTTCCAGTTCTTCACCGCTTGGTTCCAACAGCACCACCAGCGGAGTTGCCTGGGCAAACGGAAAACGAAGCGTGTCCAGCCTGTCCTCGTAACCGATGAAGCCGAACCTGATGATGTGGGTGCCATCGGGGATGTTGCTCAGTTCAAGTTCACCGTTGGCATCGGCAGTTGCACCAATCGCTGTACCGTATACGGCAGCAGTTGCTCCGAGCAGTGGAGCATTCGTTTCGCTATCTCTGATGATGGCTTTGAGCGAGTTTTGGCTATATGCCAGGGTATTGCTCAGCAATAGGAGCAATACAATTATGCATTTCTTCATTCTGGGTTAATCTAACGCTATAATAGAAAAAGGTACGGTACAGGAATGCACCGCACAGAACTACAATGTTATGGCATTAGCTTAGCTTCGGG
The DNA here is from genome assembly GCF_003096355.1 of Pontibacter virosus. GTDB lineage: Bacteria > Bacteroidota > Bacteroidia > Cytophagales > Hymenobacteraceae > Pontibacter > Pontibacter virosus. Next base: position 119,946 of record NZ_QEKI01000014.1, on the reverse strand, counting down.
GGCTGCCAGAAGGAATGGTAGAACTGGGGAAACAGGCTTTGCCTGTAGCCTGGGTGGTGGACTGAGCTATGTGAAAACAAAGAGGCTGGCTCAAGGGTGAAGTCATACACCGTAAAACCGATACAGGTTGAGCAGCTGTAGAAAGGGGAGCAGACTTCTGTATCTGCGTCATGATTATCCGCTTGTTCGGTCTTTTTACTATCGATTTCGCAGATATCGGAGATGCAGCAAGGCGAAACCGAGAGCAAAGTTACTAATAGTGCTAATATGATAGTCAGAGCTTTCACAATGCAAAGATACGGCTTCTAATCTTAATGCTCAAGGCTTTGCGTAGCTATGTATAGTGGGATTTAGTATCCGTGGGAAGTTTGACTGAATATGATAGGCAGTTATTAACTTACATATTATCTCCTTATCAACGCTTGTATGAAGATTTCAAAATACTCCCAGGCATCGGCTCTGTGGCTCGACTACCAAAAAGCTCTGACAGGCTACATACTGAGCAGAGTAAAAGACACGGACGCTTCCAATGAAATCATGCAGGAGGTGCTAATGAAGATTTACAGTGCCTGCTGCTCCGACAGGGAAATACAAAAGCTTGACTCGTGGTTGTTCCAGATTGCCAACCACGCCATCGTGGACTATTGGCGCAGGCAAAAGAAGTTTACCGATGAAATACCTGAGCCGAGCCAGGAGGAAGAGAACCAAGTATGGCGTGAGCTGGCTGAGTACGTGGAGCCGCTAATCAACCTGCTGCCCGAGAAGTACGCACGCCCCCTGTACCTCTCGGACATCGAAGGGGTGAAGCAGGCTGACATTGCCGAGCAGTTGAACCTGGGTCTGAGTGCCGCCAAGAGCCGTATCCAGCGAGCCAGGGAAATGCTTCAAAAGGAGATACAGACCTGCTGCACGATGGAGACCGATGCCAGCGGCAACGTCATTGGGTTCAGCGTGAAGGAAAGCTGCGAGCCGTTGCAGCGCCACAGGAAAAAAATCGAGTGAATCCTGCGTCTTTTCCGAGGCTGGTCAGTCTTCCTTACAAACAAGAACTAAACGTAAGATTGACACAGCCATGAAAAGATTTCACGTACACGTCAGAGTAAAAAATTTAGGTGAGAGCATCGCCTTCTACAACGCCTTGTTCGGCACGGATGCCACCGTGGTCAAGCCCGACTACGCCAAGTGGATGCTGGAAGACCCACGGGTGAACTTCGCCATCTCCACAGGACATGCGGAAACGGGTATCGAGCATCTGGGCTTGCAAGTGGACACCGATGAAGAGTTGCAGGATGTCTACGTCAACATGCAGAACGCCAAAGGCACGGTGTTCGAGGAAGGCGAATGCACCTGCTGCTACTCCAAGAGCCAGAAGTCATGGATAACAGACCCGCAGGGAGTGGATTGGGAAGCCTTCTACACACACGGCACCGCCACGGTGTACGGAGAAGGCATCAATGCCAGACCTGCACCCGAGGTGATGGAGAAATGGGATGGCAACGATGGGATTGACGCACTTGTCTCCGAGGCGGTAGAAGCGCCTGCCTGCGATGGAAGCTGCTCTATAAAATAAAGTTATCACAGGGCTTACATGATTTGCAAGGGAGGCGGTACGGCAAGTGCTGCCTCCCTTGGTTTTAAGCGATAATTTCGAAAATAACAGCGGAACTTCTTTTCCCTTTTTAAAGTTCATCGTAATATTGCAATCAACCGATTAGAAGCTATGGGATTGACGAAAACCGAACACTACACGGAGGCGCAAAACAAGACTGCCCTCCTGCTCAAAGCCTTGGGGCATCCAGCGAGAGTCGCCATCATCGAACACCTGCTCAAAGCCAAATCCTGCGTGTGCGGTGACATCGTGAGCGAACTGCCACTGGCGCAGGCAACGGTCTCGCAGCACCTGAAAGAACTCAAGAACGCTGGCATCATCAAAGGCACGGTGGAGGGCAACGCTGTCTGCTACTGCCTGGACGAAAGAGCAATCGAGTATCTGAACGGCTACTTTGCTGCCCTGCTGGATGGCGTCAGAAGCCAGAACACTGCCTGTTGCTAAACAAGAGAACACACGATTAATAGTTAAACATATAATAGCATGAAACTATCAGAGGTAAAGCACATTCTGCAAACAGCCAAAGCGGTGGACTTCGAGTTGGAAAACGGCACGAAAGTGCCAGAACATTTCCACGTGACCGAGGTGGGTGTGGTGACCAAGCACTTCATCGACTGTGGTGGAACGGTGCGCACCGAGAAGGTGGCGAACTTCCAGCTATGGGATGCCAACGACTTTGACCACCGATTAAAGCCTCAGAAACTGCTTAATATCATCGCCCTGTCGGAGAAAGCCCTGGGCATAGAGGACCTGGACATTGAAGTGGAATACCAAGGGGAGACCATTGGCAAGTACGACCTTGGCTATAACGGGAATCACTTCGTGCTACTTTCCAAAACGACCAATTGCCTTGCCCCAGACAAGTGCGGTATCCCGAAAGAGAAACTGAGAATCAACCTCAGAGAGATACAGTCGGGCAACACCTGCACACCAGGAGGTGGCTGCTGCTAAGCAGCCAGTGTTCCCTCATAATTTCCATCCAACCCAAAGGACAACATGAGTAAGATAGCTCTTTTCAGTGACATCCACGCCAACCTGCCTGCGTTAGAGGCGTTCTTCGAGGACGTGGACAACAGGAAACCAGATTTTATCTACTGCCTCGGAGACCTGGTGGGCTACAACATCTGGGCAAACGAGGTGGTGGACGAAATACGCAGGCGCAACATCCCGACCATTGCAGGCAACTACGACTTTGGCATCGGCAGGGAAAGCAATGACTGCGGCTGCGCCTATAAAACGGACGAGGAAAAAGCCAACGGCTCCGTTTCCATCTCCTTTACCAACGACATCATCAAGCCCGAGCAACGCCAGTACCTGCGAACACTGCCAGCGCACTTGAAAGTGGAGTACCAGTTGAACAACGACAAACTGAACCTATTGCTGGTGCATGGCAGCCCAAGGAAGATAAACGAGTACCTGTTTGAAGACCGAGACGAAAAGAGCCTGCTGCGCATCATGAAGGACGCTGATGCCGACATCCTGTGCTTCGGGCATACCCATAAGCCGTATCATCGCATACTGAACTCAGGTGAGGATGGCAACAACCATTACCGCCACGCCATCAACATCGGCTCTGTGGGCAAGCCCAAGGATGGCGACAACCGTGGGGGCTACGTGATGCTCACGATAAACGATAAGAGTTCCGTGCTGGATAAGGACAGCGTGGAGGTGGAGTTCATCCGCTTCAAATATGACTATGAGAAGGCAGCCCGAGCCATTGAGGACTGCATCCTGCCCAATGCCTATGCTGAGAATCTGAGAAAAGGCTGCTAAAAGGATAACGATATGAGCGCTACCAACTGTACACCTACCCACAATCGAAAGAAACTGAGTTTTCTTGACCGCTACCTGACCCTGTGGATATTTCTTGCCATGTTCCTGGGCGTGGGCATCGGCTATTTCCTGCCCGAGTCCTCCACCTTCATCAACTCTTTTTCCAGCGGCACCACCAACATCCCCTTAGCCATCGGGCTGATACTGATGATGTACCCTCCGCTGGCGAAGGTGCGCTATGAGAAGATGGGCGAGGTGTTCCGAAACGTGAAGATTCTGAGCATCTCCCTGCTGCTGAATTGGGTTATCGGTCCGCTGCTGATGTTCTTTCTGGCGATACTGTTTTTCCACAACGAGCCAGAGTACATGATAGGGCTGATACTGATAGGCATCGCCCGATGCATTGCCATGGTTATCGTGTGGAACGAACTGGCAGAAGGAAACAGAGAATATGCGGCTGGTCTGGTGGCACTCAACAGCATCTTCCAGATTTTCTTTTACAGTCTGTATACCTACCTGTTCATCTCGGTGCTTCCTCCGTACTTCGGGGTCAACAGCATCGAGATTGACATCACCATCGGGCAGATAGCCGAGAGCGTGCTGATTTATCTGGGCATCCCGTTCTTCGCTGGTATTGTGAGCCGCTATGCGCTGATAAGCTGGAAAGGACTTGACTGGTTCAACAACAAATACATCCCGTTCATATCGCCCATTACACTCATCGCCCTGCTTTTTACCATCGTGCTGATGTTCAGCCTGAAAGGCGACACCATTGTGAACATACCATTCGATGTGCTGAAATTAGCCGTGCCGCTGGTGCTGTACTTTGCCATCATGTTCGTGGTCAGCTTTGTGGTTGGCAAGAAATTGGGAGCGGATTATTCCAAGAACACCGCTATTTCCTTCACCGCTACGGGCAATAACTTCGAGTTAGCCATAGCCGTTGCCATCGGTATCTTCGGCATCAATTCAGGTCAGGCGTTTGCTGGCGTGATTGGACCGCTGGTGGAAGTGCCAGCGCTGATATTGCTGGTTAACGTTGCCTTCTGGTTTAAACGGAAGTGGTACAGCAAGGAGCAGGAACTTATTACTTCCTGAAAGCCATCTCAAACTACTCGGGCTACCCATGCAGCCCAAGTATGCTAAGCAAAAAGGTGGCGCTTGTAGGTCACCTTTTTGTATTAGTGCCACTAACCAGCGCAGCAACTCATCTTCTTCACATCTTTTGTAAAGGACATGGCTGCCAGCTTCACGCCCTCTGCCAGCGTCAGGTACGGGTGGAGAGCCGAGGCGAGTTCCTTCACCGTAATATTGTACTTGATGGCAAGGCTCAACTCCATTGTTAGCTCGCTGCCCTCAGGAGCCACTATCCTGGCACCCAACAAATGGTCGGTCTCGGTGTTGCGAATCAGTTTGATGAAGCCACGTGTATCCAGGGCGGCAATGCTGCGGGGAACCTCCGATAAGGGCATAACGGTTGCTTCGTAGGGGATGCCTCTTTCTTCTGCCTGTCGCTCGTCCATACCCACGCCTGCCACCTGAGGGTCTGTAAACACCACCCACGGCAGCACGTTGTAATCAACTTCAATCTTTGCCCCTTGGAAGGCGTTTCCCACCGCTGTTGTGCCTTCATAGGCGGCTGTGTAAACGAACTGCGGGAGGGTGTTCACGTCACCGATGGCATAGATGTTCGGCACATTCGTTTCAAGGTACTCGTTAACTACCACATGCCCTTTTCTGCCTGTTACCACGCCAGCCTTCTCCAAGCCTAAGTTCTCAGTGTTTGCTCTCCTTCCTGTCGCAATGACAACGTGTGAGGCTTCGAGGTGATGGACTTGCCCGTTGTACTCAAGTTCAGCATTAACAATACTGTTTTCCTGCCAAACACGCTTGATGGCAGCACCCGTTTTTATCTCTATGCCTTCATCGGTCAGGTGCTTTGTCAGTTCATCCGTGATGTCATGACCCTCTTTTACAAGCACTCTGTCATATGACATCACAACAGTGACCTTAGTGCCTAAGCGGTTATATAACTGCGCTATCTCCAAGCCGATGTAGCCACCACCTATGACGATTAGCGACTCTGGCTGCTCTTCCACATCAAAGAGCGTGTCACTGGTCAGGTACGGAACATTTGAAAGACCTTCAATGGATGGGAGAGCCGTAGTGGAGCCAGTAGCGATAACTATCTTTATTCCTTCATATACCTCTCCCTTTACTGTTATGGTATTCTTGTCCACAAACTGAGCATTCCCTTCCAGCACGGTCACGTTTTGCAGGTCTGCCAGAAGGCTTAGATACTTGCGGCTCTGCATCTCCGACACAAGTGCCTTCTTCTGCTGGATAATACTTTTGAAGGCGATTTCAGCCCCTTTTGGCTGCACCCCATCAAACGGAGAGTGCATGGCATGCCGCACGCTTTCGGCTGCCCTGATAAGGAATTTGGAAGGTACGCAGCCCACGTTCACGCATGTGCCGCCCAAAGGCAAGCCCCCGTTCACCATAAGCGTTGAGAGTTGGAGTTCGTTCGCTTTGATGGCTGCGGCAAATGCAGCGGAACCTCCCCCGATGATGATTAGGTCAAACTGTCGTTTCATTGCTATCTTTCCTTTTGGTCTGTTACCTTATAGCCAGTTTTCAGAATGGCTTCCCTGATGGCTGATACACTGGTCTTGGTGCTGTCGTACTCTACCACGGCATTGCCATTGTCATAGGATGCCTTCGCCCTGAAGATACCGTTCAGCGCATTCACCTCCTGCTCCACGTGCGCCTCACATCCGCTGCACGTCATGCCGCTGATTTTGAACTCCACAGTACTATTCATGTTGATGCCTGCTACTGGTGTCTGCGCTTCCTGCTTCGGGAATTGGTAGAAGACATGGGAGAAGGAGGGGAAGGCAAGCATCACGGCAGCGAAGGCTGTAACCAGCGCCAGAAAGGTCTTTGACTGGAAAAAGCCTTTCCTGTCCGTTTCGCAGCCGCAGTCGTCTTGACTGGATGTCCGTAGCCGCTGATACCACGCCAACCCGAGAACCAGCACGGTGACCCCCATCAGCACATAGCGGTACGGCTCAAGGAATGCGAATGACGATGCCAGACCGCTGGTGCCAGCAACCAGAGCCAACAGGGGCGTGATGCAGCAAAGGGAGGCTGCAAGTGCGCTCAGCACGCCTAAGCCGAGGAATCTGTTATTTGATTTCATGCCAGTTCGAATATTTTGTTGCCTTCCAGCAGCTTGAAGAATGGTCTGAGCAGTTGCTCGTACTGCGGGGTGAGCGAATAAAAGATAGTTTTGCCTTCTTTTCGGGGCTTAATGAGGTCTCGGTCTTTGAGTTTGCGCAGGTGCTGCGACACGGCAGAAACGGTGATGCCAAGCACATCGCTCATATCGCACACGCAGAGTCTTTGTTCCTCATAGAGCAGGAAGAGTATCTTCAGCCTCACATTGTTGCCTGCCAGTTCAAGCCCTTGGGATAGTTCATCAAAGGAGCCGCTGAGTTCTGTTACACGCTCCTTGCACCTTTTTATTTGGCTTTCGTCCGCTTCTTCTCTTATACAGGTGATTTTCATTATGTCAGTTTATCATTTAAGCAAACGCTAAAATAACGAAAAATTTCATGATGTTTTACCAGTAGGGAGAAAGGGTTAATTTTTTTGAACAACCATTTTCATTCACATTACCTAAACCTGGTTATTGAGACCAGATGTGTCTAACGGTCGCTGCGAATGACGTTGAGAAGCTTCTGGAATTAGAACCAGGTAGACAAGCAATTAGAGTATTCAACATGCGCCTAAAAAGAAAAGGTGCCACTATCTACAACCGCTACCATTGTTTTGACCTCTCAGACGTTATGTTTAAACAGATTTAGATATCAGATAATGCTCACGCTGCTGGAACGACATGAGCATTATCAATCTATATTTTTAATCTTGGAGGCTTAGTTGTTCTTCTTTCATAGCCGATAACATTCGAATTTGATAAAGTTTCGTGGTAATTACTTTCGAGGTAGTTGATACGTCCTTTTTCTTATACCCTTGTAGTACTTCACTGTCTTTACTCCCAAGCATATCTAATATCGTTTGGTCTTCAAAACCTTGTAGCTTCCAATAATTGATGAAACGTCTACGATTACAGTGGGATGAAAATAGATTATGTTTAAAATCAACCAATTTTTCTCTTTCCTCAAATCTCTCTTTCACATACGCCATTGGTTCTTGATATAAGTCGTAATGTTTATAAAACTCCCCCAATAATGGCTTTATATCTCTATTATAAACTCCCTCAACCATATGGTTCATTTTATAATCATACCTCTCCAAGATTTCTTCGATGCGGCTGTCTAATTCAAAGGGAATTACATAATTCCCCTCATTCTTCTCGGTCTCACCAGTCAGTACTTTACGTCCGTTAATGTTCTTAACAACCCATGAGGATGCATATATGTCTCCGTATCTTAAACCTGTGCAACATTGGAATACTGTCAAATCAATCATGCGCTTTTTAGCATCTGATACTTGTTGCCTGTACTCATTGTAGAGCAGCTCTATTTCGGAATCCTCTAAATAGATTATGGTGTCCTTTGACTTTCTATAAACATCATAACTTTTGTATATAAGATTAACATTCTTAACCTTCTTAATCTCTATACACCAGTCGATGAATTGTTTTAACTTTTTTACTTGCCCACCGAAAGTGTTATTTACCATTTTTACTTTTTTGGGCATTCTATTAAACATGAGATAGGTGCCATATTTATTATAGAAATCATAGTCTAATTGAGAAAATAACAGAGGCGTATTGGTCTGTTGACTAAACTCTATCAAGTTAGATACCCATGATTTGTATTGCCCATAACATGGTTGCTTTTCATACATTTTGGGGAATTCTAACAATAGTTTTTTAAACTCAACTTCTTCCTCATTGAGTTCTGTTATAACTCCCTCGGCTTTATATTGCTCTAACTCTCTATCAAGCTCAGTGAGGGTTTTGGAGAGCGCCTTTTTTTTCTCAACTGCCTCTTCAGCACTAAAAATAGAATGGAGTTTTTTTGCCTTAACGATTGTGTTTTCTCGTTGTTCGATGGCAGCCTGCCTAACTTCTTCGGCTTTGATTTCTTCCAATCTATGCAGATATAAATCTTTGACTCTTTTAAAAGATTTATCGGGAGAGGCTGCCGCTACGTCTTCCAACACCTGTGAGTGGGTTCTAATAAGATTGTTCAGAACATTGTAGTTTGATTTTGTCTTTTTCATCAAACCAGATTCTGTGTCAAAATCATTTTTGTCGACAGATATAACTTTGCCATCTGGGGTTTTTAGTGATATATTGTGCGGAACTCCACCAATCGTGTAGCGAATGGTTAAGGGGTGTAGACCATTTTTATTTTTCTTAGCTGTTAGTGAACCTTTGACTGTAAAACTCATATTTGGCTATGTGTCTAAATTACAACTATATAAAAACATTCAAATATAGTTAATATGTCACTAAAAACCATTGAATCTTCACTAACAGCAGTCTAAAATATGTCTTTAATAGCTAATTATAGAGGTTTTGAGTTTGGTGTGAATCCCAGCGGGATCACTTCTAAAAAGCCTCAAACCTGTGTTTGAGGCTTTTTTTGTTTTTACCGTTTTCAAGTATCTCAAACCCTTTGGGGAATTTCGAGTTTAAATGCCTTAGCTTACCTAAAGTCTATACATGGAAAACTTTGTCAAAATTCAGGTGCCGGTTACTATTTCTTACCCTGCTTTAGAGAGTGTACTCAGGAAGCAGCTGGTGGGGGAATACATACCCAAGCCCTCAGAAGATACCAATGCAACTCCATACGCACAGATTCTGGATGTCGGGCTGGCCGGCAGCAGCTCCGGAACAGGTGACATTATTCTAAGGGTCAGGATCCGGATTTTAAGAACCATCCTCAAGCGCGACAACGTGGACCTGTATGTGCAGGCGACTCCGGGCTACGACAACGCCACGCAGCAGGTATACATCCGCAGGTTCAATATGCAGGCACAGACTTCCAGCCGCTTCTATAATTCCTCGCTCGAGGTGCTGGTCAACAAGGTTGCCTACAACCAGATCATTCAGAAGGCCAGGGTAAACGTGCAGCAAATTGTTGCGGGCGAACTGACCAAGGCAAACGGTATGCTGGAAACAGGTATGGAGCTGAAGGGGCTTAAGCTAACCGGGGCAGTGGAGGAAGTGCGGGTGCAGGATATCACGCCTAAATCTAACCGAATGTTTTTGAATCTGGAGCTGCAGGCGAAAATGGAAGTGGATGTGTTTGACCTGAGCGAATTGCTACCTGCTTAGCCGAATCTTTCAGTGTGAAAGTGCTTCTGACTAAGTTTACTTGCTATTTTATTTTCGATGAAACACAAATTTCACCAACCAGTTAAAGCTTTGATGCTTAGGTAGATTAAACCAAAATGCCGTTGGAGCGTTGTATACAGATAACCAATATAGACAGGGAGGTTTGCGAATTAAGGAAAAAGCCCTACTTTTGCACTCCCAACACGGGAAACAAATAGTACTGATTCTGTAGCTCAGCTGGTAGAGCAATACACTTTTAATGTATGGGTCCTGGGTTCGAATCCCAGCGGGATCACAAACAAGAAAGGCTTCTTACGAAACGTAGAAAGCCTTTCTTGTTTTACCCATACAAGGTATTCAAATATCGGCACTGGTCATATTCAGATTGGTCTGTTGGGTGGCTGTTTCATTTCTTCCCAGCTTGTCTTGCTCCACTTTCTCCAGGTAATGCACCAATTCCAAAGTACGGTTAATAACTGCCATGTCTGGTTGGTATACCTGCTCGTCGGGAGCAACATGGCCCTGTGGCGCTATCTTGTTGTGTAGCACTTTCAGGTACGTAATGTAGCTGTCAACCTGACTGCCGATGTAGGTGAAAAAATCCGGATTTTCGGTGGCCTGGTCCAGAAAGCCAGCCTTCTGATTCTCAGCATCGCGAATCTCCTTGTAAACCACTTGAGCAGCCTCTTCTTTAGAAAGATTCTGCATCTGCAGTTCAACTAAAAATTTGTCATAATCGAATTCCATCTGATATAGTTTGCCCGTGGGGTGTGTCAGGCTATTGCAATGACAATACTACTGTATACTTAGTTCGCTGTGTGGATTTATTCTGTTTTGTAAAGCGTTTCAAACAGCTTGTACTTGTATTGCTTATACTCCTGCAAAACTGCTACCATGGCAAAAATGGTCAAAGCAATCACCACCGGATACACCATGTACAGCATCGGGTGTAGGAGCGGTAGAAACAGCAAACCGAGCAGTAGGATGGAGATGAAACTGTACAGGTATGAGGTCTTGGCACTGAAGCTCAGGATGCCGCCTTTTACCATTTTAGGGCTTGTGAAGGAAGCAATGATACCAATCGGAGTCAACACCAGGACAGCGGCAGCGTACATCAGCAAAATAAAGGTCGCCTGCTCGTGGTTAAAGAAAGCTACATACAGCACGACAATGGCCGCGTCTATCAAAATGGGCATGCGTAGCGGTAGCAGGCTGGCCTTCAGAAATTCTTTGTAGCTTCCGGTAGCGCGTTCCGTTGTCAGCCACAGGTTTTTATAAAAGCCCCATACATTGTTGAACACGTAGGTATAGATCACGAGCGGACCCACGAACAACCAGAGGGATGCGTTCTTGTCGAGCATGTGGATGCCCTTGGCAGAGTATACCGTTGCGTCAATGCCGAGCATGAGCACCTTAAAGCCCAGCCCGAACAGGAGCAGTTGCTTCGCCATTTTGTGGTTTTTGAAGAGGCGCCAGCCCAGGCTACGACGGGCATCGTTGCTGTAGTTCACGGTGCGACGCTTTGGCTCGTAGGCCGCTTGCTCCAACAGGTAATTCGCGAGCATGAAAGAAGCCAGCGAGGCCAGGTGCACTACCAACATCATCACTGAATCAACAGGCTCAAACATGGGCGCACGAGCCTCCAGGGCTATAAAAGCACCCACCATGATCACAGCTCCCCAAAACGCACTGCCACGCCAGTTAATGCGCCGCTCAATAAAGACCTGTAGTGACCGTCGTGTTATGTGCGCTGTCAGAAATACAAGGAAACTCTGCGCAAGGTGCAACGCCGTATAGTCAGGCGACATCATGCAGAGCAAAAGCAGGAAGTTGAGCAGCACAAAGTAGAAGGGGGACACCAACTCTACGATCAGTTCAGTCCAGAAGCGCTTGAGCGGTTTAATGGGGTAAATACGGTTAATGAAATCTGCTTTCGGGATGTAGGCCGGGAAAAAGCCACGCAATATCGTAAAAGACAGCAGCAGCAGGTTGGTATAGCCCAGCATCTGGCTGACATCCATATTCAGTCCGCCTTCACGGGCCTGCTGCAGCAGGTACGTAATCAGCCAGGCGTAGAAAGCCGACAGCACAATGCCCAGCGCAAGCAGGAGCACCCGTTGCATTTTCTTTTGCCGGAAATAGCTGTTCAGTCTTGCCTTGCAGGAATATAAAATCAGATCCATTTTTTTAGTTAAAAGTTGAGAGTTATGAGTTGTATAACTTTTAACTCTTCACTAATTCAACATCCAGTCGATGTCGGCGTCTGCGGCAGTGTGGTGCGGGAGCAGTAGCTGGAACAAGGCCTGATCGATCAGCGCCTCGCCGTTCATGGTGAACTCCTGCACCGACCCGTTATACATCAACTGTCCGTCATTCAGTACCCCAATGTGCGTGGCCACACGCTCTACGTAGTTCAGGTCATGCGACGAGATAAGCACCACGCGGCTTGGCGTGCTGTAGTTGCGGATCAGCTTCACGAGCAGTTGGGCGGCGATCGGGTCGAGGCCCGTGAAGGGCTCGTCCAGGATGAGCACGCGTGGTTTGTGCAGGATGGCAGCTACGATGCCCACTTTCTTTTTCATGCCGGTAGAGTAGCCCGCAATATTTTTGTGCAGCGACTCACGCTCCGTGAAAAAGTAATTCGTCAGGCTGTTGATGCGCTGCTGCGCTTCGTCTTCAGGCAACTTATACAATTTCGCCACAAAGTTGAGGTACTCCAAGCCCGTGAACTCCTCTATCAGAGGATTGTCTTCGCAAAGGGCGCCCAAGTCCTGCTTCACCTCCAGTGGGTTGCTCAGGTAATCCTTTCCAAAAAGCGAAATAGTGCCGCTATCAGGCTTTATGAGATCGAGAATGCTGTTGAGAAAGGTACTTTTGCCAACGCCGTTTTTTCCTAACAGGCAGTAGCACTGGCCTTGTTCTATTGTCATGTCAAGCGATTGCAATACATGTTTGTTGCCATACGCTTTGGATAGTCCTTTTATCTCTACACTCATACACTCCCTGGCTAAATATTGTAATATAACTATTCTTAATGAACGTATAAATTTAGGTATACCCCGGAAATAGTCCAAACTTTAAATGCGAAACTTAAGCTTGAGGCCACCAACGTCCTTAAAACTTTATGCGCTGTTGTGCTAAACCAACATTGTTCGCTATGCATATGGTTTCGGTACTTCTTAAATGTTTTTCATTTTTTCAGACTTGCTCGCACAAGCATTTCAGTACCAAAGCATTGTAGTAGTAATGTTAGCTTAACAGCAAGATATAATTTATGTTTTTAGGCTTATCTAAAATTAAGTATAAGTAAATCTAAACTTTTATTTAAGTTTGCCTCGTATTATAGTTTAAGATTAGTAAGAGAGATGAAACACCTATACCTGGTTTGTATCTTAGCAGCCATTCCTTATATAACTCTGGCCCAGATCGGCATAATAAAGGGGCAGGTAATGGCAGGAGAGGGGCCCGCTGCCTTTGCCAGCATCGGTCTTGTGGGAACCAGCACAGGGACCACTGCTGATGAAAAGGGGTATTTTGAGTTAGAACAAGTGCCCGTAGGAGTGCAGAAACTGAGTGTGTCCGCAATTGGATTTAGGACGCAGAATCTGTCGGTGACTGTAAAAGCAGGTGAAATAACTGTTGTCGAAGCACATCTGCAGCCGCAGGATGCTCGTTTGCGCGAAGTAGTAGTGTCAGGCACCATGCGGGAGACTTATTTGCTGGAGTCGCCTGTACCAGTGGAGGTTTATACTCCGAAATATTTTCAGAAAAACCCGACACCGGCAATTTTTGAGGCGCTTGAGATCGTGAACGGGGTGCAGCCCCAGATCAACTGCAGCGTATGCGGCACCGGCGACATCCACATCAACGGGATGGAGGGGGCCTATACCATGGTGCTGATCGACGGGATGCCAATTGTGAGTGCCCTGTCCACGGTATACGGGCTGAGCGGAATACCCAACAGTCTGATTGAGCGGGTGGAAGTAGTGAAGGGGCCAGCCTCTACTTTGTACGGCTCTGAAGCGGTGGCGGGGCTCATCAACATCATCACCAAAAGTCCAGCCACGGCGCCACGCCTTTCTGCCGATTTATTCTATACCTCGCACCGGGAGCTGAATGCAGACATCGGGTATAGCAAGCGATGGAACGGTATCTCGACCATGCTGAGCACCAATTATTTCCGATTTGCTGACCGGCGCGATGTGAACGGGGATAACTTTACGGATATACCGCTGCAGCATCGCTTTTCGATGTTCAACAAATGGAGCCTGAACCGTCCGGAAAACCGGGTAGCTAACCTGGCGGCCCGCTGTTACTATGAAGACCGTTTTGGTGGGGAGATGCCATGGCAGCCTAAGCACCGGGGCGGCGACCAGGTATACGGTGAGTCAGTCTATACCAGTCGTTACGAAGTGCTGGGAAACTACCAGTTGCCTATACCTGAGAACCTGCTAATCAGCTTTTCTTACAATGATCATCAGCAGAACGCCGCCTACGGCACGACACTTTACAAAGGGCACCAGCGCGTAGGTTTCGGGCAACTGGTATGGGACCGTAACCTGGGGGCAAAACATAAACTGCTGCTCGGGACCACCTACCGCTATACCTGGTACGATGACAGTACGCCCGCCACGCAGCACGGTGAGGGGGTGTCTGCTGAAAACAAACCGGATCGCATTTCGCTGCCCGGAGCATTTGCGCAGCATGAGTATAAAGCCACCGATAATTTCACCCTGCTCTCCGGCTTGCGTTACGACTACCACTCGGCACACGGTGGCATCTTCTCTCCTCGCCTGAGCATGCGTTGGGCTCCAAACGAAGACAATATCTTTAGACTCAGCATGGGCAATGGCTATCGCGTGGTCAATCTGTTCACAGAAGACCATGCTGCCCTCACTGGCGCCCGCGAAGTGATTATCCGGAATGAGCTGAAACCGGAACAGTCTTACAACGCCAACCTGAATTACCAGCGCTACATTCCGCTTGGCAGTGGTTTTCTGAACCTGGAGGGGGCGGTGTTCTATACCTATTTCACGAACAAAATCGTTGCTGATTTTCTGACTAGCAACACGCAGATCTTCTACGACAACCTGAGCGGGCACGCCATCTCCAAAGGTATAGCCTTGAACACAGAACTGGCCTTTACATTCCCACTTCGCCTGCACGCTGGCGTCACCCTGATGGATGTATATCAGGTACAGCGTACTCCTGAGCAAGGGGAGGAGCGGATTCCGCAATTACATGCCCCCCGTTTTTCGGGCACTTTCACTGTCTCGTACCAACTCAGGCAGCTCGGCCTCACATTGGACTACACAGGCAGTGTGAAAGGGCCGATGTACCTGCCAGTTCAGGAAAATGATTTCAGGCCAGAGAAGTCGCCTTGGTTTAGTTTGCAGAACCTGCAAGCCACGAAGGCCGTGGGAGAGGGGCTGGAACTATATGGGGGTGTAAAAAACCTGCTGAACTTTATGCCTAAGCATCCGCTCATGCGTCCCTTCGACCCATTTGATCGGCAGGTAGAGGTCGATAACCCGCACGGCTACAGCTTCGACACGGAGTACAATTACGCCCCCATGCAGGGCCGGCGGTTTTTCCTGGGCATTCGCTATACCTTGCCGCAGTAGCTATCGGCCTGACTGTTTGAGGTATAAGGTATAGACCTTAACAGGATAGCGTAGCCTGTGTTAAAAAAATGGACTTGTGGAAGCCTGTCTGTTGCAATTCTCAATTCTGCAGTATACTTTTGCAAACCTAATCAGCTGCGCACGTGGTGAAACTGGTAGACACGCCATCTTGAGGGGGTGGTGCCTTCGGGTGTGGGAGTTCGAATCTCCCCGCGCGCACATCAAAAGCTCTGTTCTTAACTGAATGGGGCTTTTTTTATGTCTTTTGCAATTGTTTCAGGTATAGCAAAGTCACCCTTTGAAGTCGAAGATCCCGGACTTGGTTCGGGAGGGGCGGGGAATGTCAATCATGCACGAAAATCCTGTCAATCCTTTAATCTTGTAAATCCTGATTCAGGCAAGCACTAAAGATCCTGCATCTATACCTTCCGCTCAAACGGATTCTCCGGCTTCACCAGCATCACCTGTTCCCGTTCCACTACCACGGCACCGGCGGGTGCGCCTTTGGGTTTGCGGACCCACTTTTTGGGGGTATAGAGCACAGGACAAAGCGAGTCGCTTTTGCGCTTGCTGTAGTAGGCGGCTAGTTGGGCGGCTTTCTCGAGCACGGTGACAGGCACCGTTTTGCCAGCCTGGTGCTTGATCACCACATGCGAGCCTGACACATCTTTGGCGTGCAGCCAGATGTCTTCTTTGTAGGTATGGCGCTGCGTGAGCAGATCGTTATTTTGGGCGCTTTTGCCGACCAAAATCTTAAATCCTTCCGTTTCAAACAGACGGAAAGGCGCTTCCTGCTGGGCTTGCTGTTTGGTGGTGAGCAGATGGGCGTACTCTTTCAGGTATAGCTTGAGCGCCTTATAATTTTTGGCTTCCTCCAGCGCTTGCAACGCGTCTTCCAGCACTATGGCTTCTTCGAGTTTTCGCTCCTGCCGCTCCTCCAACTGGCTTACCTCCACGTGCTGTTTCTTGGCTTTGCGGTATAGGCGCTCGGCCTGCTTCTGGGGTGTTTCGGTGGCCTTGAGCTTAAACTTTCGCTGGCGGTCGGTATAAAAGTCGTAGAGCTCCACTTCGGTGGCACGGGGAGGAATATTGGTCAGATTGGCCATGATGATGTCGGCGATCTGGGAGTAAGAGCGTCCGTGGCGCAGTTCATGCAGACGAGCTTCTGTCTGCTCCAGTATAGCCTGCGTGGCGCGCTGCTTCTTGAGGAGCTGCTGCTGGGTCTGCTCAAAGAGTCTTTCGAAGCCCGTCTCGCTCAGGTAACTGCGCGTGAAACCGTTTAAGGCCTCCATTGGGTTGTCGTATACCTGGACTACTTCACCCAACTGGAGCAGCGACAGTCGCAGTTTGCCGTTCAGCCTGATCAGGTAGTATGCTTCTGGTGCTTCGAGTTGTTCGAGCATGGCCTGAACCAGCTCCCATTTTTCTTCGAGTGAGGCGGTGCTATACCCTTGCTGCTCCAGGTATAGGGCAGGCAGGTCGCCGAAGGTCGGGTATACCTGACGGAGGTTGCCATCGGCCGCTGCGAAAGCTTCAAAGTTCTGCCGAATGGGCCTGTCCATCTGTAGCGGGTTCAGCTCCAGGTCAGCACCGAATTTCTTGTGAAACAGCTTGAGCGGCTCTTCGCCCCGAAACAGCACGATGTTGGAGCGGTTGCCGAAAAGTTTGAACAGCAAGATATAACCCTTGCTCAACTTCAGGTAAAAGCTGCGTTCGTTGAGGTGTTGCACCACATCCTGCACGGTTCTCCCTAGCAACTCACCGAAAAGGTTGATGGTGTTGGCCTTGGCCCGCTTAAACTCGGTCGGGAAAGAAAGCGATGAAAAGTGCGCCGTGAGGGAGGCTCGGATGTATAACTCCCGCTCTCCGGCCGCAAAGCCAATGACCAGTTCATCCTTGTTCTGACTGAAGCAGGTCATCACCTCCATCCCCACTAACTGCTTGCGTAGCTGCCCGGAAAGTTGCCTTAAAAAGTAGTAGTTCTGATGCATTTATACCTCAATCTGCAGACCATCGTAACCGAGCCGGATAAAGTCGGGCAGGGTGAGTTCTACCTCACGATGCAAGCCCAGCAGGTGACTGATGTGGGTCAGGTAAGCGCGTTCCGGTTGCAGGTCCTCGAGCAGCTCAACGGCTTCCTGCAACGAAAAGTGTGAAATGTGTGGTTCCTGGCGCAGGGCGTTCAGCACGATTACTTTAGAGCCACGCACCTTTTCCTTCTCCGCTTCTGAAATGTAGTTGGCGTCGGTAATATAGGTGAAGTCACCCACCCGGTAGCCGAACACCGGCAGCTTGTAGTGTTTTACCCGGATCGGTATAAAACGGACACCCTCCACCTCGAAAGGTTCTTCGGTAATCGGGTTAAGTTCTACGCGCGGAATGCCGGGGTACTGTATACCTGAAAAGATGTAGGCAAACTCTCGTTTTAGCTGCTCCAGCACGCGCTCTTCTCCGTAGAGGGGCATGTCTTTGTGCTGAGAGAAGTTGTAGGCGCGGATGTCGTCGAGGCCGGCGGTGTGGTCTTTGTGCTCGTGGGTGAATACCAGGGCATCGAGCGTGCGGATACGCTCGCGCAGCACCTGCTGGCGGAAATCGGGACCGGAGTCAATGATGATGCTCTTGCCGTTTACCTGCAGGTGCACCGATACCCGAAGCCGTTTGTCCCTGTAATCAACAGAACGGCACACTTCGCAGGAGCAACCGATAACCGGTACGCCCTGCGAAGTGCCCGTGCCTAAAAGCGTTACTTTCAATTGGTTCTTTCCTGGTCGCGGATGTCCTGATAAAGCTGTCGGTTCTTCTCGCTCAGCAGGCTTTCATCCACCGTAATGGTTCTCAGAATGTCGTAAAGGCAGTTGATCTTTCCCTCCAGACTGAAGTACTTGTTCACGACAGCTACCTTCATGTCTTTGAGCACACAGTAGCCCGCTTTAAAATTCCCCTTCTCGTAGCGCAGCACAAAATCCGACTCCGCAAAAATATCCTCCAGCTTATTTAAAAATGGCCGCGTGTACTTCAGCTCCATCTACAACTCTCCGGTGTGCTTCTTTACAGTCTGAACCAGCATGTCGAAATCAAGCGGCTTTGGCAGGTACTCGTTGATGCCCACTTCCTTGAAGTCTTCCATGGTATAGTTGTTGGCGTTGCCTGTTACCGCAATGATCGGAATGTTGGAGATCTGCTGGTCTTTGTGCGCGCGGATTTCCTTAGAGCATTCCATGCCGTTCTTGATCGGAATGTTCAGGTCCATCAGGATGGCATCGATCTTGTTGTTTTCAACCTGCTTGATCACCTCACTGCCGTTCTTGGCGGTCAGGATCTTGTAGTTCTGAAGCTCCAGGATTTTCTTTGTCAGGTTCAGGATCACAGAACTGTCTTCTGCAATCAGGATGGTCTTGTTTTCTGCCATGGGATTAATAAACTATAAAATGATCTCTTTATAAGTTTTGCGGTAGTTTTCGTATTGGGCCAGCAGCTTTGCGAAGTTAATTTCTACGTTATCGTACTGGTCATGTTTAATATCATGCTCCAGGATTTTGGCTAGCTCGGCCACCTGGTTGATGCCAAGTGTAAAGCCGGTTCCCTTTAGCTGATGCAATGTACTTAAAATACTTTTGTATTGTTGTACCTCCAACTCTTTTTTGGCCTCTTCGAGCAATTCGCCGGCTTCCTGCTCAAACTCTACATACAATTGGCGCGCAAACTCTGGCCCACCGATCTCTATCAGCTGCTCTGTTATGGCCAGGTCAATTACAGGTATAGCGTCTGCTTCCGACGCATCATCTACTGCCGCAGTCAACCCACCGGTGTCATCGCGCTTCCAGTTCTGCTCGTGCCACCTCATGATCACTTTGTACAGATCGGAGCTCTTAACCGGCTTGGAGATGTAATCGTCCATACCCTGGCTCATGAACTTATCAGCGTCTTCGCGCATAGAGTAGGCTGTCATGGCCACTACTGGCGGACAGTCCTTGCCCAGCTTTTCTTTGATGATGGTCGTTGCTGTCACACCGTCCATCTCTGGCATTTGGATGTCCATAAACACCATATTATAGCCGTTGTTAAGGGCTCTGTCGATGGCCTCGTAGCCATTAGACGCCACATCAGTGCGGCAACCCAGGCGCTCAAGCAGCTTAAAGGCCACTTTCTGGTTGATCTGGTTGTCGTCTACCAGCAGCACGTAAGGCGAGAAATCCAGCACCTCGGCTTCGGCATTCTGCAGCTGCATGCGCTGCAACTGCGCCTCCACTTCCTCGCTGTTGGCTTTTTTCACTTTTATCGTGAACCAGAAGATACTGCCATCGTTTGGTTTGGACTCTACTCCAATATCACCACCGAGCAGGTGCGTGAGCTGCTTCGAAATGGCCAGACCGAGACCCGTACCGCCGAAGGTTTTGGTAGAAGAATTGTCAAGCTGCGTAAAGTCGGTGAAGAGAAGGCGCTGGTCATCTTCGGTTATACCTATACCGGAGTCTTTTACGCGTACCTTCAGTCTGAATTCCTTGCCATTTTTCAACGGCTCAGCATCTACGTGTATGCTTACCTCGCCCTCGTTCGTAAACTTAATGGCGTTGGAAGTGAGGTTCGATAATACCTGCAGGAAGCGTGTCTCGTCGGTGAGCACGTAACGCGGTGTTTCCGGTGTAACGGTATAGGTGAAGTTAAGGTCTTTCTGCTGGGCACGGTTCGCGAAGAGGGAGTGTATCTTGTTGAGCGTGTCGTGCACATCCATGCCACTCTCGTGCAGCACGAGCTTGCCCGCCTGCATTTTAGACAAGTCGAGGATGTCGTTCAGAATCGCAAGCAGGGCATCGGAGGATTTACGCAGCGTGTCGATGTACTCTTTCTGCTCCTCATCGTTCACGATCTGGCTCAGCAAATCGATCATGCCGATGATGCCGTTCATCGGCGTACGCAGCTCGTGGCTCATGTTGGCCAGGAACTGTGTTTTCACCTTGAGCAGGTTCTCCGCTTCTTCTTTGGCTTTAAGCAGGGCCACCTGGGTGCGCTTCAGTTCCGACACGTCGCGGAGCACCCCCTCCATACCTGCCGGATTCCCCTCCTGGTCGTAGGTCAGGCGGGCATCAAGCAGTACAGTTTTAGTAGAGCCATCTTTGCAGATCATCTCTATCTCGAAGTCACGTATGCTTTTTTGGTCCAGTACCCGCTCTTTAACCAGCGCACGGTCAGCTGCATTGGCATACAGTTGTTCTGATGAAATATGCTGGACTTCATTTTCATTATACCCCAGCAAATTGTAAACAGACGGGCTGACCAGTTCAAACGCGCCGCTCATGGTGGTGCGGTAGTACACATCCTGGAAGGACTCGAATATACTGCGGAACTTCACCTCGCTCTGCGCTAGCGCCAGTTGCGAGCGCTTCTTATCCGTGATATCAAGGGCTATACCTGATATCTCCTCAAAGCTGCCGTCTTCCAGGTAAATCGGGTTGAGGTATACCTCGCGCCAGCTTTCCGGATTGTGCAGGTGTATCTCGAAGTGCTGCGGCTGCCCTTTAAAGGCCTGCACATACTTTTCTTTCCAGAACTCAAAGGAGTTTTCATGGAAGTTCACCACGTTGGTACCGTTGAGCTTGGTGTAAAGCTCCAATTCCTGGCCGCTTCGGTTAAAGAAGGCGGTTGCAAAGTTCTTGTTGAAAGAAGTAAGCTCAAACTCACGGTTGAGAGACCACATATGGTGCGTCCCGGATTCAAAAATGGCGTTGAGGCGCGCGTTCTGGTTGTTGATCTGCTCTTCGTTGCGCTTACGCTCAATGGCTAGCGCCACCTGGTTGGATATGAAGTGCAGGATCTCGATATCGGTGTGCACATACGCGTTCGGATCCTGGTAGTCCTGCAGCGTGATCACCCCAATAATGCGATCGCCGATAGCCAGCGGGGAGCAAAGGATCACCTCAGGTATGGCGCCGTGTAAGGTGATGTCCTGCTCTCTGGCCAGTTCCAGCAGCTCTTCCTTCTGCATGTACAGCGGCTTGCCTGTCTCGATGATGTACTCTGACAGGCCATGCGAAAACTGCCGTCGCATTTGTGTTTTAGAGGACTTGTCCACAAACTGGTCGACCAGGTAGGCAAAGTGTAGGTGGCGGTGACTATCGTCGCAAAGGGCAATGTAAATGTTGCGCGTCTCGATGATCTTGCTCAGCTCGCGGTGTATGGCCGAGTAGAGCGAGTTCAGGTCCTTGCTGCTAATGGCCAGGTTGGCGATGCTGTAGTATACCTTTTGCAGGCGCTCTGCCTTTATGCGGTCGGTGATGTCGTGCAGGATGGCGCGCGTTGCCACCGGACGGCCGTCCTGCCAGCTGCAGGTGATGGAGCCGATGAGGTGCACCGGCTTGCCGGCCTTGGTCAGAAACACAGTCTCCATCTTGTTCACGTTCTCGCCCTTGTAGAGGTTACGCAGCTGGTAAATGAGCTTGGCCTTGTAATAAGGGTGCACGATGTCGTTGAGCGTGAGCGACTCAATGTCGTGGTCGGTATAGCCGAGGCGGTCTTTCCAGGCTTTGTTCACAAAGATGAACTTGTTGTCTACCGAGATGTTCTGGATCAGGTCGTGCGCGTTATCAAAGAGGTCCTGCAGACGGATCTTGTTGTCTTTCAGGGCTTCCATGGCGATGCGCTTGTCCGTCATGTCCTTGCCTACACTGGTCAGGCCAATCAGCTCGCCTTCCGGTCCGTACTCAAACATGCAGTTCCAGCGCACAGTCTTCACCTGTCCTGACTTGGTGATCAGATCACGCTCGTAGTAAGAGTTCAGTTGCCTGGTTTCGATGGATCGCCTGAAGTCGGCAAAGCGGGATTCCCGGTCGGCCTCTGGTACGAGCAGTTCATAGAAATTCTGCCCGATGAGTTCTTCACGGCTATACTCCACGTAGGTCAGGAAATAATCGTTGGCGTAGGCGATGTTACCGTCTTTGTCGAGGCTATAGTAGATCAGGTTTACCTTCTCCAGGAAGCTTCGGAAGTGGGCCATCGACTCGCGGGCGATCTCTTCGCGGCGTTTCGAGCTCTGCACCTGCTTGCGTTCGGTGATGTCCCGCTTAAACACCAGTATGTGGTAAGCGCCGTCGATCATCACCCGGTTCAGGTTGAGCTCGGTATCCATAGTGGTGCCGTCCTTGCGGATGTTTTTCCAATCCACCGTTATCGGCTTTCCTGTCGCCATCAGCTGTTCGTTCAGCATTGCAGTTTTTTCAGTTGAGCGCATACCGTCAGGCTGATACTCCGGCGAATAATCAACCGGAGTCTTGCCCACCAGGTCCTCGCGCGTACAACGGAAATACTCCAGCGCCTTCTCGTTGCAGTCTACTACAATGCCATCCCGGAAGAGCAGGATGGCGTCGTAAGTAGACTCGAACATGATCTTATATTTATCCTCCGTATATGAGAGCTTAAGCTGCAGGTCGTGCTTGGCTATATAGTTGCCAATGGCGCCCCCGATAAAGTCGAGCAGCGACATAAACGACTGGGTGATTTTAGCATCGTGCCCCGGCCATACCAGCATCAGCGCCGTCAGTCCTGCTTCCGAGCTGACAGGAAGCACCGTCAGGTGCTGGCCCAGCAGTTCTTCCAGCTGTTGTATCGTGTCGTGCAGCGCTTGTTGGCGGTCAGGTTGGATGAGCCGCTCTGCCTGCGCCTGGGGCAGCGCGATAGAGGTTGGCAGACTGGCAGCAAGTGTTTCGCCAGTGCTGAAAGAAAGCAGTACCTTGCCTGCCTTGGCGTCATAGGTATAAACGGCACCGCCAATAACATCGGTCTTGTCCAGCAGCTCGTTCAGGGTAGAACGTAGCACATCTTCGCGACTCTCGGAGCCAGACAGGTTGGTGATCAGGTGGTTGACAAACTCGAGTTGATGATTACGGAAGCGCACGTTGCGCTCCGCGCCAACTGCCTCGTACAGGTTTTTGGCAGAACCGAAGATTACCGTCTGGCCATTGAAGCTGCCTTTTTTTAAGCTAATCTCCACAGGCATCAGTTCCTGGTCTGTTTCACGAAGCCACCACTCAAAGCGCTGCGGCTCACCCTTCAGGGTAGTTTGCAATTGGTTGCGCAGGGCAACACGCTCAAACAGGTTAAGCTCAAACTGCTTGAAAAGAGACTTGCCGATAATGTCTTCTTTTTTCAACGCTACCAGATCCGAGGCGCTCTGGTTTATGTCGATAAAAAAACCATCACGATCGAGAATGAAGAGTGGCTCGGCACTATCGTCAAACAGGTTATGGTAGCTGGAGTCGCTGGCTTCGGTGGCCACGCTCTCCGGAATATCGAAGTACAGAAATGGCTGCCCCTGAAACTGCAGCTGCTGACAATGGAAGGTGCACAGATTGCCCTGACGGTCCTTTATTTCACCCGACACTTTATCCTGCTGGGCCAAAGAAACCTTGAAGTCAGCAAAATCATCTTCATCAGCCAGGCCAATCAGCGGACGAATAGCGGTGCCCTGCTCCACAGAAAGTATCGTTTCGGCTTTGGGGTTGGCAGCCAGTAGCTCTCCCATGGCAGAGGCCACAAGCAAGGCGTGGTCTGCAGGGTATAGCTGACTGAGCACCTGTAGCAGGTTTTCGGCCAGTATTGTCTGGTTGTCAGTAGATTGTCGGCTAGGTATCAATGGCATCTGGTGTGGATCAGTTCTCGTTTAAACCCATAAATTAGTAAAAAAACAAAAGCAAAGGCACTTTTGCTTCCTGAATAAAAAGAAAGGGAGTTAATTTGTGGCAAATTCACGATGTAAATTGTCTGTCCCGACCATGCCTGCAGCGCAAGTCCCCCGTTTTCTGATAGTGGTAGTAGGCCCTACTGCCGTGGGTAAAACCGACCTGTGCGTACGCCTGGCGCAGCACTTTGGCACCGATATTATTTCAGCTGACTCCCGCCAGTTTTACCAGGAGATGTCGATCGGCACCGCCAAACCGACTGCAGAGGAGCAGCAAGGTGTACGCCATCACTTTGTGGACTCGCACCCGATCACGGAGACGTACAATGCCGGTGCTTACGAACAGGATGTGCTGACTTTGCTCGAACAGCTGTTCCTGCAACACGAGGCCGTAATCCTGACAGGGGGCTCCGGTCTGTATGTGCGGGCTGTAACCGATGGGATGGACGAAATGCCCGAAACAGACCCCGCCCTGCGTGACAGCCTGACCTCCCGCTACCAGCAGGAGGGGCTACAGCCGTTGTTGGCACAGTTGCGGGAACTCGACCCTGCGTATTACGAGCGGATAGACAAGGCTAATCCGCAGCGTGTTATACGGGCGCTGGAAGTTTGCCTCTCGAGCGGGCAGGCTTATTCTGATTTCCGGAAAGCAGGTGCCCGGGAGCGGCCTTTTCATATCATTAAGATCGGGCTGAACCGTGATCGGCAGGAGCTTTACGAACGCATAGACCACCGTATGGACCTGATGCTAGAGCAGGGCTTGCTGGAGGAGGCCAAGGCCCTATACCCATACCGCGATCACAACGCCTTGCAAACAGTTGGCTACAAAGAGATTTTCGACTTTTTGGAGGGGCATTATGATTGGGCGGAAGCAGTGCGTCTGCTAAAACGAAACAGCCGGCGCTATGCCAAACGGCAGCTCACCTGGTTTCACAAGCATGCCGACTATACCTGGTTTCATCCGGAGCAGTGGAACGAAATGCTGCGCTTCATCAAAGAGCAGATGCAGCAAACTGAACAGTCGTAGGTATATAAACAGCGAAGCCGGCTATTTTTATTGCCGGCTTCGCTGTTTTGTAATTATCGCATACCTAAATCGACAGAATATCCACCATTTTGGTGAAGCTCGGGTTAATCAGTTTCTGCTTGGTGATGGTTTCGATGAAAGGCGTGTAAACGAGTTCTCTGTTGATGATACCGGCCATTTCGTTGGTACGGCCCTCCAAAAGCCCCTCCACACAGGCGATGCCTAGTTGGCTGGCCAACATGCGGTCGGCTGCGGAGGGAGCGCCACCACGCTGCACGTGGCCTAGTATTGTCACGCGGGCATCCATGTCCGGGACCTGCTCCGACACTTTGGCCGCGATCTCTGTGGCACTGCCTTCTTCGTCACCTTCGGCAACGATCACAATAAATGACGTTTTCGATCTGCTCCAGCCAGCCTTCAACTGGTCAATTACATATTCAATGGACGTATCCGTTTCCGGGATCATCACAATCTCAGCACCACCGCCAATGGCGCAAGGTATGGCAATGTAGCCTGAGTCGCGGCCCATCACTTCCACAAAAAACACACGCTCGTGGCTGTCGGCCGTATCGCGGATCTTGTCAATGGCATCGAGGGCCGTGTTCACGGCCGTGTCGTAACCAATGGTATAGTCAGTGCCATAGAGGTCGTTGTCGATCGTGCCCGGTGCCCCGATGGTAGGGATGCCGTACTCTTCGTAAAAGATGTTGGCTCCGGTAAAGGTACCGTCACCGCCAATGGCTACCAGGCCCTCAATACCGTGTGCTTTTAGTTGCTCATAGGCTGCCTTGCGTCCTTCCTTGGTTGCAAATTCCTTGCTGCGCGCCGATTTTAGGATCGTGCCGCCCTTCTGTATGATGTTGCTCACTGTCAAAGACTCCATTTTAAAAATGTCGCCTTTGATCATGCCACTGTATCCTCTTCTGATACCGTAAACTTCCAATCCGTTGTAGACGGCCGTTCGTACGATCGCCCTTATGCAGGCATTCATGCCCGGTGCGTCGCCTCCTGATGTAAATACTCCAATCCTCTTCATAAAGAGTTGCTGTTTATTGTGTTCCCTGTGGAAGCCGGGTTCCGGCCTAGTTCGACTGATCGCCGCAGTATGCGCGGCGGAGTTAATGAATTCGCAAGGTAGCCATTTGTTGATTTAAGTGGAAATAAAAAAAGAACACAAAATGATAACTAATAAGATAGCAGAAACCGTATGTAAATGCACTACCGTCTGCAGACTTAAAACAAGTAAAAAACGTTTCTACTGTAACTGCTGCAAAATAAGCTGACTGGGGATAGACAAAACTCAGTGCTTTTATTATTAATTTGTTATTAATTTGTATACTTGTCAAAAGGGAGCCGTATGTTTAGTTTTTTTGAGAGCGAGGCAGAGAAAAAATTAAAGAGCCACATCACCAACCTTGGTGCCCTGGCCAAAGCGGACGGTCACGTAGATCCCACCGAAATGGAGTTCATCATCTCCATCGGCAAGCGGCACGGCATGAAATCGAGTGAGGTGCGCAACCTGCTTTCGAACGTGCAATCCATAAAGCCACAACTGCCCTCTAACGATACGGAGCGCTTTGACCAAATCTACGACCTGGTAGAAATGATGCTGGCCGATGGTATTGTAGACGAAAATGAAATGGAGTTCTGCGTCAACATGGCTGTGCGGCTCGGTTTCAAGAAGTCTATTGTCGGAGTGCTGGTTCGCAGAATCTCCATCGGTGTAAAAGACGGACTGTCACGTGAACAGATACGGGAGGATGCACAGTCCTTCCTGAATTACTAAATACGATTACATGAAAAACCTGCGCGTGTGGAACGGGGCCATTTTAGGAACTTATGCGCTCGCTCTGTTACTCCTGGCTTACTTCTTTTTTGCCCACGAGCTACACCTCATTTCCTACGAGGCTACTTTACTTTCCGAAGATTTCATCCTCCGCTTTTTCGCCTTCTGGTTCATCAGCTTTCTGCTCACGATCATGGTATACCTGCTCAACCTGAGCCTGAACTATCTCTGGCTGCCACGCTCCGAAAAAATTGTGGCCATGCAAGCGGGTAAGCTGATATTAGCCGTAGGGCTCTCTGCCGCTTTTTTTGCAGTTGTGATCGTCACGCTCAGCGGTCTGCAATAAGCAACACTACATAGGCCAGAACACAGGTACCAATACAAGGATAACGATCACGAGCAGGAGCGTGAGCGGCGTGCCGATCCGTATAAAATCCCAGAATCGGTACTTGCCGGGACTGTATACCAGAATGCAGGCCGGCTCAAAAGGTGTAACCAGCGACACAGAGGCCCCCAGCATGATCGCGATGGCAAAGGCACGCGGGTCTGCGCCAAGCTCCATGGCAGCACGCAAGGCCACAGGTATAACCACGAGTGCCGCCGCCGCATTCGACATGGGCTGGGTGAGGATCACGGTCAGGATCACAAAGCCCGCCAATATACCTATCTTGCCGCCAACGGGCTCCATCACCTGCACAATGCCATGTGCCAGGAACTCGGCAGCGCCGGAGTTTTCCATGGCGGCACCAAAGGCCGTCATACCTCCTATGAGTATAAGCAAGCGCCAGTCGATAGCGTTGTAGGCTTTCTCGGTGCTGATAGCCCGCAGCAGAATGCTGGCGACAGCCGCCGACAGAAAAGCGATAGAGAGCGGGAGCAGTTGCAGGGTAGCTGCCAGTATGGCCAATGCAAAACTGGTAATCACGATCAGGCCCTTTTTCTTCTTGTAGAACACCGGTTCAAACTCGTCGAGCACAGCAATGTGATTCGAATTCCGTACCTGCTCAAAGCGCTCGGGGGCTCCCTGTACCAGCAATACATCCCCCATGTGTAGTTCTATACTGCCTATTTTACTGCGCAGCGTTTCGCCATGCCGCGACACCGCCAGCACCACCAGACCAAAGCGCCGCAGAAACTCCGACTCCTTGATGGTGCGGTTGATCAGGTTGGACTGCCGTGTGATCATAATCTCCGCGAGACGGATATTTTCTGTTTCCAGGTCTTCGGAAATAAGGGCATCCGCCATGATCTGCAGCCCCTTGGTTTCCTTTACCTTCATGAGGGTATCCACATCGCCTTCCACCAGCAAAATGTCATTGGCGCGAATGCGGGTACGGAAGTCAGGCAGGAAGTTCTCCTTGGCGCGGATTACGTTGAGCATGCGCAGGTTCAGTGTGGTGAGGTCGGAGGTAAAAACCAGCTGCCCTACGAGTGGCGAGTCGGGCAATACCACCACTTCGGTCACATATTTCTGCAGCTTATACTCTTCGGCCAGCTCCTGGTCGGCATGGCTGGGTAACATGCGCTGCCCGATGGTCATCATGTAGATCATGCCCACCACGAAGATGACAACGCCTATCCCTGAAATCTCGAACAGCCCGATCGGTTCCAGACCAGCCTTGGCAATGTAGCCGCTCACCGCTACGTTCGTAGAGGTACCGATCAGCGTGCAGGTGCCTCCCAGAATAGCGGCATAGGCCAGCGGCATCAGCAGCTTCGACGCACTCATGTTGATGCGCTTGGAGAGACCCACCAACGGTGTAATAAACATAGCCGTTACCGTGGTGTTGTTCATAAAAGCCGACACCACGCCCGTAACCAGCATGATGGTGAGCAGCATAAGGTTGTTGCTCTGCTGTGCCAGTCGCACGAGCCGGACGACGGCAAAGTCAAGTATGCCGGTTTCTTCCAGAGCGGCACTGAGGATGAAGATGGAGGCGATGATGATAATGAAGTCGCTGCTGAACCCGGCGAAGGCCTCCTCAGGGCTAATGATGCGCAAACCTGCCAGTATGATAAGCATGAGCAGGGTGACCAACTCAACGGACACCTTCTCGGTTGCGAAAAGCACAACTGCTATCACGAGCAAAGTCAGTACAATGGCTATTTCCATAGAGGACGATCGGAAGTACACCGGATGTAAGGTGTAGCAACGGCTTTTACGTGACAAAGCCGCTCCTGATGGTCGCTGGCAGGAAAATATTTGCAGTGCAAACCCTTTATACCTGGGCAGGGCGGTCTTCTGTCAGCCCTGCCCAGGTATATCAGGCTAGGCCAAAGCCTCGTCAATAGACCTCAGAATGATCTGGCAGGCTTCGCGAATCTGGTCTTCAGTAATAGTGAGGGGCGGTGCGATGCGCATGGAGTTGTCGCAGAACAGGAACCAGTCGGTGAGCACACCGTTCAGGATGGCCTGATCGATCACAGCCTTCAACACCTCAAACGACTCAAACTCTGCCGCCATCATCAGCCCCTGGTTGCGGATGCCTTTGATGCGAGGGTGCACCAGCAGCTGCTTGATGAGTTTGGATTTTTGTGCAACGCCTGCCAGCAGGTTTTCCTCCTGAATAACCTGGAGCGTGGCAAGGGAAGCAGCGCAGCTGACCGGGTGACCGCCAAAGGTAGAGCAGTGGCCCAAAATTGGGTCGGTTTTGAAAGCGGCCATGATTTCCTGCGGTGCGATGAAAGCACCTATGGGCATGCCGCCTCCCATCCCTTTGGCGCAGACTAGTATGTCCGGCTCTATACCGAACTGCTCAAAGGCCCAGAAGGTGCCCGTTCTGCCGAAGCCACATTGGATCTCATCCAGAATCAGCAGTGTGCCGGTTTGGTTGCAGCGCTCTCGCAGTTGCTTCAGGTAATCCTTCTCCGGAACACGAACACCAGCCTCTCCCTGCACAGTCTCTATCAAAACCGCGGCCGTGCGCTCTGTTATATGCTGCAAGTCTGCGATGCTGTTGTAGTGGATGTGGCGCACGTCAGGCAGGAGCGGTCGGAAAGCATTCTTAAAGCTTTCGCTGCCGTTCATGGAGAGGGCACCCTGTGTAGAGCCATGGTAGGCGTTGTAGCATGAGATCAGTTCAGTGCGGCCCGTATGGCGTTTTGCCAATTTCAAGGCACCTTCCACAGCCTCCGCCCCGGAGTTGAGCAGGTAGGTGTTGTTAAGTCGATCAGGCAATGTGCCGCTGAGGGCATGGGCCAGCTGTACCTGCGGCGCCTGCACAAACTCCCCGTACACCATCAGGTGCATGTAGCGGTCGAGCTGGTCGTGGATGGCTCGCAGCACTTTCGGGTGGCGGTGCCCCACGTTGCTCACACCTATACCTGAAATCAGGTCGATGTAGCGGTGGCCGTCGCTCCCGTACATGTAAATTCCTTCTGCCTTCTCCACTTCGATCATCAGCGGAAAGTCGCTCGTCTGCGCCTGGTGCTGCAAAAACAGCTGTCTCAAAGATACCATGCTGCAAAGTTATGCATTTTGGTAGGTTTGACAGTGCCATTTCTGTTTTCTGCTTATTCATAATCCCCTGGTTTGCGTACAATAGGAGGGGCCGGTAAAAAAGCCCGGCTTTAGATGTTTGACTTTAAAAAAGGAGGATCAAATGCCACAAGGAGATAAATCTTCATACACAGATAAGCAAAAGCGCCAGGCGGAGCACATCGAGGAAAGCTACGAAAAGAAAGGCGTGAGCCAGGAAGAAGCCGAGAAGCGCGCCTGGGCAACCGTGAATAAACAGGACGGAGGCGGCAAGAAAAGCGGCTCCGGAAGGGGTAAATAAAATATACGAACCATCAATCAAGGATAAAAGAAAGGCCGGAAGCGTTTGCTCCTGGCCTTTCCCGTCTATGGGTAATTGTTGGTGTGCGCCAGCGGATCGTCTTCGTCTAAAGTTGCAGGCACCGAAGGCGGAATTCCCTGCAAGGGTCTGTTGTGTGAGAACGGACGCTCCCGCATGGCACGCTCATGCTGTTTTAGGTTGTTGCCTCTGTTGCGACGGGCGTAGGCTACCAGCGCAACACCTGCCAGTGCCACTATACCAGTCGCGGCAATCACCTTTGGTATGGTATTGTCAGGGGCTGGGGGCACAGAGAGCACACCCTGCTCATCGGCAATGGCGGGCTCGTGCACGTAGCGGCCGTGGCCTGGCACCGCCACCGACCAGAAATCCTTTACCAGTTCTTCTAACTGATGCATGAGTTGTGCCCCTTCCATTGGCAATCCATGACCGGTTGCCGCCACACTTGGGTTAAGCTCCATTAGCCTTTCCACAGAGCGATGTGCAGCCCCCCAGTCAGAGGTATAGTATTTGGGTGGGCCATGCACTGCGCGCTTCTGTGTCATCACGGCCAGCATCGACTCACCATCACGTGTGATAAAGGCGTCACCCGCCAGCAGCACCCGATCGCTGATGCGGAAGAAGGACACGTGCCCGGGTGTATGGCCCGGAGTATGAATCCAGCGCCAGTCTGGCAGACCCGGAACAGAACCATCGTTTGGCAGAAACTCCAGGTACTCGTGTATATCAATTGGCTTTTTAGGGTATAGGAACGACATATAGGCCATACCGCCGCCGCCCACGCTTGGGTCTGGTGGCGGATAAGACGACCTTCCATTCAGGTAGGGCATCTCCAGCGGATGGGCGTACACGGGCACTTCCCATTCCCGGGCCAGTTCCTTCAGGGCACCAATGTGGTCAAAATGGCCATGTGTGAGCAGGATAGCTTTAGGACGGTTCCCACCGAAGAGTTCATCCACCACTTTTCTGATCTTAGGGGCAGCGCCGTACACACCGGCATCCACTAGTACCCACGAGCCGTCAGGCGTGGCCACAAAAAAGAGATTGACAAAGACGGTTTTGAGTCCCCAAACTCCCGGCGCAACCGCAAAAGCTTCTTTGCTACCGTAAGTCGAGGTACGATAAGTAGTTTCCATAGGCATACATCATGTTTTGTTTTCGAATGACAACAAGCGGCATTTATACTACGGCTGTCGTGGCAATTGGCTGCAGCGAGCCAGTATATTCAGCTCTGACTTGGCTGATTGTCATGTATTAATTGTAATGGGGATGATTTTGCTGCCAAAATGCTGGCCTAGGATGACTTGCTACAATTAGGTTTATACTACGAAACAAAGGCATACTTTTTGTGTTGATTCTTCTGCAGGCCTCCACTAAAATTAATGTGGACAATGTTTCCTGATTGGCAGGAATTATTTATCTTTCTGAAAACGTTACATACACATGGTAAATTTATTTGTTCCCCCAAGCTATATGTCCGTCTACGCGAAGTGTGTGGATGCGTCGATGCCGGCTTTCGAACCGGAAGAGTGGATAGAGGAAGGGAGAGTGTATCCTGTGAAGCACTTTACTGAGCCCCTCAACCAGGGTGACGGCTTTGCCGTGACCATCATGGATGAGGACGGCGTGGAGATCCATCCATCTTCTTCACACTGGAGTTTTGCCTCCGCCAGATTTGAATTGTACACCCTTCATTTGAATTGATATCAAAACCGCTGATATTTTCGTTAACCAAAAGGCTGCCCCGGCAGCCTTTTTTCATTGTATAAGGTATGGAGTAGATTTTTATGTTGAGTATTACTGAGTTTAATTCGCTTTCGCTCCGGGAGCAGGCCGCTATGGTGTTTGAGCAGGGGCGCTATCTGCATCACATTATTCGGGGGTGGTGCAAAATTGATTTGTACTGGTTTCATAACTACTATGTGGAGGTCTGGTTCCTGTACGATCTGAAAACCATCGGGCTGGTTCGCGCCCTCACCAACAAGGCTTCTCTGGACCCTTATCTCGAAACGATCAAACTCAGAGTCAAAACCTAAAGGTACAGCCACGCTATCATACAGGAATTGCTGCGCTCATTTAAAGCAGGTGCAGGTACAGCGGTTGTTTGCGGGGCGGCATGGGCGAGGGTTTGCCGAAATTTGATACTTTTGCAGGTATACGCAACCCGTATCATTCAAAATCAAAACACATGAGAAAAGCCTTACCAAAGAAAAATATCCTTTTAGTAAGTACCTCCACTACCCACGGCACGGGCTACCTGGAGCATTGCCAGAGCGAGATACAAGAACTGCTGGGTGACCGCAAGAGCATCCTGTTTATACCTTACGCTCGTCCCGGCGGCATTTCCCACACCGACTATACGGCCAAAGCGCGTGAGGCCTTTGAAGCAATGGGCATCAAGCTAAGCGGGGTGCACGAGGCGGAGAGCGCGGTTGCGGCTGTAGAACAGGCGGAGGCGGTGTTCATCGGCGGTGGCAACACGTTTCTGCTGCTGCGCCAACTCTATGCCAACAAACTGATTGAGCCGTTGCAGAAGCGGGTGGAGCAGGGCATGCCGTACATGGGCACCAGCGCCGGCACCAACGTGGCCGGCAAAACCATCGGCACCACCAATGACATGCCGATCGTGTTCCCAAAGTCATTCGATGCGCTGCAACTAGTGCCTTTTAACATCAATCCGCATTACCTGGATCCGTTGCCTGATTCCACACACATGGGCGAAACGCGCGAGACCCGTATTCAGGAGTTTCATGTGCACAACCGCCAGCCTGTAGTAGGGTTGCGTGAAGGTAGCATGCTGCGCATAGTAGGGGAGAGAATCAGCCTGCTGGGGCCGCACCCGGCACGCATCTTTTTGCAGGGACAGCCTGCCATGGAGTTTAAACCTACAGATGATATCAGCTTCCTCTTGGAGGCTTACTAAGTCTGGATATGATAAAGGCAAAAGCCCCTGCTAACGTATAGCAGGGGCTTTTTGTCCAAAAAAACAAGGCAAAATGCCAGGTCCTTTTGCTGTTCTCACTATAATTATCTATTCAAAAAACTACTGTGCTTTGTTGCTGGCCTCCAGCTTTTTGAGGAGGAGCTTCGTAAACTCCCGCTCACTGCGGTAGAGTTTGATGATCTGGTTCGAAGAGATTACGCGCTGGTAACGGGCAACGTATTCTTTTTCCAACTCCAGCTCTCTTTCGCGGGTGCTGAACATGCCATCCAGGCGGTTCTTCGCTTCCTGTTCACTTAGTTGGTCCACGTCTTCACGATAGCCGCTGCGGTAGGAGCGCACAAGGTCGCGTCGCTTGGTCTCGTACTCGTTGTAGAGTGGCCAGAACTTCTGCGACTGCTCTGCGGTCAGTCCCATCTTGTCTGTCAGGAAGGCCACTTTGGCGGCCTCCACATTTTCTCTTCTGTCCTGTGGACGACCATTTTGGGCCATGGCCACAGTGCCGCCCAGGGTTAAGGCGCAAAAGAGAAATAAAATCAGTAATCGTTTCATCGGTGCTTTAATAGTCAATCGTATCCAGTTGGTAGTATTCTAGCTCTTCTTCGGCGGCCTTGGAACTCACGTTCAGAAACTCAGAGGTCATCTCATTTTCTGAAACTGTTCTCAACTCGGCAAAATCAGAACTCTCCAGCACAGCGTAAGTGCTCAGGTAATTCAGTATATCTTCGTCCTGAATACTGGCCAGGTTTGCTATTGGCTGATCCGCCTTATTATTCAGATTAACAAAGTAAAGCACACCCAGCACCAATACCAGCATCAGGGGAGCCAGTGCCAAACGCAGCGGCTTCCAGGCGGCGGCATACCAGGGAGCGGGGCTATACCCAGCACCGGCGGTACGCTCCATGATCTGAGCAGGCAATCTGTCGAAGTACTTTTCCGGCACCTCGTAGATGTTGCGCTTGGGCAGGTCGCTTAGTTTAAAATCGTTTTTCATGGTTCATGTACTTATCAGTTAGATAGCGATAGAGCACTATAGTTTAATCCCGTTTAATAAATTCTTCAATTTTTTTCACGGCGTGGTGGTAAGAGGCCTTCAAAGCGCCAACCGAAGTGCCCAGAATCTCGGACATTTCCTCATATTTGAGCTCGTCGTAATACTTCATGTTGAAAACCAGCCTTTGTTTGTCAGGCAGCTTCAGCAGTGCTTTTTGCAGTTTGAGCTGTATCTCATCTCCGTCAATATTTGGTGAAGAATCGATCTTCTCGGTAAGCTCGGCAGCAACGTCGTTTATGGGCAAAAAGAATTTTTTCCGTTTGCTCGAAAGAAAGGTAAGGCACTCGTTGGTGGCGATACGGTAAAGCCAGGTATAAAGCTGCGCATCCTGCCTGAAATTCTCCAGGTTCTTCCATACCTTGATGAACACTTCCTGTGTGAGATCGTCTGCGTCGTCGTGGTCGATCACCATTTTCCGGATGTGCCAGTAGATTTTCTGCTGGTACTTCCGGACAAGCTGGTTAAAGGCCAGGTTGCGGCTATCAGGGTTGGCGAATTTTTCTAAGATCTCTTTGTCTTCCACGTATCAGGCAGCAGGGGCAGGGCGGTTATACCTGTCTGAATATGCAATATAATGCATAAAAACAGAAGAGGCTGCACTTTAACAGTACAGCCTCTTCTGTTTTATTAAAAAATATAAGGTATAACCCTTGGTATTACTTGCGGCTGATCACACGCTCGACAGCAGCCACAATGTTCTCGGTGCTCAAGCCATACTTTTCCATCAGCTGATCTGGCGTACCAGACTCACCGAAGGAGTCGTTCACAGCTACCATCTCCAGTGGGGCAGGCAGTTGGCGGCCCAGCAGCTGCGCTACCGAATCACCCAGACCACCGTTCATCTGGTGCTCTTCGGCCGTTACCACGCACTTGGTCTTGCCTACTGATTTCAGGATGGCCTCGTCGTCAAGTGGCTTGATAGTGTGGATGTTGATGATCTCGGCGTTGATGCCTTTCTCAGCCAGTTTATGACCTGCTTCAATAGCTTTCCATACCAGGTGACCTGTTGCCAGAATGGTTACGTCTGTGCCTTCGTTCAGCATCACCGCTTTGCCAATCTCGAATTTCTGGTCGGCAGGGGTGAAGTTTGGAACGGCCGGACGACCGAAACGCAGGTATACCGGACCTTCGTAGTCGGCGATCGCAATGGTCGCGGCCTTGGTCTGGTTGAAGTCGCATGGGTTGATCACAGTCATGTGCGGCAGCATTTTCATCATGCCCACATCTTCCAGAATCTGGTGCGTGGCACCGTCCTCACCCAGTGTCAGACCGGCGTGCGATGCGCATATCTTCACGTTCTTGCCTGAGTAGGCGATTGACTGACGGATCTGGTCGTACACGCGGCCCGTCGAGAAATTGGCGAAGGTACCTGTGAAAGGAATCTTGCCACCAATCGTCATACCGGCTGCCAGACCCATCATATTGGCCTCGGCTATACCTACCTGGTAGAAGCGCTCTGGAAACTCCTTTTTGAAGGCGTCCATTTTAAGCGAACCGATCAGGTCAGCGCAAAGGGCTACTACGTTCGGGTTGGTGCGACCAAGCTCCAGCAAGCCTACGCCAAAACCAGAACGGGTGTCTTTTTTCTCTGTATATGTATACTCTTTCATTTCTGTGTTTTAATGCTTAGTAATCTGAAGCTTGCTCTACTGCCAATTGCTGAAGTGCGATCTCCAACTGTTCGTCGTTTGGTGCAACGCCGTGCCACTTATGTGAGCCCATCATGAAGTCCACGCCAAATCCCATCTCCGTGTTCATCAGGATCATCACCGGCTTGCCGTTGCCGGTAGCCTTCTTCGCGTCTTCCAGCGCAGGCAGCAGCGTCTCGAAGTTGTTACCGTCAGCCTCCAGTACATGCCAGCCGAATGCCTCGAACTTCTGACGCAGGTCACCCAGCGCCAGTACCTCTTCAGTACCGCCGTCGATCTGCTGGTAGTTGCGGTCTATTGTGGCAATCAGATTGTCCACTTTGTTGTGGGCAGCATACATAGCTGCCTCCCATATCTGACCTTCGCCCAGTTCGCCGTCGCCCATCAGCACGTACACCAGGTTGTTGTCCTTGTTCAGTTTCTTGGTTTGCGCAGCACCAACTGCCACTGATAGACCCTGACCCAGTGAGCCAGACGCCACACGGATGCCTGGCAGTCCTTCTTCAGTAGCCGGGTGGCCTTGCAGCCTGGAGTTGATCTTGCGGAAGGTAGCCAGTTCGGACACTTCAAAGAAGCCGGCGCGAGCCAACACACTGTACCATACCGGAGAGATGTGGCCGTTGGAAAGGAAGAAAAGGTCTTCGCCTTCGCCGTCCATGTTGAATGGTGATGGCTTGTATTTCATTACGCGGAAGTACAGCGACACGAAATAGTCCGTGCAGCCGAGCGAGCCGCCCGGGTGGCCGGAGTTTACCGCATGCACCATGCGCACGATGTCACGGCGAACCTGTGCCGCGATCTCCTTAAGCTCTTCGATGCTTTTGTTGTGTGGGTTCACGTTTTTATGAATTGTTAAGTTGTTGATTTTTGAATTTTTAAATTGTTGATTGTTAAATTGTTGATGCAGATTAACAATCAGGTGTATTTTCTTACAGCATTTGGGCAGGCTATACCTGCCATGCTGTATCCAAGGGTCTTGTCTCTCTTCCAGAGAACAAATATACAACGAAAAAAGCGCAGCCGTCTTTTGGACAACTGCGCTTTGCGTTACTTTTTCAAAATCTGGGCGGCGTGGTCGGCCGTTTTCACTTTCGTGATGATGTCCTCAATGCTGCCATTCTCGTCGATGATGAAGGTGAATCGCATCGTGCCCATGTATTTGCGGCCGTACATTGATTTCTCCTGCCACACGCCGTATTGCTCCACAAGCTGTTTATCGGTGTCAGCCAGTAAGGTGAATGGCAGTTCGTACTTGCTGATGAACTTCTGGTGCGATTTCTCGCCGTCGATGCTCACGCCGATTACTTCGTAGCCTTCACGCTGCAGATCGCTGTAGTTGTCGCGCAGATTGCAGCTTTGGGCGGTGCAGCCGGAAGTGTCGTCTTTCGGGTAGAAATAAAGAATCACTTTTTTGCCGCGGTAATCACTTAGTTTTACCGTGTTGCCGTCTTGGTCCTTTGCCTCAAACTCTGGGGCTTTGTCTCCGATTTTCAGTTCCATGGGTTTCTGTTTTTCGCTGGCGCCGCTGGTATACGCTATACCTTGTGCCCCCGCTTGTTCAGTTTTATCCGGTACTTTATGTCCTTTGCAGGTCAGGGTCATTTCATTTTACTTCTTTTGTCATCCTGTAAGGATCTTGGGAGCAAGTAGCTTCAACTTAACCTCCCGGGGGAAGGGGCCCTCTATTTCAACCAAGTTTCTTAACAGAATTACAGTAAGTTTTTTGCCTGTTTTCTTAGAATGAAACGACTCTGTTATGCAGGTTGTCTTTTCGCTAGAAATCAATGCACAAGGCTTATGATTTTAAATGGTTGTCGTAAACACTGCCTCGTTACCGGCATTGTCTTTCACCTTCAAAACCACCTTGCCTGACAAAGGTATGCTTTTATCTAATTTTTCGGAGTATATGGTCGCAGTTTTGTGCTCGTATTTCATCAGCAACCATTTGCCGTTTACTTCACAGCGAAATGAGTTGACACCCGAAAGGTCATCACCGATCCTGAACTTGATCTGGGTTGGGCTCTTACTGAGCAGTTTAATAGTTGGGGCTTTTACATCCTCGAGTACCTTGAACTTGCCCATCGCCCGAGCTGAAAAAGTGATGCTGTTGCCGTCCCAAACACCGCCCAGCATACCGCGACCTTTGCCCAGACCCAGATAATAGACAGCGGCTTTGCTCTTGTCAGTAACCGGCGTGCTCGGTGTAATGGTCACTTTAATGGGCTTGTGCAAGGGCGTGAAGTAATCGCCGATGGTATACACATCGCCTTCCTTTTTCGCATGCAGGTAGAGTGTATCATACAAACTCGCTTTCTCGAAGCGGATGGCCATGTCGCGGTTCGTAAAGCTGTGCTCCTGGCCAGAAGGTATAGCGGCCTGCAAATCAAGCGGGGTCGTGGTGCCGCAGTACTCGAGCGACTCCGGCAGACCGCCACGCAGGTCGTACAGACTCACAGAAGCAGCGCCTTTGGTATAGCTCGGCACCAGCATCAGGCGTTGGTTGTTCACCACCATCTCCACGTTGCGCGGTGTAGCCGACGTGTCGGAAGCGTTTACCTTCAGGATGTTGCCAATGATCTCGTAGCTTAGCTGTGGCTTGGCCACCTTGCCATTAGTCGCCTGCGTGAAAGTTGGTTTCTGCCCCTTTACCACAAAGGTGAGGGTGGAGGCATTGTTGTAGGTGTCTTTAGCTACCAGGCGCACATGGTATATCGAATCGGCCTGTACGTTGAGTCTGCCCCGGTTCTGTGGTGCAGTGTAGAGTGGGAGGTCGTTGCCGTAGTCCACATAGGCCTTTTGGAAGGTGCGGCCCGTGCGGCGGTACACGTTGTAGTTCACGTGTTGCGATACCTGTTTCGAAAGATCAAATGGCACCCGGTCGATGTGGTGGTTGTATACCTGTTTGTCGTTCACGAACACGGTCACGTCCTGCGTGCCGTTGCGGTTTTGGGTATCGTCGTAGCGGTCGATGGTCTGTAACTCAAAACCGATCAGGCCGTGCGCATATACCGTGTCTGGCAAGGTATGCACGCCATTGGTTTTCTTGGGAGTATACTCCTTACGCGCAAACTCCTGGTTGATGCGGGCATAAATGTTGAGTGGCTGTATACCCAAGCCCAACAAGTCTGGAGGCGTGGTGTCGATGATCTCCTTAAAGCCCCAGCGCAACGGGTTGTACAAGCGGTCTTCCGAGTCACGAATCTCGAAATGCAGATGTGGCCCGCCCGAGCCACCTGTGTTGCCGGACAAGGCGATGATCTGCCCTTTCTTCACCGGGAACAGGTTCTTTTCGGGAAACACCTCTAGTTCAAAGGTTTCCTTCTCGTACTGTTTCTGCAGCATATAGTCCGCCAAAGGGTCGTAGAAGGCCAGCAGGTGCGAATAGGTAGTGGTGAGCCCGTTCGGATGCGTCACATAGATAATGTTACCATACCCGTAGGTCGACATCTTGACACGCGAGATATACCCGTCAGCGGCAGCGTATACCGACAAGCCCTCGCGCTGGTCGGTTTTAATGTCGATCCCGCCATGGAAGTGGGTGGCGCGTATCTCCCCCATGGAGCCGGATAGGAAGTTTCGCACTCCTGGCTTGATGGGGAACATAAAGTACCCCTGTTCTGGCGCCGGTTGGGCGTCCGCTGCAAGGGTAGTGAAAATGTAAGCGAAAAGGAGCGCGAGGCGCTTATTTAATTTCAAAGTCGAGTAGTTTTTTATCTTCAACATAGCCTTCCAATCTGTCGCCGATCTGCACCGGGCCCACTCCCTCAGGCGTACCTGTAAAGATAATATCGCCTTTCTTCAGGGTGATGAAGCGGGAGATATATGCGATGATGTCATCAAAGGTGTTCAGCATCATCTTCGAGTTGCCTTGCTGGCGGGTCGCGCCGTTTACATCCAACTTAAAGTTGATGTCGTGCAGGCTCTCAAACTGGTCGAGCGACAGAAACTCCGACACCGGGGCAGAGCCGTTGAAGCCTTTGGCCAGCGTCCAGGGCAGTCCTTTGGCCTTTGCCTTGGCCTGCA
Source organism: Pontibacter virosus (assembly GCF_003096355.1). Taxonomy (GTDB): domain Bacteria; phylum Bacteroidota; class Bacteroidia; order Cytophagales; family Hymenobacteraceae; genus Pontibacter; species Pontibacter virosus. The sequence goes on along the minus strand of NZ_QEKI01000014.1, from coordinate 79,679 downwards.
GGTCGCGGGCCGTGAAGTCTATACCCAGACCAATGGCATCATAATACTTGTGGGCAAACTTCTTGTCGATGTTCTTGCCCTCGCGGCCGATGCGCAGAATCAGCTCCACTTCGTGGTGTATGTCCTGGCTGTATTCCGGATAGTAAAAAGGCTCGTTGTTACGGAGAATGGCTGTGTCGGGCTTAAAGAATATCACCGGTTCGTCCGGCACTTCGTTTTTCAGTTCAGCTATGTGATCGGCATAATTGCGGCCGATGGCTACTATTTTCATAAAATGTTAAGGGAGTTTTCTTTATCGATTCTCAAAAATAGGCTATATCCGGTTTCGGTGCAGCATGATTCTGCAAAAAGAATCTGTTTCAGGACAATTTTTTCTGATCGCGTGCAGCCTTAATGTGTAGGAGCCTTTTTTATACTTTAACAAGAGAAGCCTCCCTTTATTGTGCACATAGGGTGTACAACATTTTATAATACAGCGTTCGTATACCTCCTTAATGCCGGACAAGGTGGCAGACTGTGGTTTTGTGTCAGTTTGCACTTTGTTTTATCGGTTAAAGTATAGTAATTTTATCATATTAAACGATCCACTCTACTCTGATTCTTAAAAATTGGTTCAAAATTTGAAAAGCCTTTTTGAAAGAGTCATTTAAATTTTAAAACTATGTACAAGAAGTTAATTGCCTTTTCGATAGCAGCAGTGATGATGGTAGCCTGTACGACGGTACCGATCACAGGCCGCAGACAGCTGAGTCTCGTGTCAGACGCGCAGATGATGCAAATGAGTTACGACGCCTACGACCAGTTTTTGAAAGAGAACAAGCTGTCGCGCGACGCACAGGCTACGGCCATGGTGAAACGCACCGGACAGCGTATTCAGCGTGCCGTGGAGCAGTATATGGCTGCCAACAACATGTCAGACCAGTTGCAGGGCTTCGCGTGGGAGCATAACCTGATCGAGGATGAGCAGGTGAACGCCTGGGCTATGGCGGGTGGTAAGACAGTGACTTACACCGGTATATTGCCGATCGCCCAGAACGAGACGGGTCTTGCCGTGGTAATGGGGCACGAAATTGCCCATGCTATTGCCAAGCACAGCAACGAGCGCATGAGCCAGCAACTGGCGCAGCAGTTCGGTGGCCAGACGCTTTCTGCCCTGGCCGGTACACAGCCGGGTGTAGCGCAGCAGTTACTGATGACAGCCTATGGTGCCGGCTCTACGCTGGGCATGCTGAAGTATGGCCGTAACCAGGAGAGCGAAGCTGACCGTTTGGGACTGATCTTTATGGCCATGGCAGGTTACAACCCGCAGGAAGCGATTCCTTTCTGGGAACGCATGGAAGCCAAGTCAGGCGGTCAGGCACCACCGGAGTTCCTGAGCACGCACCCGAGCGCTGGTACACGTCGTGCTAACCTGCAGAGCTATATGCCTGAGGCCATGAAATACTACAAGAAATAAACACTAACCCGATAAACCTACATGACTCCATCACCCTTAGCCAATGGCCGGCACTTGCTGCTGACCTGCCTGCGCTGGTCGCTGGCCCTGACTCTGATCCTACTGGTAGCGGCTGGCTGTTCGCGCCGCGAAGCTTTTCCGGAGGAAAGTGAAGAGGTGCCACTCGACGAGGAGGCCGGACCTAAGTATGACGGGCAATTGTTGGCACAGGTGGTGTTGGACGAGATCGACTTTGTAGTACCGCAGCAGGAGCTGGTGCAGCCCTTTATAAAGGAATTTGGCAACGGAACTGTGGTGAACAAAGTGACAATCCATAAGGTGCAGGACAACAAGAAGCTTCCTGCTACCTATTACCTGGTGGGTTTGGGTATGTACAATGGCTCTTTCCGCTCGATGGCACTGGAACTGGATGTGGCGTCAGACAACAGCCTATACCTGAGCAGCAAGTCGGTGAAGCACATTTGCGAAGCCACCGCTGGCTGTGATTTCTGTTACTTCACCTTCGAGGACAATCGGATCACCGGCTGTCAGTGCTCGATCAGGGCGGCCGGTTACGACTGCCGCCACAAGGTGCAGGAAGGCAATAACCTGCTGCAAGGCGTGAGGTTGAAAAATTCGAGACAGAATTAGTCTAAGGTATAAACAAAAAAAGAGCGGGCTGCCAGTTATCTGGCAGCCCGCTCTTTTTTTGTTTTTAATTGGGATTTAGATCATCTGAAATCCTGAGAATCTTTTAATCCTGTAAATCCTTGGGGTAGTGGCCCTATATAAAGATCTAAGACACGCTACTCTGCATGTTTCTCAATCTAATGCGGGTCAGGATCTTTTTGGTATACAGCGGGAAATCGCCTTTCATCATCCAGTCGTAGTAGCTGGGCTCTTTGCTGAGCACTTCTTCTACCGGCACGTTGCGGTGCTTGCCGAAGTTAAAGACCTCTTGTCCGGCGTTATTGTACACAATGCGGCCAGCCAGGTCGGCTGACTTCTCGAACGTGAACTTGTGTAGCTGCGCCATATCGTTTTGGATAGGAGCCTCTTCTATACCTTCTGCTACTTCTACTACGGTATTTTCATAACGCTCCAGCTGTGCTTTCAGGATGTGGTAAGTGGCCACGGTGTCGGCCTCGGCGCTGTGGGCGTTCTCCAGCGTTTTGTTGCAGTAGTATTTGTAGGCGGCAGAAAGCGTGCGCTTCTCCATCATATGGAAAATACGGCAGGCGTCCACCACGTGGCGGTTGTCGATGTCGAAGTCTATACCTACACGCAGGAACTCCTCGGCCAGCAAAGGTATGTCGAAGCGCACCAGGTTGTAGCCACCCAGGTCGCAGCCTTCCATAAACTGGTACAGGTTGCGGGCCACCTGCTGGAAAGTAGGTGCATCCTTTACGTCCTCGTCGTAAATCTTGTGGATCAGACTCGACTCGAGCGGAATCGGCACAGTCGGGTTGATGCGACGTGTTTTAAGTATTTCTTCGCCGTTTGGCATCACTTTCAACACGCTGATCTCGACGATGCGGTCTTTGCAGATGTCGGTGCCGGTGGTTTCGAGATCGAAGAATACGATGGGGCGCTTCAGGTTCAATTGCATGGTTGGGTGGTTTAAAGAACCGCTTTTTTGAGCGCCTCCAAGTCAAGGTTTTGATAAGTACCGGAGCTCATGAGCAGCAGGTTGGCGTTCTGCCAGTCCATCCCTTTCAGGTGCTCGAGCAATGCGGATGAGTCGGTGTATACTTGCAGCTGCGGATTGCCGAAAGCGCTGCGCAGATCTTCTTCTGAGAGCATCTCCATGCGCTTGTGCTCCACCGTTTTAGGGCTGAAGAACACGATCGGCACATCGGCTTTGTCGAGGGCACCGGCATACTGTGGCAGGAAATTCTTGTTGAGACTGCTGAAGGTATGCAGCTCGACACAGGCCACGAGCTTGCGCTGCGGGTACTGCGTTTTCACGGCTTCGGTTGTTGCTTTTACTTTGGAAGGTGCATGGGCAAAGTCACGGAAGATCACGGTTTTTTCGTTCTCGCCAAGTTTCTCCAGTCGCTTGGCTGCTCCCTTAAACGTCTTGAGCGCTTCGTAAAAGTCAGGTGCCTTAATACCAATCTTTTTACAGACTTCTTTTGCTGCGCTTATATTCCGGAGGTTGTGCTCCCCGAAAAGCGGGATCTCTATATCACCCTCTTTTTTCGTGTGCAGAATGGTCTTGCCGTTAACGATGCTGTGCGGGTGCGCAGTATAGCCAATGTAGTTGATGTCGGCGGGGTTGCGCGGCACGGCCACCAGCTGCACCTGCTCGTCGTCCTGGTTGTAAATAAGGGTACCGGCCTTTGGGGTCATCTCCGCGAAAATGCGAAACTGGTCGCGGTATACCTCCGGCGTCGGGAACACGTTGATGTGGTCCCAGCTGATGCCACTGATCACCCCGATGTGGTGGTGGTACAGGTGGAATTTCGGTACACGTTTGATCGGGTCAGAAAGGTACTCGTCGCCTTCGATGATGATGATCGGAGCTTCTTCCGTGAGTTTGACCATGCGGTCGAAGCCCTGCAACTGAGCGCCCACGGCGTAGTCGAACAGGCGGCTGCAATGCTGGAGCACGTGCATGATGATGGAGGTGATGGACGTTTTGCCATGGCTGCCGCCGATCACGATGCGCTGTTTGTGCTTGCTCAGTTCGTAAATGAAATCCGGGAAAGAGTAGACCGGTATACCCAGCTCCTGTGCGCGAAGCAGCTCCGGGTTATCGGCGCGGGCGTGCATCCCCAGAATCACGGCATCCGGGCGGTTGTCTAATTTTGCTGGAAACCAGCCTTCCTCAGCCGGCAGTATACCTGCAGCCGCCAGCCGGCTTTTGGCCGGCTCGTAGATCTCGTCGTCCGAACCAGTCACTTTTATACCCTGGTCATGCAGCGCCAGGGCAAGATTGTGCATGATGCTGCCACCTGTGGCAATCAGGTGAATGTGTTTAAAATCCGTTCTCTCCATAATCCGTGCTATGCATTTAGCGAACCGACAAAATTATAATTCCTCGGCTAAATAAAAATAGCTATACGCTAATATGTGGATATCTTCCGTAATTTGTGGATTACTTGGGCGGCTTACTTTTTAAATTTGTGGTATGGAGGAGATGAAAATGAACGTGCGGCCAACTGGCAACCGCGGCACCTGGAGCAAAAAAGCGCCTGCCGTGGCAGAGTTGGGTAAAAAACCGCCGCAGGCACTAGATTTGGAGGAGGCCGTGCTAGGCGCTCTGATGTTGGAGAAAGATGCGCTTACCACGGTGATCGACATTTTGCGACCCAACTCTTTTTATAAAGAGGCGCACCAACGCATTTTTAAAGCGATCCTGGCCCTGTTCGACAAGTCAGAGCCGATCGATATCCTGACGGTAACCCACGAGCTTCGCGAAAACGGGGAGTTGGAGCTAGCAGGTGGTGCTTACTACGTCACGCAGCTGACAACCCGTGTGAACTCGGCGGCCAACATCGAGTACCACGCCCGTATCATCACGGAAAACTCGATCAAGCGCGACCTGATCTCGATCTCCTCCGAAGTGCTTTCAAGTGCTTTTGAAGATACCACCGACGTTTTCGAACTGCTCGACAGAACAGAGGCCAAGCTCTACGAAGTATCGGAATCGAACATCCGCAAGAATTTCGACGACATGCGCTCTTTGATGCATGCCGCTATCAAGGAACTGGAAGAGAAACGCAAGCAGACCGACGGTCTGACTGGCGTGCCAAGCGGTATGACGGCCCTGGACCGCGTAACGTCCGGCTGGCAGAAATCGGATTTGATCATTCTGGCAGCTCGTCCGGCGATGGGTAAGACGGCCTTCGTGCTTTCCTGCCTGCGCAACGCAGCGGTTGATTTCAAAAAGGGTGTGGCGATCTTCTCGCTTGAGATGTCCTCGCTGCAGCTGGTGAATCGTCTGATTTCTTCGGAAGCCGAGCTCGATTCTGAAAAGATCAAGAAAGGCAGCCTGGAAGATTACGAGTGGGCGCAGCTCAATCATAAAATAGCAAAACTCACCGAAGCCCCGATCTTTATTGACGATACGCCCGGTCTTTCCATTCGTGAGCTCCGCACCAAGTGCCGCCGCCTAAAAGCGCAGTACGACATCCAGATGGTAATCATCGACTACCTGCAGCTGATGAGCGGAAACGCGGAAGGCAAGGGTGGTGGTAACCGTGAACAGGAGATTGCTTCTATTTCGCGAGCCATGAAAATGCTGGCCAAGGAACTGAACGTGCCAGTAATTGCCCTGTCGCAGCTGAGCCGTGCCGTGGAAACCCGTGGTGGTGACAAGCGTCCTCAGCTGTCTGACCTTCGTGAATCCGGTTCCATTGAGCAGGATGCTGACATGGTGCTTTTCCTCTACCGTCCGGAATACTATGGCATCACCGAAGACGAAATGGGCAACCCAACGGCCGGGGTAGGAGAGGTGATCATTGCCAAGCACCGTAACGGATCGTTGGAAAACGTACAGCTGAAGTTTATTGGCAAGTATACCAAGTTCACGAACCTGGACTCTGATTTTGGTGGTGACGGTGGCTTTAATGCATTGCCGAACAGCAGCTTCGACACGGAAACACCAGGCGCTATCAGACTGGGAAGCCGTATGAACGACGGCAGTAAGGGTGGGGGAGGATTCCCGGCCTCAGGTTTTGACGAGGAACCACCGTTTTAAGGATTAGACAAAAGTTAAACTGATAAAAGGCAAAGGATACAAAAGAAAGCTCCTAACAATTGCTGATAATACAGCTTCTTTAGTGAGTTGCTAACCGGAGTCATTGTGTCGGTAAAAATTATAAAAAAGCCGCTGCGCCCAGAGCCAGCGGCTTTTTTATTTTACATCCACTCTACTTTCTCATCCAGTGGCACCGTGCGTTTACCCTCTGCTGCAGGTTCATCTGCATAACCCAGGTATAGAATGCCCAGTACAACATCCTCATCGCGCAGGTGTAGCATTTCTTTCATAGGTGGTTGATAGGCCATACCACCAGAACCCCAATAGCTCGCTATACCGAAGGCGGTAGCACCCAGCAATAAGTTTTGGATGGCGCAGGAAGTGGCAGCTATTTCTTCCAGAGCAGGAATTTTAGGGAGATTACCACGCTGCATATAAGCTACGATCACGTGCGAGGCCTGGTCACCCATGTGTAGCAGTTTGTCATACTTCTGCTGCATGTATTTCTCTTCATTCGTGTGCTTTTTGTATAGATCAGCATGCGCCAGGCAGAAGTCCTGTACTTTGTCGCCGGCGTATACCTTGAAGCGCCAGGGCTCCGTGTGCCCGTGTGTAGGAGCCCAGTCGGCTAGCTCGAGTAGTTGCTTTATCTGCTCGTCAGGTATACGTTGCCCGTTCATTTTACCAGGTTTAGTGGTTCTGCGATTTTGTATGATGTGGCTTATTTGAGAGAATGATATATCCATTGTGATTGTTACTTTGTTTCTATAAAGGTACGGACATTGATTGCCCTATCCCAATTTGGGTGTATGGTAGGGCATTAGAGCCAGCTTGGGAGATGACTTGACCTCGCAGCGTCTTGCAGACCTGCGGGTATCTAACAGATCGGCAGCGGCTGAAGAGGTATAGGTATGGTTATGATCGTCGGTTTAGACACTCGCGGGAGCTGCGCACACCGCGAGGTCTTTAGGAATTGCTTGTCTGAATCAGGATTTACAGGATTAGAGGATTAACGGGATTCTGGTGCACGATTGTAACCCCATCCCAACCTTCCCCTTAAAACAGGGGAAGGAGCCGTGCGCGATTATCATCCTCCTGCCCCTTCGAAGGGGGACTCTTCCGACTTTGCCGTTGCTAAGGTATAAGCCCTGTAGCAAATGGTCATTGGCAGGTATAATGATGTCATTTCGAACGCCGGTGAGAAATCTGGATCATGCCTGTCTGAAGTACCGGGTCCAACCACCCCTGCCCCTCCTTGTCTAAGGAGGGGAGTCTGTAACTGCCAATTCACAGGTATAAGCCTTGTAGAAACTGACCACACGCACCACTGGCAGGTATAGCAAGACTAACTTGCACGTTGACTATAAAAGAAGTAGCCACGCCAGGTGCGCAAATGACGAATTTTTGTTTGAGCGGTCAGCGAGTTCAAAATCGTCTTGACCTTTTTGCTTACTTTTTGTGTCAAGACAAAAAGGGAGTGCCCGCCGCACAGGCGAAGCTATAAAACAATTCAGGTTGCTATAAATGCAAAATGCATTAGCTATAGAGCAAAGCAGGTATAGGTAGCCCTGATGCAAGTAAGCGCTGACAGCATAAAAAATGGCCAAACTGTCGGAAGCTATACCTCCAACAATTCGGCCATTCAACAATTTAACAATCAACCTTACCTCAACTTCAAATCCACCAGAATCTGCTCAATCTTCTGGTTCAACTGCTGGTCAACAGCATCAAAATCGTCTTTGGAAGCCAGGGGTTCGTTTACGCTGATGTAAAACTTGATCTTCGGCTCTGTGCCAGATGGGCGGGCGGAGATCTTGCTGCCGTCCTCAGTCAGGTACTGCAGCACGTTGGAACTCTCCAGGTCCAGCTTCGACTCTTCTCCCGTAATCAGGTTTTTGCGGGTGCTGTGCTTGTAATCGCTTACCTCGAGCACTTTGGAGCCGGCAATGATCTGAGGTGGATTGGCACGCATGTCGGCCATCATCTGCTGAATTTCCTCTGCGCCACGCTGTCCTTTTTTGGTGAACGATACCAGTTCCTCTTTGTAGAAGCCGTGCTGGGTATAGATCTCCACCAGCATCTCCATCAGGCTCTGGCCTCTGTCTTTTGCCACGGCCGCCATTTCAGCGATTAGGGCGCAGGCAGAGATGGCGTCTTTGTCACGGATAAAGTCACCGATCATGTAGCCGTAGCTTTCCTCGCCACCACCAATGTATAGCTCCTTTCCTTCCAGTTCACGGATCTTCTCAGCGATGTACTTGAAGCCTGTCAGCGTCTCGTACATTTTCACATTATAGCTGTCGGCAATGTCCTTGATCAGGTCGGTGGTTACGATGGTCTTCACGATAAACTCCTTGCCGGTCAGTTTGCCGGCTTGCTGCCAGGCTAGCAGGAGGTAGTTCATCAAAAGGGCACCAGTTTGGTTACCGTTGAGGAGTTCAAACTCTCCCTTCAGGTTCCGAACGGCTATACCTACGCGGTCGGAGTCCGGGTCGGTAGCCATTACCAGGTCAGCGTCAATTTTCTCGGCCTTTCTCAGCGCCAGGGTCATAGCCTCCTTCTCTTCCGGATTCGGGTATACCACCGTCGGGAAGTTGCCGTCTGGCGTGGCCTGCTCTTCTACGATGTGCACGTTGGTAAAGCCAAAACGCTTGAGCACTTCGGGTACCAGCGTTATACCTGTTCCGTGGATGGAAGAGAACACGATCTTAAGGTCGTGTTGGTTACGGATGGCATCTTGCGAAATGGAAAGGCTCTGCACTTTGGCCATGTAAGCCTCGTCCATTTCCTGACCAAGCATGTGGATGTTGCCAGATTTTGCTTCCCACTTTACTTCATCAATGGAAGTGATCTTGTTTACTTCGGCAATGATATTTTTGTCGTGCGGAGCGGTTACCTGTGCGCCATCGTTCCAGTACACCTTGTAGCCGTTGTACTCTTTCGGGTTGTGCGAAGCAGTTACCACCACGCCGCTGTGGCAGCCCAGGTGACGAATGGCAAAGGAAAGTTGCGGTGTAGGGCGGAGAGCCTCAAACAGGTACACCTCGATGTCGTTGGCAGCGAAAATGTCAGCGGCAATGCGGGCGAACACGTCGGAGTTGTTGCGGCAGTCGTGGGCGATGGCCACTTTTACGCGCTCTCCCGGGAAGTTTTGCTTCAGGTAGTTGCAAAGCCCTTGCGTAGCCATACCCAGGGTATAGCGGTTCATGCGGTTGCTGCCGGCACCCATGATGCCGCGCAATCCACCTGTGCCGAACTCGAGGTCTTTGTAGAAAGCATCGGCCAGTGCCTCGTGCTCGTTACGCTCGAGCAAGCCGTTTATTTCTGATTTAGTCGCTTCGTCGTAGTTGCCGCCCAACCAGGCGTTTATTTTTTGCTGTATAGCTGGTTCAATCATAGTTTTTCGTAATGTATGTATTGATGATAATGTTGTTTGTAATATAGTGTATGGCGCGAGCGTCCTCACTCGTGTCTGCTATCGTGGGGCCTCTGGCCCAGTGTCAGGATATTGCTAACGTATTGGCTATACCTATACCTATACCTTATACCTGTATCTATATCTGACGTAGCGTCCGCCTATCTATACTTTAAGCTAATTCTGTTTCATAGCTTGCCCTGGCCGGGCGGGCCCTACTTTTTTCCTTGATGAAAAAAGTAGGCAAAAAAATCAAGACGATTTTGAACTCGCTGACCGCTCAAACAAAAAATCGTCACTGGTGCACATGGCATAGCTTTCTGCTTCGTAGCTGAGGTGCAAGTTAGTTTTCCTATACCTGCCAGTGGTCTGTATGGTTTGGGCTACAGGGCTTATAGCTATAATAGACAGCTGCAAAATATTTCCCCCTCGAGAAGGGCAGGGGTGTGTCAATTATTTGCGAGAATCCTGAAAATCTTTAAATCCTGAAAATCCTGATTCTAACAATCACCCACCAAATCACTAATTCGCTCTATTCCGCTATACCTCCAAACCCACAAAAAACACACCAGTCCCTCGTTTACCGCATAGCGGTTTTAAGAACTGGTGTGCTATCGATATATCAAAATAGTGGTGTCTAACACGGGTTACACCGTGCTATACTTTGCTTGCGGACTAAAGGTTACCACGCAGCGCCTGCTCACGTTCGATGGCTTCGAATAAGGCTTTGAAGTTGCCTTTGCCAAATGATTTGGCGCCTTTGCGCTGGATAATTTCATAGAATACGGTTGGTCGGTCCTCTACTGGTTTAGTAAAGATCTGCAACAGATACCCTTCGTCATCGCGGTCTACCAGGATGTTAAGTTTGCGTAGATCCTCCATGTCTTCGTCGATGTGGCCGATGCGTTCGAGCAGGTCTTCGTAATAGGTTTCCGGTACACGCAGGAACTCCACGCCACGGCGACGCAACTCTGCTACGGTATGCAGAATGTCGTTAGTGGCCACCGCAATGTGCTGCACACCCGCACCGCGGTAAAACTCCAGGTACTCATCAATCTGTGACTTTTTCTTGCCCTCTGCCGGCTCATTGATCGGGAATTTGATGTAGCCGTTTCCGTTCGACACTACTTTCGACATAAGTGCGGTATACTCGGTGCTGATGTCGTTGTCGTCGAAGGTAAGGAGCAGTTTAAAGCCCATCACATCTTCGTAGAACTTCACCCACTCGTTCATACGGCCCAACTCCACATTACCCACACAGTGGTCTACATACTTGAGGCCAACCGGCTCAATGTCGAGCTCGCTCTGACGCGGCACATAGCCCGGCATGAACACGCCGTTGTAGTTTTTGCGCTCCACAAAGGTATGGATGGTGTCACCGTAGGTATGGATAGAGGCTACTTTCACCTCGCCGTGCTCGTCAGTGAGGGTCTTCGGTTCCATGGCTGGTTTTGCACCGCGCCCTACCGTCTCGCGGAAAGAGGCTTCGGCATCGTCTACCCACAAGGCCAGCACTTTTACGCCGTCACCGTGCAGGTGCACGTGCTGGGCAATATCTGAGTTCGGGTCCAGTGAAGTAGTGAGTACCAAGCGGATTTTCTCCTGCTGCACCACATAAGAGGCGCGGTCACGCACACCAGTTTCGGGGCCGGCATAGGCTACCAGCTTAAAGCCGAAAGCCGTCTGGTAGAAGTGAGCGGCCTGCTTGGCGTTACCCACATAAAACTCGATATGGTCGGTGCCGTTCAGGGGCAGAATATCTGTTGCCATAGGTATAGGTATGGTTTAAAAGATGTTTTGTGTAAAAATACAGCTTTTATACGTTTATCAAAACCCAGTAAGGGCCGCAGCAAATTATCATTGTTAATTCTTGCAATTACTAAGGCATGTTTCCAACTTTGTAAAAAACAGAACGACGCTATGAACGCAAATGCACTAAACAGTTCGCTGGTGGCTATCATCAGCAAGAAAGAAGAACTGAATGCGCTGGACTACAACGACGAGCGCTACGACGATATGGAAGAGGAACTCCACGACATGGAAGACGATTTCAATGAGGAGTACGGCGATTACCTGGAAGATGCTTTGGAAGAAGTACACGGTAAACTGCGCTCCGACGCGGACATCCTGCTTCCAACTGCCTACCTGCCCAGCTCCCTGAACGGCAACCATGTAACCCCGGATGGTGAGCGCGAAGGCGTATGGGTGGAGTCGGATGAGTTTCCGGGAGTAGAGATGCGTCTGGTGCTGACTGCCAATCCTGCCCGTTTCGTAGTGCTGATCGGCGACCAGGAGCGGGAGCTCTGGAAAGCCGAGTAAGGTATCGCTTTAGAAGAAAATAGCAGGCTGCGGTCTGCTTCGGGATAAAACCACACGTGCTCTTAGGTGTCAAGGGTGCGTGTGGTTTTTTTTGATTCAGCCCGAAGGTATATGCTAGCTCCTTATACCTGCCAGATGGTTAGAAACTAAGCCTATACCGGTATTCACAGTTTCATAGTGGACAACATAAATGCTTCGCTTGTAGATCTATAGAATTAAAACTATATTAGTATTGTGCTATGGAAGTATGGAAACGAAAGACGACCCTAAGTAGAACTAGAGTAAAAGAGGTGGCAATGAAACTCTACACATAGTGCAGATAGTGGGAGTAGGTATTCCTGCTAGTAGGTAGTTGTAGTGCATTGTAAAGAAATGAATGAAAACAAATTAACACTTGAAGTTATCTGGAAAGACGAGCATTTGATTGAGTTGCGTGCATCTGCAAGTAACGGGCGATATTCGGGAATAACAGAAGTTTACGAAGTATCAAATTCATTGCTCAAGTTTGCACATGAACTTGATGGATTCCCTTTCAATAAGGATACAGTAACTCATTCTTGTGGAGAAAAGGATAGCTATGCTTTCTTCAAAATGGACTTCTACAAAATTGGCCCAACAGGAAAATGCGGCGTGCAAATAACGATGGAAGAGAATGTCCCTACTGAATACAGAAAAGAAGAAAAAGACAAACTCTCCATGGAATTGATTTTAGAGCCAAACGCAATAGACAACTTTTGCAAGGAATTAAAATCTCTTGCGGAAAGAGAAGACGGGGTTGCTAATTTGAAAGGTATAGGAAAATATACCAGCAACATACTTTAAAAACAACGCACTACAACAAGGTATAAACGCCAAAGCGGCCGATAGCCTCCTCGTCGTTTATACAAGACGGTAAGCTACGAGTAAGGAGAATCATCGTCTTATTTGATTTCACAGGAAATATGATGGCAGAATTTTGGGAGTCAAGTTTTAGAGATAAACAAACAATGTGGGGATTTGAACCTGCTGACTCTGCAATTGCAGCCCTGAACTTATTTAGAGAAAACAGGCTCAATAAAATTCTGATACCCGGGTTTGGTTACGGCAGAAATGCGAAAATCTTCGCCGATGCTGGATTTAAGGTAACTGGGATAGAAATTTCAGAAACCGCCATCGAACTGGCCCAGAAGCACTACGGAGATGATGTGAAAGTTTATCAAGGTTCAGTTAGTGTGATGCCGTTTGACCAAGAGGTATACGACGGGATTTTCTGTTACGCTTTAATTCATTTGTTAAGTGAAAAAGAAAGGGCTAAGTTGATTAATGACTGTTACAAGCAACTGAAGCCCAATGGGTACATGGTCTTTGTTGCAATTTCAAAAAATGATGCTGCTTATGGGGAAGGGGAAGAATTAAGCAAGGACAGATTTGAAATGAAGCATGGTGTTCAGCTATTCTTCTATGATTCAGATTCTGTAGAAAAAGAATTTGGCAGGTATGGGATAATTGAAGCAAAAGAGATAGATGAACCCGCCAAGCATAAAGGAAACAGGGCCTCACAAAAGTTCTGGTTCATAACCTGCAAAAAACAAGAAAAATAAAAATGCCAGTGGTTGGCATTTTGTAAACATCAGACTCGGCCGCCGCTTACAAGAGGCCTCCAAACACCCACATCAAACTAAAATGAAAGTACATACCACAAATTACTTTGACACTTTTATTGAAGTGGCGGAAGACACCAAAACGGTTTGTGGAATAAGACCTGCATCAAAAGGCGAGAAGAAGACTGTCGCCGAAATGCAGTATGATTTGCTTACTAAGCATCCGTACCATTATACTTCTGACGATATATTATTTCAGGTTTTTGCTGACAGAAATGATTTGGCCGAAGCTAAATATGAGCAGGCAAGAGCACAATTCTTCTCGAAAGGGCAAGCCTGTTTCAGAGCTTCGCCTTTGACAAAAACTTACGGTTTCGGCGTCCATTGCAACAACGAAGGAAAAATTGCCATCTACGGAGCGGAAACAGCAGAATACGGGAAATTTGTAGCCGACCCAAACCTGAAGAAAGTAAAAGCCATGAAATCGAGCAGAAAGTGAAATCAATTTTTAATAAGCGCTCCCGGGACAAGATCATTGACAGAATAGCTTCCGTAACTGCTGACGGTAGCGCCTAATGGGGGAAAATGAATGTTAACCAAATGGTTGACCACCACACCTATTGGAACGGATGGATTTTGGGGAAGGATAGCCAGCCTATAAACAAGGTTTTTTAGGTAAAGTATAAGGCGAATTAGCGTTTGGGAAAAATGACGAAGGAGCGAATTGGTATTTTGGAATATAAATACGCTGATCATCATCTGAGTCAATTTGGTGTGTAAATCGAACACGACTTACTTATCTTTAGTAATATAAATACAGGAGTATTATCCTCTTAAATCAATTCACTATGTCCCCACTCATCACTGCACAAGAACTATCTGAACTATTGCATAAAGGTAACCTGATTTTAATTGATGCCCGCTCCGGTCCCAATGGCCGCACCAAATACGAACAGGAGCACCTGGCAGGGGCCCTGCATATTGACCTGGACAAAGACCTGGCGGACATCAAACCTGACGCAGCCCAGGGTGGACGGCACCCTTTGCCTGAACCGGAAAAATTTGCAAAGCTGCTTGGCCACCTAGGTATAGCTCATAGCAGCCACGTGGTGGTGTATGATGACATGAACGGGGCAAACGCTGCTTCCCGATTCTGGTGGATGCTGCGGGCTGCCGGACATGCACAAGTGCAGGTGCTCGATGGTGGCTATCAGGCCGCTGTGGCAGCCGGTATACCTGTCAGCAGTACAAGTGAGCAAGCAAAGCCAGCTGAGCCATACCCATTCAAGGCCTGGGAACTGCCAACCATCACAATGGAGGAAGTCGCAAAGGCTGTCAAGGACCCGAACTACCTGGTGGTGGATGTGCGCGATGCTGCTCGCTTCCGTGGGGAGACTGAACCGATTGATCTGGTGGCCGGGCATATTCCGGGGGCTGTGAACATCCCTTTTCAGCAAAACCTCGCTGCGGATGGCACCTATTTATCCCCTGAAAGGCTGCGGGAGAAATACGAAGCTGCATTGGACGGTCGCGATATGGAACATGTGGTGGTGCACTGCGGGTCTGGCGTCACAGCCTGCCACACAGCACTGGCCATGGACTATGCCGGCCTGGGTATACCGACGCTCTATGTGGGTTCCTGGAGCGAGTGGTCGCGCAACGACCGCCCGATCGGCATAGGAGCCTAAGGTATAGGTATAAACGAAGAGCGGCTGCTGAATCAATTTCAGCAGCCGCTTTTATTTTTGACAGGTATAGCGCTTAGTAGCCCAGTTTCTGGCGCACGCGCTCCAATACCGGCGTGGCAATGGCTTTTGCTTTTGAAGCGCCTTCCAGCAGTTTTTTATCGATTTCAGCTAGGTTGTTCATGTAGTAGTTGAACAGCTCACGTTCTTTGGCAAATTTGCGCACAATCAGTTCATAGAGCGCCTGCTTGGCATGGCCGTAGCCATAACCACCATTCTGGTAGTTGTGGCGCATCTGCAGAATTTCTTCCGGAGAGGCCAGGAGACTGTAAAGCTTGAAGGTGGTATCCTCGTCCGGATCTTTTGGGTCTTCGAGCGGGGTGCTATCCGTCACAATACTCATGATCGTTTTGCGCAGCGGCTTGTCGGCTTCAAATATATCGATGATGTTGCCGTAAGACTTACTCATCTTCTCTCCATTAATGCCCGGCACGGTCATCACGGTTTCGTCGGTCTTCGCCTCCGGCAGCACGAAAGTCTCACCGTAGATGTGGTTGAACGAACTGGCAATGTCGCGGGTGATCTCGAGATGCTGCACCTGGTCTTTGCCTACCGGCACAATGTTGGCGTCATACATGAGGATGTCAGCGGCCATCAACACCGGGTAGGTGAACAGACCGGCATTCACATCAGCTAATCCTCTGCGGCTCGACTTGTCCTTAAACGAGTGCGCATTGGCCAGCATCGGGAAAGGAGCGAAGCAGTTGAGGTACCAGTTGAGCTCAGTCACCATCGGCACGTCCGACTGGCGATATAAGATGTGTTTATCAGTGTCGAAGCCACAGGCCAGCCAGGCGGCGGCGACCGAGTAGGTGTTGTGACGCAACACCTGCGGGTCGCGGATGGTGGTAAGGGAGTGCAGGTCGGCTATAAAGTAAAGCGCCTGCTCCTGCGAAGCCTTCGAAAGCTCGATGGCTGGGAGGATAGCACCCAGCAGGTTGCCCAAGTGCGGACGGCCTGTGCTCTGAATGCCCGTAAGGTATCGTGCCATAGTCGGGATAATGGTTTACAGCTGCAAAATAACGCAAATTGCTGATAACACGCCTAGCCCGACTACTACAATTCTATACCTGGCACTTTAAAGTTTCTTGAGGGAGTGGTTTTTTGAGCTTTCTATCTCGTCCTGTGTTTTGGTGAGCAGCTTGACTTCCGTGTCACTCACCTGCAGAAAATACATCGGATCGATGTCGCCGGCGGTAGGGATAAGCTGTAGCACCACTGCATCAGGGTTTTGCTTGTTGCCTTTGGCCAGGAACCACTTGCCGCTGCTGTTCACCACACTTTTCTCTGCCGGTTTGCCCATGTATACCTGCTTCATTGTAAACGAACCTTTGGAGTCGCCATTCAGCGTAAGTTCCGTTTTAATGCCTTGGCAGTCCTTGCAGGCCAATGTCCCTCTGAAGGTGCCATTAGGCGATGCGAGTGCAGGAGCAGGTGCCTCTTCTATAGGCTGCTTTGCCTCGGCTTTGGCTGGTTTGGCTTTGCCTTTCGCCGGAGCTTTCGCTGTTGTTTTCTTACCGCCGGCACGGTTTTCCTCCAGCCACTCCTTGTAGCTTTTGCCAGACTGTGCCTGTACTTGCTGCAAACCCAGGGTGAGGGAGAATAGGACGAAAAGTGCGATTATTGCTTTCATGTCGTTTCGTGTTTGTCGTTCGGGCTGATCCTATCAGAAAATATACCAGTTTTTCAGAAGCGCGTTTTCGACCGGGCTATTTCTGTTTTAACTGTTGAAAATATAATTTATTGTGCTGTAGCGAAGGCAACGCAGGGATGTCAATCGCATGGCTTGGTGCCAGGATGTGAGATACGAAAGTAGGGCGTAGGAGTTGGGACAAAGTAAAGGACACGTGTAAATTGCACCACTTGGCTGGCCATTCGCTACCTGTTCCGATATAAAAGCAAATGACCAGGCGCATCACGTGAGAGCGGGCACCCAGCCATTCAAAAAAATCAAATCAAATCTTATTGTTCAAAGTCAATTACATCATAGGCTTGCTCGGGTTAAGTAAAAAAAACAATCAATCAATCTTGTATCGGTTAAGCTGTTGCCAACTTTTTATTTTTCTGTTTCTGGTATAACCTGTTCAGGTTGCTCGCGATGATGGCTACAAGAATCAGCGCCACACCCAGCCATTGCACCGTCCATACCTCTTCCTGCAGCACCAGGTAGGACATAGCTACCGCCACCGGTAATTCCGCTGAGCTCAGGATGGCACTTAGCGCTAAACCGGTTCGAGGTATACCGTAGGCGAAGAACAGTGGCGGAATGACTGTGCCAAATACACCCAGCAGCAGCCCCCATTTAAACAGGCCATCTCCCAAAGCCCCATTAACCAGGAACATGGGAGGGAAAATACTCAACACCAATATGGTGGCACCCGTCAATAGAAGGGCACTTTTGGTAGTCGGGTGCAGGTTGTTACCAGCTGCTCCGTTGATCATCAGGAAAACCGAATAACAGGCAGCCGCCAGCAGTCCGTAGCCGACACCCGCCAGGTCAAAATCAGGTATAGCGCCTGAGAAAAGTCTACCTGCCATGGCTGTGCCCAGCAGCACCAGCAGCACCATGATGACCTGCGAGAACTGGGGCATTTTGCGTTTGATCACCGCCTCCAGCAGCAGGCTGATCCAGGTAAACTGCATCAGCAGCAGGATCGCGATAGAGGCCGGCACGGCCTGCACACATTTGTAATAGAAGATGCTCACCAAACCCGTGCTGGTACCCATAGCTACCAGTTTTAGTTTGTTCATCGCTGACACACCCAAATTGCGGCGGCCCATGAGGTGACGTACCAGTACGATGCTCCAAAGTATAACAAAGCCAAAGAAGACCTGCGTGCCTGTAACGTCACCCAGAGTATAGCCTTCTTGGTAGGCTAGTTTTACGAATGTGGATAGTATGCCGAAGCTACACGCTCCGAGGAATACCAAAAGGATGCCTCTGAACATAGATGTCCCTTTGAAATTAAGTAGAAAAAAATAAGGTATAGGGTGGACTTACACAGGTCCGGTTTCGGAAATGGCGACTGTTAGAGGTCGTGCAGGACGTACCCCGTTATGAAAATCTGTGTATGTGCTAAGTGTGCAGCCATTTTGTATTGCAAGACTGCAAAGATACGGCTGTATTCAATTTAAAAGCAAATATTAAATAACATAGGCTATTCTTTGCTTTCCTCGGCGGCTGTCTCTATCAAGGTTTCGGCGGTTCGGCGGCCGAGGTAACCGTCTATTAGATAGTGTGCTAGGTATAGCACCGGTGTGAGGGCGAGGGCGATGAAAAATTTGTAAATATAATTGATTGCCGCCACTGACATCACCAGCGAAAGCGGCCAGTTTCCGAAAATATAGAAGGCTACAAATAGCACCACAACACTGTCGATCAGCTGTGATACCAGCGTTGAGCCTGTGGCCCGCAGCCAGATCTTACTGCTGCCCGTAAAGCCACGCAGCCAATGAAAGACAGTGGCATCCAGAAACTGCGAGATCAGAAAGGCCACTACCGAACCAATGATGATGCCCAGCCCTTGCCGGTAAATGGAGTTAAAGGCATAGTCGATGTTGAAGGGATTGCCGGCTGCATCCTGGTTGTTAAGATCCAGCCAGAAAGCGGCAGGCGGCAGACCTGTCACGATCGTAATGACCAGGAAGGCATAGAGTATCAGAACCACCGTCAGGATGCTGACTTTCTTCACACCCGACTTGCCAAAATACTCGTTGATAATGTCGGTGGTCACAAACACGACAGGCCAGATGATGACGCCAGCTGTGAGGTTAAAGTCGAACTTCTCGCCCATGATCCCGATCTGGGCTCCCTGTAAACCAAACAGTGCTTCGGCCGAAAAGATCTTCACACCGATCAATTCCGCCAGCAGGGCATTGGCCAGAAAGATGCCGCTCAGGACGAGGAACAGGTTGGTGCGTTTTTTCTCGAGGGATGGGGTTGCCGCCATAGGTATAGAAATGGTGCAGCAAGATAGGAATTTTTGCGATTAACAATTCCGCAGACGATGGGAGTAACTGGACTTACTCCTGCACGCAGAAAATACTACCCTCTACTGCCAGATCGGTTTTCGCAAAGATCTCCCTAGCCTCATCGAGCAGGGGCGTGAGGTCTTTGTAGCGTACTGAAAAGTGACCGAGCAGCAAGTGGCGTACCTGTGCGGCGGCGGCCATTTCGGCGGCCTGTCGGGCAGTGCTGTGGAAAGTATAGTGTGCCCGCTCACGCAGCTCATCCGTAAAGGTGGCTTCGTGGTAAAGCAGATCAACGCCGCGCAAGTAGGGGAGCAGGTCGGGCTTATACCTGCTGTCGGCGCAATAGGCATAACTGCGGCTGCGCTTGGGCTCCAGTGTTACCACGGAGTTGCGCACCAGTACATTTCCCTGCTCGTCGCGTACGTCCTCCCCCCATTTCAAACGCACGAGTTGTGGCGGCGTCAGGAAGCCGGGGAGGTTTTCTTTGATGAGCGGACGCGGCTTGGGCTTTTCGCGGAACAGAAAACCACAGCAGGGGATACGGTGCTCCATGGGGATGGTGTGCACTGTGATTTTCTTATCTTCATAGATTTTGCGGTAAAGGCCGGTGTCCAGCTCGTGGAAAACGAGCTTGTAGCATAGATTAGTGCCGGAGTACTTAAGCTGAAGACTGAGAATTTCGGAGAGGCCAGGAGGGCCGAAGAGATGCAGTGGCTGTGGGCGGCCCTGCAAGTGCATGGTAGAAAGCAGACCTGCCAGACCAAAGTAATGGTCGCCGTGCAGGTGGCTAATGTAGATGTTAGAAATGCGCTGATGCTTTATCTTGTAAAGCATCAGCTGCATTTGTGTTCCTTCTCCGCAATCAATCAGATGAAGCTGATTGTCGATGGTCAGCAATTGGGCGGTATGGTGCCGGTTTGCCGAGGGTGTGGCCGACGAACTGCCAAGTATCCTGAGTTCGAAATCCACAAAGTAGGTTTTGCTAGTCTTCCTTGTTGGTCAGGTCCTGCTCGATCTCGTGCAGAAACACGCGGTCGATCGCCTCTTCCACCGTTGGAAGGATGTTAAGCACAGACTCCAGTTTAGAGATTGTGATCAGTTTCATCACGTGGTCCTGCAGGCTAGTCAGAATCAGCAAACCGTTAGACGAGTTGCAAAGTCTGTTCGCAATCAGGATAGAGCTCAGACCTGAAGAGTCGGTATATTTTACGTTATTGAGGTCAAGAATCAGGTTGGTGATCCCTTCAGCATTCAATTTCACGAACTCAGATTTTAAATCCGGAGCGATTGAAGTATCCAGTTTCTTCTCGTCTATCGTGATAATCGTGTAGTTTTCTTTCTTATCAATCGTGTACTTCATAGATCTACCAGTAAAGGATTTAAACGCGAATGTACCAAAATCCACGTTAATAATTCTAATTTTTCTCGTTAAAAATGTTTTCTACGATGTGATTCTCTATGCGTGAGAGCACATTATCGTAACTTTCTTTGTGAAAAGGCTGTCCCGTGAAAACCTCGTAAAGCTCAATGTAGCGGTCAGAAATACTGTGCACCACTTCATCGGTCATTTCAGGCACGGTTTGCCCTTCTTTGCCCTGAAAATTGTTGTCGATCAGCCACTGACGCACAAACTCTTTTGACAGCTGCTTCTGCGACTCGCCGTTCTGCTGACGCGCCTCGTATCCTTCCAGATAAAAATAGCGCGATGAGTCCGGCGTGTGGATCTCGTCAATCAGGTATACCTCGTCGTTGTAGCTGCCGAACTCATACTTGGTGTCCACCAGTATCAGTCCGCGCTGTGCGGCAAGTTCCGTGCCTCTCGCATAGAGCGCCCGGGTATAAGCTTCTAATTTAATATATTCTTGCTCAGATACAATGCCTTTTGATAAAATTTCTTCACGCGAGATGTCTTCGTCGTGCCCTTGGTCGGCCTTGGTCGTTGGGGTGATGATAGGCTCCGGCAATCTGTCGTTTTCGCGCAGCCCTTCTGGCAGCCCTACACCGCAAACGCTGCGTTTGCCAGCTTTGTATTCGCGCCATGCATGGCCTGCCAGATAACCCCTGATCACCATCTCCACTTTGTAAGGCTCGCAACGGTATCCAATGGTTACGTTCGGGTCTGGCGTCGACAGTACCCAATTTGGTACCAGATCAGCAGTAGATTTAAGGTTTATGCTTGCTATTTGATTCAGTACCTGCCCTTTGTAAGGTATAGCCCGCGGTAACACCACATCGAAAGCCGAAATACGGTCGGTGGCTACTACCGCTAAGCGGTCCTCAAAATAGTAAACGTCGCGTACCTTGCCTCTATAAAAACCGGTCTGCCCGGCGAAGGAGAAATTCGTTTCTTTTATGGCCTCCATTAGGTCTGTTTGGTTAGAGAGGGGCAAAGTTAAAATATTTTTGTCGCTGAGAGTTATAAGGCAAAGGTATAAATGTAAAATGTCTTCGCAGAAAGGATAGTCATCTGAGTCTGGACATTGCAGTATACTCTTAAGTATAGCGATAGTTTTATATTATGAAATCTATTGTTTGTACATTATTGAGAATGTTGTACCGGAGGCAAAGTTTTATTTTTTAGCGACTCTTGGTAGTGTATGATGTTATGCGCCATTCCTTTAAAAATGATAAAATGAAATGGTAGCATTGCATACCAGTAAAGCCTGCCTGCCAGCCCATCCGGACGGAAGGCTGCCAACTGCTCGAGGTAGTTGCCATCGGCTTCGCGGCAAATTTTAAATTGCAGCCAAGCTTCGCCGGGAAGTTTCATTTCAGCGTAAAGTAGCAGGCGCTCGCCCTTGTGGTCAACTGCCAGTACACGCCAGAAATCGATCGAATCGCCGGCAATGACATCGATTGGGTGTCTTCGTCCGCGCTGCAGTCCAACGCCACCCACCATTTTGTCGAGTAGGCCGCGTATCTCCCACAAGAAGTCGGTCTTGTACCACCCGCGCTCGCCGCCAATGCGCAAGATGTTGTCCATTACTTCTTCCGGGGCTCTGTCAAAACGCATGCGCTGCCGGTCAGTGAGAACGCCATGTTCTGGTATTTGTACAAAATCCATGAAGTCTAGCTGGATCGTGCCGCTCACCAGGGCGTCCTTCCAGCTAGAGACCACCATGTTCTGCTCCATCTTGGTAAAAGCCAGATTCAGAGCACTCTCGTAACTCAGGCACTTGTGCGGGATAAGCTTCTGTATGCTATTGTCTTTCACCACCGCATCGTTGCGCAGACTCTCTACCAGACTGCGGGCCAGCGCGTAGTTGGTGCTCGTGACAAAGTACAACCAGTATGAGGAAAGTTTGGGCGTGAGTATGGGCAAGGTATAGATGTGCCGTTTCAGGTTTCGGACCTTAGCGAGTTGCAGCAGCATTTGCTTGTAGGTCAGTACATCGGGGCCCCCGATCTCGAAGCGTTTGTCATAGCAATCTTCACGGCCTAGCACGGCGGTCAGGTAAAACATGACGTCGCGTATGGCGATGGGTTGACAGTGGGAGTTAAGCCAGCGGGGTGTCACCATCACAGGTAACTTCTCCACCAGGTCGCGGATGATCTCGAAAGAGGCGCTACCCGACCCGATGATGATCGCGGCCCGAAGCACGGTGAGGGCCGCTTTGCCTTGGGCAAGCACATCCTCCACGTGGCGGCGAGAGGAAAGGTGCTTCGACAGATGCGCGTCGTTGGCGATACCGCTAAGGTAAATCAACTGCATCGCGCTGGTCGTGTTGAGGTAGCTGACGAAGTTTGAAGCCGATGTTTTTTCGGCTTCTTCAAAGTCTGCCGAGCCGGAACCCATGGAATGTACTAGGTAGTAAGCCACTTCAATGTCAATCGGCAAATCCTGTAGACTTTCCGGTTGGAGCAGATCCCCTTTCACTACCTGTACTTTGCCCTGCAGACTGTCAGGTACCTCGAAGCGGCGCGGATCCCGGACAAGGCAGACCACCTCGTGTTGTGCCTCTACCAGCACAGGCAGGAGCCGTTTGCCAATGTAGCCGTTTGCGCCGGTCAGGAGTATTTTCATCAGGTTCTGTCAGGTAGTTTATACCTGCACAACAGGTATAGCTTAAGATTGTTATGGGCAGGCAATTATACTTATTCGAAGATAGTAAATCAACAGGTATAGCTGGTGGTTCTTATAATGTGTGTAAGTTGCTGATAGGTAGGTGCGTGAAATTGATTTTTTAGATGAATTTGAAATTATTTGAAATAATTATTTGGATTATTTAAAATGCTGCTCTAGCTTTGCATCATCAAGTCTGATATCCCTTTGTGGGTATCGATTTATAAAGAAGCGTGGAGAGACAGGCTCTGTGAAACGCTAGCAACCAGCCTCAGGCAAGGTGCTAATTCCTGATTCCGGAAGTCCGGATGTATATAAATTGATAACGTTATGGAAAAGGGAACCAAGCCAACACAACTTCTTTTATTTTCTACACTGGCAGATCAACTGCCTGTTATTTCGCATGCCCATACCTGCGCTACTATCTGTTGTAGCCGAATGTGCATGTGTTGCTGCTGTTGCTAGCGCGACCAATCTCCGATTTTTTTGCTGCAATTCCGTCGAGCCTCAGGTAGATCCTGTGAGCGTCCGTCTGTAGCCAATTCTGCATTCTTGTCTTAAAACAAGCTAATCTATTCTATATTTTTCAAAATTTTAATCAGCACGACTATGTCTAATACACTTCATTTCGAAACGCTTCAATTGCACGCCGGCCAGGAAATCGACCCAACCACTCGCTCCCGTGCCGTGCCCATTTACCAGACTTCTTCCTATGTTTTCAAAGATGCCGAGCACGGTGCCAACCTGTTTGCACTGAAGGAGTTCGGGAATATCTATACCCGCATCATGAACCCAACCACCGATGTGTTTGAAAAGCGCATTGCTGCTCTGGAAGGCGGTGTGGCGGCGGTGGCTGTGGCATCAGGACAGGCTGCGCAGTTCATCGCGCTCAATAACATCCTGCAGGCCGGCGACAATTTTGTGTCCTCCAGCTTCCTCTACGGCGGCACTTACAACCAATTCAAAGTATCCTTTAAGCGACTAGGTATAGAAGTGCGCTTTGCCGATAATGACGAGCCGGAAAGCTTTGCGCAACTGATCAACGAAAACACAAAAGCGATTTACGTGGAAACGATCGGTAACCCGCGCTTCAATATTCCTGACTTCGAAGCGATCGCCGCAGTGGCCAAAGCACACGATATTCCGCTGGTGGTGGATAATACGTTTGGAGCGGGCGGTTACTTGTTCCGTCCGCTGGAGCATGGCGCCAACGTAGTGGTGGAGTCGGCCACCAAATGGATCGGCGGCCACGGCACCAGTATTGGCGGTGTGATCGTGGACGGCGGCAATTTCAACTGGGGCAACGGCAAGTTTCCGCAGTTCTCGGAGCCGTCCGAAGGCTACCACGGACTCAACTTCTGGGAGGTATTCGGATCTGACGGACCTTTCGGCAACATCGCCTTTGCTACCAGAGCCAGGGTAGAGGGCCTGCGTGACTTCGGTCCGGCGCTTAGTCCGTTCAATTCCTTTTTGCTACTGCAGGGCCTGGAGACACTCTCGCTGCGGGTGGACCGCACGGTGCAGAATGCGCACGCTTTGGCCGAATGGCTGGAGCAGCATGAGCAGGTGGAAAGCGTGAACTACCCTGGCCTTGCGTCCAGCAAGTACCATGGTCTGGCCAGGAAATACCTCAAGCGAGGGTATGGCGGCGTGCTTTCATTCAACCTGAAAGGTGACAAAAAGCAAACGGAGGTATTTGTGAACAGCCTGCAACTGATCAGTCACCTGGCTAACCTGGGCGATGCCAAAACCCTGATCATACACCCGGCCTCTACCACCCACCAGCAGCTTTCGGAGCAGGAGCAGCTGAGCGCGGGCGTGACGCCTACCTTGCTGCGCCTATCCGCAGGTATAGAGCACCTTGACGATATCAAAGCTGACCTGGAACAGGCTTTTGCCAAAGTACGGCAGCACCACGAACAACCTGTATTGAACGAAGCATAATGCCTGAACAATTAGTATTTCATTATCAGAAACAATTCCAGTTGGAGTCAGGGGCCTTGCTTCCCGGCTTCCAACTGGCCTACACAACCTATGGACAACTCAACCAAGACCGAAGCAATGTGGTGTGGGTATGCCACGCCCTCACGGGCAGCTCGGACTTCACCGACTGGTGGGGCGAATTATTCGGCGAGGGAAAACTATATGAACCGGCGGACTGGTTTGTGGTTTGTGCGAACACCCTGGGTGGCTGCTATGGATCCACGGGACCACTTACAGTTAATCCGGAAACGCTACAACCCTACTACCACAGCTTCCCGCAACTGACCAACCGCGACATCGTGCGCGCCTTCGATCTGCTGCGGCAGGACTTAGGTATAGCGCAGGTGCATACCTTGCTCGGCGGCTCGCTGGGCGGTCAGCAGGCGCTGGAGTGGGCCATCCTAAAGCCGGAGGTGTTTGAAAACCTGATACAGGTGGCCTCCAATGCACGGCATTCGGCCTGGGGCATCGCCTTCAACGAGAGCCAGCGCATGGCCATCCGGCAGGACCCGACCTGGCATACCAATACCATAGATGCAGGTATAGCGGGCCTTAAAACGGCCCGTGCCATTGCCATGCTTTCTTACAGACACTATACCTGTTACGAAGCGAGTCAGCAGGAGCCGGGCAACAGCATCACCGACGATTTTCGGGCTGCCTCCTACCAGGTATACCAGGGCGAAAAACTGGCCAGTCGCTTCAATGCTTATACCTACTGGCTGCTCTCCAAAGCCATGGACTCGCACAACATTGGCCGCGACAGGGGAGGAGTTGAGAAGGCCCTGGAGCGGCTTCAGGCCAAAGCGCTTTTTGTCGGAGTGGACACAGACCTGCTCTTTCCAATAGAAGAGCAAGAGCAACTACACCGGCTGATGCCGGGCTCCCGTTTCGCGCTCCTCCACTCCGGCTACGGACACGATGGCTTTTTAGTGGAAACGGCACAGCTCACGCAGGCCATCCGGGAATTTTATGAAACAGAAAAAGTAAAGCACATTCACTATGAAAATACAGAAGTTTAAGAAGCGCATCGGCCTGATCGGCTTTGGCTGTGTAGGGCAGGGGTTGTTCGATGTAGTAGAAGCCAACCGACACCTGGGTTGGGAGATCGGAAGCATCTGTGTGAGAGACAAAGAGAAGCCACGCACATTGCCAGCCTCCGCTTTCACTTATGATGTGCAGGAAGTACTGCAGGACCCAAGTCTCGACATCATTGCCGAACTGATCAGCGATCCCAAAGAGGCGCTCTCCATTCTCCGGCAAGCCTTGCAGCAAGGCAGAACTGTGGTGTCGGCAAATAAAAAAGTGGTTGCCGAAAACCTGCCCGAGCTGATTCAGCTGCAACAGCGGCATGGGGGTGTACTGTTGTATGAAGCCTCTGTGTGCGGCAGTATACCTGTGTTACGCACACTGGAAGCCTACTATGGATCGGAGCCGCTGGTGGAAGTGCGTGGGATTCTGAACGGATCCTCTAATTATATATTAAGTAAGCTGCACGCGGAGCGGGGCAGTTATCAGTCCGCTTTAGAGCAGGCGCAGGAATTGGGATTTGCTGAGGCGGATCCCGCTCTTGATGTAGAAGGTATAGACGCGCTGCACAAACTCTGCATTTTGACCGCGCATGCCTATGGGTTGCTGGTGCATCCTGACGATGTGCTGCACTTTGGCATCCAGCACATTAGTCCTGAAGTTGTTGAGCTGGCAACAGCACTGAATTGTCGCATCAAACTGGTGGGGTCAGTACAGGCAACCGCCACCGGGCAAGTGGCGCTGCAGGTGCTGCCGACATTTATACCTGATACAGACGCGCTGTACGATGTAGAAGCGGAATTCAATGGGCTGGAGATAGAGGCACAGTTCGCTGGAAAGCAATTCCTGAAAGGGCGTGGCGCTGGCAGTCACCCGACTGGCTCGGCTGTGTGGGCCGACATTTCGGCTGCAGTGCGTGGCTACCGTTATACCTACCCCAAACTATGCACTAACCAGGCGACTTTCGTGCTGGGGAATGAGCAACTCACCGTTTTGTTTCAGGGTAAGCCAACGCAAATCGCGGAACTTGTGGCACTGTTGCAGCCTGACAATCAGCACCGGGATACAGACCAAAGTCAGGTAATCCTTTCACTGACACCGCAGCAGCTCAGGCAGCACCAAGCCTACCTGAAGCAGCAAGGTATATTCGTGGCGGCCATTCCGTCGGATGTAGCGCTTGATAAAATACCAGAGGAGCTTAGAAGTGAGGAAGCAATACTTATAGGAGGCTAATAAGTTTGGCTTTAGATATGCTAAGCAAGCACAGTACGCAAAGATAGTTATTGGGATTTTATTTTATAAGAATAATTCAATTTTATATTTTATATGATTATAATTTTTAATTGTACATTAATTGTATAGTTATGTGTTAATAAATTGGATTGGAGCTTTTATGATTATATTCTAAAATATTTATGTAAATAACGCTATCATTTTCATCTGTTTGTGGTTTTACTATCGTACAAAGAATATTTATGGACGATTCATAATACCCGACAGCAATGAAAATCTATATACCCTGGCTAAGCTCTCTACTTCTGATAATTATATTTTCATCGTGTAGAAATGACAACGTTTCGCCTATTCGGAACGTGCGATTTGACCCTGGTTTGCTGAATCCCATGCAGGCGGCCGGCGGTGCATCCTGCATTTCACATACCTATTATTTTAATGATTCAGAAAAGTCCTTAGGCACGGTTTATAGCGGCATGGTGCTTCTGTCATTCAGCGATGAACTCAGCGCCGAGCAGGCCACTACTGTGGTAGAACGTCATGGGTTTATTGAGGCACTCGGTCAACCTGTCCAGTCGAACTCTGCCAGGCTGTATCCGGCTAAATTAGCCCCAGGGCTCAGCTGTCGGCAGGTAGAGGTAGCGCTTGCCGAGATATCAAAAGATCCGGCTGTTGGTTACGCCGCGCCTTATTTTGAATCGGCTGGTGGTCAGTTACTGGGCGTATCAAACGAATTTATAGTGACTGTAGAACAGGGCCGGCAACCTGCTGCCCAAGTGCTGAAGCACCTGAGTGCAGCTACCAATACTGAAATTGTAAGTGCCTTGAGCGAAGATACTTTTGTGCTGCGTGCCGACAAAAATTCACGAGGCAATGCACTTGAAATGGCTAACTTCTTTTATAAGCAGCCATTCATTAAGCATGCAGAGCCAGATTTTGTGGTTTCGCTGGCCATGTAAGATACCTGATTGTGATGGTTTTGGGTTAAGAGTGAGAAATCCCCGGCTCCATAGATTGGAGGCGGGGATTTCATATTATGTTATGGTTGTGCCCGTGAGCTACCCAAGGTATACGACAGCGGCCTTTTCTCTCAGGTTATAAGACGAGGCCATCACCTCGCCATAGGCACCTGCCGTACGGATTGCAATCAGATCACCACGGTTTGTCTCTGGCAGAACCACGGCTTTCCCGAAGCAGTCAGATGACTCGCAGATGGGCCCCACCACGTCGTAGCGTTCCTCTGCACCCTCGCTGCTGATGTTCTCGATCTTGTGATAGGACTGGTACAGCGCCGGCCTGATCAGCTCGGTCATGCCGGCATCCAGAATGGCAAAGTTCGTTGACACACCTTTCTTGATATACAGCACTTTAGAGATAAGCGTGCCGCTCTGGGCTACCAGTGCCCGGCCAAGCTCAAAGTGCACCTGCTGGTTCGGACGAACTTCCAGAAATTGGTTGAAGAGCGAGAAATAAGCCTCAAAATCAGGTATAGGCTGCTCGTCTGGGCTGTAGTAATCCACGCCCAGGCCACCGCCTACGTTAATGTGCTCCAACTGTATCTGCTGCGACTCAAACCAGTCCTGAAACTCGTTCACACGCGTGCACAGGTTGCGGAAAGCTGACAAGTCTGTGATTTGCGAACCAATGTGGAAATGAAGACCGATCAGTGACAGGTTGGGCAGTGTTTTGAGCAGCGCCAACACATCGGGCAACTCCCAGGCGTTGATACCGAACTTGTTTTCCTCGAGCCCGGTCGTGATGTACTTGTGGGTATTGGCATTCACGTTAGGGTTGATGCGCAGGGCAATGCGGGCCGTTTTGCCTTTGGCTTCCGCCAGTTCGTTCAGCACGATCAGCTCGTGGCTCGACTCGCAGTTGAAGCAGAAGATGTCCTGATCCAGCGCAAAGTTAATTTCGGCATCCGACTTGCCCACGCCTGCAAATACCACATAGTGCGATGGAAAGCCATTTTCAATGGCGCACTTCACTTCGTTGCCGCTTACGCAGTCAGCTCCAAAGCCCACAGCGCGCATCTCTTGCAAGATAGGGCTGTTCGTGTTGGCCTTCAGGGCGTAGTGTACCTGAAAGTTGTACTTGGCGGCCTCCTGGCTGGCCTGCTGCAGGGTTTGGCGCAACAGGTTGATGTCGTATACATAAAAAGGAGTGGCGTGCTGCTGCAACTCCTGCAAAGAGAGATTAAGCATTTCTGTTGTTCCTTTCAAAGATGCCCTCGTTTAACAGGATCAGGGATCTTTCTTTATCGGTTGTGTTGATCAATAAGCTGATGTTGTTTTTGCTTCCGCCATAAGAGATCATGCGGAGCGGAATGTCTTTGAGCGCCTCAAATATTTTCAGTCCCGAGCCACTGCGTTCTGCAATAAAGTCACCTACCACACAAATGATAGACTGGTCCTGGTCAACTTCCACTTGCCCATACTCCTGCAATTCACGGGTAATTTCTGTTAAAAACTTCGGGTTATCGATTGTCAGCGATACCGCTACCTCCGAAGTCGTGATCATGTCGATCGGGGTTTTATACCTTTCGAACACCTCGAACACGCTGCGCAGGAAACCATAGGCCAAAAGCATGCGCCCTGACTTGATCTTGATGGCTGTGATGCCGTCTTTCGCCGCTACTGCCTTAATGCCGCCTTGTCCCGTCTGGGCTGAAATGGTGGTGCCGTGCGCTTCAGGCTGCATCGTGTTGAGCAGACGCACCGGAATGTTCTTCTGCTTGGCGGGCTGTACGCTGGAGGGGTGCAGGATCTTCGCTCCAAAATAGGCAAGTTCTGCTGCCTCATCAAACGAAAGTTCCGCGATCGGGAAGGTATTCTTTACAACACGTGGATCGTTGTTGTGCATGCCGTCAATGTCGGTCCAGATCTGGATTTCGCTGGCACCGGCTGCTGCACCGATCAGGGAGGCAGAGTAATCTGAACCGCCTCGCTTCAGGTTGTCGACCTCACCAAAAGCGTTACGGCAGATATAGCCCTGCGTGATGAACAGGTTAACACCCAGGTGTTTCTCCAGCTCCAATTTCAGGTTTTTGCTGATGTAGGTATTGTCTGGCTCCTCATTCTCGTCGATCTTCATGAAGTTAAGAGCTGGCAAAAGTACGGACTGTATACCTTGCTCTTCGAGGAAGAACTGAAACAAAGCCGTAGAAAGCAACTCGCCCTGCGCCAACACGGCTCGCTCTTCGTAGATGGTGAAGAGATCCAGCGTGAACGAGCGGATATGATCAAAATGAATGGAGATCAGCTCAAGCGCCTGTTTTTTCTTTTCGTTGGTGAGGTAGAGGTCTTCTACTACCTGTTTATATTTATCGTGTAGCGCATCAATGAGCGCATTGGCTTCCTGGTTGGCATTCTGGTAGAGCGTCTCCGCTATCTGTACCAGCTGGTTGGTAGTACCCGACATGGCCGAGAGCACTACAATTTTAGGCGATCCATCGTTGATGAGGTCCGCCACCGCTTTCATTCTTTCAGGCGACCCTACA
Source organism: Pontibacter virosus (assembly GCF_003096355.1). Classification (GTDB taxonomy): domain Bacteria; phylum Bacteroidota; class Bacteroidia; order Cytophagales; family Hymenobacteraceae; genus Pontibacter; species Pontibacter virosus. The sequence goes on along the minus strand of NZ_QEKI01000014.1, from coordinate 48,704 downwards.
GAGGTGCCGCCGAACTTTAAAACTTTCATCTAATCAGTTTGAAATAAAGGGTATAGTCAGATGATGGTCAGGTATAGCCTTTTGCAAGGTCTAGGGTGAGCAAAATCTGGCTGTAAATTTAGTAAATTCAGTGCAGATGTGTCATAAGCAGTTAAAAAAGAAAACATGAATCATCCCGGAGTTTGACTTTGTGCTAGAAGGAGTAGGTTCCAGAGATTGGCCAGTGCCAATCGGATGCGGTAAAGCGGTGTGGGAGTTTTCCTGCCCCGCTTTCCTGTTCTGTGGCAGCCCTGCCGCAGGAGATTCGATACGGCCTCCCGGAGCTCCTTCTCCAGCAGGGAGAGCAGGAAGGCGTACACCAGGGTGACGATCTACAGCAGTTTCATGCGGTTGTCCCAGAACCACAGACGACAGGATTCCATGCCCATTTCCGACTTGTTGAAGCGGAAGGCCTGCTCCACCTGCCAGCGGCGGGCGTAGGCAAAGACCAGCTGCCAGGCGTCGCGGTCGCTTTTCACCTCCTCGCTTGTCAACAGGTACCAGGGCTGGCGGCCCTTGCGGCCCGGCCGGCAGATGATGAGCGTCAGGGGCTGGTCGTAGGCCGGGTGCAGGCAGCGCTGCCAGACCAGGCTGCGGCGGTAGGTGACTTTGCGGACCATGTCGCGCACCACCCGCGAGGAGGAGGCCTTCCTGCCCACCGAGAAGCGGTAGGCGTTCTTTGCAAGCCCCTTCACGTCCACCAGTTTATAGCTCGAGGGCCAGCGCAGCAAAAAGCGGTCCCCCCGGGCCAAAAGCAGTCCCAGCCACTTACTGGAGGCGTAGCCGCGGTCAAAGACGTGCAGCACGGCTTTGCCAAACGTTTTGCGGGCCCACAAGAGCAGCGAGAGCAGCACTTGGGCCAGCGAGGTGGCATTTTTGCCCCTGCCGGTCCACCAGGCAAAGCGGGCCAGCCGAGGTGGCGCCCACCGCCCGCAGCACAAAAGGTCCACCCACCGAAAGCCCGGAACATGCACCGGCTGGCGGGTAGGGGGATCGTAGTAGCCCTTTTTGATTCTGAGCTGCCGTTTAGCCTTCACGCTGCGCACGGCGCAGAGGCCCTCGCTCTGCAGGCTCTCCGTTTTCTCCTGCACGCTCTCGTCCCAAAGCAGCAGGGGCAGCTCGCGCCCTTGCTCGAGCAGCCCCTCCACATACTGCTGGGCCCCTTCGGCCAGGTAGTCGGAGATCGCCTCCGAGGACCAGTTCTTGCTGCGCAGCAGGTTGGAGAGGCGCTTGGTGCCCGCCGGGGCTTTGCCTGGAGAGAGCAGCACCCCTCCCAGTTCCGAGAGCAGCAGAGCGGAGGAGCAGCTGCGGTGGCGCACCAGCGCCTGGCACAGGCCCCGGAAGGTCAACACCAGGCGGCGGTCCAGCAGCTCATCGAGCCGGACAAGGAAAGGGGAAAGAAAGACTTCGAGGCGGTGGGAGAAAAAACGGGCCAGCGCGAAAACATCAGCCCCGGCAGTTGCGTTAGAAAAGGTAGAAAACATAAAAAACCTCCTGTTTTAATGGCCTTACAACCACAAAACAGGAGGTTTTTCTTTTTCATCCCATTCCTAAACTTCGGGATGATTCATGTTTTCTGCAGGTGTTATACCTGGATTTTAGTTCTTCATGATTCGGGTGGTTGACTCCATTCCTTCCCCCACCACTTTGAGGATGTACATGCCCGTCTGCAACTGGCCGAGCTGTAGCTCCAGCACGTTCACCCCCGCATCCAGGTCCAGGTCTTTGGTTATGACACGGCGACCGTTGATGTCGAAGATGGTCATAACGGCGACTTGTGCCTCTGGCACCGTGAGTGTTACCTTGATCACGTCCTGGAACGGATTCGGATACGCTTGTGTGGCCAGTTCGCGCGCCAGGCCTTTGGCATTGACCGCGATCACATTGCTGTAGGCAAACTGCCCGTCCAGATCCACCTGCTTGAGTCGGTAGTACACCGTGCCCTGCACCGGTGTGCGGTCTGTGTACTGGTACTTGGTCTCCAGACTGGTCGTGCCTTTGCCTTTTACTGTGCCAACCTTCTCAAAGCTCCTCGCATTGAGGCTACGCTCTATCTCAAAGCGGTCGTTGTCCAGTTCCGAAGCCGTCAGCCACTCCAGGTGCGCCTGGTTGTTGCGGACAGTAGCCGTGAAGTAGACTAGTTCGACTGGGAGTGGGATGATGACAGGGGAGTCTTCCAGAATTTCGAGTGTCAGGCTAACTTCAGTTACGGAGCCGACCGCATCCGTCAGCCGCACAGTAAAGGTATAGATGCCCGTTACAAGTGCTTCTGGGTTTTCGCCAACGTATATGTTGCCATTGTCAGCATCAAGTACAGCTCCTGGAGGGAAAGTGCCGCTAAGTAGCACCGCATTTATTATACCGCCATCAGTATCAACTGCTGTAGCTAATATATCATTTGGTATGTAGTCGTCTCGGTATTTCGGTGGAGCGATTACATATGTAGATGGGCAATTAACGGTAAGTATAATTTGATCAACTGCCGGATCAGAAGTCGTGCCGCCACAGGAAGTAGTTACGGTCCAGGTTATGGTATAGGTACCTGTCGTAAGACCGGTAACTGTGGTAGAAGGACTGGTTGGATTGGTAATAATTGCTCCTCTTGAATCTCCTGAAAAATCCCAGCGACCTGTGCCCGGATCTGGTAAGACAGCTGCAGTAAGAATTGTTTCACTACCGCATACGGTTCTGTCACCACCAGCATCAGCTACACCGTCAACATTGTCAACATTAATAGTAGGCCTTGAAAGTAACTCTACAGGAGTAAGGCAGTTACCGCCAATCACTCTTGCATAGAATGTATATGTACCAGCTTGATTCAGTGTGCCCGTACTCACAGGTACTACATCACCAGTGCCTACTATATTAGTTCCAATCTGTGTTTCTGCTCCGTTTGGAGCTATCCTATAGACATTATAGCGATAGGTTGAGTTGTTCTGTGTAGCTAAAAAGATAGTAGCAGGCCCGCCTACACAGACGGCAGTAGTTGGCGTAAAGAATGGTCTGTCTATGGCCGGGCCAGAGACAGTCGCATTGAAACGTCCGGCATCTACATACACACAGTCATTTGCATTGTTAGTGATCACCACTCCATATGTTGCATTTGCTGTAATTACTCCGGTTGATAGTGTTATCGGATTGCCAGTACCAGCTATTGGCGAGCCTACCAGGTCTTCTGTTGCTTCATTAATGAATTGGTAAGTAAAGCCCTCTACTGAGTTGGCAAGTTGCACTGACACCGTAGAGCCAGCACAAATACTACTGCTCAGCGGAGTCAGCGTGTAGTTCGTAGGCGGTTGTGGCAGAATAGTTCTAGTAATTGTTTCATTCAGATTCGCAGAGCAACTCTCTGGAAGTTCATCCCCAAGGCTACCGGTAACTCTTCTGGCTCTGATTGAAAGTTCAACATCTTGAGACGTAGTAGTTACATTCGGAATTGGTCCTGAAGTAAGTGTGATAGGGCTGCCTGTACCCATTACAGAACTGCCACTGGTTGTGCCATCAGGCAGGACAATGGTATAGGCTACACCAGTTTCTGACCCTCCCAGGCTCACTGTTACTGTACCGCTTCCTCCACAAAGGACATTTTCCGAGTCAGAGGAAACAGTAAAGGTCGTCGTGAGGGGATTGCATTCTACAAAAAGACTCTCAATAGGCTCGCTTTCACATAGGCCTGTGGCAGTTTCGGTAGCGGTTATCTCTGCACCAGGGAATAGTTCAGAAGATGAGAATCCGGTCAGACTCCAGTTGCCATCTGGTGGGATGACGATTGGGGTAAAAGGTGTACCTCCAATATATAAGGTCAGTTGAGCACCACCAGTACCGGTGCCGGTTATTGTACTGGCGCCTTCCAGGATTGGTCCGGTAATAGTGAGTGCTTCATTAGATGTTTGTGCTGTAGCAGTTACGGGCTCGGATGGTTCACTCTCATCGCTACCTGGCGCTGTGGCTGTGGCTGTGATAGCGGTGCCTGCCGGAATTTCTAGACCTGTTACTCTCCAGAAGCCGTTTTCATTAACCTGGCCAGGGCCTCCGACAGCCTCACCGCCTGCGTAAATTTGGATGGTAGTGCCTGCCGGCTCTGTAGAAGATCCTGATACAGTTGTGGTAGTGCCGCAGTAGTCACCTGTTATAACTGGAGACTCTGATTGACAGGTTGTAACAATGGTTGTAGGGTCAGATTGGCCGTAGTAAGTAGAGGCCGTTCTGGCCCTGACGTAAACTCTATTACCTTCTTCTAAACCTAAGTTCGCTGTCAGACTCCAATTGCCACTAGCGTTAGCCTGAACAGTATAAGCGTTATTTGTTTCCCTAACGAGGTATAAGGGAACATCATTTAAGAGCAAAGTTACAAAAGCGTTAGCAACTGCTGTTCCTGAGATACTATTAGTGTTAGCACAAATTGGTCCTGCAATTGTTGGTCTAGGGGCAGAGGGGTCTACTATATTATTATTTCTAATATTTACAGGTTCTGAAGGATTGGATTCACATTCGTTATCTATTTGTTGCGTGGCTGTATAAACTCCGTTTGGGATGCAATTGCTTCCAGTAGTGCAAAATACGACACTCCAACTATTATCAATTACTAGTGTGGTTTGGGCAAGCACACCATTGCGGTAGAGTCTAATAGTTGCACCCGTAGTACCTGTACCATTGATAGCTCTTCTTGGGTTGGGTAGTTGACCAATAGTAGGAACTGCCGTTGTACAAACTACTCCAGTTATCACCACTGTATTAGAAATCTCAGATGCTGGTCGCCCTGTTGCAGTTGCAGTAGCAGTGATCTGATTTCCAATTGCGAGCGTAGTGCCTGTCGGTACTGCAAGCGACCAGGTTCCCGCTTCCGTAACGTTGGTAGTGCCTAATGCTGTGCCGTTACGTGATACTGTTATAATTGTGCCTACTGGTTCACGGGAAGTTCCTGTTATCGTTGTGGTAGACGTTCTAATTGGAGAGTCGATGACTGGTGCAAGTGTTCTGATTTCATCCACTTCGTCTGCTACAAGATCATTGAGTGTAGTTGGAGGAAAGGTACCGATAATATCACGGTAAGCTGCTAGTGCGTCGTAATTATAACTTTGGAAATTAACGCCAGCTACGTCGGAGACTACACTTAAATCCTGTAGTGCGCTTTGCTGACCCATATTAAGTGTGCTGCCTGCCAAGCGAAGTGGAGTAGCAGCTGAAATCTGTCCGTTAAAAGCGGATAATGGTACATAAAAATCTACAAAATAGTCAGGGTCTCCTCCTGCTGTACTGGCAGCTACGGCACGTTGAGAAAATTGACTGTAAATTCCGCTTAACAGGGTTTGCCTTGAAGTGCCATTGTGCTGGATCAGACTTACATCAAAGCCTGAAGAGAAAACAATCTCGTACTCAAATCCAGGGTTAACGCCGGTTCCTGCAAAAGTATCGTCGCTGTCAATGAGGACACTATATCCCCGCTGTGACGGTGAGTTGCCACCAATCCGCATTCTAAACATTAAATATTGACCATCATAAAAAGCTTGCAATGGAGCAGGGGAGACGAAATCAGTATGGCCTCCCGCTTCTCCCCTCCTGATGTCACCAATAGGCTCAGGAGTTAGTGTAGGCAAAGGCCGATAAGGTATTTCACTCACCGCAGGTCCTATATCTGAAGATCCTGAAAATCCGGTTGGGGTTGTAGAGATATAATTATCGTTATTCGGGTCCAATATATCTTGCCCACCATTTACAGCTTCCCGAATAATCAAACCAGGTGATTGTGCAAAAGCACTGACGATCGTGACCACGAAAAAAATTGCAACTAACAGGTTGCTGCGTAGTAACGAGACTAGTATATGTTTTTTCATAGTTTAAGTAAAAGTTTGTTATAGCAAGTACTCTGTTAAAGGGTAATCAATACAAAAATTGACAGTTCAAATAAGGCCATTACTCCTTCTTCTCACTATTAGATTGTATTGGGTTATACGTTGCTGTGCTATAAAACTTTAGTGTGCAATTGGATTAAATTTTACACCTCACTCTTCCATGAATTGTATCTTTAAGCTTCTATATTGCTATAGGCTTATCTAGTGATATTCTGAATCTAATCTGCTTCTGGTGTTATGAGTGGTTTATCAATAAAAAGGATAAGGATAAGGCTAAGTGTATGGGTGTCAAGGAGAAATGGTTGAAAAAGCAGTGCAATTTTGGTAAAAGATATAGAAGGGCTTTAAAAAGGAAATGTGCAATAAATCAGCTATATAGAGAGCATCTATAAATTGAATCAGGAATGTGTAAATAATTTAATTAATCCTGGATAGTTCTATACTATTGAAAGGACAACAGTGGTTGCATTCCCACCAAAACCTGCAGCATTTACCATGATGCTATTTACGGCTGCAGGGGTTTTATTGGGAAGTATAGAAGTATAACCCAGGAGGGTAATTTGTTGCTGAGCAAGTAAGTGCAGTGCGTATTGTAAACTGAGCGCACCAGAGGCTCCCAATGTATGACCTAGCAGATGCTTGTTAGTCGTAATGGAAGGTGAATTATTCTTGAACAATGATTCTATTGCAAATAGCTCTGCTTTATCACCTGCCTTAGTGCCGGGGGAGTGAGTAATGATCACATCAATAGCTTGTTTGTGCTCGGGAAGTTGAGACAAAGCATGGCGCATAGACTGCTGAAAATTGAGTCCATCAGCGGAAATACCAGTTTTGCTTTTGATTTGCTCAAAGCCAAAACCAACAGATTCGATCACCACATCGCCCTTTATGAGTTGAGAGGAGGATACTTTCTCGAGAGCCAGCACGGCTGCACCTTCGCCTAGCACAAAGGTGTTTTGACCGGAAGTACCATAGGGTTGGCATGGGTATGGGGCCTCATGCATCCCAGAGTAGATTCCGATCGCTTTCATCTGAGCAATAGTAAAATCGGTAAGCGGGGCCTCGGTGCCGCCAGCCAGAAAGCGACTGGCCATACCTGCTCGCAGCCAGGCAACTCCATTTGCAACAGCCATTAGGGCTGTGCTGCAGGTAATAGAGTGACTGATTTGTGCACCGCCCGCATGTACGGCGTGGCCCACCCAACTCGACAAGTTGCCCAATGTAGTGGTAGGGGAGGCAGAAGCAGACAGTTTTTGCTGCTGAAAATTCTTATAGTGTTGCTCAAATAAGCCAGTGGCTCCTCTGGAGGAACCGATATTCACGGCCAGGTCATTCTGTTGATCTGATTGAGGATTGAGCCAGCCAGCCTGTTCAGTTGCCTGACGGGCAGCATAAATGGCCATCAGCACGGAACGGTCCAGTTGGCGATAGCTGGGGTTCTCTGTCTGTAATTTTCGTAAGGCGTCTTCGCCCGCTGCAGAGAGCGCGGCCACAGGAGTTGCTTGCCCCTGGTGCTGTATAACAGAAATACCGGGTCTACCTGTCAAATAAGCCTGTGACGTAGATTGCTCATCTATACCTAAAGGAGAGATAGCGCCACAGCCTCTAATCACGATATGTTCTCTTTCTGCTTCCAAATCAATCGCAAAGGTAGCGGAATTCAGGACTAATCGTGCAGGGTTGACTCGGTTGGGGGCTCAAAGTAGCGCTCACCCGTGATCAATTCCTGCATACCTTGTATCGTCTGGTATACCTGGTCAAGTTGCGCATCGGTGATGCAGTAGGGCGGAATGACATAAATGATGTTGCCGAGTGGACGCAGGATTACACCTTGCTCCAAAGCAAAACTATAGAGGGTGTCACCTAATTTGTTAAAGTAGGAAGTGCCATTGGCTTCGAACTCCACGGCTAGAATGGTGCCTTGTTGGCGTACTTCGACTATCTTGGCCATTGACTTGAAGTGTTCGGCAAAAGCTGTGTGACGTAGTTCAATGCGGGCGATGTGCTGCTGTGTCTCATCTTGCAGCAGCAAATCCAAGCTCGCTAATCCGGCAGCACAAGCAACGGGATTACCGGTATAGCTGTGCCCGTGGAACAGGGTTTTGCGCTTATTGTCGCTTAAAAAGGCTTCGTAGATTTTTTCGTTGCAGGAGGTGGCGCCCAGTGCCATGGTGCCGCCTGTCAATCCTTTTGATAGGGTGACCATATCGGGTTTGTGTTGCAGGTATTCGCAGGCGAAGGTGCGGCCGGTGCGACCAAAACCAGTCATCACTTCATCGGCAATAGTCAGAATATCATGTTGTTGACAGATGGCGAGAAGCTTGTCCAAAACTCCCGGACTATACATCACCATACCTGCTGTGCCAAGCACCAATGGCTCGAAGATAAAAGCAGCTATGTCCCCTTCATGGGCATAAGCTTCGAGTTGTCTAATACTTTCTTCCCCCTGTCCCGGTATTGGCACGTCAATAAAGCACACCTCAAACAAGTAGGACCAAAAGGGAGCCGTGAAGGTGCTTCGGGCGCTTACAGCCATGGCGCCAAAAGTGTCGCCGTGGTAGCTGTTGCGGAAAGCGATGATCTTGCGCTTCGGTATACCTGTATTCTGCCAGTACTGTATGGCCATTTTCAGAGCCACCTCCACTGCCGTAGACCCATTGTCGGAGTAAAAAATACGACTTTGGCCTTCAGGTAAAATCTCAATCAAGCGTTCAGCAAATGTAACAGCGGCCGGATGCGTGAAACCGGCAAAGATGACGTGCTCGAGGGTCTGAAGCTGCTCGGCCACTTTTTGTGCGATGTAGGGGTGGGCATGCCCGTGCAGGTTCACCCACCACGAAGCTACGGCATCGATGTATGTCTTACCATCCTCTGCAAACAACAGAGCTCCCTCTCCCCGCACGATAGGTATAGGGAGGGCGGCAGTCTTCATCTGCGTATACGGATGCCAGATAACCTGTTGGTCGCGTTCTGCTAGGTTCAATTTTGTATGAGTGATTGAGTGATTTTTAGTAGAGTTTAATCAATAGGCAAGGTATAAGTGTATCCTTTGTTATGTTGGTTTACAGGTATGATGAAAAACTCTTAGCGTACTCAGCCACAGCCTCCTGGCAAAAGTCAGCCTCCTGTCGGATGGACGGCAAACGGCGCAGCCCGGTATACTTGATGATAAAGTCCTCTGAAGTCTGGTTTTCCTCTCCATTGAAGATAATGCCCGCCACCGGCACCTTACGGTAACGCAGTACTTCGGCTGTGAGCAAGGTATGGTTGATGCTGCCCAGGTAGTTTCTTGAAACTAAGATCACCTCTAAGCCCAGTTGCTGCACCAGGTCTAACACCAGGTAGCGTTTATTCAACGGAACCATCAGACCGCCTGCTCCCTCTACGATCAGGTTGTTCTGTGTCTCCGGCAGCTTCAGGCCGTGCACATCAATTTCGATGCCTTCGGCCGCTGCTGCTTTATGCGGAGAGGCGGCCATTTTGAGGCGATAGGCTTCGGGGTGAAACACGGATTTTTCATTAGAAACCAGACTTTTGACCATGTCTGTGTCGGTGAAGTCCAGGCCGCCCGCCTGCACGGGTTTCCAGTAATCGGCTTGCAGGGCTTCGGTGAGAATGGCTGCGGCAACTGTTTTGCCAACGTCCGTTCCGATGCCTGTTACAAAATATCTTTTCATGTACCTTTCGCTATGGCCTGCACGAGGCCGTCAATTTCTTCTTCTCTATTATAGGCATGTACGATCACGCGGAGCCGCTCTGTACCGACAGGTACAGTAGGGGGCAGCACGGGGCGCACATCAAATCCAGCTAGTTGCAGGGCAGCCGCCAGCGCCTTAAGTTGCTTAGACTGTTGCGGGAAAACAGATAGGATCACACTGTCTTCCGGGGTGCAGCGTATGCCGCTAAGTTTGTTCAGTTTGTGGTACAGTCGAGCTGCTAGTTGCTGCACGCGCTCACGCTCCGGCACGAGTTCGGGCAACAGGGCATACGCACACTTTAGGGCCACCAGCGCATGCGTCGGCAGACCTGTTGTGTAAATGAATGCTCTACTATAGTTTATCAAAAAGTCGCGCAATACCTTCGGGCCAACGACGGCCGCCCCATGGGCACCCATGGCTTTTCCGTAAGTGATGACTTGTGCAAACACTTGGTCCTGCAGCCCAAGGGCCACCGTTAATCCTTCTCCATTCGGGCCATAAAGACCAACAGCATGCGCCTCGTCCACAATCAAAGCTGCTCCGAGTTCGTTACATACCTGAGCCAGCTGCCGCAGGGGAGCCTTGTCGCCATCCATCGAGTAGACCGACTCCACCACCACGTATACCTGCCCGGTTGCATGTTTCAACTTCTGGCGCAGGTCCTCCACACTGTTGTGGCGGAAGGCATAGGTTTTGGCAAAGCTCAGGCGAAGACCGTCTTTCATGGAGGCATGGCTTACCTCGTCATAAAACACGGTGTCGCCGCGCTGCGGCAGGGCAGACAATAACCCCACATTGGCCGCATAGCCCGAGTTGAAAAGCAGCGCCGACTCCCCCTTGTGGTAGGACGCGATGATGCCTTCCAACTCTTCAAAAAGGCCGTGGTTGCCGGATAGCAGTCGGGAGCCTGTCGCTCCCAAAGGTAGATGTCTATAGTGCACCTCTTCCTTGTAGATGAGTGCCCGCAATTTCTCACTGCGAGCAAGGCCGAGGTAGTCGTTGGAGCAAAAGTCAATGAGCCCGGCAGTGGTTTTGAGTTCTCGCAAGTTGCCCTGCGCCACCCGCTCCGCCAGCTTCTGCTGTAGTTTATTTTTCAGGACATCAGACATTGGTAAGAACTCAGTTTTCTGATTTCAATATAAGATTAATGTCTTGATGTCTTGTTTAATACGAGATTAAAATTAGCTCTTTTGAAGATTCATTTCCTTCTCTTCTCCAAGATGAAATTTTCTCCATGTGAAATCGCCTCTCGAGAGGGGCAGGGGTGTGTTATAGCCTCTGCCTAATTCCCCTAAACCAAGATCCTTCCAGGATGACAGAAAGGAATGTAGTAGAATTTTAGCCTCTTTTGACGTGGGATGCCAGTTAAGAAATCCTTAACAAACGTGCTGCGCTTCTTCCTTGAAAGACTTCCGCGGTGTCAGACCCAACAGATCGAACATTGCCTTGTCAGCGTCGAAGTCAGGGTTTGGAGTTGTCAGTAGTTTCTCTCCCGTGAAGATGGAGTTGGCGCCGGCCAGGAAGCAAAGGGCCTGATCGGTCACGCTCATGCGCTCACGACCTGCTGACAGACGTACCATCGTTTTTGGCATCAGGATACGGGCCGTCGCGATCATGCGCACCATTTCCCACACGGTAACCAGCGGCTGGTTCTCCAGCGGCGTTCCTTTTACCGGTACCAGTGCATTTACGGGAACAGATTCCGGGTGCTGCACGAGTGTAGACAAAGTATGGAGCATGCCAATACGATCTTCGTCTGTTTCTCCCAAACCGATAATGCCACCCGAGCATACCGATATACCTGCCTTGCGCACGTTATCGATCGTATTCAGACGGTCGTCGTAGGTACGGGTTGTGATGATGTTGGAGTAGTTCTCCTCAGAGGTGTCAAGGTTGTGGTTGTAGGCGTACAGACCGGCTTCTTTCAGCTTCTCGGCCTGGTACTCGTTCACCATACCCAGGGTACAGCATACTTCCAGCCCCATCTCGTTCACACCCTTCACCATGTCGAGCACCTTGTCGAAGTCGCGGTTGTCGCGCACTTCGCGCCAGGCCGCGCCCATGCAGAAACGGGTAGAGCCGCCGTCTTTGGCACGCTGCGCTGCCGTGAGCACCTGCTCCTGGCTCAACAGTTTGTGCACATCCACACCTGTATGGAAACGAGCCGCTTGCGGACAATAAGAACAGTCTTCCGGACAGCCACCTGTTTTCACTGACAATAAGGTACATACCTGCACCTCGCCAGTAGCCTTGTGCTGCTTGTGCACATTGGCAGCTTCTACAATCAGTTCCAAAACCGGTTTGTAGTAAATCGCTTTGATCTCCTCTGGTGTCCAGTCGTTTCGAATGGCTGCGTTTTGTCCGTCTTGCATCATGTTGGCTCGTGTTTGGATGACGAAGATAATTTGAAGATTTAGGAATAAAAAATCAAGCCTGGGGGTATGTTTGGTGGATAACTTGTTAACTATTTAAGCTGCAGCATTATTTCTGTGGAAAAAATGGTTTGTTAATTTGTTGGGAAGCGTGATTTGTTGGGTTAGGGTTGGAACACAGGTTTGGCTGGGCAGATTGACCGGGTCTGTTCGCTTATTCTGATGACTTGCATTCCACGCGCATGAAAACAGATAACGTGTTTTTTAGGTATACCTGAATCTGTTAATTGTATCGTACTGATCTGCCTGACAATCTATGCATCTGACTTCTACTTCTCCCAAGACCACACCCTTTTCTCTTTCTCCTGAAAATGTGCTCCGGAAGCTAGCCATCATTATTTTCGTGTTGCTGCTGGCAGATATTGCCGGGATTATTCTGGATAGTGTATTGCAGTATGACTCCAGATTGACGCGGATACTGATGTATTATTTTACCTTCAATGGCGAGAGTAACATCCCCGCTTTTTTCTCTTCGGTGATGTTGTTAGCTGCCAGCGGACTCCTCTTTTTGATTCACCGGCAACATAAACACACTGCACAGGATGGCTATACCCGCCACTGGTTTATACTGGGGTGCATCTTCCTGTTCATGGCCATCGATGAGAATACGCAGATACACGAGCGGGTGGCGGATTTTGTGCGACCTCGCCTGGCAACCGACCTGTCAGGTATGCTGCACTGGGCCTGGGTGGTGCCTTATGGTGTGCTCACGCTTGTTGTGGTGGCTTATTTTCTGCGTTTCGTGCTCCGGCTGCCTGTCTATACCCGTAACCTGATCCTGCTGTCTGGCGCGCTCTTCGTAACAGGCGCACTGGGGCTAGAGTTTTTTGAAGGCTACTTGTACAAGCGCTACGGCATTGACCACCTGTACAACCGCATCCTTTACTGCCTGGAGGAGCTGATGGAAATGTCCGGAGTAGCGCTGTTCATCTATACCTTACTCAATTACCTGGCCAGGTATGGCACCCAGATCGTGCTGGCTCCTAAGGACAGCGAAGCATAATATTCGTACCTTTGCAGGTATACGGGCATTTGCCTAAGACTTCATACCTGAATTTATGTCATTCTCCTCACTGGGCCTTTCTGCGCCACTTCTTCGTTCCATCCAGGCCCAAGGCTATACCGCGCCCTATCCTATACAGACGCAGGCTATACCTGCCATTCTGAAAGGGAAGGACCTGTTAGGTATAGCGCAAACAGGTTCCGGCAAGACGGCCAGTTTTGCGCTGCCTATTCTGGAGCTATACCAGCAGAAGCAGGCAGGCCGCAACCGCTATGTGCGCACGCTGGTGCTGGTGCCGACCCGCGAACTGGCGGTGCAGATCGAAGAGGTATTCCGTGCTTTCGGCAGAGAATTGGACAGACCGGTGAAGACGCTGGCGGTGTATGGTGGCATCTCCATCAATCCGCAGATGATGAAGCTGAGCGGCACCGATGTGCTGGTTGCCACGCCTGGCCGCCTCCTCGACCTGATCGAGCACAAAGCGGTGCACCTTTCGGAAGTGGAAACGCTGGTGCTGGACGAGGCCGACAAAATGCTGAATCTGGGATTTCAGGAGGAGGTGAATAAGCTGCTTGCTATGCTGCCTGCCCGGCGACAGACCCTCTTGTTCTCGGCCACGCTGAGCCAGGATGTGGAAGATCTGATAGCGAGACTACTGACTGACCCCGTGCGCGTGACGGTGCAGGAAGAAGCAACGGTGCCGGAGTTGATCAAGCAAGTGGCCTACCAGGTGGATGCCGAGAAGAAAGGGCCTTTGCTGCGCTACCTCATCCGCCAGCACGACATGCAACAGGTGCTGGTGTTTGCCTCTTCTATCCGGACGGCCGAAAATGTGGTGGGCAAACTAAAGAAGCATGGGATAGAAGCCGCTGCTTTTCATGGTGACAGGAGCCAGGGTGGTAGAACGGAGGCGCTTCGTCAATTCAAAGCAGGCAAATTGCGCGTATTGGTTGCCACCGACCTTGCCTCCCGGGGTATAGACATCAAGTTCCTGCCTTATGTGATCAACTACGAGCTTCCTCGCTCCCCGAAAGACTACGTGCACCGCATTGGGCGCACAGGCCGCGCAGAAGCTTCCGGCGAAGCCATTTCGCTGATCACGACAGAAGATGCGCACCACTTCAAGATTATCCAGAAAAAAATGGGCGTGAGAGTGGAGATCCTGCCAACCGACGAAATCGATCTACAAGGGCAGTAAGGTATAGGAAGGTATAGCGTATAGTGCGAGCGAACTTTATACCTTAGGAATATTTTATCCCTTCTTCAGCAAATGGCTCACGTCGCCGGCCCTGAACCAGCGATAGCCGTAGGCCTCCATTGTAATGTAATGCTTCCCTTTGTCATCCGCCTCGCTTTCGTAGTTCACCATCAGGTCGATCAGTTTCTGCTCTTTCCCCTGCTTGTCTTTCTTTTCCAGTTTCAGGTCGAGTATCACCTCGTGTGCTTTCTCGTCGAAGTTGTGCAGGATGATCAGTGAACTTCCCTGCCAACTATAGTGCAGACAAAGTATTTTCGGTTTATTCGTTTTTAGTATCTGCCAGTCCCCGAAGCCGATCTCTGTGCACTCCTGTCGCAGGCGAATCAGGGCGGTCATCCAATTGAGGAGCGAGTCAGGGTCGCGGCGTTGGTTCTCGACGTTGATGTGATGGTAGGAGTAAGGGCCTTTGTCGATAACGGGGTGCACCAGTTTGTCGGCGGTAGAGAAGCCAGCCTGGTAATCATCCGTCCACTGCATGGGGGTGCGCACCGCGTCGCGTTCCTTTAGGCTGAGATCATCACCCATCCCAATTTCGTCGCCGTATCGGATAACCGGAGTGCCTGGCAGCGAAAACATCAGGCTGTAGGCCAGTTCGCTGTGCTGCCTGTTGCCCAGCATCGTGGAAAGGCGGCGGCGTATACCCCGATCGTAAAGCTGCATGTCATCATCCGGCGCAAAACGGGCAAACACTTCTTCGCGCTGTTCGTCTGTCAGGCGACCAAGGTCCAGCTCATCGTGGTTGCGCAGGAAGTGCGCCCATTGCACCGTCGGGAAATCGGTGCGCGTTGCCTCCAGCGCTTCAACCAGGGGTTCAATATTAGACGTGGCCAATGCATAGAACATGTGCTGGTTTACATAGAAATTGAACATCATGTGGATGCCATTTCCCTCTTCGCCAAAATACTTTTTATTTTCTTCGGGCATTACGTTGGCTTCGCCCAGTAAGATGGCTTCGCCGCGCCGCCACTGCACAAAGCGCCGCATCTCGCGCAGGTAGTCAAAGTTAAGTTCGTGCTTGCTTGTGTTCGGCTCCGGCGACTCAATCATAAAAGGCACGGCATCTACCCGGAAGCCTGCTATACCTAGCTCCAGCCAAAAACCGATGATGCGTTTGATCTCTGCCCGCACTTCCGGATTGTCCCAGTTGAGGTCGGGCTGGAAATCGTGAAAACGGTGGAAATACCAGGCCTTGGCCTTTTTGTCGTAGCTCCAGGTGGAGTCCTGCACGCCCGGAAACACCATGCCTTCGTTCCAGTCAGACGGCTTTGCTTTGTTCCAGACGTACCAGTCGCGGTGCCTGGCGTTTTCGCTGCTGCGGGCATCCTGAAACCAGGGGTGCTGGTCGGAGGTATGGTTCACCACAAGGTCGATGATGACCTTGATGCCACGCTTATTGGCCTGGTGCATGAACTCCACGAAGTTTCCGCTGGAGCCATGCCTGGGGTCAACGCCATAATAGTCTGAGATATCGTAGCCATTGTCTTTGTTGGGAGTGGGCTGAAAAGGAGCAAGCCAGATGCAGTCTATCCCCATCGCATTCAGGTAATCGAGGCGGCGGGCAAGCCCTTCGAAGTCGCCCACACCGTCACCGTTCAGGTCCATGAAGGTTTCGAGATCGAGACTGTAGATGATGGAATTCTTATACCATAGTTCCTCCAGCATAGCGAATAGGTTTTGGTTGGTTAAAACTTGATTCGTCTATACGGGAGAAGGTAGGCAAAAGTCGGAGTGAGGTGCGAAAGTAGAAGAGGAGCCTAGTGCTTTTTGCGGGCCAGCCAGTCGCTGTAGCGCATCTCAAATTTGATCTCGGAACGGCTGTGTATGCCTGTCTCGCGCCAGCCCTGGCGGCGGTAAAAATGCTCGGCCCTGGTACCGGGGTCTGTGCCCAGCCAGAGGATTTTTGTAGTTTGTTGGAAGTACCAGTCAAGCATAATACGGTGCAGTTGCTTGCCTATACCTTGGCCCTCAAACTCAGGCAGCAGAAACAAAGCCCAAACATTGTGCTCCTGCAAATCAACAATGGAAAATCCTACGATCTGGTTATCCACTTCACACACCCAGCCTTTGCCACGCTTGGTCAGGTATCGCGCACAGAGTTCGTCCGTGACCTTTGTCGGGTCGGAGAGGATGTTTTCCTTTACCGAGTGGCGGATAATCTGGAGTTGGGGTATGTCCAAGGTTGTGGCTTCGCGGAAGAGCATATCAGGTATAAGCTTTTATTTTAAGCTTGAAAATAAACAAAAAATCCCCCACTCTCTCAAGCGGGGGATCCTATACCTGTATTTATACCTTACTTCTCCTTTTCCTCCACTACCTCACCGTTGCGGTAAAGTCGGGTCTTGTATACCTTACCGTCTTCGTTGTGGTACTTCCAGGTACCGGTGGCTCTGTTGTTGCGGTGCTGACCGGTTACTTCCACTTTGCCGTCCTCGAAATATTGCTTGTAAGGGCCAAACCGCAGACCATCCTTGTAGCTCGTCTCCGATTTGAGTTTGCCGCTTTCATAGAACTCCTGACTGCTCACGATTTTGCCATTGGCCTTATCGTAGGTATACTTCGCTTTGGCCTGGCCATTTTCATAGTAGACAATGCGTTCGCCTGTCAGCTTGTTAGCGTTGTAGGCTTCCGCCACTTCCACTTTTTTGCCCGGAGCATCGTAGTAGATTTTCCAGTTGCCGGTGCGCAGCTTGTTTTTGTATTGCTCTTCGGCTTTTATGTTGCCGGAAGGGTAGTAGGTCGTGATCTTACGGTCGTCGCCGTTGTTGCTGTATTGCCCTTCTTCTTTCAGCTTGCCGTCTTCGAAGTATATCTGCGAGAGCCCCTGTACCTGCCCATTGCGGTAGTTGATCATGCTACGCAGGTTGCCGTTCTCGAAGAAAGCCTTGGATGGTCCGTGCATTTTGCCGGACACGAAGCTGCCCTCTGTGCTGAGTTTGCCGCTGCGGTAGTAGCTCTTGAATGTGCCGTTTCGCTGACCCGCTACATTGATTACCTCTGTTTCGAGCTGGCCATTGTCGAAGTAGGTTTTGTAGGAGCCTTCCAGCATACCGTTGCGGTAAGTGGCATCAGTCTCAAGATTTCCATTCTCAAAGTAGGTTTTGGCAGGGCCATTCTGTTGACTGTTTCTGTAGGTAATCTCCGATTTAAGCTTGCCATTCGGGTAAAACTCTCGCACCAATCCCTCCGGGAAACCATTCACAAAGGAAGTCTCCTTGCGCACTTTACCATCGGCGTAGAAAGTCTTGAACACGTCGCTTTGCTGGTCCTTGTCGTAGCTGCCCTCCTGTAACAAGCGTCCGTCTGGGTGAAATGCCTTGAAAGGGCCCTGTTTCTGGTCCTGCACGTAGGTTACCTGCATGCGGGGCTGTCCGTTTTGGTAGTACTCCGTGAACACACTGTCCTTTTTGCCCTCCACGAACTTCGCAAAAGCTTCCCGCTCGCCGGTTGGGTAGTAGCGGTTGTAGTAGCCCACAATAGCCGAGTCAGGCGTCATGTGGTAGACCTCTTTCACGGTAGTCATAGACTCGTCGTGGTAGGTGACCACCTTGCGGGTAGATTGTCCGAAAGCCACCGAGCTCAAAAGTATAATGGCAAACAAGGTTGAAAACAATTTCGACATGGGTACTAAAATATCTGTCTGGTTAATGTGGTATAAAACTATACCTGTTTTTTGGTGATCTCCTTTGCCACTAGCTTCATAAACGGGTCGGAGTCTCTCACGTATTTCTGGGCAAGTTCAACTGCCTTGGCTCGGTTCACTTTGCTCAAACTCAGCAATGCACGGCGTATCACATACTTGTCGGGCTCGCTGTTGATCAGGTGCAGGAGCATCTTCTCACGGCCCTCTACCTCAACGTGCCCAAGCAATTCAGCCATTTGCCATCTGGCTTGGGGCTGGTTCGAGTACACCGCTTTTCTGACAAAACGGAGCTTGTCTTCCAGTTTCTCCTCCACGCTCTTCAGCACCACACCGGCTTCGTTGTCGATGGCCAGGGCATGCACGAGTAGCTGTGCCACATCATGGTTAAACTCGGTGTTGAGTTTTCCCAACGCCTCATTGGCGGCCTTGTACATGGCTTCCCAGTTAGGGTACTCGGCTTCCCACTCACCTAATCCTCTTTCCTCGTTATAAGTGTCGGGCGTCATGTTGGCCCACTCCCAGAAGTTGGCCAGTTCAGTTTCTAGTGACATAGTATTCTAAAATGCATCAACATCAAAAGTAGGGCAAACAGTTTAATCTGTAGCCAAGGTATAAAAAAGAAGCCTTACGAAATAACGTAAGGCTTCATGCAATAAATATACCGCAAAGCGGAGATTACATTTTCTCGATCACGAGGGCAGAAGCACCGCCACCGCCGTTGCAGATACCGGTCACACCGATCTTGCCGCCTTTTTTGTCGAGCACGTTGCAAAGCGTGGTCACGATACGGGCACCGGAAGCGCCTAGTGGGTGACCCAACGATACGGCACCACCAAACACGTTCACGTTGCCGCCTTCCAGACCAAGTTTCTGGTTGTTAGCGATCGATACTACTGAGAAGGCTTCATTGATCTCGTAGAAGTCTACTTCCTCAGGCGATACGCCGGCGTTTTTCAAAGCCTTTGGTATAGCCAAAGATGGTGTCGTTGTGAACCAGATCGGATCCTGCTCTGCATCAGCGAAACCGCGGATCTTCGCGATTGGCTTCACACCCAGTTCTTCTGCTTTCTCTTTGCTCATCAACAACAGGGCAGCGGCACCGTCGTTCAGGGTAGAGGCGTTGGCAGCCGTCACCGTACCTGCCTTGTCAAACACAGGGCGCAAGCCGGCTATTTTATCGAAGCTTACTTTCTTGTACTCTTCGTCTTCTGATACCACGATCGGGTCTTTTCCACGCTGCGGAATCTCCACCGGCACGATCTCGTCTTTCATCATACCTGCCTCAGCGGCAGCGGCTGATTTTTTGTAAGACTGCGTCGCGTATTCGTCCTGCATTTCACGGGTGATTTTCATCTCACGGGCTGTGTTCTCAGCGGCGTTACCCATGTGGAAGTCGTTGTATACATCCCACAAGCCGTCTTTTAGCAGGCCATCCGTCATCTGACCGTGACCCAGCTTAGCGCCGAAACGGGCTTTGTCCAGGTAGAAAGGTACGTTCGACATGCTTTCCATGCCACCCGCCACGATGATGTCTTTGTGGCCCAGCATAATAGCCTGCGCCGCAAACATGATCGCCTTCGTGCCTGATGCGCATACCTTGTTCACAGTCGTACACTCCACTTCGTAACCCAGACCAGCTTTCACGGCAGCCTGACGGGCAGGAGCCTGACCTACGTTTGCCGACAGCACGTTGCCCATGATCACTTCCTGAACCAGGCTCTTGTCAACACCGGCTTTCTCCAGCGCACCTTTAATAGCAGCTGCACCGAGTTCCGTAGCAGAAAGGCTGGCTAAAGTGCCGCCAAAGCTTCCGATCGGGGTACGAACAGCTGAAATAATATATACTTCTTTCGTTTGCATAGGATTGTGTCTAATAGTTTTATAGTGTGAAATTATCAGGATTCAAGCTGAAAACCAAACAATCGTTAGGTAAATGGCTTGCTAAAGGCTTAATAGTTTAATTGTTAAATTGTTATGTCTAAAAGGATGACGTAGGATGCACATTAATGTTGCTACGGAACCATCTGCCTTTAAACCTACCTTATAGAGTAGCCTCTAAGGGTATAACGCGAGCAGGTACAAAATAATTTGTACATTTAGAGAACCAATCAAAACCGCTAACCGATAGCCAAACCTTTTACAATGAAGAAATTCTTATTGTTGATGGCGTTGTTCGGAGCCGGCCTTATTCAGGCGCAGGCACAACAGCAAGCCAGCAAAAACCCACTCACCCACGACGTATACGACAGCTGGAAAGGCGTAGCCGGAGACAAGCTCTCCAACAACGGCCAGTACGTGCTTTTTAACGTCGATCCGCAGGAAGGCGATGGCGCCCTCTACATCCGAAACTACGCCAGCAAGGCCATGCGGGAGTTTGCCCGTGGTACCAAGGCGGAGTTCACCAACGACAGCCGCTACGCCGTTTTCCAAATCAAGCCGGAGTATAACAAGGTGCGTGCGCTTAAGCTGAAAAAGAAAAAAGGCGATGACCTGCCGAAAGACTCACTGGCCATTGTGGCGCTGGAGAACATGAACGTGGTGAAAGTGCCGCACGTGAAATCTTTTAAGCTGCCCAAAGAAGGAAGCAATTGGGTAGCTTATCAACTCGAGAAGCCGGTTCCGGCGAAAAAGGAGACAGCTAAGAAAGAGGAGGCCAAAACGGAGCCCGTTATACTTGAGACTCCGAAAACCGAACCTGCCAAAACAGCTGCCGCTAAACCCGCTGCCAAACCAAAGCAAAAGAAATCGGAAGGCACAGAGCTGGTGCTGCGTAACCTTCAGGACGGGCAAGAGCATCGCTTCAACCGCGTGGTGGATTACGTGTTCTCTGAAAAGGGCAACATGCTTTACTTCGTGAAGGACGAACTCGACTCACTGCACAAGGCTGGGGTATACGCCTTCAACATAGCTGACCTCAAGGTAATGCCGATCGATACGGGTAAGGTGACTTACACAGGCATCAGCACCGACAAAGCAGGCGAGCAACTGGCCTATGTGGCGAGTACTGACACGGTAGGAGCGGAGCTGCGCTATTTCAACCTCTACCACTGGAATAGAAAGGACAATAAAGCCATCACGCTGGCCGACACGGTAACCAAAGGGATGCCAAAGGCCTGGATGGTGAGTGAGCACGGTAACCTGCGCTTTTCAGAAGACGGTCGTCGTTTGTTCTTCGGCACTTTCCCGCGCCCGACCCGCTTCGAAAAAGACACTACTAAACTCGAGGAGGAGAAGGTGAGCCTCGATATCTGGGGTTACAAAGATCCGCTGATCCAGCCGATG
The DNA here is from genome assembly GCF_003096355.1 of Pontibacter virosus. Classification (GTDB taxonomy): domain Bacteria; phylum Bacteroidota; class Bacteroidia; order Cytophagales; family Hymenobacteraceae; genus Pontibacter; species Pontibacter virosus. Next base: position 27,500 of record NZ_QEKI01000014.1, on the reverse strand, counting down.
CAGCTCAAACAGCTGAACCGTGACCAGAAGCGCTCCTTCCTGGCCATGTACGACCTGCGCGGTAAGAAGATGCAGCAGCTCGCCACCCTCGAAATGCCCGACGTATACCTGGACGCCTACGGTCAGTCAGACGTGGCCCTGGGGGTGAGCGACGAGAAGTATAAAGTAACCATCGGCTACGACACCCCGACCCGCAAGGACGCCTACCTGATCGACCTGAAAAAGGGAACAGCAAAGCAGGTACTGAAAGAAACAAGAGGCTATCCGCGTTTGTCGCCGCAGGGACAGTACGTGTACTGGTACGAACCAACCGACAGCAGCTGGCACGCCATGACCACTAAAGGCGGCGCCAACATCAACCTGACCAAGCGCATCGGTTTGCCATTTTATGAAGAGGACAACGACGTGCCGGCCTTACCGGGCTCGTACGGAGCAGCAGGCTGGATAGAGAAGGATAACGCCTTTCTGGTGTACGACCGGTTCGACATTTGGAAACTGGACCCAAGCGGTAAAAAAGCCCCTGAGAACCTGACCGACAAGTATGGCCGCACAAACAAGCTTCGCCTGCGCTACGAGCAGCTCGACAGCGAAGAGAAGTTTATACCTGCCGAGGCGACGCTATACCTAAGCGCTTTTAATTATACCGACAAGTCAAGCGGTTTCTTCCGCGATTACGTGAGCAAAACAGCTCAGCCGGAGAAACTGGTGATGACGCCGCACGGCTATACCTCGTTTAAGAAAGCCAAAAACAGCGACCGTATCACGTTCCGCCGTGGCTCTTTCCGCGAGTACAACGACCTCTATACCACTGATCTGAGCTTTGCCAATGTGGAGAAACTGAGCGATGCTAATCCGCAGATGAAGGACTACCTCTGGGGAAGCGTGGAACTGGTAAGCTGGAAATCAACAGACGGTATTCCTTTGGAAGGCCTCCTGTACAAGCCGGAGAACTTCGATCCTAAAAAGAAATACCCGATGATGGTGTATTTCTACGAGCGCTCTTCTGACGGTATGCACAACCACCGTATACCTGCGCCAAGTGCCTCTACCATCAACATCCCGTACTTTGTGAGCAACAACTACCTCGTGTTCGTGCCCGACATTGTATATACCGAGGGCTATCCGGGCGAGAGCGCCATGGACTGCATCATTCCGGGTGTGCAAAGCATCGTGGCGCAAGGCTTCGTAGATGATAAGAACATGGCTTTACAAGGGCAGAGCTGGGGTGGTTATCAGATCGCCTATATGGTTACCCGCACCAACATGTTCAAGGCTGCGATGGCCGGAGCGCCGGTGTCGAACATGACGAGTGCCTATGGCGGTATCCGCTGGGGCACGGGCCTGAGCCGTCAGTTCCAGTACGAGCGCACGCAGAGCCGCATTGGCGGCACGCTGTGGGAGAAGCCTATGCAGTTTATTGAGAACTCGCCGCTCTTCTTCGCTGACCGCGTGAAGACACCTTTGCTGATCATGCACAACGACCAGGACGGGGCTGTGCCGTGGTACCAGGGCATCGAGTTCTTCATGGCGCTACGTCGTTTGGAAAAGCCAGTATGGATGCTCGTGTACAATGGCGAAGACCACAACCTGGTGCAGCGCAAAAACCGCAAAGATTTGTCGGTGCGCATGTCGCAGTTCTTCGACCACTACCTCAAAGGCGCTCCGGCTCCGAAGTGGATGGACCAGGGCGTGCCGACCTTGCTCAAAGGCAAAGACTACGGCTTTGAACTGACCGAGCCGCAGGTTTCGTCTGCGCCGAAGGAGTAACTCTGACCAATAATCATAAAAAAGGGGAGCAGCCAACTGGCTGCTCCCCTTTTTGTTTAAAACATCCTGCAGGTTATTTTTTCCCCTTGCCATTGTTCATAACCTTGATCTGACCACAAGCTACAGGTATAGTGGCGTCGTATACGCCATCTACATACATGCCGTGCAGTACGATAACGTTATTCTGCAATGATCTAACCACTCTTGAAATGCCATAGTCATTCATGAAGTTGACCATACCTGCTGCGTCAGCTGTTGGATATGGAGTTAGGGCAACCAGTACTGGCCCGTAAAACGGTACGCCTTCCACCAGGCTGATCAAGCCATCACCATCTTTATCAGCAGACATAGGCGGACAAACTGCATTTTTATTATTGTCCGTAAAGCCGTGTATGTGCTGCATGTGCTCCATGTTAGGTGTCAGGCCTGAAGCCTCTAAATTCACATCGATCATATCACCATTCAAATCTATGGTCGCCGTACCATTAACGCCTGAATTGTTCAGTTCCATCAAGTGCACCGTGTACGTTTTATTAAGGTTCATAGAGTTTGTCTGATGTGCTTCGTCTATACCCTGTGCCGCCAAGCCTGCGTCAGGTGCTACATCAGCCTGCTCACAGGCATTGAAAGAAAAAAGAATGGCAGCAACTGCTACAAAGGCGGATGTTTTCTGGATAAATTTTTTCATAATTTTATTGAATTATTTTTAGTGTGATATATACGTTCTATAATTGATGAACTGTAGAATTGTTCAGGAACGAGGTGGGGAGGAGCCAATTTTTTGTGTTAACGGCTACAAATAACTAGTGAATGGAAAATCCAGTTTCTTGAAACAGCCTAACAGGTAAGACTATGAGTATGTTATAAAAGATATATCCTAAAGTTTAGTAATGGAGAAATTTAGAAAGGTATAGGAGGCTTTTTTACCCCTACAACTCTGAAATTGCAAAGCCACTATATTTGGAGGTCGAATGAAAACCAAAGGGGGCGCCATCAACTGTTGCTGCACATATTTCCTGACTTCATGATCAGTAGCGCACCAACCGGTGTAAGGGAAGGGAAAGAGTTTCTTAGTTTGACTCTTTGCGATGAAATTCTAGGACAGTTACAATCAAAAAGGTGTAGTTGCAATTTCTACCTCTCGGTTACCAATTCATAATGTTCCAGGCTCTCCCAAGGCTGAGCAGTCCGCATAAATTGTCCCGTCCCGAAAGCAACTTCCTTTCCGCGTTCATTATACAAAGTCGCCTCTGCTACGAACAGGCTTTTGCTTACTGAACGAACCGTACCCACCGCTCTCAAGGAGCCAACGTTTACCGGCCTCAGCAAATTAATCTGAAACGAAGACGTGACGATGAACACATCTGTTACCAGGGAAGCCACGGCAAAGTAGGCGGCATCGTCGAGCAGCTTAAAGTAGGTTGCCCCGTGGATAGCCTGTGCCCCGTGAAAATACTTTGGGTCTACTGGTAAAGTAATGACGGCCCTGCTGTGCGATACCTCTATATGACTGCCGCTAAACAATTGCTGTACATTGGCGCTCAGGTATAGCTTTTCCAATTTCCGGTAATGCGCTTCGGGTTTGGTAGACATGTGTTTTTTGTGCAAGTATACGCAATGCAAATCAGGCGATTAAGCTTTTGTGTCAGAAAGAAAAGGCAGGGAGTGGAGGATTGTTTGTATATTAGCTGATGCGAGTTGTTGTTAAACAAATGTGTTGTAAAAAAGCACCGGATACTCAACTGCACGCAATCAAAAAAGAAGAATAAATCAGGAATACCATTATGTCAGAAGAATTGAAACAGTGCCCGAAATGTAACTCACCTTACGGGTATGCTATGGGCGAAGAACTATACGCTTGTCCGGAGTGTGGCAATGAGTGGAATCCGGGTGAAGTGGAAGAAGAAGCCGGCTTGAAAGTAGTGGATGCAAATGGCAACATACTGCAGGATGGAGACTCCGTGGTGGTGATAAAGGATTTGCCGGTGAAAGGCGCTCCAAAGCCTGTGAAGGCGGGTACAAAAGTGAAGAACATTCGCCTGACAGACGGAGATCACAACATCGACTGCAAGATCGATGGCTTCGGTTCGATGGGGCTTAAATCTGAGTTTGTCAGAAAGGCATAAAAGGCAGTTGGTGCATCATAAAAAAACAAGGGCAGCTAGTACTAGCTGCCCGTTTTCATAGTTATATTTTGTGCTATGAATTCCATATACTCCTAATCCATAACTATGTTGTGGCAAGGTCAGAAAATATTATTGAAGTGCCTTTCTGCTTCGTGATCGTACCCAGCCCTAAGCCACTGCAACAGACGCTGTACGCAGTTCTTTCACACGGTCTTCAAAGTACTCCGCAGGTTTTCCTTCTCCGAGTATAGCCACGCTGCTAAATAAGTTTGTGAGCTCCTCGCTGTGCTCCGCTTTCTGTCCTTTGCGAATGTCGATGTAGGCAAAACGCGTCCAGATGACAGAGATGATCGTACCTGTTTCCGGGTCAACCATCTGGCCTTCCATCATCAGGTCGGAGCTGCCGTACCAGCGAAGACAGGTCCTGATCGTCACTGTTTCCATGAACTTAACTTCACGCAGATAGGCAATCTGGTTGGAGGCAACCACCCAGGCTTTTCCTGTCGTTTTCCCCATCGCATAAATGTCCAGATCGTAGTTATCGCGCAGCTGATCCTCCCGTGCGTTCAGATAATAATCGATGTAGCGGCCATTGTTCAGATGACCGAATGGGTCGCAATCCTCGAAGCGGATGAGCGCCTTGCTTTCTAATACTTTGCTATACTCTTTTTTCATAGGAATGAATGTTTAAAAAAGACCGTTCGGTTTATTTTAGTTTAAAAAAATTAGATTTGCAATTCAGACACGAGCATGTGTTCCAGTTGAGAAATAACAACGTTGAGGTATTTGTTATCGCCGTAGGCTTTTGAAAGCATAACGCCACCTTCGATCATACTCACAAACAGAATAGAGAACCTGTGTGCATCTGCCTCCGGTCTGAACTCACCGCCCGCTATACCTTGGAGCACAATATTGGCGACAGCTTTGTGCAGCCGGTTGAGTACCTTGACAACGCTGGCCCTGAGTAGCGGGTTGGTGTCGTCAGCTTCGACTGCAGTGTTCAGAACAGGGCAGCCACCTTGTACAGGAGGCGAAAAAAGGTAGGTTTTATAAAACTGCAGAATGGCTTTTAGTTTATCCGAGGCGCTCTCTTTACTAGCCACCCGCTCACCAATCATACGGGTAATGACGCCCGCCGAATGTTCAAAGGCAGCCAGTGCGATCTCTTCTTTGCTCTCAAAGTGCCCGTAGATTCCCCCCTTTGTTAAACCCGAAGCAGCCATGATGTCCTGCATCGACGTGCCGGCAAAGCCCTTCTGGTTGAAGACAGGGGCTGCTCGCTCTATGATAAGCTGTCGTGTGCGTTCTGCTTTAGATAAGGCTACATCCATATTCATCATGAATACGCAAAATAAACCAATCGGTTTTTAATATCAAAATAAAAACTTACCAATCTGGTTTGGTAGGATCGGGCTTACGGGTTGCTTTTTTAGGTAGCTGCTGGATGTACTGCTGCTCTGCACTACGCATAGCCTCCAGCATCAGGCGGGCCTTTTCGGGGTTGATGTTGTGCTGCTGCAGCCGGTTGTTCCTGGTCTGTGCCCTCTGCTCAGCATCAGAAAGCGGCTCTGCACTACGGCTACGCTCCGGTCGTTTTGGGTCGAAGTTACTCTCCGGGTTCATGCCTTGTGTATCTCCCGGCGCCCGGCCGCTGATCTCCGGTTTTTCAGACTGCTTTCCGTTTTCCTTTCCGTTCTGCTCTTGGCCGGCACCTCCTTGCTCTTGCTGTTGACCATGGTCATTTTGTTCAGGCTTGTCTACTTCCGCTTCCTGGTCACCCTCGTTGTCGGGATTTTTGCGAGGCTGTTCCACCTGCTCATCTTCGTCTTGTTTTTGCTGTGGCTTCGGCTGGTCCTGGGCTGCCTGCTGATCGGCCGGAAGATCTTCGTCTTCTTCGTCATCCTTGCCCAGTTCAGGGCGCTCTTCCAGCAGCTTTTTGATCAATTCATAATTATACCGGGCTGATTGATTTCCTGGCTCTGCGATCAGCGTTTGGCGGAAGTAAGTGAGGGCCTGCTTGTATTTCTTGTTTTGTGCGGAGATGGCGCCGAGTTGAAGTAACGAAACAGCCTTGATGTGTCGAGCGGCATGATTGGCCAACAGGGTGTACTGTTGCTGAGCCTTCTGCAGTTCGCCCAGCCGGAAATAGGCGTGCCCCAGGTTCAACCGTACCTGGTCATCCCGCACCTCAAGGTCCTCCAGCAGATACTCGTATGAGGCCACGGCCTCTATGTAATCTCCCCGCTTATAAGCCGCAGCAGCCAGGTCCACGTGCTCGTTCATAAGCGAGATAGAGCGCAGTCCCCCTGACAGAAATCCGATAAACAGTATGGCCGCCACTAGTGCTTTCATATCCTGATCAGTTTAACGGTAATAAGCACATCAAGCAGTATAAGCAGAAGGGCCAGGGCGAGTGGATAGATATACTTGTTAGCTGTTACATCTATGGTCTTGCTCTCGCGAAGTTCTCCTTCTATGTTGTTGATGGCATTGATGAGGCGGCTCACTTCACTGATGCGGCCATTTACCTCAAAGTACTCGCCTTCGGTCGCTTCTGCTAATTGTTCAAGGCTCTCGGGGTGCAAACGCGTAACGACGGGATTGCCCTGCTGGTCCTTTTTAAAGGAGGTGCCAACCGGGATTTGAGTACCGTCTGTGGTGCCGATGCCAAGGGCAAACACCCGTATGTTCTGCTCGCGCAGCCTGTCGGCCCAGTCGGAAATACGGCCTCCGAAATCTTCCCCATCACTGATCAGCACCAGGATGCGGGCCTTCTGCTCACTGGCCTCCGGCGAAGCTGCCTGCCCGAATTTTTGGGACACTATCTCCAGCACAGGTATAAAACTAGTGCCGCCATGCGGTAGCAGCCCCGTACGCAGGGTTTGGGTATAGAGCGTGAGCGCCTGCTGATCATAGGTGAGCGGACTTTGCATATAGGCTTCTGAATCAAACACGATCAGGCCAATACGATCTGAGTTGAAGCGGCTGATCAGCCGTATGATATCGCGTTTGGCCCGTTCCAGGCGGGTGGGCTGCACATCGTTGGCGTCCATGGAAGCCGAAAGGTCCACAGCAATGTAAATGTCCTTGCCAATGGTCTTGATCTCCTTTTTCATAGCCCCGAAAGAGGGCCCGAGAATGGCGATGATGAGCAGCACCACGTAGGCATGGCGTAGCACGAACTTCACCCAAACGCCGTGGGGCCGCTGCCCAAAAAAAGAAGAGGCCCGCTGCACCCTCCACAAATACCCGATGTACAGCCCCAGAAAGAGGATGCCAAAAAGTATCTCGAGCAGCGTTAGCGTTTGGTACCAGGTCATGTTGTGCGAGCTTGGGCAAGGGCCCGATGACAAATATAAGAAAGGAAAGCCAATGTACGGGGCTTTTGAGAGCTGCTATAAAAGGAGACAGGTATAGCCAGCGAAGGTGCTGTCGCTAATGGAAGAGAAAAGAGGGAGTTGGGTTAAATTATTTTAAAAAAATATCGCTTCAGAAAGCTGAATAGAATCAAGTAGTTAGTTTTTGAAAAAGGAGTTTAGGGGTATGGAAAGGCGGTTTGTTTGCTAAAATTTTGGTGTATGCTATTGTATCGGCAAATTTAATGTAGTATGTTTGCAATCTCTTCAGCAGGGAGAGACCCGGAGGGGTGGGTGAGTGGCTTAAACCAGCAGTTTGCTAAACTGCCGTACTGGAAACGGTACCGGGGGTTCGAATCCCCCCTCCTCCGCAAGCGGAAAAAATAAATTAAAAATGTTTTGACAATTTAAATTCTTCGCTTACTTTTGCACCGCGTTCAACATTAACAGCAACACAATCGCTGACCGGAGTTGAAAGCATAGTTCGGGGTGTAGCGTAGCCCGGTATCGCGCCACATTTGGGATGTGGAGGTCGTAGGTTCGAATCCTGCCACCCCGACTTAAAAATTTCGGAAGCAATTCCGAAATTTTTTGTTTAAGGGTAGAGCTAAAGCTCTCCTGAGGACGCTGGTCTCGTAGCTCAGCTGGATAGAGCAACTGCCTTCTAAGCAGTAGGTCTTTGGTTCGAATCCAAACGGGATCACTTCAATATCAAGCACTTATAAGGTAAAACTTATAAGTGCTTTTTTTGTTTGCAAACAGTTTGCACGGATCAGGTTCAGGCTGTTTACTTTTCCTCCTAAAAGGTTCTTAGCAAAGATCGGCCCCCTCAATGCCGCTAACGTAAGTATGATCACCACCCCCCCCCAATTTTTATACCGATGGCGCCCGGGACAAGCGTAGCTCAGATAGCTGGATTATTTCACCCTATTGACAATATTTCAGATTTCTCCCGTAACAAGGGCCCCCGACGCCTTGGTCGAAATGACACAGGGATGCTTACAATTGACAGCATTGCCCTAACCCTCTTTCGAGAACCAGAGGCATAACCTTGTCTCTTATTTTCTACAGAAACTTCACTGTGATATAGCTATCCGTATTCCGTCCCTGATCATCCGTACAGGAGATCTTATACCTTCCTGCCTTCTGCGGCTCAAAAAATACCTTTTCGTTGGCGGCGGTGGCGCCTAGGAACTTATCGTTGATATACCAATACACCTGCTTCACCTCATTATGGGCATTGCAATGCAACATCAGTTGCTGGTTTTCTTCCTGCTCGAGCAGATACTCCATACCTGCTGCCGGCGAGGTAATAACCGGGGCATGCTCTTTAAAAATGCGACTGCAGTTGGGGTTGTGCGCCGGTATCTGCTGGTAGGGTATTTTTTCGGAATCGTAGAAGGTGAGCAACTCAGGGGCATAGTTTGGGTAAAGCTGCTGCACAAAACCTGTCGCTGGCTGGCAACTAGTGCAGTAGCTGTACTTATTGTCCCCGGAAATAGCAATTCGTTTTAAGTGGCTGCACCTCTGCGTGGACGAGATGCCAGGCATAAAGGTATCCAGCACCTGGTTGCTACAGAAGCTGTTGGCGGGGCTGCCGCTTTCGGCGCATACCACGCGTAAACCTATGCCTTTAGGTTGCTGGAACCACCCTGTAGTGGAATTATAATCAATGCTGTTAAAGATGTCGAAAAGCAGGGGCGTGGCCGAGTCGGTACCATTGAGCTCGGGTACGCCCTCGCCAGAGAAATTGCCCACCCACACGCCCACCGTGTATTTTTTGTTATAGCCGATGCTCCAGGCATCTTTGCGACCGTACGAGGTGCCAGTTTTCCAGGCGATTTTGGGCAGGTTCGGACTGTTGTGAGCATTGTGCGGCAGGTCGGGTCTCGTGAGCTGCGTCAGGATCTGGTTGACCATGTAAGCCGATCCCGGCGACAGCAGCTGCGTTTCCTGTTGCATGGTATCCTGCTGCAGCCATCGGGCAGGCGTATATTTTCCCTGATTGGCAAAGGCGGCGTATAGCAGGGTCAGTTCTTCCAGTTTCACATCACAGCCACCCAGGATCAGTGACAGGCCCAGTTGGTTGCCTTTGCGCTTCATCTCCGAAAACTCTGCCTGCTTGAGCTTCTGCACAAAAGCATCTACACCCAACTGGTCGAGCACTTTTACGGCGGGCAAGTTGAGCGAAGTCGCCAGCGCATGGGAAATGGTGACCTTGCCGTTGTAATTGCCAAAGTAGTTTTGCGGCCGGTAGCCGGCATAGTCCACGGGTACATCGGTGATCACTGCCTTTGGGGTGAGCGTGCCTTTGTCAAAAGCGGTGGCATAAAGAAAAGGCTTCAAGGTGCTGCCCGGCGAACGCACCGCCCGAATGCCGTCTACCTGCCCGTGGTGTGCGAAATCGTTGAAATCCGCGGAGCCCAGGTAAGCCTCTACAGCCCGGGTTTGGTTGTTGATCACCAGCACAGCCGCATTGTTAATGTTCTGGTAGAGAAGCCGTTGCATGTAGTTATAAGCCAGCTGCTCCACTTTTTCCTGCACCTGCCGGTTAAGCGTAGTTTTGATGATGGGCTGGTTCTTATACCTACGGAACATGCGGTAGGCGAAGTGCGGTGCAACTTTGGGCGCTTCCTGCCGGCGTGCCTCCAGCGGCTCCAGAAAAGCGTCTTCAATCTCGGATGCCGGGAATGCCTGTTGTGCCGAGTAGTAGCGCAGCCACTTATTCCGGAACGCCACAATTCGCTCGTTTTGCTCACCAATCCGCAGCGAAGAAGGCTTGTTCGGAATCACTGTCAGCGTGACAGCCTGCGCCAGGCTTAGCTGCTTTGGCGACTGGTGAAAGTATAAAACAGAAGCCGCCTTCACGCCTTCAATATTGCCGCCAAAAGGCACCAGGTTCAGGTATAGCTGCAAAATCTCGTCTTTGCTGTAATACCATTCCAACTGCAACGCCCGGAACATTTCGTAAAGTTTGTTGGCATAGGTGCGCTGCTGGGGGTAGAGCAGTCGCGCGACCTGCATGGTGATGGTAGAGGCCCCGGAAGTTTTCCTGTCCCGGATCGTATTGTTGACCAGTGCCCTGGTTACAGCAAAGAGGTTAATGCCGGGGTGGTAGTAAAAGTACTTGTCCTCCTTCAGTAGCACCGTTTTTTTTAAGACCGGGTTGATCTCGTCCGGCTCCAACTGCATCCGCCACTTGTCATCCCGGCTCAGAAAAGCATTGATCACGCTGCCATCCGAAGCCGTGATGACGGTGGAGTAGAAGATATTTACTTTGAGGGGGTAAAGGTGGTTGAGCGCAGCAAGGGTAAGGCAAAGTATTAAACCAAAGTATAAGCTATACCTGAGCCATGGCTTGCTAAAGGGTAGCAGCCGCTGACTTAAGTTATACTTTGGTTCTGGTGTTTGCATTTAGCTTTGTTGTTTTTTAACTCACGTGGTGTCATCCCCCTGCCCCCTTCAAAGGGGGACTTCTGAGCTACTACTTTACTTCCTGTCATCCTGGAAGGAACTTGGTAGAAGGGAGGTTAAGCTTTTGCAATAACACACCCCTGCCCCTCTCTAGAGGGGAATTGTACATAGTAGAAAAGTCCCCTTTGAAGGGGGCAGGGGGATGAATACTCGTGCAGATCATTAATTCTTAAACTCCCAAACTCCCAAACTCTCTTACCTTACCTTCACAACCCCACCCCCCGAATAACTATTATACTCTGCATTATACATGGCATCCGCCCCAATCGGCCCTAACTGGAAAGTCCCCTTCGACACGGCTCTTACCTGGTAGAAGAAATACTGCGGCTGTGGTTTGGCGGTGGCGTACAGGTTAATCCGGTCGTCGCGAATGTCAATGTGATCTGGGGTGGCGGGTTTCTGGGCTTCTATCCAGCCGAACTCGCGGGCGGTCATCAGGCGTGGGTTTTCTATCTCAAAACCGGCGGGTAGCATATCGGTTATGGCGATATTGGGCATGCTGCGGCCATCCAGTGACTGCAGCTCTACACGTACCACCACCAGGTCATTTTGGCGGAAGGTGTTGTTGGTGATTTCCCGTCCGTTGCGGTCGAAGAAGGTTTTACGCACCTGCAGGTAATTGTCTTCGCGCTTCACATCGCCGCTTTGGCTAATGCCTTCCAGTTCCCAGAAATAGTAGGTCGTGCCATTGCCCTTACCCCGAATACTGATCGGTCCGCTGCCGATGTTGTTGGTCAGCGTCAAATCATTGCCGGAGAAAGTGCCGATCACTTTGCCATTCTGGTATACCTGCGCGGTCTGGTTACCCTGGTTCCTGCTCGACAGCTTGCCCAATGCCATCAGGGCAAAGGCTCGTTCCTGGGTGTTGAACCAACGTTTCGAGCGCAGTTCATCCGATAAGTGCCGTGCCAGCGTGCCCACCTGCGGGTTCTCCGGGTCAGCTTCAATTAAGCTGTTCAGCGAGATCGCCATGTCACGGATCGGGGAGTAGAAACTGCCGCCGAGTGCACGTACTGAAGTTTCACCAGCGAAGGAGCGGGGCAGGATCTGGTTGAAGCTCTCGCGGCTGCCGTTCAGGGCATAGGTGCTGGCCAGCAGGTAACGGGCATCAATCGACAGCAGTTCTGGTTTTGCTTTATAGTAGTTCATGGTCGACCAATCCACCGTGCCGGCTATACTGAGCACGTACAGCGAGTAAGTCGTTTCGCGGGCGGCGATGTACTTGCTCTGTACCTGGCGACTGGCGTCGTAATAGCGATATTCTTCCATGGCCTTGCCTTTTACCTTTTGCTGCAGGTAGCGCACGGCTTTGTCTAGGACCTCCTGCGTTACCGGAAAGCCGGCTTTCTTGGCTTCCAATAAAAAGTGCGTGGCGTAGGTACTGCTCCACCAGTCGGTGTAAGTGCCGCCCGGCCAGTAAGTGAATCCACCGTCGTACTGCTGCATCAGTTCAATTTTGGTGATGGCCTCCTGCACCAGATAGATCGGGTTGAAGCTGCGGCTCTTCTGGTCCTGTTGCAGGGAACGGGCCAGGTCGGTGTAGTACAGCAGCGGGAAAGCTGTGGAGGTCGTCTGCTCCAGGCAACCGTGCGGGTAGCGCAACAGGAAGGTGATATCGTCAGTGAACTGTGCTAGCGGTGAACGGCTCACCACCAGCTTCGCCGATACCGACGAAGGGATAAAGTCATTGGCCAGTTTGATGCCGGCTGTTGCACCGTCCTTAACACTACCGGCATCCGCTACTTTGGTCAGCGGCGCAATCGGACGCACCGTGATATCGGTGTTGCTGGCAAAAGACTCGTTCAGAGCATTGACTGTCACTTTCACTGTGGCAGCGCCAATGGCTGAGGTGGCTACTAATTTGTAAGTGATCTGTGCTTCTGTGTTCGGGTTTATACCTGTCGATTTCTTGCTTTCGCCTACCACACGCAGCGGACCTGTTACGGAAATGGTACTGGCAGCTGTGGCTTTGGTAGTGGTCGTATTGCTGAGCGTGACCGGCACCAGAATCGTATCGCGTGGACTCACAAAACGCGGAAGGGCCGTGCTGATCACCACCGGATCCGACACCCGCATCATCTTTTCAGAAGAACCGAAGGCATTGTCTTTGTATGCCACGGCCATAATACGCACCGCTCCCGAAAACTCAGGTATACGCACATTCACCGTAGCCTCTCCGTTGGCGTTTGCCTTTAACTGACCGCTCCACAGCGACACCAGTTTTACCCGTTTGTTGGTCAGCGGATTGATACGTTTTGCCAGGTCGTAGCCGTCGCCGCCTGTGCTGGAGCGAGCTCCCAACTCGGGGAACAGGTAAGGGTATAGGTCGTAGCCGGTTACTTCCAAGGCCCGCTTCTGGTAGAAGAAGGCGTGTGGGTCAGGTGTCTGGTAATCCTTGATCTGCAGGATGCCTTCGTCCACCACAGCCAAGGTTACTTCTGCACTAGGAGCCGTTTTCACCTTCACCTGCTGCACCCTATTAGAGCGTGAAGACTCCGGTGCCTGTATGGCTACTGACAACTGCGTGCTCTTCTTGGTAACGGTCAAGGGTTTAAAGCCACGGGCAATAGTCAGCGGCATCTGGCTGTCCTTTACTTGGCGCAGCGCAACAGCCGTGATGTAAGCCGTAGGCAAATGCTCGTCTTTAATAGGCAGGGTAAGCGAAGCTGCTTTCTTGTCAGTTTTCAGGTAGTGGTAGCTCAGTACGTTGTTCTGCTCCACGGTAACCAGGATCTTCCCGGCAAAAGGTGACTTGAAGAGAATTTTGGCCTTGTCGCCAACTTCATATTTTTCTTTATCGAGCGAAATGTCTACTTCGCCTTCGGTGTTCACGGCAAAGGAGGTGCTCTCGGTATCGCCCCAACCGTAGGCGTAAAATTCCTGCGCCACATAGTTGTAAGCCCCCGGCCGCATCACCCGAATTTCATACTGACCGGAGGAAACAGGCGTGAAATTGAACGTAGCACCGCTCGCAGGTATAGCTATGTCGTTGCTGATCATCACCTGCTCTTTTCGTTGCGATTTATAGTTATAGTCGTCGCTGTAGCGCTCGATCACGGATTCGTAGGTATAGCGCACGAGCTGTACCTTAGCGGTGGTAGAGACAGGAGAGCCATTGCGGTCCAGGGCGATGAGCGGAATGTTCAGGGCGATGCGGGTGCTCACGTAGTCGTCAAAATTCCGGATGCCGAAGAAAGCCTGCTGCGTGGTCACATCAAACCTGTTCAGGCGGTTAACGGGGCGGCCGGTTTCATCGAACACGGTTGTGTAAAGCGAGCCTTCCAACAGACCGATATCACGGAAGTTTTCCAGTTCAAACACTTCCCGCCCTTTGCCCTGCGCATCGGTTTCGCCCTGACGGGTGCTGGTCTGGATGTTAACGGAGCCAGAGGTACGGATGTCGAAGGTATAGTCCGGGTAGCGTTTGGCTTCGAAGGCTTTTTTCTTCAAGCTGAGCTGCGCTTCATAATTGCGGTTGGCAGCCGGCGGACCGAACAGGTTTTGGGCCGTCAGGTTCAGGATCAGCTTTTCACCGGCATTGTAAGTGCTCTTGTTCAGCATAGCTGTCACCTTCAGACGGTCCGGCATAAACTCTTCCACACCGATCTTCTTCGAGTTCAGCAGCACGTCGTTGCCTGAGTATACTTCCAGGGTATAGGTACCCGTTACAGCCGCGCCATTCAGGACAAAGCTGGTTTCGCTGGCACCCTGGTTGTTAAGCTTGCCTTTGGTGCTGCGGTATTCTTTGCCGTTGGGCAGCAGCAACTTTACTTTTATAGGCAGTCCGGCCACCGTTTTCCAATCCGGCGTGCGCACCACGGTGTTGACATGGATGGTGTCGCCCGGACGGTAGAGGTCGCGGTCGCCGTAAATAAAGGCATCGTAGTTGAGCTCGTTCAGGCGCTTGCCACCCACTTCGAAGCGGGACGTGTTCACCTGCGTCTGACTGTAGGGCATGTAATTAAAGTCGTCGCCTCTGCGGGCCGTGATCATGCCGATCTTAAAGTCTGGCGCTGCTGTGCTGGTGTTGCTGAACCGGGCCATGCCATCTTTATCGGTCGTAGCCTTGTGCACCACCTGGTTGTTCGTGCTGATAAAGCGAACCTCCACCCCATCCAGTGTTGCCGCCTCCCGAATAGAGTTTGCAAACACCACCACTTCGTCTTTGCCCTGCTTGGCGATCAGACCAATGTCCGAAACCGACACGATTTTAGAATCCTTTAGCCAGTTTTTGTCGGTGCTGGCCATCGTGATCACATACAAACCTTTGAATTGACTGTCGAAATCGAGGTCGTGCAGGTTGAGGTTTAGCAGGTAAGAGCTGCCCTGTTTGCGCAGGCTTTCGGTGTTGTACTCCCGCTCAAACAGGGTGTTGCCATTGTTCTCGTTCACATCATAATAGGAGCTGGAGTAGTACTCTTCGGTTTCCTCGTCGTAGTAGCCGTCGTACATCTTGCCCTCGCGCAGGTAGTGCAAAATGTTGTTTTCGTATACCTTACTGATACTGACCTTGATGCGCGGCACTTTGTTCAGGTTAAGGGCAATGTTGCGGGCACCACGGCTACTCAGGTATATGCTTTTGGCGTTGGCGAAACTGATGCCGGGTTCGGTATTGTCAAAGGTAACGCTGTGCCGGTACGGCTGGCCCATCGGTTTGCCGGCCATACCTGCCAGGTCGCCGGAGAGAGTGAGGGTATAGGTGCTGTTTTGATTGAAGTTGCCTTTTAGCACCAGGCCGTTCTGCAGGCGCTCCACGGTATACTCTCGTCGTGGACTCACTTCGATCAGGTTGCTGATATTGCTGTTGGTCACAGGTTGCGTAGTGAGCACATAGATGCGCTCCTGGCCTTCCTCCAAAGCAGTAACCACTTCCGACACCATCATGCGCTGGCGGCTTGGGAGCAGCACATCCCGCTCCATGGTATGGTCGGTCTGGGTTGTGCTTCCGGCTACGCTCAGGCCTTTGCCAATTTGCAGGCGCAGTGGGATTTCCTTGTCCTGGTGGCCTTCTACGTTTTTCACCCGGATGGTGATGTTGTCGCGGTTGCCGCTGGTCAATTCTACTGGTAGCTCTTTACTTCCAGCGTATACCTTTAAATGCTCCCGCAGTTCCTGGAAAAGCACCGGATAATTGAAATTCAGTTGCAGACTTGCCTCCAACTGGTTGGGGTTGTTCTCGTTGGTCACCCAATAACTTTTGACCTGCTGCAGCCGGAGGTAAGGAGTATGGAAGGTAAAACCTTGTCCGGAAGGGATTTTATACTTTTCAGTTGAATGCAGCAGCAGGTTTTCGGTAAGTTCTGCTTTGTAGTTAGTCGTAGGAGCAAATGGCTTGTCCGGCGAGAAAACCAGTTCGTTCGGCGCCGTCCACTTATACTTTCCGGCCACCTTTGGCGTGAGGCTCAGGTAGGGTATGGTGTCCCATTGGTTCAGGAGCGAGTCACCTACCAAGTCTTTGTCAAAAGTGAACACCAGGTTCTGCTCCCGGGCAATTTCCTGCTCGAAGTTCTTGTTTTGCAGCCGTAGTTCATCGCTTTTGCTACGGCAGCTGAAAAAGCAAACTACACAAAGCAATATACTGAACCTGAGCAGGTGTTGAAGCAGAGCAGGATGGGAGTGTCTAATATTCATAGTATGGATAGAGGAAAGCGGTGGATTCGGTGGTTATAGGCTGCCATGCTGTATGGTAGCAATTGGTTTGTATCTGGCATCCAGGCAGGTATAAATATGCCTGTTTCAATCTGACAATATAGCAATTTCCTGTATTACTTATACCTGAATTACTCCCTGTATATGCGCTATTCCTGACGGCCTTATTTAAAATTGACAGTACAGCGCATGAGAAGGAATTTCAAGTACTATTCACCTGGATTATAGTCGTATAATGGTATATTAGCTGAAGTAAGTATGCGAAGGCAGGGGTGGTGTAAACGCTATCGGAAGTGGCTTGGTGGGCAATGGTAATCTGTACCTTCGCATATGGTGTTAACAATTATATTTTCACACTTTCAATGTAGTTGTATAAGATTAAAAGTATGAATGAGACTCTCTCAAGGTCTTATGTCTATTTTGCCTTTCATGGTGATGACTTTGAACCTAAGGAAGTTACAAGAGAACTTGAAATAGAGCCAACAGACTCTTGGAAGAAGGGAGATAGAGGGCGGTATCTTCCTGATCAGAAATACGCCTGCTGGAAGTGGTCAACCGGAAAGAGTCAAAATGCTATACAGCAGAGAAGGAGGAATAACACCCGTACAGCAAGGTATTACGCTTCGGGATTTGCTATACCAATCCGTTGACGGGCACATCGTTAATTGTGAAAAGGAATGGAAGCTCAAAAGATTAATTTAAAACAGGTGTTAGGCATTACTGCGGAATACAGTAATGACCAGGAACTGGTATCTCTACATAAACCTTTTGAAGTAAAGGCAACGTTCTTCCCGGGCGCAGAATCTAATATTCACTTTCACCCTTATCAGGACGAGTATTATAAAGTTCATGAAGGGCAGATTGAGCTTTACCTCGATGGCAAATGGAAAACAATTAAAGCAGGTGAAGAAGCGTTCATACCCAGGAGGGCAGTACATGGCTTCAGAAATAAGTCTCGGTACCCGGCATATTTAACAAACACCCACTCCCCGGGACTTAATTTCGGAGCATCTTTAGTAGCGATGGAATTGTTGGTGAAAGAAGGGAAAATAAATGGGATGAAGGGCTTTAAGAACTTAGCTTATTTATCCCAGCACGCTTTAAAATACACTGAAACCACAGAATCGGTAAAACCTCCAAAATTAGTTTTGATGGTAATGGCAAAGCTAGGGGCTCTGTTAGGATACAAAATATGACTTTTGAGTATGTTACTCTCCAGCTACAGGTTCGCCGCTCGCTCACGTACTGCACTGCACTCCTGACGTATAAGTACCCTCTCAACAGACCTGGCGTGATGATATCATCCGAAATTGCGCCCAGTTAATAATCTAGAAAAGCCCAACCGTGAACCCCTCCCAACTAGCCAAAAGTTACGACAAAATTGCCCAGCAGTGGAATGCCGATATGATAGGGTCAGACTACGGTATCTCGATGATCGAGCGGGCCATATGGTATTGCGCTGAAAAGAGTACGGCATTGGATGTAGGGTGCGGGAGTGGCGGTCGCATCATAAACAGGCTTTTGGACAACGGCTTCGGGCTAAACGCAATCGATGTTTCGGGAGGTATGCTGCAACTGGCGAAAGAGAATCATCCGCAAGTGAGGTTTGAGAAAGCGGATATCATCGAATGGGAAACAGAACAGAAGTTTGATCTGATTGTCGCATGGGACAGTATTTTTCATTTGCCATTGAAATTTCAGAAGCCCGTAGTTGAAAAGCTCTGCCGACTCTTACATCCGCAGGGCGTCTTAATTTATACTTTTGGCGATGCCGAAGGTGAGCATGAAGATACCTGGCTGGGCGAGAAGTTCGGCTACAGCTCTATCGGGATAGACGCGAATCTAAAGATACTGGCCGAAAACAACTGCCAATGCAGGCACCTGGAGTTGGATCAGTACCCGCAACGGCACGTAATAGTTATCGCAAGAAGACAAAGTTGATCATCTTCTATAAAGAATATTCTCTGCCAAAGAGACTTGCTTTTTAAGAATTCAGTTTAATCTAAAATTTCCTGCCTTTCATTTCTGGTTTATTAGTTATCTTCAACTTTTGCCAGGGTATAGCACTACTTCCCGCTCCAGATAAATTTCCTCAAAACATGGCACAGGTCCTGCTCCAGAGCAGAATCAGGGCGCTGTTGTGTATCCAAAGCCTACTGTCCATACAGCAAAATGGCTGTGAAGCGTGTATGCTATACCTGGCAACCAGTTTAAATACAGATTTACAGAAGATTTGACCATGAACGGCGAGTCCTTACATAATCCGGAAGACCTGCTTCTAAAGCTGAAGGAGATCATACCGTTTGCCTTTACCGGGAACAAGCTCAACATAGCGCAGTTGAAAGACTTGCTGGGTGATCAGGTGCACCCAGAGCCGGAGCTATACCAACTGTCCTGGACGGGCAAAGCAGAAGCCTACAGACAAATACAGACGCCTGTAACCGACACGCTTATACCTGTTCCGGATGCGTCTGTCAACTGGCTGCAGACGCAGCATTTATTTATTGAAGGGGAAAACCTTCATGTGCTGAAAGTGCTGCAGAAGGCCTATCAAGGCAAGGTAAAGGGCATCTACATCGACCCTCCCTACAATACAGGTTCCGATAGCTTCATTTATGCCGACAACTTTGCAGGAAAAAGTGGCCGTTCTCAGACTGACCGTAAGCAAAGCGGCCATTCCAACTGGCTCAGCATGATGCTGACAAGGCTGTCGCTCGCCCGGACGCTGCTCCGTGAAGACGGTATTATCTTCGTGAGCATCGATGATAACGAACTGGCTAACTTGAAACTGGTTATGGATGAGGTGTTTGGGGAAGAGAATTTCATCGACTACTTTTCGTGGGCCAAATCCGAGACACCGGCCAACCTGTCCAGGAAGAGCAAAAAAGTGGTGGAGTATGTGCTTTGCTATCAGAAAAATAAGGACAAGGAGAAATTCAAGGGCATACGGAAAAAAAGCACCAGCTCCAACGGACTGCTCAACCAATCGAACAAACTGGGTAAACTGACATTCCCAGCCGATGTGGTGACTACCCGTCTGGAGGACGGCCTGCTAAAGAAAGGCAGCTATGGCACCGACAGCTATGCCATTGAGTTGCTGGAGGACACGGAAGTGAAAGGCGGACTCTTTGTAAAGCCGGTTGTGCTGAAGGCCAAGTTCAAGTGGTCGCAGCCTAAGCTGAACGAAGAAATAAGCAAGGGCACCATAATTAGTATACCTACGATCAAACTGAGCCCTTCGTACGAAAAACTGGTGTACGATAAAGAGGTACCGCCAAACCTGATCAATTCAAAAGTCGGGGTGGGTACAAACGAAAATGCAAGCGCCCAGCTCGAAGCGATGTTTGGGGCCAAAGTATTCGACTTTCCAAAGCCGCCCAGTTTGATCAAGTACCTGCTGGGTTTCTCCGACGATCCGGATGGCATCTTTCTGGACTTTTTTGCCGGTTCGGGTGCCACTGCCCAGGCCGTGCTCGAAATGAACCAGCAGGATGGCGGCAACCGGAAATACATTTGCGTGCAGCTCGACGAGCAGATCGCCCCTACAACAAAAGCCTTTCAGCAGGGCTTCAGAACCATATCCGATATCACTCGAAAACGCCTGCTCTTACTGCATGAAAACCTGCAAACACAGGAGGGCGCTGCAACACTCGATACAGGCTTTCGATATTTCAAACTCGCTCCCTCCAACTTTGGCGTTTGGCGTACAGACGGCGGCCGAACTGAAAGGGACAAGGCGAAGCAGCTGCCGCTCTTTGCACGGGCTGAGATGAACCATGCAAACCGGGAGTACAGGCTATGGGAAATGCTACTCAGGTCAGGTATACTTCTGACGGCCGCTATAAATGAGGTGCCTGTGGGTGATACCGTGCTGTATGAAGTCGTGCAGGAAGGTCTGCTGTATGGACTGGACACGATCAACGAGGAGGTTCTGAAAAAAGCAATCGAGCTGAAGCCCAGGGCGTTCATCTGTCCGGACTCCCTGTTCCAACTTAACGAAATCGACAAGACCAATTTACAACTAACCTTGCAGAATATCGGTATTGATTTTAAATCAATCTGATGAAAAGCAATGCTCGTGCAAGATTTTGACTTTGATGCCAACCTCGCGATAGCCCGGCAGTGTGCGGCAGACATGGTCCGCAACGGCCTGTACTCACGCTTTGGACTTTCAGAAAAAGAACGCCTTGAGAAGGCGGTGCTGGGATGCATGGGCGAATATGCGTTCGAACATTGGCTCCAATCCCTCGGCTATACCTACGAAGTTGATCGTGCAGGTTTCGAAAACAGGAATTCGGATGCCTTTGATTTTTTGATGGCCGAAAGTAAAATTGACGTGAAGGTCGCAAAAAAGTCGACCGACAGGCCGCCAAATGACAATTGGACTTATGGTTATCCACAGGAGCAGAAACCAGCTACTAAAAATTATGTGATCGTGGGTTGGGTGGATTTTGTAAAAAAGCAGGTCGGATTTTACGGTTGGATTTCCGGACAGGTGATCAGCAAATTTCCGGTGGTTACGAAGAACACCTTTGCGGGCTACAGCTACCGTACGCCCAACCACGAGTTTAAATGGGGTGCTCTGGACAAAAATTTCGAGCGTTTCTTTCGGAGCGTTTTTTCTGGAAAAGAGGTTCAGCGCCAGCCAAATCTTTCAGGTCGGGGATAAGTTGCTGATCGCTTAGGGCTGTTTGATTATCTAAGGTTAACCTATAAAGACGGCTAAGAAAATGGGCTCGCGACTTGAGACCAAGGATCAATGGGAACGCGAATTTCAGATTTAACTCAAGAGGGAGTAACTTAATAGCAATTTTCCCGCAGTTACAAACACTACTTTTGCTCCCCCAAAGGTAGAACCTGCTGACTTGAAACGGATCTAGCCGCAGCACAATATTGCCTTCTGTAGAATTATACTAAATTTGCGTCTCGCCTCAACAGGCTACCTGTATTTTCCGTTAGCCTATACCTGCACGTATATTGCTATCACCCTTAAAGACCAACAGAACATGACAGCCGACACAACTGATAAAGCAGCCCTTTTCTCAGAAGTAGAACAGCAACTAAAGCAGCAGCAATTCAACATCAGCAGCCAAGACCAGGACCGTCCGTGGGGTGGCTTTTTTGTGATTGACGAAACGCAGGCGCAGGACTTCGCCAACGCCTATTTTGATAGCATGCCGGTCGATCAGCTAAAGATATCGGGTAAGCTGAGCCCGAAAATACTGCTGGTGGCACCGCACAAGCGACTGAGCTGGCAGTACCACCACCGCCGCGCCGAAATCTGGAAAGTGGTGAAAGGCACCGTGGGTGTAGTAACCAGCGATACAGATGAAGAAGGCGAACTGAAAGTGCTACGGCCTGGTGACCTGATCACGCTGCGCCAAGGGGAACGCCACCGTTTGGTAGGCCTCGACGGATGGGGCGTACTAGCCGAGATCTGGCAGCACACCGATGCAGACAACCCGTCCAACGAAGACGATATTGTGCGTGTGCAGGACGATTTTGGGAGATAAATCTTAGGTATAGAAATCAGGTATAGAAAAAGGCGCTGTAGACCAACTGCAGCGCCTTTTTTATTTTACTGCTCCAGCAAGTGGCGACATTTAAACAGCTGCTTTTCCACTTCCTGTATAGAGAACCGCGGATTGTTGTTGCCGAAGTTGGTTTGCACGTAGTTGAGGATGTTGGTGATCTGCCCTTTGCTGAGGTGCTCAAAACCCGGCATGCCCTGGTTATAGTTCTTGCCATTCACCACTATGTTGCCCGTCTGCCCGTGTTGGATGATGCAGGCCAGCTCGTCGCGGTGGTTTTCCAGGTAGTCAGCACCGGCCAGGGGCGGAATCAGGTTGCGGAGACCGCTGCCATCGTCCATGTGGCAGTTAGCGCAATACTGGGTATAGAGCCGCTCTCCCTCGTTTTGCTTGTCTGAGTAGAAGCACCGGGTCAGGGTGAGCAGGGCGGCTATACCTGCCCCATACAGCAAGATTTTAGTTTTTATCAGCATCCTTCTTCTTTTTCTTTTTAGGCAAGAGGGCAGGTATGTCCCGGATCAGCCGGTCGACCTGGGCAGGGTCGGTGCCGTCGTAGATGCCGCGCACGTGGCGGTTCTGGTCTACCAGCACAAAGGCGCCGCTGTGCACAAACCCGCCGGGCTCTTCTTCGTCTTCCATTGCCGACACCATGTACTGCAGCGCAATGCTGTAGATGCTGTCTTTCTCGCCGGTTACAAAATGCCACTTGTCGCTGTTCACCTGCAGGCGGTCTGCGTAGTCGCGAAGTACGGCCACCGTGTCGTGTTTGGGGTCAATGGTATGGGAGAGGAGCATCACCCGCGGATCGTCTTCAAACGCCTCGTAAATTCGCAGCATCTGGCTCTTCATTTTGGGGCAGATGGTCGGGCAAGTGGTGAAGAAAAAGTCGGTGACGTATACCTTGTCCTGCACCGTGAGGCTGGTCACTACCTGGCTGTCCTGGTTGATGAAAGCGAAGTCAGGTATGCGGTGGTATGCTGTGTCGGTTACCTGCTGGCCGTCGACTTCGCGCTGCACCAGCTGGCGTTCGCCCAGGTAGGGGAGGTCGCTGGTTTCAGAATTGCCTTGAGAGCATGCCTGCCAGCCGAGCGCCGAGAGTCCAAGCAGCAGAGCTGAAAACAAGGTGCTTAGTTTATTTCTTTCCATAAGTGGCATAGGTTTCTTGTGCATTGGTGATGGTGCTGTCCATCAGTGATTTGACGCGTTCCATTTTCTGATGCTCCGCGTTTAGGTATACCATGGCCTGCTGGTGTGCCAACGTGTCGGGTGCTTTGTACTGGCGCATCCATTCCATCATGGCTTCATCGGCTTCTTCCAGCTCCTGTATACGGCGTGTAAGCAGGCTGATGGTGCCCGTGTCGGTTGACTGCGCCTGCAGGCTGTCGCGGAGGCTGGTGAGGTTACGGCGCAGGCGGTAAATCTTGCCCATGTCGGCCATCGCTTCGTCGTGCAGGTCCATCACCTCGGTTTCCAGGGTCTGCTGACGTTCCGCTTCACTGGCGCCACCCTCGCAAGCGATCAGTGTGAGCGGCAAACTCAGGTATAGCAACCACTTTTTCATGATAGGTATAGGTTTTCTTTAAATCAGAGCAACGCTGTTTTCTTCTACGCAACGCTGTTTTTGCAAAGATACAGGTATGGCGGCAAAGGTATAGCTTCTCTAGTCCAATTGTAAACAGAAGTACATTTCACTTAAGTCATACCGGGCGAGCTCTGATGCGATAGCCGTCTTAAAACATGCTGTGTCTTCAGCCCAGTCATACGATTGTGGCTTTACAAGGGCAAACCGGTTTATCAACTGATACACCAGTTCCAGGGTTACTTCCTGCTGAAAATGAAGGCCCTCGAACAAATGCCAATATGCATCATTAACACCCTCCAGCAGCAGGCAATCGTCCCATACAGGGCAATAAAACCCATCTCCTGACTTGAAGTAAATTGATATTGCCCCGATCGTCTTTCCATGGGTAGTAAGTGCTCTGATCCCCGCCTCTATATCCAGGGGTTTCCAGCAGATCTCGTCCGGCCGCATGAGATCGAGAAAAGCCTTTTTCAGCAACGCAGGATCAAGAAAACTATACCTCATCATAAGCTTATAATGCGGAAAAAATCAGTTAACAATTCAACAATTCAACAATTCAACAATTCAACAATTCAACAATTCAACTACCACTTCTTAAACACGAAGAACACGGCCAGCAGAATGAAGACAAACCCGACGATGTAATTCCACTTGACTTCTTCTTTCAGGTATAGCACCGAGAAGGCCACAAACACCACGAGCGTGATGACTTCCTGTATCGTTTTGAGCTGAAAGGCCGTGAACTGCCCGTGGCCGATCCGGTTGGCGGGCACCTGGAACAGGTACTCAAAGAAGGCGATGAACCAACTGACCAGGATGACCTTCCAGAGCACGGTGTCTTTGAACTTCAGGTGACCGTACCAGGCGAAGGTCATGAAGATATTGGAGATAAGGAGGAGAATGATCGTTTTCATGGCCGAAATTTAACACAAGGTACATGTATGGCAACGGAAATTTTCAGCAACCTTCACAATGCAGAGGCAGTATGTTCGTTTACAACACGATGCAATGCCTGACTGAGCTATGAAAAAAACCGGGCCGGCCTGCGGGCCGCTCCTAAGGGCGAAGTAGAACTTGAGCGGGGAAAACACCCGTCCTATTTTGTCAATATAATTTGCATTCGATTTGAACGAAAAGACTGCCTTCACAAGAGGTGGTCTTTTTGTGTTTTTAAGGTATAAGTATTTGTAAAACAGGCACTAATGGTGTCGATATTTTGTTTAAATGAAGGCACATCCGGCTCGGGTTACGCATTGCCCGGCGGGTGTACGGCAATCGGCATAAATACTGCCCCGAAAAGCATAGATAAAACGAAATAAATTGGTAATTTTACCTATTCAATCTACCCAATGACACACATGAGTGAAGTAGAAGAAAAACAATTGCATAACAATTATTCAGCAGATAGTATTCAGGTACTGGAAGGACTCGAGGCCGTGCGCAAGCGTCCTGCCATGTACATTGGCGACATTGGTATAAAAGGCCTGCACCACCTGGTATGGGAGGTTGTGGACAACTCCATTGACGAGGCCCTGGCCGGTCATTGCGACACGATCAATGTGACCATCAATACAGACAACTCCGTTACGGTTTCTGACAATGGCCGAGGTATACCTACCGACTTCCACCAGAAAGAAGGCCGCTCGGCCCTGGAGGTGGTAATGACCGTGCTGCACGCCGGCGGTAAGTTCGACAAAGACACCTACAAGGTATCTGGTGGTCTGCATGGCGTGGGTGTATCCTGCGTGAACGCCCTCTCAACCGACATGCACGTAACAGTGCACCGCAACGGCAAAGTATTCGAGCAGCACTACAACATTGGGGTGCCTGCCTACCCGGTGCGCGAGATCGGTACGACCGACAAAACCGGTACGACAGTAACTTTCCAGCCGGATGCCTCGATCTTTACGACTACCGAGTATAAGTACGACACCATTGCCAGCCGTCTGCGCGAACTTTCTTTCCTGAACAAGGGCATCCGCATTAACCTGGCGGATCTGCGTGAGATCGGTGAAGATGGGCAGCCACTTTCTGAATCGTTCTACTCAGAAGGCGGTCTGAAGGAGTTTGTGGCCTACTTAGATGAGACGCGTGAGAACCTGATTCCGGAGCCGATCTATATCGAAAGCGAGAAGAACGGTGTACCTGTGGAAATTGCGCTGCAGTATAACACATCGTATTCTGAGAACATCTTTTCGTATGTGAACAACATCAACACCATAGAGGGTGGTACGCACGTAGGTGGTTTCCGACGCGCTCTTACCCGTACCCTGAAGGCCTATGCCGACAAGTCAGGTATGCTGGACAAGGTGAAGATCGAGATTGCCGGTGATGACTTCCGCGAAGGTCTGACAGCCGTGATTTCGGTGAAAGTGCAGGAGCCGCAGTTTGAGGGGCAGACCAAAACCAAACTGGGTAACTCCGACGTGGGTGGTGCTGTGGATGTGGCTGTAGGCGAAATGCTGAACGAGTTCCTCGAAGAGAATCCGAAGGAAGCCCGCATCATTGTGCAGAAGGTGATTCTGGCCGCGCAGGCCCGTAACGCAGCCCGAAAAGCCCGCGAAATGGTGCAGCGCAAGAACGTACTTTCCAGCACCAGCTTGCCAGGTAAACTGGCCGACTGCTCTGACAACAACCCGGAGAATTGCGAAATCTACCTCGTAGAAGGTGACTCAGCGGGCGGATCTGCCAAGCAGGGCCGTAACCGTATGTTCCAGGCTATTCTGCCACTCCGTGGTAAAATCCTGAACGTAGAGAAAGCACAAGAGCACCGCATTTACGAGAGCGAAGAGATCAAGAACATGATAACGGCGCTGGGTGTGAGCTTCGGAACGTCAGAGGGCGAGAAAGCGCTGAACATGGAGAAGCTTCGTTACCACCGCATCATCATCATGACAGATGCGGACGTGGACGGATCGCACATCCGTACGCTGATCCTGACCTTCTTCTTCCGCTACATGAGAGAGCTGATTGAGAGAGGATTCATTTACATTGCCTTGCCGCCGCTATACCTGGTGAAGAAAGGCAAAGAAGAGCGCTACTGCTGGAGTGAGCAGGACCGCATCGACGCCATTGCCGAATTGGGCAAGGGCAGAGAAGACAGCGTAGGCGTGCAGCGCTACAAAGGTCTTGGTGAGATGAACCCGGAGCAGCTCTGGAACACGACCATGGACCCGGAAACACGAAGCTTGAAGCGTGTGACGATCGAGTCAGCCGCCGAGGCCGACCACCTGTTCTCGATGCTGATGGGCGACGAGGTAGGCCCACGCCGCGACTTCATCGAGCGCAACGCCAAGTACGCTCGTGTAGACGTGTAAGCTTATTAGACTATCATATTTTAAAAGCGGCTGTTCTCGAGAGAGGGCAGCCGCTTTTTTGTTTATATTTTATAAAGAGTATGTTTCAATTCTGTATATTAGATGAGTTAAAATTTGCTGTATGCATGTGCTTTGTTAAAATGATAGCTCTCCATACATAGTGCAGATAGTAGGAGTAGGTACTCCTGTTATACACAAGTTGCCCGTAATAAATAAATAAGAAAAATGAAAAATCAAGTAAAAGAGAATGACCTTTATACTTCGATAGGCCAATACTTAATAGACTCTTTGGACTATAACATTATTGAAGACTGGGATAAGGCAGTTTTCACAGTAAAAGCAGCCGAAGATGGATTTATAAGAACCAACTTGGATTTTGAAAATAATAGCGTTAAAATAAATATTGCACCAATATCTGTTTCTAAGTCGAAAGTTAATATCTACGATGTAATAGATGATTTAAAGGAATATACTGTAGAAAACAATTATACTCCTTGGAACACATTTGTCTTTAAGCTTACCTCAAGTCATCAGTTTGACATAGAATATTCGTGGGACCAGTACTTCCAAGATAATAGAGAGTAAAAAGAATTACATCGGGCAAACAACTAAGGCTTCGTTGGGTACGGAGTTCCGACAATGAAGCCGTGGTTGCACTAACCGTGCGACCCGTTATGGGTTTTAAGTCGGAAGAGATT
>NZ_QEKI01000013.1 GCF_003096355.1 Pontibacter virosus | reverse complement strand
CCAGGAACTGGCGCTTGATCTTGTCCAGATCCAAGCCGGTGTTTTCTTCCATGTTTTTCTGTGTTAAAGGTAATACTCAATTAACCTTGACACAGTTGACATTACACCCTCTGCACAGGCTAAGGCCGATGCCGCTACCTTGTTTTCGGGTACTGAAGAAAGGAATAAAAATTTTCTCCTGAACTTCCTCTGACATGCCTTTTCCGTTATCGGATACCCTTATCACAACTTTTCCATTTGAGGCCTTCAAAGCAGATAAAGTTATCACAGGATCCATACTGTCTTTTACAGCATCGATAGCATTTACAACTAGATTTATCAGCGCCTGGTCCAACAAGTTAGGGTCTGCCTGAAGGGTTAAATCCTGATCTTTCAAATTGATTTCCAAACTAATGTTTTTTTGAGCGAGAGTCGGTTGCATTAACCGGGAGAGGTTAGAGAACAGCTCCCGAATATATACCTTGTCTAAATTCAGGGTGGTTATTTTATTCAGGTTCCTGTACGTTTCAGCGAACCTTAGCAGGCCCTCACTTCTTCGTTTAATCGTGCTTATACCTATCTCCAGGTCTTCCACGTCATCCTGGTTTATACCGGTGGTAATAGAATGCTGCAACCGGTTTTTCAGGGTATCAGCCAGTGAAGATATTGGTGCTACTGAATTCATGATTTCATGCGTCATCACGTTCAGAAGCTTTTGCCACGCCTGCGATTCTGTTTCGTCCAGGGCTTCATTAATATTCTGAAAAGCTACCAATTTATACTGTATCCCCTCATTCTGGAAGGTAGCGGCAGATAGGAGCACTTTTATAGTTCTTTTATCTCTTTGAGCTGTATGAGCAGTGGCTATTTTGGTCTGTCCGGGTTGCAATTGCTGCACTTCCAGGTATAAGCCCAGATCCCTTTTCTCAAGCGCATGCACCGACTTCATGTGAGGCACATGAAGCAAATTCTTAAGGGATTCGTTCATCAGCAAAATATCACCGCTATCGAGCGCATACGTCATAATGCCGGTGTCTATTAGCTCGGTTATTTTCTGCAGGTTCTGATACTGTGTTTGTTTTTCATGGCTGATGGTTTTGAAAGTAGAGTTAATCTCATTAAACCCATGTCTGAGTATTTTCAAATCTGAAGAGGCGTGTTTCTCATCGAAGAAAATAGAAAAATCGCGGTAATGGATGGATTGTATGAATTGCTGAAATTCAGCCTGTGCCCGTTTGTGAAACTGAATCAGTTCATATACCTGGAAAATGATAACAGGAAGTATAAAAACAAGTGCTTCTGTCCACTGCTTTATAAGTAGAAAAGCCGGAAGACTGAGGGTAATCAGCAGGAGTGCTACCCGTAGGGAAAGCCTTGATTCAAAATTGTTAAAGCTCATACTTATTCAGTCGGCGGTAGAGAGCGGTGCGCGTTATACCCAATTCTTTAGCGGCTTTCGTCATGTTACCGCCATGCCGCTCCAGCACGAGGTTGATAGTGGTCTTTTCCAGTTCTTCCAGGTTTGTTTCCACTACAGTAGCCTCAGTAGCAGGTGCGGTTTCTATCGGTGAGAAAAGAATGTCTTCTGCTGATAGTAATTCGCTGTCCGCCATAATCACGGCCCGTTCAATGGCATACTGCAGCTCCCGCACGTTGCCCGGGTAATGGTAGCGCAGCAGCTTTTCCTGTGCTGGTTTAGACAGCTCAAGCGTTGGTTTCATGTATTTCCCGGCATACACTTTCATAAAATGCTTTGCCAGCAGAATAATGTCATTCCCTCGCTTGCGGAGCGGCGGAATTGTTATTTCCACTGTGTTAATCCGATAGATCAGATCTTTTCGGAAATGTGCGTTATTCGCCAAATCCGTCAGCGACATATTGGTTGCGCAAAGCAAGCGAACGTCTATATCGATCGGCTCATTGGTGCCCACCCGTATCACCTGCCTGTTCTGCAGCACACTGAGTAGTTTAGACTGCTGGTGCAGGGATATGTTGCCTATTTCATCCAGAAAGATCGTACCGCCTTTGGCAGTTTCAAACCTGCCCGCCCGATCTTCTTTTGCATCCGTGAAAGCGCCTTTTTTATGTCCGAACAGTTCCGATTCAAAAAGTGATTCTGTCAGTGCCCCTACATCCACTTTTACAAAAGGCTTGTCAGCACGTAGCGAGTGTTGGTGTATGGCCTTGGCCACCAGTTCTTTGCCTGTGCCGTTCTCACCCAGTATCAAGATATTGGCATCTGTTGGCGCTATTTTTCTGATCTTGACAAAGATCGCCTGCATTGCTTCGGATTCGCCTAGTAAATCGAAGGCAGGCACAGTAGAAGAGGGCGCAAAACCAGTGGTTTTAGTTTCTTTAGCTTTACCAGAAATTGCTGCCTGAATGGTACCGATCAGTTTCTCATTGAGCCATGGTTTAACTACAAAGTCAAAGGCACCTTCTTTCAGGGAGCGTATAGCCAGGTCTATGTCGCCGTAAGCAGTTATCATAATGACTGCGGTGTCAGGCTTCAGCTCTTTTATCTTTTTTAGCCAGAATAGACCTTCGTTGCCTGTGTTGATGGAACTGACGAAGTTCATGTCCAGCAGGATAAGGTCGAATGATTTTTCCTTTAGGAGCGAAGGAATATGTTCAGGGTTTTTTTCAGTGACAATTTCCTTTACCTGTGGCCGTAGCAATAGCCGGACAGCGGTTAGCACATCAGTGTCATCATCGACCACCAGAATAGAAGCCTTCTTTAATTGCATAAGCGAGAGTATATAGCAACGGAATAAACTACAATTATGCCATTAATACAAGAAGCTGATTTAGAAGCAGTATTCTCATTTAACCGGTTTCGATATGTGCGTTATCGCACACTCATCGCACGGTTTTGCACCATGTCGTTTTAATTTTTATTATTAATACGTTGATTATTAGGTATATGTGGTTTTGGCATTTGTTCTGATTACCTGAGCTTGTCTTAGGACAGCGTGAATAAAACTATAATAGAACTCAAGAACAGTTAAGTCATCAAGGTATGTTCAGAAATTATTTCAAAACCGCTTATAGGAACCTGTTCCGCCACAAGGGCTTTACCATCATTAACATTGCCGGGCTGGCGTTGGGTTTAACTGCATGTTTGCTGATCGGACTGTTTGTACACGATGAACTGCAATACGATAAATTTCTTCCTGAAGGGGAGCGCGTATACCGCGTGTACAATGATATTTCAGCCCAGGAAGCAGGTTCTATTTTAGCGCCTGTTCCCCCCATGTTCGGAACCACCCTAAAGGAGAGTATACCGGAAGTAGATAAAGTTGTACGCATACTTATGCTGCAATTTGATGCAAACAACCTGGTAGAGGTTGGGGAGAAGAGTATTTATGAAAAAGGACGCTTCTTCGCCGATCCTGAATTTTTCGAGATATTTCAGCTTCCTTTCAAGTACGGCTCTCCCGAAAAAGCCTTAACAGATCCTTCTTCCGTTGTTATTTCAGATGAGTTTTCTGAGCGGGTATTCGGAGACATAGATCCTGTCGGCAGGAAGGTGTCTTTAGACAAGCAGCCTTTCATTGTAAGGGGTGTTTTTAGTACTACCGAGAGATTCCATTTGCCTGTCAACTTTGTGCTTCCGATGGCAGCAGCGGAGCTACCCGCCGAGCGTATGAAATCCTGGGGATGGCAGCAGTTTTATACTTATGTAAAACTGAAAAAGGGAGCTGATCCAGAATCGGCCCAGGCAAAATTCAGGAGTATAGTAGGAAAACAGATTGATGAGGATAAGAATCAGCCGTTTAAATACTTGCCGTTCCTACAGCCCCTGAACGAGGTATACCTGTATTCCTCAGGTTTTAAGTATGATCAATCGATTAAGGGGAACATAACTTATGTGAAGGCACTGAGTGTCATCGCCATATTTATCTTACTTATTGCCTGCTTTAATTTTGTGAACCTGGCAACGGCCAAGTCTTTGCAGCGCGCCAAAGAAGTGGGTGTGCGAAAAGCCATAGGTGCCAGCAGAAGCCAGTTGATGTTACAGTTCCTCAGCGAAACAGTGCTCTTAACACTTATCAGTGTCATTTTTTCTGCTGCACTTACTTCCCTGCTTCTGCCTTCCCTAAATGCCTTTACTGGTAAGGAAATGGACTTCAACGTTTTCACGAATCCAGCCTTGCTTTTACTGTTGATTGGCCTGACACTGGTGGTTGGTATTCTGGCGGGGCTTTATCCAGCTGTGATTTTGTCTGGTTTTAAACCAGTAAAGGTATTAAAGAGCGCCGTTGTGGTAGACAGTAAAGTAGGGAAAATACAATGGTTGCGACATGGGTTAATTGTGGTACAGTTTGCCCTATCTATCTTCCTGATCATAAGTGCCAGTGTCGTTTACAAACAGGTAGGATACCTGCACAACAAAGACTTGGGCTTTAACAGGGAGCAGATCATGTTTTTCCAGATGAGGGGAGATAATATGTTCGCTAACCATGAAACGTTTAAAAGCGAGTTACTGAGAGGGGCAGGTATAAAGGACGTTTCGATGGGCTATGGTTTCCCGGGTGATGCGACGGCAGGTGATGGCGTTATTGTGCCCCGAAATGGAGAACAGGTCCGGCACGCTACGACGCTGTTGATGGTCGACTTCAACTATATAAACACACTGGATGTAAAAGTGGTAGCCGGAAGGCCTTTCTCAAAGGACTTTAAAACGGATGCTGATCACGCCTTTATGATAAACGAAACGGCTGTGAGAGAACTAGGCTACGAAATGCCGGAAAATGCGCTAGGTCAAACACTGCTGTGGCCAACCTGGGATAACCAGGATTCTTTAAGGGAAGGAAAAATAATCGGTGTTGTAAAAGACTTTCATTTTAAGAGTTTATATGATAAAGTAGATCCAACTGTTCTGCAAATATACCCTGGAGCTTATGTGAAAGTAGCCGTAAAAATTAATGCTGAAGATGTAGCCGGTTCTATCGAGCATGTCAAAAGTGTATGGGATAAATTCTCGCCTGATTACCCTATGGAATACATTTTCATGGATGATAACTTTGAGAAAATGTATAAAGCAGAAGATAAGCTGAAATCACTGCTGACCATTTTTACTGCCATCGCCATTTTTGTTGCCTGCCTGGGTCTGTTTGGTTTGGCTGCCTATGCTGCAGAGCGCCGCAAGAAAGAAATAGGCATCCGTAAGGTACTTGGCGCTGAAACGACGTCCATCGTTATGTTGCTATCGAAGGATTTTCTGAAGCTGGTTGTTGTGGCCGCACTCATTGCCTTTCCAATCGCTTGGTATGCTATGCAGAAATGGTTGCAGGATTTTGCATACCGGATTGATATACCTGTCTGGATATTCCTGGTAGCCGGATTTGTGGCAGCCCTGCTGGCATTTGTGACCATCAGTGTTCAGGCCATAAAAGCGGCAACTTCAGATCCGGTGAGGAATCTGCGGGTAGACTAGGTATAGGCTAACCTTCTTCCCTGATATTAAGATTGTATGACGCAGCTGTGCGGTAGCAGACACTTGACTGTACGGTAACGCACACTATACCTATCAGTATTTACTATATTTGTGTTTAATTAATTGGTAATCAGTTATTTGATTGTTGTGGCATATTAATTGGCAGAGCAGAACCAACAGGATTAACCAAGCCTTATACCATGGACCGCGTTCTAGAGAAAAAGAAACCCACACCTAAAAAAATTGCCCTGCTAGCTGGTGCTGCCCTTGTATTGGTCATCGTGCTCTACAACCTGCTCTTTGCAGATCAAACATCAAAATTAAATGTAGATACCAGCCGTGTTACCATCGGAACGACACAAAATGGCTTGTTTCAGGAGTTTATTGCTATTGACGGAACAGTAGAACCACTCAAGTCTTTTTTCCTTGACATAACAGAAGGCGGCCGTGTAGAGAAAATTTATACTGATGATGGTCGAATGGTAGAGAAAGGCGATACAATCCTGAAATTATCTAACACTACCCTGCAGATAGATTTCATGACGCGCGAAACCCAGCTTTACGACCTGATGAACGAGCGCCAGAATTCTGAAATCTCTATGAAGCAGGATTTGATCCGGAAGCAGAACGAACTAGCTGAGATTGAATACAACTTATCCCTTGCAGAAAGAACCTACAACAGAAATAAGCTTCTGATTGCTGAGAAAGTAATTTCGCAGGAAGAGTATGAGGCATCCAAGGACCTGTACGAGTATCAAAGCAAGCGACGCGCGCTGGCAGACCGCTCTGTAAAACAGGATACGCAATTAATGAAAGAGCGCCTGCGACAGCTGGATGAGTCCATCAGGAGAATGACGGCAAATATTAACATGGCCAGAGGTACCCTCAATAACCTCTATGTGGTCGCTCCGATTGCCGGACAGCTTTCTACCTTAAGAGCAGAAGTGGGAGAGTCAAAATCACCGGGGGAGAACATAGGCCAGATAGATGACCTGGATGGGTATAAAATAAATGCCAGCGTCGACCAGCACTACATTTCACGCATTTTCCCCGGCTTGACAGGCACTTTCGATTTTAATGGTAAATCACATCAGGTTAAAGTGGCGAAGCTGTTTCCAGAGGTCCAGAACAATAAATTCAGAGTAGATATGGAATTTATGAATGGTGCCCCCGAAGGTATACGCCGCGGACAGACCCTTCAGCTAAAACTCAATCTGAACGATGGAGCAAGGGCAGTACTAATACCGCGTGGAGGTTTCTATCAAAGCACGGGCGGCAATTGGATATTTGTGGTAGATAAATCCGGAGAGTTTGCCGTGAAGCGGCCTATTAAGCTTGGACGACAGAACCCGCAGTACTATGAGGTAATAGATGGCTTGCAACCTGGCGAAAACGTGGTGCTGTCCTCTTATGAAAGCTACGGTGACATTGACCGGCTTGAATTGATTAGATAGAAAAGGATGGATGATGCATGAAATTACTCACGCTAAAAGATTGAAGACCAGTTCTAACCTTCAAGATTAATACGAAATAAGACTAAGAAATTAATATCAACATTAAATAACCCACCAACATGAGCAACAAAGAACTAATCATTGAGACTGAGAATCTTCAGAAGAAGTATGTGACGGATACGGTGGAAACGACTGCCCTTGCGGGTGTTAATCTGCGAATTGCAAAAGGGGAGTTTGTTGCTATTATGGGGCCATCGGGTTGTGGCAAATCCACTTTGTTAAATATACTCGGTCTATTGGATAACCCCACATTTGGTAGCTTGCGGTTCTCAGGTCAGGAGATTGCCGAAGCAAGTGAGCGCCAAAGAGCTATAATCAGAAAACAGAACCTGGGCTTCGTTTTCCAAAGCTTTAACCTGATTGATGAGCTTACTGTGGAAGAAAATATTGGCTTGCCTTTGGCATACCTGGGAGTCTCCAAATCTGAAACAGAGCGACGTGTAACAGAAGCCATGGAACGCATGGGTATAGCGCATCGCCGTGCGCACTTCCCTCAACAATTATCAGGCGGTCAGCAGCAACGCGTAGCTATTGCACGTGCCACGGTATCCAATCCAAGCCTTATACTTGCCGATGAACCAACAGGTAACTTGGATTCGGTGCATGGCCGTGAAGTGATGGCGCTGCTTTCCGAATTAAATGAACAAGGTACCACCGTTGTGATGGTGACTCACTCGCCTTCCGATGCAGAGTATGCGCACCGCATAGTTAATCTGTTTGATGGCCAGATTGTGACCGAGAACCTGAACACTAGCAAACATGTAACGGAGTTACTTTAAAACGGCTTCAAAATATTTATTGTGAGACTTATACTTTTCATACCTCCAAATAAGGAATATTAACCCTTAATGAGAGGGTATTGGAGCATCACAACCAGGTTGTATTTAGATCAGACCTCTTAATTTTTTGTAAAAGCTATCACTATAGGTATCACTGATCGGGATGATCTGATCTGCAATTCTGATCCTGTTCTTTTCAATGTGGTCTATCTTGTCAATGGCTACCACAAAAGAACGGTGTACACGGGCAAAATCCTGAGTGGGTAGTAGCTCCTCCAGTTTCGCAAAGCTTAGCAGCGTCATGATCTTTTCCTTGGCCGTATGTATTCGCAGGTAGTCTTTCATTCCCTCAACAAATAGAATATCACGGGTTGCAATTTTCTGGATACGGTGGCCCACTTTCAGGAACAGGTATACTGGCTCATGTTTCGAATCTGCTCTAACTTCCGTCCTTTCCGGTAATTGGCGGTTACCCTGTTCCTGGTACAGGCGCAGTACCCCTTTGTAGAATCTTTCAAATGAAAACGGTTTTACCAGGTAATCCTTCACTTCCAGTTCAAAGGCTTTTAGGGCATACTGATCGTAAGCTGTCGTCAGGATAATCATCGGCTTTGGGTTCAGCATCGGGATAAAGCTTAGTCCATCCAGGTCAGGCATGTTGATGTCGAGGAAAAGCAGGTCGGGCTTATCTTCATCCAGCTGGGCAGCGGCCTCAAGAGGGCTGATAAAGGTGCCTTTCAGCTCCAGGAAAGGCACCTTCGCTACATATTCTTCCAGTATTTCCTGAGCCAGATGCTCGTCATCAATTATATAGCAGCTGAGCTTCCCTTTCATGAACCAGTGAATGAAGACTGTGAATCTTTAGAGTAACTGTAAATATCTCGCCCGTGTTGTTTATTTCAAGTTGATGCTGGTCCGGATACAATAAAGCTAACCTTTTCTTTACATTAGGCAGACCAATGCCGCCCGGTTCTTCCAGCATGTTATTTTGATGTTTCCCGATCGGGTTCTGTATACTGAAGGTAAGCGTATTTTCTATTATCTCTACAATCACTTTTATAGCACCTGGCTCCAGTCTTGCGGGACTGTGTTTATAGGCATTCTCCAGGAGGTGTATGAACAGCAGCGGAGCAATGTGGCAGGACTCAGTATCTCCAGTTATCTCAAGATCTACTACGGGGGATTTCTTATACCTGAGCTGCTGCAGACCTACATAATCCTGCAGGTAAATCATTTCCCTTGAAAGCGGTACTGTGGGAGCATTGGATTCATAGATC
Organism: Pontibacter virosus; assembly: GCF_003096355.1. Classification (GTDB taxonomy): domain Bacteria; phylum Bacteroidota; class Bacteroidia; order Cytophagales; family Hymenobacteraceae; genus Pontibacter; species Pontibacter virosus. The sequence continues at coordinate 121,642 of NZ_QEKI01000013.1, read as the reverse complement.
ATGTAGCGCATTAGCGAAGACAAGCGCATCACGGCTTCCGGTGCTGCCGGCGCCTGTTTGTATACTAGGGTGTGGATGTTATTGAGGGTATTGAATAGAAAATGGGGATTGATCTGTGATTTCAGGTAATAGAGCTCTGCCTCCACGGCTTGTTTCTCTAGCTGCTCTTTCTTGATGGTGTTAAGCACCAGGTTCTCTGTGATTCTGGCCAGCCAACTTAGAAAGATAAAGGGGATTATTATTGAGAATAGGGAAATAAGATAGTACTCAGATAAAAGGTCATTCGTATCCAGCTTTCTGTAATGTAAAAGGATATAAAGAGCAGGACCAGTCAGCACGATTCCTGCCAGCCTAAGGAAATAAGCACGCTTCTTATTTTTCCCTAAGTACCGAGTCAGGAGAAGGAAATGGCTATAAAACACATACAGAGCTGTCAGCATAACTGCCACGGTTAAGTGAAGCCAGTGGGCAGTATCCTGGCTTAGTTGTAAAGCTATCAGCAGGCTGAACAGGATCCAGAGACCAATGTGGATCCGCGTGAATACCTTTTTGATTCGATTCATAAAACAAAGATATTTTATCCTGCCATTCTCTTACTGCCTACTCGACCGTTGCCTGATCTTAATCTACGAAATGGTTAATCAAGGCCGCAAGTACTTTGAGGGAAGCAAATCAGCCATTGGTCGATTACTTTACTGAGGTAGCATATCGCTTTTTGCTTTCCGTTCTGGTAAAACTTCCTTTATCCTGAAAATGAGGGAAATGCTCTGAATTGGTGTTTCGCTTTCTTCAAATAAAGATTAAATGTAAAAACAGAATTATGGAAAATCCCCAGATCAGCCTGACCATCCGCAATGTCTCGAAAACCTACGCCAATGGCGTACACGCATTGAGCAATGTTACCCTGGACATTCCCCGAGGTATGTACGGTCTGCTAGGCCCTAACGGTGCCGGGAAATCTACACTTATGCGCACGCTGGCCACCTTGCAGGAACCCGATGAAGGAAGCATACACCTGGGCGACATTGATGTGGTGCGCCAGAAGGAGGAGGTGCGGCAGACGCTGGGGTATCTGCCACAGGAGTTCGGGGTATACCCAAAAGTGAGTGCAGAAGAAATGCTGGATTACTTTGCAGTACTAAAGGGTATCACTCAGCGCGCATCACGCAAAGAAGTAACGGAGAGTTTACTCAAACAAACCAATCTCTGGGACAAGCGCAAACAAAAGCTGGGGGGATTCTCAGGCGGCATGAAGCAACGCTTCGGGGTGGCCGTGGCACTTTTGGGCAATCCTAAGCTACTGATTGTAGACGAGCCGACGGCCGGACTGGACCCAGCAGAACGCGTGCGTTTCCTGAACCTTTTAAGTGAAGTAGGCGAGAACAGCGTGGTGCTTCTGTCTACCCACATTGTGGAAGATGTATCCGAGCTGTGCACCAACATGGCCATCATCAACAAGGGACAGATACTGCTACAGGCAAACACCCAACAGGCTGTGGCTGAACTGGAAGGCAGGATCTGGCGAAAACTAACTGATAAAAGTAATCTGCCTGCCCTGGAACAGGAGCATCAGGTCATTTCTGCCAAGCTCCTGAGCGGGCGAACCATGGTTCACATCTATAGCGAAGAGAATCCGGGGAATGGATTTGATCTGGCGCTGCCGGACCTGGAAGACGTGTACTTTTCTACCATGACGGGCAATTATGGGCAACCGCAAAAAGTGAAGGAGGAGGTGCAACTATGAAGTTCCGGAAGATTCTTCACCTGGAGTTCACCTATGGGTTACGCAGCGTTCCTACCTGGCTTTACTTCCTGGTCCAATTAGTCCTTGCTTTTCTATGGATGATAGGGAATTACATCCATGACGCGCGGGATGGTTATTTCTTGTTTAATGCGCCCATCGTGATTGGGGCCGTCACGGTTTTATGCAGTGTTGCGTGGCTTTTAATAGGCGCGTCTGTAGCGGGGGATGCGGCGGCCCGCGATGTGGAGACACGAATGTTCTCGCTAACTTACACTGCTCCCGCCAGCAAAGTAGAATACCTGGGAGGCAGGTTTTTAGCCGCTTTCTTCCTCAATTTCATCATCCTGCTCGGCATTCCGCTGGGTATCCTGATTGGCCTATACCTTACGGGTGTAGAACCTGATATTTTGGGGCCATTTAGGTTGGCCACCTATTTGACTACCTTTTTCTACATCATTCTGCCCAACACGTTTATTGTGACGGCTATCCAGTTCTCGCTGGCGGCGCTAACCCGGCGGGCCATGGCAAGCTACCTGGGCGGAGCCCTCCTCTTTGTGGCAGCGTTCATTTTGGGTCAAGTGTTGCAAAACAAGGGGGAATGGGGAAATCTAATAGACCCAGTGGGCTTTACCCTAATCCAGAGCCAGTTGTCGAATGAATGGAGCCCGCTGGAAAAGAACACGCGCCTGCTCGAGTTGGAAGGAACTCTGCTTCTGAACCGCCTCCTTTGGCTTTGCATCGCGAGCGGAATGCTGGTGCTTACCTATTTCCGTTTTCGGTTCATTTTACCGGAAACAGGTCAAAATCGAAAGCAAGCCATACAACCTGAAACAACGAAGGCAGACCTGAAGTGGGGCAACGGAGGACTGGGGAAAGCATTGCCACAAATCACAGGGATGTTCGGCTTGGCCACCCACTTACGCCAGTTGCGCCTCCTCACATGGAAAGACTTTCTGCAGATTGGTAAAAGCTTTACCGGACTTCCCCTTTTAGCTGCCATCGCCTTGATGGCATCCATTGCACTTGAGGGAAACCTGAAGGCCAAAGGCGTCCCCCTATTACCTAAAACGGACCATCTCCTTAATATCCTGACGGCGTCTATTACAGAGATTGATTTCTTCTACATGGTTATTGCCCTGCTGACTGTTTACTACGCCGGGGAACTGGTGTGGCGGGAACGGGAAACTGGCCTGAGTGAGATTGCACATGCAACACCAGTGCCGGAGTGGGTACTTTTCCTGAGCAAATTCTTGGCGCTTAGTCTGGTATTAGTGGGGTGGCTGGTCTTCCTGATGACGGCCGCAATCGTCGCGCAGATTGGCAGAGGCGGCAGTCCTGAGATAGGGCTTTACCTGCAAGGTTTCTTTGGATTACAGTTGGTGGATTGCCTCCTGTTTGCTTTGCTGGCACTCTTTGTGCACGTGCTGGTGAATCAGAAATTCGTGGCCCATTTGGTGGCACTGTTAGTCTATGGATTCATCCTCTTTGCCCCTAACCTAGGCGTGGAGCACAAGCTTCTTGTCTATGGTGCCAGCCCGAAATGGTCGTACACAGACATGGTGGGCTATGGCGTTTCCCTCGCGCCGTGGCTGTGGTTTAAGTTTTATTGGGTGGCATGGGCGCTACTGGTGGCCGTGGCAGCAAAACTGCTCTGGGTACGGAGCAGGGAAGGAAGTGTAGGGTCACGTCTCCAGTTAGCACGAGGGCGCTTTACCCGTTCCACCGCCTTGGTGACCATTGTCTCAGCCTTTCTCGTCCTCACATTGGGCAGCTTCATTTTCTATAACACCAATGTTCTCAATGACTACACCTCTGCCTCTAAAACCTTAGAAGAACGGGCGGAATATGAAAAGCGCTACCGGCAATATAAAGACAGGCCTCAACCGCTCCTGACTAAGACCAAATTACACGTGGAGATTTATCCTGAGCAGCGGGAGGTAGACATTCGTGCCACTTACTTTTTGGTAAACAATACAAACGTCGCCATTGACTCAATCCACTTGGCGACTACACCGGGCGTGCAGACCTCCAAGGTTGCTTTTGATCGACCAGCAGCCAGACTTTTAGCCGATGAGAAATTGAGACACCATATGTATGCCCTGCGCACACCATTAAAGCCCGGAGACTCGTTACGACTAAGCTTTGAGGTGCATTCTAAGGCTCTCGGATTTGCGAACAGCGGAGCAGACGCCTCTGTAATGGCCAATAGTACCAACTTCCGGAATTATGAATGGTTGCCCGCCATTGGCTATCAGGATTACCGTGAGCTAGATGAGGCCGGTTCCAGAAGCAAGTATGGACTTTCGCCTCGGCCCATGACTTCTTCTCTCTATGATGAAAAGGCGCGTCTAACTGCCCCTTTTGCTGAGCGTGTCTCTGTGGATGTGGTCGTTGGAACGAATGGTGATCAAACCGTGGTAGGGCCAGGAACCTTGCGCAGGACCTGGACAAAAGGCAACCGAAAATACTTCCATTATGTAACGGATGCTCCCATCAAACATGAATACAACTTCTTCTCAGCCAAGTATGCGTTGCATGAAAAGCGGTGGAAGGATGTAGTAATCGAAATTTACTATGACCCAGGCCAAACAGAGAACCTGGAGCGCATGGCACGGAGTATTCAGGCCTCGTTGGAGTATTACACCCAGCAGTTCGGTCCATACCCGCACCGTCAGATTCGGTTTGTGTCGTACCCTGGATATGGATTTGGAAATCACGCAGCCCCCATCAATATTACCGCTCAGGAGGGGTTTTTCCTCTTGAACCCTAAAAAAGATGAACGGGGCTTTGATTTGGTGACGGCGGTGGTAGCCCATGAAGTAGCGCATCAGTGGTGGGGCAATCAAGTAGACCCGGCCTTGGTTGAGGGGGCAGGATTGCTTTCTGAAAGCTTGGCATGGTATTCGGCCATGGGGGTTATGGAGCAACATTATGGCCCTGAGCATCTAGAGAAACTGCTGAGTTTTTTGCGGGAAGAGTATGAAACCCCACGCACCAAGGCGTCAGTACCACTGCTCCAAGCCACCGACTGGTACCACAACTACCGCAAAGGCCCTATGGTGCTGTATGCTTTGAGCAACTATATGGGCATGGACAGGGTGAATGGCGCGCTGAGAAGTTTGTTGAAGAAGCACGCGGCAGGAACACCACCGTTTCCTACATCACTAGATCTTTACCAAGAACTCAGGATGGCAGCGCCAGACTCGCTACAACCTCTGCTTCATGATTTCTTTGAGAAGAACACTTTCTGGGAACTGGAGACAAAACAGGTAACGGCAAAGCAAACCAGAGCAGGAGCCTGGCAAGTGACGCTCAACGTACAAGCGCGAAAATTTGTGGTAGACAGTATAGGTGTAGAGACTGCCTTGCCCTTTAATGACTGGATTGAAGTTGGTATCTTTCCTCAATCCAAAGCTGACAAAGTAGTTGAGAAACCGCTTTATCTGCAGAAGCATCGCATACGCGCCGGACAACAGACCATCACAATAACTGTTCCGCACAAGCCTTCCCGCGCAGGTATAGATCCAAAAAACTTACTTATTGATTGGGTGATGCAGGATAATGTTAAAGCAGTTGAGTTTGAGTAATACATAATAGATGCTGCATTTTGGAATTATAATATTACTATGTTCAGCTTTGGTGGAAAGACTACCTTCTACCATCAAACGCAAAAGTTTAAACCGAAGGGGATAAATTATCACACCCAAAACCGCTACTTTGATATGAAAGGGCTTTTTTTCAGTCTATCCGAATCCGGCGAGCGTTTACCTGCTCATCAGCTTCGACAAGCACATCGACACTGTTGAACTAGTGAACAGCCTGGGAGGCATAGTGCTTTCAAAGAAAGGCGGCGCGAACCAACTGCAGCTTAATCTGGAGTCGCTTCCAACCGGGGTATACATAGTCTTAGTGACTGCAAAGGATAAGGTATACACCCGACGAATTGTTGTGGTAAGGTAATGTAACTTGATCTGGCGTGGTGAGTTAGGTTATAACTATCTCTCCGTAATACCAAAGCAGGTGAAGCGTTAACATAGCTTCACCTGCTTTTTTTAATCTACCTGCAACAGGCTGCGTAGTTAAAGGCACCCTTAACCAGACCTGATATTTATGATTACAGCAATCGTTAGTTTTTTAGTAATGCTCAACCCCTTTGCGCTTTTCCTATACCTGAAGCCCATCATGAAAGATCTGTCGGATGAAGACTTCCGATCTGTCTTTATTAAGGCCAGCAGCATTTCCTTTGGCATATACCTTGTCTTTCTGCTGCTGGGCGACCTGGTGTTTCAAAAGGTGTTCCGCATCGATTTTGAGTCTTTCCGGATATTCGGGGGTATCGTGCTGTTCTCCTTTGCCTATATGTTTATCGTGCAGGGCAAGAAAGCCTTCATCCAGATAAAAGGCGATCTCCATGATCTGGCCTCAGAGATTGCTTTGCCCTTTATGGTAGGTGCGGGTACCATATCGCTCACTGTGCTGATGTCAGAGCAACTGGTGCTGTGGCAGGGAGTGCTTTCGCTGGTTAGCATCATGCTGATCAACTTTGCCACTATCATGGGCCTGAAAAATATACGCCGGGGTATGCGCTCCAAAAAAGTACAGGTCGCTTTCGATAAGAACATGGAGCTGCTACTACGCATCAATGGCTTTTTTCTGGGCGCCATCGGCATAGATATGATTGTATCAGGTATAAGAAACCTGGTGACTATTGAGATGTTACAGTAACTAGTGGTGGTCTTTCGAGAAGATTATGCGCGGTACCTTCCTTTGATGTAGAAATCTACTGAATAAATGGTAGTGGTGGTTTAGCATCTTATCCACCATTTTAAAACTAGGCAGGAAATTAAATTTTCTACTACTTTGTATTATATAAGCTTATCTCAAGATAAAAATTATGGAAGGAAATAAAGTGCTTCATTATATACAAGATGTTGTAGAAAATATGCCAGCTGACTGGTTGAAGCTAACGACCCATCGCCTGGATATTTATAATGAACAATTAGCCAAAACCCAATTCTTAGATCAGTTTGAAAATCTGTTTAGAGACAGCAATACTGAAACATCAGCACTCAATGCACTACCCACTGCTTTCGACTATATTCGGTTGGGCCATCCACTATCTTCCGTACTGGAATGGGCTATTGCTAAGTTAAACAATCTAAAACCGGAGAATGTCATTAGTTTTTCTTCCAGAACGGCCCCCATTTTAGCAGTTCTGAGAAAAAACCTGCTGGATCATAAGCACACTCAAATCGTTTATACCGGTGCGTTACCGGATGCTTTCGATGCTGAAGTGCTAGAGCGTGTTTACGGTTATAAGTTTGACATAAAGCAGGTCGAGAAAGTAGAAGAGGTTTCTGAGTTTAACGGCAGTACCATTTTCGTTTCACAAGAAGATGAAATTGGTAAAGTTGACCTCAACCCGAATATTGACTTCTTTGTCCAGGTCCATTCTCAATTTGGAAGTATCTTATTGGTAAATGGTGAACAAAACGAGCGCTATATCTCAGAAATTCAGCATGTGCGAAGAAGAGAGACAATTGCCATGACCCCGGCCAATTGTTTTGCTGCTTTGCAGCAGCTGACAGGAAAAGCCTCTTCCGACCATGAACAGCGTGACGTCGAGAGGAACAAAACAAGTGTCTTAGCGTCAATCAGAAAAATTACGGGTACAAATACAAAGCCGCTGGTTGCTTCATCCGGGCTGTCTATGCAGTATGCGATCATGATGGGGCTAGTGCACGAGGCACTGGAAAAACATAATGGGAAAGCTATCAAATTTATTGTACCTCCCAATTGCTATGGTGGTACAAACGACCAGGCCAGACGGGTAGCTGCTTGTCTGGATAATGTTGAAGTAGTGGACTTACTCGTTGATGGGGACCATGACATGGTTCAAAGCATTGATGCCGTGCTAGATGAAATTGCCAGCCAGGATGCTGTGCCTTACATCATCGCTGAGATTCCAACGAACCCAAGGGTTGAAGTTCCGAATCTTGTAAAACTAAGAGATGTTTTAAGTAAAGAGCGTAAGACAGCGGCCGGTGAAGTTGCGATTGATCCGGTTTTCATCTTAGATCAGACATTTTGCCCGAATGTACAATTCGCATGTGAAGACGGGATCCTCTCCACGGTCAGGACCATATCCTATGTGAGCGGTTCTAAATTTCCGAGTGGCGGAAAAGTTACTGCTGGCTACTGTGTAGCAAATACAAAAGCAGAAGCTTCACTCGAAAAAATAGAAAAGCACTTAAGGCTTTGCGACAACGAGGCTACCGATCTTCAGATGGAGATACTGGCAGAGCAACTGCCTTCCATGAATCAACGAATTGCAGATGCTTATAAGAACACACGAGCATATGTAAATTTTATCAAAGAGGTTTTACCAGCGGCGAAAATCAATTTTGTTTCCGAAGAACTAGCGCAGGAAGGGTTTACGCCATCCGTGTTTTCACTGGATCTTCCTACGAAAGGGGAGACTTATGAAGAAAGGGAAGCCTATAAAAGAGCGTTGAATTTAAAGTTGATCAATTTAATGATCGAAGAGATTCCCCAAGAAAGCAAGTATTGTGTGAGCTATGGGCAGTTGAAAGGATGTTATTGGACGATACCAGCCACATCCACTCAGGGGACGACGAAAGAAGACGACAAAGATTACATTGCCCGTGTAGCCCTATCTCCTGATATGGATCTGGAACTGCATAAAAAAGTCTTTTTAGATTTTGTTGAGCAAATTTAAGCCTTCAATACCGCACCATTGCTACAGTTGGCAATGGTGCGATGATGTTCAGGTCGGTAAATTAGGCAAGACTGCACTGGTGTTTAGCTAAAGGGAGAAGAGAGAAATGTTCGAATAGTAACCTAGGAAAATTAAAAAGCCGCTCCAGTTAAATCTGAAGCGGCTTTGGTAGCCCGTAGGGGAATCGAACCCCTGTTGCCAGAATGAAAATCTGGAGTCCTAACCCCTAGACGAACGGGCCGTGCTACTGTATTGCGGGTGCAAATATACAAGCTGATTTACAGGAAGCAAAATTATTTTCGAGAAATAAGCCTTGCTACGCTGTCTCAACCCTCGAACCTCAGGGGACAAAGGATGCAAATGACTAACCAAAGCGTTTTTGTAAACTTCGTCTTATCTTGTGCCGTTATACCTTCATCTGTAAAATAATAAATACTATGTCTAAAAGAGCATTCTATACGGGCGTAACGCCTGAAGCTTACAACGAACTCAAAAGTAAACTGCAGACCTACGGCATGAACTTGCAGGGCAATAGCGGCCGCATCAACGAAAAAGGAGTCAATGCGAACTTCAACTACGATCCTGATGCAAAATCACTCGAAATCAACGACCTGTCGGTGGGCTTTCCGGCCAGCATGATGATTAACGCTGACAGCCTCATGCAGCGCATGAACGAGATGATCACCAAGTATGGAGGCCAAGCACAGGGTTAGGCTATATCCTGATGCTCATAATGCCGTATAAGAAAACCACTTGAAATTAATACCTAAACGAAACCGAAAATAACTATGGAAAACGATAACAAGAGCAACCAGAATGCCAGCAATAGCGGACAAAACCAGGGTAAGAAGGAACCAAGCGCTCTCAAGTTGATGCAGCCACACGACATGTCTAAAACGGTAGAATCGGCTATGCATGTGTTTCAGGGTAAGCACGACAAATTGCCGGAGCTGCTACACGATGTAGGGAAACTGGTGCTGCAGGGCGCCCGCCGCATGAGTACAACGCAGCTTATCCTGACGGCAGGTGCTGTAACGCTGGGTGCCGTGCTGGTTGCTAAATATGTGGCTGACCAAGACTTCGACTTCGAAGCCTAATAATAGTCTACAAAAAACAGAAACCCTTCACCCAATTGTGAAGGGTTTTTTTGTGCTCGCTCATTTGTGGTACGGCCTTTGCAATTGGAGCCTATATAGCAAGACGCTATATTTACCAATACGTTTAAACTCTTTTGACCGAAATTATGAAAAAAGTATCCTTTATCGCCCTGATGTTTTTGTTGGCAGTTGCGTTACCTGCCCTGGCCCAGCAACAAATTTTGCCCCCGCTCATCAGCGTAAACGGAATAGGGGAGGTAAAGCTTGAACCGAATGAAGTCGTGATCAGCCTGGGTGTGGAAACGCGCGAGAAGACCCTGGACCAGGCCCAAAAGCAGACCGATAAGCAAGCGGCCGCTATTATTGCCTATTTGCGCAAGCAGGGCGTCGATGCTAAAGATATCCAGACCTCTTTCGTCAACCTGCAACCTATCTACGCCGGCACAGAGTTTGGAAAAGCACAGCCTGAGTTTTACATGGCTCAAAAAACAATGACCATTGTGATCCGAAAAATCAACAAGTTCGATGAACTGCTGTCCGGCTTGTATGACAATGGCGTGAACCGCATTGATAACATCTACTTCAGAGTATCAGACATGGAGAAGCACCGCGCCGAGGCCCGTAAAAAAGCTATAGCAGATGCCAAGCAAAAAGCCAATGCCCTGACATCGGAGTTGGGAGCCAAAGTAGGCAAAGTATACTCCATCAGTGAGCATACTTCCAATGGATCGCCACGCACGGGTTACGCCAAAATGTCGATGGACATGGAAATGGCCCAGGGTGGCGGTCCGTCTATTGCAGGAGGCGAAGTGATTGTCACGTCTACTGTCAATGTTAGCTTTGTGATAGAGCAATAGTTTGTTCAGGTATACAGCATCAAAAAAAGAGCTCTCAGGTAAATACCTGGGAGCTCTTTTTTTGATTTCAGCAATAAAATAGAAATACCTAGTTCAGCTTTTGATAGCGGTCCATTGGTTTGAAGTTGTTCTGATCATCGAGCAGAAAGCTGATCGGGTTGTTTGGTTCAGCCAGTATCTCTTTTTCACGAATATCCCAAGGCTTGAGCATTTCCTCCAGCATGTGCGCATAGGCCGTCATTTCCCAAGGGTTGAAGACCTCGTTTGTGACATCGTCTATGATGGTGTCGAGGGTGATATGCGTATCTTCTGGTTTGAGTGGCCGCTCAAAATATTCGGGTATCACGCTAAAAATATAGGCCGCATAGAATACCCGTGCCTTAAATTCCGCTACCTGAATTGGGTGTAGTTGCTGCCCCTGCGTGAGGCGGTAGAACTTGCCCAGCGCTTTCCCGATAATGCCATTGTCAAGCAACGTACAGACGAGCACCACCGGACCTAATTTGATGCTGAAGGCCATGGTTGTCAGTTCATCCTGATACTCAAAGGGCAACTCATCCTCGGTAGGGCTCACTTCCAGCATAAACAGCGAGCACGGCAGGAAATCGGAGAACTCCATAGGTACCCGCATGGACTGCAGCACCTTGAAGAATTCGCGGAACTTGCCCAGCATTTTTGGGTTTTCGCTCACAGGGTTCTGCGGCATGATCAGTGGGTCGGCCTCTTTGATGAGCTCTGTGATCAGGGTGCCGTAATACATCTTGCCGATCCACTGAAACAGCTTCTTTGGATCCAGCGCTTGCAATCCGGCTATACCTTGCTCAGCCGCCGCAGCAATTTCTTTTTCCAGCGGAATGACGTGCTGGGTATGGCAATGATCGCAGCAGGGAATGGTAAGCTCGCCGTATGTGGTGATGCTCTTATCAAGCAGAAGCAGTTCCTTGTCCTGCAGCTTATACCTGTCCTGCAGCCACGTAGCAAAAACAGGCGTTCGATTTTCAGGTCCGGTATGTGCCCCGCACAGAAAGCAGTGTTTGTCGCTGAACTGCATGTTAGGGAAGGGGTCGTATAGTTTCAATTCCGTCATGATCGTGTCGTTTGAGGGTGCAAAGATACGAAGAAGTGCTTGTCGGAATCAGGATTTTGGGGATTAAAGGATTGTCAGGATTCTCTTGCACGATTAACCTGCACCTACTCCTCCCGAATCAAGTCCGGGATCTTCGACTTCAAAGGGGGACTCTGCTATAACTTAATCTTTCTGTCATCCTGAGAGGATCTTGGTCGATATAGAGGGCCCCTACCCCCGGCGGTCAGGCAGTTGCTATAACACATCGCTGCCCCTCTCTTTATAGAGGGCCTCTACCCCCAGAGGGGAATATTCTGCTACTACCAAATCACAGGTATGAGCTGAGTAGTTGAAGCAATTCCTTTGCTAGACCGGATCCAACCACCCCCTGCCCCTCGTTATCCAAGGCGGGGAGTCTGTTGCTGCCAATTCTTGGGTATAGGCGTCTTAGCTGCAGTTTCATATGCACGATTGTCATCCCCCTGCCCCCTTCGAAGGGGGACTTCAGCCATTACCAGTGTCAGGTATAATCCAAGTAGCAAATAACCACTGGCAGGTGTAGCAAGAGAAACTTGCACAGGAGCAATTAAACAGAAAGCATTTACCCTGTTCAAAAACTGACGATTTTGCGTTGGGGGAGGAGGGGCCCTCTATTTTTTCATCAAGGAAAAAAGTAAGGCCCGCCCGGCCAGGGCAAGTTATAACAAGCTATAAAACGAGTCAAGTTGCTATATCTACGAAATCAGTTTCAACGCTAGTAAAAGCGGAAATAATAGTATATAAGAAATGATCTTATCAAAAGAGGTGAGGAAAAAAGTTTAACAGCAAGCCTGTAAGCCGGGTTCTGTCGTTAGACCAAAGCCCAACGTCTTATCATTTATCTAGGCCTGCACTCGCGCGCAGGCTCCATCGACCTACCCACTGACATCGGACGAGCAGCCCTTAGCCCCGCCGAAGCGAGGCGCTGTCAGCCTATTTGGTCTTTCAACTCCTAAGGTTTACCCAGCCGGACTGGTCACCCAGCCGCTGGTGCGCTCTTACCGCACCTTTTCACCCTTACCAGCACGAGGCTGGCGGTTATTTTCTGTGGCACTGGCTGTAGCCTTCCCGTCTCCCGGAAGGCCCCTTCCCGTTAGGAAGTAGGATGCTCTGTGTTGCCCGGACTTTCCTCTCCTCCCTTGCGGGAGCAGCGATAAGACGGCTTGCTGTTAAGCTTTCTATACCTGCAAAGGTATGATTAATTGTTGATGGTTAAATTGTTAAATTGTTGAAAGGGGATTATGGTTCCTTTTACCAGAAGACAAACTTGGACAGAGCAAGACTACTTGACCCTTAACCAGTAAAATCAATAGGCGCAAGAGCAACCAATAACATTTTAACCATCAACAATTTAACAATTTATCTGAGTCTCACCAAGGTCGCGCCATACCCAAATTTCTCTTTCTTGGCGTCTTCGAAGAAGCGGATGCCGTGGGTGCGACTCAGGATCTTCTGGATTTCCTTGCGGAGCACGCCGTTGCCGGAGCCGTGGATGAAGATGATCTCATGCATGTTGGCGGCCATGGCACGATCTAATGCATCCTGGAAGCGCTCCAGTTGCAGCTTCAACATAGCGCTGTTGCTCATACTGCTGTAATCTTCCACCAGCTTCTCGATGTGCAAGTCTACTTCATGCTCGGGTGCCTGCACTTTAATATTTTCCTGCGCAGCAGGCTTTTCAGAAAGTTGCTCTTTTATCTTGTCAGTGTCTACAGCCACTGGTTTGGTATCGAGCTGGAAAAGGTAGGCTTCTTTGTTAAGAACAGGAGCGGTTTTCTTGCTCTTGTAAAAGGAGTTGGCGCGAAATTGTACCTTCTTGGTCACCGGCTCAAACAAACTCGGAGCTCCGTTGCGGTGCTGCAGAAACTGCACGATCAACGTCGGCCACTTCTCGAAGTCCTTCATGTGGTAGTGGCTTACGACACGACTCGCTTTTGGGGCCAGTTTGTCGTTCTGCAATCCGCGGTATTGGTTGTTGCGCTCTTCGCCTGAGGTAAAAAGCACATCGTAATCGGTATTGTTCACAACCGTGGCGGCTAAGAGTTCCTCTGACTGGTGCACCATAGCCAGGTAAATGCCTTTCTCGGCTAACACCGGCGCAGTTGGCTCCTTACGGGCTGCTGGCTTGGCATAGGCCTCCGGCTCAGTGTTGCGGAAAGCCTTGGCCTCTTCCGGCGCAATCAACACAATCTCTCTTCTGGAAACAGGTATAGTGAAATCGTTGTCAATGGCGACTTCTACAATGTTGTTATCTAGTATGCGGGTAATGATGCCTTCCTCCCGGCCTGACATCAGGCGTACGCGATCTCCTACGTTCATAGTCTTATGTGTTTTATGCCAAGGTATAAGCCGTTGCCGGCTTTACTTTAGTGTGTAAGTACAACTTGATTTTACACAAAGATACGATTTGTACAGCGGAATAACCGACCTGATTTAGAAGTATACCGGATGGAAACGCAGTCCGTCCGTGCGGTTGTACTCCAGCGCGGGTGCCGGGATTTTGATGATGCTGAGCACGTATAGCGTGGTGTTGAGCACTTTGCTGCGGCCCTTAAAGTGCGTCAGGTTAAGGTCGGGACTGAGGTAGAACTGACGGCGGGCATCGAAGCCGCGTGCCTTATTCAGTTCCGGGTCGTTGTATACCATCCCTTCGGCACCATAACCTACCGCTATACTTAGCCACTTGGGGTAGCGACTCTCTTCTTTCAGAAAATCTCCCAAATTCACCGAGAGCCAGTAGGTCTGACCATTGTAATCCTTGAGCATTTGCTCTGGCTGGGTGCTGCCCAGCACATTGGGACGTTCAGCAGCGTAGCGGGTCGTCCGGAAAGAATATTTGGGCATGATGCGCACCTTCCGCCACGCCAGTTCCTGCGCCACGACTGCGGCCGAGCCTACCGTGTTGGCAATCGCATCGCCCACCGACGCGCCGTAGTCCGACTGAAAACCATCGAAGATCTCGATGGGTGTTTGTAGAATGATGCCCGTCAGTCCACCGTATAAAATAGCTTTTTTATCGGGCACGCCCGCCCAGCGTAACAGGTCTATACCTGCCCGGCTCTGGTGGAAGGCACCCCAGAAGTGCCCGGCCTTGTCCATCTGCTTCCATTGCCGATTGTCGTTGAAGAAGTGGAAGTTCGTTCGCTCCTGATCTTTGTACCATGCTTTGTTCAAGGATACCAACATGGCCGTGTACCCCACCCCAAAGCCGATTCCGAGAACCAGCAGCCTTTCTTGGTTCACAGCAGTGGCCGTAGAGTCAGATGCGGCGGCTATACCCTGCAAGGGTTGGAGCAGGAGCAGCACACAAAGCCAGAAGTGAAGCAGGTAGCGGTACATCAGGCCAAAGATACACAACCGACTGAAATACCATGCGCCTTTGCCGCTATCGCTTCCCTTTAATCAAGATTTAATTCCCTTTTAACTTGCCTTTAATAGGGGCACCCTACCTTCGTGCCATTCAGAATACCTCGTATGAATCGATCTTTTTTCACACTTGTCTTCTTTATAGCCATCTCCACCGCCAGCATGGCGCAGGAAATGGCTATACCTGATACAACCTGGCAGTCATCCAAAAAACCACTTAAACTGGACCATGCGGAGCCCTTGTACATTGACCTGATACGGGACCTGGGAGCACACAAAGGGGAGAAGGAGTGGAACCTCGGCGCGGGTATGACTGACAACCTGGGCTATGACCGCTACGAGTTTTTGGTGGAGTATGAGTGGGCGCCTATTGACAGACTAGGCCTGGAGATCGAAGTGCCGTTATCGATGTATTCTACCAATAGCAAAGATCGTCGGCCGGAAGTGAACCGTCCATCAGACCGTATTGAGTCACTGAAACTGGCTGCCCAATATACCTTTCTGGTAAACGACCGCTTTAAGACCTCCATGGCGCTGGGCGGTATCACGGAGTTCGAGCTGACAGATCTGGATCGGATCCGGAACGATGATATGTTGCAGGGAATTTTATTCAATCCCTTCGTAGTGGCAGCCAAAAAGTGGGGCAGCAATTTTCATTCGCTCATCTACACGGGGCCGCGCCTGTTCAACCACTTCGGCCATAGAGGACTCGAAACCAGTTACGAGGTCAATACCAGTGCCCATTACATGATCCCTAACTCCCGCAACTTTGTGGGAATCGAAGTGAACAAGGAGCTCCAGAGCGGGCACATGGACATGGTACTTCGCCCACAGATGCGACTGGTGATCAACGAGGGGCTGATGATCGGCATCGTGACAGGTATACCGGTTACCAAAGAGCGGGAGCGCATGAGTACCTTCTTCCGACTGATCTACGAGCCAGGGCACCGCAAGCACTAAAGCACAGTACACACAGCAGAAGGGATACTCCTTAGATAAAAGTTTAGGTTGTTTATTATCAGTGTCAGCGCCATTGCTTAGTAGTGGCGCTGTTTTTTTATAGCATCCGGAGCGTACTCATGCCGCCATCCACATGAAGCACCTGCCCGGTAGTCCAACTCGCATCCTCGCTGAGGAGATAGGTGGCTGCCTTGGCCAAGTCTTCTGGCTGGCCCACGCGGCCCAGCGGGTGGCGCTTGTCAGCTGCTTCCACTTTCTCCGGAGTATTCAACAAGGATTGCGAGAGGGGAGTGGCAGTGAGAGAGGGCGCAATGGCATTAACGCGTATACCTGCACTGGCAAATTCGGCCGCAAGCGACACAGTCAACCCCTCCAGGGCAGCTTTGCTCGAGGCAATGGAAGCGTGAAAAGGCATGCCCAGTTGTGCGGCCACTGTGCTGAAAAGTACAATGCTGGCGCTATCCGGTTTCCTGAGCAATGGTAGTAGGACTTTTATACTTTGGATCGCACCCATCACATTCAGTTCGTACTCCTGTCGGAAGTCTTCTGGGTTCATGCGCTCAAATGGCTTCAGCTTGATGCTGCCTGGGCAATACACCAAACCGTGCAGCTCGTTGGAAAGGTCTTTGGTGAAAGTCGGGTCAAAAGCCAGCACGTCTAGTTCCAGATGGTCTATACCTAGCGCTTCTATTGCATCAGAAGTTTTTCGGGAGGCTACCGTTACGTTTGCGCCTTCCGCTTGCAACTGTCGGGCGATGGCCAAACCTGTGCCGGATGTGCCGCCTATGATCAAAATATGCTTGTTATCAAATCGATTCATGATCCATTCCATTGTATCTTAGTAACAACTGTCAGATTTATGCTTTGTTCAGAAGGGCCTGGGTTTAGAAGGCGGCTTGCACGAATCTGAAATGGAACGATGGATAACGGAAGTGTTTTTAGCTAAATTGCAATATAACCTTATCAGGAAAAAGCCTGTATTAAGGGATGTTTTCAAAACGGCAGGCCGACTCATCTCCCGACTGCCATTCGTCTATACCTATTATTATAGTGTTGCTTATACATGTGGCGCATGGGTTTCTCCCTTTCGCCCTTATACCTAAAAATATAGTGCAGCTATACCTTACATCTCACCTTGTATGAAAATCAAAAAAGTACTTGTCGCTAACCGCGGCGAAATTGCCATCCGTGTGCTCAGGGCCTGTACGGAGCTCAACATCCAGACGGTGGCCATCTATACCTACGAAGACCGCTACTCCCTGCACCGCTACAAAGCCGATGAGGCCTACCAGATCGGCAAAGACAACCAGCCGCTACAGCCCTACCTCGACATCGACGGCATTATTGCTATTGCGAAGGAAAACGGAGTAGACGCCATTCACCCGGGCTATGGCTTCCTGTCCGAGAATCAGCATTTCTCCCGCAAATGCGCCGAGAATGGCATCATCTTCATCGGTCCACGGCCGGAGGTAATGGGTTCGCTGGGTGATAAGGTGTCGGCTAAGAAAGTGGCCGTGAGCTGCGAAGTGCCCATTATTCAGAGCAACGATCTGGACCTGAACACTTACGACACCGCTTTGGAAGAGGCGCACCGCATCGGTTATCCGCTCATGCTCAAGGCAGCAGCCGGCGGTGGTGGACGTGGCATGCGCGTGATCCGGGATGACGAGCAACTCGAAAAAGGCTTTTTCGAAGCCAAGAACGAGGCCCTGAAAGCTTTCGGCGACGACACGCTCTTCCTGGAGAAGTATGTCGAGAACCCGAAGCACATCGAGGTGCAGATCGTGGCCGACAACTATGGCAATATTACCCACCTGTTCGAGCGCGACTGTTCCGTGCAGCGCCGCTTCCAGAAAGTGGTGGAGGTGGCGCCGGCCATCAGCCTGAACGAGGAAACCCGGCAACAGCTCTACGACTATTCCATCCGCATTTGCAAGGCTGTGAACTACAACAACGTGGGCACGGTGGAGTTTTTGGTGGAGCCACACAACAATAACATCTACTTCATTGAGGTGAATCCGCGCATTCAGGTGGAGCACACGGTGACAGAGATGATCACTGGCATCGACCTGATCAAAACGCAGATTTTCATTGCCGACGGCTATACACTGGACCATGAGGAGGTACTGCTCGGGCCACAGCATACCGTGCGTGCCAATGGCGTAGCCATCCAGTGCCGCATCACGACGGAAGACCCGGAAAACGACTTCAAGCCAGACTACGGCACCATCATCGCCTACCGCAGTGCCGGTGGTTTCGGTATCCGCCTCGACCAGGGCAGTGTGTATCAGGGCGCCAAGATCAGTCCGTTCTTCGATTCGCTTCTGGTGAAGGTATCGGCACAGGCCCCGACTTTGCGTCACGCCGCCATGAAGATGTCGCGCACGCTGGACGAGTTCCGTATCCGGGGCGTGAAACAGAACATACAGTTTCTGCAGAACATCATCACACACCCGACCTTTATCTCCGGCGACGCCACCGTGGAGTTTGTGAAAAACCACTCCGAGCTGTTCGTGTTCCGCAAGAGCAAAGACCGCGCAACGAAGCTACTCAGCTTTTTGGCCGATGTGATCGTGAACGGTCATCCGGATGTGAAGAATCCGGACCCAAGCAAGGTGCTCACAAAGCCGGATTTTACGGGTTTCAATCTGAACAAACCGTACGAGCGAGGCACTAAAGACCTTCTGACAGAATTGGGTCCGGAAGAGTTCTCCAAGTGGCTGCGCAACGACAAGCAGATCCACTATACCGACACCACCTTCCGCGACGCGCACCAGTCCTTGCTGGCGACCCGCATGCGCTCGTTTGACATGCTCAAGATAGCCGAGGCTTATGCCAAGGATCATCCGCAAACCTTCAGCATGGAGGTATGGGGCGGTGCTACTTTCGACGTGTGCCTGCGCTTCCTGCACGAAGACCCATGGCGTAGACTGGCCGAGATCCGGGAGGCTGTGCCGAACATACTCTTGCAAATGCTGATCCGTGGCTCCAATGGGGTAGGGTATAAAGCCTATCCGGATAACATGATCGAGTCATTCGTGGAGAAGTCGTGGGAGACGGGCGTGGACATATTCCGCATCTTCGACTCGCTCAACTGGATGAAGAGCATGGAGCCCTGCATCAACTTTGTGCGCAAGCGCACCGGCGGTCTGGCCGAAGGCGCGATTTGCTATACCGGCGACATCCTTAATCCAGCCAAGACCAAGTATAATCTGGAGTACTACCTTCAACTGGCCAGGCAGCTGGAAGATGCCGGTGCACACATTCTGGCCATAAAAGACATGGCCGGTTTGCTGAAGCCATACGCCGCCACTGTGCTGGTAGAAGCGCTTCGCGATACCGTGAAGCTGCCTATCCACCTGCATACCCACGACACCTCAGGTATACAGTCAGCCACTTATTTAAAGGCAGTAGAAGCGGGGGTAGATGTAATCGACGTGTCCCTGGGCTCTATGTCTGGCCTCACTTCGCAGCCTAACTTTAATTCGATGGTAGAGGCCATGCGCTTCCAGGAGCGGCATCGTGAGTTCGATCAGAAGAGCCTCAACCGCCATTCCAATTACTGGGAAACGGTACGGGAGTACTACTATCCGTTTGAGTCGGGGCTAAAGGCCGGCACAGCCGAAGTATACCACCACGAAATACCGGGAGGTCAGTACTCCAACCTGCGTCCGCAGGCCAATGCGCTGGGCTTGGGCGATAAGTGGGAGCTGATCAAAGAGACCTATGCCGAAGTGAATCAGCTGTTTGGTGATTTGGTGAAAGTGACGCCAAGCTCCAAAGTAGTAGGTGACATGGCGCTATACCTGGTCTCCAATGGCCTGACCACAGTGGACGTACTCGAGCGAGGCGACCAGATCTCGTTCCCGGAGTCGGTGCAGTCGCTGTTCCGCGGCGATCTCGGCCAACCGGCAGGTGGCTTCCCGAAAAAGCTGCAGGCAATTGTGCTCAAAGACGAACAGCCCTACGACGGGCGCCCGAACGAGCACCTCGAGCCAATCAATCTAAAAGAAGAATTCCGGGAGTTTCAAATGAAGTTCGGAGAGCACACGAAATATACCGACTTCCTCTCGTACCAGCTATACCCGAAGGTATACGAGGCCTACCACAAACACTATGACCAATATGGCAACGTCTCCAAGATCCCGACGCGCCTGTTCTTCTATGGCATGCAGCAGGGCGAGGAGGCCATCATCGACATTGCCCGTGGCAAGTCCATCGTGATCAAGTACCAGTCGCTGGGCCACGTGGATGAGGACGGCATGCGCACTGTGTTCTTCAAGCTCAACGGCCAGACGCGAAACATTGAGGTGCGCGACAAGTCGGTGAAAGTGGAGCGGGTACAGCACCAGAAAGTCGACAAAGGCAATCCGAAGCACATTGGAGCGCCACTGCAGGGCCTGCTATCAAAGATTCTCGTGGAGAAAGATCAGGAGGTGAAGAAGAACACGCCGCTGTTCGTAATCGAGGCCATGAAGATGGAAACCACCATCACCGCTTCAGAGGCCACCAAGATCGCCAACCTGCATTTGCCGGAAGGCTCGCTGGTGAATACTGACGACCTCGTGGTTAGCTTATCGTAGCCAGAGAAAGGTATAAACAGAAAAAGCCACCCAACCTGCAAAGGCGGTGGCTTTTCTTTTTGCTAGCGTAAACCTTCAGTCGCTATATCAAGTACCCTACAAGAGTCAAGAGAAAACATTTTGCGTAAAAGACGGTTTTATACTTGCAGATATGATGCATGCATACTATTTTTGATTCATAGCGCAACAGGTGCTATTCGTCTTCGTAGTCAAGGCCCGCAAACTTGTTATAGGCCTGTTGCAGCTCGGCAAATGCGTGCATGTTGCCTTCCTGTCGGCTGATCAGCATCCCTTTTTTGTAGGTTTGTTCGGCTTTTTCAGGTTGACCAGACTCGGCGTACAGGCTGGCCGCATGGTAGTAGGTGCCTACGTAGCGCTCGTGCTCAGACAGAAGTTTCTCGTAAAAATCCATTGCTTTTTGCGGATCAGATCCACGCAATTCTGTCGCAATCGCATAGATCGTAAATGGGTCGTTCGGGTCTTCTTCGTAGAATTGGAAGAGCTGTTCTAATCTATTTTGAGACATTTCTATTTGGCTATATTTTAACTAACTTCGCATCAAATTTAACTTTTAATAAGCTAACATTTTATTATATGAAAATATTAGTTTGCATCAGTAACGTTCCGGATACCACATCCAAGATCAACTTTACTGGAGATAACAAAGAGTTCGACAAGAACGGGGTGCAGTACGTAATCAACCCTTGGGATGAGTACGCCCTGACCCGCGCCATTGAGCTGAAAGAAGCCAAAGGCGGCAGCGTAACCGTGCTGAACGTGGGCGAAGCCGACGCTGAGCCGAACATCCGCAAGGCATTGGCCATTGGCGCCGACGATGCCATCCGCGTGAACGCACACCCGAAAGATGCTTACTTCGTGGCGCAGCAGATTACTGCCGTGGCCAAAGAAGGCGGTTACGATATGATCCTGATGGGCAAGGAGTCCATTGACTACAACGGCTTCCAGGTACACAACATGGTGGGCGAGATGATGGGCATTCCGTCAGTAACGCCAGCCTTTAAACTGGACATGGTAGACGATAGCACGGCCCGTCTGGAGCGTGAGATCGAAGGTGGCAAAGAAGTGGTGGAAGTGAAACTGCCATTCGTAGCCAGCGCCCAGCAGCCAATGTGCGAGCCCCGCATCCCGAACATGCGCGGTATCATGACAGCCCGCACCAAGCCACTCAAAGTAGTGGAGCCTGCAGGCGGCGAAGCCAAGTCGGAGTACGTGAACTACAGCAAGCCCGAGAAAAAGAGCGGCGTGAAGCTGATCGACGTAGAAAACGCCGGTGAATTGATTAAACTATTGAGAAACGAAGCTAAAGTACTGTAATATGTCTGTATTAGTATTTGTAGAAGGTCTGAACGGAGAGATCAAAAAGTCCTCGCTGGAGGCAGCCTCATACGGCAGCCAGGTAGCGCAGGCCATGGGCACAACCGCTACGGCTGTAGCTATCGGCGATGTTCACGAAGAAGCGCTTGCCAAACTGGGCGAGCAAGGTATAACGAAGGTGTTGTACGATGCCGACGACCGTCTGAAGCAGTTCGTAGCCGATGCGTACGTGAAAGTAATCGCAACAGCTGCCCAGCAGGAAAGCGCGAAAGTACTGGTGTTCTCTAACTCCAACATCGGTGCAGCGGTAGGTTCCAAACTGGCTGTTCGCCTGAACGGCTCTCTGGCAACCAACGTAACCGAACTTCCGAAGATGGATGGTGGTAACTTCATTGTAACCCGTGGTGTGTTCTCGGGCAAGGCGTTTGCGGACGTGAACCTTACTTCCGACGTGAAGATCATCGCGGTAAAGAAAAACAGCACCGACATCATCAGCAACGCAGGTTCAACTGCTTCTGTTGAGAAGTTGTCGGCTGATCTGGCGGAGTCTGATTTTGCAGCCGCTCCAAAGGAGACGGTGATGCAGGAAACGGACGGAGGTGTATTGCTGCCTGAGGCGGAGATCGTCGTGTCTGGCGGTCGTGGTATGAAAGGACCTGAGAACTGGCACCTGATCGAGGAGCTTGCCCGCGAACTGGGTGCGGCAACCGCCTGTTCCAAGCCTGTTTCGGACATAGGCTGGCGTCCGCACCATGAGCACGTAGGCCAGACGGGTATCACCGTAAGCCCTAACCTGTACATCGCGGCGGGCATCTCTGGTGCCATTCAGCACCTGGCAGGGGTTAACTCTTCTAAAGTGATTGTCGTTATTAATAAGGATCCGGAAGCGCCGTTCTTCAAAGCCGCTGATTATGGCATAGTTGGCGATGCGCTCGAGGTACTTCCTAAATTAATTGAAGCTGCTAAAGCTTTAGACAAATAGACTTAGAAGAGCTTAATTGTGAAAAAAATACAGCTAGAGATACTCGGGCTCTCCTCCAGCCAATCGCAGACGGGATCGTTTGCACTGGTGCTGGGTGAGCGAGATGGAAACCGCAGGCTGCCGATCATCATCGGCATGTTCGAGGCGCAGTCCATTGCCATACAGATAGAAAAAATCAACCCAAACCGTCCGCTTACGCACGATCTGTTCAAGACCTTTGCAGAGCAGATGAGTGTGAATATCACCGAGATCCTGATCTCAGACCTGAAAGAAGGCGTGTTCTATTCCAAGATCATGTGTACCGACGGCGAGAAGGAGTTTGAGCTGGATGCGCGCCCGTCCGATGCCATTGCGATCGGCCTGCGATTTGGGGTGCCTATCTACACGGTGGAAAGTGTGCTGTCAGAAGCTGGCATCATTCTGAGCGATCTGGAAGAAGAGGAAGACGAGAACGAAGAAATGACTGTGAAAAGCAGTTCTTCGACGACAGCCTCTAGTTCCAAGGAACCGCTCAACCAGACGTCGGTTGATGACCTGAACAAGATGCTGAACGAGGCCCTCGAAAAAGAGGACTACGAGCGCGCCGCCAAGATCCGCGACGAGTTGAACAAGCGAAACTAGCGTAACATACGTTATACTTTGAAAGTCCTGCCCCTTATCGGGGTGGGACTTTTTGTTTTAACAGATATTCGCCTTACTTTTGGCCAAATTTTTCCCACAGCATGTTCGATATTTTCAGAGGGCTTCTTGGCCTCCTTGCCATTATTGCCATTGCCTTTGCGTTCTCCAAAAGTCGTAAAAACATAGATTGGAGACTCGTCGGTTACGGCGTTTGCCTCCAGATTCTTTTTGGCGTGCTTGTAACCCAGGTACCCGTGGTGGCAAAAGGCTTTGCCTACGTGAGCGAGGGCTTTGTTACCTTTCTGGATTTCTCGCAGGCGGGTGCGCAGTTTCTCTTCGGTAATCTGGCCGACCCCTCCAAGAATAACGGACTAGGCTTCATTTTCGCTTTCTCCGTTCTCCCGACCATCATTTTCTTCTCTACGGTATCGGCTGGTCTGTACTACCTTGGTGTGCTGCAGAAGATCGTGTACGGCATTGCCTGGGTGATGTCGAAGGTGATGCGCCTTTCAGGCCCTGAAAGCCTTTCTGCTGCCGGCAACATCTTTTTAGGGCAGACAGAAGCTCCCTTGCTCGTGCGCCCCTTCATTGCCCGTATGACGCGCTCCGAGCTGATGTGCTTGATGACAGGCGGTATGGCGACGCTGGCAGGCGGCGTACTGGCGGCTTACGTGTCCTTTCTGGGAGGCGATGATCCTGCCCAGAAGGCTATTTTTGCAGCCCACTTGCTTACGGCCTCCATCATGAACGCCCCGGCAGGTATAGTGCTTGCTAAAATTCTGGTGCCTGAAACAGAACATGAAGAGATCACCAACAAACTGGAAGTGAACCAGGAGCAGTTGGGTGTGAACCTGATCGATGCACTTTCGAGAGGAGCCGGTGACGGCTTGCGCCTGGCCGCTAATGTGGGTGGTATGCTACTCGCTTTTATCGCCGTAATTGCTCTGGTAAACTACATCCTGACAGACATGATCGGCGCCTGGTCTGGTTTGAATGAAATGGTAGTGGCCAGCACGAACGGTCAGTTCAACGGATTCTCCTTGCAGTATATTTTAGGCCAGATCTTCCGGGTGTTTGCCTTCATCATGGGAGTGCCCTGGGCCGACACCCTGCAGGTAGGCAGCTTGCTCGGACAAAAAACCGCCATCAACGAATTTGTGGCTTACCTAGACCTGGCCAATATGAAGGAGGCCGGCACGCTCGGGCCAAAGGCGCTGGTCATGGCAACTTACGCTTTGGCTGGCTTCTCAAACTTCAGCTCCATCGCCATCCAGATCGGTGGTATCGGCAGCATGGCTCCAAATCAGCAGGGACAGCTCTCTAAACTTGGCTTTATTGCCTTGTTGGGTGCCTCCCTGGCCTGTATGATGACTGCAACAGTAGCTGGTATGCTATTCGGACTCGACTTCTAATAACTGTCTATACCCCATAAAAAAGGCTCCTGCTAAATGTTAGCGGGAGCTTTTTTTTGTGAGCTAAAGATAATGTTAGACCTGCGCCTTTCTCAGATGGATCGGCTTATACCTGGTTTTTCCCGGTCTGGGTAGTTGCCGTAGGTCCCTCCGGATTTTCGGGCTGTGGTTTGTCCTGTGTTTCCACTGTCTCTTCTGAGGGTGCTTTCTCGTTGCTTTGAGAATCTGGATGAAGGTTGTGCTGACGCTCCTCTTCCTCTACGCGTTCCTCTTCACGCTCTTCTTCCTCTACCTTTTTGGCGTCGCGCATCAGTCGGTTGGCAAAAATGAAGTCGTTAAGCTCTTTGATGTCGGTGTCCATGATCTCATCGCGGGTGCCTTCCCAAAGTTTTTTGCCTTCGTACAGGAAAAAGATCTTGTCACCAATCTCGATTACGGAGTTCATATCGTGCGTCACAATGATGGTGGTAATGTTATATTCCTCCGTAATCTCTTTGATCAGTTCATCGATCTTGAGGGCAGTTTGCGGGTCGAGGCCCGAGTTAGGTTCGTCGCAAAATAGGTATGTACAATTTGGAGCAATAGCACGGGCTATACCTACGCGCTTCTTCATACCCCCACTGATCTCAGAGGGCATTTTTTTATTAGCACCTTCCAGCCCGACGCGCTTTAAACAGAAGTCAACACGCTCTTTGCGCTCTTCTTTGCTCATGTCAGTAAGCATTTTGAGCGGGAATTCGACGTTCTGCTCCACCGTCATGGAGTCGAACAGCGCAGAGCCCTGGAAGAGCATGCCAATCTTACGGCGGATTTCCTGCCGGATGTCGAGCTTGTTGTTGGTGAAATAAGTACCGTCAAAAGTCACACTGCCCAGGTCGGGCTTGATGAGGCCCACAATGCACTTGAGCAGCACGCTTTTACCAGTACCACTGGCTCCGAGCAGGAGGTTGGTTTTGCCGGTCTCAAAAACACCGCTCACGCCATCCAGCACTTTCTTGTCGCCAAAAGCTTTGTGTATGTTGTGTATTTCAATCATGGGTTTTCAGAAAATAAGTAAGCAGGCTCGCCTAAAGCAGGATGTAAGCCAGCACAAAGTCCCCGATCAGGATGGCGATCACGCTATTGGTTACGGCTGCGGTACTGGCCGCTCCCACTTCCAGTGCGCCGCCGGAGGTATAGTAGCCCCGGAAAGAGGAGATGGAGGAGATCAGGAAGGCAAATACCACCGATTTGATCAAGGCAAAAACAATGTTGTAAGGTATAAACTGGTCGCGTATACCAGTGATATATTCCTGAGCTGTCACCTCGCCTGAAAGTGTTCCGGCTAAGTAGCCGCCCAGAATCGAAAGGAACATGGCCAAGATCACCAGCATCGGGAAAACAAGGATAGCCGCCACCACTTTCGGCAGCACCAGGTATGAGGCTGAGTTGATGCCCATTACCTCCAGCGCATCCACTTGTTCCGTAATCTGCATCGTGCCCAGACCGCCAGCAATGCTAGAGCCCACTTTGCCCGCCAACACGATGGAGGTAATGGTAGGGGCTAGTTCCAGGATGGTCATTTCGCGCACCATGAAACCGATGGTGGAACGGGGAATGAAGGCGTTGTCGAGGTTATATGCTACCTGCACGCATGTAACTGCGCCAATGAAAGTAGAAACAATAGCAACGATGATAATAGAGTTGATACCGATCAGAATAGCCTCGTCGACGGTGCGGCCGAACAGAATCTTGGCGGATTCTTGACGGGTGAAAAGGCTTTGCATGAACAGCAGGTATTTCCCAAAGGATTGTAGCATACAGGCGATACGTGTTAAACAAGGTATTAAACGTGTTTCTAAACAAAAATACTGTTTAAATGCCTATATTACGGTTAAATTTCGAAAACGTATTATCTTAAAGCTATATAGAGCGCATGCAGCAGTATATTTTGGTGACAGGTGGCACAAAGGGTATCGGTAGGGCCGTAATTGAACAATTCGCAAAAGCAGGCTTCCACATCATTACTTGTTCCCGAAACGAGAAAGACCTGAAAAAGCTGAAACTGGAAATAGAGGAGCGCTATACTTTTTCCAAAGTGTTTTACCAGGAGGCAGACCTGAGCGATATGGGCTCACTCAAAAACTTTATTGCCTACGTGAAAGGCCTTAAGGTGCGGATTGAGGTTATTGTCAACAACAGCGGCCTATTTATACCTGGCAAGGTGCACGAAGAGGACGATTCTGCGCTGCCGATGATGATCAACACAAACCTTTACAGCGCCTACTACATCACCAAGGCCTTCGTACCGGACATGAAGAAGCGCAGAAGCGGGCATATCTTCAACATGTGCTCCACGGCCAGCATCACCCCTTACACAAACGGCGGCTCTTACTGCATTTCGAAGTATGCTTTGCTCGGTATGTCAAAAGTGCTGCGTGAGGAAATGAAAGAGCACGGTGTGCGCGTAACGGCTATTCTGCCGGGCGCTACCCTAACGGCCAGTTGGGAGGGCGTAGACCTGCCGCCCGAGCGCTTCATGCGCGCCGACGATGTAGCTATGGCAATCTACGGTGCCTATACCATGTCGCCCAACAGTGTTGTGGAAGAGATCCTAATAAGGCCGCAGCTGGGGGATATCTAGCATGGAAAAGTGAGGAGGGTATGCGGGGATAATTTGAACTAGATACAAACTTATACCTATATGAAAAAAGCATACCTGTTACTTCTCGCGCTCGGAAGTGCAACGCTGTCGTTCGGGCAGAAGATGGAATATAGCGTGCAGCTAAACTCAGGCCTGTCCAGTTTTGCAGGAGAGTCATCCTCCAAAACAATAGCTATGAGCCTTAGCAACAGTTGGGGTGGCAGTGCAGGAGTGAGCAATCCGTATGGGAGTAGGTATAACGTGACGTATGGAGCCAGCCTGCAGGCACAATACGTTGCTACCAGTGGTCTTTTATTCGGCACACAGGCTGGGTACGAGCAACTGCGCACCCGAGCCAAAATAGACAGAGCCGTCGGCCAATGGTCACACAGTTCATCCATGACACATCCAGCAGATGGAAAGGCAGTGATCATAGCTGACTACATCAATCTGCAGCCCTACATCGGTTGGCGGATAAAGCAAAGCCCTGTAGACCTGGACTTAACCCTGGGCTCCGACATTGGTTTTAGTCAACAAATGAAAGAGCGATCTGAAGCAACGATGGAAGACGGGACTGAAATTAAAGTTAAGGAGGACCGAAGCGAAAAGATCACCGATTTCAGACCGCGGCTAGGCATAACAGGTTACCATGGACACTTCGGTATATCCATGAGTTACGCGCATGGCATCAAAAACTACCGTGCTAATATGGATGGCGCGAACATGAAGCTGTATACGCGGGTATTCCGGATAGGCCTGCTTTACAGGCTATAGGTAGCAATAAAACAAAGAACTATGAAACTGGAAGGAAAAATTGCTGTAGTAACCGGCGTAAGTCGAGGAATAGGATTGGCAACTGTAAACGCACTGCTGGAGCAGGGCGCAAAAGTAGCAGGCTGGGGAAGAACAGCGCCGGAGGTACAGCACGAGCGCTTTGAGTTTGTGGAGTGTGACGTTCGTCGGGCTGACTCGGTGCAAATGGCTTATAAGCATACCGTAGAGCATTTTGGTGGCCAGGTTAGTGTGCTTGTTAACAATGCCGGCCTGGGCCGCTCTGCCATGCTCGAAGATCAGAATCTGGACGAATGGCATCTGATGTTCGACACAAACGTGCATGGTCTCTTCTACTGTACCCGATTGGTAGTGCCAGGTATGAAAGAAATGGGAGAAGGGCACATCATCAATATCTCTTCTATTGCGGGCACCACAGGTATAGAGCAGATGTCGGCTTACTGCGCCACCAAGCATGCGGTCCGCGGCATTTCACACTCACTCTACAAAGAGTTGCGCGATTATGGCGTAAAGGTCACCTGCATCTACCCCGGTTCGGTGCAAACCAACTTCTTCGACAACATTGACAGCGTGACCGTAAACGACAACATGATGCGCCCCGGGGATATCGCCTCTACCATACTGCATTGCCTGGAATCGCATCCAAATTACCACCACGTAGACATAGAGGTACGCCCGTTGATGCCAAAGGGAAGAAAGCAGGTATAGCTGATATTTGGAACAGCTTTTGTAGCTTTGCGAACCCTAATTAACGAATAATTAATAATGGTGAATGAATAATGGAAGGCAATCCTGATGCGTCATTATTCATTATTCATTAATCATTACAATGCATGTCAGTTGAAGTAAAGAACCTTACAAAAATATTTGGGTCGCAGCGGGCCGTAGATGATATTTCCTTTTCCGTGGGGCAAGGTCAGATCCTGGGTTTTCTGGGGCCAAATGGGGCTGGCAAGTCCACGACTATGAAGATCGCAACCTGCTACCTGCCGCCTACCACCGGCACCGTGCTCGTGAACGGCTACGATGCTGTGCAGGACTCTATCGCCGTCCGCCGCAGCGTGGGCTACCTGCCAGAGCACAACCCGCTCTACCTGGACATGTACGTGCACGAGTACCTGCAATTCGTGGCTTCTGTCTATGGCCTGAAAGGGCGCCGGGCGAAGGAACGCGTGCAGGAAATGGTGGAACTATGCGGACTCACACTGGAGCAGGGCAAAAAGATCGGAGCGCTTTCAAAAGGCTATCGACAGCGTGTCGGGCTGGTGCAGGCGCTGGTGCACGACCCGCAGGTGCTCATTCTCGATGAGCCGACCACTGGCCTTGACCCGAACCAGATCGTCGAGATCCGGGCACTTATCAAGCGCATCGGGCAGGACAAAACCGTGATTTTCTCGACCCATATCATGCAGGAGGTTACCGCTATTTGCGATCGGGTAGTGATCATTAACAGGGGCAAACTGGTAGCCGACAGCGACGTGGCGAGTCTGCAGGCTGGTTCCCGAAACGAAAAGTCGACCCTTGTGGAGTTTGAGCAGCCTATACCTGTAGAGGCCTTGGAACAAGTGCCGGGAGTGCTGTCGGCTACACTGGCCGAGGGTACCACCTACCGGGTCATCTCCAGAAAAGACACCGATATCCGCGCTACCATCTTCCGTGTTGCTGCCGAGCGCAACTGGCCACTGGTAGGGCTGCGCCACGAAGAGAACTCCCTTGAAAAGATATTCCAACAACTGACGAAGTAGGTATACCAAATGCTCGCTATACTTAAGAAAGAATTTAACGGCTTCCTGAACTCCCTGATCGCCTACATTGTGATCATGGTGTTTCTGGTGGCCATCGGCATGTTCATGTGGGTATTCCCAGAGAGCAACGTGCTCGATTACGGCTTTGCTGATATGCAGACGCTCTTTAACATGGCACCCTGGCTGTTTCTATTTCTGATCCCAGCTATCACCATGCGTACATTTGCCGAGGAGAAGCGCGAAGGTACGATCGAGTTGCTGCTCACCAAGCCGATCACAGACCTTCAACTGATTCTGGGCAAATACTTCGCGGCGCTCCTGCTGGCCCTATTTGCGCTTATACCTACCCTGATCTACTACTATACCGTGTATGAGCTCGGCAATCCGCAGGGCAATGTAGACTCTGCCGCTGTGGTGGGCTCATACCTGGGCTTGGTGTTTCTGGCAGGCGTTTTTGCGGCCATCGGCGTATTTGCCTCCTCCGTTTCTGACAACCAGATCATCTCCTTTGTGATTGCTATTTTCCTGTGTTACATCTTTTATGCCGGTTTCGAACTAATCGCTTCTATATCTGTTTGGGGCGGCTACGGCTACTTTATCAGCCAGCTAGGTATAGAATACCACTATTCGGCCATTAGCAAGGGGCTGATTGACTCGCGTGACGTGCTGTACTTTCTGAGTGTGATCGCGATCATGATTCTTTCCACCAAACTTGTATTGAGCAGCAGAAAATGGTAACAGAGCAGGCAACGATACCCAAGAGCAAGCGCAGCAGCGACCTGACCCGCTTTCTGATCGCGCTGGCGGCCATTGTGCTGCTCAACGTACTGGCGGCCAATTTCTTCTTCCGCCTCGACCTGACCGAGGACAAACGCTATACCATCTCACCCGTTACGAAGCAGATGCTTTCTCAGCTTCCGGAGCCGGTGTTTGTGGAGGTATACCTGGAGGGCGAGTTCCCCGCCGGTTTCAAACGCCTGCAGCAGTCGGTGCGCGAGACGCTGGACGAATTCCGCATCTACTCGGGCGGCAACGTACGCTACGAGTTCATCGACCCGAACGATATCTCGGACGAGAAGCAACGTACTGAACTCTTTCAGAAACTAGCGGCCTCAGGTATACAGCCGACTAATCTGCGGGCCAATGAAAGCGGCAAGCAGGTGGAGCGTCTGGTGTTTCCGGGTGCCCGCGTCTTGTACAAAGGCAAAGAGACTGGTGTGATGCTGCTGAAAGGTAACCTGGCCGCCTCTCCTGACGAGCGATTGAATCAGTCGGTAGAAGGAGTAGAGTACGAACTGGCTACAGCTATACGCAAGATGGCTTTCCAGGGCAACAAGACCATCGGCTACATCAGTGGGCAGGGGCAGTTAGAAACACAGTATGTGACTGATCTTCTGGGCTCCTTGCAGGAGTTCTACCGGGTGGCTCGCGGTGAACTCCGCAACATCCCTTCGCTGGATGGTCTGGACCTGATCATCATCGCTAAACCAACCGAAGCCTTTACCGAAGCCGACAAGTATAAGATCGACCAGTTCATCATGAACGGGGGCAAAGCGGTGTTCTTTGTGGATGCCCTCAATGCGAATATGGACAGCGTGGGAGCGGGCGGTATGTTTGCCATGCCCTATAACCTTAACCTGGATGACATGCTTTTCCGCTACGGCGTGCGTTTGAACCCAACCATGATCATGGACCTGAACTCTGGCTTTATACCGATCGTGACGGGGTATATGGGCGAGCGACCGCAGACCGAGATGGTCAACTGGCGCTTTTACCCACTGCTCAACACCTTCAGTAAGCACCCGATTACGCGTAACATCGACGCAGTGTATTCGAAGTTTATTGGTACGATGGACACGGTGCGGGCCGACGGTATCCGCAAAACACCGCTCGTCTATACATCGGTTTACTCCCGTGTGATGCAAGTACCCGTGCCGCTGACGCTCGAAGAAGCCCGTATGGAAGTGAAGCCGGAACAATACCAGGCTGGTCCGCAGCCGGTGGGCTACTTACTGGAAGGCGCTTTTGCCTCCCTCTTCCGTAACAGACGAGCACCGGAGGGAGCGGCCAATCCGCAAGTGAGAGAGACTGGAGTTCCGACCAAAATAGCAGTTTTCTCGGATGGTGACCTGGTGCGCAACGAGGTAAACCCACGTACCGGACAGGCTTACGAACTAGGGTTTGACAGGTACAACAATGTGACCTTTGCCAACCGGGAGCTGGCCATGAACACGATTCACTACCTGCTGGACTCTGAAGGTTTGATTAACGTACGCAGCAAGGAAATACAGCTACGGCCGCTGGACAGGGTGCGGGTGAAAGAGGAGCGCACGTACTGGCAATTGCTTAATCTGGTGGCACCGATCATGCTACTGGGCCTGTTTGGGGTGGTTCGCTACTACCTGCGCAAGCGGCGTTATGAACGCTTCTGATTTTTTTGCCCTGTATGTAAAGAAATTGTGAAATGCCGGACCGTTTCAGGTAGTTTAAATGCGAAAAATTTTTAACTTTGTCCAAATAACATTATAGCTATACATAATGAAATTTATCGTCTCTTCCTCTGCTCTTTTGAAGCAGTTAGCCAGCATAAATGGTGTGGTAACCAACAACCCAGTGGTTCCTATCCTCGAAAACTTCCTGTTCGAGATCAACGACAGCACCCTGACCATCACAGCCAGTGACCTGGAGACTTCCATGATCACCGAACTGCAGGTAGAGGCGAAGGAGAGTGGCCGCATTGCTGCCCCTGCCAAGATCCTGATCGAGACACTGAAGAACCTGCCAGACCAGCCGGTAACCTTCACCATCGACGAAGAGACCTATACCATCGAGATCAGCTCCTCAAACGGACGTTACAAACTCTCTGGTGAAAACGCAACCGACTTCCCGCGTGTACCTGTGGTGAAAGGCGGCAGTGCCATCGAGATTCCGTCTAATGTGCTGGCCCGTGCCATCAACAAGACCATTTTTGCAGTAAGCAACGACGAGCTTCGTCCAGCTATGACGGGCATTTACGTGCAACTGCGCACTGATAACGTAACTTTCGTCGCCACAGACGGTCACCGCCTGCTGCGTTTCCGTCGCACGGACATTGCTACGGCCCAGGAAGCATCGCTGATCATTCCGCGCAAGGCCTTCACGCTGCTGAAGTCTACGCTGCCTTCTGAGGCAACCGCCGTGCGTATGGAGTTCAACCAGTCCAACGCCTTCTTCAGCTTCGACAACATCCGCATGATCTGCCGTCTGATCGACGAGCGCTATCCGGACTATGAGAATGTGATTCCGGTGCAGAACCCGAACAAACTGGTGATTGACCGTGCTGCTTTGCTGAGCTCTGTGCGTCGTATCTCCATCTACTCCAATAAAACCACACACCAGATTCGTCTGAAGCTATCAGGTTCTGAACTGCAGGTATCTGCCGAGGACCTCGATTTCTCTAACGAGGCAAACGAGCGCCTGACGTGCCAGTACGACGGCGAGGACATGGAAATCGGCTTCAACGCGAAATTTTTGATCGAGATGCTTAATAACATCGATGCGGATGAAATCTCGTTTGAGCTGTCTACACCGAACCGCGCAGGTTTGCTGATGCCGCTTGCTAATGAAGATAATGAAAATGTTCTGATGCTAGTGATGCCTGTAATGCTGAACAATTACGTATAAGAAGATAATTTCTCCTAATGCAGAAAGGCGGACCGTTTTGGTTCGCCTTTCCTGTTTTTAGGGGATGATGCTTATACTTTGGCTTAGCGCCGAAGCACTATTTTGCTTGCTGTAGTTTGATGTATACCGGGAAATGATCGCTATACCCGCCTAGGTATAGGGTGTGGGACCAGGTTTGGCGGGGAGTGTCTTTATACCTGCCAAAGGTAAATTTGGCAAACTCAGGGTCATGGATCTGAGCCGAACCATGTACATAATGCAAACCAGTTTGGGTATTCATCATTGACTTAGTGACCATGATCTGGTCGCGCATTTTGTTGTCGTTGCGGGTATGGTAACTGCCGTTTCCCTGCACAAACCACAGGTAGAAGGTATTGAATAGCTCGTTCTGGTAGGCCGGATTAGGTCGGCCGGAAGCCTTTAAGACTTTTTCTACGCTCACAGAATTAGGCTCATCCGCAAAGTCGCCCAGCACAATGATTTTCGCATTCTTATCTGTTTTCAGCTGCAAGTCCAGCTGGCGACGCAGTTCCGTTGCCGCATCGCGCCTGCGGGCCGCACCCAGTGTCGCGCTGCCACGGTCTTCGGGCCAGTGGTTCACATATACCGTAACCGGTTCGCCAGCCAATGTACCTTTCACCTGCAGGATGCCGCGCGACGCAAATCCTCTTTCTGAAAACTTAACAGGAAGATTAGTCTGCGAAGTCGGTTTGAATACTCTAGGATTGTAAAGCATCGCCACGTCGAGCCCCTCCGGGTCAGGTGAGTCGTAGTGGATGATGCCATAGCGGCGTTTGCGAAGCGGGGAGGACTTCACTATGTCATCCAGCACCTGGCGGTTTTCCACCTCACAGAGGCCGATTATGTCGGGGCCATTCTTTCCTCCGATGGTCTCAATCACTTGCGCTATATGGCGTATTTTGGTCTTATACCTGTCCTGGTCCCACTGCAAGACGCCGCCCGGTGTAAAGCCGTCATCATCTGTTTTGGGGTCGTTCTGAGTATCATATAGCTTCTCTGTGTTATAAAAAGCGATGGTATAGAGTTTCGGTTTTTTGATAGAGGAGGTTAAGCTGGCGCACCCTGAAAGCATGGTCAGACTAAAAAGAAAGAAGAAGGTTTTTATTCCGTAGCGCATCACGTAACTTTGTACTTGGTTTTAGTATTCAAGCATAGTACGAGATATATATAGCCCAAAGTTTAAAAAGAAAAGAAAATGAAGAAGTCTGAGATATACTTTAGCATTGCGCTTGACGAGCAGCGCGTACCAGAGGCCATCAGCTGGAGAGCCACTGACGCAGGCGAAAAGATACATTTTGCCAAAGCCATCAACATTTCGCTCTGGGATCGCGACGAGGCGGGCACGATGAAAATCGACCTGTGGACAAAGGATATGCCAATCGACGAAATGAAGTATTTCTACATCGATACGATCGGTGCGATGGCACAGAGCATTGCTACAGCCACCAGCGACAAGGTAATGGCCGACAAAATGCGCGCTCTGTGTGAAGACCTGATGAGTCATGTAGAAGAGGAGCGCAAAAAGGAAAACAATTAGCCTGTAAATAATGAAAGCCACCCTAAGAGGTGGCTTTTATGCTATTAAAATTTTGGTTTGGTCTAGTTTACGTTAGAAGCGATTTTGCTCTTATCGGCCTGCTGGTTAGTGGCCATGTTCTGAGAACCTTGCTCGTCCAGGCTTGATACGAACTCGCGGTCAACTTTAGAGTACATTTTGCGATCACCGAAGTAATCGTTGTACTGCACAGTGCTCAGGATGTCTTCAAACTCCAGGTCACGTACGGCCAGTACTTCTTTGCACTGCTCTGCAATCAGCTGCTCGTTGCCTGCATGCTTCTGCTCAATTTCAGTAATCTGGGCAGCTACATCCAGGTTGATTTCTCTAACTTTATTTGCCTGGTAGTTGTTCAGACGTAATTCACGAATCATCTGCTCAGAGAGGTGATTGGCACGCTTCTCAGCAACAACAGTTACATTATTACCTGAAGCAGATGCGCTGAATACAGTTCCGAATACTATAAATGTTATTGCCAGTAGCTTTTTCATAATCTTAGTGTTTTTGGTGTTTTCAATGCTTTGTCAGATTCTTTTCTGAGGCAGCGTAGTTTTAAAACGCGGGTTGTTTGTAAATGATTCCGGTAATTTAAACTATTTTTTTCGCTACTCTATCAGTGCCGAATACAAGCTATATAGTACAGAAATAATGCCAAAGAGGTCAAATTGTTAACAATTTGACCTCTTTTTTTGATTTTATTTTGGATTTTACCATTCGTTCCGCCACATCATCGACTCGACTGGTTTGGTTGTGCGGTTGTTGTATTTAGCGTTCTCTTTACTGTTATAGTAGTTCTCAATACCACCTTTCACTTCAAAATAAATCAGCTGACCGATCGGCATGCCATGGTAAACGCGCACCTGTTGGGTAACCGAAATCTCCAGCGTCCAGGTGTTGCAGAAGCCTACGTCTCCTTTGCCGGCTGTAGCGTGAATATCGATACCCAAACGGCCAACACTAGACTTGCCTTCCAGGAAAGGCACGTGCGCGTGGGTTTCTGTATACTCCAGCGTTACACCCAGGTATAGGGTGTTGGGTTGTAAAACGAATCCCTCCTCTGGTATTTCAAACACATCGATCTCGTTGTGGTGACGGGCATCGAGTACTTCGTTGCGATAGGTGGCCAGGTAGCGGCCCAGGTGTACGTCGTAGGAGTTGGTGCCAAGGCCAGAGCGCTTGAATGGCTCGATCAGAATAGTGCCTTTCTCAATCTCTGCTAAAATCTGCTTATCTGTAAGAATCATGGGGTGCAATGTTATGACTGTAAAAGTAAGCAAAATGGTTGATTGTTGAATTACTGAATTGCTGTATTGTTAAATTGTTAACTGGTTGAGGTTGCATGATCAGATGAGAAGGCGATAGGGTTTGTATTGAAAGCTCTTCCCTCTTCAAAAGGATCAGGCTATACCTTACTTAATTGAAAACGGCAGCCCATTTCTGAACTGCCGTCTTTTTTCTCTTATTATGAAGGTATAGCTTATCTCAGTAAAGCCTCTTTTAACGCCTCACTGTTAGCTTTGAGGTACTCTTGTACCAACTCGTCCGTAATGGCTGTAGACACAAACAGCGACTCGTACTGCGAAGGGGCCAGGTATACGCCGCGCTGCAGCATAGCGTTAAAGTAACGACCAAACATCGCTGTATCCGATGTTTTAGCGCTCTCGAAATCTGTAACAGGCTGCTCGGTAAAGAAAATGCTGAACATAGAGCCTACATGGTTGATCGTGAAATTCATGCCCAGTTCCTGCATGTTCTGCTTCATCCCGTTTACCATGTTAGTAGTGGTGCGCTCCAGGTTGGTGTAAACCTCTGGGTGCGCCTGCAGGTACTGCAGCATGGCCATACCTGCTGACATGGCAATCGGATTGCCAGAGAGGGTGCCTGCCTGGTATACCGGTCCGGCTGGCGCCACGAAGTTCATGATCTCTTTCTTGCCGCCGTAAGCGCCCACTGGCATGCCACCCCCAATGATCTTGCCGAGTGTGGTCATATCAGGCGTAACGCCAAACAGCTGCTGCGCTCCACCTGGGGCCAGTCGGAAGCCCGTCATCACTTCATCAAATATCAGTACGATGCCTTCTTTGGTACAGAGGTCGCGCAATCCCTGCAGGAAACCAGCTTCTGGCAGCACAAGTCCCATATTACCGGCCACTGGTTCCAGTATAATAGCCGCAACCTGGTCTTTGTTGGCTTCGACCAGCGTCTTAACAGCTTCGAGATTGTTGAAAGGAGCAGTGAGCGTATCAGCGGCAACGCCTTTCGTCACACCCGGGCTGTCTGGCACGCCAAGGGTAATAGCACCGCTACCGGCAGCGATCAGGAACGAGTCGCCGTGGCCGTGGTAGCAGCCCTCGAACTTGATCATTTTGTTGCGGCCTGTATAGCCTCTGGCCACGCGCACGGCCGACATAGTCGCCTCAGTACCGGAGTTTACCATGCGCACCTTCTCAATCGATGGCACCATGTCAACGATCAGCTCAGCAATTTCGATTTCCTTGCGGGTAGGAGCACCGAAGGATAGGGAGTTAGGTATAGCCCGTTGCACCGCTTCCTGTACAATTTCAGCGGCATGGCCCAGGATCATAGGCCCCCAGGAATTGATGAATTCCATGTAACGGTTGCCGTCTTCGTCATACATGTAAGGCCCTTTGGCCGAAACCATAAAGCGTGGATTGCCACCCACGGCTCGGAAGGCACGAACAGGAGAGTTTACCCCGCCCGGTATAGAGTGCTGTGCACGCTGAAACAATTCTTCGCTAATTGGCGCTATTTTCATAATTCTGAATTCTTAGAAGTTAAAAGCGATGATATAGACATGGTGCTATACCTTGATTTGAAATGCCGGAAGCCTTAAAAAACCGGATTCACGATAGTTAGTTGCAAATTCTCCAGTTTCGTGATCGGAATAAACTGGTTGTCGCGTCGCACTTCGTTCTGGGCTGCGCGGTCGGTGTAGCCTATACCCTTATAAAAGACCCCTGGTCTGAGTCCTTCCGAACCGAGTGCCAGATTAAAGCGCGATCCGTAGTTTTGGAGTAATGTTCCAAAGTAGTACATCATCTCAAAACCTGCATAAGCATAAGGTGAAGGCGGCATGTTATACCTGGCGGCATACCTTTTGCGGAAGTGGCGCACCGCAGGGCTCATCTGGTCAATGTATTTCGGGTTGACAAAGTAGATTTCCAAATCATCCAATTGGCGGAGCGTTAGCTGTCCTATACCCAGCCAACTTTCGAAGGTAACCAGTGGGAGAGTGGCAGCCCTGGACTGCAGCGTGCTGACCGTGTTGGCTGCGGCCGTCATCTGGTCCGAGAACACGGCTAAATGGCCTACGTTTTCCAGATTTAATTCCTTGAAAACAGATGCAGTGGCAGAACTCTGTGCAGAGTTTATTTTTTTATAAGCTGCTACTTTGCCCCCAAGCTTAAGGAACTGCTCACGGTAGAACTGGCTAAAAGCGATGTCATCTTTGCTTCCTTCATACAGTATGATAGCCGTTTTGGGCTCAAACGTGTTGTAAGCGTAGGTAGCAGCCTGACGCGCCTGCGTTGCTACTGAAGACTCGAATAAGAAAACATTTGGGTTCTGACCAGCGACTTCCAACTCCTGTGATAGCGGATTGACCACGTTCACATTGTTCTGCGCAGCAAATCGAGCGGCTATTTTGGCTGATGACCTGTAAACGGGACCAATGACCAGATCCATTCCTTTCAATTCTGAGTTTTCCAGGAGACGCTTTACAGCTGTTGTATCAGTGCCAGCATCGTAAGCAAACAGATTGATGTTAACGCCCTGTCGCTTGAGAGAGTCCTGGGCCATCTTCATGCCAGCGTAGAGGTCGGTAGCAAACTGATTTTTGCGCGCTGCCTGACCCAAGTCCTGGTCTAACTGAAATGGAAGGAGAGCGGCTACATTGTAAGCCTGCTTGCGCATGGCATTGGCGCTCAGGTAACGGTTGCGGTCAAGGCGGTGCTTCGACACAATGCTCTCCAGGGTAGTTTTGTCCTCAGGACGGTACCAGCCAGACAACAACTTATCAGCAAAAGTCTGAGCCACGGCTTTGTCATCCGGGTAACGCTGCAGTAGCTGCTCAAAAGTTGCACGGTCTGTAATGCGCATCAAATAGTGGCGCTTCAGATTGTCTGCATCTCCCTGTAGCTTAGCAGAACGCAGGCTTTTCAACTCAGCCAGTGCCTGCTCATAGTCACCCTGTTCAAAAAGCACATTGCCGAGCAGATAACTTGCTTCGGGCTGGTTTGGCCAGTTGGGGTGCTGGCCCTGTAGCTGTTGTAGCATACGACGGGCCTCCGGCAATTTGTTTGCCTTGAGAGCCGCTATGGCATAGAGGTAAGAAGCTTCAGGAGCGTATTGATTTTTGGGACCAGCCTGCGTGATAGGCAAAAGTTCAGCCATAGCCTTGTCATAGCGCTCCTGCTCTATTAGTACCTTGCCATTGCTGTAAGTTGTGCTATAATCCTGCTGGGCCTGAACTGGCAGCGCGAGTGCAGCCACAAGCAGCAAACCCGCTGCATGCTTCAATAAGCTTCCTTTCATGTTATTTTATTTGATTGAGTGATGGAGTGAGTTAGTGAATGGGTGATTGAATGAAATCAAAGATCATACATACTTCTCAATAGCCGTTTCATTAATGCTTTATTAACAATTCAGCCAATTAACAATTTAACCATTCACTAACTCACACATTCATTAACTCACTCCATTAATTTACTCCCACTCAATGGTAGCCGGTGGCTTCGAGCTAATGTCGTATACCACGCGGTTTACGCCTTTTACTTTGTTGATGATCTCGTTGGATACATCGGCCAGGAACTCATACGGCAAACGGCTCCAGTCCGCTGTCATGCCGTCGATAGACGTAACGGCACGGAGGGCTACCACATTTTCGTAAGTTCGTTCGTCACCCATCACGCCTACTGACTGCAACGGTGTCAGGATAGCGCCAGCCTGCCATACCTCGTCATACAGACCTGACTTTTTCAGGTTGCTGATGAAGATGTGGTCTACCTGTTGCAGTACATGTACCTTCTCCGGTGTGATGTCACCTAATATGCGAATTGCCAGGCCAGGGCCAGGGAACGGATGGCGACCCAGGATGTTATCATCTATCTTCAGGGTCTTACCAACCAAACGCACCTCGTCTTTGAAAAGTGTTTTGAGTGGCTC
Source organism: Pontibacter virosus (assembly GCF_003096355.1). Lineage (GTDB taxonomy): Bacteria > Bacteroidota > Bacteroidia > Cytophagales > Hymenobacteraceae > Pontibacter > Pontibacter virosus. Next base: position 81,258 of record NZ_QEKI01000013.1, on the reverse strand, counting down.
CACCACTTTCAGTTTCATAAAGTCAGGCAGGCCGCCTACGTTGTGGTGCGACTTGATGGTAGCTGAAGGGCCTTTCACACTCAGCGACTCAATTACGTCTGGGTAAATAGTGCCTTGTGCCAGCCACTTCACGTCTTCAATTTTGTGTGCCTCATCGTCGAACACCTCAATGAACACGCGGCCAATCGCCTTGCGCTTGCCTTCCGGGTCAGAAATGCCGGCCAGTGCGTCATAAAATCTGTTTTTAGCGTCGACGCCTTTCACGTTCAGGCCCATGTGCTTGTAAGAGTCAAGCACCGACTCAAATTCGTCTTTGCGGAGCAAGCCGTTGTCTACGAAGATGCAGTACAGGTTCTTGCCGATCGCCTCGTGAATCAACATAGCGGCTACGCTCGAGTCCACACCGCCGGATAGACCAAGCACTACCTTGTCATTGCCCAGCTGCTGCTGTAGTTCCGCTACGGTCGCATCCACAAACTGCTCAGATGTCCAGTCCTGCTGGCACCCGCAGATGTGCACCACAAAGTTGCGGAGCAGGGTTTTGCCTTCGTCAGAGTGTGTTACCTCCGGGTGAAACTGAATGCCGTAGGTTTCCTGGTCGCGCAGCTTATAAGCAGCTACACGTACCGTTTCCGTGCTGGCTATTACTTCAAAATTGTCAGGAATTTCTTTAATGGTATCACCATGCGACATCCATACTACAGAACCCGGCGTGAGTTCTTTCATGAGGCGGTTGGCGGTGTGCAACTCTGTGAGTCTGGCGCGGCCATATTCGCGAATAGTGGATGGGGTGACTTCGCCCTGGTGCTCGTAAGCGATCAGTTGTGCGCCGTAGCATACGCCCAGCAAAGGGAGTTTGCCCATGTACTGGCTCAAATCGATGGTAGGATGTTCGTGGTCGCGCACCGAGCAAGGGCTGCCCGATAGAATAACGCCTTTGACATCTTCCGTTAGTTCCGGAACATTATTGTAAGGGTAAATCTCACAATACACATTTAGCTCGCGCACCCGTCTTGCGATCAACTGGGTGTACTGGGAGCCGAAATCGAGAATCAGTATTTTTTCTGGCATGCGCAAAGGTAAGGTGTATTAGGCTTTTTTGCCAAAAATAGGGGAGATATGTTTTGTTTCGTGCTTCAAAACATATATTCGGTAAGTAATGGCTTGTGTATGTATAGCAACTTATGTTGTTTTATAGCTTCGCCTGTGCGGCGGTCACTCACTTTTTTCCTTGATGAAAAAATCGAGGGCCCCTACCCCCACTCGCTGACCGCTCTTGACAGGGGGCCCCCCCTTCACCCCCAACACAAAATCGTCGCTAGTGCACCGGGCTAAAGTAATCTGCTTTGTAGCCTAGGTGCAAGTAAGCCTTGTTATACCTGACAGTGGTGGTTTGTAACAACGCTTATACCTGTAGATAGGCAGTTACAGATTCCCCGCCTTGGACAAGGAGGGGTTAGGGGTGGTTGGACCCGGTATAGGGTATAGAAAGAGAACTGTAACAGCTACAACACTTGTACCTTTAAAGCAGCAACTGCAGAAATTCCCCTCTGGGGGTAGGGGGCCTCTATAAAGAGTGGGGCAGGGGTGTATTATAGCTAATGCTTAACCTCCCTTTGACTAAGATCCTTTCAGGATGACGGATAGAAAGGCACTAGCTGCAAAAAGTCCCCCTGGAGGTAAGGGCCCCCCTCGACAAAGAAGGGGTAGGGGACAATCGTGCACTGGCATCCTGCAAATTCTTTAATCCTGTAAATCCTGATTCAGACAAGCTATACCTCCGCAGTCCTAGACATTCGCAGGTCTGTTAGACGCTGCGGGATCTTTCCCTCTCCATAGGTATAAGTTACAAGCCCTCTAAAACAAAACCGACTGACTAGTAGTGAGATTGACTCTTATTGGTAATCCTGATAGATAATTCTTTAGAATATGCTTGCACCGAATGGGATTCTTCGTACCTTTGTAACGGCAAATCGGCACGGCCAGCTCCCGTCGAACTCCCCCAGGGCCGGAAGGCAGCAAGGGTAGATGGTTGAAGCGGCGCGATGTTGGTTTGCCACTTTTTTTTGCCCATACTTTTCTGACCGGCTCCCTCGCCGGTCTTTTTGTTTTAAGCCCGGCCGCTTCTCTGCTCTTCCTATACCTTGCTATACAGTTGGTTAACCTGCCTTTGAGGGCTTATACCTCAATTGTGCCGCATCTTTTATACAATGTCTTTTGACTTAGGGCATATTGCGTTAGATTTGTAGGAAAATCTACATCTTCAGCATTATGAAATTCTTTGTTGATACTGCAAACCTGCAGGAAATTCAGGAAGCGCACGACCTCGGTGTGCTCGACGGTGTTACCACCAACCCATCACTGATGGCTAAAGAAGGCATCTTCGGACATGACAACGTGATGGCGCACTACAAGCAGATTTGCGAAATCGTGGATGGTGACATCAGCGCCGAAGTGATCGCAACGGACTTCGACGGCATGGTACGCGAAGGCGAACTGCTAGCCGAACTGCACCCGAACATTGTGGTGAAAGTACCGATGACGCGTGAAGGTGTGAAGGCGATCCGTCACTTCAGCGAGCGCGGCATCAAAACCAACTGCACACTGGTGTTCTCTGCCGGTCAGGCTATTCTGGCTGCCAAAGCGGGTGCTACCTATGTGTCTCCTTTCGTAGGTCGTCTGGATGACGTGTCAACGGATGGTTTGCAGTTGATCGAGCAGATTGTGCACATCTATGGCAACTATGGCTACCAGACCCAAGTGCTGGCTGCTTCAGTTCGTCACGTAATGCACCTGGTGCAGTGCGCTGAGCTAGGCGCTGATGTGGTAACATGTCCGCTTTCCGTGATCACTGGCCTCCTGAACCACCCACTGACTGACATCGGACTGCAGAAGTTTTTGGCTGACCACGCCAAAGGAAATAAGTAATGATTAATGAATAATGAGTAATGATTAATGGGGAATAGTGCATGGGCCAAAAGCCTTAACATTATTCTTCATTAATCATTATCCATTCTATACCTGGCAATTCTTCATTAGTCAATACTCATTATTCATTCTAAAAAAGATGTACATCATCAAAGTAAAGGGCAAGGCCAAAATTCCGGATTACATTCAGCTGCGCGACGATAACTTCGTGCTGATCGCCTATTTTAGGGCAGACCGTCCGCTCAAGAACCTCGACCGCTATGGGCTGGAGGGAAAAGAGGAGGCACTGGCTGCACTGATTGAATCTCTTGAGTTTGGTAAACTGCAGCAACTAGACATTTAATTATCTTATGAGCTTTTCTTCTTCCACCCCTGTTGTATCACTGCGTGATGTAGCTATTTACCAGGATGTAAACACCGTGCTGAGTAGTGTCAACTTCGACATTGACAAGGGGGAGTTTGTATACCTGGTGGGCCGCACGGGTAGCGGAAAAAGCTCTCTGCTCAAAACCCTTTATGGTGACCTGCCGCTGCAGACGGGCGTGGGTACCATCGCCGATTTTAAGCTTACCAAGCTCCCACGCAAGCAGGTGCCCTACCTGCGCCGCAAGATCGGTATCGTGTTTCAGGACTTTCAGTTGCTCTTTGACCGCACAGTGGCCGAGAATCTGGCCTTTGTACTCAAAGCGACAGGCTGGAACGACAAGTCGAAGCGCAAGCAGCGCATCACGGAAGTGCTGATGCGGGTGGGACTGGATGCCGCCGCTAACAAACTGCCGCACCAACTGTCCGGAGGCGAGCAGCAGCGTATCGTGGTAGCGCGTGCTCTTCTTAACGAGCCAGTTATACTATTGGCTGATGAACCCACCGGTAACCTTGACCCGATCGTAGCAGACGGCATCATGCAACTCTTCAACGAGATCAACAACACTGGCACGGCCGTTCTGATGGCTACGCATAACTACGAAATCATCAACCGCTACCCGCACCGCGTGCTTAAGTGTGAAAACGGCAAAGTGCTCGATTCAAAGGTTGAGACTTTCAACCTGACCACGGGTTACTAAATCTGATTTTCCTGGTTTTAGATTGTAGGAGCTTTTACAGAAGGCTTTCCGGACAGCTATACCCTTTCCTGTAGCTTATCATAGTTTTCAATTAAGAAGCTCTATTACTTACCTAATCCTGCGCCACTGAGTGAGCATCCATTGGTTCATATTTGGGTATACCCGCAAGCCAAGCATCAGGCCCATGTAAATAGCGGTGATGAGCAGGGAACGCACCAGAATATCCAGGTATAAATTGCCAAGGTATGGCACCAGGTATGAGGCTCCCAACGCTACAGCTGCAATAGCTGTTACTCCCAATGAATTCCAGGCAAAAGGCTGCATCTTATAGAGCCACTGCACAAAGAACAAGCGCAGCAGGTTGATGGTCACATAGGAAATCATCGAAGCCAGGGCCGCCCCGTTTATTCCATAGATAGGTATAAAGACATAGTTGGTCCAGATAGTCAAGCCGGCCAGCACCACATTGAAGAGCAGGTCCCAACGGTATTTCTCGGAGGTCGCCAGGATGATCCCGTTTATACCTGTGGCCAGGTCGATGATCCGGGCCATGGACAGGAACAGCACCACATACTTACCCGCCCTGTAGGTCTCCGGCATGAAGGAAAAGAGGTTGTCGATATTAGCCCAGATGCCAATAAAGAGCAGTAAACCCACGATCAGGTTGATCAGCGTGATTTGCTTGTAGAGTTTTTCCATACCTGCCATATCCTTGTCCTTCCAATACTCTGCCACCTGCGGAAAAGCAATCTTGAAAATCGATCGTGCAGGCACCATAATAGCGCTGGTAATAAAGAAAGCGGTAGTATAAATACCGTTGTCGCCCAGACTGTAGGAACTGATCATGATCTGGTCGACGGTCGTGATGATAGTGACCGATATATTGCCCAGGAAGGTAAAAAAGCCATAATAGAGCATCTCCCGCAGGGGCACAATGCTAAGCGCTGCCAGGCGTGGACGCAGAAACAATTGCTTTAACCACAGCGCATACACCACCAGCGAAAGTGTGATCACCGCATTGATGACAATGTAAAGCAGTACAAATTGCCTAAACTCGATCCAATCAAATGCATAAAGACCAATCAGCACCGTCGTGAGGATGCGCAGCAGAAAATCCTGGGCAAAAGACGAAATGATGGTCTTGAACAGCGAACGCAGGTAGGCTGTGAGCAGGTTAAAAAGCAGGGTGAAAAAGGCCAGCGGGATCACAAAGTAATAGTAATCGAGCAGGAGCGGGGAGTTCTCGATGTAGTAGTCGATCACCACTGGTTTGAACAATAGGAAGAGCCCTGCGATGGCAGCGAAACCCAGTACAGGTATAGCCAGCATCAGAAAGAGGAAGCCATGGTGCTCCTTGCTCTTGTCCCGGAAATAAGGGAAATAGCGTACGCTCATGTTCACAAAACCGAGCGCTGAGAACTGCGCGAACATCACCGAGATCTGGATCAGCAGACGGGTAAGGCCTACTTCTTCCTCTTCCAGAAAGTTAGGGAAAAGCAGGATGGTGTTCACATAGCCGATGGCGATGCCGGCATATGAGATCACGGTGTTCCAAATTCCCTCTCGCTGGAGATGTTTGCTCATGTTTCTATTTCAGGCCACAAAGGTAGCCGATTCCTACAATTTGCCCTTGGCTAACATTGCTTTTACAAAATCAGCTGCCAAATCACTGCTTCTGCCGTCATGCTCCGTGCCCACAGTCGCATTATAATACCTGGCCCGCTGGTATACCTCGGGCTTTTGCTGTATACCTTGCTCCAGCATTGGCTTGAGTGCCTTGTAAGAAGTCGTCTCTTCCACAAGACCATGCGACACGTAGCCATAATAGTCGTGCAGTTCTTCTTTAGGGTTGAAGTTGAAGTAAACGGACCACACATTCAGCAGCACAGCCTCCAGGTGGATGCCGGAATTGCCGCTGATCAGCATATCCAGCTCCCGCAGGTACTCAAAAACGGACTGCTGTCGGGGATTGGTAAGGCTGATGTTCGGACTGATGCCGGTGACAAAGGTATAGCTGCGCTTGTCGCGGGGGTGGGGCCGCAGCAGAATTCTTAACTGCGGAAAGTCACGGTTGATGTGGTGAAGCAATTGCTCCACTTCCTCAATCCGGTCCATCAGGTTGCAGGCTATACCCAATGTTTGCACCTGCTGGTTCTTATTACGGATCGGCACAAACTTATCAGCTTTCGGCATGCCGATAAACTCCACCTGACCGTGCACCGGACCGTACCGCCTGTACTTGTCCAGCGAGTCCTGTCCTTCGAGCAGGTTCAGGTCAAAAGTCAAGGGTGGAAATAAGTTGCTTACGCTCGAGTGCTGCACATAAACGGCAGGTATACCTAATTCCTTAGCCGCCAACAGCATAGCACGGGCATCGGCGTTGTGGTCGTTAGCAAACACGATGGCCTGTGGGCGGTATTTTCTGAGCTTCTGCAGGTATACCTCGTAAAAACCGATGGCATCGTAGAGCAGGTCCACGAAGCGGAGGGTGCTGTGTTTGCGATGCGAGAGAAACTGAAAGAAAATCGGTAGAAATTTATAATAGTAGAACAGTTTCTTGCGCAGCGAGATCCGCGCCACCTGCTGGTTATACCTGCCAATAGCCTTGCTCTGACCCGCCACCATCACCGCATCAGGTACAGCCCCTTCTAAAAAGTGCAGACTGTCGTAGTTATTCTGACTCACCACATACAGCCACACCTTACCCTGCAGTCGCTCCGGCTGCTCGACTGACTTGAACAGATTGCCAAACAGCCGCACCAGGGTATAGCCAGCCATGCGCAGTACTCGCAGGAACGGATTAGCGGGTGAGGCTGCATTTTTGGCGCTTTCCGGCAGTTTATAGAAACCTTCGGAAAAATGCAGGTATAGAATGTTACTGTACAGGGTATACCAGTCTTTCATGTGTTATACCATGTCCCAGCTAAGCGGTGTGCCTGCTTTGATGTCCTGCGCAGCCTTTTTGCCCAGCAGATCTTCGTAATGTTTCGGCGGCAGCCCCAAACCGGGTCTGATCACGCGGATATTCTCTTTGGTGAGGGGTTCACCTGCCTGAATGTCTTTAGAAGCATAGACGGAGCGCTTGAATAATCGGCTTTTTTCCTCTGCCCGTTGCACGCCGTACTGTACATGCCCCAGCGCCAGCCAGGCCCTTTCCGACTCCACCACCAGCGACTGCAGCTCGGCGGGCTCCAGTGAGAAGGCCGAGTCCACGCCACCATCGGCGCGGCTGAGGGTAAAGTGCTTCTCGATAACGGTTGCACCCAGCGCCACGGCGGCCACAGAGGCCCCAACGCCCATAGTATGGTCCGAAAGGCCCACCTGCACATCATACAAAGCGCTCAGGTGCGGGATAGTACGTAGGTTGGTGTTTTCCGGCGTGGCTGGGTAGGTGGAGGTGCATTTGAGCAGGATCAGCTCCAGGCAGCCCTCTTCGCGCAGCACCTGCACGGCTTCGGCCACTTCCTGCACGGTGGCAGCGCCGGTACTCATGATCACAGGCTTGCCAGTGGCTGCCACTTTGCGCAGCAGCGGGTGGTCCGTGTTCTCAAACGAGGCGATCTTATAGGCCGGGGCATCCAGACTCTCCAAAAAGTCCAGCGCCGACTCGTCGAAGGGGGAGGAGAAGACAATGATGCCGCGCTCCCGTGCCCGCTCAAAAATAGGCTGGTGCCATTCCCAGGGGGTATAGGCCTCTTTGTAGAGGTCATACAGCTCACGGCCTTTCCAGAGCGAACCCTCGTCTTCAATGGTTAGAGCACCCGGCAGGGTCATGGTATCGGCAGTATAGGTCTGCAGTTTGATGGCATCCGCACCTGCATCGGCGGCGGCGTCCACAATGGCCAATGCCCGCTCCAGCGACTGGTTGTGGTTGCCCGACATCTCCGCGATGATGAATGGCTTATGCGATGGGCCGATCAGACGGCCGGCAATACTAATATCGTTGATCATGATTTCTGTTTCTAAACTATGCTTGGGCCTTTGGCTGCCAGACAAAACGGAATGCCTTTGGATGTGCCGGATCGACATTGCCATACGCAAAACCGGCTTTCTCAAAAGAGCGCACAGAGGCTTTATGCTCCTGCTGCACCAGCCCTTCTACAAGTTGCACATCGGGCCGATCCTGTAAGAGCTGCTGTGTACCTTTGAGCAACACGGTGTGTCCCAAGCCTTTACCGCGAAAGTCTGCGGCAATCAGATAGCTGATCGTAGCTGTTTTATCGTTCATGTCGAAGCGAATGTGAGCGGCCGGCTTTCCGTTCTCTTCAGCAAGATAGAGGATGGCGTTGGGGTTGTCAAGTTTGGCTTGAAACCAGCGGGTATGATCCTGCAGCGGAATCGGCTCCGGGTTGAACGAGTGTCGGCGTACCTCCGGGTCATTGGCCAAGTCGAAGAGTAGCTGTAAGTCATTCGGAACAACTTTGCGCAATTTCAGACTTGTCGCCAAGCTCAAGCTTTTGAAAAGCTCCAGCAGTCGCTCCGGGCTTTTGCCGTCGAAAAACTGTCGCTGGGTTGTGAGTTGTGTCTCAAATTTTTCTTCGCTTATACCTTGCTGCAGTACTTTTGATAGGTTGCTGTATTCTTGGGCTATACCTTCTGTGGTCAGGAATTGGTGCATACCTGCCTGGTTGTCGGCAGTTTGCTTTACAAACAAAAGTCCACCCACGGCGGCGTATTCATAAGAAATCCCGCTTGCGGAGGTAACGGCTGCCTGGCATTTGGCCATCAGGCGGCGCAGACTTTCAGCGGAAAGGTCGCGGTGCAGTTTGGCCTGAGGCTGTTCTTTCAGGTGCTGTTTCAGTTCATGTAATCGGGTATAGGCGCTACCCACCACTATCTCAATATGCTTGACGGCAGGTATAGCTTGCAATGCTTCCAGTGCTTGTAAAGTATGGTTATCTGGATCGGCACCACCCATGCAGACGAGCACATGCAACTCACCTTCAGGTATAGTCCGGGCAGCTTTGGCAGCTCTCAAAAAAGCAGGGCGCAGCAGCGCATAGTGCGGACCGATCAGCAGTCGGGTATAGGGAGCGATTTGGTATTTCACGGGTGAAACGCCACCAGCCTGATTGATGACCGCATCTGCTACGAAGGTATAAGTGTGGATATCGTCGATGCAAACCAGAGCCGTGCCACGTGATTTGATGTTTTTTTGGTAAGCTGTGCCGAAGGTATAACCATCCAGCACCACAATCTCTTCTGCTGAAATGTAGGCATCCAGTTCGTGCACAAAGCGATCAGCATCGGGTTCAGCAGGAGGAAGCACGATGATGCCGTCGCATACCTCCCGTATCCGCTCCTGCAAAGCTTGGTCAGGCGATTGGATGGCGAACACGCACTCGAACTCCAGGCGCAGCATGTTCACCAGTGCCAGTGAGCGTGTCACGTGGCCCAGTCCGATGCGGCTGTTTCCGTCTGCCCTGAAAATAATGCGTGTCTTCCTGTTCATGCTATCCTAGTTTTAGCAGTGCCCTGGTCAATCCTCCGGCCTGTAGCTGTTTCCGGGCAGCAGCCAGCTCCTCTTCTTCGCTTACGAAAATTTGCCGCTGCGTATTTGCCGCGTTGATCTCCTGCAGCCAAGGCTGCTCCCGCAGCAAGCCGCTAATCGCCTCGTGCGTGATGGGCTGACCCGGTTTCCAAAGTCGCTCAAAAAGCAGCGCAGCCAGTGCATAGTCGGTAGGGTAGTCTACGGTCAGGCGCAGCTGACTGATGTCCGATTCGATAGGCAGGGTCTGATTCTTGAAACTCGCTTCTCTTCTGATGAAAGGCGTCACATGCTCCCGATCGGAGGCAGCCGTGGCCTGGGCAGCGGCTTTCTCCAGTGCCTGACGGGTAAACACCTCCACATTGGTGCCCAGGGGAAGGCCGGTGGTGATGATATAGTCTGATGCTGTCTGCAGCAGTTTTTCTACTGCCTGATCAATCGTCTCCGGCAACACAAAGGGGTTATCGCCGGTGAGCCGCATGATCACATCCAGCTCATAGGTATGCGCCGCCTGTTGGAACCTGTCCAGCACATCGTCGGCTGAGCCGCGCAGAAAAGGAATTACCTTGGTGCTGCAGAAATTCTCGATGGCATCGTCCGCGCTACGGGTGGTAGTGGCGACAATGGTTTGATGCAGCGATTTCGCGTCGCGTGAATTCATCACCACATGCTCCAGCAGACTGGTGCTTCCGCTGAAGGGCAGTGGCAGCAGGACTTTGCCCGGCAGTCGCTCCGAGCCCAGGCGTACCTGTATGATGGCGCCGACCTTTACCATGCCGTCCAGCCTCCGTCCAGCACCATGTTCTGTCCCGTCATAAAGGCCGAAGCGTCTGAGGCCAGGTAGACGAAGGCTCCTTTCAGGTCATCAGGTTTGCCAATACGACCGAGTGGGTTCTTCTTCTTGAGTTGCTCCATAAATGCCTCGTTTTGCTGCACCTGCTCGCTTGGGAACGGGCCCGGCGTAACGGCATTAACCGTAATATTGTACTTGCCCAGGTAGCAGGCGAAGTAGCGCGTGAGCTGCAGCACACCCGCCTTAGCAGCTCCGTAGTGTGGCGGATTCAGGAAGGCCGGGCTCTCGTCGTAGATGCTGAAATCAGGGGAAACCATGCCGTACATGGAAGACACGTTGATGATGCGCCCGCCTTGCCGCTTCAGGTAGGGAATTGCTTCACGGATGCAGCGATACACGCTGTTGAGGTTGCCGTCGATGCCGTAGGCCCATTCTTCATCTGTGAGCTGCTCCGGTTGCTGGCCTTTGGAGTAAAAGGCGTTGTTCACCAGCACGTCGATTCGGCCCGCTTCCTGCTGCACCTGCTCAAAGGCGGCTGTAACGGTTTTGGTTTCGGAGATATCGCAATAGACGAAGGAGAGGTTTAGGTCGGGATGCTCGCTGAAAGCCTCCTTAAACTTGTCCTCGCTCCGGCCCAGCACATACAAGGTGGCGCCGGCCTCGGCCAGCGCCAAGCTGATGGCAGTGCCCAGGTGGCCGTAGCCGCCGGTAACGAGGGCCACCTTGCCGGTCAAGGAAAATAGGTCGGTCAGTTTGCTGCTCATCGTGCGGGCCACTTGTAAGGTAAGAGTATCGTTTCGTTATCTTCTTTCAATTCCAGGAGTTGGGTATACAGCGCCTCCGGCAGCACCGTGTCGCTGTAACGGATGTTCTCCTGCAGGGTCAGCAGGCTCTCGACCCCTATCACCACCTGTGAAATATAGGGATTTGCCAGCGCAAAACCCAGACAAATAGCGCCGATTGGAAGTTGGTAGTTGCAGGCCAGTTCTTGCAGGCGCTCCAGTTTGGGCGCTGCTTCCTGCAGGTATAGCGGCAATTGGTCCGGCTGCATAAAATAGAGTCCCTGTAGGTATACGGAGCGGATGTGCGATTCAATGCCCCGGCTCCTGAGTTCTGGCAACAGCTCCTCAAAGCGCCTGTCGAAAATGCTGTAGGGGAACTGTACCAGGTCGATGGGCACTTCTTGTTGAAGCAACTCCTCAGCCTCGGCCGGATGGTAGAGGGATATACCGATCTTCTCCACCTGGCCCGATGATTTCAGTTCTTGCAGCTCGTCCAGTATACTCGGCTTGCCGCTGTAACTCGCATAGCTGTGCAGCAGGCAGCCATAGAGCTTGTCGATGCGTAGACGTTCGAGCGATTCCCGGAAGGCCTGCGCTATAGGTTTGCCTGGCTGATTCGGCGGATACTTACTGATGATGCGGTAAGTTTCTGGCAAGGAGTTGAGTACATTGCCGAGACACTGCTCGCTGCTGCCATAGGCCGCCGCCGTATCCAGCGTGTCTAAACCTGCCTTCGCCGCTTCGGCCAGTATGGCCGCCACCTCAGCTTCCGGAATTTGTCCGCGCTGGTTGCTGATGCCGTAGGGCAATCCGAACTGCGCCGTGCCCAGGATCAGCCGCTTTGCCGGTGATTGGTTATCCAGACTCAAGCCTTGCAAAATTCTTTTACCTTCTCAATCACGAATTGCTGCTCCTCGTCGGTCAGCGTCGGGTACATCGGTAGGCTCAGGCAGGCCTCGTAGTAGCGCTCGGCCTGTGGGAAGTCGCCATTTTTGTAGCCGAGGCTGCGGTAGTAAGGCATAGTGTGGGCCGGGATGTAGTGTACCTGCGCAAATACCTGGTGCTCGCGAAGAAAATCATAAAGCCCTTTGCGGTCAACCACTTGGATCACGTAGAGGTGGTAGGCGTGGCCTGTTTCACCGGCCTCGGTTTTAGCAGCCGGATTGGTGCCCAACACCTCTATACCGGCAAAGCCTGCGAAAGCCTCATCGTATACCCTGGCGATCTCTCTTCTTCTCTTCATTCCCTCGTCGGCGCGGCTCAGCTGGCTGATGCCCAGGGCGCAGAGCATGTCAGGAATGCGGTAATTGTAGCCCAGCGCCTGCATCTCCATGTACCAGCCGCCGTGGTTCTCCTCCAGCAGGTCCGCATCGCGCGTGATGCCGTGGGTGCGGTAGAGTAGCAGCTTCTTGTAGAGTGCCTCGTCGTTGGTGGTCACCATGCCGCCCTCGCTTGTGGCGATGTGCTTGACGGGGTGGAAGGAGAAAATGGCCAGCTCAGCAAAGCGTCCGTTGCCACAATACTGCTTCTCGCCATAGCTGTCTATAAAGAAGCCACCAGGAGAATGGGCCGCGTCCTGGATGATCCACAGCCCGTGCTCGTCGGCCAGCTTGCGAAGCTCCTCCAGGTTCACGGGATTGCCGGCAAAATCCACTGGGATGATACCTGTGTAGTAGCCCTTGGGTTTGCTCTCCACCATCTGGCGTACCTGCGCGATGTCGATCAGGGCTGTGGCCGGGTCGATGTCAGCAAACTCGACGGTGCCGCCGCAGTAGCGCACGCAGTTGGCCGAGGCCACGAAGGTGATGGGCGTGGTGATCACGCGCGAGTTCTCGTTCACCCCCAGCGCCATGGCGCAGAGGTGCAGGGCAGCCGTGCCGTTGCTCACCGCCACGGCGTATTTGGCGCCTACGTATCGGGCGAAGGCCTGCTCAAACTCCGCCACCTTCGGCCCCTGCGTCAGGAAGTCAGACTGCAGCGTCTCCACCACCGCCTGTATGTCGGCCTCGGTGATGTGCTGGCGTCCGTAGGGGATAGGCTTCATATTCTTAAACTGTTAATTTGATAATGTGTAAATAGAGTGATGTTTTCTGTGCTGATGACTTAATAAACTGATGCATCTAAAGTATAAGAAGAGGAGTGTAGAGGTGTGGTTTGTGATTTTTTGCTGTAATCGAAGCTTTTTTATCATTTCGGCAAAAAGAGAAATCTGAAATTGACTTATTATACTTTAACCAGCCAGATCTCTACATACTGTCGAGATGACAAAGTTATGTCTCAACCTGGCTAATCCGCCTGAATAAATTAAGCATTCAGCCATTCAACTACGTATACTCATTCACTCAACTACTAAATCACTCATTTTACAATTAATTACACACTGAACTCCGGATCCACATGCTGGCGGATCTGGTCGCGGAGTTGCTCTACGTTGAGCCATTCGCTGTTGGTACCGGAGTTGTACTTGAAGCCCATTTCCACCATTTTGCCGTTGTGTGCTTTGATGAAATCCTCGACCGTCCAAAGTGAGGTAGAAGGCACAATCACATAATATTTGTCTAACTCTACGGTGCTCAGGGAGTCAGTTTCGGTGATCATCTCTTCGTGCAGTTTTTCGCCCGGACGTATACCTACCACTTCCTGCTTGCAGTTCGGCCCAATGGCCTCGGCCAGGTCGGTAATCACATAAGAAGGAATCTTCGGCACGAAAATCTCGCCGCCCCAATGGTGCTCGAGCGCATGGAAAACTAACTCTACGCCCTCTTCCAGTGAAATATTAAAGCGGGTCATTTCTGGATGAGTAATAGGCAGCACGCCTTCTTCCCGTTTCTTCAAAAAGAAAGGCACCACTGAACCGCGGGAGCCGATCACGTTGCCGTAGCGCACCACGGAAAACTTGATGTCACGCTTGCCCTTCATGTTATTAGCGGCTACAAAGAGCTTATCAGAGCACAGTTTGGTAGCGCCGTACAGGTTGATCGGAGCGGCAGCTTTGTCAGTTGACAGTGCCACCACGTGCTTCACGCCGGTGTCGAGGGCAGCGTTGATGATGTTCTCAGCACCCAGCACGTTCGTCTTGATGCACTCCATCGGGTTGTACTCAGCGGCAGGCACCTGTTTCATGGCGGCGGCATGCACAATGATGTCGATGCCTTCGCAGGCTCTTTTGAAACGATCGCCGTCGCGCACGTCGCCAATAAAGTAGCGGACAGAATTATACTTGCTATGCGGAAAAACCTGCGACATCTCGAACTGCTTGAGTTCGTCTCGGGAATAGATCACCACCCGCTTCACGTCCGGAAAGCGGGCGTATACCATCTCCACGAACTTTTTGCCAAACGAGCCAGTGCCGCCCGTTACCAGTATAGCTTTATTATTTAGGTCTAATGCCATGCTTATTTTTTACTTTATACTTGGGCCCAGAATCTGTAACCCATGCCAAGCTGCAAGTTAAATATTTAATTGTTGATTGCTTAAATTGTTGGTAGTTGATTGTTAATTGTTGGTTGTTGCAGAGGGATGTTGTTATTTGCTGATTGTTATAAGGGGTAATTGTTGACTGTGCATGCTTGACCCACCGCTGCTCCTCTCAAGAGGGATTACAGTGTAAGATTGCCAATAATTGATTGGCCGTGCACGATTCGGACAGGTCGAAACCTGTCCATATATTAATTAACTCCTAAATTCCAAAACTTTACTTCTTCATGTTGAAAAAAGCTTTTTTCGGGTTGCTGCATACGCTGGGCTATTACTCGCGCTATACCTCGGTGCTACATCATCCGGGCAAACAAGTGCTTAGCCCCAGCTATGTGCTGGATTTCAACGATGCGGAAAAGACATTTCTGGAAGATTCTGCCCGCAGTTTCAACTACGCCATCGACTATAGTCTGGGCTACCGGCAGAAAGAGCAGTACCTGATTCGGTTGCAGGAGGTGGAAGCGCTGGGTAACTCCGGTGCCGTGGTACTGGATGGAAAGGTTGTGGTGGAGTCAGTGGGGGAGGTGAGTCGGCTGGCCAAATCGGATGCTTTTAAGGAATTGTCGTTGCTGCTCCCAAAAAAGCGAAGTGGCCGCTATACCTCTGTGCTATACCTGCCCTGGGCTGATAACAACAACTACCACTGGTTTTTTGACTGTCTGCCACGCCTGTACCTGGTGCTGGAGCATACCCACGAGCCGATCAAGGTAATCATGCGCCGTGACATGGCCCGCTACCAGCTTGATACACTGCAATTTGTGCTAAAGGACTATCCCCAAGCCGAACTGGTCTATATTGGCAAACATGAAAAATGGCAGGTTGAGGAGTTTGTACTGCCCTCTTTTGTAGCCAATGTGCAAAGCGGTTATCTGCCTCGTGAGGTGGCCGACTGGCTGCGGCACAAGGTATGGCAGGGCTATGACGTGCAGCAAGGCAGTCGCAAAAGGCGCATCTACATTAGTCGAGCCAATGCCAAAACCCGCCGTGTACTGAACGAGCAGGAGCTTTTGCCGCTGCTAGACAAGTACGGCTTTGAGATGGTGCGGGCCGAGGACCTGACTTACCAGCAGCAGGTGCAGCTCTTTTATGAAGCTGAAGTTGTCATCGCTCCCCACGGCGCCGGCCTGACCAATCTGCTTTTCTCGGAGCAATGCCAGGTTCTCGAATTTCACCCAGCCAACCTGATCAAGACGCACTACTTTTTGCTCTGCAAAGCACTCGGCTTCAGGTATAGCGCCTTAGTTGGTACAGCAGGGGATAAACTGGAGAACTATACCATACCGGTGCAGGAAGTGGAAGCGTGGCTGAAAGGAATAGGCGTTTAGGTATATTTAGTTAAATTGAAATTGAATGAAGGGGCTTGGTTTTAACTATCTCCATACATAGTGCAGATAGTAGGAGTTAGCATTCCTCCTGTACAGTAGTTGTATGATATTAAAAGCATGAATAAAACTCTTTCACAATCCTACGTCTACTTTGCTCTTCAAGGAGATGATTTTGACCCTAACGTAGTCACAATCGCACTTGGAATAGAACCAACAGACTCTTGGAAGAAAGGGGATAAAGGTCGGTATATTCCTAATCAGAAATTTGCTTCTTGGAAGTGGTCAACTGGAAAAGGAAAAGAATCAGTATTTCTTGAGAAACTTGTGGAAGAAGTTATTGATAAGTTTGGGGACAAGGTAGAAATCATTAATAAGTTAAAAGATAAATACCAGCTGACTTCTGTACTTGAAATTGTAATGTACATCGATGTTAATCCAGTAGAGTCAACTCCAGCTTTAGGGCATGAATTAAAAACTATAGAATTTCTTTATCGAACGCAGACAGTAACAGACGTAGATATTTACAGATACGATTCAGCAGAAAAGGAAGAATAACAACCATACAACAAAGTATAGCAGGTATGCTGCGGCAACGCCTTGCTATCTGCTATACCAGCACGTTGTAGCAATTTATGATTATCAGAAGTCGAGTGAACTTGTAGGCTATATACATATATCTCCCGTCTACCTGGTAGAGGCTGCCATGTAGGATTTCCTGAAAGGGGAAGATGCCGTGCTAAACTATACCTTGGATTTAATCAAACAAAGTCTAGAACTGAAAGGCAAAAAACAGTAGATTTAATTTCTCTCAGGCCTAATAAATAAACCTAAAACTTTCAAAACATGAAATTTCTGAAGATTCTATACCTGGTATTTGCTGCTGCCATGTTAGTAGACTTAATAACCTCTTTCTACACCACCCAGGAAGTGTTCAGAGTATTTTTCTGGGAGACGAATATCTGGTGGTATCGACTCTACAAACTGGCTTTTTTGTTGATATCTGTTGCCGCTTTCTGGGATCAACAGAAGCGCGGAAAATTAAATAACCAGTAGGCTGCTGGCTTTAATAATATTAAAGAAAGTTCTAAAGTAACGAGGAAGCCTCTATGGAGCAGTCACCTCGTATCTGTTTTAAGTTTCTTCCATCAGTCCAAGTTCTTGGGATGCTATTCTGCGCATCTCTATTTTCTGGATCTTACCTGTTACTATCATCGGGAAGCTCTCTAGGCATTCTGGGCATACGGTATTTTTGGTATTTTAAAGCATTTGATTTGCGCTTTCCCTCAGGTCACCCTATGCTGTAAAGTAGTATAGAACCCCCTTGCATTCTTCCAGCTAAGTCATCATTTCTTTGCCGTATTAGGATGAGGCATCTTCTGCTTAAATTCCGAATCACCCAGATTGGGTACTTCATGACATCAGTTCCTGAGTTGCTAATGTGTACAAGCTTTAATTTGCTGAATATAATTTAGCATCTAAATAATGGAATAATAATTGCTAGTATAGAATATTAAGAATACCTTGTATTTAGCGTCCCACCTTTTACAAAACTTAAATCATGAAGAAACTTTACAAATCCTGTCTCATCCTGGCCTGCCTGTCTTTCTCACTTTATAGCTGCGACACCAACAAAGAAAAAGATGAAGTTTTACCCACTCAAGAAGAGATTGATTACATTGTAATCAATGCCAATACTACTGATTTGCCTGTTAAACCTGGTACGATTGCGGAAATAGATGGGGCCTTTGCCTACAGAGAAAATCACTATATCACTTCAGTACCCCACCGGTTCACCATCGATAAAAAATACTTTTGGGCACATTATAGTGGTCAGGACAAGAAGATGCCTGATCTTCCGCTTCATGGTAGCAAAATAAACGGGGAGGCCATGTGTATGAACGGCCTGACGGGCTGTGACGATGTAAGGCCTTCTACCCTTTGGAACTTCTATGGACCGCAGGCGCAGGACAGGAAGCTGAAATGGGAGTATCTTAACAGGGATAAAAGCAAAGGTTATCGGGTAGAAATGACTAATATCCCGACCCCTGCTACAGTAACTGAATTGCCTGATCGTATTTTGTGGGAAGAAAATATCGATTTTCAATTTGAAAGAAACAGTGCAGCAGACAGTATTATAATAGCGCTGCTGTTTGTACCCAAAGACAAAATAGACAATATACTCCCATTCCCGGTTATAGGAGGCACGCGATCATGGATATTCCCTGCCAAGTCGAACGAATCATCACTTACCATGAAGAAAGAAGCGTTACAGAGCATGGGGCAGCAATCCGGTTTTCCAACTGAAAACGATTCAGTGTTTGTCAATGTGATGACATCCCGCCACGTCATCAAAAATATCGACAACAAGAAGATGCTGATCTCCTACACGATAAACGACATCAGACCGGTCGTGCTGGAAAGGAAAATTGACTAAACCCTGGCAGCTTTCGCCACCAACCGCTTCACCACCTTGGCCAGCTTCGCCGTCAATTCGCGCCTCGAAAACTGGGCGTCGTTGATATAGGGCAGGTCGAGGTTCGGATTGATAGACCAGGCTTTGCTCATCAGCATCAGGTGGTCGAGCATGAGCTCGTGGGCCGTGTAGTGGAACAAGCGGCCGGCACCGCACTCGTCTATGATCCGGTCGGTGTCGGAGTGAACGGGTCCCAGGCAAACAATAGGCTTGTTCGAGGCCAGGTACTCAAACAGCTTACCCGGCACATTGGAATATACAGCCGGCACATCCGCGATAGCCATGAGCAACATCGTGCTTTCCATCAGGTATTTGATGGCCTCGGTGTGCGGCACGTGCGGCACAAATTCGGTTATACCTTCCAGGCCGGCCTTGCTGATGCGCTGCTTCACACCCTCTGATACCTTGCCTACAAAGCGCAGTTTGTACCGGATGTCACTGTTCACCGAGCGCAGCTGCGAAATTACTTTCAGGAACACATCAATGTTGTAATTCTCAGTGATGGTGCCAGTATACGTAATCAGAAATTCGTCTTGCGGTGGGGTAGAAGGATAAATAAAATCATCCTCGTCATACCCGTTCGGAATCACATGGATCTTATCCGGATCAATTTTAGCGGGTTTGTTGAGGAAAAGGCGTTTGGTGTCTTCGCTTGTCACGATCACGGCATCAGCCCGCTCCAGCACCTGCAGTTCGTAATTACGATCGATGCGCTTGGCAATCGGGGTGTGGTACAACTGGTCGTAATAGTGAATGTTGATCCAGGGGTCGCGCAGGTCCGCAATCCAGGGCAGTCCGTACTTTTCTTTCAGCTTCAGGCCGATCAGCTGGGTGGAGTGAGGCGGACTAGTAGTCAGGATCGCCTGAAAATGACCATCCTTTAGCAAGTCGTCAGCCTTTTTTAGGGCGTGCTTGTTCCAGCCTACGCGGGCATCCGGTATGAACAAGTTGCCGCGCACAAACTTAAACACTTTGTCCAGAAATCCGGTTTTGGCCTCTTCGTTGGCAAAGCCACTGTAAGGTATTTCTTTCTTGCCGGAGAGTTTCTTGTAATACTCAAAGGGCTCGGAGGTGGCGGTACGATACACGGCTATACCATCGGGCACTTCGCTCGCAAACGTATGATCGAGCACCGGATAAGAGGCCTGTTTCTCGTCGACGGTCAGCACGCTGGGCCGCACACCCGACAGTGGTAGGTATTTGCAGAACTTCAATCCACGCTGCACGCCCGGCCCACCCGAAGGGGGCCAGTAGTAGGAGATGTATAGTAAATTAACCTGGTCTGTCTTTTCCAAAGTGATCAGCAAAATAACTTCTTTCCCAAAGATAGCAAAAGCGTAATTACGAATGAATAATGAATAGTGATTAATGAATAACGATTAATGACGAATAAATAATGATGAATGATTAATAAAACTATGGAACAAGCTGTAGAGCTAAAAGCCCTTCACTCGTCATTACTCATTAATCTCTCGTCATTACTCATTCCTATAGCAACTATTCCTGATATTCCTTAGTTTTGTAAGTAAATCCAGAATTAGAGAGATGTTTGATAATTTAAGTAACAAACTAGACCGCGCCTTTAAGACCCTCAAAGGCCAGGGAAGCATCACCGAGATCAACGTAGCTGCCACCATCAAAGAGGTACGTCGTGCCCTGGTGGACGCCGACGTAAACTATAAAGTAGCCAAAACGGTAACCGACAAGATCAAAGACGAGGCCATGGGCCGCGACGTATTGATCTCTGTATCGCCGGGCCAGTTGATGGTGAAGATCGTGTACGAGGAGCTGACGGAGCTGATGGGTGGCCAGAAGCAGGACATCAACCTGAAAGGTGAGCCGGCCATCATCCTGATCGCGGGTCTGCAGGGTTCTGGTAAAACCACCTTTACAGGCAAGCTGGCCAACTACCTCAAAAAACAAGGCCGTGGCGTACTGGTAGCTGCCTGCGACGTGTACCGTCCGGCTGCGATCAACCAGCTGCAGGTGCTGGCCGAGCAGGTAGGCGTAGAGGCCTATACCGAACTGGAAAACAAAAATCCGGTTCAGATCGCTCTTAACGCGGTAGCACACGCCAAAAAGACAAACAAGAAAGTAGTGATCATCGACACCGCCGGTCGTTTGGCCGTGGACGAGGCGATGATGAAAGAAATAGCCGAGATCAAGGCCGCCGTGAAGCCAACCGAGACCCTGTTCGTGGTGGACTCCATGACCGGTCAGGATGCGGTGAACACAGCCAAGACCTTCAACGAGCGCATCAATTTCGACGGCGTGGTACTGACCAAGCTCGACGGTGACTCACGTGGCGGTGCTGCCCTTTCTATCCGTGCGGTAGTAGAGAAACCGATCAAGTTCATCTCGACTGGTGAGAAGATGGAAGCCCTCGACTTATTCTACCCGGATCGTATGGCACAGCGTATTCTCGGCATGGGTGACGTGATCTCCCTCGTAGAGCGTGCGCAGCAGGCTTTCGACGAGGACGAGGCCAAGCGCATCAACAAAAAGATCCGCAAGAACCAGTTCAACTTCGACGACTTCCTGACGCAGCTCGAGCAAATCAAGAAGATGGGTGACATCAAGGACCTGGTAGGTATGATCCCAGGCGTTGGCAAAGCATTGAAAGATGTAGAGATTGACGAAGGCGCCTTCAAGCCGATCGAAGCGATCATCAAATCGATGACGCCGCAGGAACGAGAGAACCCGGATATGATCAGTGGCAGCCGCCGTGCCCGTATCGCAAAAGGCTCCGGTACAGACATTACGCAAGTGAATAACCTAATGAAGCAGTTCAACGACATGCGCAAAATGATGCGCTCCATGAACAAGATGGCCGGCACCAAAGGCGGCATGGCCAATCTTGCTAAAATGATGGGCGGACGTCGCTAAGCGATTCTAAGGTATAAGCAGAAAGGCTGAACAGGTATACTGTTCAGCCTTTTTCGTTTTAGGTGCCTGTATACACCTTAGCAATAGATTCTTAATCTCTGATGCTATACCTGTGCTAGTAACTCAGAGGGTATAGCGTTAATACACTCGTTTGTCTTCTTTCATTGCCCATCTTTTAAATGCCTCCTGTGCTTCCTCCCGAAGCATCTGCTCCATCGGAATGGAACGTTCTGGTGCATTTTTCTCAATTTCGTTGTAGATGAACTGATCGTCGAAACCAGCCTCGGCAGCATCGTCTTTTGAATTGGCATAGTACACCTTACGCGGACGGGCCCAGTAGATGGCACCCAGGCACATGGGGCAGGGTTCGCAGCTGGTATAGAGTTCGCAGTCCGTTAGTTGGAAGTTACCCAGGGCCTGGCAGGCCTTGCGAATGGCGTCTACCTCAGCGTGTGCAGTGGGGTCGTTAGTGGCCAGCACATTGTTATACCCACGGGCGATGATCTGGCCGTTGCGCACAACCACAGCCCCGAAAGGTCCGCCAAAACCAGCTTCCATTTTATCGATGGAGAGCTTGATGGCTTCCCGCATAAAGTGTTTTTGTTCTTCAGTCATAGAAATCGCTTCACGCTGCAGCATACGTAATCCTGAGGGAAAACGGTTAGGGATGTAGTCGGACCTCTACTTTATAACTGACGGGAAGGCTGGAATTGTAAGTGAATAACTTAGCCAAATATTTACCAGCTAAGTATATATAAAAGCAATAGCTTACACTACACTTGTGCCTTTTAACGCATACTCGTAGTGCAAGCTATTCAAGCTTGGGCTGCTAACCGAAAAGGAGAGCTAGCTGTATTTTAATAGATAAATATTTACTTTTGGAAGTATATTGTTTATTATTTGTATTTTAATAACCTCTCTAAACTAAATACGGACCATACGTAGTATTAGTTTGGAACAGGCTAAATACGTAGGTATTTTTATACTTCAGTGAAAATTGCTTGGAGCTGCTTAGGAACAAATAAATAACAGCTATATGGTTACAAGACATTATCTGCCGTTGTCGCGGCTTATCTCAATCAGGATGCAATGGGCCGTTATGGTCCTGCTGGTATCCCTGATGATGAGTGCCTGCACGGCCACGCGCGAACAAGAAATCGAGGGCGATGTGAATGAGTTTCGCTCCTGGGTAAACGCCCAGACAAACAAATTGGAGGAGCGAACGGAGGAAGACTGGAAAAAAACAAAAGAGGACTTTAAGCAGCGAACCGAGGAACTGGACCGAAAGCAAGAGAACTTTTCGGAAAAGCTGCGAGCCGACTACCAGCAGATCAAGGCAGATTTTAAGGCCCGTGAGAAAGAGCGTGACAGTATGGCCAACAGGGAGGCTCAGTTAACGAAATGGGAGCGCGACCTGCTGGGACAATACGCCAATGGCACAGCGCTCAGTGCAGCTAACATTGAGCAGGCTTATCAGAACTTTATGAGCAATGTGCGGGCTAGAAACAAAAACTGGGGCCAGCAGGACTGGGAAATGGCCGATGCCGTGCTGGAAGAGCTGAATCAGCGCAAAGAAGCTTTTGATGAACTTCCCGACGAGACTGAAGTACGTATAAAGACTCTACAGATGGAGTTTGCCGCGCTTAAAGAAAGCGAAACAGCCAACTAGTAATTCCCTTTTAACAGCATACACCCTATGGCCAACCCTGAGACCTTAAACCCTGAGCTATACCTTGTCAAAGCCTTTACAGAGCAGCCTAACGGAGGCAACACAGCCGGCGTGGTGCTCTTTGCTGACAGGCTTTCGCGCGAAAGACGCCAGAAGATTGCGGCCATGCTGGGCCTTTCCGAAACGGCTTTTGTATCCGCCTCCGAAGTAGGGGATGTGAAAGTTGAGTTTTACACGCCCCTGAAGCAGATTCCGCACTGCGGGCATGCGACAGTAGCTGCATTCAGCCTACTGTGGCAAAAGGGACTGCTGCTTAACGGAAGCGCCGTGAAAGAATCGATAGAAGGCCCCCGACAGATCAGTTTTGAGGAGGGCAAGGTATACCAGGCGCAACTGCCACCACAGTACACCACCATGGAAGCGGCCGGTATCAATCCGCATCTTATTGCCACGGCACTTGGGCTGCCGGAAGGGTTTGTTTTTCCGACTGTGCCACTCATCGCCAGCACCGGAGTCCCTTTTCTACTCGTGCCTGTACCTGACGAGCGTACGCTGCACCATCTGCAACCAGACCAGGAACTGGTGCGCGCCATTTCAGATAAAGTGGGTTTGGTGGGTTTCTACGCGTTTACGACAGCTACACCAGCAGCTGATGCGAGTGCCCGCATGTTTGCCCCGAGTTATGGTATACCTGAGGAATCAGCCACCGGTATGGCGGCAGGGCCGCTCGCCTGCTACCTGCACGATCATCTGCAGCAATACAAAGCGAATTTCTTGATACACCAGGGCTACCTCATGCGGCATCCTTCTCCCAGCCAAATCGAAGTGGTATTGCAGCTGGACGGAGAGGGGCACATCATGGGCTTACGTGCCGGCGGAAGTGGATTGGTGATCAGGAAAATGGAATTAGGAGATTTTTAGCCTCGGTTACTGAAGCCACTGCTGCCGTAGTCGGGTAATCTGCCGGGCATGGTGGCTGAAGTGGTCCTGAAGGAATGCCAAAGTCTGGTTTATTGTGAGCATGCCTGCATAGGGGTGTCGGAATACGCACTTATCCAACTGTTGCTGAGGTAGTTCGGTCAGCGTGTCTTCCAGCTGATAGCGGGCGGCGTCCCACTGTATGCGGAGCGAGTTTAGGCTGGCATAGGCCGGCACTTTCGCTACTGCTGCAGGAGCCTTAAACTTCATGCCCGAATGCAGCGCAACCCGAAGCAGCAGCGACCGGAATCCATGTGCCAGTGAAGCTGACTCCAACGCGTCTTCCTGCACTTTGCGCTGTATATAGCTGTTGGTCAGCTGCTCTACCTGAATCAGGTGGGCCACAATCTGGTTGATAGACCACTTGCCAGTGGCAGCGGGCCGGTTTAGAAGTTCTTCGTCCAGACCCTCCAACTCCCCGATCAGGCGGTTGCGCGACTCTTCCAGTTTCAGGTATCGGCTTTCTAGCAAAGGATTCATCAATTGAATGTGGCTAAATACAGTTGTGCTCATAGGTAAACGTAGGTTTAGGTCGATTATTGATTGCCAATCTACATAAATTTCTGATTAATGCAACGGGCGGTACTATTTTTTTGTCTCTAAATATCTGATAATAAGGCAGCTGATTTAATATGGAGTAAAATATATAATTGGATAAGTTCAACTTTAATGAAACAAAAGAGGATAATCCTTTTCTTTGCAGAAAATATACAGACAGCATGGCAATGATAAACGACCCGGTAGGGGCTGCAATACAGGACTTTATGGCCGGGAACCGAAAGGCGAGGATTGTGGTGGAAAGCAACCTGACCGAAGACGATGAAATAGAAGTAGCTTATCTGTTTCGGACACCCGAACAGATGCCGGAGCTAGAACTACTGGCGCTGGAGAAGTGCCGGGGACGTGTGCTTGACGTAGGCGCAGGAGCCGGCTGCCACAGTCTCGCCCTGCAGGAGCGCGGCCTTGATGTAACGGCGGTTGATCTGTCGGCTGGAGCAGTGCAGGCCATGCGGGCGCAAGGTATAAAGCAGGTCGTACAGCAGGATATCTTTCACCTGAGCGGCCAACGCTACGACACGCTGCTGCTGCTCATGAACGGGGTAGGTATAGCCGGTGATCTGGAAGGACTGGAGCACTTTCTCGAGCATACAAGAACGTTACTTAACCCCGGAGGCCAAATCCTGCTTGAGTCGTCGGATATTCTGTACATGTTTGAAGAAGAGGATGGATCCGTGCTGCTTGACCTGAATGCCGGCTACTATGGTGAGGTAATGTATAATATGCGTTACAAACAGCACCAGACTGGCGAGTTCAAATGGCTCTTCATCGACCCGGCCATACTGGAGGACTATGCCACAGCGCAGGGTTATACCTTTGAGCAGCTTTACGAAGGAGAGTTCGGTAACTACCTGGCCCGACTGGCACTGCCAAAAGCTTAGGCTCAATTTGCGCAGGAGGCTATACCTTTAGATGCCGCTTTGCCGTATGGCTGTAGGTATAGCAAAAAGGCAAAACTCATGCAAAAAAAGCTTGCAACAACCTGGCAACTCACGAAACGAACGTTTAAGAAGTTCATCGATGACAATCCGCTCGACTATGCGGCCATCATAGGGTTTTATACTATTTTCTCGTTACCGGCTGTGCTCATCATTACCATTCGCATTGCGGGCGCTGCTTTCGGTCAGGAGGCCGTGCGGGGCGAGGTGGTGAAGCAGGTAGGCGGTATTGTAGGGCGCAACAGTGCCGCGCAGGTGCAAAGCATCATCGAGAACGCAAGTCAGTCGGAGGCCAGCACGATCGGCACCGTAGTGGGGGTACTCGTAATGGCCTTTAGCGCAACGACTGTGTTTGTGGCGTTGCAGGACTCGCTCAACGCCATGTGGAAGGTGAAGGCCAAAGCTGAAAAGGGCTTTATGAAGCTCGTGATCGGTCGTCTGCTCTCACTTGCCCTGGTGGTGAGCTTTGGCTTTTTGCTGCTGGTTTCACTTTCGATAGACGTGGTGCTCGGACTTGTCTACGATTACCTGCAACAGGAACTCTCTGGTATAGCCGTTTACCTGGTCACCATCGGCAACATGCTGGTGTCGATTGCCATTGCCACGGTTATTTTCGCTGCCATCTTTAAAGTGCTGCCCGACGCCCGTATCCGCTGGGCCAATGTATGGGTGGGCGCTTTGGTGACAGCCGTTCTGTTTACCCTGGGCAAGTTCGTTCTTAACATCTACTTCCAGCACGACCCCTTGGCCGATACCTACGGTGCCGCCGGTTCGCTGGTGCTCATTCTGGTATGGGTGTACTATACGTCTGTTATTTTTCTGCTGGGCGCCGAGTTCACGCAAGTATACTCCGAAGAACATGACCGAGGCATCAGGCCCACTGACACTGCCGTAAAGGTAGAAAAGCAGGAAGTAGAGCAGGACCAGGATACAGGCAAAGTGGAAGTGAAGCGCAAGTCGGGTCTGAATTAGATTCCTATTCCTGTTAGATTATTATATCTTATTCCCATACCTGCCACAAATAAGCTAGGTATAAATCCATCCGTGAAACCATCATTTCAAACGCCCTCATCAATACAGCCGATCGCGGAGTATAATCCTGCAGCATACCCATTGTCTACTTGTTGGTTAGCTGAATTCTCAGAAGGAGACACACAAATAAAATATATAGCGTATAAGATGTATTGCACTGTCTGCAGGAACAGCCTCTGGTAGGTGTGATCCCAAACAGTATTCATAAACCTAAATCCTATGCCTTATGAAAAACCTGAAATCCTGGCTGGCTGTGTTTGCCATGCTAACCCTGTTTATGTATGGCTGCGATAGCGGCGGCACCGATGTGGTGGAGTCTGGCACGTACCAGGGAAGTGTAAAAAAAGCGGTGCCTGAGAAAACAGAGATTTACGTGCAGACCGATGACAACAAGACCCTGGAGCTCTACTTTACAGACGCCACTACGCTAACCCGAAATGGAGAAACCGTGGCTTTTGACCAGCTGCAGGAAGGCAGCAGGGTAGAAGTGCAGGTGGAGAAAGTGGGCCAGCGCCTGGACCCTGTGGCCGTGCGCATTCTGAACTAGGCCTATGGAGGAGCTGCTGAGCTGGCGAACCGAGGCCTGGCATCCACTTACGGTGCATTTCCCGGTAGCGCTGTTGCTCTTTGCCACCCTTGCGAAATTGCTGGCTGTGTCTCTGAAGTCGCAGTCTGCTGCCTTTTGGCATCGCATGGGCGCATACCTGCTTTATGCGGGTACAGTGGGCGCCTGGTTCAGCATCTATACCGGTGACCTGGCTGATGGCATTGTGTCCCGGAAACTGTGCGACCCTACCGTGCTGAAGAGCCACGAACTGGCAGCCTACAATCTGGCTTATCTGTTTACGGGAGCTGCCTTACTCGACCTGAGTTTCGCGGTAGATTGGGTGCAAAGGTATAAGCGGCCGTTATCGGCAGTCGTTGTGTTGCTCATGCTGGCAGGAAGCGGATTTTTGGCGTATACCGGCCACCTTGGTGCAAAGCTGGTGTACGAGCAGGCCGGCGGCGTGCAGGTGCCACCATCCGACTGTGTCGGGTTTTAAATCAAAAAGGCCCCTTGTTCTTAGAACCAGGGGCCGTTTTCTTATGAATTTCAGTTTAGCTTACGCTTTCTGATACGTTACTTGCTTTACAGCGGCGATGGTGCGCTCTACGTTTGGCAACGATGCTTCTATCAGGGTAGGAGCATACGGAAGTGGCACGTCGCGGCAGGTTACACGCTTCACCGGGGCATCCATGTAATCAAAGGCGTTGCTTTGGATATGGTAGGCCAACTCGGCAGAGATAGAGGCCAGTGGCCATGCTTCTTCCACTACCACCATGCGGTTGGTTTTCTTTACTGACTCAATCAGTGTCTTATAGTCGATCGGACGCACGGTGCGCAGGTCGATTACTTCCGCCTCGATGCCGTCTTTGGCCAGTTCGTCGGCAGCCGCCAGGGCCACTTTCATCATCTTGCCAAACGATACAATGGTTACGTCAGTACCTTCGCGCTTGATGTCAGCCACACCGATCGGAATCAGGTATTCTTCTTCAGGCACCTCGCCTTTGTCGCCGTACATCTGCTCCGACTCCATGAAGATAACCGGGTCGTTGTCGCGAATGGCAGACTTCATCAGACCTTTGGCATCGTATGGGTTGGATGGAACCACTACTTTAAGGCCTGGTGTGTTAGCATACCAGTTTTCGAAGTTCTGAGAGTGCTGCGAAGACAGCATACCGGCGCTACCGGTAGGGCCGCGGAACACCATTGGGCAAGAATACTGACCACCTGACATCGACATCATTTTGGCGGCAGAGTTGATCACCTGGTCAATGGCCACCAGCGAGAAGTTGAAGGTCATGAACTCAATGATCGGGCGCAGGCCGTTCATGGAGGCGCCTACACCAATACCGGCAAAGCCGAGTTCGGCGATAGGAGTGTCAATCACGCGCTCCGGACCAAACTCGTCCAGCATGCCCTGGCTAACCTTATAGGCGCCATTGTATTCGGCTACTTCTTCACCCATCAGGAACACGCTCTTGTCGCGGCGCATTTCTTCTGACATGGCTTCACGAAGGGCTTCTCTAAACTGTATACTTCGCATAGTAATGTTAAAATCTCTGTTCAGCTGGTAAAATTAAGATAAGTCTTTCAATTTGCAATGTATAAGCGGCAACTTATCGCACCAATCCCTCCCGGAAGGATTGTTTTCCATGATAAGCGGCAAACTCCGGGTCGTCGAAGGCGCGCTCCATGTAGCTGCGGTCGCGTTGTATAGCCCGGCGCAGGTGGATGCGCACCATGCCCTCGTTTTGCATACGCGCTCCCAATACGGCCAGCGAGTAGTGCGCCAGCGGATCTTCCTCCTTTAATTCCAAGGCCTTTTCGTAGTACTGGCGGGCTCCTTCGTAGTTTTCTTTCAACAGATAGCTCAGCCCCAGGTTCATGTTCGTCTGGTAATCGTCGCCGGAATAGGTCAGGCTGCGGATGGCTTCGTCGTAAAGGCCCATCTCCATTTCCAGAGCTGCTTTGTCGGTGAAGATACGATGCAGAAGTTCCTGCTCACCACCCAGTTTGATGGCATAGTCGTAAATCTGCAGGGCTTTTTCACGCTCACCGCGCAGGTGATAAGCACTGGCCAGGGCATAGTTTACTTCGGCAGTCGGGTTGCGGAAGCCGGCGAAATTCAGGTTGTGAATGGCCTTGTCCAGCAGGGCTTCCTTTGCCTTAGGACGATACTCTTTGCGGGCCATCTCGGTATATACCACACCCAGATTGTAATAAGCGGGCCATTTGTCGGTAGTCTTCACGGCAGCTTCGTACAGCTTGCGGCGCTCGGCCAGCAGAGGCGTGAGTGTAGCGGCGTACTGCAGTTCCTCAGCTGTGAGCACCTGCGCACTGATGCTATCGTCGGCAATTCGACGGGCCAACAGGTATAGCTCGTAGTCTGATTTGCGGGCGCGGTTATAGTCCACCTCCACACGGGCAAAGCGCATGGTCGGGTACACGTAGTGACGAATGTAATCGAAGGCTGCGCTCTGCTGCAGGGCATCCACTTTCTGCTTATCAGAGCCTGCGCCCTGCAAAATCGCGGCAACCTCCTGTTTCTGTGCCTTTGGCAAGGCCGATTTGTTCACGCGGTCCAGCAGAGTTGCCCAGCCAGTCGGTTCTGTTTCCGTGCTGATCTCAATTTTTTTGCCGGAATAGTCGAGCAGACTTACCTTGCTACGATAGTAGTCGGCCAGGGCTTTGGCACGTTTTTGGGCCAGGTCGGTCCCTTTCTCGTTAGGCGCCTGACTGCCGATCACCTTAATCTTCTGCAGCTTTACGGTGTCCATGGCGTACTGGTCCAGCACCGGCAGGTTCTCTCCTAAATAGCTTTTGGTCGTGAAGGTGTTCTCATCGAAGTAAAACTCGATGCTGGCAGGACCTTCTGCAATGGTCTTATAGTTGTCGGGCACATAGGTATAGTCATTGCTGCGCACCATCAGCAGGGCCGTGGTGTTCAGTCCGGTCGCCACCTGCTCCTCTGGGGTATAGGCAACTTTGTCACGCTTGCGCTTATCAATGGCGGTGCCCTGTATCAGCAGGCGGCCTTTGTTTTTGTGCGGCGCATAGGGGAAAGAGAACTCCTGCGTGATGGTCGGGCGATTGTTCTCGTAGAGGTAGTTGCCAATGTCGAAGTTGAGTGCGCCCAGGTGTTCGCGCTGCTGACCGGCTGCTTCGTAAACCACATCGATCTTGTAGCGATAGTCCTGATTTTTTTTGAGCATCTTCTCCGGCAGGGTGGCCTTCATCTCAAAAACCACCTCTTCGCCGTTGGCTACCAGGGGGTTAGGCGACACTTCAATTTCCTGTTTTTCAGCCTGTTTTACCATGCGCTGCAGGGTGCAGCCTGTGTTGGCAGAGAGCATCGCCACGGCGAGTGGCAGGAACAAAGCGGCGTTTTTTTTGTTGTGTTTCATATCAGATTTGGGTAACCAACGTAAGATATAGCTGGGGGCATGCGTTAATACACTGCCATACCACGATTTTTTTGTCAAATTTTTGACGGAAATCTATTAATTTCCTACTTTTAAATTTAAATCAAACGCAAGTGAAAAGGCTACAATACTTTATAGAATCTCAGGCTTTTGGTGTCTGCACCATGTTGGGAGAGAAGCTTGGAATAGCCTCTAGCAGCATCCGCCTGTCCTTTATCTACATTTCGTTTTTCACATTGGGCTCGCCGGTCATCCTATACTTTATCATGGCCTTCTGGATGAACGTAAGCAAGCACCTGCGCCGCGAACGCAGTACCGTTTGGGACTTATAACTCCCGCACCGTGCGCCGCTGGCGCACAAAGTACTGCCACACAATACTTCCCCTGTAAACGCCTGACATAGCCGGAAAAGTACCTTTCAGTTGCTGTTCCTTTCTGCGCTGCCGCCAATACTTGCTGTTGCGCAAGAGATCGGCGTGTGCATTGAGCACCGCTTTGGCGTCTGCCGACTGCCCTGCCAGCAGCATACGCAAGGCAGCCAGCCAGTCTAGCAGAATGCGTATAACAACAGTCGAAAACAGCTCACCGGCTGGCAGGTTTTTGTACAATAGCGCCATACCGTTTCTGAAGTTCAGGTAAGTTTTGCGCGGATTTGACTTGTGTAGCGTACCGCCTCCCACGTGGTATACCTGGCTATGGCCATTGTACATCACTTTATAGCCCACGTTCTTAGCACGCCAGCAGAAATCGATCTCCTCCATGTGCGCAAAAAAAGCAGGCTCGAGTCCGCCTAGTCCGTGAAAGACGTTGGCCCGCACGAACATGCAGGCGCCCGTTGCCCAGAAAACTTCTGCTACATTATTATACTGTCCCTTGTCCTCTTCCAGCGTCTCAAACAACCGCCCACGACAATAGGGGTAGCCCAGTGCATCCAGCATACCGCCGCCTGCACCCGCATACTCAAAGAAGTCGGGGTGCTGCTGCGAAACGATCTTGGGCTGGCAGACAGCGATGTTCTCGTCAGACTCCATCAGCTGGATGATCGGCTCTGTCCAGTTCGGGGGCACCCCTACATCGGAGTTGAGCAGCACGTAGTACTTGGCATCCACCTGGCGCAGGGCAATGTTATAGCCTTCGCAAAAACCGTAGTTATCGTCGTTTTGGATGATGCGCACCTGGGGGAAGTGCTCCTGTAAAAAGGGAATAGAGCCATCGGTAGAGGCATTGTCGGCCACAATGACTTCGCAGCCTGTGCTGTTGGCCACTACCGATGGCAGAAACTCCTGCAGATAGCGGAGTCCGTTCCAGTTAAGGATAACAATAGCCGTGAGGCTGGGATTAGAGACCAAAGTTTCCTAAATCTAAACCGGGAATATTAGGTAAAAGGCCTTCTGTGCTCTTTTTCATTTCTTCCTGCGCGCGCTCACCTGCTGTCAGCATGGCGTTGTTCACAGCGGCTACGACCAGGTCGTTCACCATGTCGCGGTCGTTGGTGTTCAGAATGGAGTCGTCGATCTCGATCTTGAGGAGTTTGCGCTGTCCGTTTACGGTAGCCTTTACGAGGCCTGCACCCGATTCGGCGGTAACGGTAATATGCTGCAGGTTGTCCTGCGCTTCTTTCATTTTGGCCTGGACTTCTTTCATCTTGCCCATCATGCCCATCATATCAAACATAGTCTATCTTCTTTTTGGTGTCTTGTACTTCTTTTAACGTCACCCGGTAGGGAGGGTGTATACAAATATACAAGCATATATCTGAATCGGGAAATAATGGTGCTGGAAGGTCGGTCAGTTAGCTTTCCTCCTCATGCAAAGCAGGTTGTGTCAACTACTATGAGGTATGGCAAACGTTCAAATTATTCTTATCCGGTTACTATGTTTTGTGCGTATAACTATACGTATAAATTATTTTTTCAGCTTTCATTTATTTTGCCTGATGATGAATGATTGCGTTCTGATCGTCTGTGCTTCCTCTTCGCTTCTCCTGGCTCTGGAGCTGCTCTGCTCTGGCTTTTATTTAACTCCTGTATGATAAATTAAATTTTACCCAATTGCCATGTTAGTTTTTTTACACTCGCCCAGACGGGGCTTTGGATTTTTGTTTGTTCTTGTTTTAGTTCTGCACACCCTTAGTCTGTCTGCTTCGGCGCAGCAGGTAACAGAAGAATGGGAGAGGCGCTACGGCAGTGCTTTCCCCACATTTGAGTCAAGTGCTTTCAGCGCCGTCGATGCAGCCGGCAACACTTATATCGCCGGCAATAGCAGAAGCACTACCCTGGGTTCTCCTACCAATTTCGATGCCTTTGTGGCGGCTAAGTTCAGCCCCGCTGGCGAAGTGCTCTGGCAGCAGCATTTT
The DNA here is from genome assembly GCF_003096355.1 of Pontibacter virosus. Classification (GTDB taxonomy): domain Bacteria; phylum Bacteroidota; class Bacteroidia; order Cytophagales; family Hymenobacteraceae; genus Pontibacter; species Pontibacter virosus. The sequence continues at coordinate 48,545 of NZ_QEKI01000013.1, read as the reverse complement.
CCTTTATTTCAATATCCGCATGCCTTGGTGGATGTCGCACTAGATGAAACGGGCTTTTACGTGGTTGCCTCCACGGTTGACATGGGCTCCAGAACAACTGTGTATGTGGTGAAATACACGTTAACCGATGGGCAAATGGTATGGCAGCAGGGCGAATCACCTAGCGCCACGATGACAGGTATAGAACTGCTGGCAGATAACAGGGGAGGACTGGTAATGGTTGGCTCCGTCAGTTTAAATGCTACAGACGATTACTCTCTTTTGTTTAAATACGATTCCTCTAGCGGAGATAGGTTATGGCGGCAAACGCTGTCCAGGAGCGACATGCCTCCCGCTTACGAGCATCTGGCAGGTATAGCGCTGGACAGCCAGGGCGACATCTACCTGACAGGCAGTTCAGGTATAGCGGACAAGGCCAGCCAAATGCTGACGACAAAGCGCAGCGGGGCAGACGGCTCTTTGGTCTGGTTCCAGCAATACGACACGCCCCTGCAGGACCGCGCCATGCAACTTGCCGTGGACGAAACAGGGGGCGTTTATACCTGGGGAATCCACTATACGACAGATCCTGACAGTCCCACAGGAAGTTCCTTGATTAAGTACGACGCGGCTACAGGCAGGCAGGTATGGCTCAAACGGTTGGAGGGAAACGCTCTGCCTGAGCAGCTGATAGCGGACGAGGCTGGCGGGCTATACCTGACAAGCACCTTGCAAGGGCAGCCCCATTTGGCGCGGCACAGCGCTTCTACTGGTTCGTTAACCTGGGCAACCACGTCAGCAGGTACAGCTGCCGGCGTAGTAGCAGACGAAGCCGGAAATCTATACCTGGGCAGCAGGCAAAACGGAACGGGGTATGTGGTGCGCAGGTATGGAGCAAGCAGCGGAAACGTCGCCTGGGAGTATACTTCTCCTGCAGACAGCATAAATTTACTGCAGACAATGGCCCTCTCCGAAGCAGGCACCCTGCACTTGGGCGGAACATCTGGGACTGGTAATACGCACCTTTTTGTCACCAGCCTCCAGGCAGCTACGGGTACGCTTGTTTTCAATGTTACTTTCATCCACACCTTGCCAGGTATAGACGAGCCAGCCAATATGGTGACGGATGATGAAGGCAATGTCTACATTACGGCTACCAGCGGAAACCCTGATCCTTCACGCCAGTATCAACATGCTTTTCTGCTCAAGTACTCACCTGATGGGGAGCTGCTTTGGAACAGGCAGTTCTATAACAGCGATATCCGGCAGACGAAACACTTGGCAGTAGACGCTACAGGCATGGTGTATATCATGGTGCAAGCACTACGCGGTAGCGCGCAGCGTGATATTGTGCTGCATAAAGTGAACGGTGCCACAGGGGAGGTATTGTGGGAAGCGATCCATGGACCAACAGAAGCCAATGTAGGCAGGGAAATAAAGCTTGACCAGCAGGGGAGTATCTACATCATGGGAGCAGTCAGTCCTCAGTTTAACCTTCCCCAAGAGGATTTCCTCATCAAAGTTGACACTGAAACAGGACAGAGTTTTTGGACGAAACGTTACGGTCTACTAGAAACAGAGAGTGACCTGAATGAATTGGCTGCCTTTGCCCTAGATGAAGCAGGTGATGTATATGTTACCGGCACCGCCCGCGCTCCCGCTGTAGTAAACAATCTGGCTCTGGTAAAGTATGCGGGCAGCGACGGTAATACGCTATGGAGCGAAATTTACAACAGCAGCAACCGTCAGACTGAACATCAGGTAACGGATATAGCCATTGACAGCACAGGAGGCGTATACCTGGCTGCCCACGACATTCTGGAAACGGGTGAGCATGTGGCCTACCTTCTAAAGTTTGAAGCAGCTAGCGGAGCATTCGTGTGGCGTCAGCCTACTATTGACGAGGTTACCAATTCAGGTAGCTTGTCGAATCTGATGCTTGACAATGCTGGCGGGGCCTATGTGACGAGTTTTAATATCAGGTTAATCAAGTTGAGCACAGAGGAGCCCGTGGTTGTATGGACATCTCCCTTCGAAGGAGCTATTTCAGCTGTTGAGCTTGACCAGACGGGAGGCATTTATGTAGCCTACAGGGCTTCGGATGGTACACAGGTCGTGAAATACCAGACCTCAGATGGAACCAAGGTATGGGAGGTGTTCAAGGAAGGACAGTCGAACCAGGAGCAGAGACTTTTGGCTTTGGACAAAGACAGAAATGTATATGTGGTGAATACCGTCCACTCACCTGACACTAACTTTGACCTCCTGACAGTCAAATACAGTCAAACTGTAGAAGAACCGAACTGTGCTATACCTGTGAACGTGCAGCTATACCTGGCGCCCTATGCCATACGGGCGGGCTGGGAAGCACGCACCACCGCTGACTTTTCGCCATACATCCTGACCGAAGACACCGGCCTGGGCTGGACCTGGGGCGATGGCTCAGAGCCAACTATGTCCTATACCGCTTTCGGCACCTCGCGCATCACGGGCAAGCATACCTATACCCAGGCGGGCATCTACCAGGTGGGGCTCGACTTCTCGGAGAGCTGTCTGGAGGCGACCAACAGCGACTATAACCAGTGGCACGTTATCTATGACCCCGAAGCAGGCCATGTAGAGGGTTCTGGCAGTATCGTCTTAGCCAATTTCGGTGTGGGTGGTAATGGCCAAAGGCTCGAAGCTGCGTTCTCTTTCTCTGTTCGCTATCAGAACAAGCACGCCACCAGGCCGCAGGGCACACTGCAGCTGACCGTGAACAAGCAAAAGTTCTCCCAGAGCGGAGCGCTCGACTGGTTGGTGATCACCGGAGACCAAGCCATCTGGAAGGGGACGGCACAGCTGCAGGGCGTAGGGCGATTCGGTTATATTGTGTCGGTGCGCGACGCGGGTGGCAAAGGCAGGAACGACCCCAACGACCAGCTCCGCATCCGTATCTGGGACTTGAGCCGCGGCAACGCGATCGTATTCGACAATTTTGAGGCAGGAGGCGACATCTACGACCTGTCAACAGAAACCGGACCCCGCATCGGGTGGGGAAATATCGTGATCAATGGCCGAAAAGACAACCGCAACCTACAGGCTACTAATGGACGTGGTGTGCAAGGTATGACGTCGACAGAACTGTTAGCTTATCCAAACCCAGCCAAGGCGATCACTACTGTTCGTTTCACTTCGGATACGGACAATCCGTACGAACTGCAGTTATTTGACATGAAAGGGGCGAGGGTACAACAGGTTCGACAAGGCCACGCAAAAGCAGGTGAAGTGACAGAAGTGCAGCTGAATGTTTCCGAGCTGCTAGCTGGCATGTACCTGGCTCGGATCTCGAGCGGAGGGAAAGTGTTGTCCGTGAAAATAGTGGTGGAAAAGTAAAAAGAAGTGTCGTACCGGCCGCGTTAGCGCAAAAGCGTGACGGTGCCGGTACGGCGCTTTGTTTCTCCGCTCTGGATTAATAGGTCGTTCCCCATGTCACGGTCGTTAGTGCCCGTAAAGGAATCATCGATCCGATCTTGATGAGTTTGCGCTGTCCTTTTACGGTGGATTTCACAAGACCCGCGCCCGATTCAGCAGTAATAGTAATGTGCTGCAGGTTGTCCCGCGCTTTTTTCATTTAGCCCTGGACTTATCTCAACATGCACCTTCCTATCAGCATAGCCTATCTTCTTTTTGGATTGTTCACGACAAGAATATTTAATAAGCCTCCCGGCTTGTAAAAATATACAGGCATCATGTCAGAGTGGCGACATGACTTATCTGCCTTTCGTCAACCTGAAAAATTTAACTGTAATCCACCTCCTCAGATACATTTAAAGCCTGACCGGGTATGTCAGAATAGTTCTGGCCAGGAATACGAAAACGTTCACCCGGAAGAATTATGCATTCACCCGTATTTTGGTGTAACCTATTTCAATGCGTTTTAGTACTGTTTATAAACGTTTTAATACCCGGCCTGGTGGTTTGACAACGGCAGCCGCAGCATTGTGCTGATGGACTTAGATGCTTCCGTTTCGTTTACCATAGGCTATGCCACCCCTGTACCTACCCTAAGGCTCGGTAGCACTGACTACGCGGTCCTATCTTCCACCCTTCTTTATTAAAATAATTACACTACAGTTACGCTTTTTGCCTTTGAAAACACTTTAACTCTACAAAACTATGATCAAACATTTATTCCTCATTAGGGAGGCACTCAGCATGCGCCTCTGTCTTATCGTATTGCCTCTTTTTTTCTTAACATCTACGGCTTGGGCGCAAGGCCTGAAAGAAGAATGGCTAAGGGACTTTGACACACCCCCAAGCGGCTCGGGCGTGATGATAACTTCAGCCACTGACTCTGAAGGCAACATCTATATGGCCGGTTTCAGTGAAGTGGGGGAGTTGGCAAGCAAACGGATTGTTATGGTAAAGTATAGTCCCACCGGACAGTTATTGTGGGCTTTTAGAAACAAGGAAGCTTATAACCGACAAATCTATCATGAGGAAACCCGGGATATTACCATCGATCATGCCGGCAACGTGTATGTAACGGGGCTGATAAGCTGGCGGGAACGGAACGCCTCGGAGGATAGCCGGGAGGCGACCATAATCAAGTTGAATGCAGCTGACGGAAGCCAGGTATAGGCCGTCGAGTATGGCAAAGATGAAAGCCTGGCTGATGTGGCCGGCATAGCAGTAGACAAGTCCGGGGGAGTATACATGGCGGCAACAGTTAATGCAGACTACAGGCTCGCTAAATTCAATGCGGCAACCGGAGCCTTGCAGTGGCAGCAGCAGTTTGGTGGAAGCGCCGGCCTGGCTGACGGTATCGCCGATATAAAAGTGGATAACAGAGGCGGAGTATACGTGACCGGTAGCACCCTGGAGAAATACAAACCCTTCCCGGATTCAGATGTAACTGTTAATGCTAACGCCATTACGACGATTAAATACAATACCCAGGATGGATCACAGGCCTGGGTAGCCGGACGCATAGTTGGTGGGGAGCCTCGACAAGTGGGACGCCGCCTGGAGTTGGATGAGACTGGCGTTTATGTTGTTGGGAACAGCGACGACATGATCTTCCTAAAGTATGACCCGAACACCGGCCAGCAGCATTGGGTTACGACGTATCGTGGTGGTACGAGGATGAGTGAAGGGCGTGATATAGCCTTGGACGGTGCCGGAGGTGTCTACGTGACAGGCATCAGCGAAGACGGCATGTCAATTATTTCGACGCTGAAGCTCAACGCATTGAGTGGTGAGATCATCTGGTCTGACAGGTATAGCAGTAGCGGTGCTGATTACAATCAGGCAGGTTCTATAGCAGTAGACGGACAGGGAGGTGTTTTTATAGCCGGCACCAGCTATTTCCAGGGGGATAAGTATAACTATATCGTCGTTCATTACGATGGAGCATCAGGTACTCGCGTTTGGGAAAAGCGACTCAGGGACATGCAACCGTATCTGAAGTCAATGGTGCTGACTAGTAATGACGGGGGCTTATACCTGACTGGTAGTGTTTATAATGAGGTCGGCGACCAAAGCCGCAACATGATTGTCACCCGGATGAACGCCTCGACCGGGGACGATGCATGGAGTCAGCGATACGGTTGGAATGGACCAGTTTCGTACACAGGGACGGACGTAGTGGTAGACGAGGCTGGAAATACATACGTAACTGGAATTATCTCCATTGAATTTGGAGAGAAGTATGTGTATGCCGCTAAATATGCTGCTTCGGGAGAAATGCTTTGGAGCACGCATTATAAAGACAAACGGGAAGCTTACAGCAAAAACTTTATCTCTTTGGATAAGGAGGGAGACGTGTACGTGGCAACTTCCAAAGGGCTGCTACTGAAGTTGCAGGCTACAAATGGTGCACTGGTGTGGCAGTCACAAGTCCGTGAAGACTCTGAGTTGCAAGTTGATATAAATGCATTGGTACTCGATGACTCCGGAAATATTTATGTGGCAGGCGCTGAGCATAAACCAAGGGTGAGCTTTGAAATGATCAGCTCCTTCCTCACTATAAAATTTGATGCGGCTTCAGGGAGCAGGCTCTGGGAGAAAAGGTATGGCGGAAATTCCGGGTATGATCATGTAAAAGACCTTGTCCTCGACGGAAATGGCAACCTGTATGTTACCGGCTCGGTTTTCGGCAGTGACAGGACGGTTCAAATGGCTACCATAAAGTATAACAGTGCCAACGGCGAAGAACGCTGGATTGCCATACACCATGAAGGTTATCCTGCAGCTATAGCTGCGGATGGTACCGGTGGAATTTATGTGACAGGAACAAAATCGATTGTCAACAATTTCGCGACCATCAAATACAATGCGGAGGATGGCAAAGAGGCATGGGTCTCATACTTCGGTACAGATGGCAGGCGCGATGTGCCGGAAGCGATAGCTGTTGACAATGCGGGAGGTGTGTACGTGGCTGGTATTAACCAAAGTGATGTAAACGGCATGCAGATTTCCGTACTCAAGTACAATTCGACCGACGGATCAGAGATATGGGCGCATCGGCATGAAGAATGGATCCAGAGTGAAAGCGGGACCAGACTCATGCTGGACAACAAGGGAAGTGTTTACCTGGCAGGCAATATAAGAAGAACCTTTGTACTAGCCAGTCATAACACTGAAGATGGAGAGGTAATTTGGACGAAAGAGTCGGATAATTTGCTGGGTCTGGGATCTGATTTCATGATGGATTTTACCTTGGACGCGAAGAATAACCTATACCTGACAGGCCTTAACTATCAGAACGCCACGACTAGGAAAGCCTTTACCATCAAATACAGCCAGGATGCGCCATGTGCCCCTGCAGTTCAGCAAGCAATAGCCGGGCCGGATAAGGTTAGGGCCGGTGCAAAAGACGTCGCCTATACCTTGGAAGGCACAAAGGCCACTTCCTATACCTGGTCTGTGGATGGACCGGGACCTGTCAGACTCAGTGGACAAAACACTGCACAAATCACAACAAATTGGCCGGCTTCTGCGGGTTTTTACGAAGTGAACGCCAGTTACGGCAACAACTGCGGCACGCATTCGGCCACGCATAAAGTAGCAGTGTACAACCCCGACGACCGCATTGTGGCAGCTGCTGGTTGGCTCCACTCTCCTCAAAACACCCAGATGGATTTTATGCAGCAGGAAGGAAGGGGCTATTTTGGCGTGGCCGTGCAATACCGCAACAAAACCGAACAGGTGCAGGGACAGGTGGCTTTCCAACTGAAGGAGAACGACCTGAATTTCAAGAGCACTTCCTTTGAGGCCGAGCGTCTGATTGTTTTTGGACAAGAGGCCAATTTTAAAGGGAAAGGGACGATCAACGGCAAAAGCGGCTATGGATTTCTGGTGGCCATCGTGAACCACGCCCTGAATGTAAAGAACCCGAACGACCGTTTGAGGCTGATGATCTGGGAAGAAGAAAGCGGCCGGATCGTATACGATAACCAGGCTGGTGATGCGGAGGAGGCCACGGCCACCAACCGCATAGGGATGGGCGCGATGGTACTTTACGATCCGAAAAACCCGGATTTACTGGCAAAGGCAGAGCTGGAGGCGCTCGGTATACAATTGCCTGGAGCAGAAGTAGCTGCTAAGCTGATGGCCTATCCGAACGCTTTTTCCGACAGAACCACCATCTCCTTTGCGCTGGAAAAAGACGAGGCCTATACCCTGGAGGTATACGATATGAACGGCCGGCTTGTCCGGAAAGTAGGAGAGGGTACCGCCAAAGCAAACCAATTGTATGAGTATGAGCTGGAGGGGCAAACCATGTCAGATGGCATGTACATCGCTCGCCTGGTTACCGACTCAGGTACGCAGAGTATAAAGCTGTTACTAAGAAGATAAAGTTTAGTTTCGTGTTGAGAAAAAGGGGAGCCGGCATGCTGGCTCCCCTTTTTTGTGCCTTCAGCTGTGGTCTTCGATGGAAATTATCTTGTCATACTGAAAGCCGAAAATCGTTTTTCCCTTTAGAGTGAGGGTGTCGCCAGCTTTCATGTCTTTGGAGAAGTCTATGGCTAGCACTGCCCGGTATGCTATCGTGACTTCCGCTGTGTTTTCCTGCTCCTGATACTGAAGGATCACTTGTTCCCGCTCTTTAAACAGCTTTGCAGCTTGCTCGGCCTGTTCCCGAAAGGCCTCTATACCTTGCAGCGACAGGTTGACTTCGCCATTAGAAATGTTGCTGAATACTACCTCATCGTGCAGGTACTGCAGCATACCCGGCACATCAAAGCTGTTAAAGGCCCTTATGTAGTTTTCGATGATTTCTTTTTTTGTCACATGCTGTGTACGGGTCAGCGCAAAAGCGTGACGGTGCCGGTACGGCGCTTTGTTTCTCCGCTCTGGCTCACGATGTTGATTTCATAGGCATAAGCACCGGCTGGCTGTGGTTTGCCCTGGTAGGTGCCGTCCCAGCTGGTGTTGCGATCGTCAGCCGAAAACACGACTTGCCCCATGTTGTTGTATACCTTAATGCTGAAGGATCCTATAAAGCGACCTTTTACCTCGAGCACATCGTTGAGTCCGTCGCCGTTTGGGGTGAATGCATTGGGTATATGGACCTGCAAAGGCTGTTGGATGACAACCGTATTGGAGAAAGAAGTAGCACTGCCATTGCCGGAAGTCACCCGTATGCGGTAGCGGAGTTCCTGCAGTTCATCACTCGGGTTACGCTCCAGATAGGTGTTTCCCGTGACGGGTATACTGCTGACAACGCGGCCCTCAGTGTCCAGCAGTTCTAAGGTATAGCGACCCACTCCATCCGGGAAACCCACATAGCCCGTCCAGCCGAACGTAATGGCCGGGGAGTTTTCCTGGGGGACGGCGATCAGGTATACGGGGCAAGTAGTGTTGCTGTAAGCAGCACTGCGTTCACAAGGATTGGTATAACTGGCCCGGTAGCATGCCGGATTAAGGGGTTGTAAAAGGTCGGTATAATTTGTCTGTTCACTGTTGATCAGGTCAGCAAAAGGCACCCCGTCGATACTGCGCTGATAGCGAACCTGCTGGGCTGTCTGGCCTTGTGGCAGGGTCAGGTTGAGCTGTACCTGGTTGTTTTCATCATACGTGCTGTACAGGTACCCGGCTGCTGGTGTGGTAGTGGACGTGGCCTCGATGCAACGGGAAGCGGAGATGGAGCGGCTTTGCCCGTTATGGAGGATACTGCTTACCTGGTAGCAGTAGCTTTGTCCGCAGTTCAGGTTAGGGTCTGTGTAGGTGGTCGTGCTGCCGTTTAGCTCCACTAGCTGGTTACCATCGCGGTATACCTGATGGGTTTGTACATTATCTCCTATACTTCTCCAGTTGAGGTTTGCCAGTTCGTTGCCTGTCTGCACATCCAGTACCAGACTGCTGACCGGGGCTGACAAAATCGCCAGCTGATTGCCACAGTTATCGGCAGTGCGGATACGGAACTGGATAGGTTGCCGGGTATCTACCTTGCCGATTCTGAAGTCCACCCACCTGTTTTGTGTAGCTGGTGCACTTGTAAAGATCGTTTCGAAATTGCCGGTTGCCGTAGTGCGTTGTTCCAGCACGTAGCGGTATCCCGGTTGCAGATTCTCCAGCGTGAACAGGACCTCACCATCTGTTGCTTGGCGCAATACTTCCAACTGTGTGATCGCCGGTGTGGGAGGAGTTGGCAAAAGTGTGACGGTATTCGTACTGCTTGTCTCGCAGGAACTTCCCGTGTACTTGCCGCGCACAGTGATAGTGTAGTTAGAAGCGGTGCCCTGGTAGGTATAGCGCGGCTGTTCGCCATCCTTCACCTCGCGGACTACCGTGTTATCACCATAATCAATGTCGTACAAATCGTATCCAATGTCGGCGATGGTTACCTGAACCGATCTGCTGGCGCAGGCTTGTACCGTAAAACTGGGAGTTGGAGTGGCAACCACTTCAAACTCCATGGGCTCTATGGTAGTGCTTTTGCCACCTCCCCGGTTGATAATTTGCGTGATGATGTACTTGCCCGGCTCTGTGTAGGTATACTGAAAACGCCCGTCAGCACCACGATTTACCAATTCGCTCTGCTCAAAGTATTGAGGGTCAAATGCATCAGGCCCGGGATCATAAAAGGTCGTGTACTGCGTATTCTGATCAGCACTACAATCCTCAAAAAAAACGGGTATACCTGCGCAGATCACCTTCACTTCCTGTTCGTTCTGTATTGCACGAAAACAGCCTTCCTGCCCAAAAACAGGTATAGCAGTAAAAAGGAGCAATATGAACAGCAGCAGTCTCAAAAGATAAGTATAGGGTGTGCTACGAATATAGGCATGTAGGGAATAGGAGAAAAGCTTGTGTCTAAATTTCAGGTATAGGAGAGGGGCAATTCGTTTTACTTTTTTGTCATCCTGAAAGGATCTTGGTAATGTAGGCCTCTACCTCCGCAAGTAGAATAGGCTCATCCCTAAGATGGCGGGCGCCTCTATTTCAGCTAAGTGTCCTTATTGAATGAAACATGTACGTCCCTATATATAGCTAATGCGGGCCTTTAATTCCGTCCAGGTTGCAGGTATAGGAGAGTTGAAGATTGACATACCTAAATGCAAGGCGAAAATCAGTGCAGACAGGTATAAAAAGAAATCCGCAGCAGCTTCCTGAGCTATTGCGGATTTCCAGCGTTCTGAAGTATAGTCTATGCTACTACAACAGGCAGCCGACAGTTTCTGAGGAAAGCCACGCTGCGCTCCATGTCCGGATGCATCACGCGGTCTGTGCTCACAAAAGGGATCTGCTCCCGGAAATCTGCAAATAGTTGTTCCAGTAGCGGGGCAGTGTGTAGCGGACGTCTGAATTCCATCGCCTGCGCAGCGTTTATCAATTCAATGGCCAGCACACGCTCCACGTTCTGCACCACCTTGTACAGCTTGGTGGCCGCATTCGAGCCCATGCTCACATGGTCTTCCTGTCCGTTTGAGGATGGGATGGTATCGATAGAGGCAGGCGTGCAAAGCTGTTTGGTCTGGCTCACGATAGAGGCGGCGGTATACTGTGTGATCATGAAGCCGGAGTTCAGGCCTGGTTCAGCCACCAGAAAATCCGGCAAACCGCGGCTGCCGGAGATCAGTTGATACGTGCGGCGCTCCGATATACTTCCCAATTCTGCCAAAGCAATCGCCAGAAAATCCAGCGCCAGCGCCAGCGGTTGTCCGTGGAAGTTGCCGCCTGAAATGATCTCGTCCTCGTCTGGGAAAATGTTCGGGTTGTCAGTCACGGAGTTGATCTCGGTCAGAATCACTCCTTCGGCATAGCGGATGGCGTCTTTGGAGGCGCCGTGTACCTGCGGAATACAGCGGAAGGAGTAAGGGTCCTGCACATGCTGTTTGAACTGGCTGATCAGTTCGCTTCCCTGTAGCAATTGGCGGAATGTGGCGGCTGTCTCCAGTTGTCCCCGGTGCGGGCGCGCCTGGTGAATCAGGTGATTGAACGGCTCGATGCGACCGTCAAAAGCATCCAGCGACAAAGCACCCACCACGTCGGCCGTGTGCGACAAACGACGCCCTTGTAGCAGACAGTGTACCCCATAGGCGCTCATGAACTGGGTGCCGTTTAGCAAAGCAAGACCTTCTTTGGCCTGCAGCGCAACAGGTTCCCAGCTGAACATCTCCAGCACGTGGCGACTTTCCAGCCGATAGCCCTGGTAATATACCTCTCCCAAACCGATCAGCGGCAGGCAAAGGTGCGCCAGTGGAGCCAGGTCACCACTCGCCCCAAGGGAGCCCTGCTGGTACACGATCGGGTAAATGTCGCGGTTATAAAAATCGATCAGGCGCTTCACCGTCTGCAGCTGCACCCCGCTATTGCCATAAGCCAGCGACTGTATCTTGAGCAGGAGCATCAGTTTCACCACCTCGGCCGGAACTTCGTCCCCCATACCACAGGCATGCGACATCATCAGGTTACGCTGCAACTGTTCGAGGTTATCAGGCGAAATCTGTTTTTTGTAGAGCGATCCGAAGCCGGTGTTGATGCCGTAGATGCTCTTGTCGGTGCTGGCTATTTTGCGGTGCAGGTAGTTGTAGCAGTGCAGAATGAGCTCCTCCGCCTCCTGCGACAGGGCCAGGCTATACCTGCGGCTGATGATTTCCTCGATGCGCTCCAGACTCAGGTGCTGGCTGGAGATATGATGAACGTCGCTCATGATGTGATTTAGTTTGCTTCAGATTTCAGTTGGGCGATGATGTCGTCGATGTACAATTCGTCCTGCTCACCCGTCTGCATGTCGCGCAGCTTCAGCTTGCCGGAGGCCATTTCTTCGGAACCTACCAACAGCACAAATGGGATCTTTTTCTGGTCTGCATAGCTCATCTGCTTTTTCAGCTTGGCATTTTCAGGGTACAGCTCAGAGGCTATACCTGCGTTGCGCAGCTTCTGCAACAGGGGCAGGGCATACCGCTCCGATTCCTTGTCGAACTGCACGATCAGCACTTTGGTACCTACCTCGCTACTGGCCGGGAAAAGCTGCTGTTCCTCCAGCACATCGTAGATGCGGTCCACGCCAAAAGAGAAGCCCACACCCGATACGCCCGGCATACCGAACATGCCCGTCAGGTTGTCATAACGGCCACCGCCGCTGATGCTTCCCATGTTCGCATTGTTCACTTTCACCTCAAAGATGCAGCCGGTGTAGTAGGAGAGACCTCGCGCCAGTGTCACATCCAGCTGCAAACGCGGCTGTCCGGATGGGTTCTGCGTCACAAGAGCATCGCTGCCCAGGTTGTCCAGGTACTCCCATACCTCCCGCAGGTCTTTCAGTCCCCGCTGGCCTTCTTCGGTGTTGCCAAGCAGTGCCTGTAGTTGATCCAGTATTTCCTGGTTGGATCCTTTCAGATCATAAAGCGGTTCCAATTTGTCTACAGCGCCTTCAGCTATACCTCGCTCCAAAAGTTCTTTGCGCACGCCTTCCGCCCCGATCTTGTCAAGCTTGTCGATGGCCACACAGATGTCACCCTCACGGCCTTTCTCTCCTATGGCCTCTGCTATACCTGCCAGCACACCCCGGTGGTTGATCTTGATTGTGAAATCCGTCATACCCAGCGTACTCAGCACCTCGTCGATCATCTGCACGATCTCGGCTTCGCACAGCAGGGAGTTGGTTCCCACCACGTCGGCATCGCACTGGTAAAACTCGCGGTAGCGGCCGCGTTGCGGACGGTCGGCGCGCCAAACCGGCTGTATCTGGTAACGTTTGAACGGAAAGCTGATCTCGTTGCGGTTCATCACCACAAAGCGGGCGAAGGGCACCGTCAGGTCGTAGCGGAGCGCTTTCTCAGAGATCTTGCGGGTGATGTGCTTAGAGCCCTGCTCAATGTCAGCGGCTGTGGTTTTGGATAGGAAGTCGCCTGAGTTCAGGACTTTGAAAATCAGTTGGTCACCCTCGTCGCCGTACTTGCCCGTTAGCACCGACAGCTGCTCCATGGCAGGTGTTTCGAGTGGCAGATACCCGAATTTCTCGAAGGTGCGCTTAATGACACTGAATATATAGTTGCGTTTGACCACTACTGCGGGGCCAAAATCGCGGGTTCCTTTCGGTATAGATGGTTTTTCCTTGCTCATGTTTTCAACTTTGCAGGCGAAGTTACTAAAACAGGAGCAATTGCGCGGACTGATTTTTAAAATGCGTTGTCCTCACCGCGCAGCATATTATACACGGTATAGAAGACAATTTTAAGATCGAGGAAGAAAGACCAGTTCTCGAGGTAGAAGATGTCGAGTTTCACTCGGCCACGGATCTGGTAGTCGGAACTAGTGTCGCCCCGGTAGCCCCTTACCTGCGATAGACCCGTAATGCCTGGTTTAATGAAGTGACGGACCATGTATTTCTCGGCCACCATGGCATACTCCTCGTTCACTTTAAGCATATGAGGACGTGGGCCTACTATTGACATCTGACCCATAAACACATTGAAGAACTGTGGCAACTCGTCCAGGCTGGTTTTACGCAGGAAGGCTCCCATGCGGGTAATGCGGGAGTCACCGCGCCGGGCGAGCAGCGAGTTGGCTTCGTTGTTCACATACATGGAACGGAGCTTCCAGCAGCGGAATGTTTTGTAATTAATTCCTGAGCGCTCCTGCCCGAAGAAGATGGGTCCGCGCGAATCGATCTTGATCAGTAGTGCCAGCAGTGGGATGAGCCAGGAAAGAATTAGGATGATCACCAGGGAGGAGAACAGCAAGTCGAAGGCACGTTTGATGACTTTGTTGAAAGTGTCGTCGAGCGGAATGGAACGAAACACCAGCACGGGGAGCATGTCGTGAAAGTCCAGCTTCATGCGGGTATGGTGAAAGCCACCCGGCTCTGGCAAAAACTTCATCCGGATCAGACGATCGTCTGCATCGTTCATCAGGCTAATGATTTGATTGCGTGACAGCTCGAAGGGGGAGCAGTAGATCTCGTCAATATGATGCTCTTCGAGGAACTCCTCTATCTCTGCTATCGACCCGAGCAGGTCTGCCTCGCCTGATTCCTTATCATCAAAAAAGCCCAGGAAATGGTAGCCGTATTCCGGGTGCATTTCAAAAAAGCGACGCAATTCCCTACCAGCCTCTCCCATACCTACAATCACCACAAAACGCTTGTTATAGCCCTTTCTTCTAAAGTGGCGCAGTAGGATGAGCACTACAAAACGGTAAAAGGCGACAAAGCAAGCCAGAAAACCATAGTGTGCGAACAGGAACTGTCGGGACGTAACATGTAAGTCGAACAATTGGATGATGACCTCAAACAACAGCACATAGAGCAGCACGACCTGCAGCGCGTTCAACAAGAGCCTGTTTATGGTTACGGCCCGGTAAATCTTGTAAGTACCCAGTAGGAGAGAGCAGGTATACCAGGCAAAGAGCGCGTAGAGCAAAAGCTGCAGGTAGCTTGAAAAAGCCGACGTATTGGTTTGCTCTCCTGCTACCTGGTGGGCCAGAGTAAAGGATAGTGCGATAGAAGCCGCATCGCCAACCGCATGCAGCGGTCTGATGTATTTATTGTATAAGCCGGACATAAAAAGATCGCTACAAATATATCAAAAGAATAATTTATACTCTATGTATGTTTAGTATGCTTGTAGCTTCTGTTCGTAAAAAAAGTGGTATTACTGAATATGCCTGTTGCCAATCAGGAAGATGCGCTTTACAGGTATTGTAAAATAGGATAATCCTTCACTTGACCCAGCGTATCCTGGTCAAACTAAAGTGTGACGCTAAGAGCTGGCTCCTTTATTGACCTGTTAAATGCAGCGACTTCCAGCAGGATGAACAGGAAATAGCAGATGAATATAACACCTTGTGCGCTTGACAATACAGACTCTGTAATAGAGCAGGCCATGATCAATAGCATGAAACTGCCAAGCAGCCAGCTTTTTCTTTTGATAGCCATGTAAAGGGGTAGCAAGTAGCAGCACAACAACACCGCTAAACCCGGTATACCGATGGCCACACCCGTATCCAGGTACTGGTTGTGGGGGTCGAAACGGCCTTCGGCGGCATACGTAAAGTTTCTGTTCCGATAGGCTTCCACCATTTCATCTTTCACGTCGCCTGTGCCAACACCTAAGGGGTTTTGCCTGATCACATCGATGGCGCACACCCATTTGGCTAGTCGGAGATTAAGTCCGTTCCATTTGGCCTCACTGTCTTCGCCGGAAAAGTGGTAGATGTCTTCTGTATTGGAGAAATCATAGCTTATGTTGCGCAGACTCTTGAAGCGGGAAACCGTCTGGGGAAACACAACAGAAAGCCCCACTATAAACGCTATGAGGCCTGCAACCGCAACCAATGTATACCTGAGTTTCCCATACCTGAATCCAACGCCTACTAGACTTGTGATTAGAATGAGTAAGAGGATTCCGAGGGAAGTTCTGGATGCCAACAGGAACAAGAACAGCAACAGGAACAGAATAAGAGCCATGTGCAGCACTCTCTCAGCCCATCTTATACCTGAAAATCGCTGCCACAGGTAGTGGACGAGTATCAGGATTGAAAAAGATACATAAATGGCATAGTAAACTGCTTGTTTACCCATTATCGACACCAATCCATCGCTGAAGAAATAATTGAAGTCATTCTTCTCCAGCACCACAAAGGTTTGATAGACCAGTGCCACCATGCTGAGTACAGCACAGGTATAGGCAAAAGTGAGCAAGGTTTTATACAGGTAGTCTTGCCTGATGGCAGCGGAGCCTAGCAGCAATGGAAAGACCAGTAGCGATGCTTTGGTCTCCAGACTTTTGACACCAAGCATCAAATCCGCTGTATAAAAGACGCCAGCAAGGTATAGCAAGAACAGCACGATAAACGAAATGGCCACTGTATTAGCCGTCAACTTCTGGTACTTGGCCTTAAAGTCACCATCCAGCAACCATACCAAAGCAAACAACATGATGGTGATGTTTGTGAATGCCTGTTTCGGCAAAAACAGCGACACCGCCACTAAAAGCAAGCAGACGAAATAGCCCCTTTGAAGGAGGGTTGCCTTTTTAGTTGTCGTAAGTAATGTTTTCATTTAAGGAGTATAGCCTTCGCTTTTGCCACAAGGCGGTATGGGAGCGCACGAAGAGCAAAATTTCTGAGCAGGCCCGCTACAAAGTAGGGAGAGGCCGATTTGTTGTCTAACAGTATTCTTATCTTGCTTTTAAGCTGCACATTGCGCTTTGTATGTGAAATGCCACCAGTATTGATTTCGCAGTAAGTCAGAACCTCCGGAATAATATAAGTCTTATACCGTTGGATGAACCTGAAAAAGAACGCATAATCCTC
The DNA here is from genome assembly GCF_003096355.1 of Pontibacter virosus. GTDB lineage: Bacteria > Bacteroidota > Bacteroidia > Cytophagales > Hymenobacteraceae > Pontibacter > Pontibacter virosus. The sequence goes on along the minus strand of NZ_QEKI01000013.1, from coordinate 31,817 downwards.
AGCTGCTTTGTAATTCACGGGGTAGGTGCCTATTTCTTTTAAGGCAGCCGCGCGGAACATAACAGAGGGATGTATGAAGCTACACTTCAGATACATGTTTTTGACAATATCCTTGTGTTCGGCAGGAGCTCTGTAGGTATAGACCTTTTTACCTTCTCCGTCCACAAACGCTACCCAGGAACCGATAAGGTATACATCCGGATGGGCGTCCAGGTGCTGCTTCTGCTTGATAAACCGATCAGGGGCACACGTGTCGCCACAGTCAAGCCGTGCGATGTACTGGCAGCGCATCTGCTCCTGGATGTAATTTAGCCCATTGTTAAGTGTTCTCTCTATCCCTTCGTTCACCTGGTTGTAAAGGAAGGTGATGCTTAGCCTATCCTGGAACCTTTGGCGGAGCCGCTGCTCATCAGGCTTCGTATGGCTGCCATCATCCACTACCAGGACATTGATCGGAGTAGGAAACGCTATCGAATTTAATGAGCTCTCTAATCCTGCAGGATTGTTATAGTGGGGAATCAGGATGACGATATCATTACTCATTTCCAGCCAACTTTACTTTATTTGATTCAATTTTCAAGAACAGACCTATAAATAGCCAGATCAACGCATCGGTACCTCTGAATTGAATAAGAGAGGCTATAAAATAAACCATGATGATGATAGCAATGGGGTTACTCAGCCGCGATTTGAGGGCTTTGATACTGATGTTATATACTACGATAAGATATAAGAACAAACCAATGATACCAAACTCGATCAGGAGCTGCATGTACAGGTTGTGCAGGTTGTCTTCCTGGTAATCAATTCTGGAAATCGACTCGATGGCATATATGCCGTTCCCGGCGCCGTAGCCGAGCAGTTTGCTGTCCCAAAGTGCTGTGCCATAGTAGCGCCACATGGCAAACCGCCCACTTAGGCCCTTATCCGAACTACTACCAAACTCGGTGAAGCGCTGCAGTGCGTATACCTTTTCAGCTAAATTGTCCAGATCAATGAAAAGAACAAAGGCCAGGAGGGCTATTAAACCGAGCATAATAATCGCAATCCGCTCCTGTTTAGAGGTAGTTGCCGATATAAACTTGAAACCAGCCACCAGAAAAGTAATTACAACCCCTACTCTGGAGGCATAAATGACGCTAACTGCCAGTGTCACGGCGAACAGTATATAAAAGAGCCGTTTTCTGTTTATGAAAAGTGCCGTATTCAGTCCCATCCAGGTGGCCTCCAGGTTTGTTCCGCCCCCATAAATGGTATAGATGTCCGGGTGCCCGTCAGGGGCTTTCATAAAGCGCTGAATTTCCGGAATATGGAAGAAAAGTTTTCCAACTATAACGATGAAAAGAAGCAGTGCCGCTTTTTGCAGTATACTAAAGACCTGCTCCTGTGTAATGGGACCCGCTACATAGTAACCTATAAAGAATGCATAAAAGGCAAACAGGTGGTTTACTATAAGTCTGTTGAACGGGTATACCAGAAAGAGCAGCAGGGATATAACAATAATACCTACAAAATACTCAAAGATAAAAGGCGGTATTTTAGGTATCCCGTTTTTTGGTTTGAGGAACAGGAGGGGTAAAAAAAAGAGCGAGAAGATATGGTAAAATTTCACCGATGATTCTTCCACTACCATAAAACCTGTCAGGGTGAGTGTCTGCAGGTTCAGGAACAGAAAAAACAGGAATAAAAATAAACTGAAGGTGTTTACCGTGAGTCGCATCTTAGTTAATAGGTTCAGCTCTATGGGCCGCAAACAGGCTCATGCTGCTGACAAAATGTAAAATTAGGAAAATAATGCTCCCAAAAACTAATATTGCTTCTTTATTGGAGAGATACGGGTACGGTAGAAACTATTGATGAAAGATAGGGGCGTATCGCTAAGCGCCTGGGAAATCCTGTACCGCATCATAGTCCAGTAGTAGTAGAGTTGGTGGCTAACCCTGTTGCCCAATACCTCATTTTTTGCCTTGAGCACTTCGCGGTAACAGCCCTCTATGTTGGCAGACACACCACCGAGCCGCATGTTGGTGATAATACGGTCCACGTATAGGAACTTTGCCCCGGCATTGTAGAGGCGCAGCAGCAAGTGGTAGTCCATGGCCAGTTTATAGTCGAGGTCAAAGACGCCAAACTTGTTGTAAAGGCTTTTGCTAACAAATACAGTGGGATGGTTCAGGCTCATTTCAAGTGGTAGGATGTCCACGTTGGGCTTTGCCTGGTGGGCCTTGCTGCCGTCCTGGTTCCAGTACTGCTTGTTGCCGTGCAGCACACTATCCGGCTCGTAGTGGCTGACGATGTTGGCAATTGCCTCCGGCTCATACCAGTCGTCTGCATTGAGCAGACCAACCAGATCCCCTGTGGCCAAGGAAATTCCTTTGTTGAAGGCATCGCTTATACCTTTATCAGGCTCACTTTTCCAGTAGGACAGCTGCTCATCGTATTTCCGGATGATATCCAGCGTGCCGTCGGTAGACCCACCATCTACTATAATGTATTCTATGTTCTTGTAGCTTTGAGAGAGCACGCTTTGGATGGTTTGCTCCAGGTACTTTTCGCCATTGTAGACAATAGTGACAACAGACACCAGAACACCAGTCTGTGATCTGGATTCGGGCTTGTTTAGGCGGTATCCTCCTTCCAACGTATGAGCCATGGTATGATTATTTTGTAAACAGATAAGGACTCTACAGAACTGTCAGCTCGTGTTCTTTGCCGGCCAGTTGGGCATATAGGTGCTGGTATTGCCGGGAGACGATCTGTATGTCGAATTCCCTTTCACTCCATTCACGGGAGTGCTTTTCCATCTGACGCAGCGCCTCCCTGTTTTGCATGAGCCACTGTATCTTGCCGATGGCTTCAGTGGCTGTGAGAAAGCTGAATCCGTTATAACCGTCCTTTACCAGGTCCTTATTTCCCACACAGTCTGACAGCAGGAGGCACTTTCCCAGGCTTAGGGCTTCTAAAACAGAAAAGGGAAGGCCTTCCCACAAGGAGGTGGACAGGTATAGATCAGAAGCGCTGACACTACTTTCCACTTCAGCCTTCGACAGCCAGCCCGTGATGCTGATGTTTGCGGCGTTTAAAATAGCTCTCTGTTCTTTTTCCCCTTCACCAATCCAAACGAACTTCACATCCTGCTGTTGGACAAAAGAAGCGGCTATCTCGTTGAAGAGTGCTGGGTTCTTCTGCTCTGTGACCCTGCCACAGGTGACAATCGTAAACGTCTTTTCTGGTTTAGCTGTCAAGGTAGCAGGTGAAAGGGCAGGCAGCGCAGTGCCGTTATTGATGTAGGTGGTCTTAATGCCTAACTCTTCGTAGCTGTGCGCTTCGGAAGGGGAGCAGCATACCACTTGCCCCGAAAGCTTATTGGCCATCTTCTCCAGCAGGATGTAAAGCGATTTCTTTTTTGGGGAAACATCGGCGCGGGCAAAGGGAGCACCATTCGGGGTATAGATTACCTGCTTTTTACCCAGCAGGAAACAGGCGGCCCTGCCCAGGAAACCCGCTTTGGAAGAATGCAGGTGGATGACGTCAATCCCCTGTATATTTTTTAGAATGTGGATCAACTCCTTCAGGGCCTTGATGTCCTGACCAGGCCTGATCTCCCTTTGCGCATGTTGCCAGTGAATGAAGCTAACCCCCTCCGGGAATTTCGCTTTTACTGCCTCCGCGCTGGCTTCATCGACCCGCTCGCCATGAATAACAATGTGTTCGCAGGAGGTGTACTGTGTCAGCAGATTAATAAAATGCGCTGTGCCGGCTGCAAAACACTCAACTACATGGACTACTTTCATCAAAAACAGAAGGATAAATCAGGATTAAGCAGTACAAATTTACGATAAAACTTTCGACTGCACTGTGAATGGGGCAGATTATGTACCCCAGACGCATTCGCCTCTGCTGTGCAAGTAAGGAATAGCAGAGGCGAATACGTCTTAAGTATAACTTAGCGCGTCTAAAGATGCAGTTGAGCGAATGTATTGATCGCCTCTGCTATCTGCGCCATATCTTCTTCGGTATGGAAGAAGGAAATTGGGAGACTCAATGTGGTGGCATGTATTTCCTCCGATATAGGAAAGCTTCCTTCGAACACACCTGCCAGGCCCTTCTGCTGATGCGGTGGGATGGGGTAGTGGATCTCTGTTTTGATACCCTGCTCCATTAGGTACTCCTTCAACTGATCTCTTTTAGGGGTTCTGATATTGAAGATGTGGTACACATCAAAATAACCTTCTTCCACAACAGGTTTTGTTACCCTGTCACTCAGTAGTTCAAGGTATGCGTTGGCCAAGCGTCTTTTATGCGCATTGATCTCGTCCAGGCGCTTTAGTTTCTTACTTAAGAAGCCTGCCTGCACTTCATCCAGCCTGGAGTTATAGCCAATGTAATCATTGATATACTTGATACGGGAGCCGTAGTTTCTGAGGGCACGTACTTTCTCCGTCAGTTCGTCGGATGTGGTGGTGATAGCGCCTGCGTCCCCCAGAGCGCCCAGGTTTTTGGTTGGGTAGAAGCTGAAAGCCCCAAAGTCACCAAAGCTGCCCACTATTTTACCGTGTTGGGTAGCTCCATGCGCCTGCGCGCAATCTTCTACCACTTTCAGGTTATGGGCCGCCGCCAATTTCATGATCCGGTCCATCTCGCAACACTTGCCATACAGGTGCACCACCATAATGGCGACCGTGTCCTTTGTAATCTTTTCCTCTATTTTGTCAGGATCGATGTTATAGGTTCTGATATCAGGTTCTACCAGCACTGGCTTCAGGCCAGCATGCAGGATGGCCAATATGGTAGCAATGTAGGTATTGGAAGGGACCAGCACCTCCTTGTTCTTCGGGAAATCGAAGGCTTTGAGCGAAAGAATCAGGGCATCCAATCCGTTGGCAACGCCAATGCAGTGGTCAACATGGCAATAGGAGGCAAACTCATTTTCGAAGTCGCTTACGCTTTTGCCCAACACATACCAACCGCTGTTGAGCGTTTCTTCAAAGCTCTGTTTGTAATCCTCAAAAAAAGGCTTGTTCAGCCAGTAGAGGTTCTCGTAATCAATCATTAGTACCTGTCGAATATATAGTCCTTCTCGTCATAATACTCAGATGCCAGCACCATCAGTATGGCGTCTTCCGAAAACTTAAACATCTCGTGCCAGTCTTCCGGCTCCAGGATCAGGCACTTCTCAGGTTTATCGAGGACAAACTCCTGCTGCTCGGAGCCATTGTCGTTGTAGATGTGGCAGGAACCCTGGATACAGATCGCAGCCTGTATGGTTTTGTGATGTCTGTGGCCGCCTCTTCTCGATTCATCCACACCGTAGATGTAAAATATCCGCTTAATGTCGAACGGAATAGATCTTTCAATAACAGTTAGATTTCCTCTTTTGTCCGTAAAGGTTTTTAAATCAATTAGTTTGGCCATGCTTTGACGAATTTGTTAATGCGGTGAATGTTATACTTTCCTTTCAGGAAGTTTAGTGTATTCTTTTTGAAGGTAGACAGGTCTCTGCCTGCCGGCAACCACAAGTCCAGGCTACTATCCAGCTGCTTCAGCATTTTGTAGTGCTGCAGGTATAGCGATATATAGGGGCCATACAGCAACGCTACAACTTTCCGGGGAAGGCTATATTCGCAGAGGCTCAGTTTACTATCAGACAGAAATCTTAGCCCGTGGAAGTGGTAAAAGTTTAGTTTGTACTCGCGGCCCTCGAAAGTAACGTATGTCTCTGAGCCTTTCTGCTCGATCCCGTACTGTTGCACGTTCCAGGGGGCAACGCCTCCGCCTGGGTTTTGCAGCACGTGTACATTGTCAAAGCACGTTTCCCAGTCGTCCAGGTATTTCTGATCCCCAAACTTACCGTCCTCCACTCTGTTATAGCACCAGTCGATGCAGGCATTCCGCCACCAGTCCAACGCAGCCAGGCTTTCGGGTTTGTTCTTAAACGTCATGAACTGAACGCAGAACTTGCCGCTCAGGTGTGTCTCGTCGTACTTTGGGGTATACCTGTGCAGTGTCAGCAGTATTTCTTTCTCGCCCATCTCCTGTAGCAAATGAACCGGATCCTCATAGAAGTAGATGTCCGAGTCGATGTAGGTGCAGTTCTCCAGGCCGAAGGTATTGATGCAGTATAGGATAGTGGATGGGGTACAGGTCCAGCAGTACTCGCCTCTTGTTCTGGTTGGCTTTATCGCCAAAAGCGCCTCGTCTTCAAATTCGGACAAAGAAATTACAGTCGTGTGCGGCAGGTTCAGCTTTAAGAGGACCTCGTGGCACTTATCATCGAAAGCAAATATGTAGAGGTGGAAGCTCCCGGCATGCTGCATAAGCGAACTGTGCAGGTTAAGGCCATAAGGCAGGAACTTCGTATCGAACAGGGTACAAAAATTTAACATGGGTACAGTTTATAGAGCAGGTTTTCTCCTGAAAATAAATCCTTCGTAATTGATGACATTTCCCATATAGGTCAGGGTGATGTCAGATGTAAAGCTCTCCACTAACTCATAGGAGTTGGCCTCGAACACGGCTAGAAATTCCTTTTTATTGAAGATCCAGGAAGGGTAGCTTGCTTTGTAAATAGCAGGGTTAACACGCTGGACAGTTATTTTACTGGGTTCATTGTCCGGTGTGAACCCGGTCAGATCTACGATAACGTATTCAATCTTCCTCTCGAAGAACTGATCCAGCATTTTGTAGGGCTCCTCCAGGTACTGCAGCACAGACGAAAATAAAACGGCCTGTGGGTTGGTATTCGCGTAACAGGTTGCAATATCTTCGTAGAACCTGAGCTCGTCATCCTGAAACAGCTGCTGTCCTACCTGCACAAACTGCCTTTGTTCTATGATATTCCATTCAACACTGCTCAGGTGACGCAGGAATTTCCTGTTTTGATAGTAGGAGCTACCAAGGGAGCCGCCGAAATCTATGATCTTTAGTACACCTGCGTGCTGAGCGGCGATCCAGTTCAAGGCTGCTAACGTAGGCCAGGAGTACTCTATAGAGTCGAAAATGACAGAGTCTCTTTCGAAAACTGCTTCTCCATTCTTTACTTTCAGAACGGCTTCCTTCACCTTCGCTATAATCTCCCCGTCCTGGTACCCGACACAATCTTTCTGTGCTTCCTGCCAGTTGCTATAATCGCCAAACCAGCCATACTTTGATGGAAACAGTTTGTTCTTGAAGTCCAATAAGATGGGAGGAACAAATTTTTTAAGTTTGTTCATCGTGTTAAAAAATTAATTAGTCTCTGCTTCAAACCTACTTTGGTGTTTTTCCTGAAAAAGGCCTCAAAAGACTTTCTGGCTTCTGTATTTTCCTTGACCTCGATCTTATTAATTTGGGCAAAAGTTTCATCTGACAGCACTTCGTCATTGTAATGACCTGTGGAATCGGAATGTGTGCCGCTGGAGTCCAGGCCAATATTTCGGACCAAAGACTTTGCGGGGTACAAGGTATAGCAATTTTTTAGGAATGCCGAAGCATACCACCGAATCGCCCAGGAATCGTTCTCCCCATTGATCTGTTTCTGCAGCATTTGGGTATAGGGGTAGGAGTTGTTGAAGTTAAACTCCCTGCTCAGGTTTTGAGCCTGTATCTGATCCAGAAGTTTCTGCCCGTTCTTTTCAAACAAGTCCCAGCCTCTTTTCCAGGTGGCCCAGCCCCAGCAGTCTGCCCCTTTCAGGAAGAAGGTCTCTACATCATTTAGCTTAATCGGGTAGGTATAGGCGTGAATAGAGATAACCTGATCATCGTGCTCGTAGAGATTCAGGCTCTTATTCATGTACGTGAGGAAGTAAGGGGAAGTCACCAGGTCGTCTTCCATTACAATGACGCTGCCGTGCTTATTGACAACTTCGGTTACTCCCCGAATCACGGACTCGGCAAGGCCACGGTTTTTATCGCTTTCAATGATGTGCAGCGAGTTAAAGCCTTTTATGCTGCGGATATACGTTCTTACCTCCTGAACACCTTTAACGGCAGCATCATTTTTAGCACCATCGGCATAGATGTACAGGTCACTTCTGGCCGCCAGATCATTCTGAAGCAAGGCCTCGATTGTCTTTTGGGTGTGTGCGGGACGGTTGTATACAAACAATACTATAGGAGCCAAACTCATACCTTATCAATCATTTGTTGTAATGCTCTTTCTACAGCAAAACGATGGCTCTCAATTTTGAGGTTGTGCAGCAGGAACAGATGCTGTTGTGTGCGATTTTTCTTAAATAGCCATCTGTAAATCACTTTCAACAAGGAGTAGGCCGAGTCAGAACGAGCCACTCCGTTGGAGGCAAAACTGTAATAGTGGGAATAAACTGTCTCCCACAACTTCAGAGCCTCTTCATTCGCCAGCATGCTATAGTTCGCAGAGTCCAGTATACCTGTTATGTGGGACAGGTGATCAATAAACTCATTGTCCTGATTTAGTAAAATCTGGTTGCCTTTTTTGACGATAGGGATGACTTCAAACGCTGGTTTCTGGTCTTTTTGTAGTGACAGGGAAACGGCGTAGCCTACATTCCACAAAGGGTGCGAAGACTGTGCATCAAAGTAAAAGTTGCCCAGGCTATAAAAAATTAAGCCGTCCTGGTAGTGTTCCCAGCCTTGCGGAACATGCGGATGGTGGCCTATAATAACATCAGCACCCAGATCAATCAGTTCCCGATACCTGGCTCTCCACTCAGGCAAAGGGAAATCCATTTCCTCCACTCCCGCATGTACCTGCACCACCACAAAATCGCAGTGTTGGCGTGCCTCCTTTATGCTGGCGTTTACGGATTCATGGTTGAGCCAGGCATAGCCTCCCTTTTGCCCGTTTTTATCAGTAAATGCACCAAAGCCCCATTCGGCTAAGGAAAACAGGCCTACTGTTAAGCCATGCCGGGTGATGATCTGTGGTTTGTAAGCGTCTTCAAATGCTAAACCAGCTCCGATAACAGCTCTGCCTTTCAGTCCTTCCAGCGTGTGTTGTAATGCCTCGTACCCGTAGTCGTAGATATGGTTGTTGGCCAACGAGAACAGGTTGAATCCCGCTTCATCCAACGCCTTGATGGCGCAATCGTGCTGAAAAACATGAGGACCGGCCTTTCTGATTGGCGAAGCATCCGGTGTGATAAGAGGTGCTTCAAAATTACAGGAAACAATTTCATGGGCTTTGATGACCGCAGCAAAATCAGGGTGAATGATACGATCTTCCACCTGATGCCTGATCACCACATCACCCACGAAAAGCAACTTCAGGTTATCCATCAATCAATGATTCTCTCTTCTTAATCAGGTTCTCGATAGGCTTCAAAGTGACATAGCCATAATAGGCGGCCATGATGTCATTGGAGAAGCCCAGTGCACCGATTTTAGGTATAGCGTAAAATGTGTTCTTCAGCTTATTGAGCAATCCGTTGTCAATCCTTTTGTTTATCCAGGCTACATAAGCAGGTTTAACTACCTCTTTCAGCAAGTCTTCACTCAGTGGGCTAAACTGGACCTTCTGCATGCCCTGATAATCGAGCGTGTTTCTCGTGGAGAAAGACAAATTTAAATCTTCAAGGTTTAATCCATGCTTTCTGAAAAGATCACGCTGCCATTGCCTGTCCTGCTTCCGGTGGGAGGGCAGGTTGAGCATTTGGGTGGCGATGGAAATATCGAGAAACGGAGACCAGGCCTTGAAACCCATACTATCCGGAATTCTGATCAGGTAAGACAGCAGCACCAGTTTGAAGCGCATGGCTTCAATAACTCTGTAACTGTTGTCTTGCAGGAGTTGGCGTTTTTCTTCAAAGTATGCTTCCTTCAATTCGGAGCCGGACTTAAGTACGCTTGCTTCTGAGGTTGCGCTGACGCCATGCGAATACCCCAGGTACTGCAGGTCATCCGGTTTTTGGATAGCCCGGATGCCAACGTTACCCGACCAGGCATCCCCGATTATGCCGCTCAGCAGTGGTCTGTTTGGAGCTGTGCGTTGCAGGATCTGGTTGTAGAACTCGATGTGGTACATGCCGTGCGCATGCGTAGATGCACCGTATTGCTCATCCCAATAGTCCAGGTACTTGTGAAACTCGCCAAGCACTATCTGCTCCCAGCGTATACCTAGTATTCCGGCAATGCGCTTGGCCTTCACTACTTCTTCTGATTCGCTCTGGTTGCTGGAAATGCCATACGTAAAGGCCCTGATACGGCTCTTGTCGTCTAGCAGCAGGTTGAGCAGCCTGGAGTCAAAGCCGCCACTGGTCGGAATAATGATATCGCCTTCAGAGGAGGCTGCCCACTCGTTAATGCTTTTATGCAGCGCAGCGAGCACATCCTCTTCCCTGCCTTCCTTGTTTAGCAAGCCAACGGCCGGGTCTTCCTGCCTTACAACGGTAAGTCCACCTTTCTCATACTGCAGAGAGGAGTTTGGCAGGAGATACTGAACACCTTTTACAGGAGTCTGCCCAAAAACTGAGTACCCATAGTCCAGGTAGTTGTTAAGGCCCTCCGGATGGAATTCCAGATTCTGTATATCAATTACCTCGTTGATATTACGGCTAATCTTACCCGTACAAGTATTATAAAATATAGGATCAGAGCCTAACCAGTCTGATTGAAGCGTCATTTTTTCACAAAGTAAAAGCCATTGCCCCTTTTGAAGAAAGGCTTGATGGATACGTTGAATTCCTTGGCAAACCTGTTGGCAGCCTGCTTAACGGGGTAGGAGTTGTCGGTGTCATCTTTCCAGGTCCAGTCGTCGCCAAACATAACGCCTCCTTTTTTTACCTTGGGCCAGCATGCAACCAGGTCCTCGTAGCAGCCCTGTGCAGAATGATCCCCGTCGACATAGGCGAAATCAAAGGAGTGATCCTCTAGCTCCTGCAAGGCCTCCACTGATTTTTTTCTGATAGGTATACACTTCGCCGAAAAACCTTTTGCCTGTATGTTGTTGATGAAGATATTGAACAGGCTGTCTACTTTTAGCTCCGCAGCCCGCTCCGCATTGGCCTGTATGAATGCCTTTTCTGTATTGTAATCGTTCCAGGCGCTTACGTCCCAGGTGTCTATACAATAGATTTTGGAAGCTTCATGGCCAAGATAATTCTCGAGAAACCAGATGGCACTTCGGCCTTTCCAACTGCCGATTTCAATAAATCGAAGCGGCTTTGACTTATCGACATACTTATTAAGGACTTTAGAGAGTAGTTTCTGGTTTGAAAACCACTCTTCCCCTAATTCTAATTTCTCGCCCATATAAATGATTTTAACAGTTGAACCGTGCTATACCTGGTTGGCTTAAAAAATAATGGGAATACGATAGAAGAGCAACCATAGGATACGACAGTTGCCCATGCGGCACCCAAACCACCATAAGAGGGTATCAGCAGGTAGTTCAGAATGATGTTCATTACGGTAGACAGCGTTGTGTAGATCAGGCCATAGCGCTGCAGATTCTCAGACACGAGCCAGTATCCGCGGGCAGTGCCCTGAAACACGAATACCCCCGCCCATACATAGATCATGAGTATGCTGCCAGCTGAAGCATAATCTTCTCCATACAGAATTAATACAACCCAGTCACTCAGAAAGGTCATAGGTATAGCGATCGCCAGTGCCGTCCAGGTTAGCATGGTGTAGAGCCGTTGGAGCCTCTCGTTGTACAGCACAGGGCTCGATTTCCGGGCATTCAGGATTGCAGGAAAAAGGGAGGAGCAGATGATGGCAGGAATAAAGTACCACAGCTCACTTAATCTTACGCCGGCTGAGTACAAGCCCACTTCGTGCGCCCCCACCATGTTTTTCAGCATGATCTGATCGATTCGCATGTAAATCATAATAGCCAGACTGCTCAGTATAATGGGCCAGCTGTCTTTTAGGAATCGACGGGCGATTGACTTATCAAAATATCGCAGGAAGTTCGTCTCGGAAGGGCCTTTTTGACCTTTTCGGTTTTGATAGGCAACGTACAGGGAAATGGCTAACGTAATCTGGTCTACAAGAATGACAAGCACAAACCAAAACAGATCGGCCCCGATCACAACAAAATATATTTTGAGGAGGGAGGAGATAAAAAGCTGGACTAGCCTACTGATCGATACATATTTGGTGAGCACATTAGCCCGAAAATAAAAGTCCAGAACCTCAAAACTCTGAAAGATTATTCCACAGGTAACAATTAGTATAAACAGATTAGTTAAGGCATCATTGGAGGAAACCAGTGTGACAAAGGTGATAATCCCAAAAGTTAGAAGGGCACCAACTATCTTCAGCCAAAACGCTGTTCCCAGGTATACTGCCTCTTTTTCAGGATGATTGACCAAGTCCCGTACCAGAATCTCATCCATGCCGAGTTTAGCCAGACTTGCAAAAATTGATGTGAACGCGATTACGTAATTATAAATACCAAACTGGTCGGGACCCAGGTAGCGTGCCACCCAAAGCCCCACCAAAAAACCAGCCGCCATTCGAAGCATCTGCTCAGCGAATAGCCAACCCGTGTTGCGGGCATACTTCTTTACGCCTGCACTGCTCAGAGGCTTCTTAATTCGGTCTACTAGTTTCAATTTAAACTATTGTATTTGTGCAAATACCTCCGGGATGCTTGTTTTCATGTATGAGCAAAAGGGGAAGCAGGCAAGTGCAAGTTAAGATTTATTCAGTGAAAGAAAGGGCACTATTAAAGAATGCGTGTGCCGGATCAGGATTAGGTATAATCTTGGGGTACTATACACAACCGGAGCTTTCTGCTTTGTTGAGGCACTTTAAGTAAAAGAGTGGCGTCTTCATATTCTAAGTTGAGCAGGGTTCGGTGTCACACATTATTCCCTATTGCATGGTTTATAAAGTAGTACTGCAATAAACCGTAAAAATAGCGAAATTAATAAAACATGTTATACTTCTCCTCTTTCATATTAAACATACCTTGTATATTTGTCCAAAATATAAAGCATGCCACATTTAAAAGAACAGGATAACAAACCAATGCGTAATTCTCCAGATGAAATTGATTTAATGGTGGTTTTCCAGTATTTCGGATCATTATTTCAGAGGATTCTTAACCGAATAAACTATACTATCCGAGCCATTCGGAACCACGCAATAGTTGTGTTAGGATGTATCGCGATTGGGATGGGGCTTGCATATGGCCTGTACGCGATAACAAAGCCCTTCTACAATTCCTCAATGACGCTGATGCTGGCAAACATCCGTAACGAGTTCATTGAGGAGCAGTTGCTGAAATTGTCCAGCATGATTGATGAGGGGAACGTAGAGGCTGTTGCAGAGAGGTTAGACATTAGTCCGGACGCAGCCCGGAGCATTAGAGAGATGAAGTTTTCTAATCTGGATGACAACAGGATAGACGAGGATAGTGTTCTGACAGGTTCCCCGTTTAGAATCGAGCTATCCTTATATGATCGGGAGCTTTTTGAAAGCATGGAGCCTGCCCTGACCAACTATATCGAAAACAACAGGTACTTTGCTAAGCAAAAGAGGATAAAGCAGAAGCAGGTAGAGGACATGATTTCCAAACTCAGAGGGGAGATCACATCAATAGACAGTCTGAAGACCAACTCCGTAGAGCCTAGAGGCCCAGTCAATGGCTTTGTTTACGGGCAGCCTATAGACCCTACAAATCTCTTTAGAGAAAGTATCACTTTGTATAAAGAGCAGGTGCAATTGGAAGCCAGCCTCGAGCGCCTGGATAACGTTGAGGTGGTCTCAGGGTTTATTCCAAAGTTAAGACCTACAGGCCCAAACATGCTGAAATACCTGGCAATAGGTGGAGCCATAGCTTTTCTTATAGGTATGATCGCAGCCTTAAACCTGGAAAATAAAAAATAAAAAAGAGCGGACCTGATCTAGTGTTCGTTTGACTTGTATGTAAAAAAGGAGCGGTCTGCCATTCAATTGGCAGACCGCTCCTTTTTTCTTAAAAGCTTTGGGTGATCTATACCTACTCTTCCTGCCTCAGCACCCAGCTCAAGTTGTAAAGGTCCTTTCTACGATCCTTGAGGTTTCGAACGCTACCGGCTGTATTCAGGTCCTTGAGCAGGTCCAGGTCCAGATCGGCGATCAGGGTCATCTCGGTGTTCGGAGTGGCTTCGGCTACCACCGCGTCGTGCGGGAAGGCGAAGTCAGAAGGGGAGAAGACCGCTGATTGGGAGTACTGGATGTCCATGTTCTCCACCTTCGGCAGGTTGCCTACGCTACCCGTAATGGCTACATAGCACTCGTTCTCGATGGCGCGTGCCTGGGCACAGAGACGTACCCGGAGGTAGGCGTTCTTGGTGTCGGTCCAGAAAGGCACGAACAGGATTTTCATGTCCATGTCGGAAAGCATGCGGGCCAGTTCCGGGAACTCCACGTCGTAGCAGATCAGAATGCCGATCTTGCCAATGTCCGTGTCGAAGATCTTCAGCTTGTGGCCCCCACGCATACCCCAGTAGTGCGACTCGTCCGGCGTGACATGCAGCTTGTACTGTTTGTCGTAAGTGCCGTCGCGGCGACAGAGGTAGCTCACGTTGTAGAGCTTGTTGTCATAGTATTCCGGCATACTACCGGCAATGATGTTGATGTTGTAGGAGAGTGCCAGGTGAATCATACGCTCCCGGATTTCCTCGGTGTATTCGGCCATACTTCGAATTGCCTCTGAAGGCGACTCCTCGTTGGTAAGCGCCATCAGCGGAGCATTGAAGAACTCGGGGAACACCACCATGTCCGATTTGTAGGAACTTACAGTATCGACAAAGAACTCCACCTGCTGCATGAAGTCATCAAGGTCTTTTACAGCGCGCATCTGCCACTGCACAATGCCAATCCGGACAACAGTCTTCTTGCCCCCCAGCAACTTCTCCTTCTCTTCGTAGTACACGTTGATCCACTCCAGCAGCGTAGCGTAGGCGCGTGACTCGGTGTCGTCGGGGAGGTAGCCTTTCAGGATCTTGCGCACGTGGAAATCGTTGCTGAGCTGGAAAGACAGCACTGGGTCGGCCAGTTCCTTGTTACGCACCATTTCGATGTATTTGGCTGGGGTCAGCTTATCAGCGTAGTCCTTGTAGCCAGGTATACGTCCACCGGCAATAATACCGCGTAGGTTCAGGTTCTCGCAGATTTCCTTGCGGGCGTCGTATAGACGACGGCCCAGGCGCAGGTTGCGGTAATCCGGGTGCACAAACACGTCGATGCCATACAGGGTCTCGCCCTCCGGGTCGTGTGACTTGAAGGTGCCCTTGTCGATGATCTGGTCATAGGTATGCTTATCGCCATACACGCTGTAGTCTACAATCAGGCTAAGGGCCACGGCCACTACCTTGCCTTTGTCTTCTATGCAGATCTGTCCTTCCGGAAATTTCTTGAGGAGGTTGGAAAACTCCTTGCGGGTCCAGGCGCCATCGATGTTCGAATACACCAGGTCCATGATATCTTTTACTTCTTTGTAATCTTTGAGCTCCAGTTGGCGCAATAACAGCCGGTGCTCAGAGTTCGCTTCTATTTTTTCACTCATAGGTCAGGTTTGGGGTTACTTGCTACGGGTATACGTGAAGCAAGTATCGTTTTGATATGATATTTTAATCGAAAGCGGGAAATCCCACCTTCATGCAAATTTAAAAAGAAAAAGCGCAGCTTTGACACTGCGCTTTTGATAGGATAGGTATAGCTTTCTTAAAGCTGTACTTCCGGGATGTCTCCTTCCACGATCAGGCGTCCTTCGGTTGCTTTTTGAATCTCTTCAACCGTCACGCCAGGTGCTCGCTCCAGCAGTTTGAAACCGTCGCTTGTTACTTCGAGTACGGCCAGGTCGGTTACGATCTTCTTGATGCATTTAAGGCCTGTGATCGGCAGGGTACATTCTTTCAACAGTTTGGAGGAACCATCGCGGGCGGTGTGCTGCATCGCCACAATGATGTTTTTAGCGGAGGCAACCAGGTCCATGGCGCCGCCCATACCTTTCACCATTTTGCCCGGAATCTTCCAGTTGGCAATATCCCCTTGCTCTGATACTTCCATGGCACCCAGGATGGTCAGGTCCACGTGCTCGCCCCGGATCATGCCAAAACTTTCGGCTGAGCTAAAAATAGAGGAGCCCGGCAGGGTTGTGATGGTCTGCTTGCCCGCGTTGATCAGGTCGGCGTCTACTTTGTCTTCGGTAGGGAAGGGACCCATGCCCAACAGTCCGTTTTCTGACTGCAGCACCACCTCCACGCCTTCCGGAATGTAGTTGGCCACCAGCGTAGGTATACCAATGCCCAGGTTAACGTACATCCCGTTCTTTACTTCTTTTGCGATTCGCTTCGCTATCTGATTTTTATCAAGTCCCATGTTGCTGTCTTTTAAGCAATTCTAACTGTACGTTGTTCAATACGCTTCTCGTACTTCTCGCCCTGGAAAATGCGCTGCACGTAGATGCCCGGTGTGTGGATCATATTCGGATCCAGTTCGCCCGCAGGTACCAGTTCCTCTACCTCTGCCACCGTGATTTTGCCGGCTGCGGCCATCATTGGGTTGAAGTTACGGGCCGTCCCCTTATAGATCAGGTTACCGGCTGTGTCGCCCTTCCAGGCCTTCACAAACGAAAAGTCGGCCTTCAACCATTGCTCCATTAAATACATCTTACCATTGAACTCACGGCTCTCTTTGCCTTCGCCTACCTCTGTGCCATAGCCGGCAGGGGTGAAGAAAGCAGGTATACCGGCACCACCTGCACGGATGCGCTCTGCCAGCGTGCCCTGCGGAATCAGTTCGACATCCAGTTCACCGCTCAGCAACTGGCGCTCAAACTCCGCATTCTCGCCCACATAGCTGGCAATCATCTTTCTAACCTGGCGCTTTTGCAAAAGCAACCCAATGCCATAATCATCCACGCCGGCGTTATTCGAGATACAGGTAAGGTCTTTCACGCCCAGGCGCAGCAACTCCTGTATGGCGTTCTCAGGGATGCCGCACAGACCGAATCCTCCCAGCATGAAGGTCATGCCATCCTGTACACCCTGCAGGGCCTCCTGTGCATTCTTTACAGTTTTATTTATCATAGTTTATGATGTGCTTACGCCCCGCAAGATATAGCTATACCTGCCCAGGCAGCGGTTAAACGATTGATTCTATAGAAAAGGTAAGTTAGATAGAAAAAAAGCCATATACAAAGTATGGCTTTTCGATTTTGGGTGAAATGGGAATTGTGTAAGGTGAAATACCTTATGAGGCTAATGTACGTACTGCTGCTTCCTTATCTTTCGACAACTGCGCCTGTAAAGCACCCAGTCCGTCGAACTTTTTTTCCTCACGCAGCATTTCTACAAACTCTACTGTTAAGGAGTGACCGTAAAGGTCGCCTTGGTAGTTGATCAGGTGCACTTCCAAGGTAAGGTGGCTGCCATCTACAGTCGGGCGTACGCCAATGTTCATCATGCCGGGCAGGCGCTGTCCGTTGTGCCTGACCCAAACGGCATACACGCCATGGGCAGGTATAAGCTTGTGCGGAGTGGGTAAAGCGAGGTTAGCAGTTGGGTAACCAATGGTGCGTCCCAGTTTGTTGCCTTCCACCACAGTAGAAGTCAGACTGTAGGTATGGCCCAGGTAACGATTGGCCGTGGGTATATCACCCGACTCGATCGCCTTCCGTATTTTGGTAGAGCTAACGCCAATGTCGTCCACATCCTGACGCGGAATCTCTTCTACTTCAAAGCCATATTGCGCTGAGCGGGCTTTCAGGTGTTCAAAGCTGCCTTCCCGGTTCTTGCCGAAACGGTGGTCATAGCCAATTACGAGTACTTTGGTATGGATCGCCTTCACCAGCACGTCTTCTATAAAGGTGCGGGAACTCAGGCGGGAAAATTTTTTCGTGAACGGAATGATCAATAGGTAATCGATGCCGAAGCTGCGCAACTGCTCAACGCGCTCCTCGATAGTGGAGAGCAGTTTGAGCTCGTTATCTTCCGGGAAGAGAACAAGGCGGGGATGGGGCCAGTAGGTGATGACCACGCTCTGACCGCTCGACTGGCGGGCACGCTCCTTCACCCGCTGCAGGATCTTCTGATGCCCGACATGCACACCATCGAATGTGCCGCTGGTCACCACCGGGAAACTCAGTTTTGGAAAATCAGCTATATCACGAATTACTTCCATTCGCTTCGAGTTGGGCTCTTCTGATCTGCTGTATGTCTTCTATGGTGAGGGCGTCCTCCAACTTATACTCTCCGATCCGGGTACGAACGAGCGCCGAAAGGTGTGCGCCTACCCCAAGCTTCTGCCCGAGGTCATGGGCCAGGCTGCGGATGTAGGTGCCTTTGCTGCAAATTACTTTAAAGGAAATTACAGCTCCTTCGATGTTTGTAATCTCAAATGCCTTGATGGTAACGGAGCGTGGTTTCATCTCAGCCTCCTTGCCTTTTCGGGCCAGGTCATAGGCGCGCTTGCCGTCTATCATCACCGCCGAGTAAATAGGAGGGATCTGCTCAATGGTGCCTACAAAGCTATTGGCAGCTGCCTGTATATCTTCCGGGCTAAGGTGACTGATGTCTTTGCTTTCGCTTACGGGCGTCTCCAAATCGTAGGAAGGCGTTGTCTGGCCCAGGGTGATGGTGCCGGTATACTCCTTTTCCTGTGCCTGTATCTCGTCGATGCGCTTGGTGAACTTGCCGGTGCACAGGATTAGCAGTCCTGAGGCAAGGGGATCGAGTGTGCCGGCGTGACCGATCTTCTTAACCCGAAGTGTATTACGCACTTTCTTTACCACGTCAAATGACGTCCAGGTAAGCGGCTTATTGAGGAGCAGGATCTCGCCCGCTTCAAAGTTGTAGTTCATTTTATACTCTTAAATCAACGCCCATAGCCAGCAGTGCCAGCAAGGCTATACCTAACGCTATGCGGTAATATCCAAACATCTTGAAGCCATACTTGGTCAGGAAGTTGATAAAGAACCTGATCGCGATCATCGCCACAATAAACGCGACCACGTTACCGATCAGCAACAGTTTAAGGTCATCGCCTGTGATCACGTCGAAGCTGTTCCTGATTTTTACGAGATCGAAGGTGACGATGTCTGATATTTCCAGTTTCAGCAGGTCTTTGACCAGCTTGTACGAAGCGGCGGCCAGCATCGTGGGCACTGCCAGGAAAAAGGAGAATTCAGCAGCTGCCTTTCGGTTAATGCCCTGTGTCAGACCACCAATGATAGAGGCCGCCGACCGTGACACCCCCGGAATCATGGCGATGCACTGGAAGAAGCCGATGACCAAAGCATTCTTGTAGGTGATCTTGTTTTCCTGGGCATGCGCAAACCACTTGTCCACGAATAAGAGGACAACGCCCCCGAGCACCAGCATAACAGCCGTAATGAGCACACTCTCCAGCATGGCGTCGATCACATCGTTGAGCAGAAAGCCGATGACTGCTGCAGGTATAAAAGCGAACATCAGCTTCTGGTAAAACTCAAAACTGTTGATAAAGCGCTTCCAATACAGCACCACGACTGATAAAATAGCCCCAAACTGTATGTTCACGGCAAAAATTTTGGTGATGGGTAGCTCGTTGATGCCCATCAGGGCCGAAGCGATGATCATATGACCTGTAGAGGATACAGGCAAAAATTCGGTAAGTCCTTCAACTATGGCTAGTATAATAGCCTGCCATTCACTCATCTAACTAATCTTTTGTGTTTTCGTGTGTTCTATCTTTTACCATGATCGCAAAGAGCTCGATCACAAAACCGGCCATAACCACAATCGGGCCCAATGTGATGCCCATAAAGCCCAGTCCGTACTCTTTGTTATCGAGCGTCATGATGATAAAACCTACGGCCAGCACGGCAATGCCTACCAGCATCAGGATGTAGTTCTTTCTGCCAAAGGCAAGCTTATTCTTATTTTCCATTTTAATATAGTTCGTCAAGTGAAAGGCGCAGGTACTTGCGTACGGCACGGTATGAACTCAGGAAACCGATCACGGCACCCAGTACGATGAGGGCGATCATGAGCATGTACATCTGCTCTTCGTCTTTGAGCAGGCTCAGCTCCGTAATCTCACGGTAGGCATACTGCATGAGCGCAAAAAGCAGCACAGAGGCCACAATGCCACTAATAATCCCCTGAAAAGCAGCACGGTTCAGGAAAGGCCGCTGTATAAAGAACGACGTGGCCCCAACCAGCTGCATGCTCCGGATCAGGAAACGCTGGGAGTACAACGCAAGTTTGATGGTATTGTTGATCAGAATAATGACCACCAGCACCAGTATACCCGCAAAGGCAAGCAGCAGGATGCTGATCTTCTGAATGTTGCTGTTTATCGATTCGATCAGACTTTCGACATACTGCACTTCGTACACGCCCTCAATCCCCTCGATGTCGTTTTTTATACCTTTGAGTTGGGCAGAACTGGAGCTCTCGGCGTTGATCCGGAGCACGTAAGTGTCACGTAGAGGATTATCACCCAGAAAGGCCGTAAAGTCCTCGCCCGTTTCTTCTAAGAACGCCTTGGCACCTTCTTCCTTTGAAAGGAACCGCACCTGGGCCGTGTCGCCTTTGTAGGCCACGTACTCTTTCGCGGCCAGTGTCTTTTGCAGACGATCCAGCTGCACCTGTGTCAGGTTGCGATCCAGGTATACCTGCATCTCAATGCTTTCTTTCACGATATCCGACAGCTTGCCGGCGTGGATCAGCAGCATGCCAAAAAGGCCGATCACAAACAAAGCCAGGGAAATGGAGAATACCACCATGGCATGCGGGTAATTACCGAGCTTCTTCTTCTTAACTGTCTTGGGGGTAGTTGTTGCCATACGATACGCTTCCGTGCAAAAATAGAAATATTATTTAAATATGAGGTGCTTCCGGCGAGCTAATGCAAAAAGCCCGGCTGCTGTTCCGGGCTTTAAAGATTCATGCGGGGGTCAGAGTCGAGGATGATCGGGGTTTCCTGCTGCTCCCGTCGACGGTCGCGCCGGCCTTCCCGATCCCGGCCAAAGAGCTCTCTCAGATTATCGAACCGCTTGGTGTGTAGCAAGCTCAGGCGCTGTGTGTTCGAAACACGGGTGCGGTAGTTTTCAGGCAGGGTGTTATACTCCAGTCGGGCTCTCAACTCGCCGCTTTGGGTGATGTAGTACTCTATTGACCAGTTGCCCTGGTAGGAGCTTCGGTTGGTGCCACCTGCTTGTTCTGACTGAGCAGCAGATGCGCCTATACCTGTCTGGCTGCTCACCCGCAGACGACCCTGGAAGAAGGTATAGCTCAGTCGCAACTGTAAAGTGGAGAGCGCATCCTGGCTCACATCGCCCAGACCGATATCTACCTCCAGGTTGCTGTCGATTGAATTAAGCAGACCGCTCAGTTGCCCTGTCAGCAAGCTGCCCAGACTGCCGCCCACCGCCGATACGCCCGCGTTGTCAAAAGATGCGAACATGCCGATAGGGGAAAGTCTGCGCAATACGAGCAAACTGAATACCTGTCTGTTCAATTCATTTTCATCGTTGCGGATAGCCATTATGATCGGGTCTAGCTGGAGGCGGGCGTTAGCGGGCATGCTCTCGAAGTCCAGGCCCAGCTGAATTTCAGGAGTCAGGATTGGTCCTTTCAGGTCAACGATAGCCGTTACCGGGTATCGGCCCTGTGGTGCAGAAGTTAAATCGCTCTGGCTTCGGCTGCTCATGATGTCAGCCAGCGATGCGCTTTGGGTATAGGTAGCGCGCAGGTCCATCATGCCCTCCAGCGGGTCGCCGTTCCAGGACAGCGTACCGCCTGGCGTTACCCGGAATTCGCGTGACACCACGCCTTCCAGCAGGTTTAGGTTATAAGCGCCATTGGCAATCTCAAAGTTGCCATACATGTTAAACTCACCGCGGGTATCGATGGTCATCTGGATCTGTCCGCTACCCGAGCCCCGGATCACGTCACCCGTTTGCCGGTCGATGATGATCTCAAAATAGGCGTCGTCGGTTACATCCAGGTTGAAATTCATGTTGATGCCAGACAAATCAACCCGTTGCTCTTCCACCGCCACCGCCACACCGGTTGAGTCGCTTACGTTGCGGTTTACAAAGCGTATAAAGTCCTTGCGGGCCAGATCCGTCTGGTTGTCGAGCGGCACCACAATGCGTGTGTTGGCATCGCTGCGGGCCTTCACGTCTATTTTGAGATTCTCTACCGGCCCTAGCACACTGGCCGTGCCAGTGCCAAAGGCTGTGCCGTAGTAAAGCTCGTTCTGCTCGTAGGTTGTGTTCAGGATCATCAGGTTCCGGAAGCGGGCGTTCAGGTCAAGCACCATGTTCTGGAAACCATCGTGGGCAATTCCGCCTGTTACATAGCCTATATTGCCATAGAGGTCACGCAGTTGCGCATTACGGAAACTGATACTGTTGGCTCCGAAGTATATGCGGTCGGCGAAGCGGTAGGTGGTGCCAAGGTAGTCGAAGCGGAACTGCCCGCCTGTCACCATCACCGATCCGGTCAGCACTGGTGCCGATAGCCTGCCGAGCACCCGGATGCGGCCTTCCATGGTCCCCTCCAGTTCTGACATGATCGGTTTCAGGATCGGCTCCACGATCTTAAGCTGGGTTTCATCCAGAACGGCCAGCATGTCCAGCTGCTCTTCCTCGGCGCGGGGGTAGTAGTTGCCGGTTAGCGTGAGAACCTTTTTATTGTTCCGGTCTATGTCTACATCCACCACCATTTGCTGCTGGGCGTTTATCCAATTCCCTTTGCCGTGTATGTTGCCGATCAGTACATTGTCCAGGTAAAAGGAGTCAACACGCATGCCGGCGTTCAGGATGGCGTTATTATAAATGTCCTGTGCCGTCAGTTCGGCATTAAGCGTTCCCCGGATCTGCTCCGGCATGAGCGGATTGAGATTGCGCAGGTCGAAGTTCTGGATGCTGGCAAGCAAGGTACTGCCGGGATCTTGCCCGATGGCACCGTCTACCCGGATGACCTGGTTCTGGTTAGAGAGGATCAACTCTTCGAAGTCCAGCCGCTTGCCGCTTTCGCTGATGTAGATCATGCTGCCGGGCTGAAATGCCCAGGGCGTTTCGCGGAGTGTAATGTTCGATCGGCCAAACACCACTTGCAGCCGGTCTTGCAGGAAGTTTACATCGCCAACCACGGTTGCCTGGTTGTTATAGGCGGGCTGCAGCAGGTTGGTGTAGAATCCGATGGTGCGTTCGCTCCAGATCGCTTCCAGCAGCAGACGCTCTGTTTCTCCAACAGAGGGAAGTAGCTGCTTATCTGAAGTAAATTGGGCACTGGCCAGTACATCGGGTCTGTTCTGAAGCTTGGAGGTGCTTAGTTCTATGTCGTTGGCGTAGAGGGAGACGTCATTGTATAAGATGGTATCAATACGTGCATAAGACGTCAGGATGACCGTGTTGCCATGCCGGAAGGTGCCTTCCAGCTTGGAGAAGTCAGAAATGGTGAGCTCCGGCACAAACAGCTGGAGCAGCGGATTGACCCGTCGCAGGTATAGGTCGTAGTCAAGATTATATTCGGGGCGGGTATCGGGACGCTTCCGTCTGTAGTAAGCTGCCGTGGCGGCATCGTTGCTCTCAAAATTCAATTTATACTCCTCCACCAGCTGTTTCAGATCGTCGATCAGGGCAGAATAGGTAAAGTCGCCGCTCACCCGCAGGGCCAGCGGTGTGGAACGAAGGGTCAGGCTGCGGATGCCCTCACCAATATAGGACTGCACCCGAATGGTGTCCAGCGCAACGCGTTGACCTTCGTAAGTAACGGAGGCACTGTCAAAAAAGGCGGTGCCCTCAAAATCATCCAGCCGCAGGCCACGAAAGTTGAGGTCTGCATTGGCCTGCACGATAACAGACTTATCCGTCATGCGCAGGGCTTTCAGATCGGCTTTCCTCAGATCAGCTCGCAGGTTAAAGGCCTGGTTGTTGTTTGCCAGGTTAACTTCGCCATTGGCTGTAAAGGCAAGATTAGGGTCAGCTATGGAAAAGCGACCTTCGTAACGCTGACCTCTGAAAGTGCCATCGGTGCGTATGTTGCGGTAATTGTAGTCGAGCAGGTGGAGCTGGGCAATGTCGGCGTTGATCTGCAGGCGGGCATCCTTGAGCGTAAATCCGGAGCCGACCACACTACCGTCCATGGTGATCGTTTTAATGACATCGGGCTCACCGATCAGACGCCCCACGTGAAAGTTCTGGGTTTTAAGGCGACCACGGTAAGAGGAGGTTTTGTTCGCCCGGTTGATCTTCATGTTAATATCCGACTGCACATTGCCTAGTGCGGTGACAAAACTACCATTGGCTACGAAGTCGTTGTAAAAGCCCAGGAAGCGCCCGTCAATTTTCACAGTGCCCAGTCGGGAGGCGATGGCATAGGCATCGGCAGGTAGAAACTGTTTGATATCCTCGGCATTTAAAGTCGAGGGCCGCAGGCGGATGTTGGCGAAGGTCTCGCCCCAGTTAGGCAGCCCGTCTACGTTCATAGTGCCTACAATGTGTGTGTTTTGCCCGTACTTAATATCCAGGTTAGTTGCCAGGAACTCCGCCACGCGACCTTCTACCTCGGCAGAGGCGATATAGGCATTCTCGTCATATTCCCGGAGAGGGGGGGCAAACAGGGCGATGTCGCGGGAATAGAGCTGCGAGTCTTTGATCCGGCCGGTGACGGTCACACTATCCATGAAGTTGGAGAAGTCGCCGAAACGGTTATAATCAAAGCGAATGTACTCCTGCACGTTACTGTCGTTTACCCGCAGGTCGAGCTCGTCCCACTCCCAAAAGGTGGGGGCGTAGGTCATCAGCACATCGAGGTTGTGCAGGCGTATACCGGACAGACGTTCGCGGGCAGTCAGGTCCGATACCCGCACCTGGAGCGTATCGCCGGGCTCGAACTCGGTGAAGCGTGCCGAGATGCTGTCGATGGCCATGTGAAAATAATCGATGCCGTAGTCGGCACGCGGACGGTTGAAGTCGTCGTAGGTAAAGGCGCCGTTTTGGATGAACAGCTCATCGATCGAAAACTCAAAAGGCTGCGAGGCTTTGGTGGTATCCTTGGTGATCAGGTTGCCTAAAGAGGTGAGGAAAGTGGAGAGGTTGAGGGAGTCGGTGCCCTCGTATAGCACCAGGTTGGCCCGCGGCTCCTGCAACTCCAGGGTAGAAATGCCCAGTGTGTTTGGCTGGAAGATCGAAAACAGGCTGACATCAGCTTCAGCCCGGCCCACGTAAAACAGTTCTTCGCCGCGGTAGTCGAGCACCTTTACCTGTTCCAGGATCACATTACTGAAGAACTCAATGTCAACCCGACCGATGGTCACCTCGTGGTCGATGGTGCGGGAAATGTACTCGGCTGCTTTCTGGGCTACCCTGGTTTGCACGCCCGGGTAGCGGATGGCCACAAAAACAACCGCAAATGCCACCAAAAGCATTAGGATTAGGGCCAATACTATTTTTAGAATGGCTTTTCCTATAACTTTGAAGAGATTTATGGACTGTTCTTTTTCCAAAAGATGACCGAACCTACAATATTAGCGATTGAATCTTCGTGCGACGAAACGTCTGCTGCGGTTATACGTGGCGGCAAGGTTTTGTCGAATGTTATTGCTACTCAGGCCGTTCATGAAAAATATGGCGGCGTTGTGCCGGAGCTTGCTTCGAGAGCACACCAACAAAACATCATCCCGGTGGTGGCACAGGCCTTGAGTGTAGCAAATGTAAACAAATCTGACTTAAATGCAGTGGCTTTTACCCGCGGCCCTGGCTTGCTGGGCGCCCTGCTGGTCGGCAGTTCTTTTGCCAAGTCTTTTGCGCTGGGGCTCAACATCCCGCTTATCGACGTCAACCACATGCAGGCGCACATCCTGGCCCACTTTATCGATGACCCTAAGCCCAACTTCCCCTTCCTGTGCCTGACCGTGAGCGGTGGCCATACCCAGATCGTGCTCGTAAAAGACCACCTGGACATGGAAATTATCGGGCAGACGACGGATGATGCTGTTGGGGAGGCCTTCGACAAGACGGCCAAAATGCTCGGTCTGCCATACCCAGGCGGCCCTATGCTCGACAAGACGGCGGCCCAGGGCAACCCGAAGGCGTTTCCGTTTCCGGTTGGCAACATGCCTGGTTACGACTTTTCGTTCAGCGGCATCAAGACCTCGGTGCTCTACTTCCTAAAAGATAAAACGAAAGATAACCCCAACTTCGTACAGGAGAACCTGGCTGATATCTGTGCCAGCGTGCAGTATACCCTGATCAAGACACTGCTCAAGAAAGTGGTGCAGGCGGCCAAAGACCTGGGTATAAAAGAAGTGGCCATTGCCGGTGGTGTTTCCGCCAATTCCGGTCTCCGCCAGGCCCTGCAGGATTACGCCAAAAAGTACGATTGGAACGTCTACATCCCTGCCTTTCAGTATTGCACCGATAATGCAGGTATGATCGCTATAACAGCTCATTACCAATACCTTAAAGGCGACTTCGCTGACCAGTACGTTAGCCCGGAACCCAGGATGAAGTTTTGATTATTGAGTGATTGAGTGTTGGAGTGATGGAGTGAGTGAGTTAAAAGGTATAATTTGTAGGGACAGGTCGCGACCTGTCCGAACCGCGCACGAGCTATACCTGTACAAATTCAGTACTGCTATACCTGATAGAATCGTTCACGAACAACAACCAATAATTCAACCATTTAACAATTTAACCATTCACTCCATCACTAACTCGCTCATTCACTCAATCAATCAATCCAAAATGAAACACCCCTTCCAAATCGGCGACACACAGGTATACCGCAAAACAGTAACAGCGGCGGACTTTGCCCGTTTTGACGATGGACTGGTGCACGCGGTTTGCTCTACCTTTTCGCTGGCGCAGGCAGCTGAGTGGGCGGGTCGTTTGTTTGTGCTGGAGATGAAAGAAGAGGATGAAGAGGGTATAGGTACTTTTCTGAATATCAATCATAAAAGCCCGGCGTTTGAGAATGAAGTGGTTGAGATAATCGCTCATCTGAAATCGCAGGAAGGTAACAGCGTAATTTGTAGCTTTGAGGCACGGGTGGGAGAGAGACTGGTGGCAGACGGGGAGACGGGGCAGAAAATTTTAAAGAAAGACAAACTGGCCAGGGTGCTGGCCCCAACAAAATAGCATGACGAAAGCAAAAGATAAAGAGAGAATCAAGAAGCACGTCAACATCCAGAACCGCAGGGCTTCATTTGAGTACCAGTTCCTGGACAAGTATACGGCAGGCATCATGCTCAAAGGCACTGAGATCAAATCGATCCGGGAAGGCCAGGTAAACCTGCAGGACGGCTACTGTGTGCTCCACAATGGCGAGCTATACCTGCACAACGTACACATCTCTACCTACACCGAGGGCACGCACTACAACCACGAACCCATGCGGGTACGCAAGCTCCTTGTGAACAAGAGTGAACTCCGGAAACTGGAGAAGGGCGTGCAGGAGCAAGGCGTCACCATGATCCCCACCCGGATGTTCATCAGTGAGCGTGGCTTTGCTAAAGTAGAGGTTGCACTGGCACGCGGTAAGAAGCTGCATGACAAGCGCGAAGACATCAAAGCAAAGGACATAAAACGCGAGCTGGACAGAAGCGGTTTTTAAGGAATTGAGTGATGGAGTGGTTGAGTGATTGGTTAAATAGTTGATGGTTGTTTGGGCATAAATACTTGTGCACAATTGAACAGGCTGTGATCTGTCCCTACATCAATACCCTTTTAATTTACATATTCACTTAATCACTCAGTCGCCCCATCACTAGATCAAAACTCACTCAATCACAAACACACTCATTCACTCAATAAAAAAATGGACTACGGAATATGCATGCTCAGTCTGGTGCCGATGCGCGCTGAGCCCTCTGACAAAGCAGAAATGGTAACGCAGGTGCTTTTTGGGGAGTGCCTGGAAGTGCGTAGCAGGCAAGGGAACTGGGTGCAGGTAAAGCTGGCTTCTGACGGCTATACCGGCTGGATCGACTACAAGCAGTACGTACCTGTGGCAACAAGTTACTACCAGGAGTGGACGGCTGCCCAGCACCCGCGGGCGCTGGATATCGTGCAAGTGGTGAGCAATGCCGATATGCGCATACCGGTAGGTATAGGGGCCTATCTGCCATTCTTTGATGGCATGAGCCTGCGCATCGACGGGCAAACTTACCAGTACAGCGGTCGTGCCACAAACCCTGCGGTGCCGGTTACAGCGGCCCAACTGGCCAAATTGGCTCAGGGCTTCCTGAAAGCGCCTTATCTGTGGGGAGGCAAATCCATGTTTGGGATCGATTGCTCGGGCTTTACACAGCAGGTATACGGCCTTTGCGGCTACCAATTGCCCCGCGACGCCAGTCAGCAGGTGGCGGTGGGGGACGAGGTGCACTTTGCCACACAGACCCAACCCGGGGATCTGGCCTATTTTGCCAACGACGAAGGTCGTATTACCCACGTAGGCATTATGCTGGAAGGGCAGCAGATCATGCACGCCCATGGCGAGATCCGCATCGACACGCTAGACCACAATGGTATCTACAATGCCGAGCGCAAGCGCTATTCCCACAACCTCCGCATTATTAAGCGTATTTTTTCCTGATTCTCAGCGTTTTTCTTTGAACATAGGCTATAACGAGTTGGTTAATTCTCGTAAAAGCTATAGCATAAGTTCAAAGCAAAGCCATGAGAGACAAAGTGCTGATATTAAACCAGGACTTCAGCGCCATCGCCGTCTGCACGGTGACCAGGGCCTTTTTGCTCGTATACCTCGAAAAAGCAGAGCTCATTTCTAAAGCCAACGGCGCTGTTCTGCGCACGATCAGCACTTCTTATCCTGTTCCATCAGTCATCCGGCTGCAGCGCTACGTCAAAGTGCCTTACTACGGTATAGCCCTCAGCAGGCACAATGTGCTGCGGCGCGATAACTTCCTCTGTCAGTACTGTGGCACGAACCGCAACCTCACCCTGGATCATCTGCTGCCCCGGTCAAGAGGAGGAGAGACCAGTTGGCAAAACATTGTCACGGCCTGCTCCAGGTGCAATTCCCGCAAAGGCGACCGAACGCCTGAAGAAGCTGGTCTTAAACTACATCGACACCCCTCTCGTCCATCCCTCTACACCTTCCTGCAACAGCACCTGAACGACGCCAATGAGGACTGGAATACTTACCTAAATGTATCCAAAAAGTAGTAATATATAGTTGCTAATATATTTAGTTGGTAGCTGATAAGTGTTTAAGGTTCAGGATATGGTTAATGTGAACATACACTATAAGTTTAATGATTAGAATTGTGCTTGTAGCTCTGCCTGCTCAACGTGCTTTTTTTCTGATCAGGTATACCAGCCGTCTGTTTTAATTCCTCTCTATACCTTCTAAGGCGAACGTAGTCAACCGGCTCATGCCTACTTTGTCCAGAAATGCATATCTTGGTTTCGTTAAATTAGGAGGGGGAAGTAGTCCGGCCGCTGAGAGAACGTATAGCTATACCTGCTGCTCTTGTTAGTGGGGTTTTGGGGCTCGCCAGAGGTATGTATCCTCTTAATCAGGCACTTATACCTTGTAAATCTTTTGCGAAATCTCTACTATATACTAGCATACTTTTAAAGTATTTATTACTTTTGCCCCTTCATTCGAGTGAATGGCCCCGGCAACGTGTTCGGGGAAATGTAAAACCAAACCAAACCGGCCTATTGCTCTAAGTCGGTGGCTTCTTCAGAGCAGTAAAACATTATGAGTAATTCTCCAGACAATTTTGATTGGGACAAGTTTGAGACCCAGGGTTTCGGTGGCGGCTACAGCAAAGACGAGCGCGCTGAAATGGAAAAAATGTATGACGACACCCTGACTACTGTACAGGAGCAGGAGGTTGTTAAAGGAATCGTGGTAGGCATCACTGAGCGTGACGTGATCCTGAACATCGGTTTCAAGTCTGACGGCCTGGTGCCGGTTTCTGAATTCAGAGACCTGCCTGAGCTGAAAGTTGGCGACGAGGTTGAGGTGTTCATCGAAGACCAGGAAGACCCGAACGGCCAGCTGATCCTTTCCCGCAAGAAAGCGAAGATCGTTAGCGCTTGGGCGAAGATCTATGACGCGCTTGAGAACGACAATGTTCTGGAAGGTGTAGTGAAGAGAAGAACCAAAGGTGGTCTGATCATGGACCTCTACGGTGTTGAAGCCTTCTTGCCAGGTTCTCAGATCGACGTGAAGCCGATCCGTGACTTCGACGTGTTCGTTGGTAAGAAGATGGAAGTGAAAGTTGTGAAAATCAACGCCGCTTTCGACAACGTGGTAGTTTCTCACAAAGTATTGATCGA
This sequence comes from Pontibacter virosus, assembly GCF_003096355.1. Taxonomy (GTDB): domain Bacteria; phylum Bacteroidota; class Bacteroidia; order Cytophagales; family Hymenobacteraceae; genus Pontibacter; species Pontibacter virosus. The sequence continues at coordinate 1,615 of NZ_QEKI01000013.1, read as the reverse complement.
GAAAGATCTGGAGCAGCAGCGTGCAGCCATCCTGAACAACCTGGAAAAAGGTCAGGTGCTGGAAGGCGTTATCAAGAACATGACAAACTTCGGTGTGTTCATCGACCTTGGTGGCGTAGACGGTCTGCTTCACATCACAGATATCTCTTGGGGACGTATTAACCACCCAGAGGAAGTATTGAACCTTGACCAGAAGGTGAACGTGGTAGTACTTGACTTCGATGATGACAAGAAGCGTATTTCTCTTGGCATGAAGCAGCTTACTCCGCACCCATGGGATGCTCTGCCAGCTGATATGGAAGTTGGTACAAGAGTAAAAGGCAAGATCGTTAACGTGGCTGATTACGGCGCATTCCTTGAGCTGATGCCAGGCGTTGAAGGTCTGATCCACGTTTCTGAAATGTCATGGTCACAGCACCTGCGCAACCCACAAGACTTCATTAAGCAAGGCGACGAGGTTGAGGCAGTTGTATTGACGCTTGACCGCGAAGAGCGCAAAATGTCTCTGGGCATTAAGCAGCTTACTGAAGATCCATGGACGAAAGAAGACGTTATCACGAAATATGCAGTTGGCACAAAGCACACTGGCGTAGTTCGTAACCTGACTAACTTCGGTCTGTTCCTGGAGCTGGAAGAAGGTGTTGACGGTCTGGTACACGTATCTGACCTGTCCTGGACGAAGAAGATCAAGCACCCATCTGAGTTCGTGAAAGTTGGTGAAAACCTTGACGTAGTTGTTCTGGAGCTTGACGTAGCTAACAGAAGACTTGCTCTTGGTCACAAGCAGCTGGAGGAGAACCCTTGGGATACGTTCGAGTCTGTATTCAACATCGGTTCTGTGCACAAAGCTACAGTGCTTGAGAAGTCAGACAGAGGCGCTACGCTGGAGTTGCCATACGGCATCGAAGGATTCACTTTCCCGAAAGGTCTTGCGAAAGAAGACGGTTCTCAGGTAGAGGCTGGCGAAACGCTTGACTTCCGTGTAACTGAATTCTCTAAAGACGACCGTAAGATCATCCTTTCGCACACGGCTACTTACTCTGAGGCTGACAACGCTCGCATCGCGAAAGCGACGAAGAAAGCTGCTCCAGCTGCCGCTGGTGAGAAGAAAGAGAAAGCTCCAAAAGTTCAGAAAGAAGTAGAGAACAAGTCTACTCTTGGTGACCTGGATGCCCTTTCTGCTCTGAAAGAGAAGATGCTGGACAACGAGAAAGAAGCTGGCGTGAAGAAATTGGAAGCTGCTGCCGCTAAGAAGGCAAAAGATTCTGACGAAGCGTCTGCTGAAGAAGAGAACAACGCTTAGTACTAAGCTTGTCCTATAACAGAAAGGCCCCGGAGCAATCCGGGGCCTTTTTTTGTTTTTGGAGTAGTTTCTTATGTGCTCAAAAGTTAATATCTTGTTATGTATATACTGCAGCAAAGCTGCATATTAGTTATGCGCTATACCTGTGGAAAGGTCGATATAAAAAGAATCCCTACATAGTGCAGATAGTAGGAGTAGGTACTCCTACTAGCAGGTAGTTGACCGTGATTGTAAATTTACAGATTTTAAAAGTGGCGTGTCTTTCAGGCTTTTTTAGGGCTGGAGGGCATCAAAGGCCACTAAAGCGGGCAA
>NZ_QEKI01000012.1 GCF_003096355.1 Pontibacter virosus | reverse complement strand
GGTTAAACTACTTGGGTAAGTCATAAGTCTGCTAACTTTTCTTACTCAAACAACCGGCACCTGCTTTTTTATTCATTCAAATCAAAACAGCCTCTTAGGGTTAGAAAAAAAATTTTTTGTTGATCAACAAACTCAATGTCACTTAATAATAGCTAATATAGAAGGAAATAATATATAGAAAAGTAACTATTAAAAAAGCAATTTTAAATTTAATTATTTAAGTAATATTTAAAATTTTTATAGATACAAATAGGATTTTGAGCTTTCTGCTTTGATTTTTTATTCTTGATTTAATGTTATGTAACAATAAAGGCAATAAATTTTTCAATAAAGGTAAAACTAATTTTTTAGTTTTACCTTTATTGAAAAATAATGTATAACGCTTAATGTGCTACAATAAACTGATTTATCCGCTCTGAGATAGCTGAAATACATTATCAACTATCATTAAAGAATTAAATAAATATTGCGCTGTTGTAGGGATGAAGTTTCTAACACCTTTCAGAACTGTTATACTTTTTGTAGCTGTGAGTCTGCTAGGGCTTGCGCTGGTGCCGAGGCTGTCCATAGACCTTAACCCCACACACAGCCTGCCGAGCTTAACGGTGCGCTATGCCTATCCCGATGCGCCGCCCGCCGTGGTGGAAGAGGCCGTTACATCGGTACTGGAGAATGCTTTTTCGCAGTTGCAGGGGCTAAAGGAGATAGAGTCCATTTCAAATTACAATCAGGGGCATATTACGCTTAGCTTCGGCAGGCACGAAGACATGGACCTGAAACGGTTTGAATTGGCGGCGCTGTTGCGGCAGGTATACCTCACATTGCCCGCCACTGTCAACTATCCTGCTATTAGTCCAGGGCAGGTGAGCTCTGTAAAAGCCATGCCGCTGCTTATCTATAATGTAAATGCTCCGTTGGCTGCCAGTCATATTCAAAAAGTTGCAGCAGAAGTGCTACAACCAAGGTTATCGCAATTACAAGGCGTGGAGCAGGTCACGGTGACAGGAGCAGAGCCGCTGCAGCTGAGTATAATCTTTAACCAGGAGCGCCTGATCCGATATGGTCTGAAGCGCGAAGAGATATTGGAGCGGGTAGGGCAGGAGTCGCAGGCCGTATACCTGGGGTCTGTGACTGACGCAAAGGGGCAGCGACTATCTGTGATGGCCAGCAATGCATTAGAGAGCATCACACAACTAAAGGAACTGCCTGTTGCTTATACAGCCAATGGTGCTGCCGTGCTGCTGCGTGATGTAGCTACCGTAGGTATAGAGGAGCAGGAGCCGCAGCGTTATTTCAGAGTGAATGGCCTGAATACGGTTGCTGTAACAGTGTATGCACAGCCTGGGCAGAACAATATGCAGCTGGCAAATGATGTGGAGAAAGAGATGACGGCGCTGCGACAGCTGCTGCCAGCGGCCTTTACCGTGCAACAACAATACGACGATACCGCTTTCCTGCGGCAGGAACTGCACAAGGTATACGTGCGCACAGGGCTCTCGCTGTTGGTGCTGGTACTGTTCGTTTTTCTGCTTCACCGCGATTGGCGCTACCTGTCGGTACTCTTCTCGGGGCTGGTCGTAAATCTCTGCCTGGGCGCATTGTGCGCCTGGAGTCTTGGCATCGGTATTCACCTGTATACCCTGGCTGGCGTTACGGTGTCATTTGGACTCGTGGTAGACTCTGCCATTATCATGCTGGACCACCTGCACCGCCGCGGCAACCGTAAAATATTTGCTGCCCTGGTGGGGGCCACGCTCACCAGCCTATGTGCTTTGTTGGTAGTATATGTACTGCCAGAGGAGCAACAACTTAACCTGAGGGAGTTTGCCCAGATTATGATGGCCATGCTGGCGGTGTCGTTAGTGGTGGCATGGTTCTATACACCCGCAGCTTACAAGCTTTTAAGCCCAAAGCAACAGTCAAAACAAAAAGGCCGACAACAGTACCGAAGACTCAGAAATCAAGTATGGCTGTGGCAATATTATGGTTCCTTTATTCAGTTTCTGGCGCGTTACCGCATTGCTTTTACAACCACAGTAGTTTTGTTTTTTGGCCTCCCTGTTTTTATGCTGCCTGCTTCTGTGGAGGGGTGGGGTTGGTATAACAGCACCATTGGCAGTGAGCTATATCAGCAACAGGTTAAACATTATGCTGATGTGGCCTTGGGCGGTGCGCTTCGTCCTTTTGTGCAGGAGGTATACGACAAGGCTAGTTTCCGCACGCCTGAGAAAACGGTACTGCACCTGCATGCCACCATGCCCCACGGTGCCACACTTACCCAGATGAACGAAGCTGTGCGAACAGTGGAGCAATATCTGGCTTCGGTAGCAGGGTTGGAGCAATACGTAACGCAGGTGCAGAGCGGACAAAGCGCCACCCTACAAATAACTTTTGACCCTATTTCTGAACGGGCAGGTCTGCCATACACCCTGCGAAGCCAGCTTATTGCACAGTTCATGAACTGGGGCGGCGCTAACTGGCAAATTTACGGTGTGGGAAGAGGCTTTTCGAGCGGGGCAGGTGGCAGTAGTACGCCTGCGTTACTGGCCGAACTGCGTGGCTATAACTACAGTGAGTTAGAGCGGCAGGCTGAACAACTGGCCGCCAAGCTGGCTGAGAATACACGTGTGCGGGATATAAATACTAATGCTGTTGCTTTGTGGGGAGAGCAGGCTACAGAAGAATATGTATTTCAGTTTGATAATGCGCAGCTAAACCTGGCAAAGCTAAACTCGAGTGAGGTGACGGAGGCATTGAGAGCGCACGCAAAACCAATGGCCCCTGCCATGTACCTGCTTTACCAGAACGAGCTGATGCCCGTGTCTCTGCGGGAGCAGGATGCGGAGCAGTTATCGGTGTACCAATTACTCCATGGTAGTTTCAGGCGGGAGGATGGTAAGCCTGGCATGCAGATCGGCACGCTTGGTAAGCTGTCATTCGAAAAAAGCGCCAATGCCATTCATAAAAAGGATCGGCAGTATATCCGTAACCTCAGCTTTACTTACTTTGGTAACTACAAGTATGGCGCGCAGTTTCTGGATGAAGTACTGGCACAGGCAAGGCAGGAAATGAAGCCTGGATACACAGCCGAAGCCACATCGCTTTTTAAGAATGTAAACAAAGAAGCAGGGAAGCAGTACGGCGCGCTGGCGGTAATGGTGCTCGGAATCTTTTTTGTATGCGCCATCCTGTTTGAGAGTTTGCGGCAGCCTTTTTTTATTATGCTTACTGTACCTGTTTCATTTATAGGGCTGTTCCTTGTCTTTAGTCTTTTTAATTTCTCTTTCGACCAAGGTGGCTATGCAGCCTTTATACTGCTGGGTGGAGTAGGCGTAAATGCTGCAATTTTCATTATCAACGATCTGAATAATCTTAAAAGCACCCGAAGCAGTAGTCGGGCTGTCCTTAAAGCTGTTACACATAAGGCCTTGCCTGTCTGCCTTACGGTTACCTCAACGGTACTTGGGCTAGTGCCTTTTCTTATAGATGGGCAGCAGGAAGTGTTCTGGTTTTCCTTTGCCGTAGGGGCGATAGGTGGTTTTCTCTTTTCGCTTATAGCTGTGTTTGTGTGTTTGCCCGTGTGGTTAATGCCCCCGGAAAAGCAAGTAAATTTTGCGTAGCTTATTAGCTACTTTGTGAAGATATACTCCAACCGTGACTTATACCTGAGCGTGTAGTAAGTCGCTGCTTATAAACTGAAAATTCTTCTCTATAATGGGAAGAGTTGGGAGGACCCGGTAACTGCGAAAATCCTGTAAATCCTAAAATCTTGTAAATCCTGATTCAGACATATTCACAACAGCGGCCAGAGTCCGCATGATAACCCTCGCTCGCCTCTGGCGAGCGAGGGTTATCATGTAAGCGCAATACCTTACTTTCAAGCCTCCCTGCAAATTCCTATCTTTGCATAAGCCCCGCCGAAATGGCAGCAAAAACTTTTTGGCAGGGGAATTGTATCTGAACAGGTACTGTTTTTGTTAACTAATAGACGGCCGCTTTGTGCTGGCTATACCTTAACCGACTATCATGATCAAATTCATATTCATAACCCTACTCGTTATCTTTTTTATCCGGCTGGTGGCTCCTTTCCTGTTCCGCTGGTTACTGGCCTTTTTCGTGAAGAAGAGCCTACGCAACGGCACTTTTTTCTATAGCAATATGAACCAACCGCAGCCTGAGCCGCGCGCCAGCAACAACGGCCGTCAGCAAGGAGGCGTCAAGATCGACTACATACCGGAGCAGCCCGACCGTAAGGATTTCAATGGAGGGCAATATGTCGATTATGAAGAAATAAAATAAAAGTCCTATCTTTCAGCTCTATTCTGAGGTTTCCTGAAAGATATGACAGCTTCTATTGACTTTAAGCGCGATGTGCTTCCGCACCTCATCGCGGTTCTGATTTTCCTTCTTCTTACCGCCGTATACTTCGCTCCTGTCCTGTTTGAGGGCAAGGCGATGGCCCAGCACGACATCCTGCAGTTTAAGGGCGGCGCCAAAGAGATACAAGACTACCGCGAGGCTACTGGCGAAGAAACCCTCTGGACAAACTCCATGTTCAGCGGCATGCCTTCCTACCTGATCAACACCCGCTACTCAGGCGACCTTTCGGGCTACATCCATAGCATCCTGACCTTCAACATGCCGGCCATGGCGGGCAATATCTTCATTACGCTGCTCTGTGCCTACATTCTACTGGTCACCTTGCGGCTCAATACCTGGGTGTCGATCATCGGCGCCATCGCCATTGCCTTCACATCCTACAACTTCATTATTCTGGAGGCGGGTCACAATACCAAGTCTCTTACCATTGCCTACATTCCGCTGGTGCTGGCCGGTATGTTCTATGCCCTCCGGCGAAACGTCTGGATAGGGGCTGCCATTTTTACGCTGGGGCTCACCCTCAACCTGCATTTCAACCACCTCCAGATGACCTACTACATGCTCCTGATGGTGCTGGTATGGATGGTGGTGGAGTTGATCTATGCCGTGAGAGAGGGCAGAATAGCTGACCTGATTAAGCGTGGCTTGATACTAGCAGTGGCGGCTGTGTTGGCTGTGGGCGTTAACTTCGGCAGACTCTATACTGTGGCCGAGTACAGCCAGCACAGTATCCGTGGCAAGTCGGAGCTGAGCGTGGCCAACAGCGGCGATAAAACTTCCAGTGGCCTCGACCGCGATTATGCCTTTAGCTGGAGCTATGGCGTAGGCGAAACCATCACGCTGCTTATACCTGATTTTTATGGAGGAAGCAGCAACAACACCCGGCTTGACAAAGACTCGGAAAGCTACCAGGCGCTGCTGGGTCTGGGAATGCCGCCGGTGCAGGCAGAGCAGGCGCTCGAGCAGGGCTTGCCAACCTACTGGGGACCACAGCCGATGACGAGCGGTCCTGTATACGTGGGCGCGATCATCGTTTTCCTGTTCGTGCTGGGACTTTTTATCGTGCACAAACCTACCCGCATTTGGCTGCTGGGCGCCACCATCCTATCGATTGTGCTGGCCTGGGGTAAGAACTTTGAGGTCTTCAACTACTTCATGTTCGACTACTTCCCTGGCTACAACAAGTTCAGGGCGGTATCGTCTGCCTTGATCATTGCGCAAATCACGATGCCACTGCTAGGTATACTGGCGCTCTACAAGCTTATCCGTGATCGTGGTCAGATCAAAGACCTAGACAATAAACTGCTGATTTCAGGAGGTATCACAGCCGGTGTCTGTCTGCTGGTATGGGTGTTTGCCGGTTCAGCCAGTTTTATCGGCACTGTGGATCCGCAGCTGCAGCAGTCTTATTTCCCGGTTGACGCTATCCGGGCTGACCGCGAAAGCATGATGCGCTCGGATGCCCTGCGTTCCTTTGTCTTCATAGCCTTGTCGGTTGGTCTGCTATACTTTTATTTGAAAGGTAAACTGTCAGCCACCATGGCCATGGCAGGTATAGGTCTGCTGATACTGGTGGACCTGTGGAGCGTGAACAAGCGTTACCTCAACGATGGCGATTTTCAGAAGCGTATCGTAGAGAACCATTTCCAGCCGACCAAAGCCGACCAGATGATCCTGCAGGACAAAGACCTGCACTACCGTGTGCTATACCTGCCGAATCCGTTTAACGATGCCCGTACTTCTTATTTCCATAAGTCAGTGGGTGGCTACCATGGCGCCAAGCTGCGCCGCTACCAGGACGTAATTGACCGTCACATTGTGCAGAACAACCTGGAGGTACTGCGCATGCTCAATACCCGTTACGTGATCACGGGCGATCCACAGCAGCCGGTGCAGCGTGTGCCAGGTGCCCTGGGCAATGCCTGGTTTGTGAGCGAAGTAAAAACGGTAAACAGCCCGGATGAAGAGATCGAAGCGCTGAACGGGCTGGATGCCAGCACTACGGCAGTAGTGGACGTGTCGAAGTTTAAGACAGCTGCTACAAATTATAATGCCGAGGGTTCTACCATCGAGCTGACCGAGTACCAGCCAAATGCCTTAACCTACACCGTAAATGCAGCGCAAGCCGGTCTGGCAGTGTTCTCCGAGGTATATTATGAAGATGGCTGGCAGGCTTACCTGAACGGACAGCCTGTGGACCATATCCGGGTGAACTACATTCTGCGTGCCATGGAAGTGCCGGCTGGTCAGCATACTATCGAATTTAAGTTCGAGCCGAGCTCTTATACCTTGGGCAATACCATCTCATTGATCTCATCCATTTTGCTGCTCGTAGTCATCGGTGGTGCTATCTTTTATGGGATGCGCCGCAAGCCTGTAGAAGTAGATAAAGAAGTGATCGTATAAATTGAGGCCCCGGTTGAACAGATCGGGGCCTTTGTTTTAAAGCACATGGAAGCACCGCTGCAACAGCTACACAGCAAGGTATGGGAGGCGCAAGGTATAGCGCTTTGGGTCAAGCGCGAGGATTTGCTTCACCCGACCATTTCGGGCAATAAGTGGCGCAAACTCAAGTATAACCTGCAGGAGGCCAAGCGGCTTCAGCACGACACACTGCTGACTTTTGGCGGGGCCTACTCCAACCACATCGCGGCAGTAGCAGCGGCGGGGCAGGAGTTCGATTTCAAAACCATCGGCATCATCCGGGGAGAGAAGCACCTGCCGCTCAACCCGACACTCAGCTTCGCCGCATCGGCAGGTATGGAACTGTACTATATCTCCCGCGAGGCTTACCGGCAGAAGTCCGATCCGGTATACCTAACTCAACTGGCCGGGCAGTTCGGAGATCCTTACATCATACCTGAAGGCGGTACTAATGCCCTAGCCGTAAAAGGCTGCACTGAAATTGTGTCAGACATCCCGATCGACTATGACTACATCTGTTGTGCAAGCGGCACGGGCGGTACTCTGGCAGGTATTATTGCCGGACTTGGAGGAGAAAAACAAGTGCTTGGCTTTCCGGCTTTGAAGGGAGGAGAATTCCTTCGTGAGGAGATTGAACAACTGGTCGATAGGTATAACGGCCAGCACTACCACAACTGGCAGCTGATCACTGATTACCACTTCGGCGGCTACGCCAAGGTAAAACTGGAATTGCTGGACTTTATACGCAGCTTTCAGCAGGAGCATAGCTTGCCGTTGGAGCCGGTCTATACCGGCAAAATGTTCTACGGCCTGGTTGATCTGATCCAAAAAGGCTACTTCCCGCGAGGCAGTCGTATAGTGGCAGTGCATACCGGCGGGCTGCAGGGCAATGCTGGTTTTGAGGAAAGGCTAGGTATAGCGCTGTAGCTGATTTGAACTTTAGCACCAAAATTGCTGTGTAGACCGTAGTTAACACAATCGACATAAACCTGCTCATGCCCCTCATCCGACTTTTGTTCCGCCTGCTGCCCTTCATCCTGTTGCTGCTGGTAGGCTGGTATGTCTGGCGACAAGTGAAAGACACCTTCGGCCCCGACGAGAAACAACCTGAAGTCATCGTGAATTACAACACCATCCTGACCACTGTGGAAGAGCTCGGAAAGATGGAGCTGGTGCGCTATAATTTCAAAGATGTAGTGGAATACGAGAAGAACGTGTCGCGCTGGGTGCCAAATTCTAAAGTAGTATTGATCGTGACGGGAGAAGCTGTGGGCTGTATTGATTTTACGAAGCTGACCGAGCAAGACATTCTTTTTCAGGGCGACTCGCTGGTGCAGATCAGTCTGCCGGAGCCAGAGCTCTGCTACTACAAGATAGACCACAGCAAGTCCAAAGTCTTCTCAAAGGAGAACACCTACTTCCAGGATGCCGACCTGGTGCAGGAAAGCTACCGCTACGCCGAGTCCAACGTGAAAGAAGCGGCCATCAACGCCGGCATCCTGCGCCAGACGCAGGTAAACGCCGAGAAGGTACTCAAGCCTATTTTAGAGGAAGTGACTGGTCGAAAAGTGGTGCTGGTGCCACAGCGGCGTATCCAGAATCCGGAAATGCCGAAGAGGAGGTGATGATTGGATTGTTAAATTGTTGATGGTTAAATTGTTGGGTGCACGATTAACCCACCGCTCTCGAGAGGGGGATTCCCGCAATTCCTATATAATACAGGTATAAGCCTTTTAGTTATTTTTTACTCTACCAGCTCTAACCACTCCTGTCCCTATGACGCCAAATAGACATTTTTCTGTCATTTCGACCTGGGGGTAGGGGCCCTCTTTTGGGAGAAATCAGGAATGTAGTTAAGGTACTGAAATATTCCAGCTCTCTCAATTTTTTTGAGATGACAGTTTCGGCTCACTATTTCTGAAGTTGACAGCATTCCTTTCTGCCACTAGGCGAAATCTTTCGTGCACGATTCGGACAGGTCGCGACCTGTCCCTACAGTTTATACCTTTCTAAATTCCTCAACTCTCCAGCTTCTTTATCGCATCCTGCACCAAATCACTTTCATAGCCTTTGCTGACCAGGTAATAAGTTAGCTTCTGGCGGCGGGCAAAGGGGTTCTTTTCTTTTTCGGAGGCGTTTTTTTTCTCCAGGAGTTGCTGCAGGTTCTGATCGTATACCTCAAAGTCAATCTCTTTCAAGCCCTGCTTAATGCAGTAGTCCGAGATGCCTTTGGCTTTGAGGCCCTGCACGATCTTGCGGCGACCCCATTTCTTGAGGCCATACTTGCCGCGCACATAAGCCTGGGCGTAGCGTTCCTCATCCAGCATTTTCTCCTGCCCGAGGCGCACAATAATTTCCTCTACATCATCAGGTTCAAGTCCGTAGGTATAGAGTTTGGTGCGCACCTCCTGCTGGGTTCGCTCCTGGTAGGCACAGTAAGCTGCCGCCTTGATCAGGGCTTCTTTGGGGGTATAGGTTTTCTGTTTTTTCTGTCGTTCCAAATCGTTCGTGTTGCTCCTGTTTAAAACAAGTTTGGGCCTGCAAGAGTTGCGCTATTTTAAGTAAAAACAAGTTAGCAATACCGCAATTAAATCAACAATTAAATTGAATTACCCGCACCTTTGTGGTTGCAATAGTAATTTCGAATATGTTTTCAAAAGGAGTCAGGTACATGCTGCTGTCCACCCTGTTCTTTTCGCTCATGAATGTGTGCGTAAAGATGGTGCCGCATATACCTGCTATTGAGGTGATTTTGTTCCGCTCGGTGGTGTCGCTGGTGATGAGCTATGTGGTGTTGCGCAGTAAGCGGGTGAGGGTATGGGGGAGTAACTACGGCCTCCTGATCGCCCGCGGGGCGGCTGGGGCCGTGGCGCTGATGCTGTTCTTTAATACGCTGCAGAATATACCGCTCGCCACTGCGGCTACCCTGCAATACCTGTCGCCCATTTTCACCACGATCATGGGCATCTTCATCGTGAAAGAGAAAGTGAAGCCCTGGCAGTGGGTGTTTTTTGCTGTTTCGTTTGCAGGTATTCTGGTTATCGAGGGCTTTGATACCAGTGCCGACTCTTTTTATGTGTGGCTGGGGGTACTGAGTGCGGTTTTCTCAGGGTTAGCTTATAACTTCATTCGTCGCCTCAATGTGCGGGAGCATCCACTGGTGATCGTGTTTTATTTCCCGCTGGTGGCGCTGCCTATATCAGGCATTTACTCCATTTTCAATTGGGTGCAGCCCGAAGGGTGGGACTGGGGTATACTGTTGCTGGTGGGTGTGCTCACACAGCTCGGGCAGTATTACATGACCATGTCGTATCAGGCCGAGGAAATCTCGAAAGTAGCGAACCTCAACTTCATCGGCATCATCTACGCGCTATCGCTGGGCTTTATCCTGTTCGACGAGCACTTTGAGCTGGCCACCTATGTAGGTATGGGACTTGTGCTGGTAGGGGTAGTGCTGAACGTGCGCTACAAAAACCGACTGTCTCAGCGCGAGATCGACGCCCACGAAACGAAGCTGCCTAAGGTTTAGCGCGCAGATGAAGCCGTCTTCATCTGCTAGCCATATTTTGACGCATGCACCGTGTTCAACTTCTGAGGTATAGGGATAAAAAAAGCGTATACCTGTGAAGAGTTTTCCAGACTTAAATTATGAAAAAGCTAAACATGAAGGGCACGTTTTGTCGTTAGTTCTTAAATTGTAAAGCTGAACATCCAACACAAGAGCCCCGTACATGCGCCCTGCTTTTCTACTCTTCCTGCTATACCTGCTGCCAGCTATCACCATGGCGGGTGTCCTGCGCGGGCGCATCACTGATGAGAACAACCAGGGCTTGCCCTTTGCCAGCATCTACATCAAAGAAACCGCCAGCGGCACTGCCTCAAACGATCAGGGCAATTTCCAACTGCAGCTACCCGCCGGTACTTATACCCTGGAGTTTAAGTATGTCGGGTACAGGGCCCGCATCGAAACGGTGACGATCGGCGATGGCGCGCAGGAACTGAACGTGCAGCTGCTGCCGGAAGTACTCAACCTGAAAGAGGTCGTGGTGAAGGCAGCCGACGAAGACCCGGCTTACGGCATTATGCGCAACGCCATCCGGCTGCGCAAGTACCACCGCGACGAAGTGAATGCCTGGAGCGCCCGGGTGTACATGAAAGGCGTGGCCCGCATGGATAAAGTGCCCGGCAAGGTGCTGGGGGTGCGGGTGGTGGATGTGGACACGGGCATCGTATACCTGTCGGAGTCGGTGTCGGAGCTGCATTTCAAGAAACCGAACAAAGTAAACGAGCGCGTCATCTCATCTAAAGTGAGCGGCAAGAAACAGGGCTTCAGCTTTAACCAAGCCTCAGAGATGAACATCAGCTTCTATGATAATCTGCTGAAGGTGGAGGGGCTAAGCGAACGGGGCTTTGTGTCGCCACTGGCCAATAACGCGCTCTTCTTTTACCGCTTTGAGTACCAGGGCGCTTTCGAGGAAAACGGGCGCACGATCAACAAGATCAAAGTCATACCCAGGCGCAAGAACGACCCGGTGTTTCAAGGGAACATCTACATCGTGGACGGCTCCTGGCGCATCCACAGCACGGATCTCACCCTCACTAAAAACGCGGGTATCGATTTCGTCGATTTTATAAGAGTGCGGCAGGTATACGCCCCGGTGCAAGACCATGTCTGGATGCCGGTGTCGCAGCGCTTTACTTTTGAGGCATCGGGGCTTGGCTTTAAAGGAGGCGGTTATGCCACAGGCGTGTACTCCAGGTATAAGGTGCAGCCCGCCTACAGCCGTCCGCCAACGGTGGTGGAGCCGGAGTCGGAAGTGGTGGAAGATGCCTTGGCGGTGGAAGTGAAGCCCGCCCGTCGGCAGCGGGCGCGGGTGATCGAACCTATATCGGCAACACCCGAGGAGCAACCTGCCATACACGACGAAAAGCTGTTCAGCCGTGAGGTGCTGGTTGTGGAGAAAGAAGCCAATACCCGCGACTCGGCCTACTGGGCTGAGATCCGGCCGGTGCCGCTCACCGAGGAGGAGCAAACCGACTACCAGCGCAAAGACAGCCTGGAGGAAATTCGCGAGTCCAGGGTATACAAAGACTCGGTGGACCGCATCCGTAACAAACCTACTTTCGGGAGCTTTTTTACGCGCGGCTATACGTACAACAACACTTACGAGCGGCGCTTTTTCCGGATCGACCCGCTGCTGAGCCTGACGGGCGGACCGAGCGTGCTGCAGTACAACACCGTGGAGGGCACCGTGCTAAACGTGGGCATGGAGTACCGGCAAAATTTTGAGGACCGTCGCTTTTACGAAATAGAACCGACCATTCGCTATGGACTCGCCAACGAGAAACTTAACGCCAAACTGCGCGTGGGCTATACCTACGACCCCATCAAGCGGAGCATGATTTCGGTGGAAGGGGGCCGCTTTGTGGACCAGATCAACTCCACCAACCCGATCTCACCGTTTGCCAACACGGTCTATACCTTGCTGCTGCAGCGCAACTACCTCAAGCTTTACCAGCGCGACTACGCCCGGGTGAACTACCGCTCTGAGATACTAAATGGCGTTACCATCCTTACCTCGCTTGATTACAGTCACCGCATGCAGCTGGAGAATTCCACCGACTATACCTTCCGGGAAAGCAGCAGCGGCGGCTTCACCTCCAATGTGCCCGAGAACGCCGAGCTGGCCGATGCCTCTTTCAATCCGCACCAGGCCTTGACGGCGGCCTTTACTGTCGCTTTCCGGCCGGGCATGAACTACATCTCCCGACCCGACCGCAAAATCAACATCGGGTCGCGCTGGCCTACCTTCTCGCTGGGCTACCGGGGCGGCATCAAGGCCCTAGGCGGCGATGTGAGGTATACTACCCTGGCGCTTCGTATTTCCGACGACTTTAGCCTGGGCCTGCTGGGCAGCAGCGAGTTTAGCTTTACCGGTGGCACCTTTTGGGGCAAGGAGAACATGCAGCTGATGGACTACCGTCACTTCAATGGCAACCGAACGGTGTTTGCGGGCGTGTATACCGGCTTCCAGCTGCTCGACTACTACAGGTATAGCACCAGCAGCCGCTACCTGGAAGGGCACTACGAGCATCACTTCAACGGCTTTCTCTTCAACAAAATCCCGCTCTTCCGCAAGCTCAAGTGGCAGGAGGTGGTGAGTTTGCATTACCTAAACACGCGCGAGTCGGAGAACTATCTGGAACTTGGCCTGGGTATAGAGCACATCTTCAAAGTGCTGCGCGTCGATTTCTTCACCTCGTTTCAGGAGCGGCAGAAAGTGCACACCGGGCTACGGTTCGGGTTTGGATTTTAAGGTATAGTGCCGGGTGGGTGCTGTTTTATAACCAAATACACAGGATGGCCGTTAAAAAAGCACAGTTCATAACCATTTATACACGACCATGAAGAAGCTAAAAGATATACTAATAACAGGATTGGCGCTGGCGCTGGTAGCGGTATTGGGTACCAGCTGCGGCGAGCGACCACAGTCTGACCCGGTAGATGATACCAGTACCGCCGAAGCTATCACAAACAAGAGCGAGTCCGCACAAAACCTGACCAAGCCGCGCCCAGCCCCCATTGGAGACACAGCTGAAACAGGCGAGCAGGCCGACCGCTTTGGCAACCTGCCTTCTAACGTAGATACAGTAGCCCGCCAGCGGGTAGAATTGGAAAAGCAACAGCAACAACAAAAGAACCCCAATCAGCAGCCCTAACAGCGCAACCTAATTGAACCTGGCTGCGGATAAAAGCAGGCAAGGACAGTAACAGGCAAATCAAACAAGAGGCCATACCTGAAAGCGATCAGGTATGGCCTCTTGTTTATGGCTTGCAGCTACTTTACCACTGCCGTAGTGCCCACGGGCGGAATCACCAGGCCGGCGCCCGTTTTCTTGCGGCCTTTGAGGTTGATGTTGTAGATGATCACCGAGATAAAGATCAGCACATAGGCCGCCACCTTTACCGCCGTGGTTTCTTCGTTGAAGTACAGGAACGCCACCACAAAGTTGAGAATCGGGTTTATGTACATCAGGATGCCGATGGTGCCGGAAGTGAGCTCTTTTAGTGCATAGAGGTTCAGGAACAGCGGCAGCACCGTAAAAACAGCGCTCAGTATACCTGTCATTAAAAAGAAGTGTCCGTCCAGCACCACCTCAGAGCTGCCTTTGAACTGCTCGTAAAAGGGTGCGATGAAAACAAAAGAGAGCACTAGCTGAAGTGTGAGTAGCACGATCTTGTCGTATACCTTGAGGAGGCGCTGCGTGATCAGGTAAAAGGCGTAACTCAGCGCAATCAGCAGACTGAACAACAGGCTCGTCAGTTCGCCCGTCCCGATCAGCACGCAGCTCAGCGCACTCAGCCCGATGGCCACCCACTGGTTTGGCCGCAGTTCTTCTTTGAGCAAGGTAAAGCCCAGCACCGCCGTCAGGATCGGGCAGAGCAGGTACGAGAAAGAGCCGGTCTGGATGTTGATGTGGTTGATCACATAAATGAAAGTCAGCCAGTTAATGGTCAGCAGCGAGCCGCCTAGAAAGGTATAGAGGAGGAACTTACGGGCCTCACGCGGCTTGGAGGCCTTTACCTGCATTATCGTCTGCATCAGGTTCTTCCGCCGGAACAGTACTGTAATAAGCAACAGGAGGATGACAGACAAAGCCACCCGAAAAAAAAGTATCTGCCCGCTTGGGTAGTCGGCCAAGGCCTTGAGCGGGAAGGGGATGAAGCCCCAGATTACGAAGGCCGCTATACCTGCCGCGTAATATGGTTTGGTATTCGTCGTTTCCATTTTAAACTAAAAAGAGCGCAAAGGTATTGTTTTGATTTTGAAAATGCTGCTATATAGTGCTCAGTATATGAGTTTCAACATCTATTGCCGGCTTGTTTAATTCTTTGCAGCGCACCACAACCCTTCGCATGAAACATTATCTTTGAGCTTTAAATTAATTTGTATGCTCACCTTTTCCCAGCTTCAAGCCATTACAGGCGGCACCGTAGTACAGCAGGGGCAGGACACTTCCGTGGTGCACCTGCTTACCGATAGCCGCAAGCTCTCGCAGCCTGCGGGCACGCTGTTTTTTGCCATCAAGGGGCGCCACAATGACGGGCACGTATACCTGGGGCAACTCTACAGGCTGGGTGTGCGGCAGTTTGTGGTGGAAGAGGCGGCAGGATTGGCACCGCTATACCCGGAGGCTAACATCCTGCAGGTGCACAGCAGCCTGGAGGCTTTGCAGGTGGCGGCGGCGTGGCATCGGGCACAGTGCCGTATACCTGTGTTGGGCATCACGGGCAGCAACGGCAAGACCATCGTGAAGGAGTGGCTGGCGCAACTATTGAGTCCGGAGGAACTGGTTGTGAAGAGCCCGCGCAGCTACAATTCCCAGATCGGGGTGCCGCTCTCGGTGTGGCAGCTGGATCAGAACCATACCTTCGGACTGTTCGAGGCAGGTGTATCGCAACCCGGCGAGATGCAGAAGCTGCAGCATATCATACAGCCAACCCTCGGGCTGTTCACCAACATTGGCAGCGCCCACGACGAGGGCTTTACCGACCATCGGCAGAAAGTAGCGGAGAAAATGCAGCTGTTCAGTAAGGTCGGGCTACTCTTCTATTGCCTGGACCATGAGCTGATACACGAAGCAGTGCAGCGCCAGGGTATACTTTCCTTTACCTGGTCGCGCAGGCAGCAGGCAGACGTGGAGATTCGCAATAGCAGCATCTCCGGTCACAAGACCATTGTGGGCTATACCTTCCGGGGTGAGCAGCACAGCCTGGCCATCCCTTTCACAGACGATGCTTCGGTGGAAAATGCCCTGCACTGCCTGGCGGTGCTGCTGCAACGCGGAACCGACCTGACAGCCATTCAGGATCGCCTGGACCGGCTGCAGCCCGTGGCCATGCGCCTCGAAATGAAAGAAGCCATCAACGGCTGTTACCTGATCGACGACACCTACAACAACGACCTCGCGGGCCTTTCCATCGCTCTTGATCTTTTGGCCAGTCAGCCGAAGCGGGGAAGGCGTACGCTTATACTTTCTGATCTGCTGGAGTCGGGTATGGCGGAGGAGAAACTCTATAGCGAAGTAGCTGCCCTGACCAAAGCCCATCAGGTGGAGCGCCTGGTCGGGATAGGGCCGACCATACAGGCGCATGGCGCTAAGTTTAGCTGCGAAACAACCTTTTTTGCCAGCACTGCCGAGTTCCTGCAGCAGTTCAGTTCTGAACAGTTCCGTAACGAGCTGGTGCTGGTGAAGGGCGCGCGCGTGTTCGGTTTCGAAAAGATCGTGCAGGCTTTTCAGCAGAAGGTGCACGGCACGGTGCTGGAGGTGAACCTGGATGCGCTGGTGCACAACCTCAATTATTACCGCTCTAAATTGGCATCGGGTACCAAGCTGATGGTGATGGTAAAAGCCTTCGCCTACGGCAGCGGCAGCTTCGAGGTAGCGAACCTCTTGCAGTTCCATCGGGTAGACTACCTGGCAGTGGCTTACGTGGACGAAGGCGTGAGCCTGCGCGAGCACGGCATCACGCTCCCGATTATGGTCATGAACCCGTCGCCGGACAGCTTGGCCAAACTGCATCAGTACAGCCTCGAGCCTGAGATTTACTCGTTGGAACTACTCCGCGATTTTCTGGCAACTGCCCAGCCTGATATCAGCTACAAGATTCACCTGAAGCTCGATACCGGCATGCACCGTCTTGGCTTTACAGAAGAAGACTTCGACGAGCTTTTCTCCTTATTAAGGGAGCATCCGCAGGTGCGGGTGGTGAGCGCTTTCAGTCACCTGGCCGGGGCCGACGAAGCCCTACACGACGATTTTTCGCGGATGCAGCTGCAAAACTTCACCGCTTTGGCTGCGGAAGCAGAAGAACGCCTCGGCTATACCTTGCTCAAGCATATTCTCAATTCGGCGGGCATCGTGCGCTTCCCGGAGCACCAGCTGGACATGGTGCGGCTAGGTATAGGCTTGTACGGAGTGGAGTCTACGGGCTCGGAGCAGGAGGCGTTGCAACCTGTGAGTACGCTCAAAACGACCATCTCCCAAATCAAGCACATCCGCCAAGGCGAAACCGTGGGCTACAGCCGCAAAGGTATAGCCGACACCGACAAGACCATCGCCACCATCGCCATCGGTTACGCTGACGGCTATGACCGTCGCTTCAGTAACGGAGCCGGGCAAGTGATCATTGCAGGACAGCGTGCCCCGATCATCGGCAACGTGTGCATGGACATGTGCATGGTTGATGTTACCGGTATACCTGCCAAGGTTCGCGACGAAGTGACGGTGTTTGGCCCGCAGCTTACACTCGTGGAGCTGGCGCAGCGCATTGGCACCATCCCCTACGAACTGCTCACCAACGTCAGCTCACGTGTCAAGCGTATCTTCTTTTCGGAGTAATTCGGTAAAGTGCTAATGTGGGAATGTGCTAACGGGTTAATTATGGAATGGGAGTATTTATGATAGATTGATGTATTGCAGGTTAAAAAGCCTGCTTTCGGTTGTAGCTGGTACGGCTATACCTGTCCTATACCCATGCCGTCAACTTAAGGAGTAGTAGACCTTAATTGTCATCTCGACAGAATGGAGAGATCTGGTTCATCTCTAGAATTTGGCAACATTTCAGATTTCTCACTAGTGCTCAAAATGACAACGGAATGCTTAAATAAACGTCATTGATGCCTGTTCTGAACCTATGCTATACCTGTAAGCACCTGCCATCCTATACCTGGCCCTGTGACCCGGTCAAGAACTCAGCCTCAACAAGCCCACGCCCGTCAGACCACAAATCAATTGCCCCTTAAAATTTGAGAGGTCCGGATCCTGAATTCGCCATCAGTGCATTACCCCGCCAGCACATTCATTTTCACATCTCTAAATTTTCTCATCCCCAAATCCTCCTATCTTCAAATCATAAGTCCTATTCTTTTGCAATACCGGGGAACAGCTTGTATCTTGCAGTTGTTTATAAACAGTCTAAATAAAAGAAGAGAAATCGTGCGTAACAGGATACAGGAATCACAAGAACAGAAAAGTGTGCGCGATCTGAAGATCGGAGAGAGCGGGGAGATTTCTAGCCTTAATGACCCGGAAATGGCACTCAAGCTGCTGGAGATGGGCTGTATACCTGGTGCGGAGGTGAAGCTGAACAGTAAAGCCCCCTTCGGAGACCCTGTCACCATCATCGTGAACGACTATACGCTCTCACTCCGTTTAGACGAAGCTGAAACCATTCTGCTGAAGTAGATTATTACCACATGGCTGTTACTATAGAGGCGGAAGCGCCGGAAGCCAAAAAAGTACCTGTCCATCACCCGGTGGCCAGAATTGCTTTAATTGGCAACCCGAACTCGGGTAAAACTTCACTTTTCAACCAACTCACAGGCCTTAACCAAAAGGTGGGCAACTTTCCGGGTGTTACCGTCGACAAGAAGACCGGTATCAGTCAGCTGACGCCGCAGCTCAAGGCACAGATCATTGACCTGCCTGGCAGCTACAGTCTATACCCCAAATCGCTCGACGAGCGGGTGATCATCGACCTGCTTTACGATCCGGCTTCTACTCAGCGCCCTGACCTGGTAATCGTAACGGCTGACGCTTCTAACCTGAAGCGGAACCTGCTGCTGTTCACACAGCTGGCGGACCTGCGCATACCTGCTGTCCTGGCTCTCAACATGATGGACGTGGCAGAAACCGAAGGTGTGAAGATCGACATCGAAGTGTTGCAGCGCGACCTGGGTGTACCGGTTATACCGATGAATGCTCGCAAAGGCATAGGTATAGCGGCGCTCAAAATCCTTGTTTCGCAGCAGCTGACAGCCACCGAGGTTTCATTCTTTGAGGTGCCGGCCAAGCTCAGGCCAATGGTAGACCAAATAAAAGAGCGGTTCAGGTTGAGCAACGATTACCTGGCCCTGCACTACGCACACCAGTACAAGCACCTGCGTTTCTTGTCGGAGGAGGACAAAGTATGGATGGCGCAGCTGCTGGAAGCACAGGAATTCAGGTCCACCATAGAGCAGGCCAACGAGACCATCGCCCGTTATGTGCGCATCAACGAGGTGCTGCTCGATGTGGTGCGGGTAGAAAAGGCGAAGGAAGAAGAGAAGTTCAGCAACAAGCTCGACCAGATTCTGACGCACCGGGTCTACGGCTACCTGATTTTTATGGCGCTGCTTTTCATGGTGTTCCAGGCGGTCTTTGCCTGGGCCAGCTACCCGATGGACCTGATCGACGAAGGTATAGCCGCACTGAATGGCCTTATTCAGGAGAACTTTAGCGGGCCGTTGATCAACCTGCTCACTGAAGGCGTGATCGCCGGTTTGGGCGGCGTGCTGATTTTTATACCGCAGATTGCCATACTCTTTGCCTTTATCGCCATTCTGGAAGAAACCGGCTACATGGCCCGAGTGACTTTCATGATGGACAAGATCATGCGTAAATTCGGTCTGAACGGAAAAAGTGTGGTGCCGCTTATTTCAGGTGTGGCCTGTGCGGTACCGGCTGTGATGTCGGCGCGCACGATCGAGAACTGGAAAGACCGCATGATTACCATTTTCGTGACGCCGCTCATGAGTTGCTCGGCCCGCATACCGGTGTATACGGTGCTGATTGCCCTGGTGGTGCCGGAAGTATACTACCTCGGCTTTATGAACCTGCAGGGCATTGTATTGATGGGCCTATACCTGTTGGGCTTCCTGTCGGCCATCTTCTCGGCACTACTGCTCAAAGTACTGTTGAAGGCCCGTGAGCGCAGCTACTTCATCATGGAGTTTCCAGTATACCGCATGCCGCGCTGGAAAAACGTGGGCCTAACCATTTTTGAGAAGTCCAAGACTTTCGTGCTGGAGGCCGGTAAGATCATTGTGGCGGTTTCCATTATCCTGTGGGTGCTGGCCTCCTACGGTCCCGGCGACAGCTTTGAACGTGCCGAGGAGCGCGCCGTAGCGGAGGCTGAAGTGAAAGGCCTGGGCGAAGAGCAAACCGATAACCTGATCGCCTCCTATCAACTGGAGTCGAGCTACGCGGGCAAATTCGGGCAGGCCATTGAGCCGGCCATCCGGCCACTGGGCTACGACTGGAAGATAGGTATAGCCCTGCTGACCTCCTTTGCTGCCCGCGAGGTGTTTGTAGGCACGATCTCTATGATCTACAGTATAGGCGAAGAAGAAAACGTGAGCACGATAAAAGACAAGCTGATGTCAGAGAAGGACGCTGATGGCAACCCGTTCTTCACGCCGGCCCGGGCTTTCTCGCTGTTGATCTTCTACGCCTTCGCTATGCAGTGCATCAGTACGCTGGCCATTGTGCGCCGCGAAACGAAGAGCTGGACTTGGCCACTGGCGCAACTGGTCTACATGACGGGGCTGGCGTATGTATCCGCTTTTGCCGTTTTCCAACTGATGAGTTAAGCCAAAGTTTAAGCATATCTGAAAAGCCCGCTCCCGACAGGAGCGGGCTTTTTGCATTTAGTACTGGAAGGCTGGGGTGCTGAGGCAGAATTTATTCTGAGGTTATACCTGAGGCTAAGAAAGCTAAAATCTTGATTTTGTTCAGCTTATGTTTTAAAAATTTAATTTTTCTGTTATAGTATTGAATAAATTTATCTTTTCTAATAGTTGCTCGTATAAAGAGGAGCTTTTACCGTTTTGTTCAAATTCCGCCTATATGAACCACCTAAAAGGCACTCGGAAAGTGGGCAGAATTTGTTCTTGAGGTCAAAAAACGCGCTAAATATTTGTGAAAGCCGAAAACATTCTTTAAAATTGAGCATCTCTCACCTTAAACAAATAAAACAATGAAAAGACCTCTACTACTCTCAGAGTTATTTTTACCCCACTGCCGCTTACCAATTTCAGCCAAACTAGCGGCCTCCTAAGTATTTTTCGAAGTAACATAGCCTGCTTTTAAGGTTATCAGACTACTGTAGTCAGGCTTTTGTTGTCTGCTCTTGCAATAGTTGTATACTTATTTTGACAAATAATTTAATATAATCTAGCTTTCTCGGTATCTGATACAACGATTTGTTGGAGAAGATTTTCTGTTTAGGGTCGTACTAATGCCCCCTCATAATGTTGGTTTCAGCATTTCAGGTGAGTCTGGGCAAAGACATTCTACAGGGTCCTTTCTATCAGTGTCACTAATCAGTATCAAACAGTATCAAATCTCAGAAGCGAAGGAAATCGATAGAAGAAGGAGGTGATCAATAGAAAGAGCGAGCCTTTGCTCACAATCAATACAAAACAAACAGACTGACGCGGTTAGCCGACGCAGTAACAAAATAACACCTTAACTATTTTGATTTAATTCTTACCTAAACAAACAGCGCAATGAAAAAAATTCTAATGCTATGCCTGCTGCTTGTGTCGGCCTTGATTCACGAGGCCATGGCTCAAGTCAGGGCGATCACCGGTACGGTGACAGACGCTACTACCAATCAGCCGCTGCCAGGGGTTACCGTCCTGGTGAAAGGCACCACAGTGGGTACTGCCACAGGAGCAGATGGTACCTATACTGTAAATGTGCCTGAAGGCAGCAATACCCTCGTTTTCCGCTTCGTAGGTTACCAGACCATTGAGCGGCCTATCGGCAACGCAGCTTCCGTGAATGTGTCTATGGGAACCGACACCCGCCAGTTGGGTGAGGTAGTGGTTACGGCTCTCGGTATCGAGCGTACTAAAAACGAACTCCCTTATGCCGCCCAGACAATTGGTGGCGAGGAAGTAGCCCAGACGCGCCAGCAGAACTTCACCAATGCACTTTCTGGTCGTGTGGCTGGTGTGCAGGTGTCGCAGAATAACAACCTCGGTGGTTCTACCAACGTGGTTATCCGCGGTAACAAGTCAATTGGCGGTAACAACCAGGCCTTGTTCGTGATTGACGGTGTGCCGATCGATAACTCCACCAACAACACAGCTAACCAGGCGACAGGTCGTGGTGGTTACGACTACGGTAACGCCGCAGCCGACATCAACCCGGATGACATCGAGACTTACACTATCCTGAAAGGTGCCGCTGCAACAGCGCTCTACGGTTCGCGTGCTGCCAACGGTGTTGTGATGATCACAACCAAGAAAGGCTCTAAGCGCCAGGGAATTGGTGTTACCATTAACTCTGGTGCTAACTGGGGAACTATGGATAAAAGCACTTACACCCGTTTCCAGAAGGATTACGGTAGAGGCTATCCGGGTGCTGTGTATAGCACGGAGTACCCTGGTTTCTACGCCAATGACGTAAACGGTGACGGAACTCCGGAGCGTGTGGTTGTATTGAACGAAGACGGTTCTGCCGGCCCACGTTTTGATCCGAACCTGCTTGTTTGGAACTGGGATTCATTCGACCCTACATCTCCAAACTTTGGACGTCCTACCCCATGGGTAGCAGGAGCTAACGACCCGACTACTTTCTTCGAAAACACTTACGGTACATCACACAGCATCGCCATTGACGGTACCAGCGACAAAGGCTTTTTCAAAGTGAACTATGGTCGCAATAGCAACGACGGTATGCTGCCAAACTCGAACGTAACGAAGAACTTCATTAACTTCTCTACTTCTTATGACCTGGTTGACAGATTGACAGCCACTACTTCGTTAAACTATACTGAAACTGATGGTCTTGGCCGTTACGGTACTGGTTACAGTGGCCTGAACCCGAACCAGGGCTTCAGACAGTGGTGGGGTATCGACGTAGACCTGAAAGAGCAGGAGCGTGCTTACATGGATACACGCCAGAACATAACCTGGAACCCAAGAGCCTGGAATGATCCTCGCCCAATGTTCTTCGACAACCCATACTGGACGCGTTACGAGAACTACAACTCAGACAACAGACGTCGTGCCTTAGGTTATGTACGCCTGGATTACAAATTGACAGACTGGTTGAACATCATGGGTCGTGCCTCACTTGATACGTATGACGAGATCCGTGAAGAGCGCTATGCTGTGGGTTCGGTTGGTGTATCGAGCTATACCAGACACAATGGTCGTTTCAGCGAAGCTAACTACGACTTGATGGCCAATATTGACAGAGATTTCTCTGAAGACTTCAACTTCAAAGCTACTGTAGGTACCAACATCCGCGACACCAAGACTTCTATGATCCGTTCTGCTACGAATGGTGGTCTGGTTGTGCCTCGCCTGTACTCGCTTTCTAACTCACGCAACCCGCTCGGCCCTCCGGTGGAGCAAGACACGCGTCTTCGCGTAAACGGTTACTTCGCAAGTGCTACACTGGGTTACAGAGACCTGGCTTTCCTGGACGTAGCTTCTCGTGTTGACCAGTCTTCTTCGCTTCCTCCTGCCAACAGAAACTACTTCTACCCATCTATTTCTGGTAGCTTTGTGTTCTCTGAATTAATGGAGCCAACTTACTGGTTTACTTATGGTAAAATCAGAGCGAACTATGCTGAGGTAGGTAACATGGCAATTCCGCTGAGCGTGTATGACACTTACAACCTGTTGGCTCCGTTCGGTTCTACTTCGTTGGCATCTGTTAACGGTACCAGAAACAACCCTGACCTGAAGCCAGAGCGTACGAAAAGCTGGGAACTTGGTCTTGAGTTGACGTTCATGGACGGTCGTACCGGTTTTGACGTGACTTACTACAACGCAAGCAGCGTTGACCAGATCCTGAACGTTCCGCTTTCAAGAGCAACTGGTTTCAATGCCCAGTGGATTAACGCCGGTGAGGTGGTAAACAAAGGTTTTGAAGTGAGTGCCTTCGGTTCTCCAATCAAAACAGATGACTTCTCCTGGACAATCAATGCCAACTGGACAAGAAACAGAAGTGAAGTAGTGGACCTGGGTCCTATTACAAACTACCAGATCGCTGCCTTCCAGGGTGGTGTGTCGCTTAACGCAGCTGAAGGTGAGCCGTTCGGTATCATGAGAGGTGCAGGCTTTGTATACAACGACAACGGCCAGCGTGTAGTAGGTGCTAACGGCCTATACATGTCGAACAGAAACGCCAACACCAACATTGGCGACATCAACCCTGACTGGATTGGTGGCGTGTCTAACACGTTCCGTTACAAAGGTGTTTCGTTTGGCTTCCTGATCGATGTGAAAAAAGGTGGCGACGTGTTCTCACTTGACCAGGCCTATGGCCAGTACACAGGTATTCCGGACAACACTTCCTTCATAAACGACCTGGGCAACCCAGTGCGTAACCCTATAGTTAGAAACGCAGACGGCAGCTACGCTGAAAACAGTGGTGGTATGATTCTGCCAGGTGTGAAAGAAGACGGTACGCCAAACGACAGACGTGTAGAAGTATTCTACGCTATGGGTTACAACAACCCGCCTGAAATGCACGTGTATGACGCCAGCTACGTGAAGCTGAGAGAGGCTACTTTAGGCTTCTCACTTCCAGAGTCTCTGGTTTCTAGATTCAAGGTGTTCCAGGGCATCGACTTGTCGATCTATGGCCGTAACCTGTACATCTTCCACAAGAACACGCCATACTCTGACCCAGAAGAAGGATTGAGCGCTGGTACCCTGTCACTGGGTTACCAAAGTGGTGCCTACCCTACGATGCGTAATGTGGGCTTTAACGTAAGAGCAAGATTTTAATTAAGAATAATATGAAAAAGATATTTGCACTCTTGATGATCGCGATATCCTTCGTCGGTTGTACGAAGGATTGGGATGACGACCTGATAGACCCCAAAAACCCAGTTTCGGTACCTGCCCCTATGCTTTTTGCTAATGCGCAGCGTAACCTGGTGGACCAAATGGTAACACCTAACGTAAACTCCGGCATCTTCAGGCTGATTTCACAGCACTGGGCGAATACCACGTATCCAGAAGAAAGCCGGTACGACCTGGTAAGCCGTAACATTCCACAGAACTTCTGGTTCACGCTGTACCGCGATGTGCTGATGGACTTCAGAGAAGCCTCTATCATTATCAATGATGATCAGGCGCTGAACGCTACAACAAAGGCAAATCAGCTAGCTGTGATCGAGGTGATGGAAGTGTATACCTGGTCTGTACTGGTTAACACGTTTGGGGATATTCCTTACTCTGAGGCCCTGAACCGCGACATCATCTACCCAACCTACGACGATGATGCAGCAATCTACGCAGACCTGTTTGCAAGACTGGATGCCGCTATTGCTACCATGAACGCCGAAGGTGCCGCAGGTGCCGGTAGCTTTGGGTCTTCTGACCTGATCTATGGTGGTAACATAGCCCGTTGGCTTACTTTCGCTAACTCGTTGAAGCTGAAACTCGGTATGACCGTAGCGGATGTGAATCCAGAGCGTGCCAGAACCGCTGCCAGCGAAGCCGCTCCAGGCGTATTCAAGTCAGCTGCCGACCAGGCCGTATTCAGATATACAGCTACTACGCCAAACGTAAACCCTGTGTGGTCAAACCTGGTACAGAGTGGTCGTAACGACTTTGTGCCTGCCGCTACGCTGGTTGACAGAATGAACGAGTTGAATGACCCACGTCGTGCTGCTTATTTCACACTGCACAATGGTGCTTATGTTGGTGGTATCTATGGTAACAACAACACGTATGCTAACTTCTCGAAAGTAAATCCTACGATCACGGCACCTGATTTCCCAGCCATTTTGCTTGGCTACGAAGAGATCGAGTTCTACCTGGCTGAGGCTGCCGCCCGTGGCTTTATTACAGCAGCTCCTGGCGATCACTACAGAAAAGCGATCACAGCGTCGATGGCGCAGTGGGGTGTGGCAGAGGGGCAGGCTACTGCTTATCTGGCTCAGCCACGCGTAGCAGCTTACCTGGCCGCTATGTCAGTGCCTGGCCCAGCTAACTCGCTGACTGAATTGCAGCGTGAGGCACTTGGTGTACAGAAGTGGATCGCGCTTTATGAGCGTCCGTTCCATGCCTGGACAGAGTTCCGTAGACTGGACTATCCACAGCTACAGGCTCCGGACGCGCAGTACAGACCAGCTTACAACACAGTGCCGGTGCGTTACCCTTATCCGCCAACTGAGCGTACGCTGAACCCTGACGCTGTAAACGCTGCTGCATCTGCCATTGGTGGAGACGAAGCGACAACCCGTATTTTCTGGGATGCGCGTTAGTAACCTGATTTAGACAAAATGATAATATTGAAGAAGTTTAATTAACTAGGTAGTAGTCTTCTTCATTTGAAAAAGGCCTTCGGTTTCCGGGGGCCTTTTCTGTTTTTATTTTAATTCATGTTTACACATAATTTTATGTTGGAATTTGTAAATTGCTATTCACCGCTTTTCACTTCAACCGACTCTCATGCACAGGTTCGCTTCTTTGCTAACGCTGCTTCTGTTGTTTTCCTTTTTTTATGCTGAGCCCGCAATAGGGCAGGAAAGGCACTATGAGCTTAGCGGAACAATAAGTAGCCAGTCAGGTGAGCCGATGGCAGGCGCCTATGTTCTGATAAACCCGGGCAACAAAACGATCAGCACCGATGAGCGGGGGCGATTTAGCGTCAGTTTGCCGCCAGGCGAATACACCCTGGAGAGTCAATACTTAGGTATGGAGCGTGTGGAGCAGCAGGTTAACCTTTTTCGGGACACGAGTGTGCGCCTGCAAATGAAATCTAAAGCTACCAATTTGAGGCAGGTAGAGATAGTAGCCAAATCGTCGATGGATGTGCAGTCTACCCAAATGGGCAGCACCTACATGGACGTGAAGCTACTCACTAAAATGCCTGCCTTGCTAGGCGAGGTGGATGTGATCCGATCGGTGTCTAGCTTGCCGGGTGTGGTGAGTGCCGGCGAGGGCACGGCGGGCTTTTATGTGCGCGGGGGCAGTGCAGACCAGAACCTGGTGCTGCTCGACGATGTGCCCGTGTTCAACTCAGCGCACCTGTTCGGTTTTTTCTCGGTATACAATCCCGATGTGCTCAAGAGCTATACCTTACACCGCAGTGGCATATCGGCCAGGTATGGCAGCCGTATTTCGTCTATCTTGGATGTGCAACTGCGCGACGGCAACGAAGAGCGCCCGCAGTACCAGGCAGGTATATCGCCTATCTCCGCCAAGTTTAGTGTCGATGGCCCCGTAAGCCCTAAACTGACGATACTGGCAGCTGGCCGGGCGGCCTACCCGACTTACCTGCTCCGTATGTTCAACAGCGACAATATCCGAAACAGCTCCGGCCACTTTTACGACCTCAACCTGAAGGCCAACTACAAACTCAACGAGAATAACACAGTTTCTTTCTCTTCTTACCACAGCAACGACGGCTTTAAATTTCCTTTTGATACGACTTACCAGTGGTCGAACACACTCGGCAACATAAAGTGGACCCATGTGTATGGCAACAGCCTGAGTAGTACAGTGACAGTGGCCAAAAGCACGTACACCAACCAAATAGAAGGTATAGCGACAGGCGATGAGTTTAATATGAGCTCAGGTATAGACTTCACGCAGATTAAAGCGGACCTGGGTTACTTCGGGCTGGAGCGTCATGCCATTGACTTTGGAGGGGGCGCCTCCTACTATACCATCGAGCCTGGCAAACTCGAGCCCTACGGTACTTCCAGCCTCAACCCGCGTGAGCTGCAAATTGACAAAGGCACGGAGTACCATGCCTATTTAAATGATGAGGTTACCCTAAACCCGCGTTGGACGGTTTCGCTGGGTTTGCGCCATACCTATTTTGTAAAGCGCGGCCCAACGGATGTGTATGTTTTTGCAGAAGGAAGGCCACGCAGCGAAACCTCCATTACTGACACCACACACTATGGCGAAGGCAGCAAAGTACATACCTATCAGGGATTGGAGCCAAGAGCTTCTGTCCGGTTTTTGCTCAATGACACCCGCTCCCTGAAAGCCAGCTATAGCCGTACGCGGCAATATTTACAATTAGTGACCAATACAGCGGCCATCACACCGGTGGATGTCTGGAAACTGGCCAACACACACATACAGCCGCAGATAGCAGACCAGGTTGCTGTCGGGTACTTTTACGTGAAGCCCGACAATGCCTATGAATTCAGTTGGGAGGTATACTACAAATGGCTGCAGAACCAGGTGGACTATAAGGATGGGGCTGTGCTACTGCTCAACCCGGCGCTGGAGGCCGAGCTGCTGATTGGCAAAGGCATGGCGTATGGGTCGGAGTGGCTGCTTAAAAAGAACACCGGTCGCACTACCGGTTGGCTCAGCCTGACCTACTCCCGATCTATGCGGCAAATCGACGGCGAAACTCCTGAAGAGACCATCAACAGCGGCAACTGGTACCCGTCTAACTATGACAAGCCCCTTAATCTGAACGTATTCCTGAATCGGCAGCTGCATCCGAAATGGACTGTCTCCGGAAACTTCAATTACACCACAGGCCGGCCGATTACCGCCTCCGACTCTTGGTACCGCTACCACGGACACATATTTGCAAATTACGTCGGCCGCAACCAGGCCCGCATGCCGGACTATCACCGCCTGGACGCTTCGCTCAATTATGAGTTTGAGAAACGAAAGCGGGTTGCATACACTGCCAGCTTTTCGGTCTATAACCTGTATGGGCGCAAGAACGCCTACTCTACTTTTTTCAGACATTATTACGGCCGACCGCCGGGCGCTTACAAACTGGCCATCATCGGGGTGCCTATACCTTCTATTAACCTGAATGCCCGTTTTTAACCAAAGACTACATGTTTAGGAAATTCTTATCCATAGTGCTTATCCTGTTGATGGGGTGTATCGACCCGATCGACTTTAAAAACAACGACCAGCAGGAGCACATGGTGGTGGAGGGCAGCTTTACCAACATGGCTGGCATAAACTATGTGCGGCTTTCTTATGCGCAGCCTTATACCTACCCATACAACAAGTTTGAGGAAAGGGCTTCCGTAATTATCACGAGTGAGGAAGGCGAGCAGTTTTACTTCAGCCACGATCAGGCGGGTTATTACTATCCGGTAGATGCTGAGAACACCTATGGTAGGCCCGGCCATACCTATACCTTGCAGGTAAATGTGGCCGATAAGTCATACCGGTCGGAGCCGATCACGCTCAGGGAGCCTGTGCCAATCGGGCAGGTGCACTTCGCGATCAACGAAAAGACATTTGCTTTGCAGGGCGATAAAGAAAAGCGAAAGCACATGGGCTACCAGGTGCTGGTGGATTTTCAGGATCCGGCTCAGGTACGGAATTATTACCGCTGGTCCTTTGCCCGGCAGTATGAAGTGCTTACCCAGCCTTGGGACTACCTGAACGATATGGGGGACCCTGCCCCTAAAAACTGCTGCGCTCGCTGCTGGATTCAGGAAAAAGAAGAAACCTTTACCGTGTCGGACGACCGCCTAACCAACGGCAAGCAGGTGATCAATAGAGAAGTGCTTTTTATCCCATTTGAGAAATATTTGCAGACCAGGTATAAAATGAAGGTATACCAGCATGCCATCACCCCCGATGCTTTTGAGTTTTACCGGATCATGGGGCAGCAGAAAGAGAGTACCGGCACCGTGTTTGATCCGCCGCCCTCAGAGATTAAAGGGAACATGCGCAGTACAAGCACACCAGAAGAGCAGGTGCTGGGCTTTTTTGATGTATCAGGCGTGGTAATGCAGGAGGTTGATATTAGGGCCAACGACATCCCGTACCCGGTCGGTATCTTTATACATCCAGATGACTGCCGCGAACTGCCCGGCGCTACTGATGTGCAGCCTGTGGGGTGGTAGACAACAGCTGCATGCCGTGCTATTTCTGCCTTAAAGCGTGGGCGGAGTATTGGAACATCCCTTACTTATAGATCAGAAATACCGCCGGCTGCTTGTGAATATCCGGTAGCTTGCCCTTCCACTCAGCTATGGTTTTGGTTTGGATGAACTCATGCTCAGGCGAGGTGATGTTGGCTGCAATGCAGAGGCGGGTGCTGCCGCTGAGCGTCTGCACCAAGTCCTCGAGCAGCTTGTTGTTGCGGTAGGGCGTTTCCATGAAGATCTGCGTCTGGTCCCGCTGCAGCATCTCTTTTTCCAAATTACGCAATGCCTGCAGTCGTGGTCCCTTCTCGATCGGCAGATAGCCGTGGAAGGCAAAGCGCTGCCCGTTGAAGCCACTGGCCATCAGGCTGAGCAGAATAGCCGATGGTCCGGCAAAAGGCACTACCCGTATACCTTTCTGATGCGCATACCTGGCCACCTCGGCCCCGGGGTCAGCTATACCTGGGCAGCCTGCCTCTGATATAATACCTGCGTCTATACCTTGCTCCAGCAGTGGTTTCAGAGAGGCTTGCACCTGGGCTGGTGTGGCATCCTTATCAACCTGCACAAAGTTAAGCTGCTCGATCACCAGCTCCGGGCAAATGCTTTTGACAAAGCGGCGGGCGGTGCGCAAGTTCTCCACAATGAAATAAGTCAGCCGACTCACCGTGTCCCTCACCTGCGGCGAAATTACCTGGTCAGCTGTGTTGTCTGCCAGTATGGTCGGAATCAGGTATAGCGTGCCGGTCTTCTTCATGGTGTATCCAGGAACCTTGTCACCAGGTCGTAGACCTTGTCCGGGGCTTCGGCGTGTACCCAGTGTCCTGCTTCAGGTATGGTTTCTACTTCTACAAGTGTGAACAAGCGCTCAATGCTGCCATACACATCTTCGGGCAGGATGTAGCGCGAGCGGCCGCCTTTGATAAAGAGTGTGTTTTTCTTGAAAGGCGTATCGGAGGTGATAGGCGCCGCTATCTTCTCGTAGTTTTTTTCGATCGCGTCCAGGTTCATGCGCCAGCCAAAGGTGTTGTCCTCTTT
Organism: Pontibacter virosus; assembly: GCF_003096355.1. Lineage (GTDB taxonomy): Bacteria > Bacteroidota > Bacteroidia > Cytophagales > Hymenobacteraceae > Pontibacter > Pontibacter virosus. Next base: position 108,865 of record NZ_QEKI01000012.1, on the reverse strand, counting down.
GCGGTACAAGTTTTTCATCAGGAATAGGCGTACCTCCTCCTGCGATATCGTTTTGGCCAGTTGCTTGTCCACTTCACCTCGGCTGGTCACGGTGCTAATATCTACCGACTGCAGCGCATCAATAATCTCATCGTGATGCGGTGGGTAAGCTTTGGGGGCGATGTCCACCACGATCAGCTTTGTGAGGCGGGTAGGATATTTGAGCGCATAGTTCATCGCTACTTTGCCACCCATAGAGTGTCCCATAATGGCTGGTGTTGGGATTTGCAACTCGTCTACCAGGCGCAGCACATCATCGGCCATGGCATCGTAATCGTGCTGCTCGCTGTGTGGAGAACGGCCGTGGTTGCGTAAGTCCACCATAAATACATTGTAGTGTTCAGCCAGTCGTTTGGCCAGGGTTGCCCAGTTGTCTAATGTGCCAAATAGCCCGTGCAAGATCAGCAGCGGCTGCCCGTGGCCCATTTCCTTATAGTGTAGCTTCATGTTTTTCAGTTAACAGTCAATATTAGTTTTTAGCTTACGGTGGAAGAGGAGAATGGATTATGATACCACCCGAATCAGATGCTCTTCGCTGCCACGCTCTTTCAGCACACCCAAAGGTTCCAGTTGCAGGCCGTACTTCTCAAACAACTGCAGCACTTCTTCGCGTCCACTTGGGTCGACGGCTACCAGCAGACCACCACTGGTCTGTGGGTCGCAGAGCAGGTGCTTTTGGTCTGGCGTGAGCTCAGCTATTTTGTGGCCGTAGCTGTCGAAGTTGCGGTGGGTGCCGCCAGGTATGGCTTTTTGGGCCAGGTAATCCAGCGCCTCGGGTATAAGCGGCACTTTATGAAAATATACTTCTGCCGAAAGGTTGCTGCCTTCGCACATCTCGGAGAGGTGGCCCAACAGGCCAAAGCCTGTCACATCGGTCATGGCTTTTACCTGTGGCAACTGGCCAAGGTCTGCACCGATCTTATTCAGCTGCATCATCTGCTGCGGGGCCAGGTGCACGTGCTCGGGCCTCAGAATGGCTTTCTTTTGAGCAGTGGTCAGAATACCTACGCCAAGCGGTTTGGTCAGGTATAACTCACAGCCGGCGGTGGCAGTGTCGTTTCGTTTTAGGTGTAGGATGTCGAGCATGCCGGTTACGGCCAGGCCAAAGATCGGCTCCGGGCTGTCGATACTGTGGCCGCCTGCTAGCGGTATACCTGCCTCGTGGCAAATGCTGCGGCTGCCTTCGATCACACGCTTGGCCACTTCGGGCGCCAGTTTGTCGATCGGCCAGCCCAGCACGGCAATAGCCATGGTAGGCGTGCCGCCCATGGCGTATACATCCGAAATGGCGTTGGCTGAGGCGATGCGGCCAAAGTCATAAGCATCATCCACGATCGGCATGAAGAAGTCGGTGGTGCTGATCACGGCGCGGCCGTTGCCGATGTCGTACACGGCAGCATCGTCGCGGGAGCTGTTGCCCACGAGCAGCTTGTCATTTTCCGGATAGTGGATGTCGGTGTGCAGGATCTTGTCGAGCACTTTGGGGGATATCTTGCAGCCGCAGCCTGCGCCGTGGCTGTACTGGGTGAGTTTTATGTCCTGGGTGTTGGTTTCTTCCATGGTAAGTGAGTTATTGTTCATTGCAGGTATAGCGGTTGTATGCCTGTAAGATATTGCTGCCAGGTTATTTCAACTGGCTTCTTTGTGACCTTTACCTCGATTGCTGTTTGTGCAGGCACTTATTTAATCAGCTGGTGCAGCCTGGCGAATTCAACCAGGCGCCGGGCGTTCTCTTCCGGATTCAAGGTTTCCAGAGGCAGACGAAGCACGTTTTGCTTTTTGGCCAAGTCGTAGGTATAGGCTTTGTCGTAGTAGGAGAGAGCGATATCCACCATCTTTTCCATGTCACCAGCCGAGATGGCCTCGATGGCCTCTTTTGTGGCCAATCCGCCCAGCCGTTTCTTTATCCTAAGAATAGCCGCCTCCAGCAAAGCCGGGTCGGTGCGGCAGTACTCCTCAGCCAGCTTCTGTATACGCAACGTCTTCGGAACCTCGAGCACAATGGCCGGGGCTTCCTGCATTTTATTAAACAGCGACTTGGGCATCTGTACCTTCCCAATGCCGATGCTTTCGTCTTCCAGCCACAGCGGTTTCTGGTCATCCAGCTCGAGCATGGCCATACCCAGTACGTTCTCAAAGTGCTCCGTGCTGGGTTGCGCCGCCATGCCAATGCTCCCGAAAGAAGAGCCTTTGTGACTGGCCAGTCCTTCGAGGTCAATGACTTGCTGACCGCGCTGTTGCAGGTATGGGAGCAGGTCGGTTTTGCCGCTTCCGGTGTTGCCGCTAAGTACAAGCAATGGGCGTTCCCGCTCAAACTGCTTGTGCATGTACTGCCGGTAAGCCTTGTAGCCGCCCTGCAACAGGTATACCTGAAAGCCCGAGAAATCGAGCAGCCAGGCCATGGCTCCGCTGCGCATACCACCGCGCCAGCAATGTACGAGTAACTCTTTGGATGGGGCCAGCTTTTCCGCTTCCCGCACAAACCCTGACATCTTGGAGCCAAACAAGTCGAGCCCGATCAGCACGGCCGAATCATGCCCCTGCTGTTTGTAGGCTGTGCCTACTGTAGCCCGCTCTTCGTCTGAGAAAATAGGAAAGCTCAGGGCCTGCGGTATACGGCCGATCGCGTACTCTTTGGGTGCACGGGCATCCAGCACAGGCAACTGCTTCGCTTTCGACAGAAACTCCTCTATGGTGATGGTGTTGATCACTTTATTTGAGTTGGCGCAGGTATAGCTGGATCGTATTTTCCAGACCAAGGTATAGCGCATCACAAATCAGCGCGTGCCCGATGCTCACTTCCAGCAAACCAGGCAGGGTGTCTTTCAGGTACTTCAGGTTGTCGAGGTCCAGGTCGTGACCGGCGTTTAGCCCGATGCCAAGTTCCTTCGCCTTTTGAGCGGCCACCAGGTAAGACCGTATGGCTTCATCAGGATTGGTCGGGTATCCTTTGGCATAGGCTTCAGTATAAAGTTCGACCCGATCGGTGCCTACAAACGACGCTCCCTCGATCATACGCACATCCGGATCTACAAAAATGGAGGTGCGTATACCTAGCTCTTTCAGCTCAGCGATCACATCCGTCAGGAAGTCTTTGTGCTGCAGCGTGTCCCAGCCGGCATTGGAGGTAATGGCGTCGGGCGCATCGGGCACCAAAGTGGCCTGGGCAGGACGAACGTCTTTCACCAGTTTCAGAAAATCGGGTGTTGGGTTGCCTTCGATGTTAAACTCGGTGGTCACGACTTCCTTCAGGTCGTACACGTCGCGGTAGCGGATGTGGCGCTCGTCGGGGCGTGGGTGCACGGTTATACCTTCGGCGCCGAATCGCTCGCAGTCTTTGGCGGCCTGCACTACGTTGGGTCTGTCGCCGCCGCGGGCGTTCCGCAGTGTGGCTATTTTGTTTATATTTACACTGAGTTTGGTCATGGTGTGTGTGTTGTAGCCCGCAGGCTGGTGATACGTATGCTTACGGAAAAACTAAATTAGTGGAAATTTGCTTAAGATGATAACCTATGGCCCCGGCTGTAGTAGTGTATAAGGTACAGGCAGGAAGTTTATCGCTTGCTATGAAGAATCAATCAACCATAAAACTATGAGTCTAAAACAACGCATTGAAGCCGATATTAAACAGGCGATGTTAGCCAAAGATAAAGCCCGTCTGCAGGCATTGCGCAGCATAAAATCACTTATACTGCTGGCCGAAACTGAAAAAGGCGGCACCGACGGTATCAGCGAGGACGCAGAGATGAAATTGCTCACCAAAGCTGCCAAGCAGCGCCGTGAGTCAGCCGAGATTTACGCCAGGCAGCAGCGACCTGACCTAGAGCAGGTTGAACTGGCCGAACTGGCCGTTATAGAAGAGTACCTGCCCAAGCAGCTTGACGAGGGTGACCTGCGCATCCAGTTGCTGGAGATTATTCAACGCGTGGGCGCAAGCGGTCCCTCGGACCTTGGCAAGGTAATGGGCGTTGCCTCCCGCGAACTGGCCGGAAGAGCCGATGGACGTGCTATTTCCAAAGCCGTGGGAGATTTGCTGAACAACACAGATTTCTAAAAATCCGGATTTTTTGCGGCTCGCAGACTAGCGCGCGTGCTGCAATTATATTATATTTGAAGGCAGGAGCGACAGGTGTTCGCTTCTGCCTTTAATGTTTTTATCCTGTGAGTACCTTCGATATTTTTCTGGCTATACCTATCCTGTTCGGCGCCTTCCTGGGTTTCCGCAAAGGCCTCTTACTCGAGCTGATTTCGCTGTTCGCGCTTGTGCTGGGCATTTTGCTTGGCCTCAAATTGCTTGATTCCGGCCTCCCTATCATGAAAGAATACATCGGTGATGCCGGTGGTTTGTTGCCTTTCGTTACTTTCCTTGTCATCTTCGTTGCCATTATTCTGGGAGTACGGGTGCTGGGCATCCTGCTCAAAAAGGTGATCGATTTCACCCCGTTTGGTATGTTTGACAACATACTAGGCGCCCTGCTCGGAGCCTTGAAGTGGACCGTGGCCCTGAGCCTGTTACTTTATGTGTCAGAAATGGCAGGTATAGCCATCACCCCCGAAACAGCGGCCAGCTCCACTGTATACCCGTTTGTCGTAAAAACGACTCCTTATGCCCTTGGCGTGATGAGCTATGTATTGCCGTTTGTGAAGTCGCTGCTGCTTTCTCTTAAGGAGCATTTTTAGTTTTGGGATAGAAATTTGGTAGTGTGTTAATGCTGCCTATTCAAAACTGAAAAATCCCTAAGCTAAAAATTTGAAAAACCTGATATTTGATAAAGCAGTCAGAAATGCGACGGTTATACTCATTACATTGCTGTCCGCTTTTGTTTGGCTCTTCATCAAAGGTTTAGAATGGGAAGCATTCATGAATGTTGTTTTCCAGTTTTGCATCTCGTGGCTGTTAAGCTATGCTGCTACCCACCTCTACTTAAAAGCTTATGACGCACATTTGCATATAAAGCTTTGGAAGAATCTCTATTTATTTATTATCGCATTGACCTTGTTGAGTTTTTACTTCCTTCCGGAAAGCCAGTAGTCTATACCTCTTATCGTCATTCTCATATCTCTGGATCACCTCATTAGTACATTATATAATTAGCCCATTACCACACTGCCAACTTCATGCTTCTACTGCTCGACAACTTCGACTCCTTTACCTACAACCTGGTAGACTATTTCGGCCAGCTGGGGGTGGAGGTGCATGTGTTGCGCAACGATGTGAAACTGGAGGAGATCGAGGCGCTTCCAATGGAAGGTATCGTATTGTCGCCCGGGCCGGGGGAGCCCCAGCAGGCAGGCGTGATGATGGAGGTGATCCGGCACTACCATGACAAAGTGCCCATGCTAGGAATCTGTTTGGGGCATCAGGCGCTGGGTGCGTTTTTTGGCGCCCAACTCGACAAAGGTATAAAGCCCATGCACGGAAAAATCTCCGAGATCACTTGTGAGGCTGATCCGCTATTTGCAGGACTACCGCCCAAAATGCCCGTCGTACGCTACCATTCGCTGGTTTTGAAACATTGGCCTGACAGTATTGTGCCGCTTGCGTATACAGCCGAAGGAGAGCTCATGGCCTTCAGGCACAGCACACTGCCGCTGCATGCGCTGCAGTTTCATCCGGAGGCTGCGCTCACGACTTATGGGCTCGACATGCTGCGAAATTGGCTTGATATTGCTAATATTGCAGGTCGGTAATAGCCGGATTTTTTACAACACATTACTTTTAGAAATTTCAGGAATGAATCTACAAGTCAAACACGAAGGCGAATTTCAGTACATAGACGAGGGAGAAGGTGAAGTATTGCTGCTGTTGCATGGCTTATTTGGGGCCCTGAGCAACTGGAACGGTGTAGTGGACCATTTCTCCAGGAATTACCGTGTGGTTATTCCGCTCATGCCTATTTACGAAATGGCGCTGCACAAGGCAGGTGTGCCGGGACTTGTTTCTTTTATCGAAGATTTCGTTAAATTTAAGAACTTAAGCGATCTGACGCTGCTCGGCAACTCGCTGGGCGGACATGTGGCGCTCGTCTATACCTTAAAAAATGCCGCCAAAGTGAAGCGTCTCGTCCTGACGGGTAGCTCTGGCCTGTTTGAAGACTCCATGGGAGGTTCGTTTCCGAAGCGTGGCAACTACGAATATGTAAAGGAGCGTGTAGGCTATACCTTCTACAGCCCCGAAACGGCTACTAAGGAACTTGTGGATGAAGTATTCGACATCACTAACAGCAATGCCAAGTGTTTACGCATCATCGCCATCGCCAAGTCGGCGCAGCGGCACAACCTGGGCAAAGATCTGGAGAACATTCAGGTACCTACCCTGTTAATATGGGGACTGAACGATACGATCACGCCGCCGCTGGTAGCGCACGAGTTCAACCGGCTGATTCATAATTCTGAACTTTATTTCATAGACAAGTGCGGACACGCACCAATGATGGAACATCCGGAGAGATTTAACAGTATCTTAGATAAATTTTTGGCCAAGACACAAGTAGGGGAAACAGCCACATGATCGCAGAAGAACTCATCAATCAAATGATACCGCCGCTCAAGCTTTATGACACCGTGGAGAAGGCTTTGCGATGGATGGATGAGTTCCGCGTAAATGAATTGCCAGTGTCCCGCAACCGCAAGTATATGGGCCTTGCCACTGAAGTCAATCTGATCGAATTGCCGGACCGCGGCCAGACGTTAGAGCATGTCGGGCTGGAGTACCAGGATGTGTTTGTGATGCACCATCAGCACTTTTATGATGTGATGGAGGCCGCTATCAAAAATAAAATTCAGGTAGTGCCCGTGCTTGACGAGGAGCAGGACTACATGGGCATCATCACCATCAACGACACCTTGGCCGCCTTCGGCCAGATGTCGGCGTTGCAGGGCCAGGGCAGTATACTGGTGCTTACGATGCCGGAACGCGACTACTCCCTCGGGCAGATCAGCCGTCTGATAGAGGAGGAGAACACCAAAATCCTAAGCGCCTATGTGTCGCCTGACGAGATTGATCCCCATAATATCAAGCTCACACTTAAGCTAAATACTTCCGATCTCACCCGTATCATCGCTACGCTGGAGCGATTCGAATACCGGGTAACGGCGCAGTTTCAGGATGGGGCTAAGTACGACGTGGGCCGCGACCGCCTGGATATGCTGTTCAAATACCTGGACATATAGGCCCATCCGTGATCCTGCGTACTTTCCTGCTGCTGTGCCTTAGTTTGTTCTGCCATACCTTGGCGGCGCAGTCCTGCCAAACCGAATCCGTTGTGATCGACAGCATTAGCTTTGAAGGCAATGAGGTCAGTAAAAGCCGCATGCTACTCTTCGAACTCAACTTAGCCCCCGGTGACACGCTGCCGACAGCTGAGTTGGAGGAGAAATTGGAGGAGAACCGTCGAAGACTCTTTAACCTGAGGCTTTTCCATGAGGTCGGCTATACCTATACCTGCCGCGAGGGGCTTGTAACCGTGGCCTACACCATGCAGGAACGCTGGTACCTATACCCTATTCCCATCTTCGACTTAGCCGATCGCAATTTCAACGCCTGGCTCGAACGCCGCGACTGGGGTCGTGTTGACTATGGCATCAACCTCATCAGGCGAAATTTCAGAGGCCGCAACGAGGAAGTGCGCATCAGGCTGCAGCAGGGTTTTAACAAACGACTGGAGTTCATATACCGAGTACCCTATATTAGTCGGGCTCATAAACTAGGGATGGATTTCGGGATTGCAGATTACCGTAGCCGTGCCATCGACTACCGCACGCTGGATAACCGGCAGCGATTTTTTGTGCAGGAAAGCGGCGTGCCTATTCAGCGTACCCTGCTCACAACCGGACTCACATACCGGCAAAGCGTACAGCGCCAGGAAGGACTGCGCCTGACTTATGTGCAGGAACAGGTGGCAGATACGGTGCTGGCACTGAATCCGGTCTATTACAGTGAAGGTAAGCCAGACAGGCAATACCTGCGTCTGGAGTTAGCTAAAGTGGTGAACTTGCGCAACTCATTTGTTTATCCGCTAACAGGCAGTTACTTCGAAGCGATCGCTGCGCAGACATTTTTTTTAAATGGAAACGGAACGCCTGTCACGACCCTGCGTGCAAAGTATGTAGATTATCGTCACTTATCAGGTAAATATTATTATTTTGTAGGTGGCGAAGCGCAGGCCCGAATCTCGAAACGATACGCCTACGCTGATAATGTGGCGTTGGGCTTCCGCTCGCTGGTGCGGGGCTACGAGCTGCAGGTAGTGGGTGGCCAGCATTTTGGGTTATTCAAGCAGGGACTTACCCGGGAGCTTTTTCAACATGAGGGCGTGCACCTGAAATTTATTAAAAGCCCGAAGTTTAACAAAGTGCCGCTCGCACTGTATGCCAACTTGTTCACAGATGCTGGCTATGTGGTGGATGAGGTGTTTGAGAAAGGCAACCCGCTGGCCAATCGGTTTCTGGCAGGTATGGGGGCGGGACTGCACCTGGTTACTTTTTATGACTTTGTGTTCCGGGCCGAATATACCATCAACCGGGAGAAAGCAGGCGGTTTTTACCTGAGCGGCCGCTTCCCTTTTTAAGTAAAAGAAGATTTATGAAGATAGCTATACTTGGAAAACCCTTCGACGAAGAATACGGACCTTTTATCCAGAATCTGTTCGACGAACTTCAACGCCGGAATACCGAATTGATGGTAGTGGAGCACTTCAGTTTTTTTCTTCAGAACCGGATTCACCTGCCAACGGGCATTACAACTTTCAACCGTGGCGACAGTCTGGCGGGAGTTGACTTTGTGCTGAGTTTGGGCGGGGATGGCACTTTGCTGGACACGGTTACCTATGTCGGGGCGCTTCAGATTCCGATCCTGGGCATCAACACGGGGCGGCTTGGCTTTCTGGCTACAATTGCGCACGACAGCATTAACCTGGCACTGGATGCCCTTTTCAAGGGGCACTATACGTTCGATGACCGGGCGTTGATTCGGGTGGATTCTGATCTGGAAATATTCGACGGGATCAACTTTGGCTTGAATGAGTTCAGCTTGCTCAAGCGCGATTCCTCGTCCATGATAGCCGTTCATGCGTATATAGATGGGGAATATTTGAACACATATTGGGCTGATGGACTGGTGGTGGCTACCCCAACCGGCTCGACCGGCTATTCACTTAGCTGCGGCGGTCCGCTGGTGCTGCCACAGACCAACAATTTCGTTATATCACCCGTATGCCCTCACAACCTGAATGTGCGGCCCATGATCGTGTCAGACCGGACTGTGATCTCGTTTGAGGTAGAGGGGCGCAGCAGTACCTACCTGGCCTCCCTCGACTCGCGGTCCGTTCCAGTAGACATGTCCGTTCAGATAGCTGTACGGCGAGAGAACTTCGTGGCGCGGCTGGTGAAACTTCATCACGTAAACTTCCTGACCACGCTACGAGGCAAGTTGAATTGGGGTCTTGATAAAAGGACAAATATTTTTAGGTAAATTATATTCTATATTTGATATACATATTTTTATACCAGAAAATTATTTCTATTTTTGTCACAAAGGTTTAATTTGGATGAATTGTAAGCCTGCAGAAATACGCTTAAAAGAAATTGGTTCGCTATGAAGAAATTTACTACGCTGTTTTTATTACTTACCATTGTGCTTGCTACTGTGGCCCTGGAGGCCGAAGCACAGCGTTTTACGAAGCGAAAGCAGTACTCCACGGTGGGTATTCAGCTGGGAGCTTCTAACTACTTTGGCGACCTGGTGCCTCAGCCTAACTTCACCAGTATGCGCGTGAAGTCTACTCGCCCGAGCATAGGTATCAATTATACGAAGCGCCATTTCCCGCGTATTTCCTCGCGCGTGGCTTTCAACTGGAACCGTATTGCAGGCGATGACGCCAAGGCAGCAGGACCGGACGAGGGGGAGAACCTGGGACGTTACAGACGTAACCTGTCCTTCCGCAACGATATTAAGGAACTCAGTGCCGTAGCCATTGTAGATCTTTTCGAGAACCGTCACTACTACCGTCGCCGTCCTGATTTCGTGCCTTATGGTTTTGTTGGTGTTGCAGTATTGCACCACAACCCAAAAGCGTATTACGAAAACGGCTCGCACCCTGGCCTGTCGGCGGATAAAGACATCCCTTCTGGCTGGTATGCACTACAGCCGCTTGGCACAGAAGGTCAGTTCGTAGATCACGAAGGTACTGTTAGCGACCCCTACAGCCGTGTGCAGATTGCTATTCCATTTGGCCTCGGTGTAAGATACAAGCTGGACCGTAACTGGGACTTCAGCTTTGAAGTAGGTTGGAGAGCTACTTTCACGGATTACCTGGATGACGTAAGTACAGCTCACGTAGACAAAAATGTACTGCTCAGCGAAGGCAACCGCGTGGACAACCGCAATGCCTCTGTTATTTTCTCTGACAGAAGCGCTGAGTCAGGTTTCACGAATGACCTGATCACAGAGCCCAATGGCTTTAGTCGTCTGCGCCCGTATGGTACAAGCAACAACCGTACACGTGGCAACAGCTCTGACAACGACTGGTATATCCAAACCAGCCTGGGTCTTAACTATATCCTGAACCCACGTATAAGAAGACCTAAATTCAGATAATATAACGGAGTATAGTACGTTGTTTTCTAAACTCCGAAACAAGTATACATGACTTTGAATACATTCAGACAAACGCTCCTTGTTTGTGCACTACTGCAAATTGGGAGCGTTTTTTTATGCCATACTGCAAAGGCACAGTTGCAGCAGATTAAGCCCGTGACTACCAGCGAGATAGGTGCTGGCATAGGCGGAGCTAATTACGTTGGTGAAATATCGCCCAATTACCGTTTTCTGAATAACCAGCCTGCCATGACGATCTTCTATCGTCATGACATATCCGCTCCCATTACATTAAAGGCTGCTTTTATGGGCAGTCATCGCATTTTCGACGACAAATCCTTCAAAGACGAGTCTCAGAACCTGCCGCATCATGATTGGCGCGATGCGGAACTGAAGTTGAGTATGCTGGAATTTTCGTTAGGTTTAGAATACAATTTTCTCGACTACTACGAAGATATCCGGCAGCCACACCGTGTCTCGCCTTATTTCTATATTGGAGCGGCACTGCTCAATTTTAATCACCAGCTTTCCCGACAAGGCGATGTGATGGAGCCATTCGACAACAAGTTCACAGTTTCGATTCCATTTGGAGTAGGGGTGAAGTATGCGTTGAGTAAGCATTGGAATCTGGGTCTGGAGTTTGGCCCTCGTTTTATGTTAACTGATAATCTGGACTATCTACAAGCGAGTGGGTCTGAATTGCTGGCTACCGATCTGGGAGCAGGTAGCTCCAAAGCATATGCTAATCCATTCGATAAAGACATGTACTTCTACAACGGTATAAGCCTCTCTTACACGCTCTATCGACTCAACTGCCCACCCGTTTACAAACGCAAAGCCGGAATACTAGATTAACCCGCTAAAATTTCATTAAATTATCTTGCTTTTTGTAACTTGCAAGGAAATTGTGGTTTAATGAATTTTAGGGAACAAGTAGATTTAGACAATTTGCCAAGACACATTGCCGTTATCATGGACGGAAATGGACGTTGGGCAAAGAAACGGGGCGGCCTGCGAATTTTTGGCCATCAGAGTGCCATCACAGCTGTTCGCGAAACTGTAGAGGCAGCCGCAGAGATGGGGGTCGAATACCTAACCCTATATGCCTTCTCTACCGAAAACTGGTCGAGACCAGCCACTGAAGTTTCCGCGCTGATGCAGTTGCTGGTGTCTACTATTAGGAAAGAAACTGCGACACTGAACAAGAATAACATTCGCCTGCAAACGATCGGGAACACAGAAAGCTTACCGAAAGCCTGCCAGAAAGAATTGTTGGAAGCGATGGAGATAACAAAGGACAACACCCGTATGACCCTGGTGCTGGCCCTTAGCTATAGCGGCCGCTGGGATATCGCGCAAGCCATGCAACGCATTGCAGTAGAAGTGGGTCATGGTACTATAGCACCAGCTGATATTAGTGAAGCGACCATAGCACAGCACCTCTCTACGGCATCTATGCCAGATCCCGAACTGCTGATCCGTACGAGTGGAGAGCAGCGTATCAGCAATTTCCTGCTTTGGCAGCTGGCTTATACGGAGCTATACATTACAGAGCTACTCTGGCCTGACTTCCGCAAAGAGCACCTATACGAAGCCATATGTGCCTTCCAGAGAAGAGAACGCCGCTTTGGCAAGACAAGTGAACAACTAACAAAGTGAACATATTAATGACAAGATGCATCTGGGTGCTTGTGTTTTTCCTAATGGCAGGCACAGCTTCTTCCCAAGTTCTGAATAATCCAGCACAGAGCAATACGATAGACTACGCCCAGCCCCAGCAGTACCGCATCGGCGGGATTGAGTTTACAGGTATTAAATTCCTCGACCCTACTTCACTTATGGCTGTTTCAGGTCTAAAGGTGGGTGATGAGATCACTGTGCCGGGCGAAGACATCAGCCGTGCCATTCAGAAACTTTGGGACCAGGGTATATTGGGGGATGTGGATGTATACGTAACACGTATCGAAGGCAACCAGATTTTCCTAAACTTCGACCTGAAAGAACGCCCACGTCTGTCCCGCTTCGAGTTCACCGGTATAAACAAGTCGCAACAGGATGCGCTCCGCGAAAAGATTAACCTGATTAGGGGCAAAGTGGTGACAGATGCCGTTCTCAACCAGACACGTGCCGCTATTCGCAAATACTACGCTGAGAAAAGCTACCTCAATGCAAAGATCAACATTGTGCAGCGCCCTGACTCACTCCTTCCAAACAGTGTGGTGCTGAACATTAACATTGACAGAGGCGATAAAGTAAAGATATCCGAAATCATCTTTGAAGGCAATGAAGCCTTTGCTGACAAAAAACTGCGTCGTCAGCTCAAGAAGACAAAAGAGAAGCGCCTTTACAAGATATTTACTTCTTCAAAATTCCAGCGCTCAGAATACGAGAACGATAAACAGCTTTTACTAGACTTTTACAATTCAGAAGGCTATCGGGATGCAATCATTGTGTCAGATACTGTCTATAATGTGAGTCCAGACCGTTTGGGAATCCGGATTGTGCTGGATGAAGGCAACCGCTATTATTACCGCAACATTACCTGGAATGGAAATTATCTGTACGAAGATGATTACCTGACCCGAGTGCTGGGCATCAACAAAGGCGATGTTTACAACAAGCAGGAGTTGGACAAGCGACTGAACTATAACCCTACGGGTGTGGACGTGTCGGCCCTTTACCAGAATGATGGTTACCTGTTCTTTAACATCGATCCGGTGGAGGTGACAGTGGAAGGCGACTCGATAGACATCGAAATGCGCGTGTCAGAAGGTCCGCAGGCGACGATCAGTAAAGTGACGGTGACAGGCAACACTAAAACGAGCGACCATGTGGTGCTCCGCGAGATTCGCACCTTGCCTGGACAGAAGTACAGCCGCGATGACTTGATCCGCTCACGTAACGAATTAGCTAACCTAGGCTACTTTGACCCGGAAACGATCGGGCTGAACCCGATGCCAAACCCGGAAGAAGGAACGGTGGACATTAACTATACCGTATCGGAGCGCCCGAACGACCAGATCAGCCTTTCAGGGGGTTGGGGTGGACCGATTGGAGCGGTAGGTACTGTAGGCCTTACCTTGAACAACTTCTCAACCCGCAAGCTGCTGAAGCTGTCGGAATGGAGACCGCTGCCTAGTGGTGATGGCCAGCGCCTCTCACTTAACGTTCAGGCAAACGGACGCTATTACCAGTCTTACTCGTTCTCTTTCACAGAGCCGTGGCTGGGAGGGCGTAAGCGGAACTCACTTACAGCGAGTTTGTTCAAAACCGTCCGTCGTGACCCGAGAGCCGATGTGGACAGCCGACTGAATGTAGACGGTGCAGCGCTGAGTTTGGGCCGCACTTTGAATTGGCCGGACAACTTCTTCCAGTTGAGCCACTCTCTAAGCTACAACCGCTATACCCTGAAAAACTTTAATCTGTTTGGTGGTTTTAACAATGGTATATCGAACAGTATATCTTTAAACAACACACTGGCGCGTGTAAGTATCGACAACCCGACTTTCCCTCGCAGAGGTTCCAATATCTCTCTCAGTGTGAACCTGACACCGCCTTACTCCCTGTTTTCAGAGCAGCGCAACAACTACGAGTTTGTAGAATTTAATAAATGGATGTTTGATGCCTCGTTCTTCATGAATTTGGCAGGGAATTTGGTATTGAACACACGAGCCCACTTTGGCTTCCTGAATAACTACAACTCGAAGACAAGCATTGGACCGTTTGAGCGTTTTAGATTAGGAGGTAACGGCTTGGGCGGCGCCAACATCTTTGTAGGAACTGACTACATTGGTCTGCGTGGCTATGACGACGAATCCGTAATTAACAACCCGGATCCAACTTTAGCTAACACTGGCGGCATTGCTTATAACAAGTTTGTAATGGAGGCGAGGTATCTGATCTCTCCTAACCCGGCTGCTACGATCTATGGTTTAACATTCCTGGAAGCAGGTAACAGCTTTGGTGCTTATGACCGATACAATCCCTTTAAGCTATACCGCTCAGGTGGTGTGGGTGTGCGTATCTTCATGGCAGCCTTCGGTCTGCTAGGCTTCGACTACGGTTGGAGGTTTGACGATGTGCCTGGACGTCCGGAAATGAAGCGTGGTCAGTTCCACTTCATGATCGGACAGCAGATACGATAAGGAATTAGTATGAAAAAGTTTTTGTTCATCTTTTTAGCCGGATTTTTCCTAACGACTGTTTCACAGGCGCAGAAGTTTGGCTATATTGATTCTAACTTCATCCTCAGCAAGATGCCGGCTTACGCCAAAGCGCAGGTGGAGTTGGACAAGCAGAGTGCGGCCTGGCAGAGGGAGATAGAAGGCTTGCACCAGGCGGTGGAGAAGATGAAAGAAGACTACAAGGCCGAGGAAGTGCTTCTGACGGAAGAAATGAAGAAAAAGCGTCTGGCTGAAATCACTCGAAAAGAGAACGAAGTGCGGGAATACCAACGCAAAGTCTTCGGTTTTGAGGGGATGATGTTTAAGCGGCGTCAGGACCTGATCAGACCAATTCAGGACGAAGTATTTACGGCAGTAGAGAAAGTGGCCAAGGCCAAAGGCCTGCAAACGGTATTTGATAAGTCAGGCGACCTGATCATGATCTATACCAACCCGGTGCATGATTACACAGAGTATGTGTTGGAAGAGTTGGGCCTTGCTACCGATAAACAGAATGTGCCTGGCAAACAGCCAGCAGATGCGTTAGTGGATGATCCGGATAGCCTACCTGAAACAGGTATACAAAACGAAGAGAACCAAACGCAACAGCAGGACAAGAAAAAAACGCCCCCAACAAAGAAGAAGTCAAACAACTAAACAACAAGAATAACAAATTAACCATCCAATCATGAACAAAATCAAATTTTTAGTAGTAGCGTTTTTCTTTATCAGCTTTGCCTCTTTTGCACAGACGAACGAGCAGGCGACTAAGATAGGATATGCTAACGTAGAAGAGATTCTGAGCAAGATGCCAGAAAGAGCCTCTATGCAAAAAGAGTTGGAAGTATATGGTCAGAAGCTGCAAGAGCAGTTCGCAACAAAAGAAACTGAGTACAATACCAAGTTGCAGGCTTATCAGAAAGGTGCTTCCACCATGGACAAAGTGGTACGCGAAGACAAAGAGCGTGAACTGATGAACCTGGAGCAGTCTATCCAGAAATTCCAGTACGATGCTCAGATGTCTATCCGTGAAAAAGAGCAGTCTTTGATTCAGCCAGTGCTAGTTAAGATCGAGAACGCCATTAAAGATGTAGCTAAAGAAAACGGTTACCTATATATCCTGAGCGAGCAAGCTATTCTGGAAGGTCCTGAAAGTGGCAGCATCAACAACCTGGTGTTCAAGAAACTGGGTGTAGACCCTAGCAAGCAGCCGGCAGCAGCACAGCAGGCCCAGCCACAGCAGCAACCAGCTGCCGCTAAGCCAGCAGCTACTCCAGCTAAGAAGAAAAAGTAATTAACACTCCTTTGTGAGTTCAGGAAAGCCGATGTTCTATACCTCGGCTTTCTTTTTGTTTATACCTAAAGCCAGTACACCGTGATTGACTTTGAAGAAGAAGAGCAGGACAGTATAGAAGATTCGGACGAATTATACGAGCACCATCGTATTGTAGTGGACAAGGGGCAGGCGCTTTTACGAATTGATAAATTCCTGATGGACCGACTGCCCAATGTGACCCGCAACAAGCTGCAGGGGGCCATACGTTCCGAATCAGTGCAGGTGAACCAGAAGCCTGTAAAAGTAAGCTACAAGGTGAAACCGCTGGATGTGATCACCATTACACTGGCTACGCCCCCACGTGACACTGAGATAATCCCGGAGGATATACCGATCGACATTATCTACGAAGATGATGAGTTGCTGATCATTAACAAGGAACCAGGGATGGTCGTGCACCCAGGGTTTAATAACTGGTCAGGGACACTGGTAAATGCGCTTACCTATCACTTGCAACAGCTTCCTACTAAACGTAATGGAGAGGGGCGACCCGGGCTGGTGCACCGTATTGACAAAGATACCTCCGGCTTACTTGTCATAGCCAAAACGGAGTATAGCATGGCTTTTCTGGCAAAGCAGTTCTTTAAGCATACGATCGAGCGAACCTATTATGCTCTGGTATGGGGCGTACCTAAGCAGGAAGCAGGCACAATTGTAGGCCATGTAGGTCGCAGCGCAAAAGATAGGAGAGTAATGACCGTATACCCGGGCGGAGAATTTGGAAAACACGCCGTTACCCATTACAAGGTACTGCAGAAGTTCAAGTATGTATCGCTGGTGCAGTGTAATTTGGAGACGGGTAGAACGCACCAGATCAGAGCGCATATGAAGTACTTGGGGCATCCGCTATTCTCTGATACTACCTATGGAGGAAATAAGATACTACAAGGCATGCCAACAGGCTCATATAAGACATTTGTAGAGAATGCCTTTAAGTTGATGCCACGTCAGGCATTACATGCAAAATCACTTGGTTTTATTCATCCTACTACCAAAGAGTGTATACAATTCAACTCTGAATTACCCGAGGACTTCCAGGCTGCATTAGAAAAGTGGTCGCTTTACGAAAATCAGTAAGGTATAAAATCATCACTTACCCGAAGGTATAGAATACAAAAAGCCCACTCCATCAGGAGCGGGCTTTTCTATGGTCAAGCGGTTAATTAGATTAACGCTTCTTTTTAGTTGCAGTCGTCTTGTTGATTTCAGCCAGGGCTGTTTCAGCCTGTGTGTTAGTTGGGTCCAAAGTTTTCACTTCTGTCCAGTACTTAACAGCATTATCACGCTCACCCTTCAGGTAGAAATAATAACCCAGGTATGTGTTAGCCTCAATCAACTCCTTCTTATACTTCTCTTTTTCACCATTGGTGAGTTTGATAAACTCTTCGTAGTGAGGTTTAGCTAAGCCTTGCTCAGTTTCAGGGTCCAGGTTAGCCTGCGCACGGGCTCTCCACAGGTGAGCATAAGCATAAGTAGGGTTGGCGTCCGTGATCTTCTTATAAGTCTCGTCAGCCTTATCAAACTGCTCTGCCATCATGTAGGCATTACCCAGGTGGAAGTAGTCAGTATTGGAAGCGCCAAGCTTCTCCTGCTTTCTGTTGTACACCTCTACAGCTTTATCAAACTGCTTTTCACGAGCATACATGTTAGCCAGGTCGTAATAAAGCTCCGGTTTAGTTGGCTCTAGTGCAATCGCCTTCTCTAGGTTCTCTACAGCCTTGGCTGGCTGGTTGTTTCTTGCCAGTATTCTACCATAGTATTCGTAGTCACTTGCGATCAGGCTATTCTGGTCTACCTTGCTCAGGTAATTTTCCATTGCCTGAAGCGCTTCTTCTGGCTTGCCGAGCTCCAGGTAAGAGTAAGCTAACAGACGGTTCATCGTCTTGTTCTCAGGATCTGTTTTCAGAACTTCCTGTACTTCACGCAGTGTTCCTTCATAGTCTTTTGTCAGGAACAGGAAAGACGCGTACTTAGCACGTGTAGCAGGAGTGTTCTCAGACATGTCTACAAACTGCTTGAACGTAGAAAGAGCCATGTCATACTGGCCGGCAAAGTAGTAAAGCTCGCCTAGGTCGCTGTAAGCAGGTGCGTAGTTAGGGTCTAGCTCAATTGCTTTCTTATAAGCTTCTTCTGCTTCGTTGTAGTTACGTGAGCTAGTGTAAAGCTGTCCTCTTCTCAAGTGAGCCTTTGGAGACTTGTCGTTGATACGGATAGCATTGTCATAGCTGGTCATAGCCTGACCACCGTTACCCAGTTTCAGGTAAGCATCACCCATTAGCAGATAAGCCTCCGCATTATTCTTATCGCGATCAACGGCCTGCTTCAGGTATTCAATCGCTTTGTTATAATCCTGCTCTGTTGCTTCAGGAGCCATTAGATAAGCTTCTCCGATGCTTGACAGCACAAATGAATCCTTTTTGCCACGTTTCATCGCATCGGCAAAGTGCTTCTCAGCGCCAGCGCGGTTGCCTTTGGCCATCTCTACTTTACCCAGACCTACCATGTTGATGGCAGACTTCGAGTTCTTTGACAGACCCTGGTTAAAGTAATAGGCAGCTGAATCCGGATTTTCGGAGCGAAGGTATACATCACCTAGTCCAAAATATGCGTTGTCAGCTTTTTTGTCGTTCAACTGAGATTTATAAATAGACTTAGCCTCCTGATAGCGGCCTAGTTCAGCTGCTCTACGGCCCTGATCGCCAGACTGCGCAAATGCCGCTGCCGTAGGGAACATGGCAGCTACCAGTAAAGCATATTTCCAGTTATTTGTCATTGTTAGTTAAATTTAGGTTGTGTTATTATTGTTTGTTGTAATCTTTAATCTTGATCGAATTTGCTTGGCCTGTTGTTAAAGCCTACTATACGTACAGGCATAGTGGCAGGCACAAGGCCAGACTTCAATATAATGCGTTGCCCGCGGTCGCTTGCTACGTAAGCTGCAAAACCTGTGCCAAGACCTGCACGGCCCTCAGTACTAATGATATACCAGAATCTCCTGAGCGGGTAATCGCCTTGTGCGATGTAAGCCTGATACGGTTGAAAGTAACTGTCTGTTGTTATCGGATTGTCTTCTGTACTTATACCTACCACTTTTATTTGGTTTAAGAAATTAACAGAAGTCGTATCATCCCGATCGCTGATCCAGTTTACCCCGATCACCCCAATCGCATTCTCGTTCTTGGCCACATAGTCTATAAGGGCCGGGTGGGAGTTGCTTGCGGTGGCTGTTGGAGGCAATGGCTGGCCCGCTATCAGGGTATCGCGCATATACCTGGCCGTACTGGAGTTATTGTTATCAAACACGAGGGCAATATCCCGCAAGCTACTCTCTGGGTTCAACTGTTTCCAGCTAGTGATCTTTCCTGAAAAGATGTCACGCAGTTGGTTCATGGTCAGGAGCGTATCCTGGTTTTTGTTGTTCACAATAAGTGCAACGGCATCAATAGCAATTCTGGTATACCTGGGTGTGATCTTTCTTTGGTCAAAAACTGCTTTTTCCTGGTCAGTTAGCTGCCTGGACACAATCGCAATTCGAGTGCTGTCATCGAGCAGTTCTCTGAACACCTGGCCTTCTGCCTTGTACTGCGCATTTATGCTGGCGTATCTGTATATGCCTTCAAAAGCGTTAACCTGGCTTTCTATAATAGGTTGGAGTGTTTCGTCTACCCGGATGCCGATGGTACCTGTTGTAGAGGTGTCACGTTCTGTCTTAGGGTCACTGTTGCAAGCTGCCAGTGCAACCAGCGCGAGCCCAAGAAACACCTTGGCTGCTTTAATCATCTTGTCTGTCTCTCCTTGATTTGGAATTAACCTGATATGCTCTAACAAATCGTACGAGTCCGTAAAGGATAAGTACCCCACCAAAGATCGTTTGTGATGTCTTAGACATGCTCAAATTGTATTTATCCCCATCCATAAAGATCATAAACAACCCTGCTGCCACATAAACCAATGTCATCAGCATGCCGAAATAGCGTGCAAATTTATTGAAATACGTAACAGACGATCTCTCATCTCCTCTCCTTGGTCGTAACATGTTCAGGTTTGCCTATATATGTAGGCCTAAATTTAAGGTTTATACTTTAAAAACTAAAGCAGAAGCCGCGCTATGTGTAGTTTAGCTTCTGCTTTATACTTTATATTCTTACTTATCGTTGCAGATTGAACCGGATTGGTAGCGTATAGCGGACTGCAACGGGCTTTCCGTTTTGCTTGCCTGGTGACCAGTCTGGTAAACTCTGAATAACGCGTAGTGCTTCTTCGTCTGTCCCGAAACCTAATCCTTTCAATATAGTTGCATCGGTTACCTTGCCATACCTGTTCACGACAAAACTCACAATCACCATGCCCTCTATCTGCTCTGTAACAGCCTGTCTCGGGTAGCGTATTTTTTTGCTAATATGGCGCATCAAAGCAGCTTCTCCTCCCTCAAATGAAGGCATCTCCTCAGCATAATCAAACACATTACTGCTTTCACTGCTTCCTGTGCCTGTGGAGCCGTCTCCTCCTTCGCCCTCTATACCTGACAGGTTCAGGTTACGTAGTGATTCCCCCTCAATATTCTGGGTCCCGATTACTGCTCCTTTCAATTCTTGCTGGGTAGGAGGGGCTTCATCAGGCCCGGGATGAGAGTCTGGCACCACTCTGGTAGTCGGGTTTCTTACAGTTTTGATTTGTTCTTCGCTGGCGGGCACTGGCGCCTGTTGCTGCGGTTCAGGATCTGCCGCAGGTGGCGGTGGTAATTCCCATTGCTCTATCACGATGCCACCATTGTCTTTCGCAGGTGTTTTTTCACTAGCAATAGCTTTTTCTTGCACGGGCATCAGTAAAGGCCAACCTAGTCCTGCAGCGAACAAGCTTGTTGCTATTAGTGCCGCCGCCATAATGTGCTTGCTATAGTCTTTCCTTAGCTCATAAGCTCCATAGGCTTTGTTGCGTGTGGCAAATACTACATTGTTGAAGGTCATGTCGAATAAATAGCTCTCTTTCATGGCGCATAGATTTTAGAAGTGATACAGTTTTACCTGCGTTTTCTTATTAGATGCACCACCCGTCTTTTTTCCACAAGCACATTTGATATTTTTAATATAGGGCGAATCTTACTAGTGTTTGATTCCCACTGCCTGGGTATGGCACGATCAAAAGGTATAGCTGTTTGCAGTAGGTATAAATAAAAAAGGCCCTCCTTCGAGGGCCTTTTTTATTGTTATGTATAGGACTTACTTAATAGCAAATCGTACTGGCAATGTGTAGCGAACAGGTACTGATCTACCGTTCTGCTTTCCTGGAGACCACTTCGGCATTGTTTTCACAACGCGTACAGCTTCTTCGTCAGTACCAGAGCCTAAGCTTTTCACAACCTCAATTTCTGAGATCTCGCCTGTGCGGCTAACTACGAACGAAAGAACCACAAGGCCTTCCACACCGGCACGTTGAGCGGCTGCTGGGTAGCGGATGTTCTTGCCAAGATACCTCATCATTTCGCCTTCACCACCTGGGAATTCGGGCATCTGCTCCACGTAAGTATATGGCTTTTCTTCTACTACTTCAGCAACTACATCGCTTGTACCGTCTATGTCACCTAGATCAAGCGGAGCGCCTTTAACACCTTCTACCGTTTTGGTTCCGATGTCTACGTCCTCCAGTTCTGATTGATCCGGCACTTTTTCCTCTTCCTGCACCTCTTGGTCACGCTTAACAACTGGTGGCGTGAACTTTACCTGTGCACGTACTGGCGGTGGCGGTGGTGGAAGATCTGGCGGTGGCGGCGGCGGCGGCGGCGGCGTTGCTTCATCCAGTGGTGGTGGTGGAGCCAGGTCTACTTCTGTTACAATTCGGTCTACCACTTGTTCTTCTTCCTGGTCTCCTTTGATCATTTTCGTAATCAATGGAATGCTTAGGAAAAGGAAGAACAATGCAATTGCTACAGTTGCGGCAATTGTGATATGCTTATTGTAAATTTTGCGAAGTAGGTAGGCACCGTACGCTCTATTTCGTCCTTCGAAGACGATATCATCGAGCGATGCTTTTTCTAACTTACTTACTTCCATATCTTAATTCCCAATTTGTTCTTGTACCAATTTTTTGTCTGATTCGCCTATGTCTACCATCGCAAACCTCTTGGTATCCGTTATTTTTAATTCGTCCAGAATATCCACCATATTTTTATAGCGTGAGTTCTCCATTGGCTTTACCATCACGGTCATCATATCGTTCGATTTAACCTGTGATGATAATAGAACTTGACGGATACCGTTTGCAGCATAACTAGACTCAACTATCTCTGGGCTGTCCTCTGCCAAACCGAAGTAGTAGTACAGCTCGTCATCAGGGCCAAGTATAATCGTCATGGCGTTACTGGCTTTCAAGGCTATCTGCTCCTCTGGGTTGTCGACCTTCTTCGGCATGTTGATCTCCATGGTCTGAGGCTTGTTGAAGGTCGTGGTAAGCATGAAGAACGTAATCAGAAGGGCGGCAAGGTCTACCAGCGGTGTCATGTCAATTTTGGTCGACTGGCGTTTGGCGCGTTTTTTCCCGCCTTTACCGCCAGAGTCGGCCTGTTGTTGCATTTCTGCCATTTTCTTATCTCCTTTCTAATTATTAGTTAGTTGGCTTCATCTCCATGTCCGTAATGAGATTAAACCTGTCGACTTTCTTTTCCTGCAGGATATCCATTACTCTCTTCACTGTTGGATAGCTTACATCCTGGTCGCCCTTGATGGCAATTACCACCTGAGGGTTAGTAAGACGTGTCTGCAATACCCAGTCGCCAAGCTCATTACGCGTCGAATCAATCGGAATCCCCGGCTGGTTTACTTCCTTACGATCGTTTGACTCCATTGCCAGGTAACCTTTCAGTTGGTTAATTGGCACGCCGAAGTTGCTTAGAAGAGAAAATGTTTTTCGCTCCTCTTCGGTAAAACCAATATTGTAGTTCTTAGCAATTCTGTCAAGCAATACTTCCTTTGTATGCTGCCCGTCTACCCCAAAGAACACACGGTCATCTTTATCAACCGTAATAGTTATTACGTTGGTATCCGGGATCTTGATTTCTGAAGCAGATGAAGGAGTGTCTACTATAACAGCCTCATCTGGTCTGGCTGTTGCAGTCAGCATAAAGAAAGTAACCAGCAAGAAGAATAAGTCCACCATTGGCGTCATATCCAATGAAGGGGCTGTTCTTTTTACTTTTACTTTAGGCATCTTATCTGGTTAAATACGGTTTAACTTATACAGTGTGTGGTCTTGCAGCTGGTGTTTCGTGCTCTGCTGTGAAAGTAGACACCATGCTGAATCCTGCTTCGTCGATGCCGTAAGTAAGCTCGTCGATTTTGCTTGTAAAGTAGTTGTACGCGATGATCGCGATAGTAGAACCAGTGATACCAAGGGCTGTGTTGATAAGGGCCTCAGAGATACCGTTTGCAAGTGCTACTGAGTCAGGAGCACCTGAAGTCGCAAGAGCCGAGAAGGCCTTGATCATACCAAGTACCGTACCGATCAGACCTACCAGTGTAGAGATCGAAGCGATGGTAGAGATAATCACGAGGTTTTTCTCCAGCATTGGAAGTTCCAGTGAAGTAGACTCTTCGATTTCTTTCTGGATAGCAGCCACTTTCTCTGCTTTCAGCAGTTCAGGCTCGTTCTGCATTTCCTTGTACTTCAGCAAGCCAGCCTTTACCACGTTGGCAACTGATCCTTTCTGATTGTCGCAAGCTGCGATAGCACCGTTAATGTCACGCTGTCTCAATTTAGTAGAAATAGTGCGCACGAATTGAGCAACACCACCTTTGCCTTTTGCCTTGCTGATTGTAAGAGCACGCTCGATAGCGAAGATGAATACCAACAGGTTAAGCGTTAGCAAAATTGGTACTACCCAACCACCCTTGTAAACGATACCAAGATAGTTTCCTGGAAGTGGGTGATTATTTGGGTCATTGCCTTCGAAGTTAGCAGGGGCACCGAAAACGAACATATAGATAAGCACACATGCTATCAGCGCAATCGGAATAACAATGCTCGCAAATACGCCACCAATTGGGCTCGGCTTTTTTTCTACATTAGCATCTTTGCTCACTACTGCAGTCTTTTTTTCCATTTTGTTTAAAAGTTTAAAGTTTAGCTGTTTGTGTTGTAATTAAAATCGATTGTGTAATATAATGAATGTAATTGTTTTCGGTTTAGTTCTTTATTGGTTTTGCAATTTCTGCTTTTTCCGCAATTTTCAAACGATATGAGGCCTTTAATTTTGAAAAATCATACAACAATACTGTAAAGTTAATCCTAAATAGATTTTTCAATACTTTTACTAAAGGCGAATGTTGCGGCTTTACAAATATATTTTATTTTAAATTCTTATCCAAAGTTTAAACTTTGTACGCCTCGTCTGTCTTCCTTCGCTCTCTTTATTACTAATTGCTAATCAAGGTTTTAATGCCGCTGTTGTAAGCGACATACCTTTTGTTTTAACGTGGCAATAATGTGAGCTGCTAGTAAGATTCCTGTAATAGTAATAAATCAGACCGGATAATATGAAGAGAAGTGCAACGTATTCAAACTAGTTGTTAACAAAAATTAAATTCAAATAAGCTTGTTTGGATAGGGTATGAGAACAAATTGAAGCCTAAATATAAGGCATGTTCTTTTAATCTGTATGCAAGCCTATCTCTTTTTTGCCTGATTCCAGTAAATATCCATTTCTTTTAAGGACAAATCCTGCAGTCGTTTGCCATCATTTGAAGCCTCCTTCTCCATGTATTGGAACCGATCTATAAATTTGAGGTTGGTTTTCTCAAGTGCCTCTTCTGGGTTTATGTCTATAAAGCGTGCGAAATTGATAAGTGAAAAAAGCAAATCCCCAAATTCGCTGGTAGCCTTCTGGTGATCAATCGACTGGGACTCCAGCGGGTTGAACTCAGCCTCAAACTCCTGCAATTCCTCCTGTACTTTCTTCCATACCTCCGACTTATCATCCCAGTCGAAGCCCGCGCCACGTGCCTTTTCCTGTATGCGCATGGCCTTCACAAGCGCAGGGAGTGAGGTTGGTACGCCACCCAGCACAGACTTGTTGCCTTCTTTCAGTTTTAAACGCTCCCAATTCTGCTTTACCTCCTCTTCGGTGTCGGCAGTGGCATCCCCATATATGTGCGGATGTCTGAAAATAAGTTTCTCGCAGAGAGCAGTTAGAACATCGGCTATATCAAAAACTTTTTGCTCAGAAGCGATTTTGGCATAGAACACCATGTGGAGCATGATGTCGCCGATTTCCTTTTTGATCTCCTGCATATCCTGTCGGATAATGGCATCGGATAACTCGTAAGTTTCTTCAATGGTCAGGTGGCGTAGGCTCTCGATGGTCTGCTTTCTATCCCAGGGACATTTCTCGCGTAGCTCATCCATCACGTCCAGCAGACGGTCAAAAGCCTGTAGCTGGCGCCCGCGCGGGCTGTCTTCAAATTTTTGCGTGTTATTCATAAACACAAAGATAATAAAATCATCTGTGGCGATGTTGTGCCTCAAAACGGTGCAGTGCCTACGCAGTAATGCCCTTTAAATATTAGATGTACGAAGCAGCTAAATTCCATAAACTGTTAAACCTTAATTCTAAATTATTACTTTTGCAGCTGTAAAAAATATTCTCGTTGTGGCTTTAATAAAATCAATTTCAGGAATCAGAGGTACGATTGGAGGACAGGCTGGCGAGGCACTCACGCCTGTTGATGTGGTAAAGTTTGCCGCAGCTTTCGGTACCTGGGTGTTGCAGACGACTGGCAACAGCACCATAGTGGTAGGCCGTGATGCACGCATTTCTGGCGACATGGTAAACAAACTGGTATGCGCCACGCTGCAAGGCCTGGGTATACACGTCGTGGATTTGGGGCTTTCTACTACGCCAACCGTGGAGATGGCTGTGCCTGATTACCAGGCCGGAGGCGGCATTATCCTGACTGCCAGCCACAACCCCAAACAGTGGAATGCGCTGAAACTCTTGAACCAGAAAGGCGAGTTTATTTCGGACAAGGAGGGGAAACTGGTGCTGGAACTGGCAGAGCAAGAGGCTTTCGATTTTGCGGATGTAAATGAGCTGGGTAACTACACAACGGACGATACTTACTTCCAAAAACACATCGACGCCATTTTAGCTTTACCCCTGGTGGATGTGGAAGCTATCAAGTCCAAGGACTTCAGCGTAGCGATTGACTGTGTGAACTCCACGGGAGGAATAGCCATACCTATGTTACTTGAAGCGCTGGGTGTAACTAAGGTGGAAAAACTGTACTGCGAGCCAGACGGCCATTTCCCACACAACCCGGAGCCGCTTCCGGAGAACCTGCGCGAGATTTCGCGTGTGATTGAAAAAGGCAAGTTTGACTTAGGTATAGTAGTTGACCCGGATGTGGACAGACTGGCCCTGATCAACGAAGATGGCAGCATGTTCGGCGAAGAGTATACTCTGGTAGCCGTGGCGGATTATGTGCTCAAAAACCAGGTAGGCAACACGGTATCGAATCTGTCGTCCACGAGAGCGCTGCGCGACGTAACCGAGAAAGCCGGTGGCCAGTATTATGCAGCCGCTGTGGGTGAGGTAAACGTGGTAAACATGATGAAGGCGGAAAATGCCATCATCGGTGGTGAAGGCAATGGTGGTATCATCTACCCTGAGCTGCACTACGGTCGCGATGCACTGGTAGGTATAGCGCTTTTCCTGACACACCTTGCCAAATCAGGTATGAGCATGACGCGCCTACGTGCCAGCTACCCCAATTACTATATTTCTAAAAACAAGATTGAGTTGACACCTGAGGTGGATGTAGACCAAGTACTCATCCGGATGCAGGAGCGCTATGCCAAGCAGCCGATCAATACAATTGACGGTGTGAAGATTGAGTTTGACAAGGAGTGGGTGCACCTGCGCAAGTCGAACACAGAGCCGATCATCCGCATCTATGCAGAGTCGGAGAGCAACGCTACTGCCGATCATCTGGCTAATAAGATTATTGCTGACATCAAAGAGATCATCTCTGCCAAAGCATAATGTGTTGTTGCTGTAGCATATTTTTTAACTAGCAATCAGAGGTTGCGCCAAAGGAGCAAGCATGTTTTTTCTCCGCTGGCGCAACTTTTTTTTATACTTTAGTAGTTCGTTTAAGAGAATCCAATACAAAATATCATGCGTGTTTATTTAGATAATGCAGCTACCACACCTCTTGACAAAGAGGTTTTTGATGCCATGGCCCCTTTTATGCTGGAGCATTTCGGCAACCCTTCTTCCATCCATTCCCATGGACGCGAGGTGAGGTCTGCCATTGAGAAAGCCCGTCGCACGGTAGCTACGCTGCTAAACACGTCTCCTGCCGAGGTTTTTTTCACCTCCGGCGGCACTGAGGCTGATAACGCCGCTATTGTCTGTACCTGTCGTTCCCTGGGAATAAAGCACGCGATCACCACTAAATTGGAGCATCATGCCGTTTTGCACACCATGGAGATGCTGGAGAAGCAGGGCGATGTGCAACTGAGCTACCTGCGCCACGACGAGCGCGGCAACCTGGACCTGGAGCATCTGGAGGAGCTATTGGCAAACCAGCCGCGCACCATCGTGTCAATCATGCATGCCAACAATGAGATCGGCACGTTGAACGATATTGAGAAGATCGGTGAGATCTGCAGAAAGTATGATGCGATTTTCCATTCGGATACGGTGCAGACTATGGGCCACTACAAGCATGATGTACAGCAGATCGGTGCCAACTTTCTGGTAGGATCAGCGCATAAGTTTCATGGACCGAAGGGTGTGGGCTTCCTTTATTGTGATGCGGCCACCAAAATTCAGCCGTTGATTCAGGGTGGTGCACAAGAGCGCAACATGCGTGGCGGAACCGAGAACGTGTATGGCATTATCGGACTGGCCAAGGCGCTGGAAATTGCTTACCGCGATATGGCTGAGCACCAGAAGCACATGCAGGGCCTGAAAGACCGCATGATCTACAAACTTCGGGAGCAGATGGAAGATGTGAGCTTCAACGGAATGTCAGAGTTTGCGGACAAGAGTCTGTATACCGTACTCAACGTAAGCCTGCCTGCTTCTGACATTAATGAAATGCTGTTGTTCAGCCTGGACATTGCCAAGATTTCGGCCTCGGGCGGAAGTGCCTGCAGCAGCGGTGCCAATGCCGGGTCCCATGTGTTGCGTGCATTGGGCGTAGACCCGTCTCGTGGTTCGGTTCGCTTTTCGTTCAGCAAGTATAACACGGAAGCTGAGATCGACTACGTAGCCGAAACGCTTGCCAAAATGTATAAAAAAGAGCTGGCCTAGGTATAGGTTATCTTTATTATAAATATGAGAAGGCTTCAGCAGTACTGCTGGAGCCTTTCTTTATCAATCATAAAATCAGAATAGAATAAGAGTTAAGTAATGAGAAGTATAGGCGTTTTTTGTGGAGCCAATGCAGGTATAAACCCAATATATAGTAAAGCTTCGGCACAACTGGGCAAACTGATGGCTGGGCAAGGTATAAAGCTGGTATATGGTGGGGGCAATGTAGGTTTGATGGGTGTGATAGCTGACGCTGTGCTAGCCAACGGAGGTAGAGGTATAGGCGTTATTCCGCAGAGCCTGGTAGACAGAGAAGTCGCCCACAAAGGACTGCAGGAGTTGGTGGTAGTAGAAACCATGCACGAGCGGAAAGCTATCATGGCAGCTCGTTCCGATGCTTTTATTGCCATGCCTGGCGGCTTTGGTACCTTCGACGAAATTTGTGAGATCATCACCTGGAATCAACTTGGGATTATCAAAAAGCCAGTAGCTTTTTACAACATCAACGGTTATTGGGACAAGTTTTTCGAGATGATCGATCATACAGTTAGCGAAGGTTTTGTGAAGTTTGACCAGCGCGAAAACCTAATTGTCGAAAGTGATCCCGAAGTGCTTTTACAAAAGATCAGGGCATATGCGGATGCTACATCCGATTATTGGGTCGATTTTAAGAGGATATAAATTGCTGTTTGTTAGTTGCTGAATCTTAGTTGCCTGATGACCAACAATGCCTGTAAGGACTGGTTGCGGCCCATCTAAATCGTGCAAAGATATAGCAGAGCAAGCCTTTAGTTAAAAAGGATAGGAGCTGGCAAATTCCTGCGACACTTATTGGAGGTATAAAAACAGAGGCGCCGCTGCAAGTTTTTGCAGCGGCGCCTCTGTTTTTATACCTGTTAAGGAGGGGCTATACCTGCTAAGACATATCTAGAGTCCTAAGTTCCATAGCCTCAATTTTTCAGATTTAATTCTCCAGCACCATATTCTTTAGCGCCTCTACCCAAGTGTCATTAGAGTTTAAGCTTTCGACTAGTACCCACTTCTCGCCGCCAGCGTGCTCAAACTCTTCTCTAAACTCTTCGCCAACCTCAATAGTCGTCTCCAGGCAGTCTGCCACAAAGGCGGGACTAAAGGCGAGCACTTTCTTGATACCTTTGGCCGGCATTGTTTTTAAGACTTCGTCGGTATAGGGCTGCAACCAAGGGTCCTTACCCAAGCGTGACTGAAAGGCCACTGTGTACTGGTCTTCTGTCAAGCCTAGTTCAGCAGCCAGTAGGCGGGAGGTTTCGAAACAGGAGGCGCGGTAACAGTAGCGGTTACGCTTGTTGTAGCTGTTGCAGCATGAGCCCAGCTTGCAGTAGCCTTTATCACTGCCCTTCAGGATCTGCCGCTCTGGCACACCGTGGTAGCTAAAGACAATATGGTCATAATCATCTTCGGCCATGTACTTCTTGCCTAACTCGGCGAAGGCGTTGATAAAGCCTGGGTCATCGCAGTAAGTCGAGATGAAGTTGATGCTCGGGATGATCCACCATTCCTTCACGATATCCATGATCTTATCCTGAACCGAACCTGTGGTGGCGGAGGCATACTGCGGGAACAAGGGTACCACAATGATGCGGGACACGCTCTTGTCACGTAGTTCGTCTAATGCGCTTTTGATGCTCGGGCTTTGGTAGCGCATACCAAAGGCCACATAGTAGTCATCGCCTAGGGCAGTCTGCAGCTTGGCCTGGAGGTCACGGCCGTGGTACATCAATGGCGAGCCGCGATCTGTCCAGAGTTGCTGGTAAATCTTAGCCGATTTGGGTGCCCGAAACGGAGCGATTACGCCATTTACGAGCGCAAAGCGGCCTACGGGGTTTATGTCGATCACGCGCGGGTCCAGCAGGAATTCGCGCAGGTATTTTCTTACGTCAGGAGTACTGGGCGTATCCGGTGTCCCAAGGTTCACCAGCAAAACGCCAATCTTGCCTGTTTTTTTCTTGCTCATCTATAACAAATAGTGCTGTTGCTTTACAAAGATACGAAGTATAACGAGTTAGTTATGATCGATAGTTTCTATACCCTGATAGAGGAAGGATGCCATTGTTAACATCTGAAGCCCAATCTTGTTTCTCCTTTCGTTTTTCCTTTTCGTAAGCGAGTGCCTTTTCCTGCATAGCATTGCCAAGGCAATTTCTTCTTCATAACGGAATATTAAGAGGTACAACTGGCAAACAAAATGTCAATATAGCAGAGAATGTGAGGCTTAGAGTACGCCCAACTTCGGGAGCATGCCAGTAGCTCATTTACAATTATTTACATATTCCGGCTCAGTGTCGTAAAAAAGAAGTAATTTTGCATCCTTAAATTTTAGTGTATGTCCGAAAATCCGCACAAAGCCGGTTTTGTAAGTATAGTAGGTAAGCCCAATGTAGGTAAATCCACGCTTATGAACGCCCTGGTAGGAGAGAAGCTGTCTATTATCACGTCCAAAGCCCAGACAACCCGCCACCGCATCATGGGCATACTCAATGGTGAGGACTTTCAGATCGTGTATTCTGATACGCCAGGCATCATCAAGCCGCAGTATGCGTTGCACGAGTCGATGATGAGTTTTGTGCGCACCTCGCTGGAGGATGCAGACATCATCCTATTCGTGACCGACATTTATGAACAGCACGACGAGGACGATGTGATCAAGCGCCTGCAGCACGCCGAGGTGCCGATCTTGCTGCTAATCAACAAGATCGACCAGGCCACAGAAGAGGAAGTGAACGAGAAGGTGGCCTACTGGCAGGAGAAGATGAACCCGACCGAGATCCATCCGATTTCGGCTTTGCATAATTTTGGCGTAGAGCAGTTATTTGCCCGTTTGTTGGCGTTGTTGCCAGAGCATCCGGCTTTTTATCCGAAAGATGAACTGACTGACAAGCCCGAGCGTTTCTTTGTGTCGGAGATCATCCGTGAGAAGATTTTACTCAACTACAAAAAGGAAATTCCATACAGCTGCGAAGTAGTGGTAGAGGAGTTTAAGGAAGAAGAGGACATTATCCGCATCCGTGCTGAAATCAGTGTGGAGCGCAAGAGCCAGAAAGGGATTGTGATCGGTCACAAAGGCGAAGCGCTGAAAAAAGTAGGCACGCAGGCCCGCTTGGATATGGAGCAGTTTTTCCAGAAAAAGATATTTCTTGATTTATACGTGCGCGTGAACGAGAACTGGCGAACCGACCAGAAGCTGTTACGCCGATTCGGCTACAGCGAGTAGCGCACTATTAAAGCTTCGGGGCAAGGTGCTCCGGGGGCACTTTAACTATTTTATTTTTATTAGATGTCAACCAACATCATTGCAATCGTAGGCCGCCCGAACGTGGGCAAGTCTACACTTTTTAACCGCCTTGTAGGGCGCCGCCAGGCCATTATGGACAACGAGAGCGGCGTAACCCGCGACCGTAGCTACGGACACGGCGACTGGACCGGCAAGTATTACACTGTGATCGACACAGGTGGCTACGTGCACGGTTCCGACGATATTTTCGAAGGAGAAATCAACAAACAGGTAGAGCTGGCTATCAAAGAAGCCGACGTGATCCTGTTTATGGTAGACGTGGAGGCCGGCCTGACCGGATTGGACGAAGAGTTCGCCAACGTACTGCGCCGCACCGACAAGCCTATTTATGTAGTGGCCAACAAAGCCGACACCAATGCCCGCGCCCACCAGATGGGTGAGTTTTATGCACTGGGTTTAGGTATAGACATCTTCCCGGTCTCGTCGCAGAGCGGCTCAGGTACTGGTGAGTTGCTGGACGAGGTGGTGAAGCACTTCAAAACAGAAGGGACAGAAGATCCGGATGCAGGTATACCCAGACTTGCGGTATTGGGCCGTCCGAATGTGGGCAAGTCTTCTTTTGTGAACATGCTACTGGGTGTGGAGCGTAACATCGTAACCGACATTGCCGGCACTACCCGCGATGCTATCGACTCGCGCTACAATGCATTTGGCAAAGAATTTATCATTGTTGACACAGCTGGTCTACGCCGTAAGAGCAAAGTGAGTGAAGACATTGAGTTCTACTCGGTGATGCGCTCGGTGCGTGCCCTGGAAGATGCCGATGTGTGTATCGTGATGCTGGATGCTACGAGAGGTATAGAGTCGCAGGATGTAAACATCATCTCGCTGGCCGAGAAGAACCGCAAAGGCATCGTGATTCTGGTGAACAAGTGGGACTTGGTAGAGAAGGATACGAACTCGACAAAGGAGTTTGAGGAGAAGATACTGGAAGCGATTGCGCCGATCAAGTATGTGCCGATCATCTTCACGTCTGTGGTAACGAAGCAACGTGTGCACAAAGCCGTTGAGACAGCCATGGAGGTATACGAACAGAAAACGCGCAAAATACCTACCTCGAAGCTGAACGATAAGATTCTGCCGGACATAGAGCGCTACCCGCCACCATCTGTTAAAGGCAAGTTCATCAAAATCAAATACGTGACGCAATTGCCGACGCACAACCCAACGTTTGCATTCTTCTGCAACCTGCCACAGTATTTGAAGGAGCCTTATACGCGCTACCTGGAAAACAGCATACGCAAGCATTTTGGCTTCGAAGGTGTACCGATCAAAGTGTTGTTTAAGAAAAAATAAGAGCTTCTATATCAGTATATTCAGATATAGTGTTATATTTGAAGCTTCATCTTTAACCAATCACAAAACATTATGAAAAAAGTATTCGGTTTACTATTCGTTGCGGGTCTTTTCGCATTTGCTTCATGCAACAACACTGAAGAAACTGCAACTGAAGTTGAAACTACTGAAACAGTAGAGGAAGTTGAAGTTGAGACTGACGTAGATGTTGACACTACAGCTACTCCAATCGACACTACTAACAACCAGTAGTCGAAACAGTACCTGGTACTACCCGGCGTATGGCCGGGTTAAGGAAAAAGCACTCTCCAGAGAGTGCTTTTTTTTATATATATACCTGAACTAATATGTGCAGGCTGCGTATTGCCTTTCAAGCTTCGGTGCAGGGTGGTGCACGCTGCTATAACCAACCATTTTCCACCATCACATTAAACTTATAAACATGAAAAAGTCATTTTACCTTTTCCTGGCCGCTGGTCTTTTCACATTCGCCTCTTGCGACTCACCAGCCGATGAGAGAGCCGACCAAGTAGAAGATGCTGCTGAAGAGCAAGCAGATCAAATCGAAGAAGCCGGTGAGCGTGAAGCCGACCGGATTGAAGACGGTGACACAACTATAGTTCAGTAGTCTCACGTCAGGTATAAAAACTAAAGAGCGGGTTCACAACGAGCCCGCTCTTTTGTTTTAACTTGGTTTGAACCGATTACGCGCCCAGCCGTTTCTGGATCATGCTGTTGATTAGCCCAAAGAGTCGTTTGGGGGTATAGGTGCGCCAGTGCAATTCATCCAGGGTGCCGCCTGTGTTGATGTAGGAGTCAATGTTGTAGCTGCGCATTTCGTTGAGCACAAAATCCCGGAAACTGATAGCGGCAATCCAACCTTCCTCCACATCCTCAAACCACTCCTCGTAATAGTCGTCTTCGGAACCGTGGAAGTTGAACACATTCTCTCCGATCAAGATAAAGTGCTTAATGCCTTCCTGTACCAGCGGGTCGATGATGTTGCGTTTGAGCTTCATGATATCGTTGTGAAGCGTGTCATTCCACTCCCCCATAAACTCGATCACGGCGAAGCCCAGGTCGTAGTCGGCATAGAGGATTTTTAGAAATAGCGTTTCAGAGTCAATGTCGTCCCACTGCGGGTGGATGTAGTAGCCATAGATGGTATGGGTATACTGTGTCAGGCTATTCTCGGCGCCGTAAAGCGGAGAGCGGGGGTCGTCAGAAGCTGAGTACAGCTCCAGCCAGTTGTAAAAGGGCTCAATCGTGTGCATATATCAAGTTGTTCTGCCACCCGTAGCAGGGGCTTGCATTTGTCTGTCTACTTAAAGAATCTGGACAAAGTTGGCTATATTTAAGGAAGAAATTGCCTGATTAGTCAACTCCTGTGCACTGATGCAGGTATAAGCAGGTACAAAATGGCAACCGGATATGCTAAGGCTGCCTCACGTACGTTATAACATAGCACGTTCCAACTGAAAACACCACCCATCTTCTATGCAGTTCACATTCAGCTTCAATCCTTTTAAACCGACAGCGGTTATTCTCTGCCTGCTGGCATTGCTGAGTTTCAGTACCCAGACATTGGCCAAGCCAGATTATACCAAAGACTACCACCCGCACATCAACAAAGCCGAAAGAATGGTGATGGCAAAAGACTATGAAGGTGCTCTCGGGGTATACCAGCAAGCCTTTGCGGCGGTGCCGCATGGTTTTGCCCGCGACTACTACAATGCTGTCGTATGCGCCGCATTCACTGGCAATGAAAAACAAGGTATAAACTACCTGGAGAAGCTAGTGGAAAAGGGAGTATCGCTGGAATACCTGGAACAGCAGGAGGCACTTGAACCACTGCGAGCGCATAAAGGCTGGAAGAAGTTTGCCAAAAAGTACCCAAAGCGCCGCAAAGCCTTTCGGGAGAACACGAACATAGACCTGCGTGCCGACTTGGACGAGCTCTGGGCGCGGGATCAATTCTTTCGACAGGCAAAGGGAGGCCTGCGCGTACATGCCGATACGATCAGGAAAATAGAGGCTGATAACGTGAAAAGACTGCTGGCCTGGATCAGCAAGCACGGTTATCCGGGAGAGGAGTTGATTGGAATGCCCGACACACTGGAGGTCTTGCCGCGCTTCAGTATCGTAATTCAGCGGCAGACCACTGCCCGTAACGGTTTTGATTTTAAAACCGTGCTCACTCAAGCTGTGCAGGAGGGGAAGCTCGACCCGCACGCGGCCGCCTACCTGATGGACCAGCAACAGGGCAAAAACATATACCGATCCAAGGTGCTGGCACGCGTGATATGTAACAAACCGGAAGATTGCAAGGATGATGAAGAATTCGGAGACCTGTCGAGCCGCTATCTGGTGCAGCGCATGAGTGAGGAGGAAGAGGCAAAGGCGAACGAGCTGCGTCAGGAACTTGGTCTGGAACCTGTAGCCGACTACCGCGAAAAGATGCGGTACGCTATCAAGGACGATCGCTTTAAGTTAGGCTACGACTGGGCTGTGATCAATTACAAAGTGCCCAGCAAAGAAGCTGCAAAGGTGCTGGTGGAGAGCATGGCCATTTTGGATTAGCAACCTTACAAAGTGGTTTTAAAGCAAAGTGGCCTGCCAGTATTTTCTTATGCTGGCAGGCCACTTTGCTTTGTTCAGGTATAGGCTTACTTAAAGAAGACCACTGCCATTACGGTAGGCCTCGATGGCAGCGCGTACACTGCCGTACTTCTTAAGCAGCGCAGCAGCCTCGGGTTTTGCCAACTGCAGCTCTTCCATCAGCATGCGCGTGCCGCGCTCTACCAGCTTCGTGTTGGAGAGTTGCATGTCCACCATCTTGTTGCCCCTTACGTGGCCAAGCTGTATCATGGTGGTTGTGGTAAGCATGTTGAGTACCAGCTTCTGGGCTGTGCCGGCCTTCATGCGCGTGCTGCCAGTCACAAACTCCGGCCCGGTAATTACCTCCACCGGAAAGTCAGCTACGGCGGCTACGGCGCTGTTGGCATTGCACACGATGCAACCAGTGGCTATACCTTGACGCTGACAGGTTTCAAGGCCTCCTACCACATAGGGAGTCGTGCCGGATGCAGCTATACCTACCACCATGTCCTTGTCCGTAATGTTATGCTCCTGCAAGTCCTTCCAGGCCTGCTTAGTATCATCTTCTGCAAACTCCACTGCTTTCCGGATGGCGCCATCACCACCCGCTATGATGCCGATTACCATGCCATGTGGCACACCATAAGTAGGAGGACACTCCGATGCATCCAGTATGCCGAGCCGTCCGCTGGTGCCTGCTCCAATATAAAAGAGTCGGCCACCTGCGCGGAGACGCTCCACAGTGGCATTCACCAGGGTTTCTATTTGCGGGATTACCCGCTCAACGGCTACTGGCACGCTTTTGTCTTCCTGGTTGATGCAGGTAAGCAGCTCATGCACGGGCATTTGCTCTAATTTATCGTAAAGAGAGTCGGATTCGGTAGTAGACACTGTATTGGTCGGTCAAAATTGAATTCTAAAATAAGTGTACGTGCCCTTAGGCACTCTGCATGTTGAGCAGCTCCTGGTGGTACTTAATCAAGCCTTCGCTCGGGCTGGAAATGATAACCCCAATGTGGCAGCCGTATTTCTTTGCCACCAGCTTAAGGGTGTCCGAGAAATGAAACGCGATAGACCCTACAAAGTTTACCGGGAGCTCACCAAAGCCCTCATATTTACTTACGTGGCGCTCAAAGAACTCCTCAAAGTTTTCGTAAATCATTTCCTTGATCACCGGATTCTTGCGCTTCTCGTGCATAAACTTGGCAAAGGTTGCCAGGTACTGACTCGGAATGTCAGAGCCGTACACCGCATCCAGCACGCCATCTTTGGTCAGGTTGTACCTGTTTTTGAGCGAGGTTGCCAACTCTTCTGGCAGCTCGCGGTACATATAGGCTTTGATCAGGAGTTTGCCCAGGTAAGCGCCGCTTCCTTCGTCCCCCATCAGGAAACCCAGCGAAGTCACATTGTCGATGATGTTCTGACCGTCGTAAAGGCAAGAATTAGAGCCTGTGCCCAAAATGCAGGCGATGCCCGGTTTGTGGCCACACAGGGCACGTGCCGCAGCTAGCAGATCGTGGTCCACATGGTTGGGTATACCTGGAAAGGCACGGCTCAGGGCGTCTTCCACAAGTCTGTTACGTTCCGGGGAGCTGCAACCGGCGCCATAGTAGTAAATGGCGCTGATGTTTTTCTCTTTCAGCTGAGGCAGCAGCTCGGTCTCAAAAATGCTATAGATCTTGTCCGTATCCAGGTATTGGGGGTTAATGCCAGTGGTGGTTACCTGTTCATACTCGTTGTCGGCGTCAATTATGCGCCAGTCTGTTTTTGTAGAGCCGCTGTCAGCTATCAGAATCATAGTATTGGTAATTTATAGTTGATCAGGAGCCTGCCTGCTATGGCAAATACTCCCTGTGCTTTATTTTCGGTATACTGAGTTTTTAACAAGTCCGATCACCTCAAATTTGTCAAACACATATTCAGTGTGCGGAGCATCCTTTAGTTCCTCGGTCAGATCTTGCCCGGCCCAGTGTTCGTAATGGTTGCCGCTCCGCCACAGCCTTGATTTTTTTACGTCATAAATCAGCCCTTTGAAGGCAACCCATACATCGTCACGGTCCTGGCCATTGCGCAGGGCGAGTTGTTGCAGGGTATACTCAGGTAGATTTTCTTCCATTAAATTGCAGGCTCTACAGAGTCCGGGTTGCAAATATAATAATACTGCCCTAGTGATTGGGGCAAACGGAACAGAATCAGGTTTGTTTCTTTCTAAGCTTCCAGTGTTTAGCCGATTCGGGCTTGCGTGAGTATCCAGCGATTGGGTACTTCGCCCTTAATGGCCTGCAGGTAGTCTTCGTAGCTGCAGGGCACGATGCGCGGGCTTTTCTCATCTGAAAGAGGCTCTACCTCCATCCACCACTTTTCGCTTACCTTGCTTTTAAAGAAAGTCATGCGGTCAGGGTTATTATTAAAGGCCACAGCATACCTGGTAAACTTGCTGGAGCTGAACTCTGTTTCGTGTTTGCGGTGGTAGAAGCCTTCTATAAAGTACCAGATCATAGTGGCGATCGTCATGGCTGTGAGCTCCTGCCCATCCTGTTCCGGATCATATTCATAGATGCCGAGCGATGTCATCTGGTCGCTCAGGCCCGCATACCAGCAAAGCTGGCAGGCCTCCTCACCGGAGAGTCCGAACGGGTTGGCAGGGGTATAGCCAGGCGCATCCTGATGGCGGATAGCAGCGATATCAAAGGTCAGCAAATCGGCCTGGCGTACCACGGGCTCCATTTCCTGTATGCTGCGGTGCACCTCGCCCACACGGTAGGCTTCAAAGTGCAGCTTCTCAAAGGTAGCCATCACTTCCGGATCAACCAGGTACGACTGGTAGCCAATCTGCCCTAAACTGAAGAGGTAGTTCGGCTCGTGCATCAGAATCTGGCGCAGCTGCTTTTTGTTGGCGGGCACGTCATTGTCTTCGCTCATGTCTACGCTGCTGTCCACGGCTACCATGTTCACGGCGCGTTCCAGGTGCTCGTACCCCATGTACTGGCCGTACTCCAGGTCATGCGAACCGCCTATGATCACGGGTATGGTGTTGTGCGAGATGAGGATTTCCACAATTTCCTTTAAGCGCAGGTAAGTGTCGTCAAGTGTTATACCTGGGCGTAGGTTGCCCAGATCGACGATGTTGCAGCGGCCCGCCCCTTTGTGCAGGCTGTAGAGTTTTTTGCGTACTGCGCGGGCCGGAAATATCTCCGATGCTGTTTCCTCTCCTCGTCCGCGGATTTCATTCACGCCGATCAGGGCAATATCGGCAGAACGCCAGTCCGGGAATTTGCCTGTAAAGCGGCCAATGTAGGCACCGAGCGTACGCGGCTTGTCGAGCAGCGCGAAGATGTCCTCATTCAGAGGCTCAAAGAATATAGAGAGGTTCATAAAGCAGTATCAGGAGTGTCAAATATAGTAAAAATACAGCTTTTGTAAGCGGCTTTTAATTAAGTATAACTTTTTAGTGTGAAAAGTGCTATCAATATAAGGATTGACAAATATTTGTGCAGGCAGGTATAGAAATTTCAGAAAAAAATAATTAAAATGCACTAAAGAACGTAGGCACGGCCAAAGTTGCGCCATTAAACACACTGCCTTATAAAAGTCTGACACTAACCTAAGCAATCACCATGAACGTAACCCGTACTCTTGATTTGCTGCCTTTTCAGCTGCAAAACTCGCCTCAGCCAGACTGTCTGGCCACTAAAATAAACGGACAGTGGGTAAAATACAGCACGCAGGACGTGCAGGACATGGCCAACCAGGTGAGCCTTGGTCTACTGAAACTGGGTATAGGAAAGGGCGATAAAGTAGCCATCATTTCCCTGAACCGTCCGGAGTGGGTGTTTGCTGACTTCGGTATCCAGCAGATAGGCGCTATCAGTGTGCCGATGTACCCGACCATTACTGTGGAGGATTACCGCTACATTTTCAACGATGCGGAGGTGAAGGCTGTGTTTGTGTCTGACGCAGAACTCTATAATAAAGTAGTGGCCGCCACCGAAGGAATGGAGAGCATCAAAGAGATCTATACCTTCGATGAAATAAAAGGCGCCAAGCATTGGAAAGAAGTGGTGAAGATGGCCGAAGGGGAAGATGTGGCGAAACTCGAACCATTGAAGGCCGGTGTTTCTCCTGACGATATCCTGACCATTATTTATACCTCTGGTACCACCGGCAACCCAAAAGGGGTAATGCTAACGAATAACAACATCATCAGCAACGTAACGGGCACGCTGCCTTATGTGCCGGTCAACCAGCACCACCGCGCACTAAGCTTCCTGCCGCTCTGCCATATTTTTGAGCGCATGCTGTTATACCTGTACATGCGCATTGGTGTGTCGATCTACTATGCCGAGAGTATCGAGAAAGTGGCCGATAACCTGAAAGAGGTGCAGCCGCATGTGTTCACCACGGTGCCGCGCCTGCTCGAGAAGGTATATGACAAGATCGTGGCCAAGGGTATGGAGCTGACCGGCGTGAAACGTAAGCTTTTCTTCTGGGCGCTGGAGCTCGGACTGGAGTACGATACCCGCGAAGACAAAGGCTGGTGGTACAATAAACAACTCGAACTGGCTAACAAAATTATCTTTAGTAAGTGGCGCGAGGCGCTGGGCGGCAACGTAATAGCCATCGTATCCGGTGGCGCGGCTTTGCAGCCTCGTCTAGCCCGTGTGTTCTGGTCGGCTAACATTCGCGTGATGGAAGGTTATGGCCTGACAGAGACTTCGCCGGTAATTACTGTGAACCGTTTTGAGCCGGAGAACAACGCGATCGGTACGGTTGGTTTGCCAATTGATGGCGTGGAAGTGAAAATTGCCGAAGACGGCGAGATTCTCACCCGCGGACCGCACGTGATGAAGGGCTATTATAAGAAGCCTGACCTGACGGCTGAGGTGATCGACGCCGAAGGCTGGTTCCATACCGGCGACATCGGGGAGTTGGTTGATGGCAAGTACGTGAAGATCACGGACCGCAAGAAAGAGATGTTCAAAACGTCGGGCGGTAAGTATGTGGCGCCACAGCCGATTGAGAACAAGTTGAAGGAGTCGGTGGTAATCGAGCAGGCCATGGTGGTTGGAGCCGGGCAGAAGTACGCTGCTGCCCTGATCGTGCCTTCGTTCCTGGGTCTGCAGGACTGGTGCGCACACAAAGGCATTCCGTATACCTCTGATGCCGAAATGATCACCAAGCCGGAAATTCTCGACAAGTACAAGCGTGAGATCGACAAGACAAATGAAGGTTTGGCGCAATTCGAGACCATCAAGAAGTTTACGCTCGTTCCGAATATGTGGACCGTGGAAAGCGGCGAACTGACGCCGACCCTAAAGGTGAAGCGAAAAAACATCTCGACCAACTATCAGAAAGAGATCGACAGTATGTTCTAATACAGCATGATTTAAAGGCTAACAAACCTTTCAGATGCCAAAAAACCCTTTCCCTGCCGGAAAGGGTTTTTTGTTTGTAACTATTCTTCGGATTATACATAAACTATATAAAAAGATACTATAGCTGTAATCCTTTCCCATTAGGAAGAAGGATAGGGGAAATAATTTTTTCGAAAAATAGTATGCTTGCATAACATTTTTCTTTATATTTGGTATAAACAATACAATGCATGAAGCCTGAAGAGACCGTAGATTATAATGTAAAGGTATGTTGGCACGCTATCTCGCGTATGTATAATACAGAGGCGGCCAAAAACGACATTACCACTTCCATAGGATTTGTTCTTCTCAACATCAATCAGGAGGCAGGCACCCCCGCGACCAAAATCGCCCCCTTGCTTGGGCTGGAGGCACGCAGCCTGACCCGCATCCTGAAAAGCATGGAGGAGAAAGGCCTTATCTACAAGGTGTCCGACGACAAGGACAAACGGTTGGTGCGGATTTTCCTGACCGAGAAGGGATTGGAGAAAAAAGAAGTGTCACGACAGACGGTGCTCCACTTTAACCGCAAGGTACAGGAGACTATACCACAAGAGGAACTGAATACCTTTTTCCGGGTATCGGAACGCATCATCAACATGATCGAAAACAAAGAGATTTTCTAACCATAGTAGACCA
The DNA here is from genome assembly GCF_003096355.1 of Pontibacter virosus. Taxonomy (GTDB): domain Bacteria; phylum Bacteroidota; class Bacteroidia; order Cytophagales; family Hymenobacteraceae; genus Pontibacter; species Pontibacter virosus. The sequence continues at coordinate 67,142 of NZ_QEKI01000012.1, read as the reverse complement.
TCAAGCTTTTTCTATGAAAAGAATTATTAAGAAAGTAGCCGTGCTGGGTTCCGGTGTAATGGGCTCCCGCATTGCCTGCCACTTTGCCAACATCGGCGTGCAGGTGCTGTTGCTCGACATCGTGCCGCGCGAACTTACCCCTGACGAAGAGAAAAAAGGACTAACGCTGGAGAATAAGCATGTCCGGAACCGCATTGTGAACAGTGCGCTGCAGGCCGCCATCAACTCCAACCCCTCACCGCTCTACCGCAAGTCCGACGCCCGCCTGATCCAAACCGGCAACTTCGAAGACAACATGAAGGAAATCGATACCGCCGACTGGACCATTGAAGTGGTGGTGGAAAACCTGAAGATCAAAAAGACGGTGTTCGATCAGGTGGAGCAGCACCGCAAATCGGGCACGCTGATCACCTCCAACACCTCAGGTATACCGATCCACATGATGTTGGACGGTCGCTCTGACGATTTTAAAAAGCACTTCTGCGGCACGCACTTCTTCAATCCGCCGCGCTACCTTAAACTATTAGAGATTATTCCTACCCCCGAGACGGATCAGGATGTTGTGGACTTCCTGATGCATTACGGCGACCTCTACCTTGGCAAGACTACGGTACTGGCCAAAGACACACCGGCCTTCATTGCAAACCGGGTAGGCATCTACGCCATCATGCAAGGCCTGCAGGTAATGAACAAGCTCGGCCTGAACGTAGACGAAGTGGATCGCATCTCCGGCCCGATCATCGGTCGTCCGAAGTCAGCCACTTTCCGCACACTGGATGTGGTGGGACTGGATACACTGGCAAATGTAGCCAACGGCTTGTACCAGACCGGTGAGAAGGACGAATCGCGTGAGCTGTTCAAGCTGCCGGGCTACCTGCAGAAAATGGTGGAGAACAAATGGCTGGGTGACAAGACCGGTCAGGGTTTCTACAAAAAGACCAAAGACGCCAAAGGCAAAACCGAGATCCTGACACTCGACCTGAGCACGCTGGAGTACGGCCCGAAGCAACGGCCGAAGTTCCAGAGCCTCGAAGTGCTCAAGCCGATCGAAGACCTGAAGAAGCGTGTGAAGACCTTCTCCAAGCAAAACGACAAGGCCGCTCAATTCTTCAACGAGTCGCTTTACGGACTGTTCCAGTATGTGAGCAACCGCATTCCTGAAATCTCCGACGAACTATACCGTATCGACGATGCCATGCGTGCCGGCTTCGGCTGGGAACTTGGTCCATTCGAGTACTGGGACGTGATCGGTGCCCGTGAAGCCGTGCAGCGCATGACCGAAGCCGGTTATCAGCCTGCCGCTTGGGTAGAGGAAATGCTGGAGAGTGGCAAAGAATCTTTTTACATCGTGGAGAATGGCAATCGCCGCTACTACGACATCAACAGCAAAGAATACAAGGCTATACCTGGCGTCGAGAATTTCATCATTCTCGATAACCTGCGCAGCAACAAAGTGGTGTGGAAAAATACCGGAGCTACCTTGATCGACCTCGGTGACGGCATCCTGAACGTGGAGTTTCATACCAAGATGAATACCATAGGTGGCGATGTAGTGCAGGGCCTGAACAAAGGCATTGAGATCGCTGAGAAAGAGTTCAGAGGCATGGTGGTAGGAAGCCAGGCAGCTAATTTCTCAGCTGGTGCCAACGTAGGCTTGATCTATATGTATGCCCTGGAGCAGGAGTATGACGAAATCAACTTCATGATAAAGCAATTCCAGGACACCATGATGCGCATGCGCTACTCGGCTATACCTGTGGTGGGCGCTCCGCACGGTCTGACACTGGGCGGTGGCTGCGAGCTGAACCTGCACTGCGACCACGTGCAGGCTGCTGCCGAGACCTATATGGGTCTGGTAGAGTTTGGCGTGGGGCTTATACCTGGCGGTGGCGGTACCAAAGAAATGACGCTCCGCGCAGCCGAGATGTACGAGGAAGGCGACATCGAGTACAATACGCTCAAGAACATCTACCTGAACATCGGTATGGCCAAGGTGTCTACTTCAGCGAAGGAAGCCTTTGATCTGGGCTTTATGCGCCAGGGCGATGCCATTACCCTGAACATTAACCGCCAGATTGCCGATGCGAAAGCGCAGGCGATTCGTCTGGCCGAGGCAGGGTATACGCAACCAGCCAAAAAGACCAACATCAAGGTGCAGGGCAAAGGCGCGTTGGGTATGTTCCTGACAGGAGCCAACGCCATGGTAAGCGGACGCTACATCTCAGAGCACGACCAGAAGATATCGCACAAGCTGGCATACGTAATGTGCGGCGGCGATTTGTCGGCCCCAACCGAGGTGAGTGAGCAGTACCTGCTGGACCTGGAGCGTGAGGCGTTCCTGTCACTGACAGGCGAGCGCAAAACACTTGAGCGCATCCAGAGCATCCTGACCACAGGCAAGCCGCTGAGAAATTAGTGTGGTTTAATACAGCATTCGCTGTTTGTTCTTTGTCATTCTGAAAGAAACTTGGTTGCTATAGAGGGCCCCTACCCCCGGGAGGTTAAGCCTTAGCTATGAAAAGTCACAACTACCTTATCTACATCACTACTAATTCAAACAAAACAGTTTTTTATGTGGGGATGACAAATGACTTGACGTATCGGCTTGAGCAGCTTCAAACACTAGCAACCAAGATCCTTACAGGATGACAAATTAAAAATGAAACATAGCTGATAGTATAAACTATAAAGAGCATCAAAATGAACAACGCATATATCGTAGCCGGATTTCGTAGCGCAGTAGGCAAAGCCGGGCGCGGTGGTTTCCGGTTCACCAGACCCGATGACCTGGCCGCTGACGTCATCAAACATCTTTTGGCATCCGTACCTGCCCTTGACCCGGAGCGCGTAGACGACCTGATTGTGGGTAACGCCGTGCCGGAAGCCGAGCAAGGCCTGCAAATTGGTCGTATGGTGTCTTTACTAGCCCTGCCCATGTCAGTGTCGGGTATGACCGTGAACCGCTACTGCGGCTCGGGTGTGGAAACCATTGCCATTGCCAGCAACCGCATCGCAGCAGGTATGGCTGACTGCATTATTGCAGGTGGTACCGAATCCATGTCGATGGTGCCGACGGCCGGTTGGAAGACCGTGCCGAACTACAACATCTCGAAAAACAACCCCGACTGGTATTTGAGCATGGGCCTCACAGCCGAGGCAGTGGCCGCCGACTACAAGGTTTCACGTGAAGATCAGGACGAGTTTGCATTTAACTCACACCAAAAGGCGATCAACGCCATCAAAAACGGTTACTTCAAAGACCAGATCGTGCCGATTACCATAGAGGAAACTTACGTGGACGAGAACGGCAAAAAGAAGACCCGCTCTTACGTGGTGGATACCGATGAGGGGCCGCGTGCTGATACCTCTATGGAGGCTTTGGCGCGTCTGAAGCCGGTGTTCGCTGCAGGTGGTTCTGTAACGGCCGGTAACTCGTCGCAGACCTCTGACGGGGCCGCCTTTGTGATTGTGATGAGCGAGCGCATGGTGAAGGAGCTAAACCTCGAGCCAATTGCCAGGTTAATTAGCTATGGTACAGGCGGTGTGGATCCGCGCATCATGGGTATGGGTCCGATTGCAGCTGTTCCTAAAGCTTTAAAGCAGGCGGGCATGACCCTCAACGACATCGATCTGATCGAGATGAACGAGGCCTTTGCTGCCCAGTCCATCGCCGTGATGCGTCACCTCGAGTTCGACCCGGCTAAACTGAACATCAACGGCGGTGCCATTGCCCTAGGTCACCCACTGGGTTGCTCGGGCGCCAAGCTAAGCGTGCAGCTCTTCAGCGATCTGCGTCGCACAGGTGGCAAGCACGGCATTGTGACGGCCTGCGTTGGCGGTGGTCAAGGCGTAGCGGGTGTATTCGAATTATTGAAGTAAAAAAAACTGTACCTAAAAACACTAATCATAATTCTGCCATGGAAAATGTAACAGATAAAAATAAGGCCACTGTTCGCGGTGGTGAATTCCTGATCAAAGAAACGGATCCGCAGGACGTATTTATACCTGCCGAGTTTAGCGAAGAGCAGCGCATGATGGCGCAGACCTGTCTGGACTTTGTGCGCGAAGAAGTAACCCCACTCCTCGAGCGCCTCGACAACCACGAGGAGGGACTGATGGAAGGGCTGATGAAAAAGGCCGGTGAACTTGGTTTGTTCGCGGTATCAATGCCGGAGCAATACGGTGGCCTCAACATGGACTTCAACACCTCACTGCTGGTAACGGAGTCAGTGGGTGGCGGTCATTCTTTCCCGGTAGCTTTTGCGGCGCACACAGGCATCGGCATGCTGCCAATTCTGTACTTCGGTACAGACGGGCAGAAAGAGAAGTACCTGCCTAAACTGACTTCTGGCGAATGGGCGGCAGCTTACTGCCTCACCGAGCCGGGCTCTGGTTCTGATGCATTGGCTGCTAAAACAAAAGCGGTGCTGAACGAAGCGGGTACGCATTATATCCTGAACGGCCAGAAAATGTGGATCACGAACGCCGGTTTTGCTGATGTGTTCATTGTGTTCGCGCAGGTGGATGGCGACAAGTTCACGGGCTTTATCGTGGAGAAAGGTTACCCGGGCCTGAGCCTTGGCAACGAGGAGCACAAGATGGGTATCAAGGGTTCATCTACCCGTCAGGTGTTCCTGTCTGACTGCGAAGTGCCGAAAGAAAACGTGCTGGGCGACATTGGCAAAGGCCACCTCATCGCGTTTAACATCCTCAACATCGGTCGTATCAAGCTTTGCGCCGCTACCTTGGGTGCCGCTAAGAAAGTAGCAGACCTCTCAGTGAAGTATGCGAATGAGCGCCAACAGTTCAAGCTGCCTATCTCTAAGTTCGGTGCTATCCGCTATAAACTGGCAGAGCAGGCCATTCGCATCTATGCAGTGGAGTCAGCGCTCTACCGTTGCGGTATGGACATCTTCCGCAAAGAGCAGGAGTTATTGGCAGAAGGCAAAGGCGAGAATGAAGCCATGCTGGGTGCCGCCCGCGAGTTTGCCGTGGAGTGTGCCATCCTGAAAGTGGAAGGCTCTGAAGTGCTCGACTACGTGGTAGACGAAGGTGTGCAGATCTATGGCGGTTACGGCTTCTCGGCTGATTACCCAATGGACCGTGCTTACCGCGACTCCCGCATCAACCGCATCTTCGAGGGCACCAACGAGATCAACCGCATGCTTACTGTGGACATGATCCTCAAGAAAGCCATGAACGGCGAGCTTGACTTGATGGGCCCTGCCCAGAATGTGCAAAACGAACTGATGGCTATACCTGATTTCGGTGCTGAAGAAGAAGGCTTGTTTGCTGCCGAGCACAAAGCGATCCGCAACCTGAAGAAAGCAATTTTGATGGTAGCCGGTACAGCCGTGCAGAAATACATGAACTCCCTGGCTAAAGAGCAGGAAATTCTGATGAACATCGCTGATATGGCGATTAAAACCTATGTGGCGGAATCAACACTATTGCGTGTGGAGAAACTGGTAGGTATGAAAGGCGAAGAGGCTGTGGCCAATCAGATCGACATCGTGCGTGTAACTGTGAACGATGCTGTGGACACTGCCTTCCTGTCCGGTAAGGACGCCATTGCTTCGATGGTAGAGGGTGATGAGCAGCGCCTGTTGTTCATGGGCCTGAAACGCTTTACTAAGAAAGACCTCTACAACACCAAAGAGGCACGCCGCCGCATAGCAGCCGCTATGATCGAGGCAAACGAATTCGTGTACTAGATTCTGACAAATCTATAGTTTTGGAAAGGCTACCTCCGAAGGGGGTAGCCTTTTTGTTTAATTGGGTTACCATGGAGTGACTTAATGAATAAACATGCGTAAATATACCCAAATACCAAAGTATAATTAAACATAGAGGAATGGGAGTAACATGTCTGATTCCATGCTATAACGAACGGGACCGTATTGCGACTGTATTGGATGTTGTGACCAAGATTGAAGGTATACAGCAGGTAATCTGTGTGGATGACGGATCATCTGACAACACGGCAACCATGGTAAGCCGGCAGTGGCCCACTGTACAGGTCATTCGCCTTAGCCAAAACCGGGGGAAGGCCGCTGCCATACAGTATGGTCTGCAGTTTGTGGAGCACGAGTTGGTGCTGCTAATGGACGCCGACCTGCAGGAGTTGAACGGCGCCGAACTTGAAAAAGCCATTCATGCTTTTCAGCACACCGCAAAAGTTGACATGCTGATCTTGCGGCGAATCAGGTCGCCCTGGTTTGTGCGCTGGTACCGCAGCGACATACTGCTGTCAGGTGAGCGGCTCCTTCGGCGAAGCGATTTAGAAGAGGTGCTGGCCCAGCCTGTGGCCCGTTACCAGCTGGAAGTAGCCATTAATCGCTATATGATCAAACGGCGCAAACGGGTACGCTGGATGCCCTGGTCAGCCATGAACACCTACAAAGTAGACAAGCTCGGCGTGCTGGAGGGATCCAGAAGGGAGTTTAAGATGTATGTCGAGATCGTAGACTATGTGGGGCTTGTGCACATGTTCGTACAGCTGAGCTCCTTTACCCGAAAGTTGAAAAAACAAAAAAGCGCGACTAAAGAGTGGCCGCGCTTTTTGTCAGGTATAAGAATGTCGTAATTACTTGATCTGCAAACGGCGCAACTGCAGGCTGTTCGCTTTTTTGGATGGCCGCACCACCGTTACCAGATCTCGCTCTGAAAGCCAGGCCGTGAAATCCTTTACATAGGCGATGTTCTTATCGTTTGCCACATTCAGACGGGCTGCCGTTGGTGCTTCCGCTTTGCCCGTATTGGTGTCGATGCGGCGCAGGTATAGGTCATACTTACCGTCTAGCTCTTCCAGCGTAAGCAGGTTTAGCGTGTTGCCATTCAGGTGATAACGATAGGATATACCTGTAAAAGCCTCGTCAGACGGTGCTTTCTGGCTCTTCATCAACACAGAGCTCCAGGCAGTGCCCATAAACTGATCGTAAGCAAAGAGGTGAATCTCTTTGGCATAGTAAGGAGAGTTCTCGCCGCCCTCCATGTATTTTTTCTCGGCCAGCACGATCAGCTTTTCTTCCGGCGTCAGAATCAGGTCAGTAAGGTAAATGTCCTCCAAGCGATTGGCTTTTGCTCCACCGCTTTTGTCCAGTTTGTTCACACTGGCCAGGTATTCGGGGGTAAACCTGAATTCCTCCGCAAACACCATGTCTTCGTTTTCAAAGTCAAATTTCACGGCTTTCAGACTATAGTAATCACCTGTTTTCTCGTCGGCCGTGAGCACCACGCCATACAGGTTGCCATTGGGTTGCAGGGCGTACTTGCTGTCCATGATGTAGACCTTTTTGCCATCGAACATGCCGCCTACCAGCACCGACATTCCCTTGGCATCCGGTGACTTGAGGGTATACTGACGCACAGTCAGGCGCTCCATGTTCTCTGAGATCAGGCTGATAAATTGATCGCCTGCATCGTTTACGATCACCTCAGCAGACACAATGCCACGAAGGTCGCTCAAGTTGTATTTTGTATCTTTTAGTTTCTGAATTTTGCCGTCATATAGGCTGCCGCTTATACCTTGCACTACCTGGTTGCCCGTCACATTGAAGCGGTATGCCAGGAGTTTGGTGGCATCCGGCGACAGAGTTATACCTGCTTTGCGGGCATCAGCAGGAGCTTCTAATAGTAAGACCGGTTTGTCTTTCTGACCGTTCCGCAGGTCTACCCGGTGCGCATAAAGTACCTGATTTCCCTGCTCGTTCAGGCGATGCGTTACCACCAGTGCTGCCTCCTCGTTCCTGGCAAAGGCCTCCAGCGTTTCTTCTGCGGCAAGCGGTATAGCCGTTGACCAAGCATTCTTGAGGGTGGCATTGTAACGCTCTATAGCATACTCACCCGGTTTGTTTCGGCTGAGGATCACAAAGCCATCAGCCCCGAGCGGAAGCGTTTTGCTAGTGATGCTTTGGTTGTACTGGTCTTCGTTATTGTCAGGGAGATAGGTGAAAGGTATAGCGGCCTTCTTGCCCTGAGCGGCGGCTGTTGCAGCGGAGAGAAGCGCTATAAACAATAAAAGCGGTAAAGAGCGAAGTGTTTTCAAGGTATAGCTTTTAGATTTTTACTGAGTAAAATGTTCTGTGCCAGGTATAGGCAAGTCGAATATAGGATAAAATTGTTTCTCGTGGAACTGGCGCAAACAAAACCTTTAACGCAAATTGTCAGAAGCAGGTATAGCTTATACCAGTGCCGGAGTTCTCTCTCTGATTCCATCCCGACAACTTTGTATACCTGCGCTATACCTGTCAAAGGCTTCTCAACACAATTTGGAGATAGATTTTAACTGATACGGCTCCAGTTAACTGTATTTACGCTCAGCGATTTGATATGCCGCATGATATTTTGGTTCTGGGACTGCTCCAGTTGAGGATCCTCATTTAGTACGCGCTGCGCGGCCGCCCGTGCCTCTTGCAGAATAGGCGCGTCTTTGGCCAGGTCGGCGATGAGCAGGTCGAGCACACCGCTTTGCTGCGTACCCATCAGGTCGCCAGGCCCGCGCAGCTTCAGGTCGATGTCGGCAATCTCGAAACCGTTGTTGGTGCGTACCATCGTTTCCAGTCGGGTCTTGCTGTCTTTGCTGAGTTTATACCCCGTCATCAGGATGCAATAGCTCTGCTCCGCGCCGCGCCCTACACGGCCCCGCAGCTGGTGCAACTGCGACAGACCAAAGCGCTCCGCACTCTCGATGATCATCACGGAGGCATTGGGCACGTTCACGCCCACCTCAATTACGGTAGTCGCCACCATGATCTGCGTCTCGTTTTTGACAAAGCGCTGCATCTCGTAGTCTTTATCCTGTGCCTTCAGTTTACCGTGCACCATGCTCACCTGGTACTCCGGGAAAGCCCTCCGTACGCTCTCGTAGCCGTCCATTAGGTCCTTGTAGTCCATGCCTTCCGACTCCTCGATGAGCGGGTACACGATGTATACCTGACGACCCAACTTGATCTGGTCGCGCACGAACTGAAACACCTTCAGCCGGTGAGAGTCGAAGCGGTGCACGGTTACGATTTCTTTACGGCCAGCCGGCATCTCGTCGATCACCGACACATCCAGGTCACCGTAGAGCGTCATGGCCAGGGTACGAGGTATAGGGGTGGCCGTCATTACGAGCACATGCGGAATGATGCGCGGGTTCTTGCGCCACAGCCTGGAGCGCTGCTCTACGCCGAAGCGGTGCTGCTCGTCCACAATGCAAAGGCCCAGGTTCTGGAATTGCACCACATCTTCCAGCAGCGCATGCGTGCCCACGATCATCTTCATTTCGCCGGAGCGCAGCTGTTCGTGCAGCACTTTGCGGTCTTTTGACTTGCTGGAGCCGGTGAGTTTGCCAATGTTTATACCTAGCCGGTCAGCAAAGGCTTTGAGACCGGTGTAATGCTGGTCAGCCAAAATCTCCGTAGGCGCCATCAGCACAGACTGTGCTCCGTTGTCGGCAGCAATCAGCATGGTGATGAAGGCCACAATGGTCTTGCCCGAGCCTACATCGCCCTGCAGCAGGCGGTTCATTTGCTTGCCGGCCGTCAGGTCCTTGTGTATTTCCTTGATAACCCGCTTCTGCGCATTGGTCAGGTCGAAGGTCATGTGATTTTTGTAGAACTCCGTGACGGTCGGCACTTGCCTGAATATCTGTCCGGCCAGGTCGGCACGGCGAACCGTTTTCTGACGCAGCAAACGCAGCTGTATGTAAAAGAGCTCTTCGAACTTCAGTCGAAACTTGGCGGCATTGTATTTCTCAACCGACTGCGGAAAGTGGATATTGATGAGTGCATCCCGCTTGCTCATCAGTCGGTAGTGGTCAATCAGTTCCGGCGAAAGCGTTTCGTGTATGTTTGGTTCCGCTACTTTCAGCAACAGCTCCATCATGCGGGCAATCACTTTGCTTTCGACCCGGAAGGCTTTCAGCTTCTCAGTGGTGTGGTATACGGGTTGCAGAAAAGAGGCCGTCTGTTTCTCCTCACCCAGTTCCTCCAGCTCCGGATGCGCCATGCTCCACTTGCCGTTGAACTGCGTCGGTTTGCCAAACACAATGTAGTCGGTGTGGTTTTTCAGTGTCTTCTGCATCCATTTTACCCCTTTGAACCAGACCAGTTCCATTTCGCTGCCATCCTCGTCCACGAGTGTAGCGGCCAGGCGCTGCTTTCGGCCTTCTCCCAACACTTCCTTGCCCCGCACGCGACCACGCACCTGCACATAAGGCATGCTCTCGTCCAGTTCGGCCACCTTATAGAATTGGGTTCGGTCGAGGTACCGGAAGGGGTAGTGTTGGATGAGATCACCGTAGGTATAGATGTTGAGCTCCTTCTGCAGCAGCTCGGCCCGCTGCGGCCCCACGCCTTTCAGAAATTCGATCTTGGTATGGAAGAAGTTGTTCAAGGGTGTACGCTCAGGTTAGGTAAATAAGGTATACCTGACAAAAATAAGCAAAAGCCCCGACAGGTTTAAGTGCTGGCAGGGTTAATGAAGGATATTGGGATGTTATAAATTAATTAGTTAACCGACGGTGAATAATTTCATATATTAACTTAACCAATTGATAGAATCAGAATGGATAAGATTAAAATGTTTAACCGCTATGCCAGAAACTTAAAAATAGTAAGGAGTAAGTTAGAATTTGAGATAAGTGGCAATAGTGAAGACTCAGGTGTTTTTATTTGTCCATTATCACTTAAAGTTTTTACTGAAGATGGCCTTGATTCAAAATATGCGGATCAGCTAACAGTTGAGCATGTTCTTCCAAGATCTCTCGGCGGTCGGGGAATTACTTTGACTAATAAAATATCTAACAGTCAAGCCGGACATACTCTTGATGCTAATCTATTAGCATATTTATTACATCATGATTTTAATTCTGGTAATGGCAGCATACCCGTAAGGTATAAATTTGATGATAAGATTACTATAAATGGCGAAATCAAAAGAGGTAGAAATTTAAGTCTCAACTTTAGGCCAAAGGAAATGCATCAAGGTGCGTTGAGGGTGATAGATTTATTAAAATCTCCAAAAGAGCTTTCAATTAGTTTTAGCTTTGTCAAGCCTAAAGACCCTTCTGTTGCTTTGCTTCGAATAGCCTATTTGCTTGCTTTCAGTACTTTGGGCTATTCATTTTTATTTGGAGCAACTAAATATCTGAACCCAAATAATTGACAAGATTAGGAAACAGATAGATTCACCTGATGAACAAATCTTAACAGAAATGCCTGTTTTAAAATGGCATCTAGCGGATGATTTCTTAGGCGTAAATATCATTTATGAACCGAAAGAAGTAAGGTCGCTACTAGTAGTTTTTGACCTTAAGACAGAGTTCGCTAAACATAGGTTTTGTGTTATTCTACCTGGGCCGGGCGATTTTGGTTTTTCTGCTTTTATTAACTTCAAAGAATTGCTGATTAAGAATAAAACTGTCGATTTTAAAGCTTTTACATTTCCTAAGAAACTAATGTTAGAAAACCCGTTAGACAGCATTGAATATTGGTTTGAATGGGAAAAGTTAAATGGTTTCACTCGTATTGATACATAACATAATAATACAAAAGGCCAAAAAAGCATGGATCGCTTTAATGGCCTTTTATTTTATTGGAATAAAATATCTTATTCCTACTTCTTATCCCTAAACTCCAGTGTGTTTAGCATGTGCACAATATCCTTTTTCACATACTCGATCACAGGAGCCAGCGAGTCGTTTTGGGTGGCGGTTCTGAAGTAGAGAGCTCCCCGGAAAAAATGCGTGGTCGTATCCGTCACATAGAACTGGAACTGGCTTGGGATCTCACCTTCCAGCTCAAATACCGAAGCGATATCTCCCTGTGGAGTCCGAACCTCTGTTTCCTCAATCGAATAAGCCTTTATCTGGTGTTTGCCGGTTAGTTTGCGAGCATCCTCTATCAGGTTGTTCAACATTTTCGGATCGTTGTTGATAGCCTTGTAAGTCAGCTGCACGTTGGCTCCCAGGCTTGGGTAGATGATGTTGATCCAGTGCGGCTGAGCGATCATAGAAGAATCTGGGCGGATCTTGGCATGCTTCGAGTACTCAAAGGTATAAGGGTGCTCGTCCTGCAGTTGCTGGTAGGCGACGGTTGGCAGATCGATGCGATTGTATCCTTTTGGCTTAGGGGTATACTCGGCGTTACAGCTAGCAATGGCCAGGGCCATACCTACCCACAGGGCCATTTGCAGTTTAGCTGACTTTATGATAGTGCTCTTTTTTGCTTGCGACATTAATCTTAACTCGTTTTACACGCTTATTGTCCGCCGACTCCACCGTAAAGTAGTAGCGCCCATACGACACTTCCTCGCCCATGAAAGGAATGCGGCCAAAGAGAGCCAGCATCAGGCCAGCCACTGTTTCATGCTCGCTTTTTACCTCGTTAAAGGCATCAAACGGAATTTCCGTGATCTTGCAAAAGTCGTGCAGTGATGTTTTGCCGTCAAAGATAAAGGTATTTTCGTCGAGTTGTGAGTAAATGATCTCGTCCTCGTCGTCAAACTCATCGTTGATCTCGCCTACAATCTCTTCAATCACATCCTCCATAGTCAGCAGGCCAACCGTCGTGCCATACTCGTTCACCACAATGGCCATGTGCACGTGCTTCTCCCGGAAGTCCTGCAGCAGGTTAGAGATGTGTTTGGTCTCTGGCACAAAAAAGGGCGCTCTGATCAGATTCTGCCATTTAAAGTCAGCTCCTTTATCCAGGTGCGGCAACAGGTCCTTTACATACAGAATACCGTCGATGCTGTCGGTGTTTTCGGTATAAACCGGCACCCGCGAATAGCCCCATTGGATGATCTGCGGGAGAAGTTCCGGCAGTGTGGCGCTCTGCGGAAATGCCACGATATCCATACGCGGGCGCATGATCTGCTTGACCGTAATCGAACCGAAGTTCACGATACCCCGCAATATCTTACGCTCTTCTGGTGAGGTTTCTTCATTGGACATGGCTACATCCAGGCTGTTGTGCAGTTCCTCCAGCGTTTGACTGTAAGAACGGACACGGTAGCGCTTGTCAATATAGGAGCTGATGCCGGTTAGCATCCACGCTAGTGGCTTCAGTACAGGAGCTAAACCGGAAAGCATAGGGGCCATGCGCTGTGCAATGGCGGGTCCGTGCTTGCGAGCATATACCTTGGGCAGCACCTCGCCAAAAAACACGATCAGGAAAGTAACTACCAGTACGCTTATGAGTAGCGTAGAGGCTGTTAAGGATGCAGTACCGGTTACCTGCCACGCAATATAAGCGCAAAGCGTAATGATGCTGACATTGATCGCGTTGTTGATGATCAGAAGTGAGGCCAATAGCTGGCGTGGGGACTGAAGCAGGTGATGCACCAGCTGGAGCTTTTTGTATTTGCTCGTTCTGGCTTTCTCGATCTCCTGGGGAGTGAGAGAGAAAAAAGCTGCCTCCGCCCCCGAAGTGAGGGCAGAGAGCAGCAATAAGATAAAGCAGGCCGAAATGGCTGCGATATATTCAATTTTAAGTAAAGCCGTTGCGCTTTGTAAAAGTTGCAGTAAGCTATAACTTAGGGGGTCTCCGGAATCTAAACTGTCCAAAATCAGATAGTTAGGTTAAACATGGGTTAGAACGGCAGGTCGTCTGGCTCGTCGTTCTGGAAGGCAGATGCATTGCCTTTGCCTGATGCGGCAGAAGTGCCCTGACCTGATGATGATTGCCCCGCGGACTGCGAAGAGGCACCGCCCTGGAAGCTACCTGAGCCACCATTGCCGCCTTCACGCGCGCTCAGCATCGTCATGTTGTCGGCTACGATCTCGGTGCTATAGCGCTGCACGCCTTCTTTGTCCTGGTAGCTGTTGGTGCGGATCTTGCCTTCAATGAAGACTGACTGCCCTTTGCGCAGGTACTTTTCGGCTACTTCAGCCAGACCACGCCACAGCACGATGTTGTGCCACTCGGTGCGTTCCTGCTTTTCGCCGTTTTTGTCTTTGAATGATTCGGAAGTAGCGATCGGGAAACGTGCTACAGCTACGCCGCCTTCGAGGTGGCGAACTTCCGGGTCCTTACCAAGATTTCCGATAAGGATGACTTTGTTTACACTTGCCATGTCTTTTTTTGTTTAATATTAAATTGATTTGGGCTACTCCGACAACCTAGCCGGAGGCAATTATGGCTACTGAACCTCTAGAATGCATTTGCAAACAGAAAAGTTTCAGTTTATAAATTTAGTAAAATCTTCTCATCTTTCAAATAGCTGTCGATAAGAATTGGCTTGGGTAATGCTTCTATTTTTTCAGATGAATAGGGTGCCAGTCGTGCCTCCTGCAAAACTTCCTCTTTTAAACGAAAATCAAGCTGAATCAGATAGAAACGGGCTGTAATTTTCTGATGGCTAAGCACATGCTTATACTCTTTGCGGGGTGGCAGGAGATGCGTTTCACGCACAGGTATACCTGCGCCATTCAGTTCTTTCAATAGCGTGACAGTGTCGAGCACCTTAGAGTCGCTCTCGTGCAGGTAGAAGTCGTACAGCCCTTCCCATATATCACCACCCAGACGCTTGCGCATGTAATACTCCCCCTCGTGCACAAATACGATGTAGTGGAAGAAGCGCGGCCGAGCTGCTTTTGCCTTCGATTTTACCGGCAACTCCTGCACCATACCGTGCATGAAGGCAAAGCAGGACTGTTGGAGCGGGCAAAAAAGGCAGTCGGGCATCACAGGGGTGCATTGTATGGCGCCAAACTCCATAATGGCCTGGTTGAATATGTCTGGCGCGTCGGCAGGTATAAGCTCGTTGGCCAGTTGCTGAAACACCTTGCGCGAGGCTGGAGCGGCAATGTCATCTGACAGACCGAATACCCGGGCCAGTACCCGAAACACATTCCCATCCAGCACGGCTACCTTTTCCCGGAAAGCGAAAGAGGCAATGGCCGCCGCCGTATAGCAGCCCACTCCGCGTAGTTTCAGCAGCTCCTCATACCTATCAGGGAACTCTCCGCCGTACTCCTGCACGATCTGCTGGGCTGTGTGATGCATGTTGCGGGCCCTGGAGTAGTAGCCGAGCCCCTGCCAAAGGCGCAGCACCTCGTCCTGAGGGGCGGTAGCCAGGTGCTGCACGGTAGGATAGGTTTCGGCAAAGCGCTGAAAATAGGGCAATCCCTGGGCCACACGCGTCTGTTGCAGAATCACTTCGGAAAGCCAGATCAGGTATGGATCGGTGGTGTCACGCCAGGGCAGGGCCCTTTTGTGGCGCTGGTACCACTCAATAATTATCTGGGCAAACAAAGGGCTGGGCTTATTTTCCATAGCTGATTTAAGGCAATTGATGTAGGGAATGGAAACAGACAAAGATAAAGCTTTGTTCTGGAAAGGAGTTGAGGTGAATTTGTAAGATAATGGTATGTGCCTAAAATATAAGCACATAGGCCGCGTTAGGGTGTTGACAAGCTGGCACGGGTATTGTAGCAGCGTGTCCGGCGAAGAGGGGCTGAGCCCGACAGGTTTAGGCAGGGCACAATCTGTAATAATTTAATGCTAAAGCTTTTACTTGTCGAAAAGTAGGTATACCTTTGTGCCCCGAAAAATGGAGAACGACAGCGCTGTGGTTCCTCCTGAAAAATAGAAAGTTAACTTATTTCTAATTTATAAAAATCTAAGAAAGTGACTAAAGCAGAAGTAATATCAGAAATTGCTGATAAAACAGGGATTGATAAGGCTGATGTGCAATCTACCATCGAGGCGTTTTTCAAAGTGGTGAAAGACTCAATGGCTGACGGCAACAACATCTACGTGAGAGGTTTTGGAAGCTTTGTAAACAAGAAGCGCGCTAAGAAAGTGGCTCGTAACATTTCGAAGAACACTTCCATCATTATTGATGAGCACTTTATTCCAAGCTTCAAGCCATCGAAGACCTTCATTGCTAAGATTAAGAACAGCAAAAAGATCAAAGAACTGGCTCATTCTTAATTCTTTCGTATATTTGCCGGTTGCTTAAAAGTTTATCATTTAAAACACAGTCACTTAAATAAACAGAAACTCATGTCACGCGCTCAAATACTGATACTGGTTGCGGCTATCGCATTGGCAGCGGCAATGTTTTTTCTGCCTAAGGTGGTTGTAACAAAGGATGATAGCACAGTAGCTGCCGAAACAACCACTGCACTGCCCGAAGGCCATTCTGAAGACGATGGCCATGACCATGGTGCTGCTCCATCCGCTGCGGCAGATGGGGTACACACAATGGCTACGCCCGAGCAAATGATGGAGCTTGCCACCGTGCGAGCACGCTACAACAAAGCATCTGATACCAAAACACGTGGTCTGTTGGCCAATGAATTGGCAGCCGCCTATGCCTCAGCAAGTAAGTTTGACAGTGCCGGTTACTATTACGAGTTGGCCGCCGAAGCCCGTCCGGGTGAAAAGACCTACCGTAAAGCAGGCGACCAGTACTTCGAGGCCTTTACTTACGCGGCAACACAGCAGCGCGCCAGCGAAATGGGCGGCAAGGCCCGTAAAATGTACGAGCAGGTGCTGAAGAATAATCCTTCGGACATGGATGCTAAAACAAACGTAGCCATGACTTACATCGCCAGCGACAACCCCATGCAGGGTATAACGCTGCTGCGAGAAGTAATTTCAACAGATCCGAAAAACCAGAAGGCGCTGTTCAACCTGGGCATCCTGTCAGTTCAGTCAGGGCAGTGGGACAAAGCCGCGGAGCGTTTTGAGGAGCTAGTAGCAGTGAACCCGGAGCACGTAGAAGGTACCTTCTACCTGGCAGTATCACTGGCTGAGACCGGCAAGAAAGAAGAAGCGATCAGGACTTTCAACAAAGTGAAGACGATGAGCAGCGACCCTGCCCTGACAGCCTCTGTTGACGAGTACCTGGCTAAAATGTAATAAAAGAAATAATCATTTAATAAAAATTTCAAGACTATGCCTTGCGGAAAGAAAAGAAAAAGACATAAGATTGCTACTCACAAGAGAAAGAAGCGTCTAAGAAAAAACAGACATAAGAAGAAGTAATTTCTTCTGCGTTTATTGAGGCCCACATTGCTTCTGCAATTGTGGGCTTTGGTCTATACATCCAACTAATCTTTGAGAGAAATTGAGTAACGAGCTTATAATCAATTCTACTCAGGATGGAGAGCGCATCGCCCTATTACAGGACAAGAGACTTGTAGAGTTTCACCACGAGAAGAAAGACACCAACTACATTGTAGGCGACATCTTTCTGGGAACTGTAAAAAAGGTAATGCCAGGCCTAAACGCCGCTTTTATTGACATTGGCTACCACAAGGATGCATTTCTGCATTACCATGACCTGGGAGCCAATGTCAAAACGCTGAACAAGTATGTGAAAGCGGCACAGACACAGAAGAACGCTTCTGCAAAGCTTAACCAGACTAAATTCGAGCCAGAAATTGACAAGCTTGGCAAGATCGCTGATGTTCTCAAAAAGGGGCAGCAACTCTTGGTGCAGATTGTCAAAGAGCCGATTTCCACCAAAGGACCGCGTCTTTCTTGCGAGCTTTCGCTCGCCGGTCGTTACCTGGTGCTCGTGCCGTTTTCCAACACGGTAAGCGTATCCAAAAAGATCGTTAGCAAAGAAGAACGCACGCGGCTCAAACGCCTGATCACGTCGATCAAGCCTGAGAACTTTGGTGTGATTATCCGGACAGTGGCAGAAGGCCGTGAAGTGGCAGAACTCGACAGAGACCTGCGCAACATGGTGGAAAGCTGGGAAGAAGGCTTTAAATCGCTGAAGATAGCCAAACCCAATGACAAGATCATCGGGGAATTGGGACGTTCTTCGTCCATACTGAGAGACTTAATGAACGAGAGCTTTGACAACATAGTAGTGGACGACGAGTCACTCTATGACGAGATCAAAGCATACATCGGTAGCATTGCGCCAGACAAAGTAAAAATTCTGAAGCACTATACCGGTAAGACAAAAACCTTCGAACACTTTAACATTGAGCGGCAACTAAAGGCTGCTTTCGGTAAAACAGTGACTATACCAGGCGGCGGATACCTGGTGATAGAACACACCGAGGCCCTGCACGTAGTCGATGTAAACAGTGGGAACAAATCTAATACCGAAACCGATCAGGAGGCTACCGCGCTGAACGTGAATATGATGGCTGCCAAAGAAGTGGCCCGTCAGCTGCGACTCCGGGATATAGGTGGTATCATTGTAATTGACTTCATCGATATGAAGTCGCCGGAAAACCGCCAGAAAGTATACGAGGTAGTTAAAGAGGAACTGAAGCGGGACCGCTCCAAGTCGACAGTTCTGCCTATCTCGAAGTTCGGCCTGATGCAGATCACGCGTCAGCGTGTAAGGCCAGAGCAGAATATTGTGACCGGCGAGGTATGCCCCACATGCAACGGCACCGGTAAGATAACTGCCAGCATTCTGATTACTGATGAAATAGACGTAGCGGTAGACGACCTGCTCACGCGACACAACCATAAGAGTCTGACATTGTACGTACACCCCTTTCTGTATTCTTATTATACATCAGGGGTGATCTCAAAGCAGATGAAATGGTTCTTCCACTACTTTAAGTGGGTGAAATTTGTAAAAGACACTTCGCTAGGCATTACTGACTTTAAGGTGATGGATGATAAAGGCGAAGAAATAGAGCTGCGCACCGCCCTGACGGAGGTGAACGGGGTGCAGGAACAAGAAAATTTTAATCAGATCTAAAGGCAACAAAAAAGCCGCTCTGTACATTCAGAGCGGCTTTTTTGATTTAAAGGCCAGCGTAGCAGCTGTGCCTTAGAACTTAATGCCCACATCAATAGACACGCCGTTGTTCTTGATGGCTAGATTCTTGTCATTCAACTGCTTTTTGTAATAATTGTCGATATTGCTCAATCCACGCAGGTAAGTAATGCCTCCGAACAGTTTTGTGCTTTGGCCAAGTTGCATTTCTGCACCGGTGCCTAGTACGGCACTAGTCTCAAATACATTAAAACGTTTGGCCGTCTTTTCACCATTGATCACTTTTTTCTGATCTACCTGTCCGGAAACTTTGGTGCCAAGTGCACCGCCTACCTGAAAGTATAACACTATGTCTGGAGCTACTTCGTTCGTGAAAAGCTTGAGCGTGAGCGGTATTTCAAGATACTGAACAGTTAATTCATCAGTTTCTTTAGCAGGTGTTACTACTCCATCTCCACTTTCAACCATATAGGTATAGCTAATCTTGGAACCTTTGCTGCGGTACATCAGCCCTGAGCTAAACGCGTAGTTGTTAGAAAAGAAATAGTCACCTACCACGCCTACACCTAAGCGCAGAGCGCTGTTAGACTGCTCAAAATTGTGCCGATCCTCAGCTATGAAGCGGTTACCTGAAATAGTAGGAGAAAACTGAATGCCGATTTCCATTTGGGCCATGGCAGTAGAAGTAAAGCCCAAAAAGAGCAGCAGGAATGCTAGTTTTTTGAATTGCATATTAATTTGTCGCGTTTATTTCTTCTAATACGGGATAACCCTGTATTTTTGTATTAAATATTCGGCAATGTATCACAGATTATTATTACTCGCAACCATCCTATTGCTTTTTAGCTGTAAGAAGAAGACCGGCTGCGATATACCTGAAGAAATTGAACGCATACCAGTATCGGTAGAGATAGAGCGACTCGAGAAGCCTTTTTTTGCGGCAGACTCCAAGCAGGATATCGCCTCTTTCCTGGACAGCAACCCTGTTTTCGCACAACGGTTCCTGCAGCGTAAAAATTACCCTTCTGACTCAGCCATCGTCAATGCGCTTTATAACCTGGCTACTAACCCGGAGTTGCAAAAGCTGGCACAGGAGGCGGACACAACCTTCGGTGACATGGCCACGGAAAAGCAGCAGCTCGAAACCGCCTTTAAGCATATCAAATATTACTATCCTGAATTCAAAGAGCCGCAGGTAAAAACGTATGTGTCTGGCCTTAACCAGGATCTTTTTGTGTCAGACAGTCTACTGGTTTTCGGCATTGACTTCTTCATCGGCAAAGACGCCAGCTACCGCCCGGATACCTACGATTATATTCTAAAGCGTTATGAGCGCCCGAACATGGTGCCGGCTGCCATGCTACTGCTGTCTAACCGTTACAATAAAACCAAGTTCCTGGAACGTAGTCTCCTTGCCGAGATGGTAAATACTGGTAAGGCCTACTATTTTGTGAAGTCCATCATGCCCTGTGCACCAGACTCTACCATCATCGGATATAGCGGGCAGCAGCTGGCTGATGTGCGTCATAACGAAGGCCGTATCTGGGCACACTTTGTTGAGCAAAAGCTGCTTTATGAGAAGAGCCCGTTCGTAGTGAACAAATACATTGGCGAGCGGCCGAACACGCCAGAAATTGATGCCACATCCCCTGGTCGCCTTGGTACTTGGGTGGGTTGGCAGATCGTGCGCAGGTATATGGAGCGTAATCCGAAGGTAACGTTGCAGGAACTGATGGCCGATGACGATCATCAGAAAATATTTAACGAATCAAAATACAAGCCTGAGAAGCGGTAGTTCCATACTTCGCCTCTATACCTGCGCGCATGCACATAGCTATTTTCAACCAGCACCATCACAATCCGGACTGTCCTGCTACCTGCAGGCACTATACCTTTCTGGAGTACCTGGCCAAACGGCATAAAGTGAGCCTGATAACAAGTAGTGCCTGGAAGCAGCTTCGCATTACGGACAGGTATAAGTGGGCGCCGGAGGGGGTGGAGGTGTACGAGCAGGAGGTACCTTACAGCAACAAGATGGGCGTGCGCAGACGCCTGGTATCTTATGGAGGTTTTGCTGCTTACAGTCTTGCAAAAGGTCTCTCTATACCTAAGCCGGATGTGGTTTGGGGCGTATCTACGCCGCTTACAACGCCTTGGATGGCGGCCCGTGTCGCAAAGATGCGAGGTGTTCCGTGGGTGTTTGAAGTACAGGATTTGTGGCCCAGCTTCCCCATTGAGATGGGCGCCGTAAAACGAGAGTGGTTGAAACGCCGCTTGTTCAGACTGGAAAAGAGCCTTTATCAGAGTGCCAGCCACATCATCACGCTCTCACCAGACATGGAAGACTATGTAGTCGGTTTAGGTATAGCGCGTGAAAAAGTAACCACCATTCTCAACGGCACAGACCTTGACATGGCCGATGCAGCCACTCCTGAGAAGGTAGCAGCGCTGCGCCGGCAATACCAGTTAGAGGGCAAGCAAGTGGTCCTGTATGCAGGTACCTTCGGTCGCGCCAACGATATTCCCACCATCATGCAGGCGGCTGAGGCGATGGCCAATGAGCAGGATATTGTGTTTGTATTGGCTGGAGGAGGTTATTATGATGATGAGCTTCGGAAGCTGTCGTTGCGCCTGCCTAACCTGGTGCTAATGCCACCGCAGCCACGACCAGATGTGTTTACGCTTTTCAAGCTGGCAGACCTGGCGCTCATTACCTTCAACGATCTGCCTGTGCTAGCCTCAAATTCACCGGCCAAGCTTTATGATAGTCTGGCATGTGGTGTGCCCGTACTGGTGACTAACCCAGGGTGGACAAAGACATTTGTGGAGCAGCACGACTGCGGTTGGTATTGCCCGGCTGGTCAGCACAAGTTGCTGGCCCAGACTATAAAAGAAATTCTATCAGATGATGATAAGCGGCAACAGGCCGGGCAAAGGGGGCAGTCCATTGCCCGGCAGCTGTTCGATCGCCAGCAACTTGCCGCTCAGGTAGAGCAGATCTTGTTGCAGGTAGCAGGCAAGGTATAGCTCTTAGTCTTTGATACTCGCCGAAAGGTGCTTGAAGTCCTCTTTTAACTGTGGAGCGTTTGAGGCAAGTGTCCAGCAGATAACTTTGTAAAAGTGTGTTTTTGTCTCGACAGCTGTGATCAGCATAAAAAATTCGCCATCTTCATCTATCCATTTCAGTTCGTTTTGCGCAATCTGATTTCCGTTCGATTCGAAGGCTTTTGTCTTGCTCAGCTTGCGTCTTTTCTCCTCCTTCTTGTAGTCCGCGGCAAAATTGTCCAGGAATTCAACCGCATTCTCAAATCTCATACCTCTTACTTCAAGCTCATCTTTAGAATCCTCGATCACGATAGCATAGGCCTCTTTGTTTTTGTTAAAGTACTGCGAGCTCGCGACATCATTCAGTTCATAGGTTTTGACCATGTAACTCGGTATTTCCATAGAATACGAATGACCTCCTTTGCGCTCAGTGAATTGAGTCTGAGCCTGTACGGCCGAAAGGCTGCCTAAAAGCAGCAGGAAGGATAGAACTAATTTGAAGGGGTAGAAGTTTGCATAAGCTTAAAGTGTATAATTATGAATAGTTAAATATAGGGATAAGCATTTATTTTAGTCCAATAATTTTTCTGATCTAAGGGTATTACGATAGGTATGGCGTTAGCTCAGGTATAGCCTGGTGTTAAGAGTTACTGATGGTGAGTATGTTTATGGCACAGCCTTTGATTAAGTAGGTATAGCGGAGCACATACATTAAGCATGAGCTTTGCTACTGATCAAACCAACCATAAGAATAGAAGGAGAGAAAGATGAAGAAGCTAATTGCAGTCCTTTCGCTAGGTATGTTAGTTGCAGGCAGCAGCGTATACGCCCAGACTACTACTAAGCCCCAAGACCAAAAGCCGCGCAACGAAATGCGGGGAGCCATGAAAAACCGAGTGCAAAAAAGCCCTGAGGCAATAGCTCAGATGAAAACGGATAGATTGGCACAGAAACTAGAGCTGAGTGCGGCACAAAAGAACCAACTTCAGGAACTGAATATGCGTCAGGCGCAGGAAATGAAAGCCATGCGCGAAAGCCACAAAGCGACTGGAGAAAAAACACCGGAGTTGCGAGCACAGATGCAGGAGGCTAGAAAAGCGAACCACGAGAAGTGGCAAACTGAGCTAAAGAGCATTTTGTCTGCAGAGCAGTATGCAAAGTACGAAGCTAACCGTGAGGAGATGAAGCAGAAGCGTGCAGATCGCAAGAAAGGCTTGAAATCAGGTGAACACAAGCAATCCGGAGAACGCCAAAAAAGAGGCGAGTACAAAAAGCAAGAGCAGGGAAAGTAATCCCTTTTCTAAGAAACCCATAGTTGAAGCGGGGGCAGGCCACTTAGTGTCTGCCTCCGCTTTTTTTATTAGGCTATACCTCCGACCTTGTTTTCCGGGTCGTCAGGTATGTTGGGGTAGTATTTCTGAAAGAAAGCGCAGAAATGCGTGAGTGGACATTCCTCACATTTTGGCCTTCGGGCGAGGCAAATGTAGCGCCCGTGCAGAATAAGCCAGTGATGTGCTTTGGCGATCAGCTCCTGCGGCAGGTTGGCTACCAGCTCTTTTTCTACCTCCAGCGGTGTCTTTGCTTTTTTATCAACCAGCCCCAGTCGCTTGCTTACCCGAAATACATGGGTATCCACGGCCATGGCCGGTTGGTTCCAAATTACCGACACGATCACGTTGGCTGTCTTGCGGCCTACACCCGGCAGTTTCACCAGTTCCTCTACTGTGCTGGGCACTTCTGCGTGAAACTGCTCCACCAACATTCTGCCCAGGCCAGCCAGGTGTTTGGCCTTGTTGTTCGGGTATGATATGCTTCTAATAATCGGGAAGATCTCTTCTGGATTGGCCGCAGCCAGGTGCTCAGGGGTAGGGAATGCTTCGAACAGGGCAGGCGTTACCATGTTCACACGCTTATCGGTACACTGGGCGCTGAGTACGACAGCCAGTATCAGTTCGTAGGGATTGGAGTAGGCCAGCTCGGTCTCCGGGTCCGGAAAGTTCTGGGTAAAGTGCTCGATCAGCAGCTTGTAGCGTTCTCGTTTGCGCATAAAAAAAGTTTGCAGTCGGTTAAGACTGCAAACTTAAGCTTTTTGAGTAATTTAAAATGTTGTCGATAGACCGCTTGCTAGGGCTTTTGGCCGCACCGTTTAGCAGTCGCTGGATGAGCATGAGATCAGAGCAGCTTTCGGCTAACTCGTTGTCGTGCATCAATGCTGTTTCCAGTTGCTCGCGGGCAGGGTCTGCCAACTCGTTGTATACATACTGGATCAGCTCATTCTGAGTAGAGGTTTTTATCATAAGCAATGGTGCTGTTTAGCATCTTTTTTCTTAGGTTGATCAATGCGTAGCGCATACGACCTAAAGCTGTGTTGATGCTCACACCGGTTGCTTCAGCTATCTCCTGGAAGCTCATGTCAGCGTAGTGACGCATCATGAGTACTTCCCGCTGCGCTTGTGGCAGCGTCTGGATCAGCTCGCGTAGTCGGGCATGGGTGTCCTCCTTTATTTGCTGCGACTCAGCAGAGTCTTCTGCAAAAGACAAGGCATTGAACACATTACTACCGTCCTCCAGGGTGATCATCGGGCTTCTTTTCTCTTTACGGAAAAAGTCGATTGCCAGGTTATGGGCAATGCGGCATATCCATGAAGAGAACTTACCTTCCTCGTTATACCTGCCGCCTTTCATGGTATGGATCGCCTTTATAAAAGCATCCTGCATGAGGTCCTCAGCGGTATACGTGTCTTTAACAATCAGTAAGATCGTAGTGAATACTTTGTTCTTGTGTCTGTTTACTAGCTGTTCAAACGCATTTTCGTTACCTGCGATGTAGAGCGAGACCAAAGCAGAGTCGCTCAGCTGGGTAGTTGTATTCATCGTAAAGCTACATTAGTTTAACGTAGAGCTTTATATCATATTGTTGCGTTAAGCTGTTAGAACAAATAAATTTTGAAGTGCAGAATCAAATATAGAGAAAGCATTCTGACTGTGCAAACCTAGCCGGGTGTCCTTAATAAAAAATATTAAAGATGCTATATGCCAGTTAAGAATTACTGTTCCCTAATATACGGCAAGATAATGTAAACGTATATGCTTTTAGTTAAATTTATTTTTCAGCATATAGCATTTTAGTATATAGTATTGAAAAGTAGTGAGTTAATGCAATGCAGATGGGAGCAAACAAGGCATTTATTAAAGCAAAACGGCAGTTTCACCGGGTGCTATCCCTGATAAAACTGCCGCTCCAATTTTTTGTAAATCCCTCTAAAAGCTCACTTCTTTACCTATAATGCCTAGTAGGCCCATTTTCATTTGAAATACCTGCGCAATGCTGGTTGCCTTCTGTTTCAATTCCTTTGTCTTATCACCCTCAAACAGCTCATCTGCAGTTTCATTAAACAGCATCACCCAGCGAGCGAAATGCTGTCTGTCTATGGGCAGGCGCATATGCTTGGGGAAGGGCTGCCCTTTGTAAGCCATGGTGCCAAACAGCACTGAGCTCCAGAAACTGTACATGATGGGGAGGTGGTGTTCCCAGTTCACGTTCGCAAAGCCATTGAAAATAGGTCCCAACAGGTCGTCTTCGTTTACTTTGGCGTAAAACGAGTCAACCAGCAGTTTTATATCCTGTTCGTCTTTAATATCTTCCTTCATTTGCTGCAAATCGAAACCTTATAGGTTTACAAAATTACCAGCACTGAAGCACGGGAAAAATGACATTGGTCACTATAGTTATTTATAATGCATAAAAAATCCTTCGTAAGAGCGACTGGTCTGTACGAAGGATGGGTTTTATAATGTTAGCAATGCTGACTACTCGCGGTTGTATCGCTTCAGTCGGTTCAGGATCAGAAGCAGACGGCGGTTTATCTCGCGCTCCTCTACAGGCTTGCACTGTGCGGTGATGTCGGCAGGGCGTTTCAGCTTGGCCTCCACGGCTTTGAGGTGCTCCAGATAGCACTCAATGGTGGTGCAGGATATATTCTGAAACTGCAGGCTATTTCCGTCAGCTACTTTGCTGTTCAGGTTAATGGCCTTTGCTATTTCGGTGTTAATCAGTTGATTAACATCAGAGCTAGAAGTGATTTCCTGCTGGTACACCTTCTTCTCGATGTTCTCCAATAATTTGCGGATGTCCAGTTGTTCCATGATGTTGATATTTTTAAATATTAATAATCGATAAAGTCGGCAGTTCCTTTGCCCAGGATACGGTCCTGAGTTGGCTGCGTTAACCCATAAAAGGATTGTTAATAAAAGAATAATATGGCGTTGTTAGCACCGGAAGCATGCGTGGGCACAGGTCGGATAGGGCTGGCATGCAGGAGGCGGCTGCTAATTGAGGGGGTGGCCGCTCCTTAAAAAATTATACTTCTATATAGGAGTGAGTGTTACAGTTTTAGACCTAAAATTCTAAAAAATTTTATATGGTATAAATACTCAGTCTTTTGCGGTATATCCAGAAGCTGTACACATTCAACTTCTTAGGTGGATTGAGGATAAAGAATCGCCTCTCACAGGATGATCCGAAGATTCCGGCAGGCAAAGCTACCGCCAATTAACGCACAACGGAAAACAGCGGTTTATTTAATAAAGCGTTCTACAGGTATGCGCACTAAGGTGTAGCTTTGTGGTTATGAATACCTATTCGTGGAGGAGAAAGGGAAATGGACGCTAAGTCAGCACGCAGGCATGACCCCTATGCTGTACTTCGACTGCCGGAGTTCAGGCTGTACATATCAGCGCGACTGTGCATCACGCTGGCCATGCAAATCCAGGCCGTCGTCGTGGGTTGGCAAATCTATGCTATCACCGACGACGTCTTCTCTTTGGGCCTGATTGGGCTGGCGGAGGCCATACCTTCTATATTCGTGTCGCTGTACGCCGGCTACCTGGCAGACACGGTGCCACGCAAGCGGATTATTGTGACAGTAGTGGCTGTGCTCCTGCTTTGTTCGCTGGCACTTCTGTATTTTACCTTGGATATGAGTCGTGTGCTGCCCCTGTATGGCGTATTGCCTATTTACGCGGTCATTTTCATCAGTGGCATAGCCCGCGGCTTCATGGGGCCGGCCGTATTTTCGTTTATGCCTCAACTGGTGGCCGACAAACAACTCTACGCCAATGCCATTACCTGGAGCAGTACCACCTGGCAGGCCGCCTCGCTGGTGGGCCCGGCTTTGGGTGGGCTGGTATATGGCTTTTACGGGATCACAGCGGCTTACGCCCTGGATGCCCTGCTGGTGCTGCTGTCGTTCACCGCTTTCGTGCTGATCGGCGGGAAGGCGCTTCCTGAGAATATTAATCCGCAGAATATGATGGAGAGTCTGCGCTCAGGTATACGGTTCGTGTTCGGCAACCAGGTTATCCTGAACGCCATCTCCCTGGACATGTTCGCGGTGCTGTTTGGGGGAGCAGTGGCGCTGTTGCCTGTATTTGCCTCTGACATTCTGTTAGTGGGGCCACAGGGACTCGGCTTCCTGCGGGCGGCGCCTGCCGTTGGCTCGGTGGCGATGGCCGTCTGGATGGCTTACTATCCCATTACCCTGAAAGCCGGGAAAATCATGCTCTGGTGCGTGGCGGGCTTCGGATTAAGTTTGATTTTCTTTGGGCTCTCCACCAGCTTCTGGCTCTCACTGGTGTTGCTGGTGCTGAGCGGTGCCTTCGACAGTATTAGTGTGATTATCCGTTCCACATTGCTTCATACCCTCACGCCGGAGTACATGAAAGGCCGTGTTTCCTCGGTGAACAGCATTTTCATCGGTTCGTCAAATGAGATAGGTGCCTTCCGGGCGGGAACGATGGCCAAGGTGATGGGCGCGGTACCCTCTGTAGTGCTGGGCGGTGTCGTGACGCTACTGGTCGTAGGAGTGACGGCCCTGAAAGCAGACAAGCTGCGCAAGCTGGACCTGACGCCTGAGATGGAGGCCGTCTGAAAAAGGCAGTCCCATGCTCCGCTAGACGAAACATGGGACTGCTGATGTGGTAGGGTGACGAGGCTACTTGGCAGCAGCCTCTTTCTTCTCGGCGACTTTTCTTTTGGTCGCCTGTCTTGGGCGGCTGTTGCCATAAGTGCCTTTCACGATTTTGCCTTTCTTCGATTTTTTATCTCCTTTTCCCATGTTGCGTTAGTTTATTGGTTGTAGATCGTAACCCATACATACGTAAGTAGGGGGCTGCAGTTTAGATCTGGTTTGAAGTTTACGTCTGGTTAGGTTTTGCTATACCTGACTATGTTGCGAATGTGGAGTTAGGGGGGCTTATACCTGTCAATGATCTATACTTGTAAATAGTAAGAGGGAGCTAAACCTTTTTATGGCCGCGGGTGTTTCAAAAGGATGCCGTGTTGTATGCTTTGGCCAATTGCCAGGTATAGCGCCAAGGGGTAAAAAGCCTTCTGAATGCGACAGGGTATTTGTATCTTTACATCTTATTAAAATAAGTTCGTCATGCGTGGGCTTTAACCTGCCTGCGCTATACTCTATGGCTAACACGTCCGAAAATAACCTCGATACACTCGATCCGCGCCAGCACATCATCATCAAAGGCGCTCGCGTGCACAATCTCAAAAATCTCAGTGTGGCTTTGCCGCGCAACAAGTTCATCGTCGTTACCGGCCTTTCCGGCTCCGGTAAGTCATCCTTGGCTTTCGACACCTTGTATGCCGAGGGGCAGCGCATGTATGTGGAGAGCCTGAGCTCCTATGCCCGCCAGTTTCTGGGCCGTATGGACAAGCCTGACGTGGACTACATCAAAGGCATTAGCCCGGCCATTGCCATCGAGCAGAAGGTGAGCATCAAGAACAACCGCTCGACGGTGGGCACTAGCACTGAAATCTACGATTACCTGAAGCTGCTCTACGCGCGCATCGGCAAAACGTACTCACCTGTTTCAGGGGAGGTGGTGCAGAAAGATAGTGTGGCCGATGTGGTGGATTTCATCTTCTCGATGGAGGACGAAGCCCGTGTGATGATCCTGGCGCCGCTGCAACTGCACAAAGATCGCACGCTGGCCAAAGAACTGGACCTATTGCTGCAGAAAGGCTACTCGCGCATCTACGCCGACGGGCAGGTATACTTTATCGAGGAGTTGCTCGAAGAGAAAAAGCCCAAGCTGGGCAAGGAAGTATACATCCTTGTGGACCGCGCCATCATCTATAAATCAGACGAAGACCTGGCTTTCCGGATTGCCGACTCGGTGCAAACCGCATTTTTCGAAGGCCATGGGGAGTGCCGCGTGAAATATGGCGATGGCGAGGAGCGCGTGTTCTCCGACCGTTTTGAGCTGGATGGGATGGTGTTCGAGGAGCCGTCGGTTAACTTCTTCAGCTTCAACAACCCTTACGGCGCCTGCCAGACCTGCGAGGGCTTTGGCAGCGTGCTAGGTATAGATCCCGATCTGGTTATACCTGACAAGAGCCTGACGGTATACGAAGGAGCTGTCGCTCCTTGGCGATCAGAGAAAATGAACGATTGGCTGAAACCGCTTGTGAAGAACGGCATCCGCTTCGACTTCCCGATTCACCGCCCTTACAACGAGCTTTCTGAGAAAGAGCAGGAATTGCTGTGGACTGGCAACAAGTACTTCGAAGGCCTGAACGACTTCTTTAAGCACCTCCAATCGCAGACGCACAAAATCCAGTACCGCGTAATGCTGTCGCGCTACCGTGGCCGCACCACCTGCCCCGACTGCAAAGGCTCCCGACTGCGTAAGGATGCCAGCTACGTGAAGATCAATGACAAAAGCATCACCGATCTGGTGCTGATGCCGATCACTCAGTCGCTTGCATTTTTTGAACAGATGCAACTGACTGAGCACGAGCGCAATGTAGCTGAGCGACTAGTGACCGAAGTGACAAACCGCCTGGGCTACCTGGTGCGGGTGGGCCTGGGTTACCTGACGCTCAACCGACTTTCCAATACTTTGTCAGGTGGTGAAAGCCAGCGTATCAACTTGGCGACTTCGCTGGGGAGTGCCCTGGTAGGCTCCATGTACATCCTGGATGAACCGAGCATCGGTTTGCACCCGAAGGACTCCGAGCAGCTGATCGGTGTGTTACGCACTTTACAAAAAATGGGCAACACCGTGATTGTGGTGGAGCACGAAGAAGAAATGATGCGTGCCGCTGACCAACTAATCGACATTGGTCCGGAAGCTGGCTCGGGTGGAGGCAACCTGATGTTCCAGGGTACGCTTGAAGAAATGACCCAAACAGCTGATACCTATACTGCCAAATACCTGAGCGGCGAGATGGAGGTATCGGTGCCGGCGCAGCGTCGCAAGTGGCGCAATGCCATCGAGATACAGGGCGCCCGCGAGAACAACCTCAAAAACCTGAGCGTGAAAGTTCCGTTGGGCGTGATGACCGTTGTAACAGGCGTGAGCGGCTCCGGCAAGTCTACCCTGATCAAAAAGATACTGGCTCCGGCCATGATGAAGCTGCACGGCAATACAGCCGAAGCCACAGGTAAATTCGACAAACTGGCCGGTGACTACAACAAAATCCGGCACGTGGAGTTTGTGGACCAGAACCCGATCGGTAAGTCGTCGCGCTCCAACCCGGTAACCTATGTGAAGGCCTACGATGCCATCCGTTCGCTTTACGCTGACCAGCCGCTGGCCAAGTCGCGCGGGTTTAAGCCCTCGCATTTCTCCTTCAACATCGAGGGTGGTCGCTGCGAGGTGTGCCAGGGCGAAGGCCAGGTAAAGATCGAGATGCAGTTCATGGCCGACATTTACCTGACTTGCGAGAGCTGCAACGGACATCGCTTTAAGCAGGACGTGCTCGATATCAAGTATAAGGAGAAGAGCATTTCGGAAGTACTAGATATGACCATCGCCGATAGCATCGAGTTCTTTGCCGATCAGTCAAAGATTATAGAGAAACTGAGGCCGCTGAACGATGTGGGCTTGGGCTACATCCGCCTGGGTCAGTCAAGCAACACCTTGTCGGGTGGGGAGGCGCAGCGCGTGAAACTGGCGTCGTTCCTGACTAAGGGCGTGCAGGCACACCAGGAGGACATTCTGTTCATCTTTGATGAGCCGAGTACGGGCCTGCACTTCCACGACATCAACAAACTGCTGCAGTCCATCAACGCGCTGATCGAGAACGGAAACACGGTGGTCATCATAGAGCACAACATGGACATCATCAAATCCGCCGACTGGATCATCGATCTGGGTCCGGAGGGAGGCACCAACGGAGGCTACCTGCTCTTTGAAGGTACGCCGGAGGAGATGGCAAAGCTAGAAGATAACCATACCGCCCGATTCCTGAAGGAAAGGCTTTAAGTGTGAGGCGTGAGAGCCGCAGCAATCGGATTTGCTGCGGCTCTTGTTTTTAAGGTATAGCAAGGCAGGTATACCTTATTTTACTAACTTGCCGTACGGGTATGAATCAACTATAAATCAACAGCTACTATAAAACATGAGAAAACGAATTGTTGCCGGCAACTGGAAAATGAACAAGACCTACGAGGAAGCGCTTACGCTGGTATCGGAGATCGACAACATGGTGAAAGACGAAGTGAACGGTGATGTGACCGTGATCGTGGCACCTCCTTTCCCGTTCCTGCAGAGCGTGGGTAAACTAACGCAGGGCAACGACCGGATGCATCTGGCTGCCCAGAACGTGAGCGAGCACGAAAGCGGCGCCTATACCGGTGAAGTGTCGGCTGCCATGCTGAAGTCGGTAGGCGTGCAGTACGTGATCATTGGCCACAGTGAGCGCCGCATGTACCACCACGAAGATGCCCAGTCACTTTACAAGAAACTGAAAACTGCCATTGCGCAAGGTATAACACCGATCTTCTGCTGCGGCGAGCCGCTCGAGGAGCGCGACGCCGACCGCCACTTCGACTACGTGGACAAGCAACTGCACGACAGCCTTTCCTACCTAAGCAACGAGGAATTTGACAACGTGGTAGTAGCTTACGAGCCGATCTGGGCCATTGGCACAGGTCGAACTGCCAGCAGCCAGCAGGCCCAGGAAATGCACGCTTATATCCGGGAACAGCTTTCGCGCATGTTTGATGCGGAGGCGGCCTTCAAGTGCTCGATCCTGTACGGCGGCAGCTGCAACCCGGGCAACGCAAAAGAGCTGTTCTCTCAACCAGATGTGGACGGTGGCCTAATCGGAGGGGCTTCGCTTAAATCCCGCGACTTTACCGACATAATTAAATCGTTCTAAGAATCAGGTAACACAGGAAAAAGGCTGCTAACTAAAAAAGTTGGCAGCCTTTTTTATTGTAGATATAGTTATATTTGGCTAAATTATCTCCTATGATTCTGATAATATCCTTTTGGTTTTCGCTGCTCCCATACCTGGCAGCGCCTCAGCCAGCAGCCCCCTCGCCTGTAACGGTAGCCAGCAAAGACATTTGCCGCGTTTACGGTACGGTATACCTGGAGCGCGACCCCAGGTATAAGAACACCGCCTCCTACACAGTATACCTGGGCGATGAAGAAGCCTTTGCCTCCATGGTGGTATACCGCGAGAGCAACAAGCTCTTTGCCGATGGCACGGCCATCTGGCACATCACCAACAAGAAAGCCTTTGCCGACCACGTGCTCTACGTGACCGATAACCGGAATTTTGCTGATTTTACTGTACACTTTACCAACGTGCGCTCCTACGCAGCGTGCCGCCCTTAATACAATTACATGGATTTTATAGAAGTAGCCCTGAAAGTAAGTCCCGATTTTGCCGACATCTTCACTGCCGAAATGGGAGAGTTGGGATTCGATGCCTTTGTAGAAACTGAGGAGGGTTTTAACGCTTACATCGACGAGGACAAGTTCGACCAACACGAGCTGAACAACATGATTGCTCGCTACGCCGGGTATACGACCGTGGAGTACCAAGTACAGAAGATCGAGCGCCAGAACTGGAACACCGAATGGGAGCGCAACTTCGAACCGCTTTTCATCGGAGGGCAGGTGTCTGTGAGGGCGTCGTTCCACGAGAAACCGGCCGAAGCAAAGTATGATATCGTGATCAATCCGAAAATGTCATTCGGCACGGGTCATCACGAGACCACCACGCTCATGATCGAAAACCAGCTGACACTGAACCACCAGAGCAAGCGCGTGCTGGACATGGGCTGTGGCACAGGTATACTGGCTATTATGGCGGGCGAGTTAGGCGCAACTGAGATCGTTGCCGTAGAAATAGAAGACTGGACGGTAGAAAATGCCCGTGAAAACGCGGAACTGAATGGCTACGCAGGTATAGACGTGCGACTGGGCGGTGCCGAGACAATTGAGGGAGACCAGCCCTACGACATTATCCTGGCTAACATCAACCGTAACGTGCTGCTCGATGATATGCCCGCCTATGTGGCGGTACTGAAGCCCGAGGCTACGCTGTTGCTGAGCGGTTTCTATACCGAAGACCTGACGGCACTGCAGCAACGTGCCACTGAACTGAGCCTGACCTACGTGTCGCACCGCACCAAAAACAACTGGGTGTCGGCTATTTTTAAGAACAGCTAATGCTAATCCTTCCGACCTATGAAATATAAACTTCTACTCTTTTTATTTTTTCTGGCTGTTTTCGCAGCACAGGCCCAAACCAAGCTAGCGACTGACCCGGCTCAGTACATCATAGATGCCAAAGCTATGCTGGTAACAGGCAAGGCCAAAAATGCCGAGTCACTCGGAGCCGCATTGGAAAGCGTATGGGGCAACCAGCGACTCTCCGAGAAGCAGAAACAGCAGGTGATCGACATTTCGCAACAGATGTACCGCAAGAAGCTGCGCGTCAATCCGCATTACGAGAACTTCTACGAGATGCTGGTGGGTGCTGTGAACCATCAGAACATGCGCGGCGCTCAGATCGACAACATGCTGGAAGTAGTGGCCAAGGCTGTGCAGCAGGATGAAGGCGCAGCCCTCGACCGTTTCTTTAAGACCAGCAGCAGCTACCTGACCACAGGTATACTCTACCAGAACAAGCAGTATACCCTACGCACTGCCGGGGGCGCCGTGAGCTTTGCCTATGAGGGCAAAGCAGCCCCGAAAGACAAGGAAAAGTCAGAGGAGGTAAGCGACTGGGAGAGCTTCTCTTGGGACGATGAGGTAGCGGGCGAAAGTACCGAGGCCACTGCTGACGATTGGGGCGATGCCTGGGACACGCCTAAGCCCGCCGCAAAAAAAGTTGATCCGAAAGTAGCTGAAAAGAAGCGCCGCGACGACTTCAAAAAGATGTTTATACCTGCCCAGCCGAAAGTGAGCGGTCCGGTGCTGAAACTTGATAATGTCAACCTGAGCTTCGCCACCATACACGACTCCACCGCTATCATGAAAACAAGCGGACAGCTGATGCTGGCGAGCAACCTGTTCGTTGGCGAGGGCGGATCGTTTGCATGGGAAGTAGACGGCAAACCGGTTTCAGCAGCTTTCAAGGCTTTCAATTTTGACATCACAGCGGCGGCCTTCAAAGTGCCCGAAGCCACTATTACTTATAATGCTGTGCTTGATGCCCCGATTGAGGGTATTTTTGAGTTCAGAAGCACCAAAGCAGGCACCAATGGCGAGAAATCCTACCCGCGTTTTGCCTCCTATACCAACGATGCGAAGGTGAAAAGCCTGGGCAAGGACATTGTCTACTCTGGTGGCTTTACGCTGGCCGGCAACCTGATTGGCAGTAAGCCGCTCGACGGCAGTATTTCTGCGCTGGCAGTATTGGAAGACGGAAAGAAGAAGTTCCGCTCTATGGCGCACAACTACAACCTGAACGACTCTATCATATTTGCCAACAGAGCCTACGTCGCCGTTTACCAGAACCAGCGCCGGGACTCGCTTACGCATCCGGCCATGCAGTTGCGCTACTCCAAGCCAACCCGCGAACTGGTGCTAACCCGCGACAAAGGCGTGTACAGCAAAACCCCGTTCTACGACAGCTACCACAAATTCGAGATCACGGCCGAGCGCCTTGCCTGGAACCTGGGTACGCCATATGTCAATTTCTCGATCCTGAATACCAAGACCCTTATACCTGTGCAGCTGGAGTCAGCACAGTACTTCTCTAACATGCGTTTTCAGCAGTTAGTCGGTGTGGCTAGTTTCCACCCGCTGCAGGTGCTGGTGTCGTATGCAGCCAAAGCCAAAACCAACGACTTCTACGCATTCGATGTGGCAAAGGCATCCAAGCTGAACGAGAAAGCGGTGCGGGAAGCAGCCATCAGCCTGGCCCGCGAAGGCTACCTGACTTACGACGGACAATCCAATTTTATTTCCCTGAAGCCAAAAGCCTGGCACTATGTAGGCTCAGCGCAAAACCTGAGTGACTACGACCACCTGGTGATCAAATCAGTAGTGCCTTCTGGCCGCAATGCGACGCTTAACCTGAACAGCAACCGCCTGACCGTACGTGGGGTAGAGAAAATGGCATTCAATAACGACTCCTCTACCGTATATGCCGTGCCTGACAGCAACATTGTGCACCTGCTCGACAACCGCAACATGGAATTTGGTGGCAGGCTGTACGCCGGTCGCCTGAACTTCAGAGGCTCTCAGTTTAAATTCGATTATAGTGAGTTCATGATCGACATGCAAAAACTGGACACAGTGGCTTTTGTAACAAAGAAGCGCCATGCAGTAGGCAGAAAGAAAGAACTGGAGCAGGTAATGACCAGCCGATCAGGCAAGATGTCCGGTAAGCTTTATATCAACAAGCCGAACAACAAGTCGGGTCGCAAGCACTACCCGGAATACCCGAAATTTGACTCGCCGATGGGTGGACAGGTGGCCTTTGCCAGACCCGATGTATTGGCTGGCGCCTACGACAGCACCGTCTACTTCGACATTCCTTCCTACAAACTCGACAGCTTGAGCAAAGGCAAAAGCATGATTGGCTTCAGTGGCACTTTCCACTCAGGCAACATCTTCCCCCCAATTAAGACTAAGCTGACCATGATGCCGGACGAAACGCTCGGTTTCTATTACCAGCCGGGTCCCAACGGTCTGCCGGCATTCGGCGGCAAAGGGATAGCCTACGACACCATCATGATGAGCTCGGAAGGCATACAAAGCCGTGGCAAGCTCAAGTACCTGACCTCAACCTTTGAGGCGCCGGAATATACCTACTATCTCGATAAAGTGGTGACCCAAAAGGGTGCCAGCGCGAAGATGGAAGCAGGGGGTGGCGAAGCCAACTTCCCGATGGCAAGCTTAGGCCACTATGAGATGATCTGGGTGCCGAAGCAGGACACTATGTACCTGATGGCAGCTGCCGAAGATCCGATGAAGATTTACAAAGAGGAGTTCAAGTTTACGGGTACAGCCAAACTGTCACCTGGCGGCTTGTATGGCGATGGCGAACTCGACAATGCGGATGCGAACATCGTGTCACAGAAGCTTTCGTTTAAAGGGCGTAACCTATCAGGCAACAATGCGCAGATGATCGTGAAGTCGGATGTGGAGGGTAAGCCAGCCATGAAAGCGACGGACATGGCCATTAGCTATGATCTGGATAAGCGTTTTGTGGAGTTTGGCAGTGAGCAAAAAGGTATAGCGAGTATTGAGTTCCCGAAAGCGCAGTACAAGACGTCGATGAGCCGCGCCACTTGGGACATGAAGCAGCAAAAGGTAAGCCTGGCAGCCGATGACGCAAGCGGTAAAAACTATTTCTACTCACAGCACCCGCAGCAGGATGGCCTGTACTTTAGCGCTGTTACGGGAGAGTATGACCTGAAAGTAAATTCTATTCTGGCAGGTGGCGTGCCTTACATACCTGTAGGCGACGTGCACATTGTGCCGGACAGCGGCAAAGTAGCCGTGGCGGCAGGTGCCACTATCACCACCTTGCGCAATGCACGTGTTATGGCTGACTCCTTGCAGCAGTTCCACAAACTGTATTCGGGCAACATTAATGTGCTATCACGCAACGCTTTCAGTGGTACGGCAATGCACGATTATCAGAATGCCGCTTCCGATTCGTTTAAGCTACAGTTTACGGACTTCATGTTTAAGCAGCATCAACTGAAGAAGAAGTCAAACATCAACACCACGTATGCGCAGTCACTGGTGCGTGAGACAGACAACTTCTACATTTTCCCGCACATCCGCTACAGAGGTAACGTGACGATGTACTCATACCGTCCGCACATGGACTTTGATGGCGACCTGAAGTTGAATTTCACCGGAAACGAAGAAGACTCCGACTGGTTCCCGTTCAAGCGTGACTCCCTGAATCCGGACAACGTGCGCATTCCGATCATGAAGCAGAAGGCCCCAGACGGTAACCAACTGTACACGGGTCTGCACCTGTCACGTGGAACATTTAAGCCATACAACACTTTCGTTTCGAAGAAGCAGTACGAAGATGACCTGGACATCTTTACCGTAAGCGGCGACTTGTCTTACGATAAGGAGAATAGCGAATTTAAAATTACGGATGCTGCCCGTTCAGTAGCCGGATCTTACGAGGGCAACGAGCTGCGTTATAATGAGGGCTCTAAAACGGTATCTTTTGAGGGCAAGCTGAATCTGGTTAACTCTTTGAAAGACTTCGGGATAGAGTCGGCCGGTACAGGTATAGCCAAAACCGACAGTGGCTACTACGCGATCGATGCACTGATGGCCTTTGACATGAACCTGAACTCCCAAGTAATTGGAGCATTAGGCAAAAAGCTGAACGAAACAGCTATACGTGGCGGCGGCGATCAGGGCGATGTGGAAACGATGCTTTACAAACTGGGCAACATCATTGGCAACCGCGATGCGCAGCGCTACCGTGAGCAAGGCAGTGCGATCACCTTGCCGAAATTGTCAAGTAAGTTGGTGCGCAGCATGGTGTTCCATAACGTGGACCTGCGCTGGTCCAACAAAACCAATGCCTGGTACAGCGTAGGCAAACTGGGGCTGTCTAATGTGCTGAAGGAGGAGATAAATGCGAACATGGATGGCTTTATGGAAATAAAGCAGGACCTGAACGGCGAACCGGTGGTGAACCTGTACCTGCAGGCAGACCCT
Organism: Pontibacter virosus; assembly: GCF_003096355.1. Taxonomy (GTDB): domain Bacteria; phylum Bacteroidota; class Bacteroidia; order Cytophagales; family Hymenobacteraceae; genus Pontibacter; species Pontibacter virosus. The sequence continues at coordinate 29,438 of NZ_QEKI01000012.1, read as the reverse complement.
TATACCTGGGTATTCCTGAGTTATCTGGAAAACGGGCTGGTAATCGTGTCGTCTGATGCTGACCTCAACAAAACCATTCGCTCCAAGGCCAGTGGAGGCCGCTCCCGTAAATATGGAATGTATATGGGAGAGAACATTGACAAAAACCGCTTCGTGGACCAGTTCAAGCACGACTACCTGAACGGTAAGGATCCCTTTAAAATGGCGACACAGGCTCCTATAGCGGAGCAGGGGGGCTTTAATGTTGCGGAAGACGAAGTAGAGGACACGAAGAAGAAAAAGAAGAAGAAAAAAGGAAATGCGGAAGAGGAAGAAGGTTGGCAATAACCGATAACTGCATGACGGACGTATAGGGAAAGATATCTCATTTTTGGATATTAAATTAACAAGTCCCTATATTTGGGTTCTTTTCAAATAAAAATACACGAGCAAACTGCACTTAATTCTGTTAAGTGCAGTTAATGCAAACAAAAGCTGACACACGCGTCATGAACATACTTTTAATTGCCGCTTTATTTATAATAGCGTACCTGATTGGATCTATTTCTACTGCCGTCTGGATTGGCAAGGCTTACTACGGGGTTGATATTCGCCAGCACGGAAGTGGAAACTCCGGCGCAACCAATACCTTTCGCGTACTGGGCAAAAAACCCGGTACCATCGTAATGCTGATCGACATTTTTAAGGGCTGGGTGGCTACATCCCTGGCAGCCTTGTTGGTGATATTTAACGCAGTACCTGCCGATGATCTGATTTTCTATCAGTTAGCAATGGGTGCACTGGCAGTAGTAGGACATATCTTTCCGGTATACGAGCGCTTTAAGGGCGGAAAAGGAGTGGCAACGTTGCTAGGCATGATGCTGGCCATACACCTGGAAGTAGCCCTGATGTGCATGATCATTTTCGTGATCGTACTCTTTACCTCCAGGTATGTGTCGCTTGGATCCATGATCGCAGCACTGGCGTTCCCGATACTCTTGTTACTGCCGCGTTTCCACCCGGACAACCCGATCCTGATCATCTTCGGATTTGTGGTGTTTGCCGTGGTGGTGTTAACGCACCGTAAGAATATCAACCGCCTGATAAACGGCGAAGAAAGTAAAGCAAACATCAAACTGGGGCTCCGCAAGTAGGTATAGCTGCCAGTAGGTATAAGCAATCTAAGAGCCACTCTTTTCGAAGGGTGGCTTTTTTCGTACCTTTAGGGCAGGACATTTATCTAGACTATGAATCAATATATCGCTGACAACAAAGACCGATTTATAAACGAACTGCTGGACATGCTGCGCATACCTTCTGTAAGCGCCGACCCGAAGTTTAAGCAGGACGTGATGCGCACAGCCGATTTTGTGGCCCAGAAACTGCGTGAAGCTGGCGCCGATAACGTGGAGCTTTGCGAAACCGCAGGCTATCCGATCGTATATGGCGAGAAAGTAGTAGACCCAAGCCTGCCAACGGTGCTGGTGTACGGCCACTACGATGTGCAGCCTGCCGACCCTTACGAACTGTGGCACTCGCCTCCTTTTGAGCCCGTAATTAAAGATGGCAAGATCTACGCCCGCGGTGCCTGCGACGACAAGGGCCAGATGTACATGCACGTAAAGGCCTTTGAAGTAATGATGCAGAACAACGCATTAACTTGTAATGTGAAGTTCATGATAGAGGGCGAAGAGGAAGTGGGTTCTGCTAACTTGGCTACCTTCGTCAAAAACAACAAAGAGAAATTAAATGCCGATGTAATCCTGATCTCAGACACGGGTATGCTGGGCAACGACACGCCGTCCATCACCACCGGCTTGCGTGGTATGAGCTACGTGGAGGTAGAGGTAACTGGCCCGAACCGTGACCTGCACTCTGGTCTGTACGGTGGCGCTGTGGCGAACCCGATCAACATCCTGTGCCAGATGATTGCCTCGATGCACGACGAGAACAACCACATCACCATACCTGGCTTCTACGACAATGTGCAGGAACTAAGCCAGGAGGAGCGCGCTGAGATGGCCCGTGCCCCATTCAGCCTGGACAAGTACAAGCAGGCGCTCGACTTGCCAGATGTGCATGGCGAGGAAGGCTACGTAACCATGGAGCGCAACTCCATACGCCCAACACTGGATGTGAACGGCATCTGGGGCGGCTACACCGGAGAAGGAGCCAAAACGGTTATACCTTCTCAGGCTTTCGCTAAGATCTCGATGCGCCTGGTGCCGAATCAGACTTCTGAGGAGATCACCGAGAAATTCAAGAAGCACTTTGAGAGCATCGCGCCAAAAAGCGTGAAAGTAGTAGTAAAGCCACACCACGGTGGTGAGCCTGTTGTGACGCCAACCGATTCTATCGCTTACCAGGCAGCTGCCAAAGCCTACGAAGAAACGTTTGGCGTGAAGCCGGTGCCGGTGCGTAGTGGTGGTTCTATTCCGATCGTAGCTATGTTCAAGTCAGAGCTCGGCCTGGACTCGGTGCTCATGGGCTTCGGTCTGGATACGGATGCGATCCACTCACCTAACGAGCACTTCGGTGTGTTTAACTTCATGAAAGGTATAGAGACGATCCCACAATTCTATAAGTACTATGCGGAGATGAGCAAATAAGCATCTTCTTTAAAACAAAACAGCCCCGTTACTTTTGTAGAGTAGCGGGGCTGTTCTGTTTTAGGTATAGAAATAAGCTTTTACCAGTTGCCGGGCCGACGTGCAGGCAGCATATAGCCTATGGAAAGTTGCCAGACAAGGTTGCGCTGGCTCAAGTCTTGTTTCGGAAAAGGACGAAGGCTGCCCGTATGGCGCACATTCAGAAAGAAACCGCTTTCTAGCATTAGCCCACCCCCTACAGCATAGCCGGCGTCAAAGCTGTTGAAGTTATCCCGACTAAAATCTTCACGGCCGATAACGATTGGAGGATCCGGAGTAGGGTCGGTACTCACAATATTGACTTCATTGCCGACATTGAGCAGGTAGCCCATATAAGGTCCCGCCTCTACAAACAAGGCGGCTTTTTGCAGTTTGATCATCAGAGGCAGCTCGATATAATCGAGGCGCAGGTCACCGGTGAGAGCAGTTCCGTCAGTTCTGTCTAAGGTATAGTTGTCGTAGGTAAAGCCCTTGCGGCTGAAGTGTAGCTCAGGCTGCACCGACAAACGGGAGGCGAACTCATAGGCAAATACGAATGCGCCGTGTATACCTGCCAAGTGGTTAATTTGGTCGGAGGGAGCATCGGAGCCAACTGCTTTGGAGAAGCCTCCACCGGCTTTTACACCGTAGCGGTAATACTGGGCGTCAGCTCTAAAAGAGATGACGAATAACAGTCCCATCAACAGGATGATCTTTTTCATAGTTTCGGGCTTTAGTACATGGTTGGGCGCCTGCCTCTCCTTTATTGTACTCTTGGGAGTAGGTTTTAGTTAGACACTGGCTAGTAGGTATAGCCACAAATAAGAAAGCCGCCGGATGCTGGGCACCCGGCGGCTTTCTTATTTGTACGTGTAATTAGCGGTTCGTTGGCAGTGCAAAACCTACCGTTACCATAAAGGTAGAGTGGCGGGCATTAGTCAGGTCGCCGTCGAAATTCACGTCTTCTTTCACGAAGTCGCTGAAGGCGCCATTGTAGCGCACGCCGAAGCTGATCGCATTGTTAGCCGACGTGAAGCCAATACCAGCCACATAGCCTACTTCGAACTCAGCAAGTCCTGCTTTGCTCTTTTCGTCGGTGTTAGTAGACTGAAGGCTGCCATTAATGTAGGTCTTTGTCTCATTGTTCACGCTCAACAGGTATGAGGCCTGCGGACCAGCTTCGAAGTACAGCGGCCCGGCTTTGATTCTGGCGAGTACCGGCAAATCAAGATAATTGTAGTTTACCTTGCCTTCACGACGTCTGTTGTACAGAGGAAGTGACACTTCAGAGTCTTCGTTCTTGAAACCCTTTACAGAGTAAAGCAATTCCGGCTGTATAGAGAAGAAGTTGTCGACGATGCCGAAGTTTGCTGTAATACCGGCATGGAATCCTACTTTGTTCTCAAAGCGGTCTTCATCACGCAGATCGCCAGACAGGTTAGAGATATTAGCGCCGCCTCTTACGCCGAAGCTTGCGTTTTGCGCCTGAGCACTAAATGCAGTAGCCACTGCAAACACGAACATAAATAATAGCTTTTTCATAATTGGGTATTGGTTATTTTGGTATGATCTGAGCAATATACGTGCAAAACTATATTTTTATTGAGTATATAAGCCATGTGTTTTTGTAGGTAATGTGTTATCTGTTTGACTATCAGGCTTAAAATTTTTGTGAAATTGTACTTTAATTTAACTGTTTACAAGCACCAGGTACTCAAAACTTCTGGTTTCTGTAGTAGAGGTAAGCTATACTTTAGTACAACCAGTAAGACGCTTTGTTGCAGCTTCTTAGTGAGAGGTGTCGATAGGATAGTCGGCAGAGAGGGAGCGCAGGTATAACAGTGCTATCTAAAAAAAGCCCCGGCGCGAACCGGGGCTTCAATCTTATAGTTTTATTCTGTACTAATGGAGGCGGTTATCTGGCGCCAAACGAATAGCCCAGCGTCAGCATGAATACATCATTACGGTAGTTTCCAAAATTGGTGTTGTCATAAAGCTTAGAAATGTCACCGTTGTAACGCACACCAACGCTTAGCCCAAGTGGAGTAGACTGCAAACCTATACCTGCGGCATAGCCCAGGCTGGTTCTCTTAAATTCATCGGCCATAAAAGGCGCTCCTCCCTCCAGGTCATCGCTGATCTTTACAGACACCTGTGGGCCGCCTTCAAAATAGAGTGGACCGGCGTTAACACGGCCAAGTACTGGCACGTCGATATAGTTTACTTTCATCTTCCAGGTATCAGCACTGTTTTCGGCACCTTTCATAGAGAACAGCACCTCCGGCTGAATTGAAAAGAAATTATCGGCTGAAAGCGGGAAGTTGGCTGTCAAACCACCATGTCCGCCCCATATTCTGTCTAGATTGTCTGCTGCAGAACCGGCAAAGCCAGAATAGTTTACACCAGCTCTGATACCGATGCGCGGACCTTGCGCATGTGCCGCAACCACTGTGGTCATGGCTAATACAAGCATTAAGATTCTCTTCTTCATAGTAGTAAATGGTTAATTGGATTAAGTGTGTAACCGTCAGGAGTAGTCTTCTTCACTTCAGGCTCCTGACGCCCCATAATACGCAGTCCCCCAAGAAAAGTCTAAAAAAGTTTAATCTTTCGCTTTAAAGGTAGTGCAATCGCAATGGCAGATTAAAGCGGTATTAAAAAGAAAAGTTCAATACCATTTTGTGGTATTGAACTTCGTAATTACTTAATATATAGGTTCTTGTATTTTTTATAGCTTAGCCGGCCCATCCGTCCCTATCCAGGCTGCGGTACTGAATAGCTTCTGCTAAATGTTCAATTTTAATTTCGTTGCTATCGGCCAGATCAGCGATGGTGCGGCTTACTTTCAGGATGCGGTCATAAGCACGGGCTGAGAGCCCAAGACGCTCCATGGCAGTCTTCAACAAGGTGCGCCCGGCATCTGAAATCTGGCAGATCTCTTTTACCATCTGCGAGGGCATCATGGCGTTGGAGTGAATGTCGTCAAATTCGTTGAATCGATCCCGCTGTAAGTCGCGCGCCCGCACTACGCGTTCACGTATGGTCCCACTGTCTTCTGCCTTTCGGGTAGCGGTCATTTCGTCAAAAGTAACAGGTGTTACTTCCACGTGCAGGTCGATGCGGTCGAGGAGCGGACCGCTAACCTTGTTGAGGTAGCGCTGCACCAGGCCGGGAGCGCAGACACATTCTTTCTCGGGGTGGTTGTAAAATCCACAGGGGCACGGGTTCATGCTGGCAATGAGCATAAAGTTCGCCGGAAAATCCAGCGTAGTTTTAGCTCTCGAAATGGTAACTCGGCGCTCTTCTAATGGCTGTCGCATTACCTCCAAGGCAGTACGCTTAAACTCGGGTAGTTCGTCCAGGAACAGCACGCCATTGTGTGCCAGTGAAATCTCGCCCGGTTGAGGTATACCCCCACCGCCCACCAGCGCCACATCCGATATGGTATGGTGGGGGGCCCGGTATGGTCGGGTAGCAAGCAGCGATGAAATCTCGCCTAATTTGCCGGCAACAGAATGTATCTTGGTCGTTTCCAGCGCTTCATGCATCGAGAGTGGCGGAAGGATAGAAGGCAGTCGTTTGGCCAGCATGGTTTTGCCCGCTCCCGGAGGACCGATCATGATGACGTTATGGCCGCCAGCCGCAGCAATCTCCAAAGCCCGTTTGATGTTTTCCTGTCCCTGCACATCCGAAAAGTCGGCGGCATATTGGTTGGCTGTGTTCTGAAACACATCGCGGGTATCTATTTTGACAGGCTGTATTTCTAGCTCATCGTTCAGAAAATCAATGGCTTCTTTGATATTCTCTACCCCGATTACATCCAGGTTATTCACAATCGCTGCTTCACGGGCATTACTGGCAGGAAGTATGATGCCTCTAAACCCTTCTTTGCGGGCCTGAATGGCAATCGGAAGCACACCTTTGATCGGACGGAGAGAACCGTCAAGCGAAAGCTCCCCCATGATCATATAGTGCGAAAGCTTATCAGCAACCATTTGTCCGCCGGCCGCCAGCATGCCCATTGCGATGGTGAGGTCGTAAGCGGCACCTTCTTTGCGGATGTCGGCAGGAGCCATGTTGATGATGGTTTTCTGTCGCTTGAGTTTGTAGCCATACTGCGCCAGTGCCGATTCTATACGCTGCTCGCCCTCTTTAATGGCGTTGTCGGGTAGACCCACCAGAAAGTACTTTGCGCCAGCGCTCACGCTCACTTCCACGGTTACGGTATAGGCGTTCACGCCCTGTACGGCGCTGCCAAACGTCTTGATAAGCATAAGGGTTAGATGTTGATCTATAAATGCAATTTTAATAAGTCAGATTCGCAACACTGCTTGCCGGTAATTGATTCCGGGGAGCGATGGTAAATGTAGGAAAAAGAAATTTAATGAGGGTATGAGGGGTAGTATTGCTATTGATGGTATAGCGTTGCTGTGTTGTGGATGTATGTTATACAGGATTATACAGCAAGTTTAACGTTGGGTATAATGGCATGTTTACTACTAGCGTAGATGCAGCTGTTGCAGGTACGGCAACTTGCATTGTTCTATAGCTTGCCCTGGCCGGGCGGGCCTCACTTTTTTCCTTGATGAAAATCGAGGCCCCCTACCCCCAAAGTAAGCAAAAAAATCAAGAAGATTTTAAATCGAGGGCCCCTACCCCCACTCGCTGACCGCTCTTGACAGGGGGATCCCTTCACCCCCAACACAAAATCGTCGCTGGTGCACCAAATCGTCGCTGGTGCACCGGGCAAAGCTATATGCTGCGTTGCTTCGGTGCAAGTTAGCCTTGCTATACCTGCTAGTGGTTATTTGCTACAGGGCCTATACCTGATACTGGTAATGGCTGAAGTCCCCCTTTGAAGGGGGCAGGTGGATGACAATCGTGTACACGAAAACTGAAGCGACAATACCTTTATCCCCTCAAATCGGTAGTTACGGACTCCCCTCCTTGGATAAGGAGGTATAGGGGTGGTTTGACCCGGCAAAGCCCAGGAACTGCTACAACTACGAAGCTTATACCAGAGAAATAGTAGCGGTAGAAATTCCCCTCTTAAGAGGGGCAGGAGTGTATTATAATAGCTGCAAGTTCCTTCCAGGATTACAGACAGAAAAGCAGTAGCCGTATGGTTCCCTTATGGGTAGGGGCACCTAGACAAGAAAGGAGGCAGGGGGCTAACAATCTCGCACGACTCCTCCTGTGCCCAAGAGTATAGGACGGGAAATTCTTGCATAAATATCCCGAGAATCCTTGGAAAAATGTCCTTAATGGACGTTTGCTCTACACCTTACCCACAAATCCGCTTCTCAATCAGCAGAATCAGAATATGGATGACTTTGATGTGGATTTCCTGCACGCGGTCGGCGTAGTCCTGGTGTGGAACGCGCACTTCCACGTCGCAGAAGGCAGCCAGTTTGCCACCGTCTTTACCGGTGAGGCCAACAACGGTCATGCCTTTGGCTTTAGCAGCCGCGGCAGCTTTGAGCACGTTGGTGGAGTTGCCACTGGTACTGATGGCCAGTAATACGTCGCCCTTATTGCCTAATGCTTCGATGTAACGGGAAAAAACGTGATCGTAGCCATAGTCGTTGCCCACGCAGCTCATGTGGCTCACGTCGGAGATGGAGATAGCAGGTATAGCCTGTCGGTTGTCGCGGTAACGGCCGGTCAGTTCTTCTGCAAAATGCATGGCATCGCACATGGAGCCGCCGTTGCCACACGACAATATCTTGCTACCGGCAGCTACTGCATCGGCCATGGCATTAGCCGCTTTTTCGATGGCGGCAATATTGTTAGGGTCAGCTATAAAGTTGTTGAGCGTCTGTTGCGCTTCCTGCAGCTCCTGAAGTACGATTTGGGTCATGTATAATATTAGTTGCTCGCCACAGCCATTTCCATACGGATAGACTCTTTGTAGCTGTTGCTTCTGTATTCCTGTTTGCGCTCATATAGATCGGCTTTCAGCTCGTTTATTTTCACCTGAGCCATGTGCCTGTCGTATTTGAGCGAGGTAATGTAAAGTTTGCCGATCAGTAGTTTAACCAGCATCAGCCCGGCGCCAACTGCTCCGAGTGTTTTGTAAAGTGTGAGCGCCTGCTCTTCAGTCGCGATCTCGAATATGGCTTTGTGGTCTAGCAAGTTTGTTAGCAAAAGTGCTATAAACATAGCGTAGCAAAAAACGACAACATCAGAGAGAGTCTTAAGTTCTTTCATGCTTTCAAGTTGGATTTTGGTGCAAAACTGTTTCGGGCTAAGCTATAAAAAAATATGAATATACCGAAACGTTGAGGCCAAAATTTAATTGGAAGCGGTGGTTAGTAACACAAAAGTGCCAAATGCTCTTAAGACACCAGTTGCATTTGTGTAAGTTTTGCGTACAATCCGCCGTGCTGCAGCAGGTCTTCGTGCGTGCCACGCTCCACGATACTGCCCTGTTGTAATACTACAATCTCGTCGGCATGCTGTATGGTGCTCAGTCTGTGCGCAATCACGATGGATGTTCTGTTCTTCATCAAATTGGTCAGCGCTTCCTGCACCAGTTTTTCTGATTCAGTGTCCAATGCCGAAGTCGCTTCGTCCAGAATCAGAATAGGCGGGTTCTGCAGAATGGCTCTGGCAATGCTCAGGCGCTGGCGCTGTCCGCCAGACAAGCGACTACCCCGGTCACCGATCAGAGTCTGGTAACCCTCAGGCGTCTTCTCAATGAACTCGTGCGCGTTCGCAATCCTGGCTGCCGCAATCACTTCTTCCTCCGTTGCGTCAGTTTTGTTGAAAGCAATGTTGTTGAAGATGGTATCGTTGAAAAGAATAGATTCCTGTGTTACCACGCCTATCTTGTCGCGCACCGACTCCGTGGTATAGTCCCGTATGTCGTGGCCGTCGATCAGGATGCTGCCTGCCGTTGGGTCGTAGAAGCGCGGGATCAGGTCGGCCAGCGTGGACTTGCCCCCACCAGATGGACCTACTAACGCCACTGTTTTCCCTTTCTGGATGTGTAGGTTGATGTCTTGCAGCACCGTGTGGTCGCCGTAGCCAAAACTCACATCCCGGAACTCGATCTCGTGGCGGAATTCCGGTAATACTTTCGCATTCGGCTTGTCTATTACCTGAGGCTTGGTATCGATCACTTTTAAAATACGGTCGCCTGACACCAGCCCGCGCTGTATGTTGCTGAAAGCCGACGACATGGCCTTGGCCGGTACGAGCACTTGCGAGAAGAGCACAATGTAGGTAATGAACTCTTCTGCTTTCAGTTCGGATTGTTGATTGAGGACCAGGTTACCGCCAAACCAAAGCAGGCCAGCCACCACAGTTACCCCCATAAACTCCGAGAAAGGAGAGGCGAGGTCGCGCTTATTGGCAATAGAGCGCTGCAGGTGGGCATAGCGGTCGTTTTGCTGGTTGAACTTGTCCAGGATGTAGGGCTCCGCATTAAAAGCTTTGATCACCCGTATCCCGCTCAGTGTCTCGTCGATGATAGTCAGAATAAAGCTTAGCGATTCTTGTCCTTGCTGCGCGGCCCGCTTCAGGCGCTTGGCTATACCTGCAATGAGTATACCTGAGAGTGGAAGAAGAATCAGTGTGAAAAGCGTAAGCTTAACTGACATGGTAAACAGCACCACAAAGAAGGCAATGATGGAGATGGGCTCACGGATAACGACAGTCATCGTGTTCACCACAGAGTTTTCCACTTCCTGAATATCTACCGTCATGCGGGTCATCAGGTCGCCTTTGCGCTCATTGCTGAAATAACCCATGTGCAGTTGCGTCACACGCTCATAAGTTGCATGGCGGATTTTCTTCACGACATGCGCGCGCAGTGCTCCTACTACTCTCAGCGCCAGGTACTTGAAGAGGTTGGAGAGAAAGACCGAGCATACAATGATGACACACACGAAAAGCAAAGCACCCTGTCTGCCTTTCTCCAATATCACCTGTCCGAAATGGTAGTTGAAGAAATCCTTGAAATACTCAATAGAGAGCCTGAACTCGGGCTTGGTGGTCACCATGGCGGCTGCATCGTCTGCGCCTACCGTGCCGAAAAGAACGCTGAGCAGCGGAATGAGGAGCGTAAAGTTGAGCAGGCCGAAAATAATGCCCAGCACGGTGTAGATAGTATAAAGCGGCACAAAGCGACTATAGGGCTTTGCAAACTGCAGTATCCGGAGATAAGTCTTCATGTTGTGTAGGCCTTCCTTACCTCTCGCAGGTATAGGCGGCTGTCCCGACTGCTTCCCGTGACACACGAGCCGCTTACCGGAAGTTTTTAAGTATGAATGAATTATAATATTACAGACCGGGCTATACCTGTCGCACGCTTGGCCGCTGCAAAGATAACTAAAATGGAACAGGTATGTATAGCGTGCTTTCAAAACGAAAACGGGGAGCCTTTATTTCTAAAGACTCCCCGTTCAAGCTATAGCTATACCTACTGATTAAAACTCATGCAGTCGCTGAGCGATGTTCCAGCGCAATGCTACGGAGGTAAACACAGTATTTTTGCTCAGTGCGCTCACATCGGCCTCTGTGCGGCGGATGATTCCTTTTAGGTCCACGAACAGGTTGTGCTTGAACTGGTAAGTGGCGGTTAGGTCAAGGTGAAGCTGGTTGGTGCGTATACCCTGTGCGATTTCGTGGCCATAGTTACGGGGTCTTGAGTTGTAGTCCAGGTTCACATTGTTGCCCCAATTGATGGTGTCGCCTTCTGCCGTGATCTCGTCCTGACCGAAGCGTGTCGCAATGGCCTTGCCCACCAAGTGCAGACGTGGCAGCGGCTGGTAACGGGCTATACCTACAAACTCGTACAGGTTGGCACCCATTGGGTGGGCTAGCGGTTGGCGGTTGTGCTGGTAATTGGAGCTGCCATCGCGGTGCTGGTAGGTATACGGACGGATGATGTTCACCTCGCCCTGCAGGTCTAGATTCGACAAACCAAAAACATCGATATACTTCGCGCCGATCTGACCTGCCTGCTTGTTTGCCCACCAGCCTTCTCCTGATTTCACCTCGTTCAGCACAAACTCGTCGAGCACCAACTGGCCGTAAAGCTGCGCTGTGTTGAACAGGTTCCAGCGGAAGTCAAGGCCCAGCATGGCATTGTCCTGGCTGCCCAGGTTGTGCTCCACACTACGGTAGAAAATAATAGGGTTAAGGTACTGCAGTTCGAACTTACCTTTCTCGCGACCGAAGATGATCTGCTCAAACAAGCCCACATTGAAATTGTCGGTAATGTTCACGCCCAGGCGGTGCAGGGCCATGTACTTTTTAGGCAGGACCCTGTCGCCGCCACCACGTCGGCGGTAGTCAGCGGTGAGTTCTTGGAACAGATTCATGTAGTGCAGCTTCCAAACACGGGTGTTCAGTTTTAGGAAGAAAGCCGGCGGAGCGTAGTCGGAGTAAACGAGTGAACGGTAACCGTCGCCGATGAAATGGCGGTCGTGGCCCAGCTGAATTTCCACGTGCTTCGAGAGCGAGTAGTTCATGTAGCCGCGTGCCGTCAAGAAATCGTAGCCATCGCCTTTAAAATCTTTCCAAAGCCCTTCATTCGGGACCACGCCATCGCGCTGGATACGATCTACCACATAATCAGCAAATTTCGCCTGGTTCTCCCCGATAAAGGTATAAAAGCCGAAACGATCGTCGATGCTGCCCTCTACCTGGATGCCTCTGGTGTTCACGTAGCGCATACCGTCGCTCTGGTTGTCGTGTCCCAGCTCCAGGTGCAGTACCGGGTTCACGCGCACCGTAAAATCCTCGGAGTCGTAATGGTACAAATCAGTCTTGTTGCGGTACAGGGCGTTGAAAATAGGGCGCTCGCTGATGTTGTCGTTTGCTTGGGTGGTGTAGTTCCAGTTGTCGTTGAGGAGGTACTGGATGTTGAACATGTCGGCATTGGAACGCGGCTCCCCTATGGCTGATTCGGCTAAGGCGGCTACGTCGCGGCGGCCGATGGGGCGGACGTTTGTCTGAAGCTGCGGCACCTTTGTGCCCAATTTGATCTGGTAGCGGTCAATCAGATGGTAGGTGTCGCGGTCGTAGGGCACGTACACATCCTGCGCCTGCACGGCAGGTATAGCCAGCAGACTAAGTGCCATAGCGGCAAGTATATTTCTCATAGGGAAGAAAGTTCTAATCAGGGGAAAGCGATTTGTAAGGTACTTATTTAGAATTCACAATATTAACAAAAACACATGAAATTGCATGATGCCGACCGGCGAAAGCAGGTATAGCTCAGCCTTATACAGGTATAGGGCGTGTCCGGTTTAACGTTTTTGATAGCAGGAGATTGCCTTAAGCACGAAAGGCCGTATCTTTAGCCTACCAAATCAGCCATGTCCATGCAAAAAGATAACCTGCATATCCTCACCGCAACCCCATCGCTTGCCAACCATTTTGTAGCCGAACTGCGCGACGTTTCAGTGCAGCACGACAGCCTTCGCTTCCGCCGCAACTTGGAGCGACTGGGCGAGCTGCTGGCCTACGAGATATCCAAAACGTTGCCTTACGAAACCCACGAAATCGTCACGCCGCTGGCTACTACGCAAACTGAGTTGCTTACTGCCCAGCCAGTGCTGGCGACCATACTTCGGGCCGGCCTGCCTATGTACAACGGTATGCTCAACTATTTTGACAAGGCCTACAGTACGTTTGTAGGGGCTTACCGGGTAGAGGAGCAGAATACGGAGCTGCAGATCAATATGGAGTACCTGGCCTCGACGGACCTGCACGACAAGATATTGATTCTGGCGGACCCGATGCTGGCTACTGGTCGCTCGCTGGTGAAGTCTTATAAAGGGATGTTGCGCCACGGTAAACCCGTGCAGGTGCATTTCGCTGCAGCCATTGCCTCGCCGGAAGGTATAGCCTATGTACAGCAGGAGGTGCCGGAGGCACATATCTGGCTTGGGGCTATGGACGAGCGACTGAACGAAAACTTCTACATCGTACCTGGTCTAGGCGATGCCGGCGACCTGGCTTTCGGTCCGAAGGTATAGCCCTTTATGATCAGGCCTTATACCCCAGCCGACCAGGAAGCGCTTCTTCAGATATTGCGACTCAATACGCCAGCTTATTTTGCGCCCGAGGAGGAAGCCGACTTTGTGCTATACCTGCGGGAGCGCCGCGAAGACTACTTTGTGGTAGAGCGGGAGGGGCAGGTGGCAGGTGCTGGCGGAATCAATTACTTTGATGGCTATACCTGGGCCAGGCTTTCCTGGGATCTGATTCATCCTGCGTTTCAGGGCAAAGGTATAGGCCGTGAGCTAACTCTGTTTCGGATCGCTAAATTGAAAGGAAAGCCAAACATGAAATGGCTGCAGGTACGAACGAGCCAGTTTGTGTACCTGTTCTACCAAAGGCTGGGCTTTGATTTGGAGAAGGTGGAGCAGAATTTCTGGGCTGAGGGGATTGATCTGTATCAAATGAAAATGAATCTGGGCGCTTAGAGCCTGCATACTAAACTCGCGTCAGCGTTCCATAAGGGCTTGGAGGAACTTCTCAAATACGCATCGGTATACCTGGCTAGCATGGTGAAGTTCATCGGCGGCCCCCTAGTGGGTATATCGCTGGGGCTTTCATACTTTGAAACCGTTATTCTGACGATTTTAGGGATGATGACCAGTGTGCTGGTGTTTTCCTATATAGGCCGGCAAGCCGCCAGGTGGTATTCCGCTTACCGGCGTGAGCGTCAGAGACCTGTTTTTAGCCGCAGAAGCCGCCGGGTAGTGCGCATCTGGCTCAACTTTGGTATTGTAGGTGTCGCCTTCTTCACGCCGCTTTTTCTTACGCCGGTTTTTGGTACCGTGGTAGCTGCCGTGTTCGGCGTGCCCCGCCGGCAGATCTTTCTGCATATGTTTTGGAGCGCCATTATGTGGGGCTTCATGTTGACGGGGCTGATCTACCGCTTTGAGAAAATAGCGCTGCAGTATCTGTAAACAAAAACACCCCGTCCTACCTGACAGGGTGCTCTCACTTATTTTTTCTTCTTTTTTGTCTTTTGCCAGAACGAGGCTCTCGGGTCGCGTTTGCTCTCCGGGCGCTTTTTAGGGATGGCTTTCTTTTCGTGGAAGGCACCTTTAAAGTCTGGGTTCTCGCTGCGCTTCTGGTGGTCAATGTCGCGGGCAATGGCCTGCTGCTCCTCGAACGTGATGTCATGAATTTTCACTTCCGCTGGCATCGGTTCCTCAGGTATCTGCATCCTGATCAGTTTCTCGATCTTGCGGATGTGGTACATCTCGGCTGGATTGGCAAAAGTGATGGCGGCCCCCACGTTCTCGGCACGCCCCGTGCGACCAATGCGGTGTACGTAATCTTCATACACAAAAGGCACATCGAAGTTGATCACATGGCTCACCATGGTCACGTCTATACCTCTGGAGGCGACGTCGGTAGCTACCAGAAATCTAACTTCGCCCCCTTTAAAAGCTTCCATGGAGTTGATGCGCGTATTTTGGCCCTTGTTGCCGTGGATGGCCCGCACTTCGCCGTACTCGCGTCGCTCTAAAAACTTGGCTACGTTCTCTGCGTTTTTCTTGCTGCGCGTGAAAATGATCACGCGGTTGAAAATTTCTTCGTCTCGGATGAGATGCTCGAGCATGGCAATTTTGGTGCGCAGGTTCGGCACCTGGTACAGCACCTGGCTTACCGTTTCCACAGGAGTGGCCTGCGGCGTTACCTCAATGCGGGTCGGGAATTCTAGGAACTCCTCTGATAACTCCACCACCTTGGGGTGCATGGTAGCTGAGAAGAGCAGGTTCTGACGCTTGCGTGGCAAAACTTCCAGCAACTGACGTATCTGCGGCATAAAGCCCATGTCCATCATCTTGTCGGCTTCGTCCAGTACCAGCGTTTTGATCTCCTTTAATATGAGCTCGCCCTTCAGGTATAGCTCCATCAGGCGCTTGGGCGTGGCAACAAGTATGTCGATGCCTTTATTGATTGTTTCAATCTGAGTCTTTGGCCCTAGTCCGCCATAAATAACCGTGTGTCGCAGGTCGGTGTACTTACCCAGCAGCGTGATGTTTTCCTCAATCTGCATGGCTAGTTCGCGGGTAGGCGCCAGGATAATGGCACGTGGGTTATTGCCTTGCGCATACTTCACTTTCATCAGGATCGGCAGCAGGAAAGCAGCGGTTTTGCCGGTGCCGGTCTGGGCGATGCCCATCACATCGTGCCCGCCCATGATTACAGGTATAGCTTTGAGCTGGATGGGCGTCGGCTTCTCGTAACCGGCCTCTTCAATGGCGTTGAGCAGCTGCCGGTTCAGCTTAAAATCCTCGAACGTGCTTATTTCTTTCTCCGCTTCTTCTGCCATGGTTGTGGTACTTGTGTTTGGTATTAATATGCAAAGGTACGGGAAATTTGCGGGAGGGGAATGAAAGAGAGTATAAAGGATATGTTTACTGCGCATGCAACCATTCTACTCTCTATAGGGTCTTTCAGGTATAGACCTTTACCTTGCCCCGATATATCCCATGATCAAAAGTATATTTCTGTCAGGTATTGCCCTTGTGGCGATGAGTGTGTTTTCCGGTTGTAAAAAAGAGATGGTAGACGAGGGACCGAATACGCCCAACATTCGTCCGTTGACGGTACAGGAGCAGAAAACGGTGAGCAGTTCCAATGACTTTGCGTTCCGCTCTTTTGCTGAGCTGAGCCGTGAGGCGCAAGAGGACAATATCTTTATCTCGCCGCTCAGCATCAGCATGGCCCTGACCATGACCTACAACGGAGCCGACGTCGAAACAAAGGAGGCGATCCGGCAGGCGCTTGGGCTGGAGCTTAGTTCAGACGAAGAGATCAATAAATCCTTCAAAGACCTGGCCGTCCTACTGCAAGGGATAGACAAGAAAGTGATCTTTACCTCGGCCAACTCGCTATGGCATAGCAATATGGTGCGACTGCAGGGGCCTTTCGTGCAGACCAACAAAACCTACTTCGACGCCACCGTGCAGGGGCTCGATTTCGCATCTCCGGCTGCAG
The DNA here is from genome assembly GCF_003096355.1 of Pontibacter virosus. Lineage (GTDB taxonomy): Bacteria > Bacteroidota > Bacteroidia > Cytophagales > Hymenobacteraceae > Pontibacter > Pontibacter virosus. The sequence goes on along the minus strand of NZ_QEKI01000012.1, from coordinate 12,855 downwards.
TCGACCAGATCAACAACTGGGTGAAGAACAAGACCAACGATAAGATTGACAAGATCATCGAGGAGATCAGACGGGATCAAGTGTTGTTCCTGATCAACGCTATCTATTTTAAAGGGACCTGGACTTATCCGTTTGACAAGAGCCTGACAAAGCCGGGGCAGTTTCAACTCGAGAACGGCAGCAGTATCACCCACGATTTCATGAGTATGAAGAAAGGCGAATACCTGCACTACCGCGACAATAGTGTTGATATGATCGACTTGCCTTACGGCAACGAGCAGTACAGTATGACGATCGTAATGCCGAGCGGGGATAATAAAGTACAGGATATTATACCTCTGCTAAACCCGACGAGCCTGAATACCTGGCTGGCGCAAGGTCAAAAGATAGGCAAGGAGCTGCAGATGCCTAAATTTAAAATGGAGTATGAAAAGCAGCTGAATGCCATGCTGATCAAGCTGGGGATGGGGGTTGCTTTTACTGGGGGAGCCAACTTCAGCCGCATGATAGAAGGGCACAGCAACCTCGCCATATCTGAAGTAAAGCATAAAACCTTTGTGGAAGTGAACGAAGAGGGAACAGAGGCCGCTGCTGTTACTTCTGTAGGTATAGAGCTAACTTCTATGCCATCGGCTTATCGTGTCGATCGCCCCTTTGTCTTCATGATCCGGGAAAAGTCCTCGGGTGCTATCCTCTTCATCGGCAAACTGATGCAGCCAAAGTAGAAGCAGGTATAGTTTTGCTTTTTCAGGTATAGCAATCCGGCGCAAATGTGCGGGAATCTACGCTAATGTGTGTTAACTTTGTTGAGCACATACCTTAGCAGCATGAAATCTATCCTGATAAAGAACGCACAGCTTGTAAACGAGGGGAAAACCACCACCGCTGATGTACTGGTAAAAGACGGCCGCATCGCACAGATCGGACAAGGTATAGAAGCCGAAGCCGACGAGACGATTGACGCTACCGGTCTGCACCTGTTGCCTGGCGCCATCGACGACCAGGTACACTTCCGGGAGCCAGGCCTGACGCACAAAGCCAGAATTGAGACAGAGGCGAGAGCGGCTGTGGCAGGCGGCACGACTTCGTTTATGGAGATGCCCAACACGGTGCCCAACACCGTGACGCAGGAGCTGCTCGAGGATAAATATAAGATTGCAGCCGAGACTTCACTGGCCAACTACTCTTTCTATATGGGGGCCACCAACGACAACCTGGCTGAGGTGCTGCTCACCAATCCCAATACCGTTTGCGGTATCAAGATCTTCATGGGTTCTTCCACGGGGAACATGCTCGTGGACAATGAGGGGACGCTGGAGCAGATCTTCGCCAAGGCAAGGTTGCCGATAGCCGTGCACTGCGAGGACGAGCAGACCATCCGCGACAACATGGCTATCTATGAAGAGAAGTATGGCGAGGATATACCTATTAAGTGCCACCCCGAGATTCGCAACGAAACAGCCTGTTTCAAGTCATCTTTCCTGGCAGTGAAGCTGGCTGAAAAGCACAACACGCGTCTGCACATCCTGCATATTTCCACTGAAGAAGAACTGAAACTGTTCCGCAACGACATTCCGCTGGAGCAGAAGCGCATCACCGCCGAGGTCTGCGTGCACCACCTCTGGTTCGACAAGGAGGATTACGATACATACGGCACCCTGATCAAGTGCAACCCGGCCGTAAAAGAGCACCGTCACAAAGAAGGCTTGCTGCAAGGTTTGCTCGAAGACAAGCTTGATGTGATCGCTACCGACCACGCTCCACATACCTGGGAAGAGAAGCAGGGCAAGTACAAGCAGGCGCCAAGCGGTGTGCCGCTGGTGCAGCACTCGGTGCAGATGATACTGGAGTTCGTGAAGCAGGGCAAGCTGCCGATTGAGAAAGTGGTGGAAAAAATGGCCCATGCGCCGGCCATCCTCTTCAACGTGCGCGAGCGTGGCTACATCCGCGAAGGTTATTGGGCTGACCTGGTGCTGGTGGACTTGAACAAGCCCTATACCGTTTCCAAAGACAATACTTATTATTTGTGCAATTGGTCGCCCTTCGAGGGCCATACCTTTAGCAGCACGATCACCCATACCTTCGTTTCCGGTCACCTTGCTTTTGCCAACGGGGAATTTGATGAAAGCAAGAAAGGCGAGCGGCTGTTGTTTGATAGATAGTTGCGCGGTAGAATCAGAAAGGTATAGGTATGGAAAGTGTCATGTCTTTGCAGTATAGTTGGGTAAGGGGATCCAGAGAGGTGCTTCTGCGATACTGTGATTCCCTGTCTGCGGCAGATTTTTGCAAAGAAAACAGCTCGTTTGGGAGAGGAAGCATCCGGAACTTGCTGGTGCACATTGCCAATACTTACGAGTTCTGGATCGGGCAGCAGGCGCTACAAAAGGAGATGGTTTTTACTTCCTATGATGCCGTCAGAAACGTTGAAGAAACCCGGAAGCTATTCTATGAGGTGGATAAGTTAGTGGAGGAATTCATAGCTCACTTTAGTCGCAGTTACCTGACTAATCTGAAAGTGAGTATCAATCAGGAAAGCGCGAAAGCTAACCCTCTCAAACTATTTACACATGTGATCACGCACGAGTATCACCACAAAGGGCAGGTGCTTTCGCTGAGCAGGCACCTTGGCTATACTCCAGTCAATACTGATATTATGCGGTGAGCTGAAATGGGAATGATGATAAAAGAAGTTGAATGTTTAGCAGGTAAAAGCAAGAAGGAATGGAACTAGAGCAATTCAAAGAACTGCACGCCCGCTTTTTTGGGAGGGACTTGCCGGAGGATGTGCTGCAATCCAAGGCGTATGAGGCTTATGAAGAAGCCATTCACGAAGATGAGGCGTGCTACAACTGGGCTATCACAGACAAACTGAAAAGTAAAGGCTTCGACTACCAGAATTACTGTTGCCTGATGATGGCCGACAAGGTATACGAAAGCCTGGATGAGGACGGTGAGATCAGGTATGACGACCCGGAAGTCGTGATCAATCAGTGGGACGAAGGACTCTACGGTATACCTGTGCACAATGGCAGCGCTACGATGGTCGTGATCAATTACTGCCCTTGGTGCGGCACAAAGTTGAGCAAGTGAGTACTATATTTGGAAGTAAGTGCCTATACCTCGCAAGGGATAAAATGTAAGTCTAAAGGGCACAGTGAGATACGAATTTTATCTAAAAAATTGCTTCTCACGTATTGTAAATAAGAAAACGACACGTATATTTGCATTCTCTAAACGAGACACGGTGGTTGTAGCTCAGTTGGTTAGAGCACCAGATTGTGATTCTGGGGGTCGTGGGTTCGAGACCCATCTTCCACCCCAAGCCCTTGAAGCAAACCTTCAGGGGCTTTTTTTATTTGTGGCGAATTGCTAAATGGTTGAGAGGTTAAATTGTTGATAATAAGTACTTTCGTGAGACAACGCTCTAACCATTAAACAATTTAACAATCATCAATTAAGTTAACAATCAACAATTAAAAATATGAGCTTAGTAGTAGTAGGTTCGATGGCGTTTGATGCGCTGGAAACTCCCTTCGGGAAAACAGATAAGATCGTGGGCGGTGCCGCCACTTATATTTCACTGTCGGCTTCTTATTTTGTGAAGCCTGTGAATGTGGTATCGGTAGTGGGTGGCGACTTCGACCAGGACCACATCAGCCTGATGCACCAACGCAACATCAGCACCGAAGGCGTGCAGGTAAAGGAGAACGAGAAGTCTTTCTTCTGGTCTGGCCGCTACTTCAACGACATGAACAGCCGCGAAACACTGGTAACGGAGCTGAACGTGCTGGGTGATTTCGACCCGATCATCCCGGGAACTTATCAGAACTGCGAGTACCTGATGCTGGGTAACCTGGCTCCACAGGTGCAGCGCACGGTGCTGGAGCGCCTCACTAACCGTCCGAAGCTGATCGTGATGGACACCATGAACTTCTGGATGGACATTGCCATGGACGAACTGCAGAAGACCATCGCCTTGGTGGACGTGCTGTCGATCAACGATGAGGAGGCACGCCAGCTGAGCGGAGAGTACTCTTTGGTGAAGGCTGCCCGCAAAATCATGGCGATGGGACCGAAATTCCTGATCATCAAGAAAGGAGAGCACGGCGCCCTGTTGTTCCACGAAGACAAAGTATTTTTTGCGCCGGCACTGCCACTCGAGGAGGTGTTCGATCCGACCGGAGCGGGCGATACGTTTGCCGGTGGTTTCATCGGTTACATCGCTGCCACAGGCGACATCAGCTTCGAAAATATGAAGCGTGCGATCATCCACGGCTCGGCAATGGCTTCGTTTTGCGTAGAAAAATTTGGTACTGAAAGATTGAAGAACTTAGACCAGCAGGAGATTGACGGCCGCGTGCAGCAGTTTGTGAACCTGGTGGCTTTTGATACGGTATTGTCTTAATTATAAAGATTTTATAGGTATAGAAAAGGGGGGCTTTGCCTTCCCTTTTTTAGTTTTTGCGCATAGGCAGTTCGGTCGGAATTGCATTAAAATGCAACAAAGTGAGGGCTTGGTAGGTAAAACAAAGGTATACGATTACCTAATCTGAAAACAATGAGCTTAAAGAACGAAAATAAAAAGACGCTGGACGAGTTGAAGAAGAATAACCCGAAAGGAGAAGATCGAAATAAACCAATGGGTAATATTGACTCTCAGCCGAACCAGAATGCGTTGAACGCAGACGATACAAAAGTGCAAAACCCGAACCGTAACCTGGCAAAGGGCGGTAACAATACGCCTTACGACAAAAAATAAACGTAACGCAAATAAACCTAACCTGGCAAAAGGTAGCGAAAGCACCCCTTACTGATAGTAAGCGCGTCAGGAATGCAAAATAAGACTATGAAATAATGAGAGGAAGGCCTACGGGCTTTCCTTTTTTTATGTGCTTTTTTGAGCAGGTATAGCGTTCGACTGAAGATTGCTCTTTATTTTTAGCCTCCCTCAACTGAAGCAACGCATGCAGCAACACGACATTTGTATACTGGGCGCCGGACCGGGCGGTGCTACCGCAGCCTTGCACCTGGCCAACAAGGGTTTACCTTGCGTGCTCATCGACAAGGCCGTTTTCCCCAGAGACAAGGTATGCGGCGACGCCCTGAGTGGTAAAGTGGTGAACGAATTGAAGCGGATCGCTCCCGAACTGCCCACTCTATTGGGCGAGCAGAAAGAGCAGCTGCCTTCGTGGGGGATTCATTTCATCTCGCCGGCCGGGCACAAATTAAGTGTGCCTTTCAAACCGAATTACGATGCTGCACAGGATGTCCCCTCGGGTTACATCTCCAAACGGATCGACTTCGACAATTTCCTGATCGAGCAAGTGAAGCAGCGGCCCGAAATCACTTTACTCGAAGGTATAGATATTGCGAAAGTAGAGCGTAACGCACAGGGCTATACCTTAACAGACAAAAGCGGCAAACATCAGATCAATACCCGTTTGCTGATTGCCGCCAATGGGGCACACTCTGCCTTTGCGCGGCAGGAGGCAGGTATAAAGCAGGAACCGCAACACTACTGCGCCGGGCTTCGGGCCTATTACAAGAATGTAGCGGGACTCGACAAGGATAATTTCATCGAACTGCACTTTCTCAAAGATTTTCTGCCGGGCTATTTCTGGATCTTTCCGCTGCCGGGTGGTTATGCCAATGTGGGCGTGGGTATGCTGAGCGAAACAGTAAGCCAGAAGAAAGTGAACCTGAAAAAGGAGATGCTCTGCATGATCGAAACACATCCCGAGTTTAAACAGCGCTTCGCTGGTGCTGAACTGATGGGTGATATCAAAGGGTATGGCCTGCCACTGGGCTCCAAAAAGCGCATGATCTCGGGCGACAACTACATGTTGGTGGGCGACGCGGCCTCTCTGATCGACCCCTTTACCGGCGAAGGCATCAGCAACGCCATGATCAGCGGGCGTTGGGCAGCCGCACAGGCCGAACTCTGCCTGCAGCAGCAAAACTTCTCCGCTGACTTCATGCAAGGGTATGACAAAGCAGTCTATAACCGACTCTGGAAAGAACTCAAACTTAGCCGACGCATGCAGCAGTTACTCGACTACCCCTGGTTGTTTAACCAAGTGGCAAGCAAGGCATCCAAAAACCAGGCGCTTGCCGAGACCATCTCCTGCATGTTCACCGACCTGGACCTGCGCGAGCGACTCAAGCAACCGTCTTTCTATCTCAAACTGCTATTCAATTAAAACTCCTGTTTCAGCCACAGCTTGAAGTTTTGCTTTTCGGCGTCTGTTGCATCCGGCCTTTTTGCAATGCTATACCTGGTGTAGTAGGTCTGCTGGCTCGGTTGCAGCCTGACTTGACGCAGTTGCTTGATTCTGAAAAGCGTGAGTTCTATACCTTGTGCAAGATCTGTGTCAGCCAGCAGTGGCTGTAGGTTCTGTTCAATCTTTCGTCCATTCACTGCAACCAACTCGTCTTCTACACTTAATGCCGTGCTGGCAGGGGAGTCCGGAGCGATAGCAGTTACTTTAGTTGCTTGTGCATCAGCAACAATCTTAAATCCGAAGAGTCCTTCGTAAAGCATGGCATTCTCTTCTGCCTTTAGTGTGCAGCCCACGTAGCGCAATGCTTCATCTAAGGCATCTTCGATCGGAGCAGTGCCATTTATATACTGCTCAAAATAACGATCAAAATCCTCACCTCCGACACGGAGCACCAGTCGCCTGTAGTCCTCTTCAGTATACCCAATGCCGCGCTTCCCGAAGTCTTCCCAAAGGTGTCGCATCACAGTGTCAAGGTTAGCCTTATTTCCCGTAGCACGGCGTAACTGCAGATCCAATAGCAGGGCAGTTAACGCACCTTTGATGTAGATGGATACTTTGCGATCTGGTATACCGGGTTTGTAGCCATCCAGCCAGAGGTCGAACGATGAGTCAGCCACCGACATGTGGTAGCGGCTGTGGTCCGCAAAATAGCGTTGCAGGGTAGTGTTAAGCTCCTCAAAATACTGTGCCGCCGTAAACACCCCTGAGCGAGTCAGCATGTAGTCGCCGTAGTAAGTCGTTATACCTTCCGCCACATAGCCCGTCCGGAAATAATTCTCCCCGGTAAAGTCGTAGGGCAGCATTTCCTTCGGCCGAATCTGTTTGACGTTCCACGTGTGGAAAAGCTCATGCGAACTCACACCCAGAAACTCTTTATATAAAGCAGGTGTCATCAGCAACTCCCCCGGCCCGAGTGTGATGACAGTTGAGTTGACATGCTCTACCCCGTGGTAAAAGCGATAGGGGAGGATCTCGTTCAGGTAATGGTAGTCCTGCACCGGGAAATCACCAAATACCTCCAGCTGCTCTTTAGTAAAGGCTTCAAAGTCTTTTTTAATCCGCTCCCAGTCTGGCCGGCAATCGCCCTGTATCCAGATGTGGAAAGGTATATCAGACACCGTATAGGTTTCCTTTTTAAGGGAGGCGCTGGCAATGAGTGGGCTGTCCACCAATTGATCGTAGTTCTCAGCCAGCAAGGTATGGCGCTCTGTTTCGGGCAATCCACAGGCGATCTGCCAGTTGTCAGGTATAGCGATCTGCAACTGTTGTGGCTCATGCGCACGATCTTCTACGGCCATTAGGCAGTTGATGCCGTTCAGGTATAGCTGCTCTTCGTCGAGCCAGGAGCCGCCGCCATCCATCTGTCGTGCATAAAAGCTATAGCGAATCTCAATATTCTCCGCGCCACCAGCTTCCACCAGCCAACGGTCTTTGGTTACCTTGCGCACAGGTATGGCTACCCCATTAGCACTGGCCATAACACCGCGTAGCTTTTGGGCGAAGTGTTGCAATTCGTAGCGTCCCGGTCGCCAGGCAGGCAATTGCAGGTATAGCTCCTGTTGGCTGTTGTCAGGTATAGTGATGGTGATATTTAGGAAGTGCGTTAGCGGATTGACGTAAGATATATGGTGTCGGATCATAGCACGTGAAGGTATAGCGTTCGGGGTAAAATTAAGATAATCTGTGTTTAACGCAGGTATACGGGGTATAAGTATGGGCCAAAGCAAGGTATAGCTACGCGCTACAATCAATTTAAAATGATGTACGGGCCCTTTTTTCTGTATTTTTTAAAATAATATAGGACGTGGAATTGCTATTTTAGAAAAGCTTCCCTAATTTTGCAGGCCATAATAAAACCATTGGCATCCGATGAAAAGAACATTCCAGCCTTCGCAGAGAAAAAGAAGAAATAAGCACGGTTTCAGATCAAGAATGGAAACCGCTAACGGAAGAAGAGTACTAGCTAGCAGAAGAGCTAAAGGCAGAAAGAAACTTTCTGTTTCTGACGAAAGAAGACACAAAGCTTAGTAATCTGGTTGTGCTTTGCTCAGCCCGGAGCCGTCATGCGTATGGATCCAGCTAAAGACAAACCAGCAGAGCAGCCGATTTCTTATACATATTCGAAAGAAGAACGCTTGTGCAGTAAGCGCCTTATCACGCTGCTGTTTAGCAAGGGTTCTTCTTTTAATTTGTATCCGCTCAGGTTCGTGTACCACACGCCCGAAGCACCTCTTTCCGAAGGTACGCAGCTAGTTATTTCCGTTTCGAAGCGCAACTTCAAGCGTGCCGTCGACCGGAACCGCCTGAAGCGCCAGATACGTGAGGCTTACCGCCTTAACAAGCACCTGCTTACTCAAAATCAAGGACGGGCACCCCGCCTCCTGGCCATTATTTACATCGGCAAGGAAAAAAAATCCTTTGATACAATCCAAAAAAAACTAATTTCCGGTTTGGAACGTTGTTTGACTAGATAGTCTTACCCCGCCCCTAAACCTGGAATTCTATGTATAAGAAGTTAATAGCTGGCGTTCTTGCCGGCAGCTTAGCACTGACTCTCTTCTCCTTTAAGAGTGAATCAGAGCGCTATTTCGAAATTGCCAAAAATCTTGATGTTTTTGCCACGCTTTTCAAAGAAGTAAACACCTATTATGTAGATGAGGTGCCGCCCTCTAAACTGGTGCGCACAGGTATAGACGCGATGCTCAAGTCGCTCGACCCCTATACCAACTACATTCCCGAAGACGATATTGAAGATTTCCGCACCATGACCACCGGACAGTACGGCGGCATAGGCGCACTCATTGGCAGCCGCGACAATAAGATTGTGGTGCAGATGCCTTACGAGAATTCCCCGGCGCACAAGGCGGGCCTGGTTATCGGCGATGAGATCACTAAAATAGACGGGGTAAACGTTTCCAGCAAGACTACATCAGAAGTGAGCAAGCTGTTGAAAGGGCAGGCTAACTCTGTTGTAAAACTTGAAGTGCGCAGCTACGGGCAGTCGAAGCCAAGAACTGTAGAGCTTACCCGTGCCAACATTATGGTTGATAACGTGCCTTATTATGGCATGATCGACAACGAAATCGGTTACTTCCAACTGTCAGGCTTTACAGTGGATGCTTCTAAAGAAGTGAGAACGGCTGTTCAGAAACTAAAAGAGCAGGGGGCTAAGAAGATTATTTTCGATTTGCGCGACAATCCGGGCGGTTTGCTGCACGAAGCGGTGAACATCTCCAATCTGTTTGTTGACAAGGGAAGCGACATTGTAAGTACCAAAGGCAAAGTAAAGGAGTGGAACAAAACCTACAAGGCGCTGGACGAACCACTGGATAAGGAAGTTCCGATGGTAATTTTGACCAGTTCGCGCAGTGCCTCGGCCTCTGAGATCGTGGCCGGTGTGATGCAGGACTATGACCGGGCTGTGCTGGTAGGGGAGCGCACTTTCGGCAAAGGCCTTGTACAAGCTACACGTCCGCTTTCCTATAACTCGCAGCTTAAAGTAACAACAGCTAAATATTACATCCCGAGTGGCCGCAGTATACAGGCCATCGACTACAAGCACCGCAACGAAGACGGCAGCGCCGGCAAAATTCCAGATTCACTTAAAGTAGCTCATAAAACAGCTGGAGGTCGCATCGTGTACGATGGCGGTGGCGTTAGCCCGGATGTGGAAGTTACCCGCAAAGCTTATTCCGAAATTGCCAGAACAATCGCGATGAAAGGCTACTTCTTTGAGTACGCCAATAAGTACAGAGCAGAGAACCCGACCATACCTTCAGCCAAACAATTTAAGCTGACGGATGCCGACTACCAGAAATTTATCGCTTTCCTGGATAATAAAGATGTCAACTACACCACCAAGGTAGAACGTGAGCTGGAAGAACTGACCGAGCAGGCGAAGGATGGAAAGCATCTGGATGACATTAAAATAGAGCTTGACGCCATTAAGAAAAAGGTATCGCATAACAAGTCGAATGACCTGATGCGCTTCCGTGCCGAGATACAGGAAATGCTGGAGGCAGAAATTGCTTCCCGTTACTACCTGCAGAAAGGCTACATCGAATCTTCATTTGATGATGATCCGGATATTCTGATGGCCAAGCGTGTGCTCAGCAATCAGCAGGAGTATGCATCATACCTGAAAGTGAAGTAAGAAAACAAGGTATAAGCAAAAGGGTGATGCCGGTCCGGTGTCACCCTTTTTGTTTCTTGGTCTTTCGGGCGTACTTTTGTCATATCATTTATTATAAGTTTAAAGTATGCCTTTACTGCTCGCGCTCGAAACTTCGTCTAACGTATGTTCTGTTGCCTTATATAAAGGAGCGGATTTACTGGGTGCATCGGAGCTGCAGATCGAAAAGTCTCATTCTTCCCATATCACGGTCATGATTTCGCAACTGGTCGAGAACTGTGGCTATACCTTGCATGACTTGAGCGCTGTGGCTGTTTCAGGAGGGCCCGGTTCCTATACCGGTTTGCGCATAGGGAGCTCTACTGCCAAAGGCCTTTGCTACTCACTAGATATTCCGCTGCTGGAGGTGTCTACTTTATACGGTTTGGCAAAGCAAGCAATAGACGGAGTACCCAATGCTCAGGACTACCTGTTCTGCCCCATGGTTGACGCCCGGCGTATGGAAGTCTATACCTGCCTGCTCGATGCTAACCTGGAGGAACAAATGCCTGTAGCCCCAATGGTACTAGATGAGCAGAGCTTTCAGGAACAATTAGCCAGTCAGCCGATCGTTTTCTTTGGTAACGGTGCTGCTAAGTTCAAAAAGCTGCAGGAGGGAAATGCGAATGCGCTCTTTATAGAAAGTATACAGCCATCAGCTAAACCTATTGGACAACTGGCGCTGCTGAAGTACGAGCAGCAGGCATTTGAAGATGTGGCCTATTATGAACCCTTCTACTTGAAGGATGTTTATATAACAAGTCCTACTAAGAACACGATTAAATAAGCTATAAACATGTCAGATATAATAAACAAGGTAGCGCAAAGCGCACTCGTGACCCTTAACCTGGAAGAGTTGCTTCACCCGGGTGAGCGTGTGGTATATGATATAAAGGATAATCTGTTTCAGGGCCTGATTCTCCGCGAAAAGGATTTCAGGGCTTTTGTGAAAGAACATGACTGGTCGGCTTATGCTGGGAAAAACGTTGCGATCATTTGCTCCGTGGATGCCATCGTGCCGACCTGGGCTTATATGCTTTTGGCTACAAAGTTGCAGGGGCACGCCAACTATTATGTGTTCGGCGATCTGGAAGCACTGGAGCAAGCCCTGATGCAGGAAGCAATTGCCAAAATAGACCCGGAAGAATACCGGGATGGGAAAGTGGTCATCAAAGGTTGCGGCAGTATACCTGTGCCAACTTATGCTTATGTGGAAATTATGCGAAAGCTGTCGCCTGTAGTAAGCAGTTTGATGTATGGCGAACCATGCAGCACGGTGCCATTATATAAGAGGCCTAAAACAGCATAGACGATCAATAGTCAGGTTAACGCAAAAGCCCTTTCTAAATAGAGAGGGCTTTTGCGTTAAAAATAAAGAGTAGCAAGCATAAGCAGAGACAGTACCACGCAACAGGAAGAGGATACCTAAAAGAAATCGAAAAAAAATAATCATAGTAGGAACTATAAGAGTTAAAAATACTGTTACTCTCTAGCGCACGGGAAACTGAAGCGCGATGCATAGGGAATTCCCACAGATTGTACAAGCAGTCTCCTTATGTTGATGCTGATAAAACAACCTAAATTTTGGAGTGATCAAGAGCTCTGAAAACAAACAGGCTCTTAGCAATGCAGGTAACAATGGCTTGTGTTGTTAAGAGACGACAAAACCCGGAATTATTTTGCAAACTATTCCCCGTGCGCTTCAGGCACTTAGGCGGAACCGCCGGGAAGTAAGGTAGAAAGATAACACAGGGTGCTTGCGGGTTCGGGAAATTTGTGGACCTTTGCACTCCCGACACGGACACAGGGTTCGCAGAAAGGGGGAGTGAGAGGGCCACCGGCAGGGCGGCCGTCGGATGCAGGAAGGAAAGCTCGAAGCATCTGAACAGTTACTGAAAAAAAACTTTTGCCTGGGGTGTTGCAGGTTTCAAAAAGGTTCCTACCTTTGCAGCCCGCTTCAGCAGGAGGCGTTCCGGAAAAGGCCGCTAACACAGCCCGGAGGGAAAGAAAAAAATTTTAGCGAGGTTATTGCGGATTTAAAAACTCTGCTTACCTTTGCAACCCGCTCCGAAACGAGCGCTTCACGAGCCGAACGGGCTGAAAAGAGAAAAAAAAGATTGAAAAAAAGCTTGCGGAGTCGGAAAGATTTCCGACCTTTGCACACCGAAAACGACGAAGCGGTTCAGCCGGAGAGTCGTCACGGGAAGCACAAGCAAGCACCCGCCTTCAGATGGAAGGCGCTAACCTGAGGGGGTAGCCCGACGGAAAAGTTCTTTGAGAGATTGTTGAGACAGAAAAAAGAAAAAATAAGATAGGTACATCCGCGCGGGTGTGGAGCAATCCACCCACCGCGTCAATTCAAGCACGTGACTTGTTCACGGGAATTAAAAGGAAAAGGCCACG
>NZ_QEKI01000011.1:94760-142000 GCF_003096355.1 Pontibacter virosus | reverse complement strand
TCGCCCTCGGCGGTGGGGAGCGTCAAGTTCGAGCTGAGCGGGGCCCAGAGCAAGACCTTCACCGACAGCAAGGCCCCCTACGCCCTGCACGGCGACAACGGCAGGGGCAACTACTACTTCGGCAACTGGAACCCGCCGGCCACCGGCGCCTACACCCTCAAGGCCACCCCCTACACCGGCGCCAAGGCCACCGGAACGACCGGGACTCACATGACCATCAACTTCACAATTGTGAAGGGCGATAAGGTGGGCAAAGAACTTTCTAAGGTACAGGTAACACCACCAGGACTTATAAAACACCCTAGTGGCACTCACCCAGTCCTTGAAAAACTAAGTGTCTACCCTAATCCCTTTTCAGACAAAGCCAGAGTACGTTTCATTGCTTCAGAGAACGAGGATTATACTGTCTCACTTTATGACAGCAAAGGTACATTACTGAGGGTGATACATCATGGCAGAGCCGTATCCGGACAAGTTTACGAACTAGACTTTGATGGATCTGATTTAGGAAAAGGACTTTATATGATTAGGCTACAGTCAAGTAGTGAAAACGAGACATTTAAGTTAATGCTCGAAAGGTAACACCCATTATCAGCAGTATTTTCGCTATTGCTCTAATTTAACTTCATCCTCGTCCCTTCCAAATTATATTCGGTGAAGGGGCGAGGATTAGTTTTTAACCTTTTTAATCATTGATAATTTTTAGAATTCCCCTTAGGTTCCAGACTCACGAAATATTATTTTTCTGTTAAAGGTTAGATGATAGAATGATCTAAATAGCTTTAGTGCTATCGTGGAGAAAATGTTAGAAAATCAAACTGGGCTTTATTCTTTATATAGGTGAGGTTAGTAAGCAAAGGAGATCGAAAACAAGAGCTTGATGAAAGTCGCTGACAAGAATACTATATAGCATCCTTATTGTACTACAGCTAGCTTTACTGTTAATAGCTAATAGAATTTGAATAATGTGTACCTAGTTACTGTAAGGTATTACAATATAAAATTTTAAGTTTAAAATATAGCATAATATTTTAACCCTTAATTTCATTATAAATAAACATTGTTTCTCCACTGAATTGATTAGCTCTTAAATTAAAGATATAATGCGAATTTCTATAGTTTAATAGTGCTTAATAACTTGCACTAATTACACTATAATTTATCGCATAATTTTATTGAACTGGATTTTGTTTTATGTAAATGTATCTGTTTATTATTATATACGTAAAATTAACTAAGCATTACTCCCAGTAAGTCTGCTTCAGATAAGATCCCAGATAGGCTATATTATACTTTCTAAAGATGTAACTATACCCTTAGCTTGCCTTTTACTGTCAGTTATTTCTGTATGTCTTAGAATATAATGTATGAAAAAAACAGCTACACTTATCCTACTTTTCACCCTTGCATTATCATTTGAAGTATTGGCACAGTTCATATCTATAACTGACTTAAATCCCTTGGAAGCCAGAGATTATGCAACAAGAGAAAAGCAACAGGCAAAGGTGTTTACCCATGCCGGTAAACAGTGGTCTATTCTAGCAAACTCCACTGGCACGCATCTTTGGCAATTAGAAGGCATCACCTGGATACACGCTTTAAATTTAGTTACAAAAAATTCCAGGGCTGATTATGTTATAGATGGTGATGTAGTGCATATTCTTTTATACTCAGGTGTATCCTCCCAATTTATCTCAATTGTGTATGATCATACGGTAGCAAATTTTACATATGCTGGAGAAAAAAAGCAGGTCAGTGAAATTCGTTTGGAGGATGGAATCAAGGTTGCCTCTATTGATCGGGATAACACCGGGCGATTGTGGCTCGCTTCTAGTGGGATCAGCGGTCACATAAACGTGAGATGGAGTGATGCACCATATACTAACTGGAGTTCACCTATAACGATTGCTTCCGGTATAAGAGAAGATGATATCGCAGCCATCATTGCGCTGCCTCAGACAAACAAAATCGGGGTGCTTTGGTCTGATCAGAAAGCAAAAAGATGGGGATTCAAAACACACAAGGACGGTGAGAATCCTGCCATATGGTCAGATGACGAAATTCCTGCTTCTCAATCAGCTCTAAATACTGGATCCGGTATGTCTGATGATCACATAAGCATGAAAGTAGCAAGCGACGGCACATTATATTGTGCTGTAAAAACAGGGTACAATACTGCCGGTCTTCCACTTATTGCGTTACTCGTTCGACGGCCTTCAGGAGAGTGGGATAATATGTACGAAGTGTCTGATCGCGGAACTCTTCCGATCTTAATACTAAATGAGACTTTAGGGAAAATAAAAGTAATATATACAACTGATACTTACGGTGGTGACATCGTCTACAAAGAGTCCTTGATATCTAATATTTCCTTTTGTGATGAATACACACTTATTAAGGGGAACTACAATTACGCAACAAGTATAAAGCATAACTATAGTAAAGATGTCATTATATTAGCTTCAAATGAAAACAGTGTTGTCGGTGTACTCGCAACTGACGACTTATCCAAACAAGGCGGCCCTCAGTCTTCTAGTTGCAATTTAGATAATGTTGAGCGGGATTTTTATGCTTACCCCAATCCTTTTGCATTACAAACCACTGTAAATTTCACTCTAACTAAAGAGCAGGATTATACTTTAACTCTTTTTGATAGCAATGGCGCTAAAATTTCACAGGTGTCAAATAAAACAGCTACTGAGGGGGAGTTAAATAAATTAATAGTTGATGCCACTTCTTTAGCCAGAGGATTATATATTCTGAAACTTGAGACTAGCGACAAAGTAAGAACTTTAAAACTAGTACACGAGCGTTGAACCGGGCAAAACACTTAATTATATCCTTTCATTCCCTCATTCCCGTATTACCCCATGTGAATACATGGGTTCTATGAGCATACCGGAAACAAACGGCATTTTTGCGGCGCATTATTTATTGAAGGAGCAACTGAGTTCGGGCAGGGTTGAAGAGGTCTGGAAAGCAGAGGACTGGACGGCAGAAGGGGCTCCGGTGACGCTGAGGCTGTATGCACCTCACATCCGGCTTGACCACCACAGCCTGGAAATGCTGCAGAAGGAGCAGGAACAGCGGGCGCTCCTACATCACCCTCACTTACTTATACCTTCTAACTTCGGTGTTCACCAGGGTATACCTTTTGAGGTGGCTCCGTTGCAGTCACAGCATACGCTGGCGCAGGCCGCACCGCTACCAGAAAGAGAGATCGCTCAATTAATCTCACAGGTGGGCTCTGCTTTGGGTTACCTGCACACTCAACAACCTCCTTTACCACACCGGCAGATTAACCCGGATAATATTATATTAGATGCCGAGGGGAATTACCTCCTGGCTGTGCCTGCATTAAGCAGCCAGTTGCGCACGCTTCTGCACCGCGCCACCGGTACCCCACTGGCGCAAGGTACAGCTTATGCTGCACCGGAGTTGTTTGGCCCCCACCCGGCACACTCAGGCGCGAGTGATATATTCGCTCTCGGCGTGAGTTTGTACGAGTTGTGCACCGGCGAAACACCATGGCTGGGCAACGGTGGCTTGAGCTTAAGCCAGGGAGCAGAAATTCCGATCATTTCAGCGCCCTACTCTCGCATATTGAGCAACCTAGTGAGGGCCTGCCTGCACCCCGATCCTGAGAAAAGGCCTACAGCCCAGGTACTTGTTGAAGAAGCAAACTATTTTCTGGAATATGGCAAATGGAAATCTTACGGCTCCTTTGGGAATGTGACGGCAGAGTCTATTGTGTATAAGAAGAGGTCTTGGCTATGGCCCGTGTTGCTTATTCTGCTGCTCATAAGTGCCCTTGCTGCGGCCGGATACTACTTTTATGTATGGAAGGCACCTGACAAGGAGTTGGCTGCTGATACTGGTGTAATTACGAACACTCCCATTATACCTGATATTGCAGACACAGCAGTAGCCGACAGTACCCCGGCAGTGGCTAAGCCCGACACACCAACAAACAGACAACCCAGTCAAAAGCCGCAGGCTGCGACACCACAAAAACAAACTCCTCCGGCTACTAAACCGGCTCCATCACGTCCGGTGCAGCCTGCCTACCCACAGCCAACCAGCCTCGAGGGCTACCTGAACGGCTTACTCAACGAGGAAATACCGCTGCAGGTACGCGACCGGTGGCGTGCGCCCATCGGCAAATATTTCTCGCCTGATGCCATTATCTATGCCCGTATGCACGATGCTCCCTTAGGAAGCTTCGGTGTGAGTGAGTTTATTGACATTCTTTTGAGCACTGAGGAGGGCAACAGTATCATTATTGACAAGATCATCTACGACTCAGAAGAAGAAGGCGCTATAGATGAGATCAACGTGAGCATCATAGCCGTTCAGTAAATTTTTGTTCAAAGGCTCAATAGTTTCGGCTTTTCTAGCCACAGAGTAATTGTCGGGATCTACCCTGATCAAAGCACTTTGGTCTCTTTTAGCTCTTTTACTTTCTGGTAGACTCACTATACCTGAAAAGAAATGAATAAGATGATTGAAGTAATAGACCTTGTAAAATCCTCGGTCCTAAAGCTGGTGGCTTTCGCTTTTAGATGTGCTAGGTCAACTACTATCGACCTAATAGAAAACTTTACGTTTAAGCTTACAGTAGTATAACGCAGTTAAGTTTTAGTTTAACTCACCAGGTATAAACAAGCGATTCTCCTCCATGAAAACCTACCTTCTTTTCTTCTCGCTTTTACTCAGCTTATACCCAGCCCTGGCACAGCAGCCAGTCAACTCCCGCGAAAGGGAGGTGGTTTTTCGTTCTGTGAATGTCATCCCGATGGATAAAGAGAAGGTACTTGAGAACCAGACGGTGGTGGTGAAAGACGGGAAGATAACCGCTATTGGAAACAACGGCAAGGTTAAGCACAGCAAAAATGCGCTGATCGTGGATGCCAAAGGGAAATACCTGATGCCCGGCCTAGCCGAGATGCACGCGCATGTTCCTCCTGTCGATGACCTGGAGCCGATGAAAGAGGTGTTGCAGTTGTTTACGCTGCACGGCATCACCACCATACGGGGTATGCTGGGGCATCCGCGCCACCTGGAACTGCGCAGCAAACTGCAGTCAGGTGAGTTGGTCGGTCCCCGGTTTTATACCTCTGGCCCCTCTTTGAATGGTAACAGCGTGAAAACCCCTGAGGCCGGCACCGCAATGGTCAGGCAGCAGAAGCAAGCGGGCTACGATTTCCTGAAACTTCATCCCGGACTCAACAACGAGACTTTTGCCGCCATCGCCAGCGCTGCCAACCAAGAGAAAATGCCCTTTGCAGGACACGTATCTTACGAGGTTGGTGTATGGCGCGCTATTGAAGCGGGCTATGCCTCCATCGACCATATGGATGGATTTATCGAAAGCCTGGTGCCGGGATTGGAGTCCATACCCGAGCAGGAGGCTGGCCTCTTTGCCATGTACATCGGCGACCAGGCAGATACCACCCGTATACCTAAACTGATGAACGCTTTGCGGGAAAAGAACATTTGGGTAGTGCCCACACAGGCCCTTGCCGAGCGCTGGATGTCACCTGCAGAATCTCCTGAGGTACTGGGCAACAAGCCTGAGATGAAGTACATGAATCCCAAAACAGTACAGAACTGGGTGGCCACCAAACAGAAACTGATGGCAGATCCGCGTTATGATGCTGATGCTATAAAGAGGTATGTAAACCTCCGCCAAAAGCTGATCAAGGCTTGCAACGACAACCAGGTGGGGCTGCTGCTCGGCTGCGATTCCCCGCAAGTGTTTAACGTACCCGGCATCTCCACGCATCAGGAGCTCGAATACCTGGTAGCAGCGGGACTCAGCCCATATGAATCCCTCCGGACGGGCACGGTCAATGTGGGCAAATACTTTGATCGTGACGACATAGGCGTGCTGAAAGTGGGGGCTGTAGCAGACCTGTTACTGCTCCACGGCAACCCGCTCAACGATATTTCCCAAACCCAGCGTATAGCAGGTATAGTGATCGGCCATACCTATCTGCCAGAAGCCTACATCAAGCAAGAGCTGAAGAAAATGGAGAAAGCAAAATAAACGACAGCGCCATAACCAAAAGCCTGCTGACTTGTTAGGAATCCGATACTCTGAAAAAATCAAGACACATTAACTGTAAATCTATGAAATTGAAATCCATATTCTTGCTTAGTGGCCTGCTGCTGATGCTGACGGCTCAGGCCCAGCAAACAAAGAACACCGACCGCATTGAAACCGAAAAAGGACCCCTTGTCATACAGCCTGTGCTGCACGGTACATTGGCTCTCACCTGGGGTGGAAAAACAATTTACGTTGATCCGTACGGCGGTGCAGAGGTATTTAAAGGTATAGCCGCCCCGGACCTGATCCTGATCACGGACATCCACGGCGACCACCTCGACCTGAAAACCCTGGAGGCGATCAATACCGACAAAGCTACTTTTGTGGTGCCACAGGCCGTGGCCGATAAGATGCCTGAAAACTTAAAGAAACGGGTAGTAGTAATCGGCAACAACGACCATACCGAGCAGCACGGCATTTCAATTGCGGCACTGCCCATGTACAACCTGCCTGAAACCGAAGACTCCCGTCATACCAAAGGACGTGGCAATGGCTATGTGCTGGAATTCGCTGACAAAACCGTATACCTCTCAGGTGACACGGAAGACATACCAGAGATGCGTGCCCTGCGCAACATCGATGTCGCCTTCGTTTGCATGAACCTGCCTTATACCATGGATGTCGACCAGGCTGCTTCCGCGGTGCTTGAATTTAAGCCGGCCATCGTATACCCTTATCACTACCGGGGTCAGGACGGACTGAGCGATGTGGAAGCCTTCAAGCGAAAAGTAAACGAAGGTGACAAAAACATTGAGGTACGTCTGCGCAACTGGTACCCGGAAAACAGCAAGCAATAGCCGCACACAACCTGACGCCCCACATGCACGACTTTAGGCTGTACATTGAATATATTGCCCGTGCCATAGAAGCGATTGGCGTCCTGATCATTGCGATCGGGGCAGCCATTGCGCTCATTCACTTTATATTTCCACTGCGCCACAACTCCCGCCGCTCTTACAAAGTGCTCCGCCACGAACTCGGCAAAGCCATCCTGCTGGGGCTTGAGATACTGGTTGCCGCCGACATCATCGCGACCGTGGTGACAGAGGCCACCATGGAGCGTGTGCTTACCCTAGGTTTGATCGTGCTGATTCGAACCTTCCTGAGCCTCTCGCTGCAAGTAGAGCTTGAGGGCCGTTTTCCGTGGCAACCCAGAAGACCCGAAGCAGAACACCCCCTCTAGCGCCCATTGCCGGTAAGAGAGAACGCAACATTGCCTGATTAAATCTTTGTCTTTACTAGGGAATAATCACCTAACCGATCGGCTATAATTTAACTTTCGGGTTTGCTCTCGTTTTAGAGATTTTCATTCACAACAAATAGGATTTAGAAAGCTGCCCTGCCTAGGTTTAAAGGCGTTAATACGTCATAACCCCTATGCCAGGAGAGGCATGATGACTTGACTACAAAGCTATTGCTACTAGAAATCAGAACTTTAACAGGGCAGCTTGTGTTAACGGTGGATGAAAAGCCATTGTGCCCGGATGATCGGCTACGCAAGAAGCCAGATCTTTTAGATCTGTTTTGGCAATAAAAAATAAACTTTTGAAGTTAGTGTAAAAAGGTTTTTGGATTCACAGCATAAAATCAATCATTCGACTTTCTCAAAAAAATATTATTTTTATATTTACCGCAATTCAACTTTTACCATTATTCAAAAAAAACATGAAAGCATTCTTTCTTTCCTTATTGATTGTGCTGACTGTAGCGGCACCAGCAGTGCAGGCACAGGGAACGGCTCAAAATGAGAACAAGTCGGCCAATGCTCTTACCGGGCAGTTTAACGATCTCAAAAGCAAGTCCAACTCCTACATGGAAGGCAACAGAGAGTATAAGGTAGTGAATGTAGGCCTGCTTAACTCATTCTGGCAAAGTGTGCAGGCTACGATCAAAGACGTAGAGCAGAAACAAATTAAAGACCTGAATGCGACCCGCCAGGATCTGGAGACGGCACAGGCCCGCATTACCGAGCAGGAGAAGGAAATTGAGGCCCTGAAGCTAGACAATGCTCAAAAAGAAGCTGCCGTGCAACAGAGTGAAGATGCCGTGAATAACCTGCATGTGCTGGGCATTCCGATTCACAAGCAAATCTATGTGATCATCAACACAGCCATTATCGCCCTGCTTCTTATTGCACTGGGTGTGGTGTATACGCAGTTTAAGAGCAGCAAGAAGGTGACTGACCAGAAGAAAAAAGAGTTTGACGACATCGACCGCGAGTTCGCCGAATTCAAGAAAAATGCCCGTGAGCGCGAGATCAAGATCAAGCGTGAGCTGCAAACTGAAATGAACCTGGTGGCAGAACTCAACGATCAGGTTGCCGCCCTACAGAAGAAAGCACACGTGTAAGCAACGCCTTACAATAGCCAATATGCAGAACAGGCTGCCCTATACTTTGGGGCGGCCTGTTTTTTTATGGCCAGAAGTGATCGTAAAACTTCTTTTTGCGCTTTGTTTTTCTATCCCTGCCATACATGTAGTATACAAAGTAACCAACGCCATAAAGGATTAGTACCGATATGATGATTATGATCTCCATGCCCCTTTATACGTAAAAGCTGCACAAAAGACAGCCAGCCGTTGCTCGGCCCTGTACATCACATCTCCTCAGCATACCTGCCATAGAGCAGCCTATAGTTCTACCTGACTAGCTATACCAGACCCAATTCTACATTTGACCGATGTAAGATCGATTGGGTTCTAATCTGCTTTAAGTGCTACGACACATTTAACAGCTATCTTATATTATAAGCTGCATCCGATTTCACCCGTCTGGCACCACACAATCCCACACTTCAATGCACTTTAGCCTAAGTTCAACATAGGGGCACGAGTCTGCCAAAATCTATCGGGTTTAAGTCAAATCTTGCATTGAGCAGCATATTTTACCTTGGTTTGTTTCCCTTTCTGCGTATTTAACGTATAGAAGACAACTTTTTTATCTTTTAATCATATAACATACATTAACCCACGATTCAATTCAATCTCTATTCATGACGGTATGCCAGGTTTCTTGCAACAGGAGGTATACGGTACCTTGAGCTATACCTTCCAGATCAAGAGCAAGCAATTTGCTTCCTGATTTTAGATTAACTGTTATGTTGAATACCTGAATGTCAATGCGCTTTAAATAAATTTTATGATGCACTAAATGGGATCATTATGAAGAACACCTTTACACTCATTTTATTCATGCTATTTGTACTCGGCACCTCAGGGGCCTGGGCACAGCAGCGGCAAGTCAGCGGACGAGTAACCGCCTCTGACACAGGCCAGGGCATGCCGGGAGTTAGTGTGGCCGTAAAAGGCACTACCACCGGTGTGGCAACCGATTCGGAAGGCAGCTACCAGATTCAGGTGCCCGACAACAATGCGATACTTGTCTTTCGTTTTCTGGGCTATCAGACAAGGGAAGTAACGGTAGGCAGCCAGTCCACCGTCAATGTAACTCTGGCGACAGACGCACAGGAGCTCGGCGAAGTAATGGTAACCGCCCTGGGTATTACCCGCGAAAAGAAGGCCTTGGGGTACGCGGCTCAGGGCGTGGATGCCAAGGAGTTAACAGAACACCGACAACCCAACGTACTAAATGCCATGCAGGGCAAGGTGGCCGGCGCGACCATATCGAGTACAGGTGGTGCGCCGGGCCAGGGTACCAAAATCCAGATCAGGGGCATTAACTCCATTGATGTGAACAAAAGCAACGAACCACTCTTTGTGATCGATGGGGTGATCATGGATAACAGTACTTCTACCTTTGGGCAGAGTGCTGAGCTGCGAGGTATGAGTAACCGCCTTGCCGACCTGAACCCTGATGACATCGAGAGCATCAACGTACTGAAAGGTGGCGCGGCCACAGCCCTATACGGCTTGCGAGGAGCCAACGGGGTAGTCGTGATCACGACTAAAAGCGGACAGCAAGGTGAACTGCGCGTGAACTACACCGGCACTGTAGGTATAGAGGAAGTGAACAAGTTCCCGGACATTCAGGACACCTATACCCAAGGCTATACCGGCGTGTACGACCCAAACAGCTTCTGGCCATCCTGGGGCCCAACCGTAGAAGAAGCACGACGCCTGGACCCTACCCACCCGGAAAAGCTACACAATCACTTTAAAGATGCCTACGAGATGGGGCACCAGTATCGCAATAGCCTCTCCTTCTCAGGTGGTACAGAAGCCATCACTTTCCTGTCTTCGCTTTCACATTTCCGACACGAAGGAGTACTTCCGTTTACTGACTACGAAAACTTCTCTGCCCGCCTCAACACCGATTTCAAGATCAGCGATAAGGTACGATCCGGCGCCAACTTTAACTATATCAACTCAGGCGGTTTCCGCTACAACGCCGACCGCTTTAATGAGAGTTTGAGCTACTGGTCGCCGCGCTGGGATGTGAAGGATTACCGCAAGCCGGACGGCACCATGTTGAGCTACGGCAACGACAATCCTGTGTATGGTGCTGCCACAAACCGCATGGAAGATGATGTGAACCGCTTTATCGGTAGCTTTCATGTAGGGTATAGCCCTCTCAGTTGGCTGGATCTGAGCTACCGTGTGGGTCTGGACAACTATACCGACGATCGCACTCGCACTGCGCCCGGGCCCAGAGGTTTTGCAGACGAGCGGGTGTATGAAGACAACGACCAGGGCTTCGTATATGAGTATACGACTAAGTTCCGCACCATCAACTCTTCGTTCCTGGCCACCGTCAACACTAGCTTCGGCGAGGATTTTAACGCCACTTTCCGACTGGGACACGAGCTGTACGACAGAAGGGTGAAGGGCTTTGGCGTAGAGGGTGATAACCTGACCGTGTTTGACTACTTCGACCTGCGCAATGCCCGCCTCCTTCGCTCCACGCAAAACCAGTCAGACTACCGGCTGATGGGTGTGTTCGGGGAAGCATCGATGGACTACCGCAATTTTTTGTTCCTGACCCTAACCGGTCGTAACGACATTACCTCCACCCTGCGCAAGCCGAACAACTCTTTCTTCTACCCATCGGTGAGTTTGAGTTATGTTTTCTCGGATCACCTCCAGTTGCCGTCCTACATCAACCAAAGCAAACTGCGCCTGTCTTATGCAGGTATAGGCAAGGACGCCGCGGAGTATGCCACCTCATCTGGTTTTGCGCCTTATGCCGGATTACCGACCGGATACACCGGTTTTACAAGAGCGGCACTGCTCGGCAACGAGGGACTCAAGCCGGAGTTTACCAACACTTTTGAAGCTGGCCTGGAAATGGCGTTCCTGGACAACAGGCTGGGCTTTGACTTCACCTATTACCACTCCCTTAGTAAAAACCTGATTATTAACATCGATGTGGCTTCGTCCACAGGCTATGTGCGTGCCGCTGTGAACTCCGGCGAAATGCGCAACAGAGGGATAGAAATAATCTTAAACGCAACGCCTGTTCGCACCGAGAGTTTCACCTGGGATACTAAGCTGATCTACTCTGCTAACCGCAACAAGATCCTGAGCATCCGCGAGGGCCTCACCGAAATTCCCTACGCCTCGCAGTTTGGCTACGTGGGTTCTACCGTTACCATGAAGCTTATACCTGGACAGCCCTTCGGCAACATCTACGGATCGCACTGGCAGCGCTACTATGGTCCGGGGGAAGAGCCTGACCCGCTGTTCATCGACACTGACCGCCCTATCGTGATTGGGGAAAATGGCTTCCCGGTGCGCGCACCCCTTACCAGCCAGAAAATTTTGGGCAATTCCCAGCCTGACTGGATCGGGGGCCTCACCAATACTTTTACTTACAAAAACCTGAGTTTGACCAGCTTGTTTGACGCCCGCGTAGGCCACGAACGCTACAACCAGATGGGCAACTTCTTCTCTGCCTTCGGTATAGCCGAGTACACCGAAAACCGCAACGAGACTAAGGTGTTTGAAGGCGTACTGGCCGATGGCACCCCGAATACCAAGCAGGTATGGCTCGGTCAGGGCATCGGTCCGGATGGCGTCAACTATGGCGATGGCTTCTACCGACGATTCCACAGAGGGGTGTCCGAAAACTTTGTGGAGGATGCCTCCTGGGTGCGCCTGCGCTCCCTTACGCTGAACTACTCATTGCCCAACAGCTGGTTTGAAAATACATTCATCCGAAACGGCTCAGTTGGGCTTACGGGTAACAACCTGGTGCTGTGGACTGATTTCTCAGGCTTTGACCCGGAGAACAGCGCCACCCCAAGCGGCAGCAACGTGGACGGCTTTGCCGGCTTCACTTACCCGGCTGTAAGAAGCTACCTGTTTACGCTCAATGTCGGATTCTAAACCTAAATGAAGATCATGAAAAAGATGTATCGATATGCGATGGCCCTGCTCCTGACAGGGGCTTCGCTTGGACTCCAGAGCTGCGAGGATTACTTTGACCTGCACGACAACCCAAACCTGGTGTCGAATCCGCCGCTCAATGCCATGCTTTCCACAGCCACCCACAAAACCGGCCTCAACAGCCAGCGTGTGGCCGCTACCACGGCGTTTTATGTGCAGTACCTGGCCAGCCCTGTGGCAGGCAACGCCACCGATACCTACCAGGTAGTGGACCTGACCGGTTCCTGGGATGCGATCTACCTGGCCATGGCTGACATCTACGACATGAAACAGCGGGGCCAGGAAGAGGGCGCCTCGGACTATGTGGGTGTTGCCAACATCCTGATGGCTTATCACCTTAACTTAGTGATCGACCACTGGGGAGATGGTCCTTATTCGCAGGCCTTCGACAACAGCACGCTCACGCCTGCCTTCGATTCTTCGCAGGACCTGTATGCTGAGGCCCTGCGGCTGCTCGATGAAGGTATAGCGGAACTGAACAAGACGGACTCGCGCATACAACTAAGCGAAGAAGATGACCTGATTCATGGGGGTGACAAGACCCAGTGGATTCGCACGGCCAATGCCTTTAAGGCCCGTATGCTGAACAAAGTAAGCAAACAGCCATCTTACAATCCGGGAGCGGTGCTGAGTGCTGTTGAGAACTCCTACCAGTCTAATGCAGATGACGCTGAAATGATGGTGTTTGCTGACATTAACCCATGGGCTGCTGTGTCGCGCAGCAATACCTCCCTCATACTGGGTGGTTGGCTTTCGGAGCAGTTTGTCAACCAGCTGAATGGCACCACCTACGGCGTGGTGGATCCGAGGCTTACGCGCATCACCGAGCCAACTGTGACGGGCACCTTTGTAGGCACGCCAAACGGCGTAGGCAACGTTGGTCCTGCCAACAACACCGTGCGAGACGAGGTGTATATTTCGCGCAACTCTCCCCTAACCGGTGACCTTGCGCCTGTCACTATTGCTTCTTATGCCGAGATGAAATTCATTGAAGCGGAGGCTGCTTTCAGAGCCGGTGACCAGCAGCGTGCCTACACGGCTTACCTGGATGGTATACGCGCGCACATGGACAAATTAGGCGTGCCAGCCGGAGAGCGGGATGCCTACCTGAACAACCCAGCCGTAGGCGTAGGTGCTGCCAACCTCACCCTGGACCTGATCTTCAAGGAGAAGTATGTCGTGACCTACCTGAACACGGAAGCTTGGACCGACGCCCGACGCTACGACTACCAGTACGCCAACTTCGACCTTCCAGCCAACGCTGATCTAACGACCTTTATACGCAGAATCGCCTTTCCACAGGGGGAGGCCAGCAAAAACCCAAACACTCCGGATTCGCCAGCCTTGTCAGAGCCCCTGTGGTGGGACCAGTAGAAGTTTAGGTGTTTGAAAGTTTAGGAGCTATTTAAACTTTCTCACTATAGTAGTAACAAAAGGCAGCAGCTGTTCGGGGTGGATCGGCTGCTGCCTTTCCTTTTAAGGTGATCAGTCAACTGAATGCCTGTTATGGCAGCTGAGACGATCAACTTCCGGATACGCGTCTTCTGGCCTTTTCAAAAGCTATTTTGTCCTGATTGGCTTAGCCACATCAACAGGTATGGCCAATCCTCTCAGTACTGCAATTTGAATTTGTCGAGCTTGGGAAGGTGTTGTTTTTTGCGTTGCAGCTCGTGCTCGTAGAAGGCACGACCCAGGTTTTGCATGAAAGGATAGCCCACTGTTTCGTACTCATACTTGCCGTCATTGAATACTTCGTTTTCATTTACCAATATAACCGCTGTCAGCATGAATTCCACCTGCTTGTCAAAATCTACGATGTAGGCATTGTCTGTCAGGAAGCCATAGGCGTTGCCGATCTTGTTGAAGATGCGGATGTTTTCAGGTATGCGCTCCTTCGAGTTGCCGTACATCAGGAACTTCACATAGCCATCCGGGTACTCAATCGGGTCATAAGCCGGATAGTCGCTTTCGCGGGGCAGCATACTCATGTATTTGTAAAGGAAGGTATAGTCATCCGCTGTCAGGTTGAAGCGCTGCTCCGCTGGCACTTCCTCCGGGAACAGCACGGCTTTAAGTATACCCTGCAGGGCCTCTATCGAGATGTAGTTTTTGACCGTGAAGTCCATCGGACCTTCCACCAACTTGTCGCCTGCTATATGCCCCTTGCCCAGCACCCCTTCAAACTTAGCCTGCGTGAATGGTGTCGGATTGTTGACGAGCGGCTGCTCATAGATAAGCTGATCGTTTTTGTAGAACCGGAAAGGGTTAGTGTGGCGGTTTTCATCAGGACTCAAAGAAATGCTCAAACGATGCACCAGCTGTACATCTTTAAATCCTTTCTGGTGCAACGACTGGTTCAGCTGCTGCTGCCCTACGAACTCGTACAGGCGGTTGTAGGCATCGTTGTCGCTCACCAGGAATAGTTTCTTGATGTAGTGCGCAATAGTGGCCTTTCCGTCAGCCGAAGTACTGTCGCCGCGCACGGAGGTCTGGCAGCTATATGCGCTGTCAACCTGCAGCGGCGTGTACTTGTCGAGGCCCGCTATACCTAGCTCATTGAGTTTCTCCAGTGCTACCACAGCGCCCGGAAGTTTGACAGTACTGGCCGGGTAAAAGTACTCCTGCGGATTGACGCGGTAGGTATAGGACGTAAAGTGCGGTTGGTTATGCTCGTCGCGGTCGATCTGGGTATACAGGATCTGCACCCTGTACTGGTCCGGGTTATCGAGTATGGCCCTGAACTGCTCTGGTTTGTTTTCAAGAATCTGCTCTATCATGCTGATTTGTCTGCTCGTTGCCTGCTTGTTGCCTGCACAGGCCGCCATGGTGATACAACAGATCAGACCAAGGTATAGCGAAATGCTTCGCCGTTTGGTAAATGAGGTTACTTGCATACTGACAAGCTGTACATGATTTGAATTTAGAAAGCTTTTTGGGGAATGCAATGTAATGGCAGGTATAAAATGGCTTGGTTTCAAAGAAGCAATCTACCTTTTTGACGAACTGAAGAATGGGCTGACAAGAATAACGACGTATATTTCCAAACTTTACCCAAGCGTTTATAGGAGTCCATTGGATAAATTTGGAATAGAACATTAGCACAAATACGTGTTCAGCAACTTAAAAAAGGACTTAAATAATAAATATAATGAGTAAACACCTAACACCCAAATAAACGCGTACCTTCTCATACCTAAGCGAATACACCATGCGGTACAAGATCCACTTAATTATCCTGCTGTTGCTTCTACTGCTCACCGGTTCCTGCGAAAGGTATGACGTAGATATCTTTACGATTGAAGGGTACGTAACTGACGAGCTAAACCAGCCAGTGGCAGGTATAGCGATCGGGGTTGATGCTGTTAAGACTCCTTCAGGTATGGGCATCATTACTGATGGGAAGCGCAAGAGCGCCGGAAACGCAACTACACAGGAAAACGGGTATTACAGTGCCAAACTAAAGGTTTTTAAGGACGCTGACCGACTTGAGGTAGCCTTGAATGAAAATATGCTGGATGGCTATACCTACCGGACTGAAAGTGCTTATCTCCCTACGCTAAACAGCAAAGGCAAAAACACGCTAAATTTCACCCTCTACACTACTGCCATTCTCAGAATCAAGTTTGTGAATACAAAGCCCGCGTCCGACAACGATACGTTTAAGTTTTACTACTATGGCATCTGGACAGGAAAGCCGCATACCCGCAAAATGGAGAGCTGTGCAACAGTGCAGGAGAATGACAACTTTCAGTGGATTGGCAAAGACGTTTGTGGAATCTATACCGTAGAAGCCATCGTTGGCGATGAAGCCCCGATTGTGTGGTATGTTACAAAAAATGGTGAAACGAAGGAGTTCAGGGCAACGATACTGATTGAAAGAGGGGTGGTAAATGAATACCTGATTCAGTACTAGAACTCCCTCTCAAAGATACTGTTGCAGCCGGCAAGTCTTCTCCGTTACATCACACGTGTTCCCTCGCATTTTCTTGCCTGCTCCTCAGGCCATGCCAGATGAACTGGTCATATCGGAGCCTTGACTGATTGCTGTAGCTGCAGATAAATCCTACTGCGGATTCTCTATAAATGACTGTAATTCAAGCGTAAATTATACTTGGCATAACACCGGTCCTAATTATAGCCTGCCTGCTTGCAACCTCTGTTACGAAAATTGAATCTTCTTGATAGCCGCTATACCTAAACAGGGTATAGCTTTCCTAAACCTTCAAGAGATTCACCCGATGCCACAGAACAAACTGCCCCTACTGCTTTTCTTTTTCATTTTCTTTCTCACTCCCCACTTCACGTTTGGACAAAGCTTGCAGATAAGTGGTACCGTTATAAGCGCCAAAAAACAGGAGGCTATACCTTACGTCAACATTGGCATCAAAAAGAAGAACACCGGCACGGCAACCAGGCCTGACGGTAGCTTTCAAATCGACCTGAAAGAAGAGAACAGACAAGACACACTTACTTTCTCAGCCATTGGGTATAACGAGCTCTCGTTGCCCGTCTCTTCCATCCTCTCCGGCAGCACGACCTCTTTCGAACTCTCTGAAAAAACCACGGTACTCCGGGAAGTGGTGATCAGCAGCAAAGCCCCCAAAATAAGGAAGTTTGGAACCACTTCGCGCAATCCGTTCCTGTACGGCTCAGCCGAAACGATTCACTCAGAGGATATCTCGGAACTGGGCAAATACATCAACCTCAATAACAAAACTTCCGAGCTTCTGTCTGCCACGGTATACCTGCGCAGCATCAAGCGTGACTCAGCTACCTTCCGCATCAACCTGTACAAAAACGCAGCAGGTATGCCGGGTGAGAGATTAGTTGAAAAAAGCATCATCAGGCGGCTTTCGCTTACGCAGGGCTGGGTCACGGTTCCGCTCGAGCAGTATGGGCTGGTGGTAGACGAAGACTTCTTTTTAGGGATAGAGTACCTGCCTGATTACAGCAACCACGAGAAATACATTTTCGCTTACGGCGCCGCACTGGGTGGCAGCTTCTACTCCAGGAAGGCCAGCCTCGCAGATTGGGAAAAAGCTGTGGGCGGACGATTGGCAGCATTTGTGACGGTAAGGCAGTAACGCGCCAGGTTCAGACAAGCTGCATGAAAAGAAACACCGCGATCTACTCCGTTGCGCTTTTGTTTTTGCTGCTATCAAACGAAGTATCGTTAGCACAAAACCTGCCTGCACCAAACAAACAAGTGATTCAATTCTCGGGTATGGTATATGGGGGTGACAGCCTGACGGCTTTAGAGGGTGTTGCCGTATATGTGCCGGGTACTACACGGGGCACGCACACACGCAAAAGCGGCTATTTTTCGATGCCGGTTGTAGTAGGTGACACAGTGGTATTTGGAGCACTGGGCTTTGAAAAACTATACCTGACCGTGCCTGCTGAAAACCAAGAAAAGCAACTGACCCTTAAGATTTTGCTCGAAAGAAGAGAAAACAAGCTGCCTACGGTGGACGTGATGCCCTGGGCGACGGAGTATGATTTGAGGCAGGCCGTATTGCGTACCAAGCTACCCGAGGAACCCAAAGATCAGCTACCTACTATACCGCCAACCGTCGTCTACAAATCGATCACGGATATGCCAGCTATGGGTGCTGAAGCCAATTTTAAGTATGGTCAGAAACTACTGCAGGATCAGCGGGAATCACGCTACAGGGTGCCGGATATTCTAAAGATTTTCTCTATTCCGATTCGATAGCATAAGCCGGACAGGAATAGCCTAGGCTTCTTGCTTGTCGAGGTTAAACAGTGCGCTCAAACCCTCCAACAACGCCTCAGATTCACCACGCTGGCAAGCTGCTTTCAGCTCCAGGGCAGGTAGTTTTACGATCTTGTTGAGGATGTTTTTGGTGATGGCTTCTACCAGCTCTTTCTGGTCATCGCCCAGCTTTTTAGTATAGCGGGCCAGTTCCTGCTGCCGGATTTCCTCTAGGCGGCTCTTGAACTGCTGCAAAGCTGGCGACATGGCCATTTCGCGGGTCCAGGTGTTGAACTCAACCATGGCTTCCGCTATGATTTCCTTCACCTGCGGTATAGCAGCCATACGCATGGTAAGCGCCTCTGTGGCACGGTTACGGATATTGTCTACGTTGTATACCTTGGCGTTTGGCAGGGCCTCAATGGCAGCGTCGATGCTGCGTGGCATGGAAAGGTCCACAAAGAACTGGGGAGCATTTTCGCCGAGCTGCGCAATATCCGCCTGCCCGATAAAGAAGCAATCGCCTGGCACGGACGAAATCACCACATCCGCGTTCGCCATTTCTTCCCAGACATTCTCCCAGTAAATAGCACGGGCATTCGTTTTCTGGGCTAGCTCCAGCGCTTTGTGATGCGTACGGTTGGCGATGGTGATGTTGCTGATCTTCGACTTGCCGAAGTTATCGCACACATTCGCGCCGATCTCCCCTACTCCGATCATCAGTACACGCGGATCAGCCATACCTCTGGTCAACTCTTCTACCAGCTCCACTGTGGCATACGACACCGAGGCGGCACCGTCAAAAAAGGCGGTCTGGTTGAACACCTGCTTGTTGGTGTAAAAGATCGTATGCATCAGCCTGTGCAGAAATGGACCGGCCATAGCGGCATCAGCGGCCCACTGGTAGGCTTTCTTCACCTGGTTCAGTATCTGCATATCGCCTACCACCTGCGACTCCAGCCCCAGCGACACATAAAATAGGTGCTGCACTGCTTGCTGGTGGTCGGTGATGTGCTGGAAATAAGACGTAATCTCTTTTGTCGCGATAAAGCCTTTCTCAATCGCAATCAGCTTAATAATTGCGTGTGAGAGGTCCTGCGCAGCAGTATAGTATACTTCTGTGCGGTTGCAGGTAGAAAGCACCATGACATCCTGCGCGTCGGTGAATTCGCTGATCTTATCGAGCAGGTTACGACAACCGATCTCGTTCAGCGATACGGCTTCACGGATAGCGATAGGTGCTTGCTTGTAAGATAATGTAAGGGCTTTAAACTGATTTTGCATGTCTTTCTCTCAGATACAATGCAAATTTCTTAAAAGCTGGATTCGGAAAGTATGACTTTCGTCACTTTCAGGTAGGAGAAATGTCAGTGTTTCCCCTAATTCCGCATCCGCTCCAGCTTCTGTGCATTCAGGATCGTGATTTTGCTGCCGCGGGTGTCAATCAGGTTTTCGTCTTTGAAATCGGCAAGGGTGCGTATCACAGTCTCTTTGGAAGCACCAACAATGCTGGCCAGGTCTTCTCGGGTAATTGATACCTCTGACTTGTAGTTCGGGTCTTCTTTGTACTGCTTTTCCACGAACAGCAATGCCTCCGCTACACGCTTGCGCACTGAGTTATAAGCCAGCTTCAGCAGGCGCTCCTCCCGGTCGGCCAGGTTATCGGACAGTATTTTGATGAACTTACCCGCTACGTCGCGGTTCTGGTACAGCAAGGTATAGAAGTCCTCGCGCGGGATGATGTATACCTCCGAGTCCTCCAGCGCCATCGCCGATTCGCGGTAGGCTTTCTCTTCCAGCAGATCAAGGTAACCGATAAAGTCACCGTCTTTGTAGAGACAGGTGATGTACTCCCGGCCTTCTTCGTTCGACTTATAGGTTTTGATCTTGCCTTTATTGAGGAAATACAGGTTGCTCGGGTAATTACCTTCTGAGAACAGGTGCTGCTTCTTGCGGAAAACCGTCACACGGCGGTTCTCAGAGATCAGTTTATTGAGCTCCTCGTAGCCTTTGGCTTCCTGTATGAAGTTGTCGAGTCCCTGCACGTTGCGCTGAAACTCAGCCTTCATAATCTCATTTTTCTTCAGGCGTATCTCCACCACGTCCAATAGCTCCACATCGTCGAAAGGCTTGGTCAGGTAATCGTCTGCGCCCAGGTTCATGCCTTTGCGGAAATCGTCTTTCTCTGACTTGGCCGTCAGAAAAACGAAGGGAATGCTCGCCGTTTCAGGGAATTTGCTGAGCATGTGCAACACGCCGTAGCCATCCAACTGGGGCATCATGATGTCGCAAATGATCAGGTCAGGGTGTTCTTTCTTGGCAAGGTCCACGCCGAGTTTGCCATTCGGTGCTTCGAGCACCTGGTAGTTGGCCAGCGTCAGGATCTCGGCCGTGTTCTCGCGTATCTCCTGGTTGTCTTCAATCAGCAATATCTTTTTCATATTTGTGCGGTATATGGCAAAGTGATAGTGAACGTGGTGCCGTGGCCCAACTGGCTTTCATAGCGCAGCTCGCCACCCATAATCTCTACATATTTTTTTACAATGTTAAGCCCAAGACCCGTTCCCTGTATATTGGTGACGTTCTGAGCCCTGAAGAAAGGCGTAAACAGGTGTGTCTTGTCTTCGTCAGGTATACCGATCCCCTCGTCGCGCACCTCCAGCGTCACAACATTTCCTTTAATGGTTGACGTAAACCAGATCGTGCTGTCCTCCCCGGAGTATTTGCTGCCGTTGGAGAGCAGGTTGATCATGACGTTGCGCATAAGCTGCTTGTCCAGGTATACCGTCAGCTGAGCGCCTTCGTGTTGGTAGTCAATGCGCTGCCCCTCTTTCAGGAAGCCCTGCATTTCGTCAACGACCTCTGCCGCGAAACTCTGCAGATCAAAGGTGCTCGGCACATTGTGTATTTTCCCCTCCTCCATCCTGCTAATGGACAGGAAGTCGTTCAGGATATTGGTCAGATTGTGCACCGCCGACTTAATGCGTCCCACGTGCTTCAGGCGCTTTTCGTCGTCTTCGGCGGTCTTGTACTTGGTTATAAGGGATGCCGAAGAAAGCACGGTACTAAGCGGTGTTCGGAACTCGTGCGAGGCAATAGTCACGAAGCGCGATTTGAGCTCATGCAGCTCTTTCTCTTTTTGCAGCGCCTTGTATATTTCAGTCTGCGCCTTTTTCAGGGTCCGGTTCGCCTTCTCCAGGTTCTGTATGGCTGCGGCCAGTTCCTGCGTACGGTCCTCTACCCGCTGTTCGAGCTCCGTGTTCAACTTCTGGATCTCGGCCAGACTCTTGGCGTGCTCAATGCTATACCTGATCGAGCGCTCCAGGTCATAAGGGTTAAAAGTACCCTTCACCAGGTAATCCT
The DNA here is from genome assembly GCF_003096355.1 of Pontibacter virosus. Lineage (GTDB taxonomy): Bacteria > Bacteroidota > Bacteroidia > Cytophagales > Hymenobacteraceae > Pontibacter > Pontibacter virosus. The sequence goes on along the minus strand of NZ_QEKI01000011.1, from coordinate 120,467 downwards.
GCGCTCCGACCCGCATGGCTTTCTCGTCTGTTTCGCGGTCGCTTTGGCCCGTCAGCAGAATGAATGGGGCTGCTATACCTTCGTTTACCGCCTGCTCAATCAGCTCCAGCCCATCGTGTGCGCCCAGCCTGTAATCGACCAGGTACACATGATGCCGCTGCTCCCTGATGATGCCGATCGCCTCGTTAAAGGAAGGCGCCCACTCGAGCAGGTAGTTGCGCCCGGGTATATCGTCCATAATATCCCGCGCAATGATGAAATCATCTTCATCATCATCCACCAGCAAAACACGAATTCTGTCAGGCAAAGTCTATTGAGTTAAGAGTTAAGAGTTGAAAGTTATGAGTTAAAAGTTGGAAGCTTATTGAAGACAAAGCGCTGATCTGAATTCCAGTAGTTAATAACAGAAAGTCGATCCATTAAATTACTGAAAACTCATAACTCTTCACTTTTAACTTTTAACTAAACTAGGGTTTCGGCAGTTCTACAATTTCGAACCAGTATTTGCTTAGAGTGCGCATCACGTCTACAAGCGAACTGAAGGTGACTGGCTTAGTGATGAATGAGCTCACGCCCAGGTCGTAGGTGCGCAGGATGTCCTCTTCGGCCTTGGAGGTGGTGAGCACCACTACGGGCAGCACGCGCAGGTGTTCGTCGGCTTTTATTTCCTTCAGCGCCTCTCGGCCGTCCTTTTTCGGCATGTTCAGGTCTAGCAGGATAAGGCCTGGCGTCTGGTATTTCTCCTTGTCGGTAAACTTGCCACGGTTGTGCAGGTAGTCCATCAGCTCCTCGCCGTTTTCCACAAACTCAATTGCGTTGCTTAACCGGTTTTCGTCCAGCGCTTCCTTTATGAGCATGCGGTCTTCTGCGTCATCGTCGGCTATCAGTATCACAATAGATCTATTTGATTTCATAGTTGATTATTCCTTCAGGTGAGTTTTTGCTAAAGTAACAATAAAATGCGTACCCTGCCCCGGCTTACTTTTGGCTGTAATATCGCCCCCGTGCCGGATTGCAATCTTACGGCAGATGGCCAGCCCTATACCGGAGCCCTCGTACTTCTGGCCCTCCAGTCGCTGGAAAATGTTGAAGATCCGGTCCAGGTACTTTTCATCAAAGCCGATGCCGTTGTCCTCCACATGCAGCTCCACCAGCTCATCGCCCGGGGTGGAGGTCATGTGGGCTTTCAGCTGTACTTCTTTGGCGTATACCTTTACCAGAGGGGCAACATCGTCTCTGCGGAACTTGATGGCATTGCTGATCAGGTTCTGCAATAACTGGCGCAACTGGGTAGGCTCCGCCTGTATGACAGGTAGCTCGCCCAACTCTACTGTAGCGTGCGCGTTTTCGATGGCAATCTCCAAATCCGATATCACATCGTGCGCAATCTGGTTCAGGTCTGTATCCACAAACGGCTTGGACTTGGAGGTAACCCTAGAAAAGGTGAGCAGATCGTTGATCAGGTTCTGCATCCGAACGGCTGCGTTGAGCATGCGGTCCACGTAGTCCTTGCCCTGCTCGCTCAGGTTCTCGTACTCTTTTAGCTTGAGGCGGTCGCCGAAGGCCTGGATCTTGCGCAGCGGCTCCTGCAAATCGTGCGATGACACGTAAGCAAAATCCTGCAGCTCGCGGTTGCTTCGCTCGAGTTCGGCGGCATAGCGGCGCAGGCGCTCTTCGGTTATTTTCTGGCGGGTGATGTCGTGTATGAAGCCGGTGTACACCTTACGGTCGGCCAGCTTCACTTCGCTGATGCTCAGGAATAGCGGGAAGATGGTACCGTCTTTTTTGAGGCCGGTTACCTCGCGGCCTATACCTATAATGCGCTTCTCGCCGGTCTCGTGGTAGTGGTGCATGTAGTTGTCATGCAGGCTCTTATCAGGCTCTGGCATGAGCATGTTGATCTTCTGCCCTATTACCTCCGATTCGCCATAGCCGAACAGCCTGCAGGCAGAGGGGTTGATCATCTCGATGACACCGCGCATGTCGATGGTAATGATGCCGTCTACAGCAGTCTGGATGATGGAGTTAATGCGGCTTTCGCTTTCGCGCAGTGCGACCTCCGTTTTTTTAAGATCGGTGATGTCGTGGATGATGCCCGTAAAGATCTGCTTGTCGTGCAGGTTCACTTCGCTGATGCTGAGCAGGAACGGAAATACGGTGCCGTTCTTCTTCTTCCCCAGCACTTCACGTCCTTTGCCGATGATCTGCCCTACCCCTGTGCGGTGGTAGTTGTCGAGGTATTTATCGTGCAGGCTATGGTCGGGCTCCGGCATGAGCATGCTCACATTGTTACCGATTATCTCTTCCGGTTGATAGCCGAAAATATGTGCCGCCGCCGGGTTAACGGACTCCACCATGCCTCTGCGGTCGATGGTGATGATGCCATCGATAGCCGTTTCAATAATGGCTTTCAGTCGCGACGCATTGTCTAAAAGCTGATTAGATGAATTTTCGTACTCTTCCAAGTGTGTTAAATTTCCTAAATATAAGCAGTACGGCCCTATTCTCAAAAAAGTGACCCTATACCTGTTTCAGGAGCATTAACTTAAACTATGTTATCCAGGCTATACCGTTCGTCAGGCAGTGCTTCCGTCAGGAAATGCCCGCCTACGCTTTCACGCCTGGCAAGCGCGGCTTTCGTAATTAATTCGGCTACAGTGAGCAGATTCTGCAGCTCCTGCACTTCCTGGTGCAGCCCTGTCATACAAGCTATACCTTTCACCTTCCGTTGCAAAGCGTCGATTTTGGCCTGGCATTGCATCAGACCTTTTACGGAGCGTACAATACCGGCCTGTTGCCAGAGTAGCGCTTGCACTTTCGCACGGGTCTGTACTATCTCAGCCCGCATACCTGGCCACAATACACCTAGATAGTTTTGCTCCGTGGGCAGATCAGGAACAGCCTCGGATTGCCTTTGAGTCAAGCCTGCCACATGCACAGCAGCACGCTTTGCAAACACCACGCCTTCCAGCAGCGAATTACTGGCCAGTCGGTTTGCTCCGTGCACACCCGTGCAAGCTACCTCTCCTATTGCGTATAGCCTGCCAATGGAAGTTTGCCCGTGCAGATCGGTCCTCACACCCCCGCACTGGTAATGCGCAGCAGGTACGATGGGTATAAGGTCGTTTTCGACATAAATTCCAATAGTGGCACACTTATGATAAATAAAAGGAAAGTTTTCACGCACCTTTCCGGCAGGCAGGTGGCGCACGTCCAGGTATAGACAAGGATTTTGGTGGCGCTGCATTTCGGTGAGCACGGCCCGGGCCACAATGTCGCGCGGGGCCAGTGAACCCAGTGAATGGTAGTGGTGCATGAAACGGCTGCCGTCCGGCAAGACCAGCTCTGCCCCCGCTCCCCGCAATGCCTCGCTGATCAGGAAGACCTCACCGTTTGGTTGGTATAAGGCGGTCGGGTGAAACTGGAAGAACTCCATGTTCTGGATCTCGGCTCCGGCACGGGCCGCCATGGCCAGTCCGTCGCCGGTGGCTATACCTGGGTTGGTGGTGTACTGATATACCTGTCCGGAGCCACCTGTGGCCAGCACCACCGCTTGTGCCCGTATAGACCGTGCCTCCTGTGTGTGCAGATCCAGCACCTGTACGCCATAGCAAAACGTACCTGTGTTGCTGGTCTCAGCGAGTAGTTCTATACCCATCTGATGTTCCTGCACGGAGATGTTCGGGTGCCGGCGCACAGCCGCTTCCAAGGCTTGCTGTATGCTGCGACCCGTATGGTCTTTTACATGCACAATACGGTGACGGCTGTGACCTCCTTCCAGACCAAGTGCCATATCGCCAGATTCCACCTCATCAAAACCCACGGCTATACCTTGCAACCACTGTATGGCAGCCGGGGCCTCCTGCACCATATACCTGACCGCAGCTTCGTCGCAGAGACCGGCACCCGCCTCCAGCGTATCCTGCACGTGCTGTTCGAAGGAGTCGGTTGGGTCGAGCACAGCAGCGATGCCTCCCTGCGCGTAGGCGGTATTGGTTTCGGAGAGGTGGGCTTTGCAGAGCACGAGAACGCGGCCATGGGCAGCGGCCTGCAGGGCAAACGTGAGGCCTGCAATGCCACTACCCAACACCACGAATTCAAAATCTGGCACTTTCACTTTTAATTAACAGGATAAAAACTTTAGACAGGAGGCTTTCAAATGATAAATGACTGATATCCAAAAGTTATTTATTTTAATGCCCCTCCTTTGAATATTTTTAAAGTCGACTTGCCTAAGAAAAGGCCAGCATCCGCTCAATTGGAAGCAAAGCACTTTGACGGATATCCTCTGCCAGGTCCACAGTATACAGGCGCTCCGACTCGGTGCCAATAGCCCGCAAAGCCTCCAGCGTGCGCTGTATCGTGATCTGCTTCATGTGAGGACACTTGATGCAGGGCACAATAAATTCCTTTTCCGGATACATGCCGCGCAAGGTCGCACCCAGGTCGCACTCCGAGCCCAGGATGAACTGACGAGACTTGCTCTCACCCACAAAACGGAGGATATCGGACGTGCTGCCTACCACGCCGCCGGCACCGGTCAGGGCGTCGGCTACCGTATCGTCCGGCACTTCCCAGTGCACCAGCACCTGCGCCTCGGGGTACATCAGTTTGAGTCCGTTGATGCGCTGCGGCGTGAACTGTTCGTGCACCTCGCATTTGCCTTCCCACAGGATCAGCTCCTTGCCGGTCTCCGCTTTGATACGGGTCTGCAGGTTGCGACCCATGAACAGATCTGGAAGGAAAATAAGCTTGTCGGAGTCGAAGGAGCGGGCGATGTCCATTGCGTTGCGGGAGGTGCAGCAGATGTCGGCTTCGGCTTTGGTCTCGGCGTAGGTGTTGATGTAAGCCACCACCGGTACCCCCGGGTACTGCGCTTTGAGTTTGCGCACATCGGCTCCCGTAATGCTTTCGGCGAGCGAGCAACCCGCCTCAAAACTGGGCAGCAGCACTTGCTTGGCGGGGTTCAGGATCTTGGCAGTTTCGGCCATGAACTTCACACCACAGAAAATGATGTTGTCGGCCTCTACGCTTTTGGCGGCCACACTCAGGCCGAGCGAGTCGCCCACAAAGTCGGCGATGCCACCATCCTTGTGGTGCACCTGCAGCTCGGGCGACATGTAGAAGTGCGACAAGATCACCGCGTTCTTCTCGCGTTTCAGTTCACGGATCTCTTCTACCACCTCCTGCAGGGCGGCAATCTCTTCGGTTTGGGCAAAAGGGTGCATGGCTCTGAATTTTTCAGAGAAGGCACCCCGTGTCAGGGTCGCTGTCATTGAATGTTTTAAGATAGTTTAAGCGATGCCGCGGACGGAGCCGTTCAGCATTTCTTCAGGTTGGTTTTTAATGAAATATTTTCCGGTTTTCACGTCGTCTACCAGACTCTGTATCGTTTTTTCGCGGAATACCTGCAACAGGTGATTGCGGTATACCTTGATTTCATCGTGCAGGGGACAAGGGTGTGTGTCAGAGCACTGTTTCATGCCCATGCCACATTTCCTGAAAGCTTCGAGTCCGTCTATAATGCTGATCACCTCCAGTAAGCTGATCTCACTGGCGGGCCGGTGCAGAAAAAAACCGCCGTGAGGGCCTTTGATGGAAGCAATGACACCTTTGCGTACCATGTCCTGCAGGATCTTACCCATGAAATGGGCAGGCAACTCCAGTTCGTTGGCTATCTCTTTTATGCCCACGCGCTTGCCTTCTTCATCAGCCAAAGCAATGTACACGATGGAGCGCAGGGCGTATTCTGTTGTTTTCGAAAGCATAACCTTGTCTTAAATCGGGGTGCAAATCTATCAGGTATTTCCTAATTGTCGCATTCCTTCCTCACTTATCATATCTGGCGTCCACGGCGGAAGCCATACCAGTTCCACTTCAATCTCCAGGTTCGGGAAGCGCTTGTCCAGCATTTGCCTGGCCGCCGTCGTGATGGTGCCACTCATGGGGCAACCCGGCGTGGTCAGCGTCAAATCAATATGCAGCTTCTCCTCCTCTTCCTTCAGGGTTACTTTATATACCAGACCAAGGTCGACAATGTTTATGCCGATCTCCGGGTCGATGATGTATTTGAGCGCTTCATACGCTTCGTTGACGATTTCCTGTTCCTGCGTTTTCATAATTTATAGCCTTCTGAGTCCCGATTTCTTTGTCTTGAGTCATTTAGTTTGCTCCTTTTGCTGCCTTTTCGTAGCCGAATGGCTTTAAGTCTTTCACCTTGTGCAGCAGCACCTTAAACACATTGCCCGCATACAGCACAGCCGCTATACTCAACAGCACCGCTCCCAGCAAAATAACGGTTTGTTCAGCTAGCAGCACACCAGCCAGCAAGGCCACCAGCCCAACAATATAAGCGATATTCTGCCAGCGCAGCAGCGTCACACTATAAAGGTCCTTCGGCATGGGCGTCTTGAATCGACCCACATAGTCTTCGTAGCTGTGCATCCAGACAATAAAGGGAAGCGTCTTAAAGGTTTGTCCTAGTATCAGTGCCGACACAAAGCCGAAGAAGATCGAGAGTCCGTACACTAGGTATAGCGCCGACAGCTGGCGTTGCGGCAAACCAAACTGCAGCGTCACCCCAAACACCAGCACGATCGGCAGGATCAGCAGCGCCAGGGCCACAAAAGTTTGCTTCATGCCCAAATCCAGGTCAGGGCGTTTACCGAGGCATTTGGCCTGGTACAGAAAGTAAAGGAAACAGCCTATACCTGCTACGACCATAGCCGCATACACTGCATAGAAACCGGTATGTAGAAACAAGTGGTCTGCCGCGAAAAGCACGAGTCCACCATTGATCAGGTAATAGCTCCAGTTCAGGCTTCTGGTATCTTCCGGGTGCGCCAGCAGGAACATCGGGATCAATTTGGAACCTACGCCCACGATCAGCAGCAGGAACCAGCCGGCCATACCTATGTGCGCGTGCAGTTGCAGGTAGTGCACGTGATCCTGCGGCAGAAACGGATACTGAAAGTTGAAGACCATCAGCACGCCGACCAGCCCAGTCGCTACCAGCCAAACCACGGAGGTGACCATAAAATCGGCCTCAATCCCCCATTTTTTCACCTGCCGGGCGGTTTGCACGACGTTATAGGCAAAGAGCAGAAAAGATATGAACAGCAGACAAGCCGCTATGTGCATGATGGTGCCCACCCAGAAATTCCAGAAAGAAACGGTGAGCAGTATCGTACCAGTCGAAAGCAAAGCAAAGGCTGCTGTTCCCAGTTTCTCGCTGAAGAGCCGTACCTCCAGCACGACAGGCAGCAGTTGGTAGACCGAACCGAAGATGATCATCGTCGCCCAGCCCAGCGCCGCCACGTGGGTAAGCGTGAGCAGTTTCGGGTGGAAATAGTGCCCGCCGAAAGCATCTGTGGAGAAGACCAGCAACAGGCATAGCACCACAAAAGACACCGCCGCAAAGGCGTAGTGCGGCAGCACAAGCCATTTAGAGGGTGAATTGGATATCGTTGCGGCGCTCATGCGTTTGGTTGTTTATTGTTGGTTGTTAATTGTTTGAATCTTTATATAGGGCCCCTACCCCAAGGATTTACAGGATTAAAGGATTAGCAGGATTCTCGTGCACGATTAACCCACCCCCGCCCCTCCGAGGAGGGGAATACTTGTGCAAGGAAGTCCCCCTTTGAAGGGGGCAGGGGGATGACAATCGTTCCTTGTACTCTCCCCTTTTTGTAAAATTCCTTATTTCCCCCGCCAATCGAAATGACAAAAGTCATTCGTAAAGACAGCATTGGCCCAGAATAGGTCTATCTGTATATAAGCAGATAAACCTCGTTCGGCCCCACTTCCTTTATGCTCACTTGAAAGCCCCGCTCCGTTAATTGCGGCAACAGGAACTGGGGTACTTTGCGGTGGTGCACATACAGTGCCTCACCTTCTGGCAGCGTCTCCAGCGCCCCGAGGATGGACACCATCGGTTGTGGCATCTCCATCTGGCGCACGTCTATTGGCTGGAGCTTGCCGCTATACCTGGCCAACAGTTCATCAAAGTTCTCTTCGCTGACAGTTTGATTTACTTCTACCTTTTCTCCCGCGCTTTGCTTTTTGAAATAGGTCTTCACCAGGCTAGGCCCCAGCGTTTCGGTATAGTACTCAAAGCCTTTGGGACGCACGATGGCGATCAGCGGAATCGGCTCGAAGGTGTTCACAATGCAGAGCACCTGTTCGGGACTCAGCTTGTTCACCGCGTCCATGATCTGAAGAAAGGGGTCGTCGCCTTTGGCGATCGTATCGCGCACGTCCAGCACGATGGTGTTTTCCTGACTCAGGTTCGCCATAAAGGCGGGTCTTTCCAGAACGTCGGCTTCCATAGGTATAGCCCTTTTGTTGTGAGTAGGTTTTGATGCGACGCTGAAGCCCAGCGGTTCGAGCTTTTCATAAAAGTCCTCCACCCGGCACTTGCCAATGCGGGCGGCATCGGCAATGGTCACGCGCGACGCCAGCACCTTGCGCAGTACGGGGTTCCGCAGCTTCTCAAAGTGCTTGTTGATCGACACGATGGCCTCGATTGCCGCAGGGTTTTCCCGCAGAATAGTGGATATTCGGGTAGTGGCAGAAAGCTCCATGGTTAGGCTGCTTTTTTGTTTTCCCAGAAAGCAGGTTCATACTCGTCTTTCGGCTCCTGCAGGTCATGCTCCAACAGTCTGCCCACATCGGCTAACTCCTCTGGGTCGGCCACCGTTTGGAGGTATGGGAACAGCTCCCGCTCTTCCCAGCGGATGTGGTCGGTTAGGTCCTGTTGCAATGTTGCGATCAGCGAGGTATTCAGATTCTTTTGCTCTTTGATCAGCCCGATGATCGCTTCGATCAACTGGTGTTCTTCGTGCAGCCTGATAGAGTTCACATCATCTTTGGGCAAAAGCCTTTTCACAATCACTTCCTCCTCCTTGCAGTGCGCTTTCAGGATATTTTTCCAGAAATACTGGATATACTGACGCATGATCTCAAAGGAAGTGCCGTTGGCCATACCTTGCTTCAGTTTCCAGCAAAAGAGCAGCCCGAAGTGGTGCTCCCGTGAGAGCGGCACAAGGCTCTTGTCACGTTTCAGTGGCCTTGGTTTTGTTAAAGTTGTCATAGTTGTAGTGGGCTTTGCCCGTTGCGGTTTATTTTTGCTGAAGGTTTTCAGGGGAAGAGTGGGGAACGACTGTCATCCCCCTACCCCCTTCAAAGCAGGGTCGTTTCATTCTACTTTTTTTGTCATCCTGGAAGGATCTTGGTAGCAAATAGTATTGGCTTAACCTCCCTTCGACCAAGTTTCTTAACAGAATGACAGTAAGTTTGAGCGTGTTTTCTTAGAATGAAACGACCCTGCCTTCAAAGGGGGACTTTCTCCTCTGATAGGACAGCACTTATTCTGATAAATAAATCCTGTCAATCCTGGGGGTTGGGGCCCCCTTTAAAAATCCTGAAAATCCTGATTCAGACAACTAATTCAGCACTTCTTTCTCTAGCTCCACCGCTTTCACGAACAGCACGTTGTTCTCGAGGTGGATGTGGCGGTGCAGGTCTTCTTCGAACTCTTGCAGTTTCGAGAACATTACTCTATACGTAGCGCAGGCGTCGGCTGGCAAGGTATAGTCGTCGGTGAGTCTGCGGATGGCTTCCAGTTCGCCGCCAGCTGCCTCGTGCTCCATCTCCATCATGTTGATCGGGTTCTGGATGCTGCCGAAGGCCGGACGGTCTATCTTCACACCGTTTTTCTTGGCTTCTGCCATTTGCTTGATGAATGGGAACAACACGCGCTCTTCTTTCGGCATGTGGGCCTCCAGTTCATTGGCGATGTTCACAAAGTGCTTGGCCACTTCAATCACTTCCGGGTGACGGCTGCCGTGCACACGGGCTACTTTGGTTGTATATTCATAGAGCGTCGGGATGGCCTCACGCACATAGCTGTGGTGCATGTTCACGATGTAGTCGCCCAGGAAGCCCAGGTCCCATTTCTCGTATTCGTTGCCGCGTGTAGAGGCGCTGCCTGTTTCAGGTATAGCGTTGAGTTCGTTCTCTACTACTTCGGGGTTAATGCCTTTTTCTTCGCACACCTGCTTCAGCGATTTCTTGCCGCCGCAGCAAAAGTCAATGCCGTATTTTTTGAACACCTGTGCTTTGCGATAGTCTTTGGCTACTAATTCACCTACACTCTCTCCTTCTTCTTGTGTCAGTTTTTGGATCTTAACTTCCCAGATCTCCGGGCCCTGCAACAGGTACTCCCACTTAAAGGTATTGCCGCGCTCGCCCAGCAGTTGGTAGTACAGTGGCTTCGGGTCATGGTCGTTGTGAATCACGAAAGCTTCGCCGCCATTCAGGTTGTCAAACCATTGGAAAATGGTCGGGTGCTTCATGCGTGGTTCCAGTACAGTTACGTCTAATTTTTCTATGGTTTCCATGGTGTTTTTTTAGTTGACTAATTGGTTGTAAATGATTGCCGATGTAAAAGTATACACTAGCACAACAAAATAAAAGATAAAAAGGTCTTTTTTTCTTAAATTTTTTCTGATATATTTATGATATCAAATGCTAAGGCTCCAGACATATATTAAAGTACTGATAATCACACCATTAAATCAAAAGCCATTTTATGAAAAAAGAGAAAGCAAAAAGCGGTGGGCTCCCCATCCCCCGTTATTTTACCCGGCAAGGTGAGAGCGCCTATACCTTGTCTGACTATGAAAAACGGTCCTCCACCATCCGCGACCCCACCGGTGCGATCGTGGCTGAGATAAAGGACGTGGAAGTGCCTGCGAACTGGTCGCAGATCGCGACGGATATCCTGGCGCAGAAGTACCTGCGCAGGGCAGGTGTGCCGCAGCCGGATGGCAGTACGGGATCAGAAAAATCAGTGAAGCAGGTGGTGCACCGGCTGGCGGATTGCTGGAGAAGTTGGGGTGAGGGGAATGGCTATTTTAAGACAAAGGAAGACGCGCAGGCTTTCTACGACGAACTGGTGTACATGCTCCTCGGGCAGTATGCCGCGCCCAACTCGCCGCAGTGGTTCAACACGGGCCTCTACTCTTCCTATAAACTAAAAGGCAAGGCACAGGGACACTATTATATAGACCCCGCAACCGAAACCCTGCAGGAGTCGACGTCGGCCTACGAGCGTCCGCAGCCGCATGCCTGTTTTATACTGGCTGTGGACGATGACCTCGTGAACAAAGGCGGTATTATGGACCTGTGGGTGCAGGAAGCCCGCATATTTAAGTATGGCTCCGGTGTGGGCACCAATTTTTCGAACATCCGGGGCAAAGACGAAGCGCTGGGCGGTGGTGGCAGCTCCTCGGGGTTGATGTCTTTCCTGAAGATAGGCGACCGTGCGGCGGGGGCGATTAAGTCAGGCGGCACAACGCGGCGAGCGGCTAAAATGGTGTGCCTCGACCTGGACCACCCCGAGATTGTGGAGTTCATCAACTGGAAAAAAGAAGAAGAGAAAAAAGTGGCGGCCCTGATTGCGGCGGGCTACCCGGCGGACTACAACGGCGAAGCCTACCAGACCGTTTCGGGCCAGAACTCGAACAACTCGGTGCGGGTACCGAACTCCTTTTTTAAGGCGCTGAAAAATAACGAACCCTGGCACCTGCGTGCCCGCTCCACTGGCAAGGTGCTGAAGTCCATACCTGCCCGCGAGTTGTGGGATACTATTGCCGACGCTGCATGGTCTTGTGCCGACCCGGGACTGCAGTTTGATACGACGATTAACGAGTGGCATACCTGCCCCGCCGAAGGGCCTATCCGCGCCTCGAACCCGTGCTCGGAGTACATGTTCCTCGACAACACGGCCTGCAACCTCGCCTCGCTTAACCTGATTCGCTTCTTTGATGAAGCGACGCAGACCTTTGATGTGGAAGCCTACCGCCACGCCTGCCGCCTCTGGACCATGGTGCTGGAGATTTCGGTGCTGATGGCGCAGTTCCCCTCCGAAGAAGTGGCGCAGCGCTCCTACGATTACCGCACCATTGGCCTCGGCTATGCCAACCTCGGCGCTTTGCTGATGGTGCAGGGACTGGCCTATGACAGCGACGAAGCCCGCACCGTAGCCGCCGCGCTCACCGCGATTATGACAGGTACCTCCTACGCGACTTCTGCCGAGATGGCCGCTGAACTGGGTGCTTTTCCGAAGTATAAACTGAACAAAGAAGCCATGCTGCGCGTCATCCGCAACCATCGTGCGGCCGCGCACAACACCCCCGAAGCGTATAAAGGTTTGTCTATACCTGCGCAGCCGCTTGACCCTGCCCTTTGCCCCGATTACCTGCACCAGGCTGCCTGCGCTGCTTGGGACGAAGCCTTGGAACTGGGCCAGAAGCACGGCTACCGCAACGCACAGGCCACGGTCATCGCCCCGACGGGCACCATTGGTTTGCTGATGGACTGCGACACGACAGGCGTGGAGCCGGACTTTGCGCTGGTGAAGTATAAGAAGCTGGCGGGTGGCGGTTATTTCAAAATCATCAATCAGTCTATACCTGCCGCGCTGCGCAAACTGGGCTATACCGAAGCCGAAATGCAGGCCATCGTGAACTACGCCAAAGGCCACGCGACGTTCAAGGGCGCTCCGCACATCAACGAGACCTCACTGGCTAGTGCCGGCTTCACACCAGAAGAAATCCAGCAACTGGAAGCGGGCCTGTTGACGGCTTACGATGTGGCCTCGATGTTCAGTGTTTACAATCTGGGAGAAGCTTGTCTACAGCGGCTGGGCTTTGTGCCCGAGCTCTACAACCTGCCTGATTTCAACCTGTTGCGCGCCCTGGGCTATACCTACCAACAGATAGAAGAAGCCAGCGATTACATCTGTGGTACCATGACCACCGAAGGCGCGCCATACCTGCGCGAAGAACATTACCCGGTGTTTGACTGCGCTAACCGTTGCGGACACAAAGGCAAGCGCTTCATCAAGCCCGAAGGCCACATCCAGATGATGGCCGCCGTGCAGCCGTTCATCTCGGGGGCCATCTCCAAGACCATCAACCTGCCCAACGAAACCACCCGCGAGGAAGTGGCCCGTTGCTACCTCCTGTCGTGGGAGCTGGGCCTGAAAGCCTGTTCGATTTACCGCGACGGCAGCAAGCTTTCGCAGCCGCTCTCCTCGGGCAGCAAGAAAGCCGAAACCAACGAAGCACCCGACGCGGAAGCGCCGCAGACCGACAACAGCATTAGCGCCGAACAGGTGTTGCAGGCGGCCAAAGCCATTCTGGAAGACGCCGCCAACGAGCCGTTTCGCAAGCAACTGGCCCACATGGTGGAGCGCCGCAAACTGCCCGACAAACGCAGCGGTTTCACCCAGAAAGCCAAGATTGACGGCCACACCGTGTACATCCGCACGGGCGAGTACCCGAACGGCGAGCTGGGCGAAGTGTTCATCGATATGTACAAGGAGGGCGCCTCGTTCCGCTCCATCCTCAACTGTTTCGCCATTTCGGTGTCGCTGGGCCTGCAGTATGGCGTGCCGCTGGAGGAGTTTGTGAACCGTTTTACGTTTACCCGTTTCGAGCCAGCGGGCCGTGTGGAGCACCCCAACATCAAGTCGGCCACCTCGGTCTTCGACTACCTCTTCCGCCTCCTCGGCTACGAGTACCTGAAGCGCGAAGACCTCGTGCATGTGCCGAACGAGAAAACGGAAGTCCCCGCCCCGCCCCTTGCTGCGGCTATACCTGCCGTAACCAAGCCAGCGGCGCAGCCCGAGCCCGCCACCGACGTGAAAGCCAATGGCTATACTCTGGTGTCGCAGAGCCGCACCGTGCTGATGGAACAGACCCAGCAAGTGCTGGCCAGCATGATGGGCGACGCCCCCATCTGCAACGTCTGCGGCCACATCACCATCCGCTCGGGCACATGCTACAAATGCCTAAACTGCGGGAATAGTTTGGGGTGTAGTTGAGGGAGATTAGTGGAAATGAAACAGGAGCGTCTGGGGATGGGCGCTCCTGTTTTTTTCAATCCATTTTTTTAGGAAGATAGCATTCTCTTATTAGGTTCAATTCTTAATAGAATTGAACCTAATAATATCTAATATTATTCATACATTTGAATACTTTATTCATGGGAATTTATGTTATGAAAGCAAATCTATTACTTCTAATTATTTTTATCATCTTAGCTTTTCGTGTTGATGCTCAGAGAAAACATGAAAATATTTTCTTCTGCGGATATACTACCAATACTAACGCTGATGCGCTTTGCAATTATTTTCAGAGTAGTGCAATTCTGCCAAATAAGAGCGCAGAAAATGCAGTTGATAAAATCTTAGCCCCTCTTGGTCTACCTAGAAACTTCGTATTAGTTTCATGTCCCAAAATTAATAATGCCATTGCTATAACTCCGTCTGATGGCATTAGATATATTGTATATGACAATGAGTTTATGAAACAAATTGATCAGTCAACAACAAACTGGTCAAGCACGAGCATATTAGCACACGAAATCGGTCACCATTTATCTGGTCATACGCTAATTGGATCTAAAGATTTGCATGATCATCGTATTAAGGAACTTGAAGCAGATGAATTTTCAGGCTTTATATTATTTAAAATGGGGGCTACTTTAGAGCAAGCTCAGGCAGCTATCAACAAAGCCTCTACTGATCATGATGACACTTATTCTACACACCCTAATAGAAAGAAACGCCTAGATGCAATAGCGAAAGGGTATCAAAAAGCTAAATCCCAACAAAAGATAAACGGCATTGATGATGGTCCAACTTTTGAGAATTACCTTTCATTAGGTATAAAAGCAATGGATAATCAAGCTTACGAAATAGCAATCGTTAACTTTAATAATGCTATAGCATTTAATCCGAAAAATAGTATTGCATTTGAGAGAAGAGCAATTGTAAAGTCGTTAATGAGAGATGAACCTGGAGCACTAGCAGACTATACTAAGGCTATAGAACTTGATCCTACTAACGTTTCTTCCTATACTAATCGAGGTATATCAAAAGCTAGATTAAGTGATGATAAAGGGGCCCTTAATGATTATACGAAAGCATTACAAATAGACCCCTATTATGATTTCGCCTATTATAACCTTGGAATATATTATGCAAGAAAAGGCTATGAAAACGAAGGGGATAATAAAATTAGTAACGATTATTACTCTAAGGCTCTAAACAATTTAAATAAGTCGATAGAGCTCAATTCGAATAACCAATATGCTTTTGTTACCAGAGGAAAATTGAAAGCTAAAGCTTATAGCGATCATTTTAGCGCAATTAAGGATTTTGATTCTGCATTATCAATTGATAGCAAATGCTATGAAGCATATTATGAAAGAGGTAACTCTAAGTACAGTACTAATAATTTTTCTGACGCAATTCCAGATTATGATAAATTTCTAAAATCTGATCCTTATCATGCATATGCTTATTATTTCAGGGGCTTATCGAGAGAAAAATTAAATGATTATCCAGGTTTAATTTCTGATTTCAAGAAAGCTATTGAAAATGAAATAGATAATGCGGGTGCCTATTATATGGTTGGCTGGTCTTATGCGTCAGAAGGAGATCAAACAAGGGATAATGAAAAAGTCAGCAAAGATAAATTTAATAAAGCTCTAGAGTATTTAAATAAATGTCTAGAGTTAGATAGCAAATACACCATAGCTTATTACTATCGAGGTATGGTTAAAGCTGATGCTAAAAATGATTCTAAAGGAGCGTTAGAAGACTTTAATGTTTTTCTAACGTCAGTGAAAGATAGCCCTGATGCATACTTTAGAAGAGGATTATGCAAAGTTGATTTATCTGATTTCAAAGGAGCTGTTAAAGATTTTGATAAAGCCATAGAATTAGACCCTAGTATGCCTAATTACTATTATAATCGAGGCACTGTTAAACAGTTTGATTTAATGGACAATAGCGGAGCACTACAAGATTATAATAAAATAATTGAGACTGGCCAAGGTGACTTTGCCATCTATTACCTTAGGGGTAGAGTCAAGGCTGAATTAGGAGATATTAAAGGAGGTCTATCTGACTTAGACTACTCTATAAAACTTAATAGTGAGTCTTCCGAATCTTACTTTACTAAAGGTATGATTTTAGGACAACAAGGCAATTCTACTAAGGCTTGTGAGCAACTAAAAAAGGCCGCAGAGCTTGGACATGAAGATGCTTTGATAAAAATTAAGGAGCTATGTAATTAATGATCTTTAGATGATTGAGGAGCTTAATTTAGAGTACCTGAAATGCGAGAATAGTTTGGGGTGTAGATGAGTGAATTAAGTGAAAGTGAAACAGGAGCGCCTATAGCTAGACGCTCCTGTTTTTTTTGGAAAAGGCGATAACTTGTTTAAATCAAAATACCTATATTAGATAAATTCAGTGCTGATGGAGTTTTTTTAAATTTAAGGAATACTTAATATTCCGTCCAAACTATCTTAGCATATATAGTGAATTAGCATAACAGTGCTAAATATATATTAATACCATAAGAAATAACAGATTAAATGTCTAACAATGAAGTAAAGCGCCAACATTATGTACCTAGAACATACCTAAAACATTTTAGTCATGAGCGCTCAGGGGAATACTTTATAAAAGCTGTCCAAAAAGAAATTTGTCAACCCGACAAAATGCTTGAATTAAATGTAACAAATGTATGCCTCCAAAAAGATCTGTATACTTTACCAGGAAATACGGCAGAAGAACGAATGCTGCTTGAAAGATTTTATTCAGACAATTTTGAAACACATTACAATCAGATTTATAAAATACTAATAAACCCTGATAAGAAAGTATTGACAGACAGCGAAAGAGAACTTATTATTTCTACGGTTGTAACAATGCTTTATCGGACTACAAAGTGGATTAACCTCCACAATGAATTAACAGACAGGGCGCTAGAAAGTATTTTTTTATTATGTCAGCAGACAGGAAAAGACTTTTACATATTTGAAAATGAAAAGATATCAATCAAAGGAAAAACTTTAGAGCAACTAAAGAAAGAAAACAAATCTGAAAGTCGTCCTGCACAAGTACTTACACAATTAAAAGTAGCATTGCGTCTAATTAAGTTAAGGACTGAAAGGGATGGAATATTTGTTTCAAAGTTAGTAGATGGCAAAAGTGAGTTCATAACTAGTGACAATCCTGTAATCTTTTCAAACTCTAAAAAAGGTCATGTAGCACCATTTGACCCAGAGAATACTTTAAAGCTGCCTTTAGATAGTCAACATTTGCTTATGTTAATGCCTTACGCAGAGGAAGACACAAAGCATAATATAGTCAGACGCAATTCAAGCGGAATAATGTGCTTTACCGAAAAACTAACTTCGAACTACCAACAATTTTGTAATTCAGAGAGATTTATTTTAGGCTCTGAAAATGCTTTGTTAGGTTATTTAGCGACAAAAGAAGTTTCGGAAAAGCCATTATCTGCGGAAGAAGCTAGTGGAATCAATTCACATGAAAGCTATTTGAAAAAATTAAAAGACCTTGGTCTAATATAAAATTTACTTAATTCGTAAATTTAGAGTAGCAACCTATTCCATTAGCTATGACAGAAATACCACTCTATACAAAACTTAGTACGCTTCCACCAGCGTTCAAGGCGGAAGTGAATGATTTTGTTGACTTCCTATTAAGCAAGAAAAAGAAAGCCGTTAAAGCGAACAAGCCTACATTCGGCTATGCAAAAGGGCAATTCAAGATGGCTCCCGGCTTTGATGCACCGCTTGATGATTTCAAGGAATATATGCCGTAAGCACAGCCAACCCATCTGGTGATGAACAGCTCTCTAAAACGGCAAGGGTCGCCATTGAATAGGAAACAACATAAGTAAACAGCCATGACTGATTATAAAAGAATCAAAACATTTGATGAGGTGACTGAAAGGGAGCACGGTAAAATCGGGATAGAGAGCCGCAACAAATATGAAGAGAACGCCCAGCTGTTTATCGTGAGTGAAATGTTGGAAGAAACCCAGTCCTCGAAAGAGGAATGTTGTGACGAGTTATCCATGGCAGAAAAAGAAGCTATTGATAAGGGTTTGGAAGACGCCGATAAAGGAAACGTAACGCCCCACGAAGAAGTGAGAAAACGCTATTCAAAATGGCTATAACATAATCGTGATACTGAATAGATTTTCAGCTATTTCTGATTATTAAAAGTTAAATAGGGTATGCAGGAAGAACTGATAAACAGAATAACAATAGACCCCAGCATTTGCAACGGCAAACCCACTATTCGAGGGTTACGGTACCCTGTTTACAACATGCTGGAGCTTTTGGCTTCGGGTATGACTATAAAAGAACTTCTCGAAGATTACCCTGATTTAGAGGAAGAGGATTTTCTTGCCTGTCTGGCATACGCGGCAAAACTGATGCAAGTAACAAGTATCTTCAGAATAGCTTCATGAAGTTAAATTGCTATTTACGCTGACACTAGACTTGCGACTTAGTCCACAGCCTACCAACATTCCCAATCCTGCCAATCCTAAATTCCTGTAAATCCTGATTCAGACAACCTTCCCACCCCACTCACCTTTAACCCCCGCTGCCCCAAAAAGAACAGCCCCAAGCCCAGCGGCATGGGCACACTTGCCCAGAACATCAGCCAGTTGAAACTCGGCAAAGCCGTCAGCCCGAGCCAGTGCAAGAAGCCTTGCCCGAACATAAGCATTTCCGTGGCGAAGAAGCCTGCCAGAAAAAGCGTTAGTCCGATACCTCCATACCTGCCGAGCCGGTAGAGCCCTTGCAGCAACAGAAAGCCCAGCACAAACAGCGACACAAAACCGAGTAGCGACAGGTGCAGATAGCCGATGATGAAGTAACGGAGTTTATAAGCCAGATCCGCCATATACGGAAAGGCAGAAGTGGTTTGCAAAGCCAGTTTCAGCACGAAAAATACCAGTGCCATACCTACCAAAACACGTACCCAGGGCTTGAGCAAAAGCACTGCTTCCGCCCATACCTGCCGCAGCACTTTTATCAGGTATAACAAGCCCGCCAGTTGCATCGCCACCGACACATACCCGATGGCGTATACCCAGTCCGCAGGTTTGGTCCACAGCACCGAGAGCGCATAGGCCGGCAGACAGGCCAAAGCCAGCCACCAGAAAGCCCGCATGGCCCATTTGCGGTTGAGGTATATCTGGTGGTGCTCCAGAAACCAGAACAAAAGCCCGAGCACGGCAAAGGTAAACCAGCCGTTGTACTGGAAGTGCAGGTAGAAATAAATGGCCGAGTAGTAGAGTTCGCCGCCAATGGTGCCCTTCGCCATAATCGGCCCCATGGCCCACGGACCGATGGAAGACACCACCATAAACAGCAAGGCCGTCCCGATGTACTTCAGGGAAGTGGCGTGCGTGCCGGTGTCGACGTTGCGCTGCACATGCTGCCAGTAGCTGCGGGCAAACCAGTAGCTGAGCAAGATGTGCATCGTTGAGAAGATGATGGAGAACAGCGCATAGCCCTGTACCGGAAAGGTAAACAGCATGCCCAGCACCGATACCTGCGTCAGGAAAAACTGCCGCCTGAACGACTTGCGTGCCGCGCCCGTCACGGCTGGAAAAATGTAGAGCAAGCCCGCGAAAAAAGCACAGTAGAGCCAGCCCAGCAAGGCTACATGCGAGTGCGCGTGCAGGAAGTTTTTAAAGTTGACGCCATCAACTGGCGACACCATCAGCCAGCGCAGAAAAAGGCCCAGCACCGCCACCAGCACAAAATACCCCAACGCGATGCGTGCCCGCACCAGTGTGTCCTGTCCAGTTTGTGATACTTGCTGCAGTCTTTCTCTGACTTCTGTCATCGTTTACTCAAAGTACTGATTATATTCTTTCAGCCGTTCACTTACACGCGCGAAAGCTGCTTCAGACTGGTGCTCATCTTTCTCAGCCAACAGATTCACGTCCTCCACCAGCGGCATCAGGTATACGTGCAGCATGTCGTGGGCCGGACCCTTCATGCGGCAGTCTTTGAAAAGCTCCTGCATTTCCGCTTTCATCGAAGTCCCCAGATCGTTGTAAGCCGCTGCCGAGTTGTTCTCGGCCTGCGCGTTGAACTCTTGCAGCATACCTTGTAACTGTGCGATGTGGCGGTTAGTCGGCTCGTCGGCTTTCCAGCGCTCGGTGCCGTTCAGGGCCAGGGCCTGCTCTCCGTGAATCACTTCGGTATGTTTTGTCTCCAGGTCACGCTCGGTTCCGCACATAGAGGTTAAACTGGCCAGGAAAATCGCGATGATAACTAACTTCATGCTACTAGCCCCTCCTCTTTTTCCTGAACAGGTATAACGCTTTGTGCCAAACGTAGCAGATCCTGCTGCAGCGATTGGCTTCGATCTTTTGCATACAGGGTATGCACCAGCGTATGGACTTCCTCTTTCGTTGCGTTCGGGTTTTTCTCCTTTAACTGCAAAACCTGCTCGAGAATCGCCAGTGGCCATGGTCCCCATGTGAAAAGACGCTCATTTGTATCGGCGTTCAGACAGATCAGCTTGGGTATAGCGCGGCTGCCGTTGGTCAGGCATGTGTCCATCCAGGCCGGGTTTTCATCACGTAGGATCACCGTCAGTTCGATGGTCGGCACGGCGTCGGCGATGGCGGCAAGGGCCGGCAATTGCTGCGCCCCATCCCCGCACCACGATTCTACCAGCACCACCCAATGCCACTCAGGGCGCGGCTGCTGCAGGGATGCTAATAGCTCCGGATCCATTTTGAATTGCTTCTCCACACGCTTCATGCGTTGCTGGTTGAGCTTGGTAAAGGCAATGCGCTCTTCAGTCTGGTCCGGACCTGTGGTTAGGTTATCAGTCACAAGCTCATCTACCAGTTTTTTGAAGCTTTGATAGGTCAGCGGGTTGATCAGCTCTGGGGTAAGTATGTCGGGGGTGTTCATATGGCGTGTGGTTAAAATTTTATGCAAGTCTATCAATTTCCCCTTGTTAACAAAATGACTTAAGTCACTCACATACAATATTTAACAAACATTGATTGAGATGTAAAAACAAATACAGAGAAAATGATCTATGTCATTATTTAGACTAACTATCCTCATTTCCGGGGTGTGGTTACAGCGGTAACTTGTGCCTTCATCTAAACTCAAATTTATTAGCCATGCTGCACCGGATATTTGGTAGCCCATGCGCTCAGGTTGGTATCTGCGCCAGGTATAGGAGTCGACTATACGCCGCACCTAACTGACCAGATAAAATGGTATACCTAAATTAGAATACATACATCCAAAGAATTGCAACCTACATGAGTACGACTACCATCCAACCGACTAGTACTTTCAACCCCAACGACCTTAAAATTGCATTCAGCAACAAGACGGACAGGGAGCTTAAACTCGCCCATTTTCTTTTCAGGATGATGGGCAAACCTACTTTGGTAAAACTGGGCGGCGTGGCCACGGTATGGGCCCTTAAACTGGGGCTCCCGATCAAGGGTCTGGTCAAGAAAACGATCTACAGTCACTTCTGCGGGGGCGAAACGGCACAGCAGGCCCAGCGGGCCATCCGCCGCATGGCCAACGCCAGGGTATACACCGTGCTCGACTACGCCGCCGAAGCCAAGGAAGACGAAGCTGGTTTCGACCATGTGCTCGACGAGATCATGCGTAACATCCGGCTGGCAAAAGTAACGGGCGACATTCCCTACATCAGCGTGAAACTGACAGGTATAGGCTCTCGTGATATTTTCCAAAAACTGCAGGAAGGCGAAACACTGTCACAAGAAGAACAAGCTTCTTTTCAGCGCACAGAAAATCGCCTGAACCTGATCTGCAAAGCAGCCTACGAAGCCAATATTACGGTATACATTGACGCCGAAGAAAGCTGGCTGCAGCAACCCATGGACGAATTGGCCGAAAAGATGATGCTGCGCTACAACGAGCGCCGTGCCGTGGTGTTCAACACGCTGCAAATGTACCGCACCGACCGCATTGCCTACCTCACCGATTTGCTCAAAAGAAGTGAAGGCTACGATGTGGTATTAGGTATAAAAATAGTGCGCGGCGCTTATATCGAGAAAGAGCAGGAGCGCGCTGCAGAATATGGCTATCCGAGTCCGGTCTTCCACATCAAAGCGGACACCGACCGTAGCTTCGACGGGGCCATTGACATCTGTCTGCACAACCTGCACCGCGTGGAGCTTTGCGCTGCCACGCACAACGAGGCCAGCACGCGCTACCTCGTTAACCAGATCAACCGCCAGGGAATAGCCGATCACCACAAGCGCATACACTTTTCGCAACTCTACGGCATGAGCGACAACCTGACTTACAACCTGGCCAGCGCCGGTTTCAACGCCTCCAAATACCTGCCTTACGGAGATGTGGCCACCACCCTGCCTTACATGATTCGTCGGGCAGAAGAAAACACCTCTATTGCCGGGCAAATGGGCAGGGAGTTGAGCTTGCTGGAGGCAGAGATAAAACGGAGGGGATTGTAACCTCACGTGGATAATTAACTTACCCCTCCGAGGAGGGGAATTGGGGAACAATTGTCATCCCCCTGCCCCCTTCAAAGGGGGACTTCTTTGCACAAGTATTCCCCTCTGGGGGTAGGTGCCCTCTTTAGAGAGAGGGGCAGGGGTGTGTCGAGGCAGCTTAAGTCTTAGTAAACAAACACTATGAAGCTTATACCTGTCGATTGGCAATACCCAAAGTCCCCCTTTGAAGGGGGCAGGGGGATGACCAATCTCAGCGAGGAAATCCCCACCTCAGAGGGACAGGGGCAGGTTATTTAGGAAAGCAACAATATTAAAACTCCAGATTTCTCCCTTCGGTCGAAATGACAGAAAGGACATAAAGTAAAAACAAAATCAACCCGATACAGCATTTTCATTCATGATCAAAAACACACCGCACACCTTCCACATCCCGGTAATGGGTCTGGCCTTTTCCATCGACTCGCCTATGAAAGTGGCGCAGTATGGTATTTCTTCGGTTGTCTCGCTCAGCGACGACACGCTGATTGAGCAGATGCGTGAATATTACAGCCAGGTATACCAGGAGCCATTTACGCCGATCACACAGAAAGAGGAGGACTACCGCGCCCGTCGCATAACAGCTTATCTGAACCTGGCCGACCGCATTGTGAAACTCCAGGTAGAGGCGCTGAAAAAAGAGCCCTTCGATTCGGAGTCGCGTCTGACCAAGTATTTTCTGTTGCTGCCTGACAATGCCCCATTAAAAGCGATGTACAGAAAAATGCTGCAGACCAGCAATCCGGAGCTGAAGAAGATTATGCAGGATGAGTTGCGACAGGCTGTGGTGCCCGGAAGCATTGATGTGAACATCATGACGAAGCTCGACAAAACCAATTACGACAAAGACGGCAACCCGCTGCCATCGGAGTACTCTGACGCACTGGCCGCACTGCGTGGTTTTGCCAAAAGCACGGTACATGCCTCGGTGATTTTCTCAGCAGGTATGAACATGCGCCTTTACAGTTACCTGGAGCAGTTCCCGTGCTTCTTCCCTAACGAAAACGGCTACCTGCAAAAGCAAGTGGTGATCAAAGTGAGTGACTACCGCTCGGCTTTTGTGCAGGGCAAGATACTTGCAAAAAAAGGCATTTGGGTGTCGGAATTCCGCATTGAGTCGGGTCTGAACTGCGGCGGACACGCCTTTGCTACCGATGGCTATCTGCTCGGCCCGATCCTGGAGGAATTCAAGCAAAACCGTCAGGCGATGCAGGAAGAACTCTATACCTTGTTCAGCAACAACCTCGCGGCCAAAGGCTACGCTGTACCTGAAACTGCGCCTACCATGCACATCACGGTACAGGGTGGTATCGGCACATCAGACGAGCACGAGTTTTTGCTGGAGCACTACGGCATGGACGCCGCCGGATGGGGTACGCCATTTCTGCTCGTTCCCGAAGCCACTACGGTCGATGCGGAAACCATGGAAAAGCTGGCGCGTGCGAAAAAAGAGGACCTATACCTGAGTCCGATCTCCCCTCTTGGCGTGCCGTTCAACTCCCTTCGCGGTACCAGTTCCGAGGCGCTAACGCTGGCGCGCATCGAGCGTGGCAAGCCGGGTAGTCCTTGCGAAAAGAAGCACCTGGTGTCCAACACCGAGTTCACCAAAGAACCTATCTGCACCGCCTCCCGCAAGTACCAGCGCAACAAACTGGTGGAGCTACAAGGTATGGGTATGCCAGAAGCAGAGTATAAAGCGGCAGAAGCAAAAGTGCTTGAAAAAGAATGTCTCTGTGAGGGATTGGCCAACACCGCGCTGGTGAAGTTTGGTATCAGCCGCAAGACCGTTGCGTCGCGCCCTGTCGCTATTTGCCCGGGACCAAACCTGGCTTACTTTTCCAACATCTTCAAACTGCAGGAAATGGTCGACCATATCTACGGTCGTGTGAATGTGCTCAACAACACCTACCGTCCACATGTGTTTGTGAACGAGCTCAACATGTACGTGCAGTACTGGAAAAACAAGAAGGCCGAACTGCAGGAAACCATGACCGATAAGCAGGAGAAATACCTGCAGAGTTTCTGGCAGAACCTGCAGCAAGGCATCGCTTATTACAAAGAACTGGTGCCAACGCTTTTCAAAGATCAACTCGAGAAGCGCGTACTCATGCTGGATGAATTACTGGAGGCCGAAGACCAGCTGCAATTAGCGAATCAGAAGATCTAACAGGACATGAGTAGAATACGATTAACCCGCCTGTTCACGTTTGAAGCCGCGCACGCCCTGCAGAACTACAAGGGTGGCTGCCGCAACATTCACGGGCATTCTTACCGGCTGGAAGTGACTATTACCGGCACGCCGATCGTGAGCGAGACCCACCCGAACGATGGGATGGTGATGGATTTCAAAGACCTGAAAAAGATCGTGCAGGAAACCCTCATCGACCCGATCGACCATGCGCTTTTGCTACGGCAGGATGCGCCGCAGGAGTTGGTGGAGGCGCTGCGCCACCTGGATCATAAACTGGTGCTCACGCCTTTTCAACCAACCTGCGAGAACATGCTGATCGATTTCAAACAGCGGCTACGCCACTTGTTGCCAAGTCACGTGGAATTGCATAGCCTCAAGCTCTGGGAAACGGAAAAGTCCTTTGCAGAGTGGTATGCGACCGATAATGTGTAGCTAAGAATTTCCTGCATGCAAAACCGCCCTGTTCGTCTGACTAAGGTCATGAACAGGGCGGTTTTTTTGTGTTTTATCCGCATTTGTAATTGGTTTTCAGCACGATACTTTGAAACGAAGCCGTTTTAAACTCGTTTTAGAAAGTTCAAACCAAAACATACGACTATGAAAAAGACACTTATAATTTTTGCCGGTATTTTCTTCTTCTCCTGCAGCTCTGACAATACAACCCGCGACACTGCCGATGACGCGGATACCCGAAACACCGAAACAATGGATGAGAGCGTAGAGATCGGATCTGGCGAAGAAATAAGCCCGCAATTGGACATGCAGGGCGATACAGCGGCTTTTGAAGTAGACACCGTAACGACTCCGACTACTACAAATCAACAGTAACACGGATAACACAAAAAATCCCCGCCTTTCACAAGGCGGGGATTTTTTATAGTAGGTATATCAGCTAAGTAGTGTCTATATCTGGATTACAAATCCCTTGTCTGGAATACCTTTCGGGAGGCCAGCAGGGGCACGAGCACCCAGAGCAGGAGCACCACGAAGGCCAGGCCCACCCCCCAGCCGCTGCCGAAGATGCTCTTGTAGAGGGCCCCGGTGTAGCCCATCATGGCCGAGACGTCCAGGTGGAGCAGCACC
>NZ_QEKI01000011.1:0-94662 GCF_003096355.1 Pontibacter virosus | reverse complement strand
GAAGGCCAGGCCCACCCCCCAGCCGCTGCCGAAGATGCTCTTGTAGAGGGCCCCGGTGTAGCCCATCATGGCCGAGACGTCCAGGTGGAGCAGCACCAGCACCCGCCCCAAATCCACGGGGTTGAGGGCCGTGAGCGCCAGGGTGGCGTACTCGAGCGGGTAGTCGCCGAAGGAGTAGAGGATGAAGAGCACGATGCCGTCGTAGATCAGCGCAAAGTAGAACCAGAGCAGCAGGGCGATGCCGATGCCCTTGGCCTTGTCGCGCGTGGCGACCGAGGCCAGGAAGGCCAGGGCCACGAAGATGAAGGTGACAAACAGGCCCGTGAGCACCAGGTAGAGGCCCGTGGCCCCGGGGGCGAAAAGCAGCACCGGCACGCCTACGCCTATCAAAAAGGCGGCAGACAGGGAGAGCGAGACGCCCAGGTACTCGCTCAGAAAGATCTTGCTGCGTTTGATCGGCTGGGAGATCAAAAGCTCCATGAACTCGTAGGAGTTGTAGAAGTGGGTGGTGCCGAAGACGATGCTGATCAGGGGCACGGTCAGCAGCACCAGATTGAGCAGACTGAGCAGGCCCTTGTCGGGGCTGCCGCCCAGGTTGAATAGACCAATCGAGAGCAGGAGCAGGAACAGCGTGTAGGCCACCACGATCTTGCTGCGCACGATGTCGTACAATACGTATTTGATGATCTTGTTCATGGCTTATATAACCCTCCCTTCGTTCATGATTTTAGCGACTGCACGGCTGAGGCGCGTTTCCTGTGTTTGCTCCTTCAGATCCGAAATCGTTTCATAGAACATCACGTTGCCGTCTACCAGGCACAGTACCTCGTCGGCTACTTCCTCAATCTCGCTCATCACGTGTGAGGTGATCAGCACCAGCTTGCCTTTCTTCTTCTCTTTCAGGATTTTGCCCTTTAGAATTTCAGCCGCAAAGGGATCGAGGCCGGCGGTGGGTTCATCGAGAATTAGCACCAGCGGATCGAACAGAAAGGCCAGTGCCGCGCTCACTTTCTGCTTTGTGCCGCCCGACAGGGAGCCCATTCTTTTATCGTACATCTCTTCCAGCCTGTACAAACCGATTAATTCATCGTCCACGGCATCTTCTTTTCTGATGTCGAGGATCATCTCAATCACCTGTCGGATTTTCATGTTCTCGGGGTACTTGCCGATCTGGGGCATGTAGCCGATCTGCCTGCGGTAGGAGTGCTTTTTGAGCACGCTTTCGCCGTTGATTTTAACATCGCCGCTATCGGGCAGCACCATGCCCAGGATGCACTTGCTCATGGTGGTTTTACCTGCGCCGTTCGGGCCTATGATGGATATAACTTTACCTTTTTCGAGCTCAACGCTCACGCCACGGAGCACTTGCAGTTTGCCGTAGGACTTGTACAAATTCTCTATTGTTATCATGATCTATTTTCTTCATTAAGGGGCTCTCGTCCACCAGGTTTTGGGGAATGATACTAGGCAATACTCTTTCCATGTTGTCCAGCAGGTCAACCATGAAGCTACGCATCAGCATAACCGAAGGCGGCACCCGCTCCACGAGCATCGCGTACAAACTCACCGGCCGGTGGGGCACATCCCCTACACCGTCCTTATCCAGGTCGTAGCCCGTGTACTTGTCCCAGTAGTTGTGCTCAAAAAAGTTGTGCTGCGCGTTGCCGTTGGTACTGATGTCGAAAGAGTTTCCGGTAAAATTGTTTAGCCGGAAAGTATCATCTATACATGTGGTCATCAGTTTGATGGCCCAACCGTTGCGCTCAAAATCGTTGCTCGTGATATCGAGGCGGCTGGAGCTCTCCATGTGTATACCTGTGGTGTTGCGCCGGAATATGTTGTTGTGAATAACACTGTTGTTTATTTCTTTGAGGAGGAGCCCATACGAGGCTGCGCCCCAGTTGTCCTCGAAGACATTGTGCTCCATCCGCACATTGGTGGTGTACATCACCGCCACACCGGCGCCATTATTGCGGAAGGTGTTATGGGTATAGGCGTTTCCGTCGGAGAACATAAAGTGCAGGCCATAGCGACTGTTCTGATGGCTGATGTTACGCTCCACAGTACTGTTCTTCACCGTCTCCAGGTAGATCCCGTCCCGGTAACCCTGCACATCATTCCCGATTATCTGCACATCGTCTGTCTTGTACAAATGTATCGCATTGCCCAGCGAGGACTCTGTTCTGCCCAGGTTCTCTCCTTTCACCACATTGTCTTTTATCACGATGCCGTCTGCGTACTGCAGGTATATGCCGTAATAGGTTTTCAGTATGGTGTTGTTGAGGATCTGGATGTTGTTGTGCTGCCTGACCCGGATAGCGGCATCGTCGCGGGTATAGCTGGTGGCCACATTCTGCAGCGTGAAGCCCTGAATTGTTACGTCGTCAGAGGCAACGGTAATGATCTGCCCGCTGTTGTTGCCGTCTATCACCGGGTTGTTCTGCCCGATCAGGCGGATGGGTTGCATTATTTCTATACCTGATTCCTGGTACACCCCACCGTCCACAAGCACGACGTCGCCGGCTTTTGCCTGACCGACGGCCTCTTTCACGGAGGTATAGGTGCAGGTCTTACATACCTTTAGTGTGCCGCCAACAGCCTGTGGGCCCGTCAGCAGCACCACCAAAGCGCATGTTGTCCAAACTAGTAGATATTTATTTAGGTCTCTCATTATTTCTTACGGCTTCTTTCACTTCTCCCCAATCCAGCAGACGGCCTCCATACTCTTGCTGTAACTTCTTGGCCGTAGCCTCATCCGCTACGGCGGTCAGAAACATGCCCATGGGGCTGGGCAGCTCGGTGCTCTGCAGGAAATGCGCCTGCTCAACCTCTATCAGTGTGTTGGGGTTGGTAAAGTCGCTTACCAGCAGGTAGGCAGCCTTGTCGCTTGTTTCTGGCTGCTCAATGGTATAAGCTGCCAGACATTCGGCCGCATCGAAGAAAAAAGCCTTGCCCTTGTCGTTCACCAATTCAGCGCCATACCGGTTGTCAGACACGGTCATCTGGCAATGGGTGCAGTTAGCCTCACCATAGGGCACAGGTTTTGGCTCCACCGAGCAGCCCGTCGCTCCAATTAGTAAGAGAAGGAGGCTCAGTGTAGAAAGGGTTGGTTTGTGTAACATGTCGAAGGTTTTCGGTTTAAGTAGAATTGATTTTACGCCTGCTAAATAGGTATACGAGTCCGCCTATGACGACAGCCAGGAAGATGCCTATGCTACCCCAGGCGGGCAGCGAGAGCGCATTAAAGTTGAGTAGTGTTTTGTGGCCCAGCAAGGGCGGTATATAGGTCATGCCCGGTACTTTGATAGGAGCCTCGGGGCTGAGGTTGGTGCCAAACTTGTATAGCCAAAGGTAGAAGTCGGCAATGCCAACTGCGCCTGCGATGGCCAGCAGTAAAACCCAGTACAGTACCATTTTTGGTTTACCGAGTAGTCCTATGAGTACACCTGTCACCATAAAGAATATGACAATATAGGGCATGTATTTGAGTTCGGCAAAAGAATCCGGATTAATGGCCTCCATCCCGATGTAGTGATTCAGGATATTGAAATTCTGCAGCACGTGATCTGAACTGCCGCCCAGTTTGTTTATCCAGATGTGCAGCTCCAGCCCTTCAGGATATTGCGGGGCCTCCAGGTATATCTTCCACATCGGGAAGAAAAACAGTGTACCGAGCGACAAGGCTGCCACTACCATCAGTATTCTCAGGTATATGCGCATCTTTTCCTTTTTTAGTCTGGAGGTATAAAAAGACAGCGAAGCCTGGTTTTAACAAACTCCGCTGCCCTGTACTATCATCAGCAAATCTTAGTTGACACTTGCCTGTGCCGGAGGTACCGGTTTCTTCTCTCCTGTCGAGAATTTTATAGGAACGTTAGATCCTCTCGGTGATACCCGGACATAGCCTTGCATCTCCTGGTGGAGCGCAGAGCAGAAGTCCGTGCAGTAGAATGGAAACACACCTGCTTGCTTCGGCACCCAGCGCAGCGATTGCGTGGCACCCGGCATGATGAGTGTTTCGGCGTTATTCGCCCCCATGATAGCAAAACCATGCGGCACGTCCCAGTCCTGTTCCAGGTTCGTTACGTGGAAAATCACGGTATCGCCCACCTGCACGCCTTCGATGTTGTCTGGCGTAAAGTGGCTTCGGATAGAGGTCATGTTGATTTTCACAGTTCTGCCCTGCCTTGTCACACTGGCGTCAGACTCTTTCTTTACAGCTTCCGGGTGCGTGTTTTCGTCCAGTTTGAAGAACTTAACGCTGTTAGGGGCCACCTTGTCTGCCTGAATGGCCTGTGCGTAATGGGGTTCGGCCAGGGTCGGGAAGTCAAGGAGCATGCGCATCTTATCGCCGCTGATGTCGATCAACTGGGCGGAGTGCAACAGTTCCGGGCCTGTTGGCAGGTAACGGTCTTTGGTGATCTTGTTCATCACTACCAGGTACTTGCCATCTGGCTCTCTGGTATCCCCTCCCGGAATCATCAAGTGACCTGGCGAGTAGTATACCGGCATTCTGTCCAGCACTTGCAGGTCTTTTACGTTCCACTTCACTACCTCAGAAGACACGAACATGGTAGAGTAGGCATTGCCTTTGCCATCAAACTCAGTATGCAATGGACCTAAGCCCGGCTCCTGCACTTCACCGTAGAGTACAGATTCATACTTGAACACAGGTATACCATTCACCTCGCCATCAAAGTCCTTGTTCTCTATCGCCTGCTGCATTTTAGAGAAAGAGAATACAGGAAGCGTGGCGGCCAGCTTTCCGTTCACCACCATGTACTCCCCTGTCGGGTCCACGTCAATACCGTGCGGCGACTTAGGCGCCGGGATCAGGTACATCATACCCGGGCACTCTTCCGGCAATAAGTAGCGCACCTTCTTTATCACGTTGGATTTGGCAATGTGGGAGTTATGGTCCATCGTGTTGTGGTAGTAGTTGGCCGGCATTTCGTGTGCCTTGCCCTCGGCAGCGTACTTGGCCGCCAGTTTCCAGTTAATGGCCGCCAGGTAGTCTCTATCGTTCTGAGAGGCACCCAACTCTTTCAGCGTAGCAGACTTCTCGGTGTTGTATGTCGTGAAAAACACCCAATCTCCCGAAGGTCCCTTGCCGCCATTGGCCAGATCGTAGTCAAAACCGGGTACCAACACCTGGAAGTCCAGCTCCATGTGGCCATCGTCTTCATTCGTTTTAATGAAAGAAATAGAACCACGGAACTTGTCTTTGTACTCCGAAAGGCTGGCATCCCCCATCCCGCCTTTGTCCAGATCGAGTGGAACAGAGAAACGGGTACCCGCTAAAATGTACTCGTTGTTGTTAGTTGGGTATGGCGAGCAGTGGTTACCGGCTGAGTTCGGGATCTCCATGATCTCCACTGTCTCAAAAGTCGTTAAATCCACTTTTGCCACACGCGGCGTGTTGTTGCCGTTCACATAAAGGTACTTGCCGTCTGCCATCCCATCAGTGCGTGACAGTTTCGGGTGATGCAGGTCATCCCAGGGCACAAACCCGTGCGAGGTCATCAGCATGGGCTTCGTTTCCTCGTTGTAGCCGTAGCCGTTCTCGGCAAACTGCGTGAAAACAGGTATCACCTTCAGAAGCCTGCCAGAAGGAAGGCCGTATACCGACACCTGCCCGTTAAAACCTCCCGACAGGAAGGAGTAATACTCATCGTGCTGTCCTGGTGGCACATAAACAGCTGCCGCAGCATCAGAGTCTACTGTTTCTGATCTCTTATTTCCTTCTCCTCCTCCACATCCCTGCAGTACCGCCCCTGCCATCAGCGTAAACATCACGCCTAGCTTGGGGGCTATCATTTTTAATTTATGGTTCAGTACTTCCATGAAATTTAGGGTTTAGTTAAGTTTATTTTCCTTGTGCTTGCAGGTCGTTGAGTCGCATAAACTCAAGCAGTGCTCGGGCGTCTTTTTCGTTGATGTTCTGGTTGGTCATCTGCGTTAAGTGCTCAGCCAGCAGCTTTTTGGCGGTCGGGTCTTTTTTGGTCATTTCCTCCGGGTTGATCACCATGTTCATGATCCACTCCGGCTTGCGCTTCTCGGTCACACCCAGCAGGCCGGGGCCCACTACTTTGTCAGCTGTAAGTGTGTGGCAGGCAGAGCACTTGCTTTCATAAATGGCTTTACCTTCTGCGGCCAGCGCATCATCGATGTTCTCACTAAGTTCTATCGAAGAAACAGGTCCTATACCTTTGCCATCATCTTCTGCAGGGGCTTGTTCCTGCTGGTGAGCCAGGCCGGTTTGCTCTTTCGATTCGGTTGCATTATTTTCACTATCGCCTGACGAGCAACTGAAGAGCACAGTGCCGCAGAAAAGCGCTACTACGCTATACCTGACAGAACCAGGAAGAAGATCTCGTAGTATTTTGTTTAATGAATAGGACTGATTTGCCATAGTTTTTGGTGCTTTAGGTGGGTTACGATTAAACATACTTGGCTTTTGTACGGGCTGTACGGCTTTCGGTTTGTTTTAGGGTATCAGTTGCGGCCGCCAGGCACGTTCTAAGTGTCTGTTTTCTAGTCATATTCCTGTATCCTGGAGCGAAATCCAGTGCATAGGACAGCTCCCAAAACAGTCTTATAAAGCGCTGCCCCCTAGCAAGCAAAAGAGCGCAGGCCTTTCGACCTGCGCTCTAGTACACACAAACACTATTACTTTAAATTTTACAGCAATCGGGAAGCTTTGTGCTACAAATCCCTTGTCTGGAATACCTTTCGGGAGGCCAGCAGGGGCACGAGCACCCAGAGCAGGAGCACCACAAAGGCCAGGCCCACCCCCCAGCCGCTGCCGAAGATGCTCTTGTAGAGGGCCCCGGTGTAGCCCATCATGGCCGAGACGTCCAGGTTAAGGAGCACCAGCACCCGCCCCAAATCCACGGGGTTGAGGGCCGTGAGCGCCAGGGTGGCGTACTCGAGCGGGTAGTCGCCGAAGGAGTAGAGGATGAAGAGCACGATCCCGTCGTAGATCAGGGCGAAGTAGAACCAGAGCAGCAGGGCGATGCCGATGCCCTTGGCTTTATCCCTTGTGATGACCGAGGCCAGAAAGGCCAGGGCCACGAAGATGAAGGTGACAAACAGGCCTGTGAGCACCAGGTAGAGGCCCGTGGCCCCCGGGGCGAAAAGCAGCACCGGCACGCCCACCCCCAGCAGGAAGGCGGCCGACAGCGAGAGCGAGACGCCCAGGTACTCGCTCAGGAAGATGCGGCTGCGGCGGATGGGCTGGGAGACCAAAAGCTCCATGAACTCGTAGGAGTTGTAGAAGTGGGTCGTGCCGAAGACGATGCTGATCAGGGGCACGGTCAAAAGCACCAGGTTCAGGAGGCTCAGCAGGCCTTTGTCGGGGCTGCCGCCCAGGTTGAATAGACCAATCGAGAGCAGCAGCAGGAACAGCGTGTAGGCCACCACGATCTTGTTGCGCACGATGTCGTACAATACGTATTTGATGATCTTGTTCATGGCTTAGTCCTCCTCGTTCATAATCTTGGCAATGGCGCGGCTCAACCGCTCCTCATTCGCCTGTTGTTTGATCTCTTTAATGGTGTCGTGAAATTTCACCGTTCCGTCCATCAGGCACATCACTTCGTCGGCCACCTCCTCTACTTCGCTCATGATGTGCGACGTGATCAGGATGAGCTTGCCCTTTTTCTTTTCTTTCAGGATCTTGCACTTGAGTATCTCCGCTGAGATCGGATCGAGACCGGCGGTTGGTTCATCGAGAATAAGCACCTGCGGGTCGAACATGAAGGCCAGTGCCGCACTCACTTTCTGCTTCGTGCCGCCCGACAGGGAGCCCATTCTTTTATCATACATATTTTGCAGGCCATACAGGCCAATCAGTTCTTCGTCAATCACGGTGGCGTCTTTGCGGATATCGCGCACCATCTCGATCACCTGGCGGATCTTCATGTTCTCCGGGTACTTGCCGATCTGGGGCATGTAACCAATCTGCCTGCGGTAAGCATGCTTCTTCAGAACACTTTCTCCATTGAACTTGATGTCGCCGCTGTCGGGCAGCACCATGCCCAGGATGCACTTGCTCATGGTGGTCTTGCCTGCGCCGTTCGGGCCGATAATGGATACCACACGGCCACCCTCAAAGCGCACGCTCAGGTTATCGAGCACGGCCAGCTTACCGTAGGTTTTGGACAAGTTTTCTATCGCTATCATGATTTATTTTCTTCATTGAAGGTCGTTCATCGACCAGACTCTCAGGTATAAAACTCGGCAGCACCCGCTCGATACTATCCATCAGGTCTACCATAAAACTGCGCATGAACATAATGGAGGGCGGCACCCGCTCTACCAGCATCGAGTACAAACTGACAGGCCGGTAGGGCACATCCCCAGTTTTGTCTTTGTCGAGGTCGTAGCCACTGTATTTGTCCCAGTAGTTGTTCTCGAACAGGTTCATGGTGGGGCTGCCGTTGGTGCTCACATCAAAGGAGTTCCCGGTAAAGTTGTTAAGCCGGAAGGTATCCTGGATGCAGCTGGACAGCAGGCGTATGGCCCAACCGTTGCGGTCGAAGTCATTGCTGGTGATATCGAGCCGGCTGGAACTCTCCATGTAAATGCCGGTAGTGTTTCTGCGGAACGTGTTGTTGAGGATCACACTTTGTGAAATATCTTTCAGGAGAAGTCCGTAAGAGGCTGCTCCCCAATTGTCTTCAAAGGTGTTGTGCTCCATCCGGATGTTGCGGGTGTACATGACTGCTACACCGGCTCCGTTCTTGCTGAAAACGTTGTGGGTATACACATTGCCGTCCGAGAACATAAAGTGCAGTCCGTAGCGGTTGTTGCGCTCGCTGGTGTTTTGGTGGACGCGGCTGTTGGTTACGTATTCGAAATAGATGCCGTCGCGGTGGCCTTCCACCCTGTTGTTGCTTATTTCGGCACCGTCAGTGCGCCATACGTGGATGGCATTGCCAAGTGACGATTCTATTTTGCCGGTATTCTCTCCTTTTACCACATTGCCCTTCACCACACTGTTGTCGGCGTTTTGCAGGTATATCCCGAAGTAAGTGTTGAGCACTGTGTTGTTGAGGATCTGAATGTTTTCGCGGTCGGCCACCCGGATGGCGGCGTCGTCGCGCATGTAGCTCACGGCTACGTTCTGTACAGTAAAGCCCTCCAGCTTTACGTTGGATGATTTGATGGTGATGATCTGTCCACTGTTCTGGCCGTCTATCACCGGGTTGTTGCGCCCGATCAAACTGATGGGCTGGGTGATTTCTATACCTGACTCCAGGTATACGCCTCCGTCCACAAGCACAACGTCGCCGGCTTTCGCCTTGCTCACAGCTTCTTTCACGGAGTGGTACTCGCAGGTGGTGCATACCCTCAGTGTGTCGCCGAAAGCCGCAGGGCTATCCAGCAGCCACACCAGAGCGCATGCTGTCCAAACTACTATGTATTTACTCAGGTTTTTCATTATTCTGTACGGCTTTCATGGCCTCTTCCCAGTTCAGCAGGCGACCGCCTACTTCCTGGTGCATTTTATCTGCTGTGGCTCGATCGGCCACAGCCGTCAGGAACATGCCCATCGGGCTTGGCAACTCTTTGCTTTGTATAAAATTGGCACTACGGGCGTCAATCAGTTCGTTTGGCCGGGTGAAGTCGGTCACCAGCACAAAGGCGGCTTTATCAGCCTGCCCCGGGTTTTCCTGCAGGTATGCCGCCAGGCACTCAGCTGAGTCAAAGTAAAAGGGCTTGCCTTTGTCATTAACCATTTCTGCCCCATACCTGTTATCTGACACTGTCATCTGGCAGCGGGTGCAGTTCACCTCGCCGTAGGCAATAGCCCTGGGCTCTACCTGGCAACCTGCCAGCAGGAATAGCGCCATCAGCACCAGGCAGTTCAGGTATAAGTTCAGCGATTTCATGCCATTACTTTTTTGGCTGTTTTCACTTGCACTGTGTTGCGGCTGAAGAAGTACACCAGACCTGCCAGCAATATTGCTAGCCCTATTCCCAAGCTTCCTATAGCAGGCAGCGACAAGGCATCGAAGTTAAGGAGCGTCTTGCTTCCGAGTAGTGGTGGCACGTACGTCATGCCCGGAACTTTGATCGGGGCAGTCGGGTCGAGGTTGGTACCGAACTTGTTGAGCCACATGTAGAAGTCAGCTATACCGACAGCACCGCCTATCATCAGCATTACGACCCAGGAAAGCACCAGTTTTCTATTGCCCAGCAGGGCCACCAGTATACCTGTTACCATAAAGAAGATGACGATATAAGGCATGATTTTGAGTTCTGCGAAAGACTCGGCGTGAATGGGCTCCATGCCGATGTAGTGGTTGAGAATATTGAAATTCTGAAGCGATCCTTCTGTGTCACCTGAAATCTTGTTGACCCAGATGTGCATCTCCAGCCCTTCCGGGTACTGTGGTGCTTTGAGGTAAATCTTCCACATGGGGAAGAGGAATAACAAACCGAGAGACAGCGAGGCTATCATCATCAGCACTTTGTGGTAAGCTTTCATCCTTGGTGGTTTTAAGGTGAAATTTAAAAAATAAGCGGAGGCTGCTTTGGGCAACCTCCGCTTTTGTATTGCCCGGCTTATCCCAGTTGGTTAAGCGGCAGGCTTCTTTTTGCCTGTTGAGAAGGAAATCGGTACAGGAGAGCCTTTAGGAGATACTCTGATGTAGCCTTGCATTTCCTGGTGGAGTGCAGAACAGAAGTCGGTGCAGTAGAATGGGAACACACCGGCTTTCTTCGGTACCCAGCGCAGGGTTTGTGTTGCGCCCGGCATGATAAGGGTTTCGGCTGTGTTGGCGCCCATCACCGCGAATCCGTGCGGTACGTCCCAGTCCTGCTCGAGGTTGGTCACGTGGAAGAGTACGGTGTCACCTACCTGCACACCCTCGATGTTGTCCGGGGTCATGTGGCTGCGGATGGCCGTCATTTTCACTCTCACTACGTTGCCTTCGCGGGTCACGCTGGCGTCAGACTCTTTCTTCACCGCATGTGGGTGCTTGTTCTTGGCCAGGTCGTAGAATTTCACACTGTTAGGCGCTATTTTATCGGCTTTGATGGCCTGTGCGTAGTGCGGTTCAGCTACGGTCGGGAAGTCGAGGAGCATACGCATTTTCTCGCCGCTGATGTCGATCAACTGGGCAGAGTGCGCCAGTTCAGGACCAGTCGGCAGGTAGCGGTCTTTGGTGATCTTGTTCATTGCTACCAGGTACTTGCCATCCGGTGTGTGCGTGTCACCACCAGGGATCATCAAGTGACCAACTGAGTAGTAAACCGGCATTCTGTCAACTACTGTGAAGTCGCTCAATTTCCATTTTACCACTTCAGAAGACACGAACATAGAGGTATAGGCGTTGCCTTTTCCGTCAAACTCGGTGTGCAATGGTCCGAGACCTGGCTCAGGCACTTCGGCTTTCAGCACAGACTCGTATTTGAACACTGGGATACCGTTGATCTCACCGTCGAACGCTTTGTCTTCGATCGCCTTCTGCATTTTAGAGAAAGAGAACACCGGGATGGTTGCAGCCAGTTTACCGCTTACTACCATGTGCTCGCCGCTTGGGTCCACGTCGATGCCGTGTGGTGACTTAGGCGCCGGGATCAGGTACATCATGCCCGGGCAGTCTTCCGGAAGCAGGTAGCGAACCGTCTTCTTGATAGTAGACTTGGCGATGTGCGTATCCTTGTCCATTTTGTTGTGATAGTAGTAGGCTGGCATTTCTTTCGCCTTGCCTTCTGCGGCATACTTGGCAGCCAGTTTCCAGTTCACAGCAGCCAGGTAGTCGCGGTCGTTTTGCGAAGCACCCAGTTCCTTCAGTGTACCGGCACGTTCTGTGTTATAGGTGGTGAAGAACACCCAGTCAGAAGACGGGCCTTTGCCACCGTTAGCCAGGTCGTAGTCGAAGCCCGGTACCAGGATCTGGAAGTCCAGTTCCATGTCGCCTTTGTCCTTGTCTACCTTGATGAAGGAGATAGAGCCGCGGAACTTGTCTTTGTACTCATCCATGCTCACATCAGCCGTACCGCCTTTCATGTCGAGTGGCACAGAGAAACGTGTACCTGCAATCACGTACTCGTTGTTATCAGTTGGGTAGGGCGAGCAGTGGTTACCGGCAGAGTTCGGGATCTCCATGATCTCTACTGTCTCGAAGGTAGTCAGGTCGACACGGGCTACACGTGGTGTGTTGTTACCGTTTGCAAACAGCCAGCGACCGTCAGTCATACCGTTGGTACGTGACAATTTCGGGTGGTGCAGGTCGTCCCAAGGTACAAAACCGTGTGAGGTGTTGAGCATGGCCTTGGACTCTTCGTTGTAGCCGTAGCCGTTCTCGCCGTGCTGCGTGAACACCGGAATGATTTTCAGCAGTCGGCCGGAAGGAAGTCCGTACACAGACATCTGTCCGTTAAAACCGCCAGACAGGAAAGAATAGTACTCGTCGTGCTTGCCAGGTGCTACATACACTGCCTGCGCAGCATCTGAGGCAACACCAGCAGCTGTGGCACTACCTTCGCCAGGTCCGCTGCTGCAACCCTGCAGTACCGCGCCGCCAGCAAGTGCCAGCGTAAAGGCCGCAGCAGGAGCTGCTTTTTTGATGGTTGTGAATAATGATTTCATCGTGGTTATGGTTTTTGCTGTTTTTTTTGATTAAGAATTTTTGTCGTTCTGACGCAGGAACTCAAGCAGTGCTCTGGCGTCTGTTTCGTTGATGTTCTGGTTGGTCATCTGTGTTAAGTGCTCGGCCAGTAGTTTTTTGGCAGCCGGGTCTTTTTTAGTCATTTCCTCCGGGTTGATGATCATGTTCATCACCCACTCTGGCTTGCGGCGTTCTGTCACACCGGCCATACCTGGACCAACCACTTTCTGGTCAGACAATTGGTGGCAGGCAGAGCACTTGCCTTCGAAAATGGATTTGCCCTCAGCGGCTAGTGCCTCGTCTATTTCTGCTCCTACTTCAACTGACGTAATGGGTCCTATACCTTTTCCGTCATCCTCCACTGGAGCGGCAGGTGCCTGATGGGCCAGGCCTGATTCCTGTTTTGTTTCAGTAGTGGCGGTGTTGTCAGAAGAGCAGCTGTAGAATACCAGAGCAGCAAGGAAAAGTAAAGCAGCGGATTTGATCGATTTCATGTTGGTTGGTTTTTGTTTTTTGATTTTCATGAAGTTTACTGTTTTGCACTGTGAGGGTCAGATCCTGTCTTAGATGATTTATTTTTTAGAACCGAACTCCTCTTTAATTGGTACTGTTTGGCTTTCATTTACAATACAAAGGTATTCTTGGTATGCTTTTTAATAAAAGACCTTTATCTCTTTTAATAGTGACCTTTGTCATCTTTTTGCTTTGGCGATCCTGATATACTGGCAAGACATTGCTTTTCAGGCCCGTCAGCTCGGCTAAGCTTGTGCGGGAAGTGGTGATACCGTAAGCAGGAAGGTGGCTTCTTCGAGCGCCTCAACACTGTGTCGTACATGCGCCGGCAGCGTCAACATTTGGCCTATGGCAAGCTCCATGGATTCTTCTTGCGTGTTGAATCTGATCCGACCCTCCATCACCTGCACGCTGATGGGACCCGGCGCCTGATGCGGTTTTATTTCCGTTCCGGCCTGCATCACATTCAGCAGGATGCGCAACGTCTCGGACTTAAGGACTGTTCTGGATCCCCGCCCGCTTTTTTGCCAGTTCTCCTCCTCCTTCAGTACTTGTGCCAAAGTGGTCAGGTCAGTGGTAAGCAGTGCCTTATGGCTTTCCCTGCCTTGGGAACTGCCGGCTTGCTGTGACTTATCTGCTTCTTCTTTCATATCTCTATATTATATAGGTGTGCTACAGCCAGGTCTGCTTTCTAGCGCCTTAACCTTGTACAAAGGTATTCCTGGACCTCCTTTTTATAGAAGACCTTTATCTCTTTTATTAATGACCTATGTCATTTTTCTCCTTGAGACCCTGTAAGACCTTTGCAACAGTTCAAAAACAAATGAAGCGTAAATGTCATGAGACGGCTTGCTGTAATATTTTGTGTGCTGTGTGTGCTGGTGCAGCCCCTGAGCAAGCAGGGTGTCTTAATGATATATCAACTCAACAAAGCTTACATTGCCAGCGAACTTTGCGAGAACAGGTTTATACCTGGCTCTGACTGCCAGGGCAAATGCCACCTCCGCAAAGAACTTCAAAAGGACACAGAGCGCGAAAAGCAGGCGCCACGCCAGCAGCAGAGCACGATCGACATGATCGCCTTCCAAACAGCGCGACTTCCATTGGCACCGGCTATCGTTCAGAAAGAGAACAACAACCGCTGCCTATACCTGACCGGAGCTTATGCCTCACCCGATTTTGCCATCTTCCATCCCCCAAGCTTCATGGCTTAGTTTCGACCCCGGTGTTCCCTTTCGGCACCACCCCTTTCAATTTTAAAATTCAAGAGAACTAAGTCATGAAAAAGATATTCTTACTTGCCATCGCGCTATTATCGATCAACATCAGCAGCCAGGCCTGCGACAAAGGCTGTACCATGGGTGGCAGCTACATGGGTATTTTGCCCCAATTCCATAAAAACTTTGTGGGGCTGCGCTACACCACCCGCTCCTATACCACTACTGCCACGCACGGCCACCATGTGCAGGTCACAAACGAGCATTTTGCCACTGCCGAGCTGTGGGGCCGCTTTGTGCCAGTCAAAAATGTGCAGGTATTTGCCTTTGTGCCTTATATGCTAAATGAACAGACCGGTGGTCACCATGCCATTAAAAGCAGAGGCTTCGGGGATGTGACGCTGATGGCCAATTACTCGCTCCTCAACACCGGCGACAGAATGGACCGCGATCTGAAGCACACGCTGCAAGTGGGTGGCGGCGTGAAACTCGCCACAGGCGCATACCGCAACCAGGAGCACGGTGAGCAGCTGGCTCCCAACATGCAACCCGGTACCGGCACCACCGATTATCTGGCAAACGGCATGTATACCATACGCTACAAGCAACTGGGTCTGAGCAACGACGTGACCTACCGCTTTAATACCGAGAACAGCAACGGCTATCGCTTCGGCAACCGCCTTAGCGCCTCTTCTAACCTGTTTTACTGGCAAAATGTAAAGAGCATCTCCCTGTTGCCAAGCGCGGGCGTGTACTACGAGCATGCAGAAGGTGACCGGATAGAAGGAGCCCCTAATCTGCAGAAAGGTGGTGATTCTTTCTTCACCAACCTGGGCCTAAGCGTGTATGTGAAAAACATCGCCGTGGGGGGTACCGTGCAACTGCCTGTCAGCAGCACCGAGGCACACCACCACACCGAAGGCAACCGCCGCAGCATGGTGAACCTGACCTACATGTTCTAACAGGATCATGGCAGCAATCCCGGCAAGTGAGTTTCAACTCTAATTCAATATATACCACTCAAATTTTTACCCTTTATGAAATACAGAAACCTCTGGCTGGGATTTATTGCCGTGATCGTCGGCTCCTTCGCCGTTCTCGGGTACTACGGTATCGAGATTTACAGAGAAGCACCACCTATACCTGTCAAGGTGGTCACCACTTCGGGAAAAGTGCTCTTTACGGAGCAGGACATTAAAGACGGGCAGAACGTATGGCAGTCCACGGGCGGCCAGCAATTGGGCTCTGTCTGGGGCCACGGCGCCTACATTGCACCTGACTGGAGCGCTGACTGGCTACATAAAGAGGCTATGTACTTCCTGGACTACTGGGCGCAGCAGGAAAAGGGCGTGCTCTATGACGACCTGGACGAAGAGACAAAGGCCATGCTGGAGGCCCGTCTGCAGAAGCAGATCCGTGCGAACACCTACGACCCTGAGACAGGTATCCTGACTGTGTCGGACCTGCGTGCCGAGGCCATTGCCGAAGTGGGCAAGCACTATACCGGCCTGTTTATGAACGACCCGGCACTGGCCAAACACCGCGACGCCTACGCCATGAAGGACAACACCGTGGAAGATCCGGTGCGCATGGAAAAACTCAACACCTTCTTCTTCTGGACCTCCTGGGCCTGCGTGACGGAGCGTCCGGGCAAAAAAATTACCTATACCAACAACTGGCCTGCCGAGAAACTGGTGGCCAACGAGCCTAGCTCCGACCTGATCATCTGGACCGGTTTCTCGGTAATCATCCTGATCGCGGGTGTGGGTATGCTGGCATACTACTACGCTTCCAACCGCGAAGAAGAAATAGACCACTCCAAACTACCGAAGCAGGACCCTTTACTGGGCTTGACGGCTACGCCTTCTATGAAGGCCACCCTGAAGTACTTCTGGATTGTAACCGCCCTTATTCTCGTCCAGGTCACGCTCGGGGTTGTCTCAGCGCACTACGGTGTGGAGGGGCAGGCTTTGTATGGCTTCCCGCTGGCTGAGTACCTCCCCTACTCTATTACCCGCACCTGGCACGTACAGCTGGCCATTTTCTGGATTGCGACTTCCTGGTTGGCTACTGGTCTGTACATAGCACCTGCCGTGTCGGGTCACGAGCCGAAATTCCAGAAACTGGGCGTGAACTTCCTCTTCGTCTGCTTGCTCATCATCGTGGCCGGTTCGCTGGCCGGTCAGTGGTACGGCATCATGCAGAAGCTGGGCTATACCGAAAACTTCTGGTTCGGTCACCAGGGCTACGAGTATGTGGACCTGGGTCGTTTCTGGCAGATCTTCCTGCTGGTGGGCTTGTTCCTGTGGCTGGCCCTGATGGTGCGTGCGATCCTGCCTGCCTTTAAAAACGACGTGGAAGGACGCCACCTGCTGGGTATGTTCCTGATATCGTCAGCTGCCATTGCCCTGTTCTATGCCGCTGGCATGATGTGGGGACAGCACACCAACCTGGCTATTGCCGAGTACTGGCGCTGGTGGGTGGTGCACCTGTGGGTAGAGGGCTTCTTCGAAGTGTTCGCTACGGTAGTCATCGCCTTCCTGTTCGTGCGCATGGGCTTGCTGGATACCAAAATCGCTACCACTACGGTACTGTTCTCCACGATCATCTTCCTGTTCGGTGGTATACTGGGTACTTTCCACCACTTGTACTTCAGCGGCACGCCAACGGCAGTAATGGCCCTGGGAGCTACCTTTAGTGCGCTGGAAGTGGTACCACTGGTATTAATCGGTTTCGAGGCCTACCATAACCTGCAGATCAGCAAGCTTACCCTCTGGATCAAAGCTTATAAGTGGCCAATTTACTCTTTCGTAGCCGTGGCTTTCTGGAACCTAGTGGGTGCCGGTGTGTTTGGTTTCGTGATCAACCCGCCGATCGCGCTCTACTACATGCAGGGACTTAACACCACGCCTGTGCACGCCCATACTGCACTATTCGGGGTATACGGCATGCTGGGTATCGGCCTGATGCTATTCGTGCTCAAAGGTCTGTCTGCCCGTCGCCGCTGGAAAGACGGTGTCATCAGTTTCGCCTTCTGGTCTATCAACATCGGCCTGATTTTGATGGTACTGATTAGTGTGCTGCCAATCGGTCTGATGCAAACCTGGGCGAGCGTGGAGCATGGTCTGTGGTACGCCCGCTCTATGGAGTTTATGCAGACTGACACGATGAACGTCCTGCGCTGGCTGCGTGTGATCGGCGACACGATCTTTGCAGGTGGTGTGCTGGCCCTGGCCTGGTTCATCATCGGCCTTAGAACCGGCTGGTCATTGGAAGCGGACGAGGATGTGACACCGCTGATCGAAGAGGAAGCACCGGCAAAACAAGTGCATTCTTAAGCTTCATTCAGCTATACCTGAAGATATCGTTCACAACAAAGCTCATTATACCTAAACCCTTTCCTGCAAGCCCTTCTGCCTTTGGTGGAAGGGCTTGTTTTTTAGATCGGCTATACCTGCGACCTCTGACACCGCAGAGCAATTTATACAGGTATAGCCTATACCTTGCATTCTTTTCGTGCGTAAGGTAAAGTCGGATTAAACATTACGGACCATGGGCATCAAGAAAATAGTCGACAAGGTAAAAGAGGAAGTGAAAGTATTAAAGGGAGAGGAGTCGAAAGACAAACTCTACCAGAATGAGCAGGACTACCCGGATGTAGCCAGTGCGCGGACGGCATTTGAAGAATCTAAAAAAAAGCTGTTCAACGTAAACCTTTGGTCGAACCTGGAGGGTATCAATTCCACTTTTGAGCTGCACAATGCCAGAGGGCTGAAAACGACGGCGGAAATACCGGAGATTGGGTATTTCATGAAGATCACGCTGCCGGCCTCCAATGTAGAAAACTGGGTAAATATATCCAGCATCCGCATAGAGGACAACCTGGCTGAGTTTACAGTGCACCCCAGTGAAAAACCTAATCCGCCAGCCGACGAGGAGGAAGTGACAGAGCACTTTTTTACCAAAGAAGCCAGCAGTACGTTTCGGGTAGAGTTGCAAGGTACCAGGCTCATTGCCTCCGAGGTTGGCAAAAATGAGTACATTAACAACCAGGGCGAAGAGTCAGGTGACCGCTCCGTGCTGAACACGCTGATAGCGGAAGGTGGCTGGGCCGGTTTTCAGGGACTGCAGTGGGACAAGCTCACCAGTTACCTCGTGCATCAGGAAGAAACCAAAGCCGGGTAAGGCACAAACATTTTCCCCGCCCTTCAAACGCCAACTCCCTCAGGCATGAAAATTTTGAGTCTGATCCTTTTTCTGTTGTTCCTCACAGCGATGACTTTTATACTGCGGGGAATAGAGCGGCGCAAGAAACGTAGAAAGTAAGC
Organism: Pontibacter virosus; assembly: GCF_003096355.1. GTDB lineage: Bacteria > Bacteroidota > Bacteroidia > Cytophagales > Hymenobacteraceae > Pontibacter > Pontibacter virosus. The sequence goes on along the minus strand of NZ_QEKI01000011.1, from coordinate 75,981 downwards.
CTATGCCTGTTCTTCTATACCTGAAGGGCAGGTATAGGATAGGCGCTATGCCACAATTCTCTTATATTTGGAGAAACAACCAATCTGACTTTAATGAAACGCTTTTTGTTCCTGGCCCTTTCCTGCGGCCTCTTACTGCAAGGGAGTGCCTCCGCCCAGTCACTGGCTCTCGACAAACCTGTTGAGAAATCGCTTAAAAAAGTAAAGCCAAATGATATAAAGGCCCACATCAAGTACCTCGCCGATGATCGTTTGCTGGGCCGCAAGCCTGGCACCGAAGGCTACCAGATGGCTGTGGACTATGTGGTGGAGCACTACAAAAAAGCAGGTATAGAGCCCGGCGGTGAGAACGGCACCTACCTGCAACTGGTGCGCCTGCGCCAGTCATTTCCCGGCAAAGAGGCCAGCATGACCCTGGCCGACTCGATGGGCAGCGAGCTTGAACTGACCTATAACAAAGACTTCTCGGTATACCCACATGCCGAAGAGCCGGAGGTGAACGTAGAGGCCCCGCTCGTGTTTGCAGGTTACGGCATCAGCGCGCCTGACCTAGGCTACGACGATTATGCAGGTATAGACGTGAAAGATAAAATCGTGGTTGTACTGCGCGGTGCACCTGCCAGCTTCCCTTCTACGGTGTCGGCCTACAGCCGCGACATGATGACGGTGCTGAAGATCGCCGCCGAAAAAGGTGCCATAGGCGTGCTTGTGGCAACAGACAACCCAAAGGCGGGTGTTGCTAACCTGGAACGCGGAACATACAGTGTAATGGACCCGAACGGCAAGGTGGCCGTGTCGCGCAACTACGTGTCGGACAAGATCCGTGTGCTGGCCAACATCAACGCCGCCACATTTGAACAGCTCCTGAAAGGGACAGGTATAGAAATGGCCAAGCTCGGAGAGCAACTGAAGCAAGGCAAGCCTGCTTCTGCACCGCTCGCCCATACCTTGCGCACGAGCTATACCTCCAACTACAACGATTTTGAAAGCCACAACGTGATCGGCAAGATCACCGGTTCTGATCCACAATTACAAAACGAGTATGTGGTACACAGCGCCCACCTAGACCACGTAGGTATAGGCCGTGCCGTAAACGGCGACTCCATCTACAACGGTGCCCACGACAACGCCTCTGGTGTGGCCAGTGTGCTCGAGATCGGCAAGATCTATTCCAGACTGAAGGAAAAACCAAAGCGTTCTGTGCTGTTTGTGATGGTAACGGCTGAGGAAATGGGCCTGCTGGGCTCCGCCTACTTCGCTCGCTACCCGACGGTTCCGGTAGAGCAGATCGTGGCCAACATCAACACCGACATGCCCACCATCATCGCGCCGCTTCTGTCGGTTGTAGGGCTGGGTGCGAACCACTCTACGCTCGAAAATGAGGTGAGCACTGCCGCGCAACATCTGGGCATGACCGTAGAGGAAGATCCGGAGCCGGAGCAAATGCGCTTTATCCGCAGCGACCAGTACAGCTTTGTGATGCAGGGTATACCTGCCCTGCACATCAAGTATGGCAACAAGACCAAAGACGGACAAAACAACCTGAACAAGCAGGTAGAAGTATGGCGCAAAGTGCACTACCACCTGCCACAGGACGAGGTAACCAGTACCTTCGACTTTGACGCCGGCAAAAAGTACGTGCAGCTGAATTTCCTGATCAGCTACCAGGTGGCGAATGCAACAAAGCGCCCAAGCTGGAAGCAAGGCGATTTCTTCGGAAGCCGCTTTGGAAGAGAGAATGAGTAATAACGAATGAGTATTAAGTAATGTAATGGCGAGCAAATAGTCATTAAAAAGCGAAGTGAAATGAATAATCAATATTCATTTCACTTCGCTTTTTATTTATGCATCATTCGTCATTACTCATAAAGGGCAGCGTTAATACATCTGCTCATAATACTGATGCGCCATGCGGTCTGAGTCGAAGAACGGCATCACATCGCGCATGCTCTGCTTTACGATTTTCATCCATTTGTTCCGATCATTGTAGTAGGTCGGAATCACCTCCCCTTCCAGAATGTTCATCAGGTTTTTGTGATCAATCTCGTCCTGCATCGGATCAGGCAAACTGGTGTCTACTACCGGCAGCACAAAGCTGTTCTCGCCGTGTCGGGCAAACTCCGGCAGCCAGCCGTCCAGCACCGACAGGTTGACGGCTCCGTTCATGGCTGCGGTCATACCACTGGTTCCGGAGGCTTCGCGTGGACGGCGCGGTGTGTTCAGCCAAATGTCGGCCCCCTGCTTCAGTTTGCGGGACAACCCAATTTCGTAACCTGTCAGCACCGCGAAGTTTTTGCGTTGGTAGGAAAGGTTCACCAGGCTGTTGAACACACTCACAGCTCCCTCGTCGAATGGGTAAGGCTTACCGGCCCAGATTACCTGCACAGGCTGCGACTTATTCGAGATCATCTCAAAGAAGCGTTCGATATCATGCACCAGCAAGTCAGCCCGCTTGTAGGCGGCAAAGCGGCGGGCCCACACCACGGTGAGCACATCCTTCCGGAAAAGTTTGCCCGTCTGGTCAGCCACCAGTTCGAAAAGCTCCTGCTTCATATCTGCCTTGCGCTGCACCAGGGCCTGGTTATCATCACGCTCCAACGCTTGCCGCATGGTGTTGTCCATCCAGAAGCGGGCATTCTGTGCGTTGGTAATAGCCTTGATCTCGCACACATTTTCGTTTTCATACCACATGTCGCGCGCCACTTGCCCATGCAGTTGCGATACCCCATTGGCTATTCTGGCAATCCGTAAGGCAGCCAGGGTATAGTCAAAGAAATTGCCGTGCATCCCCGTCATCCGGCGGGCTTCTTCCAGGGAGGTGTTGTTGAAGAACGACATTTTGTTGAGCAGGTGAATGTCGTGTACCTCGTTTCCGGCTTTCTCGGGGGTGTGGGTGGTAAATACAACGCGCTTTCGCATATCCTCGGTATTCCCGAATCGCTCATGCAGATAGAAAGCCAGCGGCAGGGCATGTCCCTCATTCATGTGGTAAATATCAGCACCACCCAGTTCCTCTACTACTTTGGCACCGGCTATACCTAACACAATGCTCTGGGCAATACGGGTCGACGGTTCCTTGTCATAGAGATGGAAGGTAATGGTGCGTGCCAGGTGATCATTCTCCTCGATGTTGGTGGTCAGGAAATACATCGGCACAGTGCCGAACACTTCGGGGCGCAGCACCAGGGCTTTGACTTTTACCGGGTGCCCGTTCACATTCACGGTTACCATGATGCCTGAGTCTTCCAGATAGGTATAGTACTTCTTCTGAAACTGTACCCGCATGGTCTGGTCATCGTTGCGCGTCTGGTCGTAGTAGCCGTATTTCCAAAGTATCCCGATGCCGATCATGTTCTGGCGCAAATCGTGCGCGCTGCGCATGTGAGAGCCGGCCAGGAAACCCAAGCCACCCGAATAAGTCTTGAGTGCCTGGTGTATACCGAACTCCATGCTGAAATAGGCCACACGTTTCTGATACTTCTCGTTGATCTCGTAAGGATGATACCACTTGCTGTATGCTTTCATATTTAAATGCTACTTGTTTCTGTTTTTACAGTGTTCAAAAGGCAATCGCCCAGTGACTCTGCTGCGTTTTAAAATAAAAGCAGCGAACAGCGAAATACTACAAAATATGGAAGTATCGCCTATTCTACTGCTTATGCACTTTTTCTGAGCAATTGTTAATATATGGCAAAACCATTAAAATAGCCACAACTGGCTATACGCTCGGAAAATGTTTAGGTACAATATACTTATAACACTGGCAAAGTGATACAGTATATTTCCGGGAACAGGATTCAACTCAACAAAAAAGGCCCTCCCAATCAGGAGAGCCTTTTTTGCATCATGCTTACGGAGGCTTTATTTTGCCAACAGCATCTTATTGGAGTATACCTTCTGCCCTGCTTCTACTTTGTAGATGTAGGTACCGGCTGGCAGACTTCCTGCTCTGAAGTCGATCTCGTGCTCTCCGGCCGTCTTGTTCTCTGACACCAGGGTACGCACTTTCTTACCCAGTATGTCAAACACTTCCACAGTTACAGGTCCCTCCTGTTCTACCGCATAGCGGATGGTTGTTACATCAGCAAATGGGTTCGGGTAGCTTACGAGTCTGCCTTCTGCTGATATAGCCAGATTGGTGGTGCCTTCCGCGGCAAGCGGTTGCTGCCCGCTGTTCCACAGGCCGTGCGTGCGGGTAATAACCACGGCAAAGTCTGCGCGGGTCACATCCTGCAGCGGCTTGAAATTGGCGTGCAGTACAGGCTCCAGGTCATATGGCCCCTGTGTGATGGTGAAGAAGGCGTTAATCAAGTTCAGTTCGAGCGCCACGCTCACATAGCCTTCCAGTCCGGCAGGTATGTCGGCGGCATCCTCAATCGGATAGTCCTTGCCATTATAAGCCACGGTTGGTGTTTTGCCGTTGCGCTCCAGGGCGTAGCTTTGCAGCCCAAGTGCCTGCACCAGCGAGTAGGCCAGCTCGGCGCGGTTCACTTTACCGTTCGGATTGAACTTGCCCGGAGCAGTAGCCAGCATGATGCCGTTCTGCATATGGTTCTTGTCACGTAGGGCGGCGCCACGGGCGGTTACCGATTCTGCGATGAGGTTGCGCTCTTTCACGTCAGTCAGAGTATAAGATCCGTCCACTGGCAAGTACTGACGGATCGCCTCTCCCATCACCAGGTAGTCTGCCAGGTCGATGCGCTTTAAGAGTTCATCCGGCTTGTAACCGCCGCCTTTCAGACCATCGGCCAGGCGGGCGCCTACTGCCATCTTGATAGAGGCTTCTGCCGGGTGACCGGCAATGTCATTGAGTCCGGTAGTGCCGGCCGCCGTCATCATGTTCACCACGCCGTTTATGTTTTCCGGGAAGGCAACGCCGTTCAGACCGGATATCTCAACGGTCCATGTGCCTGGCTCCGGTGAGGCAACTGCCACGCCACGGTCATAGCTTAAGGCAAACAATACCGGGATGCCGGCACTTGTGCGGGCACCGCTCGGGGAGATTAGCGTTAGTCTTACCGGGTTGCCCGTCTCACCGGCAATACCCTGCGTTCTGATCTTGGATTCGATACCCGTAGTACCAGAAGCTACATTAAAGGTATAGATGTTAGTAGCAGGCGTTGCAGGGTTGTAGTCGATTGCGAAGTTGAGCGTCTCGCTGTTGGCGTTCACATTGCTGTTGAACGTGCGGTTCATGTTCAGCGTCGAGCCATAGGGAGCGGAAGAGCGATAGGCTCTGTCAACCGAGGCATAGGCGTTCACGTAACCGGCCCCTACCTCCCACTTCTCACGGTTCGGAATGTTGGTGGCGGTTTGCTGCAGAATTTCCTTCACTTGGTAAGGTGTGAGCGAGGGGTTGGCTTCTAAAAGCAAAGCCACAATGCCCGCCACATGCGGCGCTGCCATGGAAGTACCGCTCATGTGCGTGTAGTAGGGCACGTGTGCCGGATCCAGTTCTGCAGCGTCTTTGTCAGCCGACAACGAGGAAACTGGCGCAATAACACGGGCGGCGATAATATCCACGCCTGGAGATGTCACCGTCGGGCGGTCCTCCCAGGTATAGGTTTTGCCATCGAGGGAGAAAGAACCTCCCTTGCCTTTTACACCGCGTGAAGAGAAGCTGGCCAGTTGGCCTGACTTGTCGCCGGCGGCCACCGCAATCACCCAGGGGGCTTTCTTATACTGACCGGTCATGGTACCGGAACCTGGGCCAGAGTTACCCGCCGAGAACACCACCACAATATTGCGGTCCACGCAGCGCTTGGTGGCCAGCGTGATCGGGTCGGCCGGGTTTACGTCGGTGCCGGTGTCGCTGGTCGTGCCGAAGGAGTTGGTGATCACGCGGATGTTGTAACGTGCCTGATTGGTAATGGCGTAGTCGAAGCCGGAAAGCACATCGAGCAAGAGCAAAGCGGCGCCGGAGCCGTAACCCACCAGTTTAGCGCCCGGTGCCACGCCCTCATACAAACCTTGCGAGGCCTGTCCTGTGCCGCCCACTATACCTGCCACGTGTGTGCCGTGGCCGCCGGTCGCGTCGGTGTTGGGCACGTTTTCGATCGGTGTGTAGGGCAGTAAAGAAGATATGGCGTTGAGGTTTGTGGCAGCCGTCACATTCTGCACCAGGTTTTTACCGAACTGCAGGTCAGGGTGCGTGCCATCCACGCCGCTGTCGTTTACCAGTACGCCTATGCCCTTGCCGGAAACAGGAAACCCACCGTTACGACTGGTAAACAGTGGGTCTTTGCGCAGCTTATCTACGCCGGTAAGCGCAGTGCCGGAATTGCTTTCATATTGCAATGATTCGTTCAGGTAAAGGGAGAGTACGCGGGAGCTCTTGGCAAGTAGATCTACCTGCAGGCCAGTAGCGAGTACACCGGCGATGGGAAGTGATTTGAGTGTGAGGCCTTGTGTGATGCCGGCCTGCGTGAGTGTTGAGAGGTCGAGCAGCGTAGGAGCACTTTCACCTTTGAAAGTTACTACTACCTGCACCAGCTTGGTCTTGTCGGTAATGGCCTCCTTGAGTTTGCTATCGACATAGGCCTGTGCAAAAATGTTGCTTATTGCCAAAAGGCTGACCACAACCACTGCGAAAAGTTTTCTCATAAAATAAGGATTAGTTAAACGTGTTACATAAGGTGTATTAAAGTAAAAAGCCTGCTTCACCCAAAGAAAAGCAGTAGGGCAGAGAGAATATTGGTAAACAAGGGTGCTATTATAAAGAGTGTAATACGGAACCCTATCACAAAATAATTACATTAAACAAACAAGGTATAGCATCTAAAATAGAATATAACCAATAGAACCCCATAATTTAATTCATTGTTGCACCTTTAAATAATCATATTGCAACTTATGTTACAACACACGTTCAAGCGGATGTCTTACATCGGTCATGTAGTGTTTGAGCACAGTCCCTGGCAAATTGCCTTCCGTTTTAGGTAGATTCACAAGGCTGGTACAGCACCTATGTACACCTGGGTTTGGTTCTCACCAATTTGCAGCCCGGGGCTAAATATGGGTAGTTGTATACCTTATTAATCCTGCCCTATACCTTACCGCACAGTTGCGCGCCCACTGCTTCAGTTATTACATGAACTTATCAGGGTACAAATTGAATAAGTGATTTTAAAAAACTGCGCTATGGTGCCCCGCCGATCGGAGTGTCTTTTGAGCAGGTATGTCTTTTGAAGGGAAATGGTGCGCCAGCCATCGTACCAGGAGATAACCCGTTGGCAAAAAGATTTGAAAGAGTACCCGGCAAAAGTCAGCTTAATAAATTGCTAATAGGAGTTTACAGACAGACGGTCCTCCCGCAAAACCGGCACGCAGAGGACACTCTGACAAGAGCCAGTAAATTCAGCTTACTCGAACAGTATGCCCATCTTGCCCATCTGGTAGTCGCGCATGGCCTGCATCACTTCGGTTTGGGTATTCATCACAAAGGGGCCGTGCATGGCCAGCGGTTCATCCAGTGGCTTCCCTGAAAGCAGCAACAGGCGCGTGACTTGCCGGGCAGTGATCGTACAAACATCGCCATCTCTGTCCAGGAGTGCCAGGTATACGCCTTCTATCAGTCCATAGCCTTCCAGCACCACCTCACCATCGAGCAGGTATAGCATGGCGTTATGGTCATGAGGTATTGGGATGGTGCAATGGCCACCTGCCTGTAGCGTGAGGCGAAGTGCCATTACGGGGCCCGGCGTCTTTACAAGCCCACTAGTGCCCTTGTATTCTCCCGCCACTACAGCGATATGCACGCGCCCTTCATCTTCAGAAATCGTAGGGGTATTTTCGGCTTGCAAGGCAAAATAAGCAGGCTGCTCCATTTTAAGAGCCCGCGGAGTGTTCACCCACAACTGCACGATCTCCTGCACGCCTCCTTGCTCCTGCATCTCGCGGGGAGGACGCTCGCTGTGCACAATCCCGCGACCAGCATCCATCCATTGGGTGCCGCCCGCCCATACCACACTGTCGTTTCCGCGTGAGTCGCGATGGTGCACCCCTCCCTGGTACACAAACGTGACCGGCGAAAAACCACGGTGTGGATGCGGATCAACTCCCAGCTTGTAGGGATAATCTGATTGCAGAATAGTGGTGGTTAGGTGATGCAGCAGCAGGAATGGATCGTGCTGCTCTACCTGGCTGGTAGGCAGTGGCTGACGAAGCGGCAGGCCACCCATGTCTGTTTCCTCAGCGAAAAGGAGTCGTGCGACACTTCGGTTCTGATGCATGGCGCAGTGAGGCTATGGTTTCATCACAAGATACGAAAATACCACAGCTACGGAGCTTGGTCATACCTAAAATGTCAGCTGCGAACTGCCTTGCCTCCCGACAAATGCGCTAAGAAAAGCAATGCTTATTCTGAATCAGGAAACTGCTTCTACCTCAGGAAATCAGGCCGCGTAGTAGGGCGTATTTCACAAGCGCCGCCGTATTGCGGACTTTGGTTTTGTCGAGCAGGTTTTGCCGGTGGGTTTCTATGGTGCGCTTGCTTGTAAACAGCTTATCGGCAATCTCTGCATTGGTATAGCCCTCACCGATCAGGGCCAGCACCTCAAGTTCTCGCTTAGACAATTCCCGGTGCTCATCTCCATTGCCGTTGGATGTCAGCGTTTCGGGCGGTAGCTGCTTCACCTTGCGGAGCAGCTCCAGTGTTACATCCGGACTGATGTAGCGGCAACCCTGCGCGATAAGTTGCAGGGCACAGCACAGCTCTTCTTTACCGGCATTTTTCAAGATATAGCCGGAGGCACCGAGCTCCATCATACGATTCACATATTTTTCGTGGCTCAGCATAGAAAGCACGACCACCTTGAGTTCAGGATAGCGCTTTTGGATATGAGCAGCCGTATCAAAGCCATCCATCCCGGGCATATTGATGTCCATCAGTACAATATCTGCCTCTACTGCGGGGAGTAAATCAAGCAGTTCGCTACCACTTGCAGCTTCACCTACCACCCGCACAGCAATCTGGTCTTGCAGCAACGCTTTCAAGCCATCACGTACTATTTTATGGTCATCGGTGATTATCAGGTTTATCATGTTCTATGTTTGAATCTAAGGTCGCGCAAGCCCCTTATTCCCGGCGATTCCATCCGACAACAATTTTCATCATAAATAACTGAATGTACAATTGCAGCTATCCTACATAACACTTAAAATTGATACATTGGTAAAAATTCAGTATTTACTGCAGAGTTATGTACGTATTTACTACCAATCTAGCCAGAATTAAATGGCCAGTTTACTTAGACTCATAGGTATAGTATCGAAAGGAAGATTTTTCTTATACCTTTGAAAGGCATACGCCCTCGGGCAGGACAGCCTGAATCACATTTTTGCGTATGAGAGGCAAAAGCACAAACGAAGCATCTCCTGGCAGGGTATAAATTATCCTAAACGTTAGGGAGATTGATCAAAAGGGAAAACCTACGATACATGAAAACTTTTAGCGTTACAACAGATACGATTGGCAAGGGGGCATTGCTCAAATTCAAAGGAGAGCTCGATGCCAGTTCGTCTGTATACGCCGACAACGCACTGGAAGAGGCAATCGCTGCCTCGTCGGGATTTGTGCTAATCGAATGCAGTGATCTTACCTACATTTCCTCGGCCGGGCTGGGTGTGGTGTTGGCCGCCTTTCAGGCCTGTAACCTGAAGGAAATGGACCTGGTTATGGTGAACATGCCGCCTAAGATCCGAAACGTGTTTGAGATCTTGGGCCTTGACCGCCTGATCAAGTCGGCGGACACTGTGGAAGACGCGAGACAGATGATCACTAAATAAAAAAGGGACTGCATGCAGTCCCTTTTTGTTTCAACATCCCTGGGGCGTTTCACCTATCCCAGTCGCTGCCATGGCTTTGGTCTGACTGCCCCCGGCGCAACTGCTCCCTGCGCGAATAATCGTAATCGGAGCTGTTGTAGCTGTCCCTGCCCTGGGAGCCTTGACCGAAGGTGCCGCCAGTGTTTCGCTGCGAACCACTGTCTGCCCGGTAGCCGGCGGTGCCGGTGTCACCGTAAGGCCCACCACTCCAGGGCCCTGCTCCGCTACCGAAGTAACCGCCTCCCATAGAGCCGGAGCCGCCGCTTCCATAGTCGGAGCCACGCGGGAAACCCATTGAGCTACGACCGTATCCTGCTGATGCCTCGCCGTAACCAGAGGGGCCGCCATAGTTTGTGTACCCGGATGCACCATACTCTCCTCCGCTGGAGCCTGCTCCATAAGGAGAACCGCTACCACCATAACTGCTACCCTGCGATGAGTCGGAACCATAACCCTGGGAACTGCCATAGCCGCTTCCGCCCTGCGATTGGCCACGCTGCTGCGGAGAGCTGCCATAGTCAGACATACGGCCACTGTAACCGCTGCTGCTCCAGCCCTGCCCGGATCGGGGAGCACCCATATACCTGCTGCCTTCGGAGCGCTGCGGGCTATACTTGCCCATTTGGGACTGCCCGTACTGGCTACTGCCCTGCTCATAACTGCCCGAAGCGCCTGAACCGTAAGCTGACGAGCCATATCCCCCGCGATCACGCTCTCCGGAATAAGGGTAATGCGCACTGCTCCTTTGACGCTGTTCGTCCTCATCACCGGTTATTCGCTCCCATGCATTGCTGATTTTATCACCAATCCGGTTTAAAAAACCCTGGTCTTCATGTTGAGGGCGGTCACGGTCGTGCGAGCGGTAGCTCCCTCTACCATAGTCATCCTGATAATCTCTTGCCATTGCTTTATAGTTAATATAATTATAGAACTTATTGAATACTTATTTAGACAAAACACGCAGTAATTAAACGACGCAGACGGGCCTGGGTTTTAGAATTAACGGGCTCAAAGCGGCCGTTTACTTAAAAGGGGTAGAAATACGGAAGCAGCTGGTACTAAACACTTCCTGTTTGATCTGGGCTGTTTAAACTACTTATTTTTGAATGACTTAAGCCCTTTTTACAATGCTTGTGTTCTCCCAAATTTTTCCCAATCCGTACTAAACTTATGCACAGCCCTCGCGGCCAGCGACCTGTTTCTGACAGGCTCAAACCTGAAGTGTGAAAGCAAATGAAAATACTTGAACTGAGGATCATGCGTGGACCTAATTACTGGTCTATTAAGCATCCCAAAATAATTGTCCTGAAGCTCGATCTGGAAAGCCTGAAGGATGTCCTCACCAATGAAGTGCCCCAGTTTCCGGAGCGTTTAGAAAAGCTTTTCCCGGGTATGTATGAGCACCGCTCATCAAAAGGAACGCCCGGTGGTTTTTTCAGGCTCGTGCGCGAAGGCACCACATTTAGCAAGGTGGTGCAGCACATTGCGCTCGAACTGCAAACGCTGGCTGGCATGAGCAGTGGCTATGGCAGGCGCTACGCCGGGCCCGCACCAGGCGTGGACTATGTGGTATTTTCCTATCAGCAGGAACGTGCCGGCGAGTACGCGGCTCATGCTGCATTGCGCATTACCGAGCTGATGGCCAAAGGCAAGAAGCCCAGTATCGTGCAGGACATTGCCAGACTGCACCAGATAAGGGAAGACGAGTACTTTGGCCCCAGCACCGAGGCCATTATAATAGAGGCCGTAAACAGAGGTATACCTTATATCAACAACCACCGCAGCGGACTCATTCAGCTTGGTTACGGCATCTACCAAAGACACATTCAGGCTGCCATGACTTCCCGCACCTCTTTTTTTGCAGTGGAGAACGCCGGCAACAAAAACGCTACCAAGCTCATCCTGGACGATGCAGGTATACCGGTTCCGCTCGGCAGCATAGTGCAGGATACCGATGAACTGGAGACCGCAGTCGAGGAGTTGGGCTATCCTGTGGTAGTCAAGCCGCTGGATGGTAACCAGGGAAAGGGGGCGTCCATTAACATTAATTCCTGGAAAGAAGCGGTGAGAGCCCTCACAGAGGCGCAGCGTTTCTCTAAAAAAGTGATGGTGGAGCAGTTCATCACCGGCGACGACTACCGCCTGCTGGTCATCAATGGCAAATTCACTGCCGCTGCCAAACGTACACCCGCCATGGTCACCGGCAACGGTATCTCGACCATACAGCAACTAGTGAAGGAGGTGAACAAAGACCCCAGAAGAGGTATAGGGCATGAAAAGGCGCTCACCCACATCAAAGTCGACAAGCATACCCGCAACCTGATCAAGGAAAAAGGCCTGACGCTGCAGTCGGTGTTGCCTGCGGGCGAAGTGCTATACCTGAAGAGTACGGCCAACCTCAGCACAGGCGGCACAGCCACCGACGTAACGGATCTGGTGCATCCTTACAATGTGCTCATGGCCGAGCGCATCGCCGGCATCATCGGGCTGGACGTATGCGGTATTGATGTAATGACGACCGACATTGCCATCCCGCTACCCGAAACAAGAGGTTCCGTGATCGAGGTGAACGCTGCTCCCGGCCTGCGCATGCACATCTCCCCGACAGACGGTTTGCCCAGAAACGTAGCGGAGCCGATCATCAACATGCTTTTTCCGCACAGCAGCCCGACCCGTATACCTATTGTGGCCATTACCGGTACCAACGGCAAAACGACCACCACCCGCCTGGTGGCACACATGCTCAAGTTCAAGGGTTATCAGGTAGGCTATACCACCACCGACGGCATTTACATCCAGGACAAGAAGATCATCAAAGGCGATACCACCGGGTCCTATAGCAGCGAGTTCGTACTCAAGGACCCTACGGTGAACTACGCGGTACTGGAGTGCGCCCGGGGTGGCTTGCTGCGCTCCGGCCTGGCCTTCCGGCAATGCGATATCGGCATCGTAACCAACGTGTCGGCAGACCACCTGGGACTCGGCGACATCAACACGGTAGAGGAAATGGCCGAGGTGAAGGCGGTGATCCCGCGCACGGTGTGCCCGAGCGGCTATGCTGTGCTCAATGCGGACGATGACCTGGTGTTTGAAATGGCGACCGGCCTTTCCTGTAAGGTGGCCTTCTTCAGTCTGGATGAAAACAACCCGCGCATTCTGCAGCACATCAGCAAAGGTGGACTGGCTGCCGTGTTGGAGAATGGGTATATTTCCATCTTTAAGAACACCTACAAGATCCGGGTTGACCGGGTGGCGGATATTCCGCTGACCTTTGGTGGACGTGCCCGCTTTAACATTCAGAACGTGCTGGCTGCCACCCTGGCCGGGTATATCAACCACTTCGAGATACCCGAGATCAGAACCGCCTTGCGCACCTTTATACCTTCCGCCGAAACCACGCCGGGCCGCATGAATCTCTTCAAGCTGCCCCGCTATGAAGTGCTCATCGACTATGCCCACAACATTGCCAGCATGGAGGCCATCACCGACTTTATCGACAATGTGCATGCTACCTACAAAATTGGCATCGTGGCGGGTGTAGGCGACCGGCAGGAAGAAGATACCATCGAGATCGGCCGCATTGCAGCCGAGACCTTTGACGAGATTATCATCCGGCAGGACAAGGACCTGCGCGGCAAACCCGGACACGAGATCAACAGTCTGCTCAAGCAAGGCATCATATCGGTGAAGCCTGATATGAAAATCACTGAGATCAACCAGGAAAGTCGCGCCCTGGCCCATGCCATGGAGTATGCCCCGGAGGGTGCCTTCATCGCCCTGTTTTCGGAAGACATACCGGAGTCTGTAAAAATGGTGGAGAGTTTCCGCATCATTGAGCACCGGCACATCTCCTCACTCGAGCAGGATTCATTCTAAAGCAACGTTTCTCCGGCGGCCGCTAAAACCAGGTGGCAGCCGCTGCAGCGCTGGGTTATGCCCTGTTAAAACCAGGTATAGCTCGCCTCGCAATTCCGGAGGCTACACCAAACGAAAAAACGAATATGAAGAAATATGCAATTGCGATACACGCCGGCGCAGAAACCCTAAAGCCCGGCGAACTTGATAAGAAAAAAGAAGAAGCGTACAGACAGGGCCTGGCCGATGCTCTGAAAGAAGGGTATGATGTATTGGGAAAAGGCGGCAGCGCCCTGGATGCAGTAGAGGCTGCCGTCAACAGCATGGAGCGCAACCCCATGTTCAATGCCGGACGTGGCGCCAGTCTGACACAGCGGGGAGAGACTGAGTTCGATGCCGCCATTATGGACGGCAATACCCTTCGGGTTGGGGCAGTAGGTGGTGTGCGGTATGTGCAGCACCCCATTAGTCTGGCTAAGGTAATTCTGCAGAAATGCAAACACTGCCTGCTGGTGGGTACCGGTGCCGAGGAATTTGCCCTTGCCAACAACCTGCCACTCAAAGGGCCGGAGTACTTCGTGACACCTGAGAAAAGAGAGGCCTGGCTTGACAAGCAGCAGGAAAAGGCAGGGAAGAAAGCCATGCCCGGTTCCATGACCGACACGGTGGGTGCTGTTGCCCTGGACATCAACGGCAACCTGGCAGCGGCCACCTCCACCGGCGGACTGACTAACCAGATGAAAGGACGCGTCGGCGATACACCCATTATCGGCGGGGGCACCTTTGCCAACAACGAGGTATGCGCTGTGAGTTGCACCGGCGAGGGCGAGGCAATTATGCGCGGTGTGCTCGCGCACGAGGTATACGCCATGATGAAGTATGCCGATAACTCCCTGCAGTCAGCCACTGAAAAAGCCATTCAGTTGCATGCCGATAAATTGAAAGGCGACCGCGGCATCCTATCGATGGACACTACTGGTAAGGCGGCTTTCGGGTTCAATACCGGTTTTATGAAGCGCGGCTACCAGGCAGCCGATGAAGAACCGTTTGTAGCCCTGTGGGAGTCTGAGAAGTTGAAGAAGCCTGCTAAACTGAAGGAGATGGAGAAATAGCCTGAATCGAAGCATCTGCTATACCTGTAAGGCATTGGCTGTATACCTGGGTGTATGGCCAATGCCTTTTAGTTTCGGGACAGGTATAGTTGATTCGGTTAGGTCCAGCTGCTTAAGGTAGGTATATAATAATTCAGGTATACTCGATTCTCGCAAGTATAGCTGATTAGGATTTATCAATCCGAATCTAAACTTCTGCGGGTCTCCGGACCCGCGCGAGCCGCTAAGTGGCACACGGGGATTAGGCAATCCCCAACAGTTTCCTTCGGGACATGAATTTCCCGAAGAGCATTAAGTAACAGTTTAGGCTGCAAGCTCGCTTTAGCAGTTTGTTTTCTGAACCCTAAAAGCGCTAGGCATCGCTAAGAGCTAAACTATACCCTCTTTAAATTATTAAAATTTATTTAGCCTCGGTGCTTGACTTTTCGTAAACCTGTATTAACTTTGAAACTCAAAGTACTTTATAATGAATCAGCAGCAAGACCAGCTAGAAGCCCTGCACGAGATCCGCAACATCATGGATCGCTCTTCCCGCTTTATCTCCCTGAGCGGATTGTCCGGCGTTTTTGCAGGCTTGTCGGCACTGATAGGTGCGGCGGTGGTGAAGTGGTACTTTAGCCAGCACAACATCAATTATTACAATGATATGGCCAGTAACTTCAGCCGTGAGAACGTACTGTTTGTATTGGCGATAGCTGTCGGTGTATTGGTGCTGGCTTTCGGAACGGCCACCTATTTCACGGCGCGCAATGCCCGCAAGAAGAACCAGCGCACCTGGGACAACCAATCGAAGCGACTGCTGGTGAACCTGGCTATACCTTTGGCTGCAGGTGGTGTTTTTTGTGCCGTTCTGCTCTACCATGGCATTCTATACCTGGTAGCGCCAGCCATGCTCGTTTTTTATGGCCTGGCTTTACTCAACGGCAGCAAGTATACCTTGGGTGATATTCGTTATCTGGGCATCATCCAAATCATCCTTGGCCTGGTTGCCAGTGTGTTTGTCAGCTATGGTCTGATGCTTTGGACGTTGGGCTTTGGCATACTGCACATTGTGTATGGCGCGCTGGTGTACTTTAAATACGAACGCTAGCAAACCGGTGAAAGAATACCTGGAAAATATAAACAAGGCCTTCGAAAGCAAGGCGCGGCTAGGCATTATGTCGGTGCTGCTGGTGGACGACAGGGTGGACTTCAATACCCTGAAAGAAACCCTGCAACTGACCGACGGCAACCTGGCCAGTCACCTGCGGGCGTTGGAGGAGGCTAAGTACCTGCAAGTGGAGAAACAGTTTGTCGGCCGCAAACCCAACACTACCTACCAGGCAACAGATGCCGGTCGTGAGGCCTTCAAAAGCCACTTGGATGCCCTGGAACAGCTGATTTTAAACAACCGACAGAGCGACTAATATTTTTTTATTGCTACACTTTGAAGTTCAAAGTACTTTATTTACTTACAAAAACAATGTATAATCCTTAACGCACAAGAAACATGGTACAGCAAAACAATTATCAAAACCAACCTGTGCAAGTCGCTGCGGCAGGTAGACGCGCCCTCACGGGTGCCGCATTCGGATTAGCCCTGATCGCGCTTTTTCTGGCGGGTGTACAGCATCCTGATCCAGCCTGGGGCAAACTGTGGATGATAAGGCCGCTCCTCATTGTGCCGATGGCCGGTGCGCTCGGTGGCCTGATCAACTACATGCTGCTCCACTATCACCGCAGGCTCGGCATACACAAGGCCGTCGCGGTGGTGCTGAGCGCGCTGATCTACCTGGTAGGCCTTTGGCTGGGTTCTGTGCTGGGTCTGGTCGGTACGCTGTGGGACTAGGG
The DNA here is from genome assembly GCF_003096355.1 of Pontibacter virosus. Taxonomy (GTDB): domain Bacteria; phylum Bacteroidota; class Bacteroidia; order Cytophagales; family Hymenobacteraceae; genus Pontibacter; species Pontibacter virosus. Next base: position 59,359 of record NZ_QEKI01000011.1, on the reverse strand, counting down.
CGCAGCAGTTGTCTGGCAAAATGATCTTCAAAAATAACCTTAAAGGTATATTCCCATGAAAGAGCAAATACTATCGCACCTCGACAACCCCGGACAGCTCGAGAAGCTGTACCGCGCCAACAAGTCTGGCTTCAAACAGGAGTTCAGCGGCATTTACCCCCAGTTACAGGACAAGGCGCTGGCCGGCTTCTGGTACGAGCGACTAAATTACGAAACGGAAGACGTTTTCTGGCGCTTTAACCGGGAGTTCCTGTTCGTGATCATCGCCGCGCTGGTCGCAGGTATACTCGTCAAACTACCGGCCATCTTCCCCATCAGCGAGGAATTCTACTACCCGCGCAACCTCAGCTTTTTTGTGCTTCCGCCATTGATGGCCTACTTTGCCTGGCGGAACAAACTGCCGGCAAACCGGATCGCTTTTATCGCTGCCATCACGGTTGTTTGCGCCCTCTACATCAACCTGCTGCCCGACAACCAGAGCGACACGCTGGTGCTGGCCTGCATCCACCTGCCTTTGCTGCTGTGGGTGCTGCTAGGGGTATCTTACACGGGTCGGGAACTGCACCTGGCCGACAAGCGACTCAGCTTCCTGCGCTTCAACGGCGACCTTGCCGTGATGTCGGCACTTTTGGTAATAGCCGCTGGGATGCTGACAGGTATAACGATCGGCCTGTTTGCGCTGATCGGGCTCCGGATAGAGGAGTTTTACTTTGAATACATCGTCGCCTTTGGATTGCCGGCAGTTCCCATCGTAGCCGCCTACCTGACCCAGAACAACCCGCAATTGGTGAACAAAGTGTCGCCGGTTATTGCCAAAATCTTCAGTCCGCTCGTGCTGGTGATGCTGGTCATTTACCTGGGGGCTATCATCTACTCCGGCAAGGACCCTTACAACGACCGTGAGTTTCTGCTGCTCTTCAACGTGCTCCTGATTGGGGTGATGGCGCTAATCTTTTTCTCGGTGGCAGAGAGTTCTAACAAATCAGGCGCTGCTTCGGGCGTGTGGGTGCTGCTCCTGCTCTCTGTAGTAACGGTGGTCGTGAATGGCATTGCGCTGTCGGCTATTTCGTTCCGCATCTCGGAGTGGGGCATCACACCCAACAGGGTGGCTGTAATGGGGGGAAATGTGCTCATGCTGGTGCACCTGCTCATAGTCACGGTCATGCTCTTTAAAGCAGCCACCCGAAAGGCGGCCATCACTGAGGTAGGGCGGTCCATTGTGCTCTACATTCCGGTGTACTTTTTCTGGACAGTAGTGGTCGTTTTCCTCTTCCCGATCATGTTCGGATTTAAATAAGCAGTAGCAACATTCACTTCATCATAAATCAAAAACAGATATGGTAACGCAAAACAAAAGACTTATCGGCATTGTGTTCACAGTAGCTTTTCTGCTGCTCATCCCGCTCATTGCCATGCAATTCACCAACGAAGTAGACTGGGATCTGGCAGATTTTGTCATCATGGGCATTCTGCTGCTCAGCACCGGACTCTTGGCTGAGCTGGTGATCCGGAAAGTTAGAAATACCGAATCCCGACTCGTTATTATCGGCATTATTCTGCTGGTCCTCTTTCTTATCTGGGCAGAGTTGGCTGTCGGTATTTTCGGAACTCCATTTGCAGGCAGTTAAACAGCAGCACTATGAAAGCCCATACCTTGACCTATCCCCTGCTCGGCTGGTTTTTCGGCCTGGTAGTAGCAGCCGTTGGAGTCCTGAACCTGGTACTGGTACATCCTGTGCCCGGGCTCGTATACCTGTTGCTCTCGCTCGTCTATCTCCCACCGGCCAACACCTATCTGAAGCGCCACCTCGGCTTCGCTATACCTGTGGTGGTTAAGATCATACTGGCCATTGTGCTGTTTATGTTCACCTTAGGTGTGAGCGACCTGGGCGATATGCTGGATAAAGCACTGAAATAATTATATACAGCACAACTGAAATGGGGCGGTTTACGGCAGGTGCTGTGAGCCGCCCCATTTTATAACAGAAATTGCTATGGATGCTTAACACATGGCCGTATCTTTACGGTAGAAAATTGATTGATCAAAAGACAATTTTAAATGGACAGAATAACAACCGATATATGCATTGTAGGCGCAGGCCCTGTGGGCTTGTTCGCCGTGTTTGAGGCTGGTCTGCTCAAGATGCGCTGCCACGTGGTGGACGCTCTGCCTGTAGTGGGCGGACAGCTAGCTGAGATATACCCTAAAAAACCGATCTACGACATACCTGGTTTCCCGTCGATACTGGCTGGTGAGCTGGTTGACAATCTAATGAAGCAGATCGAGCCTTTCCACCCTACTTTCACCCTGGGAGAGCGCGTAGAAGAACTCGACAAGCAGGAAGACGGCTCGTTCATTGTGCGTACTTCCGAAGGCACCGAAATTGCCTGTAAGGTAGTGGCCATTGCGGGCGGACTGGGTTCTTTTGAGCCCCGCAAACCCGCCATCGAGAGCCTCGAGAACTTTGAAGGAAAAGGCGTGACCTACATGGTGCGCGACCCGGAGCTGTTCCGCAGCAAGAAAGTGGTACTGGCTGGCGGTGGTGACTCCGCCCTGGATTGGGCCATCTACCTGGCCGGTGTAGCGGAAGAACTGACACTCGTACACCGCGGCTCTACTTTCCGGGGTGCGCCGGAATCGGCGGAAAAAGTGCTTACGTTGGCCGAGGAAGGACAGATAAAACTTCTGCTTAAGTCGAACGTGACGGAAGTGCAGGGCAACGGTAAACTCGATGGTGTAACCGTCTTGATCGACAACCAGACCGAGTACCAGATCAAGACCGATTACTTCATCCCGCTTTTCGGTCTGGTGCCAAAACTGGGGCCGCTCGAGAACTGGGGACTGGAGCTGGAGAAGGGCGCCATCGTGGTGAACACCGTGGACTACTCTACCAACATTCCGGGCGTGTACGCCATCGGCGACATCAACACCTACCCGGGCAAGTTGAAGCTGATCCTGTGCGGTTTCCACGAGTCGGCCTTAATGGCACAGAGCGCCTATAACATTATCTATCCGGACAAGAAGTTTGTGCTCAAGTACACCACCGTGAACGGCATACAGGAGCTAAGCTAATGGAGGAGCTGATCGACATACACGTGGAGCTGCCCGACGGTAGCCGCGTAACCCTGGAAGCCCCTACCGACATGGGCCTTTCGGTAATGGAAGTGATGAAGGCCAACGAGCTGGACGTACCGGCTATCTGTGGCGGCATGGCCATCTGCGCCACCTGCCACGTGGAGGTGCTCGAAAGCGGTGAACTACCCGAGCCCGGAGACGACGAAGCCTACATGCTCGAAACTCTGCCACACGCCACCGCAACCAGCCGGCTTTCCTGCCAGCTGCGCGTCAACCCCGAACTCGATGGCCTGGTGGTGCGCCTGATGCCGGAAGCCTAAGCGCTATACCTTATACCTGAAAATCCGGAAAGCCATACCTGTAAAAGGGTATGGCTTTTTGTTTGCGCTATACCTGAAGCCCCTTCAGCATGATATTGCTTGCTATACATTAGACAGGAAAAATACGCTCCTTGGCTTGTTTCTGGAACTGCTCCGGCGTCTGTCCGGTCATTTTTTTGAAGAACCTGCTGAAGTAGGATCTGTCATCAAAACCAAGGCTATAGCCCACTTCCTGTATCGTCTTTGCGCTGGCGATAAGCTGCTGCCTGGCCTCCACTACCAGGCGCTCCTGCAGCAACTGCGTGATTGTTTTTCCGGTCTTTTGCTTCAGGATCTGGTTCAGACGTTTGGGGGTAATGTTCAGTTTATCGGCATAGAACGCCACCGCTTTCTCTTCCCTGAAGTGGTGCTCCAGCAGCAGCAGGAAATGGTACACCCGTTTCTCATTAAGCCCCTGTCTGGTTAAGGTCTGTACCTTATACTGCATTAGCTTCAATAAAAATGCCTTCAGCAGCGCTTTAAGCACCAGGAAATTCTCTTGCTGCTGCTCATACTCGTCTTTAATGATCCAAAGGATGCTCTCCAAAGTTACGGCCATCTCCTCTTCCAGCAGGATAGTAGAGAAACTACCAGCCCCTTTGCCCAAAAAAAGCCTGATCACATCCAAAGTAAACTCTTTTACCTCATAATCCAGCACCGACTTGTGGAAGGCGAGCAGCGTCCCTTTTTTGCCTGATTTTCTGGGACGGGGAGAGCGGTTGGCCGGGATCAGGTATAGCCAGTCTCCCTTGATGCGGGATGTACCCTCTTTTATAAAATGAATGGGTTCCTCATCCTTCAGCCAGGCAATTTCAAAGTAATCTTCCCGGTCAGGGCTTTCAAAATATTCCTGCAGCGGGGCGTCAAGCGGGCTTATAAAAAACAGGTCCATTTCAGGATTCATAGGCTTCTAGTAAAATGTAAAGTCTGTGCGGAATCTACGAGCACTTACTCTCGGGTGTGCTCCTAAGTTACACCTTGATATTTCCAGGCAATTTCCCTTTTGTCCTACCTTATGGGAAGTCTGTACTACCCCTCGCGCTAAGTTATGTTGTAAATTTGTAACAGTTGCAATTACAGTAGCATGCTGCTTCTAAATACATTAAAACACATTTAAAGATATAAAATTATGAGCACGACAGTATTAGAACCTATATTAAAGAATGGAAAAGCTGACAAGAAACAGTATAAATTCCCACAGCTCAAAGGCAAAGAACTACCACGCGATAACTTTATTGGTGGGCAATTTGTCCCACCAATAAAGGGAGAGTATTTCGACAACATTTCACCCATCAATGGAAAGGTCTTTGCGCAGGCAGCCCGTTCTACCAAAGAGGACGTGGAGCTGGCGCTGGACGCAGCGCACGAGGCGTTTAAAACATGGAGCAAGACATCTGCCAAGGACCGTAGTAATACATTGCTTCGGGTAGCCCAGACCATCGAAGACAACCTGGAGTACCTGGCCACAGTCGACACCATTGACAACGGTAAGCCAATCCGTGAAACGCGTGCGGCAGACCTTCCGCTTGTAGTCGATCACTTCCGCTATTTTGCCGGTGTGATCCGTTCTGAGGAGGGTGGTGTTTCAGAGCACGACGAAAACACGGTGAGTATCGTATTGCACGAGCCGATCGGGGTGGTAGGACAGATTATTCCGTGGAACTTCCCGCTGCTGATGGCCGCCTGGAAAATTGCCCCGGCACTTGCTGCAGGCAACACGATTGTCCTGAAGCCGGCTGAGCAGACCCCAACGAGTATTCTGGCCTTGGTGGAGTTGCTCACTGATGTACTACCAGCCGGTGTACTGAACGTGGTGAACGGTTTTGGAGCCGAGGTTGGTAAAGCGCTGGGTACTTCCCCACGAATCAGCAAGCTTGCGTTTACCGGATCCACGGCAACAGGAAAACTGATCATGCAGTACGCCTCTGAAAACATCATTCCTTCCACGATGGAGTTGGGCGGTAAATCACCGAACATCTTCTTCCCTACCGTGATGGATGCCGACGATGAATTCTTCGATAAAGCCCTGGAAGGAGCCGCCTTCTTTGCCCTGAACCAAGGGGAGATTTGTTCTGCCCCAACCCGATTACTGGTGCACGAAAGTATAGCCGACGCATTCACAGCCCGCGTGATAGAACGTGTAAAAGCCATAAAAGCCGGTAACCCGCTGGACGGCGAGACCATGATCGGGGCTCAGGTATCGAAGCCACAGTACGACAAGATCCTGAACTACATCAAGATTGGTAAAGAAGAGGGAGCTGAAGTACTGGTAGGTGGCGAACCGCAGAAACTCGAGGGTGAATTGGCCGATGGCTACTACATCCAGCCAACCATTCTGAAGGGCCACAACAAGATGCGTGTGTTCCAGGAAGAGATCTTTGGTCCGGTCGTGGCGCTGACCACTTTTAAAACAACCGAGGAAGCCATTGAGATCGCCAACGATACTATTTACGGACTGGGCGCCGGCGTCTGGACCCGTGACGCACACGAGATGTACCAGGTGCCGAGAGCCATACAGGCCGGCCGTGTCTGGGTGAACCAGTACCACACCTATCCGGCGCACGCTCCGTTTGGTGGCTACAAGCAGTCGGGCTACGGTAGAGAGAACCACAAGATGATGCTCGACCATTATCGCCAGACCAAGAACATGCTGATATCTTATGATAAGAAAAAGCAAGGTTTCTTTTAAGAGCTAAAGTTTGTCATTAACCTGAAATCACCTGGGGCTTCCTCAGGTGATTTTTTTTAATCATTTAATATGTAGGATATGGAAAAGATACTAGTAACCGAAAAAGCAAAAGAAGTAATCAGCCAGTTGAAAGAGCGCTACGGCGAGCTGATGTTTTACATGAGTGGCGGCTGTTGCGAAGGTTCCCAGCCCATGTGCTACGAGAAAGGCGAGTATAAAACGGGCTCCAGCGATGTGCTGTTCGGCGAGGTGGAAGGATATGAATTTTACCTGTCGGAAGAGCAGAACCAATATTACGAATACTCCCAGATGCTGCTAGATGCGGCACCCGGCATGGGCGGTGGCTTCTCGCTGGGGAGTGTGCTTGGCATGGCATTTAGTATAACAACGCATACGCTGATTGAGAAGGAAGATGCCGAAGTAGTCTAGCCAACCCTGTTTGCTATGTGCATTAGAATAGCTTTCGGGGAGGTTTTGTGGAGCAGGAACTTCAGGGTTACTGTTTCTGGTTGACACTATTACTCTTGTCAACACTTTATATATGACTACCTTTGTCGCCCCAATAGCTTTTTCCAGTTCTTTTGTCAGATACCCTTACCAAGCCACTGCTCATACCTTTTGGCGAGCGTGCAGCGGCCTATACCCTGCCCGAAAAATTCACTTACCCTTTCGGGTATACACCCCATGCCCTTGCCCTACTGGCAGCTGAAAAGCTACAGCAGCAACTCGCACAGCAGCAAGAGTGGGTGCACAATTTTGGCTTAGAAGCGGGCCAGGCAGGAACGATCATCGGGAAAATGTTTGGTGTGCTGGTTGTGAAGACGGCACAGGATGAACTGGGCTTTCTGGCGGCATTTTCGGGAAAACTGGCTGGCAGTTATCACCACCCTGCCTTCGTGCCGCCCATATTTGATGCGCTCATGGAAGGCAGCTTTCTGAACACGGGCATGCGCGAACTTACCCGCATCAACCAGGAAATAAACACACTTCAGGATCAAGGAAAAACCGAAAACGCTACTCGGATTGATGAGCTGCAAAAGCTGCGCAGAACTAACTCTGTTGCGCTGCAGGCGAAGCTCTTTGACCAGTATCATTTCCTGAACCAGAAAGGTGAAGTGAAGGGCCTGCGTGATATTTTCCAGAAGAGAGCCAACGGTAATCCACCAGCCGGCGCCGGGGAATGCGCCGCGCCAAAGCTTTTGCAATATGCCTTTCAGCACAACATGAAACCACTTGCAATGGCAGAATTCTGGTGGGGACAGTCACCCAAGTCGACAACTTGGAAACACGGCCACTTCTACCCCGCCTGCCACGAGAAGTGCAAACCCATTCTGGCCCATATGCTACAAGGTATAGCCCTGGACAAAAGCCGGAATAGCGGCCCTCCCTACTGTATATTTTCAGCATAGGCCAATCGCGCTCAACACATTTTTCGTAAGTTGCACCTATGAATCACAGATCACCAGAGATCCGGACCGTCAACGTTGTCCGCTACATCACGCCTTTGCGCGAGGGAGGCTCGCTGCCCGCCATCGTGGAGGCCGATGATGATTTTCTGTACGTCCTTAAATTCAGGGGCGCGGGCCAGGGCATCAAAGTGCTGATCGCCGAACTGATTGTGGGAGAGATTGCCCGCGCATTGGGCTTCCAGATTCCCGAGATCGTGTTCATGCACCTCGACGAAGCCTTTGGTCGCACCGAGCCCGACGAAGAGATACAAGATCTGCTGCACGCCAGCGAAGGCCTTAACCTGGGCTCACACTACCTGCAGGGCGCCATTACCTTCGACCCTGTGGTCACAACCATTGACGCCGACCTGGCTTCCCGCATTGTGTGGCTCGATGCCCTGGTGACCAACGTAGACCGCACGGCCCGCAACACCAACATGCTCATGTGGAAGAAAGAACTCTGGCTGATCGATCACGGCGCTTCGCTGTTTTTCCATCACTCCTGGGATAACTGGGAAGAGCAGGCCAATCGCCCGTTTGCCATGATCAAGGACCACGTGCTCCTGCCGCAGGCCAGTGAGCTGGAAGCAGCGAACGAGGTTGGCCGGTCAACGCTTACACTTGAACGCATACAGGAGATCCTAGCGCTTATACCGGACGAGTGGCTGACCGGCGTGGAGTCACCGTTCGAAACAGCCGGGGAACACCGCCAGGCATACGCCCGCTTCTTCGAGATCAGATTAGCCCAATCAGACATATTTGTGAAAGCCGCCCAAGATGCAAGAAAGACACTTATTTGAGTACGCCGTCATTCGGGTGGTGCCGCGGGTGGAGCGGGAGGAGTTTCTGAATGTGGGCGTTATCCTGCTTTGCAATTCACGGGGCTTTTTGCAGATCCGCTATATCCTAAACGAGGCGCGCCTGCAAGCTGCATTCGGCGAGCTGGACATGGAGGAGCTGCGGGCACGCCTGCAGGCTTTTGAGAAAGTGTGCGCCGGACGTCGAGAAGGCGGACCGATTGGTCAGCTGGGAACAGCCTCCCGTTTCCGCTGGCTCACAGCTAACCGCAGCACCATTGTGCAGACCTCGGCTGTGCATCCCGGCCTTTGCCTCGACCCTGCCGAAACCCTGGAGAAGCTGCACCGCGAGTTGGTGTTATAGGCACTTTGGCTGCAACTCAACCTGCTTTGCTTTTTGTTATATTCGCATAGACCAGACGCCACCTTATGAACATCTCCCGCATCATCACCATCGTCCTGACCATAGGCGCAATCGTGTTTGTGGTCCTGATCCTCTCGGATCCTTACTTTTTCGCGAGTACAAAAAAAATGCGAAAGAATGCGGAGGCGAAACTGGAGGAAGGCATCATGGGCAACCCCAACGCGTTCAAAGAGGCGAGCTATTTCTTCAATTCACTCATCACTCAGGGCCACGGCGACCGCCAAACCCACGACCTCCTTTACTGGAGCTACCGCTACGACAAGAACTTTATACAGGCCGAAGAAGCCCTGAACGAGGCACTCGAAGCCTATCCGGATGACATCGGTTTTCGGTACCACCGTGCCGAAATGCGTTTAGAATTAGGCAAGTATGAAGAGGCGCTGGAAGATTACAACGCTGTTATACCTGCTGCCGGTAGTGAAAGCTTTTTTTACGATGCGCTTTATGGCCGTGGCGCCGCCAGGTATAAGCTCGGCCAGGAGAAGGAAGCAGAAGCAGACCGTGTGAAAGCGCAAGCCTTGACGCAGGATACCTTGCAAACCTATGCGGTGTATTTCAGGGAGTAGCTTAGCGTTTAATCCTGCTAACTGCCTAAATATGTAATTGATCGTAGGTAGGCAAGGTATAGGTATCGCCTGCTGCCAACAAGTGCACTCTCATATCCCGAACCGAGAAGGGTTCACCTGTTTTGATCTCGTATATATTCGTTTCTGTGATGCCCAGCCCATCAACAATGGTGACCAGGCCGGAGCCAAGCACTTTCACTTCGGATCCTTTGGTGACGCAAATAGCAGTGTCCTCTTCCAGCCCAATGCCAATACAACCCGGGTTAGTGGCAATGCACTGCGACACCCGAATGATACGTCCGCGCTGGATAAAGTGTGTGTCAATGGCAACGTTCTTGAGAAACTCCAGTCCGGTAGTAATGCGCACATCACCTTTGATGTAGCCTCCCTGCGTTTCGCCCTCGTAGATCATAGGCGTGGACATGGCTGCGGCTCCAGCGCTGGTGCCGGCTATGATAAAATCTTCGTCGTAGGTATAGCGCTCTTTCATAAGCTGCAGCACCGGCGATCCGCCCAGTATGGAGGTGAGGCGCAGCTGATCGCCCCCTGTGAACATGATGCCAGCCGCCCGTTCGACCATCTCCAGAAATTCAGTCTTGCGTGCATCCAGACGGTTGCGGATGTCCAATACCTCTACATTCTTTACCCCCAGTTTGTTAAACTCCTTGATGTAGTCTTTTGCTAATTCATCGGGCTCGGTAGAAGCTGTCGGCACCACAGCCACCATCGGCTCATTTCCTTTGAGTGTGCTCACAAAGTATTTCATGATCTCCTCGCTCTCGAAGTCTGCATTCTTGCTCTGCTCTTCTGATAGCTCCTTGTCTCCTTTGTCCTCACGGCCTCCTATGGCCAGCAGGCAACCTTTGGGTACAGGAGCCTCTTTGTGATGCTCGTGCCGGTTAGATACTTTTTTCTTCGCCATTATATCTCCATTAGTTAACTCAATTATCAGGGTCTCTTATAACTCACCACACGTGCCACCAGCGTATCGGCTTTGGCCGGATCTTCTTTAAAATTCACCCAACCTTCCCGTTTCGATTCCTTCGGGGAAAAGGCGATATTCAGTTCAGCACTTTCCACTTCCGCTCCTCCGCTTTCAACAATGAGCTCCACCTGCACTTCCTCTGCGGTTTCACCTCCTTTGTTTTCTACCACCACCCGATAGCGGTGCGGTGCGTTAGCAGAAGGGTCGTGAAAATACGCTACTGCCAGATCGGGCGTGGATGGTTTGTGCGTATAGGCCATGTAACTCAGGTATACCAGTATCGCCAGCACCAGCACCAGGCTGACGCCAAAAACCGCCCACTCCAACGCATTTTTATCATCATCATCTCCTGCCCTATTCCCCTGTTGCTCCTTTTTTGTATCGTTTTGTTCTCTCATTTATCCGGTTACTTAATAAGCAGTCGGCCTGCCGAAGCGCCCAAACTGGCCAGTACACCCAGCACAATGCATTGCGCAAAGGCTACCTCAAAATTCACCCCTTCAAAACGCCCGAAAAACCAAAGCAGAAAGGCCGAAGCCATCAGCGCCGTGAGGTAACTCAGACAGGTATCGAGTGTGATGGCGAAAACCAGGTTCTGTTGTTTGAGATGCCCTGTACCTTTAAAATCACTGAAATAAACCACGATCATGCTCATAGCGAGTGAAAGCACAGCCATGAGTAGAATATGAAACGGCTTGGCGCCGACTGCCAGCACAACGACTTCCTCGGTGGGGGCCACGTTGCCGCCCACTATGATGCTGCCGCAAAGTGCCAGCACCACTAAACTGACCTTGCTCCGTAGCCCGGTGCGCCAGCCCGCTTCCTTTGCTTCTGCCTGTACTTCGTCTTCTTCTTCCGGCTCATCATCTGCGCCACCCAGCTGCGCCGTCCCGATCGAAACGCCAATGGATACGGCCATGGCCTCCACGATGATCTTTCCCATGATCTCATCGATGGACATCTCGCCGAACTGGATGCGGTTGAGCACAAACAGAACCCCAAAAGCCAGCACAATACCCAGGCCCATTTCCTCCACTGAGTCGATGAAGACGCTGCGCCACGATGCCCCCGGCCGCATACCTGCGTAGCGGTTATAGCCTAGCAGCAGCAGATAGGTCACGACGACCATGATCAGCAACTGCGTGGGAGATGCGATAAAGCCCGCCCACCATACCTCCATGGTGTATAAAAGAGGAAAGCTGAACAGGAGTCCTCCGGCTATACCCCGGGCATATTCCTGCAGCGATTTCCGGACAGGTCTTATCTTCTTGTTTTTTTCCATACCTGCTACCTATTAACGGGGTAACCGAAATGCCAGACCTGTTGTGATAAAATGCTGCGGGGCCTCTTTGTTGAGCCGCCTTCCGGCCGCCACATCAACCTGCAAATTGGGCAGCAACAGGTATAGTAATCCCACATCAGCCTGGTGCCCTGCCGTTTCGTTTTTTTCTTTGCTGCCAAACACCTCCAGGTATAGCGTTAGCTTATCGAAGAACTGCCGGGTAATGTTGGCACCATAGGTTCGCACAGGGCTGCCCTTGGTCCAGCCATAGCCCACCGTGTAAGTGAGGTCCATCTTATCAGAGAGCGCATTGCTAAAAGCCACACCGAACTGAGGCTCCGGATGATCGGGTTTGAACACTTCGCTGGCAATGGGCAGCGCCAGCATAGCGCTGATGCCAGCCTCCGGACGCCAGCCGCTTTCTTCCCACAGTCGTATTTTGGTTCCGACACTCAGTGGCCCCCATCCTTTGATATGTCGAGTTGATCCGTTCTCGATAACAGAATCTTTTACGGCACCCTGCAGGCGCAGCTCCACACCCTGTAGCAAGCCAATGCGCACAAGCGCTGTAGGATAGGCATATGTTCTGATATTGGTGTTTAACTTTTGATAATTATAGCCAGCCTCCAACTGCACGTAGCCACGAGAAATAACACTGGGACCCTGTGAATTATCAGGCCTGTCAGTATTAAGCTCCTCCCGCTCTTCCTGCGCCTGCGCCGGAAGCATAAGTACACTGAGGAAAAAACTCAGCAGTCCTGGCACTAGCGTTTTTGTAAATGTCATAGCCTTGAGCGTGTCCGTGCATTCGTTGCGCTTTATACGCTGAAGTATACGGCTGGTAGGCTAGGCGGGGCACAAATACCGTTTTGCACGTAGTTAGGCCGTATAATACCGCAAAGTATGGTCAGAGGCACTTTTTCCGTGAAACCCCTGGAAGAGGACTATGAATGGCCTGGCAGATGATGGGTTAAAACCGAAAGGGGATTCGTATGACAGAGGAGAAAAAAAGGGAGCCGGTTCCAACCGCCTGCATTATAAAATAACAGATACCGACTCCCCTATAAACATGCACAAACCGCTAAACGCACCCCAGATAGCGGCAAGTCCATGATCATATTAAAAACAACGTTCGTTTCGGCAGCACGCTCGTCTAGCGTAAAATACCTGGTTTAACCAACCTAAAACCAGGCTTCATAAACGCCTCATCCGTGTTTTGTATTCTTATACGATAACGATTTGGAGAGGTCATCTCAAAAGGCACTAATTAGTTGTCGTTCAGGCATTTTCAGTATTATCAGCTCTTAACCTACGTGTTTCTACGCATAACTATAAAACCGATACCCTGCAGTGGCTAGCCTCCACGAGTTTATCACATTAGAATATTCCGATATTACAATACTGGCACATTTGTTGCCTTTCATGTGTCCTAACCTTAAAAAACAAACATGAAGAAAATCTTTACAACTGCCATGCTGGCATTACTGGGTGCCGGGGCTTATGCTCAAACTATTCCGCAAACGACCCAGGGCTCCTTGGTCGTATCAGGGTCGGTGTATTTCAATAATGAAGTCTCCGAAAACACGGACAACACTTCCGAAAGCAAAGGCATCTCACGCAGTATCAACCTAAATCCCACTGTAGGTTATTTTATAAAGGACGGTCTTGAAGTAGGTACAGGTTTGGGTTTGAGGCATCAGACCAGTATAAGTAAAACGGAGGGAGCAAAACATACCAACAGAACTAAAACGATCAGTCTCAATCCCTATGTCCGGAAATATATTCCACTTTTTGAACAGCTTCAGTTGCATGGCACAGCCTATGCTTCTTTTGGCATCGGCAACCAAACGGCCAAAAACAACCAGGGCGCATCATCTGAGGTTGTGAGTACTCATAACAGTTTAGGTATAGGCGTTTACCCCGGCCTTACTTATTTTGCCACGCCACGGCTAGGATTCACGGCTGTGTTTGGCAATATCTCTTATGATCGCAGCAGGGAAAAGTCGAAGGAAAATCAACCCTATGATTGGAGCAGAGGAAGCAACTCTTTTAATGCCAATTTTTCTCCTAGCAGCATCGGTGTAGGTTTCAGTTATTTCATTTCCCGCTAGTCCGATCATGGTGAAGAAACTGACTATACTAGCGATTACGGGTTTGCTGGCTTACAGCGTGCAGGCACAAACCACAAAAGGCACTCTGGTGCTGACGGGAGAATTGGGCTATACACAATCAAAATCCGAGACCGACAAAGAGAAAAACAGCCCACTATATGAGTATGAGCATTACAACTATTTTGTATCGCCATCCATAGGATTTCTGATAAAGGATAACCTGGAAATCGGGGCGACTGCACACAGGTATAAGTCTGCCAACGAGAATATAAGGTATATGGAAGGTTTCAAAAGTACCTGGAAGCTGAGTCAAAAAACAACGGGCGCGAGCGTGTACGCCAGGCAATACAAGTACCTGACTGAAAAACTCGCCTTGCACGGCACGCTTTCAGTTGGCGTCAGCAATCAGGAGTATCACGACATCAGCAGCAATTCGGATGCACCTTATTCATATCATTTCTTATATGAGTTTGATGCTACCACGCTAAATGGATCCTTTTCTCCCGGCCTTACTTTTTTTGCTTCCAATAAAATAGGGTTTACAGCAAGCCTGGGTGCGCTTACATACAACCGCGTCACTACTGATGCAGCAAGAGAACACTCAGATTATTATTACTCACCTGATGAATTTGAAAGAAGGGAGTATACCCTTAAAAGAAATGTGCTCCTGTTTGATTTCTCAAGTCTGCACCTGAACTTTGGAATCTCTTATTTTCTCGGAAAATAGACTCCCTATACCTGTAAACGAACAGCGGCCTCACCCTTTCCAGAGTGAGGCCGCTACTTTATACCTATACCTGTCGTTTATAACTTACCAGCCACTGGCCAACACGTCGGCAATGTGCATGGTTTTGATCGGCTTCTTGTTTTTCTGTATGTAACCGTTGAGGTGCATGAGACAACTGCTGTCCGTGGAGATGATGTAGTCGGCACCGGTTGCCAGCGCATTTTCTACTTTTTGCTCTGCCATCGCTACTGATATGGATTCGAACTTCACGGCAAAGGTGCCGCCAAAGCCGCAGCAGGTTTCAGTGTCTTCCATTTCGATCATTTCCAGCCCGTGCACGCCTTGCAGCAGCACACGCGGCCCTTCCTTGATGTGGCACTCGCGCAGGGCGCTGCAGGAATCGTGGTAGGTGGCTTTGCCGTCGAGGCGGGCGCCGGGCACCTGCGATACTTTCAGCACGTCAGTCAGAAATTCGGTCAGTTCGAACACCTTCTTCTGCATGGCGCGGTACTTCACCAGTTTCGATGACTTCACGAAAATATCCTGGTAGGCATTGCGCACCATCCCAACGCAGCTTGCCGAGGGCGCCACAATGTAGTGCGACGTTTCGTTTGAGAAATCGTCGAGAAACTTGTTGGCTACTTCGCGGGCTTCGTCAAAAAAACCGGCATTAAAAGCAGGCTGTCCGCAGCAGGTCTGGTTGGGGTTATAGTTTACCTCGCAGCCCAGGCCCTCTAGTACTTTCACCATGCTCATACCTGTCTCGGGGTGTAGCTGGTCCACGAAGCAGGGGATAAAAATATCTACAATTGTTCTTCTTGCCATAATCAGGAGAAAACAGAGCCTGAAGCTGCCAGCACAGCAGCGAAAGCCTCTTTGTCGAGCTTCAAATTTAAGGCATTATTTTCGAAGTAGCCGACCAAATTTTCAGTCGCCATATTGCCCACCAGTTCATCTTTGGCCATCGGGCAACCGCCATACCCGCGCATGGCCCCGTCAAACCGACGACAACCGGCCCCGTACGCGGCCTCCACTTTCTCTTGCCAGGTAGTCGGAGTGGTATGCAGGTGCGCGCCAAACTCGATGTGCGGAAAAGCGGGCACCAGTTCGCTGAACAGGTAGGTAATGTTCTCCGGATTGGAAACGCCAATGGTATCTGAAAGCGAGATGATCTGTACGCCCATCTTATCCAGTTCCTCTACAAAACGAATCACGGTGGCTGCATCCCAGGGGTCGTTGTACGGATTGCCGAAACCCATGGAAATGTAGGTCACGAGCGTTTTGTCCTGGTGCTGGCAAATGTCCTGTATCTGCGCCAGTTGGGTCATGGCCTCGGCGATGCTCTTGTTGGTGTTGCGCTGCTGAAATGTCTCTGATACCGAAAGGGGAAAGCCCAGGTAATCGATTGCTTTGTGGGAAGCCGCCTCCTCTGCGCCCCGCACATTGGCAATGATGGCCAGCAGTTTAGAGCGGGTGCTGCTCAGGTCCAGCCCAGCCAACACCTCGGTAGTGTCAGCTAGCTGCGGGATGGCTTTGGGCGATACAAAACTACCAAAGTCAATCGTGTCGAAGCCCACCTTCAGCAGCTTGTTGATGTAGTCGATCTTGGTCTGCGTAGGTATAAAATCGTGCAGGCCCTGCATGGCATCGCGGGGGCACTCGATTATTTTGATGGTATCGTTTATCATAGAAAAGCGATTTTGGTCGTTTTGCCAAAGATACAAAGAAGCGTAAGTCTGAGTTGGGAAATACCGGGAGAATTTATACCTGACCCAACCAGCAGGTTTAATGGTATAACACCTAAGCAGCCACACAATACGCGGCCAGGTATTGCATGACTTTATTTGCGCATCATACTGAGGATAAATACATAATAATTTTTGTATATGACCTTATTCTCCTATATTATGCTTGCGAAATACAGATAATTTCAAAAAAAGCCACATGACCCACATCAGGAAAAGTACAGTGCTCATCACTGGAGGAGCCTCCGGCATAGGCAAACTGATGGGCAGCAAATGCCTGCAGCGCGGTGCTATCCGTGTACTGGTGTGGGACATTAACCCCACTGGGCTGCAGCAGACTTATCAGGAATTCAGTAAAGCCGACCACGAAGTGCATACCTGGCAAGTGAACATAGGCGATGCGGCACAGGTGCAACAGGCGGCTGAAGATGTACAAAGCCGGTTTGGCGCACCGGAGATCCTGATCAACAATGCCGGCATTGTGGTGGGCAAGCCTTTTGTAGAACACAGCATGGCCGAAATTGAGCGGACGCTGCAGGTAAATGTGCTGGGCGCCATGCTGGTGACCCAGGCCTTTTTGCCTGCCATGGTCGCGCGCGGATCTGGGCACATTGTGAACATTGCCTCGGCTGCCAGCCTGCTTCCCAATCCGCGCATGAGTGTGTATGCGGCCAGCAAGTGGGCGGTGCTCGGCTGGTCTGAAAGCCTGCGGCTGGAACTCGAGCAGACCGGACCCAACCTGAAAGTTACAACCGTCACGCCCAGCTACATCGACACCGGTATGTTTGCCGGTGTAAGAGCGCCGCTCCTAACCCCGATCCTGCAGCCTGAAGTGATCACAGAAGCCATACTGCAGGCCGTGGAGCGTAACAGGATCCTGCTGCGCAAACCTTTTATCGTGAACCTCCTCCCCTTCCTTCGTGGCATTTTACCCACCCGTGTCTTCGATACGGTGGCAGGCCGCTGGTTTGGGGTCTATACCTCTATGAATGATTTTACCGGCCGACCGGCTGCTGACCCAAAACCGGCTTACGCAACCAAACCCTAACCATTCACCCGCTATGAACGCTACAAACACCTTTGTAACCAAGGTCAGCCCCGCCAGGGAAGCAGACCCGCAGGCCGTGCTCGACCTGCTGCAGCAGCAACGCGCCTTTTTTGCCGGAGGCCACACCTTAAGCGTCAGCTTTCGCAAGGAGCAGCTCCGTCACTTACTGGAGGCCGTGCGCAGCCACGAGCAGGAGCTGATCGATGCCATGTATGCCGACTTCCGGAAGCCGGCTTTTGAAACTTTTACCACCGAGATAGGCTTCGTTGAAAAAGAACTTCAGCTTGTACTCAAAAATATCGTGCGCTGGGCCAAGCCACAACCCGTAAGCGAAACGCTGCTAAACTTCCCGGCCCGCAGTTACATTTACTCACAGCCTTATGGCGTTGCCCTCATCATCGGCCCCTGGAACTACCCATTGCAACTGGTGCTCAATCCGCTGATCGGTGCCCTGGCAGCGGGCAACTGCGCCATCATCAAGCCGTCTGAACTCACTCCTGCCACTTCGGCTGTTATTTCGCGGCTCATCTCCGACACGTTTGATCGGCGCCTGGTCGCTGTGGTGGAAGGTGGTGTGACTACTACGCAGCACCTACTGGCTCAGCGGTTCGACTATATCTTTTTCACAGGCAGCACCCAGGTGGGCCGGGTCGTCATGAAAGCGGCCTCCGAACACCTGACTCCGGTTACGCTGGAGCTGGGCGGTAAAAGTCCGGTGATCGTAGCAGAAGATGCCGACCTTGGGCTGGCAGCAAGGCGCATTGCCTGGGGGAAATTTATGAACGCCGGTCAGACTTGTGTGGCCCCTGACTACCTGCTGGTGCATGAGCAGGTGAAAGACGAGCTGATCGAAAGGCTTCGCATCGCCATTCAGGAGTTTTATGGCGACTCGCCACGACACAGCCCGGACTTCGCCCGCATTATCAGCGACCGGCATTACCAGCGTCTGAGCAGCTACCTGCAGCATGGCGTGATTCGCATCGGCGGACAGCACGATCCCGAAAGCCGCTTTATCGCTCCTACTGTGCTGGATCAGGTGAGCTGGCAGCACCCCGTCATGCAGGACGAAATTTTCGGTCCTATCCTGCCTGTGCTTACCTATACCTATTTGGATGAAGCCATCCGGCAGGTCAACACAAGAGAAAAGCCCCTGGCGCTTTACTTTTTCTCTTCTGACAAATGGCAGCAGCAGCAAGTGCTCGAGCAAGCGCACTTTGGAGGCGGTTGCATCAACGATACCATCTCACATCTCATTAATCCCAAGCTGCCTTTCGGCGGTGTAGGCGAGAGTGGTGTGGGCAGCTACCACGGGCAGGCCAGTTTTGAGCTTTTCTCGAATCAGAAGAGCGTGGTGCACCGCGGCACCTGGATCGACCTCCCGTTGCGCTATCCGCCTTACGGCAACCGGCTGGCCTTTATCAGAAAGGTTTTCAAATGGCTGTAAGTCCAGGTATAGGTATACCTTCAGCAGGCATGTAGCCGTACCATAGCTCTTCACGTATGAAAATAAACAGGGGAATTTTCCGTATAGGAGCTGTATACCCTGCTATACCTGATAAGAAATGGAAAACCTGATTGAATACCTGGACGAATCACTCGTTCCGCTAGAAGAAAAAGTGAAAGAATACCTGCATGTGGAACGTGACATCCGGCTGCTGGAGGTAGAACTGCTGTCGTTGCAAAGTATGCGATCTGACTTCGATCCGGAGCAAACTACTGAACAGCAACTGACTGACGGACAACCGCAGAACACGCTGAACGATAAAGAGCAGAAGCTGAAAGATTTGCTGGAAAAGTATAAAAACCTGCAGCAAGAGGTGATTGGTATGCTGCCTGAACAAGATAAATTTGTGGAGCTTAATCTGGGGTATGGGCCAAGTATGGTGGGCTATTTTACAGTGGACCCAGAGACGCGTACGCCGCTAGAAGAGCCGGTGCTGCGCGTGGTGCATTAATTTCAGTATCTTTGATCCCTTAATCTTTGACGTCTCTGGATTAGGATTGTCATAGACTAACCATAACCGTATCTACCTACATGGGTTTACTATTCCTATACCTTACTATTTCACTTGTATTTTCATTTTTATGCTCTCTGCTCGAAGCAGCTTTGCTTAGCATAACGCCCTCGCACGTAAGCATCACCTCACAGGAAAACCCTACCGTAGGCAAGCACCTTGAGGAATTTAAAGACAATATAGACCGTCCGTTGGCTGCCATCCTGACGGTGAACACCTTTGCGCACACCATCGGGGCGGCTGGTGTGGGTGCTCAGGCCCAGATCATTTGGGGCGAAGAGTACCTCTCCCTTATCTCTGCCATCCTCACGATCATCATCCTGATCCTCTCCGAGATTATACCTAAAACACTGGGTGCCAACTACTGGAGGCAATTGACGCCCTTCACAGTGAGGACGCTGCGCATCATGATCTACTCTCCTTTGTATCCGCTCATCATACTGTCTCAGTTCATTACCAAGCGCCTGAAGCGTGACAAAGACAAAAGTGTGCTGAGCCGTGCCGACTTCACGGCCATGGCGGAAATAGGTATAAAAGAGGGCATTTTTAAGAGAAGCGAGTCCCAGATACTGCGCAACGTACTGCGCTTTAATCAGATTCTGGTGCGCCACGTGATGACACCTAGAACGGTTATTTACGGTGCGCAGGAAGACATGCTGATTGTCGATTTTTTCAAGCAAGCCAAGACCCTTCGCTTTTCCCGCATCCCGGTTTACCAGAACAGTCTGGACGATATACATGGCTATGTGCTGAAAGACGAAGTGCTTTCCAAACTGATTGACAACCAGGGGAACCTACCCTTGAAAAGCATTAAGCGTGATATTGAGGTAGTAACCGAATACATGCCTATACCTGAGCTCTTCAGTCGACTGCTCAAAGACCAAAACCACATCGCGCTGGTAGTGGACGAGTACGGTGGCACGGCCGGAATCGTGACCATGGAGGACATCATTGAAACGCTGCTGGGCATGGAGATTATGGACGAGATGGACAACGTGGAGGATATGCAGAAATGGGCGCGTGACAACTGGGCAAAAAGAGCCAAAGGCATCGGGTTCAAAACAGAATAGGCAATTGTTTAAATCATTTAAGACACCATAAAGAAAGCTCCCCGCCATCGCCAAGACAGAGGGGAGCTTTCCTTTTATGCAGTCATGCTTAATGAAACTGTTCTTCTTCCGTAGAGCCTACCAGCGCAGCCGTAGAGGCGGTGCCGGATGTAACGGTGTTCTGGATGGCATCGAAATAAGCGGTTCCGACAAAAGACTGGTGCTTCACCGCTTTGAAGCCTTCTTTCGCCAGGCCGAACTCACGTTCCTGCAACTCAGAGTAACCGGCCATGCCACGTGCTTTGTAAGCCTTTGCTAACTCGAACATGCTCGTGTTGAGCGCATGGAAGCCGGCCAGTGTGATGAACTGGAATTTGTAGCCCATCTTCGCTAATTCTTCCCGGAACGTTTCCATTTCTTCCACACTTAATTTGGCAGCCCAGTTAAAGGATGGCGAGCAGTTATAAGCCAGTAGCTTGCCCGGAAATTCTGTATGAATGGCTTCTGCAAATCTACGGGCCTGCTCCAGGTCTGGGGTAGACGTTTCCATCCAGATCAGGTCGGCATAAGGAGCATAGGCCAGGCCACGGGCTATACCTTGCTCGATCCCACAATTCACGCGGTAAAAGCCCTCGCTGGTGCGCTCACCAGGTATGATGAATTCATGGTCACGCGGATCAATATCGCTCGTGATCAGGTTGGCGGCATCGGCGTCGGTGCGGGCCACCAGCAAAGTAGGCACCCCCATCACATCGGCTGCGAGTCGCGCAGCGACCAACTTGTTAATGGCCTCTTGCGTTGGCACCAGCACCTTGCCACCCAGGTGCCCGCACTTTTTGGCACTCGACAATTGGTCCTCGAAATGCACCCCGGCAGCACCGGCTTCGATCATCATTTTCATCAATTCAAAAGCATTCAGGTTGCCCCCGAAGCCAGCTTCTGCATCAGCCACGATCGGCACCAGCCAGTCAATTTCACCATCGCCGGTCACGCTTTGAATCTGGTCGGCACGCAGCAGGGCGTTGTTGATCTTCTTGATCACATTCGGCACGCTGTCTGCCGGGTACAGGCTTTGATCGGGGTACATGTGTCCGGCCAGGTTGGCATCGGCGGCAACCTGCCAGCCGCTTAGGTAGATGGCGTTAAGTCCCGCCTGCACCTCCTGCACCGCCTGATTACCCGTCATCGCGCCCAATCCGACCACATATTCTTCGGTATGCAGCTTGTTCCACAGTTTCTCCGCCCCGTTGCGGGCCAGGGAATATTCAATTTTAACGGAGCCCTGCAGTTTTACAACTTCGTCGGCGGTATACGGTCTTTTTATACCTGTCCAACGTGGGTTCACCAGCCAGTCCTGCTGGATAGCCTGAATTCTTTCGGTCTTTGACATAATTATTGGAGTTTTGGAGTTTGAGAGGTTTGAATTTGGGAGTTAAATGAGTTTAGGAGTTGGGGAGTTTGAGAAGTAGAAATTAGAAAGTATAGAAGTCACAAGTCCTGGGTTAATTAGGGTTGAAAAGAGAATCAGTTTTTGCGTACTTTTTCTTATTCCATAAACTCTTACATCCTCAACTCTTAAACTCCCCAACTCCTAAACTCTACACTATGTACTTATAAGCCGGGAGTGTCAGGAAATCAACGAAACAGGTAGAGAGCACGAGCTCGGAGAAGAGTTGTGAGGCACGTTCGAAATGGCAGTTTTTGAACATAGCCAGCCCAACTTCTTCTTTGATATGGTCGGTCTCTTCTTTGATAAGTTGTAGCACGCGTTCCTCCGTGATCGGCTCGCCTTCGGCAGTGCGGGTGTCTTTTTGGTGAAGCCACTGCCATACCTGTGCCCGGGAGATTTCGGCGGTGGCGGCGTCCTCCATCAGGTTGTGGATGGCGGCCGCACCGGTACCGCAGAGCCAGTTGCCGATGTAAAGGATGCCTACGTTGATGTTAAGTCGCAGCCCGGCCTCTGTGATCTTGCCTCCTTCTATGTTGAAGTTGAGCAGGTCATAAGCTTTTACGTTCACCTCTTCTCGTAGCACTTCCTTCTGGTGCGGTTTATCGCCCAGTACTTTATCGAAAGCTTCACGGGCAACAGGTATAAGATCCGGGTGTGCCACCCAGGTACCGTCAAAACCATTCTTCGCTTCAAAGTCCTTGTCGGCTTTCACTTTCTCAAAGGCAGTCTTGTTTACGGCTGGATCGTGTCGATTCGGGATGAAGGCCGCCATACCGCCCATGGCATGGGCGCCGCGTTTGTGACAGGTTTGCACGAGCAGATCGGTATAAGTTTTCATAAAAGGCACCTGCATGGTAATGGCGGTGCGGTCTGGAAAGATCACTTCCGGCTGGTTGCGGAACTTCTTGATGGCGCTGAAGATGTAATCCCAGCGGCCGGCGTTGAGACCCACAATATGCTCGCGCAGTTCATACAGAATTTCGTCCATCTCAAAAGCAGCCAGAATGGTTTCAATCAGTACCGTCACTTTGATGGTGCCGACAGGTATAGCCAGAGCCTCCTGCGATGCTACGAACACATCATTCCACAAGCGGGCCTCCAGATGGCTCTCCAGTTTAGGCAGGTAGAAGTAAGGTCCTGTACCGCGGGCAATCAATTCTTTAGCGTTATGGAAGAAGTAAAGCCCGAAGTCAAACAAAGCAGCTGAGACAGGCTTGCCTCCTATCACCAAATGCTTTTCAGTCAAGTGCCAGCCGCGTGGGCGCACTTTCAGCAAAGCCACCTCCTCTTTCAGTTGGTATACCTTGCCATTTTGGTAGGTGATAGTGCGACGCACGGCATCGTATAGGTTGATCTGCCCCTGCACAACGTTCTCCCAGATAGGCGAGTTGGCGTCCTCAAAGTCAGCCATAAACACATCAGCCCCGGAGTTGAGCGCGTTGATCACCATTTTGCGGTCCACCGGCCCTGTGATTTCCACGCGCCGCATTTGCAGGTCGTCAGGCATAGCGCCCACTTTCCAATTCCCCTCTCTGATTGCTTTGGTCTCCTCCAGAAAACCGGGGCGCTCGCCGGCATCAATGCGCTGCTGTCGCTCTGATCTGGCTTTCAAAAGCTCTTCTCTTCTTTTTTCGAAACGATCGTGCAGTGTTTCCAAAAACTCGAGGGCTTCCGGTGTTAATATTTGCTCTATACCTTTCACAGGCATTCCTTTTACCTGGGCTGTGCTCTCTACTAACATATCTATAAACGTGAGGTGACGGATTGTAATTTTATCATCTATACGCGAACATTTAATTTTTGGCGAATTTTCGCTAATAATATTTTTTACGTTTTTAGGAAATAATCGCAAAAGCCCGTTTATTAGCATTAGCACAGTGAAATTATTTTTGAATGAGGCTACAAGAAGATGTTATCAGGCTTATACTCGGTCTGAAAATCAAACAGTTAAGATCAGAAAAGAATATATCGCTGACAGACTTGGCTATAAGCACAGGGATATCGGTGTCGTACCTCAACGAGATAGAAAAGGGAAAGAAGCACCCCAAACCCAGCAAAATTGCGATAATAGCCGATGAACTGGGCGTGACATACGATTACCTGGTGTCGTTGCAATTGAGCAAGCGCCTACAGCCTGTAGGCGAACTCCTGCAATCGAACATTCTGTCGGAGTTGCCGCTCGAGCATTTCGGGCTGGATGTTAGTCGGTTACTGGACCTGTTTGCCACAGCCCCGGCCAAGCTAAGTGCTTTTGTGAACACTTTGCTTGAGATCTCGCGCGCCTTTGACCTTCGGGTAGAGCAGTTTTACTTCTCCGCCCTCCGCTCATACCAGGAACTGCACGACAACTACTTCGAGGATTTAGAACTGGAAGTAGAGCGATTTATGGAAACTCACGGCATCAGCGCGGAGGCTACCCCTGGCTTTGAGCAATTGGCAGGTATACTGGAAAACTCATTTAACATAAAAATTGCAACGGAGGCTTTTGAGCAGTACCCTGAGCTAGCTCCGCTTCGCTCCATTCACAAACCAGGTGCGACACCTCTGCTTTTGCTCAACCCTAACCTGACAGAGCAGCAGCGTACGTTTGCAGTAGCACGCGAGATTGGTTTTGAGGTATTGCAGTTGCAACCACGCCCCCATACCTCCACCTGGGTGAAAGTGGGGTCGTTTGAAGAGGTTCTCAACAACTTCAAGGCCTCTTACTTCGCTGGTGCCCTCCTGCTCAACCGCGACCGACTGGTGCAGGACATGCAGACATTTTTCGCACAACCGACCTGGCAGCCAAATTTGCTGCTGCAGCTCATGGAGAGCTACAACACCTCTCCCGAGACGTTGCTGCACCGCCTGACTTCGTTGCTGCCCCGCTTCTTCAGCATCAAACAGCTTTTTTTCCTGCGCTTCCACCATGATGCGGCCTCAGACCACTTTTCTCTTACCAAAGAGCTCCACCTGTCGGGACTGCACAACCCACACGCCTCCTTCCTGAACGAGCACTATTGCCGCCGCTGGATCTCGCTCACGCTCTTCGAGGACATGGAGAGGCAGAAACTGATGGGTCAACTTGAGCGGCCACTGGTAGGCATACAGCGCTCCTCATATATCAACTCAACCAATGAGTACCTGGTGCTGGCACTGGCGCAGCCAACTGAAAGCCTGACCGGCACGATCAGCATTGGCATGCTGCTCAATGAGAACCTGCGCCGCAAAGTCCGCTTCCTCGACGACCCGGCCATTGTGCACCGCTACGTCAACGAAACCTGCGAACGCTGTCCCGCCCTCGACTGCCTCGAACGCGTCGCCCCCCCCGTGATTTTAGAGAAGCAGCTATGGCAGGAGAAGGTGATGCAGACGCTGGATCAGTTGAAGGGGTAGGGTTGGATTTTGGGTTGTTAAAGATTCTTGTGCATGATTGTCATCTTCCTGCCTCTCCCGAAACAAGTCCTGGATATTCAACTTCGAAGCGGGACTTTTCCGCTGCTGCTTTCCGATCTGTCATCCTGAAGGGATCTTAGTTGAAGGGAGGTTAAGCGGTTGCTATAATATACCCCTGTCCCTCTCTTAATAGAGGGCCTCTACCTCCAGAGGGGAATTTCTGGTACTTCCCGACCCTTAGGTATAGGCTTTGTCTCTGCAGCAATTCTTTTGCTACACCGGGTCCAATCACCCTTGCCCCTCCTTATCCAAGGAGGGGAGCTTTCGCCACTGCCAGTTGGTAGGTATAAGCCTCATTACTTCTGTATACCTGTAAACGATTATACCAACCCCTACCCCTCACTTCTAAGCAGGCTGCTTCATTCTACGAAGACAGGCAAAAATCTTACTGTCATTTTGTTAAGAGACTTGGTTGAAATAGACGGCCCCTACCCCCGGGAGGTTAAGTCGATCCTAGTTGCGGGGGTAGGGGCCCTCTTTACCAAGATTCTTACAGGATAACAAAAGAGGTGGAATGAAACGAACCTGCCCGTACCGAGGCAATATCTACCAATCTCAATCTACAGGTATAAGTGCTATATTTTCTGCCACACACCACTATCAGTTATAGCAAGGCATCCTTGCCCCTTGGGCTACGAAGCAGATCGCTCTAGCCAAGTGCACAAAACGGCGCTCTACTGTTGGGGGTGAAGGGGTCCCCCTGTCAAGAGCGTTCAGCGAGTGGGGGTAGGGGCCCTCGATTTGGATAGTCTTGATTTTTTTGCCTACTGGGGGTAGAGGCCCTCTTTCTTTTCATCAAGGAAAAAAGTAGGTGCCCGCCGCACAGGCGAAAAAGTCGCCCGGCTGGCCAAGCCGAGCTATGAAACAAAACAAGTAGTTATACTTGAAAGACCAGTACCTACCCATTCAGCTATTAAAAAACAAAGCCCATGCGCCGCTAAACCAATATCTGTTAAAGAACAAAATCCCATAACGCTTTAAAAAGAATTCCCCTAAAACCCCTATCTTCGGGTTTAGATCCTTCACCCTACCCATGGCCCAGTTTTATTTCAGCCAGACTACCGTAACCCAGGAGTTTCATGCTCCGCTTTCGCTCTTCGAACTGCACCAGCAGATACGCGAAGAGCTGGAAATGGCGTTTCCGGAGAGCTACTGGGTGGTGGCGGAGATCTCGCAGGTGACGCCGGATCGCCGCAAAGGGCACTGCTACCTCAACCTGGTCGATAAAGGCGACAATCCGCGCGGCGCGATACAAGCGCAGGCCCG
This sequence comes from Pontibacter virosus, assembly GCF_003096355.1. GTDB lineage: Bacteria > Bacteroidota > Bacteroidia > Cytophagales > Hymenobacteraceae > Pontibacter > Pontibacter virosus. Next base: position 32,887 of record NZ_QEKI01000011.1, on the reverse strand, counting down.
AGCAACGATCTGGAGCAGCCGTTTTCAAATGCTGGGGCGGTATTTTGAGGAGAAAACAGGGCAGCCACTCAAGGCCGGACTCAAGATTCTCTTTCAGGCGCAGGTGCGTTTTCACGAACTCTATGGCCTTAGCCTCGACATTGTCAACATCGACGCCAACTATACCATTGGTGATCTGGCCAGACAGCGACAGGAAACCCTGAAGCGACTGGAAACCGAGGGATTGCTCACAGCCAACAAAGAGCTGGAAATTCCACTGGTGCCACAGCGGCTGGCCATTGTATCGTCGGCGACAGCGGCGGGCTACCAGGATTTTATACACCAACTCGAAAACAATAGCTACGGCTATACTTTCGATACGAGGCTTTTCCCAGCTACTGTTCAAGGGAACGAGGCACCCGCCTCCATTACCAAAGCCATGGACCTGATCGCTAGGTATAGCCATTTGTTCGACGCCATTGTGATCATTCGTGGGGGCGGTTCGCAGACCGATCTGGGCTGCTTTGACGATTACAAGGTAGCTGCTGCCATTGGCAATTCGCCGCTGCCCGTTATAACAGGTATAGGCCATGAGCGCGACGAAAGTATCTCTGACCTCGTAGCCCATACCCGCCAGAAGACGCCGACGGCTGTGGCAAATTATCTGGTGGATAAAGCGCTTGCTTTTGAAACAGGGGTAGAGGGACTGTTTGACAGTATTCACATGTTCGCCAGTCAGCAGCTGCGTCTCACAGCCGACAAGTTGGAGCGACAGAGCCTGAAAATAGCGAACTTAACCAATAGTTTTCTGCAGGAAAACCGGGAGCAGCTGGAGCATTTTTCTAAGAGTCTGCTCCTTAAGCCCAAAAGCTTCCTCGAAACCCAGAAACACCGACTTCTGAACTCAGAAAGGTTGCTGCAGGCTTATACCAAAGACCTGTTGCACCTGCGCGGCAGGGAACTAAGCGAGCTGACCGTTTGTGTGGAGGGAATAGGCCAGCGCTGGCTGCACATGAAGGAGCAGGACCTGAACAAACTCGTGCACTGCATCGAGACAGAGGCCAAGGACAAGCACAAGCGTAGTCAGTTGAGCTTTGTGAAATGCAGTGACCGCCTGCAGTACAGTGCCCAGAAAAAACTAAGCTCCGACAGCCACAAGCTTGACATGCTCGAAATGCGCATCCAGGCCAACGACCCGGAAAAGCTTTTGTTGCGCGGCTATACCTTAACGCTGATCAACGGAAAGATCATCAAGCACATGGGGCAGGTAAAAGAGGGAGATGTGATTGAAACGCGCCTGCAGGACGGCAGGGTGCACAGTTTAGTTGTAAACACAGACAAAGATGAATAACAAAGACATAAGCAAAATGACCTACCGCGAGGCCACCCAGGAACTTGAGGAAATCCTGCGGGCCATCGAAAGCGACTCCGTGGATGTGGACGAACTGACCCAGAAAGTGCAGCGTTCTTCCCTGCTGATCAAATTCTGCAAAGACAAACTGCGCCATGCCGAGAACGCCATCAACCAGGTGTTCAACGAGGAGAATTGCGAGGAGCCGGTATCTAAGTCTGAGAAAGGCGGCGCAAGCGGTGGCACTTTGTTCCAGTAATGTATAGCCGAATTGCTCATGAAGAAATTCGCCCTTGTTCTGATCATCCTGTTGATCGTCTTGATCATCTATAACATCACCAACATTGATTTCTCCGACTCGCTGACTTCTGTACCGAACCAGCATGTATACATGCGTTTGGTAGCCAACGTGCTGGTGCTTCTATCACTCGTATACAGTTACCGCAGGTATAGCAAGAGAACGGAAGAAAGACGCTAAGCTCAGCTGGTACCGCCTAAACGAAAAGCCCCGACCTGTTATGCAACAGCCGGGGCTTTTCTGTTTCACTAAAACCTATTTACAGCAATTCTTTCGGTAGCTTTTTTTGCTTGAGCCCCACCAATCTGGAGAGCAGTTTCCGGGCTTCTTCACAGCTATCAAGGTGATACTTTGCCACGGAGTGCGTGTTTCCGATCTTCACGGTATAAGCCTCGCGCGGCATGGCTTTGAAGATATCCTCGTCGCCCCAGTCATCGCCAATGGCCAGCACAAAATCATGCGGGTACATGTTGAGCCAGTAACTGGTTGCCTTTCCCTTGCTCACTTCCTGCGCCTTGATCTCTACGGCCATTTGTCCGTCGAGCACCTGCAGGTTGCTGTTGGTGGCCAGGAAGTTGAGGTGGCTCACGAGCTCACGTGCACGCAACTCACCCAAACCAGTTTCTACGCGGCGGTAGTGCCATACCAGTGAGTACTCTTTCTCCTCAATAAAAGAGCCCGGCGTGCGGTCCACGTACAAATCCAGAATCAGGCGGATGTCGCTCTTCCAGTCGTCGATCAGGCTGGTCATGGTCTGCCAGCCGGTGCCGCGCTGCTTTATCCACACGCCATGCTCGGCTATCAGGTCGATGTTCATGTGTCCCAACCAGCGTTGCATGGTGTCTTTCTCGCGGCTGCTGATCACCACCACCCGGTTCTTGGAATTGCTGCTCAGCATCTGCAAAAGCTCCAGCAGGTCTTCGTCAGGCGCAGCCATCAGCGGACGGCCCTGGTAGTCGACCAGAGCCCCGTCATACTCCAGGAAGAACAGACGCGAACTGGCCTCTTCATACGAGTTGCTGAGTTCCTGATATGTTGCCTCGTCGAGGTATGTGGTGGCCATGGACAGCTGTTTAATCTTGACATAAGAGAGGCGGTCCATGAACATGCTCACCCAGTGGTGGATGTTATACCTGCGCAGCGATTCCTGCATATGCTGCATGTGCTGCTTCTGAATTTCTTCGGGCATGGTAAGGGCTGTGTGCAGCGTCTCCACCATCTGGTTGATGTCATTCGGGTTGATCAGAAGCGCCTCGGAAAGCTCTTTGGAAGCCCCCGCCATCTCACTCAGGATTAGCACGCCTGTCTGGTCGAGCTTGCTCGCCACGTACTCTTTGCAGACCAGGTTCATACCATCGCGCATCGGCGTTACCAGGGCCACATCCGCCATGCGGTAAAAGGCAGAAAGCGTTTCGAGCGGGTACGAGCGGTAGAAGTACTGGATCGGATTCCAGTTCATGTGGCTGTAATTGCCGTTGATGCGGCCCACCAGTTCGTCCACCTCCTCTTTCAGCTCCTTGTATTTGTCCACCGCGTCACGCGACGGCACCACGAGCATTACCAACGTTACCTTTTCGTGAAACTCCGGATAGCGCTCCAGAAACAGCTCAAAGGCCTGCAGTCGTTGCGGTATACCTTTGGAGTAGTCGAGTCGGTCGATGGAGAGCACGATCTTTTTGGAGTGCAGGTTATTGCGGTAGATCTTCTCACGCTTTTTCACCTCCTCACTCTCAGCAGTCTGCTCATACTTCTCATAGTCGATGCCCATCGGAAAGGAGTCGACGAGCAGCGAGCGGTTACCGGTGTTGATCCAGCCATGCGTGCTGCCGTGGCCCACCAGTCGGTTGACCGAGCTGAGGAAGTGGCGCATGTCGTCGTAGGTATGGAAACCGATCAGGTCGGAGCCCAGCATACCTTCCAGCAGCTCCTTGCGCCAGGGCAGGAGGCGGAAAACTTCGTAGGATGGAAACGGTATATGCTGAAAGAACCCAATAGTACTCTCCGGTAACTTCTCGCGCAGCATCGACGGCAGTAGCAGCAACTGGTAATCGTGCACCCAGATCGTGTCATCGGGCTCCGCCACTTTTACCAGCTCGTCACAATACTTCTGGTTTACCTCAACATACGTTTCCCAAAGCTGCTGTTCGTAAATAGCGTACTGACTGAAATAGTGGAAAGTAGGCCACAACGTTTCATTGCTGAAGCCCTCGTAAAACTCTTTTATTTCTTTTTCGGAAAGAAAGACTGGGTGCATGTTCTGTCCATTCAGGTTGTCGACGATCTGCTGTTGCTGCGATTCATCCTCAACCACCATGCCCGGCCAGCCAATCCAAAGGTTGTTCTTTTTCTTATATACAGAGCCTAATCCCGTTGCGAGGCCGCCCTCACTCGGTTTAAAATCAAGCCGACCCTCATGTTCCTGTAGCTTTACAGGGAGTCGGTTTGACACAATAATCAATTTCGCCATGTGATTACACCTTATGTCTGGCATCTGCAGCAACCGACCCAGGGTGTGAGCCAGCTGCATTCAGGGTCCGGATTTTAAAAAATATGCTTCGTCAAATTATGGTACAGGCAGTCTTTATAACATACGGATATAATTGGGCGCACGTTTTGACTATATAGTAAAATTAATATGAAATAAAATCGCTGCCTGCCACTACACCTACCTATCTGCAAGGTCATCCCCTTTATACCTAGCCATATAAGCCATATCCGGAGATAAGGTACCATATACGCAAAAAACTTAGTACCTTTATAAAAGGGCCTCGCCCGGAAGCACTGCACAAGACCAACCCTGTTTAAATCAGAAAACTATTTTTGGTCGTTGTCAGTAACAGCTTACACATTAGCCAAAGAACAAATCACCCCATGGATTACTTTAAAGGAATTGACCCGGAAATCGTCAATTGGGTCATTATACCTGCTCTTATTTTTCTGGCCCGCATCATGGACGTTACGCTGGGCACCCTCCGTATTGTTTTCATCTCGAAAGGCGACAAAACCATTGCTCCGCTGCTAGGCTTCGTGGAAGTACTCATTTGGCTCGTAGCCATCACGCAGGTGATGCAGAACCTGAGCAACTTTGCGTCCTACCTTGCCTGGGCGGGCGGATTTGCCGCGGGCAATTTCTTGGGGCTGCGCATTGAGCAGATGCTGGCCTTGGGCCAGGTCGTGGTGCGGGTTATCACGGTAGATTCAGGCGACGAGCTCATCAGTCGCCTGACCAACAGAGGCTACCGCCTCACCGCTTTGGACGCGAAAGGCTCGCGTGGCAAAGTCAATCTGCTTTTCATGATTGTGAAGCGCAAGAAAATGACAGAAGTCATCGACATTATCCGCGACTACAACCCCAACGCTTTTTACTCCATCGAAGATGTACGCTCGGTTTCGGACACAAGTCTTCCCAGCGAGGAGGGCGAACGCAAGCGAAGTTTTACCAAGTTTTTGCCGCTCAGGAAGGGGAAGTAGTAGCTGGGTTTTGAGTATTCGCGTGCACAATTGTCATCCCCCTTCCCCTCCCGAAACAAGTCCCGGATCTTCGACTTCGAAGGGGACTTTTCTGTACTGTCAATAAATAGGTATAGGCGAAGCCATGAAACAAAGAAAGCTACTATAACTGCAACAGCCATAACTACGCCAGTTGCAAACTAACACAACAAACGGCTATTTAAAACAAGAAAAGAGCGTCTGCCCGGTATTGGGCAGACGCTCTTTTCTATTATCAACCAATACTTTTGACCCAAAACCACTACGCTGGCTGGTACTTAAAATACACCACCGCCATAGGTGGGAGTTTCAGCACAATGGAGTAATCATGCCCATGGAAGGAATCAGGTATAGCCTGCAGCGTGCCGTGGTTATGGAAGTTGCTTCCACCGAAAAGGCTATCATCGCTGTTGAACACCTCTACCCAATTGCCACCGGTCGGTACGCCCAGGCGGTAGTTGTCGTGCACGCCCGGCGTGAAATTACAAACCACCAGCAGTTGCTCTTCCGGCCGCTCTCCTTTGCGCAGGAAACTGATCACACTGTTATGGGCATCATTATAGTCAATCCACTCAAAGCCTGCTGGTTCAAACGCTTTCCCGTAGAGGGCCGGCTCCTGCTGATAGGTATGGTTCAGAGCACGTATGAGCTCCTGTATACCTGCATGGTTGCCATACTGCAGCAAGTGCCAGTCCAGGCTGCTGTCATGGTTCCACTCGGTGCTTTGTGCCATTTCGCCGCCCATAAACAGGAGTTTGGCGCCTGGGTGCGCGTACATGTAAGTATAGAGCGCCCGCAGGTTGGCAAAAGCCTGCCACTCATCGCCCGGCATCTTGCGAATCAGGGAGCCTTTCCCGTGCACCACTTCATCATGCGAGAGCGGTAGCATGAAGTGCTCGCTGAACGCGTAGATAATACTGAAGGTGATATCACCCTGGTGGTGCCTGCGGTAGATCGGGTCTTTGGAAAAATAGGTAAGCGTGTCGTGCATCCAACCCATCATCCATTTCATGTCAAAGCCCAGACCGCCGTCTGCTACCTTGCCCGTCACCTGAGGCCAGGCCGTGGATTCTTCCGCAATCGTGAGCGTTTCCGGGAACTGCGTGTGCACGGCTTCATTAAAATCTTTCAGCAAAGAAATCGCCTCCAGGTTCTCGCGTCCGCCAAACTCGTTCGGGATCCACTCGTCGTGCTTGCGGCTGTAGTCCAGGTATAGCATCGAGGCGACGGCATCTACCCGCAGGCCATCCACATGATACTTATCCAGCCAGAACAGTGCGTTGCTGATCAGGAAAGAACGCACCTCGTTGCGACCGTAGTTGAAAATGTAGCTGTTCCAGTCCGGGTGGTAGCCTTTGCGCGGATCGGCGTGCTCGAACAGGTGCGTGCCGTCGAAGTAAGCCAAACCGTGCTCATCGGACGGGAAGTGCGAGGGCACCCAGTCCATGATCACCCCGATGCCTTCGCGGTGCAGGGCATCGATCAGGAACATCAGGTCTTCGGGCGAACCGTAGAGACTGGCTGCCGCAAAATAGCCCGTGATCTGGTAGCCCCAGGAGCCACTGAAGGGATGGTACATAACCGGCATGAACTCCACGTGCGTAAAGCCCAGATCTTTGACGTAAGCGGGCAGTTCCTCAGCCAGTTCGCGGTAAGTCAGTGGACGGTTGTTGTCTTCGGGCTTGCGGCGCCACGAGCCCACATGCATTTCATACACAGAATAAGGCTGCGGCTGGCCATGGCGCGACTTGCGCTGTGCCAACCAGTTCTGGTCCTGCCAAGTATGGCGGAACTCGTGCACTACCGAAGCCGTTTGCGGAGGCTTTTCGCGGCGTAGCGCAAAAGGGTCGCTCTTCTCGACATGGTACATGTGGTAGCGCGACTTGATGTGGTACTTATACAGCATGCCTGCCTGCACATCCGGAATAAAGCCTTCCCAGATGCCGGAGTTATCAGCACGCGCCTGCAGTTGGTGGCTTTCTCGGTTCCAGGAGTTAAAGTCGCCCATCACGGATACCTGCTCGGCATTCGGGGCCCATACCGCAAAGTATGCCCCTTTGGTGCCTTGTCGTTCCATCAGGTGCGAACCCAGTTTCTCGTACAGGTTAAAGTGGCGGCCTTCGCGGAACAGGTATACATCAAACTCAGAAAGCCGGCTAACATCGTAGTAGACCGGTCCGGTCTGCTCCTGCCGGGGCTGCTCCAGCACCGGTGCAGGCGTGGTCGACAGACCTGCCTCCTGGGCCTCCTGTTGCAGCGCTACGGGTTTATTCGACCTGCCTCGCTTCGGTTTGGTTTCACTTTGCCCAGCAGTTGGTCCAACTGAAGTAGCTGTAGCTGCACGACCCCGCTTTGGCTTCACCATCATTTCCTCAGCTGCACTCTCCTTAGCGGAGTTGTCCGTTTTGCGTGGCCTGCCCCTTTTGGGTTGGGCTGCTGCACTACCAGACTGCACTTCCACAGTGGCCTTACCTTCATCCTTCTTGCTTTTCTTTCTTCCCCCTGTTTTGTTTGGTTCGGTGCCTTCGTTCATGGCTGCGCCGGTACCGGTTTCCATACCTGTCAGTGGGTTCTGCTGTGTGTTTTCCTGTTCCTTTTTCTTAGCCATTCTGATATTTCCTCATGATGTACTTTATGCCTCTGATCGGGATGAGCACCCAATCCGGACGGTTGTTCAGTTCATAGCCCAACTCGTAGATCGCCTTTTCGAGCAGGAAGGTCTCCATCAGCACCTGGATGTCTTCTTCGTTGCCGGGTACAATGCCCGCGCCCTGCGTTTTGTCCAGATAGGTGTGCATAAAGAAACCGCTGGCGTAGTGGTACCACTGCTCGGCCCATTGCTCCAGGTAGGCGCTGTCGTCTTTTCGGAAATTGTCCTGCTGGAACAGCGCATTGTAGGCTGCATAATGGAACGAGCGGATCATACCGGCCACGTCGCGCAACGGAGAGCGTTTGAGTCGGCGTTCGCTGAATGAACGGGCGGGCTCCCCCTCAAAGTCAATGATCACAAAGTCACGCCCCGTAAAGAGCACCTGGCCCAGGTGGTAATCGCCGTGGGTGCGTATTTTCTGGGTATCTATCTTGCGGCGGAAGATCATTTTAAACCGCTCCAGTATCTCTTGTCGCATTTGCAGTACTTCTTCGGCCTCCGCCCGCACGGCATCCGGCAGGTTAGGCAAGTGCTTTTTCAGACTGTCGAAATTACTGCGCACCAGCGAGGTCAGCGACGAGTAAAGTGAGCGCTGGTAGTGCAGCGAGAAGGCCTCCGGTGTAAAGTCTTTGGATTCAATTATATCAGCCAGCGCCAGGTGCATTTCGGCCGTGCGCTGCCCCAGTAACTCGATGCGCTCCACAGACGCGCCTCCTAACTGCAGCTGCATGTGCTCCGGCGCTTCCGAGAATGGCACAGGACTGGCCAGGGTGCCAGTGGTATCAGTCAGCGGCTCGTGGTCCTTATGGGTCTGCAATCGCTCAAAAAAGCGTTTAAGTGAATCCTCCATGTATACCCAGGCATCGCCCTGGTTAGGCACCAGTTCCTGCAGCATCACGAGCACCATCGGCGGTTTGCCCTCCTCTTCATGTTCTATCGAGCCCAGGTACATCGGCACGTTTGCAAATTCTCTATCCGTGAGTGCCTGCACGATCTCTACATCAGGGTTTTGGGTACGGTCGAGCTTGCGGTATACCTTCAGGAAAAACTGATTGTCGTACAGCACCGATGTGTTACTCTGCTCGGCTCCCAGTATTTTAGAAGAAAGCGGTTGACCAATTTCCTTTATTTTGCTGGCAATACTTCGACTTCCGGTACCAACCAGTTCAGCGCCGTCCACTTTAATGCTTTTGCGTTTGGCCATCAAATTGAGCAACAGCTGGCGGAAATCCTCAGAATAGACCGCATCGTACAGGATGCCTTCTTTTCCATCCAGGGTGACACGGGCGATTACGCTATTCGGTTGGGTAGCGATCAGTTCCTCTTCCTGTTCTCCACTGGCAAAGGCAATTGGCAACTGGTAGAGTTCCGGCAGCCCTTCGTTGTAGTTCACCTCAATAAACAGCAGCGAAGCGGCAAATCGGCCGAACGTCATCGGTGTGTTGCTGATCACCTGCATGCGCTGAATCGTACGGGCCTTGCCCCCAAACCAACGGCGGTTCAGGATATATGGCGGCAGCACCTTGCTCTCGAGTGTTTTGAGCGCACGGGAAGGTATAGGCTGGCTGAGCGGTGGCAGTTGCATGGCCGGCTTTTTCATGTCGAGTCCTTCGCGACCGCTTACTTCCTGCGGCTGCAGCTCAAACCAGTAGTATCCATGCGCTCCCATCGTGAGCACATAGCTATCTTCTTTAATCTGCGGGAATTTGTTTTTGCTGAACACCTCCACCGGCACGTAGCCTCTGAACTCCGGCAAGTCGAGCTCCACAGCCTCCGGGAAGCGCGACAGGTTGGCAATTACCAGAATGTTCTCGTCCTGATAAGAGCGCACAAAAGCCAGCACTTTGGCGTTGGACGGGTTCAGGAAACGTATCTCGCCACGACCAAAGGCCTTGTAGCGTTTGCGCATGTTGATGACGCGGCGCATCCACCACAATAGTGAGTTGGCATTGTGCTGCTGTGTATCCACGTTCACAGATTCATACTTGTACTCCGGGTCGATGATCACGGGCAGGTATAGCTTCTGCGGATTGGCGGTGGAGAAGCCGGCATTGCGGTTGTCGTTCCATTGCATCGGTGTGCGCACGCCGTCGCGGTCGCCCAGATAGTAATTGTCGCCCATACCGATCTCGTCGCCATAGTACACCACCGGTGTACCCTTCATGGAGAAGAGCAGTACGTTCATCAGCTCAATCTTGGCGCGGTCGTTACCCAGCAGCGGGGCCAGGCGGTGACGTATACCCAGGTTGATTTTGGCCAGCGGATCGCGGGTATACACTTTGTACATGTAGTCGCGCTCCTCGTCGGTCACCATCTCGAGCGTAAGTTCATCGTGGTTGCGCAGGAACATCGCCCACTGGCAGGTTTCCGGTATGGCCGGCGTCTGGTCGAAGATATCGATGATCGGGTAGCGGTCTTCCATCTTCACCGACATGAACAAACGCGGCATGATCGGGAAGTGATAGTTCATGTGGCACTCGTCGCCATCACCAAAGTATGATGCCGAATCCTCAGGCCACATATTCGCCTCAGCCAGTAGCAGCTTGCCCTCGTATTTCTTGTCGACGTGGGCACGCAGTTTTTTCAGGAAGTCGTGGGTCTCAGGCAGGTTCTCGCCATTGGTACCTTCGCGCTCAAACAGGTAGGGTACTGCATCCAGACGGAAACCATCTACGCCCATGTCGAACCAGTAATCGAGCATCTTGAACACCTCCTGCTGCACGTCCGGGTTGTCGAAATTCAGGTCGGGCTGGTGGTGGAAGAAGCGGTGCCAGTAGTATTGCCCTGCTACCGGGTCCCAGGTCCAGTTGCTAGGCTCATAATCGGTAAAAATAATGCGCACGTCCTTGTACTGCGTCGGGTCGTCGGACCACACGTAGTAGTTGCGGTACTTGGAGCCCTTCTTTGCACGACGTGCCCGCTGGAACCAGGGGTGCTGGTCGGAGCTGTGGTTGATGACCAACTCAGTGATCACCTTCAGCCCGCGGCGGTGTGCCTCTTTCACGAACAGCTTGAAATCCTGCATGGTACCATAGCTCGGATTGATGCTGTAGTAGTCGGCAATGTCGTAGCCGTCGTCTTTGAGCGGCGACGGGTAAAAAGGCAAGAGCCAGATAGCGGTTACGCCGAGCTCTTCCAGGTAGTCGAGCTTCTGCATCAGGCCTTTAAAGTCGCCGATGCCATCGCCGTTGCCATCCATAAAGGCTTTGATGTGCAACTCGTAAATGATGGCGTCTTTGTACCAGTGAATGTTGTCGTCGAGAAGGGTGTTGTCCTCTGCCATATAGTTTTTTCTGTTTTATTCGTGTTTACCATGGTCATCGGGTAGCCAGTTGTCGTCCAGACTGTCGTGGCCCATGCCCGGGTTTGCGATTTCGATGCGGAATACGTGAACGGGCATTTCGTGCGGACGAAGCTCCACGTAATTCCATTCGCTGTTCCAGGTATACTTGTGTTCGGTCATCAGGTCGTGCACCATGTACTGCTGGGTGCTGTCCATGTGCAGGGCCTGCAGCGGCACCTGCACCCATCCGGCCTGCGTATTGTGCGGATCCAGGTTCACAACCATCAGCATTTTGTTTCGCCGTTCGCTGTCCCACTTGGCGTAGCACAGCAATTGCGGATTGTCGGTGTCGCCGAAGGCGATGTTCCAGGTAGTTTGCAGCGCCGGATTCACCTGGCGTATCTTGTTTATTTTGGTGATGACCTCCCGGATTTTGGTGAGCTTCCCCCAATCCCAATGCATGACTTCGTACTTCTCCGAGTCCCAGTATTCTTCCTTGCCCTGCACCGGTGTGTTGATGCCGAACTCGTACACGGGCCCGTATAGGCCGTAATTCGACGAAAGTGTTGCCGCCATCACCACGCGGGCGATATGGGCCGGTTCGCCGCCAGACTGCAATTCATGCGGCAGAATATCGGGCGTGTTAGGCCAGAAGTTAGGGCGGTAAAAGTCGCGCATCTCGGTCTGAGTGAGTTCACGCATGTACTCTTTTATCTCGGCGGCCGTGTTGCGCCACGTGAAGTAGGTATAGGACTGCGTGAAGCCAATCTTGCCCAGGCGCTCCATCACACGCGGACGGGTAAAGGCCTCAGCCAGGAAGATCACCTGAGGATATTGCTGGCGTACTTCCCGGATCATCCATTCCCAGAATGCAAAAGGCTTGGTGTGCGGGTTGTCGACCCGGAAGATATAAACGCCCTGCTCGATCCAGTGTGTGACGATGCTCTTGAGTTCTAGCCACAGGTTCTGCCAGTCTTCTGTTTCGAAGTTGACAGGCAACACATCCTGGTATTTCTTGGGTGGGTTTTCGGCATATTGTACGGTACCGTCAGGCCGCCATTTAAACCAAGCTGGATGCTCTTTCACATAGGGGTGGTCCGGCGAGCACTGGATCGCAAAGTCCAGCGCGACTTCAATGCCATGTTCGCGGGCGGTCTGTACAAAATGGCGGAATTCGTCTAAGGTACCCAATTCCGGCAGAATACTTTTATGTCCTCCACTCTCAGCACCGATGGCCCAGGGAGAGCCCGGCTCTCCTGGTTGTGAAGTGACTGAGTTGTTCTTGCCTTTTCGGAATGCGTAGCCAATCGGATGGATGGGCGGCAGGTAGATCGTGTCGAAGCCCATTTCGGCGATACGGGGCAGCAGTCTCTCGCAATCCTGGAAGGTGCCGTGGCGGCCCGCTTCCTGCGCGGCTGATCGTGGAAAGAACTCGTACCAGGTGCTGAAAAGCGCTTTCTGGCGTTCGACTTCTACTGTCAGTATTTTCTGGTAAGTTGTTACGTTTTGGCGGTAGCAGCAGGCATGCATCAGGTCCGATACTTCCTGGCTCGTGGCCAGTGCTACGGCGTCGGCAACGGAGCCCGGCCTGTTGAGCTGTTCGGCCCACTTGCGCAGTCGCTTCTGCTGGCCGGGCTTGGCGGTAGCGGAAGATTCCTCTAGTAGTTGCGCGCCGATCTGCAACTCCACGGTAATGTCCTGATTCGCTTCGAATTTCTTTTTGAGCCCCTTTTGCCAGGTATAAAAATGATCGATCCAGCCCTGCAGGGTGTACTCAAACGTACCCATGCTATCGGGGGTGAAGGTCACTTGCCAATGGTCGTTTCCCAGAAACCGCATCGGTACTTCACTCCATTTTTTCTTTCTGGAATGGCGGTAGAGCAGCACGGCTTTTACTTCATCATGGCCATCTCCAAACACATCTGCCGTCACTTCGACCTCCTCTCCCACTACGCGTTTGATTGGATACTGCCCACAGTTTACCTGCGGCTTCACGTTCTCGATGACAACCCTTTTGGTTCCTTCCAATGCTTCCATGTATGCTTTTTTTCCTGATTTGATGAAGAATAGCTAATAGGTACTGCATGCGCGCGCAATAGGTTTCGATGTAGAACCAGCTGCGCTGCCTACGCCTTGTGTTAAGTGGGTTGCAGGTAAACTTTAGAATCAGAAAAGATCAGATTGGCTAAAAAAGAACAACCTATTCGCGTATAAGCGAGTTAAGAATCAGGCGTAAAAACATTGAAAATGAGCATAACACGAGAAATAGGAGCACATTATACCCCTGGCAAAGGCACCTTGTTCACGGTTTGGGCACCGACCGCCACGCAGGTGGACGTGGTGTTAAAAGATAACGATAAGATAATACCACTGCAGCAGGAAGCCTTCCATTACTGGACCGCCCTAAGCGAAGAAACGGGTCCGGGAGCCCGCTATACCTTGCGGCTTGACGAAGACATGGAACGGCCCGACCCCGCCTCTCATTTTCAACCCGATGGGGTGCATGAACCCTCAGCCGTGGTTAGTCACGCTGACTTTAACTGGACCGACAAACATTGGAAACCGCTGCCGCTGGAGCAGTACATCATCTACGAACTGCACGTGGGCACCTTTTCCGAGGAGGGCACTTTTCAGGGTATCATCGAGAAACTTCCGGAGTTGGTGGATTTAGGTATAACGGCCATCGAACTGATGCCGGTAGCTGCTTTTGCTGGCAGTCGTAACTGGGGCTATGATGGCGTATACCCTTCGGCGGTGCAGAATTCGTACGGTGGTCCTGAGGGACTGAAAAAACTGGTGGACGCCTGCCATGCTGCAGGTATAGCCGTGGTGCTGGATGTGGTGTACAACCACCTGGGTCCGGAAGGCAATTACCTCAATGACTTCGGTCCTTACTTCACTAATAAGTATAATACGCCCTGGGGCAAGGCACTCAATTTTGATGATGCCCACAGCGACCATGTGCGCAACTTTTTCATCCAGAACGCCCTGCTATGGTTGCGCGATTACCACATCGATGCTTTGCGCCTCGATGCCGTGCACGCCATCCTCGACACAGGCGCCAAGCACTTTTTGCTGGAGTTGCAGGAGCAGGTGGAGCACCTGGAGCAGCAGTTGGGCCGCCCCTTCATCCTGATTGCAGAAAGCGACCTGAACGATGTACGCATCATCAATCCGGTGGAGAAAGGCGGCTTTGGACTGGCAGCGCAGTGGAGCGACGATTTCCATCATGCCGTACACGCGCTGCTTACGAGCGAGGACTCCGGCTACTACAGCGACTTTGGCAAACTGGAGCAACTGCAAAAAGCACTGCAACATGGCTTTGTGTACGACGGCCTTTACTCCGAGCACCGCAAGCGCACCTTCGGTAGCGACGCCACCGCCAACCCCGCCCGTCAGTTTGTGGTCTGCTCCCAAAACCACGACCAGGTGGGCAACCGCATGCTCGGCGAGCGATTGCCGCAACTGGTTTCTTACGACATGCTCAAAGTGGCGGCCGGCTTGGTGCTGCTCTCCCCTTTTACACCCATGCTGTTCATGGGCGAAGAATATGGTGAGGAAAATCCGTTCCTGTACTTTGTGAGCCACTCTGACAAAGACCTGGTAGAGGCCGTGCGAAATGGACGCAAAGAAGAATTCTCGGCTTTTGCCTGGCAGGGTGAGGCACCGGATCCGCAGTCAGAGGAGACGTTTAACCAATCGAAACTGCAGCGTACGTACGAGCACAGTGAAAAACACCGCCAGCTGCGTGACTTCTACAAGGCGCTTATCCGGCTCCGCAAGTCAGCCCCTGCCCTGACAAGACCTGACAAGGCCCGCCTGCATGTTGCAGCGGACAGCCATACCCAGGTGTTGCATTTGATCCACTCCGGTGAGAGTCCGTATCTCTATGCCTTATTTAACATAAGTAACCAACCTCAAAAAATTAAAGTAGTGAAAGAGGTGGGTGCTGCATGGAAACTGGTGCTGCATTCAGATGAGAACAGGTATGGCGGGGCAGGTATAGCGTTGCCGCAGGAGTTGAGCGCAGGTCAGGAAGTAGAACTGCCGGCCGCTTCTGTTACCGTATACCAAAGCAATATCATCCTATAAAAGAGACACGAGCATCACCTGGTAGAGTCCTTGTTTTTGGCTGAGCCTTCAGGGTCTATACCTGCCCGTTTCATGTTCTTTGTCTAATGACCCTTTGTCCCATTAAAATATGAACAAGTACATCTGCATTCACGGTCACTTTTACCAGCCGCCCCGCGAGAACCCATGGCTCAACGAAGTAGAGCTGCAGGAGTCGGCGCACCCTTACCACGACTGGAACGAGCGCATCACCGCCGAATGCTATGCCCGCAACTCCGCCTCCCGCATCCAAAACGGAAAGGGGCAGATCGTGGACATTATGAACAACTACGCCCGCATGAGCTTCAACTTCGGGCCGACCTTACTGGAGTGGATGGAGAAAAAAGCACCCGACATTTACCAGTCCATACTCGATGCCGACAAAGAAAGCCAGAAGCGCTTCTCGGGGCACGGGGCCGCCCTGGGGCAGGTATACAACCACATGATCATGCCGCTGGCCAACGAGCGCGACCAGCACACGCAGGTGATATGGGGCATTTATGATTTCCGGAAGCGCTTCGGTCGAGACCCCGAAGGCATGTGGCTGGGGGAGACGGCTGCCAACACCGCTACGCTGGAAGTGCTGGCCGAGCATGGCGTCAAGTTCACGATCCTATCACCCTATCAGGCCAGGCGCTACCGCAGGATCGATGAAAAGGAATGGCACGATGCGACGGGCGCCAAGATTGACCCGAAACGGCCTTATCGCTGTACACTGCCCTCGGGCCGCACCATCTCGTTGTTCTTTTACGACGCACCCGTGTCGCAGGCTATTGCCTTTGAAGGTTTGCTGGAGAGTGGTGAGAAATTCGCACATCGCCTCACCACTACCTTCGACGAGCACAGCAAAGACCCGCAGCTCATGCACATCGCCACCGACGGCGAAACCTACGGCCACCACCATCGCTTCGGCGAAATGGCCCTCTCCTATGCCCTGCACCACATTGAGCAGGAAGAGCTGGCCAAGATCACGATATACGGGGAGTACCTGGAGCTATACCCGCCTAAGTACGAGGCCGAGATCATCGAAAACACTTCCTGGAGCTGCATGCATGGCGTGGAGCGCTGGCGCAGCGACTGCGGCTGCCACACCGGTGGCCACGACGAGTGGAACCAGGCCTGGCGGGCACCGGTGCGCGAAGCCTTTGACTGGGTACGTGACCAGGTGGAGCCGCTCTACGAACAGGAAATGCGTAAGCTAAGCGCTGATCCCTGGCAGACGCGCAACAACTACATCCAGGTGATCATGAACCGGGATGAAAATCAGGTCAGGGAATTCATTGACACTCATACCGACCGGGACCTGAGCAAAGGCGAACAGATCAAGTTTCTCAAACTGCTCGAAATGCAGTATCACGCCATGCTGATGTATACCAGTTGCGGTTGGTTTTTTGACGAGGTGACCGGTATCGAAACCATGCAGGACATTTTGTATGCGACCCGTGCCCTGCAACTGGCCAAAGACTTGAGCGGCGAAGACTATGAAACGACGTTTGTGGAGTTTCTGAAGCGGGCCAAGAGCAACAACAAAGAGTATGGCGACGCCTCCAAAGCCTACTACAAAATCGTGCAGCCTACCCAGTTGGACCTGTTGCGGGTGGGCGCCCACTATGCTGTGTCGTCACTCTTTACCGACTCCCCGGATGAGTTGCCACTCTACAGCTATAAGGCAAGCTCAGAGTATTATGAAATGCTGGAAGCGGGACGACAGCGACTGGCCATTGGCAAGGCCTATATCCGCTCGACCATTACCTGGGAGGAAGTGGACGTTTCGTTTGGCGTGCTGCACATCGGTGATCACCAGCTGTTCGGGGGCGTGCGCAAATACGTGAGCGCCGACGCCTTCGCCACCCTGCACCACGAACTCAGCACCGCTTTCGACAAAGGCAACATCACCGAAGTGATCATGCTGCTCGACAAACACTTCGAGTCGCACAATTACTCTTTCTGGCACCTGTTCCGCGACGACCAGAAGAAGATACTGGACCAGGTGCTGGAGCAAACCATGCGGGCGCTGGAGCACGACTTTCAGCAGGTATACGACAACAATTACCCGCTCATGGCTGCCATCAAAAGCGTGGACATGAGCTTGCCGCGCCCCTTGCAAATCACAGTCGATTACATCGTGACAGGCCGTCTGCTCGAAGCCCTGATGGCCGAGCGGGTGGATGTGGACACGGTGCTCAAATTGCTAAAGGAGGTAGAGCGCATGGGCGTAAAACTGGACGAAGACGCCGTGAATTATGCAGCCACCATCCACGTAGAAGAAGCGATGCACTACCTGGAGGAAAACCCCGATGATACGGAGCACATGCTATACCTGACCGAGCTGCTCACCGTGCTCAACGGCTCCAAGCTACAACCTGAGTACTGGCAGTCGCAGAACATTGCCTTCAGAATACGGCAGAGTACTTACGAGACCAACTGCAAAAAACAGGATGAGAAAAATGAGAAAACCGAGGCCTGGTGCCGGCAGTTCAAAGACTTGTATGAGAGTCTAAACCTGAAGCTATGATCTTAGATTCTCTAACTCATAGTTTTGACAAAGGGCAATAGACTTTGTGAATTTGAGTCAGTGACAGACATTTTGCTCATGCTAATTCGTGCAACGATGCCGGGATGCCACTAAGACAACCTCTGCCTAAACAGCTAAAAAGAAAACAACATGGTATACATACCTTCTTCCACATACAGAGTACAGCTCTCGCCAAAGTTTACGCTACGAGATCTGAAAAACATACTTCCCTACCTGCGGGATCTGGGCATCAGCACGATCTATGCCGCACCTTTTTTCACGGCCCGTCCCGGCAGTGAGCACGGCTATGATGTGACAGACCCGCACCAGATCAACCCCGAAGTGGGCAACATGGAAGAGCTGCAGGAAATAGCCGAAGAATTGAAAGCGTATGGCATGGGCTGGCTGCAGGATATTGTGCCGAATCACATGGCCTTCCATCCGAACAATGCCTGGTTGATGGACGTGCTGGAGAAAGGCCAGAAATCGCGCTACTACACCTTCTTCGACGTCAACTTCAGCCATCCTGATTTTAAAGGTCAGCTGATGGTGCCTTTTCTCGGAGAGCCTTTGGATGAAGTCATCAAACAAGGGCAGCTCAAGGTCACATTTGATGAACATGGCTTTCGGCTAAATTACTTCGACAATGTATACCCGATCAGCATCGACAGCTATACTTTCCTGCTGCAACGCGTTGCTGGAAACCTCACTCCAAGTGATGTCAAAGCGCAACTGGCAGAACAGGTGCAAAAGCTGGAGCAGCTGATGGCGCATGACACACTGGAGCCAAATGACTGGGAGCAGGCGAAAAAGGCACTCCACCAAACTGCACAGGACCAGCCGGATATAAAACTAGGTATAGCCAATGTGCTGCAAGGTATAAACGATGACGAGTCAGCCTTGCGGGAACTGCAGCAGCAGCAGTACTACATTTTGAACCACTGGCAGGAAACGGAAAAGCAGATCAACTACCGGCGTTTTTTCACCGTCAATGATCTGATCTGCACGGCCATGGAACGCGAGGAGGTGTTCAGCCATTATCACCAATTCATCAAAGAGCTCTGCATGCGGCAACTGGTGCAGGGCCTGCGGGTTGATCACGTCGACGGACTCTTTGACCCGGACAAGTACCTGACGCAGCTTCGCGAACTGGCTGGCGAGCAGGTATACCTGGTGGTGGAGAAAATCCTGGAGGGCGAAGAAAACATGCCCGACTACTGGCCTATACAGGGCAACAGCGGCTACGATTTTCTGGCTTGGGTGAGCAACCTCTATACCGATGCCGAAGGCGAACGCAAACTGACACAGGTATACCGCCGCCTTGTGCCCGAAGCGCCCCTTGACTACGAGGGACTGGTGTACGAGAAGAAGCTGCTGATACTTGAAAACTACATGCAGGGCGAACTGCAGAATCTGTTGCGACTGCTGCGCGAGTGTGCGCTTATACCTGCTGACGATAAAAACTGGCATCATACGCTGGCTACCCTGCTGGCTTCTTTCCCGGTATACCGCATCTACGGCCATGCCTTTCCGTTGTCACCAGAAGCCATGGAAGTGGTGGAGAAGGCCTTCGCCATTGCACACGAAAAAGCTCCCGAAGTGAGAGCTGAGTTGGAGCACCTGCGTACCTTGTTTGAGTCTGGCGATCAGGACAGCGAAGAGAAGAGACGGGAAAAGCTTTACTTCGTAATGCGCAGCCAGCAGTTTACAGGGCCGTTGGCGGCCAAAGGCGTGGAAGACACCACCTTTTATAATTACAACCGCCTGCTGGCGCTCAACGAAGTGGGCAACAGTCCGGATGTATTCAACCTCGACCGCCGTGATTTTCACGAGCGCATGGAATACCGCATGCAGACCTATCCGCACTCCATCAATGCCACGGCTACGCACGACACCAAACGCGGCGAAGGCTCCCGCACGCGCCTGCAGGTACTGAGCGAGTTGCCGGAAGAATGGGAAAAAAAGGCGAAAGACTGGATGCAACTGGCGCAGCAGCACAGTAAGGAAAAGGGCCCGACAGCGAACGACCTCTACTTCATTCTGCAGACTCTGCTGGGCGTGATGCCAATTGATGGCAAGGTGGATGACACCTTGGTAGAGCGGGTGCAGGAATACCTGGTAAAAGCTTTCCGGGAGGCCAAGGTCAACACCAATTGGTCGGAGCCGAACGAGGCCTATGAAACAGCAACCAAAGACCTGGTGAAAAAACTGCTGCTGGAAGACGAGGCATTCATGTCTTCTTTCCGTCCGTTTTTCCGGAAAGCGGCCCACTTCGGCTGGATCTACTCACTTTGCCAGACGCTTCTCAAAACTACCTGCCCGGGCGTACCCGATGTCTACCAGGGTTGCGAACTCTGGGACTTCAGCCTGGTAGACCCCGACAACCGCCGCCCTGTGGACTACGAGCAACGGCAGCAGTTCCTACAAGGAATAAAGACCAGTGAACAATCTGAAGATTGGCTGGAGCAACTGCTATCATCCCCCACCGATGCGCGCGTGAAGCTATACCTGTTGCACCAGGTACTACACCTCCGTAAAGATCAAAAACCACTTTTTGACCAGGGCGACTACATCCCGTTGCGGCTAAAAGGCAAGCACAGCAAACGTGCCATGGCTTTTGCACGTCGCTACGAAGACAACTGGTGCATCGTGGTAGTGCCGCGCCTGCTCACCGACATTATCTCCGAAAAAGAACTGCCACTGGGTGAGCAGGTATGGGACGACACTGCGGTGGAGCTTCCGGCCGGATCACCACAGGTATGGCAGCAGTTGTTTGGCGGACAGCAGCTACAGGCGAAGCAGGCTATAACACTGGCAGAAATATTTAAGTCTTTTCCTGTAGCACTCTTAACTTCTACGAACCTATGATCATACCCAAGCGAAGCAGTGGCATACTGCTCCACATCACCTCCCTCCCATCGGCCTACGGCATCGGCGATCTGGGCTCTGAAGCTTATAAGTTCGCAGACCTTCTGGCTGAGGCGGGCCAGCGCTATTGGCAGATTCTGCCCCTCAACCCGACCGAAATTGGCTCTGGCAATTCGCCTTACAGTAGCCACTCGGCCTTTGCTGGCAATCCGTTGCTCATCAGTCCGGAGCGCTTGGTCGAAGATGGGCTGTTAGACAAAAAAGATATCCGGGCAGGGGGTGGTTTCGACAAAGCCAAGGTAAACTACCCGAGGGTGGCGGAATATAAAGTGAAGCTCCTGCAACAGGCCTACGACAACTACAAAGAGGGTAAAGCCAGCAAGCTGCAAGGCGAGTTCGTTCGTTTTCAGGAGGCGCACAAAGGGTGGTTGCCTGACTTCACCTGCTTTGTGGCGCTTAAACATTACTATAACCATATGCCCTGGACCGAGTGGCCTGAAAAAGTAAAGACAAGACAGGACCACACCATAGAAGCGCTATCGGCCGAGTTGGCCAGTGATATTGAGCGTGAGGCTTTTCTGCAATTCCTCTTTTACCGGCAGTGGGAAGCCCTTAAAACCTACTGCACCTCCAAAGAAATCACCTTCATCGGCGACATGCCTTTTTATGTAAGCCACGACAGCGCGGACGTATGGTCGCATCCGCACATTTTTAAACTCGACCGGGCCGGTATGCCGACTGCTGTGTCGGGTGTGCCACCCGACTACTTCAGCGAGACCGGTCAGCTTTGGGGCACGCCTGTCTTTGATTGGGAAGAACTGGAAAAACAGAATTTCGACTGGTGGCTGCAACGCATTGCCCACAACCTGGAGCTTTTCGGCCTGCTGCGGCTCGACCATTTCCGCGCTTTTTCGGCTTACTGGGAAGTGCCAGCCGGTGAAGAAACTGCTATCAATGGAAAGTGGGTGAATACACCTGGTGCCAAATTGCTAACAGAGGTAAAGCGGAAATTCCCGGCCATGCCCATCATCGCCGAAGACCTGGGCGAGATCGACCAGCCTGTGCGCGACCTGATGGCGCAATTTGATCTGCCAGGTATGCGCGTGCTGCTCTTCGCTTTTGGCGAAGACCTGCCACACAGTTTGTATGCGCCGCACCACCACGTACAAAACTCCATCGTGTACACGGGCACCCACGACAACAGCACCGTGCGGGCCTGGTATGAGCACGATGCCAGCCGCGACGACAAGAAGCGCCTGAGTGACTACAGCGCCCAGCGCCTGTCGAAGGAAAATGTGAGCGGTGTGATGGCCAGACTGGCTTTTATGTCGGTGTCGCAACTGGTGGTACTACCGATACAGGATGTGTTGGGCCTCGGCAAGGAAGCCATTATGAACAAGCCCTCTACGGCTAAAGGCAACTGGCAATGGCGCCTGCAACCGGGCATGTTCACCAAAACGACGGCCCAGCGGCTGAAGCAGGAAATCGAGTTATATGGCAGATAGGTGAATATTATCTTTTTTATGTATATTGTTAGAGCAATATAAAACGCTCTAACAATATACACGAAAGATGAAGAAGAGACTTTCCCTCACCATCATGCTCCTTCTTGTATGCATTACTCCTATGCTGGCGCAGATCGGTGATGCCACAGAAGTTACGCAGACAACTGTCATCGAGAAAGGCGTTGGGCTGGGTTCCGTTATTGCTGTGGTGGCGTCCTGGTCGCGCAATCAGTCCATCCTCTGGGCGATACTGCACGGCATACTCAGCTGGTTCTACGTCATTTACTATGCCATCACCAGAAGTTCAAAGGATTAGGTTCTGAGGCTTGTATTCCTATACCCCACACATACCCTCTTTGCCCGGTTTCTCTCTTAACAGCGGAATATCTGGTTAGTCCTAAGGATTTGAGAAAGCAGGTGTATTCTGTTGTAAACGAAATTAACCTTGTTGGCTTTATTATTTGAGTAGAGAAAAACGACAGCGGCCGGGTACCTGCTGTTTTTCTTTTTTTATTCCCGCGAAAATCTTACATTGATTCAGCTTTCGGGTATAGCCTGAAAAGAGTCTCTCACCTTAATCTACAGCATTATGCCATTAGTTTCCACAGCATTACCACTGGGCACTGTAGCACCCAACTTCGCCCTGCTCGACACGGTATCTGATCAGCTTGTCTCGCTGCAGGATGTCGCTTCAAACAAAGCCACCGTGATCATGTTCCTCTGCAACCACTGCCCCTATGTGCAGCACATCCTGGAAGAACTGGTTCAGGTAGCAAAAGATTATCAGCAAAAGGGTGTGAGCTTTGTGGGCATCAGCTCCAACGATGCCGTAAATTATCCGCAGGACGGTCCGCAGCAGATGCGCGAAGTGGCCAAAGAGCTGGGCTTCTCCTTCCCCTACCTGTATGACCAGACCCAGCAGGTGGCGCGCACTTACCAGGCAGTCTGCACACCTGAGTTTTACGTGTTTGACCGGAACATGCGCCTGGCTTACCACGGACAGTTTGACGACGCACGCCCAAAAAGCGAAGTGCCTGTAACAGGACGTGACCTGCGCCAGGCACTCGATGCCCTGCTGGCCGGTCAGTCGGTAAGTACTGACCAAAAGCCAGGTATAGGCTGTGGCATTAAATGGAAAACTCCGCTGGCGGAAGCGGGGTAGGCTGCGTGCTGGCCATGTAGCCCGCTACGGCATTGGCATTGTCCAGGTAATGGGAAGTATACTGCTCGTCTCCCGAATGAATGTACAAAGCCGTTTTACCTGTCACGGCATCAATGATGCTTTCGTGCTCACCCAGTGGCACAGCCGGGCAACCCAGGCTGCGGCCCAGTCTGCCGTATTTGTTCATAAAATCTTCGGTGGCGTATTCGGCTCCGTGCATCACCACAGCGCGGTCGCGGGCGTTGGTATTGTACCCTTCGTCCAAACCATCGAGTCGCAGCGACTTTCCGTGTTTGCCATGGTATATGTCATCCGTTACATAAAAACCCACGCTGCTCATAAACGACTTGTGCTCGTTGGAGAATGTCTGTGCCGTCACCTCACCAGAATTACGACCGTGTGCAACGTAGGTGTTGTAAAGTACTTCACGGTTGTTGAGGTCGAGTACCCAAAGCCTTTTCTCGTTAGAGGGCTTCGTGAAATCCACAACGGTCAGGATGCCTTTGTCTGATAAACGACCCTCGTTGTACATGCCGTAGTAGCCCATCAGCGCATT
This sequence comes from Pontibacter virosus, assembly GCF_003096355.1. Taxonomy (GTDB): domain Bacteria; phylum Bacteroidota; class Bacteroidia; order Cytophagales; family Hymenobacteraceae; genus Pontibacter; species Pontibacter virosus. The sequence continues at coordinate 9,121 of NZ_QEKI01000011.1, read as the reverse complement.
GTTAAACACATCATAGCTCAGGTCTGTCGCGCTCAGGTTCATTTGAGTGTAGAGGTCAAAAGAGACCTGCTCAAAACGCATGACCGATAGTGCGGTTACATTGGCTTTCACCTTTTTATCTACAGACACATATTTGCCGGCCGCCATGGAAATGGAGGGCGACAATATAAGCGGCGCAAAAAGCGGCAACAGACGCTTGCCCATTTTTCTGCGGCGGTTGCGCCACCGTTCCTTTATGCTTTTCTTTCTAACGTTCGTTCTCACAATCCATTCTCATTAGTACATCTGTTTTCTACGTGCCTGTCCATGCACAGTTCCGAATTGGCCAAAAGGTCCAACATTGCGCTTAAATCATTCTATATCAAGCCAAAGGAATCAAACCGGGTATCATATTTGTATAGAAAGGGATACACATCTGAAATCCGGAAATAAAAACAAGCATGAACAGAAAGCCGATCAGCTATTCTCCCTTCTTATACTTCTTCCTAATCATCGTCTTCCTCTCCAGTTGCGGAAGCCGGGAAACTCTGCGTGGGGTTTTTAAAAAAGAGACGCCCTATGAGGCCTATGTCTCTTCTTTGAAAACTGCTAAGCTCGATGAGACCGCCGTGGGACAGGACTGGCTGGCGGCGGGGCAGACGGCCTTGCAAACGCCCACCCCTGTTACATTACCTTTCAAGGAAACTGGCTATTTCCCGGCCGACAAACCACGGGCGCTTGGTTACAGAGTAGAGGCCAAGCGCGGCGAGAAGCTGGTGGTGAACCTGGAGATGAAAGCCCGCCAGACCATGCAGGTGTTTATGGATTTGTTTGAGGCTAGCTCCGACCCCACAGCAGCACCTATACGTATTGCCTCTGCCGATACAGCCGCTACCACCCTGACCTATGTGGTTGATGAAGACATGGCCCACCTGCTGCGAATACAGCCTGAGTTGCTGCGGGGTGGCACTTATACCATCACCATACAAGCGCAGCCTACACTGGCTTTTCCTATACCTGGAAAGTCGAGCCGGCACATTGCCAGCATCTGGGGTGACCCGCGCGACGCAGGAGCCCGTAGTCACGAAGGCATCGACATTTTCGCACCGCGTGGCACCCCCGTTATCGCTTCGGTAAATGGGGTGGTGTCACGGGTAAGCGAAACGCCTCGCGGTGGCAAGGTCATCTGGCTTTCGGATACGAACCGCGGCCAGAACCTGTACTATGCGCACCTGGATCAGCAATTGGTTTCAGCCGGGCAGCGCGTTAGCGTAGGCGATACACTGGGGCTGGTTGGCAATACCGGCAACGCCAGAGGAACTGGCCCGCACCTGCACTTTGGCATATACCGCTACGGCCACGGTGCTACCAACCCCTACCCTTACGTGCATCAATCCGCGGCACCTGTACCTACCGTAAAAGTGGATGCTGCCCACATCGGCAACTGGGTGCGGGTCTCGTCCAAAATGGCTAATGTTCGGACAGAGCCTTCGGCCAAAGCCGGGCTGCATACCTCTCTCAGCAAAAACACCCCACTGCAGGTTGTGGGTGCTGCTAACAACTGGTACCGTGTGCGCCTGCCCGATCAGTCAGAAGCTTATATTATCAGTTCACTTGTGGAAGGTATAGCCAAACCGATCACTGTCAAGAAGCTAGATCAGGAGCGTCCGCTGCTGGATGCTGCGCACCCGGATGCCGGGCAAATGGACAGTCTGCCGGTGGGAGCCGCTATACCTGTGGTGGCTGTTAACGGACAGTTTGATCTGGTTCGCCAGCCCGACGGCAGACTCGGATGGGTACAGTCCGGCGAATAAAATTGTCTGATCGCTGGTCTTATTTTGGTGGCTTATGGACTTTCTGCGTACAGCATTTATACCTATATTTGGCTTGAAAAAGCTTGTTATACGCTCTTAACCAGATCTTATTTGAAGTTAGCTGCTATTGATATCGGTTCTAACGCCGTGAGATGCCAGATCTCCAGCGTTCTGAATCAGAATGGAAACGTCATCTTTAAACGAGTAGAATACATCCGCTACGCCATTCGATTCGGCGAAGATGTGTTCAGCAACGGCTTTATCAGCGAGCACAAAATTCAGAAATTCATCAAGCTTCTTCACGCTTTTCAGCTACTGCTCGACGTGCACGACGTGGACCATTACATGGTGTGCGCCACCTCCGCCATGCGTACCTCCGAGAATGCCCCTGAAATTCTGGACCGCGTGCACCAGGCGATCGGCATGGGCATCCAGGTAATCGACGGAGTAGCAGAGGCCGACCTGATCAACAAAGTCATTGTGAACTTCCTGGACGAACGCAACTACCTGCACATCGACGTGGGTGGCGGCAGCACGGAGTTCAACATCTATGTGAACCGGGAAAAGATGGCTTCGCAGTCGTTTGAGCAGGGCTCTATCCGCCACATGCACGGAGTAGACTCGCAGGAGCTTTGGAACAGCATGCGGGTCTGGATAGAAGAGAACGCTAAGAAATACCACCTCACCCGCGCCATCGGCACCGGCGGCAACATCAACAAGATTTTCGATATGTCAGGCAAGGCGGTTGGCAAGCCGATCTTCCGCAAACAGATCGAGGAGATAACCCAAGGTATAGCAGCCATGACCATGGAGCAACGCATCACCGAGCTCCTCCTCAACCCCGATCGCGCCGACGTCATTCTCCCTGCCGCTGAGATCTACCTGTCTGCCATGAAGTGGGCGAAGCTGGAGAGCATGCTGGTGCCTGCCGTCGGTCTCAAAGACGGGATGATCCATGCCTTGTATGAGCAGCACCATCAGGAGCGGTTTGTGATCAGCCAGATTAGTCGGTAGTACTTATACCAACTCTACTTCCTGGGCGGCATCCTCAAAAACCTTCTTGTAAAACAGTTTGTGCACGTCTACGATCTCTTCGTTGGCGGCTGGTTTTTTGCGGGTATAGGTGCCATCCTCACGCATGATGTAGGAGTTCTGGTTGTCGAGCAGGTTGTAGTAAAGGATGTTGATCGCTTCTTTCTTTAGCTCTTCATTTACGATCAGGAAAAGTGCCTCGACGCGGCGATCAAAGCTGCGCACCATAATGTCGGCACTGCCGCCGTATACCTTGGAGTCACCATTATTGTGAAAGTAATAAATGCGGCTATGCTCCAGGTATTCGCCTACGATAGACTTCACCGAGATATTCTCACTCAGGTCTTCACGACCGGGTCGCAGACAGCAGATGCCGCGCACGATCAGTTTGATTGGCACACCTGCCTTCGAGGCTTTGTAAAACTCGTCGATCACTTCTTTGTCCTCGAGCGAGTTAATTTTGATCACGATGCCGCTCTTTAAACCCTTCTTCGCATTGCGCGCTTCATTCCGGATCAGCTCGATCAGTTGCGAGCGCATGGCCTTTGGCGAAGTAAGCAGGTACTTATACTCGTTCGGTCTGGAGTGACCGGTGATCACATTGAAAAACTCAGACACGTCGTGCGCATATACATCATTCGTGGTCAGCAAGCTGATGTCGGTATAGAGGCGGGCCGTCTGCTCGTTGTAGTTGCCGCTGCCAATGTGTACGTAGCGTGTTACCTTCTCCCCTTCTTTGCGGATGATCATGAGCATCTTGGTGTGCGTCTTGTACTTGCTGATGCCGTAGATCACAAAGCAGCCTGCTTTTTCCAGGCGTTCGCCTTCCCGCAGGTTTTTCTCTTCATCAAAACGCGCCTTCACCTCAAACAACACCGACACGTGCTTGCCGTTTTCAGCAGCCTTCAAAAGCGCAGCTGTCACACGCGACTGGTCGGCCAGGCGGTAGATCGTCTGCTTGATGCCCAGCACATAGGGGTCCTCTGCGGCACGCTCCAAAAGTTGCACCACAGGCTCCATGTTGTTATAGGGGTGGTGCAGCAGCACATCATGCTCTTTGAGGTACTCAAACATATTCACCGACTCGGCAGGCAAACTAAGCGGGATCACGGGAGCGGGCTGTTTAAAGCCTTTGTCCTTGAACTGCCGGTTATTGATAATCTGCCAAAGACCGCGCAGGTCGATCATGGACGAAATGGTAAAGACATTGGCATTGTCGATGGTCCAGCGCTCCTTTAGCACCCGCATCATAAACTGAGACGGATTGCGCTCAATTTCCAGACGCACCACACGGCCCTTCTTGCGCGTCTTCAGTTTCGACTTGATCTCCTGTACAAAGTCGGCCTCAATATCGTCAGACTCCTCCAGGGTAAAGTCGCCGTTGCGGGTGATGCGGAAGAGGTTGACCGAAACGATTTCCACGTTGCGGAACAGCTTTTTGATCTTCCAGCGAATGATCTCCTCAATTGGCACAAAAATAAGCTTGTCTTTGCGGTTGATCTCGTAGAAACGAGCCAGGTTTTGCGGTATCTGCACAAAGGTCACGCGGTCCTGGGCTTTCTGCTCCTCGGTGGTGCGGGTAACCACGCCAAAGGTGAGCAGTTGGTTCATGAGCAGCGGAAAACCATGGTAATTGTCGAACACCATGGGCGTGAGCAGCGGGTAGATCGTGTTCTTGAAGTAGCTGTCTACCTTCTTCTGCTCGATCTCGGTCAGGTCGCCTACTTTGAGTATATCAAACCCGTTCTTCTCGAACAGTTCGGCCAGTTCGTTATTGAATGTGAGGTACTGGTCGTTGACAAAGCGGTGGGCGTAGTCGAGCAGTTTTTTGCGGAAAGGCATTTCGCGCAGGCCGGAATAGTCCAGACGCTCTTTGCCGTAGTCGATGTAATTGTACAAGCTGCCTACCCGGATCATAAAGAACTCATCTAGGTTTGAAGCTGTGATGGCCATAAACTTAAGCCTGTCAAAAAGACTGCGGCTGGTGTCGCGGGCCTGGTCGAGCACACGGTAATTGAAGCGCAGCCAGCTTAGGTCGCGGCTTATGTACTTGCTTCGCTTTATCTGGTCAGAAACCTTATTAATGAGCATGTTTTCAGATGTTAAAAGAAGCCTTGTGTCGGCAAGGAGAACAACGCCTCCCCGACAGACGCAGGTATACGGGAATTACAGTAAGTATGCCCAACTGCTAATATAAATTTTGTAAGTGAATTTGTCATGCCTTTTGAGGAAAGCTTGCACAAATGTTTTTTAAAAGCACCATTTGGCACCAAAAATGGCTGCGGCTATACCTGAGCGGCTACAGAAACCCAAAACCAATCTGCCTGCGCCCGGTATAAAACAAGAGCAATTGTGAGAAGCCATGAAACAGCATCCTTTACCTGATACAGGCGCGTTTGAACCTCTGCCCCTGGCGTAATGCCACATTGATGATTTAACCGTGACATGAGGCAACTCTAAGTGATACAAAATGATGCATGAAGGAAGACGTTTTCATTTCAGCCTATTAGCATCCATAGCTCTGGTCATGCCTGTGTTGTGGGTACCGGCATTGGCCAGCGCCGCCTGGCAAAGCGATTCCTCCCGATCATCGCTTAATATCGGCCTCTCTGGCCACACAGGCTTCATTATACCCCACTCGCGTGACATCCGGGATGTTTCCGGCTCGAACCCCTGGGGTATAGAAGCGGATGTGAGCCTGCACTTTACCAATGAACGCGCCTGGCAGTACATGCAAGGTTACCCCAGGCTGGGTGCCGCGCTGGCTTACTATAATTTCGATAACCCCGATGTGCTGGGCAGTGCCTATACCTTGCTCCTGTATGCAGAGCCTTTTCTTTCGGCGCACCGTCGCTTCAGCCTGTCCTTCCGCTTCGGGGCCGGACTGGCTTACATGGATAACGTCTACCACCCTGACACAAACCCGGATAACCTCTTTTACAGTACCCGCATTAGCTTTCCGCTTGAGGTCAACCTATTAGGCAACTACCGGCTGAACGAACGATGGATGTTGCGGGCAGGCGGCACGTACAAACACATATCCAACGGTGGCTTGCGACAGCCAAATAAGGGCATCAATTTTCCGTCGGCCACACTGGGACTCAACTATGCGCTGCAACCTGCCGTTTTTCCCGAAAGACAGCTGTCAGAAGGTATGCGGGAGCAGCAGGAGCGGAATATTCTGGTGGCTGTGTTTGGCACGGGCAAAGACCGCCGAGACGAGCCTTCGCGCAAGTTGCCGCTGCTCGGTATAGCCGCATATGTGAGCCAGCCCATTGGCCGCATCAGCGCCCTGACCGGCGGGGCCGAGTGGATAGCAGACTATACCTTGCGGAAGCACTTGCAGGACGAAGCAGACGGGCGTAGTTTTCAGCGCGGTGCTTTGCTGGTTGGCCACGAGTTGCGCATCGGCCGCTTCCGTTTCAATCAGCAACTCGGGGTATACGTATACTCGCCTTATAAAGCACGTGACCCCGTGTACCAGCGCTGGGGCCTGGAATACCATACCGGTGGAAGTATGTTCTACGGCATCAACCTGAAGGCCCATCGCCATGTAGCTGATTTTTTGGATGCCCGTGTCGGGTTTAGATTTTAAAAAGATGAAGTACTTTGCAATTGCCTTTCTCCTGTTGCTCTGCACCGCTTGTGCAGGTATAGCACAGCCTTCGCAATCTGACAGACTGGTGACAAAACCCAGCGCCTATGGTATGGAAGAAACGCTGAACAAGCTGCGAACAGCCATACAGGGTATGGGCATTAACCTGGTAGCGGAAGTGGACCACGCCAAAGCCGCCGCTGACAAGGGCCTGGAGCTGCGGCCGACGCATGTGCTTATTTTCGGCAATCCCCTGGTAGGCACCAACCTCATGCAAGCCGACCAGCGCTCCGGCCTGGACCTGCCTTTGCGCCTGCTAGTGTGGGAAGACAAAGAGGGCCAGGTATACCTGAGCTACCGCCACCCCATTGACCTGCAACAAGACTTTAAGCTAAGTGAGCAGCAGACCGTGCTCGATAAAATGGGAAACGTGTTTGAAAAGCTGAGTGAGGTGGTACAGGAGTAACTTTGTTGAAAGGTTAGTTTACAACTATTAGCCCACTAATGCCCGTGCGAAGTTTTTAGTGGATTTATCTTACCTCTCCTAAAACTCTTTGTTTTATGACATCTGTATTAATACCATTCAATTGCATTTTTTCGGTTGCCTGATTTTCAATCTGGGTCTTCAATTCAAATAGCGTTGTGTCAAATAAAACGTGTTTATCCATCATATAACACATATCGTATTCTAATTCCTCCCAGGTTAAGAAGTCAGCGTGGTTGTGCTGGAGCTGGACTTCTAATTTGTCTAAGGCATTTGCGACTTTAGATTCGTAAGTTTCTTTTTCCTCAAATTCATAAAACAATTCATAAATTTCGTCTCCATTTGAATCCTGTAAGGCTGACCGTAGGTTCTCAATTGCCTTTCTTTCTCTTTCGACTTTATTCAGCCTGATCTCGGGGTTTCTTAATACGTCCAGCGCTGAAATATCTGTGGCTTCTGCCTCAACTAAGTCGTGTATAATTATCATTTTCAAAAGTCGGGCTGTGTCAACTTTTTGCTTTAACAATGGCTCAATTAAAACAGCCATCAATGCCATCCTCCAGGTATGTTCAGCAACACTTTCTTGTCTGCCACTTGATGTATAGCTGTGTCTAAGTTCAAATTTCAGTCGCTCTGCCAGCTCAAGAACTTTCAGTATTGATGTGATTTGTTTTTGCATATTTAAGTTTTAGTTATTGTCTGTAAAAATCACCATTAACGTACTAGGCTTTGCGGTGGCGTAGCTACCTTATAGGTTTTGTTGAACTAAGATCTATTTTATTCTCTCACTCGGAAACATTTCTCTAATGAAGAAAATACCGTCGAAAACCTTTGTCCAATCAGCATAATTGCTGCTGTGGCCGTGCCCTTTCATCATAAAATGGTCTTTATAAGAAGGATTCTCCTTTCTAAAACTCCTGAAATCTATAAAAGCATATTGTTGGCTCTTGTCGACCTAATTCTCAAGGCCCTTCTTCTGTGGGGCGTTAACTTTAGTAGGTGTAGGCTCTAGCACGTTCTGATGCACGCCGCTTCTGGAAGCAATACCAAGCACATAAGTGGAGGCGTTGTTTAGGCTGTCGCTGGTGAAGATAGTTCCCATCCAGTTTTTCCTTGAGTTTTTGAACTTGAATGCTGTGGTTGCATTCTTGGAAACATGGGCGTTTGCGGCCCACACGATCACCTTTTCATTTGGAAACTTCTTCCGCACAAGCCATTCTAAATTTTCTGCCATTTGCCTGTCTCTTATTTCAGTGGCTTCATGGTGATTTCTGGCTGCAAGATTAGCGGCTGCGAATGATTGGATGTTCTTAAGCAAGAGCCAGTTGTACTCGTTATTACGATCTCCCAGTTGGTTTAGAATCACAGCAACATGATCTTCTAGCACCTTCAGCTCTGTCTCTTTACCGACCAACCATCCTTTGGTCAGCCCCTCTACTGCAGGAAGAAATTCATCTTGATAGGCTTTAGTTTTAACGAACGCGATATTTGTTTGCCGCAGTGATGTGTCGATATAAATCTTTAAATGCCTAGCAGAATGGTCTAGATAAAGTTGTATGTCGAATCCTGTTACTTTTAGAGGGATGTTAGTTTGGTAGGATCCGGGGATGTAATCGTATAGCAGGTCGCTGCACTGCTTGCTCCTAGTCCAGACCGTGTAGACATTATCATAAAGAAACTTACTGATCTGTTCCCGCTCCTTACGTATTTCGTCCCAACCAGCGTTCAATCCGAAGAAATCACCCTCAAAGGCTATCACATTGAACCCTTTCTGTTCATGTAGGTATTTAACAAGCCTTGTTTTAGCCAGGAACGCTGCACCGTCCCCGTGCCCCTGCTCACCAAGCATTACTATTCTGGCGTCCCCAATAGCTTTTCCTATCGGCTCCAGATCAGTATAGTCGGCAAAATCAGGTTGTATGGAGTTGATTGAAATAGCGTTGCTTTCAACATACTTCTTAATTTGACTTTGCCCATAAGATGGTATAGTGATAAACGCTAGCAACGGGAGTACATAAAATTTCTTCATTCTGTTTGATTTTGGTCCAACGTCTCGTGTATACATTGTGCGAGGCTATCAGCCGAAGCATAAGGTATAAACCTTGTTGCACTAAACCTTCGATAGCTGGTTTTAAAAAGCAGCGGATAAGGGCTATCTTTTGGATTCACATTTAACTTCTAATTTAAGATGAAAAAAAAGAGCCTACCCTTATCCAG
>NZ_QEKI01000010.1 GCF_003096355.1 Pontibacter virosus | reverse complement strand
CAGGCGCAAATAAGAAAAGACCTCGCTTCTGGTGAAGTATATCTTCAAATCGCTATCTTTAGCTAAGAAACGTGCAGAGGTTTTTAGACAAACTGCCGTTAGTGCCAAGAGTATGAAAGAAAAAAGTTTTGACCAAGTACACTTTCTGTGCAGCATTATAGAGCAATTTCCAGACAATTGTGTTGCGGAGTTACAGTGCAACTGGACATCAATCACCTATAGTGACAAAGAAATAGCAGAAATAAAAAAGTATACTATTAACTCAATCCAAGACTGCAAAACGGACAGGCAGGCAGAAGTTTTCAAATCTTCCCTATTTGACAGTTATAAGTATCAAAAACCACAGTTTGGGAAATTTACTGTTTGGAACGGCGGACTTAATTTGCTGATTACGGATAGGAATAAAAATGCAATCATTGGAAATCTGAAAGAATTCTTTGACAACAGAGACATATGTCATTGTCAAATTTATACGCTGGAGAATCAAATTGCAGAATGCTATGACACGTTTAATCACAGCAAACTTGACAGTGAAATATTCTCGTTCACGGAAGAAGAAAAACAAAAGTTCGGTGATAACGACATCGACATTTATTTTGACAAATTTGACTAAAAACACCAAGCACTAACAAGTTTCATAATTTAGGTTCGGCTATGCCTCCCCACATTATGCACGAGCCGTTGTGCCTCATGCTAACTCATATTCAGAAGCTGCTTGTATAAAATTCAGTACCTCTTAAAGTTCATAGGCTTTTTATCACACTCTTGACCCAATTAATGAAAACATTCAAACTGTTCCTGCATTTTATTTTATTTCTAGCTTATACTTCGGCAGCTTCTCAAAACCTGACCTTAAAAGGAGAGGTTGTTTACAGGTTTCAGAATGAGCCTGTGCCGTACGCCACTGTAGGAATAAAGGGAAAAAGCCTGGGTACTGTTGCCGATGAAAATGGGAGGTTTAGCTTTACTATTCCAGCTACTGCTGTTTCTGATGAGGAGGAGGTAATTGTCTCCTGCGTTGGCTACAAAAGTGTTGGAACTACCGTTGCAGCTTTTAGGCAAGGGCATCAGCTAATTAGCCTGCCACCAGCTCAGATAAAGTTAAACGAAGTAACGGTGAAGGCACGAAAGGTCAAGACGAAGACCTTTGGCAGGACGGGAAACTCCACGATGATGGTGTCCAACATGTATACAGAAAACAACCTCGTGTCCGATGAGCTTGCCAAAGAGCAAGGCACAATTCTAAACCTGGATGAGGAGGTTCTCCTTAGGGATTTCAACATGTACGTTGTGTTCAACAGGTTCAAATACGTCAGGTTCCGCTTAAATTTATACAGCGTAAAAGACGGTTTACCTGACCAGTCGTTATTGAAGGAAGATATACGGTTTGATGTCACGGAGAAGAAGGGTTGGGTGAAGGTGGACCTCAGTAAGTACCACATTTTTCTGGAAGGGCAGGACAAAGTGGCGGTCACCATTCAATGGCTGAAAAGTGAGGCCATTGAGGGCAACAGAAAATCTTTTGCCATTTCTGCTGTTCCCATTCCTACTCATTCCATACTCTTCCGCGACAAAAGCCAGGACCAGTGGAAAGAGGTGAGCCCTGGCTACCTGAGCTTTTACCTCAAAGCTGACTCTTATAAAGGAAAGAATAAAAACACCCAATCAGAAAATCCCCCAGCAGAGGACTATTTGCTGCCTGACAGCTTAAAATACCTTAGGTACATCGCCATGCAGACGCCTAATAATCTGCAAAGCAAATATAGTTATGGAGATAGCTTAGAGGTCGGGAACTATGTAAACGCGAACAGTGCGAAACTATACTATGAGAGTTATGGCCAAGGAGAGCCGCTCCTGCTGCTCCACGGGAATGGGCAATCTATTTCCGCTTTTTCTCAGCAGATAGCATCTCTGTCAAAGTACTTTAAAGTAATTGCCGTGGACACCCGCGTCCACGGAAGAAGCAGTGATAAAGACTTGGAAGAGCTTACCTATGACCTATTTGCGTCAGACATGAAGCAGTTGCTGGACTCCTTGAGTCTGAAGCAAGTAAACGTGCTAGGGTGGAGCGACGGCGGAAACACGGCTCTAAAGATGGCTTTAAACCACCCTGAATACGTGAAGAAGATCGCCATCATGGGAGCAAATCTTTTTCCAGATAAAACAGCTATAGAAAGCGGGCTTTTAGACTTGTTCAACAAGCAGCTTGAGGAATTGGAGGGGAAGGTGGACGAGCAATCACTAAACCGGTCAAGACTTCTGAGACTGCTGCTATATGAACCGCAGATGAGCTTTGAAGATATGAGCGCTGTCCGTGTTCCAGTGTTGGTGATGGCAGGGGAGCATGACGTAATTCTGGAGTCACACACCAAGGCAATAGCTGAAAGTATCAAAGGGGCAAAATTGATTATCTTTAAAGACGCCTCCCATTATGCTCCGCAGGAAATATCGATTGAGTTTAATAAAGCTGCCATAGAGTTTTTTGCCCCTCAAGATAGCAACTTGTAAAGTTGTACCTTGAATCAGAGTAGCTGAATCAAAAAGTGTTAATTCGCATTCAAAATAAAGCACGAAAGCACAACAAAGTGCAGCCTTTACCCTTTCTCCGCTACGGTCATCTGCTGCACGAGTAAAGCTAAGGCGGTATTTATAAAGAAATCATTCAAAGTATAAACATGAACAACAACGATATTTTACGCCGGCTCCGCTATACATTTGATTTTAATGACTCTAAACTGATGGAGCTTTTTAAGTCTGGGGGAGAAGAGGTAACCCGCGCACAAATCATCGAGTTGATGAGAAAGGAAGATGAGCCCGGGTTTAAGGAAATGAGCGACCTGCACCTGGCAGCTTTTCTCAATGGTTTTATAACCGAGAAACGCGGCAAAAAGGAAGGCGAGCAACCTAAGCCCGAAAATAAACTGAATAACAACATCATACTTCGTAAGCTCAAAATTGCCCTGAACCTGATAGACGAAGACATCCTCGATATTCTGGAACTGGTAAATTTCCGGTTAAGCAGGCACGAACTCAGCGCCTTTTTTCGCAAACCCGACCACCAGCATTACCGCCCGCTTCAAGACCAGATTCTGCGCAACTTCCTACACGGCTTGCAACTAAAGCACCAACCCGAATCAGGTAAATAAGATAGTTTTAAACTCGCAAAATGCACAAAACTTAGTAGAAGCCAAACCCTGTTCTCCCCTACTCTTCTCAAAAAATTATCCTTAATTTGGCCGAAAATTGGCTTACAGAGAAAATTACATCTAATTGAGCGGCATTCAGGATGCTCTTCTCACCATACAATTTACCCGGTTAGTGCATACCCACAATCAGCACCAGCCAGACAATTACAATAGAAATGCCGCTAATCTTGGCCCTTTCCTTCCCAATTATCTAAATTTGAACCGTATCTTTGCGTATAGAAAAATAACTAAGCATGCTTCACTTCTTTTTTAGTCAGCCCGATACAGTTTACGCCGTGCAATCCGAGCGGGAACTAAGCGCTACAGACATTCAAAAACTGGAATGGTTATTCGGCAACGCCACTCTAAAGCAGGAAACTGTGCTGAGTGGCTTTTTTGTTGGCCCCCGTGCCGCCATGATCACCCCATGGAGTACCAATGCGGTAGAGATCACGCAGAACATGGGCATCGAAGGCATTATCCGCATCGAAGAGTTTAAAACAGTGGCGGAAGATTTCACGGATTTCGACCCGATGCTTTCCCAAAGGTATAAGAGCCTGAATCAGGAGATCTACACCATCAACATCCAGCCTGAACCTGTGCAGCCTGTGGAGGATATTGCTGCCTATAACAAGCAGGAAGGTCTGTCGCTGAGCGAAGAAGAAGTAGAGTACCTGAATAAGCTCTCTGAAAGAGTAGGCAGGCCGCTGACTGATTCTGAAGTGTTCGGTTTCTCGCAGGTTAACTCCGAGCACTGCCGCCATAAGATCTTCAATGGCAAGTTTGTAATCGATGGCGAAGAGAAAGAGAGTTCGCTCTTCAAACTTATCCGCAAAACATCTGAGACACACCCGAACGATATTGTTTCGGCTTATAAAGACAATGTGGCCTTTGTTAAAGGGCCGGTAGTGCAGCAGTTTGCCCCAAAACGTGCCGATATACCTGACTATTACCAGATAAGCGACTTCGAATCGGTTATTTCCATTAAAGCTGAAACGCATAACTTCCCGACTACGGTAGAGCCCTTTAACGGTGCTGCAACCGGCTCGGGCGGTGAGATTCGCGACCGATTGGCTGGTGGCCAGGGATCCCTTCCCCTTGCCGGCACCGCGGTATACATGACAGCCTTGTCACGTCTCGAAAAAGACCGCCCCTGGGAGCAGGCCACGCAGGAACGCCAGTGGTTGTACCAAACGCCGATGGATATCCTGATCAAAGCCTCGAACGGTGCCACGGATTTTGGCAATAAGTTTGGACAGCCCTTGATCACAGGTTCGGTGCTGACCTTTGAGCACGACGAGAAAGCGGATCAGATCGAAGCGCCACGTAAACTGGGCTACGACAAAGTGATCATGCTGGCTGGTGGCGTGGGCTACGGCAAAGCCAGCCAGGCACAGAAAGGGCATCCGAAAACTGGCGACAAGATCGTGATTTTGGGTGGTGAGAACTACCGCATCGGTATGGGCGGTGCTGCCGTTTCCTCTGCCGACACCGGCGAGCACGGCACAGGTATAGAACTCAACGCGATCCAGCGCTCTAACCCCGAAATGCAGAAACGCGCTGCCAACGCCATCCGTGGCTTGGTAGAGAGCGAGCACAACCCGATCGTTTCGATTCACGACCACGGCGCAGGCGGCCACTTAAACTGTCTTTCAGAGTTGGTAGAAGAAACTGGCGGTAAAATAGACCTGGACAAACTGCCTGTAGGCGACCCCACCCTATCGGCCAAAGAAATCATCGGCAACGAATCGCAGGAACGCATGGGCCTGGTGATCGGTGAAGCAGACATCGCTACCCTGCAAAAGATAGCCGACCGCGAACGCGCTCCCATGTATACCGTGGGTGACGTGACCGGCGACCAACGCTTCACGTTCCAGTCGTCGTCTACCGGCGAAAAACCGATGGACCTGGAGCTGAGCGACATGTTCGGCAGCTCGCCGAAAGTGGTGATGAACGACAAGACTGTTGACAGAGCTTACCAGCCGGTAACGTATGACCAAAGCCAACTGCATACCTACCTCGAGCAGGTATTGCAACTGGAAGCTGTTGCCTGCAAAGACTGGCTCACCAACAAAGTAGACCGCTGCGTGGGCGGCCGTGTGGCCAAACAGCAGTGTGCTGGTCCGCTGCAATTGCCGCTCAACAACTGCGGTGTGATGGCGCTGGACTTCCAGGGCAAAGAGGGAGTTGCCACTTCGGTAGGCCACGCCCCTATCTCCGCCCTGATCGACCCGGCTGCAGGCAGCCGCAATGCCATTGGCGAATCCCTCTCCAACATCGTGTGGGCTCCCATGAAAGATGGCCTGCAAAGCGTATCGCTTTCTGCCAACTGGATGTGGGCGTCGAAAAACGAAGGAGAAGACGCCCGCCTGTATAAAGCCGTAGAGGCCTGCTCAGAGTTTGCGATTGCCCTGGGCATCAACATCCCGACGGGTAAGGATTCGCTTTCGATGAAGCAGAAGTACAAGGATGAAGATGTGATTGCACCGGGCACGGTGATCATCTCGGCAGCCGGAAATTGCAGCAATGTACGCCAGGTAGTAGAGCCTGTTTTGCAACGCGAGGGCGGCAATATCTATTACATCAACCTGTCAAACGACGCCTTTAAGCTGGGCGGTTCTTCTTTCGCACAGGTCCTGAATAAGATCGGCAACGAAACGCCGGATATTACCGATGCAACGCTATTTAAGAACGCGTTCAACACACTGCAGCAGTTGATCAAAAACGGTAAGATAGCCGCAGGCCATGATATTGGCAGTGGCGGCCTGATCACAACCCTACTGGAGATGTGCTTTGCCGACAACAACCTGGGTGCTTCTATTGACCTTACGTCTTTGGGTGAAGCCGACAGCATCAAAGTGCTGTTTGCTGAAAACATCGGCGTAGTGTTCCAGGCATCAGAAGAAGTAGAAGCAACCCTGAAAGCCAGCAATGTTCCGTTCCATAAAATAGGCACTGGCACAAGCGGCGCAACGCTTGAGTTAAAGAATGGAGCCGATGCCTATACCTTCGACATCGCCCAGTTGCGGGATACCTGGTTCAAGACCTCTTACCTGCTGGACATCAGGCAAAGCGGTGCGAAAAGCGCTCAAGAGCGTTTCGACAACTACAAGAAGCACGAGCTGACCTATACCTTCCCGGCAAACTTCGACGGCAAAAAACCGGCGATTGACAGCGCCAAGCCACGAATCAAGGCGGCGATTATCCGGGAGAAAGGCAGTAATTCGGAGCGTGAAATGGCCAACGCCATGTACCTGGCCGGCTTCGACGTGAAAGACGTGCACATGACCGATCTGATCTCGGGAAGAGAGACACTCGAAGATATCCGCTTTATCGGTGCTGTTGGTGGCTTCTCCAACTCCGACGTACTGGGTTCGGCCAAAGGATGGGCCGGAGCTTTTATGTACAACGAGAAAGCGAAGAATGCCATCGAGAACTTCTTCAAGCGCGAAGACACCCTTTCGGTAGGTATATGCAACGGCTGTCAGCTATTCGTGGAGCTTGGCTTCATCACGATGGGTCATGACCAGAAAGCGCGCATGCTGCACAACGTGAGCCAGAAACACGAAAGTATCTTTACGTCCCTGACCATCCAGGAAAACAAATCGGTGATGTTATCAAGCCTGGCCGGTTCCACGCTGGGAGTTTGGGTATCGCATGGCGAAGGGCGCTTTAGTTTGCCGCACACCGAGGACAAGTACCAGATCGTTTCGAAGTACGCCTACGAAACCTACCCGGCCTGTCCGAACGGCTCAGACTACAACACCGCCATGATCTGCGATGAAACAGGTCGCCATTTGGTGATGATGCCGCACATCGAGCGTTCGCTTCTGCAGTGGCAGTGGGCGCATTACCCGAAAGGCCGTCACGACGAGGTATCGCCTTGGATGGAAGCCTTCGTGAATGCCAGAAAATGGCTGGAAGCGAACCAGTAGGTATACGCTTTAGATAAATTGAAAAAGGCGCTCCGGTTAATTCCTGAGCGCCTTTTTTATGTCGTTAGCTTGTCATCGGCTTTGCTGATACTATTATACCTCCCAGTTGTTCTGTGAAAAAGAGGGACTCTCAAATATTGGCAGAGTTTACTATCGAAAAACTATCCCCTTGAGGGGATTAGAGGGGTGTTTCACTCAAGGGGAGGGCCATTTCATTATACTTTTTGTCATCCTGTAAGGATCTTGGTAACAGATAGCATCAGCTTAATCTCCCTCCCACCAAGTTTCTTAACAGAATGACAGAGGGATTAGGCATATTTCCCTGAAACTGTAAACACCCCTCTGCGCTCCCCTCAAGGGGAGAATCTCCTGGAATAAAACTGCACCGCCTTAGGTATAGAAATCAAATCCCCTGCAGCTGCTGCATGTAAGAAGCTCCCACCGGCACTTCATTTCCTTTGATGCATACCTGGTGGCGCTCTATTTTGTCGATCTGCTTTTTGGCCACGATGTAGGAACGGTGTACCCGCACAAAGCTGTCTGCAGGCAGTTGCTCGCTCAGTTCCTGTATCGTCATGCGCGAGAGCAGCTTCTTGCCTTCCAGCACGAAGGTGACGTAATTGCCCGCCGCCTCCAGGTATAGGATCTCGTCGTAGTGTACCTTTACCTGCTCGTAGCCGGTTTTGAGGAAGAGATAATCCTTCGCCGGAGCCGTTGTGCCGCGCAGTTGCAACAGTTCCTGGGCTTTGTTGCAGGCCTTCACAAACCTGGGCAGCGAAAAGGGTTTCAAAAGGTAGTCCACCGCATCCAGCTCAAAGCTCGTCACGGCATGTTCAGAATAGGCGGTTGTGAAGATCACCATGGGCTTTTTCGGCAGGCTGGTCACAAACTCCAACCCGGAAATATCGGGCATTTTGATGTCCAGGAGCAGCAGGTCGACCGGTTCGTTTTGCAGGAACTCCAGGGCCTTGAAGGCATCCGTAAAGCAGCCCACCAGCTCCAGGTAAGGTACTTTGGCAGCGTGCGCGCGCACCACTTCCAGGGCCATCGGTTCGTCGTCTATTGCTATTGCGCGCATATCTGTTTTTTTAGTGCAGACCTGTTTGAGGGTATTTTATTTTACTTATTCTTTTGATAAAAAGCACTGCGAAAGCCAATAAATAAATCGCCATCCTATGACAAGCTTTTATCCAGATTTGATCAGCAGTACCTTGCAGCTGTGGAGCCAGGAGCAGACCTGTCGTACCACGTTTCTTCTGTTCTACTCTTCAACCCTTAATTTACAGATTCCAATTTTGGCAAAGCGTATTCCTTGTTTAATAAAATATGAAAGATCCCCATCACAATTTCTTTGTAAGCATAATCAACCCCATTAAAGGTGTATGCAAAAGTCAAGTCTTGTTGAGGCATATAAACCAGAAGGGATTTAAATGCGTCCATACCTCCCATGTGGCCAATCATTTTTTCCTCCTGTAAAATAGGAATAGGGTACATTCCAATCCCAGGTTCTTTCTTCATTATCGCAAGGGAATTTTCAGTTACTAACTTTCCATCAAAAAGACCGTTCATAAACTTGTTGAGATCTTCTGGAGTTGAAATTATCCCTGCCGCTCCACGGGGAATGCTTAAGTCAATATGAATGGGTTTTTCCCACACGCCATCTTTCTTTTCGTAGGAAATTGACACGAATTTTTTAGGGTTATTTTCCCCGTAATAAGTATTTTTTAGCTTAAGGGGTTTGAGGATCCGCCTTTCCAGAATTTTACCGAAATCCATATTTTCAATATCTTCAAGAATGAATGATAGTATGATATAATTCGTATTGGAATAGTCTCTTTTATCCCCAGGAGCGAATACACTGCCGTTTTCTTTGATTTTGTTCAACAACTCGTCCTTACTCCTTTTTTCTACCATCCACTCGTTAAAATTTGGAGTTTTTATAATATCAAAAAGACCACTTTTGTGCTGCAGGAGTTGCTGTATGGTTGTTTCATCTGCGTTCGGCAATTCGGGGTAAAAGGCAGCCAGCTTGGTCTCTAAAGATAATTTGCCTTCTTCAACTAGCTGCATGACAAGCGTAGCAGTGAACATTTTGGAAACAGATCCAGTCCTGTATTTCGTGTGAGCCGTTGCTTTTATTTTTTTATCTACATCGGCATAGCCAATTGATTTTTGATACACACTTTCACCCTTATGATAGACCGATAGACTGCCCATCGCTTTGTCATACTTTTCTAAGAAGAAAAATAAGCTGTCCATTTTTTTTGTCTCGAACACCTGCGCAGATAAGCTTGTGGCGACAAATAGAAAACCGCAAAAGAATACTAGTATTTTCATGATGCTGATGTTTTGATGGCTGATTGCTAAAGAACCTGTTTAGAGTTTCTTATTTTTACTAATTTCTCTGTTAAACAAGACAGAGAAAGCATACACGTGCAGATTGAGCCAATGCCTGTCCCTGTTTCAAACCTGATGAGCTATGCTTTAAATCTATCCTCCCATGTATTTGCATGTACACAAGCTTTACTTATAACCACCAGAGAACTAGAGACCTGGCAAAATATCTTTGCAAACAGTTTTGCTACACTAATTCTTTGCACTAAACAGCATCTGTAGCAAAAAACAACCTCAGTGCCTACAATTGCAGTGTGAGGTGCACGAAAAACTCTTCCGGCGTATCGCGGATGATCAGTTCGTGCCGCTCCGGGTACAGGAGATTGAGTCGCTGTCTCACGTTGATCAGACCTATACCTGAGGCGTCTTTCTCCGGGTCCTGCTCTGACTTCTTCTGCTTGCTGTTATACACGTCAAAAAAGATCTTATTCTGCTCGCTGTGCAGACTTATCCGGATCCAGGACCTATGCTTGAGACTGATGCCGTGCTTGAAGGCATTTTCAATGAAAGGGATCAGCAGCATGGGCGCAATGTAAAGGTCTCCTACTACATCGTCAATCTTGGTCTCGATCGAGATGTTGGGTGAGGCCGAGGTGCGCAGCAGCTGCAGGTCAATGTAGTTGCGCATGTACTCGATCTCACGCGAGAGCAGGATTTTCTGCTGGTGGTTTTCGTGGAGCATAAAGCGCATCATGTCGCCCAGCATCTGTATACCTTGCGCAGTACGTTCGCTGTTTTCCTGCAGGGCTGTGCCATATAACGTATTCAAAGCATTGAACAGGAAATGCGGGTTGATCTGGGAGCGCAGAAAATCGAGATTGGCAGTGGAGCTGCCCAGTTCTTTCTTGAGCACAAACATTTCTTCCTTACCGGCCAGTTGGCGTTTGAAGATCAGCCAGGTTATAGGGCCGGTTACCAGAAATTGGAACAGGGAGTTTACAAAGCTGATTTCGAGCGCGCTTTCTTCACTGTGCAGGGCAACCATCAGTAGCAGGAAAACAGGCACATACGCCAATGCCTGTATCAGCAGCACCCGGGCCTGGTAAGCCAGGAATTTTCGCTTCGACTTGCGGGCTGCTGGTATCAGGTAATGCAGCGATACAAAATACAGGACTATCGCATTGAGAGAAATTATCGCCCACAAGGCGGTCTCATTATCGCCGATGTTGAACACCACCATCATGAACACACTTACCAGCCAGACTATCGCCACCGTTATCAGCTCCTGGGTTACAAGGCGGTACCGGGACTGAATGGCTGCGGCATTGTCGAGGAGATAGTGCGCCACATACTTGATGAAGGTATAGAAGCTGAACACCAGCAACAACCACAGGGTGTTTTGAAAACTGCCCTGGAAAATATCTTCCCAAAACGCCTCTGCCGAGTAGTACATGAAAAGCTGGTGGCCTTTGTAATAGGTATCGGTGATACCCGTCAGGAGACCAACCGCTACAAAGGTGAGCACCAGCAACAACACGTTCCACCACAAGGCCTCTTTGCGCATTAGGCGCGGCACTACTTTAAAGTTGAGCAGCAGAAACGCCAGGTAGATACAGGTATAGCGCACGAGCTGGGGCCAGAAAAAATGCTCGTAGTAGTTGTACACTACACCGGCCTGCATAAACTCATACTCATTCGGACTGTATTCGATGAAAAGCGAAAACAGTGAGGAAACAAAGATGGCCGTAGCCGCCCAGAACTCTATTTTAGCTGTCTGGATGGGCTTTACAACATGGTGATTGAGTGTTATATCATTCATAAAACAATGATAAATGAAAGGGTTGAGTATAAACAATAAATGTGATGAATGCGGCTGATTTTGTGACGGGTATCGTTAAAACAGGGTATCGAGCATAAAATGCAGCAGTTGCACTGACTCCCGCGACAAATCAATGTCTTCGAATAGGGTCTGACTCTCGCTCTTTTCCTGCAACGCGGCCAGTGGCTGCAACAAGGCATGCCCCATTCGCCCGTTTGCAACCAGCAAGCCAATCAGAAAGAGTAGTATCATCAGGCAGGCTTCTTTCAAGGCCTGTACCCAACCCGTATAGGTTTTGGGAATGTTCCGGATCGATAGTTCCATTGGTTCAGCTTCTCTTATCCCGTTTATACCTGCCCAATTGCTTGTCAGGCCTTTAATAGGTATAAGATTAAGAAACTGAAAACAGGGCTTCAACTAAATGTGATGAAACACCGGAAAGATGTGCTAAACAAAAAAAGCCACTCCAACTGTACAGGAGTGGTTTGATTCAGACAAGTAATTTGAACTTATACCTTTTACTATATTCTAATCTGAGGAAGACAAACGATAAGGACTGCGTTGACTGCCCTATTTAGGTATAGATTTTAGGTATAACTTAGTTGAAAAACATATCAAAGTGTCAGATAGGTATAAAACATATCGTCGTATTCTTCTCTACTCAGCCAGCTATTCCTGTTTCTGTCCCATCTGTCAAAAATGCCAATAATAAACTCATCCTCTCTTACCAGATTGTCATTGTTTAAGTCCCACTTTTTAAACAGCTCCAGTCTGACTAATCCTTTATGGAACTCATCATAATCTAACTCACCATTAGTATTCTCATCCCATCCAGCCCAGGCCTGCTTCTCAAACCTAAAGTCCTGCATAAACTTATCCCACTCATTTTCATTAATATAGCTACTCATATTGACCATCATATAGATGCCCATACTAAACTGTCTTTCATCAAACTCAACTCCGTTTGTAAAATCAAGCCCAAACCAACCCCAGTCGATATGATGGTAGAAGCTACCCTCTTCAAAAGCTTTGGCAAACTCTGATATGTTTATATCACGTGTCTGTACCCTAAGGGTGACAGAGTCTTTTGCGATATTATTTTGTCTGTCCTTCACCTCCAGTACCAGTGTGTACGTACCCGGCTCTGTGCCTTTTAGATAAAAATCTGATCCGTATTCCATAAATTTAACCGGATCGTATAGCAGAATTGGAGTCAGGACTTCACGTCGATTTCCATCAGCGTCGACTAAAAAACCACGTGCGCTCTGCAAGCCTACATTATCCCACAACCTGGCACTCACGTTAACCAGACTTATGACTACATACATGTTATTCACACCTGGAGATAAAAGCTGCACTTTCGGGCTTTCAGTATCAGGCAAGTTATTATTCAACTTGGGCGTTGGTGTATCATCGCTGTTGCCACAGGATACCAATGCGAATAGAATAAAGCAGAAAGTGAGTTTAAAGATAATATCCATAGTAGTGATATATAATAGGAACAGAATAACAGGAATGACAGTACAAAATCCGCCCAGTTAGATGGCTGTATTGATTTTATGCAGAGGGCAGAACGACAGGAGATCCAATTATTCTGTGAGTAAGAAGGGAACTGCGGTCAGGTCAGGTAT
Organism: Pontibacter virosus; assembly: GCF_003096355.1. Lineage (GTDB taxonomy): Bacteria > Bacteroidota > Bacteroidia > Cytophagales > Hymenobacteraceae > Pontibacter > Pontibacter virosus. The sequence continues at coordinate 158,604 of NZ_QEKI01000010.1, read as the reverse complement.
CCGGTGAGGATATGAATGTTGAGATTCTCAAAATTGAGTAGCCGTACTAGTTAAAACAGACCTGTACTGATGGCAAACGGGTTAGCCTGTTGTAGACTGGTTGGCGTTTATCTTATGCAGTTGCACAAAGGTCTGCTGCACACTTGGTTATATACGTATTTGGCTAATTTACAGTGTATTATATACTAACTAGGCAAACCTAAATTTAAGCGAATGCGCTGATATAAACCTTGAATCAGGCTTGAGAAGAGGTAAATTCGGGAAATAATTTTTACGACAATGCCTGCGGAGCCGGGCCACCTGCGGGTTTGGAGCGGTCTGCCGGAAGTGGCACGAACTCCAGGTTGTCGGTTGGAGGCAGCAGAATGCGCCCTTCTTTCCAGTCGGCTTTCGCCTGCTCTATTCTGTCCTTGCGCGACGACACAAAATTCCACCAGATGTAGCGCTCACCAAGCGGCTCACCGCCCAGCAGCATCAGCGTAGCAGGTTCTTTTGCCAGAATAAGCGGATCCGCGCCTTTGCTAAACACCAGCATCTGCCCAACGGTATAGGTCTTGTGTGCGACCTCGATGCTGCCTTTCGCCACATAGATTCCGCGCTCTGCATGCTCTTTGGGCAAACCAAAGCGGGCACCCTTTTCCAGCACTACATGCAAATAAAACAGGGGTGAGTGGGTTTTCACGTCGTTCCGCAAGCCATAGGCATCCCCAGCGATCAGGCGCATCCATACACCGGTCTCTGTAAAAATGGGGAGTTGTGCGGGCTTGTAGTTCTCAAAAGCTGGGGCTGCCTCTTCGTCCTTCTCGGGAAGTGCTACCCAGGTCTGTATCATTTCCAGTTCGCCGCCGGCCAGGGTGGCGGGGTCTTCGAAGCGCTCGGAATGTGCAATACCGCTGCCGGCCGTCATCCAGTTTACCTCGCCCGGCCGGATGATTTGCTCCACGCCCAGGCTGTCGCGGTGGGTCACCTGCCCGCCAAACAGATAGCTGACGGTGGACAGGCCGATGTGTGGGTGCGGCAGTACGTCCATGTTGTGGGAAAGCGGTGGCTGCACGTCTACAGGACCGGCGTGGTCCATGAAGATAAAGGGGCCTACCATGCGGCGGAGCCGAAAGGGCAGAATGCGCCGCACATCCATTCCGGGAGCGAGCGAGGCTTTACGGGCTTCAATGACAATATCCAGCATATCAGAAAGATAAATATTTTTATACCTAAACGTTTATTCCCTGAAAAGAGGCAATGCTATACCTGATTCTCCCGCTGTGCTAGACTTTGTTCTGATGGAAGCGCACCATGAACCTGGAGCCAGCACCTTCCTCACTTTCAACTGCAATGCTGTCACCGGAGTTGTCGAGTATACGCTTCACCAGGTATAGCCCTATACCTGACCCTTCTACATGATCGTGCGCCCGCTTAAACAAAGTGAAGATTTTACCAGTCTGACCGGGCGAAAGCCCCAGGCCATTGTCCTGCACAGCGAGCTCGTATACCCCACCTTCGAGGATAGTCGTGCTGATTCTGACCACCGGTTTACGATTGGGGTCCGCGTACTTGATGGCATTGGATACCAGATTGAACAGAATGCTCCGAAGGTTTTTGCGGGAATAGCGCAGCGTGCTAAACGCCATACTGGTGCACTCCACCACCGCGCCGGTGTGTTCTATGTAAGGCTGCAAGCTGATCTTGATGTCCTCCAGCATGTCCTGAATCTGCACGTCCTCAGGGGACTCCTGCTCGTGCTTCAGTTTGGTGACATCCGATAAATCAGCGATCACGTTTTTGAGTTTCCCGAGAGCGCCCCCCATATAGCTTAAAAGTACTTCATGCTGGGGCAGGCTGTCTCCCAAGTCTTCCTTCAGCGCCTCCAGCAAACCTTCGAGGTTCGTGATCGGTGCCTTCAGGTCGTGGGAGGCGGCGTATACAAAATTGTCAAGCTCATTGTTGATCTTGATCAGCTCCCTGTTCTTGTGCATCAGCTCCTCGTTCCGCCTGCGCTCTGTCAGGTCGCGGGTCACTTTGGAATAGCCCAGCAGGCGTTTTTTGCTGTTGTAGATCGGCGTGATCACTACGTTGGCCCAAAAGGCGGTGCCGTCTTTGCGAATGCGCCAGCCTTCGTCTTCGAAGCGGCCCATCTCCTGCGCTTTTCTGAGTTCGTACTGCGGAAAACCTTTTGCGATGGACTCCCGGTTGTAGAACGTAGAGAAGTGGCGCCCGATGATATCTTTGGGCTTATAGCCTTTAATGCGCTCGGCGCCCTCGTTCCAGCTCATCACGATTCCCTCCGGATTCAACATCAGGATGGCGTAGTCCTTCACGCTGTCAATCATGAGGCGGCTTTTCTCTTCGCTTTCCCGCAGTTCCTCATTCATCAGAAAAAGCTGCTGCTCCATTTTCAGTTTATCCGTGAGGTCGCGCGTGATCTTCGAAAAGCCGATCAGCTCCTCCTTGGTGTTGTAAATGGCGGTGATCACCGTGTTGGCCCAGAAGGCGGACCCGTCTTTCCGATAGCGCCAGCCATTGTCCTCAAACCGGCCATGTTCTTTGGCCTGCCTGAGTTCATAATCCGGGAAGCCCTCTGCGATCAGCTCCTGGCTGTAGAACCTGGAAAAGTACTTTCCGATGATCTCGTGCGCCTCGTAGCCATTCATGCGGTGGGCACCGTTATTCCAGGTGGCCACGTTGCCTGCCGGGTCCAGCATAAAGATAGCGTAGTCGGTTACGCCTTCTATGAGCAGCCTGAAGCGCTCTTCGCTCTCCTTCAGCTCCTCAAAAGCACGGTACAGGTCATCTTCGGCCTTTTTGCGCTCTGACAGGTCGCGGGTTATTTTAGAGAAAGCGATCAGCTGCTGGTCTTTGTCATACACGGGCGCGATGACCACATTGGCCCAGAACACAGAGCCGTCCTTTTTTACGCGCCAGCCCTCCTCCTCGTACTTACCCTCAGCAATTGCTTTGGTCAGTTCTTGTGACGGGTGGTTATCAGCAAGATCCTGTTGGGTATAGAAGATCGAAAAATGCTTCCCGATGATCTCATCAGCCGCATAGCCTTTGATCTGTTCGGCACCGGTGTTCCAGGTGATAATGTACCCCTCGGTGTTGAGCAGGAAAATTGCATAATCTGTGATACTGTCAATCAGAATCCGGTACTGCTCTTCGCCGCTGGTATCTATACCTGCTGCGGCGGCAGTAACTGGTTTTAAGTTTATGTCCATTCAAAAAAGCTGCTTAGGTAAGGTGAGTAAGGAGAGTGTTCAGCCTTTGATGTATAAAAATTGAGGGTATCGGGCCAATATAGGCAAAAATATTAAGTAAAGTCAATTGATCGGACCGAAGCGGTTAGTCTATACCTCCTGCGGCTCCAGGCTATTACGCACTTCACTTGGCATCGTAGGTTGGTCAAGCCGCCTGATGACACGGGCCGGATTGCCAACTGCCACGCAGTTGTCGGGTATGTCTTTTACCACGACAGAACCCGCCCCGATGCGCACGTTGTTCCCGACGCGCACCTCCCCAATGATGCACACATTGGAACCCAACTCCACGTTGTTACCGATGATGGGGGAACCGGTGTAACTGCCGTCCTCACGGCGAATGTTACCCAAGGTGGTGGAATGGCGGAAGAAACAATTTTCTCCGATCACGGAACAGCCGTTAATGACCAGCGCCTGGCCGTGGCCCAGAAAGAAATTCTTACCCACCGTGGTCCAGTGTGGCAACTCGATCCCCATAAACCACTCTACCAGTATTTTGTAGAACATCAGGTAAGGCAGCCAGATAATGCGGAAAATAGTGTTAAGGCGGGCAGGGTAGGCGATTCGGAACATCAGCATGACAAGGCGACCTTTCAGGTTACCTTTATTGGCGTTCCAATCCTGAAAAATGTATGAGAGAAACATAGGCTAGTATATATGGATGTTTTCGCATACGCTGTGTTGCGGCCTGGCGTTGCAGGTTTATCCCTGTAGCTGCGCCTTAGTCCTTTTTCTGCTGCATAACGCCGTAAAGCACAGGACTAAAGAACCGCAGATTTTCCAAAATGCAGGCCATGTTGTAAAACTTCTCCGGGTCAATCTCAGGCTCCTCCGCCATGGTGGCCAGCAGCACATCCAGGGTATAGGTAAAGGTGGCGTCAAACTCTTCTTCGGTCATTTTAAGGGCTATCTTGTGGTACGCTATACCTGTAACAAACTCAGCGGCAATTCATTTCAAAAGGCAGCGATTTTTGTGCTAACCGGAGCGCGCGCCAACAAGCGCCGCCTGAGGCCGTACCTTATGAAGGTAGCATTTATTACTGATATAACAATTTACAACTATGACGATCAAACTTAAACCATTGAAAGACCAGGTAATCGTGATTACCGGGGCATCGAGCGGTATCGGACTGGCCACGGCCTTTGCAGCCGCCGAAAAAGGCGCACGCCTCGTGCTGGCTGCCCGCAACGAGCAGGCCCTGCGGGAAATAGCCCAGGAAATAAACGATAAGGGTGGACAGGCCATCGCCGTCGGCGCTGATGTGGGCCGACAGCAGGACGTACAGCGCATCGCTGACGCAGCCCTCTCCCATTTCGGCGGCTTCGACACCTGGGTGAACGATGCCGGCGTATCTATTTACGGCCGCCTGCTGGAGGTGAGCGACGAAGACAACCGCCGCCTCTTCGACACCAACTTCTGGGGTCTGGTGTACGGCTCTCAGATGGCGGCCATGCACCTGCGCAACCGGGGTGGTGCCATCATCAACCTGGGCAGTGTGCTCTCCGACACTGCCATACCCATGCAGGGAATGTACAGCGCCACCAAGCATGCCGTGAAGGGTTTTACAGACGCCCTGCGCATAGAACTGGAAGAAGAAGGGGCGCCTGTATCGGTCACCCTGATCAAGCCGGCCGCGATCAACACGCCCTACCCTGACCATGCTAAAAACTACACCAACCGCAAGCTGACACTTCCGCCTCCGGTATACGAGCCGGAAGAAGTTGCCAATGCCATTCTGTACGCCGCCACACACCAGAAACGCGACATCATGGTAGGCGGTGGAGGCAAGCTCATGAGCCTGACCAACAAACTGGCACCGGGGCTGATGGACCTTTCCAGCGAAAAACTAATGACTGACCAGCAGTTGCTGGACGAACCGGCGCAGCACCGGGAAGGCACCCTGCACCAGCCAGGAGAGGGTGGCCGCATACACGGTCGCATCAAAGACACGATGCCGACCAGCATGTACACCCGCGCTGTTACAAATCCGCTGGTGGCAGGTGCTGTTGTTGCTGCCGCAGGTGCCGCCGCCCTGGCGCTGATGGGCAAAAAGCGGACAAGCACCAATGGCGATCGGTACAAGCCAACGAATACCAAGCCGGAGATGGTGGAAGTCGTGGAGATCGTGGAGGAAGTACACGTAACCCCACTCCCTCCACAACGCCCCCTCTAAGGCACAATCCCCCGAACTTACACATACTGTGTAGAATTCCGAGCAAATGAATTAAAACAGGTGCAAAGGCTAGAACTTTTGCACCTGTTCTTGTTTTATAGGTAGGAGGTTAATTTTAACAAATTCATAAAATTAAAAAAGTACAATTCAAACAAATATTAAGGCTGAACCTACCCACTTGTCGGCTACCCGTGACCTGTACTATAATACTGTTTTAATGATCATAAAGCTAAATCTCACCCACTAACGGGCCACATCCACCCAATATCATAGTTATAATTAGCAAATCACTATATCAAAAAACTACTAAATCACGTTGAATTATATTGAAAGCCACACTGTTAGCAGTACGGTGAATGGACAGCCCGGCAAAGTGCCTGCTGAATTAATTTCAGTTGCAGTGTTCTGTAATGATGTATAACCACCGATTTTGCCGTTATATTTGCAGACTTTTGAGTAGTAGCTTAGCTTATTTTTAATACCTATATGTTTGAAACGCTTCTTTATACCTTTCTTTTGAGCATCTCCCCTTTCGGTGAAGCGCGGGCAGGCATACCATACGCCATTTTAAATAATGTGCACTTTATTCTGGCCTTTCTGGTCGGCACTGTGGCCAATACGCTAGTGTTCCCACTTTTCATGTGGATGATCGATACCTTCAGCCAGAAGTTCTGGCCGTTCAGAGCCTACAAAAGAGGGGTAGTGTTTTTATCGAAGCGCGCCAAGAAACTAGCCGGTGACAATGTGCAAAAACACGGTTTCTGGGGACTGATGGTGTTCGTAATGATCCCGCTGCCCGGAACAGGCGCTTACATGGGTACCATTGCCGCTAACATCTTTAAGATCGAGCGAAGAAAGGCTTTCCTGGCCATCAGCATTGGCGTTGTGATTTCTTCTGTCTTTATGGCGCTGGCAACGCACTTCGGTCACATGGGCGTTACGCAGCTTTCTTCTAATTAATACATTCTTGTGTCTATACGCACAAGCCCTGTTTGCAAGGCCTCTCTGGCCAAAAGCAAACAGGGCTTTTTGCTTTCGCCTGATCCTCACTGAAGAAAAGAATGCGTAATTTTGGTCTATGACGCTCAAAAAATTTACGTCCTACTTTTTACTTTCTCTTCTGTTGCTACTGGGTGTCGCCGGTTGCAGCTTCATGCACCTCTCGCCCCAGTTTGGCGGGGAGGCCAAAGGCGAACGGTTAAAACTTATACAGGCTTCACCCAACTACGAAGATGGCATCTTCCACAACCCGGTGCCTACTAACATGGAAATCAGCTTTGGTGGCTATGTCAAGATGATCAACTCCCGCCTTTTCGACAAAACAGAAAACCAGTCACCGGACTGGCCTATACCTGTTGAGAAAATAGATCCGACCCAGCTCGCTTCGGCGCAGGACACGGCCACAGTGCTCACCTGGTTCGGCCACTCCACCTTTCTGATCGAGCTGGACGGCATGCGCCTGCTCGTAGACCCCATGCTGGGCGACAGGGCCTCTCCGCTTAGCTTCCTGGGTCCGAAACGCTTTACCGACGAACTGCCCATCACCGTTGAAGACCTGCCTTTTATTGATGCGGTGCTCATCTCGCACGACCACTACGACCACCTCGATTATGGGTCCATCAAAAAGCTGGCTGCAAAGACCGGTCACTTTTACGTGTCCCTCGGCGTGGGCGCGCACCTGGAGCGCTGGGACATTCCGGCCGAAAAGATCACGGAGCTGGACTGGTGGGACGAGGCGGAGCTGGCAGGTATAAAGTTTGTCGCCACACCAGCCCGGCACTTCTCCGGTCGCGGCATCTCCGACCGCATGAAGACCCTCTGGACTTCCTGGGTGATACAGGGCAAAACCGAGAAGATCTTTTTCAGCGGCGACACGGGCTATTTCGACGGCTTCAAGGAAATAGGCAACCGCTATGGCCCCTTCGACATTACCCTGCTGGAATGCGGGCAGTACAACGAACTCTGGCAGAGCATCCACATGATGCCGGAGGAAACCGTGCAGGCGCACCTCGACCTGAAAGGAAAATTGATGATGCCGATCCACTGGGGCGCCTTTGCCCTGGCCCTGCACTCCTGGACCGACCCGATCGAGCGTGTCACCAAAAAAGCAAAGGAAATGAACGTACCCATGACTACACCCCGCATCGGCGAACCTGTCATCCTGAAGCGGCAGTTTCCACAGTCCAATTGGTGGGAGCAGTAGCAGGTATAGCCCTTTCGGCAACACGGGAGGCCCCGACACAGTAAGGGTGTATAGGTATAGATTTAAGGCAATAATTCGTGAACATGAACGAAGAAACAGCACAGGCGGCGAAGCCCAAACGCCTGTTTGATTGCATCGACTGGCAGCTGAAGAACTTTCCGCTGGAAGACATGCTGGCCGCCAAGGAAGACGGTACGTGGATCAGGTATAGCACCCGCGATGTGCAGGACAAGGTGAACCGCATCAGCGCCTCCCTGCTCGGCCTCGGTATCACAAAAGGCAATGGCTCCGCCGAGGGCCGGGACAAGATAGCGATCATCAGTCCCAACTGCCCCGAGTGGATGCTGGTGGACATGGCCATTCAGCAGATCGGCGCTATCTCGGTGCCCATCTACCCAACGATCAGCAACAGCGAACTGGAGTTTGTGCTGCAGGACGCCGCTGTGAAACTGGCCTTTGTGGGCAACGAAGTACTCTACCGTAAAATACTGGGTATGCAGGATGCGCTTCCAGCCCTGGAGACCGTCTATACCTTCAAACAGGTCGAGGATGCCCCTCACTGGAAGGAACTGTTGGCGGAGCCTTCTCCTTATACCCTGCAACAGATCGAGCTGCTGCGCGATGCCGTGGGCGAGCACGAACTGGCCACCATCCTCTATACCTCCGGCACCACCGGCACGCCCAAAGGCGTGATGCTCTCGCACTATAACATGCTGAGCAATACCTTCGACAGTGCGCTCATCATACAGGAAGTGGGAGTCTTTCGCAAAAAGGCCATTAGTTTTCTGCCGCTTAACCATGCCTTCGAGCGCATGGCCACTTATTGCTACTTCTACTGCGGCGTTTCTATTTACTATGCCGAAGGGATGGAAACCATTGCCGCCAACCTGCGTGAGGTGAAGCCTACTATCTTTACGACTGTGCCGCGCCTGCTCGAGAAAGTGTACGAAGGCATTGTGGCCAAGGGCTCCGAGCTGACAGGCAACAAAAAGAAAATCTTTTTCTGGGCGCTGGAACTGGCTGAGCGCTTTGAGATCAACAAACCCATGCCGCTGGCTTACCGGCTGCAACTTGCCCTGGCAGACCGGCTGGTGTTCAGCAAGTGGCGCCAGGCGCTGGGTGGCGAAGTAAAGTCGATCATAACGGGGGCGGCCGCTTGCCAGGTACGGCTGCTGCGCATTTTCACGGCAGCCGGCATCGTCATACAGGAAGGCTACGGCCTGACCGAGGCCTCCCCGATCATCAGTGGCAACCGCTACTCCGAAGAGAACCGCATGTTCGGCACCGTGGGTCCACTGCTCAAAAGCGTGGAGGTGAAGATCGCTGAAGACGGCGAGATCCTTTGCAAAGGCCCGAACGTGATGATGGGCTATTACCGCCGACCGGACCTGACCGCAGAGGTGATCGATGCAGACGGCTGGCTGCATACCGGCGACATCGGCACCCTGATCGACGGCAAATTCCTGAAGATAACCGACCGCAAGAAGGAGCTCTTCAAAACCAGTGGTGGCAAGTACGTAGCCCCACAGCCGATCGAAAACAAGATGGTGGAAAGCAGCTGGATCGAACAGATCATGGTGGTGGGCGAAACGCAGAAGTTCGTGGGTGCCCTTATTGTGCCCGCCTTCAACAAGCTGCGCGAGTGGTACGACACACAAGGCAAATCCTACCCGGGTAACCTGGCTGTGCTGGAAGACCAGGAGGTCTGGACGCTGATCAAACAGGCGGTGAACCAGTACAACAAGGAGTTCAACCCGGTAGAACAGGTGAAGAAATTCGCGCTTTTACCGGGCGAGTGGTCCATCGAAAACGGGGAACTCACCCCTACCCTCAAACTCAAGCGCCGCGTCATCCTCGAAAGGTATAAGGACCTGGTAAGCTCGCTGTATGTCTAGCCCCGCTTCGAGCTACATAAAAGAAGGCCCGCTTTGTCTCCAGGCAAAAGAATTTTAGCAGAGGATAATGGGCCTCATGAACATAAGGGACTTAAATGAATCCAGTCTCTTTTACCAGAAAGAAAGCCCGATCTATCGTCTGCTGACGGCAATTTCGCTGACGTCCCGTGTATTGTGTGCAGGTTCACCCGGCACTGGCGCCAGGGCTGTTGTACCCACCCATGTATAGGTAGTATCGGGGCGCTGCTGGAAAACCATCTGCATTTTTGACTAGTATGTATAGGTATGAATGATGCTGAAGAAACGCTGGAAGAAACCGGCACCGTGTTGCCTGATCCTAAAACCCTCGTACCGACTACGCTGAACAAAGCGAACGTTTTGTTTATCGGCCCTGTGGAGGATGGCTATTTTAAGCCGGCGCCTGATCACAAGGAGAGCCCGCCCCGCTGGGAGCCGGGTCAGTACAGCCTAGCAGCAGGCAAGTGGCCCTCGCCCAACCTCACCGCCGACCTGCTGGACCTGACGCCCTACAACGGACAGGCCATCCTGGTCATCGCTTCTGACTGGAACCAGGAAGTGATCAGCGAAGCGCGCATATTCGGCGTGCTGGACAAAGTTGCCTGCGATGTGTTACAGAAGTTTGCCTACGGGCACATGCAGGACAAAGAGGAGGAAATAGCCTCTTACATCTCAGGTATAAGCAATTAAGAATTTAACTGCAGTGGCAGGAGATTACGGACTATAGTACCAGTAAGGTGTTGGTGCCACCGTACTCGTTTGGAGCCTCTCCATCGGCATCCGGATCGTTGCGCCATTCAGTGCCGTTTACCAGGTACTTGAACTCGTGCTGGGTATGGCGCGGGAGCGTCTGCACACACTCAAACACCCCGTCCTTTTTCTTTTTCATCTGCACCGGGGTTTCCCAATCGCCATGCAGCCCCCGTATCTCCACCCGTTCTGCATCCGTCAGGCTCATCGTAAATTTCACTTTGCACTGGTCTTTGGTTTTCATGTAGGTCTTCTGAATCATCTCTTTGTGTTTTAATTTCTGTCGCTTGTAGGTAGGTATTTTTTAAGAAGCACTAGCAGTATCCTTTACTCTTATACCAGTATTTTTGTTAGTTTTTCCAAGCACTAATACGACAAAAGCAAGAGCGGATGTTTTACCATCACTTCTGATTTTCTAATCCTCGCAGGCGTAATTTTAACCTGATTGAAAGTTTTAGCATCCGGTATAGCGGAGGCTTTGAGGGTAACAATCCGCTTTGCTTTTATGGGTTTAATCAGGTGAGGGGTGCTCAGTGTAAGGAATTCATTCCACACTCACATTCAGCTATTTCTGTTCAAACCCTCCTACGCCACAGAGAATAACGCGGGATAAATCCATGATTTATTAAATTTTCTGTTTAATTTAAACTGCTCAAAACCTCTGGTTCTGTAAAAACAGGTTATTAAACTTTACTTTTCAAGATTTTCCCCCTCTCCTCTGCCCATGGAAAACATTATCAGTTCGGTGAACGACATCGTCTGGAGCAACGCACTTATCGCACTTTGCCTTGGGGCAGGTGTATACTTCTCCTTCGCTACCAAATTTCTACAAGTACGTTATCTCCGCGAAATGCTGCGCCTGCTCTTCAAGGGGCAGTCCTCCCACCAGGGCATCAGTTCCTTTCAGGCTTTTACAGTAGCCATTGCCGGACGCGTAGGCACCGGTAACATCGCCGGTGTAGCCACCGCCATTGCGATGGGCGGACCAGGTGCCGTCTTCTGGATGTGGGTGATCGCCTTCCTGGGCAGTTCTTCTGCCTTTATAGAGGCAACGCTGGGCCAGATATACAAGCAGGTAAAAGATGGCCAGTACCGAGGCGGCCCGGCCTACTACATCGAAAAAGGACTTGGCGTGAAATGGTATGCTGTGCTGTTTGCTGTCGCTACCATTATCAGTATGGCCCTGTTTCTGCCGGGGGTGCAGAGCAACAGCATCGCATCCGGGGTAAGCAATGCCTTTCAGATACCGGTGGCTTATACGGGCGGTGCCGTTACCCTGCTGCTTGCTCTTATCATTATTGGTGGTGTCAAGCGCATCGGCAACGTGGCGCAGATTGTCGTACCGTTTATGGCGGGTGCTTATATCCTGATGGCAATGGTGATCATTTTGATGAACATTACGGAGGTTCCGGCCATATTCGGCCTCATCTTCAGTTCCGCCTTTAACCTGGAGCCTGCTTTTGCCGGGGTGTTTGGCATGGCCATCGCGTGGGGCGTAAAGCGCGGCATCTACTCGAACGAAGCAGGCCAGGGCACGGCACCACATGCCGCCGCCGCTGCCGAAGTGAGCCATCCTGCCAAGCAAGGCCTGGTGCAGGCCTTCTCTGTCTACGTCGATACACTTTTCGTTTGTTCTGCCACAGCCTTTATGATCCTGTTTACGGGGCAGTACAATGTGGCAAACCCGGAAGGGGGCTTTCTGGTGGAGAACCTGCCGGGTGTGCCCTACGGGCCGGAGTATACGCAGCTGGCTGTTAGCACGCACTTCCCTGCCCTGGGTAGCGGCTTTGTTGCTATTTCGCTGTTCTTCTTCGCCTTTACTACCATCATGGCGTACTACTACATTGCCGAAACTAACCTAAGCTACCTAAATACTAAAAACAGGAAATGGATGCTTTGGGCGCTGCGCTTCCTGATCCTCGCCGCCACTTTCTACGGCTCCGTCAAGACGGCAGAATCGGCCTGGACGCTGGGCGATATCGGTGTGGGCATCATGGCATGGCTGAACGTCATTGCTATTTTCCTGCTACGCAAGCCTGCCTTACGTACCCTGCAAGATTACCTGGCGCAGCGCAAAGCCGGCCTCGACCCAACCTTTGATCCTGAAAAACTAGGTATAAAGAATGCCGGAGACTGGAACAAAGCGATAGGTGCTGACCAGAAGGAGGAGTTAGATCAAAGAGAACTGGAAACAGTTTAGTTACACATATAGGAGTTATAAAAACAAAAGAGACGCAGCAATAGCGTCTCTTTTGTTTTTATAGGGTAAGTTGTTTTAAGGGCTTTCGGATTCAGGATAGTATCATTCCTGATTACACCCCTGAGAATTTCGTTTCTAGCCCACTAAGACAGGAGCGTTTAATTCCAGGGAAATAGGCTCAAACCCACTGTTATCCTGGAAGGCTCTTGGTAGAAACAGAGGGCCCTACCCCCGGAGGTTAAGCAGTTGCTATAACACACCCCTGCACCCCTCTCTTTATAGAGGACCCTGCCCCCAGAGGGGTATTCCCCCTAACCCTCTATGTCGGGAACTATCCCCTTGAGGACAAGTGAGGACGAGAGTTCGAAACTTGCGAACGAAGCTCTCTAGGGGTTTAAATACAGAGCTGAAAAGCCAGTGTATGATCAACTCTCAGTTTCCTCGCAGATGTAAACACCCCTCTACGCTCCCCTCAAGGGGAGAATTTTCTAGAACTTAAGGACCCTACCTTGGGGCTAGTGGTTCTCCCTACCAAGATTTTTTCAGGATGACAAAAAAGAGAATACCTCTCTGCCGACCTTCTGGACCTTACCTTCCTAACCATCTAATCTTTCTGAAACTTTGGTTTACTTTTATCCTCCTATTATGACGCCTAATTTTGAACTTTATAAATATCCAATTAACTCTTGTCAAGATAAATCGTTAAACAGTGTTGGACCCGACCCTAAGATTGGAAGCAAATAACAAACATACCCCACCGGTTCATCCTGTTTGTACTTGCCTGCTCTAAATTACTCTGGCAAGTGAAGGTCTTATCAGTTGTTCGATAGAGAAATGGCAGTAGTAACAATGCACAGCCTATACAAAATTCAGCCTCAGATTTTCGATTAAAGCAAAACTTAAACGATAAGTAGCGATGAAAATCCTCTTCTGTTTTCTGCTGATTACTTATTGTATACCATACACATGCTTTTCTCAAGCCACAGATCACACGATTCATGTAAAGGTATTGCCTCACAAGGAAGATCTTCTGCTAAATAAAGGCTGGAAGTTTCAGGTCGGCGATAATCCGGAGTGGGCCAATCCTGCCTTCAATGACCAGCATTGGCAAACCATTGACCCCACCCTTGATATTGTAAACTCATTGCCTCAACTCCCGAAGTCAGGTATAGCCTGGTTTCGTCTGCACCTGTCTCTGGATCCGGCTGTACGGGAACAGCAACTGGCCCTGCTGATTCAGCAATCGGGAGCCTCAGAAGTCTACCTGAACGGTCACCTGATTCATCGCTTTGGCACTGTGAGCGCAAATCCGGATGAGGTAGAAGCGTACGACCCGATGTGGCAACCCGTTTTGGCCCCATTTACAGACGAAGCCCGCCAGGTTTTAGCCATTCGCTACGCACTGGAGCCCAACTTGTCCTATACCACGATGTTCGAATCCACTAATCCTGCGCTCAGAATTGGCATTAATAACCTGAACACAGCTATTGAAAAACATGAGCGCTACTTTGGCCGCCTTTTAATTTTCTGGACATTTATGGTTGGGGCAAGTACACTGCTCATCTTTCTACATACCGCCTTCTATGTATTCTATCCACAGCAAAAGGCAAACCTCTCATTTGCCTTGTTTTCCTTTTTCTTTTTAGCCCAGAATATAATCAGAATCTGGACTTTTATAAACGGACATGACATTGCTTCCCGATTTTCGCTCTACAATACCTGCTTCTCCTTGCTGCTGGTAGCCGACCTCTTTTTGCTCATAGCCATTTATCAGTTATCCAACCAAAAGCGAGACATCCTCTTCTATGTCCTGCTGGTTATGGTAGGGGTAAGCATATTCTTTATTATTCCGCAATATGGTTGGGGCTGGATTGCAGGAGGAGCCTTAATGGAGGTACTGATCAAGCTAAACATACTCCGTGTTGCGCTCCGGTCTGCTAAAAGAGGTAAAAGAGTCGCCCGGATTATTGCCTGGGGAGCCGTGGTATGCCTGGTGTTTTTTGTGTTCTTCCTGTCCTTAGGGGTGTTCACGCATGAGTTCCTGATCGGAGTTACTCCTTTCAGGTCTGTACTCTATGTCATATCTGTTTTAAGTATACCCATTGCCACCTCCATTTATCTTGGGCTTGATTTTGCCTTCATTAACAGCACCCTCAACCGGAAACTGTTGGAAGTGGAGGAACTATCGGAGAAGACGGTGGCCCAGGAAAAAGAAAAACAACAGATCCTGGCCTCTCAAAACGAAACCCTGGAGCGGCAGGTAGAGGAAAGAACCGCTGCCCTGAAAGAGTCGCTGGAGGAACTGAGTACTACGCAGAACCAACTCATCCAGAAAGAGAAGATGGCCTCGCTGGGTGAGCTTACGGCCGGCATTGCACATGAAATTCAGAACCCGCTGAACTTCGTCAACAACTTTTCGGGCGTTTCAGAAGAGTTGTGCGCTGAATTGAAAGAGGAGTTAAAAGCTGGCAATACCACAGAGGCGCTTCCCCTGCTGGACGACTTACAGCAGAACCTTCACAAAATACACCACCATGGCCATCGCGCTGAATCCGTTGTAAAAGGTATGCTGCAGCACTCCCGCTCCGCCACCGGCGAAAAACAGCTGACCGACATCAACGCCCTGGCCGATGAATTCCTGCGCCTTTCCTACCACGGACTCCGGGCCAAAGACAAGAGTTTCAATGCCAGCCTGGTGACAGATTTTGACGCACAGCTGGAAAAGATCGAGGTGGTTCCGCAGGAACTGGGCCGGGTGCTCCTTAACTTGTTCAACAACGCCTTTTATGCAACGCAACAGAAGAAAATCCGCTTAAAAGGTCAGTTCAAACCAGAAGTAAAGCTTAGTACACGACAGCAGGACGGGAAAGTCGAAATAAAGGTAAGGGATAACGGAAGCGGCATACCGGCAGGTATCCGAAGCAAAATATTCCAGCCCTTCTTCACGACTAAACCGGCCGGGCAAGGCACAGGCTTAGGCCTGTCCCTAAGCTATGATATCATCACCAAAGGCCATGGAGGCGATTTGCTGGTAGACACAAAGGAAGATGACTTTACAGAATTCACTATTTGCTTGCCTGTTAAGCACTAAACGGCTGTCACAGCTCTTGTGCAGGTATGGCTTAAAATTTTGTAGCATATGATAGAGACTGACCAGGAGCTTTTGAAGAGAAGAATGGAGGAGCTGACGCATGAAAACGAGTCGCTCAAAGCGCTTTTAGCTGCAGGAAACAGCAAGCCTAAAAAAGGCCTTCCTGAAAAAAAGGATAAGAAATTCATCAAAGGAGTCGAGACGATGTTCAGGACCACCTTAGCAGGTCACCTGCAGCTAAGCGCCATCGCTGACAACAAGGCCCACCTGATGATTTCAATCAATGCCATTATCGCTTCAATCATGATCTCGTCTTTTGTCAGAAACTTCACGGACATACCGCATCTGCTGATCCCTTCTATCCTGCTGACAATCGTATGCCTGGTCACCACTATTTTTGCCGTGCTCTCTACACGGCCTAACATTACTTCATCAGCGCCACAGACAGGCAAAACAGACTTACTTTTCTTCGGAGACTATACCTACTTATCACCAGAGACATACCGTGAAAGTATGCGGGAAACCATGCAAGATCCTGAAAAATTGTACAACAGCATGATTGACAATATCTACTTGCAGGGGAAGGTACTATCTAAAAAATACCGCCTGCTGAAGCTGTCTTATACCGTTTTTGTGGTTGGCCTGGGACTTGTACTACTTAGCTATGCGCTTGCCTGGATCTTTTTCAAACCCTGAAGCAAACCTTGTATCATACCTGAACCAGTACCTTATTCAATCACTTCATACGTCATCACCGGGTTGGCCTTGTTCTTCAGCCGGACCTCCCCTATCGGTTTACAGGAGAACGACTCTTTTATCTTCTCATAAGCCTTATCGGTAATAACGATCTGCCCGGGCTGGGCCACAGATTGCAGTCGTTGGGCCACGTTAACGGCATCACCGATGACGGTATAGTCCAGCCTGCGAAGCGAGGCAGAGCCAATGTTACCCGAAATCATCTCGCCTGTATTGATGCCGATGGATATTTCGGGTTTAAATACAACATCCCCGGATAGTTTTGCCTCAAATGAACTGAGCTTGCTGCGAACAGCCAGGGCGGCTTCCACGCATCTGTCCAGGTGGTAATTCCCCTGAAAAACCGCAATCACGGCATCTCCCAGAAACTTGTCTACATGGCCGTCCTGTTCTATGATCTCGGCTACCATCAGGTCGAAGAGGCGGTTGAGCAGGTTCACCACCTCGTTGGCAGAGACATGCTCTGCAAAGGCTGTAAACCCGCAGATATCGATGAACATGGCGGTGGCTTCTACCGTCTCGTTTTTGAGCAGGCTGTGCTCAAACTCTGCATGGGTCATAAAGCTCAGCACCGACTCATCCACGTACATTTTCAGGATGTTGTTTTCCTTGATGGCCTGCAGTGTGTTGCGCATTTGCCTGACGTGGTCTATCGTTTTGTTCACGGTCAATTCCAGGTCCTCAAAGTCTACGGGCTTGCAGACAAAGTCATAGGCTCCCCGGTTCATGGCGGTGCGTATGTTTTCCATGTCCCCGTAAGCCGACACGATAACGGCCTTAATGATCGGGTTGGCTTCCGGTAGTTTGGTGAGCAAGGTGAGCCCGTCCATCTCGGGCATGTTGATGTCGGTCAGGACAATGTCCAGGTCAGGATTCTCCGCTAATTTCAGCAGCGCCTCTTTTCCATTCTGGGCAAAAACGAACTCGTAGGTGCTGTCCCGTATTTCTTTCCTGAACTTCTGCTTGATCAGAAGCTCCATGTCCGTCTCATCATCCACCACCAGTATTTTTGCCATCAGATTCAGCTTTTAAGTTTGTCCTTGCAGCTTAGGCGTCACCCATATACCTTACCTCATTCTTTGTACGTTCCTGTCACATCATGGCCTCCGGTTTGCTCAAAAACTTCCCTGCTTTGCCAAATTAAACTTAGCGTAGCGTTGGCTGGCTCTCGGAAGCGGGTATCTGAAATCCGACGCTTTTGTCGTCCATGATGCGCAGTCGCCGGCAAATCGTGTTCAGAATTCCCCTCAAAACTTCTGTGCTGTTCATCATGATCTCATAAAACGGTTCCTGGTCCAGTTTGAGCAGGATGGCCTCGTCGACAGTAGTGGCGCTGGCCGATCGTTTCTCAGCGTCCAGAACAGAAAGCTCGCCAACGATATCGTACTCCTCCAACAGGGCCAGCTCCGTATGGCCGTCGTGTATACGCACCCTTCCCTTGAAAATAAAGTACATGCATTTCCCGATATCCCCCTTTGAGAATATCCGGAAATCGGGTTCCAGGTAAATTTCTTCCAGTATTCCTGCCAGTTCCACCAGTTCCTGCTCCGGTATGTTCCGGAATATTTCGGAAGACTTCAACATCAGCACCTTCTCTATCAGCAGCATATCTTTCAGGCCTGGGGTAAGATGGACAAAACATAGCTTCTGGTTTCGCGGAAAAGGTAGTCCTCGTTTCCGTTTCGTTTGTCCAGAATCTGAATCGGAAAGCCCCCCTTCTGCAGCCGCGGAATCAGGTAGCAGGCGACGGAGCGGGTCCATGAATTGCAGCGGGCCACGTTATCAAGCAGTATCTCCTGTATGATGTCGCTTGTCGTGAGCTGCCCGGCCTTTTCCCTGTATACCTGGGGGTGGTCTGCTTCCTGCGCAAATTCAATAAGGGTATCGAGGCTGGAAAAGTACTTTTGAGGTATAAGCAATTCCAGCATTTCTACCGCATTTGAAAACATATGATCATAGCCCAGTTTATAGAGCTCAATCACTCTTTCTATACGCTTTCGGTGGTAAACGAGCGAAAGGCCTTTGAGTATACTTTGCAGATCCTGGTTAATTTCTGAGCAAAGCGCCTGCTGCAGGAGCCGGGCAGACGGATCAGGTATAAGCTGCAGGTAATAGCTTCTTTTCAGCAGGTTCTGGTCTATTTTTCTGGCAAACCAGGCTTCCAGTAGCTGTTTGGTTTGGCTGCCAGGTATAGCTTTTTTCTCCCAGAGTGCTTCCACAATCAGATCTGTTTTGTCGGGGTAGCGCTTCAGTGCCGCTTCCAGAAATAAAGTAGCATACTTCTCCTGTGTTTTCCCGGCTGCTTTGATTAACACGTTTACCAAGGATTCCGAAAGGTCACCTGGCTGAACAAATTCCTCTCGGTAAGCATCATCCCCAAAAAAAGTAAGCGCCTTTTGTAAGGTGCGGTAGGCTTTTCGCTTCTCAGCCACTTCAACAGCCGCCTTGAAAAGCGCAAAGTACTTCAGCTTGCCAGCCACCAAAATGGCTCTGTTGTATACTTCCGGTGACTCGTCCTGCAGCAACAACTCTACCAGGTGCTCATACCCCCTTTTCTGTACTTCTGATATGATGTCCAGCGCCAGGAGTTTCTCCTCAACTGAGCCCACAGCCATATCCTCCAACTCCCGTTCAATGGCAGGATTGACTTCTCCGAACCGGCTCAGAAAGCCCACCATCGCCTCTTTGCGGCACTCCGGTCCCAGGTGCTGCATATCATGCAAAGTACCATTGCTGTTCTCGAGATAACACAGTGCTTTGATGAGTATAGGCCTCAGTGCAGGATTGGTCAGGGGACCCAGTTGCTCCCGAAGCAAGGGCAGGGCTCCAGACATTCTGTTAGCCATTATCCTGGAGATCACATATTCCTTTACTTCCAAAAAATCACTTTTCAGCTGCCTGAGGAGCAATTGATAAATGCCGGGATAGCCCGAGCGCTCCAGCAGATTCAGGGAGTGGATCACCTCCAACGGTTTCAGGCTTTTGGTTTTCTGAACCAGCAGTTTTCTGACCAGCGCATCATTCAGAAACAGCTCTGTTCCTGTAAAATAACCCTTCTGCAGCGCTTTGGTCAATGCCCGCAAGTAGGCCTTTCGGATCAGGTACGTACTGCCAGCCCAGAAGATGAGCAGGACAACGAGTATTTCAGCCACAGTGGTGATGGTAAGTGTACCATACCGTTGCAGGTATAGGCTCAGGCCTGCGCCTACCACCAGCAAGCCAACCGGAAGCATGTACCACTTCACTGCATGGCCTTTCAGGCGGCTGTGGGGAGCCAAGGGCTGGAAAAGTATAAAGGCGACCGGGTCCTGCAGGGTGGAACGCAACACCTCTGTCAGAAGTACCATCGTTCCAAAAACATACAGGTAGCTTGGCAAGCCTTCCCCTGTCGTCAGGATAAACGCATTGACCAGAAACAGCAAGGCGGGCGCTACCAGCAGGGCATTGGCCAGCCCCAATCTGGCAATGACCTTACTGCTGAAAACCAGTTTGAACAGGATAGCCAGCAGGCGGCCGGCAGCAAAAAAGACAGAGATGAAGGTGGCCAGCTGCGTACTGCTGGTCATTTCCAGTTTTATCTCAGCCAGGAAGGTGTAGTCGATGATAAAAAAGATGGCATAACCGATCAGCGCCCAGATACCGATACTCAGGATGAGTGTATTGTGAAAGTACTGCCTGACAAAGGATTTGCTGCCCTTGTGGTGCACGACGGCTGCCTGATCGGGAGCGGCCTCTTCTATCCCTGCCCCTGCCCTTCGCCTATAGGTATGGAACAGGAAATAAGCGGCCATGAAACAGCCCACCGAAACCCAAAGCAGGTTGACAACACCAATAAACGGAACCAGGGCCGTAACGGAGAGGTAGCCCAGCATTTTGGCCGGCAGATCGCCCGCGCCGATGACAGCCGCCAGCCGCTTGCCTTCCCGCACGTTAAACATCAAGGCCACCATCCCCCAGAAGGATTCACTGACCAGCATGTAGATGACCAGGCTCCAGATGACCAGCACAAGAACAAGCCAGCTAAAAGAGAGCAATGCCATGACCAGCCAACAGGCCAGCACAGAAAGCATCGAAAATAAGATGACACGTTGCAGCAGCCTCCCCGGGGTATGGCGTGCTTCCAGGCGGGTATAGGTATAGTTGATCAGTAACAGACAGGCCCCGGCCAGCACATACACCACGGGCAGCATTTGGATGGCATAGCCCGTCAGGAAGAGCGCCAGGCTGGCTGTAGACAAAAAAGCCACAGCCGCTCCCAGCAAGAACTGGATCAGGAACAGGGACCGCACCAGCTTCACCTCCCCATACCTGATATTAAGATGCTGTGCTACCTGTCTGTACATAGCCCTACCCATTGTGATACACCAGAGCCAAAATGCTTTTCAGGTTTATCGGCTCAGCTATATCTATTAAGATTTCTGTAAGATATGTTCATTTTTTACGAAATAAAGCAAGAAAGGTGGGGATTGGGGAGGGCTGGGGTGGGGTTACCACTTCACCTCCGGAAACACCACCTCCAGCTGCCTTTTGATCACGCGGTAATTTCCTTTCCAGAAACTCGCCAGATCCGACACCGTGGTGATCGGTTTGAGTTCCGGCGTAAGCAAAGCCAGCTCCACCGTCATTTCGCCATCGTCTACTTTCGGGCTTTCTTCCCAGCTTAGCACGTCCTGCAGGCGGATCTCCAGTTTAGGCTGACTGCCGTTGGGTTGGTAGGTTAAGTCCATAGCAGAACCATCCGGCAAGGCTATACTTGTTGGGGCCAATACCTCCAGCCTGGTACGCTGCTCGTCATTTAAAAACTTCTCTATGATCGGCAGCAGCTCCAGCTCCATCAACTCATCCGGGTGCTCGATGTCGAAGAGGTAGGATTTCAGCCAGTCCCAGTTGGTCATGAGTAAAGTCGCCGTACTCACGTCGGGCCAGAACTCGGAGGGGCGCCACTTTCTTAAACTCAGCACGCGGTTTTGCCATTGCCTTACTTCGTAATTGAAGTCCAGCAGGTGCTCGCCTTCCTGCTTGATGGCTTCGGACATGGCCGGTACGCGGTGCTTCTCGTCGGGGGCAGGCAGCGGCTTGCTTTGCAGCACGATGCTGCCGATGCGGGTGTCCAGGGAGGCGGTGAGTTCACCGTCGTTCAGGTCCCAGTGGTAACTTTCCTGTTGCTTCACAAGGGGGGCTAAATCTCTCGGGTTGAGCGGGGAGGCCAGGAAGATGCGGCCCGGATTGTCGCCGGTACCCGCGTGCAGGTGCGCGATGGCCAGCCAGGGCTCGTGCGCCAGGTCGTCGCGATGACCGGCGGACGCGTACTGACCGCTGGCCAGCTGGAACTGCGCATTGTTGCCTGGACGGGCGTAGGCGATGCGCTCCGGGTAGCAATGCGTGAGCAGCACACCGGTCTCGTAATCGTCGAAGGGGCCGTTTTCCGGCTCTATGCTGAACAGCGAACGGTACGAGCGGGCGACTTTCTCGATCTTACCGAATTTCTTGCCCTGCCCCTGCTCTTTCCTATACCTGCGGAGCGCTTCTATTCTTAAATTAATGTCGATGCCGGCGTTGCGGTCCAGCGGGTCGCGCTCTTCCAGGATGGCGGCAATATCGCTTGCCAGCGCCACCTGGTCGGTTTCCTCCGCTTTGAGCAGCATGTGCGCGATACGCGGGTGGCAGGGCAGCGCGTGCATTTTCCTGCCGTGCTCCGTGATGCGGCCATGCTCCAGTGCCTGCAGCTGGTGCAGCATCTCAGTGGCATATTGAAGGGCAGCGCGTGGCGGCGGGTTCAGCCAGGTCAGGCCCCGGATATCCGTGATGCCCCACTGCGCCATGTCAAGCACGAGCGAGGACAAGTCGGCCTCCATAATCTCGGGGGTACGGTGCGGAGTCATGCGCTCCTGCGTGGTTTTGCTCCACATGCGGTAGGCCGTTCCGGGACCCAGGCGACCGGCGCGACCGGCACGCTGGTCGGCCGCATCTTTGGAGATACGCACCGTTTCAAGGCGCGACAAACCGGACTTCGGATCGAAGCGGGAGGTCTTGCCGAAGCCCGTATCCACCACCACCGAAATGCCTTCTATGGTTAAGCTGGTCTCGGCGATGCTGGTGGCCAGCACCACTTTGCGCCTGCCTTCGCGGTCGGGCATGATGGCGGCGTACTGCTTGCCGAAAGGCAGCATACCGAATAGCGGGTGTATCCTGAAATCGCGCAACTGGCGGCGCAGGAGCTCTTCTACTTTCCGGATGTCGTTTTCGCCGGGCAGGAACACAAGGATATCCCCTTCCTGCTCTCTGGCCGCCTGCACTACTACCTTGGCCGTCATTTCGGGCAGCATGCGGTCATCGGCGTCGCCGGTGTAAAATGTTTCGATGGGGTATTGCCGCCCCATGCTTTGTGCCACCGGGGCCTGCAGCAGTTTCGTAAGCTGGGGCATGTCCAGCGTGGCCGACATCACCATGATGCGCAGATCCGGACGAAGTGCCTGCTGCGCCTCCCGGCTCAGGGCCATGGCCACATCAGCATGGATGCTGCGCTCGTGAAACTCATCAAATATCACGATCCCTATACCTGTCAGTGAGCGGTCGCTGTGGATCATGCGGGTGAGGATGCCTTCGGTTACGACCTCGATGCGGGTCTTCTCCGAAATGCGCGTCTCGAAGCGGATGCGGTAGCCGACGGTCTGGCCCACCTCCTCGCCCAGCAGCTGCGCCAGTCGTTCGGCAATGGTCTTGGCCGCCAGGCGCCGGGGCTCCAGCATGATGATCTTCTGGTCTTTCAGCCAGGGCTCGTCGAGTATGGCCAGTGGCAGCAAAGTGCTTTTACCGGCTCCCGGAGGGGCGTTTACGATCAGTGTGTTCTGCGCCGCAAGGTGCTCCCTAACAGCAGGTATGATTTCCCGAACGGGCAGGTCTATGGTGAATGGATTGAAATTCAAGTTAAGAGTTGACAGTTAAAAGTTAAAACGAGAATACGTATAGCATACTTATGGTACAAGTGTCCTCGCTCGTGTCTATTACATGTACGGTTATAAACATATCCCCTGTTATTTATTCATCTAATTGAAATACCAATTTTAACTGCTTCAAGAGCTCCTGTGCTTCAACAGGGAAGATACCCATCGCCTTGAACATGGCTTTAAGGTCATGCTTTTCGACTTCCAAAACTGCTACAAATTGCTGCAAATCTTCCTTTATAACTTCGGGAAGTGCTATGGTCAGATCTCCGCGTAATGTTGCCGCCAAACGGAACACATCATTTTTATGTTTGGCAATGTTCTTCGTGTCTACTTGCTCTCCTGCTTCCTTCCGGCTCCAAAGATCCAGATAGGCTTTCGCTTTTAAGCAGATCAGCGCTTCGCTGGCTGCCATACTGGCTCCCTCCATATTTACTGCCGAAGCAACTGTAAATTGGTAGTAAGCATCGTCCATCAGAATGGCCGACAGGCTGGAAAGATCTTCGTCAGCCGGGTTGGGCGTGATGGTCATTCCCGGAAATTCAGGCATAAGGTCAGGCTTACGGGAAAACAACTCCAACTGCATCGGATAATCTTCCTGCTCCGGCTTGATAAAGCGGTAATAGCGCCGCTCTCCCTCACTTACCTGCCTGCGTTCATAGGCACCCTCTCTCACAAATTCCCAGAAAGCGCTGATGAAACCTGCATTGATTGCTTCCACAACTAGTATAACGTCCACATCCTTTGTTGCCCGAAAGACCAGCCCTTGCTCTTCAAAATGCCGTTCGCACGCTACTCCTCCTATGACCACATAGCAGTTTCGGTGGTTCTGAAAGTGCCTGCTAAATGTCTCAAGCCCTCTTACCATATCATTCCCTCCAATAGCTGTTCCAGCGCCATTAATACACGCTCGTCTTCAGCCTCTTCGGCCATAGACAGGTATAGCGACAGCGGATCAACACGGTCTTTTTCAGCCAGTAGCCCCGGATCATAGGTCCATACCTCCAGTGCATACTCCCCATCGGTATGATTCATATCCTGTAGCTGCGCTGCTTCTTTCAGTTGCCTGTAGGTTTCTTCGCCAATGGCAAAGGCCTGAACCTTACCCGGAGCCAGATCAGAGTAGGTGGCAAGGGCTGTTACATTTGTCTTATAGAGGGTAACCGCACGAGGCAACTGACTAACGAAAAAACGCTCTTTTACAGGCGATTGCATCAGGAGTCTGCTCTCCTGCCAGAGTGTCATCCGGTCGTCTTGCAGGTTTAAATACTTTTCGCGGGCACCCTTCACTTCGGCCAGCCCCGCAGTTGCCAACTCTTTGGCTATCCTCGAGATGGTCATGTTGGTATACTGTAGTGCCTGTGCTATTTCTTTGAAAGGTATACCTGCTAATGGCGCTACCTCCAAATGATACAAGAGCAGACATTGGGTGCTGGGACGCAACTTACTTACTGTCTGCGCAGGTTTGTCGAAGCGCTCCTGCAGGTCTATAAAAAGGAAGGGCATGTACAATTGCTTGCCAGGCACCAGAAAAGGAATTTGCTTCCGGACAAGCCGCTTTCGTTGATAAGCCTCCAGTTGTTCAAAGACAAAAACCACGTAAGTACCAAACTCGCGCTGTAGCTGGTTCTCCTGTTTATTAAGCTGGTCCGGTGTTGGAAGGTCTGTACCGTTTAGGATAGCAAAGACAATTTCCTTATCAAGCAAGCTTACCAGCGCATAGGTATAACCGCTCCGGAGAAATAGAGGCAACTTCTTTAGCTCCTCTTTCCTGATAGGTATAGCTGCTGCCTCTATACCTATAGTTTGCTGCAGATAATCCGCTACTAATTTAAGCCGGGAGTTTTGTAACATGCTTTTTGCTCAATAACACACACAAAGTTAACAAGCATTTTTCATGTTATCAAGCCTTTAAAACATGAAATTTAGGTATGGGCTGTAAAAAACAGGTATTGCTGGACCAGATTTAGATAAAACAGGTATACCGGCCTCTTTAGTGCTGCAGCCAGAACATTCTTACTTCACTAAGGTTACGGAGCCTTTGTAGGTACCGGTTTCGGTTTTTATCAGGTAAAAGTATACTCCTGCCGGAAAGCCCTCTCCGGACCAGGCGAAGTCTTTTGTTGAGGCCTGGTATACCTGCTTTCCCCACCTGTTATACAGCTGCACTTCAAAAGCTCCTCTCCCGTTGTATTCTACCCGAAAGACATCGTTCTTGCCGTCATTGTTTGGGGTAAAAATATTCGGGATGAACAGATGTGGCTTCACAACGATCTCCTTTTCAGATGTGGCCGGACAACCATTTTTGTTGGTCGAATGAAGCGTGACATTGTAGGTGCCTGCATAGGCGTACTGATGAATTGGATTGGCCGTTCTGGAAGTAGTCCCGTCGCCCAGATCCCAGCTCCAGGAAACAAGATCGGTACCCACTGCTTCCAGGTATAGCGGCTCCTGGTAAGACAAGGTATCGTTTGCAGCAGCTATCGACAGGTCTTTCAACCCGATATAGTTGATCGTGATTTCATCCCTGACAAGACACACCCCATTTGTGACCTCCACCCAGTACAAGCCGGGTTTGGTCACTGTTATGTCAGGAGTCGATTGGCCAGTAGACCATAAAACGCTATAGCCCTGATTCGCCCCTCCTGCTGATAGCAGTACAGGTGTGTTTTCACAAAGCGTACGATCCGGCCCCAGTTCTAAACCCGGCTTTGCAGTGATTGTTACCTCGATTTCGTCCCGCGCCGTGCAGTAGCCATTGCTCACTTCCACCCAATAGCTGCCAGCGGAAGTGGGCGCTATCTTTTGAGTTGTTTCGCCTGTAGACCACAGGTATGTGAAATCGGTTCCAGCGCCTGCATCCATCGTTATATCGGTGCCTTCACACACGCTTATGTCTGACCCCAGGTCAACTGCAGGTTTAGCGTGAATGGTTACCTGCACCTGGTGTGTTTTCACCTGGTCTCCCAAAGTCACTTGCAGCGATACGGTATAGGTGCCGGGCGAACTGAAGGTATGGGTGGCGGCTAGATCTGTAGAGGTATTGGCACCTCCCGAAGCCGGGTCACCAAAATTCCAGAGCAGGGCATCCCTGCTGCCAATGCCGGCAGCACGAAAGACAGTAGTTTCACCAAGGCAATGATTGGCGTAACTAATGGCTGCGGGATTGGCCAGATAGGACGTAACAAACATGGGGAGCCTTTGATCGACAGGCGATACGAGCGGGAAGCCTTTCTCATCGAAG
This sequence comes from Pontibacter virosus, assembly GCF_003096355.1. Classification (GTDB taxonomy): domain Bacteria; phylum Bacteroidota; class Bacteroidia; order Cytophagales; family Hymenobacteraceae; genus Pontibacter; species Pontibacter virosus. The sequence goes on along the minus strand of NZ_QEKI01000010.1, from coordinate 132,078 downwards.
CTAGCCTGATTCCGTAAGCCGTTTGGATTGCTGATAACACCCAGATAAGTAGCTCCCCAGCCTTGTCCGCCTCCTTTGGCCGCATAAATTCTTCCGTCCGGAGCCAGTTGCAAATCATGAATGATGTTGGTGAACCCCCATCCTCCTACCTGGTACCCGGAGGCTTCCACTTCAGCCCATGTATTCTTGTTCAAATCGTACTGGTAGATGGCTTGATTGGCGTTGGCAACATAGAGCAAAGTTGAATTTGGTGAAAACTCCAACCCGGATACCCAGGCGTAAGGATTGCGCTGCAGCACATAGGGGTTAGACAGCTTCCCTGTACGTGTATTGAAATCAGATATTTCCGCGCCTGCATCGGCGGGCACCACAATCCTGCTTCCGTCAGGTGCAGCCTTCATCTGGCCAGGGTACTCCCGCTGTATGGAAGGTAATTCGCTGATGACCGGACTTGCCTGCACACCGGATGCTGTTACCAGGTAAGCCAGGTATTTGCCGCTGTCATATTCATGCGCGATCACCCAATAATCTTTTCCGTTGGCATGCTGTACGGCTGTTAAACTTCCCGTTACAGGGTTATGGAGCGGCACATGCTTCTGGATCACATCGCCCAATCCACTTCGGCGCGACATGTCCACTACGGCATAGAACAGCCCCTGTTCCACTAGCCCATGGCCAGGGTTCGTCGTGAAAATATAAAACAGTGTTTCGGAGCCTGGCCTGGGTACGATCAGGGACGATTGTAAAGAGGTCTGCACTTCCCCTTTCGTTAAGCCTGAGCCATTCGGCATTCGCTGATGGTTTCTGTTCCAGACACGATGCCCGTCGGTATAAAACAGGAGCTGCCCTGTGTTATCGCTGATGATAGCCGTACCTCTATCAATTTCATCTGTCTTCCCATAGTCTGTAGGAACAGGCGGGTTCTGCGTGAAATCAACACCGGAGAGATAAGGGAAATACCAGTGACTGGCTTTGTTGCGCTGCGCCTTAGCGTCTGTTATAATAAGTAAAAGCAGGAGGAGAATAATAAACCCGCCAGAAAGTAGATGTCTACCCATAATCGAAGAATGCCAGCATAAAGATATAGCAATTTACTAAACTTAATGGCAGAGCAGGAATAGATCACCTCCCGGAGCAAGTTCGAACAGAAAGATAGTCCGTTGTATGTATTGTTCACAAAAGTCCCAATCAGGAGAAATGTAAACCAGCCAGCCAGAAAATTTAAAGCACAGGCGAAATACTTCCGAGCGTATTAATTTGTTTATTTGCTCCCATGTCTACAGGTCATTTTATTCTTGTTCTGCTCAGTGGCCTAGGTGTTTTTCATGGGCTGGTATTGGCGGCTTTTCTTTGGTTCTACCCCAAAGGACTTGCTACCTCCAATAAGATACTGAGCGTCCTGTTGCTCATTCTCTCCTTCCGTATCGGGAAGTCCTTGTTTCTGGAATTTGTGGAAGACGTATACCTGCAGCTCATCTTTGCAGGCCTCGCCTCCCTCCTGCTCATCGGGCCGCTCTTTTACTTTTATACCCGGTCTGTGCTCGAAAAGTCGATCCGGTTCAGCTACCGCACCCTCCTGCACTTCATCCCCTTCCTGGCCGGTCTTGTCTTCAGCTTTTTCATCAACAAGGAGCATGCGAAAACCATCCCTATACCTGTGTTTGCGCTCCTTTTCTGTGTGTATTACGGCCATTACCTGGTATACCTATACCTGAGCTACCGGCAGACACAGAGGTACCGGGCTGCTACCGGAAGCGCTGATGCCACTGTGCAATGGCTGCGCACGCTCACTTATGCGCTGGCGGCGCTCTGGGTAGTCTATGTGTTGAACCTGCTCGACGACGACGTGCCCTACATCCTGGGGCCGATTCTGTATTCTTTTATCGCGTACGGGGTGACGTTTATGGCCATCAGAAAAGGATACATCGATGCGCTTGATGCAGCCAAGTATAAGACAACGCCACTGTCTGAGGCGGAAGTAAACCAGATCTTTGAGGAGGTGAAGGGGCTACTGGAAGACAAGGCGCTGTATAAAAATCCGGACCTGACGCTGAGCACCTTCAGCAAAGCGCTGAAAGTAAGTCCGCAAAAAATATCGATGGCGATCAACAGCCGGTCCGGCACCAATTTTAACGGCTTTGTGAATCAGTACCGCATTAAGCAGGCGCAGGCACTGCTGGAACACAGCCAGTCCGGTGAAAGCACGATTGCGGCCATCGCCTTTGAGGTAGGATTCAACAGCCTCACCAGCTTCAATACCGCCTTTAAAAAACAACTGCACGAAACGCCTTCTGCCTACCGCAAGCGCATCACCCAAACTTAGGGCTACATCCACTGCAAAAATCGCGATTCGCTATAGGTAAATGATCATTCCGGGAGATTCTGACACACGCTGCTGCTTCATTTGTGTCATCATTAAACCCAAACGATCATGTTAAAGATTCTTTTTACTGCGGCGCTACTGCTTGCCGCTATTACGGTTTCTGCTCAACTGAAACCTTTCGAGTTTGAAGGTACCAAGCGAAAGTACCTGCTCTACCTGCCTGCCTCCTATGCGGCCAACCCGGCGCAAGCCTTTCCGGTGGTGTTCCACTTTCATGGCGGGGGCATGACGGTGGCCGAGCAAATGCTGTACACCCGGATGAATGATGCCGCCGATAAACACAACTTTATCGTGGTGTACCCCTCCGGTATAAAGCAGGACTGGAATGTGGGCTTTGAGATGTCGCACCAACACGGCACCAACGATGTGGGCTTCGTACGCGCCTTGCTCGACAGCCTGAAACAAAGCTACCGGATCGATGACAAAGCGATCTTTGCGACTGGTTTGTCGCGGGGTGGTTTCTTCTGCCACCGCCTGGCGGCTGAGATGCCAAACGATTTTGCTGCCATCGCTTCTATTGGTGGTCCGCTGCCGGACTCGGTTAAGTTTTATCACCGAACGGATAAACGGATCAGTGTGCTACAGGTGCACGGCACTGCCGACGAGGTGGTGAAATACGACGGAAAAGCCAATGCCTATGCTTCGGCCCCGGCCACCTACAGTTATTGGCTGGCCCACAACGGACTGGCTGGCCAGAGAGAAAGCAAAAAGATGCTGAATGCGAATAAGAAGGACAGTACCTCCGTCACGGTTCAGGAAGTAAGCGACAAAGGCATTACCGTCTCGCTTGTCACGGTCGAAAACGGGGGCCATACCTGGCCGGGCAGTGCGCCCTTTAACATTGGCTACCCCTTGGGCCACACGACGGCTGACATCGACATCAATGAAATGATGTGGAGCTTTTTTAGCAAAAACAGGAAGCGTTAAGGTATAGGCAGGTAAAGCTAAATTAAGAAAGCCGCTATACCTAGAAAACAAAGCAGTCCCGGACGCTTAGTGCCGGGACTGCTTTGCCTTTATTGAAATTCGTATTAAGATTGCCACAAAAGTACCGCTCAGCGGCAATGTCAATCAATCAATCTGACAACGTAAGCACCGCTACGTTGTTCAACCTGTTGCGCCACTCCTTCATCAAAGCTTCAATCAAGTATATAAGCAGAAGCTTCTGCAGGGTAGGAAGAGAAATAAGAAGTATTAGGTTTATAAACCGACTAATGGGCCAATTAGCGCGTTCTGTGCCGTCAGGTGATCCTTAACCGTGGATATAATTTCCTGAATAGTTGAGTCTATAGTAAATGAGTTGATAGCAAATAGTTATTTGTGCTTAGGTATAAAAGTTTGGAAAAAGATTCTTCAATGGGTTATTCAAACTTTAATCTGGCAGTTAAATTGAAATACAAATTTAATCAAGAAGCACTCACTCGTTCAATCATGCTTAACAAATCATTAATTCCATTAAAATATTTTAATTAATTAATATAATTTAGATTATTATTATCTTTCTATATTAAAGATTTACAAGAATACGATATAAAGAATCTTTATATTAACATTCCATATCTACTATGAACTCTCTTAAGAAACCATACATGTTAGAGTTTAGCTGCCTAATAGAGGGTGAAAAGAAGATAAAAAATGAATTTTATTTTATCCTGAAATCAACAGTAGATTCTTCAGAACATATCATTCCAGTAAAGCAACTTAGACCTTTAAATATAAAAGTTGGGGAGACTCATACATTTTATAAAGAGTTTAATAAAAAACACAAAAAGCATTTCATCAGATTAAAGCTAGAACCTAAATATTATAAAATAAAAGGTTTTCAAAAAGGTAACGGTGAACAGGATTGTGATAAAGAATTCTTTCTTGTTGAAGATGAAAATAAAAACATTATAAAAGTACCTTGCTTTGAATGGCAAAAAAAAGAAACATGGGAGCACGAATACCTAAGATGCCAAGTTAAAGGATATCATCCTAATGGGAGTGCCATTCTAACAAATAGAGAAAACAGACACCCAATTTACAAGATTGGAAAGGAATATATTTTCGAAGTTATAGCTTCTAAAAAGAAAATACTCAATGATAAAGAATATGATTACTATGAAGTATTAGGTGAAGATGGTTGTGTGCATGAAGTAAACATGCTAAATGGTCAATCTTTAAACTATAATAAAGTAGATAGAATATTATGTAAAGTAGTTGATATTTCACATCGCTTAAGACTTACACAAGTAAAAAGTAAAGATCCATACTTTACTAGGATTGATAATATAGTAATTAATAAAACACTCATTAGCAAGTATTTTAATCCAATTATTACTGCAAAAGTAGAAGATGATAAGGATATTATACAGCTGATACAGCAATATGAGTCAGAAAGTGCTTTTTGGGTTTTTACCTTCACCAATAAAATATTATTGAGAAAACTTCAAGAAGAATTAAAAAAATACAACTACCCAGTTGCAAGAGAGATCAATCAATTAATTATAATATTTGAAAGCTGGATAATTAAGAGAGGTATAATTACATCTATTCCAGACGAGTATAGAAAGGAAAGTACGTTAATCAAGGCTAAATCTCAATTAAACTCAGCAATCATTATTGATAATGTGCTAGAAGAGTTAGCTAAAAACAGATATGATTTTCTTGACAAGCTAGACTTGTTGGAAGACACTGGTAAATCTCTCGCTAAAGTCTATTATCTTATTCTATTTTCTAATATAGAATTAATTAGCGAGAAGAAGTTTATTGTTAACTTAAAAGAATTATTGAACAATCTTGATATAGAAGCGGAGTCTAATTACAATTATCTCAATAAATTGTTAAACCTTATTTCTAAGAAGAAGAAGAGTTTTATAGTGGAAGAGGAAGAGGCATACTTTAACTTAACTTCAGTATATGCTTCGAACTTAACATTAGAAGATAGCCAAAGAAAGTATGTATACTGGTCGTATGCAGAGTTGTTATTAGCAAATAAACTGGGAAATCTTGAGCTATTTAATTTGCTAGTCGGTCAGCTTCTAAGGAGATGGATAAAAACAGAGTCTCTCATTGATAATAAACATACTCTTTTAATAAACTCTTACTATCATTTTGAGAATTTATCGTCACCATTAAAACAACCTCCTTTTGTTTTCAATAATGAAGAACTAGTAGTTGATTTTAACAAATTAATTAATGTGGATGAGTTCGAAAGTCAAAACCTCGACACTTGGTTAAATCTTGAGGAAAACTTTATTGCAAATTCTACCATAATTGTTAAGTTAGTTAAAAGAACTAAAACAGGATTTGAAGTTGAATTTAACGGTTTGAAAGGATTCTTACCTAACCACCTTATAACTGCCAGAATTCTAAAGACATATGTTTTTGAGGATTGCGATTTCATCATAAGCGCTAAGTGCCTAGCCTTTAGTAGCTTTTTTAAATTCTTCCTAGTTAGTCAGTTACCCTCCAGTGATTCAAAGTATTTTATTCAAAACAATAATATATTTCGAAAAGGTGGAATATATGATGGAATAATTAAGCGAGTTGAAAGCTATGGCTGCTTTATTTCAACCGCAAGTGGCGAAGGATTACTACATGTTAGTAACATATTCGATTTTTACTGGAATGAGGAATTCATTTATGATTACTTTCCAGAAGGAAAAAAAATTAGAGTTGTGGTTACAGATATCAGCGAGGATGGAAAAATAGGATTTAGTCTGATTGAGCTGAAATATCTTGAGCCATATAATTATAGGGAGTTTGTTGATGAAATATTCTCAGTAGATTTAGAAAATATTGATTCAGTAAGAACAGATGATAGACTAGACTCTGTATATGTTACAGCTCAAAAAGAGAAGGCCCTTTGCTTTGAACAATTAGCTGTTCTTCAACTAAGCATTCAAGACAAACTAAATAGTTTTAAGCTTGCGAAGCAGTTCTATGCTAACACTAATAATGCAAGAAGCTACTTAGCTGATATTTATACTTCTTATTTCCAAATACTTCTTCAAATAAATGAATGTCTTATCAAACAAACTCTTAAAGGTATTAGACAAATAAAGTTAGAAGCCGAGGCTATCAAAAGTAGTGTTAGTCTTCAAACTCTTAAAACATTTCCAGATTCTGAAAAACTCATTTATTTTTTAGATATCATTTCGCTTTTTAATGAAAAAAATGATGAGTCGACTGAGCTACTTTATAACTACTCACTAAATTACTCAAAGGATACCAGTAAAGGTGCCTTAAAAACTATCGCAAAAATTACTTTAGCCAACAATTTATTAGTATCAGAAACTAAAGACGAGGATGAGTTTTCTCTTAAGAATCTTCGGCTTATATATGACTATATCTCTAATGGAGTACTTTCCTTATCTGAAACAATTGAAGATAAACATGATCGAGAAAGAAAGGAAGAAATACTTTATTGGAAAGAAATGATTAAAGGTGATGAAAATGAAAAACTAGAATTTAAATCATCTTTATTTACACCAATTCTTGACGAGGAAAGGCAACATAAATTAGATTTACTCAAAAAAATTGAAAAGAAAACTGATGTAATTAAGAAAGACATTGATAGAATCAATGGAGATCTTGCTAAAAAAGCTATAATACATAGTTCATTGAAAACATTAGCTGCTTTCGCAAACACTTCTGGAGGGACTCTACTTTTAGGTGTTAGCGATAACAAAAGAGTTCTAGGCTTAGAACAAGAATACTTATCTTTTAATAAAAAGAGCGATCAAGGTCGTGATGGCTTTGGAAAGTATTTTGATAATGTAGTCAAAGACTATTTAGGTGATAGTTTTTCATCACTTATGACCAGGAAGTTTTTAAGATTTCCTGAAGGAGATGTACTCATTATTACTGTCAAACCGAGTTTACAAGAGGTTTTTCTACTTAAGGATGAAGAAGGGAATTATTCTGAACAATTGTATATCAGAAATTTGAGCTCTTCCAAAGCATTGTGGGGTATTGAACTAACAAAGTTTATCAAAAACAAACATATAAATCAGCTTGAATCAAAGCATATTACTATAGAAGATCAGTATAATTAAAGCGCTATTGCACTTAAATAAGTTCGGACCTTTTCTTCCTGCTCAGCTATACCATCAGCATACTTGTTATGGTGTTAATACGCCAAGCTCGCTCCAGCGGGCGTAATAGCCTGCTATATTTTTAAGTAGATTATCACATGACAAAAGCTGAAACAGAGATCATCGACCACCTGCACTTTCATGAAAAATACCTTGAGCTGGTGCAGCAGCGCCGGAAAACGTCTACGGTCCGGTTAGGGTATGTGCTGCCAAACGCCATACAGTTGCCGCTGGTTTTTGGCGATATGCCTTTACCAGAAAAGGCACAGATAGAAAAGCTGGATTTTACCAAATCGTTTTCCGACTTAACCGAGGCTGACGCCCTGACGGATGGGTTTGAGAGTCTGGAAACCCTCCGGGCAGACCTGAAAGTGTTTTATCCGGACATTACAGCCGAAGACCGTTGTACCATCATTTACTTTAAGTTGCTACCCGCGTAAAAATTGAAATGCAGGCGATTCCCCGCACTGCCGCGATCTTGCAGCTCGTGTCTTTTCTTTTCCACACAGCTATACCTTCAGCTAAAGAACAGTACGAGCTACAAGCTCGCACTGCCGAAGGAGTTAAAACATTAGCAGGATAAATAGATGGCAAAGAATATCCATTTTGGTGTACTGGAGAGTCGTCTTCTCGCAGGAGGAATACTTAAAAATCACTACTCCTTGTGCTAACAAACATATAGAACCTCCTTTATCACTATCTTGTAAGGCAATTTCCACCACCTATACCTGAGCAAGACCTTGCGCTACTTCTTTCATATCGGCTATAGCGGCACGCACTACAAAGGGTGGCAGCGACACCCCTATGGCGTAGGGGTGCAGCAGGTGATAGAAGAATGTCTGAGGAAGATTTTGAAGCAGCCGGTAGCGATTGTGGGTTGTGGCAGAACGGATGCCGGGGTACATGCGAGCCAGTTCTTTTTTCACCTGGATGTAGCGCAGCCCTGGGAATTTGACATGCTTTTCCGGCTGAACAAAGTGTTACCACCCGATATCGCTGTGTTCGATATCGTGCCGGTGGAAGGCCTGCCCCACGCCCGCTTCGATGCCAGCAAAAGAAGCTACGACTACTTTATCCATACCTACAAAGATCCGTTTCTGCACGATGTTAGCGCCCTGTACCCCGTTCGGAACCTGAACCTGGACGCCATGCAGGCGGCCACTGCCCTGCTCCCCCTTTACACCGATTACAGGAACCTGTGCCTGACGCCGGCGGAGCATGACAGCACCATCTGCCATGTAACAGAAGCCCGCTGGTTGATGGACCAGCCCGGTGACAGGCTGCGTTTTCAGATAACGGCTAACCGGTTTCTGAGCCGCATGATCCGCATTGTGGTGGGCCAGCTACTGCAGGTAGGAACCGGCGCGCTCAGCCTGCCAGAGTTTGAAAGTTACCTGGCGCTGGAGAAAGCACCCAAGCACCTTTCACCGGCCTATCCGCAGGGGCTATACCTGTCCAAAGTAAGCTACCCTTTTCTGGACATCGCGCCCCGTCCTGCCTTCTCTCCTGCCACAGACGCCGGCTGGCAAACAATCTGAGGCTACTTCACCACCCGCAAAACATCTGCCTGCACATCATTTTTACCAACCGTACGTTCATCCGTCGGGCTGTCGAATACCACCAGCACACGCTGGTCGTCCAGTATGGCAAGTCCTTCCGCTTTATCCTTCCCGGAGTTCTCCCCTGTGCCGTGCGGCACCTCGCACAGCCGCTCCAGCTCGTTGTGATGCAGCAGTTGCTCGGTGTGTTTGTTCACAGCATCGCGCCAGAGGTAGATGGCAATCACGCCGTCCAGATCCATGGTGGGCCCGGCCAGCAGGTACATGTCGTTCCCGAAAATGCGCAGCTCCCGTATACCTTTGCCCCGCAGGTTCAGAAAGTGCTTCCGGTAGGGTTTCTCCTTTGTCAGCTGCTTCAGGTGCAATAGCCCTGCCTTGTCCTCCTCGGGCTCTACTTCCAGCACCATGGCCCAGCCTCTCAGTACCGGGCCGCGCAGCCCAATAAAAATCTTATGCCCGTGTATGGCCAGTCCTTCAATATCGAAGCCGTTGTCTTTGCCGGGGATGTCCATGAAAGGAGCGATGTGAGGGTCCTGCCGCAGCACTTCCGTTAACAGACTACTGGTTTTGTCGCCCTTTAACTGACCCGCACGCAGCATTTTGCCGGGCTTGTCCGGATCTTCCACTTCTTTGTGAAGGACATACTCCCCTGTTGCCGGATCCTGAAGAATAGGAATGCGCGCCAGCAGGTAGCGGTTTGGGTCGCTCTTGATTTTTGCCAGGCGCTCTATCTGTTTTTTGATCGAGTCAGGCCGCTTCGGCTTCTTGCGCTTCAGGCTGTGAGAGCCAATCAGCCAAAGGTAATGATCGGCCATGCCCATTCCCTCGATGTCGATCTCGCTGAAATCCTTTGCCGGGAGGTCCAGGTAATCGTGCACGTCAAACGAATGGTGTTTGCCAAAAGAACCGTCAGGCAGGCGGGTGAGGCGCTCAATGGTGGTGCGCTCGTCACAACTCAGCCACAGATTATCGCCCAGGAGCATGGCGGTAGAAAGGCCGTCGCGCACATGCTTGCCTTCGACATTCAGGCTCAGGTCTGGGGAAAAGGAAAGTTTAATCTTATCGCGCATGCTGTAAGTATCAGTTTATGTTTCACCTGTTCAGGTTAACATACGCATGGGAACCGGCATCGGCACAAGAAAACTCCAAGTTGCCCACCCGCACCAGCAAACGATGCATGGCTACTGTAAACGACAAAAGCGGAGCCCGAAGGTTCTTGTCCCGGCCCCGCTTTTATATATGTTATTGATTATGATTTCTTTTCTGCAGCTAGCAGAGACCTTAGGCCTCCTGTTTCTGAGCAGCCAATAGGGCATCCAGGCCTTCCATGGCCATGGTCAGGCCTTCTTTGAAGCCCATCTGGATGATGGTTTCGAGTTGTGCCAGGTCATCGAATGTGATCAGGTTCTCCACCAGGGTCACCTCATCTTTGGGTGTAAAGCTTACATCCCACTTCGACTGCGGCATTTCGGTGTTGACCACGCCTTCGGCATCGGCAAAACCGTCCACTGCGGTAAAGCGCTTTTTAGGTTCAATGGTCTTGTAATTGGCCAGTGCCCAGTGCTCTTCCCCTTCCGGACCCACCATGGCATAGTGCCAGTGGCCGCCTTCTCTGAAGTCCATCGTTTTGGTGCGGGCTTTCCAGGGTTTAGGCGCCCACCACTGGTCCAGGATCTCGCTCTTTGTGTAGGCATCCCACACGAGCGGAAGCTCTGCGGCAAATTCTCTTTTCACGGTGATCATTTTGTTTTCCTTGTTCACAGAAAACTCGAATTCCAGGTTTTTTTTCATGGCTTATTTGTTTTTAGGTTTGATAATACGTTGTCAAGTTCGTTGAAACGGTCTTCCCAGATCTTTCTGAACTGTTCCAGCCATTTGTCAATTTCTTTCATTTTCGCTACTTCCAACTGATAGTAAATCTCCCGCCCCTGCTGTTCCTGTTTTACAAGCTGGCACTCTGTCAGGATCTGCAAGTGCTTTGAAACAGCCTGTCTGCTGGTGTCAAAATGTTCGGCAATAGCATTCGGCGTCATGGCCTGCAAGGCAATCAACCCGATAATGGCTCTTCGGGTGGGGTCTGCTATCGCCTGGAAAACGTCTCTTCTCATGTCAGAATAAAATATGCAACCATTTGATTGCTAATATACGCGCAACTATTCGGTTGCGCAAATTATTTTTGATTTATTTTTTATCTTACATCCTGATAAAGGGCTGTTAAGGGTCGTAGGTCATAGAAAATGATAGATTTACTTATTCCTATAGATAACCCCACTCTCGTGCGTGCAGCTCAGGCCTCTCTTTAAGGCAGTTATACCTCAGCAAAAAGCTTGCACTAGCAGAAAACTTTATTTTATAACAGAATACCAATGATCAGAAAAGGAGTGTATAGTTCAGTGAACAGCAGTACTGTGAGGGAAACCCATGCTGGCGTTCAGCAAATAGATTCATACTATAACCACATCTGTTTTTATCTTCCGGAGCAAATTGTTGGTTTCTATGGCGGCGCTAAAAATTACTGCAAATAGGAAAAGTGATCTGGAAAAAGTTTGGCTTGAAGGCACATTTGAATATGTTGGAACAGGAGAAGAGGAATTAAGCTCTCAGTAACTATAAGCGATGAAAGAAGACCTGTTCGAAAACACTACGGGCATCAGTTCAGAAGAAGCATTAACAGTAATCGAAAGCTTTTTCAAAAAAGAACTTCCTCAGTTTGAGCTAACAGAAAAGGTCGCCAATCATAGCGCCTACTTCACAGTCACTTTTAGAAAAGATGACATTGAAATAATACTTAGCAGCGGCAGATTACGTTTTGAACATTCCTTTAAAATTAATGGCAAGGAATACCCGTTAAGGCAGTTCGATAGCAGGATGGATAATGTGCTTGTGACGAGCGAGAAGAACATTCGCTTTACACTTGATGCCATCAAACGTTTTCTTTCCTAGTACATCTCTGCAACTAACTCCCCGCTGGCGCAAGCTTGCAGCTCATGCCTATACCTTCCGACGAAGCTATACCTCCGGCACGGGTAACAGTACGAGCTACAAGCTCGCACTAGCGGAGGCCTGCCCTACGAGCGGGGTTAGTATGCAATCTCACCTGTAATTGTCAGTATGCCGGGTACCACTCCAGGTATAGCATAGGTGACGGCGGTAAACCCACCGCTTGCATCGCTGAACCGGCCGGTACCGCCTGTTATGGTATGGGTGATCACCACATAGGTACTTCTATCTGGCTGCGGCGTGTGTACGCTTCTGAAGCTGGTAAACACTTGATCTCCGTTAGCGGCCGTTATAACAGATGTTCCGGTAGAAATGAAAGGAGGAGTCGGTGTTATCACCAGTATGCTCTCGTTGATAAAGGATGTTTTACCCAGGTGGGAAAGCTGTCCAAAGCCCTGTATCCGGATTTCCTGAATAGGAGTTCCAAGACCAGACACTACCTGATGATACAACTCAAAATTGCCTTTCAGAGGACGCATTTTGGAGTTAGCCTCAGCACTGTCGGTGGCTGAAAGTGTGATGGCATCCAGTTCGTCTTCTGTGGAGCAGGATGGCAATGCAAAAAACCCTGCGACTATACCTAGCAGCAAAGCAAAATTGATAAATCTCTTCATACATTAAAAAAATAGAACATTCATTTTTGGTAACCTGACATCAAGTGAAACACATGTAGAGGGGTGCTGAAGCAGTATGTCAGGGGAAGAGACAAATGCAAACGATGTAGTTGCTGGGGGTAAAACTAAGCTTGAGGTGGTAGCGGGAGGGCCTGTTGATCATGACTACCACCGGCAAAAAAAGTCAATGGACTTGTAAAGTGCTCCTTATGCTGCAGTCCTTGTATAACCGCTGAAACAGGAACAGGGTGTTTAATTTTATACGCTTCCAGTATAAATAGAGTCAATTTATACATGCATATACTACAAAAACATTCTTCACATGCTCTCTTCAACACATAATTCTCGAGGTCCCCGGAAGTGGAAGAAAGCTATACTTTTCATATATTTATCGTACATATTCCTTCCTCCCACCTTAAACTTTAAACCATGAAATCACGCCTCTCCATTCGCCAGCTCTCTCCTGCCAACACCGAAAACTCCGGTAACTCTACGCCTTCCGTAGCAGACTACCACAACTACGCCGGCACGGAACACGAACTGAGCGGCGGTGCCCGCAGGATCACCATCAGCACCCCAAAAGGTGAGTTTTATGTCTGGACGAAGCGGGTGGGCAACAACCCGACCATCAAGCTGCTGTTGCTGCATGGCGGACCGGGCGGCACGCACGAAGCTTTTGAGTGCTTCCATAGCTTCCTGCCCAAGGCGGGCATTGAGTATTATTACTACGACCAACTGGGCTCCCACTACAGCGACAAACCCGACGACACCAGCCTTTGGGCAATCGACCGCTTTGTAGACGAAGTAGAACAGGTGCGCCAAGCACTGCAGCTGGACAATAGCAATTTTTACCTGCTGGGCCATTCCTGGGGCGGCATCCTGGCCATGGAGTACGCGCTCCAATACCAGCAGCACCTTAAAGGGCTGATCATCTCGAACATGATGTCGAGCGTGCCCGACTACAACCGCTACGCCGACGAGGTGCTGGGTCCGCAGATGCCGGCCGAGGTGCTGGCCGAGATCAAGCAGATAGAAACCGACAACGATTTTGAGAACCCGCGCTACATGGAGCTTCTGCTGCCGCACTTCTATACCCAACACGCCCTGCGCATGCCGCTGGAGCAATGGCCGGACCCGGCCCTGCGCATGCTCGACCACATGAACCAGACCGTCTACGTGCAGATGCAGGGCCCGAGTGAGTTCGGCATCCGGGGCAATGCCTCGCTCCTGAACTGGGACCGCTCCCAAGACCTGCCAGGTATAGCAGTACCCACACTCACCATCGGCGGTCAGCACGACACCATGGATCCGAAACACATGGAATGGATGGCTACGCAGTTCCCGAACGGCCGCTACCTGCATTGCCCCAAAGGCAGCCACATGGCCTTCTACGACGATCAGAAAACCTACTTCGAAGGACTGGTGGATTTTATGAAGGACGTGGACGGGTAGCCTTGTCTTACAGCCAGTTCCACCCAGGTTGCCAAAACCTGCGCCATGCTTAATGAGTAAATAGCTTAAAAAAACTGCTTACTCTGCATGAACCCACAGCATTCACCTGAAGATCTCTACTCTTATTTTATCGAGCAGGTTAAAGACTACGCCATCTTCGCGATGGATACCGACGGCATTATTACCACCTGGAACCAGGGGGTAGAACAGCTGAAAGGATACAAAGAAGAAGAATTTGTCGGCGAATTTTATGGCATGCTGTTTCCGGATGAATACCAGCAGGCGGGCAAACCGGAAACAGAACTGAAGTCTGCCCTGGAAGAAGGTGTGTACGAAGTACAGGACTGGCGCAGGCGTAAAAACGGCTCCCTTTTCTGGGCCAACATCAAACTTACGCCTATTTATGCTGACGGTAAACATATTGGTTTCACGAAAATAACGGGCGACAGAACCGAGCAGAAAGAGCTGCAGGACAAGCTGGCCGAACGCCAGCAAAGCGCGCTCGAACACAAGAATACCGAACTGCAACGGATCAACCTCGACCTGGATACCTTCATTTACACGGCCTCGCATGACCTCCGGTCGCCGATCATGAACATTGAAGGCTTAATGGATATTCTGAAAAAGGAACTCGAAGCCGCTAATGCTCTGAATAATACCACCGAAGAGATTGTGCAGCATGTAGTGGATTCAGTTAGCCGGTTTAAACGGACCATTGCCGACCTCACCGAGATCAGCAGGATGCAGAAAGGTCTCAGCGAAAGCGCTTCAAGTGAGGTGATCAACATCAAAGAAGTGTACGATGAGATCATGGCGGATCTGAACCAGCCCGCCGAGCTAAAGGACTGCTTCATCCATACCGACCTGCAGGTATATCAACTGAAGTTCTCGCGCAAAAACTTCCGGAGTATCCTCTACAACCTGATCAGCAATGCCATCAAGTTTCAGTCCCCGGACCGTGACTGCCTGGTCACGCTAAGCACGCGCCTGGAAGAGCCCCATGTGGTGCTCAGCATCGAAGACAATGGCCTGGGAATAGATGATCGCCAGCAAACACAGCTATTCACTATGTTCAAGCGGTTTCATGACCACGTGGAGGGCACCGGCATCGGGCTCTACATGGTAAAGCGGATTCTGGAAAATGCCGGTGGCAGAATAGAAGTGGAAAGCGAAGAAAATGTCGGCACAACGTTCAAGCTCTACTTTCCGGCAGCCGTTTAAAGTTTACGTGCGGTATAGGGTATTCCAGAGCGTCTCCCTCCGGGTGGCAAAAAAGACGGAATAGGCCTGGATTCCAAGAGCAGCACTAATACGCGAGTAACCTGCCACAGGCGATCACCACCACCCACACCACTATGGAGCAAAGCGCCACTGCTTTCGCGACCCGGGGCGTGTTGCTCTGCCCCCACTCCGGTGCTGAAGATGCGAGAAACCGGTGGAAGAAGCCGGCATTTAGTCCGCCCACTACCAGCATGATCAGTTTGATATGAAATACCGGATCGCCTGCCAGTGCCACTGCATTGGTGCAGAACAGCAGCAAACCCGAAGGAACGATCAGGTATAGGCCCCTTCTGGACCAGGGCAGCAGGTGGCGGGCCAGGTCCGGGACAGGCAGGTTTCTGGAAAAGCCCAGCAGTCGCAGATCGAACAGGAAGGCGGCCCCCACCAGCAACACGATGCCCAGGATGTGCAGGATCTCCAGAAAAGGGTACAGCCAGGCAGACTGCCGGATGGCGCCGGCTAGTGCAGAATCCTCCAGCCCTTGCAGTAGTCCAGCCAGCGCACCAGTCACCGCTAGCGCAGTTCTATCTTCTTATCACCTACATAAATCCGCTCGGCGCGCATCTCTTCCTTCACTTCTTTATGCGGATACCCCACCACCCGCACCGAGTCGCCGGGCTGGATCATGTCCTTTGTCAGGCCACGGCTATTCATTCTGCTGGGCGGTGCCAACACCACTGTCCAGGTCTTGTTCTCGTGCCGGAGCTGCAGCATGCCATGCGGGTTTTCGTATTTGATTTCCTCTACCAGACCGGTATAGTCGAGCGTTTTGGTCTGGTCGTAGTTCGCCCAGCCGTGGTGCAGCGTCGAGAGCGCGACAGACAGGGGCAGGAAAATAAGCAGGAGGAATTTGGCAGGTAAGAGCATAGGCATAAAGGAGTTAGTGTTCCACTTAAGTAAAAACGAAGGAAACTGAAAAAGGTATAGGCACAGGCTTGGTGCTAATTGTCATGATGCCTGACTTATACCATCCCATTTGACGTGAGCCGGCAGGTATAGCACATCATTTCTACTTCTTCCCGACAGAAAATACGTATAGGGCATAGCCGCTATACAAGTGCCTGCGACTGGCTGGTAGAGGTTCAGAGAAGTATAAAGGCATGGCGACAGAAATTATGTACGACCATAACAGTATCCTGATTGTGGCGGTGTTGTTTGTGCTGATACTGGCAGCCCAGGAGGCAGGCTACCGGCTTGGGCACCATTACCAGCGCAAAACCGACAAAGATGTAAAGGCGCAGACCAATACCATACAGGCGGGCACGCTGGGTTTGCTGGCGCTTATACTGGGTTTTACCTTCAACATGGCCCTGCAACGCTACAACAACCGCAGCGAGGCCGTCATCAACGAGGCCAACGCCATCGGCACCGCCCTGATGCGCACCCACCTGCTTCCTGCACCCTACGATTCGATTTCGCATGGGCTGCTGCAACAGTACATCGACCTTCGGCTGGCTGTCAGCAACACCGACTATGCCATGGTAACGGAGCAGGAAACGCTTGCCAAAGAAACCAAAGCCCTGCAGCGCAACATCTGGGAGCAGGCCGTGAAAGCAGCCCGCATCGATCCGCGCACAGTGACCACCGGCTTTTTTATCGACTCGCTCAACAACATGATAGACGCCCACAGTAAACGAAATGCCTTGCTGGCGATGCATGTGCCCGAGATCATTTTATTTCTGCTGTTCATTGTGTTCATCATGTCGGGTGCCCTGATCGGGTATGGCAGCGGGCTCGGCAACCAACGCACCATTCTGCCATCGGCGCTGATGAGTTTTCTGATCTGCCTGGTCGTCTTCATCATCATCGATTTGGACAGACCGAAGCGTGGCATTATCAAAGTCAATCAGCAGAGTATGGAGCAGCTTAAACAGGAAGAGGAACCTGCATAAAACACGGGTTTTTGCCTTTTGTCTGGTGTTGCCTGTTCGTTTCCAATGCCCAATAAGGCTGTTGATCTGGCCCAATGGCAGCTTTCGCAAAATACACTGCAATAACCCGTTGATAATGGATTAAACTACGTATCTTAGGGTATGTTAGAAAATACATTCCCCATCGGATCTGAAGTGTTCGCCAAAGTGAATCCGGATCTAAAGTTAATCATCAGACAATACCTGAAGCGCATCTACTACTGCACTGTTGTTGGCAATCCATTGCAGAAGGACCTGGTGTTCTTCGAGCGAGAGTTGATTCCGGTACGCATTAAATAAAAAACGAAAGCCCCCGCCGAAAGCAGGGGCTTTTTTTATGTGTGACCGCTTAAGGTATAGCCAGGTTCGTGACCTGAACTGATCAGAATTACTTACACCGATAGGTGTAGGTCATGGCCAGTTCCCTCCCATCTGTGTAGCGGGTAGTGGCCGTAACCGGGTACCCTGCTTCGTTGTAGGTATAGGCCGTTGTGTGGCTGGGGTAACTTGGGTTGTTTTCGAGCACGGTATAGCTCAACTGGTTGTGAGCGGACGGTGGGTGCAACGGCTCAAAATAGGTATGGGCGTATGGCGTGCTGGGCAGGTGGAGCGTATCGTACGTCATTTGCACATGGTAATAGCTATCGGCGCCAGGCACAAGCTGTTCCAGTCCAACAGGATCACCGGCCACGTAGGTATACCTCCATATCAACTCCGCTACAGGCTGACCGGACTGCATATTGAAATACTGTGCTTCCGTAAGTTCTCCCTGGCTGTTGTAGCGCAAGGTATAGTACCCTGATTGCTCCTCTTTCAGATCGCCCATGCGTTTTGCAAACCTCATCTGCTTAAGCAGTTTTCCCTGTCCGTCGTACTCGTTCACATAGCGGTAGTACTGATGCACGATCTCTTTTACCAGCCCTTTCCCGTCATACTTTAAATTGGCTCTGTCGAAGTAAACGCCCGCATAGTCTGTCTGGAATACAGTGGCAAGCGCATTCCGATCGTTGTACTCTAACCGTGTTGTGATGGTCTGCGGTTTGAGCTGAAGGTCGGGATACTGAACAGGATCATAGTGGAGTGAAGCAGTTTGCTCCATCAGTTGGCAGGGAGGTATTTCTACAACAGGTGCAGGCGATTCACTGCTGCAGCTACTCCCGAGCAACAGCATGAAAGGAACAGCAAGGCGTACGAATGTTTTCATATCTGTCAGGTTGATGCAACAGCTATAACGGTTCAAAGGGGCCCTGCTGCGCTGGCTTTTTCGTGATCGGGCTTTTCAACAACTCTGCCTTCCCCGTTGCTGGAGCTTCGGCAGGCTCAGGAAAATTACTTGATGCTGTAGGTCAGCAGCGGAAAGTTGCCCAGTTGGCCCATGTCCGTCAGGATAAGCCCTACGCCTTTGGCCCAATAGTAGTCGGTCGGGATGCCCAGTTCCACTTCCGTGCCCATGATGGTATAAGTAGCGTTCATCTGCACATGGATCACTTCTTTGAAGGTTTTGCCCTCCACCGTTTTAGAAATGCCTTTCCCGATAATGGTGAACGTCATTTTGGTTTGGATGCCGTTGATCACATTGCTTTGCTCCCAGGGCTTGCCCACTGGCGTCTCTTCCTTCAGGAAGGTCAGCGCAACATCACCTAAGGATGGATCCATGCCAATAGCCGTATACACCCCTTTCTCTTTCAGCAAATAGGATTTCCCGGTCTCACTGCCCCGCTTTGTTTCCATTTCAGCGTACGACTTCCCATCGATCATTTTGGTTTTGCCGGTGGCGAGGACAGTATAAGGGGTGGAACCGCCGTAGGACCAGGTAGAGCCCTGTGTAGTGGGTTGATAGTCCAGTTCGGCCGTTTCTTTAGGCGAAGCATCATTGTCCTTATCGCCACACGAAACCAGGATGCCCAGCATAAGGCACCACATCATCAACAATTTAAGTTTGTTCATAGGTATATAGTTATATAACGATGCAATATAGAGAAATATATTAGCCGCAAAAATTGAATTTTAATATCCTCCGGCTCAACAAATGGCTAGCTGCTTTAGCACATGCCTAAAACAGGAAAGGTCCGGACAATCTGGTCCGGACCTTTCTGCGTTTATTTCAGATAACTGCCTTTATTTACTCGCTCTTTGCCCCGGCTTATAGGTCGATTTGGCTCTTTTTTCCACATCTTCGCGGTAGTAGGCCACGTCCTTGAATTCAACATCAGCATAGCGCTGGGCCTGGTCGTTGAAGTGCGGAGATTTGGGGTCGCCGCTCTGCCCACCCGCCAGAATGGTCTTGGCTTTTACCTTATCACCAAATTCCACCACGGCCACAAAGCTGTTGCCGGAGGTGCCGTATAGGCGCTTGGTGTTGTAGCTGTTGGCGCCGTAAGAAGCCAGTGCTCCCCAGTTGCCCGAAGCCATCCCGATCGGAATGCTTGGGGCCGCATCATTAAAAGGCTGCTTGATGTCGCCTGTGAGGCGCTGGAAGCGGTTGATCTCGCCCCAGGGTGTGTTCCATTTACCAAAGTCCTGCTCCAGTTGCGCAATGGTCTTTTGGAAAATGTCCAGTCGCTCTGCTGCTGGAGCTGTGTTGGCATAGTAGTCGAAGCGCTCCATGATGTGGCCCTTCGGCGCAGAGCCGTCGCGCAGCAGGTTGGTGGCATAGAAGTGCGCCAGCGATATCGCCACCGACTCCTCTGACACGGCATAGTCCCAGGTACGCATCACCTCGATGGCTGCCTTCAATTTCGGGTCGTTTGGCTTTTGGGAATCATAGGCCTTTACAAGTCCGGGAATCAGCACTTCAAAACCCGGCAGGTAGGGATCGTAGGCCAGGTCAATCAGTTTGTCAAGCGTCAGGTTTTCTGCTTTTTTGAGCAGGCGGATGGCGTGCACACCCCGGAAGTTTTCAGGTGATGGTGCCATGTACACTGGGTAGTCCTCTTTTTTCGGGCTATACTCAGCAGCGGCTGTGTAAGGCGTAGAGTTGCAGTTCTGTATCCAGCCGTTTGGCGGATTCATGATCCGGATCGTTTCATCGAGTGTGTGCAGACCGTTCCAGTCGGTTTTCGGGTTACTGCCATCCACCGGCTTGGAGTAGTCGAAGGAAGTATCGCGCTTCGGGAAGAAATTGCCGTGGTAGTAGGCGATGTTCCCGTCGGCATCGGCATATACCGTGGCGTTGGAAGAGTTAGTGCGCATCTGCATCATCTCGTCGAACTCCTTCAGGTTGCTTTTCTTGGTGCGGGTATAGGATTGGATCAGCGCATCGACCGGCTTCCACATCAGGGCCGTGGCCACCCACTTGTCACCGTTTTTGTGCGTGATCGGTCCGTGGTGCGTGCGGTAGGTTGTGAAGGTTTTTTGCTTCAGCTCATTGCCATCCTTGTAGGCCAGCGTCACTTCCTGTGTTTCCACCGGGCGCAACTCCTCGCCATACTTATAGAACAGCTTGCCGTCCTGCTTTACAATGGTCTCTTCAAACTCGTCGATCACATCGGCATAGGCAGACGTGTGCATCCAGCCGGTCTTCTCGTTGAAGCCCTGGTAAATGAAGAACTGCCCCCAGGTAACGGCGCCGTAGGCATTCAGACCCTCTTCGCTCACGGCATGCACCTCGCCCCGGAAAAAGAAAGAGGTATGCGGATTGATCAGCAGCATGGCATCGCCGGAGGCCGTGTGTTTGCCCGAGATGGCAAAGCCGTTGGAGCCTTTTGGCTCTTCGAGCAAAGCCGGCTGCACCAGACCATGACCGGCACTGTTCAGCCCCAATGATTTATCAGATTCATAAAATGCTTTGATTCCTTTGGTAGAAACGCTCTCGATGTCGCCGCCAATGGAGCCTTCGCTGAAATACATCGGCATCCAGGGCTCAAAACGCGTAAGCAGTTTCGACTTCACCTCCGGGTGCGTGTGCAGGTAGTAATTGATACCGTCGGCAAAGGCCTGGCAGAGCTCCTTCAGCCACGCCGGACTTCTTTCGTATTCAGCCTTGGCTTCTGCCTCGGTCATGTACAAACGGGCACGCAGGTCATTGTAAAGTTGCTCCTCTCCTTCTACCTCAGCCAATCGGCCTGTGGCCCATAGGTAGTTGCGCTCCACGCGGTTAAAGTCATCTTCGCACTGGGCGTAGAGCAGTCCAAATACAGCATCAGCATCTGTTTTGCCATAGACGTGCGGCACACCGAAATCATCGCGCATGATGGTGATGCGGGCAGCCTGCTCCTCCCACTTCGCGACCTCGGTGGCAGAATTGGTTTTGGGGTTGGTGGCACAGGAGGAAAGATAGACGAACAAAAGCAGCAGTAGTGCCTGGGACTTGAAAAGGTATTTCATGGTTTTAAGGTAGATAAGCTGAAATTCGATCTACCAATTTAAGGATAATTCTGAAAACCACAGGAATGATGTATAGCAGGCGTACCCTATACAGGCGCGATCTGACAGCCTTATTCTGTCCCCTATCTTCACCGGAACAATTTTTACGCTTGAGAATTGTCCCCTTGAGGGGACTACAGGGGTGTGAAGCTACGGAGCGGGCGGCCGATCCACAAAAACCGGTGCCCCCAGCTCTTACAGTTGTGGAACAAGAGCTCTCTTGGATTTACAATCCACATAGCAAAAGCAGCTATACCTACTGCCACCTTAAAACCAGGAAAACAGCCTACACATTCACAACAGCAATATCATCAAATTCTGGCCTGATAGGTATAAAGTTGATAGTACCGCCCTTGCTTCTCCAGCAGTTCTTCATGGCGACCCTGCTCGGCGATGCGGCCCTGCTCGATCACCAGGATCTGGTCGGCCTGCCGGATGGTGCTGAGGCGGTGGGCGATCACAAAGGTGGTGCGACCCTGCATTAGAGTTTTAAGACTGGCCTGGATGAGACTCTCGCTTTCGGTGTCGAGGTTGGAAGTAGCCTCGTCCAGAATGAGGATGCGTGGATCGGCCAGGATAGCGCGTGCGATGGCAATGCGCTGTCGCTGCCCACCTGACAGCTTCACGCCCCGCTCCCCGATCAGTGTGTCCAGGCCCTCCGGGAAACGGTTGGTGAACTCCTGCACGTGGGCTGCTTCTACTGCCTGCATCAGTTGTTCCTCCGTGGCATTGGGACGCGGGAAAAGGATGTTCTGCCGGATGCTGCCTTCAAACAGGAAATCGTCCTGCAGTACCACCCCCAACTGACTGCGATAGCTTTGCAAACTGATGCTCTGCAGGTCGTGACCGTCTACGGTAATGGTGCCACTGTCAGGGTTCAGGAACGAAGCAGCCAGCCCTGCAATGGTTGTTTTGCCGGAGCCCGAAGTACCTACCAGTGCTGTGACAGAGCCGGCAGGTGCCCGAAAGCTGATCTCCTTCACCACTTCTTTGCCGGTTTCATAAGCAAAAGCCACGTGGTCGAACACGATATCACCGTGAATCTGATCGAGCTTCAGGGTGCGGGTTCCGAGCGCATCTTCCAATGGTGTGTTCAGGATCTCCTGGGTGCGGTCGAGACCGGCGAAGGCCTCCGTGAACTGGCTTCCGATATTGCTCATTTGCAGGATCGGGGCGATCATAAAACCCAGGTATAGCGTGAAGGCCAGAAAGTCGCCAAAGGTCATTTCTCCTTTCATGATCAGGTAGCCGCCAATACCCATGATGCCCGCCGAGGCAAAGCCCAGCAGCAAGGTAGCGGCAGAGGTCACCATACTGGTCGTGGTCAGGCTCTGTTTTACGTTCAGGAAAAGTCGCGTCACGCCATCTTCAAATGTCTTGATCTCCTGCGCTTCCGCATTAAAGCCTTTGATTACGCGCACCCCGCCCAGCGTCTCGGTCAGGCGACCAGTCACTTCGGCATTGATCACGCCGCGCTCCCGAAAGATCGGCCTGATCTTACCGAATGCTTTGAGGGAGATCACCCCAAAAATTGCCACCGGAATGAGCGCAAAACCTGTCATCAGCGGACTGATATAAATGAGCAGCACGAGGCAGATGAGCGAGGTCAGTACGCCACCGATCATCTGGGCAAAGCCGGTGCCGACGAGGTTTCGCACCCCTTCCACATCCGTCATGATGCGCGACACCAGTTCGCCGGTTTTGGTATTGTCGAAAAAGCGGATGGGCAACTGCATGATGTGACGCTGCACTTTGGCGCGCAATTGAGAGATGAGGTGCTGGGCCTCCACACTCAGTATTTGGGTGAGTGCAAAGGAAGTAACCGACTGAATGACTATGGCCGCCAGCACGGCCCCGATCAGCCATTTGAGCATGGTGCTGTCACCGGTCGGGATCACATCATCGATGAGAAACTTACTCGCACCCGGCAGCACCAGACCTGCCAGACGACTGATGACGATCAGCACCAACCCGACCGCAAGATACCTGCGACGCGGCCATATGATGGTCCTGAATACTTCTGCAATTGTAACGTTCTGTAGCTTTTTTGATTTTGGCATGGGTACGAAGATACGACAAAAAAACGCTCACAGCAGGTATACCTGCCGTGAGCGTTTGAAGGAAGCTGTGTGCTATACCTTAGGATGGGATACTGCTCCTCCAGTTATTCCATTGTTGGAGCTGGGTGGGGTTCAGTACGGTTTCAATGTTTTGCATCAGGTCGGTGCGGTGCTGGCGCAGCACCTGCATATGTGTTTTCTTCTGTTCGTGTTCACTAAGTTCCGCTTCCACACGCTCGTAAAGGACCAGCAGTTTTTGCTCCAGCTGCTCTTTTGTGATCCGCCGTTCCTGATAGGATTTCATAAACGCGTCACGTTCGGTATTGGCGCGCATCAGTATTTCCTGGTGGATGATGCTGATGCTGCCGCGGGGATTGGCAGTGGCCCGTTGGTGGTTGAGCGCGTAGTCCCGGATCGTGGCGCCCTGATTGGCCTGAAGTCCCAGCGTTGGCAGGATGTAGGAAAGTGACTGTCGTTCGGTTTTGGCTGTGGCGACTGTATGGATGTTGAAGGCCTTTTTATCGCAACCATCTCGCAGGTGAGGCTTTGCCAGCGCATCCAGGTCATCGAGCAAAAACTCGGACGATGAGTACGACAGATCGACAGCAGGATCAGCGCCGTCTTTTTCCTCGCAGGCCGACAGGCTCAGGAAGGAAACGAAGGCCATCAGCCCCCAGATACGTAAATATTTTTTCATAGCTAAACATGTTAGAATCACCACCTTCTTTATACGAAGACCGGATTAAAAAGAAGGTACCTTCGCTTGGGAAGCAGGTGTGTTCGCCATGTTTAACTGCCCTAGTCAAAACCCTCCCTGAACTCCCGGAGGTGTGCGTAGCAAACCGGACTGCTGTACTCGTCAGGCTGCTTATCAGGGATATGGCTGCGCAGGGATGCCGGGGGAGTTAGCCGGTTGAAACGCACCAAATGACCGGGCGCCTGCAGACAGGTACAGGCGTTTGTGAGACGTCTGTTTGCGTGCATCGGATCGGTGTCAGGTTTTCGGAGCATAGAATGTCCAGGTTTACTTTTGGGCGGAAGACGCACGTTGAGGTTCTATAAGTTTTTCCAGGGTATAGCGCAGTACTTCGTCATCGTCGTCGAGCAGGTGGTCACGCACTACGTGGTCCGGTATAAGCCCGGCCAGTTGCTCGTCGCCGTTCGGGCGCACAATGTAGCCTTTCGGCACCTTGAGCTCTACGCTGGTGCGGGGCAACTGAAAGCTGAACTGCGCGGCATAGAGGGTGGGCGTGTCGCCGGTCTCTTCTCCCACGATCTCCCCAAAGCCATAATCCTGTATGAGGGCACCGCTCACGGCCGCCATGGAGTAGGACTGGCGGTTAACGAGCACGTATACCTTGCCTTTAAAACGCTGGGCCTCCGGCATGGGCTGCTGCATCGTCTGAGCGTAGGCGAAGGTAACGCCGTCAGCACTTTCCAGAATCTGACGGGTATAGTCGTCAGGTATAGCATTGGGGTACTGCTTTCGGGTTTGCTGCTTGAGCACTTCACTGGTTTTGACAGTGAAGTCAGAAAACCAACGGAAAGGCTTGTCGGCAAAATAGGAGATCAGGTAGTCGCTGTAGGTGTTGTGTCCGCCGGCATTGTTGCGCAGGTCCAGAATCAGGAAGCGGGCCTGGTGGGCGTTTATGTCTGCAAAAGCACTGTCCACGAAGGCTTTGAACTGCTCCTCTCCGTCTGCTTCGGGCGAACTGAAGGGTCCGGGATGCAGGTAGGCCACCTCCTCCGTCAACCTGAAAGAGCGCTCGCTCCGGAGGATCTCCCCTCCCCGGCTGGCCTCGTAGCCCATCACCGTCACGGGCTTGAGCGTGTGGGTGCTGCGTTTGCCACTGGCATGCCTTACTTTGATTTTAAAAGCCTCCTGCTGCCCGAACACCGCCCAGTAATAGCGGGGGAAAGACCAGAATTCGAGTTTAGCGTCTTTGAAATAAGGGCGCTCTGCTGACAGGTAGGGATGAATGGCGGCTTGTATTTTGCGGATGGGCTTGCCGTTTAGTTGTAGCAGTTGGTCGCCTGCCCGTATGCTGGAGTCGGACGTATAGCTTCTGCGGACGAAGGCCTTTCCGTTTTCAAATGCCAGCTCGAGCGGAAACACCGTGCCGCCCTGCGTGGCGTAGGTGATGTACGAAGCAGCCGGGAAATCGACTTCGCAGTGGCCCACGTCGCCGATCGCCAGCAGTCGCTGCATCAGCATGGTTGTTTCGAGCATGCTCAGCGAGTCCTTCCGGATCGACTTTAGCAAATCATCGTAAGCCGCGTCGTAGGCCGACTTGCTCACATAGGCGAACAGGTTGTAATGTGCTTTTTGCAGCGTCTCGTAAGCATAGGCCATATCAGCTTTTACATCCGTTGCAGCAAATTTGATCGGCTTATGTTGGGCGGCCAGGTGCCCAGGCGCTGCCAGCACCAATAAACACAGCAAAAGCTGGATGGAATTTTTAGACAAGAAGCTTTTCATGCTACTGTTTTTCTGAGGTTTGTATGCTGCCGTCTTAGGTCATCACCAAACGGTACACCAATATAAGCACACTGATGAGAACGATCGTGGTATAGATCTCTTTATTATACCTGGCCAGCCAGTTAGGCAGGAAAATATCAAAATTATCACGGGTAGAGTCGGAGTAGCGCCGGGCCACAACCGTAATGGGGCACATTTTTTTGAATACCAGCAGCACAAGCCCTTCCATTACGATCAGACCCAGGCAGATCCATACCCATTTATCGATCCGGTTGGTGAGCACGGCATAGAGCAGGTAGAAGATCACCACATTGAAAAACATCCACACCGTCGTATGCACGACTTTGATGAGCAGTAGTTTTCGTTCCCGCTGTTGCTCCTGACTCAGCTCCATGTTCACCTCCCTCCTTTCTTGTTTTACGATTGCAAGTGCTTGGTGGCAGAGCGATTATGGTGTGAACACTAACGGCGGCTATACCTGCGCTGTAGGTATAGCCGCTGCTTTTAGCTAGCCTGCCAGGGCGGCAGCTTCTGCAGGCTCACGTTGCTGCCTGCTGCTTAGGTATAACCTGATGATGAGGAGCAGGGCCTCGAGTAGCAGCACCCCACCCAGACCCCAAAACACATGGGAAATCCGAATACCCAGCGTTACCATTGTCATGGCGACAAAAGGCAGTGCCAGCAGCAACCTGTCGAGCTTGCTCAGCTGCTCATTGCGCAACAGCGTGACGGCAAAAGCAGCGAAAGCCGGCAGAGCAAAGGTATGGGTCAGGAAGCTATTGAAGGGAGCTACCAGCAGCGTTAGCAGGCAAAGCCCTATCCCCAGCCAACTGTACAAATTCTGACCAATTTGATCCGTTACGGACGGACTAATCTGATAGCTCCGGTCAGCCTGCCATAGAAAACGAAACTTGTCCCGCTCCAGTAGTAGCAGTGTGAGGTTTAACATGAGTATCACCGAATTGACATAGGGCGTGCCGACCCATTGCTGTGAAACAGTTACCGCCAATATGGCCACGTTCATGGGCACCAGCATAATGGCACCCAGCAAGCTGAAGCGTTGCGAAAGAAGCAAGGTACCGCATAGCACCTGACTCACGGCCACTACTTTGGCAAAAAGCCCCAGTCCGTACTCAGCCAGTTGCGCCTCCAGCCACGGCGGCCCGATCAACTGACCAAAATTTCCACCCGTTAGCTTGCAGATGCCAGCCGAGAAAAAGGTATAGCCCAAGAAGAGCCGGATCAGGAGCAGCAGGATGTCTTTGTTTTGAAGCATGGCACTAAACAGCTGATTGACAATAGATTCTATCTTACGCTCAAGAATATAAATCCATTACTCAGATGAAAATCTATTAGACCAACACCCCAAATTAAACGGCTAACATAAGCTGCACCTGCTATCTAAGTTACAAAGCAGTGCCCAACAAGCGGCGAAGTACGACGATCTGGCCAAGGTGGTAGGCATTGTGCTCGGCCACCAGCATGGCTTCACGCAGGAGTGTCTGGCCGTTGCCGTGTGGTAAGGGCGCAAAGAGGTCATGGGCTGAGTTTTGCACTAACTCCACCATGGCTTCCAGGTCATTATTGATCGCTTGCAAGGTATTGTCGAGGGTAGCCTGATTGGCTGGCGCTTCCGATGCGGGCCAATAATCGTCGGGCCAGTCGGGCTCCTGGTAGTTGGGGTTACGGCAAAAGTCGAGTATGTCGTGCTGTGTGAACCGCAAATGCTCAAGCAGCTGCCAGATGGTATAAGACAGGTCCTTTACCCGCTCGCCCGCCTCCTGCACAGTGATTCCTTGCAACAGTTCCTCCCCCGGACGAAAAGCCTGCCCCATCCGCATCAGTTTCTCCAAATGATCGCGCAATTGTCTATCCGGTATCATAAGCTTGATTTTATCTTATCATACTGGTCGTGCGGCAAAAAGATCAAGAAGGACCATCAGATTTAGTGTTACTGCAAAAAAAAGGGCAGCCCATACTGACTGCCCTTTTTTCGCTTCATCGGCTAAGGCTATACCTTAGTATTTCCGTTTATTTTTGTCTTTGTCTTTGTCCATTTCTTTCTCTACGCTACCATCGGCGTTGAATACAACTTTCAGGTCTTCGTCATCTCCATCGAGCTTGGCCATGTACCTGGTCTGCCCGTCTTTCTCCACGGTTTTGGCTTTCTCAATAGTGCGGTTTGCATATTGCTGGCTAATAGCGTTGCGCACCGCTTGTGGCAGCTCGCTCACTTCTATCTCACGCCCTTGCTTTTTGACAGTACCATCCGCATTAAACTTGATCCAATGCTTGTTGCCGTTCATCTCAAACTTGGCGTAATAGGTGTCGTCCTTAGCTTCCCACTCTACATCGCTCGCCTGGGCATAGCTGTTATTAAAATTGGTTTTTACTTGTTCCGGCACATTGTCCTGGGCAAACACGGCTGTACTCATACCGAATCCAAGGGCCAGAGCTAATACTAACTTTTTCATAGCGCTTCTTCTATTTAGGTTAAGGTTTAAAAGATAAACAGGTTGACAATTCTGTGTCTGTAATTGCATACTTAACAGAATATATCAACCCTAGAATTCTCCTGTTTATATACCACCCTCCTATTAGAAGGTTCTGAAAAAAGTGCTTTAATTGCCTGGAATTCAAATAAAACACAAAGCCATTAACCGATATTACAAAAAGTAGGAGAGCCGATCCCCTAAAGGAAACGACTCTCCTGTTGCTCATTTTATAGGTTATGTATTCTAATAGCGATCGTTGCGGTTGCGGCCACCGCCCTGGGCGCCATAGCCACCGTAGTTACCAGAGGAAATTCCGTAACTGCGGTCGCGGTCAAAGTCGGTGCCGAAATCATCCTCGAAGCTGCTGGTGATGCCCGCATTCGGGATACCCCTGTTGGAGTGGATGTCCTGCTGCCGCATACGGCCATAGTCTGAAATGCCGTAGCCTTCGCGCATGCGGTCCTGGCTCATGTGGCTGCTACGATCCTGCTCCATACGGCTGCTGCGATCCAGGCTGCTGTAGCGGTCGCGGTCATAGTCATCGGAGCGCTGGCTATACCTGCCTGCTGTGCCATAGTGATCCTCGTCGGACCAGTTTTGGTTGCGGTTGTCGCCCCAGCTACCGCTATTACTCCTGTTACGCGCACCGTAGTATGTGTCAGAACTGGTGTCGCGGCGCATGCTGTCTCTCCCATCTCGCATGCGCTCGTACGCATTGCCCATATTGCCTTCGTGGTAGCTGTGGCCCATGCCGCCGCGGTTGTAGCGCTGTTCATTCATCTCCGGGTGATGACTGCGATACTCCTGCTCAAACTCGTTGGTCAGGTTGCGGGCGCTGTGGTAGTGCTCATCGTTGCGGTTGTAACCGGCTCCTCCGCTGTAGTCGCGGTCGTAGTTGTCGTGATCGAAGCGATCTCTGTCTCGTCTGTTCATAGTTTTTAATCAGGTTTAAAATGATACTTCCTTTTTTAAACGAGGACAGCGGAATACGGTTATTTTGACACGGTGCCTCAGGTTTCCTTGATGCGGGAAGCCAGCACCCGGAACAGGATGTAGAGGGCAGCGAAAACAGCCATGGCGATCAGCGTCCAGAACTTCTGCTCGTTCTTGTCCTGCCAGTAGTCGCGCTCGCTTTCAGCTGACTTCAGTCTGCCACTGATGGCCTGGTTTGCCAGTTGCTCGATCTGTAATTCGCGTTGCAGCGAGTCAAGCGCCAGTGTATCGCGCAGGTATACGGTGCGGGTTACCACCTTTCCTGGAGCAGCTGCGTAAGGTATAGCCGCTCGCGACGCATCAGGTATACCACCTCGCTCTGGATATCGGGAAGAATAGAAGTTGGCTTCAGTGGCAGCTTCCGGGCTGCTTGCCGATCTGGTGGGGTTAATGGTGGGCTTGGTGTATATAGCCGGTGTATACAATTTCGGCACCCGTTTACGGGCGGCAGGTATAGCCTCCTCATCAGACTTTGCCTGTCGCTGGGTGGCGCAGGCACTGAGCAGCAACAATAAAACCAAGGTCCATCTCATGCGGCAGGGTCGTCAATTTAGATAGGCTATACCTGTCGCCTATACGCATGCGCCTGCCCGGTGGGTACGAAAAAGGGGCAGCGCCTCTTGTTATTTTTTTCAGACTGACAGCTTCTCTTTTAACAAGATGGCTTTTGAATTGTCTTTAAGAATAAAGATATTTAAAAAAATACGGATTCCGCTTTCAAATGACAAAAACCCGCACCATCTCTTCAGAAGTTTTACGCGCATTTGAGGCCGTTCCTGATCTCTACCTCATCCTCTCCACCGACTTCACTATACTGGGAGCCAGCAAGGCCTACCTGGAAGTCACTCAACTGGACGCAGAAGACATCAAAGGGCGTTACCTGTTCGACGTGTTCCCCGATAACCCCGGACTAGTGGAGGCAGACGGTAGCTTCAACCTGCACAAATCACTGGAATGGGTGTTGCAAAACAAAAAGCCACACCACATGGCGCTGCAGCGCTACGATATGCAGGTGCCTCCGGTAACGGGCACCTTTCTGGAAAAATACTGGCTACCTTCCAACACACCCGTGCTGGACGAGGAGGGCAACACCAGCTTTATACTCCACAAAGTACTGGATGTGACTGAACAGGTGCTGGTGAAGGAGCGACTGGAGCAAACCGAGCAGGAAGTGAGGGAAATGTACGGAGAGCAAAAGATCACGAAAGCGAAATTGGTGGCTGCTCGTGCCGAGGCTGAACTGGAGCGTCGCAAGCTGCACAATATTTTCATGCAGGCTCCTGCTATGATCTGTATTCTGGAGGGGCCGCAGCATGTGTTCACTTTCGCCAACCCAACCTACCAGCAATTGGTCGGTAACAGACCCATACTGGGCAAACCTATTTTAGAGGCGATGCCTGAGTTGGAGGGACAGGCGGTGATCACACTGCTAAACAAGGTATACCAGACCGGCGAAAGCGAATTTGCACACGAAATGCTGGTGCGCCTGGATCACACAAACTCCGGCACCCTTGGCAATAATTACTACAACTTCACTTACCAGGCTATCCGCAACCTGGCCGGCGACATAGATGGCATCATGGTATTTGCCTTTGAGGTCACTTCCCAGGTAGAGTCGCACCGTAACATGGAGACCGCCAACCAGGAGCTACACCGCATGCAGGAGGCACTGCTGCAACTGAACCAGGAATTGGAAAGGCGTATTGCTGAACGCACGGCAGAGCTAGAATTCTCCAAAGCGGCCATTGAAGCACAGCGCAACCGCTTGCATTCCATTTTCATGAATGCCCCTACGCCATTTCTGGTCGTGGAAGGGCCCGAATTTACGTTTCATCAGATCAATCCGGCTTTCAAAAGGGTGTTCCCCGGTAAAAACATGATCGGCAAAAACCTGCTCGAAGTGTTCCCCGAACTGCAGGGTACGCCTATTCCAAACATCCTGGAGAAGGTATACCGAACAGGTGAGAACTTTGAAGCCTTAGAGTATCCGCTTATGCTTTCGCGCCACGACGGCGCCGATCCGGAAGAAATCTATTTAACGTTCACTTACCAGGCGCGCCGTGATGAAAAAGGCGAGATAGATGGCGTACTGGTATTTGCCAGTGATGTGACCGAGCAAGTGAAGTCGCGACAGAAAGTAGAGCAGGGCGCCGAGCGGCTGCGCCTGATCACCGACGCCTTGCCAGTGCTGATTGGTTACCTGGACAAAGAAGAAAGATACCAGTTCACGAACAAGGCCTACGAGTCCTGGTTTCCGATTAAAGCAGATGAATTGATTGGCCGTCCCGTTCGGGACGTGGTGGGTGAAAGTGCCTACAGCGGCGTGAAGCAGTACATTGACCGTGCCCTGGCCGGTGAGCGACTCGACTTTGAGAGCCGCATGCCCTACCGCGAGGACTTCGTGAAGTACATCCACACCAGTTACGTACCGGACATAAGAGACGGGGAAGTGGCCGGGTTTTATACCCTGGTGCACGACATCACGGAGCCCACCATCGCCCGCCTGAAACTCGAGGAAAGTGAACATGAGGCCCGCGCCCTCACCGCCAAACTGGCCGCTGCCAACCTGGAGCTTTCGGAGACAAACGCACAGCTCACCCGCACCAACATCGACCTCGACAACTTCATTTACGCGGCCTCCCACGACCTCAAGGCCCCGATCTACAACATCGAGCGCCTGCTGCTTATTCTGATGGAATCGATACCGAGCGAGGCACAGGCCTCCAGTGAGCTGACACATGTGATCGAGATGATTGATAGCTCAATTAGCCGGTTTAAGCGCACGATCGATCATCTGACGGATGTGACCAAACTCCAGAAGGAAAACAGCCAGGAGGCGTCGGAGGTTAACCTGACTGAACTCATACACGATATTACACTTGACCTCAGCGCCCAGATTGAGAGCATGGATGCCAAAATTGAAGTGGACGTGGCAGCCTGCAGCGCTATCCGTTTCTCGGAAAAGAATTTGCGCTCTGTTCTTTATAACCTGATCTCTAATGCGCTCAAATACAGAGACCCGGAACGCAAGCCAGCTATTAAGGTCAGCTGTGAGGTAGCGGGGGATTACATTTTGCTGAAAGTGCGCGACAACGGCCTGGGCTTGAAACCGAGCGGGGTGGCCAAGATCTTCTCGATGTTCACCCGCCTGCACGATCACGTGGAGGGTTCGGGTATAGGACTGTACATGGTCAAGAAGATCGTGGAGAATGCGGAGGGCCGGATCGAGGTGGAAAGTGAGATTGGAAAAGGCTCTACTTTTAGCGTATACTTCAAACGGTAGCAGCCTGCGGATTTTTTCAGAACTTGCAGCTGTGCAATTGCGCTATACCCAGCTTATGAACACCAACCGTTTTCTGCCCAGGCACATGGCCGCCGAACTGCTGCAGCTTATCCGTTCTTCTGACTGCCAGACGGTTACGACCTTCAGGCGTAGCTGCCTATATCACCCTGCCTCTCCGTTAATTAACCTTACAGGCAGTAGGGTCATTACTTAAGTGCACAAACCTCCTTTCGTATCTCACATCCATTAGAGTTGTAAAACATTTTGGGGTAATAAAGTATAAAAGGGTCTTTTTATACTTTATTTTCGGTTGTGTAACATTCGTCACATTAACTGTACTCGTTTCACACCAATTTTGCATCACACAGAGAGTCATACTCTCTGTTGCTAAGGGCTACTAAAAGTGGGTCCGCAAAAACTTATACAACTCAAAAAATCAGCTATATGAAACCTGAGAAAATTGTAATCGTGGGAGGAGTAGCCGGAGGTGCCACGGCTGCAGCCAGACTCCGCCGCCTGAGCGAGAATGCACAGATTGTCCTAATTGAACGCGGCGAGTACATATCGTTTGCCAATTGCGGACTGCCCTATTACATTGGTGGAGCCATCGAGAACCGAAGCAAACTGCTCGTGCAAACCGTGGATGGCATGTCAGATCGCTTTAAGCTTGACATACGCAACCGCACCGAGGCGGTGCGCATCAACAGAGATGAAAAAACCGTGCTGCTGCAAGACCTTCGCACGCAGGAGTTCTATACAGAATCTTATGACGTACTCATATTGTCGCCTGGGGCTAAACCCATGCTTCCGCCTGTGCCAGGTATAGCAGAGGCTGCGCATTTGTTTACACTTCGCAACATCCCGGATACTGACAAGATCAAAGGGTTTGTGGACAAGGTACGTCCGCGCAGAGCCGCTGTGGTGGGCGGCGGCTTCATTGGCCTGGAAATGGCCGAAAACCTGCACGAACTGGGTATCGAGGTTAGTATCGTGGAACGCTCAAATCAGGTGATGGAACCACTTGATCCGGAAATGGCCGCCCCACTGCACCTGCACCTGAAGGAAAAAGGTGTTTCGCTATACCTTGGCGACAGTTTAGCCAGCATCGAGGACGAGGGCAAAAGGCTGCTGCTGCAGAGTGGTGCTGAAGTGCAGACCGACATGATTGTGATGGCTGCTGGCGTGCAGCCGGAGAGTTCGCTGGCAGAAGAAGCAGGTCTCGCTCTTGGCAACCGTAAAACCATTGCCGTGAATGAGTACTTACAAACTTCTGACCCCAGTATTTATGCCGTAGGCGACGCCATCGAGGTACAGGACTATGTGAACGGTACAGCCGGTTTTGTACCGCTCGCCTGGCCCGCCAATCGTCAGGGCCGCATCGTGGCCGACAACATACTCGGCAAGAAAACGCCATACCGGGGTACGCTCGGCACAGCCATTTCCAAAGTGTTTGACCTGACAGCCGCCACAACAGGCAATAACGAGAAAAACCTGGTGCGTCAAGGTATAGCTTATCGCACTGTGCACATACACCCCAACTCACATGCCGGCTACTACCCCGGTGCCAAGCCAATGGCCCTCAAACTCCTGTTTTCACCCGAAGATGGCCGCATACTGGGTGCGCAGGGTGTCGGCGAGAAAGGCGTGGACAAACGGATCGACGTACTGGCAACTGCCATCAAAGCCGGCCTGACTGTATATGATCTGCCCGAACTGGAACTGGCTTACGCCCCGCCCTATTCTTCTGCCAAAGACCCTGTGAATATGGCGGGCTATGTGGCTGTCAACTTGCTGGAGGGTATGCTGGAGACTGTGCAATGGCATGAGATAGATGAACTCTTGGCGACTGGTCATTACGTGCTGGACGTACGCGAGCACTCTGAGCGCCAAGCTGACCACATAGCTAATTCTGCTCACATTCCGCTACATGATCTACGCAACCGCTTAAGTGAGCTTCCAACTGGCGAGACCATTTATATTTACTGCCATGCCGGTCTGCGCGGCTACCTGGCCTTGCGCATCCTGCATGAAAACGGCTTTAAGGCAAAAAGTCTGGACGGTGGTTTTAAAACCTATGCTACTGCCCGCGACGGATCTCACGCCATGATCAGTACCAGTAGCCAGAAATTGGAAATTGCCTAATTGTATACCAGTGACACAACACAAATCCCCGGTAGGTATATCTCTTGCCGGGGATTTGTGTTTTTAACCAACCCAAAACCTCTGGGTATAGGCTATATGGATGTCATAGAAATTGTCTTTGGGTAACTTTTGCAACATGCCTCTGGTTGGGACCCACCAGATGGGATTTGCACCTTTCCAGCCTGGCATTGAAGTACGGGTTCTTGGCAATAGCCTTACCGAAGAATAGGGCTTAAGCATGGGAGATAAAGTTTTATATTTACGGCCCATACCTGTTACTTTTCAGGTATAGGTATAGCAGTGCTCAGCCTGGCATCGAAGAGCGTTGGTTATTGCTATACCCAATACGAACAACCATGAACAAATTTATACCTAAGGCCGTTGCTGCTGAACTGTTGCAGGAAATTTACTCGTCATCGACCAAGACAGTCTATGACTCTGAAAAGCACCGGCTGACGTTGCTAGACGAAGATGGAACAGAGCAGGTACATTTCCGCTTGCCACTATCTATACTCTATGCTGAATCAGGTATAGCCGAAGCCAAATCGGTAAATTACGTGGTCCTACTGATACAGGCGGGCCACTGTGCTATGGGTTATTTTGAGGATGGGCGATGCCTGAACCACAAAGTATTTCGCTCGTACATGGTGCGGCAGAAACAGGGCGTCAGCCAGATTAAGTATCTTAAGACAAAAGGCAAATCAAGGGCGGGCTCCCGGGTAAGGCTGGGCGAAACCGCTGAGTTTTTTGAGAACATCAACAACCGCCTGCAGGCATATTTTCAGGAACACCGCATCGACCGAATCGCCATGAGTTGTTCTAAAACCCTGTTGCCCTACCTGTATACCTCCGCCGTGCCCACACCATTCGATAAGCGCGATCCACGGCTGTTCAAAATACCGAAGCACATCCACACGCCCATCTACGAGGTACTGCTCGATACCAACCGCTTCCTGCAGCGGGGTGAGTTAATCCCCCTGACCGAAGAAGGATTTGCCGCCATCCCGCTGCTTCAGGATTTTTTGCTGCACCACTTAAACACTGATGATGCGAAGGACACCCCTACCGCCTTTGAGGATACTGCCGACGAGGTATATGTGACTGATGAATGGGATGATGAAGAAGACCTATCCTTTGATGATGAAGACGAAGAGGATGATATAGTAGATTGGGATTAAAGCAAAAAGGCAGCTACTTTACAGTAACTGCCTTCCTTATTGGCTATTGTCTAACCCTTCAGCTAATCCTTTTTGCGCGTGATCAACACCACGGCTGCAGTGGCCACCAGGGCCATAATGCCTACTTTTTGGATAAGTCCGCTGCGGTTGTGCTCCCAGTCGGCTTTCCAGCCTTTTTCGGCAAAGATGTTCGGCACGGTGCCTTTAGCAAAATCATCCAGCACGCCCTCTACCACATTCACGCGGTCTGCCATCAGCAGGGGCAGCCAGTGCAGGTAGCTGTTTTCGCTGTGCTTGAAGGCAAAACGCCGGATCATGCCGCTCAGTCCGCTTGGCGGCTCTGATGTTCCGAAAACGGCCGTTACATTGGGCCGCTCAATCGAGTGCAGCACTTCGATGTTGATGTCCTGCTGTGTCGGGCGCTCCCAACTGTAGCCCTCCTGCTCAGCGTCGGTGCGGTGTTTCATGGGGTACGTCGGATCGTTCTTCG
Organism: Pontibacter virosus; assembly: GCF_003096355.1. Lineage (GTDB taxonomy): Bacteria > Bacteroidota > Bacteroidia > Cytophagales > Hymenobacteraceae > Pontibacter > Pontibacter virosus. The sequence continues at coordinate 95,316 of NZ_QEKI01000010.1, read as the reverse complement.
GATCAGCGTCTATACCCCAGCCTTTTATATGCGAATAATCTTTTGGTGTCTTGTTTTCCATGGTCTTTCTCTCCTTTATCTGGCTGATGGCGGAATCAGGACAGGCTTGATGCAGTTGTCCAGTTTCTCTGAAAAAATATGGTAGGCATCTGCTACGTCTTCAAGCGGCACGCGGTGCGTGATCAGCGCTTTCGGATTGAGGATGCCATTCTGCACGTGGTCGATCAGCCTCGGCAGAAGACGCTTCACGGAGGCCTGGTTCGCCCGAATAGTGAGACCTTTGTTTACCACATTACCGAGCGGGAAGAGATTATCCGTTGGACCGTATATACCTACAATCGACACAATGCCACCCTTTTTTACAGAGTTAACAGCCCAGTGCGCAGCCGTGGCAGAGCCAGCCTGCAGCAGGAGTTTGCGCCCCGTAATGGTTTGCATCACGTTACCGGTTGCTTCAGCGCCTACAGCGTCAATCACCACATCAGCGCCCATCCAATCGGTCGTCTTCTTTACAAACACCACCGGGTCGTCCATCTCTTCGTAGTTGTAGGCCTCGCAACTGGCGTAGTTGCGCACGAACTCCAGGCGGTATTCCACTTTGTCGATCACAATCACGCGGCCAGCGCCGAAGAGCCAGGAGCAGCGTGCCGCCATAATCCCGATCGGACCGGCACCAAAGATCACGACTGTATCGCCCTTCTGTATACCGCCCATCTCGGCAGCCTGGTAGCCGGTTGGCACCACGTCTGTCAGCAGCACGGCATCGTCAGGGTCCATTCCTGGAGGTATAACGGTTGGCCCGACATCCGCATAAGGTACGCGCACATACTCTGCCTGTCCCCCATCGTAGCCACCGGCCGTGTGTGAGTAGCCGAAGATACCTCCTACCGCAGTCGCCTGTGAGTTGGACTCATGGCAGTTACCAAAGAGGCCCTGCTTACAGAAATGGCATTTACCGCAGGCGATGTTAAACGGCACGATCACCATATCGCCCACTTTGAGCTTCTGTATTTCAGATCCGATTTCAATTACTTCTCCAATAAACTCGTGGCCAAAGGTCATGCCCACGCGGGTGTCGGGCACGTTACCGTTGTAGAGGTGGAGGTCCGAGCCACAGATGCAAGAGCGCGTTACACGCACGATGGCATCCTGGGGATGCAGAATCTTGGGCTCTGGTTTTTCGTCAATGCGGACCCGTTGCGGCCCGCGGTAGTTCATTGCCAGCATAAGTTAGTTTTCAGTTTGTCGTCAAATATGCTCTCTCTTCCACCCTGGTCGGGCTTCCGAATCAAGTTTAATTAAATACTAATCTATACCTTAATAGTTGCAGAAATTGTATTTTTAAAAGAAATACCTATATACATATGCACTTATACTGGCTATCGAGAATCCTGTAAAAATGACCCGCCCCATAACATGAAAAAGGCACAGGTATAAACTGCGCCTAACTGAAAAAATGATACAATGCTGCCTTTGTAAGTACTATGGTCTGCCGTCGTCCCTGATCTTGGTTTTGATCTGCTCGGCCATTTGAGGCGTTACATCTACGTGATGCACATCGTGCGCATGCTTACTGGCCTGCGCCAGCACTTCCTGTTCGGTGTTGGCCTTTACTTCGGCATTGCAGTCAAAGCCGACATCCCTGCATTTGAGTGTTTTCATATTTTAGTTGGTTTGGTGTCTGAATCAAATAGCCCAACTAGTTTATACCTTATTGTTTTTCAATTAGTTATAATTCCAAAGAAATTCTTTGTACCAGTTTGGGGGAGGATGCTGAGATGTGGTTATACCTTACCAAAAAGCCCAATCCTGCGTACACTCAACAATTTTCTTTTGCGACAGGATGCTATACCTTCGCAGCATTGCAGTTTATACCACAACACATGGCTAATCTAAAACAGGATCAGACTACAACAGGGCAATTCAAGGGGTTTGTAGAAGTACGGGGTGCGCGGGAGCACAACCTCAAAAACATCAGCCTGTCCATACCTCGCGATGCCCTGGTGGTGTTTACAGGCGTTTCGGGTTCTGGTAAGTCGAGTCTGGCTTTCGGAACGCTTTATGCCGAAGCGCAGCGCCGCTACCTGGAGTCGGTGTCGCCGTACGCCCGCCGGCTTTTTCATCAGATGGCAGTGCCCGAGGTGGATGCCATAAACGGCCTGCCCCCCGCTGTGGCCCTGCAACAGCAGCGCGGTACCCCCACTACCCGTTCCTCAGTGGGCAGCGTCACGACACTTTCCAACCTGCTGCGCATGCTTTATTCCCGTGCGGGCGACTACCCCGAAGGGCAGTCCATTATCTACGCAGAGGCCTTCTCGCCCAACACCGCCGAAGGAGCCTGCCCGACCTGCCACGGCCTGGGGCGCATGTATGATGTCACCGAAAAATCGATGGTGCCCGACGATTCGCTCACCATCCGGGAGCGGGCCATTGCGGCATGGCCTACAGCCTGGGGCGGCCAAAACCAGCGCGACATCTTGGTGACGTTGGGATTTGATGTGGACAAGCCCTGGCGTGACCTACCCCAGAAAGACCGTGACTGGATCCTCTTTACAGACGAGCAGCCCGTTGCGCCGGTATACCCTGGCTATACCCCCGAAGAGACACGCCGCGCCCTCAAACGCAAAGAAGAGCCCAACTACATGGGCACCTTTAGCAGCGCCCGCCGGCATGTGTTCCATACCTTCGCCAACACCAACAGCCCGCTTATGAAAAAGCGGGTGATGCAGTATATGCTGAGCACCGACTGCCCTACCTGTCAAGGCAAGCGCCTGCGACCGGAGTCACTGTCGGTGAAGTTTGCCGGCTACGATATCACAGAGCTTTCACGCTTGCCTTTGAAGAGAGTGCAGGCCGTACTGAAGCCTTTTGCACGGGGCACCGAGCCGGGCCATGCCCGCACGGAAGCCGAGCACCCGGAGCAGGCAATCGTGGCCAAACGCATTGCAGATGACCTGTGTGCACGCATCGATGTGCTACTCGACCTGGGACTGGGATATTTATCGCTTGAGCGCAGTACACCGACCCTTTCTCCCGGCGAACTGCAGCGCCTGCGCCTGGCCACGCAGCTTTACTCGCACCTGTTCGGGGTGGTGTATGTGCTCGACGAACCCTCCGCCGGTCTGCACCCCGCCGACAAAATAGCGCTACTCCGGGCCCTTGACGGACTCAAGAAAGCGGGTAATTCCCTCTTTATCGTTGAGCATGACCTGGAAGTGATCCGCCATGCCGACTGGATTGTGGATGTGGGACCTGCTGCTGGTGAGAAAGGTGGTGAGATTCTGTACAGTGGTCCGATGGAAGGATTGCGGCAAGTGGAGGCCTCCCATACAGGCGCGTATCTGTTCGGCAAAGCAAATGGCTTCAACTCCGATCCGCGTGCACCCAAAAACTGGCTTAAACTAAGCGACGTTAGTCGAAATAACCTGCACAGCCTGTCCGCCGAGTTTCCGCTTGGCGTGTTCACTGCTGTGACGGGCGTATCGGGCTCCGGTAAGTCCAGCCTGGTGAGCCAGGTGTTGGTGGATCTGGTAGCCGCCCATCTGGGACACCAACTGCCTGTAGAAGAAGAGGAAGGCGACGAACTGGAGCGTGATATACCTGTCACCACCGTAGGCCATGTTACAGCAGGTATAGAACAGATCAAACGGCTGGTGCGCGTGGACCAGAAGCCCATCGGCCGGACGCCGCGCTCCAACATGGCCACCTACACCGGTTTGTTCGATCATGTGCGCAAGCTTTTTGCCAGCACGCCGCTTGCAAAAAAACGTCGCTACGATGCCGGCCGATTTTCCTTTAACGTCGCCAAGGGGCGCTGTGAGAATTGCCAGGGAGAAGGCTTTGTGATGGTAGAGCTCCTCTTCTTGCCGAGTGTATACGCCCCCTGCCCTGTGTGCCACGGCGCGCGCTACAATGCCCAAACCCTGGAAGTGACCTACCGGGACAAGAACATCGCCGAAGTGCTTGATATGACGGTGGACGCGGCGTGGGAGTTTTTTGATGAGGAGCCCGCTGTGCACCGTGCGCTCACTATGCTGCGCGAAGTCGGCCTGGGCTACCTGCGACTCGGGCAACCCGCCACAGAGTTGTCGGGTGGTGAGGCGCAGCGCATCAAGCTCGCTACCGAACTGCAGCGGTCACAACGCGGCAATACCCTGTACATTTTAGACGAACCTACCACCGGTCTGCACCCCGCTGATGTCGACAAGCTCATGACGCAGCTTCACCATTTAGTGGATGCCGGCAACACCGTGATTGTAGTAGAGCACGACATGCGCGTAGTAGCTGCCAGCGACTGGGTGATCGATATCGGTCCTGGTGCCGGAGAAGAAGGCGGCAATATTGTCGCGGCAGGATCTCCTGCCCTTATCGCCAAATCAAAGGAAAGTAAAACAGCGCCCTTTTTGAGAGCGCTGTCAAAAAGGTAACTACTTCGTGCTTATTCCTTACAAAGAGAATAGGACATTACAAAGAGAATAGGACATTCGCCTGCAGGATTGACTCGTCGAGGCCCGCTATACCTACCACGTTGCGCCAGTAGCGCCACTCCGAGCCGACGTATACTTTACCAGGTTTGTCCCAGAAATTGCCCAGGTCCACGTGCAGTTGTGGCTGCGTCAGGTACTGCGTGGTGCCCGGCCCACGGTCCCCGATAAAATCCATGAAGCCCCGGAAGCGGAAGCGGAGACGCTCTGAAACAGGTATAGGAATGTCCCAGCTGGGCGTGAACTGGTAGGTGCCGTTGTATTCGCTGCCCTGCTGTTTGTAGTAGTAGGTCTCAAACTGCAGCAGTCCCTGGCCGGGAAGGCGGAATTTAAAGGCTGGCCCTGCCGTGTAGACAAAGAAATCCTGGTCGCCACCGAACAGGACGTTCATTCCACCCCCTACCAGCACATCGCTGATCGGACCCAGGCTGACATTGCGCCCGGTGGCACGGCTCAGGCTCAGTTTAGGATACCACTCCAGGTATAGATTTGGCGCCGCCAGGCTGGCATCGTTGTAGAGGTCGGCAAAACCGAAGTGCTCGAACGCACCCAGGTCGCCAAAGTGCTCCAGGGTGATTGTAGCCAGCTGACCGGACTGGTTCAGGCTACGGCCATAAAGTAACTGTACATTCGAGCCACCTTTGTAGTTTACCTGCGCCATGGCCTGACTGGTGAACAATAGTGCGAAGACAAAAAAAAGCGCCTTCCTGCAACATCTCCATGAATAGTATTTTGCCATGCCTATATAAAAACTGATGAATTGATAGAACATTATTTGAGTGCAAAGGTAGTACTTATAAAAGACACAGCGATAATTGAAAAAAAGAGCACTTAAATAGTATTACTATTATTTACAGAGCATTATAAGTAATTCATGAATTGACATTTATCCTATTGTTGTCCTTTTGCTAAAATGTGTATTTTTGCAGAATACTATCTTTTTACTTTGTGCGATGGAATACAGGTTCGTGCATCATTGGAATTATGCGCTCCGTGAGGATGAGCACCGTATACTGGAATCTGCCATTTCACTTACCTCACAACCGCGCGGCCAGGCTTTCCTGCAGCGGGCGGCTGAATTCATCACAGCGCACGCGAAGGTGCAGTATGTGGTGATCGGTAGTTTAAGTGATGATGGCAGGCACGTCGTTACGAAGGTATTAACGAAAGACGGGGAAATCCAGTCCAACATCACCTATCCCCTGCAGCACTATCCCTGCGATTCTGTCCTGACCCAACGCTTCTGTTACTATCCCAACAACGTACAGCGCCACTTCCCACGCGACATCGGGCTACAGGTATTGAATATCGAAAGCTACTTGGGCAGCATTTTCCTGACCGAAGACGGCGAACCCGTCGGGCTGATCGCCTTGATGAGTGACAAACAACTCGAAAATGCCGCTTTTGCCGAGCACCTGGTACTGGTGCTAAGTCCTGCCATCGAAGAGGAATTGATCCTGCAGCGCAGTCCTTCACGTTAAACTTACCAAGTACATAAAAAACCTCTGCCGACTTCCAGCGTCTGTGCTGCAGTGGCAGAGGTTTTTGCTATATCAGAAACAGGTATAGCCTCCGGGTCCTAAATAGCAGGATCGTTTGGCGTATTCGGATTGTTACGTCGCTCCTGGTCCGGATACGGGTAGAAATTGCGATTACGTTCGCTCAGGTTATCCGGTGGTCCCGGACGGTTGAAACGGCGACTGTCCTCCCATTTTTGTCCGCTCAGGTATAGCTCAGCAGACCGCTGTTTGTATACCTCCAGGAGCAGGGCTTCTCTTGTCATAGGTCCGCTGTAAGCCGGCAAACCCGCATGCACGCTAAAAGGATCACCGGCAGTCTGTGTCCGCACCTGGTTGATCAGCGCTAGTGCCTCGTCCTGGGAGCCGTTGTTTCGCAGCAGCGCTTCTGCTTTGATGAGCTTCATTTCATCGGGCAGGTATGCCGGGATGCCAGTGGTCTGCGTGTTGAAAAAACCTGCCAGTGTCATCACCCGGTCCCCGGCCACATCAGCTCCCGGCTCTGTCATGTAGAAGTTGTATCGCCTGTCTCCTGCTTCAAAAAGCGCATCTGGCAAACCGAACTTATCACGTGGTCTGAAATAGGCCAGGATAAAAACAGTGTTGTAAACCGGGTTCGGACTCAGTGTGCTGTACACGAACTCAGAGCGTCTGGTCAGATCCACTTTGTCTGCATTGGAGATGGCCGCGTCATAGTTTCCTGCATAAAGATTGTAGCGGGCACTGTAAGCGTACAGCGTATTGCGTAAGTCGAAAGCGGTGCCGGTGACCTGCGTCGTAAATTCTGGTGAAGGTGGTATAGCCTCGATCAGGGCGATGCCTTCGTTCAGATGCGCAATGGCGGCTGCCAACACCTCTGCCCGGGAGTTAAAGGTTACCCTGTCGGTCCGGCTCGTTTCCAAATTGGCCTGTTCGAAGGCGTTGATCAGGTTGCCGAGCGCCATGGCATTGAACAAATGCGCATGCGCCATGACCCCACTCAGTGTTCCTCCTGTCAGGGTTGGTATGTTAGGGGCGTTTTCCAGAATCTGCTCGCTCATGTACATGACGCGCTGCATACGGGACCAGAGTCCGAGTATGTTGCCGTTAAACGTTGGCAGGGCAGTTCCGCCCGCCTCCAGTTCGAGCACGTTGGTAAAGGTGGCCACCCCTTTCATCTCCCGGCCCGTCACACCCGGGTATAGCAGGGCGGCTTCCAGGCCTGCGGTAGAGTAAAACTGGCGCATCCCCACACTCAGGGCTACGATGCCTTCGCGGGAGTTCAGCACCTCAACGTCACTGGCTGCATTGGGATTGGGTATATCCAACTCGCACCCACTCGACAGCAGCAGACAGCCCGAGAGCAAACCCACTTTTAAGTAAGAAGCTATATTTTTCATGTTGTTGATCATTAGGTTGAAGAAGAATTAGAAAGTAAAGTTGAGGCCCAGCGCATAGGTTCTCGGGATCGGCACCTCCACAAAGTCGAAGCCCCGCACGGCATTGGTCTGGCCAGCGGCGTTCACTTCCGGGTCATAGCCACTGTAGTCGTCAATCGAGAACAGGTTACGGCCCGCCAGGCTGAGGCGCACGCTATTACCTCCTAAAAAGGCCGGCTTAAAGTCATAAGCCACCGACACCTCTCTCAGCTTAATAAAAGAGCCATCTTCAATGTAATTCTCAAAAATCCCGAACAGCGCAGCGGAGGTTCCTTTCGGCACTTCCCCTCTTAGTTCAGGCTCGTAACCGGCCAGTCCGCCATACAGGTCGCGCTCACCCACACGACGGGTGAAGTTGAATACATCAAACCCGTAAACCGCATCAAACTGCGTGCGGAAGGACAGGCGGTCACCAACCGAGATGTCGTTCACCCAGGAGCCGGTCCAATCCGGGTTCGGGTCGCCGATCACCTTCGGCACGGTGGCGCCCATCGGCTGTCCGTTTTCAGGATTGCGTCCCGCCCGCTCAGGCTGTGGCAACCCGGCAGGATTCAGCAGCAGCGATCCATCCGGATTTCGGGCAAAATACGTGCTGTAGAAAGAGCCAAGCGGATACCCGTCCACGGCGGCTACCTGACCAAAACCACCCGGGAATGGCAGCACACCGCCCGGTATGTTGTTCACTTCGTTTTTGTTGCGGGAATAGATCAGCGTCGAGGTCCAGCGCACGCGCTCTGTCTGCACAGGAGCGCCTGTGACCATCAGCTCAAACCCTTTGTTGGTCATGGTACCAATGTTGGCGTACTGGTTCAGGAAGCCGGACGAAGGCGTCAGGCCGATGAACAGCAACAGGTCTTCCACATCTTTCTTGTACACAGAGAATTCGAGGCCCAGCCTACCGCCCAGGAAGCTCATGTCGGCACCAAACTCTGTTTCTACCTGTCGCTCTGGCTTAATGCCGGAGTTGCCTAATAAAGTGGATGGGATAACGCCCGGCAGGCCCGGCAATGAAACAGGGTTGTAATTGGTATAGCGGTCATAGGCTCCGATCGCCGTCAGGTTACCCGCCTGGCCGTAGGAGGCACGTAGTTTGAAAATAGGTATGATCTCACTGAGCCCCTGCCAAAAGGTCTCGTTGGAAACCAGGTAGCTGGCACTTAGTTTCGGATAGAACTGCCACCTGTTGTCCTCCCCAAACACAGAAGACACGTCGTAGCGACCAGCACCCGTCAGAAAGAAACGGTCACCGATTCCAAACGTCTGTTGCGCGAAAAACCCCATGATGTTGATATCGGCACGGCCATCGCCGGAGACTACCGTAGCACCGCCGGAACTAACCTGAGCGATCGGCCCAAGCTGCGTGCCTGTTATACCTGTCGAGTAGTATTTCTCGGTTTGTACCGTTCCCCCTATACCTGTCGTGGACTCCAGCCAGTCGGTCAGGAAAGTGCGGTAAGAGGCATTCAGGTCGTTGTTGAGCAGATAAGAGGTGCGATCGGCACGGCGTGAGTAGCCTGCATCGTAGGATGGGGTTGTGTTGCCCACCGGTATATAACCGGTCGCGATTTGGGTGGAGTTATCAAAACCGAGCACATAACTCACGTTCAGGCCATTGATCGGGGTGAGGTTTACCTGAAAATCGCCAATGAAACGGTTGGTCCGCTGCCCGAAATCAAAGCGGTTGATGGCCTCAAGCGGGTTGGTGCGGCGAAGAATAGCGGTAGGTGCTGTAGAAGGGTATATTCCGTTCACCGGCTCAGGGTTGATGAAGTTGTTGCTGAAGATAAAGCCTGTCAGAGCCCCATAAGCCTCGCTTAGACCACCGTTTGGAATCTCCTCACTTGTGCTGAGCACATAGTTGGCTCCTAACGACACCGAGATCCAGTTATTAATTGTCTGGTCTAAGCGCATGCGGGCGCCTCCCCGCTTAAAGCTCGTGTTGTCGATAATGCCCTGATTGCTCAAGAAGTTGCCGCTCATGTAATATTGGGTATTCGCGCTGCCCCCCGAAACCGACACATTGTTCTCGGTACCAAAGGCTGTCCGGAAGATCATGTCCTGGAAGTCATAGCGTGTAACTGGCTCCTGTGTAAGGTCCGAAGCAAGATTGTTCACAAAGCGGAAAGGGTACTGGTTGTAATCGAGTGTCTTGCGCACTTCATTTACCCGGAACTGGGTCGAGACCGTTATTTTGGGCTTACCTTCCACTCCGCGTTTGGTAAAGATCTGCACCACGCCGTTGCTGGCCCGTGACCCGTAAATAGCGGCTGCAGCGGCTCCTTTGATGATCTCAATGCGGTCAATGTCATTGGGGTTAATGTCCACCAATCGGTTCTGCGCATAGCCGCCCAGGTCAATCAGCTCAGGCGAACTGTTGTTAATGATCACCCCATCCACAATGTAGAGCGGATCACCAGAGCCCACTACGGTGCTGGTACCCCGTAGGCGCACACTTATACCGCCGGCTGGGTTACCCGAGTTCTGGCTGATCTGGGCGCCGGCCACTTTGCCTGCCAGGGCCTGGTCCACTGAGGTGGCGACGCTGTTTTCGAGTGAGTTTGCGGAGACGGTAGAGATGGCGTTACCCAGCTGCTTTTTGCTGGTCGCTACCGAGGTACCGGTCACCACCACTTCATCAAGCCCCACAATATCCTCTCGTATCTGCACGTCCACCTGCACCGTTTGCTGATCGCCCAAGGTAACGGGGCGTACTTCAGGTCTGAAGCCTATAAACGAGAAGGTGAGTTGGTAACTACCCGGTGGTAAGGCAGCCGACAAGTTGTACACACCGTTTGCATCAGTTGCTGTGGCAATGTTCTGGTTCTGAAACTTCACCACCACACCAGGCAGCGGCGATTTGGTACGGGCATCGGTAACGGAACCCGTAATGGTGTAGCGTGCCCCTTGCGCTATGGCCAACTGACAGGCAGCTGACAACAGGAAGAAACACAACAGGATAGCCTTTCCGGAGGCCTTCCCAATCACGTAAATTTTTTTCATAGTGCCTCTTATTTTGTACAGTTAAAAATGTGATGTATTGGTTTTCAAGATTTATTCAGGTAAACTGATTTTCCCCATCAGCACGGAGGGCACACGCCGCTTGCCAGGACCAAAGGAAATAGGCTCTCCCACGAGACACTCATTGGCCAGGGTGGCAAACAGTACTGCCTCTTTCGCATCCGGCGACACTCCGAGTTCGGCCGTGTCGCGCACAGTGGCACCCGGCAGAAGTGCCTTTATGTTCTGAATGAGCAAGGGGTTGTGCATACCGCCGCCACTCAGGAAAATTTCAAAGTCCGCATTGCCGAGTGAGCGACTTAGGGCCCCACAGATGGCCACAGCCGAGAAACGATTCAAACTCGCCAACACGTCCTCAGGCGACAGGTGCTCCGTGTCGGATCTGCGCTGCGCCGCTTCCAGGTATGCGAGGTTGAACAACTCCGGGCCAGTCGTTTTAGGGAAGTCCTGCTCAAAGAAAGGATGGTAAAGCAAGCTGGCGACCAGTGCCTGGTTGTAAGTCCCTTTCATCGCGATGGCAGCGTCTGCGTCATAATAAGTGCCAGGAAACTGCTGCTGCACATAGGCGTCCATTAGCGTGTTGCCTGGTCCTACATCGGTCGAGAAGATGCGGCTCGTGTCCAGGTCGCCCGGTAGGAACGTGAAGTTGGCAATGCCGCCGATGTTGAGCATGATCCGGTTCTGGTCCTTCTTCGAGAAAAGCAGGTAGTCTCCATACACTGCCAGCGGGGCGCCCTCGCCTCCTGCCGCCACATGTTTCTGCCGGAAGTCGCTTAGTGTGATAATACCCGTCCCCATGGCAATGTGATCGCCGTCGCCGATCTGCAGCGTCGCATCCGGCATACCGGCTATACCGTGCAGTGAAGCTGGTGCGTGGTAAATGGTCTGGCCATGGCTGGCAATCACGTCAACTTCGGAGGATTCCACCCCCCACTGCTGCAGGCTTTTGCTGATGAGGTCCGCATGGAAGCGCCCGATGTAGGCGTTGAGCAGGCAGACACGCTCCAGATCGACTTCTCTTTTTGAGAAGATCGCCTTCACCTCCTTTTTAAAAGTATCATCGTAGGGCATGGTCACAAATTCTCGCAGTTTCATGCGGGTTTCGGTCCCCTGCCCCTCAAATTCACAGAGCGCAATGTCGAGGCCGTCCAGCGAAGTGCCCGACATCAGACCTATGATGGTTCTTCTTTCTTTACTGGCAACCTCGAAGAGCTGCGCTAGTACTTTATTCATAACAACTAGATTTTTTTGTAATATAATAAGTCAAAAGAACCATAGGTTCTTCATACGAATTACATAAGCGTTAGGTAATATAGATACAGGCGAATTTCCGCATATTCAGGCAAAAACTCACAAGAAGGTTGGTGTTATGACGGGTTTAATCAGATTCGGATGATCCGCCCATCCTCCATTTCAATGATACGGTGGCTGTTTTCGGCAAATTCTGTGTCGTGTGTAACAATGAGCAGGGTTTGGTTGTGCTCCTCGGTAAGTTCTTTGAAGATGTTGAACACGATATCGCTGTTGCGCTTGTCTAGGTTGCCGGTGGGCTCGTCGCCCATGATGACGTGTGGATCGTTGATGAGGGCGCGGGCAATGGCGACCCGCTGCTTCTCCCCTCCCGAAATGCGGTAGGCCGACTGCTTGGCCAAGTGATCTATCCCCAGCATTTTGAGTCGCTCCATGGCACGGTGCTCTACTTCCTGCTCGCTATACCTGCCCAGTTTCAGGCCAGGCAACATGACGTTGCGCAGCACCGTAAATTCGTTAAGCAGGTAGTGAAACTGGAACACGAAGCCGATCTTCTCGTTGCGGATGCGGGCCAGTTCAGGATCGGGGCGCCCGGACATCAGTTCCTTGTCGATAAATAGCTCGCCGGTATAGTCGGTGTCCATGGTGGAGAGGATGTAGAGGAGCGTGGACTTGCCGCAGCCCGACTTGCCGATCACCGACACGAATTCCCCTTTGTTTACTGTGAACGTGATATCGCGGAGCACCTGCACCGTCACGGGGTCGTGAAACGCCTTGTTGATCCCCCTCGCTTCGAGTATAACTTCCTGCATCTTTTCGTTGCTGCCTTTCATACCTTTACCTATTTGCCCCTGATGATCTCAACAGGGTCCACCTTGCTCGCCTTGCGGGCCGGGAAGAAACCGGCGAAGTAGGTCGTGATCAGTGAAAAAGTACCGCCGATAAAATAGAATACCGGATCATAGTTAACCGGATAGGTTTTGATGGTAGGCAAGGCAGACGTGTTAAATGGGATGTTGTCGATGATGAGCGAGAACACGAAGCCGAAAACCAGTCCCAGCAAACCGCCAAACAAGCCGATGCTCATAGCGATGACCAGAAAAACCAGGTTCACATCACGACCAGAAAAGCCGGTGGCCTTGAGGATAGCGATGGAGTCCATCTTCTCGTAGATCATCATGTTGAGGATGTTGAAAATGCCGAAGCCCGCCACGATCAACAGTGTAATGCCCACCGCATACGAGATGAGCGAGCGCACACTGCTGCCTGTCTCAAACTGCGCGTTGGCCGTTTGTATGTCTTCGGCATCAACCTGGAAAAGCTGCGCATACTCCCTGGAAACGGCCGGGGCCTGCTCCAGGTCATGGAGCTTTACCTGGATGTCAGTCATGTAATTGGCTGGCTTGCCGAGCAGTTTTTGGGTAGTCGCAATGGAGGCGTAGCTTTGCACCTTGTCGATCTCCTGTATACCTGATTGAAAATACCCGACTACTTTCAGCGGAAAACGCTCGCCCTGTGCTGTCGTCACCTGCACCACATCACCTATATCGGCCACCAGTATTTCGGCCAAACCCTTGCCCAGTATAATGCTGTTGGCCACGTTTTTGGCATCGATGGGATCTCCCGCTGTCACATAATCCTGAAAGTTGAACAGGCGGCTCTCCTCCTCCACGTCCACCCCATTGATCACGCCGGTAATATCAATCGTACCCTCGTTAAAAAAAACCTGCGCAAGGAGCTTAGGGGTGGCGCCCAATACTCGTTCGTCGGCTTTCACGGCCTGCAGAATTGGACCGCTGTTGTAGATCTCCTGCCGGGTGACGCCGGCTTTTACGGAGCTGATGAAATTGTAGGAATCCTTGTACTGCCCGGCTACATTAACCGGCTGGTTCTCGCTGGGCTTAATCTCGTTATAGAGCCGTACATGGGGCGTTCGGTTTAGGATGAGGCCATCGAGCAGGTCGTTGAGGCCATTCATGAAACCGAGCAGGGTGATGAACATCGCGATGCTGAAGGTTACCCCAACGGCAGCCACCAGCGTCTGCCGCCAGCGGGCCAGTAGCATGGATTTCGCTATGCTGAATATGAGTTTAACATTCATCGCTAAGGCTTCACAAGCACATCTTCTTTGGACAATCCCTCCACTATCTCCACTTTCTGGTAATCTTTCAGCCCGACCTTCACAGGCACACGCTCATCTTTATCCTTCAGCACGTAGGCACCGTCCACCAGGTACTCCCGGGGGATGGTCAAGGCATTCTTTTTAGCCTGGATGATGATGTTGGCCTCGGTAGTCAGATTGGGATAAAGCGCGTCGGGCATGGTCACAAACTCTGCCTCCACGGTAAAGGAACGGGTGCGCTCGTTCATGGCCGGGTTGATCTTGGTGATGCGCCCCTCAAACACCTGCCCTCTGTAGCTATCGAGGTTAAGCAGAACCTGCTGGCCTGGCTTCACACGGGCAATGTCGTATTCGTCTACCTGCAGCTCCAGTATAAATTCATTGGCATCGCCCACCACCGCAATCGGCACCTGCGGACTCACCAGTTCCCCCTTTTCGCGGAGCATGCTGTATACCTTGCCGTCTGTTTCGCTTTTCACGTGATAGTCGTCGCGCAGGGTCTGGCTGATCTGCAGGTTTTTCTGAGACTGGAGGGCGGCAAAGTCGAGTTGCTTTTTGAGGTCGTTGTAGCGCAGGCGGGCTGAGCGGTAGGCTGTCTGGGCGTTTTTGTAGGCTAGTTCGCGCTGCTCCAACTCCACCCGGGTGCCGATCTGGTTGGCCCACAGGTTGCGCTGCCGTACTAGTAGCAGCGAGTCGTTCTGCATGCGACTGCGGGCCAGGTCGATCGCCTCCTGCAGCTCAGTCAGTTTTTCGGAATTTGCTCCGACACGGGCGTATTCTGCAGCCAGGCGGGCATTCTCTGTATTCAGTTGGGCAGCCTGGTTGCTAATGCGGACGAGCGTTTCGCCCCGCCGCACGGTATCTCCCTCCGTCACGAGTATCTCTTCAATGATGCCGCTCACGATCGGGTATACCTGGTACTGGTTGCGGCTTTTCACGAGGCCGGAAGCGTACACGGCTTCCGAAATATCTTCCACGGCCGGCTGTGTTGTTTCCTGTTGGCCTCCACATGAGGAGAAAAAAACCAGCAGCAGTAGCAGTTGCAAATTGCGTTTCATTGACATGATACCTCAAACGTAAAGGACCCGATGCAGCAGCATTTTTAACCGTAACCGGCTATGGTTTCGCTAGACCGGCTATACCGGCCGCAGACAGGGCTGGCAAGGTGCTGCGCTTCAAATGTACTACATTCAGCATACGATTTCATTATTATGCGGAAGCTAAAAAGCATATTATTGCATAACTGATATATGTTTCTCTCAGAAATGACAAGTGTCATAAAAAGAGCCTTTCGGTCTTACGAAATTTGTCAGACAGTGAACCTATAATTCCAGAATAAATAAAACCGTGAGCGGGGTGATATCTGAAAAAGAAGAAACTGTTCTGTGGCAAAGTGGCGCTGGTAACTGGACGGCTGGGCGAGCCAGAGGAAGTTGCCGAGCTGGTCATTAGGCTAAGGTCCGATAAGGCCTCTTTCGCGACAGGCTCTTACCACGCCGTAGACATTGCCTACCTGACACAGTAAATACCCGTATTACCTACAGAATACCGCCTGCTTTCGTGATTCAGATACTCACCTTGTATTGGAATTAAAACAGCCTGCGACCGCATTATGCTGCCCCGCAGGTATGAACGAGAACATCAAACTGATATGAGTGTAACCGAACAGAAAAGAGTAAGCAAAAGCCCTCTGAAACCCGATCAGCAACTCGACTGGCATAGCCTGGACGCACAGGAGGCACTGGAACTGCTGGAGGTATCACCAAAAAAAGGGTTGACCGACGAAGAGGTACAAAAGCGCCAGGAAAAGTATGGGCGCAATGTCATGACGCCCAAAAAGCAACAGAGCGCCCTCGTTCGTTTCCTGCTGCAATTTCACCAACCCCTGATCTATATTCTGCTGGTAGCTACAGTCGTTACCCTCTTTCTGGAGGAGTACACAGATTCTGCTGTGATCTTTGGAGTTGTGTTCATCAACGCCATTATTGGGTACATACAGGAAACCAAAGCCCTGGCCGCCATCGACGCCCTGTCGCGTAGCATGACAGCGAAGGCGCAGGTGATCCGCAATGGCAGCAAGCACAACATCAACGCACAGGAACTCGTGCCCGGTGACATTGTGCTGGTACAGTCCGGTGACAAGTTTCCCGCAGATGTGCGGCTCGTGCATGTGCGCGACATCAAAGTAGACGAATCGGCACTGACGGGCGAATCTGTGGCAGTGGAGAAAAAAGCTGCGCCCGTGGCGGCTGACGACGTGCTGGGCGACCGCTTCTCCATGGGCTTCGCCTCCACGGTCGTAACCTACGGGCAGGCAACTGGTGTGGTCGTGGGCACAGGCGACAGAACGGAGGTGGGTAAGATACAGGCGTCGATCTCGAGTGCGCAGACCCTGGAAACCCCGCTCACCATCAAGATAGAGGAATTCAGCCGGTTGCTGCTTTGGGTTATTCTGGGGCTGGCGGCCATTGTGTTTGCCATCGGTGTGATGCGCGGACAGGACTGGGGCGATACCTTTATGGTAGCCGTGGCGCTTGCCGTAGGTGCCATACCTGAGGGCCTGCCCGTTGCGGTTACCATTATGCTGGCTCTGGGCGTGTCTAAAATGGCCAAGCGCAGGGCTATTATCCGCAAGCTGGTAGCAGTAGAAACATTGGGCAGCACCAACGTGATCTGCTCTGACAAAACAGGCACCCTGACCGAAAACCAAATGACGGTGCAGCAGATCGTGGCCGGCAGCAAGGTATACGGTGTGAGCGGTCTGGGCTACCGTCCGGATGGCCAGATACAGGACAAAGAACAGCAGGCTGACCTGAGCACGAACAAGGCGCTGGAGCAGCTCCTGATCGCGGGACTGCTCTGCAACGACAGCTCGGTGAAGGAAAAGGAAGGCCAGTGGTCTATTGAAGGCGACCCGACTGAGGGAGCCTTGGTGGTGGCCGCGCAGAAGGCCGGGTTCGACCGCAGCAAGCTCGAACAAGTAATGCCCCGAAAAGATGCTATACCTTTCGAGTCGGAGCACCAGTACATGGCGACCCTCCACGACGGGGAGCAGCGTGTCATTTACCTCAAAGGCTCCGTGGAGGCTGTATTGGAAAGGAGCGAGCGCATGCTGCTGCCCGATGGCCAGACTGGTCCTCTGGATACAGAAGGCATTAACAAACAGGTAGAACAGATGGCGGGCGAAGGCCTGCGTGTGCTGGCGTTCGGGACGGCCGAAGCAGACGGGCTGGATAGCATAGACCACGACAAGACACGCTCCGGCCTGGTGTTTATCGGATTGCAGGGTATGATCGATCCGCCGCGCAAGGAAGCAATGGAGGCTGTGAAACTGTGCCGGCAGGCAGGTATAGACGTGAAAATGATCACCGGTGACCATGCCGCGACCGCATCCGCCATTGCCAGCCAGATCGGGCTGGAAGGAATCTGGGAGAACGGCAAGCTCAAGGCCATTACCGGGAAAGAACTGCAGCAGATCGAAGACAAGGAACTGGAGGAGATTGCCGAAAAAACAGCCGTGTTTGCCCGCGTAGCTCCCGAACAGAAACTGCGCCTCGTGAAAGCCCTGCAGGCCCGCAACCATGTGGTGGCCATGACCGGCGACGGTGTGAACGACGGCCCGGCTCTGAAGCAGGCCAACATCGGCATCGCCATGGGCATCACCGGAACAGATGTAGCAAAAGACGCCTCCGACATGGTGCTTACCGACGACAACTTCTCCTCTATAGAGGAAGCTGTGGAAGAAGGCCGCAGTGTGTTTGACAACCTGACCAAGTTCATTGTCTGGACACTGCCTACCAACCTGGGAGAGGGACTGGTCATTATCGCCGCCGTCATTTTCGGAACCCAGCTCCCGGTGCAGCCGGTGCAGCTGCTCTGGATCAACATGACCACGGCGGTATTGCTGGGTCTTACGCTGGCTTTTGAGCCGAAGGAACCGGGCATCATGGACCGTCCGCCACGACCCACCAATGAACCCATCCTGACAAAAGACCTGATCATGCGCACTTTGCTGGTGGGTACGCTTTTGCTGATCGCCGCCTTTGGACTATACCTGTACGAGCGCCGGATCCTGGGCACTGAAGTGGCAGAAGCCCGAACCGTGGCGACGACGGTGTTCGTGGTGCTCGAGTCTTTCTACTTACTGAGTTGCCGCTCCCTGGTGCGCCCTATGCGCGAGATCGGCTTTTTCAGCAACCTGTGGGTGTATTACGGCATCGCGGCCATGTTCTTTTTTCAGGCGCTCTTCATCTACCTGCCGGTCATGAACACGTTGTTCGGTTCCGCCCCGCTGGATGCGATGCAACTGCTGCGCATCTTCGGTGCCGGTTTGGTGCTGCTGATTATCGTGACCATTGAGAAGACCATCCGTTTCAGCATCAACAAACGAAAAGACAAAGCGGCGTTGCGAAAGTAGGCAGCTCCCATACCTAAGTTAAGAGCACTTGAAGACCGTATTTGGCATTGGGATTACACTGGTTTCTTTATACCTGTTACTTATGGGCTTTTTATCGTTTCAGCAGGAGAACCTGATCTTTTTTCCGGAGAAGCTCCCCGCTGACCACCGTTTCGGGTTCAGACAGGACTTCGAAGAGCTCTTTATACCTGCTAACGATGGCACCAGGCTGCACGGTGTGCTCTTTAAAGTACCTGACCCGAAGGGGCTCGTGTTTTACTTACACGGAAATGCCGGCTCCGTAGACTCCTGGGGCTGGGTGCACGAAACGTACACTGACCTGCGCTACGATGTGTTTGTGTTGGACTACCGCGGGTATGGCAAAAGCGAGGGCAACATCCAGAGCGAGGCACAGTTTTATGTAGACGTGCAGGCGGCTTACGATGCCTTAAAAGACAGGTATAGCGAAGAGCGGATCGTGGTGGCTGGCTATTCTATTGGTACAGCTGCCGCTGCGAAACTGGCTGCCGAAAATAAGCCCAAACTCCTGATCCTGCAGGCTCCCTACTACAGTCTGGGTGACCTGATGCAGAGCTTGTATCCTTTTGTGCCCTCTTTCCTGCTGAAGTATAAGTTTGACACTTATCGCTTTGTACAGCAGACCTCGGCCCCGGTTGCTCTCTTTCACGGTCTGCAGGACGAGATAATTTACCCGGGCTCTTCAGAGAAGCTGAAAGCTCACCTGAAGCCTACCGACAGTGTGGTGCTGCTCAAAGGCCAGGGCCATAATGGCATGAACGATAACCTGGCTTTCCGGCGCGAACTGGCACGGGTGCTGGCCAGGTTAGAAAAAGAATAAACCAATGGTCTGCATAAATTGACAAGTTGCTTTTGAGGCTCTAAAAAAACCTGCTGATTCGTATATCTTTACCGATCAGCTGACCCATAAACCCCTTTCGCACATGCGCGCTCTGTTATACACCCTATTGCTCTGCCTGTTTTGCAGCCATACCCTTTTAGCACAAGATCAAAAACCAAAACTGGTCACATGGCAGGATATAGCAGCCCTCCCCGCCCCTGCCGCAGGTATGCGCGTGGCCTATGGCACAGATTCCCTGCAGTTCGGGGAGTTACGGCTTCCGGAGGGTGATGGGCCTTTTCCGGTGGTGGTCGTGGTGCACGGTGGCTGCTGGCTGTCGCAGTACAACCTGCAGTACATGGCTCACCTGAGCGCCGCCCTGACTGCGGCAGGATATGCCACCTGGAACCTTGAGTTTCGACGTGTGGGAGATGCCGGAGGAGGCTGGCCCGGTACTTTCCTGGATGTGGCGCAGGGTACAGACCATCTAAAAGCAATGGCGAAGCAATACCCGCTTAACCTGAAGCAGGTGGTGGTGCTGGGGCATTCGGCAGGCGGACATCTGGCCCTGTGGCTGGCAGCACGCAAAAACCTGCCACGCCAAAGTGCGCTGTACGTGCGAAAGCCTTTAAAAGTAAAAGGAGTGGTTTCGCTGGCAGGTATAGCCGACCTGGAAAGTTACGCAACAGCCGAAGGCAGCTGCAATGCCGCCGTGCCCAAGCTAATGGGCGGCATGCCCGCGCAAGTTCCCGACCGATATGCACATGCTTCGCCGATGCGTTTGCAGCCGCTCAAAGTACGCCAATACCTGGTACAGGGAGCGCTCGATCCGATTGTGCCGACCGAACAGGCCACAGCCTATGCGCGCAGCGCCAAAAGCAAGGGAGATGCTGCCGAGGTGGTGCTCCTTCCCAATGCCGGTCATTTTGACTTAGTGGCTCCACAATCGCCTGCCTGGCCCCTTGTGCTGAAGTCTGTCAGGGAAGTGCTTCGCCAGAAGTAAGTGCATCAGATCAGGCGTATTTTCACCATCAAAACATATGCAGAGCCCTTGATATAAAACAGGTGCTTGCTACGAACGGTTGCAAAGGTCTGTCACAAAACAATTGCCTCTTATTGCAAGTACTTATTAGCTAAAATAACCGATACCCCATGGAAGGCGTTTTTAACACTACTGGTCGCACGAACATACCGGATTCTTATACCTTCACCCCACAAAACGAGCAGGAAGCCTGGATTGCCATCATGCATGCCTGCGTGGCCGTGGACGACGACGTGTCAGACGAGGAACTGGACGAAATGGCGCAGACCCTAGCCGATAGGACACTGTTCGAAGGGCACGATATCATGGCCTACAGCCGGAATGTGTTCTATGCCCACGTGCAGCTAGGTAGCAAAATACTGATCGACAACTCGGTCGACCTGGTATCCGAGGAGAACCGCCCTACCCTGTTCGCCCATACCATCCAACTGGTGCTGTCAGATTGTGTGGTGACTGAAAAAGAGGAGGAGTTGATACACTACCTGTATTCTGCTCTGGACATGGACGAGAAAGAAGCACAGGACATCGTCCGGGATGTACTGATCCAGAACAAAGACAGACAATGCCCCTGAAGAAGCTGTGAAGAAAAGGATTCGTAAGTCGTTCTTTTGATTATTTTTGTGCACTAACCCACCGTGCATGACAAGAATTCTACTCAGCCTCCTTCTTTTCTTTTCCGTTTTGCAAGCAAGTGCACAGGATCCGGGGCCCTCGCCGCTTACCATAGCCGACCAGCACCTCGATGCGGGGCGTTACCAGGAAGCGGTGGCAGCCTACACCATCGTTATCACACGCGACAGCTTCACCTTCGAGCCTTTCTACAACCGCGGATTGGCCCACCTGAAACTCAAAAACTACCAGGCCGCCCTCACGGACCTCGACCGGGCCCTATTGCTGAACGCAGGCAGCAAAGACGGGTTCAGCAACCGGGCGCTCGTAAAGGTGCATCTGAAAGACATGGAAGGTGCTCAGTACGATTACGACAAGGCGATCCGCATTGCGCCACAGGACGCCGACCTTTACTACCAGTCCGCCCTGGCCCTGCTCCTCGACCATAAAACCGCCCCTGCCAGGCAGCACCTTTTAAGAAGCATTGAGTTGGTACCCACCGCCCCAGCCTACCTGGAACTGGGTAAGCTGAGTGACGGTTCCGGGGATTTTGAAGGAGCCAAACGTCACTTCGATAAAGCCATTCAGCTTGATGCCACTTTGGCGGAAGCACACTTCCACAGAGGACAGGTACAGGAGCAACTGGCCCAGCACATGGCGGCCGAGGCAGATTATAGCACGACAGTGAAATTAGATCCGGGGCACGCGGATGCCTATTTCAACAGGGCGCTGCTCCGGTATATGCGCGAGAACACAGCAGGTGCCATACAGGACCTCACAAAGGTGATTGCCCTGGACAAAGGACGCTCCGAGGCCTACGCCAACCGTGCCACGGCCTATACCCGAAACGGACAGACACAGGAAGCATTGGCAGATTACAACAAAGCGATCAGTCTCAACAGCAAGAGTGCTGAGTTGTATACAAAACGGGGTGAGCTGAAAATTAAACTGAAAGATTATGCCGGCGGCGAAAAGGACTTTACCAGCGCCCTGAGACTGGATGCAAAATCACCGAGCGCATTTCTGGGGCGCGGCTACTGCTACATGGCCCTCAAGCAAACGGCCAAAGCCTGCGCTGACCTGACCAAAGCACATCAGCTGGGTAACCGCAACGCCATGGACCTGATGAAGTACAACAAGTGCAACTAAGGTATAGCTGAAATAAGGTATAGCCGAACAAGCCTTTATGGTAGCTCCAAATCAGCATCGAGCCTGATTAAACTAGCTGAGTTGATGCAATAACGCAAACCGCCAGGCTGAGGGCCGTCGTTAAAAACGTGCCCCAGGTGACTGTCACACACATTGCATAGCGCCTCTATGCGCTGCATGTGGTGGCTGTCGTCGAAGGTATAGCGAATGGCGCCACGGCTGGCAGGCTGTGTGAAACTGGGCCAGCCGGATATGGCGTGGTATTTTTCTGTTGAGTTAAATAGCACCTGCCCACAGGCTGCACAGGTATAGGTGCCTGGTTCGTAGGTTCGACAGTAGGCATTGCGGTAAGGCGGCTCCGTTCCTTTTTCTCGAAGCACAGCATACTGCGCCGGTGTCAGCACCTGCCTCCACTCCTCCTCCGTTTTCTCAACCTTGTGGAGAGGCTCCGGATTGCTGTATTTGGCGTAGTAGAGAATGTCTTTCCAGCGTAGCATAGCTGCTTATACGCAAGCTCCTACCATCTGTCAGGTATAGCTGCACGCCTGTCTTCCTGCCGCACGCCCCTGCCTATCGCTGCGTCAACACTCCAGATGCCTGCCCCCCGGGCAGCCATGTACAGGAACAGAAAACAGTAGAGAACCGCATTCTCCCCTTGGTTGAGCAGTGGGTTCCAGCCCTGGGGCACATGGGCCATAAAGAATGCCACTGCCATCTGACCACTGGCAATAAAGGCCGCCGTACCCGTCAGAAATCCGAAAGCGATCATGAGTCCGGTTACGAGCTCCAATATACCTGCAAAGCCCATCAGCGAGGCCATTTCCACGGTGTTGCCGTCGCCTGGCCAGCCAAAGAGCTTTTGGGTGCCGTGCATGGCAAACATCAATCCGGCCACAATGCGCAGGATAGCGTACAGTTGCGGGCTGTAGGGTCCCAGAAATCTTTCCATAGTTTTTGAGTGTTTTAATTCAGATACCACCAAATCCACATAACATACTGTTATGCAAATAATTACATGTTTCCATAAACGATTAATACAACATTTAGGTTAGCTGACCAGCTCAGCCCCCTGCCCACCATCCGAACAGGAAGATTTTGAGGCAGCTATTGAATTTAAGAGGTATGGCTACTGGATTTCTGTGAAAGCTGTATCGATCTGGTACTGCTCCAACACATCCAGAAACTCGTTTCGCAACACAAGCGTGATGTCTTCTCTTTCCTGTCGGTTGCTGAGCTTCACCTTGTATTTGTCCTGGTCGCGCACCAGCAGCAGGTGCTGTTTGCTCTGGCTGTTCTTCAGCGACAGCGTATCTTCCTGTATCTGCTCAATGCGGCGCTGGTTGTTTCCGAAAAGGATGCTGAAAACGTTGATGTCCAGGCTCAGACTGGCATTCCCTCGCATCACATAAGAACCCCTGAGGTCAAAAGACGACAGGTTGTTATTCATGCTGAAACCAGGTGCGACAAACTTATTCTTATAGAGCACAAAGTCAGCATCCACATCCTCGAAAAACAGGTGCTCGGTTCGCTCTTTCCGCATGAAGCCCAGAGCTTCCTGTATAGGCTTGATGTCGATCAGCTCCATACCCCGGAAAGAGGCCTTGGAATAGGCGACTGTCCGGTCGAAACTCGGCGTAAAGGTGCCGTCCAGTTTGGTGTAGACTGTCAGGTTGCAGTCTGCCTTGCCCTTTATATTCCGGCTTCCCAGCATATCCAGCTCCATTTGCTCGGCTACTGCAAACAATTGTTCCAGGTCGATGTCCTGCACCTGCGCCTTTAGCCTGACGGGGATGGTGTCGGAAGCCTCGCCGAGGTACATCATGCCGTTTGAGAATATCTTGCCTCCGAAGGCATGCAGGTATAGCTTGTCAAGCTGCGCCTGCTCCCGGTTCATGCGAGCCTTTATCTGCAGGTTGCTTCCCGTCAGGTATTGGTACTTCAGTTCCTGCGCTTCTACGTGCAGACCCAGATCGTACACCTTCTCACGCAGCTTACTGCTCATGCCGTTTTCTTTCTCTTCCTTCTCGGGCATAGCCTGTGGTTCAGCTGCGGGCAGCAGCGTTTTCAGCGCCGCGAAGTTTTGCATAAAGACCTGCAGGTCCAGAAAGTCATACTGCAGGTTCACGTTCAGGTATGGCCGGGTCAGTTTCGAACTGATCAGGTAGAAGCCCCCGTTTGCGGTGGCCGCACCACCTTTGCTTGTCTTAAAGCGCATTGCCTGCATCGTTACGTGGCTCTTGTTTTTATCCAGGCGCACGGAGAGCTGCTGCAGGTCTTCTTCTCCGGGCAAGTCAATGTGCTTCACGCGCAAGGACAGCTGTACCTTTTGCAGCGGCGTCAGAAAAGCCATCCCATCGGCATTGCCAGCAGGTCCGGTTTTATTTCCGTTGCCCGCCGATCCGGCAATCGCATTGACCTGCTGCAGGCTGGTCAGGTCCAGGGAGTCCATCTGCGCGGCCAGTTGTATGTTGGCATCATGTAGCTTCCGATTGTCGTTCGGCGCCGTTACGTTTCCTGTTACCGTGATGCCTTGCGAATTCAGGCCAATATCGGAGAGCGTGAGACGCTTGCCGTCACTATTTAGCCTGGCCCGCATGTTCTGAATGGGTGCTGTCTGCAGGTTGAGCTGCTCACATTCCAAGCGCATGTTTAGCCTCAAAAACTCAGGCAGGATCGTGGTGGCGACGACTGAATTTGCCGGGGCCGCTTGCTGCCCGTTTGTTTTAGTGTCAGGCTTCAGCTTTAGCCAGGCTGTGTCTACCCGCTTCAGTTTCACGGCGCCTCTAACTGCCACGGTGCTTTGCTGGCCCAGGAGGTAGTTCATCACATCGCGCACAGATCCGTCTATCGTAAAAGGCTGTCCGCCCATTTTGCCTCCCATACCTTGCAGGCGCAGTTCATTGCCTGCCAGTTTTGCCTCCCCATTCAGGTTGGTGAAGGGCACGTTGAGCTTTGCCGGTTGAAAGCCCACATCCTGTAGGCGAATTGCCCCCTGCCACTGCAAATCATCTTCTCGTAACCGATCCTCGACAGCGTGAAGGTTCCCTTTGATGGTCACGTCACCGGCCAGCGTACCACGGGGTAGGGAGAGGTAATCCGGGGGCATCAGGTCTGCCAGGCTATCCAGGGTATAGCTCCCGCTTAGATGTGCATCCACAAAGGGTTTGGTAAAGTCTGTGATCTTCGCTTTGAGTTGCAGGCTGTCGTTGCCGGTACGCACCGACACGCGATGCAGCGTGAATGAACTCGACTCCGGTGCATGCTTCGGCCCATTGTCCAGTTGCCCCGCCACCTGGATTTGCGACAGCGTGATGCGGCTGGTGGGCCAGTGCAGTTTACCATCCTGCAAGGCAAAGTGCAGTTTGTTTCTGGGGCGTTTCGTTGGCCCGGAGTGGCCGGCAATGTGGTAGTGCAGCTTTACGCGGCCCTCGCTCTCCACCTGCCGGAGCAAAGGGATAGACCGGACCGAATTCATTTGGTTGAGCAGAAAGAAAAAAGGCTGTTCTCCCTTAAAGTGCAGGTCCAGCTCAGAGCCCGGTTCGTTAGTCGTCTTTTGGTGCGTACCCGAGATCAGCACTTCATTTTCGTTCAGGACCGCCCTACTCTCCTCAATTGTTCCCAGCTTTTTGTTCAGGTCGTAGGTATAGCGCGCATCGGCCGTAAAGTTTCTGTCCTCGAAAAGGCGCAGGTCACGGCTGCTGATGTAGTTGATCTTACCCTCTAATTTGCCCCTTATTTTGAGGACCCTATCACTTAGTTTTGCTGCCAGATCAGAGTCAAGGAGTTGTATCGAAAAGGCGCTTTCCTTGTACTGGTTTTCGCTCAAAAAGCGGGCGTTCCTGATCCTGAGCTGCGGGATGTTCAATTCGAAATCGCCCGAGTCATCGTCCTGCTTTTCTCCTTTGCCGAAGCCGAGGCTGCGTTTGTGGCCCATTGAGTCTACCTGCTGATGAAAGGTGAGGCCGTCGAGGTATACCTTGCTGATGCGAAGCCTGCCATAGGGCCACTGCATTACCGGCACCAGTACCTCCGCATGCTGCACGGCCAGCACTTCCACTGGCTGCGCACCGCTGGTATCCTTTAGTGAAATATTGTCGAGCGTGAGGGTCAGGTAGGGAAAATTCTTCCAGTTGGAGATATCTGACTGAAAAGGCGCCAGCACCAGGTTGGGATCCTTGGTCAAGGCCGTTCTGATAAGGGCCGGTAGCTTCTCCTGGTAGAGCGGGGCCAGCAGAAACTGAGCGACCACCACCAGGGTGAGTGCCAGTCCGATTATCAGCAGAAAGATCTTAACGAGGGGGCGCGTTTTCATAAGAGATTGTATTGCCTGACCGAAGGGTTAGTTTCCGGTTTGCTTCTCCTTAAACTCACTTTTTGCAAGAAAGTTCGGCCCGCTCTCCGTTGCCAGAACTTCCTGTGTTATATAGGCTTATGCTATATGCGACCGGAATTTTGCACAAAGTTGCTGGCTGCTGACAATGAAACGTAGCGGTGAGGTCCCTGCCCCATTTTCTAACCTAAAACCGGCCCTCGTCCGTACAACTGATTAACCCTGGAGCATTTCCGGGGTTGGTTATTTATGTTCTATCTAAAAGAAAACAAACCATGAGCGACAATAATAGAAATATCTCCGAAGATCCGAATTCAAGAAAAGGCGAAGGCGTGAGCGGCCTGGGCAAAGGCAAACAGACTGGACCGGTAGCAGGCGGCGCTGACAACACCCGCGGCGAGAACAAGCCAAGTCGAGAAGGCAGCAGCGGTGGTGCCAAGCAAGGCAAAGACAACCCGAACGAGCAAAACAGTCCGCAGGGCTCTAATGCCAACTCTACCACGACCAGCCGGGGCGCTGACAGCACCGACAAGGAGTTCCGCAACAACCAGCCGAATCCAAGCACCATTACGGATCCGGATATGAAAAACAAGGAGCGCAACAACTAAGGTTACACCTGCGCCTAACATGAATAAAGCCCCGGCAATAGTCGGGGCTTTTGTTTTACACCTGTCAGGCTGGCTATACCTACTTCAATTCATCCAGCACCACATACATCTTCTTTACAAGCGATGAGGCTGAGCCATTGTAGTTGTTCACCACGAAAGAGAACAGGTACTCCCGTCCGTCTTTGGCTTTGTGATAACCGGTATAGCCTTTCACGCCGCGTATGGTGCCGCTCTTCATCTTCATGCTGTTGAATGTGGGCAGTGAGGCATGCAAACCCGGATACCATGGCTGCTGACGGGCATGCAACAGCAGTTGCACCTGGGCGTGCGTTGTCACCCGGTTGAGTGGAGACAGCCCGGAGCCGTCTACCATGGCCAGTTCGGATTCGGCTATTCCTTTGCTTTTCCAGTGCTGCCGGATTTTGCTCAATCCCTGGCGGGTATCGCTGGTGCTGGCATCGGTATAGGCGATTGTTTTAGCCAGGGCTTCACCGTACAGGTTCACGCTTTTGCGGTTGAACCAGTACACGATGCTATCCAGTGGCGGCGAGGTGACGGTATGGAAGAAGGTATAATCTTGCTGCGGCGTACCATTGTGCTGCAAAACAGCCTCCTGCGGCATGCTGATGCCGAGCGTGCGGAGCGTATCGGCCAGCATGCTCACAAACTGATTGGCGCCGGAAGGGAGTGCGCCCGAAATCTTGAAACTGCTTTCGTTGACAGGTATGGTGCCCCGGATAGCGGCCGTGCTGGTGCCCACCGGGAAGTAGATGTAGGCATTGTCTCCTGTGCCCGCCGCGGCGGAAGTTAGCTCGGAGCGCAAGCCATAGCCATTCAGGTTTGGTACCGTTTTTACGATCGAAACTGGCTCGCCAATCTGCTTGCCTGACTTGAGGATGACATCGTACTGGTTTTCGCGCCAGTTGAGCTTGGCTGCGCCAGCCCCGTAATAATTGGCGATGTCCTGCCACATCCAGCCGTCAGGCACGGTTTCTTCATTCCAGCCTTCATTACTCACTACCACCTCGCTCACCGTTTTTATACCTGCACGCTGCATGGCCCGGACGATATCCTTTAGCACGGCATCCTCTTTGGTGACAGGCCAGCGCCAGCTGCCCAGCGTAGGATCACCACTCGGTAGGATGAGGAGCGAAGTCTGCTTGCCGTTTTTGCGAAGGGCAAATTTCGTTTCGTAGCGGTAGGACTTGCCCAGCAATTCGTAGGCGCTGATGCTGGTGATGAGCTTCATGGTAGAGGCTGGCGCCAGACCGATTTTGCTATTGCGATCATATACAACCTGTCCTGTTTTGGCATCCACCACATAGAGCGAGGCGATGCCGTTCTGCATCTGCGGGTCAGCTTCAAATTTCTGAAAAGCGGTGGTGAGGTTTGCCGTAACAGACTGCGCCCAGGTATGCGGTAGGGTCAGTAAACAGGCAACCAGGAGGGTGAATGAGGTGATGCGGGTTTTCATAAGCAAAAATTACGCATTTCTGCCGGTTATCTCCAACCCTAAAGGCAAAACGGCCACTTATTCCTCCGAATAAGCGGCCGTTCACTATGTTAAATCCTATTGCTACCAGTCCTGATGACCGCGGTTTCTGTTGTGCTCGTTATAGCCACGCTCATCATCGAATCTGCGCTGCCGGTTTTGGCCCCAGTTGTTGTAGGCGCTGCGCTCCCGGTCTTCGTCGCGGTTGGTATACCTGGTGGAGCCGTAGCCCGTGTCGCGGAACTCGTCGAAGCTACGGTTGTAGCCTCTGTCGCTGCCTTGCTCGTTTCGGTAGCCGGACATTGACTGGTTGCTGTCCATGTAGCCCGTGCCACGGTAACGGCTGTCCGGACCTTCGTTCATACGGCCACCATAGTTATAATCGCCGGAGCGGCCGAAGTTCTGGCGACTGTGCTCGTTGTGGTCGTAGTAGTTTCTGTCGCCGCCCATGTGGCTTGGTCTTTCACGACCGGACATCCCATAATTTGATGGTCCGTAAGCAGAGCCTCCTCCGTAAGTGCTGCCGCCTTCGCCGTAGCGTGTCCCGCCGCTGAAATCGCCGTAGGCGCGTGTTCCGTGGGACATTCTGCCGCGGTCGTCACGGTTTTCGTAGCGGTCGTGATCTCCCCTTTGCTGACTGCTTTCGGGATTGAAGCGCGACAGGCTGTTGGTGTTGCCGGTACGGGCGTTACCGTGTTCGTCGAAGTCGGCGTAGTGGTTCTTGCGGTTGCGGTCGTTATGCGGGTTGTTTCTGTTCATAGCTTTGTTATTTAGGTTAAAACACTCCCTCTCATAACGCAGCAAACGTGCGCATGTTCTTCACTGCTCTTTTAAAATCCTTTCAGAGACCTACGCCGTCGACCACCGCCAGGCCGACCTATCACGGATTCAGCGTACAGCTAACACCAACTAATCACCGCTATACCTACAGCTTATGCAGCTGGAAGTAACCCAGGTGCAGCTCGTCTTCAGCGCTTGCTATACCTGGCGTGATCTCGAGCTTGAACTTCTGTTTGTCCTCAGCTGTCAGGATGTCTTTTACTTCAAACACTTCGTCCACGTCCACACCAAACTTATCGTCGATGTGTGAGGTGGCCCCTTTGAAACCAGTATGTTTGTAAAAGGCCGTTTGCTTGGCCTGCTGCACCGCTCCCGCCTGGTTGGGTGCGATAGACAGCATTTTGTAGTGAAACTCGTCGAACTCGTTTGGTTTATACCCGCCGAGGTTCAGAAAGAAAAGCTTGTCAACGCCAGCTTCAGCAGGTATAGCCGCTTTGGGAACGACCTTTACCTGATAACCATTTACCTGGGTCACTTCCCGCCAGGCATCAACGTGGATGTTGCCCTTCGCCTCCGGCCAAAAAGCCTTAATGGCCGGTACCAGGTCTTTTACCTGCTCGCCAATGGCAAAGAACATATCGTGCTGTTCCGTGTTGCGCCCCGCCGGTCGGCACCCCAGCATCAGCATAAAGAGTTTTGGATGTTGCATAGGTGTATTTTTCGTATGAATATATTGTCGTAACGGTGTTTTTTGTCTGAATCTTTATATAGGGCCCCTACCCCAAGGATTTACAGGATTCAGGGATTTACAGGATTCTTGTGCACGATTGTCATCCCCCTGCCCACTTCGAAGGGGGACTCTGCCTTCTCCGTCTGTCATCCTGAAAGGATCTTGGTTGGAGGGGGACAGGCGGTCACTACAACCCACCCCTGCCCCTTCCGAGAGGGGGGATTTTCTGCTACTTCTACTTCGCAGGTATAAGCGCTGTGGTTTTAGTAGTTCCTTTGCAATACCGGATCTAACCACCCCTGCCCCTCCTTATCCAAGGAGGGGAGCTTCTGCTACTGCCAATTCGAAGCTATAAGCCCCGTAGCACAGATCACTGGACAGATCACGGGCAGGTATAGCAAGACTAACTTGCCCCGGAGGCTATGAAACAAACAGCATTAGCCAGGAGCACCACTGACGATTTTGTGTTGGGGTGAAGGGGTCCCCCTGTCAAGAGCGGTCAGCGAGTGGGGGTAGGGGCCCTCGATTTAAAATCGTCTTGATTTTTTTGCTTACTGGGGGTAGGGGCCCTCTATTTTTTCATCAAGGAAAAAAGTAAGGCCCGCCCGGCCAGGGCAAGCTATAGAACAAAACAGGGTGCTATACCTGCAACAGCCGTAGCTAAAAAACAAAGTAAGGTATACCTATACCTGGGCCAGAGGCCCCACCATAGCAGACACGAGCGAGGACGCTCGCGCCATAAGTCCTATACTTGCAATAAGCCCTGCCGACAAGGTAAAACCCTCCTCCCCTTTTACTTATACCCAATAATCGAAGTAAACGACACCTTCCGCATCGTCTGCCGGGAAACAGGATTGATCGCCTCGACCACTCCCTCTGCTTTCAACGCCTCTAACGCTTCTTTGTAATTCCCCCTAATGTAATTCGTGCCGATATTATGATGCCGGTAAATGCTGTCGATGGGCAGGTTGTGGTAATAGTCACGCTTGCCAGCCAGATCAGTGATCAGGTTTTTGATCGAATAGCGGTACTGCTCCTGGAACAGAGACAACTGGTGCTTGATGTTGGCCCCGAAAAGCGGCACGCCGTCTTCCTGGTAGTCGCTGTACATCAGCATGAGCTCCTTCATTTTCATATAAGGCGCATCGTTCTTCGATACAAAAAACAGGTAGTGACTCGTCTGGTTCTTTTTGGGCAGACTGATCTTGAAGCGGAATGTCTTGTAATCCTTCTCCCGGAAAACGTCTTCAAACTGGTCGACCATGAAGTCTTCGCGCTGACCGGCATCCTGGTAGCGGTCGCAGAACTCGCGGATCCTCTGCAGGCGCTCTTTGCCAAACACATCAGCCATGATGCTGTCGTCCGTAGCGCCCTGCACCGCTGCACGCAGTTTGGCCGGCGTAAAGAGCATGAACAGATCCAGCCCCCAGCGGCGCACCGACTGCAAGAGCAGTTGCTGCGAAAACTCGTAACCGAAGGGATCCAGGTATAGCAAGGTGGGCACATCGTTGCCAAGAAGTTTGGCGAGCGTTGCCAGGCTGGTTTCTTCGTGCAGCAGCACCGGTTTGTGCTGCAAATCTGCGTAGTAGGGCAGCTGTTGCAGATTCTCCTTCAGCCGGGCGGTGACGGTCTTCTTCTCATCGTTGAAAAAGGTGCGCACCACTTTGTTCAGGTTATACTTGTCAGTAGCGCCAAAGATACTGTTGAGCACCCGGACAGGTGTGGCCGGTTTGCCGTCTTCGGGCTTCCCGTCACCGGCGTACAGATCAATGAAGGCCAGCACCGGGTTGGTTTTATAGCGCTGCCCCTGCAGCTGGGCACTGCACCAGGCCTTAAAAAACTCGTTCAGCAGCTCAGACTTGATTTCGGCACTGCTCCGTTGTTCTATAAAAAAATCGTTTGTATCGGCAGTAGACATGGACTATAGGTCAAATGTACCCTCCGTATCAGGTATAGCGGTGAGATTGCTACACCTGCGGGGTGGGTCTTGATTTATGGAAAGGTAAAGTTAGGGCTTGTTTCAATTATAAGCGTAATTTTGCAGCATGAAACTGACCGGCAACATTCTCCATATTAAAAATAAGCGCGACGACCGCAACGCAGGTATAGTCGTTGAGGTGGACAAGATCGAATACGTGACTTACAAGAAGGATGGCAAGTATTTCCAGCCCTTTAACCTGGAAGTGGAGTTAGATGAGCCGCTCGTGATCACCGGAGATCAGTTGGCACGCAAGCCTGAGAAACACCTGCAGGAGGGCGAGTACGATTTTGAGGTATATGACAAAGAAGAGGGGGACTATGTGCTCAACGAGAACAGGTTCTTGTCGGTGCTGCTGGTGTACGATGAGTTTGAGCAGGAGCATGTGCTGTCGTCGGTGGAGTATACGGTCACGGTCACGAACGAGGAGTTCAAGGCACTGAAAGAGGAACAGCACAAGCTGCGGCAGTCCCGTAAAGGCACAGGTAAAAAGAAGAAATAACCAGCAACCCACCAGGTATAAAAACAGAAAGACCTGCCTCAAGCAAAGCTTAGAGCAGGTCTTTCCTTTTCATGTTCCGTCAAACATGGAAGCAATTCTTCCAAAAGCTTCTACAAGCTTTAATTCAGGTTTACGCCTGTCTGAACGATAACATAATGTCTATACACAGGTATACGCAAGTTGGCGCAGGAGGTTGATGTCCAAACACTTACTTTTTGTTCATACCCAGGTAGATGCCATAACCGATCAGGCCGGCGCCCACGGCAAAAAGTACATACTGCTTCTGTTTTGTGTCCAGGCCGTTGTAGGTATCCAGCCCGAACTTGCCCGGGTTCTTCACCACGTTCATGATCTCACCTGGATTTTCCATCAGGTAGTTCAAAGGATTTGAGGATTTTGATGTATTCGTTTTCATGGTTATTCTTTTTTCTTTTTCCTTACGGGAAGAGGGACCTAATAGATAGGAAAATTTCAGAAAAGCTATGTCTGATGCCGGTGCCGACTTGCATGGTTCCAAGGATGTAAATTGACAGTACCCCCTCTTTTACACAAGGTCGTTTCACCTGATAAAACAGTCTCAAACTGTCTGTCATTCTGCTCAGAAACTTGACTGTAAAGAAGGGTCTTACCACTAGCGGTTAAGCCCATGCGACCTGCAGGAATAGGGCTCGTTTATACCTGGATTCCTCGAAAAAAGTCCTAGATTTTCAACTTTCAGAATATCGAATAAAGCTGATCTTAATTTTCTTAGTTACCGGTTCGGTTCAGCTCCTCCAGGGTACTGCGCTTGCGCTCTTCCGGCTTCTCTCCTTTGCTGAACTTGTAACGCAGCGTGAATCCAACGTTGCGCTGCCTGAAATACTGGTCCCAGTCGCTCACGTTACCTTCGCCTACCAGGGCACTGATGATGAGGTGCTGGGTTTCGAAGATGTCGTTCGCGTTAACGCTCAGCTCCAGCTTTTCATCCATAAAACTTTTCTTTACCCCCACGTTCACCCACCAGCGCGGATCTATCACATAGAGCGCATAGGCTCCCGGCCCCTGGTAAGTGCCATTTAGCTCCAGCTTTATCTTCTTAGGTAGCATGATCGTGTGGTTCGTCTGCAGCATATAGAACACCTGGTCGTTGATCATCTGCTGTTTGTTCACCACGGCTGAGAACTCACTGTATGAAAGAAGCATGGTGTTGCTGCTCTCCCAGTTTTTCATGATCGTAACCGGTACAATGGCGGTCAGGCTCAGGTTGCGGGATTTGGGCACATTACCGACATAGTAGATCGTAGTCGACGTTTCGGGTATGATTTCCGGCAGCTCGGCGATCACATCCCGGTTGAGTTGGTAGTTGAGCACCAGGTTGTAGGTCTTTTTGAACACCTGCGTGATGCCGATGGCGTGGGTGTACTGCGGGCGCAGATTCGGATTTCCCTGCCAGTAGGTATAAGGGTCGCGATAGGCAAAGAAGGGATTCAGCTGCCCATAGTTCGGACGTTGTATACGTCGGCTGTAGTTGTAGTTGATCTGGTAGTTATCGCTCACCTTCTGCTGCACAAACAGGCTGGGGAACAGGTTCAGATAATCACGATCGTTCACATCCTTGGTCGTCAGCGACTCTCCCAGCGACTTGGTATACTCAGCCCGCAGACCGGTCTGCACACTCAGCTGCTCACCTAGTTTGGAGTTCAAGTTCAGGTAACCCGCGTAGATGTTCTCGTCATATACAAAGTGGTTCGTGCGAGTAGTGTCCAGCAGCAGTGCGTTGTCGTTGTTGAAGTAAAAGCGGGAATCATTGTCAGACACCACCCGGCTGGCTTTGGCTCCCATTTCCAGCTTCCGGCCACTCCCAAGTGGACGCGTAAAGTCTACTTTGGCAGCAAAAATATCAAACTCGTTGGGGGTATCGGTATAGAGGAAGTCCTGCATGGGGGGCAGGCCGGTTGTCAGGTCGTAGTAGTAATTGTAGAAATTTGCGTCGCCTCTGTTCCTGATCTTCACGAAATCCAGGTCTGCTGTAAGCGTCGTGCCCAGGGTATCGTACTTGCCCATGTAGTGCAAGTTGGAAGTGAAGTTGGTGAAGCGGTTCTGGTTAAAGTTATCCGCATCGATAAACTGCGTCGGCTGGTTTGGGGCAGGTCCGATGTAGGTTTCTGTCAGGAAGTCGGCGTGCAGTTTATTGGTGTTGAAGTAGCCCATCACGCCCACACTGTGGCGCTCGTCGAAGCTGTAGTCTGTACCAACCCGCACGGCAGGAGGACCTTGTACTTCAAAATTGCCGGTAGCTACCTGATCAAAGTATGTCGTGCTTTCGCCATCCCGGAATGCTCTGTTGAAGGTGGCATCGCGACCCCCTACCCGGCGTGCCATGTCCAGGTTCAGGAACGAGTTCCAGGGACCGGTTCTGTAGTTGATGTTGCCCCCGGTAGAGAAGCCGTACTGTTTGCCATTGTAGTTGGCACCTGCGTAGGCGCTTCCGTTTATACCTTGCAGCGTGTTTTTTTTGAGGTTGATGTTCAGAATGCCCGAAGAGCCTTCGGCATCGTACTTGGACGAAGGGTTGGTGATGATCTCGATGTTGCGGATGTTCTCGGCTGACATACCTTCGAGCAGCGAGCGCAGGTCGCGTGCGGAGAGGTAGGTCAGTTTACCGTCCAGCATAATGGTCACCCCTGCCCTGCCATTCAGCTGTATATTGCCTTCCTGGTCTATAAAAACGCCCGGCGAGGTGGCCAGCACATCATAGGCAGTCCGGCCTGCCGCCAGGGCCGTCCCCTCAATGCTTACTACCATGCGGTCGGCTTCCTGGGTGATGGTGGGGCGGAGCCCTTCTACCGTTACTTCCTTCAGCTGGGTCGTGCTGGGCACC
This sequence comes from Pontibacter virosus, assembly GCF_003096355.1. Taxonomy (GTDB): domain Bacteria; phylum Bacteroidota; class Bacteroidia; order Cytophagales; family Hymenobacteraceae; genus Pontibacter; species Pontibacter virosus. The sequence continues at coordinate 60,171 of NZ_QEKI01000010.1, read as the reverse complement.
AGCCTGATGCTCCCGACCGTTGTCTCTGGTTTTGCCGCGCTGACTGCCACCTGACTGATAAATTTCTTCTGATAGCCCAGGAAGCTGATGGCCAACTGGTAATTGCCAGGCGCTACGCCCGTGAAGGAAAAGCGGCCGTTGGCGTCGGTGAGTGCGCTTTGCAGTGCCTGCGTATTACCTGACCGGAGCAGGGCGACTGTTGCATACTCAATAGGCTTGCCGGTGAGCGAGTCGGAAAGTATTCCGGATATTTTACCTGCCTCCTGCGCCCATGCAGCACCTGAAACGGACAGGAGAAGACATAGCATTCCCATCAAAAAAAGTACACTTTTTTTCATAGTCTATAGGATAATGTTTTAATCTTTCGTCTTTGTAATGGAGGGGTGTAAGCTAAAGACACACATTCCGTGTCACAGTTGCATCCGGTGCCAAATTAATCTCACAACATACTGCATTTCGTGCAATGAAATAGAAAAAGCCACGTATAGGACGTAGCAATCCATAATATTAAAGCTTACCATGTTCCTGTTTCAGCATCCTGCGCTTCTGCTCATACTCACTACCACCCTCTTCGAAACCTTAGCAAACCTGGATCTTGCCACGCTGCAGTTGTTAAATGGCAGCCGGGCCTCAGACCTGGACTTCCTGCTACTTACCCTGACAGTCACAGCCTACGGACTTGGTGCCCTGGTGCCGCTTTGCCTATACCTGGCGGGACATTTCAGGAGGATGGTTTCGCTTAAGCTGAAGGCATACCAGTATGTGTTTGCCATGGGGCTCAACATTCTGTTCATTGGCTTGCTGAAGTATACCGTCGATCGTCCCCGCCCATTTGTGACGCATGACACGATAGAGCAGATTGCGGAGGCCAGCAGTCCCTCCTTCCCTTCCGGCCACACGGCTTATGCTTTCACGTCGGCAGTCGTGCTTGTGCTGATGTTCCGCAACCCTACCCTGCGCGGCCTCATCCTGACCTGGGCCTTGCTTGTGGCTTACTCCAGGCTGGCCCTGGGCGTGCACTACCCCAGCGACGTGCTCGGCTCCATGCTACTTGGATCGACCGCTGCTTTCCTATCCACCTACGGCTTTAGAAAACACCGCGAGCAGTTTTATACCCTGCTCAGGCGAGGTCGGAACTTAAGGAAAAGCTACTAGTAGAAAACCGCCCAAGTGCAGCTTTGAAAGAGCAACATTCGTTTTTTGAACAGTATAGTTGTGTTTAGCTACGCTTATAGACTTTTCATACATTGACTGAGCATTATGCAGGCTATTGTGAACCCATTCAGGGAAAAACCTAATAATTCACCCTAATGGCGTGATTTATAATAGCTTTACCTTTACGATTAGCCACACGTTGGAAAAATAGTGAGTTGGTTGTAGTGTTCCTGTAAAAGCACTATATTAGTAAAGCGCTATGGAAGCGATTAATCAACTACACTGCTACCCCACACATAGTGCAGATAAGCCGAATAGATTTCCGTTTAGCTATAAGTTGCCAGTAACCTGAATCATGAAAAAAGCTATTTTATCACTTACTGGAGTTCTCTTGTTGTTAGCTTGTGAGCAGCAAAATAAAGCTGGTGAGAAAGTATCTGGTTTAGGCAAACCTACTGGTGAAGAAATACACTTTACGGTAAACGAATTATCTGAAGAAGATTTTGACGTTGTTGAGCGTAACGACACAACCTACTATCTGAAGCAGCTACATGAAGGACTTGAAGGTAAGGATATTCAATTTGACCGATCATTGGTATCTGACCTTTCAGCTAAAGTCAGGTTTGGCTTTGGCTTCTTGCAGTACACAACAGATGATAATTCAGCAATTCCCTTAGAGTTTACAAAGCAGAGTAAATGGTCAGACCTTCAGATAAAAGACGGTGTTATCGAGATTCCTGATCTCAACGGTAATTCGAACAATCGCAAAGTGTATGAAACGCTTGGATTTCAAGATAGGAAAGAATTACTAGAATGGATTGCAGGAGATGAGTTAGAAGAAATAAAGAATGAATCAATTCAAGCTCAAATTAATTTTTACCAATCTCTTCTAAAGAAAAAAAACAATACGAAAGCTGTTGCCCTGAGTATATTCGGCAGGCAAATGCTTTCTTAAGCTCGCAATCAAAAAACAAGAAAAGTATAGACGAGCTTGGGTTGGAACTTACATACAAGTCATTGACTATTGACATTTCAGGTCAACTCAAAAATGGGGAGAAGTTTCATCGAGTAATTGTAGAAAAATAAAAAAGGCAGCTGGCAACAAGGTATATAAGTCACACTTCGGCTACGCCTCGTTCACCTTCTATACAAGCCGTTACTCTCTCTATCAAAATAAAAATCAATATAATCTAAGTCGCAACTAACCGTTTTTCCACTCATATTCATTACCTTAAAGAATGTTTTGCTGCTTTGCAAGAGTCCGACAGGTATAGCAAAGCTGCTTCATTATTAACAAAACCCAGCCCCCATGGACGAGATCAAAAAAGAAGACATCAAGCAGGAAGTGTTCGACCTGTACGACGACTATGCCCACAACCGCATCAACAGGCGGGATTTTATGCAGAAGCTCTCGATCTATGCGGTGGGCGGGCTTACGGTTGGATCGCTAGCGAGCTTTCTGATGCCGGATTACAAAGGTAAGGTACAGCTCGCGGCAGACGATCCGCGTGTCATTTCGGAGTATATTACCTACCAGTCTCCCAAAGGCGGAGGTCCGATAAAGGCACTGTTGTCGATGCCGGCCAAGGCGAAGAAAAGACTAGGGGGTGTGGTGGTCGTGCACGAAAACCGGGGACTGAATCCGCATATCGAGGATGTAGCCCGAAGGGCGGCACTGGCTGGGTTCATCTCACTTGCGCCGGATGCCCTTACGCCCTTGGGAGGTTACCCCGGCACCGATGACGAAGGCCGTACATTGCAAAGTCAGCGCGACCGCAACGAGATGCTCGAAGACTTTATAGCAGCACACGACTACCTCAAGAACCATAAAAGATGCAACGGCAAAGCCGGTGTGGTGGGCTTCTGCTTTGGTGGCTGGATCTCGAACATGATGGCCGTGCGTATACCTGACCTGACGGCTGCCGTTCCGTTTTACGGCGGACAGGCGCCTGTGGAAGATGTGCTCCAGATCAAGTCGCCCCTCCTGCTGCACTACGCTGAGCACGACGACCGCGTAAACGAGGGCTGGCCGGCTTACGAAGCGGCTTTGAAAGCGCATAACAAAGATTACACCGCCCACTTCTACCCCGACACCAACCACGGCTTCCACAACGACACCACGCCCCGCTACGACAAAGCAGCAGCCGAGCTCGCCTGGCAGCGCACCGTCGACTTTTTTAATCAGCATTTAAAGTAAAAGACCCTAAAAGGCTATACCTACCTCAGGCAAATGATGAACTTCAAACTACGCCCCTGGACCATAGAGGACCTCGACAGCCTGGTGCGGTATGCTGACAATTTCAACATAGCCCGCAACATGGCCGATGTTTTTCCGCACCCCTATACCTACGAAAAAGGCAGAACATTTATTGAGATGGCAACCCAGGGCGACCCGCCCAACATTCTGGCGATTGCCGTAGAAGGCAAAGCCGCTGGCGGAATAGGCATACACCCGCAGCACGACATCTACCGGAAAAACGCAGAGATGGGCTACTGGCTGGCCGAGCCTTTCTGGGGCAAAGGCATCATCACAGAGGCTATCCGCCAAATGGTGGACTACGGCTTTTCCAACTGGAACATCACGCGCATTTACGCCCGGCCATTTGGGTACAACATCGGCTCGCAGCGGGCGCTGGAGAAGGCCGGTTTTGTGCTAGAGGCAAAGCTTGAGAAAACCTTTTACAAAAACGGCAAATACCTGGATGAACTGATCTATGCAATCAGGCGGCCAGATTGATTGCATGCTTGCATTTGCCCTGCCGGTTCATCACGCTGCAGGCGGCTCTCCAACAAAGTTTAGCAATCCGATCAACACACAGGTACTGTGCTGCGCCTTGTTCACACGGGTATAAAATATAAGAATTTTTATTTATAGCTTTATATCCAAATTTACATAGCCGCCCTTTTGTCAAACATTTCACGCATTGTCTATGAGAGCACTTTTACTCCTGTTTCTTTTCTTGTTCTTTTACCTGCATGTGTCAGCCCAGCACAAGGAATATGAACTTCGTCTTCTCTTAGGAAATGCAATTGCAGAAGGTCAGGATGTGGCCTTGGATAGCCAGGGGAACGTGTACGTTGCTGATGCCTACTCTATCGTCTCTTTTTATCCTGATGGGCGGTTTAGAAAAGAATATACAGTCGGGCCGGAAGACTATCTCTGGAATGTCTGCAACAGCGTCGTACTCGACCGAGAGGATAACCTGTATGTACTATCTTCTTATTCCGGCAAAATCACAAAAATCAGCAACGACGGGAAAGTGCTGCACCAATTTGGAGGTACAGGTACTGCTCCGGGACTTTTCACTTACCCCAGTGGCATCGCGGTAGACCTTGACGGCTTCATCTACATTGCCGATACCGGTAATAACCGCATACAGAAATTCGACAATAAGGGAGCGTTCACTCTGCAGTACGGTCAGGAGGGAACAGGTATAGGTTCTTTCAGGGTTCCGGCTCAGATAACAACAGATGCAGTCGGGAATGTGTATGTGGCCGATAAAGAAAATAGCCGCATTCAGAAATTTGACAATGCGGGCACCCCCCTTATGCAGTATACTATTCCGGACCAGCCTAAGGCCTTCAAGCCTTTTGATGTCGCAGTGGATGCCGAGGGCTATCTATACACAACGGATGCCGCCAATTTCAGGATTGCTAAATTCGACGAGGAAGGAAAGCTTTCAGAATCAATCAACTTCTACTACGACCCCATCAACAATGTATCTGCTACCAATGCGAAACTGGCCATTGATGCAGATCGCAATATCTACATTGCTGAGCAGGTTACGCGTTACTACGCTGGCTCTACCGGGCACATAGGCAGGTTACAAAAGCTACGCCCTGATGGTACGCTACAATATGCCTTAGGCCGCTTGGGAAAAGGGCCGTATGCGTTAGATGTCAGTGCTTCGAGGGTCGCTATTGATGCTGTGGGCAATTTTTATGTGGCCAACGGCGATTACAACATAGAAATGTTTGATAAGCATGGACGCCGGATTCTTACGTTTGGAGGCTATGGAACCGAAAACGGTAAGTTTCAGCACTACATCACTGACCTCCACCTGGATGCGCAGGGTAACCTGTATGTGTTATCCTACTCTCCAGAAGGATACATTCACAAGTTCGATGCACAGGGCAACTTCCTCACCAGGTTTGCAAAACCTGAACCGGGTGTCATTTATTTCCCACGGAAAATTGCACTTGACCCGGCTGGTAACCTATACCTGTCTGATGAAAAGCTTATTCATAAGTTTGATAAAGCAGGAAACCGGGTACGAAGTTTTACGCTGAAAGATCCAGGTACGGGAAAGGATATCCCATATTACCACACCATCGCCTTCGATAGAAAATCAAATCTCTACATCTTACATGACTATTCTATTAAGAAGTATGATCCTGACTTGAAATTTCTCCAGCAAATCGGCTCTTATGGGAAGGAAAACGATAAGTTCCAGCAACTCTCTGCGCTAGTACTTGATGCACAGGGCAACATGTATGTGAGTGATTACAATACCATCAAGAAACTGGATGCCACAGGAACCTTTGTTGGCTATGTGCGCCAGGTGAGTAGAAGAATAAGTTACTCTGTTGAAAACATAGCCGTCACCCCTGATGGCACCCGGTTGATAGCCTGTAACAACAGCTATTCGGTGCTGGGTGTGATGATGTACGTCTCTCCTGAGCTGAACGAAGCAACCACAAACCTCATAACGGGTACTGTATACGCAGATCAAGATGCAGATTGTCTTAAAGGTAAAAGCGAGCAGGGCATCTCTAACATTGTGGTGGAAGCCAGTCCTGGTCCATACTTTGGGGTTACAGATGAGCGGGGGAATTACGCTATCGAGGTAGGCAAAGGAAGTTATACCCTACGTCAGCTTCTCCCCCACGACACAGGCAGAACCATTACTGAAACGTGCGCTCCTTTATCCACGAGCACACCTCTTCAGTTCACAGGTTACAATGCTGTTTCCGCTGCTCAGAACTTCAGCAACCGCGTCACCCTCTCCCCCCACCTGTCGGTGAGCGTCTCCTCCACCCGCCGCCGCCGCTGCTTCGAGAGCACAACGACCGTCCGTTACGTAAATTCCGGCTTCGCAACCGCCCCGGATACTAAGGTATACCTACAGCTGCCCACAGAAGTGGAACTGCTCTCAGCCGACCAGACCTATACCCGCCTCTCGGACGGCTCCTACGAGTTTAGGGTGGGCAACCTGGCCGCCGGCCAGAGCGGCACCATCACCATTGAAGACATTGTGACCTGCGGCGACGAGTCAGTGCGGGGCCTTACCGTCTGCACACGCGCCTGGATCACACCCTCCAACAACAAACAGGCTGAGCCGACCCCGACCGTTTCCATCACCGGCCGCTGCCACCCCGCCACGGGCATGGTGCGCTTCGTGCTGCGCAACACGGGCGCGGCCGACATGGCCGACCCGCAGCTCTTCCGCAAGTACGCCGACGGCCTGCTGGCCTCCCGGGAGCAGTTCCGCCTGGCCGCCGGCGACAGCCTCGTGCTCTGGGTGCCGGCCATGGGCTACACCTGGCGCCTGGAGGCTGACCAGCCCCAAGGCAACGGCGACAACACCTCGGCCAGCGTGACGGTGGAGCCCTGCAGCGGTGCCGCGGCTGACACCACGATCACCTCCGGCTTTGTCAACCTGCTGCCTGCAGACGACGAGGAGGCCGAAAAATCGGCCGAGTGCATGCCCATCACCGACTCCTACGACCCCAACGACAAGCTCGTCACGCCCGTGGGCAGAACCGAGGAGCACTATACACCAACGGGCGTGGCCCTTACTTATAAGATCAGCTTCCAGAACACAGGCACCGACGTGGCCTACCGCATCGTGGTCGTGGACACCCTCTCCGAGCACCTGGACCTCTCCACCCTGCAAGTGGGGGCCACCTCCCACCCGGGCCGTGTAGCGGTTTCGGGTAAGGGGCGTCCTGTGCTCACCTGGACCTTCGATAACATTATGCTGCCCGACTCCACCGCTGACGAGCCCGGCAGCCACGGCTACATCCTCTTCAGCATCAAACCAAAGGCAGACTTGGCAGAGAAGACTTTAGTCGAGAATTTCGCCGATATCTTCTTCGACTTCAACTCCCCCATCCGCACCAACGTGACGCAGAACCGCGTCTACGACATGCCGCCGGTGATTAACGAAACCGTGCGGGTGAATTTGGCGGACGTGCTGGCCACGCCGGGCATCGCGGGCTTTGCCCCCGCCGCAGGCAGGATCGGCAGTGAGGTCACCATCACCGGTAAGCGCTTTGCCGCGGTGCCGGCCGACAACAGGGTCTACCTCAACGGCGAGGCGGCCACCGTGGTGAGCGCCACGGCCACCGAGCTGCGGGTGCGCGTGCCTCAGGGCGCCACCACAGGCACCCTGCGGGTCATCACCCCGGACGGGGGGGCGACCTCCTCTGATCAGTTCCAGGTGTACCAGCCGCCCGTGCTCGCCTCCTTCAGCCCGGCCGAGGGCATGGTGGGCCAGACCGTCACGCTCACGGGCGAGCAGCTGCAGCCGGAGCTGATCGAGCACATCAAGCTAGGCGAGGTTAATTGCGAGATCCTGGGCAGCGACGGGAGCACGGTGAGGGTGCGCGTGCCGGCCGGAGCCTCCACAGGCGCTTTCCGGGTCAGCACCAAAGGCGGTGATGCGGTAAGCGGCCCGACCTACACCGTCTGGTACGCCCCGGTGATCACGGCCCTGAGCCAGCAGTCAGACATCGTGGGCGCAAGTGTCACAATCACGGGCGAGCACTTCGCCATAGACAAAGCGCGCAACCAGGTGCGCTTCGGGCAGGCGCTGGCGCAGGTCTTGGAGGCTAGTCCACAGCACCTGAAGGTGCGGGTGCCGGAAGGGGCCGAGACTGGATTTATCACTGTGGAAACACCCGGCGGGAGGGCCGCCACCTTCTTCGAAGTGATCCCGTGTCCGAAGTTCACGGCCATGCAGCCTGCCAGGGGTACGGTGGGCACGGTGGTGGAGATCAACGGCGAGCACTTCGGCATCATGGGTCAGCTGGACATAATTGATTTTAACGGGCAGGAGGCGCTGGTGCTGGAGAGCGAAGGAAACAGGTACAGGGTGCGCGTGCCGCGCGGAGCCAGCACGGGCAAAGTGACCATCACCGGCTACGGCGGCCAGGCCCTCAGCAGTGTCGACTTTGTGGTGGAGGAGCTGGCGCCGGCCGAGGCCATCGCCGTCTACCCCAACCCGAACTCGGGTGCGTTCACCGTGAGCCTGCGCCACGCCGACTTCGACGTGCAGCAGATCGAGGTGTACGACGCGCTGGGCAAGCGCCTGCACCGGACCCGCCTCACCGGACCGAGGCCGGAGGCCGTGGAGATCAGCCTGCCTGCTGCCAGGGCCGGTCTCTACTTCCTGCAGATCCAGACGGAACACGGTTTAGTCACCAAAAAGCTGACAGTACTGTAGTGAAGAACCAGAAGCAAAAGGGCCGCTTAGCTGAAACTAAGCGGCCCTTTTGCTTCTATCGTACAGGACTACGCACCGTAATCCAGACGTGCTATACCCTCACAATATTTACGAAGCAAACACCTCATCCTGATTTTTGAAAGCCTTAAACTCAAGCGGATTCTTGCTATGGTCGAGGATGAACATAGTGCGCTGCTCTCCTACCTGGCCTTCGTAGCGGGTATAAGGCTCCACCACAAAAGCGATTTTGTTTTTCTCCAATCGCTCGCGCACCTGGTCGAACTGCTCATAGCTGAGCAAACAGCCAAAGTGCGGCACCGGCACACTGATGCCGGCCACTTGTCCGCAGTAATCAGGCTCCGGTATGTTGGCGCTCACGTGAGCAGAGAGCTGGTGCCCGAAAAAGTCGAAGTCGATCCAGCGCTCGGTGCTGCGCCCTTCTTTGCATCCTAAAATGTCCACGTAAAACTGGCGCGTAGATTCGATGTCCTTCACTTTGAAGGCGTAGTGAAATGGGTTCATTTAATATCCTTTGTTTTTTGATACAACATTGATGAGCGACTCGCCGTGGCGCATGCGGTCGTAATTTTCCAGAATCTGTGACACTGCCGAAGCCGGATTCGTAATACTGGCGATATGCGGTGTAACATGAATCAGCGGGTGTTCCCAGAACGGGTGCTCCTCAGGCAGCGGCTCCTCCCGAAACACATCCAGACTGGCGCCCGACAGATGCCCCTGATCGAGCATTTGAATCAGATCCTCGTCCACCACATGCTCGCCACGCGCTACGTTGATGACATATGCTCCTTTGGGCAGCTTGCTCAGGGTGTCTTTATTTAAAATATCGGCCGTTTCCTTGGTTAAGGGCAGCAGGCAGATCAGGATGTTGGCCTTCTCCAGGAAAGTAGGCAGTTCCTCCATCCCGGCAAAAGCCCCGACGCCTTCCATCAGTTTAGGGGAGCGAGACCAGCCGTGTACTTTAAAGCCTAATTTGCTCAGTTGCTGTGCCGTATGCGTACCCAGCACACCCATGCCCATCACTCCGATCACTACATCGGAGGTGCGCTTATACCTGTGTTGCTCCCAGGTATGGCTGCGCTGTGCCTCTTTATACCTGTGCAACCCGCGCACATGATTGAGCACCTGGGCGGTCACAAAAGTGGCCATGTCCTGCGTCAAATCTTCGTCCACGATGCGGGTGATCTGAACGCCAGCCGGCAGCTCAGGGTCGCGCAGAATATGGTCAACGCCGGCACCGGTGGAGGAAATGCATTTTAGGTTCGGAAAATTGGCAAAAGCGCCTGGTGGATGGTTCCAGGCCAGAGCGAACTCCACTTCTTCGGCTGGCCCTGTATCCGGATAAATGTGTACCTCTAAGCCCGGTCGGCGTTCCTTCAGGGCATTTTCCCAGCGGCTCGTGTTTCTGCCCTGGCTGAATATGGTGATTGACATAAAAGCTGTTCGTCTGTTCGGTGATGCGCGGCAAGGTATAGCCTAGCCCCTTCCTGTGTGTTAGACAGGGATAGTCTGCTAAATTTAACTAATCTTGCACAAATCTTGTTAAAGAGAAATCAAAAGGCAGGCAAAAGGTTTAAAAGAATTGCCATGGCCAGCTACCTTATACCTAAAACTGAATAAGATGGAGCAACTGAGCTCAAAGATTTATAAAAAAGAATTTGTAGAGGCCTTTGCAGGCGACGACAGCGGAACCCTCACCCCGCGCCAGACGCCGGGTGTGCTATACAGCAAAGCCAAACCTAGCCCAGTCGAGAAAGTGACACTCTTAGCCTGGTCCGATAACCTTTCAAAAGAACTGGGTATAGCCCGGCCAACAGACCAACTGGAGATCGACATTCTCGGTGGCAGTCGCATAACGGATAGCATGTACCCTTATGCCGCCTGCTATGCCGGTCACCAGTTCGGCAACTGGGCGGGTCAGCTGGGCGATGGTCGCGCCATTACGCTGGGCGAGTGGGAAGCACCCGACGGCAAAACCTGGGAACTGCAGCTGAAAGGCGCCGGCCTTACCCCTTACTCCCGTCGCGCAGATGGCCGTGCCGTGCTGCGTTCTTCGGTGCGCGAGTATCTGATGAGCGAGGCGATACACTATCTAGGAATACCGACCACCCGCGCCCTCAGCCTGGTGAGTACCGGTGAGCCGGTGCTGCGCGATATGTTCTACAACGGCAATGCGGCCTACGAACCCGGTGCGATCGTGATGCGGGTAGCGCCAAGCTTTCTGCGTTTCGGTAATTTCGAGATGCTGAACGCCCGCAAAGAAGTGGACAATCTGCGCCAGCTCGTCGATTGGACTATCAGCCGCTATTACCCGCATATTATGGGTGAGAACAAAGTAATCGATTGGTTCAAAGAAGTCGTGGACCGCACCGCCCGCCTGATGGTGGAATGGATGCGTGTGGGCTTTGTGCATGGCGTGATGAATACCGATAACATGTCCATTCTCGGTCTCACCATCGACTACGGCCCCTACTCCTTCGTGGACAACTATGACCCGAACTTCACCCCGAACACCACCGACCTACCCGGCAGACGCTATGCCTTCGGAAAGCAGCCCTCCATCGGCTACTGGAACCTAGGAGCCCTGGCCGGTGCTCTGCTGCCGTTGGCCGATAAAGACCAACTGGTTGCTACACTTGAAACTTTTAAGGACGTGTACTGGACAGAATATTATGCCATGATGGGCCGCAAACTGGGCCTCGACCAGGTAGCACTGCTTGACCACGACCTGATCAATCAGTTTGAGAAAACGCTGGCCGTGGTTCAACCTGACATGACCATTTTCTACCAGTTACTTATCGACCTTCCGCTGTCTGTGGAAAGTGAAGACGCAGTAGCCAAATTCTTTAAGCAGGCCTTATACGACGACTTGACGCCCGAGCAAAAAACATCGCTCTATACCCTGATCAGCAACTACCTGGAGCGACTCAACACGAACAAGATCCGGCGTTCTGATTCACAGGAGATGATGCGCAAGGCCAACCCACGTTTCGTGCTGCGCAACTACCTGTTGCATCAGGCCATTGAGGGACTGGAGAAAGGGGATGATGCCCTGTTTGTAAAGCTGCAGGAGGCGATTAAGGAGCCGTATTCTGACAAGTTCGACGAGTTCTTTCAGACAAGACCAGAGTGGGCTTCTCAAAAAGCGGGTTGTTCCATGCTGTCTTGTAGTTCGTAAGCAGAGCAGTAACTATTCAGGCTCCAATAATTTAGTAGCCCAGGTTTGCAAAGGCAATCAACATTGTCGTACCTTAAAGCGGGTATACCTCTTCGATATGACTGTTTTATGAAATACAATGCAATTAATTTTATCTTCCTGCTTACGGCTCTGTTCGGACTAACTTCCTGTGAAAAAGACTGTGAGACGACCATTGCAGCCTGCCTGGAACGTCCTCCTACCGATGAGCTTTGCCAGGCATCTTTTGTCAGGTGGTTTTACAACGAGGGTAAAAATAAATGCGAGGAGATCAGGTACACCGGTTGCACTCTGAAAGGTTTTGAGACAGAGCAGGAGTGTGAGCAGTGTAAGTGTAGTTGAGTAAATAAGTCTGCGTTTTATTAAGATCTAAGCATAAAGGTAGGATTTGATAAGCATAGTGGTTGGCTCTGATTAGAAGAGAATTTTTGTGCACGATTGACATCCTCTAGCCGTTTTTTTCGATGACCCCTAATTCCAATGGGATTTTCAACCTTCAACTTACTGCTTCCCTACCTGTCATCCTGTAAGGATCTTGGTTGAAGGGAGGACAGGTAGTAGCTATAATACACCCCTGCCCCTCTCTTTATAGAGGGCCCCTACCCCCAGAGGGGAATATTCTGCTACTACCGAATCACAGGTATGAGCTGAGTAGTTGAAGCAATTCCTTTACTAGACCGGATCCAACCACCCCCTGCCCCTCCTTATCCAAGGCGGGGAGTCTGTTGCTGCCAATTCTTGGGTATAGGCGTCTTAGCTGCAGTTTCATATGCACGATTGTCATCCCCCTGCCCCCTTCGAAGGGGGACTTCAACCATTACCAGTGTCAGGTATAATCCAAGTAGCAAATAACCACTGGCAGGTATAGCAAGGCTTACTTGCACCAAAGCAACGTAGCATATAGCTTTGCCCGGTGCACCAGCGACGATTTTGTGTTGGGGGTGAAGGGGTCCCCCTGTCAAAAGCGGTCAGCGAGTGGGGGTAGGGGCCCTCGATTTAAAATCGTCTTGATTTTTTTGCTTACTGGGGGTAGGGGTCCTCTATTTTTTCATCAAGGAAAAAGTGAGGCCCGCCCGGCCAGGGCAAGCTATAAGACAACTCTGGTTGCTATACCTGCAAATGCAGTTGCTATATCACTTGGCCACCGGCCAGGCAAAAACTAACAAAAAAAGCCTCTGACAACGCAGAGGCTTTTCTATATTCACTTCAAGAATCAAACTTAAAAACTCTTCCGATGCATCCTCACCGGAAACAACCGGTAATCCATTAAACTCACGGCATACGGATACCCTCGCCAGTGCACAACCGGTACATGCCTAGCAGGACTCGGGCCCTTGGTGTCAGGTATAGCCAGCATGGTATTGCCGATGTAACTCAACTCTCCTTTATCAATCGCTAATTTACCCGCTACATGCTGTAGAAAGAGATCCTTGTCGGTATCCGAAGAGGTATAGGAAATTTCGCGTGACATGGTGGCGCCACCTTCCAGCTCCGGCGAATAAAACACGCGGGAGTAAGTTTCAATGGCGATAACAGGGACAGACAAAGCCGGCATCTTTGGCTGCACCATATCTACCGGTGCATTCGGTGCCTGATTGGCAACACGCTTCACCATCTCCGTTACTTTTTGAGCAGTATAAATGCCCTTGATCGTTTCGGACTCGATGCGCTTAAGCACCTGCTCTACCTTTGATTCAAAGGGCTGACCAGGATTATCTTGCCGGGGCGGAGCAGCCGGACGTGGTTGAGACTGCGCAGGAGGACGTGGCTTTTGTACCTGCGCCTGAGGTTTTGGCTTCTCGCGCTCTGGTATATAACTGTCTTTGATGTGCCGCTCGTGCACGTTGATCACTGTCGTGAAGGTATTGATGAAGTGCTCCGTGTTTTGTACATGAAACAGCTCCAGTTCCTGTATGCGCTTGCGCGTGACCAGGTAGTTGTGTACCAGCTTGGTCTTTTCGAAAACGGCCAACAGTTTATCTGCGTGCGGTGTGTGCTGGTAGCGTTCGTAAAGTCTGTGGAGGGCATTGAGCCTGGCGTTGGAGGCGCGGATGTACTGCATAGCGCGGGCATCGGCAGCACCGGGGTGCGTGACAACTGTGCGGGTGTTCTCCTGCCCCATTCCGAAAAGTGAACGAAAAAAACCCATCATCTGGATAGGATGCGTTTGAGGTGCTGAGTTTCGATTTCGACCTGCAGTTTTTCCGAGAGTTTCATCTCCTCAAACACATTGTCGATATGCTGGATATAGAGGTCCAGCACCGCTTCCTGTTCGTCGCTCAGGATACGGTGCCGGACGGCTAGTTCCTCTTCTTTTTTCTTATCCCCGTTATATATCATTATTCAATTTCAATCTGCTTGGACTTGCCGAACGTGCCGATGATCTTGCTGTTGAGTTCTTCCTGCACCTGCGCCAATTCTCTTACGGCTTCAGCCCGTTTCTTGCTGCCTTCTTCTGATATCTTGATCACCTGATCGAGCGTCTCCACCATGTCCTTGTTCACTTTCTTGAGCGTCTCCACGTCCACGATGCCACGCTCGTTTTCCTGCGCTGCAATCACTACGTTCTTTTTGAGCAGCTCCGAGTTTTTGCGAAGCATTTCGTTGGTAGTGTCTGTCACCTTTTTCTGAATTTCGAGTGCCTTGCGCTGCTTCTCCAGGCCAAGCGCAATGGCCACCTGCTGACGCCATACCGGAATCACCGTCACGATCGAGTTCTGGATCTTCTGGGCCAGCACGTCGTTGGTGGTCTGGATCATGCGGATTTGCGGCATCGACTGCGTGGCAATGGTATGCGACAACTGAAAGTCATGCACCTTTTTCTCCAAACGTTCTTTAAAGGCGATCATGTCGCTCAGGCGCTGAACAGCCAGTTCGTCCTGCCCGCTGGTTTCCACTTCATCCTGCAGCTTCGGAATGATGGTTTGCTCGATCTCGTCGATCTTCATCTTTCCGGCCGCAATCACCGAGCGGATCTCATGGATGTATTCTACCGCCTGGTTGAACATCACCTCCAGCGAAGTAGAATCCTTCATGATGCTCTGGCGGGTGCGCTCCAGCTTCACTACCACATCGTCCACATTGGCCGACACAGAATTGTACTGGGTAGCCAACTGCTTCGATTTGTCAGATATCTTTCTTACAAAAGGCAGGCGCGAAAAGAAGCCACCCTTCTCCTGCTCATCAATCTTGATCATGTTGATCTGGTTGAGAAGCTCGTTAATGGCATCCCCTGCTTCGCCGGAATCCTTGGCTTTTACTTTGGTGAGCAGTTCGTTAGAGTAGTGCCCCAGTTTGCGTTGCGTTTCCACCCCAAAATTGCTCAGGCTTTCCGGGTTGCCCGGATCTATGGATTTAGAGATCGCCAGAGCTTTCTCTTTTATTTTCTCTTGATTCTCTACGATCGTAATCTCTGTTTTCTCTGTTTTTTCCATCTTGTTTTATTACCTGAAAAGGTTGTGGTTGATTAGGTCCAATGAGTTTAAGTACTTTTTGATGTTCTCGTGCCGGTCGGTGGTTTCGTACCACTCAATGTCGTTGAGGGGCAGGTACTCGCCCAGCAGGTCGCGCACTTCGTTCAGCAAGGCTTCGCCTTTCTTAGTTCTGAAATCGGGATTGCGATACTGTGCGCTCACATATTCCACTTTCACTTGACCGGTCTTGGTGATGGCCAGCTCGCGCACTTCCACCACCAGCTCCGACGATTTCCCGTTGTCGTTCACGATGGTTTTATACACGCCTTTGTTGCCTTCCTCCAGGGCGGCGGCGCACTGTTTGCGCACATCCTGCAGGGCTTGGCGCAGTTTGCGGTTCGGCATCACGTAATGCCCCACAATGTAACCTAATATAGCTGCTATTAAGAATGTCCAAAAAATCACCTTCGTATTAATAAAGTTAAAAGCTCAATTACTTATGTAATGAAGCAAAATAAATTGAAGTAATCAAGTGCAGGCAATACAGCTATGCTGATGATAGGCCAATCTTGGCCCGAATGATTCCCTCCTCCACCTGTTTGCATCTATACCTGACCGGCCTTTTTTTATCTTCTATACGCGGAAGCAGTTGCACGGGCTGTCGCCAGGGCCGGGATAGGATTAACAAGGTATGGCAAGAGCATGTTCCCGGTGAGGCTGTGTCTTATGTTTGTCCTATTACGCAGAACGGGCCGCTGCCTTTACAGAGCTTGCCGATAAATTCAGGGGTTTTGTCTAATTTGCAGCCTGATCTATACCTGATTTCATACCTTCGCTTGCATGCAGCACCGGCATTTCATTTTGCACAAACCCTACGGCTATATCAGCCAGTTCGTGTCTGACAAGAAAAAGAAAAAGCTACTCGGCGAGCTGCACGAATTCCCAGCCGGCACCATGGCCATCGGCCGGCTCGACGAGGCCAGCGAAGGCCTGCTCCTACTCACCACCGACGGCAAAACGAGCGAACTGGTGCGCGGCAAACATGTCGAGAAGGAATACTATGCACAGGTGGACGGGCTGATCACCGAAGAAGCCATCGCCCAAATGCAGGAAGGCGTCGCCATCGGTTTGTACGGTGAACAATACGGCACCCGCCCCTGCACTGCTTTTCGACTGGATACTGCACCCGATTTCCCCGAGCGCAGCCGTCGTATACGCGACGACCGTCACGGCCCGACCAGTTGGGTGTCCATCACCATCTCAGAGGGCAAAAACCGGCAGGTGCGCAAAATGACCGCCGCCGTCGGCTTCCCAACGCTGCGACTCGTGCGTGTGCGGATCGGGAATATGCAGCTGGAAGCATTTGTGCCGGGGACTGTGACAGAAGTGGAAAACTTTGATCTGGGTTGAAATCAGCCGTTTATACCTTATAAATTCATCGACTATTAAACCAAAGTGGCATTTGCTAGTCTATTGAGGGCTTTCGGCTTAAACAACACAATTTTACTATCTTGAGCGGGCATACCCTTAACATATCATACAAACAATCCATACCTTAAACATTACCATGAAGAAAAACCCTATTCACATTCTGGCGCTGGCGTTAATGCTATCAGGCGGTGTGAGCAGCGCGGCTTTCGCGCAGCGACCACAACAGCAGGAACAGGCCCAAAAACCACAGGACCCTGTTATCCAGAACATCATCAAGATGGCCAATGAAAATTCGCAGCTCGAGAAACTGGGCCACGAACTGATGGACGGCATCGGACCGAGACTGGTTGGCACGCCACAAATGCAGCAGGCCGCTGACTGGGCTGTGAACAAGTACAAAGGCTGGGGCATTGATGCCCGTGTTCAGAACTACGGCGAGTGGCGCGGCTGGGAGCGCGGTGTGACACACATCGACATGGTGCACCCACGTGTAAAATCAATCGAAGGCATGCAACTGGCCTGGAGCCCTTCCACACCTTCCAAAGGCGTGACGGCTGAGGTGATCACGATGCCGGAATTCGCTGACTCTGTTGCTTTCCAGCGCTGGTTGCCTAGCGTGAAAGGCAAAATGGTGATGGTATCGATGAACCAGCCAAGCGGACGACCGGAGTACAACTGGAAAGAGTTCGCCACACCGGAGTCGTTTGAGAAGATGAAGAAAGTGCGTGACGAACAGAACGCTGCCTGGGGCAAGCGCATTGCCGCCACCGGTAAAAATGCCCGCACCCTGCCAGTTGCTTTAGAACAGGCTGGTGCTGCCGGTATCGTCATGTCGAACTGGTCGCAGGGTTTTGGCGTGAACAAGATTTTCAGCGCCTATACAAAGAAAATCCCTACCGTTGATATCGCCCTGGAAGACTACGGTATGCTTTACCGCCTGGCGGAAAACGGCAGCAAGCCACGCATCAAAGTAGTAGCCGAGTCGAAGCATTCGAAGAAGCCGGTTCCTACTTTCAACACCATCGCTGAGATCAAAGGTACTGAGAAGCCGGACGAGTACGTGATCCTGTCAGCCCACTTCGACTCATGGGATGGCGGCACAGGTGCTACTGACAACGGTACCGGTACGATCCTGATGATGGAAGTAATGCGCATTCTGAAGCAGGTATACCCGAACCCAAAGCGTACCATTCTGGTGGGTCACTGGGGTAGCGAAGAACAGGGCCTGAACGGTTCCCGCGCTTTTGTAGAAGACAACCCGGAGATCGTGAAGAAGACACAGGCTGTGTTCAACCAGGACAACGGTACAGGTCGCGTAGCCAACATTTCAGGTCAGGGTTTCCTGAACTCTTACGACTACATGGGCCGCTGGCTGAGCGCCGTGCCACGTGAGATCACCAAAGACATACAGACCTCATTCCCTGGTTTCCCGGGCGGTGGCGGTTCTGACCATGCTTCATTCATTCCGCACAACATCCCGGCGTTTATGCTGAGCTCCCTGAGCTGGTCATACGGCAACTATACCTGGCACACCAACCGCGACACCTACGACAAGGTGGTGTTCGACGACGTGCGCAGCAACGTGATCCTGACGGCTATTCTGGCTTACATGGCCAGCGAAGAGCCGGAGCTGGTATCGCGTGACCGCAGCGTAATGCCGGTTAACCCACGCACAGGCGAGCAAATGAGCTGGCCAGAGCCAAGACCTGCTACACGCAAAGGTGGTTTAGACTAAACTGCCATTATGCAGGTCGTATACCTGCTCTTTTAAACGCACAGCCGCTGCAGACCTTCTGCAGCGGCTGTGCGTTTTTAGTCATGCCTGTTTCTCCATTCCTGCCCGTACTAATAAGACTATCGTAAGGTTTTGCGCCGAACCCCGTATAAAACTTCTGGCAGTTAGACATCCGTATTGGCTTGCGTGCTGCCTCCTATACCTGAAACCGGATGACACACATGATTGGTAGATCGACTTACAAGGCCGCACGCGAAGTAGCCCAAATTGCGGAAGACCATTTTACCAGACAGATCAAAGCAGCCAAAGAGGATAACGGCCATAAGCTGGCTACTATTCCCCCGGCCCGTATCATCGAGACCATCATCGACACCGCCTTCTGGGCGAGCCTGCGACGGGAAGAAGGGCAATCGCCCAAAATATCGCTTGCCTTTTTGCCACCCGAACAAGCTGAGCAGCCACTGCTTTTTGAACATCGGTTAACCCTGTCTCCTGCTGTGCTCACTAAGATCGGGCCGGGTGTGGAGCGACCAGGCATACACCTGGGCGTGTGGTATGAAGGAGAGTACCTGCACATTTGGGGCATGACGCGCAGTATACCTGACTTCTGCTTTGTACTCGATGTATCAGAACCCGGATTGCTGGTGATCAAGCACCGCCGGCAGGATGGCTTTGGCAAATTTGTGAACGTGGCCGTGCTGACGGGCGATCAGGTAAAGATCGTAGACGAGCAAAGCATCCACGTACCAGACTGTCCCGGTCTGTTGTACTCGCTGCTGGGCTTTAGTACCCTGCATGCTTGGAACAAGTCGCTGAATGTGCTGGTGCAGCTGGCCGTGTCGATGCGTTCCCACAAGAAAGGCGGCATCCTGCTGGTGGTGCCAACTGGTTCGGAAGTATGGCGGCAGTCGATCCGGCACCCAATGCGGTACGCGGTGGGCCCCGCCTATTCGGAATTGGCCAGGTTGATGCTGCGGAAAGAAGACAAGGACCTGCAATGGCATGATGAGATGAAACGGGCGATTGATGCGCTGGCCGGTTTTACAGCTGTGGACGGTGCTACCATCATCAGTGACAAGTATGAACTGTATGGCTTTGGCGCCAAGATTACCCAAAAGCCGGAAGGCAGCCCGGTAGAAAAACTGATCATGACAGAGCCGGTGATTGGTGGGGAGGCCATCATAGATCAGCCTGCGGTGAGCGGCGGTACAAGGCATTTATCAGCGGCTCAGTTCGTGCAAGATCAGCGCGACGCCATAGCCCTGGTTGCCTCCCAGGATGGCCGGTTCACTATCTTCAGCTGGTCTAACTGCGAGAACCTGGTACAAGCCAACCGCATCGATTCACTGCTGCTTTAGGAGTTATTATCAATGTGGTGAGCGGCAGTTTCTATCATCGTATTGCAGGCAAGATTAAGCGTGTGGTACCTTTTAAGGTGAGTCTGGAAAGAGCCAGTCCTTAAGATAGTCATCCAGCATAAAAAAAACAGCCGCTCAGGTATAAGCGGCTGTTTTTTTTATGCCTATACCTTAGATAAGACCGGTTAACAATTGCGTTTTGCCACCCAGTATTCCTGCCGCGTTTCCGTCCAGCCAGTTGTGTAGCAGTGTGGCGTAGATGTTCCGGAAGTCAATGCTATATCGGAGGTCGCCCTGGTCAAGGTCTTGTAGATTAGGACCATCGTTGTAAACACCTGCCTGCTTTAGTTTCCCGCCGATCAGGAAAAGATTGTTGGCCGTGCCATGGTCTGTTCCGTTGCTTGCATTCTGAGCCACGCGCCGGCCAAACTCCGAGAACACCATGATCACGGTATTGTCAAACTCCTGCTGCTGCCTTAGGTCTTCCACGAAACTGTACAGGCCCTCGGATAGCTCCTGCAACAGGTTGGCCTGCTGACTCGCCTGCCGCACATGCGTGTCGAAACCGGTGAGGGAGGCATAGTATACCCGCGACTCCACGCCGGAGGCGATCAGCTCTGCAATGGTTTTCAGATTGCGGGCAAACTCACCGTTCGGGTATTCTTTTTTGCTGCGGTATACCTTGGTTTTCTCCTGCAGGTAACCGGCCGATTGCTGCGTATCGATCAGGGTTTTGTAAAGGTAGTCGACCTGGTGGTGCGTGTGGTCCTGCGCATGCAACTGCGCCGCCTGCTTCAGGAAATGGTCGTTGGTAGCCTGAAAAAAGCGCTTTACATCCTGCACGGCTATACCTGTGTATCGTTCCCCTTTCAGCGCCAGGCTGAGCGTATCGTCTACCTCAATTGCGGCGTAGTTGGCCGAAGACCCGGATAAGCTGTCGAGGTAGCGGCCCAGCCAGCCGGTGTTCAGGTACTCATCAGAGGCGCTGGCGGAGTGCCAGATGTCCATAGAGCGGAAATGTGAGCGGTCCGGATCGGGGTAACCGACACTATTCAGAATAGAAACGTAGCCTTGGTCGTAGAGCAGCCGTATCTTTTCCATTGCCGGATTCAGTCCGAGCCCCTTTTCCAATGTGAGCACCTCACGGGCAGGTATAGCCAGGGTAGGCCGCGCTTTATAATACAGGTCGTTCTGGTAGGGTACTACTGTGTTCAGACCGTCGTTGCCGCCGCTGAGCTGTATCACCACCAGCCTTTTGCCGTTGGAGTTGGCCAGCAGTGGGAGCCCGCCCCGATCCAGGCCATGCAGGAAATTAGGGACCAGCAGCATACCCGAGGCCAGCGCTGACATTTTGATAAACTCTCTTCTGGAATTAGTTGCCATCGTGCTAACGTGAGTGGTGGAAAACTAGCATAACTGGTACTCGGGTAAAGAAAGCAGCCGAAGCGTCAGCAACGTGACTTTGTCGGCATGAGCCACTCCAGCAGGTATATGCTGCGAAAGCAGGGCTGCGGTTTCGGGGCGCAGCGGCACCTGCAGCAGCTTTTGGCTCAGCTTGTGGATCAGGTCTTGGTCCTTTACCTTATGCAGTTGCTGGTGCAGCCCGTTCAGGTCAGCTTTGGCTCGCACGATCCGTAAACCATCCTGCCGGCGCTTTCGCGGTGCGGTTGGTTCGGTGTCGTCGTCCGGTTTTAGGTTAACTTCCAGCGCCGCATCCTGCAGCAAAGCCGGTCCGATGCGCAGCCGGAAAGCGAGCGTGGAGCTATCGATCCAGTTGCGGCCACCAGCCCAGCCGCTCACATTGGGTGGCCTGAATAATTCCTGCCCCAGTGCACGTTGCAACACGAGCGGACTTCGGCCATCGGCGTAGGTTACGTCAAACTGCCGTTGCAAACCAGCCAGCAGCTCGATCGGTGATTTTATTTTGCTTCCTACTACATCCGGTTCGTAAAACCACTTCGCTGTGAAGATCTTCTCCAGCAGCTTGGGTATATCATAGCCTGTTTCGTAGAAGTAACTGCTCAGACTTTGAATGCGCTCCGGATTGGGCACGTCGCTTACAAAAAAGGCATAGAGCTTCGTTGTCAGAAATTCGGCTGTGCGCGGGTTTTCGACGATCATTTGCAGAATTTCCTCCCCTCCAAAATTCCCCTGCTTCCCCATAAAAGTTTTCTTGCCCCTGTCGTGCTGCCGTGCGCGGAACACGAATTCACCCTGCGGGTTATAGGACCAGCCGGTGAAGGCGCGGGCGGCTTCTTTGATGTCCTGTTCGGTGTAGTGTCCCCGGCCCAGTGTGAAAAGCTCGAGTAGTTCGCGGGCAAAGTTCTCGTTGGGGCGCTGTTTGCGGTTTTGCTGGTTATTAAGAAACTGCAGCATGCCGGGGTCTTTGGAGATGGCCAGCAGCAGATCCGGGAATTTGCCGAGCGCATGTTCACGCAGGATGTTGTGCTGCTGCAGCGCAAAGCGGGGCTCCCGCAGACGGCAGGCAAAGTGTCCGTGCCAGAAGAGCGTCAACTTCTCGCGCAGCTGGGCTTCGGAGGTGGCCATTTGCTGGAGCCAGGCGTTGTTGAGGAGCACAAATCCTTTATTCCGTTCCCGCTGCCGCAGCTGGCGCATGTCGGCATTCTGCATATCGGCCGACAGAACTGATTCTGTGTGCGGAAGCGATACTTGCAGGGGCACTGCCTGACTAGACCGGTCAAGCAAATCACGAACAGCCTTTTTGATACCGTCGTTTGCCTGATCCGGCCTGAAAGGTATACCGAAGCCTGCTCGCCAATAGAGGTGCTGCAGCTTTTGTTTGCGTACTGAAGTTTTCATGCAGATGCCATTTAAACTTAGATGAAAAAGGCTCATCAGGGTTTAAATATACCTGAAAATATATACCTGCAAGTATAGCATCCAATAAACTTACAGTCAGCTGGTTTAAGGCAGTGCCCTGCTAAGTCAGTTGAACCTGTTTTTCTTTTTTTGCATACTTTTCCCGCGCCTCCAATATCTGATCGATGTTCAGTTTGGCCCAATCGGCAAGTTGCAGAAGTTGGAGCAACAGCCCCTGCCCGAGCGGCGTCAGGCTGTACTCCACGCGGGGCGGGATTTCAGGGTATACCTGCCTGCTTACCAGTCCGTCTTCTTCCAGCGAACGCAGCGTGACCGTGAGCATGCGCTGCGATACGCCTGTGATCTGGCTTTTCAGCTCGTTAAAGCGCACCTTTTCCTGCTTTCCGAGCGTGAGAATGGTATAGATGGACCATTTGTCGCCGAAACGGGCCAGAATGTCCTTGATCGGGCAGCAGGACTCCACCTCTGCTTTACCGCACAAAACTTTATCGATCTTTTTCTGAATCTCAAGTTGCTGATTATCAACTATAGTTACTTCCATGTTACTTGGTGCGGCTCAAGTGCCTGCTTGACAGGCACAAATTTAAGAAATACCTTTGAGTTACCAAAAGTAACCTAGTTATGAAACGTTACTGGTAATTTAACTGTTGTATAGACATGAATATCCTGGAAACCTTACAGTGGCGCTATGCCACCAAACGTATGAACGGCCAGCGCGTGCCGTCAGATAAAGTAGAACGCATTCTGGAAGCCATCCGCCTGGCTCCTTCCTCCATGGGTCTGCAGCCCTACACGGTGCTGTTGATCGAGGATGAGGAGCTGAAAAAGCAGATTAGGGCTGTTGCCTACAATCAGCCGCAGATCGAGGAAAGCTCTCACCTGCTGGTGTTCGCCGCCTGGGACAATGTTACGCCTGCGCAAATCGACGAGTATATTTCGCACACCGCTTCAGAACGCAGCATGCCTGTTGAAAATCTGCAGGACTTTAAGAACACGTTATTGAGCATGGCTGAGCGAAACACACAGGAACAAAATTTTAACTGGGCTGCTCGTCAGGCCTACATCGCCTTTGGGGTGGGACTAGTTGCCGCCGCTACCGAAAAAGTGGACGCCACGCCGATGGAGGGCTTCGATGCCGCCGCATTGGACAAACTGCTTGACCTGCCAGCCAAAGGCCTGCGAAGTGTTACCCTGATGCCACTCGGCTACCGCGATGCCGACAACGATTGGCTGGCGAGCCTGCCAAAAGTAAGACGTCAGAAAGAAAAATTCGTACTGGAAGCATAAGCTTCTGCATAACACGTTTAGCCGACAAAGCCTGTTTCAGGTTCTTGCCGGCTTACGCATTTAAATTAATGACTATGACAAAGCAGAAAATCAAAATAGACATCTTCTCCGACATCAACTGCCCCTGGTGCTATGTGGGCGAGCGACGACTCGACAAAGCCCTGAAGCAGGTGGAAGACCAATACGAGGCCGAGATCAGTTTCAAAGCTTTTGAGCTGAACCCAAACATCCCGCAGAACGGTATGGGACGGCTCGACTACTTCAAAGGCAACTACGGCGAGCAGATTGTGGCACAGGTGCCGGCCATGGACCAGCGTATGACAGAGGCTGGTGCTGAGGAAGGTATAATGTTCAACTTCTCGGACAGCATGACGGTGAATAACACCTTCAACGGGCATCGCCTGATCTGGCTGGCCGAGCAATACGGTGTGCAGCACGAAGTAGCCAGTGCTTTGTTCAAAGCTTATTTCACGGATAATCGCCAGATGAACGACACGGCCGTGCTGAAGGAAATAGGTATAGCACAAGGTATACCTACTGAGCGACTGGAAAACTTCTTCGAAAGCGAAGAAGGCAAAAAGGAAGTACGCGAGATGGAAGCCTTTGCGCAATCCGCAGGTATAACCGGGGTGCCCGCCTTTGTGATCAACGACCAGTACCTGGTAAGCGGTGCCCAACCTGCAGAAGCTTTCCTGAACGTATTTAAGCAAGTAACTCCGACTATCCAGAAGCTCGACACAGAAGGCAATAGCTGTGAAGTGGGCGGTGTATGCTAATGAAGGACAAACGATAATTGACAATGGCAGATAAAAAACTGAGCGATATAAAGCTTTCCGTACTCGACCTGGTGCCAATCCGCACAGGCAAGAGCATTCATGACTCCTTTCAGCATAGTCTGGAACTGGCCCGCCATGTAGAGGAGCTGGGATACACCCGTTATTGGCTGGCGGAGCATCACAACATGCCGGGCATCGCCAGTTCGGCCACGGTGGTGTTGATTGGCTATATTGCCAGTGGTACCTCTACTTTACGGGTAGGCTCCGGCGGCATCATGTTGCCCAACCACGCTCCGTTGGTAGTGGCCGAGCAGTTCGGCACGCTCGAGAGCCTATACCCTGGTCGCATTGATCTGGGATTGGGGCGAGCGCCTGGCACTGATCAGGTAACGGCTTACGCCCTCCGTCGTGACCTGCAGGGTAATGTAGAAGATTTCCCGAACAACGTGGCGGAGCTACGCCAGTACCTGAGCAAGGAGAACAGCACTGCCAAGGTGCGCGCTATTCCTGGCGAAGGCCTCGACATACCTGTCTGGATTCTGGGCTCGAGCACGTTCGGGGCTCAGCTGGCTGGCCTTATGGGACTACCCTATGCTTTTGCGAGTCACTTTGCTCCTGCAGCGCTACATGCCGCGCTCAAGGTATACCGCGACAGTTTCCAGCCCTCTGACCAGCTGCAAGAGCCGTACGCCATGGCTTGCGTGAACGTCGTGGCCGCTGATACGGATGCAGAAGCAAATCACCTGGCCACTTCCCTCTACCAGTCTTTCCTGAACGTGATACAGGGCAAGGCCTTGCCGATGCAACCACCCGTTGAGAGTATGAAAGATCGTTGGAGTCTGCAGGAGGAGTATGCCGTGAAACAGATGCTGCGCTACAGCTTTGTGGGCAGCAAAAAATCTGTAGAAGAAGAACTGAAGGCTTTTGTGGACGAGACGCAGGTGGACGAGCTGATGATCTCAATAGGCATATTTGATCCGGAGAAACGACAGTACTCCTATACCTTGCTTTCTGAACTAATAGATTTGAAAGCTGCTAAGGTATAAGTATATAGTTTGGTTTTAGAATAAAAGCGGCGTAGGCAACCTGCCTGGCCCGCTACAAAGAAACAGACCCGAGCGTGCTCGGGTCTGTTTCTTTGTACCTATACCTTCACTTCGGCTATGCTCACCATTCATATGATGCCACTCTCCTGCTTTTCTGAAACGATTGGATTTCATCACGTACAACTGATTAAATAAATTAATACAAACGCATGGAAGAGACATCAAAGAAAGAGCAGAACGGTTTCATAGAGCGTCTGGCGCAACGGCTGGGCATTTCAGCAAATGCCAGCACGATTTACGGTGATCCGGTGGAGCGTGACGGCGTAATTGTTATACCTGCGGCCAAGGCCATGTATGGCTTCGGTGGCGGAAGTGGCTCCAAAGCGGGCGAAGAAGGAACTGGTGGCGGTGGCGGTGTGGCCATCAAACCTGTAGGCTACATCGAAATAAAAGACGGCAACACAAAATTCAAATCCATCCCCGATCCGGAAAGAGTCATTAAAATAATCGCTGTTAGCGGTGTGATGGCTTTTTTTATTCTGAAAAGCGTTGACAAACTGGTGAACAAGCGCTAACACTGTCCAGTTAATGCCTGCTAACCCTTCCTCCGAGGTATAAGGTAGCTGTTATTTATTATCTCCTGCTTTGGCTCTTGGCGGGTTGATCATGATGTGCGCCCCATGCGTGCCCGGATGCATGATCCAGGGCATGGCAACCGTGCCCTGGTCTGGCTTGAGCGGAAGGCCTGTGCTCTCTGCAGTGGCCCAGGGGATGTAAACCACGTAGCGTAGATAGCCATCGGCTACCTCACCGGTACGCGCGTTTACCTGCTCATCCGGCGCACTGTAAACAAAGAGCGAAGAGGGCTGCTTTGGCAAAGTCAGTTTTCCACTTTTAGCCTCCTTCTCGCGGGTCTCGAAAATGTCGTTGGCGCTCATACCTTGTTTGCGCAACTCACGGCCGCGGGCCATAAAAGGCTCTAGGTCGCGGTGGTAGCACGACACTGAAAAGCCGGGCTGGTTTGGGTCGTCAGCCAGGCAAATCAATTCGTTCGTGCCTTTGCGTAACGTCACTACCTCCCCTTTCTGATTATAACCCAGCACGGTGGCACCTTCCCGCTTGTCCGCAGGAGCGGCCAGTACGGCGGTCTTTATCTGATTCTCAGCTGAAGGTACAGTCGTGCTTTGGGACTGGGCGCTATACCCTATCAACAGGGCAAAAACAAAAGTGAAAAAATGTTTCATATCGGTTTAGGGCTAAGTGAAAATGACAAAATACAGGCTTCCTGTTCGCTTTTACCCTGTACGAAGAAAACCCGGAAAAAGCTTAGAACGCTCGTAGAGTCTGGCCTCCATATGCTACTTATACCTAAGTAAAACACCTCCAAACCCGGTGACTACACTTATCAATACATCAACATATTAAGATATTTTAGTTATCTTAACGCTATCAACTAACCGATGCATTGCCCATGGCCGAGCCAAATTACCGCCTGCAGTATTACATGTTCATGCTCAGCAAGCACTTCCGCAAAATTTTGCTTGGACTGTTTTTGCTGATCCTCCTGCTTACCTCCATTAAAACAGTGGGTCCTGAAGAGGAAGGCGTGGTAATGTATGTGGGCCATTACGACCGTACCGTGCAGCCCGGACTGAACTTTATTTTACCTTTCGGCATAGAAGAAATGCGGAAGATTCCGGTGCAGCGCCAGCTCAAGCAGGAGTTTGGTTTTAGAACAACAGATTTAGAACGGAATACCCAGTACTCTAAGGCGGACTTCAACGACGAATCGTTGATGCTGACCGGTGACCTGAACCTGGCCAATGTGGAGTGGGTGGTGCAGTACCGCATCGTGAACTCCTACAATTACCTGTTTAAGGTGCGCGACGCCGAGAAAGCCCTGCGTGATATGTCCGAATCGGCGATGCGCAAAATCGTAGGTGACCGCACTGTAAACGAAGTGCTCACCGTTGGTCGCCAGGAAGTGGCGACCAGCATGGAAGTGCTCCTGCAGCGTATGTGCGACGAGTACGAGAACGGCATCCGAATCGACCAGGTGGTGCTGCAGGACGTGAATCCGCCGGAGACCGTGAAACCCTCTTTCAACGCCGTGAACCAGGCCCAGCAGGAACGTGAAACCCTGATCAACCAGGCTGAGTCGGAGTATAACCGCATCATTCCGCGTGCCCGTGGCGAGGCCGATGAAACCGTTCAACTCGCCGAAGCCTATGCGCTGACCCGCGTGAACGTGGCCACGGGTGAGGCCGCCCGCTTCAACTCCCTCTTCGAGGAGTATGTCAAAGCCCCGGAGGTAACCAAAAAGCGTCTATACCTGGAGACGATGGAACGCATTCTGCCAAAAATAGGCGACAAAGTGATTGTGGATGAGCGCGGCAACAACGTGCTGCCGCTGCTGAACCTGAATCAGAACAAAACTCAAACGCAAACGAAATAGCCTGTGAACACTCCAAAGATACTATCGCTCTTAGCCGCTGTGTTGCTGCTTACATTGCTTTTCACAAGCGTATTTGTACTTGATGAAACCAAGCAAGCCATCGTCACCCAGTTTGGTAAACCTGTAGGCGAACCACGTGCGCAGCCGGGTCTGCATTTCAAAATTCCGATCATACAGAAGGTGCAGTTCTTCGATAAGCGCTACCTCGAGTGGGACGGCGATGCTAACCAGGTGCCTACCAAGGACAAGAAATTCATCTTTGTGGACTCCTATGCCCGCTGGCAGATCACCAATCCGCTGCAGTTCTTCATCCGTCTGCGCGACGAACGCTCCGGCCAGTCACGTCTCGACGATATACTGGACGGTGAAACCCGCAACGCCATTGCCAGCCATGATCTGCTCGATATCGTACGCTCTACCAACCGCGAGCCTGAGGTATCGGACGAGGTGATGGAGGATCTGGAGAACCTGGAAAAAATAACGGTCGGCCGTGACAAAATTGAAGCGCTGATTCTGAAGCGCGCCAACGAACGCACCTCTGACCTGGGCGTGCAGATTCTGGATTTCCGTTTTAAGCGTATGAACTACGTGGACGAAGTGCGTAACCGGGTATACGACCGCATGATCAGTGAGCGTAACCGGATCGCCGATCAGTTCCGCTCCGAAGGTCAGGGAGAGGCCCGCAAGATACAGGGTAACAAAGAGCGCGATCTGGCTCAGATCACATCGCAGGCCACCCGCGAAGCCGAGGTGATTCGTGGTAAAGCCGATGCACAAGCGACTTCCATCTACGCTTCTGCTTACAACCGCAACGCCCAGGCCCGCGAGTTGTACGGCTTCCTCCGTTCCATGGAAACGCTGGAAAAGTCGTTTGATGATAAAACGAGTGTGATCCTATCTACTGACTCGGAGCTGTATAAGTATCTGAAGCGGGCAAATTAAAACAGCGACAACTGATCACCGGCCGGTGTAATGTCACTGACTGACAAGGTACGCTCGAAAATGTCACCCTGGCAGCTGATGGTATACACGGGTGTTTCCTCAAACCTAGAGGCGACCACCACTTCCGTGCCGTCGGCACAGGTTTCAAAAAGACTCTTCGCCAGTTTTGGGCAATTGTTGTCCTTGGAGAGGTGCGACAGGAACACATGGCTCATGAAGGCCGGCTTGTGCGCCACAAACAACTCCAGTGCCTGTTTGTTGGACATGTGTCCGTGATTGCTGCTGATGCGTCGTTTAAGATAATAAGGGTAGTAACTCTGCTCCAGCATACCCTCGTCGTAGTTTGTCTCCAGGAAAGCCGCATGGCACTGCTGGAAATGTCGGATGACGTGGTCGCAGGGGGCGCCGATGTCCGTAAACACACCGATCTTCACGCCATGGCCTTCCACCACAAAACTATGCGGGTCGGCCGCGTCATGAAACTTCGGAAAACCTGTAACAGACAAACTACCAATCTGCACAGGCTCGTATCCTGTGAAGGACACCACCTCCACCCCACTCAGGTCCATACGGGAGCGGTACAAGGTACTGGTTGTAATGTAAACTGGTAATTTGTACTTACGCGCCAGCACCGGAATGCCTTTGATGTGATCTGAGTGCTCGTGCGACACAAAAATAGCCTTCACCTGCCGCATACTCAGTCCAAGTCGCTGCATGCGCCGTTCGGTTTCACGGCACGATATACCTGCATCCACCAGCACAGCTTCCTGGCCGTTGCCGATGTAGTAACAGTTGCCGTTGCTGCCGGAATTTAAAGAGGTAATGGCTAATTGCATAGAAGTACAAAGGTCGGGTTTATCCGGGGATTAGTCAACCTGATATAACTCAAAAAGATTCCTGTGTCTTTGATTTTAAAAACGTGAGCTCACAGCTATAATTAGTTAATCACAAAAGCCCCAACAGGTTATATCCGCTGGGGCTTTCTATTTAAACTGCTATACCTTAAAACTCTTCGGCTTCCAGTTTACTCGGTTTGAACTGGCTCAGCACATCCTTTATACCTGCCAGTCCACCGGAAATGTTTTCCATCTCAGAGAGCACCTGCCCTACCTGGTTGTTGCCGCCGAAGCCCTTGAGCTTGTTGTTGCGCACAAAGGTGGCTTTAATGTCCTCCCAGCGCTGCGCCTCTTTCTCCGTCATAATGCCAATCAGCTGCTTGAACTTGAGCATGTTGGCTTCGGCACCGGAAGTGAGCGTCTGCGACTCGGCTTCGTAGTGCGACAAGATCAGGGTCTGCAATTCCTGGTCGTTCATGATCGGCATCACCTTTTCGGCCAACTTGTTCATGTTGCGGTAAGAGCCCTGCAGCTTGAAGACCGGCTCGGTGCGGTACTCGTCTGCCTGAGCTGCCGAACGGATGTACTCGAGGTTCACTTTCAGAATCACATCCTGAATCTTGAGGAGCTTTTTCAGCACCAGCACATACTCGTTTATTTCTGCGGCAGAATGATTGCCTTCAAACTCCAGCCCTTCGCTGTTTCCGGTTTCGGCCAGCTGAATGAGCGCGTAAATATCTTTCTGACTCTTTGCCGCCAGCTTTGCCAGCACGGTGTTGGAGGTCAGGGAGTTTTCGATGTAGCTCAGTTTAAACACGTCTTCCGTGTCGCCGATGATGTCGCCGAGGTTGTAGATGTCGGCGCGGTTGGCGAGCATGTCCGGGATGCGGAACTTTTCCCCTGTCTCGGTGTAGGGGTTGCCGGCCATCACCACGCATACCTTCTTGCCCCGGAAGTCATAGGTTTTGCTACGGCCTTTGTACACGCCTTCGATCTTGCGCTGGGCGTCGCAAAGAGAGATGAACTTCTGCAAAAACTCCGGATTGCAGTGTTGAATGTCGTCGAGGTAGATCATCACGTTGTCGCCCATCTCAAAGGACAAATTCAGCTTCTCCAGCTCCTCACGGGCAGCGGCATTGGGTGCTTCTTTCGGGTCCAGCGCCGTGACCTGGTGCCCAATGGCCGGACCGTTGATCTTCATAAAAATGATGCCCAGTCGGTTGGCGATGTACTCCATGATGGTGGTCTTACCATAGCCAGGAGGCGAAAGCAGGAGCAGCATACCCATCAGGTCGGTGCGCTTGGTCTCCCCTGCAGAACCGATCTGCTTGGCCAAATTCGCACCTATCAGCGGCAGGTATACCTGGTCGATCAGTTTGTTGCGCACAAAAGACGAGAGTACCCGCGGCTTGAATTCGTTCAGGCGAAGCGCCTGCTCGGCCTGCTGCGTCAGGTTCTTTTTTAGCTCCGTAAACTGCATGAACGCGGTAGCCGTGCTGGAGGTATAGTCGCGGAGACGGTGCAGAAACTGGTGGTAGTTCAACTGGTAGCTTTGCCCATGTACCTGCTGGTGGGCGCCCTGCATACCTTGCAGGTTTTCTTTCAGGACAGTGTGCACCACCTGTAGTGGATTGTAGCTGTCGGTCAGGATCAAGGTCGCGACTTCGGCCACATACTCGGCTTTGTCGTGCTGCCCCGCCTGCGCGATGTAGGCCTTGAGCCAATGCTGTATTAGCTCGAACTGGTGGGCCACATTCTCCTCCAGCGCCTTTACCGATTCTTCAAAACGATCCAGCACCTTTCGCTCCGTCAGGAAATGCTTAAAGCCATCGTACAACACATCGGCCTGACTATCGATCACAAAATGGTTGCCGCGGGTGAGTTCGTAGAAAAGGTACTCCCCTGCTTCTCCTGCACTGGCCTCTCTACAAAGTCCGGTTTCTTGCTGGAAGGTATAGAGTTCCTGCTGCAAATCTGCTTTCACATCATCGAACTCGTGCGTGTCAGGAAACACCTGCAAAATGGCGCTTATACCTTTGAGCTGGTGCGTGAGCGTTTTCTTCTTCGACTCGGGCGCAAACACCTGCCAGTACAGCTGGGCACAGGCTCTGTCGATGGAGGTATAGCGGAGCAAGTCGGCTGTCTTAATCAGGCGAATCAAAGCGCCTAGTATCAGGGCCGCGTCATGATCGTGCACGCCTTTCATGTAGCCTTCGTTGAAGCGAACGGCCATGAATCTATTCACGTACTCGGTCAGCTCCGTTGCAGTCAGTTTGTGCAATTCATCAATCGTCAGGTAGCTCAGACTATTCTCTGTTTGCTGTCCGGCTATACCTTTCTCCTGCGCTGCTTCCAGCACTTTAAAGGCGAGGTACTCGGCGCGGTATACCTGGTTGTTTTCCGACACCAGCGTCTGCTCCCACACCGGGCGATAGCTTAAGAACTGGTCATCGGTGATCTTCTCAAAAAAGTTGGTCCCCGTGAGGTGGTAGTACATGGCGTCGTCGCGGTGCACCACGCTCAGCTCCAACGGCTGCGTGTTCACAGTGAACTGGTGCTTGCCGAACTTCAGGATATTGGAGCCATCCACGAACAACTCCTGCTTGTCTTTGAGCTGGCGAACCGCGTCTTCCTTCAGCGTTTTCAGGCGACTCTGGATGGTGTCGGCTTTCACCGTGTCGCCGATCCTGAGTAATTCCTCGACTGTGCTCCGCACTTTCTCGATCATTAGGTCAGAGGCGAAATAGCCGTTGATCTCACTCACCGAGGTGAGTTTGCCGGCTCGGTTCTGTACTGCTTTCAGGATGCGATCGGCGGCCTGTTGAAGACTGTTGGCACGCTTGTTCTGCGCCTCCTGCAACTGCACCTTCTTCGATTCAAAAGCACTGTAAATCTCCTCTCGCTTGACGGTGAGCTGCTCAATGAATTCGTCAAAATCCGGGAAGCGGCCTTCCAGTTCCTCCAATTGCACCATCAGCTTAGCTAGGTACTCTTCACACTTCTGTGGCGAGTCTGATACGTCGAGGTAATTCACCACGCTCTGGCTGATGAGCTTTATCTGGGAATTGAATTCGGCTTTGCCCTCCTGGCTCAGCAACTCCTTACGCTTGCGACGCAGGGTGGCTTTGGTTTGGTTGAAGGTGGCGTAGATGGCCGAGATGGTATCGATGATGCGGGTGGTCTGGGTGGCATCTTCGATCTTGAGGTTGCTCACCACATCGATCAGCATTTCCAGCTCCGCCGACACCGCCGCAATCTCTTTGTCTGTTGCGTCGGCCTCCACCACCTTGCCTATACCTTCAATGGCCGTGTTGATCTCCTTTACCTTCTTCTCGTAAGGCGCCAGCGCATTGGGCTGCAAAAGAAAATCAACAGCTCCGTTGGCTGTCTCCTGCGCGAATTGCTGCAGCTGTGCTTCGTATTTTTCTATAGTCGGCAGGTCGGTGTAGCGCAGCTCTTTGAGCGAGATCACCTCGCCACGTATACCGCGCAAATCCGCCAGGTACTTCACATAATCGTTGATGCTCTCGGCCTTCCTGAACTTCAGCGTCTGGATAAGCGCATCGGCCTGCCCCAACACCTGACTGATCTGCGCCTGCGTGCTTTTCTTGATGCTGAGCACCTTCTCGTACTCCTCCACCGCGGCCGTGGCCGTTTGCCGGATCGCTGAAATCGGGGCCGCCAGGTTGTAAGTTTCTGCACGGTTGAGCCAGTGGTAGGAATCCAGCACATCCGTCGTTTTCTTGATCAGGTCGAGGTATAGGTTGGCGTAGGAATCATCCTTGTGCAACAGCGAAAGCACTTCGTTGCTCTCGGCCATGGCCCGCACAATGTCCTTGTTGCCGATCTTGTAGAGGTAAGATTCCTGTGTGACAGGTATAACAAAGTTCGGCCCGATATAGGGCGTCTGCCAGATCTGGATGGCATGGTGCTTCTGCGCCTCTTCATCGGCTCGGAAATAGCAAAGCTCTCCGTTCTCGTAAATAGCGTAACCGTGGCACACGATCGGCGTTTCGATCTGCTGCGTGATCAGGTTATAGGACAGCAACAGGTATACGCTCGTCTCTTTGTTGTAGAACACATAAAGGAAATCCTCGCCGTTCGGGGAGGCAATGCGCTTCTCGAAGAGCATGTCCTGCAGGTTGTTGTCGAAAGCTTTGAACTCGCCCGTCTGCAGGTAGTAGCCATAGGCGTAGATAATGCCCTGCCCGTCCGGCAGCAGCACACAGCTGTGCTCCAGCGCGTCGATACGGCGGGCTTCCTGCAGTTTGGAGTTGTAAACGAAGTAGCGGTAGTTATTCTCGCGGTATGGCCGGATCTTCAGGATGATGATATTGCCAACCACGGCGTAGTAGATTTCCGAGTCATCCAGCGTCTGGTCTTTGTCTTCGACCTCTTCGGAATAAATGCCGCGGCCGGAATCGGTGTTATCTTCTACCTTGATGGTCAGGTCACCGCCAACGGTCTCTACGAACACCTTGTCTTCGATGGACACGTGCGGGTGCTTGCCTTTGCGCTGCGCTTCGCGGGTGGTGCGCTTCCAACTGAAGTCGTGCTGGTTGGGGAACACATACTCGTGGTCGCTGCGGTTGTCGATGTAGGTGATCGTGTCGCCTTTGAGCAACCACTTAAAGGTCTTGATATCGTTAAGACCCTTGCCCACCCGGAACACCATGTAGAGGTAGTTGCCGATGTGCGCAAACTTGACGAACTGGGTGTTCTTGTAGTATTTGTAGAGCTTCTGAAAGTCGTCCTGAAAGGTCTTGTCCTGTAGCAAGTCGAGCGGCTGCTGGTGGAAGCTGTGGCCCTCGTAGGTATAAACGCCGAACACATCCGACAGCTCCACCTCCGACTTCAGCCCAAGGTATACGTTGTAGCCAAAAAGCAAGGTATAGCCCACGGGCACCATGTCTGAGGGCACGCAATTGTTCTCGGTCGTGATGCGCTCCGTGGTGATCAGCTTCGTCTCAATCGCCCCGAACACGCTCTTCCGCTCTTGGTTCAGCTGCTCCAGTTGTGCGCGCAGTTCGGCCCCGCTTTTCTGCAGACGGCTCCGTAAGATTTCATAGGTACCACCCTCCAACTGCACGTTTTCGGCAGTCGGTATGGCGGCGGTATTGGTATCTTCCATGAGGGTGGAGGATTAAGAATTTAAGATTGGAAATGGTTAGAATAGACTATTTATGGCTGAGGCATACACCTTATCTGCAAGAGACTATTCTTTGTTAAGCTGGTAATCGGTGTCAATCAATATTCTTTTTACTTTATCATTTTCGAAGTTTATGTACACCCAAACACCCGTTGAAGCTGTTTCTACAAAAATATTATTATGCTTTATAAAGTTGTTTGGCTCGCCTTTGCTGAAAAGGATTTTCTTCACTTCGTCTTTCGTCAAGCCAACTTTTAACCCATTTGTCATCTGAATTGATGGCTCTGTGAGGTTAGCAGACACGATAGCCATATCATTACTTTCTGAGTATTCTTCCAGAGTAGTATGGAAGAACTTGACAAATCCCTTATCCAACTTTAGCCTGTACAAGGCAACTTCTTCTGTCGAATCACTACCTAAGGGAGAAATTTGATCTTCAAAGCTATATCTGTTACTGTAGTAGCTTTTTAATTCTTCTGGTGTTGAGAATTTTCCGAAAGGATAATAGAAGTACCAACTGTGGCTAACAAGCTTTAAAGTATCAGGTGAAGGTGTGTCTAGTTCAAATCTGTAAGTTGTATCGGACTCAAAATCCTCCACATTCAGAACAGCCTCTTCCGTATTCATTTTCTCTGCCTCTGCAAATTCTTGTTCTCCAACGGCCTGCTAACTACAGGAGTAGATAAAGAGTATAGTAAATACTCCAATAGCGAGAGTAGTTTTGTTTTTCATGCTTTAGTAGGATGCTAATAAACTGGCAACTGCAGTATTACTTTGTAATAAATTGATCAATATTTTCTCTAATATATCTCGCCTTTAAACCCGATAAAGATTCTGATTCTCCTAGTTTATAAAATTTATCATCTAGGTCATTAAGAGGGTTTTCTTTATAGGATGCGCTAAAACTCTCTAGTGTGCCGTCATCGAATTTTTCAAGGTTCTTTTCAATGGAGGCATATACTCTATTTGCTTCTTTCATCAGTTCAGCAAATTTTACTGCCCCAACAGTTTCAAACCCATCAACAGCCATATTTGCGTACTGTCCACTAGAATTGAAGTAAAATTGGTTGAAACCCCCATTATTTACTTCCGCCTCGACCATCCAAGTAGAGAAAATTGCCTGCTGCCCTTTTGTTAATTTTCGGACGTTATCGAGTTCATTTTCATAGTCCTCTCCAATAATCGCATATATATTATCATAAACCGTCTGCTCTAACTCGTGATCTGGTATGGACTTAAGTATTTCAGTTGTCAGTTCCTTATATATAGTCCTATTTAGAAACGCTTCAATAGAAGCATCTATAGCTTCCACATCTGATTTTTTACGCTCTTGTTCGTTGCAACCAGATAGAGTTGTTAATCCTAAAACCATGAGTGTCAATGCAAATAATTTCTTCATCTATTATTTTAGATCATGTCAATTGCTCAAAATTTAAATTAATTTCATAGCTAGATTCTGTACTAATGGCCTGAGCGAATATAAAAAAAGCCCCTCTCCTGTTTTGGGGGTGCGGGGGCCCCTTTTAAAAGGAGAGGGGTTTGGGGTGAGGTTAGTTCAGTGAAATGTAAGGCTTATCCGCTATACCCATGGCTGTGGCCGTAGAGGTCAACTGCTTCAGGGTGTTAAGCGTGCCTTCGTCAGCGCTGCTCTGCATCATCTTCAGTAGGATGGCTGATACGCTTAGGTTGCGCACGTCGTCGGAGGTCATACCGAACTGGTTGATGAACTGCTGCAGGTTCTCCCGGAAGTCCACGTGACCGTTACCGTTTGCGTGAAAGAAGGTGTCCTTCACGGTGTTCAGCACTTCGCTGTTGCTTACCAGGCGGTCCACCTGCTTGCCTTTGGTGATGGAGCCCACGATCTGGTCGAAGAACATGGTCTCGCCACCCACAATGTCGATCTTCGCTGACTTCAGTGCCTCGGAAATTACCTCGGCCTGTGAAGCAGCAATGTCTTTCTGGATGTTGATGTGTGCCAGTTCGATGGCCTTGTCTTTCTCCAGACGCAGCTTGAACTCTTCGTGCTCTTTGCCCACGCCATCCAGCTTGCGCATGGCTTCGGCTTTCTCTTCTATACCTTTGGCATCCACTGTGAATTTCTCTCCGATCACACGGGCTTCTGCCAGACCGCGTTTCTCTTCTGCGGCAGCCAGGTTTTCTACTACCGTCGCATCGGCTATACCTTGCTCTTTGGTCACTTTGGCCGTTACCATACCCAGCTTCTCGTCGGCTTCGGCCTGCGCATTGGCTTTGGCTTTGATCACCAGCGCTTCCGCTTCGCCTTCTTTCTGACGGGCATGGGCTTTGGCCTCCATCACCTGCGCTTCAGACAGGCCAATTGCTGCTGCCTGCGCCGCTTCGGCTTCGGCCATGGTCTTGATCGCCTGTGCACGGTTGTTCGAAGAAACCTGCTCTGCTTCCGCATCGATCAGCATTTGCTTAGCGCGGAACTCCGCTGCCTGACGGGCTGCTTCGGCACTCTTGATCTCTTTCACCAGCGACTCCTCTGCTTCTCTTTCCGCGTTTTTGATGGCCACTGCTTTCGTACGATCCGCCTCAGCGAATGCCCTGGTATCCTTGATCTTCTCTTCTTCTTCCACCACGGCCTTCTCCACGGTCACACGCTCGCGTATGATGCCTTGGATGTTCTTGCGCTCTTCTTCGATAGCCTTTTCTTTCTCGATCTGAGCCAGCGACACGATACGCTCCCGCTCGTTTACTTCCAGCATACGGGCCTGCTCCACGCGCTCTGTTTCTACAGCGTCGGTACGCTGCTTGCTGCGCTCAGCCACCAGAATCTGACGGTCTTTGTTCTGCTCAGCGATTTTCACTTCTTCATCGGTGGCAATGCGGGCTTTCTCCGCTTTCAGGCGCTCTTCGTGGCGCACTTTCTCCATCTCAGCAAACTCACGCGACTTGATGTTAGAAATCTCACGCTTCTGTTTTTCCTCGTTCTCAGCCAATTGTTTCTCAAGCTCCAGGATCGTTTCCTGCGCTTCAACGTCCTGCTTCTTGATCGTCTTCTGCTTCTCACGCTCGATCAGGTTAGCCTGTACCTTTTGCTTGGCCGTCAGGTCGATGATCTTCTTGATACCCTCGGCGTCGAGGATATTGTTCTCGTTGAGGTGGGTCAGCGGCGTTTGCTCCAGGTAGTCGATCGCGCAGTCGTCCAGCACGTAGCCGTTCAGATCGGTGCCGATCGTCTGCAGAATCTGGCGCTTGAAATCGTCGCGGCTCTGGTAGAGGTCTACGAAGTCAAAGTGCTTACCCACCGTCTTGAGTGCCTCGGAGAACTTGGCATCAAACAGACTCTCCAGCGCAGAATGATCGGAGGCACGCTTACAGCCAATCGACTGCGCCACCTGGATCACGTCTTCCGGGGTTTTGTTCACGCGCAGAAAGAAATTCACTTTGATGTCAGCGCGCAGGTTGTCTTTACAGATCAAACCCTCGGAGCCGGTTCGGGAAATCACGATCGTCTTGAGCGTAATGTCCATCACCTCCAGTTTATGAATAACGGGCACGACAAAAATGCCGGAGAAAGACACTTTCGTATCGCCCAGACCAGTGCGCACCATGGCCTCGCCCTGGATGGCCTTCTGATACATTTTGATGACGATGGCGATAAAGCCAATCGCGAATACCGCCAGTATAATGACGATAGACAAGGATAAAGATTCTAGCATGCGAATTAAATGGTTTGGTAAGGTTCTATGAGGTAAAATTTGTTTTCAGCATTGTACTCGAGCACGAGCGCGGTTTCTCCCTTTTGCACAGCGGAGCCCTGGGTGGTTCTGACATTCAGCAAGAGCGGCGCACCAGCCGTCTTCACAGCAGCCTGCCCCAGCTCGTTACCGTTGGCCGGCAAGGTAACCGTACAGATTTGCCCGATGATATTGGCAGCTGATTCGTGCTCTTTCTCCATGGCGGCAAATATGCGCACAAAGGGCATGGTCAGGAACCTGGCAACGAACAGCGCGGCCACAAAAGAAGGGATCAGGTATAGCCACCCAAGCAGGGTATAGCCGTCGTTGAGGTAGTGGTTAGCCAGGATCGAGAATGCCCAGAAAGGCAGCGCCAGGAAAGTGAGGAACACCATGAAAGGCACCTTGCCCAGGTTGAAAAAGGCCAGGACATTGTTGAGCCAACTGACGGCCGACACGCCATCGGCATCCACCTCGGGCTCTACATCCACATCGAAAAAGTCGAGGTCCAGCAGACCGAAGATGACGGCAAGCCAATACAGCATTACGAATGCGAGTAAGGCGGTGGGAATGATGTTAACGGCGGAAAAAGTAGCTTGTAAAAGTTCGTTCATAGGCAATTGCAGATCATCAAGTATATAGTGCTATAAATATAATAGAATATTCATAACAAAGCATATACTTTTTGCATTTAAGCGGCAGAAAAAAATAAAAATACGCAGCATCAGCTATCTTTGCGCTTTCGTTCATCAATGACAGGCCACTAAAAAACTGTCCTACTAATACATGCAGAGCCGCTACAGCAAAGAAATTATACCTATCAAGGGATGGGAACGCGAAGAGACCTTCCGATTTTTCAGCACATTCACCCAGCCGTTTTTCAATGTTCACACAGAGGCTGATATCACACCGCTTTACCAGTATTGCAAACAGCACGGTCTATCAGTCTCGCTGGCCTACATGCATGCCACTGTGCAGGCTGCCCGACAAACCGAGAACTTCCTGCTGCGCATTGAAAATGGACAAGTGGTCCGGTATAGTGGACTAGACCTGTCCACAACTATCTTAAAAGACAACAAGCAACTTGCCTTCACCCACTTCCCTTACCACGAAAAGCTGGAGGATTTCTGCACTGAAGGGGCCGACATCGTAGCAATTGTAAAGCAAAGCAAAAAGCTATTCAATGGTCACCAGGGTGTCGATTTGCTACACATGACTACGCTGCCCTGGTTTACTTTTAAAGGGATGGAGCATGCTTTCTCAACCGGTCAGGAAGACCCAGGCGTACCAAAAATCGGGTATGGCAAATTGGAAATGCGTGGCGATAAGGTATACCTTCCCATCAGCATCGGACTGCACCACGCCCTGGCCGACGGCTACCACATACACCTGTTCATGGAGGAGCTGGAGCAGGTAATAAAAGGCTATCAATAGCAGAAATCAGCGTATAAATTGCGCTATACCTGGCAGGGTAACCAGAACGACCGGTGTTCCAACGTTTTTAATGAATTTATCTTGCCGTATATAGTGATAACCAATATATTGGGTGGCAGTTGGGGCTTAATCCCGACTGATTTTTCTTACCTTTTATCATACCAATATGTGGCGATCCGTTATCACTGGCACCGGCAGTTATATCCCGACTGAAGTAAAGACCAACCATGACTTTACCTCTCACAATTTCTATACTGATCAGCGCGAACCGATCGGAGTCTGTCCGAATGTGGTCGTTGAGAAATTTCAGAAAATAACAGGTATAGCGGAGCGCCGCTACGTGGCCTCCCACCTCACTACCTCCGACATCGCTACCCTTGCCGCTGAAGAGGCCATCCGCAGCAGTGGCATCGATCCCGAAACATTGGACATGATCATTGTGGCGCACAACTTTGGTAACGTGATCGAGGGCACCATTCAGTCTGACGCCGTGCCGGCACTGGCAAGTCGTGTGAAGCACAACCTCAAGATCAAAAGCCCGAATTGCGTGGCCTATGATATCCTGTTTGGTTGTCCGGGCTGGGTGCAGGGCATGATCCAGGCCGATGCTTTCTTTAAGGCAGGTATGGCTCGAAAAGCACTTGTGATCGGGGCCGAAACCCTCTCCCGCGTGATCGACCTCTACGACCGCGATAGCATGATCTTCAGCGACGGCGCTGGCGCCTCCGTGGTGGAGTACCACGAAGTGCCGGAGAACGGCAGCGGTATACTGGCCAGCTGCGCCCGCAGCCACAGTGTGGAGGAAGCCTATTACATCAACATGAACAAGTCCTATATGCCGGACGGTGACCCGCGTGTGCGCTACATCAAAATGAAGGGCCGCAAGGTATACGAGTACGCCATCAAGCTCGTGCCGGAGGCCATGAAAGAGTGCCTGGATCAGTGTGGCGTGGATATCAGAGACGTGAAAAAAGTGTTCATCCACCAGGCCAACGAGAAAATGGACGAAGGCATGATTCAGGCGCTCTTCAAACTCTACGGCAGACGCGACATTCCGGAAGACATCATGCCGATGAGCATCCACTATCTGGGCAACAGCTCCGTAGCCACCGTTCCGACACTGTATGACATCGTGCGTAAAGGCCAGGATGAGAAGCACGAGCTGAACGAAGGTGACATTATTCTGTTTGCCTCAGTCGGAGCTGGCATGAACATCAACGCCATCTGCTACCGGGTATAGCAATCGGTTTAAGATCAGCAAGGCAGGCCTCGTTATCAGTAGCGGGGCCTGTTTTTTTTACGGTATCAGCTATACCTTTCCTTCTCCTTTATTCGCCGGATCAACTCCTGCATCCGCTTATAATGCGAGCCTTTCCAGTAGACCCGTCTGCATTGCTGGCATTGGTAAAATTCGTCGAAGTATAATTGGGTTTTAGGTGGCAGCTGCGCCAGCACTTGGTTTTTCTCGACCTGCACAATGTGGCCGTTACAGATCATGCAGCGGGTAAAAGGTCGGAACTGATCAGCTAGCCTATACCTGCTGACTACTTCCTGCAGTTGCTCTTCGGTGTTTTGTGACCGCATCCAGTAGCCAGCGGTTATAGCGTTGTGCTTGAGTAGGTTGACATCCCGTGTAAGCAGAATACGTTTCTCTTCGCTGGAGATCTGAACGAGTTCCGGGTCGTGCAGGTGTTGCCCGTATACCGTGTCGAAGCCCAACAGTCGCAAGTAACGAGCCAGCGAGCCTAGGTGCACGTCCAGCACGAAACGCTGATCTGCTATACCTGCCAGTAATTCCGCCTCCCCTCCTTCGAAAGGATATACCTCTACCTGGTTATCAGACTCAAGCCGCTTACTAAAGTTTACTTTTTTTCCATTCACCAGCACTTCCCGCACCTCCACGTGGGGCACACCCATGGCCTCGATCATGTCTTTCACGGTTTGGTGTTCCGCGAAGGTATAGCAGATAGAAATGTTGCGCTGGCAGGGGCGCAGAAAGTCATTCAACGTGCCTTGAAACCGAAATTGGGCGGTATGCAACATAGGGCGTCAGGTATAGCCAAACAGGTATACGCACTCAAAAGTAAAAGCGCCCGGGCAAAACCCAGGCGCTTTATCAATTAACAAAAACCAGTCTTAATACTCTTTCACTTTCACTCAATTTGCTCTTTTTGTTTCCTCTTCGGCACTGCCGGTGCGGCGGCGTGACGGACCTGACTGCGCCTGTCCGAAACGGTAGTTGAAGCTCAGGGTCGCCACCTGCGTGTCACGGCGTTGGTAGAAGTTCTCCTCGTAGCGGGCCAGAGCGGTATAGCCATGTGCTTTATTCGTAAAGAATACATCCGAAACATTTATTTTCACACTCGCTTTCTTGGCCCAGAATTGCTTCTGCACCCCGGCGGACACAAACCAGATCGGGTCCACATCCAGGAAGCCGTAGATCTCACGGCTGCGGTACACGCCCACCAGTTCGGCTGACCAATCGTTCGGCAGCTTGATGGTATTGTTCGAGTTCAAGTTAAATGTTGGCATACCGTTGCTCAGATCGGTATCTGCCACAAAGCCTTTGTAGTGACCATAGTAGAAGGTAACATTGTTCATGCTGTTGAACCAGTTGCCGATCGAGAAGGGTGCCGTCACGGTGAGACCGTAATAGTCGAGTGTGGCCAGATTGCGGATAGTCTGCACCACCAGCCTCTCAGCACTCGGGTCTGGTGAGAGCACGTTCACCATCACATCAGTGGTGTGGCTGTAGCTTAGCTTGGTGATGAAACGCTGGTCGAAAGTATGGGTCAGTTCGAAGGAGTAAGACAATTCTGGCTTTAGGAAAGGGTTGCCCGCTGCGTAGGTGCTTGGGTCCAGGAAGTTTTTGAAAGGATTGAGCTGGTTGTAAGACGGACGGTTGATGCGGCGACTCACCGACATACCCAGGTCATGCTTTTTGTTCAGGCTGTAATTAACTGCAGCGCTCGGAAATACCTGCGTATAGTTGCGGTCAAACTCCTGGCCATCGGTGAGCTGCCTCCCTTTTGCGATGGTGTTCTCTACCCGAAGTCCCAGCTGAAGGCCTGTCTTTTTCCATTTCTTGTTCGCATTCACATAGGCGGCGTTGATGTTCTCGTCATACAGGAAATGGTTGCTTTTATCGGTGTCCAGTTCGTTGCCGCCATTGCTGCGGTCGTAAAATTTCAGGTCGTTGTCAGCTGTCACCAAACTGCTTTTTAAGCCTGCCTCAAAATTACCGCCGATGCCAGCCAAGGGCTGACGGTAGTCGGCGCGGGCAGACTTGATAGTCAGATCACCGTCCAGCGTACCATACAGCAAATAGGGGTCGCGGATCTGCTCGTTACTCAGGTTATAGTAGTTGGTGGTGAAGTTTTGTTCATCCGTATTGCGGTAGGTGATGTAGTCCACGTCGGCGGTGATCTCCCGGCCCGCACTGTCGATCGTATGCTTCAGGTTGAAGTTGTAGGCCTGGTTGCGACGGCCGTGTTCCACGTCGGCGCTTGTCACAAAAGAGGATTCTGCCTGTCCGCCTGCGCTGATCACGCTGGAACGGTTGTTCGTGCCCCGGTCCACGTCCGACACAAAGCCGCTGGCTACTACGCCCAATACTGTTTTAGGAGACAGAAAGTAATCGGCCCCTACCCTGCCGCTGTGGTTGTTAAACACAAAATCGAACCTGTTCTGCTGATCGTAAGCTCCTATGAAGGTACCGTTTTCGTCCAGAAAGCGGCGGTAGATGTCCAGGTCGTTGAAGTCTTTGCGCAGTACGTAGTTGTAGCTGCCGAAGAGGTT
This sequence comes from Pontibacter virosus, assembly GCF_003096355.1. GTDB lineage: Bacteria > Bacteroidota > Bacteroidia > Cytophagales > Hymenobacteraceae > Pontibacter > Pontibacter virosus. Next base: position 16,149 of record NZ_QEKI01000010.1, on the reverse strand, counting down.
AAACTTCCTGGTGCGATGGTTCAGCTGCACCCCCTGGTTCGATTTGGCAAAGCGGCCCTGTCCGTAAGAAGCGCTGAAGGTGCCGTTGGTACCCAGGCTCTTGTCACGCTTCAGGCGGATGTCGATGATACCGGAGTTGCCTGCCGCATCGTACTTGGCCGAAGGATTCGTGATCAGCTCGATCTTCTCCACGCTGCTAGCTGACATACCACGCAGCATGTTGGCCAGTTCCGAGCCCGACATCGGTACCGGTTTTCCGTCCACCATCACGATCACGCCCTGGCGGCCGCGCATGCTGATGTTGTCGTTCTGGTCAATCACTACGCCCGGTGCCTTTTCCAGCACTTCGAGCGCCGTGTTGCCCGCCGACACGATGCTGTTCTCCACGTTCAACACTGTTTTGTCGAGGTGTTGCTCTATCAACGGTTTCTGCCCTTCAATCACCACCTCTTTCAGCGCCGTGGCAGCCTGGCTCATCATAATCGGGCTCAGTTTGAGCGCTTCTGACTCTGCCGTCACGTTCGCCTCCATGGCCTTCGACTTGCCGAAACCGACCATGCTGGCCACCACCTTATACCTGCCCACGGCTATACCTTCAAACAAGAAGGCGCCACTTTCATCCGAGAGAGTCCCTTTCACAAGCGAGGAGTCTGTCGCCTTGAGCAGCAGCACGTTGGCATAACCCATGGGCTTGTCAGCTGCTTCCATCACCTTGCCCGCAATAGTGGCCTGCTGTGCCGACACGGAAGTGTAAACGAAGAGAAAAAACAACACCAGCAAGTGCGCCTTGATGTTGCGTTGAGATTGGAAAGATAGAGAATTTTTCATGTGCGCCTGGTATTTATTTTTCATAGTTTTAATTTGCTTATCCTAATTATGTGCCAAATACATAAATCACTGAATAACAATTTCTTATGGATATTTTTAAGATGCTTGCCATCATGTATGTGTCTGAAAATGAACACCCCGTTTTGATTTCGGACACACACCTGAAAGAAGTATAAGCAAAAGAGAAAGGGGGCAGGGAGAGGGTTGCTTTGGGGTAGGAGAAATCGAGCATAAAAGCAGTACTTTAACATATCTTTAAGACATCTCCGTATAAATTGCCTAACATTAAACCGCCATACCATTCTAACCCACGTCCCAGCATGGAGTCATACTTTGAACTGAAAAAGAACAACACGACCATCCGAACAGAGGTCCTGGCTGGATTCACCTCTTTTTTGGCCACTGCCTATATCATTGTAGTGAACCCGTCCATTTTGAGCCAGGCGGGCATGCCTTTTTCAGGAGCATTGACCGCGACGGTTCTGGTGTCTTTTTTTAGCAGTCTGATGATGGGAATCTATGCCCGCAACCCGATTATTGTGGCGCCAGGTATGGGACTGAATGCTTTCTTTACCTTCTCGGCAGTTTTGGGAATGGGCATCACGTGGCAGGTGGCACTGGGCGCCGTTTTCTGGTCAGGCATCATTTTCCTGCTGCTGTCAGTCTTTCAAGTGCGCACCCTCATCGTCAAAGCCATACCTCGTCCGTTGCGCTATGCCATCGCCGCAGGTATAGGTCTGTTCATTACGATCATCGGCTTCGCCAACGCTGGGTTTATCTTGCCAAATGAGGCTACTACGACGGGCCTGGGTCCGCTCTCTCCCTCCGTGCTCACTTTTTTGGCAGGTCTGTTTTTGATGGCCATACTGATTGCCCGCAACGTGACGGGTGCCATTTTGGTAGGTATAGCGCTGACCACGCTGGCCGCCTATCCGCTGGGGCGGTGGTGGGCGATGGATGCGGCTCCCGTTATCAGCTGGCAGGGCCTCTTCGCTGCTCCCGACTTCAGCCTGATCTTTCAGCTTGACCTGGTCAACTCGCTGCAGTTTGCAGTCTTCCCCGTTATTTTCGCCTTCGTTTTCACCGATTTATTTGATAGTCTGTCCACGTTCGTGGGCCTGGCCGAGGCTGCTAACCTGACGGATGAGCACGGAGAGCCCCGCAATGTGGGCCGTTCCCTCACCGCCGATGCCGTGTCCACAACCATTTCGGGCTTGCTGGGCTCCAGCCCCGGCACGGCCTACGTGGAGTCGGCGGTAGGTATAGAAGCCGGCGGCCGCACCGGTCTGACGGCGGTGGTGGGTGGCTTGCTTTTCCTGCCTTTCCTGTTCCTGGCGCCGCTGCTCTCCATGATTCCTGCCATAGCCACCGCGCCGGCCCTGGTGCTGGTGGGTGCCTTCATGGTGCGCCCGATCGTCCGGATCAACTGGCTGAAGATGGATGAGGCGATCCCTGCTTTTCTGGCCATGGTGCTGATTCCTTTCACCCATTCTATCTCACAGGGTATCATCTGGGGCTTTCTCAGCTGGGCAGTTTTGAAAGTAGCAACCGGACAGGGCCGTACCATTTCCCCTACTTTATGGGTTATTGTGGCGTTTTGTGTGCTGGCGCTCGTTATGCAATCGCATTAAGTAATTTACCTATACCATATTATCTGCTTCTTGCTTATCTTAGGGGCTTTCAATCCGAAACCCTATGATCAAAAAGTTTGCTCTAGCAGCATTGCTGGCCGCCGGATCGGCGCTTTCAGTTGCTGCACAGGACGCACCCTCCTGGATGCGTTACCCGTCCATCTCTCCTGATGGCAAAACTATTGTCTTCACCTATAAAGGCGACCTCTATACCGTACCGGCAGCAGGCGGCACTGCTACTCCGCTTACACTGCACGAGGCACACGACTTCATGCCGGTGTGGAGCCACGACGGCAAGTCGATCGCCTTTGCCAGCGACCGCTACGGCAACTTCGATATTTTTGTAATGCCTGCCACCGGTGGTGCCGCCCAGCGCATCACCTTTCACTCGGCGCACGAGTATCCGTACGAGTTCAGCCAGGACAACAAAACGCTGTATTTTGGCTCTACCCGTCACGACGCTGCCAGCAACCGGCAGTTCCCGACAGCCTACCAGCCGGAACTGTACCAGGTAGCCGTGTCTGGCGGACGTGTGAAGCAGGTGCTTACCACTCCGGCCGAAGAGGTAAAACTAAGCCGTGACGGCGGCAAAATGCTGTACCAGGACCGCAAAGGCGGTGAGAACCAGTGGCGCAAGCACCATGTGTCCTCCGTTACCCGGGACATCTGGGAGTATGACACCAAAACCGGCAAGCACACCAAACTCACCAGCTACGAAGGCGAAGACCGCAGCCCGGTGTTTGCTGACAACGACAAAACAATTTATTACCTGAGCGAGGCCAGCGGCACCCTGAACGTACACAAAATGGCTGCGCAGGGCCCTGCCAAGTCTGAACAGGTGACCAAATTCGAAAAGCACCCAGTTCGCTTCCTGACAGCTGCACAGGATGGTACCTTGAGCTTTAGCCAGAACGGAGAGCTCTATACCAGGAAGCCAAACGGACAGGCGCAGAAAGTGAACGTGCGCATCGCAACAGACGCCAAGACCAACAACGAAAGCATCCTGAAAGTGAATGGTGGCCTCCGTGATATGGCGGTGTCGCCAAATGGCAAAGAGGTGGCTTTCATTTACCGCGGCGAGGTGTTTGTGAGCGCCGTGGAAGGATCGGTGACCAAGCGCATTACCAATACGCCGGAGCAGGAGCGCAACGTGAGCTTCTCGCCTGATGGCAAGTCGCTGCTATACGCCAGCGAGCGCGGCAAAAACTGGAAGATCTACAAGACGGATATTGTGCGCTCCGAGGAGCCATACTTTTACGCATCTACCCTGCTCAAGGAGACGCCGCTAATCGAAAATGAAAAGGAGAATTACGACCCACAATTTTCGCCGGACGGTAAAGAAGTCGCCTTCCTGGAAGACCGCATCACGCTGAAAGTGCTGAACCTGGCCACCAAGCAGGTGCGCACGCTGCTCAACACCAACGAGCTGTTCTCGATGCGTGACAACGACCAGTACTTCACCTGGAGCCCGGACAGTAAGTGGATCTTGTTCGAGTACTCGGAGCCGGGCTTTGCCAATAGTGAGGTGGGCATCATTGCAGCGGACGGCAAAGGCAAAAAGATCAACCTGACAGAAAGTGGCTACCGCGATTTCGCTCCGAAATGGATGATGGGTGGTGAGATGATGATCTGGAGCAGCACCCGCGACGGTATGCGCAGCCAGGCCAACAGCGGCGGCGCACAAGCCGACGTATATGCCTTGTTCTTCACACAGGATGCGTACGACAAGTACAGACTGAGCAAAGAGGATTACGCCCTGGTGAAAGAGCAGGAAGAGAAAATTGCCAAAGAGAAGGAGAAAGCAAAAGACCAGGAGAAGAATAAGAAAAAAGCCAAAAAAGACGAGCCGAAAAAAGAATTTCAGATCGATTGGGATGGCCTGACCAACCGCAAAGCCAAACTGACGCTGCACTCTTCCAGTCTGTCCGACGCCTTGGTGTCAAAAGACGGCGAGACGCTCTACTACCTGGCCAAGTTTGAGAAAGGCTTCAACCTGTGGTCGACGAACCTGCGCAGCAAAGAGACCAAAATGCTGGTAACGCTTAATGCCAACCGTGCCCGCATGATGTGGGACAAAGAGCAGAAAAACCTGTTCCTGGAATCGGACGGCAAGATCGTGAAGCTGGACCCGAGTAACAACAAGCAGGAGACCGTGAAAGTGGATGGCGAAATGAACCTGGACATGGCCGCCGAGCGTGCCTTCATGTTTGAGCACGTATGGCGCCGCACCAAGCAAACCTTCTATACTGCTAACCTGCACGGCACCAAGTGGGACGAACTGAAAGCCGACTACGAAGCTTACTTGCCACACATCAGCAATGACCATGAGTTCTCTGAAATGCTGAGTGAACTGCTGGGCGAGCTCAACGTGTCGCACTCCGGTGCCAGCTACAACAAAAACGATCCGAACGGTGACGCCACGGCTTCGCTTGGCATTTTCTACGACCAGACCTATAACGGCAACGGCATCAAGCTGGACGAAGTGATCGTGGGCGGTCCGCTCGACAAGGCTGGTCTGAACCTGAAACCAGGTATGATCATCGAGAAGATCGACGGCGAGACGATTACCCCGGACAGAGACCTGGCCCAGTTCCTGAACCGCAAAGCCGGTAAGAACACCTTGCTGACTGTGACGGACGCCAATGGAAAAAACAGCAGAGACATCACCGTGAAGCCGATTGCGCAGAACGAGGAGAATCCGCTACTATACAAACGTTGGGTACGCCGCAACGCCGAGGAGGTAGATCGCCTGAGCAACGGTCAGCTGGGCTACGTGCACATACCGGGCATGAACGACCCGAGCTACCGCACGGTGTACGAAGAAGTGATGGGCAAATACGCCAACCGCAAAGGTATGGTGGTTGACACACGCAACAACGGCGGTGGTGACCTGGTTGCTGACTTGGCCATGTTCCTGAGCGGGCAAAAGTTCCTGGACTACACCACCGACACCCGTTCGACTGGTTTTGAGCCATCCTTCCGCTGGACGAAGCCAAGCATCGCGCTGGCCAACGAAGCCAACTACAGCGACGGCCATTGCTTCGCCTACAGCTACATCGACCTTAAGCTGGGCAAGCTGGTAGGTATGCCAGTACCGGGTACCTGTACCTTTGGTGGCTGGGAAATGCTGCAAAACGGCAGCGTGCGCTGGGGTGTTCCGCCACTGGGTGTAAAGGATATCAAAGGGCAGTACCTGGAGAATCTGCAGACCGAGCCGGATGTGAAAGTAGCCAACGAGTACGAGCTGGTAAGCAAAGGCAAAGACCAGCAATTGGAAGCGGCAGTGCTCGAACTACTTAAAGACATAGAAGCAAAAGGCCAGGCCCAGAAATAGGTCGACCTCTTCCATCAAAACAGAAAGCCCCGGCACTTGTCGGGGCTTTCTGTTTTATATACATCTCTATCTATACAGCTCTATCCAAGGGTCGTTTTATTCTGCCTTTTGTCATCCTGAAAGGATCTTGGTAGCAAATCGCGTAAGGCTTAACCGCCGCTGGCGCGAGCTTTATGCAAAGTTTACTTTTCACTACGATTAATCTAAACAGTTTATTGTCATTTCGAACACAGTGAGAAATCTGAAATATTGCAGAACCCCCGAAATAACTCAGATCTCTCATTGCATTCGAGATGACAGAGTGGACTCAATGTCCTACATTAAGTATGGTATTCTCCAACTTACCGGGCATTTTAGTATCTTAGGGAGCATCCCCATACCTTGAGCAACATGCAAGAGATTTACGATACGGTAGTAATTGGCGGAGGCCAGAGTGCCCTGGCCTGTGGCTATTACCTGCGCAGAACCAAGCTTCATTATGTCTTGCTGGACGATCAAGAAGCGCCCGGTGCCTCCTGGCGCAAATACTGGGATTCCCTCACCCTCTTCTCTCCCGCCGCTTTCAGTAGCTTGCCCGGCTGGCTGATGCCGGAGAGCCAGGGGGCCTTCCCAACACGTGAGGAAGTGATCGATTACCTGACCAGGTATGAACAACGTTACGAATTCCCCATAGAGCGCCCGGTGCAGGTGCAGGAGGTGTGCTTCAGCGAAGGGCTTTTCGAAGTGAAGACCGCCCGTAAAACTTACCTGACGCGTACCGTGGTTAGTGCAACAGGCACTTTCCGAAAGCCCCTTATACCTGCCTACCCCGGCGCCGACACTTTCCGAAACCTGCAGCTGCACTCCTCAGATTATAAAAATCCGGAGCCATTCAAAAATAAGCGGGTACTGATAGTGGGCGGCGGTAATTCCGGTGCGCAGATATTGGCGGAAGTGTCTAAAGTAGCCCATACAAGCTGGGTTACGCTCAACGAAGTAATCTTTCTCCCCGATGACGTAGACGGCCGCGTGCTGTTTGACCAGGCATCGGCCCGCTACTACGCCATGCAGCACGGCAAGGAAGTAAACACTTCCCAATTTCACGTGGGCAATATTGTGATGGTGCCTCCCGTAAAAGAGGCCCGCAGCCGTGGGGTCTTGCATACGGTGAGACCTTTCCTGCGCTTTTACGAAGACGGTGTGGTCTGGTCAGACGGGCAGCGAGAACCGGTGGATGCGGTGATTTGGTGTACCGGCTTCGGGTATGCGCTCGATCACCTGGACTGTCTTGATCTGAAAACACAAAAAGGCCGAATTGAAGTGGATGGCACAAAAGCCAAAGAACAAGCAGGCCTGTGGCTGGTGGGTTACGGCACCTGGACCGGCTTTGCTTCTGCTACCCTGATCGGTGTGGGCCGCAGCGCCCGCCAGACGGTGGCAGAAATCCAAGAGTACCTGGAGCAGGTATAGCTACCCATCGCTCAGGTATGGCCACCCTGTATTTAACATAAATAAACAACTATACACTAACAGTATCTCCTCATGCAGGATGCACATCCAGTTCCTTTATCTCGGTTTTATAAGCCGGAGGCAGAATCAGCGATTTGATCAACCAGTCAGCACGCAAATGGCGGCTCAGTTTATACAAGCGGAGCACTGGCTTCAATGTCGACCATTTATTAAAGCCCAGCTGATCATGCACATTGGCGGGCACGATCAGTTTCTGGCCTTCCAGCAGCAGCCTATACCTTACCGGCCCCAGGTGCTTGCGGTATTGCTTATACAAATCGGTTGTGAGGTGGCTTGGTGCCAGGTTTTCCTTTAAGTGTTGCGTACGCATTATCAGCCAGGCTGGGTAACTGTCTGGCAAACCTTGTAGGCCCATGCGAGTGCCTACGCGCCAGAATACCTCGAACACATCTTCTTTTTCGGCTTCGGTTAAGGCCCGCTCCAGTAACTCAAAGGAGCGGATAGAATAGTCTATCAGCATGAACAGCACATCCCGGTAGGCCCAGTCAGGTATAGCCATGCCACGCTTCGCCTCCACGCCAGCATGTATCTTCGCCATCGTATCGATCGCCTTGTGTGCGCCCTCCATGCTGGAGAACACGATCTGCCGGGCGTATCCTACTGTCGAGAACAGGCGGCCCAACGGGTCAGCTGGCAGCCTGCCTGTGAAGTAGAGCCAGTCTACCGCCTTGTTGAGCGCAAATTCGGCCGAGGCACCCGCAAAAATAAAAAGAATGGTGTCGCCTTTTCCCCAGATCTCGCGCACTACACTGCCGTGCTTTACAAAGTATTCCATATTAAGAGAACAAAGGTGGTCACTAAAATGTGCTGCTAAGGATGCAACTTTAGTGACATAACATACCACGTAGCTTGAAATCAATTTATTGAACTGAAAATCAAATACATAAATAAATCAATATACTTATTTTTTAAACCAAGTCTTGCACGATAAAAAAATTTGTGCTTACCTTTAGGATCAGCTTTTAGCCAAACTGAACCCCGCTTAGCCTGCCCGTAAACATTGGGACGGGCTAAGCGGATTTCTTTTTATGATCAACTACAACCCCAAAGACTGGTTCGTTTTCATCTTCCGCTTATCGAAAGCGGATACATTCAGAAGGCTACTGCCGCTTATGTTTGGAGTCGGCGTTTACGCAGGTATAGTAGCCTATGTCGAGCTGAACTTCCTGAACCTTTCTGAGACGCAGTACATTCGCAATGTAGGTATGATGCATAGCGTGCTGGGATTCGTAATCTCCCTCCTGCTGGTGTTTCGCACCAACACCGCCTACGACCGCTGGTGGGAAGGCCGTAAGATCTGGGGCGGAATCACCAACAGTTCGCGCAACCTGGCCATAAAGCTGCAGTCAATTGCTACTGATCAGGACGACCGCCGTTTTTTCAGGCTGATGATTCCGAACTACGCCTTCGCCATGAAGTGCCTGCTGCGCGAAAACGAAGACTTCCGTGAACTGGACCCTGTCCTGGATCTCAAAAAAGAAAAGCACCTCCCTAACCAGGTGGCTACCGGTATGTACGCCCGGCTGAACGCCATGTATACCCATGGTAAGATAGACACGGCGCAAATGCTGGTACTCAACGAAGAGCTGAAGGCCCTGACAGAACATTGCGGCGCGTGTGAGCGCATCAAAAACACGCCCATACCTTATACTTACAGTGTCTTCATCAAGAAATTTATTTTCTTCTATGTGATGACGTTGCCCTTTGGCTGGGTATTCAGTCTGAGTTATTATGTAATACCGGTGGTGATCCTAATCCTGTATGCATTGGCTAGTTTGGAGCTGATCGCGGAAGAGATTGAAAACCCGTTTGGCACTGACCCCAACGACCTGCCCATTGACCAGATTTGCCACAACATCCGCAAACACGTGAGCGAAGTGCTGGATTAAAATTCTTCTTCAGCCAAGGTCACGCGTCTGTTACTGTTCTGAAGTGTTTTTTGTGCCCGGCAACTATATCTTATCTTTGGGAAAAAGACCAAGCCTATGCAACCCGACTCCTCCATGCTCACCGAACTGGTGCGAATGAAAATGCCCTTCGGCAAGTACAAAGACACGGTGCTGTGCTATTTGCCGGTTTCGTATCTGGAGTGGTTCGCCCGCGAAGGTTTTCCGCCCGGCAAGCTCGGCATGTTGCTGGCAACCCTCTACGAGATCAAGATCAACGGACTGGAATATCTGTTGGAGCCACTCAAGCGCCAGGCACGGAAGCGCTAGGGCTATACCTATCGTAGCTCGTCGAAGCTGTATTTGGCGTCGCTCCAAAAGGCATCCAGGGCAATGATGCGGGGTTTGAAGAAAGAAATCAGCGCGGGCCAGTCGTCTTGGTTGAAGATGCTCACCCCTTTCAGCTCGGTGTAAATGCGGCTTACACCTTTTCCGTACTCGTCTTCCGTGTGCAGGTCCCACACCCACTCCTCTCCCAGTGTGCTGTGCAGCAGCTCCCTCAGGGCTTCAAACTGCTCAAAAAACATTTGTTGGATTTCCAGGTCTTGCTGCGTCATTTCGATGGCAATGGAAGCCTCTCTTTTGTCAACCTGCATACGGAAGTACACGTTCTTCAGGCCCGTCTTGTAATTGATCCAATTGGTTGGCAACCCTTCTGCAGACAGCACGGGCGCCATGTACTGTCCGAATGCTGTCCAGAATGCCTGTCTGAGTTTAGAAGCCTGTTCCCGCGTATACATGCAGTAAAATTGGTGATTGTAGCCTTAAATAACAAAGTATGCGCCTGCATACTGCTTCGCCTTTTACGGCAAATAGCACGTAAGAAGGATGTTATACCTTACGCTACCTTCATGAAAGAAACGATCCTTCTATACCTTTTGCTGAGCACTGCGGTTAGCTGTCAGGCACAGGACAAACAAGAAATCCAACAGACTTCTCGGCATGTAGGAGGTCCCTGCGAAGGTTGCGAGGCACTGCTTGAATATGGTGATAAACAACTTACCGCAACTGATACACTGCCGGGTTTCCATCCGGATGCGCAAGACAAGCTCAAACTAACGGGCACCGTATACCTGCAAGATGGTAAAACCCTGGCGCCGGATGTGATCCTGTACATCTATCACACTGACGAAACAGGGATATACCCTACCAAAGGAGATGAAAAGGGCTGGGCGAGGCGGCATGGCTATCTGCGGGGATGGATAAAGACAGGGGCAGACGGCAGGTATACCTTCTATACGACTAAGCCTGGCTCCTACCCCTCCCGATCAGAGCCCGCCCACATACACCTCACCGTCAAGGAACCCGATAAAAACGTGTACTACCTGGATGATTTTCTGTTCGAAGGTGATCCGCTTTTGACCGCAAGAGTCCGAGAGGCCAGACCGGAACGTGGAGGCTCCGGCATTGTGGCATTAAAGCGGCAAGGCAATTACTTCGTCGTCAAACGGGATATTACATTGGGTCTGCATATACCCGACTATAACCCCAGGTGATAAAAGGCCATATAATAGGATGCAGGCACATTCTGCAACTTAAAAATTGCATTATCGTTGCTTGTTACATATTCAGCCTCTGCGATATACCTGCCTTTTGGGTGTTAATGGGAGGCCTAAAAAAATAAAACGATGAGAAAGAACATAATAACCGGATTATTGGCATCCGTGTTCCTGATAAGCAGCTCCTGCCAGACCAACCCGGTGACGGGCAAAAAGGACGTGATGTTCATGTCAGAGAGCCAGGAGATAGCCCTCGGGAAGGAAGCGGACCCACAGATTGTCGCAGAGTTTGGACTATACGAAGACCCGGCACTGCAACGATTTATCAACGAAAAAGGTCAGGCAATGGCCAAGATTTCACACCGCAACAATCTCAACTACGAGTTTAAGATTGTGGACTCACCTGTGATCAACGCCTTTGCCGTGCCAGGAGGCTACGTGTACTTCACACGCGGCATTATGGCCCACTTTAACAACGAAGCGCAGTTCGCTGGGGTGCTTGGCCACGAGATCGGCCACATTACCGCGCGCCACTCTGCTCAGCAGCAAAGCAAGTCCATTCTGGCACAGGGTGGTCTTTTGCTCGGCATGATCCTGTCGCCTACTGTCGCGCAGTACGGCCAGGAAGTTTCACAGGGACTTGGCCTGCTGATGCTCAAGTATGGCCGTGACGCAGAACGCGAGTCTGACCGGTTGGGTGTCGAATACTCGACCAAGATCGGCTACGACGCTTCCCAAATGGCTGACTTTTTTACCACGCTGCAGCGCAAGCAGGAAGAAAGCGGACAGGCTATACCTTCTTTCCTTTCTTCCCACCCCGATCCGGGCGACCGCTACAACACGGTACACCAGTTAGCGGCTGAGGAAAAAAAGAAGCAGAACCTGACCGATGCACAGGTAAACCGCAACAACTACCTCAAAATGATTGATGGCCTGATCTACGGAGAAGACCCGAAACAGGGATTTGTGGAGAATAGCGTTTTCTACCATCCTGTGCTGAAATTCCAGTACACCATGCCGACTAACTGGGGCTATCAGAACTCCCCGCAGCAGGTACAGATGGGCCCTAAAGATGGAAGCGCAGTCATGGTACTAACCCTTGCCCCTGGCGCCAACCTGCAGGAGGCCGCCCAGCAAGCTTTGCAGCGCTACAACCTGCAGCCTGTGGAAAGCAAGCAGGTAACGGTAAACGGATTGCCTGCCATTGCGGTCGTAGCCGACCCTGCTCCACAGCAGCAACAGCAGCAGCAACAGCAACAGCAGCCTTTGCGCACGCTCACGTACTTTATCCAGCACGGAGAGAACATCTACAGCCTGATGGGCATTACCACGGCAGATAGGTTTAACAACTACTTCCAGCTCTTCAGCAGCAGCATGCAGAGCTTCCGTGAGTTATCGGACCCTGAGAAGCTGAACCGCAAGCCGGAGCGCATCAGCATTGTAACAGTTCCGAAGGCCACGACCCTGGCCCAGGCACTGCGCAGCAACAACATGCCCGATGACCGCCACAACGAACTGGCCGTGCTTAACGGCATGCAGCTAAGCGACCAGGTATCTGCTGGCACGATGATCAAAGTGGTGAAAAAATAGGTATAACCAATAAACAGCAAAAAGCCCTGCCTCCTTCCGGAACGCAGGGCTTTTTGTATGTAGGATGATACCTGTCGGGCAGGTGTTTAGTTGTTTAGCTTGAGCAGTCGGTGTACCGACTTTTTACCGCCCTGCTCTACCTGCATGTAGTAAATGCCATTGGGTATACGCTGCAACCTGAGCTGCTCCTGGTGGCTGTGCTGATGCTTCAGAAAGCGGACCTGCTGTAAATTGCGACCGGTCATATCCACTAACTGTACCTCTACCGGCCCACGGTAGTCGCCTTCCAGCTGCAACATGGTAGCCTCCTGCATGGGGTTCGGATATACGGTCACGCCTCTTTCAGCCAGTTCCTCTTCAGCTGAGAGCACGAGTCCCTGCCAAGGCACCAATCCAGTTTGTGGCGTTTCCAGCTTCTTGGTAGTGTAAATGTGAAACTCGCCCGGCTGCAGTTCCATTGGTTGACCGGGGTCTGTTATGGTATTTTCCCTGCCTGTAAAGTAGTCGTACCACACCCCCGCGATTGGAAAGTTAGCATTGATTGGCTGTACCTTCACATCAAAGTTACCAATTATGTACACCCTCATGTCCTCGTGAAAGAGTGAGATGCGCTTCACATGGCCATTCAACTGCAGTTCGAAGTCATCGGTCGCGAAAGCCGGTTCGGTCAGTTTCAGCTTGATTAGCTCGGCGTATACCTGGTACAGTTTCTGACGGTCGGCCTGCTGTTGGTATTCCCAACGGATCGGCTTCCGGCCAGTGCGGCCATTCTCGTTGATCGGAACTTCGTAACCCAGTTCTCCAAACTGCCAGATCATCTTCGGGCCAGGTATGGGCAAAAAGAAGGCGGCAGCTAGTTTGGCGCGGTCAAGGGCGGTACTTAGGGTACGGGTATTGTAGTTGCCGTTGCTGTTGCCATTGGTGAGCACATCGTATAGCAGACGCTCCTCATCGTGGCTTTCCATGTAGCCGATCAGGTAGGGGTTATCCCAGGAGCGGTTTTTATAGGATATCCCCTGCGGATTGGCCAACACGCCTTTTGCCATGTTACGGTAGTCGTGACTGTGGTTGCCCCAGAACAGCATACCGTAATCGGCCAGTTCTTTCTCTTCCTGGTTGTCGGCAAAGTGCTCCAGTATCACATAGGCCGACTCGTCGTAACTTCTGATCTCGTCATAAATGCGCTTCCAGATGGCCACGCGGCTGGCATCGTAGGCGCTCCAGGCCCCCACGTTCTCGCCCGTATTTTTCTGGGTGAAACCTTTCGAAAGGTCAAAGCGGTAGCCGTCGATGTTGTATTCCTCTATCCAGTGGCGGTTCACGCGCTCCACCAGGGCTTTGGTGGCCTCGCTTTCATGGTTAAAATCGAAGAACACACTGAAGGGGTGGGTGGCCCGCTGGTTGAAGAATGGGCTGTTAGCGGCCGGCTGGTTACCGTCCCAGTACATCTTCACATAAGGGTATTCGTAGTCCGCCTGGTTAAGCACAATGTCCAGGATCACGGCGATGCCCATTTCGTGTGCCTTGTCTATGAAAGCCTTCAGGTCGTTTTTGGTACCATAGGCTTTGTCGGGCGCAAAAAAGAAGATCGGGTTATAGCCCCAGGAGTCGTTACCCGAGAACTCCATGACCGGCATCAGTTCAATGGCATTCACGCCGAGGCGCTTCAGGTAAGTGAGCGTATCTGCCAGCACTTTGTAATTGCGGGCTTCGATGAAATCGCGCACGTGCAGTTCATAGATCACCAGGTTCTCCGGGTCCGGTCTTTCAAAATCCGTCACTTTCCAGGTATAGCCTGGCTGGTTTGTCTGCAGGATCGACACGATTCCCTGCGCCCCTTCCGGATAGGCTTTCAGGTTGGGGTACGTGCTGGCGGGGATGTACTCATCCATGGCCGGGTCGAGGATCTTCTCGGTATAGGGGTCTGCTACGGCCAGGGTACCATCCACGAGGTATTGGTAGGCCACCTCCTCTCCGGCCGGCAGGTTATTCAGCTCGATCCAGTAGCGGTTGCCGTCGGGCGTGCGTTTCATCAGGTATTCCGGGGAGCTCTCCCAATCGTTAAACTCTCCGATGGCGTACACAAAGTTCTTGAAAGGAGCATAGAGCACCAGCACGGCACTGGTGGCGTCGATATAGTTCACACCGTCCTGAATACCTGCCGGAAGCGCTGCCACAACTGGCTGGGGCTTAACCCGAAAGGTAAAGCTTTCTGTGGCAGTTTCCTCTCCAAGTTTTGCTTCGATGGTGACGGTACGCAGCACGCCCTGCTGGTTACCGGCATTGATGCTGGTCTGCACCTCCTCCGTATTGCTGGCGCTGTAAACAACAGTGTTATCGAGCTTCACCGTCACGTTGGCTTTGGTGGAGATGACTGCCCGCACAGGTATAGTGCTATTTGCTTCTACAAAGAAGTTCTTCTGCTCCGGCTCGCGCAACGCTACCTGCAGACTGCCATCATAGATCTGGATAATGAAATCCTCGGTTTGGGCAGTGCCGCTACCGTTCTTAAGTAAGAGTCCGAGTTTATCAATGGTTTGGCCTTCGGGCACCCCAAAGTAAGTGCGCGGCGTGAGTTTGATCTGCCAGCGGTCATTGCCAAGCGAAGTCATTTTGCCGGGATTGAAAGGCTGGTTAAAATTCGTCTGCCCGGCCGGCTGGTACTGGAACGGATTGGTGTTGCCCACCACGCCCGCGCCTGACCACAGGTATACGTCGTCGGTCTTACCCAGCAACCCAGCGGCCCGCCCGTCCTTGGCCTGCCTAACGTCAAAAATGATCGTGATCTCCTGATCGCCATTCGGAAACTCAGGTATGGTTTGTACTGCCTGCGCCTTTGCCTGCCAGGTTATACCTGCCAGAAAAACTATGAGCACCAGCAGGCGATAAAGGTATTTGTTTGCCATAAAGGGGATATTATAAGTGATAGGAATTCAGGTACACGTCAGTAAGCGGGCAACTATTTTGTTTGTAACAGCATTATCCTGCATCGAAATAAGTCGATACGTCAGTTTGTGTGTTATAACACTAGATGCGTTTGTATATTTTTCAGAGCCTAAAGGTATGATTTCCGATTAAATTCTAATATAATTGTTGTACTCCGTTTTAAGAACGGTGCAATTGCGCATGGACGAACAGGAAGTTTGGGGCAGGTTTAAGGCAGGAAGCGAAGACGATTTTTCGCTGCTGTACCGTCATTTTGCTCCCATTATGCTGCGCTACGGCAACCGGATAACGCCTGACAAAGAACTTATACGCGATTGCCTGCAACAGGTATTTTTTTCGATTTGGAAAAGCCGCGAGACAATTGGCTCCCCTGCCAGTGTGCAGCATTACCTGCTCAAGGCCATCCGCAATGAGGTTATCAAAAGAGGCAATCGTGCCAAACTGCTCGAAGCCCTGCCCGAAAATTACCACTTTGAAAGCGAGGACTCCTACGAACAGTCCCTGATTCAGCTGCAGACGGCCGAACTGACACGACAACGCATCTCTGACCTGATTTCCAGGCTCCCTGCCCGGCAGCGGGAGGTCATCTTTCTGAAATACTACGCCAACCTCAAGTACGACGAAATCGCCGCCATCATGAACATCGGGCAGGAGGCTGTCTACAAGACTACCTACAAAGCCATCGCCCGTTTGCAGCAACTGCTCCGTGGCACTGCTCTCCTCTTCATACTCTTCTTTTAAGAAAAACAACCCGCTTACTTACAAACCTTTAGAGGCTGTTTTGATTTGAATGAATAAAAAAGCAGGTGCCGGTTGTTTGAGTAAGAAAAGTTAGCAGACTTATGACTTACCCAAGTAGTTTAACC
>NZ_QEKI01000009.1 GCF_003096355.1 Pontibacter virosus | reverse complement strand
AAAAGTTTGGCCCTTTTGCCGTAAGGACTCAGCCAGAACAGCAAAAGGGCCAGTAAATGGAAACGAGGAAATGACACAGTTTAAATTACACTCCCCATAAAAGCAGAAAACGCTAGGCATCTGGGCCTAGCGTTTTCCGAACTCTTTCCTCCTAATGGAAGGATGAATCATAATGCAAATATCAATTTTAATTTGGATATATACAAATAACGTGAGAAATGATTCAGGGTTGTCTAATTATAGTCTTCTTCTTTTCTAAAGACTATTAGTAAGGAGGATGTATATCCAAAGCCCATTCCATAAGATTGGTTCTCTGTATCAGAATACTCAGTTTCGCCTGACGTTATTGGCGTAATGCTTTGGACCCCTGAATGTTAAGGGAGCTATATTCTCTAGTTGTTACCTTTATTATCCTGTTTTCTTTTGAACGCTTTACCCATTCGTATAGCTTTCTTTTGAGAAAGCGCTCCTGTCTTTTTCACATCATCTTGCGAAGATATTTGAGGGCTATGAGATGTGGTGCCTTCTGACAAGGACTGGTTAATGTGATAATTATTTTGATTGATAATATAGTTGTTAACAACAGTAGGGCTCTTGTCAATCATTTTATCCTTAATGATATCAGTGATTAGAGAAAGTAGGGCACCTAGAAAGAGAAAGAAGAACTCCTTTCTGTTTGAAACTAAAAAGGTTAGGATAGCTGGTAATGCAGGGTTTATTTGTTCAGCTTCTTTTTTGAATTCATCAGGAGTATACCCTTTACTTAATGCCTTTTTAGTTAAAGTCTCGAACTGTTTTAATACTTCAATCGTGAAAGCAGGCCCATCGAGTAATGTGGCTACACCGTCTTTATCAAAATGAAATGTGCCATCCAAGAATTTAGCCATCCCATCACACCAAGGAGCTAAACAAGAAATATAATTGTCAGAAAAATTGCCAGTAGACCCAGCTATAGAAAAAGTATTCTCATCTTCGAATGTAAGGCCACATTTTGTGCATACTGCTATCATAGTTCCTAATCATTATATGTTATAGTTACATAAAGGAAGCCTCGCTCTTAACTTAAGAATGAACCTTCGGCAAAAGCCTTTCTCATTTCAGCCTTTTTTACTTTGTCAGTTACGGCAATGTACTTCTTCATAGTTCTATAATCTTCGTGGCCAGTAATTTTCTGAAGTACCTCGGGCCTCATACCTCTCTCTAAAGCTAGTGTGATGAAGGTTCTTCTCGCAGTGTGAGTAGAGATAAATTCATGCTTCTGACCAGTGATTTCTATGCGTTCTTTACCCCTATACTTTACTTCCTTAAAGTGGGAGTCGATTTCTGCCATCTGACAAAGCTCTTTGATGTACACATTAAGCTTCTGGTTGCTTATTGGAGAGAAAATTTTATCATTCAATGCCCCACGATTCTGTCTGAATAAGATCTGGGTTGCTTCGCTAATTATTAGTGGCACGTTAATCATTTTAGGCTTATCCCCTTTCTTCTGATATAAATGCCACTCATGATCACCATCGACCTCTTGGATATCCCCCCATTTAAGGTTTTCAATATCTGAGAATCTTTGCCCTGTGAAGCATTGGAATAAAAACATATCCCTAGTTCTAGACAGTCTAGGACTGTTGATTAAATCAAGATTGAAGAGCTTCTTTAGTTCTTCCTCCGTGAGATAAGTTATCTCTTTATCTGTGCTCTTAGATGTGAATTTCTGATAGGATAGGTTTTGATGATATCCCTCCTCTTGGGCCCACTTCAAGAATACTTTCAAACAAGTTATGTATTTACTCACTGTGTTATTGACTTGTTGTAAGTCACCAGTGAGGTAGCTGCAAAAAGCCATCTCAAACTTAGAATCAAACTTGTTGAAGTCAAGTTGATGGTTTTTGTCTTTGCTAAACCCCTGCAGAAGCTTTTTGAGGGTAATAAACTTTTTAACAGTCAACTCTTTGACTTCCTGTGACTTGTGATTTATGAAAGTGTCATATATCTCCCAAAGTCCGATAGTCTTCTCCTCTTTCTTATTTAATTGAGATGAGAGATGGTCTTTGATAGACTGGATGGAAGGGGTTGAGCCTGTCTTCTTGTTGTCAAGATAGAAGTCTTCAACAATGCTTTGTATTCTAAGCAAGGCGCTGTTATATTGACTATAAGAAGAAATCTGATGCTTTGGCCAGTTTTGTCTATGACTCCAGTCTTTGGGGTTGATTGATAGTTTGGTGCTACACTGTAGCCGATAACCATCATAGCTGAAATCAAGGCAAATAGATGTCTTCTTTTTAGCCTTCGGGTCCCTAAGGTAAAATTTTGCGCTAGCCATCGTTCTTATACTTTTGTTATATAAAGATAAGAATAGTTAACGAAATAGTTAACGTTTTTTTTAAATGATCTATACTGGTGTTTAATGTTTTAAACAGAAAAGGCCTTTTTAAAGCGTATAATAATGTTTTTCAGTAAATAGCAGTAAAGGGTATTTAAATAGTTCGAGTCCTGTTCCCGCTACCTAGAAGAAGCCTGATTCAGAAATGAGTCAGGCTTTTTTGTTTTTATGCCTTTCTTAATCTCCCCAGCTAAGAATTCTCCCCTGAAACACATCCAAGTTAAATATTATCTCCACTATATTTAAACAGAACTATACCCATTACCGTAGAAAAGGGTCTTCTATAACAGCAAATATTAGCGTGAAGCTTAAACATTAGCGCGCTTCATTTGTAAGCCAATTTCAAGGAGTGACTTTGCCGACGACTAGTTAGGGAGTATGTACTGTTATTTAATTGTTTTGCTTATATTTAGGCAATATTTGCTTTAAAGTCAGGCCCTGATAAATCATAAATTAAGGTTATATCGTTATAGTTTAGGCGCAGTCCAAATTCACCCTTAAAGCTTTCCTGATGCGGTTTACTTCGTATAAGAATTTTACCTGGTTTCTACTCTTACTCCTCGCGATAGTCCAGCAAGCATCTGGAAGTGTGGCCGACTGCCCTTCCCCAACTGCAACAATCAATAATAACGTCAATGTATGCCTTGGAAGTCAGCCTGCGGTGATTACGGCAAATGCAACTTTTACCGTGGACACCTGGCAATGGTACAAAGATGACCAATTGATAAGCGGGGCTCCGAACGCCAACACCCTTTCAGTAAGTGAACCCGGGTCTTATTACGCCGTCGCCACTCCCGCTCCCGGTGCCTGTGACAATACCACGCCGCTACGCACTAATCCGGTTATTGTATCTGCCGCTCCTCCCACTCCCACAATTGTTGTCGATCCTAACCGTCCAATTTGCTCCGGGCAGGAATTCACGTTCAATGTAACTAACCTTTCGGATGCGGACTATACCTTTGATTGGGATTTTGGCGATGGAAATGTAATAGCCAGGGGAACGGCGACCGTAACGCATAGCTATGAGAGTTTCGGAGCAAACGGCACTTCATTCGATGTAACTGTTATAGCCATCAGCAAGTCAGGCGGATGTCCTTCCCCCACTGCCAGAGTTCCTGTATCGGTGCAGCAACAAGCGGAGGTGTCCTACACGATCGAAGGCGAGGACAAAGATGGCGAGGCGTTTGATCAGTGCCTCCCGGAGGAAGAGGACCCTGCCGAAGCCGAAGTGCGTGCTGTAGTATCGAATCCGCAGTCCCCACAGCTTAACAGCATTACAGAATACTACATCACCTGGGGTCTTGGCGAAGACGAGGAAGAGCAGCGTGTCACTACTTTTCCAGTAGAAGGTCCCGTTTACGAAGAACTGGGTGCTTACTCTATCCGGATCAGAGCAGTGAATAGTAACGGTTGCTCCACCATCTACGAAGAAGTATTCGAGTTTTTGCAAAAGCCCAAAGCCGGGTTCAATCCTGCAAAAAATGACCCTGAAAAGCCGGCTGAAATAGAGCCAGGTATAGGTTGCCGACCAGTTTATGTCACCATGACGGAGACCGAGGAGACAGAAGACCAGGAGGCGAAGGAGTCTACAGGAGGCGGCCTGACCTACAAATGGGAAATAACATCGCCCCCGGGTGTAAAGCCTTATGAGATAGTAGAAGGCGGCTTGGAGCAAAAGGACCTGAAGGTGTTGTTTTTTGACAATGGTGTATACCAGATAAAACTGACGGTTGAAAATGCCTGTGGCACAGACGAGGCGACTGAAAGCGTGGTAGTCGGTTACCCGCAAGTTCAGTTGCCGCCTGTAGGGCCATTTTGTGGGCCAGATGAATTTACTTTCAACAGTACAAACTCATTTTTTGATCGCAACTTCGGCAATGAGTTCACCGTGTCATGGACAATTACAGCTCCTGACGGCACTGTATCAAACAGAACCGGACAAGACCAGACGATAAACTTTAACCAGGTAGGTACTTGGCGGGTGCGAGTATTGGGCGAGAATGAGTGCGGCAGGTCCGATTTCCAGGGCCCTACAGAGCAGGAAGTGATTGTGCTGCCCCCATTGACCACAGCGCCTACTGTGCAGGAGCCAGCTCCTGCCTGTATAGGCGGCACTACCACATTACGCGCATCTGGGCCGGTTTCTGGTCTGATTTATCGCTGGTATACAGAGCCTAGAGGTGGGGATCCTGTGTTTGAAGGAGCGCAGTTCACAACAGAGCCATTGTCTTCAACCACCAACTTTTACGTGGAGGGAGTAAATTCAAATCAATGCGTGAGCCCACGTGCCAGTGTGGTCGTGAATGTGGTGCCAGGTATAGCCGACAATACCATCACCGAAGACCAGGGTATTTGTGTAGGTGATCGTCCTGCAACACTGGAAGGTAGCGAGCCAACAGGAGGCAGTAATACCAACTATACCTATACCTGGGAACTGAGCACCACTGGTCCGGACGATGGGTTCACGGCGGCTCCCGGTGTAAATAATAACCAAAATTACAGTCCGGAGGCTATTAGTGCTCCTACCTGGTTCCGACGCGTCGTGCGGCAGGGTGACTGCGAGCCAAGTATCAGTAATGTCATACAAATACAAACGGTGCCGCGTGTTGAGAACAACACCATCAGCTCCAACCAGGAGATATGCGGTGGCGAATTGCCCGCCCAATTGGTTGGTTCAAAGCCTACAGGAGGTAGCGGAGAGCCTTACACTTACCTGTGGGAGGAGAGTACAACTGGCCCTAATACAGGATTTGTGACGGCAGCAGGCAATAGCGCCGGAGAGAACTATACCTTTGCCTCTGCATTGTCTCAGGATACGTGGTACCGAAGATCGGTTACGTCGGGCGGTTGTACCGTGGTGTCAGAAGCGATCAAGATTTCTGTTTTCCCAGCCCTTGCCAACAATACCATCACAGCTCCAACCCAGGACGAGTGCTCGGGAGCTGCGCCAGGCGCTATTACTGGTTCTGCCCCATCGGGTGGCAGCGGTAACTATACCTACGAGTGGCTGATCAGTAGTACCGGTACGGCTGGCAGCTTTGTGCCAGCTCCGGGCACTAACAACCAGCAGAGCTACACCCCGGGCGCCATTACGCAAACTACCTACTTCCAACGCGTGGTGCGGTCCGGGCAGTGTACACCCAACGAGAGCAATGTGGTAGAGATACGCATACGGCCTGCCATTACAGGTAACGCTATCTCGGCGGCGCAGGAGATTTGCTCAGGCACACAGCCGGCGCCTCTGACGGGCACGACACCTTCTGGTGGAAGCGGTGGATTTACCTATCGCTGGGAAAGCAGCATTAGCGGACCGAATGCGGGCTTCAATCCTGCTCCTGGCCAGAATACAGGAGCGGGTTACGCGCCTCCTGTGCTCTCCCGTGATACCTGGTTCCGTCGGGTAGCTATTTCTGCAGGCTGCGAGAACCCCTCCGAAGCAGTGCTAATTTCGATGCTGCCATTGCCAAATGCGCCTATCCTGACAGTGCAAGATGCCCGCGCCTGCGTCGGTGGATCTGCTACATTAACCGTAGCCAATGCCAACGGCAACACTATTGAGTGGTATGACGCTCCTACCGGGGGGGCGCCGCTCTTTGTGGGTCCGACCTTCGTTACGCCAGCGCTCGATCGCAATACCACTTTCTATGTGCAGGCCAGAAACAGTAACAACTGCGCCAACGCGAGCCGTACGCAGGTAAACGTGACCGTTGTAACTCCTGTAGCTGATGCCGGTCCGGATGTTGAGATCATTCAGGGGCGTCCTGCAGAACTACGTGCCTCTGGCGGGGTGTCGTATGAGTGGACGCCGGCGGAGAGCCTGAGCAATGCCAACGTGTCTAACCCAGTGGCCAGGCCCGATGTGACCACCACCTATACCGTGACCATCACAACCGAAGAAGGCTGTACGGCTACCGATGAAGTGACCGTAACAGTTATACCTGCCATTACGGCGCCCAATGCCTTCTCGCCAAACGGTGATCGGGTGAACGATGTGTGGGAGATTGAGAACATCCAGAATTATCCGGATGCCCGCATTGAGATCTTCAACCGTTGGGGTAACCAGATTTTCAATTCGACTGGCTATGCCACTCCTTGGGACGGAACCTACAATGGCGAGTCGCTGCCGGTGGCCACCTATTACTACATCATTTATCTCAACAGCTCCGAAAAACCAATTTCAGGGCATGTGACCATTATTAGATAATGACTATGAAAAAGCTGTCTCTCCTGTTGGTTGTATTGGTAGGTGTTGTTACGCAGGCTTTCGCACAGCAGCGTCCGCAGTATAGCCAGTACATGGTCAATAACTTTCTGCTCAATCCTGCTCTTTCAGGAATAGAAGACTACGCCGATATACGCATAAGCAACCGGCAGCAGTGGGTGGGGCTCGACGGAGCGCCTGTTACCTACTATGCCTCCGCTCATATGCCCCTGAACAAAGGCGCCACTAGTACCAAGTACGCCAAGGCACTGGCGCATCACGGGGCAGGCATCATCCTCCACACCGATAAAACAGGTCCGCTACGCCGGACAGGGCTGTCGGGCTCCTATGCTTATCACCTGCCTGTTACACGTACCATCAACGTGTCGGCAGGCGTGGCGGCGGGCCTTGTGCGCAATACCATCAACAGTTCAGAGCTCGAGTTTACCAATCCGGCTGAGCCTCTTATAGGTGGAGGTCGGGTAAATCAGAATGTGCTGGATCTCTCGCTGGGACTGTGGGTGTACTCCCGTAACTTCTCAGTTGGCCTTGCGGGGGCGCAGCTGCTTGAGAATGCAGGCACTTTCCGCTCCGCCGAGGACAACAATGTATCACTTGACCTGCAGCGGCATTACTTCCTGACGGGCAGTTACCGCTTTGCACCCGGAGGCCGCATTGACCTCATCCCATCTGTCATGTTCAAGCTGGCTGCACCAAGTCCGCTCTCAGTGGATGTGAACCTGCGCGCGCTTTACGATGAGCGCTTCTGGGTAGGTGCCTCCTATCGCCATAATGACGCTATCGTAGGGATGGTAGGCGTTTACGTTAGTCCACTAATCGATATCTCATATTCTTACGATGCCACTACATCAGGCCTCAACCGGGTAAGCGCCGGGACCCACGAGGTGGTAGTTGGTTTTAAGCTACTAAATGATCGTCGTATCATCTGCCCGCAGTGGGTGTGGTGAGGGAAAGCACTATCTTCGATTTAGTGCAATTTGGAGGCTGCCTGTAAAGTAATATTTTTTTTATGTTACTGATACAGAGTGTGCCTGATTGTAGCTACTTTTGCGCTCAAGTCTAAAAATACCATTGTGGAATGGCCTGGCTAAACAAGGTTGGATCGCCTATAGGATTGGACTGACTAATGATTTAACGCTAAATGAGTAAGATAGGACTTTGCCGTAATTAAGTTTAAACTTTAACTTAAAATTTGGTACTTAACAAATTTTGTTAAATTTTAGGGCTTAATATAGCCCCAAATATATGCAATATACTTTTGAAGCTTCTTAATGTACTTTTTAAAGGGTATACTTGCAACTTATTTGACTGAGTGGGATGAAAGGAATAGAGTTACGGAAATGGCTGTCCGTAGCTGCAAATTGTTGAATATTTAAACGCCAAGTTCTATAACAAACTTATACTCATTGATTTCATGACAAGCTTCTTAAGTAGAGCCTTGCTCTTAGTGCTAGGCTTATGGCTGGTTACGTTTGGCGTAAATGCGCAACAAGCGCCCACACTTGGGGCCTTTTACGACTATAACGTGGTAGGTGGCGATAGGGTTACCAATCAACCCAACACAAACACAATTGTTCGTGCAAAAGTAGCCTCAGTCGCCAATACAGCCCAAGGCTTTAACAACGGATCTGTTTGGCGTGGCATCGAGAACGTAAATGCCGCCGCCAACGATGCGCTTGCAGCAGCCACCTCGGTCTACAATACAGCCGCCGCCACAACCCCCACGGCTACACTAACTAACCCAGAACTTGGCGGACGCACCTACACCCCAGGAGTATACCTGTTTAATGGCAGTGCCACTGTTACGAACGACATCACCCTGGATGGTAACAACAACCCTAACGCGGTTTTTATCTTTATTATCAAAGGCAGCCTTAATATAGGAGCCGGGGTAGACATTGAGCTGATTCGGGATGCAAAAATTGGCAATGTGTTTTGGGTAATAGAGGATGCGCTCACAGTAGGTAATGGTGTTGAGATAAAGGGCCAATACATAGCAAAACAAGCTGTTACGATAGGCGACGGTTCGATCGTGAGAGGACGAGTGGCTTCATTGCAAGGCGAGGTCAAGCTGAACAACAATAACTTCTTTCTGCCAACAGACCTGGAAATCAAAATCCAGAAAACAGAAGGCAATGCTGGTGTCGACCGTTACATTGTTGGCCAGACCATCACCTATACCTTTACAGTTACCAACAAAGGCCCGGTTGATGATGACAACGTACGAGTGAGTCCCATTCTCTTTTCGGGCGTTAACCATACCTTCACGACAGACGCTCCCAACTCTACATTCACGCTTGTAAATGGCAGTTGGGTATGGAATATCGGAAGCCTGAAAGTAGGACAAACTTACACACTCACCCTTACAGCAACCATCAACGAAACAGGGCCGGGCTTTGTGCGCGGTACGATTTCTGGAGCGGCCGAAGACGAGATTCAGCAGAACAACACGGTTGATATCAACTTCTGTGCAGTGCTTCCGGATGCAGGCGTTATCAAAGGCGCTGTTGAACTATGCGTGGGGACTGTCGGAGAGTACAGTATAGAGCCAGTAGTAGGAGCCACTGGCTATACCTGGAACGTGCCGAGCGGCTGGAGAATTACGAGCGGCCAGGGAACCACGACGATCAAAGTGGAGGCAACCGGACGTAATGACGATGCCTTCATACAGGTTTCAGTGAATAACAGCTGTGGTGCCAGCCCCCCTAGCCGTCTGAAAGTAAACAACTACCCTGATCCTCCTGCAACGCCTGGGCCAATTACGGCTAACGAAGGTGTGTGCGCCGGAGAGGGGGCGACATACTCAATAGATCCCGTGCAGGATGCTACATCTTATGTCTGGACAGTGCCTTCCGATTGGAAGATCGTATCCGGACAAGGGACTACGCAAATATCTGTCAGTGTGGGAGAAACGGCGGGCAAAGTAACCGTAAAGGCTAAAAACGTCTGCGGTGAGAGCCCGAATGCAGCTGAGCTTGACGTAAAGCCATTCCTGCAGGCTCCGAACCAGCCATCCAATATCTCCGGATCAGGCACATTGCCCTTCTGCGTATCGACAGAGCGTGTAACATTCAGCGTGACAGCCAGCGGCGATGTGTCAGAATATGTGTGGGAGTACCCGGCTCAGTGGACGCTTATCGAAGGGCAGGGAACAAACACAGTTACATTTAACCCAAATGGAGTTGGTGGCACCGTAACTGTGAAAGGGTTGAATGCCTGCGGACAGAGTCCATCCCGATCATTCAGTGTTGTGCCTGTTCCAGGCCCGCCGGTTGAGCCTGGAGACATCTCTGGAGCCTTCCCTGTATGCCAAAACAGCGCCGGCACGAAGTACTCCGTAGCGCCAGTGCCAGGAGCCACAAGCTATACCTGGTATGTGCCGGATGGCTGGACAATTACGTCAGGCCAGGGCACAAACGAAATCACTGTATCCCTTAGCGAGAATGCGAGCGGTGGCCAGTTGCGTGTGCAAGCTGTCAATGATTGCGGCGCAAGCGGCATCACACGCAAAGATGTAGCGACTGCAACAGGCGCCCCCTCCGCTCCTGTCGTGATAAAAGGAGAAGAGTTTGGCTGTACGGCTAAAACGACGGTATATGAAATAGATCCGGTGGCAGGTGCTCAAAGCTATACCTGGACGCTGCCTCCTACCTGGACTATCAACAGCGGACAAGGCACCACCCGCATCACGGTTACGATCGGAAGCCAATCAGGCAACGTGAGTGTGATCGCAACAAACTCGTGCGGTCAGAGCAGCCCAACCACTAAAGCTGTAAGGCCATTCCCAACGGTGCCGGCGACGCCATTCGCCATCAAAGGTCCGGACGAAGTATGTAAAGGGCAGAGTGAGGTTGTATACATGCTGGAGCCAGTAGACCATACCCTGGAGTATATCTGGGCCGTGCCATCTGGCTGGACCATCCTGGCAGGTCAGGGCACAACAGAAATCAAAGTAAAAGTGGGTACATTGGCGGGCGATATCACCGTAACAGCCTCTAACCCCTGCGGTAACAGTATACCTGCCAAACTGCGCGTTGCACCTGTGGCAGACGTGCCAGCCCCACAGGCAGGACCCATAACCGGAAATACACAGTATTGCGCTGGTCTTAACCAAACGTATTCGGTGGATCCGGTGCAAGGTGCAAAATCTTACTTCTGGAGCTTCCCGGGTACAGACTGGGTGATTATAGAAGGTCAGGGTACAACACGCGTAACCGTGAAAGCCGGAGCAACGCAGGGCCAGGTAAGTGTGGCTACTGTTAACAGTTGCGGGACCAGAAGTACCGCCACAGGCCTGACAGTGCAGTCAGTGGGTTCAGTTCCACCTTCGCCTTCGGCTATCGTGAGCGACAACGATTCTTATTGCGGCAATACAACCGGTCTTACTTTCCGCATCGCCGCCGTTCCAACAGCCCTTAGCTACGAATGGGTGGTGCCGCAGGGCTGGACGATCACATCAGGGCAGGGTACAACAGAAATAAAGGCAACAGCCGGCATGAGTGGTGGCGAAATAACAGTAGTCGCTGTGAACTCTTGTGGAAAGAGCCAGAGTGTTAAACTGCTGACAGAGCCGCAGCGTCCGCTTATGAATCCGGAAGCCATCAGAGGGCCAGAGTTGGCATGCTTGGGCAGAACCGATGCCGTTTATTCTATACCTGCCATCAGTGGTGCCGAGACATATATCTGGACACTGCCAACCGGCTGGGAAATAATAGCAGGAGAAGGCACTAATAGCATAAAAGTAAAAGTGGCAGGCAGAGGCGATGTGAAAGTGAAGGCCAAGAACGCCTGTGGCACAACTGCCGAAGTAAAACTGACAGTAGAGATAGTTACTTCTCCACCGCTCGCACCTGCAGCTATTAAGGGCGAAACGCTGACTTGTGCGACCCGCATCACAATCTACTCCGTTGACGCAGTTGCCAACGCATCGTCTTATTCGTGGAGAGTTCCGGCCGGCTGGACCATTACCGCAGGCCAGGGTACCACACAGATTTCAGTGCAGATGGGTACCAGCTCAGGTGAGGTGAGTGTAGAAGCCATAAACGATTGCGACAAGAGTGCAGCAACCAGACTGTCCGTGTCAACAAGACCACTTCCTGTGATCAGCCGCATTGTGGACCGCACATTGGCCTGTTCCGAAATAGCCACTTTCGAACTCGAGTCGGACAGCCCATCCGCTCTGTTTACCTGGGAGGTGCCGACTGGCTGGGAAATCCTGTCAGGCCAGGGTACCAGCGTGATTACCGTTGTGCAGGGCAATAACAGAGGCGAGATTACAGTAGTAGCCGACAACGGAGAGTGTAAGAGCGACCCTGTTACGATGATCTCAGACCCAAGTATGCGGGAGGCCAACCTGAATGTGCCAAATGTGTTTACGCCGAACAACGATGGTGAGAACGATACCTGGGTGATCGGAAACCTGGCAAATTACCCTGACAACGAAGTAGTGGTAGTGAACCGTTGGGGTAATGAAGTGTACAAGAGCAAAGCTTATCAGAACAACTGGAACGGAGACAAATTAGCAGAGGGTACCTACTACTACCTGATTCGCCTCACGTTGTGCGATGGCTCTGAGAAGACCTACAAAGGTTATGTGATGATCGTCCGATAAGAAAACAAACGAATTAAGTGATTACCATGCGAAAATTAGGGGTACTTCTGGTGTTACTGCTGCTGTCCTGGAAAGGCTACGCGCAGCAGGCACCGCAATACACACAGTACATCTTCAACGAGCTGATCATCAACCCGGCCTATGCGGGTAGCAAGGAGATTATAAACGCCAACCTGACCCACCGCAGCCAGTGGGTAGGTATAGAGGGGGCACCCACCACACAAACCTTTAGTGTGGACGGCTCTTCGCGCAGCGGCCTACTGGGTTTTGGCCTGAATGCTATGAATGACGAGCTGGGAGCACAGCGCCAGATGGGGTTACACGGCAACCTGGCTGTGCGACTGCGGATGAGCGAAACCGCAAAGCTGGCACTCGGCTTTGCAGCAGGCCTTGCGCAGTATACCCTCGACGGCACGAAGCTAAACACGGGCAACACGAGACCTGATCAGGCGCTAAACCCAGGTCGTGTTTCAGAGCTGATGCCGGATTTTCGAATTGGGGCCTTTTTCAACACGGAACGTTTTTACACGGGTCTTTCAGTCGCCAACCTGATCAACACGGGAGGTGACAAGCTGGAGGTAACCATGCCGAACCGGCATTACTTCCTTTCAGCGGGCTATGTACTGGATCTTTCATCGGCGCTTATTTTCAAGCCGAGTTTTCTGGTGAAAGAGGATTTCAACAGCCCGACTAGCCTGGACCTGAATGCCTTTTTCCTGCTGGGAGAGCGCATTTGGTTGGGAGGTTCTTACCGTACGGCCGTGAAAGTGCACAGCAACTACTCTGACGAATACGAGCTGGACCGCCGCAACGCATGGGCTGCCATCGCACAGCTGTATGTGACGCCTAAGCTGCGACTGGGCTATTCTTACGATGTGAGCCTGAACGCCCTACGCCAGCATGCCAGCCACGAAATTTCATTAGGCTACTCCTTCTTCAAGAAGCAGGACAACCGAATGCTGACCCCACGATACTTCTAATTTCACCCAGAAAGCAGACATGAGATTACGATTCCTATACCTACTGATTCTTCTGGCAACACTATGCGCGCAGCCACTCGCAGCGCAGAAAAAAGAGATGAAGGAGGCTGACAAATACTTTAACAGCTTTGAATACGCCCTGGCACTCGATGCTTACAAAAAGCTAATGGAGCGCAAGGAGCCGGACGCTTATCTGCTCGAGCGCATTGCAGACAGCTACCGCCTGATGAACAACAGCAAGGAAGCCGAATTCTGGTATGCCCAGGCCTCTGGCTTTGAAAATATAGCATCGGCCAGCATCTACTACTATGCCGAAGCAGCCAAACGCAACGGCAACTACGAGAAGGCGAAAGAACTGTATACCAGCTATGCCCGCCGTGTGCCGGAGCAGGCATCCATGGCTATGAAACAGGCAGCTTCCTGCGATACGGCTATGTTCTGGACCAACAGGCCACTCTCTTATGAAATCGCTGTTGAGCAGAAACTAAATTCTTCTGGTGTTGACTTCAGCCCAATTCAGCTGCCCAATGGCGACATGGTGTTCTCTTCAGACAGACTCCCGACAGACGACAGTAAGAAAAAAGAGCGCTTTAACTGGACAGGCAATGGCTTCGTTCAGCTGTACTACGCGAGCATGAACGAAGACTCTACCTGGAGCGAGCCAAACCCACTTAGCAAAGAGATCAATACAGACTTTCACAACGGACCGGCATCTTTCCTGCCAAAGGAAAACACCCTATACTTTACCAGAACCAATAGTGTGAAGCGTAGCCAGAGCAAAGTGAACACGGATCCTACCAGCTGGGTGAATAGAGGCGATGGTAAAGGAACTGGGAACATTAACCGCCATGAGATCTTTATGGCGCGTCGCAATGGCGATGAATGGGTTGATGTAAAACCTTTCAAGTATAACAAGCCACAAGAGTACTCGGTTGGTCACCCGGCCATAACCCCAGATGGAAAAGTGCTCTACTTTGTGTCGGATATGCCGGGAGGGAAGGGCGAGACTGACATCTACTATTGCGAGCGACAGCCAGATGGAAACTGGGGCGAACCCGTAAATGCAGGCGAAATAATTAACACAAGTGGTCGTGAAAGCTTCCCGAGCATTGGCGGCGATGGCAAACTCTATTTCTCGTCTGACGGGCACGTAGGCCTTGGCGGACTAGACATCTTTAGAGCGGAGGGAGAGCATGGCAGTTGGACACGCGTGCACAACCTGATGTATCCGCTTAACACGTCGCGCGACGACTTAGGTATAGTGGTAGACAGCTCAGGTACTAAGGGCTGGTTGTCTTCTGGCAGAACGAGCGAATCGGGCTACGACAATATCTACAAATTCAGAGAAGTGAACGTAGAGTGTACACTGGTGGGCCAGACGTACGAAACGGTAGATCAGCCGGGCACGCACATCAAGAAACGCGTAATGGTAGACAATGTGCTCCTTCAGCTGTTTGAAGAAAACGTAGGCTCGATGGTGGAGACACACTCCGACTCAACCGGTAACTTCAATTACAAAGTGGAGGCGGGCATGCAGTACACCATCCGTGGTAGTAAGAAAGGGTACCTGACCCAGACGATCCTCTTTACGCCGGATTGCCGCTTCAGCATAGACTCGCTGCTAGTGGAGATGATCATGTACCGTGACACACCGAACGTGCCTATTGTGCTGGAAAACATTTTCTACGACCTCGACAAGCATGATATCCGTCCGGATGCGGCCATCGAACTGGACAAACTGGTGCGTATTCTGAAGGCCAACCCGACGATCCGCATCGAGCTTAGCTCGCACACGGATAGCCGCCAGACCCGCAAGTACAACCAGGACCTGTCGGAGCGCAGAGCTCAGGCTGCCGTCGACTACATTGTGTCGAAAGGTATAGAGCGTAGCAGAATGGTGGCGAAAGGCTACGGCGAGACCAGGCTGCGTAACAAGTGCGCTGACTTTGTGGAGTGTTCGGAGGAAGATCACCAGGTGAACCGCCGCACCGAATTCAAGATCATCGGTAAGTAATAAATTAAAGTCAAATAAAAGCCCCGGCACTCCTGAGAGAGCCGGGGCTTTTGCTTTAAGATCAACTGAAGTTTGCTCAGGTATAAAACCCTCGGACAAGGTATAGGAATGTTGGAAAACGGCCAGACAGAATAATGTAAAGTAAACAAAATCATGCTGATGCATAAAGTTTGCTGATTCCAGCTGCTTCGCCTACCAAAGGCACCTATTAACGGGATACCTGCCCTTTGTAGTCAGGTATAGCCATACCGTTAAGATGCATTATACCTGATTGCAATAGCAGGTATAGCGTTCTCTGAGGAGCCTATTGCGCAGACCAGCCACCATCTACCGGGAGCATGGCGCCTGTCAGTTGGCTCGCTGAATCGGAGGCAAGGTATAGCGCCAGGTTGCCGAGCGCCTCCACTTCCACAAACTGCTTGATAGGTTGCTTTTTGAGCATCACCTTCTCGATCACTTCTGTTTCAGACATTTGGTGCGCTCGTGCCTGGTCAGCGATCTGGGCCTCTACCAGCGGAGTGCGCACATAGCCCGGGCAGATGGCGTTGCACGTAATACCGTGCGGGGCGCCTTCCAATGCCAACACTTTCGTTATACCTGCCACCCCGTGTTTAGCGGCCACATAAGCCACCTTAAACTCGGAAGCACGCAGCGCATGCGCCGATGCAATGTTGATGATCCGTCCGAATCCTTGGGCTTTCATACCTGGCCACACGGCTTTGGAAGCATGGAAAGTAGCCGACATGTTAATGGCGATGATAGCATCCCAGCGATCTTCCGGAAATTCATCGACCGGAGCGACATACTGTATACCTGCATTGTTGATGAGTACATCCACTTGCCCAAACTCCTGCTCTGCCTGCTGCACCATCTCCCGGATTTGCTCCGGCTGCTGCATGTTGGCCGACGAGAACATGACCTTTATGTTGTACTCCTGTGCCAGGTCATCGGCGATCTGCCGGCCGTTTTTCTCCAGACCGTTTAAGATCAAATTATACCCCTGTTTGGCAAAAAGTCGGGCTATACCTAAGCCAATGCCACTCGTGCCACCTGTAATGATTGCGTTCTTCATGTTCAAAAATGTAAATGAAAAATATCAGGCAAAAAAACAGAGCGCCCTTGCGGGGCGCCCTGCCTTCACCTTAATCTAATCTACCTAACGTCGTTTTTGTCTTTTTTGCCACCGAAGTCGAAGCGCAGTTCAGCTGAGTACAGGCGGCCGATCACCGGTGAACCCACAAACTCGCGCTGCTCAGTATTGAACAGGTTGGATACGCTGGCACCCAGTGTGATCATCTGCGTGAAACGGTAGCCAGCGCTCACGTCCACAGAGGTAAAGCCACCCAGCGGTCCGTAATTGTAAAGGAGCGGTGCCACGCGCTTATTTGCATTTTCTTTAGCTGCCACCTGCGAACCGGAATAGAAGTCATACTCCGGCAGGATGCGCACGTTCACAGAGCCGAAGAACTTGTTGTTGAACAGGTCGCGGGCCGTGAAGTTGAAATTGTAGCGGTGCTTCGGTGCGTTGAGGCTGCTTTCGGCAGGAACCACTTTGCCGTCGCCGTTCGCATCGTTGTCCAGGTTGTCGCGGTCCGTAATGTCAGAGTTGAAGTAAGAGTACTTGGCGCCGACGCTGAAGTTATTGTTCAGGTAGTAGTTCAGGCCAAGGTCAGTACCCCAGGAGTTCACGTTACCATAGTTCAGGTAGGTGAGGTAGTAGTTCAGCGCGTTAGAAGCGGCTTCCGTTACGTCTTCAGTGCCTTTGCGAATCACTTTTTCTTTGCCCATAATCGGGGTGATACCGGTAAGAGGCGAGATAAAATCCTCAGACATAGAATACCAGGTGCTCAAGTCCACATAAAACTTGTCGGTCGGGGTGCCTTTGTAACCCAATTCGAAGGTCTGCACACGCTCCGGCTCCAGTTTCGGAATCTCTCGGGTGGCACCAGTTTCGGTGTTCTGTATGGTCAGGCCGGCGCCGCTACCCAGAATGGCCAGGGCACCGTTGTTCAGGTAAAACTCCTGGAACTGGATAGAAGGGGCCGCATAGGCGCGACCGTAAGTGGCTCTGAAAGTACCGGCCAGCGCGTTGAGCGTCAGGGCGGCTTTCGGGCTGAACTGCGTGCCGTAGTTGTCATGGCGGTCGAGGCGGGCACCCACCACAGCGCGTACACGGTCACCCAGGCCGCGCTCGATCTGGGCAACAGCCCCGTACTGGTTCAGGATGATGTCGCCGTTGCGGTCATCGAGGTAGGTTTGGCGGCTGTAGGCCACGTCGCGCTGGAAACTAAGGCCGGTTACGATATCAAAACCACCGTAGCTGTTGTTGTACTGCACCTCTCCGTTCAGGCGGTGGCTCTTGTCGATGAAGCCCGGGAAAGCGATGGCCGGCGAGTTAGGGTATAGCTCCCCTCTGGCGGCACCTGTCTTGGACTTTTCGTGTGCCACTTCCTGCGACTGACCCAAGGCACGCAAGGTATAGTAATTGTTGGTGCGGGCGTTGATCTGGTAGGTGTCACCGGCATCGTTCCAGGTGTTGTATACCTGTGCAAAGATGCGTGGCGTCACAATGCGGCCGTGCAGGTACTGGAAAGTCCAGCCGTCGATCTGGTTGCGGCCGTTGTTGGTCACGCCAATGTTAGAGCCTTGTCCGATACCGTAGTCCAAGATCACATCCATGTTCTGGGTCGGGCTGTAATACACGGCGGCGCTGGCCCGCTTGAAGTTGAAGTTAAAATCCACATCATACTCAGGCAAGGCACCCAGGGTGGCATTGTAAACGGTGTCGATGAATTCAAAGTCTTTGCCCTGCGTGTATTCTGCATTCACTTTATAGGCAAACTTGCTGTTGATCACCCCGGCATGGCGGGCGCGGGCCGAGAGAACGCTTTGGTTACCGGCACCCAGCGTAACGGTGGTGCCCGGATGACGACGTGGGTCTTTGGTGATCGTGTTGATGATACCGTTGTGTGCGTTCGGGCCATAAAGCGCCGAAGACGGACCCAGAATCACTTCCACACGCTCAATGTCTTCTTTGATCACGGTATTGTAAACACCGGCCGGAAGGCCGGTACCGCCCGGCAGCATGGAGTTACGGCCGTCGGTGAGCTGGAACATCTTTACGTTGAAGGCATTGTTGAAGCCGCGGGCGTTGATACCGATACCGGCCACCCCAGAGCGCACTACTTCCACCCCCTGCACCTTGTTGAGCAACTCACCCACGTTAAAAGAAGGCAGCTCGGTCAGGTCGCGCGTGGATATCACGCTGATGGCGGCGGGCGCCTCGGTGAGTTTCTCCGGGCGGCGGGAAGCCGTTACCACAATCTCTTCGCCTACTACCTGAGTAGTGTTCATGGTCACAGTGCCGATGTCGGTTGTGCCACCAGAGCTAACCGTGATGGATTGTCTTGGGAAGGTATAGCCTACATAAGAAATACGCATGTTGTAGGTGCCGGCCGGTACATCCATAATACTGAACTCGCCGGCGGCATTGGTGGAGGCGCCTTTCGTGGTTCCTTCAAGCAAAACTGTGGCACCCGTCAGGGGCTCCCTGGTATCGGCCCCGAGCACGCGGCCTCGCACACTGCCGCTTTGGGCCAGTGCCACCTGTGTCACTGCAAGGAGTGCGAACAGGAGAGAGTAAATTTTTTTCATGATAATTAGGTTAGATATTAAAGGTTAAGGTTTAGATGCTATTTCAGAAAATCCCGGATCGTTTTGTTAAAAGCGCCCGCCTGCTCGTACTGCAGGAAATGCCCTGCTTCGGGCAGCAGCACCAGTTGGCTGTTGGGAATGCGCTCGCGCGCGTTTTCGGCTACGGCCTGGGTGGTTAGGTTGGGGTTCAGGTAGCGGTTAGGTATAAGCGCGTCATTACTGCCGAAGATGATGAGCGTCGGCACCTGCACCTGCGGCAGTTGTTCGTACACCGGCTCGTCGACCATGGCGGCCACGCTGCCAGCCACAGCCGTACTGTAAGCCCCGAATTCAGCCGACTCAACCATTTTCAGGCGGTCGTCGATCATATACTGCACATCCCCTGGCATCTGGTGGAAGTTCATTTTAAAATTAGCTACCACTTGCTCCGGGGTGGTTTTCTGCACGCTCTCCGGCGTCACGGTCATCTTGAAAAGCTGTTTTTGCTGCTCGGTGAAGGTTTCTATACCTGCCGGGGCGGCCAGTATTAAATGCTTGACGCGCTGGGGCTCTTTCAAGGCGGCCGTGATGGCGATCTGCCCGCCCATAGAGTGTCCCACTAGTGTGGCTTGCTTCAGTTGCAGCGCATCCATCAGGGCCAGCACATCAGCAGCGTAGCTGGCCATACCTGCCGTTATACCTGTTTTGTCGGACTTGCCATAGCCGGGCAGGTCGATGGCGATGCAGCGGTAATGCTGGCTCAATTCGGCCACGTTCTTATCCCAGGCGGGCAAATAGCTGCCTAATCCGTGAATGAAGATCAGCGTTTCAGCTCCTTTGCCTTCGTCGGTATAAGCCATTTTGATACCATTGGGCAGCGTCACTTTTTTGACCGCATGCTTGTAGTTCAGCCCTTCGAACACGGGGTCGGCAGTCGGTGCAACGGTGGCAATCTCGGGGCTGGCTGTTGCGGTTTCGGTGGTCTTGTCTATACCTGTTGAGGTGGCAGCAGGCTGGGCTGACTGGCAGGCCGTATGCAGGTACATTAGGCCAAGCGAGGCCAGTATAAGTTTAGTTTTTAAGCTCACTTTCATAAGTTGGTTCTGTTAAAAGTGAAGGGTCTTCTGTTATCGGCTCAGTGGCTGGCTTCCGGAAGGCATAGTAAAAGATAAGTCCCACTGCCACCGAAGCCAGTATGGCCAGCGCGGCAGCTATACCTGGGTTGCGCACCGGGGCCTGCATGTAAGTGGTGAGTCCGCCGTAATATACCCCGAAATGCACGATCACCGAAGTGATGGATGCCGCCACCGGGGCAATAAGCGGCACCCGGCGCAGGAACATGCCAAACAGCACGGGCACGAAAGCAGCAGAGAAGTAAGCGTATACCCCGTTCTGCGCAAAAATGCCCACGCTCAGGTTCGGGTTCTGCAATTGGTCGAACGTCAGCCAGATGGTGACAGCCGCCAGCACTACGATCACGAGTCGGTTTACTACCACACCTCGTGCTGCGACATTTTTGCCCACGATAGGAGTCAGAATATCGGAGGTGATCGTAATAGAAAGCGACTGGATAAGGCCTTCTAATGTAGAGAGCCCCGCCGAGATTAGACCGAGCACGACCAGCAGGCCCACGTATACCGGAAATTCCTTCACCACATAGGCCGACACGATGCCATCTACCGGCAGCGGCTGTCCGTTCGCCGTCAGATCGGGGAAAGAAAGACGGGCATACAGGCCAACGAAAACTACCAGGAAGAAAAGCGCTTCTGCCAACACACCGGTCAACAGGTATATGTTCACGTCCTTTTCGCTTTTGAGTAATAGCGACTTGGTAATGATGTGTGGCTGGCAAACGATGGCCACACCGATGATCATCTGGCAGAAAATGATCTCAAAGTTATCGCGGAAGAGAAAGCTCTGCGGGTTAGTGGGGGAGACGAGCAAGGGGTCGATCGCCGCCAGTTTATTTAGGAAGCCATGCACGCCATCGCTGAAATGCTGGTAGCCAGAACCAAGTAAAATAAAGGCCACGATCAGCATCAGCACCGCCTGGATCATGTTGGTATAGACCATGGAGTTGGCGCCCCCAAACATCATGTAGCCAAACACAAACACGACGATGCCTACGCACACGTGCAGCTCGTTGAGGTTTAGCACGCTGGCCAGCACCTTGGTGAGGCCCACACAGATCAACACGATGAACGTAATCAGCAACAGCGACAGGAAGGCGAAGAACATGGCGTAACCGCGGCTTTTGTAAACCAGTCCCATCCACTGGGCCATGGTCTGGGCTTTTACCGCGGTGCCCATTTTGCGGAATCCCTTGGTCAGCACCACCAGCGACACGAGTGCCGCAACAGGTAAGGCAATGGCCATGGAGATAACGCCACTTATACCATAAAGTGCCACAAAACCCGGGTTGATGATGAAGGTAGCGGCGCTCGTCATAGAGGCAGCCAGCGCCAGACCAACCGCCACAGGCGAGAAGGCCACGTTGCCGAGAGCATAGTCAGAGATGGAGCGGATGCGCAGCGCCCCCCGTATTACAAAAAACAGGATTATGCCTGCGTAGGCGAGTACGAGTACCCAGCCAGCCGTTACAAGCTCCGATGATGCCAGACTATTCATGCGTGAATGGTATTATTGCTAAGGAAATATTGAATTAATTTAGCTAATAATAAACATTACCAGAAGCCTATACTTGCCAAACGGGAATAATTTAAGGTGAAATCGGTGAGAGGGAAGGTGGGGCGAATTTTAAATGAGTTGGCTGATGGTTAAATTGGTGAATGGTTAGATTGTTAGTTGTTAATTGTTTAGTGCAGGATTCGGGCAGAGCGTTTCCCCGGTGGGCTATACCTCTCCAACTCCTAAACTCCCCAACTCCCCAACTCTCAAACTTCTAAACTCTATAGTATCTGCAGTCGCTTCAGCAAGGCGTCGCGGTGTGTGTTGCCAATGGGAATCTGCTTGCCACCGATCAGGATGTTGTTGTCTTCGATGGCCTCGATGGCGGTGAGCTGCACGATGTAGGAGCGGTGCACGCGCATAAACTGATTGGCAGGCAGGCGCTGCTCCAGATTCTTCAGGCTTTGGCTGACCAGGTGCAGGTGCGTGCGGGTCTTGATGTTGCAGTAGATGTCCTGCGCTTCGGCCCAGACGATGTCTTCGAGCATCACCTTTTCAAGGCGGTTGCGCACCTTCACGAACAGGGCGTCGTGCAACAGAAAGTTGTCGGCCTCCACGGTATCGGTAGCTTGAACAGGTATAGCTACAGCCTGCTCTGGCTGCAGTTGCCGTGTGCCGGCATTGTGGATGGCTAGTTCAATGCTGCTTTGCAGGGTGCGGGCATCAAAAGGCTTCACCAGGTAGGCATGCGGATTGGTTTGCTTGGCGCGGTCAATGGTTTCCTTGTCCGAAAAAGCCGTCATGAAAATAAAGGGAACCTTGGTTGCCTTCGCTAACAGTGCGGCTGTCTCAATGCCGTCGAGTTTGCCCTCCAGCGTGATGTCCAGGATGATCAGATCCGGTTGGTGCTGGTGCACCTGCAGCAGCAACTCCTCGCCCGAACTCACAGCCTGGCATACCTCGTACCCCATCGACTCCAGCGAAAGCGACAGGTTCTGGGCAATCACCACATCATCTTCTGCAATCAGTAATTTAAGCCGGGCCATAGGTATAAGTGTGAGTGAAATCGGTGAGGTATAGCAGCTCAATATAGCAAAAGGTTTCCAATGGCGAAATCTCTTATACCCCGAAGTATAGCTGAACTCAGATTATTTTGTAAATTGACGTATGCTTGCGCCTTGCTATACCTGCTGTTCTCGTCGCCTTTTCAGGGTGCTCGCCTTGCTGCCTTTTCTGTTGGCAGTGTTGCAGGCCCGTGCGCAGGCACCCGATACGGTGGATGTGACGGCTTCGGAACAGCGTATAGCGGAGGCATTGCAGGTATACCACGACCCAAGCGCAACACTGTCAGTTGACCAGGTTCAAACCTATCGCTTTGTCCCAAACAATACCGACGCTGTGCTGCAGCCGGGCAAGACGGTGCACTGGGTGCGTGTGGTGTTGCGGAATCCTACTAATCGTGAACAGACACGCCTCCTTTATGCCGGCGACTGGAGCCACATCCAACTCTTTCAGCAAAACGAAACAGGCCACACCTTCAAGCGCACAGGCCAGCTTTTGCCCATTGGGGAGCGGGATGTGCCTTCTTACAAATCCTACATCCGGCTAGAGCTGCTGTCCAACAGCACCACCACGCTATACCTGCGTCTGCAGGGCGACATCAACCTCTATAAGCCACAGGCGCTGCGGGTGCAACTACTGCTGCCGGAACAGGTGAGCGCGACCAACAGCGACAGGTTGTTCGGGCAGGGTATATTCATCGGCATTATCCTCGTGATGACGCTTTACAACCTCGTGCTGTTCGCCTCGGTGCGCGATCGCAGTTACCTGTACTATGTGTTGGCGCTGCTGGGCACGGGACTCTACTTTATGTTTTATCACGGCTTTGCCCTTGAGCTGCTCTGGCCAAACGCCCCGCTCTGGAATGCGCACAGCTTCCCGTTTATCGTCACCTTCAATGGCTTGTTCCGGGTGTTGTTCACACGGCACTACCTCAATACCCAGCGTACCATGCCTGTCTGGGACAAGGCGCTTACACTATTAGCCCTGCTTTACATGCTGCCGGTAGGGATGGGGCTGCTCTCTTACTTCACACCGCTCGACCTGCTGCAAGCCTGCGTGAGTTTGATCGGCATCATCGGTGGGTTGGTGCTGGTGGCGATGGTGCTGACCAGTATACAGTCGCTGCGCCAGGGGTATAGACCGGCGCTTTACTTCCTGATCGCGAATGTGTTCTTTGTAGTAGGAGCCTTGCTGTTCATTCTGAAAGAAAACCATCTCGTGCCGGACAACATCGTAACTGTGTATGCGGCGCAGGTAGGTATAGTGGCTCAGGTGGTCTTGTTCTCGCTCGGTCTGGCCTACAGGTTGAACACCGTAACAAGCGAACTCAACGCCAGGGTGCTCGAGAAGGAGCGACTCGAGCGCGAGAAGGAAACCGAGCGCAAGCTGTTGATAGAACAGCAGAAGAACGAGCTGGAAGTGATGGTGGCTAACCGCACGGCCGCGCTTCACCATCGCACGCAGGAGCTCAAAGACACGGTGCGCAAGCTTAAGGCTTCGGAGCACAAACTGCGGCGGCTCAACTATTTCAAGGACCGCTTCTTTTCCATCATCTCGCATGACATCCGCACGCCGCTGGCCACGCTGGAGTCTTTCCTGAACATACTCCTGAACTTCTCGGACAAGATGAAGCCGGATCAGATGCAGAAGCTGGCCACGCACACGCAGGTGTCAGTGCGCAACCTGCAGTCCCTGCTCGAAAATCTGCTGCAATGGTCGACAGCCCAGACTGCCTCAGGTCACCATGTGCACTTTGAGCCGGAAGTGCTGTCGGTAACGGAGCTGGTGAACCGCAACGTGGTCCTGCTCAAAGACACGGCCGATACCAAACAAATCGCATGGCAGGTACAGGTGCCGCCCGCGCTGCAAGTCCGTGCCGATGCGCACATGCTCGATTTCATAGTCCGAAACCTGCTGCACAATGCCATTAAGTTCTCCTACCCAGGCGGACTGATTAAGGTATCTGCTGAAGAAAGCCCAGGCAACATGGCGACCATTGCCGTAACAGACCAGGGTACAGGTATAAGTCCCGATGTGCTGGCCACGCTCTTTAAGCTGGAAACGCCCGCCATGGCTACCAAAGGCACCGTGAACGAAAAAGGAACGGGCCTCGGGCTGCTGCTCTGCCGCGATTTTGTGGAGCGACACGGGGGGGCTATACAGGTAGAGACAGAACTCAGAAAGGGCAGTCGGTTTTACTTTACCGTGCCGCTAATTATACCTGAACAGCCCACAGACAAGCAATTGCAGCTGGAAGGCGAGATCTGCTGAGTCCTCGTTCGCGTACCGCGAGCGTGCGCTATCTGCCGGACTTTGGCTGCTTTGATTTGCACCGGATGCTATTTCGGGTTGATAAATCCGAAATCTAACTGTCGCGGATTTGTAATCCGCATTATATATGGCAAGGGGATTAGGAAATCCCTAGCAGTGGGGGTAGGGCCCCTCGATAAAGCTTCTGGATTAGGAAATCCGGAAGAGCGATGGCCAAGGAGGATGAGGTATAGGTTGGTTGCCATTGGCCTTGTGAAAGCTCACGAGTTATATGCAAGACCAGTAACTTAGGTATAGGCAGCCATTTTTTATAAGAAGTTTACCGCGAAAATTTGTGCCTACGCCTGATGCAGGTACGGTTTGGCCATACCTCGCTGAATGCCTTTCAGAATTTTCCTTTAGATTTGGTCATCATTCCCCCCACCTTAAACTAACGACACCATGCGACATCGCCTGCCCGACGGACTGGAACTACACTACGAACTGCACGGAAACGCTGAGGCCACACTGGCGATGGTTTTCCTGAACGGACTGTCGCAGTCGACGGCGGCCTGGGCGGGACTGGTGCATGCCCTCGGTAAGAAGTACCGGCTGGTGCTGGTGGATCTGGTGTTTCAGGGACAGTCGGATGAAGCGGCGGAGCACCGGAGCTTTGAAGGACACGCCGCCGATCTGGCTGATTTGCTCAAAAGTTTGCAATTGCCAGCCGATACGATATTGGTGGGTATATCCTACGGTGGTGCGGTGGCGCAGCGTTTTCTGGTGAATCATCCGGAGTTGGTGCAGCGGGGCGTGCTCCTCTCAACCTTTCCGTACAAAGATGCTTACTTCGACGCCATCGGGGCCAGTTGGAAACAGGCTTTGCTGGCAGGCGGCTATTCGCTGATGCTCGATGTGATGCTGCCTTTTGTGCTGGGCCGCAGCTATTTCCTGAACCCCATCATTACGATTGAGAATCTCAAAAACAGCAAAACGAGCCAAAGTCCCACCCCGGAGCGACTGCTGAAGCTGGTGCGTGCCACCGAAGAAAGCGGCAACTACCTCGAAGAACTAAAGAAAGTACAGCTGCCGGTATTGGTGGTGCACGGCGAAGAAGACATGCTTTGCACGCCGGAGATGGGCCGCGCCATGTACCAGTCACTGCCGCACGGGGAGCTGGAGATTCTGCCGCATGTAGGCCATACCCTCAACCTGGAGTGCATACCGGATCTGATACAACTGCTGGATACGTTTGCAGCAAAGGCGCTGCCGGTTGGGCATAAATAAAGGTTAAGATCGTAACAAAGAGTCTACAGCTTCTCCTCCAGCCATAGGAACCCGGTGCTGAGCACAAACAGCAGGAAAAACCAGATCACGGGCACTTGCTCCTCTGCATAGGCCGTTTTGTTTTCTGCCACTCTAGTGCGCTGCTGTGCGGCAAACCCCAACGTCGCTTCCCGCCTGGCTTGTATACCTTGATGCTGCCACGCGGCAGTATCCTGCACCAGAAAATAAAGCGGCTCCACGCCCGGCGATTCCACTACATGCCAGCCCGAACGGCGCGGCCAGAAAGTGCCTTCGTATACCTCGGGTTGATGAACGCTTTGCTGTAACGCTATACCCGTTCGAACTGTGTCGGCTGTGCTACGGACGGTTGCCGCAGGTATAAGGGAAGCTGTAATTAAGGTATAATCAGTGAGCTGTAGTGTAACCGGTTGGTGAATCTGTGGCACCTGCGGTTTGCTAACTTGCCAGAACTTATCCTGCACTTCGCGTTTGGCAACCGACGATAGCAAGTGTGCCCAGTAGCTGGCGTAAGTGTTTTGCTTGCCTTCGAGCTGCCAGCTGAACGTTTGCGGCACCACCGACAGCGCCACGGTGCCCCAGCCAGCCTTGCGGCCCGCCGCCAACAGGTTGTTGCTTTGCTCTTCTATCAGCCCCGTCACGGCCTCGCTGCTCACCAGGGTATAAGGCGACACAGGTATAACCGCTGCTGTGGTGCCGTTGGTCCAGTAGGCCCGGGCGCTGCGGGTGTCCTGCTGCGACAGGCGCTTGCTTTGGAAATTGGTGAAGAAAGCCGTGGTTCGGTTGCCCAGTTGTTCAGCCGCAACAGTCAGCACACCCAGCCCATCTTCGGTAACGGCTCGCTGCAGTGTTGCCCGTTCGGCGCTGCTAAGTTCCTGCAAAGCCTGGGGCTCTATGATCACCAAATCAAACTGCTGCAGTAATTTGGGCGTGATACGACTCAGGTCGGTTTGTACCATGTTGAGCCATTCGCTCTGGTACATACCTTTGCTGACGGTGCTGCGCAATGCCACTTTGTGCTGCAATTGCCCGAGGTGGTTTTTCAGGAATTTGAACTCGAACAACGGAAAAGACGATACAAGCAACACGGCAGGTTTGATGGCAGCATCTACTTTCACGGGCACGTGACCGAGCGTATCTACTTTGTCGCCTGATCTCGCTGTTAAGGAATAGGTATAGCGGCCCTCCTGCTTCGGGGTATAGCGCAACTGGAAGGTATGCTGGCCAATTTCTTTTAACCTAACGGAGTCGCGTACTTGCCCCGCGGCTTGCAGGTAGAGGGTCGTCTCTTCATCGATAGTCTGGCTATACTGACCCGCCACGGTCAGTGCCTCACCCAATGTGATAGTTTCCGGCCAAGTGATGGAGGCTATACCTGCAGCTACACTGGATAGGTGCGGTATCACACTGACATCCTGCAAGGTTAGCAAATCCTGCTCTGCCAAGCCATGCCCTAGTATGTGTATCGTCTGTACATGCGGTTGCTCCTGCCGGAAAGTATAAAAATCAGATATAGCAGCTGCTTTCGGGGCTTGGGTTTTGTAGGTATACACCAGCGGATTGGGTTCCAGTCGCTCGATCAGGGCACTTAGCGAATCTGCCTCATACCCCTCTGTCAGCAAAATAGCGGTACTTGGGTCAAGCGCCCGCTGATAGGTGGGTGGGAAAAGCAACAGCACCAGACTTATACCTGCTATTGCACTGGCCAACAGGCGCCATACCAGTCGCCTGCGGTCAGGCCGAC
Source organism: Pontibacter virosus (assembly GCF_003096355.1). Taxonomy (GTDB): domain Bacteria; phylum Bacteroidota; class Bacteroidia; order Cytophagales; family Hymenobacteraceae; genus Pontibacter; species Pontibacter virosus. The sequence continues at coordinate 144,116 of NZ_QEKI01000009.1, read as the reverse complement.
GCCACGCCAGCCAGCCGAGCAAAAGAACGGCTAAAGTAGCGAGAAGCCAGGGGAGGTATGGGAAGGTATACTGCACTCGTTTGATTGTTTATTTTTTACTGCTCTCTGATAACTGTTCCAAATAACTTTTCGCCAGTTTACTTCTCGTCGTACTCTGCTTCTGCGGCGATGGCTTGGCTGGCGGCAGCAACTCATACCATGCCCGTTCTACCGTCATCAAACAATCATTACAAAGCGGACGGTTGGCGTTGATGTCAGCGATGAGCGTGCGGAGGTCCTGCATAGCGCGGAGGTAGCGACCGGGTTTGGCCAGTGCCTCCTGTGCCAGTTCCCGTCCGGCCCGCTCCAGTAAGGCGACATCCTGCTGGCTATACCTACCGCCCTGCTTTTGGCGTTCCAGCCACTGCAGGGCCTGTCGGGTATGGGGTAGTTTGGTATCGGCTTCTACAGTGCGTCTTTCGGTTAGCGGTTTTATTTTGTTCAAATCCCCTGTCAGGCGCTTTTCAGGTTCTTTGAGTGGCGGTGGGTCGAAACCTGTTTTGGCGGCGTAGGCGCGGGTGCTCTGCTGTACCTCCTTGAGCATGCGCAGTGCTTTGTACTCGTAGGGTAAGGCTTCTTTCGGGCGATGAGTGCGCAGCCGCAGTTCAGCTTCCCACATTTGGGCCAGCGCCCCTTTCAGTTTGGCTTTCACGGCGGGCTCGAAGAAAGTGGCGGCTTCTTCCTGGTCGTGCTTGTGCAGGTAAGGGTCAAGCAGAGCCTCGACGCTAGTCTGGTCTTCGAACTCCGGGTGGTCGTGGCCGTCGCCGGCAAAGTGCTCTTCCTCGTGGCCTTCTTCGCCCTCGGGTATGCCGCCGCCCGGCCCTATACCTGACTCGAACTCCTCGCCCAAAAATTTGCCGTAACGCAGCCGTAAAAGCTTCTGGTCTACGCCCAGGTTGTTGCCGCGCTCTTCGAAAACAGCCCGGCTCAGCGTTTTCTGTTCTTTGATCAGCTTCTCGGTGTCGATGATGATCTGGCGCTGGCTGCGGAAATACTCGGGCACGGGGTTTACGCCCATGGTCAGGTCGTCCATGCTCTCCACAATGGTGGTGTCCTCGATCTGCACAAAATAGGTTTCGGAGCGGGTGTATCCGCGGTGGTTGTCCCAGGCCTGCACATAAAAGTAAAGCTCATCGCCGTAAGTCATGCCCAACTTTTGCAGGTCGATGGTTTTGTTCACACTGAAATTGCGCCGCTGCCCGCTAAAGCCAATGCTGATTTTCTCTTCCCTGAACTTCACGGCCTCGCCTGAGCCTTTGGCCACGGTGGCGATCATATTGGCGTCGCGCAGACCATAGTCGTCCGACAACTCAGCCCGAATAGTCACGCGCTGCGGGTCGCCGAACAGAATCTCGGTGTACTGCTCCGGCTTCTTGATTTGAATTGTCGGGGCTTCATCCGGTATGATCTCCAAAGTATAGTAGGCCGATTTTTGTCCGTTGATGGCAATGTGATAAAGTGCTGGCTCTATGAATGTTCTCGACAAGGTATAGCGGCCATTCTGAGATTGCAGCGGGAGAGGCCTTCCTTCGTTGAGAACCAGTTGCAAAGTGCGGGCAGGTCGGTTGGTGCTGATGCGCCAGGTCACCCGGGCACCCTGCTCCACCCGCAGATTAGGTTGATCGGCCTGATAGGCTTTGCGTCTGGTATAGGCAGGCGGCGTAATGGTGATATCGATCTTCTGAATAGAAACGGCGGTATCTGCAACTGCTGCGGGCGTGTCGGGGAAGTCGAGTTGCAGGGGAGCGGCCTTTGTGGCATCGGCGATTGAGGCGGCTGGCAGTGCAGCTATACCTGCAGCTACGAGCACGGCTATACCTAACGCTGTATAAGTAGGCTTCTTTTGCAGGTGAAAAACCGACTGCTTTTCAGGTATAGCGGTCTGTAGCTGGCTGGTAACCCGCTGTTGCTGCAGGCGCTCCAGTAGGTTGAGCTCGGAAGTAGGCTGGAGCAAAAGCCCTGTGCTTTCTTCAAGCTGCGGATAGGTACGGTTGAGGTGACGAGCCACCTGCTCGAGCTTAACCTTCTGTAGTTGGCTCCATGCCCAAACAAGGTATAGCAAAGCACCAAAGATCGTCAGGATAGCCAAACCAGCCAGCAAAGGCACCTCCAGTCGCCACTTGTACAGGATGGCAGCGCCCACCAAGGCTACGGCCAGCGCCTGCAAGGTATACAGCCATCCTTTCGCCCGGATGTACTCCCGGCGGATACGCTGCAAGGTATGGAGGCTATTCTGCATCAGGCAGTTTTTCGTTTACTCGTGATCAACCGCTCCGCTACAAATAACAAGAACGCTAACAACACGAGCCATGGCATCAAGCTGTACTGCTGCTTTTCGGACTTATCTTTTTTGCCGACCGGCTGCACCACAGTTGACTTCAGTTGTGTTTCATCCAGCGCACGGGCATCGTACTGATCAGTACTTTGCTCTGGTAAGAGCAAGGGTAGCAAAAGCTCCGGTAGCTGCGCACTCTGCCCCAATTGGCTCCAGGCCGGACCAAAACCGCTTCTGAAGTGATAGACCTTACCCAAACCCAATGGCTGCATGAAGAGCAAAGGCTCTCCGGCTGTTGTCTGCCACACTGTGCTTACGTCACTTAGTTTTATACCTGCATTGCTGTTTGCTATATCTGTTGCTGTCAGTTGCTGTATCTTGATTTTCTCTATACCTGAAGCTGCCAGCTGTGCTGTAATTGGCTCAGGCTCTGAAGCTGACTGCACCCACAGACTGGTCCCATTCTTTTGTACCTGTTCTATCCACGAGCCGGGCACGTTCTGGCCACTCAGCCAAAATAACCAGGAGGTAGAAGGGTCGGGTTGTGTAGTGGTAGAGATTACGTGTGCTTTGATAGGTATACCGGTATAGCGGCTGATTGCCTGCACGGCCGCCTGTAGGTAACGAACCTCTGCTTGCTGCGCTTTGTCATGGGCTATACCTATACGGAGTGGCTCTTTATGGATTGCAATTCTTTGCGAGAAACTGTTGCTCCATTGTGCTGTGAGAGAATCTCCCTGCTCACCCAACCGAACCAGATTGCCGTTAATATTCGCCTCCTGGGCAAGAGTAGCCACCTGCACAGCACTAAATTTAGTCCCATCGCGATTACTGTGGCCCGTGATAAGCAAAAGGCTATCAGGCCGCAAGGTATAGGCAGCCTGCACCCAGTTTATCGTGCTTTCCAATGCTACCGGAACCCAACGGATGTTTTCCTGCAATGGAGTTGGCGCACCCTGAAAATGCCGTTGCTGGTCGGAAGTGAAGAGCCAGACACTGTCTTCAGCCTGTTTATATTGTTGCGCCAGTGCAGGCAGCAAGCCCCAGTGGTTGCCATTGCTCACCACAGAGTCTGTCGGGTCATTACTAAGCGCTTGCCAGGCTTCGATAGGTATAGCCTCAAAGTCCGGAGTATAGCGGTGCAGGATATAGCCGCGCTGCAGCAGGCCGTCTACCGTTGGCTTGATGGTGCGGAGAGCGGTGCTATGCAACAGTTCGGGGCTGATAAAAACAGCTTTTTGAGCCTGCTGCGTACTTGGAGCGCCTTGCCACACGGGCTTTGCCAAAGCTACTGCCAAGAGTATTAGAATCAGGCAACGCAGCACCAAAAGCCAGACATCGCTTAACCGGATACTGCTCCAGCGTTTGCTCGCCGATGGCTCCAGCCAACGTAGGCTTCCCACCTTCACAGTCTTCCCCTGCCGCCTGTTCCACAGGTGGATCGCGATCGGGACCACTATCGCCGACGCTGCCAAAAGCCAATATGGGGAGAGAAAGGTCAAGTTTAGGAGTTTGAGAATTTAAGAGTTTAGGAATGATGCACTTTGCCTACTCTGGTCAAGATATCGAACGTGACGGTAGTTGTCTGGCCCTCAAAAGCCTCTCGGATTTGCTTTTCGACCAGCTGCACCGGATTGTGGCCTTGCTGCTTTTCGTAGTGTTTCACCGCCGACCAGGTGTTCAGGTAACCGATCAGGTCATCGGGCGTCCAGGCATAGCTGCTGCTGAATTTCGGCAACTCAAGTTCCTCAAAAGGAAATGGAATGGTGCGGTAGCCTTCGTCGAGGTAGCGGCGCTCCGGATCCCAGTAACCGTCGAGTACTTTGCTGTAGAAGTGCTCTATTACCTTATCCAGTGAAAGACTCGTCTTAAGCAGACCATACCCGATCACAGCAATCACGCCATCCGGCTTAAGTACCCGCTCTACTTCCTTGTAAAATCGATCAAAATCAAACCAATGCACCGCCTGCGCTACCACGATCAGGTCTACGGAGCGATCTGAGAGCGAGGATTGTTCGGCCTGTTCTACTTTGTAGGTGATGTTGGGCAACTGCATCGCATTCTTCAACTGATTTTCGCTGATGTCAGTGGCAACCACCTGGTTGAAGTGTGCGGCGAGCATACCCGCTACCTGTCCATTGCCCGTAGCGCAGTCACAGGCCAGCTGTTGGGCTGGTGCTATACCTGCCAGGTGTGCAATCAGCTCCTGTGGGTACGTGGGCCGATACCTGGCGTAGTCGGCTGCATGTCCGGAAAAGTTGTCCTTCATCATTTTAAACATTCACTCATCCACTCAATAACTCAATCACTCATTCACTAACCCAGAACCAGCCTGTTTTTCAAAAAAGCTCTCAAGGCTTTGTCCAGCGGCTCGTCAGTCACGAAGCGGTCATAGGTGATCTGGCGGTTGCGCATCGCTTTTTCGGTTTGCTGAAGCCAGTCCTGCAGCTTGGCCAAGTATGTCTTGCGTTGTTCAGCAGTACCTACCTGCATGGTCTGACCTGTTTCCAGATCCTCGAAGGTCAGCGTGCCTTCAAACTTAAAATCCAGTTCGTTGCGGCTCATCAGGTGGCATAGCAGCAACTCGTGCCGCTGTGCGCCCAGTTTGTAGAGCAGGTCTGTTATCTCATGCTCATGCTCATACAAGTCGGTTACAAACACGGTCAGCTCCTTCTGGCGACGATCCGAGAACAGGTTAGCAGCTGTCTGGGCGTCGGGGAAGCGTCCGCTGGGTCTGATCTCAGCCAGCTGGTGCCAGAAGCGCTGCAGGTGCATGTTGTCGGAGCGGGGTGTCAGGTTGATCAGTTGCTGCTCGTGCAACACGTACAGACCCACCGCATCACCTTGCGTAGTGGCCAGGTATGCGAGCGAAGCCACCAGAAAACGGGCATAGTCCATTTTGGTCAGGCCATTCTCGTCCTCATGCGCCATCGAAGCGCTACCGTCCACGATAAAGCGCACGGTGATGTTGGTGTCTACTTCGGCTTCGCGGATGTAGTAGCGGTCGGAGCGGGCAAACATCTTCCAGTCGAGTTGGCGCAGGTCGTCGCCGGGCTGGTAGCTGCGGTACTGGCTGAACTCCAATCCGGCTCCCCGCCTGATGCTCTGGTTCTGCCCGCTCAAAAAGCCCTCCACTACCGTTTTGGCCAGCAGCGGCAGGTCTTTAATCGTGGCCAGCACCTTCGGGTCGATAAATTTGTGCCCTGTTTGTGACATAGAATGCTGCTGTTAAACCAGACTCTGGCGTAGTTTCAGATCAACCAATTCTGCCTCTATCATGGCTTCATCCAGTATAATATCCACCCCGCCAACTAACTCTTCGCGCACTCGAAGCATATACTTCTGTGTATCGGTATACAGCACAATCGCTGCATCATAGTGAATGGCTTCGTCAAACTCCTGATTCCAGTCCTGGTATAGTTCGATCATCAGCACAGGGGTTGATAACACCCGTATTTCGGAGTGCTGACCCGACTGTAGCAGTTTCTCGCACCGAAGCGGCATCCTGCTTTCCTCTATTTCGAACTCGTAAAATGTAGTAGACGAGCGGAGAGTCAGTTTGTAGTCAGCGCTAATGTTGATAAAGCGATGATCCTGCTTGTTTTTAGTGAGGCCAATAGCAAACTCGGGCGCCCAGTAGGTAACCCTGCCGCCAGTGGCCTGTATTTTTATGTTGTCAGTGAAGAAATAACAGATGCGCTCTCCTACAATCCTTTTCAGGAGTTGCGCGCCTGCGTCCGTTAGTTTTACGTTTTCTATTTCTTCCATTTGTTTTCAGTTTTTTTAGCTATGTGGAGCTGTCGTAGCCAGTGTTCGTGCTGCTTCCATAGCGGAAGCGCCAACACCGCTATACCTATACCAGAACTGTTTTAGGCAATTTGATGTGTTGCAGTAACTCTTCCACCACTTTATCAGTGGTTATGCGCTCGGCCTCGGCCGTAAAATTAACCAGAATGCGGTGGCGCAGCACCGGAAAAGCCATCGTGTACACGTCGGCGGCTGTTACGGCGAAGCGGCCCTGTAGCAGTGCCCTGGCTTTGGAAGTCAGAATAAGCGCCTGCCCCGCCCTCGGGCCTGCTCCCCAGCGCACATAGCTTTTGATGTGTTCGCTCGAAGTCGTGTCAGGGCGTGTGGCACGCACCAGTTGGTTCACGTAAGTCAGCAGGTCGTCGCTGATGCTCACCTCCCGCACGAGTTGCCGCAGTTGCAGTATTTCCTCGCCCGAAATGGCCGGGTATACCTGTGACTGCCGGGTGCCGGTGGTGCTGGTGAGGATGTTCAGCTCCTCCAGTTCCGTAGGGTATTTTATTTTGATGTAGAGCAGGAAACGATCCAGCTGCGCCTCGGGCAGCGGATAGGTGCCAGCCTGTTCAATTGGGTTTTGGGTAGCGAGCAGGAAGAAAGGCTTCGGCAAGGTATAGGTAGTGCCCGCGTAAGTCACTTCGTACTCCTGCATGGCCTCCAGCAGCGCTGCCTGCGTTTTAGGTGGCGTCCGGTTGATCTCGTCAGCCAACACTATGTTGGCGAAGATAGGTCCTTCGTTAAACTTGAAGAAGCGCTTGCCGGTGGCGTGGTCCTCCTCCAGTACCTCGGTACCGAGGATGTCGGTCGGCATCAGGTCGGGGGTGAACTGGATGCGACGGAAGCTCAGGTCCATTGCGTTGGATAAAGTGCGTACCAGCAAGGTCTTTGCCAGGCCCGGTACACCTTCCAGCAAGCCGTGTCCGCCTGCCAGCAGCGTAATCAGTACTTCGTCGAGCACTTGCTCCTGCCCTACGATCACTTTCTGTATCTCCTGCTTGAGCTGTGGCAGCTTGCCGAGGAGTTGGTTTATGTCTTGTTCAGTCATTTTGTACTTTGTGATGACTTTGGTCGTCTTTTAGAAGCTCGCAGGAGCTGTGCACGCTGCGAGGTCTTCAATGTTTAACTCGTCAGCGCGTACATGATGATGTTGACGCCGAACTTGGTGTTGTCTTCCGCCAGCCAGCGCTTGTTCCGGAAATCATAGTCCCACTCGCAACCGTAGTCTTTGTTGCTGTAGAGCACCCCGATTCTGCCGTTGATCTCGATGGCTTTCAGGTAGTCGTGCACCAGGTCGTCGCCCCAGCCGTTGAGCTCGAACGACGTAGTAGGTGGGCCCTCATCAAAAGTAAAGAAGCTGCGGTAGATCTTGTGGTTATTCGGGATCTTCTTCAAAGCTCCCTGCCCGAATATCTGCTTCATTTGCTCCTCAAACGATCTGGCAAAAAGCCCGTCGAGGTCGTGGTTGCAGTCGTCTACAAACACGAAGCCGCCGTTGCGCACATAGGTCTCAAAGTTCTGCCGCTCCTTCTGGTTAAACTGCACCAGCCGGTGCCCGCTCATGTAGCTAAAAGGGTAGTTGAACAGCTCAGCACTATCCAGCGGTATTACCTTCTCCTGCTCGTTCACCTTCACCGTCGTGTACTCGATCAGCGAGTGCAGCAGGTTGCTCGGCATACGCGGGTCGGTATCCCAGTTGCCGGAGCGGTATTGCAGTCGGACGAAGGTGAAAGGTTGCAATTGAGGAGTTAGATTTAAATTTGTTTAAAGTAAACCAGAAACAGATAGGTCTTCGTCTATATCTTCCCAATGTATACCTATGCCGCCGCCAATTAAGCGCCAGTTCATGCGCTCACTTTCAGATGCATCACGCAATTTGGGAAACCATTCTAACGGTACACCCAACTCACGACCATCAGTTAAGAGAACATACATTTTGGAATCTATAAACCATACCTTCTGTGCATGTGGTGTAGACTTCTTAGCTAAAATACTCATGCCATTTTTGCTCAAAGAGCGCTTTGTTTTCTATTACTAATTTACGGAGTTCATTCAGCTCTTTTGCATTGAAAGCGTAAGAACTGGCTAACTCAACTGGTTCAAGCCAGTATTTTGCGTAACCCTCAGCTTTTTCGATATGAATATGTGGTGGCTCATTTCCTTCATTGCTGAAGAAGAAAAATCTGTATCCAAATATCCGAAGTATAGTCGGCATAAATTATAGGTGTTTAAAAGGAATGCCGTACACAAAGCGCTGTATACGGCATTCAAGGTATAAGTTAGCTGACTACACCGCGTCAGACAAGCTGGTGAAGGTGAAGTCGCGGATCTTCATTGGCGGAACCAGGTTGCCGTTGATGCGTTGCGGACGGCCCAGAGCCTCCAGGTTGTTGAGCATGATGATGGGGCTCTCGTTGAAGCGGAAGTTCTTCACCGGGTACTGGATTTTGCCGTTCTCGATGTAGAAGGTGCCGTCGCGGGTGAGGCCGGTATAGAGTAGCGTCTGTGGGTCTACGGAGCGGATGTACCACAGGCGCGTTACCAGAATGCCGCGCTTGGTGCTCTTGATCATCTCCTCCAGCGTCTGATTGCCGCCTTCCATCACCACACCACCCGGGTTCGGCACTGATTTAGCACCTGTTTTCTCAGCCCAGAAACGGGAGTTGTAGAGGTTCTTGATCACACCTTTCTCAATCCAGGTAGTCTTCTCTCTTGGACGGCCATCGCCGGCAAACGGAGCGGACGGGATTTCAGGATGCATTGGGTCGGAGTACACCGTAATACGCTCGTCTACCAGTTTCTCGCCCAGTTTAGTCTTTCCTCCTGGCTTGCTCAGGAAGCTGCGGCCTTCTTCGGCATTACGCTGGTCCATGTTGCCGAACATGTTGCGCAACAGATCAATGGAAGCGGCCGGCTCTAGAATGACGGTATACTTGCCCGGTTCCAACGCCTTGGCATTACGGGAATTCACGGCTTTGCTGGCCGCGATTTGGGAGGCACTACCGGTGTCGAGCTTGCTCACATCACTGAAGTCCTGGGTCACGTAGCCAGAACCTGTGCCGTCTTCTGTACGCATAGTCACCGAAAAATCGACTACGGTAGACGGATGATAGGCAAACAGGCCTTTTGAGTTGAGGCGCGACATAAAGCTTGTGGAGTGCTCCAGGAAGCCAGCGGCAGTCAGGCCTTTGTCTGCGGCTGCTTTTATACTTTTAGCAGCAGCGTCGGCACGGTAGGCGGCGTCTATTTTGGCGGTGGAGTCGAAGTGTGCTTTCGTGGCGCTGTACTTCTGAGGCCCGAGCATGGGCACATACTCCGGGCTGTCGGGGGCAATGCGGGCGATCTCTTCGGCGCGACGCACTACTTTCTCCAGAGAGGCATCGTCAAACTCGTTGATCGTGGCCACTCCGGATTTTTTACCGAAGCGCGACTCTACCGACAGCGACACGTTTTCTTCAGCCCCGCTCGTAGACACTTCGTTTCGGGCGTAACGGATGTTGCCGCCATTGTAGCCGCTCAGCGTGACCTCACACTCATCGGCTTTTGAGTAAGCCAGCGCCTTTTTCAGCAAGGCCTCTGCTTGTTCTCTTGTATATATTGCCATTTTATCTTTGGTTAAGAGTTATGAGTTTAGAGTTAAAAGTTGATAAAGGAGAGTAGGCATAGATTTCTATACCTGTTACAAGCTTTTCCAGAGTAAAAGTCCATGTGTAGACTCTTCACTCATAACTTTTAACTCCTAACTGAAAATCGTTAGATTTTTCTAGCTGTATTGATCACGTTCACGCCATTGAAACGGGTATGGGCAGAGCCATGCGAAACAGCGCTTACCTGACTCGGTTGGCCTTTGCCATCGAAGAACGAACCGAATAGGCGGTAGTCACTCTCGTCGCAGGAGCCTGCACATGAATTCCAGAACTCTTGCGTGTTGCTCTGATAGGCTACGTCCTCCAGCATACCCACAATCTTGCCTTTGCTGATCTCATAGAACGCCGTGCCGCCAAACTGGAAGTTGTAACGCTGCTGGTCGATCGAGTAAGAACCGCGTCCGGCGATGTAGATGCCCTTGTCGACACCTGAAATGAGCTGATCTACGTTCATCTTCTGCTTGCCCGGTGCCAGCGACACGTTCGGCATGCGCTGGAACTGCACCGAGCTCCAGTTGTCGGCATAGCAGCAGCCATGCGACTCCGGCTCGTTGATGATGTGCGCCTGGTCACGAATAGCCTGGTAGTTCACCAGTATACCGTCTTTGATCAGGTCCCACTGCTTGGTTTTCACGCCTTCGTCGTCCCAACCTACTAAGCCCAATGAGCCCTTCTGGGTCTTGTCGGCGAAGATGTGCACCTTGTCGGAGCCGTATTTAAAGTTCTTGGATTTCCACTTGTCGAGGGTGGCGAAGGAGGTCCCGGCGTAGTTGGCTTCGTAGCCCAGCACGCGGTCGAGCTCCAGTGGGTGACCCACCGATTCGTGTATGGTCAGGCCGAGGTGGTTCGGGTCCAATATGAGGTCGTACTTACCGGCGGCCACTGACTTGGCTGTTAACTTTTCTTTGGCCTGCTTGGCGGCCAGGGCAGCGTCTTCGAGCATGTCGTAGGCGTAGCGGTAGCCCATCAGGCCAGTGCCTTCGGGTCCTTTTATCTTCTCGCTTGCTTTTGGCACCATGTACTCCCAGCCCATGCCCATTGGGGCGCTCAGGGCCTCGCGGGTCCTGAACTTGCCGCTGGCTTTGTCTACGGCCGTTACCGTAAAGTTTGGCCAGATGCGGTGGATGTCCTGGTCGATGTAAGAGCCATCGGTAGAAGCAAAATACTTCTGCTCGTTTACCTGGAAGAGCGCCGAGTTCACGAAGCTGGCTCCGTTCTCCATGGCCTTGGCGTTGGCAGCCAACAGCAGGTCGGCTTTCTCATTGATCGGCACTTCAAAGGCATTTTTCTCGATCGGTGTTTTCCAGCTTACCTCGCCGTAGCTTTTCACAGGGGCAAGCCTTACCGGCTCTTTCTGTAGTTTGGCGTTGGCCTTGGCAATGGCCACGGCTTCCTGAGCAGCTTTGGCTATACCTTTGTCCGTCACGTCGGAGGTGGCAGAAAAGCCCCAGGTGCCGTTGGCCAGCACCCGCACACCTACGCCATAAGACTCGGCGTTTACAATGTTCTGCACCTGCTTCTCACGCGTGAAAACATATTGCTGCAGGTAACGGCCTATGCGCACGTCGGCATAGGACGCGCCGCTTGACTTGGCTGTGTTCAAAGCCACATCTGCCAGTCGCTTTTTCAGGGCCGGGTCTACCTGTTCCAGCGCTCTCTCCGGGGAGATGATATCGCCAAACACAGGTATGGAAGGCATCATGAGCCCGCCGAACCCGAGCGCCGATAGCTCGATAAAATGACGTCTTTTCAAGTTCTTTTAAGTTAAGGTTTAGAGAAGTTTAGTTTTAGGTAACTAAGTTTAGGCATTTGCACGCTTAAATCAAAGTATAGGCAAAAGTTATAAGCCCTATAGCTGGTTTTTATAGATGAAGCAGGTGTATTACTCTGCAAAAGCAGTGCTTTGTCATTAGAAAGTAGACAGTGAGAAAGGTTTAAAGAGGAGGTGCACAAACCTTATTAAATCAAAAAAGCGGAAAACCATGCTGGTCTTCCGCTCCTCGCTTATCAGTAATTATCAGTCGTTTAGGCTTCGCTAACCTTTCCCGCCAGGCCTTCTTCTTCGAGTAACTCGTTGAAGGCTTGGGCTTCGTTTCTGTTGTTGAATTTACCGGCTTTCACCAGTACTACTTTTTGGCCATTTACCTGCTCCTCGGCTATTTCCAGCGGCAAGTGCTTGTCGAAAGCCCTGAGCTTGCGGCTGAGCTCTTCAGCCTGCTGGCGGTTGGCTGTCGTTTGGGTGATGATGGCGCCTTGCTTTGTATCTGCTGTCGCAGCAGCTACCTCGCTCTTGTCCAGCACCTCTACCTTTACTTTGGCCACCCCTGCCGAATGCATACCCAGTTTACGGGCGGCTGCTTCCGACACATCAATAATACGGTTGCCCACAAAAGGTCCGCGGTCGTTGATGCGGAGTATGACAGATTGGTCGGTGGCGGGGTTGGTCACTTTGACCATGGTGCCGAATGGGAGGGTTTTGTGCGCGGCGGTCATCTCGTTTTTGTTGTAGCGCTCGCCACTGCTGGTTTTTCTGCCGTGGTATTTGCTACCATACCAGGAGGCAGAACCAATTTGGGTTTTGTCGTTGCTTTGTGCGAAAGTTGGTTGACTAACTCCGATAAATAGAAAAATGATTACTGTTAAGAGAATGCACTTTCTATCGTTCTTCATATAGTTTTTGGTTGGTGAATCCGCAAAGATACGGAAATATTTTCAAATGAGGCCTTATACGCCATATCACAGCCTTGGTTATAGGGGGATACGCGCTGCCTCAAATAATCGCTATAAGTGCTGTAAAGTCAAAAAGCCTCTTTTTAGCTTATATGAGCATATTTTCATATATTACTATAGCGATTAACTAATTAGCCAATCGTGAAAAAATATTTTGCTTTTCAGTCATAGCTGGAGTTTAAACGGGAACTTTTGGTGGCATATTTTGTTTGGTCCCAAAATTCTGCCAAAGCGTATACTTTATAAAAGCATAGTACCATGGACTTTGGAAAACTCTTCGATATCAGCCGCGTTGACTTCGCATTACCACTCGACCATCCTGATACCTTGCCGCTGTTAAACAGGTATAGCAAACGGTACAAAAAACCAAAGGTGTACATCGGCTTGCCAGTCTGGGTGAACAAGTCCTGGGTAGGCGAGTACTACCCTACGGGTATGAAAGAGAAGGAGTCGCTGCTCTGGTATGGCAAGCAGTTCAACACCATTGAGCTCAACAGCACGCACTACCACATACCGGGTCCCGACACCATCGAGCGATGGCGAAATTCCGTGCCGCAGGGCTTCTCCTTCTGTCCCAAGTTCCCGCAACTCATTAGCCACGAAGGGCCGCTTGTGGGCTCACTCGACATGACAGCCACATTCTGTGAAGCCATCGCCGGATTAGAGGATAAACTGGGCTGTTCTTTCCTGCAACTGCCGCCCTACTTCGGACCGAATCAGCTCAAAGACTTAGAAAAATTCGTGCAGTACATACCTGAAAGTGTGCCGCTGGCCGTAGAGCTGCGCCACCCCGATTGGTTCGTAGACAATGCAGCCTCGCTGGAGCTGTTTGAAGTGCTGGAGAAGTTTCGGGTGAGCACGGTGCTGACGGACGTGTCAGGGCGGCGCGATGTACTGCACATGCGCCTGACCACCCCGACGGCCATGGTACGCTTTGTGGGCAACGGCCTGCATCCCACCGACTATACCCGCATCGACGATTGGGTGGCAAGAATCAAGGTATGGCTCGATGCCGGACTGCAAGAACTCTACTTCTTCGTACACGAACCCGACAACACCACCTCGCCCGAACTGGCCACGTACCTGATCGAGAAACTAAACAAGGTATGTGGGCTCGACATCAAGCCACCCAAAAAGTTTGTGAAGGCCGGGCAGGGGGAGTTGTTTTAGCGAGCCGTGTCAGGGCAGGTATAGCAACTGCTTGTCTTAAAACATCTCGTTGTTGTTTAAGATTGTGGTAGCCTATACCTAGAGAAGTTGCTGCTATACCTGCTCTTCAAGCGTCTGCTATACCTAGAGTTATTGCGTTAGGCTGGCACTTGAGGAGTTCTACTATACCTGTGTTTTAGAGCTTCTTGCTATACCTGCTGTGTTTGCCATACCTATATTTTCAGTGCTGATATACCTGATTCACTGGTCTTTTGCCACGGTACTATAACTTGTAATACCTGTACTTCCAGAATTTTATACCTGCTATACCTTACTCCGGTGGCTATCGCAAGGTATAGCTAAACAAAAAAGCGGCGCGCCCATCTGGACACGCCGCTTTGCTTTGGGTTATTGGGTAAAGGGTATTAGATTTTAAAGGCATCATCGCTGATACCTTTGTTTACTTCCACGCTCTGCACCTCTGCTTTGATTACCTGAGGACCAACAACAGTTTCGATCACGTGCGGGTATTTCACACCGTCTACTTCTTTGTAGTTCTTGTAGCTCTTGGTCTGCGTGATAGCACCCTGCGGGGTTTGCATGCTCTTCACATCTTTCAAAAGCAAGCCTGTAGCTTTGTCAAAGTAATGCAGTGTTTTCTGACCGCTTGTAGCTGTAGCCTCTACTACGTAAGCGTCAGCGCCATCCACTTTCTCCTGACCGGTTACAGCTGTCTTAATGCCAAACTTCTCAAATCGGGTCATGGAGAACATGTCAGACTCCGCTTTAGAAGAAGCAAGCTCCTCGGCGGTCATGTCTTTATTCAAACCTTGCATCGGAGCTTCCATCTTGCCTTTATCACCGTTGATGATCACGCGCTGCATCGGGCTGTTGTTCATCAGAATCTGGATCAGCATTTTGTCAGCGCCTTTTTGCTGCTGCTTAAAAGTAAGCGCCATGCCCTGCACGCTCGCGTTCATGGTCACCGTCACGTCTTTCACCTTCTCGATGTTCGCTTTGCCACCAATGGCCTGGATATACTTTGAGATAAGCTGATCTGCTGTCACATCTGTCGGTACAGCTTTGGCAGCTGCCATATCTACTTTCTCGCCTGTCGCGTCGAAGTAGGTAATGTTGTTGTCGTCTTTGTCGAAAGCAACGAGTTTGTCAGCGATGTCCTTGGCATTGCCAACAGCCAGAATGTAAAGCTGGTCAGGGCGTACGTACTTCTGCGCCACACGCTGCACATCGGCCGCCGTGATAGACTCAACTTTCTTCAGATAGTTGGCATAATAGCCAGCTGGCAGGTTGTAGCGTGCCGTAGAGATGGCATACATGGCCACAGTACCTGGGTTCTCCAGGCCACGGGCGAAGTTACCTGTGATATAGGCTTTGGCATAGGCCAGTTCTTTGTCCGTTACCTGCTTGGTTCTGATTTCGTTGAATTCTTTCATGAACTCTGCCGTGGCACTGTCCGTTACGGCGTTGCGTACGCTGGCAGAAGCATTGAAACGGCCCAGGATCTTGTCAGAAGAAAGCGAAGAATAGGCGCCGTAGGTATAGCCGTTCTTCTCACGCAGGTTCATAAACAAGCGCGCTGTGCTGCCGCCACCAAGAATGGTGTTCATTACCTGAGTTGCTACATAATCTTCAGCACCCGGCTTCATTTGTACAGGGTTTGTGAACGAAAGCACACTTTGCACGGCGCTTGGGCGGTCAACAATCACTACCTGTGTTTTGCCATCGTGCTTCGGCAGGTCGTAGTTGTGGCTAGGTACGTTGCCCTTCTTCCACTTGCCAAACGACTTGTTCAGTAGCTTTTTCGCTTCTTTCGGTGTGATGTCACCCACTACGGCCAGGTAGCCGATGTTCGGTCGGTAGTACGTGTTGTAGTAGTTCTGAATATCCGCCAGGGTTATACCTTCAATGGACTTCTCTGTCATCAACTCCCCGTTCGGATGATTCTTGCCAAAAAGAAGGGTGTTGCGAATCTTACCGGCAATAGCGTCCGGATTGTCCTTTTCTGAAGCCAGGTTGGCCAGCATCTGCTTTTTCACTTTGTCCAGCTCTTCCTGTGTGAAGTTCGGGTTCAAAAGGGCGTCAGCCGTCAGGTCCAGCAGTGTCGGTAGGTTCTTCTTAAGCGAAGAAGCGCCAAAACCGGTCGAGCTGAACGAAAGGTTTGCACCTATAAAGTCCACCTGCTCGTCAAACTGGTCTTTGCTGCGGGTTTTGGTACCGGTGCGCATCATCTGGCCCGCCATACTTACGTATCCTGCTTTGTCGCCTTCCAGAATCGGGTCACGATCCAGCACCAGCGACATGTTTACGACAGGCAGTTTGTGGTTTTCTACCACGTATACCTTCAAACCGTTTTTCAGGGTGAAATGCTCATACTTGCCCAACTCAATTTTAGGAGCAGGACCTGCCGGAGGTGGCGTTTGTTTTGTCTGTGCTGTCGCTACCGTAGTAAGAGCCAGCATCAAAAGGAGTATGTTATATATTCTCTTCATGATAATCTAATTAATTGCTAGGTTGAGCTGACTTAGGCAGGTAGTGCAACACCACACGGTTGTTCTTGGTGAGGTACTTGTTAGCCACGCGCTGGATGTCTTCTTTCGTTACCTTCATGTAACGGTCGATCTCGTTGTTGATCAGGTTGGCGTCGCCATAGTACACGTGGTAGTTGGCCAGGTTCTCGGCACGACCGGCCACGGTGCTGTTCTGCTGCACAAACTGGCTTTCCATTTGGTTGCGCAGTTTCTGAAACTCACGCTCAGTTATCAGCTCCTTTTTCACGAGTTCGATCTCTGCGTCCACAGCAGCCTCCAGGTCCTTCACATCCACGCCCATGTTGGCAATGGCATAGGTCAGGAACAAGCCCGGGTCTTCTGTCGGGAAAGGAATAGAAAGGGCTGCAACTGCTTTCTGCTGCTTGTCCACGATGGCCTTTGGCATGCGGGCACTCTTACCGCCAGAAAGCAAAGTGGTCAGCATTGAAAGCGCATAGTGGTCTTCAGTACCCTGTGCCGGGATATGGTACGCCTGAATAACGGCTGGCAATTGGATGTTGTCATACACCACTTTGCGACGCTCTTCGGTCTGAGCAGGCTCCACGATGTTTGGTCTCGGGATCTCCTGCGTGCCTTTCGGGATCTTCGCGAAATATTGCTCAATCAGCTTCTTTGTCTCGTCGATCTTAATGTCGCCGGCGATAGAAAGCGTGGCGTTGTTCGGCACATAGAACGTCTTATAGAAATCGCGGAACTCCTCGATTTTGGCGTTGTTCAGGTCCTCAAATGTTCCGATTGGCGTAATTTTATACGGGTGCTCGGTATAGGCAAGGCCAAAGGTGTTCTCCAGGATAGTGCCGTAAGGCTGGTTGTCCACGCGCATACGCTTCTCTTCCTGCACTACTTTGCGTTGCGTCTCTACACCTACTTCGTCTACTTTGGCTCCTACCATACGCTCGGCTTCCATCCACAGGCCAAGGGCCAGCTGGTTTGAAGGCAACAGCTCGTAATAATAAGTGCGGTCGAATGATGTATTGGCATTAAGAGAGCCGCCAGCAGCCTGCACCATGTTCATGTACTGGCCACGCTCAATGTTCTCGGTGCCCTCAAACATCAGGTGCTCAAAAAAGTGCGCAAAGCCTGTGCGGCCTTTTACTTCGTTTTTAGAGCCCACATGGTACAGCACCGACACCGCTACGTTTGGTGTGGAGTTGTCCTGGTGCAGAATCACATGTAGCCCGTTCGGGAGTGTGTATTCCGTGAATTCGATCTTATTGCTTTTAGTTTGGGCAAAGGCGGCAAAGCCCGTCGTTACCCACATAAAGCAAAGGAGAAGTTTACGTTTCATAAAAAAAGGTTTAGGAATGATCATCTATAACCCAACTAGTGTTATAGAAACTATAAAATTAGTCTAAATTCAATAGGGTTTCTCCACAAATAGCTGAATGCCTATGTTTACTCTACAAACAGGATGGTATGACGGATAAAATAGAGAATTAGGGCTAATGAATAGAGCTTAGCCACTCTTAACTGAGCTCTATTATCAGGGAATTAAGATTTAACAGCAAAGCGTTTTTGACACTTTATCCTCAATACATCCTCGGCAACTCTATCCCCTTGATCTTCCGATACAGTCCGAGTGCGGCTTGGTCGGTGAGGCTGGTCACGTAGTCGGTGATATGGATGATGCGGTCGTAGTCGGAGGAGCCTTCGGGCAACTGCAGGTAATGGGGCGGTATGAGGTCGGCTACTTTGCGGTGGTGTCTGGAGTCTTGACGGAAAGCGGCTTTCATGCAGGCATCCAGCAGGCCGCCGAGCACTTCGAAGCCGGCTGCTTCTATTTCCAGCACAGGTTTGTTACGGTAAATCAATTCAATGGACAGGCTTTTGATCTCGTCGAGCACTGGTTTGCAGCTGAGCTCGTTGATGAGCGGCTTGTCGTAGGTTCCTGCCAGTATGCCCTCTTCGTGTTGAAGGAATATCTGGGTGGTCTCCTGAATGAGTTTACCGATGATGCGGGCACGCAGGTAGCCAATCTCCTCGCGCCAGTCATAAAATGTAAGGCTGGAGACACGGTCAGGTGCGTCGCCGAGGATCTGGCGCAGCAGCGCTATACCTTGCTGATGCGGCACCAAGCCGAGCTTCAGACCATCTTCAAAATCGATGATGCGATAGCAGATATCGTCAGCGGCCTCTACCAGAAAAGCCAATGGATGGCGATGGTAAAATATCTGATCGTCGGGCCCTTTCTTAAGCAGCCCCAGTTCCTGTGCGATCGTATTAAACCAGGCTTTCTCAGTCTGGAAGAAGCCATACTTTTTTTCGCTGGTGCTTTTTGTGCCTTTGATTTCCGGGAGTGACTCTTTCGGATATTTAGTAAACGTGGCCAGTGTGGTATAGGTCAGGCTCAGGCCGCCAGGCAGGTTGCAGTGCGCCGGGTAGGTATAGGTGAGCACTCTGAAGCCGGCTGCATTGCCTTCGAAGCGCTGCAGATCTGCCTTTTGTGCCTCTGACAGATTAGTCAGAAAGGGTTGCGCCTCCTCACTCAGAAAGTAAGCAGAAATGGCATCTTCGCCGGAGTGGCCAAAGGGTGGGTTACCGATGTCGTGCGCCAGACAGGCTGCCGCCACAATATCGCCGAAGTCGGCTTCCTGTATGTTTTTGTCTCCTGTCAGTTTCGGGTAGCGCTCCAATATGCTCTTGCCCACGATTCGGCCCAGCGACCGGCCTACAACAGATGCTTCCAGACTATGCGTAAGACGTGTATGCACGAAATCACTTTCAGGCATGGGCATCACCTGCGTCTTGTTCTGAAGTCTCCGAAAGGCTGAAGAGAACACGATGCGGTCATAGTCACGCTGAAATTCACCGCGCACCGACTCGTCTGAGCTATACTTGCTATCGGTCGTTTCGAATCGTTTTTTAGAAATTAAGCGTTCCCAGGAGGTAGAAGGAGTCATAGAGTACGAAGGTATAAATTAACTGAACAGTACACTAACGCCAACAGTTGCTACAAACAAGATGATTAAAGATACCAGGTATGTTAAGCCAATCGGTATAAGTTTAACCGCCGTACGCAGGTACGATTCCTTGTATACATGGCGTAGCGCAAAAAATAAATACACCATACTGATCAGGAATACCCATCCATTGGCGTCAAGACTGCTAAAAACAACCTCTAAAAGGATGGCAAACATGATGAGCAGGAAAACAAAGGTATGGAAATGCACAGAGAACATCAGGTGCTCGACATAATTACGGCCCTGCGACCGGAAAAACAGGTATAGAATGAGCCCGAAGAAAGGCATGAGCACGAACATCATGAAGGAGATGTTCTTTAGTAGCTTCTGACGAGACTGTTCCTGGTTTTTGACAAAGCTTCTGAACTTGTTATCTACTTCCTGATTGATAATCACATCAGCTGAGTCTTTAAGAGTTAAGCCTACCCATGGCCTGACGACCGAGTCCGCTTGCATCACCCGGCCGGCGGCTTCTGGATTGGTGGCTTCCAGCTGTGCTTTTGCGCTGTCTACGTCACTTATGACAAGACCATCAGAGGCAAACAGGGCTATGGCTGTAAAGAAAAAGATACTTACAAACACATAAAGCCTGAACGGCGGCACATAGGATGCCCGCTGACCCAGGTTGAACTTTTCAGTCAGATAACCGGGCCGCGTGATCAGGTATCGGAGAGTGCGCCAGAACTTAGTGTCGTAATGGAGGGTGCTCTCAAAAAACTCCTCTACCAGGTGCTTTACTGGCACATTCAAGTCATGGTTTTCCTGCCCGCAGTTTGGACAGTAGTTATTCACCTCCTCAAAGGTGTAGCCACAGTTAGGGCATTGTACAAACTTTCGTCTTTTCTTCGCCATGGGCATGTATCAGGCAATACGCTTAAACTGTCAAATATAGCATACTCACTATGATAATACTACCATTTCTGTCTTCCTAATTATCTTAAGGAAAAATGATATTTCAGTGTTGCAACAATATTGACGCATTACAAGATGTTACCTTTGCTCTGATTAGAGGAAGCTGAATTTGTTTATTTGAGTCGTTAAGGCTGATTATTTGATTAAATCATGTTATGCTAGGTTTATTGTACAAGTTACCTTTGAAGGGAAAGTCTCCTTTGCGTACAGCTGATGTTTTACAACATTTGTATAGTTACTAGAGCCTGAACCAAGCGATGGAAAACAGACTGTGCCTTTCCAAGCTATGAAACAAAACGCGAGCTACTGACAAACCCTGCGTCGGGTATGCGCTAACTCTCCTGGAGCGAATGCCCTGACATCTGAAAGCAAACCTTATCCCTGAAAAGCAACCGGAAACATGTATTTGTTCTGGTTGCTTTTTTATTTTTATTCAAGGTTAAACTATAAGAAAATCAAGGCGTAAAAATTAGTGGAGTTGCCCACATAAATGGGTGATATAAGCCAAGATGTTAAACCATAGCAAAAAGGAGGTACTACTATGAAGCCAATGAGAAAAGAGCGCACAGGAGGTGAGAGTCTCACTCCCAGGTCGTTCTTCACAGACTTTTTTAGCGACGTAGATCGTTTCTTTGAGAACGATCTGCTGCGAATGCCCGCACAAATCGGGCGACAGATCATGCGGAACATGCCTGCGACCAACATCCGGGAGAATGAAAGAGAATACACCATTGAGTTGGCGGCCCCAGGTATGGCCAAAGATGATTTTGAAGTAGACATAGACGAAGGTATGCTCACCATCAGCAGCCAAAAAGAGCAGGATACCTCGACGGAAGAAGAAAACTATACCCGTCGGGAGTATAATTACAGCTCTTTCAGTCGCTCGTTTAAGTTGCCGGATGCTGTTAGAGCAGAAGAAATAAAGGCGCGCTACGAAGAAGGGGTGCTGAAAATAACGGTACCAAAGCAAGAGCAGACAAATACCAACAACCGGAAGCGGGTTAGCATCGAGTAGGAGACCAGGACAACAAGAAAAGGGAGGCCGACAGTCTCCCTTTTCTTGTTACTGCACTTTGACCACTTTCGTGGCGCCGCTGCTGTTGCCTTCTCTCCAACGCAGCACGTAAGTGCCCGATGCCAGGTCTGAGACATTGATTTCGATGATATCCGTCCCGTCGGTTACGGTGGCTTCCAGATCTCGCACGAGTCTGCCCTGCAAGTCGTATAGCTGCAGGCTGAGGTCTGACGTGTTGCGTACCAGGTACTCTATTCGTAGTGTTTCGCTAGGGGCACCGTCGGCATTAGTGGTGAGGCCGATTGGGTTAGGGTATACTTTGAAAATACGCAAATCGCTTGGGTTGAGGACCTGCACTCTGCCTGAAAACGCCTCGGGGTTATTGGTGTAAAGCACGCGCAAACGGTAGAAGCTTCGTCGAGGCAGCGGATCGTTATCTGTAAAGGTATAGTCGCCAGCCCGGCCAGTGGCAGGAACCTCACCTATGTCTTCCCATTGCTGCCCGTCCTGACTGCGCTGGACTACAAAGCGAGCGACGCCTTGCTCAGTGCTGGTAGTCCAGATCACATCCACAGCCCCTGCATTGGTAAAGGAGGCGTCGAAGGTAAAGATCTCGGAGGCCAGATTACAATCGCCGTCCAGCTTCGGTGTCATAGGAGAGCGGCCGCCGCATGCCAGAGGGTTCTGGCTTCGGCTCAGCACCAGGTTGGCTCCCGCTATGTCTGGGGCAGTCAGATCACGAACCTGTGTCCGGCGACCTATGTTGTAGTGCATCAAAGTGTTAGGCAGAATAACATGGCCGAGTTGGTGCGCGTGGCCTAACTCGTGCAGGATCACTGTTTCAAAGTCGAACTGGTCAGCACCCGGTGCCCCTGGGCCGTACTGCCAGGTGATGTTGCTGTTGATCTCCATGTCGAACTCAGTGAGCCAGAAGATCGTGTCGCGGCGGGTGCCGCTAATGGACACGCAGCCCCTGTACTTGCTTATGGTGCGGGCCAACACACCCTGACCTGTCACGGAGGGGGATGCAAAGCGGATAACACTACGGCCGTCGTCGGCAGAGCTTTCGGTTGTGGTGGCAGCGCCAACCACCCAGTTCACGTTTGTGGTGCATACCCAATTGTTTACGGCGCGCCTGAAGCCTTCTTGTGCTGCCGCTCTGTTCTGCAGGCTGGGAGCGAACTGTATGGTATAGCCGCCATTCCGGTTGGCATCTATCAAAACAGGCTGAAAAGGCGTGTTACCACCCTCTGCTACCACATTAGAATAAGCAAATTCGATTACGAGCGACCCAACGCTCATGGCAGATGTGCCGTCGTTGGCTGTTACTTTGATGCGGCCTGTGCCGGCTGTTCCGCCCGTCTGGGTGTAGGAGGGTACTGCTACTTTGATCTGGGTATTGGTCCAGGACAGGTAATCGGATGCGTAAGGACGTACCAGGGTAGTACCACCATCGTCAGCGTTGGGGAACTCCACAAATCCATTGCCGCGCGAGCTCCCGAAGCCTGTGCCTGTAATGGTGAGCACAGCCCCCGTGCCCGCACTGGTGCGCGCAGGGCTAAAGCCGGTTACTACCGGAGCTTGCGTGGCCTGCGTGCTTTCCTGCTGGATTTGGGCCTTTATACCTGATTCCAACTTATCGTTCGCAATCACTGTTTTGTATTGCTGCCCCATGCGGGAAGTTACGGCCTGGTATACTTCCTGCACAGATTTGTATTGGTTAAACGGATCAGCGGCGGTGCCTTGCTCCACATCATAGCGTACAAAACCCTGCCGGCTGGCATATGGTCTGGCTATGACTGAAGCTGCACTGGCTACTATACCTGTGGTGGCCCCTCTTGTAAGGAAGAACATACCTTGCTGTCCTTTTCTCAGCTGTAAGGCTGACGTTACAGTGTGCATGGCCAGCCCTACTGTTCCACCCTCTGTGATTACCTCCACCTGGCGTTCCTCCAGCGCTCCCTTGAAAATCTTAAAGAGCCGGACGGTATGAGCAGTGTAAATAAGCTCCTGCTTTGCATCCCAGAAGGACCGCTGGGCCACAACTTCGCCTTCAACAATCAAGTCAGCTGCTTTGATGCGCTCCTGCAGCGAAATGGGTGCCATGTGCAGGTCTTCAGAGGCGTGCGCTGCAAAGGAAATCACCGATAGAAGGAGTGCCAAGAACATGGCAGCGCTTCGCGACCCCAAGCGGTCAGGTGTTAGGAGTATGGTGGTCATAGAGTGGTGCGGATTGTCAGTTTTGCTGTCTATAAAATTTGGGTGTCGCATTCCAAAGCGGCCATAACGTTCTATTACGCAAAAGGATGTGCCGGGGTATGTACGGTTTACTGCCAAATATAATAAAAATGTGTGTCCGGTAAGGTAAATCAGGTATAGCTTTTGTCTGGAGGCTGTAGTTTAGGCGCTAATGTGCCAGTGCGGATTTTATGAGAATGAACTCGTTGATGTTGTCCGTGTTGATCACGCCGGCCAGACGCCCATTGTCAAGTACCGGGTAAAGGGGAGCTTTGGTCTTCTGCAGCTCGGTATACGCTTCGGCTAGCTTGTCCTGGACGTTAAAAGCCTTAATTTCCTGCGTCATGATAGCGGACACCGGACTTTCGATCTTCTCTTCTTTTACGGCCTGTATCAGCTGCATGCGTGTCAGGGTGCCAACCACCTGGCCTTCCTGCTCCACCACAAAGTCGTGCTCGGAGCCTTTGAGGAGTTTGCCCAGCGCCTCGCGCACCGTTTCGGTAGGAGCGAGGGTAACAAAGTTAGTCATCATGCCTTCACGCACCAGGTGGCCGCGCAAAAAGTCGAGGTGTTGCACGATCATATTCTCAGACCAGGCCCCGAAGAATACGAATATGCCGATCAGGATCAGGAAAGGGTTGTAGAAAAAGCCGATAAAAACGAAGAACATGGCCAGCAGCTGACCCAGGTTGGCCGCTATCTGGGTTGCCCGCACCCTGCCTAGCTTAAAGGCCAGCAAAGCCCGCAGCACACGCCCGCCATCCATCGGGAAGGCAGGTATAGCGTTGAAGATCACGAGCATCAGGTTAACAAAGAACAGCAGGTATAGGAAGTTAGCTGCCGTGATGCGGCTAAAGAACTCCTCACCCGGCATTTCGCGCAGGGGAGGTAGTATGAGCCAGAGCACAAGCGCGATCACCACATTCACGGCGGGACCAGCAATGGCGATCATGAGCTCTTTTTTCGGGTTTTCAGGTATACGCTCCAGGCTAGCCACACCACCTATCGGCAAAAGCGTGATCATTTTGGTGCTCACACCATAGCGCCTTGCCATGAGCGCATGACCCAATTCGTGCAGGACCACGCACAGAAAAATAGTTAAGACAAAAGCGACTGACAGTAGCGTAGCCGTTAGGTCAGAGCCGCGCTGCATTTCCGAGAACACGATCCAACCGATCAAGATCAGGAATGTCCAGTGCACCAGAATCTTGATGCCCGCTATTCTGCCAAGGTTAAGTGACCATTTCATAGGGTGTCTATACGTGACGTGCTATACCTGTAACATGCTTATACGCTATAAGTTAATAGTCAGACGGGCTTTGTGTTACCGCTATACCTTAGCTCAAAAGCTGTGGTACCACCTTACTGCCAAACACCTCAATAAAGCGCTCCTGCCCCAGGTTTACATTGTGCAGCATCAGCTGGCTGAAGCCCAGGTCGAGGTCCTGCTGCAGCCACTCCACGTGCTGGTTCGGGTCGGAGGAAATGCGTACGTGCTCGCGCAGGTCTTCTTCGCGCACGAACATGGCTGCCTGCTCCAGCTGTTTGGCAGTGCGCAGGTCAGACAGTACGGCACTCGGGAAGATGTTGGAGCGCCATTGATCGTGGGCTCCCTGCAGTGCCTCTTTTTCATCTTTGGCGTAGGAGAGCTGCACTTTCAGGTACATGGGTTTGCCCTCGCCCCCACCTCTGTGGAAGGCATCCACCATTTTCTTAAGCTCTTTGGGTGGTTTGGAAACGGTAATTAAACCATCGGCCCAGCCGCCCACCCACTCGGCGGTTTCTTCGGTAATGGCCGCTCCGATTATTTTAGGCGCTACCTTGGCGCGTGTCCAAAGTTTGGCTTCTTCCACGGTCACCAGGCCATGGTGCGTTACGGTCTCGCCGTCCCACAGCGCCCGGATGATGTCGACACACTCTTTCAGGCGATCGTTGCGGTCTTGTTTCACGGGCCAGTGCTCGCCCGTAATCTGCTCGTTGATGTACTGTCCGCTGCCCATGGCCACCCAAAATCTTTCCGGAAACATTTCGGCGAGCGTAGCGGCAGCCTGCGCAATTATAGCCGGATGGTAGCGCTGACCCGGTGCATTGACTATACCAAAGGGCAGATTAGTGGCTTGCATAGCGGCTCCGAGCCAAGACCAGGCAAAGCCACTCTCGCCCTGGTCGAGGCTCCAGGGGGCAAAGTGGTCCGACGACATAGAGGCGTTAAAACCCGCCTTTTCGGCCTGTTGCACATACTGGAGGAGCTCGCTTGGCTTAAACTGTTCGTGCGATGCATGGTAGCCGATTCGGAGCGAATTGTCTTTTTGGTTCATAGGTATAGCCACAATTTTATTCTATGGCATACGGCTATGCTTCAGGCTTTGGTTTCGTGCAAGGGGCGCAGCACAAAAAAA
The DNA here is from genome assembly GCF_003096355.1 of Pontibacter virosus. Lineage (GTDB taxonomy): Bacteria > Bacteroidota > Bacteroidia > Cytophagales > Hymenobacteraceae > Pontibacter > Pontibacter virosus. Next base: position 118,381 of record NZ_QEKI01000009.1, on the reverse strand, counting down.
GGGCAAGCCATGGTGGCCTGCCCCTTCTCATCTAGGTAGGTAGTCCTGATTATTTTACCTTCGCCAGGAAGGACTTTACATGCTCGTGGAAAAGCGCCGTCTGCTCTTGATAAGGGCAGTGGCCAGTGGCCATGGGGCGGTAGGTGGCGTTCTTGAACTTGAACAAGCGGTAGTGCTCCGGGCCTACTGATAAATCGTTGTTGCCGGAGATAACCAGGACCGGCATCTTAAGTGATGCACTCTTGATGGTGAAGTCTTGTGCGTATTCCGGGAAGTCCCATACCTTGCTGCCGAAGTCCCAGTTGATGGTGGTGTCCATTACAGCGTTCATCTGATCGAACATCTCCTTTTTAGGGTACATCATCTTGTACATCATACCCTGCTGGTTAAGTTGGTAGGCCACGCCGTTGAGCGCCTCGCCAATAGAGCCACCGGCTTTGCGGAAATCTGACTCGGGTTTGCCCAGCAGGCGTGCCCCGTTTTTGATGTAACTTTCCAGGGCATCGTTCAAGTATAGGGTAGAGTTTACGAAAATGGCAGCGCTGACACGCTTCGGGTGTTGGTAGGCGTACTCTGTGGCGATGGTGCCCCCAAAAGAGTGCGGCATGATCATCCATTTGTTATAGCCGAGGTGTTCGCGCAGCTCTTCAAAGTCTTTTACCAAACGGGCCAGTGAGTAGTCTTTTGCTTCGGAACTAGAGGAGCGACCGCAGCCGCGCTGGTCTACGTAAATCATGGTCATGTCTTGCTCTACCACATCGCCGCCGAGAGCATAGAAGTATTTGGTCCAGGAGCCGGGGCCACCGTGGATGAAGAGGCAAGGCTTGCCTTCGCCTGCCATGCGCACATAGAGCTGCACCCCGTCTGAGGTAGTGAAGTAAAACGACTTGTTGACAGCCTGCGATAGTTGTGGCAGTGCAAACAGCATCAGCAGCAGGTAGACAAAGCGTAACTTTTTCATAGAATAGGTATAAGGTGACCAAAAATTTCACAAAAGACGCACAAAAATCTGAAAAGACGCATATTTGTCTGATATTATCAGCGAACAGGTATAAGGCGTTGGTTACAAGAGTATTTTGGAAGGTATAGGTATGGCAGATATAAGAGAACGGGATTTTGAGCGGGAGCTGAGTTTTCAGGCTTCGCGGAGTGGTGGGGCCGGTGGGCAAAACGTAAACAAAGTTGCCAGCAAGGTCGAGTTGCGCTTCCATGTGAGCGACTCTGAGTTGCTGACGGATGAAGAGAAAGTGCTGGTGCAGGAAAAGCTGGCCAGTCGCATTAACAATGAGGGTTTTCTGCATTTGATGTGCCAGGCCGAGCGGAGTCAGTTGCAAAACAAGGAACAGTGCATTGAGCGCTTTTACGAGTTAATCCGCCAGGCACTTACCCGCCAGAAAAAACGCAAAGCCACCAAACCCACACGGGCATCTGTGCGCAAGCGCCTCGAAAGCAAACGCCGCCAATCTGACAAAAAGGCCAGCCGCGGTGGTTTTAAAGGCGACTTTTAAGGTATAGCTAATAGCCATTTTTACGTGCAGGTATACCAGTATGGTCTATACATGCGTTCCCATAACTCTGGCTCCCGACAAAGCTTCTCTGTAACCGGGAGCGCATTTTTAAAAAACATTGGTAAGCTGCCAGGTATACTATACTGTTTGTGCAGAATAGGTAAGATATTTGCAGCTGCAGGAGTCAGACTCCGAAACAACACATGAAGAAGATTCTTATTACGATACTACTGGTGGCGGGAGCGGCTACGGCCAGCCAGGCGCAGAAATACAGAACGGCAGCAGGTATACGACTAGGTGGCGACCAGTTTGGGGCCACCGTGCAGCAGCGGATTGCAGAGAAAAGCACCCTCGAAGGTTTAGCTCTGGTCGGCTCGCGGGAGTATAGCGGTACCCTGCTCTACCAGCGGCACTGGCCCATGCTGGGCAAGCGCTTCAACTACTACCTGGGCGGCGGCGGCCACATCGGCAACCTCAAAGACCATGGCGTGTTCACCGGTTTGGATGCCATTGTGGGCGTAGAGTATAAGGTGAACGGGCTGCCTTTTTTGCTCTCGGCTGACGTGAAACCGGCCCTGCATTTTAACCACGAAGACTGGGTTAAGCTGGCCACGGGCATCTCGATCCGCTATGTAATTGTGCCCGAGAAGAAAGAGAAAAAGAAAGTCTGGCCTTTTGGCAAGCAGCAGGAAGAAGAGGAAAAGTCGGGTTGGCCGTTTGGCAAGAAGAAAGAGCCGGAGCCGCCTAAAAAGAAGGCATGGCCTTTCGGGAAAAAGGAGGAGCCCGCTCCAGAACCTGAGCCTGAGAAGCGCATTGACTGGAACAAGATATTCAAGAAGCAGGAAAATTAGCAGCAATCGCCCGACCCCATTCAGGTCGGGCGATTGCTGTTATAAGGGCAGTATTTTTGAGGCACTCAGTTTTGAAGTGAGTGTGAGATTGGTCTTAGAAAGAACCTGGATTAAGTGCTTAGCAAAGGTGTAGGACATGTTACAGGCAGCCAGCGTACGCTTTTAGGCGGCTTGCTCTAGCATGGCTACAAGCTGGGGAGCGGGATTCTTGGTGTTGTACAGCAATGTAACCCGCTCCTGCTGCAAGCGATCGGCCAACAGCGTACGCTCGTCAATGGTTTTTTTCAAGGCGAAGCCAAATGCGGCTACCACTACCAGCAAAAGAATGATGATTTTCATGATTTTATTTGGTACTAATGGCGGGGTTAAACAAATCGGTAAAATCAGGGAGTTACTTTAACAGCGAGTCACGCGACACTGTAATGACTACTTCAGGAAGCAGGTTTGGATAGCGCTCCAGCTCTCTCAACTCCTGGCGGTGCTTAATCTCTTCTACATCGCGGGCTGTTTTCTTGCCTGCGGCACCAAAAGCTGCTGTAAGTCCAAACAAAAGAATTAGGATTTTCATAGTGATCTAGGTTAAGATGATGGTAAAGGGGCTATGCTTTCTCAGGGTATCAGGCTTTCGGTGCTACGATCAGCACTTCTGGCAACAGGTTAGGGTAGCTTCGCAATTCTCTTTGTTCTTGCTGCAGTTTGTGCTTGGCGGCGGCTACTTCTATGTCGTTTGCTGTCTTTTTGCCGGTAGCTCCGAAGCCAAGTACTATCGCGAATAATAAGATGATGATTTTCATGATTTTAAAAATTTAAAGGTTTTGAGTTTCATGTTGTAAGTACTTAATAGATAGTAGCTTTAGGTAAAAGGTTGCTTGCTGCTTCTAAAATATTTTTTATTTATGATGAGCATATTACACTTTATGTGCCAATGGTATAACAGTATGTTAATCAGGATATTATCAAATTTAAAACGTATTGTGTCTACTAAAATCGTCCAATAGCGTACAGGTGTTTGTTCGAAAATGAACATAGAAAAAGCGGATTACCGTGCTGTTTTAAATCTTTTCGGACGCTTAATTGTAAAGTATACAGCCGTTTGCTTTTTGTGAGCGGACTGTTTTAATAATCTGGAATACCCATGTATAAAGGAACCTTAATAGCGCTCGGAGGAGGGTATGATGATGACTTGATTAAGCTGATCAGGTCTGAGATATGCCCCGTGCATTCTAACATAGAAGTGATCGCAACGGCAGCTACCGTGCCGCAGGAATCTGGTTTGGCATATAAAGAGGCTTTTGAGGAACTGGGCTGTAACAAAGTGCAGTTCATGCTGATAGACGAAAATCATGCGGCAGACCAGCCGGAGTACATCAGTCGCATTCAGCAGGCTGATGTGATTTTCTTTACGGGAGGCGATCAGGTTCGCCTGACTGAGTTCCTGAACGGCACGCAACTCCTGGAGATCATGCGCCGCCGCTACCACCAGGAGCCCATTATCATAGCGGGTACCAGCGCAGGAGCCGCCATCATGTCAGATCGCATGATCTACGATGGATACGGCCACTACTCGCTTATTAAGGGGGAGATGAAAACCACCATTGGTTTCGGATTCATCAGCCACCTCTACATCGATACGCACTTTGTGGAGCGCGGCCGCTTCGGGCGACTAGCCCATGCCGTGGCGCACGACCCGGCGTATATTGGTGTTGGCCTGAGCGAAGAGACCGGTATCATCATCAAAGAGGGGAATAAAATAGAAGTGTTCGGGACAGGAGTTGTAACGATCATCGACGCCAGCAAGATCCGATTTACTAACACAAGGCAAGTATCCGAAAATCAGCCTATCGCCGTGGAGCACCTGATCATGCACATGTTGGTGGAGGGTTACCGTTACTGCCTGAAAGAGCACCTGTTCCAACCAGTGGAGCAGCATCTGCCCAGCCCTGCACAGGAGGCCAGCGATACTGCTGCCAGCATGGTCTAAGGATTCACTCTGTCTTCCTGCTGCAATTCCATGTTAATGGCTACTCCGGCCTTGGCGCCCTCGGCTGCCGCCACAATCACGAGCTGCATGTCACGGGCCGCATCACCAGCTACATAGAGGCCTGGTATGTTGGCCTGCTGCAGGCGCCGTGTCTTGATAACACCCTTGCCGGTAAATTCACAGCCCAGTTGCTCGCCTATATCTGACTGCTGCTTCGTTTCGCCTGAAAAGAAAAGTGCCCCTTGCTTTTTTGATTCGCCATTTTGCAGCACAATGTGTTGCAGCATGCCGTCCTCGCCTTCCAGCCGGGCAATGGCTCCGGTGCAAACCTTCACGCCGTTTAGTTTCAGCAGCTCCATGTCTTTGTTGTTGAGCTTCCGGGTGCCGTCTGTATAGAGTGTCACGTCATCGCTCCAGTTTTTCATGGCCAGCGCCTGGCCTATACCGCTGCGGTCTTTGCCATACACAGCGATGGCTTTGTCACGGCTCTCCCAGCCATCGCAGTAAGGGCAGTGGTGCACGCTTTTGCCATAGAGTGGCTCTATACCTTCTACTTCGGGCAAAGTGTCTTTCAGGCCTGTCGCCAAAAGCAGTTTGCGGGAGTGGTATACATTTCCATGCTGGTCGTCTACTATATACTGCCCCTTGCTGTAAGTGGCAGTTTCCACGGCGCCTTCAATAACCTGTACCTGATACTTTTGTAGCTCTTCACGACCTTTTTTAATGAAGTCCCCGGGGTTAACTCCGTCGCTTGATAAGAAACCATTCATGCTGGTAGACCAGCGGTTACGGGGCTTGCCACTGTCGAATAAAAGCACCTTGCGGCGCGAACGTCCCAGTATCATGGCAGCGTTCAGACCGGCGGGGCCTCCGCCTATTATAATCACATCGTACTGTTCTTTCATTTGGATTTATGTTGAGACTCTATAAACGCAGAATCCCTTTATGAGATGGCTCTGGTGCCAAAAAAACTGGCCTTTAGAGGCTCGGGAGGAAATCCGAAAGAAGAGGTTGGTAGTTTTTCGACCAAAAATTGATTTTATTTGAAAAAAGGTAGTGGAAGTGCTTTAAGAAGTATGATTGTTTTATATATTTGTTTTACCTTATTAACACCTTCTATTTAAACAAGTCGCATTTTATGAAAAGCAAAATCTTAGCCTTATTAGGTAGCGCCCTGATTTCAGGTACAGCCATGGCCGGAGGATACCAGGTGAACCTGGCGGGCCAGCGCCAAATTGGTATGGGCCATACAGGCACGGGCCTTTTGACAGGTACGTCCAGCATCTTCTTTAACCCTGGTGCCATGAGCCAAATGGGCTATAGTGGCGTGACGATAGGCGGTAGCGCGCTTGTCTCCAGAATTGCCTACTCTGCCCCTGAGTCGGGAGGTGTTACGGCCCGAACTGACAACCCACTGGGCACTCCGTTTCAGGTGTACGGTGTTTACAATATAAACGAGAAATTTTCTGCCGGCCTTGGTGTGTATACCCCGTTCGGTAGTACCGTAAACTGGGGCGATGAATGGAGCGGCCGTTATGGGCTGAACCAGTTAAAACTGCAGGCAATTTATGTGCAGCCTACTGTGAGCTATGCTATTACCGACAAACTAGGTATAGGTGTAGGCCTCTCTTATGTAATGGGCAGCGTAAATCTGCAGCGTTCAGTGCCTGTTCAAAGCCAGGACGGCACAGAGGGCGGTATTGAGCTGGATGGCGGCGCGGAGTCAGCATTTGGCTTTAACGCAGGTATCTTCTTCCAGCCAACTGAGAAGTTCTCTATCGGCGTGAATTACCGCTCCAAAGTAGACCTGAGCGTAGAAGGCGGCGACGTTATGTTCAGCAACATCCCGGCAGCTGCTCGTGGTAACTTTCCTGACGGCACGACTTTCAACGCAGAGCTGCCAATGCCTTCCACCCTTTCAGTAGGTATAGGCTTTAAGCCAAACGAACGCCTGACACTGGCTGCTGATGTGAGCCACGTAGGCTGGAGCGCTTACGAGAAACTGCGCTTCGACTTTAGCCAGAATGTGGCTGGCAGTCCTTTCTCAGAGGCCGGCCGTAACTACGAAAATGCTTTTATTTATCGTTTAGGCGGTGAGTACATGGTGAACGATGCCCTGGCCCTTCGTGCTGGTGCTTACCTTGACAAAACTCCGGTACAAGACGGCTACCTGACACCTGAAACGCCAGATTCAGACTCGCGCGGTCTCTCTGCAGGTATAGGCTATTCTGTTTCTGAGAACATCAGCATCGACGCATCCTTCCTTTACATCAACAAAAAAGAGAGAACAGATGCGGCTGACCTTTCTGGCGGTGTACCAGGTACATTTAAATCTGTCGCCTATATCCCAGGTATCGGTCTAAACTTCAAATTCTAATTTTCTTTAGCAAAGCATATGAAAAAGTTTTTCTATAAATCGAGTGCGCTCGCACTTTTCGCGGGTGTGCTCCTTACAAGCTGCGATCCAGACATAGATACTCCTGCATCAAGTGCGGGCGAGGCTGATTTCACAAAATACATAGCTATTGGTAACTCCCTTACAGCAGGGCAGGGTGACGGTGGCCTGTACCGCGAGGGACAAATCAACTCTTATCCAGCTATTATGGCGGAGCAATTTAGAACTGTGGGTGGTGGCGACTTTACGCAACCGCTTTTCACAGAGGAGCAGCGCAATGGTACCGGATATATACGTCTGGCAGGCTTTACTGCACAAGGATCTCCCATTACAGCGAACGTTACTGAAAATCTGGCCATACGAAGTGCAAGTCCACGTTTGTATACCAAGTATCTGGAGCCGATCAATAACCTGGCAGTGCCGGATATAAAAGTGGCGGATATAAAAACAGCAGGCTACGGGTCTACTCAGGGCAATCCACTCTTTGAGCGTATCACACCAGACAACAACGCCTCACAGACCTATTTGCAGCGTGTTCAGGAGAGTACAGATCACACGTTCTTCAGTGTGTGGCTAGGCAATAACGATGTGTTGGCGTATGCAACTTCAGGTGGTGCTTTCTCTGGAGGCATGCTCAACTCTCCTGCGAGATCTATCACGCCTACAGCAACATTTGATGCAAATTATTCAGAATTGCTGACGGCTTTGACAGCTGGCGGTCAGGAGGGGGTAATTGCAACCATACCTGATGTAACAGCCATTCCGTTCTTCACAACAGTAGGACCATCTGTTCAGCAGTTGATGGCAGCTAATAACATACCTGGTGTGGTAGCCCTTACAGGTTCTGGCAGCTCACGCATACAAATTGCACCTGCTCAGATCAATGCTGCGCAAAACGGAGTGTACTTCCTGTTAACCTCTGCTGCTTACGCACCATTGGTAGGCCAGCGTACAGGCAAATACTGGAGAGATTTGGCCAGGCAGGTCAGCTCGAGCCAAGACCCGGTTGTAGTTAGACTTACCCTTGCTGGTTTGTTAGCCAATTTCCAGGTTGACACGACGGCCATGTTTGGTCTTTCTATTGGCAATCCAATTCCAAGCGCTTTGGTACTGGATGCAACAGAACAGCAAAATGTAAGAACGGCAACAGAAACATTCAACAACATTATCAAAGCACAGGCTGATGCCAGAGGGCTTGCCTTATTTGATGCGAATGCTTACTTCGATTCAGTCAAAACCGGCTTTGGTAAGAACGGTGTTGCTTATTCTCCTGCCTTCATTACAGGTAATTTGTTTTCACTGGATGGCGTACACCCTACCCCACGTGGCTATGCTTTCGTAGCGAACGAAATGATTAGAGCCATCAACAGCAAGTATAATGCAAATGTGCCGGCAATTGATGAAACGCAGTACCGCACAGTACTTTTCCCTGTTCAGTAACTGGTCGACTTTATAAAAAGAAAGGCGCCTCCTTTGCGGAAGGCGCCTTTTTTTTGGTATAGAATATAAGTGGCAGGTATAGCCAGCTATACCTAGTGCGCTTCCAGCCAATTTTTGCCCACACCTAAACCCACTTCCATTGGCACGCTGAGCGGCAGGGCGTTGGTCATCAGCTCTACGATCTTTGGCGTCACGATGTCCACTTCTTCTTTTGGAGCGTCGAAGAGGAGTTCGTCATGCACCTGCAGGATCATGCGGGTCTTCAGGTTTTCGTGACGCAGATAGTCATGTATGTTGATCATCGCAATCTTGATGATGTCGGCGGCGGTGCCCTGGATCGGGGCGTTTACGGCGTTACGCTCCGCAAAGCCGCGCACGGTGGCGTTGCGTGAGTTAATGTCGCGTAGGTAGCGGCGGCGGCCCAACAGGGTCTCTACATACTCTTGTTCGCGGGCTTTCTCGATGGCACTGTCCATGTACTCCTTCACAGCCGGAAACTCCTCGAAGTAAGCTTCAATGATATCAACTGCTTCGCGGCGCGGTATACCTAGCCTTTCAGACAAACCAAAAGCCGAAATACCGTAAATGATGCCGAAGTTGATCGTCTTGGCTTTGCGGCGCATCTCGCTGTCTACCTGGTCGAGCGGCACATGGAATACCTTACTGGCCGTAGAAGCGTGAATGTCGAGTCCGTTTCGGAAAGCCTCTTTCATGGTCGGGTCGCCGCTGAAGTCGGCCATGATGCGCAGTTCAATCTGGGAGTAGTCCGCCGAAATGATCAGGTGCTTGTTATCGCGGGGCACAAAGGCCTTGCGGATCTCACGGCCCCGCTCCGTTCGGATCGGAATGTTCTGCAGGTTCGGGTTAGTCGAGCTCAGGCGCCCTGTAGCAGTCACCGCCTGGTTAAACGAGGTATGCACCCGGTTGTCGAGCGCACAAACCAGCTGCGGCAGTGCATCCACGTAGGTCGATTTGAGCTTGGAGAGCTCCCGGTGGTCCAGGATCAGGCGCACAATCTCGTGCTCACCTGAGAGCTTGGACAAGATTTCCTCCCCAGTGGCATACTGACCGGTTTTGGTCTTTTTGATCTTGGCTTTGCCGTGCAGTCCCATTTTATCGAAAAGCACCTCGCCAAGCTGCTTCGGCGAACCGATGTTGAACTCTGTGTCAGCCAGTTCAAAAATGCGGGTTTCTATACCTTTGATCTCCTGCTCGAGCAATAGTGAAATGTCAGCCAGCGCGTTGGCGTCTATCGATATACCTTCTTTCTCTATACCTGCCAGCACCTGCACCAGCGGATTTTCCACTTCGTTGAAGAGCTTCATCAAACCCTGCTCCTGCAGCAGCGGCTCAAAGTAGTGCTTCAGGCGCAGCGTCACGTCAGCATCTTCGCAGGCATAGTCTTTCACCTCTTCCGGCTTCAGTTCGGCCATCGTGATCTGGTTCTTGCCTTTCGGGCCGATCAGGTCGGTGATGGGGATAGGGCTGTAGTTGAGGTAGGTCTCGGCCAGCACGTCCATGTTGTGGCGCATTTCGGGCTCCAGCAGGTAGTGGGCCAGCATGGTGTCGAACAAAGGGCCGCTCACCTCAATGCCGTAGTTTTTCAGCACCAGGATATCGTACTTGATGTTCTGGCCAATCTTGGCGATGTTGGGGTTCTCGAGCACATCTTTGAATTCGGCGGTAATGTGCATGGCTTCTTCCTCATTATCGGGTGGCACAGGCACATAGTAGGCCTCGCCCGGCAGGTAGCTGAACGACATGCCCACCAGTTTGGCCGTGATCGGGTCGATGCTGCTCGTCTCGGTATCGAAGGAGATCTCCTGTTGCTTTTGCAGGTAGCGAATCAGACTTTGGCGCAGCGCAGGCGTATTGATCAGGTGATAGTCCTGCACGGTATTGTTGAAACGCTGAAAAGGTACATGCTCTGTAGCTATACCTGCTTCTTCGCCGGCAACGGCAGTAGCGGTGGCGGCAACTGTATCAAAAAGTGAGGTCTGTTGCTGGTTTGCAGACTTACCGCGCCTTGTAGCGGTTCTGGCAGGTGATGCCTCCGCCATCGAAATGCCCAGTACGCGTTGCATCAGCTGCCGGAACTCCAGCTCGGCGAACAGTTCCGCCAGTTGCTCCTCGTTGGGGCCGTCGTAGTGCAGGGCCTCGGCGCTGAACGGCACTGGCACGTCGCAGTGTATGGTGGCCAGCTCTTTGGACATAATGCCCTGGTCGGCAAAATTCACGATGTTCTCTTTCTGCTTGCCTTTGAGTTGGTCAGCATTCGCGATCAGGTTTTCGACAGAGCCGAAGCGCTGAATCAGCGCCTTGGCGGTTTTCTCGCCGATGCCCGGTATACCTGGTATGTTGTCCACGGCGTCGCCCTGCAGGCCGAGTATATCGATCACCTGCTCCACCCGTTCAATTTCAAATTTCTCCAATACCCGCGCTATGTCCCATACCTCCACGGCGTTGCCCAGGAAAGCAGGCTTGTACAGAAAGACGTGCTCAGTCACCAGCTGGCAGTAGTCCTTGTCGGGCGTCATCATGTACACATCAAAGTCATCCTTCTCGGCGCGGCAGGCCAAAGTGCCGATGATGTCGTCGGCCTCGTAGCCATCCATGATGAGTACCGGTATGTTAAAGGCCTCTACTATCTTCTTACAGTAAGGTATAGCCAGCGAAATGTCCTCGGGCATAGCCTGTCGGTTAGCCTTGTAGGCAGCGAAATTGTCGTGGCGAAATGTTTTAGCCGCCGAATCGAAAGCAACGCCGATGTGCGTAGGACGCTCTTTCTGAAGCACCTCCACCAGCGTGTTGGTAAAGCCAAGCACAGCGCCGGTGTTCATGCCTTTGGAGTTGATGCGTGGGTTTTTGCTAAAGGCAAAATGCGCCCGGTAGATCAGGGCCATGGCATCAAGCAGGAATAATTTCTTTCGTGGTTCGCTCATATTATAAAGGTATAGGCTGTCGGCTTGCTTTGCAAATATCTGAAAGTGCGCAAAGGTAAGTTTGTACCATTGGGGCTTTATACGCCACATCACGATACCCTGTCGGTAAAAATATTTCGTTGTGGAAATAAAATATAGTGATTTTATAATAAATGGAATAGTCTTTGTATCTTCCTACTATAAGGCTGAAAACAAACAAAAATAAAAATTAGAAGAGCAAAATGATGCACCTCATGAGATGGAAAAGAGCAGTACTAAGCGTATGTTTCGTCCTAACCGCTACGCTAGGCTACGGTCAGGATCTAATCGTTAAGAAGAGCGGTGATGAATTAATCGGGAAGATCGTGAAGGTGGGGGAAGATACCATCCATTACCGCATGCTGAGCGAAGAAACAGGTCCTATGCGATTCGTGCTCCGAAGCGATGTGGCCTCTATGCAGTTTGCAACCCAACCCTCACAGCGCCAGCTCAGCCAACTGCCGCATAGCAACGACGAGTATGCCTCCACCTCCGCTATACCTGAAGGAGCAACATCCTCGCGCGCCTATACCATGGAAGAACTCATGTACCAGGGGCGATACGATGCCTTGCTGTATTACAAGGGGCAAGGACCGCTTTGGGGTACGGCCGGGACTACCTTCCTGCTGCCCCCGGTAGGCTTGGTGACCGGTATCATAACGGCAGCAGTTCCGCCTAATGTCGATAACCTGTTTCACCCTAATTATCAGTTGATGAAAGAACCGGTTTACCGTGAGGCGTTTAAGAAGCAGGCCCACAAGCGCAAAATTGGCAAGGCAGCCGCCGGTTTCGGAATAGGCTTCGGCTCTCTGATTGCATTGGCTCTGATGTTGGGCGCATAAGCACAGCTTATACCTGATTACCCAGTTTGTACTCCCCAAACTGTGGAATTATTGCTACACTTAGCAACGAATTCCACAGTTTGGGGATTTTTGGTTTAAAATACAATGCATTGTGCATCAATCATTTAGTTTTAATATATAGTTCTGGCACAGTTTTGACTAGTAGGCTTTATGAAAAATTAAATTTGAGCGACAGAATAAAACTATGAAAAAAATAACCTACCTGGCAGCCGCCATCGCATTCTTTGGCTTTGCCTCGCTTGATGCCAGCGCACAGTCTGACAACAAGAACAAAAAGAAGTCGAAGAAAAAGGAGAAAGTAGAGCAAACCACTGAAGTGGAAACTGCAGCACAGGCTGAAACTGAGAATCAGGTAAACTACGAAGAGCAGGCGCAGACTGAGACACAGGTAACAACTGAAACACAAACCCAGACTGCAGCGCAGGAAGAGAATGTGAAGCGTGAAGCGATCACGAAGGAAGAGCTTCCGGAGCCTGTAAAGCAGGCACTATCAGCTGAGGCATTTAATAGCTGGCAAATTGTGGAGGTGTTCCGCGTAACTTCTAATGCAAATGCCGCTGGCGCCAATGCACAAGGTATGGAAAACCGTGCTGAGCAGGCCAGCCAAAACGCGCAGAATGCCAAAACAATGTATGAGATCTTCTTCACCAACGAGCAGCAGCAGAGCGCTAAAGTTCGCATTGATGAACAAGGCAACATTATCCAAGACCAAAAATAAGCCACATAGATTAGATATTAGCGACCCTAATATCAAGGAACGAGCCTCCGCCTAGCGGGGGCTTTTCTGTTTTCTGCCAAACCTGCTACATTTATACCCAACCTTAAGCGCCGCTTTTCGGTAAACAGTCGGAATGCCCAGCCGAGTACGTTATTTGAGGGCTAAATTTCCCCCCTGCCCTGCGGTTGTGTATATTGCTTATGATTATGCCCAAGATACTCTTAATCGACGACGATCCTACCTTTTGCCTGATGCTGAGCACGTTCCTGAAACGTCAGCAGTATGAGGTAAAAACTGCCTATACCGCCGGCGAAGGACTCAGCCAGCTTAAAGCGGACTCTTTCGACCTGATCCTAACCGACTTCAGGCTACCTGACAAAAACGGACTGGAACTACTTGAGCAAATTCGCGTGCTGGATACCAAAGTGCCTGTTATCCTGATGACGCACTATGCCGACATCCGCACGGCCGTGAGAGCCATCAAAATGGGTGCCTTTGAGTACCTGGCCAAGCCAATCAATCCGGACGAGACGTTGCTGACCATTAGAAAGGCACTTACCTATGGGCACGAGGGCCATGTCGCGACGAAGCCGGCTATACCTGTGCAAGGCGGCTTTACTTTTGTGAAGGGAGCCAGCCCCCAGTCGACACAGCTAGAGGAATACATCGCCCTGATAGCGCCCACCAACATGTCGGTGATCATAGAAGGCGAGAGCGGCACTGGCAAGGAGTATGTGGCCCGCAAAATACACCAGCGCAGCAAGCGTCACGATAAGCCGTTTGTAGCCATTGACTGCGGCGCTTTATCCAAAGAGTTGGCCGGGAGCGAGCTGTTCGGGCACGTGAAGGGTTCGTTTACGGGTGCTATGGGCGACAAGGAGGGGCAGTTTGAGGCAGCCAATGGCGGCACGCTGTTCCTGGACGAGATCGGCAATCTTTCCTATGAAATACAAGTCAAACTGCTGCGGGCCATACAGGAGCGCAAAGTGCGCAAGATCGGCAGCAACACCGACCTCGATGTGGATGTGCGCATCATCGTGGCTACCAACGAAGACCTGGTGCAGGCCGTGAGCAAGGGTGAGTTTCGTGAAGACCTGTACCACCGCCTCAACGAGTTCAAGATCAACATTTCTCCGCTCCGCGACCGTACAGCTGACATCATGCAGTTTGCCGATCACTTTTTGCAAGTAGCCAATCACGAATTGGAGCGCAACGTGACAGGTTTTGATACTGCTGTGATGATGGCTTTGGAAAGGTATAGCTGGCCGGGAAATTTGCGTGAGTTAAAGAACGTAGTGAAACGAGCGGTTCTGCTGGCCAAAGGCACCGAGATCACGCTCGACGACCTGCCTCCCGAGATCGCCTACCACATACCTGAGCCGACTAGCATCGTGGCGCAACCGGATGCCACGCAGGTAGCACTACCTGTAACGGATTTGCGCGCCGCGACCGAGCGCAGTGAAAAAGAGCTGATCATCGAAATGCTGGAGCGGGTGAAGTACAACAAGTCCAAAGCGGCCCGGCTACTCAACATCGACCGTAAGACGCTATACAACAAAATGCGACAATATAACATCGAAGCCTAAGCGACAGCCTCTTTACGTTTGCTGAGTTCGGCTTCGAGCGCTGCGAGCACAAGTTTAGCTTCGTGCTGCAATTGCTCGGCTGTGGCGGGCAGGTTATCAGTTGAAAGGTCTGGTTGGTGCAGCACCTGCTCGAGCATATCAAGGGCGGGCAGTACGGTGTGGGCCTGCAGATGGCGGAAAGCGGTTTTCATCTTATGCGCCAGTTCGCCCGCCTGATTCCAGTCCAGAGCTGCCGCTGCAGCTGTCAACTGTGCCAGCGAGCGGCGATTGTCCTTTACCAGCACCTCCACAACATCCCAGAGCGCCTCCTGATCATCTCCTACAAAAGCGCGTAGCTCTTCCAGGGTATACGTTGCAGGTATAGCGTCTTCTGCTTTTTGTGTTTTGGCTTCAGTTCCCGGGATGGTTATATCTGGGGTCTCAGTCATACCCTGAGCTTCTGCTATACCTTGAGGCTCGGTTATATCGGAAGGTCCCTCAGCTATACTTTTCATTGCTACTTTATCAAGTGCAGGAATAGCATCAGGTATAGCTTGAGCCGACAGCGCTTTGCTGAGTTTTAGGTATAGGTCTTGTTCCGTAAAAGGCTTGAGCAGGTGATCTGATATACCTGTTTTGGCAAAGAAACGCTTGTTGCTGCTCATGATGTTAGCCGTGAGCGCTATGATCGGTATAGTCGCATTCTCTTTTCGGATCGCCCTGGCAACGGCTTTTCCGCTCATGCCCGGCAGCTGGATGTCGGTGAGTACGATGTCGAAATCTTTCTCTTTGATTAGCTGCAGCGCCTCCTGTCCGTCGTTGGCCAGCGTAACGTGCATACCTTTGCGACCCAGTATCAGCTGGCACAAGGTACGGCTATAGGCATCATCGTCGATCACCAGCACGGCTTTGCCAGCCATTACATCAGTGGCAGAAAGTTGTGGCTGAGGTATAGCTTCGACTTCCGGTGCCGCTACCCGCAGCATAGGTAGTACAATGCTGAAAGTGGTGCCTTCGTTTGGAACGCTGCGCAAGGTAAGCGAGCCTTCCTGCATCTCTACCAGTTTCTTACTGATCGATAGCCCCAGTCCGGTGCCGCCATACTTCCGGATGATAGAGTCGTCGGCCTGGTTAAACTCTCCGAACACATGGGCAGTTTGCTCCATCGGTATACCTATGCCTGTGTCACTTACCTCAATCAGCACCACCACGCGGCCACGACGCTGCGACTTGAGTTTGCAGCGCACCTGCACTTCGCCGTCGTGCGTGAATTTGATGGCATTGTCTACTAAGTTGAAAAGCACCTGACGAAGCCGCAGGGAGTCACCTGAAAGGTAACCCTTCAGCTGTTCATCCATTGTGCAACTGAAGCCAATGCCCTTTGAGCTGGCCTTGAGTCGGAAAGTGCGTTCCACCTCTGTCAGGAGCTGCCGCATCTCGAAAGGAGCCATATGCAGGTGCAGTTTGCCAGCCTCGAGCTTGGAGAGGTCCAGTACGTCATTTACAATATGCAGGAGGTGTTGCCCCGCCCCATGTATGGCCTGCAAATGCTCCTGCTGCTGATCCTGTAGTTGGGTATGGCCGAGCTGCTCTGAAAAGCCCAGCACCACGTTGAGCGGCGTGCGTATCTCATGACTGATATTGGCCACAAAAGCCTCCTTGGCGCGTGCCAGCTGAATAGCCTCTTTGCGGGAACGCTTCAGTTCGGCTTTGTACATGCTGCTGCGGGTAAGGTCGCGCAGGATGATCAAAATAAAGGCGATGCCACTAGCCAGACCGAATACACCAACCAGCAAAAGCACCAGCGACGTCTCTTTGGCGACTTCCTGCGCCTGCGCTGCATTGAGGCGGGCCTGCTGTATTTCATAGCGCTCCAGGTCGTAGACCATGCGGCGTACCTGGTCCATGATCTGTTTGTCTTGTTGCAGTAGCACCAGTTCTTTGGCTACCATGGCCTCCTGCTGCTTTTGCAATTCGCGCTCCACGTCTTTGAGCACAATGCGCACCTTGGCAATCGAGGCCATGTTAGTAGGGGCTGCTTTGCTGGTATCGGCGCTGTATTCTTGCTTTACATTGAGTTGCGGCACCACAACAGGCTGCGGCGGCTCATGCTGCTTTGATTCAGTGCGCCTGCCAAAGAGCTTGTTTAATAGGCCCTTCTTTTGCTCGCTTGGTGGCGGAGGCGCAGCTGCAGAATCTGTATTATAAGCCAGCCTGTCCGAAATGGTGGTTTTTGTGCGCTGGTTAATGGTAGTAGTGGTAGGTTGTTTGGAAGCCGCCGAGGCGATCTGCTTCAGGGCTTTTTCGGTGTAGGCATTGTTGCCGCGCTGCTCCTTCTTCTTGTTTACGTGCTCCTCCAGGCTTTTTCTCTGTGCGAGCAAGAGCGTAGACACCGAGTCAATCTGCGCCAGTTCAGCAGGGTTGTCCTGCATAAGCGAGCAGAGCGAGTCGAGCTGGCTGTTGATGTTCCCAAGATTGTCGAGGTACTCCCGAAAGTGCTTGTCCTCGGTGGTGAGGGTATAGGCGCGTATGGCGCTCTCCGCCGTAGCAATATCAGCGAGGGTGTGCTGCAGTTTGGCCAGCTTGGCATTGGGTTCCGCCAGCACGTTAACGGAGCTGAGCAGTTGTGTGAAGCTGTTGTAGGTGAGGTATATGGCAAAAACCACCACCGAAAGCGCCAGCGTGAAGCCGATGACTACCTTCGATTTAATGTTTTCGTTGTTTATCTTCATACGCGCAGATGCCCCTCCATTTGCAAAGGTACGGATTTTTGGGGAGCTATACTTTCTGTAACGGCAAGAAAGCCAGAATCATATGTCAAGGTGATCCTGCTTGCATAACTTCGAAACGGACAGCATAAAGGAAAACTCCAGATGAGAGCCTGCAGGTGTAACAGGTTACCAGCTGCTGCTGGCCCCGCCACCACCAAAGGAACCGCCGCCAAATCCGCCGAAGCCGCCACCTCCGCCACCAAAGCCACCGCCTCCTCCGAACATACCACCTCCGGTACGGAAGGTGCCAAAGGAGCCCGGACCTAAAATTGGCCCTCCGAGTGTGCGTACGCCACGGCCTCTTCGGCCACCGCCACCTTTAAAGCGCGACATGATGTATACCAGCACAATGACAATCAGGATGATAGTCATCAGCGAAGGGCCTTCGCCCTCTCCCTGGCTTGCTTGCGGGTCGGCCTGGTACTCGCCACTCGCCAAGCTGATGATCAGGTTAGTCGCTTCGTTCAGGCCTTTATAGAACTCCCCTTGCTGGAAGTTGGGTTTGAGCGTGCGTTCGGTAATGCGTTTGGCAATGGCATCGGGTATGATGTGCTCCATGCCGTAGCCCGTTTGGATGGCTACTTTTCGTTCGTCAAGCGCGACTAGTATCACAAGACCGTTGTCGTTCTTGCTGCCTCCTACGCCCCACTGCTCCCCTAACTCGGCAGCGTATTGGTTGGCGTCGTAGTCACCTATGGATTTGATGGTCACAATGGCGATCTGGGTAGAGGTGGTGTCGTTGTAGTTCACCAGTTTCTGTTCCAGTGACTGTATTTCTCCCTGGCTCAGTATGCCGGCGAGGTCGTTTACCAGACGCGGAGGGTTAGGCCTGGGCGGAAAATCACCGCCTTGCGCAAAAGCCAGGGTGCTACACAAAGCAAGGTATAGGAACAGAATCAATCGTTTCATGGTGTGTTATTTTCCAAACGAAATATCGTCGCTCAGTTCGTTAAGGTCGCCTTTGTCGCTGTACGGGAAGTGCGATTTGAGTTGTTCGCCCGCCATGATCACGCCTTTGGCCAGACCTGCAGCATACTCTTGTTTTTTGAAGTGAGAGATTACCTCCGCTGTGATATCTTCCCAAAAGTGGTCGGGCACGATGGCGTTTATGCCAGCATCACCCAGCACGGCAAACTGATGATCTTTAATGGCTACATAAAACAAAACGCCGTTACGCTGCTTGGTCAGGTGCATGTGCAGCTGGGCAAATACCTCGGTGGCACGGTCGAGCACTTCGCCTTCGCAATTGTTTTCGATATGCACGCGTATTTCGCCAGAAGTGTTGCGCTCAGCCTCCTGTATGGCCTCCATGATGACCTTTTCGTCCGCGTCGGTTATTGTATCTTTAGGCATGTTGTTGATGGCTAAATGGTTGCATGGTTAAATTGTTAAATCATCAGCGAGCCAACCATTTAACAATTTAACCATGTGGCAATTAAAGTCTAAAACTGCACTGTTGGTGCACGCTCAGCACCTGGGTCGGCCTGGAAGTGGCCTTTGCGCTCGAAGCCAAAAATGCCGGCCATAAGGTTGTTGGGGAAGGATCGCACTGTTGTGTTATAATCCTGGACAGCCTCATTGAACTTTCGCCTTTCCACCGAAATGCGGTTCTCTGTACCCTCCAACTGTGCCTGCAGTTCCAGGAAGTTCTGGTTTGCCTTTAGCTCCGGATAACGCTCCACGGAAACAAGCAAGCGGCTTAGAGCTCCTCCCAATTCGTTTTGGGCTGCCTGGAAGCGCTGCAGGTTCTCCGGTGTCAGGTCATCGGCGTTCAACTGCACGCTAGTCGCCTTTGCGCGGGCGTTTATCACACTTTCAAGGGTTTCACGCTCAAAGTTGGCGGCGCCTTTCACGGTGTTCACCAGGTTTGGTATGAGGTCGGCACGGCGCTGGTAGGCGTTCTGCACGTTAGCCCATGCTGTTTCCACGGTTTCGTCTTTTTGTACCATCGTGTTGTAACCACAAGACGACAGCGAGTTGATCATAAGGAAGCCGATCAGGTAGAAGAAGATTTTTTTCATGTTTATTGGAGGGTATGGTTTGTATACGATATAAGTACAAAGCTAAGCGATATGATTACGGAAAACATAGGATGACGTTGTAAAATTGGTTTTGTGGGTGTAGCGACTGTTGTTGCAGGTATTGCAAACAGAGTTACTTTTAATTCTGTGACCTTTGGATGGTGCGAGCCTCCTCGCTCGTGACTATTATAGTTGGGGCCTCCGGCCAAGGTATAGCTTGTTTTGCTTCGTAGCAATTGTTATTGCAGGTATAGCAAACTGTACTGTTCTATAGATTCGCCTGTGCGGCGAGCACTCACTTTTTTCCTTGATGAAAAAATCAAGGGCCCCTACCCCCAGTAAGCAAAAAAATCAAGACGATTTTAAATCGAGGGCCCCTACCCCCACTCGCTGACCGCTCTTGACAGGGGGACCCCTTCACCCCCAACACAAAATCGTCAATGATGCACTGGGCGTAGCTTTTTGCTTCGTAGTGTGTGCAAGTTAGCCTTGTTATACCTGCTAGTGGCGTGTGACAATAACTACTAAAATTATTTTGTGAAGGAGTAGCGGTATAAAATCTCCTCTCGAGAGGAGTAGGAGTGTGTTATAGCTGATGCTTAACCTCTCTCAACCAAGATACTTTCAGGATGACAGTCAGGAAAGAAGTAACTCAAAGTCCCCCTTCGAAGGGGGGAGGGGGATGACAACCATGCACGGGAATCCTGAAAATCATTAAATCCTGTGGATCCTGATTCAGATAAGCCATACCTCCATACCCCACCTAAACTTATCAGCCCTTCTTCCCTTTAATCCACTAAATCCTGATGAAAAATTACTATATTGCTGAAAAAGTGTAGTCTATGAAAGTCGTTATTCCTGTTGCTGGTGTTGGTTCTAAACTCCGTCCGCACACGCATACCCAGCCCAAATCGTTGGTGCCGGTAGCTGACAATACGATTCTTGGCCATATTGTGGAGCGGCTTATAAGGGCAGGTATACAGGACTATGTATTCATCATCGGCTACCTCGGCGACAAGGTCGAGAACTATGTGCGACAGAAATATCCTCAGATAAATGCGGAGTTCGTGGTGCAGGAGCCCCGCGAGGGATTGGGCCACGCCCTTTGGATCGCCCGCGAAACCTACCGGCACGAAGACAGTGTGCTCATCATGCTCGGTGACAACATTGTGGAGGCTGACCTGCCCGCTATCATCGCATCGCCTAAATCAGTGCTGGGTGTGAAAAAGGTGGCAAAGCCCTCACTCTTTGGCGTTACTGAAGTGGGAAACGACGAGTACATTGTGAAA
This sequence comes from Pontibacter virosus, assembly GCF_003096355.1. GTDB lineage: Bacteria > Bacteroidota > Bacteroidia > Cytophagales > Hymenobacteraceae > Pontibacter > Pontibacter virosus. The sequence continues at coordinate 98,019 of NZ_QEKI01000009.1, read as the reverse complement.
CTGGTGGAGAAGCCGAAAATTCCGAAGTCCAACTTTGCATTGGTAGGGCTTTACAAGATCATGCAGCCCGAAAAACTGGTGCGATCGCTAGAGCATATTATCACCGAGAATGTACGCACGCACAACGAGTACCACCTCACTGATGCGCTTATGCACATGATCCGGCAGGGCGAGAAGATGGTGACCTGGAACGTGGACAACTGGTTTGACTGCGGTCGCAAAGAAACCCTGCTCGAAGCCAATGCCAAGCTTCTGAGCCGCCCCCGTTTTCGGGAAATGGACTACTCAAGCCAATACCCGGGCAATATCATCATTCCGCCGGTAAGCATCGGGGCAAACTGCACCATTACACACTCCATCATCGGGCCGAATGTAGCCATTGGCGAGAACGCCATTGTTTCGCGCACTTCGCTGAGCAATTCGATTATCGGGGCTTACTCTGAGCTACAGAATGCGGTGATGCATGACTCCATTATCGGGAGCGATGCCAGCTTTAAGGGGTTGAGCCACAGCCTCAATATTGGCGACAGCACCGAAATAAACTTTGCGCAGTAGTTGAATTGAAGAGAAAGTATGTGACAAAGGATAACACCCATTCATCTCATCCTTTGTCACATCCGTTCTTGTTTCTTCTACAAGAATGTTAGTTCATTCAGCTGATCCAGCATCCAGCCGGTCAGGCTGTAGCGATGGCGGTTGGCGGCCAGCACCTCGTGCGGAATAATATCGGCCCGGAAGCAGGCTAAGCGGCCGGCAATGGGGAGCACATCCACTTCTTCTTCAGAGCCATCTTCGTTGGGCAGGTATAGGCGCAGGTTGCCGCCGTTCTCAGGCTTCCAATCTTCATTCAGGTAGCAGATAAACGAAAGGCGACGGTGGTCGTCGGTCCTGAACTGGTCGAGATGGCGCTGGTATACTGTACCTGGCGGGTATACCGTGAAGTGAAACTCAAAGTCTCTAAGACCCAGAAAGCAGGTGCGGTTGATGTAACGCATCACCTCATGCATGCGGTCCAGAAACACCTGGGTGGGAGGCAAGGCTTCTCTGGGCTCAATCCAGCGGATATAATCGCCTCGGACTTGTTTGTTTACTGTAACACTTTCTGCAGGGCCAATGCCGGCTTTTTTAAAGGTGCCCTGTTCCTGGTGGTGTTGTAGTACCTCCAACAAGTTGCGCACTTCGGTTGGCTGCAGAAAATTATCAATTATCGCATAGCCCTTGTCAGATAAGCGATCAGCAATCTGCTCGAAATGCTGCAATTCCCTCCCTTCGATCTCGTCTTCTATCATATATAAAGTAATAGTGCTTTCTAAAAAAAAGCCAACAAATGTAATGCGCAGATGCATTGCTTGTATACGCTAACCGAAAAGATATTTTTTAATCTGAACCTGCTGATTAGAATGCGGCAACGGCGTTCCATTTTTGGGGTTTCGAGAGGTGTTTTTGCCTTGTATGAAGTAAAATGCTTATCTTAGGTGCCAGTTAGACCTATGTCCAAACGATAAATCTATATGAGAAAAACAACGGCTCTTTTGCTTGCTGGCGGCCTGACCGCCGTAACAGCCTGCAAATCCTCACAAACTGAGAATACCGCCACTGGCATGAATACCGAAACTACTACGACAGCGCCCGTAGCGGCTGCTGAAACCCAACTGACTTACCCTGAAACCAAGAAAGTAGACCACACCGACGATTACTTCGGTACCAAAGTGGCCGACCCATACCGCTGGCTCGAAACCCACAACGAAGAAGTGGACCAGTGGGTAGAGGCGCAGAACAAGGTGACCTTCAATTACCTTGAGAGCATCGAGTTCCGAGACCAGATCAAAGATCGCCTGACAAAGATATGGAACTACCCGAAGTATGGCGCTCCGTTCAAAAAAGGTGGTAAGTACTACTTCTATAAGAACGACGGTCTGCAGAACCAGAGCGTGCTGTATGTACAGAACACACTGGAGAGCGAGCCGAAAGTGTTCCTTGATCCAAACAAGTTCTCAAATGACGGTACTGTGGCCCTCACCGCTTTGTCGTTTGACAAAGATGCCAAGTATGTGGCCTACGGCACGTCGAGCGGTGGTTCTGACTGGAACACCTACGAGATAATGGAAGTGGCCACGGGCAAGAAGCTCGACGACAAAGTGGAGTGGGTGAAGTTCTCTGGCCCAAGCTGGCACAAAGACGGCTTCTTCTATAGCCGCTACGACGCCCCAACCGAAGGCAACAAACTCGCCAACAAGAACGAGTACCACAAGGTATACTACCACAAAATAGGTACACCACAGAGTCAGGACCAACTGGTGTACGAAGACAAAACCAAGCCGCTACGTAACTTTTACGGCCAGACCACCGACGATGAGCGCTTTCTGATCCTGAACGTGTCGGAAGGTGCCAGCGGTGCCAATGCCCTGTACTACCGCGACCTGAAAGACCCGAAGTCTACTATCAAGCCGATCATCGACAACTTCGAGTCGGAGTACAACGTGGTGGACAATGTAGGCGACAAGCTGTTGGTGCGCACCAATAAGAACGCCACACGCTACCGTCTGGTGCTCATCGACCCGAAGAAGCCGCAAGAGCAGAACTGGAAAGTGATTGTGCCGCAGAATGAGAACGTAATGAATGGCGTCTCGCTGGTAGGTGGTCGCATCATTGCTTCTTACATGAAAGACGCTGCCAGCGAAGTGGTGGTATACGACACCAACGGCAAGCAACTGAACAAAGTAGAGCTGCCAGCCATTGGTACGGTAGGCGGTTTTGCCGGTGAGAAAGACGACAAAGAAACGTTCTTCACGTTCACGTCTTTCACTTACCCACCAACCATCTATCGATATGACGTGCCAAACAACAAGGTAGAGCTGTTCCGCAAAACCGAAGTGGATGTGGATACTGAAGCTTACGAAACCAAGCAGGTATTCTATACCTCGAAGGACGGTACTAAAGTGCCCATGTTCATTGTACACAAAAAAGGCCTGGAGCTGAACGGCAACAACCCGACCTACCTGTACGCTTACGGTGGTTTCAACATCTCGCTGACGCCTAGCTTTAGCATCGCCAATATGCTGTGGCTCGAGAACGGTGGCGTATATGCCATGCCGAACCTGCGCGGTGGTGGTGAGTACGGCGAAGACTGGCACAAAGCGGGTATGACCCCGAACAAGCAAAACGTGTTCGACGACTTCATCGCAGCAGCTGAGTACCTGATTGCCAACAAGTATACTTCCAGCGAGAAACTTGCCGTGGGTGGTGGCTCAAACGGTGGTCTGCTAGTGGGTGCTTTCATGACACAGCGTCCGGAACTGGCGAAAGTTGCCCTTCCTGCGGTAGGTGTAATGGATATGCTGCGCTTCCATAAGTTCACCATCGGCTGGGCCTGGGTACCGGAGTATGGTTCTTCTGACGACGAAGCGCAGTTTAAAAACCTGTATGCGTTCTCACCACTGCATAACCTGAAAGAAGGCGTGAAATACCCAGCGACAATGGTAAAGACAGCTGACCACGACGACCGTGTAGTGCCGGCACACTCGTTCAAGTTCATCTCTGAGCTGCAGGACAAAGGCGCGCCAGGCAACCCATACCTGATTCGCATCGACGTGCGTGCAGGTCACGGTGCCGGCAAGCCGACTTCCCTCGTTATTCAGGAGTGGGCCGATACTTGGGCCTTCATGTACAAGAACATGGGCGTGAACCCATATGCCAAGCAGCAACCATAACAGGTATAGCTGATAATTGAAATAAGAAAAGCCAGTACTGCAGCGATGCCGTGCTGGTTTTTTTGTTTTATACCTGGCTGGTCCCAAGCTTGAATCTTGCGTACCTTGCAACACGAATCTACTCCACAAACTATGAAATCAGTGACAGGGCAGAGCAGCTTTACCATACGCTCCACCGAAACCGACCAAAACGGGCAGGCGACCTTGCCGGCGCTGGTCGGCTACATGCAGGAAGCCGCCTGGGACAACACAGCCACCATGGGCATCTCGATGTATGAGTTGCTGGAACGGGGTCTTACGTGGATATTGCAGCGCATGCGCGTCGAGATGTTCCGCTACCCGAAGCACCGCGAAAGTGTAACCGTCGAGACCTGGGCCTCGGGACGGGAGCGGGTGTTCCTGCACCGCGACTTCAGGGTGTACGGTGCCGACCGTGAACTGCTGGGACAGGCAACGAGCGTATGGCTGGTGATGGATATGGTGAAGCGCCAACTCGTATCGGTCCCCGATTTTATTACAGCCATTGAGGTAGTGCCGGGGCATGAGCCGCTGCCTTTTGCCAAAGGAAAATTGTCATCACTGGAGCACGTGAGTTATGAACAGCAAATGCCCGTGCGCTGGCACGACATCGACCTGAACCGCCATGTGACCAACACCCGCTACCTGCAATGGGTCCTCGAAACACTGCCAGTAGAGGTGCTCGAAAAGCAGCAGCTAAGCGAAATTGATATTATCTTTAAGGCCGAAAGCACTCTCGGTGACACTGTAGCTGCCACAGCAGGGCCAGACGAAGAGGCTAACACGTTCCTGCACAAACTCACCAGCACCGAAACAGGCAAAGAACTGGTGCAAGCGAAGACGAAGTTTAATAAGTTTGAGAGTTTAGGAATTTAAGAGTTGGGGAGCTATCAGGAGCCTCAAGTTCGGGTTGATTTTGTAGGGACAGGTCGCGGTCCGTCCGAATCGTGCACGTAAAATTTCGTCTGGGGGTAGGAAGGAATGCTGCCAACTACAGGATATTTTTGTCATTTCGACCCTTGGGAGAAATCCGGAATATTGCGTGAACCCCTAAATAACCCAGATCTCTCCATGCTGTCGAGATGACAGTTTGGGAGCAGATTGCTTAAGTTGACGGCAGTGCAGTAGGTTGTGACTTGTCCAAATCGTGTACAAAATTCCCCTCTCGGGAGGGCAGGGGTGGGTTAATCGTGCACTCAACAACAATTTAACCATTTAGCCCTTATATCAATATGATCAACATCAGAAGAGGAACCATAGACGACCTGCAGCAGGTACACGCCCTGATAAAAGAGCTGGCCGTGTACGAGAAGGCGCCGGACGAAGTAACCAATACCGTGCAAGAAATGCATTGGGATGGCTTCGGAGAGAACCCTATATTCAAGTTCTTCGTGGCCGAGACGGAAGAGGGTATTGTAGGTATAGCTTTATACTACATCGCTTATTCCACGTGGAAAGGCAAAATGCTTTTCCTGGAGGACCTGATTGTAACTGAGCGCCTACGCCGCAGCGGCATCGGCAAAATGCTTTTCAATGCCGTCGCCCGCGAAGCGAAAGAGATTGGCGCCAAGCGCATGAAATGGCAGGTACTGGACTGGAACGAGCCGGCCATTGCCTTCTATAAAAAGATTGGTGCCGACATCAGCAGCGAGTGGCTCAACTGCAACTTCGACGAAAACCAAATCAAAGCATATAGCGCTGACTAAAGTGTAGCAATTATACCTTGCCGGCATGTTGATCGCAGTCCATTAGGTAATGCTATACCTTAAACCAACTTTCTGGCCATACGCAGCAAAAAAACAGGCCCGTGCTATACCTAAGCACGGGCCTGTTTTTTTATCAGCAGGATTCAATTACTGTTCTCGTTCCACGTCTTTACTAACGATCTCCAGCAAAGAGCGGAAAGCCACGTACTTTTCCGGGTAGCGCTCCTGCACTTTTGCCTGCAGGGCGGGCGCATGGTCGCGCTGGTATTCTTCCAGATCTTCCAGGTTGCGGCAGGTATACTGCACGGCGTAAGTGGTGCCGCCATTGTCCTCTTCGTGCAGCAGGCGGGCTATCTGGTTATTCAGGAAATAGCCGGTGGCCATCACCTCTGGTATGTGTGTGCTCTTCATCCAGTCCAGCCACTCCTCGGCCACGCTGTTGTCGATGTTGATGGTTACGTTGTATATAATCATACCCAAAATTACGATTTCGGCAGGTTTTTGTCAGGTATAGTTGGGTAAATTTGTGAATAAGCCTTTTGTCAAAAATCAACCGCTACAGCGGTTCCATGTAATTCAGGTCCTTGCCATAGGTTTCCTCGAGTGTCAGGATAGAGTAAATGGCCACGGAGAGGCAAAGTACGGCCAAAAGTATGGCGCCCGGCACCAGCCCGACTCCGTCTTTCAAATAAGTGAAGGCGATGGTGAGCGGCACCACGGCGCCCCGCACGAAGTTGGGCACCGTGGTCGTTACGGTAGCCCGGATGTTGGTGCCAAACTGCTCGGCTGCAATGGTCACAAACACTGCCCAGTAGCCACCGGCAAAGCCCAGCGCCACACACAAGGTATAAAAAGCGGTCAGGCTGAACTCCCTGCCCAGCAGGTATACTGCTATAAATATACCGGTGAGCAGCAGAAAGGCCAGCACGATGTTGCGGCGGCTCTGAAAGCGCTGGCTCAGGAAGCCACTGGCAAAATCTCCGAACACCAGGCCGAGGTAGCAAAACGACACAGCCCGTGCCGCCGACACGGTATCGGTTACGCCCAGGGCCACGCCAAACTCCGGCGAAAAAGTAATCAGGATACCCACCACATACCAGATCGGAACCCCAATCAGGATGCATTTCAGGTATTTCCAGAATCGCTGTGCATTGGTGAAGAGCGACAGAAAATTGCCTCGCGTCACGTTGGTCTGCTTCAGGTTGTTGAACATACCTGACTCATACACCCCCACCCGCAGCAGGAGCAGCAGCATGCCCAGTCCGCCACCTATAAAGTAAGCTGTGCGCCAGCCAAAGTACTCGCCCACTATACCTGCCAGTATGGCCCCGGATATGCCAATGGTGGCCACCACCATCGTGCCGTAACCCCGCTTCTCTTTGGGCAGCACCTCTGATACCAGGGTTATACCTGCGCCTAACTCACCAGCCAGTCCCACGCCTGCCACAAAGCGGAGCACCGCATACATCGGAATGGTGGTCACAAATCCGTTGAGGATGTTAGCCAGTGAGTACAGAAAAATAGAGCCGAACAATACTGAAAGCCTGCCCTTTTTATCGCCAAGTACACCCCAGGCTATGCCGCCCAGCAACATGCCAGCCATCTGCATATTCAGTAGCATTACGCCGTCTTCCAGCAGCGCATCCGGGTCGGTCACGCCCAGCGACTGCAGGCTGGGAATGCGCACAATGCTGAACAGCACGAGGTCGTAGATGTCTACAAAATAGCCGAGGGCCGCCACGATAACGGCTGTGTTGAAAAGGTAGTGCTTTTGAGGTGATGATTGCAGTGTGGGCATAAGGCGCAGTATATGACAGCTTTAAATATAGCCTTTTGGTGATAATTGTGAAAGACCAGGTGCCCAAGGCGTAAACTTTTTGTAAATTCTGTTAGCTTAGAGCGTAAAACCAGACAACACGAACCTATGCAGGACATTGCCAAAAAATTAAATCTAAAGTCAGGATGGCAGGTGCTGGTGCTCAATGCCCAGGCAGGTATAGCGGAGGCCTTAGGGACTCAGGGTATAGAAGTGCATACCACGCCCGCCGCAGGTATAGCGTATGATGCCGTACAGGTCTTTGCTACGGATAGCCGTGAGCTGAACTATTATGTGCCCCTGGCCGAACCCGCCCTGAAACGTAAAGGAGTGTTGTGGGTGGCTTATCCAAAGAAGTCGTCAGGTATAAAGTCGGACTTGAACCGCGACAGCGGCTGGGAAGCAATAACAAGCTTAGGGTATGCGCCTGTGCGGCAGGTGGCGATAAATGAAACGTGGTCATCGCTGCGATTCAAACACGAGTCCGAAAGAAGTGAGCCATCTAAGTTCGGGGTAGATGCGCCAGGTATAGACCGCAAGAACAGGACCGTGGAGATACCGCAGGACCTGCGCGAAGCACTGGAATCGGCTGGGTTGCTGGAGACATTTGAGAAGCTGGCCTTCACGCATCGCAAAGAGCATGTGCTGGCCGTACAGGAGGCTAAACGCCCAGAAACTAGGGCCAATCGCATCGGCAAAACCATCCAGATGCTGATGGGGCAACAGCTGCTTGACCGCTAAAGCAGGTAGAGTATCCGCGCAAATGCCATACCTGATCCTGTAATCGCATTGCCCAAGTAGCCAACAGGTATAGACAGATACAAAAAGCAAAAGACCGCAGTAGGCTATACCTACTGCGGTCTTTTTTATGCTCTCTAACGAAAAGACTTAGTTAGTCACGATCACATTAAAGTTCACGTCAACATCGGTTTCGCCTGCAGTTGTGTTGGTGCCTGTTTTAAGGCCACCAGGCTGATGCTTTAATACCACTCTCAGCTTGCCATTTCCTATACCTGTTCCGGTTGTCACAGTAGATTCCAGCCCGACAGGGCGGTTGTTCTGATCAAGGTCTGTGATGGCTACGTTCACCGTTGCACTGCTTCCAGCATCAGGCGTAAAGGTATACACCAGTAAGTGCTCGTCACGTTCATTGCGGATCTCCGCTGTCATGTCGGCTACCGGGTTTTTGCTTTCGTCGGCCATGGTCACTACAGCTGTATATTCAGTGCCTGGCCGTAGTGTAAGTGGTGCGTTCTGTACCTGCGTACCGGTTATGGTGCTAATGGTAGCTTCTGCATTTTGGCCTTTTCCGGTTGGGGTCAGCGAGATGGTCACAGCCGTAATTACTTCCTGCTCATCTTCCGGACCGGGTTCGTCCTCGTCTTTGCAGGCCGAAAAAGTGAGTAAGCTGCCCATTAGCAGAAAAGTGAGGTAGGGTCTGAATATACTGTTCATGTAGTTTTAGTTTCGTAGTGAGACTTTCTGTCAAATAGGGTCTAAATATAGTGTATTATTTCAAAGATTGCGTGCTGCCTACGTGATGGCATTCATACACTGCTGGTTAAGCGGACTTACGCCAAACACAATAATGTAGTTGTTAGCACCTGAGGCTATCCCTTTGCAGCTGAGTCTCTATAGTGTTAGGGGCTGAACAAAAAAAGGGGGAACCAACAGGCTCCCCCTTTTTATCTTTTCAAATTAGTTGCAAACTACTGAACTCTAGTGTCGAACGTGATGTCCACGTCAGACTCGCCTGTGTTCTCGTTGCTGGTGCTGGTTTTTGTACCTGGCTGGTGCTTCAGTATGATGCGTACCTTGCCTGTTCCGGCTGCCGAAGTAGTAGCAGTCGTTTCCAGTCCTATCGGGAGGTTGTTGGCGTCCTTATCGGTTTTGTTGAAAGTAACCAGGCCCTGTGGCGTCACCAGGTAGAAAATCTCGTGCGCTGTTCCCTCTTCACGGATTTCCTCTGTCAGGTCATGTGTGTCGTGGTGGTCACCGTGCTCTTCTTCGGAGGCAAAGGTTATGGAGCCGGTATACGTGGTATTGGCGCTTAGCACTAACTCATCTATCTCAGGAGCGTTTCCACCTGGGCCGTCATGGTCTTCCCAGGTAGCTGTAACTGCCTGGCCCCCACTAGTAGGTGTAAGCGTTAAGGTCACTGTCGTAACTGCATCGTGTTCGTGGTCTGGCTCAGGATCTTCCTCGTCTTTACAGGCTGAAAAAGTAAGTAAGCTGCCCATTAGCAAAAAAGCAATGTAAGGTCTGAATGATTTCTTCATGATAAATAAACTGTTTTGTTTTAGTTTTAATTAATTGAATCTCTAAAAATAAAGGTGTCTACAGCGGGACCTTGATGCGGAACATGATCATGCGGCCCATCTCATCGGCAAAGTACCGGAGACGGTTCTGGTAATCGCGGTAGCTGGTGTTGAGCAGGTTGCTGCCCACTATACCTAGCTCTACCTGTTGCTTTCCGAACTGCAGGTTGGTGCCCGCCTCGGCATGCAGCAGAAAGTAAGCATCGGGTGCCGCTAACACAGGGTCAGACTGCGCATCAGAACGATTCTGGCGGCCTACGTATAGCCCTCCGAGCGCCAGGTAGTTGTCAGAGAGCCTGGAAGCGCTCTTGTTCTCGAAGCTGTAGCGGAGGGTGTTGTCGGTGCGGCCAGGCGTAATGAAGGGCAGGTAACTGCCTGTCTCCCTGTTCTTGGCATATACCAGCGACGTTTTGTTGTTCAGCGTCAGCCGGTTGGTTAGAGCGTAGTCGAAGTTCAGATCCGCCCCCCAGAACCGGGCATCGGCCTGCATGTAGTCGGCCTGCAGGTAGGCGCCACCTATACCCAGCGCATAGTCTGGTGCCAGCTGCAGGTAAATGTAATTGTTGATGGTGTTGTAATAGAGACTAAGCTCTCCGTTTAGCCGGAGGTTAGAATGGTAGTTCAGGGTAGCTACCGTGTTCACGGCATCTTCCGAAACCAGCTCAGGGTTGCCACGCTCAAAAGAGGCCGCACTGTTGTGTAATCCATTGGCAAACAACTCATAAGCGTGCGGTGCTCGGGAGGCATAGCCCACATTGGCGCTCAAGGTAACATGGTAGCCCAAGTCGTACAGGGCGCCAAAGCTGCCGGAAAAGTTGTGGAAGGTATAGGATGGGCGCAACACGCCCTCCGTGCGGTTCCACCGCTTGATGTCGAGCGCTTTATTGTCGTAGCGTATGCCCGCCTCCAACTGCAGGTTGTCCTTTCGCCATTTCTCCGAAACAAAAGCACCGATGGTGGTATTGATGAAGTAAGGCAGCAAAGGCCTGGTGTTGGCAGCGTAAGAGTTGTTTTGCCAGATGGTGGTGGCCCCCATGCTCCCGGAAAGATTGGCAACCGGTTTGTGCTCCCATACCAGTTCAGTGGTGTGCGTCTGCAGGTCCAGGTCCAGCTGCGGACGGTCTCCGGTGTTGCGGTGTCTGTCGTACTCCTGCCGCACGTTCTGCTGCAGCCCGTAAGTGAACTGCAACTCACCTGCCTCGCCTGTCTGGTAAAAAGCTTTGGCCTTGAGCAGGTGGTGGGACACATCCTGGTAAGGGCGGGCGATGGTATACGTAAAGCTGCCCGTCTCCTCCGGCCGCTCCCGCCCGATGGCGTTTGCCAGATCCGTTAGGTTACCGATGTGCGCCGACGACAAAAAGCCCAACTTAGTGTGGAAGTAGCTATAGTATAGCTCCGCCCCAAAGCGCTGCTGCTTGTACCCCAGCATAGCGGCCATGTTCTGCTCCTCAAAGCCTGTGTTGTTCAGATTGTAGGCAGGTGCCTGGGCGCTGCCCGCTTTTTTTGCCGAGGTATGCAGGCGCCAGCTCAGCGGCAACTGCCGCAACTTACCTTCTGCCATGGCCGCCACCGTGCCCATACGGTTGTTGGTGCTTCCGATCAGGGTGACCTCTCCGTTTATACCGGCAGAATCTGGTAGCGCACTAGGCTCCACCAGCACGATTCCCCCGATAGCGTCGGAGCCGTAGCGTACCCCTGCCGCTCCCTTGATTACCCGCATCTGCTGGGCATTCAGCGGGTCAATTTCCGGGGCGTGTTCGTTCCCCCACTGCTGCGACTCATGCCGCACACCGTTGTTCATGATCACTACGCGGTTGCCGAACAGGCCGTGTATCACAGGCTTGGAGACGGTGGGCCCCGTTTGCACAGAGCTTACCCCCGTCAGTTTTTTCAACGACTCGCCTAGCGAGAGGCCACGGGTTTCCTCCAGTTCACGCCCTTGAAGCGTTTCTATCGCCTGCGCCTGCTCCTGTAGGCGCCCACCTGTAATCACAACCTGCTTGAGTTGGCGCGCATCGGTGTGCAAGGTGAGGTTTCGAACCGTAGAGGTGCTTATTCGAAGCACAGGCCGCTCCGCGACATAGCCAATGTAGGTAACCTTGAGGGTGTAGCTGCCACGGCACAAATGATGAAAGTGGTAGTTGCCGTATTCATCGGACATAGTGCCCCGCTGCAGCTCTTCAATATAAATAGTAGCGCCAATGAGCGGCTCGCGGGTGTCGTGGTCCAGCACCTTGCCTGAGAGGGTAAGGCCGCAGTCCTGCTCCGGATCGTCTCCGTCCAGGTATAGCTGCCCCTGGGCCACTGCCATGGGGGCCATCAGGAGTAGCTGCCACAACAGCACTAGTATGAATTTAGGTCTGAACACAGTCCGTGCAAAATTTAGGTATAAGGTATGGGTTACAGCCTCTCGCTAACCTGCTCGCCGAAAAGCAGCTACAGGTATGGGAAGAGCCATAATGCCAGCAAAATAAAATGAACGCCAGTGCGCCTTGCCTATCGCTGCATCTGGGCAGTCGGTATGCAAAACTGATTGGCCAGTCTGTAACAGGCGTCGGGAGAGGCGACACACGGTAAGACTGCAGTAAGCGTGAGAGGTTTAGCCGAGAGCGGGCGGGCCGCGGAGTGTGAGGCGGGCAAATGAATCAAAAGCCGAGTAGTGGGTATAGCGTATAGCATACCCCGTGAGCGCAACAGGCGTCCTGAAGGTATAGACTGCGGTAGCACTTTGATAGGGCGCGCCAAACAGTTCCTCTACGGGACAGTGGTTATGCTTTTTCTCGACATGCGCTTTTTTCTGGTCGCCCGGGTGGCTATGCTCCGTGTGGGCATGGCTGTGCAGGCTCAACAGCAACTGGTCCGGCACCATGGCGCGCGTGAACAGCAGCAGCAGAAAAAGGGCGATATATGTCGTGAACCGGTACACCTATAGCAGGGCTTTAAAACAAAGTTAGGACTTTTTTACCAATGTTGTATGTACGCATAAGCATACGGCTGGTTAAATTATGCTTTTGCTGGCGCCAAAAACATGCCAAAACAGCTCATGGCTAGATCTGAAATTTCGATGAAAGACTGGTTTTCTGCCATCATGTCACAATTGGGCTGCGAGGTTCCCTGTGGAACAGGATTTGAAAGCGCTTGGGCAGAGAGACCACAGACCTTTTCAAAGGCATCGATTTCGAAGACATCACTTATTAAAATATAGATTTTAAAAGTACAGCACATGGAAGAAAGAGGTAATATCAGTATTCACACTGAAAACATTTTCCCGATCATCAAGAAGTTCCTTTACTCTGACCACGAGATTTTTCTGCGTGAACTGGTGAGTAATGCCGTGGACGCCACCCAGAAAATGAAGCGCCTATCCGCCATCGGCGAGTACAAAGGCGACCTGGGCGAGCTGAAGGTGGTAGTGAAGGTAGATAAAGAGGCCCGCACCATTTCAATTTCGGACAACGGCATCGGTATGACAGCCGAGGAGATTAAAAAGTACATCAACCAAATTGCCTTCTCCGGTGCGACTGAGTTCGTGGAACGCTATAAGGATGCCGGCGAGCAGAACCAGATCATTGGTCAGTTCGGTTTGGGCTTCTACTCCGCCTTCATGGTGGCCGACCGTGTGGAGATCATCACGAAATCTTATAAAGAAGGTACGGAAGCCGCGCACTGGACCTGCGACGGCAGCACCGAGTTTGCCATCGCGCCGGCCCATAAAGAAGATCAGGGAACAAATGTGATCCTGCATGTAGCTTCCGATTCAGAAGAGTTCTTGGAGACGGCCCGCATCCGTACCATCCTCGATAAGTACTGCAAATTCCTGCCAGTGCCAGTGGAGTTTGAGGGAGAGGTCATCAACAACCCGAACCCGATCTGGACCAAGCAGCCGTCTGAACTGACTGACGAAGACTACAAGAACTTCTACAAAGAACTATACCCGTTTTCGGAGGCGCCGCTGTTCTGGATTCACCTGAACGTGGACTATCCGTTCAACCTGACCGGTATACTCTACTTCCCTAAGCTTAAGAATGACTTCGAGATCCAGCGCAACAAGATTCAGCTCTACTCCCGCCAGGTGTTCATCACCGACGAGGTGAAGGATGTGGTGCCGGAGTTCCTGATGCTGCTGCACGGGGTAATCGACTCGCCGGACATTCCGCTCAATGTGAGCCGCTCGTTCCTGCAGGCCGACTCCAACGTGAAGAAGATCAACACCTATATCACCAAAAAGGTAGCTGACAAGCTGAACGATATTTTCAAGAAGGACAGACCTACGTTCGAGACCAACTGGGAGGACATCAACGTGTTCATCAAGTACGGCATGCTGAGCGACGATAAATTCTATGAAAAAGCGAAGGACTTTGTGCTGCTGCAGAACACCGAAGGGAAGTACCATACCTTGGAAGAGTATAAGGCGCTTACCCAAGCAAACCAAACCGACAAGAATGGCCAACTGGTGATGCTCTATACTACCGACGCCGATAAGCAGCACGCTTTCGTGGAGGCCGCTCAGAACCGCAGCTACGACGTGCTCAAGCTCGACTCTATCATTGACAGCCACTTTATCGGTATGCTGGAGCAGAAGCTCGAGAAGACCTCACTGAAGCGTGTGGACTCTGAGACGATCGGCAAGCTGATCGAGAAAGACGAAACCAAGGACAGCGTGCTGAACGACACCGAAAAGGAAGACCTGAAGAAGGTCTACGAGACGGCGATCAACAACCAGAACATGCAGGTGGAAGTAGCACCGATGGCCCCGGACGATGCGCCGGTGATCATTACCCTGCCGGAATTTATGCGCCGCATGAAGGACATGAGCAAGTCTGGCGGCGGCGGTATGATGTTCATGGGCAACATGCCGGACACTTACAACGTGACCATCAACGCGAACCACAGCATAAACCAGCGCATCCTCAAAGCCAAAGACGACAACAAGGAGCGCATTGCCCGTCAGGCTTTCGACTTGGCCCTGCTTTCGCAGAACATGCTTTCCGGCTCCGCTCTCACTGCCTTTGTGAAGCGCAGCGTGGACCTGATAGACAAAGAGTAACAGTACTTTTCATAATTATACTTAACAGTACAAAAGCGGCACCCGGCTGGGTGTCGCTTTCGTTTTGAAGGGGATTCGGTGAACTAAGGCGCCGGGCTTAAAGTTATAGGGACTATACCTGCCGGATCGGTACTTGGCAGGTATATGATTTATCTGCATATTTACGTTACCTTAAACAAGGTATAGCTTTTTGGAAACAACAGAAGTGCATTTATCTGAACGAAAACATATGAGGCACACGCTTTATCTTGGCTGGCTGGTTTTGTCTGTGGTGCTGGGCGTTGCGGCTTGCAAGCCCCAGGCGTATAACAGCGACTACAATCTGAGCCGGGCTGCTGAAAAGCAGAGCGCCAAAGCCGAAGCTATCGCATTGGCTGACACGGCCAAGCCCTCTGTGCAAATAGGCGACTCCCTGGATAAAGTAGAGGAAAAGCAGCCTAAAAAGCGCAAGAAGAAAGCTGACAAGCGCTACTTCATGGGCGACCGAGTAGCCCGTGGTTTCGTGAAGACAGGCCGTGGCGATAGAGAGGTGATCGAATCCTTCAGCTACCTGGTAGAGTTTCAGCAGCCTGACCCTTATGCCCCAGAGAAGTACTACTACGACACCAAGCGGCGCAAACTCTACAAAACCCGCGGCGAACTGAACCCGGATCAGCACAAGGTATTGCACGGTCCTTACAAAAAAGAGCAGGGCGGCGAGGTGGTCGAAGAAGGATACTTTTATATCGGCACCAAACACCTGCGCTGGGAACGCTACAACCGCGATGGCATACTACTGGCAAAGGAGCATTTCGAAAAAGGCTATTTGCGCGATGCCGTGGTGAAGTATTACGAGGGCACCAAGAAAATAAAAGAAGTGATCCCGTATGCCTATGGAGAAGTGCAGGGGACTTACTACCGCTTCTATGAAAATGGCCAGCTCGAGTGGATGGGGCAATACCAGAAAGGCCGTAAAGTGGGCCTTTGGGTCAAGCACTTCGACTTCAGAGCCCGTCGACAGTTTGAGTACCAATACCCCAAAACACCTTACGAGCCGCAGGCAGAGCCAATCCTGGTGAAGCAGTACGACCGCCACGGGTCCCTCATTTTCGAGAAAGACAAGCTGGACAAGCGGGCTTCGAGCCGTTAAGATATAGCCTACTGCCTTTCGTAAAGTTATTCCCATTTTTAGATACTAGTTCACTTCGGCTACATTATGTTTACAACCGACGAAAGCAGAATCGATGAGGCAATAAGTAAGCATCTCAAAACATGGTGGACATTTGAGACGAAGCAGGAGATTGAGCTGAACTATGGTATAGCTGTACTGAATCAGATAATCTCAATTTACGACTTCGCAAGCCAATCAGAGTTTTGGCTGTCCCTGGAGCTTGAGGACGCTTATAATCTGGCTGTAGAAAGATTAAAGGAACAGTATCCGTTTTTGTCTGATGACTCTGTGAGAAGAATTGCGAACATGGCTGCGTATAGCTGGAAATAAGTAGGTAGTAGCTGCACTATGAAATGTCTCGGATGCAATGTCGTCTTGTCAATGAAAAGCGTCTTCGATGTGGAACAGCTCCGGCGGGTTGCTCATCGTGACGGCGATGATGTCGAAGCGGATGTCTTCTTTCCAGCCTGTTTTTAAGATATAGGAGTCCGCCGCGTTGAGGATCATGCGCTGCTTCCGGCGGTTTACAAACTCCTCTGGGTATCCGAAATTATCGTTGGTTCGGGTTTTCACTTCTACAAACACCAATACCTCGTTTTGGTGGGCAATGATGTCGAGTTCGGCTTTGCCCATACGCAGGTTGCGCTGCAGAATGCGGTAACCTTTCTGGTGCAGCAGTTCGCAGGCCAGGTCCTCGCCGTTGGCGCCGGTGGAGAGATGGGGTGCTAGTGGTGTCGTCATATGTGACTTAAACTTATAATGGCGAAAGGCGGTTTTACATTGGCAGCCTCAGTGCCGTTTGCGTATGCCCCCGGGCGGCCGTATCTTTGTTGAAAATTAGAGGTATAGAAGTTCGGCTGGCATCTGATCAGCGCTGCGGCTATACCTTGCAAGAAGGGAGAAAAGACGTGTCACAGAATAAGACCATACAATTTGAGCACCTGGGGCTGATCGATTACAAAGAGGCCTGGGACTATCAGGACAAGCTCTTTACAGGTATACTGGATATGAAGGCGCGTAACCGCACGGCAGCTCCCGAAGCACAGGAAGTTACAACGAACTACCTGCTTTTCTGCTCGCACCCGCACGTCTATACCCTGGGCAAGAGCGGCCACGAGTCCAACCTGCTGATTAACGAAGAAGGACTTAAGGCCAAGGGTGCTACCTTCTACAAGATCAACCGTGGCGGCGACATTACTTACCACGGGCCGGGGCAGATCGTGGGCTACCCGATTCTGGACCTCGATCACTTTTTTACGGATATACACAAGTACCTGCGCTTTTTGGAAGAGGCGATTATCCTGACTTTGAAAGACTACGGTATAGAAGCCGGCCGTATACCTGGCCTCACCGGCGTATGGTTGGACCACGTGGAGCAGAAGAACCCACGCAAGATATGCGCCATGGGCGTGAAATGCAGCCGCTGGGTGACCATGCACGGTTTCGCCTTCAATATCAACACCGACTTAGACTATTTCAATAACATCGTGCCCTGCGGCATTACCGACAAACAGGTAACATCGCTGGCAAAAGAGCTGGGCCGCGAATTGCCGATGGCAGAAGTAGAGGAAAAACTTCTGGGCCACCTGGCCACCCTTTTCGAGGCCAGCATTACAAAAGATTAAATGAAGAAGGACATTGATTTCACCCCGGTTCAGGGTGTGGCCGTGGCGATCGCTTTCACGGGCGAGTCGCCGGAGGAGCGCACCTGGAACGTATACCTGATCAACAACAACAGCGTAGCCCTCGACAGTGTGTTTGTCACCTCTAAGGGCTATGGTATTATAAAGGATGAAGAAGTGAAAACATCCGTACTGCGACACATGTTCGAGCGTGTGGAGGCCAAAAGTTTTGTGCAAGTGGAAGTGATCGACCCGTCGGTTTTCAAGCTCAACAACGAGTACTGGGTGAGCTACTACATCGATGGTAAGATCTATGACAAGCGCTTTGTGTTCGTGCCCGACTCGATCACCGATGAGCATCTAATCGACATCAGCATGCTGCAAATGCAGGGTGTATTGCATTCATAAGGTATAGCTTCCTAAATTTTCACCCTGACCGTGTATTTCACTAACCGCATTAGGTATAGCTTCGGGTTGTTGCTGCTGCTCTTCATGCTGACCTGGCCCTTACAGGCTCAGGTGCTGCCACTGGAGCAAAAGAACACCCTCAATGGCAACTGGCAGGTATACGATGCAGGCTCCAATAACCTGGTGCCCTATGCTACGAACCTGCATGGCGGCTACAGTGCCGTGCACCAGTGGGTGACCATGGCGCCTGCCAAGCCTTTTGTGATTGAGTTTACGGCCCAAAAGGACCTGTGCCTCTTTCTGAACAACCAACTTATCTTCACGGCAGACTCCACTTCCAACTATACCTTCGACCTGGCCACGTGGAACAATCGGGTGAAGCCAGTGAACGGGCGCTACCTGTTGTCGGTATGGCATCCATCGCAGCACCCCAATGTGGGCTCCTTTCGCAACCGGGTACAAACAGAGCGAGCCGACAGCGAAACGATGCAGGGAAGTTTCTCGGTGCGGCTTCGCGAGTACGTCAACCAAAATGCTTTTATTATTTTCATGCTGCTGATCGGACTGCTTTATGGGGGGCTCAAGACCACGTTCCCCTCCGACTTCCAGGCAGTGTTTGGGGCACAGTCCTTCTGGCGTACCCGGTCTCTGGATGAAGGCATCCTGGCTAAACCGCTCAGCACCTGGTCAGGTGTGCTCTTTATCATCGCCTTTTCTATGTCTATGGCGCTGCTGATCGCGGCTATTCATACCAATGTGCAGCATGTGCGCATCTTTAACCGCCTTTTTCCGGTGTCCGAGTCCGACATTACGACCAAGATTCTGTTCTATACCTTCCTGATCTTTGCGGTCATCCTGCTAAAGTACCTTTTCCTGAAAGTAATGGGCTACATTTTCGGATTGGAGCAGATCGTGCAGGTGCAATTCAGTGAGTTTCTGCGTTCTCTGTTGTTTCTGGGTCTGTTTCTGCCCGTGGTTATGCTGCTATACCTGTCGCTCAACCACGTAGCTCCCGATACCGTACTCACGGTTTCGAGCATGGCAGTGTTATTGTTACTGGTAATCACGGTTATTCGTGTATTTGTGACAGTAAATAAGCAGACTTCTGTGATAAATTTGCATTTATTTTCTTACCTTTGCGCCACAGAAGTGATTCCGTTGACAATCATGCTGAAGTTTATTGTGTTTAACTTTTAAAAACACAAAATTGACGGTTTCGGCATGTTGCCAATATTATAATAACAGACTTCCATACTCTATGGCTGAAAGTAAAGAAAAGGCTTGGGCAAATCCTGAAAGACACAGTATTCCGATCAGGAGTATACTCGTAACGCAACCACAGCCTACTACCGACAATTCTCCTTATCTCTCTATAGCAGACAAATATGGGATTAAGGTAGATTTCAGGGCGTTTATCGAAGTAGAGCCTGTTTCCTTCAAAGAATTCCGCAAAGACAAGGTGGACATCCTGGCGCACACAGCTGTGATATTTACCAGCCGCAATGCCGTGGACCATTTTTTCAGAATTTGCCAGGAAAGTAAGATAGAGATGCCTGCTGACATGAAATACTTCTGTATCTCAGACCAGACGGCTTATTACCTCCAGAAATACATCACCTTGCGCAAGCGCAAGTTGTTCGTAGGCGAGAAAACGGCTAAGGATCTGTTTGAGGTGATCAAGAAGCACAAGAATGAGAATTTCCTGTACCCTTGCTCCAATATCCGCAAAGACGATATCCCGGGTTTCCTGAAAGCGAACAAGATCAAGCACACGGAAGCCATCATCTACAAAACAGTAGAGGCCGATTTGTCGGACCTGGACGATGTGACCTACGATTGCATCGCCTTCTTCAGCCCGTCAGGTATAAGCTCGCTGTTTATCAACTTCCCTAACTTTAAACAGAACAACACCCGCATAGCGGCTTTTGGGCCAACCACGGCCAAGGCTGTGCGCGACGCTGGGCTGGAACTGGATATAGAGGCGCCGATGCCCAACGCCCCTTCCATGACGGGAGCCATAGAGGTATACATCCAGAATCAGAAGAAGTAAGAGAGGCTAGATAAAAACAGTAAAACGCAAAAGCAAGTAGAATCAACCATCTGCTTGCTTTTGCGTTTTACTGTTTAATATATATATTTGGTTCAACTCTGGCTCTTTAACGTCCAGTTAACGTTTGCTTAGCTGCAACATTCTATGAAAAAGATTATACCTGCCGTTTTGTTGCTGTTTGTATGCCACCTCAACTCCTGGGCGCAGCAACAGCCTCAGTTTACCCATTATGGATTCAACGGCATGTATATCAGCCCTGCTTATGCAGGTATAACCAACCGCCCGGAAATACAATCCATTTACCGCTACCAGTGGCTCAACTACGATGCCTCGTTTGACGACGGCGGTTCGCCGCGCACCTTGCTTCTGACAGCGCACACGCCAGTACGGCTTTTAAAGGGTGGTCTGGGTATAACGCTCATGCAGGATCAGATCGCCAACACCCGCATTCAACAGGCGGCCATCTCATACTCCTTCCACCTGAACGTGGGAGAGGGCAAACTGGGTATCGGCCTGCAAGGCAATATAAATAATATAAGAAAGGGCAGTTACCGCTTTATCGATGAGGGTGACCCCAGCATCCCGTTTAACAGTTCTGATTCTAAATTCGACATGGGAGCCGGTGTCTGGTATGAGTCAGAGCGCTTCTATGCAGGCGGTGGCGTGACCAATTTACTGGGTTCGAGCTACCAGTTTATGAACGTGGATAACACAGGAAGTGGCCGCGTGGTAGGCGAGAACCACCTATACCTGACAGGCGGTTATCATTTACCACTCACCAACCAGTTGGTGCTCACCCCGACAGCCCTCTTAAAGCATGACACAGAGACTTTTTCGTTTGATGCCGGTGCCCGCGTAACATTTGATGAAAAATATTGGGGCGGATTGAATTTTCGGCATCAGGAAGCTGTTAGTGCGCTTGTGGGTATAGCGATGTTGCAGGACAACGCACTGCGGGTAGGATATGCATTAGATCTCACTACATTTAATAAGGAGGCCAAGGCCCCAACATCACACGAAGTGATGGTATCCTACCGATTACCAGAGCCAGTTGTTCGGTTCAGGCCTCCAGTGCGAACCCCTCGCTATAATTTCACAAAATAAATATTAGGGATTTTGTATTTATCGCTGAAAAGCTGTATTCTTGAAAAAATACAGTTAAAATAATTTGCATATGGTATAATATTCTTGATATTGTACCGTTTGAAAATTATTAATAAGTGAGAATTTCAATTGTTTTTGTTTTATTTCTAATTCTCAATATATTTGCTACACCAGAAATAGTGTGCATAAATAATTGCTAAAAAATTTACTTTTTCCAAAGTCATCATGAACAAACTATTAAAGCTGTCTTCCTTCGCTTTGGCGGTGGTACTGCTTGCGAGTTGTGGGTTAAGAAGAGGACCGCAAGGCGACCTGGTGGGCGCAGAGGATCGACCAGACTACAATCCACAGGCTGTACCCTACGGCATGATCGCCGCCCCGGGCGGAACTTTCCACATGGGTCAGGCGGATCAGGATATAGCGGCAACTATGGCGAACCTGAACAAGCAGGTAACAATAGGTGGCTTCTATATGGACGAAACCGAGATTACGAACAACGAATACCGTCAGTTTATTGAAGTAATGGTCAATGACTCGATCGATGTTCTGGGCGAGGACTTCGTGATGACAAGCCTATACCCTGACACAACCGTTTGGGTACGGGACTTCACTTACCACATGGGCGATCCCTTGATGGAATACTATTTCTCTCACCCGGCATTTGACGAATATCCGGTGGTGGGTGTAAACTGGTTTGCAGCAAAATACTTCTCTGACTGGAGAACGAAGCATAAGAACCAGGCCAATGCCGACAACGGCATGGCGCCAATGCCGCAGTTCCGTCTGCCATCTGAGGCGGAGTGGGAATATGCAGCAAGAGGCGGTCGCGATATGGCAACTTACCCATGGGGTGGTCCATACCTGCGTAATGCCAAAGGCTGTCTGCTGGCTAACTTCAAGCCGGGCCGCGGCGACTACTACAGCGATGGCTTTACTTACACAGCTCCTGTAGCCCAGTTCTTCCCGAACGACTTTGGTCTGTATGACATGGCCGGCAACGTAGCCGAGTGGTGCGAAGATGCCTACGCTGACGCTACTGTTCCGATCACCTGGGACTTGAACCCTGTTTATTATGATGATAACGAGCCTCGCAAAGTAGTAAGAGGCGGCTCCTGGAAAGATATTGCATACTTCCTCGAAACTGGCACCCGTAACTTCGAATATCAGGACTCAGCCAGGTCTTACATCGGTTTCCGTAACGCGATGATCTACCTGGGACGCTCTTCAGGCAGAGAGTTCAGATAGGCAGTAGAAGTGTTCTAACAGTTAAAAACTAAACAATTTAATACCCAATCGTTCACATTTAATTTTTGAAAACAAAATGAGCAAAGCTAGAGGTCGCAGTTTCTTGTACGACGTGTTGATGCCCAAAATCTATGGTCTTGGTGCCGCAGTCGTAATTATCGGAGCATTGTTTAAAATTCAGCACTGGCCAGGTGCCGACATTATGCTGATCGTAGGTCTTGGTACAGAGGCCGTAATCTTCGCGCTGAGTGCATTCCAGCCACAGCCACACGATCCGGATTGGGCAAGAGTATACCCACAATTGGCTGATGACTATTCAGGTGAGGCGCTTATCCCAACAACAGCTTCGAGCAACACTTCCGTTACAAAGGAGCTTGACAAAATGATGCGTGACGCTGACATTACGCCAGCCACAATCAACACACTGGGTCTAGGCCTGAACAGACTAAGCGAAACAGCTGCACAAATGGCTGACTTGAGCCAGGCTACAGCTGCTACTAATGAGTATGGTGTACGCGTGAAAGCTGCCGGCGACGAGCTGGGCCGCATTACCGAAGCTTACTCTGCAACAGCAGATGCACTGTCTAAAATGGCAGTTGCTACAGGTGATGCACAGGAGTATCACACTCAAGTACAGAGCATGACAAGAAACTTAGGAGCTTTGAATGCTGTTTATGAAATGGAGCTTCAGGATGCTAACACGCACCTGAAAGCAATGAACAAGTTCTACGGAAACCTGAGCATGGCCATGGAAAACCTGACCGATGCCAGCAAAGACACGGAGCAGTTCAAGCAAGAAGTTTCTAAACTGACGCATAACCTACACTCACTGAACACAGTGTACGGTAACATGCTGACAGCTATGAAAGGCTAATTGCGCATCATTTCCTAAATCAACAAGAAAACAACAGTAACTAAGTAGAAAATGGCTGGAGGAAAAGAGACACCACGGCAGAAGATGATCGGTATGATGTACCTGGTACTGACCGCACTTCTCGCCCTGCAAGTGAACTCTGCTATCCTGTTAAAGTTCCAGTTTATCGATGAAAGTCTTAAGGACGTTAACGATAAGACGATAACAGATAACAGCGGAGTTGTAACTAATATTAAATCAAAGGTCAGCGAAGGCGGTAACCGAGACAAAGACAAAGCTGTCCTCGAGAGCGCCAATGCTGTGAGACAGCAGACATCTGAACTGGTCAACTTTATTCGTAGTACCCGTGATATGCTAGTACAAAAAGCAGGCGGTATGAATGAAGATGGAACAGGATACGCAAATCCAAGTGCAGAAGATTTGGTTGCCATTAACATGATTGGACCTGCAAGTGCTAAAAACGGTGCGGCTTATGACTTAGAGCAGCGCTTGAACAACTATGCAAAGTTCATGAAGCAGTATAACCCGAACATGCCGGACATCCTGGCACGTGATGGAAAGACTGACCCAATGGCTTCTAAAGACCGTAGCCAGCGTAACAAAGACTTCGCTCAGTTGAACTTCGAGGCTACTCCACTGGTAGCAGCACTTGCAACCCTTTCACAGAAAGAAGCAGAGATCCTGAAGTACGAAGCAGATGCCTTGCAGAACCTTGCTCAGAGAGTGGGTGCTGACATCATCAAGTTCGAGAAGATCTTCGCGATGGCACGTGCTGAGTCGAAGACAGTAGCTGCCGGTACAAAATACAAAGCTGATATGTTTATCGCTGCTTCATCTGATGCTATCACGCCAAAGATGACGTTCCAAGGCAAGCCAATCAACGTTGTAGACGGCAAAGGCCAGATCGAGTTCACGGCTGCTGCTAACAACTACGATGCTGACGGTAACTCTAAGCAGACCTGGAAAGGTCAGGTGATCATCGACAAAAACGGTGAGCAGGAAATACTGGACGTAACAGAAGAATATATCGTAGCGAAGCCAGTAATTCAGGTGCAGTCAGCTGCAGTTCAGGCCCTATACCTGGGTTGCGCGAACGAACTGAACGTACAGGTACCTGCATTAGGTGCAGTATATGATCCTAGCTTCTCTGCTGCTGGTGGTTCTGCCATCAAAGGTGCTAAGAAAGGTCAGGTTACCATTATCCCAACTACTACTGAAGTGAAGCTTAACGTGAGCAGCGGTGGTAATGCGATTGGTACAGAAACGTTCAAAGTTCGTCCGGTGCCAAGACCATCTTTGCAGACTGTGGTGAATGGCAGACCAGTAGACCAGAAAAGAGGTTTACCGGCTCAAGGCATCAGATCAGTAGAGATACAGGCGATCGCTGACGAAGGGTTTAAGCAATTTTTGCCTAACGAAGCACGTTATAGAGTAACAAAGTGGAGAGCATTCCTGGTTAGAGGTTCAAACCCAGTAGACCAGGCTGAATTTTCAAGCCCAACTGGTGACTTGACCCGTTTTGCAGCAAAAGCTGGAAAAGGCGACAGAGTAACCATCGAGGTACTGGAAGTGAAGCGTTTGAACTACCAAGGCTCACCAGTTGATGCGAAACCAACAGGAGACGGTATCTTCACTATCCCACTTAACTAATTAAGATTAGAAGCTTACAGGAGTATGAAACTTATCAAAGTAATAGGTGTAGCAGCTGGTATGATGCTCTCTTACGGAGCAGTAGCACAGCAAGTGTCTACCACGCAGTCCAGTAATCCATCAGCAAGACCTATTCCGGAGTCTGATGTATTGTTTAAGAAAACGGTTTGGCGCAAGATCGACTTGCGTGAGAAACAAAACAGACCGCTGTTTTCTGAAAACAAAGAGATCACCAAAGTTTTGATCGATGCTGTAAAAAGCGGCGAGTTGGTGGCCTATAAGACGGACTCTGTAAACGTACCGCTATCCAGAGAGGAGTTCCTGGCAAACATGACCGGCAAAGATATGGGCGGTGGTTTGACGGAAGAGGAAATCGCTGCTGGTTTCGGTCAGGAAGAGGAAGATGATGACGCCTGGGGTGCTGCTCTTGGTACAACTGCTACACAAGAGACTGGCCCTGTAAGTAATGAATTCTTTGCAAAGCAGCTTTACCTGCTGGAGCTGAAAGAGAACGTAGTATTCGACAAGAAGCGTTCCCGTATGTACCACGACATTCAGACGATCAGCATTAAGGTTCCTGCTACGCTTAACCCACTAGGTTTTGAGCAGACAGTAGGCAGCTTTAAAATGAGCGATCTGGTTAAGGTTTTCAGAAACAACCCTGAAACTGCTATCTGGTACAACGCTCAGAACGATGCACAGCACAAGAATCTGGCTGATGCGTTTGATCTGTGGCTGTTCAGCTCTTACATTACCAAAATATCTAACCCTAACGACAGAGCACTGGGCGATATCTATGGTGGTGGTAAAAAAGGCTTGTTAGCCGCTCAGGAAGCGCTCGAAGCGTTGATCGAGTACGAGTACAGCCTGTGGAGCTACTAATTGTAAGACAATCATAAAAAAGGGAGATCTGAAAAGATCTCCCTTTTTTGTTTTAACCAAGATGGCCTCTAATGACAAACGATGTGATAACTGTTGTATCTGAAAGTACGGCCTTTCAATCCCAGACAAGGCCAGATCTAGGTGTTAAACAAGGCAGGTCAGGTATAGCTACGTAAGTGGCTCGTTCTAAAGTAGAAGGTAAGCTGTCAGAAATTGATGTCGTAAAAATCGAAGGGCAATCTACGATGAGAGGCACAATAAAGCAGTTCATGCAAATGACTGTGGTTCAGTTAAGGTATAGGAAAGAGGAATTATCTAATTCAGGAAGCCTCACCAGAACTAGCAGTCTCCCCTGAACTATGAAAATGGTCGAAGAGGATCTGGGCTTTGCGCTGGCCTACTTCCTCCGTTAGTTCTGCAAGCGAAAGTTCTTTAAGCTTTTTGACGGACCTGTATTTCTGAAGAAGCGCATCAGCAGTCGTTGGGCCTATCCCCTTTACTTCTGTCAACTCGGTCTTGAGCGTACCCGCGTCGCGACGGGAGCGATGGAAAGTAATGGCAAAACGGTGCGCCTCGTTTCGTAAGCGCTGAATCAGTTTAAGCGACTCAGATTTCTTATCAATGTAAAGCGGAAGCTTATCACCCGGGTAAAAGATCTCTTCCAATCGTTTGGCTATACCTACAATTGCAATCTTGCCCCAAAGATCAAGGTCTTTCAGTGCCTTCACGGCAAAGCTAAGCTGTCCTTTGCCGCCGTCTATAATGATCAGTTGAGGCAATGGTTGGTTCTCTTCTATCAGCCGCTTATAACGACGAGTCACTACCTCGTACATCGACTCAAAGTCATTGGGGCCAACAACAGATTTAATATGGAAGTGGCGGTAGTCTTTTTTGCTTGGCTTACCGTTTTTAAAACATACCATCGACGCAACCGGATTGTCCCCCTGAAAGTTGGAGTTGTCAAAACATTCGATCTGGCGGGGCAGCTCGGTAAGGCGCAAGTCTTTCTTCAGCGTTTCCAGAACGCGCATCTCACGCTGCTCGCCTAAGTTCTTGTTCTGCTCCTGACGACCTTCCCGCTCTTTGCGCAGGTACATGGCGTTCTTCAACGAAAGATTTAGCAGCTTGCGCTTATCGCCTATCTGGGGTTGGGTGATGGTAATGTTATCGAGCGGAAGTGTGAGTTCAATATTGGTGATGATCTCACGGGAAGTACTCTCGAACTCGTGTCGCAACTGCACAATGACAGTGGCGAGCAGCTCTTCATCACTTTCATCTAACTTCTTGTGAAGCTCTAAGGATTGCGTTTGAATGATGGAGCCATTCATGACCTTGAGGTAGTTCACAAAAGCGCACTTCTCGTTCGAGGTGATCGAAAAGACATCGATATTCGAAAGCGTGTTGCTTACTACAGTAGATTTGGCCTGGTAGTCTTCCAGCAAATCAAGTTTCTGCTTGTAACGGTGGGCCTGCTCATACTGGTAATCCGCAGCGGCCTCGGCCATACGCTCCTTGAAATAGGTCTTCGCGATGGATAGGTTGCCCGACAAGATATTCCGGATCTGAGAAATGTACTGGTTGTAAGTGGTTTCGTCTATCAGGTCTTCGCAAGGGCCTTTGCAGTTGCCAATGTGATACTCCAGGCATACCTTGAATTTGCCAGCAGCAATATTCTCCGGGGACAAATTATAGGTACACGTACGCAGAGGATATAGCGTCCGGATAAGATCCAGCACGATGTGCATGGTGGTGCCGCTTGGGTAGGGACCGAAATACCGGGAACCGTCGTTTATCTTGTTGCGTGTGCTGATGACCCGAGAGAAACGCTCGTTCACGATGCAAATATACGGATAGGTTTTCCCGTCCTTGAGCAGAATGTTGTACTTGGGCTGGTACTGTTTGATCAGGTTATTTTCCAGCAAAAAAGCGTCGGCCTCCGTGTCCACAATCGTGAACTCGATGTCCTTGATCCTGGAGATGAGCTTAAGCGTTTTTTTATTATGCTGGGCAGAGCGATTGAAATAGGAGCTGACACGCTTCCTAATATCAATCGCTTTGCCTACATAGATGATACCCTCATCATCAAAGAACTTGTAAATGCCCGGTTTATGTGGTAAATGGGAAATCTTCTCCCGCAGCTTCTCGTTTGCAGCCATGCTTAATTTTCATTAGAAAGCATCTAAGTCGATCGGGGCAGGAACCTGGTAAAACTCGTCTTGCTGCGAAGAGTCTACCGGCATGCCATTGTTATACTTAGCGCAATCTAATTCTACCGATAAAGGCGTAGAAGGTTTAGGGAACGGGTCTTTTGATCTTTCCAGTGATTTGTCGGCGTATACCTTTTGCATGAAGTTACCATAGATCGGCATCGCCAGTTTGTTACCCTGACCCAGCGCAATCGTACGGAAGTGGATAGAGCGGTCATCGCCACCCACCCAGGCACCTGCCACCAGATCAGGCGTTATGCCCATGAACCAGGCATCCGAGTAGTTCTGGGTCGTACCCGTTTTACCGCCAATCTCGTTTTTGAGTCCGTTGCGGTGGCGCAGGCCGTAATAGGCAGTACCACCCGGCTCAGCAGCCGCTTTTAGCATATGCACCATCATATAGGCAGTTTCTTCGCTGAGCGCATCTACTGTCTTTGGCACAAACTCATGCAACACGTTACCGTGCTTGTCTTCGATACGGGTAATGAAATTTGGTTCTATCCAGGTTCCGCTGTTCACATATGTGCCGTACGCGCCTACCATGTCATAGAGTGTCACGTCGTTTACACCCAATGCGAGTGATGGATTCGCCTCGAGCGGGGTAGTGATACCCATGCGCCTGGCTGTCTTAACCAGTGTTTCAGCGCCGAGCTTGTTTACCAGGAAAGCAGAGATAGAGTTCACGGACTGGGCCATGGCTTTGCGCAATGTGAACTTTTCGCCGGAGAACTTATTATCGGCATTGTTCGGGCACCACATCGTACCGTCGCCCAAAGGTATACACACCTGCGTGTCGAGCGTTTCGTAGCATGGGTAATAGCCGTTTTCGATGGCAGCGGTGTACAGGAAAGGCTTGAACACAGAACCCGGCTGGCGCGCGCCCTGTTTCACGTGGTCGTACTTGAAGTGCTTGTAGTTGATGCCACCCACCCAAGCCTTGATATGGCCCGTTTGTGGCTCCATGGCCATGAAACCGGTCTGCAGGTAGTGCTTGTAATGCTTGAGCGAGTCAAGCGGGCTCATTTGAACTTCCTTCTCCCCATCGTAGGTAAAGATGGTCATCGGGATCTTCTTGTTCAGGTAGAAGTTGATGGAGTCCTGGTTACCATCGAACTGCCTGTTCAGGTTGCGGTAGCGGTCCGTGCGTTTAATGGCGGTCTGCAGGTAGTTCGGGATTTCCTTGCCCTGGCGGTCGATCCATGGGTTGCGGCCTTTCCAGTGGGAGAAGAACTCTTTCTGACGATCCTTCATGTGCTCCTCCACTGCCTGCTCGGCATACTGCTGCATGCGTGAGTCGATGGTGGTATAGATCTTCAGTCCATCCGCATACAGGTCGTAACCATTCTCGCGGCACCACTTCAGCAAAAACTTGCTGGCCTCAGTACGAAAATACGGCGCCAAACCAACGTTTTGGTTTTCAACACGGTACTTTAACGCAATATCCGTGTTCTTCAGGTTGTCGAATTCAGCCTGTGTCATATAGCCGTACTTCACCATCTGCGAAAGCACCACATTGCGGCGATGCTTCGAGTTATCTGAATTGAATTTAGGGCTATAGAAGTTCGGGTTCTTAAACAGGCCTACCAGCACAGCCGACTCCTGTACCTCCAGGTCCTTAGCATCTTTGCCAAAAAACGTCTTCGATGCTGACTGCAGGCCAAAGGCGTTGCTGCCAAACTCGAAGATGTTCAGGTACATGGTCATGATCTCCTGCTTGGTATAGGACTGCTCCAACTTCACGGCCATAATCCACTCTTTCGTTTTGTGGATCAACGTACGGAAACCCGGCTTGTCGTTGAGGTAGCCGTTGTTCAGCTCTTCACCACGAGTGCGGAACAGGTTTTTGGCCAACTGCTGTGTAATGGTACTGCCACCACCCTTCGAGCTGCCGATCATCAGAGAGCCGGCCACACGTGCCATCGCCTCCGGGTCTATACCTGAGTGCTCTTCAAAACGGATGTCCTCTGTTGCCATTAGGGCATGCACAAAATTCTCAGGCAGGTCAGAAAACTCAATCGGGGTTCGGTTCTCGCGGAAGTACTTGCCCAGCTCCTTGTTGTCGGCTGAGTAAAGCACGGAGGAAAGGGCACTCTTCGGGTTCTCAAGCGTGCGCATGTTCGGCAGGTCACCAAACAGGTTCAGGAAATTGACGCTGACCGCATAAATGTAAAGTATGAACACAGCCAGGCCACTCAGGAAAAGCAGCCAGAGTGTGGAAATGATCTTAGGGAATACCGTTTTTGGTTTTGGGCGGGTGGTTGTTGCCATGTTAATTATTCGTTCTGAAGTAATTCAGATATTCTTCTACATCCTTCTTCTGAAGCAACTTCTGCCAGTTTTCGGATGATATTGCAAAGGTAATGAATTCTACGCCTCGAATTTTGCCTATCGGGGATTGTGGCGCTTTTTGTTTTATGGTATAAGCCTGTGCTTCTTTCAGGTTAGGGAAAGTCCGCAGCAGCAGTATACCTCTGTTGCCATCAAATGGCTGCTGCTCCATAGTCAGCTTCTGGTTGCGGAAGTAGGTGTTGTTATACTTCTCATACTTTGCTCCGATGTCTTTGAAAGCGGCGTGCTCCGTAGGGTATAGCATCACAAAATAGTAAGCCGAATCAGGGGCACTGGTATAAGCCAGCGGATCAACTACGGGCGGCTGTACCGTTGGTGCCTGAGCCCTTGCGGTGTCCTGTGCTACGGCTGTCGCATCCAAAGGCGTGCCAATTTGAGTCGTATTTGTCGTGTCCGGTCTGGCAGTGGCAGAATCAGGGATTGTATTTAGATTAATTGGCTGCGGCTGCTGTCGTGGCGACGGGTTACGTCCTCGTGCCGATGCCAATGCGATGCTGTTGCTAACCCGTTGCTCCGGCGTACGCTCGTCCGGTTTCTGTGCTGTAGGTGGTGCAGGTGCTTCCTGGCGGAGCTGTTGTTTGCCCTCGAGATCCTGGTAGCGCTTCAGCAATTCGTCGGCGCGAGGGGCCAGCGAACTGGACGGGTGCTGCTGCTTAAAGGCCAGCAGTTGTTGCCGAAGCAACTCCGGTCTTTGGGAGCGTGCCGTGATCATGACATGCAGGAAGGCTACTTTATCAGGTATATCATTGAGCGGGTATGCCTGGCTCAGTTCTGTCAGCAAAGCGGTGGCCTGCTGGTACCCACCTTGCTCATATTGCGCAAAAGCGGAGTCATAGAGCGCGTGCGCCTTGATGTTGTTGAGGGCGTTCTGACTCAGGAAGTTCGGGTCGTCTACCAGCTTGGCGTAGATCGTATTCGGGTACTGCTGCTTGATTTTAGCGTAGTACGTGTCCTTCTGCTCGCTGCCTGCCCGGCTATAGATCAGGTATAGGCTATAATGCGCCTCGGCTGCGTGCTCGGATTGGGGAAATCGCTGCAGGAACTTCTCGTATGTAGCAGTCGCGTCTTCCGGTGAGTTGAGCTTTTGTGAGTAGATGTTGCCCAGGCGGAACATGGCATCTTCCAGCAGTTTTTCGGATTGCTGTAAAGCCAACGTCGTAGTCGGGATGTTTTGCAGGTAAGTTTCGACCTGGGTCTGCAAGCGGGCAGAGCGGTTTTCTTCAGATTCAGCTGCTGCGGTGTCGGCAGGAGCGTCCATTGCGATCACTTCTTCCTGTCCTCCCACTGTCTCGCCGCGGCTAAGGAGTCGCCAGTTGTCCTGCAGCGGACGGTCACCCCATCGCCGCACAAATTCAGAACGGGCTGTTGCCAAAGCAGCCGGGTTATCGAAGTAGAATACGCCTCCTGTATTGCCGTTTGCTGCTGCAGCCGCCGGATTATTGCGACCTCCGACGGTTACAGCTGCCTGTTGTTCCTGGGCACGGCGTCCCTGGCGCTGCTTTTCCTGCTCCAATTGTTTGGCTTGCTCCTGCAGGCGAGCTTCCTCTTCCTGCTGCACCAGATTCTGCACAAAAGCCAGGCGCTCGCCTTCACTCAGGGCAGCCAGCTGCTGCAGACTGTCCTGCAACTGGATCGTGTTGTACTGCTTGGTGAAGTCAGCCAGTACGTTGCGGCGCTCGAGCACCTGCTCATATTCCAGGGCCTGCTGTGGGTATACCTGTAAGGCGCTGTCATAATAGGCCTGCGCCAGATCGTACTTGTTCAGGTTCTCAAAATAAATCTCACCGGCCAGCAGGTAGGTATAGGCTTTCTGGTTAGGTATAGTGCCTGGTGTTTTCAGGGAAGCTTCAATGTTCTGCAGTGCTTTGTCGTAGTGCTGCTGGCGGCGCTCAAACACAGCCATTTCGTAATAAATCTTGTCGCGGTACTCGGCGTTTTTCTCGTCGCGCAGCATTTTCTGGTAATAGCCTGCAATGCGGTTCAGGTCCTGCGCATCGTCCAGTTCCGAAACCTGGCCCAGGTATAGCCGGCTGAAAAAGCCCAGGTCGTAAGGCGGGTTACGACGCAGGATGCGGCTGTACTGTTGGTAGGCCTCCTTGCTCTGACCACGGTCTTGGTATAGGCGGGCTAGCGAGAAGCGAACGCGCGACTGGTCATCCCGCTCCGTAAAGTTCGGCAGCGACAAATCCAGGTTCTCGATCACGGCAGCGGTATCGCCCTGCATGAGGTGGTACTCGGCGCGGGCCAGGTATAGCTCGCGGGCATTGTCGCGGTTCAGGCGCTCTTTGCGCAAAAACTCCGATACCTGCCAGGCATTGTCTGTCTCACCCAGTTTCAGGAAAGAGCGCATCAGCCACACCAGCGCCTCGTGTTTCACGTGGCGGTCTTTGCCTGTGGAGTTTACATACCTGAACGTCTGAGCGGCCTCCGGAAAATTGAGTTCATAAAAGCGCACCTTGCCGATGACCAGGTAGCTATCGTCGATCCATTTGCTGTTCGGGTGGTACTGAATCGGGAAAGAGGCCTTTTTAATGACGTCCTCCAAATCGGCGGCGTGCGCCTTGTAGGTAGCAGAGTCGATGGGCGGGAAGATGGGCAATGGCCGGTTGTAATCGTACACAGTCTGGTCCTGGATGCTCTTTTCGATGGCATCCAGCTTCTCTTTCGCTAAAAAATAGCCATTGTAGCGGGCCGTAGTGTTATGATAGGCCTTGCTGAGCGGATTGTTGCGTTCAGCAGAACAGCCTGCAAGCAAGAGGCAGGCTAGCACGTAGAGAAGGTATGGTGAGTTTTTGCTCAAAGTATCGATAGTGTGCAGCATTAATTGGCTCCCATGCCGCTTATTCCATTATAACGGCCTGGCTATACCTGAAAGTATCCAGACCGCAATAGCACGAAAGCGGCAAGCCATCTACAAAAATACAATAATATGCCAATTATGTAAGGTCCTACAGATAAAGCCTGAAGCTCGCTATTGAACTATAGAAAAAGAGAAATGGTTTCAGGCCTCAGAAGGCTTAGAGGAGACTTTAAAAAGCGACCGAAATAAAGCTGATTTGCAGAGAAGCCCATGAAAAAAGCGTAATTTTGTTAATCATTGAAAAACAACCCAGCGCATGGCACAGCCAGATGAACAGAAACCGAAAGGCGAGGACTCTTTTAAAGGCTACCTAAAGTATTCTGGTCTGGCCTTTCAGATGATCGGGGCGATGGTGCTGGCCGCCTGGGCCGGCTCGGCGCTGGACGAGCGCATGGGCAACGAGAATCCGTGGATGACGATCGTGCTGCTGGTAGTGGCCGTGGTGGCTTCTATGGTGTTGGTAATAGTATCCTTAAATAAAAAGTAACCGCATTGAAATTCTTTAAAAACCTCCTCATCTTCACAGGTGTCGTGAGCATCGGCATCGGCCTGCTCTCCTTTTATACAGGCACGGCGCTCTTGCATCCGCTTATCTGGTATATTTTAGGCTTTATGGTCTTTGTGACGGCGCTGGCCTTTTATGTGTCGCGGCTGGGCGTGGGTTACGACCCGGACAATTTTCAGTTGTACTACTTCGGCTCGATGGGCTTCAGGATGATCCTCAGCATCACCGTTATTTTTATTTACATCTACATGTACTCCGAAAATGAACTTCAGTTCGTTTTCAACTTCTTCGCGTTATATTTTCTATTTACCGGGTTTGAAATCTACAGCTTAATAACTAACTTCGCACCGCAATTGAAAAAGCAAAACTAGAAATAGCTTTTGTATATTTTAACTTTGCTTCTAAATCTCTCTTAATGAAGAAGTTATTTATTTTACTGTTTTCTTTTCTGACAATTTCTGCGAATGCAGTAGCTGCAGAAGGTGGCGAGTTTAAGCCGGGCGACATGATCACGCATCACATCGCCGATGATTATACCTGGCATTTTGCTGATGGTGTTGTGCTATACCTGCCTGTTATCCTGATTGATAACGGTCAGCCACAGGTATTCTCATCAAGTAACTTCTACAACGAGAACCATGAGTTAGTGCCTTACAACGGCTACGTGCTCGACCATGGTCACATCTACCGCGCTGATGCTTCGGGCCAGCCAGCGGCTGACCAGTCTTCTCTTTTAGACTTCTCTATCACAAAGAACGTTGCCTCTCTTTTTATTAGTGTGGCCCTGCTGTTAGTTGTGTTCTTCACGATTGCTGGTAGCTACGCCAAGGGTAAAGGCAGAGCTCCTAAAGGTATACAGTCTTTCTTTGAGCCGATCATCATCTTCATTCGTGACGAAATTGCCAAGGCGAACATCGGTCCGAAATACGAGCGCTACATGCCGTACCTGCTGACCATTTTCTTCTTTATCTGGTTTAACAACCTGCTTGGTTTGATGCCGGGTGGTGCTAACCTGACAGGTAATATCGCGGTAACGCTTGTGTTGGCTACCATGACGTTGTTGATCACCGTGTTCAGCGGTAATAAGAGCTACTGGTCGCATATATTTGCTACACCGGGTGTTCCTACCTGGCTGGCTCCAATCATGATTCCGGTGGAATTAATTGGTATCCTGACTAAGCCGTTCTCGTTGATGGTTCGTCTTTTTGCCAACATCACGGCAGGTCACATCATCATCCTGTCGCTGTTCAGCCTTATCTTCATCTTCGAGAGTATCTTTGTAGCGCCACTGAGCGTGGCCTTCGCTATCTTCATGTTCTTCCTGGAGTTGTTCGTGGCCCTGCTACAGGCTTATATCTTTACACTGCTTTCAGCGATGTACTTCGGTGGCGCAGTAGAGGAGCACGACCACGTAGGTGATCACGGTCATGGAGATGGTGCACATTAATCTGTTTTTTATTTTTTAACTATATATAACTATAATTATGTTAGCAATTTTGCTTCAAGCAGTAGCAGCTACAACCGACTTCGGTTTGGCTATCATGGGTGCCGGTATCGGTGCTGGTCTGGTTGCCCTTGGCGCTGGTTTGGGTATCGGTAGAATCGGTGGTTCAGCCATGGAATCTATCGCGCGTCAGCCAGAAGCTGGTGGTAAAATCCAGACTGCTATGATTATCGCGGCTGCCCTTATCGAAGGTGTTGCACTTTTCGGTGTGGTAGTTTGCTTGCTAATCTCTTTCAAAGGCTAATATCCTTTGTATTTGGTCTCTCGTCCGGACGCATGGTCCGGACCGAGAGCTCAAAATAGTTAAATAGTTAAAAGCAATGCCGGTTGAGAGCCGGTGAACTGATTAAAACCTAATTATTCAAATTCATACACAATGGAATTAGTAACCCCAGGTATAGGTTTAATTTTCTGGCAGTTGGTGACTTTCATCATCGTGCTGTTCCTGCTTTCCAAGTTCGCCTGGAAGCCAATCATGAACGCCCTGCATGAGCGTGAAACTTCTATCGAAAATGCACTGAGCGCTGCTGAGAAAGCAAAGCTTGAGATGCAGGGTCTGAAGGCTGAGAACGAAAAACTGCTGGCTGAAGCCCGTATGGAGCGTGACAAGATCCTGAAGGAAGCTTCTGATGCTGGCAACGCGCTGATCGAAACGGCGAAGCAGAAGGCAAACGAAGAAGGTTCGCGTATGATCGCACAGGCACGTGAGTCCATCGAAAACGAGAAGCGTGCTGCTATCACGGAAGTGAAGAACATGGCTGCTGTACTTTCAGTGGACATCGCTGAGCGTATCCTGCGTAAAGAACTGAGCAACCCACAGGCACAGCAGGAGCTTGCCAAGGATTACATCAAAGAAGTAACGCTTAACTAATCGTATCAACATAGCCAGACCGCTTATACTGCAGGATGGCCATAATAAAGCAATATGTCAGAAATTAGAATTGCTTCGAGATACGCAAAGTCACTGATTGAGCTGGCACAGGAAAAAGGTGTGCTGGAGCAAGTGAAGGAGGACATGGATATGTTCGCCAAAGTACTTGACCAGAACAGAGAACTGAAGCTCCTGATGCGTAACCCAGTTGTGAAGTCAGATAAGAAACTGGCTGTGATCAATGCGGTGTTCAAAGGCAAAGTAAACGACCTTACCCTGGCTTTCTTCAAGATCGTGGCTCAAAAAGGCCGTGAGTCGGTGCTTGTGTTTATTGCTCCTGAGTTTACGAAGCAGTATAATGTATACAAAGGCATCACAACAGCCAGCGTGACTACTGCCGTGCCGCTTACAGAAGAGCTTCGCAACGAACTTGGCCAGCGCCTGGTAGCCCAGACTGGTCAGCGCGTAGAATTAGAAGAAAAGATTGATACAACCCTGATCGGTGGCTTCGTGCTCCGTGTGGGCGATCAGCAGATTGACAGCTCTGTGAAGTATAACCTGAACAAGCTGAGAAATAAATTTAAAGACAACCCCTATATCAATAAATTATAATCATGGCAGAAGTAAGACCTGACGAAGTATCAGCCATACTAAGAGAGCAGCTATCTGGCTTCCGTTCTGAGGCAGAATTGGAAGAAGTAGGTACAGTACTGCAAGTGGGTGACGGTGTCGCTCGTATCTATGGCCTTTCCAAAGCACAGTCTGGTGAGCTATTAGAGTTTGAGAACGGACTTCAGGCGCTTGTTCTGAACCTGGAAGAAGACAACGTAGGTGCCGTAATGCTTGGCGACTACAGCGAAATCAAAGAGGGCGCCACTGTAAGAAGAACGAACCGTATTGCCTCTGTAAAAGTAGGTGATGGCATTATCGGCCGTGTGGTAAACACACTGGGTCAGCCAATCGATGGTAGAGGACCTGTTGCAGGCGACCTGTACGACATGCCACTGGAGCGTAAAGCACCAGGCGTGGTGTTCCGTCAGCCGGTAAACGAGCCAATGCAGACGGGTATCAAGGCGATTGACTCCATGATTCCGATCGGCCGTGGGCAGCGTGAGCTGATCATCGGTGACCGCCAGACAGGTAAGTCTGCCGTTGCGATAGACACCATCCTGAACCAGCGTGAGTTCTTCGAAAAAGGACAACCAGTGTTCTGTATATACGTTGCCGTAGGTCAGAAAGCATCTACAGTAGCCCAGGTAGTGAAGTCACTGACTGAAGGTGGCGCGATGGATTATACAGTAGTAGTTTCGGCTTCTGCTTCTGATCCAGCTCCAATGCAGTTCTTTGCTCCATTTACAGGTGCTGCTATCGGTGAGTTCTTCCGCGATACCGGCCGTCCTGCACTGGTTGTTTATGACGACCTTTCCAAGCAGGCCGTGGCTTACCGCGAAGTGTCCCTGCTGCTGCGTCGTCCTCCAGGGCGTGAAGCTTATCCTGGTGACGTATTCTACCTGCACTCCCGTCTTCTGGAGCGTGCCGCTAAGGTAAACGCTTCTGACGAGATCGCTCGCAACATGAACGACTTGCCAGAGTCTATCAGGCACCTCGTGAAAGGTGGTGGTTCATTGACTGCCCTTCCAATTATCGAGACGCAGGCTGGTGACGTTTCTGCCTATATTCCGACAAACGTAATCTCGATTACGGATGGTCAGATATTCCTGGAGACCAACCTTTTCAACTCAGGTATCCGTCCTGCGATTAACGTAGGTATCTCTGTATCGCGTGTGGGTGGTAACGCTCAGATCAAGGCGATGAAGAAAGTATCTGGTACCCTGAAGCTGGATCAGGCGCAGTTCCGTGAACTGGAAGCGTTTGCGAAATTCGGTTCTGACCTGGATGCCGCTACCAAGCTAACAATTGAGCGTGGTCGTCGTAACCTCGAGATCCTGAAGCAGCCACAGTTCTCTCCAGTATCAGTTGCTGAGCAGGTAGCCATTATCTACTGCGCTACAAACGGTCTGTTGGACAACGTGCCTGTATCAGAAGTTAGAACATTCGAGAAAGACTTCCTGCGCACGATGCGTGCCCAGCACCAGGACACCCTAAACGCGCTGCTGGCTGGAAAGCTGGACGACGAGACAACAGGTGTTATCAAGCAGGTGGCCAGAGAGCTTTCTGCCCGTTACAAAAAGTAATAGTTGGTTATAAGTTAGAGACTGCCGGTTAGAAGCGGTCTCTAACTTTATGCTCATATCATACATAATATGGCAAGTTTAAAAGAGGTTAGAGGCCGCATTACATCTGTATCGTCAACACAGCAGATCACCAAAGCCATGAAAATGGTGGCGGCTGCCAAGCTGAGACGTGCTCAGGACAATATTCTGCGTATGCGCCCTTATGCGCAGCGTCTGAGTGGCATCCTGGCCAACCTGTCTCAACTGACAGAGGGCTCTGTGTCGAACGTTTACTCTGAAAAGCGCGAAGCGAACAGAGTGCTTGTGATCGTGGTAACTTCTGACCGTGGTCTGGCGGGTGCTTTTAACTCAAACATTATCAAAACAGCCAATGTATTGGCACAGGGCAAGTACCGCAGCCAGTATGAGGCCGGTAACCTTACCTTCCTGACAATTGGCCGTAAAGGTGCTGAGGCTTTGAGCAAGCGTGGTTACAAAGTGATTGGTGACTACACCGGCACTTTCGGAAACCTTTCTTTTGACACTGTTCGCGTTGCAGCGGAGCGTGCCATGGATGGTTTCGTAGCCCGTGAGTTCGATCAGGTGGACATCATCTACAACGAGTTCAAGAACGTGGCAACGCAGATTGTGCGTACCGAGCAGTTCCTGCCAATTGAAGATAAGCCAGTTGAAGAAACGGCCAACAACATGGTGTCTGACTATACCTTTGAGCCATCAAAAGAGCAGATCATCGAGGAGCTTATACCTAAGTCGCTTAAAATACAGGTATACAAAGCGGTGCTGGAGTCGAATGCCTCCGAGCACGGTGCCCGAATGACTGCCATGGACAAGGCGACAGAAAACGCCGGCGAGCTGCTGAAAGAACTGAAGCTTACTTACAACAGGACGCGTCAAGCGGCCATTACGAAGGAGATTCTCGAGATCGTGGGGGGTGCAGAGGCGCTTGCTGCAAAATAGAAGTAAATACCAAATAGAAAAGCAACGCCCATCACACCAGGTGGGCGTTCTTTTTTTGGGGATATAATACGCTGTGTTATATTTTTGTTAAAACATCGAGTACAGGACAATGGCCAGGCCAATTAGTTGGGATGTGCTGCCTATATTTGAGAAACTCAACAACAAACACATGAAGCTAAGCGGTTTTAGATCTGGCATTCAAACTTTGATTGCAGCAGTGCTTTTGGTTACTGTGCAGGCTTGTACAACATCTAACGCCCCAAGCGTAGAAAAGGAGCAGCAGGTGAACCAACCTGTGATAGGCATAGAAAGTCGGCCGAAGCTCGTAGTGGGCATCGTGGTAGACCAGATGCGTTATGACTTTCTATACCGTTACTGGGACAAGTACAGCGAAGGCGGATTTAAAAGACTGGTAAAACAGGGCTTCAATTTCAAGAATAACCAATACAGTTATGTGCCTACGTATACCGGACCAGGCCATGCTTCCGTTTATACGGGTAGCGTCCCAGCCTTAAACGGTATCATCGGAAACTCCTGGTACGACCGCACAACGGGCAAGTCTATTTACTGTGTGGAGGATAAGACAGTGAAAACGGTAGGCAGCACATCCGATGCCGGCCTGATGTCGCCGCGTAACCTGCTAACGACTACCATCACAGACGAGCTGCGCCTTTCCAACAACATGCACTCGAAGGTGGTAGGTATAGCCCTGAAAGACAGAGGGTCTATTCTGCCAGCCGGCCATACCGCCAATGGCGCCTATTGGTTTGATTCTCCTTCCGGAAACTGGATCACGAGCACATTTTACGCCAATGCCCTCCCTAACTGGGTACAGGAGTTCAACAATCAAAAGCATCCGGACAAACTGTTGGGAGAGGTATGGAATACACTCCTGCCGATTGAGCAGTATACCGAAAGTACAGCAGACGACATGCCGTGGGAGCGTGCCCTGCCAGGCGAAGAAAGACCGGTGTTCCCTCACAACATCCCTGCCATCCGCGGCAAAGATTTCGAGTTGATTCGCTCTATACCTGCCGGCAATACACTCACCACGGAATTTGCCAAAGCAGCCCTACGCGGAGAAAACCTGGGCAAAGGGAATCACACCGATTTCCTGGCACTGAGCTACTCCACACCCGACTATACCGGGCACTCGTTCGGACCAAACTCCATTGAAGTGCAGGATGTATACCTGCGACTCGACCGTGAAATTGAAGAACTAATCAACCTGCTGGAGAAGGAAATCGGCAA
Source organism: Pontibacter virosus (assembly GCF_003096355.1). Classification (GTDB taxonomy): domain Bacteria; phylum Bacteroidota; class Bacteroidia; order Cytophagales; family Hymenobacteraceae; genus Pontibacter; species Pontibacter virosus. The sequence goes on along the minus strand of NZ_QEKI01000009.1, from coordinate 57,720 downwards.
GGACAACATCTTGATCTTCCTGACAGCGGACCACGGCGCGGCGCATGTGCCTGCTTATATGGAGTCGCTTAAAATACCGGCAGGCACAGCCAACTCCGGCATGATGCGCGACTCGCTGGAGCAGCACCTGAACAAGACTTTCGGCAAAGGCCGTTGGGTAGAACGCTACACGAACCAGCAGGTATACCTGGACCATAAAACGATTGAAGGCAAAAAGCTGAAGAGAGCAGATGTGCAGGAAGCGGTGGCCAACTATGTAACGCGTTTTGAAGGAGTGGCAAGAGCCATTCCGGCTGAGGCGGTACAGGTGGGTGCGTCCGGAGGTCTGATGGCGCGCATCGAAAGCGGCTACAATGCCCAGCGCTCCGGCGATGTGATTGTAGTGCTGCAGCCAGGCTGGTTTGAAGGTTACGGCAGCGGTCCACAGAAAGGAACCACGCATGGCTCGCACAGCAACTACGATACGCACGTGCCACTGGTATGGTATGGCTGGAAAGTGAAGCCGGGCGAAAGCTCCGTTGAAACCGCTATAGCAGATATTGCCCCTACCATTGCCTCCTGGCTATACATACAGGAGCCAAATGGAAGTGTGGGGCGCCCCTTGCAAGAATTAATGAAGTAACAATACCTGTCGGGACAATTGGTTACGACGGCTTTTAAGAAAGATTATATGATGGAGAATTTAGAAAAGAATAACCCGTGGCATAGCGTGAGCTACGGTGAGGAGGCCCCGGCAGTCGTTACTGCTATCATTGAAATTCCAAAGGGTTCGAAAGCAAAGTACGAGTTGGACAAAGAAAGCGGCATGCTGAAACTGGACCGTGTACTTTTCTCTTCGGTGAACTACCCTGCCAACTATGGCTTTATACCTAAAACTTACTGCGACGATAAAGATCCGCTTGATATCCTGGTAATCTGTTCGCTGGATGTAGTGCCTATGTGCCTGATCGATGCGAAAGTAATCGGGGTGATGCGCATGATCGACAACAACGAAGAAGACGATAAGATCATCGCCGTGGCGAACAACGACATGTCGGTGCGTCACATCAACGATATCTCTGAATTGCCTCCGCATACTTTGCTGGAGATGCGCCGCTTCTTTGAAGACTACAAGAAACTGGAACACAAAGAAGTAATCGTAGAGCAGTTCCTGGGCCGTGAGCCGGCTTACGAGATCATCAAGGAAAGCATCAGACTATATGACGCTACCTTTGGCGAAGTTGAGCCAAAAAGCACCATCTAAAACTTTACTTTTCCTGTAAAGCCTGATGTGGGGTAAAACCTGTGTCAGGCTTTTTTATTTACAGCCGGACGGGGTTTGAAAGCCGTACCTGAATTGCGAACTTGCAGAGAAGGATGCTAGAAAAAGAACACAGCGAGATAAGGCGCCAGCAACCACTGGCAGATTGGCTTCGAACAGGTATAGAGGCCCTGCTCTACAGCAGTGTGTTCATTTCACTGTGCGCATTTGGGTTAACGGTAGAAACCTACTTGCTAACAGGGAACAAGGTGTCGCTGCCAATGGCGTGCTTTGTGTTTCTGGCAACACTGTTCACCTACAACACCAGCAGTTTGCAGCGCATGTGGCGAGGCTGGCGAGCTAAAAAAGGTGGACAGTCCTGGAGTATTCGTCATCAAAAGGAGCTGGCCGTGTTGGCTTTGCTTAGCCTGGCGGGGGCTGTTGTACTGTACTTTCTATTTGAACTTCGAATCAACCTGTGGTTTGTGCTGACCCTGGCGCTGATTTCCGTAGGCTATACCGTGCCGCTGGCGCGCAATCGTCTTAAGCCTTTCCGGAGTGTGCCCTTGCTGAAGGTGTTTCTGATTGCCCTGGTCTGGTCTGCCGTAACGGTGTTGTTTCCGCTGATCGATGCTTCGGTTGCGTTAGATAGCCCTGTGATGCTGATCTGGCTGCGGCGCTTTCTGTTTATTCTGGCGCTGGCCCTGCTATTCGACATCCGCGACTATACCTACGACCGCCACACCCGCACCCTTACCTTCCCCGGGCTGCTAGGCGAAAACTATACCCGTTTCCTGTCGCTGGGGCTGCTGGTGCTATACTTGTTGCTGGTGCTGCTGACGGAAGAGGGCGAGGTTCTGATCGGCTTGCTGAGCGCTGCCTTAGTGGCTGGTCTGATCGTGTGGAACGCTTCGGAAGAGAAGCCTCGCATCTATTATGCACTGCTCGCGGATGGCGCCATGCTGGTGCATTTTGCTTTCGTATACCTGGCTGTTAGTTAAGAACGACGCAGGTGCAGAAAAGCCTTCGGCAAATGCTCTATTACATCCGAGGCGATCAGTGCAATTTCTCCCACCGTTCCCTTGGCCAGATCGCCGGCAAGTCCGTGCAGGTATACGCCCAATAGGCAAGCCTCTTTCAAGGTATAGCCCTGGGCTACCAAAGCCGTCAGGATGCCGGTCAGTACATCACCGGTTCCGCCCGTAGCCATACCTGCATTCCCGGTCGTGTTAAAAAAAATGTCTCCTTCGGGCGTGGCGATGGCCGAGTGACTTCCTTTGAGCACCATGTGACACTGGTATACCCGGCAGAACTCCCGCAATTCCTCCAGCCGTTCGTATTCATTATTGCTTTTGCAGACGAGCCGTTCAAACTCTTTGGGGTGCGGTGAGAAGATGACCTTCCCTTTCGGGAGCTGTGCCTTGAGCTTGTCGCTGCTGGCGATCAGGTTGATGGCGTCCGCGTCGATGACGAGAGGGAGATCCGTAGTGGCCAATAGCTGGCCAAGCATCGTCTTGGTCATTCGCTCGGTGCCAATGCCCGGGCCTATACCGATGGCGTTAAATTTCTCCATGGACTTTGGTAGAGAGGATAAATGCCTGCGGTTGTTGTCAGGTAGAAGCATGGCCTCCGGCACAGCCGTTTGCAGCACATCGTAGCCGATGGCAGGCGCCTGCACCGTGAGCAGGCCTACGCCGCTGCACAAACAAGCCCTGGCCGCAAGCACTGCTGCCCCGATTTTACCGTAGCCTCCGCAAAGCAGCAACGCGTGCCCGTAGGTGCCCTTGTGTGAGAATTTGGTGCGCGGCTTTATCAGTTGCTGAATTTCTTTTTGGGTCACGTAGTGAAAGTTCGACTTCACCTCCGAAAGGTATGCCTGGCTCAAACCGATGGAGACAGTGTGCCATTCGCCCACGTACTGCTCATGCTGCGGCAGAAAAAAAGCAAGTTTGGGCAGTTCAAAACTCACCGTATGATCCGCCTGCACAATGGCTCCTTCGGCGGGCGTTTGCTTGTCGGTGTACAAACCCGAGGGTATATCGATGGCGACAGTGCAGTTACTGTGCTCGTTTAGCCAATCGATCACCTCGGCATAGAGCCCGGTGACGGGTCTGGAGAGGCCGGTGCCGAACAAGGCGTCGATCACGCAGGCTTTTTCAGGTATAGCAGGCAGGCCGTTTTTGCTCGTGATATGGTGTGGAGGCACCTCGTGTGGCAGGCGCTTCAGGTTGATCTGAAAATCCGGAGAGGTCTCTTGGGCGTCATTCACTATATATAGCTGCACATCGAAGAGGCGCTGGTGCAGCAACCGGGCTACTACCAGGCCATCCCCGCCGTTGTTGCCGGGACCGCAGAAGATACAGACAGGTTGCTCAGGCGTGAACTTGTTTTCAAACCAACCGGTAAAGGCCCTTGCCGCCCGCTCCATCAATTCTTCTGAAGCAATGCCTTCCTCCCTGATGGTTTGCGCATCAGCTTCCCGGGTTTGTTGAGCGGATAGGATTTTCATACGTTGTTTTTATACTTCTTAAGCCGGAGATAGTTGTACGCATTTTGATAGGCGCATACCTGATGACTCAACCTTTAGGAGAGGTATGGTGGTTGAGGCCTTCAGGTATAGATCCAGGTAAATGTCTTCGTCTAAGAATATTTTACAATCAAAAAGCCAGGGTCGCCGTCAGCTTGAACTTGAGGTTATCTTTAGCCCGTGGCAGTGCATAGGGGCCATAGCGGTAAAAGGCGCCCACCCCGACACCCGAGAAGGCAGAGCTGATGACGTTGTTGAGCATCAATCCGGATTCAAAGAATCCTTTGCGCATGTTGGCATACTCCAAGGGCTGCAGCTCAGGTATAGACTGCCGTAGATCGCCGATGCCCATGTTCTGCACCAGCACCAGGTCGGGCTTGAAGAGTTTGGTGTTGAGCAGGCGCTTGCCCAGGTCCTGGCGGAGGAACAAAGCTGCGTATCGATCCGAGAAGAACTCATAGGGCCGCATTGTTTCAAAGCCTTCGCCGGCATACACTTTGTAATTCGAACTATAACTGCCATAACCATTGTAGAGGCTGACGAAAGGAGCCTCGCCCTGTACCCAACCACTTGCCAGCACAAAGCTGGTTTCGCCAAGGCTGCGCTGCCGGAACGTTCCTTCAGCACGCAGGTCGAATTTGTTGTAGGTATAGCCGTCACTTTCCAGGACATCGATGCCCTTTGTGTACTGGAACCAGAGCACCGGATAGCGGCTTGGCATGGGCAGCATGCGGTTAAACAGTTGCATGTATTGCTCGCCATAGGCAAAGCGCAAGCCCGCTGTCGCTTCAGCCAGGTTATATGCGGGCATGCCTATACCTGGCTCATACGTGAAGAGCGGCAGCGTAGGGCGGCGCTGTTCCTGCCGTATACCTGCTTGCCACTGCACGTAGCGCAGCATGCGTCCACTCAGGCCGGCGCTTCGCTGGGTGGTATAGTCCAGGTTGGGCAAGAGGGCGGGGCGCAGGTCACGGAGCAAGGCACGCTCCTGGAAAGGCAGGCGACGGCCGCCCGGCTCTGCTACATCTTCAGCATAAGCTGCCGAAAGCGTGAGTTCAGACGGTTTGTGCAGTTTAACGGTAGCATCAGCACCGTATTTATGTTCCTTGTCGCGGAGGCCGTAGCCCCAATAGCCACCAACAGTAAACCGTTCCGAAAGCAGGTTGTTGGTATGAGCGCCTATACCTAAACGCATCCCTTCAAAACGACTCACCTTGAACAGCCGGTTGAGGTCCAGGCTGATGGGGCCGATGGGCAGCTGCTTCGCCATGAGGTACTCCATGGTGCGGATGGTGCGGTCGAGCTTTTGGGCCTGTCCCACACTGTCGAGGCGCTGGTAGGTAGTCTGCTCTTTGAGCGACAGGGAATCAGGGCGATACTGCTGCCAGAGTTGCTCCGGTTGTCGCCAGGCATCCGGGCGCTGCTCCAGTGCGATCACTCCAAAATCGCTTCGTCGGAGCGGTGGGTTCAGGTTGACGTTGGTGATGTAGGTACGGATGTGTCCGTAAGGCTGGTGCCCCCTCATGTAGATCTGCTGTACGGTTATCTCCACATCCAGCTCCGAAGGGAACCACTGCCGGTTGTCGACTTTCACGAACTGCTGCTGCAGCTTCAGGCCGCGCTTGTCATCGGCGTGCGACTCGGCTACCACGTTCTGCACCGCCCAACCGTCGCTGTTGATGTAGAGCAGCCCTTTCAGACCGTTGAAATTCTTGCCAGGCTGCGGCGCATAGGAGATAATAAAAACGGTGTCGGCTCCCACCACCGCCGTTTCCTGGAGCACGAAGTCATAGCGCCTGATGCTGCCATTGCTCAGTGGACTCAGGTAGCGCTTGCCAAAGAACACCGGCATGTCGTCATACACCGAAAAAACCCGTGCCTCAGCGGCCACTACCCCAAAGCTGGGTTGCCGAAGTCCTGACACGCGGGTCGCCAGGATGGTTTCTTTTGAGAGGTTATTGCCCAACTGTGCATAATCAGTGATGCTCTCCATCAGGAAAAGGTGCTGCTTGGCCAGCAGGTTGTGCATACGCAAGGTCGATGAGTCTTCCTCAGAAAGGCGCAGGGTGTCGCTCAGGTTGAGGTCATCGGGGGCGTTGGCCGTCAGGATGAATTTGTTGTAGGTACGGTAGGTATAGGCCTGAATATTGTCGAGGCGGTGGCGGTCGCGGTTCTGGTTGGCCAGCCGGATGATGCGGTGCGCCGGGTTGATCCCGGAGCGAATCACGACTTCCTGTAGTTGGGCCGCCGAAGGGCGCAGGGTAATATCGAGTTGTGAAACTGAATCAACGGGAATGGTTTGCGGGGTATAGCCCACGTAGCTGAAACGCAGACTGGTGATCGGGCGGTTATGCCGGAGCTGGTAGCGCCCCTCCAGGTTGGAAGTCGTGCCTGTTTCACCGTCGTTTACCACGATGCTCACGAAGGGGAGTTTTTCACGTGTGGTGGCGTCACGCACTGTGCCCTGCACCTGGTATACCTGTGCCGTGGCAAGGCTCACCTGCAGGTATAGGTATAAGCATAAAAGCAGGCGGTGTATAGGCATGTGGTAAAGATATAAAAAGAATCGGCGCCGCCTCACAGAGCTGAAAGCGCCAGGCTATACCTTGCGTGAAATTATTGGGTATTAAAAGGTAAGAGACATTGCCATACCCATCTGCCCGTTAGGCAATACAATAGGGTACATGGCCGTGTTCAAACCACCTCCCTGGGTGAGTTTAGCCTGTACCCAGTAAACAGTGTTCACGGATATTATACCTACGCCAGCGCCAGCTAGCACATCAGAAAGCCAGTGCGCATCGTTCAGCACACGCAGCACACCAGTGCCGCCGGCTATACCATAACTCACTACGCTCACCCAGGGGCTCTTGTGCCGGAACTCCTTGTCCATGAAAGTGGCAATGGTGAACGCATAGGCCGTGTGGCCTGATGGGAAGGCATAAGGTTTGCCATTCGGACGATCTCTGTCTGTCAGTTTCTTGGTAGGCCAAACGATAGCCGATGCAAGTGCGCCGGAGGAAAGGAGCAGTACCGTCTGACGCCCGAGTTCGTGCCTGTTCTGCGACGATATGATGTTGAATCCATACAACCCCACCAGCGGTGCCAGCATGGCAAAGTCATCGGCATTGGTAGCAAACTTAGGGAAGACTTTGTGTCTGTAGTTAAAGACATCGTCGCTGCTCAAAATACCGCGTCCTCCTATCGTATAGATTCCGGCACCAATAAGCACAGCAGCAGGTATAACCGCCCGCTTGAGATAGCGTTTGTTGTCGCCCTCTAGTCGCTGCGATTCTGTAAAAGGCCTTTTCTGGCCGGGAAGTATCGTGTCGGCGGGAAGTGCGAAGAAATCAGCACCCACAGTCCGGAGTGTGTCCGCCTTCTGTTTCGGGTGCTTCTGTACCTGCGCCATGGCTGTGGCAGGCCCGAATAGTATGCTAAGCCACAGAAAATGTATCGTTAACAGCTGGTTCAATCTTATATGCATGCTACAGGAAATTCGTCTGACTCTCAAAGTGCAACAAAAGGCACTTCAGTCATTTTTAACGATTACAATTGCCATGAGTTTTAAGAGGAAGCTACAATGTATTCCATAGTATAGGCACCAGTCAGAAGTCGCAGGTGCTTTACCTGTCCACCTCACCCAGCACAATATCCACAGAGCCCACAATGGCAATAAGGTCGGCCACCATGCAGCCACGGCTGATTTCGGGCAGTACGGACAGGTTCACAAAACTTGGGGCGCGGCCGTGGCAGCGGAAAGGCACGTCGCTGCGGTCGGTGGTGCGGAAGAAGTAACCCAGCTCGCCACGAGGTGTTTCGCCCCGGAAGTAGAGCTCCTGCGTGCCGGTCATGCGCAGCTTCTTGGGGCAGGCCGCCTGCGGATCGAAATCGGGGGTGCGCTTGTGCTCACCCAGCAGCCTGTCGAGGCACTGGCTGATGATCTTGACAGACTCCCGGCACTCGAGCGCCCGCACATAGTTACGGTCCCAGCAGTCGCCGGTGGTGCCCATGATGCCTTCGCCGATGGGCACGTCAAACTCCAGTTCAGGGTACACACTATATCCATCGACGCGGCGCAGGTCGTGGCGCAGGCCGGAGCCACGAAGCATCGGGCCGGAGCAGCCGTAGTTGATAGCCACATCTAGCGGCAGTACCCCCACGTTGGCGGTGCGGTCGATGAAGATCTTGTTGGTGAGCAGGATGGTGTCGAGCTCGTCGAGCTTAGGCTTTAGGTAGTGAATGAATTCCCGGCAGCGCTCCTCAAAGCCGATGGGCAGGTCGTAGTACAATCCACCCACCCAGATATAGTTATACAGCATGCGGGCGCCGGAAGTCCACTCGAGCAGGCGCTGGATGTGCTCCCTATCGCGCAGCAGCCACAGGAAAGGGGTGAAAGCCCCGATGTCGATGGCATAAGTGCCAATGGCCAGGAAGTGCGAGGCCAGTCGGTTGAGCTCCGTTACCAGCACCCGGATGTACTCTACCCGCTTGGGAATCTGGTCTGTTATACCTAATAACTTCTCCACGCCCATGCACCACACGTGCTCCGAGTTCATGGCGGCCAGGTAGTCCATGCGGTCCACGTAGGGGATGGTCTGGTTGTAGGCCATGCTCTCGGCATGCTTCTCGAAACAGCGGTGCAGGTACCCGATGTGTGGCGCCACCTCCTGCACGATCTCCCCGTCTGTCACCACCTCCAGGCGCAGTACACCGTGCGTACTCGGGTGCTGGGGCCCCATGTTCACGATCATCTCGCCCGCCCGCAGGTGTTCCAGGCTGAACTTGTTCGGCTCCGACTGCAGCAGGTATTCTTTGTGCGTGGTAGACAAGGGGGAGATTTAGTTGAGAGTTAAAAGTTATGAGTTGAGCAAAGTTCGGAAAAATGGGGGAATTATGGAGGGGTTTTGTTTTGAGGGCAGATTTTAGGAGAAAAGCAGGTATAGTTAGGTCGCTATATAGTATATTCGGTAATCCAGTTACAGTTATCTGCCAAAAACGATAAATAACGGGATGTTTATTCTGTTTATACATGAGTTAGGCTATACTTTAAGAAAGAATAGAAGAGTGCAAAAGACCATTCTCCTAATGCTGATATTACTATTCACCATTGGTGAGGTCTTAAGCCAATCAGTTGTGCATGGAACTGTCATTTCCAAACTTGACAAACTGCCATTGCCAGGTGCAAGTATTCAAGAAAAGGGAAGAGAGAACGGTACAGCAACCGCATCAGATGGAAGATTCTCTCTTGAAGTCGGCGACCCAAATGCGATTTTAATAGTCTCTTTCATTGGGTATATTCAACAGGAAGTACGCTTAAAAGGACGAGACAGTATTCAGGTAGAACTAAAATCTAGTTGTTTTAAAGACTTCTTCGACCATCAATTGGTGGGCATTCATTTGATGACTGGAATTATAAATAATCCTTTTGGTGCAGGAATAGATTTATCCCTCCCAGCATTTTATCGGGATTTGACTCTGAAAGGAGGAGTAGAGATTCAGTCAAACTTTGATAAAAATAAGGTTAGCAATGCTCAAATTGAGCTGAAACACATATTAGTAACCTGTAACTTTGACTTAGACGCAAAGTGGCATCATAGAAGAGTTGAACTGAAACAGGGTTTTAGCTCGGATGCAAACTCTTGGGAGGCAAGCTTTAACTTTAGCAGACCATTCCTGAATATAGGCGAACTAAGGTTAATTGCTGGGTACGGCAGGCTCAACTTTAATAAAAATGATATGGATGGCAGCCAATCCTCATCAGGGCCTTTAGTTGGTTTGGGAACATCAATAGGTGAACTTTTAAGACTTTCTGTAACTGGCAAAGCAGCTATATACAGGGATAAGGTAGAGTACCAAGGGGAGCTTAGCAGGCAATTCAACAAAATAAATACCTTCGCCAGATTTTATAGCTTTGACTCATTTACAGAGTTTAGCTTGGGAGCAGGGGTAAACTTTGGCTACAGGCTTAAGAAGTAGAAACAGCAAAGCACAACAAAACTTATACGGCAGCTACACAGCCGTATAGCCCAACACGTTCAACTTCATAGCTCAACCTAGTTACTACAAAGATTAGCTGCATGCATCTACAAGAACACTATGATCAACTTTATGAGGATTCTATCCGCAGGATTAAATCAGATGCTTATCAAGTAGACGAGTTAATTGATTCTGCAAGTGACAACAGATTTGGGATAACCCTTTTGTTACGGCCAGATGATGCGGTAAAAGCAGAGATCCAAAAGTTGCTTTCGAAACTGAAGCTGCTTGAGCCACACCAGTATTTTTACCGGGATTCGGATCTACATGTGACAGTAATGTCGATCATTTCATGCTATGATGGATTTAAGCTCAGCCAGATCCGGATTGAGGATTACATAGAAACGATTAAGGAAAGCATCAACGGCGTGGGGCCATTTAAGATTGAATTCAGAGGACTGACGGCGTCTCCATCTTGCTTGATGGTGCAAGGTTTTTTAGAAGACAATACGCTCAGCCAGCTTCGGGATAACTTGAGGGATAACTTCCAAAACTCAGGCTTGGAACAGTCCATTGACAAAAGATACGCCATACAAACAGCCCACGCGACGATAGTCAGACTAAGGGAAAAGCTCAGGAATAAGGATGAATTTCTAAGCTTAGTAGGAGCGTACAGAAACCACTGTTTTGGCACCTTCAAAGTCAATGCGCTCGTGTTGGTGTACAATGACTGGTACCAACGGAAGGAGCATGTGCAGACATTACACAAATTTGAATTGAAGTAAAGCGCAGCCTTTCATGGCCTGAAGTAAACACCCACCAACTCATGCTATACCTGAAAAGAACCGATTCGGACGACCCTGACTTTGTGGCCTTAGTAAAACTGCTCGATGCAGATCTTGCTATTCGGGACGGAGAAGAGCATGCCTTTTATGCGCAGTACAATAAGATCGACAAGATAAAGCATGTGGTGCTGGCGTACGAGAACGGAAAAGCGCTCGGCTGTGGTGCGATCAAAGAATACGAGCCGGGCACAGTGGAAGTGAAGCGCATGTATGTGCAGCCAGCCGGAAGAGGCCAAGGTATAGCCAGCCAGGTACTGGCTGAACTAGAAGCATGGGCATGCGAACTCTCTTTTGAAAAATGTATCCTGGAAACCGGGTTGAAGCAGCCCGAAGCCATCGGGCTCTATAAAAAGAACGGCTATCAGCTAATCCCGAATTATGGACAGTATGCTGGTGTGGAGAATAGTGTGTGCTTTGAGAAGGAGCTTCACTAAATCTCTTACGATACCTCTGGCTTCTCTCGTTTATCCGTAAACGGATCTTCCTGTGAGATTAGCTTGATAGGCTCACCCCGGAAACCGCTGTTTTCGTTGTGCTGGTCGTAGGGTACCTTGATGCCGTGGTAATAGTCCTGTAGTTGGTAGTCTTTGCGGAGCGGGTGACCTTCCCAGTCGGCGGCGCAGAGGATGCGGCGCATGTCGGGGTGGTCTTTGAAGAGGATGCCCACCAGGTCGAAGATCTCGCGCTCCTGCCAGTCAGCGGTGCGCCAGATATGGCTCACGGTCGGCACGACAGGTATAGGAGTCTTGGGTGTATTGTTGCGCGATACGATCACTTTGAGCATCAGGTGGTGGTCGTAAGGGATAGAGTAGAGGTTATACACCACTTCCATGGTGCCGGTTTCGCGACCATTGTCTATACCTGTCACGCTGGAGAGAAAGTCGAAATAAGTCGCTTCGTTGTCATGCAGCTCGAGGCACACCTCCGCCAGGCGCTCTGTCTGAAGCACCAGGTAGGGCTGTAGGTTGTCGGTGTGCTCGGCGGCAATCACCTGAGCACCAAACTGCGTTGCTATCAAATCTCTTAGCTCTCCGAAGGTCATGTTAATTTTTGATTGAGTGATGGAGTGGATGAGTGATTAATAATGATTAATGACGAATGAATTTTTAATGACCAATTGTTTTAAGCGACTGGGTTTTGCTGATCATCCGGCTTTGATGGATTATGACTCATTCCTGATTCTTCACTATTCATTTTCACCTCTTCATTAGTCTTTTCTGCCTCCTCATTATTCATTCTTAATTCGTCATTCTTCTTGCCATGATTTGTTGCACGGCTCTTGGGTCGCGGATGGTCTCCTGGCGGATGATCTCCTGCAGACGCAGGAAGCCACCGATCAGTGCCTCCGGTCTTGGCGGACAGCCGGGCACGTACACGTCTACCGGTATAATGCGGTCCACGCCCTTCACCACATGGTAGCCGTGCTCCCAGTAAGGGCCGCCGCAGTTGGAGCAGCTGCCCATCGAGATCACGTAGCGCGGTTCCGGCATCTGTTCGTAGAGACGGCGCACACGGTCGGCCATCTTAAAGGTCACGGTACCGGCCACGATCATTACATCCGACTGACGAGGCGAGGCACGGGGTATAATGCCGAAGCGGTCGAGGTCGTAGCCGGAAGCGTAAGCCCCCATCATCTCGATGGCGCAGCAGGCCAGACCGAAACCCATCGGGAACAGCGAGGTCAGTCGCGCCCAATTGAGCAGATCGTCCAGTTTGGTGATGATCACACCGCCTTCTCCCGTCTTGTCCTGTGGAATGTTCAATGGGTAATAATTAATGGTTAATGACTAGTGAATAATGATCAATGCGTGGTGAATTAAGCCCTATCACACATTAAGAATCACTGACAACTATTTACTGCTTGTTGTTAAGTGTTCTTCGCTGTTCGTTTACGCGCTGGTATACCTCCTTAGGTATACGGGAGCGGCTTTGCGGCACCACGGGCTTGGGTCTGATCCAGTCGAGGTGGCCTTTTACCCAGGCATAGGCCAGGCCCAGCGCCAGCACACCGATAAAGATGAACATCTCGATCAGGGCAAACCAACCCCATACGCCGTCAGTCGCTTCGATCAGGTCGCGGCGGCCGAACACCGTGGCCCACGGAAACAGGAAGGCGAGCTCCACATCAAAAATGATGAAGATAAGTGCCACCACATAAAACCGCGGGTTGAACTGCACCCATGAGTTGCCGATCGGCTCTTCGCCCGACTCGTAGGTGGTTAGCTTCTCGGGGTTGGGTCGGCTGGGGCGGATAAGCCGGGCGGCAAACAGACCGATCACCACGAAGATGGCTCCCCCGATCAGGAAGAGCAGGATGGTTCCGAAGTCTGAAAGGTAGGTTTCCTCCATAGCGCCGCAGCAGTTTTACACAAATTTACGATAAAATAACTTCTTGGCATAAGCGCTGTTTTGGCTGCAGGCAAAGGCCACGCGCAGGTATAGCAGGGCGGCTACAGCGCACATACCCAAAAGCTCCCTGCCCGCGTTATACAAACAACCTTTCCCGATCTATACCTGTACGAGATAATCCATACTAAACGAAATCGAAAATGCTCACCGGACGCGTCAACGCACCAGAGATCAACACCCCGCACGGCTGGCTCAACACCGACCGGAGCTGGTCTATCAAAGACTTTAGAGGCAAGATCGTGTTGCTGGACTTCTGGACACTAGGCTGCATCAACTGTCAGCACATCGTGCCGGACCTGAACCGGCTCGAGGAAGAATTTGCCGATGTGCTGGTGGTACTCGGTATACACTCTGCTAAGTTCGACGCAGAGAAGCAGACCGAAACCATCCGGCAGGCTATTCAGAAATTTGGGATAGAACATCCGGTAGTAAATGATGCCGACTACGCCATCTGGAACCAGTATGGTATAAAGGCCTGGCCAACGACAGTGCTGATAGATCCGAATGGGAAAGTAGTAGGGCAGCATGCCGGAGAAGGCGTATACGACACGGTGCGACCTTACATCCAGCGAATGAAAGAGGAATTTATAGACGAGCTCAACCAAACGCCTATACCTGTGCAGCCGGAGGAGCTATCCGAGACTAATGTCCTGTCCTTCCCCTCCAAGCTGATCAGCGACTCAGAAGGCAATTTATACCTGTCCGACAGCGGGCACAACCGCATCCTGAAGCTGAACCAACAGGGGCAGGTGCTGGAGGTAATCGGAAGTGGGGAGCGTGGATTCGACAATGGCGGCTATGCCGATACTACCTTCAACGAGCCGCACGGATTGGCCTTGCACGGTGATGTACTCTATGTGGCCGACACAAAAAATAACGCCATCCGCAAAGTAGACCTGCAGCACCGGATGGTCAGTACAGCCGCCGGCACCGGCGAACTGGAGTACTACTTCCACGACGACAAGCGCAGCGAACCCGTGAACCCCAACAGTCCCTGGGACCTGCTCATACACGGCAAAAGCATGTTCATCGCCAATGCCGGCAACCACCAGATTCTGCGCATGGACCTGGAAACCGAGCAGGTATACCGTTTTGCCGGAAGCGGTCGCGAAGCCCTCACTGACGGCCTGTTGGACGAAGCTGCCTTCAATCAGCCCAGCGGACTTTCCCTCCGGGGCGAGGTGCTCTACGTAGCCGACGCCGAAGCCAGCGCCATTCGTACCGTCAACCTCAAAACAGGCATGGTGCTCACCCCCCTCGGCCGCGGACTTTTTGATTTTGGGGACGTGGATGGCCATGTAGACGATGCCCTGCTGCAGCACTGCGTCGGGCTGGAGGTGATCGACAGTGACGTATACATCGCCGACACCTACAACGGCAAGATCAAAGTGCTCGACATGGAGCGCCACCGCGTGCGCACCCTCACGGCTGGCCTGCACGAACCCAACGACCTGCTATACCTGAACGGCCGCCTCTGGGTCACCAGCACCAACAGCCACCAGCTCTTCCAGATCGATCTGCACACGGGAGAGAAAGAAGAAGTGAAAGTGGTCTAAGTTAGAAAGTTTGGGAGTTAGAAAATTAGTGCTTGTAGCGACGTTACACTGTAACGTTGTTTCCTATTGGAGCATTTGCAGGGACAGGTAGAAGCTGTCCGAGTCTTGCACAGACAATACATTAGGCTATACCTTTACCCTAACTTCAGCCTCGATCAGGTTATTCCGCATTCGCTGGAAGAAGCGGAGCGTGACCTGGAAGATCGGGCTCATGATGAAGGTATAGAAGAAAGTGGCGATGAAGATCGGGCCGCCTAGCAAATAGCCTATACCCAGGATCACGCACTCCACCACAATGCGGGTGCGACTCACAGACGCGTTCAACCGCTCTGACAAAGCCAACATAAAACCGTCGCGCGGACCAGCGCCCACACCGCCTGCTACATAGAGTCCACCAGCAATACCTGCAATAATGACCGAAGCGGCCAGGTTCAGGTAGTCGAGCGAGGTGTTGGTTGCCGAAGGCAGGATGTCGAGCCAAAGGAACATGTCCATGAATGGTCCGACAAGCATGGCATTGAGAAAAGTGCCTATGTTGATATATTTACGGTTAATAAACCAAGAGATAGCCACAAAAAACAGTCCCACCATCACGCTCCAGGTACCTATCGTAAAGCCCAGGTGTTGAAAAAGGGCCACATTCAGCACCTCCCAGGGGTGCAGACCCAGGTATTTCACCTTCACGGCAATAGCATTGGCAAAGCCGAACAAAAGCAATCCAAGAAAGAAAAAACTATAGCTAACTACTTTTTCACGCATGGTCAGTCAGCCCTTTTCAAACCGGGGGCCGGGTTAGAACAAAATCGGGCGCAAGAAAGTTAAAATCGGCCGTATTTTACGCTTACTGTCTAAAAAATCAGCCCATAAGAGATATTGCCCGACAAGGGGTGCAATATTACATAATTGATAAAAAATGATTATATTCACCCATAAAACGCGTGTGTCCATGAACCTGAGAACAACTTTAAAGCTTACCTTTTTGGCATTCTTTATAAGCACTGCGGCAGCATCAGCACAGGGGCTTATGTCTGACTTTATGGGTCGTCCGGTTTTTGAGAAGCGCTACACCGATATCAAAGGCACGCCCTACCTCTTCGAAGATTGGGTTGAAGGCTCTGTGAAGCTGAAAAGCGGCAAGGCGTTTGATGGCGTGAAGCTGAAATACGATCAGGTAGCGGACGAACTGATGTTTTTGGACCAGGCCGGAAAAGAGATGCTCTTTGTAGAGCCGGTAGTAGAGTTTACTATGGATAAAAAGACATTCCGCATAGGCTATCCTGCCACGGACGGCGCCTCGCCTGAGTCTTACTACGAAGTGCTGGTAGAGGGCAAAACCGAACTGCTGAAGCGCACGAGCAAAAAGGTGATCGAGGAAGCCGCCTACAACGCAGCGACCAAAGTAAAGACGATCCGCTCAAATGAGTCTTACTACGTTACAGCCTCTAACCTGAGTCTTACCAAGGTAAAGAAAGACAAAAAATCACTACTGGCTGCTTTACCTGACAAAAGCGCTGAGCTGGAAGCTTACGTGAAATCAAATCGCCTGGACCTGAGGCAGGAACAGGACATGGCCAAACTGATAGCCTACTATAACAGCCTGTGATCTTATTTTTAACTTAAAACAAACGCCCTATGAAAGCTCTCGTCTTACGATTCGGTTTAATGATGCTGGTCGGTTGCTGCTTTAGCCTGCAGGCGAGCGCGCAGTTCACGCATACCAACGACATGGAGGCCCGTCCGGTGCATGAGTACAACACCATCACGATGATAGGCTCGCCATACGTGTACAAAGACTGGGCGAAAGGCTCGCTGACGCTTAAAAACGGCACGGTATACCAAGGCATCGATCTGATGTATGACCAGGTGAAGGACGCCATCATCTTCAAGACCAAGAACGGAGACGTGAAGGAGCTGCTGGAGCCGGTGCAGGAGTTTAAGATCGGGTACATTGAAAACAACCAGCCGGTGGAACGCACCTTCCGCTCAGGGTATAGCGGCGACGGGGTGCCTGCCAAGGCTTTTATGGAAGTGCTGGCCGACGGACAAGTCGTGCTCCTGAAGCGTACCTCCAAAAAGATTTTCGACCGCAAGCACTACAGCTCGGCCACCATCGACAGAGAGGTGCAGGAAAGCGATGACTACTACATTGCCGTGGGCGACAAGGCGGTGAAAGTGAAGAAATCGAAGAGCTCCCTGCTGGCTGCCATACCGGATAAGAAAGACTACCTGGAGACCTATATCAAGTCCAATGCGCTGAACCTGCGCGACGACAGCGACATGGCCAAACTGGTGGCTTACTATAACTCGCTGTAAGCCTTCATAAAGCTTGTTGACAATATTTTAAGCAACTGCCTGGTTAACGGGTAGCTGCTTTTTTACATTTAGGGCCTGCTGCAGATGCCGCTCCTGGTGCAGTGCCACAAACTCCAGCGTTTCCCCGATGTACAGCTTCAGCAGCTTGAAGAACTCCACAGGTATAGCCTTTTTGTTCAGGTTGGCACCTTTGGCTTTGTCGAGGAGTTGCAGCAGTTCGGTCTGATGATCCAGAAACTCCTCTAGTGCCTGCCGGCCCAACTGGCTATTATTGGGGTTCATGTGCTTCACGGTTTTGCTCTTTTTGCCATTTCCCGGTCGCACCATGTCCAGCGACTTTTTGCCCAGCCAGCTATACCTGATCGTTTGCTCAAGTTCGCCACCGGAATTAGCCGCGATGGCCTTTGCCAGAACCGAGTTGTAGTAACGGCTATACCTGTTCAAGTGCTCCAGGCACTCCAATATGCTCCAGCTATCCGGAGCAGGTTTGTAGTTGAGAAGAGAGAGCTCCAGCGGCACAAAAGCGGATATAGCGGTGTGCTTCTGGTTTTCGACGGTGCGGGAGATTTGGTTTAAGGTATTCATAGCGTTCATCGTTTTATAGTGTACGCATCAAAGGTATAGCATGGCCTATCTCCAATCCTTGACGGGCATCAAGATTTACGAAGCGGCTATTTGATCCGGCTCAGCGTTTCGGGCGACATGCGCAGGTATGAGGCAATGTACTTTTTGGGAATGTGCTGGAACAGGTGCGGGCTCCGCTGCATGACGCGCTGCAGTCGTTGCTCCGGTTCGGACAACAGCAAATCCACTTCCCGCTCTATCTTACCAACCAGCGCCTTTTCGAGTTGCTCGTACCAAAAGTGTTTGATATTCGGCCGCTCTTCCATCAGACGTATAAAATCGGCTTTGCTTATACCTAGCAGTTCACTTTTCCTGAGGGCCTGTATGTAGTAGTCGGAAGGTTTGCCATCGACAAAAGACGGAAATGACACCAGCAAGGTATGCGGATAACCGAAGCCCACACAGATCTCTTCGTCAGGTAGCGGGTAGTAAATGCGCAGCGCCCCGCTCGTTACCAGGTATAGCCCCTGCTCCACCTGCCCCTGCCGTATCAGGAAATCATACCGGTTCAGCTGCACCTTCTTCTTCCACAGCGGCAGGAAAGCAGCTATGTCTTCGGGGGAGAGGTAGGGGATTTGATTGAGGAGTGAGAGGAGCATGAGAGCTAGCTGCAATTCAAAGATTCTATATTTCCCTTAACCTGCTAGCCAATAGGCTCTATATCCTCTATATTTTCTTTGCTTTCTTCAAGTTGCTTTTTTAACTCTTTTATCTCTTCAAGTACATCGGTAAGCTTCTTAGGCTTAGGTTCAACATAGGCAAATTCTTCACCAAAAATATTGTGAAATTTATCTTTAAAAATTTCAGTTTTCCTAAACTCTTTAAATAAAGGCCATTCCCTGTATGAAGATTTTGTAATGTGGTCATTAGAAGGACCTATATTTAGCATTAGATTTCCAGCACGCTCATAATCCTCTTTTAATACTACTGTGGCTAACTTATATTTATCACTAGTAGCTGACCAATCATGTTTATCTATTACTTTTATAGCTTCAGCCTTTTTGCCAGATAAGTAAAATGCTAGTGATTTGTTAATTTGATAAATACATGTTGTTTCTTGGTCATGATGCTTTTTAAGCACATCGGTAGCAAAATTTAACAGATTAAGAGATAACTTATAATGCCCCTTTAGTAATAACTGATAACTTATATCAATAAGATGTTTATCTGCATTTTCGATATCATTCGGTTGCAGCTTCCTCCATAAGACATGACCAAGTTTGACTCCAATTTCGTATAAAATTTGGTAACATTTCACAAAATAACTCGGGTCAGCGGCTAATTTATCACCTACATTAATATTATCAACATTCTCAATTCCGTTTTCCTTACATGACTGTATATATTGTCTTGATACAACACCATTACAGTGAACAAAAAGATTTCTTCTCTCTGTTATCTCCATGAAATCTTTAAAGCTGGGAAGACCCTCCCTAAGTTTCATAGAAAGTTTCCCTTCTAACCACTTGAACTGTTTAAGGTGACTCTCTCTTAATACTGATTCTACTTCCTTTTCAATAACAAATTCTCTAGCGTCTTCTATTGAATCAAAGTTTAATAACTCTGAAAAGGTAAGATTCTTTTCAGAGGAGTTTAAAAGTTCAGGTTTTACTAAAAATATTGTTCTTATTAATCCACCTAAATAGGCATCATATTGACTTATGAAGGATACAATAAAATTTATGGGAAGGAATTTATAGGCTATCTCTGATGCTTCTAATTTCTCAGTTAAGCTAATGAACTTATTAAGCTCCTCTTCAGGAATTAATATGTTAGTTTCTTCCCCTTCAACACTATTTTCTTCCTCATTAAACTTTTGCTCTTTTAAGAACTGATCGATATGGCGTGACTCTTGAACTAGTTTAATTGAAACCAATTCCATTATCAATGGAACAATCTCAACAAGAGAATCCAGGTGTTTTATATAAATATCTATTTCGTTACCAAATGACGGTTTGATATTTACCGTTGTATCTTCTTTCTGATCAGTTTCCATAGGTATAAAAATATTAAGACTTTTAAATATACCTAATTGAAATGATGAAAAATGGTGATTTACATAAATTTTATCCTTTACCTCCTCTGCTCAAACCGCTCAAACCCTTTCAGCCCCTCCTTCTCCTCTACCTCCACTTTCTCGACCCGCGCACGGTCTGGTCCTTTATGGGCCCATTTCTCCAGTTCTTTCAGCGCTTCGGATTTTCCTTCGGCCTCTAAGTATACAGTGCCGTCAGGTTCGTTTCGCACGAAGCCGTATAGGCCTAGTTCGAGTGCTTTGCCTTGGGTGCTGGCTCTGAAAAATACGCCTTGCACCCGGCCATGTATGCGCATGGCCACACGCTTTATGTCTTTGTTTTCCATCAGGTATAGGTATAGCTCGTCTACTCAGAAAACGGACGTGTCAGGTATAGGTTAGGGTAAACAGCAGCGCTAGCCGGAACAGAACGTTTAGCCCCGGAAGCCGTGTTATCAAATGGAGCGGGAGTCTAGCTGATTCCTGAAATTTAGATTATCTTTAACACGCCCTGGCCTAAGGCGGCAGGGCAGGTATAAGCCATACAATATGTCATTACTATTCAACGATTTTAAGAGCTGGGAAGAGCATTGCGCTAATACCGGCGAACCACTATACCAGCCGGTGCTGGACTACGAAATAGAGCAGAAGGGCCGCACAGAGGAGTTTATCTGGGAGAATATCGCCAAAGCCTACGAGGTGATGAAGGATGCGGTGTATACCGGCCTGACCGAAGACATGACCTCCCGATCAGGTATGGTGAACAACAGCGCCAAGAAAGTGGCCAAGTCGCCGGTAACGGTGCTTTCGCCAGAGTTTCAGATGCTGGTGTCGCGTGCGCTGGGAGCCAAGGAGGTGAACTCCTGCATGGGCCGCGTAGTGGCCGCTCCAACAGCCGGTGCCTCCGGTATACTGCCTGGTACGCTTACTACGCTGCAGGAACTGCACGGACTCGATGACCGCAAAATCCATGAAGGTCTGCTGGTAGCAGCAGGTATAGCCCTGATCATCGAGCAGAATGCTTCGCTGGCCGGAGCCGTGGGCGGTTGTCAGGCTGAGACGGGCAGCGCGGCAGCCATGGCGGCAGGTGCCATTGTGTACTGCCTTGGCGGCAACGTGGAGCAGGTGTTCACGGCAGTAGCCATTACAATCCAGTGTATGCTCGGGCTGGTATGCGATCCGGTGGCGGGACTGGTAGAGGTGCCGTGCATTGTGCGCAACGCCAGCGCGGCCGCTATCGCCTATTCTTCTTCGCAGCTGGCCATTGCCGGTGTGAATGCCGTTATTCCGGTTGACCAGTGCGTGGCGGCCCTCGGCGAAGTAGGCGAGAGCATGGAGCGCAAGTACAAAGAAACTGCCCTCGGCGGACTGGCCAACACACCCCGAGCCCGTGAGATAGAAAAATTCGTGCTGGTGCAGGACGTGGAAATCCTTCCTGACGAAGACGAGAATAGCTAAGGAGTTTAGGAATTTGGGAGTTTAGGAGTTAAAAAGTAAGAAGTTAGCAAGGGGAATGTCCCAGCTAATAATTAGGTATAAGAAAGGCAGTGGCTGTTGAGGTCGCTGCCTTTTTTCGTTTGGGCGGCTGTTGTGGTTTCGCAGCAGTTCAAATGTGGTCTGATAGGTTGGATGAAGCAGCTGAACTGAAACAGGTGCTATCGCCGCCTAAGTGACGGTGTTCATCACATTTTACAGGCAGTTCGTCACATTTTAAAGAGTAAAAGTATTAAAGTCAGTAAGTTAGGCGTTGTTATTGCATGCTGCCTTTGCATCAGTTTTAACCTGTACAGGGAATATACATGAAGAAATTTTTTTGGTGGTGCGCCGGTGCCGACGACACTATTCTTGAAAAGTGCTCTAAGTCGGAGCATATAAAGTATGCCGGTGTCGGCGCGACCGTTCTATTTACAGGTGTGCTGGCCAGTTTATCGGGCGGCTATGCCCTCCACACAGTGTTTGATTCTGTGCCCATGGCCGTGGGCTTTGGTTTGCTGTGGGGAGCCGTCATCTTCAATCTCGACCGCTTTATCGTTTCCACCATCCGCAAAGAAGGCAAGTTTTGGAAAGAGCTGCTGATGGTGACGCCACGTATTTTGCTGGCATTAGTACTGGCCGTAGTTATTTCTAAGCCGTTGGAGCTGAAGATATTCGATAAAGAGATACAGGCCGTCCTGAAAGAAAAGCAGGCTGAGCTCGCTATTCAGCACAAATCATTGGTGAACAAGCAGTTTGCCGAGGTGGACTCTGTGAAATCCGAGATTGCAGGTATACGGGCGGAAATAGAAGCTAAAACACAGGAGCGCAACAAACTCTACGAACAGGTAGCAGCTGAAGCAGACGGAACAGGCGGCACCGGCAAAATAGGCCGAGGCCCTATCTACGAAGAGAAAAAGCGCCAGTACGACAAGGTAGACGAAGAACTCAAGCTGCTGCAAGCCAGTGCCGCTGACAGGATTCTGGTGAAAGAGCAGCGCATTGCCGACCTCATGAAGCAGTACGACAGCACTGTGGCAGAAGGGCAGGAAAGCTTTTCGAACTACGATGGCCTGATGGCCAGAATCGACGCCCTGAATCAGTTGCCGTGGCTACCGGTGTTCTTTATTACGCTGCTGTTCGTGTGCCTCGAAACGGCCCCGATCTTCACCAAGCTGATTACCAGCAAAGGCCCCTATGATGATATCCTGAAAGGGCTGGAGCACGAGCGCACGACGCAGGAAATGCATCGGGTGCAGGAGCGCCAGAAACAGTACGATACCCGCCATGCCGTGGCAGAAGCCAAGTTTGCAGCCCGACAAGAGTTCGAGATCGAAGCCAAGCGTGAAGAAGAGCGCCTGAAGTCTGATGCACACCTCGACGTAGTACGCGAATCAGCCGCTGTATGGCGCGAGCGCAAACTAGCCGATATCAGCCGCAGTCCTAATACCGCCGCCGACATCCTGAATGACGGTGAGGAGAGTAGTTATTACAAGTGGTAATTAAATTCAGAAGAATTCACGCTCTGAATCTAAGTCCTTCATTTAAAATATAATTCCTGTATTCGGAAGCGCCTGCGAGTTGTAGAAATCTTGCAGGCGTTTTTTGTGCCTTGTTTAGGTATAGGCTAGGTAAAAATGCCACATACTTAGTATCTTGTTGCGTACTAAATTACAGGCGCATGAACGTTTCAAAAATGGCCCAGAACCTCATCGGCTCCGAGATCATCAAACTCGCCGGTGAAGTAAACGCTATGATTGCCAAAGGCGAGCAAATCTGCAACCTTACCATCGGCGACTTCGATCCAAAGATCTTTCCTATACCTGGCGAACTGCGGGCTGGCATTGCCGAGGCTTACGCCGAAGGGCATACCAATTACCCACCTGCCAATGGAGTAGCCGTGCTCCGCAAAGCAGTAGCTGACTTCACCCGCGACCGGCTTGGCCTGACCTACTCCGAAAATGATATTCTGGTAGCTGGCGGTTCTCGTCCGCTTATCTATGCCACCTACCTGGCCCTTGTAGACCCAGGTGACAAAGTGGTATTCCCGACGCCGTCGTGGAACAACAACCACTACTGCCACCTCTCCAGCGCAACGCCTGTGATGGTGGAGACCAATCCGGACAACAACTTCATGCCGACTGCTGCCGATGTAGCCTCCAGCCTGAAGGGCGCGACCCTACTGGCGCTTTGCTCGCCGCTCAACCCGACGGGCACGATGTTCTCCAAAAAAGACCTCGAGGATATTTGCGATCTGGTAATAGCCGAGAACAAAAGCCGCGGTGCAGGCGAGAAGCCGCTTTATATTCTTTATGACCAGATTTACTGGATGCTGACCTTCGGTGATCACCAGCACTATGACCCGGTGAACCTGCGCCCCGAACTGCGTGACTATACTATTTACATCGACGGCACCTCCAAATGCTTCGCCGCGACCGGTGTGCGGGTTGGCTACGCTTTCGGTCCGACGGTGGTGATCGACAAAATGAAGGCGATACTGGGGCACGTAGGCGCCTGGGCACCGAAAGCCGAGCAAATGGCGACTGCCCGCTTCCTGCATCAGACCGATGCCGTGGATGTATTCCTGGACGAGTTCAAGCACAATGTGCGCGAGAGCCTGGACATGCTCTACCACGCTTTCAAAGACCTGAAAAACGAAGGGTATAACGTAGATGCCATCGAGCCGATGGGTGCCATTTACCTTTCCGCCAAACTCGACCTGGCCGGCAAAACCACACCATCAGGCCAGGTGCTGCAAACCAGTAAAGACATCAGCTTCTACATGCTCGAAGAAGCCAAACTAGCTGTTGTTCCCTTCTCTGCTTTCGGTTCCGATCCATCGCTAGGCTGGTTCCGCCTGTCGGTGGGCGGTGCTTCGCTGGAAAGTATCAAAGATTCGTTAGGCAGGTTGAGAGAAGCATTAAAGAAGTTGAGATAAGGTATAGCTGAATACAAGTGTAGCAAAACATAAAGCCCAGATAAACATAAAGCCGCTTCAGATCAGTTCGAAGCGGCTTTGCTATACCTACTCTACCCCCACCGAAATCTGCCGCGTAATACTTTCCTCCAGCGAGATAAACGTTTCGGTGCGGTGCACCCCCGCTATACCTTGCATTTTTTCGTTGAGCACTTCACGCAGGTGTTGCGTGTCGCGGCAGATGATCTTGACGAACATACTGTATTCGCCAGTAGTATAGTGCAGCTCGACAATCTCCGGTATAAGGCGCATCTTCTCTACTACCTCTTTGTAAGCAGAACCCTTCTCCAGAAACACCCCGATAAAGGCACAGATATCGTAGCCTATGGCCGCAGGGTTTATCAGCAACTGTGCGCCCTGCACAATGCCCATCTCCGTCATTTTCTTGAGGCGCACGTGTATTGTGCCGCCCGAAACGCCTAACTCTTTGGCAATATCCGTGTAGGCGCGGTTCACATTCTGCATCAGTAGGTGCAGAATCTGGCGGTCAAGTTTATCAATTTGTGAATCCATTCCCGATTTGTATCCTGTGTTTTAAAAATTAAGCAACAATAGGTGTCTTATATTGATTGTATTTCAACAAAAATAATTAAATGTTAAATAATTTTCAATATATATTGCTGATAATTAAGTTTGTAATACATCAATTTGTTAAAATATAAGATAGAATGGAATTGCAAACACTCACAGAACCGACGGTGCTGGAAGCTACTATGAAGCACCTGAGCCGCCCTTCCCTGCCCAAAGTGCTTAAGGTACAGCAGGGTATCATCCGTGCCACGCACGACTTTATGTTCAAAAAAGGCCTGACGCAGCTGATGCCGCTGATGCTTTCGCCTATCACCGATCCGCTCAACCACGGCGTTGTAGATGCCAGCATCGGATATGCTGACCAGCGCTGGAGCCTTACTAAGTCCATGATTTTCCATAAGCAGCTTGCTTTGGTAAACCCCGAACTGGACAGTCTGTA
This sequence comes from Pontibacter virosus, assembly GCF_003096355.1. Lineage (GTDB taxonomy): Bacteria > Bacteroidota > Bacteroidia > Cytophagales > Hymenobacteraceae > Pontibacter > Pontibacter virosus. The sequence continues at coordinate 32,796 of NZ_QEKI01000009.1, read as the reverse complement.
CATCGTATCGCCCAACGTGCGCCTGGAGTTCTCCGACCGTGCCGACACAGGCCGTCACTTATTTGAGTTCACGCAGGTAGACTTCGAGTTCCGTGGCAAAGACCGTTTTTTTGTGATGGAATTTATGGAGGAACTGGTCAACTACATCTTCGCTAGTCTGAACAGAGATATTCCGGAACTTCTGACGGAACTGCGTGGTGAGTTGCTGCCACAGTACGAAAAATGGCCGGTATACCGCACCGAAAAGCTGGAAGCCGCCCTTGGCCCGGACTACGAAGCGATTAAATCGGAGGAGTCGACAGAGCCGTTCTGGCTGATCAACCACAAACGCGAGTTCTACGACAAAGAAGACCCAAGCCGCCGCGGCACTTACCTGAACTACGATGTGATCTGGCCGGAGGGCTTTGGTGAGGGTTTGTCTGGAGCCGAGCGCGAGCATGAGTACAAGCAGATACTGAAGCGGATGGAGGAAGTGGGGACCAGCAAGGAGACGTTCAGGCATTATCTGGAAGTTGCCAAAGCAGGCTTGCTGCCTAAGACAGCTGGTGCAGGTTTCGGTGTGGAGCGTCTGACGCGTTTCATCTGCCGCCTGAAAGATGTGAATGAAGCTACAGTCTTCTCTCGTAAACCATGCACTCCTGCTATTTTTTAAAGGTATAAGGTATGGACGAAGGTAATAATTGCCTGGGAGACCAGGCACACAATGGAACATAAAAGGCCTGCAATTTGATTTTGCAGGCCTTTTGCGTTTATATGGCAAATCCATAGCGCGAGCGTCTACGCTCGTGTCTACTATGATGGGGCCTCTGGCCCCGTTGCTAGGTATGGCTTCTAGGGACTGCTGTTACAGGTATAGTATCCTTTATTTTTTTATAGCTTGCCCTGGCCGGGCGGGCCTTACTTTTTTCCTTGATGAAAAAAGTAAGCAAAAAAATCAAGACGCTCCAAATCGAGGGCCCCTACCCCCACTCGCTGACCGCTCAAACAGTGGAGCGCCGCAAAGTGCACCTGGCTACAGCGATCTGCTTCGTAGCTCAAGGGGCAAGTTAGTCTTGCTATACCTACCAACACTCTTTGCTACAATGCTTATACCTTGCGGGCGGCAGTTACAGATTCCCCGCCTTGGATAAGGAGGGGTTAGGGGTGGTTGGACCCGGTACTTCAAAGGAACTGCTACAGCTACGAAACTTATACCTCCCAATTGGTAGCGGCTGAAATTCCCCTCTGGGGTAGGGGCCCTCTATAAGAGAGGGGTAGGGGTGTATTATAGCAAGGCTTAACCTCCTTTCCACCAAGATCCTTTCAGGATGACAGATGGAGAAGCAGTAGCCCATAGTCCCCCTTGGGGGTAGGGGCCCTCGGCAGAGAAGGGGGCAGGAGGATGACAATCTTATACGAGCATCCTGAAAATCCTGATTCAGATTACTTCCCCTCCCGCTCCTTCCAAAGCTGGTTAAACGACTTAGGTGCTACTTGTAATGGCTCTCTCCGCTTGCTCCATGTATCTTTCAGCACTTGCTTCAGCACAAAATTCTTTACCCCGGCCGGTGCCATATTCAACAGCTTGCGGCTTTTCATGGCTTTTAGCCAAAGCTTAAAGGTGGTACGCTCGCTCTTTTCAGTAAAGCCTTGCTCCACACTCTGGCGGCGGTTGAGCAGCAGCAGGTTGTGGATGTTAATCTTCACCGGGCAAACCGAGGTGCAGGCGCCACAAAGCGAACTGGCAAAGCTCAGGTGCTTGTTCTCGGCCATGCCGTTGTAGTGCGGCGTGATCACCGAACCGATCGGGCCGCTGTAGGTACTCTCGTAGGTATGGCCGCCGATGTTCTTGTATACTGGGCACACATTAAGGCAGGCGCCGCAGCGGATGCAGTTCAGTGCTTCCCGCTTTTCAGGCAGGGCAAGCAGTTCTGTGCGACCGTTGTCGAGCAGCACGACATACATCTCTTCCGGGCCGTCCTTCTCGTTTGGCTGGCGTGGGCCTGTGAAGATGGTATTATAAATCGTCACTTGCTGGCCAGTGCCGCTAGTGCTCAGCAATGGCCAGAATAGGTCCAGGTCCATCACGGAGGGCAATACCTTCTCTATACCTACAATCGCAATGTGCGTCTTCGGGAAAGCGGTGGACAAGCGGCCGTTGCCTTCGTTCTCCGTTACGGCTACACCGCCAATATCAGCCAGGAGGAAGTTACCCCCGGTTATACCTACTTCGGCCTCGGTATACTTGGCGCGAAGCAAGCGGCGGGCGGTAGCTACTAGTTCTTCGGCGCTGTCGGTTGGGGCGATATTTAGCTTCTTTACAAAGAGGTCGGCAATGTCTTTCTTGGACATGTGCATGGCAGGCGTGACGATGTGGTAAGGCCGCTGCTCAGCCAACTGCACAATGTACTCGCCCAAGTCCGTCTCTACGGTCTCAATGCCGTTCTTCTCTAGGAAGTTATTCAAATGAATCTCCTCCGTCGTCATCGATTTCGACTTCACTACCGAACGGGCACGCTTGCGTTTCATGATCTGGCCGATCTCCTTGAGCGCCTCTTCGGCGTTGCGGGCCCAGATCACTTTGCCGCCACGGGCCGTAAAGTTTGACTCAAACTCCATCAGGTACTTGTCCAGGTTGTTGATGGCGTTCGTTTTTATAAAAGAAGCCCTTTCGCGGGCGAGCTCGTGATCACTGTATTGGGTAAGGCCACGCTGCACAGCGGCATTGTACTTGCCGATGTTGAACTTAATGGTGGAGCGGTGGCCCAGATCAAATGATTTTGTTTCGGCGTCCTGCAGAAACTGTTTTAGTCTACTCATAAGTTAAACCCTATGGTCTTTCCTGAAAATGGCTGATTTCAGGAAGTGCTATTAAAAGAAAAACACCCTTAAAGTTAGGGTGTTTTCCTCAAAGCTAATAAAAGCGGATTGTTTTTATGATAAACGGCCGCTCGTGCGGGTTTAGTGTGTTACTTTTTATTGCTGTCCACTACAATGCGGTTGTCGCGGTTGGCCAGCTCCCAGGTCACGTGGAACGCCAGACGAGCAGCTTTCTCAGCTTTCTCGAAAAGAATCTTGTCTACCGTGTCAGTTGCTTTGTGGTAGTCAGCGTGCACACCGTTGAAGTAGAACACGATCGGAATACCGTTTTTGGCGAAGTTATAGTGGTCAGAGCGGTAGTAGAAGCGGTTCGGGTCGTTCTCGTCGTTGAACTTGTAGTCGAGGCGCAGGCCTACGTGCTTCTCGTTCATCTCTTCATTGATCTGGTGCAGTTCAGAAGAAAGCTTGTCGGCACCGATCACGTAAATGTAATTCTGGTCGTTGGTCTTTTCAGCGTCGAAATCCATGCGGCCGATCATGTCGATGTTGATGTTGGCTACTGTGTTCTCAAGCGGGAAAATCGGGTTGTTGGCGTAGTACTCAGAACCCAACAGGCCTTTTTCCTCGGCCGTAACGAGCATAAACAGAATGCTGCGACGTGGACCCATGCCATCTTTCTTCGCCTGCGCAAAAGCCTCAGCCAGTTCTACAACAGCTACTGTACCAGAACCATCGTCGTTAGCGCCGTTGAAGATTTCGCCATCTTCTATACCTACGTGGTCGTAATGAGCCGTAACCACGATCACTTCATCTTTCTTGTCAGTGCCCTCGATGTAGCCCAACACGTTATCAGATGGAAGCGCTGTGCTGTTACGCTCGGTCTTCACTTTTACGTCTTTCACGGCAGTGAACGTACCCGCAGTTGGTTTGCCCGCTTTAGCTACTTCATTGGCGTAGGCCAGCATTTTCTCAGGAGTCGTACCCAGCAAGGCCGCACCTACCTGTGGCGATACCATCATGGCAGCTGTAGCTCCTCCCTGTGTGCCGTTGCCCTTCAGACCGATTGACGGACGCGTCAGGAAATTGCGGTAGCGCTGTGTCATGGTCGTAAACTCACCGGCGTTAGTACCAGTTACTACCAGCACACTCTTGGCACCGCGCTTGGTGGCGGCGTTGCGCTTGGTACGGAAGTCATTGCCCCAGTCAGAAGCCTTTTCAGTACCGCTCACCAGGAACTTGCCGTCGGCGCTTTTCGGCTCACCACCCAGCACCACAACCATTTTGCCTGTCACGTCCAAGTTGGCGTAATCAGAGTAATTGTCAGCATCGATGCCGTAGCCCGCGAACACCACTTCAGCAGTCTGCTCCGTCTGGTATGGCGAAGCGCCCAGCACGAAGAAGTCCTGGCCCATCATGAACTTTTGCTTGCCCACCATCAGGTAGCCTTCGCCCCATTGGCTGCGCTCCAGATTAACCGGCTGATAGTATGGGTTGGCGTTGGTTTTCACTGGACCAACAAGGCCATCTTCTTTAAACTCGCGGGAGATGTACTCAGCCGCCATTTGCAGACCTTTAGAGCCTGTATCGCGCCCTTCGTACTCGTCTGAGGCGATGATGTTGAGGTGCTTGGACAAATCAGCGGCGGTGATAGTGGCCGCATACTTAGGAGCAGCTTCGCGGAGTCTGTCGGCGTCTGCAACAGGTGCCTCAGCGGTGGTGCTGGTTGTGGTAGTAGGCGTCGTAGCGCAACCTGTGGTCAGGAAGGCAGCCAGCGCATACACATAAAACTTGTTATACTTCATGTCTTTGTAAGGTGAAGAAAAGGGTTAGTGATTGTTATTGCTTATAGATGAGTACAGTTGCAAAAGCCGCCACACCTTCTTTTTTACCCACAAAGCCCAGGTGCTCAGTGGTGGTGGCCTTGATAGAAATGTCTTGCTCCGGTATACCCATCACTTTGGCCAGACAAGCTTTCATATCCGGTATATGCGGATTCACTTTCGGCTCCTGCAGGCAGATGGTCGAGTCAATGTTACCGATCTCGTAGCCTTCGCGGGAAAGCAGGTGCATGACTTCTTTGAGCAGGATCTTGCTATCAATGCCCTTATACTGTGGATCTTTGTCGGAGAAGTGGAAACCGATGTCGCGCATGTTGGCGGCACCCAGCAGGGCGTCGCAGATGACGTGTGTCAGCACATCGGCGTCGGAATGGCCTAGTGCGCCGTGCGTGTGCGGAATCTTGATGCCACCGAGCCAGAAATCCAGCCCTTCCTGCAGTTGGTGCACATCGTAGCCGAAGCCCGTTCGTATTTTAAATTTCATAGTGCGTGTTGAAGGTGTAGCGCCTGCCTTGTACGGCAGGTATAAAAAGTAAATATAGTTTCTTTTACGCTTTTGTCATGAATGGGCAGGCGCATTTTTCAAGGGTATAGACTGAAAGCAGAGAGAAAGGTTTAAAAAGCAAGCGCCAGCCACCGGTTAGGGTAGCTGGCGCTTGCCAAACTATATATGAAAAAGCGCCTTTGGCTTAGGCCTTTGCTTCCGCAAGGGAAGGGTAATCGATGTAGCCTTCGGCACCAGGAGAGTAAAATGTGTTTTTGTCGGCTTCCTGCAGTTTTTCATTTTGACGGAAACGCTCCGGAAGGTCTGGGTTGGCGATAAACGGCACTCCAAAAGCCACCATGTCAGCCTCACCCGCCTCAATAACGGCGTTGCCTTTCTCTTGCGTAAAGCCTGCATTGATAATTAGGTTGCCTTTGTAGATCGGACGGTAGCGCTTGGCAATGTTTTGCTCTGCGTAAGGTATAGCGCTTACGTCATTAAAAGGCTCCGACAGGTGCAGGTATGAGAGCTTATAGTTATTCAGCTTTTCGATGATGTAGTCGAACGTCGGGATGGTCTCCTCGTCCAGCGTCATTCCGAAAATGCCATGTAGACTCGGGTTCAGCCGCACACCCACGCGCTCTAGCGGCATCACCTCCTGAATCGCCTCGATCACTTCAAACAGAATGCGGGCTCTGTTTTCTTTGGAGCCACCATACTCATCGGTGCGGGTGTTGGAAGTACCGTTGAAGAACTGGTGCAGCAGGTAGCCGTTGGAGGAGTGAACCTCCACGCCGTCAAAACCGGCGTCTATTGCGTTTTTGGCTGCCGCTTTGTAGTCCTGCACGATCTGCTTGATCTCAGGTATAGTCAGCGCACGAGGTGTTTCTGTGTTCTTGAAGCCCTGAGGCGTGTAAGCCTGCGCATTCGGATTAATGGCAGAGGGTGCCACAGGCAATTCGCCATTATGGAAATCCGGGTGTGACATGCGGCCTACGTGCCACAGCTGCGCGAAGATCTTGCCACCCTTGGCATGCACGGCGTCAGTTACTTTTTTCCAGCCTGCTACCTGCTCTTTGCTGTAAATGCCGGGTGTGTTGATGTAGCCCACAGCCTGCTCCGAGATCTGAGTACCTTCCGAGATGATCAGTCCCGCGCTGGTCCGTTGGCTATAATAAGTTGCCATCAGGTCGTTGGCCACGTTACCTTCATTGGCAGCACGGCTACGCGTCATCGGCGCCATGATCACACGGTTGTTAAGTTCTAGATCCTGTAGTTTTATCGGTTTTAATAATGGTTGTGACATATGATTAATTGTTGATTGTTAAATTGTTGGGTTCATGATTTGGGTAAGTCAGGGATTCCCTAATCCCCGTGCCATGTAAAACGCGGGTTACAAATCCGCAACAGTTAGATTTCGGATTGAGAAATCCGAAATAGCATTCGGTACGATACCAGAGCACAAACACTAGCAGTCAGAGTCCGCCAGATAGCCCTTGCTCGCCTCTGGCGAGCAAGGGCTATAATTTTTAACTTTCTACCTTCCAAAATTTCTAACTTCCTAGTCCCAGTCCGGAGCGAAGGGCGGATTGACCACCCGTTGGTTGTCCTTTTTCAGTTGGTCGATCTGGGCGACGTCATCTGCTGACAGCTCAAAGTCGAAAATGTTCAGGTTGTCTTTCAGGCGCTCCACTTTGGAAGTTCTGGGTATAGCCATCACGCCGTCCTGCTGCACGAGCCAGCGCAGCGATACCTGCACCTCGCTCTTGCCGTACTTTTCGCCTATCTCTTTCAAGACAGGGTTGCCGATCACTTTGCCTTGCGCGATCGGGCTGTAGGCCGTCAGCGAAATGCCATGCTCGCGCAGATAGGTATAGAGCTTCGTTTGGTTGATTAGCGGATGGTACTCCACTTGATTGGTGATGATGTCGGCGCCGGTAGCCAGCACCTCGTCGAGGAGGGCGATAGGGTGGTTGCTCACACCGATGTGTTTGGTGTAGCCTTTTTGCTGGGCTTCCATTAGCTGGTCCATGTACTCAGCCACGGGCACGTTGCGGTTTGGCCAATGGATCAGCAAGAGGTCCACGTAGTCGGTTTTGAGCTTGCGCAGGCTTTCTTCAACAGAAGGCATGAAATCCTTCTTAGCTAGACTTTCCCGAAAAACTTTCGTGGTCAGGAAAATCTCGTTGCGGTCTATACCTGCGTCTTTGATGGCTGCTCCAACGCCTGCCTCGTTCTGGTAAATCTGGGCCGTGTCGATGTGGCGGTAGCCTTCTGAGATGGCAGCGGCTGTAATTTTGCGGGCCAGTTCATTTTGTAATTGAAAAGTGCCTAGCCCAAGAGCAGGTATAATAGCATTTTTTATGGTGATGTTCTTCATAGGTATAATTTCAGTTCGTACATTATTTGTGTATACAAATATTAGTATAAAAAAATAGCTCAGCCTCTGAGCTTGTCGAGTAGTTTGCTCACTAAAACGGCCTCCTCCTGCGTCAGGTTATGGAAGCGCTGAAAGAAGCTGGGCATTTGCTCGTCTATCTGATTTAGCAGATCCGTTCCCTTTGGAGTCAGTCTTAACTCGATCATGCGGCGGTTGGCCTGGCAGATGTCGCGTGTCACATAGCCTTTCTCGATCAGCTTGTCCACAAGGCGGGTTACATTGGAGTTGCGATCGACCATGCGTTCCTGCACTTCTCCAAAGCAAACGGGCTTCGGTTGCTGCCCACGCACAATGCTGAGCACATTATGCTGCTGCAGCGTGAGTCCAAACTGCTTAAAGAAAGGTATAAACTGCTGATTCAGCCAATTGTTTGTAAACAACAGATTCACCACCATCCGACGATGATCGTCTTTGAAGTCTTTCTGCTGTATTTCGTCTTCTATTCGCATAGGCTGATTGTAGGTGCAAAGTTAAACACGTTGTTTGTATATACAAATGTTGTGCCTGAAAAGTTGCAATGTATTAGTAGTATGCCTTTTGCTCAGAAAGTATGATGTGTATCAGTCCCAATGCGGTTGTTGTAGTTGCTGGCCATCTGCAGCGAAAACAACTTCAAGCTCTGCCGTTCTGCTTTTAAGTACGACCTGATAATAAATGGTATTGCTTTTTACGCACATCTCAACTCCCTCAATCCTATAATTTGGGTGGATTTTGGCGATAGAATTAGCAACAACTTCGGGCAGCTCTGCTAAAGGTATAGCCCGCTTGTATTGTGTCAGTTCTCCTGAATGCTGGAAAAGGGCGCTATGTTCAGCAGCATGCACCGTAAAGTCAGCCTCGAAGTCCTTACCGCTTTTCTCCCATTCAATATCGAAGGCAAGCGGGAATGTGGCAAGCAAGTTTTGACGCACTTCCAGCGGCACTTTCTCCGGCATTACGTCATCATCACAGGAAGTCAGAAGTCCTGCAGAGAGAATAATGGTGACGATCAGTTGCTGCTTCATAAGTAGGCTATAAAGGACAAGTAAGTGATGAAGGCCTAAGGTTACAAAGTAAATCTGAAGATAATTTGTAGAAAAGTTAACAAATTATAATTCTAATGGAAAGGATATGCGCTGCAATTAGTGAGGAAAAAATAAACGGACAGGCAGCAGCTGATTAGAAAAAAAAGCTGAAGCAATGTGCTCCAGCCTTTTAAATGCAATCTGCAAGTAATTAGTCCCAGTAAGCCTGGTCTATTTGCTGGCCATCGCTGGAGAAGACAAGTTTCTCGTCCGCGCTGGTGGTATGGTCAAGTTCTACCTGATACAGGGTGTCGCCGTTCTGTACCAGCACCTCCGGGTCGTCTATCTTATGCTCAGCGTAATTCTGACTGATAGTGGTTCGGATTGCTTCTGGAAGCTCGGTTTCAGGTATATCGTATTTATGTTTTATCATAGTGCCCGATGCATTGATCATAGCGTTGTAATCCACTCTATCTATATCAAAATCGGCTTCAAAGTCCTCTCCCTTTTTCTCCCAGTCTATACTTGTGGCGTTCGGAAAGCTGCTTAACAGAGCCTCTCGTACAGTGGCGGGCACGTCATCTACCTTCATGTCATCATCGTTGCTATCGCAAGATAACAAGGTCCCGGTCATCAATAGAAATGCAAAAGCGGTTGCTCTCATGGTATTAAGTTTTATGTTTAAAATAATTACTTATACCTAAAGTACAGGGCGATTTTGAAGGAAATCTGAAGGGATAGTGTTTTTTGCAAATTTACGGGAATAAAAAAGCGACTACCAGATGACCGGTAGTCGCTTTTTTAAATATCTCAAACCGGGGCTATACCTTGCCTAAGCTTCTTGCTCTGCCGGTTGCTCTTTCTTTTCGGCTTTATAAAGTAAGGTGGAGCAGTTGTTCGGGTCGAGCACCTGCTTGGCGCAGCGCAGGATGTCCTGCGGGGTGACGGCCTGTATCTTTTCGCCCTCGGTGTTCACGAAGTTCGCGTCGCCGAGCAGCTTGCCGTATGCCAGGTTCATGGCGCGGTTCAGGAGTTCGATCTCAGAGAACACCAGCGAGGTTTCAGCTTGGTTCTTTACTTTGTTCAGCTCTTCTTCGTCCACTAGCTGCTCCATCAGTTCTTTATTGATCGCCTCGATGGCGGCGTTGGCTTCCTGCAGGTCCACGCCCTCGTTGAGTTTGCCCTGGATGATGAGCAAGCCCGGCTCGATGGAACCCGTCACGGAGGCAGAGACGGAGTTGAACAGTTTCTGCTCTTTCACCAACTGCTCGTACAGGCGCGAGGATTTGCCACGGCCCAGTATGTCGCTAATCAGGTCGACGGCATAGTAGTCTTCGTGGTTGCGGTGCGGCATGTGGTAGGCCTTGTAGATGGCGCTTAGCGGTACATCAGCGCTGGTTTCGAGCACACGCGGAGCCTGCTGCTTCGGCTCATGAGGTATAGCGCGCTCATACTTCTCGCCGGCAGGTATAGGGCCGAACCATTTTTCGGTCAGCTCCTTCGCCTTGTCAAACGTCACGTTGCCGGCCACCACCAGTATGGCATTGCTCGGGGAGTAATGTTTCCTGTGGAACGCTTTCACGATGTCCATGGTAGCGTCTTCGATGTGCGCGATCTCTTTTCCAATGGTCGCCCACTTATAAGGATGCTGTTCATAGGCCAGCGGGCGAAGCTTCAGCCACACGTCGCCGTAAGGCTGGTTCAGGTAGTTCTGCTTGAATTCCTCTACGACTACCTTGCGCTGCACTTCCAAGCCGTGATCGCTGAAAGCCAGATCTAGCATGCGGTCCGACTCGAGCCAGAAACCGGTCTCTATGTTCTGGGCCGGCAGCGACAGGTAATAGTTGGTGATGTCGGGACTGGTGAAGGCGTTGTTTTCGCCGCCCACGCGCTGTAGGGGCTCGTCGTATACCGGTATGTTTTTGGAACCGCTGAACATCAGGTGCTCAAACAAGTGCGCAAAGCCGGTGTGCTGCTCTACCTCGTCACGGGAGCCCACGTCATAAAGCACGTTCAACACGGCCATGGGAGAGGTATGGTCTTCGTGCACGATCACACGCAGGCCGTTATCCAGCGTAAATTCCTCGAAATGTATCATAATCTTCTTCTCTTTAAAGGGCGGCAACCTGTGTTACCTTTGCCTGATTTCTTTCCTGTCATTTCTTTTTCAACAGGTATACCTTGTGCGCTGTTCAATCAAAACCGGCAAACATTTGCAGGCCTGACAGGTTTTCTGTAGCTTTTGCTTTCTTTACGGGCTTTCGGTTGCCGCTTGTTGCGTATGCTGGGGCCGGGAAGGCACGAAGTACCGAACAAATTTATAAATTAGCACCATAATGGGCAGCCAAAGCAAACGTTATGCTGCCATACCACAACGAATTTTCTTCTCAATAAGATGAATTATAACCGCAAAGAATATTCTGACGACGAACTGATCGCACTCTATAAAGGTATCCTGAAACCCCGCATGATCGAGGAGCGCATGCTCGTGCTGCTGCGCCAGGGCAAAGTGAGCAAGTGGTTTTCAGGTATAGGCCAGGAGGCTATTTCCGTAGGCTCGGCCATGGCGCTGGAGTCAGACGAGTACATTCTGCCGCTGCACCGCAACCTGGGCGTGTTCACCAGCCGTGAAGTACCGTTGGATAGACTCTTCGCGCAGTTTCAGGGCAAGAAGACCGGTTTTACGAAGGGCCGTGACCGCTCTTTCCACTTTGGCTCCAATGAGCACCACATCGTGGGCATGATCTCACACCTAGGTCCACAGTTGGCAGTAGCCGACGGTATAGCTCTGGCTGACTTGCTGGATAACAAAGAGAAAGTGGCGCTGGTGTTTAGCGGTGACGGTGGTGCCTCTGAGGGCGATTTCCACGAGGCCCTCAACGTGGCGGCTGTCTGGAATCTGCCGGTGATCTTCATGATCGAGAACAACGGCTACGGACTTTCCACGCCAAGCAACGAACAGTTTAAGTTCAAGCATTTTACTGACAAAGGTCCGGCCTATGGTATAGACGCCCTGCAGATCGACGGCAATAACATTGTAGAGGTATACGACACCGTGCGACAAGCTGCCTACAGCATGCGCAAGAACCCGCGTCCGATGCTGATCGAGGCGATTACCTTCCGCATGCGCGGGCACGAAGAGGCCAGCGGCACCAAGTATGTGCCGCAGGAACTGTTCGAGAAGTGGTCGAAGAAGGATCCGGTGGAAAACTTTGAAAAGTACCTGCTCGACGAAGTGATCCTGACGCCAAAAGCCATCGAGGGTATACGCGAAGAGATCAAAGCTGAGATCGAGGAAGGTCTGCAGACTGCCTTTGCGACACCGATGCCGGAAGCCAACCGCGAAGAGGAACTGGAGGACATGTACCGTCCTTTCGAGCAAGAGGTAATCAAACCTGCTTCGGATGCTAAAACCGAGCGGCGCTATGTAGACGCCATTTCAGACGGCCTGCGTCAGAGCATGGAGCGCTACCCGGAACTGGTGCTAATGGGACAGGACATTGCCGAGTACGGTGGTGTGTTCAAAATAACAGAAGGCTTCGTCGACCAGTTCGGCAAAGACCGCGTGCGCAACACCCCGCTTTGTGAATCGGCCATACTAGGTATAGGCTTGGGTATGTCGGTGAAGGGCAAGAAGAGCATGGTCGAGATGCAGTTTGCAGATTTTGTGAGTGCCGGCTTCAGCCAGATCGTGAACAACCTGGCCAAAAGCCATTACCGCTGGGGCCAGAATGCCGATGTGGTGGTGCGGATGCCAACAGGCGCCGGTACGGCAGCGGGTCCTTTTCACTCGCAGAGCAACGAGGCCTGGTTCTTCCATACACCGGGTCTGAAGATCGTGTATCCGTCTTCGCCATATGACGCCAAAGGTTTGCTGAACGCGGCCATCGAAGACCCGAACCCGGTGATGTACTTTGAGCACAAGCTGCTCTACCGTTCCATCTCGCAGGAGATTCCGGACGATTACTATACCGTCGAGATCGGCAAAGCCAGGCTGGTAGCTGAGGGCTCTGACATTTCGATCATCACCTACGGCATGGGTGTGCACTGGGCTAAGCAATTGCAACAGGAGATGACGGACATCAGCTTCGACATACTCGACCTGCGCTCGCTGCTGCCCTGGGACAAAGAAGCCGTGCGCCATACCGTGGCCCGCACCGGCCGCGTTATTGTATTGCACGAAGACACTATGACCGGCGGCATAGGCGGCGAGATAGCGGCCTGGATCGGCGAGCATTGCTTCGAGCTTTTGGACGGACCGGTAACACGGGTTGCCAGTCTGGATACAGCCGTGCCGTTTGCGCCACCGCTGGAGCAGGAGTTCCTGCCGAAGCAGCGCCTGCGCGAGAAGGTAGAGAGCATCATGGCGTTTTAAGGAAATTAGCTTAGATAAACTTATATTGCAGTGTGATGCAGAAAAGTAGATATTGGGTACTAGGCCTGCTGTGCATAGCACTGCTATTCGGAACGGGCTGCCAGCGCAAGGGAATACCTTGTCCAAAACCTGGAAAAACATCTAAGGTGTCAGGCAAGAATTCTTCCGGGCTTGAGGCAGTGCGGGTAAAAATGGACAAGAACGGACGTGTGAAGAAGAAGCGAATGGGAATTTTTTAGGGAGCAACCCCTATTCCCGAATTCAGTATAACAACTGTAGACGGAAAGCTGTTATGAAGAAGCTGGGATTTGATAAACAAACGAAACGTTTGGTGGTAATAACAGGTGTACTGCTTTTGGCAGTTAGTCCTGCGTTTGCTCAGATTACCTATACCATGACAGATAAGCACGGGCGCCTGATGCGTAAGGCACTGCGAGATGCGAACCAGGTAGAGGCAACGACTTACAAGGAGACCCACCTGAACATGGAGGCCTATACCTTAAAGAAGGGGGAGTCCGGCAAAGTGCGGCAGCGTCCGGTGTTGGGTTTGTTTAAGTCTAAGCACCAGAGTGCCAACGATGCTGTGCAGCAGGGCCCGGCTGACCGTGAGAAAAAGAAATTCAGGCTTTTCCGGAAGAAGGAGAAGTAAACCTAATCAGATAGCAATGAATTGGCATCCGCTTACAAGCGCAGAGCAGCTAGATACCATACTTGAAGAGTCGAAGCACACCCCGGTGGTGATATTTAAACACAGCACGGCCTGTTCCATCAGTTCCACTGCTAAAAGCAGGCTGGAGCGCCAGTGGGACGGTGCCAGTGTGGACCACATTAAGCCCTATTACCTCGACCTTTTGCGCTACCGCCCGGTTTCGAACGAGATTGCGGAAGTGTTTCAGGTACAGCACCAGTCGCCCCAGTTGTTGCTGATTCAGGACGGTATGTGCACGTATGATGCTTCGCATTTGGGCATCAGCATCGATTCTATGAAAAAGAGCCTGGCGGTCTGATGCGCAGCTGCGTAGACGGGCTACGCCAATAATCCGTAGTACTCCTTATTAGCAGCCCTATCTGCCTGGGTCTTTTGCCGGGCTGTATGGCTTCGAATGCCTGATACCTGCCTGCTTTTGGATCTGGCTTTTTGATAGAACATACCTAACCCAAACTGTATAAAGGTGGCAAAAAACCTGGTACTCACAATTGCTATGACGCTGCTGCTGGTAATGCCGGCAACCGCCCAGTCTGACGACGACTTTAGCAACGAACTTAGCTACGGCATTAACCTGAACTCGAACGGCGGTTTGCTGGGCGGTGTGTTTGCACGCAGCTCCTGGTTCATGAAAGAGCGGCTCTATCGTTTCGGCGGACTCGAGATCGTGGAGATCAAGCATCCGAAAGAGAATAGGCTGTATAACCCGGGCTCCGGCGACCATTTCATTGCAGGCAAGCAGAATCACTTCTTCTCGGTGCGCCCGCATTACGGTTTGGAGCACGTGCTGTTCCGCAAGGCCGCCGAAAGCGGGGTTCAAGTAAACGCCCTAGGAGCGGTTGGTCCCTCACTGGGCCTGCTTATACCTTACTACATCCGCTACGACTATGGGGGTGGCCTGGGCAGTGACATACGTACCGAGGCCTATGACCCGAACAAGCACCTCAGTTTTGAAAACACGCTAGGGAATGCCAACGTGCTGACCGGTTTGGGGGAGACCAACATCAACTTGGGCGTGCACGCCAAGGTAGGCATGAGCTTTGAGTACGGCCGCTACCGCGAGAGCATCACAGGGGTAGAGGTGGGTTTTATGGTAGAGAAGTTCTTCAAAGACATGATTATGATTCCGCAGACCGAAAACTACAGCACCTTTACCTCCGTGTACCTGAACATCTACTACGGCCGTCGCAAATAACAGGCGCCAAGAACATTTCCATGCAATCGTTTGTTGAAAGGAAAGTCCCCCGGACATAGGCCGTGCTGCCTTAATTTACTGGTGCATTTGCTGAAGTCTTAACGCATTATACCTATCTTTGCAGCATGGATGAAATGATGACACTTCCGGTAATACAACCCAACGCTAAGCCCGAGGGGCTCAATGCTTTGGGTCAGCCCCGCAAGCCAAACTGGCTGCGTGTAAAGCTGCCGGTAGGGAAAGAGTATGCGAAGGTAAGAAACATCGTAGACGAGTATAAGCTGCATACCATCTGTGAGAGCGGTAACTGCCCGAACATGGGCGAGTGCTGGGGAGCCGGCACAGCTACTTTCATGATTCTGGGCAATGTGTGTACGCGCAGCTGCTCTTTCTGTGCCGTGGCCACGGGCCGCCCTAATGAGTATGATGTAGACGAGCCGCGCCGCGTAGCTGAAGCCATTCAGCTGATGGGCGTGAAGCACGCCGTGATAACCTCTGTTAACCGCGACGAATTAAAAGACCGCGGTGCCGCCATTTGGCACGAAACCGTGCGCATGGTAAAAGAACTTTCTCCTGCCACCACGATTGAAACCCTTATACCTGATGTGAAAGCCAGCTGGGACGCGCTGATCACCATGATCTCGCCAGGCCAGGAAGTGGTGTCGCATAACGTGGAGACAGTGAAAGAGCTGTACCGCCGCGTACGTCCGCAGGCTAAGTACGAGCGCAGCATAGAACAGATCCGCCGCACCAAAGAGTATGGCAAGCGTACCAAGACAGGCATTATGCTGGGCTTAGGCGAAACACGCGAGCAGGTATACCAGGCGATGGATGACCTGGCTGCCAATGGCTGTGACATCCTAACGCTGGGGCAATACCTGCAGCCAACCAAGCTTCACATCGAGGTAGCCGAGTTTATTCACCCTGACCTTTTTGAGCATTACCGGGAGGAAGGCCTGAAACGAGGAATCAAATATGTCGAGTCTGGCCCGTTGGTGCGGTCATCGTACCACGCTGAGCGACATGTGAATGTGTAGAGAGAATCTTATATAAACTTTTAAAGAATTTTTAGAAAATTTTTCTTTAATACTTGAAGTGCCCTATTGGTATACAAAAATCAATAGGGCACTTTTTTATTGCACTGTTTCCCTTGCCTAAATTTCCCTATTTTAATTAAGATTTTTTCAGTTCCTTTGCCCGCCGATATAACAAAAGGTGTACAAAATAAGTATTTACGCAACCAAAGGGCACTAAATTAGTATATCCAAATATTCAAGTAGTAACAAAACCATATATGTCCCTTTCAAGATATTTGTACTGTAATTCTGCTTTTCTGAAAAAAAACTTTGTCTTATTTATATTGGAATAGTATTACGCAATTGCTGTTATAACATTTTATTCCTGCCTATATATTGTATTTTTTATATTGTACTAAACTTATCTGGAATATATAAGTATCAGGATATAGTAAAAGTTTATGGAAATACATTTATATTTATGCCTGATTTATTACGCTTTTTTTCATAACCCTTATGAGTAGAATTTTACTGCTTCTCACCCTTTTTCTGTTCGCCGCCACCACCCTTACTTTTGCGCAAACAGAAATCACCCTTGGCCGCGCCACTAAGTTCTCGGCCTTGGCAGACACTAAAATCCAAGCCAATGGTCCCGGTGTCACAACCGTCTATGGTTATTTGGGCACAAGCCCGGGTAAATCAATCGGCGAAGACCAATATCTTAATCTGCTGACAGGTAGGAAGGAAATAGCCAATGAAGTGGCAGAGGAAGGAATGCGTGATGCCAAATTAGCCTACCAGGCGTTGCGCGACTTGCCTGTAACACAGGTTCGCAACTCCACTTTAGGCGGTGGCAGCACCCTAGGCCCAGGCGTCTATAAAATTCCGGGTGACGCCACGCTAAGCGGCATACTTCAGCTTTCAGGGGGTGGAGATTTCAACTCGATGTTCGTTTTTATCATTGACGGCAATTTCAATTCAAATGCAGGCTCAGTGCAGTTATCTGCTATGGGGGCCTCACCGGAGAATGTTTACTGGGTTGTAGAGGGCGATGTGAACATCGGCGCACCAGGCTTTTTTCAAGGAAACATCATCGCTAAGAAGAGTGTCACCTTAGGCGATAATGTAACCTTGATTGGCAGAGCCATTTCTTTGCAGGAGACTGTGTACTTCAATACCAACATTCTGGCTTTGCAGAACGTGGTAGAAGCTGACCTCTCAGTAACAAAAGAAACAGACGCTACCGACGTGTCGGTAGGAGCTTATGTAACCTACACCATTAAGGCTGTAAACAGAGGGCCAGGCGTTGCTAAAAATGTAGCGGTGAGCGAGAGAATTCCTACAGGTCTTAAGTTTGTGCGGGCAGAATCCGCCACAGGGCAGACTTACTATGACGCTAGTACCCATCAATGGGTCATAGGGGACATGGAGCCTAACACACAGGAGTCAATCAAAATCGTGTTTGAAGTAACGGGTACGGGAAATATCCGAAATGAAGTGATCATTATTGGCGATAACCCAGACCCTGAACCGGATGATGATGAAGATGAGGTAGAAATAATTCTCCCAAATCTAAGCCTGACAAAAAGCATCATTGACCCGAAATCAAGCTATAGCTTAGGCGATGTAATTGCCTACGAGATCAAGGTCGACAACAAGTCATCGAAAACAGAAACGAATATTAATGTCAGTGAGCAACTGGCGAGCGGGTTGAAATATGTGCGACATGAGGAAACTCCCGGCACCAAATATAACCCTGAGACAGGCATTTATAACATCCCGACACTGGCAGGCAATGCGTCTGCTACACTGATCGTATATGCCGAGATTGTTGGCACGGGCAACATCCGCAACGTAGCCACGATCATCGACCGCCCCAATGACAAAGATCCGGATGACAACGAGGAAGAGGTGGAGATCATCCTGCCTGACCTGGGTGTAACCAAGAAGCTTATTGATCCAAAGAGCGAGTATAAGCTAAACGATGTGGTGGCCTTTGAGATTAAGGTGTCAAACAACGCCTCAATGCCTCAGACGAATATAAATGTAAGAGAGCAGTTGCCACAGGAACTTGAGTATGTAAAGCATACTGCTACCAGCGGAACGACTTACGACGCCTCGACAGGTATATTCAATATCCCTACACTGGCAGGAAACACTTCTGCCACACTGCTTGTGTATGCAAAGATCGTTCGCACGGGTGCCATCCGCAACGTGGCCACCATCATCGACCGCACGCCGGATAATGACAAGGATCCGGACAACAACGAAGAGGAAGTAGTGATCCTGCTGCCTGACCTGGGCGTAACGAAAGAATTGGTAAACGCCAAGGCAGAGTACATGGTCGGTGATATGGTGCAATACCGCATCGTGGTAACGAACCATGGCGCAGCATCAGAAAAAAATATCGTAGTAGGCGAAAAACTGCCGGAGAGCCTTCGGTTGGTGGACTTCAGTGTAAGCAGTGGCACTTCGTATGACCCAGTGACTGGGGCATTCAAGATTCCTTCGCTGGAGGCAAAAGCAACGGCTGAGCTTATTATTAACGCTCAGTTAGTAAAGGCAGGCCAGGTTCGCAACATTGCACGCATCATCAGCAAAGACCCTTCTAACCCTACTGATCCCAACAACCCAGAAGATCCGAATAACCCAGAAGATCCGAATAACCCAGGCGATCCGAATGACCCAAATAATCCGGGAGACCCTAACAACCCGGGTGATCCGGATGACTCTGACCCTGACAATAATGAAGATGTTGTGGTGATTCCGGATGTGAAGTGTAACCCGAACATCGAACTGTCATTTGTGGAGGCGCCAACTTCAGTATGCCGTGGAGGTGAACTCACTTTCAAAGCAACGTCGGATGTGATCGGTGGCACCTACACCTGGTTACTGCCAGCAGGCTGGAAAACGGTGAGCAAATCTGAAGACGGCAGCACCATAACCGTTACCGCAGGCACCACGCTAAACGCTCAGGTAATAAAAGTAACCGTGAAAACGCAGTGTAAGGATGTTAGTAAGACTGCTGAAACTACTGTCAATGTAATCGGCGAGCCAGAAAAAGTAGCGATTACAGGAGACGCCAGCATATGCTTCAACAGCACTACAGGTATAGCCCTGCGTGCGGCAGCTGTAGAAGGTCTTACTTATAAGTGGACACTGGACAGCAACCTCGAGTTTGTAGAAGGCACAAACGATGCGGGCACGAGCGTGAGTGTTCGTCCTAAGAACCAGAGCCTGCTAGGCGGCAAGGTATACCTAACGGTGACGAATGCCTGTGGCTTCAGCAGCACCATAGAGAAAGTGCTGATGGTTACGCCATCACCGGCAATACCGCTGTCCATCACGGGCAACCTGGACCTGTGCGAAGGCGAAGAGACAACCTTCAGCACACCAGTAGTAGCCGGTGCTACGAGCTATACCTGGGCCTTCCCGACAGCGGACTGGTCTATAGTAAGCGAAACGGAGAATGGCAGAGTAGTAAAAGTAAAAGTTGGTAAAGAAGGAGGCCCGATCACGGTGAAAGCTGGTAATGACTGTAACACAAGCGCAGCCCTCAGTGTGCCTGTGAAAGTGACCCTGAAACCAGTAGCACCTTCTATTGCGAGTACGGCAACTACAGGCTGTATCGGAGCAACACTCACGTTCAGCATCGCATCACCGGAGGCAGGCATGACCTATACCTGGGCAGTACCGCAGGGCTGGAGCGCCGACAAACTGACTGGTACTAGTATCAACGTAACAGTAGGTGAGACGAGCGGCGACATAGAGGTATACGCCACCAACACGGTGAAAAACTGTGGTGCAGGTGCTGTAGCCAAACTGGCCGTTTCACCGTCGCTGAAGCCGGCGACACCTGGAACAATCAACAGCAACATGAACGTGTGCCTCAATAGCACAGGCAACTCCTTCAGCATCGAAGCTATACCTGGCGCGACCGCTTACGAGTGGGAAACGACCGGTGGCCTGACGATCGAAGGCGCCAGCAACGGCACGAGCATTACGGTGGCTGCTGCCGAAACGGGCGGTACCGTGCGTGTGAGGGCCATTAATGGTTGCGGCATCAGCGACTGGGCTAGCCTGAACATCGACATCACCATGCCTCCTGCCCCTGTTACCCGCATCACGGATAACAGCAGCGTCTGCGAGGGACTGATCTATACCGCCGATCCGGTAGAAGGAGCGACATCTTATACCTGGACGGTAACAGAAGGCTTCACCATCGAGTCTGGTCAGGGCACGGCCACCATCAAAGTAAAAGCCAGCAGCCCAACGGCAACAGGCCGCGTGAGCGTGATTGCATACAACGGCAGCTGCGCAGGCTCAGCCGAATACAGCATCGATATGGACGCCAGAATGGCCGACGGACAACTGGAATTCCCGAAAGCCTTTAGCCCGAACGGTGACGGCAAGAACGATACCTGGCTGGTGAAGAACCTGGACAAGTTCCCGGACAACGAAATGGTGATGTTCAACCGCTGGGGATCTGAGGTATTTAAGCAGAAGAACTACAAGAACGATTGGGCTGCCAAGGGGCTGGAACAAGGTACTTACTTCTACAAGGTAAGGGTGAAGCTATGCGATGGTAAGTACCAGGACTACAGCGGCTATGTGACCATCTTCCGATAAGCGAGTGCATTCATTTGAAAATTTTATTACCATGAGAATACTTTATACCCTGCTGGCGCTGTTCTTGACCTTTGCAGCTAATGCCCAGCAAAACCCGCAGTACTCGCAGTACATCTTCAATAGTATGGCCATTAACCCGGCCTATACCGGGACCAAAGGTGTACTTAATATCAACGCATTTCACCGTTCGCAGTGGACAGGTATAGACGGGGCGCCTACGACGCAGGCGCTGAGCGTAGACGGCCTGACCAGCCACGAGCGCCTGGGCCTGGGCCCGAACTTCACCCGCGACAAGATTGGTGCCTATTCTACTACCTCGGCTTATGCCAACGCGGCGGCCCGTGTATCGGTGAGCGCACGCGGAACGCTGAGCTTAGGTATAGCAGCCGGTGTGGTGCAGAGTGTGATGGATGGTGCGGAGCTAGGTGTTCCGGATGATCCAAGTATACCTGCGGGCAGAGACGTGTTTTACAGACCTGATGTGAAGCTGGGTGTTTATTACAATACATCACGCTTCTACGCTGGCCTTTCCGCATCCGACCTGATCCAGTTCAAGGACGTTTTTCAGATCGAGCCGGTTCGCCACTACTACTTCACGACAGGCTATGTGTTTGACGTAAGCAGCTTTGTGAAGCTCAAGCCAAGCGTGCTGATCAAGGAAGACTTCCATGCCCCTGCCAACGTGGACCTGAATGGCTTTGTGCTGTTGGGCGACCGTCTGTGGCTGGGCAGCTCCTACCGCACGAGCATGAACCTGTTCAACAAAAATCCGGAGGCGGACCCCGTAAACAAGCGTACTGCCGTGGCTCTGATCGCTGAACTGCAGGTGACCAACGCCTTGCGCCTGGGTTACTCCTACGACCGCATGCTCAACGACCTGAACGGTTTTCAATCGCACGAGATCTCGGTAGGTTACTACTTCTTCAAGAAGCAGGACACGAAAATGCTGACGCCTCAATACTTTTAATATTAGCTCTTACCGCATATGAATTTCAGACATATACCCTTATACCTTACTGCTGCCCTGTTACTGGGCGTAGCACCTGTAGCCGAAGCGCAGCAGGAGCTCCGCAAGGCAAACAAGCACTACGAAAAGTTTGAATTTGCGCTGGCTTTAGAGCAGTACAAAAAGGCGTCGGAGAAGCGCAAGCCGGATGTGAAAACAGCTGAGCGCATAGCCGACTCTTACCGCCTGACACGCCAGACCGTAGAGGCAGAGCGCTGGTACGCGCAGGTGGTGGCCATGCCAGGCCGCGATCCGCAGAACATTTACCATTATGCAGAGGCGCTGCGCAGTAACGGCAAGTACGAGGAAGCCAAGCAGCAGTACATGCTGTGGGCCGAGGAAGTGCCGGATGTAGAGGAGCGTGCCCAGCACCTGATGGCCTCTTGCGACAAAGCCATGAACTGGATGAACCAGAAAATGCCACTGGCCGAAGTACAGCGCCTGAGCGGACTGAATGCCCAGGGTTTTTCTGACTTCAGCCCGATGAACTATGGCAAAGACGCGATCATCTTCACGTCGGACCGTGGCGTAAACCAGGAGGGAAAAACCGCTGGCACCTACGGCTGGACCGGTCGCCCATACCTGCAGCTCTTTATGGCCAGCCGCGATGGCAATGGCAACTGGGGTAAGCCTACGGCGCTGCACGAAATGATCAATGACCAGTATCACAATGCCACGGCATCGGCCACGGAAGACGGGCAGACACTATACTTCACCCGTACCCAACTGGTGCAGAAGCGCAAGGCGGGCAACGCCGACCCGACAAGCTGGGTAGACAAGTCGCAGGTGCAGGAATACATAAACCGACTGGAGATCTACTCTTCTCAAAGACGCGGTACTACCTGGACAGAGATTAAGCCTTTTACTTTTAACAATGTAGCAGAGTACTCTGTAGGGCATCCGGCCCTGTCGCCTGACGGCAAGATCATGTACTTTGTGTCGGATATGCCGGGCGGTGTGGGTGAGACGGACATCTACTATACCTTGCGTCAGCCGGATGGCAGCTGGGGAGAGCCTGTAAATGCAGGTATCCTGATCAATACGCCGGGCCGCGAGAGCTTCCCTTATGTAGATCAGAATGGCAAGCTGTACTTCTCGTCTGACGGACACATGGGAATGGGCGGTTTGGATATCTTCTCAGCCGAGGGCAAACACGCTGCCTGGACGGCGGTGAACAATATGGGCCATCCAATCAACTCGTCGAAGAACGACTATGGCATCATGTTCAACGAAGACGAAGAAACCGGCTTGCTATCTTCTAACCGCGAAAGCAGCAACGGCACGGATGATATCTACAGTTTCAAAGTGCTGCAAAAGCCTGTAGTACTGGCAGTGACCACAATGGAGCGCAAGCAGAACGAGCAGAAGAAAAATGTGCAGCTTCCACTTTCACAGGTACAGCTCGTTATATCGCAGCAGAACCTGAATGATACCAGTGTAGCAACCACGAACACAAAAGGCCAATACTTTATGGATGGCCGCAAAGGCAACATCTACGCTCTGAAGGGTTCCAAGCAAGGCTACCTAAACCAGAACGTACAGGTAGAGGTACCGAAAACCGCCACTGATACTGTGCAAGTAGCGATGGTCTTTGACCGGGACGAGAAGGATGTGGCTATTGTGTTGGAGAACATCTACTACGACCTGGACAAGTGGGATATTCGTTCGGATGCTGCCAAAGAATTGGATAAGCTGGCCGAAGTACTGGTGGCGAACCCAACGATCAAAATAGAGCTGAGCTCGCACACTGATAGCCGTGAAAGCCTGAAGTACAACCAGGTGCTCTCAGAGCGAAGAGCCCAGGCCGCCGTGGACTACCTGATCGAGAAAGGTATAGCCAAAGACAGACTAACTGCCAAAGGCTACGGTAAGACAAGGTTAGTAAATAAGTGTATAGACGGCGTTGCTTGTCCGGAGGAACTGCACCAGCAGAACAGAAGAACAGAGTTCCGAATCAAGTAAGACCTCTTTCAATAGATCTTTATTTCATTAGCTTTCATAGTTTGGAAAGGCTCCGCAGATTCTACGGAGCCTTTTTTCTTTTGTAGCTTATGGAAGATTTAACGTTTGTTGCGCTGTTGGTTGCCTGCAGCACTATGTGCTACACGGTATATGACGCCATTAGAATCATCGGTGATCAGCAGTGAGCCATCGGTATGGGTAGCCAGCCCAACCACGCGGCCAAACTGCGATTTGTTGTCGTCTACCAGAAAGCCTGTCACAAAATCTACAAACTCCTTTGGCTGGCCGTTTTCAAAACGAACGCGAGCCACTTTGTAGCCGGCAGGCTTGGATCGGTTCCAGGATCCGTGAAAGGCCACAAAGGCATCGCCCTGATATTCTTTCGGAAACTGGTTGCCTTTGTAGAAAATCATATCCAGACCCGAGGCATGGGCAGTGTAGGTGAGCAGCGGATACTTGGTCTTCTTCTTGTATTCCTCATAGCTCATATCTTTGGGCTGGTCGCCTGGGTTTTCCTTGCCTTCCCCATAGATGTAGGGCCAGCCGTAGTCCGCACCTTCTTCTATTTTGTTGAGCTCTTCGCGCTGTTCGTCATCGCCCAGCCAGTCAATTCCGTGATCCATGCCAAACATTTCGCCACTCTGTGGGTGCCAGTCGAAGCCAAGCGTGTTGCGCAGGCCTTTGGCGTATACCTTGCGGTTTTTGCCGTCGAGGTCAGCTTGCAGAATGGTGGCGTGCTCCTTGTTGGGCTCGTCGCAGGAGTTGCAGGTGCTGCCGATGGAAATGTAGAGCTTGTTGTCGCGGCCAATGCGCAGGGTACGGTTGGGGTGCTGACCACCATCGGGCAGATCATCCAGCAGCAGTTGGAGTTCAGATAACGAACCGTCTTTGTTGATGTTGGCTGTATAGAGCTCCTTCACGGTAGCCAGCCAGATTTTATTATCTTTTATGGCAATGCCGTGCATGTGCTCTTTCGTAGCAACCACTTTCTGCTCTTCGGCTTTTCCATCTTTGTTCGTGTCGCGGAGCATCATCACGGTTCCTTTGTCGCGGTCGGTCACGTACACCACCCCATCGTTGCTCACGGCAATCATGCGGGGCTTGTTCAGGTTCTCGGCAAATTTGGTGATCTGGAAGCCTGCCGGTACTTTGAGCTGCTTTACTCGGGCATCGGTCGCCTCTACGCGGGCAGGTTTAAAAATGTGGCCTTCTACGGATGCGCTGACTGGCTTCTCGTCTTCCTGAGCAAAGGCTGGCGAGCTGATGAACGCCAGTGCCAAGGCCAGTGAAGCAGTAGTTGTGAGTATTTTCTTCATAGTTTTGGTACAGTTAAGTTCACAGAGTTGATTTGTATTTTGATTTAACCGAATGCCAGCTGTGATTGTTACAATTAGGCAGACATAGCAAATCCTGCATAATTCTAACCCTTGCCTGGTATAACCCGTTTTGTTAGCAGCTAACTTGCATACATGAATCAATTATTACTCCTGCTCCAATCCCTTTTTCTGACTACCACTATGCTGCTGCCTTTGCTGGGTTACGCCCAGCAGCAGGTCGCTGGCCAGGTACTGCACGCCCATACTCACCAGGCGCTGGAAGGTGTGACCATCACAGCCAATAGCGGTGAGCAAACGCTGACTGAAGTTTCTGGACGCTTTGAGCTGTCTGTAGCAGACCAGGCGTCTTTCTTATTAATCTCACACATTGGCTATAAGCCAGATACGGTTTTACTGCAGCGCTTCCAGCCAGGTATAGCGGTGCGCGTATACCTGCAGCCATTGACGGCTAACCTTTCGGAGGTGGTTGTGACGGGTTATGAAAGCAACCGGCCTTTGCTGGAAACGGCTGGCGCTTTAAGTGTAATTGACCGGGAAGTAATCCAGCGCTTTGACGAAAGCTCTTTGGTACGGGCTGTAAACACAGTACCAGGAGTGCGCATGGAGGAGCGAGCTACGGCCAGTTACCGGCTTTCTATCAGGGGCAGCAGTTTACGGTCTCCTTATGGGATAAGGAATGTGAAGGTATATCTGGGGGAGATGCCGTTTACGGAGTCGAATGGCATTACGAACCTAAACCTGCTGGATGCGGCTAACTTCAACAGTTTGGAAATATTGAAAGGTCCGGCAGGAAGTATTTACGGAGCCGGTACTGGCGGCACGGTGCTATTCGAGCCACGCAGGGCAGCCCCCGGAGAGAAGGCTTTTCAGGTGGGAACGACCTTTGGCTCATTCGGCTTGCAGCGCTATACCGCCAGTGCCAGTGTGGGCAGCGAGAAGCAGAGCCTATACCTGCAGTACACCCGCCAGCAAATCGACGGCTATCGCGAGCAGTCGGGTATGGACCGCGAAACGCTGATGCTCACCTCTATTTTCAATCCATCTGAGAAGAGCACGATCCAGGCCAACCTGATTTACTCTGATCTTTTCTATCAGCTGCCCGGCGGACTAACCCGTGAGCAGTATGAGCAGGATCCGCGACAGGCACGCGGCGGGATGTTCGGGAGTGTTAACCAAAATGCCTCGATGAGCCAGCAAGGTATAAACATCGTCCTATCGCATGAGTACCGCTTTAGCGACAGCTGGAAAAACACGACGGCCCTGTATGGCTTGTTTAGGTATAGAGACCATCCGTTCAATACCGACTACGAGCGCAACACGAACCAGGAATATGGAGGCCGGAGCCGATTTGTGTATAACACCAACCTTGGTACAGTAGCTACAACAGTAACTTTCGGGGGAGAATACCAGCGGGGCTTCGAAGCGGCTCGCACTTATGACAACAACCAGGGGCGCACCGACTCATTGCGTACCGATGACGAAGTACTAGCTAAAACGGGATTGCTTTTCACACAAGCTGAGTTCGAGTTGCCCGGCAACTGGATCGCCACAGCTGCCCTCAGTTTGAACGATACCAGGTATGAGATCACGCGTCTGCACCAGGCACCGAGTGGTGGTGCGTACCAATACACCAGAGATTTCAGTGCGGTGCTCTCCCCCAGGGTATCATTACTTAATCGCTTATCAGATCAGGTGTCGGTGCACGGCAGTGTGAGTGCTGGTTTCTCGCCGCCTTCTGAAGAAGAGTTGCTCACCTCCGACGGCGCTCTCAACCAGGAACTGGAAGCGGAGAAAGGCATCAACTACGAAGCTGGTATACGCGGCTATACCTTGAACAGGAAATTGAGCTTTGATTTGGTAGCTTTTCACTTCAGGTTGCGGGAAACAATTGCAAGTCGACAGGATTTGTCCGGTATAGCTGTGTTCCGAAACGTGGGGGCCACTTCGCAAAGCGGACTCGAAGCGGCCCTAGGCTATACCTTACTCGAAGATGCGACGCAGCCGGTTACTTTACTCAAGGTATGGAGCAGCTATACCTACAGCCATTTCCGCTTCCGCGATTACCAGAAAGACGACACCGACCTGAGTGGCAATAAACTGACCGGCGTGGCTCCACACACCCTGACTGCCGGCCTAGACCTGGCTACCCGCTTCGGGCTATACCTATACCTGACAGCCAACTATGTGGATGAGATTCCGCTTACCGACGAGAACACGGTATATGCCGATACTTATTTGGTAGCGGGAGCGCGACTTGGGTTGAGAAGGGAATTGGGGAATCAGTTTGTGCTGGATGTATTTGCCGGCTCTGAAAACCTGACGGATGAGAAGTACAGCCTGGGCAACGACCTGAACGCCTTTGGCGGACGCTACTTCCAACCAGCTTCACCGCGCAACTACTATGGTGGTTTCAGCCTGTCTTATCGATTGTAAGTTATCGTGAACTTGGCCTGCTGGAAGCGGGTCTGTTAGGTGGATATTGTGATAGGATACTGATAATGGACCTTCTGATCCTGCTCTCGTCTGTCTGTGTCACATTAATATCGCCTTCTGCCGCGCCGCGCCACACTAACTCGTTGGTACTGGCCGATATCAGGTCGATCAGCATGGTTCCAGGTATATATTGTGCGACTGGTCTGTATCCCGGAAAATCGGCAGAGTTATAATTGAAACGATAGCCAAACCAGTAAGCGTATCCAAAATCAGGGGAAGCAGTAGCGGCATCCTGTGCTACTGACACATCATAAGCAACCAGCAGGTCTGGATTTTCGACGTCAAGCAGCATACCTTTCTTAACCAACTCAGCTGCGATTGCATCGCGCACCCGCCTGTCCAGCAGCGGCTCGTACAGGTTGGGGTCAGCGGAGGTATTGGCCATCTCGGGTTCAAGCAAAGCAAAAGTGCGGTATATCTGGAAATCCACGCTGCGGTCGTAAGTGCTGTCAGCTACTATAGAAGGTATGCAGCCGCTCAAACCGATCAGGAAGGCAGGGATCAGGTATAGCCAGTGTTTGAAGTGAGGTATAGCGTTTCGCATAGAGTTGTTGGATTAGGTACAGGACATTTCTAAAACAGGTATACGGTGCTGGATAACTAGTAGGTATAGCTGTGGAGATTGTTGCCAGGTGCACGCTAAAATGATGTTGTTAAATCAAGGCATGAAGAAGTACAGGCGAAGGCGATTTGCACGGCCCAAAATCAAAAAAGCCTGACCGAGGTGGCCAGGCTTTTCAGGTATAAGGGAATGGATAAGTTAGCCGATCGCTACCATCTCATTTTCATTCTCGTTGTAGGCTTCAATCGGAGCACAAGAGCAAACCAGGTTACGGTCGCCGTAAGCGCTGTCGATGCGGCTAACAGTTGGCCATACCTTGTTGTCGCGCAGGTATGCCATTGGGAATACCGCTTTCTCGCGAGAGTAAGGACGCTCCCAGTTCTCCACCATCACCACTTTCAGGGTATGCGGCGCGTTCTTCAGCACGTTGTTTTTCTGGTCAGCCTTGCCCGCTTCGATCTCACGAATCTCCTCACGGATTGAGATCATCACGTCGCAGAATCTATCCAGTTCTTCCTGTGCCTCCGATTCGGTTGGCTCCACCATCAACGTGCCCGCTACCGGGAACGATACGGTAGGCGCATGGAAACCGTAGTCCATCAGACGCTTCGCGATATCCTCTACTTCTACGCCGAACTTCTTAAACTCGCGGCAATCGAGAATCATCTCGTGTGCACAACGACCATTAGCGCCTACATACAGCACCGGGTAGTGCTTCTCCAGACGCGCCTTAATATAGTTAGCATTCAGGATGGCCATTTTGGTAGCTTCTGTCAGACCTTCGCCTCCCATCATCGCGATATATGCATATGAAATTGGCAGGATAGAAGCAGAACCCCAAGGAGCAGCCGAGATGGCGTTAATAGCCTCTTTGCGACCAAGGTCAACTACCGCATGACCCGGCAGGAACGGAGCCAGATCTTTTACCACACCGATCGGGCCCATGCCAGGACCACCGCCACCGTGAGGGATGCAAAACGTCTTGTGCAAGTTCAGGTGGCATACGTCAGCACCAATGTGCGCTGGCGACGTCAAACCTACCTGGGCGTTCATGTTGGCACCGTCCATGTACACACGGCCACCGTTGTCGTGTATTACCTGGCAAATCTCGATGATTGACTCCTCGTACACACCGTGTGTAGATGGATAAGTCACCATCAGGCAAGACAGCTCATTCTTATATTGCTCGGCTTTCGCACGCAGGTCAGCCACATCGATGTTGCCTTTCTCGTCGCACTTCACAATCACCACTTTCATGCCCGCCATTACAGCAGAGGCCGGGTTAGTGCCGTGAGCTGAAGAAGGGATTAGCGCTACGTTGCGGTGATAATCGCCGCGTGACTCGTGGTACGCACGAATCACCATCAGGCCAGCGTACTCGCCTTGCGCACCAGAGTTTGGCTGCAGCGACATCGCATCGAAACGGGTGATCTCACATAGCCAGGCTTCCAAATTCTTGAAAATCTCGGCATAGCCTTGTGTCTGGTCGGCAGGCGCGAATGGGTGCAGCTGCCCGATCTCTGGCCAGGTCACCGGAATCATCTCCGCTGTGGCGTTCAATTTCATGGTGCAAGAGCCCAAAGAGATCATGGAGTGAACCAACGAAATGTCTTTGTTCTCCAGGTGCTTCATGTAGCGCAGGATCTCGTGCTCGGAGTGGTGCTTGTTGAACACCTCGTGGGTGAGGTACTCGCTGGTGCGGATCAGTTTATCTGCCCAGGTGATTTCTGTCTCTTCCGGCAGTTCGTCTATATCGAGTACATCAGCCGACTTACCAGCCACTTTCGCAAACACCGCCAGGATGTCTTTCACATCTTCCAGCTCGGTGTTCTGGTGCAGGGAAATACCGATGAAGTTCTCTTCGAAATAACGGAAGTTGATACCCGCCGCTTCTGCCTCGGTGCGGATAGCGTTCTTCATGTCAGCACTCTCCACCGCAATTTTCAGCGTATCGAAGTATTGCTCGTTCAACTGCTCGAAGCCAAGTGCTTTCAGGCCTTGCTCCAGCTGTTGCGCTAAAGAGTGCGTGTTCAGACCGATGTACTTCAGGCGACGTGGGCCATGGTACACCGTATACATACCCGCGATTACCGCCAGTAGTACCTGTGCGGTACAGATGTTAGAAGTCGCTTTCTCGCGACGGATGTGCTGCTCGCGTGTCTGCAAAGCCATACGGTAGGCTCTATCACCAGCGGCGTCCACCGAAATACCGATGATACGGCCCGGAATCACACGCTTGAAAGCGTCTTTCGTAGCAAAGTAAGCTGCGTGCGGACCACCAAAGCCCATCGGTACACCGAAACGCTGGGTAGTACCTACCACTACGTCGGCTCCCATCTCACCTGGAGGTGTTAGCAACGTCAAAGAAAGAATGTCAGCAGCTACGGCAACCAGCATTTCCTGCTCGTGCGCTTTGCTAATGAAATCTGTATAATCGAAAATGGCACCGTCGGCAGCAGGATACTGCACCAGGGCACCAAACAAAGTCTCGTCATTGAAATCTACTTCACGGTGGTCACCGATTACCAGCTCAATGCCGATAGGTATAGCGCGTGAAGTGAGAATGTCAAGCGTCTGCGGCAGCACCAGGTTCGAAACGAAGAAGCGGTTCGCGTTCTTGCGTGCACCTTTGCGCTGGGCGTAGAACATACCCATGGCCTCGGCGGCGGCAGTACCTTCGTCCAGCAAAGATGCGTTGGCGATTTCCATACCGGTCAGGTCCATTACCATGGTCTGGTAGTTGATCAGCGCCTCCAGACGGCCCTGCGCAATTTCAGCCTGGTAAGGGGTATAAGCAGTATACCAACCCGGATTCTCCATGATGTTGCGGAGTATCACTGGAGGCATAATGGTGTCGTTGTAACCCAAACCGATATACGACTTGTATACCTTGTTCTTTCTGGCGATCTCACCGAATTGCTTCAGGAAGTTGGTTTCAGAAAGCGCCTTTGGCAGGTTCAGCGGCTTTTTAAGTCTAATGGCGGCCGGTACGGTCTCCTCAATCAGTTGATCCAGCGAGTCTACCCCGATGGTTTTAAGCATGTCCTGCATTTGTGCTTTGTCAGGGCCGTTGTGGCGCTCCTTGAAAGTATCAGCAGGTTTTGTTTTAAGTATCATAACGATGAAGTATTGATTGGGAATTTGGGATTTTCTATTGCGCTGGAAGACAAGCCAAAGGCGCTCTTTCAGTAATTTCTACAAAAGTAATAGTAATTGTTTATTATATTGAAGCATGAAAGCTAAATAGTTCGAGGTGTGGCGACTGGCCTTTTACACTATAATAGAAGGCGCACCTATATATAAGGTGTAGTCCTCCGCTTTTCCCAGACTTTCAAACACAATTTGCAGCAGAACAATTCACAAACACGCACCTATGAAAAAAGTTAAGATCGGCATCATCAAGGAAGGCAAAATACCAGTTGACAAGCGCGTGCCGCTCACCCCTAAAAAATGCGTGGAAGCCATGCAGGCGTTTCCAGGAGCAGAGGTGGTGGTGCAACCGAGTGACGTGCGCTGTTTTACCGACGAAGAATACGCTGAACTAGGTATAGCCCTGCAGCAGGACCTGAACGATTGCGATGTGCTGATGGGCGTGAAGGAAGTGCCCATCGACCAGTTGATACCGAACAAGACCTACTTTTTCTTCTCGCATACAATAAAGAAGCAGCCTCATAACGCTAAACTCCTGCGTGCCGTGCTCGACAAGAACATCACCTTAATAGATTACGAGCTCCTGACCAATGCGCAAGGGCAGCGTGTAGTGGCCTTTGGCCGGTATGCCGGTATAGTGGGGGCCTATAACGGTATCCTGACCTATGGCAAAAAGTGGAAGCTCTTCGACCTGAAGCCCGCTTACCTCTGCCACGAGATGGAAGACATGCAGGAAGAATACTTTAAGGTGAAGCTCCCACCAATAAAGATTGCCGTGACCGGTGGTGGCCGTGTGGCAGGAGGCGCCATGGAAGTGCTCGACAAGATGGGTATTAAAAAGGTGAGCGTGTTCGACTACTTGTATAAGCAGTTCAACGAGCCGGTATACGCCCAGCTGCACTCCGGCGACTATAACAACCGCCCCGATGTAGAGGTATGGGACTCTCCTGATTTCTACGCCCACCCGGAGCTATATCAGTCCACCTTCCGCAAATTCACTAAAGTAACCGACCTCCTGATGGCCTGTGCTTACTGGGATCCGAATGCCCCGAAACTGTTCTCGGAAGAAGACACCCGCCAGCCCGACTTCAAGATCGACACCATCGCCGATATCACCTGCGATGTGGATGGATCTATACCTACCACCAAACGAGCCACTACTATACCTGAACCCGCCTACGACTACAATCCAGAGACAGGCAAGCTAGAGCCAGCCTACAGCAGAAAAGACAATATTACTGTAATGGCCGTCGACAACCTGCCATGCGAACTGCCCCGCAATGCTTCCCGCGACTTCGGGCGCAATATTATAGACTACGTGTTCCCGCAGTTTTTAAACAATGATGAAGGGGGTATGCTGGAACGGGCAACGATAGCCAAGAGAGGAGAGCTGACAGAAAGGTATAAGTATTTGCAAGAATATGCAGAGACAGCTGTAGTATAAGAGCTAACAGCACCACTTTACACTATAGTAGCAAATAAAGTAGGATTAGGTGGAGGTACAGTCAGTAAAATGGCTGTACCTCTTATTATTTATAGAGAGACAAAGAGCTTGAAGAGAAGGAAAGTAGTCAAATAAGCTAAAGTGAAAAGAGTTGAGTAGAAAGCAGAAGAAACTTTTTAAAACTTTACAAAATTTTAATGGTGCAACTCAGATAGTTAAACGAAACCATCTCAAAACATAAGATAATGTTATAACATACTCCTTGCGGTTCCGGAAAATTTGTGGACCTTTGCACTCCCGACACGGTAACGCGGATAGGGGAAACGAAGTAGAGAGGGGCAGCCGGCAGGGCGGCC
>NZ_QEKI01000008.1:168374-177446 GCF_003096355.1 Pontibacter virosus | reverse complement strand
CCAAATCGTGGCCGTGGTGAAACGGGGAACGCCCTATGAACTGAAATTGAAGAATATTTAGAGCAAAACCCTTGTTTTACTCATAGATTTCGGCTAGTATAAAAGGCGAACAAGGCGAAGCCGATGTGTGACATTTATACCTTGTTAGCCAAGAGCAATTTTTATTCTGCTCGTTTTCTATTCTTTCTCACTTTGTTCACAGCTTCAATCCATTCATTTTTAGGCTTTATGAATCTGTCAGCACGCTTAGCACTTATCAAGCCGTAGTCCGTCCAAAGAATTTCTGCACCATCTTCTAAGTCTTCGTAAAGAGGCAGCAAATCACCTATACCTACAAAGGTATTTTCCATTTCCACCCCGCTTTTGTTCTTGAAGCTATAGTTGTAATCATTCCCTAGCTTTTCTGCTTTTTCATATGCTTCTTCTACAGACGATGCTTTAATCAGATGGTAGTTACCCCAAACTTTGCATCTTCTATTCGAATTTGATTTATCTGAATCAGCCGATTCTGTACGCTCAATTATCTCGGCTATGAACCAGTTGCAATTGTTGATGATTTTCTCTTTTGAATTCATAGCTTTTGTTTTGGCTAACGGCTTGGCTAAAGCACGCCTTGGTGTGGTTTAGGTTTTGTTGGCGGAAGTAATTCTACTTCTTTTCCTAAATAAAATATACAACAAAGTAATGATTATGGATGAAGCTAGAAAGGCATAAACATAATTCATGTTCATACCTTCAACTTTTATGTCTCCTGTTTCCAAATCTACTACCCAAGTATTAGAGTCCCTTGTGTTAATGATTAGCTGCTGCTTGGCTCCATTTGCGTAATGATACCCTTTGTCTGCTAACCACAATCGGTGGGACGAGGTCTGTTGAAGATATTGCGTGGGTATGTCAAACTTATCACCTGTTATTGCGAATGGCTTTTTTTCTCTTCTGTATACTTCCACTACGGGAGAATCAGAATAGTACCAGTAGTTAACATAGGAGAAGTACTTACCGTCATTCGACAGTTTTCCTTCTGGATACCCCATGGGTCTTATCTGCTGTTGCCAAAGTTCAGTACTATCTTTTGTGTAGACTATTAATGTC
Organism: Pontibacter virosus; assembly: GCF_003096355.1. Taxonomy (GTDB): domain Bacteria; phylum Bacteroidota; class Bacteroidia; order Cytophagales; family Hymenobacteraceae; genus Pontibacter; species Pontibacter virosus. The sequence continues at coordinate 176,354 of NZ_QEKI01000008.1, read as the reverse complement.
CACTTCCGCTCCCAAGGTGACTTAGTGGCATCACTGTCGACGAAACGCAGCCAAGTGAAGAACTCCCCATTTTCAGATTCTACTTTATATGGAGTCCAAGAAGGAGGAGAGTCAGCATTTCCGTTGATTATACTGAACAGTAGTAAAAAAACAATGGAGAATGCTTTTTTCATAAATTCGTTATTACCGCCAACGTACTTGGCTATAAGGTGGCGTAGCTGCCGTATAGGTGTGGTTATCTAATTTTGTTTTACCTACCGTATATTATATATTCTTCCCTTACTGTGTAGATGATACTATCAGGCATTGCAGGATTCATAATAACAGCTTCCCATTCTTTAAGCACAGAATCCCCTTTTTCAAGGTTAGGCTCAAAAACCTGAAATTTCACATATCCTGTATCATTTCTAACTACAGCATTTATGCCACGCCCTTCCATTATGTCTTCAAAGGAAGCCCTTCCTTTGAAAAACCTTATAGTAGTACTATCAGAATATCCAGCAGGAAATTTATAGTTCTTTAAAAACACTTTTGCTCTATACCAATCATGATTTTTTAATTTTTTCTTTTCATATAAAGCCAATAGATATGGACCTGTAGGGTATGGCCCTATAGATTGCAAAGGCACTACTTTATAATTAAATTCATCTGCTTCGCCAATTTTTTGCTCGCTTTGCTGGCATGAGAGAAAAAGCAGAAAGATTAATAAAAGTAGGTTTTTCATTAAATCACTATTTTAGATAACGATTAGGCCAGATGGTGTTTCGTTGGAGGATCGCTGTGCTCAGCAAATTGCCTCCAATGGCATCTGGACAGTGTTGGTCGAGGTTGTTTTCCCTTTTTTCTCCCGGGTTATGCGAACTTTTTCTTTTTATTTTTTTTAGGGAAAACAGCCTTTCTGGTTGGGTTATTTTCTCCTTTTAAATTCCTTCTAAGTGGCGCTTTAGCCGGAGGCAATGCCGTAAATGTGGTATTAGCGGCGTTGCCGGAGGCGCCGGGCTCCGGGCTGGCCCACAATCGACAGAAAGACTGATTTAATCATTGGCCTCTCTATTGCCGGGCAACACTCTGAAAAAGAGCCACCTGGCCGAAGTCAGCCCCTTGACTTTGTCAATTCCCGACGCTAACTTCGCCCCACCAAAGTCTTGCCTGGACGCCCCCGTCCGAAAGCGCTGGCTTTCTCCCGGCACCGCCGAAGCAAGACTTCAGGCCCAAATTCCATTTATGCCTTTGGCTCTTTTCCTGATCGTTGCCCGCTTTAGTGGCCTTTGATGCCGCCCAGCCCCTAAAAAGCCTGAAAGACACGCCACTTTTGAAATCTGAAAATAATCCCAATCACGGCCAACGGATTAGGACAGGCTGCGGAAGAGGCGCAGCCGAGTATGGAGTCTGTGCAGGGTTGTGGTATGGAATTTTCATTTACCTAATTTAAAGAGCTGAAGCAAGAAAAAAAGCATTGCACTTATTGCTGTACCCCAAATGGTTATCATTGCTAACACATGCTTATATGGTGAATTTATGTTCTCAGTACCGATGTAGTGGACACCAACTTTCTTGAAGTAAAATTCTAACCTTTCATAGTTTGCATAGGAGTCTCTAATGAACGTAATTTCCTTGCCTTTAAGAGGGACAAGAATAATATGATAATCTAAACCATGTCTAGTGTAAGTCTCTTTAATTTTGTATCCTTTTACATCCTGCTTTTTTATTGTTATCGAATTAAACCACAACCAGTACTTTACCGTCAGTGCTTCTCCTCCAATTACAAGGCTCTTATAGTTTTCATTGAAAAGCCAACCAAAGAAGCATAAGATAATGAATCCTCCAGAACCTATTACCAAATACTCCACTTCTCCTTTGATGCTGTACTGCCAGAGGCATACAAGCACCATGAATGAAAAGAACAACAAAGCCATGATGGCTTCATAAGGAAAGCTTAACTTCAGCTTATACTTTTTATCTCTTTTCATAATTTTTTATATACCACTACGTGCTCGTCTATACCTTGTGCGAGGCTATCAGCCGAAGCATAGGGTATAAACTGTGTTGTGCGTTTGGCATTTATTTTTCTTGATAGATTATTTCCCACACTGGCTCAAATTCTAATTTACTAAAATCTAATGAGTGTAAACTTTGTCCGTTATAAATACCGCCACTAAAAGTGTCTTGAATTCCGTTAACAAAAGCCCAATTCCCAACTGTCTCAGGCTTTCCCCATTTTCTTGTTTTCAAAATTGTGGCTTTAGCGTTTATTTTTTCTGACAGCTCCCGTAAAACAGGTTTTGAGTCAGTTTTTAAGTTTTTCGCTACGGCTACAACAATTAAGTATCCAAATTGAATTTCTCGCTTATTTTCGAAATCTCTTTCATTCGAGATAGTAATGAATATATCGGGTGGAGAATCTCTCTTTTCACAAACCGTCCAGATTGGAGTCCAAAGTTCAAGGTTTAGAAAATAATAGTCAGCACTATTTACAACAGTCCATTTTTCATGGGACTTAATATCCCATTTTAATCTTCCTGACTTTACTTCTGAATGATAGATGAATTCTTTGTTATCCTTTTTGGCAATTCTTTTTTCTGGCTTGTATTTTATTACCCTTATTCCTGTTTCCTTTAAAGAATCAGTCTGCTTTATAAGTCTATCAAAATAAGGTTCAAAGTTCTCATACCAACTTGATTTTATCCAAGGAGATTCACTCTCATCGTTCTGTCCGAATATTAAAAAGAAGTCATAAGCTCTATTCTGCCACCCAGTATCAAGTAGGCTCAATGCGTTTATTTTTTCGCTTATTAATTTTTGAGCTTTCTCGATTAATGACATTACCTATCTGTCTTTATTTTTATGCTGCCGCACAACGTGCTGGTATAGCGGATGGCAAGGCGTAGCCGAAGCATACCTGCTATACTTTGTTGTGGTTTGGCATTTTTATTTCAACCAGTTTGTCGGCTTTTGGGAAGAAGCGCTTCCCGTTAAAGGTCGGCACATTCATCTCTATTGCAGCTCCCTCGCCCACTCTAATTTCATCCTGTACAATCTGGTGGAGCCGTTCTGCTCCCAAAGGGTCCATACCTGTAACATCATAGATAATACAGTTGCTATGTTCAAGTGCCATCAATGTAGCCAATATCCGTCTTGGATTTCCTGCCAAACCTTTAATTTCCCAGTCAGCACTTACGTGCGCCTTTTCTATGATAGATTCTATCTTTTGATTGGAGCCTTTGAATTCTTTTTGAATTAAATGACGCACCAAGTCCCTTTTCAACAATCTATCCATTAGTGTAACCTTATATGGGGTATGCTCAACAAATACAAAGGGCCTGAAAAGCTCCACATTGGGATGCTGCTTTTTTCCAGTCAGGTAGTCTTTTAGGATAAGCTCGAACTCCAAAGAATCTACTAACAGCGAAATAAGCTCTCCCTGATTCAGTTCGAATTTTGGGAGATGCCTGCCTTCAATTAGAGCTTCTTTTGTCCTTAGTACTACCATCTTTTTATAATCTTGCTATGCCACAACGGCTTTGCTATGGTGCGTTTATGCACTATAGGTTTTGTTGGCAGTCGTACTTTTAATTATTTCACTTATTACTCTGAATCCCTTTAACTTATCTAGTTTAATATTTCTATCCAACATCAAATACTGAGATTCTATATAGTCTTCATAAAGAGAAACAGAGAATCTAGCACCACTTTCTGTTTCTCCAATCAGATTGTTTAAAGAACTTTTATCCTGATACACAACATATTCCGTGCTTTTGCCGCTAACAAAACCAGTATTACAGACACCTTCGTTGTCAAGCCATTGAAGTAGGTAATGAAATAGGTAAAAATCAGTCTGCTTAGGCAACTTAACTATTAGTGCGTAATCAGATTTGATATAGGTCTCGTTGGATAGCGCTGATTCTTCCAATGATGCGACACCATTGGCGATAGATTGCTTCACTTTCTGTTCTTCTGTACTGAATGCTAAAATGTACTTGTCAGCACTCTGGAAGTATACCTTTTTCTTTCTCTTGGCTTTGTACTCAATATCGTCATCTTTTTCATTCCAAGCCTTTATGTCTTCACTTGACCGCCATTTGACTAGTATTTTCAATACATCTAAGGGAAATTGAAAGAGAAAATATTTAGGGTTTCTAGCTATCACATAAATCAGCACCAAGAACAATGCGAGGAATAATGTGCTGAAAAGGATTGCTAAAGTCTGTATTTCCATTTGTTAGTGTATACCTGCCAACGTTACTCGTGCAGCCGATGGGCTAAGCGTAGCTGAGCATACAGGCTGCATTTTGTTGGCGGAGGTAATTTTCAATTTTAGTACTGCTCAATTAAGCTATCCTGTACTTCTACTAAATACCATCTGCCTGTATTGTCTTTAGCTACTTTACTTTTAACCTGAACTACACCTTTACTTCCTTCCAGTTCGAAAAATAGGTCGGCAGGATTATCCGTTTCCTTTGGTAATTCATTTTCGTTAAACCATAAGGACTTGTAGCTTCCAATTTTCTCTATTATTCTTTTGTCTTCTTTTACTAATTCTACACCTTCATTGAAAGAGTCAGGTTGTCCAGCTTCAATAATGTAGGTACCGATGTAAGAACCTATCACAGCAATGGGCAGAAGTATCAGAAATGTTTTGATTAACTTCTTCCTTGTCGCTGGATGCTTTAAGTATGGCTTAAAGAAAAAGTAAGCCAAAACAGCACTAAATACTAAGCTTATTATTCCAAACATTTTATAATTCTTATCCCCGCCAACGGACTCGTGCATGCGTAGCCCGAAACGAAGTGAGGGTTTTGTATGCATTGTGTTGCCCGACGATGTTTTACTGTTCTTCTCTATTATGGCAAAGGCATGCTTCTCTGAAACCAAGTTGCTCTCTAATTTCTAATTCTTTTAAGAACTTGTAAACAGGCTGGTAACTTACAGATGATGGAACATTTACAGAGTAGTAGCCCGGTATTAAGTTTTCCATACTTTCATAATTGCAACCGTAAGAGACAAGCTTTTCTAAAGTTTCATCTTTGTCTGCCCCCTTTGAGAATTTAATGTTAAGAGTAGAGTTCTCTGATGGCTCCACTAGGTCTTTCACAACTAGTTCTTCATACTCTTCTTCCACCTGCACAATGTCTCCAACGGAATAGCTAGTGACAAAAAAGGGAATATTGTCAATCTTATAATGCCCCTTTTCTTCATCCACAGTTTCAGCCCATACTCCCTCGACATAATCTTCATCTAAGATGTCATTCCAAAATTTAAAAACTATCTTTTTCATACTTATAATGACACACAACGGACTTGGCTTTGCCATGGCGAAGCTATGGTAAAGGTGTGGTTGGTACTCGTTTTTATTTGTACTTATAATTTTTGAAGTCCACTCCTTTTGATTCAAGCTTTCCTATCAACTCCATTTTCTTCCTGTAGCCTTCTGACTCTTCTTCATAGTTCATGAATCTATTAAGGTAGTCTTGGATAAATAAGCTGTCATTACCTATTACCCGCATTGGCTCTCGGACGTCTATATTTAATGAATCAATATAGTAGTCTATTATCTCAAACTTACGAGAACTCACCGCCCCTGAAAAAGGAGTTTTACCATCAACTCGTTGATTATAATCTGCTTTATGGGCGATTAAGAGCTTTACCATATCCAGATTCAAGCGAGATGCTTGCAACAACGGTGAAGATGCAAGTATATGGTTGCCTTTTACATTAGTGAACTCAGCTTCAACAGCATAATTAGGCTCTGCGCCATATTTAAGAAGCAACTGCGCAAACCTGTTGTCCTTCACCCACTCCATACTATTCCCATAAGGCTTTATTGACTCCATCAGTATACTGTACTTAGTATATGGATTTATAAAGTTCGGGTCAGCTCCTAACTCCAGTAGCTTCTTGAAAGACTGGAAGTTCTCCATATGGACACTTAAAGCTAAAACGTTTGAACCTGATTCAGATGAAACTTCCAGAAGTCTTGGATTTTCCTTCACCAAAACTTCTATTTTACTCAAATTATTATTTTCAACTGCTTTAGCCAATTCATGAGCCTCGGTATCTTTGAAAAAAGCTACACTTCTACTTGTCTGGGCACAACCTGTAGTTGCCATGCCAATAAAGGCAAAACAAATTAGGAACCTGAACAAAAAGATAAACTTCTTTAAGTCTCTCAAGTGAATTTTTACTTTAAATGTGTACCAACGTCTTGTATAAAAGGCGAACAAGGCGTAGCCGAAGTGTGACTTGTATACCTTGTTGGGTAGAGTAGTTTTTAACCGTCTATTACTACTGCTTGAGGTTCATGTCCGCTGAACTCTACCGTCACTTGATGGTTTTCATCGTGTTCTGTATCGAATGACATGCTCCATTCAAATGGTTTGTTCTTCTGGTTGGGAATCGACAAGGCAACCAAATGGAATTCTCTGTCGAAGTCTTTGATAGTGAAGCCTTCTTTCCAATTCCCGAATTCATCTTCGATTAGGGTTTTAGATTTTATAACCAGTTCTCTATAGTTTTCTTGAATCCAGTTATAAAATTCGGTTGTGGTCTACAATGTATGATAGTTTCTGTAATAGAATATTAGTTTCATGGCGTTGTAGTGGTTCTGCTCTTTTTTAGAGAAGCAGGCGGTTTTTCTCACGATTCTTCTGTTTCTGGTTCTCAGGCACAGGTTCACTCCCTCAATGTGTCTGGTAAATGCTTTACCGACACTATGCTTTTCTGGGGGCAGCACTTTGGAAAAAGCTGGCCAGTCATCGGTGCAGAAGCACTCTATTTTAAGTTTCTCCAACTGCCTGTAGAGTCTTCTGACCGTGTGCTGGCTGCGGTTGCCCCAGCTCCAGGCCAGCACCTCAGCGGTTTCGGGTGCATAGGCATAAAAAAGCCACCTTTTGCGCCTTTTCCGCTCTTTGACAAACGTCCACACCTCGTCTATCTGCACCGAGGCGTAGCTTTGCTGGCGGGGCCTGAACTCACAGGCTGCGGCCTGTTTGTTGAGCCACCCAAGCACGGTCTGCCGGTGCACGCCCGTCACCTGCTCGATGTCGCGGATGCCGGAGTTGCGCACCAGCATCTGCAGCACCAGGCGCTTTGCCTGAGGACGGCAACCAGCCTTTTGGTAGGCGTACTGAAACTGCTTCCCGCAAGCTCGGCACAGGAAGTTCTGCTTGCCCGTGCGCTTTACGCCGTTTTTTACTACCTTCATACCGTGGCAGTAGGGGCAATTTACCTGGATAGTTATCTCGCACATAACTTCCTGTAAACACCCTTGCTGCCATACTTATTCCAGTATCATACATTGTAGACCACTACCTAAAATTCTTTTTGTTCTTGGTCGGGACCTTCCTCGTTTGCGGTGATAAAATACTCTATTTCGTTTCCTGTCGGTTTGAACAAACCTTTTCCTTCAAAGTAGCTTTTCCCGTCAGCTTTCATTTTCATGAACCTTAGCTTTCCGAAAAAGTCGTCTTCAATTGTTAGAGGCTTTTTAAAGATGTCGAATAATCCCATTTTTATAGTTCCTATTTTGCCCAACGGACTGGGCTATAGGATGGCGAAGCTAACCTATAGGTGTGGTTGGGGATGTGTTCTTTTATTGCTAACATTTGCCTATTAATTCTACTCTATAGATTTATTACGTTTTGAATTTCTTCTTTTCAAGTACACTACCGTTGCTATCAGTACTCCTATAATTATGAAGACCAGTAGAATTGAGTTAGTTGTTCTTGTTGGAATATTATGACCAGAACCTATTGCCATAATCCAAAACAATAGGTTAGCTACAGCTAATATTATAAGAACACCTAAGAATATATTTAATAAAACCTTCATTCTACTGTCCTTCAAGAGTAAGTTTTACTTCTATGATTATTTATACTTTTGAATATGCCCCAACGGATTGGGCTATGATATGGCATAGCTATATTATAGCTGTGGTTATGCAGCGTTATTCTTTCCTACTCTACCATTCATCAAATTCATGAT
>NZ_QEKI01000008.1:0-168275 GCF_003096355.1 Pontibacter virosus | reverse complement strand
CCCCAACGGATTGGGCTATGATATGGCATAGCTATATTATAGCTGTGGTTATGCAGCGTTATTCTTTCCTACTCTACCATTCATCAAATTCATGATACTTTATCTCTTTCCCCTTGAGAGACTGCTCATATGCTTTGATTTCCTTGTATGTCTCCTCAACGATACCTTTTGTTTCATACCAGATATCATCTGCTGGATAGTAACAAATTCCATTTGTTAATTCAGTTAAAATCGCGCTGGTTAGTGACGCAAACCTTAACTCAAAGCTATCACCTGCGTGCCAAACGAAGGTAATAACCTTATCAAAATTTTTAAGCTTATCTTCAATTGCAGGGCTTGCAAATGGAATTTCTGTTGTTTTTTTACCTATTAACTTGTCAATAAAGCTAAGCTTTGGTTTCAGCTTTTCCTTCTCCTCTTGCAAATTAAAGTCGTCAATGTAGAGTTCAAACCCACTTATCAATTCCTTATCATTGAGAACTTCAAGGGGAGGATTTTTTAATCGAAATTTGAATGGAAGAAAGCCTGTCTGGTTCTCAAAGGAAAAGTCGGGATGTACTTCAACAACCATTTCATAGTCATTTAGCCTTTTGACAATTTGAGGTATTATGTCGTCCGATAAGTCTTTTGTATAGACGTTTATATCTAAACTCATATTTAATTTTTTATTATAAATGCCGCATAACGGATTAGCACATAAAACGAGCGAGGTATACCGAAGCTTGGCTTATGTGCAGGGTTATATCATGTACTTTTTCAGTTTTTCTCCGGTTCTTTTATTGCCATTTTCTTTAAGCCACCAATATTCAGGTATAGCGTGATGAATACGAGGATAGCTAAAGCAATTAAAGTATAAACCCCTATATCCAAGGATTTATCAATCATTCTTGTGATACCTGTTATAGTTCCCAAAGCAAGTGGGGAACACGATAATGTCAATAGGATAAATAGTTTCTCTTTATTAATCCTGATTTTAAGGAAATCTTTCAGAATCCAAGTAATAAGATTACTGATAGACATTGTGGCGATATTATACCCTATACCCCAGAAGGTAAAGCCAATAATTATAATAAGAAGAAAGCCTGCTTTACCAATGTCACTTCCTGCTTCTGGGGGAATGATATTAGATATAATCCCAAACCCGATGAAGAACCCTAAGATGATAGCAGCCTTAAAGGTAGATACCTTCTGTTTTAGCTTATTATTTAATTCTTCAAGTTGTTTCATTTCTCTTTGTATGAGATATAACGGTTCGTGTAAGCGGTGACTAGGCTAACAGCCGAAGGTACCGCTTACACCATGTTAGCCTCCGTAATTTTTATTATAATCCCATCAACTATACAATTCCATCAACCCAATTATAATAGGAACAATTAAGTTTAATGGCACCAGAAACTCACTAAGCGCTGTATCCCTTCTCACAAAGAAGCTTAAACTGGGAATAAGTAATAATACAGGAATTAATGGAAATAGATTATAAAGACTAGAGAAAGCAACCCTAGTAACTTCATCGTTAACCTTGAACCCGTATAGTCTATTTAACATAGTTGTTTTCACAACAGTCACTGTATCACCTCTATTGGTTTTTGTAAAAACTAATCCATCTACACTTATTTTCTTTCCTTCAATTGTCAGGAAATAATTGTAGGGATGGGCTGATGAACTTCTGGTTCTACTGCTTTCTATCCTTGTATCTGTTACTCGTATATTTTCTTGTTTCTTTGGCAGATAGAAGTCAGCCATCAATGTTAAACCAGCGATAACACAAGTTCCACAGTAAAGTAGATACAGAATTCTTTTAGGATTCATGTTTATTATCAAGGCTAACGGACTTGGCCATAAGGCGGCGTAGCTGGCTTATGGGTGTGGTTATGAAATGTCATTTTCTACTTGAAAAGATCTCACACTCAATCTTTAAATCACCATTAGTAGCTGACAAAGGCTCAAACTTAAAAAAGCAGGTGTCACTATACCAATCAAGCCTTTCAAAGTAAATATTGAAGTCTCCGTTTATTGTGTCAGAACGATAATATGAAGAATCACTCCATCCAAACTTCAGTATTCCTTGTCCATTTAAAGAACCAGTCATTCTTAATTCCATTGAATTAGGATGAATTGCCTGTTTATCAATTACAATAAAAGTTTCTTTTGCTCTGTCATCTAACTTCATATTAATTGTTCTTGAAGTTACCCAAAAACTATTATCAATTGATAGTAAGACGTATATGAAACCACCTATCATTATGACTACAACTATAGCACTTACTATACCTGCAATTTTTAGTAGGTTTCTATTCATTCTTATTTTTCATAACGGACTTGGCCATAAGGCGGCGTAGCTGGCTTATGGGTGTGGTTGTGTGCTGCCGGTTTTACTCGACTTTTAATTTTCTCAACATCTTTACGAATTCTTTTAAGTGACTCACCAGACTTTCATAGGTCATTTTCTTTACGTCACTTACTTTTAAAGAAGTCGCTATCCCATCTCCGTCATACTCAAACCTTACATGCCTGAATGATTGCTGAATGGAATCAATGTCTTTATCGTCCCACGTATCCAAATGGTCATAGTTTGTCTTTGCTATTACTCGAAGTCTACCGTTTTCAACTTCACAAATCATGTGGTAATTGTCAAACTGTCCCACAATAATTAGTTTAGACATGAACCATTTGCTTTCCTTTTCGGACAAGTTTTCTTTAAATCCATTTTTCAATAGCTCACCCATCGGAATGCTATTAAAAAACTCCTTGGTTCTTCGATATTCAATGTAGCTCTGTATTGTCTCTATTGTTATTGAAAATGTCGGCAGGATTAACAAAGTTGTGGCGATTCCAATAATGAAGTCAGCACTGTTATAGCAATTTCCGCTATCACAGTTGTTATAGGTCCAAATGCAAAACGCGGTCGTAAGGATTATTGCTGTCCAAACGAAAGTCCTAATTAACTTGTCTTTATTTAGTAAGATATAACCTGTCATTGATTGTTCAGATTGACCTAAGCTGGTTGCACACAACGGCCGCGTGCTTAAGATGCCGCAGCGTGAGCGAGGTAACTTAAGCATTGTGTTGTACTTTGTAGTTCTTAATAGATTCCTGTTGTTTTAGTACCCCAGCCTTTGTCAAGTTCTTTGCAGAACTCAATAGAGTGAGGCTTTAACTTCCTTGTGAACCTTTCTATTGGAAAGTCTCTTTCACCGTCACTATTGGTAATGTTTTCCAAAAATTCATACTTAGCCGCCCAGCGCACTTTTTCATTTCCTTCAACCAACATCTGTTCTGCAAAGTCAGCAAGCTTGTTTACGTCTTCATCTGTTCCACCTTTTATTTTATCAAAGGCAAATGAAGAGAATTGCGCCATTTCTAGGCCAAATTCATACTCGTCATCTTTCCAGAAATTTCTATGTTCTTCAAGCTTTGCCTTAAAATCAGGAAAGAGCTTCAGCATAATTTCTATACTATCATGTTCACTTATCATTCCTGTTTTCCATAATTTCTATAAAGTACAACGGTCTCGCCTAATAAGGTGTGCAAGGCGCAGCCGAAGCATAACTTATAGGCTTGGTTGGGGGTTGTTTTTCTTTAATGATTAGATTCTACCTTGATTAATTTATTCCAGAAAGTAGGTACACGCTCTAAATACTTTATTCCCAAATTCTCTCTTAATTCTATAAATTCCTGATAATAGTAATCATGAATTTTGGCTAAAACTTTTTCATTATGGCCAACAATCAAAATAGTATAGCCATTTTTAAAGGTGTCTTTGAATCCTTTGATGTCCTGTCTGATGATTTTCCTTTTCCGCTTTGTAAATACATTCACAATTTCAATTGATGAATCTGTGATTGTAATTTGGTTTATCTCGGTCAATATTTTATTCCAGATAAATAGGAGGCCAAGTGAAATTACCACTCCGACCAAAATGACTGTTCGGACTTCTTGACCCGTAGTTATAGCCTTTATGAGAAGTCCAACAGCTAATGCAAGCATAAAAAGCCCAAGAGCTACTATAAAGCCCGTCTGCCCAAACAATTTAAATTTTGATTTGTACATCATTATTATTTACTCTTAATTCAAAATACCCCCCAACGGATTGGGCTATGATATGGCATAGCTATATTATAGCTGTGGTTATGCAGCGTTATTCTTTCCTACTCTACCATTCATCAAATTCATGATACTTTATCTCTTTCCCCTTGAGAGACTGCTCATATGCTTTGATTTCCTTGTATGTCTCCTCAACGATACCTTTTGTTTCATACCAGATATCATCTGCTGGATAGTAACAAATTCCATTTGTTAATTCAGTTAAAATCGCGCTGGTTAGTGACGCAAACCTTAACTCAAAGCTATCACCTGCGTGCCAAACGAAGGTAATAACCTTATCAAAATTTTTAAGCTTATCTTCAATTGCAGGGCTTGCAAATGGAATTTCTGTTGTTTTTTTACCTATTAACTTGTCAATAAAGCTAAGCTTTGGTTTCAGCTTTTCCTTCTCCTCTTGCAAATTAAAGTCGTCAATGTAGAGTTCAAACCCACTTATCAATTCCTTATCATTGAGAACTTCAAGGGGAGGATTTTTTAATCGAAATTTGAATGGAAGAAAGCCTGTCTGGTTCTCAAAGGAAAAGTCGGGATGTACTTCAACAACCATTTCATAGTCATTTAGCCTTTTGACAATTTGAGGTATTATGTCGTCCGATAAGTCTTTTGTATAGACGTTTATATCTAAACTCATATTTAATTTTTTATTATAAATGCCGCATAACGGTCTCGCCTAATAAGGTGTGCAAGGCGCAGCCGCAGCATAACTTATAGGCTTGGTTGTACAAAGTAATTTTACCTATTTCTGTGGGATTCTAATTCTTCTTTTCTTATTTCAAGCAATGCGGCTTTTGAAAAGTATTCCCATTGTTTAATACTTCTATTATAGACAAGTCTAGCTTCAGGTACATAACCCATTGTCCCACCACAACCAAAAGCATAGTTAATGTTCTTTGTTATTAATCTGCCTTCGTGAATTTTAAGAACCCTTTTTACTGTGACACTCCAGTTATTAATGATAATGTCCATTGTGTCGGGACTAATTTCTTTTAAGGTTATTTTATTTAATGTCCCGCTTTTACCTTTTGTTCTTTCTATTTTTTTGATTCCTTCTCGTTCAGTAACAGGGAAAAGTATAAAGTTTGGGTATTTTACCCTCAAGCCTTCTGGCAAACTGTCGTTTAATATTAAGTGTTCCCGATTTGTTTGGTTGAAAAAAGTTTGTGAGTAGTAATCACTGATTGCTGATTCATAAAAGCTCAATAATTCTTTCCTGGTGAGCTCTTGCCCAAAGCCAAACTGACCAAGTGTCGTTAAAACTGCTATGAGAAAAGCTTTTTTCATATTTCTTATTTTGTACAACGATTAGTCCAGATGGTGTTTCGTTGGAGGTTCGCTGTGCTCAGCAAATTTCCTCCAATGGCATCTGGACAGTGTTGGTCGAGGTTGTTTTCCCTTTTTTCTCCCGGTACTGTGTGTTTTTTATTTAGGGAAAACAGCCTTTCTGGTTGGGTTATTTTCTCCGCTTATATTCCCTTCTAAGTGGCGCTTTAGCCGGAGGCAATGCCGTTAATGCTCTATTGGCGACGTTGCAGAAGGCGTCAGGCCCGGGGCTGGCCACCATCCAAAGAAAGACTAATTCAATCATTGGCCTCTCTATTGCCGGGCAACACTCTGAAAAAGAGCCACCTGGCCGAAGTCAGCCCCTTGACTTTGTCAATTCCCAACGCTAACTTCGCCCCACCAAAGTCTTGCCTGGACGCCCCCGTCCGAAAGCGCTGGCTTTCTCCCGGCACCGCCGAAGCAAGACTTCAGGCCCAAATTCCATTTATGCCTTTGGCTCTTTTCCTGATCGTTGCCCGCTTTAGTGGCCTTTGATGCCGCCCAGCCCCTAAAAAGCCTGAAAGACACGCCACTTTTGAAATCTGAAAATAATCCCAATCACGGCCAACTATAGTATATACGACAACATACGCTTATCTGCACTATGTGCGCAGTTGCTGCAGCGCGCATTCGCGCTCATTTGCTTGCTGAATCTGTTACTTGTGGCTGTGGTGCGCATGAGTCTATATCGTTAAGCTAATATAGGTGATTGCTAGAGATTATCCAACGGACTGACAATTTTATCCAGCGCATGGGTGGTGATGTGGGTATAGATCTCGGTGGTCTTGCTGCTCCGATGTCCCAGTAGCACCTGGATATACCTTAAATCTGTTCCCTGCTCCAGCAGGTGCGTGGCAAACGAATGGCGCAGGGTATGTGGCGTGGCAGGTGCTTTCACGCCCGCCTTCTCCTTACTGGCCCGGAACACGCTGCGAATGCTCTCCACCGTGTACTGCCCGCCCGTCTGCCCCTCAAAGAGCCACACCTTGGGCCTGTACTGTTTGTAATAAGCACGCAGGCTTTCCAGCAGCTTTTGGGAGAGCAGCGTGGTGCGGTCTTTCTTGCCTTTGCCCCCACGGATCAGCAGCAGGTTGCGCTCTGACTGCACGTCTGTCAGCTTCAGGTTGATCACTTCGCCAATGCGGAGGCCTCCTGCGTATAGCAGCTGCAGCATGCAGCGGTGCTTGAGGTTCTCGGTCACGGAGAGGATTTTGAGCACGTCCTGCTTGCTCAGGACCTGGGGCAGCCGCTCGGGCTTTTCGGGCCGCTCCACCTGGCCCAGCTGCACCTCGTGCCGCAGCAGCACGCGCTGGTAGTAGAATTTCACCGCGTTGATCGACTGGTTCACAAACGACACGGAATAGGTGCCGGCCTGCACCATCTGGCGGTGGTAGTGGTTGATCGCCTCTTCTGAAAAGGCATGTATGCCCTCCAGCCCGCTGTCCTTGTGCGCGTTCAGAAAGCGCAGGAGCAGGCTGTGGTAAGTGCGGATGGTACTGAGACTGTAATTCAGCAGAAACAGCTTCTCCACGTAGGGAAGCGGGCAGGCAATATAGCCGTCGCCCTTCCGGTAGCATTGTTCCCAGAGCCGGGCCTGCAGGGCCATGTCCTTCACCTGCATGGTCTGCGCCAGCCACACCTGGGCTACTCGCTCTACCTCGGTTAGCAGCGTGTGCAGACTGCTGCTTTCGGTGCGGATGACAAAGAACTGCATGTCGTGCAGCCACCTGGCCACTTTGCTTTGCTTCAGGCAGGAATAGATCTCCTGGTTGTATTGGTAGCTGAGTTGTACATACGGCCTGCCCTGGTGTTCCAGGGGCTGCAGGCGCACGACGGGACGTGCAGGCACCTTTTCCAGTGGTTCTGCCACATGCCTGTCCTGTTGCAGGATAACGGCTCCTTCCGCCGGACGCAGGCGCCTGGGCCGGAACAGGTACCTTGTGTCCACCTTGGCCAGCCCCTGGAAGTGCTGGTGCGTCATCTCAATGGCCTGGCTGCTGCGGTGCATCACAAAGCACTTGTAGGTTTTGCTGTACTTGATCCAGCCAGCCTCCTTCAGTCGTTTGGAGAGGAAGGGGTTGGGCTTGTGCCAGATACGAATATAAGCCCTGCCTGCGTGCTCCAGCGGGTTCAGGTACAGAATAGGTTTTTGATCGGGATAAGCCATGGAAAAGGAGACAGTTACTGAATGCAAAAGTAAAACCTTTCTAAACCGTAGCCGTGTTATTACGCGAGTATACACGGATATACGCGAGTACAAACGCGGGTAAGTTATGAGCCAAGCCAGAACATGCACTCAGTGCGGAACAGCCATCGTGGGCAGAAGCGATAAGCGCTACTGCTCTGACTCCTGCAGACACCTGGCCAACAATATGGTCAAGGTACAGAACCAACACGAACGCAGGATTCTCCAAATCAATGCTGCATTAAGAAAGAACCGCAGCATTCTCAAACAGTTCAGTCCGCAGGGTAAGATCACCCTCCCTCGCCAGTACCTGGAGCTGGCAGGCTTTGATTTCCGCTACCTGACACAGGTTTACCGCACCCAGAAGGGAAACACTTACCATCTCTGCTATGACTATGGATATATGCTCCTGCCTGAGGAGAAGGTGCTGATCGTGAACTGGCAGCCCTACATGGAGAAGTAAGGAAAATATTAGTTAATACCTGAGTTACACAGTTCTGTTGGATGTTTTGTTGGAGCTAGGTAATGAAAAGAGAAAAAAATATTAACTTTGTTTTTCGACTTGACAGTGATAAACTATAAGCGAATTTATCCTGTCCCCCAATTGTACCTAATCAGTCGCATACACCAACTAAAACACTGTATTTCAACACCTTGCATGTGCTTATTACTTTCTGCATCGGAAAGTAACAACCACAAGTAGCGTCATACCTACTTATTCACAAAGAACCCTGTAAATAATAAGTTTACAGGGTTTTTTGTTCTCGACACCGAATAACCTGAGTAATAGGAATGCTATTTGTAGAAAAGAATAAGAGCTTTCTGAGATAATAAAACTAGCCAAAACGAAGTACTTAGTCTCCACTCCTGTCCATACCGTCAGTCTCGTCTTTCTTTTTGGATGTATCGCGTTTGGCTTTTTTTGCTTCTGCTTTAAGGCGCTCCAGGTATTCTTTCCTTTCCTGAAATTCTTTTTGGCGTTGCTTCTTCTGTTGGTTTTCTGCCCTGGTGCTCATAATCTAATGCAATTATTGTTTAGCTAATAAGTGTAAGTGTATACATTATACCCTTAATTTTTATTTCAGATAGTTATTGTAGGTACATCTTCTCTTGCAAGAATATTTATTTCATTAAATACACCCGCCTAAACTATCGCATAAAAGGGGTTGCCTCTCAGAAGTAAGTCTATTTAACCCTTAAACAGGGCAGCCGGAACACAAGCTTCCTCCACTATTTGCTGCGCTTCCAGCAGGGCGTCCGCATAGGGCTGATACAACACTCGTTCAGGCAATTCTCCGGGCTCTTCCTCCGCGTCCCAAAGTCCTGCCCGGTGCCAGGGAGAAAGATGGTCCCAGTCGGGTCGGTCGATGATGGGGTACAGACAGATTCCCCACAAAGGTATACCTGCCTGTAAAACGGCGGCGCACTCTTCTGCGACAAATCGGATCCAGTGCGGACGGTCTATGCCCGGGTGGCTTGTTTCTGTCAGAGCGATGGGTTTTTGGTAACGGGCATAGGCCATTTGCAGCAGATTCCGCAAAGGCTGCCACCGCTCATCCTGGTGCTCGTTCACCCAGCTCAGTTGTGCGTGTGTACCGAGTTCCCACTGGTTGCTGTAATAGTAGTTGAGCCCCAGTATATCGAGGTACTCCGGCCTGCCACCCAGTTCCGGGCAAATACGACCGCACAGCATATCCACCGCCTGATACTGGTGCTCATGTGCCAGCTGTGCCTCGGCCTGCAATTCTGGCGAGCAATCGTGTGGAGCTACGATGTTCACCAGTGGCTCTGTAGTCAGTATCCGCACGTTTGGATCGGTTTCACGCATGGCCGCTACCCCCTCTATGTATGCCCGCATCAAAGCATACTTCACCTCCCAACCCTGTTTGGTGCAGTACGGCGACGTGCCCCGTACATCTCCCCCAAGCCAGGCGATAAAACTCACCTCGTTGATAGGCGTGACCACCAGGGGGCCCTCCGGGAAATGAGTGCGATAAAACTGCACAAACGCACGGCACATGGCGGCAAATCGTCTGGCAAACATGGGGTGCAGTGGTGTCAGATCATCCGGATACCCAAAATGGCAGAGGTCCCATACCTGCTGTATGCCCAAGGCCCTGCCCTGCTTCAGCATGGTGCTAACGGTGGTCCAATCGTACTGGTAAGGCGCTTTCTCCACCTGGCTCCACCGTATACCTTCACGCACGGTTCTGATATCAAAGGGAGCCAGATTTCTGTAGTCCTGCCTGAGCAGCGCGAGGTGGCCCGTCAGGGTAAGGAAGTCTACCCGGTTACCAAAGGCATTGAGTTTATCGGTGCACTCAAAACCAGCCATCCAAAAAGATTGAAAAGGACTATCCTCTAAGATTGAGTTTTCTGCCATAAGCCAAGGAAATAAGTTCTGCCTGCTACCTCACATGCAGCCGGCGGTTTGGATCATTATCTTGATCAGGTGGCTTTGCCGTTGCTCTTTGTCTCAACCTGAAGCCCTACCCCGTTTAATTTTACGCTATGCCCGTTGTGACCGATCGAAGCACCATCCAAAAAAGGTAACACTTCTTCCTGGCCGGCCAGTTTTTTGTAAAGCGTGAGAGCCTGTGCCACCACCTGGTCCATGTTGTAGTACTTGTAGGTAGCCAGCCTGCCGACAAAATGAACCCCCGGCGTAGCATCCGCCAGCTTTTTGTACTGGTTGTAAATGGCCGCATTTTCGGGGCGTGGCACCGGGTAATACGGGTCTCCCTCGGCTTGCGGGTATTCGTACACCACGCTGGTCTTGGAATGCTGCTGCCCCGTCAGGTACTTAAACTCAGTGATGCGGGTATAGGCGTGCTCGTTCGGGTAGTTGACCACCGCAGCAGGCAGGTACACCAGCGTATCCAGCGTTTCGTGCTTAAACCCGAGCGAACGGTAAGGCAGTTTGCCAAACCGGAAGTCAAAGAACTCATCCACCGGACCGGTATAGATCATCTCTTTGAAAGGTATCACGTTGAGTATTTCGTGGTAGTCCGTGTTGAGCATGATCTTGATATTGGGATGCGCCAGTAACTTTTCGAACATACTCGTGTAGCCGTGCAGCGGCATGGCCTGGAAGGTGTCGGTAAAGTAACGGTCGTCGCGGTTGATGCGCACCGGCACGCGGGAGGTCACGGATTTATCCAGCTCCGACGGATCCATGCCCCACTGTTTGCGGGTATAGTTGCGGAAGAACTTTTCGTAAAGCTCGCGACCCACTTTGCTCACCACCACATCTTCGGAGGTACGCACCGGCGATACTTCCTCCGCCACGGATTTAAAAAAATCATCCACTTCAAAGGACGTCAGACTCAGGCCATACAGTTTGTTAATGGTATCGAGGTTAATGGGCATGGGTACCAGTTGTCCGTCCACGCTGGCAAGCACCCGGTGCTCATAAGGGCGCCAGGCCGTAAACTGCGACAGGTAATCGAATACCTCCTTTGAATTGGTGTGGAAGATATGCGGCCCATACTTGTGCACCAGTATACCGTCCTCGTTGTAATGGTCGAAGGCGTTGCCGGCAATGTGCGGGCGCTTGTCAATGATGAGTACTCTTTTATCCAGCTGTGAGGCCAGGCGCTCGGCTAGTACACTGCCGGCAAACCCCGCTCCCACGATCAGGTAATCGAACATAAGATTTAAGACTATAAGGTAAGTGAGGGACTCCTGATCAGGATTTCTGCTGTTTCTTTAACTCCAGTGCCTGAGTGACCAGATTCGTCATGCTGCTCCAGGTGTTGTCCCAGGAAAGGTCGGCCATAAAACCATCCACCGCGGCCAGCCACGCCTCGTCCTGCTGCTGCAGCAGGGCATCTTCGACAGCGGTGATAAAGGCTTCGGGCGTGTCGGCAATGTGCACTAGGCCGGCCTCGCCATAAGGTCGCATCACATCCCGGATAGGTGTTGACACCACGGGCTTTCCGGCTGCCAGGTACTCGGGTGTTTTGGTTGGGCTGATAAACTCAGTGGACTCGTTGATGGCAAACGGCAGGAGCGCTACATCCCAGCCGCTCAGGTAGGCCGGCAGTTCCTTGTAGGACTTTCCTCCCAGGTGGTGAATGTTGGAGTGCTGGGGCAAAGTGGCTGGGTCGATCTTCACCACTGGTCCGATCATGATTAGTTGCCATTCTGGTCGGGCAGTTGCCAGGGCTACTAAAAGCCCGAGGTCCATGCGCTCGTCTATTACCCCAAAGAAACCGATGCGGGGGCTGGGTATACCTGCCTGATCAGCGGGTTCGGACAAAGGAGTGCGCGCCTGCGCAAAGTGTGCCTTGTCGATGCTGCTCGGAAAGGCATGGGCCTGCGGATGTTGCTTTTTCTTAGCCTCGTACAGACTCTGACCTCCCGTAAATACCAGATCAGCCTTTCGGAAAAGTGCCAGTTCGCGCTCTTTAAGCTGGGCAGGCGCAAACTTAAAGGCCGAAAGCTCATCCATGCAGTCATACACGGTAAGCGCAGGCGTAAAATGGTCCGTGAAGCCCAGGGCCATGGGGGTGTAAAACCAGAAAAGGTAATGTGCGATTTGGTGCTCGGCAAATAGTTGGTCGAGCAGGCGCCGCTGGGCTGCTTCTATTGCTTCTGCGGCCATGCCGTGGGGTATGTGTGGCACCACTAGGTGCACCTGCCCTTCCCGCTCATCTACCTGCAGGTATGGCTCCTGGCAGTCAGTGAACAGGGGCTCCTCCACAAAGAAAACACGCACGTGTTTGGCAAAGCGCGAGAGTAAATGTTGTGGCCGCTGGTACACAAAATCCCAGCGCAGGTGCGAAAGGCAAACCACATCTGGCAGGTTCTGAAACCTGGTGGATGATGCCCCGTCACTCCTTTTATTTGTGCGTGATTCGGTTTTTGTAATTGGTACAACAATAGAGTTGTCTTCGTCGGTAGTTACCGGCACAGTTGATTCAGAGTTTGTTTTAAACATAGCATTGTATTAAGGACAGTAAGGCCAGGCTACACGATAGCATATAGAATTTGCCTACCTGATGATTAGGGATTCTCTAACTACGTTATTTGTGCTAAATCAGCTTAAGAAATTATACGGATAGGCACCGGTTTTTACACTTATTTCTTCTATTGTTTATACCTACAGAAGAGCGATGTTGAATTACATTTAGCCGATTAACCAGTTTTAAGACAGAATGTCTATTTTGCATCCTGATAAAGAGGAAGGCAGGTATGGATCAATCACAGGCAGCAGCTAAAGACAGTGCAAAGGGGAATGGCATCGGCATGCGCAACGAGCGCTCGCTGCATGCTGCCCTGAAGCAATGGTACGCCCAGCCAGGCGACTGCTTTGAAGTACCTGTTGGTGGTTTTGTTATAGACCTGGTGCGTGGCGAGCAGTTGGTTGAGATACAGACCCGTAATTTCACCGCCATCCGGCAGAAACTGCAGACCCTCGTACAGCAGCACCGCGTGCACATGCTGCATCCGATCACGTTCGAAAAATGGATCGTGCAGATAGACAAGTCCGGGGGCACAACCTTGTCCAGAAGAAAGTCCACGACGAAGGGTGCGCTTACCGATCTGTTTGAGGAACTCGTGCGCCTGCCAGAGTTAATGAACCATGACAATTTCTCTATTGAATTTCCGCTGATACAGGAAGAGGAAGTGCGTTGCAAAGATGGCAAAGGCAGCAAGCGTCGCAAACGCGAAAGCCTGAAAGACAGACGATTGGTCAGTGTCGTCTCTTCCAGGGTGTTCAGCAAGAGCACCGATTTCCTGGAGTTTCTTCCACCTTCCCTGGTGCAACCCTTTTCTAACAAATGCCTGGCACAAGCTACTGGGCTGCCGATGCACCGCTGCCGCCAGATTACGTACTGCCTGCGTAAAATGGATGCGATTGTGGTCGTGGGCAAAAGAGGGAACGAGCTGCTCTACGAGTGGTAGTACGTAAAAAACAAAATTAAAGCATCCTGATAACTTCCGGAAAAACGCTATATTGTCATACCTTATACACCATAATAACCCACATACTAACGTATACCTGAATGCCATCCATTACGCCCATTACCACCGAAGAGGCTGTTTCACAGTCTAAAGAAACGCCGCGGGACTATAAAAACTATACCTCCCCGCTAATTGTCGTAACGCTCCTGTTCTTTATGTGGGGCTTCATCACCTGCATGAACGACATCCTGATCCCGAAACTGCAGGAGGTGTTTACGCTGCAGCTCTGGCAGGCCATGCTCATCCAGACGGCCTTCTTTGGGGCATACTTCATTGTGTCGTTCTTTTACTTTATGCTTTCCATTACCAAAGGCGACCCGATCCAGAAAATCGGGTATAAGAACGGCATCATCATCGGTCTGATCGTAGCGGCGCTAGGCTGCACTTTGTTCTATCCGGCAGCTGAGTTTCATAGCTATGGTCTTTTCCTGATGGCCTTGTTTGTGCTGGCCTCGGGCATCACGGTGCTGCAGATCACGGCCAACCCTTATGTGGCGATCCTCGGCCCGCCTGAAACATCTTCCAGCCGTATGAACCTGTCGCAGGCGCTGAACTCCTTCGGTACCACCATCGCCCCTATCATCGGGGGTTACCTGATCTTTGACCAGGTGGCATCTGCCCAGATAGATACCGCTGACTCTGTAAAACTCCCCTACCTGGGACTTGCAGCGCTGCTGCTGCTGTTGGCATTACTCATCAAGGTGGCAAGACTTCCACGACTGGAAGGCAGCGGGAAAATAGAAACCGGTGCAGTGGCTGTGAAGCACCCGCATCTGGTACTGGGCATCATCTGCATTTTCATGTATGTAGGTGGTGAGGTAAGTATCGGCAGTGCCTTGATCAACTACATCAAACTTCCACAGATCACCGGTTTGTCTGAATCGGAGGCGAAGCATTACCTGGCCTTCTATTGGGGCGGAGCCATGATCGGTCGCTTCTTTGGGGCTGTGGCACTAAGTACTTTAAAGCGCGCGGGTAAGTTTGCAGTTATGGCCCTCATTGCGGTGGTTACTTTCGTGACGGTTTACGCGCTGTACGACCTGAACCAGGCGCTGATCATCCTTGGTTTGATTGCGCTGAACGTGGTCGTGTTGATGCTGGCTCGCTTTATACCTAACCGCACCGTAGGTTTGTTTGCCATGGCCGTGATCGCACTGCTGCTGATCGGCGTGTTGGCGGAAGGTTCGCTGGCCATGTGGGCGATCATCGCCATTGGTCTGTTCAACTCCATCATGTTCCCAACCATTTTTGACCTGGCCATCAAAGGGCTCGGCCGCCATACTAGCCAGGGTTCTTCGCTCTTAGTTATGGCTATCGTGGGCGGTGCCATCGTGCCGCCACTGCAAGGCCTGTTCGCCGACGTAACCGGCGACCTGCAGCTTTCCTTCATCATCCCGATGATCTGTTATGCCTACATTGTATACTATGGCTTTGTGGGGTATAGAGTGAAGGAGGTATAGGTATAACCGACAGACATTAAATTTCAAAAAAAGAGACCGTGGGATAAACCTGCGGTCTTTTTTTTGTCTGAATCAGGATTTACAGGATTTTTAGATTGACAGGATTTTCGCGCATGATTGTCATGCCCCTGGCGACTTCGAAGGGAGACTTTTTCGTTACTGCTTTCCCGTCTGTCATCCTGAAAGGATCTTGGTTGCAGGGGGTTAAGGCAGTTGCTATAACACACTCTTGCCCCTCTCTTTATAGAGGACCCTACCCCGATGGAGAATTTCTGCTACTACCACTACCGGGTTAGAAGCGTTGTAGCTGCTGCAGAGCTCTTATGCTCTACCGGGTCCAACCACCCCTGCCCCTCCTTATCCAAGGAGGGGAGTTTTGGCAACTACCAGTTCGGAGGTCTAGGCACTGTTGAGAACTACTGCTGGCAGGTATAGCAAGACTAACTTGCACCTCAGCTATGGAATAGATTACATCAGCCCGGTGCACCAGCGACTATTTTGTGTTGGGGGTGAAGGGGTCCCCCTGTCAAGAACGGTCAGCGAGTGGGGGTAGGGGCCCTCGATTTTCATCAAGGAAAAAAGTGAGGCCCGCCCGGCCAGGGCAAGCTATGAAACAGAACAGAATAGGTATAGCTATACAGACGCTACGCCAGGTATAGGCATACCAGACCAAGGGGCCGGATGCCCCACCATAGCCGTCACGAGCGTGGACGCTCGCGCCCTTGATAATACTTATCCTCAATAATACCTATACCTCATTACGGCGCTACAGAAAAAAACTTCTTATTCGGCTTACTACCCATGTAAAAGATAATCTTCCCACCATTCATAATCTCGTCGTGCGTCAGGTAAGTACGATTCACAGGCTTCCCATTCAACTCCATTTTCTGCACATACACATTCTTATCACTCTGGCTTTTCACATCGATGGTGAAGGTCTTACCGTTCTCCAGGTTGATCGTGGCGGACTTGATCGCCGGACTAGTAATGGCGTACTGATCCGAGCCGGGAGCGACCGGATAAAAGCCCAGGGCGCTGAAAATGTACCAGGCACTCATCTGCCCGAAGTCGTCGTTGCCGCCCAGGCCGTCGACTGTTGGTTTGTACATGGCTTTGAGCACCATGCGGGTGCGCTCCTGTGTTTTCCAGGGCTGGTCGGTCCAGTTGTAGAGGAAAGGCACGTGGTGCGAGGGCTCGTTACCGTGCACGTAGTTGCCGATGATGCCTTCTCTGGTGATGTCTTCGGTATTCTCGAAGTACTTGTCCGGCAGCTCCATCGTGAAGAGCGAGTCCAGGTGCTGGGCAAAGCGGGTCTTCCCTCCCATCATGGCAATCATCTGCGCCGGATCGTGCGGTACGTAGAGGCTGTAATTCCAGGAGTTGCCTTCGATAAAGCCCTGTCCGTGCGTGTCCAGCGGGTCGAATTCTTTCTTCCAGGTGCCGTCGCTCAACTTAGGTCTCATAAAGCCGGATTTGGAATCGTACACATTCTTGTAGCTTTCGGCACGCTTGCTGAATTCTTCGTAAATGTCCTGCCGGTTCAATTTCCTGGCCATCTGCGCAATGCACCAGTCGTCGTAAGCGTACTCCAGCGTTTTCGATACGGAAGAGCCGTTCTTGTCCTCCGGCACGTAGCCCATGTCCATATAGTACTCCAATCCATCGTAGTAGCGGGTGCGGGCGGTCTGCACGCAGGCATCCAAGGCGCGGTTCGCATCAAAGTTTCCGTTTCCTTTCATCACGGCATCCGCAATAACGGGCACGGAATGGTAGCCGATCATACACCAGTTTTCGTTGGCGTAGTGCGACCAAACGGGCAGCATTTTGTGTACGCTCTGGTCGTAGTGCGCCAGCATCGACTTGATCATGTCGTTGTTGCGGGCGGGCTGCAGGATGTTGAACAGCGGGTGCAGCGCCCGGTAGGTATCCCAGAGCGAAAAGCTGGTGTAGTTGGTAAAGCCGTCGGCCTGGTGCACGTTCATGTCAATGCCCCTATACCTGCCGTCCACGTCCATGTAGGTGGTGGGTCCCAGAAAGGAATGGTACATGGCGGTATAGAAATTCACGAGGTCATCCTTACCAGCATCAACCACCACTTTGCTGAGTTCTTTGTTCCAGGCGGCCTGCCCTTCACGCTTCACCCGCTCAAAGTCCCAGTGCGGAATCTCGGCTTTCATGTTAGCCAAAGCGCCTTCGGTACTCACCGGTGACAAGGCAAATTTGATCTTGATCTTCTCTCCTTCCTCGGTCTTGAAATCGAAATAGGCACGGATCTTTTTGCCGGCGAACTCGGGGAAGTTTTTGGTCTGGTCGAACTTGCGCCAGAAGCCTTTGTATACCTGTGCCTCTGCAAAATCCTGGTTGCCATACTGGTGGAAAGGCTTGCTGAAGGACATCGCAAAGTATACGGTGCGGGTGCGGGCCCAGCCGTTGGTCTGGCGGTAACCAGTGATCAGGGTATCGTTCTCCACGCGCACAAAAGTCCAGGTGGTTTTACCGTCGTAGTTGTAGATGCCCGACATCAGATCAAGAATGATGTGCGCCTCGTCCGACTTCGGGAAGGTATACTGGTGCATGCCCACGCGGTTGCTGGCTGTGAGCTCTGCCAGGATATTGTGGTCGTCAAGTTTCACCTTGTAGTAAGCCGGTTCTGCTACTTCGTTTTTATGCGAGAAAGCCGAGCGGTAGCCGCTCTCCGGTATGTCCGCTGTACCCGGATTCAGCTGCAGTTTGCCGCTGGTCGGTGCGATCAGGAAGTCGCCCAGGTCGGAGTGGCCGGTGCCGCTGAAGTGCGTATGACTGAAGCCGACAATCGTTTTATCGTCGTACTGGTAGCCGGCGCAGTACTTGTACACGTCCTTGTTATACTTGCCGTTCACCTCGTAAGGAATGGTATCAGTATCGGGGCTCAGCTGCACCATGCCAAAAGGCACCGTAGCACCCGGATAGGTATGGCCCATCTTGGCGGTTCCGATCATGGGGTTGACATACCTGACCAGATCAGGGGTTGAGGACTTCTTTTGTGCAAAGGCCAGAATAGGTATAAACAGGAGAACGGAAAGGGCTATACTTCTCATAGAGTGGACTGTCTGTTCGGAAATCAGGTTAAGATGACGTGTTTAAAGTTATGGTTTATTTTTAAAATATAGCCCCTTGCTTTGCCAGAATAGCTGATTCGGTTGAATCTACCAGAAGTGCGGATTCGGATTTATCAATCCGAATCCCAATAGAGGGGCCCTACCCCCGGGAGGGCTGTTTCATTCTAAGAAATCAGGCAAAGAAACATGTTGTCATTCTGTTAAGAAACTTGGTTGAAATAGAGGGCACCTACCCCCGGAGGTTAAGCCGATCCTACTTGCGGGGGTAGGGGCCCTCTTTACCAAGATCCTTACAGGATGACAAAAAGAGAGAATGAAACGGCCCTGCCCTTGAGAGGAGCGGGAGCGGTGTTTAAAGCTGCGTAAAATTGTATATCGGTCTACTACTGGCATTTTAACTCCGAACATGACACCCCTACTGACCTATGGTCGCAAGTTTCGAACTCCCGTTCTGACTTGTCCTCAAAGAGATAGTTTTCGGAATCCATCATCACTGTTGTTTTACCTGGTGTTCAAAGGCTGTATTTGCACCCACCTGAGCAGCGCTTAAGCATAGTACAGGCAAATTGACTAAATTGCACCTTTGCTTTTCTTTACCCTGCATTTTAAACTTAGTCGCCTGATGGATTTTATTTCGCTTGATTTCGAAACGGCCACACCGCAACGTGACAGCCCCTGTGAGATAGGTATAACCGTGGTACGAGACAGGCGCATCGTCGAGACGCGTTCCTGGCTGATCAAGCCTTTGTATTACCCGAACTTCAATTCCTTTAACATCGCCGTGCACGGTATCCGGCCCGCTGACGTAAAGGACCAGCCTGATTTCGCAGAGCTCTGGCCGCAGCTGAAACCCTACCTCGAAAACCAGTTGCTGATCGCCCACAACGCTAGTTTCGACATGAGCGTGCTGCGCAAAACACTCATCACCTATGGCATTCCGCTGCCGGAGGCACGCTATACCTGCAGCTTGAAGTTTTCGAAGAACATCTGGAAAGGGATGCACAAGTACGACCTCAAAACACTCTGCAACATGCACCGCATTGATTTTCTGCATCACCGCGCCGCTTCCGATGCCGACGCCTGCGCCCGCCTCTCACTAAAGGCCCTCGACCTGACGGGTACGAGCTCAGAGGCAGAGTTTGATGTGCGCATGGGGAGCAAGATCAGCCGTGTCTGATCGCTAATGTGAAGTCACCCGGCGGCAGTATTCCCCTAAAAGGGAAAAGACCCGTACTCCCCACTTTCCTTGGCGGCCAGCAGTGGGCGTCCATCCAGGTATAATCAGGCCGAATTCCGCTCGGCGTTGATGATACCAAATGAGCAGCGCATCACCAACTTCTCGTATACCTGTTTTTCTTGCGGCGTTGCCCCCTGTTCTTCCAGACTCCGGATGCGGGCCAAGGCATACTGCTGAATCGTGATGAGCGGTAACTCGATGCGTTGCCGCAGCCGGATCGAGAGCTCATCCATGGGTTTATCGGCCATCAGTGTGTCGGCTCCCGCCAGCAGGAGCACGTATTTTTTCGTCCGCTCAAACTCCTCGTATATCTGCTGCCAGAGCGGGCCGTATGTGGGATGCTCCGCCAGGTAGGCCGTCACCGGAAAAAAGCACTTCTTCATGGCCATCTCGGAGTTGTCGAGCAGGGTTTTGAAGAACAGCGAGTGTTTGTAGAGCTGCTGCAGTTTGGGCCAGTCCCCTTTCGCATGTAACGCCTCCAGCGCTCTGCCCACGCCGTAATAACCCGGCAGGTTCTGTTTCAGCTGACTCCAGGCGCCCACATAGGGCACGGCGCGCAAATCATCCAGGTTGAGCTTGCCGGATTTGCGCTTCGAGGGGCGACTCCCGATGTTGGCCTCACCGTAGTAGCGCAGCGGACTCACATAGGTGAGGTACTCCAGGAAAACCGGATTGTTCTTCAGTTCGACATAAGCGTCGTAGCTCACTTCGGCGAGCTCCTGCAGCAGCTGGTCTTCGTCGGGACTGAGCGTGGGCTTTTTGCGGTTGAACAGACTGTTGCTGATGCCGGCATGCAGGAGCTGCTCCAGGTTGAAGCGGGCTGCATCCACGGATCCAAAGTTGGAACTCACCGTCTGGCCCTGAATGGTGAGCTGAATCTCTTTGTTAGCGATGTTGTTGCCCATGGAGGCGTAAAACTGCTGCGTTTTGCCGCCACCTCGTGCCGGCGGACCTCCCCGCCCGTCGAAGAAGATCACCTCCACGTCATACTCCCGGCTCACCTGCGTGAGCGCCTCCTTGGCTTTGTAGATGCTCCAGTTGGCCATCAGGTAGCCGCCGTCTTTGGTGCCGTCGGAGAAGCCGAGCATGATGGTCTGGGTGTTGCTGCGCCGCTGCAGGTGCTCCCGGTATACCTCATTTTCATAGAGCTGGCGCATAACGGCCGCCGCCTCCCGCAGGTCCGTAATCGTTTCGAAGAGCGGCACGATGTCTACGGTGAGGGCCTCGGCTTGCCAGCCATTCAGGCGGAACAAGGTATAGACCTCCAGCACATTGAGGGCACTGGTGCAGTGGCTGATGATGTAGCGGTGGCATCCCTCCTCCCCGTTGCGCTCCTGTATGGTCCGGATAGCGGTTACAGTTTGCAGCGTGTCCTGCAGCAGCTCATCGTCTGAGAACAGATCGAGGTCTTGCAGACTATCTGCTATACCTGTCAGGGCAGCAATTTTCTCCCCATCAGGCAGCTGCGCATAGTCTTTTGGCAGCAGGTCGGTGCGCTGCGAAAGCTCCTCAAACAGGTGGCTGTGCACAGAGGAATCCTGGCGGATGTCGAGCGTGGCGAAGAACAGGCCGAAGAGCTCCACTTTGGTGATCAGTGCCTCCACTTGTTTTAAAAACAAACTGTTATGCTCCTCCAGTAGCAGCCTGCCTATCTCCCGCAGTGAAGTGAGAATATCCTCCTGCTTCAGATCCAGGGTATAGCCGGGCACAAACAGGTGGTTGTAGAGTTTGGCCTCCAACTCCTTCAGCAGATCTTCCACGCCCCTGAAAGTCAGGCGGCGCCTGAGCAGGCGTATGTCTGCATAGTAAGCCCTGATAGCCGCAACCCGCAGCGCATCGGCCACCTGCAGCGTAGTGTCTGCTTTCACAAAAGGATTGCCGTCGCGGTCCCCTCCCGGGCAGAAGCCCATCCGGATCAGTTTAAAGCCCGGCCGGATTACCCCCGGAAACTGTGCCTCCAGGTAAGAAATAATGTCGCCGGAAGCACGGTAAAAAACATTCTCCAGAAACCAGATCAGGCTGACGGCCTCCTCATAGGGAGTGGGTTTCTCTTTCTTGAAGAAAGGCGTTTTGCCCAGCTGCCGCAGGTATGAGTGCGCCTGCGAGGTATTGTCAGTCGCAAGTGCCTGCGACAGGTCGTTGATGATGCCCAGTACATTGCTCGGGTAAAACTGCGTAGGGTGGGCCGTGAGGACCATGCGCACCGCAAACTCCTGCAGCTTGCGGGCCAAATGCTCCTGTGCCTGCTCGTGCAGCACCGCAATGCTCAGCTGGTTCAGGGTGCCTGCGCCGTGCATGTCGTGGGTGTCGCGGAAGGCCGCCTCTTCCAGGGCATCGAACAGCACCACCTGCCGTTCTGCATACTGCACAAAACGGAAGAGCAGGTCGTGCTGCTCCTGCTCGGTGCGGTAGTTGGTGTACTGCGCAAAGAAGCTTTGGATGATCTCCTGCGGACTCTGCTGTCGCTGGTAGCCGTCCTCACAATGCAGTACCAGCAGCGAGAGCAGCACGCCTGTTTTTTCCACCCGGTGGAAAGGCAGCGACGAAAACAGACTGTTATACATTTCATAGCGCGTGCCAACCAGGGTGGAGAAGGCTTCCAGGTTGGTGTCGGCGCGCAGGGTACTTTGTGTGTTCATAGTTTCAGGGGATCAGTCGTAAAATTTTCTTAAGATAAGAAATTTTGATTGGAGGGTACAGGTATGCAGCTTATAACCTTTGGCAAGTGCCTGCATCAGGGCCTAAACCAGGCTTCGCTTTTTTGTCGCAAATTGCCCTTCATTTGTCTGTTTACACCCCCTTCTTCCAGCCCTGTCAGTTTATTATTGTACTAGTCAGAGCAGGGCAGACGAGCGGCCTGGGCTATTAGGTTCTGGCGCAGCAGCAACATGAATTCAATTGCTTCTTCCTGTATTCCATTTGATTTTTATATGTACATTCATGCTGCACTTTGTCAATCCTGATCACTAGTTAATCATTTCAAAATAAGCTAAATACTATGGAAAACACTTCAAAAACCACGTCCGTAACCATCAGCGCAAACGTGCAGGCTCCGGTTGCGAAAGTCTGGCGATGCTGGACAGATCCGCAGCACATCACTAGATGGAACAATGCCTCCGATGACTGGCATACCCCACGCGCAGAAAACGACCTGCAGGTGGGTGGCACGTTCCTCTCCAGAATGGAGGCCAAAGACGGCAGCATGGGCTTTGACTTCAACGGCACTTACACCGATGTGCAGAAACACAAGCGCATTGCCTACGCCCTGGAGGACGGCCGAAAAGTAGAGATCAAGTTTGAGCCGGCTGGCAATGAAACCCGTGTCACGGAAATCTTTGATGCAGACCCAAGCCATTCGGTGGAGATGCAACAGGCGGGCTGGCAGGCCATTCTGGATAACTTTAAAAACTACGTAGAAGCTGCTGCCAAGCCCCGCACGCTGCACTACGAGATCAGCATACAGGCGCCCGCCGAAAAGGTATACCGCACCATGCTCGACCCGGAGCAGTACAGGGCCTGGACCGCCGTGTTTCACCCGACCTCGCATTACAAGGGCTCCTGGGAAAAAGGCGCTAACATACAGTTTCTGGGTCTGGACGATAAGGGCGTTGCCGGTGGCATGGTCAGCCGAATAAAGGAGAACATTCCGAACCAGTTTATCAGCATCGAGCACCTGGGTCTGGTGCAGGGCGACACGGAAATTACGAGCGGACCGGAAGTAGCCGAATGGGCGGGTGCGCTGGAGAACTATACCTTTACCGAAAAGCAGGGCGAAACGCTACTGGCCGTTGACGTGGACACGAACCAGGAGTATGAAGCCCACTTTTCGGAAACCTGGCCCAAGGCGCTGCAGAAAATAAAGGCCCTAAGTGAAACCGGATCCTAAACTTTTAACCCACAAAATAAAACGATGGCAACAGTAAGCACCTACCTCAAATCACGAACCAGACCGAGGAAGCCTTCCTTTTCTACAAATCCGTTTTCGGGACCTAGTTTATCGGGAGCATTTCCCGTTTTGGCGACATCCCTCCTTCCGAGGACATGCCGCCTATACCTGAAGCAGACAAAAACCTGATCATGAACATCGGTTTGCCGATTTTGGGCGGACACCTGCTCATGGGAACGGACGCGCCTGAATCGATGGGCTTCCGGCTAACGAAGGGCAACAATGTGTACATCACCCTGCACCCCGACTCCCGCGAAGAAACGGAGCGCCTGTTCAAGGCGCTTTCGGAAGGCGGCAAAGTAGAACAGGAACTGCAGGATATGTTCTGGGGCGACTACTACGGCAGTTGCGAAGACAAATTCGGCGTCCACTGGATGTTCAACTGCGATCAGAAATAACAAAATACAAAAGAGCCACTCTTTCAGTTATGGAAGGCGGCTCTTTTGCTAGTTCTCTTTGCTATTGCACGTAAGTATAGCTTTCGCTTATGGCTGGCACCAGTTCGGTTGGACAGCCTCCTAGGTATAACATTTACTTTAGATAGCTAATAGCGACTTAATTTTAAAATATAAGTCTATCAGTAAATCGCTATATTGTCGGGATGAAACAGATGAGCACCGTCCCAAACACTCCGGCACTCAAGATCTACCTGAAGAAATTTACGAAGTTGCGCCAGGGCGTGACTCAATATGGCAAAGCCCCACACAAACCGGTTCTGTTGCTGACTTTTATAGAGTTATTTGAGAAAGGCGAGCTTTCAGAAAACAGGATATACATTTCACCGGAGCTGGTGGCGCAGTTTAAGGAGACTTTTGCACTACTGGTGAGGACAGCGCACACAACTGACTTCTCTTTGCCTTTTTATCACTTGGCAACCGAAGGATTTTGGAGTGTTAGAACAAAAACGGGTAGAGTTCTCCAGGTACACATTAGAAGCATCCATACCCTTAGTGAAGTAGTGGATTTCGGTTACTTTGCTGAAGACCTCTATACCTTACTTCTAGACACAGCGTCTCGCAATATTTTGAAGACTGCTATACTAGACCACTATTTCCCCAATACAAAAGCTGAGTATCTTAATACTAAACAAGGTGGGTACATTCAAAACCTGCAAAGCTATCTCCTTAACGAGAGTCCTGCCATCTATACCTTGGCATTGAATGAAACTGACGAAGAAGAAGCTTTTATACGAGGCGGGATGTTCAAAAAACTTGTCCCGCAAGTTTACAACCATACCTGCTGTATTTCAGGTATGCGTTTGGTTTCCAATCACGGATTTTCTATGATTGATGCTTGTCATATTGTTCCTTTCAGCCTCAGTAAAGACGACAAGATCAATAATGGTTTAGCCCTATGTCCTAACCTTCACCGTGCCTTTGATCGCGGACTTATCTCAGTAGATGAAAAGTTAAAAGTGCTGGTTTCAAATACAATTGCAGAAGACTTATCAAACAACTATGCCCTTTTGCATCTTAGAGGCAAGCCACTAACGTTGCCTTTTGGTGAAAAGCATTTCCCGAACGCTTCAAACCTTGCCTGGCACCGTCAGCATGTATTTAAAAATTAAATCTTCTCATAATTTTCTTACCCAGCCTAACCCTTAGAGAATGCTCAAAGAAGGTATTTACGAACAGCTTATCACCACTGCTCTAAAAGACAAAATTGATACTTTATCAGCTGAAAAGTTCTTTATAGCCCAAGTAGAAATAGATAAAGAAGAAGCTGCTAAGATTCTTTCTGAATATTTGATCGATTTGATTCAATTAGCATTGCGGGAGCTAAAGAAGGATGATTTGAGGAAACAGGTACAGTTCTGCAATGAGATCATTCAGTTTGTAGACGAGAAAATAAACCTGGAGGCGAGTAATAGTCTGATTTATCATGAGGGGTATATACTCACTGCTGTATTATCTAAAATTGGCAAAACAGATAAACAATTATTCGACGACCTGAACCGTAAAATTCCTCAGACTGGTTTATCAGTGAGTAACTTATTTACAGGAAGTAACTCCGATATTTCAATTGATACAGAAATAGAGCGCGACATTTTATCTGCGGACAAAATCTATTGGATTGTATCATTTATTCGTTGGTCAGGCCTACGTATTTTTGAACGTGCTCTCAGAGAGTTTACGAACCGTGAAGGTGCTGAGCTTCGGATTATCACGACTTCATACATGGGTGCTACAGAAGCGAGAGCGTTAGATTTTTTATCAAAGCTGCCCAATACGCGCATTAAAATTTCTTACCAGACAAAAATTGAACGATTGCACGCTAAGGCCTATATTTTCGAACGAAATACAGATTTTAATACTGCATTCATAGGTTCCTCCAATCTCTCAAAATCCGCTTTAACCAAAGGCCTTGAATGGAATTTAAGGGTAACTAGCCAAGAGAACCCTCACATAATAGAAAAGGCTAAAGCCACCTTCGATCATTATTGGAATAGTATCGACTTCGAAGATTTATCAATAGGTGGTATTGCTAAATTTAAAGAAGCTATTAAGAATGAAAAGCAGCGCGATAATGTGGTTTCGTTAACAAATTATTTTAAGATAAACCCCTTCCCTTTTCAGAGAGAGGTATTAGAGAAATTAAAGGTAGAAAGGGAGATTCACAGTAACTTTAGAAACCTTGTTGTAGCTGCTACAGGCACAGGTAAAACCATTATTTCTGCCTTCGATTACCAACGGTTTTACCTGGCACAAAAAGGCAAAGCCAACTTATTATTTATTGCGCACAGGAAAGAAATTTTAGAGCAAGCTATTGCTTCTTTTAGAGCTGTCCTAGGTTCTGGGTTTAACGACTTTGGCCAATTATGGGTAGGAAACCATGTACCGCAGGATGGGGACTTACAGCATCTTTTTGTTTCCATTCAAACTTTCTATTCCCAAAAACATTTCTTCCAAGAGAGGTTATCAGCTGATTATTATGATTTCATTATAATAGACGAGGCACACCACAGCCAAGCGGAAACCTATCGAATCATCTTTGATCTATTCGAGCCAAAGATTCTACTTGGACTGACGGCAACACCAGATCGGATGGACGGCAGGAGCCTGCTGCCAGATTTCAATGATAAAATATCAGCTGAAATAAGGCTAGCAGATGCGCTTACCTTAAAACTGCTCAGCCCTTTTCAATATTTCTGTATCTCCGATGAAAAAAGTGTAAACCTTAAAAACGTGAGGTGGGAAGCTGGCAGGTATAACACCACTGATCTTACAGCAGTACTTTCGACCAAACAAAGAGCGGCTTTGATTCTAGATGCCGTTGAATATTACCTGACAGATCCATTTGAATCGAAAACCCTCGGCTTCTGTAGCTCAAAGGCTCATGCTCAATTTATGAGCGACGCGTTTAATGCAGCAGGCTACAGAGCCGTTTCTCTAGTAAGTGGAAACGGAAATAATACAGAAAGAGCAACAATTCGGCAGCGGCTAATAATAGGTGAGGTCAACTTTGTTTTCGTCGTTGACATATTTAACGAAGGTGTTGATATACCTGAAATTGACACTGTGATGTTTCTACGCCCAACAGAAAGTTTAACAGTATTCCTGCAACAGTTGGGTCGCGGCCTAAGAATTTCAGAAGGAAAAGAATGCTTAACGGTACTTGACTTTGTGAGCCAAGCGCACGTTAACTATAACTTTGCCGATAAATTTAGAGCATTAGCCGGCAAATCAAGATTTAACATTCAGAAAGAAATCGAGAACAACTTCCCGCACCTCCCTCCGGGCTGTAACATCAGGATGGAAAAGCATGCAAAGGAGTATATTTTAGATAATATTAGAAGTGCGGTTTTTAATCTCCGCAGATTACGACGTGAAGTTGCCAGCTTTAGGCATTATGCACATCAGGAGCTGACATTGGCTAACTTTCTAAGGTATCACCAATTGGATATCCGCACCATCTACAGTACAACTACTTGGTCTGAATTAAAAAGAGATGCAGGAATTTTAAATTACGAGATAGTTAGATATCATACCCAAATAGAGAAAGGTTTAAAGCGAGTTGTACAAATTGACTCCCCTTCTTATTTACAGTTTATTACCAATCTTGTTGAGCATGATTTTGATTACACTGATACTGACGGACTAGACAATCAGTTCGCCCTAATGTTTTACTATGACATTTGGCAAAAAGGAATAGGAGAGTATGGCTTTACTAATATTAAAGAAGGGCTCCAGGCAATTGGAAACTATACTGTTCTTAAAAGTGAATTGAGAGAAATCATTTCCTATTTAAGAAGCCAACTTGAACATACTACCAAAGCAGTAACATTAGGTTATCCGTTAGCACTAGAATTACATGCTCGTTATTCAAGAGATGAAATATTGTGTGCTTTTGGTAAAACTACTCCTGAAAGGGCATTTCCTTCACAGGAAGGTGTGATCAATATACCTGCTCTTAATACAGAACTCCTGCTCGTTACCCTTAACAAGTCAGACAAAGACTTCTCTCCAAGTACCCAGTATGAAGACTATGCTATTAACGAAAAGATATTCCATTGGCAGTCACAAAACAAAACAGCTCCTGAGAGTCCTGTAGGTATTTCCTACATCATGCACCGAGAGAATGAGAAGCGCCTTCTGTTGTTTGTGCGGGAGGAGAAGAAAGACGCATATGGTTTTACGAGTCCTTATTACTTCTTAGGTCCTGTAGATTATGTGACACATAAAGGGTCTAAACCTATGAGTATAAATTGGGAATTACACGAACCAATGCCCGCTTTCTTGTGGAAAGGCGCCGCTAAAATGGCAGTGGGGTAAATTCAACTAGACTTAACTTAAAGAAACATTACAGGATTGAAGCTGATCGACAAACTCGCCTGGATCGAAATCCGGGACGGTAAAATACTGAGTACCCGCAGCAAGGGCAGAACCAAATACTATTTTCCTGGCGGGAAACGCGAAGCGGGCGAGAGCGACTTCGAGGCACTGTCGCGTGAAATAAACGAAGAGCTCAGCATTTCTCTGATCGAGGCCAGCACCCGATTTCTGGGTATATTCCAGGCGCAGGCCGATAGCCATCCGGATGGAGTGCAGGTGCAAATGACCTGCTATACCGGTAACTATACAGGCAAAATTGCCGCTGCCAGTGAAATAGAAGAAGTGGTGTGGTTTACCTATCAGGACAGAGAGGCCGTGTCGCCTGTTGACCAGATCATTTTCGACTGGCTGAAAGAGCGGAAGCTTCTCCAGTAACCTACAGCACTTTCTAAAACTTCCCCCACCAGACACAGCTTCTCCCCCGCACTTGCCGTACATTTGCGGTATGCTGCAGGAGTTGAGACAATTTTTCAGGAGTACCGACTTTGTAAAGGCGCTGGTGATCACCTTTGGTGCCGCTGTGCCTGTTTCGCTGGGGCTATGGCTTGAGCAGGTGCCCTACTTCCTAAGCGTCGCCATGGGTGTTGTGCTGGCTTCGGGGAGTGATGTGCCGGGCAGCCGAAAGCATAAAACCGTCGGCATCCTCGTATCGGCTGCTATTGTCGTGTTGGCCAGTATAGCCATTGGCCTGGCATCGGTGAGTCTATACCTGCTGCTCCCGGTGCTGGCAGTGCTGGTGTTCACCATCTCCTTCATCTCTGTTTATGGCTTCCGGGCATCGTTGGTATCGTTTGCCGGCTTGATGGCCATTGTGCTGAGTTTTGTGCACGCGCATACCGGTGCCGACATTTTTATACACGGCCTGCTGCTAGGGGTTGGCGGTCTGTGGGCCCTGCTGCTTTCACTTGTCTTCCATTCGCTGCTGCAAAGGCGACAAACCGAAAACCTGATCATTACCTGTCTGCGGCAGACAGCCCGTTACATACAGCTGCGTGGCAAGCTGACAACCGAGAGCCCGGACCAGGAGGCGCTGCAGAAGGAACTCTACAACCTGCAGGTGAAACTAAATGAGACGCACGAGGCCTTGCGCGAAGTGCTCCTGCACGAAAGACAAAGCTCCGGCACCTCCAACTACCACCGCAAGCAGCTCCTGATCTTTATTGAGCTGATCGACATCCTGGAACTATCGCTAGCCAACCCGGCCAATTATGAGCGGGCTAGAGCACTGTTCGGGCAATCCGTCAGGGTGCTGTTGCCTTTCATTAAGCTGGTTTTTGAATTGTCTGCCAAGCTGGACGACCTGGCCGACAGCATGCAACAGGGGCTTGCCCTGTCAGCAGAGAAAGACCTGGAGCCCTTGCTGCAGAAGTGCAACGACAGCATCCGGCAATACGTGGAAGAACTGAAACTGC
This sequence comes from Pontibacter virosus, assembly GCF_003096355.1. Lineage (GTDB taxonomy): Bacteria > Bacteroidota > Bacteroidia > Cytophagales > Hymenobacteraceae > Pontibacter > Pontibacter virosus. The sequence goes on along the minus strand of NZ_QEKI01000008.1, from coordinate 138,711 downwards.
CCCAGGCCCGGGAGGGGGCGCTCCTGCTCCACAACCTGCTGGACTACGAAGAAAAGCTGCTGCAAAAGATCACCTCCATCGAGCGGGTATACCTGGACCTGGAGGAGCAGCAAAATATTGGCCTACAAAACAGGGAAAGACGGCAGTTTATCACCCAGCAGGATTATGATGTGCGGATCTTACGGGATAACTTTTCCCCTGAGTCTCCCATCTTTAAGCATGCCGGCCGACTGACCATCGCGATGCTGCTGGGCTATGTGCTGGGCATCATCTTTCCGATACAAAACGCTTACTGGATCCTGCTCACGATCGTGGTCATCCTGAGGCCCGGCTATACCTTAACGAAGGAGCGGTCGAAGCACAGGCTTTATGGTACTTTGCTTGGTGCCGTGATAGCAGGCGCGGTGGTGCTTCTGGTGCAGAATGTATACCTGTATAGCGTGCTGGCGCTGGTTTCGCTGGTTCTTTCTTTCGCTTTTGTGCAGCGAAACTACCGCACCTCCTCTATTTTCGTAACTACCGGCGTTATCTTTATCTATGCCCTCATCTCTCCGGATGCCTTCGACGCGATCCAGTTCCGGGTGATCGATACCCTGACAGGCGCTGCCATTGCTACACTAGCTATCTCCTTTTTGTGGCCTTCGTGGGAGTTGCTAAGCATCAAAGGAAATATTGTGAAGGCCCTGCACGCCAACCGCAGCTACCTGGCCGAGATAGACAGGTATAGTCATCAAAAATCGAAGAACACCACAACCTACAAACTCGCCAGAAAAGAAGCCTTCCTGCAAATGGGCAATCTGAATGCGGCTTTCCAGCGGATGAGCCAGGAGCCGAAGTCTGCGCAGCAGAAGCTGATGGAGATCTATGAGATCGTCGGTCTGAACCATACCTTCCTGGCGGCTGCGGCTGCGCTGGGCACCTTTATCCGGGACAATAAGACTGAGGCTGCCTCGGAAGACCTGCACCTGATCATCAAATCGATAGACGCCAACCTGGCACAGGCGCTGCAGACCCTGCAAGAGGAGGCAGAGGCAGAAGAAGTGATGAAGAAAGAGCTGGTGGAAGCTTACGACCACCTGGAGGGCAGGTATAACGAACTGGTTGCCATACGCACCCGCGAGCTGGCCGGCGCCACGTACAAGCCCATCGCCCCCGGCTTCCTCAAAAACCTGAAGGAAGCCCGCCTGATTTCGGATCAGCTGAAGTGGCTGCACACCATCTCCGGTAACCTGAAGCATGCGGTGGAGGGACTGGCCTGAGGTTTGTGAGCTGCCTTTGCTCTTACGTATAAAGGGGCGGCAATTCAGGCACATTTCCCCTATCTTGCGTTTAATTATTATTAAAACAAATAACACCCATGCCCCACCAACCCCACTACTCCCCCATGGCCCGGCAGTTGTTCGGCCAGTTCCTGGACCAGGAAATAGACCGCGACAACCTGATCGGGCGTTTGCAGGAAATGGAACTGCAGCTGCAGGCGGATGCCGACGAGGAAAACGAGGACGAAGACGAAATTGAAAGCACTCGGTCGCTGCGCATCCGCATTTTTGGAGGCGACACATTGGGCATGAGCATCAGCGAGATAGAGCAGGACCTACAGGAACCCACCCACCCCAACGCCCAGATTCTGATGCGGGGAATTGCCTTCGGTTTGGCGGAAGATGAGCTGGAGGTGCATTACGAATAAAAAAATTACGTACCTTTATTCTATACCTTAAATCTATACCTATGGCAAAGTCACAAGACGCAAAAAAGGATGTAAAGAAAAAGCCGGCCAAAACTCCAAAGGAAAAGCAGGCGGCTAAACTCGAGAAGAAAAAGAAAAGCTACGACTAACACATACGCCCTGTCCCACTAGGCAGGTATACCCACACTATTTTGAAAAGCAGTAGCCATAGCGGTTGCTGCTTTTTTGTTTTCCGTAATGCCCGATGCTATACCTAAAATTGCGTGGCTTATTTATATAGCATATATTTAATATTTATACACTACACCCATTTTCAAACCACACCGCTTATGAAGCAACTTTTACTTCTTGTCATTTTTCTTTCGCTCCCATTCGTCCCTGCTTTCGCACAGTTAATTGAAGAACTGGATGAAATGCCACCACAGCAGATACAGCTGGAAATGTACTACACGCTTATCGAAGAGAAAGGGAAATTTGGCCTCGCTGATTACGATGGAAAGGTCGTAGTGCCCGCCAGGTATACCTCCGTGGCGTACAAAGGATATGAGCCTCACATCAGAGTGGAACTGGACGGAAAATTCGGGCTCATGGATACGGAGCAGAAGCTGCTTCTGCCGATCCAGTACAGCAAACTGGAGGTATTCTTTCAGCGCACCGATGTATTCTATGTGGAGTACCAGGTGGAGGGGAAGCGCAAAACGGATATCATCACGGAAACAGGGAGCAGCATCCTGCCGGCAGGGGCCGTATTACAGGGCTACCATGGCGCTGAGATCATGATCACGGTAAACGGCAAAGAAGCTCTGATTGACGGAGAAAGCGGCTCCTACTTGCTCAAACCAATTTATGACAGTGTGGACAGCCAGGGCCCGCGCTACCTGGTTTGCCAGAACGGTAAATGTGGGTTCATCGACAAAAAAACACACGAAGTGCTCGTGCCGCTTATCTACGATGACGAGTACACTTATTACAGAAACGGCCTGGTCATCCTGGTGCTGAAAGGCAAAGCGGGTGTAATGGACGAGCAAGGAAATACAGTGATCCCTTTTGAGTACGAGAAGATCAGTTCGGGGAGCGACAACAAGATTTTCAATGTAAGAAACGCAGCTCAGAAGGAGGCACTGTTTACAGCGGAGGGCAAACAGTTTACAGCCTGGTACGACTACATTACAGATGACATCGGCAAGCAGTTCTATTACTACCGCCAGGATGGTCCTGCCAAAGACCAGTATAAGTTTGGGTATGTAGATAAGTCGGGAAAAGACTTAACAGGCCCCGTTTTCGATAAACCCGTTATGTTCTATGCTTCTGACAACTGCATTGAACTGAAGAAGGACGGCCAGACCGTATACCTGACCAGGGAGGGGAAAGTAGGAACGAAAAAGTGTGATTAATTGAAAGAAAGGAAAGCCGTATACCTGGAAACAGGTATAAAATAACACCGGGTATACCTTCTGTTCTGGCTGATCCAACTATTCCATGGCTGCAGCATATATTTCTGCTTCCAGTCGGTTGAAAATACAGGACAAGCTGTATATTTACGTAGCGCTATACCTCGCTGTTTTTTAGCCCCTTACCAGCCTATGAAGCAACTTTTACGTCTGTGTTTTGGCATTCTGTCGTGCCTGTTACTTGCCTGCGATTACAGTCCCTCGGGCAGCCACTTTGAAGAGATCAACCCCAACCAGCAGGTTCTGGCTGATATCACCCTGACCGATCAGCAGGACACCATTTTTGTGCGGGGCGACCTGAACCTGTATTTTAACGTGTTTTTGCCCGACCGTGAGTACTATGGGCACACGCTGGAGTTGGGTGATCAGATGCTCTCGAACGGGGATAGTAAAGGGGGCGCCTATTACTTTCAATCCGAGAAGTATAGCGATGGCTTCCACACGCTCAGGTATACCGCCTACATCCGATCGGGTACCGGCAGTCTGGCCGACAAGTACAGAGCCGAGGCTATTCAGGTATCGCGTACCTGGGTTGTGCAGATCTACAACAGCGCTCCTACTGCTCCCGCAGTCACACACATTGCTCCTGAAGACGGTCAGTTGCACATCACATCGGAGCCTTACACCGGCCTGCTGTTCAAGAGCATGGACCTTGTCAGGCAATTGTCGGATTTTCCGCCGCACATACTGGCAAGCACTACCGACCCGAACACAACTTCCTGGACAGACGATAACTATATCGGTGGCCCGGTAACCTATTGGATCGTGGTGCACCTGGATGAGAAAAAGTACTCAACGGGCACCGCAGGAACCGCCGCCTCCTACCATTACCCAATGCCTGCCATCCTGAAGGCATCTTATGAAGTGGACAACCAGGTGAAGATCACGTTCAGCTCGACTCCTTTCAAGAGCTTTAAATCCTATGTGCTCTCGTCAGACATGGGGTTCTTTGAAACCTATGACAGAAATGATACGGTAGTTACCTTTCCAGACCCTGGTTTCGGGCGCGACCTTCCAAGCACGCTAAGGACTTATACCAAAGCGTCGTTAAGTTATTACGATAATTGGTATGCCTCCTACAACACCATACCTGGTCGCGGCACGGCCTGGGGGCCTTTTGAAGATGCCACCATCCTGCGCAGTGCGGCCACAGACCGCTTCCTTATCTGGCAGGCGGGCACGCTCTATCTCTATGACGCCGCCGCTATGCGCGTGCTGCAGCAGCGGGACGTGAGCTACCAGTCCATGGATCACGGGCTGGCGAAGAGTGCCCTGTCCGTGGACGGCCGCTATGCCTATATCGTGCTGAATGATGTCATTCACAGAATCAGCCCGTCGACACTCCAGACGCTTGAAACCTACCAACTGCACGACCTGCTCCCCTATACCGATTACAACAGTTTCGGCATTGGTGTGAGCAACAACCACAGGCTGATGATCGCGGCCCAGAACACAGCCACGGGTATGGACACTGTCTACCTGGTGGACATGGAGCGACGCAAGGTGCTGACGCGCATCGGCAAAGAGATCGGGGCTGCCTACAGCGAACTCAGTTCGGATGGGCGGGCCATGCGGGTGAGCCAATCGATTTACCTGGAACAAAGCAATGGCACCTGGCAGGATCAGGCCCACGTTACGCAGGATACATATGCCTTTGCTTTTCACCCGACCAAACCGCTGTACGCCTACAAAGAAGGGCAAAAGATCACGCTCTATTCAACCATAACCGGAGCCCGGCAAAAGATCATAACGACCGAGAAAGAGCTCTTTCAATATGAAATAGACGCAGGTTCGAGCCACCTCTTTGGGTACGAAGAAAAAATGGCCCGCGACCGCAACCTGTACGTCTACAACCTTGACACAGGGCAGCGACTGCGCAAGCTGAAACTGGCAGACGGTGTTATTGCCTTTGTGTACAAAGACCGGATTTTTTCTCACGAGCGTTTCATCCAACTATAAGCCATGCGACACCTTCTTCTTACATTGCTGGCAGGTATACTGCTGACTGGTTCCGCACTGGCGCAAGGCGGTTTATATGTGTCGCCGAGGTTGGGCTATGGCACATTTCAGATGTCGCTGATGAAAGAGTTTCAGCAACGCATCATCTACGAAACGCAGGTAAACGCCCTGGCAACCGATAGCTTCAGCCCTTATTTTCAATATGGACTGGGCATCTCGACAGATCTTACGGAACTGACCAGGGTCGGGACATTTATAGAGCGCGGCTCTACTGGCGGGCGTGTGGCTTACGAGGATTATTCGGGCGAGATCCGGGTAGACAACCTGGTAAATTATACCGCATTTGGTTTCCTGATCAATACCCGGAAGCCACTTGGCAACAGTGGCATCAGTGTGATGGGTGGTATAGAAGTGAATGGCTTTTTAAGCAGGCTGCGCATGTTGTCCTACAGCCGTATTTATGACACACGTGATTCTTCGGAGAGTGATTTCAACTCCTTCGGTTTCGGAGTGAAGCCATACATAGGACTGCAGCGCCCCTTCTTTAACATGCCGGTAGAGTTGTCGGCAGGTTACCTGGCAGGCATGAACGGACCTTTTCACCTACCCGGTCAGCAGGATAGCTACCTGACCCTGAACAACTCAGATAAAAAGCTGAAGCCCGACTGGAACGGCCTGCGTATAAACCTGACTATTTCTGTTCCGATCATGAAGTAGCGCAGCGGCCTTAGCGGTGATCGGTATACCTGTTGGCAGGCAAGGCCTCCTGTAGCATTTCGATTTCACCTGGTTTGAGTCTGGCAGCCTGCGCAACCAGCAGTGCGTCCTCCAGCTGTTCCTCCGTGCGAATACCCAGCACTGCCGCACTAACCGCCGGGTGGTGCAGGGTATAGCTCACCGCTACCTCAGCGGCCTTGCGTTCCGTACCTGCCAAAGTTCGTATGGACTCGGCCGCCTGCTGCACCTGCTCTAAGGTATAGCCCAGGTATGGCTTGGCTTGTTTTCCGGCCAGCAGCCCCTGCGCCAGACTGCCACGAGCCAGCACCCCTATACCTTGCGCCTGCAGCAGTTCCAACACTTCCTCCTCGGGTCTGCGATCGAGTAAACTGTACTGCAGCATCACGCTCGCGATGTGGGATCGCTTCACAAACTCCCGAATGACATTAGGCCGGATAGATGAGATGCCGTACTGCCGGATCTTGCCCTGTTGTTTGAGCAGCTCGAAGGCTTCGATGGTTTCCTCGATCGGGTCGTTGATGGTGCCGCCGTGCAACTGGTAGAGGTCGATGTAATCGGTTTGCAAACGCCGAAGACTCTCTTCCACGGCCTGCAGGATGTAACTTTTTGTTGGATTCCAGTCCCAGCCGCTCCCATCCGGTCGCCACTGGTTTCCGACTTTGGTCGCAATGATCACCCGCTCGCGCATTCCGGCAAACGCTTTTCCAACCGTTTCTTCGTTAGCCCCTTTGTCGTACAGGTCAGCTGTATCAAAGAAGTTGATCCCCCGCTCCAGCGCCCGGTGCAGGAGCCTGTTATTTGCTGCTTGGTCATTGCCCAACGACATACAGCCAAAGGCGATTTCACTGATGCGCAGGTCTGATTTACCTAGCTGTTTGTAGTTCATGGTGGTTGAGATTTGGGTGCTTGATTACTATAGCGTGGTTGATGGGAGAAGGTTGGGGAGAAACCTCCCCATGCCCCTCCTAAAAACAGGAGGGGATTTTTTGTCAGAATCAGGATTTGTAGGATTATTGGACTTGCAGGATTCCCGTGCACGATTGTCATCCTCCTTCAAAGGGGGACTTTTCCAGCTACTGCTTTCCTGTCTGTCATCCTGAAAGGATCTTGGTTGAAATAGAGGGCCCCTACCCCCGGAGGTTAAGCAGTTGCTATGACCACACCCCTGCCCCTCTCTTTAAAGAGGGCCCTACCCCCAGAGGGGAATCTCCGGCTATTGCTCAACTATAGGTATAAGCTTTATAGTTGCAGCAGAGCTCTTACGCTATACCGGGTCCAACCACCCCTAACCCCTCCTTATCTAAGGCGGGGAATTTTTAACTGCTATTTTACAGATATAGACTTTGTAGTCGTAGTTTCATCTGCACGATTGTCATCCCCCTACTCCCTTCGAAGGGGTGCTTCTGACGCTGCCAATTCATAGGTTTAAGCGCTGTAGCACAGACTACTGGCAGTTATAGCAAGAGTAACTTGCACTTGAGCTATGAAACACATCACCTGAGCCAGGTACACAAAATGACTATCCACTGTTTGAGCGTTCAGCGAGTTTGGATAGTCTTGACTTTTTTGCCTACTTTTTGTGTCAAGACAAAAAGTAGGGCCCGCCCGGCTAGGGCAAGCTATAGAACAAAACAGTTTGCTATACCGATAGCAGCAGCTACGCCAGGTATAGGTATAGGCATACCAGACAAAGGGGCCAGAGGCCCCACCATAGCCGTCACGAGCGTGGACGCTCGCGCCATTACAGGAGCAACCGCTACGCCAGTTACAACCCGGCCTAAGGCACAACCATAAGTTACATTAAACCTTTACTTACATCGTACCTGATATTACAAAACTTCAGTAATCCCCATATAAAAACCCGCATTATCAATATAGAGAATAACTAATTTTCCAGAATAAAACGTAAGTTTATACCACCAACACAAACACTAAACCTAACATGAGTCAATTAACCATCAACAGCCTGGAGGAACTGGAATCGTACCAGGGGAAAGAATTGGGCGTATCGGAGTACCACACCATCACGCAGGAGCAGATCAAGAAATTCGCAGACGCTACCCTCGACCATCAGTGGATCCACCTCGACGAGAACCGCGCCACCATCGAAACCCCCTTCCGGTCAACAATCGCACACGGCTACCTCACAGTATCGTTGCTGCCTTACTTGTGGGGACAGATCGTGAAGATCGGGAATGTGAAGATGCAGGTGAACTACGAAATAGAAAGTCTACGCTTCAACCAGGCCGTGACCGTGAACAGCCGGGTGCGTTTGCGTGCTAAGATGCTTTCTGTTAAAAACCTGCGCGGCATTGCCAAAACCCAGATCGAAGTTACCCTCGAAATCGAGAACAGCCGTAAACCTGCTTATACCGGCGTGGTGACTTTCCTGTACCACTTTAACGACTAACCGGCCCTTTGGCGGGTCACCCAGACAGATAGCTTATGAGTTCTTTAGCAGTAGAAAAACTTCGCGCAGCCTTCCCGGCTTTGCAGGAATCCGGTGATAAAAAGCCATTCATCTATTTCGATGGCCCCGGTGGCACCCAGATGGCGCAGCAAGCGATTGACGGGATGCTGGCCTATATTACGGGTGGCATGGCCAACCTGCACGGCGCCTTCCCGACCAGCGTGGGCACCGACAACCTGCTGCTGGAAGGCCGCAAGGCGATGGCGGATCTGCTGCATTGCGCTCCGGAGGAGGTGGCTTTCGGTCAGAACATGACGACGCTGGCCTTCAGCATCGCCCGAAGCCTGGGTAACTTCTTTTCTTCTGGCGACGAAGTAGTAGTGACTGAAATGGACCACCGCGCCAATGTGGACCCTTGGGTTACGCTGGCTGCTGACAAAGGCGCGAAAGTTCGGTTCTTGGAGCTGAACACCGAAACCTATATCTTGAACCTGGATAAGCTGGATGAATTGATCACCGAGAAAACGAAGCTCGTGGCGGTGGGGATGTCGTCGAACGTGACGGGAACGGTGACGGATGTGAAGCGAGTGATTGCGCGGGCTAAAGAGGTGAATGCGATTGTAGTGCTGGATGCCGTACATGCCGTGCCGCATCTGCCCATCGACTTCCAGGAACTGGCTTGCGACGTGCTGCTCTGCTCAGCTTATAAGTTTTTCGGTCCGCACATCGGTATAGCTGTCATCGCGGCTTCGCTTTTTGAGAAACTGCAGGTATACAAACTGGCCCCTGCCCCACAGCAGATACCCGACAAACTCGAGACGGGTACGCAAAACCACGAAGCCATTGCCGGCCTGATCGGAGCTATCACATTTATAGAAAAGCTGGGCGAAGGCAAGACCCGAAGAGAGCGGCTGACATCCGGTATGCATCGTATCGAAGAGCACGAGCAACAACTGACGGCCCGGCTTGACAGTTTCCTGCGCCAGGTGCCTGGTCTCATTCTATACCGTGCTCCGGAAGGAATCTACAGAACACCAACCTTCGCCTTCACACTTCCCGGTATCAAAGCCCGCGAGGTGACGAGCTGGTTTGCCGAACACTACAGCATGTGCATCGCCGACGGCCACTTCTACGCCAGCACCATGGCCGACAAACTTGGCGTAAACCCCATGGGCGGCTGGGTGCGCATTGGCCTGGCGCCTTATAATACCCTGGAGGAAGTAGCCCTGTTTGAGCAAGGGTTGCGGGAGTTCATCGAAACAAAAGTGAGCAGATAAGCCATCTACTACTTTATTTCAAAAGAACTCTCGTTGATCCCCAGCTTATTTTTAGAGTGCAACTCCACGGGGAAGCCCCAGAGATAGCGAAGGTGCGCCATGGTCTGGCGGGCGCTTTTGGTTTCGAGCTTGCGATCCTTCTGCATGTAGTGCGTCAGGTATAGCTTGCTGGTCTGGTGACGGTCTACGCGGGTTACCTGGATGTTAGGGATGTGGCTGGAGCGGTCGTACTGCGCTGCCAACTGCTCGCGCACGCGACGGTAGCCTCGTTCATTGTGAATGGCACCTATCTCAAACTCAGGCTCTCCTTCGTTGTCAATGATCGTAAACAGTTTCATGTCGCGGATCACTTTTGGAGAGAGGTACTGCAAAATAAAACTGTCATCGCGGAAGTTTTCCATCACGTAGTGCACCTGGTCCAGCCAGTTTTTGCCGATGAGGTCCGGAAACCAAATCTTGTCTTCCTCAGTCGGCTCCTGGCAGATACGCTTGATGTCCATGAAAATATTGAAGCCCAAGGTATAGGGGTTGAGCCCGGAGTAGAACTTACTGTTGTATTCCGGCTGAAAAAGCACGCTGCTGTGACTTTTGATAAACTCCAGCATAAAGCCGTCGTTGAGGTAGCCCTCCTCAAACATCTTGTTGATGATGTGGTAGTGTACGAATGTTGCAAAGCCCTCATTCATGACTTTGGTAGCACCCTGCGGATAGAAGTACTGCGACACCTTGCGGACGATGCGCACCAGTTCACGCTTCCAGGGTGGCATGGTCGGGGCGTATTTCTCAATAAAGTACAGAATGTTTTCTTCTGGCTCCTTTGGGAAGCGCCCCTCGTCCAGAGTACCTATTTCCAGTTCGGCTGTGCTTTGGGGCAGGGTGCGCCAGAGTTCGTTGTAGTTTTCGTGCCGGATCAGCGTGAGTTTCTTCAGACGTTCATTCTCCTCCAGCGCCGACAGCTTTGAGGGTTTCCGGTACTTGTCGACGCCATAGTTCATGAGCGCGTGTGCAGCATCCAGCACTTTTTCTACCTCCTCTTCGCCGTGCTCCTCTTCGCAACGCAGCACATACTCCCGCGCAAAAGCCATGTAGTCGACAATGGAATCGGCTGAGGTCCAGTCTAGAAACATGTAGTTATTTGCAAAAAAGGCATTGTGTCCCTGGCAGGCGTGAGCGATCACGAGCAGCATCATGCAGGTGGAGTTGTTCTCCATATTGTAGCTGATGCAGGGGTTGGAGTTGATCACCAGTTCATACGAAAGCCCCATGCGGCCCTTGGTATAGTTGTTCTGGTTAAGCACGAAGTCCTTCCCAAATTTCCAGTGCGGGTATGAGGTGGGAAGGCCCGTGAGCGCATACGCGTCCAGCATCTGCTCTGAGGTCACGACCTCGATCTGGTTCGGGTATATTTTCAGTTTCAGATACTCCTGCCCGATCCGGCTGATCACCTCGTCCGCCGCCTGCAGCGTTTCATAATCCCAGTTCGGATCACAAAACATCGCCCGGTATTTTTCTTTGTCTGTCATGGTGCTTGATGTATTTTTTGTCTGAATCTTCATATAGTGCCCCTACCCCCAAAGGGGAATTTATCTTCTCTGTCTGTCATCCTGAAAGGATCTTGGTTGAAGGGAGTCAGGCAGTTGCTAAAACACACCCTTACCACTTTCGGAAGGGGGATTCTCTTGATTACCAACTCTCAGGTACAGGCACTTTAGTTGGCCGTATACCTGTACCAGCTTATCATCCCCCTACCCCCTTCAAAGGGGGACCTTTGACCTTGCTAATTGATAGGTATAAGCTTAGTTGAGTCCATAAAGGCAGTTACTTTGATCTATTGATATAAGAGAGATTTACACCTGCAGATGTCCCCCTTTGAAGGGGGCTGGGGGATGATAATCGTGCCCGAGAATCATGCAAATCCTGATTCAGACAGTGCTCCGCTTCTTGAACAATCCCTGGAAAACAGGCCAGATCTCGTAGGGTTCGTATACCTGCCGTATCGCAAAGGAGTCGTCGTCGCTGATGCGGTTGTATGCCTGCCACAGGTCACTTTCGCGCGGACTGTTGCTGATCTCAACGTAGGCCATGTACTGAATCGCAGGCAGGATATTCTCCAGTAAAAGCTGCTTGCATTCGGTGGCATCCTGCTTCGACCACACGTCGCCATCAGAGGCCTGGCAGCAGTACACGTTCCAACTCTCGTCGTAACGGGTTCGCATGATCTGCTCCATCAGTTTGAGCGAGGGCGCCACCACCGTACCGCCACTTTCGCGTGAATTGAAAAACTCCTCCTCGGTCACTTCCTTGGCTTCGGTGTGGTGCCGGATAAAGACCAGCTCTACATTTTTATATTGTCGGGTCAGGAAGATGTAAAGGAGCGTGAAGAAACGCTTGGCGATATCTTTCTCGTGCTGCCCCATGGAGGCAGACACGTCCATGATGCAAAACATCACCGCCGATGTAACAGGTATAGGCACCCGCTCAAAGTTGTTGTAGCGCAGGTCGATGTCCTCGAAGAAAGGCAACGTATTGGCTTGTCGCCGCACTTTCTCCATCTCTTCAGCGAGCGTAACTTTAAGCTCAGGGTCGGTCGCCAGCGACAGCTGCTCCTCCAGCAGCGCCAACTTCTTGTCCAGCACGCCCTTCAGGGCCAGTCGACGCCCAAGCGACTGTTGGTAACTGGTCTTGATGTTGAGGCGGGAAGGAACGCTGTCGCGGGTATAACCGGCACGTCGCATCTCAAAATTATCGGTGCTGTCCATCAGTTTCTTCACCATGTGGGGCAGCGCCAGGTCGTCAAAAAAATACTTCAGAAACTCCTCCCGCGACAGCACCACGGTAAATTCGTCCTCGGTCACCTCCGGACTGTTAGACCCCTTGCCCCTTCCGCTGCCTCCGCCACCTCCTTTGGGTTTCGGCACGCGATCGCCTTCGCTATACTTGTCGTTGCCGGGGCGTACAGTTTGCTTTTTACCGGTTTTGGGGTCGTGGTGAAAAGTAGGTTCCTCAAGTCCGCGCACAGGCACCTTCACATTACCACCGGTACTGCTGTCCTTGATGCTCTCCTGTGAGATGATGTCAGGTATAGCCTTCTTGATCTGGTTCTCAACCCGCCTCAAAAACTTCTGCCGGTTACCAGTAGACTTCCCTTTGTCGTTCTTCCGTCTGTCGATGATGTGGGACATGTGAAAAGAGTTATGAGTTATGAGTTAAAAGTTGGCAAGAAGTTGAATAAGATCACCTGAGTCATCGGTAAGCTTAGAAGCATGAGATCAGTTAGATTAATTGATAATGTTCCCGAAACACACTTTCAACTCTAAACTTTTAACTCTTAACTAATTTATGCCATAGTTTTTCTCACCCGCATGAACCAATCTACCAGGATGCGGATCTGCTTGTCGGTGTAGCCGCGGTCGCGCATGCGGCGGGTGAAGTCGCGGTGTTTCTTCTCGTCTTCCTCGTTTGACTTTACGTTGAAGGAAACGACCGGCAGCAGATCTTCGGTGTTGGTGAAGATCTTCTTCTCGATCACGTTCTTGATTTTCTCATAAGAATCCCAGCGTGGGCTTTGCCCACCGTGGTTGGCCTTAAAGCGCAGGAAGAAGTTCGTCACCTCGGAGCGAAAATCTTTCGGGTTGGCGATTCCAGCCGGCTTCTCGATCTTCTCGAGCTCTTCGTTCAAAATACTGCGATCGAATATCTCTCCGGAGTCCGGGTCTCGGTAATCGTTGTTCTGCATCCAGTGGTCGGCGTATACCACGTACTTCTCGAAGATGTTCTGCCCGTAAGAGCTGTAGGACTCAATGTAGGCCTTCTGGATCTCGTCTGAAATAAACTCGGCATACTTGCTGGCCAGTACCGATTTGATCAGGTGCAGGTATTTACTTTCTGTTTCTGGCGGCAGCATCATTTTGATCACCTCCTGCTCCAGCACATAAAGCAAATGCACCGGGTTGGCAGCAATTTCCTCGCTGTCGAAGTTGAACACTTTAGATAGTATCTTAAAGGCGAAACGGGTGGATATACCTTGCATACCCTCGTTTATACCTGCATCGTCACGGTATTCCTGTATGGATTTGGCGTTCGGATCGGTTTCGCGCAAAGTCTCACCGTTGTACACCCGCATCTTGGAGTAGATGCTGGAGTTCTCTGGCTCCTTCAGACGCGACATGACCGAAAACTCAGCCAGCAGCTCGATGGTCTTCGGCGCGCAGGGTGCCTCTTTCAGAGAGCTCTCCCGGATGAGTTTTTCATAGATTTTGATCTCCTCGCTAACGCGCAGGCAGTACGGTACCTGCACTTTGTAAATACGGTCAAGGAAGGCTTCGTTCTTTTTGTCGTTGAGGAACTTAGCCCACTCCGATTCGTTAGAGTGCGCCAGGATAATGCCGTCAAAAGGTATAGCGCCGATCGGTTCGGTGCCTTTGTAGTTCTTTTCCTGGGTGGCGGTGAGCAGTGGATTGAGCACCTTGATCGGGGCCTTGAACATCTCGACAAACTCCAGCAATCCCTGGTTTGCCAGGCACAGTCCACCTGTATAAGAGTAGGCATCCGGGTCGCTCTGCTGGTAATCGGCCAGTTTACGGATGTCGACTTTACCTACCAGAGTAGAAATATCCTGGTTGTTTTCGTCGCCGGGCTCGGTCTTGGAAATCGCGATCTGCTCCTGAATGGACGGGAAAAGCCGCACCACCTTGAAGCGGTTGATGTCACCGTCAAACTCACGCAGCCGCTTGGATGCCCAGGGGCTCATGCAACCGGGTATGTAGCGGGCAGGTATAGCGTATTCTTCTTCCAGTTCTTCGGCATAGTCGGCAAACAGCCCGAGCGGACTCTCAAAAACCGGACTAATCTGGTCGTCTGCCTTTAGCACGTAGATGGGGTTCTGCTGCATCAGGTGCTTAAGCTTTTCAGCCAAAGAACTTTTGCCGCCACCCACGGGGCCCATCAGGTATAGGATCTGCTTTTTCTCCTCGAGGCCCTGCGCCGAGTGCCGGAAGTAAGACACAATCTGCTCGATGGTGCTCTCCATTCCGTAGAAATCGCGGAAGGCGGGGTAGATCTTAATTTTTTTGTTGGAGAAGATGCGGCTCAGTTTGGGGTCCTGGCGCGTGTCTAGCATTTCCGGCTCTCCGATGGCGTCGAGTATACGCTCAGCGGGCTTGGCGTACATTTTCGGGTCTTTCCGGCACTCCTCAAGATAAGCAGCTACTGTCATCTCATTCATGGAGGCACTGTAATTGGTCTTGATCTTTTCTAAAATGTTCATAGGGCGTATTTTTAGAGAATCATTTTAAACCTGAGCGCAATAAGCAGTAGCCCCGAAAAGAAGAGCCCGTTTACTGCCCGTCAGCTGAATGTGTCATCATTTGAGTTATTTTATGGTCTGCATGCCTTATTAAAAAGGAATGCCGCTATGCTTGTTTGTCTGGCACCTGCGCTATGGCCAGGCCTTTGGTATATTCTGAGGCTATATGCTCGCGCACAGGTATGCGGGCAGGAAACGTGTACGCGTACACATCAAGCAGGGGCGCTGCTTTCCATTGCCCGGAACAGGGGAAGAGTGGCTCGGCGACAAAATGGGCTGTCCCCTGTGCCCTATGTTATGTTATACGTAGATTTTCGCTTTTCTATGGTCAGGCACAACCCCTCTATAGTTGCAGAACAGTGAGCCCGGATTTTAAATTCAAAATCGGTAATATTTTATAACTTCACATCTATACGTATTTTGTACAAAATTGTCTATACCTATACCTGTTGTTGCAGGCAAGGCAGCTCTGACCCATTACACAGCCATGTACGAAGATAACTTTAATCCACGCCGTATGCCACTTTTCCGGAAGGGCCGCGAGATCTATGAACTTACCGTCAAGATCGCAGATCTGATACCTGAAGATGATTCCCGGCTCTCCAGCAACAAGGCGTTTATGCTGGAGGATGCGGCGCTGCTGAGCGTGAAGGTGGCAGGTGCTGAGGGTGGAGACCTGTACGACATCCGGATGGAATGCGCCACGCTGATCCGCAAGGCAGCCCGTGACCTGCAAAACCACTGCAACACGCTCACCATGTTTGGCTTCGAGCACATGCATTACCTCCACCTGATCAGGGAGGCGCTGGAAGAGTACCGACTGCTGTTTATAGCCTGGGTAAGAACGTTTGACACCTGGAACTATGCCGTGGACCGCTGGGGCCTTTTCAATCCGCCCGGTGTGCAGCCCGATGATCCTGATCCTGCTGAGGGAAGGGATGGTTTATGATAAAAGAATGCAGCCTTCTGGCACAGAAAGAGTATAAAAGATAAACGAAGCGGAGCATGGCGGACGAAATGGAATTCTGGGATGAGGACAGGTACATGGAACTGAACACCTACTTCAGAATAAAAATACAGGGCATGGTCGACTCAGATCCTTACATCCGGGATTTGCAGAAATCGGAAAGCGGGCTGCAGTTAACCGACCTCATCAACCGCATGTCGGACCGTGACCAGAAGCTTTGGGAGGAGTTTATCAAACTCGATCGCATTAAGCTGCACCTCGACATGCAGAACCACCTGGAAGGCAAGGGCACCCCCTACTCTCCACGCCACGGCTTTGGAGGTGTGTCTTCTGAGGCTGATGACAGTGCTTCTCCCTGGTGAGTTTTGGGGGCCGGATAAGTACAAGACACTGCATAATATTCCGAAACATTTTGACAGAATGTCGTTTATACAAAAGGCGGATCGAAAAGTGGGTTAAAACATTGTTAATTTACCATATATCGCATCATTCCATTTCATTTTAAATACATTTTTCTATAATTTCGCTTCATTAAGAGACAATTCACGGACATATAAAAAATACAGGCATGTCAGAACACGCTGAAATAATTTTAGAGGGGAAGTCCTACAAGTTCCCGGTTGTAACTGGTACCGAGAATGAGAAAGCAATTGATATAGCTGCTTTGCGATCGGAGTCAGGCTACATCACCCTGGACTCAGGTTATAAAAATACAGGTGCCACTAAAAGTGCCATCACTTTCCTGGACGGAGAGCAGGGCATTCTGCATTACAGAGGTTACCCGATTGAGCAACTGGCTGAGAAGTCAAACTTCATTGAAGTAGCCTACCTGCTGATTTACGGCGCACTGCCAACTACACAGGAACTGGAGGACTTCAGTGGCAAGATCAAAATGCATACCCTCGTGAATGAGGACATGCGCAAGATTCTGGATGGCTTCCCGTCTACAGCACACCCAATGGGCATCCTTTCTGCCATGATCAGCTCCCTGACGGCTTTTTATCCGGAGTCGCTTAACCCGAACCAGTCGAAAGAAGAGATGGACCTGTCTATCATTCGTTTGATGGCCAAAATCTCTACCATTGCTGCCTGGTCTTACAAAAACTCAGTAGGTCACCCAGTAAACTACCCAAAAAACAAGCTGGACTATTGCTCTAACTTCCTCCACATGATGTTCGCCTTCCCAACGGAAGATTACGAGATCAACCCGGTGGTAGTAGACGCGATCAACAAGCTGCTTATCCTGCACGCTGACCACGAGCAAAACTGCTCTACGTCCACTGTGCGTCTGGTGGGTTCAGCCAACGCAAGCCTTTACTCTTCTGTGTCTGCCGGTATCAGTGCCCTGTGGGGACCGCTGCACGGTGGTGCCAACCAGGCCGTGATCGAAATGCTGGAGCAGATCAAAGCGGATGGTGGCGACTCGAAGAAATTCATCGCGAAAGCAAAAGACAAAGACGATCCTTTCCGTCTGATGGGCTTCGGTCACCGCGTTTACAAGAACTTCGACCCACGTGCTCGCATCATTAAGAAGGCTGCTGACGAAGTACTGACTGCCCTAGGCATCAACGACCCGATCCTGACCATTGCCATGGAACTGGAAGAAGCGGCGCTGAACGATCCGTATTTCGTGGAGCGCAAGCTATACCCGAACGTTGACTTCTACTCAGGCATCATCTACCGTGCACTCGGCATCCCAACCGACATGTTTACGGTAATGTTCGCCCTGGGCCGTCTGCCAGGCTGGATTGCACAGTGGAAGGAAATGCGCGAGCAGAAAGAGCCAATCGGCCGTCCGCGTCAGATCTACACTGGTGAAACAGAGCGTAACTACGTGGATATCGAGAATAGATAATATAGAAGTAAATTATAATGAAAACGGCCCGCTGCAGATTTGCAACGGGCCGTTTTCTATTTATTCATTTCCAGTTCGAGGGCTTGGTGGGATGAACGCCTAACCTTAGAGCACTCGCATCTCAATGCGGCGGTTCTGGCTGCGATTTTCGTCTGAGGTGTTTGGCTTGACCGGGCGGTTCTCGCCATGACCAACGGAGGTGATGCGGTCTTTAGGTACTTTGTTGCTGCGCAGGTAGTCGGCTACGGAGCGGGCACGACGCTCGGAGAGCACCTTGTTATCGGCGTCAGAGCCAATGTCATCGGTGTGACCAGATATTTCGATCTTGATAGCCGGGTTTTGCTGCATGAACGTGATGAGCTTATCCAACTCAGTTTTGGATTTACGCTCCAGCTTGTACTGCCCCGTGTCGAAGAACAGATTGTTGAGCACGATAGCAGCACCGGATTTGACTGGCTTCAGGTATACGTCCAGCGCCACCGGGTCTAGCGACTTGCGGGAGGTATAGTCAAAGCTTAGGCTGTTCATCAGGAAGCCAGGCGCTGACACGTAGAGCGCGTACTGCTGACCCTCGGAGAGCACGATGGTATACTCTCCTGATACCTTGTCGGAGTTGACCTGCTGCACCAGCGAGTCAGCACTCACATCATAAAGCTGCACCACGGCAGCAATCGGTTTTTTAGTATCGGCATGGAATACGCGGCCCTGGGCATAGGTACTGGTTACTTTGCTTCTCCAGTTTTCCGGTACATCCAGTTCATACAATTGTATGGTTGAGGCACCGGCTTCCGTCATTTCCTGGCGGGAATAGTAGCCTTTTTTGTTGTCGGCTGTGATGAAGAGCGAGCCTTCGTCGGCGTGTGTGTTGAGCGGGTAACCCATGTTCTCGGGTGCGCTCCATTTGCTTTTGTTGTCCTGCGTGGTCATAAACACATCAAGGCCGCCCATGCCCAGGTGTCCGTCGCTCACAAAATAAAGGGTGCTCCCACTCACGTGGATGAAGGGGGCCATGTCACGGCCTTTGGAGTTCACAGGTTCGCCCATGTTCTCAGGCTTCTGCCACGAGCCGTCTTCATTCAGCCGGGTCACCCAGATGTCTTCTTTGCCTATACCTCCCGGCCGGGTGGATGTAAAGTACAAGGTACGACCGTCAGCGGAGAGGCTGGGCTGGGAATCCCATGCCTTGGAGTTCACCACGGTGCCCATGTTCTTGGGTTTGCTCCACTCGTCCCCACTCCTGAAAGAGATGTACAGATCGCAATCGCCCTGACTGTCAGAACGGTTGCAGGAAGTGAACACAATGGTCTTGCCGTCACCGGAAATGGTAGCGGCTCCTTCGTTGGCAGCCGTGTTGATGGATGGTGAAATAGAGCTTGGTGGGCTCCATTGGTTGTCGCGGTACTGGCTGACAAATATGTTTTCGTCCTGATCAGGGCGGTGACCAGCACGAGCTGTAAAGATCAGGTGGCGCTGATCCGCAGTGGTGGAAGGAAAGTACTGCAGCTCGAAGCGGTTGACATTGCCGGGCAGTCTGACAGGATTGAAGCTCACCGGTTTTTTCATGGCCTCAGCAGCAAACTCAGCAGACTGGATCTGCTGACGGGCAAAGTCTGTCATACGGCCATTCCGGGGCTTGCCGCGCAGGAAAAGCTCAAAGTTCTTACGAGCGTTTTCATAGTCGCCCCGCTCAAAGTAAAGGTCTGCCAGGTCGAAGTAACTGTTCATCAGGCCGGCATTAAAGGGCTTGAGGGCCAGGCCTTTCTGTAGATTTTCAAACACTTCCGGCTTGTTGCCCATGGATCGGTGCAGATGCGCGATTTTGAGGTATGCGTCAGCATATTTTGGATCCCGCTCAACGGCCTCGTCCAGGTAGGCGAGCGCCTTGTTAAAATCTCGCGCCTGTGCGGCTTCTTCCGCTTTGTAGTAGAGTGTGACTGCTTTTCTGGAATTAGAGGCCGGTCTGCCTTGTGCCAGGCACGTGGTCGCTGTACTAAAAGTAATTAGAGTCAGAAGAAGCAGTGGCTTAAGCATAGCTTTTTACGGAATATCCATGTACTTGTGGGTCTGCAAGGACACACGCCATTGGGGGTTGTTTTTAACGTATTCGACAATAAGTGGCATCAGCTGCCCGGCTTTGCTCCACTCTGGCTGCAGGTATAGCTTACAAGTAGCTCCTACCCTTGCTGCATGCTCTTCTGCCCATGCAAAATCCGATTTGTTAAATATAATGACTTTTAGCTCATCTGCAAAAGGATAGACAGAAGCATCCGGCGCTTTAAACTTCTTTGGAGACAAACATACCCAGTCCCAGTGACCGCTTAGCGGGTAAGCTCCGGAAGTTTCGATCATGGTACGTATACCTGCGTCCTGCAATCCGGCTGTTAGCGGGTGGAGGTTGTAAAGCAAGGGTTCGCCTCCTGTTACTACGACGGTTTTGCCCGGAAAGGTTTTAGCCGTTTCAACGATTTCGTTTATAGGTGTGAGTGGGTGCAACTCAGCGTCCCAGCTCTCCTTTACATCGCACCAGTGGCAGCCCACATCGCAGCCGCCGAGTCTGATAAAATAAGCCGCCGTACCCGTGTTACCACCCTCTCCCTGAATGGTATAAAAAGCCTCCATCAACGGAAGTTCGCTGCCATCTTTAGGCACTGTATGAATAGAGGCAGTCTTGTATGCTTTTGTCGTTTCCAAATCTGTATTCCAATGGTTATACCTGTAGCTTCAGGTATAGACCTAATTAAATTTAGGTCGGCTGTACCTATCCAAAGTATAAGGCTCACCGAACTTGCAAAGTTAGCTAAAAAAGCAACAAGGTATACAGGGTGTTCCGTTCCGGTATCTTTGATTAGGGCTCCTACCCTTGGAATTTATAAGACTGGAAGATTAGCAGGGTTTTAAGATGGAATAAAAGCTGACACTATACCTAGTTAATTCTCAAGTGCTTCGGTAACTGGAGTAGATACTAAAAAAATGGGCAGGCCTTTGGCAAGCCCACCCATTTGATATAAATATACTGTAAATCCGGTGAATGCTGATTCAGACTAAGCGTATACCTCTTTTCTTGCCGCCCTGAGCGTGTTCTTCAACAGCATCGCAATGGTCAGGGGACCAACACCACCAGGCACGGGAGTGATATAACTACACTTCGGCGCTACATTGTCAAAATCAACGTCGCCACGCAGTCTGTAGCCAGATTTGCGGGTAGAATCTGGTACGCGGGTTGTGCCCACGTCTATTACCACGGCGCCTTCCTTCACCATGTCAGCCTTCAGCAGACCTGGCAGGCCAACTGCTGCAATGATAATATCAGCCTGGCGAGTGTGGTAGGCCAGATCAACGGTGTTGCGGTGGCAGAGGGTTACAGTGGCATTGCCCGGGTATGCGGCTTTGGCCATCAGGATGCTCATAGGGGAGCCGACAATGTTGCTGCGGCCGATCACCACACAATGTTTGCCGTTCGTTTCGATACCGTAGCGCTCGATCAGCTGCAGGATGCCATAGGGCGTGGCAGGCAGGAAAGAAGTCAGACCGGCGACCATACGTCCCACGTTAGCCGGGTGGAAACCATCCACATCTTTCTTCGGATCTACTGCTTCGAGTACCTTCTGGGTGTTGATGTGCTTTGGCAGGGGCAACTGCACAATAAAGCCATCCACTTCTTCGCTCTCGTTGAGCTCCTGAATCTTGCTGAGCAGTTCTTCTTCGGTCACATCGTCGTCGTAGCGCACCAGTGTAGAGCCAAAGCCGACGCGTTCGCAGGCCAGCACTTTGTTGGTCACATACGTAACCGACCCTCCGTCATTGCCTACCAGTATCGCCGCCAGGTGGGGCACTTTGCCGCCTTTAGCTTTAATTTCGGCAACTTCAGCAGCAATTTCTTGCTGAATGGTTTCGGATGTTTTTTTACCGTCGAGCAGAATCATGTTAATAGTTGAAAGTTATGAGTTAATTATTCTGAGTTGATGTTTGATAAAATACCTACTGACAAAGGGAAGATTTGCTTCCAAATAAATCGATTGTTCCTGGTCAATGCCTCCTCTATCAGGGGAATAAAGTGACAAGCCCCGGCGTGCGGGGGCACGTCGGGGCTTGCTAATGTTAGTCGAGTTTGAGCACAGCTAAGAAGGCTTCTTGCGGAATTTCCACGTTGCCTACCTGGCGCATGCGTTTCTTTCCTTTCTTCTGTTTCTCGAGGAGCTTGCGTTTACGTGAAATGTCACCGCCGTAGCACTTAGCCAGTACGTTCTTGCGCAGGGCCTTCACCGTTTCGCGGGCGATGATCTTCTGCCCGATGGCTGCCTGTATGGCGATTTCGAACATCTGACGCGGCAGCAGCTCACGGAGCTTCTCGCAGAGGCGCTTGCCCCAATCGTAAGCTTTGTCGCGGTGCACGATGGCACTCAGCGCATCCACTTTCTCGCCGTTGAGCATCACGTCCAGCTTCACCATGTTCGACTGACGGAAACCGATCAGCTCGTAGTCAAGCGAGGCGTACCCTCTGGAAATGGTCTTCAGTTTATCAAAGAAGTCGAATACGATCTCGGCGAGCGGCATTTCAAATGAAAGCTCCACGCGGTCGCTGGTCAGGTAGGTCTGGTTTTTCAGAACACCACGCTTGTCCATGCACAGCGTAATGATCGGGCCCACATACTCTGCCTTCGAGATAATCTGTGCTTTGATGAACGGCTCCTCGATGCGGTCGATGTAATTTGGCTCCGGCATTTCGGAAGGTGCGTTTACCTTCAGCAGTTCGCCTTTAGTAGAGTAAGCGTGGAACTGCACCGAAGGCACGGTCGTGATCACCGTCATGTCGAACTCACGCTCCAGACGCTCCTGCACGATTTCCATGTGCAACATTCCCAGGAAGCCGCAACGGAAACCAAAACCAAGGGCGGCGGATGTTTCCGGCTCCCATACCAACGAGGCGTCGTTCAACTGCAGTTTCTCCATGGAGTTGCGCAGTTCTTCGTATTCGCTCGTCTCTACCGGGTAGATACCAGCAAATACCATTGGTTTCACATCTTCGAAGCCCTGTATACCTACTGCCGGACGGTCAACGTGTGTAATGGTATCACCTACTTTTACCTCTTTTGCGTTTTTGATACCTGAGATCAGGTAGCCTACGTTACCGGCAGCCATTTCCTGGCGCGGTTCCTGGTTCAGTTTCAGTACACCGATCTCGTCGGCTTCATACGTTTTGCCGGTGTTAATGAACTTTACCTTCTCCCCTTTTTTGAGCGTACCGTTGTAAATTCGGAAGTATACCTCGATGCCTCTGTAAGAGTTGAAAACCGAGTCGAAGATAAGCGCCTGCAATGGAGCGGCAGGATCTCCTTTCGGAGCAGGAATACGATCACAGATCGCGTTCAGGATATTTTCTATACCGATGCCGGACTTACCGGAAGCCAGGATAATGTCTTCCTTATCGCAGCCGATCAGGTCGATGATCTGGTCGCTAACCTCCTCGGGCATGGCGTGTGGCAGGTCAATCTTGTTAAGCACAGGTATAATTTCGAGGTCAGAGCCAATGGCCAGGTATAGGTTCGAAATAGTCTGTGCCTCTATACCCTGTGATGAGTCCACGATCAGCAACGCGCCCTCACAGGCGGCAATGGAGCGGGACACTTCATAAGAAAAGTCAACGTGGCCTGGTGTATCGATCAGGTTCAACACGTAGTCCTCTCCCTTGTAGCGGTAGTTCATCTGGATCGCGTGACTCTTAATGGTAATGCCGCGCTCACGCTCCAGATCCATGTTGTCGAGCAGCTGGTTTTGCATTTCACGCTCCGCCACCGTAGAAGTAAACTCTAACAGGCGATCGGCCAGGGTGCTTTTACCGTGGTCGATGTGGGCGATGATGCAGAAATTGCGAATGTTCTT
Source organism: Pontibacter virosus (assembly GCF_003096355.1). Lineage (GTDB taxonomy): Bacteria > Bacteroidota > Bacteroidia > Cytophagales > Hymenobacteraceae > Pontibacter > Pontibacter virosus. Next base: position 115,182 of record NZ_QEKI01000008.1, on the reverse strand, counting down.
CATAAATAGTTATTACGAAAAACAAAGTTAAGAAGAATGTAGGTTTGTTGCTGTATTCCGGCTTAAATCATTTTTTGTTTGCCATTCTCACCAGACCGTTCCTTCAGATTAAGAAGGCAGTATATTGTATTTTCTGCATGGATTTTATAAATTTAAACCCTTGTAATTGAACCGCACAAGCCAAACACTATGCCCGAAGAGTCTTCCGATGCTGAAAAGATTGCCGCCATGGAGCGTGAAATCCGACATCTGCGCGAGAAATGTGAGTTTCTGGAAAAAGTCATTCATGAAGTTCCGGCTAACATCTACATTTCCAACCTCGACCTGGGCCTGATCTGGTGCAACCGTACCAACGAAGAAAGCCTCGGCTATACCTTGTCTGAGATACTCGAAATGGGCGGCATGGCCTACATGGAGGCTATCGTGCATCCGGACGACCGGAACATTCCCGAAGACAGCATCAACCATTACCAGCAGTTTAACGGAGCTGAGTTTGGTGGTCTGTTCCGGGCTAGGCACAAGCAGGAAAGCCAGTACAAGTGGTTCATGGGTTGGGCCAAGGCTTTCAGTAAGAACCAGCAGGATGAGGTGAAAGAGTTGATTTGTGTAGATGTAGACATGAGCCAGCACATGAACACCGAAGAGCAGCTGGTGCAGGCGCTCAAAGAGAGCCTCAAGCAAAAGAACAAACTCCTGCTGCAGAATCTGCGCAAGCGTGAGATCGAAATATTAGAATTGATCTGCCAGGGCTGTAGCACGAAAGAAATCGCAGAGCGCCTCTTTATCAGTCCGAATACCGTCAGCACGCACCGCAAGAGCATTCAGAGAAAGCTGGGCACCAACAATGTGGCCGACTTGGTGTCCCTTGGCAGGGAGGCAGGTATAGGCTAAGTTCCTTATGTAAGTTTCATGGTAGGGATAGCCTGGTGTTTTACTGCACCAGGCTGTATTTTTTTGGGGGCATATCGCGTAGAGCAAGGTATAGCCTGCGCTGTCATTCCTGCGCGAAAATGACTATATTCGCATCAAATTTGAAAAATCCTTGTTAGTAAATTATGCAAGTTACTAAAACAGAGCCATATAAGCCCTTCAACCATATCCGTATCGTGACGGCAGCCTCGCTGTTCGATGGACACGATGCTTCGATTAACATCATGCGTCGCATCATTCAGGCCTCCGGCGCCGAGGTAATTCACCTGGGTCACAACCGCTCGGTGCAGGAGATTGTGGACTGCGCCGTGCAGGAAGACGCCCAGGCCATTGCCATCACCTCTTACCAGGGCGGTCACCTGGAGTATTTCAAGTACATGTACGACCTGCTAAACGAGCGCGGCTGTGGCCATATCCGCATCTTTGGCGGTGGTGGCGGGGTTATCCTGCCAACAGAGATAGAGGAACTGCACGAATACGGTATTGCCCGCATCTACTCTCCGGACGACGGTCGCGCCATGGGCCTGCAAGGTATGATCAACGACATGCTGGAGAAATGTGACTTCCCGACTGGCAAAGACCTAAACGGCGAAGCCAGGCATCTGCGTGACAAAGACCCTAAATCCATTGCCCGTCTTATTTCAGCGGCTGAGAACTTCCCGGAAGAAGCCCGCAGCATTCTGAACGAAGTAAGAGAGCAGGCCAAAGAGGTAAAAACCCCGGTGCTAGGTATAACGGGCACAGGTGGTGCCGGTAAATCCTCGTTGGTTGACGAACTTGTGCGTCGCTTCCTGATAGACTTCCCAAAGAAGAAAATCGCTATCATTTCAGTAGACCCATCGAAGCGCAAAACAGGCGGCGCCCTGCTTGGTGACCGTATCCGGATGAACTCGATCTCGAACGAGCGGGTATACATGCGCTCGCTGGCTACCCGCCAAAGCAACCTCGCCCTGAGCAAGTATGTGCAGGATGCGGTGGACATCGTGAAGGCTGCCGATTTTGACATGATCATCCTCGAAACCTCAGGTATAGGCCAGTCTGACACGGAGATCATCGAGCACTCGGACATGAGTTTGTATGTGATGACGCCGGAGTATGGCGCTGCCACGCAGCTCGAGAAGATCGACATGCTCGACTTTGCCGACGTAATCGCCCTGAACAAATTTGACAAGCGCGGTGCCCTTGACGCCCTGCGTGACGTGAAAAAACAATACAAGCGCAACCACCAGTTGTGGGATATCAACGACGAGGAGATTCCGGTGTTCGGCACCATCGCCTCACAGTTCAACGACCCGGGCATGAACCAGCTATACCGCGCCGTGATGGCCAAGCTGTCGAAGAAAAAAGGCGTGGAGTTCGACTCTAACCTGCAGACTTCTAAAGAAATGTCGGAGAAGGTGTTCATCATCCCTCCTGCCCGCACCCGTTATCTTTCTGAGATCTCCGAGACCATCCGCAACTACGACAAGTGGACGAAGGATCAGGCCGAAGTCGCCCAGAAATTGTACGGCATCAAGAAGTCGATCGAGGCGGTGCAAGGGATCGAGGTGGAAGATAAAGACCGTTTGATCAAACAGCTCGAGCAGGCTTATTCCAAAGTAGAACTTAGACTGGACGGACAAAACAAGAAGATCCTTGAGAACTGGAAAGAAAAAGTACAGGCCTACAAGAACGAGTTCTACGTGTTCAAGGTGCGCGACAAAGAACTGAAGATCAAGACGCATACGGAGTCGCTTTCTCACCTGCAAATTCCGAAGGTATCTACACCGCGCTACGAAGCGTGGGGTGATTTGCTTAAGTGGAACCTGCAGGAGAACGTACCGGGCGAATTCCCTTACACGGCGGGTGTATTCCCGTTCAAGCGTGAAGGCGAAGACCCGACCCGTATGTTTGCGGGCGAAGGCGGACCGGAGCGAACCAACCGTCGCTTCCACTATGTGAGCTTAGGTATGCCAGCCAAGCGCCTGTCCACGGCTTTCGACTCGGTAACACTTTACGGCGAAGACCCGGATTTCAGACCGGACATTTACGGTAAGATCGGTAACTCGGGCGTAAGCATCTGCTGCCTCGACGATGCCAAGAAACTGTACTCTGGCTTTAACTTGGCCGACCCGATGACCTCGGTTTCCATGACCATAAACGGTCCGGCCGCGATCTTGACTGGCTTCTTCATGAATGCCGCTATTGACCAGCAGTGTGAGCTGTACATCAAGGAAAACGGTCTGGAAGAAGAAATCAACCAGAAAATTGACGCTATATACAAAGAGAAAGGTATAGCTCGTCCGCAGTATCAGGGCGAGCTGCCAAAAGGCAACGATGGCTTAGGCCTGATGCTGCTCGGTGTAACCGGTGACCAGGTGCTGCCGGCTGAGGTATACGAGCCGATCAAAACCCGTACGCTGGCAGCTGTTCGTGGCACGGTGCAGGCCGACATTCTGAAAGAAGACCAGGCACAAAATACCTGTATCTTCTCCACGGAGTTCTCGCTGCGCCTGATGGGTGACGTGCAGGCTTACTTTATTGATAAGAACGTGCGCAACTTCTACTCGGTATCCATTTCAGGTTACCACATTGCCGAGGCAGGCGCCAACCCAATTTCGCAACTGGCCTTTACGCTGGCCAACGGCTTCACCTTCGTGGAGTACTATGTGAGCCGCGGCATGGACATCAACAAGTTTGCGCCGAATCTGAGTTTCTTCTTCTCTAACGGCATCGATCCGGAGTATGCGGTGATCGGTCGTGTGGCGCGTAGAATTTGGGCGAAAGCGATGAAGCACAAGTATAACGCCGATGCCCGCTCGCAGATGTTGAAGTACCACATCCAGACCTCCGGCCGCTCGCTGCACGCGCAGGAAATCGACTTCAACGACATCCGCACCACGCTGCAGGCGCTCTATGCGATTTACGACAACTGTAACTCGCTGCACACCAACGCTTACGACGAGGCGATCACGACGCCAACCGAAGCTTCTGTTCGTCGCGCCATGGCTATTCAGCTGATCATCAACCGTGAGCTCGGCCTGGCCAAGAACGAGAACCCGCTGCAGGGCTCGTTTATCATCGAAGAGCTGACGGATCTGGTGGAAGAGGCTGTGCTGACAGAATTCGACCGCATCACGGAACGTGGCGGTGTGCTGGGTGCCATGGAAACCATGTACCAGCGCGGCAAGATTCAGGAGGAAAGCTTGTACTACGAAACGCTGAAGCACACAGGCGAGTATCCGATCATTGGGGTAAACACGTTTCTTTCTTCTACCGGTTCTCCTACAGTGCTCCCGACAGAAGTTATCCGGGCAACAGAGGAAGAAAAGCAGTACCAGATTTCCATGCTGCAAGGCTTGCACGAGCGCAATGCTGACAAGTCAGCCGACATGCTCAAGCGCATCCAGCAGGTGGCCATTAACAACGGTAACATTTTCGAAGAGATGATGGAAACGGTGAAGTACTGCTCACTAGGTCAGATCACCAATGCCCTGTTTGAAGTAGGCGGCCAGTACCGCAGAAATATGTAAGCACCACGTATACGATGTCGGCTCTTGCCGGCGTTATTAGAAGCAAAGGCCGGGCAAATGTCCGGCCTTCTTTTTTATAGCTGCTGACAGTCAACACCTTGACAACAAATTACAACAGAGCAAGGTATATAGCTACAGACAATACTCTCAACTATGAAAACTAAAAATAAAGACAAAGAAGGTATACCATTGGCGTTGATTGGCTCTACGCTCCTATTTCTGGGTTTGGCCGCATATGTATACCTGAGTACCAGAATAGACGAGGAAGACATCGACTTTGACTTGTGGGACGAAGACGTAAACGATTATGCCTGATCAGACTCAAGTCTAAGTCTTCAGTCATGTTTAAAAGCAAAAAGCCAGCCCGCGACCTAGACAGGTATAGCGGGCTGGCTTTTTGGCAGGTATAACTTTACCTTATAGTGCGAAGTTGCCGGAAGCCTCCGGTTGGAAAGTTACTTTTTCTATCTTGTAGTTGATGGTACCGGATGGCACAGGCCATTCCACCTCATCGCCTTCTTTGCAGCCTATGATGGCAGTACCAACTGGCGCCAGAATCGAAATCTTTCGGGCGTTCACATCGGCATCCTTCGGGTATACCAAGGTAATCTCCATTTCATTGCCGCTCTTCATGTCCCGCAGCAATACGCTGGAGTTCATCGTCACCACTTCAGCCGGAATTTCTTCCGAGGCGACTCTTTTGGCCCGCTTCAGCTCCTCGCCAAGTTTGGCAATGTTAGCTTGCATACCCGGCCCCTGCCGTTGCTGCTGCACCAGTTCGATCAGGCGCTTATAGTCCTGCTCCGTCAGATAGATCACATTTTCCATATCAGTTTAGTACGTAATTTTTGCTGATAGGACTGGACGAAGGCTTTTTCGGAAAGTAAATATCCCGGAAGCTCCTCGTTTGTCCCTGCTCAACTCGTCTGAATATTTTGTCTGGTGTAATGCCTTCCAGCGAAGCAAAACCACAGGCTTCCATCACTTCGATGGTAGACTTAATGGTATTGCCGTGGAAGTTGGCCACACGCACCTTTTTATCAGCTACGTCCAGTCCTTTGTACAGGTTCTTGTCTTGGGTGGCTATACCTACCGGGCAGCGACCCGAGTCGCACTGCAGGGCCTGTATACAACCCAGCGCGAACATCATACCGCGTGCGCTGTAGCAGATGTCGGCACCCAGCGAAATGGCCTTGATGATGTCCACGCCGGTAATGATCTTACCTGCTGCTATCAGCTTGATCTCGTCACGCAGGCCATACTGCTCGAGCATGTGCTGCACATAGGCCAACGCATCATAAAGTGGCATACCCAAGCTGTCGGTAAATTCCAGCGGTGCAGCACCGGTACCGCCTTCAGCTCCATCTATCGTAATGAAATCCGGATAGATGCGGTTGTGCTTCATCTCTTTGCACAGGAGCTCGAATTCCTGTTTATTTCCTATACAGAGCTTAATACCAATAGGTTTGCCTTCTGACAGGACACGCAGCTGTTCAACGAAGAGCAGCATAGTGAACTGGTCGCTGAAAGCGGAGTGCGCCGGTGGAGAGGCTACGGTGGTGTAAGGCTCTACCTTGCGAATAGCCGCGATCTCCGGTGTGTTCTTAGCGGCTGGCAGTATACCACCATGGCCTGGCTTGGCGCCTTGCGACAGCTTAATCTCCACCATTTTAATATGCGGATGCGCTACCTGCTCGCGGAAGAGCTCTTCTGAAAAGTTACCGTTTTTGTCGCGACAGCCGAAGTAACCCGTACCGATCTGCCAGATCAGGTCGCCGCCGCCCTCAACATGGAAGGGGCTCACGCCACCCTCTCCGGTATTGTGCGCAAAGCCGCCCAGTTTTGCACCTGCACTAAGCGCGGTAACAGCCGTTTTGCTCAATGAGCCGTAGCTCATAGCCGAGATATTGTAGATAGAGGCGCTATACGGCTGCTTGCAGCGGGTGCCCCCTACTGTCACGCGCAGGTCCTGGGCCTGCACATGCGCCGGGAACATGGTGTGGGCAATCCACTCAAAACCGGCCTCCTGGCTATTGGCCTGCATACCGAAAGGCACCGTTTGACGCACGTTCTTGGCACGCTGGTACACAATGGAGCGCTGGCGGCGGCTGAAGGGTTTGCCATCCAGGTCAGACTCGAAAAAATACTGCCGAAGCTCCGGTCGGATGCTTTCAAAGAAATAGCGCAGGTAGCCTACCAGCGGATAGTTGCGCAAAATAGAATGCCTGCCCTGCCGGATATTGCGCAGATACAGCAGGTGCAGCGGTACAATGGCCACGAAAAGCCACAGGTACTGCCGCTCAAACACTGATAAGAACAAGGTAATCAAATAAGCTGATAAGAAGGCGTATCCCATGGATTGCCTTACACTGACCTTACTTGCCATGATGAAAAATCAATGAAAATGAATTAGATGAAGAAAATTGATAAACCAGAAATACGTAATTACCAGTTTTGTGTGCGGGGTGCCAGAGTTATAAACTCCGGCTTACTAGTTAAAGGCCTTGGGGGAGGAAAAAAAGTTAAGGCAATAGCCATTCAGCCCATTACACATTACCACGTGATGAGAAGCTGCTACAAGACCCGAAGCAGGTATAGCAAGCCAGGAAGAAAGGTATTTGCCCGATGGCCTCATAATCTTTATGATTAATAGTGCAAAGTTAGCGGAAAGAAAAGGAGAAAACACAAAAATCAGCCACTAATAATTATAAGCAGCCATCTTTTGGCCTTATCTTTGGTTAAAACAGACACTTTTCTGTTATAGTGTTAAAATACAAGAAATGAGCCGGTAAGAGCCACAACCTTAATCCCTATATAGCGTTAAGAAAGTTAAGTTTAACTCTTCAGGCTAATAAACATGATGCGCTTTACGACAATTTCCTCTCTCCTGCTTATTGGTACTACATTCGGCTATTTCATGAAAGGCTGGATATCGCCAGAGCAGCTCCAAATGGACCTCCACGAAGAAGACATACACTTGTATCTCTAGGCTTGCTACTGTTGTTTTGATAATTTATAAAGCAGGTTTCCCAACCTGCTTTTTTTATCCTGCTACAGTCCATTATAGGTTAATCCCTCCATTAACCGTACCTTTACCATCCAGAAAACAATCCTATCATTTATACCTTTATACATGACACAACAGGAAAAAATAAGCTACATTATTGGCCGCGACATGGCTGCCAACCTTAAAAAGCAGGGCATCGACATCGAAGCGGAATCTTTTTTGAAAGGCCTGAAAGAGGTTATTGCCGGACAACCATCGACCTTATCAGATCAGGAAATCCAGATGGCTATGATGGCGCTACAGCAGGAGATGCAACAGAAGCAAGGTGCCAAAGGCGGTGAAAACCAGAAAGCCGGCGAAGCGTTTTTAGCCGAAAACAAAAACAAAGAAGGTGTAAAAACTTTGCCAAGCGGCCTACAGTATCAGGTCCTGGAGGAAGGCACAGGCAAGTCACCTGCGGCCTCCGACAAAGTAACGACGCATTATCATGGCACTTTGATCGACGGTACGGTATTCGACTCGAGCTACGAACGCGGACAGCCAGCCACTTTCCCGGTAAACGGTGTAATCGCGGGCTGGACAGAGGCACTTCAGTTGATGAAGGAAGGTGCCAAGTGGAGACTGTTCATCCCTTCGCAGTTAGCGTATGGTTCCCAGGGAGCAGGTGACGCTATCGGCCCGAACACAACCCTCATTTTTGATGTGGAGCTTATCTCGGTTCACTAAACTATACCCACCCATATACTAAAGAGGTCCGGCCACGTGCTATACACGTACGCCGGACCTCTTTTTTTATACAACGCTATACCTAGGCCATTTTCAGATCCGTTTCGGCCATTTCGTGCAGCCAGCGACGGCTCTCTTCCTTATACAGAAAATGATGGATGATCATAAAGTTATCCCCGTCGATCAGTTCGTCTCCATCTATTTCATTCACAACACTGTTGTAGGCGAACACCGGCATGACGATCGCTACAAATACATTCTTGTTCACGGTGCGCAGCACCTGCGGGAAAACGTACTTGAACACCCACTGCTGATCCTCTTTCTCAATGGCTAATCTGCTTTGTAGATCCATGATCCACTTTTGAGGCTTATAGGTATGCACCATGTTCATGATGTGCGCATATCCCTGCCGCAGCTCGCTTGAACTTACCTCTCCCTCCCACTTAATATAAAGTGTTTCTTCCTCGTGGTTATAGGCCAGTCTAAGCTGCTCCTGCAACACGCTCCTGTGTTGGTCATTTACCGAAAAATGTTTGCCAAAGGCATTGGCACCCATTAAATTATCTGTATACATGATACGTATCAGGTTATGCGGCGAAAGGCCATAAAGTAGAATACATGACTGATTTATTTTGACAAAACTCAGATCGAAAAGGTTATGTCATAAACAAAGATGTAATATTTATATATCATTAACAAAATATAATTAAATATTTTATTGGATTCATATATTATTTGAACCTAACAGGCTTACTTACAAGGTGCTAAGTCGATAAATTATTTTCCTTGCACTCAGGCCAGATTTTGAAACAAAAGCCCTTAAGCAAACAAATTACCCCCGCAGACGTTCTAAACTCATTTAATGCATTCACCAAAATAATATAAACTCGTATGGCAAACACCGAAAATGAGGGCAAAAAATTTCTGGAAAGCGTGCACCAGTTCTTCGACCACGCTGCCAGTTTTTCAAAGCTCGACCCTGGTATTTTAGCACAGATCAAAACCTGCAACAGTGTTTATAAAGTGTCCTTTCCGGTTGAAATTGACGGCCGCGTAGAAGTGTTCGAAGGCATCAGAGTACAGCATAGCCACCATAAACTTCCATCGAAAGGTGGTATTCGATTTAGCATGCAGGTAGACGAGGATGAGGTGAAGGCCCTTGCAACGCTAATGACGTTTAAGTGCGCTGTGGTGGACGTTCCTTTCGGAGGCGCTAAGGGTGGTGTTAAGATCAACCCGCGTACCAGCTCTGTGAAGACACTTGAGAAAGTAACACGCCGGTATGCGGCTGAACTGATCAAGAGAAACCTGATCGGCCCGGGTATGGACGTACCAGCTCCCGACTACGGAACCGGCAGCCGGGAAATGGCTTGGATCGCTGACACTTACCAGGCGCTTAAATATGGCGAAACCAATGCCTTGGGCTGCGTAACGGGTAAGCCTGTAGGCCAGGGAGGTATACGGGGCCGTGCAGAAGCCACTGGTTTGGGAATCTTCTATGGCATACGCGAGGCTTTCAGCGATACTGACCTTATGAAAAAGGCAGGATTAGAAGGCAATACCATGGAGGGCAAGCGCATTATTGTGCAGGGTCTTGGTAATGTAGGCTACAACGCAGCACACTTCTGTCAGCAGAGCGGCGCCGTTATCATAGGTATAGCCGAGCGCGAAGGAGGTATATACAATTCGAACGGCATTGATGTGGCCGAGGCTTTTAAACATCGTAGCGAAACGGGCTCCATTCTGAACTTTGGGCAGTGCAAGAACTTTAACAACTCAGCTGAACTGCTGGAAGAGGAATGTGATGTTCTGCTTCCTGCTGCACTTGAGAATCAGATTCACGCCGATAATGCCGCCCGCATCAAAGCCAAAATAATTGCGGAAGGTGCCAATGGCCCTGTTACCCGTGATGCTGAGAAAATACTGCTTGAAAAAGGCGTTATCATTATACCTGACCTTTACATCAATGCCGGCGGTGTGACTGTTTCTTACTTCGAGTGGCTCAAAAACCTGTCGAATGTGCGGTTTGGGCGTATGGGCAAGCGGGCCGAAGAAGCCAGTCACCGCAGACTCGTAAATGCGATAGAAAGCGCTTCTGGCAAAAGCATGTCCACGCACGAACGCAGTTTGCTTATTCAGGGATCTGATGAGATCAGCCTTGTGCGCTCCGGTTTAGAGGACACCATGATCAATGCATATCATGAGATCAGGGGCGTAATGAACAGAAAAGACATGGAAGACATGCGCACAGCAGCTTTCCTTTCGGCCATCGAAAAGATTGGGGTCAGCTATGAAGCGCTCGGCATTTTCCCTTGATGGGTTAGAACAGCTATAGTAGTTAAGGTCAGGATTTTGCAAAGATGGCAAGGTCCTGACCTTTTTGCATATACAGGAGCCAATCCATGGCCTCTTCTTTTACTGTAAAGTAATTGAAGTGTATGAACTCATGCAGCGGAAGCAGTTGGGATGCGATGTAATTGTTGACCAGTGCTTTAAAATGTCCCTCCGAGAAGATCACAGCTGCATAGATGTCCTCGCCGATGATATCGGACACCTGTGGGTAATACTCGCGACTCAACCAGGCTTCCTGCTCAGCATCCAGGGGGCCAATGCGCGAAATATCCGTACTGTAAAAACGAATGTTAGGACTGTTCTTTACAAATTGCAATACCTGCCAATAGAGATTCCGGAACTGCTCTGTATCTGGTTTCAATTTCCAGCTAATGCACAGCACATTTGCTTCCTTTGAATAGTTAACAAATGCATAGGACGAATCACTAATAACCATAAGGCAAACCGCTTGGTTTCTGGTGTTTATATTCGAAATATATGATGTATTTTATTTTTGTGCAAATACTACTTTCTAAAAGTTACCAAGATCGGTACAATTCACTGGTTACTCGTTGATAGTAAAACAGTGCTATTTCAAATACCCATAACTATATCAACATATTCCTATTATTAAGCCCTGAATCAGCAAACCTTTGTCTCTGTTAATTTTGCTTTAACCATTGCTTGTAAATTTTTTCTTGCACTGCGGATGGCTTTTCTACCCGCACAAACTGATAACGAACACTCTTGTCTGCCACAATTGGAATTTGCAGTTCCACCAGTTTGCCGTCACGTGCAACAGTAACCGGTACCTTATCACCGATCGCACGCCCGCTGATCAAAGGAGAAATATCGCTCTCTACTCTGTATCCGTCAATGGCAATGAGTTCATCATTCACGTTTAGGCCACCCTCCCAGGTGCTGCTGCCACGCGCCACCGTCTTTACAATAGTGCGGCCATTTTCAACAGCTGTACCAGCGCCCCAATTTAGGTTGAGCACGCCTTCGTTCTGGTTGACAAGTCGCAGGCCGGCCGCCTCGAAATACTGATTATAGTCCGGTGTTTTGGTGCCGTGCACATAGTGCTGGAAAAAGTCATCCAGCTTGCGACCGGCGAAGCGTTCCAGTACTTCTTTAAACTCCTGCTCTGTGAAGGCACGGTTGAGCTTGGCGTAGTAGTGGTCGTACATATAGCGCATCACATCGTCCAGGCTCTTGTCGCCCTTCGTGTTTTTCATGATTTCCATGTTGAGCAAGTGCCCAAGCACACCACCTTTGGTATAGTAAGAAACTTCTGCGTTGTTTGAGTTCTCATTGCGTCGGTAGTACTTGATCCAGGCATCGAAGCTGGACTCGGCTACTGTCTGTACCTGATTGCCTGGTGTGTTCTCCACGGAGTTGATGCTACCCGCCACTACATCAAGGTAGCGTTGTGTACTCATTAGTCCGGCGCGTTGCGTGAGCAAATCATCGTAATAACTGGTAATGCCCTCCGACACCCACAGCAAACGGGTATAGTTTTCTTTGTCATAATCGAAAGGACCAAGCGGTGCCGGACGCAGACGCTTTACGTTCCAAAGGTGGAAGTACTCGTGCGCGACTAGCGACATAAAGCCGGTATAGCCCTGTTCTGTGCCGTAGTTCCAGCGGCTCGTTTGCAATGTGGTCGAATTCAGGTGCTCCAGTCCGCCACCGCCGCGGTGCAGGTTGTGCACGATGAACACATAGCGGTCAACGGGCAGTTTTCCCATCAGGCTGATGCACTCTTCTACCACTTTTTTCATGTCGGCCAACAGGCGCTTTGGCTCGTAATTACCCTCGCCGTACATGGCCACTTCATGGGGCACGCCACCCGCTTCGAAACGCAGCACCTGGTGGTTGCCGATCTCCAGTGGTGAGTCTGCCAGCACATCGTAATCAGGGAAGGTATAGGTAAAGTTACCTGTGTTTTTCAGGCCGGTAGACACCGTTTCCCATTCTTTGTAGGGCTGCACTGCCAGCATACCCTGCTGCTTTTGATAGCCCTCCGGATACATGAACATGCTGGTGCCATTCACATAACCATGAGAAGCGTCCAGAAAGCTGGTACGCACGCTCATTTCATAAGCGTATACCTTGTAACGCACCCGCACGGCGTTGGCTTTGTTGCTGTACACACGCCAGGTGTTTTTACTGATCTTCTCGTGCCGCAGCGCCTTGCCCGATTGGTCAGCGGCGCTGAAGCCCTCCACGTTTTTAGCGAACTCACGCACCAGGTATGAGCCCGGCGCCCACACTGGCATTTTATAGTCGATGTAGTTCTGTCGGGCACCGCTCAGCTCTACCTCTACCTCAAAATAATGGGTATGGGGTTCCGGCATCGACAAGGTATAGCGCAGGTCGGCGGCAAGTGCCGGTAGAACTGTCAGGAAAAAGAAAAAGCAGGTTAGAAAAAGGGATATGATAGAATGCCTGGGGTGAAACATGCGGTATAAATGGATTGATGATTAAAAGCTTTCCGGCATTTTACGATAAAAAGCCTGCTTTTCAAAATCCGCATTGTTCAGGTATAGGATGACGCAACTGTTCAGGCGCACTCCGACTGGCGTTGGTCGAGCCATTGGATGGCGTGCTGCAAGTCGCAGAAAGTATTTATAATGATAAAGGAATTGTAGCTTTTAAGCCCCAGCAAGCCCGATTCCTGGATCATATCATTGTAACAACGCTCATCTACCACCAGGGCTACATGATTGCCTGTGCCCAGGTACATCATGATCTGTGGGAAAAGCTGTACCTGCAACCAGGTTTCTTCTTCCTCGCTCAGACGGCCTATACTACGAAGGTCAAATAACCACAACTTAATTTGATGATCCTTGGCAAATTTTAAAGCTATAAGCAGTCCTTTCCTAAAATCTTCCGTCTGCACATTTTGGTCATACCTTAATTCCAGCCTATCAGCCACATAGCACGCTTCACAGGTATCTGACTTATAAAATTTCATCCTAACAAGGTTAAATTCATTGGCCAATTTATGTATTATGTTCAAATATTTAGTATAATTATACCATATATATTTCTTGCGAAAAGGATTTTTATACAAACGGCTAAAAATTACTGATAAACGTCCCCGAAATGCCTGTGAAATCTGCCGCTTCCTGTTGCTTATTATCAGATAATCTGACTTTTATATAGCTCATCCATGGGCGTATTTTGGAACTTTGGCACGATATTTCCATAGGTATTGTTACTTAACCTATACCCTAACGCTATGAAAAAGATATTTGCTTTAATGCTCGCCCCTGTTGTGTTGCTATTGATTATGATGTCAGCGGGCAGTGACGAGGCGGCCACCGCTTCCGATGAGACGACGCCGGTGCAATTTGCCACCCTGAAAACTGATAAATCTGAAACGGTTACTTCATCCGCCACTTCAGAAAAGCGCAGGACAAGTATGGCAGTCAAAACCGATAACGCTAAATCTTCCTGGGAAGACGATGCTGAAGCGCGTTGGATCGATGCCAGTGGCACAACTCCTACGGATTCATTGATTTCGTATGCTTTGACGCTAATGGGAACTCCTTATCTGTATGGGGGCACCAGCAACAGTGGTTTTGACTGCTCTGGCTTTACATCGCATGTATTCCAAAAATTTGGCGTACCGGTAACGCGCTCATCCACTACACAGTCAGAAGACGGCATACCAGTGGACCGTGACGAGGCACGACCGGGTGACTTGGTTATATTTACGGGTACAAACCCCCAGGTACGTGAGCCGGGTCATGTGGGTATCGTTATCTCCGAGCCGGGCGATACCATCAGTTTTGTGCACTCTTCTTCTAACGGCGGTGTTAAAATCAGCCAGGTAGAGGGCACTGGTTACGAGGTTCGTTTTCTGGATGTTAGGCGCGTACTATAAGGTATAAGCTAAACATAAATTCCCGGTAATTACGTAAGATACACTATATAGCCCGACTGGCATTCGCTGGTCGGGCAATTTTCCGCTAAAAGAAAAGAACATGGTGCATCCTTACATAGCTAATTCCATCAACGCCCTGGTTTTGATCCTGGCCGGCCTGGCCGCTTATTTCCTGTCCCCTTCCCGACCGCTTTTGGCCCTGCTGGCTCCCATGTTTGGGATACTGCTTCTTGCTACTACTTACCATCTTAAACGCCACAATCGGTTTGTTTTTCACACTGTTTCAGCCCTTACCTTACTGGCTGGTTTTCTGCTGATCCTGCGCATCGATCCGAACACTTTTGTGTGGGACGGCAAGCATATCCTGATTCTGCTGATGGGTATAAGCTGTTTCCTGGCGGTCTTCTCTTATGTTGCCTCTTTTCTAAACGAGCGCAGGTTGCGCAACAACACGATTTATAAAGACGATTTGTAGGTCTTGGGCTCCTACTGGGCAGTACTAATAATCAGGCAAAAGAAAAAGCGCCTGGTGTAGCCCGTCAAGTTACACCAAGCGCTTTAAGAATCCTTCAAATCTTAACAAGCGGCGCTCTGTTTTGCAGCAGCACCATCACTCAAGACCAAAGGTAATATTTACTGCGTAAGCAGTAGATACTCACTGCTTACTAAGCCTGCACACCATTGAGGTGAACACTATTACCAAGGCTTACTAAGACGACTGATGGATTAGACATAGCACCTCCTTTCTCTTTAGTCCGACATAAACCATGCGTCGCTGCACCAGGCAGTCATACGCAAAGCCGCAGCACTCGCCGCTTTCACTGATTGTATAAAGTTAAAATAACGCCGATAAGTTCACAAGGTTCTGCACTTATTTTATCGGATTTTCTTTTTGAAGAACGCATAGTGGCCTGTTAATTGCATACTGTTATCTTAAGTCGCTCAGAATAAAGCAAGTGCAGAATCTGAAAAGACTCTGATCAGGTACAAGAAAATTTAACTCCAGTTGTCATTCTGATTTACGGAATATGTTTTACTGCGCCTCACTATTGTAAAAATCGACCAGCGGCGTATTTAAGTTGAAAAATGAATTATTTTCCATATATTTCGTTACTAATCTTATCAAACAATAACTAAATCATGAAAAAACACCTGCTAACCCTTGTTGCCCTTATGCTGTTTTCTACTGTAGCGTGGGCCCAGAAACTTTCTCCTGTTGGCATCTGGACCAACGAAGAAGGCAAAGCTCGCTTTGAGATTTACCAGTCAGGCGATAAACTGTATGGTAAGATCGTGCAATTAAAGGAGCCACTCAGAAATGGGAAACCAAAGCTGGATGAAAACAACCCGGACAAGAAATTACGTAACCGTCCGCTGCAGGGCATGGTGTTCATGAAAGACTTTAAGTACGACAGTAGCAATAAGTGGGATGATGGTACCATCTACGATCCGGAGAGCGGCAAAACGTACTCATGCTATATGAAGATGACGGGAAAAGACAAGATGGAAGTAAAGGGCTATATCGGTATTTCCCTCATCGGCAGAACGCAAAACTGGACCCGTGTAGAATAAATGGACTGTCTTAAGACGGAAAGCAAAAAAGGTTGGCCCTAAAGCCAACCTTTTTTGTTTTCAACCCTTTACTGCTTTATTAAACTCATTTTCGAGCAAAAGGTTTACTATACTGGTGGTCAGTATCAAAATACCTGCAGTACTTTATAGGTTTTATCACGAAAAACAAAGCTTTCGCCACTGGTTCTGCCCTCCATCGCCTTATATAGCGGTGACAGACCCGAGATAGCGAAGAAAGACTCCCCGTCGATTTTGATCTCGCCCAGGCTCACGCCTATAAAGTAGTTTTGGAGCTCTGTCATCACCACTGCTCCAAACGATACTTCCTTATTTTCCTTCGTAGAATTCACTCTTTTCAGCACCCCCATGGTGGTGATCAGTTCATCCAGTTGTCGCGCGTACATGTCGCGCTGGATCTGGCAAGCCTCCCGAAAGGATTCAAATTTATCTTCAATGGCGCCATGGTGCTCGTTGGCACTTTCCTGCGCCTCGTCCATGGCCTCTTTTGCTGCCTGAATTTGCATGTTTAACAGCTTGGTTGACTCCTGCAGTAATTTTTTCTTCAGTTCAAGTTCTTGTGTTAGCGTCATCATGGTATATACATTATCCGGTAAACGATCGATTTTGAAGGGCACCAAAAATTTTGTGTCTGCTTATAACTCCAATGGGCGTGGATTGTTTCGGTTACGTATAAACAGTAATATTTTGACTCGCAATTGAAATATTAAGCCGATTCCCAGATGCCATATAACGAAAAACTTACCTGAATGTTGGATGCTATTCGCACAAAGTTCTAGACTATATAGCGAAGTTTCAGGATTTCATGTAACTTATACCCCACTACCAGTGCTGTACTACCGGAATTTGAAGTAAATCCCAAAACTCTGCCCTACATGAAACACGCTTTACTTCTTTTGATGTGCCTCCTGATGGTTAGCCTGCAGGCTATGGCCTCGCATATTGTAGGTGGCGAACTGGAGATAGAGCATCGCTCAGGCTATACCTACCGTATCACCATGAACCTCTACTTCGACGATGTGAACGGCACGCCAGGCGCCCGGGACCCCTTTGCCAACATCCGGATATTTGATAAGCAGACCAATCTTTTCAAGATGGACGTACAGCTGCCGCTGCGCAGCGACACCTTTGTGGACTACACCGATATTGCCTGCACGATTGGGGAGTTACGCACCCGCCGCATTGTGTACTCACAGGATGTTATCCTGTCCCCTAATATGTTTAACAACCAGCAGGGTTACTACATGGCCTGGGAGCGCTGCTGCCGCAACCGCACCATCAACAACATTGTGATGCCGGACGCAGCCGGCCAGGTCTTCTACATGGAGTTTCCGCCTGTCACCAAAAACGGTACACAATTCGTCAACTCTTCCCCCCGACTTTTTCCGCCGCTAAGTGACTATGCCTGCGCCAATGAGCTGTTTTACTACGACTTTAGCGGCACCGATGCCGACGGTGACTCACTGGTGTATGACATGGTGACGCCGCTCAATGGATATGCCACTGCCGACCCAACCAATGCCGCCCCAATTGCCAGACCTGCTCCCTATCCGGAAATCAGGTGGCAACCCGGGTATAACCGCGAGAATCAGATACAGGGCTCACCTCCCATCATCATCGAAAAGCACACAGGCCGCCTGACGGTTCGGCCGGACCGCATTGGCCTCTTCGTATTTGCCGTGCGCGTGCAGGAATACCGCGCCGGTGTGAAGATCGGGGAAGTGCGACGAGACTTTCAGCTGCTTGTTAAGGATTGTCCGCGCAATGAAAGTCCTGTTGTACAGGCGAAGGTAAACGGCCAGACCACGAACTACAAACAAGGCGACGTCATCCGGATCAGCCCGACCGACGCCCGCTGCCTGAATGTAGAGTTTACGGATCCGGACCCTAACTCCAGAATCACGCTCTATGCTCGCCCCGTTAACTTTAGCAGTGATCTCTATACCTTCACAGGCACTACCACCGGCATCGTGAACACGCCTGGTGGGCAGGAATCGCTGCAGGCTAACGTGTGCTTTGATGAATGCTTCGATACAGAGGGACAGGTCTACAAACTTAACCTGATCGTGAAGGACAATGGCTGCAGTCTGCCAAGGCAGGATACGCTGCAGGTAAGCTTCGTCATCGATCCCATTCCGAACGAGCCACCCTCCATTCAGCTCTCGCGGCCTGACAAACTTTACACTGTCATGGAAGGCGATGTGATTGACTTTAACGTGCTGGGCTTTGATGCCGACAACGATGAAGTTACCATTTCGGCCAAAGGATTGAATTTCGATATCAACTCCGTACCGATCACTTTCCAGACCAGCAGCGGTATCGGGCAGGTGCAGTCTCCTTTCAATTGGCAGATAGATTGCGAAACGCTCCGGCAGGATTCCTATCAGATTGAATTCACGGCGACGTCCATGGTATGCGGAAAGGAGTTGACAAAGACGGAAGTTATTGAAGTCAGGACGGACTACCCGAACCAGCCACCGGTGCTTACAACTGACAAACAAGTGCTGGTGTTTGAGTTGGATTTGAACGAACCTTTTGAGGCCAATTTTACGGGCACTGATCTGGACAAACACATGCTCAGCATGCAGGCACTTGGCGAGAACTTTGACCTGGCCAGCTTGGGCATGACCTTTTCGGCTACCGGTGGTCCGGGTACTGCGACAGGCAAGTTTAACTGGACGGCAAACTGCGAAGCCTTTCAACAGGGTGTGCTCCGGGTAGATTTTATGCTTTTGGAAGACGCCTGTGCTCCCTCTCCGATGCAGCTTATCACCATGGAGTTCAAGGTGAAAGTGCCGGACTATAAGGACTTCACGCCTCCCAATATTTTCACGCCCAATGCCGATGGCCTCAACGATTTCTTCGAGATACCAGGTATGCCGGCAGATGCCTGCACCAGCTCCTTCCAGCACATCCGCATCTACAACCGCTGGGGCAAGGAAGTATTCTCAAGCACGGTGCACAACTTTAAGTGGGACGGCAAAGACGTGAATGACGGGATATATTACTACGTGATCGATTATGGTGCAGATAAATTCAAGGGCTCTGTAACGCTGGTACGATAGTGCGCTTAGGCCATGAAGAGAATTACCAGGTATAGCGTGAGCCAGAGTG
Organism: Pontibacter virosus; assembly: GCF_003096355.1. Classification (GTDB taxonomy): domain Bacteria; phylum Bacteroidota; class Bacteroidia; order Cytophagales; family Hymenobacteraceae; genus Pontibacter; species Pontibacter virosus. Next base: position 96,077 of record NZ_QEKI01000008.1, on the reverse strand, counting down.
CTCCCAGGAAATGCCAATAGGTGTTCAGCATGGACAGCTGCAGTCGACGGTATGGGTCTCTGATGAAGATCAGGCTACGCACGCCATCGTTTGCCATATGGGCTGTTTTGATCAGCAGGAAGGCCAGGAAAATCATGCCGCCCAGCAGGTGGAGCAGGTGCAGCGACGTGATCAGGTATAAGTAACTGCCCGAGGCTTTGCCGGTAAAGTAAGCACCCGATAGGGCCAGTTCACGCCAGCCCAAAATCTGCGCCCCGATAAAGGCTACCCCCAGCAGGAATGTGAGAGCCAGGTAGCGGGTCATTTTGCGAAGCTTGTCCTTTTTGTAAATGCGCGGTATTTTGCTGATGGTATAGCTGCTAAAGAGCAGGATAAGCGTGCTGATACTGAAAAACTTTGGGAGTGAGAACTGTTCGCTGCCGAAGCCGCCTGTCCGTACGAATGCCACCACCAGCACAAAGAACAGCACGCCGATACCGATCATGCTCAGGTATAGCAGCATCCGGATCGGGTGCAGATGCTCTATCTTGCCAAACGCGGAGCCCTGGCGTGCGTCTACCTTATTCTTTCTGTCCTGGTTCATGTCGAGTCATCTCCCCGAGCATTCCCGACTTATGGCTGCGGGCCTCCTCTGTTCAATTTGAATTGCGGGTAATTTATCTAATTCTATATACCAAGTAGTGGGGGTTATAGTTTTGAAAATGCCCCATAAAAAATAAGATTTTGCGGTCTAATTTCCACTTTGGACTAGGTTTAGCCAGTGCGTGGCAGTACATAGCTCATTTTGCGAAAATTTCCGGTCATAAAAGCTAAGCCGCTGCTTTACCTTTCACATCTGATTTGCGTTAGCAGGAGTACATGCTACTACGAACCCTACTATGACAAAATCTCTACTGCCTGTGCTTTGCTTTTTCATGATGGTGCTGACAGGGCAGGCGCAGCAACACCGCATACCTTACACGGCTAATAACAGCATGCAGATTAGCCTGGAGGGGGAGCACAGCACCTACGACTTCCAGTCAGCCAAAATGCTGGTGCGCTACGATCAGAACACCCGCAAGCTCGAGTGCCTGCTGCCCATCGAGAACCTGCTGCCAGCCAACGACTCCAGCCCGGTAGCCATGGTGCAGGACATCTTTTTTGCATCTCGCTACCCAGAGCTGTATATTGAGATCGAGGCACCGGTCGAGCAGATCAATGCTGGCAACAGAAACAGGCAAACACTGAACAGCAGGGTCTTCATCAACATACAAGGTATCGTCAAAGAAATGGTTGTGCCGGTCACTTTCACGCCTGATCGTAACACGATCACCTTCAGCACCAGCTTTGAGCTGATGTTGCAGGATCTGCGGCTGCGGGTGCCCGCTCGTTATACCTCCAGGCTGACCGGGCGAATGCTGTTCACGATACACAGTGCACGTTGGTCTGACCTTAGGAACTGATAAAACACAAACTATGCGCCTATTGCAGGCTGCCCGCCATCTTTTACTGATGCAGGTATACAGAAACGCCCTCACCTACCTGTTGCTCTGGGTCCTGTTGCTCAGCGGACCTCAGGCAAGCTATGCCCAAAAAGTGGCCCTCGTGCTCAGTGGGGGCGGCGCCAAGGGCCTGGCACATGTGGGTGTTCTAAAGGCACTGGAGGAAAATAACATCCCCATCGACTATATTGTGGGCACTTCCATGGGTGGCATTGTAGGGGCGCTGTACGCGGCCGGCTACTCCCCTGCCGAGATCGAGTATTTGGTTCACACAGAGGCCTTTCAGGCCTGGGCCACCGGTAAGCCGGAGCAGAACTATACCTACAACTTCGCCTCGCCGGACCCTAACCCTTCCCTGCTGAAGCTGCATGTGGCAGTAGACTCAGCTTTTCAGGCCAAGCTCACTTCTAATCTGGTGAATGATGCCTCGCTCAATTTTGCATTGGCCCAGCTCCTCTCCCAGCCTGCCGCCCGCGCCGGCTACGACTTCGACAAACTGATGGTACCCTACCGCTGCGTGGCCGCCGATATTTTTACACAGCAGCAGGTGATCCTGCGCAAAGGGCAACTGGCCGATGCCGTTCGGGCTACGCTCACGGTGCCGCTTTTCTACAAGCCGATCCGGATAGACAAGCGCCTGCTGTTTGACGGTGGGCTCTACAACAACTTTCCTGTGGATGTGGCCCGCAAAGATTTCGACCCGGACATCATTATAGGCGTGAATGTGTCCTCTAAAACGTACAGCGAGTACCCCTACGACAAGGATGACTTTGACCTGGCCTATACCTTGCTCTACGCCATGATGTCGAACTCAGACTCTACAGCGCTCACAGAGAAGGACGTATACCTGCAGCCTGAGCTGGGTAACCTCAACTCGCTTGATTTCAAAAATGTAGAGGACTTTTTCGTGGCTGGTTACAAAGAGACAAATAATAACATGGACCAGATCCTGCAGAAAATAAAACGCAGAGTGAGCGCAGAGGATCTTGTTGCAAAGCGCGAGCAATTCAGAAGCGGCTTTCAGCCCCATACATTCCGCAATGTGGAGATACAGGGTCTGAAAAAAAATCAGCAGGAATTCGTCGGACGCTTTTTCCGAAATTCGCGGGAGGAAGGCTATACCATGCAGGACATCAAGACAGGTTATTACCGCCTGGCCGCCATCGACAACTTCCGCAACCTGTACCCCACCATGCGCTACGATGCCAAAGCGAAGGCCTACGATCTGCTCTTAAATGTGAAGAAGGAAGACGGTCTGAAAATAGCCTTGGGGGGCGTGATCGCCTCGCGCCCGATCGACAACATCTATGCCGGTCTGGAGTACAGTGTGCTCGGGCGGCAGCTTTATACCTTTGCAGGTAGCTTCCAGACAGGTCGTTTTTACCAGGGTGCCCAACTGCGTACGCGCATCGACGTACCCGCCAGTCTGCCTTATTACATCGAACCCGCCTTTACTTACAACCACTGGAATTTTCTTTCCACCACCGGCTTGCTGCTGGAGCGTAACAACCTGCCGCTACTCGAGCAGACTGACCGGAATTTTGCCCTTAACCTGGGCTTTACCAACACTTACAAAGGCAGGTTGGTACTCAGCACGGCCTATGTGCAGCATATCGACAGGTATAGCAACCGCCTGGAGATACAGCGTTCCGACACCCTCGACCGAACAGCAACAAGTGGGATGACAGTGGGTGCCGTTTTCAGAAGAGGTGGGCTCAACCGAAAACAGTATCCTTCCGGTGGACGCTCGTTTACAGCCACAGGGCGTATGGTAAATGCATCGGAAAGGTATAGGCCCGGTTCAACTGCCAACCAATCACGCAGCCTGTCTGAAGATCACAGTTGGTTTTATGGCCGGCTTCTTTTTGAGGACTTCAGGGGATTCGGAAACCACCGCATCGGCTATAGACTGGAGGGTGCGATCTCGACGCAGCCTTTTTTCAACAACTACCGCTCAACACTAACCATGGCCCCCGCCTTTCACCCGCTGGCGGACAGCCGTACCTTATTTCTGGACCGCTTTCGCGCACATGAATTCGTGGCGGGAGGGCTGCAATATGTATACCTGCTCACTCCCCGGCTGGAGGCACGTACAGAAGGCTACCTGTTCCAGCCTTATCGGCCAATTCTCCAAGACGAAAACCAGCAGGCTTATTACGGCAAACGATTGACGGGTACGGGCGTAGCCGCCACGGCTGCTGTTGTCTACCACGGTATTCTCGGCCCGGCCGCCCTCAGTCTCAATTACTACAACGACAAGTCCAAGGAGTGGGGGGTCTTGTTTCACTTAGGCTTCTTGCTGTATCAGAACAGGGCGTTGGAATAAAAGGCCATCCTTGCATACCGTTTCTGCTGTGCATACATCCTTTTTGGTATGAACAGAATGGCAGGCTTTTGCCCTTGGTGTTTAATCTCTATATTTGGGAAACACGAAAAGTCATACCTCCATGAAAAAACTATTTGTATTACTGCTGACCGCTGCTGTGCTGCAGGCCTGCTCACAGAGCAACACCACAGCTGAAGGTCAGGAAACCGCTGAGGCTGCTACTGATGCGAATGTGTACGGCGTTTCCTTCGAAGAACAAAACGTGCTCTCAGCTGGTCAGTTACAGGAAGCTGTCAGCGGAAACGACTCTATTCAGGCCACCGTTGCCGCTGAGATTGTAGAAAGCTGCCAGTCAAAAGGGTGCTGGATGGATGTGAAACTGGAGGACGGTAGCACCATGAAGGTGACTTTCCGCGACTATGGTTTTTTCCTGCCTGTACAAGATTTATCAGGCAAGACGGCGGTATTTACAGGTATGGCCAGGCATGAGGTGATATCGGTGGAGGACCAGCGCCACTTTGCCGAGGATGCCGGCAAGTCAGCGGAGGAGATCGCCGCCATTACCCAGCCAAGAGAAGAGCTGCGCTTTGTAGCCGACGGCGTAAAACTGAAATAGGCGGTTCCGCTATACCTATACCTAAGCGGCTGTTCTTTCGGAGCAGCCGCTTTTTTTATACCTAACTGTGTCCCTTATACCTTGGCGATTGGGATCACGCAAAGATAGATTTTAAAGCGGATCGTACTTGGCAGCCTGCCCTCGGTTCTCTATTTTTACACACCAAACAGAAATACCCTATGGCCATAGCACAAGATCCGGCTACTGAGATTCAGGAGCTCACCCAACGCATAAACTACCTCAATTACCAATACTACCAGAACAGCATTTCGGAAGTCAGTGACTACGAGTTTGACATGATGCTCGAGCGACTGCAGCAACTGGAGCAACAGCACCCGGAACTACGCCAGCCCAACTCCCCTACCCAGCGGGTGGGCGGCACGATCACCAAGAGTTTCAAAACGGTATACCACAGGTACCCGATGCTTTCGCTCAGCAACACTTATTCAGAAGAAGACCTGCGGGAATTTGATAAGCGTGTGCGCAAGATCGTAGGTGACGAAGTAGAGTATGTGTGCGAGCAGAAGTTCGACGGCGTGGCCATCAGCCTGACCTACGAGAACGGTGAATTTGTGCAGGGCGCTACCCGCGGCGACGGCACCCGGGGCGATGATATCACGTCCAACGTACGCACGATCCGCGACATTCCACTGCAGGTACATGGGAAAGAGTATCCGGAAAGCTTTGAGGTTCGTGGCGAGGTCTTTTTGCCCCTACAGGTATTTGAGCAGCTCAACGCCGACCGCGAAGAGGCGGGCGAACAACTCTTAGCCAACCCACGCAACGCTGCATCCGGCACGCTTAAGCAGCAGGACTCAGCCATTGTGGCCAGCCGCAAACTGGGTTGTTTCTCCTACGGCTTCATGAGCTCGTCAAGTCCTTTTGACACGCATTCCGAGAGTCTGCAAGCCATCCAGAAATGGGGCTTCAAGGTATCAGATACCTGGCGTAAGTGCAGCTCCATCGATACCGTGCTGGACTACATCAACGAGTGGGAACAGAAACGCCATGAACTACCAATTGCGACAGACGGCGTGGTGGTGAAAGTGAACAGCTATGCCCTACAGGAAGAGCTGGGCTATACTGCCAAGAGTCCGCGCTGGGCGATCGCCTACAAGTACCCGGCCATGAGCGCTGTGAGCCGTTTGCTCGACATACAATATCAGATTGGCCGTACAGGCGCCGTTACGCCGGTGGCCATTATGGAGCCAGTGCTGTTGGCCGGCACGGTTGTGAAGCGTGCCTCTGTGCACAATGCCAACGAAATCCAACGCCTTGACCTGCGTCTGGGCGACATCGTGCACGTAGAAAAGGGCGGCGAGATTATACCGAAGATCACGGGCGTGGATTTCAGCAAGCGCCCTGCTGACTCCTTGCCAATCATTTACCCGACGCACTGCCCGGCTTGCGGCTCCCAACTGGTGCGAACCGAAGGCGAGGCGAACTTCTACTGCCCGAACGAAGAAGGCTGCGCACCGCAGATCATGTCCAAGCTGGAACACTTTATTTCCCGCAAGGCTATGAACATCGACGAGCTCGGCCCAAAAACCATCGAGCAGCTTTACAAGGCCGGGTTTGTGCACAATGTGGCCGATCTCTATGACATCACCTTCGACCAGCTGGTGAACCTGGAGCGCATGGGCGAGAAATCGGCCAATAACATCCTCAACAGTTTAGAGAAGTCGAAGCAGACGCCATACGACCGTGTGCTGTTTGCGCTGGGCATACGCTATGTGGGTAGCACCGTGGCTAAAAAACTGGCTGAGCAGTTCCCGGATATCGAAGCGTTACGCGGTGCGATGTATGAAGAGCTGATAGCGGTGAACGAGATTGGTGATCGCATTGCCCAGTCGCTGTTGCAGTATTTCAGCATGCCAAAGCACCAGGAACTGATCGCGCGCCTGAAGGCTGCTGGCCTGCAGTTCAAGGGTGAGAACACCGCTCCTGAAATGGAAAGCAACAAGCTGGAGGGTAAGACCTTTGTGATCTCAGGCGTGTTCGAGAGCATGAGCCGCGACGAATTGCAGCGCATTATTGTGAGTCATGGCGGCAAGGTGGTTAGCTCTATCTCCGCCAAACTCTCCTACCTGGTGGCCGGCGATAAGATGGGACCTTCCAAACTGGAGAAAGCCAACAAACTCGGCATTACCATTCTCTCCGAAGACGAGTTTTTGGGCATGGTAAGTCACTAGTTTTAATCTGCTTACAAAAAATAAGCGTCGGTCTACAAGAGGCCGACGCTTATTCATTTACAAACAAACAATAAAACAATTAAACTCTGATTCAGGCTATAAGGCCCGTCTTCCCGACACTGCATGGAGCCGGAAAGCATGCTACAAATGGAGCCATTTAAGCCGACAAATAAAAATGAAATAGACGAACAGCCGAAAATGTTATACAAACAACCGTTTCACTCCCTTTCAGGTTTTAATCTTATAAAAAGTAGAATTGATAGGGCAGGCTTGCCCATCCGTATAGTATAGGGTCGTGGTTATATGGAAGCGTGGAAATATTGCTTAACTTCAGCAAAAGACTGATATTACTAAAGCATTCATTAGCCATTCACGACGCAGCCTTGAACTTGATAGCCCTACCACCATTTACCATGAAGAAGCGGTACAAATTAGCCATCCATGTGGCAGCCTGGGCATTTTTTGGAGCCTGGATCTTCTATATCCAGTTTCAGCGCGGTCTTACCTTTAATAAGGCGGTCGACTCGCTGATAGGCCTAAGTTTCGCCATGATGATCTTCTACCTCAACTGGTATGTGCTTATTCCTCGCTTCCTTGCCAGAAACCAGATTTTCGCCTACCTAGGAGTCGTGTTGCTCACGCTGACCGCTGTAGCCTTGGTGCGATCCCCGCTTGACTTCTATGTCTTCCGGGAGTTCAACCCGGGTATGACGGTTCTCTACTCTTTCGACCGCATTCTCAACTATGTGCTGGCCGGTTTGATCGTTGTCTTCATTAGTTCGGCCCTGAAGGTAACGGGTAACTACATACGCAACGAACGGCGCAACAAGGAGCTTGAGAACCAGAAACTGGCTGCCGAACTGAACTTCCTGAAGTCGCAGGTGAATCCGCACTTTCTCTTCAACACGCTCAACAACATCTACTCACTGGCCTATAAGCAGTCCCCCGAGACACCCGACGCTATCATGAAGCTCTCGCTCCTGATGCGCTACATGCTGTATGAAAGCAACGACACGCTGGTGAGTCTGGAGAAGGAGGTAGAGCATATCCAAAACTTTATTGACCTGCAGAAGCTGCGCCTGCGCGAGCAGACCAGCATCCGCCTGAACGTGGACGGCGACCTGGCAGGCAAACAGATTGCCCCGATGCTTTTGATGACGCTGGTGGAGAACGCTTTTAAACACGGGCTGGTAAGCCGCAACGAGGTGGGCATCACGCTAAATCTGGTAGTGACGGAAGACTGGCTGCACTTTTCGACTGTCAACAATAGCAGCACCCACAAAAAAAGGGACTTTGGCGGCATTGGTTTGCAAAATCTAAAGCAACGCCTTAACTTGCTCTACCCACAACGACACGAACTGTATCTAGAAGATAAAGACGACACATTTTTCGCTTCCCTGAAACTGTACTTCCAACCAATAAAATAAAGCTATGACCATTCGCTGCCTTGCCGTTGACGATGAGCCCCTTGCCCTCGATATCATTGAGAGCTATGTGAGCAAACTGCCTTTCCTTAAACTTGTGAAAACGTGCTCCAGCGCCACAGAGGCCATGCAGGTGTTGCAGGAAGAGCAGATCGACCTCATGTTTCTGGACATCGAGATGCCCGAGCTCACCGGTATACAGTTTCTGAACATTCTCAAAAACCAGCCGCTGATCATTTTTACGACGGCCTACCCCAATTATGCACTTGAGGGCTTTAACCACGACGCAGTGGACTACCTCCTCAAGCCCATTCCCTACGACCGCTTCCTGAAGGCCGTCACCAAAGCGCAGGAACGTCTGCAGCGCAGCCAGAAAGCCCCAGAGGTCCCGGTTGCCGCTCCTGCTCCAGCTGTGCCTGAGCAGGAGTTTATGTTCGTGAAAGCCGACTACAAGACCGTTCGCGTCGAATTTTCTGACATCCTCTGGATCGAGGGTTTGAAGGACTACATCATCATACAGACCAAAAATCAGAAGATTATCACGCTCCTGAGCATGAACAAAGCCATGGAGAAGCTACCCGAGTCAAAGTTCATCCGCGTGCACCGCTCCTTCATCGTAGCCCTGCACAAAATTGACAGCATCGAGAAAAGCCGCATCCGCATCGGCAACAAGGAAATCCCGATCGGCGAGGTATACAAAGACCACTTTATGCATTGGGTGGAGGAGAATAATATACAGTAGGTAGTGGAAATTTTACGGAGAAGCGTATTAGATATTTTTGTGTGATCTTCTATTTATTGACAATTGTTTGCTGATTACGGATTCCTGTTTTCCTGTTTGCAGATTCCGTCGGATAATTCGAACTTCGCGCATTAGAAAAACAGCGCATGATACAAGATAAATTAAAAGGAACGGGTGTTGCTTTGGTAACCCCATTTGCCAGCAACCTGGACGTAGACTACGACGGGCTGCGCCAGTTGCTTGATTTCACCATAGAAGGTGGCGTGGAGTACCTGGTGGTGAACGGAACCACGGGGGAGTCAGTAACGACAACAGCTGAAGAGAAAGCCGAGATTCTGGCTTTTGTGAAGAAGCACGTGAACGGCCGTGTGCCACTGGTATACGGTTTGGGCGGCAACAACACACAGCATGTTCTCGACACAATCCAGAAAACGGATCTGGACGGTATAACCGCCGTGCTATCGGTGAGCCCTTACTACAACAAGCCTTCTCAGCAAGGTATATACCAGCACTATACCCAGATAGCCGATGCCTGCCCGATACCAGTGATTTTGTACAACGTGCCGGGTCGTACAGGCAGCAACATAGCCCCTGACACCACCGTGCGTCTGGCGGCTCACCAAAACATCATCGGCATCAAAGAAGCATCTGGTAACCTGGAGCAATGCATGCACATTGCCAAGCACAAGCCGGCTGATTTTATGCTGATCAGCGGCGACGACATGCTTACCCTACCAATGATTGCCTTCGGTGCTGTGGGTGTGATCTCCGTACTGGCCAATGCCTTCCCGGAGAAGTTTAGCAAGATGGTACGTCTCGGTTTGTCTAACCAGTTTAAAGAGTCTTCTGACCTGCTTTTCGACTTCGTCGACATCAACCCGATGATGTATGAAGAAGGCAATCCGGTGGGTGTGAAGGCACTGTTGGAGCGCTTCGGCGTATGCGGTGGTGCGGTGCGCCTTCCGCTGGTGGAGGCCACTGCCGGTCTCAGAGACAGACTTTACAAGCAGCTGTAGCCAGCTGCGCAAGGTATAGCTAACAAAGCAGGAAGGTCGGCGCTGGTCAGCCTTCCTGTTTTTTGTATGTACCAAAGATATTTTCGCTATATTCGTTTTCTTCTATCCTAATACCTGACCACCATGCGTATACCTGCGATCCTGTTTTTAGCTTTGAGCATGGCAGCCTGCAACAACTCCCCGGACCAGTCGCAGGCCAACCAAACGGATCATACGCATCTCCTAGAGAAAGACACCAGCCTGGTGCAGGCACCCGACTCAGCCACATTGCCTCCTGACGACGAGTTGCAGCACTATACTCCCGACACGACAGACCTGAGCCCGGAACCCAGCACGGCCGCCAAGATCATGATCGAAGGGCGCTTCCATAAGCATGAGGTATGGCAGGGCGTGGAGCAAAAGCCCTGGATGGCGCTCGTGCAGGACGACAGCATTTTCAGGCTACAACCCAGCGGTTTGCAAGTCACCAGCTTTTTCGATCCGGTCTACGACAAAGGCCGCCAGGTGCGCTCGGGTCGTGAAGTGCGCGGCGAGCACCCGAATACCCTTTTCTTCGTGACAGGTACAGCCAAACTACAGGAAAGTGCCGTCGACACTGTAGGATATCCAAACCAGGTGATCCTCCCAAACACTTCCATTGACCTCAGGTATAAAGGCAAGACCTATACCCTGGTTGCCACGGGCGACAGTATACAACAAGAGGGCTCTGAATCTTACTCTGTCCAGAACTACAAGTGGACGGTGACGGGCACCAAAAACGGGCGCAGGATCACACAGGAACTGGCTTCTGACGAGAACTTTGAAAGCGCCATTTACGTGCTCCTCTGGGTCGGCGACCTCGACCGCGATGGTATACCGGATTTACTGGCCGATCTGTCCAACCACTTCAACACCTCCAAAGTCACGCTCTTCCTATCTTCGCTGGCCGAAAAAGGCAAGCTTTACAAAAAAGTGGCCGATTTTAGGACAGAAGCCTACCCCGAAATCGCAAGCCCCGAAAGCCTGGCAAAACCATAAATTTGCCCAAGCGTTATATACCTGCGAAAGCAAACGCAAGGTATAGCCGTGAAAAAACACAGAGGCGAACTCGACATCGACGAGGATATTGAACTGGAAAGCGCCAACTGGAAAATCCAGCGGGTAGCCTGGGTCCTGATGGCCCTCGTAGTAATTGCCGCTTTACTGGGATTTACGGGTGATGGTGGCATTGGCAACTTTCAGACCTTAAAGGCCGGTGACAGTGCCGAAGGACTCGAAGTGGAGTATGAACGCTTTTTGAGACGGGGCGCCCCGGCCGAAATCAAAGTGAAACTTAAACCCTCCGCCAGTGATACCCTCACCGACCTGCACCTAAGCAAGGAATTTCACGAGAAGCTTGAAGTTGATAAAGTGGTGCCTGAACCTTCAGAGGTCTATGCCACCGAAAAGGGCATTACCTACCGTTTCGCTTCCGCCAACCAGCCATTTGCTGTCACCTTTTACCTGACGCCTAATGGCATGGGCTCTATGCCACTTCATTTTTCTACTTCCGAAAAGAAGGTTGCTATCACTCAATTTATATACCCCTAAGTCTACGTTATGGAAACCGTTATCAGAGGATTGATCCTGTATGTATTCCTGATGATCATTTTCAGGGTAAGCGGCAAAAGAACCCTGTACGAGGCCACCGTCTTCGACTTTGTGCTCTTACTGATCATTGCCGAAACGGCGGAGCAGGCACTTGTTGGCGAAGACCAGTCCATGACCAACAGCTTTGTGCTGATCGTCACCCTTTTGCTGGCCGACATCAGTCTCTCGCTTCTCAAGCAGAAATTCAATTACTTTGGCAAGGTGCTGGACGGGGTGCCGGTCATTATTCTGGACGATGGTAAGTTGCTGCACGACCGGCTGAAGAAAGTGCGGGTAGACGAGGCGGATATTATGGAATCAGCCCGGGCGCTGCAAGGGCTACAGCGGCTCGATCAGATCAAGTACGCTATTCTGGAAAAAGACGGCAAAATCACCATCATACCGAAAGAACAGGAACAAAAGGAAATAGAAAAGGTATAGCTTTTTCAGGCTATACCTTGAGACTCTATCCAATAAAGTCAATGCTTAATTGTCGGTCAGCACGTTTTTAGACTCCACTTCTTTTTTGATATTTGCGAGTCCGTCCTCAAACTCCTCTCCCACAGTACTGTCGATCAGCAGTCCAGAAAATTTACGGATGGGATTGTCACCCATATACTTTTCCAAATGCCACGTGAGTTTGGTACCCTCTTCAGTTTCTTCAAGCGTAAAGGTGCTGTGCGCCTTGTCTTCTTTCTCAAACTCCAGGTCAGTGACTAGTTTTTTGGGAGGCTCAGCCGACACAATCGTGACGGTGCTCTGCCCCATGCTGCGCCGCTCACTCGTCCAATGAAGACTGGACCCCACGGAAGGACCCGCATAGCTCAGCATTTTGCTTGTCCTGTTATGGTCGCCCGGAAGCCAATTTGGCCAGTTGCGTAGATCGATCAGCTGCTCGTAAGTTGCTTCAGGCGAAGCATTGATGATGATATCGCGCTGGATGTGAATTTGGCGCGGCAGGCTAATGGATATGATACCCAGTATTGCAACCAGGGTAACGATACCTAATAGAAATGATCTGAGTATGCTCATGGATATATGCCCGAATCGTAAAATTTTATCAAATGAAAATAAATTAATCCAATTTTAAAGATTCCACACAAAATTGAAAAAAACCACAGCTGTTGTGCTGTGGCCTTTCTCAGATGGAAATTCAATACTAATGTATAGTCACTTATACGTAGGTGTTAAAAAAAGTATACAATAGTGTATTCTCATTTTTTCAAGTCACTTCTCTAGTACCGGCCACTCTGGTCGCGGGAGCCATAGTGGTCGTCGCCAAAATCACGAAACTCATCGGCATTTCCGTAAGATGCGTCGTGTCGGAATCCGTGGTTACCCCGGCTGTCGAAGTCGCGGTACAGGTCGCCCTCCTCGGGGTTGTCGTAGTTCGGATTGTACCCGGTGCTGTAGCGGTAGCGGGTCCGCTCAAAACTGTCAGGGTTGTAGAACTGCGGATTGCCGCGGCTTACTCTTCCCAGGTCGTTTTCGGAACCATGCGGCAATCCATACTCTTCATGCCGCGGCACACCACTATAATTATTGGTGTCATAAGTTGTATTGTAATAGTCCTCCATATCGCCGCGGTAGTTACCTTCGCGCATGCGTGGTTCTTCGTATCTTGCACGGTACTGTTGCCCGGCGCCTTCGTCTTCTGGTCGTCTTCTTTCCCAGTTTTGGCGCTCGTTGCGGTAGTATTGTTGGCGCGGATGCTCCTGTTCGTACTGGCGATTAAAGTCGTCGTAATGCTGATCTCTGTAATCTCTCATCGTTTTATACTTTAAAATGACAGCCGCAGAAGATCACTCTCCTGCGGCTGTGTGGTTTTACATATTAATGTCTGTTGTGTCGGTCCTCTGAGCGGCGCTTCGGACGGTTCTCCTGTCCCCAGCGGCTGAGGTTGCTGTAGTGACTGTCTTCGCCAAAATGATCGCGACCTTCGGTGTGGTTACGGCCGGCAAAGCCCCCGCTGTAGTCATTGTCGTAGGCCGGGTTGTTCATCTCGTAGCGGCGGTAAGATTCGTAGTCCCCCATGGAAGAGTGCCCCTGGAAACTTTCTGAACCTCTTCTCCTACTTCCTACATCATGTCCGAAGGACTCATCATACTGGCCAGAGCGTGTCCACGAGTTGCCCGGACGACGCAGGTCATCATAGTCCCGGTTGCTATAGTCGGCCAGCGGGTCGTAGTGGCGGTCTGAGTTGTGGTCGTCGTTCGGCACATAGCTCATGCCATAGGGGTTGTCATTTCTTCTGCGTCTGTTCGAAGCATAATCCTCGCCGCTGTACTGTGCCCCGCCTGGCTGAAAGCGCCCCTGCCGGGAGCCGTACTCGTGGTCTATGTTGGTGTTGAAGGATCTGGTGTCATAGTAATCGTCTTCCTGCGCACCGTAACCGCTGTTGAAGCGCGAGTCCACGGTGTAATTGCCGCGGTCTGAGTTTTCACCATGGTGGTGGCTGTGCGCCCAGCGTGGCTCCACATTACGATTTTCACGGTTTTCTTCTCTGTTGTTTCTCATAGCGTTGTGGTTTATTTTTTACATAATCTAGCTACTGTTTACGGGCATGCCCCCGCTTTGGGTTAAAGGCGAGTGCTAAACTCCCAACCGGTTTGTGCGTTTATAGAGGATGTACCAATCAAGATAAAACTATGGACAGATATAATAACTGGCAGGATCGACGCGATGATCGCAGTCGCGACAACCGTCGTCCGGACGAATCGCAGTACAGGGGCGCCTACCGTTTAGATGAAGACAGTCACTACACCACCTACAACCGCTCCCGCCACGGCGACTTGGGAGAGAGAGACCATAACAACGATAACCAGGGAGGTGATTATGTGTACCGCCGCAGCCGCAACCTGCAAGACAACGACGACTATACCGATCGCCAGTACCAGCAAAGCTATCGCGGTGACAGCTCACGCCAAAGTGATTACAGCGACTTCGGTGGCCGCTATGGCGGTAGCGCAGGTATGCGCGACAGCCGTTCAGGCTACAATGACCGCAGCGGAAGTTCTCGTGGTGGCAGTCAGCAGTACGGTGACCTGTACAGCCGCCGTACTTCGGGCAACTTCGACGGAGACTACCGTCCCGACAACTACCCGCAGCGCCGCGGTGAGAACTATGGCAACATGGCCGGCTCACTCAGCTTTGGCTACGACGGCGATCGTAACTCCGACCCGGACTACAACCGTCGCTACAATCCATTGACCGGCGAATTGCGCCAACGCCACAGCGACTACGAGCAGCGCCAGCCGCGCCGCTACGGTCCGCCGGACCGCACCGCCTCCAACCCGGATTATGACCGCTACTAAGGTATAGTTAGAACCCTGGGGGCAAATCAGAGTAAAACGTAAGACAACTAAAACAGATTGAAGATGAACGCAGATAAGAATAAAGACCAGAACAAAGAGCAAAACAAAAGCAATATAAACGAGGGCAACAAAGTGCCAAACATCCATCCGACCGCCAAGAAGGATCCGTCAGAGCAGATAGCACGCTCAGAGGAAAGTGATCAGGCGGGCCGCAGCACGGGCAACGAGCCACGCACCGGCGGTCGCCAGGGCGGTAAAAGTGTGGAAGACGGTGGACAGGATGTCGGCAGTAGCGCCGGAAGCCGCTAACGTTTAACTAGATTTGTGAAGAGGAAGGCTGGGGATCACCCAGCCTTCTTTTTTTTATGACTGCCCTTATTTTGTATCTTTGGCTATACCTGTCACGCCACAGTCAGGTATAATGAGGTATAGCGAGCAGTTCTGCACAGGCTTTCAATGGAGAAGATCACAGCACAGGAACACTTAGTTATCATCGGCAACGGCATTGCAGGCGTTACCCTGGCGCAGCGTGTACGGCAACAGAGCGACTGTCGCATTACGATGGTGTCGGCTGAGTCGCGGCTGCACTTTTCCCGCACCGCCCTGATGTACGTGTACATGGGGCACATGCGCTTTCAGGATATCGTGCCCTATGCCGACTGGTACTGGCAGGAACAGAAGATAGAGTTGGTGCACGACTATGTGAAACGGGTGGAAACGAGCGACAAAAAGCTGGTGCTACGCGAAGGCCCTCACCTGCACTACGACAAACTGGTGCTCGCCACCGGCTCCAGCGCCGCTTATTACGACTGGCCCGGTCAGACGCTGAAAGGCGTTCAAGGCCTTGTCTCGCTGCAGGACCTGGAACTGATGGAAGCCAACACGGCAGGTATACAACAGGCTGTGATCGTTGGAGGCGGCCTGATCGGTGTGGAAATGGCCGAGATGCTCCGTAGCCGTGGCATTACCGTGACCATGCTGATCCGGGACAAACTGTACTGGCACAATGTACTACCCCAGGAAGAGGCCCAGCTTGTGACCGATCACATCCAACAGCACGGCATCGAGCTGTTGCTGCAGGAAGAACTGCAGGAAGTTCTGGCTGACGCATCAGGAAGGGCACGCGCTATCCGGACGCGCAGCGGCAAGGAAATCCCCTGTCAGTTTGTAGGCATTACCACCGGCGTGAAGCCGAACATAGAATTTCTTAAAGGCGCAGGTTTAGACATTGACCGGGGTATACTCGTAAACGAGATCTTTGAAACCAGCCAGCCCGATGTGTACGCCCTCAGTGACTGCGCCCAGTTCCGAAACCCCGCTCCGGGTCAACCAATGATGGAGCAACTCTGGTATACCGGTCGGCTGCACGCCGAGGCCTTGGCCTCCACCCTGCTCGGCGATCGTACCCCATACCAGCGGGGTCCCTGGTTTAACTCGGCTAAGTTCTTCGACATCGAATATCAGACCTATGGCACTGTTCCCGCGCAATTCACAGAACAGCACGAATCGCTGTACTGGCAGAACGCAGAGGCTACCAAAGCCATTCGCCTGTTATATGACAAGGGGACGGAGAAGCTGTTAGGTATAAACCTGTTGGGTGTGCGCTACCGTCACGACCTGTGTCACCATTGGCTGCAGCAGGGCTATACCTTGCACGAGGTCATACAAGAGCTGCCGGCCGTCAACTTCGATCCGGAATTTTTTCAGCGCTACGAAGAAGAGCTCATGCGCCAGTACTATACCCGTTTTCCTGACCGACAACCACCCATGAAAAACAGTACTTGGTGGGAGTTGCGCAAGCGTTTCGGCCTGTTTTCTGATTCTATTTCCTGTTAATTACTGGTCCTACCAATGCAGACTGCCACCATCACTAATACTACCGTCACATCTCCCGCCACTTCGCAAAATGTTCTGAAGATGGCAGGTCTGCTAGTTATCAGCATTGGCCTGCTGGGTATACTCGTGGCTGCTGTAGGCGCTAACTACATTTCCCCTGTTCTCACCGGTCTTGGCGGTACAATAGTCTTTACAATCGGCGCCTTGCTCTACATCTGGCAAAGCCGTCGATACAAATCAACTGCCGAGCAAAATCATGGGCTCTGGCAACAGGATGCCACCTCCCGAGGGGCTTCGGCGTGGGTCATCGGTTTTGTACTTACGGGTTTTTATGTGCTGCTCTACTGGTTTCCGGATACTTTGCAAGGTTTGATAAAAGCTACGGAGCCCCTGAGCCAATGGCTGCGCAACCGTCCCAGTGACCAGTGGTTTCTGTATGGCACTTTCTATACCCTTGCCATTCTGATCATGGGTGTCTACGCGCTGCTCAAGTACCGCAATAGCCGCTACCACATCATTCGCACCATCTCGGTCATGTTTTTCCAGCTGGGATTTGCCTTTCTGTTGCCGGGCCTGCTGCTTATGCTCAACCAACCGGAATACTACTTCAGCTATTTCTGGCCACTCAAATACGATTATCTCTTTCCGGGCACCGTGGATTATTTGGTGCGCGATGGCGCTGCTTTGGGCGTATTCATGGTGTTCTGGGGAGCTGTTTTCTCCTTTCTGGCAACACCGGTGCTCACTTATTTCTACGGCAAGCGTTGGTACTGTTCCTGGGTGTGCGGCTGTGGCGGACTGGCCGAAACAGCCGGCGACCCTTACCGACACCTGTCCGATAAAAGCCGCAAAGCCTGGCGCTGGGAAGTGGCCATCATCTACCCGATCCTTGGTTTTGTTATTCTTACCACACTTTTTCTGTGGATCAACTCCTGGAGCGAAGGACGGTTACTGGGCGATTTGTCAGGCGGCTTTGCCAGCACGTATGGGTTCTTTATTGGGGCGATGTTTTCCGGCGTGGTCGGGGTCGGCTTTTACCCGCTGATGGGTAACCGGGTTTGGTGCCGTTTTGGCTGCCCGATGGCCGCCTACCTGGGCTTGCTGCAAAAGCATTTCTCCCGCTTCCGCATCAGCACCAATGGCGGACAGTGCATCTCCTGCGGCAACTGCTCTACTTATTGCGAAATGGGCATCGACGTGCGCTGGTATGCGCAACAGGGTGAGCCGATTATACGGGCTTCGTGCGTGGGCTGTGGTATCTGCGCGCACGTTTGTCCACGTGGTGTGCTGAAGCTGGAAAATGGTCCGCAGGAAGGTCGTTATGCAGGTTCTCCGCTGATCAAGCGTGACGAGTTGCGCATTTTGAGTTAGCCTTTATAAGCACGTTCACGACACATTCTATTTTTTCGCCATACTGAAAAGGATATTTGGTAGCAAATAGCAGTAGACCTAACGCCCGGGGTAGGTACCTGCTTGCATTCGAAATGGGAAACAGTAATTCTTTCTTAACTAGCGGATCCTCTGATCTTGGTTGTTTTGTAGATGGAGCCAGTAGTGGCTCGTAGTGGCATGTTTCAATAAAGCCTAAACGCATCGCGGGCACCTGCTTTTGACAAGTGCCCGCGATGCGTTTAAGATAACAGGCTAACCGAAGCTATACCTGTAGGGACTACTGCAATTCTTCCTGCTCCATATATTCCCACATGGCATCTTCGCTGGCGCCGATTTTAGCCGCATAAAGCAGCATGGTGGTGTAAACGGCAATCAACAAAAAGCTAAGTGGGATAGAGAATACAAAAGACACAACCAGCGTCTTAACCGGATCAGGCTTTGTTTTCATTTTGGTAGATGCATACCAGAAGAAACAGATGTTAAAGATGCCGGCAAGCGCAATAAAATTGATGATATCTAACATTGGCTAAAAGTTAAATGTTGGTTTTGATTCTTCCCAAGAAGTGTAGCATTTAGGTTATAAAGCCGAAAAGTACACACTTTAGTTCAAATCAGGTCTTGTGTTTTTATAGTCAGGAATGAATTGGTTATGCGTTTATCCTTAAACAGCATAGTGCAATTTAGGTGACATTAACTTAAATCACAATAATTGTTGTAAAAAATTTTAACAATATATTAACACTATCCCAAAATGCCCTTTATCAGGCCTAAACACAGCCTTTTGGATTCACAACATATTCAGCCTTAATCGCTTAACTCTCAAAAGCATTTAACACGCTTGCGTCTTTTCCCGAAAAAAGACAAGCACATGCAGCGTATTTGATCAATCTATTTTATTCTCACATCCTTCAGCCCTATGCGGCCATAAAACACTGGAAAATATATCAGCTCTGCCTTGGCAGGATTAAGTGTATACACCCCGATGTACCGCGGCAGAGGTTGAATAGAATAGGTATGCTTGCCTTTGGGCAAACGGTCTGCGAAAATGGCGACTTTGTGACGGAAATATTCCCGGTATACCTCGTAAGGCCCCCTACTTGGTTTATGGTAGCACTTTGTTGTTGGTCCTGAAATAAGCGAATATGAATTTGTCACTAAACAACTAAAATACTTCAAGAAACACATTGCATTAACACTATAAAAAGCGTATTACTTTATAAGCCTCTCAAACAATACATTCCCTAAAATAACTCACATTTAAGTCACTAACTAAAATTATTGAAAACTAAATAACTATATACCAATTACCCCGTACTTTAAAAATACAATATTTAAGCACCAAAATATTTTTGATTTTATAGTATTTAATAAAGGTCTCCCCTGCTACTTAAGCACCTGCCTTTATATGTTAAATCTTTTTTAGGGACGTCGCCATGGAAATTACCAACCACACCTCGCACCAGAATCGCCATATCTTTTTTGTAAAAGGACTTGTAAAGCAGCAAGCGCTCGATAAAATCCGCCAGGCAATTACTGAGGCGCCAACTGATCATAAGAAAGAGCTTTGGATCGATTGCTCGCACGTAGACCGCCTCCACCTGACCAATAGCAGTATCTGTTCTTTTGTGAGCGAACTGCTCAAGATCCGAAAACAAGACGTAAAGGTCGTATTATGTGACATGAATGCCACTACCGAACGCCTGTTCCGTCTCCTCCGCCTCGATTCACTATTCGAAAAAGCAAGGTCTTTTGAGGAAGCAGAAAAAGAAAAAAATCCACAACTAGCTGCCTAAGCTCTTTTGAACCCCAATAACAAATAAAAAGAGCGCCTCTGTGTTTTTGCAGAGGCGCTCTTTCTTCTTAGACGCTACACCTATACCTGCTACAGGCTCATAGTGAGGATCTGCTCTACATCCGGCACCTGAATGTCGGCCCGTTCGCCCAGATTCTTCACGCCGCGCTCCTCAAAGCGTTTTACAATCTCCTGGATGGTCGACTTGTCTACATCGTAGTCCTTCAGCTTGGTGCGGATATCCAGCGACTCAAAGAAATCGACAGTGGCCTGCACGGTTGCTTCGATGCGCTCTTCGTCACTGCCCTGCGCAATGCCCCATACCCGCTCACCGTACTGCAGCAGCTTTTCACGCTTGGTGTCGCGCTTGTAGCGCAGCAGCGATGGCAGCACAATGGCCAGGGTACGCGCATGGTCGATGCCATGCAGGGCGGTCAGCTCGTGGCCGATCATGTGGGTGGCCCAGTCGGTCGGAACCCCTACCCGGATCACACCGTTCAGTGCCATGGTGGCGCACCACATGATATTGGCAGCCGTGTCGTAGTCGGTCGGGTTTTGCAGCGCCTTGGGGCCTTCCTCTTTCAGCGTGATCAGAATGGATTCGGCCAGACGGTCCTGCAGCGGCGCATTGACCGGATAGGTCAGGTACTGCTCGAGCACGTGCGCAAAGGCATCCACGATGCCATTGCTCAGTTGGCGCAAAGGCAGCGAGAAGGTAGTCTCCGGATCGAGGATGGAAAACTTCGGAAACGTAAGCGGCGAGCCGAAAGACAGTTTCTGTTTGGTTTCCTCCCTCGTGATGACAGAGCCTGAGTTCATCTCAGAACCCGTGGCCGGCAAAGTCAGCACCGCACCGAAAGGGATGGCTTTGGTCACAGGTGCTTTTTCGGAGCAGATTTTCCAGGGGTCGCCGCCTTCGAAAGGGATGGCTGCCGCAATAAACTTAACGCCGTCGATAACAGAGCCGCCACCTACGGCCAGAATATAGTCTACTTGCTCTCGTTTCGCCAGGTCTACCGCCCGCATTAGGGTTTCGTAATGCGGATTGGGCTCTATGCCGCCAAACTCCACCACTTTATGGCCTTTCAAGGCGTCCATTACCTGTTCGTATACCCCGTTTTTCTTAATGCTTCCACCACCATAGGCCATCAATATGCGCGCATCAGCTGGCACTTCAGTGGACAGGGCTGCAATCTGCCCTTTCCCGAAAAGAATCTTAACCGGGTTGTAGAAAGTGAAATTGTTCATACTCCGTAAATCTGCTAATTAATTGGTGTTAAAATCTGCCACTTTCACAAGCAGCTTGCCCGTGTTTTCACCTCTGAACAAGCCGAAGAAGGCCTGTGGCAGTTGATCAAAGCCTTCTACAATATGCTCTTCGTACTGCAATTTACCAGCTTTTAGCCAGCTTACCATTTCGGTGGCCGCTTCCGGGAAGCGGGCGGCGTAGTCGCTCACGATAAAGCCTTTCATCAAAGCACTCTTTTTGAGAAGGATGGGCTCTACCCGCGGGCCTGTTGGCACCGAGGTGGCATTGTAAAGCGCGATCTGTCCACAAACCGCGATGCGGGCAAATTTGTTTAGCAGGCTATACACAGCATCCGAAATCTCCCCACCCACATTGTCGAAGTAAACGTCCACACCATCAGGGCAAGCAGCTGCCAAAGCCTCCCGCATATTAGAGGTGGTTTTGTAGTTGATGGCCTCGTCGAAGCCAAGTTCGTTTTTGAGATAAGCCGTTTTATCATCAGACCCAGCTATACCTACCACGCGGCAGCCTTTCAGTTTAGCGATTTGGCCGACCACAGTGCCCACCGCACCGGCTGCGCCAGACACGACCACGGTCTCTCCTTCTTTTGGCTCCCCGATATACAGTAGTCCGCAATAGGCCGTCATGCCCGGCATGCCCAGTATACCCAGGTGGTAGCTTAGCGGTCCCAAATCCGGGTCCAACGGACTGAGGCCTTTGCCGTCGGAGATGCTGTAGGTTTGCCAGGGTAGATTACCCAGCACGACGGCACCTCTTTGGTACTTCTCATGGCGGCTTTCCACCACTTCCGCCACCACGCCTCCGGCTATTGGCTCGTTCAGGTTATAGGGCGCCACATAGGATTTGGCATCGCTCATGCGGCCGCGCATGTAAGGGTCAACCGACACGTAAAGCGACTTCAATAGCAGTTGACCTTCCTGCAGGTTGGGAAGTTCTTCTTCTTTAAACTCAAAATTTTCCTCCGAAGGCATGCCCTTCGGACGGCTTTTCAATAGAATGCTCCTTGTTTTCATAGGCTCAGCTTGTTATACCTATTAGTGTATGCAAAACCGGCCCCGGGGGTTGTGGTTTTATAGAAGAGAAGCCATCTACATAAAAAAAGGATGACACTGGCTCAGTTACCAATGTCATCCTTTATAGCGGCGTACTGCCCTTTTCTATCTTTCGATGGCCTTGAACACCATGTGCGTCAGGAACTCTTCCAGTTCACCGCCGCCGTCTTCGTGTATGTTTGTCAGCGACGGCAAATGAAG
Source organism: Pontibacter virosus (assembly GCF_003096355.1). GTDB lineage: Bacteria > Bacteroidota > Bacteroidia > Cytophagales > Hymenobacteraceae > Pontibacter > Pontibacter virosus. The sequence goes on along the minus strand of NZ_QEKI01000008.1, from coordinate 73,815 downwards.
CGCAAAGAATTTCTGGTAATGTGCGCTCTCGGCTACGGTAGAGACCAGAGAGGCCGGATATTTATAATCTGGATTGATTTCAAGCACGATGTCGGCTATACGTTTGCAAAGGCGCTTGTAGCTTAAGAAGAAACCCTCTTTGTTGTTGGTGTCCACCGCCTTCGTGAGGTAGGCTTTGGCAGACTCAGCCACTACTATGCGCTGCAGGATCACCTCGTCGATGTGCTCGAACTCCAGGTCATTCTCAATACGACCCGCCAGAATGCTGATCGCAATGCGCAGACGGTCCTCAGGCGAATTGATGTTGTTGATGGCAAAGACCAGCCTGTACTCCAGCCAGTTCCAGTACCACGAGATCAGGTATGAGAGCAGCATGTGCTTGCTGTCGAAGTACCTGTATATCGTTGCCTCCGTACTGCCCATACGCTCGGCCAGTTTCTTAAAGGTGAAGGCCTCCAGGCCCAACTCATCAATCAGCAATGTGCCGTTTCTGATAATGTCCCGTCCTTTGTCTGATCCTTCCGGGTCTTTGAGGTACACCTTCTCCTCTACTTTGATCTTAATATTTGCCAGCAAGTTCTTCATGAAGTGCTTCAGTCATATTTTCAACGTCATCATAGAAGTTCACCACGCCCGTTTCCACGTCGTACATCCCTCCTACAATGCCAATCTCGCCTTTTTCTATCATTTCGCGAAGGATTGGGCTGCTTTTCTTTATTTCACCTACTGCCCACACGACGTTGGTTTCAGCGACCATCTCTACGAACTCATTGTTTTTGGAGTTTCTATCGCCGTCGTATTCCACAGCGTTCACGGCAGGCTCTATCTTGTGCAGCAGTGTGCTCAGGTTGCCCATTTCTACATGATCGCAGGCTCCTTTTATGGCACCGCATCTGCTGTGGCCCAACACCACAATTAACTTAGAGCCAGCCACTTTGCAGGCAAACTCCATGCTACCTAGTATGTCTTCGTTCACCACGTTGCCGGCAACGCGGGTGCTGAAAATGTCTCCCAGCCCCTGGTCAAAGATCAGCTCAGCCGATGTACGGGAGTCGATGCAGCTCAACACGATGGCAAACGGAAACTGCCCTTCCGACGTTTCGTTGACCTGCTGCAGCAAGTTGCGGTTTACTTTCAGGTTACTCACAAAGCGCTTGTTGCCTTCCAGCAAAATCTCTTTTGCGCGCTGTGGGGTTAGTTCTGCCTGTGTTTCTTTGTTTTGTGTTCTCATGGGTTTAATTTTTTTGAATCATTGGGTAGTCCTTTCGAGCAGCGTGCTCAACAAAGTTTGGGAGTTTTCAGAACTTCACACCTTCGTATTCCAGCTTTTCGTCTTCAGTCGTACCCTTTATTTTTAGGTGGATATTATTACTGCGTGCTGTTTCTTTGTAATTCTCGATCAGTTCGATCACGTCGGGGTCTACCACCGCCGAGCGCGACATGTCAATCTCCAGTTCAGCGTTTTGCGGCACCCTGCGAAGCTCCTCCAGAATATTGCCTTTGTTCAGGAAAGTGACCTCCTCGGCCAGCACAATGCGGTACTTTTCTCTGCCCGCCTGTGTTTTCTCTTTCTGCACCGTATGCGAAACCTGGTAACTGCTCTTCAGAATGAAGAAGATACCCACCACCATACCGATGGCTATACCTGTCAGCAGGTCCGTGAACACAATGGCCAGCACCGTCACCACAAAAGGCAGAAACTGGTTCCAGCCACCACGGTACATAGCTTTGAACAAAGCCGGTTTTGCCAGCTTATACCCCACCACGAACAGAATAGCGGCCAGTGAGGCCAGTGGGATCAGGTTGAGCAAACCAGGTATGGCAATTACGCTGGCCAGGATCAGGACACCGTGGATAAGCGCCGAAAGCTTGGTGCGGCCACCAGACTGAATATTAGCCGAGCTGCGCACGATTACCTGCGTAATAGGCAGACCGCCGATCAGACCCGACACAATGTTGCCGACACCCTGCGCCTTCAACTCGCGATTAGCCGGGCTGATGCGCTTTTGAGGGTCCAGTTTATCAGTCGCCTCCAGGCAAAGCAGGGTTTCAAGGCTGGCCACTACCGCCAGCGTACCTGCCAGCATCAGCACCTCGTAGGTGAGTATGCGGCTGAAGTCAGGGGTGGTGAATTGCTGGAAGAAGCCCCCTACGCTGGTCGCCACCGGCAACTCTACCAGGTGGTTGGCGCGCAACGCCATTTCCGGAAACAGGTTCAAAAACACCAGGTTCAGGATAATGCCCAGCACGACCACGACCAGTGGCCCTTGCACAATCTGAAACACTTTGCCTTTTTTAGACAAGACAGTGTCCCAGAAGATTAGAATAAACAGGGAAAGTGCACTGATAATGACCGCCGCCGGCGATACATAGCGCAGTGAGTCAAGTATCAGCGAGAAGGTTGTTTCACCGCTCGGCTCCATAAAATGCACACTCCCCTCGTAGCTCTCGTCGTAGCCGAAGGCGTGCGGGATCTGCTTGAGGATAATGATGACACCTATACCCGAGAGCATTCCTTTGATAACCGAGGAGGGGAAATAATACCCGATGCTTCCCGCCTTCAGGAATCCGAGCGCCAACTGCATAACACCAGCCAGTACCACGGCAGACAGAAACACCTCGAAACTGCCCAACCCCTCAATGGCATGCAACACGATCACGGCCAGACCTGCTGCCGGTCCACTTACTCCCAGCTGCGAACCGCTGATAAGTGTGACAACTATGCCTCCTACAAATCCGGCAATTATGCCTGCAAACAGCGGTGCACCGGACGCCATGGCGATGCCAAGACAAAGCGGTACTGCAACCAAAAACACCACAATACCTGCCGGCAGATCATTCTTTAGTTCTTTAAAGGTAACCATAGCGCATCTTCTTCAAAGTATAGGTTTAGAACTTGTTTCAATAGCATTACTTTAACACTACAAAGTAAAGCCTTGTTTGGTTTAGTTCCCAGTTTTTTTTTCAGTAATTTTTATCACCGTCTATATGATTTATATCATTGCTTTCACGAATTCACATTCGTAAATCGCAGTCTGTCAGGGAAAGGGCAATACTCCTCTTCAGGAGCATGTCTGCTGGATGTCGTATATTTGCCTGCCTATGCAACAGGACAACGCTGTACCGACAGCCCCCTGCTATTTACCATTAACCCCGCTTGCGAGTATGAAACCGTGGACTAAACTGAATAAAGAGACGATCCGGACCATCGTATTTAATGCCCTGGAAGAGAATGTGAATTTCTATGACGAGAACATACTGGGTATACCTGGCTCCCACCTTGATAATAAAGTATTCTACCAGGACGCGCCTTTCCTGAAAGACGCCCCCTTCCTGACAGCGTTGATCCACAACCCGAATCATATCGGCTGCCATACCCTGGGCGCTTCCGAATCCTTTTTCAGGGGCACGCACCAGATCGAGCGCGAACTGATCGGTCTGTGCGCCGAACAGATCCTGAAAGCCGAGCCCGACAGCTGCGACGGCTATGTGGCGGCGGGTGGCACTGAGGCCAACCTGCAGGCCATCTGGATCTACCGCAACTACTTCCGCAACCGCGACGGTGTTGGTAACAGCAGCATCTGCATTCTGTGCTCCCGTGACAGCCACTACTCTATGAGCAAGGCCGCCAACGTCTTCGACCTCGATATCGCTACGGTACAGGTGGACGATGACACACGCGCCATCGACGAAACCCATCTGCAGGAGGTGGTCGCCGCCCAGAAAGCGAAAGGCAAAAGTCACTTCATTGTGGTTACCAACATGATGACAACTATGTTTGGCTCAGTGGATAACGCCGAGGTATATGCAGCGGCACTTGAAGAAATCAACTGCCAGTACATGATCCATGTGGACGCGGCTTTCGGAGGCTTCATCTACCCTTTCACCAACCCGGACAACGCGCTTAACTTCCAGAGCAGGCACATTACTTCCGTGACACTGGATGCGCATAAGATGGTGCAGGCACCTTACGGCACAGGCATCTTCCTGATCCGGAAGGGCTTTATGGAGCACGCCAACACCAAGGAGGCCAGCTACGTGGAGGGAGAGGATTTCACGCTGACCGGCAGTCGCTCCGGCGCCAACGCCATCGCTGTCTGGATGATCCTGATGACCTACGGTCGCTACGGCTGGGAGGAGAAGACCACTACCCTGCTCAACCGCGCCGCCTGGCTGGCCGCTGAGCTCGACAAGGCAGGCATAGCCTATTACCGCAACCCGCACTCCAACATCATCACGATCCACAGCGAGCACCTGAACAGAGGCATCGCCAGCAAGTATGGCCTCGTGCCAGACAATCACCACGACGCCAATTGGTATAAGGTAGTAGTCATGGACCACGTGACCATCGACCGCCTGATCCCGCTGCTCGCTGATTTGAAGGCTTATCAGCAGGATGCCTGTCTGGTAGAGTAAGCTATACCTGCAGAGTGAACGCTATACCTGACAGGTAATCCCATAAACCAGAAAAGGCTCCTTTAGCGGGAGCCTTTTCTGGTTTATATCAATTGGCTATACTTACAGCGACTCCGTTAGCTGTCGCTGAGTGGCTATACCTGTCCCCTTATAATGCTGCAGAAACAGAGCGAGTTTGTCCATGGTCTGGCTCAACTCCTGTTGCTCCGGCAGGTATACGATGCGGAAGTGGTCGGGCTGCTGCCAGTTAAAGCCGCTCCCTTGTACCAACAGCACGTGTTGCTCCTGTAGAAAGTCCAGCACAAACGCTTGGTCATCGGCAATGGCGTACTTTTTCACATCGATTTTCGGAAACAGGTAAAAGGCGCCTTTTGGCTTTACGCAGGTAATGCCAGGTATAGCCGTCAGCTTCTCGTAGCAAATATCCCGCTGCTGCCGTAGTCTGCCGGTTGGCAATACCAGGTCCTGGTTTTCCTGGTAACCCTTTAAAGCCGCCTGTATGGCAAACTGCGCCGGCACGTTGCTGCACACCCGCAGACTCGCCATGGTGTTCAGCCCCTCGATGTAGCTCCTGGCTTTGGCTTTGTTACCGCTCACCAGCATCCAGCCCGCCCGGAAACCAGCGGCCAGGTAATTCTTGGAAAGCCCGCTGAAAGTGACCGTCAGCACCTCGTCTGAGAAAGTGGCCGTAGAGCGGTATTCTACTTCATCGTAGAGTATCTTGTCGTAAATCTCGTCTGAGAACACCGCCAGATTGTGTGTGGCCGCCAGTTCTACCAGTTCCTGCAGCAGTTGCGGGGCATACACCGCACCAGTCGGGTTGTTGGGGTTGATGATGACGATAGCCTTGGTGCGGCTCGTGATCTTGCTTCTGATGTCGGCCAGGTCGGGGTTCCAGTCGGAGGCTTCGTCGCAGAGGTAGTGCACGGCTTTGCCGCCCGAAAAGCGCACAGCTGCTGTCCACAGCGGATAGTCCGGCGAAGGCACCAGCATCTCGTCGCCTTCGTTGAGCAGCGCCTGCACCGCTTGCAGGATCAATTCGCCCACACCGTTGCCGAGCGAGATATCATCTGTGTGGACGCCGGCTATACCTTTGGCCGTGTAGTAGTCCCGGATCGCTTCGCGGGCGGGCAGAATGCCTTTGTGATCTGAGTAGCCCTGGGCATGGCGCAGGTTCTCTATAATGCTTCGGGTGACCGCCTCGGGTGCGTCAAAGCCAAAGGGAGCCGGATTACCGATATTCAGCTTCGTGATACGATGCCCTTCCAACTCCAGTTCTTTCGCCTTCTCATATATGGGCCCGCATAGTTCGTAATGAACCGCATCTAGCCGCGTGCTGCGCTGTATCATACTCGCTTAATTTTTCTCAAATTTAAAGCTTTGCCACTTATTTCAGCTAACAGCCACAACTAAAAAGTCATCGGTTCATTTACCAGTTGAGCAGGACGTGGCAGGCAGGCTACTGTCCGCTTCCCGGTGGTCCGAAAACGAGTACGGCTCCTGTGCATAAGTCAGGAGCCGTAGCTTAAAGTCACGCTTTGCCAAAATCACTTTCCGCCATTGGCTTTCAGATCGTTGATGCAGTTTTGGTCCAACACCGGCGTATAGCCTCCCAGCAGATTCTGCACCACGCCACCGGTCTCCACAGTATAGTACATCAGGCATTTGCTGTTGTCGCAGTGGCGGCCGTGCGGCGCGTCCTGGTGGTTTTGCTGCATGGGTGTGCCGGCATTTACCAGACCCAGAATATGCCCCAACTCATGCTGTAGCACTACGCTCTCCAGCCTTGTTCTGTCTGGCTGCCCGATACCCCCTGACATACTACGAATCGTATGCTCAAACAGCGCCATGGATGTATTGCGGTAAGCGACCCCCAGCACTTTGCTGTTTTCGGTGTCTTCTGCATACTTGCTGTCAGCAAAGAAGAAGTAGATCGCGATCGTATCGGGCCGGGTGTACTCTGTGCGGTACTTTTCCTCGATGCCCGCCAGGTCCTGGGCAGTGTAGGAGCTTTTGCCGGGCGCCGGAATAGCAGCCTGCCTCAGAATGATGCCACCAGGCTTGTTCAGGTATTTCTCCATCCAGCTACGCAGGTTGCTGACAGCGGCCGCCGTAGGCTCGAACCCCTGCGCGTACTGCAGTTCCACTATAATTTTACCGTATTTCTCAGCAGAGAGCAGGTCACGGGCACTCTCTCCCACTGCTTTCCGGTTGAGCACATGGCCGGGATTAGCTGCATTCTCTTCGTCCTTGTCGCAGGCAGTCAGCACCAGTGCGGGTACCAGCGCAAGCAGCAAATACACTTTCTTCGTTTTTTCTAGAAGGGTCTTAAACATATAAGGTGAATTGATTGAAATTATGCTGCACTTAAACGCATAAATAGTAAAATGGCTATACCCTGGCTGCATTTTCTTTACAGAGCGCAACACTTTACCCGAATCATGCAACACAGGATGTATTTCACCAATTAACACTGCACTTTCCTCCTCCCCAGGAGTGCCTGCCCTCAGCCCCTCCTCCGGGCAGTTAGTTTCAGAACACAACCAAATGCTAAAAATATTAGTACAAATGACAACTATATTAGCAAATACTATATATATTTGAGCGATATTTTACACGAGAGTATGAATGAGACAGCACTATGGAAAAAGCCTATACCTTGAACACCCTGCCCGATCACCTGGAAATAGTGCCACTAGGCTTAACTGACCTTTTAGAGCTTCCAATCAGCCAGAGCTATGTAGCGGCAGGTTTCCCCTCACCGGCTGAGGATTATTTGGAAGACAAGATCAACCTGCAACAGGTGCTGATCCGGAATCCTACCGCCACTTACCTGGTGCGGGTGCGAGGTGAGTCGATGCGCGACGCCCGCCTGCACGACGGTGACATACTGGTAGTGGACCGCTCCCTGAAGCCCAGCCACGGGCACATCATCATTGGGGTGGTAGACGGTGAGTTCACGGTAAAACGGCTGCTGCAGAAAGGCCCCCGGCTATACCTGCAGCCGGCCAACGAACTGTACCCGCCCGTGGAGATTACCGAAGAGATGGATTTCAAACCCTGGGGCGTTGTGGTGTGGTCGCTGCACAAAGTAAACGGCAGCCATGACTAGCCTTTTCGCCCTGGTGGACTGCAATAACTTCTACGCCTCCTGCGAGCGGGTCTTCGACCCAAAGCTGGAGGGTAAACCCATTGTGGTGCTCTCCAACAACGACGGCTGCATCATCGCGCGGTCCAACGAAGCCAAGGCGCTGGGCATACAAATGGGCGAACCCGCCTTTAAAGCAAAGGATGTCATAGAGCAGCACAACGTGCACGTTTTCAGCAGCAACTATACTTTGTATGGCGACATGTCGGCGCGCGTGATGCAGACGCTGGCGCAGTTTACACCCAACCTGGAGGTATACTCCATCGACGAGGCTTTCCTGGACCTGGGTAACTTCTATGGCCGTGACCTGAACCAGTATGCCGGGGAGCTTCGGAACACCGTCAGGACCTGGACAGGTATACCAGTGTCGGTGGGTGTGGCCCCGACCAAGACGCTGGCCAAACTGGCGAACCGGCTTTCCAAGAAATCAAAGAAGGCGGACGGCGTGCTGGTGCTGACCGACGAGCGGCACATACAGGAGGCCCTGCGACGCACCGAGATAGGCGACGTTTGGGGCGTGGGCAGGCGCTATACCCGTAAGCTGGCCGGCTTCGGCATACACACTGCGCTGGACCTACGCAACGCCTCCGATGCCTTCGTGAAACAGCACCTGACCGTGGTGGGCCTGCGCACCGTGCGGGAGCTGCGCGGGGAGCCCTGCCAGGATCTGGAGATGGTGGCACCCAATAAGCAGCACATCTGCACCTCCCGCTCGTTTGGGTATGCCGTTACAACGCTGTCGCAGTTGCAGGAGGCTACAGCCAACTATGCTTCGCGCTGTGCGGCCAAGCTGCGACGCCAGAAAAGCTGTGCAGGCGCCATTACGGTGTTTGTGGAGACGAACCGGTTCCGGGAAACGGACGCCCAGTACTTCAACAGCAAGACCATTGCTTTGCCCACGGCCACCAGTAGCACGCTGGAGTTGCTGCAGTATGCCAGCCTGGCCTTGCAGGCGCTTTACCGCGAAGGCTACCGCTACAAGAAGAGCGGCGTGATCGTGTCGGAGTTGCGACCGCAGAACCAGGTGCAGACCAGCCTGCTCGACACCGTGGACCGTGACAAGCACCAGCGCCTGATGCAAACGCTTGACAAACTCAACAACGCATGGGGCCGCGACACGGTTACCTGTGCCGCCCAAGGCACCACCCGCCCCTGGCAGCTCAAATGCGAAAAGAAGTCGCCCTGTTATACCACGCAGTTGGAAAAGCTGCTGTGCATAAATGTGGATTAAACTATACCTGAAATCCTATGAAAGCAGAAGAGTTTTTAAAAGGCCGCGGCGCACAGTATAACCCGGCTAACCCCTACCTGAAGCAGGAATACGTGGCTGCGCACATCGAGGGGCTGGACGAGGCCATGCTCTCCAACAGTAAAACCGAGTTCTTTACCGAGCACCCCAAGAAAATTGTGAACAAAGTGGAGAGTCCGGATTTGGGCCTGTCCTACTCCATGAACCCCTACCAGGGCTGTGAACATGGCTGCGTGTACTGCTATGCCCGCAACACCCACCAATACTGGGGCTACGGCGCCGGACTGGATTTCGAACGCAAGATCATCGTCAAGGAAAACGCTCCGGAGGTGCTGGCCCGGCAACTGGAGAACCAGAACTGGCAGGTGATGCCCATCATGCTGGCCGGCAACACCGACTGCTATCAGCCCATTGAGGCGAAGAAGCAGCTCACCCGCCGCATGCTGGAGGTGCTGCTGGAGTACCGCCACCCTGTGAGCATCATCACCAAAAACGCTCTTATCCTGCGTGACCTCGACCTGCTGAAGCAACTCAACAAGCTCGACCTGGTGCATGTGAACATCAGCATCACCACCCTCGACGAGAAGCTGCGCCAGAAACTGGAGCCCCGCACCGCCACGGGGGCCAGACGGCTGCAAGTGGTGAAGCAGCTAGCGGAGGTTGGTATACCCGTCAATGTGATGGTGGCCCCCATTATACCTGGCCTCAACGACTCCGAGATTCCGGCCATCATCAAAAGCGCGGCCGAGGAGGGCGCCAGCAGTGCAGCCTACACCATCGTGCGGCTCAACGGCAGCATCGGCCCCATCTTCGAAGACTGGATCCGGGAGGCCTTCCCCGACCGCGCCGAGAAGGTGCTGAGCCAGATTGCTGACTGCCATGGCGGTCAGTTGAGCGACAGTCGCTTCGGCACACGCATGCGCGGCGAGGGAAAATTCGCAGAGGCCATCAACAAGCTTTTTAAGATGAGCCAAAACCGCTACATGGCTGGCCGCAGCATGAAGCCATACAACTATAACTACTTCTGTACCAGGGCAGGTATACAAATAAACCTCTTTTAAAAGTTGAAGATACTATTACGCGCATTTCACCAAATAAGGCAGACAACCAATTTGCCGCGAAAGTATCATCCTGTCTGCTTGTAATTGTAGTGTATCCTCCCTATTATTGATAGGTATAACATTTAAACCGCCAGTCAGGTATACGCTTACGACAACCCCGCCGCCTGCTACTTCTAGACAGCAAAACGATTGCATGGAACACAAAAATGACATCATAGTGAACAGCTGGGCGGAGGTGCAGTCTGCCTTATTTGACCACAGTTGGAACGAGCACATCAAGCGATTTCGCTCCTCATACGTATACCGTGGCAGCTGGAGCAAGGGCTATGACCTGAGTACCAGCCTGACCCGACTCGGGAGCCGCTACTACGAACTGGAGCCTCACATTCTGCGAAACTTTCGGAAGTACGCTCACAGCAACGCCGCGCCCGGCGACTCCGTCTGGAACTGGTTGGCCGTAGCGCAGCACCATGGCCTCCCAACCCGCCTGCTGGACTGGACTTACTCCCCCTACGTGGCCCTGCACTTTGCCACCCAAAACCTGGACAGCTACCACGAAGATGGGGCTATCTGGTGCGTGGATTATGTAAAGGCCAACGACTTCCTGCCGCTCAAGCTTCAGACTGCTATCAAAGAGGAAGGCTCCAACGTGTTTACGCCTGAGATTCTGCAGCCCGTCTGTTCTTCCCTTAAAGAGCTGGCTTTGCTGCAGAAAGAAGAATTTGTGGTGTTTTTGGAGCCACCGTCGCTGGACGAACGCATCGTACACCAGTACGCCCTATTTTCGCTTATGTCGAATGCGCAGGCCAACATGAGCCGCTGGCTGGAACAGCACCCGGAGTTGTATTTTAAGATCATCATACCGGCCGGATTAAAGTGGGAGATCCGGGACAAGCTGGACCAGGCCAATATCACCGAGCGTGTACTCTTTCCGGGTCTGCAAGGTCTGAGTCAATGGCTGAAGCGCCACTATACCCACGAATAAGTTTTTTACTAAAAAAGGCGGCTCAGGCGCTGTATCCTCACGAAATATCTATACTTTAATAGACTATTTACACCGAATACCTATTCCTGGCCATGAACTCCTTTTTACCACGTACGCATGAAGCGATCAAAAGCTTTATGCTGAATCATTTACCACCCCATTACCTAAAAACACGCCTGAAACCTGCCCTGCTGGCGGCCACCCTGCTGTTCGGCTCGGCTTCCTGCACCCAGGACAAAGAAGCCCACTCAGCCGCACTGCCAGCCACGACAGAAAAGTATACGATGCCTGCGCAGCCAACCGATAGCACCAGCACAGCCTCTTCGGACACGCTGGCAGCACAGTCACCAACCGTTACTCCTGCCGCATCCGCGACTGCTGAGGCACCTACCGTATACCCGGGTCCGGCACCACTGCCGGGCGCCATCCTGCCACACAAGCGCATACTGGCCTACTATGGCAACCCACTGTCGAAGCGCATGGGTATACTGGGCGAGTACCCGGTAGAGGAAATGCTTAGCCGCCTGGACGAGGAAGTCGCGAACTGGACCAAAGCCGACTCGCTTACGCCAGTGCAGCCCGCCCTGCACGCCATTGTGGTAACAGCACAGGGCCACCCGGGTCGTGGTGACAAATACCGCCTGCGCATGACCGACAAAATGATCGAGGATGTGCTGGAGATGGCCAAACAGCGTAACGCCATTGTGTTTCTGGATGTGCAGGTGGGCCGCAGCACCTTGCCCGAGGAACTGCCTCGTCTGACGCAATTTCTGAAGCTACCGAACGTGCACCTGGGCATAGACGCCGAGTTTGCCATGAAAGAAGGCGAAGTGCCTGGTAAGAAAATCGGTAGCTTTGACGCCGAGGACATCAACTACGCCACCGGGCTGCTGGCTGATATTGCCAAGGAGTATAACCTGCCACCTAAATTGCTGATCGTGCACCGCTTCACGCAACGTATGATTCAGAACTCCCAAGACATTAAACTAAGGCCAGAAGTACAGGTGGTGATGCACATGGACGGCTGGGGACCACCGGCGCTCAAGAGAGACACTTACCGCCGCTTCATAGTTAAAGAGCCGGTACAGTTTACGGGCTTCAAAGTGTTTTACAAGAACGACACGCGCAACAACTCCCGCCTGATGACACCGGAGGAAATTCTCAAGCTTGACCCGAAACCACTGTACATACAGTACCAGTAAAATAAAAAGAGCGTGGCTGCCGGCTACGCTCTTTTTATTTTGCCTTCCCCTTAGGAGTCTGGCAGTTCCATTAGTTCTGGTTAAGCCGATGCTACATGCTACCAATGTCCCCCGAAACTAGCTCGGGATTTTCAACTTTTAGGATGACATAAAATAGTATGGGGTACCCAGGATTACAGGATTATACCCTCTTCTATAAAGCGCTAGTCTAAACCTGGCAGCAATTAATGGAAAGTATGGGCGGGATGACACTTCGACAAGAGAAAAGCTACAGCATTGCTGAAACTAAATTTTGCCCTCTTGTCTAAAAAGGCTTTCAAAATATGGAAAATATTGCCGAAATTATCAGCATACCGGCACGCAAGTGAAAAATTTAAAATTTTCGGGATTGCAAGTGAGTAAAAAGGCGCGGATTTTGCGTTACAGGTATAAGATAATTCAAGCCAATGCACTTATAAAGCCAGAAGGGCTATAGGCGCCAGAAACCACAAAAGCAGGGAATCATGACGCAGTTGTTCAAGCTCTCTAATCTGACTACGTTCTTAGTTCGGTTTATCCAGATCATCATCGTGTTCCCGATGGCGGTTCTGATTAGTTTTTACCTACCACCCATCAGCTTCATCGACTATGAGCTGAATTTCCTGCTGTGTGTTATCTTGGCGGCCATTATTTCTGTCATTGTTACCAGCATTAACAAGAAACTGATCCTGCTGGCTTTCGTGGGCATCATGGGCGCCATGTTCTTCAACAGCACATTCGACGACTATACCGTAGAGAACCTCTACGCTGACTACAACGCCATGCTGGTGAACATGACCAGCAACTCCAGCAAGGTGTCTTACTTCAAGCCTGTAAAAGGCACTTATTTTCAGGAGCGCCGTGTGAAGAGCGCCATGCAGCCCACCCACCCGGCTGTGCGATCTTTTGCCGTAGAGAACTCCACCCGTTATTTTCATGACGAGTACTACCGCAAGTATGGCAAAATGGTACGCTACTTCTCCCTCTTCAAACATGTGCGCAACAGCTGGCGCTACGTAAACGACCCGCTCGGCCTCGACTACTACTCTCCTCCTACCGAGAGCATCCAGCTGCTTGCCGGCGACTGCGACGACTATGCCATTCTGATGGCCTCCTCCATTATGGCCATTGGCGGAGAGGCGCGCATCGTGATCTCGCCCAACCACATGTATACCGAGGTGAAGATGGGCACCGTAGAGGACTTGGACAAGGTAAGCTATGCTGTGCGCTCGCTTTTCCCGGATGAGGTAACGGGCGGCAAGATTCACTTCCACGAGACCAACGGGGAGCTTTGGATCAACTTCGATTACACGGCCGGTTACCCGGGCGGCCCTTTCCTGGAGCCTGAACTGTATAGCGTGATCAACTTCACCAACTCCTAAGGCCGGCCTATACCTGACCAGACAGCTTAATTTTTGGATTTATCGTACAAATGCTGCAGCCGCTTGATTAGCGGCTGTTTATTTTCTATACTTACCATTTACAGCAAAAAAAGAACGAAAAACATATGCCCAAAATCCTGATTATAGATGACGAACGGGCCATTCGCAGCACCCTGAAAGAAATCCTGGAGTTTGAAAACTATACTGTAGACGAAGCCGAAGATGGCCAGAAAGGATTGCAGCACATCGGTAAAACAAAGTACGACGTGGTGCTCTGCGACATCAAAATGCCAGGTATGGATGGTATAGAGGTGCTGGAAAAAGCCATGGAAATGGCACCTGACACTCCTTTTATCATGATATCGGCACACGGCACCATCGACACGGCCGTGGAGGCCACCAAAAAAGGTGCCTACGACTTTCTCCAGAAGCCACCGGATCTCAACCGCCTGCTGGTGTCGGTGCGCAATGCCCTGGACAAGTCGAATCTGGTGACCGAAACCAAGATCCTGAAGAAGAAGATATCGAAGACCTACGAAATGGTGGGCACTTCGGAAGCACTGGGTCGCGTGAAGCAGGCGATCGAAAAGGTAGCCCCGACCGACGCCCGCGTACTGATCACAGGTCCAAATGGCTCTGGTAAGGAACTGGTGGCACGCGCCATACACGAACACAGCAACCGCGCCAATGGTCCGTTGATCGAGGTAAACTGCGCCGCTATACCCAGCGAACTGATCGAGAGTGAACTGTTTGGCCACGAAAAGGGCTCTTTTACCTCGGCCGTGAAGCAGCGCATCGGAAAGTTTGAGCAGGCCAACGGCGGCACGCTCTTCCTGGATGAGGTAGGTGATATGAGTCTGTCGGCGCAGGCCAAGGTGCTACGCGCCTTGCAGGAGCACAAGATTACCCGCGTGGGCGGCGACAAGGACATTCAAGTGGATGTGCGCGTGCTGGCTGCAACGAACAAGAACCTGCTGGAGGAGATCGAGGCCAAGACATTCCGCGAAGATTTGTACCACCGTCTGGGCGTGATCCTGGTGCACGTGCCGCCGCTGAACGAGCGACGGGAAGATATACCTGATTTGGTGCAGAAGTTCCTCCAGGACATTGCCAACGACTACGGCAACAAGCCCAAGACCATCACAGCAGATGCGCTCGAATACCTGAAGCAGCTTGATTGGCGCGGAAACGTGCGTGAACTGCGCAACGTGGTGGAGCGCCTGGTCATTATGAGCGGCCAGGAAGTGACACTGGAAGATGCCAAGGCCTATGCCCGTCCGGCTGTGGCTTAATCGATATACTGTTCCCCATTATCAAACTGTTCTCACCTATGCAAAACGCCCCGGCCTGCTGGCTGGGGCGTTTCTGTTTTATACCTTAGGCAGCTGCTTTGCCCTGTTTCAGCATACAGCATTGCTTGTACTTGTTTCCACTCCCGCACGGGCAGGGCTCGTTGCGGCCTAGGCGTTTGCCGTAGGGGTTAAGGAGTTCCCGGAAGTTGATGCGAAACCTTCTTTTAGGGTTTTGCTGAAATACTTTGGTCAGCAGTTCATAAAGGCGCGGGTGCTTCTCAGCCAATTGGTCGGGCTTCTCGAAGAAGTACTCCGTTACTACCGCAAAGAACTCCGCTTCACTGGTTGCGCCATAGTCGTTTATATCCGACTTGCCTTTTTCGATCTGGCTGATCTTGCGGTACATAAGCTCTTCCCAAGGCCGCACCAGGTCCTCCGGCAGGTAGGCTTTGGGTATACCGTCTATCTCGCCATCAGCCTGGTCGAGCATGTGCGCAAACTCGTGTATACCTACGTTTTTGCGGTCGGCCATGTCATTGAACCCCTGCTCCAGCGCCGGCTTGGACAAGGTTACATAATGATCGTTCTGAAAAGGATTCACGCGCCCCAGCACCTCCGATACGGCTTCGTTGTCCTCATTCTTATACCTGTGGATGCTGCCCGGAAACACCAGTACCTCTCCCAGATTATGATACTCCCAGTCTTTAAAGCCAAAGATCGGGATGATGGCGCTCGAGCCCACCAGCACTTTGGTCGTGTCGTCTATCTCCGTGTCTATACCTGTAATGCGCTTTTCGGATACAAAAAGCAGGAGCTTCCGCTCAAAGCGCTCTTTCTCTTCTTCGGTTTTGAGCGTGTGGTAAAAGCCTACCCTGTCCTGTAGAATCTTTCGCCACTCCACCGGAAAGCCTCTTTTTAGAATTTCTTTTCGGTAGCGCTCCCCACGGGTAGCCCACCTGTAAAATAGCAGTAGCATGCCTGCCACCAGTGCAATAAAAAATATGTAACCCATGGGCAGCTTAAACGGTGAATTGGTGTTTTGGATGTCAGGCAATTAGCAGATTGCAGCCACGTATATCAGAATTATCGAACCGGCCCAATACTTCGAAGGTGCCGTCCAGCTTCAGGCGACCGATGTCTTTTGTCTCGATAAAAGCACAGGAGTCTACGTTGGCCAGATCGATGACATTGATACCTCCCGAGCGTATGTCAGGCCGGATATCAAAGGGATCATTGAGGTCGCGCAAGAGCACGCGCAGGGTATAGCCCGGATGGAAAAAGCCATCGCCCAGCGAGTAAGCCTGCGACAAGAGCTCGGTCATGCCATACTCTGAATGAATCGCTTCCACCCCAAAGCCCTGCTTGAGGTAGGCGTGCAGCTCCTCCCGGATCATCTCCCGGCGACGCCCCTTCATGCCGCCGGTCTCCATGATCATAACACCACTGAAGTCCTCCTGCCCCTTCAGTTCATCGGCCCAGTCGAGCAGGGCATAGGATACACCGATCAGCAGGACTTTCTTTCCTTTTTGCCGGGCTCCTTTGACAGTTTGCAAGAGTTGGTCGTGGTTTCGGAGGTAAAAGCCTTCCTCCTGCTGTCCGGACTGCTTCACAAAATAATCGACCATGGCCACGAGCGACGAACCGCCCTGCTCCAGGTATGAGGGTAGCAGTGCCAGTACAACGTAGTCAGTTATGGGCCCGTAGAACGATTCGAAAATACGCTGTGTGGTGCGCAGATACCAGTCCAGGCTAGCCACCTGATGGCGGCTGCGCGACATTTGAGTAGTACCGCTGCTGTAGAAGGTTACTTCAGGTTCAAACGAACCTGTTTTCACCTCGTGCGTCTTGAAGAACTCAATGGGTAAGAAAGGAATGTCCTCCAGTCGGCTTAGCTGCTTCGGATCTCGGCTCAAGTGTTGCAAATAGTCACGGTACACCGAGTTATGCTCGGCCTGGTACCTGAATAATGCCAGGGCGGTTTCTGTAAAATCAAAGGGCTGATCAGCCAGTAAAAGCTGCAGGTGTCGGGCTTTGAAATCCATCCAAATTATTTATAACAATTCCTGTATCTGTTCGTTTGATTTAGTAAATTTAGCTTCATTTTCTGAGATCCCACATGAGATACATGCTAAAGTATGGTGCGGCCTGCCTGCTGTTGCTGCTAGCCCTTAGCTCCTGCCGCAAAGAACCTGTGTACGACCTGGTGCCAGAAATTGAATTCAGGCGCGTGGAGCAGTACCATTTTGTGGACACCCCTTTTCCTCAGAGACCGGATATTACCTCTCTACGGGATTCGATCGTATTGGTCATCGGCTTCAAAGACGGCGACGGAAACCTGGGCCTTTCCAGCAACCGGGAATCTGAAGACTTTCGGCCCCCTTTCAACGAAGGTTCTGAGTTTGAGCAGAACTTCCATACGGTGATGTACATCAAGGTGCAGGACCCGAACAACCCGGGCAGTTCTCGTTTTGAGCCCTACCCTTTCCCGGTTCCAGGCTTTCAGTTCTCCGGACGGTTTCAGCGACTTTCCTCAGACGAGCGTCCGGAACCTCTGGAAGGTGAGATCAAGTATAGCATCAATGAAATTAACGCATCAGAATTCCCGTTGCTGCAGCCCGGAAGTGTCATCAAGTTTGATATTTATATTTATGACCGCAGTACACCTGTTCCTAATCGCAGCAATATCGTGACGACAGACGAAATAACCCTGTTTCAGCCAGCAGAAGGTTAGAAAGAACAAGGTATATAAAGCACAAGGCCCTGTATCATTCGGTACAGGGCCTTGTTTTTATGTACTGCAAGGCTTAAGATTTCTAGGCAAAGGCATCCGATCCGAATGATTAAATCAGATCAGCCAGATCACGGCTATACCTGCCCCGCTTCTATACCTAACATATATCCATGAATTACGCTGTGGTATAAAAGAAACGGCTAGTTGCTATTTACCATAGGTATAGCAACTAGTCGTCTATCTAACTTTTTATTAAAGAACAGCTGAAGTGCCTAGTATATGACCGGATAAGTCTTTGGGTCAGCCTCGTGCATGATCTCGTATACCGCTTCGAATACATCCTCCGAGTTTGGTTTGGAGAAGTAGTCGCCATCGGATGAGTACGGCGGACGGTGCGCGTGCGCTGACAGGCACTGCGGTTTGGAATCGAGGTAGCGCCAGGCACCTTGCTCGTCTATTACCTGCTGCATCATGTAAGCGGTGGCGCCTCCCGGCACGTCTTCGTCAGCAAACAACACGCGGTTAGTCTTGCGGATCGAGTCGGTGATCGTGTGCTCCAAGTCAAACGGCAGCAGTGACTGTACGTCAATCACCTCAGCGGATATGCCAAAATCCTCCAGTTGTCGTGCGGCTTCCATCACAATGCGGCACATAGAGCCGTAGGTTACGATCGTGATATCTGTACCCTCTTTCAAAATTTCCGGCTTGCCTAGTGGAACCGTGAATTCACCCACGTTGCTAGGTATACGCTCTTTCAGGCGGTAGCCGTTCAGGCACTCGATCACCAGCGCCGGCTCGTCAGACTTGAGCAGCGTGTTGTAGAAACCTGCTGCCTGCGTCATATCGCGCGGCACGAGCACGTGCATGCCTCTGATGCTGTGCAGGATCATACCGATCGGGGAACCGGAGTGCCAGATACCCTCCAGACGGTGGCCGCGCGTGCGCACAATCAGTGGGGCCTTTTGGCCACCCTTAGTACGGTACTGCAAGCAGGCCACGTCATCAGACAGGATCTGGATGGCATATAATAAGTAGTCGAGGTACTGTATTTCGGTGATCGGGCGAAGACCGCGCAGGGCGGCACCTATACCTTGCCCAATGATCGTACACTCGCGTATACCTGTGTCTGTTACACGCAATTCGCCATGCTTCTCCTGCAATCCGGCAAAAGCCTGGTTTACGTCCCCGATGCGGCCTACGTCCTCACCAATGGCGAACACACGCGGATCACGGGACAGCATGGAATCGAAGCAGGCCTGCAAAACTTCACGACCATCCACTAATGGAGCGTCTTCGGCAAACTCAGGCTTCACTTCCTCTACCAATAAGGCAGCCTCTTCCGACTGGCTATACAAATAGGAGTTAAAACGGTCAGCGTTCTCACCCATGGTCTGCTCCAACCAACCCACCAATTCGCGTTTGGCCTGGTTGTTTTCATCGCGTACATAGCGCAACACCTTGCGTACGGCTCTCACCGCGTCGCTGCGGATAGGAGTCGACGTTTTGCGAAGCTCTTCGGTGATGGTGGCAATTTCGGTGATATGCTCACTGGCAGCCGCCAGGTTATCCATCAGTTTCAGCGCCTCATCGTGGTCAGCTTTAATACCTTCCGCAAAGGCCGTCCAGGCGGCAGTCCGGGCCTGGCGTACCGCCTCTTTGGCTTCCGCCTCGATTTGGTCTAGCTGATCAGTAGTTGCTACACCTGCGTTCATCATCCACTCACGCATCCTCACCAGGCAGTCATACTCTGCTTCCCAAGCCAGACGGTCTTTCGACTTGTAGCGCTCATGCGAACCCGAGGTAGAGTGGCCCTGGGGCTGTGTCACCTCTTCTACGTGCACCAGCACCGGCACATGCTCTTCGCGGCATACCTTTACGGCTGCTTCGTAAGCTTCGCAAAGGGCTACATAGTCCCATCCCTTTACTTTAAATATCTCGTAGCCCTGCTCCTCGCGGCTGTTGCGCTGGAAACCGGCCAGAATTTCAGAAATACTGCCTTTCGTGGTTTGGTATTCAGCAGGCACCGAAATACCGTAGCCATCGTCCCATACCGATACCAGCATTGGCACCTGCAGCACACCGGCTGCGTTTATGGCCTCGAAGAACATCCCTTCAGAAGTTGAGGCGTTGCCTATGGTACCAAAAGCCACCTCGTTGCCGTTCACCGAAAACTGCTGCAAGTGCTGCAGATCAGGGTTCTGGCGATATAGCTTGGAAGCGTAGGCCAGTCCAACTAAACGGGGCATTTGGGAGGCGGTAGGCGAAATGTCAGAGCTGGAGTTTTTCTGCTCCATCAGGTTCTTCCAATTCCCCTCCTCGTCGAGCAGGCGGGTACCGAAGTGACCGTTCATGGCGCGGCCCGCCGTGGAAGGCTCTGCCTCCACATCGGTATGGGCATATAATTGAGCGAAATACTGCTGGAGCGTCAGCTCACCAATGGCAAACATAAAAGTCTGGTCACGGTAATAGCCAGAGCGAAAATCGCCGTTCTGAAAAAACTTGGCCATGGCCAACTGGGCTACTTCTTTACCATCGCCGAAAATACCGAACTTGGCTTTGCCCATGAAAACCTCTTTGCGACCGGCAAGGCTCGCATGTCGGCTCTCCCACGCAAGGCGGTAGTCGTTTAAGATTTCCTGGGTGCTTAGTCGTTGAGTTATAGATGCTTCAGCAGTTTGCATGTCTGGTCTGTAAAAGCTTGTTGTGGAATTTATCATCAAAAGTACAGAAAATTAGCCTAAAATAAAATTTGAGGCACTGTACAGGCCGGCACTCTCCTGCACTTTGGCTTGTCTTTTTGTTAAAAGATTTTATATCTTTGTTTGTTTGCTCAACCTCCTTTTTACAAGTCGCAAAATTTCTTTAATTAGCATTATGAACAGAAAATTTTACCTACTTACCGTACTTAGCCTGCTATTGGCTGGTTTTACTGCCCAGGCGCAGGGCGAACTCAAGTTTGAGAAAGAAACCCATGACTTTGGAACATTTGCCGAGGGCGTGATCGCTTCTTATGAGTTTGTAGTGAAGAACGTAGGCGACAAGCCTGTGGTTATAGCCCAGGTACAGCCTTCTTGCGGCTGCACCACACCAGAATGGACCAAAGACCCGATTATGCCGGGTAAAACAGGTGTGATCAAGGCGTTGTATAACAGCAACGGCCGTCCTGGTCCGTTTCATAAGTCCATTTCTGTGATCTCTAATGCTGCTACGCCTCAGGCCGTTATCTTCATTAAGGGAGAGGTTGGACCAAAAGATTTAAAAACTAGTTACACTCCGGAACAAAAAGCAAATTCGCCGCGTTTGGCTGTTGGAACTACTTCACAAAGCTTCGGAAAACTTGAAAAAGGACAAAAATCCGTAGCGAAGTTCACAATCAAAAACACAGGTCGGCAGGACCTGGTGGTGCAGGGCGTGAAGTCAAACTGCAACTGCGTAACCTATAAAGTTTCGGAACCAGCATTAAAACCAGGACAGCAGGCAACTTTGGAACTAACCTATATTCCTACAATGTTAAAGGAGCAAAATGAGGTGGTAACCATCGTTTCAAATGATATCGTAATGCCAGACCTGAAGTTCACGCTGAAGGCAAATGTAGTAGAGAGTCTGGCTCAAAAGAATATGTTAAGGGAGGGCAATCAGCCGATACCTTTCAGATAGTTTTTTTCATAGTTTTATTTTGTACTAATGGCAGTGATTTTATCACTGCCTTTTTTCATTTAATACCTTTCTACAAAAGTCTGGCAGCGTAGTACGATACAATTTTCAAGCATCCGGACACCTGCAGCCAGGCATAACCCCAAACACGCTGCTGCTCAGCCCCTTCAACTCCCCCTTCTGATTTTACAAGGCACTTTAAATCAGTCAACTGCAGTTGCTCTAACATTGTTAGAACTGGTTTTATGTTTAGCCTTTTATTTCAAGATAGATATGGTATATTTGCGCAGCTTTTCCAATAACTAATACTATAAGAAATAACGACATGATTATTGGTGTTCCAAAGGAAATCAAGAATAATGAAAACCGCGTAGGCGTAACTCCTGCCGGCGTGGTGGAACTGGTGCGCAATGGCCACACCGTGTACGTACAGGCGACCGCCGGCGAAGGCAGCGGTTTTCCAGACGATATGTATACCCAGGCTGGCGCTACAATCCTGCCAAGCATTGATGAGGTATACGGCATCGCGGAGATGATCATCAAGGTGAAAGAGCCGATCGAGTCGGAGTATAACCTGATCAAAGAAGACCAGTTGCTGTTCACTTACTTCCACTTTGCTTCTTACGAGCCGCTTACGCACGCTATGATCAAGCAAAAAGCCGTTTGCCTTTCATACGAAACGGTAGAGCGTGCTGACAGAAGCCTTCCACTGCTGGTTCCTATGTCTGAAGTTGCTGGCCGTATGTCCATTCAGCAGGGGGCCAAGTATCTGGAGAAACCACTGAAAGGCCGTGGCATTTTGCTGGGTGGCGTACCGGGTGTGCGCCCTGCCAAAGTAATGATCCTGGGTGGTGGCATCGTAGGTACCAACGCAGCCAAGATGGCAGCAGGTATGGGTGCTGATGTGACGATTCTGGACACGAACCTGGCCCGTCTGCGTTACCTGGATGATATCATGCCAGCGAACGTGAACACCTTCATGTCGAACGAATACAACATCCGCGAACTGCTTCCTACGCACGACCTGATTATCGGTGCCGTGCTGATCCCAGGTGCGAAAGCTCCTCGCCTGATCACACGCGAAATGCTGAAGGAAATGCGTCCGGGTACTGTGGTGGTAGACGTTGCCGTTGACCAGGGCGGTTGCATTGAAACCTGCAAGCCGACAACGCACGAAAATCCGACATTCATCATCGACGATGTGGTGCATTACTGTGTAGCCAACATGCCGGGTGCCGTACCTTACACTTCCACGCTGGCACTTACCAATGCTACCCTGCCTTACGCGATCCAACTCGCTAACAAGGGCTGGAAGAAAGCTTGCTCCGACAGCGAAGAGTTGAAAAAAGGCCTGAACGTGGTACAGGGCAAAGTGGTGTACAAAGGTGTGGCGGAAGCCTTCAACCTGGAGTATACAGAAGTTGATACTGTGCTATAATTAAGGAATAGCCTGATTTATAAACGAGCGCCTTCCTGATCTGATCGGGAAGGCGCTCTTGTTTTGGCCGGTTTACCAAAAGCGCACCAATTTCAATATCTTTGTGTTTTAATGCCGGTCTGCCTCCTCTTCAGAGCTAGCCCGTATACCACGACTCTCGTATCTGACTGATGTTTGACAGTTCATTTCAACTGCTGCTGCGCCGTTTAGGGCTGGTTTTTCTGCTCTATACCTTGCTGCGCGCCGTTTTCTTTGCCTTCAATTCCGATCACTTTGCCGAGGCTTCTGCCGGGCAGGTGGCGCTGGCATTTGTGCATGGCCTCCGCTTCGATGTAGCGGCGCTCGTTAGCATTAACTCGCTCTTTATACTCCTTTCGCTGCTGCCGCATGGCAATCTGCAGCACCCAGGTTACCAGAAAACACTCCAGTGGCTCTTTGTGCTCACCAATGCCCCTTTTATCGCACTGGCGCTGGTCGATGTAGAGTTCTTTAAATTCATCGGACGCCGCTCAGGTAACGAGGTGCTCACCATTACGGGCGATGTGATGGGGCAACTCGGGCAGTTGGCTGGTTACTACTGGTACATGGGTATTGGATTTGTGGGTCTGGTTATTGCGATCATCAAGCTATACCCAAAGTCAGATGCTATACCTGAGCGGAAGCCTGTGCTGTGGCAGCGATACCTGCGCCTGCTCCTGGTTGCCGGCTTTGTAGTGCTGGGTATACGAGGCGGCATACAGCTCAAACCCCTGCGTCCGGCACATGCCTTCGTGCACGAGCATGCTTCGCTGGGGCACCTGTCGCTCAACACACCTTTCACCTTTATCAAGAGCATCGGCAAGACTACTTTGGAAGAAAAGCACTTTTTTACTTCGGATGAGGAATTGCTGGCCAATCTGCCCGTAAAGCCGGGCAGGTATGATACACCTACCGGAGAGCCGCTTCAGGAAAATGTGGTGCTGATCGTTCTGGAGAGCTTTGCTTCTGAGTATATAGGCGCTCTGAACAATGGCGAAGGCTATACCCCGTTTCTTGATTCGCTGGCCAGTAAGGGACTTCTGTTTCGAAACAGCTTTGCCAATGGCCGCAAGTCCATCGAGGCGCTGCCTTCTATACTATCGGGTCTGCCCTCGCTCCTGCCCGATCCTTACATCACCTCGCCCTACCAGTCCAACACGATATACAGTGCCGGGCACCTGCTACGGAGTGCCGGCTATACGACCGCCTTTTTCCATGGCGCGACCAATGGCACGATGGGCTTTAATCAGTATACCCAAATGGCAGGTATACAACACTATTATGGTCTGGATGAATATCCTTCGGAACTCCGGGCAGCGCATTTTGATGGTAACTGGGGGATCTTCGACGAGCCCTACCTGCAGTACACGGTGCAGGAGATGAACAAATTTTCGCAGCCTTTCTTTAGTACGGTTTTCACGCTCAGCTCCCATCAGCCCTATACCGTTCCTGCCCAGTACAAGGGTAAATTCCCAAAGGGCGAACTGGAGATACACGAGTCAGTGGGCTATGCCGATCATGCCTTGCGTGAGTTCTTCAGCACAGCCTCTAAGCAGCCTTGGTACGAAAACACCTTATTCATCATTGTAGCCGACCACACCCAAAAAAGTATCCGGCCGGAGTACCAAAACGAACTGGGCTATCACCGGGTACCGCTACTCCTTTTCCATCCGGCCAAAAAGCTGGAGGCTGATGTGCAAAAGGTAACGCAGCATACTGATATTCTGCCCACCATGGTAGATTACCTGCAACTCCCAACCGATAAACTGATGCTCTTTGGACAGTCAGTACTTGATAGCGCTGCTACCGGTCATGCGCTGCTTTACAATGGTGTGTCGTATTATATGGTACAGCAGGATGGAGTAACTGAGCTAACGGCAAGGGATGAGGTGCGCTCCTATACCTTCCCGGAACTGATGGCAACCGACAAAGTGCATGTAACACAGGAACAGACACTGAAGGCATACGTGCAGTACTTTAAAAACAAGATGCTAGCCAATGACCTGTACTTCTGGCAGCAGAAGCATTAAACCTAAGTCTCAGGCTAAACAGTAGGTATACCTTGTAAAGGCAAAGTATCTATACATTCGCGCCGAATGCCGGTATACCTTGTAGTGGTGTGAATTGGCGGGTTTCGAAATCCACTTCCCAGCAGTAGTGCTCCAGGCCGTTGGTAATCACCACATACTTAGCCTGCAGCACCTGGTTGTAAACCGATACTTGCTTCACTACCTCCTGCGTGATGGGCACACGCGCGGCTTTGCATTCCACCAGCAGGTATGGCTTGCCCGATTGATCGTATACGCACATATCAGTGCGTTTCTGCAACTTGTTATAGGTGGTGCCCCGTTCAATACTGATAAGGCTTTTCGGATAGCGATGCGTGCCGATCAGGAAATGCACAAAATGCTGCCGGACCCATTCTTCGGGCGTCAGCAGCACATATTTGCGGCGTAGCGCATCAAAAATCATGATATTAGCGCCAGAATGCTTAATTTTGTAATCAAACTTCGGTAAGTTGAGCATTTCCATACGGCAATTTACCAATTTTAAAGCCTCCGCCCCAGCAACTCTCCCTTGCCAAGGCGGCTTTTTTATACCTAATTACTTATATTTAAAACATGAAGAGCAAAGAAGAGATTGTAGGCGACTGGTTACCACGGTATACCGGAGTGCCTTTAAACGAATTCGGCGAGTACATTCTGCTCACCAACTTCATCAACTACGTGCGTATGTTCGCCGACCGCTTCGGCGTGGAGATAAAGGGCCTGGACAAGCCCATGCAGACGGCTACGGCCAATAACATCACCATCATCAACTTCGGTATGGGTAGTGCCATGGCCGCCACGGTGATGGATTTACTTTCCGCCATTAAACCAAAGGCAGCCCTTTTCCTGGGTAAGTGCGGTGGTTTGAAACGAAAAACAGCCATCGGCGACCTGATCCTGCCGATCGCGGCTATTCGTGGCGAGGGTACATCCGATGACTACCTGCCACCAGAAATCCCGGCTTTGCCTTCATTCCGCCTGCAGCGTGCCGTTTCGTCCATGATCAAGAAGCACGAGATGGACTATTGGACCGGCACTGTATATACTACGAATCGCCGGGTATGGGAGCACGACGAGGACTTCAAAGAATACCTGCGCCAGATCCGTGCCATGGGCATCGACATGGAGACCGCTACGATCTTTACCGTGGGCTTTATCAATGAAATTCCCCACGGCGCCCTGTTGCTCGTGTCGGATAACCCGATGATTCCGGAAGGCGTGAAAACCTCGGAAAGCGACAAACTGGTGACTACTAATTATGTAGAAAAACACCTGAGCATCGGTATAGACTCCCTGATCGAACTGATCAACTCCGGTGAATCAGTGAAACACATGCGTTTCGAATAAGCAGATACATGAAAAAAACACTACGCTCCTTTGCAGCTGCCGCCCTGCTGGGCCTCACCCTCCTGAGTAGCTGCAACACCAGTACTTCCGGCAGCGAGTCGGTTGACCTGATCGTGTACAACGGCAACGTGTACACCGTGAACGAGAACTTCGACCGGGCAGAGGCCTTTGCTGTGAAAGACGGCAAGATCGTGGCCGTGGGCACAACTGCTGACATCCGGGGCAAGTATAGCGCCACCGAAGAACTCGATGCTGAGGGCAAATCCATCTACCCTGGTCTGATCGACGGACACGCCCATTTTTTTCGCTATGGTCTGGCCCTGCAGTCGGCTGACCTGGTGGGCACGACCTCGTTCAAAGAAGTAGTGCAGAAGGTGGTTGCCCAGCAGAAAGCCTACCCGGAGGCGGACTGGATCACGGGTCGCGGCTGGGACCAAAACGACTGGGCGGTGAAGGAATTCCCAACCAAGGACACGCTGGACCAACTCTTTCCGGACACCCCCATCATCCTCACCCGCATTGACGGCCATGCCGCGCTGGTGAACCAGAAAGCCCTGGACCTGGCTGGCATTACCCCACAGACTAAAATGGTGGGTGGCCTGGTTGAAGTGGAAGGCGACAAAATGACCGGTATCCTGATCGACAACGCCATTGACCTAGTGACGGCTAAAATACCGGAGGCTGACGAGCAGGAGCAGCGACAGGCACTGATCAATGCCGAGAATAACTGCTTTGCCGTGGGCCTTACCTCCGTAGCCGATGCCGGACTGGACAAGTCCACCGTTGACCTGATGGATGCCATGCATAAGAGCGGCGAGTTGCGCATGCGCGTGTACGCCATGATGAACCCGAGTAAGGCAAACCAGGACCATTATTTTGCGAACGGACCTTATAAGACCGATCGACTGAACGTTCGCTCTTTTAAGGTATACTCCGATGGAGCACTTGGTTCGCGTGGTGCTAACCTTCTCAAACCTTACAGCGATAAGCATGGCCATTATGGCTTCCTGCTGGCATCAGAACAGGAGTTCCGTGATTTGGCAGTTTTGATGAACCAGCATGGTTTCCAAATGAACACCCACGCCATTGGTGACTCGGCCAACCGTCTGCTGCTCGACATCTACGGAGAAGTGCTGAAAGAAAAAAATGACAAGCGCTGGCGCATAGAGCACTCCCAGATCATCAACCCTGCCGATATGGACAAGTTTGGCAGGTATAGCGTCCTGCCATCGGTACAGCCGACGCATGCTACTTCGGATATGTACTGGGCCGGTGACCGCCTGGGCAAAGAACGCATCGCTCATGCCTACCCTTTCAAGCAACTGCTGGATCAGAACGGCTACATCCCACTGGGCAGCGACTTCCCGGTAGAGGACATCAACCCGATTTTCGGCTTCCATGCCGCCGTAGCGCGTCAGGATGGTGAGAATTGGCCGGAAGGTGGTTTCCAGATGGAGAACGCCCTGAGCCGTGAAGAAGCCCTGCGTGGCATGACGATCTGGCCTGCGAAAGCCGCCTTCGAGGAAAATGAAAAAGG
Source organism: Pontibacter virosus (assembly GCF_003096355.1). GTDB lineage: Bacteria > Bacteroidota > Bacteroidia > Cytophagales > Hymenobacteraceae > Pontibacter > Pontibacter virosus. The sequence continues at coordinate 46,289 of NZ_QEKI01000008.1, read as the reverse complement.
CAGCATCGAGCCCGGAAAGTTTGCCGACTTCATCATCTTAGACCGCGACCTTATGAAAGTGCCTAACGACCAGATGCGCGGCCTGCAGGTACTCCGCACCTACGTGAACGGCGTGCAGGTATACAAAAAGTAAATTGAGTTGGGGAGTTAAGGAGTTAGAAGATAGCGACGTTACAATGCAACCTCGTGCCGGAATGGAAAACGACTTCAGAGACAGGTATAAAAAAGCAACCTCTCGTAGGGACAGGTCGCGACCTGTCCGAATCGAGCAACAGAATAGTCTGAATCAGGATTTACAGAATTAAAGGATTAACAAGATTCAGGATTTATAATTAAGGATTCGGTTTAAATTCTCTATGCGGAAATCCTGTAAATCTTAAAATCCTATAAATCCTGATTCAGACAAAGCAAAAACGGCAGCCCGATCAGGCTGCCGTTTTTTTATCTGTACCTTTCAAGCAAACTGCTATACCTAGCTTGCTACTGCCTCTGCTTCACCTTGCGGCTCCAGCGATCTTTTGCCTTTGATCAGCGACAGGAAGATCAACCCGAGAGCGAAGAAGATGATCAGGGCGAGTATGCTGTAGCGCATAGAGCCGGTTATTTGGGCAATAGCGCCATAGGCCAGCGTGCCAAGCATGATAGAGACCTTTTCCGTGATGTCATAGAAACTGAAATAGGATGCGTGGTCTTTCGTGGTGGCCGGAATTAGTTTAGAGTAGGTAGAGCGTGAAAGTGACTGGATTCCTCCCATCACAGAACCAACTACAGCAGCTAGTACATAAAACTCAAGGGCAGTAGTCGTAAAATAGGCAGCGATACAAATGCCGATCCAAATAACTACCGCAACGATTAAAGCCCTGATATTGCCATACCTGGCAGAAAGTGCCGCAAAGCCGTAAGCACCGGCAATGGCTACCAGCTGAATGATCAGGATGGTGATGATCAGGTTGTCACTAGGCAGTTTCAATTCCTCTATTCCGAAAATAGTGGCCACGTACATCACCGTCTGCACCCCCATGTTAAAGAAAAAATAGGCCAACAGGTAGCGTTTCAGCAGGCGCAGTTCCTTCACCTGGTTCAGCACTTTTTTCAGTTCCTTCACGCCATTCAATACCCAGCTGCCCTGCGGATTTTTCTGATAGACATTGGCAGGTAGGTGGTAGAAGGTATACTGCGCAAAGCCAAACCACCACAGGCCGGTGGTCAGGAAGGCAATGCGGGGTGCCAGGCTGGTGTTGTCTGCCGCGATGCCGAACCACCCCGGCTGCAGGATCATGGCCAGATTGAAGAGAAGTAAAAGCACGCTGCCCACATACCCCATGGCAAATCCGCGGGCACTCAGCCGGTCATACTGGTCTTCGGTGGCGATCTCTGGCAGGTATGAGTTGTAGAATACAATACTTCCTGTGAAACCAATGGATGCCAGCATGAATAGTACAACCGAGATCGAAAACGTTTCCCTTGTAAAGAAAAACAGGCTGGCACAGGAAATCGAACCCACATAACAGAACAGCTGCATAAACAGCTTCTTGCGCCCGCTGTAGTCAGCTATGGCCGTCAGGAAGGGATTCATGAGCACGATCAGCAAAAAAGAGCCCGAGACGGCATACGAGAATAGCACGGAGCTCTGAAGTTCTAACCCGAAGAAGTTGACCAAGGTATCGCCCGTTTCAGGATGCTTGGACACCGCACTGTAATAGATCGGAAAGATCGTAGAGATAATGACCAACGAATACACCGAGTTGGCCCAGTCATACACGCACCAGGCTCTGGTGATGGTGGGGTTGTTTTTTTGCATAGCTGAAATATAGCAAAATATTTACTCAGCGTACGCGTACCTTGGTGTTCGCTTCGGCTTTTGTCAAAATCTGCAGGATCAGGTCCCATAAATGCTCGTAAGGCACAATCTCGATCTCAGCGTAAGCATCGCCGGGAGCGGGCGTATCCAGCAGTTTTTTGTAAAGCGATTCGCCTTTTGTCTGGCAAACCACCGCATCATAATCCTCGGTCACGGTTAGTACCAGCAGTTTCAAAAATAGTTTACTACGCAGACTGAAGGCGTCTTTTAAGTGTGTGGATACATACTTCTTGATACTCTCAATGCGGTAAAGGAGGGCCTCCGTTTCGCCTTTCTCTAGCAAATAGATGAACTGCAGCGTAAGAATAGCCACGTTGAAGCCCAGCTTATCTTTGCTATACTCCGGCAGCGATAGTAGGTAAGGATTGTTGGCCTCTCCTTCCGGAACAGTCGCCTGCGGATAAATCAGTCTGAAATAGGAACGGTACAGCATCCAACGCTCTTTCGCAATAGTTGGGATCGTCTGCAGGCCGCTGTTTTCGAACACCTGCAGCAGTAACATATCTGCCAGGTCGTACCTGCGCGCATGCACCGCCAACAGGAAGTAGTTTTCCATGTAAGCGAACCAGTTTCGGGTCGAGGGCTGGTAGAGCTCAAGGTTGTCCTGCGCATACATCAATCCATCGCTTAACTGTTTTCCCCTTAAGTGGGCATAAACCATGATGAAGTTGTTGTATGTGAGATCAAAACGATGCGCATTGATTTTATTCTGCTCTACCAACCTGAGAGCATCCACCGTAATCGCAATAATATCCTTAAAATTACCTTCCAGTTCGTGGTACCAGATATACGTTCTGTAATAGGCGTAATAGGCGCTAAAGGTGCCTGATTCCTCCCAGAGCTTTTCCAACTGTTTTATCAAGAGTGGTAGCTGAGGCAAAAACTCCTTTCTGGTTTTAGTTGATTTGCGGAGTTGCATGTTAATGTGCTGAAACAGCGAAATCGCTTCTCGTTCCTTTACAAAACGTTGCATCGTCATTTTCAAATCGTCCTGCGCTGCCGTGAACTTTTTGACCAGTCCCTGCTCAGCATAGCTAAGGGTAAGCAGTTCCAGTGAGGATACTTTTAAGTCGATAAAATCAAACTCCTGCGCCATACCCAATGCTTTATTGGCCAGACTGATTACCAGATCAAACTCATAGCGTGCACGCACAATATTCGCCTGATAAATCAAGCTATTGCATTGTATTTCCTTTTGACGGACAAAGTTTGTCGTCACTTTTTCGGCGTTTACATAATTCAATTCATTGAAGAGCTTCTTCTTCACCCGATGCTTTAGCATTTTATACCTCACATCATTTGGGTTAGTATCATAAAGGTCTTTTGCTGCCTGTTCGTCAGAAGTGTAATGCCCAAGTTCTATTCCCTGGATAAACTTTTTCTCCTTTATACTCTGCTTAGGTACATCCAGCAAAGCAGTTTCTGCCTGGCTACAGGAAAGAACGATCTCAATCAGTTTTTTAATTTCCTTCATGCAAAAGATCAACTAAGAATGTTATAAATTAGAAATACATTAGCTCTCAACAACGTTTATGGAGCGTCGATAACTACTATTTGCTCCTAATTTTAGACCCAAAGCTACGTGTGCGCGTTACCTTTTAACTATATATTAGATAGCAATATATATATATTAATCATAAAACCAATAATTTTATGTTTGTTATAAATTAAGTAATAATTAAAATTAATATATTAATAGTTACTTTTGTTTAAAAACTTTCTTTTCTTTTCATTCTATCTATGTGAATCTTTGTTACACTATAAACCGATTTAACCCTAGAAACCATGGCAACTATCATCATCACAATCATTCTGAACCTTTTGCTCGGCACTCCTACTGATACTACTAAAGAGCAGGACAAGAAAACAAACAACACAACCACTACAACTGACAAATCTAAAGATACCATGAAACTCATGGGTGGTTCAGGCACCTGGACTAACATCGAAAAATAGGGTTGTTGGTCGTACTTGGGAATTGCTATATTTTCCATAACTTGCCTTTACCCGATTTTAGCCAAAGGGAGACAAGATATAATGCGGAGAACTCAAGCATTCCTAATAAGCTTACTCTTACTACTATTAAATTTTTGCGGTCAGCCGGCACGGCAGCCAGACGAAGTCCGTCTGCGTTTGGCTATAGATCCTGGGAACATTAGCCCCATCAGCTATAACTCTCAGGAAGCCTTGCAGATAATCAACCTGCTTTACCAGAGTCTGCTGACTGTAGATCTTGAAGATAACGAATTGAAGCCGGGTCTTGCCTCCGCTTTTCCGGAAGTGGAGCGCAAGGACTCGCTTACTTTTTTCCATTACCAGCTGCGCCCCGAAGCTGAGTGGTCTGATGGCAGCCCGGTAACTGCACAAGACGTGGCCTTCACCCTGAAGGTGCTCAAGTCTCCTTTCATCCGAAACGAGAATATACGGTCACAGATTGAGTTTATACACGATATACAACTCGACGCATCTGATCCCAAAAAATTCACGCTGATATGCCAGGGCTTTACGCCTGAAATGCAATTGCTAACAGGAGATTTTTTCATCCTACCCTCCTATCTCCTCGATCCACAACAGGCATTTGCTACTATACCTTTACAAGCCTGGTCCACGGCTGACAGCTCCCGGTATAACACGGACCGTACGCGGGCTGTGGCGGCGCGCTGCAACAAGCTGGGATCTCCTGAAAGTAAAGATATTTTGCAGGGAAGCGCCGGCTACCAGTTAGCGGAGTGGGCTACGGGCCAGTACGTTGTATTAAAGCGGAAAGAGAATTGGTGGGGGAAAAACACGGGCAGCACCACCGGCTACCTCACGGCCAATCCGGACCAGATAAATTTTCAGATCATCCCGGACAATACCACCGCCCTTCTCGCCCTCAAAAACGCACAGCTTGATGTACTGGACAATATACCTGTCAATGACTTCGAAAAGCTCCGCCAAGATGAAGGCTTCCTGAAAAACTACGAGCTCCATACCCCACAAGGCTATGATCTGATCTACGCCGCCATCAACACGCGCAAGCCAAAATTACGTGACAAGCGCACCCGGCAGGCCATTGCCCACCTGATGGACATACCCGGCATGATCCGGGTTAGCCAGCAGTCGTACGCGACACCGACGGTGGGCCCTATACCTCCTGACCGGAAAGAACTGTATCACCCACAGTTACAGCCGCGCAGTTACGATCCCGGGCAGGCCACTACCCTGCTGAAATCAGCCGGCTGGATTCAGGAACAAAAAGGTTGGTACCGCAACATAGATGGTCAACGGCAGGACCTGCGCATTGAGTTGCTTTACAGAGCCGGTAATACGATGTATGAGCAAATGGCCCTTATCTTTCAGCAACACGCGGCACAAGCTGGCATACCTGTTACCTTGCTGCCACTTGAGGGAAATGTCTACAACCAGAGGATAGACCAACGGGACTACGACATGCACTTCAGGGGGATATCCGGGAACCCCTTCGTTTTTAATTTCAAACCGCTGTTTCACACCAGCTTTGCCGGACCGGGCGGATTCAACACGACGGGGTTTGGCACACCAGAAAGCGATCAGCTCCTGAACCAGATCAACGAAGCTGAAAACGAAACAGATAAGGCCCGACTGTTGCACAGGCTACAGGAAATTATTCAGGAAGAAGCTGCCTTTGTGCCGCTTTATTTCAGAAAAGAGAGGATTGCCATACACAGCAGGTTCACGGATACTAAAGTGTCAGGCATACGCCCACACTATGACCTGAGTTCGTTTATGCTTAAGCCTTAAACATGCCATGGCCAGTTTTGTATTCAGGCGGCTGCTTTTGGCTATACCCACACTTTGGTTCATTGCTTCGGCCATATTCTTGCTGAGTAAACTGATGCCTGGCGCATTTGGAAGCGCATACCTGGCACAGCAGGAAGCTGGCTACTTTAGCCGCAGCGATGCAGCCTCACGCGAACACAGCTATCGCCAGTTTTTAAAAACAACCGGACAGGACCTCCCGCTCTTCTATTTCAGCATCACGTCTGCGGCCTTGCCCGACACCCTGCACCGGGTATTTCCGGAGCGCGATCGTGCCTTCCTGGCAAAACTTTCCTGGCAGTATGGCGACCCCGATGCGGCCACCCGTTTTTTCCGAAGCACAAAGACCTTAGAGGCAAGCCTGTCCGAAACAGAACGCCTGCAGGTACAGGAACAACTTTACACGATTTACAGCCACAAAGACGCTGCCGAACTTGAGCAGGCCACAGCAGGTATAGCAGATCAACTGTCTACGACTAAACTCTTAGAAAGCCATTTTCTGGAGAGTAGTGCCCAGTTGCTGGCAAGTTCTCCAGGCTATACCTATCTTTTTCCGTCGGTGCAGTGGCATGGCTCTCAAAACCAGTACCACCGTTGGCTGTCCGGTTTGCTCAAAGGCAGCCTGGGCACTTCGCTGCGAGATGGCCGTCCGGTGGCCACCGTGCTGGGCGAAGCGATCGGAAACACCTGGTGGCTGCTGTTGGTGAGTGTGCTACTCGCCACCTTGCTGGCCATGGAACTGGCCATCCTGATGGTAAGACGCTCAGGCCGCATCTGGCGCAGCACGCTTCTGCCTTCCCTCTTCTTACTGGATAGCATTCCGCTCTTTGTATTGGCGATGCTCTTGCTGGTGCTGCTGGCGAGCCCAGCTTTTCTGCAGCTCTTCCCCGTTTACGGTATGGGTTATTACAGTGCCTACGACCAGAATTGGCTGGAGCAACTCGGTCAATGGCTGCAGTTTATGGCACTCCCGATGATTTGCCTGGTGCTGGCCAATTTGCCCTATCTCACCAATCAGTTTTACCAGGCTGTAGTAGCAGTTGCTGGTCAGGATTACATCAGAACGGCTCGGGCAAAAGGACTTTCAGAGCACCGCGTCATTCGCGGCCACATGTTACGCAATGCCCTGCTGCCTGTCATCACGCTTCTGTCTGATTTTCTGCCCGCCCTGGTAGCGGGTGCAGTTATCATCGAGACTATTTTTGCTATACCTGGTGTAGGACGTTTGCTTATCGATGCGGTATTGGCACGTGACTACCCCATTATAGTGGGCATCGTCGTTATTGTCGCGGTCTTCAGGTTGCTGTCGCACCTAGTGTCTGACCTGCTTTACGCCCTGGCTGACCCACGCATACGCACGCACGCCACATGAAAAACCTGTGGCACATAGCGCATGATCTGTGGCAAGCGGCACCCGCCTTCCGACTGGCTTTGCTATACCTCGCTTTACTGACAGCAGTTGCATTGGCGTTACCCTGGCTACCGCTTGCCTATGGACCAAACGAACTGGATCTGGAGCAAATTTACCAAGCGCCTTTTGAGTGGGGGGCTGATGCGGGCAAAGCCAGGCACTGGCTCGGTACCGATGGGCTGGGACGTGATGTACTGGCCAATACACTTTATGGAGCCCGTACAGCATTTGCTATCAGTCTGCCTGTGATGGCGATCGCCAGCCTGATTGGTTTGACACTTGGAGCCATGGCAGGACTTTATGGTAACCGCCGACTGCAGATGGGCCGGGCCCTGCTGGCAGCTCTGCTTTTCGGTTTGATACCCATAGCCTATTATGGCATCTACCTTCCGGCCCTGCTAAGCAGCCAGGGCGCAACCTATGCTGACTTCATTCTGACAAGTATAGTGGCTGTGTTAGTAAGCTTAGTCCTGGTATTTGTCTTAACAACACTTTTCAGACGGCTCCCTCTGCTAAACAAAAAAACTTTTTTTCCTACTGACGAGCTGTTGTTGAGACTGATTGAGGTGCAGACCAGCATTCCAAGACTGGTGCTGATACTAGTATTGGCAGCCATCGTGCCTCCTACCCTGCCGGCCTTGTCTGTGCTGCTGGTGCTCACCTTCTGGACAGGAACAGCGCGTTTGGTCAGAGCGGAAATGCTGCGTATCAGAGAGCTGCCCTTTTTCGAGGCTGCAACCAGTCTGGGATTTACGCAAAGGCGCCTCTTAGTTCGCCATGCACTTCCGCACCTGCTGGGGCCAGTACTGGTTGCATTTTCATTCGGCTTGGCAGGTTTGCTGATGTTGGAGTCCACACTATCATTCCTGAACATTGGCGTAAGTACCGACTTGGTGAGTTGGGGAAGAATGATAGCAGGTATACGCACCAATACTGCCGCCTGGTGGCTGGTGGTTATACCTGGCGCCTTACTCTCGCTGACCGTGTTAGCCCTGCAGACTTGCAGTTATTATGTGCTCCGTTCTCTTCAGAATAAAAAGTAATCAACACACGTTACTTTTTATCAGATCTAGCTCCCAGTATATCTCTACTTAAAGACACAAGGGCTATATGATTTCATTTTATTTAATTTTATTCATATTAAATAAACATTAAATACAAGTTACTTATTACAATTATGTTTCCTGTGTTAGGATAAGGATGTGCTGTATCATTGTATCATACTAAACCAAACCACAACCTGTCATATGAAAACCTATGAAAACTCTGCGTCTACGCCAACTAACGTTGGTAGTCGCAACCACTTAAAATCATCGAAACCCATTACCCAAAACGAGGAATCGATTGAGTACTCTACTATTGATGGGGAGGTAATCAATTCGACGTTAGGGTCAGATGCGGTAAAGAAGGGAACTGGTCTATTTATAGGCGATTATTTTGTAGGTATACTTGACTCGCTCTCAGGAATGAGCAACGTGCCCTACCTACGCTACTAATATCAGCCGTCAAGGCGACTACACCTCGATAATAGAATAGAATAGAATAAGATTGAGTAGATAATATTAGTGTTGGTTGTTTGTGTTTAGATTAGGCATTTGCCCTGCAGTCTCCTGCAGGGCATTTGTTTTTAGGCCTAAAAGTACGTTTATACCCACCCTTTGCGCTCGGTGAAATGATTGCAACCAAACTGTGCGCCTGTGATCATTTCGAATCTTCTAGGTTTTTTGTCTTCCGGTCCCTCGTGCACCAATGGCAGTACGTAAGAAGGCTCCAGGGCGTGTTGCCCGGTTAGCTCGTCACACAGGCCAAATTCATTGCTTTGAAGTTGAACTTTGTTTTGGTCTTGTTCCCAGTGATTGCAGTTATTGCATATAGCTTCCATATCTAAAAAGTTTAAAGTCTCACATTGTTTTACTATACCTTTTTACCTGCCTTTACCCACAACAGTTTGCATACGAGCGCTGTTATTCAGTAATTTAGAATGAAGCTAAACAATAGTTACCTTCTGAATTTTAAAAATCCCTTCGATAAGCGGCTTGTTAATTGATTAGTATAAATCGAGAATCGAATCGTCTCTGTTGCAAGCCCTGCTATACCTGAACCAATTCGAGCAAGCTTGCAAAACAGCGTATTTAGACCGAAATTGGCGGGAAAAGCGCTACATGAAAATCAAGCTCATTGCGATCGGCAAAACAGACGAGGCATTTCTGGAGGAGGGTATACAGAAGTATATGAAGCGGCTGAAGCACTACCACTCATTCGAGTTTACAATTATACCTGACGTGAAGCAAGGGGGTAAATTCACAGCCGATAATTTGAAAGAGGCCGAAGGAAAACTGCTGCTGCAAAAAATTCAGGACGGTGATCATGTAGTGCTACTCGACGAGAAAGGCAAAACCTTCACATCTAGTGAGTATGCCCACTTCCTGCAAAAGAAACTAAACTCCGTTACCACCAACCTGGTCTTCATAATCGGGGGCGCTTACGGTTTTTCCCCCACCATGTACGAGCGGGCAAACGACAAAATCTCACTTTCTAAAATGACTTTTTCGCACCAGATGGTCCGACTGTTTTTCGTGGAGCAGCTATACCGAGGTTTTACGATTCTGAGGGGCGAGAAGTACCATCATGATTGAGTTTGGTTATGGTCTTGTACATGCTGTGGCGAGGCGTAAGCCGTAGCTTGAGCATGTGCCTTGTTATCTTGAATTGTTTTTCCTTTTTGGCTTATTTTCTTGTTTGTAGTTTAAGGTTAAGGTTTAGCTTTTGAAGCTCTATATAAAACTCTGTAGAATCAAGTGCAACAGGTTGTGTTCCTTGCCTTTTGTCTATAATCCAGAACTTTACTTCTTTATTAATCCTGTTTTGGATGTTTCTCGCGATGATATATTCTGAATTAAAAGCGTAGTGAGTCACTTCTTCAGGAACTACAGTCTGTCCACCGCTTCTCTTTTCATTCCTACTTAATAAGATTTGAGATTCTCTTCCGTCGCCCATATAGTAATAGTTACTACCCAGCTCTTCTATATTATTTGTGTGGTCATACAGATATGATTGTAAAGATAGAGCTACAGCGACTAAAAGGATTTTCTTCATCTTAATTTATAACTCCAATCACGGCCAACTATCAGCTAGCAGGAGTATCTTCTCCCACTAGCTGCACTATGTGTGGAGCATCTTAGCTACCTTTCAGTATGTGTCGGTAGCGACGGCTATTACTCTCAGTAACTTTCATAGTGCAATACTAATATACCTCTTTTCAGCAAAAAGTAAAGCAAACACACGAATCCAAGAATAATAGATAATCAGGAAGCAGCAACGTTTGGCTGCTTGCAAATTCCAGGTATTATTGCTGATTTTAACTGCTGTATGATGTGAATAGTTGGTAAACGGCAGGTATACATCAACCAATACAAAAGAGCCTGCAGGTTCACACCTACAGGCTCTTTTGGGTTATGCAGCAGAGAGCAAGGGATTCGAACCCTTGATACCCTTTTGGGGTATACACACTTTCCAGGCGTGCTCCTTCGACCACTCGGACAGCTCTCTATTATGAGTGCAAATATACGCCAATAACTTAAACTATCGCAAATTTTTGCCTTTCTATACCTGATAAATAATCATGTCTGGCTAAATGGAGATCTCGCCTCGCAGGTTACTGGCAAGCAGCTCACGGGTTTGCGTGGCCGGCAAGTCAAGGCCCAGCACAAACATCAGTTTCGTGATCGCCGCTTCTGTCGTGATATCGTCACCTCCGATCACACCCATGTTGAGCAAAAACTTACTGGTTTCATAGCGGCCCTGGTCTACCCTGCCCTCGTCGCACTGCGATACGTTCAGAATATAAATCCCTTTTGACAGGGCATCTTGCAGCATCTCGAGCAGCCAGCCTGCTGTGGGGGCATTGCCTGCACCAAATGTTTCAAGCACAACCCCACGCAGTCCCGGCGCTTCCAGTACACCGCGTATCACCTGCGGCGTTATACCTGGAAATAGCTTCAGTATGGCCACATTGTCATCCAGATGCTGATGCACATGCAGAGGTTTTTCCGGATGCGGAAGCATGGCATTTTCATAAAAATCAATGCTGATACCGGCTTTGGCCAGCAGCGGGTAGTTCTCCGACTTAAAAGCATTGAAATGGCGGCTCTCTACCTTCTTGGCCCGGTTACCCCGAATCAGCAGGTTGTGGAAATAAATACAGACCTCCGGCACCACGCTCCAGCCGTTGACTTTAGTAGCCGCTATCTGCAGGGCCGAAATCAGGTTGGCGCGGGCGTCGGTGCGGGTACGACCGATGGGCACTTGTGCACCCGTAAAGATAACTGGCTTATCCAGGTTCTCGAGCAGGTAGCTGAGTGCAGAGGCGCTGTAGGCCATGGTATCGGTGCCGTGCAGTACGACAAAACCATCATAGTCCGCGTAGTTATCCCGAATCAGGTTGGCCAGCATCAGCCAGTCGCTGAGTGCGACGTTAGAAGAATCGATGGCCGGTTCGATGCTCAGCACCGTCAGCAGGTACTTAAAATTGCTCAGTTCAGGAACCTTCTCCAGTATCTGGCTAAAATTGAAAGGCACCAGGCTATGCTTTTCATCATATACCATACCTACTGTGCCACCGGTATAAATGATCAGAATGGAGGCATCGGAGTGCGCAGGTGCGGCAGTGTCGATGCTGGTTTTGACTACGTTCATCGCTTAGAGTTTGAAGAGGTTGAGGGCATTGCGAGTCGTGGTGGCAGCCACTTCCTCTACTGGTTTCTGCATCAGTTCAGCCACGCGGCGGGCCACTAAGGGCAGGTATACGGGCTCGTTGCGTTTACCCCGGTGCGGGACGGGCGCCAGGTAGGGGCAATCGGTTTCCAGTACCAGGTCATCCAGTTGCACATGCGGCAGCACTTTGTCAAGGCCACCGTTTTTAAAAGTAGACACGCCGCCTATACCCATCAGAAAACCAAGTTCCTTAACCTTTGCGGCCTGATCCTCTGTGCCCGAAAAACAGTGAAATATACCTTTCAAACTGCCATCCTGCGCAGCCGCGATGATCTCGTAGGTTTCGTCAAAAGAGTCGCGGGTGTGGAGCACGATCGGGAGTTGGTACTTCCTGGCCAGTTCCACCTGCACTTTCAGCGCCTCCTGCTGCTGTGGCAGAAAAGTCTTATCCCAATACAGATCGATGCCGCACTCTCCCACAGCCGCAAACCTTCGCTTGCCGAGCCACTCCTCCACCAGGTATAGCTCCTGCTCAAAATCCTTGTTTACCGAAGTCGGGTGCAGGCCCATCATGGAAATGCATTGCTCGGGGTGCTTCTGCTCCGTTTCCAGCAACACATCGATGGAGGTATGGTCGATGTTGGGCATATAGATCTTCTCAACCCCCTCGGCCAGCGCCCGTGCAAGCGCCTCGTCGCGGTCCTGCTTAAACTGCTCTGAATAGATGTGTGCGTGCGAATCAATTAATGTCATGTGTGCCGTTTTGAATCAAATTATCTCTGTGCAAAGGTCCGAACTTATGGCAAAGGCTGCAAGTGCTACAGCGTATCACCTCTAATATGGCAGGATTTGCCGGTCGAATTGTTAAATGGTTAAATTGTTGATGGTTGATGGTTGAATTGTGTAGGACCGCTTCCCGTTGCACGGGACAGGTCGCGACCCGTCCTTACGATAAAACGGCAGTGCTACGTAACTTCTTTACATTAAGGTAAAAGGCTGCTACCTCTGAACTCTCAAACTCCTAATACTTCCTCCCCTTCCATTTCACTTTTGTGGGCAGAAAAAAGTAGAGGATCAGAATGAAGGTGGTGACCAGCAGGTATAGCTCGAAGAGGATGTAGTGCCACCAGGGGGCGCTGCGGTTAAGTCGTTTCAGGCAGATATGCATGAACACGCTTTGCAGCAGCAGCTTGACAACGGCAATGCTGAGCGCTATACCCAGCGAGGCCTTGAAAAAGAAAGGGATCAGCACAGGATAGTAGGCAGAGTGCAGCACAAAAAGCGCAAACATGTACTTGGGCATGAACACAGAGCCCCGCATCCAGCGCTTACGTTGTTCCAGCAGTGACCCGTAGTCAGGGGCAGGAGCTGACAAGGCCAGTACGTCGTTGTTATACAGGTTCCGGAAACCGTAGCCGCGCTTCAGTATCTGGTTGAAAATGGCAATATCTTCTGTGATCGAGAAAGGGATGTTTTCAAAGCCACCCACTTCTTCGTAAGCCTTGCGGGTAAGCAGCATGTTGTTTCCCATGGTCGTGACCGGCATGTCCAGGTCGCTGAAAACCTGCATCAGCCCGATGGAAAACAGCCAGTCCATACGCTGCATTTTGTCGAACAGCCGATTGCCCGTCACTGTCGTAAGTCCGGTCACGACGCCTACCTTTTCATCCAGACCCGCCAGCATGGCCTTAACCCACGTAGGAGGCACTTCTATGTCGGCATCGGTAAAGAGAAAGATTTCAGCGTTTGCTTTTCGTGCCAATTGAGCCAGCACATTGGCTTTGCCTTTGGCCCGCCCTACTATGCCGGTTATTGGGAGGCAGGTATAGCCGGGTTTGTCCTGTATAAATGCTTCTATCAGGGTACGGGTGCGGTCCGTGGATTGATCGTCACCAATCAGTACCTCCATTTTTTCGGATGGGTAATCGAGTGCGGCAATGGCCTGCAGGCAAGCCAGTATGTTGTGCTCTTCGTTGCGGGCAGCAATCAGAATACTGACATACGGCAAGTCAGTAACCTGCGAGGTATAAGACCTGCGATGGAAAAGCAGCAACAGCAGGAGCGCTCCAAATACAGTAAAATAAAGGATGAAATAGGTAACGGATACCATCATAGGGTCTGGAAGGTATAGCCCTGTGCGGTAAAATGGTCTAAAAAACGGGGCAGTGCGTATTGCATGTTTCGCTGGGCTTTCAAGCTGTCGTGAAATACGATAATGCTACCGCTTTGGGTGCAGCGAATGGATTCCCGGAGACATTTTTCGGGACTCAGCGAGCGGTCATAATCGTTCGTAAGCACGTCCCACATCACCAGTTCGTAATCGGGCCGCAGAGCGGCTGCCTGTCTCGCGGTGATGCGCCCGTAGGGTGGCCGGAACAACTTCGGCTGTGCTGCATTCTGGCTGAGCTGCTCTAGTTCCTGCTGACACTGCTGCACATTTTCGAGGTAGTATTCCAGCGATGTTTCCCAACCGCGCAGGTGGTTATGGGTATGGTTTGCCAGACGGTGACCCTGCTCCAGTATTTGCCTGGCTATACCTTGGTGCTTCACCAGGTTATCACCCACAGCAAAGAATGTCGCTTTTACTTGATACTGCTTTAACTGCTCCAACACCCAGGGCGTCACCTCCGGTATGGGCCCGTCATCAAAGGTCAGATAGAGCACCTTGCCCATCTCCTCCCGCAGCCAGGTATAGCCAGGCAAAAGTCTGCGAAGCAAGGCGGGCGTCTTGTAGAGGCGGAGCAATTTTGTTTTTGATAGTTAAATGGTTGAGTTGCTAAATTGTTAATACTTAAATTATTAACCAGAATTTTAAGAAACTATTCATCTTAAGATTAATCATAAACTGAAACCAGATTTACCTTATTCTCAAAGAGCTTCTCTTCTATCTAAAAAAACAATTTAGCAATATAACAATTCAACCACCAATTCTACTTAAACCTGCACGACAGCAAAGTGATGTCGTCGCTGAAGGTAGACTCTTCGTTGTAGAGGTTAATGGCATCGAGTAATTGCAGGTGCAGCATCTTGGAGCTCAGGAAACGGTTTTTCTGCAGGAAGTCGATCGTGCCTTCAATGCCGAACTCTGACTCGTCCTCGTCAAACACCTCGGTCAGACCATCAGTATAGCAGAGCAGTACGGCATTGTGTGGTACATGGATCTTGCCTACGTTCATGAAAGGCAGTACATCGAACACGCCCAGCATGGTGCAACCATCGTTGAGCAGGTCGTGCGTGTCGTTTTCGTAGAGCAGAATCGGGGCGTTGTGGCCAGCGTTTACATAACTCAACTCGCGTGTGCTGCGATTAAAAATTGCGACAAAAGTGGTGATGAATTTCTCGGCAATCGCATTGCGGTAGATCAGGTGATTCAACTCCGACACCACCGTGTTTAAGTCGGCTGTTTGGCGCAGAATGGTGCGCAAGCCCGCCTGGAAATTAGACATCAGCAACGAAGCCGGCACCCCCTTGCCCGACACATCGGCCACGCAGAAAAGAAACTGATCTTTGTCGATCTCAATATAATCGTAGTAGTCGCCGCCAATAGACGAATGCGGAATGTAGCTGGCGTGGATGGCCACATCTTTGTCATTGGGCAGCTTCTTCGGGAAAAGCATGGACTGCACCTCACGGGCAATTTCGATCTCTTTTCGGATGGACTCCTGCGCCAAACGCTGACGGGCCATACGGTGGTTCTCAATAGCCACCAGCATAATATTACTCACCGTCTGCACAAAGTTGAGCGCCTCTATATTGGTATAGTAAGGCTGAATTTTCCCGATCATCACAAAAGCGAGCACCTTGCCATTGTGCAGAATCGGAATTACGATCTCGAAGTTGCGCCACTTCTTGTCCACGCTCAGCTTGGAGGTGCGGGTGATTTCCTTGAGTTCAAGAATGGCTTCGGGGAGGTGTTGCTTGGCTGGCTCCAGGTCGGTACCAAAGCTTACTTTGCAGTCCCACTTTTCGTCGTGCACAAAAAGCGCCAGTCGGTTGATCTGCAACTGGGCAAGCAGCGTAAAGCGGTATATTTTGTAGAGCGCCTCTTCGGGCAAGTTGTCGTTGATCGCCTGCGTGATTTCCAACAAGGCCGATAATTCCAGCTTTTTGAGGTTTAACTCTTGCTGTATGTTCGGTGCGACTAGATCAGACATTCGGTTTCATAGGTTATGTTGGCGAAAAGTCCGCACATGGGGATATTCCGACCAGTTATACCTGTCACGCAGGTATAGACCACGTAAATTTACAAAATTTCAGTCGCATTCTTTACCAACACCTTCAAATCCTTTCAAATAATACGTATTCATCCCATGCGCTCAACTGCAACTACGTAGGTTGGGTATTTGTTTCGGGCTGCTTCGGGAAATACGTGCATCAAATAGAGTTATGCACCACGAGCCCGGCCTTGGTAGCCAAATAGTAGTACTGCTGGCAGTGGTTCCCGAAGGTAGCTTCGTCGTACTCGTACTCGGTATCCGGATCAGGGTACAGAATCCGGACATACCCTTTGGCGATCAGGTCACGCAAGGTAGTACAGAGTTCCGCATCGGACAGGGCGCTGGTGCTTTTGAGGTCGGGGTAGGACGTTACGAAATAAAGTTCGTCCATGATGGCAAATTCATTCTCAGTCATGATTACAGATAGTTCGTCCTTTCCAGGTATACCGACCTGAGAGGCCGGTGATAGCGGTATATAGTACGTAAGGAATGTAAACTAGCTGCAGCGGAAGCATATAAATCAGATAATTTTGCCGTCGCATAAAAGCAAGTATACGTTTTAAAAACAGAAGATCGATCAGAAATTTTGCTCCGTAAGCCGCCAGGAAAGTCCAAATTGTGAGCCAGCCCAGCAGCACAGCAGGTATAGCCATAAAAAGCAACAGATTGACAGCGAACACACTGACAGCCAGCAGCTTCACATCCCAATTTTGGTAACTCCGCCACTTGCTCGCCCAGCGCACCCGCTGCGCTACAAAACTCCTGATCGACTTGCGGGCTTCGGTATACACAATGGCGCCTGGGTGCTTTAGAAAAGCGATGCACTCCGGGTATAGCTGGTTTACTTTGTGCAGCAAAAATTCATCATCACCGCTGGCTATGCCTTCATTTCCGGCAAAGCCATTTACCTCCTCAAACACAGTACGAGTATAGGCCAGATTAGCCCCATTGCACATGTTTGGTTGGCGCAAGCCAATGGAGGCCCCTCCCACTCCGATCAGGGAGGCAAACTCGACCAGTTGCATGCGCTCCAGCAAGGTATGGGTGTTGTGGAAGCTCACGGGCCCGGAAATAAAGACCGGCTTTTGGGATTGATAGGTATAGGCAAAGTACAGCAGCCAGTCCGGTTGCACCCGGCAGTCGCCGTCGGTAAAGACAAGCAGCTCGCCACTGGCCGCTGCTATACCTTGTTTGATAGCCGCTTTCTTACCGGTTGCTGCGGTGTGCTCAGCCAACCGGATCAGCCGCAGGTGGAGCGGGGTTTCTGGTATAAAGTTCTGAACGAGCTGGTCGGTACCGTCGTTTGAGTGGTCGTCTACCACCAGCACTTCAAAGAGCGCAGCCGGATAGCTTTGTTTTTCCAGATCGCGCAGCAAATTCAGTATTTGTCCCGCTTCATTTCGGACAGGGATGATTACCGTGAATTTGGTGGCAGGTATAAAACCGGCAGGTATAGCAGGCGTAGGAAGGCGCTTCCAGGAGAACAAACAGCGCAGGATGATCCAGCCATAGGCCAGCAACGATAGCAGCAGTAATCCGAACATCAAGCGCCTCCCCCTTTCCTGCCCAGCTTCAGGCGCAGAACAAAAAATAGACCGACAGCACTCGGCACCACGATATTGAGCAGCCACAGACTCAGGCTGGCACTCAGCACTTGCAAGCGCTCCTGCCCTAGCAGTCCGAACACGTACATGGCCGACAGCTCCCTAACGCCCAGGTCGGACAGCAGCGACACCGACGGCACCACCGACTTCAGAAAAAAAGCAGTCGAAACGCCACTCACATACTCCACCGGATTCAGCCGCACCTCAAACAAAAAGAGTAGCAGCACAAACTGCAGCAGAAAAACGAAGTAGCGCAGCAAAGACAGCAACAGCACCCGGTTCATTTCACCGAAGGTATAGCGCCCCATTATGGCCAGGTATTTTGTGAGTTTGCGCAGCGGTCCCACTGCCGACACCAGGGCCACCATGGCGCGGGCATTGAAGATCAGCAAGAGCATGGCAGCATTTAGCGCGAGCAGCAGGAAGAACACGCTCAGGCAGATAGCCGGATAAGTTTTCCAGTAAAGGAGCAGTGCAAAGTATAGGATTCCGAAAGTACCCACCAGTACCGTGGCGACCAGCTGGCAAAACCTGCCGATGAAAACGGCGCCAATCCCTTCCAGCCTTTCTTTGCTTTTGAGCTCCAGTACCCGACCGGCATAGTCGCCGAGGCGGTTGGGGGTGATAAAGCCCAGGGTTAGCCCGACCATGACGGCACGAAACGCCCGCAGGTATGAAATGCGTTCCAGTTTCTGTCCCAGGATCTTCCACTTCCAGGCCTCCAGCCCCCAGTTGGCAGGTATAAGCAGCGCACTCAGGATCAGTAGAAAAGTATAATCGCTTTGGCGGGCCGCTCTTAGTATGGCGCGCCACGAAAGCAGCGTGTCGGGCGCTGTGAAGATGGCCAGATACAGAAAATAAAGGGTGAGCAGCACCACGACAATCTTGCCGGAAACTAAAAGGAACCTTCTGTTGCGGGTAATGTTCAAGATATTGTCTTAAATTGCGGCTCTTATGGTTTACTCTTCTGCCCTCCCACCCAACAAATTAATTCTTGGCATCGACCCCGGCACGCAAGTCATGGGCTATGGCCTGATTGAAGTGACAGGATCGAAGGTAAAGGTAGTGCAGTATGGCGTGGTTCACCTCAAAAGCTACAGCAACCACGCCATCAAGTTAAAGAAAATTTTTGACCGCATGATACAGCTCATCGACGAATACCTGCCCGACGAGCTGGCTATTGAGTCGCCCTTCTTTGGCGTGAACGTACAGAGTATGCTCAAACTGGGTCGCGCACAGGGAGTTGCCATCGCAGCCGCCCTCTCCCGCGACATCCCGTACGTGGAGTACGCCCCCAAAAAAGTAAAGCAATCGGTTACCGGAAATGGCAACGCCTCCAAAGAGCAGGTGGCCAGCATGCTGGTGCAGATACTTAAAATACAGCCCGACCCCAAAATGTTCGATGCTACCGACGCCCTGTCCGTGGCTCTCTGTCACCATTACCAAAAAGGGAACAACGCAAAAAAAGGCGCCAACTCCTGGAAAGCCTTCCTGACCGACAACCCTGAAAGAAAGCTGTAGAAGTTTGGGAGTTTGGGAGTTTAAGATTTAGAAAGTTGAAATGTAGCGACGTTACACTGTAACGTCGTCTGTGTCTGGAAGCTCTTTCGGACGCTAGCACGCACTTCCGGACTTCCAGGTCCGAAAGCATTTCTGCTGGGGACATCCTCGTCCATGTACACCCTCCAATCAGGCACATAGGCAACAGGCTCTTTCGGATTTACCAATCCGAAATCAAATAGAAGGGGATTTACTACTTGTATACCTGCAACCCGGCACACGGGGATGTGGACATCCCCAACAGTCAGCTTCGGGACATGGATGTCCCAAAGAGCATTAGCTTAAGTTGACGGTACTGGATTGTGACCTGCCCGAATCGTGGACTGATAAATTTATCTGATTCAAACAGGATAATTCCCACCTCGGAGGGGTAGGTTAATCATGCACCCAATAATTCAACCATCAACAATTTAACCATTTAACCATCCAACCCTCAACAAAGGGAAGGCCAGATTAATCCTGCACCTAACAATTCAACAAATTATCAATTCAACAGACTCCTCCCAAGTATAAGCTTTTGAAAATATTTCGCAGTTTTGTAAAAAATCGCATCTATCTTTCGTAAGGCTTATAAGCTTGCCTGATTGTTTACCGGGATTTGAATAAAATTAGCCTGCTTCGAGGTATAGGTTTTACCAAAAGACAAAGTTTAAACATGTTTTTGCAAGTGCGGTTAAATTTAGCATCAGGCTTATTCTTAAATTTGCGTTAATTTTGTCGCTGCTTTGTCAAAGGCAAGTGTATAGGTGAATCCTAAACAGCATAAATGGATTTAAACAAAGATAAACCGGGAACTGCTCCAACCCGGCGCAGGTATGTAACAACACGCAGGCTCGACAGGATTTTTGTTGAGTTGGCGAATATATACCGTTTTAATGCGCGGTTCTTCAAGGAGGTGTGGTTTCCGCCTTACGAGTTCAGAGAGATTATCAAGCAGTGTTACGAAATCGGTGTGCGCTCTTTGCCGCTGATCTCCCTCACGGGCTTCATCATCGGCATCGTATTTACCAACCAGTCGCGTCCCTCCCTTGCCGACTTTGGTGCCACCTCGCTCCTGCCCGCCCTTATTTCCGTGGCCATCATCCGGGCCATCGGCCCACTGGTGACGGCGCTCATTGCGGCCGGCCGGGTAGGTTCCGCCATTGGCGCTGAGTTAGGCTCCATGCGTGTGACGGAGCAGATCGACGCTATGGAGGTATCGGCCACCAACCCGTTTAAATTTCTGGTGGTGAGCCGGGTACTGGCATCTACCCTGATGATTCCGGCCTTAACGATGTTTACCACGCTCGTATCCCTACTGGGTGGTTACCTGAATGTGCACCAGAACGAACTTACCTCATTGAGCGTCTTTTTCTATCAGGTTTTTGATGCCATCACGTTTCTGGATATCATCGCCTCATCGGTTAAGTCTGTTATCTTTGGCTTCACCATTGGCATGGTGGGGTGCTACAAGGGGTATAATTCTTCTAAGGGTACAGAAGGTGTGGGCAAGGCCGCCAACTCGTCGGTGGTAACGGCCATGTTCCTTATTTTTATAGAAGAGCTGCTCATTATGCAGGTCATTAATGCAATCAGAGCTTTTTAATGGAGGCTAAAGAAATAAACCCTAACATCGATAGAAACGAGAAAGTGATTTCTATCCGGGGCCTCAAAAAAGCATTCGACGATTTTGAGGTGCTAAAAGGTGTGGACCTTGACTTATATAAAGGAGAAAACCTGGTGGTGCTCGGCCGCTCCGGCACGGGTAAGTCGGTGTTGATCAAAATCATCTCCGGTCTGCTCTATGGCGATGAAGGCTCGGTGAATGTGCTGGGCAAGGAAGTGGGCGCCCTCAAGCCACGGGAGTTGGATGCGCTTCGGCTCAAGATCGGCTTCTCGTTCCAGAACAGTGCGCTGTACGACAGTATGACGGTGCGCGAAAACCTCGAGTTTCCGCTGGTTCGGCATGCCAAAGAGATGGGTGAAGCCGAGCGTGAGGAGCTGATCCTCTATGTGCTGGAGGCCGTGGGACTGTCGCAGGCGATCAACCAAATGCCTTCTGAACTGTCTGGTGGCCAGCGCAAGCGCATAGGCATTGCCCGCACGTTGATTCTGAAACCAGAGATCATGCTCTACGATGAGCCCACCGCCGGCCTTGACCCCATTACGTGTATCGAGATCAACAGCCTGATCAATGAAGTACAGCAAAAGTTCAATACCTCCTCTATCATTATCACCCACGACCTGACCTGTGCCCGCGCCGTAGGAGACAGAGTAGTGATGCTGCTAGACGGGCAGTTCCAGCGGGAGGGTACTTTTGACGAGGTGTTCGAAAGCAATGACGAGCGCGTACAATCTTTTTATAACTACAACTTTATAGACTAGATGAGTTCTGCAGATAATAAACGCACTGTTATAGTTGGTATTTTCACGTTCCTGGCGATCGTGATCTTGGTGGCTGGCATTTTCATGCTGGCTGGCCAGCAAAAGCGCCTGATCAGTACGATCACGGTTACAGCCATTTTTGATGACGTAGCTGGTTTGCGAACCGGTAACAACATTTGGTTCTCCGGTGTGAAGATCGGTACGATCAAATCCATTAACCTGTATGGCGACTCACAGGTGGAGGTGGTCATGAACATCGAGGAGAAGGTGCAACAGTTCATCCGCAAAAACGCCTCGGCCCGCATCAGCTCCGAAAGTTTTATCGGCAACAAGAACATCGTAATAGACGGCGGCTCTCAGCCGGCCGCGCCCATTGAGGACGGCGACAGAATAACAGCCGTGAGCCCGCTTAACACAGATGACCTGATGGAAAAGCTGCAGCAGAACAATGAGAACCTGGTAGCGATCACCGGTGACTTTAAGCAGCTGACCTCCCGCCTGGTTAAAGGCGAAGGAACCGTTGGCGCCCTGTTGACTGACACTACCATGGCCCAGGATTTCCGCAATGTGGTGGCCAACCTGCAGCGCACCTCTCAAAGCACTGTAAATGCCTCCAATTCCCTATCGGCCTTCACCAACAAACTCAATTCACCGGGCGGTCTGGCTAACCAGCTTGCCACTGACAAGGAAGTATTCCAGCAGCTGAAAAACTCGATGACGCAGTTGGAAGAGGCCACGGCCTCCACATCTGAAATAACCGAGAACCTGCGCACAGCCAGCAGCAGACTCAACAACAATAATAGCGCCGTGGGGGTACTCCTCAATGATCAGCAGTTTGCAAAGCAGTTGCAGAGCACCATGCAAAACCTGGAGACCGGCACCGAAAAGCTGGACCAGAACATGGAGGCCCTGCAGAACAATTTCCTGCTCAGAGGCTTCTTCAGACGCAAGGCTAAGGAAGAAGCCAAGCAAAAAGAGCAACAGCAAATCCTGCCAGCACCGCAGCAGGTACAGCCAAAAGACACGACCCAACTGGAGTTTAAGCCTTCCATCTTACAAAAGAACTAAAAACAGAAAGGGGCGCATCATTGAGATGCGCCCCTTTCTGTTGAGCTGTAGGTATGGCTATACCTTATAAAGTCTTGTATACCTCACGTATCTTCTCAGCCACTTCCTCAAACTCTTCTTTGTTGAACTGCTGCTTGTTGGCAAAGTTCATATCGGCCATTTTATTAAGAGGGATCAGGTGAACGTGTGCATGAGGCACCTCCAGTCCTACCACTGCCACACCAATGCGTTTGCAAGGCACGGCCTTCTCTACGGCAGCCGCCACTTTTTTAGCGAAAGCCATCAGGCCCATGTATAGCTGTTCGTCCAGGTCAAACAGGTAGTCGATCTGCTGTTTGGGTATCACAAGCGTATGGCCTTTGGTGGTCGGAAACACATCCAGAAAGGCCAGGTAGCGATCATCTTCCGCAATTTTGTAAGCGGGAATCTCGCCTTTTACAATTTTAGTGAAGATAGAAGGCTCCATAAGATTAGCGGCTGATTTCCAGAATTTCGAATTCGATCTTTCCGGCAGGTATAGTAATCTCCGCCTTCTCGCCAACCGACTTGCCCAAAAGGCCTTTCCCGATCGGAGACTTTACAGAAATCTTGCCGGAGGCCAGGTCTGCTTCCTCTTCCGCCACCAGCGTATAATCCATCACCAAGTTGTTTTTCAGGTTCTTGATCTTCACCTTAGAGAGAATCAGCGCCTTACTCGTATCCAGGTTCGACTCATCTATCAGACGGGCGTTGCCTACTACTTCTTCCAGCTTGGCAATTTTCAGTTCCAAGTGGCCCTGTGCATCTTTGGCGGCGTCATATTCAGCGTTCTCGCTCAGGTCGCCTTTGTCGCGTGCCTCTGCCAACTGGCGGGCTACCTCTGAGCGACCTTTTGTCTTCAGATCGTGTAACTCCTCCTTTAGCTTCTGTAAACCTTCGGCGGTGTAATAAGAAATGTTGCTCATAATACTGTCTTCACGTTTAAAACACAAAAACAAAAAGAACGGCTATGTCAAACATAACCGTTCTTTTTGCCTAATACGTAGTTGATTTATTTTTTCTTCTTCAGCCAGGCTGTATCTAAACTAGCCGGGGATGCTGGGTAAGCCACATGCGCACGGGCATCCCCCGTTGGCACTGTGTTGAGCAAATATACAAATTTATTTTAATACAAAATTTTTCGGCAATACTTATTTATCTGCATCAAAAACACCTGTTCAAAGCACCAGTATCACTTCTATACGTAAACCCGGCAACTTGGTACAGCTTCAAATCAGGTATTCTTAGGGTAGTTTGCCAGCCTCCTGCAAGGCCTGTATCTTCTGTACCATCACCTCGTTTATCTGCACATAAGATTCATGCGTCCAGCCCGCGATATGAGGCGTGAGCACGACATGGTCTGCCGATTTCAGGTAATAGAAATTGCGACTTTGTTCCTCTGTCAGACTTTTTAATTTTTCATTCTCAAGCACATCAAGTGCAGCTCCTTTCAGCTTGCCAGACTGCAGGTGGCGTACCAATGCAGTCTGATCCACTACTTCGCCGCGGGAAGTGTTCACAAACCAGATCTGCTTGCTAAAACCCTGGAAAAAAGCATCATTCGCAAAAGCCCGGTTTTCAGGTATATAAGGTATATGCAGGCTCACAATGTCAGCTTCTGCCTGTAGTTCCTCCAACAATACTGACTCAGCAGGTATAGCGATCTTTTCAGGGGCAAACCGGTCGTAGGCCAGGAGGCGGCAACCGAAACCACGCAGTACGCGGGCAAAGCTTTGCCCCATGTGGCCGTAGCCAATAATGCCCACTGTTTTTCCGCTGATCTCCTCCCCCCTGTTCTCTTCACGCAGCCATACTTTGTCACGCACCTGCCGGTCACCGCGGGTGATGTTGCGCATCAGGCTTAACAGCATCCCCAAAGCATGTTCCCCCACCGCCTGCCGGTTTCCTTCGTTGGCTCCGAACAGTGCTATACCTCTCTCCTGCAGGGCCTCGGCATCAATGTTGTCCAGGCCTGCCCCAGCTCTACCTACAAACTTAAGTTTATCAGCCAGCTTAATGGTGTCAGCCGTAATGCGCATTTTGCTCCGCACAATCAGCCCATCAAAACCAACAAGTGCCTCGCATACCTCGATCGGCTTGATATCAGGGCGGTAGTCATAGGCTATACCTATACCTTCCAACATTGAAAACAGGCTGGCGTGTACTTCG
Organism: Pontibacter virosus; assembly: GCF_003096355.1. Classification (GTDB taxonomy): domain Bacteria; phylum Bacteroidota; class Bacteroidia; order Cytophagales; family Hymenobacteraceae; genus Pontibacter; species Pontibacter virosus. Next base: position 21,524 of record NZ_QEKI01000008.1, on the reverse strand, counting down.
TCTATGATGAGTATGCGTGTAATTGCCATAGCGCTAGAGTTCATACAACATATGCGCTACACCAAAATAAATTGCCAGACCCAATAAGTCGTTTGCAGTGGTTATGAACGGGCCAGCAGCAACGGCGGGGTTCACCCCCAGTTTATCGAGCAGCATCGGCGTTAGCGTTCCCATCAGGGAGGCCAGCATCACAACAGAGAACAGCGCCACCGACACCACCGTCGAGAGTTTCAGGTCCTGCCTGAATAGATAGGTGAAGCCAAAAACAAGCGCTGAAATGATGAGCGCGTTCAGAAAGGCCACCATGATGAGCTTCAGTAGACGCTGGGCAAAGTTTTCGAAAATGACCGCATTGGATGAGAGCGTCTGGATGATGATGGACGAAGACTGTATACCTACGTTGCCTCCCGTAGCCGTAATAAGCGGCACGAAAAGGGCCAAGGCAGGCAGCATGGCAATGTCGGCTTCAAAAAAGCCCATGAAATGCGCGGCCAGCAAACCACCCACCATCCCGATCACGAGCCAGGGTATACGGGAGCGCGAAATACGGAACACGCTGTCGTCTTCCTCCACATTCTCGGAGATACCCGTCATGAGCTGGCGGCTGAGTTCGGCCTGCTCCTGCATCACGTCGATCACGTCATCAATCGTGATGCGGCCCAGCAATTTGCCTTGTATGTTCACGACAGGTATGGCTTCGAGGTCGTACTTCTGCATCACGCTCACCACCTCGTTTTCGTCCCGGAACGATTCGATCGAGATCACGTCTTCGCTGTAAATGTCTTTTACCAGTTTGTCGTCTTTGGACAGCAGGAGTGCTTTGATACTGAGGCGACCCAGCAAAATGTCACGGTTATCGACCACATATACGGTATAGATCCGCTCCACATCCTCTGCCTGCCGGCGAATTTCCTCAATACACTGACGCACACGCCAGTTGATGTTCACTTTGATAAGTTCTTTTGCCATCAGACCGCCGGCGCAGTCTTCCTCGTAGTGTAACAGATCCAGAATGTCGTCTGCCTTCTCTTCATTTTCGATCAGGGCGATCACTTCTTCGCGCCGCTGCACATTCATCTCGTTCAGGATGTCCACGGCGTCATCCGAGTCCATCAGGTTGACGTAGCGCGCTATCTCCTGGCTGGTGAAATAGGCCAGAAAGTCGGTGCGGATGTCGTAGTCGAGGTCACTCAGAATCTGCGAGCCGGTCTCGGGAGGCAGCAGGTCCAGCACGTACTTCGACTCATTGGTGTCCAGTTCGTAGAGCACCGTCGTGATGTCGGCGGGATACATTTCGGACATCGATTCCAGAATGAACCCCTTGTCGTCGCGTGCTATTGCCTCTTCAACCTGTTCTATGTATTCGCGTGTGATCTCTACCTGCATGGTATTATATGTTCTGCTCTACGAGCTGGGTCAAAGCTATAAAATCCTCTACTGACAACTGTTCCGCCCTTTGGTCGAAAACAGGCTGTGTTGTAACCTCCGGGGGAAGGTTATATGTTTTGAGGCAGTTACGCAGTGTTTTGCGCCTTGTTCCAAAACTGTTCTTCACGACAGAGAAAAACAGCTTCTCATCGCAAGGCAAACTCTGTCGGTCGTTGCGCACCACACTGATGACGCCGGACTTTACCTTGGGCGGCGGGTGAAACACGTTTTCATGCACTGTGAATTTATACTCTATGGTATAGAAGGCCTGCAACAACACGCTCAGAATGCCATAGGCTTTGGAGCCCGGAGGCGAGGCCAGTCGTTCGGCGACTTCCTTCTGGATCATGCACACTACCTCAGGCACCACATCGCGGTGTTCGAGCACTTTAAAAAAGATTTGGCTCGAAATGTTGTAAGGAAAATTACCGATGATGGAAAATTTGCCTGGAAACAGCTTGCTCAGGTCCGTCTTCAAAAAGTCAGCCGAAATGATGCGGTCGCCGAGTTGAGGGAAATGCTTCTGCAAGTAGGCAATAGACTCGCGGTCGATGTCCAGCACGGTGGTACGGTACTCCTTGTGCTCGAGCATATACTGCGTAAGCACGCCCATTCCCGGGCCAATCTCCAGCACATCCTCCACCCCACCGGGCAAGGTCAACTGCTCCACAATTTTGCGGGCGATGTTCTGGTCGACCAGAAAATGCTGGCCCAGGTGCTTCTTCGGACTTACTTTGCTCACGTGCTATGCGTTATGGTGCCGGCTGATTAAGACAATTTTGCCGGAAACCCGTTATACCTTATTTAGATGCGGCGCCCGATAGCTATACCTGCGCCGGGGCTTTTTCGCATTACACTATATACTTACTATATTGCGTGCTCAAAGATACGAATGACAAATGCCAACACAACTCAAATACAATACATCGGTAGGTAAAAATACAGACGTAGCCCTGATTGTGCGGGCTGATCAGGTCAGCGCCCTCTCAGAACTCAGTTCTGATGAAGCCGGCTATGTTAAACGCCAACTCGAAGCCGAAGCGAAGATCGTTTCCCTGAACCGCTATACCCAGCGGGTATACGTGGTGGTATACAGCGAGGGGAAAACCCAGAATGCCACCAGAGAAGCTTTGCGCCAGGCAGGCTATACCTTGCTTAAGCAGCTCAAAGCCGACAAAGTGGAAGAGCTGGCCATTCAGGACCTCACCAAAACCGACGTCAGCCCATACCTGGCCGAGGGGCTATACCTAAGCAACTACCAGTTCCAGAAGTACAAGACCAGAAACAGCAAACCAAGCCCGCTCCAGACCATTGTGCTAACGGATGAGAACATGTCGGAGTTTGACGTGATGGAGCTGCAAAACGTGCTGGATGCTGTGACTCTAACGCGTGACCTTGTGAACGAGCCGAACAGTCATCAATCAGCCACCCAGTTCAGCGAGGAGCTGGTAGCGTTGGGCGAAAAGGCCGGATTTACCACGCAGGTGTTTGACGAACTGCAGATACAATCGCTGAAGATGGGCGGTCTGCTGGCCGTGAACCAAGGCAGCGAGGAGCCGCCAACCTTTAATATATTGGAATGGAAACCGGAAGGCGCCACCAACAGCAAACCCTATGTGCTGGTGGGCAAAGGCGTGGTATACGACACTGGCGGCCTCAGCCTGAAGCCGACACCACAGTCCATGGACTATATGAAGTCCGACATGGCTGGCGCGGCTGCCGTAACCGGTGTCATGTACGCGCTGGCAAAAAACAATGTGCAGCTGCACGTTATCGCGCTTATACCTGCCACCGATAACCGCCCTGGCGGCAAGGCCTATGCGCCTGGCGACGTGCTCACCATGCACAACGGCATGACGGTAGAAGTACTCAACACCGACGCCGAAGGCCGACTGATCCTGGCCGATGCCCTGAGCTTTGCACAAAAGTATAAGCCTGAACTGGTGATCGATATGGCCACTCTGACCGGAGCCGCGGCCCGCGCCATTGGCAAGGAAGGCTTGGTAGCCATGAGCAATGCGGGTGACGAGGTGATGACAGCCTTGAAAAGAGCTGGCGAGGAAGAACACGAGCGTATTGTGGAGTTTCCGCTTTGGGATGAGTACAAAAAACACATCGAGTCAGATATAGCCGATATCAAAAACCTGGGCGGTGCCGAGGCAGGCGCTATTTCGGCGGGTGTGTTCCTGGAGTATTTCACCGACTACCCATGGGTGCACTTTGACATCGCCGGCACGGCCTACCTGCTGGGCGAAGACTCTTACCGTGGCAAACTGGCCACCGGGTCGGGCGTGCGCCTAATTTACAACTACCTTAGCTCTTTGGCTAATTAAGCGAAAAATGGATAACAGACACAAAGCAAAAATAGGAATCAGCATCGGCGACACAAACGGCATTGGACCGGAGATCATCGTCAAAACCCTTTCAGACCAGCGCATTCTGAATTTCTGTACGCCAGTGATCTACGGATCTGCCGCAGTTATGAACCAGGTGCGCAAAGCACTAAGCGCCGAGCATTTTCATTACCAGCAAGTAGGTTCTGCCCAGGAGCTTATACCTAAAAAGATCAACCTGATCAACTGCTGGGAAGAGGACATCGCCGTGGAGCCGGGCACACCAAAACCCGAATCCGGCAAGGCCTCACTTGACTCGTTGCTGGCCGCCGCACGTGACCTGAAAGCCGGCTTGCTGGATGGTTTGGTGACCGCCCCGATTGACAAAGACAACATCCAGTCTGAGGAGTTTAAATTCCCGGGCCATACTGAGTTCCTGACTTCCTACTTCGACGCTGCCGACAGCCTGATGCTGCTCGTAGCCGACGACCTGCGAGTTGCCACTGTGACGGGTCATATACCTGTGAAGGACGTAGCCAGCAAACTCAACTTCGACCTGATCATCCGTAAGATCACCATCCTGCAGGAGTCGCTGCGCCGTGATTTTGGTATCCTGAAACCGCGCATCGCTGTGCTGGGTCTCAATCCGCATGCCGGCGAAAAAGGACTTTTGGGAACCGAGGAACTGGAGATCATCCGTCCGGCTGTGATGCATCTGAAAGAGAAAGGGCACCTGGTGTTCGGCCCCTACCCTGCCGACGGCTTGTTCGGCATGCGCATGTACAAGCAGTTCGATGCGGTGCTGAGCATGTACCACGACCAGGGTCTGATCCCCTTCAAAACGCTGGCTATGGAAACAGGTGTGAACTACACGGCTGGTCTGCCGATCGTGCGCACCTCCCCGGACCATGGCACCGCCTACGACATAGCCGGCAAACACACAGCCGATGAAACCTCTTTCAGGGAAGCGTTGTTCCTTGCCTGCGACATCATAAAAAAGCGCCAGACAGAGCAAAAGCCCGTTTTATAAATCGGGCTGCTATTTTATTTGTCAAAATAATGTTCTAATTTTGCGTCTTGCAATAAAAACACGGTAGTGAAAAAGCTTAGAGACTACGAAATCGGCATTGCCAAACTCAGTAACAGAAAGCATGATTACGAGTTTGAGATGGACGATTCATTCTTTGCTTTGTTTGAGCAGGAGATCATATTGGGGGGAAAGCTACTGGCGAAAGTAACGCTCGATAAAACCGAGTCGCTTCTTACGCTGCATTTTGATATTAAAGGGCACGTGCGCCTCACCTGCGATCGCAGTCTGGAGGAGTTTGACCAGCCAGTGGACATAGAAGAGACACTGCTGATCAAGTTCGGAGAGGAAAATGCCGAGCTCGACGAGGACTTGTGGCAGATTACGCCTGAGACGCAGACGCTCAACGTGGCACAGCACCTGTATGATTACATTGGATTATCGCTGCCAATGAAGAAGCTCCACCCACGTTTTGTGGAGGAGCAGGACGAAGACGACGAAAGGGACATCCTGATTTACTCTTCGCGCCAGGCGGGCGACAGTGAAGGTGATGACAACGATGGAAATGACGATGATGACGTTGACCCGCGTTGGGATGCCTTGAAAAACCTGAACTAACAAGCACCTGAACTAACAAGCAGTAGAATAATAAAGTATTACATAACAGCAAGTAAATTTATAACTAAAAATGGCACATCCTAAACGCAAGATTTCGAAGACCAGAAGAGATAAGAGAAGAACTCACCAGAAACTCTCTGAGAAAGCGATTGCAATCTGCCCTACTACAGACACTCCTCACCTGTTCCACCATGCTTATGTGGTAGAAGGCGACCTGTACCACAAAGGCAAACTGGCGATCAAAAATTATACAACAAACGCTCAGTAATCGAAGTCTGTACTCCGTTTCAGTTCTGTATAATTTAACTTCATCCAGTACATGAGAATCGCCCTGGACGCTATGGGCGGAGACTATGCACCTGAAGCAAACGTGAAAGGTGCAATGTTAGCCGCAGAACAGCTTGAAGAAGATTATGAAATCCTGCTTATTGGCAAGGAAGATATTCTGAATCAGCTGCTAAAAGAATATGGTTATACTGGCTCTGTTATAAAGGTGGTAAACGCCACTCAGGTGATTGACATGGGAGAACATCCCACGAAAGCGCTTACGCAGAAGCCAGACTCCAGTATCGCTGTAGGTTTCGGTATGCTCAAGGCAGGAAAAGCACATGCTTTTTGCAGCACCGGCAATACTGGAGCCATGCTGGTTGGAGCCATGTTCAGCGTAAAAGCTATAGAAGGCATTTTAAGACCATCTATCGGCGGTTTGGTGCCAAAGCTCAATGGTGGCTTCGGTATTATACTGGATGTGGGGGCGAATGCCGACTGCAAACCTGAAGTACTGGAGCAGTTCGGAGAAATCGGTTCTATCTACGCCAAATACGTACTGGAGATCGAAAACCCGAAAGTTGGGTTGATGAACCTGGGCGAAGAGGAAGGCAAAGGCACTGTCAACACACAGGCAGCGCACCAGCGCCTCAAAGTTAACCCCAACATCAACTTCATCGGTAATATCGAAGGCCGCGACATGTTCAACGACAAAGCGGATGTGATCGTTTGTGACGGGTATACCGGAAACATCATCCTTAAGATGGCGGAGTCTGTTTACGATATCCTCAACGAGAAGAACATGCACGATCCGTTTTTCGACAAGTTCAACTATGAGGCCGTAGGTGGCAGCCCGATCCTGGGTATAAATGGCAATGCCGTTATCGGACATGGCGTTTCAAGCCCCCTTGCGGTTTGCAACATGGTACTACAGGCTCAGAAAATGGTAGCAACTAACCTGTCTGAGCGATTTAGAAAGCATACGGGCGCCCAATAAAAGGCGCTGACTCCGGTCAAACACATTTCTTGGCACAAACTGTCCCCCTACTCTTTTTGCGTAACGACGGTTTGTGCCAAGTTTTTTTTATTATATTGCCGTCTTAAACTTCCAACACTTATACCTTTCACAATATGAGTAAAATTACTGCCGCGATCACAGGTGTGGCTGGCTACGTTCCGGATTACGTGCTGACGAACAAGGAACTGGAGACAATGGTGGAAACAAATGATGAATGGATCCTTTCACGCACTGGTATTAAAGAGAGGCGCATTCTGAAGGGCGAAGGCAAGGGCACCTCGCACATTGCAGTACCGGCAGTACTGGAATTACTCAAGAAAACCAATACAAAAGCAGAAGAGGTAGAACTCCTCATTTGCGCCACGACTACCCCCGATATGGTATTTCCGGCCACGGCCAACCTGATCACAGCGGAGGTAGGCGCTGTAAATGCCTTTGGCTACGATCTGCAGGCAGCCTGCTCCGGTTTCCTATACGCACTGGCTACTGCCTCTAAGTTTATAGAGTCAGGTCAGTACAAAAAAGTGATTGTCGTAGGAGCCGATAAGATGTCCTCTATTATTGATTATACTGACCGTACTACCTGTATCATCTTCGGTGACGGCGGCGGTGCCGTGATGCTGGAGCCTAATACAGAGGGCTACGGTATACTTGACTCTGTTCTGAAGTCAGATGGAACAGGCGCGCAGTACCTGCACATGAAAGCGGGGGGGAGCCGAAAACCAGCAACTATGGATACCATACTTGCGCGTGAGCACTACGCATACCAGGAAGGCCAGCAAGTTTTCAAGTTCGCCGTGAAAGGTATGGCTGATGTTTCAGCAGAAGTGATGGAACGCAATAACCTGACCGCAGAAGACGTCGCCTGGCTGGTGCCGCATCAGGCAAACAAGCGCATAATCGACGCAACCGCCAACCGCATGGGCGTGGGCAGCGACAAAGTAATGCTTAACATTGAGCGTTATGGTAACACAACAAGCGGCACCATCCCACTCTGCCTATGGGAGTATGAGAAGCAACTGAAAAAAGGAGATAACCTGATCCTGGCGGCTTTTGGCGGCGGCTTTACCTGGGGTGCCATTTATGTGAAGTGGGCCTATGACCCGCAATAACCCATAACGTCTGAATATCTAAACAATAAAAGCGGCTAATGTGCCGCTTTTATTGTTTAGGGTGCTTTGGCAAGGCTGCTTACACCATATCGGTTTTCAAAGCCAGTCGCTTTTCTATTTTCGAGAGCAATTCCTGAAATCGGTCAGAAAGCTTCTCTATTTCCTTCATACCTGCATGTGCCTGGTCGATGCTGCCGTTCCGGTAAAGTGTGAACAAGTGGTTTGCACTTGATAGCAGTTCCCCATGGGTTTTCTGAAGACCGAAAAGCTCCGGCTCATTTCCATACTTCACTTTTCCTACCTGCGAAAACCAATGGCTGATCGGGCCTGCCTCTGAGAAAAACACGCTATCCAGGGTCCCTCCATACAGCACAGAACGCACCTTGGACTTAAACAAAATATGCTTAATCCGGATCTGCTGAAAATCTACCTGCGCTGAATTCACCTCTTTCTCTCCTACTTACTGCTACAATTCATCTACTGCTATACCTAACTCCTGCAGTTTTTTCTTCATTTGATATTTGTCGGTCACATTAAAGCCCGCGACCAGAATGCCTATTATTTGCTCATGCTCATCAAAAAGCGGCTGGAAAATAAAGGTAAGGTAATTGTCCTCCAGTTTACCCTCCGGAGTTGAGAGCTGCACCAGAATCTCTTTGGCTTCAAAAGTTTTACCCGTCTGGTATACATTATCCAATACATCGATATAGCCCTGCTCAGCTACTTCTGGCAATGCTTCCGCTACCGTTTTACCTATAAGGTTGATGTGCGGGAACAGTTCCTGGTATTTTGTGTTAACGAGTTCATAACGGTGTTGCTTACCCTTCAGAATAGCAAAGAAAGTCGGGGCCTGCATGATCAAACGCTCTAGTGTCATACGCTCGGTCTCGACTTTGCGGAATGCAAGCTGTACCTGGTCCGCCAGTTCCGACATTTGCTCGTTACTCGTTAAGAGTTCCTGCACCAGGTTCTTCATATCGTGAATATCGCTGCAGCTGCCCAGCCACATCCTGATCTCACCACTTTCATTTCGCATGGGCAGGTAACGGCTCAGGTACCAGCGGTAATCACCGTCCTTATCGCGTATACGAACCTCCACCTGGCTGGCCTCCCCTTTCTCGAGCGACTGCTGCCAGTATTGCTCGGCACTCTGCAGATCCGCCGGATGAATTGCTTCCTTCCAACCACCAGCCATTAATTTCTCTATGGGTATACCTGTGTATGCTTCCCACTGCTTATTGAAATAGGTTGAGTTGCCTTCAGCGTCATCAGCGTCTATCAGTTGAGGCATAGAGTCAGCCATAAACCGGAATTTCTGCTCGATATCCTGCAAGGCCTTCTTGGTTTCTTCCCGATCCGTTACATCTTTGGTTTCCTGTAGCATGTACAACAATTCGCCCCGCTCATTCAGGATGGGCGTATGAGAAGCTTCCCAGCAACGCTCATCGTAGCCGCTGCCGTCAGGGCGGGCGATCGAGTAGCGAATTACGTCGAGGTATACCTTTCGGCCCTGCTGAATGGCGTCTGCAATAGAAATTCGCACCGGGTTCTCTTCATAAGGCACATTGGGTTCCGGAAATGCTTCCAGCAGAAAATGTTTCCCCAAAATGTTGTCCAGTTGCCGCATTGTGACTTCCAGGTAGCGCTTGTTGGCCCCCACGATTTTCATATCGGGGTCAAGCAACACCATGGCTTCAGGGGTGTTATCGAAGATGAGCTTATAATCCATGAAAAAGAGATTTACATTAAAAAGCGTACCCATCGGGTACTATAAGCATACAACCATACGCAACAAGACAGAAAGCGCACACGTCAGTACAGACTATTTTTTAAAATAATAGCTAAATTATATAAAATAAATGACTTGCCACGCCAGGCTTTCACCATTGTTGCACGGGGCCCTGCCTGCTGTCCGCCTGGCGAAAAGCCCTAAGCTTTTTAATCAATATTTGAGTATAATAGCTAACTTTGTTTGCAAGACAGCGATTTGCGCTATACTTTTATCGTTTCATTCAATATCAAGCGTAACAACAGCACACTATGGCAACCACAGCTGACATCAGAAATGGTCTGTGCATGGAATTCAACAACGACCTTTATGTTGTGATTGAATTTCAGCACGTTAAACCAGGCAAGGGCCCGGCTTTCGTAAGAACGAAGCTTCGCAATATCAAAACCGGAAAAGTATTAGATAACACTTTCTCTGCTGGTCACAAGATTACCACTGCCCGTGTGGAGCAGCGTCCGCACCAGTTCATCTACAAAGACGACCTGGGCTACAACTTTATGGACATGAATACTTTTGAGCAGGTTGCCCTGGACGAAAAGATGGTTCCTTTCGCTGACCTGATGAAAGAAGGCCAGGAAGTAACGATCCTGTTCCATGCCGAAACGGAAGCCCCGCTCACATGCGAGATCCCTCCTTTTGTGGAACTGACGATCACTTACACGGAGCCAGGCCTGAAAGGCGACACTGCTACCAATGCATCCAAACCAGCCATTGTAGAAACCGGCGCCACCATACAGGTACCTTTGTTTATTGGGCAGGACGAAAAAATCAAAGTAGATACACGAACTTATTCTTACGCAGAACGAGTAAAATAACAACATGAAAGCTAAAGAAATCCAGGACCTTATTGACTTTATCGCCAAGTCTGGTTTGAATAAAGTAAACATTGAGACAGAAGAATTCAAGATCTCAGTGAAGCGCGACCCAGACCAGAAGGTGAGCTATGTGAAAGAATCGTCCGCCGCTGCGCATCACGCGGCAGCCCCTGCGGCCGCTCCAGTTGCCGCACCGCAGGCTCCTGCAGCCCCAGCCGCTCCGGCTGCCCCAGCTGCTGCGCCAGCCAGCGACGATAGCAGATACATCGCCATCAAAGCCCCAATGATCGGTACCTTCTACCGCTCTTCCAGCCCGGACAAGCCATCGTTTGTAAACGTAGGCGACGAGGTGAAAAAGGGTCAGGTAATCTGCATCATTGAGGCGATGAAGCTTTTCAACGAAATAGAGTCAGAGGTGTCAGGTAAGATCGTGAAGGTGCTGGTAGACAATGCCAACCCGGTAGAATACGATCAGCCGCTGTTCCTGGTAGATCCTAGTTAATTCTCTTCAATTTGAAAATTTGAAAATGAGAAAATTTGGAGATGGAGATGGTCTGATAAACGTCTCCATTTTCATTGATTACAATTTTCAAATCTACAAATCCCTAATCTGACATTATGTTTAAAAAAATACTAATCGCCAACAGAGGCGAAATTGCCCTGCGCATCATTCGTACCTGTAAGGAGATGGGCATTAAGACAGTAGCTGTATACTCAACGGCTGACAAGGAAAGCCTGCACGTGCGCTTTGCTGACGAGGCCGTATGCATTGGACCGCCGCCAAGTGCGCAGTCATACCTTAACATGCCTAACCTGATCTCGGCTGCCGAGATCACCAATGCCGACGCCATCCACCCGGGTTATGGCTTCCTTTCCGAGAATGCTGAATTCTCCCGCATTTGCGCCGAGCACAACATCAAGTTCATCGGTGCATCTCCGGAGATGATCAACGCCATGGGTGATAAGGCCTCTGCCAAGGACACCATGAAGAAGGCCGGCGTTCCGACTATACCTGGCTCTGACGGCTTGCTCAAGTCTGCGGAAGAGGGCAAGAAACTAGCCAAGAAAATCAAATACCCTGTTATCATCAAGGCAACTGCCGGTGGTGGTGGCCGAGGTATGCGTATCATTAAGAGCGAAGAAGAGTTTGATAAGGCCTGGAACGATGCCCGAACCGAGTCCAAAGCTGCCTTCGGTAACGATGGTATCTACCTGGAGAAGTTCATCGAGGAGCCGCGTCACATTGAGATCCAACTCATCGGTGACCAGCACGGACAGGTAGCGCACCTTTCGGAGCGTGACTGCTCTATCCAGCGTCGCCACCAGAAGCTTGTGGAAGAAACGCCTTCTCCATTTATCACCGACGACTTGCGTGACCGCATGGGCAAGGCCGCCATCAAAGGTGCCAAGGCTATCAACTACGAAGGTGTAGGAACGATTGAATTCCTGGTAGACAAGCACCGTGAGTTCTATTTCATGGAGATGAACACCCGAATTCAGGTGGAGCACCCGATCACGGAAGAAGTAATTGACTACGACCTGATCAAAGAGCAGATCAAGGTAGCTGCTGGTGAGCGTATTACAGGTAAAAACTATTACCCGAAGATGCACGCTATTGAGTGTCGCATCAACGCGGAGGATCCGAAGAACAACTTCCGCCCTTCACCGGGTAAGATCACGAACCTGCACGTGCCAGGCGGACATGGTGTTCGTGTGGACTCGCACGTTTACTCCGGCTATACCATCCCGTCGAACTACGACTCGATGATTGCCAAGCTGATCGTGAGTGCTCAGACGCGTGAAGAGGCCCTCGTAAAAATGAAGCGCGCCCTGAGCGAGTTCGTGATCGAAGGCATTAAGACAACGGTGCCATTCCATCTGAAACTGATGGATGACCCGGGTTTCAAAGAAGGTAACTTCACGACAGCCTATCTGGACAATTTCGACTTCAGCTCCCTATAAGCTTTATAAGTTCTTAAATAAAAAACCGACTCATCTACTGGGTCGGTTTTTTTGTATTTGGCCCGATATATGTGGTTTTAAAATATAGAGCAATCATCATATTTGCATTAACTTAGTCTTGCACCTCACAAAGAACAGAAATGAATTCAAGCAAGCTTTTTGCGTCCCTTTTGTGGATTGTACTAGTCCTGCAGCTCAGTGGCTGTGCAACTATGATCACGATGGAAACGGTGCGACCACCTGTTGTGCGTGTAAGCCCTGAGCAGTGGAAGGTACTCGTCGTGAACCGCTACGATACGGCTGCACAAGCGACGAATAAAAACGAGAATGTAACAGCCGTACTGCGCGACGGAGCCTACCAGGCTGCCGGGGGTGTCATGGGTGCCATCTACAACGACTCCACTTTTGTGCTGGTCAACCCGGATCAGGCTATCAGTCTGCCTGCTAGCTCGGATCGGCTCAACGGAGAAGAAGTTAATGCGCTCTTTAAGCAGTATGGCCCGCACCTGATTCTGACGCTCGACAAGTTCAAGACTGGGTTCGGGAAAGTGATGGATAGCTATGAGGATGAAGACGGTTTCAAGACCAAAATTGCCAACTACGACCTGGTCGTGGCGAGCACATGGTCGCTATACGACAGCACAGGTATGCTGCTGGACCAGGCAACGGTGGAGCAGCAGGAATTTTATGATTCACGGACCGTGGTGAGCGGACTGCTGGCCATCGGACCGGCTATGGGCAAAGCAGGGCCTGTAGTAAACCGGCTGGCAGTAGAGACAGGCTACAGCTACTGGGATAGGTTCTATCCGCAGCCGACACTTTTGGTGCGCCAGGTCCACATGGCGAGTTCGCTGCAGGACGCCCATATCATGTTGCTTCTGGGGCAGTTTCAGCAGGCCATAACTACGTTACTACCCCTGGCACAGGATCTGTCTTCTAAAACCGGTGTGAAGGCAGCCCACAACCTGGCCATTGCTTACGAAGCCGCCGGCGATTACGAACAAGCGACCTATTGGGCAAGGCAGGCTGAAAGCAAAGGTGACAAGCTGGCCACTAAACTGCTGGTGCTCTGGGCCAATGCCGGACTGATCAAATAATCGAAATTGCTTGTAAAACAGCAAAGCCCGACCAAATTGGCCGGGCTTTGCTGTTATATGTAGTATACCTATACCTTAAGTGGTGGCAGCTTGTGCTTCTTTCTCGATCAACTCAGTCAGCTCCCCATACCAAGCCTCCCCGTATTTGCGTATTAGCGGCTCTTTCAAAAACTGGTATACCTTCACGCCCAGGTCCGCTCCAAAGTTGCAGGCCGCTGCGCAGATGCTCCAACGGTCATAATTCAGTGCTTCAAAGTCATCGTACTTCGTGATGCGGATGGGGTACAGGTGACAGGAAATCGGCTTTTTCCAGCTGATCTTTCCATCGTAATACGCCTGTTCGATGGCACACTTCAGTATACCCTGGTTATCATATATAGCGTAAGCACACTCCCGGTTCTCGATGGTTGGGGTAGAATAGTCACCTTCAAAATCCTGGATGTACAGCCCCTGCTCCTCCACGGCCAGTTTGCCGGCTCCCGTCATATAGGGTTTGATGTGTTCGTAGCTTTGCTCCAGTATAGCCAGTTCGTCCTCCTCCAGCGGTGCGCCCAAATCGCCCTCCACGCAGCAGGCCCCTTTGCATTTCTCAAGGTTGCAGACAAAGAAATTATCTCGGATGTCGTCGCTGATGACAGTATTCTGAAGAACGATCATGGAATAGAAAGTAAAATAAGCAGTCTTATACCGGACTTACCGGCAGATAAGAGACAAAAATCAAGTTAAATAAGTTTAGACTAGCGTTTAGGGGCCCTTGCTCCCGCCGCTGTCAGAATATTCTGCACGCTCTCGCGCTTGGTGTAGTCCATGGCTGTTTTGCCTGAGAAGTCACGTAGGCTTGGGTCAGCACCGGCATTGATCAGCATCACGATCACCTCGTTGCCACCGTCCAGCTGACAGGCCAGCATAAGTGGCGTCAGGCCTTCCAGGTTCTGTATATTTGGGTTGGCACCTCCTTTCAGCAAACGGTTCATCTCCATCATGTGTGTACCGTTAGCAAAGCGAACTGCATAGTAGAGCGGGGTATTGCCTTTGTTGTCCACGATGTTCGGATCAGCCTTGTACTTGAACAGGGTATCCAGCAACTGAGCCTGCTCAATTTCAAATTCCTCGGTATTGATGCGGGCACCATACATGGCATAGTGCAGGGCGGTCTTCCCATCCTGATCGGTCGCATTGACGTCGGCGCCGCCACCTAGCAGCAGGCTGGCCACTTCCAGTCGAACTTTAGGCTGGTAAATCACGCCATAGTCTTCGAGCAGCAACGGAATGTAAATGCCGTGCATGAGCGGGGTGCGCAGCCTGAAGTCAAAATCATAACCGTTTGGCACAGACACAGTGTTGACGTAGGCACCACTTTCCAGCGACCGCTTCACTACTTCGGGGTTACGCTCAATGGCTGCAAGCACCAATTTCTGGTCAGAAGACTGGTTGAGGTACTTGAGTTGCTCAAAGGCATTGGAACTGCCCTGCGAGATAGCCTGGTGGTACAGTTTGCGTGCTTTATCAGGCTCAGGCTTTCCCAGGTTACCTTCTTCATAAAGCAGACCCAAGGTATAGAGGGCTTCTTTTTCTCCGACAGCGGCACCTTTCTCGAGCCAGTACTTCGCCTGTGCCACATTCTCTTTCACGCCCTCCCCTCTCAGGTATAGGTTTGCCAAAGAGGTATAGGCTACCACGTCGTTAAGCTCAGCGGCCCGCTTGATATAGGTATAGGCATACCCTTTGTCCTCCATTTCGCCGTAGCCGGTATAATACATACTACCCAGAATGCGGTTACTGAAAGCGTCGCCTGCTATGGCCATGTCGCGGATGTCGAGGGCGGCACTGCGCATGAGTCGTGTAAAGCGCTGCTTATCTTCGTCGTTACGGATGGTCATTAACTCTGCCAAACCCAGATTACCGAACAGACTGCTGCCTTCCAGCGCCTTTTCGAACAGGATGCGGGCGGTGTCAGGATCGGCTTTGTAGAACTTCTCAGGGTTGCGCACATAGGCCACTGAGTCAGATGTTATGATATCGTCAATCGGCGCTCCGTCTTCCACCAACTCTCCGTATTGGTGCATGCGTCCCATAAAGTAAAAGGCCGCTGCTTCGTCACGTGCTGCTGCCTGGCGGAACTTGGCGTAAGCCTCGTTGTATTTTAATCCGATATAGAGGTCCATACCTTCCTGCATTTCCGGGGTGCGCCATACCTGTTTGGCGGAGCGGGGAACCTTCACCTGTTTCAGGGAGTCAGGTATAACCTTGACAACCTGGCTGGTATCGGATTGCGCCACGGCCAGATGCCCGGCCGGGAGCAGTGCAAGGAACAGGAGTAGTTTCTTCATGCGTGGTAAAGGGATCATATATTGCTCAGGTATAAAGCAGGCAAATGCCCACTTCAACCTTCTTAACTTTACAAAGATACAGATAATGCGGCGTTTCTCTAAAAAGCGCTGCCTGAAGACACACAAATCAGAGGCCAAAATTGCATTCCTCTATAAGAAACCAATTGATAGGGCTGTCTGGTTCTCTAAATGTGCAAGTGCCGTTCCTAAAACGGATAGGAATGTGTAAATTGCATGGATTATTAATGACGCACGCGGAAGAGACGAAATGGATTATATTAGTTTACTGAACGAGTCGCAACGCAAGGCCGTGCTCCACACCGAGGGGCCAGCCATGATCATAGCGGGTGCCGGCTCAGGCAAAACAAGAGTACTCACCTACCGGATTGCACACCTCATCAGTCTGGGGGTCGATCCGTTCAACATACTGGCCTTGACCTTTACCAACAAGGCGGCCAAGGAAATGCGCCATCGTATCGAGAAAGTGATCGGAAACGAGGCTAAAAACATCTGGATGGGCACGTTCCACTCCGTGTTCTCGCGCATATTGCGTGCCGAGGCGGATAAGATCGGCTATCCGAAAAGCTTTACGATCTACGACACCGATGACTCCAAGACGCTCATCCGCAACATTGTGAAGGAGATGAACCTGGATGATAAGCTTTACAAGCCGAACGTGGTGCTGGGCCGTATTTCCTCCGCCAAGAACAAGCTGATCTCGGTGAAGCAGTACCTGAATGATGCCGTGATTCAGGCCGACGATGAAGCTGCCATGCGCCCGAAGATCGGTAAGATCTACGAACAGTATGCCAACCGATGCTTCAAAGCCGGTGCCATGGACTTCGACGACCTGCTGTTCCAGACCAACGTGCTTTTTCGTGACCATCCGGATGCGCTCAACAAGTATCAGCACATTTTCAAGTTCGTGATGGTGGACGAGTACCAGGATACGAACTACTCGCAGTACCTCATCACGCGCAAACTGGCCGCCCAAAACCGCAACATTGTGGTGGTGGGTGACGATGCGCAGTCCATCTACGCTTTCCGTGGGGCCGATATACAGAACATCCTCAACTTTGAGCGTGACTACCCGGAACTGGAGGTGTTTAAGTTGGAGCAGAACTACCGCTCTACCAAGAACATCGTGAATGCGGCCAACTCGGTGATTAAAAACAACTCGGCGCAGCTCAAGAAGGACGTCTATACTGACAATGAGCAGGGACCGCTGATCGAAGTAATCAAAGCCAATTCCGATAACGAGGAAGGCAAGCTTGTGGCCACCACCATTTTTGAGGAGAAGATGAACAACCACCTCTCCTACGACGACTTCGCCATCCTGTACCGCACCAATGCGCAGTCAAGGGCCATGGAAGAAGCCCTGCGCCGCATGAACATCCGATATAAGATTGTGGGTGGTCTGTCGTTTTACCAGCGTAAGGAGATCAAGGACCTGATCGCATACCTCCGTTTAGTGGTGAACCCGAACGATGAGCAGGCACTTCGTCGCGTGATCAATTATCCGAAGCGAGGGATTGGCGAGACAACCGAACAGAAACTGTTTGTAACGGCTGATGAAACGAACCACAGCGTATGGGAAGTGATCCAGAATGCCGGTCAGTTCCTGGGTAACCGCGTGGGCACGGCCATCGAGAACTTCTCGATCATGATCAAAGACTTCGCCCGCATCGCCGATAACACGGACGCTTTTGAGGTAGCCAAGCACGTAGCCAAGCACTCCGGCATCGTCGACGACCTGTACCAGGACAAAACCGTGGAGGGCCTGGCCCGTTACGAGAACATCCAGGAACTGCTCAACGGTATAAAAGAGTATGTGGATGATCCGGAGAAAGAGGACAAGAGTCTATCGGCCTTTCTGCAGGACATCGCCCTTATTACAGATGCCGATACCAAAGCCGATATGGACGGTGAGTTTGTCACTCTGATGACAATCCACTCGGCTAAGGGTCTGGAGTTCAAGAATGTGTTCATTGTAGGTATGGAAGAGAACCTTTTCCCGAGCCAGATGATGCTCAACTCACGCGCTGATTTGGAAGAGGAAAGACGCCTTTTCTATGTAGCCATTACGCGCGCCGAGAAAAAGCTATACCTGACCTACGCCACCAGCCGTTACCAGTGGGGCAACCTGCGTGCCTGCGAGAAGAGCCGCTTCCTCGACGAGATCGATCCGAAGTATCTCAACTTTAAGTATGGCGAGCAGAATACGGCCAGCGGGGGCAATGTGTTTGACCGCGTGTTGCAGCGCAAGAGCAGCATCAGCAGCCTGGTGCAGCAGCCGGCGCGCAAGCAGGCCGCCACTGCCTATACCGCCCCTGCCGACTTTCAGCCAAGCGACACGTCGAATCTGGCTGCCGGCATGAAAGTAGAGCACCCTAAATTCGGGTTTGGCGTAGTATCCAAAATGGACACACAGGGCAATAGCACCAAGGCCATCATCAACTTCGACGAAGTAGGCGAAAAAACCCTGCTGTTGAGCTTTGCCAAGCTGCGGATACATAATTGATTTAGTGAATGAGTGAGTTAGTGATGGAGTGATTTTTTTTATTTTTGAATGGTGGTTGGGTGAATGAGTGATTATTTATTGGTGGATAAATTTTCCATTTTATAAATTTTTATAAATCACTCATTTTATAAATCACTCATTCACTGAATCACTACCGCACTCAATAAAAAAAATCACTCATTCACTAAATCACTAAATCAAAAATAATTTACCCCTACATTTGAGATTCATAAATTGAAATAATGGAAGCAAGTACTACCTTTAAGCAGGACCTGTTGCTGCGCGAATACGGCAGAAACGTACAGGATCTTGTCAATCACATACTGAGCATTGAGGACAAAACAGAGCGCACCCGCCTGTCCTACCTGTTGATCAATCTAATGGCTAAGCTTAACCCACAGTTGCGCGACACCCAGGATTTTCAGCAAAAGCTCTGGAATCACCTGTTTGTGATGTCCGGCTCAAAGCTCGACGTGGATGCCCCTTATCCTCTCAGCGCCATGGAGTACCTCAACGACAAGCCGCAGCGCATGGAGTACCCACTCAGTACGCCCAGGTATAAGCACTACGGCCAGAACGTGGAGTTGCTCATACAGCGCGCCACAGAGCTTGAGGACGATAAAGAGCGTGAAGCTGCGACCATTTCCATCGGGAAACTGATGAAGACGCTGTACCGGTCTTACAACAAAGACAGTATTACAGATGATGTGATCCTGAGCGACATACAGCAAATCTCCAAAGGAAAGCTGAATCTGGATCCGTCTATGATTGAGAGCAATAGCCTGTTCGAATCTGTAAGCAGCAAGTCACAGGACGGTGGCAGCAACCGCCCGCAGCAACAGCAGCAAAACCGTGGCGGTGACAAGCGTAGCCACAAAAATACGAGACCATCTTCCAACCAACGAAACAAATAGTACTAAATGGCTTCATTTGAAGTAAAAGGCGGTGCAAAGCTGCGCGGAGAAATCATTCCGCAGGGTGCCAAAAACGAGGCACTTCAGATCCTGTGCGCCGTGCTTCTTACCCCCGAGAAAGTAACAATTTCTAATATCCCTGATATCCGGGACGTTAACCTACTGATTGACCTGCTGCGGTCGCTGGGCGTAAAAACAGAGCGCCTTTCACCGGACACCTATACCTTTCAGGCAGACGACATTGACCTCGATTTCCTGGATTCCGAGCGTTTTGTAGAGCTTGGTCGCGCCATACGAGGCTCCGTGATGATCGTGGGACCGATGCTGGCCCGATTCGGCAAAGCAAAAATGCCAAAGCCGGGTGGCGATAAGATCGGTCGTCGCAGACTGGACACGCACTTTACAGGATTCGAAAAACTGGGTGCTTCTTTTGAATACAGCGCCGAAGATAATTTCTATACCGTCACCTCGTCAGGTCTGAAAGGCGCCTACATGCTGCTTGACGAAGCATCCGTGACAGGTACAGCCAACATCCTGATGGCCGCTGTGCTGGCCGAAGGCACGACTACGATCTACAACGCCGCCTGTGAGCCATACGTGCAGCAGCTTTGCCGCATGCTCAACCGTATGGGCGCCAAAATCAGTGGCATCGGCTCCAACCTGCTCGTGATCGAGGGTGTGGAGCAGCTGGGTGGCACCGAACACCGCATGTTGCCTGACATGATCGAGATTGGTTCTTTCATCGGCCTAGCAGCCATGACCGGTTCGGAGATCACCATCAAAGATTGCCAGATCCCGGAGCTAGGTCTTATACCTGATACCTTCCAGCGACTGGGCATCAAAATGGAATTCCGTGGCGATGACATCTTTATACCTGAGCAGGACCACTACGAGGTGGACACCTACATCGACGGCAGCATTCTGAACATCGCCGACCATACCTGGCCGGGCCTGACGCCGGACCTGCTGAGTGTTGCCCTGGTTGTAGCTACCCAGGCAAAAGGTACCGTGCTTGTGCACCAGAAAATGTTTGAGAGCCGCCTGTTCTTCGTAGACAAGCTCATCGACATGGGTGCCCAGATCATTCTGTGTGACCCGCACCGCGCCACGGTGATTGGTCAGAACAAGCAGATCCCACTTCGTGGCATCCGCATGACGTCTCCTGATATTCGTGCCGGTGTTGCTTTGCTCATCGCAGCCCTTTCTGCCGAAGGCACCAGCATCATCGACAACGTAGAGCAGATTGACCGTGGCTACCAGAATATTGATGGTCGTCTGAATGCTCTTGGCGCGCAGATCAGAAGAATGTAAATTCTTAGTTAAGATTTGAAGAGAAAGAGCGCTCAGAAATGGGCGCTCTTTTATTTTTGCCGGATTACAAAAGCTGAGATGAATCTTGCTTATATTGGTTAATAAATCAGTAACTATAAATTTACATATCTATAAATATAGTGCAGATAGTGGGAGTAGATACTCCTGCTAACAGGTAGTTAGGCTTAAAAATGAATGAATAAAATTAAGACGATACTTTTAGCTGTAGCAGTAACTATGCTGCTGGTTCTGTTAGTACTGAGAATTATAAATGTTAAGAATGCCGAAGGTCAAGGTATAACATTAGGCAAGGAACTGGCACGTGAAAATGGCTTTCTTGCGGCAGAATATGTACCAGTAAGAAATTATGTGAAGGTTGATGAATCAGTAGCCGTTCTTGGGAGTGCTTGGATTCATGAACCTATCAAATTGAAACATCGCCTGTTCATTTTCGACAGCTACTATAGCAAGCAACCAGATGGAGAACCAAGTTTAAAATATTCAGCAAAGGAGAGTGGGAATGACTTTGTACTTTCTGTGGCAAGAAATGATACGGCATTGAATGAAATGTTCTTCGCTAAAAATGGATTGCCTGAGTTAAGGTTCTACTCACTAGAAAATGAACTGGTTGATGAAAAGGGCAACCGCTTTAGAGTAGAAGATCACACAAAGGTTGATACAATAAAGCTTTATGTTAAAAAAGCCAGTCTTGTTCCTGACCGACCTATAGGTGCAGCAACTGATTCTGATTACGTTCTATATAAAATAGAGCTGGACAAGGAGCCTGTCGATTCAGTACTGTTTGTCAAAAAGCGGTAAAACTTCTGAGCCTAACACAGCACAGGCAGCATGTTCGGCTAATGCCTCACCCGTTGCCTGTACGAGACCGTCAGACTGTCTAATAACACCTTCCTTCCTGCAACTTTTCACAAGCTAAGTGGCTAAGTAATACTATACTTATCCACTTGAACTATGAAATTCA
>NZ_QEKI01000007.1 GCF_003096355.1 Pontibacter virosus | reverse complement strand
CTGGGAGAAAAAGGGAAAAACAACCCCGGCCAACACACCCTAGCAGACACCTTAGCAAGTGTTTCAAGCTAAAGCGTCTGCTAGACCATTTCGTTAGGCGTAAGTGAAAGTATAGAATGAAAAAAATGAAACTCCTCTTACTGATAGTCTTGGCTCCCCTTATTGCTTTTGCACAGGGGCATGCAGGTTCTTATTCAATAAGTGGAAAGGTCAATTTGCTCATAGGACTTGATTTGGCACCTGCGCAAGAAGCCTTGGTGACAGTAAAAAACACGGGACAGGTAGCTACAACAGACAGTCTTGGCATTTTTAAGTTGGAGAACCTAAAGCAAGGAAAACACCAGTTACAGGTTCTCGGAGCAAGCTTTCCAGCCATAGATACCAGTGTAACCATAACAGAAGTGTCAATAACAGGTTTATCCCTGTTGGCTATTGCAGATTGCAGCATCAATGAAGATATAGCACAAAGAGACATAAATAACAAGAAACCAAGACTTTTGATAGTGGGTGGTATCGCACCAGTAGTATATGTACATCAGGAAAAGTTCGAGAAGAAATATGATGTAAAGTACCACGACTTCGGGTGTGTTGCTCCAAATGAAAAATGCATAGAGCAGTATAATCAGGTCGTGTTCAAGTACCTTGACAGCAGGTATGGCAAAAAGTGGCGGAAGGAAGTAAGAAAAGATGTGGTCGGCATGTAGAACACAATCGCCTAACCCTGCACAGGCTCCATACTCGGCTGTGCCTCGTTCACAGCCTGTACTAACCGTTAGGCTCAATATCCAAGAAGAAAATACATGGTAAAGAGTATAAGAAAGTATTTGGGACTTGCATTTGGAGCAGTCTCATTAACTCTTCTAATGATAGTCATTTTCAATCCTCCAACTGATTTTGATGGGGGGCCAATGCTTGCCTACAATTTCTTTTTCTTTTTCCCAATGCTATTTGGCATAGGAATATTTTCAACCTTGGCTATCATTATTTCAGCTAGGAGATTGAGTAGAAGTAAAAGAGTAAATAAGGGACTTAACATTTCATCCTTTGCCCTTTCTAGCCCAGGGATAATCTATTTCGCTCTTATGCTCTTACGCTTTTTCATGATTACATCTGAGCCAGAGCCTGTCTTAAGGCCAGAACAAATACATAACAATTCGACGAGTTTAGTATTGAATGGAAAAACAATCCATTTGACAGGGTTCAACTTCGGTAATGACTACGAAAGACGTAGAGTTTACATTTCTGCGATACCATACTTCAATAAGGAATTTAAAGTTCAGGAAGCTTATTTCTGTCAAGGTGACTCAGAGTTCGAGCTTTTCTATTCCTATGATACTGACTCTGTTTATGTCTATATACCTGATTCAGAGCCAATGTATCGCGACGTAAATGCGGAAAGACTTGACAAGGTGCCAGTTCGAGCTATACAACTTAATAGTCAACAGATTGATTCGCTTAAAAACTTAAATTCAAATGAAATTAAACGTTTCACCTGGTAAGAATATACAGAGCCTAACCCTGTGCAGCTTTAACCCTTGCTACGCTTCTAGCTTGGGCTGCACTAAACGTCATACTTAAGCCGCTCCCCCTCAAATCCCCTCCCCCGCCGTCTTATCGTGCTCATCGGACTTAGCAGCCTCTTTCGCCTCCTCTTCCCCATAAATATCCTTAGTGAACTTACCAGGTTCAGCGTTCACGGCGGTGTGGCCTACTTCTATTTCTTGTCGGATGAAACGGACGGCGTACTCTGCGGGATAGATGTTGAAACCATACTTGCGGGAGTAGACAAACGTGAATACAGCCCCGAAAAAGATGATCTGCGAAGTATAAAACACCCACAGCAGAATCACGATGACCGAGCCGGCCGCTCCGTAGATGGAGGTAATGTTGCTTGTGCCCAGGTATAGCCCGATAACTTCACGACCGATGGCAAAAAGCGCCGACGTCACCAGCGCCCCCACCCACACGTCGCGCCACTTTATTTTGGCGTCGGGCAGGAAACGGTAGATGCAACCGAACATAAAAGTCATCAGCAGGAAGCCCGACACCAGGTTAACGCCCCGCAGCACATACACAAACCAGCCTGCCAAACGGGCTGTCAGCAAATCGCCAATGGCGACCAGGATGGTATTGGCCAGCAGCGACACGATCAGCAGAATGGCAATGGCCAGAATCATGGCGAAAGACAAGAAGCGGTCGAGGATCAGTTTCACATAGCCGCGCTTGGGGGCAGGCCGCACGTACCATACCTCGTTCAGTGAGTCCTGCAACGACACGAACACCCCCGTAGCCGCAATAAAGAGCGTAACGACAATGATGACAGTAGCGAGGTTGAACGAGGTGATATCGTTGATGCTCTCGACCATGCGCTGCACGGCAAAAGCTGCCTCCGAACCGATCGTCTCCCGGATCTGGTAGTAAATCTCCCCCGACACAGCCTGCTCTCCAAAAAAATAACCAGTGGCGTTGATGATGATCAGCAGGATCGGCGGTAGTGCGAAAATGGTGTAATAGGCCAGTGCCGCCCCTTTCTGAAAAGAGTTGTTTTCGATGAACTCAAGGCCAGCCTCCTGGAGCAGGCACCATATTTTTTTCAGCGTTTTGCGGGGCATGGAGTGGTAAGGAGTATTATCCTAAAACTGATACGCAGATGAAAGGTTATGTTTATACCTGCGCCTCGTACAGGTATAGGTTACAGCGTGCAACACCTTACCGAAACGAGAATTTATTTTGTACCTTTGTGCCTGAATTAGCAATGCCTTTTTGAAATAACCATACATGGAAAGAGAAGTTAGAGTACGCTTTGCCCCGAGCCCGACAGGGCCTCTCCATATCGGCGGTGTTCGCACGGCCCTTTACAACTTTTTGCTGGCCAAGAAAACCGGCGGCAAAATGATTTTGCGCATCGAGGACACCGATCAGAACCGTTTTGTGCCCGGCGCTGAAGACTACATTCGCGAGTCGCTGGAGTGGTGCGGCATCGAACTGGACGAAAGCCCATGGAACGGTGGCCCCTACGCGCCATACCGCCAGTCGGAGCGCAAGCCGATGTACATGCAGTACGCCATGCAGCTGATTGAAAGCGGCCATGCCTACTACGCTTTCGACACGGCTGAGGAGCTGGACGAAATGCGCGAACGCCTGAAGGCCGCCAAGGTAGCCACGCCACAGTACAATGCCATCACCCGCATGACGATGAAAAACTCGCTCACGCTGCCGGAAGATGAAGTGAAGAAGCGTCTGGAGTCTGGTGACCCTTACGTGATCCGCCTGAAAGTGCCCCGTAAGGAAGAGGTTCGTTTAAAAGACTTGATCCGCGGTTGGGTAATGGTACACTCTTCTGCCATCGACGATAAAGTACTGATGAAGTCAGACGGTATGCCGACTTACCACCTGGCTAACATCGTGGACGACCACCTGATGAAAATCACGCACGTAATCCGTGGTGAGGAATGGTTGCCATCGGCGCCGCTGCACGTGTTGCTGTACCGCTACCTGGGCTGGGAAGATACCATGCCGGAATTCGCGCACCTGCCGCTTCTGCTCAAGCCAGACGGCAACGGCAAACTCAGCAAGCGCGACGGTGACAAGCTGGGCTTCCCGGTATTCCCGCTCCGTTGGGTAGATCCGTTTACCAGTGAAGTCTCTTCTGGCTACCGTGAGGCTGGCTACATTCCGGAAGCGTTCATTAACTTCCTCGCCTTCCTGGGCTGGAACCCGGGCACACAGCAGGAGATCTTCTCGATGGAGGAGCTGGCAAATGAGTTCTCTATCGAACGTATTGGCAAGTCCGGCACCCGTTTCGACATACAGAAAGCCCGCTGGTTCAACGAGCAGTACCTGCGTGCCAAGCCAGACACAGAGCTGGCCGGCTACCTGTTGAAAGCACTGGAAGAGCACGGCATCACCTGCTCGACTGAAAAAGCTGAGAAGATTGCCGGTCTGATGAAAGAGCGTGTGAGCTTCCCGCAGGAGTTCTGGCGCGAAGCGGCTTACTTCTTCGTAGCTCCTACCGAGTACAGCGAGAAAGTGGCTTCCAAAAAGTGGAACAGCCAGGCAGTGGCCGTGTTCACCGACTTCCGCAACGAACTCTCTAGCCTGAGCGACTTTAACGCTGACACCGTAAAAGATTTGCTGGTGAGCATTCTGGAACGCCACGGCATGAAGATCGGCATGGTGATGCAGGCGCTTCGTCTGGCCGTAACTGGTGCAGAAGCTGGCCCTGACCTGATGCAGATCATTGAGGTAATTGGCCGCGAGGAGACTGCAAATCGCATTGACGCTGCAATTAGTGCATTGAACCACTATGTGACAGCATAGGGTACACCTTATACCTGAACAAGAGCGGCTATTCCGAAAGGGATAGCCGCTTTTTTTATACCTGCCTGCTATACCTGTCTGTAACTATTTGGCCGTTTCGCCTTATACTTCAGTGAGAACAAAAAGGACCAGACCATGGCTAAGAATAAAAAAGAGAACAAAAGCGCCAAGAAAACACGCGTGCACAAAGACCTCGAGGGTTTCGAGATTAAGGTGAATCAGCAGGGCGAAATCAAGTCGAACTATTCCATCGACCAGATAAACGAGTTTCTGAACAAAAACGTGGAAGACAAAAAGCTGGTGAAGCGCGATGCCGCTGAGCGGGCCAAGCGGGAAGAAGAGGATGAATATCACATTGAGGAGGGTGAGGAAGTAGAGGAAACCGACGAGGATTTTGTGAAAGGTACCAGCTCCGTTTCGGATGACGAGGACGACAAGGACCTGCCGAAGGCCCGCCGAAAAAAAGGTCGCATTGAGGAGGACGAAGACGATGATGTGGATTAGATAATTTATTATCTTGTCTGTCTGAACATCAAGTCCTAAAAACTATGAGAAACGCACACGAAATCGACTTCCGCATTTTTGGTAACGACATACAGGTACTCGAAATAGAGCTTGACCCCAACGAAACCGTTATTGCCGAGGCTGGCGCTATGGTCTACATGGAGGAAGGCATTGACTTCCAGACCAAAATGGGCGATGGCTCTAACCCCAGCCAGGGCTTTCTGGGCAAACTGGTTTCGGCAGGTAGCCGTCTGATCACGGGCGAGTCGCTGTTTATGACGCACTTTACGCACCGTGGCTATGGCAAGAGCCGGGTTGCTTTTTCGGCCCCCTACCCTGGCACCATCTTACCCATCGACCTGCAACAGGTAACCGGCAACACACTTATTGCGCAGCGCGACGCTTTTCTGGCCGCGGCGCTGGGCACCAAACTGGCCATGCACTTCAATCAAAAGCTGGGCTCCGGGCTTTTCGGAGGCGAGGGTTTCATCCTGCAGAAGCTTACCGGCGACGGATTGGCCTTCCTGCATGCGGGCGGCACCATCGTGGAGAAAGAACTTAACAATGAAACCCTGCGCGTGGACACAGGCTGTGTGGTAGCCTTTGAGTTAGGTATAGACTTCAGCATCCAGCGGGCCGGCGGACTCAAGTCGATGATCTTCGGTGGCGAAGGCATCTTCCTGGCCACTTTGCGCGGCACGGGCAAGGTATGGCTGCAGTCTATGCCGGTGAAGAAACTGATCGAAGCCCTGATGCCACGTGGCGAGAATGCGAAGAAGGAAGGTGGTTTTATGAGTAGCTTCTTGGAGTAATGAGTAATTAAGAATGAATAATGAAGCTATACCTTAGGTATAGGGCTTGCCTAATTTTTTCTTCATCAAAGTTTGAAAGCTAACCAATTACTATACTTTTAGTCAAAACCACACGCAATGACATTAGAGATCAAGCATACCTGGAATGCCATCAACAAGGTGTTGACCATCATCAATCTTTTCCTGTTTATGGTGTTGACCGCTCAGGGTTTTAACTATGAAGAAGTGAAAGGCAAGACGGTGCCTGTTTATCTGAATGTGGCACTCCTGTTAGTTTTGGGTTTTGCAGTATGTATAACCTTTTATGGCTTGATTCGCTAGGCGCTCTATACCTGAATCTTAAAAGCGAAAATGCCCGGCAGTTTATAACTGCCGGGCATTTTTATTTGTCTTTTTAGATGTGAGTCAGATACTGTAAAACAAACTGTTAATTACTCCAGATTTCTCACTAGCGTTCGAAATGACAAGTTGGATTAAAACTATGCTTATGCCTCCACTTCCCCGAACCGCTCTTTCAAAGCTTTCTCTGTTAGCATCCAAGGTATAGCAACAAAGGCGAGGCCAATTACCAAACCAATTGCTAGACCTACCCCATTCCCTATATTAACTACCAAACCCAACACAGCGATTGAGGCAAGCCTTACCCCCGATTTCAGAAACTCTTTCGCAGCAAATTGCTGTGCGAAACCCCATCTCTCCTGCGACAGCATGGAACGGGAAGTCCTATACCCATATAGTCCGTTGATTTGCTTCGGTGGGTATTTGCGCATGATAATGCCCATGGCTATGCAAACCACACCTATGATAGCGGGAATCAGGAAAAGCGGATTTGTCCAGGCCATAGCTATTTTTATTTGCTTGATTTAAGATACCAAATTCAAATCATAACTCCAACTTTAGTGTTAGCTCTTAACTCCCAGCAGACCATTCATTTCCATTACTTCTTCCAGATACTCCCGTGTGTTGCTGAGCCTTGGCACTTTGTGCTGACCGCCGAGCTTGCCTTTTTTGCTGAGCCAGTTCATGAAAGTCCCTTTTGGGGCAGTATGCACGATGGGCTCCTGCAGGGCGATGTCGTTCTGGCGCTTGGCGTCGTAGTCGGAGTTGACTTCGCGCAGGGTTTTGTCGAGCACCTGGGTAAAGCGGGGCAGACTATCGGGCTCTTTCTCGAACTCGATCAGCCATTCGTGACCGCCACGCTTGCCGCTCTCCATGTACACAGGTGCGGCCGTGAAGTTCGAGATGATCGCGCCAGTGGCTTCGCAGGCCTTGGTAATGGCTTCTTCGGCGTTCTCCACGATCACTTCCTCGCCAAAGGCATTGATGAAGTGTTTTGTGCGGCCCGATATTTTAATGCGGTATGGGCTGAGGTTGGTAAAACGCACCGTATCGCCGATCTTATAGCGCCACAAACCAGCGTTGGTGGAGATTACAATGGCATAGTTCTTCCCTAACTCAACCTGGTCCAGTGTGAGGGTTTTCGGGTTTTCTTCCTCGAACTGGTCCATCGGAATAAACTCGTAGTACACACCGTAGTCCAGCATAAGCAGCATTTCGTCTTCGGTGTCGCGCTGGTCCTGTATGCCAAAGAAGCCCTCGGAGGCATTGTATACCTCCAGATAGTTCATTTGGGCAGAGGGAATGATCTCCTTAAACAGCTGGCGGTATGGCCCGAAAGCCACGGCGCCGTGCGTAAAAAGCTCGAGATTCGGCCATACCTCCAGGATGTTCTGCTTGCCTGTCACTTCCAGGATGCGCTTCAGGAGCACATAGGTCCAGGTAGGCACACCGCTCAGACTGGTCACGTTCTCCGGCACGGTCACCTCCACCATCTTCTCAATCTTTTCTTCCCACTTGTTCATGAGGGCTACTTTGAGCGGCGGGGTACGCATGGCCTCGGCCCAGATGGGCAGGTTTTGCATGATTACCGCCGACACGTCGCCACAGGATGTTTTGGCATTGAACTCGTTGGGGTGGTGGCTGCCTCCAATGGAAAGGCCTTTGCCTGTAAACAACTTGGTGTCGGGGTAGTTGTTAACGTAGAGTGAGAGCATGTCTTTGCCACCCTTGTAGTGGCAGTCTTCCAACGACTCCGGGCTGACAGGAATGAACTTGCTGCGGGCGTTGGTGGTGCCCGATGACTTGGCAAACCACTCAATCTTACTGGGCCACAGTATGTTCTGTTCGCCCTTCATCACCCGCTCTATGTACGGATACAGATCTTCGTAGGCAGCAATTGGCACACGCTCCTGGAAAGTCTTTACTGACTTGGTATCGCCGAAACCATACTTCTTGCCAAACTCCGTGTTCTTAGCCTTGCTGATCAGATCCTGAAACAGCTCGTTCTGCACTTCATGCGGGTACTTCCGAAACAGATCAATGTCATGAATCCGCTTCTTCATCACCCACGTTACGATTGAATTAATAATCTCCAAAGTATAATGGCTAAAAGGTTAAATAGCTTTTCCTTCCACTGAACGTGCAAACATTAGCCTTGTAATATACTTATTAAAGACTAAATCTTACGTTTTAATTCAAAGTGCTTGCCCAGGTATACGCGGCGAACTTGTTCGTCGGCGGCGAGCTCTTCGGCGGTGCCTGACTTCAGGATCTTACCCTCGAACAGCAGGTAGGCGCGGTCGGTAATGGAAAGGGTTTCGTTTACGTTGTGGTCGGTGATCAGGATGCCGATATTTTTGCTTTTGAGCTTTGCCACGATGCTCTGAATCTCCTCCACGGCAATCGGGTCTACGCCGGCGAAGGGCTCATCGAGCAGCACGAATTTGGGGTCAACGGCAAGGGCGCGAGCAATCTCGGTGCGGCGGCGCTCACCACCCGATAGCACAATGCCTTTGTTTTTGCGCACGTGTGTCAGCGAGAACTCTTCCAGTAGCTCTTCTACTTTCTCCAGCTGCTCTTTCTTCGGGCGATTGGTCATTTCGAGCGGAGCCAGGATGTTCTCCTCTACCGTTAGCTGTCGAAATACTGAGGCCTCCTGTGCCAGGTAGCCCACACCACGCTTGGCCCGCTGGTACATGGGCAGGTCTGTTATATCTTCCTTATCCAGAAAAATACGACCCTCGTTCGGCTTCACCAGGCCCACGATCATGTAGAACGAGGTGGTTTTACCGGCACCGTTTGGTCCCAGCAACCCCACAATTTCGCCCTGGTTCACTTCCACGCTTACGTCGTTCACGACCATGCGCGACTTATATTTTTTATATAGATGTTCGGCTCTTAATATCATCGGGCTAATTTACGCATTCTACACCCGTCCTGCAATGCAGTTATCCTGCCAAGTTTATACCTGCTGTAACCAGGTATAACATCGGATACACTGTTCGGTATATTCAGAAAATCTAATTTTAAAAATGAAATTATTCTGGGTATACTGTTGTTAGTGTCGCGTCTTCTTATTAGTTTGGAATTCCGATTAACCAGCCTTTATGATGTTCTCTTTACTTTACCTGGCCGCTCACAAGGTGGCTTATTCCGGCTTATTGCTCTCTATGTTGTTTAACGGGCTTTCTTCCGAAAATACCGATAATGCAAAAACCAACGGCGCGACAGCCAAGAGCACGGGTGCTACCACAAAGACTACGCTGATCACTTCTTCGAGCCTGAAAGGTATAGACGTGTCTAAGTGGCAAAAAGAGGTGGATTGGGACCAGGTACGGGATGCAGACGTGACCTTTGCATTCGTAAAGGCAACGCAGGATGACTACAGGCTAGACCCATACTTTGCCCGCAACTGGGCCGAGACAAAACGTGTAGGCATCAAACGAGGCGCTTATCATTTCTTTATACCTGCCGCCCCGGTACAGGGCCAGATCGAGATGTTCATCAACACCGTGGAGCTGGACGAAGGCGACTTGCCACCCGTGCTGGATGTGGAAGTGATTGAGAAGCACACTTCCCCTGCTGACATGCGAAAGAACATGCGCATCTGGCTGGAGGCCGTTACTGCACACTACGGCGTAAAGCCCATCATCTACACCAACCAGAACTTCTACCGCCGCTGGCTACAGGGGCACTTCAAGGACTATCACTTCTGGATTGCCCGCTACAACATCATCGAGCCTGACATTCACCACGAAGACAAATGGCTTTTCTGGCAGTACACCGATTCAGGCAGGATGGCCGGTATAAACGCAGCGATCGACCTTAACTATTTTGCCGGCGACCTGAACAGCCTGAACCTTATGTGCGTGCCACCCAAGCTGACACCATACCCGGAGAAGGTGATCTTAGCAGAGCTCGAGCAACTGCCAGCCGTAAAGCTTTTGGCGAACAATTACGACCAACAGTAAAACACTTTAAAATAAAACGGGCCCTGCACTTACACTGCAGGGCCCGTTTTTTGTTTGGCAAGCCTTTCGTAACTTAGTTTGATGAAAACAGGGGTTGCTTCTATACTGATTGGTGTGATTGGACTAATTGCGATTACCTACTTCTACTATCAGGCAGAAGAGAGCCAGCTGGAGGTAGGGGATGCACAATATACCGTGACAGGCTATACCCTAAGCCTGCCCGCGGTAATGTCGCTGTTTGCAGTGGGAGCGCTGGGCATTGTACTCGGCTTTTTCGCCTATAGGCGCGGGTATGTGAAGCTTGGGCTACTAGGTATAGGATTATGCGCGCTCTGCCTCATTCTTCTCTATGGATACGCATTTTAAAGGCAAACCAGGCACCTTATACCTAAGCTGAAATTAGGTATGAACTTCTCGCTTACTACTTCAGCATCCGGATGTCCTTGATGCGCAGCTGCAGCGTTACATTTCCCCTGAACTCGTTCTCCTCTATAGTATAGCACACATCAAATGGTATACCTTTGGAAATGTGCTTGAAGTAGTCTCCAAAACCAAAACCAATGGCATCGATGTCATAGAAACCATCCTGTGTCAGGCGCAGCTTCAGGTGGCTATCGCCGACTACACGCACAGCGCCTGTATCGTACACACACTCCGACACGAACATAGGCTTCATGTTGCCTGGTCCAAAAGGCTCCATTTGCTTCAAAATTTTATAGAAGTTCTGGGTGATCTGGTTGAGCCTGATCTTAGCGTCCACTTCTATCTGCGGAATCTTCTGATCTTCGGTAATGGTGCGAGCCACTACTTCTTCAAAACGCTGTCTGAAGGCGGGTACGTTCTCTACGGGCAATGTAAGGCCTGCTGCGTACATGTGGCCACCAAACTGATCGAGCAGGTCGGAGCAGCTCTCGATGGCGTCGTGCACGTTGAAGCCGTGTACTGAGCGGGCTGAACCGGAGGCTTTGCCGTTTGATTGGGTGAGGATGATCGTGGGGCGGTAGTAATGATCGATGCAGCGAGAAGCCACAATGCCGATTACACCTTTATGCCAGTTTTCTTTATAGAGCACTGTCGAGTTGGCATTGCGCAGGAACTCATCCTCGGCGATCATCTGAAGCGCCTCTTTGGTAATGTTCGAATCTTTGTCGCGGCGCTCTTTGTTAGATTCGTTGATGATATCGGCCACCTCAAAGGCCTCTACCTTCGTTTGGGCCAGCAGCATACGCACGGAGCGCTTCGCATCGCCCATACGCCCTGCTGCGTTAATACGGGGCGCAAAGCCGAACACAACGCTCGTAATATCCATCTCACCGCTTATACCTGCCAGCTCCTTCAGTGCCTCAAGCCCCGGGCGCAGC
This sequence comes from Pontibacter virosus, assembly GCF_003096355.1. Classification (GTDB taxonomy): domain Bacteria; phylum Bacteroidota; class Bacteroidia; order Cytophagales; family Hymenobacteraceae; genus Pontibacter; species Pontibacter virosus. The sequence continues at coordinate 172,493 of NZ_QEKI01000007.1, read as the reverse complement.
GGGCCGGGTCCGTTGATCAGTTGCAGACCATAGTACGCCAGAATACGGTTCTCGCCCGTGATCGGCACAATGTCGGCGGCAATACTCACCACCAGCAGGTCGAGCAGTTTAAAAGCCTCTTCCTGCGGTATTCCCTGCTGAAGGCAAAAAGCCTGTATCAGCTTAAAGCCAACGCCGCAGCCCGAAAGTTCTTTGTAAGGGTATGGACAATCAATCTGCTTCGGATCCAGTACCGCCACTGCCGGCGGAATGTCCTCGTCAGGCAGGTGGTGGTCGCAGATGATGAAGTCTATACCTAACGACCTGGCATACGCCACTTTGTCGGCTGATTTGATACCGCAGTCGAGGCTGATGATGAGCGAGAAGCCCTGCTCTTTGGCATAGTCTATACCTTGCGTGGATACGCCGTAGCCTTCTTTATACCTGTCGGGAATGTAGTATTCCAGCTGGCCGGGTTGAGTGAGCGGCTTTAAGAAACTGTACATGAGCGCCACAGAGGTGGTGCCGTCTACGTCGTAGTCGCCGTAGACCAGTATGCGTTCGGATTCGTGCAGGGCCTCTGCCAGTCGGTCGACGGCGCGGTGCATGTCCTTCATCAGAAAAGGGTCGTGCAGGTCGAGCAGGCTTGGGCGGAAAAATGCTTTAGCTTCTTCGAACGTACAGATAGAGCGTTGACACAGTACATCGGCCAGCGTGGTGCTGATTCGGAGCGATTCGGCCAGTTGATTGATCATTGCTGGCGCAACGCTTTCGTTATATACCCACCTTTTCTCCATATGCTGCTTCACAAATAAACCCGAAGCAAAGGTAGTCAATTTACACAGGATTTGGGTCCAGCGCAGCCCAATAGACAGCACCTTTCCGCTATTTTTTGTAATTTGCAGCCATATAACACCCCAGATCATGAAGCGCATTAAAGAAATTTATGAGCAGTATAAGAACTACTCGCTCGACCTGATCATGTATGGATTTTTCCTTATATTTATTCTGTTCCTGTTTCTTTTCTTCTCCTAAAATTTACAGCAGGGCAGCGTATACATCTCCTAAACACCTCCTTGGCATGGACAGAAAGCTCTGGCTGACCGTAAGCCTGAACTGTGTGTTAACTGTATTGCTTACCAACCTGCCTTTTCTACCGGGGCCTCACCTGTTATACCTTCCTGCTCAATTATTTTTTTCGTCGGGTATGTTCTTGGGCATATTGGGCTTTTTGTTGATTCCCATCGGCCTAGTCTGGACGATATGGGCTTTCATTAAGCATCCGGAACCTCGCCTCAGCAAGGCGTTTGCTATTTTGTGCTGGGCCCTGCCTGCCACTGCTTTGGTTTCCACTACCTGGCTTGCTAATCATACTCGTGATATAAGCCGTAACCTAGCCATGAGCAATGCCGCTGAATTGATTGAGCGGGTAGAAAAACACTATCAAGAACAAGGCGCTTACCCAGAGACACTGGAACAACTGGCAATGGACCAACCTTCTCCTTGGGTAATAGGGATCCCCGCTTACTTCTACTCCAAAACCGACAATGCCTATACCTTATCCTTCACTCAGAACGTGATCCTTGGCTTTAACTATGAAGTAGTAGTATTCGATCCGTCGGGTTTACATAAGGCGGAGGGCGAACTGACCACCCTGTATGACACTGGGCTTGCCAACTGGAAGTACTACATTTACGATTGAGCCCTATACCTGTTAATTGACCACGGGCGCATCGCCCCGCAGACTGCGAAAGCGCTTGCGCGCCTCAGCCACGTAAATGCTGCCCTGGTGCTTTACCAGAAATTCGTTGTATAGCTCCTGTGCCTTCTGGGTGTCTTTCAGGTTTTCCTCGTAGATGTAGGCCATCTTATACAGGGCATCATCACTCAGAATATCGGCGGGAGCGCTTACCACTTTTTCCAGACTGGCAATGGCTTTGTCAAACGCACCGGTGCGCTCATAGATGCTGGCTTTCCGGAAGTAGATCTCGTCTGTCAGGCTATGGCCCGGGAATTTTTTTAACATCGCATCTAACCTGCCTTGCGCTTCGTCCAGCTTGTTCTGGAAGATGAGAAGCTCAATGGCCGCATACTCCTCCATCGCAACGGTAGACGTATCCAAACCGGTATTGTCTGTTATGAGCAGGCTCAGGTCCATGGCGTCGTTGGCGATCTCACGGCTGGTGGCCAGTTTCAGGATGTCGAGGTGGGCCTGCGCCAGTTCGAAGTCGCCTTTGTAGTAGTTGAGGCGGGCATTGCGCAACTTGGCCTCGTGCCCGATCGGCGTTTCTTTATGCGATTTCTCTACCTGCGAGTACAGCAGCGTCGACTCCCAGGGCTCCCCCTTCAGCAGGTAGATATCACCCAGCGTGAGTTTGCTTTCGGCTACAAAGTCGGGTTTAGCCCGTGGCGTTGTAATTGCCTCTTGTAGCAAAGCAATGGCTTTGTCCTTGTCATCCAGATGAAAGGCATAGAGATTCGCCATGCGCTGGAGCACCTCCACCGTTTGGGCATTGCGTCCCACTTCAGCCAGCAGCGCCTCGTAGTCTGACACCAACGTTCTGATCTTGTCCAGGTCAACGGGGAAGGTGTTCTCTACCTGCTCTTCGCGTGCATGGATCAGTCGCTGCCGTGCGATCAAATAGTAGGGGCCGCCCGGATACTCCTTGATAATGTACTCATAGGCCTCTATCGCCCCCTGGTAGTCTTTGTTGCGGGCACTGATGGCGCCCAGTTCCATCACGCGGGTGCCGCCGCTGCGGGTGCGCTTGTCCACGGAGCGGGCCTGCAGCAGGGCGCTGTAGAAGTCGCGGCGCTGGATATAGAGCCAGATCAGCAGTTCGTTGTAAGCCTGCAGGTCGGGGTTTTGCTGCACCCGGGTAATCAGCTCTTTTTCCAGCGCATCAAAAGTCTTTTCGTCCTGCATACTGTTCTGCAGCATGTTCTGCACATAGATCAGTTCGCTTTCGTTTTCTTGTAGCAGGTTGAGCGCCTCCCCTATCAGGTTTTCGTGCTTCTGCCGGAAGGTATAGAGCGCGATAAGGGATCGATTGTGCTCGTAAGGGTTCTTACTAAGCTCACGGCCGCGCAGGTAGGCTTTCTCAGCATAGTCGAATAACTCGTGCTGCACAAATACACTGGCTGCTACGATTACTTCCTCTGGCTTCAGTTGCGCAATCAGTTTGTCGAAGTGCTTTTCTGCACCCGCTTTATCGCCAGTGGCCTGGTAGACTATACCCAGGTCGATGTTGTAGTTGATCTGACCGGGGTAACGCTTGATGGTGCGTTTCACCAATTTTTCGGCCTCTTTGTGGTTATTCTGCGCCAGCAGGGTTTTCAGGTAGTCGGGATACACGACAGAGAAAAGTCGCTGGTCGTCGATCAGCTTGCCGTAAATGGCCTCTGCCTTTTGGTACTCGCCTTTGCTCAGGTACTCGCGCGCCAGCGCCAGTTCCTGGTTTTGCGCCATGGAAAGCGGCACTGCCAGCACCACGAACAGGAGCACAAACAGCAGTCGCAGCAGGTAGGTATGAGCAGGTATAGACATCATGTATTACAACGTGTAGACGGGCTTTTTGATATGAACTTATCTCCCGGAAATGAAGATAGCCAATAATTTCTGTTTGGCCATAAACAGAAGAGGGCCACCCCAGTTGGGGCAGCCCTCTTCTTATGCCTTCTGTGCAGGTCTTAGAAGAACCTTACACGGTTGTCTTTGATATCAGCTTTCTCTTTGATCGCTTCAAACGCGTTGGTTTCTACACGTGAGCTGCGGGTGTTTGCCAGTTGCGCCTTCACGCCAGACAGGTCCTGTGCATCCGGCGAGTTGGTCAGGTTAACCAGCTCTGCTATCACCACACCACCCTGTCCTTCGATCGGAGCAGTACGGCTGCCAGGCTTCAGGCCAAACGCTTTGCCAATCGCCACTGGCTCCAGACCCAGGCCAGGTATAGCACCAGAAGCTAGCGATACTTCTTCAGCATCTCTTACAATGGCATCCGGGCCGTAGTTAGCTGCGATCTGGTCAAGTGAACCGGTAGCGCCTTTCAGCTTCGCGATGATCTGCTGTGCTTTCAGCTCGTTACGAACGGCAGCTGTCAGCTCTTCTTTCACATCCTCCAGCTTGGCATAGCCTTTCTCACGCTGGCCAGTCAGGGTAGCGATTACATACTGGTCGTTGATCTCGAACACAGGCGATACGTCACCTACTGATGTGTCTTTGGAGTAAGCCCAGCGCACCAGTTCTCTGGCGTTGCTCAGGTTACCTACCAGCACGTTGTTTTTACCTACGTTTGGCACTTCTTCAATAGATAGCGCTTCGTTTTTCTTCACGTTCTCTCTGAACTCGTTGGTTGAGCCGCTTGTGCCAGCCAGTTCGTCAGCCATCGCATAGGCCTGATCGCGGGTGGCATCGCTTGCGTCCAGGGAGCGCTGCACGGCAGCCACTTTGTAAGTACGCTTCGACTTAGGAGCCGTCACTTTAATGATGTGGTAGCCATACTCTGTTTCTACGGGAGCTGGCAGCAGGCCTTCGGCAGAAGCACCAAATACGGCCTTCTCAAATGCTGGCACCATACGGCCTTCCGTGAAGTAACCCAGGTCGCCACCTACTGAGGCAGTACCGTCAGAACCGTGCTGCGCGGCCATTGCTGCAAAGTCAGCGCCGTTTTTGATTTGCGCCTGGATGTCTTTCGCTTTGGCAAGAGCAGCCTGCTTGGCCTCCGGTGAATCATTCTCCGGCTTAATCAGGATGTGGCTGGCACGGGCAGTGTTCACGCTACCGTCCTTGATGTCCACGATCTTGTACAGCGCATAGGTGTCGCCATCGTTGTAAGGACCGTATACCTTGCCCTCTTCTAATGGAGCGATTTTGTGCAGTTCCTCAGGCAGTTCTGCCGTGTGCAGGTAAGTACCGTCGTAAGGTGTATCTGAGTGCGTGTTTACAAAAGCCGAGTCATTAGTAGCTGCTGTAAACTGCTCTGTCAGGTCTTTCAGCTCTTCCTGGAAGTAGTTCATGTCTTCGGTAGAAGCAGCAACCGGAATGGTCACATACTCCAGCGTACGGCCGTCTTCTACTTTGTAAAGCTCCTTGTTGCGGTTATAGTAGTCTTTTAGCTGCGCATCTGTTACGCTCACAGCAGAGTCAGCGATCGAGAAGTAAGGAATGTACAACACCTTCATGTTGGCGATCGTGTTCTGCGCCTCGTAGTGCTTCTTCGCTTCAGCCCCTGTTACGTACACCGACTTGGTCAGCAGGTTGCTGTACTTGGTCTGGATGCGATCGTTGAGGATGCTCTGCTCGAAGTTAACCCACATCGGGCGGCCACCTGTCTGATCCAGGCTCTGCAGGTACTGAATCACCTGGTTGCGCTCAAACTCCCCTGTTTGTGGGTTGGTGAATGCCTGACGAACCGATGGGTGGATGTTGTTACCCTGCACCATGTCGGCCAGTTCTTCTTCTGACACCTGAATGCCCAGGCGGTCATACTCTTTCTGTAAGGCTATCTGGAAGATTAGCTGGTTCCAGGCCTGCTCGCGCATCATGGCCATTTCGCTCTCGGTGGCAGCACGCTGTACCTGTCCTTCGTACTGGGCTTTGATCTGCTGGAACACCATATCGAAGCGCTGGTAGTCTATTTTCTCACCGGCTATTTCGCCTACAGTAGTCGTATCATTACCCAAAAGTCTGGAGTTTGGCCCTAATAGGTCGCCGCCTACTACAAATACGCCAAGTCCAATGGCGATAGCGCCAACAGCCCAACCCGACTTTTCTCTAATCTTGTTAATTAATGCCATGTGTTATACGAATGATAAAGGATGTGCAAAATAAGGTTAATCGTGCAAAAATTCAAAATTTTGTGCGCATCTGTTTAAAATACGCCATCTGCCTGTAAGTCTGGGTCTTTGAAGAGCTTCACCGCATTGATGCGGTTTTCATCCATCGACAGGATGGTAATGGTAAAAGGCCGCAGTTCCACGACATCGCCCGGCTTGGGTATTTCGCCCAACACCGAGAAGATAAGGCCGCCCAGTGTCTCGTAATCCCCTTCGGGCAGGTTGAGCTCGTATTTATCGTTCAGGTAGTCGATCTCGTGGCGGGCGCTCAGCAGGTAGAGGTGCTTGGCCGGAAACGCCTGTTCGAGCAGTGCCTCATAGTCGTATTCGTCCTGTATCTCCCCTACGATCTCCTCAATCACGTCCTCTACCGTCACAATACCGGATGTCCCGCCGAATTCATCCACCACAACCGCCACGGTGCGGTGCTCTGTGCCGAAGCGCAGAAACAACTCGCTGGCCAGCATGCTCTCCGGCACCAGGCTCACCGGCGACAGGATCTCGCGGATGTGCTGCGGCTGCTGAAACATGGCCAGCTGGTGGCAATAGCCGATGATGTTGTCAATGGAGTCCTCATATACCAGTATCTTGGAATGCCCTGTATTGATAAAGGTATCGCGCAGCACTTCCACCGGCTCATTCACCTCCACGGCTTCTACCTCCGTGCGGGGAACCATGCACTCTCTTACACGCACTTTTTTAAATTCCAGCGCATTGTGAAATATCTCCTGGTCTACTTCCGGGGCCCCTTCCTCTACTGTGTGGTAGAGCCTGTTCTTGATGAAAGCATTCAGGTCAGTCACCCCAAACACGGGATGCTCATCTGAAAATTCCATCTTGAGAATCCGCTCGGCAATCCACTTGCTTAGCCCCATCAGCAAGATTACAACAGGGTACAGGAGGTAGTACAGCACCAGCATGGGTATGGCCAGCACGTCCAGCATGCGGTTGGGGTTGATGGCAAAAAGGCTGCGGGGAAGAAACTCGGCAGTGAGCAGTACGATAACCGAAGCCACCAGCACCTGCAGCACCAGAATAAGCGGCGCCAGTTGCAAAGGGGTGGGCAGATAGGCCTGGAGCAAGGTATAGAGTATACCTGCAATCACGAAGCCGTACAGCACCAGCGAAAGAACATAACCAATCAGGGTAGTGCCCATCAGCCGCGAAGGATGCTGCAGCAGGTGTGTGAGGATGCGCCCGGAGAAAACGTTGTTTTTCTCGTCGAGCTCTATCTGCAGTTTGTTCGCCGCCATAAATGCAATCTCTATACCTGCGAAAAAAGCACAGGCCAGCAGCGCAGCAAATAGCAACAGTATCTGGTCGGGGTCTATCATAAGATGCTACAGACTACTCGGTCTGCTTCTTCTTGCGGTAATGGTACACGATGTAGAGCATAAAGCCGATCATGTAAATCCAGTAATTGCCGGCAATGTCAGACTCCTCAATGCTTCTGTGCACGCCGATTACCATGGCCACAAAAGCCAACGACAATAAAATAGTATTAACCAGTTTTTGGTTCATTATTCTTTCAGACTGAATACGCCCGTTACTTTTTTGATCCTGTAATTGCTAAAGTCCTGGTTTGCCTCCAGACCGTGCCCCATCAGAATCTCCTCAGGCGTCGTTATTTTCACAAACTTGTCTGTGTAGATCTGGGCTTTGGCTTTGTTCCAGTACAGCTCTTCGGTTTCGAGCTTTTCCTGCTTCTGCAGATTGTGCACGATCACGTTTCCCCGCACCAGGTATAGGTCCTTGTTGCGCTCCTGCTTGCCATAGTTAGCCTGAAGCGTTGATGTCACCTTCTCTCCTTCTTCCAGAAACTCTACATCAATGCCATCCGGAAAAACCACATCGCCATTTTCGTAGTCTTCCTGCATCGGAGTCTGCAACCTCACCATCACTTTGGCTGAATCGCTGTAAAGTGTCAGCACATTGGCTGTTTCCCTAAATGGGCCTGAATATTTTTTTTCCTGGTCCGGGTCTTTCAGCTCTGTTCCGCAACCTGTCGCCAACATAGCAAACAAGACGGCCAGCACTGAAAAAATAGATCTCGGCATGCTTTTATCTTTATCGAAAGTGAAGATACTAAAAATTAAAAAAGACCGTCGTCAGAACGGCCTGTTTTAATAATGCTTTTAAAGTCGGAATAGTTTACTCTATTCTGCGTTTTACAAACCAGCGGCTGTTGATGGTCACGCCCGCACCGAACTGAAAGTAGTTCTCCGCGATCAGGCCATTGTCTGTTGTGCCTCTTTTGCCGTAGCCCATCATAACGTTAAGCTGAAAGGGGGGCTCAAAGTAATTACCCCGTCCTAATGGTAGCGTTAAGCCACCTGTAACGGCCATGTCTTTAATATTTTCACCGTTGATGCTGTATGGGCTCTGACCGTAGCGCAGGCCGCCTCGGTACGTTATACGCTTGAAGTAGCTATCGATGGCAGTTGGATCTGGCGTGTACTCGGTACCAAAGCCGATTTTATAGCTTTTGCCTAGTTCCTGTTCACCGTCCAGGTTGCGGTAGTCTGACCAGTCCTGTGTCATGAACTCCGTGCCAATGGTCAGGTTAGAACCATTGTCGTAGCTGATGGAGGCGCTCAGACTTGGTGGAACATTCACAGAGGATTCAACACTGTCTGGCAGCATCGGAGCTCCCTTAAGGGCATCACCCAGATCGCGGCGCTCGTAAGCGGATTTGCGATTTGCATTCAGGTCGGTACCTAGCGTGTAAACTGCTCCTGCGCTCATAAAGGCTTTATCAGCTATTTTCTTGCGGTAGTTGGCTCCACCCCTGAAAATAAAATCTGTATACCTAGTGCGCTCCACGTAAGCCACTCGCTCCAGCGACGTGTTGCTGATCGATGTATCCGCTACGATAGAGGAAGACTCCTGTGAGATGGTGCCAAACAAGTATGAGGCGCTGGCACCAATGGTTAGCCCATCAGCAATTCTGACACCATGCCCAAAGTAAAGTTCTGAAATGTCGCCCTCTCCACTATACTCATTGATCACGACGGCTTCCTGTCTGTTAGGCAGGGAGCCCATGTTTTTGATGCTGTATTCAACCGAGCTGTAAGGCCTTAAGCTGATTGCTGAACTCCAACGCTTGGTAATAGGAACTCCCAACGTCATATAAGTCAGGTTGGCGTCGCCGTCGCGCTGCGACTGGCTGGCGTTTTTCAAGGTCTTATACCTGCCGGCTATACCTATATCAAACACTGTGATGCTATTGTAATATAGAAGTGCCGGGTTAGCGGTATTGGAGTGAAAGCTGTTTCCAGTGCTTACGCCCACATCGCCCATAGCTGCCGTTCGCAAATTGCCTAAGTTTGTGTTGAGTTCTCCTAATCCGTAGCGGGAGTAAGGCGAGTTACCAATGCTTTGCGCCTGCACGCCCTGCGCGAGGCACAGCACGGATGCGCAAATAAGTAAACGGAGCGTTTTATACATTATGTCTTAATATTCTTTGCAGTCCAATCAGGACCAGTTCAGGAATTACAAAGATGGGGTGTTTTATGGTACTTTCAAAAAATCCAGCGTCTCCACCACAAAGTATAACCACCAGTTTATCTGATTTTTGCCGATATGCGCTGATCATACCTTCTACTTCTGCCACCGTACCACCCAGCACACCGCTCTCCAGCGACTCTTGTGTGGTCTGTCCGATCAAAGGAAAATTTTCGTGGATTCCTTGTACTAACGGAAGGCGGCCTGTAAAATTATGCAGCGCTTTGAATTTCATTTGGATGCCGGGCGCTATACCTCCGCCCTGGTAATGGCCGTGCTCATCTATAAAGTCATAGGTGATGGCTGTGCCTGCATCGATTGTGAGGCAATTGCGCCCAGGAAAGAAATAGTGAGCTGCTACAGCGGCAGCCATGCGGTCGGCACCCAGTGTTGCGGGGGTTTTGTAATCGTTGGAAACAGGCAGGGCTGTCTGCGCCGAAAGCTCAATAATGCTTCCGGACACTGACAGCCCTGCTTTTATTTGTTCCACTGCGCCACCGCTCACCGAGGCAATAATGGCATTGTCAAAAGTCTGGCTTGCCACCTCTTGGGGTAGCCCTTCCTGTTCTTTAAAACTGCCTTGCGAGACAAGGGCGTCTTCTTCGAAAACACCGTATTTGCCTCCTGTGTTGCCTATGTCAAGGACGATGCTGCGCATGCGCTTACATAAAGTATTTCAGACGAATCACTTCTTTTTCGGTCAGGTAACGCCACTCGCTGCGCGGCAGGTCCTTCTTGGTCAGGCCAGCATACTGCACACGGTCCAGTGTTACTACATCATAACCCAAGTGCTCGAAAATACGACGCACAATGCGGTTACGGCCAATATGGATCTCCAGTCCAAGGAACTTCTTAGAGTCACCCAGCATGGCCACATCGTCCACCATTGCTTTGCCGTCTTCCAGTTCCACGCCTTCCACTACTTTCTGGAAATCGTCTTTGGTGATCGGTTTGTCCAGCTCTACCTGGTAGATTTTCTTGATCTCGTTTGATGGGTGCGTCAACTTCTGAGCCAGTTCCCCGTCGTTGGTAAACAGCAACAGACCAGTTGTGTTGCGGTCCAGGCGGCCTACCGGGAAAATACGCTCTTTCGAGGCTTTCTCCACCAGGCTCATCACGGTCTTACGCCCTTCCGGGTCTTCTGTAGTCGTGATAAAGTCTTTCGGCTTGTTGAGCAGCACATATACCATCTTCTCGCGGCTCAGTACTTTTTTGCCGTAAGTAACGGTATCAGAAGGCTGTACCTTGAAACCCATTTCGGTTACTGCTTCACCATTCACCTTGATTTCGCCTGACAGAATCAGTTCATCTGCCTCGCGACGGGAACATACCCCGGCATTGGCGATGTAACGGTTCAGACGGATGCTCCCGTCCTCATCTTCGCCTTTGCGGTTGGTCTTCTTGATGCGCGGATTATCCTTGTAGCGACGCAGGTCATAGTTCGGCGTCTCTGGCTCTCTCTCTGAGTCAGAGCTGCGATCGAAGCTACGGCCACGGCGCTCCTCGCCCCCTTCGCTAGACTTATCTTTGCGGTCGAACGATCTGCGTTCGCCTCCTTCGCGTCGATCACCAAAACTGCGGCGCTCACCGCCTTCTCTGCGATCGCCTCCGAAAGAACGTCTCTCGCTACGCTCACCACCTTCACGACGGTCACCTCCAAAGCTACGACGCTCGCCGCGGTCTTCTCTTTCACCACCTTCTCTGCGATCACCATAAGGCTTACGCTCCCTGTCTCCACCGAAAGAACGGCCTTCACCGCTCTCTCTTCTGTCTCCGTACGGCTTGCGCTCACCACCTTCGCGGCGATCGCCGTATGGCTTGCGCTCTCTGTCACAGCCTTCACGGCGGTCGTTGCCAAATGATCGGCGTTCGCCTCTTTCTTCACGGTTTTCACCGAATGAACGTCGCTCACCACCTTCTTCTCTATTGTCGCGGCTAAAGGACTTTCTCTCACCACGCTCAGAGTCAAAGCGGCGCTCGCCGCCTTCTTTGCGATCGCCATAGGATCTGCGTTCGCCTCCTTCGCGTCGATCACCGTAGGGCTTACGCTCCCGGTCTCCTCCGAAAGAGCGACGTTCGCCACCCTCTTTCCTGTCGCCATATGGCTTGCGCTCGCGATCACCACCGAAAGAGCGTCTTTCGCCGCCTTCTTTGCGGTCACCGTAAGACTTGCGTTCGCGATCGCCTCCGAAAGAACGGCCTTCACCACCCTCTCTGCGATCTCCGTACGATTTTCTTTCCCCTCCTTCGCGGCGCTCTCTGTCGCCTCCAAAGCTGCGGCGCTCACCACCTTCGCGGCGGTCGCCGTACGATTTGCGGTCTCCGCGGTCTTCTCTTCTGTCGTTCCCGTAAGAGCGGCGCTCTCCGCCATCTCTGCCTTCGCCTTTATCTCTTCTGTTAAATATCTTCTTTTCACCGCGATCGTTGTACGGTCTGCCTGACTCATTTCTGTCAGACGATCTTCTGCCTTCGCCGTCGCGTGAAGGTCTTTCGTTTTCTGTTGCCATTGTCTAATTATTATCGATGCAGTATCGCTACTGTACCTGTGTGCAGTATATTATAAGCTAGTATACTCTCTATTAAGTGATGTGGGTTCGCTAATCGGAAGCTTCGCCAATCATATTCTCTTCTGTGGCGAAGTCCTTTAGCTGCGGGAGGTCTTTGATGTGGTTGATACCGAAGTAGTCCATGAATTTTTGAGACGTGCCGTACAATACGGGTCTCCCAATGGTTTCGGCCTTACCTTTAATTTCGATAAGTTCTTTCTCTAGTAGTTTGTGAATGGCATAATCGCAGCCTACGCCACGAATCTGCTCTACAGCCGAGCGGGTTATCGGCTGCTTGTAGGCAATAATTGCCAGCGTCTCCAGAGAAGACGCTGACAATTTCTTTTTTGATTTGTGCTTCAGGTAAGTGCTTACCGTCTCCTGGTACTCCGGTTTGGTCAGGAACTGGTAGCCACCACCTATGGCATATATCTGAAAGGCAAAACCAGCTTCGGCCAATTGCTCGTTGATGTTCTCAACGGCCTCTAGCACGTCCCCTACGAGCACCTCCATTTGCAGCGACTCCGTGAGGCAGCGCTGAATCTCTTCGATGCTTATGGGCGATTGGGCACAAAAAACCAGTGCCTGAATATGGTTCTGCAGTATATTCAAAGTGTAAAATTACTAGTCGTTACGCTGAAGCTTGGCCTCGATGGTGTGCTGTGTGTGTGGTACGGCACGCAGTCTCTCTTTCGGAATCAGCTTACCCGTCACGATGCAAACACCGTAAGTGCCGTTTTTGATGCGGATCAGCGCATTCTCCAGCTGCTGGATAAACTTCATCTGACGCGATGCCAACTGGTTCAGGCTTTCCTTCTCGGCTGTGTCTGCACCGTCTTCCAATACCTTGGTCGGAGATGCCGTGTTATCCGTGCCCGAGTCGTTTTTGCGGCTCAGGGTCTCTTTGATAAAAGACACTTCCTTGCGCGCATTTGTCAGCTTCTCCTGAATGATTGCTTCAAATTCTGCCAATTCCTCACGGGAATACCGTTGTTTCTCTTCGTTTGAATTCATGATACTATCTTAGAACTAGGTTATAGTTTTTTGTCTTGATTCTCGAAAAACCGCCCCTGTGTTGTGTTTGCGCTTGTGCCTACTCAACAGCAAAGGGTACATTTTAGTTTACCGCTTTAAACTTATACCCAAAAACCGAACCACGCTGATGTTCAGGTTATTATTTAAGCTAAATTTCGTGCAAAAATAGAAGTTATATCTATAATTTGCTACCTGCCTTCTCTATTTTAATTTTAATTTTGTCTTTCCACTCTTTTATTAGATTCGCTTAAATACTGGAATGGAACTTGCTGCTAGCCTGAAATAGCATCTGCCCATTTTTTTTCGGAATACACATCTCATTATATGAAAAACAAGATTATACTAGCTTTTGCCGCTGCGGCACTTCTTTTTATACCTGCTCAACAGGCTCATGCTCAGGCACAACAGCCAAATAGAGCCGTCATTAAGGTGAATCCTTTGAGTGCCTTTGCGCTTACAGGATCGGGCTTTTTAGAGTACGCCATCACTGATAACCTGAGTGCTCAGCTAGGCGCTTCTGTTACCGGTGTATCTATTTCTAATATAAAGTTTAGTGGTTATGGCTTTACGCCTGAGGTGCGGTACTATTTTTCTGAAAATAAAGTGGCTCCTATGGGACCCTATGTGGCGGGCTATGGCCGTATCAGGAGCTTTAAACTGACTGCAGAGAAGCAGGACGAAGAAGGCCGGGACTACAGCGCCACTTACAAACCAATAGGAGCCGGTGTGGCCATTGGCAACCAGTGGATATTCAACAGCGGCTTTACATTCGATGCGTTTCTGGGTGCTGGCTACAACGGTGGCAACCTAAAGGTGAACATTGGAACAGAAGAAGACTTTGATACAGGTATAATTGGCGATATGCTGCTGGGAGGCGGTTTTTCCGTTCGGCCAGGTATAGCGATCGGCTATAATTTTTAACCTCCTATACCTGTACCCCCTTGTATAAAATCAAAAAGGCCCTTGCTCGTAATAGCAAGGGCCTTTTCGTTATACCTCTATACCTGCTCCTGGTCTAGAAGCTCAGCATGTGAATGGCTGCTGCGGCTGCCTCTACGCCTTTATTACCGTGCTTGCCACCCGCTCTATCCAGTGCCTGCTCCAGGTTGTTGGTAGTAACGAGGCCAAACGAGACAGGCTTGTTGAACTTAAGGGACACATTGGTGAGGCCATTGGCCACCGCATGGTTGATGTAGTCGTCATGCTTGGTATCTCCTTTGATTACTACACCGATGCAGATCACCGCATCTATCTCTTCCTGCATAGCCAGGAATTGTGCACCCAGTGTTAGCTCGAAGCTGCCGGGCACCGTATTCCGGAAAATGTTTTCCTTTTTGGCACCATGCTGCAGCAAAGTATCAATAGCGCCTGCGCACAGCACATCTGTTATGTCGTGGTGCCAGTCGGCCACTACAATGCCGAATCTCTTTTCAGATATATCGCCGAAGCCCTCTTTCTTGTAGTCGTTCAGGTTTTTGAGAGAAGTAGCCATATGATGAATTGTTGATGGTTAAATGGTTGATGGTTGGGCCCGCAGGTATGGAACGTACCAGTTAGAGTACAGGTATAGCCATTAGACTCTAGACCGCTATTACAAAAAAAGAAGCGCTTTTGCCGGTAAGACAAAAGCGCTTTTTATATTCAGGCATTCGCCTATAGGATCTTAGTTAGCAGCTGCGCCGGTCATTGCCTCGGCACGCGCCTTAAACTTCTTGGCATCTGTTACTTCAGCCGACGTCACAAAATCCTTGATGATCTTGTCGTACGTATTGGCAGCGGCCTGGAAGTCGTTGGCAGCTTCGTAAGCTACTGCAGCCTTCATCAGGTACTGTGGAGAGAAGTAAGCGTTGCTGTTGTGGTTCGCAGCTTTGTTGTACAGGTCAGCGGCCTCCTTGTACTTGCCCTGCTCTGAAAGTGCATCACCTGTCAGGCTGTAAGCACGAGCCTGCAACAGGTAATCATCCGATTTGAAATCTTCTAAATGAGACTGCGCCTCGGCAAAATTTCCCTGCTTCAGTAAAGCAACACCAGCATAGAACCTGGCCAGGTTGCCAGCTTCTGTTCCGCTATACTCATCCGCCACGCTCAGCAAACCGTCGTACTGACCATCGCCGTTCAGGGCTTTGTTCAGTGAGTCGGCTTCAAAGTAATAAACCGCCTGGAACATGGCCTCGTGTGCCTCCTGGTTTTGGGTGGTGCGGTGATTGTAATATAGGAAACCTGCAACAATAATAGCGGCAATGGCGGCAAACACACCGAGCAGCTTGGTTTTGTTTTTCTTCACGAAATCCTCAGAACCCGTTGTCAGGCGCTCTGCCAACGCATCCGGATTTTCTACCAGCTCCTCAAACTCGCTGTGCTTCTGTACTGTCTCTTTTGCCATTAGTTTAATTGAAATAAGAACTCAAAAATAGAAATTAAAAGCGATTCGTTCCAAATCTCATAAGATCAGAACATCAAATTTATGTTTTTTAATTCCTAATCCTTAATTATTTAAAATTTAGTCCATTATGTATGGATAGTCCGGCTCCACGTAAATGTCGGTGTACAGCTCAGACGGATCCGGATATGGCGATTCTTCGGCAAATTTAACAGCCTCGGCTACGATCTGCTTCTGCTTCTCGTCTATCTCGTCCAGCTCCTCTTCTGTCGCCCAGCCGTTTTTCAGGATAGTCGCTTTTACAGATTCGATGGAGTCGCGGCCTTTGTAGTCTTCCAGCTCCTCTTTGGTTCTATACTTGGCAGGGTCTGACATGGAGTGACCTTTGTAGCGGTAGGTCTTGAACTCGAGCAAAGTAGGTCCTTCGCCGGCACGGGCACGCTCAGCAGCTTTCGCCACGGCGTTGTGCACGTTCTCTACGCTCATGGCCTCTACCGGCTCAGATGGCATTTCGTAGGCATGGCCCAGTTTGTACAGGTCGTTCACGTTAGACGTACGCGTTACCGAAGTACCCATCGCGTAGCCGTTGTTCTCGATCACGAAGATCACGGGCAGTTTCCAGGTCATGGCCATGTTCAGGGCCTCGTGGAACGCACCTTGGCGCACCGCACCGTCACCCATGTAGCAAATGCACAGCTTGCCTGTCTTGTTATACTTCTCAGCGAAAGCCAGACCTGCGCCAAGTGGCACCTGACCGCCTACGATACCGTGACCGCCTACGAAGTTTACTTCTTTGTCGAACATGTGCATCGAGCCACCTTTGCCTTTAGAGCAACCAGTAACCTTGGCAAACATTTCGGCCATTACGGCACCCGGCGATGTGCCAAGGGCCAGTGGGTGTGCGTGGTCACGGTAGGCTGTAATCCACTTGTCGCCTTTCTCAAGGGCTGTTACGGCACCAGCCACACAAGCCTCCTGGCCGATGTAAAGGTGGCAAAAGCCTTTGATTTTCTGCTGGCCATACAGCTGGCCTGTTTTTTCTTCGAAGCGGCGGATGAGTTTCATCGACTCGTACCACCACATGTAAGTCTCTTTTGAAAATGTTGGTTCAGCCTGTACCTTTGCTTTCTGCGACTTCGCTTTTGCCTTTTCTTTCGTATCAGCCATGGGTATTTGTGTATCGTTATTGTTGTCCGTACAGCTTTTTTAGCGAGATTCGACCTCAATTAGCGGCAAATCAGCTTACTGTCGGGTTTTAGCATGCGAAATTAAGGAAAAAGAAATCAAAGAAGAAACTAATGCTCCTCGAAAATCTAAGTCTGCTGTTTTTCAAGAACTACGACGACGCTAACATTAGTTTCTCGCCGCACATCAATTGCTTTATCGGCGACAACGGCAGCGGCAAGACCAACCTGCTCGATGCCATCCATTACCTCTCCATGACGCGCAGCGCCTTCAACAGCTCCGATGCCCTCAACATCAAGCAAGGCGAAGAGTATTTTATGGTGAAAGGGCGCTTTAAAATAGAGGAAGAGAAACACACTGTGACCTGCAGTCTGAAGCAGGGCCAGAAGAAGTCGGTGGTGCACAACAAAGTGGCTTATGAGAAGATGAGCGACCACATCGGCCGTTTCCCGGTGGTGCTGATCTCGCCTTACGATACCGATTTGATCCGGGAGGGCAGCGAGGAGCGCCGCAAGTACTTCGACAGCCTGATCTCGCAGCTCAACCATACCTACCTGGAGCAGCTGATCCAGTACAACTACATCCTCAAGCAGCGCAACTCTTTGCTCAAGCAGTTTGCCGAGCGCCGCTACTACGACCGCGACTACCTGCATATCCTCAACGAGCAGTTGGTGCCGCTAGGCGAGCAATTAGCGCAGGAGCGTCTGGCCTTTCTGGAGAGCTTTGAGCCGGTATTCCAAAAGCACTACCGCCACATCTCCGACAGCCACGAGACTGTAACGCTCACCTACAAAAGCCAACTGCCCGGCGCTAACTTTGCCCAACTATTGGAACTGGCTGAGCAGAAGGACCGCGCCCTGCAGCGTACCACAGTGGGCACGCATAAAGACGATTTCGTGTTCCTGATGGACGGCAATCCCGTGAAGAACTTCGGCTCACAGGGACAGCAGAAGAGTTATGTGATTGCCCTGAAGCTGGCGCACTTCGAGGTCATGGACGAGCGCCAGCGCCACAAGCCCCTCCTCCTCCTCGACGACATATTCGACCGTCTCGACGAGAAGCGCATCACCAAGCTCATGCAAATGGTCGCCGCCCATACCTTCGGCCAGATTTTTTTGACTGACACCCACCTGGAGAGAACGGATAAAATACTCTCTGGACTATCCGAGCAGATCCGTAGATTTGAGGTGAAAGAGGGAGCGGTGAAAGTAATTGCTTAATTTGCACCTTCAAGTTCCACTCAACCACTCATTCAAAAACTAACCACCCTGTGCGCTACTACAAGAAGAAAGAGGAGATTGCGAAGCGAAAGGCTGACGTGCAGACCATCGGCGACAGCATCAAAGGGTTGCTGAAAGCCTACCGGCTGCAGGGCAAGCTCAATGAGGTGGACCTGGTGCAGCGTTGGGAGGAAATCATGGGCAAGCCCATCGCCATGAAAACGAAGGAGCTATACTTCCGGGATCAGAAACTGTTTGTGCGCCTCACCTCCGCACCACTCAAGCACGAGCTCAACATGTCGAAAAGCAAAGTGGTAGAGCTTCTCAACCGCGCCATGGGTGACGAAGTGGTGAAAGAAGTAGTATTTTTGTAGGCCCTATACCTGATTGGCTGCTTCCCTTTTATGAGAAATCTTGCGTTTTTAATCCCGTCGGTGCTATTCTTGAGCATGAGTTTGGGCTGTGAGCAAAGTAAACGGGGCCTGACAGAAGCCAACGGCATTACGATCGAGTCAGCAGAAGAAACGATCAAGGACACATCCTCTGCTATAGCTGCCTCTGAAGCTGAAATCCAATACGAGCAACAAACAGCAACTGAGCGCACAGCCATTGTGTGCGAGGAAAAAGACGAGGACAATCCTGGCTCTGAAGATCCGATCATTGTCAGAACTTGCACTTATAACAGCTATAAATCGGTGGCCACGGGCATGCCCGACTATAAAGGCCGCTACAGCTGGGAACACACCCTATATAAGTTGGAAAACGATGCGTATGTGCCGATAAGCAACGCCTCCTTGTTCAACGAAAAACGAAATGACTTGCTCCGGCAGGTCAACCAACGGATACTGGCAGAGTACCACCTCTTCCTAAGCGACCCTGACTTCAGTGACTGTTTTACGATGGCTGAGTCTATACCTGAATTCGGGTATGAGGATCTGAATATAGGCTTTGAGGATGATCAGCTCATTTTTCATGCCTCACTTGGCTTGCCTGAGGCTTGTCTTTCGATAGACGGTGCTTCTGTTTCTTTTAAACTTTCCGAAGTAGCTCCTTATTTGCAGGAGTAGCATACCCCTCCTCTACTTGCCCCGTATACCTTGCCAAAACATTTTCTGTACACGCATGGCTATACCTGCATTCCGACCTGTTTCGTATTCACGCACCACTCTTACCGAGCTTATGATTCCGAGCTATGCCAACTTCGGTGGCAAGATACATGGTGGCATTCTGCTCTCGCTCATGGACAAAGTGGCTTATGCCTGCTCTGCCAAACATGCCGGTAACTACTGCGTGACCGTAACAGTGGATGGCGTGCACTTCCTGCAGCCCGTGGAAGTGGGCGAACTGGTTTCGCTGCTGGCTTCGGTGAACTATGTGGGCAATACGTCGCTGATGGTAGGTATAAAGGTGATTGCCGAAAACGTAAAAACAGGCATGGTTAAGCACACAAACACTTCATACTTTACCATGGTGGCCAAAGGCGACGACGACAAGCCCACGCAGGTGCCGGGCCTGATACTGGAGAACCAGGATGATGCGCGGCGGTTTTTGGAGGCGATTAAGCGGCGTGAGCTGGCCCAGCGCTACCAGTCAGAGTTTGCTGAGGCCAAGCATGGTATTGCCGTCGAAGCTGAACTCTATAAACTTGCGGGCGAGCGCTGCCAGCTTGCTTTCAAACAGTAGGCCAGCTTGGGTGATTTATATCTCCGATTGGATTCTTCTGCTATACCTGCTATTGCTTGCGCTTTGGCACAGCCTTTCTTTTCGTTCTTCCCCGAAGCTGCTTATATTTAAAAACTAAATCTAATCGAACCAGTTTAGCATTAACTCTAAACAATTAAGCACTTAACTGACCTCACCTAACACCAATGACCCACAAAACGAAGTTCACCCGACTGCTGGCGCTTTGCATGCTGGCAGGGCTATACCTGAGCCAAACCGTGGCCGTACAGGCCCAAGCCGCACAAGACGAAGAGATTCAGAAAATGGTAGGCGAAGTGTCAGCAGACAACCTGCGGACGCTTGTTGAGAAAATGGTTTCCTTTGAAACCCGCCACTCCCTGAGCTCCACCACTGACAAGAAAAGAGGTATAGGCGCCGCCCGCGAGTGGGTAAAATCGGAGTTTGAGAAATACGCCAAAGCCTCCAACGGTCGTATGACGGTGGACATGGACCGCTATATTGTGAAGGGCGATGGCCGCCGTATACCACAGGACGTGGAGATGGCCAACGTGGTCGCTACCCTCAAAGGCGCTGACCCGAACGATGACCGCGTGATCATTGTAGCCGGTCACCTCGACTCCCGCGCCACCGACGTGATGGACGCCAAAAGCAAAGCCCCCGGTGCCAACGACGATGCCTCCGGAGTGGCTATAGTGATGGAAATGGCCCGCGTGATGGCTTCGCGCCAGTTTCCGGCAACACTCGTGTTTGTTGCTTTTCAGGGCGAAGAGCAGGGCTTGTACGGTTCCCGCCACATGGCGGAACGTGTTAAGAAAGAGGGCTGGAACCTGGTGGCCGTGCTCAACAACGACATCGTGGGCAACTCCTACTCCGCTGAAATGGGCATTCACGACAACACCCGCGTGCGTGTGTTCAGTGAGGCCACTCCTTCCAACGAAACGGAAGAGCAGGCCCGCCTGCGCCGCACGCTGGGCTCAGAGAACGACGGCCCAAGCCGCAACCTGGCCCGCTACATGAAAATGACCGGTGAGGCGTACGTAGACCAGATCGAGGTAGTGCTCGGCTACCGCCCGGATCGCTTTCTGCGTGGCGGCGACCATACGCCATTTAACCAGCAGGGCTATGCCGCTGTGCGCATGAGCGAGATGAACGAGGACTTCGATCACCAGCACCAGGACGTGCGCAAAGAGAACGGCAAGCAGTACGGCGACCTGACAGAGTTTATGGACTTCGAGTACCTGCGCAAAAATACAGCTGTGAACCTGGCCACCATGGCAAACCTGGGCCGGGCACCGCAAACGCCCGAAAAAGTGGGTGTGCTCACCGCCAACCTCACCAACAAAACGGACTTGAAATGGGACGCCCCCACAAAAGGCAAAAAACCAGCCGGCTATTATATCCTGATGCGCGAAACCAGCAGCCAGACCTGGGACAAGAAGTTCTTTGTGAAAGACACGAAGGTGACGCTGCCTTACTCCAAAGACAATTACTTCTTTGCCGTGCAGTCCGCTGACGAACTTGGCCATACCAGTCTGCCGGTACTGCCGGTGCCGGTGCGCCAATAGATTTTAAACATTGATGGCATAAGAAAAGGGCAACCCAGCGGGCTGCCCTTTTCCGTTTTATATGCGATGTATTCTCTTACATTTTAGAAATTTTGGCTGCGGCCGATACGTTAGACGATACGCTTGGGTCGCCTTTGTAAGTGACTTTAGTAGCACCCGAAGCATTCACGTTCAACTCGTTTTTGGCAAATACTTTCACATTGCTGGCACCGCTTGCTTCTACGTGCACCTTCTTTGCCTCTAGCTCTAGCGCTTCTACTTTGGAGGCCCCTGACATATCCATGCGCATTTCGTCGGCACGGCCGCTCAGCATTACCTTACTGGCGCCGCTCATGTTGGCTGTCAGCTTTTTGGTGTTTAGAGCCAGCGTTACTTTGGAGCCACCGCTCAGATCCATTTTAAAAGCATCGGCCTTAAAAGTAGAGTTGCCTGTCACTTTCACGCCGCCGCTTATATCAATCATATTCAGTTCCTTAACTGATATATAAGCCTTAAGGCCTTTGTTGGTGCTGATATTGTCAGAGGTATAAATGTGGAGCACCCCATTTTTAACTTCTGTTTGGATGCTGTTGAGCAGGTTCTCCTGCGCTTCAATCCTTACGCCCTCTTTGCCGCTCTGCGTTACTTCCACTGAAAAGCCGCCGCTTACATCGACTCCTTTAAAGCCGGATACTGTTCTGTTTTGTGACACAGGCTCCCCCTCGCCTTTCAGGTTGCGGCGTTCTTGCGCCGTGGCTGTCAGGTTTGTCAGCAGAAAGGCTATTGGGCAAATGCTTTGTAAATGTTGATGGTGCTCATAGGTTTATTTTGTTTGATGGTTTCTGGTTAAGCGTGCGTCGCTTAGCAGCAGGCTATACCTTTTTCTGAAGCTTTTCACTACCTAATAGATGCAATGATTCCTCAAAGGTTGCTTGGAGCTCAGAAAAAAATGATACTATTTGATACTCCTCTGCAAAAGGAATTGCAAGGTATAGGCTGTTGCCCGAGAGATGTTTGCCGTGAAGGTGCAGCAATGATAAACAGGAAGCATTATGCCCCTTATCGCTGACTCAAGAATTTAGAAAAGGATGAATTGCAGAGCTGATTCGGATTTATCAATCCGAATTCCAACTATTGCGGGTCTGGAGAGCCGCATGTGCTGGCGCACGGGGATGTGGACATCCCCAGCAGTATACTTCGGGACATGGATATCCCGAAGAGCATTTGCTTAAACTAACGGCATCGGTAGCATACCTAAGTTATAGGTCGCTACCGATAATTGGTTAGCACATCAAGCTGAATCGAAAGTCGCGCTATTATAGCAGTTTATTTCTGTTTTGAAATTATTTCAATCACCCCGTTCTGGGCCTTTTCGCCATATTTGGCTATGGCTTCCTCGCCCTTCAGCACAGAAACCTCTTCTATTTCTTCTGAGGCTACATAATCCTCTATTTCATCAGGTGCTATACCTTCCAGTGCCTCTCCGTCGAGCACGATAAGTGGTTTTGTCTCCAGTTTAAGGCCTGTCGCTTCCTCCAGCGCTTCTGGCAGTGGCATCTCGTTCAGGTTTTCGTGTGCCGTAGTGGGCTTGCCTTCTCTCAGATCGTTTAGATCCTTCACAAAGGTGCCGATGGCCAACAACACCCGTTGCTGCTGCTTGTGCATCCAGGGCTGGTTCTTTTGGATATCGTCGCGCATCATGGTATAAGATGTCTTGCGCAGTTGCGTGTAGTTCAGCAAGATCTCTACCTCTTTTGCCTGCTGCTCGCCCAGGCCGGGCAGTTCCTGCAGCGCCGTCAGTTCTTGGATGCTCTCGTCCCACAAAGCTATACCCTGCTCCAGTCCTGGCAGGTACTTTCCCCCATTGATCAGAGTGGCATCCAACTCCATTTCCTTCATCACATCCATTGCTTTTGTTTCCCGCTCGCCAAAGCGGTCCAGCATAGTCAGGTATTTGGCATTCTCGGTCGGTATCTGCAGGTATAGGCCTACAAAAGCACCTAGCAACAGTGCCGCTGTCACAATGCTTCCGCGCAGATTATAGTCTTGCGTGAAGTATCTGCCCGAGCGCAGCATCAGCACGGCGCCGTAGGCTATACCCAGCACCAAACCACCTGTGTGGGCGGCGTTGTCTATACCTCCTTTGAGACCAAAGACCAGGTTCAGCGCAATAACGCCGAGCATGTTGTATACCATGCCTTTTTTCTCGGCCCAGGTCATCCGCCGCTCCAGCAGCACCATGGTCATGAACATGCCGAACATGCCAAAAATAGCCCCGGAGGCACCCGCGCTGATGCGCTGCTGGTCCCACCACAGGCTCGCCAGACTGCCCGCCAGTCCGCAGAGCACATAGGCCGTGACAAACTGCTTGCGACCCACCAGCGGCTCCAGCGCACCGCCTATGCTGGCCAGTGCATACATGTTCACCAGCAGGTGAATGATGCCGATGTGCAGAAACATGGACGTGAAAAGGCGCCATGGTTCTCCGGTCAGGGTATAGGGACCGAAGTTGGCGCCTGCGTTCACCAGGTCCTCTCCTTCAGGAGAAAGCACGTGCACACCTGCCAGTAGCAGCAGCACGAAAATGACAATGTTGATATTGACCAGGATAGGCGTGACAAAGTAGTGCCGCTGCGGCACAAAGAACGTCCAGAAATCCTTGAATTTGTCTGTGAGTGAGGTCGGCCCCGTGGGTTCAGGATTCAGCTGTTGCTCACGTTGTTGAAGGGCTTGCAGGGTATCCTGCTTTATTTGCTCCAGATTTGGAGCCTGAATGTTTCTTCTTTCAATCTCAGCGATCACGGCCAGTATAGCTTCCGGCTCGTATGCTGCATGTTCTCCTAAAATTTTCAGCAGTTGCTCGTCCTCTTTTTCAGAGGCCACTGCTGCATAACCATTTTCCATCTACAAACCTTATTCTCTTTCTGTAAAGATAAGGCCGCGGACTCATTATGCAAACACAGGGGATATTAACGGGTAGAGGCGACCATCACCTTTCCTACCAGCAGAGCTCCGCTTAACCCGATGGCATACCACAAACCGAGTACAAAGGATTCTGATAGAAAGAGTCCTCCGTTTCTCAGGCTCTGCATCAGCAGCACCACCGAAAAGATTGCAATAGCTAATAGCGCATTTTTGTAAAACTGACGCATAGGCACCTATGGTTTATGGTAAAACAATTGGTATATAGCTATACTTTATAGTACCATATTTTGTTATAGACTTCTAAATCTATTTATTTCTGATCAATCTACAAACTATCTCGGGTTAAGCTTTCGCTCTATTATTATAAATTGTTTGTGACTGAATATCAAGGTTTAAACAAATATGCCTGTTAAATAACCTTAGGTATAAATATCGGGTAAATGTTTCCAAAAAGATTTTATGCCTGGTTCTAAACAATCACAATCCTTTTATACCCTTACTACCGGACAAAGTCCACTCGTAGCCACTGCCATACACGACGGCCACCGCTTGCGCGACAACATCAGCTCTCTTTTTTCGCTCTCTTCGGATGAGCGGCTGCGCGAGGAAGACCCCTTTACAGCGGGCTGGGTAAGTATAACCGACAACCAGATAATAGGTTTAAACTCCCGCTTCGAAATGGACCTGAACCGTCCGCGTGAAAAAGCAATTTACCGCAAACCCGAAGACGCCTGGGGCCTCACCGTCTGGAAAGACAAATTACCAGAAGAACTGGCGCAGGAGTCGCTGGCCCGCTACGACCAGTTTTATACCGATGTGAAAAAGATGCTGCAAGGTATAGCCGACCGTCATGGTTGCTTTGTGGTGTACGACCTGCATACCTACAACCACCGCCGCGATGGCGCAGATGGACCGGAAGCCGACCCGCAGGAAAACCCCGAGGTGAACCTTGGCACCGGCAACATGAACCGCCAACTCTGGGCGCCCGTAGTCGATGCCTTTACCCAAAGCCTGCAGGCGTACGATTACCAGGGTCGCCACCTCGATGTGCGCGAAAACGTAAAGTTTGAAGGCGGCCATTTTATGCGCTGGATCCACGATACCTTCCCCGACCGCGCCTGTGTTATCTCCATCGAGTTCAAAAAGTTCTTCATGGACGAGTGGACCGGCAAACCGGACGAGGCGCAGCTGCAGGAAATCAGGAAAGCGCTGCAGCGAACGACAGAGCCGGTGCTAAAGGCGCGTGAACAGGTATGCAAAACCCTTTTGCCATGACCGATACCATTTCTGACATCTTCATAAAAGGCATCGTCAGGAGTTTGAAACGTGGCCGGCAGGTGCGCCGCAGATTGCCTGATGGCGGTTTGCTGCACATCGACAGGCCGCTGCCCTTTCTGGTGCTTTACCGCCACCCGGCAGGCCAGCCCGACCATGCCACTGCCGACTTTGTGAAAGCTGAAGCCGCCTACATCATCGCCCGCGAAGAGCAGACGCCCGAACTGCGGCAGCTGATAGGTGAGATAGCCAAAGCCATGGCCGACGAGTTTGGTGCTTTCATGGTGCTCGAACTCTTTGCTGCCCCGGACACCCGCCCGTCCGACAGTCCGACCTTTCGGGTGCTTGGCCCTGAGGAGGCGCTGCCCGCCACCATTCGGACGCTTAAGACCGAACTGGCCAGCATCAAAATCAGCAACCTGCCTGTTACGGTGGACACGGCCCCGAACCAAGCCTTGCTGGAAGGACCTAACAGCCTGATGAGCGAAGAAGAGCTAAAACAGCACAGTACGCTCATGCTCGGGCTCGAACTAAAACCCATTTACCGTCAAGCCGGCACCGGACAGGTATACCCCTTGCTGCAGCGCACCCTGCGCAGCCATGTATCGAGCGCCATCAAAAAGGCGGTTTTCGACTTCGTGCGTGTGCAAACCACCCATAAGCCCCAACACTTCCAGGCCTTGGGCCGGCAGGCCGTCGTGCCCGCCGTGTGGCGCATCGACAAGCAGCTGACCTCCATTAGCGACCAGTTCCGGTTTCTGTTGCTCGTCACGCCCATCAACGCCGAAGAGGCCTGGGAGGAGTTTCGCAGAAAGAAGTTCAAACAGGTGCCCAACTTTCACTATCGCCTCATGCCCGTGGACGCAGACATGCTCAAACGCAAGCTCTACAACATTCCCATTGAGAAGGTAGAAGATCCAACCCTGGCTTTCCTGTTCCGCGACAAGCGCCACGAGCTCGACAAGACGCTGAGCATGCTGGCCAACCGCAACACGCCGCATTTTCTATACAGCAGCCTGCAGTTGTTTGGTGGTGTGGACGAGCAGCTGCTGAAAGTAGCCGAAGGCATACTGGCCGCCATACCTGAGCCAGTACGTGCCGAAAATGTGCCGCTTATACCAGTAGACGAATTTGCCGCACTGGCTGAGCGCGAAATCGCTTACCTCAAAAGTCAGTACCCGGCGCTCGAATCGGGTGTGGACATACGCAAGGACATTGTCGGGCTGATTGTTTCCAAGGGCAGGCTTAACATCGGAACCGACGCTAAAATACCACGGCATCGTGCCGAAGCACTGATCCAGCACGAAGTCGGCACGCACATCCTCACCTATTTCAATGGCAAGGCGCAGCCGCTGCAGCAGCTCTATGTAGGGGCACCTGGCTACGAAGAGCTGCAGGAAGGACTGGCCGTGCTGAGCGAGTACCTGGTGGGAGGACTTGATCAGGACCGCTTGCGCATACTGGCTGCCCGTGTAGTGGCAGTGCACCACCTGACCAAAGGCTGCAGCTTTACCGAGAACTTCCTGCGCCTCAAGGAAGAGTACAGGTTCAGCGATGAAACGGCCTTTAACGTGACCATGCGCGTGCATCGGGGTGGCGGGCTCACCAAAGACGCTGTATATCTGCGCGGACTCGTGCACCTGTTGAACTACCTCAAAGAGGGACATGAACTGGAGCCACTACTGATCGGCAAAATACGGCAGGAGTACATTCCCATTGTACAGGAACTTATCTACCGGCAGGTACTGCGGCCCGTGCCCATCCGGCCGCGCTACCTCACCGACCCGGCTGTAAAACCTAAGCTTGAAAAACTTAAAACCGGGATATCAGTATTTAACCTACTGCAATCATAAAGAATAAGCCAGTATAAATACCTAAACCGAAACTCTACTAACATACCAACTCAGCATCCATGACTATAGCATTTGTAGTAAACGATATAAGTACAGAGCGGCCAGGCTATGCCACCGTTTTTATGGCGCAACGCATGCACAACTTCGGACACACCGTGTTCTTAACGGGCGTGGGCGACCTTGCCTACTACCCAGATGGCTACATGGGCGCCACGGCCGTGCAGGCCGATCCCAACCATAAGTATAAATCGCCTGCCACCTACCTGGAGGCCTTACAAAGCGAAAAAGCCAATAAAATACGTATTACAGCACCAGATCTGGACGTGCTTATGCTTCGCAACGATCCTTCTGCCGAAGGAGAAGGCAGAGCTTGGGCCCAGAATGCAGGCATCATTTTCGGGCAGCTGGCCCTGCGCCACGGCGTGATTGTGCTCAACGACCCGACTTCGCTCTCCGATGCCGTCAACAAGATGTACTTTCAGCACTTTCCGGAGGCGGTGCGCCCCCGCACGCTCATCACCCGCGACAAAGAAGAGATAAAGCAGTTTTTTCAGGAGCAGAAAAACAACATTATCCTGAAGCCGCTACAAGGCTCTGGCGGTTCGGGTGTGTTTATGGTGAAGAAGAACGACGCCACCAACCTCAACCAGATTGTGGAGGCCATCAGCCGCGACGGTTATGTGATTGCGCAGGAATACCTGCCGCAGGCCACTGAAGGCGACGTGCGCCTGTTTGTGGTAAACGGCGAGGCATTGCAATACAAGGGGAAATACTGCGCCCTGCGCAGGGTTGGCGCCAAAGACGACATCCGGAGCAACCTGCATGCAGGGGGTTCTGCACAGCCCGTGAAAGTAGACCAAACCATGTTGGACCTGGTAGAACTGGTGCGCCCAAAGCTGATACAGGACGGCATGTTTATGGTCGGGCTGGATATAGTGGGAAACAAACTCATGGAGATAAACGTGTTCAGTCCCGGAGGGCTTAACGGTGTCAGCGAAATGGAAGGGGTTGATTTTTCTGTGCCTATCATAGAGTCGCTCGAGCGGAAGGTTCACTACAAAAAAACCTACGGCGTTCAGATCGACAATAAAACAGTGGCTATGATTTAAGCCTGGCCTCAAGCCCCGAAAAGGGACAGTCGGAAACGCGTTTTGAGTAACGCGTTTCCGACTGTCCCTTTTTTATGCATTAGGTATAGTGAATCTAGATATTCCGATGCGTGGAAAACTCATTATTCTTCCGAAGATCTTAGCCCTTGAGATAAGCTAGAGAAGCCGTTAGGAAATCAAATAGGAGGAGTGAGATAAAAATTATTGCCCTGACAATCAAGAACATATAAAAAGCGCAAAAAAAATTACATGCTTTGCTTTTGTTTATAAAAACAAAACTATAATTTTGCACCCGATTTGAGAGAGATACATAACCGGAAAGCTAATATGAAAAGCAATTCCCAAATACGCAAATCTCAGTCTAATTTTCTTGAATTTTATTAGCTGTGTACAGCACAGTTTTAGAAAAGTGATATACGATCTGCCTCGGCAGGTATAAAGATAAGGTTAGTTAAAGTTTAGATTAGTTTGTTTTAAGGTGAGAGAAGGCCCCGGTCATTTTGACGGGGCTTTTCTCATTTCAGAGCTTTTTGACTTTATAATGCTAGTAATCTAGCAGATTTATCATCCTCTTTGTTAACTGTAAATTAAGTATACAGCAAATAGGCAGTACCCAGTGTAACAGGTATAGCGGCTAATAATAGTTTCAAAATCAGCCCAGGTGAGGGTGTGCCTGCTCCCCATGGCAGTTTCGTTTTAAATACGTAGCGAAGACTGGTTACCAAAGCTACCATCGCCAGCAGGCCCGCCACTAAGTGTGTAATGGCAATGGCTGTATCGAAGGCAGCAGCCTGCCCCATACTATGCTCGGCAGTGCGCAGGTTCCAGTAGACGAGCACCAGCAGACTGGGCAAGGATACCAGCGCCCCCAACCGCATGCTGAACAAAGTGAGCCACGAAGCAAAGGCAAAAAGCGGAATCGCTGCCATCAAGCCCATTCTCCGGTAAAAGAGGGCTTCATCTCCTGTCAGATCAGTGTAGAGCAGGATCAGGAGTGCGTGGGCAAAGCCCGTCAGGAAAAGCAGCAGGTAGCGCGTCATAAGCTACTATACTGCAGAAGCAGGTTTTCAGATTTCTTCCAGGGTGTAATAGGTATAGGTGCTCCGCAAGAGTGGCAGTTTTTCGGGAAGGTTTGTGTTGTATACCTGCACCTCATATGCCTCCCCCGCTTCGTTGTAACTGTATACCTCCTCCATGTAAGGCTTACCGCTTCGTAAAATGGTGCGCTGGCTTAGCATGCCTGTTTCGTCATACACAAAGTTTATCTCTTCAGAGGCACCCTTCACATTTCTGATCCGGATCTGCTTTAGCCGCCCGGCTATATTGTAGTCGAACTCCATGCGCTTTTGCAGCATGCCATCTTTGTGTAGTTCACGTTCTACTACAAAGCCCTCCTGTGTGCGGTGCGACCAGCCCGGCCCACGCTCCTGCAAGTGGCGCATGGTATAGCTGCCAATGTAGTTGCTGTAAATGAGCGCCGCGTTCTTATGCAATTCCTCCTTTGCTTTAAGATTTCCATCCGGCCAGTAGGCCACGTTGATCAACGGCTGGAAAGCGCCCGTCGTGGGGTCGTACATTTCAACCTGCTGGCTTTTGGGCATCAGGTTCGTATCCAGGTTTTTCTTATACTTAATGGCGATCCCCGTCAGCGCACTCCAGTTGGTGGTATACACATCGGATATAAAGTTCTTTTCCTGGATGACCACTGCATCGGCGCCGTACTCCCTGGCTTTGTCCTGCAGGTTTTTGATCATGTAGGCATGAGGCACATTCTCCTCACTCCTTGTTTCAAGCGCTGCCAGTTTAATGTACTCCTCCTGTGGCCACTCGCCGCGAAAGAACACTTCTATTTCATAAGCATGAGGTTGTGCAGGAATTTTGGTCAGTCGTTCGTCCACTTCAGGGTATAGCGACGGGGAGCAGGCGGTTAGCGTAATAGTCCCCGCCAGCAGCAAGAGCAGTACAGATTTTTTCATAGGTCTTTACGTATTGTTCTGACCCAATATTGCTCAAACATCATGCTGTATTTGCAAAGCATTGGCCTGTACTTAAAAAAATATAGCCAAATACTATATAAGCAAAGACTGTTCAGGCTGCTAGCGTGTGGCGAACCGCAGCGGAAATATATACGTCATCTCTGTAGGCACGCCTTCTATTGTTCCGGGTTTGAATTTTGGAAATTGCTTTACTACCCGAATAGCTTCGGCTTCGCAGTCTGGATGCAAACCCTGCAACATTTCTATCTTACTGATTTGGCCTGTGGTATCAACCATAAACGACACCACTACTATACCCTGTATCCCTGCTTTCAGAGCATTACCAGGATAGCGTACATTCTTGCCTACCCATCTGAACATTTGCATTTCACCACCCGGAAACTCCGGCATCACTTCCATCGGGGTGTGCTTCACTTCCTCCCCAGCCTCATTGTATACCCTGCCAATCAGCATTTTGCCATTATCGTATACCTCTACCCTGCGCAAGGCTCCCGACGGGAAGTATGATTTGAGTGTGTCGACGAGTTGGTAGCGGTGGTACTGGCGGCTAATGTGCACCTGGCCATTTTCGTACCAGCGCGTGTGCGGACCAGTCAGGCTGTCGTTGCGGAAATTCGTCTCCAGCTTAACCTGGCCTCCCGCAAACCATTCGTAGTGCGTACCGTACTTTAGTTTTTTGCCCTGAGCCCAATGTTTATACCTATGCTGCCGCAGTTTACTGTTGTCTTTCAGCAGATAGCGTGTGCTAACAATGCTTCCCGCCGAATCTTCCTCTGTCACAACTTTGTACAAGGCCTTTCCGGGCTCAACCTCCCGCCCCTCTTCATTGAAGTATTCTGTGTGAAGTGATTGGGAAACGGCTACGTGCCCACAAAGAAGCAGAAGGGCCATTGCCAGGAATGTGTAAAGTTGTTTCATTAACTGAGATTGGTTAAGCTTTAAAAAAACGCCTATTAAGAATAGAGCTTTGCTTGGCTTGCTAATGCAGCGCAAAGCGCACGGGTAAGGTATAGCGCACCGGCGTGGGCTTTCCCTCCAGCAGGCCTGGTTTCCAGGTGGGCATTCCTCTCACGACACGCAGCGCCTCGGCATCCGCATCCACGTGAAATCCTTTGATCACTTCCGGATTGTTGATGTTGCCCTCCTTGTCTATCACAAAAACGACGAATACTATGCCCTCCGCTTTTGCTTTGCGGGTGGTTTTGGGGTAGCGGATGTAGCTCCCCAGCCATTGCAGCATCCGCTTCTCTCCGCCCGGAAACTCAGGCATTACCTGCATCGGGAAATAGGCCTGCTCTTTTCCGGTTTCATCGTATACCTTGCCCGTTTGCATGTTGCCATCGGCATATACCTCTTGTCGGCGTATAACTCCTGTTTCGTAATAAGACGTGAGTGTATCAGTAGGCGTACCGTTATGGAATTTCCGACTTAGCTCCTTTTGCCCGCTTTCGTACCATGTGTTGAAATTGCCTGTCAATTCATTGTTCAGGTAATAGGCTTCTGTCTTTAGCTGTCCGTTTTCATACCATTCCATACTCGGGCCGTGCTGTGTGCCATAGCCATACTTGCCCCCATCAATATTGCTATAGATAGTCAGACTTAACTTTTTGTTGGTTCCTGACTGGAACTTAGTGCGGGTACCTCGCCCGAGCGAGTCTTTTTTAGATACAATGAAGTACGCCGCTTGGTCCGGGCTCACTTCTTTTCCGTTTTCGTTTACGTACTTAGTGCTGATTTCCGGATACTGGGCCTGTGCATAATGACCTATACAAAACAGGGTCACCGCCAACAAGAAAGAGTAAATATGTTTCATCGCCTAAAAATAAAGATAAGTTCGAAAAAAGCATCTGGGTGCAGACCTAAATACTACAGCTTTTGTTATGGTAAGATGGCAGGGCGAAAACATAAGCCCATTTTTTCGGTATAGGTATAGGTTTCAGGTATAGATTGACGATGAACAGACCGAGCAAAGGTGCCCGTGGGGCGAATCAGACAGATGATAAGAAGAGCTTCCGCGAACAGGTGGGCGCCCTGAAAAACCTGCCCAAATTCTTCCGCCTGATCTGGAATACGAGCCCGAGCATGACCATCGGCAACGTGCTGCTTCGCCTTGTCAAGTCGGCTATACCTTTGGCGATGCTGTATGTGGGCAAGCTGATCATCGACGAGGTGATCGGGCTGATTGCCGTAACCGGAGAGCGCGATCTGAGCTTTCTTTGGATACTGGTGGCGGCAGAACTGGGCCTGGCTATCCTTTCAGATATCTTCAACCGGGGCATCACGCTGCTCGACAGCCTGTTGGGCGATCTTTTCTCCAACAATACCTCGGTGCAGCTTATCGAGCACGCCGCCCGACTGGACCTCGCGCAGTTCGAAGACGCAACGTTCTATGACAAACTGGAGCGGGCCCGTCGGCAGACCATCACGCGGGTGGTGCTCATGTCGCAGGTGCTCTCGCAGTTACAGGATATGGTCACGATCGCGTTCCTGGCCGTGGGCCTGATTGCCTTCAATCCCTGGCTTATCCTGATTTTGCTGGTGGCCGTTATACCTTCTTTTTTGGGTGAGACGCACTTCAACGAGCGTACTTATTCCCTCTCCCGCTCCTGGACGCCTGAGCGCCGCGAACTCGACTACCTGCGCTACATTGGCGCCTCCGACGAAACGGCGAAGGAGATCAAAACCTTCAACCTATCGGGCTTCCTGGCAACCCGTTTTAAACAACTCTCCGACCGCTACTATGCCTTAAACAAAAGCCTGATCGTGCGGCGGGCCGTGTGGGGAAGCGCCCTCTCCTCTTTGGGTACGCTGGCTTATTATGGCGCCTATATTTTTATACTGGCACAGACGGTGGCAGGGGCTATTACGGTGGGTACGCTCACCTTCCTGGCAGGCTCGTTCAGCAACATGCGCAGCTTGCTGCAGGGCATCATGACGCGCTTTTCGCAGATTGCCGAGAGTGCCCTATACCTGCAGGATCTTTTTGACTTCCTGGAGCTGAAACCGCAGATCACGCCGCCTGCCAATCCACTGCAAATTCCACGACCTATAAAAGAAGGCTTTACCTTTGAGAATGTCGGCTTTAAGTACCACAACAGCGAAAAATGGGCGGTACGCTACCTCTCCTTCCACCTTCGGGCTGGCGAGAAACTAGCGCTGGTAGGCGAGAACGGGGCTGGCAAAACAACACTGGTCAAGCTATTGGCCCGCCTCTACGAACCTACCGAGGGCCGTATTCTACTCGACGGCGTCGACCTGCGCGAGTACGACCTCAACGATCTACGCCACCAGGTTGGCATCATCTTTCAGGACTATGTGCGCTTTCAAATGACAGCCTCCGACAACATTGCCATCGGGCAGATCAGCAACATCGCAGACCGCGACCGCATACAGGGCTCTGCGCAGAAGAGCCTGGCCGACCCCGTGATACAGCGTCTGCCGGATGGCTATGAGCAGGTGCTGGGCAAGCGCTTCAACAAAGGCGTGGAACTGTCGGGAGGGGAATGGCAGAAGGTGGCGCTGGCCCGGGCTTATATGCGCGACGCGCAGCTGCTCATCCTCGACGAGCCCACCTCAGCACTCGACGCCCGCGCCGAGCACGAGGTTTTCCTGCGCTTCTCAGAACTGATTGCCGGTAAAACAGCCGTGCTTATCTCCCACCGCTTTTCTACGGTACGCATGGCTGACCGCATTCTGTTTCTGGAGCAGGGGCAGCTCAAAGAGCTTGGTTCGCATGAAGAGCTCCTGGCGCAGAATGGCAAATATGCCGAGTTGTTTGCGCTACAGGCGAAAGGGTATCTGTAGGCACGTATCAGGACAAAAGATTTCCTGATTAAGGCCAACTGAGTTCTGCATGCTAAGCGTCAAAACCAAATGCCCTTTATTTTTTGAGCGTGTTTTATTCTCCTCAGGTCTAATCAGACTTTATACTTAGCACGCTTTCGTGCGGACCAGGCATACCTTAGTCTTCCGCACCCATCTGTTTTTTCGTTAAATCTATTCTGTGGGAGATGGTTAGCTGAGCGATGTGCCGGTTGTAGAACTGGTTGCCCGCTGCCCGTTGCTGGTACCAGTGCAGGTAGCCTGCTTCCACTTCCAGATTATCTAAAACACCGTAGCTCAACCCAGCATAGATCCTGTTCTGGTCGAAGCGGTTGTACACAATCTTGTTGCCGGCATTTACATGGATCTCATCGTTTAACTTGAGCTTGAGCGGCTGTTCGTTAATCTCTGCCAATCGGTACTCTATACCTAGCCTATACCTGAAGCGGTAATTCGTGTTATATCCGGGGGCCAGCTCTCCATTGCTTGTGTTCCGAAAGAAGCGCTTCTCGGCCCTATACCTGTGCGTAATGGTTAACCTTCCAAGCGGCTGATTGTAGTTAAACTGTATGTGCGGCCTTAGTTCAGGCACAACCAGTCTTTGTGTAGCTTTGGGATCGTTCGGGCTTTGCCGGAAATACGTAAAGCCTGCCACCGCCTCCCAGTTTTCGCCTAGCGCGTAACGGGCTTGCGAGCGCAGCACGAATTGGTGGTGCCTGTTGGGGTTTATAAAGCGCCTTTCATGTATTTCGGACGTCAGCGACCACTTTGGGTGGAATTTGAGCGTGTTAGCATAAGAGAGCCAGACCAGTTGCTGGTGTATTACTTCTTTTGCAGGAGATTGGGCATAACCCGCAGCGGCATACAGCACACCTACTGAAAGCAGCACGCAAAGCCGTATTTTATTCATCCTCCGCCATAAAATGCCAAACCAGTATCACACAGGCCAGACTCAGCACTGCCAGTAAGATCAGAAACAGGTCCTCTCCCATGGTTGGATGATATTGCGTTGTACAATCGCTTTCTTTTCAGTTGCCCTTTTACAGCTTTTCCTGTGTACAGGCATACCTGCTAACAAGTTAATTAAATTCGCCATTACAACGGCACATTACTCAACATTGCACTGCGAACAGTTAAGCAATTCTGTCCCACGTGGAACAATTTAAAACGGAAAGAAAAAAGGTATGATAAACGAAGCCACCAGCCATAGCAGGATATTGAGCGGCGTGCCTACACGCAGGTAGTCTACAAATCTGTAATTCCCCGGTCCGTAAATCATGGTATTGGTCTGATAGCCCATGGGCGTCATGAAGCTAAGGGAGGCTGCATAGGCCACCGCCACCAGAAAAGGGCGCACGCTCACTCCCATCTCTTTGGCAGCCACGATGGCAATGGGTGCCAACAGGGCCGCCGTGGCGTTGTTCGACATAAAATTGGTAGACATAAAGGTGATGAAGAAGAAGGCAGACAAAAGCGCATGCGGCCCGTAACTACCTATCGAATTGACCAGATAGCCTGAGAGCAGACTGGCAGCACCGGTCTTTTCTAGGGCCGTACCCATGGAAAGCACACCGGCCAGCATAAAAATCACTTTCCACTCAATGGCCTTGTAGAGTTCGTCGAGGCGGATGGATTTGGTGAGCACCAGCAACACCACGCCTACCAATGCACTGAGCACAATGTGCGCCAACCCTGTGGCCGCTGTAAACACCACGCCTACCCCTATGATCAGTACAGGTATAATCTTGCTGTAATCGTAGTGGCTGCGCTCTGTTTCGGAGATAAGCAGAATGTCCTCGTTGTTGCGCAGGTTTAAAGCCTGGCTCTTGTCGGCCGAAATCAGGAGCACGTCGCCGGCCGAGAGCTGCGTGTGAGTGAGTTTTTCGTGCAGAATTTCGTCGCGGTGACGGATGGCAACAACCGTGGCTCCGTGGTTATAGGCCCTGAAGTCAAGTTCTTTCAGGGACTTGCCTACCATGTATGAGTTGGGCGTAACGATGGCCTCGTAGAGCTTTGAGTTGGCATTGTTCAAATCCTCATCATTGAGCTTCCGCTCCGATTTCAATTTGATGCCCTTTTCCTCCTTCATTTTCTTGAGCTTCTCCACATCGCAGCGCACCTTTAGCACATCGCCGGCCCGCAGCATGGTATAGGGCGTGGCGTTGAGCTTGTACTTGTCGCGGGTAACCTGCAGCACGTCTATGTCGAGGTTCTGCACCAGACTGGAACTGCTGAGCGGCATACCTACCGAGGGCGAATTGGGCAACAGCACGATTTCGGTCAGGTAGTCGCCCATGTTGAAATCTTCTGTCAGGTCATCAGCCACCTTGCGGGTAGGCAGCAGGAAGCGGCCCGCAAATAGCATGTAAAGCACCCCGGTTATCAGAAAAAAAATCCCGGCAGACGATAGTTCGAACATCCCGATGGGGGCTTCTCCCTGCGCCTCGGCTATACCACTCACCAGTATGTTGGTGGAGGTGCCGATAAGAGTGCAGACGCCACCCAAAAGTGCTCCGAAAGAGAGTGGCATCAACAGTTTGGCAGGACTGATGCGGGTGTCGCGCGCTACCTGTATCACCATAGGCATGAGCAGAGCCACCACCGCCGTGTCGTTAACAAAAGCGGACAACAGGCCCGCCACCAGCATAACTGCCAGTAAACAGAGCAGGTAATTTTGGCGCCCAACCCGGGTGAGTAACACACCCACACTGCTCAAGGCCCCAGATTTAAAAATCGCTGTGCTGATGATGAACATACAAGCCACTGTGATGGTGGCAGGATTGCTGAAACCGGCAAGTCCCTCGGCGGGCGTGAGTATGCCGAGCATCATGAAGAGTGACATAACCAGAATAGCTGTCGTATCGATGGAGAGCTTCTCGCTGACGAAAAGCACCACAGCCACCGCTATCACAGACAGAACTACGCCGATCTCGTACGTCATGCTCGCTATTTAAGGATAGAACCGACCTTGTATGCTGCTAGTCAGGAGGCCTAGCATTGCCACAGACAAGAGGAGAAATAATTGGTAGCTATAACTGCATTTGAAGCCAAACAGTTACAAAAGATCGGAATTAGCGGAAAGGAAAAAAGCAGTGATGTAAAAAGAAATGCTGCAGAAAGGCGAGTGTTATACCATTGTTTTGTCGAGCCAATCCTGAGCCGCTTCGCAGGTTTCGAAATGTTGAGAAGGCAGTTCGATCTTCTTTATACTATCCGTTACCTGCAGACTAGCAATTCTATCGATAGGCATGACATTGGCAATCCTGCTTAGTCCGGCTACCTGCATTCTGCGCTGCGACTCTTCGTGTATACCATTGAGTTGTTGTGGATGGGTGATCATGCTGCGCATATCGATGAGCAGAGTAAAACCGGGCGCAACCAGTTGCAAAGCTCTGTCCCAATCTTTCAGAAAGTCAGGTACGCTGTCGGTGTTTTTCCAAAAGCCAAGTATGCTGAAGTATATTCTGTTCCTAATGCCGTCATAGCCTATTTCGTAACACGAATTACTTGCAACATTCTGTTGGGTCGTTAGACAGGGGTCGGTATGTGGCTTTTTGCTATCCATGCAGGGCTTAGATATAGCATACGCAATCGCTCAATAAACGCATGATACCTATTCAAGGATGAGTAGCCATATAAGAGGTAATGCTGTACAATCTTGAATTTTGGTTGTTTATTCTCTTCTTTTTAAGGTTGTAGCACCCCACCTAACTCGTGTACCATACCATTTCGGAGGGCAATGTCGGCTATGCGTAACTGCACGCCGTTTAGCAGGGTACTGCCCTTTTTACGGCACACATTCAGTGTAGTACCACCATAGGTTTGTAAGCGGCTCCCCTCTTTAAAGTCAGTTCCGGACAGAGTGCCTTTGACCAGGTGAGCTGCCATCACAGCGCGTATTTTCTCTACGGATTGCCCTTTTAACTCCTGTAAACGTGCTTCGGGAGGCATCAGCAAGGTATAGGCCGTACTGCCGGAAAGAGTGGGAGCCATACCCGCCGTGGTCAAAAGCTCCGCCAGCACAGGGCGCTCGTTGATAACGTACTCCATAATTGTCGTGCGTTCCAGATTGTTATTCTGTGCCGAGGCTGGTTTGCCTACCAGAAAAGAGGCTATAAAAAGTACTATTCCAAGGTATAGATAGTATCGTTTCGATTTCATCGGTATAAATGCTTGTCTTTAACATTTATACGGAATCCATCGACTCTCAGCCTGAATTAAATTTTGGAGAACCAGTGCAAAAGAGTACAATTACACCTAACCGAACAAGCGCCAGGTACTGATTTGCTCAATAAACAGCGGACCCGCTTTTGGCACCAGTGCCAGTGTAATCAAAAGCCCATAGACTGCCCCGTATAAGTGGGCATCGTGGTTGATGTTGTCGCCCATGCTTTTACCCTTGAAGTAAGAGTACATCAGGTATAGAATACCTAAAATGAAGCCTGGTATACACAGGATGGCATAGAGGCAGATATCCTGCGTCGGGTAAAACAGGATGCTCGAGAACACGACGGAAGCCACACCACCCGAAGCGCCCAAGGCACGATAAGCCGGGTCATCGCGGTGTTTCAGGAAGGTCGGGATATCTGACACGATGATGCCGCCTACATAAATCAGCAGGAAAATAGCAATGCCCATTACATCGCCATAAATAGCGCCAAATGTACGTTCCACCGCATTGCCGAAGAAGTATAGCGTAAACATGTTAAAGAACAGGTGGGTATAGTCGGCGTGCAGGAAACCTGAAGTCAGGAAGCGATGCCACGAGTTATCGCGCACCACAGAGTACGGATGAAAAATCCAGTTCTGCATGAGCTCGTAGTTTTTCCAGGCATACCACGAAATGCCTACTGTAATGATAATCAGGATGATGGTAACGCTCATTTTTTTCTATTGAGTGATTGAGTGAATTAGCGAATGAGTGGTTGTTTTATTTCGATTGAGCGAATGACGTACTGGACTCTCAAACGCTTGACTTTTGCTGGCACTCCCATTTTATCGGGTGCCGCTTAATTGATTTGGCTTTCTGGTATAAGCTAAAGTAATCTGAAGACCTCCCCTACACCTTCTGACATCTATCTATAGCTATAAAGTCCTCTCCTATACCTACAGTTTAAACCGCTATGCTAGTAAGTATACTTCGCTATACCTGCGAATCTATACCTGAGGATTCAATATCTGCGAACCAACAATTTAACAATTCTATGAATCCCTTTCCATCAACTGCAGCGCCAGCCCATGAATGGTAGCTTTACGCTCAATTGGGACTTGCACGGCCTCTAGGTGATACAGCGCTTGCTGGAAATAGAAATCGATTTGTTGCTCGGTTTGCTTTCGGATGTTGAGCTGGTCGTAAACGGCGGTAATGGCTTGTACCTTTTCTTCGGCTGTGTCAGCTCCTGTTTTATCGCGCCAGTTGAGGATGGTTTGCAGTTGCTCCTGGTTGGCTTGTTCCAAAGCTGTCAGCATCAGGAAAGTTTTCTTGTCAGACAGAATATCACCGCCTACTTGCTTACCAAATTTGTCTTTATCGCCATACACGTCCAGCAAATCATCGCGCAGCTGGAAGGCGATGCCTACGTTGTCGCCGAATTGCTTCAGGTGCTCAGCATCGCTGTCGGGGGCTCCCTGCAGAATGGCACCCAATTCCAGACTGAACCCTAAAAGCACGGCCGTCTTGAGTGTGATCATGTGGATGTACTCCTCAATACTCACTTGCTCGCGGCGCTCAAAGTTCATGTCGAGTTGCTGGCCTTCGCATACCTCAGCGGCTGTTTTGCTGAACAACTGCAGCACTTTACCCAGTTTGTCGGACGCTATACCCAGCATCATTTCGTAGGCGCGCACCAGCATCACGTCACCACTCAGGATGGCGGTATTGGCGTTCCACTTTTCGTGCACAGTTTGCTGTCCGCGGCGCAGTGGGGCCTTGTCCATGATGTCGTCGTGCATGAGCGTGAAGTTGTGGAAAACCTCTACTGCCGCAGCAGGCAATAGCGCGTTTTCCACATCATCATCATACATTTTTGCAGCCAGAAGCACCAGTAAGGGCCTTATCCGCTTTCCGCCCAGCGACATGATGTAGCGGATGGGCTCGTACAATTCCGCCGGCTGTTCGCCATAGCGGAGCGTATTTAGGGTTTGGTTAAGCTGGGTTGAAAGCTGCGTAATATCCACAGGATGTATTAATTTCTTTTAAGGGTTTCCACCAGTTCCATGTCGATGGTGCGCTCGGCCATGTTGGCGCTCACAATCTCGACCATCACCTCGTCGCCAAAAGAGATAATGCGTTTCGACTGACGACCAATGATGCGGTAGTTGTTGGCGTCCAGCTCGTAGTAGTCGTCGTTCAGACTCGACAGGCGCACCATACCTTCGCACTTGTTCTCTTCAATCTCTACAAATATACCCCATTCTGTCACACCAGACACAATTCCTTTGTATTGGTTGCCGATGGTGTCCTTCATGAACTCCACCTGCTTGTACTTAATGGAAGCACGCTCGGCGTCGGCAGCCCTTTTCTCCATCTCAGAAGAATGGCGGCAGCGCTCCTCAAAAGCCTCTTTGTCTTCCGAAGTGCCACCGTCCAGGTAATGCTGCAACAGGCGGTGCGCCATCATATCCGGGTAACGACGAATCGGTGACGTGAAGTGCGAGTAGTGGTCGAAAGCCAAACCGAAGTGCCCCTCCGGCTCGGTGCTATATTTGGCCTTG
Source organism: Pontibacter virosus (assembly GCF_003096355.1). Lineage (GTDB taxonomy): Bacteria > Bacteroidota > Bacteroidia > Cytophagales > Hymenobacteraceae > Pontibacter > Pontibacter virosus. The sequence continues at coordinate 131,887 of NZ_QEKI01000007.1, read as the reverse complement.
GCCATCGTACGAATCGCCAGGTTCTGGAGCACGCTTTGCTCGGGCTTGCCCTCAATTTCATGGGTCAGGTTGTTAAGTTCTTCGGAGATGTCGCCATCCGGGTCTACTTTGTAGCCGAACTTGCGGGCGAAAATAGAGAACGTGCTCAACTTGTCAGGATCCGGGGAACCGTGGGTACGGTATACCATGGTCGGGCGCTTCTTGCCCTTGCCTAAGCCGTAGACAAACTCAGCCACCTTTTTGTTTGCCAGGAGCATGAATTCCTCGATCAGCTTGTGGGCGTCTTTGCGCACCTTCACATAAACAGAAAGCGGCTTGCCATTCTCATCCAAATTGAATTTCACCTCCGTTGTCTCGAAGCTGATAGCGCCATTTTTGAAGCGCTTCTCCTGCAGTTTCTTGGCGATGTTGTTCAGGATGTTGATCTCCTCGGCAAAGTCGCCCTCACCGGACTCAATGCGCTCCTGCGCATCTTCGTAGGAAAAGCGGCGGTCAGAATACGTAATCGTGCGGCCAAACCACTCGTTGTACAGTTTACCGTTATCATCCAGCTCAAAAACAGCAGAAAAAGTCAGCTTCTCTTCGTTCGGGCGAAGCGAGCAAAGGCCGTTAGAAAGGCGCTCCGGCAACATCGGGATGGTTCTATCCACAAGGTATACCGACGTGGCTCTGTGGAAAGCTTCCTTCTCGAGCAAGCTGCGGGGATGCACATAATGGGTAACATCGGCGATATGCACACCAATCTCCCAGTTACCGTTTTCGAGTTTTTGGATGGAAAGGGCGTCGTCAAAGTCTTTGGCGTCGGCAGGATCGATGGTAAAGGTGGTCACGTCACGCATGTCGCGGCGCTTGGCAATCTCACCGGCTGGTATCTTATCCGATATCTGCTCGGCTTCTTCTTCTACAGCCTCCGGGAACTCGAACGGCAGTCCGAACTCGGCCATGATGGAGTGAATTTCGGCCTCGTGCTCTCCGGCCGGGCCAAACACGCGAATCACTTCACCGGTTGGGTTCTTGCCTGGCTCTTTTGGCCATTCGATGATCTTTACCAGCACCTTGTCGCCTGACTGCGCGCCATTGAGGTTACGCTCGCCCACAAATACGTCGAAGTAGAGTCGCTTGAAGTCGGGCACCACAAAACCAAAGTTTTTGGTAAGCTCCATCAGGCCCACCAGTTCGGTGCGTGAACGCTCCAGTACCTCTACCACCATACCTTCGGCACGTCCTCCGTGCACGGTTGGCAGTACTTCCACTTTCACGAGATCACCATCCATGGCGTACTTCAAATGCTCGCGGAACACCCGCACGTCGTCTTCGGTCTCCTCCGACACAATGTAGGCATATTTGCTATTGGCCAGGTCTACACGGCCTGTGATGATGTTGACGCGCAGGTTGAGTTGGTATTTGTCGCCGTCTATCAACAGCAATTTATTCTCACGCACGAGGTTGTTGACAATAACCTGTAGCTCGTCGCGGCCTTTCTTATCTACCACACCTAATCGGCGGGTCATCTGGCGCTGGGTGAATACGGTGTCGGGGCTGCTGGAAAACATCTCCAGTACAATGCCTTTGGCTGAACGGTCTTTGCCGCCGCCTTTGCGGCCGTCGCCTCTGCGGGAGCCGCTACCTGCGGATGGTTCTCTTCTGGAAGACTCGCCTCTGCGGGAGCCGCCTTTTTCGTTGCGGCTGTCTTTGTCTCTGCCGCCTTTGCTTGGTCTTTTACTTCTCATGTATCTTGTTTCTATTGGCCGGTGCAGGTATGCCGCACCCCAGGCCATGCAATCATTGGTTGAAATAGTTTAGCCTCTATACGCCCACAAGGCAGACTAAGGTTAAAGCCAGATCAATTTCAGGTGAATTTATAGAGAAAAGTCTATATATAGGCTATACGCGTGGGTATATTAATCCTGGTACTGCGCTATACCTGATTTGAGCACTGACCGTTTCTCCTGTGCCGCTATAATAGCCTCGGGCTCACCGCTGGGTATAGCCTGCAGAAGCGAGCGGGTATACTCATGCTGCGGATTCTGGAAAAGTTGCGCCGGTATACCTTGTTCCACGATGCGGCCCTCGTGCATCACCAGAATGCGGTCGGCCATGTGCCTGGCAACAGCTAAGTCGTGGGTAATGAAAAGGAAGGTCATGTTGAAATCGCGCTTGAGCTCATTCAGTAAATTGAGCACCTGCGCCTGCACCGACACATCCAGCGCCGACACCGACTCATCGCAGATTAGCAGTTTCGGCTGCAAGGCTAAGGCCCGTGCAATGGCAATGCGCTGCCGCTGCCCGCCCGAAAAAGCCTGTGGATAACGTTGCGCATGGCCGGCATTAAGGCCCACCTTCTCAAGCAGTTCTACCATCTTTCCACGGCGTTCCTTATCGCTTCCATAGAGTTTATGCACACGCATGGGCTCCACAATGGCCTCCCCTACGGTGTGCATGGGGTTGAGCGAGGTATAGGGGTCCTGGAAGATCATCTGAAAATGGCGGCGGTTCCGACGCAGGGTTTCCGCGTTCATGCGGGCTATGTCGTTGCCTTCGAACAGCACGCTCCCCGCCGTTGGCTCCATCAGCCGCAGAATCGCCCGCCCCAGTGTCGTCTTGCCGCTCCCCGACTCTCCCACCAAGGCAATAGTCTCGCCGTGCTTCACCTCAAAGCTCACGCTGTCTACAGCTTTCACATGGCCAATGGTGCGGGAGAAAATCCCTTTTTTGATGGGGAAGTATACCTGCAAGTCCTGCACCTGCAGCAAGGGCGGCTTCTGGCTGTTGTCGCGCTGTTGCTTTATACCGGAGACTGTGCCCACATAGGCATTCACTACATCCACCAAAGAGGGTTCATACACCTGCGGCTTTTTCTCGCGGATTAAACCTTGCTCGTTTTCCTCCATGAAGTCGGCCACCGTTGGCAGTTTGACCTGCGGCTTGGTGCTCAACGTAGGTCGGCAGGCGAGTAAGCTTTTGGTATAAGGATGCTGCGGATTAGTGAAAATGTCAAGCACTTTGCCCTCCTCCACAATGCGCCCCTTATACATCACCAGCACGCGGTCAGCAACCTCGGCCACCACACCCAGGTCGTGACTGATGAACAGCACCGCCATGTTTTGCTTCACCCGCAGCTCGTCAATCAGCGAGAGCATGCGGGCCTGCACTGTCACATCCAACGCGGTGGTCGGTTCGTCGGCAATCAGGATAGCGGGTTCGCAGGCCATGGCCATGGCAATCATCACCCGTTGCTTCTGCCCGCCTGAAATCTGGTGTGGATAAGTATCGTAAATTTGCTCAGGCTGCGGGAGTCTGGCTTGTTCAAAAAGCTGTAACACACGTTCCTTAGCCTCCTTTTTGGAAATTTTGCGGTGCCACAAGAGCACTTCCGCCACTTGTTGTCCACAGGTATAGACAGGGTTGAGCGAAGACAACGGGTCCTGAAAAATCATGCCCATTTCATTGCCTCGGATCTGTTGCAAGTGCTTTTCTTTCAGTTGTAACAAGTCCACCGCTCCCAGCCGCTCCGACTGAAACTCTGCCCTCCCATTTACTTGTGCACTGGTATCGAGTAGTTGCATCAGCGACAGTGCCGTCACCGACTTACCTGAACCTGATTCCCCCACGATGGCCACCGCCTCACCCGCGTATACCACAAACGACACCTTGCCCACCGCTCGGACTATACCCTGGCGTGTGGAGAAAGTGGTTTCGAGATCCGTGACCTGCAGTATGGGCGTAGGTATAGACAAGGGTGATGGACTATGGTGCTTTGGTAAAAATAAGGGTTTTTACCACTCTTTGTTAGTGATTAACCTGAAAGACACATATTTTGGGTAGTCTATAATTTCACTCAAACCTGTGTGAGCATACCTATCCCATAACTCCAGGTCCTTGTTTAAGCTAATTCTGATATGCAGTACCGGCTTTTATATTCCTATAGCTTTTTTGATGGGCATTTTGGCCTGGCTTGACATTGTGCCGGCAACCATGAATGCACAACAGTATACTGGTTTCAAGGGGTTTGCTATTTCGATAGGCTTTATACCTGTCTTCATCATGATCTTAACCCTAGCCCACTGGGTTATGCTCGCGATAGGGCTCAAGTTTTTCAAAATAGGAGTTAAGCTTTATGATAGTGTATTATCGAAAAAGATGACATCACCCGAAAACTAAACTCGTAAAGCAAAATTCAATTCATATATCAAAGCTTACCATGAAAACAACCATCATCTGGGACCTCGGCGCCGTGTTGATCGACTGGAACCCGCATCACCTGTACCGCAAGATTTTCGATGACGAAGCAGAGATGCATCATTTCCTGGAGAACGTCTGCACCTTTGAGTGGAATGAAGAACAGGATGCCGGCCGCACGATTCAGGAAGCCAATGACTACCTGATTGCCAAACACCCGGAGCATGAAGAGAACATCAAAGCCTACTATGGTCGCTGGGAGGAAATGCTGGGCGGCCCAATTCATGATTCTGTAGAAATCTTACGTGAGATGAAGTCACGTGACGAGCACAAGTTGTACGCCCTCACCAACTGGTCGGCTGAACTATTTCCAATTGCCCTGGAGCGCTACGACTTCCTCGGCTGGTTCGACGGCATTGTTGTATCTGGCACTGAAAAAGATCGAAAGCCTAACCACAGCTTTTACCATACCTTGCTGAACAGGTACAACTTGCAGCCAACTGAAGTTCTGTTCATCGACGACAACCTCCGCAACATCAAAGCTGCTGAACAATTAGGTATAGAGTCAATTCATTTTAGATCTCCTGAGGAATTGAGAATGAAGCTTGAGCGAATGGGGATTTTATAAATAAAAAAGCGGCTGCTCCACATGGAACAGCCGCTTTCATTTTGTTGATACTATACCTTAGAACCCCTGTTGCTCAGCTGCTGGTTGCTTGGCCGGCTCGTCGTAATGGGCAAAGAAACGCTTCTGGTTGAATAGGATAATCAGCACCCCGATGAAAATAGCTGAATCTGCTACGTTGAAGATCGGCCAAAGCGACATGGGCTTACCGCCTAACAAGGGTATCCAGTTTGGAACGATACCTTCCCAGATATCAAAATAAAACATGTCGATTACCTGCCCATGAAACCAAGGCGTTGGCGAACCATACGGGTGATTATCAAACAACACACCATAGAACGTACTGTCGATCAGGTTGCCGATGGCCCCCCCCAGAATTAAGCCGATACACCAGATCAGACCTTTGGGCGCTTTCGTCTTCACCAGGTAGTAGATATAGTAGGCTATACCGAAAACTGCCACGAGTCTGAATAACGACAGCATCAACTTACCGTAATCGGAACCAAGCTCTACACCGAAAGCCATCCCTGGGTTTAGGGTATAGTGCAGCTTCAGCCAGTCGCCCAGTAGCACGATTTCGCCCGGCATACCCATTTCCATGTTGTAATGCACGATAAGCTTCACAGCTTGGTCTATGATGATGACGATCAGGGCCACCAGGTAGTACTTCCAATATTTCATGTTTCGTCAATTAGGCTGCAGGGACCTTATTCAGCCGCCGCAGGATAAAGGTATAGCCCCGGCTGTTTCCAGCCGGGGCTTTTTGTTTATGCTACTACCGCTTCGGTGCGAATACGGATGTTTACTTGGTAATCGTCCACCTCAAGGAGTGTGCCATCTACCACATTGTTAGTCAGTTCAAGGCTCAGGGCCTGTGTTTCGGCCTGTATGTAGTCGCGGAAGTTTTCCACAGCTGCATTCACCTCCTGCACCGATGCCTGCAGCACGATGTGTATCTTATCCTGCACCTCCAGGTTGCTGTCTTTGCGCAGGTTCTGGATACGATTCACCAGTTCGCGGGCGATACCTTCCTGTTTTAACTCTTCCGTAATGGTCACGTCGAGCGCCACGGTCAGTTTGCCTTCGCTGGCTACCAACCAGCCCGGGATGTCCTCCGAAGAGATTTCCACGTCCTCCGGCGTCAGCACGGCGGTTTCCTCGTCGCTGATTTGCAGCTCGATTCCTCCTTCACGCTCCAAGTGCGCGATATCCTCTTGGTTCATTTGCTGCACGGCAGCGGCCACCAGTTTCATCTTCGGACCGAAAACCTGACCGAGCTTCTTGAAGTTCGGCTTAATCTTCTTCACTAATATACCTGACGTATCGTCGATGTACTCCACGTGCTTGATGTTCACCTCACTCATGATCAGGTCTTCCACAGCCTGAATTTGCTGGCGTGTCTTGTCATTGAGCACAGGTATAAGAATGCGCTGCAATGGCTGACGCACCTTGATGAAGTGCTTCTTGCGCAGCGAGTGCACCAGCGACGAAATGGTCTGGGCCAGCGCCATGCGCTCTTCCAAATCCTTGTCGATGGCCGTGTGCTCTACCTCTGGGTAGTAGGCCAAATGTACCGATTCCTCTTTGTGCTTGCCGCTCACGGCATTCAGGTCGCGGTAGAGTTGCTCGGCGTAGAACGGCGCGATAGGTGAAGCCAGCTTGGCAATCGTCTCCAGACAGGTATAGAGTGTCTGGTAAGCGGCCATCTTGTCTTCGTTGTACTCACCTTTCCAGAAACGCTTGCGGTTCAGACGCACGTACCAGTTGCTCAGGTCGTCCACTACGAAGTCCTGTATCGCACGGGCGGCACGGGTTGGGTCGTAGTCTTCCAAGAAAGTATCAACGTCGGCAACCAGCGTGTTCAGCTTGGAAATAATCCAGCGGTCACTTTCTGTTCTGCGCTCCAGCGGCACTTCGTCCTCGGCAAAGGTGAAGTTGTCTAGGTTGGCATACAGTGCGAAGAAAGAGTAGGTGTTCTGCAGCGTTCCGAAGAAACGGCGCTGTGTCTCTACCACTCCCTCCGGGTTGAACTTCAGGTTGTCCCAAGGTGGCGCGTTGGCAATCATGTACCAGCGCACGGCATCCGGGCCGTACTTGCCAATCATCTCGAACGGGTCGATGGCGTTGCCGAGGCGCTTGCTCATCTTGTTGCCGTTCTTATCGAGCACCAGCCCGTTGGCGATGACGTTCTTGTAGGCCACACTGTCTTCCAGCATAACCGCCAGTGCATGCAGCGTAAAGAACCAACCGCGTGTCTGGTCAACACCCTCGGCGATGTAGTCGGCCGGGAAGTTCTGTTCGAATATTTCTTTGTTCTCCAGCGGGTAATGCCACTGTGCATAAGGCATGGCGCCCGAATCGAACCAAACGTCAATCAGGTCTGTCTCTCTGTGCATTGGCTTGCCTGAGTGGCTCACGAGCACGATGTTGTCCACATACGGACGGTGCAGGTCATTTATCTCCACGGCAGCGTCCATCATGCCAGCGTCCACGGCACGGTCTATCTCTTCGCTTAGTTGTGCGATAGAGCCAATGCAGATTTCCTCCTCGCCGTCTTCTGTTCTCCAGATAGGCAGCGGCGTACCCCAATAGCGCGAGCGCGACAGGTTCCAGTCCACCAAGTTCTCCAGCCAGTTGCCGAAACGGCCCGTACCTGTAGACTCCGGTTTCCAGTTAATCGTCTTGTTCAGCTCAATCAATCTGTCCTTTACCGCCGTGGTCTTGATGAACCAGCTGTCCAGTGGATAGTAAAGTACCGGCTTATCCGTACGCCAGCAATGCGGGTAGGTGTGCTCGTATTTCTCTACTTTAAAGGCTCTTCCCTCTTCTTTGAGTTTGATGGCAATCAGGACGTCGGTCGGCTTGTAGTCGGCGGCTGATTCGTCCTCGCCGGTGTAGTTCTTCACGTACATGCCGGCAAAGTCGGTCACCTCTTTCACGAAGCGGCCTTGCTTGTCCACCAGCGGCATTGGTTTCCCGTTTTCGTCCTCCACCAACAGCGCAGGGATGTCGTTCTGGGCAGCTACCCGGAAGTCATCCGCACCAAAGGTTGGCGAGATGTGCACGATACCCGTACCGTCTTCTGTGGTCACGAAGTCGCCTACCACCACACGGAAAGCGGGCTTGTCTGGCTGCACATACGGCATTAGCTGGTGATATTCCACGCCAGCCAAATCAGCACCTACAAACTCTTCTACTATCTTGTAAGGAATCAGCTTGTCGCCGGAGCTATAATCTGTCAGAGCCAAGTCAACTGCCTTCGGGTTGAAAAAGCGGCTCACCAGGTCTTTGGCGAGTATCACTGAAATCGGCTCGTAGGTATAGGGGTTGTAGGTACGCACTTTCACGTACTTAATGCCCTTGCCCACGGCTAGTGCTGTATTGGCAGGAAGCGTCCACGGGGTGGTTGTCCAAGCCAGGAAGAACACTTGCTCTTCCTCGTACTCAAACAAGAACATGTTACGGGTGATTTTCTTCACCTCGAACTGAGCCACGATGGTCGTGTCCTTCACCATCTTGTAGCAACCCGGCTGGTTGAGTTCGTGCGAGCTCAAGCCCGTACCCGCACCCGGTGAGTAAGGCTGGATGGTATAGCCTTTGTATAAAAAACCTTTGTCGTACAGGCGCTTCAACAGGGCCCAAATCGACTCAATATATTCGTTCTCGAACGTGATGTAGGGGTTGTCCAAGTCCACCCAGTAACCCATCTTCTCGGTCAGGTCGTCCCACTGGCTCTTGAAACGCATCACCGTTTCGCGGCAGCGCTGGTTGTACTCCTCTACCGTTATCTTCTTGCCGATATCCTCTTTCGTGATACCCAGCTCCTTCTCTACCTGCAGCTCTACGGGCAGACCGTGCGTGTCCCACCCGCCTTTGCGGTTCACCTGGAATCCTTTCAGGGTCTTGTAGCGGCAGAAAATGTCTTTCACGGCGCGGGCCATCACGTGGTGAATACCCGGCGTGCCGTTCGCCGATGGCGGACCTTCATAAAACACGAAAGGCTTGTGCCCCTCTCTTGTCGATACCGACCGCTGGAAGATGTTATGTTCTTTCCAGTATGCCAGTACGTCTTCGCCTACTTGCGCGTAGTTCAGGTTTTTGTATTCGTTATACTTTGCCATTTTCAGCACTTAATCTTCCGGTAATTCTTCGTCAAAATTCAAATCAGCTATCTCAGGCATAATCTTAGAGCCAGCACTGCCATTTGGCAAGATAGTCAGGTTTGATAACAGTACAATCTACACCGCCTGCCTTCCACCCAATATTGCCAGTTAAAACCCTGGCAATCTAATCAGGACAGGTAACCTAGAGCGCAGTAAAAAGTGACTTATTTTCACTCATTATGCTGTAAAGATTCAGTATAGGAGATCAATCGTCATAAATCCGATAGCCCTCTCTTTTTACTGTAATAAAGCCCTTCTTACTCCAGATTTTCCAGCTGTAATACAAAGGTAAGTATTTTTAAATTTTTGCTGCTTTCCATGTGGCAGCTTGCAGGACTTTTCTATCATCTTCTGCTATACCTATATCTTACAAGGTGCATTAAAACATCGTGCTTATGTCCGGTAAATGCTGTGGAATAATCGCCAGTAAAGTGGTTTTATAGAGCTGATTAACACTTTTCGGACAGATTTTACACAGCCTGGCCTTTTGCCTTTATCTATAAAAAGCTTTTAAACCCCCACATATCATTCGAAGAGGAGTTTGTCATAATCGCAAAAGCATTCACCATCTTCCTATACCTATTTAATTGCCAGCAACGAAGTATTGAAACCGAAGTACAGACCATTTATAATCTTGTCCAGAGATGTTGATCTTTGCAACAGGTATAAGTGGTGTTTTTTTAACTCTTAGAAACATATAATGCTGTTTATCAGATCAATAGCTATAAACTTCACTATTATTAGATACTGATTATCAACATTATCAAGCATTAAGCTTAACATAATAAAAGCACTTTCTTGTATTTTGAGACATTTTCAGAGGTGATTTAAGGTATAACTCTAACTAGTGGATGTTTCAAATAACTTTGCCTACCGCTAATAGCAGTCCAGGAACAGTTGGCCACAAAACAAAAACAGCCCGCGACTAGTGCCGCAGGCTGTTTTTATGAAGGGCTATACCTTAGGCTAGCTTCTCGAATATGCTCTTGAAGTTGACAGCTTTGTCAATGTAGCTGTGCAGCTCACTGATTGGCATACGCACCTGCTCACGGGAGTCACGGTCACGTACCGTTACCGTATTGTCCTCCAGCGTCTGGTGGTCTACAGCGATACAGAACGGTGTACCGATCAGGTCTTGACGAGTATAGCGCTTGCCAATAGAGTCACGCTCCTCGTAGATCGTGTTGAAGTCGTAGCGCAGTGCGTTGAAAATCTCGGTCGCTTTTTCTGGCAAACCGTCTTTCTTCGTCAGCGGCAGGATAGCGGCCTTAACTGGTGCCAGTGCCGGATGGAATTTCAGGAAGGTGCGTGTCTTTGTGGCGTCGCCTTCAGTAATTTCCTCTTCGGTATAAGCGCTGCAGAAGGTCATCAGGAACAGGCGGTCAGCGCCTACAGATGTTTCTACTACGTAAGGAATGTAGTTGCCGTATGGCTTGCCTTCCTCGTTCAGGTCGTTGTCGAAGTACTGCAGTTTCTTGCGGCTCAGCTCCTGGTGCTGTGTCAGGTCAAAGTCGGTGCGGGAGTGTATACCCTCCACTTCCTTGAAACCAAACGGGAACTTGAACTCGATGTCCACAGCGGCGTTGGCGTAGTGGGCCAGCTTCTCGTGGTCGTGGTAGCGGAGGCTATCGGCAGGTATACCAATGGCCTCGTGCCACTTCTTGCGGTTATCTTTCCAGGTGTTGTACCACTCCATCTCGGTGCCAGGGCGCACGAAGAACTGCATCTCCATCTGCTCAAACTCACGCATGCGGAAGATGAACTGACGGGCCACAATCTCGTTACGGAACGCCTTCCCAATCTGAGCGATACCGAACGGCACTTTCATGCGGCCGGTCTTCTGCACGTTCAGGAAATTCACGAATATACCCTGAGCCGTTTCGGGGCGCAGGTAAATGGTGCTCGAGTCTTCGGCTACGGAACCCACCTGCGTCGAAAACATCAAGTTGAACTGACGCACTTCGGTCCAGTTGGTAGTGCCGGAAATCGGGCATTTGATGTCTTCTTTAATGATCAGCTCACGAACGCCATCCAATTCCTCGGCTCCAAGCAGGCGGCCCATCTCCACGAGCAGCTCGCTGGCTTTGTCGTAGTGTCCGTCTGCTTCGTACTGGGCGGCTTTCTCTTCGATCAGCACGTCGGCGCGGTAGCGCTTCTTCGAGTCCTTGTTATCGATCATCGGGTCGTTGAAGCTGTCGATGTGACCGGATGCCTTCCAGGTGAGCGGGTGCATGAAGATGGAGGCGTCTATACCTACCACGTTCTGGTGCAGCTGCGTCATGGACTTCCACCACAGGTTCTTGAGGTTGTTCTTCAGCTCTACGCCCATCTGGCCGTAATCGTACACGGCTTGCAGGCCATCGTATATCTCACTTGACGGAAATACGAAGCCGTACTCCTTTGCGTGTGAGATGATATCTTTCAACTGTGCGTTTTCTACAGGGGTTTTCTCTTGTGTCGCCATGCTGCAAAGATAGGAGATTAAGGTGTGATTATGCCATAGCCCGTTTAGAGATTTTGAGTGTACCTGTTCTGCCATACCTGCTTTATAATAAGTCAGGTATAACCCTGAGCGCCAATACAGGTATAATTCTCCATCTGTTAATAATTTCTTAACATTGGACAACTCCACCTACCGCCTATTTTATGGTAACTTGCGTCGTTTTTTAAAAGCTCACCCAATTCTTTAAAATGGCTAAGACTAAAAAAAAGAAGAAACTTTCAGTTCCTACCCAGCCCTACAAGTTTAGAAAGCGCTTTAGTTTGCTTGATGTGCTGTTCAATAAGGAAAAGAAGTTTCTTTATTTTATCGCCTTCTCCTTTATTGTCGCCGGTATCGTTTACCCGTATGCATCCATCGCGATGTGGGTGGGCTTCCTGTTTGCTGCCTACTCGGCTATCGCCAATGACAGTATCCAGACCATCGGTACTTTCATCGTATCCAACGAAAAGCGCGCCTGGTACTGGCAGTGGCTCTTCATGGGGGCTATCTTTTTGGCAACCGTATTTTATAGCTGGTATATGTTCGATGGCGACGTAACCTACCAGCGTCTCTCCTCTAAGGGCTTTGACCAGACGCCTGATAACTTTGTGTTCCTGCAGTTGGCAGCCCCGATTATCCTCCTGCTCCTTACCCGTTTCCGTATACCTGTATCCACCACCTTCATGCTCCTGAGCGTGTTTACGGTAAGCTCAGGTGCCATTGTGGGTATGATAGAAAAGAGTTTGCTGGGCTATGTGGCAGCTTTTGGTTCAGCGCTTATCATATACCTTGCGCTATCCAAAGTCATTAAGCGTTTTGTGAAAGGCGAAGCACATGGCTTTTGGACAGTGGCTCAGTGGGTTGTATCGGGTTTTCTGTGGCACACATGGCTGGCGCAGGATTTGGCAAACGTAGCCGTATACCTGCCGCGTTCGCTTAACGTTTGGGAGTTCGTCGCGTTCGCTGGTTTTATTTTCCTGGGTATGGGCTTCCTTTTCTTCAAGAAAGGCGAGAAGATTCAGGAGATCATCAACGAGAAATCGGATGTGCGTGACGTACGCAGCGCCACTATCATTGACTTGATCTACGCTATCATTCTTTACTTCTTCAAAGAACTGAACAACATGCCAATGAGTACTACCTGGGTGTTCATTGGTTTGCTGGCGGGTCGCGAATTAGGTATGCGCATCAGAGCGCAGGAAGGTGGTGCAAAACTTGCCAAGACCTTTAGCCTGATTGGGCGGGATATCCTGTCTGTAACGATCGGTTTGGTGATCTCGGTGATCATGGCCATTGCCATCAACCCGGTTATTCAGCAAGAGATTTACAACTTCTTCTTCAACTAAGTTATAGCAGCTTTGCTATTGAAAAGGCCCGGTTTCAGCCGGGCCTTTTTTTGTGCCCTCTTGTGCACAGCCATACCTGAAATATGGCCTCCTATACCTGTGCCAGCTATTCTACGATAGTTTTTCCACAGCGCCATACCTGTTCTGCAGGTATAGAGAACTGTATCTAGAGTAGCTTTCTGCAAGCCTTGGTCTGTCATCCGTTAGGGTCTATACCTTGAGGCAGGTACAGCTTTTTTTCCGGATCTACACTTCTTTTCAGGTTATTTGCTCCAGGTGAAAGCAAAAAAAAACCCCGGCTCCTTTGCAGAAGCCGGGATTTGTGCATGAACTGTTTTTCTTATTTCTCTGGCCAAACAACCTCGAGGTTGTCATTGATGAACACACCGAAGTTCACGGCGATCAGCTGGTCTTCGTCGAAGTACAGGTCGATCATTTCTTTTTCGTAGGAAATACGTGTTTCGCCTGTCTCCATTTCCTCTTCCTCCAGATCTTCGTAGCCGTGGTCAGCGAAAAGCCTTTTCAGCTGCTCCTGACTCATTTCGAAAATGCGCTCTTCCCACAACTTCACATCGCGGTTAGCTGTTTCTATGCAGCTCAGTTTGTAGTCGTCCTCCTTGTCGAAGTACAGTGAGTAGCCTTCCTCCCAGTAGTTCCAGGCCTGGTGCTCAAACTCATCTTCTTCGTCGGACTCTTCTATCTCTTCAGGTTCGCCCAATAGTGCTTCTACTTCTTCCATTGTAAGGCCAAACTTGATCTTACCAAGCCCTTTGCCTAACCTGATTTCTTTGTTAACCATGTTGCTCTCTAGTTTTATCTTGTATGCAAAGATATGTGATTTACTAATTTCGGAATTAAAAGGTTAGGTGATTTAATATCCTCCTATTTTTTAAGACTCGTATTTTGCCCTGAAATCTGCCATTAGTCTTTTGTAAGTTTCATTCTCTTTGGCATCCTCCCATTTTTCTTTGAAGATTCGCGCCGATTCCGCTTTTACCGGGTCTGGGTCCAGGGGTAACAGATCCCGGCCGTGGGCTCCGCTTTGCCCTTTCTTATCATCCGGAACAGGTCCTTTGTACTTCTGGCCCGTGCGGTGGTTGGCGTAGCGGCGTGAGCGGGTGTATCCCATCTGCAAAAACTTGCGTGCCATGTCGGCGCCTACAAAGTCGTTCTGACGGAGGTAGTCCAAAAACAAGCCGTAGATATGCTCCGATGACTCCCGTGCGATCTGAGGCGTCTTGAAGCGCCAATGCGGCAGTATCTCCGACTTATAGGGCTCTACCAGCAAAACGCCCTGCTCGCCTTTGCCTATACGGTACAGCTCCGGGTTTTTCCTGAAATCAGTTGATTTGAAATCAAGGTCGTAGTTAAAAGCCTTCGATTTCTCTTGTTTCATTGGTATAGCCTGTCGTCTTGAACTGATTGTCCTGGTACATGTTTGGGTGCTGCTCCGGGTATATGATAATGAAGCTGTTGTCTTTGTAATTGCGCGAAAGCACTCGCGGCACATTGTCGAGCACGCCATTGTAGGACACAGTGCCTTTGCGAGCCGATATCACCACCACCATATCATCCTTGCCTATACCTGTCTGGTTGTTCGCAAACTCAGGCATTGTCGGTCTTGGCATGTAGGTGGCATCCATGGCCGGCTTGCTGCTTTTTACGGTAGATTTAATGTTGTTGATTGTTCTGTGGCCTGCCATAAACACCACCTTGGTCCCTAGCTGCGTAGCCATCAGGCGCACGGTGCGCATCCATCGCAAAAAGCCCCTTTCAAGTTCGGCGTAAGCTGGCACTATCACCACCAGACGACTGGTTGTGTTTAGCGGCTGCATGATTTTGCACACCAGTATCATCTGCTCTGTGTTCTCCAGGAGGTTGTCGAGCACGGTCCCGAAGATGCGATCTCGCGTGGTGATTTTAGCGTTCCAGCCCAGCACCACCTCCGTAATCATCAATTCTTTGATGGCGCGGAGAATGCCGCTGGCAATGTTTATGTCAATTTTGGAGACCAGCTGCACATCGTTATCAGTAGCTGATGCGTGGGTGATGGCCTCCTGCAGCATCTTGTTCTTTTTGAAAATCTCTTCTTCGGCCTGCTCATTGTCTAGCACAACCGCTAGTGGGTAGATGGGTTCCTTGTAATCCGGGTTGCGCAGCATGATAGACAGGTCTATCAGGTTTTCTATGTTCTGTGGATTGGCAATCGGTACCAGGATGCGATCTGGTTTTTGACTCAGGTCCGGCTTGCGTCTGCTCTCGATGATAGCGAGTTTCTTGCCTACCTTTTCCGTCACAAAAGAACTTACCAGACAGGTCACCAGGATCAGGACGATGGTACCGTTAAGCGCATCCTCGTTGATGATTCCCAGGTTGAAACCCACCAATATAACGGCCAGTGTGGCTGCCGCGTGCGCGCTGCTCAATCCAAATATCAGGTTACGTTGCGTTGGGCTGTAGCCGTATACCTTCTGCGTTGCCCAGGCTGCCAGGTATTTTGTAATGAGCGCCACCACTACAATAATTCCTGCTATGATCAGGGCTTCGGGCCCTCGAAAGAGCACGCTCAGGTCCACGATCATCCCCACATTTATCAGGAAGAAGGGAATGAAGATGTTGTTGCCTACGAACTCAATTCGGTTCATCAGAGCCGAACTATGTGGTATAAGGGTATTGAGTGATAACCCTGCCAGGAAGGCTCCGATGATGGCCTCCACGCCCGCCAACTCTGCCAGAAATGCCGCTGCGAACACCATGGTGAGCACAAAAATATACTGTGCTCCCTTTTCGCTTTCTATTTGCTTGAAGAACCAGCTGGCGATGCGTGGAAACACGAACATAACGATGCTCCCAAATACAGCCAGCGAAATAGCTAGCTTTATCCAGTACCACATATCCAGATTGCCTGCCGCTCCGCCAGCCACCACGGCCAATACCAGGAGCACGGCCGTATCGGTTACAATTGTTCCGCCAATGGTTACGGTTACCGCTTCGTTTTTGCTTATACCCAAACGGCTGACTATGGGGTAAGAAATCAGGGTGTGCGAAGAGAACATGCTGGAGAGAAGTATGGCTGAGATCAGCTCAAACTCCATGATGTAATAAAAGATAAGTGTTCCTACCGTAATTGGTATCAGGAAGGTGAATGCCCCGAAGACAAGACTTTTGTTTTTATTCTTTTTGAAATCTATCATATCGATTTCAAGGCCGGCCAGGAACATGATATAAAGTAAGCCCACCGTTCCAAACAGGATGATGCTCGAATCGAGCAGTAGCAGGTTGAACCCATTCGGACCCACAATCACACCTGCCAGTATAAGCCCCACTATACCCGGTATTTTTAGCTTGTTGAGTATAATGGGGGCAATCAGGATAATCAGCAGCACCAGTGTGAAGATCAGCACTGGGTCTTCGAAGGGTGGTACCAGCTTTAAAAGAAATGTCATAGTTTTATGTTATGTGTCTTTTACCTTATAAATATAGAGCTTTTATTTTTTTACTTTTTCCTGCGCCTCTCTCCCCTGCTTTTCTGCGAATGGTTTTCTCTTCCTTTTTGAGCCGACTTATCCAGCTTTCCACATCTTACCTGACCTTATTAATTTTAATTAGATAAATCTTTAAATAAATCTTCTTTCATCATTAAGGCTGTTTATAAGTTGATAAGTGTGGAACATTTAGACTTGTCCTCATTTACTTTTTGTATACCTCGCTCATACACTTCTCTTCCCACATATTATTTTTCTGTTAATTTTTCATCTTCAATCACTTAACTGTCTTGTCCACTTTTACCCATTTTGTGTGCATTACTTTTTTCACATACAGTTGCCTCCGTGGAAAAGCCTTTTTAGGGTATACCTTTGTTAACCACTTTCCACTTTTTGGTTGTTCCACAGCCCCCTTGCTATACCTGTGGAACATGGGCATGTTGAGTTATCAGATTTGCTCCACACTTGTCCACAGTTATACCCGCTCTTTTTGTGGATTATTAGATGGGTTTTTTTATTTCAGAAACACGCCGATTTTTAAGCAGCACACCATTCGGTTTTACCTCTTACGGCATTCCGAAGACTTTATTTGCAAGCTTAAGTCTACTTTGTTTCATTAGTGGTTTATTGCATGTGGGTTTTGCTAATACTTATCTATGTTTGTGTGGCCTGAGCTTCCTACACGCATCTATCAGTTCCTTGTATTGTATTCTTTTAGCTATACATAAATGATGCTTTCCGATGCGTCACTATTATCTATTTTACTTCTGGCTTAGTACCAGCCTAGCAAACAGGTCATACTTCTACTGATCTACTCAAAAGCAGTTTTTAAACTCTCTAAATGTTTGATCGTCGCTTTATGGATCTACCAGTATTAAAGGAAGCTTAAATGTATGGGTATTACTGCAGGCTTATATGGATAGGTGTTATGTAGGTGATACCGATTGTAACTAGTGAATCTCTACGGTAGCTTTCAGTTTCATTATCCACTTTTTTAATCTGGTCTGCTTGCGTTATTGGCCTGGCTATTCAAATAACGCACTTAGTTACTTTATACTCGAAACAGAGCTTTTAAAGATTTGTTGAATAATATTACCCTTTTAAAGCTGATTGCTATTTGGGGTTATTTGTCTTATCTTTTGTCAAAGATCCCTTTTTTTCATTTGAGTGGATTTTCAACGGTCCTGACTTACGCTATCAACCAGCTTTGCTATTGTTGAAAAATTTCCATTTTATTTGTCACACATCAGCTGTGCTACATTATGATGCATTTTTATCCACGCCTGTTTGAATGTATATCTAGTGGGTTAACAAAAAAGGGAAGCTAAAACAGCTTCCCTTTTTTGTTAAAATGCGATGTTCTCTTCCATATCCCAATTCGCCCGGATCTCCAGCGGTTTGTCATGCAGGTATACCTGTTCTGGCTCCTTGACGAGTTCTGGGTCTCCTCCATCCCATTTGCCGTTGTTGTTGGCATCCAGTATTACCCGGATAAAGTAAGTGCCCGGATCGATGTTTCTGAAGTTGTACGTTTTGGCATTACGCACCTGGTTCTTCACTCTGTACTGGTTGTCTACCAATTGAACGATGTAATTTGTTTGCTGTGTTTTTACCGCTCCTCTCAAAGTGCCGGCTCCACGCGCTTCTGCTATCGTTATTTGTATGGCAGGTTTACTGAATTGTTCTCCCTGCACTGGCACGATGCCGGCGCTGTCTAAAACGATTGTGGCTTCACGCATGGTGTTCGTCCACCGTGGCATTGCAAAACTCAGTTCTGTTCCAGATCGGTCTAATTTTACTTGGTCAGGATAAGTTAGTCTGGCCACTACAGTGCTATCAACCAGTAGACGTATCGGCTCCTTCGATTGTATCCTTACCGGTGTTTCCAATTCAATGGTCACCAGTTGGCCTTCGCTTATCGTATTGTTATTGCCTGTGCCGTTTCCATTCGTTTTTAATCTGGCCCCGCCCACACGTTGTGCTCTTTTTCCCTCAAATGCTATCTGCACTGTATCCACTGTGCGGTTCGCAGCCGAATCTAGTGCTGTTAAAATAGCTCTGCCTCCTTTAAACCGGTTGTCTCCGAATAAGTCAACAATCTTTCCGTCTGATGAAATTTTATAGATTAGAGTGTCTTTTGGAGAATCGACGGCTGTAGCAGAAAAGCTTTCCAAGCCTTCATTATAGTTCGCTACAAAGCGGTCTGTATACCTTTCGCGGCGCTGTAGCAGGGGCCTTTTTGTATCTATTCGTACTGTCTTCAATATAATGTCCTGTTCTTCACTTGTTACGCGTATCGGTTCTCCCCTATAAGCGATCCACTCATCTTCGTTATCATACAGGGAGTTGTTGTTTTTATCTGTTAGTGCATATATTCTGTACTCGCCGTCCTTTATATTTTCGAATACGAACTCCCCATTTGCATCCGTTTGTGTCTGATAATAAGGTCTGCTTTTCCGGATGCTGAGTGTATCATTCGTTGGGTACAAAGCCACCACGGCTTCATTCTCCGGTTGTTGTGTCAGGAGCCTTAGCACTTGTCCGCTTACTCGGCTTGAATCAATGAACGTTCCTGTGCTAAAGGTCAGGCCAAGTCCTTCCGCTATGTTCTTCTCTGTGATATCTTGTATGCCTTTTCTAAAGTTAAAGGTATAGGTTGTATTTTCTTGAAAAGGTTCTTCAAAGACCAATTCTAACCTTGTCCTGCTTAATCTTACCTGGTATTTGTTGTCGGTAAATGGCGTTATCAGCAATTCCTTCTGCAGGTTATTTGGCTGCACCTCCTCATTGAAGTCCATTGTGATTGTGCGAGTGCTGACGTTGAGCTCCTGCGGTTTTGGATTGCTGGTTAGAAGCTCGGGAGCGTCTTCGTCTTTAGGTCCTCCCTCCGGGTTATTTATACTCGCACAAGAAGCGACTATAATGGTGGTGGCAGCGAGAAAAATACTGTTGACAAGTTTCATCTACTATTCGTTTAAATGAAAAACAGGCAAACTTTCGCTTGCCTTGTTCTTATTTATTAACACTCTTTTACGGTGCTTATTTTCTTTTTGCTACAAAGATGAGGCTCGAATAATCTTTGCCGTTTTTCTCTGCATAGCTATTGGACTTATACCCATTCAATACGCTGCTGATGACCTTTGTCTTTCCCTCCTTTTGTTTTTCGCTTAACATACTGACATAATAAGCATCAAATTTCATAGGTAGCACCTCCTCCAGTTGCATCTTGTGCTTCTTAAGCAGGCGTTTCATAGTGGGCTGCGTGAAATGATACAGGTGCCGTGGTACATCATAAGCTGCCCAGTTTGCCTTGTACTGTTGCGCGTCATGCGAATCGGCATTGGGAACAGCTATGATCAACGTACCATCTTCTTGTAACAGGTTTATGAGTTCTGCCAATGTTTCGTTTAGCAAATGAATGTGCTCCAGTACATGCCAGAGGGTAATAACTTCAAATTTTTCACTTGAAATCTCCTCAAGACCTTTAACTACTGTTTCTCCTGTCAGTGATGAGGCTTCCTCGCGTGCACGAACATTTGGCTCCACTCCTCTTATACCCCAGCCATCCTGTTTACAGGCATTTAAGAATACGCCTGTCCCACAGCCATAATCCAGTATGGTGCCTTTGGCTGGTGCATGTCTGTTGATAAGCTCTACCTTTTGCTTCGTTGTAATGGAGCGCACTACATGATAGGCCCTGTTGATAATGCCCGTCTTAATGTTGCTGTGCGATATGTATTCTTCAGATTCATAGTACTTATCAATACTGGTGACATCAGGACGTGGGTTTGTAAACTTGAAGCTGCAGTTCTCGCACTCCACAATTACAAAGCTCTCTTTCGACACCGCATTGTCTGTTACTACCAAAAAGTTTTTAAAATCTTCCTTGCCACATATCGGGCAATGCTCCAGTCTTTCGTAGCTCATTTATTTTCCAAGGTATACCATTAGTACCGATATGTCAGCTGGCGACACGCCACTGATGCGCGATGCCTGCCCGATGGTTTCAGGCTGTACGCGCAGCAATTTTTCGCGTGCTTCTGCTGACAAGGCAGGTATGTTGCGGTAGTCTATTTTCTCTTTGATGTTATAGTTCTCGAGCTCACCCATTTTAGCAGCCATCGTATGCTCCTTTACAATGTAGCTCTCGTATTTCACTGCAATCTCAGCTTGCTCCACGCTGTCAGCTTTAAACTTGCTCAGATACTCAGCTACGGCCGGCACCGCTTCAGCGATATGCTTTATCTCGATGTTTGGTCGCTTGATCAATTGACCTGCCCGCTGCTTTTCTACGATCGGAGCCGAGCCCATTAGCTCCAGCATGCTGTTGATATCTCCCGGCTCAATCGGCTTGTTATTCAAGTACGCAATGATTTCGGCTGACTCCGTTATCTTCTTATCCACAGCTGCCATACGGTTTTCATCAGCCAATCCTAGTTCATAGCCTAGCTTCGTCAGGCGAATATCGGCGTTGTCCTGACGTAGCAGGATGCGGTGCTCTGCTCTGGAAGTAAACATGCGGTACGGCTCGTCCGTCCCTTTGTTTACCAGATCATCGATCAGCACACCGATATAAGCTTCTGATCGCTTCAGTATAAACGGTGCTTTCTCGTTTATCTTGTTGTGTGCATTTATACCTGCCATCAATCCCTGGCAAGCTGCTTCTTCATACCCTGTGGTTCCGTTTATCTGACCTGCAAAGTATAGGTTCTCCACCACCTTGGTCTCCAGTGTTAAGTTGAGTTGGGTCGGTGGGAAGAAATCGTACTCGATGGCATAGCCTGGACGGAACATTTTGGCATTCTCAAAACCTACGATCTTCCGAAGCGCTTTCAATTGTACATCTTCAGGTAGCGAGCTGGAGAAGCCATTCACATATACCTCTACCGTATTCCACCCTTCAGGCTCCACAAAGATCTGGTGACGGTCACGGTCGGCAAAGCGATTGATTTTGTCTTCAATTGACGGGCAGTAACGAGGACCCAATCCTTGGATACGACCCTGGAACATAGGCGACTTCTCGAAGCCAGTTTTTAGGATATCGTGTACTTCTGAATTGGTATAAGTAATAAAGCAGCTGCGCTGTTTTGCCAGTGGCGTCGTTTCAGTGTATGAGAACTTTGATGGATTTTCATCTCCGAATTGTTCTTCCATGCGACTGTAGTTTAATGAACGACCATCCACACGCGGAGGAGTTCCGGTCTTCATACGACCTGCTTCAAAGCCAAGCTGGATCAGCTGTTCGGTTATACCTTTCGCAGATTTTTCGGCTGAACGGCCACCACCCATTTGCTTCTCGCCAATGTGGATAATACCATTCAAAAAAGTGCCATTTGTTAATACAACAGCCTTTCCACGTATGGTTATCCCCAGGCTGGTACGAATCCCAACGGCTCTTCCGCCCTCCACTTCTATACCTGTCACCATCTCTTGCCAGAAGTCCACATTCTCGGTTTGTTCTAAAGTTAGACGCCAAGCTTCGGCAAATCGCATGCGGTCGCTCTGCGCGCGAGGGCTCCACATAGCAGGACCCTTTGACTTATTAAGCATGCGGAACTGGATCATGGTCTCGTCAGTTATGATGCCGCTCATACCTCCAAGCGCATCCACTTCCCGTACTATTTGCCCTTTCGCGACTCCACCCATAGCTGGGTTGCAAGACATTTGGGCAATGGTATTCATGTTCATAGTTGCCAAAAGAACTTTAGAGCCCATTTTGGCCGCTGCAGCAGCGGCTTCACAGCCTGCATGACCCGCACCAACAACTATGATATCGTATTCTGGAAACATGTATTCAGTATTTAGAGATGTTTCACGTGAAACATCAAAGAGAGGTTGGTAATTCCTTTTATTGCGATTAAAATTTCCGCAAAGATAAGGAAGAATCTTCGAGTTTGCGCATAGCTACTTCCTGCTCAGGGGTTTTATCTTTGAAACCTAGCAAGTGAAGTACGCCATGGATGAGGACGCGGTGAAGTTCGTCGTGGAATGAAGTGCCGTGCGTAGCGGCATTGTCACGCACCCGGTCTATGCTTATAAAAACATCACCTTCGATAGTGCCTTCTATGTCGGCATTGTCGAAGGTGATGATGTCTGTGAGTGTGTCGTGATCGAGGTACTCAACGTTGATCTGATGCAGGTAATCATCAGAGCAGAAAATGTAAGTCAAACCTACCAATTCATGCTCATGCTGCTCTACAATGTCTGCGATCCAGTCGGAAATCTGTTCTGGGTTTTCCAGCGAGAAATCGATGTCCTCGCTGAAGAACTCAATTAGATGATCCATTCTGTAAGGAAGTGATGTTGAATATGAGTTGCACCTTTTTACCGTTGTCAAGGAAGTTCACCTCGTCACACAGGTTGCGCATTAAGAAGATGCCACGACCACCAGGGTTCTCTAGGTTCTCTGGAGCGGTAGGATCCGGAAGGGTGTCATAATCAAAACCAGGGCCTTCGTCCTCAATTTCAAAAAGAAGCTGATTGTTCTCTACCTGAAGCGTAAGGTATACTAGTTTTTCCTTGTCGAATTTATTGCCATGGCGGATGGCATTGTTTACAGACTCGGTAACGGCTACCATGATGTTGCCATACACGTCGTCTTCAAACTCGAATTCTTCCTTTGAATTGTCTATGAAGCTTTCTATAACCCGGATGTTCTCGATTAAGGAAGGAATCTGAATTTTAACCTGATTCATATAACTTGTTAGTGATGCTATAAGGTGCGTATTAGTTACTCATATGCTGGAAATACTCGCTTACCTTCTGCTTATAGTAGGGCGTTAGGGCCGGTGGTACAGTCTGCAGTAATTCCGTTTGTTTTTCTTTCGTTCTTAAATACTTCTCAAATGACGGCGGAACTCGTCTGGCTACATCCTGAGCGCTCTTGGCCTCACGTTTGTTGTCCAATTCCCGCTCCTTCATAGACTTCTCTGCTTCCAGCAAACGAGTGAGTATTTCGCGCTGTCGCATGATGGTCTGGTCAGTCAAACGTTTATTAACGAGATCAGTCTCGCTTTGTTCCATCATCTTGGTGATATTTCCTAACTCACCATTGCCGCCCTTTTCGCCAGGTTTCTGTCCCTGCTTTTCCATTTCCTTCAGGGCGTTGCGCAAAGCCTCCTGCTCCGCAGCTAATTTAGCTAATTCTTCAGACAGTGCCTTACCTGACTTGCCACCTTTTTTCAATTCTTCAATTTTTTTGTTCAAAGCATCCTGCATCTGACCAAAATCGCCCGGTTGCGGCTTGCTGCCCTTCTGTTTGCTGGCCATACTGCCCTGCATTTGCTGCATGGCCTGCTGCATCTGCTTAAGCGCATCGTTCAGCATCAGGGCCAGGTTATTCATGGAAGTCATAGCCAATTGTTGCTGAGCGGTAGCACGACCCACGTTGCGGTCGCGCAGGTCTTTCATGCTGTTGTCCATGCTTTGGTTCATCTGTGCCACCTCGCGGGTCACGAACGACTCGAGCTGAAATACTTTCTTGGCAAGGGCAAAAAGGCTGTCCTCAATCACCTTTGCATTGTCGCGGAGCGAGAGCTGTTGCTGTGAAAGGGATATGAAGCGTGGGTCGCTTTGGTTAACGCCCCGGAAGGATTTCATCAGACCCTCCTGGTCAAAGGAAAGCTTGATCAGGTTCTCCAGAATGTCGCGGAGGTTGTCGAGGTTCTGCTCCATCCCCTGCATGCTCATGCTATTCTGCATTTGCTCCATCTGCTGGGCCATTTGCTTCATCTTCTCCCCCGCCTTCTGCTGCGACTCGCTGGCTTTCTTGTTCTGGTTCTTTTCGAGCTGTTGCTGCCCCTGCTCCATGTCCTGCTCTATCTGTTGCTGTTCCTGCTGCATCTGTTGATCGTCCATCTGGTTCGGGTTCTGAAGCTTGTCATTAAGTTCTTTCAGGTCCTTCATGTCCTGCTTCAGCTGCTCAAACTCTTCTTTTATACCTTCCTGCTCCTGTTGCAGCTGCTTGTTGTCCTCCTGCTTCTGGACAGTTTTGTCGGCCAGTTCTTCCTGTTCCTTGGCCATTTCCTCTAACTTGTTGGTGATATTGTCGAGCTTTTGCTCAAACTGAAGCTGTTTGAATAACTCCAGTGCTCTTTCGAGTTCACGTTCCAGGTTGCGCTCACGGTTGTCGAGTTTGCTCAGCAGTTTCTGTAGCTCGGAGTCTTTGGGGCTTTGCTCCTGCAGTAGCTTTTCTAGCTCTTCGTACAGCTTCTTGGTTTCCTCATCCAGCAGACTGTCCATCAGCTTTTTCAGTTCCTGCGCTTTCTCGGCCAATTGCTTGTCCTGTTCCGAGAGCATGTTCTGCTTCTTGTTGAGCTCATCAAAAAGCTCTTTCATGGATGAGATGTCCTGCTCCAGTTGCTTGCGCTTTTCCGCCAGGTCCTCCAGCTGCTTTTTGTCCTGCCAGTTCAAGTCACGCTTGGTTTTCATCTTCTCCTCAGATTGGGCAAGTTCCTCTTTCAGCTTAGTGCTCCTCTCCAACGATTTGCTGAGCTGGCTCTCCACCGACTGTGCATTGCTGATCAGTTCCTGCTCGAGGTCTTTTTTACTCGGCACCCGCAGTTCAAAGGAACGCGTACGTGCGCTCTTGGGTCCCTTCAAGCCGTCGTTGTCCCAAACCTGCACAAAGTACTCCAACTTGTCACCTGGATTAAGCTGCAAGCCGGCTGTGTTCCACTGGTGGTAATAGGTCTGGTTGAGTTGCTGTCGGTTCAGTCCGATCGGTACACTCTTATACTTGGCCTGCGGATTTTTATCGTTGGTCACCTTATAGTTGAGCACCAGTCGGGTCAAACCGTAGTCATCCGCTATTTCGCCGGCTAGTACCACAAAGCGGTATAGGGCAGAGTCGTGGAACTGCTCCAGCGTGATCTGCGGATGACGGTCAGGTATAGTTGTAATCTGGTAATTGATCTCTTCCTTGCTGGTACTATGGGCGTTCCGAAGGTCTACACCATAATTCTGGCTTTCGGTAAACTGCTTGCTGGCTGTGAATAAGTTTGCCTTAGATTTGGCTACAAGCGTTTCAGAGGGGTTTTCTAATTTGATTTCAACACGCTCCGTCTCGGTGGCGTCGAAGTTCCAGGTGATGGTACTGCCAGCAGGTACAGTGGCATTGCCTGTATTTTGAATGAGCTCAGGCTTCCGGTTCAGATAAGCGGGGTAAACCACTTCCATATGAAAGTTCTTCAGGCTAGGCCGGGAGAGCAGGTTCAGGTTGTAGTCATCAGACATGAAGCCAGAGCCTTCTAACTGAAAACCCATAGGTCGTTGAAGCTGCTTAAAGGTATAGGTATAGCCATTGCCATTCTTCTGCAGTCGCTGGCGTCTGCCGTTGTAATGGATGTATACCTCATTGGGTATAGTCTTGCCTTCCAGCTGCACTTTCAACTCAAAGTCCTCTCCTCTGTAGGTCTGCAGCGACTCATTCTCTACCACAAACCGGAAAGGAGCCAAAGGGGTGTAATGTTTCTTGTAGTTTAGGATACGCTCGGTGCCCTGCACAAATATGGTAGGGTATAGCAAAGCGATCAGCAGCATAACGACTGCAGGCAAGGCAATGTATTTCAAAAGCGGCTTGTTCTCGCGATAGGTAACGGCTTCCTCAAAAGGATAGTTGACTAGCTGGGAAGAGCGCTGGGCTATACTGGCAGCAATAAGCTCGTTGGTGCGGTCAAGGTCTTTTAGCTGAATGGCGTTCAGTAACTTATCTTTTATTTCCGGGTAATGGTCTCCTACCCTGGCGGCGGCCTGCTCATCTGAGAGCAGTTTTCGTAGATTGGTTAAGGCCGAGAGCGGAAGGATGATCCAGCGAACGAGGGCGTAGATAGTGAGGGCTACGAAAGAAAACAGCAAAAAGGCCCGTACAAAAACCGGGAAGTAGAAAATGTACTCCAGCAGACTGTAGACAATGTAGATGGACATCAGCAAGCCTACAGCGAAAATGCTCCCCCGCAACAACAGGTTGAGGTAGAACTTTTTCTTAAAGGCCTGCAGCTGGTATAACAGCCTGTCCATTGCATCGTGCTGATTCATCTGCCTGATTCTTTATTCGTGACTAACCCATGCTTACAGCTAATAATTAACCCCAAAGGTATAAGTTCTTAAAATAGAGAAATTTAAGAGAACCTCCTACCTCATTTACTATTTAACTGATGACAAGGTCGATTTAGTATACGTACAGGGCGTTGCACTATATAATATCCAATAATACAGGGCAGTGATCGGAGTGTTTGGCCTCCGGCAAAATAGCTGCCCGTTGCATGCGCTCCTGCAAATTGCCCGTCACCATGTTGTAATCGATACGCCAGCCCAGGTTCTTGGAGCGTGCTCCTGCCCTATAGCTCCACCAACTGTAGTTATGTGGCTCTTTATTGAAATGGCGGAAGCTATCCACAAAACCACTCTCAATAAACCTAGTCATCCAATTGCGCTCTTCAGGCAAAAACCCAGAGCTATTGGCATTCGATTTTGGATTATGTATATCAATCGCATGGTGACAGATATTGTAGTCGCCACTGATCACCATACCTGGCAGGGTCTGCTTCAGGTCTCCGATATACCCATTGAAATCGTCAAGCCACTGCATCTTAAAGCTCTGCCGCTCGTCGCCACTAGAGCCGGAAGGCATGTATACGCTCATCACTGAATAATCGTCATAATCTGCACGGATCACACGGCCCTCGTTATCATAGCACTCCATACCACAGCCAATTTCCACATGGTTGGGCTTTTCCTTACTTAGGATGGCCACCCCACTATACCCCTTTTTAACAGCAGGGTGCAGGTATACGTTATAGCCCATGTCCTCAAAAATGGCCCGATCAAACTTGTCTTCGCAGGCTTTAATTTCCTGCAAGCATAACACGTCCGGGTTGGCAGCTTTCACCCAATCCTGAAACCCTTTAGAAATAGCGGCGCGGATGCCGTTTACGTTATAGGTAATAATTTTCATACTTCCTGTTTCACAGTCCATGTATAGGCAGCATGCCTCCCTTTATCTACCAGGGGAACATGCTGCCCGTACAGGTTAAATAATTGTTCTTGAGATGTTAAATTTCGTCGGCTCTGTCGAAGTACTCCAGGATGTGCCATTTCAGCATTCGCTCTTGCTCCTTCAAGTTGGTGAAAGGAATAGGTTTGACAGAGCGGTAATGCGGCCAACCTTCCTGGTCAACATGTTCTAACTCGTAAAAACCGGATAGGCTGAACACCTTGCAGGTGGCAATATGCATCAGGTCCTGCTTTTCTTCTTTTGTGAAATCTGAGATACCCCTGCCCAGTTCCTGTATACCTATCAGAAAGAGGATGGCATTCAAGTCAGGCTTTTTCCCGAAAGTCTTCATCATGGAAGCCCGAAGATTGGTCCATCGGTGCTCCAGGTTAGAGGATTCGTCGGCCATATAAGTTAATTGTTAAATGGCTGAATTGTTAAATTGTTGTCCTCAACATCGTAAGGATCACGAAGAGTAGCAGCAAGTAAACAACCCAGCAATTGAAATATTTTGTTTAAGAAGCGCTTTGTTGGGCTTTAAGTTCCTCCCAGTACTCGACTGCACGACGGAAATGCGGGATCACGATAGAGCCTCCCACCAGGTTGGCAATCGAGAACACCTCAAACACCTGCTCATCCGAAACACCTTCTTCAAAGCATTTGCCCAAGTGGTACTTGATGCAATCATCGCAGCGGAGCACCATGGAGGCCACCAGGCCAAGCATCTCCTTGGTTTTTACATCCAAGGCACCTTCTGCGTAGGTGTTGGTATCGAGATTAAAAAAGCGTTTAATTACTTTGTTGTCGTACGACATGATGCGTTCGTTCATGCGCGTACGGTATTCGTTGAATTCTTCTATCTGACTCATTGTTGTGTGTGCTTTGACTATTTTATGCTATTAAAAGTATAAGAGATAAAGTTAATCGAAATTATCAAGAATACCTTAACCACATCAGCCCCGCTATGTTACAGGATTTCCTGTCCCTGCTTTTCCCTGAAATATGCCATGCATGCGACCAGCCTTTGGCGCGAGGAGAGCGCTACATCTGTACCGAGTGCAACGTGAAACTGCCTTATACCGACCTGCATCTGCATGGCGCTACTGAGCTGAATTACCTGCAGCAGCGATTTTGGGGTAAGGTGCCCATTAGGTTTGCGTTTTCCTATCTGCATTTCAGATCTAAAGGACGAGTGCAGCGCGTGCTTCACAAACTCAAGTATAGAGGGGCACAGGAACTGGGGGAGCATCTGGGCAGACGGTATGGAGCCATACTGTCAGAGCATGGGTATGCATCGCATCTCGACCTGGTTATACCTGTTCCGCTCCACCACCTGAAACAGCGACGTCGGGGCTATAACCAGTCTGATGGATTTGCTAAAGGACTAGCCGAGGCGCTACAAATTCCGTGGAGCAACAAAGTGCTGGAACGTGCCATAGACACTGACTCGCAAACCAAGAAAAGTCGCCTTGACCGTTGGCAGAACGTGGAGCAGGTGTTCATTGTGAGGCAGGCGGCGGAAGTGAATGGAAAACGAATATTGTTAGTCGATGATGTGCTGACGACCGGGGCGACACTGGAAGCCTGTGCTCAGGCGCTGTTGCAGAACGGATGCAGCGATGTAAGTGTGACCACTATTGCGGCAGCCTAGGTATAAATGCAAAAAGCCCGGGTATACCCCGGGCTTTTTAAAATATAGTATTAACTGTTAGTTCTATCTGTTAGATCCGGCGTTGATCATCGCGCAACGGAAACCGATTGTTGCTGTAGATGAGTCCTGCGCCATGTATCTTCTGGTACCTGGAGACAGCCAGTAAGCTACATCTTTCCAAGAACCTCCTTTGAAAACGCGTACTTCGTTGCTGATCAGGGAGTGGAAGCCTTCTGCTGTATCGTAATTTTCAGCTTCGTCCTGGTAGCCGTCTCTGCGGAACGGGTTCAGGTCTTCTACGTCCTGGAATGAAAGCGGACGGTACACGTCCTGCACCCACTCGTTCACGTTACCAGCCATGTTGTACAGACCGAAGTCATTTGGCGGGTAAGCGTAGATGTAGTCCGTGATCATGGCACCGTCGTTGAGGGAACCGGCTATACCGGCATAGTCACCGCGACCACGCTTAAAGTTAGCCAGGAACTGACCCATTTTCTTGCCGTGTGGGTTACGCAGCTGATGGCCATCCCAAGGATATAGTCTTCTGTTGTTCTGGTTTTCGTCTTCGTTGTACTGGGTACCGATCAAAGCCTGGGCAGCATACTCCCACTCAGCCTCTGTTGGGAGACGGTAGTTCGGCAGCACATAGCCAGACTCAATAGAAAGTGCAGTCGCTTCGGTTGCTTCCTCCGTACGGTTTCTACCGAAAAGTCCTCTTCTCTTAGTGCTACCACCAGTTGCTTCTTTAGCCAGGTTTTCATTCACCTTAGCTGTACGCCAGGTGCAGTAGTCGTTGGCCTGTAACCAGCTAACACCTACTACCGGGAAGAAACGGAAACCAGGGTAACGCAGGTAATACGTTACATAAGGGTCGTTGAAAGAAAGCTGGCGGGACCATACAGTCGTGTCCGGAAGAGCGGCTACGTATACCTCAGGTATAGAGTCACGCTTCAGGTAGTGCAGGTACTCCAACCAGTGGATGTTAGCCACCTCGGTTTCGTCCATGTAAAAAGAAGCTACCGTTACCGTGCGCTCTATATTGTCGCGGGTCATGGCGATGTCCTCCTCCATAGAGCCCAGCGTGGTACGGCCACCTTCAATAAATACAAGGCCTGGCGCCTGAGGGAAATCTTCGTAATCGTTTACCTGAAACGCAGTCTCGTCCTCGTTATATTCTATACCCGTGGCCGAGCTGTAATCGCCTGGGTCAGTGCTAGTTGGATAGCCGCCACCTTTGCCACATGATGCAAGGAGAGCCCCTCCTACTACAACGGCAGATACATACTTAATAAGCTTCATAGATTAGGACCTACTAATGATAAGGTTCTTTTAATGTAATTTAACGTGCAATTATAACTAAATTCAGAATGCCGGACAAACAATGTTATGGTTTATTTTGGACAATCGTCGGGCGGTGAACAAATTATTTAAGTTAAGTTGTTCAAAAACGAGCGAAATTTCATTCGCCCCTCCCGCCTGCCTGCCAAAACCCTTCACTCCCACGTCGTGGCTGAAGCCGATACGGAGCCTGTTGAGGCTCACGCCTGCAATTATACCTAAGCTTTGATCCTGCTCGGTACCTGTTGCAGGTACTACTTTATATATTACTCCTAACGCCAAAGGCGAATAGATAGTATACAAGGCTAAATCTATGCGGCTAAAATTTTGCTGATGTGTAAGGTTCAGTGCCGTGCTTATGCTAAACTCGGCATTGCCTGGCCTCAGGCCAGTGCTCAGGTAAAATTTATAGCCGGCGTTTGCTACAAATCGCAGGGGCAGACGGGTCGTCTCATCGAAACCATAGTTTGGCTGGTTAAGATGTGCTACGTTTAGTCCCGCCCAGAAATTGTTATTATACAGGATGCTGCCTACAGCAAAGCTTACATAGTTGGCTGGATCGAATTGATTGGCTTCGGCTGAAGTGAGGGCAGTTTGCCCGTAGTCAGAAAGTTGGTCGCCAAACACCAGGTTATCGTAATTGACACGCAGCGAAGCAATAGTAGTTTGAAGGCCGGCCGCGAGAGCAAGGTTTTCGGTAAGACGGGTATGGTAGGCATACGCCAAAGCCGCCTGCAGTTTTTGTAATCCGCCAATACCGGCGCGGTCTTGCTGCAGTACCATCCCAATTGCACTTTTGGTGCCCTCGAAACGGTAGTCGGCTGAGACCTGATTGGTGATGAAGGATCCGTTAAGCGAAGGCCACTGGTTGCGGTGAGCAACAGCCACGCTCCAGTCGCGGCCCAGTCCGCTGAAGGCAGGGTTCAGGTATAGCCGGTTTGCGTACTGTTGCGTAAAATGCGCATCCTGCCCTGTTGCCTGCAGGCTGCAGAGGCAAATCATCAGGCAAAAAAGTAATTTTGTGAGGCCTATGCGCATACTATCAGTACTCCTGAACGGTTATTGCTACAGAGCTTGTATAATTTCTGCATGGTTTTCGCTATAAAATTATATAGCTTAGCTTTTACTAAACGCAACCACCTATATGAAAAAAGTAGTTATCGGTTTTTTTGTCTTCCTAGCAGTGCTGTTGGCACTGGCAGCATTGGTGCCTCTGCTCTTCAAAGATAAAATTAAACAGGCCCTGGACAAAGAGATCGCCAAGAATATCAACGCTTCTGTTGTGTATGCGACAGATGATGTAAGCCTTTCCCTTTTTCGGGATTTCCCGAACATGTCGCTCGGCGTGGAGAACTTGCTGGTTGTTGGCCAGGATTCTTTCGCAACTGACACGCTGGCTAAGGTCCCTTCTTTCCGGATGGGTCTTGACCTGATGAGTATCATCAGCGGCAACCGACTTAAGATTAACAGCATCAAGCTCGATGACCCGACCATCCGCCTGCTCGTGCTCAAGAGCGGTAAGGCAAACTGGGACATTTTTATTTCTGATACCACCACAGCAGCCGAAGCTGACACAGCGGCCAGTGACTTCCGTATGGCGATCAAGCAATGGGATATCACCAACGGAACGCTATTCTACGACGATTTGAGCATTCCTTTCGGATTGGCGGCTTATAATGTGCAGCATACCGGCAGCGGTGATTTTGAGAAGAGCGTGTTCGATATGAAATCGCAGACCAAAGCCGACCGTTTTGTGATGACGTATGACGGGGTGAACTACATCGAAAACGCGGTGCTGGACGCCGACGTCACCATGGCCATGGACCTCGACAAGTACCTCTATACCTTTAAAGACAATAACATCCGCATCAACGAGCTGCCGGTACAGTTTGCCGGTACCATTTTGATGCCCGAAGAAGACATTGACCTGGACCTGACCTTCAAGGCTGCTGACACCGACTTCCGCAGTGTGCTCTCTGTGGTGCCGGGTATGTTCAAAGAAGATTTCAAGGACATCAAGACAGAAGGCAACCTGAGTTTTGACGGCTATGTGAAGGGACGTTTCAACGACACCCTGATGCCGGGATTCGGCACGGAGCTGAAAGTGAGCGAGGGTATGTTCAAGTACCCTGACCTGCCGCAGGCCGCCCGCAACATCAACGTAGACATGCGCATCGATAACCCAGATGGCAACATGGAAAACACCGTGGTGGATGTGCGCAAGTTCCATATGGACATGGGCAAAAATCCGATTGATGCCCGTGTGCTCATAAAAGGTATAGAAGTGATGCAGGTAGACGGAAACGTGAAAGCCGATATCGACTTGGACGAGGTAACCAAGGTGTTCCCCGTGGAAGGAATGACATTGCGCGGCCTTCTGAAAGTGGATGCCGATGCAAAAGGCACCTACAGCGAGAAGAGCATGCCGGTAATAGACGCTGATATGCGCCTGACCAACGGCTATGTGAAGTCAGCTGACTTCCCCGCGCCCATCCAGAACCTGAACGCAGTGGTGAACATCCTCAATAAAACAGGAAACACCGACGACACCCGCATCAACATAGAGCGCTTCAACATGACCCTGGACGGCGAGCCGCTGGAGGGCCGCATGCTGGTGCAGGGTATAGCGAGTCCTGCTTTTGATGGTCAGATAAAAGGTATACTCGACCTGGAGAAGTTAACCAAAATATTCCCGCAGGAAGGTATGACAGTGACAGGGCGCATCAACGCCAATGTGGCTGCTAAGGGCAAGATGTCAGATATCGAAGCTGAGAAGTACAGCAATGTGACGGCAAACGGTACCATGGGAATCAAAAACCTGAATTTCGTGAGCACCGACATGCCGCAAGGTATAAAAATCAACAGTGCTGATGCCGTGTTCAATAACGAGCGCATCCAACTCAATAACATGAGCGGCTACCTGGGCAAAAGCGACTTCAGAGCCAGCGGTACGGTGTCGAACTACATAGGCTATGCAATGGCTGAGAACCAGTCGTTGCGCGGTAACTTTGACCTTAGCTCCAATACCTTTAATGTGAACGAGTGGATGGTAGACGAGAATACCGGGCAAACGACAGCCGCTACTACCGAAGCTGAAGGCGTAGTAGAGGTGCCGGCTAACCTGGACATCACCCTGAATGTGGATGCCAAGCAAGTGCTTTACGACAACCTGAAGCTAAACAATGTAGGCGGCCGTGTACTCGTGAAAGACAAGGTGGCCCGATTGGAAGCTGTGAAATTCAACACGCTGGGTGGCGCTTTTGTGGCCAGTGGCAGCTACAATACCCAGAGTCTGAAACAGCCGCTTTTTGATATGAAGCTGGACGTACAAAACCTGAGCTTCAAAGAAGCCTTCAACGCTTTTAACACCATCAAAGTGGTTGCTCCTATCGCAGGCCTGCTAGACGGTACCTTTTCCACCAAGTTCAACTTCGCAGGGGAGCTCGGCCAGGACATGGTGCCGATCTTCAAGACGCTGGACGGCTCAGGTATAATTGATGTGGTGAAAGCGGCAGTGAGCAACGTGAAGATTGTGGACCAGATCAGCAGGCTGACGAACTTTAACGAGCTGCAGAACTTCGTGATCCAAAACAAGCGCATTGATGCCCAGATCATAGATGGCAGCCTGGTCATTCGTCCGTTTGACCTGAAAGTAGGGGACATAGAGATGACCGTGGGCGGCTCTAACAACGTGAACGGCAACATAGACTATGTGACGGCGCTTAATGTACCTGCTGGTAAGGTAGGCCGGGAACTGAATACCAGACTGGGGAGCCTGATTGGCAACGAGGCGCTTAAAACATCGGATCGCATTACCCTGAACCTGAATGTTGGCGGCACACTGTCTGAGCCGCGCGTGGCGTTGGCGGGTGGCAGTGCCAAGGGGCAGGCCAAAGACCTGGTAGAAAGTGTGGTGAAGAGCAAGGTAGACGATGCCCGCCTGCAGTTGGAGCAGAAGAAGCAACAGGTGCAGGACAGTGTGCGCAACGAACTTGACCGCCGACGTCAGGAAGCCGAAGACAAGGCGCGTCAGGAACTGGAGCGAAAGCGACTGGAAGCTGAGCAGCAAATTAAGAAGCAGGCAACAGATAAGATAACCGACTTTCTGAAGCCCAAATCGAAGCCAGCCACGCCACCTGTGCAGCCTGACACGACCAAAGTGCAGCAGTAAAGTATAATTTCTATAAAGGTATAGCCTTAAGGCAATTGTACTCTTTTAATTAAGCAAAAGCCGGCAGCAGATAACAGCTGCCGGCTTTTATTTTCTTAAAGCTATATAACATTGTTAGACTATTTATCGTTTTGCAGTCGCAGGCATCGGAGAAACCAAACAAATCCATATGCCTGGTTAAAAAAAAAATATAGCAATATCTGATTCTTCATTTTATCTTCATCTAAGGAACAGATATTTGCTATGTAACTTAAATATGCAATTTTTATGAAAGCAAAATTTGTAATTCCTTTTCTATTGAGCGGCCTGGTATGGTTTAGCTCTTGCGACTCAACAACTGACAGCACTGGTACGGCCCGTATGGAAGTGCGCATGACGGATGCACCGGGCGACTATGAGGAAGTAAATGTAGACATTCGCTCCGTGCAGATCCACAAAGAGGATACTGACAATGAAAGCGGCTGGCTGACACTTGATGAGATTAATCCAGGTGTATACAACCTGCTTGATTTCGCCAATGGTCGCGATACACTGCTTGCTTCTGCAAACCTGCCAGCGGGTAGCATATCACAGATCAGATTGGTATTGGGCGAGAATAACTCACTTAAGCTTAAGAATGGCGAAGTGAAGAGCCTGAAGACTCCAAGCGGACAGACATCCGGTCTGAAAGTGAAAATAAACGCTGATCTGCGCGAAGATGTGACCTACGTAGTACTGCTGGACTTTGACGCAGCCAAGTCAGTTGTAGCCAGAGGCAACGGAGAGTATAATCTGAAACCGGTTATCCGCACGATCACCCAAGCAGTAGCAGGTGGCATTGCTGGCAAAGTTACGCCTGCCGAATACAAGCCGGGCATTTATGTGATCTCTGCTGAAAATGACACCATTGGTGGTTTTGCCAATGATAACGGTGATTTCTTGATCAAGGGTGTGAAAGCGGGAACATACTCAGTTAAGTTCTATACTGGCGACGCCGCCCGTGACACGACTTTGACAAACATCAGTGTATCTCAAGACCAGATAAAAAACCTGGGTACTGTTCAGTTACCAATCAAATAAGTTTAAGGGGCAGTCCATTTCCTGTCTTGCCTCTTAAGTTCTCAAACAAAAAGGAGCTATTCGTGATGAATAGCTCCTTTTTGTTTGTCTTAGCTCTTATTTAGCAGAAGTGCTAATATACCTGTCCCATCAGCTCTCGCACATAAGTCACGTAGTCGGTGTTGGGCGGAGTATGGCCGCACTTGCGCAGGTCGGTGGCTACCTGGGCACGGTGGTAAGTTGCATGATTAAAAGCATGGGTCAGAATATCGAGTACGCGGGTGCTATACTTGTGGCCCTGGCTGTTGGTGTAGTCGATCAGGCGGTTAAACTCTTCCTCGTCAGCGTTCGATACCAGTTCGGCTATTTTGTAGGAGGCATACTGGTGCAGTTTGTGCAGTTCCTCAAGCGTATGCTCCTGCCATACCTTCACCGGGCTCTCGGTGCCTGTAATGCGGGCTATCCAAATGGCCTGCGCATTTAGCGCATGACTGAACAGGCGTGCTGCGTTAGCCGGCAGTTCGGGCAGCGAGTCGAATACATGCAGCATCGTCTGGTTGGCCCAGATGTTATATTCCGAAAGGTTCTTTAATACGTCGTTTCCAGTCATCTTCAATTATATTCTCTTTTATCTTCCCAAATTAAGGTTTCATTCGTCCGTGCGTCCAAAAAATCCGCGCAGCGCCCATCGCCCTGACCCGTTATGCCGCCTTCGGGCTCGCAGAGCAGGTTGCCCTCCGTGTCGTATACCTTGGAGGGGATGTCGCAGCAGCGGCTGGTGAGGTAGTAAACCTCCTGCTCATTGTAGGTATAGCGGTATACCTTGGCCGGTGGGTTTGCAACGTCCTCCTGCTCCAATTCCCGAATAAGCTCGCTTAGCCAGCCCGTAGGGATGTCCTTTGCCTGCTCCACCTCGGAAGTGGCAGTTCTTGCTGCTGTCTTGCAACCGACAGAAGCGATCGTCAGCAGGAGCGCAAGCGCCCACACAAATGGTTTAGGTATAGCCATAGCGTTTTTTCAGACGGAGCGCAAAGGTAGGCATTTATGGCTAAACACTGGTTATGGTACCGTATTATACCTGTACCTGCCTTTGCGGCATTTACAATTCAGTGTTTACGTAGTGGACCCAATAAGGTACGAAGATGAACAAACCAACAGCTACAGAGGTCATTGCAGCCATTAATACGCCGCCGGCCGCCAGGTCTTTGGTTTTGCCTGCCCAGATGTTATGTTCCGGCGACACCAGATCGGTAAGTGTTTCGATGGAAGTGTTGAAAATTTCGGCCACCCATACCATGCCAATGCATAGGATAAGCAGGCACCACTCTACCCGGGTGACTTCAAAGCGATAGGCCATGACCAGTACGATGATGCTGGCCAGCACATGCAGGTGCATATTGGGCTCGGAGCGGAATACGGCTGTCAGACCATTAAAAGCAAACCGGAAACTGTTAAAGCGGCTTCTGATAAAAGAGGGTCGGCTCATGATAGAATATAACGGGGTGAGAATATTCGGTTTTTACGATGATATACTGCTGAAACAGGTATAAAGTTAAGAGACAGCCCTGCATTGCTATTCTGCAAAACGGATGGCTGCCTCATTGATACAATAGCGAAATTGCGTGGGAGTGCGTGCGTCCTCGAAGAGGTGCCCCAGGTGCTGACCGCATTTACTGCACAGCAGTTGCGTGCGCTCCCGCTCATAGGTTTTGAGTACCTTGTGGATAACATGGTTCCCAATCTGCTCCCAGAAGCTGGGAAAGCCGGATCCGACCTCAAATTTACTGCTGGCCTCAAACAGCGCATGGCCACAACAGGTGCAGACATAAAAGCCGGTTTCATGTGCGCGACCATTGGCCGATACCTGTTGCCTGTGCTTAAACATTTGCTTGCGGCTATATCTGCGGTTTACTTTTCCAGATCTTCGACCGGTACAAATTTCATGGAAAGGGAATTGACGCAGTGGCGAACGTTCTTTGGAGTGAGGTACTCCCCTTCAAACACGTGGCCCAGGTGACCGCCACAGTTGGCGCATACGATCTCAGTGCGGTGACCGTCCGGGTCAGGTATACGCTTCACAGCGCCCGTTATCTCATCGTCGAAGCTAGGCCAGCCGCAGTTCGACTCGAACTTATATTCGGAGGTATAGAGCGGCGCATTGCAGCGGCGGCACAGGTATACGCCTTCTCCTTTAAAGCTGTTATACTCACCGGTGCCCGGATATTCGGTGCCTTTGCGCACAATTATGCGCTCTTCGTCTGGTGTCAGTTGGTTATATTCGGATGGGTCTTTCGCAATTTTCATAAGCTTATCTGTAATTACGTTGTGTATACGAAGGTATACAAATAACGCACCGCAAGGGCACGATCTGACAGGATGACCGAGGTAATAGTTATAGGTTATGCCCCCTGCCCCATGTACTGCGACAGCCCGCCGTCCATAAAGTAGCTCGATCCGGTTACATAGTCAGCATCGGAAGAGGCCAGGAAAAGGGCTACTTTGGCGATCTCTTCCGGCTTTCCGGCCCGCTTCATAGGTATATTCTCTTCGCTCTCTTCACGTTTTTCCTTGTCGTCCACTGCCTCCTGGTTCATGGGCGTCAGGATCATGCCGGGACAAATGTTGTTCACGTTGATGCCATCCTCCGCCAGTTCGAGTGCCAGGGTGCGGGTGAGGTTGCGCACGCCCGCTTTGGAAGCACAATAGTCTGCCGTGCCCGCCGATACGATCTCCTCGTGCACCGAAGACACATTGACGATCTTACCCTTGCCTCCCTGCTGCTTGCGGTGCCTGATAAAAGCACGGGAACAGAAGAAGGTGCCATAGAGATTGGTCTTGATCGTTCTGTCGAAAACTTCGGTGTCCATGTCAGCCACGTTGATGCCAGAGCCGTTTACCGCTGCGTTATTCACAAGTATATCGATGGAGCCAAACTCTTTCAGGACCTGCTCAAAAAGCTTTTCCACCGCCTGCTCATCACTGATATCCACCTGCAGCACCATTCCTTTCCGGCCATGCTTCTTGACCTCGCCCAAGGTCTTTTCGGCGCCTTCTTTGTCGGTGTGGTAAGTCACCACTACGTCTGCCCCTTCTTTTGCGAATTCAATTGCGGTGGCTTGTCCTATACCTGAGTCGGATCCGGTAATTAAAGCAACTTTGTTTTTGAGTTTGTCCATAGCTTAGATGTTAGAGGTATGGGTATAAAGCATACGTAATCATACTTATGGTAATGGCAGATAGTTGTGATGCCGTGTAGAGTAAGTTAAATGTTCTGGAGCAGGTGTGTAACCAGAAATAGCCAGAGGGCATAAGCTACTGCGGTAATCGGTAAATGAACGGGTATCGTTTACTAAGTTTCGGATGTCTCAGTAAAGTTACATACTCTCTGAACGCTGTTTCTCAATTTTAAGAATATTGTTCTGAATGTCTTTCATAATCCATTTTCCCCACAGCCCAGCATAGAAATTAAAAGTCGTGTTCATCTTAAAATAGCTGTACAGGTGCAGACGGTGTATACCGTTGGGCAGCTTTTCAAGTTCGTAAGTCCCGCTGAGCACATCAAAATAATCCCCTCCTATTACCACGTGCTCGTCGAGTGTGGTTGACGGGATTTCGTGTGGATGTGCTTTGATGTTGAACACCATTTTCTGCAGATCCTGATACTCCGTTACCGTTTCGTGGAAGACAAGGCCATTGGTGAAGATTGCTTTCCGGTAGGCGCCCACTCCCTCATAATTCAACTCCGCTTTTACAGGCCTCGGGAAGCCGAGTGTTCTGGTCAGGTAGCCGGTGTCTTCAGCTTCAGGAATCTCCATTACCCTGGTCACGTTGCGCCAGATCTTATCTGCCGGCGCATCAATGTCGATATAGGTATAGGCTTTGTAGGTGCCAGGTAAAGATTCGATCATGCTCTCAAGGGGAGACAGCAGCAGGGGAAGCAACACGAGAGTGGAAATGCTGAGTTTGTTGTTCATATTCCGTGCTTTCAGGTAGCCCCCCAATAAGCCACCAAGCGAAGCGGCGATCAGGAACACAGGCAGTATCATCAGCCAGCATGCCCAGCCCTCCAGTGCCAATGCAAGCGTAATCACAAAGAACAGGAAGACAGGTATCCAGGGAGCGATTATTCTGTAGCTGGTTTTCCTTGCCTTGCTCGCGTCGGACAGGTATACGGTCAGCGCGCCGACAATTGTAGGCAGGCAGAACAGAAAGGTAACTGTCATGACAGAAAACAAATTTGCCCAGGACTCAATCCCAAACAGGAGCCTCAGAACGACTGCGTAAACTGTGGGTATTCCAATTGCAATGAGTGTAGTGCGTAAACTTCT
This sequence comes from Pontibacter virosus, assembly GCF_003096355.1. Classification (GTDB taxonomy): domain Bacteria; phylum Bacteroidota; class Bacteroidia; order Cytophagales; family Hymenobacteraceae; genus Pontibacter; species Pontibacter virosus. Next base: position 92,088 of record NZ_QEKI01000007.1, on the reverse strand, counting down.
CTTGTTCATGTTTCGAGGGCTTTTGCTATGCTACAAGTATAAGTTTGCTGGTAATAGCTCAAGAGGAAGCAGCCCCTGCCGGAGCTGCTCCAGACTTTAATTGCTTAGGCTTTTACTTCAGCGACCTGCACTTTTTCTTTCGCTTTGCGTTTGCCCCGGAAGAACAGGTATAGGTTTAGAAAGAGCATAATGCCGAGGTAGATAGAGAAGCCTCCCAACTTGTGGCTCAGTGCTTCGATCAGGTCTTGCGGCGTGAAGATTCCGTTCATCTTCAGAATCAGCAAGGCGGCCCCAATGTTCATCAGGTAGAATCCAATCTCAAAGAGTCTGTTGGTGGCCATGGCGATTTCCTCCCGGCCGTTGAAAATGTCCAGCATAAAGATCTGGCTGTTTTTGAAGAGTGTGCGGGCTACCAGCACGGTCATCAGTAAGGCGATTGGCAGATAGATCAGGTACCCTTTTACCATTAGTGCATTTTCCATGGCTTTGTCTGTTTATGGTTTATAGTTAATTTATAGTTTGATTTTTCCGGCTGATCAGGTAAAGCACTGCTAAATTGAAAAAGTGAATGCCACCCAGTGAGACTAAGATGATACCGACCCGGCTGCTCAGCACTTCGATCAGCTGCTCGTAGGTATAGATCGGCAACTGTTGCACCATCAGCACAAACACATAGCCCACATTGAGCAGGTAGTAGCCCGTGAGCAGCACCTTGTTGATGGGGTCGATTAGCTGTTCGTTCTGCTGAAAGATCTGCTGCAGGTATAACCTGCCGTTTTTGTACAAACTCTTCCCCACCCAGTATGTCACAAACACTCCAATCGGGAGGTAAATAGAATAAGCGAGGATGGTCAGGTCTGCCTTCATAATGATTCAGTATTTTCAATAATTATTGAAACATATCAGCAAAAAAAATTAGCGGGTAATCTTACCCAGGATCTTGAAGAACCAGTTCGAGTTCGATTGTATAAAAGTATTAATCACAGAGTCGGCCTGCTTGGCAAAACCCTTCAGATTCGTTGTCACTTTTTTGAATTCCTGCACCTCTTTGCCCTCACCCTGTACAGCCGAGACTTCATCGAGTAATCTGACAATCGGGTCGAGCTCTCGTTTCTTGCGCTCCTTAGCCACTTGGGTAGCCAGTACCATCGGGTCTTTATCGGTAACAAAATACTCTTTTCGCTCACCCGGCTTCAGCACTTTCTTGGCCAGTCCCCAGTCCAGCAGCGCCCGTATGTTCATGTTGGCATTGCCTCTGGAAATCTTGAGGTCTTCCATGATTTCCTCAGTAGAGAGAGGCTCTGTCGCGATCATCAAAAGCGCATGTATCTGGGCCATGGTGCGGTTCACCCCCCAACTTGACCCCAAGCTGCCCCATGCTTCTATGTACCGCTCTTTTGCTTCGCTATATTCCATGGCACAAGGATACTACTTATTTCATAACTTTCAAATATTATTGAAAATAAAATTACTTTTAATACGATGTGTATTTCTAAATGATTCGGAATAGATAGATTTAGTGCCTGTTACAAACAAAGAAAGCAGCCCTATACAGAGCTGCTTTCTAATTAATATATCTCCAATCTTACTCTTCTAACTTGAGAGGATAGTTGCTGCAGCGGGCCTCTACTACCCGGAAATTGCCATACGCTTTCTTTAAAGAGGCAGCAGGATCTGCTTTTACAGGTATAAGCTGCTTTTCGCCGCGTTGGGTTCCGATCTCGAGAGACTCACCTAAGGAGTTGGCCTCTGAAGCCGCGATCTTAAACACGGTGCCTGGCTTCATGCCTTTCGCTTCGAACACTACGTTGCCGCTGTTCCCCTCCTGCATCGATTTAACGGTGACATTGGCTGGTTGCTGGCCGGTATATTCCAGCCACAAGGTACGTACATCCTGGTAGCGGGCGTCGTCGTAGCGGCCTTGTCCTTCCGCACACATTTGCAGGCGGGCAATGGCACCGGAGCCTGTTTTGCTGCGTTCGGCCCCAAAGGTTACAACGGCTTTGGCCACTTCCGGTACATTGTCAAACCACACAAACGAGACCTCGTTCTTACCGTTGGCAGGAATTTCTTTTTGCACCAGCAGCTGTCCGGTACGGCTGTATAATGCCACTTTAGAGCCTTTGTCCTCTTCGGCTATGTCAGTAAATACCATGGTTTTCATGGTGACGGAACTCACCGGCGAAAAGTCCAGCGTAATGCGGCCGCCCTCGCGGTTGGCTTTCAGACCTGACTCGTCGCCTACGGTCAGTAAGCCGGACATGCCATCAAACCGGGCATCCATAAAGTTGACCAAGTCTGTTGCCGGGTCGTGTGCGTCGAGCAGTACAGCCTCCGTTTCGGGGAGGTACTTGCCGTTGTGACCACGACGCTGTGCCTTTACAATCATCACGGCGCCGTCTTCTTCTATCACATTGGCTTTGCGGGGAAGTTCGCCCTCTCCAAACGACTGCACCAGGTTACAGGTAGTGGGGTCGTAGCCTCTCAGGTCCTGCTGCTGGCTGGCTTGCATCGGCTCAACCAGGTCCTGGTCTGCGTTACGCTCACATGAAAATAAGAAAAGGCTGGCAAATGCCACGGCGAAGGTTTTTGTAGTAAATGCTTTCATAGCAGAATGTATAGAGTGAAAAATAAAGCGAACAGCTTAAAAAGCTAGTCTTAAGATTAAAATATACAAATTGTATTATATATGTTTTCTGTGTTTTTAACTTTGGGCATAAAGCATACCTTTCCTGATGCGATTTAGTGAATCGATTGTGTAATATTCTTGTATATGGGAGGTTTTTTGTTGAAGCGCTGCTTCTGAATTGGGATACGTGACTTACTCGGTAACTGTTTGAAAAATTGTACTAAAAATGACTATTTTCTGAAAGGATATGTCCGTTAAATGACGAAAATGGGTTTTTGGGCGTAAATTTTTTTTGCCCTTAAGCTGGGTGTTGTGCGACAAAATAAAAAAAGGCGACCTATGCAGGCCGCCTTTTCTGTAGCGTGTATTTTATGTTAGGCTTACTTTTTCAAGCTGCCGATCATATCCTCCGGCTTCACCCACTCATCGAACTGCTCGTTGGTCAGGTGACCCAGTTCGATGGCTGCCTGGCGAAGGGTTGTCCCCTCTTTGTGGGCCTTCTTCGCGATAGCAGCAGCTTTGTCATACCCGATGTGCGGGTTCAGGGCCGTTACCAGCATCAGTGAGTTCTCGAGGTTGTGCTTGATGCGCTCTCTGTTTGGCTCTATACCTACAGCACAGTGCTTGTCAAACGAGTCGCAGGCATCACCGATCAATTGTGCGCTCATCAGCAGGTTGTAGATCATCACCGGCTTGAACACGTTCAGCTCGAAATGGCCGTTCATGCCGCCTACCGAAATAGCCACGTCGTTACCGATCACCTGGGCACATACCATCGTCATCGCCTCTGCCTGTGTTGGGTTTACTTTGCCTGGCATAATAGAAGAGCCTGGCTCGTTTTCAGGTATAAGGATCTCGGCTATACCTGAGCGCGGACCAGAAGCCAGCAAACGGATGTCGTTGGCGATCTTCATCAGGGAAACGGCCAGCTGCTTCAGGGCGCCAGAGGTTTCTACCATGGCGTCGTGCGCAGCAAGTGCCTCGAACTTGTTAGGAGCCGTGCGGAAATCGTGGCCTGCATACTTGGAGATTTTCTCAGCTACCAGCTCTGCATAACCAGCCGGTGTGTTCAGGCCTGTACCTACGGCAGAGCCTCCCAGCGCCAGGTCCTTCAGGTGATCCAGCGTGTTGTTGAGCGCCTTCATGCCGTACTCCAGCTGCTTCACGTAGCCAGAAAGCTCCTGGCCCAGTGTCAGTGGCGTGGCGTCCATCAGGTGCGTACGGCCGATCTTCACCACGTCCATAAACTCCTCTGACTTCGCCTTCAGCGTGTCATGCAGTTTCTTCACCATGGGCAGCGTGTGCTCTACCACTTTCTTGTAAGCGGCAATGTGCATGGCTGTCGGGAAGGTGTCGTTAGACGACTGCGACTTGTTCACGTCGTCATTCGGGTGGATTTTCTTTTTCTCGTCCATCAGGTTGCCACCCAGTACCACGTGCGCACGGTTGGCCACCACTTCGTTCACGTTCATGTTCGACTGCGTGCCCGAGCCTGTCTGCCATACCACCAGCGGGAACTGGTCGTCCAGCTTGCCAGCCAGTATCTCGTCGCATACCTGCGAGATGATGTCGGCTTTGTCCTGCGCCAGCACGCCCAGCTCGGCATTGGCCTGAGCCGCCGATTTCTTCAGGATAGCGAAGGCCTCAATTACCTCTTTCGGCATCTGCTGACCACCGATGGTGAAGTTTTCTTTTGAGCGCTGTGTCTGCGCGCCCCAGTATTTGTCGGCAGGCACCTCAATCGGGCCCATCGTGTCTTTCTCTACGCGAACTTGCATATCGTTTATACTTAGGTTTAAAGGATCAGTTTAACTCCGGCAAAACTACGAAAAATATTCTTTTACGGCCGCTATACAGGTATAATCAAGGTGTGGCTTATACCTGTAAATTTATCGGATAACGCGTTTGCCCGAGCGGTCGGATATAAGAGCAATCATATCCAGGGAAATAGGCTTCAGATAAGATGTGTTCAGGATGGTCTGGTCTTCAAAGGTGATAAGGTACTCTCCCTCGGCACCCAGGTAGTGGATGCTCTCGATTGCACTGTGCGGGTAGTTACGCTCCTGGTTGAGCAGGTTGGTCACCTGCACCTGGTTTTCGTTTACGTTCACATGCCAGCGCATGGCAAACCAAAGTACAACCAGCGAGAAAACCAGCATGGCCCCGAACAAAATGCCGTAGAGGCGAATAGAGCGAAGCCCCTCCTGCTGGCGCAGGTACTGCTTGTACAGGTCATGGTCCTGGTTTAGGAGGGTGCTCTGTGAGAGTCGCAGCGGCAACAGCGCCACGGTAAGGCCCAGCAGCAGGCCCGGAGCAAAGAAGGCTTTGAAGTTAGGTGTCATCACAAACATCTGCTCGGAAGATATGTGCAGAATGCTCGAGAGCATAGCCAGCGCCCCTGAGAAGAAAACGGAAAGCACCGAAGCAAAAACAAAATAGGCAATTGTCAGCTGCCATTCTTTCTTTTGCATGTAACGGACCTCGTCGGGGCTTAGGGGAGCCTGGTGACCTGCTGGTGATAGCCGGCGCAAGGCAAAGCGCAGCACAGGCAACAATACAGCCACAGCTACAAAACTCAACAGCAGGCTTTTCAGAATATCTATCATGGTAAAAAGATGTTTGGCGTAAAATTAACATGCAAAGGCCAATAAACTGTAGATAATTCAGCTTTACCCATTTAAAAAGAAGTGACAGAGGTATAATGATGGGCCTGGTTCACACTGCCGCCGCCTCTGGATTTAAAGCCCCTAAATGTTGCGGCAGTTAAGATAAATTCGTTATTTTTGATGACCTAACCATTGAACTAAGTGCTACCGCCGGCCGTTGTTTTGCGCAAGGCCGGTGTTTTTTTGAATGGCCTGTTCATCTCATTTATGAAACTTTCCAAACTGCTAGCGTTTGTCCGGGAGTATCTGATCGCGATCTCGTCTTTTCTGCTTATTTTTCTATTAACGCTTTTTATTTATTCAGAGACCAAGAAGAAAGCGCTGGAGCGGAATGAAAAACTCTTTGAACTGAAGGCATTGCAGGCCACGCAGGCACTGGAACTGCGCATGCGCGACTATACCCAGATTTTGGTGGGCGCGAAGGCGCTTTTCGTGGCTTCCGATACGGTTACCCGCGAAGACTGGGCGCAGTACTACAGCACGCTGAAGCTAGAAGAGAACTACCCCGGCATACAGGGTGTGGGCTATAGCCATTTTATAAACTCCGACGAACTACCTGCCCATATCAAACGCCTCCGGAAAGAGGGTTTCGAAGATTATGCTATCCGGCCGGATACGCCGCGCGCTAACTACACCTCCATCATTTACCTGGAGCCGCTCGACAAACGCAACCGGCGTGCCATTGGCTACGACATGTTCAGCGACTCGGTTAGGCGCTCTGCGATGCAAATGGCCCGTGACACGCGAAAGCCAGCCATGTCGGGCAAGGTGAGGCTGGTGCAGGAAACAGGCGTGGACGAACAGGCAGGCTTCCTGATCTACCTGCCCATTTATGAGGACAATGCCGAGCCGGAGGCCATCAAAGAGCGACAGCGCCTGATCAAGGGCTTTGTGTATAGCCCATTTCGGGCCAAAGACCTGATGATGGCCATCTGGGGGAGTAACTATAACGACCTGGATATAGAGGTATATGACGGTACCAGCTTAGGGAAAAACGACCTGCTATACAGCACAGACAGTGTGCTGCATTACCACGATGCCAAAAAGAGGGAGCTCGACATGCTGAACACGCTGAGTATCAGCAACCAGACATGGCGGCTTTACTTTTCTGCCAAGCCCTCGTTTGCGCGCTCTGCCGATACCGAACTTCCTTATTTTATTTTGTTGGGAGGTACCATCATCAGTCTTCTGATGTTCTTTATCATCTGGTCGCTCATCAACACACGCCGCTCCAACAGCCTCAAGCAGACGATTACCGACAATGCCACGGCGGCTCTGTTTATGATGGATGCTGAAGGGTACTGTACCTTTATGAATCCGGCAGCTGAAGAGATGACGGGCTATACATTGGAGGAGATCAAGCGCAAGCCGCTCCACAACATGATCCATCATACCCGTCCGGACGGCAGGCCATACCCTATAGAAGAATGCCCGCTCGACAGAGCCTTGCCAACAAACAACAACATGCGCTCGCACGAGGATGTGTTCATTCGCAAAAACGGAGAGTTCTTTAGTGTAACGGTTGCCGCTCACCCGATCATCGAAAACGGATTGCCAACCGCCACGATCATTGAAGTGCGCGACATCACAGAAGAGAAGCGAGCCCAGCAGGCCATAATCGAAAGTGAGGCCCGCTTCCGGACCATGGCTGATAACGCCCCGGTGATCATCAGCATACTCGACATCTGGAAGCAGAGCGTGTATGTGAACAGGCAATGGCTCGACTTTAGTGGCCAAAGCTTCGAAGACAGCATCAACTTCGGCTGGCAGCAAATCATCCACCCGCAGGACCTGCCTGGCTTTGATGAGCAGTACAACAATGCCCTTGCCTCAGAAAGCGATTTTAGTGTAGAGGTGCGCATGCGCCGACATGATGGGCAGTACCGCTGGATGGTGGTTACCTGTACGCCCCGCGTCGGCGCCGATGGCGAATTCCTGGGGCACATCAGTTCGGCAATCGATATTACGGATATAAAGGAGGCAGACCGCAAAGTGAAGCAGAATGCCGAACTGTTGCAGAAGCTGTTCCTCGAAGTACCGGCCCTGGTAGGGCTCGTGCGCGCCTCAGACCAGCAGTACCTGCTGGCCAACCCGCTTTACCGCAAGCTGTTCGGACACCGCCTGCTGGTAGGTAAGACGCTGCGTGAGGCCCACCCTGAACTGGAGTACCAGGGTATATTCGAAGAGATAAAGAAGGTATTTGAAACGGGCTCTCCCTTTGTGGGCAAGGAGGTGCCCCTTATGGTTGACAGCCACAACAACGGCAACCAGACGCAAGGCTACTTCAACATTGTGATACAGCCGCTTATGGATGCAAAGGGCAAACCAGAGGCCGTGCTGATTTTCGCAGTGGAGGTAACGGAGTTGGTGAAAGCCCGCACCAAGCTGGTGTCAACCAATGAGGAGCTCAGCCTGAAAAACATGGAACTGCTGCGCACTAACAACGACCTGGACAACTTCGTCTATACGGCCTCGCATGACCTGAAGTCTCCGATTGCCAACATGGAGGGCCTGTCGAACCTGTTACGCGACATACTGGAAGGCAAACTGGAGAGCGAAGACAAACAACTGCTCGATATGCTGGCAGATGCAATCGACAAGCTGAAGCGGACGATTGCCGACCTGGCTGAGATCACCAAAGTGCAGAAAGGGCTCCATGCCAAAGCAGAGCCGCTGGTGTTTGAACAGGTGCTGCAGGATGTGATGCTGGACATAGACAGTCTCGCAAGAGAATCCAATGCGAATGTGCAGGTAGATTTTCAGGTGAAGAATCTGCTGTATGCCCGCAAAAACCTGCGAAGCATCATTTACAACCTGGTGTCCAATGCGCTCAAGTACCGCAAGCCGGATCTAAGGCCGGAGGTGCACATCAGCACCTACCAGGAAGGGGAGTATGTGGTGTTGCGCGTGCAGGACAATGGACTTGGCATCAAAAAAGGACAGGAGCAAAAGCTCTTCAATATGTTTAAACGCCTGCACAATCACGTAGAAGGCACAGGTATAGGCCTGTACATTGTGAAGCGGATTATCGAAAACAATGGCGGCCGCATAGAACTGGAAAGTGAGCTGGGGCAGGGTACTACCTTCAGGGTATACTTTAAACAGACGCCTGTGGAAGAAGCCGTGAATCCGCAGCAGGTATAGCGCTTCTTTTTTAATCAATTCAAGAACACGTCAGCTCCGGTTAAAAGGGCTGCATAGGCATAAAGCTGAATGGCTAAAATCAAAACCTCATATTTCTGCCAGAACTGCGGGGCGCAGTCGGCCAAGTGGATCGGCAAGTGCCCTGCCTGCGGGGAGTGGAACACCTACGTGGAGGAAGTGGTGCAGCGCGAAGAACTTACGCCCACCAGCGTATGGAAAGTGGGCAATACGAGCAGTTCGGCGCAGGTGGCCAACAAGCCTAAGCCCATCGCTGACATCAATTACCAGGAGCAGCAGCGCATCCAGACCGTAGACCAGGAACTGAACCGGGTGCTGGGCGGTGGCATTGTGCCGGGCTCTATGGTGCTGATAGGTGGCGAGCCAGGTATAGGCAAGTCCACGCTGATGCTGCAGATCGCGCTGAGCCTGACGGGCCTGCGGGTACTGTACGTGAGCGGTGAGGAAAGCGAGCACCAGATCAAGATGCGGGCCGAGCGCCTCAATGCCCAGACCTCCGACTGCTTCATCCTGACCGAAACCGGTACCCAGAACATCTTCAAGCAAATAGAGCAGCTGCGCCCGCAGGTACTCATCATCGACTCTATCCAGACGCTCCATTCTTCTTTTATAGAAGCCGGAGCCGGTAGCGTGAGCCAGGTGCGCGAGTGCACGGCGGAGTTGCTCAAGTTCGCCAAAGAAAGCGGCACGCCCGTTTTCCTGATTGGCCACATCACTAAAGAAGGCAACCTGGCAGGACCCAAAATACTGGAGCACATGGTGGACACGGTGCTGACCTTTGAGGGCGACCGCCACATGACCTACCGTATTCTGCGCACCTCCAAGAACCGTTTTGGCTCTACCTCTGAGTTGGGCATTTACGAAATGCTGGGCACTGGCCTGCGCGAGGTGAGTAACCCGTCTGAGATCCTGATTTCGCAGCGTGAGGATGCGTTCAGTGGCATTGCCATCGGCGCCACGCTGGAGGGCAATCGTCCGCTGCTGATAGAAGTGCAAAGCCTGGTAACCCCTGCCACTTACGGCACGCCGCAGCGAACCAGCACCGGTTTCGACGGCAAGCGCCTGAACATGCTGCTGGCCGTGCTGGAGAAGCGCGGCGGGTATAGACTGGGTGCACAGGACGTGTTTCTGAACATAGCCGGTGGCCTGAAGGTGGAAGATCCGGCGCTTGACCTGGCCGTGTGCGCCTCCATCCTCTCCTCTTTTGAAGACATTGCTATACCTAGCACCTCATGTTTTGCGGCCGAGGTGGGTCTTGGGGGTGAAGTGCGAGCCGTTAACCGCATCGAAAACCGCATTACCGAAGCAGAAAAACTGGGCTTCCGGGACATCTACATCTCAAAATACAACAAGAAAGGTGTTGACCTGGGTAAATTCTCTATTAATGTCCACGCTTTTGGACGATTAGAAGAGGTGTTTGCCTCCCTGTTCGGTTAGAATTGTCCTTTAAACAGGAAGTACTTCTATCTTTCGTATAATTCGGAGGGTGGCGTTGGGAATTGGAATTATAATCTATATAATTAATGTTGAGTGCGTTAGCTGAGATCTCATCTGTCCTGGACAGGAAGATCGAAATGGCGCCTTACTCAACCAAAATTAGATTTTATAAGACACCTCTACCCACTCGTACCTATGAAACGGATGATCACCCTATTGCTGGCATGCATGCTGGCGACACATTACCTGTTGGCTCAAAGTACCGTTACCATTACGGGCAAAGTTCAAAAAGGCCAGGAGGATGACATCTTCATCGCCTCTCTCCCCTCTTTATTATTTCCGGAAGAACAACGCACCTTTACGGAGGTAAACAACGGGCGCTTCAGGTTTGAACTGCCCGTTAGCAAACCCATGACAGTAGAGCTGGTCTACGGCAACGAATCAGTACCACTATACCTGGAGCCGGGCTTTGAGCTGCAGGTATCGTTTGCAGCTGGAAAAATGCTCAAGACACTGAAATACAGTGGGCGGGGCGCCAACGAAAACAACTACCTGGCGCTGCACACTTATCGCTTTGACGAAGAAGAGGACTACCAGACCCTGCCCGACAATGTAAGGCTGTCAGAAAAGGCGTTTCTGCAGTTCCTGGATTACCGCAAAGAAGACCAGCTGGCCATCTTCGAGAAGAAAATAGAAGCGAAGCCGGTGAGCGAGCATTTCCGGCAATTGATTCTGGCTGAGATCGAATACAGCTACGCCAACGATCGCCTCACCTTTTTTGATATGCGCAAGCTGATGCGACTGCCGGTGCAGCTTCACCCCTCTGCTACATACTTCGACTTCCTGGATCACCTGGACATGGACCAGCCTGCCAATCTGGACGCTATCAGTTTTCCGGCCTTACTGCGTAACTACATTCGCTTCATTGGGCAGCAGGCCAAGCTGGAAACGAGCGACATACACTATTATAAAAAGGCCTACGATGAGGTGAGCTATACCTTGCAGGGGCAGGCACGCGTGATGGCACAAGCCCACCTGATACGCCAATCGCTGCAGCAGGGGAACGTGCTGCACCTGCCTGCCATGCTGCAGGATTTTAGCCAAAACAAAGGTATAGCTGACGTACATGCCACCTTGCTGCGCCAGTACGAAAGCCACCCGGGCTTAGGTATAGGCAGCGTTGCCCCAGAATTTAGTCTGAAGGACATAAGCGGAGAGTTGGTATCGCTCAGCGATTTTAAAGGCAAGATCGTATACCTGAGTTTCTGGCGCACGGACTGTGGCCTGTGCATGGTAGAGCAACCACATGCGCAGGAACTGGCCCGAAGGCTACAGCCCCACGATGTGGTCCTCATCAATATAGGAGTGGACGAGAACGAACAGGCCTGGCGCAGCGTGGTGCAGTCGAGAGGCTTCGGTGGCGTACAGCTATACCTGAAAGGGCAAGGCCACGAGTTGGCTCGGAGCTATGGCCTCAAAGATGTACCGGCTTATTTCCTGATAGACGAGGACGGAACGATTCTGAGTACGAAACCCCGTCGGCCCATAGACCGCGAAGTTGAAAAAGAAATTCTGCAGCATGTGATGAGCAACCGCGCCTCCCGTAAGTAAGCAGTTTATACCTTATACTTTATCAAGAGCCGCCTGTCATGTTAACGTGACGGGCGGCTTTGTTTTAGGAGGCAAAGGACTTCTTTCCGAAAGCATCAATAACCGTGCATTTGTTTAGTGCGTAATTAAAGCCTAACCCCTCATCAGGAGGGGGCAACCGAAAGGAATTGATTGTTTGAGATATCCTTATTCATTTAACAGCTAGAAAATATGGCATTAATCAACAAAAGTGACATTGAGAAACTTCTCAATGTACAGAACAACACGAAGGGCGCACTTTGCATCTCCATTTACATACCTACGCACCGGGCTGGCCACGAAACACTGAATGGTCAGAACCAAACCCTATTTAAAAACAAACTGAAAGAAGCTCGCGCCCTGCTGTCCAGGCACGATGTGCCAGAGCAGGAGATTAACGCCTACATGCAGCCTGCCGAAGAACTCCTGAACGATACTGGATTCTGGCGACATCAGGCTGAGGGACTGGCCGTGTTTCTGACCAAAGGCTTTTCGGCACACTATACCTTGCCGACTACCATGCCTGACGTGGTGTACGTGCTCGACCAGTTTTACTTCACCCCGATCCTTCCGATCCTGAGCCAGAACGGACGCTTCTTTATTTTGTCGCTGTACCGCGAGCGCATCGGGTTCTACGAGGCCACGATCGAACGCATCCGGCAGATCGACATCAGTGCTTTTGCACCTGAGAGCATGAACGAGGCGCTCAAGTTCACGATCAAAGGCAAAGACCAGGATTTCCATAACTCTACCACAACCGTGAACGGCTCCAACATTGTGCACGGGGCGGGTGCCACCAAAGGCGACGAAGAACACGACGAGGTAATTGAGTTCATCCACGAGATAGACAACAGCCTGCAGGAGATTCTGCACAACGCCACCGAACCGCTCGTATTGGCCGGTGTGGACCACTACTGCGCTCTGTACCGCAAGTTCAGCAAGTACAAGCACATCGTGCCGCAGCACATCAACCTGAACGAGACAATGGCCGGGATGAACCCGCAGACAATACACGAGAAGGCGCTGGAGGTAGTGAAACCGCTGATGCAGCAAAGCCACACCGACTCGCTGAGCCGTTACGAGAACGTGGCAGGCACTGGCGTAACCTCTGAGGACATTGCCACTGTGGCCGCCGAAGCGGTGCATGGCCGTGTGGACACGCTGTTTATTACGCCAAGCAACCCGGTATGGGGACGTTATGACGCCAAGAGTGCCGTGGCCGAAGTGCACAAAGACTACCAGCGCGGCGACGACGACCTGATTAACCTGGCGGCCATCAAGACGCTGGCGCAGGGCGGTAAGGTGTTTGTAAGCAGCTACAACGGCCTGGCTGAGGCAAGCGAAGACGGCAGCAGCGTAAAAGCGCTCTTCCGATACTAATCAATATGTATTTTTGGCCGTTAGCGCCATAAAGTATAATTTAGAGGGCAGCCTTTGTGGGCTGCCCTTTCTTTTGCATACCCATACATGAAGCTTCACCTTTCTGACAAGCTCAATTTTCTGTCGAAAATAACACCGCTGCGCATGCTCAATGCCTTGCAGGTGGCGGGCAGCTATTGGTATGCAAGGGCATCGCGCAGGGCGGTGCACTGGGGCGACCCGCTCAGCATTTCGTTTGAGCCCACCACCTCATGCAACCTGCGCTGCCCCGAGTGCCCCAGTGGCCTCCGCTCCTTCACCAGGCCCACCGGCATGCTGCAAGACACTTTATTCAAGCAGACCATCGACCAGCTGCACAAGCGCCTGCTATACCTGATCTTCTACTTTCAGGGCGAGCCATACCTGCACAAACAGTTTCTGGAACTGGTCAAGTACGCCTCAGACAGGGGCATCTATACCGCCACCTCCACCAACGCCCACTTTCTCGATAGCGACACCGCCCGCAAAACGGTGGAGTCGGGTCTGGACCGCCTGATCGTGTCAATAGACGGCACCACGCAGGAAACCTATGCAGCCTATCGGGTAGGTGGCAAGCTGGACAAGGTGCTGGAAGGAACGCGGCAGGTCGTGAAATGGAAGAAAGAGCTGAAGTCGCGTACGCCGCACATCATGTTTCAGTTCCTGGTGGTAAAGCCCAATGAGCACCAGATATCGGAAGTGCAGGCCCTGGCCGACGAATTGGGCGTAGACGAAGTAGTCTTCAAAACGGCCCAGATCTATGATTACGAGCAGGGCTCGCCGCTTATACCGACCATCGACTACTACTCCAGGTATAGAAACAACGGCGACGGCAGCTTTTCCATCAAAAACAAACTCCTGAACCAGTGCTGGAAGATGTGGCACTCATGCGTGATTACCTGGGACGGCCTGGTAGTGCCCTGCTGTTTCGACAAGGACGCCGAATACCGCATGGGCGATGTGAAAGCGCAAAGCTTCCGGGAGGTATGGCGCAGCCCGGGGTATAACCAATTCCGCAAATCGCTGTTACAGTCACGGGAGGAAATTGAGATGTGCCGCAATTGCACCGAGGGCACGCGGGTATGGGCCTAGGCTATACCTGAAGATAATGTGAAATAACTGAATTCCTATATGAACGATATTAACAAAGCGCTTGAACTTCTGCTGGGCAAGCTGGAGAGTTGGGGTGAGCACTTGATTTTGATGCTGCCAAATATTGCCGTGGCGATCATCCTCATGATCATCACGTTTGTGATTGCCCGGTTTATCCGCAACGGACTAGACAAGGTGATCGGGCGTATATCGCACAGTGCAGCGCTCAACAACCTTATCTCCACTATTCTTTACATTGCCCTGCTGGCCGTCGGTTTCTTCTTTGTGCTCAGCGTATTGCAACTCGACAAGGTGGTGATTTCCTTGCTGGCTGGTGTCGGTATCATCGGTTTGGCCCTGGGTTTCGCCTTTCAGGATATTGCCGCTAACTTTATCTCAGGTATCATCATTGCCGTGCAGAAGCCCTTTGGAGTGGGCGATATGATAGAAACCAACGACTATTTTGGGGTGATTGAGCGGGTGTCGTTGCGCACACTGGACGTAAGGCAACCCTCAGGCGAACTGGTGAAACTGCCAAACAAAATGGTGTTTGAGAACCCGGTTACCAACTTCTCGAGTAACGGGACCCGGCGCCTCGATTTAGAGTTGGGCGTGTCGTATGGGGAGGATTTGGAGCGGGTGCAGCAGATTGTGATAGAGGCCCTGCAGGATGTGAAGAACCGTGTAAAGACGCGTGACATAGAAGTGATGTACGATGCCTTTGGTGACAGCTCCATCAACTTTAAAGCCCGCTTCTGGATTAGCTATTCGCGGCAGATCGATTTTGTGTCAGCCAAGAGCGATGCCATCATTAAGATCAAAAAAGCTTTCGACGCGAACGACGTCATGATCCCGTTCCCGATTCGCACACTGGACTTTGGCATAAAAGGTGGCGAGAAGCTGAATGAACACCTGGAACAACTGCAGAGCCAGCTGAAAGATAGGTCTAACAATTAGGTATATACGATGCAGGTATAAAACATAAAAGGCCGAAAATCGGCCCTTTATGTTTTATTTGTCTTTCTTGTCAAGGTTTTTGCCCAGGTCCTCTACCTGCTTCAGGAAGTCATCCACTTTCGCATCGGCGTAAGGGCCGTACGAGTTTGAGATCGTGCCACGCAGGCCATTGCTGGTTTCCACAGCATAGAGGATCGACATGTCATCCGGATTGCTTTCACCTTCGAAGCGATAAAAGTCTACAATGCGCACCTGGTCTGGCCCGAAGGTCTGCTTGTCCTCCATGGTGCACAGTTTGCCTTCACCCGACACTTTAAAGTCGTAGGCATAGCCGTCTTTACGAAGGCGGTTGAGTACGTTAATGAGGCTTCTTTCTTCTACTTTATCTTGCATAGCGTATAGTTTTAAGGGATATTCTAGTTAGGTATAGAACTATACGCAAAATCAGGCAAGGGATATGAAAAAGGGGCTGGAATTATTCAGGAGGCAGTCCCTTGCAGGTAGGCACGGGCTGAGAAGATCTTGTTAGGCGACAGCAGGTATGGCGCTATACCCGGGCAGGCAGGCGAGGCGTATGCCTTGAGCAAAAGTTAAAAGAGTTCAGGAAGCCGAGGAAGCTACTATACCGCTTTCTTATCGAGCTCTTTCTGGATCTTGCTGAGGTCGATGGCGGAGCAGCCGCCACAGCCTTTAGCACATCCGGCATTTTTGTTGGGCATGACGCTGCGGTAAATCACCCAGCCCATGTAGGCTACTGCCACCGCGAATATCAGGAAGATGATGATGTTCTGTACCATATGCTCTTATCAACTACACAAATTTACAAAAAGTTTATGGAAGAGGCTCTTTCCAATGCTCTGCAATGGTATCGAGCATCTCCTGGTGGATGTTGCCGTTGCTGGCCACAATCTCGCGCCCGAAAACATAATCGCCCCCAGCCGTGAATTTAGAGACATGGCCGCCGGCCTCCTGCACGATGATGGCGCCCCCTGCCACGTCCCAGGCATTCAGGTTAAACTCAAAGAATCCCTCAAAACGACCCACCGCCACATAAGCCAGGTCCAGGGCAGCCGAACCCAGGCGTCGCACGCCGTGCGATTTGCCCATGAAAGCGCCCAGTACCTGCAAGTACTGCTGCGTGAGCCCAAACTCGTAATAAGGAAAACCTGTAGCGATAAGTGAATCTTTTAATTCCTTAGCAGGTGATACTTTGATGGGGCTGTCATTTAAGAACGCTCCGTTGCCTTTTGTAGCATAAAAGCATTCGTCTTTGTTGATTTCATACACGATGCCCAGCACCACCTCGTCACCGTCCAGCAGGGCCACGCTCACAGAGTACAGCGGCAGGCCGTGGGTAAAGTTGGTGGTGCCGTCCAGCGGATCGATGACCCAGTTGAAGCGCTCGCCACGGGTGTTGTCGGTCTCTTCTTCTGTGATAAAGCCCGCCTCAGGCAACAGGTTGCGCAGGGCCTCCACCAGTTGCTTTTCGGCCTCCTTGTCGACGTATGACACCAGGTTGTTAAAGCCTTTGAGCTCTACCCTGCCCCTGTCAAAATCAGCGGCTTCGTGCTTTATAAAAGCGCCTACTCCTTTTACAATGATATTGGCATTCTGGCAAAGTTGCTGCAAGTTCATATACGCTCTTTTATTTTAGTGTCCGTGTTGCTGATAGCTACCAGCTGTCTGGCAGCCCAAACCGTATACGCGGCTCTTGTCAACAGGGCTAAGGCAATCGGGAAAACTGCGGTGTGCAGTTGCTGCGGCCATACCCACCACAGCAGCAGTGTAATGAAAGCCAGTGCAGCCGTTACCAGCATGTACTTCTGCAACCAGCCCGGGAGCACCGGCCTGACCAGGAAAGCAGCGGCCACCACGTGAGTAGGCAGCGCCCACAGCATATTAAAGTTATTGGCAGCCGCCTGGTGATCGGTGGCAAACCACAGCAAAAACAGCAACACGCCCAGCAATCCCGTGATCAGGAAAAATAACATGTCAAAGGTGCGGCTGCGCTTGCGACGTTTGTAGTCGAGCACGGTAATGACCACTACAAGGCTAAAAAACAGCCACCACACCAGCACCGGGTTAAACAGGCCACCAGTTGAAGCGGCTGTTGGGCTGTTCTGGAAAATAACTTTAGGCTCACCCACCAAAGGCACCTGCTGACCTTTTTGCTGAATCGTGGCGCTGGCGAACCCTTCTGAAAGGTAGTCAGGCAGGAACATGTACTCGTAAGGTGTGGCTTTTTGGTCGATGGGCGCACCCAGGGCCAGGTCGATGCCGAAATCGGACCAGGGCTGCGGAGGCAGGTATAAGTCGATCAGGTTGCGGAAGCTCATATCCTCATCCAGGTGGTCGATATTGAAGGCCACTTGATCGGGGAAGGTAGCCTCTATACCATCGCGGATGCGGGTGGCGCAGTTGTCGAAGAAAAAGTCATAAAGGTAAAAGCGATTCTGGGGCAGGTAATTGTTTGTGAGAAACTGCCAGTACTGCTGCTTCTGCGCTTCCGTGAAGTTCATCTCCTGCTCATAAATAGAGCGGTTATCCAGGGTATAGCTATAGGCGAAATCCTGGAAGTAGGCGATGGAGAGCTTGTAGTTGAGCTTGCCCCGGATGAACTTAACGTAGAAGCCTGGTTCGTTGAAGTCGAAGGTGCCGTAGTTGAACACGATGTCCATACCTGTGGCGGGGTCGTTGACGCGCACGGCACTGTGTCCGAAAATGGCATACAACTCTTCGCCCGGAGAGCAGGTGATCAGGCTGATTTTTGCTTCGGGAGATAGACGGGTATCCTCAAACTGCGCCTGGGCCTGCAGGGTGACAAGCAGCAGCATACAAAGCAGTGAAAGCTTTTTAAGGTATAGCTTCATGGTAATTCTTGAATCACGACACACTGAGTATGTATCACGATTATATTATTTTTCTAATCTATTAAGAACCGAAGCTCCACAGCCCGGCTGTTCTTTTTCCCAGCTTGTGCTAAGCTTTTGGCGCAGATATACCTATCTGTTGTATTAACAGATAGGTATACATCTATAATTTCGCTCCCGCTCCGGAAACTACCAACACAAACTCTCCTTTAATCGCCTTGGTTGTAAAGGTTTCGATCAGTTCATCGAGCGTGCCGTTGACGGTCTCTTCAAACATCTTTGAGATTTCACGTGAAACAGATGCCATGCGTTCGCCCCCAAAGTACTCTTTGAACTGGGTGAGCGTTTTGAGCAGGCGGTGCGGCGACTCATAAAAAATCATGGTCCGCTCCTCGGTAGCCAAACTGGTCAGGCGCGTCTGGCGTCCTTTTTTCAGAGGCAAAAAGCCCTCGAATGTAAAGCGGTCTGTGCTGAAACCCGATTTGACCAAAGCAGGCACAAAGGCGGTTGCGCCAGGCAGACACTCTACTTTAAGGCCTGCCTTCAGGCATTCGCGCACCAGCAGAAAGCCAGGGTCAGAAATTCCGGGTGTGCCGGCATCCGAAATAAGCGCCATTACCTCACCTGCCTTCATGCGCTCTGCCAAATGAGCGCTGGCTTTGTGTTCGTTGTGCAAGTGATGGCTGTGCATACGCTTCTCTATACCCAGGTGCTGCAGCAGCTTGCCGCTGGTACGGGTGTCTTCGGCTAGAATCACATCCACCTCCTTCAGTATGCGTATGGCCCGCAGCGTAATATCCTCCAGGTTGCCGATGGGTGTCGGCACCAGGTATAGGTTGGTTTTTTCAGGTTCCTGCATACAGCAAAGGTATTACTTAATTGTCGATTGTGCACGGCTGATAGCACGGTCAACTATCTGGTTATAGCAGTGGCAATGCAGCTTGAAGGGAGTTACACCATCATGTTGTCGTAGAGTTCATCGATACGCCGGGCCAGCTCCAAATCTTTGTCTGTAACGGTATTGCCGGCGTCGTGCGTGGTCAGTTCGATCTCTACTTTATTGTAAACATTGCTCCACCACGGGTGATGGTTGAGCTCCTCGGCTACATCAGCTACCTTGTTCATAAAAGCCATGGCCGCCCTAAAATCTTTGAACTCGAAACTGCGGGTAAGTTTATTTTCTGTTTCTCTCCACATAATCTGGTGACATATTTTAAGGTATAAACGGGCAGCCACCTTACAAGATGCCGGGTTGGGGTAACTAGGCCAAAAATGCAGGCGTATAGGTATGGACTGCGATCACACTAAAACTATGAAAACTATGGCAAACAAACCAAAAGAATTACCCGCTCAGGAACAGGAAGTGCAGCCTGGCAAAGAACACAAGATGAACCCGCAGCCGGAGTACATACGCGAAAACTACAAAGGCAGCGATAAACTGAAAGGTAAGAAAGCCCTGATTACGGGCGGTGACAGTGGCATAGGCCGGGCCGTGGCCGTACACTTTGCCCGCGAAGGAGCCGATGTGGCCATCGTATACCTGAACGAGGACAAGGACGCCAAAGACACGCTTCAGCTTATTGAGCAAGAGGGTCGGAAAGGGATGATCATCTCGGGTGATATCGGCGACGAGACCTTCTGCAGAGATGCAGTAAAGCAGGCCGTGAAAAAACTTGGTGGACTGGACATATTGGTGAATAACGCTGCCGAGCAGCATGAGCAGACCGACATCAAAGACATCTCGAAAGACCAGTTGCAGCGCACTTTTCAGACCAACATCTTCTCGATGTTCTACATGACCAAGGCGGCGCTGGAGCACATGAAAGAAGGCAATGCCATCATCAACTCCACTTCCGTTACCTCCTACCGCGGCAGCGACCACCTCATGGACTATGCTTCTACCAAAGGAGCCATCACCGCCTTTACCCGCTCCCTGTCAGCTAACCTGGCAGAAAAGAAAATTCGGGTGAATGCGGTGGCGCCGGGCCCGATTTGGACCCCGCTTATACCTGCTTCTTTTGACAAGAAGAAAGTAAAGGAGTTCGGACAGAATGTGCCGCTAGGGCGCCCTGGGCAGCCATCGGAAGTGGCGCCTGCCTATGTTTTGCTGGCTTCGGAAGACGGCTCTTACATAACAGGGCAGGTGATCCATGTGAACGGTGGCGAACAGGTGGGCAGCTAACCGAGCTAAACCATAGCGGCCGAAATGGAGTAAAAACAGGTATAGCTCCCGAGGGGAGCATGATAAAGACACAACTATGGAAAACAAAGAAAACGATAAACACGCAGGGGAGTCCAAGCACAGCGAGGCCGCTAAAAACAGGCCCGTACGTGTGATAGAGGACGATACCACGGATCAGGAATTCCGTGCAGGACACATCATACCGGGTGCAGATCCGCCCAAGAACGAACACCAGCGCGGCGGTTTCGGCAACCGCGACGGCAAAGAGGGCTTTGGCAGCGACACGGCATCTGAGGGACCATCAGCTACCGGTGTCAATGATTTTGCTGACGACGGCACGCCGCCACCCGACAACATGCGTACCGAAGACGAAGGTCGCGGTACCTGATCAAATGCATTGAAACTTACACAAGGTATAGCTGCTCTCCGGTACAGGCCGAGGCAGCTTGCCTTTTATTTTTAACTTAAATACAAGGAGGACACATTATGCCATCATATAAGCATACCCAGCCTGGAGGGGAAAATACAGGAAATCCAGCTGGCAAAGGTCAGGACAAAGCTGCCGGCGGTAAGCCTGTAGACCCAAACAGCACAAGAGCTGAGCACGAGGAACTGGAAGAGAAGTATACCGTGGATGATGCGGATGAAACAGGTGCCAATGTGCGCGTGAACAACCCTAACCGCAACCATGACAAGCCCGGCTTGGATAACAACAAGTATAACTAATCAGAACAAAGCTGAAAGGAATAGCACCTGCTTTTGAAACAGGTGCTATTTTTTTAGCCTCGTTAAACCGACTCAGACCAGACGTACACCGCCATGGCCCGATACGCGATCAGTGACATACACGGCTGTGCCCGTACCTTCAAAGCGCTCGTGCTCGAGCAACTGCAACTCAAAAAAACGGACGAGCTATACCTGCTTGGCGACTACGTGAACAAAGGCCCTGATAGCAAAGGCGTCCTGGATTTCATCATCCACCTCCAGAAACAACAGTACCAGGTGCACTGCCTGCGCGGCAACCATGACCAGATGTTGCTAAAAGCCGCTTCCAAAGGCGAATCGGCGCTAAATCTGTCCGACCAGGAAAAGGAAATGGTGCTTAAAAGCTTTGGTATGCAAGACTTCAGAAAGCTCCCTACCACCTACGCCAATTTCATCGACACCCTTCCCTATCACCTCGAACTCCCCGACTACTACCTGGTACACGCCGGCTTCGACTTTCATCAGGATGATCTGTTCAGAGACAAAGAGGCCATGCTTAACATCAGAAACTATGAGGTTGAGTGGGACCGGCTACATAACAAGAGGCTCCTGCACGGCCATACTCCTACTGCTCTCCATGCCATAAAAAAAAGTGCTGCACACCAGGACGCCCGCATCAACCTGGATGCAGGGTGCGTTTACTACAAAAATGCCGCCTATGGCAACATGGTCGCGTTGGATTTAGATACTAATTTATTGAATATTCAGTGCAATTTAGACCGTCCTTACACTGTTCGCAGAAAGAGTTGATAATTAATTGTTTAAATAGTTATATATTAATGTTTATCTAGGTCTAAAGATGATTTTATGTTTAGATAAAACATTATAACTGTTAAATCCAGTGCAATTTGTAAATTTTCGATAAAAAAAATAACAATAATTGTATGGAAATTCCCTGTCCTATAATTAATATTGCTTTATATTAATAATCTTTTAGACTTATTTAGTTAAAGGGCAAAATTATTCTTCCGAATATTTTAACGGGTAAAAGTGATCCTATAAGCTAGTGTGCCGCATAGTAGCTTATAGCTAGTCAGTTTATACCCTTTGGTTAGTTCTCTAAAACTAGAGTTCTAAAAAATGCTGTAAAAAGCATACTCGGAATTGCTATGTCCATACCTAGGCTCTGGTCAAGCCACCAATCAACCTGAATCTTCTAATTTTTTGTTCATTATGAAACACATCTACAATCCAACCGCCGCTCTCATCCAGCGGCCATCTGCCAACGCTACGGGAACAGCTGCGGCAAGTAAAATTTTTACGTTGCTGTTGCTAAGCTTTTTCCTGCTGGTGAGTGGGGAGAGTGTGGGGCAGGAAACAACACTCTATTCTAATGGCTTTAGCAGTGGAGATGATCTCACACTTAATACTAATTATACTGGTAAGATAGGATCTAATAGAGTTACAGGAGGAGAGCTAGTTGTGAGTGGCACGAATGGGAATGCTGGTAACCCAGGGTATAATACAACCACTGTAATCAATCAAGCTTTTGATTTCAAAGAGGGATATACATATACCGTTTCATTTGGGGCAAGAGCGATAGGTAACGATGGCAGAATAAACATTTTGTCCGGTGCAACAACTGCTATTGCTGGTAATCCAACTAATTCGAGCAATAGGAATCTTGCGGGTGAAGCAATAAATGTGGGTAGTACATTGTTAAGCTATTCCGTGTCATTTACAGCTACTAACATAGGTACAGCCCGTCTTGCACTTCAAGCTATTGGCTCTGGTAATAACGCCAATTTATATATAGATAATCTCACAATAACGGAATCATGTATTCCATTAATACCGCAGGCTACTTCTGTTGGTGCCTGTTCTACAGAGCCGATAGTTTTTATCCTAAAAGCATCTGGTAAGCTAGAGAATGAAATATATCAGTGGTATGACATGTCTGAAGTTGCAATTAATGGTGCAACTGAGGCGGAATATACAACTCAGCCTCTTTCTCAAACTACTACGTTCTATGTTGCTAAAATCAATACTGCTACGAATTGTTCAAGTCCAAAAGTTCCGGTAGTAGCACATGTTGGGAAATTAGTTTCTCCTACTGTGAATGCAAATGTAGATTGTGATGCAAGAGGAAATCAAAGAATAACATACATAGCTAGCGGAGGAGGTAGTAACGATATTTATACATGGTATGATATTAATGGTGGCATAAAAGGGACTGGATCAGAAATTGAAATGTCAACAGAAGATGACAGCGGAGTGCATTATGTTGTATTAAGTAACTCAGAAGGATGTACTAGTGATAAAAAATATTTAGTTGTGCCAACTACCAATAATCTCACTCCGACTACACCAATAGATATTACTGCAGAGAGATGCGTTGGAGGAGCATTAACCATTAATGCTGTACCTGAGTTAGGTATGGAGTACAGATGGTACGATTCAGGAGGCATTTTATTAGGTGACGACGACTCCTATACAATAGGCTCTGTAAATAGTGGGACTACTACTTTTACATACAGAAAATTAAATTCTGCAACAGGTTGTATAAGCGATCCGGCTACAGTTACAGTTACAGGAACATCAGCTATTGCAGCGACAGGAAATATTATTAGACCAGAAAATCCAATTGTCGGCCAACCTGCTACATTTAGTTTTGAGAGTAACATACAGGCTGCAGAGATTATATATTATCAATGGTATTATCATACTGTAGGAAGTTCTGCGGATAATTGGGTAACAGCGGCAAATACTCGTGATTGGACGATAAGTGAAATGCGGGGGGATATTGATGGTGTAAGAGTAGTATTGACATTGAATCCTCAGAACACCGCCTGCTATAATAACTTAAATAATGCTGATGGGACATATGAAATAAATGACTTAACAATCACCCCTCTCCCCGTAGAACTCATGTTCTTCAAAGCGCATGCACAAACCAAGGGTGTAAATCTAGCCTGGGCAACTGCTTCAGAACTGGAGAACAAAGGCTTCGAAGTACAGGTGTCAAGCAACGCCAGAGATTTTAAAGCAATCGGGTTTGTAGAGAGTAAGGTGGGAACCACTTCGGTACGCCAGGATTACAGCTTCCTGGATATGAAAGCAGTGTCTGGCACTCGCTATTACCGCCTGAAGCAGATTGATTTAGATGGCACAACTTCGTACTCACCCATTAGAGCTGTCGCTTTGGACGCTGATAATGCCACAGTATCCGCATACCCGAATCCATTTGATGATGCTGTTATCGTGACACTTAATGGTTCAGAGGCTCGTAATGTGCAGATAGTGTTGATGGATGCGATGGGGAAAGTACTGCAGCAGCGCACCGAGGAAACCTCTGGCAACTCTATTACAGTAGATATGCGAAGTGTTACCACTAAAGGCATATATGTGCTACACGTACTTGATAACGACACGAAGCATACCTTTAAGCTGATGAAGCGCTAGACGTAAGACAAAACAACCAGAACAGAAAAGGGCTGCAGGAAACTGCAGCCCTTTTCTGTTAATGATATGAGCGAATTTTTTAGTCTGTCCATCTTCTTATCTTGATTTCTCAATACGTCAAACTATAATCTCCTGCATCTCTATACTTCTATGTATAGTATTGTAAAACAACTATATCCACTTTAAAAGTCTAAATATTTTTCATAAAGAACGGTATAAAGTAAAGTAATCTATAACGATTGCTTGCTATACCTGAGCCTATGCTGAGACAGGATTGGCTGTTCTAACATAAGATCAACATGTTGCCTATTTATGCATTTTTATAATCTACCCAGGCATTAATATGGCTAATATGAAAAAGCTCATTTTAGATATACCTATGGGAATATCTACTACCTATTAAGTAAGATAATTGCATCCATTTCGCAACATTCAAAATAAGCATATTGCATTACGGCTAGAAATGGAATAATATGAAAACACTATATATAATATTTTTATGCAATATTGAGAAAGTTAAGTTGGAACATTATTTAGTTATATGGGCAAAAAATAAACATGAAAAGTTTTCAAATAACATAACCAAGGCACATTTCAAAAACAGCCTTAAACGCATCAAAAACGCAAGTTGTAAGAAGAGAGTTAAAATCAGACAAAAAAACAGGAGCTTATATTGCAAAAGTGAAAGATAAATTATCTTATTTTGTGATAATTAACTTAGCATTAAAACTGCACAAAAATTTATTAACTCTTAACTTTTAGCTATGGCACAAATCTACACTCCCCCATTAGGCCGACTATTGCGTTCACTGCTCCTGCAGTGCGTGATTATGCTGGGTCTGGTCACAGCCGGTATGGCGCAGGGCACCATAACATATGATGGTCCCTGGCGAATACCAACCTCTGAAAACATAAAAACTGATGGACTGAGCTCAGATGGGGCAGACATAGCGCCAGGTTCAACTGGAGGTTCTGCTCAATTCAGAACAACTACAGCTTATGTAGACGTTAAGCTCCAGGAAGAAAGCCAAATAGGCTTAACAGGGTACAAAGTAAGCTTCAGCTTTTTGGCAAGTACAACAAGGTTAGCGGACTACAGTGCTACTATAAGAGTGAGCTACCGTTTACAAGGGGGAACGACTAAAGAAGCTTCGACCTACGCAGTAACTGTTGAGCCGTCAACTGAAACGATATATTTGCCAAGCAACGCGACAAATGTAAGGTTTGAGCTGGCATCCGTAAATGCAGCCTATGTATTTCTAGATGCGATACAAGTTTCGCAAGAGCCAGAATTGACTGGTTTTAGCCCATCGGAAGGAGTACCAGGGACAGAAGTAACGATAAATGGCAGACATCTGAAAGAGACTACAGCAGTTTATTTTGGAGAAATACCTGCTACTATTATTTCTAAAGACAGTGCGGTTGTTATAGCTACAGTGCCGTACGGAGTTGGAAATTCCTTTATCAAGGTTGTAACCCCTTATGGAGATGTTACAAGTGCAACAGAGTTTGAGGTGCCGGCTCCAGTATTTGCTACAACAATTGAGTTTGATCCACTAAGTGCGGGTGCAGGTGAAACCGTAACGCTTTACGGGCAGTATTTCACAGGCGTAACCGGAGTGCTGTTTAACGGTGTAGCAGCTGATCCAACAACGATAAAATTCACAGAAGAAAAAGAGGACAGTGAAATTACAGTAACTGTACCTAATGGTGCAACAACTGGTAAGATTACGATAGTAACGCCAGCTGGAGAGGATGTAAGCACAAATGATTTTACAGTGCTTGGGCCACAGATTCTCGCATTTGATCATGACAATGATGTAGAAACTCCGGCTGTTGAGTTTAGCCCGGCAGGAGGCGCCGTAAGTACAATTGTAACTATCTATGGGGAGTATTTCACTGCAGTTAATGAAGTGCTGTTCAATGGGGTGAAGGCTACCTTTACAGTGGTAAACGACAATCAAATAACGGCAACTGTACCATTGGGCGCAAGCACAGGCCCGATCACCGTTAAAAGCCCTGCCGGTCAGGATGTAAGTGAGGCGCCATTTGATGTGCCGGCTCCAACCATTGCAAGCTTTGAGCCAACGTCTGCAGGTCCAAATATGCAGATAACCATTACAGGTACAAATCTTTCAGGCGTAAGCAGTGTCATGTTCTTGGGAGATCCAGCAACAGCTGAGGATGACAGAGAAGGAACTATCGTGACTCCTGTGACAAGTGATACAGAACTTGTGGTGCTCGTGCCAGCTGATGCCAGCACAGGTAAGATCCAGGTGATCTCCCCGGGGGAAGATAAAGTTGCGACAAGTGATCAGATATTCACCTTTGTTCCTGCACCGACCATTGCCAGTGTTGGAACTACTGAAGGTGGCCTAACTTATAGCATTGTAGCAAAAGAGGTGACCATCACAGGTACAAACTTTGAAACTGCGACAGCGGTTCTTCTGGGCAGTGCGACTATAGCGCCATACAATGAAATAAATAACCCGAACGGGTTCGTAGTAAATGGCGACGGTACAGCCATAACTTTCAACATACCCGCAGATGCTACGACAGGCAGTGTGACTGTAAACACTTTGGGTGGCCAGGCTGTATGGGAAGGCCCGTTTGAAGTAATACATGCTCCAATTGCAAGTATAGCTCCTACAAAAGGACCAATTGGTCAGAAAATCACGATCACAGGTCAGCATCTAAAGTATGTTTCAGAAGTAGTGTTCCTGGGTAGCGATGAAACAGGAGATGACAATAAGACGATAACATTCACAACTCCTAATGAGAGCGATACAGAGCTTGTAGTAACTGTTCCTGAAGGAGCCGTGACAGGTAAGCTCTCAGTAATAAACCCGGCAGCTGCAACAGAGACAGCAGTATTCGAAGTTATCCGGACACCAGTTATCCTGACCTTTGCTCCGAATCAAGGTGTGGCAGGTACAGTGGTATCAATCACGGGCTACAACTTTGTAAATGAAGGAACGGTAACCGTAAGCTTCGCTGGTGAAGAAGGCCTACTGGTAGCAGATAACCTGAATGTGACTTCAGACTCAACCCTAACAGCAGATGTGCCTGCTGGCGCAATCACAGGAGTAATTACTATTTCTAACTTACAGGGGACTAGCGTAAGCAACGAAGAGTTCGATATTATTCAGAAACCTACCATCACAAGCCTCGCTCCGATCAAAGGAACAGAAGGCTCAACAGTGGTGATCACAGGCACCGAATTTAAAGGTGAAGGTATCGTGGTAACATTCCTTGGAACAGAAGAAGGTAATGATGAAACAATAGCCACCACGATCAAAGTTGATTCAGAAACACAGATTACCGCAACTGTCCCAGTGGGTGCTGTAACTGGTAAACTGATGGTAACAAATGCTGCAGGTGCTAGCGAACCAAGTGAAGCCACTTACACGGTAGTGACATCACCAGAGATTATCAGCTTCACTGAAACAGAAGGTATAGTTGGTGATAAAGTAGTGATTACTGGCTGGTTGTTGAATGAAGCAACCGGAGTGGCTTTCAATGGGACAACCGCTCAATTAACTTACAGCGAAACCGCTGGTACTATTGAAGCGACAGTGCCAACAGGCGCTACGACTGGACCGATCAGCCTTCAAGTAGGTGAAGAAACAGTATTTACAACTACAGACGTCTTCACTGTTATACCTGCCCCTACCATCATCGCTTTCAGCCCAGCTGAAGGTGGTGTAGCAGGAACAGTAGTAACCATCACTGGTACAAACTTCATAGACGTTACAGCTGTTGCATTCAATGGAGTTGCAGCTGATATGGCTACTGTTCAGATAAACGAGACATTTGATGTGCTGACTGTGACGGTGCCATTCGCCGCTACTACTGGTAAAATCACCATAACTGCAGCTGCAGGCGTGGCAGAAAGCGAAGATGTTTTCGTTGTGCCAGCGCCAGCTAACATTACCTTCACAAACAACACAGCCACTCCTACTACTAGCTATGCTTATCAGTTGGTAACCGTTAGGGGGCAGTTCTTCACCAATGCAAGTGCTGTAACCTTTAATGGTAAACCTGCCGCTATGGTAGGTGCAGTTACTAATGAAGTGGACGGAGAAGGTGTTGAGACAGGCTTCCAGTTGATCACTGTAAAAGCGCCGTTTGATGGAGGCACAGGCAAGGTTGCCGTTACAACCCCGGCCGGTACAGGAACTAGTATAGTAGATTATACGGTACTAGAACCTATCATTACTACTATTAGCGCCACACAAGGTTATGCAGGTCAGACAGTAGTAAAGATCACCGGTGAATTATTCACCCAATACTGGGATGAAACGTTAAACGACGGACAGGGTGGAGCTGCTGAAAAAGCACCGGTTGTGAAGTTTGAAGGTGCTCAGGTTACGGCAACTACTTATACTGCTACAGAAATTACAGTAACTGTTCCAAACGGCGCCAGATCAGGAAGTTTGACGGTACTGTCTGGAAGCGGCGAGAGTGAGCCGGAGCAGTTTACTGTACTTGCGCCAGTTATTTCAAGTGTAGCGCCAACTGCGGTATATGCTGGAGAGGAAGTAGTAATCACAGGTACTAACTTCATTAACGTTACGGGTCTGTCTTATGGTGGCATAGCAATCACAGGCTATACAGTAAATGCCGAAAACGAAACAGGTACAGGTACTATCACTTTTGTAGCGCCAGTAGTCAATTGGAATAGCTCAGACGTGCTAAGTGTTACTTCTACAAGTGGCACAGGTACATCAGACGCCCTAATAGTATACAAACCAGTAATTACTAGCTTCGTACAGACGGGAACTACAAATGACACCAGAGTATATGCAGGCGTAAACACAGTTACCATCAAAGGGTCAAGATTTGATGAGTACTTTAATGGAACAACAGTTACAAGAGCTATACCTACAGTAACCTTTGCGGGTTCAGGAAGTACGCGTGTTGCAGGTACGATTGTAAGCGCTACCTATAGTACGACAGAAGAAGGCGAAGACGTGTTAGAAGTAGCGGTTCCTGCCGGCTCTATCAAAGGCACTATTCAAGTTTCAAGTGAAAGCGGCACTGGCCAGGCAAGCGGAGACCTGACCGTAATTGGAGCTCCGACCATTACCAGTTTCAGCACTTATGCCGGTCTTGTAGGAACAACATTTACTATTACTGGTACTAACTTTGACGATGCAACAGAAGTTAGATTCTTGGGTATTGAAGGAGAAGCTGATGAGAAGACAGCAGTTTACACTGTAACTTCTCCTACAACGATTTCTGTAACAGTACCACAGGACGCAACGATCGGTAAGATATCTGTTACTACACCATTCGACGGTGGCACACCAGTAACAAGTTCACAAATCTTCCGTGTAGTAAAAGCGCCAATCATTCATGACTTTGTGGCTAAAGAAGGACCAGCTGGATATGTTGTAACTATCACTGGTGAAAACCTGATCGATGTAAATGGAATGATCAACGTCTTCTTTAAAGGCCATGGCGGGGAAATCATCCCTGCGCCTCTCGGAAGTCAAATTGATATTCGAGCTACAGTGAATACGGAAGACCTAACTACTGCTCGTCAAATAACAGTAACAGTTCCGAACAATGCCATTACAGGAGTTATCAGACTTACAAATGACGCTGGAACGATCACTACGGCTGCATCAACACAGACAACTGTAGATGAGTTTACCGTAACGAGCCCGGTAATCGTGAGATTCGAGAAAGAAAACGGTAGCATCATCAGCAGCAGCAATCAAGCAAGACTCCTGGAAAGAGTAATTGTCAAAGGCTACAACTTGACAAATGTTGGAACTATCAAAATCGGAACAAAAGATGTTACAAACTTCTTCGAAGTTGATGAAAACACCCTTGAGATGGTAGTGCCACAGACTGCTTCGAGAAATTTCGTAACAATTACTGCATTGGGAAAAATGGAAACCAGCGATCCCGAGTATTTGGAAATTGTAAGACCAATCATTACAGTTAATCCAAATACATTAAGCTTTAAGACTCAGGAAGGTGAAGACTTCGATGTAAAATCATACACTGTAACTGCTCAGCACTTAGCTATTGGTAGAGACCTGCGATTGTCAATGACAGGAGATGTTACATTCCAGATTTCGACAGACCCTACATCTACTGCGGAGGGTGCCTGGACAAGAGCAATGAACATCACACCGGACGAGAATGGTTATTTCACTGGCACGATTTCGGTTAGAAGCACTTCGACAGAAATAGGTACAAGACTAAGTGGATCGATCGTCAACAGTTCATTAGAAGCAACGGCTTCGGTAACATTGGAATCTGAAATCGTTCCTCTTCCAGTAGAACTCATCGCTTTCGATGCTGTGAAGCAGGGAAGCGAAGTGAAACTGACATGGGCAACGGCTTCTGAACTAGACAATGACTACTTCGAGGTGCAGATGACAGAAGACCTGAAAGGCGAATTCAAAGCTGTAGGCAAAGTGAAGAGCAAAGTAAACACAACGTCACTTCGTCAGGATTACGGGTTCAGCCACAAAGGAAACTTCAACGGGACGCGTTACTACAGACTGAAGCAAGTGGACCTGGACGGTTCGTTTGATTACAGCAAAGTTGTAGCCGTATCTTCTAACGGAGTGAACCTGGCAGTTGGTCCAAGAGTGTATCCAAATCCAATCAACGCTGACTCTAAACTGGTATACAATGCCGACAGAGCAGGTAAGTTGAATGTGCGTATCGTGAACATGAATGGCTCAGCCGTGCAGAACCTAAGCTACGACATCGAAGAAGGTGAGAACACTATTCTGCTGAACCTAAACAACAACCTGCCAACAGGCATCTACATCCTGTTGACAGAGTTTAACGGTAAGACAGAGCAAGTGAAACTCCTGAAACAATAAGCTAACGCTTAACTTATAGAAGAAGGCCCGCCAATTTGGCGGGCCTTCTTGTTTTAAGCTAGCTTCATCACAAGAATAAAGAATCGCAGTTTATGTAAAGATTATTTAAGACCGATAAATCCAACGGCACTAGCGGTACCGTAGATAAACATTTGAAACATTGGTTTATTCAGGCACAAGCTTTAATTTTGAAGGAATATAAAACCAAAGAAGCCATGCAGAAAGACACAGCTATATTTGACCTGATTGCAAAAGAAAAAGCACGCCAAACCCACGGCATCGAACTGATCGCGTCCGAAAACTTCGTTTCGGATCAGGTGATGGAGGCAATGGGAAGTGTGATGACCAACAAGTACGCCGAAGGCCTACCCGGCAAGCGTTACTATGGTGGTTGCGAAATTGTGGATCAGTCAGAGCAGCTGGCCATCGATCGTGCTAAGGAGCTTTTTGGCGCTAGCTGGGCCAACGTGCAGCCGCACTCCGGTGCGCAGGCTAACGCAGCTGTGATGCTCGCCGTATTGCAGCCAGGCGATAAGATCCTGGGTTTCGACCTGTCACACGGCGGTCACCTGACGCATGGCTCCCCTGTTAATTTTTCAGGCAAACTGTACCAGCCAAGCTTCTATGGCGTGGAGCAGGAAACAGGCCTGATCGATTTTGATAAAGTAGTGGAAACAGCCCGTCGCGAGCAGCCGAAGCTGATCATTTGCGGCGCTTCTGCTTATAGCCGCGACTGGGATTATAAAAAATTGCGTGCCGCAGCCGACGAGGTAGGCGCATTGTTGATGGCGGATATCTCCCACCCGTCCGGCCTGATTGCCAAAGGGCTTTTAAACAACCCATTTGAGCACTGCCACATCATCACTACTACGACGCACAAAACACTGCGCGGACCAAGAGGCGGTATGATCATGATGGGCAAAGACTTCGAAAACCCATTTGGCATCAAAACTCCGAAAGGCGAAATCCGCATGATGTCTTCTTTGTTGGACGGCGCCGTATTCCCGGGCACGCAAGGTGGGCCGTTGGAGCACGTGATTGCGGCTAAAGCAGTAGCTTACTACGAGGCCCTGTCGGATGACTACATGGGCTACATCAAGCAGGTGCAGCAGAATGCGCAGGCCATGGCTACCGCTTTTGTGGAGCGAGGCTATAATATCATTTCAGGGGGCACAGACAACCACATGATGCTGATCGACCTGCGTACGAAAGGTATAACAGGCAAACTGGCCGAAAATACGCTTGTAAAGGCAGACATCACCATCAATAAGAACATGGTGCCTTTTGATGATAAGTCGCCGTTTGTGACCTCAGGTATGCGTATAGGAACGGCAGCGATAACGACACGCGGTCTGAAAGAGGCGGATATGGCCCGCATTGTTGAACTGATCGATGACGTGCTGACCAACAATGACAATGAAAGCAAAATTGAAGCTGTGCGCAAAGAAGTAAACAGCTGGATGAAAGACTATCCACTTTTTGCTTACTAATTCAATCACTGGAAATTTATTTATAAGCCATCATTAATGGACCAACCACACCTCGAAGGAGCGGAACAGCAGCGGGAGATGTCCTTTGTGGACCATTTGGAGGAGTTGCGGTGGCACATCATACGGTCAGTAGCATCCATCCTGGTGTTTGCTACAGCGGCGTTTCTTGCCAAGGGCTTCGTTTTCCACGATATTATATTGGCACCCTCGCGCACTGATTTCCTGAGCTATAGGATGATGTGCGAAGTTGGGCAGTACTTTGGCTCGACAGTGCTTTGTATAGAAGACCTTGGCTTTACGATACAAAGCCGTCAGATGAGCGGCCAGTTTTCCATGCACATCATGGTATCGCTGGTGCTTGGCCTGGCGATGGCCTTTCCGTATGCCTTTTGGGAGATCTGGCGATTTGTGAAGCCTGGCCTATACCCGCAGGAGCAGCAAAGCTCACGTGGAGCCGTATTTTGGGTATCGGTACTATTTGCCATGGGCCTGCTGTTTGGCTATTATGTAGTTGCTCCTATTTCGATCAACTTTCTGGCGGGCTATCAGGTAGACCCCTCAATCATCAACGAGTTTGACCTGTCTTCCTACATCTCTACGCTCACAACGCTCTGCATGGCCTGTGCGCTTATGTTCGAACTGCCCGTTATCGTGTACTTCTTCACTAAGGCTGGCTTACTTTCACCAGAAGTGATGAAGATGTATCGGAAGCACGCTATTGTCATTATTTTGATCGTGTCTGCCGTAATCACGCCTCCAGACGTGATCAGCCAACTCCTCATAGCGTTTCCGCTGGTCATCTTGTATGAGGTAAGTATTGGTGTGTCGAGAAGAATTATTGAACGTGATTTAAAAAGATTGAACCAGAATAACGCTTAAAACGATGGGATACAAAATAGCTATTGGCGGAGACCATGCCGGTTTTACTTATAAAAATCTACTAAAAGAGCAGCTGACGGCAGCAGGTCACGAAGTAACAGATTTCGGGCCAGGCTCCGACGCATCAGTGGACTACCCGGATCACGTGCACCCGCTTGCGAAGGCCGTGGTAAGCAAAGAGGCTGATTTTGGTGTCCTGATCTGCGGTAGTGGAAACGGTGTAGCCATGACGGCCAACAAGTACCAGGAAATAAGAGCGGCCCTGTGCTGGCAGACAGAACTCGCTAAACTGTCACGGGAGCACAACAACGCCAACATCCTCTGTATACCTGCCCGCTTCGTTTCGCAGGAGGTAGCGGCTGATATGACACGT
Organism: Pontibacter virosus; assembly: GCF_003096355.1. Lineage (GTDB taxonomy): Bacteria > Bacteroidota > Bacteroidia > Cytophagales > Hymenobacteraceae > Pontibacter > Pontibacter virosus. The sequence continues at coordinate 58,306 of NZ_QEKI01000007.1, read as the reverse complement.
GTGTTTCTGGAGACAGAATTTGAAGGAGGACGCCACCAGAACCGGGTAGACAAGATTCCGGTTTGCTAAGTCAGGTATAGCCGCTTAACGGCCTTTCTTATAGACTGCCGCTGTTTGCGTGGGTGCATAGCCTTCGAAAACGGACGGCAGTTTGTGTTTAAGCTGTGGCATAAGCCCCACCTGGTCCACAATGTATTCGGGCGTCTCCTGCCGGAAATTCTGATACAAGTCATAGACGGCCTGGTACTCGTCGAGGCGGCCGAAGTGGCGCTGTGAGAGCTGCCAGTTCAGGTATGGCGTTGCCAGTTTATTATGCTCATAGTAACTCAGGTCTTCCCCCAAAACCAAAACAGAACTGTTCTTAACCGCTCCGCTCGCACCGCCCTTCGGAAGTAGTAAATGCGAGTCATCTATCTTCACAAAGGATGCTATACCCAGGGGCTGCCGGTAACGGATCAGCAACACCCCGGCTAGCAGGGTAAAGAACATCAGGTTCAGAATCCACTTCTTCATCCGGCTGGTAAACAGAAACTCACCGAAATAAGCTATGGGCGGGAGTATGACCACGAAAGAACCAACTGAAAGCTCAGGACGGGTTACTAATACCATAACGCTCACTACAAGCCATACCGTCATGAGTTGCTGAAACTTTCCCTGAAACACAAGGCGCTGCGGCAGCGAAGTAGTACTGATGAGTGAGAGGAGCAGAATGGCTGCAGGCAAGGCCAGTGCCAGTGCCAGTTGCGCTGGGGGGATCAGAAGGTTGATGCCAAACTGCCAGGGCTGCAGCAGGTGCATTTCTACGAAATGAGAAGTAGTATTTGTGTACAGGTAATAAGTCACCAGCACGGCATAGGGAAAGGCGAAGCCACAGAGCATTAGAAGAAAGCTTCGGAAAGTGTTGGATGCAAAAAGCACAACCCCAAATGCCGCCACCAGCAGAAACTGGGCTAAAGGCAGATAGCTGAGCGCCGCAAGCCCTACCATAAAACCTCCCACAAACAGGCGGTTGTTCTCAAAGCCCTCCCTCGAAATGGTGATGATGTACGGAAGCGACAGAATGACAAACGTATTGCCGATCAGCAGCGGTGTCAGCATGTCAAACTCGTACGTGATGCTACCTAAAAGCAGGTATAGCAGAGCAGGAATGTAGCCTTTGCCAGCATATACCTGATTACGATTGAGGGTAAAATTAAGCATAACCGCCTGGAAGAGCAGCAGGGCAGTAGCCACGAGCCGGTAACTCAGGTATGAGCGCCCTGCAATCACGTCTATGGTCCAGTAAACGAATGCCGAAAGGGGCGCCGTGGTATCGTATATTTCGCGGTACATGGCAAAGCCGTCTGCCATCCGCTCCCCCACCAGCATATAAAGCAGCTCGGATGCAGTGGCAGGTATACCTAAAAAGATAAGAGGCAACCGGATAGCCAGAAAGAGTAATACCAGCAAAAATAAGCGGGAAGGCAGTATGCTTCGGAAGTAACTAATCAAAGGAAGACGGAGTTAGAAAGAACTATACACCAGCCTGAGCCGAAATGAATACGGCACAATTGGGGTAAAAATGCGAAATTAATATGATATTTGCATCTTCAATATGGAAAGTAAAAGACAACAGAAATTTTCGCGCCTTATTCAGAAGGAGTTGGCAGAGGTCTTCCAGCGTGAAGTGCCACACTTGTTCGGAGGCGCCTATATATCGGTGAGCGTAGTTCGCATGTCCCCTGACCTGGGCCTGGCACGTGTATACCTGAGCGTGATGAACGCCAAAGACGGCAACGAAATGCTGCTACAGGAGTTGCGCGTCAATACCAAGACTATTCGCCACCTGTTGGCCCAGCGCATCAAGAAACAGGTGCGTGTTATACCTGAACTCGTGTTTTTCCTGGACGATACCGCTGAGTACTCCGCCAAGATCGACCAGCTTTTTGCCAACCTGGACATACCACCCGCTCCTGAGGAAGACGAGGACGACGACACCTATACCCGCTAAGAAGCAGCAACACCCTTATGCAGTACGACCCGATTAAGCGCGTGCTGGGCGATGTTTTTAACAAGACCCCTTTCCTGCGCCGCGTATTTTATAACCTGCTGGACCTGCTCCTGCTACGTGCCTGGCACGTGCACAAAGAGCTGCGCGAGTGGGCCGCCGACCGCAAAAACGAGGAGCAGCACATATTGGATGCAGGCTCTGGCTTTGGACAGTATACCTATTGGCTTTCGAGCCAGAGTAGCAAGTGGAGCATACTGGCCGTCGATGTGAAAGACGAGCAGATATCAGACAGCAACCGCTTTTTCAGGGCCATCGGGCGCCAGAACGTACTGTTTCGCATTGGCGATCTGGTACAGTATCGCGAGGAAAACACCTATGACCTGATCTTGTCAGTGGACGTGATGGAGCATATTCTGGAGGACGTGGAAGTGTTCCGCAACTTTCAGGCATCGCTGGTGCCGGGCGGTATGCTGGTGATCTCTACCCCATCTGACCAGGGTGGTTCGGATGTGCATGGCGACGACGAAACTTCGTTCATTGAAGAGCACGTGCGCGACGGCTATAACATCCAGGAAATTCAGGATAAGCTTTTCTCTGCCGGCTTCAGCAAGGTGGAGGCGCGCTATTCCTATGGCAAACCAGGGCAGATTTCTTGGCGGCTGTCAATGAAGTACCCGCTCCTGATGCTGAATGCTTCGAAAGCGTTCTTTGTCCTGCTTCCATTCTACTACCTGGTTACCTTTCCTATTAGCCTGGTGTTAAACTGGCTTGATGTAAACGGCAAGCACGCCTCGGGCACGGGCTTGATCGTAAAAGCCTGGAAATAAATTGAATTGTTGATGGCTTAATTGTTAAATTGTTGACTCAATACAATGATTAAGTTGATGTGGAAGTTGTGATATAACTGTGTAGCTGCTAAACTTTTTGAATAGGTATAGCAGGAGGAAGGTTAGCACCAGGCCAAGTATTCTGAAAATAGCTGGAGCTGGAAATTTTTTTGTAAAACAATCAACAATCAACAATCAACAATCAACAATCAACAATCAACAATCAACCTTTAGCCTAAGCGCCCAGACCTGCTAAATGAACGTCCCTTATCTCATAGCGAAGCGTTATTTTTTCTCTAAGAAGAAGAGGAACATCATCAGTATTATCTCCAATATTGCCATGATTGGGGTGGCAGTGGGTACAGCGGCGCTTGTTATTGTGCTGTCGGTATTCAACGGCCTCGAGGATCTCATTCGCACCATTTATACCAGCTTTGACCCTAACCTGAAAATTTCGTCTGTCGAAGGCAAGTCTTTTGAAACGGATACGGAATTTATGAACCGTATACGCCGCACGCCGGGGGTGGCGCTCGTAACCGAGGTGATAGAAGACAATGCGCTGCTACGCTACAACGACCGCCAGATGGTGGTAAAGGTAAAGGGCGTGAGCGAGAACTTCTTTGAACAGAACAAGATCGGCTCCTCGGTAGTGGAAGGCCATTATAACCTGTATGCCAACGATAATTACTATGCCTTGGTGGGGCGGGGTGTGCAGTATCAGTTATCCATCAGGACGAGCAACGAGTTCACGTACATGCAGTTCATGTATCCGCGCAATACAAAGTTCAATCCGCTCAACCCCGAAGGTGCTTTCAAGTCACTGCAGATAACACCCGGTGGGGTGTTTGCCATCGAGCGGCAGTATGACGATGCCTATGTGTTTGTGCCGATCCAGTTTGCGGAGGAGCTTATGGAATACGGTCGGCGGCGTACAGCCATCGAGATCAAAGTGGATGCCGGCCATCGCATCGAAAGTGTAAAGCGCTCTTTGCAGAAGGTGTTGGGGGACGGTTTTCTGGTGCAGAACAGCGACGAACAGCACACAAGTCTGCTGCGTGCCGTGAAAGTCGAGAAGCTCTTTGTGTTCATCACCTTTACTTTTATTCTGCTCATCGCCTCCCTCAATATCTTCTTCTCCCTCTCCATGCTGGTGATTGACAAGAAGAAAGACATAGCGGTGCTTGCCTCGATGGGCGCTACAAAAGAGCAGATCCGCAACATATTTTTATTTGAAGGCGCGTTGGTCGCCTTTATCGGGGCCTCTTATGGACTGTCACTGGGCATGCTGATTGCAAACCTGCAGCAGACGTTCGGCATCGTCTCGATGGGTATGGCCACCTCTGTTGTCGACTCCTACCCTGTCAAGCTTGTATTGATGGACTTTGTGCTGACGGGTGCCGCCATTGTGATCATCACCATGCTGGTATCTATACGCCCCGCCCGCAAAGCCGCTGCCATGTCCGTGCGCGACAACCTGTAAGGTATAGCTGACGACCTGCCTGCCCTCCTGCTCCTGTTCACCCTTTACTTCCTCTAGCCAGCAAGTATGCGGCAAGATAGACTTAGCTACTTACAACAATGAGATACAGGTATGGTTCAGCGCAAACGGTGTATACCTACCCATATATGGTGCCTTGCATTTGACTCAAGGTGTCTTTCTGATTCAGGGAAGTGCTGTAAGACTAGTGCAAGCTGATGAGTTAGAGGCAGTTAAAAGACTGATAAAGCTGGCAGAAGAACTTTAAATAATATATAAGCATATTGAAAATTCTATATATTGAGATTAAAAGTCTTTAATGTATTAGAGTGATTGATTTAACACTGAAAATATAAAAATATTTTGATTCGCAGCGGTAATTTCAAGAGTTTAAGGTAGGAAATCAGGAGTTTTAGGGGTAAATTTGAAGTCCTAAAATTGTACCTGTATGAAAGTATACACCACACAGCCGTTTCAGGTAATTTACTCGCTGTTTGAGCACGAGTACCTGGGATACCTGTTCGAATCTTTTGTGGTGCAGATTAATACCAAGGGGCAGCTGACTTTACAGCACCAGAATATTTCTGCCAAAAACGCCGACGAATTCTCCGCTCGCCTCGACGCCCAGGATTTTAAACTGATCGACCTGATCGATCAGATACAGCAGGACGCTGTTCTAAAGAAGTTCTCGAACAAGAAGCTTTCTCCGGTTGATTTCTTCCTGAAGGTATACGACTCTGAAAAGGGCGATAAAAACATGCAGGAGGCGATTAGCCACTACATACAGGTGCGCATGAACAAGATTCTGGAAATGCTCCGGAACCGTCGCACGTTTATAATGGGCAAGGACGGCGATCCCACTTGGAAAGAGATTCAGGTAGCGGACGATAAAGCAACAGTGCGCTTCCACTTGCATCGGAACGAAGACAATACCCATTATTACCCTACCGTCAGGTACAAGGGCGAGAAGTTAAACTTCCAGTACCGCAATGCAGCCCTGATTTGCTACGAGCCGGCCTGGCTGTTGCTGGATGGCGTGGTATACAGTTTCGAGAGCGGCATAGACGGTAAAAAGCTGCAACCCTTCCTGAATAAGAAGTTTATCCTGATTCCGCGTTCGGTAGAGGAAAGCTACTACCGTAAATTTGTGACCTCACTGGTAGAGTCCTTCGACGTGAAGCCAAATGGGTTTGAGATTAAGCCGCAGCAATTCCGACCGAAACCGCACCTGAACTTCTCCGAAGTCAAGGCAACCAACGTGTCTGCACTGCTGAGCAACGGTGGCAGCGAGGCGAGCAAGGCCGATAAGGCTGCCGTAGCTGACAAAATACTTTTTAACCTGTCATTCAGGTATGGCGACCACATGGTGGAGGCACAGGACGCCAAGCGCATTAGTGTGAGTATGGAAAAGACAGAGGAGTCTTATATCTTCCATAAGCTGATACGCGATGCGGTATATGAAAAGCAATATGTGAAAGAGCTTGCCAAGCGCGAACTGGAGGTGAAGAACGGACAGGCGGTGCTGGACAAGAGCGCAGCCTTTTCGTGGCTTAACCATAACCTGCAGGCGCTGGAGGAACTTGGTTTCACGGTGGAGCAATCGGAGAAAAGCGGGAAGAATTACTTTATTGGCGACATCTCTGTTAATGTAGGTATAACCGAAAACAACGACTGGTTCGACATTTACGGTACTGTTCGCTTCGGTGAGTTCGAGGTGCCATTTATCAAGCTCAAAAACCACATCCTTACCCGCAATAATGAATACCTGCTACCGAACGGGCAGGTGGCCATTATACCGGAAGAGTGGTTTACGCAGTATATCGAGCTGTTTGCTTTTTCTGAGGGTGAGCACCAGTTGACGCTGCGCAAGCACCACATGGCGCTCGTAAACGACCTGCAAAACGGTAACCTGGCGCAGGTAACCATGACGCGTAAGCTGGAGAAACTGCGTGAGTTCGATGCCATAGAAGACAAGCCGCTGCCGGCAGGCTTCCAGGGCGAGTTGCGCCCTTACCAAAAAGCGGGTTACAACTGGCTGCACTTCGTGAAGGACTTTAAGTTTGGAGGCTGCCTGGCCGATGACATGGGCTTGGGCAAGACCGTGCAGACGCTGGCCATGCTGCAGCACCGCAAGGAAAACGGGGCAGAATCGGCTACCTTGCTTGTGATGCCTACCTCGCTTATTTACAATTGGCTGAACGAGGCGCAGAAGTTCACCCCAGAGTTACGCATCCTCACCTACACCGGCACCTACCGCGACAAGAACGTGGAGCAGTTCAAGGATTATGATTTGGTGCTAACCTCCTATGGCATTGTGCGCCTGGATACAGAACTGCTCAAGACCTACTACTTCGACTACATCATCCTGGACGAGTCGCAGGCCATCAAAAACCCGGATTCCAATACCTCAAAAGCAGTTCGTTCCCTGAAGTCGCGCCACCGCCTGATCTTAACTGGCACGCCGGTTGAGAACAGCACCATGGACCTCTGGTCGCAGATGTCGTTCATCAACCCGGGTTTGCTTGGCAACCAGCATTTCTTCCGGAAAGAGTTCTTAAAGCCAATTGAGAAACAGAAAGACGAGCACAAGACCCGCCGGCTTCATGCGTTGATCAAACCTTTTATACTGCGCAGGCACAAGTCGCAGGTGGCGCGTGAGTTGCCGCCTAAGATAGAGCACACTACCTTCTGTAAGATGACAGAGGAGCAGGAGCACGCCTACGAAGAGACCAAGTCGTATTACCGCAACAAGATCTTAACCAGTCTGGAGGAAAAGGGGCCGGGCAACACGCAGTTTGTGCTCCTACAGGGTTTGATGAAGCTCCGCCAGATAGCCAACCACCCTTTCATGACTGACCCAAACTATGAAGGCGAGTCGGGCAAGCTGAAAGAGGTGATGCGTATGACGAAGAGCATTGTGGCGAAAGGTCATAAAGTGCTTATATTCAGTCAGTTCGTGAAACACCTGGAAATCATTCGGCAGGCGCTTGATGAGAAGGAAATCACTTATGCTTACCTGGACGGTAATACCAAGAACAGGCAGCAGCAGGTAGAGCTGTTCCAGAATGATCCGAACATACAGGTGTTTCTGATCTCGATGAAAGCTGGTGGCGTAGGCCTTAACCTGACCGCCGCAGACTATGTGTTTATTCTGGATCCGTGGTGGAACCCTGCTGTAGAGGCGCAGGCCGTAGACCGAGCCCACCGAATCGGGCAGCAGAACAAGGTCTTCACCTACAAGTTCATCACCAAAGACACCGTAGAGGAGAAAATCCTGGCACTGCAGAACCGCAAGATTCAACTCGTAACCGACTTGATCAGCACTGACGAGAACGTCATCAAGAGCCTGACGAAAGAGGATATTGACAATCTGTTGAGTTAAGGTGGAATTGTTGATAGTTAAATTGCTGGCTCGATAGCGAATGATTATACCAAGGCCGCAGCATGATGCATGTTGCGGCTTTTTCTATTTTGGTTAAAGCACGATCTTAGGTATAACTTAATAGCGATTGTTTGGTTAATAGACATAGTGCTTAGGTATAAAGAGTAGGCGACGCTCTAAGGTATAGTCCGACCTACAGGTATAGAAGAAAAGGCTATACCTTAACTAGACTTTACTAGTTTCGCCTAGCCAAGTTGTACTGTCTATACCTGAATACTACTGTAACTTGGTTCAACTAGGGAAAGACAGGTATAGCTGCTAATCAACAATTTAACAATCCGACAATTCAACAAATTAATGCGCCTACACCTTCAAACAGCAGTTCAGCAGGATTATCTAAGCGTGTTTTATGCTTTTGATGAGCAGCTATTCAGGAAACTGGCACCGCCCTACCCTCGACTGAAACTGTTGCGGTTTGATGGCAGCGCGCCGGGTGATGTGGTGGAGGTAGAGTTGCAGACAGGTATAAAATCTTTCCGCTGGACCAGCCTGATCACAGAACGTGAAATAACGAATACGACGGCCTGGTTTGTAGACGAAGGACAGGAAGTACCCCCGCCCCTACGCAAATGGCGACACAAGCATCTGGTCACGCAGCACGGCAGCGGCGCCATCATCCACGATATCATCGACTACAGCACCGGGTATAAAGCATTGGATGCCATGCTATACCCACTGATGCTGGTGGCTTTCGGGATGCGGAAGCCAATTTATAGAGAGGTTTTTCAGCAGAAGTGACTTTATGTATAGCCATAGAAGGCTGCTGTTACTTACAGGTATACCAGCATTTATCAAAACCTTTGCCGTAGGCAATCAGTTAAGTGCAGGAGAGCAATAATCTGCTTAAATTCGGGTATGACGAAAGCGGCCATTATCGGATCAGGTATAGGAGGTATAGCCACGGCCATCAGGCTGGCGGTGAAAGGCTATGACGTGACCGTGTTTGAGGCTAATGCTTCGTTCGGAGGCAAGATGCACCAGTTCGACCTGCAGGGTTATCGCTTTGATGCCGGTCCTTCGCTGTTCACGCTTCCGCACCTCGTCGACGAGCTCTTCACGCTGGCTGGCCGCAACCCTTCCGACTATTTCACCTATACCCGCCTCGACCCGATTACGCACTACTTCTGGCCCGATGGCAGTCGCCTGAAAGCGTATGCCGATGCGGAGGCTTTCGCCGTTGAAGCAGAGCAGCAACTGGGCGTGAAGGCGCAGGATGTGCGGGACGTGTTGGCCAAAAGCGCCCGGCTTTACAAGGGCACAGCAGATACCTTTCTGCACAAGTCCCTGCACCGGCTCGATACATATTTGAGCGCAGATGTGCTCAAAGCGTTGGGGTGCCTGTCGGATTTGGGGCTGACAACAACCATGCACGATGCCAACACCAGGCTGTTCGATGATCCGCGGTTTGTGCAGCTGCTCGACCGCTTTGCCACTTACAATGGCTCCGACCCTTACCAGGCCCCGGGCACACTCAACCTGATTCCGCACCTGGAGCACAACACAGGCGCTTTTTACCCGAAAGGAGGCATTTACAGTATTGCGGCCAGTCTGGTGAAACTGGCAGAGGAACTTGGCGTGGCCTTCAGGTATAACGAGCGGGTGGAGCGCATTGTCATACAAAATGGCAAGGCGACAGGTATAGAAACCAGCTCGGGTAGGTATAGCGCCAAAGTAGTGGTGAGCAACATGGACGTGGTGCCTACCTATCGACGACTTCTACCTGACCAACCTGCTCCGGAGCAGACATTGCAGCAGCCGCGCTCCAGTTCCGCGCTGATCTACTACTGGGGTATAGCCCGTGCGTTTCCGGAGCTGCACCTGCACAACATCTTTTTCAGCCAGGACTACAAGCAGGAGTTCGAGCACATCTTCCAGCGCAAGTCCATCAGCCCCGACCCAACCGTGTATGTGAACATCACCTCTAAAATGGAGAAGAGCGATGCGCCTGCAGGTTGTGAGAACTGGTTTGTAATGGTGAACGTGCCGCATCACCAGGGACAGGACTGGGAGCAGCTCGTTGAGACTACCCGCCAGGCTGTGACGGATAAGCTAAGCCGCATGCTTCAGACTAACCTCCGCGAAGCGATTGTCTGTGAGCAGGTGCTGGACCCACTGCTGATCGAGCAGCAAACGTCTTCTTACGCCGGGGCGCTGTATGGCAGCAGCTCCAACAACCGCATGGCGGCCTTTCTGCGGCACCCCAATTTTAGCTCTAAATTAAAAGGACTCTACTTTTGCGGCGGCAGCGTACACCCTGGCGGGGGTATACCACTCTGCCTGCTTTCTGCCCGTATAGTGGGCAACCTGGTGCCCGTCGTAACATCAGTTAACCAAGCGAAACAGCATGCCTGAGACCACACATCCATACCAACCGGCTATACCTTTGCAGCAGCGCCTCAAGCCCTATGCTTTTGCTGCGGCGCTGGGAGTGCTGGCCATTTTTCATGCCGTGGGCTTTTGGGGACTCTTGTTTAGTGGCGAACCCGAAAAGTTTCAGCGGCTTACGCCCATGAACCTGATCCTCACGAACGTTCTGCTCTTTTCTTTTCACAAACGCTGGAACACAGCTTTTCTGCTTTTTGCGATAGTGGTTGTGGCTGCCGGCTTTTTTGCGGAAGTGGTTGGGGTGCACACCGGTTTGCTGTTTGGAGACTATACCTATGGAGAATCATTGGGAATGAAGTTTCTGGACGTGCCGCTGCTGATCGGACTTAACTGGCTGCTGCTCGTTTACACAACAGGGCATTTGGTGAACATGATTGACATGCACTGGCTTGTGAGAGCCGTGGTGGCGGCCCTGCTGATGGTCGGACTCGATTTTTTTCTGGAGCCGGTAGCGGTGGCTTTCGACTTTTGGGATTGGAAAGGCGGTCGCATTCCGTGGTCCAATTACCTGGGTTGGCTGGGGCTGGCTTTTCTGTTTCAGGTATACTTCCAAAAAGCCCCCATCTATAAACAGAACCGCCTGGCACCTTACGTATACCTGGTGCAGGCAGTTTTCTTCATAAGTATCTGGACTCTACTGTAAATCAGACTTATTCCACCTGTTGAGCAGTTTGCGGGGTGCAACTTATTGTGTTACATTTGCATGTTTTTAACGAAACAACAAAAGCAAATTTATAATACACATCAAGTCCACTGTTGCGTATAGATACCTGTCCTGTTGAGGGGCTTGATGACCTACTTCATTCAATGACTTTTCTAGAAACCATATTAGGTGAGCTCCTGCAGATTTTCAAGCGGGAAGGTATAGATGCGAATTCGGATGCGGATCTGATCAGAAAGCTCGACATACGACAGTCAACTTTCCATGAGCTTTTCTCGGACCGCGAGAATATGGTGAAACAGGTAATTCTGTATGATATAGAGGTAGAGAACAAGAGGCAGGCGGACTTGCTCTTAAAAGCATCTAACCCTGTGGAGGAAATCATGCTGCTCCTGCAGGATGGTACCAGAACGATCAAGCAAATAAACCCGGTTTACATCGGTGATTTGCAAAAGTATCCGGAGGCCTGGCAAATAAGCATGCAGAATCTGGTCGACAACAACCAGCATGTAAACGCTGAGATCCTGAACAGGGGCATACTGCAGGGTTATTTCCGCAAAGACATCAACCTGCAACTAGTTACTAAAATCATCCTGGAGCAATTCTTTATGATGATCAACCCGGTAGCTTTTCCGCCTGCAAAGTACGATCTGTCAGAAGTGTTCCGCAGCATCTACCTGTACTATGTGCGCGGCATTTGTACCGATATGGGCGGAAAGCTGGCAGAAGAGTATTTCGCCAAAAATAAAACCTAAGCAAAAGCTACATTATAAAAGCAGCCGGCCCCGAAACATTACGCTTCGAGGCCGGCTGCTTTATATGATTTTCAGAATAGGTACTAGCTGATAGACACACGCACCTTCTTGGTGTATTCACGCAGCGCAGTCTTAAAGTCCACGCCATTGTCGTTCATATAGTTCAGGATCCAGGCGGCGGCTATCACGTGCGTCAGCTGTTCGCCTTCGTCGTCGCCTTCCACCTCAATACCGAGCGGCTGCTCTTCCATCAGGGCTTCTTCAGCGGCTGTCAGGTTCTCCAGCGACTCGTTTTCTACTAGCTTTTTAATAACAGGTATCTTCATTTCTTAAACAGTCAGTTTATTGATCAGATCACGTACGGCTTCCTCCTTACTGGCGGCTACGGTATCTACCAGTTTGCCATTTTTAAAAACAGCAAAGAAAGGCAGGTTTGTTACGCCAGCTGCTTTGCGGGCCTCCGGGCTTGTCTCGGCGTTCACGTCTACGAAAGCCACGTTGGCAAAATCTTCTTCACCAGACATGCGCTTGAACTTAGGCGCAAACAAACGGCAGCTGCCGCACCAGTCAGCGTAGTATTTCACTACCACGTTTTGGTTTGAGTTAAGTACATTATCGAAATCGTTATCAGTTGCTACTATTACAGCCATGTTATTCTTTTTTATAAGATTAAACATCAGATCAGGTATACCTCATCTACCAGGTACAAAGGTAAAGGTTTTGGGCGTAAAATGCAGTGACATATATCACCTTAAACCGGTTGTATGGCCCATAAACAGGCCTGTCAGCGGAATGTTTAGCGCGGACGGCGGCTTTTCTTGGGTTGGTCGTTGAGGAAGGCTACCAGGTCCATCTTGTCGAAGGTGAGCTCCCAGGTTCCCATTAAATCGCCTTTTTTGTAGCCAGTGGCCTGGTCCTGCGGGTACTTTTCTTTGATCAGGAGATAATCGGATTCGCTCAACTCCTGACCCACTGTGCCGTGGCAGCTGAGGCAGCTCTCGTCGCGCAGGTAGATGGGCGAGGTATAGCGGATCTGGTCTTGGCCCAGCTCCTCAACTGTTATTCCTTGCTCCTGGCTGCTGCTATACCTGGCCAGCGTCTTAACTGTGCCGCCCTTGGCCAGGTTTTGCGGGTTGCGTGGGCGCTCGCTGAAGCGGCGCGAGATGGCGCCGAACTTGTCTTGCAATGTCTCTGTCTCTTCGTAGTTTTCAGGCTGGCAGTAAGGTATGGCGGCTGCTATACCTCCCTGGTTCAGGTGCTCGGTCAGGCGCTGGGTATGCAGGCGCTCAGCCACCACTACAATAGAATCACCGTACTTCTGGGTGGCGGCGAGGATATCCTGGCGGGTAAGGCGCTTGATCTTGTGGCGCTCCAGTTCCTGGGCGATTTCCTTCCCTCCTTCAATCGGTTTCACTTTCACATCGCAACCTGAAACTATAAAGGCTGTGCAGAGGGTTATAGTAGCGAGCAAAGAACGGGCAGTGAACATCTTTCGATACAAATTTGTAGTAGAATAAATAAGTAATATAACAGCTGCAACCAGCACTTATGTTTTATTACTTAAACGCCAATTTAGTATCTTTGCAGCTTAAAACCATAACAGAGCGATGTTAGATAAATTAGAAGCCATTAATCAACGGTTTGAGGAGGTAAGCCAACTGCTTATCCAGCCTGATGTGGCCAGCGACATGAAGAAGTTCAAATCGCTGAATAAAGAGTATAAGGATCTTGACAAAATAGTAGTAGAGTATAAGAAGTACCTCAACATCCTGAGCAACATCGACAATGCCAAGCAGGTAATTGCGACCGAAAAGGATGAGGACTTCCGTGAAATGGCCAAGGAAGAGCTGGACGAGCTACTGCCGCAGCGTGAGGCGATGGAGGATACCCTGAAAGAGCTGCTTATCCCGAAAGACCCGAACGATAGCAAAGACATCATCATGGAGATACGTGCCGGTGCCGGTGGCGATGAGGCTTCTATCTTCGCCGGTGACCTATACCGCATGTATACCCGCTTTGCTGAGAAGATGGGCTGGCGCACTGAACTGATCGATGCCACAGAAGGTACATCAGGCGGCTATAAAGAAATCATTGTGGGCATGTCGGGTGAAGACGTGTATGGCAAGCTCAAGTTTGAATCGGGTGTACACCGCGTGCAACGTGTGCCTGCAACCGAAACGCAGGGTCGTATCCATACATCAGTGGCTTCGGTGGTAGTACTGCCGGAGGTAGAGGAGTTTGACATTGACCTTGATATGAACGATATCCGCAAGGACCTTTTCTGTTCTTCAGGCCCGGGTGGACAGTCGGTAAACACAACTTACTCGGCTGTGCGTTTAACACACTTACCAACCGGCCTTGTAGCGCAGTGCCAGGACCAGAAATCGCAGCTAAAGAACTTTGACAAAGCACTGGCTGTACTCCGCTCGCGTATTTATGAGCAGGAGCTTGCCAAGAAACTGGAAGCCGAAGGTGCCCAACGTAAGAGCATGGTAGGCGGCGGCGACCGTTCTGACAAGATCCGTACGTACAACTACCCACAGGGACGTGTAACGGATCACCGTATAGGCTACACTGTTTACAACCTGCCTAACGTAATGGAAGGTGGCATCGACGACTTCGTTGAGGAGCTGCGTATAGCAGAGAACGCTGAGCGCCTGAAAGAGGGTGCCACAGCGTAGTAAGCTAACCTGCTTCTGACTAAGGTATATTTAGGAATGTGGTGCAGCCGAAAGCTGCGCTGCATTCCTTTTTTTATTTTAACTTGTTAAGGGTTATAATCTAAGGTCATTAAACTTTAGTTTCGCTGAACAATAATGGTTGCCAAATAAATGGAGACATTGATTAGAAGTTAACGCTCTTACTGCATGCTATGATAGGGAACAATTCTCAGGTATAAACGGTATGAAAAGCTTAATTTTATACAGTAAGGAGGGGCTAAGAGGTATCAGTAAAGTCGATAACATAGTTACACTTTGCTTGGTAGCAGTTGCTATACCTATTGGAATCTATGAATATGGCTTGTATGCTACTGTAGTAACTGTGTTCATTTTTTACGCTGCTTTTACTTTGTTTGAAATTGTATTTTTGGGCAGGGAGATATTTGCCTTTAGAAACCTAAAGAAGAAGAATTCAATAGAGCAGGGTAGGCTTTTTTATTATCTCATTGCGTTAACCATTATTTTCTGCGGACTACTATACCTGCATGATAAAACAGTCTATGTTCTTACAGCATCAATTACTATTGTCATGTGCTTCGCAACAGGTATTAGTCTCTTATCTTTAAGGTTTAAAAAATAGAGCAACCATTCAACAATTTAACAATCCGGCAATTCACTATCCCTTGAAATACCTGCTCGCCATACTGCCTCTTTTATTCCTACTCTCGATGGTGGGCTGTGAGCCTAAAGATGAGGTTGTGACCAACGACCCGGACGTGGTGCTGCGCTTCTCGGCAGATACGGTGCTGTTTGATACGGTTTTTGTAACGCAGGGCAGTGTAACACGGCGACTCAAGGTATACAACCCACAAAAGAATGCCGTGCGCATCAGCAGTATCAGTTTAGGCGGAGCTAATGTTTCCCCTTACAAATTGATCATTAACGGACAGGAAACTCCAATCGCAAACAACCTCGAGTTGCGCGGTCAGGACAGCCTCTATATTCTGGTGCGTGTCAACATCAACCCGGCAGCCCAAAACCAACCTTTCCTGGTGGCAGACTCTATAGTGTTCCAGACAAACGGAAACCAGCAGAACGTGAAGCTGGTGGCTTATGGGCAAGATGCGGTGTTCCATCAAAAGGGTGTAATCGGCAACACGACCTGGGCGGCAGGTAAACCGCATGTGCTGCTCGACACCGTACTGCTGCGCGAAGGAACCACATTGACTATTGAAAAAGGAGCACGCATATTTGCCACGAATAAAGCCGTGCTGCTGATCAACGGCACGCTGCAGGTTAAAGGCACACCAGAGGAACGGGTGACGTTCTCAGGTATACGACGTGAGCCTGCCTATGTCAATGCGCCCGGACAGTGGGAAGGTATACGCATCCTGGCTGGCAGTCAGAACAACACCATCCGCTATGCCGATATCCGCAACACGATTCGCGGTCTGCGGATCGGCAACCCGGGCAAGGGAGGTACTTTGGTGGAAGGCTGTGCGATACAGTATGCTTTTCTGGACGGCATCGTGGCTTTCACTTCGGATGTAAAGGTGGTAAACACTTTGATCCAGAACTGCGGGCAGTACAGCTTCGGCGGCTTGGGTGGGGGGAATTATGAGGTACTGTATTCGACCCTTGTCAATTACCAGAATCAGTTGCAGCGCGAAACCCCCGCATTTGTCATCGCTGACTTTATACCTGGCACTGATATCCGAGACCAGCCCACACGACTACGGCTGGGCAACAGCATTGTACACAGCGACGGCTCCAACTATATAAACGAAGTACTGCTGGAAGGCAACATTTCAACTGAGGTAGCGCACAACATACTGCGCACGGATGCTTACAAAAACACACTCAATAGCAACGGCAACCTGCTCAACATCGATCCCAAGTTCAAAGACGTTCGCAAGCAGGACTTCAGCCTCGACACCCTTTCCCCCGCCAGCGGTGCCGCCCTGCCTTTGCCAGGTATAGGTAAGGACCTCAAAGGTTTAAACCGCAGTTCCACCAAGCCAGATATCGGCGCTTTTGAGCGGACGGTTGATTGAGTGAGTTGGTGATTAAGTGAATGAGTGATGGAGTGGATGAGTGATTTGTTCAATGGAGCATTGATGGAAGAAACACGCAGATTTTATATAAGTTTACTCAAGCAGTGCTTTTGCGTATGAATCACAACGATCGACCTTTCAGTAAGTCATCCAGAAAATCAATAACTAAATCACGAGTTCGCTCAATCACAAATCAAAAAATAATCACTCATCCACTCCATCACTCATTCACTCAATCAAAAGCAATCACTCCATCACTCATTCACAACTCAGAAAAGACATGTGGTTTCAGAAAGAGATACGCTTGCCAGCCGTAAAACGCGGTTTCCACTTAATCACGGACCTGCTTCTGGCACAGTTGCCTGAGCTGGAGAACTACAAGGTGGGTTTGGCGCACATCTTTATCAAGCATACCTCTGCCAGCCTTTGCATCAACGAAGATGCAGACCCCACTGTGCGGCAGGATTTTGAAAGCCACTTCAACCAGATGGTGCCCGAGAATGCACCCTATTACCGCCATACTCAGGAAGGGCCAGATGATATGCCTGCGCACCTGAAGGCTGCTTTGTTGGGAAGCGCCGTGACAGTGCCGATCTCGGATGGGGAGTTTAATATGGGAACCTGGCAGGGCGTATACCTGTGCGAGCACCGTAATCATGCCTCTAAGCGCACCGTGGTAGTTACCCTGCAAGGCGAAGGCTACTAAGGTATAGCCGTTCCTATTTTACGATACTAACTTTTGTAACAGCGATGCCGTTGGTGCTAGTTGTGCGCAGGAGGTACATACCTGCCGGAATGTGTTGTACATCCAGTCTGATCACCCTGTCTGCCACCTCTTGGCGCAGCATCACCTGGCCGTGGCGGTTCAGCAGCTCTACCAGCTGAATCTGCTGACGTGCTGCCTGCTCTACAATGATATAACCCTTCGCTGGATTCGGGTATACCTTCACATTGTCTGCCGTCACATAGATGTAATCCTCTTTGGTGAGGGTATGGCTTGAGTTCTCGTTGGAAGTGGTGAGGGTAACGCTATACCTGCCCGGGCGGCTATACCTGACGGTTGGGTTCTGCGCTGTAGATGAGGCCGGCGTGCCGCCCTCAAAGTGCCACTGCCACCGTGTGGGCTTAAAACCTCCGAATGAACCGATGAACTGTACCTGGTCGCCGGGGGCCAGCAAAGTATCCTGGGGCTGGGCAGTGCTGAAACGCGAACGCAGCTCACCGGTACAGGCCGTGGACGCAAACATATACCCGCGCGCCGACTCCAGTATCGCTTGCATGTAGGTAGCCTGGCCTTTGGTGAAGAGGCTCATGCAGGCATCGTAGGAGTAGTCCATGTAGTTTTGCCACATGTTGCCGTAGGGGCCGTTGTCGCACGAAAGCTCGATTCCGCCTGGGCAGCCATCCGTCTGGGTAAACTGATTAGGCGTGTCGTCTATGTCATCGGAGTCGTTGCAGGTCATGCCGTTGCCCCAGATGTGCTTGAGACCCAGCCAGTGCCCCACTTCATGCGTGCCAGTTCGTCCCTGGTTGTAGGCCCACAGGCTATTGTTGTGCGGGGCCGCCCCTACCGTGCGATAGTGCAGCACCACCCCGTCGCGCTCAGGTGAGGCGTCTGGCGAGGAGGCATAGCCAATGCTAGTAGTACCCAGGTTGCCTATCCAGATGTTCAGGTACTGCTTTGTGTCCCAGGCATCCACCCCCCCATTGGCTGAGGACTTGATCTGATCAGAGAAATAACTGAAGCTTTCTTTAGCTGTTTGTGTGCGGGTGATACCTGTCGTAGGGTTTCCGTCCGGGTCTACTATGGCCAGGCAAAACTCAATGCGGGTGTCGGCGGCGAACGGTTGGAAATAATCCGGAGTATTGGTGGTGTCTGCGTTAAGACGGCGAAAGTCCCGGTTCAGCACTTCGAGCTGCGAGCGTACCTGCGCCTCGGAGATGTTTTCGCTCCCGGTCTTATACACCACATGAAACACCACAGGTATGGTAATGGTGGCCTGTTGCATGGCCTTGCCAGCAGGGCGCTGGCGCATGAGCTGCTGCACTGCCTGCTGTGTTTTTAAGCTGCGCTCCTCAAAGCCCGGATCTTGTCGTTTTAAAGTCTCCAGGTATGCCTCTGTGCTGCAGCCACGCCCCTGCTCAGCCGTTTGCGCAAAAGTCAGACGAACAAAGGCAAGGGCAAGAATAAGAGCGAGGGTACAGATACGCATAAGCACAGATCAAACAGACACTAAGGGTACAAGCGAAGGTAAAGTGCATGGCTTGAACGGCTTAGTAGAGCAATATACGCAATTTAACCCTTAAAAAAGAAATCGAATAAAAGGCGGTGGCTGCTATAGGTTTGCCTATAGGTTGGCATCAACACGGTACCGGAGGGAATCTCCAAAAATAAGCTTTTGCACGCCCTCCACCCGGTAGCTCGACAGATTGCCTGTACCTGGTTCTGCACTCAGGCTGATGTTTCTTTTAGAGTAGAATAACAGGTTCTCTTCCAGCACCATTGCTTCGAGGCTTTCCAGCTTCTGAGAAGGCGATATGGTGAGCTGCAGACGGTCAACAGGGGCAGCCGCTTCGGCATCTTTTGTGAAGATACTGACCGTGCTACCATTGGGCAAGCTATGGCGCTCTTCCCTGTAAAAATCGCGCAAAGCTGGGCGGCTCAGGTCCACTTCCTGAAAAATGGCGAGTTCTTTTTCCCAATCCAACTCCTCCATTTGCAGGGTTTCAGTTGGCTGTCCTTTTGTGATAACCGACTTTAGCACCGGAGGCTGCTCCTGTTGCAGACGGGCCGTTTGCGCTTGCAGGTAGCCCGTTAGGTCATAGGCAGGTTCTCTGTCCGTTGCAAGAGGCGGAGTAGGCCGCTCACAAGCCGCAAGTCCCCACAGCAGGGCAAATAGTCCGATGATGCGATAGCTGCTCAATTTACTGCGCTTTCTCAAGAAGTGATTCACCCGTCATCTCCAACGGCTGCGCGATACCCATCAAGTCCAGTATGGTAGGGGCAATGTCACCCAACTTTCCTGGCCTAAGGGTGCCTCTATAGTCATTGCTCACCAGTACGCAAGGCACCAGGTTGGTGGTATGGGCCGTGTTGGGTGTACCGTCCGGATTGATCATGAAATCAGCGTTGCCGTGGTCCGCTATTACGATTACGTCGTAGTTGCTTTCCAGGGCCGCGTTTACCACCGATTCGGCACAACGGTCTACCGCTTCGCAGGCTTTCACCGCAGCCTCAAACACGCCGGTATGACCGACCATGTCGGGGTTGGCAAAGTTAAGGCAGATAAAGTCGGCTGTTCTCTGCAGAAGTTCCGGCACGATGGCGTCGCGGATGTCGTAGGCACTCATTTCCGGCTTCAGGTCGTAGGTGGCGACCTTTGGAGATGGGCACAGCAGACGCTTCTCACCATCAAATGGCACTTCGCGACCACCCGAGAAGAAGAACGTTACGTGTGGGTATTTCTCTGTTTCAGCGATGCGGATCTGTTTGCGGCCGGCATTGGCCACCACTTCACCAAGCGTGTTGTTCAGGTTGTCTTTATCGAAAATAGCCTCCACACCTACGAAAGTGTCGTCGTAGTTGGTCAGGGTGGTGTATCGCAGGTTGAGCTTGTGCATGTTCTGCTCCGGGAAGTCCTGCTGCGTGAGCGCCTGCGTGATCTCACGGCCACGGTCAGTGCGGAAGTTGAAGCAGATCACCACATCGCCTTCCTTGATTGTTGCGATGGGTTGCTGCTCGTTGTTTACTTTCACAATCGGCTGGATGAACTCGTCCGTGACACCGGCGTTGTAAGAGTCCAGCACCGACTTGATGAGGTTCTGCGAAGGCGTGCCCTTGCCGTGCACCATCAGGTCATAGGCCAGTTTTACACGCTCCCAGCGGTTGTCGCGGTCCATGGCGTAGTAGCGGCCGATGACTGAGGCGATGGTGCCGGTCGTGTTTTCGAGGTGCTGCTCCAGGTCGTTGATGTACTTCACGCCTCCCTTGGGGTCTGTGTCGCGGCCGTCCATAAAAGCGTGGATGTATACCTTGTCCAGGCCATAGTCAAAAGCGGTAGTGCAGAGTGCCTTGAGGTGCTCAATATGGGAGTGAACGCCACCGTCTGACAGCAGCCCGATCAGGTGCACGTCCTTTTTGTTTTCTTTGGCGAAGGCATAGGCGCCCGCCAACGCCGGCATAGAGGCCAGCTTATGTTCTGCAATGGACTTGTTGATGCGCACCAGGTCCTGGTACACCACACGTCCGGCACCCAGGTTCATGTGTCCTACTTCTGAATTGCCCATCTGTCCCTCCGGGAGCCCTACCGCCTCACCGGAAGCCTGCAGCGTGGTGTGCTGGTAAGTCTGAATGATGTGATCGTAGAAGGGCGTGTGCGCCTTATGAATAGCTGAAACTTCTGGGTTAGTGGCGATTCCCCAACCATCCAGAATCATGAGCATTACCTTTTTATCCATGGTGCAAATATAAGATAATCGGTGGTGCCTTATCTGCCTAAAGAGCTGATTTGTGCCCAAGGTATGAGAAGCCCGCCCGGAATTGCTTAAATTGTAGCTGATGCCGGGCATGAAGCGGCACTATACCCTGAGTAGAGCAAGGCACCTGCTCCGAATCTAAGGTATACAGGGCTGCACGGCATATACTTCTGTAACGGCAGGTATAAATATCCCGTTACATCGGCATATATTGATTTTTCTTGTTAAATTTAGGTACTTGCTTACGCCTTTTGTTGGCATAGTTTTGGCTGATAGAGAGGACGAGATTACTTATACACCTTATGAAAAACTTTAAAAACATTGCTGTAGTACTTTTCCTGGCTTTTGTCACGACATTATTCGCTTCCGGACAGGCTGTGGCCCAGAAGGATGTGTTTGATGGAGTGGAAGCAGCTTTGCGGGCTGGATCGGCCAAGGATCTGGCCAGGCACTTTGACAGCAAGGTAAGTCTGTCGTTTGCAGACGAGAAGGCGACAGACTACAGTAAGACGCAGGCAGAGTTTGTGATGAAAAACTTTTTCAGCAAAAACCCGCCTACCGGCTTTGCTTACAACTTCCCGACCCCAAGTGAGTCCGTGCGAAAAGACAAGCGCTATGTGATCGGTACCTATACGCACCGCAACGGTTCTTACACTGTTTTGATCCGGGTGAAGGACGCAAAAGGTAAGTTTCTGATACATTCCATCGATTTCATAAAAGATTAAGCAGATAATAGTGAGATTTTTAGCAAGGCTCGGGATATATACCGGGCCTTTTTTTATTTTTGCACCGTGAAAGCATCATACCTGACAGAAAAAAGCATAGCTGAGTTTATATCCAGGGCTCTGGCCGAGGATATAGGCGATGGCGACCACTCGTCGCTGGCTTCTATTCCGAACGATGCCCAGAACCAGGCGAGACTGCTGGTGAAGGGTGACGGCATACTGGCTGGCGTGGAGCTGGCCGGATACATCTTTAACCAGGTAGACCCTGACCTGCAGGTAGAAGTACTGCTGCAGGACGGTGCTAAGGTAAAGCATGGCGATGTGGCCCTGACCGTGAAAGGCAAGGCGCAATCCATCCTGACGGCTGAGCGACTGGTGCTGAACTGCATGCAGCGTATGAGCGGCATCGCGACCTATACCCACTACCTGAACACCCTGATCGCCGGTACCAAAGCCAAACTGCTGGATACGCGCAAGACCACGCCAAACTTCCGGATCATGGAGAAATGGGCCGTGCTGATAGGCGGCGGCGTGAACCACCGTTTCGGCCTGTTCGACATGATCATTCTGAAGGACAACCACGTGGACTACGCTGGAGGTATACGCGAAGCCATAGAGGCCACGCAGCGTTACCTGCAAGAGAAGGGCAAAGACCTGCGCATTGAGGTGGAGACCCGCAACCTGGAGGAAGTAAGGGAAGCCCTGGAGACCGGCGGCATCCATCGCATTATGCTGGATAACATGACACCAGAGATGATGCGTGAGGCAGTAGCCCTGATCGGCGGCCGCTTTGAAACCGAGGCATCAGGCGGCATCACCGAGGCGACTATCGCAGAGGTAGCCAGGTGCGGTGTCGACTTCATCTCGGTGGGGGCACTGACGCACTCTATCAAGAGCATGGACCTGAGTCTGAAGGCTTATTAATTGAACTTATACCTGCCCGATAAAGGGCAGGCGCTTATATTTACTTTTTATGCAACAAAATCAACGTTACCGGATGCAGTCAGGTGCTGCTCCAAATGCCATTCGTACCAAAAAGTACCAGTTGGAGAAAAACACTTTTACAGGTATAGCTTTGGCCAAGGTATGGCGCAAGGACTGGTGGATGGCGCTTATCCCGCTGGTGCTGTTTCTGCTACCAGCTGTGTTTAGTTTTTCCTGGTGGTGGGTAGCGGGCGCTATTCTGGTTACGCTTATCTTTGTGCTGCTCCGTTCAGCTCAGGTAATGGGTGTGACGCAAATGGAGCAGGGAAATCCGCTGTTTGAGAAGCTGAGCTATGAGATTGACTCACGCCAGATTCTTTTGAAGCGAAACGAGCGCGAGGGTATGGCCCTGACCTGGGACATGATCGGTTCTGTGGAGCGTAAAGGCGAGTCGTATGTGCTGTGGTTGAAGCCTCCTACAGATGCCCAACTGCCAGGTGGCTGGAAGGGCTGGTTGGCCAAGAATTTCCAGGCGCCGGTGTTTGTGATGATGCCATTCCGCATCTTCAACAACCCCAACGACCTCAAATTGCTGGAGTCGATGCTGCGCCGTAAGGAGTTGATCGCCTAGCGGTATTAAAACCCAGGCCCGTATACCTGTCGTATTAACAGATTTGCTATCGCACTATGTAGTAGTGCTTTAAATTGAAGACCCATAACTTACTAAATAGAGATGAATAAGAACGTACTTGCAGTATTCGCCGCAGTTTGTGGTTTGTTTATGATTTCATGTGACACGCCAAAAGACCTGCGTCCTGAGGCAAAGGTGTCAAATGATACCGTTCCTCCAGGAATGCGCAGCACAAACAATGTGTCTGACTTAGGTGGAGATGCTGCAGCACATGGTGCTGAGGGCCATAGCACACAGAAAGAAGTTATGCCGAACCATGATCAGGGAGCCAACACAATTCAGCCAGGCGATAGCGTTCGTGAAAGTGGCGTAACCAATTCAGAAGCTGGCGCCGACAAGCAATAACTGGACGCTTGCTGATAAAATTTGAAGTCTGCCGTTGCTGTGCATAACAGTGGCGGCAGACTTTTTTATGAGTTGCCGTACCTGTGTATACTGCCTGCGTATACCCATGTTCCCAAAATAAAAGCGTATATTTGCATCCTTATTGCAATTGCGCAGCACCTATGGCCCAACAGGAAGAGTGGTTCAGCACTTGGTTTGACTCCCCTTACTATCATATCCTTTACAGCAACCGCGACGACCGCGATGCCCGGCTGTTCATGGATAACCTGCTGGCCTACCTGCACCCAAAACCGCAACATAAAATCCTGGACCTCGCCTGTGGCAAAGGCCGCCACTCCCGTTATCTGAACCAGCTTGGCTACGATGTAACAGGTATAGACCTGTCGGAGAAAAGCATTGCCTATGCCCGGCAGTATGAAAATGAGCGCCTGCACTTTGATGTGCACGACATGCGGGAGGTATACAAACCAGAGACATTCGACTTTGTGCTAAACCTGTTTACAAGTTTTGGCTATTTTGAGAGCGAGACTGAAAATGTGGTGGCCCTGAAAGCCGCCGCCATTAACCTGAAGCACGGAGGCAAACTCGTGATCGATTTTATGAACACCGACCGCACGATCGAGCGACTGGTATCGTATGAGCAGAAAGAGGTACAAGGCATTCTGTTCGATATAAGCCGGAAGGTGGAGCACGATTTTATCGTGAAGACCATTCGTTTTGAGGATAAAGGGCGTGCATACTGCTTTGAGGAGCGTGTACGGGCATTGCGTCAGGAAAACTTTATGGAGTACTTCCGTATTGCACAGTTGCGCCTGGTGGAGATTTTTGGGGACTACAAGCTGCAGGCTCTTGATCCGGAGAGAAGCGAGCGCATCATCTTCGTGCTAAAAAAGTAACGCAATATGATCATAGCTATACTTGTGCTCTTCTTCACGGTGGTGCTATCCAGCTTCCTCGTAAAAGTATTCCCGCCAGACAACAGCCGTTGGCTTAAGATGGCGCTGGCTTTTAGCGGCGCATACCTGTTCACGATCACCATCGTGCACCTGCTACCCGATGTGCTGATTGGAAACCCCAATCCGCATCGTGTTGGTTACTGGGTGCTGGCCGGCTTCTTTCTGCAACTGATACTAGAACTGTTTTCTCATGGGGTGGAACATGGGCACATGCACACCAACCACCACGGGCACACGCATGCAGGCTCTATGCCTTTTCTGCTGCTAGGCTCACTGTTCATTCACTCATTTCTGGAGGGTAGCATACTTGTAGAAGGTGGCGAGCGGCACGCGGGGCATCATCATGCGGGAGAGAATTTTTACGCAGTGCTGCTAGGTATAGCTATACATCACGTGCCGGCAGCATTTGCGCTGATGTCTGTGCTGATGTCGCGCATCGGCTCCTTCCGAAAAGCCTTCCTGTGGCTCCTGATATTTGCCATTGGGGCACCCTTAGGTATACTGGTAAGCAACTACATCATAAAAGACAACATAGGGGGTGAGTTGGTGTTCACCGCGCTTACAGGCCTGGTAGCCGGCAACTTCCTACACATTTCCACCACCATTCTTTTCGAAACCAGCCCCGACCACCGTTTCAACCGCAACAAACTGTTGGCGACTCTTTTTGGCTTAGGGCTTGCCCTGCTCACGGATATGGTATAAGTACAGGTATAGAATCTAAGCAAAAGCTAGAGTTACAAACTGTCCGATGGGGTAATGGTATCCACTGATTATAGAGTTTGCCAGGTAGAGTGTCAGCCAAAAACAAAAAAGGCTGATCTAAATCAGCCTATCCAAAGTAAAGAAGAGGAAAATTTACATAATAGTGGAAAGCAGTGTAGCTGCAAGCGCCTTTAGGGCAAGCACTACTGTGCTCGACTTTACTGTCACATCAGACTCCTCATCATCAGAGCCGGAGGCAAGTTCCTTGAAGAAGGAAAAGGGGCTCTCAAGCACATCATCATCTAAAACTGACTTTTGCTTTTTAGGAGCTGAAGGCTTTGTACCATCCGTGGTTGCGGCAGTAGCAGTGTTGGTGTCAGGCGCTACGACTGCGGCGGCTTCAGAGGTGGTTTTTCCATTATTCAGACCGGCAGCATTGGGTGCAATAGTTACACCAAGCAACAAGATTGTTGCCAGACCTGCCGTTACTGAAAGGGATTTCCACTTTTTGAGCATGGACAAAATTATGATTTAAAATGCAGTATTACAAATGATTAATAGGAATATTTGTAGGCTCATCTAAAAAACAAAGTGAGGGCTCTTACAAAAGTGGCCAGCACATAAACATCGTGTGTTAACGTACAGGAGCAGGTTTAACTACTTTCACCTCCACAGGCACTATACCGGCGCCAATATAGTCTAGCCGCTTAGCCGCCGCCTCACTCAAGTCAATAACACGACCCTTTACAAAAGGCCCCCGATCTGTAATGCTCACTTTAACCGATTTATTCGACTGCAAATTGGTTACTTTCACTTTCGTGCCGAAAGGCAGAGTGCGGTGTGCGGCGGTAAGCTTCCTGCGATTATAAGCCTCTCCATTGGCCATCTTACGGCCGTGCAGCTTATTGCTGTAGTAGGATGCCTTTCCGGTTTCGGTGTAGCCACGCTGTCCTACGGCAGGTTTTGAACTGGTGCAGGCACCTGCAGTGAATAAGGTGGAAGCAATTAGAAAAGTGCCGCAGATGTGTTGTAAGCGCATAAGTATTCGTAATAAGTACAGTCAGTTTAATTTAAACCTAAATAGTTTCTTTCCCCAAAAATAGCCTCAGCTCATGCTGCAACTGGCTAAGGTTGGCCTTTTCCAGGGGATGATGCGTGTCGGGGAATACCTGCAGGCTGGCGTTGGGCAGGTGCTGGTAAGCCCAGGCTGTTTCCTGCAGACTAACCATGCTGTCGCGGTCGCCGACGCTAACCCGAATAGGTATAGGTATGCGCGACAGGGTTTCTTCAGTAAGCAAAGGGTGATTGCCTAGGTGTAGCATCATGTCGGCTGTTCGGCGCATTACCTCCTGCCACTCGTTGGGTTGGTGACGCTCAGCCAGCACCGCCGCAAAAGCAGGCACTTTCTCCTGTACCTTCTCCGGCTGTAGCATTTTCACTTCTTTTACAGCTGTATCCTGGCTCCAGGAAAACTTAGTAGCCAGTGTGAAGATGCGTCTTACCCTTTCTGGGTGCTGAAGCGCCAGATATAGCGCAACGTAGCCTCCCATGCTATACCCAAATATGTCAACCTGCTGGAGTTGATGTTGATCCAGATAGTGCAGCACATTCTCTGCAAACAAGGCAATGCGAAAGGGCTCCTGGGGCATCGCGCTTCCACCGTGCCCTTGAAAGTTCAAGGGATGCACCGTAAAGTCTGCCTCAAGCATCTGTTCAAGGGGATGCAGGGTGCTGGCAGCACCTAGAGCGCCGTGAAGTAAGAGCAGATCAGGCATCAGCTGTGTTATTGCTTCACCTGGTAGTTATATACATCCACTGCCTGTGTCAGCTTGTCTTTGCGGAACAATTGAATGACCAGCGGTACAGCTATAAGTCCGGCGCCAGCATACACAGCAGGTGACACACTAACAGAATTGGGGTTGGTGGAGCTCTGCGAAGACGATAGCAGGCCGTAAGTAAGCAAACCTGCGCCCGCTATACCCATCACCGTCGAAATGGTTCTTTCGCGCTTGTGGCGTTGGATCAGCACCATACTCGAGGCGTTGTCAGCCAGCGCCTGCTCCAGGTTCTGCTGGTTAAAGGTCATCAGAGGGCCGTTGTCTTTGGAGAAGAAGTAAATCCGACGGCGGCTGGTCCGGGGCATGCCATACCCGTATGGGTGATACCCCATGGCGGCATAATCGATCGTGGTGGTGAAGAACTTAGAGATGCGCGGTCCTTCCATGATCCGCTTTGCAAAAGAGTCAAAGCGGTTGCCGGCGGCCACTCTCGCGAAATAGCCGTCGTTGTTCTGGTATACGTCTATCAGCTCCGGAGCGTACTTCAGCGTGTCGTCAACCAGGAAGAAGTCTTGTTTAAAGAGCGGCGACTTATACTGCACCTTGTTGCCGTATACTACCTGGCCGTTGCGTAGTTGCAGAAAGTGGCGGCCCTTCTGGCGTTGAGGTTGATAATTCTCCTGGGAGTACTCCTGCGCTTGCAGACTAAAGCCTAACAGCAGGCAGGCAATAAGTGCAAAAATTGTCTTGTTCATGTATAGGGTGGTTTCAGCTATAATTCAAATAAGCTTCGGTTCAGAAAATGACCGCGAGCATCACGAGCATTCCGGCCAGTGCCAGGTATACCCAGCCCATTAGCTGGCCCCTATGCTTACTAGGCACAATATTGCTCACCAATACAACGGCTATCAATACGCATACTATATATAATAGTATAAAAGTAACGGCTTTTACCCAATTCGGCACTATGGTATTCTGGGCCTGATACTGGTTGTCCATCCCCATACCTGACACCAGATACTGCAGCAGGAAAAACACTACTACTTCGAACACCAAAAAGAAAAACAAACCATATAGGCGATAGTGTTTTTGCTCAGCCATGTTGCCGTATTTATGTAAACAAAAGAAGGCTTCCAAAGACAGTGGCCTTCTGTATTAACTATTTAGTGTAGGCAAGTTCTTCTCTGCTTAAATATAATAACAGGAAGCTAATATGTCGCCATGCGTTTTATTTTTTAGAGTATCCCGTATACCTTAATAAAAGGTTGGACAAGCTTGGTTCATATCCTTCGTGAAGTATATAGGAAGGATGGCATGTTGTTTGTGATTAATTAACAAGCAGATATATATAGATTGCAACCTGATGAATTATAAATATATGTCTAATCAGTGCAATTTATGGTAAGATTAAAAGAATGTAGTTGCACATCAGTAATAATGTGAAACAATTACAGGGGGGAAACCCGTTAAAATACCAGATGAATGTAGGGATATGAGGTTATTGAAGAATATTAAATTAGACAATCACTATTTTAACTATGGTGACAAGACTCGTAAGATCTTTAGCATAGGCTACGAAGATCTCACGACACTCATCTATTATCAAGATAACAACAATAACTACACGTTAGTAATATCGAAAGAAGACGATCCGCCGCTGATAGTTGAAAAAAAGATATCGCGAGCGGAAGCGTTCAGATTAATGAATACCCGGCCCTGAAGCCGGGTATTTTTATTTAAGCCAAAATGGATAAGTGGAATAAATACTATAAGATAGCTTTTTGGGGTGCCGCAGCGAGCTTTATGGCCCAGGTAATCGTCTCTATAGCAATAGATCCGTATCTGGCGTCAGTTTTTACTCCTTTTTACGCTGTATGGGGTATTGTAGCCGTAGTGGGCTGGCGGCATGAGCATCCACGCAGGTAGCAGCTTTTAAAGCTGCTTGATGTCAATCAGTCGTGGATGGAGCGCAGCATCGTGATACGGCAACTTAATGCGCAACTCACCATTCTTATAAATAGCCTCTATGCGGCTTAAGTCAATCTGCGGAGGCAACATAAAAATTCGGTTAAACAAAGGTACTGCCATCTGAGGGTTTTCCTGGCTTTGCAGCACAGAAAATATCGTAAGCTGGTTTTGGTGTAGCACCACTTTAAACGATTCCGGATTGACTCCAGCAGCCCATACACTGATGACAGAACTTCTCTTCTTCTTTCTAATATCTACATACGTCTCACTAACACCACCTCCTACTGTATTTAGTAAGTCAATTTGATAAACGATTGATCGCAAAAACTCTTTATCCTTTATAATTTTCATCTCTTTCTCCTCTAGGTTTTCAGTGATTAATGGTGCAAAAGAGGTGCCAACGAGTATTGGCGCCAAAATGACCGACAAACCATATGGTAAGTGCCCTTAATGTGCCAAAATGGCTTTTTTAACTGATTCTATTCAATTATACTCTACTACTAAGGCAAGTATGGGACTCCCTACTTGACCAGAACTTTATACAATTTATCCAAGCCGATTGAAGTGCTTTCTATCCCATAACGGTGCAAATATTCCCATATATGGAAATATTCCGATTTATATCTACTTATCTGTTTAGGCTTACTGTTATAAATGAGGAAAATCACTTTTTCGATATTTTTCTTTAATTGATTGATGTATAAATGTTTACAAAAGTAAGTGAACTTGTGGTTTCCTGTTTTGTTGCACTTTAACATAAATAATTAGCTCTATAATATGCTGGCACACTTCTTTCATATATAGTGGTATAATATAGTATGCCATGAAATACATTTACACTGTTTTAATTGCCCTTTTAGTATTTACTTCTGGATTACAGGCTCAAGTAACTGTTTACCACGAGAATATGTCTGACCCCGTTGTTGGAGTTTATTCAGGGGCAGCTGGGGAATGGACCTTTGACAACCAGGTACCAGGCAATACTTTGCAAGCTTCAGGGGGGCGATACATCGCAACTACTACAGCGCAAAAAACTGATGGAATGCGGGCTAAAGCAGCTTATCTATACAATGATATTAGTACCATAGGCTATGAGAGTCTTATTCTCACATGGATAGATTACCGCTCTTTCCTAAATAATGGAAACAGTGGCACTATGAATGGGAATCCTGTGAAATTGTATTACAGCGTAAATAAGGGCGCCAACTATATAGAGGTTACGGGTCTCAACGAAGCTATTACTTTTAATAAATGGGTTCAAAAGAGCGTTAAGTTACCTATAGCATGTAATAATGTGCAGGATATTAGGCTTGTATGGGTTATTTCTAATGATAATAAACATGGAGACTACTATGCTATAGATGACATCACCTTAACAGGTACTCCAGAGGAAGGCATCTCTACTCTCGACTGGAATAAGGTTGCTAAGAATGAAGACCCTTTTGCTGCCGGAAAATCTTATACAGTTGATGGTAAAGTGGTTTTTTTAATAAGTCAGTTCCAGCAGGCGTTGAGTTATCGGCACGCGTGACAGATAGCCTTTTCCAGTCTCCTACAAAGACGCTTACTCTTATCCAGAAAAAGGCTACTGCTAGTGTTGGATCATTTATCACTATTAAGTTTAACGAACCTGTAACGGACTTACACTTTACGCTGTATGACGTAGACCAGTCTTCAGGTCAGTTTCAGGACAAAATAAACGTAACAGCAAAAGGTGTATTGAATGAAACAATAACTCCTACACGTAATAAGGTTATCCGTACCGCTAATAACCGTTTTAATGCGCCATCTGAAATTCTGGGTGTCTCTTCTTCGGATGTGACTGCAACTTCTGCAGAAGGTAATGTGAAAATCACTTTTGGTGCACCTGTTACAGAGGTTACACTGGCATATACTAATACTGACGGCACACGTAATGGCGACGGACAGCAAGGGATAGGTATTCACAATTTATCCTGGAGATTTGAGCAGCCAATCGTTTCTCTCCCTGTAGAGCTAGTTTCTTTCAAGGCGCAGTCTACCAAGGATGGTGTTCAGCTTAGTTGGAAAACAGCTTCTGAGCAAGACAACAAAGGCTTTGAAGTAGAGGTATCTGCTGATGGCAAGAACTTCAAAAAAATAGCTTTTGTGGAGAGCAAGGTAGGCACTTCTTCGCTTACACAAAATTATAGCTTCATCGATATGAGAGCGGTGGTTGGTATTAACTACTACCGACTCAAGCAAATTGATTTCGATGGGGCATTTGAGTTCTCTAAAGTAGTGGCTGTAAATAATACACCTATGGCTGCATCTTCTGTCTACCCAACGCTGGCATCGCAGGAAATTACGGTGAGAATAGCTTCATCTGATGAGCAGGTGACAATAGCGGTAGCTGACATGGCTGGAAAGCAGTTGTTGATAGTTCAGAACCCTCCGGAGCGTCAGGTAGTGTTGCCAGTACAACACCTGCAGAACGGTATTTATTTCGTTACAGTAATTTCTGGTGCACAAAAAGAAGTGTTCCGCTTCGTGAAACGTTAGTCAGAACTCCATTCATAGTTAAACAAGAGGGCTAGTCTTTAAGGCTAGCCCTCTTGTTTTGCAGTGGTATGCCAGGGAGGTTGCCGATTTATAAATAAATCCTGTGCAAGCCTTCAGATTCTGTATTGCTCCATAACATATGATAAAAATAATATAAGTTGACCGTGTCATTTCTGTAAATACTCTTGAACAAACAGTGTTATGCACGTAGCTGTTATCTATTTAAATCATGCAGTTGATGAGGTGTGTTGATGGAATGGTTTTTATTCCTTTACTAAGTTGACAGGAGTAACTATTTTGCGTCTTATTAGATGCATGCTAAAGCAAGAGTGCAATTTTAAGTGTTGCTCCTATACAGTTACTGATTATATTTGCAGCATAGGGGTAGGTTCACAATGATTACTTACTACCAGAACAATGTAGGCACGATCTGTAATGATTTAGAGTAGTAGACCGGTTATAGCTGTTTAGGATGGTTTTTTTAAGTTGCTTTAGCTTCAATGATCCCTCTACACAGCATTTATAACCTTAGCCTTCCAGATTTAATTATAATACCAACTTACATAAGAGGAATTTCTCTTGATGGAACTTTACTTTCAAAATAGCTTTGTCAAGCTTTCCTATGACAAACTCCTGAGGCTGGGGAAAGCCGAATGGCGTGGCCGCTTGCATGGTGCCGAGCTCAGAGAAGCTTATTTGCTTTGCCATGAAATGATCAACCGCTTCTCGCTAATAAGATGGCTGGCAGATGACCGCTTGATGGGCAGCATATCGCCTGCAGACCTTAAATGGAGCTTAGAAGTGCATGTGCCGAGAATGGCTAAAAGCCACTTAAAGCGATTGGCTCGTATACCCTCCCAGTTCGAAGCAAATCGGGAAGCTATAGGGGTCATGATTAACAAAGGATACACGTTTGACTCTCCCTTAGAACTCCGGGATTTTGAGAACGAAAAAGAAGCCATGCAGTGGTTGCTGGAGCCGGCTCGGGTATCATCAGCTGCTACCAGTTCTTTTTAGCTCTATAAGCTCAACTTATTATGAAGCCGCTGACTCTTGTCAGGGGCTTTTTGTTTTTAATGGCTGGCGCATGTGGCTGTCCACTGAAACTATAGTCCAACGCATCTGCAGCTGCAACACAGGATACACTTAGATTGGGGAAAAAAGAAGGAGGACAATAAGCCCTCCTTCTTCAGTTATTTTACGATCCGCAAGCTTCGCAAGAGTCCGGGTCATCCAGGCTGCAGGCCATGTCGCTGCGATTTTGGTCCTGGTTATAAACTGGCTCCAGCGTCTCGGCGGCTTGTTTCTCTACCGTGAACTTGATAGCGTCTACAGCGGCTTTGGTGCGCAGGTAGTACATACCTGTTTTCAGGCCTCTCTTCCAGGCGTGGAAGTGCATCGAGGTCAGTTTGCCGAAGTTCACGTTCATTACGTGCAGGTTCAGCGACTGGCTCTGGCAAATGTAGGCACCGCGGTCAGCACTCATATCGATGACCGTACGCTGGCTGATTTCCCATACAGTCTTATACAGGTCTTTAATGTTCTGCGGGATGTTCGGGATGTCCTGCACCGAGCCATTGGCTGCGATGATGGCGTTCTTCATCTTGTCATTCCACAAGCCCAGGCCGATCAGGTCCTTAAGAAGGTGCTTGTTAACCACCATGAACTCTCCTGACAGCACGCGGCGTACGTAAATGTTAGAGGTATAAGGCTCAAACGATTCGTTGTTACCCAGGATCTGTGCAGTAGAGGCAGTCGGCATTGGAGCCAACAGCAGGGAGTTACGCACTCCGTGCTTCACTACTTCCTGACGCAGCTCGTCCCAATCCCAGCGGCCGCTGTTTGGTGTTACACCCCACATATCGAACTGGAACTTACCCTCTGATAGTGGAGAACCTTTGAATGTCTCGTAAGCACCGTTCTTCTTGGCCAGATCCTTAGAAGCCGTCATGGCGGCGAAGTAGATCGTCTCGAAGATATCCCTGTTCAGGCCTTTGGCTTCGTCGCTTTCAAACGGCATGCGCAGCGCGATGAATGTGTCGGCAAGACCCTGCACGCCCAGACCGATTGGACGGTGGCGCATGTTGGAATTGCGGGCCTCAGGCACCGGGTAGTAGTTGATGTCGATTACCTTGTTCAGGTTCAGCGTCACGTGGTACGTCACGTCAAACAGCTTCTGGTGGTCGAACACCTTATGACCATTCTCCTCCTTCACGTAACGTGGCAGCGCCAGGGAAGCCAGGTTACATACCGCCACCTCATCGTGACTTGTGTACTCCATGATCTCGGTGCAGAGGTTGGAGCTCTTAATGGTACCCAGGTTTTGCTGGTTGCTCTTGCTGTTGGCTGCATCCTTATACAGCATGTACGGCGTACCTGTCTCAATCTGGGACTCCAGCACGGCAAACCACAGGTCCTGTGCTTTTACCGTTTTGCGGGCACGGCCTTCGCGCTCGTACTTCTCGTACAGGCGCTCAAACTCAGGACCCCAGGTGTCGCCCAGGCCAGGTGCTTCGTTCGGGCAGAACAGGCTCCAGTCGCCGTTTTGCTCCACGCGCTTCATGAACAGGTCTGGCGTCCAGAGGGCGTAGAACAGGTCGCGGGCGCGGTTTTCTTCCTTGCCATGGTTCTTCTTCAGGTCCAGGAACTCGAAGATGTCGGCATGCCACGGCTCCAGGTAGATCGCGAAAGCGCCTTTGCGCTTGCCACCGCCCTGGTCCACGTAGCGGGCCGTGTCGTTGAATACCTTCAGCATTGGGATGATGCCGTTGCTCGTGCCGTTGGTGCCTTTGATGTAAGAGCCCGTCGCACGCACATTGTGGATGCTCAGACCGATACCGCCGGCGCTCTGCGAGATCTGCGCGCATTGCTTCAGGGTGTCGTAGATGCCTGGTATGCTGTCGTCCTGCATGGTAAGCAGAAAGCACGAGGACAGCTGAGGCTTTGGCGTGCCGGCGTTGAATAACGTTGGTGTGGCGTGCGTAAACCACTTCTCAGACATGAGATTATAAGTCTCGATGGCAGATTCGATGTCTTCCTTGTGGATACCCACGGCCACACGCATCAACATATGCTGGGGGCGCTCCACGATCTTGCCATCAAGGCGAAGGAGGTATGAGCGCTCCAGCGTTTTGTATCCGAAATAATCGTAGTTGTAGTCCCGGTCGTAGATGATGGTCGAGTCCAGCGTAGCGGCGTGCTTGCGGATGATCTCGTACACATCTTTGGCCAGCAATGATGCGTTCTCACCCGTTTTCGGGTCTTCGTAGGTATAGAGACGCTTCATGGTGTTGGAGAAAGACTTGCTCGTCACCTTGTGCAGGCTCGAAATGGCCACACGGGCAGCCAGCACCGCATAGTCGGGGTGTTTGGTCGTTAGCGACGCAGCGGTTTCTGCCGCCAGGTTGTCCAGCTCTATCGTGCTTACGCCGTCGTAAATGCCGTCAATTACTTTCTTGGCTACCTCAATCGGCGACACATAGTCCATGTTCAGACCATAGCACAGCTTCTCGATGCGTGCGGTGATTTTGTCGAATTTGACGGATTCCCGTCTGCCGTCTCGTTTAACTACTAACATAGCGTATACATTTAGCGGGTGTTAAAAGCCCGGGTTTTTATAAGGTGTAGGTATAAGAGAACCGCTACCGATGCAGCGGGTTGAAACATGCTAATATTTTCATAAGGAAATACGTTAATATGTGCGTAATCCGTTGAAATACTATAGTTTAAAAGCTAAAGCCAATTGCTTTCACAAGTTTGGAGGCGAATGCTCCTTCTGGCGCTTACTGCCAGTTATAGGGTCCGGTGTTGTAGGCATTGGCGCGGTCGGCTATACCTGCATCCGGATAATATAAGGTAGTTCAGGAAGGGCCTAGGCTGTCGCCCGGCTCCCTTTATCTCCTAAACTTACAAAGTTATTTCGTTGGTTAAAAGTCTTCGTCGAGCGAAAAAACATTTTTGTCTTTGTCACCCATTACACCGGCTTT
Organism: Pontibacter virosus; assembly: GCF_003096355.1. GTDB lineage: Bacteria > Bacteroidota > Bacteroidia > Cytophagales > Hymenobacteraceae > Pontibacter > Pontibacter virosus. The sequence continues at coordinate 22,984 of NZ_QEKI01000007.1, read as the reverse complement.
CTGGTACTCGCCCACGCGCTTCTCGAAGAAGTTGGTCTTGCCCTGCAGCGAGATCATCTCCATAAAGTCGAACGGGTTGGTGGCATTGTAGAGCTTGCTGCAGCCCAGCGACACGAGCAGGCGGTCGGCCACGAACTCGATGTACTGGCTCATCAGCTTGGCGTTCATACCGATCAGGTCCACAGGCAGTGCGTCCGTCACGAATTCCTTCTCGAATTCCACTGCATCACGGATGATCTCGTGCACGCGGCTCTCAGGCAGCTTATTGTTCAGCATAGAGTAGAGCAGGCAGGCGAAGTCGCAATGCAGGCCCTCGTCGCGGGAGATCAGCTCGTTAGAGAAAGTTAGCCCTGGCATCAGGCCACGCTTCTTGAGCCAGAAGATAGAGCAGAAAGAACCCGAGAAGAAGATACCCTCCACAGCTGCAAAAGCGATCAGGCGCTCCGTGAAGTTCTCGCTGTTGATCCACTTCAGGGCCCACTCGCCTTTTTTCTTCACGCACGGCACCGTCTCCAGCGCATTGAACAGGTAGTCTTTCTCTGATTGCTTCTTTATATAGGTGTCGATCAGCAGGGAGTAGGTCTCCGCGTGGATGTTCTCCATCATGATTTGGAAGCCATAGAAGCAACGGGCCTCCGGAAGTTGCACTTCCTGCATGAAGTTAATGGCGAGGTTCTCGTTTACGATGCCATCCGAAGCGGCGAAGAAAGCCAGTACGTGGCTAATGAAGTGTCGCTCGCCGTCGTTCAGGTTTTCCCAGTCTTTCTGGTCCTGCGACAGGTCGATCTCTTCGGCAGTCCAGAAGCTGGCTTCTGCCTTCTTATACATTTGCCACACCTCGTCGTGCTGTATCGGGAATAAAACAAAGCGATTCGGGTTTTCTTGTAATATTGGCTCCATGCTCGTAAACTTTAATGTTTTTTAAACTAACAGCAACACTTCGTCACTGTTTTATCAGATGTCAAACTCAGTAGTCATTGCACCATGTGATGAATGCTCTTGAGATAACAGGATTTCAAATATAGTGATAAGAACTTGAATTGGCTGGCTAAAGTTGTTCAATTTATTAACACTTTACTAAGTCTTTGATTGTCTGAAAATTGAGCTGAAATTAACAGCCTTATTAACATGATGTTGTTAACATATATAATATGCTAAATATAGTTAATGAAATATTAATTCATTGTTAAGTGAAGGAAAGTGCAACCTCAGAGTGCCCTGTTAAGTGTAAAAGGTGTTTTCAAGGTGATAAAATCCAAAAGGTTGCTCTTTGAGCAGTTTTCCGGAAGATGAATTCGGGTGGCATCTCTTTGGTTCTGTGGAAAACGCGATTTTCAGAGTTGGCTGTCAAGGTCCTGCAGACTAGTGTGTTATGCTTGTTTTTAAAGGGTGCAAAATTACAGGAAGGAGATTTCAACATCGTTATCCACATAGTTGTGCATAAGGTCTGGGAAAACAGAAAGAATTAAGGGGCAATGATTTGCATATTAAATATAAGACCGCTAATTTTGCAGACTTAAATTTTTTTAAATCATACATTGAAGCTGATGTACGCAATTGTAGAAATCGCAGGTCAACAGACCAAAGTAGAGAGCGGTAAGTTCATCTACGCTAACAAGCTTTCCGGCAATGATGGTGACGCCGTTGAGTTCGCCAATGTTCTTCTTACTGATGATAATGGCACTATTACTTTAGGTGCTCCTTTCGTTAGCGGTGTTAAAGTGGTTGGTAAAATCCTTGGCAACGTGAAAGGCGACAAAGTGATCGTTTTCAAAAAGAAGAGAAGAAAAGGCTATCGTAAGAAGAATGGTCACCGCCAGCACTATACGAAAGTCCTGATCGAGAGCATTGGATAAGCAGTAAGAGGAAATTAATCGTAAAATCTTTCAGGCATGGTTCGTCCGCCTGAACTAAATAGTAAAAAAAATGGCACACAAAAAAGGAGCTGGTAGTTCTAATAACGGCCGCGAGTCTCACTCAAAACGACTTGGTGTTAAGATTTACGGTGGTCAGGACATCATCGCTGGTAACATCATTGTAAGACAAAGAGGCACTGCACACCACCCAGGCAACAACGTGGGTATGGGCAAAGACCACACACTGTTCGCTATGGTTGACGGTGTAGTTCAATTCAAAAAAGGCGTTAAGAACCGTTCTTACGTTTCTGTAATTCCTAAGGTAGAAGCAGAAGCATAGTTCTGACCGATACTAATAGACTAAAAGGGCTGCCCACGGTAGCCCTTTTATTTTGTCCGACGGAAAATATCTTGCTTTAGGGTAACTATCGTACTGATACCTCCGTATAAGAAGGTATAAAGAGTTATAGAGTGAAAACAATTAAACTCTTTTAGGAAAAGGACACTTTTAGTGTCCTTTTCTGTTTTTATACCTTTTTTGGGCGGCCATTATGCTCACTTCTACCCTTCTTCCCGCTATCTTCCTATTATCCCGCAACAAAAATTCGCCTTTTGCGGATAAGTGTGTATCTTTACAGCATTCTTATCAAGAAAGACTGAGGGACAGGGCCCTATGACGTCTTAGCAACCTTGTACCAGCTTGGTGCTAATTCCCTTCTCAGCCATACCTTGGCCGGGAAAAGATAAGAGAGTATACCTACCTTGGGTGTCCTTCTTGATAAGCGCATATGTAGACTTAACGAAGAGGGGGGAACACCAACATGACCAAATCACATCCGATCTATACCTTGCTGCAGGAGCGTGTGCTCGTGCTCGATGGCGCCATGGGCACCATGATCCAGCGTTACAAGCTCTCCGAAGCCGACTTCCGGGGCGAGCGTTTTAAGGATCATCCGTCAGACCTGAAGGGCAACAACGACCTGCTTTCCATCACAAGGCCCGACATCATCAAGGCCATCCATACCGAGTACCTGAAGGCCGGGGCCGATATCATCGAGACGAACACTTTCAGCGGCACCAGCATTGCCATGGCTGATTACCATCTTGAGCACGTGGTGTATGAGATGAACTATGAGTCGGCAAAAATTGCGAGGGAAGCGGCAGATGAGATAGAGGCCAAAGATCCTACGCACAAACGCTTCGTAGCAGGTGCTGTTGGGCCCACCAACCGCACGGCTTCCCTTTCCCCAGATGTGAACAACCCAGGTTTTCGCGCCATCACCTTCGACCAATTGGTGGAGGCTTACTATGAGCAGGTGCGCGGACTGGTGGATGGCGGCTCAGATTTGCTGTTAGTAGAAACCGTGTTCGATACGCTCAACTGCAAGGCAGCCCTCTTTGCGATACAGCAGTATGTAAACGATGGTGGCAAAGAACTGCCGATCATGGTATCCGGTACGATCACGGACGCCAGCGGCCGTACCTTGTCCGGGCAGACGGTAGAGGCTTTCTGGAACTCGATCTCGCATGCGCCTATCCTGAGCGTGGGCTTTAACTGTGCACTGGGTGCGCGTCAATTAAAAACACATATCCAGGAGCTGTCACGCATCTCCAACTGTTATATCAGCGCCTACCCGAACGCCGGTCTGCCGAACGCCTTTGGCGGTTACGACGAGACAGCCGAGCAGATGGGTGCCATTGTAGAAGAATACCTGAAAGAAGGGCTGGTGAATGTACTGGGTGGTTGTTGTGGTACTACGCCTATCCATACCAAAGTAATCGCAGACTTGGTACGAAAGTATAAACCGCACGTTCCTACCCCCGTAGCCCCGCTCCCCCGCTACAGCGGCCTCGAGCCCCTCACCATCACTTCTGATTCCCTTTTCGTGAATGTCGGCGAACGCACCAACGTAACCGGCTCCAAAAAATTCTCCCGCCTGATCGTCGACGGCAAGTTTGAAGAAGCCCTCTCTGTTGCCCGTCAGCAGGTAGAAGGCGGTGCCCAGATCATCGACGTGAACATGGACGAAGGCATGCTCGACTCAGAGCAGGCCATGACGGACTTCCTCCACCTGATCGCCTCCGAACCCGATATAGCCAAGCTGCCGATTATGATCGACTCCTCGAAGTGGAGCGTGATTGAGGCGGGTTTGAAATGTGTGCAGGGCAAATCTATCGTTAACTCTATCAGCTTAAAAGAAGGAGAAGCAGAGTTCAAGAGGCTGGCCCGCAAAGTACGCCAATACGGTGCTGCGGTGGTGGTCATGGCATTTGATGAAACAGGCCAGGCCGATACCTTGGAGCGTAGAAAAGAGATATGTGAGCGCTCTTACCGTATTCTGGTGGACGAAGTAGGCTTCCCGCCGCAGGACATTATTTTCGATCCGAACATCCTGGCCATTGCCACAGGTATAGAGGAGCACAACAACTATGCGGTTGATTACATTGAAGTGGTAAAATGGATCAAGGCCAATCTGCCGCATGCACAGGTAAGCGGTGGCGTGAGCAATCTGTCCTTCTCCTTCCGGGGCAACGACCTGGTGCGCGAGGCCATGCACACCGTGTTCCTGTACCACGCCGTGCAGGCAGGCATGGACATGGGTATCGTGAATGCAGGTATGCTGGGCGTGTACAGCGAAATTCCGGCGGAACTGCGCGACCTGATCGAAGATGTGATCTTTAACCGCCACCCGGACGCTACCGAAAAGTTGGTAATCTATGCAGACACCATTAAGGGCAAAGGCAAAACAGCCACTGCAGCTGACAACTCATGGCGTGAGGCGCCGGTGGAGGAGCGTCTGAAACATGCGCTGGTAAAAGGGATCGTAGACTTTATCGACGAGGACACCGAAGAGGCCCGCCAGCAGGCAACCAAAACACTGGACGTGATCGAGGGACCCTTGATGGCCGGTATGTCGGTGGTAGGCGATCTGTTCGGGGCCGGCAAAATGTTTCTGCCGCAGGTAGTAAAGAGCGCCCGCGTGATGAAAAAGTCCGTGGCATACCTGCTGCCCTTCATGGAGAAGGAGAAGCTGGCGTCCGACACGTCCAAGTCAACAGCGGGCACGATTCTGATGGCGACCGTGAAAGGCGATGTGCACGACATCGGCAAGAACATTGTGGGCGTGGTGCTGGCCTGTAACAACTACGAGGTAATAGACCTGGGCGTGATGGTGCAGCTGGACAAGATTCTGGCTGAAGCCGAAGCCTATCAGGTAGACATCATCGGCCTGAGCGGTCTGATTACCCCTTCGCTGGACGAGATGGTGTACGTAGCGCAGGAGATGGAACGCCGCGGCATGAAAATTCCGCTCCTGATCGGTGGCGCTACCACCTCGCGGGTGCATACTGCTGTGAAGGTTGCGCCACAGTACAGTGGGCCGGTTATACACGTGCACGATGCATCACGCAGTGTAACGGTGGTGAGCAGCTTGCTCAGTAGCGAGCGCGACGCTTATATCGCCGAGATAAGAGCAGAGTACGAAAAACTGCGCCAAGACCACCTGAGCCGTACCAAAGACCGAGCCTTTGCCAGCATAGAAGAAGCCCGTGCCAACAAGTATAAAGTAGACTGGGACGCAACGGAGGTAACGAAGCCAGGCTTTATCGGCAACAAGGTATACACCAACTACCCGCTGCAGGAAATTATCCCATATATCGATTGGACACCTTTCTTCCATACCTGGGAGCTCAAGCGCCAATACCCGAAAATCCTGAACGACCCGGAGCTAGGTATAGAAGCCACCAAGTTATTTAACGATGCACAAAGTATGCTGCAGGAGATTGTGGACAAGCAATTGCTCGAAGCACGCGCCGTGGTGGGCTTCTACCCCGCCAATGTGGAGGCGGATGATACGATCGAGGTATATGCCGATGATTCACGTGAAAATGTGCTGACTGAGTTCCATACCTTGCGGCAGCAGGGTAAGAAAGGAGCCAACGTGCCGAACCTGGCCTTCTCCGATTTCCTGGCCCCGAAAGAAACAGGTATTTCCGACTACATCGGCGGCTTTGTGGTGTCGGCAGGCTTTGGCATCGAGAAGCTGCTGGAGCAGTACGAAGCAGAGCACGACGACTACCGCAGCATCATGGTGAAAGCGCTTGCCGACCGTCTGGCCGAGGCCTTTGCCGAACTGATGCACCTGAAGGTGAGAAAGGAACTGTGGGGCTACGCGGCAGACGAGCAGCTGGACAACGAGGGGCTGATCAAGGAGCAATACAAAGGTATACGCCCGGCTCCCGGCTACCCCGGCTGCCCGGACCATACCGAAAAGATCACACTCTTCAATTTGTTGAAAGCGGAAGAGACGGGTGTTATCCTGACGGAGAACCTGGCCATGCACCCGGCATCCTCGGTAAGCGGCCTTTACTTCTCACACCCGGATTCCCGTTACTTCGGCCTCGGCAAAATAGGCGAAGACCAGGTAGCCGACCTGGCGCGGCGCAAAGGTATGGCCAAAGAGGAACTCGAGCGCTGGCTTTCGCCAAACCTAAACTACGAACCGAAACCGCACCTCACCCCAACCCTCTCCTAAGAAAAGGAGAGGGAGTTATGCCTGATCCTGTTTTTTGTCATCCTGTAAGGATCTTGTGGGAAATGAGATTAGGCAGAGGCTATAAGGTGTAACTTTTCCTTTTTAAGAGGAGAGTTCTCGTGCAGGAAAGTCCCCCTTTGAAGGGGGCAGGGGATGATAAACTTAGGCTGACCCAGATCTCTCACTCTGTTCGAGATGACAGGTAAGGCCCCAAGTTTAGGCACTTATAAAAGGGAAAGGGTAAGCCCAACCATTTAACAATTCAGCAATTTAACGATTCAGATAAAAATTGAAAGTAACCGAGCACTTCCAAAACGCCAATGGCAAGACCTTGTTCACCTTCGAGATCCTGCCGCCGCTAAAGGGCGAGAACATGAAAACCCTGTTCAACCACATCGACCCCTTGATGGAGTTCAAGCCGCCCTTTATCGATGTGACCTACCACCGCGAAGAGTATATCTACAAGCAACGGGAGAACGGCCTATTGGAGAAGCGCAGTACACGCAAACGGCCAGGTACGGTAGGCATTTGTGCGGCCATCCAAAACCACTACAAGGTAGACACAGTACCGCACCTGATCTGCGGTGGCTTCAGCAAAGAAGAGACAGAGAACGCCCTGATTGACCTGCACTTCCTAGGTATAGACAATGTGCTGGTATTGCGCGGCGACTGTGTGAAGAGCGAACAACGCTTCGTGCCAGAGCCGGATGGTCATACCTATGCAACGGAGTTGATTGGGCAGGTCGTGAACATGAACAAGGGTTGTTACCTGGATGACGAGCAGGCATATCATAACAGTACCGATTTTTGCATCGGTGTGGCGGGCTACCCGGAAAAGCACTTCGAGGCACCCAACATCACTTCAGATTTGCGCTGGCTCAAAAAGAAGATAGAACTCGGTGCAGAGTACATCGTCACGCAGATGTTCTTCGAAAACCAGCGGTACTTCGATTTCGTGAACCGCTGCCGGGCCGAAGGTATAAACGTGCCGATCATTCCGGGCCTGAAACCGATGACCACCAAAACCCAGCTCACCCTGTTGCCAAGTTTGTTTCATGTCGAGATTCCATGCGCACTGGCTGATGCCATTGAGGCCTGTCCCGATAACAAGGCGGCCGCACAGGTAGGTGTGGAGTGGGCGATACAGCAATCCAAAGAGCTGATGGAGTTTGGCGTGCCCTGCCTGCACTACTATTCCATGGGCAAATCGGAGTCGGTGCGGAAAGTAGCGGAGGAGCTGTTTTAAAGAAACCCCAACTAAACTAAACCTAACCATAAGGCTGGGGCTTTTGGCTCCGGCTTTTTTATTTCTCGGGAGTGGCTATACCTGTGGCACGACCTCACGGCGTTTTCAGACCCGCGAGCGTCTAACAGGTCGGCCTTCAACAAATAGGTATAGGTATAGCTACGGCCATTGATTTAGACACTCGCGGGAGCTGCGCACACCGCGAGGTCTGGCGCAGGTATAGCTTACCTTACAAAGTCGGAAAAACAGGTGACAGCTTATACAGCACCGGCTTGCTGGGGCTGGCATCGAGTTGCAGACTGGCGATCTGGATGTTGAGCAGGTATAGCCCGTCGTTTACCTGGTCCGGCACATAGATCAGTTCGGTGATGGTGGCGCCGCAGCGGGTGTTTTTGGGGTATTGCCAGAAAGCGTGGTGGCAGAGCAGTTTGCCTTCGTCCAGCTCACGGTCCACGGAGGGTAGGTCAAGCAGTAGGTGCTGTATACCTTTCTCAGCCAGGTATTGGCCGATGGCGTGTTCCAGGTAAGGCGGGTTCGTGCCTGAATAGTGGCGGGTGAGTTTCTCGTCTGTGTTCGGCAGGGTGCGGATGACGAGCGCTTCGCACTTTATACCTTGCAGTTTGGCTTTTACGTCTTCCAGCAGCACCACTTCATCGCCATTCTCTTGCTTTTGCGGGGTAACCGTAATCAGCTGGGCTACGAACAGAAAGCGCTTCAGGCAGTTGTGGATGGTCGCATGCTCGTCGGCGGAGATGTGGCCGTAGCACTCAGTGTGGGTGCCGTTGCCGTGTGGTGTCAGGTGCACCCGCTTATAATTGGTGCTGCCACCTTCTACCACGCTTCCTACAAAGTCTCCTACCCTGATCACATCGAAGGATACTGGTTCGGCCCAGAAGCACTCAGGCTGCGGTTGTTTATCGTGCAGCGGCATTGAGATGTCCAGCGGCTGTGTCGGGTCGAAGGTATAGGGCTGGTCGCGGTATGTGATGGAGGCTTGCATGGCTTAACTGCCGTAACCCCGCAGCCAGCGCAGGGCATCAGCATCATTCGTAAAGTTTCTTACTTCAAAGGACAAGGCTCCCAGCGCTTCAGCTCTGGTGATGACAGCTTCAAATGAGAGTCTGTTGAAAACATTTTCGGGCAGCACACGGGCCAGCTTTTTCACGCCCAAGTCCGAAAGCGACTTATAATAGGTAGTAGACAACCACTCTTTGGTATGAGGCAGCAACTTGCCAATGACCAAGGCATTTAGAAGGAGTTTGTCGGCTTCAGAATCCTGTAGAAGCTGGCTTAACTTTTCAGCCGTCTGGACCATTTCGTTATGCTCCACAGGGCGTAGCCAGGTGTTGGCCAGTATGCCGTGCTCGCGGTCTGCTGCAATTCGGCTGATGTCGTTCTGGTAAAGTGTTTCCAATAGCTGCATAGTAGGTGTGGCGCGGGGCTCTGATTCCGGCCTACTTCAAAACTACAAATAAATTTGATATATAGTAGCCTGTGTATGTGGCTAGTCTGCCATAAGATCCAATGTTATCTGGTCTGCAAGCAGTTTGCCTTTGTCAGTCAGGTATAGCACGTCCGTCTCGATCCAGGCCAGTTCTTTCTCATAAAGCTGTTGCAGGTATGACTGGTGTTGTGACTTTACATCGTAGCCGTATCTGTCGCGCATCAAGCGCAGGTCGCAACCCCAGATGGTGCGGAGCGTGGTGAGCAGGTAGTCGTTGGCCTGATCGGCTAGCGTAAGTTCTTCTACCTCGGCAGGTATAGTGCCTGCAGCCAGGGCGGCGGTGTACTTGCGGTTATGCGCTACGTTATACTGCCGGCTGTGGCCGTTGAAGGAGTGTGCACTCGGGCCGACGCCCAGGTAATGCACCCCACGCCAGTAATTGCTATTGTGTTTCGACTCATGGCCGGGCTTGCTGAAGTTGGACACCTCGTACTGCACATATCCGTGCGCCTTCATCTGCTCCAGCAAAATCTCAAACTGCTGCGCCGTGAATTCGTCTTCTGAAGGCTTGAAGGAACCTTTTTTGCTCCAGCGGCCTAAGGCAGTGTCGGGTTCAATGGTAAGGGCATAGCAGGAAACATGCTGTACGTTCAGGGAGAAGAGCGTTTTCAGGTCTTCCATCCAGATGTTGTGGTCCGGCGCAGGTATGCCATAGATCAGGTCCACGGTGATGTTGTCGAAGCCGGCAGCTTGGGCGTCGCGTACGCATTGCAGGCTCTCCGTCGCGTTGTGGGCGCGGTTCATCAGGCGCAGGTGTGGCTCGTGAAAGGACTGCAGCCCGACACTCAGGCGGTTTATACCCGCCGCTTTGAGTTCCTGCAATTTCTCCGGCGACAGGTCATCGGGGTTAGCCTCCAGTGTTATTTCCGCCTCCTCCGAAACTATAAACAAGCTTTTGATGGTTTGCAGGAGAAGGTATAGCTCTGACTGTGTGAGTAGCGAAGGGGTGCCGCCACCGAAATAAATGGTGCGTACTTCCTGTCCCTGCAGGTAATCTTTGCGCAGCTCCAGTTCCCGGGCAATGGCCTGAATAGTAGCCTCCTTGTGCCCCATGGAGGTACTGAAGTGAAAGTCGCAGTAATGGCAGGCCTGTTTGCAGAAAGGAATATGAAGGTATATGCCGGACAATTTTTTAATTGTTAAATTTCTTTAATTGTTAAATTGCTGATGGTTAAATTGTTGTTGAGATCGTGCAATATGTGAAGATATGATGCGAGAATCCGTTCGGGCGGTCATACCTTTTGCCGCTATCATATACTGTGACAAGGGCTCCTGTTATAGATTTAACAATTTAGCCCTTAAACAATTCAACCATCAGGAACACAAATGTACAAAATCGCGGTCTTAATCTGGTGCTTATTCCTATGGCTGCCCCTGGTGCAGGCGCAGGACAAGCCGCCCGTGCCATCGCAGCAAGTACACCCACCGGCGCCCAAGCTGGTTAGCCAGACGAAGGCAGCACTCAGGATACATACTGCTGGCGTCGATCAACAGGTGCTCCGGCAGTACAACTACCGCACCCAACTAACCGACACCGTGGAGGCACGCAAAGAAGTGGTGGCCCTGGTGCACCGCCTGCATCAGGATGCTTACCTGCTCGCCTCGGCAGACAGCTCTTACAAGCGCAACGATACGCTCCACGTGAAACTGCACATCGGCGGGCGCTTCGACTGGGCCGAACTGCGCAACGGCAATTTGAGCGAAGGCATCCTGGTGGAGTCTGGTTTTCGTGAGAAGTTTTACCGCAACGTGCCCTTTAAGCCGGCCGAGTACGCCCGGCTGCAGCAGCGCATCCTCGACTACGCCGAGCGTAACGGCTACCCCTTCGCCTCCGTCTGGCTCGATTCCATTCAGATAGTGGATAATAAAATAAAAGCTGCTTTGATGGTAGAGAAGGCCTTTGTGGTCACCTACGATACCCTGCAGGTGATGGGGGGCAGTAAAACGCAACCTAAATTCCTGATGCGCTACCTGCAGCTATACCCTGGCCAGCCTTATAACCAGGATCAGGTGGAGGCCTCACAACGGATGCTTACTACGCTGCCATACCTCAAGGTGGCGCGGCCTCCGCAGGTGCAGTTCTTCCGCGACAAGGCAAAAGTGGTTTACTTTCTCGAAGACCGACAGACCAATCAGATAGACGGTGTGGTCGGTTTCCTGCCAGACCCGAGTCGCTCTGGCAACAAGCTGCTAATTACGGGCGAGGCCAACATGAACATCCGTAACATCAAGGGCAGCGGCAAGCAATTGGGCCTGCAATGGCGTCGGGTCAACAAAGGCTCTGTGATTCTCAATGGCGAGTACCTGCATCCCAACCTCTTCGGAACACCTTTCGAACTGGGCACACGTTTCGGATTGCTCAAACAAGACTCCAGTTTCATTACCATACAACCGCGGGTGCAGCTGGCTTATAACACGATTCGGTACGGGCGCTTTAGTGTGTTCACGGAATGGCGCAACTCCCGCATTCTTTCTACGGCCAACCCGCAAAGCTTACGTGCTTTAGACCTGGCCGATGCCCGCACCAACACCTATGGTCTGAACTACCTCTGGAACAACCTGGATGACTTCTATTTTCCTCGCAAGGGTCGCTTGTTGGAGCTGCAGCTAGCCGCAGGTCGCAAGAAGCTGTTGCGCAACCCGAGTCTGGAAAAGGAATTTTACGACACCCTGGAGGTAAACACGACCCAGCTCAGTCTGGGCGTGCGATTAGAGAACTTCTTTAGGGTTGGCAAGAATAGCGCCCTGCTGGCCAGGCTTCGAGGCGAGGCACTGCTAAATGACCAGATTTTCCTCAACGACATGTACCGCATAGGCGGGCTGGCCACCCTGAGGGGCTTTGACGAGTACTTCTTCTTCGCCTCCACCTATGGCATCGGCACGCTGGAGTACCGCCTGTTCACGGCCGAAGACTCCTACGTGCTGCTCTTCTATGACCAGGGCTACTACCGCAGCGACCTGGAGCAGTCGAAGGCCGAAGGACTGCCGCTTGGGGTTGGCGGAGGTATAAGCTTCAGTACCGGCGCAGGAATATTTCAGTTGGTGTACTCTGTCGGAAAATCAGAACAGCAGCCTATGTCGCTGAGAGCCTCAAAGATACACTTCGGAATCACGAGTAAATTCTAGCTTCTCACAATTTTTTTAAGGTTTTTGGCAACTAAAGCTTGCGCAGTAAGTATCTTTATACTACTTTTGTAACACAATAACAGTGCGGGATGGAGCAGTTGGTAGCTCGTTGGGCTCATAACCCAAAGGTCACAGGTTCGAGTCCTGTTCCCGCTACCTAGAAGCCTTAATACGATAAGTATTAAGGCTTTTTTTATTTATCGTTAACGTAACCGTTAACGCTCTTGAATACGTTCGCTGTAAAGATGGAGCTTTGGCTTTGCCAGCAATAAGTACATAACTATCAGCAATGGTTTATTAGATTGTATCTCTACATTAGATATAGGTATAGCTCTTTTCTTGACTTCTGGCGTATTGATTTGAAATGACGTTGTTTGATAGCCTTCGGTATATTAAGACTAGCTTTTTGAAGTAAAAATTGCTATTTTAAGTGTAATTTTGCAATTGAGATTTAAGTGTAAATGCAGGAGGAGTTAATGTCTGTAATGAAAAAAGTTTCTTATATAGAAAGCTCCATAAGAGGGATTGGCAAAGGTGAGAATCAGGATAATATTCTTATTCTTGAAAATGAAAATGGATATTTATTTGTAGTGTTTGATGGAGTTGGGAGCGCAATAAATAGCGCAGAGGCCACTAGACTAGCCAAAGAATTTATTAGTAACGTTTGGAATGACTTCTTTAAAGGTCCTGATCTAAAACTTGCTTGGCTTATGGCAAGTACTAATTCTTATCTTGTGTCATATCCTAAAAAAGAACTATTAACAACCTATAGTGCTGTTTATATACCTAAATCAGAGCCCAAGATTATTTTGTACTCTAGTTTAGGTGATTCTCGAATCTATGTAGTAAATCCACAGTACCTTGAGCAGATTTCAGAGGATGATAAGTTATCTGCAAACAGCAATTATATTACGAAATGCCTAGGTCTTGAGCATTTGCAGCCTGATGACTTCAAACAAAATAGATTGAATTTATATGATGATAAACTGTTGCTTTGTACTGACGGATTTTATCATATTTTGGAAGCTAATTTGCTAGACTTCTTCTTTACATTGATAAAAACAAACCCATCTTCAATAAGAAGATCTTTAAATGCTAAGTTAATAGGCAATAATGATGATGATGCGACGTATCTTCTGATTCAATGAAATTATGTTTATTACAGAGAAGGAATTAGTAGTTACACTTAAGCAAAACTATTCTGAGATATGTACTTGGAATACTGAGAGTGAAATTACAAAACTACTTGAAGAGGTTAATTTAGGTTTTGGGGTGGCGGATATAGTCATCTCTAAGTTGAGAGCTTCTTATAACAGCTTAAATGAAGTTGAGTTGAATTACTTTGATTTAACAATTTATAAAATTGTTGAATCAAGTAAAGGGGTTACTTTGGATGAAATTAAGAAGATTACAAGAGCAAGTAATCAAAGTATTAAGGCTTCTTTAGAAAAGTTAATCTTGGAAAGCTACATTAATAAGGAGGATACATTTTACAACATCAAGAATGTATACCAGCATCAAATTGAAGAAACAGTTGCTATTGAGGCTAAATTAAAGAATTGGAAAAGAGCGCTTCAGCAGGCATATAGGTATAAATGGTTTGCATCTTTATCTTATGTGGTTCTAGATTCTAAGAATATAAACCCTGCAAAACGTAATATACAAGAGTTCGAGAAGTACAATGTAGGTTTAGCTACCATTGCTAAGAATGGTAGCTTAGATGTTATATTTAAACCTTATAGTGAGGCGCCTTTAGACATTAAAATGCAGTTGTTATTAAATGAACTGTTAAAAAGATCTGATCTAGCTTACCTGGAGCGTAAAAAAGATTTCCATATACCTAAATGATAGTTTTTGCTTTCGTCTTCTAAGTAAACATTTCTGCTTTCTAACGCTTCATAAACAGAGATTGCTTCATCAATCTTGTTTAGGACAAATAACTTTCTTTGATCAATATTTGATATAGAGCTTACTTTTTTCAAAAGTTTAGCCACAGAAAGCATATAATTTTTATGTACTTCTGGCTTTGTATTACTCCATGGATAGTTCTCTTGAAGAACAGCATCAGAAAAGATATTATGCTGATTTTCAATAAAATCTAATGTTCCTTTTTCTCTAAGTAAGGTCATATATTGCGCCTTAATCATATTAAGTGCAGCTTCTGAAAAATACCAGCCTTTTGAAGGGCCTCCACCCTCTGTTACTGTAAATCTTTTGATACTAAAATTTCTAAGATTTTCGAATGAAGCAATTGTAACATAGTCAATATCAGTTAGTGCAAGAAAAACCAGAGTATCCCAATTTGCATAAGCATATATGGTTTTGAACCCTTGTTTTTTTAACACGGAAAGTACACGAGTAATGTTAGACAGGTAGGTTGTCTCGATACTTAACTTTTGTCTTGTTTCTGGCTTTGGCTCACATACAATGTAATAACCATCGAAAACAATCTTTTTGTCAGTTAGATGATAAAGGACAGTTTCTACCTTCTCAGAATTATGTATTGTGTGGTAGCTAAAAGGAATAGACATAAAGTACTGTACATCATCCGCCTTATTAATAATTAGCCACCTATTAACTTGTTTAATTATTCCTATGAAGGCGTCAATGTTTTCATTATCACAATAATTTGGAATGATGATCTTCTTAAATCCAAGCTTTAACTGATACTCAATTCCTTGAATAATAGAAGTGATAAGGTATTGATTAGTCTCAGCACCTGAGTCAACGTTAGATGGATGAAAGCTATAAGTCGTTAATTTACTTTTAGTAAGGTTAGCGGACTCCTTCTTTCCATAATATTGTAAATCGATAAAAGACTTATCTATCACAGTTGTTGTTTTATAGCCTCCACTAATTTTGTCTCTTCCAAAATATCCATCAGGAAAGCTATAGGCGCAGAAAACAAACCCATCGCCAACTTCATTTTGAAAATGTAAGTCCAAATTCCAGTTTGCGTTGTGACCTAATAAGTGTAAAATCTCCATATTCTATCTTAAAAGTGATTTGATTTGTTCGATAAGTCGAGGTCTTTCTGCAGGGCTAAACTTTAGTACCTCTGCAAGAAAAGGTTTCAGCCTGCAGTGTTCATTCATAGAGAAGTTTTGTTGATTAGATTTGAAACAATTACTTATCTCTTCTTGAGTTTGACCGAAGGGTAGAGTTCCACTATAAAGGTGATATGCTAATACTCCTAAAGAGAAAAAGTCAGTACGATAATCTACAAGCTCTTTTCTGCCGGCATACTGCTCAGGTGCAGCAAAAGGCCAACTATGTGGTTGAAAACCGCTGGCGGTTAGGGAATCAGCACCTAGATCCCTTGCAATACCAAAATCAAGTAGAACCGGAATACCACCATCTTGCAAGATGATGTTATCTGGTTTAATATCCCTGTGTACAAAATCGTTTAACCAAATAGGTGTTAGAATATTTACTAACCTTTCAGTAAGCTCAATAACTTTATCATCTTGACCGATAAAATCACTAACAGCATCGGTAAGAGTAACACCCTCAATATATTCTTCAAATACTACTATTTCGCCTTCAAAATCCTGTATACTTGATATCTTAGGTATTCCATCTAAATCTTTAAACTTTTCATAGATTTCTAGTTCACGGATCATCCTTGCATCCTTTGATGCAGTATGGAATAATTTAAGTGTTATTCTTTTATCCCCTTGATTTACAAAGTAAACAGTCTTCTGGCCACCCCTTTTTAGATCTTTGAATGAGCCAGTTATCCCAAACCTTTCAGTAAAGGCTGGTGAAAAGTCATATATGGGCATTCTAAATTGTTATAAGTCTCAGCTAAAGCTATTAGGCTAGGCTGTAGTTAATATTTATTCACAAAAGCTGATTACAGCTTTAAGTGTAAAGTAACAATAATTTACCTATATAGTGAAACTGTACAATTTAATTTTGTTAAATTTTTATCTGGATGAAATGACAGTACATGTGTAATTAGTGGCGACGATCTAACAAGCGCTTTACACTCATGGCTGCAAATGCCTTACCTGTAATGGTCGTTAATTCCATTTGATTTAACTTGTCAGCTATATGTTGAAGCTTCAAACCTTGCTTATCATATTCTAAAGCCCAATTCAATGCATTCTTATTAGATTTGTTTTGTATTGCTTTTAATTTGCGCGCTAGAGCCCCTTTTTGACGGCCTTCCTCCGTTAAGTTAGATATATTGCCAACCTTTTCTCCACGGGCTTTCTTAGCGGCTAATGCGTCCTTTGTTCGCTTGCTTATCAACTCTCTTTCATGTTGTGCCATCACTGCAAATATGCCTATGGTAAGAGTGTTTGCATCTGGCATATCTGCGCAAACGAAATCTACACCAGAATCTTTAAGAGCAAAGATAAAGCCTGCATTTCGGCTGAGTCTATCAAGCTTGGCAATTATAAGGGTTGCACCAGCTTGTTTTGCATGAGCTATGGCTTTCTCCAATTCTGGCCGATTATTTTTTTTGCCAGATTCAACTTCTGTGTATTCTGCTAACACTTGAGTTTGTGTAATAAACCCTTTAACCGCTGCTTTTTGCGCTTCGAGTCCTAAACCTGATATACCTTGCTTCTGTGTTGAGACTCGATAATATGCTATGTGTTTTTTCATGTTACAGTCGTGTTATACAGTACATATTTAATATACTAAATATTTAACACTCCTGCAACGTCCCTTCCAGAATAGTTATGAGTATTTGGGAGTGTAAAATGATATAAGTTCTGGTATCACCAAAGACTATCGATCAATGTGTGAGTGATTATTTGACTGGGGGAATCAAGCGCCGTAGGAGTGGGTTAGTATAACCCGTTATTGGCGCCAAACATGATCATCATTTCAATCTTGCTGAGAGACTTGCCATCTTGATTAGCTTTGATGAATTCATACTGACCATTCTCCATATCAACAGCTAGCAATAGTTCTACATTGCTATTTCGCTTAGTCCCTTTGATGAATGATTTCTGCTCATAGGAGGCTAGGCCCTGAACCAGCATTAATTTTTTCCCCTCTACTCGCTCAGAGGGCTTGAACACTTTCCACTCAGACTTTCCTGAAACTCCGGCTAGGCTATTGAGACCATCATAGATATAAACCTTGTCTGCAAAGTAAGCCAATTTTAGGCCCTTGATAATTTCTAGGTCACTCTTATTTGGTACTATGTTGCTTGAATATACTGGTGAGCCCTCCAAGGCTAATAAGCCGCTCCATATCCATCCTTCTCCTGCTGATATTTTGACTCTATACCATTTATCATCCTGACTCTCGATCTTCCGCAATGAGGTGTTGTCATCCAGTATTTCTACATAGGTTAAGAAGGGCAATGAGCCTACCTTGCCTGACTCAGTACTTGGTTCGGATCTTAGTACTGCGCCACTAGGAGCGACCACAAGCCCTTTACTCACTGCAGAGGAGGGTAAGATGCTATTGAGACTTATGGGGCCCTCTGTGCCTTTTAAAATGATAAAGACTGCCACTATTATAGCGGTTCCTAACGTTATCAAGGCGGCTTTGATTTTAGTGCTGTCTGCTGTCATTTATAAAGTGGTCAGTTTAGTATTACAAAAGGAGTAGTAATGTTAGGCATGTCTGTTAAGATTAGAAATGAGCCTCAATAAGGTGCTTATACTCGATAGCTAATAAGTGTACAAATCACTATTAAGTAACTTAATAGAATCAGCCTCTGACTACATTTTCGTAGCTTTAAATATATGATGTATGTGAGTAATGTAATGAATCATATAATGAAGTACCGTTACACCTTCTGAGACCCCGCATACTCTAGTCTAGACAGCACTTTTTTTATAGTCCTATCCCCTTTCTTATCATATCTGGTGTCACTAGCACTTATCTCAACCTTTACTGACCTGAGATCTATAATATGCTTGCCCTCACTAAGGGTTTTCACCTCTGGGTGTAGCATAAGATAAGCTAACTGCTCCTCAGTTACGTTTTTGTCAAGTGATCGAATCTCACCTTTTTTATTTATAGCAACCTTTATCCTTTGTTCACTAGTGTCCTCCTGCCAATTAAGATAAATCACTAGCGCTGAGTTGACCTTATGTTTTACATTCTCCAGTGAAATTACTCCCCCAGAACTCAGTTTTAGCAACTCGGTCATTTGCTTGCTGTTCTCACTAGAGAAGTAGCTATCTGATTCCGCTTTTGATAAGCTAGGGCTGTATTCTCTACCTATTTTGACTAACCGACCTTCCTTATTAAAGTATGACCATAGCATCAAAGGAGATATACTGTTGCTCTCTTTCTCTCTCAACCTTAAAGCATAGTCATACAACAAATCTAAAGCCTCATCTTGAAGGATAGGCTTTAAGCTTGTACCATTATCCAGCTTGTCCAAAGTGAAGTGACTGTTGCTGGCAATCATTTCTAACATTGCTGTATTTCTATTCTTATTCTCAGCTATCCTCTTTTCATTCCTTATTTTTTCTTCATGCTCTTCGGCCTCTCTTGCTAGCCTTCTTTCTGTCTCAACTTTATCAAACTGCCTCTGGCGCTCAGATTCCTCAGCTTCTTTTTTCTTTCTGAAAGCAGCAATTTCACTGGCGCTCATGTTATACTCTTGTATCTTAATACTGGTGACACAGTTACTAACATACACCTTTTGACCGCTTATAAAGGTAACCTTATCAACCCCAATCTCCTCTGACTCATCATAGTGTAACCTATCACGATTTAAATTTTTATCATAAAAGCTGATTGGGATTAACTGAAAGAGGAGGCCGTTAGACTGAGGCACCTTGGCTAATTCGTTATAGAGTATTCCGTATGCTTGATTTGGCCTACCGTATTCCCCTTCGATAATCCAGCTAATTGAGCCCGGATAAGATCCAAACATAGCACTACATGGTGTGCCAGATTTCAATGTGCCAGGATGTACCTCTACGGTCACTGCCTTACCTCTAGCCATTACCCACTTTTTGCCATCTGGAACTGTCTGGGGATATTTGGTAACGAATACATCTTTCTGACTATAAGCATCAAACCTTAAACTCAATAGCAGCGCGATCACTAAAATAGCATATCTCATAATCCTGTCTTTTCTATAATGAATTTACTAAGAGTAAATATAACAAATATTGGCATACGCATATATGCGTATGCTTGATTTTGTCTTCTTGCTTTGTGGTCAAGCAAAGAGAACAGTTACTTAAGACGATAGGGGAAAGGGTAAAGGAGGCAAGGTTGGCCAAGGGGTTATCTCATGTACAACTGGCTAATGAAGCTGAGATAGCTGTTTCCCAAGTTTGGAGGATCGAGACTGGGAAGGTCAATGTAACAGTTGTTACCCTCTTTGCAATAGCCGAGGCACTTGATGTTCGAGTAACTGATTTACTTGTGGGTAATACAAAGAATTAAGGCTTTGGGACCCTGTATGGGAAGGTATTGGTTAGACCCCGCTGTAAGCCACTCAGATGCGTTCTAATCTCTTAGTGTTGTTCAGTACGGTGCTGTATTGCTCAGTGGCAGGGCTCGCTATACCTCATTAAAATAGCCTTCTGTTGGAGTAGGTGAGGGTAGTGTTAGCAGGGTGGCTACTTCTTGGTTGTTAAGTAACTTAAAAAGCTAAATCGTATGAGGTAACCCCATGGCTCAGCTCATTTTAAATTACTTTATTCCTAAGCTTGCCAGTGTCTCTGCGCTATAATTTTTCTTAAGGTAAGCCAACCTCTCCTCTGGGCTATCCATTATCAGGTCCGGCTCTTCCAAATATAGGTTGACTATGTCTCTATCAAGCTCCTTAGCTCGTAGGTTAGGGTAAATTTCAGGGTTCGAATCACCCTTTTTCTTTTTCTTCTTTCTCATAATCAATAGGCTTTAGTGCTCTCCTTATATACGGTTCTTACTATTTAATAGCTACTCTACTTGCTAGCTATCTTATTAAGTGACTTAACTTGTAGATAGGCCATTGTTTATAAGTCTTGTTGTTGTAATTATATTTAAAGATAAGGGTTAAAATGCTGATTAATAATCATTTGTGAAAAACCTAGAAGCTAAACATCACTACCATGCGAAGAAGTAGGCCCTTCAAAGAATTCGCTTACCACTTTGGGTGTCTTTGAAGGGCTATTCTTAAGTCATGAATTTTATATTTTAGATGATAAAATAGTGTCATCTAAAGAAGCCATAATTGCCATTGCATATTCCGAGCGCTTATGCACTCTAGTAGCTTCGCCTGTAACTTTTTCCAAGTATGAAACACAGGCCAAAAAACAAGAATCCTTTATGAGATCTCTCATATAACTATCATGCTTTATTTGGGCCTTGATTTTTGAGGCAGTGTTCAATCTAGCTTCTATCCTAACTACACCATTTCCGAATTGTGAAGCAGATTTGATTTTGTTATAAATTGCAAGAACCCTGTCCCTTTTTCTGTTACCTAGTTTACCAGTTGCGAAGCATATACCCTTAGGAAAGTCATACAGGTACTTGTGGTGCTTTGGTGCTCTTACAACGCGTCTTAAGCATTTATAATCATAAGGAAGATCAAGCATAGCAGTAATGTCAACTCTGCAAAGGAAGAATTCCTTAAAATCTAATCCAATACACTTTGTAATCATATCCATTGCTCTTTTAGCTTCCTTAGTATCGGATAAATAACAGTTTCTACCATAAAGGATCTTAGGTAAGCTACACTGTATAGCAATTAGAATACCTGCTTTGAAATCTATCTTTAAGATTCCCTTTCCGACCTCCATTGTATAATAGAATTTTGCTTTGTCTCTAGAAGGTCTAGATGTGTCTGGGCGCATGCCTCTGCGCCTCAGCTCATGAACGATTTCCCAGTACTGGTCGCCAATAAGCATATAACCACGTACCGTGTCATACCCGATCGTATTCATAAAAGTAGCTATGAATAGAATCTAGTACTGACGGTACTGCTTCAAATCACTTATCAGTTCTTCTCTGATGAAGTAAGTTCTTTTGTTATCTGGGAACTGGTATGAGCGGATAACCCTATTCTTTGCTAACTTAATAAGAGTCGGTTTACTGGTCTTAAATAATTCTTCAGCCTCATCTAGGGTAATAGGGGTTTCAGTCTTCGAAAGCTCCGAAAGTACAGACAGCTTCAAGTCAGAAATGGCAAGAGCAACAGCCTTGTTTAAGGCTGATTCAAACTGAGATGTAAAATGTGATAATGGATTTGCGTGGGCATGGGTTTCCATAAAGCCTGATAATCTTCAAAATAGAATATCCAATCTGTCGCAGAAAAGGCTTCTGCTGCTTTACGGTCTTGCCCTGTACTAGAGCTGGCTGTTACACCTTGATGCAATACTAGTTAGAAAACTATTATTATCCAAATATGATTAATGTTGTATCTTCATTGAAGGAAAAAGTTTACATATGTAAATTGACATTTCTGTTTCTGAATTATAATTCTTGTATATTCCAGCTTAAGCTTATTATCATTAAAACTCAACAATGTCTAACAGAACCTTTAACTTATACTGTGACGAAAGCTGTCATCTAGAAAATGATCACAAGCAGTTTATGCTACTGGGATATATCAACGTTCCGTACAATCAATTACAGATACACAAAGAGGCTATTGAAAATATAAAGATAAAGCACAACTTTTACTCAGAGATCAAGTGGTCAAAAGTTTCTCACTCCAAATTCGCTTTCTATCAGGAGTTAACAGATTACTTTTTTAGTACTGATCTGAAGTTTAGGGCCATTATTATTGATAAGCACAAGGTTAATAACAATGGATTTGATCAGGACTTCGATACCTTTTATTATAAAATGTATTATCAGCTTATATACCATAAGCTCGATATGAGCTCAACGTATAATATCTTCTTAGACATTAAGGATACATTGAGTAAGTGGAAGGTAAAGAAGCTACGAGAGGTCCTGCAATACTCCTACAGTTCGATTAGGACTCTACAGAACATTAGGTCTCATGAAAGTATCTTTATGCAGCTGGCAGATTTTTTCACAGGCGCTCTAAATTATAATTTAAATGAGGAGCTTGTTGTGACGGCAAAAGTAGACATTATCGAGCGGATCAAGAACCACTCAAATCACACATTGGATTGTAATACTACAAAGTCTGCTAGCAAATTCAACCTCTTCTTCATTGAGCTTAAGTAGTAATGGCAACGAATTTATTAAAGGTATATAATGCTTTACTCGAAATAGATCATTTGGATGATAGAGCAAAAACTGAATCATTGACCCGAGTTTTCAAAAGGGATTTCGCAAGTGAACCTGGTCTCTTTTTTAGAAAACGTTCTGTTGAGCCAACGCCAGGAGAAGAAGACAAGTTGCAGCGATTGTTAAGGCACTTCACAACTGTCGTAGCGGATCATAAGACGATGAAAAGGGAGTATGAAGCTGAGCGGTCGAAGAGGCTACACTGGATAAAAGTTCATATTGAAGAAACAACAAAGGCTGATGCAGTAGTTTTTAGCTCGCAGGACAAAGATGGGGTTAGAACATACTTGCTGAACAAAGACGAGAAGTATGTTGTAGTACTGGAGCCATTACGAAAGAATAGTGCTTACTACATTCTTTCAGCCTATCGTTTAGGAGCTGATAGCTATAGGAAAATGATGAATAAGTATAAAAGGAAACTGGACTATATAGCATAAAAGGAGGCTGTAAAATAAACTGTGTCAAAGGATTAGCAGTATTACCTTTAACACAGTCACCATGGAAGAGAAAAACGAGCTGGATCTGGAAAAGATCA
>NZ_QEKI01000006.1 GCF_003096355.1 Pontibacter virosus | reverse complement strand
GCTCCATTGGAATAAGGTATAAAAACTAAATGGTACAACACAATGCATGCTCAACCTTCGCTAACGCTTCAGGCTCCGCATGCACGCGGCCCGTTCTACGTAATAAAAATTAAAGAAAAGTTGAGTGTATATGAGTCTTTATAACTATTTATACTACCACTACTATCTACTTTTCTACAAGTGGCGCAAAGATGATATACCGGAATGGAATGCAGTTTTTGCACTCTCAATTTTTTTGATTGCTAATATATTCATCTTGGCTTTCTTATTAGGACATAGACCAGGAAATAACTTTGACCCAAAAATCGTTGGAGGCATCTTTGGATTTCTTATAATCCTATTGAACTACATTATTTACATAAGGAATGACAATTACAAATTAGTTGCGAAACGATTTAACCAAAGGACTAAAACCGAAGAAAAAGCAGGGATAGCAATTGTGATATTATGCACAATTGAAGGTTTTTTACTTCCTTTCATTTTCGCCTATACCCACGGGTTTGGCTTATATTAAAAATTGATAAAAAGGAATAATTCCTACGTAGAACATTGTGCATAAGCCATGCTACGGCCGACGGCCTTGCACGCCTCATGCACGAGGCCGTTGAACCAAAATCAAACATAATGAAGAAGATCTATATACTCCCATTGCTAGCGCTAACTTCTATATCATCATATGGTCAAGGCCAAATTAAGAAGTATGTTGAAAGCAACACCATTCCTATAAACTCTATACAACCTGATTTTGCCGATTATACTGATCTGGAACAGATAGGTAAAGCTGTTGGCGACGCCAGAATAGTAATGCTTGGCGAACAGGGGCATGGAGACGGTGCCGCGTTCTTGGCTAAAACAAGATTGGTCAAGTATCTGCATGAACAGAAAGGATTCAATGTGATAGCCTTCGAAGGAGACTTCTTCGGGTTGAACGCTGGCTGGGACGAAATACCCAAGGAGAAGGAGCAGATTAGTAAGTTCCTATACGACAATCTTTACACCATCTGGACCAGGAGCAAGCAGTGCAGCGACCTGCTTTACGACTACATCCCCAGCACCTACCAAACCAATACGCCACTGCAGGTAACGGGCTTCGATAACAAAGTCTATTTAGATCATTCTCCTAGGTATTTGAAGACTTACATTGATACCTACCTGCGGCAAACAGACATCCCGTTTGTTAATACCAAAGCCTATCAAGAAGAGTTCCTCCCTGCAGTAGAGGGGCTCACCAAAGGATGGCTTATCGGTAAAGACACCGAGTTGAGAAGCCTTGAGGATCAAGCTGGCCTGATTATTCACCAATTGGAAGAGCACAGGAATCAATACGGTTGGCTCTTGCTTAAGAATATCCAAACCTTTGCGGCTGTAACCCGGACAGCCAGAAACCAGCGCGAAGCCAACGAAACCAGAGACAGGCAGATGGCCGAAAACTTGGAGTGGTTGTTGCGAGAGAAGTTTCCAAATGAAAAGGTGATCGTCTGGGCTGCCAATGCCCATATTTCCAAAAACGCGACTACCGCCTTCAAATTCGAGAAGTCGAGACTAAACTGGATGGGTACCGTCTTTGCTAGCGACAGCCTGAACGAGGCCAGCACCTACGTCCTAGGCCTTGCTTCCAGAAGCGGTTTTCATCAGAACGTACTGCAGCCTGCACCCTCAAAAGTAAACTCTCCACAAAAAAAGGGCTTCGAGAACTGGATTGATAAGGTTCACCAATACGCCTTCGTGGATTTTAAGCGCTTCAGGAAAGACAATCCCACTTATTCCGACTACTTTCTAATGAAAGGGTTCGGGCATAATAATGATTTAGCTGATTGGACTCAGGTGTTCGACGGTATCTTCTTCATCAGCGAGATGACACCAAGTGAAAAAATGAATTAGATCTTAGTTCAACAAAGCCTATAAGATAGCTACGCCACCTTATAGCCCAGCCGTTAGATGCAATTCATGTAATATGGAAAAGTTGTTTTTTACAATGTTATTAGTCTTTTTCTTGACCTACAAGGGGTATGGCCAAGTGAAACAACATGAGATTGTAGTTGGAAATGGCATGTTAACAATAAATGGCTATCAACTTATATCCGAAACAAGTGTCGAAGAACTTGATGGATTGTTAAATGAAAAAGGCATAGTTATAAAACATAAAAAGCACAGCTTTAAAGACAGACATCATGGAACGAGACATGTAATACCCAAATACGTTGAGATAATCTATAACCAGAGCGGTTTGGTTTTTAAAGGGTCAGACAAAAGCAAAATATCTAAGCTTCAGATTAATTTTCGTTCAAAGGATTTAACCGAAAAATATGTCATGGCTGCTCTTGAGAAAGAGTACGAACTAAAGAGAAATGATTCGGGCTTCAATCTTACAAAAAACCAATATACGCAGACTTTCAAAGACATTTACATGAGCACGTTTGAACCTTGGACGGAACGAACATATTCAGGTAAGTTATTTTTCTTGAACCATGAAATTGTTGCGGACAGCTCTCTGAACGACTTGGCCGATGCAGCTCTCAATCTTTATGAACAGGCTTTTTTTGATAAAGATCTGTTCAATGAAAAATTTAGCTGTATGATACCTGCCGCCGTAATTGCAGTTGGGTTCTGCGAATGCTCTTCAGATGGAACAAGACTTATACTTTTTGATGAGGATTTGAAACTTCAAATTGTCCGATACAATTTTGGACAAATATAAAAGCATCTAACATCATGTATAGCACATGCCCTTCGGGACACGTGGCATACACCAGTCCGTTAGGCTTCAATAAAATCATAGATGTTAAGACTATTCAGAAAAAAGCTTCCACACTGCGATAAGCTGTTCAAAGAGTATTTAAGCCCATGGTATCCAACAGAAGACAAGCCTGAGATGACTCGTCCAGATATGTATATCATAGCTGGCTACGAAGAACAACCTCTTGACCTGGATGAACTTCAGTATTTGCCAGAAGAATTGCTGCAGGAAGTAAAGAATTCAATTGCAATAATAACTGATGCAGCCTTACAGGACTATCAAAACATCATAGAAGCTGATAGATTAAGCCTTGAAGTACTTGATAAAGTAGATAGGTATTACGACAAAGCAGCAGTTGCACAGATAATAAAGGAAAGTGACCCCAAAGATTACTCCAACCAGTACTTAGTTTCTGTTTGTGAGTTTGGAGCCACATTAGGTTACTTGTTCAACCAGTCAAGTGAGTTTGGCTGGCTTTACTCTTACCCTTACTTTCATTCTATCATTGTGCATAAAGAAACGGGGTTCGGAATCACTGTTTTCGACTGGGCGGTGAAAAAATTCAGCGAGTACGGTATAGAAGATGGGTTTGTCGCTAAGTTCCATGCTGCGATAAACGGAATAGAGGACCACCAGAAAGAGAAAAATATCGGAGCCTAACCCAGTACATAAACCATGCTGCGGCTATGCCTTGCCCGCTTTATGTACAAGCCGTTGTGTTCAATTAGTAATGAAAGAAGGATACAAGTTTATAAAGCTACCTGACGGAAGTGTACGTGAAGTCGACTGGGCAGAACTGAATCAGTTGAAGAAGGATATTCTATGGATTTTCGACGAGAATTTTGGTGACATTGGAAATGCCTTTGTTCCACCCGAATCATTTTCATTGAAATATTGGGAGTATCTGACTTTGAATGGAGATAAATGGTTTTATGAAGAAGAAAGAGCCTTCTATAATCGGGGAGTGCTTGTAGTATTATTATGCTTATGTTCTGAATATATTGATGTCGCAGGCGGGAGCCAAGATGTTTTTAACCGTAAGGAATTGCCAACTGTTGCAAAATATGTTGAAGAATACCCTCCAAGAAGCCAACAGGAGCAGCTAATTAAAGATAGAATTTTATTAGGGTTAAGCATCGCTCAATCAATGACCGAAGATGATGTGAGAAATAATGAATTTGTGCATGAAGACAATGACAAGTACTACCAAAACATCAACATCATAGGTAATGCTTTCATTTTAGACTATTACAAATCAAAAATGAAGAATAACTAAACACAACCCAGTTCAGCCTTAACCCTTGCTACGCTTCGGGCTTCGGCTGCACAAGCACGTTATGTGTAATTTTAGCTAAAAGCCAATGTACAAAGGAGAGCCCTCTGAAGGTATTGAGTTTTACAATTTGTTGTTCAAGAGCGATGATTTTAATGCAGAGTTAGGCAAAGTTGCTTTGGCTGCAGGAAGGCTAGAAGCAGAACTAATGCGCTTTCTGTATCGCAACGGAGTTAAAGAAAAAGTAGTTGGTTCTACCTTAGGTAAGCTAGTTGATTTGGGGAATAAGCATAAATTGTTTGATAAGAATTTAGCTATAGCACTAGATATAACTCGCAAACAGAGAAACTATTTAACACATAACATTTATGCATTACTCACCGAACTTATCGATGAGACAATACTTAAAAGAAGCAACTTGCTTGATTCAGATGTGCACACTTATGAAGAACGAGCGTGGCAATTAAGAGGGAATCTAGTAGCATTAGCCGATATAATCAGTGAGAAATAAATGAATCTGTTCATCTTCTTAAGTGGCCCTGCAAGTTTCGCTGATTTGATGTTGCTTGTACTGTTATGGATAGTTGCACCTATTGCACTCCTCTATCTTGCAGTTAAAATCCTCATGGTTCTGACACAGAAGAAGAATGAAGGATTTGACTACTGGTCCTCTTTTGACAACTTAGTTAATTCACTGCGTGAAAGAGATGAACAGGTTATAGCTAAAGAGTTCGAAGAATCGAAACGATTAGTTAATGGGACAACAGACGGATGGTTCGAATTTCTTAATGACTTTAGAAGTGCAGTAAATAAAAATAACATGATGTTGACAAGTGAAGAATCTACAACTGCACATGATTTAATCGATTCTTTGGAAGAAACACTTAGAAAAAATAACAACACATAACAAAATGCAGCCTTAACCCTTGCTCCACTTCGTGCTTCGGCTGCACCAGCACGTTGGGCTTCAATTGTAATTATGAAGAAAATATTCCTTCTTTTTCCTCTTCTCTTATTCTTAACCTCATGCTTTGAGAGTGATCCAGAGCATTATGAAAATGATGAAGCCTTCGTCATGCGTACAGATTCAATTTCGCCTAACCAAGAGTATAGAATTGTAGAGTACCAGTTCGATCATGGAGCACACGGCTACTCAAGAATGTTTTGGGCTATTGTACCAGCTAATAAAGAAAATATTAACCTGAAGGAATACATACTACCAGACGGCTATAAAACTTTAGGATGGACAAGTGACAATAAAGCTGTAATTGAAAAGTGGGAACCTTATTATTATAAAGACAAAGAAGTAACCCTTAAAACGGGAGACCAATTCAACGGCGTTACTCTTGAGTTAAGTAACTAAGAAAAAAATCGTAGCCCAACAAGGTTTATACCCTATGCTTCGGCTGATTGCCTCGCACATGGTCTACACCAAGACGTTGTAAGTAATTTCTAAGATAAGATGGGAGTACATTTAAGAACAAATCAGTATATCTACGAAGTAGGCTCAAAGGACTTCCTGATTTCCTTTTTTGACACTATAGAGGTTCGTCTCGCGAGAAGTTGGTTTGGCAAAAAATATCCAACAATCCTGAACGAATTCTATAATGGTAAAGTGACTGTTAAGAATTTAGAAAGTGCCGAGAAAGAGTTAAAGGAGATTCGGGAACGCTTAAAGAAGTTTGGACCATCAAAGGTAGTTTGGGATAAAACAGACTTGTCAAAGCAACCGCCGTGGGGCGATAATATTAGTCCAGACATCACAGACCTATCAAATTATTTTGTGACTTCAGACGGAGAAGATTTATTCGAAGTAATATTTGAAGCTATTGTAAAAGCAAAAGAAGAAGATAGCGAGTTGATAATAGAATAAAAAATCTTCTTACAACAAAACCTATAAGGCAGCGACGCCACCTTATAGCCCAGCACGTTAGGCTCAATTTCCAAGAAGAAAATACATGAAAAAGAGTATAAGAAAGTATTTGGGACTTGTATTTGGAGCAATCTCATTAACTCTTCTAATGATAACCATTCTGAATCCTCCAACTGATTTTGATGGGGGACCAATGCTTGCCTATAATTTCTTTTTCTTCTTCCCAATGCTTTTTGGCATAGGAATATTTTCAACCTTGGCTATCATTATTTCAGCTAGGAGATTGAGTAGAAGTAAAAGAGTAAATAAGGGGCTTAGCATTTCATCCTTTGCCCTTTCTAGCCCAGGAATAATCTATTTCGCTCTTATGCTCTTACGCTTTGTCATGATAACATCTGAGCCAGAGCCTGTCTTAAGGCCAGAACAAATACATAACATTTCGACGAGTTTAGTATTGAATGGAAAAACAATCCATCTGACAGGGTTCAACTTCGGTACTGACTACGAAAGACGTAGAGTTTACATTTCTGCGATACCATACTTCAATAAGGAATTTAAAGTTCAGGAAGCTTATTTCTGTCAAGGCGACTCAGAGTTCGAGCTTTTCTATTCCAATGATACTGACTCTGTTTATGTCTATATACCTGATTCAGAGCCAATGTATCGCAACGTAAATGCTGAAAGACTTGACAAGGTGCCAGTTCGAGCTATACAACTTAATAGTCAACAGATTGATTCGTTGAAAAACTTAAAATCAAATGAAATTAAACGGTTCGTCTGGTAAGAAAATACAGAGCCTAACCCTGTGCAGCTTTAACCCTTGCTACGCTTCGGGCTTCGGCTGCACTAACCGTTATGCGGCAGCTTAAAGGACGACACAATAACAGAAAGAAAATGGGACATAAAAAAGTTTGTTTAGAATGTAGATTGACACTTAACAGACCATTTGACAGTGGTTCTGAACAAACATATCCTTGCCCTGAGTGCGGAAAATCAATGACACTTTTGCCTCACAGATTTAGACCACCTAAAAAGACAGAAGACAAAAAATGGGAAACAGTTAAGTTTCTAATTGAAAATGGATTTTATTATCAACATATATACGAAATAGTTGAAACCAAAAATGGAGTGACGAACTATCAGAATTATGCGAAGTATCCTGACAATCTTCGAGACGCTAAGGAATTTGTTGAACAATATAAAGACCAAGCACGAAAATGAAGGAAGGAAAACTCAATAAAGACGAAAAACAGGCGGAACTTTCAAAGTATCGAGACTTGGTATTGGCGACACTTGATTATTACCTTGACAACAAGGGATTGCAAATCAAGACTGCTGACTTTGACACTCAAGAACACTATAAAGGCCTTAAAATACAAACTGAAGAACATTACCAAAAAGGACGACTAACACGACTAAAACAATGGTTTCGGGACTTGACAGAAATGCAGGTAGAAACAGGCGA
Organism: Pontibacter virosus; assembly: GCF_003096355.1. Taxonomy (GTDB): domain Bacteria; phylum Bacteroidota; class Bacteroidia; order Cytophagales; family Hymenobacteraceae; genus Pontibacter; species Pontibacter virosus. Next base: position 313,858 of record NZ_QEKI01000006.1, on the reverse strand, counting down.
CTTGAAATTCAACAAGTATCTGCAAGACAAAACCAAGTATGACATAGACATTTTTAAATCCTATTTCCAACGAATAGACAAATTAATTGAGAAAGGAAAAATCACAACAGACAATCAATTTTACGACATCAATATGATGGTTGACCAACTTTGCCAAACAGAACCAGTTGACAATGAAAAAATAGGAATACTAAACAAACTTTTAAGTGAATATGAACAACGAAAGAGAAGAAAGCCGACCGCATAACAGGCGTTTGGCTCAATGGCGGGTGACGTGGTTAATTGAACATTCTGCCTCGCATCAACTTTTGTGGTTTATTGACAGTTTTGTGCTCCGAAATCCGCCACTGCGCCAAGCGCCAAAACGTTGGCGGTAATATAAAGTATCTAAACCTTTTGAAAGAAGTGAAAAGTCTGCTCTTCATCTTATTTATTGTGCTTTCTTTCCATTCATCATATGGGCAGATTGACGGGCTTTATGGTTCCGACATTCGACTCTTTAAAGGTGACTCTTGGGAATTAGCACAAGCAGTAAAGCAGCAGAATGTAAAGAAGATAAAGCAGTTAGTATCTCAAGGAAAAGTAAATGTAAACCTTCAAGAGCCAAGGTTTGGAAAGACGCTGCTTATCTGGGCTGTATTGACAGACCGCTACAAATCTGTACAGGCTCTACTCGAAAGCGGGGCTGACCCAGAGATAAGGGATACTTACAGCGGCACCTCTGCTTTGATGGAAGCAGCTGATAAAAGTGAGACTTCTGAATATGTTAAGCTTCTTTTGAAGTATGGCGCTAACCCTAACATTGATGCAGATGCTATAGAACCTAACAGGGTAGCAACACCCTTGATAGCAGCAGCTGGAAACCGATTTGAAAGTGTGAAGCTATTAGTAGAGGCAGGTGCCGATATTAACTATGTGACACGGCATAATGGTTCTGCTTTAAGAGCTGCCTTGAATGGACAGGACGTAGATATAGTAATGTACCTGCTTATAGTAAAGGGTGCTAAACATGATTTAACCTTTGGCGATAAATCTGATGGAAGCGAGATTAAAATAATGCACAAATTAAGGAATTGGACATTCCCACTGGATTCTGAAATGTATAAAAAGAAAATGGAGATTGTGGCTTTTCTTCAAGAGCGGGGGATGGATTATTGGAAAGCACCAGTTCCTAAGCATTACTATTCTATCTACCCTAAGGAATACCTTGAAAAGTATTAAAAAAGACTATCCGCCAACACAGTGCATAATTAACGCTTCGGCTATGCCTCGCACATATTATGCACAAGCACGTTGGCCGTGATTGGGATTATTTTCAAATTTCAAAAGTGGCGTGTCTTTCAGGTTTTCAGGGGCTGGAGGGCATCAAAGGCCACTAAAGCGGGCAACGATCAGGAAAAGAGCCAAAGGAAGAAACGGGGTTTCTGACCCGAAGTCTTGCTCGGCGGTGCCGGGAGAAAGCCAGCGTTTTCGGACGGGGGCGTCCAGTCAAGACTTTGGTGGGGCGAAGTTAGCGTCGGGAATTGACAAAGTCAAGGGGCTGACTTCGGCACGAGTGGCTCTTTTACAGAGGGTTGCCCAGCAATAGAGAGGCCAATGATTGAATTAGTCTTTCTTTGGATGGTGGCCAGCCCCGAGCCTGACGCCTTCTGCAACGTCGCCAATCGAACATTAACGGCATTGCCTCCGGCTAAAGCGCCACTTAGAAGGAATTTAAAAGGAGAAAATAACCCAACCAGAAAGGCTGTTTTCCCTAAAAAAAATAAAAAGAAAAAGTTCGCATAACCCGGGAGAAAAAAGGGAAAACAACCTCGACCAACACTGTCCAGATGCCATTGGAGGAAATTTGCTGAGCACAGCGAACCTCCAACGAAACACCATCTGGACTAATCGTTAGGTGTCACTACAATGGAAAAAGAAGATCCTTATATTCCCTATAAATACGAACTTATCGATGAAGAGACAGTTCAGATATATTTTCCTGAAGAATACTTTTTCCCGGCTTTTTTAGATACTATAGATATAATAAAGAAGGAAAGTTTCTATCCAAGAATTAAACATATAATCTTAGATCTTAGAGAATGTAAATATCCTCACGGTATTGGATTTAGTTCAGAAATTCAAGATTGCTATATTGATGCTAAAGCTGAAAATAAGAAAGTTTATTGGGTTGGGAGTTTAAAAATGCACCAAGTGCTCGAGAATTTAGTAGCAAAATACTATGATGAATTTATTCCCTTTTATTCATCTATTGAAGAAATTAAAAAATAGCATACACCTAACAAAACCTAAAGCACATTAAAACGTGCCCTAGCCCAGACGTTATCGGTCAGCTTAAAAAGACTGTGTATAAAACCAAAACGACAGAAAAAATGAAAGTACATACAACCAACTACTTTGACACTTTTATAGAAGTTGCGGACGACACGAAAGCAAACTGCGGAACGCAACCACCTTCAAAATACAAGAAAACGGTTGCTGAAATGCAGTACGAATTGATTTCCAAAAACCCATATAAATACACTTCGGACGATATTTTATTTCAGGTGTATGCAGACAGAAACGACCTGGCAAAAGTAGAGTACAAACAAGCAAGAGAACAATTTTTCTCAAAAGGACAACCTTGTTTTCGTGCTTCACCGCTGACAAAAACATATGGTTTTGGTATTCACAGCGACATCAACGGAAAAGTCGCTCTTTACGGAATGGGAACAGACGAATACCAGAAATTTTTGGCGGACACAAAAATCAAGAAAGTAAAAGCAATGAAATCGAGCAAATAGAAAAACAATGAACATATTTACTGAAATAAATTGGTTAGCCGTTGTCATTGGAACTGTTGTGTATTGTGCTTTTTGCGGAATTTGGCACAGACAATTTGCTTTCGGGAAAAAGTGGGAAGAAGCCATGGGTTTCAAGCGACCTGAAAATTGGAAAGAAACAGACATCTACTATCTTGTTCCTTTGATTTCCTGTTTTGTTACGACACTTGCAATTTCGATTTTGCTGAAACTGACAAACGCAAATTCCTATACAGACGCTTTGACTATTGGACTAATTGCAGGAATTGGTTTTGCAATGGCAATAGTTTTTACCACAGCCGTAATCCCGACAATGAAAAAGCCTTTGACATTTGGAGCGATTACAGGAACAGCACAGACTTTGGGAATAACGCTTGTAACAATTATAATTTATGCGATTTTAAAATAAGCGGAAACAAGCCGAACCGATAACATCGTATTGGCAATAGGCGGACTGAACAGCTTCGTATCAACAGAAGTGCAAAATTCAACTTTTGTTCTTCGATTGAGCCTTAGTGCTAAAAATCACGCCCGTCGCCAATATGAAAACCGTTAGCACAAATATCAAACATGAAAAAAAGTTACTTATTTGTATTTGCCATTGTTGCCCTTATTGTTAGCTGTAAAGTATCAAAGCAGGCAACAAATCAGATTGGTACTACCATAGTTGAAGGTAATGGGGTTCAGGGAATAAATGTCGGCGACAACATTAGCAATGTTCTTAAGATTACTGGCAAACCGTCAAAGACTGACGAAGAATACTATAATTTCTATGACAAAGGAATTGAATTTACTGTAGCAGGTAATCAGGTGAGAACAATATTCCTTTATTACATTTCAAACAAATATCAGCCGTTCAATGGCCAAACAGACAAAGGAATTAACAAAGAAAGTACTATTGAAGACGTGTTAAAAAATTATGGCGAGCCAGATAGAATTGGACAATCAATTATTTCCTCTGGGTCAGCTTTTGCTGGGCAAGAAGACTATAATATGAATTATTATTCAAAAGGAATCACTTTCACTTTCTACAACAAGAAGTTAGCAGATATACGAATTTATAAGCCAGAATAAATACTAAAGTGCTAACCACACCCATAAGCCAGCTACGCCGCCTTATGGCCTAGTCCGTCAGACAGTCTAATAACATCTTCCTATTGTAACTTTTATCGAGCTAAGTGACTAAGGGATACTATACTTATCCGCTAAGCTATGAAATTCAAACAAGCCTTTAGCCGCGGCGAGCCTCCCGGTGGCGTGGCCAGCCTGGAGGAGCTGATCTCCCCCGACAACGAGATGCGCTGCGCTGCATCGACGCCTACATAAACTCCCTTCCTCTGGAAAAACTAGGCTTCCGTGATGACTTACCCGAGAACAGATGCCCGGGCAACCCCCGACTGTTTTGCTGAAGCCGCTGGTAGACGGCTATCTCAACCGCATCCGCTCCTCGCGCTGCCTGGAGAAAGAGTGTCACCGCAACCTAGAGGTTAATTGGCTGCTGTGCTAATTCGTCCCTGACCATAAAACGATCCCCATTTTCTCTATAAAAGACAACCAAGTTATCCATTAAGTCGTCAGAGTTACAATTAAGTAAGCCAGCGCTTCCTTGTTCTAAGACGAGCAACTGTCCTGCACCAGCTGAGTTTCTGTTTCGGTTACTAAAGTAGATATTGACAGGCAAATGGCATAACTCAACCAACACTTTCGCATTAATAAGGGCTCTTCTTAATGAACACTAAGATGAGCAGAAAATGCATTTGCTGCTGAGAAGTTTATACAACGTCGAAACCAGAGCCGCTTTCGTCGAATAAAATCGGGGAAAAGGAGGTAGGTGACTTATTTGGTCTGTGTATAAAATAATAGCTTATGAAACAGACCCTCACTCACCAACGACTGGTTACTCTATTAACCTGTATCTGCCTTTCGGTTGCTACCCATGCCTCGGGGATAGCACAGGGCAAAGTGCATGGTATTGTGAAAGATGCATCGAATGCAGCACCCTTTGCTACCGTAACACTTTTAACAGCAATAGACAGCAGCTTGGTAAAAGGCAAAATCACCGATGAACAGGGACAATTTGTATTCGAAAACCTGCCATACGGACAGTATCTGGTAGCAGTAAGGTATGTGGGTTTTCAGCCCACTTATTCTAAAATGATACAGGTACAGGCAGACCATCCAACCCAAGATATTGGCATTCTGCAGCTGCAGCGAAACACCAACCAACTAGGAGAAGTGCTGGTACAGGCGCAGCGGCAGGTGGTGGAGCGCAGCCCCGACCGCTATACCTTGAACGTAGAGGCCAGCACATTTCAAACCGATAACTTGCTGGATATTTTCCGGGCCATGCCCTTTGTGCAGGTACAGGGCGAGAGCGTGTCGGTGAACGGGAAAGGCGGTATCCTGATTTTGCTCGACAAGGTGCAGATGCCTGGCGCTACCATGCAATCCATTATGGCGACCATGACAGGCGACGAGATTGAGAAGATCGACTTTATCACCAACCCCTCTTCCCGCTATCCCGCCAACATCAGCACTGTTATCAGCATCACTACCAAAAAAGCACGAACGCTCGGTCTGACAGGTTCTGCCAGAAGCACGGTGTCGCAGAGCATCAGGGGTAGGGGACTGGTCGGTACATCGCTCACCTATCGGCAGTCTAAATGGGTAAGCAACCTCAACTTGAACTACAATAGGTCACTGACGCACTCCGAACACAATGGCTACAGGGTGCCCCTCAATGTCAACGGTCCTGCACTGCGTGAGTATGGCTTATTTCGGTATAACAATACGATACCCTCGGTAAGAGGTATGGTGGAGTATACCCTGTCTGATAAGCACGCACTCGGTATACAAGCCAACTATGTTCAGACAAGAGTGGACGACAACACCACGCTTAGCAAGCGCATCGACTTTGCCAAGCAGCTCAACGGCACTACAGACTCTACCTTAGTAGCAGACGGGCGGGAATATTCCACCCGACATGTACAGTCTTACAGCCTTTACTACACAGGAAAGCTCGATAGCCTGGGCAAATCGGTTGACCTTATCTTTACCTATACCCCGATTCAAGGCAACACCACGAACGAGATGCTTTCGCAAAACATGTATGGTCCTGATGGCAGTCTGTTAGCGTCTTTGAGAAGGGTAAGAAACGACAACCAAAGCAGGGCCAATATCATGGTCGGGCAGATGGACTGGGAACTTCCTTTTCGGAACAACTGGAATGTGACTGCGGGGGGCAAGATGACCCTGTCAGGCAACCGCACGCAACCGACACAGGACTATTTGCAGGACGGGCGCTTTATCCGCGACGAAGCTTTTAGTTTCGAGAACGTGTTCACGGAGAACATTCTGGCAGGCTATACCACCCTGGACAAGCAGCTGGGCAAAACCACCCTGCGAGCAGGTATGCGGGCAGAGCACGCCACCATGCTGGTAGAAGACAAGGTAAACAAGCGCAAACCAGTCGACCGTTCGTTCACCGACTTTTTCCCAACGCTGATGTTGAGCCGCCCCATAACGGACGATTTAGTCATGACGCTGAATTACCGTAAAACAGTGCAGCGACCAGGGTTTAGCGTACTCACCCCTTACAGAGTCTACCTCGACGACTTTACCATTGAAGAGGGCAACCCCGAATTGCTGCCACAGTACACGCATACCTTCTCGGTAAACGGCATTTACAAGAGCAACCTATATGTGGAGCTAGAGTACAGGCAGGAGCAGAACGTGTTCCTGAACCTGCCCATTAACCAAGGCGGGGTGGCTTACTGGAAGAACCGAAATTTTGATATGACATCAGTCGGGGGCAATGTCAACTACAGCTACCAAGTGACCAACTGGTGGTCGGGCAGTGTGTTTGGTATGGGCGCTTTGATGACGTCTGCCATGCAGCAGAAAGACTTTGGCGACCTGGCTATACCCAGCAGCTTTTACCATACGATAGGCTGGCAGAACAGCTTTTCGCTTCCGCGCGACCTGAAACTGGAAACAGGCTTCAATTACACGGGACCGTTTAACTATGGCTTGGCTGAACTGGTGGGCAACCACTACACCCGCATAGCGCTGAAAGGAAACCTGCTCAACAAGCAGCTGCAGTATACCCTGGCGGTGCTCGATGTGTTCAGGGGGAGCGTGAACGGCGGTGTGGTGAACAGCTCCAACATTCAGACACGCTCCGTGAGCTATGACGATGCCAGGCGGGTGCAGCTGGGCGTGGTATACAGGTTCGGTAAGCAAACCGTGAAATCGGCAGCCACCAAAAAGCTGGGCAACGAGGACGTGGTCAATAGAGCCAATTAAGCCATTTTCGTTATCTTGGCTTTTCTTATACCTATACCTATACCTGCGGCTTATCCTAGCTGTAGGTATAAGCATCTCTTAGATTTTTATGACTGCAGTGGCTGGAAGTTTGGTTCAGATGGTTTCTCTTAAAGGTAAAGCACTTGACATTATTGTCTGGGGACTAATTTTTCTGATTTGCCTGAATGGGAACGCATTTATATTTGGCACAAACTTTATTGCCTTGCCAACCTTGGTTTATACTGTGTTAATGGTTTCACTAGTATATGCGAACCACCTGGGAGTGGTAAGGTTTGGTACTTATCTTATTAGGGCACGTAGGTGGATTGCTTGTGCTATAGTATTATTGGTTGTTTATGTGGCAAGCGTGTTGGTGATTATTCTACCACTGGACTTCTTGGCAAGTTCATTCCCTCATATGGAGCAGCTGAATCGATTCGCCAAGGCGAACTCTATCAGGTCGGTAGCAGACATATTTTCTTATTTGAATCTTATTTGGGTATTGTCACTTGTACTGTTGCCAAATATGATCGCCGCCGCCTATTACTACTTCAAACGAAACTACGAAGCCAATAAACGAAATTCCATGCTGCAGAAAGAGAAAACCGAGATGGAGCTGAACTTCCTGCGGGCGCAGATACACCCGCACTTTCTCTTCAACACGCTCAACAACATTTACGGCATGGTGATGGAGAACGAAAGGGCGGGGCAGGTCGTGCTCAAGCTATCGGACTTGCTGCGCTTCTCGCTCTACGAGAGCAGCGGCAAACGTATACCTGTCGGGCGGGAAGTGGAATTTCTGACCGATTATATCAACCTGGAGCAGATTCGCCACCACAACACTCGCGTGGCCATTAGCTACGATTTTGAACATATCGAAAACAAAGAAACGCCCATTGTGCCGCTCTTGCTCATCAGCTTTGTGGAGAATGCCTTTAAGCACGGTGTCAACGCCACCATTGGCAAAGCATGGGTGCACATCAGTTTAAAGCATGAGAGCGATACGATATTGTTTGAAGTGGAGAACAGCAAGCCCGCCACTAAAAAAGAGCGCTCTGCCACCGCTGGTATAGGGATAGAGAACACAAAGCGCCGCCTTGCCTTGCTCTACCCCGACAAGCACCAGCTGAACATCATCGAAACAGCCGACTCCTACAAGGTCAGCCTAACACTCCATACCCATGACTAAGCCACTCCGCTGCGTTATCATAGACGACGAACCCATCGCCCAGGAAATCATCGCCAAGTATGTGGCGCGGGTGCCTTTTCTGCAGCTGGCAGCCGTGTGCGACAATGCCATTGAGGCACTCGTCACCATTCGCGACGAGCAGCCCGACCTGATTTTCCTGGACATCAACATGCCTGAAATGACGGGGCTGGAAATGCTGAAGCTAACACAGTCGCAGCAGTTGCAGGTTATCCTGACTACTGCCTACCCCGATTACGCCTTAGATGGGTACGAACTGGCTGTGGCGGACTACTTGCTCAAACCGATTTCTTTTGAGCGGTTTTTGAAAGCTGTAAACAAGGTAGATGAGCAGGTACGGTTGCAACGTGCTGTCAACCAGTCTGCTGAAAAAGTGACCTCCAAAAGCGTCAACAATCAGCACAACTTCTGGGTAAAGCAGGATAAAAAGCTTGTCCAGATTAATACAGACGATTTGATTCTGGTGAAGGGCATGAAAGACTACATTCAACTATACCTGCCCGACCAAAAAATACTGACGCACATGACGATGGCAAAGATAGAGGAGAAGCTGCCTGCTGCGCAGTTTCTTCGGGTAAGCCGCTCCTACATCGTGCGCAAGTCGGCGATTCGCGCGATTAACGGTAATATGATTGAGACAGAATTGCAAGAGGAAATTTTGATCGGGAGCACATACCGGGAACAAATTAAACGAGAGATTGCCGAGGGGTTGTCATGATGATGTTCCGTTAACTGAGATAGGTGTCGAACTTCAGTCAAATCGGTCTATTTTGGATTTTAGTTTCTAATCAGTAAAGTGCATGCCGCTAACTGTACAGTTATCAGCGATTGGTAGCGCCATTGATAAAATCAATTAAATAAACAGAAGAATATATTTCTAATGGGTGCACGCGCTCAGATCATCAGATCTTGTTAGACAACCTGTTGCATAAAAGGTAATAGGAGGGAAGGACAAAATGTAGATAAGCGTAAATTCCCGTATATCGAATAGTTAGCTTGCAGTCCAATTATAAATGCATGATAGGGTTTGAAGAAGAATTTGAGGTGAGTTTGCGATTGTCGGAACAGGAGTTTTCCGGTTATTTACAATCAATAGTTTACACGGATCTTGATGAACTGTCTACAGCTTTTGCAAACACCAAAAAACCTTATCGTGGCCACATTAATTTTAACCGTTTCAAGCTGAATCCTATACAGGGCATCTTTAAGAAAGCCTATGGACGGATTGAAGGCGAGTTTGGGTCCAAGAATGGCGAATTATTTATTAGGGGCAGCGTCATTAGCAATAAGTTCTTGCTGGTTTTTATAATTGGCTTCACTTTAGTAAGTTTTGGAATGCTAACCAACTTTCTTATCAGCAATTCAAATGAAGCTTTAGCTGAGGTAGCAGTAGGATTATTTTTTCTGATTGGATTGGGTAACTTGATTGGAATATGCAAAAGCCTAAAAAGCCAAAAATCTGATTTTCTGGATAGGTTAGCGCTTATAGAAAAAGAAAAAACACCCAAAAGCGAACAGTTTGGCTAAAGCATGAAGATCTACAACTATATTTTATTATTACTCACTCTCATTTATGCCCCATCCTTATTTGCACAAGAGTTAGTTCCATTTAATCAAAACGGCTTTTGGGGGTACATGGATGAAAATAAACAAGTGGTAATTGAACCACAGTATCAGTATGCCTATAAGTTTAAAGGAGAGCATGCGATTACTGTAAGAGACAGTGGTGTTGGCGTTATAAATCGGGAGAACAAAATTGTAATTCCTTTTAAGTATCACCACATCAGACACATCGATAACAGAAACTTCCTATTCGGCTACAAAGCGGCGTATGTGGGGGAGCATTACCTGGGGGTAATCAATACCAGCAATCAGGTCATAATCGAACCTATTTACAAACACATAAGACTACAAAACGGATTTTACATAGTAGTCACGGAGACGGATAGTGTAACCGAAGAAGCAGGTGTCTATACGACTCGGATTACCTGGTCAAAGTATGGGCTGCGTGATTCAACTGGCAAAGATGTCATTCCTTGTGAGTATGACTACCTTGAATGGTTAAATGACGCCTTGATCGTTCTTAGCAAAGACAATCACAGTACTCAAGCTTTATTTAACGCAAGAGGGGAACAACTGACGGAGTTTAAATATAGGGTGATTGGTCAATTTCTGGATGGTCTTTCCAAAGTGAGAGAAGGGGGTAAGTTCGGTTTCATCAACATGAACGGGGATGTTGTGATTCCCTTGGAGTATGATTTGTGTGAGCCTTTTGAAAATGGTTTAGCCCTGGTTATGAAGGGGAAGAAATGGGGAGCTATCAATAAAAACGGAGAAAAAGTAGTGGCTGTAAAATTCTCTTACGAAGAAGTAAAAGCTAAAATATTCAAAGAAATACGTTAGCTGGCAAAAGATGTAAAATACCTAGGGCATCTTATAGTTAAGCCATAATCTTTAATATTTTAAGCAAATAAGCTGTCACATGAATAAGCTAATAGTATTGCTATTCCTACTGCTGTGTTCGTGTACAGATGATAAACCATTGAGTACTGCCCAAACGAGAGGTAACGAAACGGTTAAACGAAGTGATTTTTCTAAACGGTTAACAAGCATCCTGCTGAATACTTCTTATGTAAGAGCGCAGCAGACACAATCAGTCTACAACAGTATTGTCAAGGGTGTAAGACCTGACATGTCGTAAGACTCCCTTAAAAAAGTTTTGCAGCCCGTCCATTACTGGGATCAGGTTTATCGGGACAGCTCGATGAAGCGTACTGCCTTTCCATCAGACAAAAATAAAATAAGGAAATACGGTAAAGAAATGTCCCGCAGAGATAAAATGAATCAGCGGGTTGTGGTTCATTTATTCCACAATCTTGGTGGTTGGCCCGACACAAAAGGGATGGGGGAAGAGGCGTCAATGGCTATTGGGCTTGTCATACATCACAATTATAATATAATAGAATTTTCCCGGCAAATGCTACCTTATCTTGGAAAAGCCTATTATTCAGATGCTGTGATCAATAAGACGATGTATGTGGGATTAATTGACAGAGTAAATTAAAAAGTAAATGGGTATTCAAAATATGGCACTTTTGGTTTTCATAAAGGCCATGATCCAGATTTAGTAAGGAACAGGATAAACCTGGAGAGAACCTCTATGGGCTTGGAAAAATTATATGCAATTGAAAGCCTTATTTGCTCCAAGTCTTGGCAGTATGACCAGGAGGGAGCGCCAGCGATAGAGCCCCGTACTTATATGACGGTGTAGCTCCATGAAGTTTAAAAGCATAATGCTGCTTCTGTCCAGCCAGCATGACAAAGCCCCCACCTTGACCGGTAGGGGCTTTGTCATGTTGGCTGGATCCCTTTACCTGGCTGGCAAGGCAGGAGAACATAAACTGCTTTGCCGTGTAGCCTTGTCTTGTATGGTTGGTACTGACAGTGGATCCAACAAGAACAGGACGAATACACCAAGACCTTCACCTTTCAGGGACTTAAGGTGTCATCCCTTTCCGGCGCGACTGTCGTTTTTCCGCAGACTCCTTTAAGCCGACGGCTTTTTCCTGTACCTGGCGACGGTCAGGCGTTTCTTGCTGCTGGATCGTCTCCCGCATCACCGCGTGGCGCTGCTCGTTGTAAACATTGATGGTCTTAAACTGGGGACTGGCTTCCACAAAGCGCTTGACCGCTTCGCTGCCTTCCAGCGCCGTGACCGGGTGCTGGTTGCCTTTGCGGAGGGAGCGCAGCAGCATCTCTTTTTGCTGGGGGTCCTGCAGTTCCTTGATGTGAAACTGCTGCAGGGTTTTATCCAGGTCATAGCCGTAGTTGTCATGGTACTGCTTGACCTTGTAGTTGCCCGATGGTTCCCGTGTTTTCAAATCCAACTGTACCCAGGCCTTGTAAGGCTGTTCCTCGGCATTAAGCAGTTCTTTGTAGACGGAGCGGCCCTGCAGAAGATTATAGGCTTCTTTGGTGGTGATGCCGCCGTTGCGATTGATGTAAAAAGTGTGGCTCCTTTCTTTATCCAGGTCAGGGGACCGCAGTACCGCCTCATACTTGTTGAAAAAGTACCGGTCCGTCTGGTCTGAACGGCGAAAATGCAGGGTGTGGTCCACCGTGCTGTTGTGATAGGCCAGCTGCAGCCGGAGCTGGAACTGGGGCGCCTGCTGCTTGAGCTGCTGCTCCAGCTCGCCGTAGAGCTGCTCACCAAAGCCGGTATACTTGAGCTCGTCTTTCAGAAAATCAAAGTTTTTTGTGTTCATAAGAGAAATGGGCTTATCAGGTTAGAAATTACATAAAGCACAAACTATTCAAAGAGCAGCGAGCAAGCCCGGACCAGGTGCCGATCTCGCAGTCGGAGGCTTAAGTGCCGGGAGCCCTTGCGCTCATAGAGCTCGATGACCTGCTCTTTCCCGCGGCCAAGTGGGAAGCGCTCCAAGGCAAAGAAGAAGACTTGGGATGCCCCGGCTTCTATGCTAGCATCCTGGGTGCCCCAGGCATAATAAGGCTGCAGCTCGACCTCCTGGGAGGCCGCGCGTCTGGCCTGCCGCCTGTCCTTTGTGGCAAAGCGCACGGCCTCCAGTTCGAAGGGAAGGGAGGAGGCGTTATGGAGCACCAGCCGGTAGACAAGCGTGTTCCCTTTTGAGTAGAGCCCCTCTAAGGCAAAGCGCATGCCGCCTGTCCTGGCTTTAATGCCATGGTAGAAGCGGGCGTCCTGGGCCAGTTGGCGGGAAATGTTATCTAGCTCAGCATCATGCAACCTGCCGCCTGGCAGCAGCACGGAAGCTTCGGTGGGGGTAAGCGAGTCCAGGGAGAGCAGGGTCGCGGCAGGAGCCGAGGCATAGCGCACCGGAAAGCTGTAGAGTTTGCCGTCCTTGGTGATCACGGTCAGGTTCGTGTTGGGGAAATGCTCCCGGGCCCCCTTGACCTGGAGCACATTGGCGGTCTGCTCGGGAACCTGGGCCAGGATATCACCGCTGCCCCGGTCCACGCTCAGGATAGGGTAAGGAAAGATCAGGCTGGTTGTCTGGCGAGCGCTCAGATCCAGCGGGGGCTGCGCACCTGGCTGGGCATAGAGGGGGGCTTGCAGCAAAAGCAGGCAGAGGAAGAAAATCAAGCTGTGTTTTTTCATGGTGTGATCCGTTTAGAAGTGGAAGAAGTTTAGATGCATCGTTAGCGGTTTCGCAAAAGCAGGCGGTGGCCGGCCTTCACCGTCACCTTGACCTGCCGGGTCTGCCGGATGAGCATGTCCCGGGCGGTTGCCATGCCGGCACTGGCTGCCTGTACACCCACCGATGGGGAAAGGGAGGGGAGTTGCAGGCTTTGCTGCAGCGCGCGGCCTGCTCCCTGCCGGGCTGCCTCCTGCATGTTGCTACCCGGAATATAGAGTCCTTCCTGCCCGTCCAGGTCGTAGGCAGCAAGCGCTACGGTGAAGCTTGTCTTGCCGGAAAGCACGGAATTGATCTCAATGGCGAGACGCTCCCCGCGGAGGCGGCAGGTACCATAAACAAAGCTGCCCCGGGGAATGCGATGGCCCTCTAGTAGCAGGTCCTCCAGCAGGCGCAGCTTGACTAGGCTGCCCGGCTGAAGGGTTTGTGAGGAGAGCATCACGGCTTCGACCGTATTGCCGCCCACCCCAAGCGGGGACTGCAGCGTTTCCAGCACGTGAAAGCCGACTGCAGCAGGTGCGGCCACATCATCTGTTTGCGCGCGGGCAGCTGGTGAAGGGGCTCCCAAGAGGGTAATGGCCGCCTGACGGTCATGGCCCTGCACCGGTGTTGGAGGAGATTCCTGTGACGCAGTTTCCTGGTTTTGTCCGCTGACACGCTCCGGATGCTGGATATCCAGGATCCGTTCGAGCAAGGCGTCCATTTGCTGCATTTCAGGGTTTGGCGCGCTGGGGCTGCCCATGCGCTGCATCAACCCCTCCAGCCTACTGACATCCTCACTGAAACGACTTTCGGGTTTGGCGGAAAGCGCCGTTGCAGGAGCGGTTGGCGCCACCGTACGCGGATTCGTACCGGCCGCCAATGCGGAGAGCTGCGCGAGTCGCTGGTTGATTTCCGTTTCGGTTGGATCAGTAGGAAGTAGTGCGCTTTCGGGCGCGCTTCCAGTTGCTAGTGCCGCGGTAGGGCCCAGCAGTTCGGGTGCAGCCAGGGCATTGGCTTCGAGGGAAACCAGACCGGCTGTGGCCGGGGACTCACGCTCCGGGTCAGTTCCCGGTTTGGAGAGGCCACGGCGGGCCTGCTCGTACAGTCTAAGCTTGTCTAGCTCTTCTGCTTTCTTGAACTGCGGGTCCGGGAGCGTGAGGCTGAGTCCGCCGCTCTCGGTAGCGGCAGGCAAGGTAAACGGGGTACCCCGTCCGCCTCCAAGTGCCCAGAAAGCCAGGGTCAGGAAAGGAAATACGAGCAGGGGCAGCACCAGGAAAAATTTCCGTTGGCGCAGTGTGGCTTCAGTCGGTGTGTTCATGGTCTATTAGTTTAAGGTGGATGATGGTGTCTGTGGACTTGTTGTACCCGGTCCGGAGGATGCTAGCGGGGCTTGGTGTGCAGTTGCTTGTTCTCCAGCGTGGTCCAGCGCTCGATCAGAAAGCCATGGGGGTTGTTGTCTGAGCGCGACACCGGGCGCAGGAAGCCTTCGGTGATGAGGTTGCGCGTCATCACCGAGCTGGTGCGCAGCAGTGTCTGGTGGGCATAGCAGCGAAAGCGGTAGGGCGTTTGGCCCGTGTCCACCTGCACGCTGTCAATGGTGATCTCCTGGCTGATGTTGGCCGTGATCAGGTTATAAAAGTAGCCGCTCTCCCGCAGGTTGTCATACACCTGCTTGGCCGAGTGGTCGGCCAGGTACAGGGCACGCTTCATGGTTGCCTCTATGGCTTTGTCATCAGGAGCCAGCGTGAAAAAATACTGGTGGAACTGGCGCACGTGCTCCCGCGCCTCCACGGGCAGGTTCTCCCTGCCTCCGGCGGCGAACGCCTCCAGGGCTTTTCCACCTGCCAGGATGTAGACGCGCTCCTGCGCGTGCCGGACCTGCCGGTAACTGTAATATAGGGACAGGCAGCTGAGGGTGGCGCATACCAGGACCAGCACCAGGCTGAAGGTGCGGATATAGCGAAAGGCGGTGTCGATGTGCTGAAATTTTCTGAACATAGCGCAAAGGATTAGGGGTTGGGTTTTCCGGATAGCCGCTCCTGCTGATAGCTGCTGGGCGTGTTGTTACTAGTCGGGGACGAGCCTGTCTGGCCGGGACCATAGAAATCGGCCAGGCCCTGGGCCAGGTGCTGGGATCCGGTAACGAGCGTGCCGGCTGCATAGCCGGCTGCCGTGCCGCCGCCGGAGACGGTGGTGTGACTGGCGCTGCTCAGCAGGTTGGTGACCTTGTAGAGCAGGGCATTGCCGCCGCCGGCGTGGACGATGTAATTGGCGATGTTGGGTACCGTGAAATAACCCACAATGCCCATGAGCAGAAAGATGAGGTAGGCCGTGTCGGTGGCGCTGAAGAAGGTGTCGCCACTCGTCTCCACCTGGCTGATGTCGAGCATGAGCATGTGCTCCTGTATTTTGCCGATGATGGCACCGAAAAGATTGGCCACCGGGAGCCACAAAAAGACATTGATATAGCGGGCAATCCACACGGTGAGGGTATGGTGCAGCCCGTCAAAGACGGCGAAACCAAAGACCAGGGGGCCCAGTACCGAGAGCACTACCAGGTAAAAGGTGCGGATGGTGTTGATGCACAGGGCCGCCGCCTGGAAGAGCACTTCGAGCACCTCGGACATCCACTGCTTGATGGAGTGACGGAAGCTAAACGAGGCCCGGGCCATGGCAAACTTCATGTCATTGCCGATGCTCTCAAGCAGGCCTTCGCCTTCCCCGAGCGGATCCTCGGGGTGCGCATAGCGGTACCATTCCGCCCGGTCGCCTGCCCCATCCAACCCCACATACATCTGCCAGGCGTCGGATTGCTGGATGGCCGCCTGTTTTTGCTGGAGGAGGCGGGCAATGGCCTTGTCGGAATCGGCCACCATGGCGCCAGTCGCGTGGACAGTCGGTTGCAGCACCCCATTGAGGAGTGCCAGCACGCCTGGGAAGAGCAGGATGGCCAGGCCCAGGGCAAAGGGGCGAAGCAGGGGATAGACATCCACCGGCTCGGCATTGGCCATATGCCGCCAGATGCGGGAGGCGATGTACCACAGGGCGGCAAAGCCAGCCAGGCCGCGCCCGACGCCGATCAGTTGCTCACAGAGGGGAAGCATCTCCTCGTGGAGTTGGGCCAGCACCTGGTGCAGGGGCTGCATGCGGTCCGCCAGCCCCTGTGCCTGGGAAACGGTAGGCCAGAGCAGGCCCAGCAGCATGGAAAGAAGGAAGTGTTTTTTCATCTGCGTTGAAAAGGTTAGGGGGTTGGGAGGTAGAGACGCTGCATGGTCTGCCAGTCGCTTTGTTCCCTGGCCCGCAGGAGGGCCAGACGGGAAGCCTGGCGGTTAAAGTGCCGGAGGAAGGCGAGTTTATCGGCCGTCGCTTCATAGAGGCGGTCAATGGCCTCCAGCCGCTCGGCCTCTGCCATGCGCAGCTCCCCGGCCGTCAGGACGAGCACCAGTTCCTCCAGGTGACGCAGGCTCTCGGCTAGCAACCTGTCGTAGACAGCCGACAGGTAGGCCAGTTCCCCCGGCGTGAAGGTGCCGGCCTCCCGGAAGCGGCGGAAGGCGCCGCGGTATTCCTGGACCAGGCGTTGCTGCAGGGTAATCGTCTCGGCCACGCGCCGGTAGTGACGCACCGTCGGGCTTACGGCCAGCAGGCCTTCCAGAAACGTGTGGTGTAGGCTGAAGCTCCCTTCCGAGATATCCCGGACGGTGCCATACCCCCGGTGGAGGATGTCATAGCCCTGCTTCATATCCGAAAGGATGCTTTGGAGCTGGCGGAGCTTTTCCACGTTGAGCAGCAACTGCTGAATCTCGTCTGCCTGCGCACTGGCGCGGTAGGGAAGTCCGGCTCCCAGGAAAAGGAGCAGCAAGGTGGCGTACAGGTATTTCATTTTCTTATCCGTTCAGGTGAACCATGTATCTGTTGCAGCTTCTTGGCTTCTATTCCCTGCCGCGCGCGCAGTTGGACCAGTCCCTGCACATCCGAAAGGTAGGCCTGCGTGAAGGCAAGCTTCTCGCGGGCACGGGCATGGAGGTGGAGGATCTTTTCGAGCCGCGTCGCGTCGGATAGCTCGCGCTCCCCGGCCGTGAGCAGTTGCCTCAGCTCCTCCCGATCCGCTGCAAGACCGCTTAACATAGAAGCCCGCACCTGCTCGAGGTAGGCGCGCTCGCTGGCATGGAGCAGGGGCAGGGAGTGCGTTTGCGCAAGGACCGTTTCCACCACCGCCTGCCAGGCTATGATGTCCTGTAGCTGCGAAAGCCGGGCGATGGATGGATTCACTGCTTTAAGCGATGAAAAGAAGTCCTGGTGCAGGCCGAGGTCGCCGTTTTTGATCGTGTGCACGGTTTGCAGCCCCTGGCGTACAAGGGCATAGCCTTGCTGCAGGGTACCGGAATAAGCCTGTAAGGCGGCGATCTGCTGCACCAGGTATTCTTTTTGGGTCTCTTTCTGGCGGAACCACTCGGCAAAGGTCTGTGCCTGGAGCGCGTACCCTGCCAGCAGGAGCAAGGGAAGGAGCATGAGCTGTTTCATGTCAGTTGCCTGTGTTGATGCCGTAGAGTCGCTGCACCGCCTCCAGGTCTCCCTGCGCCCGGGCGCGCTGCAGGCACAGCTGCAGCTGGCTGGCATTGAAGCGGCGCAGTTCGCTGTAGGTGTGCCGGATGCCCGCGGCGGCGGCTTCCAGGCGCGCCAGGCGCTCCCCATCCCGCATCTGGGTGGCCAGGGAGCTGGTCACCAGCAGGGCCTGGTCCAGGTGCTGGATGCTTTCAGAGAGGATGCCGGCGTACACGCGGTAGAGGTAGTCCAGCTCCCCCGGGGAGAGGTGGCCGTCCTGGCGGAACAGCCCGTAGGCGCGCCTGTATTCGGAGACCAGGGCCGCTTGCAGGGTAATGATCTCCTGGACCTGCTGGTAGGTGGCAATAGCCTGCTTGACCTGCCAGAGCTCCTGGTAGTAGTCCGAATACAGGCTGCGCTGCCGCTCGGTCCACTCGGAGATTTCGGTGAGCCGGAGCTCGGAGAGCTTGTTCTCGATCACCTTCTGGGCGTTCTGCAGCCAGATGGTCTCGTTCTGGATGCGCTGGACCTGCAAGTCGAGCGCGACGATCACCTTCTTGACGCCGGCCTTGATGGCCTCGGCGATGGGATCCTGCGCGTAGGCCGGTTGCAGGCTGGCTGCGGTGCTGAGCAGCAGGGTCAGCAGGAAAATTCTATGGGTGGCTTTCATGGGGCTGTTCTTTTTGCGTGCGGATGTGTTGGGCCAGCTCGGCGATGCCTTTGGCAATGTCACCGCCCCAGCGGGCGGCATATTCCTGGACCTGGAGCTTTTCCTTTTCCTCTGTGGTATAGGCCAGGTACTCCTCCAATGATACTTCGGTGCGGTAGACTTTGGAGAGGACGCCTCCCAGGCTGATAAAGACTTCCTTGTAGGTGCGGGCAGGGTCATTGGCCCGGTTGACGGAAAGCACCAGCGCCTTTTCCTTTTCGGTGAGGCCCAGCAACTGCTGAATGCCGTCGAACTGCTGCAGGTACTTGCGCTGGTCCAGCAGTATCTTGCAGTCGGAGTTATGGATGATCGCCTGCTTGACGATGGGCGAGGAGATGATGTCCTCCACCTCCTGGGTGACGACGATGGCCTCGCCGTAGAATTTGCGCACCGTCTTGAAGAGGTAGCGGATGTACTCGGCCATGCCTTCCCGGGCAATCGCCTTCCAGGCCTCCTCGATCAGAATCACCTTCCGCACCCCCTGTAGCTTGCGCATTTTGGAGATAAAGACCTCCATGATGATGATGGTCACCACCGGGAAGAGGATCGGGTGGTCCTTGATGTTATCGAGCTCAAAGACGATAAAGCGCTCCTGCAGCAGTTCCAGGTTCTGACGCGCGTTGAGCAGGAAGTCAAATTCACCTCCCCGGTAGTAGGGGCGCAGCACGTAAAGGAAGTTATCCAAATCAAAATCCTTTTCTTTTACACCATCCGCCTGCAGCCGTGCCCGGAATCCGTCCTTGACAAATTCATAAAAGGTGTCGAAGCAGGGGAACAGCGCCGGCCGCGCTTCGAGCTGCCGGTAGTAGAGCTCCAGTGCGTTGGAGAGGGCCACGTACTCGGCTCGGGTGAAGGTCTCACTGTCTTTCTTCCACAGGGCCAGCAGCAGGGTCTTGATACTTTCCTTTTTCTCGGTGTCAAGCGCATCTCCCTTCCCCAGGTAAAAAGGGTTGAAGCGGAGCGGACACTGGGCATCATAGGTAAAGTAATAACCGTTCACCAGCTCACATAGGCCTTTGTAGGAGTGCCCTACGTCCACCAGCACGATGTGGGCGCCCTGCTCGTGGTAGCTGCGCACCAGATGGTTGGTGAAAAAGGACTTGCCGCTGCCCGAGGGGCCCAGGATGAACTTGTTGCGGTTGGTGCAGATACCCTGCCGTACGGGCTCGTCGGAGATGTCCACGTGCAAGGGCCGGCCGGTGAGGCGGTCCCCCAGGCGCAGGCCAATCGGGCTGCGGGAGGAGCGGTAGGCCGTCTCCAGGTTCAAAAAGCAGCAGGCCTGCTCCAGAAACGTGTCAAAGGTCTCGTTCATCGGAAAGTCACCGGCATTGCCGGGAAGGCCGGCCCAGAAGAGCTGTGGGGCCCCATCCGTCTCCAGCTTGGGGGCGGCGTCCAGCTGGGCGATGGCGGAGGAAACCGTGTTGCGCAGCTCCTTTAATTTGCCAGGCTCGGCTGTCCAGGCCAGGATGTTGAAGTGCGCTTTCACGGGAAGCCGTTGCTGGCTGACGGCCTCGTGGAGAAATTCCTGGGCAGCCTCCCGTGCCAACGCATTCCCACGGGAATAGGCCGCCAGGGACTGCAGGCGCAGGCGCTTGCTTTCCAGGCGCTCGAGCGTGGCGGGGGCATCCCCTGTGAAAATGTACTGGTTCAACAGGTGATTGCAGGGCAGCAGCTGCCCCAGCGGGGAGGCAAAGCCTGTGCTGCAGCGGGAGCGATCAGTGGAGTAACGGTCATAGTTGACCCGGGACCCGCACAAGGCCGGCAGGTGGGCCGCGTCTGCCAGCGTAAAGAGCAGGCAGTGCTGGTCACCGATGCGAAGACCCTCACGGAAGTGGATGTCCTGCAGCAGCGGGGCACTGCCGGCCGGCAGCAGCCCGCAGTAGCGTTCGAGCAAGCCTGCCCGCTCCAACGTGCCGGTCAGCTCATCGTCCGGGAGCCGCCGGAGTGAGACAAATCCGCTGTCCTCGAGCACCCGCACAAACTGCCCTGCCTGGTCCACAAACTCCTGGAAAAGCTGGGGCTGCAGGGTCTGCTGCGGGGCAATCGAGCGACGGAGCAGGCTGGAGAGCAGCGAGGAGGAGGGTTTGACGTCCTCGGGGATTTTGGTGAGCAGCACGTAGCAGTGGTGCTCGAAGAAAGGGCGTTCGTGAAAGAAGCGCTCGCTCGCCCGGGAAAGAAAGCCCTGTCCTTCCTGTTGAAAGTCCGCCTGGTGGGCACTCTCCACAAACCAGTCCTGCTTGTGCAGCACGCAGTGGCGCGGCAAAAGACGGATCGCCTTGACCAGGGCCTGGTGGAAAGCCTCATACTCCTGATCCGAGAGGGTAAAGATCTCAGGCAGGGTCAGTTCGAAGGCCAGGGTGGTGTCTCCCCGGCGGGAGAGGATGGTGTCCTGCTCCACCCCGTAGATGGGCAGCAGGCGCTCTAACTCAACGGCTGCGGCCATGGCGGGACTCCTTTCGGCTAAGGTGTAGGAAAAGGGCGCGTGACCGGAGACGCAGGAAGTCCGGGATGCTGCGGCGGGCAAGCCATTTGCCGAGCCCATGCTCCCCAAACCGCTTGTTGAGGTGGTAGACGCCGGCAAACAGCGCCCCTCCCAGCAGCAGGATTACTGCCAGGCAGACCAGCAGGGGCGTTCCTATCAGGTAGAGCAGCGTGAAAAGCAGCAGCAGCCCTACCAGCCCCACGGCCAGGTAGGCGATGTACTGGGCCCGCAACCCCTTGAACTCAAGGGGGCGGTTGATGCCTTTGTTGATACGGTAGACACTGGTAGCCATCGGATTTGCCTTAAACACCAAAGAAAGATTTGAGAACCGTGGCCACGATCACCAGGAAGATGCAGCTGCCAAACCAGGCGGCGGCAATTTTGCCTGTGTCAGGCTCCCCGGCGTTCCACTTCTGATAGACTTTCACGGCCCCCACCAGGCCGACAATGGCCCCAATGGCATACATCAGACTGGTGCCCGTGTCAAAATAGCCGCTGATCATATTAGTGGCCTGCTGGATGCCGGCCTGGCCATCGCCTGTCTGGGCTTGAGCCGCCAGCGAGGAGAGGAGGAGCGCGACAATCAGCAGCGCAGGGCCACTACCCTGAGAAGGGCGGGAGCGTAAAGAGAAGAGCTTTTTCATCGGTTGCATTTTTATGTTAAGAATGATTTGTTTTTCAGATTAGGCCGGATGGGGGAGATCGGTTTCCGCTGCGGCCAGGTCAGTGGCCGTAAGGGGAAAGGAGAGCTTCGCGGGGCCTTGCTCCAGCAGATAGCGCTGCACGGCCAGCTTTTCATCCGCTGTGTGCATATGGCGCTCATCGAGCAGGTGCAGGAGCGAGAGAAACGCTGCTTTATCCAGGCCCATCTCAGCGGCACTCTCCAACAGGGAATCCAGCTCGGTTAGCAGGTCGGCCTTCAAAGTTGAAAGCGTTTGGGGCGGGGCCGCTTCAGCTGGCGCTACCAGTAGGTCACTGGCTGAAGAGAGGGAAGGTGCCGCCTCGGGGAAGGCGGCACCCAGGATGGACTCCTGCGAGGGGGATGGCCGAGGGGCCGGCAGGCCTGCCCTAAGAAAAGTCTGGCTAAGCTGGTGCTTGATGTCGTGTCTGTAAAAGAGGAGCAGGACGGTCAGGTAGTAGAGCACCAGGACCGTTCCGGCAGTCAAAAAGAAGTGGGACCAGGAGATGTCAGTAAGCATGGCTGTTTTGTTTTAACCCGACGCCCCATGCGGCGGGCTTGGTGAAACAAAAGTGGGGAAGGCCACAGCCCCTTCTTCACAAGGGATCCCGGACTTGGGAAATATTAATGGAAAATAATTTTCAAACCCTCTTCCACTAAAACCCCACCACTACCATGGCGTGGGCATGTGGGAAAGTCCAGCGGACCTTTTCCATATACCCACGCCCTTTGTGTCAGGCGCTGGCATCAGGCACCATCCAGCGCGTCCATGCGGTGCAACAGACGCTCGCGCATCAGGTCCAGAAACTTGGTGCGGCTGTCCTTTTTGCGCTGCCGCACTTCCTGGAAGGTGCGGTAGACATTGCCCAGCTTCACTCCAAAAAATGTCTCCAGTCGTTCGGTGATCTCGCACAGGTCGGCCGTGCCGTTGTTGATCTGGCCCGACTCGAACAGGCCATAGGCCAGCTCGATCAGGTATACCTTGGAGCCGGTCCAGGTCATAACGGGCCCAGCTTGGGGGGCGGCGAAGTCCACCTGTCCCTGTTCAAGTCGGTGGATGGTCTGGATCAGGTAGTCCCCCAGGCGTCGGTTGGCCTCCAGGCGCGCCACGATGTAATCATAGTGCGTGCTGAAACGGGTATCGGTATCCATTGAGGAGGTACTGTACTGAAAAGGCAGGTCCGCCCTCCCCCGCACAAAAAGGCGGCTGTCCAGGTAAGTGGAGCCCGACAGCAGGTACTGGTAGAGCTGCACGTGGTGGTCGTAGAAGACGCGGATCAGGAGCAGCTCGTTCTCATAGTGCCGGCGTAGGTCCTGCAGGCTTCCCAGGGGTTTTTTGAGCTCGATCAGGGCCAGCCGGGCATGGTAGATAAGCAGGCTGGTAAATTTGGGTTTGATCTCTTTGAAGAAGAGAATTTCTTCGGCTTCATCTGCGAAAGTGTGCGTGATCACCTGCTGCTTGAGTACATCGATGGCCTCCCGGATGTGCTGCAGGAGCCGTTCCTGGCGTTGCGCTGGAGCGGAGAAAGGCATTGCCTCCGTTTCCCGGAGCTGCTGCGTCAGCTCCTCGTAGAGTTGGTTTGCTTGCTGTATCATATCAATTTGCTGTATAGGTGTACCAAGGTCTTGTAGCCCCAGCCATTGCCTGCTAAGGCCAGGTAGGGGTGAACCTGTGCTGTTGCCGCTGGGCGGCGCAAAGCCACTAAGAAGGGGTAAGGAATCAGCGCGGGGATGTTGGCAAATTTTGATGAAACCAGCTGAAAGACAGGATGATTGTATTTATAATTAATTGAAATATAGTAATTTGTGATTTTAAACAGATGTTAAGAATGTGATGAACCTTTGGTAAGGATGGAGGAAATGATGTCCCGTACCTCTTGCTTGACCTGCCGGTACTGCCGCTGCACCGTATCAGGGTCCACCTGCCGGATTTGGGGAATGGGGCAGTAGCGTTTTTCCTCCCGGGCAATGGCCTGGTGGTCATTTAAGATGGTGGCGTGAAAGGCCTTGAGGCGTATCGGGCAGGCGGGTTCATCGGCCACGATGCCGACAAACTCGCCCGAGGAGAGGGAGGCAATGGTAGCGGGAGGCACGGCCGCATCCAGCTGGGTGGAGCGGCTCACGGAGGTGTCGCTGCTGTTGATGGACAGGCTCTGCCGCTCCTGCACAATCTTACCGAAGCGCTCCGAGAGCTGCCGTGCCGTCTCCCCCGAGACCTGCCCGCTGATGATATTGCCCACGATGTTCATCACCACCTCCGCCTGCTCACGGCCATAGTCTTTCTTGAGCTGGCTGTAGTCCTGCACCGCCAGGGTGGTGGCCACCCGGTTCGAGCGGGCCGTGGCGATCAGGCTGTCAATGCCATTGAAGTAAATGGTGGGAAACTCATCAAAGACCAGGCTGCTGGGAAGGCGGCCTTTCTGGTTGACCAGCTTGATGGCCCGCGACACATACAGCGAGAGCACCGCCCCATACACCTGTTGCTTCTGGGGGTTGCCGGCCAGGCAGATGACTTTGGGAGCCTGCGGGTTGTTGAGGTCCAGTGTGAAATCGTTGCCCGAGAGCACATAGTAGAGCTGGGGCGAGGCCAGGCGCGCCATGCTGATCTTGGCGCTGGCCACCTGTCCCTCCAGCTGCTCCATGGCCTCGTGCTCAAAGGCCGAAACAAAAGGGTTGATGAGCACCTCGATCTCGGGCTCGGTGCGCAGCACGGCAAAAAGCTCGGCGTAATCCGTCTGCATAAGTTCGATCACATGGGGCAGCGTGCAGTAGCGCCCCTCTTGGTAGCGGCGCAGAAACCAGATGATGGCCGTGACGAAGTTGATGGGGGACTCCACAAAGAAGTCCCCCTGCTTTTTGATCCACTCGCGGTTAAGCCCCAGCATGATGGTGCGGGAGGCCTCGGTGGCGTCCGTAATGTCTGTCATGGAGACCGGGTCCAGCGGATTGCAGCGGTGCGTGCGCGCGAGGTCATCGAAGTTGATGAGGTAAAATTTCCGCTTTTCGTCTTGTTGCCTGAGCAGCGCATTATAGGCGATGCGGGTCAGGTCATCGTACTTGAAATCATAGAGGAACAGGGAAAAGCCTTTGGCAATGTGCTGCGTGATCACATGCTGGATGACAAAGTAGGATTTGCCGGCCCCGGGCGTGCCGATCACCAGCAGCGCCCGGAAGGGATTGATGAGGTTGATCCAGCTGCGGCGCACCTTGCCCTTGAGTGTATACTCGGCCGGTAGGTTCACGGAGTAGCTGTTTTCCAGCAGCCGCTCCTCTTGGGGAAAGGACTGGTTGTGGCGGTTAAAAATGTCGGCAGAGAGGCGCTGCCACAGGAGGCGCGAGCAGCGCGTACCCCCGGCCAGCAGGAGCAGGTAGCCCAGTAGGGTGGTCCCCAGGTAGGCGCCAGCGACCCGCGTAGCGGGACTGACCAAGAGCAGGTGACTGGCACTGTAGAGCAGCCCTCCCGGCAACAGGTAAGCCAGGAGCTGGCGGTATCCTAGCCGCTCATCCTTTTTGCCGCGGGCACCCAGCAGGGAAATCCCCAATAGGAGTCCGGCGGCGGCTTTGGCGCGCCAGGGCTCCTGGAAGAAGGAAACCTGTGCGGCATTCCAGGCCACCCGGTCTATTAGCGGATGGGTCAGGTCCAGGTCCCGGAAGGCGGCATGACAGACGATGTAGCCGTGCAGGAGCAGCACCGCCAGGCTCAGCAGCCGCGTAAAGTCCAGGACCTGGCGCAGTCCCTGCAGGTTTTCGCCGGTATTCATGGTATTACAGCTTTGGTCTTCGACGTTTGCGTTTCCTGGGGTGTTTGCGCAGGTCATAGGCCAGCGCCTCGGTTTGCGGCTCCGCCTGCAGCAGCGCATGCAGCAAGTCCTGGGCCTGGAAGTCCTGGTGAGGCAGGGAAGCTTGCCGCTGTACAGTCGCGTGCAGCGGTTCTTCCTGCTGTTTACCCACTTGCCGGCCGGCCGGAACATGCCTTGCAGGCAAGCGGGCGAGGAGCGCCTTGGCGCTGTAGGACTTGCCCAGCTCGCTCCCGTTGAAAACCGCCCTTTGCCCGTGATCCAGGAAGGTTACCCCATACACCTGCCCAGTGGCGCTTTCCCGGAAAAGGACCTGCACCTCCACCTGCTCCAGGCAGGCGGCCAGGGAGGCTCTGTCCTGCGGCCGCTGGCTTTGCAGGGCTTCGTCCAGCGTCTGCTTGAGCTTTTCGCGCAGGGGTTTGCGCAGCAGCTTGTGCTGGGCAAAGCGTTTTTCCAGAGACGCCAGGGTCGGTCTGCCCGGTAGGCTGCTGGCTTTGAATGGCACGCCCACTGGCTGGCCCTGCCGGTCCAGGAGGCGGTAGTGCAGCCCGCCTTTGCGATACATCTGCGTCCCTTCGCCTCCCCGGTCCGCCCGCACCCGGAAGACGCCCAGCGCCGCGTTCAGCTCAGCCAGGCTGGTATAGCTGTAGGTGCGGGTCACCACGCTCACGATATGGGCGATGCTGCGCTTTGTTTCAGAAACCCCATAGCGGGCAGGGGAAAGCGGCAGCCGGAGCAGCGTGTCGAGGGGCGTTTCGGTTTGTCCTTCCGCCGGCTTCAAATGATAAGCCAGCTCCAGCGCTTTGCGGGCCGGCTCGGAGCGGTCCCTGCCCAGGTTGTGCAGGGGGATGCGCGTTCCGTCCGGCTGGAGGTTGGTCGTCACGATGTGCAGGTGGGGATGGGCCGCATCCAGGTGCTGATAGACCAGGTAGGGCTGCTCACCAAAACCGATGCGGTCCATGTAGTCAGTAGCCAGGCGCTGCAGCGTCGCTTGTGGAAGCTCCTCGCCCCGGGCAAAGTTGAGGGAGATGTGCACGCAGTTGGTTTTGACCCGCGGGTTTTTCTCGGTCAGCCGCTCAAAGCGCCGTAGCTTGTCCTCCCAGTTTAGGACCTGGGGGTCCTGCAGAAAACGATGGGCCAGCAAGAGCGTCGCCTGCCCTTCGGCTACTTTGTGCTCGTTGTAGCGCAGGGCTCCGCGGATGCTCTTGCCGGTGCTGATGCGCGCTACCATCGACGGGCCAGCTGAGACAGGAGCGTGAGCAAGGTGTTGATTTTCTGCCCGACCAGCCGGTACTGTTCCAGGGCCTGCTGCGCCAGGAACACGCGCTTGTGGGCCTGGGTGGAGGCATTGAAATGGCGCGTGATCTGGTTGATGTTTACGCCGATGGCCCGGAGCTCCTCCCGCACGCTGGCCAGCTCTTCCACCACCCCGTCCAGGGAGGTGTCCTTGTGGAAAAGGAGGATGCGCCGGTTCTCCAGGATGCGGCGAACGACCTCTCCCACGGAGCGGCAGTCGCTCTGCTGCGCCAGCTGGAGCAGCTTCTCATACTCCTGCTGCCTGACGCGAAACAGGATGGTCTGGGAGAGCAGGGCTGCTGTGTCTTTTGTTTTCTTTCTAGCCATAGGTATGCGCGTTTATAAAATCAAACCCCGAGTTCCGAGGGGTGCGGGGAGCAGCGATCTTGTATGCGAAAGTACATCTTGCTCGCTGCACCGAACCGCAGCGGCTTGTTAGCCAGGGCCTTTGCTGCTTCGGGCGTCGGAAGAAATAGAAGCGTGTTCATCGCTTCCTGTTTTTTTTAGTGAAGATGGGCCGTCGGGCGCAGCGGAATTCACAAGCCCGGCCGGAGTAGGGAGAGAAAAGGCAGCTAAAATTTCCCCTCTTGTGGGGCACTTGTGAAGAGCGATGTGGCGGATCCCCCACCTTAGGGGCCTAACCAAAATATTATTGCTATGTCCGTAGAACTTATCACCAAAGAAGACCTGCAATTGTTTCGCAGGCAATTGCTCAAAGACCTGCAAGGGCTGCTGGGCAAACCGCAGCGTCAGGCGCTGCTGCCGGTGCTCAAATCCGCCGAAGTGCGCCGGCTGCTGCAAATCTCACCCTCGACGCTGCAGACCCTGCGCCTCAAGGGCACCTTGCCTTACGTGAAAGTGGGCGGCACGCTTTACTACCGGATAGAGGACATCAACCGGCTGCTGCAGGGAAAGGAGGCACAGTCATGAACTACATCTCCCACCTGACCGGCTTTTTCGGACGTGTTTCCCGTGACTACCGGCTCAACCCTACGCACATCAGCCTCTACATGGCCCTGTTTCAGCAGTGGAACCTGCACCGCTTCCGCAACCCCATCTCCATTGCGCGGGAGGAGGTGATGGCCACCTCGCGCATCCACTCGCGCGTGACCTACCACAAGTGCCTCCGCGAGCTGCATGCCTGGGGCTTCCTGCACTACATGCCCTCCTATAACCATTACCGGGGCAGCCTGGTCTATATGCTGGCATTCGCCGCGGAGGGGCAGGGCAGGCAGCAGCAGGATATTTCTTGTACCGGAGCTGGACAGGAGCTGGATGCGGGCTGTACCGGAAGTGAACAGGAGCTGAGCCCTTCTATAAACAAGACAAACCCCTTAAAGCTTCTAAACAATTTAAAAAGGAGAGAACACGCGCGCGCAGGTGAAAGCGGGACAGCCGATGAGCAGGCTTCTGAAAGCAGCGAAAGAAAAGAAAAAGCTTGCGCCGAAAAAGAAAAGAAAGCAGGCCAACCCCTCACACCGCCCGCGCTGGAAGAGGTGCAGCGCTTTTTCCAGGCGTGTGCCTACCGGGAGGTGGAGGCCCTGCGCTTCTTTCACCACTACAGCGCCAACGGGTGGAAAGTGGGCAGCCAGCCCATGCAGGACTGGCAGGCGGCGGCGCACAAGTGGGCCTGCAACGCCTTCAGCCAGGGGGAGGCAGGTGCTTGTGCAAAGGATCAGCCAGACGTGAGAGACTATGCAGCGCCCCTCTAACCCGGTGGAAGGCAAACAGGAAAAGGCGCGGCTGCGCTGGCTGGAGTGGCAGGGGAAGCGGCTGTACGGGGAGCATTTCCAGCTTTACGAGGAGGACCATGCGCTGCTGGGCAAGCTGCTGGCTTACTTCAGCGGGGACCAGGCGGCCGGTGAAGCGGCGGGGCTCCATCTTCGGAAGGGGATCCTGCTCACGGGCCCCATCGGCTGCGGCAAGACCTGCCTGATGACCCTGCTACGCCTGGTGTTGCCCGCGGCCGAGCGGTACCGGATCCTGTCCTGCCGACAGGTAAGCTTTGCCTTTCAGCGCGACGGCTTTGAGGTGATCGGGCGCTACAGCAACGGAGGCGGCAAACCGGCCGTGTACTGCTTTGACGACCTGGGCGCAGAACAGGTGCAGCGGCACTATGGGAATTCCTGCCAGGTGATGGGGGAGGTCTTGCTCAGCCGCTACGATTTGTTTGTCTCCTCCGGTCTGAAAACCCATCTGACCACCAACCTCACCAGCACCGAGATCGAGCAGGTGTATGGCCCCCGGGTGCGGTCACGGATGCGGGAGATGTTCAACCTGGTCCACTTTCCGACGCATGCGCCAGACAAACGACGGTGAAGGTATACACGCTTGATGCTTCGCGTTTTTTAAGAAGATAAAAATAGATCAGCTGGCCCTGCCGGCCTAATATTTATTGAAATATTAAAAATTAGCTATATTAGGGCTGTTCCACTGCTTCTAACCACCTAGCTATGTTCAAACTTTACCCCAGGCTGCTGCTGCGCACACCAGCGTATTCCTATGCCACCTATGCGACGGCTGACCTTGGCCAACTGCTACAGGACCCTTACTTTCGGGCGGCCTTGCAGCTTGCCAGTCGTTCCCTTTTCCATGCCTTGGAGGCGGCGGGGTTCCACTATGATGCCTTGTCCCCGAAAGTCAAGTCGAGCCTGGCCAAGTACCTGAACAGGATGTGTTTCCGGCCCACGCCCTTTGGTCTTTTTTCCGGTTTCTCCCTCGCTTCCTGGGGGGCTGCCACACCGCAGCCCCTGCAACTGGAAGTGAGGTCATTGAAAGTACACCTTAGCCTGGCCTTTGCCGACACCTTGCCCTTAGCCGAGAAGCTGCTGGCTGAGGAGCTGGCGCCCTTTCAGCGTTACAGGCCGAACCGATCGCTTTACAAGGGGCAGGGCGGCTTTCGCTACCTGCGCGTTGAGGTTGATGCCCGGCAGCGGAGGAGGAAATTTTCCGTTGACGGCCTCACCAGTGATGCTTTGCTTCAAGCTGTGCTGCGGTTTTGTCAGACCGGGCCCTCGAGGCAGGTGATCATCGACTTTGTTTCGTGCCAGGCAGGAGTGGAGACGGAGGAGAGCGCAGCCTATGTGGAACAGCTGTTAGCCCAGCAGGTGCTTGTCTCTAATCTGGGGGTTAATATCACAGGGCAGGATTACCTGCTGCGTTTGCTAAGGCTTTGTGAAAAGCATGGGGTGGATACGCCCAGGACGCGGCGCTTGCAGCAATTGCTGCAGGAACTTGGGGCGGCTGGGGAGCCGGACGCATGCGGGCAGCAGACCTTGGTCTCCTTAAAAGCAAACAAGGAGCAGCATCAGGAAACCTTTTATGCCAACCTGGAAAAAGGTCTGGCAGCTGACAATATGTGTAACTCCTATCAGAATAAAATCTTGGAGGCACTGCGCTGCCTGCAGCGCCTGGTCCCACAGGCAGCGCCTGCAGGGCTACAGGAATTTGTCAGCGCTTTTGCGAAAAAGTTTGAGGAGCGTGCGGTGCCGCTACTGGTGGCGCTTGACCCGGAGTTGGGGGTGGGGTATGCCGAGCTGGCAGTCAGCCACCAGGTACCGAAGCTGCTGGAGGACATTTCTTTCATTGGCCCTGAAACCGGCAAGCAAATGTTGGAGTGGTCGGCGGCGCATGCGCTGCTGCTGGAGAGATGGCAGGCAGCCGGCCCTTACCCTGCTGCCATCCGTTTGACGGAACAGGATCTGGAAAGTCTACCTGCAGTGGAAGGCGAAGGCGTACTGCCGCCCAGCGCAGCGGTACTGTTCCGGGTACTGGGCCAGCAGGTCTACATCGAGCAGGCGGGAGGCGTGAGTGCCACAGCCCTGCTAGGCAGGTTCACGCCATTGAGCCCGGCCGTGCAGGATATGACGCGGGAAATCGCGCATATGGAAGAGCAGGCGAACCCGGAGGTGGTATTTGCCGAGATTGCCCATGTGGGGGATGCTCACACCGCCAATATTGACCGGCGCGCAGCCATCCGTTCCTATGAAATACCGGTGCTCGTGCAGTCCACGCTCCCTGAGGAGCGACAAATTCAGTTGTCAGAGCTTTGGGTGCAGGTGGAGAGAGGAGAAGTGGTGTTGTGGTCCGAGCGCCTGCAAAAGGTGGTCGTGCCGCGTCTGGGCTCCGCTTTTAATTTTGTGCGCGATGACCTGGCCATCTTCCGTTTTCTGTGTGATTTGCAGTACCAGGGCGTTCAAAGTAATTTCAGTCTGGATCTGAGCCGCTTTTTCCCAAAGCTCAGCTATTATCCACGGGTGGAGTACCAATCGGCTATCCTGCAGCTGGCCAGCTGGCAGCTGGGAAAAGAGCAGCTGGAGCGGATCTTTCAGGCAAAGGCGGAGCAGCAACAAGCGCAGCTGCTGGCATTGGCGCGAGCGCTGCATTGGCCGCCTTACCTGGCCCTGACGCAACATGACCACCAGCTGGTCTTTCACCTGGAAGCGGAAAAGGACCGCCTGCTGCTACTAGAGAACCTGAAAGGCAAATCGGAAGCAGTACTTCGGGAGTTTCCTTTTGCAAGTGAAGAGGCGCCTACCGTAGTGGATAATGCGGGTCAGCCCTACGTTCAGCAGTTCCTGGCCGCGGTGTACCAGGAGCAGCCGGTATACCGGCACAGCGTACTTTCATCTTCTTCCAGAAGGAGGCCCTTGCTAAAAAAGCGGAAGCTGGTGCCGGGAGATGGCTGGTTGTATTTTAAAATCTACTGCCACCCTGCCCGCGCTAACAGTATACTGACGCAGACACTGCAACCCCTTCTCAGGACGCTTGAAAAGGAGGGAAGCATCAGGCAGTGGTTTTATGTGCGGTACCGCGATCCGGCCTATCATGTGCGGCTACGGCTATGCCTGGCAGGGGGAACGGATAGAGTGGCGCATGTGCTGGACCAAATGCGCCGGAAGCTGGGCAGGCTCCTAGCACAAGGGAGCGTGCAGGATTATCAGCTAGCCGTCTATGAGCGGGAGCTCGAACGATACGATCCAGCCCTGATGGATAGCGTGGAGCAGGTGTTCTGTGCCAGCAGTGCCCTGGTGACAGCCTATCTGAGGAAAGCACCTTTCGCTGAGGAAAATTATGCCTACTATGGCATGGCTTTCCAGGGCATGGAGACTATGCTGGAAGCTTTCGGCCTGGATATTCACGGGAGGGTAGATTTGCTAGGGGAAATGTACTCTTCCTTTTTCAAGGAGTTCGGGGCGACAAAAGCGCTTCAAGTGCAGCTTGCCTCCAAATACAGGGAGATCAGCCAGCTTCCCGGCGTCCTTCCAGGAGCAGGCGGCACCGACTTGCTTCCAAAGTTGAGCCGGTTCCAAAAACGATTTAAGGAATGTTTAACGAATGTGGCGCAGCAAGCCGGGTTTCTCCAGCCCGAAAGACAAAAGCAGTTCGTATCCGACCTCATCCACATGCATCTGAACCGCCTGCTGGTGGATCAGCCGAGGCAGCAGGAGCTGGTGCTGTATTACTGTCTTTGGAAGCATTACCAATCGGTTGCCGCCAGGATAAAGCAGGGGAAACAGTTCACAGGTTGACACCAGCTAATTAGTGGTTCCATAGCTTATGTTCTGTTTTCACCCTTTCATCTAAACATCCATTTTATGAAACGTTTAGCTGCGTTTATATACGCTTATTTACTTTTCCTTAATTGGCTGAATATCATCGAGGCTATTTCCTGGCACAAGAGACTGCTGTACTCAATCAGATAAGCACCTGTTGATTCACCTTCATGGTATGATTTACAGAGTCATGCCTTCTGCAATATCTTCTATTTGACAAATTAGAATAAGTCAGTTGTTAAGTTTCTGGAAAGGCACTATATTAGTAAAGCACTATGGAAGAATTGCACGTTATGTAGCAATTGATTTGGTACTCCGCACATAGTGCAGATAAGCCGAATAGACTTCCATTTAGCTACGAGTTGCCAGTAATTGTAATCATGAAAAAATTGACGTTGTTACTTCTTCTGATGTGTCTGCTCTGTGAGAAAAGCTTTTCACAGATAGAAATTCATGGAGTAACAACATTAGTAACTGACGGTATCAAATCTGACTCTGTTAATCTTTCACCAAACAAGGAATTTGAGAATCGAATCAAACTAAAACCCATAGACAAATCAGGTAACAGAGTTGAAATTCGATTCTACGAGCATGAAACATTGAGCAGTACCAAGGACTTGAAAGTTTTAGAACTGAAAGGAGATTCTTGGACAGGAACACAATACAAAGAATCTAATTACCCTAAAATCAGGATAAAGAAGTTTGAATTAGTAGCTCAAAATGGATTTGAAGAATTAGTTAAATTGCTTCTTCAAAACAACTTGACAAGACTCCCAAGCCAAGAAGAACTTAGCCTCAAAATGAAAAAGTACGCCATGCTCAATGGCAAAAGAGTGGAAAAAGCTATTCAAACAACTGACGGGCAAAGCTACACAGTTGAGTTCAAAATAGGTGACAAGTACAGAGTGTATATTTTTCATAACCCAGACACATACTCTTCTTTCTATGATGATGTGCAGGAGCTGAAAGACTTTGTGGCTATAAAGAACATCTTTGAAACAGAACTAAAGAGAAAATAACTTCTGGCAACAAAGTTCATAATATAGGCTTCGGCTATGCCTCACCCATATCATGCACGAGCCGTTAGGTGTAAACTTTGATGACAATTAGGCATATATGAGTAAAGTTCCCAATAGGACTCCTTTCAAGAAACGCGGTTATGAACCACATGCAACATTTAATACTAAATTCGCTGGTGCAGTTTATGATATAGTTGGAAAGTTTGTTAAGACCAAGGTAATTAATCATGGTTTGACGAAAGGTGAGGAACGTGAAGATCCACTTATTGAATTTTTTAAAGATAATTTACCTAATACATATTCTGTTGTCAAAGGTGAAGTTGTCGACAAAAGAAACAATAGTAGTCAACAGATGGACGTAATGATTTATGACAATGCAAGGAACATTCCTTTTTATAGTGGAGGTCATTTTATATTGCCAGCTGAAGCGTTGCTTGCAAGTATTGAAATAAAATCAAAGCTTACTCAAGAAGAAACTCGCAAAATTCTTAAAAGCGTCAATACACTTAAAGCGTTAAAGCCTTTTGGACAACCAGTTGATATTTCTAAAAGACAAAGAACGGTTGAAGAAAAGGTGACCTGTCGATATTTCCATACTGTTTTTGCTTATGACACAGATCTTGCCGACAGCGATTGGGCAAAAAAAGAAGTTGAAAGAATTAGACGAATTGCTACAGAAGAGAAAATTGATCCTACGCTGATTGATAGAGTTTTTGTTCTAAATAAAGGACTTCTAAATCCCGTTGACTCTATTATTAAAGAAAGTAAGGACAATGCTGAAAGTTTGCTGTATTTTTATATGAACCTACTAAATTTTATTCAAAGAGAAAATAACAGGCGACAAACTGTTCCATATCTTGACTATGCAGGAAAGTTATCTAAGGGCTGGACAAAAATATAAGTCTACGCCTAACAGCACCTACCCGTAAGCGGCTCCTCAATGATTAAATCAAACGTTGTGCTTCTATTAAACTTTGGTGTTTATCTGACGAATCACACCGTAATTGCCACCTTCGGGTAGCTGCAATCCGTTGAATAAAAAAGTTGAAACACGAAAAGCCCTATAAACTAACTATTGCGTTTTAAGTAAGGGGTAAACCGATAATTTAAGGCAAGCGCTTACTCTTCCAAA
The DNA here is from genome assembly GCF_003096355.1 of Pontibacter virosus. Lineage (GTDB taxonomy): Bacteria > Bacteroidota > Bacteroidia > Cytophagales > Hymenobacteraceae > Pontibacter > Pontibacter virosus. The sequence continues at coordinate 279,181 of NZ_QEKI01000006.1, read as the reverse complement.
GCCTAGCGTTCACCTTTTCCAGAAACGCAGCGCGGTAGTTGGCGCCCAGCGGCAGCACATCGTCGTTATCCAGTATAAGCTGGTGGCCCTCCACCGCCTTCACGCGGGAGGTGTTGACGATAAAGGACTTCTGCACGCGCAGGAAACGCTCTTGGGGCAGGTACGCCTCCATTTCCTTCATGGTCAGGTAGGTGATATGTTTCTCATGCATCGTATGGATGCGGATGTAATTCTGCAGGGCCTCCACGTATAGCACATCCTGCAGGTCCAGCCGCATGATCCTTCCCTTTACATCGCTCTTGATAAAGAAATAGTCCTCCTGCTGTGCTGCACCTACAAGAGTATTAGTCTGGATACGCTGGACCGTTTTGAGAAAACGCTCATAGGTGATGGGCTTGAGCAGGTAATCCACTGCGTTCCTGTCAAAGGCCTGCAGGGCGAACTCCTCATAGGCGGTGGTAAACACGATGCTGGCATAGGGGCTCAGGAAATCCGCCAGCTCAATACCTGAGAGCAGGGGCATGTCCACATCGACAAACACCAGCTGCGGCCGCACCTGGCCCGAGCTGATCAACTGCAGGGCTTGCAGGGGGTTGTCCGTAGCGCCCACTAAGGAAAGCCCTGGGGTTTGTTCCACATAGCGCGTCAGGATCTGGATGGCGTGCGCCTCGTCATCTACAATATAAGCAGTAATCATAGCGTGTTGATTTGAAGTTGAACCTTATAGAAATGCGCGTCCTCCTGAATGGCAAGGGAGTGGTGGCCGGGGCCATACGCGTTCAGGAGCCTGGTTTTGACATTGCGGAGTCCGATGCGATGCCCAACCTGGACAGGGGAGGACCTCTTCTTATTCCTTGTCTGAAAGGAGAGGGTGCCGCCTTTCTCTCGGAGGCTGACGCTGGCCGGGTAGGCCGGGTCTGTCAGAACGCCATGGCGGAACATATTTTCCACGAGGGTGAGCAGGAGCAGGGGCGGAATGCGCATCCCTTGCAGCTGCCCCTCCGCCTGCAGCCTGAGTTGCAGCGGATGCTGAAAGCGAAGCTGGTTGAGGGCAATGTACTTTTGGATGTGGTCCAGCTCACACTTTAGATCCGTTTTGCCGTCTTCGTGTACGGTTGCCAGCGCATAGCGCATTACCTCGGAGAGCAGGAGTACCCCTTCCGACACCCTGGGCGACGTGTCGATGGCCTGGTTATAGAGAAAGTTCAGCGTGTTAAAGAGAAAGTGCGGGTTGATCTGCGCCTGCAGGTAGGCATTCTGGGCCTTGACCAGATCCTTTTCCAGCTCCGCTTTCTCCTTCTGGGCGATCAGCTGCTGGAGCTGCAGCTGGGTGATGGTTTTCACATGCTTGATCGTGCGCCGTACCAGCCAATAGGTGGTGCTTAAGCCAATGAAGTAAATCCCACGCCAGAGGTAGCTGAGGATAAATTTCTGCTGGAACAGAACGAGCTTCGGTTCTGGACGGAAAAGGTTGTAAAAGAGATCAAACCCGAATTGGAGGAAGATGTATAGGCCCAGCTCCAGGGGCAGGAGCAGGAAAAGCAGCCAGGTAGCCTTGCGGGTTCCAAAACAATAGGTGAGCACCCCATGCGCGGTCACATAAAACAGCAGCATGTTGCCTAGGTAGAAGCCGACATACTCCCACCAGTACACCCGGCTCGGGGTGGCCGTGAAAAAGATAATGGAGACTTCGTAAGCGATGAAGACTGCCCAGGCCAGACCATGCGTCCCTACCCGGCGGAAAGGGAAATGTGCCATCGTAGTTTTATTAGGGTAGAACAAGCTACTCACATTGCTTTTATAAATATAGCGATATTTTCATGTAAATTATAGCGGGGTTCGTCTAAATTTTTTCCCTTTCAGCACAGTGACGTCTAGGTTTGTTTAAAAAAACACGCCATGAAGCAAAAAATCAGAAAACTGAAAGTACAGGCAAAACCTCTGTTTGCCTTCCGGGCACATGTACCTGCTGGTAATTTCCCATCCGAGGACCCTACCACGACAACGGTCACCATCACCACCTCCCTCACCACCCTAACGGGCGCACTGCGCTAGCGCCACTTTACCCTTTTGAATAGGAGGCATGACGAGGCAGGTGAAGGAACTGGTACAGGCGCTGATCAAAAGGCTTCGGGCGCAGGAGCAGGGTATTAGCTGGGAGCCGGAAAAACTGGAGGCGCTCCTAACCGACATGCTGGGGGAGAGCCGCTATACGCAGCGGCAACTGCTGTTGAGTACTGGCCAGTTGCCCGAGCACCTGTACTTTGTGGCGGAAGGGCTGCTGCGCGGCTACTGTTATGATGATGCCTCCGGCCGGGCCATCACACTGTATTTGTGGCAGCAGGCCTCCTGGGCCGTGCCCCTCAATGCTTTCATGAAGCGGCAGCCTTCTGACCTTTACCTAGAGGTAATGCCCGGCAGCGTGCTGCTGTCCCTGTCTTATGGGCAGCTGACGGCATTAAGAGCGCAAGTGCCAGCCATCGATTCTCTGCTGCGGGAGCTTCTCCTGCACTACTACGCCTTCCATAAAAAACGGAGCCAGGACCTGCTCACGCGCTCGGCCTGGGAGCGCTACCTGGACCTGCTGCAGACCCACCCCCGGATTGAGCAGCAGGTTTCCAAGGAGGTGATCTCCTCCTACCTGGGGGTGACGCCCCAGTCGCTGAGCAGGCTGATCCGGGAGAACGGCCACCCCTGAACCTATCCAATTCTGATCCTTTGTTCCGTCATTTTGTATCCTTTCTTACCTGCTTTCCTATCCTATGGCAAGCAATTTTGCTCTGCCTGGCCGCTACCTTTCGCATAAGCTTTCAGCGGAACAACCGGGTATAGGAACTGGTCAATACTACGGGTCCGCCAGATCATCTGGGAGCTGTCAATCAGTAGCAATCAAAGGCAGTAGCATGAAGAACACAGAGAAACACCTCCTGATGTGGGTGAAGCTGGCCCTGCTCACGCTGTGGATCTATGCGGCCCTGAGCAAGCTGCGCGAGGTGGAGGTATTCGCCGCGCAGCTAGCGCTCCAGCCCTTGCCTGACTGGCTCGTCCCTTACCTGGTCTGGGCGCTGCCTGTCACGGAGCTCGCGGTAGCGGGCTTGCTCATTTTCCGGCGCTCCGCGCAAGCGGGGCTGTGGCTTTCGCTCGGCCTGCTGCTGCTTTTCACGGGCTATGTGGCGCTGGCCGTGCAGGGTGTCTGGCAAGACCTGCCCTGCGCCTGTGGCGGTGTGCTGAGTCAGCTGGGATGGCGGGAGCACCTGGTGTTTAACCTGCTGTTTACCGCCGTGGCGGTCTATGGGGTGGTGCTGTGTAAGAAAGAGAAAGGAGCGGGCGGGATCGGGAGAGCCGCCTCCTCGGGTGCGGCGGCCTACCAAAGTGGCGGCAATAATTAATTTTTTTAAAACTTAAATTTCCGAGCATGAAAAAGTTGAAAGTAAATTTCCTTGCCCTGGCTGCTGTGTTGGTGGCAGGCGGCACGATGGCCTTCAGTTCGCCGGCTACCTTGCAGTCCGGCTGGTACCTGGTTGAAGGCGACGCCATTGGCAGCCCGACCGCCGGGCCGAGCGGTGATTGCAGCCCCATTAACACCAGCAAGCTGTGCATGGTGGAGCTACAGTTAGGTCACAATGAACCGATCCCCGAGACCGTGTCTGAGGCGGATGCCAATGGACAGGTAACGAATAGAGCAAGCAGACCATTCTAAAACTGTCTTAGACCACTAGGAACAGGTACCCGGGGCTGAACATGAAAGCCCCGAGTACCTGTTTTTTTTTATCTAGCCGGTGAAGGAATTGGAAGGAGGCAGCGAAAGAGAAAAGACGCCCCTGCAATGCGGGGACGCCTTTTAGGTTAATCTATCTCACTTTCAACAAAATATGGGTGCTGGAAGGGATAGGAGGAGGAGCGCAGGACGCTCCCCTCCACAACCTAACATAAACAAACAGCAGAAATTTATAGGTTAACCCAAAAGAGTGATTTCCCTACTAACCATTCTTCACGGCTTATTGCACGATCCGTCTCGAGGTGGAGGGGACGTCCAGGCCGCAGCGCAGCCAATCCCCATACACTTGCTCATCCGGTGTATAGCCGATGGGCTGGTTGAGCAGCTGCTGGTCCGGATTCAGGAGTACGTAAAGCGGTTGGGTCACTTGCCCGAAGTGGAGGGCCTGGAAGGTGGACCATTTATCGCCTATGGTGCGCACCTCCCGGGAGGTGCCATCCGCGCCGGTGTACGTGAAGCGCTCGGTGAGCGGCAAAGGCTGTCGGTCATCCACATAGAGCGAGACCAGAATCACTTCCTCCCGGAGCAGTTTCGAAATAGCGGGAGCTGTCCACACCTGCTCCTCCATCTTGCGGCAGTTCACGCAGGCATAGCCGGTGAAGTCGAGTAGAAGGGGTTTTTGCTGCTCTTTGGCCAGTTCGAAGGCTTTCTCCAGGTTGTTTACCACGTGAGGTTGAACCGAATCCTGCGCGTTTTGAGGAGAATCCTCCCGGCTGTAGAGGCTATAGTGCCAGGGTGGGGGAAAGCCGCTCAGCAGGCGCAGGCTGCCCTGCGGGCTGTTGCCCAGACCCGGCGCTAGGTAGAGCGCGAAGATCAGGATCAGCAACCCGGCCATGCGGCGCACCCGGCCGATTTCCTGCGATTTGGGGTCACCTGGAAAGCGCAGGATCCCCAACAGGTACAGGGCCAGGCCGATCGCCAGCAGCAGCCACAGACCGATAAAAACCTCCCGCTTCAGCAGTCCCCACTGGGCCACCAGGTCCGCGTTGCTCAGGAACTTGAGCGCCAGGGCCAGCTCCACGAAGGCCAGTGATTTCTTCATGGTGCTGAGCCAGCTTCCACTGCGCGGCAGGCGCTGCAGCCAGCCGGGGAAGAGGGCCAGCAAGGCGAAGGGGAGGGCGAGGGCCAGCCCGAAGCCGCCCATGCCCGCTGTCAGCTGCCAAGCGCCGCTATCGGAGGAGAGGGAGCCCACCAGCAGCGTGCCCAGGATAGGCCCGGTGCAGGAAAAGGAGACCAGCACCAGGGTGATGGCCAGGAAAAAGATGCCACCCAGGCTGCCCAGCCCTGCTTTGGCGTCCGCGTGGTTGGTGAGGCTGCTGGGTAGGGTCAGCTCAAACACCCCGAAGAAGGACAGGGCAAAGCCGATGAAAATGGCGAAGAAAAACAGGTTGACCCACACATTGGTGGAGAGGCTGTTGAGAATGCCGGGTTCTACGCCGTCCAGTACGTGGAAGGGGAGGCTGCAGGCCAGGTAAATGACCAGGATGCAGGCGCCGAAAAGTCCCCCGTGGCGCAGGGCCTGCCTTTTGCTGCCGGCCCTGCTGGTAAAGTAGGTGACTGTCAGCGGCACCATCGGAAATACGCAAGGGGTGAGCAGGGCCAGCAGGCCCCCCAGGAAGCCCAGCAGGAAGACGGTGGGGAAGGAGCCGTCGCCGGAGGTTACCGTTTCCCCGCAGGCGGAGGCACGCGCCAGTTCCAGGGAGGCGAGCCGGAGGGGGCCAGCGAGCGGCGTGCTTTGCTCCTGCCCGCCGGGCAATGCGACAGACAGCTCCTCGCGCAGCGGCAGGAAAGTATCCCTGCTGGCGGCAAAGCCGGTAAGGGTCAGCGAGAGGGTCGCCGGCACCGGGCCCTGGAGGCAGAGGCTCTGCGCCAGGGCCACCGTATCACGGTAGCTGGTCACCCATTCGTCTCCAAGGAGCGGGTCCTGCCCCGGCGTGAGGGGCAGTAGGGGCCTGGGAGCCTCCAGAATAGAATATGGATCGGTCGCCTCCAGGCGCAGGCCTTCCAGTCCCAGTTGCGGGTTAGCTTCCGCATACACGTGCCAGCCGGGGGATAGGCTTCCCTGCAGGGTCAGGGTATAGGTGTTTTCCGTCTCCTGTTTAGCCGAGACCTGCCAGCGCACCGGGGGCTGGGCGGCGGCCGGGGCCAGGGAGAACAAGAATAGCAGGGCCAGTAGGGCCGGATAGCGCAGGAGGGGGAGCTGTGGTGTTGCGTTCCAGGTCATCATCTTAGTCTAGGGGAATGGTAAAGGCCACCGTTTGGGGCGGGAGGCAGCGCGTGGCATCACAGGCCATGAACTCGACCGTGCCGGACAGGGCGGAGGCAACAGGGCTGCGCAATTTGACGAGCTGTTCGAAAGTGACCGTGCCGCGGTAGTAATGCACCTCCACGCCAAAGGTGCGGTCGTGTTTCTGCTGGCGCTGGCCTTTCTCCCGGATGCCGCCCTGCGGCAAAACCATGGGGTTTGGGTGGAGGGTGACGGTGGTAGGCAGGGGGCCTCCCTCCGGGGTATGCGGCGCATAGATGGCCCAGGGGCTGTCCATGGTCGCGGTAAGCAGCACCTTATAAGTTTGAGGAGACACGCGCTCGGCCTGGAAAGCCCACTGCACGGGCTGGAGGTGCTGCGCCTGGCCGCTCCCAGAAAGGAGCAGCCAGCACAGCAGGGGTAAAAGGATTCTTGGGGTAAGCATAGGCTAAAATTTTGAGGTTAACGGGGGTTCTGGGGCAGGCCGCTGGCCTGCACGACATTGTCCGGGATGGGCCACACGTAGCGCGGGTCGTTGGGCGGCAGCTCATAGCGCTGGCCGTCGATAAGGCGCACGAGTGTTTTGGCAAAGCGGGGGTCCTTGTTGAGGCGGCGCAGGTCCTGCCAGCGCAGCCCGCGGAAGAGCAGCTCCTTGCGGCGCTCGGCCAGGATGCGGGCGAGCGCATCAGGCGTATTGGCCGTGGTGAGCGGTTCGAAAGCCCCTGCCTTATAGCGGCGGGCCAGCAACTGGTTGAGTGTGTGCAGTGCCTCGTCCGGTTGCCCGAGCCGCGCCTGGCACTCGGCTTTGGTCAGGTAAAGTTCCCCGGTGGTAAGTGCCGTGGACAAATTATAGTCTCCCTCATAGGACCCCTTGAAAGTGAGTTTTTCTCCCTCGTAATAGAAGAAAGCCTGCCGGCGCAAATCCAGCGTATCGTAGGATTGGTACAGCACCGAGTCTACCTGCACCCGTCCGGCATACAGGATCTCCAGCGCATACTGATTGCTGTAAAAGACGATCTCCGGGTTTCCTTCCCCCTTGGCAGGGAAGGGAAAGGCTGCGCCTTTGTCCAGGGTATTGTAATCGAGCAGGGCGCTGGCGAGCTGGAGGGCACCCGCTGTGGCGGCCAGGGCCTGGGTATAGTCTCCCAGCTGCAGGTAGGTGCGGGCCAGCACCTGGCGGGCGGCCGCCTTGCCCGGTCGCTGCGGAACGATGGGGCGCTCCGGCAGCAGGGCCTCAGCCGCCTGCAGGTCTTCGAGGATCTGGCGGTAGGTATCGGCTACGGACTGGCGGGTCGGCACAGCCGCCACGTCAGCAGAAAGGCGGAGTGGGATGCCCGGGTCCTGCGCGGCGGTAGTGGCATCGTAGGGTTTGGCAAAAAGCTGAGCCAGCTGGAAGAAGGCCCAGCCACGGTGAAAGAGCGCCATCCCCTTGGCCTGGTACCAGGCTTCCTGCTGTGCTGGGGAAGGCTGCAGCTTCTGGAGCCCCTCCAGGACGGTGTTGGCGTACAGGATGCGGCGGTAGGCATAGTCCCAGTCGTTTACCGGCTGGCCCTGGTCCACTTCCTTGGCCCAGATATAGCCGTTTTTCTCCTCTGGCCGGGGCAGCAGCCGCCAGGTAGCCGTGGAGACAAAGTAGTCATCGGATCCGATCTCAGCGAGTGCATGGGAGGTGCCCTGGTACATGACGGCGCCGTGGTCCAGCAGCGCCTGCAGGTCTTCCAGGGTGGAAGGCACGACCAGGGTCCTGTCGGGTTTGAGTTCGAGGAACTCCTTCTCGCAGGCGGGCAGTGCCGCCAGGGAGAGCAGGCACAAGGCCCAGGTGTAGATGTTCTTATTTTTCATGATCAATGATTTAAAAGGTTAGCTGCAGGCCGGCAGACAGGCTTCGTGCCGGCGGATAGGTGGTGTTCACATAATCCGGGTCCAGGCCATAGGCATTGGCCCGCCAGAGGATGCCCAGGTCCCGGGCATAGAGGAAGAGCTTAAGCTCACCAAAGGGCAGGGAGGGCTGCTGCCTGCGGGAGAAGGTGTAGCTCAGGTGCGCGTCCTGCAGCCGGACATGGTCGCCTTTTTCCACCAGCACCTCGCTGTACGTGTAGTAATCCTCCCGGCTGTAGTTGAGCGAGGCGGGCATGGCCGGCACTTGGGTGCGTGTTTCATCCCCTGGCTGCTGCCAGCGGGCCTGGTAGTCCACATGGGCCACCCCACTGTTGATGAGGCTGCTATAGTTCATGCTGCCGCGACGGAAGAAATACCCCGCCTTCCAGGTCAGGTTGGCGCTCAGGGAAAAGTTCTTCCAGCTGAAGGTGTTGCGCAGGCTGCCGAACCAGGTGGGCACGGCACTGCCGTGGTAGACGAGGTCTTCCGGTGTCAAACTTTGCTGGTAGGCGCTGTAGCTGGTGCCCAGCTGCCCTTCCATGGGCACCAGTGGGTCTCCCGACTCGGGGGAGAGGCCATGCCAGGGGTAGCTGTAGACCGGGGTGATGGGCTTGCCTGCCACCGGGGGCGGACTGGCAAAGAAGTAGCTGTTGGAGTTGACCGCCGGCCGCTGCTTTTCCTCATAGCCGGTCACATTACTCTGCACCTGGCTGACCAGGAAATGGGTTTGCCAGCCAAAGGTACCGGTGAGGTTGTCGGAGCGGAGCGCCAGGTCCCAGCCGGTGGTGCGCACGTCCGCGTAGTTGATCCGGTTGCGCACATAACCTCTGTTGCCGGAGACAATGCCCGAAGTGGGGTCGATGAACACATCGCCCAGCAGGTCGGTGCCCTGTTTGCGGTAATACTCCAGGCTGCCTGAGACGCGGTCTCGGAAGAAGCCAAAATCGATCCCTGCATTAAACGTCTCGGTCTTCTCCCAGCGCAGTTGGGGGTTGCCGGCGCTGCGCAGGATCGCGTGGGGCAGGCGGCTCAGGAGGTCCGACGACACATAGCTGATCGTGGGGTAGGCGGTCACGCTTTTGTCCGTATTGCCGGCCAGGCCGTAGGTCGTGCGCAGCCTGAGCTGGGAGAGCCAGTCCTGTTGCAGGAAGGGTTCTTCGCTGAGCAACCAGCTGAGGCCTGCCGACCAGAGGGGGACACCTTTCTGGTTGGTCTGCACCCCGTAGAGGTTGGAGGCGTCCCAGCGGCTGCTGGCCGACAGGGTATAGCGGTCCCGGAAGACATAGGAGGCATTGGCGTAGTAGGAAAGGAAGCGGTCGGTGAGCTCGGTACGCTTCGTGGCCGGAGCGGGTATGCGCGCTGAGGAGGAAGGGCGTGTACTGTGGAAAGAAAGAAAGTCCAGTACCGTCTGCCCCTGCGCCACCTCGGGATTATAGCCGTAGAGAAGGGCGCCCGGGTAGTTGATCTGACGTGTCTGCCGCACCTCGGCCCCTGCCAGGGCGTTCAGGTAGCCCTGTTTTCCCATCACACGGGCATAGTCGAGCTGCAGGCGGCCGGACTGGGCCAGCAGGCTGCCTGAAAATTCGGACAGGATACCGCCCAAGGGGATGATGCGGGTGCCGTCCGGTTGCGTGTAGCGGTTGATCAGGTTGCGGGCGTGATAGGTCTCCACGCTGTTCAGGTCCGTGGTATGGTTGGTTTGCAGTTGGTGCTGGTAGAGCGCACTGGCCTTCAGACCAGGCAACAGCTCGTAGGCCAGGCTGCTGTTCAGGCGCGTCTCCGTCACGGTGCTGGTTTTGTCGCGCAGCCGGATCTCATCCAGAGGGCGGAACTGCCAGTCCAGCAGTCCCATCTCTTCCGCCCGGCTCGTATAGGCGCTGCGCAAATCCCGCGCGATGGGCAAGGGGGTACCTTCGGTATCGGCCAGCCGGGCATAGGGGTAAATGTTGGTCCAGCCGGCGGTGCTCAGGCCACTGATACCCAGTCCATTCTCCGCTGCCTCGCGGCCGGTGTAGGTCAGGCCCGCGGTCAGGTCCAGTTTGGGCAGGAGGCGGATGGTGTTCTGGCTGGTGAGCGTCACACGGCGGTCTGCGTTGCCGATCAGGGAGGAGAGCCCACGGTCGTATCCGGCCGAGAGGTAGTAGCGGTAGGTGTCGCTTCCCCCGTTCAGGTTGAGGGCATACTGCTGGTGCATGGCCGGGCGGTAGAGGTGGCGGAGCGCCTCCTCGCGCACGTCCACCTGGCGCATGGCGTTGATGCGGGCGCTGGCCTCTTCGGGGGACAGCTTGCCATCCCGTTCCAGTATCCAGGTCTCCACCGCCGGGGAGAGTATTCTGCGGTCGTTTTCCGGATAGAATTTGCGCTCGAAGAGGTGTCGCTCGATGTCGATGAAATCGGAGGCTGGCAGGAAGCTGCGGCTGTAGTGCAGATCCGGCTTTTCGGTCAGCTGCACATTGGACAGGAAGGCGACCTGGGGAGCCTGGCGGAAACGTCCTTTTTTGGTGGTGATGACGATCACCCCATTCCCGGCACGGGCCCCCCAAATGGAGGCGGCCGCAGCATCTTTGAGCACGGTCACGCTTTCCACGTCATGGGGGTTGATGTTGGCGATGTCTCCTTCGTAGGGGAAATTATCCACTACAATAAGCGGGGCGCGGTTGGCATAGAGGGTGCTCAGGCCACGCACGCGCAGCTCGGGTTTGCTGTCGGTGCGCTCCCCGTACATGCCGCGGCGATCAAAGTCCAGGCTGTTGGTCACGCCTTCCAGGCGGCTGAGCAGGTCCGGGCCGGTGCTGCGGGTGAGCAGCTCCCGGTCCACCTGGGTGAAGGAGCCCGTGGCCCTTTCCTGGGGAATGTCCTGGTAGCCGGTGGAGACCACGCTGACTTCCCGTAGATTGGTGCTGCGCTCCGCGAGCGTGAGCTGCAACGGGGAGGCCGGCAGCGACGCGACAGGAAACTCGCGGGGCGCATAACCCAGCAGCGTGACCAGCAGCGTGTCGGGTAAGCTGGTGATGGGGAGTGAGAAACCGCCTGCGCCGTCGGTGGTGGTGCCGGCGCGTCCGCTTTTGAGCAGGACCGTGGCGCCTTCGAGCGGCGCGGCGCTCTGCTGGGCACGCACGGTGCCTTCCAGGCGCTGCTGCGCATAGCCGCAGGCAGGCGCCAGGAAGAGAAGCAAGAATGGTAAACTTCGTCTCATTTGGTTGTGGTTTATAAAGATTAGAAATGGTATTCGTTCAGTCAGGCAAGTAATTGGGCAGGAGGGAAGCATCCGCTTATTTGGCGCGTGGCGTTGGGGGCACCTCCGATAGGACCAGCATGTCCATCTTGCGCCGTGCCGGGCGCAGGTCCAGCCCATAGGCTTGCAGGGCCTGCCGCAGCTGGTCCAGATCGTTGAGGGGCTGCGGCAGGCGGATGTCGATATGGCCCGTGTAGCCGGTCTCGTCCACGAGGGGGAGGGGCTGGAACATGTTCTCGTACTGGAGGGCGCTCAGCAGGTGGCGGAAGGGTTTGTTGCGCAGCTCAAAGGTTTGCTCGTCCACGTTGCGTTGCGCGGCTCCTCCTGCGCTGGCCAGCAGGTCACGGCGTGTAGTGCGCACGAGCACCAGGCAGTCCACCTTGCGTCGCTGCAGGGAGCCTTGTACGCCCAGGTAGGCGCCAAAGAGGCGGTTGAGGTCCTCCAGCATGAGGGCATTCATCACCGCACGGGGCTGCTCGCTTGGGAACACCAGGCTGTAGCAATACTGGTTCCGGTCCATCCAGTTGCGAAATGGGGCATCGATGGTATCGTTTCCGGTCAGCTTCTCAGATTTCTCCCAGAGGATGCGCTGGCGGAGCGTATCAGATACTTCGAGCAGCAGGCGGTTTTGCTCGTCGTGAAAGTGAAATTTTTCGCTAAAGGCTTTGAAGTAGAGCTGCGGTAGTGGGACATTGTAAGCCAGGATGCGGTCTTTATAGTGGGCGGTGCCACCGATGTCAACCGGCAGGCGGGTGGAGAGAGCGGATTGGTAGAGCAGCTGTTCGCCCGTGCCGCCGTTGCCGTTGACGAAAAGCGGTTGATCCTTCTCCAAGCGGACTTCCCGCTTTTCTTTGAATTGAAAACCCGTGCCGTCGAGGGCTGCGCGGATGTTCTGGGCCGTGGCATACTCGCCTCCGGTGATGGCCAGCACGCGGCCGTCCCGGATCCACACCTGGTGGGGAATACCCCGGTGGGGAAAAAGGCGGTGCAGCACGGTGTCCGCAGTAAGGGTCGGCAGGCGCCAGCCCCGCTTCTGCCAGAAGGGAGCCACCTTGCTCACAGGCTCCGCCGTGACTGGCAGCACCACCAGGGCCTCGCCGAATTCCTGCTGCAGGGAGTCAAGCTTGTAAAGGGACGTGATGCAGGGGGAACACCAGGTCGCCCAGAAGTCGAGCAGGAGCAGCTTGCCCTTAAAGTCGGACAGATTTGCTTCCGTGTTGGAGGCATTGTGGATGTTGGTCAGGCGCAGTTCTGGCACGGCATCTCCGATGGTAAGTCCTGCGCCGGTAGAAAGACCCTGGGCAATGGCCTTGCCCGGCTCCAGGAACAGCAGTACGAGCCAGAGCCAGGACAGGCAGCGTACGGTTTTAAAGGGGTAAAAAGAACAAGTGGTGTGTTGCATGGTACGTTATTTAGAAGTGAAGAATAGGTTGTTAGGGGAAGTTTGTTTAGTCGGAGGGCGCCACAAGCAGCGTCCAGTGGGGTGTCAGGGACAAACTGATCTCCTCCAGGGCCAGCGCCAGGGAAGGAGATGTCCCCGGCTCGTTCGCTAGCCGATAAATCGCGGAAAGCACCGCGCGCAGCTGTTCATAGAAAGCGATCAGCGTGGTGGTGCGCACAGAGGTGAGGCCGTCGTAATTGGCTTTCAAGGCCAGAATGAACCAGCGCCGAATTTCCAGTTGAGCTGCCTCTTCCGTGTGGGAGGCACAAAAGTCCTGGAAGATGTCGGCAGGTGCCGGGGTAGCGAGATACTTGGTTGCGTTTTCCATAGGTGTCATGGTTTAAGATGGGCAATCGTGTTTCGGTCAGCCCCTGGCAGGAGCTGATGCATTCGTAAAAAGCAAAGTGCTACTCACCCCTATTTCAACCTGTAGCTGGTGTTAGGGCGAGAAGGGGGAAGTGGGGTTGGATTACTCGGGGGGTGAAATCAGCAGCATCCAGGAACGACATAAGGCCGGTGCGCAAAGGCCGGTTAGTGTCGGGGGCGATAGGGGGAGCGGCGGCTTTTGGCCGGAAGGGCCAGGTAGCGGATGTAGAGCCGGAAAAGGAATCGGAGCGTTTTCATAGGCAGAGAAAATTATAGAGGTGCGGGTATACAAGATGAAGTAAGTCGCCAGAGGCAGGGCAGGAACGATCCTTTTCTTTCCGAAGGAGAAGCGCCCACCAGGCGCGATGACGACGGAGGAAGTCCGTAACCATCGTCTACAGGTGGAGCGGGTCTTACAGGAAATAGAAAAGGTACTTCTGGTCATTTTTCTTTAGTTAGCTCCCTGAAGAGGGATTGATGTTATGGGTAGCTGCAGTCTATCTTTTGTTAGCGGCCTCGCTGTGCTGGTATTTGGCAGTACAGGAGGATGAAATATTCAGCATTTATTATGTCTGAAAACTGTATATTAGCGTCGGGTACAGCCAAACCCTAGCACGAATATGCAGGAAGTAGTACTTGTATGAAATGTGGTACGCTTGTATTAAACAACTGACATCGTGTGAAATACAAGTGAATTAAAATTGGATTTATTAAATAATTTTCGTAAATTATTCCTATGGAAACAGCAGCCAGAAGACGACCACTTCACCTGGGCGACCATGTGAGAAGAATGCGGACCGCTTTGGGAGTGAAGCAATCCGCCTTAGCCAGCGAACTGGGAACCACACAGCAGAACATCTCCCGCATCGAGCAGGAAGAGGAGGTAGATGAAGTAACGTTGGAGCGGATTGCGAAAGTGTTGGGAGTATCGGCGGAGGCGATCAAGAATTTTGATGAGGAGGCTGCTATCAATATTGTTTCAACTACTTTTAATAGTCATGATAATTCAACATCAGTAGCTTTTAAGTCAACATTTAACTTCAACCCAATTGATAAATTGATGGAGGTAATGGATGAGAATAAGAAGCTATATGAACGCTTGCTACAGAGTGAACGAGAGAAGGTGGAGTTGTTGGAGCGAATGCTTAAAGAAAAGGAGTAAAGCTTTTCCTATTTAAACCTATTAATCTAATTAACTTCACTTATTAAAAATAGGTCTTTGGTTTGAATTCAAACAGGATCATATTTAAAAATGGTACCTAAATTAAGGTTCTGCAATTGCTTTTTTGTTTGGTCAAGTAGTGACAGCCCTTTATAATTGAAGCAAGAACCTATTGAGCTATGAATAAAAACCAAGTACATTGATAGTAGTCGTTTTTAAGTTTTAGAATTGCTTAACTAATAATCAGCCACTTATAAAGTACATCTTTATGAGTGGTTTTTTTATTTGTATTCAATTTCTTAATTCATTATATCTTTATGTTCTATTATAGTGGTCAAGCAATTCTTGATTACTGTAATTTGTCATAGAAATCTTGATAAAGAAGTAAGAGTTTTAGATAATGAATAATAATATTTTAGTACACGAATCAGAAGTTTGGAGAACGGCAGATTTATTAATTGGAGCAGGAATTAAGCAGAGTGACTTTCCCAAATACATGATGCCTTACTTTGCCCTACTGATGGTAGAAAGCAGATTGATAAGGGAGGCCAAAAAGCTTGAAGAAGAAATTGGGAAAGATAATATTGAGGATTTTGTTGAAATGTTCCAATTGGAAGGTTTGGGTTATAATGACTATCTTATCCGAAAGGGAAAAAGCCTCAAAGACATCTGCAAGAACGACAAAACCTTTGATATTGACTTCCATGCCTACCTAAAATCCTTTGATCCTGAAACTAAGTATTTATTGGGTGTTGACAAAGGCACTGAGGAAGAGAAGTTCCTAGACATATCAGGAATAAGTGGTCAACTCAAAAAGAAGCGCATTCTATTTGAAACAGTAAAGGCATGGAGTGAAATTGACCTCACCCCATTCAACAACTCTGAAATCACTACTTTAGAAGAACATATCAAACGTAAGTGGGCAGATATTTCGGCAGAGACAGCAGGGGAACAGTATACCCCTGACGATATTATTTCACTTATTTCTGAACTCATTGCCTCCAAGATAGAAGATAATGGTAAGTTCCTGACCATCTATGACCCCACATGCGGAGGTGGCAACTTATTATTTGGTGTGGAGGACAAAATCAAAGAAAAATTCAAACGCCCTACAAAAACATTCGGTGAAGATTGGAGCGACAGCCTTTACGCTTTGGCTAAAATTGAAAGTCGTTTCAGGGCTGATTCCGAAATCAAATACGGAAACACACTCACCAATATTTCTTTCATCGAAAAACGCTTTGACATTGTGGTGGCCAATCCACCCTACGGTGTAGATTGGAAAGGTTACCAAAAAGATATTCGAAATGATACTACCGAACGATTTATAGCATTGCCTTCTATTTCTGACGGTCAGTTTCTTTTTACCCAGCATATTCTTTATCACTTAGCCAATGACGGTCTTGCAGTAGTTGTTCACAATGGTTCTACTCTTTTCAGCGGTGATGCAGGAAGCAGTGAAAGTACCATCCGCAAACACTTCTTTGATAATGATTGGGTAGAAGCCATTATTCAAATGCCAACGGATGAATTTTTCAACACAGGCATTTATACCTACATATGGGTTTTCAATAAGAATAAGTCAATCGAGCGAAAGGACAAAGTAATCCTTATTAATGCCAGTGAGCTTTACGAACCTCTCAAGAAAAGTAAGGGTAAGAAGCGAAAGCAGATGAATTCTGGCAATCGAGCTGCCATCGTGAAAGCATATATAGAATTCCAGGATAACAAGTTTTGCAAGGTGTTCGATAAATGGCATTTCTACTACAATCGTCAGAGCATCATGCTCACTAATGTGGACGCTAGCGGTAAGTTTCTTGAAATGCCAATGAAAGTAAACCGGGCTGGCGAAACAGTTGAAGAAAAATCAATCAAGCTTGATCCTATAAAGATTACTGTAAAGGATGACTCAGGCACAACCACCATTGAAGATTTTGTAATCACGGAATTTGACAAAGAAAAATACTCAAATTTAGAAGCGAGGTTTAATCAGGATGTACAACCCACCTTTACAGCCCTAGACTACAAAGAGCAAGACCTGAAAGTTGTGACCAAAAAAGCAACCTACTGGTATGATGAAGATAAAGAAACTATCATTGAGGAAGTAGATGGAAAACAAACCGATTTAGGTTGTGGAAAAATAGTTATCAGAGTAACTTACAAGAAAGCGACCAAATCAAAGGAGGCTTATATAGCCATTACGGTAGAGCTCGCTAAAGACCTGCAAAAGGACTATGAAATTATTCCCTACTCACCAGATTATAATGAAAACCAACAATGGATAGATGGTTTTATGACCAAGTTTGTCACCAAGCCATTTAAGTATATCGAAAATGTGATTGGGGTTGAAATCAATTTCAACAAGGTATTCTATACACCTGAAAAGCTAAGAAAAGTATCTAATGTTATAGCCGATTTGGAAGCCTTGGAAAGTGAATTATTAAACCTCGAAAATGAATTAAGCATATAAGATGAGGTCTTATAATAAATATAAAGATTCAAAAATATTTTGGTTGCCTACAATTCCAGATCATTGGTCAATAGATCGAATAAAAGATGTTTCTATAACTCGATCTGGCACGACTCCAACAAGTAGCAATCGATTTTATTATGAAGGTGGGGAACACAATTGGATTCGAACAACGGACCTTAACGATGGTGAATTATATGAAGTAGAATATAAGGTTACCGATTTGGCATTGAAAGAATGTAGATTAAAATTTCTTCCAATTGATACAATATTAGTTGCTATGTATGGTGGCTTTGGGACTATTGGAAAGAATTCGATACTAAAAAAGGAGTCGACCATTAATCAGTCTGTTTGTGCAATACTTCCAACTAGGTATTTCAATCCTACTTATATTTTGTATTTTCTTAAGTATTTTAGAAATGATTGGAAATTATTTGCTGACGGAACTAGAAAAGACCCCAATATTAATCAGGATGCCGTTCGCAATTTATTTTTCATTAATCCACCTCTCCCAGAACAAATTGCAATTGCAAACTATCTCAACACCAAAACTAAAGCAATTGATAAGAAATTAGGTCTCTTGGAAAAGAAAATAGGCTATTATCGGGAGTTGCGTAAAAGTCTTATTAATGAAACGGTTACCAAAGGGTTAAATAAAAATGTAAAACTGAAGGATAGTAGAATACATTGGATTGGTCAGATACCAGATCATTGGGAGGTGAGGAGATTTAAAAGCTTTGCTAAAACTATTAAGGGCAAAAATCTCAACACCTCAGACTTTTATTTTGAAAATTCCTTACCATTACTAAGTCTAGAATATCTAAGAAATGAAAATGTGAAGTTTGACACTTTTGCTTTCAGTTCTGATAAATCTTTAAGGGCAACAAAAAATGATCTGATTATAGTTTGGGATGGTGCTGCAGTAGGAGAAATATTGAAAGCAAAAGAAGGGTATATTTCAAGTACAATAGCTAAAATCAAATTTCAAAAAAGGGTTAGTTCAAGGTTCTTTTACTTTCTGAAAGACACACTGGATTATACATTGAAGCAAATTCCTACAGGTATGGGTATTCCGCATTTGAACCCTACAGTTCTAAATAATTTTCCATGCCCAATCCCACCATTAGAGGAGCAAATCAATATCGCTAAATTTTTAGAAAAAAAAGTGGGGTTGATTGAAAAAATCATTGCAAATATTCAAACCCAGATAACCACCTTCAAAGAGCTTCGCGAAACGCTTATTAATGATGTGGTAACGGGTAAAATAAAGGTAACTCAGGATTAAGATGAAAGAATTAGACTTACAGGACAAATACCTCATCAACTTCCTTTGCGAGCGGCCTGACGGCCTCCGCTACAAGGAGGCCAAGGCGAACACCGTTTCGCCTCAATTCTTCATTACAGAGGACTTAAAATACTTTATTTCTGAAACCGAATTGAACAAAAGCAATTACAAAAAATTGCTCAAAAAGTTCCCCAGCGAAAAACATCTTCTGAATGCTTTTACCTTGTTCCTAGACGAGAAGATAAAATCTTCTATGAACATGGCCATTTTCTTTAATACAAACAAGTCAGTTACATTTGAAGGAATTAAACTTCACCTGTTCTACCCAAGTGGTAGTGAGTTTGAGGAAGACAAGCTATTTGACCAAAACATCTTTTCGGTAGTTCAGGAACTCCCATATTCTTTCAAATATGATGGTAAGCAGTATTTTTCTTTCCGTCCTGATTTGTCATTTTTTCTTAATGGTATCTTTTTAGGATATAGCGAACTCAAAAGCAATTGGAATGACCAAACATCCACGAAGAACGGACGGATGAAGGTAGTGAAAGATTACCTCAATGCCGCTCAGGAATACTTAACAATTGCTGACAAAAACGACCTATCTCATACCATTCGAAAAGACTTTTTAAAAATCTTTGAAAAGGCTATTCATATCACCTCTACGGATATTGCAGAAACTTTTGTCATCCGCAATATTTCCAATCACTTTGATGATATCAAAACCACCGTACTGAATGGCAGCTATGATTTTGAACAGTATGAAAAGAAAGTATTAAAGGACTTCAAAACATATCCACTTAAAAACAAAGAAGGTTCTAAAACCGAGCGTTTTGAGGAGGTCTTCAAATCCCTTTATGATAAGAAGATGATAGAGAAAGAAATTCTATATTACAACTTCATAGAACGGGAACTGATTAAAAAGCAAGACAGTAAAACAAAAGAATACAAACACAATGATGGTAGGCTGATTAGTCCGAGACCCAAACAGAAATTTGGTACAGATAAGATTCTCACCAAAATCAGCGAATTTCTTGAGCATGAAGATGAACCGGACTACTTCATAAAAAAACTTGAATCAGAGTTAAGAGCCAAAGGATTAGGTGAAGAACAAATAAAAGATCTGGTTGCCAAAAGGCAGAAATACCAAAACAACAAAACCGTTTATTCCCTCCTTATGCAGTATGCAGCAGGTTTTGGGAAAAGTAATATTATTGGCTGGACAGCACTGCAACTTAAAGATCTTCGCAAAGATGGTGAGTATGTCTATGACAAAGTAATGTTGGTTGTTGACAGGTTGCAGCTTCGGGATCAGTTGGATTCTAAGTTGCATAACATGAACATACAGAAGGGAATGTTCATAGAAGCCACTGATAAGAAAAGTTTCATCACTGCCCTTAGCAGTAATAAAAGGATAGTGGTTGTTAACCTCCAAAAATTCACCTCAGTAAATAATATTCTGGATGCTTCTGTAGTGAAGAAGCTTTCTAAAATGAGAATTGCGTTCCTAATTGATGAGATCCACCGAAGCAACAGTGGCGCTCAGCATGAGGAAATGATAAGCATATTTGACGAGTTGCAGAGCAGCTTCGACCATAACAAGGAATACCAGAGACAGCAAAGCAAAAAGAATCTAATCATAGGATTTACTGCAACACCTAGTGATCATACATTGGCGCGTTTTGGAGAGTTTAACAAATATGCGGAATCAGAGAAAATTTGGATTCCATTTGACAGCTACACCATGCGGGAAGCTATAGAAGATGGCTACATATTGAACCCTATCAAAGGCATTGTACCTGTTTCGGCTAAAATGTATTTCGAGATACCTGACAATGAATTAGAGGGCTTTGAAGATGATTTAGGTTATGGCTTTGAGGAGATACCCGATGATACTGATACAGGAATTGATGACTATGGTAAAAAATACTCCATACGCAAAAAGAAAATTTACCTCAATTCTCAGCGAATAGAAGCCATATCCAAGTTCATTGTAGAACGATTGGTTAGCTCCGTTTATCACAATATCAGAGGTACAGCCAAAGCAATGTTGGCAGTTTCTTCTATTCCGGCAGCAATCAAGTATAAGGGCTTTATCGACAAATACTTTGCGGAGATAGTAAAAGAAAAGAAGTACGAACGCTTTGAAGATGCCCCTATCTATATTGTTTATTCAGACAATCAAGAGCATAGAAGTGCAAGTGGTTTAAATGGTG
The DNA here is from genome assembly GCF_003096355.1 of Pontibacter virosus. Classification (GTDB taxonomy): domain Bacteria; phylum Bacteroidota; class Bacteroidia; order Cytophagales; family Hymenobacteraceae; genus Pontibacter; species Pontibacter virosus. The sequence continues at coordinate 259,108 of NZ_QEKI01000006.1, read as the reverse complement.
GATTGAGTGAAGAAAAAGTACTTCAGAATTTCGCTATCAAAAAGAATGGGCTCATTATCGTAGTTGATAAGCTTCAGACAGGCTTTGATGAACCAAAATTGCACACCCTTTTTTTAGATAAAGAAATTAGGGGGATCAATGCTATTCAAACTATTTCAAGGGTAAACAGAACTACTAAGAATAAGAATGACTGTAAGATTATTGATTTTTCCTACAAGAATGTTAATGTAAAGAATATCAAAACAGCTTTTGAGCATTTTAGTAACGTAGTAGTTTCTGATTTTGATCCGTTGGGAGATGAAGAGAAGTTGCGAAACCTGTACAAGGATTTAAATACACATACTATATTCAAAACCCATTTTCAAAGATTCAAAGAATATCACACATCTAATCCTGACTTTTCAATAATTTTAGCTCTTGAAGAGGCATTTGATGATTATATACGGAATCAAAAAGATGAGGCCAAGAAGCTCAAAGAAAAATTGTTAGGTTATTTCAAAATCCTCAACCTAATTGAGTTTGTCATTGACGTAGAGCCTAAATATAGTGAGAAGGTCATGCTGGACTTCTGGCGTAAATACAACGTACTTTACAACCAGTTAAATAAGCAGTTTGAGATAGTTGATGATGTAGAAATTTACTTTGATAATCGTATTGGTATTGTTGCTCCGGTAGAATTTAAGGATAAACTCAACAACCCCAGAAATTCAAAACCGACGAACCCAGATCAGCCGAATAAGTACAAATACAGTATTCTTAAAGTCATCGAGAAACGTAATCAAGAAGAGGAAGCCATTGCCGAGCTAATTGCTGACTTCGAGATTAAAATAACCGCTCTTTTTGAGTTTATAAAACAGGACGAGGCAGGGTTACGGTTAATTGCCAAAATTAATGATGATGGCTCCGCTTTTTCTCAGGAAGAAATTTATTCTGATTTTACTAGACTGTATAGGAAGTTTACAATACGGAATAAGAATCTCGGTGATTTCTTCATAAGAGAAACAAAAGATATACTTACCCAACTTTGTGATGACTTCGAAAGGTCAATCAGGTTACGTCAAAACAAAAAGTTACTTACCGAACAAGCTGATGGATATATTTTTGTTGACACCGAAGATATTAAATTGGCAGAACATATTTTCGAAGCTTACTCAGAATTTGCTCAAGCTTTAGGTTTCAAGATTACTGATAAAGGAACTCTAGAAAAGGGTTCATGGATCAAGAAAGGTATAGTTGCAGTTCGGGATTTCTTCAGCAAAGAAGAGGTTAAAGAAGTCTATCATAAAGGTAAAAGAAGCCTTGAATTAGTGCATATTGAAAAGGTACAAGCTGAAATTGATGGATTGAAAGTAGGTGCAGCAGCTCAACTTTTGGAAAGTGTCAAAGGAGTCTCAAATGTGGCAATCAAGCTAGGTTCTATAGTGTTAGTAAAAACAGAGCTTGAGGGTGTAGAACAGATTGTGATATTTGACCTCACTGATGACCAACGACAAGACCTTGAAAAAAATAGCATTCTTTTAAATCAACCAAAAGAACTACTAATCTACTTAACTAAAATAAGTTGCTACATCGAGTCGTAAATGGTTGGTGATACTACTACTAATAAGCTACCTAGATCTGATCGCTACTAAAGAGCAAACTGGGTACATTAGGTTGGTCCAAATCGAGAATTACATTTTGAAGCTAGTGAAGATTAGGAAGGAGTAGTTTTGACGGCAGTATCCGAAGTTGGGAACTAAAATCAGATAACAGAATACATTAACTAAATATATAATTATGGATCATATTGAATGGCTGGGCAAACAGCTCGAGAAAATGATGAAAGAAAGAGCCGTATTGGACGATCTGAACAGAATTAACGATAGGCTGAATGAGTTGACAAAGGTTAACATTGAAAAAACGAAGAGAAACGAAGATTTAACCCAAGAGCACCTAGAGGAATCAGAGCGTCTCGTTAATGAATGGCAGGCAAAACTTAAAGAGTTGTCTGAAATTAAGTAAACCCTAAAAGCTCCACCATTCAGGCGGGGCTTTTTTTGTATAAGGCCTACTTAGATAAAGGTAAGTTGCTACAACGCAAAATGACCGTTTTTGTTATTGAAATATGCTGCCTTATTTCAGTGGTGGTTGCTATTTATGAGAGGCTTTTTAACTAACATGAATTTATAATATATATAAATTGTATCTTCACACTTCTATCAAGGTTAAGTATTAAAGTGTAACTTATCCTACGATATTATGATAGATGATGTGTTAGGTTAATAAATCAGAAGCCTTTTATGAGCAAAGATATATTTGAAAAGGATGGTGAAAAGCTAATTCTTGATATTCCAAAAGAAGAAAGATATCTAAATACAGCTTCTTATGATTATTCTGTGGAGTTTATTGTTGGGATGATGCAGAATGAACACCCAAAAATTATCTTAGAAGTTCCTTTTCAAAGACAGTATGTTTGGAATGATGATAAAGCATCTCAATTAATAGAGTCTATCATAATGAATGTTCCTATTCCCCCAATATATTTTGCTGAAGAAGAAGATGGAAAATGGCTAGTTATTGATGGTTTACAGAGGTTAAATTCTTTATTACGATTCTTTCAAAACGAATTTGGATTAAAGAATTTGGATATATTAAAAGATTTAGAAAAAAATAAGTTTAAAGATCTACCTCCTAAAGCTAAATCTTTACTTGCAAATGGGTTATTAAGGGTAAACGTTATCAAGAAGGATAGTCATGAAGATATTAAGTATGATATTTTTATGAGATTAAATAAAGGTGCTGTCACCTTAAATTATCAAGAGCTAAGAAACTGTTTATATAGAGGTAACTTAAATAATATAGCAAAAAACATTGTAAATACTAATACAGATCTGTTAGCAATGTTAAATTTAAAACATCCACATAACCGATTTGTGGATGTTGAATTTGTTATAAGATTCTTCTCTTTATTTGCGAACCTACAAAGAAGTGATAGCGGTAATTATCTAATCGATGGTTATACAGGAAGGATGGTTACTTTCATCAACAGTTATATGAAAGGAACTAAAAATATAAGTTTAGAGGAGGCTCGCAATTTAGAAGCTGAGTTTAATAAAACTATCGATAAAGTGAAGGCTGTTTTCGGCTTAGAAAACTCTTTTAAAGATTTAACAGCTGCTAAATTAAAACCTAACAAAGCATTAGCGGACGCCATACTATTAAGCTTTACAAAGTTCGATAAGGACAAATTAGTTGATAATAAAGATACAATAAAACAGTTACTTATTGATCTTTTAGATCATGGGGTATTGGATGGTAAAGCAGATGTAACCTTTGCTGATTCAATATCATTAAAAACATCTGATAAAGATATTTTGAATGGTAGAATTAATACGTGGTTAAAAGCACTAGAGAATGCCTTACAGATTTGATGCAACAATTGAATTTAATAATTCAGTTGAGGATTTGGTTACTCTTATTAGTTATGCTATTCATGAAAGAGATTCAGAAAATGAAAAAAACCGATTGCTATTCTTAAAACTTACAGTTGTTTCTTCTGTTACCAAATTTCAAGTTTTTATTGAGTCTATTTTAAAGGAGTACGTTTATTTAATTCAAAGATCAGGTAAGACTAATCAAGAAATACAACTTAATTTGAGATTAAACTCCATTAGGTTATTTTCTACAAAAAAAATTATTTCAAAAACATTAGAAAATCACACAGCTTACAGTTTGGATACTCTTTCTGAAGTTAGAGAAATTGCGCAGAGGACTTTAAAACTTTGTGACGATGCTGAGACTGTATCTGAAGACCTGTATTTTGATACTAAATTTCCTCTTGGTAAAACTGGATTAGAAGAATTAATTAAGCTATTTAGGCAAATAAATGGGGTCAATATTTTCGCAAATGCACCATTTGATATAAATAAATTAAATGAAATATTAGGTAGGAGACATGCGATCATTCATGAGGACTCCAATCCGCAATTAACTGAAGAAGTAGTTGAAAATTATAAAAGCTTCTTGATTGAAGTTACAGCTTATGTTGATCAATATCTAGCTGAAAACTTGTAAAAGGTCAGGTTAATGTGTTCACTCACCTTTTATAAATATAGTGACTAGAATGTAGCTGGGGCATGGCATCGGATTTCTATACTTGTAAGAAGCTTTAATTCAACAATGAGTGCCCCACCATGTAATTATTAAAGTTGCAAATTGTATGTGCATAAATGCGAGCTGTAGTTAAAAAAGAAATTACGAATAAGTCTGTTGAGCATGCACCTGGCTATTGGTGAGGGTCTGCTTATTTATACAATGCTTCCGCGCCAAGCACAAAATATACGGTCCTCTACATAACTGATCCAGGCTTCAAGTTAAATTCTACTTGCCTTATGTCATAATTTGAACCCTGCAAGGCAGCAACAATATTATCTGCAGCATTCGAATCTGGAACTGTTAAGGAACATCTGTACAATTTCGGACCAATTTGCTCCACTAAACTTGATGTTGGTTTGTAACCTGCATTGTCGATAATTCTTGTTATTTGAGTAGCATTTTCAAAGCCTTCGTCGACATGGAATGTAAAGGTGAAATTAAAGCGAGAACGGTCATGGCTAAATGGGACCCTGTTTATTGAATCGCTTTTATTTTTTAAAGCATTCATATGAGTGTTTATCTCGTCCAAACGCTGCAGTATATAGGATTGGGCATCATCCTTGGCTGTCACCTCTTTCATGATTGAATCCCTTACAACTCTATAAATAGGATTGTCATGTTCGTCTCCTAGCAAAGCTTCATTTATAGCATTTACTAGTTTTGGTTTCAACACTTCGACACCCGCCATATCATTATCGTAGAAAATCGTCCTTTCTGCCGCAATGTCAAACGGTAGCCTAGTCCCCTTTTCAGCTAAACAAACAACAGGAAGCCGTTTTGCATGTCTTACGGCCAGCTCATACATTACATTTGGATTTAGTTCGGTTAGATTTGCAATTACTAAATCATCTTCCAAAAGGTGTTGTATTACTTGTCCTGTAATTGAGCCTGGTGTATCAATGTGGTGCGGAGCAATCATCTTAAAATTTAAGCTCGTTAACACAGGTCCTAACACAGCGCTTATTAGGCCATCTGCTTTCCTTCTGGTTTCTGAATCATCGAGCCCTAAAGGAGAGATAATAAAGCATTTCTTTTGTGAGAATTGCTCTGCCTGTTCTTTTTTTGTGGTTTCCTTCGCCATTTCGATTGTAAAATTTCTGCTAATATTAGTTAAACTTTCAGTAAAGTTGTCAAATGCGAAACACGTTTTTGCTGGTGTTGTACCAACTGGACCTTTGAGTAGTTACTGCAACAGAATGCTCACTCTAGCCTAAATGCGTTTGACCTAACGGAATGTGCCCTCCTAGAAGCGGGCCTTACGACACTCTTACTATACTATAGAGGGGGTGCGAATGAAAGATGAACCTGTAGACTGATGCTTCAAAGAGAAGCAGTAGCGTCAGGTCAGGTAGTAGCCATTACACATAACCAAAGCAGTCTCAATCACCACCTGCTGCGGAATCCGCTCTTGTTCCAGCCTCAAGTTTTCAGCTGACAGCAACTCAAAAAGATTCCTTTCTTCCTCCGTCAGGTGAGGCAAGCTTTGGCAATTAGAGGGAGTGCCTTTTACGATATATTCTTTATAATCCTCCAGGACCTTACGATCCATCAGCATGGACCTTGTTTGCGGAAAGTAGGAGCGGAGCTGCGAGAGCATCTGGAAGCCCTGTACATCCAGATCACTCCAATAGCAGATGTTTTTGGAAGATAGCCACGCTGCTTCTTTTAAGCTCTCCACCGCAAATCCTTTGCCCCAGATCACAATAGCGGCTGGGACCTTTGGAAAGGTTAAAAAGTTCATCAGGTTCTCCACCACAAAGACATGCTCACACGGAATAGTAAGTGCGGCAAAGCTGTCGCTGGGAAGGGACACATCATCCAGCTGTCCTGCCAGGTACAGCTCTTCATCCAGGATGCGGAACCGGATGCAGGGCTGCTCGAACTTGAGCCTAAAGCGTTTCTCAAATTCTGTCGCTGTGGGATCTGATAGGTGCGGGACAAGCTCGTCCAACAGCTTCCGCAACACTCCTTTGTGCTCTTCAATGAACTTGGTGTGGACCGGAATTGGAAGCTCTCGGATGTAGTAGCGATCCGGTTCATACCCCTGCAAAAACCAGTCGCATACAGCGAGCAGATCATGCCACTGCCCCTGATAGTCCAGGACATGTTGTACCTGCTGCACGACCCAGGCCTTCAGGGAGGGAATCCAGTGAAGGATAAGTTCTATATCCTCTAGAAAAGCGAGGTATTGGCGTTGCTTTCCAGTGAATCGGAGGTAGTCTTCGAATGTATCAAAGACAATGGAGGCCGGTCTGTCCTGCACTCCATGCAGGCGGGTTTTGACTTGCTCGTAACAGATGGAGTAGCCATAGCCCTTTCTGTCTTTCGACTCCGCGATCAAGGGAGCCAGCTGGCGGGACATGGCGCTAAAATCACTGGACAGCTTTTTATTTGCCCTGATCTCTTTCGGAAACAGGGATTCTCCCAGTACAGCAGCTCGGAGCACTTCCGGGTATAGCTTGTCAGCCTTGCGCTTGATTTCTTCTACCGTGATCATAAGGCTAGTTCAGCGATTCAAAATACACCTGCCGGTGTTCTTGCAGTTGCTTGATCGGCATATCATACACCACAGAGTTTCGGTTATGCTTGCGTTGCACAAAGTGCACCCGGGCGATATAAGGCTCCACGATGGCTACTTCCTCTGCTTTGGCCGGCGAGACGACGATCAGCTGCAGGTGCAGCTGCTTGCATAGCTCCATTAGGAAGCGGGCCTTTTCATCGTCTTGCTTGCTGAAGGCTTCATCCACACAGATGAAGCGGAAAGAATTCGGGTTCAGGCCATCGCTGTGAATCCCAAACTGATAGGCAATGGCAGAGCTCAGGATGGTATAGGTGAGCTGAGAGCCTTCCCCTCCCGAAAGCTTGGCCGTGCCCGTGTAGCTGCGGAACAGTTTGTCAGGATCTTCGCGGTAGTACTCCACGGCTTTAAACTTGAACCAGTTGCGCACGTCCATGACCTCTTTTCTGATGCTCTCGCTCGCTGTCAAATCATCCAGCAGGGATTTGATCTTGTTAAAGCTTTCTTCTAAGATGGTATCGTCCTGCGTACGCTGGTATTCTGCCATGTTCGGCTGCCAGGTCTTTAAGCGCAGCTTGAAATCCCGTACATGCGGCGAGTGGTCTTCCTCTGCCTGCAGTTTGATGAAGGTAGGGGGATTATTTTTAAAGTTGATCTGGTGCAGGGAGCTGTTCAGCACATCTATCTTCTCCTTGATTTCATCTTCCTGTTTGTAGAGCCAAACTTGGAGATCGCTCATCATGGTGATCATCTCCTCGTCGAGGTATTTCTTGAACTGCTTCTTGTATTGCACCAACTCCTGTGATTCGATGCGAGCTAGCAGGGAAATGTAGTCCTCTATAAACTCCACGTTTTCTGATAGCCGGTGCGTGTCCACATGCCAATCAGGAAACATAGCCGCGATGACCGTATCCGGTGTTTTGAACTTACGCATGAGCCCTTCTGCAGCACTTTCCTCTTTTCGGATGGCGTTCTTCAAGTTATCCAACTGCTTTTGGATCGTTCCCCTTACGTCATATTGAAGCGCTGCCAAGGTAGCTAGATCAACTATTGGCTCTTTTACAAAGACCTGCTCAAAGCGGGACAGGTGCTCCGCATTGGCCGTACCAGCATAATGGGAGATGGTGCTTTCTGCTTCCTGAAGTTTCCGCTGCTTCTCGTCCAGATCCAAGGATAGCGTGTGAAGGGTGTTTCTTAAGCCTTGCAAGTGGTCTCTTACCTTCTTAAGCCGGCCCAGCACGTCCTGCTGCTGTTCTTTCAGCGCCTTGACTTTGTCATTTCTTTGCTTTAGATCGGAGATGGAGGCTGCATTGGCTTGTATTTTCTCAGCTATTTCCCACCAGTTAAGCTTCTCAAATTCCTGTATGTCGATAAGACGGTTCAGATCTGCCACATTGTTTGTGGCCTTCTGCTGCTGATTTTTAAAGTGGGTGACCTGATGATTAGTCTGTGTAATACTTTCCTGTAGCTCTGCGGCCTGGTCTTGCAGGCGGGCAATCTTTTCCTTGTTATCCCAGCCCAGCACATAATGCGCGCGGCTCAGCCTTTCTGGACGATCATCCTTTTCATGGCGGTTGCCCTGTTTGATCAGACCTGTTTTGGTCACTGCTTTCTCACAAAGGCTCCATTCTGTCATGTCCTCCGTGCAAATAAACCCAAAGTTGGCTTTGATCTCGTTGATAAGCCATTCGGTATAGTTCCCTTCTTTGAACGCTAGTTTGTGGATGAGTTCTTTTTCCCCCGCTTGCTGAAACAGGGGAGGGGCGGAGGGTTTGCTGTTGACCTTTTGGTAGGCGATACGGCCCTGCAGGTTATGTTGCTGGACATAGGCGTTTACCTGCTCGTAATAAGGCTCTGGTACACCAATCTGTAACGCGAAATGACGTAAGAGCCGCTCGATAGCGGGTTCCCAGGATTTTGCCTCTTCCTTCACTTTGATGAGTTCCCCAAAAAATGGCAACTCCTCTGCTGTCAGCCCAAGCGCTTGGAGCAGGTCTTTCCGGATAGCGGCCGTGCGTCCTGTAATGTTGTTCTTCTGTGACCGCAGCTGCTTTAACTCATCTGTAACACCATCGAATTGCAGCTGCAGGCTATTGTGACGCGTTTGTGCCTCAAATTCCTTGTTTTTGCAATGTTGAAGATGTTCGTTGAGCTTCTCCCTTTTCCCCACCGCTTCCTGACGCTGGTCCTCAAACAGTGCCACCGTATCCGGACTTTGCTGTAAGTCAAGCGCTGCCGCTAAGGCGTTATAGCGCTGCAGTTCACGCTCCCGGCTTTTCTTTTCTATTGTCAGGTTTCTGTTTTGGCTCTCCAGATCGGCGATCCGTTTCCCCACTTCATCGTTGCGGATTTGGATATCCAGCTCCCTTTCTGTTTCAGATAGTGCTGCCTCGGCATCTTCTTGCTGCTGGATGACAGCTTCCGTGTCAGCACGTTCCTGCTGCTTTTGCTGTATGTAATCCGCCACCAGTTGCTTTTGCTTCAGGGCAAACCAGAGGGGGAGCGCAGACTGATAGGTTTCTTGCTGCAGTTGATCTGCCTTTAAGGTGGACAGTAACACATGCTTATCCCGTATTGGAGCCAGTAGCTCGATTTGCCGGTGGGCCTTCACGATGGCCAGGTGCGCGTCGTTAAGCGTCTTAAAGTAGTCCTTTATTTTCTGGAATTCCCCTTCTGCATCCTTTTCCTCGAGCATCTGCATCCGCACAAATTCATCCAGGTTGCCGAGCACCTTCAGGCCGATGGTCTGACTGAAGAGCGTGTGTGCCTTTTCTGACAGCATGCCAAAGGTTTTGCGCATGAGGCGCCCGTACTCCCCAGGGCTGTCTGTCAAATGAATAAGCGCTTTGGCGCTTTGCTTGGCATAAGCCTGCTTCAGCCTTTTTTTCCACTCCCCGTTGCTGTCCAGGCTAGAAAAGTCCTTTACGATGGAGAGGTCCTTATGCGCCAGGATAAAAGTTCTTTTGAGCTCACCCCCAGCGAACCACCGCACTTGCGCGAGCGTGACGAAGCTGGCTTCATTTTGGAACACAGCCAGGAGCACAGACTGCGCCTGTTGTTTGTCTTGTCGAAGCCGTTTAATCTCCCTTGCTTTGGTTTCTGCATTCTCCGCTTCCCCGTATTCGCCCAGTACATAACTCTCTTCCGAGCGCTCTCCTTTCGCGCCGGCCGTCTGGTTATAAAAGCGCATTCTGCGCTCCGGGACTAAGAGTGTCAGCAAACCATCCACCAGGGTGGTTTTGCCTGAAGCGTTGGCTCCAATCAGCAAGGAGGTCTCTCCGCCTGGCTCCAGGGTGTAGACATCACGGTCGAAGGTTCCCCAATTCCAAATTTCATATCGATGGAGTCGGTAGCCAGACTCGCTGGGCTTGTTGCTAAAGAGACTGTACATCTTCCTCTAATTGTGTTTTGAAATGTGCCAATTCATCGTTGGTGATGCGGGCTTTTAGGATGCGCCGTACTTCGTATCGGTAGTCATCCTTGTCCAAGGACTCCTTGTAAACGAGCTTCAGAAAGCCCATTTTCTCACAGGCCTCCAGGTGATTGTTCAGCTCTTTGATGAACTTGAGCTCGTTGGTTTTCTCCTGAAAGAACATGTCCATTCTGTCCCGAAACTGCTTGGGGGTGATGTACAGGCGCGCGGCATCCAAGTCTCCTAATTCAAATTCCTCGAGCCACTCGCGCAGGAGGACGCAGACGAGGCTCATCTCATAGCTCAGGGGCATGCGTCTGACAAGTCCGATGGTGCTGCCATTATCATCCAGCTCCATTTGTTTTAAGTAACTGTAGCCATCGCGGGAATCGATGATGAGCTCCAGCGCAATTTGCTCGAAATACCGGTTGATCTCTACTTGATAGCGGATCAGGTCCTCCCACAGATCCGCTTGGTCTTCGAATACGGGGCCTTGTAAGAGCTTGGCGGCTACTTTGGCATAGGGCGCAACGGCGGGGTTGGTGTATGTCATAGCTTAGGCGGTAAATAATACTTGAGGCACTTCCAGGTACTTTCCTGCTAATGGGTCAAACAGAATGGTTTCCCGGGTATGTGCATGGATGAAAAACTTGTCAGAGCTATTCACAAGGGTGAGATACGCTAGCAGCTCGGCAAGGCCCTTGGTTATACCGGCGTGCTCCACTACTTCTTTCAAGGAGACCTGGGAGCGCTCTTGCAGCAGCTGGTGTATGTTAGTCAATAATTTGGCTTTGTCGATCAGGTCTGCCTGGTAAAGCTTGGCAAAGTCCTCGATGTCCTCTAATTGGAGTGCTGCCTCTGTCGGCGAGGCAATGTGCGTGTTGGTGACAGGCTTGTCACTTAGCTTACGCTCCAGGGGAAGGTATACCTGTGGGTTTTCCGCTAAGGCGAGGTAGGTGTCCCTTTCTGGGGTGGAGGAAAGCCGTTGGAGGGCAAGCTGGCGAATGGCTGCCATCAGCTCCCGGAATTTACGCGTCTCCAACTGGTTTTTGGCCATGATCTCACGCGACAGCTTATCTGCCAGCAATTTGTTTTTGTCTAATACTTTGCGGGCAGCCGTGTGGAGGAAGGGCTTTAGCTTTTTCAGAAATTTGGAGGAGGTTTCGATTTCCCGGTCCTCCAGTATGTGGTAAACTTCCTTTGTCAGCTGTTGAAGTTCCTGCTGACTTTCCTCATCCAGCATAAAGTGCCAGAAGGCATAGAAACTCTTTCCCTGGTCTGTGTTCTTTAAGGCATAGAGCGCATCAAAGGTATCCGCTAGCAGCTGGCCCTTGCTCAAGCCATGTTGTTGCTGCTTTTCGTATATTTTTTGCGTGATTTCCTTGAAGTTATCCTCCACTTCTTTGAAATCACCCATCAAGTCATTGGCAAGACGATTGACCTCCTCGAAGCGAGATTTGATTTGATAGTCCTCATAGGTGCTGACATAGCCGTCTACCTTGATTTTTCTGATCTCCTCCTCAATGGCCAGTTTCTTTTTCTCCAGTTCGGCCAGGCGCTTTTCCTGATCCGGGTTGGCATGCTCTACAAGGTCGCGTAGCTTGTGGAAGATGTCCTTGAACTTGGACTCGGTACCGACAAATTCCTTTTCCTTGAGAAGCTCCAATACCTGAAAAACCTTCTCTGTGTGCTTTGTCAAGAGCACATAGGGCTCTTTGGTGGATTCATCCACCATGTTACGGAGGTAGTGGGCATCAATCCATCGGTCCAGGTACAGTTTGGCCCGATCGCCATAATCTGAAAAGAAGCGCTCAGCATGCGCCTCCTCGTCCTCCTCGCTGTAATTATGTTCCTCTAAATAGTCCCCAAGCTTTTGGAGGAGGTGCTGATAAGGAACCGTAACCTCCTGCGTTTGCTTGAAGGCTTTAAACAAGAAAGCGACGATCAAGGGAAGTTGCCTGGCCCTGAGCAGTTTTAAGCTGACGGAGGTGTCCGTCAGTGATTTTGATTTAAGTAATGTTTCCATTTAAGTGGAGGTTAGACTTGCGCAAACTACACGACACTTCCCTTCTAAAATGACCCTGTGCTTCCCAATAACATGGTCCACTCTAGCAGTGTGCTGGTACCATATAGCATTAAGTAGCCAATATCAAATATAAATTAAAATATATGGCTTTACTAATGTTTTTATCTGTATTGACTAAGATTTAACGCTTTTTCAATGGTGCAGCCATTATCAACAAGTAGCGGGTGCAGATCTCGGCTACTTCTACATGCTTATGCATAGTGATAGCGCTTAAAACTTTTTTTGTGGTAATGCAGGAGATGCTTTGTGTTGTCCCTTTCCATTACCCGAACCACAGTCGAAGGGAGGTCTTAATCTAATGGAACAGTAGCAGGTGAGAACAGATCTTGACCCTCCCGTAGCGGTGCGTGCCTCGAATGTCCAGGATAAGGTTAACCACCTCATTTTCCATTTCTGCTTAGCCAGGCGGTTGAGGTCGCATGGTGCGGTCGGGCAATCCTTACCCAGATTGACGTCTGATTCCCCGCTCTAGGTTGGAGTGGGCGGTGCCACAACGGTGGGCAGCCTTGTCGATGATCCCTAGTTGTTGGTAAACTTTGATCCATTCTGCTCTAGTTTAATGCATCTGCTTTGCTTTTTCATTACGATACAGACAAAAAAGCTGTGGATTTATAGATAACTCTTTCAAATTACCTACAACCCCACAGCTTCAATGGTAGTGATATTACAAGATCAACCCGATACCCGTAGCTGTAACGCAGCTTTTAAATCTTCATAATTAAATCTCAAGATCTGATTTAAGCGTGTACCAACTCTCTATGTCTCCAAATGTTTTGAGACGTGCGGCGATCAAATCCAGGACGGAAATTATCTCCTCCGAGTTTGGCAACGTGCCAAACACGAGGGAACGGAATTCCTGCTGATAGGCGGTCTCCAAAGAATTCCAGACTCCTCTTGCATCTGCAAACAGCAGGCAGGCGTCCAACGGCTGCACGGCCCAGTCCCCTTGAAACTCGCTGTTGCGGGCATCATCTTCCTGCACGGCCTTTATCATTTGGAAGAAGTCCTCGCTGTGCAGAAAAGTGGCTACTGCAGGTGCTTTTAGCATGGCGTGCAGGTCGTAGACATGGCGGATCTTACTGCCCAGTTCATCTAGGGGTTTCTCGGCATAGGAAGCCCGCACCAATGCCAGCACTTTCTCGGTGAAGGTACGCTCTAGGCTGACCACGTTCACCTCAAATGGGGCTAGTCCATATTGCCTGATCAGGTCCAGCAAGCCGCGCTGAGCCATAAACTGGCTGATGTAGGTCTTAATCGGCATGAGCTGGTGTGGGTTGGGGCTGGCAAATGAGTTGATTTCCACCAGAATCTTGTCGGTGGCCTGACCATAGTCTCCCTGTACGGAGGCTCCATAGTCGTGAAGCGTTTTTCGGAAGCGGGAGCCCTTGCTGGTCCGATAAGGGTCATCTACCTCCACCATGTCCTTTGTGATCTCTTTTGAGATTTTACGGATCAGCTGCATGACCTGGTTGTTGGTCATGCCTTCGTCGGCATTGATGGCCAGGTCGATGTCCTCGGAAAAACGCTCAATCAGGTTGTAGGCCTTGGATAGGGAGGTGCCGCCCTTGAAGATAGCCTGCTTTACGAAGGGGGAGTGGGCCAAGCGGTAGAGCACCAGCGTCACCCAGTAGTCTTTCTCTACATACACATCCCTGATCTGCAGGAATTCTGCCGTGGTCGTAATGGCGTCCCGGAACACCTCCGGGTTCTGGTGCAGGTTCATATGATATTCCAGTCTTTCCTGTTGGGCAATATGCTCTCGCTAATGCCTAGTTTGTATTTACTCAGCGGGTTCAATGACTGCCTTAGCGTGTCTGCCTCCTCTGCATAACCGACTTGCTCCAGCAGGGCTCCCAGTAGGGCGCGGGTAGCGGGGTTGTAGTCCAGCGCCAGCTCTATGAGTCGATCCGTGTCGCCTTCGGCTAATTTTTTGACATACTCCAGCAGCATGAGGATGGTATTCTTACTGTTGCGGTCCGGAATCTTTTTGAATCCGCGCAATGCGTCCAGAATCTGCAGCTTGTCAATGTCAGACTCGCTGAAGTTAGCGGGGCTCTGCACATAGCGGATCCTGGTTCTTCCAATGTTGGCTACCCGGCGCTGCTTGCGCGTCATCAGCGTCACCTCCTGGGGCACCTGCGTTGTCAGGCCCAGCTGGTTGTAAAGCCCCATACCGCTCTCGTACCCTTTGACTTTGCCTTTGGAGGTGCTGAGGCTCTTGATGATCTCTTTTTCGGATGGTCTCACTTTCCCGAAAACAGTTTCCTTTGGCTTATAGTAGCGGCCTTTTGCCAGGCGGTTAATCACCCCCTGCTTAGCCAATCTACTAAGCGCGGCTGCTAGGGCCTCCAAATGACTGTCATTTACCTGGAAGTCGGCATAAGTGAGCAGCTGCCCGGGCTGGGCCTGCTCAATTCTTTCCCGGACTTGCTGCATAATACTCATGTTCTGCTTCCTCTTTAGCGTGTAACCACATGCAAAGGTAAGCAATTGTCTGATGGAGTGTCAAGTTTTTACGTTATAAAACTTGACAAATGCAGGTTGTAATAATTTGGTTCCTCTCAAAGGCCTGTTCAAAGAATCAACAGGGGTAGGCAACGATACAGCTACTTTTCAAACCTCCTTAGCTGTTTTCGCTTTGCCAAGTAGGCGAACCTAGTTACCACTGGTACCTATAAATTAAAGAACCACTTTTTCATCTTTACCCAAATGCCATTTGCGGAAGTGCAGCTTTCTTCCTTTGTTGCTTCTAGAAGTTCTCTTTCTCCTTTACTGGCCTTAGCTTTCTTCTTTTCATAATAAACAGCCTTTTCATACTTTTCTTGTTGTTGCCCCTCTTTTATCTTCGTAGCGCTCCATTGGCCAGCCCACTTTATCCTGTTGTTTGTGATCCAATAATGCGATTTACAGGAGAAGTTCCAGTTACCTATGGAGGGATAAAGGGAAATCGACTCCCCATCATAAGTCAGCTTCCAGTCTGTGGGTGACAGCGGAGTGGACACCTCCATTCCGCAGCCGCAACAGCAGCTGTGCGCTACAATTCCGTAAGCTACAGAGATGTAAACAACACCTTTTTCCAGTTCCTCGGGTATGTACTCTACAAACTCATGTCTCACGGTCTTCACTCAACAGCATGTTTACGTTAATAGAGTAAGTTGAATGGTGCTCCTGCTCAAAGTCCTGGTAAAACCCGAACAGCTTTTTCCATTTTATCACGGCAAGGGTTGCGTTCAGTGCGTTCAAGTCGGCTATCTGAATATTGGTGTTGTATTCGTTTTCTGCCTCATCGACCAGGGGAATTCGCTTCTTTATATGGTCTTTCTTCTTGGATGTGCCAGTTGTTACTCTTACGTCACCCAGTAGTGCGTCTTCCACTCTTTGGATGCCTATGCCGACGTCAATGAACGGAATGTTCCGCTCACACAGATAGTCGATGATCATGGCTTTCGCCTCTCCTCTGTCCAGACAAAGGAAAACAAAGTCCATGCTTGAAAGCGCCGTAACGTTAGAGGCGTCAATGTATTGGCTATGGGCAGTGATATTAAGATGCATGTTTGAGTAGATCTCCCTAAAATAGTCTACCTTTTTCATGCGCTCCAACAGCTTCTCAACAGACGGGGCTCCAGGAGCCCGAAAAGCATTGTGCTGCAACAACGTGTCCCCATCAAAAAGATGAACCGCTTCAACCGGTGTTTTAGCAACAAGGTCCAGTATATAAGAGCCCGTGCCCCCTAGTCCCACTATAGCAACTTTCAGACCTTTGAGCTTGGCAGAAACCGTGTCTATCCTGGCTCTTGCTGAATTGCTGTCGGCATACCTGAAGGTTGCCTCTGGTCCTTCAACTGTAATCACTTTAGAAGTCCTGGCTGTCACTGTATCGTCCACTGAAACTGCAGGGGCTGACAAGATATTGACATAGGTGCTCATCTTTTCGTAGTAGTCAGCATATCCTGCAGCAGGCTTGCTGGAGAGGTAGTGGTTTGCTACAACTTCGCCGATAAGCGGATAACTACCAGAGGAATTGATGATGTGGTCCATCCTACGCCTGTCCTTATGGCAGGGAGCCTCGCCTACAAAGTAGGCCACGTGCGTATCCGGCTTGAATGTCATTTCCCCAGCAAGGGTTAAAGTCGAAACAAGTACGCCATACTTTATTTCTCCTGAGGAATTCAGGTAGGGTACATGGTGTACCAGTAAGTACCCACCTTTGACTTCCATCTCAAAGCCTTCATCCCAAAGGCGTTTGAGGTCGGGGCTACGATTTATTAGTTGCTGAGACATTGAATATCATCCCTTCTTTTACTTTCACTACATCTCCTGCATCCATAGACCCCTCGGGCTTGTTTCCTTCACCTCTTTTGTAAGTGACTGTGTAAGCTGTGTTGGGGTTTTGAGGTGTTGCTCCATAGGCAAGCATAACTACTTCGTTGAAGGAGATCTCCTTCCCCTTGAATGTCCTTGGCCTTCCCGATACAATAATGTTGTACTCCTTATTCTGTCCTGGAGCGTCATTCTTACTTTGCTCTGTGTTGTTCATAATGTTATTTTTTTCTTTGATGTTGACCCAAAGCTAAAACAGGTGAACGCAGCCTATTTGCGTTCACCTGTTTTTTTGTATCTTTCTCAAAAATAAATTTTTATGCCTCAAAATAAGAATGCGCTCGTTCGCATGCAGGTGATTGATGCGTGCCTGAGAAGTAGGACTAAAAAGTACTGGTCCAAACGTGAGTTGATTGATCGGATCGGTGAAGCGAAAGACATCAGGGTAAGCAGGAGAACCCTAGACCATGACATTTATCAAATGCGTTACTGTTCGCAGCTTAATTACAATGCCCCTATTGAGTACTTAAAGAAAGAAGACGGGTACTTTTATACGGACCCCAATTTCTCAATAGAGAAGCTTCCCTTAAACGAGGTAGAGATCAATGCACTCGCTATGGCCGCTGCTACACTAGGGCAGTACAAGCACGTGGACGTGTTGAGTCAGTTCTCCTCTACCATTGACAAGGTAATAACCTTAGTGAAGAACCTAAAGCAGGAGGGGACCCGTGATGGCTTTAGCTTCATTGATTTTGAAAAGGCTCCTTACTCAAAAGGAAACGAGCACCTTGATTTCCTTATTGAAGCTATTAGAAACAGAAAGGCTGTCAAACTCTCTTATTTGAAGTTTGACGACAGCATGCCAAATTCCCGTACAGTTAGCCCTTATCTACTTAAAGAATACCGGAATAGGTGGTATTTGCTTTGCGTGCAACATGAAAACGGGCAATTAAGGAAGTTCGGGCTTGACCGGATTGTTAGTCTTGAGCCTGCACACAATGTCAGCTATGAGAATTACACGAGCCTCAATCCTGAACTGTATTTCAGAAACGTTATTGGAATATCCTTCGAAGGAGAGAAAGTCGAAGAGGTTATACTTTCTTTCTCACCACACGACGGCAATTATGTAAAAACACAGCACCTTCACAACTCGCAGGAAACGCTGGTAGATGATAACAACGAATTGAGAATAAAGCTGAATGTCGTTATTAACTATGAGTTGATCTCCACCATATTAAGCTTCGGGAAAGGTGTAAGGGTAATAAGCCCTGTAGTTCTTAGGCAGCAAATAGCCAATATACTGGCAGAGTGTTGTCAGTTTTACTATCCTGATAGTGAAGAGGTGAAAGCCATTGATTTTTAGGATATTTAGCTGACACCCGCTTTGACACTTCTTTTTTCGGTCTGAGGAGCTAAATATTCTGGAGTGGTTAAAAGATCAGTTCCTCCATCTATCCACTTCCGAGTTGGTGAACATGAGCCATGAGGAGACCACCAGGCAGGATAACTATCAGAGCAAATCCCGGATCAGCTATCAGCGGTATGCATTTATGCTGAAGCATTTCTACTTTGTCCCTAATGTTGCCGATTTAACCTGCCTAGGATACACCTGGTTGTTTTACCTGGTGTCAGGTGAATGTCCAGTTGTTTAATTAAAAAACTGGACATATTTGTACTCCGTAAGCTTCAATTTACTTATGCTAAAAGCTGATTACATGGCATCTACAGGAGGTGGGTTTCTAAGAGGGCTTTATTTCACCCATAGAGACTTTAGATCACAGGTGAATGGGAAGAGATCAGTCATGAAAGCGTTACTGACCTTATCATTTGTGCTGTGTGCGACCCTGAATCTGAGGGCGCAGAGCCTGTTCTCTGTTCTTCACCTGAACGAGGAAACCGCCGTGCACCAGGGTGTGCCCAGACAGATAACCGAAATCCGGACATTTTACAACACGGATGGCGTTGACATAAAGCAAGACATCACGGAGTTCGATAGTCTGGGGCTGCCTGTATCGCTGAAAGTGCTGGACGAGCACAAACAGGTCACCTCGGTGACCACTTTCCGGTACGACAGGGTCAATCGGGTCATACTGGAGAAGCACCTGAGTCAGCTGAAGGTTCGGTTTCCGACAAACAAAGTCCGCACGATCTACACCTATGATGCTTTAGGGCATTTGGTAAACATCACTTATTATAACCAGCAAGGAAATGTCGTGACGGAAGTGCATCTGACGAATGATGCAACAGGCCTGCCAACCGAATTCATACTGTATGAACCGCCAGGCAATATGATCGGAGTAGAGTTGGGTACATATAGGCCAAGCGAGAATCAGGCCATCGTGCAGGTAATCAATAACAGAGGCGAACTGCTATCCTCTGATACGTTGAAGATAAGCTTTAAAAACGCGCATCAATTCAAGTTTCCAGCCACGACAAAGTATAATCAACATGGGGATGTCATCGCCTCACAGAGTAGATGGCATGACGGTAGTATCCACTACAAGGAGTTCGATTACGAGTACGACGGGACGGGCAACTGGATTGAGCAGCGGGCTTACGAGGTGACTTTCAAAAAGAATGGGAAAAAGAACAGGAAATTGAAGTCGCTGTTCAGTAGAGAGATTAACTACTGGAATAGCTAATAAGTCCTTCTGAATCCTGTCTGTAAGAAGGATCAACTGATTTCGGGGGAGCCTGTAAGTACAGCGGAACGGTAGCTCCGCTGTACTTCAGTTCCTTACAGCCCTAATCTGCTAAAACCAGCCTTTCATTCTCTTCCGGGGCAAAGCCTTGCCTGGGCGCCTGCTCCATGCCTGCGGCCATGGCTAGTACTATATTGACGCCTAAGCGGGCATAGCAAAAAGCCGGGATCTCGTGTATCAGAAGATGCTATGCTTTCAAAAGTGTATTTTTGCCAACAGGGAGTAGCTGCAGGATTCTGTTGACCGTTATACGCAAAGCAGGTGAATGCTTCCATGCCTCCAGCTTTGGTGCGAGATCTTTGTCTGCGGCTGACTTATTCAGGGAAACAACCTCCAGGTAAAGTTCAAGCAGTTTCTTCTGGTGCTTGATCGGTTCATCCGGCAACTGAAGCAGCAGGGCAGTGATTAGTTCTTTCAGCTTCGCATTATGTTTGCCCGAAACCTGGAACATGTTGCTTATGATTAGATCAGTAAAGCGTTTCAGCGGGGCAAATTCAATCTGCTCCTGCAGGCCGATGATTTCACCGATCAATTCACTTTGGATGGTTTCATCACTTACCCCCTTGATCCAGATCTCAGCGGCAAAAGCCCGAATGGTTTTATCGCTGCTTAGCATACAGGTGGCCACAAACAAATGAGCAGTCGTTCCAAAGTGCTGCCATAGTTCCTGCAGGGTGCTGATGGAAGCTAACACCATTTTTCTGTCTGCCTCACTCCAAAAGGAAGGGTAGGTGAGGCAGTGGCCGATAACCTGGGCCAGCAGTGGCTCCGGGTTATTGGGAGTGAGCATCAGCAGGCGTTGGATATCGTTATGCTCGGCGTCCAGGTGATTCACTTTCAGGATCAAGAACTCATACACCAGCGGCGATGATCTCTTCTGGAGCGGGAGCAGCTTAATCAGTTTACCTTTGAGACCGGTCTCGTGTTGCTTTGACTTTGCCTGCTCGAAATGCACCCGCAGTACTTTTCTTGTATCCTGCTGCTGGAGCTCTTGCTGGGTTGCATAATCGTATTTCTTGTAAGTATAGGTCTCCAGCAGCGCCTGCCATTCAAATTGTCCGGTCAGATATTGAAGCGGTAATTGTGAATTGGAAGACGCTAAGATTGTCGGGTGGAGCTGTTTAGGTGTCTTGGATAATGCAGCGGACGTCCAGGCCGCGGGTGTACCGAAAGGAGAATTGGGTAAGACGTCCGGCTGTAGCAGGAACTGGAAGAGACGGCCATATTCACCCGGCAACTCCTTCGCAGCAGCAAGGGCTTCAGCAGCATTCTCCAGTGCACAACGTGAAATGGCCACCTGCAGATCCATAGTAGCTGGCTTCTTACCGGCTGCTGCATACCGAGCCAGACGGTTTACCAGAACGGTGGGGGCTATCCAGCCCGGAGCATGCGTGGGCGTCGACAGTAAGGGCAGGCTGTCTCCTTGCTTGAGCTTTTCCTTTACGGTCAGCAGGATTTGCTTGTGAGGCTCATAAACAGGATTCTCCGTATGCGTTTTCCAGGCTTCAAAGCTGAATAGCCGCAGGTTGTAAAAGGACCCCCGCTCCTTGTTTTCCTGGTCCTCCTTCATGTATTTATTATGCATGTCGGCCAGGGACTGCGTCTCTTCCGGGTAGTTTTCATGCAGCATATAAGCATAGTTCACAAAGAAGGTGGCCAGCATATGTTCCAGATAGCCCATGTTGCTCTGCCAGTCACTGAGCAGAAGTTTATAGGCCCTTTGAAAAGCCGGCTCCAGCTTTGAGATGTTCTCTCCCCGGATCTCGTGCTGCAGATCCACTAGCGCCGCGGACAGAAGATCAAAGTGGTAAGGTTGGTTATTGTCAAAAGCCTGGCTTGCTAAGTAGACCAGCTCATCAAAGGTCTGAACAGACTCTATTTGGTTTTCAGTACCTAAAATTGGCTCGTGTACAACATCCTCAGAAAGCCCCGGAAGGGATGTCTCCGACATCGCTGATGTGCTGACTAAATCCTGCAACAGGTTTCTGGCATTAACGAAGAGGGAATCGTAATATGTGGCCACCGCTTCCCTCACCGCTGCGTCAGCGGGATCTCCATACTGCTGCACCAGCTTGGCCGCCCGGCTTTGGATGGCGTCATCGGGCTGTATAAAAGCCTGGCATACCGCCTGGCTGATGCTGTTGGCTTTGTCTTTGTTCTTCCTGGCCAGTGTGTCCAGTATCATCAGCGTCGAGGCAACCACCCCTTTAGTCTCTGAAGTCAGCAATAGGGGTGCGCTTTCCAGGAACGCATCCAGGTAAAAGGCCTGCTCTGCCGCCAGTGTTTTAAGGTATTTCAGCGACATGTTGACCACCTTGCTATGCGGGGAATTGAAGACGTGCAGTAAATCCCTTTGTAAGGCCAGCAACTCCTCTCTTGTCGGGTTCAGCTTGATGAAAAGCTCAGCAAACCAGCCGGATAATGTCTTATTGAAATTCCGGTTAGTAGCTGCCAGGGTTTCTTTCAGGAGTCGTTCCCTGTTTATCTTTCCTTGGTTGGACATGGTTGTAAAGGCTTCTATCCAACCGGTTTTCTCTGAAGCGGAGTTTTTCGAGAAGTTCAGGTATCTGTCACTCCAGTTAATGCCTGACTCCATTTCAAATAAATACCATATATGCTCTCGGAGCGTTACCTCCCGGAGAAGGAGGTTCTCAGGCCTATAGCTCCATTCGTTACCGTTCCTCTCAAATATTGCCTGAGGGAGAAGCTTTGCCAGCAGGTTTTTGGCAGGAACCAGGTAACCCTGCTCGGTCAGCTCCATGACCCATTCATAGCTTATAAAATAGGGCGTGTACTCAGCCTCACCGTATTTGTTTATGAAATCACTGAACCAGGGCGGGCAATACCAGTGGCTGATCCTGGCCAATGTCTCTTTCTCCAACACTTGCGAGGCGGCCCATGATCGCTCAAACTCGGACAGGTTAAAGAGCACAAAGGAGGCGATCCCGAGCATTTGTCGTTGGGACGTTGTGGCAATACTCGTAAAAGTGGTCTTATTATCTAGGGTGACTGACTTATACTCCAGGTATTCTTTATTCAATTTCTTTACATGTGGGACAAGGCTTTTCCTCTGCTTGGGGTCCAATGATCTCAGAAATGGAATCAGGTCCTCTTCACGCTCGTTTTCAATGAGGTGGGTAAGCTGCTCTTTCATATTCTTGTGGTGGTCTTTTAACAGGCCAGTTTCTTTTTTACAGACAATATATGTTTGCAAGGACCTCTTTCTCCCTGATGTTTACTGTACCAGGTACAAGTACAGCGCTCTTTCTCTCCTTCCAGCAGCACCACGTGGTTAACACCGCTGCCTTCTACTCGGGCTTCTACCTTTATATCGGTCTGAAGCACCAACTCCACCTTCCCTTCGGACAAAAGCTTTTCAGCGTCTTTCATGCGCGGATTCAGGTTCAGGATACGGTTTAGCTTGAAAGGAAGGCTTCTGTAAAAGAAGTGGTTCTCATCCAGGTCAAAGCCCAATAAGCCCATCGCAGAGAGCCTTCCTGTGATGTTTTCCATCTTCCGCAGGTCCAATCCTTCCTGTATGGCAAGCAGGGTTGGGTTGAACTCCTGGTTGGCATAACTGTATTTATCTACCAGGTCTATCCATTCCTCCGGAACGTCCGCAATCAATGCCTCTAAGGCGGCTCCTTCACCTGAAAAGCCACGCCACGCATCACGGGAAAGAGAAAGACTGAAACGCACATTGCCAAAGTATAGCTGCCAGGTGGTAGATTGCATAGTGGGGTGTGGGAAAACCCGGAGCTCGTCTGCTAAAGGCAAAAGAGGCTCCAGCAAACGCAAGCGGTGTATACCTCCAATGCAGATAGCGGCAGTTGATTTCACCGGGGAGAAAGCAGGCTTATTGCCACGCACAGTCAGGTAGTAATCTGTCTTAGGTTTGCCATTCGGGATGCTCTTGAAAAGCTGTAAAGCCTGTAAGCGGTTAAAGGTATAGGCTTTTTCAGCCTCGGCCAGGTAGAGTTGCACGGTGGTGAGCCCCTTGATCCATTTGGTTGGGAGCGGTACCTTGCGTTCCACTACCTTACGCTCATCTTTGAGCAGGGCGACTTCTTTTTTGCCTACTGAGAGCATCACCTTATCGCTTTTGCCAATGCTGCTCAATGCCGAGAGCATGGGCTGATTGAAGTCCACATTGGTTGTGCCATTGGCCAGAAACTCTCCGTCATGGCCATCCGGCCCTACATCAACACGGGCGTATACGCCGGCACAGTGAGAGAAGCCTTCAAACCGGATCTTGCTGTTACCCGCTGTTACGATTGGGTCTTTTAGCAAGGCTAACTGGAAGGGGGAGAGGTTAAAACTGGACTGTACCACATTGGAAAGGGTGATCAGGCAGCGTGCGGTGATGTAGGGATTTGTAAGCTTTCCCCAAAAAAAGCAGTCGACATCCTTTTTCTGAACCTCACTGTACTGGGCTAGGAACAGTTCGTCAAGGCCATTTGCCTTGTTGAGCAAGGAGGGTTGCTTGTACTGGTAAACAATAGTATCTGACATAATGCAATCGTAACAATAGAGGATAGGAAATCAACCCTTTAAAAATGAGTGTAAATTACTTAGATGGTCGATCTCTGTTTAGTAAGCTAAAGATAGTATTATGCTGCAAAGTCTTCACCGTGTGAAGTAGAAAACTTATTGTCCACGCCTTGGCCTTTATTAACCTGACTTAATTGACGCGGTACTTTATGATTCTGGTAGTTAACGAATGTATTCACACCTGATTAGGAGGTAAATAAAAAAGACGGTTTATTGTAGCCGCAAAGTTTTACGTTACAGTAAACCGTCTTTAAACTTCTATCCATTCGAGTCTTTTAGCTATAGCCTCGGATCTACTGATTCGCTCTCCAGCGCCAGCACGCCGAACACACACTCGTGCACCCTGCGCAATGGCTCATGCCTTACAAAGCGCTCCAGTGCTTCCACACCCAGCGCAAATTCCTGCAGGGCCAGCTCCCGCTTGGCCTTGACGTGGCGCTGCTTGAGCCGCTCCAGGTTACCGCTTAGGTCATACTCCGGGCCGTAGACAATGCGCAAATACTCGCTGCCGCGGCACTTCATGGCCGGCTGTATCAGCCTATCTTTGAATGTCGGCACAAAGTCCAGCGGCTTGACCACCATGCCTTCGCCACCGGCTGCTGTCAGCTCCGTCCACCAGTTCACGGCGGTATTGACGCTCTCGGCATCCTCCAGGTCCACCAGCAGGTGGCTGGTCAGGAGCAGGAAGAGCTCGTCCTGGCGGCAGATATGGCTGATCTGCTCCATGTGCCAGGTATGCGGCTGGTCCGCGTGCACTTTCCCCTCTGAGGCCAGGATATGGAAAGGCGCAAAGGACATCCCTTCGATTCCTTCCGTTTCGCTGGTATAGTGTCGGTAGGAGGTGATGTACTGATCAATGGCCTGTGCCCGCTGCGTGACAATTTCCAGCATCTCATCCACCTCCAGACCTCGCGCCAGGGCCTGCTGCAGCACTTCGCCAGCCCGGGCCAGGCTGTTGGAGGCAGAAGCCCCGACTGCTGCGTACTGGTTTACGACCAGATCCTTTGCCTTGGAAGACCAGGGCAGCAGCTCCCCATCCAGGCACACCCAATCGGTGCCGAAGCTGTCCCAGAAATCCGCCGCCGTGAGTGCTTTTTGTAGCACCTCCAGGAAAGCTGTTTCTGTCGCCATATCCGAAAAGAAGCGGCGTCCCGTGCGGGTGTAGATAATGCCCGGCGCCGCGTGCTGCATGCCGAAACGCTTCACGGCCACTTCCGGATCTTTGCAGACGATGGCGATGGCGCGGGAGCCCATGTGCTTTTCTTCACAGATCAGGTGCCGCACACCGTTCTTGCGGTAGTAGCTGAAGACCTCCAG
This sequence comes from Pontibacter virosus, assembly GCF_003096355.1. GTDB lineage: Bacteria > Bacteroidota > Bacteroidia > Cytophagales > Hymenobacteraceae > Pontibacter > Pontibacter virosus. The sequence goes on along the minus strand of NZ_QEKI01000006.1, from coordinate 234,068 downwards.
CGGGTGCTCCAAATACTCGGGCAACCCGCTGGTTTCAGGCGGCGACATAGTCGGCGGCAGGTAGACCAGCCACTTGGGGTCTACGGCAAAGCGACTCATGACCTCCAGCGCCGCCACCGCGTTCTCCTCCCGCACAATCACGCGCTTGCCAATACCTGTCTCCACGATGTACTTCTCCCGCACCAGGCTAATGTCGAGCATGTCGTCCTCTGGTTGTGGCGCTGTTGTTGTCGTTTCAGGTATAACCGGTCTGATGGGTTCGCTGTATACTGCTTGGCTGTCCACGGAAACGGTCTCCCGCTCCGGATAGCGCAGTGCCGTCAGACTGCCGCCGAACACGCAGCCGGTGTCGATGTTGAGCGTGTTGTTGAGCCAGTCGATGCCCGGCACCGGGGTATGGCCGTAGACCACAGTAGCTTTTCCGCGGTAGCCCTTGGCCCAGTCGTGGCGCACCGGCAGCCCGAACGCATCCACCTCGCCGGTCGTTTCGCCGTAGAGGCAGAAGGCGCGCACCGCAGCGGCGGCCCGTCCGTGCATTTCTTCCGGCAGGCCGGCATGCGCCACCACCAGTTTCCCCTCATCGAGCACATAGTGCGCGATAAGTCCGTCCAGGAAGGCGCTGACTTCATGTTTGAAATCATCAGAAGTGTCGGTTAATTGCTGCACCGATTTCTCCAGCCCGTGCGCCAGGCTCACGTTCTTGCCTTGCAGGTAGCGCAGCAGCTTGTCGTCATGGTTGCCGCGGATGCAGAGGGCACTGCCACTTCGCACCATGTCCATCACCAGGCGCAGCACCTCCGGCGACTTGGGTCCGCGGTCTGTCAGGTCACCCAGGAAAATGGCCTTACGGCCGGCAGGGGCCTGTACCTGGTAGCGTCCGTCTGCACCTTTACTTAAGTTATAGCCAAGCTTTGTCAGGAGCTCCTGCAGCTCGTCGAAACAGCCGTGCACGTCGCCGATGATGTCGAAGGGGCCGGTCTCTTCTTTTTTGTTGTTCCAGAGCGGCTGCCGTATGATCCGCAGCTCCGCCTCCGGGTCCACCACATAGGTATAGCCAAAGCCTTCGCGCTTGATGGACTTGAGCGTGCGGCGGTACATATCGTAATGCTTCTCGATCACCTGGCGCCCGAAGTTGCGGTCAGTGCGCCCATCGTGCCTTTCCAGCAGCTTGCGTATAGGCGTGTCAAGCACAATGGCGGCTGCCAGGGCGTAGTTGTCCTTGGCCAGCTTGACGAGTTTGGCGCGGTCGTCCTTGTGCAGGTTGAGCGCGTCGATCACCGTCAGCTTGCCCCGCTTCAGGCGCTTGGCGGCCAGAAAGTTCAGCACTTCAAAAGCGTCTCCGGTGGCGCTCAGATCGTTCTCATCATCCGATACCAGGGCGCGGCAATAGTCGGAGGAGATCACTTCGGTGCCTAAAAAGTGTTTTCTGGCGAAGGTGCTCTTGCCGGCGCTGCTCGGCCCCACCAGCAGGACCAGGGCTATTTCGGGTAGTTTTATTTCTTTCATGCTTGTTTCGTCTTTTTAAATACCGCCAGTTGGGAGGGTGCTCCAACTCCTGGCTCTTCCTGGCCCACCGGCTCCAGGCTGACCTCGTAACCAAAGCTGCGGCAGATGTGGTCGCACCAATTGCTGAACTGCTCCCGCGTCCACTCAAAACGGTGATCCTCGTGTCGGAAGGCCTCTGCGTCCAGCTTTTCATAAATGACGTTGTATTCAGCATTGGGGGTGGAGAGTACCACCGTATCCGGGGCAGCGTAGCCAAAGACGACACGCTCCATGGCCGGCAGCCTTTCCTCGTCCAGGTGCTCGATCACCTCCACCAGGGCCACGGCGTCGTAGCCCTTCAGCCGCTCGTCGAGGTATGTCACCGACCCCTGGAAAAGCGAGAGCCGCTCGCGCAGGGCAGGGGAGGCCTCGTTCAGGTGCAGGTTTTCCTTGGCCAGCTGCAGTTCTGAAAACGACACGTCCATACCTGTGATCTTCTTAAACTGCCCTTCGCGGAGCAGGAGCTGCAGCAGTTTGCCCGAGCCGCAGCCCAGATCCAGCACACGTTGCGCACCGCTCTCTTTCAGTCGCTCAAAGGCACGGCGGAGGCGCTGCTGGTGCAGGCTCTCCTGTAGCGGCGACCGGTAATCAGTTAGCGGCAAGGCCTCTTCGCCAGCCAGGCGCAGAATGGCCTCGTTGGCATAGGTGCGCAGGTTGCGCAGGAAGCGGCGGGTGATCCAGTCGCGCTCCGGGTGCTGCTCCAGCCAGCCTTCGCCTTTCTGCATCAGTATCTCGATGTCGTGCTGCGAGACGTAGCTGTGACGGCTGTTGTCGAGTACTGGTATTAGCACATAGACATGGGAGAGCAGCTCCTGCAGCGTGCAGGTCTTGTGCAGCGTCAGGTTGATGTACTTGCTCAGGCCCCAGCCGGGGAAAGCGGTGTCCAACGGAATGGTCTGCACCTCCAATTCATAGCCCAGCGGCACAAAGAGCCGCTCCACGGCTTCCAACTCCGCATCCACACGCAGCGAACTCAGCCGCAGCGTGAAGGGCATGGGCGTCTGGGGCAGCTCCGGCCTAGGGTTGCACCTGCCGTTGAGCGCCGAGCCAAAGGCTTTGGAGATGGCCGAACTTAAAAAGGAGTTGCTGGTATAGGGGCGGTCGTTCACGTACTGGTCCTGCAGTGCATAATTGCCTTTGCGCACCCGCACCAGGTCTACCGGGTTGATGTCGAGCATAAGGCAGGCGGTGCAGCGTTCGGCAGTGGCCTCGGGGTAAAAGACATGCGCTTTCCCCGCCGCCAGCTCTACAGACTGTACCTTATCCGGGTGCTTGTGCAGCAGGTAGCCCAGGTCTGTGGCCGGGGAGTGGGTGGTGGTGATTTCTAAGATCATCTGATTTGTTTTCGGCTATAGCGGTATGCTGAAATGAATATAAGGTTTTATCCCTGAAAACCCTTCGGCTTACGTGCCAAAGGTGGCCTCAGATACAAAAAGCAGGGCGACAGGCAGCAAGCGACATGCTGCTCTACCACTGAGCTACATTCCCAAAGGAATGGCGGGAGTCGAACCCGCGACCTGCCGGTTAACAGTCGAAGTAACGCTTGCCTACGGCACCTGCAGTAGGTATAGAGGCGATGGGCAAATGGAGTCTTTTGCGTTACAGGCGAAGTATCTCCATTTTACGGCACTCTATTTTTTATAAAAGTGGGCGACAGACGACAAAGGACCTAAACCTTTTGCAAGGCGTTGCTCTACCAGCTGAGCTACAAGGCGCTCGCGCCCTGGCAGGAATCGAACCTGCGACCCACGAAGTAACCCTTGTCTACGGCACCACTTTTCTATTATTAAAATGAGCGGGCGACAGGCGACCGGAGTGCTTTTTTGACGTGTTGCCATTTACACCATTTCCGTTCCTGTGAAAGAAGCGAAAAGCAGGAGTCGAACCTGCATCATCCGAACCTGAATCGAAGTAACTCCGACCTACGGCACCGCTCAAATCTTATGAAAGAAACAGGAGGGCGAAAGGCAGCACGTGGTAACGCTGTAGGCAGCGTGCAGGGTTCGAACCTGCTCGTCATATTAGACTTCACCGAAGTATCACGCACTTACGGCACCTCCTGTTCTTGTTTTATAGTTCCATTTCCTCAATGACTGCCAGGGCATCTCCGCCCTTTTCAATGGCCTCCAGCACATCGAACACCTTGTCGCTCCAGCCGGCGATTAGGAACACATCGTCCCGCACCAGGTTGAGAGGCGAGCTGCCGTAGCCGGCCAGGTCGAAGAGGTATAGCCTGGCATTGGGCGCAATGGCTTTGTACTTCTTCCACTCCTCGGTCAGGCTGTGGTTGTAGCCGGTGTTGTCCCAGAGCTGGCAGTCGGTAAAGAGCATCACCTTGTCGGCCTGCACGCGGCGATTGATCAGGTCGCGGATCACCAGGTAGCCGTTGGTGGAGTAGCCCACTTCGCCCTCGCGGCGGTAGAACTCCTGCACGTTCGATAGCACCCGGCGCTGTGGCAGGTTGATCACCTTCCAGCGGTCGCCGAACATACCTGTCACCACGTTGCGGCAACGGAGCTGCAGCAGCATGCCCAGCATCAGCCCGATGTCGTAGCTGAGGATCTTGCTGCGGTTGGAGATCGGGCGCTGCATGGAGCCCGACACGTCGCAGGCCACCACCACGCGCACCTCCTCGCTGAAGCCCTGCATGTTTTGTACGCTCGCCTGCACGGCCTGCTCCAGCGCCCCCAGCACCATGGCGGTATAGCCGGAGGTGAGGGGCAGCAGCTCGCGGTAAGCGGCCAGGAAGCGGAAGGGCAGCTGTTTGGCCTGCTGCACGGCGCGGGCATCGGAGAGGGTAGCGCATACCCGCAACATGTGCGCCGCCGATACCTCTGCCTGCAGGATGTTGCGCAGGTTGCGCAGCAGGGCCATGTAGCCCAGCCGGCCGCTGTCGATCAACTCTTCCCACTTTGCCCGCACCGCGGCGGCTTTGGCCTCGGCGTTCTCAAATGGCCGCTGCCCTAGTTCCGAGAGCTCCGTCTCCCAGGTATAAGGTATAGCCAGCGTGTCGGCGGCGATCTTGTCGAAGAGCGCCCGCTGCGTGTCGTCTTTGGATTTGGGGTGCACCAGGAACAGCGCGTCGCGCAGCTTCACCTCGGTGGCCCGGTTATACTTGGCAAACTGGTACTCGTCGAAGCGGTTGAAGGCCACGGCCAGCCCTTTCTGCAGCTGCTTGGAGAGGTGGCCCAGCTTTTTAGTGCCGCTGCGCCCGTTGCTCAGGCTGTAGTAGGCCAGGAGCTCGGTGATCTCATCGGCACGCTGCACCACGCGGGCCACGGTGCGGCTCACCAGGTCGTCGCCGGCGTGCACTTTGGCCAGCTCCACTACCAGCACGAGCGGCACGCTGCGCAGGTGCATGTGGGTGCGGGCGTACACGGCCAGCTTCGCCACAAACACCGGGGCGTTCTGCGCGATCAGCTCCCGGATGCGCGCCGGACGCTGGTTTCCGCTCTCGTAGAAGGTGTCGCTCAGCGAGGCCGTAACAACGGCTGCATACAGATCGGCGGCTGGTCCTATCTTCCAGGCCAGCGCTCCTTCGTGGTTTGCGGTCTGGTGCTTTTTGCGTGTGAGAAAGTTGAACTTCATGGCCTTTTGCTTTAATGATAGACCAAAGTTCAGGGACTAGTGCGCAGTCTTTTTGCGCAGGAGGGATTAAATTTAATTTTTTTGAAAATTTTAACCTAATCAATGAAGTGAAAGATTAATATATTAAATTGGTAATATAACTTCAGAATATTTTATCAATCTATATATAAATCAGTTAAGCTATAATATCAAAACGAATGTATTCTTTTACAGAATTGACAATAGGAAAATTAAAAAAGCTTATTAATCACCTTGAAAACAGAAACCAGATTAACCAGCATGAAACCAACACTACTATAAATACACTAGCTCCGAGAATTTTAACAGATCAGAACGACCTTAAAAAGATTAAGCCATATATCGATAGTTTAAAACAAGCTATTGATGCAAAAGATGTTAATAATATCGCTTTAACTGGCAGCTATGGAAGTGGGAAGAGCACAATACTTAAAACTTTCCAGCACTTATACCCTAACTATAAATACCTTAATGTCTCCCTCGCTTCATTTAAAGATAATAAAGCTGATGAAGCTCTAGAAAGAAAATTGGAAATAAGTATTCTGCAACAAATATTTTATCATGTAGAACCCTCTGTTGTTCCAGATTCAAGATTTAAGAGAATAGTTAATATTACTACAGGTAAATTGATAGCCCTAACATTTTTTATAATTGCTTGGGCCTTAAGTGTTTTATTTTTATTCAAGTTCAATAAAATAGATAAACTCAATCCAGAGGTATGGTATTTTAATTATCAATTAGATTGGGTGGCCTTTATATCAACACTTCTCTTTTTTCTGGGTATTGGGTTTTTTATTAAAAACGTTTACAGAGCTTTTAGCAATTCTAAAATCAACAAGTTTAATATTAAGGGAGAATTTGAACTTGGCGAGGCAATTGATAAATCTGTCTTTAACCAGCATTTAGAGGAGATACTGTATTTTTTTGAAAGAACAGATTTTAATGTAATAGTTATTGAAGATGTTGACAGGTTTGAAAGCACTGACATCTTTACTAAACTTAGAGAAATCAATAACTTAATTAATAACTCGAATCTGATCAAACGCAAAGTAAAATTCATCTATGCCATCAAAGATGAGATGTTCTCTGACAAGAATGAAAGAGTTAAGTTTTTTGAATTTATAATTCCTGTTATTCCTTTCATTAATCCATCGAACGCAGGTGATCAGTTGGCAAAACTGATTAGCGAAGCAAATCTTGAAGGTGTTCTTTCTCCTGATTTTACTTCTGATGTAGTAACTTTTATTGATGATATAGACATGAGGTTACTCATCAATATTTTTCATGAATTTTTGATTTACAGAGAAAACTTGAGTAAAGATTTAGTGCAGGATAATCTTTTCGCAATTATTGTATATAAAAATATGTATCCAGATGATTTTGGAGAATTAGGAAAGCGAAAAGGAAAGCTTTATAAATTTCTCTCTGGGAAAGGTTTATATTCACAAGACTTAGTAAATGAAATCACCTCTGAAATCAAGGATATTGATGAGCACATTGCTTTGCTAGAATCCGAACAGGAGAAACCTATTGAGGAACTTAGAGCGGTATATATCAATAGACTGGTCTCGAAAATTAATAATTTTCAAAGTTTCTCCATCGGCTATAAGCGGGTATCCACTATTGAGGCTCTAACAGACGAAAATTTCGAATCAATTAAAAACTCCAATAAAATCGAATATTACAGGTGTAATGATTCTTATACTAGAGAAAGTGATGTCAGATTTTCATTTATTGAAAATGAAGTTTCTAAACTTAGCTATAGTCAAAGGGAAAATCTTTTGGTGGCAAGGGCAAATAATCAAATCAATATTCTAAAAGGAGAAAAGGAAAAATTAAAAAATAAAATATCTGAGATTGAGTCTTTTAGCATAAAGGAAATTTTTGAACTAGTTGAAATAGAAAAATATTTAGCGGAGTTTAAGGAGAATTATCTCATTCGTAACCTCTTGCTTAATGGTTATATTGATGAGCATTATGATGATTATATCTCACTTTTCCATGAAATAAGTTTAACTAAAGATGACTTTGTATTTGAGAGAAAAGTAAAAAGTGGCATTAATTTAGACTTTGAATATCCATTAACCGAAAGTGATACGCTGCTCAAAAGATTGCCTGATAAATACTTTAAAAGGGAAGAAATATTGAATTATGATCTAGCTGAATGCTTGATTGTGAACAAGGAAAGGTATTGGGGCAAGTATGATAATTTCTTTAAAGGGCTTGCCGTTGATGGGGAAAAGCAGTTTCAATTTATTTTTGGATTTGTAAAACGTAATTCAGATGGGCTCGGCCTTTTTATAAAGGCTCTGTGCATTTATAAGCCTACATTGTGGCAGTACTTATATTCCAAATCTGGATTACCTGAAGAAGAAATAAGGAGTCTACTTATCCTGATTTTTGATTTCGGAGATAAAGAATCAATAAGCAAATTCGATGGAATTGAATCTTTGTTAGGGTTTCTGAAGCAGATGGAGGATTTTATGGCTTTCTGTTCTGCCCTTAAGAAGACAGATACTATCCGAGTTTTTATTACGGAGAATAAGGTTTTATTTGAAAAGCTTGATTTGCCTAATAGCTCAATTGAGACATTATTTGATCATATTTATAAAAACAATCTCTACATAATTAATGATCATAACATCTCTGTATTAGTAAAACACTATAGGATTTCTACAAACATTGTGGAATTAAATAAAGCACACTATACAACTCTTTTAAATTCAGGGCTAGATAACCTTACAATATATTTATCTAATAATCTTGAAGAGTATATTAAAAATGTATTGCTAAAAATTAATGATAATGTATTGGAGGATGAAACTACAATTCTTTCCATTTTAAACAGAGAGGATTGTAGTATTGAAGTTAGATCTAAACTATTAATTAGCCAAACGGCAATGATTGGTTCTATACAGGAAGTCAATGAGAATGAAATTAGGCGAGTTCTTCTTATTGAGAACAAGCTTAAACCAACTTGGCAAAACATTTTTGACTATTTAGAGAACTTAGAAGCCGATGAATTTGATGAACCATTGATCACATTCCTAAATTCTGAGCAAAATTATTCTGTTCTATCTAGGAGTAAGTTAAATAATGAGACTAAAAAAGAACTTGAATACATTAAAGATTTTTCTTTAAAAATAATACACAACAATGAATTGAGTCTAGATGCATTTTCTTTTCTGATAAAGAGTATTCCTTATGTGTATAGTCGTGTAAAATATAACCAATTGAGCATTGCGCATATTGAGGTTATGATTGCGCAGAAATTCTTAACACTCTCATGTGATAATTTCGATGGTCTGAAATCAAAAGGAAAAGATCTGCATATTAAACTAATCGAGAATTACCAAGACGACTTTTTAGAAAGGATGGGTGAGTTTTCTTTAGATGCTAAGGACTGGAATCAGGTTTTAATATCAAATAGAATGAGCTTGTCAAATAAGTTATCTATCATCAAAAATTTTGATGATAGTACTATTGTTGAAAACCCTTTGATAGCTAGTACAGTCTGTAACCTTTTGCCAGTAGATGAATTCATCTCATTAAAGTTTGAAGTGCTAAATGCTATGTTCAAGGCTAATACTTCTGTTCAAAAACGTATAGCGCTTCTTACTTTACATTTTGACAATTTAGATGATAATCAAATTCAAATTTTGATCGAAGAAATCGGAGGTGATTATACAAGAATATTTATGAAGCAGCATAAACCTTTGTTGGACAATGTTCCATATAATAGAACACTATTTACAAAGCTTCAAGGAAGAGATATGATAATTCGATTCGAACTCATTGAGAAGAAAAATAAAATAAGGGTATTTGCTAAATATTAATAATATATTATTGAACAATACATTGTGTAGTGCTAGGGGGATCCAGGTACTTTAAATGAAATTTATGTCCTTTAAGGAACCAATAAATATTGAAATTATTTACACATTAAAAAGCTCCTGCCTTAACCTAAGGCAGGAGCTTTTTAATGTGTAAAACAAAGACTTAAATTTAATCCTTCTCCATATACATCTCATCTCCACACATCCGTACAATCCTCGGATTAAAAGTTCCTACTACTTCCACAAGATCCTGCTGTGACTGCATCACCTGGCGGATGTCCTTGTAGACCATAGGTGCTTCGTCCAGGCCTGATCCGATCACTTCCACGCCGGCCTCTTGCAGGTATAACTGTACCTGTGGCAGCGAGAGCGTCTGTTTGGCTTTGGTTCGGGACATCACCCGGCCTGCTCCGTGTGAAGCAGAGTTCAGGGAGCTTGCTTCACCCTTACCACGCACAATAAAACCTGGTGTAGCCATAGAGCCTGGAATAATACCCAGCACGCCCTGACCTGCTGGTGTGGCGCCCTTGCGGTGCACGATCACCTCGTTTCCAGCCGCGTCTTTTTCTTTCCAGGCAAAGTTGTGGTGGTTCTCTACGACCGCCAGCGGCTGCTCACCTAAAGCTGTTGCTAATCGCTCATGTATCTGGTGATGACAGGCCGAGGCATAGTCGCCCGCCAGGTTCATCGCCAACCAATACTCTTGTCCTTCGGCTGTGTTCAGGTCCAGCCAGGCCAGGTGCCGTGCCTCCTGTGGCAGGCGGCAATTTTGCATCGCCAATTTGGTATAGTGGCCGGCAATGCTGGCACCTATACCGCGGGAGCCGGAGTGGGAGAGGGCCGCCAGGTAGTGACCAGTTGGCAACCCGAATTCGTTCTGCGCATCATGCAGCTCCACCACGCCAAACTCCACGAAGTGGTTACCACCACCTGAAGAGCCAAGCTGGCTATAGGCACGGTCTTTCAGGCTCTTCACGACAGGTATAGCAGCGAACTCTGGACGCTCCATGATGGCGTGGTCTTTCGGGTTTTTAAAAGTAGCCGTTCCGAAACGCGTGTTGTCGAGCAACATGCGCTTTAGCTGCTCCGATTGCTTGGTCAGAATATCCGCGTCGATGGCGTAAAGGCTCATGCTCATACGGCAGCCGATGTCAACCCCTACCGCATAGGGAATCACTGCATCTTTCGTAGCCAGCACGCCACCGATCGGAAGTCCATAGCCCTGGTGCGCATCCGGCATCAAGGCTCCTCCTACAGAAACAGGCAGGCGCATAGCAGTATCCATCTGGCTCAGAACACCCGCTTCGATTCCGGCTGCCCCATAAATGGTGTACTCCTTTGCCTCAGGCATAAGGGAAATGATTTCTTCCTGCTTTGGCGGGAGCAATGCTTCTGCAAGCGGAGCCAGAACCTCATCTTCCTGGTAATCGGAGGGCGAGGCAAGCACTTTAGCCAGAAGCAGTAGCTGCTTTTCTTTGGAAGTTTCAGGATGGGTTTCTTCCATGATGGAGATGGCAATGCCGATTGCTTTTCCTGGTTTAAAGCCGATTTCAAGCAGGTCTTTCCCTGTAAGTGTCAGTGTGTTCATAGTTTTATTTCTTTGTGATGATACAAAGGAATTGACCAGCTGCGCAGTCTTTTTGCGCACTTAAATTATTTTGTAAAAATCTTTTCGCACCTCCACCAGCACCTTATTTAACCGCTCCACATCCGGCTCCTCCGGCAGATCCGACGCCTCATACAGCGCATCCATTTTAGCAATCCGCTCCTCGGCTATCGCTAGTAGCTCGGCATACTCAAAAGCGCCGGCCTTGATCTGGAGCAGGAACTCGCGGTTGGGGCGCCGCACGATGATTTGCTTCTGCGTGGCGATCTCCTCGGCCATGTCGAGCAGGCGGAAAGTGTGCATCAGGTTTTTGGCGTCGTAGTTCTTGCCGTGCGAGAGCGTGTTCTCGTAGCGAGCCTGGTTGCGCTTTTCCACCCACTCCCAATACTCCTTGTACTCTTTGCAGTAGGTGGAGTAGGCGTTCTTGTTGAAGCTCATCACGGCCAGCGACTGCAGCCCTTTGGGTATAGAGCTCAGCGACACGTCGTTTGCCTTTTCGCTTTGCACAATGCCTTTAAGTCGGGTATTTGGTTCGTGGAAGAGCGCGTACAGGTCGGGCATGTGCGGGATGCGGGCCAGGCCGCAGTCCTCCTGCCGCAGGCCCTGCTGCTCGAGGAATTCCTGCACCGGCACCGAGCCCTGTCCCTGCGCTACATAACAGAAGTCCAGCACCGAACGGCGCTCTGGCTCCACCGGGTTCACGATTTTCTTCTTCAGCCCCCGGGCTTTCTTTACCTGCGTGAGCGCATAGCCGGCGAAGGTGGTCTTGCACAGCTTCGAGAGGAAATCCTCAGCCTGGAATTTGTCATGGAGTGGGTGCTTGTACAGGATGCAGTCTTCGGGCATGGCCAGCAGCTCGAGCATGTTCGGGTTGTTTTTGGAAAGCAGCTCCACAAAGCGCCGCAGCTCATAGTACACAATGTCATTCGACTCGTTGCTTAGCTGCTCCACGTAGTTCAAACCAAAGTAGTCCTGTTCCGGCAGCACAAACACGCCGCGGATGTCGGTGTCAGAGGTAGGGGTGCTCAGGCCATAGGCCCTGCTGCCGCTGATGCACTCAAACAGCAGCAGGTTCTTTCGCTTCAGATCGTCTATGGTTAGTGCCATGGGTATGCTATCGTTTTTCTGAATAATTCGTTCAGCGGCTCCGTCTCGCCCTGGTGTTTCTCAAGATCTTTTGCCTGGGAGTCGCAGTAGTCGAGGATGCCTTTCAGGTATAGCTCCAACTCTGTTTCCTTTGGGTGACGGAAGGACTCATCTACCTGCGCCTTTAGCACGAGCAGCGTTTCTATCTTGTCGCGCATCGCCTGGTCTTCTACCAAGGGCAGCAGCTCCCGGAATTGCAGCGGCGGTATACCTTGACGCTCCACGATCCAGCGACTGCAGAGGGTGGTGCGCAGCAGGTAGAAGTAGCTCTTCAGCTTCACCTGGTCTTCGGCCTCGCAGGCTTTGTAGTAGTTGTTGGCCATGCTCAGGTAGTGGTGCAGTCCGGCGCGGCAGGAGAAGTAAGCTGGTGCCAGCGCCAGCAGCTGTTCCCTGAAATCGGTCTGCTGCAGGTATACGATCGGCGATTGCAGGCGCTCGAACATCGCCGCATTGGTTTTGCGCAAGAGGCGCAGGCTCTTGCGGATGTCCCAGCCCACCAGGTCAAGGTCGCCGCTCAGGTACTCGTTGGTGTCGCGCTGCTCGTCTATGCTCAGGTACCAGTCGCGGGTATGGCGGTAGATGAAGCGCACGTCGTAGTCGCTGTCGGGGGAGGGGAAGCCCCAGGCCCGACTGCCGGTTTCTGAGGCGAAAAGGATCTGCACCTCGTACTGTTGTTCTATCTCCCTTAGCTTTTGTAGTATCAGTTCTTGCATGACCTTTGTTGTTTATGTGCCAAAGGTAGAGAGGCACTGCGCAGTGTTTTTGCGCAGGAGATATTATTTTCTATATTTCACAAAAATATACTTGCCCATGCCCGCCAACCGCAATGCCCTCATCCGTTACCGCACCATCGACAACTGCCTGCGCAACAGGTATAGAAAGTGGACGCTGGAAGACCTGATTGACGCCTGCTCCGAGGCACTCTACGAATTCGAAGGTATAGACAAGGGCGTAAGTCGTCGCACGGTGCAGATGGATCTGCAACTGATGCGCTCGGATAAACTGGGCTACAATGCGCCCATTATCATTACCGATAAGAAGTACTACACCTACGAGGATCCGGAGTACTCCATTACCAATATTCCGCTCACTGAGCAGGATCTGGGCAAGCTGACGGAGGTGGCGGGCATCCTGCGGCAGTTCAAGGGTTTTACGCATTTCCAGGAGCTCAACGGGATGGTGCAGCGCCTGGAGGACCGCATACACACGGCCAAAACCAAACAAGCACCCGTGATTGACCTGGAGAAGAACGAGCACCTGAAAGGGTTGGAGCACATCGATATACTCTACCAGGCTATCATTCAGAAGCGGCCGGTAAAGCTGACCTACCAGTCCTTCAAGGCGCGGGAAGCGCAGGTCTTTACCTTCCACCCGTATTTCCTGAAGGAGTACCGCAACCGCTGGTTTGTGCTGGGCATCAAGAAGCGTAGTCAACCAGTGCTGCTGCTGGCGCTGGACCGCATCATGGAAGTAGGGGAGTCGCATGAACCCTACCTGGAAAACGAGGGGCTGAACCTGGCAGCATACTTTGAACATGTGGTGGGGGTGTCGGTGAATCCGAACGAGGGGCCGGAGGAAGTGGAGTTGTTTGTAAATCGGGAGAACGCCCCCTATGTCATGACCAAACCGATCCATCACTCACAGAAACTGCTGGAGAAAACGGCTAATGGCATTATCATTCAGCTGCAGGTACAGCTTAACTTCGAACTGGAGCGGGAGATTCTTGGCTTCGGGGACTGTGTGAAAGTGCTCAAGCCGCATAAACTCAAACGCCGTATTTACGAGCGCATGCGCCATGGGTCGGAGCAGTACGACAAGGAACTGAATCTGTCGGAATTGGCGCACAGCATGATGAAGTTGAAGCGCAGAGGCTATGCCGTGCTGGAGAACCTATACACCAGCAAGGAAGTGAGCCGGATGTGCTCCATGATTGCCAAGGCAACGGCCGATGAAGAAAAGTTCAGCAGGAGCGAAGACCTGTTTGCCATCCGTTGCCTGTTGCAGGAGGTTCCGAACCTGAAGCAGCTGCTTTTTAATAGTAACCTCTGTACCTTAATCAAGGAAGGATTCGGACCAGATTACTTTCTGACCAAAGCTATTTATTTTGATAAGCCGCCCAAATCAAACTGGTATGTGACCTGGCACCAGGACTTGCCGATCAATGTACAGGAAAAGAAAGAAACCGAAGGTTTCAGCGGCTGGACCAACAAGGCCGGTTTGGTGAGCGTGCGTCCACCGTTGGAGTACCTGCAGAGCGCCTATACCTTGCGCATCCACCTGGATGATACCGACGAGCAAAATGGGGCGCTGAAGGTGATCCCGCGTACGCACCTGGGCATTCTGTCGGACCAGGAGATCGCTGAGATCAGAGACACCACCGACAGCGCCTGCTGCAAAGTAAAGCAGGGCGGGGTACATCTGCTTAAACCGCTGACCCTGCACGCCTCTTCTAAAACAGAGAACAACAAGCACCGCCGCGTCATTCACCTGGAGTTCAACAACCGGGAGTTGCCCGAAGGGCTGGAGTGGCTGGAGCAGGGAGATTTGATATAGCTTAGCTTTTGGAGCAGGTATGGACTCCGGCCAACGCCTACTTTATGAAGTGGTTTAGGGTTTATCTCTATCCAGGCCCACCGATGCGACACAGGATTTAGTTATTCTTGAAATACGGTCTACTGGTTTTATAGAGGGCAGAATGCACCGTTTTGAGTATTAGAAAGCCTCTAACAACTCCTCAAGCAGTTGTCCTGTCTTTGTAGTATTTGAAAGGCTGTATACATTGGATACCTGTGAGAGAACACTATCCCTCATGACCTCTTTCTTGGATGCTCCGGTCAGGAAGGCGCGTACCAGCGAGGTACCGCCTGACGGCCGAAAACAGATCCTGGAGATAACGTTGATTTTACGAGAGCATTTCCTCCTGGACCGACAAGCACCAGCCAGGCAGGTATTATCTGGGACCTGACCACGATGAAAGCGGCATTGGCCAATGGGGGCTTCTCACCGCTCAGCGAAGCCGTCTTCCTGCGCAAACCCGACTGTTCCATTCTGATCGGCGGGCAGTTCGAGCAGTAAATGAATGCGGCATACGTCAAAAAAAGGATTTGAACGCTACTTTCCCGCTATGACGGCTGATGGCATCAAAGCCTTTGTATATGATTTGGCACGCTTTCGGGAGAGCCTGCGGGGCTGCTCGCAGGAAGGTAAAAAATCTTGTTCGACGCACTGGACAGGCAGCTGACAGGCTGCTGTGCTGCCTTACCCCCTGATGAAGCTAATCCGCTTTGCGGCTCACTGCTAGCGGAGGCTTGTATGCTGGCGGATGAAAGGTGTTTTAAGGGAAGACTATCAGGTTGTCTGCCTGCGCCATGGTGGATTTTCACCGCGGCGCTGAGGCTGAAATCGTCAGAAAAATAAGCATATCGTTCTAGGTATTATATAGGAGTTGGACTATATTTGAGGGAGGGGGTTACCCGGTGTGGTGGCTTCGCTACCATGCTTCACCGGGCCAATACCTAGTGGCCTGTAAGCTTTTCAACAGATCATGCGAATGAACGAAATGCAGCTAAGTCTATTCCCGCAAACCAAAGCGCCGGAGGAACAAGTCTGTCATGCGGTGCCGCGGAGCGTAGCGCCCAGGTGGGTCTTTGGCCGGATTGATAAAAAGAGAGGCCGGCACCTTTGGGTGCTGAAGCAGCATCCGGATGCTGCGGTGGTTTGCATCGCACATCCGCTGGACAAACAGTCCGCCGGACCCTTCCTGCTTCCCTGACCGCCTTTGTGCGAACCGGGGTTATCACTTCGGGCCAGGGTGATGCCTGTCAAATTATGATGAATTTGCAGCCGTTTTATTTAATTCAACAAACTATTCTTCTGGTAACCTAATTCCTGGTAACAAACTAGGTATTGCAGAAGACGCTCATTTTGAAGCGTAGGAAGGGTATGACGCCAGCCTGTCAGCTAGAGCCGGGAAACAAGAAGGCCTATGCCAAGGAGTTAAGAACTATACTTGTCAAAGAGCATGGGAAGAAAGTGTACTACAAGCCTGAAGAGGTGAAGCAAGTCCATTGGCTATGAGCGTGGTTGCTCATGTTGGGGCATGAGCGTTTTTTCCGGACGACCTGATTTTGATGCCTTTCACCAGCACACCGGGGAGGTATGCCCTTACGCTGACATGAAATCCGTGATGCTGCATGGGCTGGTCATAGAGGGAGACGGCACCTGGCTTGCCATTCCGGGCCTTGACATAGACGCCTCATGGCTGGACTTTGGGGGCGCTGGAAGTGATCGGCGAATTTCTGGCAGGTATCGGGGATGCGGTATCCTAAGCGCATGAGAGCTTACATAAAACAAACACGAAGCTAATGAGTATTGCTACCATTGTAACCCTGTTGCTGGCTGCGCTGGTCCTGCTGGTCAGACCATTCACGGCACTTTTACATGAGCTGGGACATGCGCTGACGGCCCTGCTGCTCACCAGGCAGAAAGTGACGGTGTATGTAGGGTCCTATGGGGATCAACGGAAGGGGCTTCGGATGAATGCCGGTCTGTTGGAAATCTGGTTCAGGTATAACTTCTTTTCCTGGCAATCCGGTCTCTGTGTTATCTCTGCCCGGGATCTCTCTGTCACCAGACAGCTGCTGATTGTGCTGGCTGGGCCGCTTGCTTCTACTTTAATTGCCCTGACGGCATGCTACCTTACTTTCGCATTGGAGCTGCACGGCGCTGTCAAACTGATTTGCCTGGTCTTTCTGGGCTGCGCTTTACTGGACTTGGTGGTGAACCTGGTGCCAAGCAGCACGCCCATATTGCTTTATGATGGAAGCGTTGCCTATAACGATGGCTACAGGCTGAAGCAACTCTTGCTTGGCAGGCGTTTGCCCAAAGCGTATGATAGGGCGGTAGACGCTTATAATCAAGGAGCCTATGCAGCAGCGGCAAGGCTTTTTACGGGCATGCTGCAAGAGGGACTGCAGGATGAGCAAGCGTATCGGGCGGCTGTTTCGTGCTGCCTGCAGCTAGGTCACTACGAAGCGGCTCGGGAACTCATCGAGCGGTTCAGCGCCTGCTACAAACTGAATTCCAACGACTATGGAAATGCGGGCCTGGTCTGTTCCCAATTGGGGATGCACGAGGAAGGGTTGCCTTATTTTGAACAATCACTTCAGCTTGATCCCACGAATAAATACACGCTGCATAACATGGCTTATACTCTTCATTTGCTCGGACGCTACCAGGAAGCGGTTGTGCTGTTCGACAAGGTGATCGAAGTGGATGTTTCTTTTGCTAACGCCTACAGTAACCGGGGGCTGGCAAAGCTGAAGTGTGGCCGGGAGGGGGAAGGTCTTCAGGACATCAGGCGCTCCTTTGAGCTGGAGGCAGATCACGCGTACGGGTATCGGAACCTGGGCATCTACCACCTGGACAGGCAAGCGTACAGAGATGCCTTGCAACAGTTCAGGAAGTCAAAACTAGCAGATCCGGGTACGCACCTGATTGATGACCTGATAAAAGAGGCGGAAACGCACTTAGCTGAACAGGAGATGACGGCCTAACAACCATCGTTTTACATGGATCTGGCCTTACCCGATTCCTGACTTGTCCCTGTTCGGATGCGTGTTTTTGTCCTCCTATAGCACTGCTTCTCCGGCTGGATATGAGCATGATTTACCGGGCCCCTTTGCCTGACTGGATTTCCCGACCAGCTTGTTAGGTACCTTTGCCAAATCCTTGGTGGGGCCACGTACAAGTAAAGCGGGCCCCCCATCCAATGCGTGGCTGTGAGCTTGTTTTCCCAAGCCTAGGAGTACAGCATGACGGATTAAAGTCGTCCAGATCCAGGAGGCGCTCGTCGAAAGCGTAGACTTTCACCTGTGAGGTGAACAGGGAGCGTGTTTGCATCACACAGTCCAATTTGTGACCGTACAGCACGTAGGAAGGAAAGACCTGGTATTTTCTGGTTTCGCTTTAGGCGGACACGCTGCAAGTTCTTCCTGTGAAGGGTTGCCTATTTTGGGATAAGTCCTAGAGTATGAACTTGCCTTAAAGCGAGTTGATAACCTCCGGCGTATTGTTGGTGGGAGAGTTGACGAGCGTAGAGACCGGGTATGTCTTCATCTGAGCCCCTTCGAAAGGCTTCAGCAGTGCTAACAGTTCCTCCTGCGTTCCGTGTGTGTCCAGCCACAGCCCCTCGGCTTCGGGGGAGAGGATGACCGGCATGCGGTCATGAATGGGTTTGACCACTTCATTGGCTTCCGTGGTAATGATGGTAAAAGTGTGCAGCACCTCCCCGGTGTGCTGATCCACCC
Organism: Pontibacter virosus; assembly: GCF_003096355.1. Classification (GTDB taxonomy): domain Bacteria; phylum Bacteroidota; class Bacteroidia; order Cytophagales; family Hymenobacteraceae; genus Pontibacter; species Pontibacter virosus. The sequence goes on along the minus strand of NZ_QEKI01000006.1, from coordinate 216,021 downwards.
ACTCATCCCACAGACCGGCAAAGGAGAATAGCTCCTCGTTTTTCAGGAGGAAACGATAAGGTACTTTGCCTTGCCGGGTGAGCTGCCATTCAAAGAAACCGTCGGCCGGCACCAGGCAGCGCTTGGAGGTGAGCAGGTGGCGGAAGGAGGGTTTTTCAGTGATCGTCTCCGCGCGGGCATTGATGGAGCGTTTCACGGCTCTGGCGTCCTTTGACCAGAAAGGCTGCAAGCCCCATGAAAAGAACTGCACGGTAGCCGGCTGGTAGTTGGTGATCACGGGCAACTCCTGGGAAGGTGCCGCATTGTAGTACGCCTCTTTCAATGCTTTGGCCAGGAGTTTGGCGGCGCGTGATTTGCCCTTGGCTTTGGGTAGGACAGAATATCTTCCGCACATGGTGTTGATGCTTATGGGTTCCACTTCCTATTTTACTCTTCCACTTTACGTATAAACGCTTTCATCCTGCCAGCCTAACAATTAATTTGAGGGCAATAATTGTCGCCGCACCTGTTTTGCCGTAGGACAGATCATGCCTTTTTTGTCTGATGCATATGCTTATGAGGAACCGTTTCTATCTTGTTTTAGCTGCTGTTTTAGTCCTTGCTGGGTGTAAGGAGACGGAGGTAATCCCGCAACAGCCCATCTACACCCCAATAAGCGCGCATGTGGCGCTGGGTAACCCGAGCCAGGCCACAGCCGACGGGACGGACCCCGCCAATTTCCTGATGGTCAAAGACCAGTACGTGTTCTCATATAACCGGGAGCGGGGCACGCCCAATTGGGTGAGCTGGCACGTGAGCCGGCACTGGGTGGGAAACGCCCTGCGACAGGATGATTTCCGTGCGGACGCGACGCTGCCCGCGGGCTGGTACCGGGTCGGGCCCTCGGCCTACACTGGCTCGGGCTTCGACCGGGGGCACAACATCCCATCGGCCGACCGCACCAGAACGGTGGAAGACAATTCGGCCACTTTCCTGATGACTAACATGATCCCACAGGCTCCAAACCACAACCGCGTTACTTGGGCCAGCCTGGAGGACTACACCCGGGACCTGGTTCGGCAGGGGATGGAGGTGTACGTGATCATGGGCAGTTACGGTATAGGCGGCACGGGCAGCAACGGAGCGGCTACGACCATCGACAAGGGCCGGGTTGCCGTGCCCGCCATGATCTGGAAAGTGCTGGTAGTGCTCGAGGAAGGGGAGGACGACCTGCAGCGTATCACTGCCAATACCAGGATTATCGCCGTCAACACGCCCAACACGAACCAGGTGCTGGCGGACTGGGGCACCTACCGCACTACGGTCGATGCCATTGAGCGGGAGACGGGTTATGATCTGCTTTCCGCGCTTCCTGACCAGATTGAAGCCGTGCTCGAGGCACGTGTGGACACGGGGCCTACCAGGTAATATGCCGGAACGGGTGGCCTGTGGATTTAGTATTGACTCCTGCTTCCCCCGGGGTATCAGCCCTTGATTGGAGCGGGCGCGAAGGGCTACCATTGAATTGACAGCCCTTCGCGCTGCTTACGCAGCCGCTTGCTCTGCAGGAAGCGCTTCTTCATCGGCTTTGGCCTGGAGGCTGAGAATATAACCGGCCGCTTTGAAAGCCCGGGTGCCGGCGTAGATGAGCATCGTCTTGTCCTCCCGGAACCGGCTGATCCAGCCCTGCAGGTAGGCTACCGAGTTCTGGAAGACTGCCTTCCGGATGCCGGTGTGGGCGCAGAGGAAGCTGGCGCCCATCTCGGCGATGAGCTCCTCTTTGCTGTAGGCCTCGTCCCCGAAGCGGGCCGGCGTTTCATCCCGGTTGAAGCGGTTGAGACGAGCGTGGTGGCCGGTGGCGTGGATCAGCTCGTGGTAGAGGGTGGCGTGGAAGGCCTCGGGGGAGAGGAAGCGTTTAGGCTCCGGTACCTGCACCGTGTCCGTGCCCGGGGCATACCAGGCCTGCGAGCCGCCGTGCAGGATCCGTGGGCGCGGGGAGGGGAAGCCGTCCACCACGCGCTGGCAGGCCTCGATGAGCTGCTGGCCGGATCGCCTGAGCTTTTCGGGGAGGTGGAAGTCCACGCCCTCCACCTGGTCGATGTTGAACACGGTCCAGAGGAAGGGGACAAATTTTTTGCTGTTCTTCTCTTTACGGGCCACATCCTGATCTGCTGGCTGCTCCTGCTCTTTCGCCTCATAGATCTTCCAGTAGACGATGGGATTGCCTTTCTGACCCTTCCGGACGCGGCCGCCCATCTCTTGGGCCTGCCTAAACGTGAGAAAGTATGGCGCCGTGTAGTTGTTTTTCTCCGTGACGTGGTGGAGGTAAAAGGCGTTGAAGCCCTCGTAGGGGCGGCCGGAGGCGTAGTTCTTGGGAAGTCCGTATGAGCTCCAGGGCTTTTGCCAGATGACTTTTCCCTTCTGTAGTTCAGCAATGATTTCATTGGTCACCTGTTCGGCCAGGTGGTTGAATTTCTGATAGGCGTTCATAGGATTAGATTTTAATTGATGAGATAGAATGGAAGGGGGCAGGAGCCGTTCCCGGCTCCTGCCAAAGAAAGAGGGGCTACATGAGCCCCTCGTCTGCCAGGGAGTAATAGCCCTCGCTGGTGAGGATGATGTGGTCGAGGACGGCGATGTCGAGCAGCTCCCCGCCTGCCTTCATCTTTTTGGTGAGCTGCAGGTCCGCCGCGCTGGGCTTGAGGTTGCCCGAGGGGTGGTTGTGGGAGAGGATGATGCCCGAGGCGCAGGCTTTGAGGGCGGCTGCAAAGATAAGCTTGGGGTCTGCCACGGTGCCCGAGACGCCCCCGGTGGAGACCTCGTAGATGCCCAGCACCCGGTTGGCCCTGCTTAGGAGCAATACCTTGAACTGCTCTACAAACTCGAGCTTACCTGGGTCCCAACTTTGTTTGAGCACCTGGTAACAGTCGGTGGAGGAGGTGACCTGCGGTCTTTCTGCGGGTGCGATTTTGTTGCGGTAGGTGAGCTTGATTTCGGCTGCTCTGGTGAAGGCGGAGGTGTTGATGTGCTTTTCCATAATCGTTGATCTTTTAAGTGTGAGGAAATTGATTATGGTGCCCCCGCTGCCTTCGGCGCCGGACTAAGGGCAAGGTGGAGGCCGGGAAAATGCGGAGGGTCCGCCGCAGGTGGATACCCATTTTGTTGGCACTACCTTGCTCCCGTGTCCGGACCGCAAGGCTACCTTTGCGGCAAATCATGTGACGTTGGATCTTAGCTTTGAAGAGATTCGGGGAATGGGATTTAATAGAGTGCTAAGGGGGCATGTGCTGCCAGCGGGCAGTGTTTTCCAATGGGACAGGTGTCGCCATTGGCTTCCCCCAGCAGGAGTTAAAAAACTGTTATTTCTATTTTAGAACGCATGAATAGAATGCAAAAGGGCGGGGGAATCGCTTTGGTCCCCTTTTGATATTTGTACTTACTTTTTTAGGGGCGGGTATCTGGCTGCAGGATTTTTACGCCCTGTCTTCGCCGGTTGCCGTGGTGGTCGGCATTGTCGCTGCCTTCCTGATCCTCAAAGGGCCTGTCAACGCCAAGGTAGAAGCGCTGATTCGCGGTTGCGGCGACGCTAGGATCGTGACCATGTGCCTGATCTACCTCTTGGCCGGTGCGATTGCCACCGTGTCCAAGGCAGTATGAGGTGTAGACGCCACGGTTAGCCTGGGGCTGCACGCCGGTCACCGCGATCTGGCTCCGTATTGTCTGCCTTGCCAGCTCCTCCATCTGTTCTTCGGTGTAGGGCAGGAAGGGAGGGGTAGCCTGATCAAAGAGTTTTTTGCTACACCTCTGATGGAAATCTACTTCGCCTCCCGGTAAGGGCTGGTAACAGTATAGGCATCTGTTCATGAATTATCCTCCTTTGTCACAGGGTGAATGCTTACAGCGCCGATGCAGTCCTTGCAACAGGCCAGCAGCAGCCCCATCCGGTCCCTGGGGTTCAGTTTCCAGTTCTTTTCGGCTATGTCCAGCAGCCAGCCCTCCGGTATCAGCCCGTCGAAGAAAGGGAACAGCACCCGGTCGGTGTAAGGCTTCTCCCGCAGGGGAAGGGTCAGGCTGATGGGCTCCGGGTTTTTTGAGCGGAGGTAGGCCGCGTCATAGCTGAAATGATACCCGGCCTCATCCTGTGTGAGCCAGCCGGCTGTTTTATCCTGGTATTTGACTTCTGCCTTTCTCATGGGAGCAATTCGTTTCGGTTGATGGGCAACGCGCCGCCCTGATAGCCAAAGAGCTGCAGCACCTGGTTCACCTTGTCCAGGCGCAGGCTCTCCTTCCCCTGCTCCAGGTCGCGTACGAAACGGAGACCCACGCCGGCCTTTGCTGCCAGCTCAGGCTGGGTGAGCCCGGCTGCCTTCCGCCGCTCCTTTACAAATTCGTTTAGTGACATGCTTTATACCTTATCGGGTATAAAGATAATTTAGTTAGAATCCATTATACCTGATCAGGTATAATGGTGAGGAATCATAGAAGGCCTGTTCCTGGTAAGGTATAGCATACTGGAGCAGGGAAGCTATAATACTAAAGGGGGCTATGCAGTGGCAGACAGTCGATTTGGCCTATATGCACCTGACGCGTTTTTGCGAGAGGACTGCACGCTTTACTCATTGTTTATACAAGCAAGCTGTCCATGAAACATAGTAAAGGTTACCCTAAGTATGCTGGATCGATCCTTTCACTTTTGTCCTTTTGCCCGTCAAAAATGGATGCTGCTCGAGCAATGGATCACTGGATGCTACTGACAATACTTTAACTTTAATTTGGGACTGCCCGACCTGTTGCTTTACCGCCTGTGCCTGGTGCCCTTTCCGGCATACTGCTGTGCTTCCTGCTGTAACTCTGACACCGTTTTCTTTCTGCCCCCTTTTACCCACTCCTCCAACTCAGACTTGTAAAAATAAAGGCGTTTCCCCCTTTTGTTGACCGGGATTTCCCTGCTACTGACTTTGAGGTAAACCGTGCCCACGGAAATCTTGAGAAACGCTGCAGCCTGCGCGACGGTGAACATTTCCTCCTCCTTTTCCGGGCCCTGCCTCTCCAGAAGGAGTTGCTCTATGCGGCTTAGCTTGTTATGCAGTTCACTGACGGCCTGAGGGAGTTTTTCAAAAGTTAAATTTTCCATATCTGTTTTCTTTATAATGAGGGATGAAGCACAAAATTGATAGGATTGACTGTGTTATTTATTTCGTGTAAGTCTTTAAGTAGCAGTCGGTAATCATGTTATCTTCAGTGTAATACGATTAGCCGCCTCCCGCTTGGATCGGTCGATCACCTTCGCATAGATCTGCGTCGTTTTCAGCTCCCGGTGCCCGAGGAGCTTGGACACGGTGTAGATGTCGGTTCCGTGGGAAAGTTGAAGGGTGGCATAGGTGTGCCTGAAACAGTGGAAGGTGATGTATTTGGTGATGCCGGCAGTCTTAACCCAATCGCGCAAAAGGTTGTTGTTTTGGGCAGAATATTCCAGCCCATCAAAAACCAGGGTGTCAGGCAATCCGCGCTCTCCTAATAGCTGTAGGGCTTCTTCAGAAATGGGAAGCAGCTCCACTCCCTGGGTTTTTTGCTGCCTGAACTGCAGGTAGTAGCCTTCTGCCTGGCTGTGTTGCACTTCACGCCAGGTGAGCTTTTTGATATCTGAAAAGCGAAGGCCTGTTAAGGCGGAGAAAATGGCTGCTTTCTTCAGGACAGGCAGGGGGCAGTCCGTTCCGTACAGCGCCTGCAGCTCCTCCAGGGTGAGAAATTCCCGTTTTGTCTCAGCTGGCTCGATGGCGGACACTTTTGTGTTCAGGTCTGATTTGAGAAGATCCTCTCTGTAGGCCTTTTTAAGAGTCGATTTAAACTTAATGAAATAGGAGACCGCCGTGTTGCGGGAGATCTTCGCTTTCCTTTTGCAACGCTGGCTTTTGGCGTGGAGCAGAAAGTCTTTGTAGGCGTTACAGTCGGCGACGGTCAGCTCAAATAATTTCTGCCCTTCAGAGAAGAAGTCCTGCATGTAAAGCAGTGAACTTTGCCACACCTGTCCGTTAGAGCCATTGTGTCTGGCAGCCTCTTTCCTGTAATAATCGAGCAGCGTGATTTTTTGCTTTTCTTTGGCGAGGAATCCAAAGTTCAGATTTTGTATCGCCAGCTGCCGTTGCGCACAAATATTAGTAGCAAGGGCCTGCGTTTCTTTGTTGTGGTGCTTCTCCAGCTGCGTTTTGGGCTTTTCAAACAGGAAAAGCCCCAAGAACTCCCGTCGGGTCAGCTTGCCCGTATCGGGGTGGGGAATAGGGGGGTAAAAGTCGAGGTAAAGCGAGAGCCTTTCTTTAGAGATCGGCTTGCGTCGTAAGGCTACTTTTGTCATGATAGCGGGAATTTGGTTTAAATCATAAAATAGGGCCCAGGAGTACATCAATCGGTTTTTTGGGGACATAGGCATAAATGCCCTGCCGGTACTTCGGTATGTTGTGCCGTATGATCAGGTCATACAGCGCCTTTTCAGAGATTCTGTACTGTTGCTGAACCTGTGTCAGGGTATAGCATTCGGCAGGGTTGAAAGCGGGTGGCGCGAGCTGCCCCGCCGTTTGGGCCAGAGGTGTAAGCTGGAACAGTTTGTCAATGTCAGCCCGCTTGATGATGGTTTTGCGGGCAGACAGCTGAGCGGCGGGAAGGATATTGCCCTTGATCAGGTTATAAACCGTTTGCCTGCTGCAGTTGATCAGGAGGGCCGTATCACGGATGGTCAGAAACTCCTTTGCCTTGATGTCCTCCAATGGCTTATTCCGGATGCGCTCTGTTTCCCTGTTGCTGGCCTCCACTTTGCCGGCCTTCTTCCTGGCTTTATAAGCGCGCTTGGCACAGTTGTCGCCGCAGTATTGGGTGACGGTCGTTCTGGCGGTGAACTCCTGTCCGCATTGCTGGCAAATACGCTGTATTCTGATGTTAGAACTCATGGCTGATAAGGGCAGTTAGAGTTATTTAAGTATCATTAGTGTTAAATAAGTCAAATAATCTCCCCCGATTTCAGTAGTGGGGTACAAATACTGTAATTTGGGTACGAACGAGGTACAACAGTACTATAAATTTAAGAATATCAATTTTGATTAACAAACAGGTATAGACGCAAAAAAGCCTGATTATCAATCATAATCAGGCTTTTGCTTTATTTTGATATTGACTTATTTTGAGAATCTACTTGCCGATGCAGAACTTTGTAAAAATATTATCCAGCAAATCATCATTTGTGATCTCACCCGTGATCATACCCAGGCTGTAAAGTGCCCGGCGTATATCGGCTGCCACCAAGTCGCCGCTCATACCCAGACCAATGCCGTTGAGCACATCATCCAAGGCCTCGTAGGTTTTGTTTAGGCTGTCGACGTGGCGCAGGTTGGTCACGATGGTCTGCTGCTGTGTGTTGAGTTTGCCCAAGTTCACTTTGTCTACCAACGCCTGTTTCAGGTCTTCCAGGTGTGCGCCCTCCGCAGCGGAGATCTTCACCAACCCCTCTATACCTGCAAATTCGGCTAGCTTCTCAGGTGTGGCCCGGTCTATTTTGTTGGCGACAGGCAGGAATGGCAGTTTTTTAGGGTTGAGCACTTCCAGTTCAGACTGTAGTTCTGCCGGCGTCGTGTCGGTCACATCGAACAAATAAATAATAAGCGAAGACTGACTCAGTTTCTGATGAGTACGTTCTACACCAATTGCTTCTACCTTATCCGTGGTTTCGCGGAGACCGGCCGTATCGATGAAACGAAATGTGACACCCCCAATGTTGATCTCATCTTCGATGAAGTCGCGGGTCGTACCCGGTACATCCGATACGATGGCTTTCTCATCGTTGAGCAGTTTGTTGAGCAGGGTAGACTTGCCCGCATTGGGCTTGCCCACGATCACAGTCGGAACGCCGTTCTTGATCACATTGCCCAGCTCAAATGATTTGAGCAGCTCGCGTATGATCTGCTGTATATTCAGGATCAGGGTGCGCAATTGGTCACGGTCGGCAAACTCCACATCTTCTTCGCCAAAGTCCAACTCCAGCTCGATCATCGAAGCGAAATGCACCAGTTCGGCCCTTAATCGTTTGATCTCCTGTGAAAAACCACCGCGCATCTGTTTCATGGCTACTTCATGCGAAAGGGCAGAATCGGAAGCGATCAGGTCGGCCACTGCCTCAGCCTGTGCCAGGTCAAACTGTCCGTTGAGGAAGGCACGCTTTGTAAACTCGCCGGCGTTGGCTAGACGAGCGCCTTTCTTCAGGAGCAGCTGCATGATCTGCTGCACAATAAAGTCAGAGCCGTGGCAGGAGATTTCCACCACATTCTCTTTGGTATAGGAGTGAGGCGCCACAAACAGCGAAACCAGCACTTCATCGATGATCTTATTGCCCTCGCGGATCGTGCCGAAATGGATGGTATGGCTGGCCTGCTCCGTCAGGTCTTTGCCTTTGAAAACAGAATTGGTGATTGTAATGGCCCCTGGTCCCGAGAGCCGGATAACCGCAATAGCGCCTATACCGGGCGCCGTGGCGACAGCGGCAATGGTATCGGTATGTAAAAACTGATGAATCAAGGTATAGCAGGTGTTTTAAAGCTCAAAATTACGGATTTATAAGGCATTCTGCACCAAACATTTGCCAATCCTACTTTTTGGTATATTCTTCCCAGGTTTTAGACTTGTGGTGATTGTCCCCGAAATAGGTTAGAATCTGGCGGAAGGTAGAAGCATCGATATAGCCGGGAACGGGCGTGAGCATGTTGAATTTCTCATCCAGGTAAACGGTGGTCGGATAGCTCATCTGTCCCTGTAGCAACGCCACCGCCAGTTCGTGTGCCCGGTACTGTTCTTTGAAGGTATAGGTATGGCCGTTTAGCGTGATCGGGGTCTTGCCCTCAGCATCAAGCTTCACGGCATAGTAGTTTTTATTAATATAGGCCACCACAGCAGGGTCGCTAAAAGTAGATTTGTCCATCTTTTTGCACCAGCCGCACCAGTCGGTGTACACATCAATGACTACTTTACGGGGTTGCTTTTTGATCTTCTCTGCAGCTTCTTCTATGCTAATCCAGTTGATTTTGGCTCCTTTCTGGCTTGGCTTATCAACTGGTGTACTCTTATGCCAGGTATAGCTGGAAGCCAACAGCATTAAAATGAGCAAAGGCAGCAGGAAAGTTTTCTTTAGCATGGTGGATTTTCTTTGAATCAAAACGCTTAAAGCACTACTTTGGATATATTCATCTTAAGGGTATAGTATTCAGTTTAGTGTCCTACTGTCTGCACACGTTTCTGTCTGCGCAATCTGCCATGCGTTGGCGAGAAAAGGAAAGCCATCAGGAACTCTATACCTGTCACGGTAGCGATAGCCCCGGCGATGGATCCATCGAGCCATACCGCCAGGTAGTAACCTGCAAAAGAGGCAATGATGCCCAAGGCTACTGATATTCCTAGCATCGTCTTAAAATCGTCGGTTAGCAGGTATGCCGTGGCAGGAGGGGCAACCAGGAAAGCCACCACAAGAATCGCCCCAACTGACTCAAAGGAAGCTACCGTTGTGAGCGACACCGCGCCCATCAATAGGTAATACCAAAGGGTAGTGGAGATGCCGATGGCAGCCGCGAAGGCCGGATCAAAGGTAGTCAGGAAAAGCTCCTTATACCCCAGCACTATGAAAGCGCCGATCAGCAGGGTCACTACCGCCAGCATCCAGACAGTGCGCGGACCCATGCTCAGGCCGCCATCGATGATGATGAGGTCGAGCGGCACATAGGCAATTTCGCCGTACAGCACGCAGTCCTGGTCCAGATCCACCTGTCCTGCAAATACGGAAATAAGGATGATGCCAATGGCAAAGAGCCAGGTAAACGTGACACCGATAGCTGCATCGGCCTGTACACGTGCAAAGCGGTGAAAGAACTCGATCAGAAAAGTGGTGAGTACACCCAGTAGTCCGGCCCCTATCAGCATCGGCACTGTATCGCGGGAGCCCGTGAACATAAACGCGACCACGATACCCGGTAACACCGCATGGGAAATAGCATCGCCCACCATGGCCATACGCCGCAGTATCAGGAAACAACCCAACAGACTGCAGCACGTCGCTACCAAACTACCCGTCAATATGATCCAGAATGCGTTCATGCTTTTTGATTTAGTGATTTAGTGGTGGAGTGGTTGAACGATTTTTTTATGATTTTAAAATTTTCAGGATTGATTTTATGAACAATTGTTTCTAATAATCTTGTAAATCCGTGGGGGTAGGGGCCCTCTTTAATCCTGCAAATCCTGATTCAAACAAATAAGTTGTGCACGATTCGGACAGGTCGCGACTTGTCCCTATAAGTTGTTATGTTTTATACCTAGCTAAAAACTATCTGCAACTTCAACTCGCCGTTACAGTATCACGTCGCTACATTTTACTTCTTAACTTCCTATTGCTAACTCTCAAAATCACTCAACCACTCCATCACTCACTCACTTAAGGTATCCTGGCGCTATGCGGGTCGAGGTCGGGGTAATTAAGTTCCTCGATGAGGCGCTGTTCCAGTTCCGGAGTAATGATGTGCTCGATCGTTTCGGCGTCTTCGTGCACGTGGTCGGAGGCCAGGTGCAGGTATTGTGTCAGGTATAGCTCCCAGAGGCGGTGGAGGCGCACTACTCGACGGCCGCGTTTCTCACCTTCCGGAGTCAGCAGCCAGCGCTGATTTTCCTTCTGGAGGTAGCCTTGTCTCTTTAACTTCTGCAATCCACTTAGGGCTTCTTGTTTCGGTATGTTGCGCCGCTCGAGCAATTCATCCAGACTGCGGGCGCTGCCGTAGTCCTGCCGGAGTTCGCCAAGCTGGTAAAGCAACTTGAGCAGGTTTTCCTCCAGGATGCGTGTTTTGTTGCGCCGCTGCCGCAGGATGCGGGCCACCCAACCACGACCGGGAGCCAGGGCAAAAGACAGGATCGCGATCATCGACACGATCAGCACGATCCAGGGTCCGGTCGGCATGGAAGGGGCGGTGTAGGAAACAAATGCGCCTGCTATACCTGAGAAAGCGCCTATCAGAGCAGCGAGCACCAGCATCACCTTCAAGTCTTCCGTCCAGAAGCGGGCCGCTGCAGCTGGCGTGATCAGCATGGCGGCCATCAGCACAACTCCTACAGCCTGTATACCTACCACAACAGCAAACACTGTGAGGGTGGTGAGCAGCAACTCTAGTCCCCGGACCGGAAAACCGATGGTACGGGCATAGGCCTGATCGAAACAGAGCAGCGTGAGTTCTTTGTAAAACAGCACTACGGCAACCAGGAGTAGCACGGCAACCACCCCAAATGCGATCAGATCTTCTCCGATAAGGGATGCCGCACTGCCGAACAAAAACTTGTCGAGTCCGCTCTGGGCGGCGTTACCTGTCTGCTGAATAGCGGTGAGAAGAAGAATTCCGATTCCGAAAAAAACGGAAAGCACTAATCCAATGGCTGTGTCTTCTTTGATGCGGGAGCGGGAGGTAATGTAGTCGATCACTACCAGGGAAAGCCAGCCTGTTACAAAAGCACCGATCAGCAGGATGAACGGATTTTTGGTGCCTGACAGGATGAAAGCAAGACAGACACCCGGCAGTACGGCATGTGCCACCGCATCACCTACCAGCGCCCGCTTGCGCAGCAGCGTAAAACAGCCCACCACCGCCGAACTCGCAGCCAAGAGCACCGAGCCCAGCGTCACGTACCGAATGTTGGCATCCGTAAACGAGAAAAACTCTAGGAAGTCCTGCATGTGTTTAATTGCTAATTGTTGATGGTTATATGGTTGATGGCTGAATTGTTAAACTGTTAAATGGTTGATTTTATTTGGGGTATAATTGGCCAGGTCGCGATCCCATCCTACGGGATACACATCTACCTTTTTATACTTTTTACTTTTGTAAGATCGCATCGCTCGATAAAAACAATTAACAATTTAACCTTCAACAATTTAACAATTTAGCTTTTCTCCCTCGCCGGGAATTCCTGTTTGCGGAGGAGGTCACCCACTTTGCTGAGTAGAGTTAGCTTGCCGCCGTAGGTCTGCTCCAGTAGTTCCTGGTTCAGAACCTGTTCGGTAGGGCCGGAGGCTACCAGGCGCATGTTCAGCAGCACCACCCAATCGAAGTACTCGGAGGCGGACTGTAGGTCGTGGTGCACCACGATCACGGTCTTGCCCTCGTCACGCATCAGGCGAAGCAACTGGATGATGGCGGTTTCGGTGGCAATGTCGACGCCTGCGAAAGGCTCATCCATAAAGTAGACGTCGGCATTCTGAGCCAGTGCCCGCGCCAGAAAAACCCGCTGCTGCTGTCCGCCGGAAAGCTGGGAAATCTGTCGGTTGGCAAAGCTTTGCATTCCTACTTTCTCAAGGGCTTCCATGGCAGCATCCTGGTCTGCTTTGCGTGGACGCTTAAACAAGCCCAACTGGCCATACCTGCCCATAAGCACCACATCAAATACGGAGGCCGGAAAATCCCAGTCCACTGACTCGCGTTGGGGCACATAGCTGATGCGGCTGTATACCTGCTTTAGGGGCTGATCGAAAATGCGCACGTAGCCGCTGCTCACCGGCAGCAGGTTCATCATCGCCTTGATCAGGGTAGATTTGCCTGCCCCGTTCGGGCCGATCACACCCACCAGCGCACCGGCTGGCAGGGTGAGGTCGATGCCCCACAGCACGGGTTTGCGGTCGTAACTTACTGTCAGGTCGTGTACTTCTACTACTGGATTATCTACTTGAAGTATCATATGTTAGCCTTCTTATTTTAAGGAAGTTACAATCGTGCTTGTGTTGTGGCGTACCATGCCAACGTAGGTGCCTTCCGGTGTTCCTTCTTCGCCCATGGCATCGGAGTAGAGTGTGCCGCCTATCAATACCGTATGGCCTCGTTTGCTACAGCCCTGCACCACCGCCTCTATGGCTTTAGGTGATACCGAAGATTCGACAAATACTGCTTTGATCTTGTTGCTTACAATATACTTAACGAGCGAAGACACATCCTGCAGTCCGAACTCGGATAGGGTGGAGATGCCCTGTAGTCCGCGCACCGCTATGCCATAAGCCTTACCGTAGTAGCCGAAGGCATCGTGCGCTGTGATCAGGATGCGCTGCTGCTCAGGTATGGATGCGATGGCCGACTTGGTTTCGTTGTGCAGTGCTGATAGTTCGCGCAAATACACTGTCGTTTGCTCCTGGTATACCTTGGCGTTCTGCGGGTCTTTTTTTTGTAGTTCGCTGCTCAGGTGCCCGACTACCTCCATCCAGAGTGAAACATCAAACCACACGTGCGGGTCGTGGCTGTCAGCATAATCGGCAGAGCTTAACAGATGCGTTTGCGGTATACCTGCTGTAGCCGGCAGCACAGTTTTATAGCGGCTCAGCTTTTCCAGCACTTCGCCCATTTTGCCCTCCAGGCGCAGGCCGTTGTAAATGATCACATCTGCTTCCGTCAGCTTGTTCAGGTCACCCTGGGTCGCCTTGTAAAGGTGCGGATCCACACCGCTGCCCATAATCGCTTCTACATCGGCCGCGTCACCCACAATGTTCACAACAGCATCTTTCAGTATACCTGTCGTGGTTACAATGCGCATCCGCTCTCCGGCCGGCACTTCGCCTCGGGAGTCTACCTGCGTACAGGCTGTTCCTAGCAGCATGGCCAGCAATAGGCACAGATAAAAAGCAGTTGCTTTCATACTAAGCGGACAGGAAAATATTACGTGCCACTTCACTGGATACAACCATGTTCTTCTTGTTTTCCAAATTGATCTCCAATGAGTTGTCGTACGGGATCTTGTCTATTACTTTAATCTTAGCGCCCAGGAATATTCCCATCTTGTCCAGATACTGCAGGAAGAGCGGCTGGGAGTCGTTAACGCCTACCACCGTGCCTGAACTGTTCACTTCCAGTTCTGCCAGCAGGCGCTGCTGTTTGGTGTTCATCTCGCCGTTTTCCGTCGGAATCGGGTCGCCGTGGGGGTCAAACTTTGGATAGCCAAGGAATTCGTCTAGCCGCCGGATAAGCAGATCAGAGTTGATGTGCTCCAGTTCCTCGGCCATCTCATGCACTTCGTCCCAGTTGAATTTCAGCTTCTCCACCAGGAATACCTCCCACAACCTGTGTTTGCGAATGATCTGCAAAGCTACCCGCTCGCCGCGCTCTGTTAGGGTCACGCCCCGATATTTGACATAGTCGGCTATACCTTTGGCGCTCAGCTTGCGCAGCATATCCGTCACGGAGGCCGCCTTGGTATCCAGCGCATCGGCTATCGCATTGGTGTTCACCTCGCGGGTGCCGCCATCCGATAGCTTGTAAATAGCCTTGATGTAGTTCTCTTCAGTAAAGCTGTGCACGCGGTTAAAAGATTGAGTGAATGAGTGATTGAGTGAGTTAGTGAATTGTTAAATTGTTGAGGGTTAAATTGTTTGGTGCACGATTCGGAGAGGGCTCTCCGCATGATTATCTGTGCACGATTCGGCCAGGTCGCGACCTGGCCCTACAGCTTTACATCTACCTTTTCTTACCTTCTACTTTCAAAAATTATATCGCTCGATAAAACAATTAACAATTTAACAATTCCCTAACACAATCGCTTAACTAAAAATTTACCAACGGATGAGGGCAGAGGCCCAGGTGAAGCCGGAGCCGAAGGCTGCCATACATACCAGGTCACCCTCTTTGATGCGTCCTTCCTGCACGGCCTCACTCAGCGCGATTGGTACGGAAGCAGCCGTGGTGTTGCCATACTTGTGGATGTTGCTCATCACTTTTTCAACTGGCAGACCCATCTTCTGCTGAATGTAAGAGGTAATGCGAAGGTTGGCCTGATGCGGTATAAGCATGTCAACATCAGTTGATTTATAGCCATTCTTATTAAGTGCTTCTTCAATCACTTCCGGGAAGCGCGTCACGGCATGCTTGAACACCTGGTTACCGTTCATGTAAGGGTAAACGGTGCCTTCGTCGATCATCTCGTGAGTCAGGCGGTCCTTTTTGGTACTGCCCGGGTCGATCACGGCCAGTTCTTCGGCAAACTCGCCATCGGCGTGCAGGTGCGTGGATAGAATGCCACGTTCAGTGCTTTCAGAAGGGGTGAGCACCACCGCACCAGCGCCGTCGCCAAATATCACTGACACGTTTCGGCCACGAGTTGAGAAGTCCAGGCCATTGGAGTGGATCTCTGAGCCTACCACCAGGATATTGTCGTACATACCGGTTTTGATGAACTGGTCAGCCACTGATAGGGCATACACGAAGCCGGAGCACTGGTTGCGCACGTCCAGCGCAGGAATTTCTTTCAGGCCCATTTCGCGCTGCATCAACACACCGGAACCTGGAAACACATAGTCCGGGCTGAGCGTGGCGAACACGATCATGTCCACATCCTCTGGTTTCAAACCGGCCATTTCCAGCGCTTTCATAGAGGCTTTGGCTCCCATATTGGAAGTCGTGTCTACACCTTCCTGGAAATAGCGACGCTCCTGTATACCTGTTCGCTCCCGGATCCATTCATCTGAGGTTTCCATGATTTTCTCCAGGTCAAAATTGGTGACTACCTTTTCAGGTACGTAATGGCCAACGCCAGCTATCTTTGAGTTTCGCATAATATAAGGTTTAGCTTTACAAATATACTGATTCTGTCTAAATTTAGATTCGTCTAAAAATAATTTTTTACTTTTCCTGTACTTGAGAAAGCAACGGTATGATGATCTGCAGCAGTTTTTCTTCTTCGCTTTCCCAATAAATAGCATTAGGTATACCATGTTTGTAGAAGTTGGTGGTACTCAACTCATGGTAAAGGGTTTCTATGTTAATTCGTCTAAAGTCAACGGCACGTCCGGCATCGTTTCCCGCAACTATGCCTTGCCACAGCGGGTTTTCCTGGATCATGATTGGCAGCCCATGTGCCATGTACTCATAGAGCTTCGTCGGGATGCAGCGAAAGGTGCTGGCATTGGGTCGGTAAGGCAACAGTCCAATGTGGCTTTTCTCTATTTGCTGCAATATATCCCGGTGCGGCACCAGCTTATCGCCACCGATCAGTTCTACGAAAGGGAGCGCCAGGCAAGCCTGTCGGAGCTTTGCCAAGGTATCGCTGTTGGCACAGTACCCGATAATAGTAAGTTTTGACGCAGGCCGAATAGCCTGCAGCTGTTTTGCCGATTCAATTGCTTCCCAGACACCGTATTCTTCTGCAATAGTGCCGCTGTAGAGCAGGCGGAGCGTACCCGTAGTTGGTAAGCTAACAGGCGTAGCAAGGGCTGACAGTTCCTGATGGGCTTTGTACTTGTTCTCTATAAAGGTATAGCGATCGCCCAAAAAAGGTAGTTCTTCGGCATAGCTGCGCTCGGCCAAAAGAAAGTGATCGATACTACCGGCTGTCATCTTTTCAATGGTGCGAATGCTCAGCGCCAGCAGGTGTTTGAGCGGCCAGCTGTAGTTGTGCTGCGCGCGCAGGTTAAGGCTATAGTTTTCCTGAATGTCGTATACTATCCGGACGTTGCTATACCTGGCTTTGTATAGCAGGGTAGGCAGCAGCAGTTCGTGTGTGCTCACAATAACCATATGTGGTTGAATGTGTTGCAGTAGACGGTAATGAGCACGCTGAGCGGCTATGCGTCCGGCACTGAGCCTGCTGAACCGGAAGATAGGGTGGAAATGCATGTTGGCAGGCGCTTCGGCAGGTATAGGCGCTTCATAGCCTGTTATGTGGATGCTCACTCCTGAAATTTTGCTAAGTGACAGACCCAGCTTTTCGTAGAGCCGGGTGTCATTTATGGGCTTTAGCAGCGAGGCCAGCAGGATTCTCTTTTCAGACATCGCCTAAATTTAATACTTTTACGCATTGATTCTCTAAAAACGAAAAATAGCATGGCATTACAGCAAATAATAGAGCAGGCCTGGGAAAACCGTGACTTGCTGAAAGAACATAACACAATAGAAGCGGTTCGTGCCGTGATAGAAGAGTTGGACAAAGGCCGTTTGCGCGTGGCAGAACCCGTTGGGGATGATTGGCAGGTAAACCAGTGGGTGAAGAAGGCGGTGCTTATGTACTTCCCGATCCAGGCGATGAAGACGATTGAGGTGGGTCCGTTTGAGTTTCATGACAAGATTGCGCTCAAAACGAACTATGCACAGTTGGGTGTGCGCGTAGTACCGCATGCTGTGGCGCGCTATGGTGCTTACCTCGCCAAAGGTGTGATCATGATGCCCTCTTACGTGAACATCGGCGCTTACGTAGACGAGGGCACGATGGTGGATACCTGGGCGACTGTAGGCAGCTGTGCACAGGTGGGCAAGCACGTGCACCTGAGCGGCGGCGTTGGTCTGGGTGGCGTGCTGGAGCCAGTGCAGGCAGCCCCTACCATTATTGAGGATGGTGCCTTTATCGGATCGCGCAGCATTCTGGTAGAAGGTTGCCGCATTGGCAAGGAAGCGGTGATTGGTGCAGGCGTAACGATCACGGGCAGTTCCAAGATCATTGACGTGACGGGTAGCGAGCCGAAAGAGTACAGAGGCTATGTGCCGCCGCGTGCCGTGGTTATACCTGGTTCCTATACCAAGAAATTCCCGGCAGGTGAATTCCAGGTGCCATGTGCCCTCATCATCGGCCAGCGCAAGGAAAGCACCGACCTGAAGACTTCGCTCAACGATGCGCTCCGAGAAAATGCAGTAGCGGTCTAATTTTTATACTTCCCTTTATTTAACTGAAAATCCCCCTGCCGGTTGGACAGGGGGATTTCTTTTTTAAGGTATAAGCTAATCTCAAGGTATAGCCTAGCCTCTGGAGTGCAAAGCAACCCGGTTGCCTTCAGTGTCCAGTAACAGTGCCATAAAACCGATTTCCTCTGCTATGAGGGTTTTGTCCTGCAGCAGTTTTCCGCCTGCCTTTTCTACCTTCGCGAGTTCGTTGGCCAGATCGCCGGAAGGAGAGGAGAAGTACACCAATGTGCCTTCAGCCGAAGGAGTGTAGTGCTTTTCGCTCTTCACCAAAGCACCAGGAGCGCCGGGGCCTTCATTTGACCAGGGAAACCAGGCCATCTCTTCCTCGCCCATCGGCTGGTAGTGCAAGGTATAGCCCAGCACGGATTCATAAAAACGAATGGCCCGTGGCATATCAGTCACCGGTATCTCGAACCAGCCTACAACATTAAAGGTCTGTGCCATCCTTATTGCGCAAAATACTTTTTCTTGAATCGATCCGCCACGACAAGTTCTTTCGAGCCTGGTATCCAGGTATAGAATCCCTGTCCTGACTTCACTCCTTTATGACCGGCCTGTACCATGTTCACCAACAGTGGGCATGGGGCGTATTTCGGATTGCCAAAGCCTTCGTGCAGCACGTTCAGGATTGAAAGGCAAACGTCCAGGCCAATGAAGTCGGCGAGTTGCAGCGGCCCCATCGGGTGCGCCATACCGAGCTTCATGATCGTGTCGATCTCTTCTACGCCGGCCACGCCTTCATATAAGGAGTAAATAGCCTCGTTGATCATCGGCATCAAAATGCGGTTAGCCACAAAGCCCGGGTAGTCGTTACATTCGGTCGGCACTTTGCCAAGTTGAAGCGACATGTCCATTACCTGGCTGGTCACTTCGTCGGATGTTGAGTAGCCGCGAATGATCTCAACCAGTTTCATTACCGGCACCGGGTTCATGAAGTGCATGCCGATTACCTTGTCAGGACGGTTGGTCACCGAAGCGATTTTGGTAATAGAGATAGAGGAGGTATTGCTCGCCAGTATGGCCTCTGGTTTGGCAAAGGCATCCAGATCCTTGAATATTTTCAGTTTCAAATCCACATTTTCGGTGGCCGCCTCCACGATCAGGTCCGCTTCCTGCACACCCTGCTTCATATCGGTATAAGTGGTGATGCGATCCAGCGTCTGGCCTTTCTGCTCTTCCGTCAGGTTGCCTTTGGCCATGATGCGGTCGAGGTTTTTAGTAATAGTGGCGAGTGCCTTATTCAGCGCTTCTTCTGAAATGTCAACCAAGGAAACAGAGAAACCATTTTGGGCAAAAACGTGGGCAATACCGTTGCCCATAGTGCCCGAACCAATGACTGCTATTTTTTTCATAGAGCTATATGCGTGTAGTTAAAAATCCATTACAAAGCTAACAGAAATCAGGCAAACATCGGTTTTAAAAACTTTTCTCTTGGAATACTTTAATTTTGTAAGCCCTTTTGATACAGGGCATCCCCTGAGTGGTACTAGGTATAGTTAATATTCTATACAAAATTATATTAGCCAATTCTAATTGTGAGATAAGTTGCGTTCAGGCTGTAAATCAAATAAATAAGGGCCTGTTTTACGATTGCTCTTATACCTGACTTTTACAATATTATAGTAAAGTATACAAAAAAATGCGATTATATAAATCCTTTAAAGTATAGGGCTCGTAAAAAGCTTAAAACAAAAAAATGCAAAGCAGGTCAGTTGATCTGTTTTGAAAGCCAGACAGACGGTTTTGCTTTCAACGCATTGAAAAGGAGAAATAAAACTAAACAACTATGGGAAATTTACTGTATATCATAGCCGTCGTGCTAGTGATCTTTTGGCTGATCGGATTCCTTGGGTTTCCTGATGCCGTAGGTGGGATTATCCACGTACTATTAGTACTAGCTGTTATCGCAGTGTTGCTGCGACTAATAAGAAGTGCTTAACCTATATAGCGGAACTACGTTAGATAGGATATCAGACTTTATTTTCGAAATTAAAATATTTAAAACTATGGGAAATTTATTGTATATCATAGCCGTTGTGCTAGTAATCTTTTGGCTGATCGGATTCTTAGGATTCCCTGATGCTGTTGGTGGATTGATTCACATCTTATTGGTGATCGCCGTGATCGTAGTTCTTTTACGACTCATACGGGGCTAATATCATTACTTTGAAAATAGAAAAGGCTGCAAAGAGATTTGCAGCCTTTTTTTGTTTATACCTTTGCGCTTCAGCCTACTTTCTGAATGGAAAGCTAAAGCCCGCTCTGATGACTGGATTTGAGTAGGGGGAGGCATTAGAGTCATTAAAGTTGTAAAGCAACAGAATGTCTGCAGCACCACGTTCGCCAATTCGCTGTCTGTAGCCCAGCCCAGCCATAGGTATACCTATAAAGCGCCTGCTGAATTCGTATACACCGGTGTTGTAGTTCATTAAAGGAAGCTCCACGCTCAGCTGCTCGAACTCACCATGGATCAAGAAATTTTCAAAAATCTGTTGCTGCGCGAAGATGCGGCCGCCGTAATTGTGCATGCTCTCACCTCTGAACCTTCTGTAGTGGTACACACCACCTATACCTAGCCAAAACGTTTCGGTAGCCCGATAGCCAATTACAGGTAGAAGCGACACGTTGGTAAAGGTGCCGAATTGCAGGCCAAAGCTACCACCCCAGAACATACGGTCGATCAGCGCTTGTGGGGCTTCCTCACCAGGGCGTACCACTTGCGGGCGAATCACTTCTGACTGCGGCTGGGGTTGCGTAACGCGGGGTTGTCGTTGTTGCTGTGGTTCCACAGTAGGACCTGTGGGCAGTTCGCGTTTGCGGCGCACCGTGTCAGGTTCAATTTGGGCCATGGCCGCTGTGCCACCCAACAGGCAGCACAGGGACAGTACCAGTATTTTGTAGCGATAGCGTAGCGGCATATCTTGCTTTTTTACAGGTTGTCGCTGGTATATACGCTATACCTTGGCTGTGGCGTACATTTTCTTGCGCAGCTCTTTGATGGTTTCATCAGACAGGTATTCTTCGTAACCCATGCGCTTGTCGATGATACCACGTGGCGTAAGCTCGATGATGCGATTAGCAATCGTGTCCACAAACTGTAAGTCATGTGAAGAGAACAGGATGGTGCCATCGAAATCGCGCAGGGAGTTGTTGAGCGCCGTGATCGACTCGAGGTCGAGGTGGTTGGTTGGCTCGTCGAACACCAGCACGTTACCGGACTGCAGCATCATACGCGAGAACATACAACGCACTTTCTCACCACCTGACAGTACGTTGGCCTTCTTGAGCGACTCTTCGCCTGAGAACAGCATGCGGCCCAGGAAACCGCGGATAAAGCTTTCGTCTTTCTCCACAGAGTATTGGCGCAGCCAGTCCACCAGGTTCAAGTTCGTGTCGAAGAACTCCTGGTTATCTTTCGGGAAGAACGAAGCGGTAATGGTAGTTCCCCACTTGAAATCTCCTGAATCAGGATGCTCTTCGTTGAACAGGATCTTAAAGAAAGTAGAAGCGGCAATGTCGTTACGACCGATCACCGCAATCTTATCTCCTTTATCAATCATAAAAGAAATATTCGTGAAAAGCGGCTGGCCGTCTATTGACTTGGTCAGGTTCTCCACATGCAGGATCTGGTTACCGGCTTCGCGCTCTGGCTTGAAGGCAATGTAAGGGTACTTGCGTGAAGAAGGCTGAATGTCTTCTACCGTCAGCTTCTCAAGTAACTTGGCACGCGAAGTAGCCTGCTTCGACTTGGAAGCGTTGGCGCTGAATCGGCGAATGAATTCTTCGAGCTCTTTACGCTTGTCCTCTGTCTTTTTATTGGCATCAGAGCGCTGCTTCAAGGCCAGCTGGCTTGACTGGTACCAGAAGCCATAGTTACCGGCAAACATCTTGATCTTGCCAAAGTCGATGTCGGCGACGTGCGTACACACGGCGTCTAGGAAGTGGCGGTCGTGCGATACCACGATCACGGTGTTCTGGAAATTGTCGAGGAAGTTCTCCAGCCACATGATCGACTCAGCGTCCAGGTGGTTGGTTGGTTCGTCGAGCAGCAGGATGTCCGGGTTGCCGAAGAGGGCCTGGGCCAGGAGCACGCGCACTTTTTCGCTACCGCTCAGATCTTTCATCAGGGCGTAGTGCAGGTCTTCGGTGATGCCAAGTCCGCTCAGGAGTTCAGCCGCTTCATATTCTGCGTTCCAGCCTTCCAAATCAGCGAATTCGCCTTCCAACTCAGCAGCACGCACGCCGTCAGCCTCAGAGAAATCTTCTTTGGCATAAATGGCATCCTTCTCCTGCATGATGTCAAACAGGCGCTTGTGACCCATGATAACGGTCTGCAATACCGGAGACTCGTCGTATTCGAAATGGTTCTGCTTCAATACAGCCAGGCGGGCGTTGGCTGGTATCTCCACAGTGCCAGTGTTCGGGTCAATCTCGCCCGAGAGAATTTTCAGGAATGTGGATTTGCCTGCACCGTTGGCTCCGATAAGACCATAGCAGTTGCCGGGCAAAAATTTAATGGTAACGTCTTCAAACAGGGTACGCTTGCCATAAGACAGGCTTACATTGTTGGTGCTGATCATAGATAGCTTAAAATGAGTATATGAAACGATTGCGGTGCAAAATTACGAAATAAAAACCGTCTTTTTTTCAAATTGCTGTAAACCAATAGGCTAAGGGCTTACAGAGTGCGGGTTAATTGCTTTTAAATGAAGCGCTTCGGGGTGTATTCCGAAAAATTTATGGTTCAAATCACAACGCCACGCCACATTCTCTAGTATATTGATTTAATTATATACGGCAGATTGCACCTGCTTTGGGGAGCTTTGCATACGAAAAGCTCTTTTTTATAACCAATCGTGTTACTAATCTGTTCATTTTAAAAAACTAAGGACTCTTAACAAAACAGTATACATATGGCACTTTCAAAAATCACATATCAAAAGGTATCGCTGAAATATGGTATTTTCGTAGGTATAGCGCACGTGCTTTTTTTCCTGATTATGCGTTTGCTGAACTTACAGGACAGGGTGGAGCTTTCGTTCCTGAGTGCGCTCTTCCTGATCGTAGGTATAACGGTCGCTATCTCGCAGTTCAAGAAAGCGAAGGGTGGTAGCCTCAACTACTTCCAGGGCCTGGCGATTGGTGCTACCACTGGTGTGGTTTCTTCTACTATTCTGGCGCTTTTCCTGGTTCTATATGTAACCGTTCTTGACACGGCATACCTGGCCAACCTGCAAACCAGTTCTCTGTTCCCGGTTAGTTTATCGGTACTATCGCTTTTCGTGCTGACCATTATTTATGGTACCATCCCGGGCTTTATCATCGCCTTTGTGGCTATGCAGTGGTTTAAGCGGGCCGATCATACTGTACCGGAGCGTATCTGATTGCAGCGTACAATAAAGCAGCGTATAATTTAACAAAGTCAACAACACCCGAAGCATCCCACCATGGAAAAAATTGGCCTCAAGTACGGCCTGTTCACGGCATTTGCATTGATCGCTTACTTTTTGCTCATGAAACTCATCGGCCTGGAGCAGATCATTGAGTTACGTTTTCTCAACGGCCTGATTATGGCAATCGGGGTCACCCTGTCCATACGGGGATTAAAGAAGATGCGGCAAGGCGATATAGGCTATTTCGAGGGACTGGGAACAGGCATTATTACTTCGGCCCTGGCAACCGTGCTATTCGCCGTTTTTATGGTGGTGTATATCAAAGCCTTTGATGACGGGCTGCTAGAAGTACTTGCCGGGGAGCAGTTCTTCGGTGACAGAATGGCCATCACGCCTGGTATCGTTATTTTTATGGTATTGATGCTGGAGGGTGTGATATCGGGCTTCATGGTTTCGTTCATTGCCATGCAATGGTTCAAGCGGCGTGACCACAAAGTTCCCGGAAGTCCTTGATCGAATTTTGATCCTGCTTAAGACAAAAAACAGAGGCGGCCTGGAATCTACCAGGCCGCCTCTGTTTTTTGGATTTTACTGCCAGATCAGTTAACCAGGTTATCTGGCCGCTGTATGATTTGTACAACTACTTCATGCAAATCGCCTTCCTCATCTTTAAGTTTATAAATAACCATTGGGTTGTCTGCATCATGTATCGGCGTGATATTGACAACCTTACCTGCATCAAGCCTGTCTTCGAGCTGCTGCGCCAGATCCTGAAAAGCCTTGGCGAAGTTAACTTCGAGCGAACTGGGATTATAATATTTAGTTTTCATGATTTTTTCACTTTGTATGGAGGGAGCCGCAACTGCGAAACCGGGAGCCACTGTTAAAAATACTATTTTGAGCGTTTTTTTTGTATACTGTTCTAAGGAGGCTTAGTTACGATATAGCTTCTTTTGAATACAAGTTGTTTTTTTAATTAAATAAATTTTTGAATAGTTACTATTTACGGGTATCATAAGACATTCCGCGCTATTAGAAAAATCTAAAAAATGTCTCTTTTTTGGCAGAACTAAAAGAATATAATTCCGTTCATAACACTATATAACGTTACAGCAGCCAGGTGATGGCTTAATACCCGAATACCATGAAAAGAATTATACCTTTATTGATCATACTTGGATTAACCATAAGTACAACGCAAGCTCAGCGGCTAAAAGAGACAGACGACGAGCTTGATAAAAAAGTACTTGCTATCAGTCTGAGTGGCCCCCAGATGGCTATTCTGGAAATGAAACGCGAATTGAATCTGAGCGAAGAGCAGCTCATGCAGATTGAACTGCTTCACGAAGAACGATACCAGCTTATGTCTGAGGCGGAGTCAAAACAGGATGATCCGCTTCAATTGCAGCGTGCCTACAGAGAAATACAGGTAAAGCACGATAAAGTAATGGCTGGCATACTGGATGAAAAGCAGCTGAAACACTTTCTGGAGTTAGAAGGCCGCCAGCACATAAACTTACTAACCGGCAAAGAGGAAGAATAAGACAAAAAGGATGACCATAAAAAAGCCCGCCATTTGGCGGGCTTTTTGGTTTATTTGGAAGTAGGGAGTGGACGCAGGTAGGTGATCTCACTCACTTTGCTTAGTGCATTGAAGCGAACCTCAGCCCGGTTTGCCTCAGAGAGCTTATTTCGTTCATTACAATGCGAACCGGGCTCCAGGTAGTAGATAAACACACGCTGCCCCCGGCGCATCAGTTGCTCCGCATCGGGTTTGCCGAGTATGTCCTTCACCTCTGCTTCCGGTCGACCGTACAGGTCGCGGCGTATAGCATCAAAGTCTTGCACCATAGTGCTTCGATGGCCCTTACAACCCTTTTTGTCTTGTTGCCACTTTTCGCTGTCAAAGCCAGAAATGCGGGCAGGGTCAGCGCAGCCCACAAACATAATAAGTAGTAGGGTATAAAGGATGTACGTTTTCATGTGCTATTCTCTTGCCTCAAAATTGCAGTTTCCGATTTTGGCATACAAGTAAATGCCCTAATTTATAAAACCGATAAATATAAAAGATAAAAAATATACTGCCCTTTTATACTAAGTTACAGGTATACACACGTTTAGCATATACACAAGGACACATGGTAAGTAAAAGGCCTGCCAATTGGACATAATCATTGCGCAAGGGAACAATTGTTGTGTTTTTCCCTGTTAGTACAGTAATTGCGTAAAACCCGATAGAAAACACTAACCTATGATAAGAACCATTGTCACCTCTTTTGCCCTAAGCTTCATGCTGATCGCCACCCCAGGTGGGGCGCGTCACGACGAATCAGATCCAATGGGACGTACAGCTGAAACCGTTTTAACCTCTACATCACTTGCCAGTCTGTCTTTCGCTGAGAAGAAAATCGCTTTCGATGAGCATGTGCAGGAAGTATATAACAGAGCAGGATTACAAAAGGCAGGGCTTTCTTACAGGGTGTTTGAGCGTGCTTATACCGGTTATCAGAATTTCAAGCAGCAAGCACTGACAGCTAGCGACAAGCAGATTCTGACGGTGGTTGATTTTACTAAACCAAGTAATTTGAAGCGCATGTGGATCATAGACCTGGACGCCAATAAAGTTGTATACAATAACCTGGTGGCGCACGGTCGCAACACAGGCAACGTTAAAGCCGAGAAATTTTCAAACGAGCCTAACTCTAACATGAGCAGCATGGGCTTTTACCTGACCAATAAAACCTATTATGGCAAGCACGGACTTTCACTGCGCCTGTCAGGTATGGACGAGCAGTATAACTCTAAAGCCATGGAGCGTGCTATCGTACTGCATGGAGCTGATTATGTGAGCGAAGATTTTGTGAAGCAGTATGGCCGGCTGGGCCGCAGCCTGGGTTGCCCGGCAGTGCCAAGAGCTATTTCCGGTGACGTGATCGAACTGATCAAGGACAACACGGTGCTCTATATACACAGCGCAGACAAGGCCTATACCTCTGACTACCTAAACACTGAAAGAGCGGTGGAAGGCTTTGCATCTTTTCAGGACACACTCCCGGTGAATGCATAGTTAGCTAAATATAAAACAGAAAAGCCACATCGGTCCCCGGTGTGGCTTTTCTGTTTTTAAGGAGTTTTACTGTTAGGTCTGGTCCTTTGTGGTTTTCACCAGATTGATGCCTGCAAAGAAAAAGATCAGGCCTACAATAAAAGGAACGGCGGCTGTATACTTGCCAACAGCGGCGCCGTCGCCTCCCATAACAAAAGCATAAGCCCCCCAGATGATGCCGACTATACCTAATATGGTCAGAATGGCACCGAATGTTCTTTTCATATTCATAATATTCTGTTTTAATTGAAGCTGCTTTTGCAGCGATTTTAGTGTATTACGAAATTCATATAAAATAGGGTAGCTATTTATGAATTCTTAAGGTATAGCCCTCCTGCCAGTTCTATTATTTCCTGCCACTTTCGTATACTTTTTAGAGCATTAAAAGTATACGCTGATGCAGCACATCTGGCGTATACTAATGCATTTATGCTACAGTAAACTGAAGAGCATAACCTAATAATGAGGAAAAATAGATATCGAGTAAAATGAAAGCAATCATGAAATTTATCGTCGCTATTCTGATTGCGGTGGTATCGCTGGTCACTTACTGGTGCAACAGGCAGGAAAACGAATTTACCGGCCAGGTGCAGCACGTGGATATGACCGTAGAACAGGAGATCGCTCTTGGGTTACAGACAGCACCCAAGATGGCCTCCCAGTATGGTGGACTTCACCCGGACGAACAGGCGAGAGCAGAGGTAAACGCAATAGGACAGCGGTTGGTACAAAATACCCGCGTAAGCGAAACGCCGTACAAATTTGACTTTCATTTATTGGCCGATGAAAAGACCGTAAATGCATTTGCCTTGCCTGGCGGGCAGATCTTTATTACAGCGGGTCTACTCCGCCGGCTAAGTACCGAAGCGCAACTGGCCGGTGTGTTGGGCCACGAGATAGGGCATGTAGTTGGGCGGCACTCTGCCCAGCAGTTAGCCAAAGCAAAGCTCACACAGGGCCTCACGGGTGCTGCAGCCATTGCTACCTATGATCCGGATAATCCAGCTTCACAAACCGGTGCTGTGGCTGCCGCCATGATCGGCAAGTTGATGAACATGCGATACGGCCGGGAAGACGAATTGGAGTCGGACAGGTTGGCGGTGCGCCTTACAGGCGAGGCTGGCTATGACCCCAGGGCCATGATTGAGGTGATGCGCATATTAGAGGAGGCCAGCGGTGGGGCTAGTGGTCCAGAGTTTGCTCAAACACATCCTAACCCCGGCAACAGGATCGCTGAAATTGAGCGTGCCATCCAGCAGGAATATCCAAACGGTCTGCCTGCCGGCCTGGTAGAATAAGTACGTGACCTAAATAAAACTGACACCACGACACGCGTATGCAACATCAAAAAAAACTCCATAACCTGTTGTTCGTCATCAACCCGATAGCGGGTGATATAGACAAAGAAGAACTGGAGGATGAAATAAAAACAATTTGTGCCGATCATCAACTGAACTGTGTCCTATACCGCACAACGGGGGAGAGTGATGTAGATGAGATAAAGCGGCGTATGAAGGAGAATGCCTTTGACGCTGTATTTGCAGTAGGAGGGGATGGTACCGTCAGTCTGGTTGGTGCCCTGCTGATTGACACGCACATACCCTTAGGAATTATTCCACTGGGCTCCGGTAACGGACTTTCAAAAGACCTGGGCATACCCCAGGATACTGAAGAGGCCCTGCAGCTGATCCATGAACATGTGGTGCGCAACATCGATACCATTGACCTGAATGGACAGCCTTCTATCCATCTCAGCGATCTGGGATTTAATGCGCTGGTGGTGAAGCGCTTTTGCGAAGGCGAAAAGCGTGGCCCGGGCGCCTATGCCTGGATAGCCCTGCAGGAGTATATGAACTACGAGCCGAAATTCTATCGCATAGAGACCGACACGGAGAATTTTGAAGGAGAGGCATTTATGGTGACCATCGCCAATGCGAATGCCTTTGGGAGTAATGCCGCCATTAACCCCAGTGGAATCCTAAACGACGGCCGTTTTGAGATATGCCTGATCGAGCCTTTCCCAAAAGCTGCCGCACCTGTTTTGCTGTACCGGATGTACACAGATAATATCGATGGCTCCATCTATACCCGACGCATTAGTTGCCGCCGGGCTACCGTCTACAACGTGGACAAGGAAGTGGTGCACATTGACGGGGAGCCGGTGGAGTTGGGAGAGGAGATAAAAGTGACGATGCACCCCAAAAGCCTGAAAGTCATTCTGCCTATACCGGAAGAAGCATAGACCAGGTTATACCTGCTGTGTCAGTTCCTTTGGTTGCATAATGGTGCGGAGTTCTTTTCTGAACACGACATTTCCGGGCAATGAAACATCCTCACCCTCCGTAACGGCAAGGGCTTCTATCCATACCTCACCTGTATCATAGTAGTTGAGCACAAAGAAGCCTCGTTGTTCCAGCGTAAAGGTGGCTTTGCCGCCTTTTTTGACAAATGAGGTTTTGCTGCCCGACCCGCTCACAATGTAATGATTGTCCCGCACCTCGAAGTGCTGCAGGTTATGGTCGTGCCCCGCAACGTACACGATATTGCTGTATTGGTGGAAGATGCGTAACAGGCGCTTGCGCATCTTACGGTATTTTCGATGCGACATATCCTCATAAGCACCAAACAACTTGCGATAAAAAGGGTAAAGCGAACCGAAAATGGGCAGGGGGACATAAATACGCTTGTGTGCTGCAGTGAGTGGGAAAATGTGCTGCTTGATCGTAAACTTACCGCCGTGTAGGGCATTGCTGTAGAGCGGGTGATGCGCTGCTACTACGATGCGTTGGTGTCGGTTACGGCGCAAGATCTGGTTCAGGCGCACAAAAAACTCTTCAATGTTATCATAAGGGCAACCCTGCGCAGTACCCATGGGTTTTTCGCCGCGTTGCACCCACCATTGCGTGTTAATAATCACCAGCAGCAGTCCGTCTGCCAATTGTATGGTCTCCGGTCCCGGACAACCGTGGCGGGGCAGGTAACTGCTTTCATCCTGCAGCGTATCGACCACATGTTTTTCCTGGCGCAGCACATACTCCAGCCCTTTTTTGCGCCCTTTGTTCCAGTCGTGGTTGCCACTGAGAAAAATCTTTCGTCCTTCGTAAGCGCCCATTTGTCCCAACAGAAAATCCAGACGCTCTTTGGCGGCAGGGTAGTGGCGGTGCGTTTCGGCAGGAAGCCCCACCGGGTATAGGTTATCCCCCAGGAACAGGACGCTGCCATCCGGACCTGTATTCTGCTGCCACTCTTCCAATAGCCGCATAACGGGATCTGTGCCGTCGATGGCCACATAGCCCACATCACCCATAAAGGCAATGCTGTGTACCAGCTTCGCCTCCGGTTTGGGAAAGCACTTGCGCCAGCCTACATCGGAGAGTCTGTAAAATGGTTTGTTACGGTACTTGAGTTCCTGCCAATAGCTGAACAGCCCAAACACCAAAAACAAAACAGTAGATATAATGAGAAAGTATAGCAGCATCAGAAGTTGGGTGGCGTGAGATTTTTGAAATGGCCATTGAGTTTGACGCGCTCCTTAAGCTTCTCGGTTTCGGCTACAATGGGTAGTACCTGGAGGAGATGCTGCAGGATCATCTCCTGTCGCAGGGCCTCACTGTTGCACTGCAATAAGGTATATTCCTGTTCCGTGTTGAGCCCTAAATGATGACCAACATCGTATGAGGTGAAGTTTTCGGGTAATTCCATCAGGATATTGCCTATACCTAAGGCGGAATACAACTCCTGCAACTTACCGCGTATCCGTTCCTTCGTCACGATGTCTTCGTCTGCCAGGTTCTCCACTTCCTCCACCTGGCCACCTGCGTACAGCCTGCCGGGTGCCTGTTTGTCAAACTCTATGATTTTGAAAATGCCCATGCCCTGCGTGCGGATGTCCATCTCACCTGTTTCGTATTTCTTTTCAACGTGCAGCAGCTCGATCTCCGTACCGTAGACACCCACGCCGTTGTTGATGAACGTGGGAATACCAAACGTACCACCGCTCTCGAGGCAGTCGTAGATCAACTGCTTGTAACGGGGTTCGAAAATGTGCAGGTTCAGTTTCTCGCCCGGAAATACCACAATATTTAGAGGGAACAAGGGCAAATACTTTTGCATGGTCTTTTTTTTAGCTGGATAACAGGCAAGTACAGGTTTTGTATATGGAATACGGGTTTGATTAAGTGCGTGTTAAGTATTACAATTCAAGCAGACTGCTTTTGTTGCAATATGAGCCAAAACACTTAGCTTTGCGCACTTATTTTCGACCTTTTAAAATGAAGAAGAAACGGCTGGGCTTTCGTGAGATCAGGCTTATCGTCACAAAGCTTTTGCTGAGCCTCGTGCTCCTGAGTGTGCTGTGGGTGCTGGTATACCGTTGGGTGGCGCCACCCGCCACGCTACACATGGTGAAGCGCCGTGCCGAAGCCGGTGCAGCGGGCAAGGATAACCCTGCGATCAGGTATAAGTTCGTTTCTTTGGAGGAGATGTCGGATCAGTTGCCGCTGGCCGTGGTAGCGTCAGAAGACCAGCTTTTCCTGGAGCACAGCGGCTTCGACTTCAACGCCATTGCCGATGCCTTCAAGCGCAACCAGAAGGGAACTAACATCAGGGGAGGCAGCACCATTAGCCAGCAGGTGGCCAAGAATGTGTTTCTGTGGCACGGCCGCAGTTACCTGCGCAAGGGGGTGGAGGCCTATTTTACTTTTCTGATCGAAATGCTGTGGGGCAAGCAGCGCATACTGGAGGTATACCTGAACATCGCAGAGATGGGAGATGGGGTGTTTGGGGTGGAAGCCGCTTCTCAGAAGTATTTCAAGAAATCAGCATCAGAAGTGGGGCGTCAGCAGGCCGCACGATTGGCGGCGGTACTTCCCAACCCGATCCGTTATTCTGCTGAAAGACCATCGGCTTACGTATTGAGAAGACAAGTGCGTATAGCCCGCGCCATGAGCCGCTTGGGCGGAACCACTTACATCAAAACCATACTTCCCGAAAAAGATGAAAAGGAATAAGTTTATCGGCGCACTGGCCCTGGGTATAGGCCTGTCACTGACAGCCTGCCTGCAGCAGGATGAAAAGCAAATAGAACTTGCCAGAAGCGCACCTGCCATGCATGATACAGCGGAAGCAGAAGCGCAGGTGCGCGATATGCTGGCTTCGCAGTCGGCCTGCTGGAGCCAGGGCGATCTTGATTGTTTTATGCAGGACTACTGGAAATCGGACTCCCTGCTGTTTGTGGGCAAAAGCGGCCTGACCTACGGCTGGCAGAAGACCCTCGACAACTATCGTAAAAGCTACCCTGATCCGGCAGCCATGGGCAAGCTGACCTTTGACCTAAAGGAAATGCGCCACCTGACCGCAGACCATATGCTCGTGGTAGGTAAATGGCACCTGCAGCGCAAGGCCGAACTAGGCGACCTACAAGGCCACTTCTCCATCATCCTCAAGCGCTTCCCCGAAGGCTGGAAGATCGTAGCAGACCATTCGAGTTAGAGATTTAGTGAATTGGTGGTTGAGTGAGTTGGAGAGTTTGTTAGTGCGTGATTTAAATCATTGAATTAATAGTTCAAAAATCAATAATTTAACAATTAAAAAATCACTCAACCACTCCATCACTCAATTTAGAAACTACTCATCTCCTTCGGCATCCACTTCGGTCTCTCTGGCGATTTCCGGGAGTTCCTCTGTGAAGATATAGCCGTATTTGGCTGCGTGTTCGGCGGCTTCCAGGGTCTCTTTTACGAGCACCATTTCCACCTCTTTGCTGTCCTTAAATTCGTCGAAGATACTGACCACCTTGGTTGTGTGTTTTTCGATGTTCACATCCCGAATATAGATAGCCAGAACGCGGCCCGGGTGATTCTTTACAACCTCGGCATAGATCTCTGCATCCTGCTGGCCACTGTCACCGATCAGGATGAACTTGAGCTCCGGGTAAGTGATCAGTATGTTCTCGATCTCTTTGTACTTGTGGCTCATGTGGTCGGAGGCGCCGAGCTTGCTTTCATCCAGACCAAAGTCGCGGAGCAGGAGCGGGCCCTGCGGTATCTCGTTTAGCTCCAGAAAGTGGTAGAGTAAATCATACGTGTTCCAGGGACTACTCGAGACGTAGAAAAAGGGGTTATTGCGCTTGCCGTTGCGCCCTAGTTGCAAGGACTTGTAAAACGAGGCCACACCGTGGAACGGTATGCGGGTATGGGCATTATTGAGCAGCACGTTCCGGCCAGTCTGCAACAGACTTGTGGCACCGGTCCTCACGATGGTATCGTCGATGTCGCTGATAATGCCATACTCTGCGTCAGGGGGCGGTACCAGCACATGTGCCTGTGCCTTTACCGGACCTTCAAACTCTACAGGAGATTCTGAAAGTGTGATATCAATTGTGTGCCATACATCCTCAAGCACAAGTGGCTTTTCTGGAGCGAGGTTCAGCACAAAATAGCCTTCCACGTCAGTCGTGATTTCATGCTTCTGATCTCCCAGGCACAGCTCTATGCGTGCTCCCGGTATCTCCCGACTGTTGAACCGCTTGTACATGTTCAGGATATTCTCCCAAAGCGTATCATTTTCTTCTGACAAGGTGATGCCCTTATCGACCAGCACACGGCCCTTCACATAAAGGCGGGTGGGAGTGCCGTAGCTGCGGTAGGCCATGATGTGCAGCGGACCAAACATGTTGAGCTTGCGGCGCAGGTTAAATGTCAAGGTGTCAAACTTCTCCTCAACTTTTAAAGCAGCTTTTCCAGCCGTGTTTTTTATCTTTTTCATAGTCTGCAGGTATAGAGGTCAAACAGAAAGGCCTGCCCTGCGGCAGGCCTTTGCTGATTACAGGTTCAAACTTCTTTTCAGTTCGCTAAAGTCATTGTCAGGGGCTCCGTCTGTTGCGCAGCCACGCTGTTTGGCCTGTTGCTGTATGTTTTCGATGCGGTTGTCCGGGTTGGGGTGGGTGCTTAAAAACTCTGGCGGGTTGCTACTCTGCGCCTCGGCGTTGAGCTTCACAAAGAAACCGGCTGCTCCATCGCAGGCGTAGTAATCAGTGCCATCCAGGTATAGCACAGAGGCGTTATCAGCTTCGGTTTCAGCACCACGACTAAAACTTAGTCCGGCCAAGGTGCCACCCAATTGCGCGGCAATCTGCTGCAAGGCTCCCGGATTATTACCCAATGCCACAGAAAGCAGGATGGCGATGCCGTATTGCCGCTGCAATTGCTGTACACTATGGCGTTTGTCAGCATGGGCTATTTCGTGGGCAAGTACCCCGGCAAAGTGGTCTTCGTCATCCAGGAATTTCATCAGACCGGTATAAACATAGATATACCCTCCCGGTGCTGCGAAAGCGTTCAGGGTCTCACGGTCGTCGATGATCTTCACCGTCCACGCAAAATCGTTCCGGTACTTGATCTCGCCGGAGTTGAGCACACGGTTCACAATACGGTCGAGGTGGGTGTAAGCTTTTTGAACGTTGGCATTGGTAGAAGTGCGCTCCAATAGTTTGCCTTGTGCACGAAAGGTAGAGTCTACTTGCTGCGATACCTGCTCACCCAGCCGGATATCGTCCTGGATAGAGAAGATCACCCCTTCATTGTCTTTGCAACTGCTCATAAAAAACACGCTGACAAAGAAAAACAGCCAGGGTGCAGTACGATTGATATGCTTCATCATGTAAATAAGAGTGGTAAAATTTAGTTAAAGCTGTGCGCAGGTATAAGCTTAAGAAGCGTACCCTGCAGTTTGCTTAAAACTAACGTGATTAGATTTTAGTATGCGCTTACGAATTAAAATTGGCCTTGGTTGGAAGGAGAACTAAGAGGTAGAGCGCAGAATTTAGTGCAAATAAAAAAGCCCCTGAATTTCAGGGGCTTTTTCCAAGTGTAGTATGGTCTATTTTACGGATGAGGTACCTACGGGGTTGCCGTTGGTATCAAGCTCCACCACTTCGTAGCTCAGCTTCTGCAGTTGAGGCAACACAGTTTTCTTGTCGCCCACTACCACGATGTGCATCTTGTCAGCTGGCAGGTGCTTGGCGGCCAGTGCGTCAATTTCCTGTTTCGTCATGTTGTTGAGAATCTGCGTCTGCTTGCTCACGTAGTCCTTCTTTAGATCGTAACGCAGGATGCGTCCCAGGAAGTTCGCCTTTTGTGCAGGCGTTTCGTACTGGCGGGCATCTGACTGACCGATCGAGTTTTTCATAAACTGCAGTTCATCTTCTGTGATGCCTTTGGTTCTGAAATCGTTGATCTCCTTCATGAACTCTACCACAGAAGCGGCTGTAGCATCGGCACGCACACCGGCAGAAGCCGTGTATGGACCTGCAAAGCGACTGCCACCGAAGCCAGAGCGGGCACCGTAGGTATAGCCTTTGTCTTCACGCAGATTCAGGTTGATGCGGCTGTTAAAGGCACCACCCAGCACGAAGTTCATCAGCGAAGTTCTGTAATACTCACCGGTCGCATCGTAAGGAAGGGCCACGTAGCCAATTCTGATCTCAGACTGTGCTGCATCCGGCTTGTCTACGAAGTAGATCTTCGTGCCTGCAATAGCCGGAGCTTTCACATCAGTTGGCAGGGTCACGTTTTTCTTCTTCCATTTTTTGAGGAAGTCCAGCTTGCCGATGATCTCTTTCTCGTTGATATCGCCTACTACTACCAGTTCAGCGCCTGTAGGAGTGAAGTTGGCTGCATAGAACTGCTTTACATCGTCCAGGGTGATGCTGGTTACTGACTCCGTAGTACCTGATGTCGGGATGGCCATGATATGGTTTTCGCCATAGAGCAGTTTGTTGTACACGCTGCTGGCAATGGCCGTAGGCTGTGTCGACTGGTTGGCTATACCTTCGAGCTGCTGCTTTTTCAGACGCTCAAAGTCATCCTGCGCGAACTTAGGACGGAACAGGCGCTCTTCAAGCAGTACTAATGTCTTGTCCAGGTTTTTCTTCAGCGACTGTACGGTTACATAGGTGTCTTCAGTGCCAGAGCCGATGCGGATGGAGCTGCCCAGTTTGTCAAGCTCACTGGTGAAGGCCTCCGAAGTATAGTTTTCAGTGTCTTCATTCATCAGAGACGCCGTAAGGGATGCTATACCTGCTTTGCCACTGTTGTTGGCCAGCAGACGGTGTCCGCCAGGTATAGTCAGTTGCAGGGTAACGGTTGGTATCTCATCCGACTTGGTGCCGATCACCTTCATGCCGTTCTTGAACTTGGCAGTATAGAAGTTAGGCACGCTCACCGCTTTAGCCTGACCCGCTACCGGGCGCTTGCTGCGGTCAAAAGAATCAACTGCTTTGGTATAGCTCAGTCCGCTGTAATCCTGCGGCTCAGCTACAGACACGTTGGTGTCAACCTTATAGTTGTCGGCTTTGGCCACCATCTCTGGTTTGCCTTTTGGCACCACGCTCAGGATAACGGCAGGCTTGCCTTTGATGTATTGGTTGTACACACGCATCACGTCCGCTTTGGTCAGCGCGTTGATGCGGCGGATTTCTTCCTGCAGGTAGTTCGGGTTGTTGCGGAAGGTTTCATAAGCAGCCAGCTGTGATACTTTGCCGCTCACGCTTGCCATTCTGTTCACCAGGCTCGACTCGGCAGAGGCTTTGTAACGCTGCAGGTCTTCGTCGGTTACACCGCGTGTTTCAAACTCCGTGATAGACTTGCGCAGGAGTTCTTCCATCTGGGCCAAGGTGCTGTTTGGATACGCCATAATGGTAATACCAAATTCACCAGCCAGCTCCGAGGTAGAGTTCATGGCAGAGGCCTGCAGCGCTTTCTGCTCTTTCACAAAGTTTTTGTAGAAGATAGAGTTACGTCCCTGACCCAGGATTTCGGCCAGTACATCCAATGCGTGCTCGTCTTTGTGACCAGCCTCCGGAACCGGGTACGTCATGCGCAGCATCGGGAAACGGATGTTGTCTTCGTAAGAAATGTAACGGTCTGCGGTAAGTGAAGCTACCATTGGCTTCATGTCCTGCACGGCCGGGCCGGTAGGTATAGAGCCAAAGTATTTCTCTACGAGCTTCACTACATCAGCCGGGTTTACGTCACCACCCACTGTTACAGTGGCGTTGTTCGGTCCGTACCAGCGCAGGAAGAAGTTCTTCAGGTCTTCCACGTTCACGCGGTTCAGATCCTCGATGTAACCAATCGTGGTCCAGGAGTAAGGGTGGCCGTGCGGGTAGAGGTGCTGGGAGGTTTTCTCGTACACCAGACCGTAAGGGCGGTTGTCGTAGTTCTGGCCACGCTCGTTCTTCACGGTTTCGCGCTGTACCTCAAATTTCTTCTGGGTTACGGCGTCCAGCAAAAAGCCCATGCGGTCGGCTTCCAGCCACAGGGCTGTTTCCAGCTGGTTGCTTGGTACGGTTTCGAAATAGTTGGTGCGGTCGCGGTTCGTGGTGCCGTTCAGCGTACCACCTGCATCCGACACGATCTTGAAGTGCTCTTCGTCGGCTACGTTGTCGGAGCCCTGGAACATCATGTGCTCAAAAAAGTGCGCGAAACCAGACTTGCCTACTTCTTCGCGGGCCGAGCCCACGTGATAGGTTACGTCCACATGCACGACCGGATCGGAGTGATCTTCGTGAACGATCAGGGTTAGGCCATTGGCCAGTTTGTATTTTTCGTAAGGTATAACCAGCTCATCACTTTTCTTGGTTACCTTTTCCACGAGTTTTGTCTGCGCCTCGGCAGCACTGACCACACTGGCCGTGAGCACGATACTCAAACCGATTTTCTGTAGCATATAATTTGTTTTAGGTGAACGATTGGTCTTGTGTTAGGACCAATATAACACATAAAGGTTTAATGCTATAAGAAAATATAGACGAACGCCTATTTTGTCTCGGCAAACACTTGTTTGGCAAACATTACGGACACGGCAAGGGTCAGTAAGGCCACTACCAGCATGGCGGTTGTGAGCAGAAAAGCCATGCCTGCCGTTTGTGTAGAGTTCGGCTCTGGCGCTTCCTGCACCATCTCAAGTAAACGAATAAAGTAGGTGCCCGATCGCCAGCCAAGCAGCAGCGTCAACAAGCCCGCTTCAGCTGTACCGAGCAAAAAGCCCCAACGGTGCTTCCTGTTTAGGAAATGTCCTGCCACCAGCGCCAGCAAACCACCGGCTATACCTGTGATGAGGGCAGTTCGGGCCTGTTCGCCAGCCACATCGACGGCTACGGCGCCGCAGCCCAGCAAAAACACACCAAAGAAGGCGTAGAGGTAAGAGATTTGTTTATGTATGGTCATGAGTATGTCTTTATCCGGAGGCAAATATAAGGGTAAATCTTAAGGAGGAAGTTACGAAAGCGGGCCAAGCGCGTAAGCTGGGAATAACTTTTGCATGTCTTTAATGTATTATAGGCAAATGGCGCCTAATGCCTCAGCGGATGACGAAGAAAGAACTACACGATTTACATAAAAATCCTACCCTCTCAGCGGAGTGGGCGGGATTGCGCTATACCTCAGACGAAAGGCCGGGTATTACCCGTAAAAAGGCCGGTACTGGCTTCTACTACCTAAACTCCAAAGGGGAAAAAGTGACAGATGAAAAAACACTGGCCCGCATCAGCAAACTGGTGATACCACCTGCCTGGACCGAGGTATGGATATCCAACGCGGCACGTGGGCACCTGCAGGCCACAGGCCGCGATGACAAAGGAAGAAAGCAGTACATCTACCACCCAGAATGGCAGCATGCCCGCAATCTGACCAAATTTGGCCGTATGATTACCTTTGGCAAGTCTCTACCCACCCTGCGGGAGCAGATAGAGAAAGACATACAGTCCCGCGAATTGGACAAGCGCAAGGTGACGGCGCTGGTAGTGTCGATCATGGATAATGCGTTGATCCGGATCGGCAACCGCGCTTATGCCAAGTCAAACAAATCCTATGGCCTGACTACGCTACGCGACCGGCATGTTACCTTCAATGGCCACACCGTGACTTTCTCGTTTGTGGGTAAGAAAGGGGTAGAGCAGAAGATCGACCTGAAAGACAGGCGTCTGGCGCAATTGGTAAAGAAGTGCAAGGACATTCCGGGTTATGATCTGTTTCAATATTATGACGAAGATGGTGAGCGGCAAACGTTGGAGTCAGGCGACGTGAACGAGTACCTGCGGGAGGTGACTGCCTATGATTTCACGGCAAAGGATTTCAGGACCTGGGGCGGTACCGTGCGCATGGTAGAGTGTCTGGAGCGTGTCATTGACGAGGACCCGGAGATTGACAAAGAGAAAGGTATAAAAGAAGCGGTGAAAGAAGTGGCCAAAGGTTTGGGCAATACCCCGACGGTTTGCAGCAAGTACTACATCCACCCCGAAGTAGTAAACCTCTTTCGCGAAGACAAACTAATGAGCTTCCTCAAAAAGCACGATCCCACCAAATCGAAAATCGAACACCTGAGCAGTATGGAGCATTTTGTGCTGAAAATGCTTGAGAAAAGCATGAAAGTTTAAGGGTTTAGGAGTTGGAGAGTTTAGGAGTTAATAGGCAATTACTTTGAAATTAAGTATTGGTATGTAAATCAGTTTGTAGAATCGCAAACGCTGAATTTGTTGCCTTCTGAACTCCCCAACTTTAATTCCCTTCCCTGTCGTAGGCGTGGACTTTAACGTCTCTTGTGGTTAGGTCTTTGGCTTCGGTCCCGAAATCGATTTCGTTTCCGCGCTCGGTATCGTAAATGTGTGTCATCTTGCGCCAGCCTTCAACGGAGGACTTGTCCGTGATTTCGTCTTCCCCGAGTCCCCCGTACACCTCTACCAGTATACCTTCGTTTACATCGCCTTCCAATAAAAATTCATCGTCTCCGCTGAGGCCGTGAAGCGTAATCTTTTCTGTTTCTTTTCGGAGGAATGTCCGTTGGTAGAGCGTCTTTTCAGGTATACCGGTTTGAGCAGCGCGGCTTAAGGTTACTTCGGTACGGTCATCATCCAGCCGCCGTACCCGAAAGATATCCGACTGGTCAGTACCAGCGATGGTAACCTCTTTGGCCAGTATTTCATACATTTCTTCGGCCACTTCAGGTAGTTGATCGCGCCGGTTTTTCAAGTTTTGAGTGGCGGTTTCTCCCTTTAAAGTATAGATGGGAGTAGGTAGATTCTTCACAGCCTGTTCAATCACATCATCCGTCAGCTTTACTTGCATATCCTTTGCGATCGCTAACCATTCTTCACGCGTCAATTCATGAAGCAGGCGCTCGTCAATAAAGCTGGCATTGATCATCAGGGCTTTCACATCTTTGATCTTCGGTCCGAAGGAGTTGAACTTGCGGGCCATCAGCTTGCTGGTGGCGAGGAAAGGTATGGCGCCGTCGTCCATCTTCAGAAAGACCTGATCACGGTCCTTGGGTATAGGCTTATACCTTATCTCCGGACCCTCCTGGTAAGTGGCCCAATCCCACTGGCCTTTGTGCCGGTCCCAGTCACCGACAAGCACATCCAGGAGGCGGGCGCAGGCAAAGGCCCTTTGATCAAAATGATGGGTATTGGTTTCATAGCGATTACGAAGGGCATCTTCAGAATCTGCAAACCCAGCGACACCTCCGAACATATTCAACGTGTCGGCTATACCTTCAAACTTCTCTTCGAGCATGTATACCTTGCCCTGCACTGCCTCAGCAAATTCTCCGAAAGAGGTATCATTCTTTGGAACATAATAAAGTATGGGAGTGGTATGGAAAACACCAGCCGCTTTGGCCAGGCCAGGTAGGATTAAGGCCCCATAAGGGTTGGCAGACGAGATTTGGTCGCGAAGGATGTTGGTGACAAAAGTGGGTCGCCAGAATTTGGCCAGCACCTGCACGGGGTCCTTGTCGATGGAGCGGAAGGCGTAAATGCGGCCGAGACTGTCCTGGAGCTGGAAACTGCTCGTCTGGAATCCACCGCCTTTCTTCACGACTTTCATGCCGCCATTTACACGGGACAGATCAAATAAAGGGAGTTTAACGGGAGTGGTCCAGCTATCGCGGTGGTGGTCGCCCCAGAAAAGGCGGTGCAGCCAGCTGCGGTCGTAGTGACGGCCTGCCACTACCCATGCGCTGTCAGTGCCAGCCGGGGGCAGGTCATACTCTCCCGGCTGCACCAAAGCGTCTTGTTGGTAAAAATTATCGTCGACGCAACTGCTGAGCAAGAGCGTGAGAAGCAGCAGAAGCGTCGTTTTAAGGTATAAGTGCTGCATAAGGTATAGATACCATCCTTAAACGCAGCCTCGTCGCAAGGTTTTCGCTATTTGCGTTTTTGTCTGTAATAGCTGATCAGTCCGGCTGTGGAGCTGTCGTGATCTGTATCCGTATTGTTGAGTAGTTCTTCTTCAATAGCGCCGGCAAGTTGCTTGCCAAGTTCCACACCCCATTGATCGAAGCTGTACACGTTCCAGATCACGCCCTGCACAAAAGTCTTGTGCTCGTACATGGCAATCAGGCTACCTAAGGCATAAGGGGTGAGCGAGTTAAACATGATAGAGGTGGAAGGTTTGTTGCCTTCGAACACCTTGTGCGGTACCAGTTGCTCGAGTTCTTCAACAGCCATACCTTTCTTTTCTAATTCAGCGCGCACCTCGTCCTCGGTTTTCCCCTTCATCAGTGCCTCGGTCTGGGCGAAGAAGTTGGAAAGCAGCATCGGATGGTGTTCGCCGATCGGGTTGTGGCTGTTCACCGGGGCCAGAAAATCAGAAGGTATCAGGACAGTGCCCTGGTGGATCAGCTGGAAGAACGAGTGCTGCCCGTTGGTGCCAGCTGCTCCCCAGATCACGGGTTGCGTTTGGTAGTTCACGTACTCGCCGTTGCGCATAGCAGTCTTGCCATTGCTTTCCATCTGCAGTTGCTGCAGGTACTCCGGCAGCAGGCGCAGGTATTGGTCGTAAGGCAGCACGGCATGCGACTGCGCCTCAAAGAAGTTGGTATACCAGATGCTCAACAAGGCCATCAGTACCGGTATGTTCCGGCGCATCGGAGTTTCTTTTAGGTGTTTGTCCATGGCTTCGGCGCCACGCAGCAATTCCTCAAATTTATCATATCCCAGCGCGCAGGCCACTGACAAACCAATAGCTGACCAGAGCGAAAAGCGGCCGCCCACCCAGTCCCAGAAGCGGAAGGTATTTTCCGGCGCGATGCCGAACTTAGAAACCGCCTCGGTGTTGGTGGAGAGTGCCACAAAGTGCTTGCTCACATGCGCCTCGTCTTTGGCTGATTCCAAAAACCAGCTGCGGGCCGTGTGGGCGTTGGCAATCGTTTCTTTGGTGGTGAAGGTTTTGGAAGCAATGATGAAAAGCGTGGTTTCCGGATCGACTTTGCGAAGCACTTCTGCCGCATCGGTGCCGTCCACGTTGGAGATGAAATGCACCTCGATGTCCGGTTTCTGGTATTTTTTGAGCGCCTCGGTTACCATTTGCGGACCCAGATGCGAGCCGCCTATACCTATGTTTACCACATGCTTTACTTTTTTGCCGGTATAGCCCGTCCACTCGCCGCTATGCAAACGGTCGCAGAAGTCCTTCATCTGGCGTTGCACATCCCGCACTTCCTCCAGCACATTTTCTCCGTCTACCATCAACTCCTGATCGCTGAAGTTGCGCAAAGCGGTGTGCAGCACGGCACGGCCTTCGGTAGCGTTAATCTTCTTACCGCGCAGCATGCTCTCAATAGCGGATGGCACCTGCGTTTCCTCGGCCAGTTCAGCTAAAAGGTCCAGCGTCTTTTCCGTGATGCGGTTTTTAGAGAAATCGTACAGCGTTCCGTCTACTTCGAACGAGAATTTCTCGAAACGTTTTGAGTCGGCTTTAAACAGGTCGCGCAGGTGCTGGTGCTTCAGCTCAGCGAAGTGTGTTCCCAGTTTTTTCCAGGCATTGGTCGTAGTCGGGTTGTCCGTGTGTAGCATGTTTTATTTTGTGTAAATGTCTATGGCTGAAATTACTCTAAAAGCAACTATCGGGTTATTGATTTTAAGTAAAGGTATTGCCTTTGGCAGGCTGTAAAGTTAAAGTAAATTTCGGAGGTCGTCCGAATTGGTATCATTTAACCTCCTCCTGCGTAGGTCTATAACCGGATACTTTCATTCAATGCGTCAGATTGTTGCGTATGTAAGGTATAGGACATTGTTATATATAAGAAGAGGAACATGAAGGAAAATAGAAAAGAAACAGAAAACAAAAATAAACCGAAGACAGGTATACTGCGCGAAGACGAAGGCAAACGCACGCCTCCTGCCCACACGGGTTATATTACGGGCGGCGACAATCCGGCTAATAGACCGGAGCAGGGACCTGACGTGCCCCCACACGAACGCACAGAAGGTATTCCTTAAACGATCACCCATTTTTTGTGAAGTACATGCCTGGGTACACCAGGCGTATACTTTACAGTTATGTCCGGGCCTAAGGCTCGTTCGGTATCCTGATTTTAAAACCAATCGAAAACATGAATACCCTTCAGCAAAATCTCCAGGAGAAAAACATCAAGGCCCTGATTTTTGATCTCGACGGTGTCGTGACGCAAACTGCCCGTGTACACGCCCAGGCCTGGAAGCGCATGTTTGATGCCTACCTGCAGCAGCGTGGTGAGAAAGATGGCAAGCTATACGAGCCACTCGACATAGAAACCGATTACCGGGAGCTTATCGATGGGATTCCGCGCTATGACGGGGTGCGCAATTTTTTGGAGTCACGCGGTATCAGTTTGCCAGAGGGCACACCGGAAGATGAAGAAGGCGAAGAGACGGTAGGAGGACTTGGGAATCTGAAAAACATGTACTTTCAGGAATTGGTGAAGCAAGGCGGGGTGGATGCTTATGATGATACGATTGCCTGGCTCAAACACCAGAAGCAAAACGGACTGCGCACGGCCGTTATTTCGGCAAGCAAAAACTGTGTGGAGGTGCTGCATGCCGCAGGAATAGAAAAGCTGTTTGAAGAACACGTGGACGGACTCGAGGCGGCTCATCTGGGACTGAAGGGCAAGCCCGCCCCGGATGTTTTTCTGGAGGCAGCCCGCCGACTGGGTATTGCGCCCCAGGATGCCGCCGTGTTTGAAGACGCCCGCAAAGGAGTACAGGCTGCCAAGGCTGGTGGCTTTGGGTTGGTAGTAGGTATAGACCGTACCCACGATGAATCTGCCCTTACAAAAGTCGGAGCTGATCTGGTTATCAAAGAATTCCCGAAAGTATAAATCCACAACATCGACACCCCAAAACCTAGACTATGGTACAGAAACGTGAGGCCCTCGAACTGCCGTCGGCTCTCGAGCAACTGGATGAACTTAAAGAGCAATTCAAGGGCAAGACTCCCGCCATTTTTCTCGACTACGACGGTTGCCTGACCCCCATTGTGCAGCGACCCGAAATGGCGATCCTGTCCGACGAAATGCGGAGCGC
This sequence comes from Pontibacter virosus, assembly GCF_003096355.1. Taxonomy (GTDB): domain Bacteria; phylum Bacteroidota; class Bacteroidia; order Cytophagales; family Hymenobacteraceae; genus Pontibacter; species Pontibacter virosus. The sequence continues at coordinate 172,482 of NZ_QEKI01000006.1, read as the reverse complement.
CCTGCAAGATCTGGCTACCGTTACCAAAGTGGCTGTGGTAAGCGGACGCGACCGGCGGAACGTGGAAGAACTGGTAAAACTTGACAACCTGTACTTTGCCGGATCACACGGATTTGATATCACCGGTCCGGGTGGCATGGCCTCGGAGCCGGGAGGAGCCAAAGCCGCCCTGCCCGCCTTAGATAAAGCGGAAGACGTCTTACAGGAAAAACTTAAAGGGGTGGAAGGTAGCCTGGTGGAGCGAAAGCGTTATGCCATTGCCGTGCACTACCGCAACGTAGCTGACGATGAGGTGGTCCAGGTGCGAAAGGTCGTGGACGAAGTACTGGACACGATGCCGGAACTGAAAATCGGTCACGGCAAAAAGATTTACGAACTCAAACCGAACATCGACTGGCACAAAGGCAAAGCGGTGATGTGGCTGATGGAAGAGTTAGGCTTGGATGATAGCAAATACATTCCGCTTTATATCGGGGACGATATTACCGACGAAGATGCCTTTGCAGAGCTGCAGGGGAAAGGGATAGGTGTACTGGTAGGTGAACACGACGAAAAAACGGCCGCTACCTACCGGTTGGAGCGTGTGGATGATGTGCGTGTTTTCCTGGAAGACCTGACCGACACCATCAAACAGAAAAGCAATGGCTGATTGGAGCATCATCTATGACCAATGGGTTCCGAAAGAGCAAACCCTGCGTGAGGCAATCTGTACCTTAGGAAACGGTTACATTGCCACCCGGGGAGCATTTGAAGAAGCCAAAGCAGAACCGGATCTAAACTACCCGGGCACCTACCTGGCTGGCGGCTACAACCGGCTTACCTCCGAGGTGGCCGGTAAGCAAATCGAAAACGAAGATCTTGTAAACTGGCCTAACTGGCTCCCTGTTTCTTTCCGGCATCCTGGCGAGGAGTGGTTCCATATGAGCAGCGTCGAAGTCCTGGATTTTAAGCAGGAGCTCGATCTGAAGCACGGTGTGTTGCTTCGCCATGTGCATTTCCGCGATAGCAGAGGCCACGAGTCCAAGCTCAATACCCGCCGCATTGTTAGCATGGCCCACCCACACTCTGCAGCGCTGGAGTGGCAGCTCACGCCGCTTAACTGGTCGGGTGAGGTAGAAATACGGTCTGCCCTGGACGGACGCGTGATCAACAGTGGCGTAGCCCGCTACCGCACATTGGCTAGTAAGCACCTCGAAACGTTGGAACAGGGGCAGCACGATGAGGAAAACATGTTCCTGGTCGTGCAGACCGTGCAGTCGAAAACCCGCATGGCACAGGTAGCCCGCACGCAGGTATACCTGAATGACCAGGTCAGTGGTGTGTTGCCTCAGACCAAAATTGAGGAAGGTTATGTAGAACACTTGTTCAGGTTGCAGGCGACGAAAGGCCAGCCTTTGCGCCTTGAAAAGAGTGTACTGATTTACACTTCTCGCGACTGGGCCACATCGGAGCCTCTACAGGATGCCTGCGTCAACATCAAGCGGCAGGGCACTTTTGAGGCGTTGCTGGAGGAGCATAAGCGGGCATGGCAACGACTCTGGAACCGCTGTGACCTCGACACAGCCTGCAACGCCAAAGTACAAGGGGTACTTCGTCTGCACGTGTTCCACTTGCTGCAAACAGTTTCCGGTCATACCGTCGACCTCGATGTAGGCGTACCTGCCCGTGGCTGGCACGGAGAAGCTTACCGGGGACACATTTTCTGGGATGAGCTGTTCATCTTTCCTTTTCTTAACCTGCACCTACCTGCCATTACGCGGGAATTGCTGATGTACCGCTATCGTCGTTTGAACGAGGCCCGCAGTGCCGCAAAAGAGGCAGGATACAAGGGCGCCATGTTTCCTTGGCAAAGTGGCAGCAATGGCCGTGAAGAGAGCCAGGTCATTCACCTAAATCCGCAGTCCGGCCGCTGGCTCCCTGACAACACGTTCCTGCAGCGTCACATCAGCTCGGCTGTTGCCTACAATGTCTGGCACTACTATCAGGCCACCGATGACATAGATTTTCTGAGCTACCACGGTGCTGAATTGATGATGGACATCGCGCAGTTCTGGTCTACTATCGCTACCCTGAACCAGGAAACCGGTCGCTACGAGATACTGCATGTCGTAGGTCCTGACGAGTACCACACCGAGTACCCCGATTCTGAGGAAGTGGGTCTTCACAATAACGCTTACACCAATGTGCTGGCCGTCTGGGTCATCCAAAAGGCGCTGCAACTCAAAGAGGTGATAGATGACTCCCGGTACGAGGAACTACTCACCAAACTGCACATCACACCTGACGACCTGACACGCTGGGAAGACATCAGTAAGCGCATGTATGTGCCTTTTCTGGAAGATACCCGAATCATGGCACAATTCGACGGCTATGACCAACTGCAGGAGTTCGACTGGGATACGTATAAAGCGAAGCACGGCGAGGCCATGCGGCTCGACCGCATCCTCGAGAGTGAAGGAGACAACGTGAACAAGTACAAAGCCAGCAAGCAGGCCGATGTCCTGATGCTTTTCTACCTGTTTTCCTCTGAAGAATTACTCTCCATCTTCAAGCAGCTTGACTACGATTTTAAGCCTGAGAATATCCGGGTGAATATAGCCTACTATGAACAGCGCACCTCCCATGGCTCCACGCTGAGCAAGATTGTGCATGCGTGGGTGTTGGCCCGTTCGGACCGGAAACGATCATGGGTCAATTTTGAGATGGCCCTGATGAGTGATCTGAAAGATATACAGGGAGGCACCACGGCCGAAGGCATACACTTAGGGGCCATGGCCGGTACAGTAGATCTGGTGCAACGCGCCTATACAGGCCTTGAGATACGTGATGATGTGTTGTGGCTTAACCCGGTTCTTCCGGAAGAAATGCCCTGCCTCAACCTGCAGTTGCGCTACCGCGGACATTGGCTGGAACTGAACATCACATGCCATAAACTGATCATTACGTTTGACAGAGGCTGGTCCAAAGAAGTGAAAATAGGTGTTTGTGGTGAAGTCCATACTTTCAGGACCGGTGACAAGAAGGAGTTTGATATTCAGCGCTGAGGTAAAAACTATTTTCAAAGCAGATTATATATACCTGTACCTGTTTGAAATCCATTATACTTGAAGAAGCATGCACAAGGTCCTGACCATCACCATCAATCCTGCCCTAGACAAAAGCACCCATGTGCAGCGTGTATTGCCCGAGAAGAAACTCCGCTGCGACGAGCCCACTTTCGAGCCGGGAGGTGGCGGCATTAACGTGTCCCGCGCTATTCACAAACTAGGCGGTAGCTCCTGCGCCTGGCTGCTTTCAGGAGGACCAGCCGGAGAAAAGCTCTGCGATTTGCTTAAAAAAGAAGGGGTGGAGTATTGGTCTGGCAAAACCAGGAGCTGGACCCGCGAAAACCTGATGGTAATGGAAGACAGCACCGGCGACCAGTTCCGCTTTGGCATGCCGGGCCCGCATATAGCAGAGTCAGAGTGGCAACAGGTGCTCGACAAACTCGAGAAATTGGAACAGGTGCCGGAATACGTGGTAGCCAGTGGCAGTCTCTCTCCGGGCGTGCCCGATGACTTTTACCTCCAGATGGCCGTAATAGCACATAAGCGCAACTTTAAGTTGATCCTGGATACGTCCGGTGAGGCGTTATTGAAAGCAGCAGGAGAGGGGCTATACCTGATCAAGCCCAATTTAGGCGAGTTGGCGAAGTTGGCCGGTAAAGAGCATATTTCAGCCTTGGAGCAGGAAGCGTTTGCCATGCAGGTGCTCGATGAAGGCAAATGCAAAGTGTTGGTCGTATCGCTGGGGCCACGCGGTGCCATGCTCGCTTCTAAAAAATCAGGTATACACTATGTGGTACCGCCTACTGTGAAGCAACTGAGCGCCGTCGGCGCCGGGGACAGTATGGTAGCCGGTATGGTGATGAGCTTGTTGAAAGGTTGTTCGCTCGAGGAAGTGGTGCGCTACGGTGTTGCCGCCGGTACTGCCGCTACCATGACGCCGGGTTCGGAGCTATGCCGCAAAGAGGACACGGAAGCGATCTATCAGTGGTTAATGGAGCATCGGTAAGGGCTAACTAAAAAGGGTGAAGCTTTCGCCTCACCCTTTTTATCAGTATCAAACTATATCCTAGGCATTGCGATTCACACAATTCAAATCTTCAAATGCCTCTTTCAGTCTGGCAATGAAGTTTTCCTCGCCTTTGCGCAGCCATACGCGTGGGTCGTAGTACTTCTTGTTCGGAGAGTCCGCGCCATCCGGATTGCCGAGCTGGCCTTGCAGATAATCGCGTTTCGACTCGTAGTAGTTTTTCACGCCGTCCCAGAAGGCCCACTGCATGTCGGTGTCGATGTTCATTTTGATGGCACCGTAACCGATCGCTTCCGTGATTTTGGCCTTCTCTGAACCTGAACCGCCGTGAAATACGAAGTTCACTGGGTTGTCGCCTGTTCCGAATTTCTCTTTGATAAAGTCCTGTGAGTTTTTCAGGATCTCTGGGCGCAGTTCTACGTTACCCGGCTTGTACACACCATGCACGTTGCCGAAAGCCGCTGCGATAGTAAAGCGGTCGCTCACCTTCTTCAGTTCTTCATAGGCATACGCCACCTCGTCCGGCTGGGTATACAGTCTTGAGCTGTCTACATCCGTGTTATCCACGCCGTCTTCCTCGCCACCCGTTACGCCGAGTTCGATCTCTACGGTCATTCCGATCCTGTTCATGCGCTCCAGGTAGCTGGAGCAGGTCTCGATGTTTTCTTTTATTTCTTCCTCTGACAGATCGAGCATGTGCGAGCTGTAGAGCGGCTTACCATGCTGCTCGTAGTATTTCTCGCCAGCGTCCAGCAATCCGTCTATCCAAGGTAGCAGTTTCTTGGCAGCGTGGTCGGTATGCAGCACCACAGGTACACCATAAGCTTCGGCCATCAGGTGCACGTGCTGGGCACCGGAAACGGCACCTGCAACAGCGGCTTTCTGGTTGTCGTTTTCAAGGCCTTTGCCAGCGAAAAACTGCGCACCACCGTGCGAGAACTGAATGATAACTGGTGAGTTAAGCGCCTTGGCTGTTTCCAGCACGGCGTTGATAGAGTTTGTGCCAATCACGTTAACGGCTGGCAGCGCAAAGTTATTCTCATTGGCATACTTGAACAGCTCTGTTACTTCATCGCCGAACAATACCCCTGATCTGAAACGTTTTTCCATGAATGTTTAAGTTTTATTTCGATTTGAAATTACGGATAAATAATTTCTTAACCGAAAATTGATGATAGGAGCTACAGAAATTAGGCTATACCTTACAGGAAGGCCTAATCAAACACCAACACCTTGTCTTTGTGCTTGCCGCGCATATGGCCGCGTATGATTTGCTGTATGTCCTTGTTATCGTTGTAGCGCTGTATCTCCGACTTGAAATCGTCCAGTGAGCTCGCTGAGAAATACTCATCCACAAATCCAAAGCCAAGGTAGGTACCATGCTCCACCACGACGATCGACTTCTCGCCCATCTCGCGCCCTTTGCCCACAATCACAAAGCTATTGTGCTCGTAGGTAAATGACTCAATGGCGGCGTCCACACGGGCATTGTATTCCTCTGGTGTTTCATTACCGATGCAGGCGCCTTTGCAGATGTGCACCTGATAATCAAAGCAAGCACCAGGTGTTTTATACAAGTCACACAGCTTCTGGCACAGGTTATACTTCGATACTTTATGGAACAGGAAACCTTTCGCCTTGAACTGATTCGATAGCGCAATGATCGGTGTCATGTTCACATTGTCAGCCTTGTTCACGCTTCCGAAGGTCAGGCGTTTATACCCATTTTCGTCTTCGTAGGTAAATATTCCCGTGTTGAACACGCTGCGCCGTTGCTGGCGGTTGTAGTGTGGCTTCATCCGCTTGATCTCCGCCGACTCAAACAATAGCGCTACCAGTTCATTTCCCATCAGTTCGTAGGTAATATCAGCGATCTGGTTTTTGAACTCAATAGACTTGCGGCTCTTGTAGTCGATATTGAAGTGCTGGATAATGCGCTTTTTAATGTTGATGCTCTTACCTACATAGATCACCTCGCCTGCCTCGTTGTAAAAATAATACACACCAGGCACTGTCGGCAACGCGTCTACCTGTTCCTTGCTGATGGCAGGAGGCAGGAGCGAGGCCTTGATCTCGTTTTTGAGTTGCTCGGCCTGATCAGCCATGTGCTGTGCTCCGTCAATTACCGGCCGGTTGATCTTGATCAGCTTGTCAAAAAGCTTTGCTGTTGCTTCGGCGTCGCCGATGGCTCGGTGGCGCATCTGTAAATCTATGTCGATGCTTTTGCAGAGTTTGCCTAGTGAGTAAGAAGGCAGACCAGGTATAAGCGAACGGCTCAGGCGCACGGTGCAAAGCGTTTTGCGCTGAAATGTAAAGCCCAGATCAGCGAATTCTTTCTTGATAAAGGAGTAGTCGAAGCGCACGTTGTGGGCCACAAATACCTTACCTTCCGTGAACTGCACAATGTCTTTGGCCACCTCGTAAAACTTGGGCGCGTCCTGCACCATGTCGTCGGTAATGCCGGTGAGTTGAGAAATGAAATAAGGTATGGGGCGCTCCGGGTTGATCAGGGTGCTGTATTTATCCACGACTTCGTTTCCATCGTGAATGAAAATGGCAATCTCGGTGATTCTGTCCTGTGTAGGCTGGCTACCCGTCGTCTCAATGTCTATGATGGCGTACAAGCTGATTCTTTTTTAGGCTTTTTGGATGCTGTCTTTGGCATTTCCCAAAGGGCTATCCTGTAAACCAATATTCTTAGCAATACGTTTCAAATCGCACTTAGGCCATACCTTATGCAAATAGAGTTAGCAAACGGGGGCTACTGCTGTGCCTCGCGGTCATCTTCATAGCGCTCTTTTTTAGCCTTTTCACGCAGCTTGTCGAACATCTTCCGGAAGCGCCCTGATTTCTTATCTTTCACATCGTCTATATCGGCCAGCAGAAAGCCAAACGGCTGCAAGGGTTCGTAGGCATCGAAAATCACTTTCAGGATCGCGATCATGGGTATGGAAATGATCATGCCGGCCGCCCCCCAGATCTCGCCACCAATCAACAAAGCCACGATGGCGGCAAAGGGGTTGATACTCACTTTAGAACCAACGACATAGGGTGTGATGAAGTTGCCTTCCAGAAACTGCACAAACATGAATACCAGCACTACCAGTACCGCCTCAAACAGACTGCCTGTTGTGGCCAGCGTGAACAGTGCAGGGAGCATGGCCCCAATCAGAATACCGATATAAGGAATGATTGTCAGGATAGAGGCAAACACGCCAAAGAAGATCGCATACTTGACACCGAGGATAAGCAAACCCGCCGAGTTGAGCAGGGAGACGATCACGATCACGATCATCAATCCCGAAATATAACTTTGTGCCACCAATTGTATGTTGTCGATGGTATGGTTCAGGCTGCCGCGGCGCTCTTTCGACACAAACTTGTACATAAACTGTTCGAGGTGATCGCGGTAATACAGGAAGCAGAACACGAAGATGGGCACAATGGTGATCATGGTCAGCGCGCCGGTGGTCAGGGAGATCGTGCTGCCAACGAAAGTAGTAGAAAGCTCGCGCAGCCCACCTACCGCATTCCGGAACAATTCACTTTTGTTAGCCGGCTGTATACCGAAATTGTGGTAAAGGTAGTCCTGCACCTTCATGATCAGGGCATCGAAGTTCTTGCCGATCGTGTCCAGTTCCGAGGTCAGACTGATGACCTGCATGGACAGAAACCAGATCACCAAGCCCAATACGATCACTACCAGCACAATGCTAATCAGAATGGCCAGGGCCCTTGGGAAACGAAATTTTTCAAGGTCACGGGTGAGGGGTAGTAAGAGTAAGGCAAAGAGCAGTGCGAAGACCAGCGGCATCAGAATTGACTTGAAGCTTTGCAAGGTCCAGATTGCGAGAAAAAGTCCCAGTAAAATGATGACATACTTAAAATACCGGGGTAATTTAATTTCCATAGGGTGCGTCTGTGTATAGGTGTACGGTCTGCTTTTGACCGCATTGAGTTAAGCAAATGTAATGCGCAAGTATAGTTAAATCTAAATATTTTTATGCTAATGAAATTAGCTAATTAATACCTATGTTTTTCTTCAGTTTTCGTGAACTGTATGTAATCTGCGATGGTTGTATAGAAGTAGTTGATGAATTCAACAAAATTAGCTATATTTGCTAACTAAAAATATTAGCAATATCCCGCTTTGGTAAACGAATCGGTCAGGCGCCGGAACTATTTGTAGCGTCTGATTTCTTTTATTTTTCTATATTTCCGAGTGATTCCACTAAATCAAATACACTTACGCTTACAGAATGGCAGAGTTAGAGCATAATTACAACGAAGACAGCATTCGCTCGCTGGAGCCCCGCGAACACATCAGGCTACGCCCCGGTATGTACATCGGCAAGTTGGGAGACGGTTCTTCGGCCGATGATGGTATTTACATTTTGGTGAAAGAGGTGATCGACAACTCCATCGACGAACACGTGATGGGTTTCGGCAAAACCATCGACATCAAGATTTCGGACCACAAGGTACAGGTGCGCGACTATGGCCGCGGTATTCCGCTGGGCAAGGTAATTGACTGCGTGAGCAAGATCAATACCGGTGGTAAGTACGACAGTAAGGCTTTCCAGAAGTCGGTTGGTCTAAACGGTGTGGGTACGAAAGCGGTAAACGCCCTTTCAAGCCAGTTCCGCATCCAGTCGGTGCGCGACGGGCAGATGAAGGCTGCTGAGTTTGAGCGTGGTGTGCTGACAAACGATCTTCCACTGGAGGCAACCTCGCAGCGCAACGGTACGCTCACGGTTTTCACGCCGGACGATACCATCTTCAAGAACTACCAGTACAATCCGGATTATCTGGAGAACCAGATATGGAACTACGTGTACCTGAACGCCGGTCTGACGATCAACTTCAACGGCAAGAAATTCTACTCTGAGAACGGCCTGCTCGATCTTTTGAGAAACAAAGCCGACGAGGAGAGCATGCGCTACCCGATCATCCACCTGAAAGGGAATGACATTGAGCTGGCCATAACACACGGTAACGACTACGGTGAGGAGTACTATTCTTTCGTGAACGGTCAGTATACGACCATGGGTGGTACGCACCTGGCGGCTTTCCGTACGGCGCTTGTTAAAACGATCCGCGACTTTTATAAAAAGGATTACGACGCTGCTGATATTCGCGGCTCCGTTGTGGGTGCCATTTCGCTGCGTGTGCAGGAGCCCGTGTTTGAGTCGCAGACCAAGACCAAACTGGGCTCGATTGACATGGGTCCGGATGGCCCGGCTGTGAACTCGTATATCAATGACTTCATCAAGGAGCACCTTGATAACTATCTCCGCATCAATCAGGCGACGGCTGAAGCGTTGAAGAAGCGTATTGAGCAAAGCGAGCGTGAGCGCAAGGACATGGCGGGTGTGAAGAAACTGGCCAACCAGCGCGCCAAGAAAGCCAACCTGCACAACCGCAAGCTGCGCGACTGCCGCCTGCACTTCAACGAGGACAAACACGAGAATGCCCTGCTTTCCACGCTCTTCATCACGGAGGGTGACTCGGCGAGTGGTTCCATCACCAAATCCCGCAACGTGGACACAGAGGCTGTTTTCAGTCTGAGAGGTAAGCCACTCAATTGCTTTGGTTTGAAGAAAAAGGTGGTGTACGAGAACGAGGAGTTTAACCTGTTGCAACACGCCCTGAACATTGAAGAAGGCCTGGAAGGTCTCAGGTATAACCGTGTGGTAATCGCCACCGACGCCGACGTGGACGGGATGCACATCCGTCTGCTGCTGCTCACGTTCTTCCTGCAGTTCTTCCCGGATCTTGTCAAGAACGGACACGTGTTCATTCTGGAAACGCCGCTTTTCCGCGTGCGCAACAAGAAAGAGACAATCTATTGCTACAACGAAACCGAAAAACAGGCTGCCATCGAGAAACTGGGCAAACGTCCGGAGATCACCCGCTTCAAGGGTTTGGGTGAGATCTCGCCAGATGAGTTTGGCAAGTTCATTGGCGATAATATCAAATTGAAGCCGGTGTTCCTGCAGAAGGATACAACGATCCAGAAAATGCTGAGCTACTACATGGGCAAGAACACGCCGGAGCGCCAGCAATTCATTATTGAGAATCTGAAGTTTGAGAAAGACATAGTTGAGGAAGTATATGCATAACGACGAACTGAACAACGAAGGTATAGAAAGAGAAGACGAGTTGGAGATCGCGTTCACAGACGGTGAGGAAGAGGTAATCCATAACGTAACCCCGGTTTCTGGTCTGTACGAGAACTGGTTCCTCGACTATGCTTCTTATGTAATATTAGAGCGTGCCGTACCCGCCATCGAGGACGGTCTGAAGCCGGTGCAGCGCCGCATCCTGCATGCGATGAAGGAAATGGACGATGGTCGCTTTAACAAGGTGGCCAACGTGATCGGTCAGACCATGCAGTACCATCCGCACGGTGACGCCTCAATCGGCGATGCGATGGTGAACCTGGGTCAGAAAGACCTTTTGATCGAGACGCAGGGTAACTGGGGCGATGTGCGCACAGGTGACAGCGCCGCTGCGCCGCGTTACATCGAGGCCCGCCTGTCTAAGTTTGCATTGGATGTGGTGTTCAATCCGCAGACGACGATCTGGCAGCTGAGTTACGACGGACGTAAGAACGAGCCGGTGACTTTGCCGGTAAAATTCCCGCTTCTGCTTGCGCAGGGTGTGGAAGGTATAGCCGTGGGGCTTTCGACCAAGATCATGCCGCACAACTTCAAAGAGTTGATCAAAGGCTCTATTGATGTGCTGAAGGGCCGCACGACGACCTTGCTGCCTGACTTCCCGAACGGCGGTATGGTAGACGTAACCAACTACAACCATGGTATGCGCGGCGGCAGAATCCGGGTACGTGCCACGATTGAGAAGGTAGACAAGACCATGCTCATCATCCGTGACGTGCCTTACGGCATCACGACTACGGGGCTGATGGAGTCGATCGTGAAAGCGAGTGAGAACAACAAGATCAAGATCAAGAAAGTAGTCGACAACACGGCTGCCGATGTGGAGATACAGGTACAATTGCCGCCGGGCGTGTCGCCTGACCTGACCATGGACGCACTCTACGCGTTCACGGACTGTGAAGTGTCTATTTCGCCTAATACCTGTGTGATCATCGACGACAAGCCGCACTTCCTGAGTGTGGACGAGCTGCTGCGCATTTCTACCTTTAAGACAGTAGACCTGCTCAAGCGCGAGCTCGAGATCCGCAAAGGTGAACTGGAAGACAAGTGGCACTACTCGTCATTGGAAAAGATCTTCATTGAGAACCGTATTTACCGCGACATCGAGGAGTGCGAGACCTGGGAAGCAGTGCTCGAGGCAATTGACAAAGGCCTTGATCCGTTCAAGAAGCTGTTGCGCCGTGAAGTAACTCAGGATGATATCATCCGCCTGACCGAGATCAAGATCAAGCGTATTTCAAAATTTGACTCTTTCAAAGCCGATGAGTACATCCATAAGCTGGAAGAAGAGATGGCTGAGGTGGATGACAACCTGGCCAACTTGATCCGCTATGCGATTGCCTATTTCGAAGGATTGCTGAAAAAGTATGGACAGGGACGTGACCGCAAGACGCAGGTGAAGACCTTCGATGTGATTACAGCACAGAAAGTTGCGATCGCCAACCAAAAGCTTTACATGAATGCCAAAGACGGCTTCATCGGAACAGGATTGCGCAAAGACGAATTCGTGTGCGACTGCTCTGACATGGACGACATTATCGTGTTCCGCAAGGACGGCAAGTTCACAGTGACCAAGGTAGCAGAGAAAACCTTTGTGGGCAAAGACATCATCATGGCCGGCGTTTACAACAAGAACGACGAACACATGGTCTACAACATGATCTACGTAGACGGCAAAACCGGTGTGTCCTTTGCGAAGCGTTTCTCCGTAAAGTCTATCACCCGCGACAAAGAGTACGACCTGACCAAGGGCAACAAAAACTCCAAGGTGCACTACCTGACAGCTAACCCGAATTCAGAGTCTGAGGTGGTGAATATCACCCTTGCCCCACAGTCAACGGCCCGTATCAAAACTTTCGACTATGACTTTGCCGAGTTGATGATAAAGGGCAAAGGGTCAAACGGTAATATCGTAACCAAGTATCCAATCAAGAAGGTGGTGCAGAAGAGTCTGGGCGAGTCAACCTTGGGCGGACGCGAGATTTTCTACGACGAGGTGATTGGTCGTCTGAACACCGAAGGCCGTGGCCGTTACCTGGGTTCATTCAACACCGACGATACGATTCTGGTGGTATACGAAGACGGTACCTACGAGCAGACCACGTTTGATCTGGCTAACCACTACACTGTGGAGAAGATCAAAGTGCTGCAGAAATTCGATCCGGAGTTGGTGGTATCCACTATTTATTACGAAGGGGAGAACAAAACCTATTACGTGAAGCGTTTCCGAATCGAGACATCTACGGTCGGCAAGAAATTCAGCTTTATTTCAGAGACCAAGAACTCAAGGATGGAAGCCGTTTCCACGCATCCGGTTCCGATGGCGACAATTAGTTTCAAGCGTTCGCTGCGCGGTGAGAAAGAGACGGAGAAACTGTTGCTCAGCGAATTCATCGACGTGAAAGGTTGGAAAGCCATGGGCAACAAGCTCAGCTACTTTAAGATTTACGACGTGAAGGTGCCTAAGTTAGAGGAGGTGGAGCAGGAAGAAAAGCCTAAAACTAAGAAAGTTACCACGAAACGAGAACCTGTAACATTGCCCTCCGAGTTGAAGGAACTAGCAGAGGAAGCAGCCAAAGTCAGTGGGGCTCAACTTGATGCGCTTGAAGCCGTAGAAGAACTATCAGAAGACGGCAGTGCAAAAAAGGCTCTGAAGAAAAGGAAGCAGCTGGATTTGTTCTAAATTAAATCCTTTTTTGCATAAGTCGTTTTAAAGCAATATATTAGGTTGCTGATTACATATTATGCGAATACTTATTAAAGCTATACCTGTTTTACTCATGATGCTCGGTTTCCTTGTTCGTCCAATGGACGCGCTGGGAGATTCCGGGCATGATGTGCTTTTAAAGAAGGCTTATGAGCTGAAAGAGCAATACAAGGAAACAGAGGCACTGGCCGTGTATGAGCAGATTATAGTAGCGGACGAGTCGAATTACGAAGCGCTTTGCCAAGCCAGTCTCCTGCACAGCCTGATGGGTAACCGATTCTCAGACGACACCCGCAAGCTCAATCATTTTAGCACCGCCAAAGACTACGCCCACCGTGCCTATTTGTTGGACTCTATGGATGCCCGTTCTAATTATGCCATGGCGCTTTCTCTGGCTTCCTTGGCCATGGTGTCAGGCCCGAAGCAGCGGTTAGCGATGATCAACCAGACAAAAGCATACCTGGATGGAGCCCTTGCAGCTGATGATAAATATGCAGATGCATGGCATTTGCTGGGCCGTTGGTACTTTAAAATGGCCAATCTCAATTTTGCAGAAATTACAGCTTACAAAGTAATGCTGGGTGGGATGGCAGAGAAACCGGCTACTAACAAAGACGCGATTTACGCTATGGAAATGGCTATTTTGCATAACCCTAATAACCTGCGCTATTATTTTGACCTGGCCAATATCTATCAGGAAATGAAAAACAAAGATGCTTGTGTGTATACGCTGCAGCGTGCCATGGCCCAGAACCTTGACCTACAAACGAAGGAGGAACTGGAGTTAAGCAGGCGCTGTAAAATGATGTTGCAAGCATATCAGAAGTAATAAGACATAACTGCAACACAAAGGGCCTGCTTCCATCCGGTGGCAGGCCCTTTGTGTTTCTTTAAAACTATAAGGCGGGTGATTTGTCGTTATTTAGGCAAATTATCTATAATTTAGCGGCAATCTAGATAGTAAGAATAGGCAGCACATGATGTCTCGTTGGGTCTTAAGTTGGGTAGTGGTGGTATGGATGCTTTCCGGTTGCGGCAAAGAAGAAGGTACCCGGGAGCAGATGGTAGACCTGGAGGCAGTGGCGGTGGAGGATCCTGCAAAACAGCTGGTCAGTCTAAGCGAAGCCATTGAGCGGTCGAAACGCGACGGCAGTCTGTACGCCAGGAGAGCCATGGTGCTGCTACGGCAGGATGAACTGGACAAGGCATTAAGCGATGTAAACGAAGCCATCAGGCTGTCTAAGGAGCCTGCCAACTTCTTTGTAAAAGCACAGGTGCTATACCTGATGGGCAGGCGTGAAGAGGCTTTGCCACTGGCGCTGCAGGCAGAAAGGAACTCGTTTGAAAGTTCATCGCTTTACGTGCTTTTGACGGAGCTATACCTGGACAAGGGCGAGTATGCGAAAGCGTCCCGATTTGCAAAGCAAGCGCTAGAACTGTCACCTGACGATCCATATGCGGTCTACTACAAGGGTAGAGTTTCGGAAGTGACCGGTGATACAGTAGTAGCAATCAGGCATTACCAGCAGGCGCTTGAGTTTAAGCCTGACTTTGCGGAAACACATCGCTCACTGGCGGGGCTATACCTGGCGCAGCCGGACTTGGCTCAGGCCAGAAAGCATACGGAGCACGGATTGCGACTCTCGCCAGAAGATCCTGAGTTGTGGCACTACAAAGGGGTGCTTCAACTGCAGTCAGCTCGTAAAGACAGTGCCCTGGCCAGCTTCGAAAAGGTGCTCGCTTTGTCAGACACAATGCAGGCGGCCCACTTTCAGTTGGCGCAGCTGCGGCATGGTCTGGGAGAGAATGAACTGGCCTTGCAGCACCTGGAGAATGCGCCGAGGTATAGCAAAGAGCTCAAATACCTGTCTGTGCGGGCAAGTAGCCTGGAGCGAACAGGGGAGAACCTGGCAGCCATGCGCACTTACGAGCGTATGCTGGCTATTGAGCCGAAACATACCTATGCCAGACAAAGTGTTGCCCGGCTCCGATATAGATTAGAAAGACCCAGACCCCAGCTCGACAGTATGGCTGTCAGGCAGCGGGGCTTTTAAAACGATACTAAGAAATAACATGATCAACATCACTTTGCCAGACGGCTCTGTACGCCAGTATCCGAAAGGCGTAACTGGCCTCGAGATCGCCACCAGCATTAGCGAGGGACTTGCCCGCAATGTTTTGGCCGTAAAGGTGAACGGTTCCGTTTGGGATCTGTCTCGCCCTATAGAAGAAGATGCCAGCGTGCAACTGCTCACCTGGAACGACGATCTGGGCAAAAATACATTCTGGCACTCCTCGGCCCACTTATTGGCTGAAGCGCTGGAAGAGCTATACCCAGGTATAAAATTCGGCATCGGACCGCCTGTTGAGAATGGCTTTTACTATGACGTGGACCTGGGCGAGGGCAAAACCTTTTCGCAGGATGACTTTGCCAAAGTAGAGCAGAAAATGCTGGAGTTGGCACGCGCAAAAAATGAGTATAAGCGTCAGGAGGTTTCAAAGGCCGATGCCATCCAATATTTCACCGAAAAAGGCGATCAATATAAGCTTGACTTGCTCCAGGACCTGGAAGAAGGAACTATTACCTTTTATACCCAGGGCAACTTCGTGGACCTTTGCCGCGGACCACATATCCCGAACACGGGCTTCATCAAGGCCGCCAAGCTGATGAACGTGGCCGGTGCCTATTGGAGAGGCGACGAGAAAAGCAAGCAGCTAACACGTATCTATGCCATCACCTTCCCGAAACAGAAGGAGCTGACAGAATACCTGGAGCGCCTGGAAGAAGCCAAAAAACGCGACCACCGCAAACTGGGCAAAGAACTGGAACTGTTCGCCTTTTCTGAGAAGGTAGGTATGGGCTTGCCACTGTGGTTGCCGAAAGGCACGTTGCTGCGCGAGCGACTCGAGCAGTTTATGCGCAAGGCCCAGGTGAAAGCAGGCTACCAGCCTGTGGTAACGCCACACATCGGCAGCAAGGAGCTATACGTTACTTCCGGTCACTACGAGAAGTATGGCGCTGACTCATTCCAACCGATCAAGACGCCGAACGAGAACGAGGAGTTCCTGCTAAAGCCGATGAACTGCCCGCACCACTGCGAGATCTACAAAACCCGTCCGCGCTCTTACAAAGAGCTGCCGGTACGTTTTGCTGAGTTTGGTACCGTGTACCGCTACGAGCAAAGCGGCGAGCTGCACGGTCTGACCCGCGTGCGTGGCTTTACTCAGGACGATGCGCACATTTTCTGCCGTCCGGACCAGGTGAAGGAAGAGTTCATCAAGGTAATTGACTTAGTGCTGTACGTGTTCAAGGCGCTTGGTTTTGAAGACTATACCGCCCAGGTTTCCCTGCGTGATCCGGAGAACAAAGCCAAATACATCGGTTCAGACGAGAACTGGGAGAAAGCCGAAAGCGCCATTATCGAGGCTGCCGCGGAAAAGGGGCTCACCACTGTAACCGAACTGGGCGAAGCCGCGTTTTACGGTCCAAAGCTTGACTTTATGGTGCGCGATGCGCTGGGCCGCAAGTGGCAGTTGGGAACTATTCAGGTGGATTATAACTTACCAGAAAGGTTCCAGCTCGAATACATCGGCGCTGACAATGCCAAACATCGCCCTGTGATGATCCACCGTGCGCCATTTGGCTCCTTGGAGCGCTTTGTGGCTGTGCTGATCGAGCACTGCGGCGGAAATTTCCCGCTGTGGCTTAGCCCGGAGCAATTTGCCATTCTGCCTATATCTGAGAAGTACCAGGACTTTGCACAACAGGTATACGACCAGCTGCAGCAGAACGATATCCGGGGTTTTGTAGACAACCGGGATGAGAAGATCGGACGGAAGATCCGCGATGCAGAAGTGAGCAAGGTGCCTTACATGCTGATCGTCGGGGAGAAGGAGCAGGAAAACGGCGTCGTGTCGGTGCGCAAGCACGGAGAAGGCGATCTGGGCACGATGACTGTGGATGAGTTCATCGCTACTTTTCAGTCAAAAATTGCTGAGATGCTGAACAATTAGCAAGAGATATTTTTTTCTTGATATAAAATGTGCGATATTCGCACCCTGATTTATAAACTTAATTTAAGGAGGTAAAACTATAGCTACGCCAAACAAGCGCTACATCCCACGCGGAAAAGTGGAGGAGCCATACAAAGTCAATGATAAAATAACTGCCAGAGAAGTCCGGTTAGTTGGTGACAATGTAGAGCAGGGAGTGTTCTCAACCAGAGATGCTCAGAAAATAGCGAACGAGCAGAATCTTGACCTGGTTGAGATTTCGCCAACTGCTAATCCACCGGTTTGCCGTATCATCGACTACTCGAAATTCAAGTACGAGCAGAAGAAGAAAACCCGTGAGATGAAAGCCAAAGCTCAGAAGGTAGTCATCAAGGAGATCCGTTTCGGCCCTAACACAGATGACCACGACTTTGAGTTTAAGCTGAAACATGCGAAAGCTTTCCTGGAGAGTGGGTTTAAGATCAAGTCTTATGTGCACTTTGTCGGTCGTACGATCGTGTTCAAGGAAAGAGGCGAGATCCTGCTGCTGAAGTTTGCCCAGGCGCTGGAAGACATTGCGAAGGTGGAGCAATTGCCAAAGCTGGAAGGAAAGAGAATGTTCCTGATCCTTTCACCGAAAGTAGCACCTCCCGTTAAAAAGTAATTTGTTTAATTAATTATATACACATGCCAAAAGTTAAAACAAAATCTGGTGCAAAGAAGCGTTTTTCTTTGACAGGTACTGGCAAAATTAAGCGTAAGCACGCTTACAAGAGCCACATCCTGACCAAGAAGACGACGAAGCAGAAGCGTAACTTGACACACACTGGCCTTGTTAGCACAGCTGATATGGACAGAGTGAAACTCATGCTTCAAATCTAATTCCCCGGAGTTAGAACGGTTAATTTTTCAGTACGAACCCGGTGCCTGGTCTTTTGAAGATTAAAGCTTAATCACCAGCCGCCAAAACTTTTTAGAAATGCCTAGATCGGTAAACGTTGTCGCAGCGCGACACAGAAGAAAAAAAATGATGAAAATGGCCAAAGGTTACTTTGGCCGTCGCAAGAATGTCTGGACAGTTGCGAAAAACGCAATTGAAAAAGGTTTGCTTTATGCTTACCGTGACAGAAAAGCGAAAAAGAGAGATTTCCGCGCCCTTTGGATCCAGCGTATCAACGCAGGTGCACGTGAGCATGGCATGTCTTACTCTCAGCTAATGGGCGCTTTGAAAAAAGCGAACATCGACCTGAACCGTAAAGTACTTGCTGACCTGGCGATGAACCATCCGGAAGCTTTCAAGAGCATCGTTGACAAAGTAAAGTAATTTACTTTCGCTATATGACCAAAAAGGGCCTGACGCAAGTCAGGCCCTTTTTGCGTTTATACCCATTGCAAACTAATCAAAGTCATCTTTGCGCATGATAGCAGTCATCGCTTGGGGCGGGTAAGTTGCGCTACTTCGCATCGTTACGGTCGCGCGTACGCATGCTGGCAAGTTCGGCATGGTCAACACGCATTCAGTGGCAGTTCTCACCATTAAAACGTTGCAAATATGAAAGTGAGTTTTACACCGAAAATGTTGCTGCTATTGCTGCTAGTATTGTACCCACTGGAAGCAGCCTGGGCGCAGCTATACCTGACACCGCAGGTCAGGCCCAGAGCGGAGTGGCGAAATGGCTACCAAAGCTTGCCTGATGGACAAAACGGGGCCTTCTTTGTAAACCAGCGCTCCAGGCTTACACTCGACTACAAGCAGGACAAAGTACAGATGCGGTTTAGCTTGCAGGACGTCAGGGTCTGGGGTGACGAGCCGCACTTAAAGGACACTCCTTCCACAGCCATGCATGAAGCCTGGGGTGAGTTTGCCTTATCAGATAGGTTCTCCGTAAAGTTGGGTCGTCAGGAGTTCGTTTACAACAACGACCGCCTGCTGGGTAATGTGGACTGGGTGCAGCAAGCCCGCAGCCATGACGGTCTGCTGCTGAAAGCCAGGTGGGAAGGTATAAGCGTGGATGCCGGTGGTGCCTTTAACCAGGAGAAAGAAACTCTGTTCGACACGCACTACCGGCTGAACAATTACAAAGTATTGGGATTTTTATGGGCGCATAAAAAGTTAAATGATCAGTTGTCTGTTTCGGCCATGCACATCAGCGACGGTTTTCAAAGACCTGACACGGTGGGAGGCGTATACTTCCGGCATACGTATGGCCTGGACCTCAACTACCTGCAGGAACGTGTGCAACTCAACGGCTCGCTGTACAGGCAGTCAGGCGAACACAGCAGCGGGAAAAAGATAGCGGCCTACCTGGCGGTAGCAGAGGCGGCCTATACCTTCCAGCCTTTCCGGTTTACGGTAGGGACCACTTATTTGTCAGGTATGGCCGGACACGAGCGTAAGGTGCATACTTTTAACACGCTGTACGCCACGAACCATAAGTTCTACGGCTTCATGGACTACTTTATAAACGTTCCGGCCGATACACGGCAGGGCGGTCTGCACAACAACTACCTCAAGATCGGCTACACCCCAAAAGCCAGGTATAGCTTTTCCGTGGACTACCACTACTTTGCGCTGGCTAAGAACCTGAGTGCCACTGAAAGACTCCCGGCGACAAGCAATCGCTACCTGGGCTCTGAGATTGATGCCGTACTCCAATACAAGCACTCCGATCAGATACAGTTTTTCCTGGGGTACAGCAGTCTGTTTGCAGGCAATACTATGGAAGCAATTAAGCCCGGCAATGCTTCAAGTTACGCCGACTGGGGATGGGTGATGGTCAGCATTCAGCCGCGGATCCTGCTGAAATCATTTGATAAAGAGTGAGAAGGGCATAAAAAAAGCCCCGGACTTGCATCCAGGGCTCTGTAGCGGGGAGCAGAATCGAACTGCCGACCTCAGGGTTATGAATCCTGCGCTCTAACCATCTGAGCTACCCCGCCGAATTGTGGTGCAAATATAAGCGGTTAGTTTTAAAAAAAGCAACAATCGATGCACAAAAAAATATTTTATTTTCTGTATATTTAGCAAATCAGAAATTAATACTATACTTACTCAGTCACTTACAACAACAGATAATGAAAGCTACAAAGACGAAATTTGTGCGTGAGTATCCTATAAATGCATCTGCCCGTTTGCTGTACCCATACCTGAGCACCCTAAGTGGTCTTTCGCAGTGGTTTTGTGACGACGTTTCCATAAACGAGGACAAGGTTTACAACTTCTTCTGGGATGGACGCAACCATTACGCTGAGATGACGAGCCACCGTACGAATCGTTCTGTTCGCTTTCTTTTCCTCAACGATGACAAAACACACACTTCAGATCCATCTTATATCGATTTTTCGATCGAATCAAGCGAACTGACGCAGGAGCAGTATCTGAAAGTGGTAGACTACTCAGAGGAAGATGACGAGGAAGAGTTGGAGGAGCTGTGGGAGCATTTGATGCAGAAACTACGTGAAATAGTAGGAGGGTAGCACATCTTATCACCAAAGGCTTATCTTTGCACGATTTTTGGAAGACCGGTGTTTAAGAAAATAACCGGGTTTTCTGACGCCCGCATGCCAATTGGCCAACATGAAGAAACTAGATAAGCTAATACTTAAATCCTTTGCCGGCCCTTTCTTGCTCACGTTTGCCATCGTGGAGTTTATTCTGCTCACGCAGTATATGCTTAAATACCTCGATGAACTGGTGGGAAAAGACCTGGGGTACGACGTTTTTGCAGAGCTGCTGTTCTATTTCAGCATCAACATGGCGCCTGTCGCCCTTCCACTTGCGGTACTGCTTTCCGCATTGATGACCTTCGGTACCCTGGGAGAGCACCACGAACTTACCGCCATCAAGACGTCTGGTGTAGCCTTGCCGCGTATTTTGCGCCCCGTAGCCTTTTTTGTAATTGCGCTCTCCATCGGAGCCTTTTTCTTTAATAACTACGTTGTTCCGAAGGCAAACCTCAAAGCCTATAGTCTGTTGTGGGATATCAGGCAGAAAAAGCCGGCCATGAACTTCAAGGAAGGCGCCTTTTACAACGGCTTGCCCGGCTATAGCATTAAAATAAATGAGAAGCTGAATGACGGGCGCTCCCTGCGGGACATCATGATCTACGACCACTCCAAAGGTGGCAACAATACGACGGTGATACTGGCCGACTCGGGGCAGATGTATACCGAATACGATGACAATTACCTGATTCTGGAATTGTTCCGCGGTAATACCTACGTTGATCAGAACAACGGGGGATTCCGAAATTCATCGGAGCAGTTTGTGCGCGAAAAGTTTGACGCCACCAAGATCATTTTCAGCCTGGCCTCTTTTGAGCTGGACCGTACCCGCGAAGAGCTTTTCTCGGATAACAAAATGATGAAAGACATCGGGCAGCTGACGGCGGTAACAGATTCATTGCGTCGCTCGGGTGTCCGGGAGCAGCGGATGTATGCTCCTAACGTGGATCCCTTTTACATGTATTTTAAAGCGGATACAGGGCAGGTGAAGAATGGCCTTCCACTCACCAAAGTATTGCCGGACTCTGTGCACGAGCAAAAGGCTTTGTCACCCATCACGGCGGACGTCATGCTGGCTGCAGCCAATAAAGCCCGCAATGTAAAGAGTTTTACGTCGAGCTATAAAGAGCGTGTGGCTACGCTTGGCCGAGATGCCAACAACTATGAAATTGAAATCTGGCGCAAGTACACCCAGTCATTTGCCATCCTGATCATGTTTCTGATCGGTGCGCCGCTGGGAGCCATCATTAAGAAGGGTGGTTTGGGCGTGCCAGTGATCATTTCCATTATGTTTTTCATTGTGATGTACGTGCTGGGCATATTAGGTGAGAAGTGGGCGAGGGAAGGCCTGATTTCGGTGGAGGCAGGGATGTGGGGCGCGAACGCCATCCTGCTGCCGATTGGCTTGTTCTTTCTGTACCAGGCGCAGAACGACTCGAGCCTGCTGGAAGTAGACTTCTGGCGCAAGCTGATGACCCGTTTAAAGCGCAGCAAAATATAGAACTGCACCAAAATAACTCGCTGCAAATAGTTTTTTAATATAGATATTTTATTTAACTTTGCGGCTTATACGGGATACTATCCACTGAATATAACAGATTGATATTTTTTATACGCAATGAAATTAACTACTGAAGCGAAACAAGAAATTTTTGAGAAGCACAGCCTGAGCAAGTCTAAGACAGACACGGGTTCTGCAGAAGGCCAGATCGCGCTGTTCACTACGCGCATTGCTGATCTGACAGAGCACCTGAAGGTTCATAAGAAAGACTTCGGCACTCGTCTTGGTCTTCTTAAGCTGGTAGGTAAAAGAAGAAGACTTCTGAACTACCTGCAGAAAAATGACATTGAAAGATACAGAGCGATCATCGCCGAGCTTGGTATCCGTAAATAAGCTTATAGAAAATTAGGGAATTTCTGACAGGGATTCCCTATTTTTTTCTGCCCCTTTTATAATCCCCCTTCCTCTTTGCCAGTACCCCAGCAGCGGCTGCAAACGGTAGCCCTGTTTATTTGATGCTAAAAAATAATAATTGAAGATGTCACAAAACGCGATCACAAAAACAATCTTTCTTCCGGATGGCCGGGAGATCACTATCGAAACTGGTAAATTAGCCAAGCAGGCTGACGGTTCTGTAGTAGTAAAAATGGGCACCACCATGCTACTGGCAGCTGTCGTTTCTAATAAAGAAGCCCGCGAGGGAGTTGACTTTCTACCCCTTTCAGTGGACTATCAGGAGAAGTTTGCTTCATCTGGTAAAATCCCGGGAGGTTTCCTCAAAAGAGAGGCACGCCTTTCTGACTACGAAATTTTGATATCACGTCTGGTTGACCGCATTCTGCGCCCTATGTTCCCGGGTGACTACCATGCCGAAACCCAGATGACTATACATATGATCTCGGCAGACGCAGAGATCATGCCGGATGCCCTGGCGGCACTGGCAGCTTCTGCAGCCCTCGCTGTTTCTGACATTCCTTTCAACGGTCCTATCTCCGAAGTGCGCGTAGCGCGCATCGACGGTCAGTTTGTGATCAACCCGAAAGTTTCTGACCTTAAGAACGCAGACATCGACATGATCGTAGGTGGCTCAATCGACAGCGTGGCGATGGTAGAGGGTGAGATGAACGAGGTGTCTGAAGAGGAAATGCTGGAGGCAATCGCCTTCGCACACGAAGCGATCAAAGTACAGTGCCAAGCGCAGATGGAGCTTGCCGAAATGGTAGGCAAACTGCAGAAGCGTGAGTATTCCCATGAAACACATGATGACGAGCTTCGCCAGAAGGTATATGCGGCCACTTACGACAAGGCTTATGAAGTAGCCAAGCGTGGCCGTGCCAACAAAGCTGAGCGCAAAGAAGGATTTGCCGCCGTACTGAACGAGTTCGTTGAGTCGCTGGGTGAGGAGCATGGCTATGACATGGGCCTGATCAAGACCTACTACCACGATGTTGAGAAGGATGCCGTTCGTAAGATGATCCTCAATGACCGTGTGCGTCTGGATGGCCGTCAGTTGAATGAGATCCGTCCTATCTGGTCAGAGATCAACTACCTGCCAGCTACGCACGGTTCAGCCGTATTCACACGAGGTGAGACACAATCCCTGACTACAGTTACATTGGGTACCAAACTGGACGAGCAGATGATCGACAGTGCGATGGTATCCGGTTACAATAAGTTTTTGCTGCACTATAACTTCCCTGCCTTCTCAACAGGTGAGGTGAAGCCAAACAGAGGTCCTGGCCGTCGTGAGATCGGTCACGGTAACCTGGCACTCAGAGCCCTTAAGAAAGTGCTTCCTGCTGATTCTGAGAACCCATACACGATCCGTATCGTGTCTGACATCCTGGAGTCTAACGGTTCTTCTTCTATGGCCACGGTATGTGCTGGTTCGCTTGCCCTAATGGACGCAGGCGTTCCTGTAAAGGACGGCGTTTCAGGTATAGCCATGGGCTTGATCACAGACGAGAGCACAGGCAACTTTGCCGTTCTTTCTGACATCCTGGGTGATGAAGACCACTTAGGTGATATGGACTTTAAAGTAGCTGGTACCAGCAAAGGTATTACTGCCTGCCAGATGGACATTAAAGTACAGGGCTTGTCTCACGATGTATTGAGCCAGGCACTTGCTCAGGCAAGAGAAGGTCGTCTGCACATTCTCAACGAGATGAACAAGACCATTTCTTCTCCTAACCCTGATTACAAGCCACATACGCCTCGTTCATTCAACATCGTGATTGACAAGGAGTTTATCGGCGCCGTGATCGGACCAGGTGGTAAAGTAATTCAGCAGATCCAAAAAGACACGGGTGCTACTATTCTTATCGAAGAGAAGAACGAGAAAGGCCATGTGAACATCTTTGCTACTGATCAGGACTCTATGAACAGTGCGGTAGCCAAAATCAAGGCAATTGTTTCGCAGCCTGAGATTGGAGAGATTTACATTGGTAAAGTGAAATCTATCCAGCCTTATGGTGCCTTTGTAGAGTTCATGCCAGGTAAAGACGGTTTGCTGCACATTTCAGAGATTAAGCATGAGCGCCTCGAGACAATGGACGGCGTGCTGGAAATTGGTGAAGAAGTGAAGGTGAAGCTGATCGACGTTGATAAGAAGACGGGTAAGTTCAAGCTGTCACGTAAGGCTATACTACCAAAGCCGGGCGCTGAAGCGCAACAATAATCATTAAATCTTATACTCCTGATGCCCGTTCCGTATAAGGCGGAGTGGCGTCAGGAGTATTATGTTTTGACGTCGCGTAAATGCTTCTTGATTTTATTCTTAAAATGTAAGAACTTTGCGCGATTTTCTGATGTTACCCCAACGAGCCCAGAATTAAGATTTTCACATTTTTTGTAATAACAATATACTCTGATGAGACAACTCAAGATAAGCAAACAGATCACCAACCGCGAAAGCCAGTCGCTTGATAAATACCTGCAGGAGATTGGTAAAGTCGATTTGCTTACGCCGGATGAGGAGGTATCGCTTGCTCAGAGAATCAAAGAGGGAGATCAGTTTGCACTTGAGAAGTTGACCAAAGCCAACCTGCGTTTCGTTGTGTCAGTAGCAAAGCAGTACCAGAACCAGGGCCTTTCGCTAGGCGACCTTATTAACGAGGGTAACCTGGGTCTGATCAAAGCTGCCAAGCGTTTTGATGAAACAAGAGGTTTCAAGTTCATCTCTTATGCAGTTTGGTGGATCCGTCAGTCTATTCTGCAGGCATTGGCCGAGCAGTCTCGTATCGTGCGTCTTCCGCTGAACCGTGTTGGTTCTCTTAACAAGATATCTAAGTCTTTCTCTGAACTAGAGCAGAAATTTGAGCGCGAGCCTTCTCCGGAAGAGATCGCAGAGGTGCTTGAATTGACAACTGCTGAAGTTGTTGACACACTCAAAATCTCTGGCCGTCACGTGTCAGTAGATGCTCCGTTTGTGCAGGGAGAGGAAAACCGCCTGTTGGATGTGCTTGAAAACGAAGACGAAGAGTCACCTGACACAGGTCTGATGAACGACTCGCTCCGTAAGGAAGTGCAGCGTGCTTTGTCTACCCTTACCAAACGTGAGGCTGATGTAATCACGCTTTACTTCGGTCTGAACGGCGAGCATTCACTCACGCTGGAAGAAATCGGGGAGAAGTTTAACCTGACCCGCGAGCGTGTGCGTCAGATCAAGGAGAAAGCGATCCGAAGACTACGTCATACCTCCAGAAGCAAAGCATTGAAGCCTTATTTAGGTTAGGCTAATAAAAACACTGTAAAGAGCCCTGTCCGTAAGGTCAGGGCTCTTTGTATTTCTGGCTGTTGCTGCTTGTTGTCTACCGAGTATATGCTAATTAACACAGGAAGTATGCAGGCAGAGCATCATATTTTTTGTATACTTGCAACCAATTTCGAATAAGCCTTACATATAATGGAAATAGAAAAAGTAAAATGCCTGATCATCGGCTCAGGCCCCGCTGGATATACAGCAGCTATCTATGCCTCCCGTGCCGGACTTAACCCCGTGCTGTACCAAGGTTTACAGCCCGGCGGACAGCTTACCATAACCAATGATGTAGAAAATTATCCGGGCTACCCGGATGGCATTAACGGCCCGCAGATGATGGAGGACTTTAAGCGCCAGGCCGAGCGTTTTGGAACCGATGTTAGGTATGGCATCGCCACAGCTGTAGATTTCTCTTCGCAGCCGCACAAAGTTACGATTGACGACCAGAAGGTAATTGAGGCGCATGCTGTGATCATTTCCACAGGTGCATCAGCCAAATGGCTGGGTATGGAGTCAGAAGCCCGTCTGAATGGCAATGGGGTTAGTGCCTGTGCCGTTTGCGATGGTTTCTTCTATCGTGGACAGGATGTAGCGGTTGTAGGTGCCGGCGATACGGCGGCTGAAGAGGCAACCTATCTTGCCAACATCTGCAAGAAGGTGTACATGATCGTACGCCGGGATGAGATGCGTGCTTCTACGATCATGCAGGAGCGCGTGAAGAAAACCAAAAACATTGAAATTCTATGGAACTCAGTGACTGACGAGATCCTGGGTGAAGAAGTAGTAGATGCAGTGCGTGTGCGCAATGTGCTGACAGATGAACTGCGCGAAATTCCTGTAAGTGGCTTTTTCGTGGCGATCGGCCACCAGCCTAACTCGGGTATTTTTGCTGACTACCTGAACCTGGATGAAAACGGTTATATCCGCACCATTCCGGGGACGAGCAAAACCAATATCGACGGCGTGTTTGCCTGCGGCGATGTACAGGACTTTACGTACCGCCAGGCTGTGACGGCAGCCGGCACAGGTTGCATGGCCGCGCTTGATGCCGAGCGCTATCTGGCTGCACAGGATTTGCACTAAATATTACGATAGGTCAAACCCGTCCACCACATTCTTTTTAGACCGGACAGGGTATGACCACAATAAAATGGCGTTGCTGTAGTTAATTTTGCGACATTGAGCTTTTTAAATCAGCTCCGCCTAATATTCAATATAATGCTAAAGTATAAAGCACCCCTTACGATTGCACTCTTTTTGCTCTGTCTCGTTTCCGGGACAGGCAGTGCCTTTGCTCAGGGTAAGGTCAAAGACCTATTTAAGGTAAAATCACCTAAAATAGACTATGTACGGCCTGATACCACGATCCTGATTAAGTATGAGGAGTTTCCGGAGGATGATTCGGACGCTGGCAAGTCTATTTTCTTTAACCCCAAAAAGGAGCTCTCGATCGTCAGTGAAGATACGTCAGAACTTGACTTAGGGGAGCAGCACATCGTAGAAGTGTCAGAGGAAGTACTGATCGACTCTACCTGGATCAAGATTGCAGGCTACTACGCCATTTGGGACACGCGGAACATTAACCCATACCGTATGGATGGCCGTCAGTTAAAGGACACAGTGGATATAACGCTCTACGATCCCAGAGTCAAACGCGACTACAAAATGCCTTTGGAGAAGACACCTGTGACAAGCCGCTTCGGACACAGGGGCTATCGCTGGCACTATGGCACTGACATTGACCTGAACACCGGCGACTCTATTTATGCCGCTTTTGACGGGGTAGTACGCATCAATAAGTGGGATGGCGGAGGCTACGGCAACTACATCGTTTTACGTCATTACAACGGCTTAGAAACGCTTTACGGTCACATGAGTAGGACCATCGCTGAGACCGGGCAGTTTGTAAAGGCAGGCGAAGTAATTGGTTTAGGCGGTAGCACCGGCCGTAGTTCCGGACCACACCTGCACTATGAGGTGCGTTACCAGGGCAACCCGCTCGATCCGGAGTTGATGTATGACTTTCCTGACTATTTACTCAAAGGACAAAGCTTTGTCATTACATCAGCATTATTCAACTACTATAATAAATCAAAGGGCAGTAGCAGCGGTTCCCGCAAATCAACCTATCATAAGGTGCGGAGCGGCGACACGCTGTCAGGTATAGCAAAGCGCTACGGTGTTTCTGTTAGCCAGATCACTAAACTGAACGGTATTAGCACCCGTACTACCCTGAAGGTTGGACGCTCGCTCCGAGTTAGATAAGTAAGCAATTGATGATGAAGCTAGATATACTTGCCTTTGCCTCACACCCGGATGATGTGGAGCTTGGCTGTGCCGGTACACTTATAGCGCATATCGCTTCCGGTAGAAAAGCCGGGGTGGTAGACCTGACACGAGGTGAACTCGGTACGCGGGGCACTCCCGCGGAGCGCGTGACAGAAGCAGAGGAGGCGGCCAGGATCATGGGACTTTCCGTGCGTGACAACCTGGGCTTTGCCGATGGATTTTTTACCAATGACAAGGAGCATCAGTTGCAGATCGTACGCAAAGTGCGCCAGTACCAGCCTGACATCGTGCTGATGAATGCCCTGCATGACCGTCATCCGGACCATGGACGCGGCGCGGCAGTAGTGGCAGAGGCCTGTTTCCTGGCAGGACTCAAAATGATCAAGACCCTGGGGGAAGATGGCCTGGAACAACAGGCATGGCGCCCGAAGGCAACCTACAATTTCATACAGGACCGTTACATAAAACCTGACTTTGTGATGGATGTAACACCTTATTGGGAGAAGAAGCTGGAAACTATCCGGGCATTCCGGACACAGTTTTACAACCCAGATGACAGTTCTCCTAATACCTACATCTCATCGCCCGAGTTTCTGGATTTCATTGAAGCCAGAGCGCGCGAATATGGGCATGCGATCGGGGTGACCTTTGGGGAGGGTTTTACCTCGGCCAAGCAGGTAGGGGTCCGCAACCTCTTTGACCTGATCTAGAATTATATCCATTATATAAGCAGAAGGGGCCGGTCATTCGATCGGCCCCTTCTGTATTTTAAAAAGGCTATACCTTATTTTACTCTGTTTTTGCGCCAGTTAGAAACCGTGCCGCTCTGTGCACCGGTACTCGTAGCGCTTACTTTGGGTTTGTTGTTTCCTAATAACATGGCTGCCAGCACAGCAGCTATTTCCTCTGCGTCTTCAGTCGGCTTTGGCTCCAGTACGCTAGGGGTAAAGTAGCGCTCGATGAATTTGGTATCGAAGTTGCCGGAAACAAATGCTTCGTGTTGCAGTACGAATGTGCCAAAAGGAAGCGTGGTTTCTATACCTGTGATCTTGTACTCATCAATGGCCCGGAGCATTTTCTCGATGGCTTCCTGACGGTCTTTCCCAAATGTTACCAGTTTGGCGATCATCGGATCGTAATAGATGGGAATATCCATACCTTGTTCGAAGCCATCGTCTACGCGTACACCAAGTCCCTGTGGGCGAACGTAGGTTTCCAAGCGTCCGATATCAGGCAAAAAGTTATTGGCCGGATCCTCAGCATACACACGCAGTTCCAGTGCATGACCGTTTATCTGCAGGTCTTCCTGACGGAAGCTTAGTGGGTTGCCCTCGGCGATCAGAATTTGCTCTTTCACCAGGTCCAGGCCCGTAATCTGCTCAGTCACAGGGTGCTCTACCTGCAGACGCGTGTTCATCTCAAGGAAATAGAAGTTCAGATTCTCATCTACCAGAAATTCTACGGTGCCGGCACCCACATAGTCGCAGGCTTTAGCCACATCTACTGCACAGCGGCCCATTTCATCCCGAAGTTCAGGTGTGAGGACGGCAGAAGGTGCTTCCTCGATCACTTTCTGGTGGCGGCGCTGGATGGAGCACTCACGCTCAAACAGATGCACAATGTTGCCATGCGTGTCGCCCAGCACCTGTATTTCGATGTGGCGGGGAGAGCTAATGTATTTTTCGATGAAAACCGAGCCGTCGCCAAAAGCGGAAGTCGCCTCGCTGACAGCCAGCTTCATTTGCTCTTCAAACACGTCAACGCTTTCTACCACGCGCATCCCCTTGCCTCCACCACCGGCACTCGCTTTGATCAGGATCGGGAAACCAACGTTTGAGGCGATCTCTTTCGCCTCTTCCACGTCTGTTATGGCTTCTTCCGTACCTGGCACCATGGGTATTTTATACTTGGCTACAGCAGCCTTGGCAGCCAGTTTGCTGCCCATCAGCTCGATGGCTTCTGGTGAGGGACCAATAAAGATCAGGCCGGCTTCCTGCACCTGGCGGGCGAAATTAGCGTTCTCAGACAGAAAACCGTAGCCTGGGTGGATCGCATCAACCTGCAGTCGCTTGCAGACATCTATGATCACATCGCCCCGCAGGTAGGATTCATTTGACTTGGGACCACCTACGCAAACGGCCTCGTCGGCGTAGCGCACATGCAGAGCGTTACGGTCGGCCTCGCTGTAGACGGCTACCGTGCTGATACCCATTTCTTTGGCGGAGCGCATCACGCGCAGGGCGATTTCACCACGGTTGGCCACCAGTATCTTGTTGATTTTTCTCATGCTGCAGCTAAGCTTTATTTTCTTCAAAGAAACAGTATAACAGGCAAACTTAAAAATGAGCTGCCGAAAAAGGGAAGGGAGGAGTATTAGAAATTGTTTATGAATCTATAAAATCATAAATTTGCAGGCATTATACTCAGAACTGAAAATATAGTATAACTTACTATATCATAACCTTAAATTATCCCGAAACTTAATTAAACACAAGGTGGATTTATTTGAAAAGTTGTTGACCAACAGAGGTCCGTTAGGCAGCCACTCACATTATGCGCATGGCTATTTCACGTTTCCAAAGCTTGAAGGGGAGATCGCTCCGCGCATGAAGTTTAGGGGCAAGGAAGTACTTACCTGGAGCCTTAACAACTACCTGGGTCTGGCTAATCACCCGGAAGTGCGCAAAGCTGACGCTGATGCCGCTGCTGAGTGGGGTATGGCCTATCCAATGGGTGCCCGTATTATGTCTGGGAATTCTAACCTGCACGAGAAACTGGAGTCGGAACTGGCTGAGTTTGTGCAGAAGCCCGACGCCCTGTTGCTTAACTTCGGTTATCAGGGAGTAGTGTCCATCATCGATGCGCTGGTAGATCGCCATGACGTGATTGTGTACGACGCTGAATCGCATGCCTGTATCATTGACGGTGTGCGCCTGCACCAGGGCAAACGGTTTGTGTACTCGCACAACGACATGGCCAGCCTTGAGAAACAGCTGGAGCGCGCTACACGCTGGGCCGAAAACACAGGTGGCGCCATTCTGGTGATCACGGAAGGTGTGTTCGGTATGTCAGGTAACCTGGGCAAGCTGAAAGAAGTGGTGGAGCTGAAGAAGAAATTCCAGTTCAGACTATTTGTTGACGACGCACACGGATTCGGTACCATGGGTAAGACCGGTGCCGGTACAGGTGAACACCTGGATTGCCAGGACGGGATCGACGTTTACTTCTCGACTTTCGCCAAGTCTATGGCCAGCATCGGTGCCTTTGTGGCCGCCGACGAGCAGGTGGTAGAGTACCTTCGGTACAACATGCGTTCCCAGATCTTTGCCAAGTCACTGCCAATGCCACTAACGGTGGGTGCTATCAAGCGATTGGAACTGCTGCGCACCAAGCCTGAACTGAAAGACAAACTGTGGGAAGTGGTAAACGCCCTGCAGACAGGTCTGCGCGAAAAAGGCTTCAACATCGGTACAACAGAGTCACCAGTTACACCAGTATTCCTGAACGGCCAGATTCCGGATGCCACTCAATTGACTCTCGATCTGCGTGAGAACTACAACATTTTCTGCTCTATCGTGGTGTATCCGGTTGTCCCGAAAGATGTGATCATGCTGCGCCTTATCCCAACAGCTGTGCATACCTTGGACGATGTGAAAGAGACAATCGACGCTTTTGAAAAGATTGCACAAAAACTAGATAAAGGCCTATACTCTAAGTCAACAGTATCTGTTTAATTTGCTTTAGAGGCATATATTAAAGTTTGCTAATCTTTGCATGTTATCATTTAATGTGTATATTGGAGCAGTAAAAACAAATGTTTCACTATAATAAACACCTCAAATGAACAACAACTTTAGCAAACTCAAGGACCTTGTAATGTCACTTGAAGCTGACTTCGAAAAATTCTATGACAAGAACAATGCAGCAGCTGGTACACGTGTACGTAAAGGTATGCAAGACCTGAAAAACATGGCGCAGGACATCCGTAAGGAAGTTCAGGACATGAAAAACAGCACTCCTGAGAAGAAATAAGCTTCTTAAAGCACAATACCAACAAAAAAGGTGGTCTGAAAAGACCACCTTTTTTGTTGGTATCTACTTGTTAGTGAGTTAGTTAACGGAAATAAGGAAGTAGTTTTTCTTTCCTTTCTGCACCACCAGGTATTTCTCCTGCAGCAGTTCGTAATTTACAGGCTCTTCCGTGCCTTGTATCTTCTGGCGGTTGATACTCACGCCGCCATTCTTGATCATTCGCTTGGCTTCTCCTTTCGATTCGAAAATCTTGCCCTCTGTTACGTCAGAAAGCAGATCGCTTACTGTGGCTGCCCCTACGTAGTTGCTTTTGCTTACTTCTATTTGCGGCACACCCTCAAACACAGACAGCAAAACGTCCTCTTTTAGGCCTTTTAAGGTCTCTAAATCGCCTTTTCCAAATAAAATTTCAGATGCATCGACAGCTGATTTGTAATCTTCTTCAGAATGCACACGAATTGTAACATCTTTAGCCAGGGCTTTTTGCAAAACACGCAAATGCGGGGCTTGTTTGTGCTCTTCGGTTAAGCGCGCAATCTCGTCCTGTGGCAACAATGTATATACCTTGATCAGCTTTTCGGCCTCTTCATCCGACAAGTTGAGCCAGAACTGGTAGAACTTGTAAGGGGAGGTGTAAGCCGGATCGAGCCACACGTTGCCACCCTCGGACTTGCCAAATTTAGTACCATCTGATTTCGTCACCAGTTTACCCACCAGAGCGAAGGCTTTGCCATCGTCGATGCGGCGGATCAGTTCGGTGCCCGTCGTGATATTGCCCCACTGGTCCGAAGCACCCATCTGCAGACGCACGTTCTTATTCTTGTAAAGATGGTAGAAATCGTAACCCTGAATCAGTTGGTAAGAGAACTCAGTGAATGAAAGGCCTTCGGCACGGTTACCTTCTTCGTCGGCACTGATGCGCTTCTTCACGGAGTCTTTGGCCATCATGTAATTCACCGTAAGGTGTTTGCCCACCTCACGCAGAAAACCCAGGAAGCTGAAATCTTTGAACCAGTCGTAATTGTTCACGATCTCAGCAGCGTTATTACCGCAATTGAAGTCCAGGAACTTCTCTAACTGCTTTCTTATACCTGCCAGGTTAGCCTGAAGGGTTGCTTCGTCGAGCAGGTTCCGCTCGGCCGATTTGCCGGATGGGTCGCCGATCATGCCGGTGGCGCCACCTACCAGTGCGATGGGCTTGTGACCAGCACGCTGCAGATGCACCAGCAGCATGATCGTAGCCAGGTTGCCAATGTGCAGCGAGGATGCCGTTGGGTCAAAACCGATATAACCAGTAGTCATACCGGATGCCAGTTGCTCTTCTGTACCAGGCATGAAATCGTGGAGCATGCCTCTCCATCTTAATTCTTCTATCAGATTCATGTAAGCGTAAAAATCGTCAGTTCAGGGGCAAATATAGGAAAGAGTTGGCAGATTAGCGGACTGTAATTGCCTATGGCGTAAGCCACACCGAGGATACCTCAAAGGTATAGGGCTTGCCGTAAGCAGCAGGAGCTATACCTTGGCCGATAGAAACTTCTATTTTTTCAACGTGGCTCAGGTTAAGTTTACCTGCCGTGCCGGACTGGAACCGAAAAGGATGGAAACCAGGGTAAGGCCTTGGTAGCAGTATGAAATTATCCGGTGAGAAGGAATCCAGGGGAATTTCGATATCCTGTAGCTGCTGCTCAAGCTCCACAGTAGCCGAAAAGGCAGTGGCGTCTTTTGTGATGAAAGTGACTTTCATTTGTAAGGGCGCACTGTTTTCTGTTCGTGCTTTCACAACAAGGCGCTTGTAACCCGACAGCTCAGTTTGTCTGTTTTGCAGCTGGTGGCCAACGAAGTGCTGCCAGGCAATAATTGGTTCTTCTTCGCTCAGGCTCGGTCGACTTAGTTTAATTGCCATTTGGCCTGGAGTGCCGGTGGTGATTAACTGCCGCTCTTCGGGGCGCCAGAGATTATGGTATACTATCAAATTGCGGTCTTGGGCAGCATTGAATAGCTCCAACGCGCTGTTTTCTGCGGCTACTCTCATTTGCCAGTAGTCCTGCTCGTGATAATCCCAGGCGTGTGGATCGCCCTTGTGGCCACCCGGGAAGGTGGTAAGATCATCGTCACCTTTCTGCACCAGGATTCGGTACTGCACCAGGCCGGGCGTCAGGATGTCAGCTGGTACTTCGGCCTGCCAGGCATAAGCTGCTTTCTCCTGCATATCAACAGTTTTCCATACCCCTGAGAAGTTGTTCATCAATAGCGTCACCTTGTCACCCGGTTCTATACCTGTTACTACAGCACTGATGTACAGGGGTTTGTTAGCTGTTACTTCCTGCTTTGGTTGATGATAGACAGTTGGATTAGTAGACCGTGGCTGAGGGGCTACAAACTCATGGAACTGTAGGTGATGGATACTGCTTTGGCTGCGCTTATACCTTTTGCCATCCCTAACAAGCAGGTAGGTACCAGGCTGTATCTTAAAGCTGCCATTGCTGGCTTTGGTGCTATACCTGTTGTTTTTATTCAAAGCCTCAATGACAAAAGCATCACCCAAATCATGGAGCTGCACCTGCATGGTATGGGCTCGCCACTGAATGCGCACTACCTCTTTCTGTGGCGAAGCTTTCGCAAAGGGGTCGCCGACAGGTATAGCATCGGGCATTACTTCGAGCCGCCATACGCCGCTTTCCAGCTTGTCCAAAAAATAGGCTCCCCGGCCACCGTATTGCACAACCGGAGAATTTCCCACGCCGGCTAGCCGCTGAAGTTTGTTCGGCTTGACGGGTTTAGTGTATGTTGTATTAGCATAATAGAACTCCCGCGGGCTGTTCATTTCGCTCAACTGCTGCCGGTGGCTCACACGAAATACATCGAACAAGCTGTCGGCAGGGTATGCGCCATAGTTTTTCAGTCGGGGTAATTTCTGGAATGCCTTTGAGGCGATGAGCAGACTGATGGCTTTTTCAGGAGTATAGGCCAGGTTGACGTAGTGGGTTTGGTATTCGGTGTTGGCATAGGCTGTAGCCATGGGGTCGTAGGCGAACTGCGTGGCCCACTGAAAGCCTGCTTCCCGGAAACTCCGGGCCATCGCAGGATACATGGTGGGCGAGGCGATATCACCTGCGTCAAACTCGTAGACCATGCGCGTTTTGTTCGCAAAGGAAGGTATGGTGTCAAAGGGGATGTTATACCTGTCCACGTGGGGCAGGTAATTGCCCTGCAGGGTTCGGTTTGCAACCAGCCCCGTTGGGTACCACTGAAAACTCACCCCGTCGATGTTAGCTTTGGAAACCGCATCAGCATAGCGCGGCGATTCGCTGATGTTGTAGTAAATCGGCTTGGTCCAGCCTGTGCCACGCATGGCTTTCACCATACGGTTCACGTATTCGGTTGCCCGCTCTTTCGGGCCGGTATGATGCGGCTCGTTGTTTACCTCGGTCGCGATCACGTCCGGGTCGTTTTGGTAGGTGACCTTAGTGTAGGGGTTGACATGCTGAAAGAACTGGGCCAGGAAGCGTTCCTGCGCCTGAAAGGCAGCCTCTTCTGTGACGGCCTGCTGCTTGTTGTAAATGCTTGAAAAACCTCCGGTCTTGTAATCAGGTTCGGGATAGCCAGGACCCCAGAAGGCGATCGGGGTGATTAGGATTTTGATGTTCCGCTCCTTCAGTTTGTGGATCAGGTAGTCAAAGAGTCGCAGGTGTTCGTTCTCCAGCAAATTACCCAATGAATCACTGATCTCGGTGTCCCACACATGCACCCGGAAGGCGTTAAAACCGAGCCGAGCCATGTGGTAAACATCTTGGTCTATAGCCTGTTCAGGATCTATACCTAAAGCTTTGTGTGAACGGTAGCCGTAGGCAAAGGGGACGGTATAGTTTACCCCAAAAAAATTAGCCTCGGCGTTTCCTTTCTGCCAACGCAGTACACCTTGCTTGTCAACATAAACTGGATTAGTAGCTTGTCCATATGCCGACAGGCTGGCACCTAACAGGATCAAAAATAACAGGGCTATACCTGACCGTGGGCTAAATTGCATGTGCTTCTTTCTTGTTGCTGTGTATCCTAATAAAGTGTTTCCATAAAACCGACTCTTATTTTGGTCTGGAAATCACTGATGACCTTAAATATCTCTTTCAGCGTAACCTGCTCTATCTTAGTTAGGGTTTTAGGGTCGAGCAGGTTGTCAGGCTCCTTGCGATCATCAATGATCTGGATCGCCTGCTTTTTGAGTCGCATGCCCATCAGGTAATAATAGGCCTGCAACAGCACCTGGTGTTCTTTTTCTGTGAAAATGCCCATTTGGGAAAGTGCCTCCAGTCGCTCACCGGTGTTGGTTAGGAAAATGCGATTACGCAGTGCATAGGCCCTGACCAGGTCTACAATTGGGGTCATGGTCTTTTTGAGGTTGAATACCTGCTGACTGCCTTTGCTGAACGTCCTGATGGTGTTGAAGAACGTAAGCGGAGGCACGTACTGGAGAGCATTCTGGGCCATGTGATGCAGGAAGATATACTTTGGGTTCTCCAACTCCTCATGCAGAAAAGCTTTCAGTTCGTCCATAATGGCCTTTTCGCCATATAAGAAGCGGCAGTCGAAGAAGGTAGCAATTTTCAGTACCGCCTCAGGATCGGACTCCTGCAGCCAGTTGCTGTAGTTGCGCTTCCAGTGGGAAAGGGAGTGGGTCCATTTTGAGTTCTTCGCCATAAAGCCACCCTCGCAAAAGCTAAAGCCAATATGATCCAGCCGTTCCGACACGGTGGAGGCAAAGGCTAGGAAGTATTCCCGCACGAGCTCGCGCTGCTCGTTGGCCTTGTCTTCATAGATGATGGCATTGTCCTGGTCGGTGCGCAACGTTTGCTCCTTTCGGCCCTCGCTACCCAGAACCATGAACACAAACCTGGCAGGTGGTTGCCCCATTTCCGCGATCACACCCTCAATGACGTTAATGGCAATCGTATCGGCTACGGTGGTGATCACCTGGTTCACGATCTCAGACTTCACGCCCCGGTTGAGCAATTGGTACACCAGTTCGGGCACTTTTTGCCAGCGCTGCTTTAGTTCAGGCATACTCCTGGCCAGTTTGACGGACTGAATGAACATGAAAGGTGACTGTGCCAGGCTGCTGAGCAATTTATTTCGGCTAATAAAGCCAGTATAGCCAGTTTCGTCTGCTATCAATAAATAGCGGGCCCGGGTCTGAAACATGAGCAGCACCGCTTCATAGATATAGGCTTGCGCTCCGATCGAGACAATGGGTTGATCCATGATCTCTTGCACGGCCTGGGAATAAGGCACTTGCCGGGCCACCACATTGTTGCGCAGGGTCAGGTCCGTGATGTAGCCTTTGATCAGACCTTGGCCGTCTTGCACAAACAGGCAGCTTACTTTTTGGTTCACCATCAATTGGGCAGCCTCCGCAATAGTTGTGCTGCCGGTACAGGCGATGATGGCACGGGGTTCGATGGTTTCCAGCTTGCGGGAGTAAAGCTGATCAGCAGCTATACTGTTTTCGGGTTGTATGCGTGATGGTCTGATGAAATGGGCGTACTCCTCGTCAAGCATACGGCGTCCGTACGCTGTCGTGAAATGATGGAAAAATGCTTCGTAGGCCTGGCACAGCGCTAAAAACTCTTTGCGGTGCAGGGTGTAGATGACGGTGCCTTTCTTTGCAATGACCGTTCGGAACGAGCGGCGTCGGTTGAGCAGGATCGAGGCACCCCCGAAGCAGGAGCCGTTTCCATAATGGGTTACAAGCCTTTTGTTCTGCTCACTGTCATAAAAAAAGACCTCATATTCACCCCGCATGATCAGGTCGACTCCCCGCAGCTTCGTTTCATCCTGCAGGTATAGGAGGTGGTCTTTCGGGTAATGCACCTCCTGCAGCAATTCGGCAACTCCCTGCAGCACCTCGTCCGGCAACAGGTCAAAAGGTTTTACAGTTTTCAGAAATTCGTATTTCGGGGTCATAGCATTAACAGAGCGATCAGGTATAGGAGACAAAAAACTAGCAGGAATCCCGCCAGATAAAGTAACTTTCGGCGGTAACTGCGCGGCCTTCGGCGGAGCGGCAGTGGAGGAGGTGGTTCCTGCTGTAGACGTATGCTGTGCTCATCAATATCACCTTTGTGCCACAGTTCAAAAAAGCAACGGGCTGTGGCTTGGGCATCTATGAGTGCATTGTGCTCATGCTGTAAAGGCTCTCCGAAAAGGCGCATATACAGTTCGCCCAGACGCAGGTGGCGGTGCCGTGCCTCTCGCACAAAGTGTTTGGAAGCGAGCATGGTGCAGAAAGTAGGCAATTGTTCAAGGGGATTGTCGAGACCCGCCCTGTAGAAACCAAGGCCGAGCATTTTATAATCCAGTTGCATAAAATGGCCCACGACCAGTGGCTGAAAGTGAGTAAGATCCTGCTGCAAGGTGTGAAGGGCGTCGAAGCGACCGGCCCCGTTCTCTTCCAGAAACGCCAGGCTGATGCCATGAATGCGCTCTGAAACAGAGCTCATTTCGTAATCGGAAGGCTTTATATAGAAGTTACGAGACTTAACCAGCTCGCCCTGGCGGGTATAGATTTCCCAGGCAACCTGTACAATATGTGGCCAGTTGTCGCGTGCCGAGTAGGGCATGCTCCAATCCTTGGGCAAACCGGACGTTTCGGTATCAACAAACAGGAGATAGGCGTTCACTTTACTAAATTAGACAATATTCAGGATGGTCCGAACATATTGGAAGTTTATTCTTTTTTTGGCCAATCTGCCTTTCATTTGAAACGCAGATACCTGTATATTTGATGTCTGTATACCTGACCGATCACCTATTTATACCTGAGCAACGCCATGTCGCACACCCCAGAGGGCATAATGGAGCAATTAAAGAAAAGGCAGTTTGCCCCTGTGTATTTTCTGCAGGGGGAGGAGCCTTTTTACATTGACCAGATCGCTGACTTTATCGAGGCAAACGCGCTGCAGGAGCACGAAAAAGGCTTTAATCAGGTAGTGGTGTATGGCAAGGATGTGGATGTGGCCACGGTGCTGCTGCAGGCCAAACGTTTCCCGATGATGTCCGAAAGGCAGGTCGTGATCGTGAAGGAGGCCCAAAGCATTGCGGATTTGGAGCGTGAAGAAGGGGTCAGACAGTTGGAGACCTACTTGCAAAACCCGCTGCCCTCTACCATACTGGTGTTTTGTCACAAGCACAAGAGCCTCGACGGGCGAAAGTCGCTGGGCAAAGTGGTTCAGAAACATGCTGTGCTGCTGACCACCAAGAAGCTGTATGACAACCAGATTCCTGCGTGGATTACGAGTTATGTGAAAAGCAAAGGCGTGCAGATCAGCCCCAAAGCCGTGCTGCTGCTCAGCGAGTTTATCGGAGCGGACCTATCGCGCCAGTCCAATGAGATCGACAAACTGCTGATTAACCTACAACCCGGCCAGGCAATAGACGAGCGCGTGGTGCAGGAAAATGTGGGCATCAGCAAGGAGTACAATATTTTTGAACTACAGTCGGCTCTTATCGCACAGGATGCGCTCAAAGCTAACCGGATCATCCAGTATTTTGAGGCGAATCCAAAAAATAATCCGCTTATACCTAACCTGAGTCTGCTCTTTACGTTTTTCACCAAACTTTTAACTCTGCACCAGTCCGCTGATAAGTCAGAGTCCGGGGTCAGAAAGAGCCTGGGCAACCGGGGCTTCCTGGTAAAGGAGTACATGCTGGCGCTACGGGTGTTTCCGCTTATGCGCGTGGTGGATATCATTCATCATATCCGGGTGGCCGACCTGCAGGTGAAGGGCATAAGTGGTGGCGATATGAGTGAATCAGAAATTTTAAAGGAACTGGTATTCAAGATTTTGCACCCTGTTCCAAGAACATTAGCCTTTCATTAAGCACAATTTCCCGCGATCAGCACAATATTTGCTGCTACTGCGGCATTGTATAGAGGTGTGAGGTGTTTTCCGGCGATAAGCAGCCGGATGTTTATCGCCCAGGGTTCGTGCGGTTATCGATTTTTAATTAACTTTGAGTTTGCCTTTCGGGCATGGCGCTTGCGGGCGCTTATACCTGTTTTCTAAGAATAAGCCATAAGAATAGCTCATAAGTGAGCAGTAAGATACATATGAAGATAGCCTATAAAGTAGCGCTGGCGTCGGTTTTGGCTGGGGGAAGCCACATAGCGGTAGCCCAGCACACCCAGGTGTTCACCGCAAAAGACAAGCACTACCATGAAGGGGTGGAGCTGTTTGACCGCGCCAAGTACGGAGCAGCACAGGAGGCTTTCCGTAAGTACATTAACCTGATTGGTGACGATGCCAAAACAGCGGACGCGCAGTATTACTATGCCCTGAGTGGCCTGTATCTGCTACACCCCGACGCCGAGCAGCTAATTCTCAACTTCACCCGTAAGTTCCCGACTCACCCAAAGACTACCCTGGCAAACTACGAGTTGGGCCTTTACTATTTCGAGAACAAGGACTACAAAAAAGCAGTAGAGAAGTTGGAGAGCGCCCCGACGCATCTGCTGAGTATCAAGCAGAACAAAGAGCTGGAGTTTAAACTGGGCTATTCTTATTTCGCCAACAAGGATTTCAAAAACGCCAAGATCTGGTTTGACAAAAACAAAACGGCTGGTTTCAGAGAAGACGAGCACCGTTTCGCCTATGCCTCTAACTACTACGCAGGCTATATTTCCTACCGCGAAGGTGACTACGACGCAGCAAAGGCTGACCTGCTGATTGCTGAGAAGAATGAAGCTTATGCCCAGATTGTGCCTTACATGATCACGGAGATCCTTTATAAAGAGGGGGATATTTTCGAAGTGATCAGTTACGGAGAGGCGGCCCTGGCCAAAACCCCTAAAGTACAGCAGGCGGAAGAAATTGCCCTGTTGGTGGGAGACGCTTATTACCAGCGTGCCGAATACAAGAAAGCAGAAGAGTACTTTAGCCAGTATGCCCAGGGTAAACGCAAGCTGGATCCAGTTATCCAATATAAGATTGCCTATACCGATTACAAGAACGGAAACTATAAAAACGCGATTGCCAACTTTAAGGAAGTAGCCAGCAAAAAAGACGCGCTCGGACAGAATGCGGCTTACTATCTAGGCATGAGCTATCTCCGTGAAGATAACAAGCAGTATGCTCTCACCGCCTTTGACCAGGCCCGCAAAAATGATAAGGATCAGGCGATCACCCAGGCTTCTATTGTGAAGTTTGCACAGGTGAGCTACGAATTGGGCAATTTCCGCGATGTATTCAACTCATTGCAGAACTTCAACGAGGTGTATCCGAAGTCAGAGCATGCCACGGAGGTCGACAACCTGCTGACAGAGGCGTACTTTAACTCCAACAACTACTCGGAGGCGATTCGCCACATCGAGAATATGCCCAACAAGAGCTATCGCATGCTGGAGACCTACCAGCGCATGACGCACTTGTACGGCGTGAACTTATACAACGAAGGCAAATTCCCGACAGCCGTGTCGATGCTGGACAAATCGCTGCAGTACCCGTACGATAAGGAGATCACAGCGGCCAGCCACTTTGTGAAAGGGGAAGCCTACTCGATGGGACAGCGCTACGTGGATGCGCAAAATAGCTATGCCGCCGTGTTCCGCAACAGCGAGGCACGCAAGTCAGAGTATTACATGAAGTCGCGCTACGGTATCGGATACGCTTACTACAACAACAAGGAGTACGACAAAGCGATGCCGCACTTCAAGGCGTACGTGGATGGGACAAGCACAAGCGACCCAAACCACTTCGATGCCATGATGCGACTGGCTGACCTGCACTACGTGAACAAGCAGTATGCATCTGCCCTCGCTCTATATGACAAAGTGCTGGCTTCTAATTCCAATGACAAAGACTATGTATACTTCCAGAAAGGTATCGTGCTGAGTCTGATGGGCAACAAAGAAGCGGCCAAGCAGAACCTGCAGACCGTTTACAGCCAGTATCAGAAGTCACGCTATGTGGAACCTGCCATGTACCAGCGTGCCATCATCGAATTTGAGTCAGGCAACTACCAGTCAGCTGTTTCTGGCTTCACGGCACTGATTCAGGGTAGACCGCAAAGCCGCCTGGTGCCGAATGCACTGGAGAAACGAGGTATAGCCTATGCGAACCTGGGTCGAAATGCGGAGGCTGCCGCTGACTACAAGCGCGTGCTCGACGAATTCCCTAACTCCCGTTCTGCCAGTGGTTCACTCTATAGCCTGCAAGAAGTGCTGGCTACCCAGAACCGCAGCGCTGAATTTGACACTTATGCAGAGAAATTCAGAACAGCCAACCCTGAAAGCAACGCTTTAGAAAGCATTGAATTTGAAGCATCTAAAACGCTTTATTTCAATGAGAAATACGATCAGGCAGTCATCAAACTCGAGAACTACCTGAAAGCTTATCCAAACAGCCCATATGTGAGCGATGCCAATTACTTTCTGGCGGATTCTTACATACGTGTGAAGCAAACGGATAAGGGTTTGCCGCTCATGAAAGCTGTGGTAGAGGAGAACAAGAGTGAGTACGTGAACCGTGCGATCCAGAAAGTAGCTGATGCCGAGTTTGAGAACAAGAACTACGCGGAGGCGATCAAGTACTACAGCCGTCTGCGCGATACGGCTACAAACCGTCGGGAGCAGCAAACGGCACTGACTGGTCTGATGAAGAGTCACTTACTGTCCAACGACTACGCTGCATCGAAGCGCATCGCCAACGAGCTGATCAGCCAGGGCAATTCCGCGCTCTATGTCTTTAACACAGCACAATTGTACAAAGGCAAAGCAACCTATGCCGAAGGTAATCTGGACCAGGCCATGAAAGAGCTGCGTGAAGCAGCCGCATCCGCAACA
Organism: Pontibacter virosus; assembly: GCF_003096355.1. Lineage (GTDB taxonomy): Bacteria > Bacteroidota > Bacteroidia > Cytophagales > Hymenobacteraceae > Pontibacter > Pontibacter virosus. The sequence continues at coordinate 129,606 of NZ_QEKI01000006.1, read as the reverse complement.
GATGAAAATGGAGCGGAAGCGCATTACCTGGTGGCAGAGATTCTGTACAAGCAGAAAAAATACGCCGAGTCGATCGATGTTGCCTTTGACTTCAACACGAAGTTCTCCAGCTATGATTTCTGGCTGGGCAAGTCTTTCCTCATCATCGCTGACAACTATGTGGCGCAGAACGAAACCTTCCAGGCCACTTCAACTCTCAACTCCATTATTGAGCACTCACCGGTGCCGGAAATAGTTGCGGAAGCCAAACAAAAGCTGGCCAAATTGGGTGGTGCACCGAACACGGCCCCGGCTGACACAGTGAAGGGAAGAAGATAATGCATCATGAAGAGAAATAGCAACATGAAGAATAGATTGAAAAGAGCTTCCTTAGCAGCAATTGTACTGTGTGCCGGGTATAGCTTTCTGAATAGCGCCCAGGCGCAGACAACTGGCTGGGGCGAAGGTGCCAAACTGCAGGATTCTGAAGTAGTGGTGGAGAAGGATCGCAAGATAGAATTGCCGAGAGCTTCGCGTAATTTCCAGAAATTTGCGGTGGTAACCCCGGAGCCGGGCGAGCGCAATGTACGCTACCGTTTCAACGATTATCGCCTCGAAGACCAGGATGTGGACCTACAGATGCGCGTACTCACCATCAAGCAGGACGAACTGAGCAAGCTGTACGGCAACTATGTAAAGGCAGGTATAGGCAACTACGGTACGCTATACCTGAAAGGCTACTTCCATAACAAACGCAGCAATGTGGCGTCATACGGCGCGGATGTCAGCCATATCACCTCCGCCAGAGGACCGGTGGACGGCCGCAATTCTGCTGTAACCAATTCCGCCATCAATCTGAACGGCGAAGCCTACATGCAGGGCCTTACCTTAGGAGGTAAATTAGGCTACGGACGCGACAAATACCACTTTTACGGGTATAGCCCTGTGCAAGAAACCACTGTTGACCGCGACACGATCAGCCAGGTATTCAACCGGGTGAATGCCGAAGGGTATATGCATAACCATGGCGCAGGTATGCCGCTTCTGTTCAAGGCAGGTTTGAACGTGAACTACCTGAACGACCGCTACGACATGCGGGAAACCAACATTGCAGCCAAACTGAACACCGAATATGGTCTGGATGACGTATCGGCCTTCAAGGTTGACGCAGACCTCTCATTGGTGTCACATAAAGACTCTGCTTCGGTTAGCCGTACCTTGTTTAAACTGCATCCGCAGTATGAGCGACAGCTAAATGCGATCAGACTTTCGATCGGTGCTAATGTTGCTTATACAGGTGACACCGTAAATGATGCCCGTAAGTTTAATGTATACCCAACGGTACGTGTAGGAGTAGAGCCTATTAAGGATAACCTGCTGATTTATGCAGGTATAGGCGGTGATCTGCAAAGGGTTACTTTATATCAGTTGACACAGGAGAATCCATATCTGGCACCGAATGTCAGAGTGGCTGATCAAAACAAAGGGCTGGAGGTATACGGCGGTATGCAGGCCAACATTGCCAACTTTGTGCACCTGACAGGTCGTGTGGCCTACCAAAACTTCCGCAACATGTACTTCTACAACAACTCGGCAAGCGACTCTACCAAGTTTGACCTGTTGTATGACGACGGTGTAACAAATGTTTTGAATATTTATGGAGAGGCTACTTTTAATTATTCAGACGAACTGCGGATTGGATTAAAGGCTGATTATAACAAATATAGCACAGCTACCTTAGAGCAGGCATTTCACCGTCCGGAGCTGATGGCAAGCGTTTTTGCCACCTACAACTTCTATGATAAGATTCTCTTTAATTCAGAACTTTACTATATTGGGAGTTCTTTCGGGCGCATTACCCGTCCTGACGGCACATTTGGGCTACGGGAAACAGATACGATCGTGGACTTGAACCTGAAGGCGGACTACAGATTCTCCAACAGATTCACAACTTTCCTGATGGTGAATAATTTGTTTGCGCAGAAGTACGAAAGGTTTGTAAATTACCCGAACAAAAGTATCAACCTGATAGGAGGCGTCTCTTATTCATTCTAAGTGCCTATGGTAGAAAAGCACATCAAGCACCTGCTCTATAATCACGACTGCGTGATCATACCTGATTTTGGCGGGTTGATCACGCGCTATGTGCCTGCCCGGATCAATCCGGTAAAGCATACGCTGGTGCCGCCGTCCAAAAAAATTGCTTTCAATGAAAAGCTGGTTCTCAACGATGGGCTGCTCATCAGCACTATCGCTTATGCCAATAACAGCTCGAAAGAGGAGGCCAGACAACTGGTCGTCTCTTTTGTGCATGAGGTACGCAACCGCTTGGAGAGCGAGCAGCGCTTTGAACTGACTGACATTGGTGTGTTCAAGTACAACCACGAGCAGCGGTTGGTATTTGAGTACACTGAGGGTGACAACCTGTTGGAGGCAAGTTTCGGTTTGCCCGAGATCGTTGTTAGGCCAATCCGACATGAAGAGCCGGCCGTGCTGCGTACTTTGATCAAAGAGCGTCAGGCAGCTGAGCCTGCACCTGTGCGGAAGCCCTTCAAAGTTCGCCTGAAGCGCGCTTACCACGTTGCGGCAGGACTGGCGCTGACAGGCTTGGTCGGAACGGCATTATACATGCTCTCCCTTCAAACAGATTATAACCTGAGCAGCCTGAACCCGATTTCGCTTATAAGCGGCGATAAGCAGGTGGCGGATGATAATACTGTCACTGCTTCTATACCTGTTCAGCACGAAACTACCTTAGGGCAAGCCGCTGCCGCGGATGTAATGGAAGTTTCGGAAGCAAGCATGGTGGAAGGAACAGAAGCCTGGGACGTAACTTCCAGCACTACTTCTGGTTCGGAAGGCCAATATGCTGCAGATGAATTCGTTAATGAGAAGGGCGAGGCAGTTGAGGAAGCAGCTGCGCCAGCTCCTGTTACTACCACAGTAAGCGATAAAGATGGTCGCTATTATATTATTACAGGAGGCTATGCCCGCATGCTGAACGCAGAATTCAGCCGTCAGGAGATAGCGGAATTCGGCCACGAAGCTAAGGTTTTGGAGCCTGGTAAAGGAAGCCGGCTCTTTAAGGTATCTGTGGCTGACTTTGCCACGGCAGAAGAGGCGCAGGCTGCCATGAACACTTACAGAAAATCATTCGGAGAAAATATTTGGGTTTATAATAATTAACATGACATCTCTCTTCTTACAAATTACAACAACTCCTGCTGACACAGCATCAATGATGATGGATGGGGCAGAAACAGCGGAAAGCTCGGTATCCCTACTAGACCTGGCGATGGCAGGTGGCTGGGCTATGATTCCACTGCTGCTTTTGTCGCTTGCTGCCGTTTACATCTTCTTCGAGCGCTATCTGACGCTGAAGAAGGCCGCTAAAAACCCTGACGGATTCAGTGACCGCATTAAGAGTATGGTATTGGCCGGCGACATAAACGGTGCCCGTATGCTGTGCGCTCAAACCAACACACCAGTAGCCAGAATGCTGGGCAAAGGTGTAAGCCGTATCGGTAACCCGCTTAAGAACATTGAAACTTCTATTGAGAACGTGGGCAAGATCGAGATCAGCCGTCTGGAGCGCAACCTGGCAGCCCTGGCAACTATTGCAGGTGCGGCGCCAATGCTGGGCTTCCTGGGTACGGTTACAGGTATGATTCAGGCCTTCATCGCGATTGCACAGGCTGAGGGTTCTGTAAGCCCGCAGTTGCTTTCAGCTGGTATTTACCAGGCGATGGTAACAACGGCTGCCGGTCTGATGATTGGTCTGCCAGCTTATGTAGGGTACAACTACCTGGTGTCGAAGATCGATAACATCGTACACGCCATGGAGTACTCTTCCATTGAATTCATTGATCTGTTACAAGAACCACAACTTTAAGCATGAATTTACGCTCTAAAAACAGGATCAACCCCGATTTCAACATGTCCTCTATGACGGACATCATCTTCCTGTTGCTTATTTTCTTCATGCTTACCTCAAACTTTGTGACGCCTACAGGCCTGCCAGTTAGCTTACCCTCCAGCAAGGTGTCTAACATCGTGATGGAAAAGGTGAACATCACAATCACGAAAGACCTACAGTATTTCCTGAACGGCAAGCAAATTGATGAGTCACAGCTGGAGTCGCAATTGGCAGCACTTTTGCAGGGAACAGAAGAAGGCGTGGTGGTGTTGAACGTAGACAAGACTGTGCCGGTAGAATACCTGGCCAAGGTGGCAGGTATAGCTGCCAGTTTGAAAGCGAAAGTAACACTGGCCACTGAGCCTACTAAGTAGCATTGATTACACATGGAGATAGCACTATCACAGGAAGAGGAAAAGAATAAGAAGATAGCTGCAGGGGTGAGTATTACCCTGCACATCATCATTCTATTGCTGCTCTTTTTTCTGCTGGCCTGGAATGGCGCCCCTGGCGAAAAAGACGAGGAGATCGGGATTGAGATAAACTATGGCACTGACGCCATGGGCAGCGGCGATGTGCAGTCGAAGGCTACTCCAAACGAGTCGAAGAACGTGCAGGATAGCAAGCCTGCCCCAACGCAGCCGGAACCTCTTCCGGAGCCTAAGCCCGTTGCAGCTGCTACTCCTACACCGCCTACTCCTGTAGAAACGCCAAAAGTAGTGGCCGCACCTGTAGAATCGCCGGTGTCGGTGAAAGAGGAAGTAAAACCACAGCCGAAGCCGCAGCCAAAAGTGGAAGAGGTTAAAAAACCGGTTGAGCAGCCTAAGGAAGAAGTTAAAAAGCCAGAACCTGAGAAGCCACGCACGCTATACCCTGGCAAGCCTACCGAAAGCACAGGCACAGGAAAAGCTGGAACGTCAAGCGAGGCTACTGGCAACAACAATGGTGATGATGCCAACAAAGTTGGTGACAAAGGTGACCCACGTGGCCAAATGACTGCCAAGAACTACGAAGGTACGCCTGGCGGTGGAGGCGGGGGCGACGGTCTGGATATGGCCGGCTGGCGCTACGACATCTCTCCGAAGCGTGACCCTTACGAAAATGAAACAGGTTTCGTGAAGTTCCGCATCCGCATCGACGCTGACGGTAACCTGATCGGCATCGACCGACTGGAAAGTACTGTGTCGCCGCACGTAGAGAAGTGGTACCGTGAGCAACTTCAGAAAACAACCTTTAGCCGTACGGGTGGAGGCAGAAGTACCACAGGCGCTACTGGTACTGTTACTTTTGTGATCCGATCACGCTAATTCCGATTGATTTCATGACTTATCAAGAGTGTCTTGATTACCTATACCAGCAATTGCCGATGTTCCAACGCATCGGCAATGTTGCTTTTAAGAAGAGCCTTGACAACATTATAGCCCTTTGCGATGCGCTGGGCCAACCCCAGCACAAATTCAAGACGGTGCACGTGGCCGGCACTAACGGCAAAGGCAGCAGTTCTCACATGCTGGCTGCCGTGCTACAGAGCGCAGGTTATAAGACAGGCCTCTATACCTCTCCGCATCTAAAGTCTTTTACCGAAAGGGTGCGTGTAGACGGTGCCGAATTGCCACAGGACTACCTGGTTTCTTTTGTGGAGCAACACAAGGACCTGTTCGAACAGGTTAAGCCATCCTTTTTTGAAATGACGGTTGCGCTGGCCTTCCAGTACTTTGCGGACGAGCAGGTAGATGTTGCCGTGATCGAAGTAGGCCTGGGTGGCCGACTAGACTCGACGAACATCATTTCGCCTGAACTTTCCCTAATCACTAATATTGGTTTAGACCACCAGGCACTATTGGGCGATACGCTGCCCGAAATAGCAGGAGAGAAGGTCGGCATTGTCAAGTCCCATATACCTGCCGTGATCAGTACCAAGCAAGCTGAGATCATGCCGGTATTCGAGCAAAAGGCCGCTGCTGAACAGGCGCCACTGTATTTTGCCACCGATAGCATTCGTGTGCAGGTGCTTGATCAGCATTTGGAGGGGCAGGTATACGATGTATATCTGGATAACAAACTGTGGCTGCCTTCACTCCAGTCCGATCTGGCAGGGGTTTATCAGCAGTATAACCTACCCGGTGTGCTTAAATCGCTGTTGTTGCTCCGTGAACGAGGCTTTACTATCACAGACGATTCTATTCGCCAAGGTATAGCTAACACTAAATCCATCACCGGGCTGAAAGGTCGGTGGCAGGTATTAGGTACACACCCTTTAACTATTTGTGATACAGGTCACAATGTGGACGGCATTAAACAAATACTTGCCCAACTGCATGCCATTAAACCAAAGCACGTACACATGGTGTTTGGGGCTGTGAATGACAAAGATGTGACGACCATAATGCAGCTTTTGCCAATGGATTATACCTATTATTTCTGTCAGGCGCAGATACCGCGGGCATTGCCTATAGCGGAACTCAAGGAAAAAGCCGGGCAAATAGGATTGCGAGGTGAAGCTTATGCGACCGTGAGCGAAGCTATTGCGGCGGCAAAGGGAAATGCAAAGCCGGATGAGATAATTTTTATTGGAGGTAGTACCTTTGTGGTCGCAGAGATTGACGAACTATAAGAAATGGGAAGAAGTAAATTAGCAAAGTTTGCCGCCATAGCGGAGCGTGAGAATGTAATTGAACCAGAAGGAGAACTCTATGGCCAACTGAAAGGCAGATGGCGGGACGAGTTTTTCGAGAATGATAATCCCCTGATCCTGGAAATCGGTTGTGGCCGTGGCGAGTATACCGTAGGTATGGCCCGTCTTTACCCGGACAAAAATTTCCTGGGGCTAGACATCAAAGGAGCTCGTATTTGGAAGGGCAGTTCTCTGGCGGAAGAGGAAGATCTGCACAATGTCGCTTTCCTGCGCACCTTTATTGAGAACCTGGAAGATAACTTTGCTGAAGGAGAAGTGGATGAAATCTGGGTTACCTTTCCAGATCCAAGACCGAAAGACCGCGATATTAAGCGTCGCCTTACCTCGCCACGTTTCCTCGATCTCTATGCAAAGATTCTAAAGCCTGGTGGGATTTTGCATTTAAAGACCGACAACCAGATGCTTTTCGAATATACCCTGGAAGTGTTGCAGGAGCGCAATCCGAAGGACCTGCTTTTTACCGATAACCTCTATCAGTCCGATCTGCAAGAACATACCATGGGCATTTACACCACTTACGAAAAACGCTACCTGGCCGAGGGCATTACCATCAAATACCTGCAGTTTAAGGTATAAGCCTTCAGGTATAGTTGCTTACATTTCAAGACGAGACGGTCCGCTATACCTGGGTAATGCGGACCGTCTTTATTTTTTGGTAGGGATATTTGTTAGAAGTTAAGGTATAGCCGGTCTTGTATGAATAAAACCCTCTCTGGCCTGGTGCATGATTCGGACAGGTCGCGACCTGTCCCTACAGGTGGTTACGTTTTGAAATTGCTCTTCGGGATTTATCAATCCCGAATCAAACTGTTGGGGATTGATAAATCCCCGTGTGTAGGTTTTGTAGGTATACGGGGACAAGGATGTCCCCGGCAGGAATACTTCCGGACATGGATATCCGAAAGAGCATTCAGGGTTTCTGGATTGGGAATGTTCAGATTGATATATGACTGTGAACGACGTTACACTGTGACGTCGTTACATTTTATCTCCTAAACTCTCTAACTCCTAAACTTCCTAGTTTTCTTCTATTTCTTCGAAGATCTCCTGCAGTTCGTCAAAATCCTTTAGGCCAGGCTTGATTTCGTGACCGCCGCGCAGGCCGACGCCGGCAGGCTTGATCTCTTTCAATATGGTGTTGATATTATGGCGGTGAACCCCAAAGCCCAGGTATACCTGGAATCGCTTGGCCAGGTTCTTGAGGAACTTGGTATTGGTTTCGTCAATGTTATCAAAATCAGATGAATAGATTAGGAAGCTATCAACAGACGGACTATAAAGCTCCATCATTTCTAGCAGCTCGCTTTCTACGGTGTCTTTGTTGATGAATACTTTTTGAATAACCGGGCGGTTGATCTCTTCTATCTCGTCGATCAGGTAGGGCGTATCTAACTGAATATAGTCAAGACCAAAGTCGTCGGCATACTGGTTGATGATATCCGGCTTGGCACGCTCGAACTCGCCAGCCAGCTTCACGCCAGATACCCAGCCTACAATCTCCTTCAGAGTTTCAGAAGACATGCGCTCCTTATCGTCCAGTTTCAGGTTAAAGCTGATAATATCAACGCCCATACCGGCGCAGTAGCGAGCATCGCTCAAATTGTTAATACCATTTACTATTACAGAGGTCCGTAAGCCCATAGCAATTTATCTTTTTAGAACCATGTCGGTTCTGTTTGTCTAATTGAATACCAAAGTAAGTCCCAAAACGGGTACGATGCCATTTTTTTCAAGTTTTTTTTAACGCGCCATCACTTCTCAAACAGTTGTAGCTACAATATTTGCCTGGCTGAATCTTTATTAGTGCCCTGATGTTACTATCTTTGTAGTAAAATTAAAGCAATTCGAATTACAATTCTAAAGATAAATGAGTAAGTTAGGAAGGGTATTGGTGGCCATGAGCGGCGGCATAGACAGCTCCGTGGCGGCTGTGATGTTGCATGAGCAGGGTTATGAAGTGGTGGGTATGACCATGAAAACCTGGGACTACGCATCGAGTGGTGCCAGCAAGAAGGAAACCGGTTGCTGCAGCCTTGACTCGATCAACGATGCCCGTAACATAGCGGTGCAGCTTGGCTTCCCGCACTATATTATAGACATACGCGAAGAGTTCGGTGATTTTGTGATCAACCATTTCACGGATGAATACATTGCCGGTCGTACGCCTAACCCATGCGTGCTGTGTAACACCCACATCAAGTGGGATGCTCTGCTGCGTCGTGCCGACCAGTTGGGCTGCGATTTTATCGCTACCGGGCATTATGCCAACATCCGTGAAGAAAACGGTCGTTATGTGATCTCTAAAGGTCTGGACGAAAGCAAGGATCAGTCTTACGCACTGTGGGGTATCTCTCAAAAGAGCCTGGCCCGCACGATATTCCCATTGGGAGGTCTGCGCAAGACTGAGATTCGCCAGATGGCCATGGACCGTGGCTTTACTGAACTAGTAAACAAACCGGAGTCTTACGAGATCTGCTTTATACCTGACAACGACTACCGCAGCTTCCTGAAGCGTCGTGTAGAAGGGCTGGAAGAGCAGGTAGCCGGAGGAGAGTTTGTGCTCGAAGATGGTACTGTTGTGGGCAAGCACGAAGGATACCCTTTCTATACGATTGGCCAGCGCAAAGGCCTGGGTATAGCTCTTGGTTTCCCGGCCTACGTAACGCGAATCGAAAAAGACGCAAACCGCGTTGTGTTGGGTAACTATGAAGACCTGGCAAAAAACGCCATGACCGTAGGCAAACTGAACATGGTGAAGTACGAAAACCTGATCGGTCAGCCTATACCTTCCATCACAAAGGTAAGGTATAACGACCCGGGTACGGAGGCCATTATTGAACAGGAAGGCGATAAAATGAAGGTACACTTCCTGAGAGGTGTGCATGCAATCGCTCCTGGTCAGGCTGCTGTATTCTACGAAGGCAACGACGTGGTAGGCGGCGGCTGGATTGAGACGAACTTTAACTCAGACTTTAACCTGAACGTGTTGCAATAATGAGAAGAGCCCATCTGCTTTTGGTTGTGCTGTCCGCTTTTGTAGCTGGCTGCGAAAGTAAATACAAAGACCCCGACCCGCAAGCGATGGGCTACGACTATTATCCGTTAGAAATAGGGCAGTACCGGGTGTATAATGTCATGGATATCCGGTTTTCTAGTAACATAGGTGACACAATCCGTTTTCAATTGCGCGAGCGAGTAGATACTAGTTTTCACGACCAAACAGGACAGCTTGTCTATAAAGTTATTCGCTCCATTAGACCAAACGACAGAAGCGAATGGTTGGATGATTCTGTTATGATCGTCAATAAGACGGAACGGATGGTATTGACTACAAAAGATAATACAAAATATGTGAAAATGGTCTTTCCAGTTAATGGAAGTAAGAAATGGGAAATGGATGCTTTTAACAGTAGAGTTGTAGTTGATTCAATTGCTAGGCTCTATGTAATTAAGCAACAGTATGTTTACGACAGTGTTGGTGAGCCTTTCGTTATTAATGGTACTGAGTTTCCTAATACTGTTACAGTTAAACCAGAAGTACCATTTGTAGCAGGCAGATTAGATGATCGCCGTGAAGTATACTCGAAAAATGTTGGGCTTGTGTATCGCATCTATAATAAGGTAACTTATTGCGAATTGTCTAATAATAAAGAGTGCCCCAAGTATGTAGATTGGAGAGATAGCGGCCATGAACGCCACGAAATCTTAATCGAGCACGGTAAACTCTAGGTCTTATGCGATTTCTGTCCCTGTTTGTCTACCTCCTAGTGTTAGCGCCTTTTGCAAAGGCGCAGGGGAGTGGCGACACAGAGCAGAAGCACCTGATCTACTTCACTGACAAGAGCAATTCTCCCTTTACAGTAGCACAACCAGCGCTATACCTTTCTGCCAAGGCCATCGAACGCCGGAGCAAGCAGGGTATAGCGCTTTCGGTTCGTGACCTGCCGGTTAATCCATCCTATGTGAGTAGCCTAAAAGCCACCGGTGCAAAGGTGCTCTATACCTCTCGCTGGTTCAATGCCGCAGTCGTGCAATGCTCACCTGGGAAGCTGGCCGAGCTACAAAAACTAGCTTTCATTAAAGGGACCCAGCAACTCAACCGTTTGCCTGCTCCAGCATCCGGAAAAAAAGGCACCCAGTCGAACGACAGCTTAAAGCTTGCAAAGGCTTCTTTCGACGCCTCTTATTTCGGTCCGTCCTTCCACCAGTCCAGCATGCTGGGTATACCTGAGCTGCATGCGGCTGGCTACCAAGGCGAAGGGATCACCATTGCCGTTTTCGACGCTGGCTTTCCTGGTGTGAATAGTGTCAGCGCTTTCTCTCATCTATTCCAGAATGGGCAAATGAAGGGCACTTACGATTTTGTAGGCAACAAGACAGATGTGTATGGACACAGCCAGCATGGCACTTCGGTGCTATCTACTATGGCTGCCTATGAACCGGGCCGCATCGTAGGTACGGCCCCCAAAGCCGACTATTACCTTTTCCGAACGGAAGACGCCGCCACGGAGCATAACATTGAGGAGGTGAACTGGCTGCTGGCCGCTGAATATGCTGACAGTGCAGGCGTGGACGTGATCAATTCTTCGCTCGGCTATACCTTGTTCGATGCACCTTCTTACAGCTATTCCTACAGCGAACTCAATGGCAATACAACCATCATAACCCGCGCCGCCGACCTGGCTGCCGCTGCCGGTATGCTGGTTGTAACGAGTGCTGGCAACGAGGGCAACAAAGCCTGGCGCTATATTTCTGCACCCGCCGATGCCGACTCTGTGCTCACCGTCGGGGCTGTCGATTCGCTGTCAGTACATGCGATCTTCAGTTCAGTGGGGCCAACTGCCGACCAGAGATTAAAGCCTGATGTGGTGGCGATGGGACAGCAGGTATACGTGCTGTCTTCTTCAGGTAATTTAGGCCGTTCCAGCGGTACTTCTTTCTCGGGTCCGATTATGGCAGGTATGGTCGCCTGCATCTGGCAGGCTCGCCCTAAGCTCACCAACATGGAATTGCTGGAACTGTTGCGTCAGCTAGGAAGCAACTACAACAACCCCAATAACACCATCGGCTACGGCATTCCAAATTATACCCGACTCGTTACAGGCTTAGCTGACGAACTGGCGGCTGGCATCAGCATTACCAATCCGGTTTCGGAGGAACCTATTGTGCTGCGGATGGACAAGACTTGGCAGCAGGAAAACACCCTAGCGAGGCTCTATGATGCCTCCGGTAAATTGTTACTTACCCAGTTGTTGCCTGCAAACCAAGCGGTACATACGCTCAGCATCAGACCTTCACGGCTCAAAAAAGGCATATACCTTTGCCAGGTGAGCTCCAGTAGCAGAAACGTTACCCTGCGCTTTGTCAGACTCTGATGCCGCACGTTTTGTTTTTCACACGCAGGATTCTATCTTAATTTCTATATTTGCTTCATGAAACCAATTATTGCTCCCTCTGTACTCGCTTCTGATTTTGCCAATTTGCAAACCGAAGTAGAAATGCTGAACGAAAGCCAGGCCGACTGGCTCCACATCGATATCATGGACGGCCGCTTCGTGCCGAATATTTCATTCGGATTTCCTGTACTGCAGGCCATCCAGCGGCATGCCAAAAAGCCATTGGATGTGCACCTGATGATCGTGGAGCCGGAGCTTTACATTGAGCAGTTCAGAGAGGCGGGAGCCGAGATCATTTCTGTGCACCTGGAAGCCTGTAACCACCTGCACCGCACAATCCAGCAGATAAAAACAACAGGAGCCAAGGCAGGTATAGCCCTCAACCCGCACACTTCCGTACAACTGCTCGACGATGTGATCGCTGACGTGGATCTGGTATGTCTGATGTCGGTTAACCCAGGTTTTGGCGGACAGAAATTTATCGAAAACACCTACCGTAAGATCGAAGCCCTGAAAAACCTGATCATCGCCCGCAATTCCAAGGCACTGATTGAGATTGACGGAGGCGTGAATCAGCAGAATGCACCTTTGCTGCTTGAGAAAGGTGCTGACGCCTTGGTGGCCGGTAGCTTCGTGTTTAATTCAACTGATCCTTTGCAGACCATCGCCAATCTGAAAAACCAGGCTTAATTTAAAACCTAAACGCCCCTTATGCACCGATATCTTGCGGTATGGCTCTTGATGCTGCTGCCAGCAGTTGTCTATGCACAGCAGGGGTTAATAAAGGGTACGGTTCTAGACCAAAACCGACAGCCACTCGAGATGGCGACGGTTGGGGTGCAGGGCCGTACCCTTGGCATTCAAACCAACGCCCAGGGAAGGTATAGTCTGAAAGTACCTGTTGCTGAAGACCTCATACTAGTGGTGCGTTTTCTCGGCTACAAGCAACAGGAGCGGCGTGTGCGCCTCGAGACAGGGCAGGAACTGGTACTCGAATTTGTGTTGGAAGCCGACCCGCAGCAATTGCGGCAGGTGGATGTGCGGGGCAAAAGAGAAGACGATACCCGCGAACAGGTTAGTGTCACCCGTCTTGACCCAACGCTTACTAAAACCCTTCCGTCCGCTTTCGGCGATTTCAACATGATACTGGCCACGTTGCCCGGTGTCACCAGCAACAACGAACTTTCCTCTACCTACTCCGTGCGCGGTGGCAACTACGACGAAAACCTGGTTTACGTCAATGGCATAGAGATTTACCGTCCCTTTCTCATCTCAGCTGCGCAGCAGGAGGGGCTCAGTTTCGTAAATCCGGATCTGGTGGCCAATGTCGAGTTCTCCTCCGGGGGCTGGCAGCCCAAGTATGGCGATAAGTTGTCGTCCGTGTTGAATATCCAATATAAGCGACCAACAGACTTTGCCGGCTCTGTGACCGGTAGCCTTACCGGCGGTGCGATTCACCTGGAAGAGGCCTCCAAGAACAAGCGGATTTCATACCTGATGGGTCTGCGCCACAAGAATAGCAGGTACATGCTACAGGGACTGCAGGTAGACGGGGAGTACCGGCCTACTTTTACTGACGGACAGGTATACCTTAGTTTTGACTTAGGCAAAGACCCGGAGCGAACAACGCTGGGATTGCTGGGTAGCTATGCCCGTAACAATTTCCGGGTAGAGCCACAGACCCGCACAACGACCTTCGGCACCCGACAGGCTCCTCTTCGGTTGCTGGTCGAGTACGATGGTCAAGAAAACATGGAATACGATACGTATCAGGTCGGAGCCAATCTCAGTCATCAGGTGTCGGAAGATTTATTGACAGAATTTATAATCTCAGGCGTACATTCACTAGAGCGAGAGTTTCGGGATATAGAGGCATTATACCGACTCTGCGACGTGAATACGCTTGGTCGCAACGACAAGGGCGAATGCCTGCGTGACCGGGGCATCGGCAGTCAGTTTGACCACGCCCGCAATGCCTTGAAAGCGCTGGTACTGGCTGCTGAGAGCCGCAACACCTGGCGCCTTAGTGCCCGCAGCACCGTGCTGGCCGGAGCCAAGGCCAGCCTGGAGCGTATCAACGACCGCCTGGCGGAGTACGGCTTCGTGGATTCTTCGGATTACGTGACCATGGCCTATCAGCTTGATTCGGAATTGAATCTACATACCCAGCGCTATAACGGCTATGTGCAGCATACCTACGAACTGGATTCACTCAGGACAATCACCTATGGCATCCGGGCCAGCTATTGGAGCTATAACAACGAACTAACCATCACACCGCGAATCCAATATTCCTTTATAACACGCCATAATCCTGACCTTTCGTTTAAAGCAGCCATCGGTCTTTACTACCAGCCTCCCTTTTACCGGGAATTGCGCAATTTCCAGGGTGAGCTCAACCCCGATCTGAAAGCCCAGCGCTCTTTGCATGCGGTTGTAGGTAGTGACTACCTGTTTAAGGCCTGGGACCGTGACTTTAAGCTGACGACCGAGGCCTACTACAAACACATGACTAACGTCATACCCTATGATCTGGATAATGTGCGACTGCGCTATTACGGTCAAAACAATGCGAAAGCCTACGCTGCCGGGTTTGATGTGCGGGTGAACGGGGAATTTATAAAAGGAGCGGAGTCGTGGCTAAGTTTGGGAGTGATGCAGACGCGAGAGAACGTGCAGGGCGATTCCAGCCTGGTGTACAACAGTTCAGGCGAAATAGTCGGAAGTAAAGATCGTGGCTATTTGCGTCGTCCAACTGACCAATTAGTCAATATCGGTGTATTCTTCCAGGACCACCTGCCGGATAATCCCACCGTCCGGATGTATCTGAATGCTGTGTACGGCAGTGGCCTGCCCTTTGGACCACCTAATCGTCCCGAGTTCCGCAATGCCTTTTCAGGGAAGTCTTATAAAAGAGTAGACATTGGTTTTTCGAAGCTGATTGCCTTAGGAGATGATCTGACGGAGCGAAAGAAAGTGTCGTTGGAGAGTCTTTGGATAGGCATGGAGGTGCTCAACATCATCGACGCAAAGAACCGCATTTCCTACAGCTACGTAACCGACGTGAATAACCTGACCTACGCCATACCTAATTTCCTGACCGGCCGACGACTCAATCTTCGCTTCATCGCCCGGTTTTGACCAAAAAAGCGGGGCTCCGATCATCATCGAGGCCCCGCTTTGAGCTTAATTGCAACGCTATTACCTGCGTTTTTTCCATTCATTATACGCCGATTCGATTTCCCGCGCATACGTCTGATAGCTTTCCGGCTCTTTAGGTCCCAACTGCATTGCCTTGGCGCTTAGATTTGCCGCTACCTGGTACTCTCTGTTCAGTGCATACAGCCTGGCTTTAACCCAGTTGTTGAAAAAGTTTTCTTTAATAGCGATCGACTTATTAATATACTCTAAGGCCTTCTCGTGCTGGTCCTTACGTGAGGTTAAATAATCAGCTGCCTGTGCCCAAGTATACCAGTCATCCGGAGCAGCTTCTTTCAGGGCTTTGTTGATATTGGCCAGGGCCTTTTTTTCAATTTCCGTTTCAATGCGGATCGCCACTTTTGAGTTCTCCCACGTCAGGTTCAAAGTACCCGTATTGGTACTGATATCACCAAAAGCAAACTGCAATGTTTCTTGAAAAGGAATATTAGTCGGTGTCACACGAAGGTATGCCACGTCATTCAGTTCACTGTAACCCTCCAAACCCCAAAGCGTCGTGTCTTTATTCAACACGATGTTCCATTCCGTTTCATTTTCAGGCAGAATAAAGAAGGAGTAAGTACCAGCCGGAACACGTTCGTGGTTCAGGAAAAGATCATCTTCGAAGGTGATCAAAGTTGCCTCATTGGCACCAGCCCGCCAGAGCTTTCCGTATGGCACAAGCGATCCAAAGATCTGGCGCCCTTTAACACCCGGCGCATGGTAGCGCACTGTTATCTCAGTCAGTCCTATGGTCTGCTTCACCATAGCGGCAGGGCTGGCCTGCGGCAATTTGATCTGAGCAGCTGTTTGCTGACTGATTGATAAGCAAAAAACAAGAGTCAAAAAACTGAGCAGATACTTCTTCATGATTATTATACGAGAGATGCGTCTTTAGTAGTAAAGGCAAATACTGAAAAAACTATGCCAGAACTTAAAAAATTATATATTAAAATTTTGATACAAAGTTAGCTAAAAATAGCACTGATTTTAAAACAGTTTTATTGATAACATGGCCTAAACATATAGTTCAAGCAAATAATTGGATGAAAGCACTCCTAACAAAGGATGTAACATATATAAATTATTGTATCCAATAAAAATAACTTAAAAAAATATTTGATGAGTATAACCTTTTAACATTAATATTGTATAAAGATACTATAAATTTAAATTATAGTAAGTTGGTTGATATGTCCTATCCAGAGCATTTCATTGCCCGCCTGCCACAAAGGTAGTTAGGCAAGTTATGCTTTTTTCGTTTTCGGGTTAGTGCATTCACTCTCTTTCAGTCCTCTGTTGCGCTTAAGGCAGGTGCCTGAAGCGTGTTTTAATTGTGAACCCTTAATTATAACCCTTTACTACTGATTTATGAATGGTAAACTTTTACTAAAACACATGGCGAAGTGGCGAATGCTATATGTAGTCACGTTAATGGTTTCGCTTTCCTTTGCAGGGGTGAATGCCTTTGATAACTACTCACCAACTGTGATGTCCGATAAGGACGATTATGCTCCGGGAGAGGTAGCTATCATCACAGGCTATGGCTGGACACAGGATAGTTTGGTTGATATACATCTTGAAGAAGATCCAGCCCATGACCATCATCATGGATACCACGATACTAAGGTAAACCCAGATGGAACATGGGAAATAAGATATCCAATTGAATGGAGACATTTGGGAGTAAAATTCACTGTAAATGTTGTTGGTAAACAATCAGGAGCTGAGGCAATAACCTTTTTTACTGATGCCAATGTAAGGTTTTCTGCTACTGGGCCACTTGTAACAACAGGTAATGGTAAAGATAATATAGTTGTTAATTATAGAATTAATAACGGTGAACTACAACAATTTGAATTTACTGCTCCTGGAGGAACAGGCTCCTCAACGATTGCGGTTGAAAATGGTAGTCAAATAACTTATTCTTTCGAAAATATAATAAGGCCGGATGGTACTGTTTTGACCGCTTCAGGGGGATCAGCAACTGTTGGTAGTACAAATAGCAGCAGAGTAGATATTGTAGCAAATTATTGTGCAGCTCCGCTTGCTCCTATAGTTACTGTATTTGAAAACTGTGATGGTACTACTACCTTATCTACTAATGCTTCTGGAACTCTAAGATGGAGCACAGGAGAAACCACTACCTCAATAACAGTTTCCACAGCTGGTTCTTACTCCGTAACAACTACTGTAAATGGATGTACTAGTCTTCCAGGCTCAGGCACTGCGGCTCCTAGAACAGCTTCAAATGCACCAACCATAATTGCTACATCAAGCACATCAGTTTGTCCTGGTAACTCAGTTGTATTGTCATCTTCATCATCAAGCGGAAATCAATGGTACATAGGTGGAGAAGCAATTGATGAGGCTAATGGTCAAACTTATACTGCAACTCAAAGTGGTTCCTATACAGTTATTGTGACAAATAATGGCTGTTCTTCTGTTGTATCAAACGAGATAACGGTAACGGTAGAAGACAAGGTAGCTCCAACAGTAGTGACTCAGCCGCTGACGGTACAGCTGGACGCCTCCGGCGCAGCCACGATCACTGCTGCTCAGATCAACAACGGTTCTTCTGACAACTGCGAGATTGCCTCCCTGTCCCTGGACGTGACCAGCTTCGACTGCTCTAATGTTGGGCCTAACACCGTGACGCTGACCGTAACGGATGTGAACGGCAACAGCAGCACTGGCACTGCCGTGGTAACGGTAGAAGACAAGGTAGCTCCAACAGTAGTGACTCAGCCGCTGACGGTACAGCTGGACGCCTCCGGCGCAGCCACGATCACTGCTGCTCAGATCAACAACGGTTCTTCTGACAACTGCGAGATTGCCTCCCTGTCCCTGGACGTGACCAGCTTCGACTGCTCTAATGTTGGGCCTAACACCGTGACGCTGACCGTAACGGATGTGAACGGCAACAGCAGCACTGGCACTGCCGTGGTAACGGTAGAAGACAAGATTAAGCCTACAATTATAGTTCCAAATGCTATCAGTATTTCTAATGATGATAAATTATGTGGTGCCTTGATGATTATTACTGCGCCGATTGCATCTGATAACTGCAGCGTCCGTACACCTGTAGGCATTAGAAGTGACGGCAAGTATTTAACTGATGTTTTCCCAGTAGGTACTACCACCATCACCTGGACTGTGTCTGATGCAAATGGCAACTCTGCCGCTGCGGTAGAGCAGACTGTGACGGTAACGAATTCTAGCCCTGTTATTGGTTCAATTACTGCTAGTACAGACAAGCCAATTAATATAGAGTTTGGTACTGTTACATTAACAGTCAACTTTGCAGACAATAATGTTACCAAGGCGGCTGTAAATTGGGGTGATGGTGTAATTGAAATGGTGGATGTGAATGGTACTTCGGTTGATTTAACTCATAAATACTCAAAAGCCAATATTTACGCACCAGTAATAACTATCACAGACGCTTGCGGTGAAGTTTCTAGCTCAATAGAGTACCAGTATGTTGTTATTTACGATCCAAATGGAGGATTTGTAACAGGTGGTGGTTGGATCAACTCACCATTAGAGCCTACTGTAGAATATATGCAAGTAGGAGGTAAGGCAAATTTTGGATTCAACGCTAAATACAAAACTGGTAAAAACGAGTTAGATCAAGTTGACGGTAACACTACCTTCCACCTGAATGCTGGTAACCTTAACTTCAAGAGTTCATCACATACGAAGATGTCACTGGTTATTGCTAAGCATAAAGCAACATATACTGGTGAAGGTACTATCAATGGCAGTGGTGCTTATGAATTCAGAGTTATAGCTGTTGATGGTGATCTGAAAGGAAACATCGAACCAGATCAGTTTAGAATTAAGATTTGGAGAAAAGGATATCCTTCAGATGTAGTGTATGACAACCAATTAGGTATTGCTGAAAACGTTGACCCGAGCGGCGACAACACTATCCTCGGCGGCGGATCCATCGTAATCCACGAGAACAAATCGATTGCTGGTAGTGGCAACACCAAAAAGCTCGAAACCGCTGACCAACTGGAAGGTTTGTCCTCTGCTCGCTTTGACAACTATCCGAATGCTTTCTCTGATCGTACGACGATTCGTTTCTCCTTCGATAAGGAAGAGCAGTTTGCGCTGGAAGTATACGATGTGAGAGGCTCGCTGATCAAGAAGGTGGCAACTGGTAATGCGGATGCCGGACAGGTATACGAGTATGAACTGGATGCCCGTCACCTGGCAGAAGGCGTTTACTTTGCCCGTCTGATCACTGGTACGAATGCACAGACCGTTAAAATGATCCTCAAAAAGTAAGCTGACGCTTGCAGGGTCTTATGGCCCTTAAATAAAAAGGCACCTGTCGTAACTGACGGGTGCCTTTTTATTTAAGGGCCAAATTATGCGATAGGCAAAACAAATTTGACTCTTATTTGTATAAACCAAAATCAACTGTACCTTTGCAGCAGCAGATGAGCAAAACCACGCTACATATCATTTCTTTCATTCCTACGGCAACGCCTGTTGCCTGTGGTTCTGCTGCGCATCACCATCATTTCCATCATTCCTCGTAAGAGGAATCATAACACTATATAGCCCCCTGTAGGGTCACTGCACCCTTTCTATACTTTGCCTCCAGCAAGGTCATTTGTATTTGTACCTATTTAATCAAACCAATTTATATGCTACGTTTAGCAATACAGAAATCCGGTAGGCTGAGTGAAGACTCGCTTAAACTGATCCGTGAGTGCGGTATCTCGTTTATCACCAGCTCTCTAAAACTCAAAACTGAATCAACCAATTTCCCGCTCGAGATACTATACCTGCGCGACGACGATATACCTGGCTACGTGGCCGATGGTGTGGCTGACATAGGTATAGTGGGAGAGAACGTGCTGGTAGAGGAAGGTATGCAGCACCTGGCGGTGGAGCAGCTTGGTTTCTCGAAGTGCCGTTTGTCACTAGCGGTGCCTAAGGGCGATCCATATGAAGACATTAGTGACCTGCAGGGCAAGAACATTGCAACTTCCTATCCTAAACTGCTGCAGGCATACTTGGACGAAAAAGGCGTGCAGGCCAACATCCATACCATCAGTGGTTCTGTAGAGATTGCACCTAGCATCGGATTGGCAGAAGCGATCTGTGATATTGTCAGCTCAGGCAGTACTCTTATCAGCAATGGGCTGCGGGAGGTAGAGCGAGTATTCAAGTCGCAGGCGGTACTGATTGCAAATGGTGGCCTGAATGCTGAAAAGCAGGAAATTCTGAATAAATTACTCTTCCGTATCCACGCCGTACAGCGTGCCCAAAAAGCCAAGTATATTCTCCTGAACGCCCCGAACGAAAAGATTGCCGAAATTAGCGAACTGTTGCCTGGAGCCAAGTCACCTTCCATTCTGCCACTGGCTGAAGAGGGCTGGAGCTCGTTGCACTCGGTTGTAAATGAAGACGATTTCTGGGAGATCATTGAAAAACTGAAGGCTGCCGGAGCACAAGGTATATTGGTAGTACCTATTGAAAAGATGATCGTATGATGCGCAAAATAGAATTCCCAGATCGGGCAGATTGGCAAGGGCTGGTGAAAAGGCCGACGCAGAACTATGAAGACCTGGAAGCAGGTATAGCCCAGACTTTCCGGTTGGTACAGGAGCAGGGCGATGGTGCTTTGTTGGAACTGACGCAAAAGTACGACGGCGTAAAACTGACGAGCCTCTTTACTACTCAGGAAGAGATCGCAGCGGCAGAAACTGAACTATCAGCTGAACTGAAAGAAGCCATTTTGCAAGCCTACAGCAACATACAGCTTTTTCACGCACAGCAGGCCGAGCAGCCAAAACAATTAGAAACTATGCCAGGGGTTATGTGCTGGCGCAAGAGTGTGCCCATCGACCGCGTTGGTTTGTACATACCGGGCGGAACAGCACCTTTGTTCTCAACTTTGCTGATGCTGGGTGTGCCAGCCAAGCTTGCAGGCTGTCCGGAGGTGATTTTATGCACCCCACCAGCCAAAGATGGCTCTATCCACCCGGCTATACGCTACACGGCATCGCTGCTAGGTATTGATAAGATTGTCAAGGTGGGTGGTGCGCAGGCTATTGCAGCTATGGCATTTGGTACAGAGTCTATACCTGCCGTAAACAAGATCTTCGGGCCGGGAAACCAGTATGTGACGGTAGCCAAGCAGATGCTCAGCAAAACTGGCGTTGCCATTGACTTACCGGCCGGACCATCCGAGGTGCTTGTGATAGCGGATGATTCAGCCAATCCAGCTTTTGTGGCGGCTGACCTGCTTTCGCAGGCTGAGCACGGCGCTGACTCGCAGGTGGTGGTGTTGACGACTTCTGCCGAAATGCTAAGCAGGGTAGAGCAGGAGCTGCAAACACAATTGGATAACTTGCCCCGCAAAGAATTTGCTGCCAAAGCCCTGGATAACAGCTTAGGTATATTACTCGGAAGTGTAGATGAAATGCTGCGCTTTTCGAATTTATACGCCCCCGAACACTTAATCCTTTCTATCCGAAATTTCGAACAGGTGCTGGACGATATCACCAATGCAGGTTCAGTATTCCTGGGCAATTACAGTCCGGAGTCGGCGGGTGACTATGCCTCTGGCACGAACCATACCTTGCCTACCAATGGCTACGCCCGTGCCTACAGCGGCGTGTCGCTTGATAGCTTTGTGAAGAAGATCACCTTCCAGCACATCACGCCGGTAGGATTGCAGAACATCGGAAAAACCATAGAAGTAATGGCCGCCGCTGAGGGGCTGGAGGCGCACAAGAATGCGGTAAGTATCAGATTAAAGGAGGTGCAAAATGTTTAGCCTGGAAAATATTGTACGTCCGAACGTACTGAAAATGAAAGCTTACTCATCGGCACGTGATGAGTTCAAAGGAACAGCCAGTGTATTTGTCGATGCCAACGAGAACAACCTGGGCAGTCTGGCTGGCGAAAGGTATAACCGCTATCCGGACCCGCACCAGAAAAAATTGAAGGAGCGGATTGCTGTCATCAAAGGCATATCCCCCAAACAGATTTTTTTAGGCAATGGCTCTGATGAAGCCATTGATTTGCTGTTTCGGATGGTATGCCGACCAGGACAAGACAGTATGCTGCACCTGCCACCTACCTATGGCATGTATGAGGTATCCGCCAACCTGAATGAGGTGCAATTGGATGCTGTGCAGCTGACGCCTGACTTTCAGATCCCTGTATTGGAAGTGCTGCGAAACGTGAAGGACACTACCAAGCTGATCTTTGTCTGCTCGCCCAACAACCCAACCGGTAACCTGATCGAGCCGGAAAGCATCGAAACTTTGTTGGATAATTTTGACGGACTGGTCGTGGTAGACGAAGCTTACATCGACTTTGCCGATGCACCAAGCTGGACGACCAGACTAGCAGAATATCCGAACCTGGTCGTGCTTCAGACCTTCTCCAAAGCCTGGGGGATGGCTGGTTTAAGGCTAGGTATGGCTTTCGCATCAGAAGAGATCATCGCATTGTTTGACAAGATCAAGCCGCCTTACAACATCAACGAAGCCACCCAAGAGCTGGCACTCAAGGCATTGGATCAGACGGAGCAACTCGCTTACATGATCGAAGAGATTGTGCAGGAAAGGGAAATGCTATCCGACGCACT
Organism: Pontibacter virosus; assembly: GCF_003096355.1. Classification (GTDB taxonomy): domain Bacteria; phylum Bacteroidota; class Bacteroidia; order Cytophagales; family Hymenobacteraceae; genus Pontibacter; species Pontibacter virosus. The sequence goes on along the minus strand of NZ_QEKI01000006.1, from coordinate 106,801 downwards.
TCCGACCCTCGAGGCCGTCGAAAAGGTATACCCATCGGATGCCAACTTCCTGCTAGTGAGGGTAAAAGAGGCCAACCGACTTTACAACTATCTGCTGGAACAGGGCATTGTGGTGCGTAACCGTTCCAGTTTGTCTGGATGCGAGGGGTGTCTGCGCATTTCAATAGGTACCATAAACGAAAATCAACAGCTGTTTCAAGCCATTTCAAATTTTAGATAAGCACATTTAGTAGCGCAATGACAACGTACGCTGTCATGCTACTTGAACCGTGCCACGATATACATTTTAAAAATGAAAAAAGCATTATTTATAGACCGTGACGGCACCATACTAGTTGAGCCGAAAACGGATTTTCAAGTGGACTCATTTGAGAAATTTGAGTTTTTGCCGAAAGTTATTCGCAACCTGTATAAGATTTACACGGAGCTGGATTACGAACTGGTGATGGTGACTAACCAGGACGGACTAGGTACAGATTCATATCCGGAAGATACCTTCTGGCCTTATCAGAATAAAATGCTCGACATCCTGAAAGGGGAAGGGGTAGAGTTCGCTGATATCCTGATCGACCGAAGCTTTGAACATGAAGGTCTGGAAACCCGAAAACCAGGTATAGGCATGATGAAAAAGTACCTTGCCGGGGAGTATGACCTGGAAAATTCTTTTGTAATAGGCGATAGACTGACGGACGTACAGTTGGCTAAAAACCTGGGCGCTAAGGCCATCTTTATCGGTGAGCAGAAGGTAGAAGATGTAGCCTTGAGCACCAACGATTGGGATGAAATTTATACCTTCCTGAAGCTGCCGGCCCGCCGCGCCTCAATCAGGCGACAGACAAACGAAACCGATATTGCCATCGACCTGAACCTGGATGGTACCGGAAAAATGGACATCCATACTGGTCTCGGTTTTTTTGACCATATGCTCGAGCAGCTCGCGAAGCACGGCAAGCTAGACTTAAGCATACAGGTAAAAGGCGACCTGCACATCGACGAGCACCATACCATCGAAGACACGGGCCTAGCTTTGGGCGAGGCTTTTTTGGCGGCTTTGGGCGACAAGAAAGGCATTAGCCGCTACGGTTTTCTGCTCCCGATGGATGATGTGTTGGCTCAGGTGGCCATAGACTTTAGCGGGAGGCCCTGGACAGTGTGGGAAGCTGAATTTAAACGTGAGAAAGTGGGTGACATGCCAACAGAGATGTTCTTTCACTTCTTCAAGTCGTTTAGTGATACAGCTAAGTGTAACCTCAATGTGAAAGCTGAAGGACAGAATGAGCACCATAAAATCGAAGCGATCTTTAAGGCCTTTGCCAAAGCGATTCAAATAGCTGTGAAACGTAATCCGGGAGATAACTCTATTCCTAGTACCAAAGGCACATTGTAGAAAAACTGCCTGGAAATAAAAGGGGCTGACTGTAGATTAACAGTCAGCCCTCTTATCTGGTTGTTTAAGCGGTTGGTTGTTGTTCAGCAGGCGCGCAACCAGTCGCTGGCCGCTTCCATATCATCAAAAGTCTTGATAAAGCTTAGGTCGCCGGTGCAGTTCAGTGTTTTATCGGCAGACAGCCGGCTAAAGGCGCTACGCGAATACACCCAGGCAAAGCACTCCAGACCTGCAGCTTGCATCCTCGGCAGCCAATCTTGGCCTACCCATTTGGAGGCACCTGACCAGATCCCTTCCACATTGGTGTTGTCATTCAAAACTTTTGTACAGTTTGTTTCCAGCAGAAGCTCCAGTATTTTCTCACAGCCAGCTACCACTGTGTCGTAGTTTTGGTAGCCGCGCCAATTCACATAAAGCCAGCCCTCAACATGGTTAAATTCAACAAGAATATTGCTTTGCCTATGTAAAATTTCGTTTCTAACCAATTTCATAAAACCATCTCCAATACTTTCAGCTTTACCACGATGTGCTCCCATGGCTCATATTACAAACCAATGAAGCATCATAAAACATACTAGTTGATTAAACACTTCTCAAAAATCAGACCTAACCTGTTCAGAATTTGTAAGCAGCCCTAAGTAGCTTGCAAATAGGACATAATCGTAAGAGAGCACTTTGGTAGCTTCCTCAAAAATTCCCAAAGTTGGAAGTTGCTCTCCCAAAGCTTACTACTTTGCGATTATACTGGCAACACATGGCATTTGTTATTGGGGTTACAGATGCAGTTCATGTGGTAACATCAAAAATATATTTCTAAATAATTTGCAATCCTCAGTTTAGCCTTTACCTTTGCAGCAGAGGGTTGAGCTATTTTGACCCCTTTCAAAAAAAACATGATCCAAAATCTTCTTCATTCTGCATGGTGGTGGCACGTTACGCAAAGTCTCGTGAACAGACCCGCTATGTTGTATGTAAGAAGCTAATACAATCTATAGCCAAAGGTATAAAAGCCTGCTGTTCACCTGAACAGCAGGCTTTTTTTGTTTTTAACCCTATTCGAAAGATGACGAATTATAAAATCACGACTACACACAAGCGCCTACTGGCCGACACGCTCACGCCGGTGAGTGTATACCTGAAGCTGCGTGACCGCTTCCCAAACAGCATCCTGCTGGAGAGCTCGGATTACCACGGTGCCGAAAACAGCTTCTCTTATATCTGCTGCAGTCCTATGGCCAGCATAAAAGCTGAGAATGAAGTCCTGACTGAAGTGTTTCCAGATGGTATCACCTCAGAAACGCCCATCACCAAAGACATACATGTGCCTGCCAGGCTATCATCTTTCGCTGGTAGATTTGAGCCAGAGCAAAATAGCTTCAACTTTATCTGCAATGGTTTGTTTGGCTACATGAACTACGATGCCGTGCGCTATTATGAAGACATTGACCTAATCCTGCGAACTGACCGTCAGCAGATGCCGGACCTGTACTATGCCGTGTACCGTTACATCATTGCGATCAACCACTTCACCAACGAAGCCTATATTTTCTCGCATAGCTATGGAACTGCAGACAACGACGGTATAGCACAACTTGAAGCTTTGCTTAACAGTCGCAACATTCCGAGCTATACCTTTAAATCGGTAGGCGAGGAGGCTTGCAACATTGGCAGGGAGGCATTTTTGCAGAACATCAAACGGGCAAAAGAGCATTGTTTCCAGGGAGATGTGTTTCAGTTGGTGCTTTCCCGCCGCTTTGAGCAGGCCTTTCAGGGAGATGACTTCAACGTATACCGTGCACTTCGCTCTGTGAACCCTTCGCCATACCTGTTCTACTTCGACTATGGCAGCTTCAAGATCTTCGGTTCCTCACCGGAGGCGCAGCTGGTGATCAAGGACGGTAAAGCGAGTATTTTTCCGATTGCAGGCACTTTCCGCCGAACCGGCGATGATGCCGCCGATGCCGCTTTGGCTGAAAAACTACTGGCTGACCCGAAAGAGAATGCCGAGCATGTAATGCTGGTGGACTTGGCCCGCAACGACCTGAGCCGAAACGGACACAGTGTGGAGGTTGAGACCTTTAGAGAGATACAGTTTTACTCTCACGTTATTCACTTGGTATCCAAGGTGTCCGGTCAACTGCATGACCAAGAGAACGCGCTTCAGATGGTGGCCAGTACTTTTCCGGCCGGCACGCTTTCGGGGGCTCCCAAATATAAAGCCATGCAGTTGATCGATCGGTACGAAACCACCAACCGCTCTTTCTACGGCGGCTGCATCGGCTTCATGGATTTCAAGGGCAATTTTAACAGCGCCATCATGATCCGCTCTTTCCTGAGCAAAGACTACAAACTCTTCTACCAGGCCGGTGCCGGTATAGTGGCCGCCTCTGACGATAACAGCGAATTGCAGGAAGTGGACAATAAATTAATGGCTTTGCGCAAAGCCCTCACCTTAGCTCAGGAGATCAACTAACATGAAAGTTCTGGTAATCGACAATTACGATTCATTCACCTATAACCTCGTGCATTTGTTACAGGAACTGGGCGCTGAGGTAACCGTGCGTCGCAACGACAAGACAAGCTTAGAAGAGGTAGCGCAATTTGACAAGATCATGCTTTCGCCGGGACCCGGAATACCCGACGAGGCTGGTATGCTGAAAGAGATCATCCGGGAGTTTGGCCCTTCTAAAAGCCTTTTCGGCGTCTGCCTCGGACATCAGGCAATAGGTGAGGTATACGGGGGCAAGTTGTTTAACAGCAACGAGGTATGGCATGGCATTGCTACGCCGATTGAAGTAGTTTGCGAGGAGGAATTCCTCTTTCGTAATCTCCCAAAGCAGTTCAACACGGGCCGCTACCACTCTTGGCTAGTGGAGCAAAACTTACCCGACTGTCTGGTGCCGACAGCTGTGGATAGCACTGGCAACATTATGGCGCTGCGCCACCGGGAGCATGATGTGCGCGGCGTACAGTTCCACCCGGAATCGGTGCTGACGGAGCATGGGTGGGAGATGATCAAGAACTGGTTAACACAATAAATGTCATCTCGACAATAGGAGAGATCTGAATGATAAAGGTAGCAGATTTCTCACTGCCTTCGAAAAGACAAAAAATATCAACCATGAAAGAAATACTGAACCACTTATTTGAACATAAAACGCTGAGCCGCGAGCAGGCGCGGGAGGTGTTGAAAAACATTGCCGCTGGTAGATATAACCAAAGCCAGATCTCGAGCTTTTTGACAGTTTACATGATGCGCAGCATTACCGTGGAGGAACTGGAAGGATTTCGAAATGCCTTACTCGAACTCTGCCACCGGGTAGAACTGGACGCTTACGATCCGATAGACCTGTGTGGTACTGGCGGCGATGGCAAGGATACCTTTAACATTTCCACGCTATCTTCTTTTGTAGTAGCGGCCAATGGTATTGCCGTGGCTAAGCATGGTAACTATGGCGTGTCTTCTTCCTGCGGCTCTTCCAATGTGTTGGAGGCTTTGGGTATACAATTCACCACCGACAAAGACAAGCTAGAGCGCAGCATCGCTGAATATAACATTTGCTTTTTGCATGCCCCGCTTTTCCACCCGGCAATGAAGAGTGTCGGACCGATCCGCAAGGACTTAGGTGTGAAGACCTTCTTCAACATGCTCGGACCGATGGTGAATCCGGCCTTCCCGAAGAAACAGCTGGTGGGCGTGTTCAGTCTGGAGCTGGCCCGCATGTACGGTTACCTCTACCAACAGCAACCCGATATCCGATATAGCATCCTCCATACCTTAGACGGCTACGACGAGATCTCCCTGACGAGTCCTTTCAAAGTGATCGCCGACAGCAAAGAGCAATTGCTCGACGCCAGTGATCTGGGCCTTGGCCGTCTGGAGCACAGCCAGATCAAAGGTGGAGAAGGTATAGCCGAGTCTGCCGAGATCTTCCTGAAGGTACTGAAAGGGAAAGGCACTGCCGCCCAAACTGACGTAGTCTCTGCCAATGCCGGCATGGCCATACACTGCGCACGACCCGAAACCGCTATACCTGACGCCGTTGCTTTGGCTAAAGAAACGCTCCAATCAGGTAAGGCTTATACCTTGTTTAACAAGCTGATAAATGACAACAAGCTGGTGACAGCCTAACCATCTTCAAATTTCCAAATCTTCAAACCTGAAACAATGAACATACTTGACCAGATCATCGCCCATAAATACAAAGAAGTAGAAGAACGTAAGGCACTATACCCGGTGAAACTACTGGAGAAAAGCCTCTACTTCGAAACAACCTGTCTTTCACTGGAGCGCTACCTGTTGCGACCGGATAAAAGCGGAATCATTGCCGAGATCAAGCGCAAATCACCCTCCAAAGGCGACATCAACCCTTATGTATCGGTAGAGCGCACCTCCATTGGCTACATGCAGGCGGGAGCTTCAGCCTTGTCAATCCTCACAGATACAAATTATTTCGGAGGCAAAAACGAAGATTTGATGATCGCACGCAAGTACAACTACTGCCCGATCCTGCGCAAAGACTTTACGGTAGACGAATACCAGATCGTGGAGGCCAAGTCGATCGGTGCCGACGCCATTTTGCTGATCGCTGCCGCGCTGGAGCCGCAACGGCTGAAGCAACTGGCCGCTTTTGCCCGCTCCTTTGGGCTGGAAGTATTGTTAGAGGTGCACAATAAGCAAGAACTGGAAGCGACGCTTTGTGAGGACGTGACCATCGTGGGAGTGAACAACCGCAATCTCCAAACCTTTCAAACGGATGTTGCCTTGTCCTTGGAATTGGCGCAGCATATTCCGGCAGGTATGACCAAGGTGTCTGAAAGCGGATTGAAGTCGCCGAAAACGTTGATAGAACTTCAGGAGGCTGGGTATAATGGCTTCCTGATCGGGGAGACCTTTATGACAGACGGTCGTCCGGAGCGTGCCGCCGCAGAGTTTATTCGCGAACTGCGCCAGCTGCAACAGAACGATTCGCTAGTACAGGCCCGTGCCTAAGCCTTTTTATACTCTCTATACCTAAATGCTTTGCTAAAATGAAAGACCTGAAAATTAAAGTTTGCGGTATGCGCGACCCGGAAAACATCCGGCAAGTGGCCGCGCTGGAACCAGATTATATGGGCTTCATTTTTTATGAAGGCTCCAAGCGATACTGCGAAAACTTCATTACGCCGGAGCTTTTAACTAAGCTGCCAGACGGTATACAGAAAGTGGGGGTTTTCGTGAACGAAGCCATAGAAGTTATTCAGGAGATTGTTCAGAAATATAAATTGGATCTGGTGCAATTGCACGGTCGCGAAACGCCGGCGCAGTGCCGGGAGCTGCAGGAGGCAGGTATACGCGTGATCAAGGCCTTTTCGGTAGACGACCAATTTTCATTTGAGAACACCTTGCTCTATGAACGTTACTGCGAGTACTTCCTGTTCGATACCCGCGGCAACAACTACGGTGGCAACGGCACTGTCTTCGATTGGGAAATATTGAAAGGCTATTTATCTGATAAACCCTATTTCCTGAGCGGCGGTTTGAATCTGGACAATCTGCAGAGCAAGGAGTTTCAAAAGCTTCGCCCGAAACCCTTTGCCATTGATGTGAACAGCGGCTTTGAACTGGAGCCGGGCCAGAAGGATGTGGAGAAGCTGAATGAGTTAGTCACATTGATAAAGGAAAGAGACTAAATAAACTGTCATCTCGACGACAGGGGAGATCTGGATATAAAGTTATCAGATTTCTCCCGCTGGTCGAAATGACAAAATAAAAATATCACATGAAATACTCAGTAGACGAAAATGGATTTTATGGCAAGTTCGGCGGAGCGTATGTTCCCGAAATGCTGTACCCCAATGTGGAAGAACTGCGCCAGAATTATCTGAAGATCATGGCGGAGCCGGATTTTCAGGAGGAAATGCAGAGTTTGCTCCGGGATTATGTAGGTAGACCAACGCCGCTCTACTTTGCCAAGCGCCTTTCCGAAAAGTATAACACCAATATCTACCTCAAGCGAGAAGACCTGAACCATACCGGGGCACATAAGATCAACAACACCATTGGGCAGATCCTGCTGGCCAAACGACTGGGCAAGACCCGCATTATCGCGGAGACAGGCGCCGGTCAGCATGGTGTAGCCACGGCAACGGTTTGTGCGCTGATGAACCTCGAGTGCATCGTGTACATGGGTGAAGTAGACATTGAGCGGCAGGCCCCTAATGTAGCCCGTATGAAGATGTTAGGTGCTACGGTAGTGCCCGCCACCAGCGGCAGCCGCACGCTTAAAGACGCGACCAACGAAGCCATCCGTGACTGGATAAATAACCCCGAAGACACCTATTACATCATCGGCTCTGTAGTGGGTCCGCATCCGTACCCGGATATGGTGGCCCGTTTTCAAGCGGTAATCTCAGAGGAAATGAAGGCGCAGTTGCTGGAGAAAACCGGCAGTGAGAACCCGGATTATGTGGTGGCCTGTGTGGGCGGCGGCAGCAACGCGGCCGGTGCTTTTTACCACTATTTGGATAGGCCTGAAGTGAAACTGGTCGCTGTAGAGGCCGCAGGTTTAGGTATAGATTCAGGTGAATCTGCCGCCACTTCCGTGCTAGGCAAAGAAGGTATTATCCACGGCAGCCGCACCTTGCTGATGCAGACAGAAGACGGGCAGGTAACGGAGCCTTACTCTATTTCAGCCGGCTTGGATTACCCGGGTGTGGGACCGCTGCATGCGCACCTACACCAGTCGGGTCGAGCGATTTTTGAAAGCATTACTGATGAGGAAGCCCTAAAGGCGGTGCTTGAACTGACCCGACTCGAAGGCATTATACCTGCGCTGGAGACAGCCCATGCCTTGGCTGCGATCGGACGACTAGGAGCGAAGCCGGAAGAGGTAGTGGTGATTAACCTTTCAGGTCGCGGTGATAAAGATTTGGCAACTTACTTAGAGAGATTCAATTTAGATGGAAAATAGAATTCAGAAACTATTCGCGCAGAAGCCGCAGGCTTTACTTTCAGTCTACTTTACGGCCGGCTTCCCGAATTTAGAGGACACGGTGCCCATTATACTGGAACTCGAGAAAAACGGCGTGGACCTGATCGAAATCGGCATGCCTTTCTCGGATCCTCTGGCTGACGGCCCGACCATTCAGCAAAGCTCCGAAGTCGCCATACGCAATGGCATGACCATACCCAAGCTGTTTGAGCAGTTGAAAGATATTCGCCAGCATACCCAGATTCCGCTGGTGCTGATGGGCTATCTGAACCCGGTGATGCAGTACGGCGTGGAGCGCTTTCTGCAGAAAGCCAGCGAACTAGGTATAGACGGTTTGATTTTGCCTGATCTGCCTTTGTCCGATTATGTGCGGGAGTACAAGGCCCTGTTCGAGCAGAACGGTCTCAGTAACATTTTCCTGATCACGCCCCAGACGCCGGAACAGCGCATCCGGGAAATCGATACCCATACCGATGGCTTTATCTATATGGTGTCCTCGGCTTCGGTGACGGGTAGCACCACGGGGCAGTCGGTTGTTAATACTTCTTATTTTGAGCGGGTCAACGGCCTAGGCTTGCGCAACCCCGGTGTCATCGGTTTTGGCATTCACAATCACGAGACCTTCACACAGGCCTGTAACCACGCCAGCGGCGCAATCATCGGTAGCGCATTCATCAAAGCATTAGCCAAAGAGGGCAGCCTAACCGAAAACATCAAAACATTTATTCAGAGCATCAGACTAAAAGAAAACGCATGATCATACAATTGCAGCAAGGTATACCTGCCGAACAGAAGGAGGTTATTTTGCAGGAAGTGAAACGGGTTGGCTTCAAGGCTAACGAGGTAAAAACACAGGAAGCACATTACATCGTCGGCATCGGCAAAAAGGACTTCGATATTCGTACGCTGGGCCAGTTGCCGGGCGTGGCCGACATCCACCGCGTATCGGACGAGTACAAGCTAATCTCCCGCAAGTGGCGCGTGAATCCGACGCTGATCGACTTAGGCGATGGTGTGGTAATCGGGGAGGGAAACTTCAGCATCATGGCCGGTCCGTGTTCCATCGAGAGTGAGCGGCAGATCGAGCTGGTAGTGGAGCACCTGAAAGCCAACAATGTGAAGATCATGCGGGGCGGTGTGTTCAAGCCACGCAGTTCGCCTTATGCTTTCAGAGGGATGGGGCTGGAAGGCCTGCACATGTTCCACCAACTGTGCAGTGCAAACGGTATCAAGATCATCACCGAAGTCATGCAGGTTTCACAGATCGAAGACATGGTGGATTATGTGGATGTGTTTCAGGTAGGTGCCCGCAACAGCCAGAACTTCAATTTACTGGACTCACTGGGTGAGGCGCAAAAGCCTGTGTTGCTGAAGCGTGGTATCTCCGGTACATTGGAAGAACTGTTGCAAGCTGCCGAGTACATCTTTTCGAACGGCAATGAAAAGATCATGCTTTGTGAGCGTGGTATACGCTCTTACGAAAACGCCTACCGCAACGTGCTCGACCTAAACGCTGTGCCGGTGCTCAAAGCCAAAACCCACCTGCCTGTGATAGTTGACCCTTCGCACGGCATCGGATTGCGCGACTATGTGGAGCCGATGTCGTTGGCGGCCGTCATGGCTGGTGCCGACGGCGTGATCTATGAAACGCATCAAAAACCGGAGGAAGCTTTTTCTGATGGACAACAAACGGTGAATTTTCAGGAGTCGGAGCGTTTGATCAGAAGAATGCGACAGGCATTTGAGTTAAGGGAAAGCTTTTAATTTAGATAAGGTCGTAGGGCTGTTAAGTACTAGAGAAATATCCCCTTGGGGGGATTATAGGGGTGTAAAGCAAGTTGTGAGAAACTTTTATAAAACGTCAACACTTCTGAGATCCCCTCAAGGGTAAAGCCGTTACATTTTATTCTACCTCTTTTGTCATCCTGTAAGGATCTTAGTAGCAAGTAGCTTCTGCTTAACCTCCCTTCAACCAAGTTTCTTAACAGAATGACAGAATGTTTTAAGTTTATCATTAAGAATAAAACAGCCCTGTCCTTAAGGATAGTCCTTCATCCATGAACACAAAAAAGCCCGGTACTTTACAGCACCGGGCTTTCACTTTTAATTTGCTTTCTTATCCAGGGTTTCATCTAACCACTTGAAGAACTCGCGCTGCCATACCATGGCGTTCTGCGGCTGCAGTACCCAGTGGTTTTCGTCTGGTAGGTAGAGTAGGCGGCTCTTGATGCCTTTAAGCTGGGCCAGTTGGAAAGCCTGCAGACCTTGCTCTATACCTACCCGGAAGTCCTGTCCGCCCTGCACGATCAGGATAGGCGTGTCCCATTTGTTGGCATGCTCGATCGGGTTGAACTCCTTATAGCTTTGCGGCGACTTGGTTTCCCAGTAAGGTCCTTTCAGCTCGTTATTGGCGAAGAACATTTCTTCGGTGGTTCCATACCAGCTGCGCATGTCAAACAGACCATCGTGGGCAATAAAGGTTTTAAAACGGCCTTCGTGCAAACCGGCCAGCATAAACACGGAGTATCCGCCGTAGCTCGCGCCAATCGCACCCAATCGCTCCTTGTCTACATAAGACTCCTTGGCCACATCATCGATGGCAGACAGGTAGTCACGGATAGGCTGACCACCCCAGTCACCACTGATCTGGCGGTTCCATTCTTCACCGTGACCCGGCATACCTCTACGATTCGGAGCCACTACTATGTAACCCTGTGCTGCGATCAGCTGCAGGTTCCAGCGCATCGAGTAAAACTGTGTCAGGGCCGATTGTGGACCACCTTGGCAGTAAAGTAAAGTCGGGTATTTTTTGTTAGGGTCGAAATCCGGCGGATAGACTACCCACGAGAACAGGTCTTTGCCATCACTCGCTTTGGTGGTGCGTGGCTCCACTTTGCTCTTCGCCAGTTTGCTGTATACCTCGTCATTAATATTTGTCAGCTGCGTCAATTGACCAGACTTGGTATCCAGACGGTAAAGCTCGGGCGCATGGTTCATATCATTGCGCGACACGATCAGGTTGTTGCCTGCCTGTCCCACAATGCCGTTCACGTCGAACTGGCCTTTAGTTACTTGGCGTATACCTTTGGCCGTGAACTTATCGAGGTTTTTTGAAAGTGCGATCTCGTATACCTGAATCGTGCCTTTGGTAGGGGCTACAAACCAGATCTTACTGCCGTCGTTGCTCCACTCAAACCCGTTGATCGTTTCGTCCCAGTCTTTGGTCAGGTTGTGCTTTTTGCCAGACTTGGTATCCAGCACGATCAGTTCGTTCTGGTCGGCTTCGTTGCCGTCTTCGTCCATCGCCAACCAAGCCAGTTTAGAACCGTCGGCGCTGTAGGTAGGGTGGGTGTCGTAACCCATATTGTCCTCAGTGAGGTTGATCGTTTTTCCGTTGGCAATATCGTAGCGGTAGATGTCGGTGTTGGTGCTCACAGCGTAGTCCTTGCCAAATTTCTTCTTACTCACGTAAATGATGGCCTTACTATCCGGGCTCCAGATCACGTCTTCTTTGCCACCGAAGGGCTTTTGTGGTGCATCAAACGGCTCACCCTTCATCAGGTCGACCGGTGTGCCCAGCTGACCGTTGTTGTAGCTGGCAAAGAAGATGTGCTGAAACTTGCCGTCTTCCCACGTGTCCCAGTGGCGGTAGTTCAGGTCGTCGTACACGTAGGCGTTGGACTTCTTTAGCTCCGGGTAGAGGTCAGTGCTGTGCATTTTTTTAACTTCTACCTCACGGGAGAACAACAGGTGTTTTCCGTCCGGAGAGAAACGCACATTGCTCAGGCCACCTTCCACGTTGGTCAGTTGCTTTGGCCCGCCTTTGCCACTGGCCAGTTGCCACAACTGCCCTTTGTGCAGGTATACCATGTTGCCTGTCGCTTCGTCGATGTGCACCACGCTTTCGCCGCCTTTGGTAGAGGTCAGCTGCGTTGCTTGTCCACCTGCAACAGGTATAGCGTAGAGGTTGCGCTCGCTGTTGTTCTCTTCAACATTCGGATAGCTCACGCCATAGATCACGGATTTTCCGTCGGGAGTTATTGTTTCTGCAGAAACCCGGCCCAGCTTCCAAAGCAATTCCGGGGTCATGCGCTGTTGTGCCTGCGCCATTGTCACGGCAAACACAGCAGCCAGTATCATCATCTTTTTCATGCTCCAAAAATAACCGAAAACCTGACATTCTGAAACGACAATCGTATACCTTGTGAAAAGAATCAGGTATACGCATGGTATTACGCTGAGCGTAACCTATATTTGCAGCAATGAAAGGCACAATGGCACATCTGCACCATCATCATGCACGAAGCACTAGTTTCGGAGCCGTCTGCCTATGGATTTGATTTAGTTTACTAAAATATACTTTCCAAAGCCTGACTCCGAACAGAGTCAGGCTTTTTTTGTTTGTGATCAGGATTTATAGGATTTTAGGATTTGCAGGATTAGGGGCATTTGGAAATTTGAAGATTTAGGAATTTAGAGTTTTTGAAATGTTGCCTCGCATCAGAATTAAGACTCCTTTGGGATTCCAAGTTCGGGAAAACGATACTTGTAAATTTCTCTTCGAAACCTTAACAATATTTGCTGGTTAACCTGATTCTGATAGCTTTTTTGAGTTGTTGATTCATTAATCATTCGTCACTATCCATTACTCATTATATAAATGGACCTCGTTATAGTTGATTACAAAGCTGGTAATGTGCAGTCGGTGCTGTTTGCGCTGGAGCGACTGGGGGTGCAGGCTACGCTGAGCTGCGATTTTGAAACGATCAAGGCGGCGGATAAGGTGATTTTCCCGGGCGTAGGAGAGGCCTCGTCGGCCATGGCGCAGCTGCGGGCCCGCAATTTGGATAAGTTACTGCCTACACTCGAGCAGCCATTCTTTGGAGTATGCTTAGGTATGCAGTTGCTCTGTGAGCATTCCGAAGAGGGCGACACCGATTTGCTAAGCATAATCCCTTTGCCGGTGAAGCGTTTTGAGACAGACCTGAAAGTACCACACATGGGCTGGAACCAGTTGGAGAAGCTGCAATCGCCTTTGTTTGCAGGTATAGCCGAAGGCGAGCACGCCTACTACGTGCACAGCTATTATGTACCGCTGAGTGACTATACCATTGCCCAGACTTCATATCCGGATCCTTTCTCAGCCGCCCTACAGTATAAAAACTTCTACGCTGCGCAGTTTCACCCCGAAAAAAGCGGTCCTGCCGGTTCTCAAATTCTTAAAAACTTCCTTACCTTATGATGGAAATAATCCCAGCCATAGACCTGATCGGCGGCCAATGCGTGCGCCTCACCGAGGGTGACTTCGCCCAGCAAACCACCTACGACAGCAATCCGCTTGAAGTGGCCAAACGCTTCGAAGCAAACGGCATAAAGCGCCTGCACTTGGTGGACCTGGACGGCGCGCGCTCACGTAAGCCGGTGAACCTGAATGTTCTCGAAAGTATTGCCTCCAATACCAGCCTTACTATCGACTTTGGCGGCGGACTGCAGTCCGACGAAGCCGTGAAACAGGCTTTTGATGCGGGTGCAGCGCAGATCACAGCTGGCAGTATAGCGGTGCGTGAGCCGGAGAAGGTGAAGAACTGGCTGTTGCAGTACGGAGCTGACAAGATCATCATCGGGGCCGATTTCAAGGGAACGAACATCGCCATCAGTGCATGGACGGAAGAGAGCAAATATCCGCTGCAGGATTTTATGTCGGGCTACCTCAAGACAGGTGCAAAACTTTTCATCTGTACCGATGTTAGCAAAGACGGCAAGCTGCAGGGGCCTTCCATCAACACCTACCGCTACTTGAAACTTACTTTGCCCGAAGCCCAAGTGATCGCTAGCGGCGGCGTAACGACCGTGCAGGATCTGGAGGAGTTGCAGGAGATCGGTGTAAAGGGCGCCATCATCGGGAAGGCGATCTACGAAGGAACGATTACATTAAAGGACTTAGCGCGATTTTTATGTTAACTAAACGCATTATACCTTGTCTGGATATCAAGAACGGCCGCACTGTAAAAGGCGTTCGTTTTGAGAATATCCGGGATGCCGGCGACCCGGTGGAGTTGGCTAAGTGGTATGCCGAACAAGGCGCCGACGAGTTAGTGTTCCTGGATATCACCGCTACCAACGAAGAGCGCAAGACTTTTGCCGAACTCGTGCGCGACATTGCCCGCCACATCGATATACCTTTCACAGTGGGAGGTGGCATCAGTGCCGTGGCTGATGTGGAGGTTCTCTTGATGGCTGGTGCTGATAAAGTATCGATCAACTCAGCCGCTATCCGGAACCCGCAGTTAGTAGAGGATCTGGCGAAGCGATTTGGCAGTCAGTGTGTGACCGTGGCCATCGACACCAAGTATACTGAAGCTACTGGCTGGAAGGTATACGCCCGCGCCGGAACCGTGGAGACAGAACATGCCACGGTGGATTGGGCCAAGAAAGTCGTAGAGTTGGGCGCAGGGGAGATCCTGTTAACCAGCATGAATAATGACGGTACCAAAGCCGGATTTGCGCTTGATATCACCAAGGCTGTTTCAGAAGCCGTTTCCGTGCCGGTCATTGCTTCTGGTGGGGCAGGTACCATGCAGCATTTCGCTGAAGCTTTCGAATCAGCACATGCCGACGCTGCACTTGCCGCTAGCCTCTTTCACTTCCGCGAACTGGATATACCGGATCTGAAGCGGTTTCTAAAGGCAGAAGGTATAGCGGTGAGGTGTTAGCAATTGAGTGAATGAATGTTTGAGCGAATGAGTGAATTGTTAAGTTGCGTAATTATTTTACCAACTGATTGAGCGGATGAAAGGTGCAAAATTCGGGCAGGTCGCGATCTATCCCTAATAGAACCTTTGTAATTCTTAACAATTTAACCATTCAACAATTTAACAGTCCTAAAATTTCCTATGCTAGATTTTGATAAAATGGGTGGGCTGGTGCCTGCTGTGATACAGGATGATGCTACAAGCCAAGTGCTAATGCTGGGCTATATGAACAAAGAGGCTTTTGACAAAACGCAAAAAGAGGGACTGGTGACATTTTTCTCCCGCTCTAAGAACCGTCTTTGGACAAAAGGCGAAACCTCCGGCCATACCCTGCAAGTGGTTAGTGTTGCCGAAGACTGTGACAACGATTCGCTCCTGATCAAGGTGAAACCCAATGGCCCTACCTGCCATACCGGTGACACGAGCTGCTTTGGGGAAGATCCAACTGCAAAGCGTATGGCTGCGATTCAGTTTATCGCCAGACTGGAGGAAGTAATACAGCAACGCAAGGCAAACCCGGCGGAAGCGTCCTATACCAATTTTCTGTTCGACAAAGGCGTAAACAAGATCGCCCAGAAAGTGGGGGAAGAGGCCGTAGAAACGGTAATCGATGCCGTTGCCGGTAAACTCGATACTATGAAGGGTGAAGCCGCTGATCTGCTTTACCACCTGCTGGTTCTGTTAGCGGCGACTGGGCTGGAGTTAGCAGATGTCGTGGCTGTGTTGCAGGAGCGTCATAAAAAGTAAAGACCAGTTGCACGTGCGACCGGTCCTTACTTTATTGCTAAAAAGATGTACTTAGTGAGCGTCAACCAGTTTTAGATTCTTAAAACTACCTTTCAGCGTGATATTACACTTGCGGGGTTTGATGGGATTGTCTTCGTAAGAAGTAGGATCTGTAACATTACTAATTGTCACTTCAAAATTGCCACTTGCAAGGCCTGTTGTGGCATTGTAAGCCTTTATCTCAATTTGGCCATCCATACGATTGCCACTGCTGAACAAAGCGCTTTTGCTGGTCTTGTTGTAGTAGTGGTAGTATGTGATATCGGCGCGTCCCTTCTTGTTGTTAGAGAGTGACCGGATCGGATAGGTGCCGATATACCCGTTTAAAAGATCGGCTTGTTTGATGCTGAATACCACCGCATCATTCCCGGCAGGACGTGAAGGCGCAAAGTCAATCTGCAGTTTATGCTCATCGGATAAGAGCTGCATTTCTTTGAGGGTGAGACTATAGACTGCTTTTTCCTCCTCCTCAGATTCCAAATAATGAAAAGACCTTTCCATGCTAGCCTCCACTTTCGGTACGATCGTGGTGCTCTCGTCGTCCTGCTTGTCGCATGAAACAGAGAAAAATGCAATGACTAAAAGCCATGTGGAAAGTATGATCTTTTTCATAGTTTTAATTTGACTATAAAGGTATGAAAAAGATTACTTTATCTGCAATAAATATTATATATTCTTTATATAAAATGTTTAATCATATCAGCGATTTCTCCTCCTTTTTCTTCCTGCACAAAATGCCCGGCATCAAGACGTTTCACTTCTGCTTCCGGAAATGCCTGCTGCCATTGGTCAAGCAAATGAAGCGGAAGCAGTTTGTCTTTTTCTCCCCAAAGGATCAGCATAGGTATGGCACGAAGCTTTGCCCGTTGCTCCCAAAGACTTTCAAACCATGGGCCTGCTTCTTTTAGGGCCACTGCAAATTGCCAGGTACCGATCCGGTTGCGACTATTATTAAGTGGCTTTAAATAATGCTGGTGCACGTCTTTGCTGAGATGGCGTTTTTGGTGGTAGCCTTTGGGCAGGAGCATCCGGGTTGAAAAGCCCAGATTCAGGTATAGGAACTGGCCGATACTTCCATTCAGAAAACTACTTATCTTCATTATCTGCGCTTCGTTTTCGAGCGACCACATCCAGGTATTCAAAATGACCAGCCGCTTCACATTTTCAGGATGCTTCAGGGCATAACTTAAGCCAATGGGGCCTCCAAAATCGTGTACAACCAACGTGATGTTTTTAAGCTGTAACTGGTCGATCAGCTGCTCCAGGTTATGCGCGTGTGCTTCGGGGGTATAGGCAAAATCAACCGGCTTGTCTGAAAGGCCAAAGCCCAGGTGGTCGGGTGCAATGCAGCGGTGGGTACGGCTGAGCGCCTTAATTTGCTGCCGCCAGACGAAAGACCAGGTAGGCGTACCGTGCACAAACACGATGGGCTCGCCCTTTCCTTCATCTACAAAATGCATTTGCCCGGTTTGCAACTGCACCGTATGGTGTGCAAAGGGGTATAAAATGCGGTCAAGCCAGTTAGGTGATTTCATCATATTTATCAAAACAATTAACAATCACTTCTTATACTTCATGATCAGGAGCGAAGCCACGTCATCGATGGGATAATTGTCGTAGAGCAAAAAATGGCTTGCCATTCCGTCAATGGAGGCGAAGAGGAGTTTTGCTTCGAGGTCAGGGAAGGGGATGCCCGCCACTATCAGGTTCTGTCGGATACGGTCTTCGATATAGGCTGTTTGTTCCTGCATTTCAGCCATCAACTGCCTCACTACCTCTGACTGTATTCGGATGCCATGCAGTAATTTCCAGAAATCTTTCTTCTCTTTAAGCAATTTCACGGTCTGCCGGATATGCTGCTCTATACCTGAACCTCCTACTTCAGGGGATTGCACGAAGGAGGCGTGAATGTCTTCCACACTACGCCGGAAGATTTCCTCCAACAACTCGTCTTTGCTTTTGAAATAATTATAAAGCAGCCCGAGCGACATGCCCGCTTCACCGGCAATGTTACGTATGGAGGTAGCTTCATAGCCTTTTGATGCAAACAACCTCAAGGCCACTTCTACTAACTTGTTGATACTGAGTTCTCTTTTTTCCTGAAAACGGGGCATAGCAAAATGTACATTTGTGCAAATCTACAATGATTGAACGTCCGTTCATAATAAAAGTTTCCGTATTTTTTGTGTGGATATGCTCATTAACGACAGATCTTTTGCCCTCGTATACATGACCTCCAATTAACTGGCGCAGCGGTCTGGAGTTTAATTTCAGAAACAATTTCAGTATGTGAGGTTGTAAACACATCGGACTACTGCTCGTATTCAACTGAAACTGAATCATACGTGAACAATAAAACGCTCTTCCATAAATGGTGGCTATGGCTGCTCGTCATTCTTACAGTACTTTTTATCATCATCGGCATCCTCACATCCCAGTATTTTACCCCCTGGCTACAGCATGAACTGGAGTCGCGGGTAAAAGACGAGTCAAACGGACTGTATACTTTAAAACTGCACGGACTTGACTCGTCTTTGCTAAGCGGGCGCATCTCGGCAGACTCTGTACAGCTGGTACCTAACTTCGAGGCGTGGGACAAACGGCAGGATATAAGCCAGCAAGACACCTCAGCAACAAAAGCACCCCGTACCCTGATCGATCTTAAAACAAATAAACTGGTATTAGCTGGCATTAATTTTATCGGGGTACTCCGTGGTAATCCTCTTGATTTGAGTAAGCTGCAGGTAATTCAGCCTACTATCCTGATCACTGAAATGCGCCAGGATACGACCGAAAGCCATGAACCCTTGCATGATGCAGTAGATGGGATCATGAAACAACTCCGGATCGGAGCCATGGAAGTTGAGGAAGCTACCTTACGGATTCGTGAAAGGCAGGACGCGGAGACAGACCGGATATCACTTGAGAAGCTGACGATATCCATAAAGGATTTCAGGTTGGACAGTACAGCCTTTCAGGATAAGGAGCGCGCTTATTATGCTCGGCAAATCACGTTGGAATCTGGCCAAGCAGCGTTTGCGCTGCCAGATGGCACTTACAAGTTAGAGGCAACTGCTCTTAAAGCCAACACCGAAGATGGAACGCTCAACATCGGCAATTTAAAACTGATTCCGCTTCTGGATAACGCAGCCCTTGCTCGCTTAAAGGGCAGAGCGGTTTCGACGATGCGATTGGAGGTGCCGGAAATTAACGTGAGTGGTGTTGACTACAAGGTGCATTCCCAATATAATAACCTGGTGGCCGACAAAGTGGTGCTCAGGAACCCGTCCCTAAGTGCGTATATGGATCGGAAGAACTTTAGCCCAAAAGGAGATAAGCCGCTCCCACACGACATTATCCAACAGTTAAAGACCGGCCTTACCCTTCAGAAAGTGGAGGTACAGGGCATGCACATCCGCTACGAAGAACTGGCAGAGGAGGCTACCGAGAAAGGCATCATTACTTTTGAAAACCTGTCTGCAACGATCAGCAATGTTACCAACGATAAAAACCGCATGTCCGCTAAAAGCCCGGCTGTGGTGGATGCAAAGGCTTCGGTATACGGTAAGGCCCCGGTAGCTCTCACCATCAGGTTAAACCTGCTGGACCCCGATGGCTTCCATACCTTACAGGGCACAGCCGGGCCCGCCGACCTGGCAGTTCTCAATCCGATTTTGGAGCCGACCGCTTTTATCAGTCTGAAAGAGGGCAGTCTGCAGAAAAGTGATTTTAAGATAGACCTCTACCGCAACAAGGCAAGTGGCAATTTGAATGTGCGCTATCAGAATTTCAAAGTAGATGTGCTGACGAAAGATGAAGACAAACGTCAGTCGCTTGGCAAAAAGATACTCTCGAAGGTAGCTAACAAAGTAGTGATCAAGTCTGATAACCCGGAAGAGGGAGAGCAGCTTCGGGCTGGAGATATTGCAGTGGTGCGCGCCAAAAAACGATCAGTATTCAATTACTGGAAAGATTGCCTGGTTAGCGGATTTCGGACTGCTGCTGGGGTAGAAGGTATAGGGGCTGATCTTCGGGATCCCAATAGATAAAGCAGAGTGCAGTCTGGCTCCCAGTTAAAAACTAATAAGAACCAAGCCAGAAACATCTGGAATTTAAAAGTATATATTCCAGTCGCTTAGAAAAAAATAACATACGACATCTAACCTGAAGGGCTGTTTTTTAGTTATTATAGTGGTTAAGACCTAACCAAAAACGATACAATTAGAGCCTATGCGCTACGAGGCAGACAAAAGTGGAAACCTGATACTGAAAGACCTGCACGGCCATTTCCATGTTATTGGGGATGTGCACGGCTGCTTTGATGAACTATTGACTCTGCTCAAAAAGCTGGGATACAAGATTGAGGATGATAAAGCAACTGGCAAGTACCGCGTGGCGGCACCAGAGGGGTGCATGGCCGTGTTTGTAGGCGATCTGGTGGACCGTGGACCTAACTCACCCGAAGTGCTGCGCCTGGTTATGGACATGGTGGAGCAGGAGTTGGCCCTTTGTGTGAGCGGCAACCACGACGATAAACTATTCCGGAAGCTGATGGGACGCAACGTCCAGGTTCGTCATGGCCTGGAACTCACGATGGCACAATTAGAAAACTATAACCAGGCTTTCATTTCCAGGGTGCGGGAGTTTTTAGGAAATCTGCCACACCATATTATACTAGACGAAGGTAGGTTAGTGGTAGCACATGCCGGTCTGGAAGAACGCCTGCACGGGCGACATAGCAAATCGGTGCGTGATCTGTGCCTGTATGGGCCAACCACCGGGGAAGTTGATGCATACGGCCTGCCGGTCCGCCTCGACTGGGCGGCAGATTACTCCGGGGTGGCGGTAGTGGTATACGGGCATACCCCGGTACGGGAGCCACGCTGGAAGAACAACACCATCAACATCGACACGGGCTGCGTGTTTGGAGGCAAACTAACGGCGCTTACCTACCCGGACCACATCCTGACCACTGTCGATGCCTTCGACACGTATGCCGAGTCCATCCGGCCTTTTTTGCATCACCCCACGCACTAAGCCTGCTATAAATGCTTGTTGTCCCGCTGGTGGTCGCGGTGGGTGCTGTGCTCTTTACGCAGGTATTCTTTAAACTCTTCCAGGTTAGTTGGTTGCCAAAAAGGGATCTTGTTGCGTACAGCAGTTCGGCCGATTACGTGTGCCGCCACCGGTGAGGTCAGGAAAGTAAAGCCAATAATGAGCATTACTTTCAACAGCATATCCGGCTCGTTAAAGTAAATTCCCATACCTGACAGGATGAACCCCAGCCCCAGTGTTGCCCCCTTGGTGATGGCTGACATACGGATATAAAAGTCCGGGAAGCGCAAAAGGCCGATGGTGGAGATAAGCATGAACATCACCCCAACGATGATTAATACCGAACTGATGATTTCGCGGATGAGTAGAAAATTAATGTCTTCTAGCATAAGTCAACGGGCTGATTTCATGAGATAATAAGCAAAAGAGATAGAGCCAAGAAAACCAAACAGAGATAGAATGATGGCCACGTCAATGAAGTCCTGGTTGCCTGTGAGCTCCGTGTAGATGGCCACTATACCAATGATGTTGGCTACGAAAAGGTCAAAGGCTGTGATGCGATCAGGTAGTGTAGGCCCTATCGCAAACCGTATACCTGTCATAACGAGGCAGAGGCTAAGTGCTGCCATGGCAAATATGAGAGTGAAAGAAAATAAGCTCATCTGGTCAGTTGTATTAATCGGCGCTCGAAACCGTTTTTAACGTGCTGTTTCACCAATTCAAGATCGTCATCCTTTACATAGAGCGTATGCATGTAAAGAAATTTGCGATCTGCACTTATATCTATCATAAGCGAGCCCGGAGTCAGGGTGATGATGTTAGCCAGCAGTGTGATCTCCAGGTCTGTCGTAACAGAAAGCGGAATAGCTACTACAGCGGGTTTCATGTGGTAATTGGGTGTCAGGATGTCGTAGGCAACCCGAAGATTGGCTACCACCAGCTCTTTGAGAAAAAACATGACAAAACTTAAAGCCCTCGGCAGTTTATGAAAATAAGAACGGTGGTAGAACGGTGAAGTCAGCCACAGCAGAAACATGATGAAAACCGAGACCATGACAGCCCAAACCGCATTGTAGGGCAATAGGGGATCACCATACTTGAAGTACACGTAGCTGCCAAGGAAAGCGATCAGGAAATGGACGATGAAAGTCTTCATGTTATTTTTTTAATACGGCGTTTATGTATAATTCGCTATTCAGCAGTTGCTCGGCTGCCAATTGCGCCATCGCCACCACCGGCTCAGCATAAAGCCCGATAAAGAGAATGAACCCAACCAGCATAACGACCGGTAAGTGCAGCAGTCGGTTGTCGTGCTTCTCCCGCTCCGTCATTACCTCCAGCAGCGGGTCCGATACTGGTTTCTTTTTCCAGAACACTTCGTTCCAGATCTTGGTCATCGAGAAAATGGTGATCAGGCTAACGGCCAGCGAAACAAACACGATGACAAAGCTATCGATCTCAAAACCGGCCTTGGCCAGCATGAACTTGCCCCAGAAACCTGAGAAAGGCGGTATGCCGGCCAGCGAGAAAGCCGAGATAAAAAACAACACCGACAGGAGAGGCTGCTGCAGGTATACACCGCCCAGCTTTTTTAGCGCGAAGGAGCCATGGCGGTGCGCCACTACGCCACTGATCAAAAAGAGATTGGTTTTGACCAGGATGTTGTGAATGATAAAGTAAATGCTCCCCGCTATGGCCAGGGGCGTAAACAGCGCCAAACCCATCAACATGTACCCGATCTGGCTGACAATGTGGAAGGACAGGATCTTGCGGAAATCGTTTTGTGAAGCAGCCCCGAATACCCCGATCACCATCGTAAAACCTGCCAGCACCGTGAAAAGCGGGATGGTCAACTCCTGGTCCGTGACGAAGATCAGTGTGAAAAGTCGGATAAGCGCGTACATACCTACCTTGGTGAGTATACCGGCAATAAAGGCAGAGATGGCGATGGGCGGAGTGTGGTAGGAAGCCGGAAGCCAGAAAAAGAGTGGAAAGATGGCTGCCTTGATACCGAATGCAATCAGGAAAAACATGCCTGCCATGGTAATAAGGGCCGGGTGCGAAACCGGCGTGCGCACCAGCACGGCCAACTCAGCCAGGTTAAGTGAACCCATTATACCGTACACCACCCCTATACCTGTAAGCAGAAAGCCGGTCGCCAGAAAGTTGATGGTCACATACTTGATGGCCCCTTCCAGTTGTGGCTTGGTGCCGCCCAGCGCAATCAGGACAAAGCAGCAGATCAGCAGCACCTCGAACCACACAAACATGTTAAAGAGGTCGCCCGTCAGGCAGGCGCCGGACACACCTAACTGCAGGATAAGGAGTACCGGGTAATAGCCAAAAGTCTGCCGCGCCTTGTCGAGCCCTTTGATGGAAAAAAGGTAAATGGCCATGCCGGTGATAGCACTGGTGATCACCATCATCGAGCTGAACAAATCTGCCACCAGCGTAATGCCAAAGGGGGCGGGCCAGCTACCGATCTGGGTTGTCCGGATGCCGTTTTCATTCACATCGAAGAGCAGCAGGAAAGTAGCAATCAGCAGACAGACTTGTGTCAGGATGCCGATAAACTGCTGCGCGCGCACATACCGCCAACTGAAGAGGCTCAGGATAGCCCCATAAAGCGGAATGAGCATCGGCAACATGATGAGCAGGTGGTTCATAGGGTGCGCTTAGTGGTTCTCCTCTATCTGATCGGTGGTACTCATATCGTCGAGGTCGGTGGTGCCGAACGACTGGTACACCCGCTTGATGAGCACAATGGCGAATGCCTGGATGCCGAAACCGATCACGATAGCGGTCAGGAGCAGCGCCTGCGGCACCGGGTCGGCAAAGGGTTCGGTGGCTACATTTTCGCCCTGCCCGATGATAGCGGACCCTCCGCGGGTCAGGCGGCCGATCACGAACAGAAACAGGTTGGTAGCAAGTCCAAATAGAATAAGCCCGAGTATGAGTTTAAAAAAATGCCGGTGCAGAATCAGGTATAGACTCGCTGAAAAAAGTATTCCGATCAAAAAGGGCAGTATGAGTTCCATGTTCTTATTCTTCTGACATCACAAAGGTTATTTTGAGCACCACCCCAATTACAAGCAGGTACACTCCCAGATCAAACAAAATGGGTGTACCTGGTTTTCCAAGCACCGGAATGTAAAAGTCGGCCCAGTAGGCGTGCATAAAAGGCTGACCGGAAAGCAACCCAACCACTCCGCTGGTGGCGGCTAGCAGTAAGCCCGTAGCAATGATGTAAACAGATTCGATGCGAATCATGCGGTGTTTTATCTCGGGGTGCCGGGCCATTTTCCTGCGGCGCCATACATTCACGCGCATCATCCGCATCAGGTAGAGCGAACGACTTTGGTTAGGCTGTCGCGGATAACCGTAGAAGTTCAGCTTTAGAAAGGTATCCACGGTTTGCTGCGGGCCGTGCGTCATGGTGTGGAACACGAACGCAATGGCCCCGATCAGCCCCCCAATAAAGCCCCCACCCGGGTGGTTGTGGCCCCGGAACAAGGTATAAACCGAGAAGATGATGAAGATCGGGATAAGAATGCGAATGGCGGTCGCAAGTATGATGGTTTTCATGATTTGTCTCCTTTCTGCATACGTAGTTTCAGCATGGCTAAAATACCGATAGCGGCTACGGCCAGCACCACTATTTCGCCGAGCGTATCGAGTGCCCTGAAATCTACCAAAATCACATTGACGATATTGCGCCCCTGCCCAAGGAGGTAGCTACTTTCCCCATAATAAGCTTTTAGCTGCGAGTCGAGCGGATACTGCTTCACGATCAGGATAACGTACGTCATCATGGCCCCGAAAGCCAGCGAGAGCAGTACATATTTGTAGCGCTCGGAGGCGTGCGACAGATAGGTAAAGGCCGGAAGTTTGTGTAGAATGAGGACAAAGATCACGACTGTAAGTGTTTCGATAAGCAGCTGGGTGGCAGCCACATCGGGTGCCCCAAAGAGGATGTAGAACAGTGCCACCGAGTAACCAATGATACCCATAATAGCAATGGAGGTTAAGCGTGAACGTGACTTGAACAGAAAGATCAGTGCTGGCACAATCATGAGCAACAGTACCACCTCATACATGCGCAGCTGTCCGAGTTCCGGTAGACGGTTCACCAGTTCAAGCCGCGGACCGTTTCTCCAGAGCGAGAGCACAACCAGCGCTATATGCGCCGTGATGATGGCCGCAATGTAGCTGCGCAGGTACCCGTTTTGAATAAAGGCTGTGATTTTGGTAGCTCCCTTTAGAAAACCCTTGAGCCCCATTTGGTACAGGTTTGCTGGCCCGAACAGGTATAGCCTGTTGAAGCGATTGGCGTAACTCAGCAGTCGGTTGGAGAAGTGGTACACCACGTAGCCCAGCAAAACAGTAAGCAGACTGAGTCCCAACACTAGGTTAAAACCGTGCCAAAGCGCCAGCTCAAATACTTGCTCCACACCCAGCATGCCCTCTGCAGCCCGTTGCAGGAGTGGCGTCACAAAAAAGCCCGGCAGCAAACCAAACACCAACCCAGTGCAGGCAAGTAAAACCGGAGGCAGGTATAGCAGCGCTTTGTCAGCATGCTGCAGGGGCGTAGGGCTTGCACTGCGCCGCCAGAAAATACCATACCCCAATGCGATCGCCACGGCCACAAACACCATCCCGGAAAAGAAACTCACCGCAAAGAGCATCCACCGGAAAGGACTTTCCTGGAGTGTGGCTTCATAGAGAAGCTCTTTGCCAATAAAGCCGAAAAAAGGTAGCAGGCCCGCCATGGACATCCCTGCCAGCAACGCTGCAATGGCGGTGTAGCGCATGGAGCCGGACAGGCCCTCGAGTTGCGTCAGTTCGCGGGTGCCAGTGGCGTGATCCACGTTGCCGGCCACCAAAAACAGCGTGCCTTTGTAGAGGGCGTGCGCCAGCAAAAACACCACCATCGCCTCCAGCGCCGGCGCGGTTCCGATACCTGTCATGGTCACCAGCAGGCCCAGCGCGCTGATGGTGGTATAGGCCAGGATGGCTTTAAGGTCGGTATGTTGTGTAGCAAGCAGCGCGCCCAGCACCGTAGTAATGCCGCCCACCACCATCAGGGTATACTGCCATTCGTTGGTGCCGCCCATCACGGGTGTGAGCCGGGCCAGCAGGTATACGCCGGCCTTCACCATAGTAGCCGAGTGCAGGTAGGCGCTGACCGGCGTGGGTGCAGCCATGGCATTAGGGAGCCAGAAGTGAAAGGGGAATTGCGCCGATTTGGTAAAAGCGCCCAGCAGAACCAGGACCAGTGCCGGAAGGTATAGCGCATGGTTGGTAACCATATCGCCCCGATCCAGCAGCTCGCTCAAGGTATAGGTTTCGCCCGCCATACCTACCAGGATCAAACCACCCATCAGGGCCAGGCCGCCAAGACCAGTCACGAGCAGTGCCTGTAGCGCCGAGTTGCGCGAAGACTCTTTGTCGTGGCCGAAACCGATGAGCAGGTATGAGCTGATGCTTGTAAGCTCCCAGAATATAAAGATGGAGATGATGTTGCCTGCCAGCACAAGCCCCAGCATTGCTGTCATGAACAGCGCCAGGTATAGGTAGAAACGACCAAGCAAAGGGTGACCTTTCAGGTAGCCGCCCGCGTATAGCATAATGAGCGTACCAAAGCCCGTGATCAGCAAAGCGAAGAGCAGGCTGAGTCCGTCAAGAAAAAAATGCAGGTTGATGTTAAGGGAGGGAGCCCATGCGTGCAGTTCGCCTAAATTGTTGCCGGCCAGCACGGCAGGGGCAAGCGTGAGCAGGTATATGAAGATGGAAAAAGGCAGTAGCGCCATAGGCACGTATACCCATTTGCCGAGCCAGCGGTAGAGCAAAGGCGCGGCAAATGCCAACAGGAAACCTGCGAGTATAGCTAAAAACATCAAAAATGCTTAGTTTGTAAATGTATCCTTGTTAATTTCGTAGCTGATTTAACACTTAGTACCAATCTGCGCATTTTATGTTACGTCAGGGGCGAAAATGAGGGGGTGAGCACGAAAAAGACAAGCGCAGCAAACCATAACCCATAAACCAAAACATTATCATGAACTCGCTGAAACGTATTATGGTGGGGCTCGACCTGTCGGAGATGGACGAAACCCTGATTCGCTACACCGCTTTTCTTTGCTCCATTTCTGAAATAGAGAGAGTGTACTTCATCCATGCTGAAAAGAGTCTGGACATACCGGACGAAGTGCTTGAAAGCATGCCTAACGGAATGCCAGCCGACGAAAAACTGCGCGCTTCCCTGATAGAGAAAGTCGAAAGTTACTTTGGGCCTGATAGCCGGGTGCAGGTGGATGTGCAGGTGGTAGAAGGATCACCTTTGAAAGAACTCCTGCACTGGTCAAAGGTCAAGCAGATCGACCTGATACTGGCCGGGCGCAAGTTTCACATGCGCGGCAGTGGCGTGCTGGCCCAGAAACTCTTGCGAACAGGCCGTGTAAGTGTGCTGTTTGTGCCGGAGAACATCGAGCCAAGACTAAACCACATTGTTGTGAGCGTGGATTTCTCTGAATATTCGCTGATGGCACTGGATCGCATACTCGACTCGGCCCTGACCAGACCGGAAGTGCGCATCACCTGCATGCACGCCTACGAGGTACCTACCGGTTACATTACACTGGGCATAAGTTACGAAGACTTTGATGAGCGCATGAAGGGCTTTGCACGAAACAAATTTGCCCAGGTGCTGGAGCGTTTCCCAGAGTTGAATGACCGTGCTACCCTGCATCTGGTGAAGCAGGAAAACGAAGATGATATCGGAGAGTTGGTAATGGTAGAGGCCAAGCGACTGAAGGCAGATATGCTTGTAATCGGAGCAAAAGGCAAATCGGCCGCCGCGTTGTTTGTGCTGGGTAGTGTAACCGAGAAAATTCTGCGCTACAACGATGACGTTCCGATGATCGTGTACAAGAAAGAGAATGAGGAGATCGGTTTCCTGGACGCTCTCCTGGGCAACGACTAGGATTCCTTTTTGTCCTTAAAGGGACAATAAAGCAATACAAAAAAGACCTGCTATACCTGCGCGTGTGGCAGGTCTTTTGTTTTGCCAGCCACCGCCAACACGAACAAGCCAAGCAGACCCGACAAGGCGGAAGCGGCGTAAATGCTGATCTTCACGAGCGTGAGCTGCTCTGTGGCAGGAAATACCTGCTGTGCCTGAAAGAGTGATAGCATAAAGCCGGCGCCCAGCAGCAGCGTGCCTCCCGCCAGTTGCCCCCAGTGCACGGTGGCTGGTACACGCGCTATACCTGTCAATGAAGCCAGCCAGGCAAACAGCAACATGCCCATGGGTTTGCCGAGAACCAGCGCCATGAATACACCCAGCGGTACGGGACCAAGCAAATCGCGCCATACAAAGCTGTTGTAGGCAAAAGGCACGAAAGCAAGCGCAAAAAGGGGCCAGGCCAGATAGGCCGCCCAAGGCAGAATCCTTTGCTGCAAACGCCGTAGCGGTGACAAAGCCTTTGTGCAATTCATCCGAAGAGTATGGACGGCTGCCTGGAAATCTTCTTCCATCTCTTCGCCTGGTTCGGGTCGTTTCATCATGCGCAGGGCATGCAATTGCCCCATCACTGTATCGGTGGTCGTCACGAAATCTTCTTCTATCACCCTGGAGTGAATCGGTATTACGAGAGCCAGCAACACACCCGCCACCGCACCCTGCACACCTGCTAACAAGAAGCTTACCAGCATTACCAGACCCAGCAACAGGTAAAGCCACATCGTACGGTTACGCAGCGCCCGCAACACCACCAGCAAGCCAAACACACCCGTAGCAACCGAAAGCGCCAGCAGGTTTTGAATAACGGTATAAAGCATCACGCTGAGAAGCAAACTGGCTATACCTTGCATGATAGCAGTAGAAGACAAAAACACACGCAGGGAAAGTGGTAGTGAATTGCTGGCCAGTGCCAGCAGCGCCAGTATTGCCGCAACATCGGCAGTGGCCACCACACTCCAGCCTGCTTGTGCGGCAGCGGGAGCCAAGTATAGGTATAGTGCTGCAGGTATAGCCATGCTCCCTAAAGCGGCAGCTACAGCAAACAGCATGACGGGTTTTTCCTGAAGTTCTCCTATACGTAGCACCCGTTTCAGTTCCAGGCCCAATGCCAGGTAGAACAAGGCCAGTAGCACCTGCTGCACCCAGAAGCCAATCGGTTTGGTGATACTGTACTTGCCAAACGCAACGGTCAGCGGATTTTCTACCAGGTATAGCCATGAGGCGCCCCAGGGCGAATTATGCCAGGAAAGGGCCAGCAAAGCTGTAATTATAGTAAGCGTACCTCCACGCAACAGCACCTGCTCGAAACGTTCGAAGGAGTAGACAATGCGGTTGATCAAGGTTGGTTTAGCTGCCAAGGTATAAGAGTATAGCCATATTCAGATTCACCTTAGAGACGTAGGAGGTTCTGAAAAGTTTTGACTCCGTTATACCTTGCTGACAAAAAAATAGCTGAAAGCAATAAAGCCCTCACCCCAGCATGCGATGAAGTGAGGGCGAAAAGTTTAGCTGCAGGTATAGGCTAGCTGTCCGACCTTTCCGAACACATCTATAAGGAGTCGTTTCCGGAAGTGTAATTTCTATCTCCCTATACCTTCGAAACCGGCACACGGGGTTTAGGAAATCCCCGACAGTTTGCTTCGGGATTGAGAAATCCCGAAGAGCCATGAGAGCCCTGATGTGTATAAAAGTCTATGATCAAAGCTTCCTGCCATACATGATCACTTGTAGTAAAAGTCACAGTTGTCCCGAATCATTCCTGAATTTTCCTACTGAGTGGAACAGTTTAATCGTGCACCAAACAATTCAACCATCTATTCAACCACCTCTTTGGCAATATAGCGGGAGTTCATGATGCTGAGCGCACCCATATACCGGAGGTTAAAGCTGAGCACGTCGCCCACTTTGTAGTTTTGCTCGTTCTCTCCCAACTCCACCACGAGCATATCAGAACTTGCACCCACTACACTCAGGGCTTTGTCTTTGGGGAGCAGGTATTTGGGGTTGATGTCGAGCAGGCCCACGTCGAGGATAGCACGGTGCGATGTTTTGCCGTAGAGGCGCTCGTCAATCTCGAAGCTCTCGCCGCTGGGGTTTTCGGCCAGCGTCCCGATCGGGATCATGGGCTTTTGGTTCAGCTCGATGATTTCGGCACAGAACTCGAACACGTCGTCGTGCATGCCTTCAAAGGTCTCACCGGTGAACAGGTTGAGTCCGAAAAACAGCGCCTCCCCAATCCTGAAATGGTTGACACCCTTCGGCATCTGGTGGTTGAAGAGCAGCGGTATCGTCACCGATGTGCCCCCTGACACCCAGGGGATTTCGAGGTTGAACTTGGCGTCGATGATTTGCTTGTAGAGGCTGAGCTGGATCAGTTTGTCCTGCGTGGGCATCACGCCATGCAGGCAGTTGAAGTTGGCACCGAGCCCGATCACAGAGATGCCGGGCAGCTTGAAGATCTGAGCATAGAAGTTCACCAGATCGTCGCCCATCACACCCTCCCGCAGGTCGCCCATCTCGATCATGATGATGATTTTATGCGTTACTTTTTGCCTGACGGCCTCTTCTGACAAAAGCCGGATGATGTCAAGTTCCGTTTCAAAGCTCACATCAGCGTAGCGGATGATGTCGGGTATGCTTTGTTTCGGGGCGGGTTTTATGTAGACGGTTTGCACATCGGGTGCCATTTTCTTGATGGCGATCAGATTCGACACCCGTGAGTCATGTACCTCCTTTACGCCAAGGTCGAGCACTTCCTTCAGGAACGTTTCTTCGCCGCAAAGCAGTTTGGTGACAATCCCCCAGTCAATGCCCTTTTCGCGGAATATCCGGTCGAGGTGGTTATAGTTGTGTCTGAGTTTCGTGCGGCACAGTTTTAAGACGGCCATGCTATTATCGGATAAGTCTGTATTCTAAATATTTGTTCGTGAAGCCCATTTTTTCATAGAGGTGTCGGGCTGGATTGTCGGGCTCCACGTGCAGGGCAATGCTGCCATCGCTTGTCTCTGTGGCCAGTTGCACCAGTTTTTTGCCAACGCCCTTGCCGCGCTGGCTGCCATGCACGGCTACGTATACGAGAATGTTTTCCGGTATATACCCGCTCATACCTGTATTGTTCAGAATGAGGGCTCCCACCACTTTACCCGCCTCACGGGCTACAATCACCGAACCCCCTTTACCCTCTGCATCAGACAGTGCGTAATCCATGCACTTGGCAATGTCCTCGCGGGCGTCGCCGTACTGATCCAGGTGCTGGAACAGGAAGTCAAGCACCTTGTCGCGGTTTAGTTGCTGGTGGTTGCTTGGCGTATGAATCTCGTATTGGACGGAATCGTTTTCTGCCATTTCTCTTTTTTAGTTTTATTTGGGTATAGTATAGTTAACGTAATGTAAAGTACTAGGGCAGCCGTGAGACCAAATAAATTGGGGTCTAGGTCATAGGGTAGCCTAAAACTCAGATCGAGCCACGGCATGTTTACGAGGCCTTCGGTGTTCATGGTTATCTGCAACAGAATCGTAGTGGCACCACCCACGAGCATGGCCCAGAAAGCCCCCACGCTGCTGCGGCGTTTCCAGAACAGCGCCCCGATGATGGGCACAAACAGCCCGGACACCATAAAAGCATAAGAGTAGAGCATCAGGTCGAGCACGTTGGTCATGGTAGTGGCCAGCCAAAGCGCAAAGGCCCCGACGAGGAACGTGACAAGTTGCGACAGGCGCAGCATCTTAGGCGAATCCGGATCAGTTTTAGTAAAGTGCCCGATCACATCCGTCACGATATTGCCAGATGAAGCCATCAAACAGCTGTCAGCGGTGGATAGTATGGCGGAGAAATAAGCCGAAAGCATCAGGCCCATTAAGCCAACAGGCAGCACCGAGCGCAGCAGCATCGGTAGTCCCGACTCAGGGTCTACAGCAGCGGCTCCAACGCCCAGCGCCTCAAACATACCTTGCTCAGCAGCCACCCGGGCTAGTATACCCAGGCTCACACCCATAAATGCCATGATCGGCCATTCGAACAAGCCAGCCAGGTACCAGGCTCGTTTGGCGGTTTTCTCGTCGCGGCAGGCATAGATGCGCTGGTAGAGCGTCATGCCCACAAACCAGATCGGGATGATGGTGATGGCCCAGTTCACGATTTGCTGCCAGGTGATGTTGGTGAGCGTGAGAAACTCAGCAGGCAGCGTGCTTCGGATCGCGTCCATGCTACGACCGGACTGCGAAGAAAGCCAGGCAAGATCGGTAAGCTGACCGAAGCCGATCTGCTCCACGCCGCCACCGATTGCCAGAAAAGAAACAGGTATACCTATGAAGATGAGTCCGCCCATCAGGATGGCCCATTGCACAGTATCAGTGTAGATGACGGCTTTCATGCCGCCCATCACGGTATAGACCACTGCAATGATGCCCATGATCAGGAGGGCGGTGTTGAGGTCGAGATTGATAAAGGTGCCGCTGGCCAGTTTGGCACCCGCCAAAATTTGGGAACTGGTAAAGCCGGTATAGCCGATGGCCGAAATGATGCCCGCCAGCAACGCCACCCGTGCATTGAAATAATGGCCGAAGATTTGTGGGAAGGTGAGGAACTTGTCGAAAGCCGGGTTACGCTTGACCTTAGGTATAAGAAAGACCGCTGCCAGCCAGGCCCCAAGCAGTCCGGTAAACAGCATCCAGGCACCCGAGAGACCCATCACAAAACCTAGTCCGCCCAAGCCAATGGAGAAGCCGCCGCCCACATCCGTTGCCACCACCGACAGACCAATGTGTCCGCTTCCCATGTTCCGGCCACCCACATAGTAATCGTCTGCGCCCTGGTTCTTTTTGAGAAAGTAAAAACCAACGCCCAGCATGGCCAGCATATAGAGCACGAAGATGGTAAGGTCAATGATGTGCATGTATTAGAATAGTATAAGTATGGGTTCGTTGTTTTTGTATCGCTTAATTTGAATATACTCAAAATTCTGCTGAAAAGCCCGTAGAAGTTGTGAAATTGATCTAATAGGCGGAGAGTAGCTTAATTGGTATGTTGTTTTTATGCAAATCGCATAAAAACATGTCAAGACTTGCCGCTGTTTCAGAACGGATCAGAAAGGGCAATTGTGTTAGGATAATAATATTTAGAAAGACATACCGAGATAGGTTGTTGAGACAAAGAATTCGGATTGAGAAAGTAGGAGTTTGAATTAATTTATTGTAAATATTAGAATGAAAAATTAGAGAAATGCTTAAATTAGGTGATTCCTATATAGACGATGGTTGTTGGTCAGGAGAGTCAGGAGAAATTGATATAATTACAGTTCAAATAATGTGAGTAGATGCTCAAGCTAAAGTATAGTTAGCGACAATAGAAGAGTAAGGATGAAGAGAAACTTATACTGGGTTTTATTTGGTAGTTTATTCATCCTGAGCTGCAAACATTCAGAAGTTCCTATTGAAACAGGAAAATCAACCGAAGTCGGTTACCAGGTTGTAACGCAGGACATAGAAAATTTTTGGACGGCATATGACCATTTGGAAAGTTCTGC
This sequence comes from Pontibacter virosus, assembly GCF_003096355.1. Lineage (GTDB taxonomy): Bacteria > Bacteroidota > Bacteroidia > Cytophagales > Hymenobacteraceae > Pontibacter > Pontibacter virosus. The sequence goes on along the minus strand of NZ_QEKI01000006.1, from coordinate 73,301 downwards.
AGACAGTGCATTGACATTTCAGGAATTATACCTGGATAAAGCCAGTCCATACTTCAAGGAATTTTTGCAGTTGCGAAATTTCAAGGCCGAAGAGTACGTCCAGTTGGTGAGGACGATGCCTGAATTCTGGAAAGCAATCAGGCCTTTGACAGTAAATGTGCAAAACAGGAAATTAGAGATACAGCCTGCTTTTGACAAACTTAAGGCACTTTATCCAGCTTTTAGGCAGCCAGACGTTTGTTTTGCGATCGGTACTTTAAGGACTGGAGGCACAACCTCAGAGGGATTAATTCTGATTGGAACTGAAATTGTGGCAGTAAACAAAACTGTTGCGCTCCATGAGTTTGACAAGAATAATTTTATGAGGCTTGTCCTGGAAAACAGAACGGGTGATATCATTGGTGTAGTGGCCCACGAAGCCGTTCATACACAGCAACCAGGTGGAGACAATGGAGATGAATCACTGCTTAAGCAAACCATAGTAGAGGGAGCAGCCGATTTTATAGCCTCTTTGATGTTGGAAAGAGTCACGTTGAGTAAAGCCATCTATGACTACGGCATGGACTACGAAGAGAAGCTATGGCGGGAGTTTTATGCAGATGTCAAGAATGGGAAATCCATTGAAGACACGGATTGGATGTACAACTACCGTTCAAAACGGCCAGCTGACCTAGCCTATTTCATAGGGTTTAAAATTTGCGAGGCATACTACAACAACGTCTCCGATAAGAAACAGGCCATTGAGGACATAATATTGATGTCGGATGCGGAAAGTTTTCTGCAAAAGAGTGGCTATTTGGAAAAATACAGAAATTAACGAAATAGATGATTAAAGCTTCAGCTAACTCTTCACTTTCCTCATATGCTAAGCTGTTGTCGAGGAACATCATCACACATGAATGAAAAAATACTTAATCCCGCTACTATTACTTTTACCGGTAGGCATACTTTCTTATGTCTACAACCTGACGAGTTTTCTGTTGCTTGCAATCATTGCCTTTTGTCTGGCGGCTCTATTGGTAGTCTTTATAGTAAAGGTTTTTCGCCCTAACATTCATAAAAAGTGGCTGAGACTGCCTTTAATGATAACAGCTATCTGCGCTACAGGTGTGCTTGTTGACCTTTTGCGCCCATTAGATCCTGCTGTGGTAGACGCTGGTGATGCGAGTCATAAGCTTGCCTACGCTTATGAAACGGACCAGGCAGACCGCATGACCCTTAAAACTTATTTTAGTCTGTTCGATGACAGCATGGCGAATCGAGACAGCATCAGGCTCGCACAAGTCCGTCAACTCTATCAGGAAGAGCAGATAAGCTTGCCGATAGATAAGTTTTATGCCGCTTTTGTGTTCCATCATAGCAAGAAGAGCGAACTCTTTGAGATAGCTCAGAAACTGGCTGGCGAAGCTGCTGCTGTAAGTGAACTAAAGGATAACTATGTGGTGCAATGGCTAGCCAGGGCAACGTACGACAGGTGGATGGTCTCTTTAGGAAAACCAGAGAAGTATGGCACGCAAAACAAGTTCAGTGTTAGTGTTGAGTAGCTATATTTAAAACATAGGAATTTCCATGGGAAATACGAACATACTTTCTTCAGCAGAAGCGAAAGAACTTCTCAACACCCTAAAAACCCGCTTCGAAAAAAACACGCACCGCCATGCAGGTATCGTGTGGGCGGATGTACAGGCCAGACTGAAGGCAAACCCTGCGAAACTGTGGTCGCTGCACGAAATGGAGCGCACGGGAGGGGAGCCGGACGTGGTAGGGCAGGATGCGAAAACAGGCGAAGTTATCTTCATGGATTGCACAGCAGAAAGTCCCAAGGGGCGCCGAAGCGTATGCTACGACCGCGCGGGACTCGAGTCCAGGAAAGAGCACAGGCCAGAAAACAATGCGATTGATATGGCAACTGCTATGGGTATCGAACTACTGACAGAGGGGCAGTATCGGGAGCTGCAAAAGTTTGGTGAATTTGATCTAAAGACTTCGAGCTGGATTCAAACACCGGATGATATTAGAAAGCTAGGTGGTGCGTTGTTTGCCGATTTTCGCTACGGGTATGTATTTGTGTACCACAACGGAGCGCAATCTTACTATTCCGCTCGGGCTTTTCGTGGTGCCTTGAGGGTCTGAATTTCTTAACAAGCTAAGCTATACCTTGCACTAGCCTACACCAGTTCAAATTGATTACGCTAAACAAACTTATACCTACATGAAAAAACTTTTTACCCTTTTGTTATTAGTAGCTTCCGGATACGCTGCCCAGGCGCAGGTGGTGGATGTATCGGCGGCCGAACGCTATTTTGAACTGGTGGATACCCTGAAATCGGGCAAGCAGCTACACGATGATACCTGGCACCAGTTTCTGGCAATGAAAGGCAACCAACAGTACATCGAAAACCAGAATTACAAGGAATCTTACCTCAATAACTATCGCAAAACGATGGAAGTGGTCTACATGCCCGAGCATGACAGTCTCTTGCAAGTCCGGTTACAGGACTGGCAGGCGAACTACATGACCTACAGCATTCATGTGTACAAAGCGCATGAAGCGGAACTGCGCCAGTACCTGGCGCAGCTAAAAGCGGATAAAGAAGGCTATGTAAACACCATGTACCAAACCTGCTACAGTATGCTTCCAAAACGCATGCACGGCAAAAACGCCAGTACAGGTGTCTACCTGATCGCTTTGGACAACGATGCGGTGGCTCATAAAGGAAACATGGTGCTGAACCTGTGGCTCGAATACAAGTTCAATCAGGTGAAGCCGGGTGCTGTGGGAGGTCATGAGCTACACCATTTGCTCAACAAACCAAAGCGCTATGATGTGGCTGAAAAAGATAAAAGCCTTCTGCTGATGCTGCAGTTGCTGATGAACGAGGGAGTTCCTGATCTGATCGACAAGAAATATGCGGTTGCCCCCAACATGCCGGAGGATATGCAGTGGGGCACCTATTTGCTGGACCTGGGCAAACAAAACCTTCCGAAAGTAGATGCTGCTATCAAAGAAATAGCCTCCGGCCAGAAGGAGTACTCCAGCAAAGAGATCAGAAACCAAGTGATCGGTATGAGTGGTCACGTACCCGGCTTTTACATGGCCGACGTGATTGAGCGGAATGGGCTTAAAAAGAGATTGGTGTCGAACATGGACAATCCCTTCCAGATCATCCACCTCTACAACAAAGCCGCAAAGAAGGATAAATCGAAGCCCTTTGTGTTCTCCGACGAAGCCATTGCTTACCTTAAGAAGATAGAATCCGAAGCTAAAGTTTTAAATTAAAGCTATACCTTTCTGCTACCTACAGCGGGATAGCTTTAACGAAATAAGAATATGAATCACCTATCACTTGCCTCCATCAGCCTTTTGGCTGCCCTGGTGCTGGGCAGTTGCACCACAGATGCCATGCATAATGCCAATCCTGTTTCCAGCGATGTGCAGGTAGTGGGTGCGATGCGGCATGTGATGTGGAAGGGCGAACTAGCCGGCAAAGTCGATCTGGATACCCTTACGAATAAGCAGCACCTCTACGGACTCGGACCGGTAGAGTACCTGGCTGGCGAATTGTTGATCTTGGATGGCAAGTCCTATAAATCGGTGGTGACCAGCGACACGACCATGCGGGTTGAAGAAACTTTTGCGGTAAAAGCACCATTTTTTGTATACGCGCAGGTGCCCGATTGGCATGAGCTAAGCTTGCCAGACTCTATCCGAACCATGCAGCAGCTGGAGCTATACCTGGATCATGAAACGCAGAACAGCAAACGGCCTTTTGCTTTCCGGGTAAGTGGCCAAGTAGAACGGGCTACCATCCACATCGTCAATCTGCCGGCAGGTTCTACTGTGAGTTCGCCCGCCGAAGCCCACCAGGGACAGGTTAATTACGAATTGGCGCAGTCGGATGTAGACATTGTAGGCTTCTTTTCAACTGAGCACAAAGCCGTTTTCACCCACCACGACACTTTCATGCACCTGCATCTGATCACAAAAGACCGTGCCCAAATGGGACACCTGGATGATGTAACTTTTAAATCCGGCACCCTGACGCTATACCTGCCGGAGGCATAATAAGACCTTCTATTCTGGACTTTCATAACAGCTGTTTTACCTAAGGTCAGTCTAAAGGTATAGCAGCTGTTTTTTTGTGCTATTTCTTATATTGAACTAAACCAACAATATTCAGTATCGATACTATCTTGTCTTGAAATCTACGTATACTAATAAGACTGATTATCTGTGTCTTATGTAGCTTTTCCCATGACAAGGTTTTCTCCCTTCATCCTGCTTTGTCTTTGCTTCTGTTTGTCATTTTCCGAAGCGATAGGTCAGGCATTTGCCAGCGACACAGCCTACTTCACCTCTAAACGCAAAAGCATCACTATTCCCTTTAAACTGGTGCATAACCTGATTATCATTCCGGTACAGATCAACGACTCGAAACCTCTGAATTTCATACTCGATTCAGGTGTGAAAAATACGCTGATCACCCGCCTGCAATATTCAGATTCGCTCAGTTTAAACGAAGCCGGTCGCATTACTTTGCAGGGGCTTGGCACGGGGCACGAACTGGAGGCCATTTACTCCAAGGGAAACTTTATGCGCATGCCCGGCATCGTGGGGGTAAACCACCAGGTATACGTACTGATGGAGGATGTTTTCAATCTGTCTACCCGCATGGGTATGGCCGTTCACGGCATCATCGGTTACGACATTTTCCGCAATTTCATTGTCAAGATAAATTACAGCAGCAAAACGCTGACACTCTACCGACCTGACCTGGATCTTAAGATCCACAAAAAAGCAGAGGTATACCCGCTCCACATTGAGAACACCAAGGCCTATGTAGAGGCGGGGGTTCGGCAGCACAACGGGGATTCCATCAAAGTGAAGCTCGTGATCGATACGGGAGCGAGCCATTCGATTTCGCTCTACCTGCCCACAGACGAGCGTTTGCAGCTACCGCCGAAAGTAATGGAAGCCTACCTGGGTCGGGGATTGAGTGGGGACATCAGTGGCAAGATAGGCCGTATCAATAGTTTTTCGCTGGGCAGGTACGAGCTGCACAACCTGCCGGCTTCCTATCCGGACGAAGCGTCGATCAAGGCGGCGCTCAACCTGGCGAACCGCAACGGTAACCTGGGCTCCGATATTCTGAAGCGTTTTACCGTGATATTCGATTACCCGCACCAACGCATGGTGCTGATGCCCAATCGCAAATACAGCGATCCGTTTTACTACAACATGACCGGCTTTGAAATCAGTACGCCGCTGCCCGGCGCCAACTTCTACATCGTGTCGCATGTAATAGACGACTCACCTGCCAAAGCGAGCGGACTACTGCCCGGCGATCAGCTCATCAACATCAACGGGAGGGACTGTACAGAACTTGCCCTGGACGAATTGCTCGAACTCTTCGACAGCAAGCCGGGCCGCAAGGTAAGACTGAAGCTGAAGCGGGACTCTAAACTGGTAAACGTAGAGATGGTTTTGCAGAGCAGGATCTAGCCTAGGCCTGCTGCATATCCATGTATACCTGCACGCCCAATAACACCACTGCCATCACGACCAAGGCAATGCCGACATAGAACCTAATTTTAGGGATGGGGGAAGCTACCATGTTGCCAACCGCATCGGGTTTGTTAAAGCGCAGATTGGATAAGATGAGACCGTTTCCAAAGCTAAGCCAGATGGCAGCCATGAGCGGGTCACGGGTCAGGAACAGGGAGGCCGTGCCGATGGCTGAAAATAAAAGGCCAATGATAACGCTAAGGGATATATTCTTCATTGCGCCGCAAGATACGCAAAGGTGCTAAAAGGTTAAGAGCTCGAATTCGTTTTAGGCTCCGTATTTCGAGTTGAAGTCAAATAAACGGAGATCATTTAAACTAAATGTTGTAACTTTTTGTAGTAAGGTGTAAATTTTATCATAATTTACAACCAATTGTTGTAGATGCCGATATTAATTGCAAATCTTTGCTTTGTATTACAGGCAAAGACCTGTTTTAATAAAATTTGAACCAACAAATTGAAATGAAAAAAAAGCCGTTTTTATCATCTGCGATGGTAAATCACCTTTCTCTGAAGGGTGCGTCTTTTTCTATCCTGTCTGCCAGGATAGTTTTGAGGGCCATTAATGCCGTGGTCCGCTACAGGCCCTAGGCCGACATGCCTCCCGACTACCCACGCAGTAGTCAAACTTCCAAATTTTTTATGTGAGTGAAAGTTGCCTGATGCAGGTATGCGAAGCTGCATATCCATTTCACAGCATTGTTTCAATTATTTCTAATTCTGTATCAGTTTGGTTATGCATAGGCATAGCCCCGGTATATAATTTATATAATGAATCCATCTCCTTTTATCATTACCGTTGCCACTGTGCAACACACCAGCTATGCGCAGCAAATCTGCGATGAAATGGAGTCCTCGGCTAAGGCCAGAGGTACAGGTATAGCCAAGCGTACCCCGGAGTACATTGCCCAGAAAATGCTGGAAGGCAAGGCCGTGATCGCCTTGGACGTGAACGGCGTTTGGGCTGGCTTCTGTTACATCGAGACTTGGAGCCATGGCAAGTATGTGGCCAACTCAGGATTGATCGTATCACCGGAGCTCCGCAAAAGCGGCCTGGCCAAACTGATCAAAAACAAAATTTTTGAGCTGTCACGCACCAAATATCCGGAGTCAAAGATCTTTGGTCTGACTACCGGTCTGGCTGTGATGAAGATCAACTCTGACTTGGGTTACCGTCCGGTTACCTACTCTGAACTGACCGACGATGACGCTTTCTGGGATGGATGCAAAAGCTGCATCAATTACGAGATTCTGTTGATGAAGAACCGAAGCAACTGCCTCTGCACCGCCATGCTCTATGATCCTGCACGCGAGCAGAAGCCAATCGCCCGGGAGCAGCTTCAGATTCTAATTCCGATTGAAGAGCCGTCTATACCTGTTGGCTATGGCACCTTTGCACAAACTCACGGAAACCAAAACACGAACCCGACAAGCATTTAAGAATATCATGAAGAAGAAAGTTGTTTTAGCCTTCAGCGGCGGCCTGGATACCTCTTACTGTGTAAAGTACCTAAAAGAAGAAAAGGGACTGGAAGTGCACTCTGTTTTGGTAAATACCGGTGGTTTCTCAGCAGAGGAACTGCAGCAGACGGAGCAGCGTGCCTACGATCTGGGTGTGACGCAGCATACGAATCTGGATGAAACGGAGTACTACTACCAGAGCTGCATCAAGTACCTGATCTTTGGTAATGTGCTGAAGAACAACACCTATCCGCTGTCGGTTAGTGCCGAGCGTGTGACACAGGCCATGGCTATCGCCCGCCATGCCAAAGCCCTGGGTGCCGACTATGTGGCCCATGGCAGCACAGGCGCTGGTAACGACCAGGTACGCTTCGACATGATCTTTCACGTGATGATCCCGGAGATTGAGATCATCACGCCAATCCGCGACATGAAGCTTTCCCGTGAAGAGGAGATTGAATACCTGAAGCAGCACGGCGTGGAATACGACTTCGTGAAAGCGCAGTACTCCATCAACAAAGGCATATGGGGTACTTCCGTAGGCGGCAAAGAAACGTTGACATCGCACCAGCCACTGCCTGAATCGGCCTACCCAACCCAACTCACCAAAGAGCAACCAGAACGTGTGACGCTGCATTTCGTGAAAGGCGAACTGACAGGTATAAACGACCAGGTGTACGACAGCCCGGTGCAAGCCATTCAGGCCTTGCAGGGTATAGCAGGTCCATTTGCCATTGGCCGCGACATCCACGTGGGCGATACCATTATCGGTATCAAGGGCCGCGTTGGTTTTGAGGCAGCCGCCCCGATGGTGATCATCAAGGCACACCATACCCTGGAGAAGCACGTGCTAACCAAATGGCAGCTTTACTGGAAAGACCAATTGGCGACCTGGTACGGCAACTGGCTGCACGAAGGGCAGTTCATCGACCCGACGATGCGTAACATCGAGACCTTCCTACAGGAGACACAGGAGAATGTGACCGGCAAAGTACACGTTCTGCTGGCGCCTTACCGTTTCCAGGTAGAAGGCATCGAATCAGAGCACGACCTGATGTCGTCGAAGTTTGGTAGCTACGGCGAAATGAACAATGCCTGGTCAGGGGAGGATGTGAAAGGCTTCTCAAAGATTTTCGGCAACCAGGCCGTGATGTACCACAAGATCAACAATACCGAATTATAATGGAAGTAACGATAAAAGCAGGTATAGTAGGCGGGGCGGGCTACGCCGGCGGCGAGCTGTTGCGTCTGCTTTTGCTGCACCCCAACGTAGAGCTGGCATTCGTGCAGAGCCGCAGTCAGGCAGGCAAACCGGTATACGCCACGCACCCTGATCTGCTGGGCGAAACCGACATGTTGTTTTCAGCTGATGCAGCTATACCTGTGGATGTCCTTTTTCTATGCGCCGGCCATGGGGAGGCGGCCAAATTTCTGGCAGAGAACGAAGTGCCGGCTGAAACAAAGATCATTGACCTGAGCCAGGATTTCCGCTGGAACGAAAATACCGCAAGAGATGCGGTGGAAGCAGGCGAAAGAAACTTTGTGTACGGCTTGCCGGAGTTGCAGCGTGAGCAGATACAGCAGGCGCAGCACATTGCTAACCCGGGATGCTTTGCCACAGGTATACAGTTGGCTTTGCTGCCGCTTGCCAAGCAGGGTCTGTTGAACGCCGATGTGCATGTGAGTGGCATCACAGGATCAACCGGAGCCGGTCAGAGCCTGAGCGCTACTTCGCATTTCAGCTGGCGTACCGAGAATATTTCTACCTACAAAGTAATGGAGCACCAGCACCTGCGTGAGATCAAGCGCAGTCTGCTGTACCTGCAGGCAGAAGGCCAGCCGGACATCCACTTTATACCTTACCGGGGACCTTTTGCACGGGGCATTTTCATAACGGCCTACCTGCAGTCGGATCTTTCGTTGGAAGAGACCCAAGCTATGTACAAGGACTACTACCAAGGACATCCTTTTACCATCGTCACAGACCAGAACCCGGACCTGAAGCAGGTGGTGAACACAAACAAGTGCGTGCTATACCTGCAGAAGCATGGTAACATGCTCGTGATCACCAGCCTGATCGACAACCTGCTGAAAGGGGCCGCTGGACAGGCCGTGCAGAACATGAACCTGTTTTTTGGGTTGGATGAGACTACAGGCTTAAAGCTAAAAGCCGCGGCGTTTTAAAAGGATTCTTCCGAATGGAATACCTCTTTAAAGGGGGGAGGGGATAAATTACGCTGAGGACAAAACAATCAGCAGTCAATAATTTAACCATTTAACAATTAAGCAATTTAACCATGCTCACATACCCAAGAACACTGTTCTACATCTATTTTCTAACCTCTTACATCTAATTCCAAAGCCATGAACCTCTTTGATGTTTACCCGCTCTTCAATATCGAACCTGTAAGAGCAGCCGGTCTGTCTGTTTGGGACAAAGAAGGCCGCAAATACCTCGACCTATACGGTGGCCACGCCGTTATTTCTATAGGTCACTCTCACCCACACTACCTCAAGCGCATCGCGCGCCAGCTGTACGACATCGGTTTCTACTCTAACGCGGTGCAAATGCCGATGCAGCAGGAACTGGCCGAAAAGCTGGGCAAACTCAGCGGTTACGAAGACTATAGCTTTTTCCTGTGCAACTCCGGGGCTGAGGCCAACGAGAACGCCCTGAAACTGGCATCCTTCCAGACAGGTCGTAAAAGAGTGATCTCCTTCACAAAATCTTTCCACGGACGTACATCTGCCGCTGTGGCCGCAACCGACGATCCGACCATTGTGGCCCCGATCAACCAGACAGACAACATCATCTTCCTGCCGTTTAACGATGTAGCTGCTTTTGAGCAGGCGCTATTGGAGCATGGACAGGAACTGGCTGCTGTGATCGTGGAAGGTATACAGGGTGTAGGAGGGGTAAACATTCCGACAGTTAATTTCCTAAAAGTATTGGAAGCTGGCTGTAAAAAAGTTGGGGCACATCTGATTCTGGATGAGGTGCAATCAGGTTATGGTCGCTCTGGTAAATTCTTTGCGCACCAGCATGCCGACATTACTCCGGATCTGATCACGGTTGCCAAGGGTATGGGCAATGGTTTTCCGGTGGGCGGCGTGCTGATTGGTCCGAAAATAGAGGCGCGGCATGGCATGTTGGGCACTACGTTCGGAGGTAACTATCTGGCCTGCGCTGCGTCGCTGGCAGTGCTGGAAGTAATGGAGAATGAAAACCTGTTGGAAAATGCCACCATCATGGGCCACTACCTGAAAGAGAAGTTAGAAGGTATGCCGGGCGTGAAGGAAGTGCGCGGACAGGGCCTGATGATCGGTATAGAACTAAATGAAGCCTGTTCAGCTATCCGCAAAGAACTGCTGAACCAATATGGCATTTTCACGGGCAGTTCTTCCAACAAGAACACGCTACGTTTGCTTCCTGCCATGACCATCAGCAAAGCAGAAGCCGATAAGTTTTTGAAAGCATTTTCATCAATCCTTACCCAGAAAGTAACCGCCTAATGAAGCAATTCACTTCCGTACACGATGTGCAGGACGTAGCCGCCCTAGTGAACGAAGCACTCGAACTAAAGCAGTCGCCTTACGCACACAAATCACTTGGCCAGAACAAAACGCTTGGTCTGATTTTCATGAACCCCAGTTTGCGCACCCGCCTGAGCACACAAAAGGCCGGAATGAACCTGGGTATGAACGTGATGGTGATGAACCTTGACAAAGAAGGTTGGGCACTCGAAACCCGTGATGGCGTAATTATGGATGGCACAACGGTGGAACATATCCGTGAAGCCGCTGCGGTAATGGGACAGTACTGTGATATCATCGGCATTCGCTCTTTCCCAAAATTGCAGGACAGAAACGAAGATTACAGCGAAGACCTTTTGAACAAATTCATCGAGTTGACAGGAGTTCCGATTGTAAGCTTGGAGTCAGCTACGCGCCATCCGCTGCAAAGTCTGGCCGACCTGGTGACAATCAAAGAACAGGCCGCTGCGGGCAAGCGACCAAAAGTTGTATTAAGCTGGGCACCGCATATCAAGCCTATTCCGCATTGTGTGGCCAATTCATTCGCAGAATGGATGCAGCAGGCGGATGTGGAGCTAGTCATCACAAACCCGGAAGGCTACGATCTGGCAGAAGAGTTTACGAAAGGCGCACAAGTGCTGCACAACCAGGACGAGGCCTTACAAGATGCGGACTTTGTGTACGTAAAGAACTGGTCGAGCTACGAGCAGTACGGACAGGTGCTCACAGACGGTGAGGGCTGGATGATCACAAACGAAAAGTTGGCACTGACCAACAACGCCAAAGTGATGCACTGCCTGCCGGTGCGTCGTGGTCTGGAACTGAGCCACGAAGTACTGGACGGACCGAACTCGCTGGTAATCGAACAAGCGAATAACCGTCTGTACGCCGCGCAAGCCGTGTTGAAGCGGATGTTGGAATCGCTTTAGGGATTTAGTGGGTAAGTGAGTTAGTGAATTTGGAGATTTGGAGATGTTCCAGGTATACTTGTAGGGACAGGTCGTGACCTGTCCGAATCGTGCACAAAGTACATATTGCAGGTATATCTTGTACATTAAGGGATAAACCCAACAGTTATATTTTGTTCGTAGTCGACGATTAACATACGTGCGGACAGGTCGCGACCTGTCCGCACAAAATCATCCATATCGCTTAACCAATCCATTAACTAAACCACTCACTAGCCCACTATTCAAATCACTCAGTCACAAGCTCACTCATTAAAACATGTACATCATAAAAATAGGCGGAAATGTTTTAGATAACCCGGAGCGGTTGCAGCGTTTTTTGATTGATTTCGCGCAACTGCCCGGGCCTAAACTACTGGTGCACGGCGGCGGCAAAATTGCTTCTACCATCGGGCTGCAACTGGGCATACAGCCAGCTTATGTAGAGGGCCGCCGCCTGACTGACGCCGAGACACTCAAGTTGGTAACCATGGTATACGCCGGGCTCATCAACAAAAACGTGGTGGCACAACTACAGGCATTGGGTTGCAATGCCATCGGGATGACTGGTGCCGACGCCAATGCTATACCTGCCACCAAACGCCCTGTGAAAACGGTGGATTACGGTTTTGCAGGCGATATAGCTGGTCCCGAAACCATCAATGCCACCGCTATCCGGGCACTGCTGGATGCCGGACTTACTCCTGTTTTTGCACCGCTCACCCACGACGGGCAGGGTAGTTTGCTCAACACCAACGCCGATACCATTGCCTCCGTGCTGGCCACGGCATTAGCTCCGTATTATAAGGTGCAACTGGTATACTGCTTTGAGAAGAAGGGTGTATTGTCCGATGCGCAGGATGATGATTCTGTAATCTCAGCAATCGACCAGAACAGGTATCAGGAACTGAAAGAGAAAGGCATTGTGACAGATGGCATGATCCCGAAGCTGGACAACGCCTTTGCAGCGCTCCGCCAGGGTGTGAGTGCCGTGCTGATCGGGGAAGCAGAGGGACTTCCTTCTTTGGCCGATTCAGAAGCTTTCTCAGGCACTACCATCACGCTCCGTCATGCATAAAGAAAGCCTATACCCGGAGGCCCTGGCTCTCCTGCAGCAACTCATCGCTATACCTTCTTTCAGCAAGGGAGAAGACAAAACGGCCGACCTGCTTGCAGGTTTTTTGAAAAGCAAAGGGGTAGAAATACACCGTAAGCAAAACAATGTATGGGCCTTTAATAAGCAGTACAATGCAGCACTGCCGACCTTATTGCTCAACTCGCACCACGACACCGTAAAGCCTAATACCGGCTATACCCGCAACCCTTTTACAGCTACCGTGGAAGATGGAAAACTCTATGGTCTGGGCAGCAACGATGCAGGTGGTTGCCTGGTGTCTTTGCTCATGACTTTCCTCTACTTTTATGAAGAGACCGGACTAAGGTATAACCTGGTATTTGCAGCAACGGCCGAAGAAGAGATTTCTGGCAGGAATGGCCTGGAACTGATCCTGCCCGAACTGGGCGAACTGGAAGCTGCCATAGTAGGCGAGCCAACGCTCATGCAATTGGCGGTAGCTGAGAAAGGTTTGCTGGTACTGGATTGTGTTGCAAAAGGCCGCTCGGGTCATGCCGCGCGCGAAGAAGGATTGAATGCGATCTACGAAGCACTGCCGGATATTACCTGGTTTCAGAACTTCCGTTTTCCGAAAGTATCAGAGCACCTCGGCCCGGTGAAAATGTCCGTGACCATGATACAGGCAGGAACGCAGCACAATGTGGTACCCGATCAGTGCAAGTTCACGGTAGATGTGCGCCTGACGGATGCGTATACCATGGAGGAGGTGTTGGAGGTAATAGGTCAGCATGTAAAAGCAGACGTGACGCCACGTTCCATGCGACTCAAGCCCTCTTCTATATCGTTGGACCACCCGCTGGTGCAGGCAGGTATAGCGTTGGGTCGCAGTACTTATGGTTCACCAACAACATCTGACCAGGCTTTGCTGTCCATACCTTCCCTCAAACTCGGACCCGGTGACTCCGCCCGCTCACACATGGCTGACGAGTTCATCTACCTAAACGAGCTAGAAGAAGGTATAAGCCTTTACATTGATATACTTGAAAGGGTAGTAAAATAGTACCAGGAGCGGGAATCGAACCTGCTCGAAATGACAGAAAGAAAAATCACTCAATCACTCAATCAAAATATGAAACTCTGGCAAAAGAACAGCAACGTTAAAAAAGAGATCGAGCAATTTACAGTTGGCCGCGATCCTGAATTTGACATGCAGTTGGCTGCTTTCGATGTACTAGGCTCTCTGGCGCACACGCGTATGCTGGAGCAGGTGGGTTTGCTGGAGAAAGAAGATCTGGATGCGCTGCAGCAGGAGATGAAAGCCATCTATCACCGCATCGTGGCTGGTGATTTTGAGATTGAATCAGGCGTGGAAGACGTGCACTCGCAGGTAGAGTTGGAGTTGACCCGCAAACTGGGAGAGGCTGGCAAGAAAATTCACAGCGGTCGCTCCCGCAACGACCAGGTGCTCGTTGACCTGAAGTTATACCTGCGACACGAACTGCAGCAAGTGGTGCAGGAGGTGAAAGCCCTATTTGATGTGCTGCAGGAGCAGAGTGAGCGCCACAAAGACAGGTTACTGCCCGGCTACACCCACCTGCAGGTGGCCATGCCTTCGTCCTTCGGTCTTTGGTTTGGCGCCTATGCTGAGAGCCTGGTGGATGATGTGCTACTCCTGCAAGCGGCTTACAAGATTACGGACAAAAACCCACTGGGATCTGCGGCTGGTTACGGCTCATCGTTTCCGCTCAATCGGCAGCTGACGACAGATCTGCTCGGCTTTGGTACCCTGAATTACAATGTGGTGTACGCGCAGATGGGGCGTGGTAAAACAGAACGGGTGGTAAGCACCGCCATGGCATCAGTGGCAGCAACGCTGGCGCGTATGTCCATGGACCTGTGCCTGTATATGAGCCAGAACTTTGCCTTTGTGAGCCTGCCCGATAACCTGACGACCGGCTCGAGCATCATGCCGCACAAGAAGAATCCGGATGTATTTGAGATCATGCGCGGTAAGTGCAACAAAATGCAGGCCCTGCCAACCGAAATCTCGATGCTGCTCGTCAACCTGCCGTCCGGTTATCACCGGGAATTGCAGCTACTCAAAGAATCGCTCTTTCCGGCTATCACTGAATTAAAAGAATGCCTGCATATGATGACTTTTATGCTGCCACAACTGCAGGTGCGTGATCAGATCATGGAGGAGGACAAGTACAAGTATGCTTTCAGCGTAGATGCCGTTAATGCCGAAGTGCTGGTCGGAATGCCTTTTCGAGATGCTTATAAAGTGGTAGGCGAAAGAATCGAAGCGGGTACGTTTACGGTTCCGGAAACCGTCACCCATACCCACGAAGGCAGTATCGGAAACCTTTGCAATAAGGAAATTGCTTCTCGGATGGACCAGGCTATCGAAGGCTTCCACTTTGAAAGAGCCGAGAAGGCACTTCAAGAACTTGTAAAATAAGATCAGTAGCGAGGACTTATAACTGCCTCGTTTCTTAATGCTGGCTATACCTGCTTAGAGAATCGATCAGGTATAAGTCAGGTCATCTTAATTAATCCAGGCAGATTCTACTAAAAAGGGAAGGCGTGTCAGTCCGAAACGGATCCTTAACATGCCTTCCCTTTTTATGCCCAACCACGCAAGCGCGCGAGTGAAATCAGTTTAGCCGGAAGTTCTGAGGCTTGATGTTATTTAGTTTTCGGGTAGCCTGCAGGAGCGTGGCAACAAGCAGGGCTATAAATACCGACATCCCGATAACCAGGTAGGAGAGCACTTTCAGTGTTTTCACTTGCCTGTCAGCCGACTGGTACAATTCTTTTCCCACTTCCCCCTGCAGCTTAATCAGTTCGTGCAACGGCTCTAGCAAGTGCAGGAATGCCTGGTGTCCCTCCGTGCGATACAGATTTTCAGCTTCTTCTTTTTCTCCCTCGCTGCTTAGCTTCAGTATCCGGTCCTGTACGGCCACCAGTTTTCCAAACTCTTTGTTATAAGTAGCCAGCCCGGCACTTTCACGCTCGATCAGGTACGTTTTCTCAAACTGATCTATCAATGTTTCTATCTCTTCTGTATTCGCCACAACCAGCTGGTGCAGGCTGTCTTGCTCCGATGCGGATGCTGAAAGAATGTGGTCTTCCAATGTCAGGCGGTTTTGATAGTAGCGTTCCATCACATCCGAAATAACCAGCGAGGGGACCAAACGGTCGTGGTATACCTCGCTAAACTGATTACTTACCCGTCCGATGCTGTAGCTGGCAAACCAGTTAGCCAGAATAATGATAGCAAACACTGAACCCAGCGCAAATGCCACTTTATCACGTTTTGTTATTCGATAGGCCCAGTTCATACGCAACAAGATTTAAGTAAAAGACAAGATACGTTTTAAGGCTTATAAAACCCAATACAAACCAGCATTATGAAGTGCAATAATTGTGCTGAACTTGCGGCATATTGTTACTTCTTCTTTCTAAAATACAGATAACTTCTTTCATAGTCCGCGTATAAGAGGCACACTGTTATTAAGTGCAACACAAAAAAGCTGCCTGTGATTCCGATCAAGATCCATACGCAACCTGACGATTCCACCTGCGGGCCTACCAGTTTGCATGCGGTTTATCGCTATTTCAAAGATACTATCTCGTTGAGCGAGGTGATCAAAGAAGTGCCGTATCTGGACGAAGGCGGTACACTGGAAGTACTGCTGGCCTGCCATGCGCTTAAAAGAGGCTACAAGGCCCGCATCTATACCTACAACCTGCACATTTTTGATCCTACCTGGTTTCAACTCAGCAATGAGGAAATCATCGTGAAACTGGAAGAGCAGCTGGCTTTTAAGAAAGGCACAAAATTCAAGCGGGCCACCCTGGCATACATTGATTTTCTGCAGAGGGGTGGCGAGTTGCGTTGTACGGACCTGACCAAAGGGTTGCTAAGGGAGTACTTTGAGAAGGGCATTCCGTTGCTCACCGGCCTTAGTGCCACCTACCTGTACCAAAGCTCCCGGGAGTTTAGCGACGAGGAGGGCAACTCAATTTATGACGATGTGCGTGGCTACCCGATGGGGCACTTTGTGGTGCTGTGCGGCTTTGCTGATGACCAGAAACAGATTGTGGTGGCTGATCCGTACCAGGAGAATCCTTTTTTTCAAAACAATTACTATGAGGTGAAGGCATCGCACCTGCTCAACTCCATTATGTTGGGAATGGCTACTTTTGATGCCAACCTGCTGGCCATCAAGCCAGTGGACTCTGAACCCATCGACGAATAAACCATGCGAAAAATAGTTGTAGTGGATTATCCCAAAGACTGGGATGTGGCGATTGAAGACGTGGAAGTGGTGGATGTGCAAACATACCTGACAGACACCGCCTATACTGATATAAAAAATGCCCGGATCTTTAACCTGTGCCGCTCTTACAAATACCAGAGCGCCGGTTACTATGTGTCATTGCTGGCCGAGGCGCGGGGGCATAAACCCATACCGAGCGTGGCCACCATGCAGGACCTCAAAAGCCCGACCATTGTGCGGGCCATTACAGTGGAACTCAACGACCTGATCCAGAAAACCCTGGGAACCCTGCGCTCCAAGTCCTTTACCCTGAGTATTTATTTCGGGCAGAATGTGGCGCAGAAGTACGAGAAGCTTTGCAAGCAACTGCACGACCTGTTCCAGGCGCCGCTGCTGCGGGCGCAGTTTGTCTACAAAGATGAATGGGTGCTGCAAAGTATTTCGGCTATACCGATCAACGACGTACCGGAGCACCACTGGCGCTACCTGCTGCGTTTTGCAAAGTCCTACTTTGCCAGACACCGCTTTTCGGGCGCCAAGATCGGACGCAATAAAATATACGACCTGGCCATCCTGGTCGATCCGGACGAGAGTGAGCCGCCATCCAACAAAAAGGCGCTGCAGCACTTTGTAGAGGCCGGTGAGAGCATGGGCTTCTATGTAGAGATGATCACCAAGGACGACTACCGTCGGCTGCCTGAATTTGATGCGCTCTTTATACGCGAGACCACTTCGGTCAACCACCATACCTACAAATTCGCCCGCAAAGCGTATGCCGATGGACTGGTGGTAATTGACGATCCGATCTCGATCCTGCGTTGCACCAACAAGGTATACCTGGCGGAGCTGCTCACCAAGGCAAAAGTGCCTATACCTAAGACAATGATCATCCACAAAGACAACCGCGAACTTGTAGAGCAGGAGCTCGGTATACCTTGTGTGCTCAAGAAACCGGATAGTTCTTTCTCGCAGGGTGTGGTAAAGGCCAAAGACAGCGAAGGATTGCAGCGGGAGTTAGACGAGATGCTGGTTGACTCCGAACTGATCATCGGGCAAGAGTTCACCCCGACTGATTTTGACTGGCGTATCGGCATCATGGACAAGCAGCCGCTCTATGCCTGCAAGTACTTCATGGCCAAGGGACACTGGCAGATCTATAACTGGAGTGGCAAGAAGAACGACACGGAAGGAGACCACGAAACGGTACCATTTGAGGAAGTACCATTCGTTGTGCTGCACACGGCTATAAAGGCGGCGAACCTGATCGGAAACGGGCTATATGGCGTGGATATAAAGGAGATTGATGGGAAGGCCTATGTAATTGAAGTGAACGACAACCCGAGCATCGACGCCGGATGCGAGGACCAGATACTCAAAAAAGAGCTTTATACCGCTATCCTTAAATCCATAAAGAAACGCATAGATGACAACAAGAACGTTAGAACAGATGAGTACTAAACCCGCGACACTGCACCTGTTTGAAGGCTATGGTGTGGAAATGGAATATATGATCGTGGACACGGACACCCTGCAGGTTCGTCCAATTACAGATCAGCTGATCTATGACGAAGTGGGCGCCTACGTGTCGGACGTAGAATTTGGCAAGATGGCCTGGTCCAACGAATTGGTGCTGCACGTGGTAGAACTGAAAACTCAAGCGCCTGCCCACACCCTGATCGGGCTGGAAAATGACTTTCAGGAGCATGTCAGGAAGATCAACCAGCTGCTCGAAAAGCACAATGCCATGCTGCTTCCGACGGGCGCACACCCGCTGATGGACCCTTTCAAGGAAACGAAACTGTGGCCACACGAGCACAACGCGGTATACGAAGCCTACAACCGCATTTTTGACTGTCGTGGACATGGCTGGGCCAATCTGCAGAGTACGCACCTGAACCTGCCGTTTGGCAGTGATGAGGAGTTCGGAAAGCTGCACGCTGCCATCCGCATGGTGTTGCCGCTTATACCTGCCCTGGCTGCGTCTTCACCTGTGCTGGACGGTAAAGTATCCGGTTTGTTGGACACCCGCCTGGAGGTATATCGCCACAACCAGAGCAAGATTCCCGCAATTGCCGGCAAAGTTGTGCCTGAATCCGTGTTTACGCAAACAGATTACCAGGAGCAGATCCTGAATCGCATGTATCAAGCGGTAGCCCCACACGATCCGGAGGGTGTGTTGCAGGAAGAGTTTCTAAACTCACGCGGCGCCATCGCCCGCTTCGACCGCAATGCCATCGAGATCCGCATCATCGATATTCAGGAAAGTCCGGTAGCCGATCTGGCCGTGCTACAGGCTTTCGTTGCCGCTATACAGGCTTTGGTAGCTGAGCGCTGGGTAGGTATAGACAAACTGAAGCAATGGGACGAAAGCCGTTTGTCAGATCTTTTCTTGCAGGTGGTGCACAACGGGCAGGAAGTGGTGATCAACGACCGGGCGTTTATCGATTGTTTTGGTTTTGACTGCGAAGATAACTGTACGGTAGGCGAACTGTGGAAGCACATTGTAGCTGAAACATTGAACCTCGAAGAACAGCCCCATGTAGTCCATGCCCTTAACGTGATACTTTCTCGCGGTTGCCTATCCAAACGCATTGTAGAGGCACTGGGCGACAACCCAGGTGAGCAGGATATTCGACGCGTATACCTTAGCCTGGCGCGTTGCCTGCAGCAAGGCAGTGTATTTATACCTGAAAAACCATGCTGAGATTATTACTGACTTGCGAACACGGAGGAAACCTGATACCCCCAGCTTATGCTCCGCTCTTCCAAGGGCATGAGGAGGTTTTGAAAACGCACCAGGGTTACGACATTGGCGCTCTGGAGCTGTATAATACCCTGAAGCCAATTGCGGACGTAGGTTTTTATGCTGAAACCAGCAGGCTGCTGGTGGAGTTAAACCGCTCCCTGCATCACGCTAAACTTTTCTCAGCCTATACCCAAGTACTGCCACCCACGGAAAAGGAACGTCTGCTCGAAAAACATTACAAACCTTACCGGGAGCAGGTAGAGCAAATGGTATCGGACTTTGTTTCGGCAGGAAGGCGCCTGCTGCATGTGGCCGTGCATACCTTCACACCGATGCTGGATGGAGAGGAGCGCCAGGCTGATATCGGTCTGCTTTACGACCCGAAGCGCAAACACGAACAGGCCTACAGCAAAGAGTGGAAGGCTGCCCTGAACAAAGCAGATAAAGATCTGCTTGTCCGCTTTAATTACCCCTATCTGGGTATAGCCGATGGCTTTCCTACGTACCTGCGCCGCAAATTCTCGGCAGATGAGTATGTGGGCATTGAGCTGGAGGTAAATCAGAAATTCCCGCAGCAGGGTGGTGCCCGCTGGCAGGAAATACAAGCGCTGCTGGCACGTACGCTGCAGGAAGTTGTGCTGCGTAACAGGGCTTTGTTGTCCGAGCATGGTATTTAGAGAACAAAATATGCTGTAATACAGTACTGTATGTTATATATGAAGAGTTTTGCATATAACCATAGCGCTATCTCTTCATGCAGTATACACCCTTAGCAAGGGATCAATCTTTTTAATTTTAATAACTAAAATTCTAAAACTATGAAGATCAGAAGTTTACTTAACCTGGTATTTGTTCTGGTAGCCGCGCAACTGATGTTTGCCTGTAGCTCAGCCAAGTACTACGAGTTTGCCGGCCACAAGCAGGCACCTTATCATGACATGAAAAAGCCTGCTCCACAGCAGGAGGTAGCCCCTGAGATATCACTGAGCGAAGTAGCTATGGCTGCGGCTGAGGAGAAAGCCACCGAAAAAGCAGTTGCAGAACCTGTATTGGAGGCTAGCGTTGCCGTACCTGCTGCCCCTGTGGCATCAGCTCCCAAAGTGGCCCCAATAGCACCTGCTGCCGAAGAAGTGACTATTACTGAAGCCGAAGCCATGGCCATGGCGAAAGAGCGCATTGCCAATATGACGAAGGCTGAGAAAAAGGAATTTAAGAAAGAGGTTCGTGAAGCCCTGAAGCAAGACCGGCGTAGTGGTGAACTGAGCATCATCAAGATTATCCTGGCCGTACTTCTTCCTCCGCTGGCCGTATTCCTGCATGTGGGTATCGGCACGCAATTCTGGATCAGCCTTATCCTAACGCTACTCTTCTGGATTCCGGGTGTGATCTACGCACTACTCGTTGTGACAGACACTATCTAAAGCCCAGGCGTTAGTTATCCATTAAAAGCACTGCCTTCCGGGGCGGTGCTTTTTGTTTTATGCCTACTTAACCCCGTGAGCACGTTTGCGTTTTATACCTTAAACTGACCTTTATACCTTTACAAGCATGGAATACAAGGACTATTATAAGATACTTGGCGTAGAGAAGTCTGCCTCCCAGGCCGAAGTCAAAAAGGCCTACCGTGCTTTAGCCAAGAAGTATCACCCTGATAAAACGAAAGGCGACAAAGCAGCCGAAGAGAAGTTTAAGGACATTAGTGAGGCCTACGAAGTACTGGGCGATGAGCTGAAGCGCAAACAATACGACGAATTGGGTTCTAACTGGCGGCACTTTCAGCAGCAGGGCGGGCCATACCAGGGAAGACCTGGTGGTGGCGGCACTTACTACGAAGGCGACATGGGCGATATGTTTGGAGGAGGCAGTGGCTTTTCTGATTTCTTCGAACAGTTCTTCGGTGGAGGGTTCTCACAGCAGGGGGGAGGCTTCCGCTCCGGCAGGCGAGCGCCCAAAGGGCAGGACTATGAAGCCGAGATGCTCATCACGATGCAGGAAGCATACAGCGGCACCTCCCGTTTACTAACCGTCAATGGCCAGCAATTGCGGATTACCACCAAGCCAGGCGTATCTGATGGACAGGTGCTCCGGATTAAGGGAAAAGGCGGTCCTGCGGCGGGTGGAACTGCCGGAGATCTGTACATACGAGTGCAGGTGCAGCCGCTCCCCGGATTTGAACGGCAGGGAGATGACCTTCACACGAAACTGAACCTTGATATGTATAGCGCCATTCTAGGAGGGGAGGTGCAGGTAAGCACACTAACCGGCAAGCTTAAGCTTAAAATACCAGCCGGTACACAGAATGCGAAGACGCTGCGCCTCCGCGGAAAGGGAATGCCCGTGTACGGTAAAGCAGACCAGTACGGCGATTTGTACGTAAAGATAGATGTGCAGCTGCCTGTTCACCTCTCAGAAGAGGAGCGTGGCCTGATGGAGCGGCTCAGGGAGTTGCATCAACGGAAGACCGCCAGCGTATAAATAAAGTAGATTTTTAAGCCGAATGCCATGTTAATGACCCTCGACCACATCAGCATCCATAGCCCAATTGATAGCTTTGTTGACAGCCTGGCTGATCGTAACCTGACCTGCTATGCCACCGACCTGTTGGAGAAACAAGGCTGTCAAAACCTGCAGGAACTGAGCGAAGCAGTGAAGCGGGCCACTGAGGTGTGTAATTGCATGCATGTGCCGCTTCAGGAAAACTTTAAAGTAGTATACCGTTCACGAAACGGGGAGGTGGTGCAGGATTGGCGGTTGTCACGCATGGCCTATTTGCTTACCGCTCTCAACGCCGATTCGCGCAATGCCTTTGTGGCGCAACTGCAACTCGAAATGGTGCACCAGATGCTACGCCATACCTGATCACTGCAGAGACTCTTGCAACAGACTTTCTTTCTGCAGGACCTCCCTCCAGCCAAACTGCAAGCATAGGCGCTCAAAGTGCTGTGGCATAGGTGCTTTTATCTCAATTATACTTCCTTGTAATGGATGGGTAAATGCCAGCAATGCTGAGTGCAGGTGCATGATTGGAGATTCCAGTAGCTCGCGGAACATCTGGTTATGGCGCCAGTCCCCGTGCCGCTTATCACCTACAATGTAGTGTCTGATGTGCGCAAAATGTTTCCGAATCTGGTGCATGCGCCCTGTTTCTGGTTGTATTTTTACCAGCGAGTAGCGGGCCGTGCTGTAGCGTCCGACAGGTATAGGCAGTTCAACAGTGGCTAAGCGTTCGTAGTGCGTCACTGCATCTTGCGGCGCTTTGTGCTTGTGGTCTTTGTCAGGACGGATGGGACTGTCGATCGTATCTTGTTCCGGGGTATAGCCACGCACAATGGCGTAGTACACTTTATCTACCTGTTTGTCTTCAAATGCTTTTACAAGCGGTGTAACGGCTTCCGAGTTTTTAGCAAAGAGTAAAACGCCGGAAGTGCCGCGATCGAGCCGGTGTGCGGCGTACACAGGATGCCCCAACTGATCGCGCAGCATCTGGAGGGCAAATTCTTTTTTCTCCTCCGCAATGCGGGTTCTGTGTACCAGTAAACCATTGGGTTTATTCACCGCTACATAGCTTTCGTCCTCGTATATAATCTCTAGCACCTGAACTTATTTTTTGGCAAAGATAGCCATATAGTTAGAACTGAACTGAAAGCTGCCTATACTTGCCGAAAATTTACAAGTAGAATACACAGCATGGCCATATCGTTTGACAACCTTCGGAAAGGGAAAAAGTATGTGATGGAGAATTACGGTGAGCGCTTTGAGTTTCAGGTGCTGGACATGCCCGAGGAAGGAAACTACCTGGTAAAAGACCTGCATACGCTGGACGTGTTCATGCTGAACGACCTGATCCGCTATGGGCGTGGCAAAGACTTCGACATGCAGGAACTGTAGAGTCAGGTGCTCCTGGTAACTTTCCCTTTCAGGTCCCAATGGCTGCGCACCACTTTACCGGTTTTGTTATCGCGTATAATTTTGCGGACATAGCGCTCTCCTGAGATCGCCCCATCTTCCAGCCGCTTGCCAATAAACAGAGTAACTGCCTCACCATTTTCGTTGGTGATAAAGGTCAGGTCCTTACCATTGTAATGCTGGTCCAATTTACTGTCGGGTGCATACAGTTTGTCCAACTTCTCGATTAGTTTCGGTCCAAGTGCCATGCGTTTAGCTTTGGTCTGTTTCCGTTCTAAATTTCAATTAACTAATAAAAGGCTTAACTGCCGGCACCAGGCCTGGGCATCCTTTGGGTTATGGAAAACCTCAAATTCGATGCTATTCACCGTCAGGTCGTTGATCTGGTTGAATATTTTGTGCGTAATCAACTCCTGGAACACATCGATAGGTGTTACGCGCGCAAAACGCTTTAGTGAAGTTTGCTCTAAACGGCTAGCTGCCAGCTGTGCCAAGGCGCGTTGCATCGAAATATCTGGCTGAAATCCGATGCTGTTATCAGTCACCCAACTCGCCGCCTGATTTGTGATGGCCATATCCAACCCCTTGTCGTAACCGCTCAGGAGCGCGTCTTCGTCTGGTGGCAGCAACCATTTCAAGTATACCTGGTTGATGTTGGAATTGTAACTGATCTGACAGTAATTGTCCTTATATTGCTTCATGTAAGTTTTTAAGTCAATGGGCAGTATTAATACAATACTATTAAGTGGAACTATAGTTCAATATTCCTTAGCTTTAAAGGGTTATTATTTGGATAGTTCAATGAATGAGTTAAAGCTGGTAACTTTAAGCCTATTGCATAGGTAAAAAATACAAGAAGAAGTTAAGGTATACTTTTACTATGCTATATGTACATGAAAATAAAGAGCAGTTAGTGCATACATCTGACTTTCTGGAAATCAGCGTGAATCCGGAAAATGAAATGTTGCTATCAAACTGGCAAGGTTGGCTGAACTCTGAAAAAGGTCATACGGGCTGTTTGAAAATACTTGATTTTGTGAAAGAGTATAGGATTACTAAAATCCTGAACGACAACTCGAAGGTGACAGGCCACTCGGGTGATACCGAATGGATGAACAGAGTCTGGATACCCGGCTTACGCGATGCAGGTGTAAAATACTTCGCCTGGGTGTATTCCTATGAATTCTTCACGCAACTCGAAATTGACAATACGGTAGACAGAAGCACAGGCATTGCCATGCGTACTTTCTTTCTTCCCGACGATGCCCGTCAGTGGCTGCAGGTTTTTTAACCAGGTAGTACTTCTTTCGTATACCTTGTTACAAACTCACCTAAGCTATGCAGCCAAACCAGCACGCAAATCACTTCTATGTATACATACTGGGCGATCAGTCCCAGCCACAGCTGAGCATTGGCATTTCTGAAAACCTACTGCAGCAGATGGCTGGCAATGGTAGCCAATCCGGACAATTCAAACTGGTGTATTACGAGCACTACGACCTGGAGGAAGTAGCCCGGGTTCGGGAGTATCGCATCAAATCAGCAGCACCTGAAGATCATTTTCGCCTTGTAGAATCCATGAATCCCAATTGGCTTGATCTGACAGATACGCTGAGCTAATTTATTCAAGACCCATTCTCTCACTATTTTCCATTATGTTTGTCACAGAACGCTTTACCTTATACCTGGTCAGGTATAGTTTAGCGTGCCATGCATTTGCCGGAATCTAGCCATCGCAATGAAAAAAAAGCTGCAGCAGCCAAATGAGAATATACGCATGCAACTACTGGTGTTGGTAGTGGGCTTGCTGCTGCTGTTTGCCAAGTTTCTGGCCTATTACCTCACAAACTCCAACGCTATTCTCACAGATGCTCTGGAATCAATCATCAATGTGGTGGCCGGTGGTTTTTCGCTCTATAGTCTGGTGCTATCTGCGCGGCCAAAAGACCTGAATCACCCTTACGGGCACGGCAAGATCGAGTTTGTGGCCGCTACGCTGGAGGGTTCCCTAATCCTGGTGGCAGGAGGGGCGATCATTCTCAAGTCCTTCTATAATCTGTTTGAGCCTCAAGTCATTTCCCGACTCGATGCCGGTATGTACCTCATTGCAGTATCAGGTGTCATCAACTTTATTGTTGGGTATATAACGGAGCGGCGGGGCAACAGCGCCAATTCCATGGTACTGGTGGCTGGAGGCAAGCACCTCAAAACCGATGCTTACTCTACAGCGGGTATACTCATTGGTCTGCTGCTACTATACCTTACCGGCCAGGTATGGCTGGACAGCGTGGTGGCCATCTTGTTTGGTGCCTTCATCTGTTACACAGGCTACCGTATCCTGCGGGCTTCGCTGGCGGGTATTATGGACGAGGCTGACTACGAATTATTGCAACGTATCGTGCGGGTGCTGAACGATAACCGGCGCGAAAACTGGATCGATATTCATAACCTGCGTGTGATCAAATATGGCAATACGCTGCACATAGACTGCCACCTGACAGTGCCATGGTACCTCACCGTATTAGAGGCGCATGAAGAAGTGGAGGCTGTCGGAGCGCTTGTGCGGGAACAGATCGACCCGGATATTGAGCTTTTCATTCATACTGATCCTTGTATAGAAGTATCTTGTCCTATTTGCACCAAAGCAGATTGTAAGGTCCGGCGGGCACCTCCCAGAAAAAGGGTGGAGTGGGATTTGGACAAAGTGATTGCCGACAAAAAACATGGCATTTAGCCTCCAGATAAACCATAAGCGCTCGCGTTAACTGGGGACGTGGAAATTTTTAACAAAAACCTATACCGAGCGGTTAATTTTGCGTAGCCAATAATAAGGCTTGTGGCGTATGGTTCGAAAATATACATATCTTTTAATCCCATTTTTACTGTTGCTCTGGAGATGCACCGAATCCGGAGGGGAGCAACGTACTTTTTTGCAGCAAAGTGCTTACAGCTACGGCGATAGCCCGGATACCCTCGGGCTTACTAAAGCAACTTTTGCCGGTGGCTGTTTCTGGTGTACGGAAGCCTATTTTGAGAGACTCAAGGGCGTGGACCGTGTAGAATCGGGTTATACAGGTGGGGGTGAAGCACAACCTACCTACGAACAGGTTAGCAATGGAAGAACGAGCCATGCCGAGGCAGTACGCATTTGGTACAGGCCCGATGTCATCACGTACCGGGAACTGCTGGAGGTGTTTTTTGCCACACACGACCCGACCACTTTAAATCGGCAGGGACCCGACGTAGGCAAGCAGTACCGATCAGCCATTTACTTTCATGATGACCAGCAGCGAAACCAGGCCCGCACCTACATGCGCGCTCTGGAGGATGCCGGCACATTCCGGAACAGGATCGTTACGGAACTCAAACCAGCTGGCAAATTTTGGATTGCGGAAGACTATCATCAGGATTATTACCGTAATAATCCTGACGACCCCTACGTCAGATCTATTGCCTATCCGAAGGTTGTGAAGTTTGAAGATGCTTTCCGTAGTAAGCTGAAGGACAGTTACTTGAAGCAGCAGTAACAAGCCAATTCAATAAGATTTTTTAACAGAAAATATCCATAAAAGTTTGTATCCGTATTAGGACAAAAAAATGTCACTAAATCACTACAAATTATGGACTTTATACTCAATTTACTGGTAAGCGCTGGTGTTATTCTGTTGCTTGCCTATGCACTGCCACAAGTGCACGTGAAGAGCTTTCTGACGGCTCTATGGGTGGCTTTCCTGATTGGTCTGTTCAATGCGACTGTCGGTTGGCTGCTGCGTGGTATACTTAATCTGGTTTCATTTTTTCTGCTCGAAGCCATTATAGGATTGATCGTTACGGCTTTGATGATCAAGCTGGTTGATAAGCTGGTGGGCAATTTTAAAGTAGATGGTTGGTGGCCAGCCTTTGTTATTGCCATCGCAACAGCCATAGCCCTGGCGCTGCTTGGCTGGGCAAGGGGTGGAGACGAGGAATATGCGAAGCTCGATAATAAGCCAAAGCTGGAGCAGTATTTAGCTCAGTCAGAGAACATAGGAGAAAATACAATCCGACTCGTTTAACGATATTCAATAGGTATGGAAAGTAGCCAGACACCATCTCTGGCTACTTTTTTTTATAATCAGAGATATATTGAATTCAAATAACCCTTCATTATATTGTTTTAGCTATATTTAAGAGAATAAACACACGATCTTAATTATAGCATGAAAACATACTTTGTTCTCTTCTTTTTATTTGTCCTTAGCTATCAGAGTGCCTACTCTCAGCAAATCAATTTTGAGCTAGATTCATTGGATGCGGTCTTAGTTAAGGCACAGCAACTACAAAAACCAGTTTTTATACTCGTTTCCGGTCCCGAAATATCCAAAGATGTTCCCAGGCAAATGCGTGAACAAATGATAGGATCGGGGCTTGAACATCCGCAGGTTACAGAGGCCTACAACACCCAGTTCGTCAATTTCAAAGCTCGCTACAGATCTACGGCAGGCAATCTTCTGGCCACTAAGTACAGCATTCGGGCATTTCCGACATTCCTATACCTGAACTCAGATGGCATTCTGATACACCGTAACCACGGAAATTATTCCTCGCCTCAACGCTACCTCGACGACATTAAAGCATTTCAGGACAAGCAAAACAGTACACACAACTTAAGTCATTTTCAGCAGGAATTTGAGAAGGGACGGAGGGATACCGATTTTTTAAGGCAATATCTGATTTTGCATAAGGAAATGGGAGTGGAGCCCGATGCAAAATTACTGGACGCTTATGCTGGTAGTTTATCAGAGTCAGGTATAGCATCTTTCTCAGAAGTCATCTTTATTTTCGAATTTGGTCCGCTGGTGGGTAGTCAGGCGCACCGGTATGCCCGCCAAAACCAGAAACTTGTAGACAGCCTGTATAGCTCATTGCCTTATGCAAAGCGGGTGGAGATTAATAACAAGATCATTGTCAATACTATGCGGAATGCCATTGAAACGAAAGATAGAAGTATGGCAGAGCGCGGCGCTAGCTTTGCAAGAAGCACCTGGAACAATGATACAGCCCGTGGACAGCGAACGTATCTGAGTAACATGCTTAGTTTCTATAGAAGCACCAAGGATACAGCAAATTACATTCCGAATGCTATCGTTTACTATAACCGTTACTTTATGGCTATACCACAGGACTCTGCTGCCAAAATTGTAACCTCTGAAAAGCAGCGGCAACAAGCACGCATAGCGCCTGGAGCAGCCATGGCCGAAAATATGAGAGAAGCCGGCCAGACCACAGAGACCAAAGTGGTAACACGAATTGAAGCGGCGCCAAGTTCCTATACCATGGAGTTGAACAATGCTGCATACTACATGTACCAGACCGGCACCAAAAATAAAACAGCCTTGACCAATGCGGCAGATTGGAGTAAGCGCACAGTGGACTTAGATCCGACAGTTGCCTATTACCATACCTATGCGCTTTTGCTTTACCGATTGGAGGATTTTAAAGAAGCTGAAGCAAACATACAGAACGCTATCAAACTGGCTAAACAAAATAACACACCGAAAGATTGGCTACAGGAAGCCTTAATCAGAATCAGATCAAGGAAGTTGTAAGCAATCTAAGCTAGTCATGAAAATACAGCTACTTAACATAAAGTATATTATCAGTGACACTTATTATAGAGTATAAATGCTCGTATATAATCAGTCTTATAATTTATATTATGTTAAGTAGTAAATATGGCTAGCCCTGTATTTCCGTAAATTCACCTTATCAGTATAACTCTATACCATTCACCCATCACATGAAAACTAGATTAAGCGCTATCTGGATTGCGTCTCTTTTAACCTTCGGTTGCTCTAAAACTGAAGTTGAACCGAAACCCGAAACTTCTCCAGAGCTTGCCACATTTGAATTCACCTTGTCTTTTAAGCCCGCCTACATCAACACAGCAGAATTTGAGCTGATTGTAGCGCAAGAAAATGGTTCTGTTCTCCTCGACACCTTGCTAACAGCATCTGAAACACATTGGATCAAACTGAAGACTGATGACCAAACCTTTGATGTAACAACCATTACAAGTAACGAAAGCATTCAGGGACCTGACTACCATTTGATCAGGACGTATACAGGAGTTAACCCCGATAAATGGATGCTTAACGAGAATCTGAACTACTCAGTGAATACCTATAATGAAGAAACCACGCTGAACAGTAAAGTTCGCTATACTAATCTACCTTATAATTATGGTGGTTTTTCATTCCACTCAACTCTGTTAGGCAGCTATACGGCAGGTACATCCAGCCAGTCCCGTGACATTCAAATCGGTTCTTATACAAGAATATTCCCTAATAACTATACCTATTTGTTACTGCCAGACTTAGGAAAATACATTTATAGCGCAGCCAATGACTTTGATGTAACCGTAGATTATTCAACAGCAGGCACGCTCGAAATGCATGATTTTGTAAAGCCAAACGGACTTTTGCTGCATTATGCCAATCTAAACGGCTACCATAATACAGGTAATTACGTCAATCCACTCCAAGTATACAATTCAGTAAAAGCTAAAACGAGTCATAATCTGATCAACCCTATTAAACATGACTTGATGGTCCCTCCTGCTCTGTTTGAGAGTTTTGAACTCAGCCTCACTTTTAGGAATTCAGTAAACAATGAACTCAATTACTATAAGTTGACGGAGGAAATTCCGACAGATCTTTCCTTCCTGAAAGAACCTGACTTTACGGTTGGGACTACCAATCCTGAAATTCTACAGATCACTACTGGACAGGATAAACCGACCAACTATACGCTGAACTGGTTTACGACAGACAGAAACAAACTCAATGCAGCCTGGCTTGTCACTTTACCGGACGAATCAAAATCGTTCAACGTGAAGGCCTACCAGCAAAGTTTACAGAAGTCCATCTTACTCAAAGACAAAGATTTAAGTGTGCTAAGGCTCAATTCGGTTCAATGGTCGAAGGCAACTAGCTATACCTATCAATCCTTTTTAGATTACTTGTTCGATCCGGAGGGTATGAAGAAGAAAGGCTTGAAGGAATTTACACGGTTCACAAAGAGCTTGTAAATAAGAAAGCAACAAAAAAAGGGAG
This sequence comes from Pontibacter virosus, assembly GCF_003096355.1. Taxonomy (GTDB): domain Bacteria; phylum Bacteroidota; class Bacteroidia; order Cytophagales; family Hymenobacteraceae; genus Pontibacter; species Pontibacter virosus. Next base: position 42,686 of record NZ_QEKI01000006.1, on the reverse strand, counting down.
CCCGTATTGGACTCCCTTTTTAATTTAGTATCTATGAAGATTAGTTCTTCAATTTCTTACCGATTCTCTCTGCATCAGCAGTACGCTTCAGACGCGTATAAACACGCTGCAGGTTGGCAAGTGTTGCCTGATCTTCTGGCTGAATCTCAAGGGCTTTTTCGAAGTAAGGCAGCGAAGCTTCGTAGTGCTTGATAGCCTGCTTCTCCAGAGCCGGACCTTTCTTCTTGTAAGTAGCGTAGTCCATCTTAGCAGCCTTGTTGTTGAATTCACTACCCTTGTTGTACTCGAGTACACCCAGGTTGAAGAATCCGTCGAAGTTATTTGGATCTACTTCTACTGCTTTCTTGTAGTTAGTGTAAGCAGCGTCGATGTTTCCTTTACGCTCTTCCAGGTTGCCGCGCACCGCATACAGGCTGGCGTTCTTAGGATCTGCTTCGATCGCTTTGTCCAGCTTCGCCATGGCCTCGTCAGCACGGTCGTTTTTCAGGTAGTAACGCAGTTCTTCCTGCATCAGGTATACACTGTTCGGGTGCTTCTCCAAGCCAGCAGCGATAGAAGCCATTACCTCATCGTCGCTTGCTTCGATGGCCTGCTGCAGCTGAATTTTGTTTTTGTAAACATCCTCTGTTGTGTGACCAATACCGATCAACTGATCATAATACTTTACTGCTGAGGCGTAGTCTTGCTTCGCTGTTGAAGCGTAAGCTGCATACAATACAGCGGTTGTATCTTTCGGATTAATCTTGGAAGCCATGTCATACTTGGCAATGGCATTGTCCCAGTCCTGGCTATTGTGGAATTCCACGGCCTGGTTCAGGATCTGACCATAAAGCAACTCCATACGCTCAGGCACCATTTTACCGAACTGACCGTTTTCACCGTCAATTTCAAGCGTTTTGTTGAATGAGGCGAGCGCCACTTCTGGTGTTTCCTCAGTAGCCAGTTTGCCATAGATCGGGTGACCGATCAGGTCCTGGTTGATTACACCGTGATAGAACCAGGTCTTCGCTTTATCCTGCGTCTTTTTATGCTCAGTTGCTTTGTTAATGTCAGCCAGCGCTTTGTCCAGCGTGCCGTTCTTATGGTTGAGCACGGCGCTGTTCACGGCCGAATTCTGAGCGACAGCAACCTGAACGCTTACGGCTGCCATGGCTGTCATCAGTATTTTTTTCATACTATTCAGAGATTGGTTTTTGTTTGTTTGTTAAACGATTAATAAATAAAATATAATTCCATTTACGGATTAAACTTCATCCTCAGCTACTTCAGGATCTATCTGAGTATCAGGCTGTAGAGAGTCCTCAGGCTTCAATTCTGACTGCTCCATCAGAGCTTCAGCAACTTCTTCTTCGTTCTCCATCTCTACTTTCGCTACAGACGAAATCTGGTCGCCTTCTGTCAGTTTGATCAGTCGTACACCTTGTGTGGCACGGCCAATCACACGGATATCAGCTACGCGAAGACGAATCGTAATTCCTGAACGGTTGATGATCATCAGGTCATCAGTATCAACCACGCCTTTTATAGCCACCAGTTTACCGGTCTTATCCGTCACGTTCAGGGTTTTCACACCTTTTCCGCCGCGGTTCGTTATACGGTATTCTTCCAGCAATGAACGCTTACCGAATCCGTTTTCGGAAACTACCAGCAGTTCCGTGCTCTCGTTCTCTACACAAACCATACCAACAACCTTGTCGTCCGGTCCGGCCAGCGTTACGGCGCGTACGCCCGCAGCGTTACGACCCATTGGTCTAACCTGATGCTCGTTGAAACGGATGGCACGCCCAGAGCCCAGTGCGATGATGATCTCGCTATTGCCGGTTGTAAGCTGAACATCCAGCAAACGGTCGCCTTCGTTAATCGTAATCGCGTTGATGCCGTTGGTACGTGGTCTTGAATAAGCCTCCAGCACGGTCTTCTTGATCGTGCCCTTTTCTGTACAGAATACCAGGTTGTGGTTCAGTACGAAATCCTGGTTCTTGAGGTCACGCACATTGATTACGGCACGAATCTTATCTTCCTTCTCAATGTTCATCAGGTTCTGAATGGCGCGTCCCTTGGTGGTCTTCCCTCCTTCCGGAATCTCGTATACCTTCATCCAGAACACACGACCAAACTCCGTGAAGAACAGCATGTGATGGTGCGTGCTGGCCACGAAAAGGTGCTCTGTGAAATCGCTCTCTTTAGATGCGGCTACACCTCTCGACCCAACGCCACCACGGCTCTGACTACGGTACTCGCTGAGTGACGTGCGCTTGATATAGCCTTCATGCGAAATGGTGATCACCATACTCTCTTCCGGAATCATGTCCTCGTAAGAGATATCGCCAGTAGAGGCTTCGATGCTGGTGCGGCGCCCGTCACCGTAGCGCTCTTTTATTTCGTTCAACTCATCTTTGATGATCTGCATGCGCAGGCCTTCGTCGTTTAATACAGAAGTCAGGTAGTCGATCAGTTTCATGATCTCAGCATACTCTGCCTGAATCTTGTCACGCTCCAGACCGGTCAGGCGCTGCAGACGCATATCAAGAATGGCACGAGCCTGGATCTCTGATAGCGCAAAGCGCTCCATCAAGCCGTTGCGGGCTATCTCCGGGTCACGCGACGAACGGATCAGGTTGATCACTTCGTCCAGATTGTCGAGGGCGATCAGCAAACCTTCTAATATGTGGGCGCGCTTCTTCGCTTCGTCCAGTTCGAACTGTGTTCTGCGGATCACTACTTCGTGTCTGTGCTCTACGAAGTAATGAATCAGCTCTTTCAGGTTCAGCGTCATCGGACGGCCTTTTACCAGGGCCACGTTGTTGACACCAAACGATGATTGTAAAGCAGTATACTTGTATAAGTTGTTGAGTACTACGTTAGGTATAGCATCGCGCTTCAAGTCATACACGATGCGCATGCCGTCACGATCCGACTCGTCCCGCAGATCCGATATGCCTTCTATTTTCTTATCGTTGATCAGGGCGGCGGTCTTCTCGATCAGGGAAGCCTTGTTCACCATGTAAGGAATTTCCGTTACGATGATCTGCTCCTTACCAGCGGAATTTGTCTCAAAATTGGCGCGCGCGCGCATCAGTACGCGACCACGACCCGTCTCGAAAGCAGCCTTTACACCATCATAACCATGGATGATACCACCTGTCGGGAAGTCAGGGGCCGTCACATAGTGCATCAGTTCAGCTACCGTGATCTCTTTGTTATCGATGTAAGCGATCGTTCCGTTGATCACTTCCGTTAAGTTGTGCGGCGCCATGTTAGTCGCCATTCCTACCGCGATACCGGACGTGCCGTTTACGAGCAGGTTCGGGAACTTGGCAGGCATCACAGACGGCTCTTTCAGGGAGTCATCGAAGTTAGGCACAAAGTCCACCGTGTTTTTCTCCAGGTCGGCCAGAATCTCGTCAGCAATGCGCTTGAGGCGGGCCTCCGTGTAACGCATCGCAGCCGGCGAGTCGCCGTCTATGGAGCCGTAGTTACCCTGGCCGTCTACCAGTGGGTAGCGCAGCGACCACTCCTGTGCCATACGCACCATGGTCTCGTATACCGAGGAATCACCGTGCGGGTGGTACTTACCCAGCACCTCTCCTACGATACGGGCTGACTTCTTATAGGATTTGTTATAAGATACCCCCAGTTCGGACATACCGTACAGCACACGGCGGTGCACTGGCTTCAGGCCGTCTCTCACATCGGGTAAGGCTCTGGAAATGATAACAGACATTGAGTAATCGATGTATGCACCACGCATCTCGTCTTCAATGTTGATCGGTATTATTCGTTCGCCTTCGTTCATGTTCAAGGTCTAAATAATAGTTTTTTGTTGGATAATATACTGATCAGGCAAAAGCCTGTAATATTCATTAATTCTTGCGCTGGCTCTTGTCGTTGGTACGCTTGCGAACCTCCCCTTTGTGATTCGGCAGTTTTTCGCCGATTTTAGGGTTCTGCTTTTTGTAAATGGGTTGGCCGCGATACTCCTGTTCGCCATGCAAGTGTTCCATGCGAACCTGACAAGAAGTGATCGGACACATGGGTTTACAGGATGAAACAGTTAGAAGCAGCAGAGAAGTGCTGAAGAGTAAAAGCAATCGGATTTTTGCCATGCATATCGGGTTAAGAAGAGCGCTCGAAATTGGTGTTTTGCTCCTGCATCCTAATCATACAAAAGTAGTAAAATTTGGATTAATAAACCAGCGTTTCAGGGTATAGTTTAGCTACCTGAAATACCGGAATTATACCTGTTTTGTGGCTCAGGCAGGGTGAAATCCATTGATTGTAAAACCACCGTCTACGGCCAGCGTCTGACCGGTGATATAGGCTGCTGCCGGCATGCATAGAAAGGCTACCGCACCTGCCACATCCTCTGACTTTCCAATCACACGCATGGGTGTCCTGACCAGTACTTCATGCAGGTATTGTTCGTTCTGCAGCACCGTCTGGGCAAGTGGTGTGCTGATGTACCAGGGGGCCACTGCATTAACACGAATTCCATCGGCGGCCCACTCCCCTGCCAGGTTTTTGGTAAGTTGCACAAGGGCCGCTTTGGTCATGCCGTAAATAGCACCGGTTTTCACGTGCGTAAGGCCCGCTACGGAAGTCACCTGTATGATATTGCCTTGTTCTGAGGCCTTCAGCAGGGGGTACAAGCTACGACTCAACTCAAAAGCGGAACGCAGGTTCGTACTCATTACAAAATCGTATTCTTCCGGTGTATAATCTGTTACCGGTTTGCGGATGTTGGTTCCTACGTTGTTCACCAGGATGTCAAGCTTGCCCCAATAGGTATGGACTTTATCGAGCAAGGCCTGTCGTCCTTCTGTTGTGCTTACATCGGCTACCAAAACTTCTAATCCTTCCGGAAACTTAGCCTGCAACTGCTGCAGGTCGTCTTCTTTGCGCGCCACAGCCAGCACCTCGGCGCCCAACCCGATAAACTCTTCTACAATCGCGGCGCCTATCCCTTTGGATCCGCCCGTTACAACGGCCTTTTTGCCGCTAAGCAACCATCTTGCTGATGTCATACGCATGGGTCTAGTCTTTATTTCCGAGAATACGGTGCAAATAAGCTTTCAGGTAATCGCCGTCAATCTCGGGGCGATTGTTGATTTCCTCGAACCGGAGAGAACCATCTTCTGCACGCCATACATGGTATACGAACACATACTGCCCCTTGCCTTCCTGCCAGCCGTCGAATTGCCCGAATCGCAGGTCTTTGATGTGTATGCCCTCCTTTACTTCTTCTACCGCATGGTATCCTTTGGTAATCTGAAGCAGACGCTCCGTTTTCGGATGCCCGCGGTATTCATCCAGCAGGTTTTCCTGGCGTGGCTCAAAGCTATATCTGATGTTCTGGTCCTGATCCAGCAGGGAGTAGAAACCGTTATAGAAGCCGTCCTCGGACGCTGCTGTTACAGACCAGAGCAGGGTGTTCATCGGGGTGGCTTTTACAATCTCTGATTCGTAGGGTATACCTTGTGCATTCAGGCTTTCCTTAAAAACACTTTTTGCATGGGCCTGTGCACCAAAAGAGAACGCAATGTAAAGCGAACTGATGATGAGCCCGGCATTATTCCAGAGCCGTCTTTTGGGGTTGCGCCTATCATAAAACAGCACGGCAATCACACAAATCAGGAATGGAATCGTGTACAACGGATCGATGACGAAGATGTTGTAAAAGGCAACACCGTAATTGGTGAAAGGCCAAAAGAGTTGGGTGCCCCATGTTGTGAAACTGTCCAGTATGGCGTGAGTTGTGAAGCCCAGGAAGAACAGCATGGTCCAGTCCCGGAAGGTGGCATGCTCATTTTTGTGGAGTCGCCAAAGCACCCAGCCAAGCAGTGGGGAGGCGACTATGGCAAAAAAGAATGAATGTGTCATGGAGCGGTGAAAGCTCAGTTGACCCACCATGTCCAACAGCGGATTGGCCAGCACATCTAGATCAGGTATAGTGCCGGCAATTGCGCCCCAGAGCAGTGCCTTGTTGCCCAGTTTTCGCCCAGCCACCGCTTCGCCCACGGCAGCTCCCAATACGATCTGCGTCAGTGAATCCATACCTATTTGATGATCGGAGCGCGTTTAAACTCCTTTTCGCGATCGAAGAGGAAACGGTAGGTCGTGTAGGTCTTGTATACCCGGCTACCCAACTGCTCCACCAACTTGATCATTTTGGGATTGAAGTCTCCGATCCAGTTCATTTGTAGGTCATAGTAGGGGATATTAGGGTTACCCTGCACCAGTTTGGCTGCAGAAACCACCATGGCCGCCTCTACGCCCTTGCCCTGGCATTCTGGTATGATGCCGAACACAATGCCATACATGGTCTTGCAGGCGCCTCTCCAGCGGTGGTAGATGAATTTAATTTTGCCCCAGTAATCCAGCTTGCCGTTCACGTGCTTGAACAGTTGATTCAACTCAGGTATAGCAATAAAGAAACCAGCTGGCTGATCTTTGTAATAGGCGAACCAAATGATTTTTTCATCCAGTATCGGCTTGAGCGATTTCATGATAGACTTGGCCTGCGCCTCTCCCATTGCCTGCACGCCTTCGTGTTTCACCCATCCCTTGTTGTAGATAATCCGGAAATCTTCCGCATACTTATCTAGGTTGTTTTTATCGATGTGCCGGAAGGAATAATCCGGGTCACTTAGCACTCGCTTTGCTTTTTCATGGTACTCTGGAATCAGCGGATCTTCAACAGTGCGGTAGTACACATACTGGTTAAAGTATAGCTGAAAGCCGTAGTTTTCGAACAGCCTTTTGTAGTAGCCATGATTGTAGTTCATGCAATAGGTAGGTTCATGAAACCCGTCTACCAGTAAGCCCCACCACTTGTCACGCTCCCCAAAATTGATCGGACCGTCCATCGCCTCCATGCCCCGCTCCTGCAGCCAGTTGCGGCAGGCGTCAAACAGCACGTTGGCAGCTTCCTGATCGTTAATGCAGTCAAAGAAGCCCATGCCACCGGTTGGCTGCTCAAATGACTTTGCTGTCTTTTTGTTGATAAAGGCGGCTACACGGCCAATGGTCTCCCCCTCACCGTCACGCAAAATCCAACGGATGGCCTCACCATCGCGCAGCAATTTGTTTTTCTTCGGGTCAAACACCTGGTGGATGTCCTTGTCAAGGGGCCGAATGTATTTAGGGTCTTTGCGGTACAGCTTAACCTGCATTTTTATAAACTCTGCGGCCAGTTCCGGGGTGTTCACTTCTATCAGTTGCATGGATCTCGTTCGGTGCTTGGGTGAATCCCCAAAATAAGGCATAAAACTTGAAAAACCATATATACCTTTCCGGGATGAAAGTGTAACTGGCTGTAGGATAGAAAGAAAGAGTGTTGAGCAGAGAGGTATAAAAACAAAAAAGCCTTCAGATTTCTCTGAAGGCTTTTAAGAGCCCCCTGCCGGGATCGAACCAGCGACCTACTGATTACAAGTCAGTTGCTCTACCAGCTGAGCTAAGGAGGCGGTAAAAGAACAAATAAAGTTGAGCCCCCTGCCGGGATCGAACCAGCGACCTACTGATTACAAGTCAGTTGCTCTACCAGCTGAGCTAAGGAGGCGATACTTTATTTGTGTTGCCCTATCGTTCTAAAGCGTTGCAAAGGTATAATAAGGTTTTTAATATACAAATACCCGTTACAGGATTTTTTGTCCTTTCTCGATAAGCTTTTGAGTATCAAACAGAAATTTTTATCTTCTGAAAGCAGCCAGCTGCCGTTGCAGTATATCGATGCGTCGTTGCGTGTCTTCTATACGGCCTTCGTACTCCTCGCGCAGCTTATCGGCATTCTTAGAACGTGCAAAGAAGTCAAGGTTGGTGCGAAGGGTTTGTATATCGTTCTGCAATTGTGCGATCTCCCGGCGAAGCGTCTGCTCTTTCTGATACAGTTTCTGCGAGGCATCCGGACTGTTTTTCAGGCGGTCCACCTGCAACTGTGCCAGCATGGTAGCACGGTCATCGTAATGCAGGTCTGGCACACGCTCCAGGTATCGCTCCATCAGGGAAAGGAACTTCTCCTCTACCCGCGTATTCACTCGCTTATTACCGGCATCCAGGGTGTCCCACTCCGCTACGATTCTGTTGAAGTCATCAAGTGATGTCGTCGTGTTTGGCTGTGCGAGTTCGTCTGTCAGGCGATCGCAGAGAGCCAGTTTTTCAGAAGAGAGCTTTTCCATTTCGGCACCCTTCTGCTGTTCCTGCACCTGCTTACGGTCAAAGAACTCGTTGCAGGCCGCTCTGAACCGCTGCCAGATCTTGTCGGAATGCTTGTCCGGAACACGGCCAATGGTTTTCCACTTCTTTTGAAGCTGAATCATTTTTTCTTTGGTCGTATTCCAATCTGTGCTTTCTTTCAGACTTTCAGCCTGCTCACACAGTTCTGTCTTCTGGCGTAGGTTCTGCATCTTCTGCTCGTCCAAGCCTTTAAAGAACTGGTTTTTATGCTGGAAAAAAGCTTTATAATTACCCCAGAAGTTCTTGTTTACTTCTTCAGCATACTCTTTCGGTACAAGACCAGCATTGTCCCACTCTTCTTTGAGTTTCTGAATCTCATCTGTCTTGTCACGCCATTCGTTGATGCGATCGGTATTGAAGTTCTGGAACTCCTGCAAACGCGCCAACAGGCCCCGCTTCTTTTCCAGGTTCGCCATCTCGACCGTTTTGCGTTCCTCCATGTATGAGCGACGCTGCTCGTGTACTTTTTCAGAAGCCTGAATAAAGCGCTCCCATATGGCATCACGCTGCTCGTTCGGCACCGGTCCTATATTCTTCCATTCCTCATGCAAATGGCGCAGCTCCTGGAGGGCCTTGTTGATGGTAGGCTCATTTTGAAGGGCTTCTGCACGTTCAATTAACTGCACTTTGGCATCCAGGTTTCGGCGCCTGTCCAGCTCCTTCATTTCGAAGAACATGCTGCGGTTGTTGTAGAAGATGTCGAGCAGGGCGTGATAAGAGTCCCACAGCTCCTGCGCCTCTCCTGGAGGCACTGGTCCTATGCTCTTCCACTCATTTTGGAGTTTTTTTAGCTCGTCGCTGCTGTTTTTAGTTTCTGCGGACTCTACCAAAGTACGCAATTGCTGTAGCAGCTCGCGTTTGCGTTCCAGGTTACGACCACGCTGTTCTTCGCTGTGCTGTCGTTCCTGATAGCGGGCCTCACGGTAAGCGGCATAGAGTTGCTCCAGTTCGGTGTGTGCTACGGGAGCATGATATTCAAAATCTTCTTCGGTGCCTCCCTCCTGACGGAAACGATCGAGCGCCTGGCCCCTTTCAACCTGAAACTTGTCCTCGTACTGACGATGGATTTCCTGTATCTTCTTGTATTTGCGCTTCGCATCAGGCGCTTTAAGGAGTTGTGTCAGATGATTGCGCACTTCCTCCAGCGGCATTTCGCTATAGTCTGTGTGGTCCTCTTCATCCACTTCCTCTTCATCGTGGTGTTCTGGAGCAGAAGTCTCGTGCACCTTGCTTGTGGCCTTGTCAGCTGATGTAGGAGCATCAGCAGTGGTCTCTGTTATTGATGCTTCTGCTGTGGTTGCTTCAATACCTGGTGAATCCTCTTTAGGCTCCGCCTCGGCCTCAGGTAGGTTTGCATCTGCAAAAGCCTCTGTTCTTTTTTCTGTTTCTGTCGTCTCTGCTTCAGAAGCCAGTTCCGGTTTTATTTCGGGCTGGTCTTCTTTGGGCACACCTGCTTCTGATGGCTTGTTTTGTGCGCTCTCTTTTTGTGCGTTGATTTCCGCAAGGCGCTGTTCTACAATGTCCATCGGAGACGAGGCCTGCTGCCCGTTGGCTTGTGCTTCGTCTTCTGGCCGGGGCCTGTTGGCCTCAGCTCCGTTTGCGTCGGTGTGCTGTTTATCAGTTGTCATGACTTGAGGTTTTAGTCCACGTTTTGTCAGTTCAGGCGGGGGTCTACCGGGTAGTTTGAAAGTACCTTGTATTTTCCGCCCATTTGGCGCAGTATGTTTCGCCAAAGCGTATCTGCTTCCAAATTAAATAATTTATTTGCTGCATTGTTATTCACAATCCAAACATTTTTGTCGATCTCCTCCTGCAGCTGGCCAGGTGTCCACCCGGAGTAGCCTAGAAAAAACTTGATATCTGCTGGTGTTACCTCGCCTGTTCCAATCAGCGTGCGCAGCGATTCGAAGTCGCCACCCCAGTATAGATTATCGTTCAGCTGTACTGCCTGAGGCAGGTTTGCTATCTGATGCACATAGTGCAGCGTATTATACTGCACCGGCCCACCTATACCTAATTCAGCTTCAAAGGTATCATTATATACATCAACCACGTCTGACAGCTTAAGGTTTGACAAACGGTTCAATACCAGTCCAAATGTTCCCTCACCTTCAACGTGGCTGCAGATCAAAACCACGGTACGCTCAAAATTGGGATCGCCCAGGTATGGCTCTGATATCAGTATGCTGCCGTTTTGCGGCTTTATTTCGCTTTCTTCCTCCATTGTTTTCCAGGATTTAATTGCTTTACCTAACAAAAACTTCTGGCCTGGTAGGCCTGGCAATCGCTATTTATACCTTCTTACGCAAACAACACATTAGGGTACAATTCCGGTAAATCGGATGCATCGCTTGAAATCATTGCCCGGCTATACAAAGCCTTTAATACTGGAAATAAGTCTTCTAATTTTATAAAATATTTTTAAATTATTGCAATATAAATTAAAATTTAAGCCTCAGCCGATTATTTTATAATTTTGGGCAAATCATCGTTTTCGCTATGTCGCTCCAACATGACATTGCCTCTATCCGGAAGAACTACTCCCGGCAGGCACTTACAGAAGAATCCGTTTCCAACAACCCGCTCGACCAGTTTAAAGGATGGCTGAATGAGGCCATCTTATCAGAAGTACTGGAGCCAACGGCACTGGTGCTGTCTACTGTCTCCGCCGATTGCCGCCCTTCGGCACGAGTAGTCCTCTTAAAGGAGGTATCTTCGGATGGCTTCGTCTTTTTTACGAACTATGATAGCCGCAAAGGGCAGGACCTGGCAGAGCGCCCCCTTGGATCAATCACTTTTTTTTGGGCGGAACTGGAGCGGCAGGTGCGCATAGAGGGCACGATTGAGAAGGTTGCAGCGGATGTATCGGACACGTATTTTCACAGCCGCCCGCGTGGCAGCCAGATTGGGGCCTGGGCCTCTCCGCAAAGCCGCGAGATAAACAGTCGCGAAGAGCTTGAACGGGCCGAAGCAAAATACGAAAAGGACTTTGCGAGTCTGGATATGGTTCCCCGTCCGCAACACTGGGGCGGCTATGTGCTGAAACCCGAGTACATTGAGTTCTGGCAGGGCCGACCGAACCGTTTGCACGACCGCATTGTGTTTGAGCGAGCCGATGACCAGTGGTCCCGCAAGAGACTTGCCCCCTGATTCTATACCTATACCTGTAAACAAACCTGATGGCAGAAATACTACCCATTAAAGCATGGCGCTACAAAGAAGAGCTAAGCCAGTCAATTGAAGAACTGACCTCTCCCCTTTTCGATGTCGTGTCGGCAAAACAGCGGGAAGCGCTGTACCAGAACCCGATCAACAGTATACACCTCTCGGTGCCCAGAGGAGACAAACCCGCTGACACAGCGGCGGACTTGCTGCAGGAATGGAAATCTGCCGGTACCATCATACAGGATCCGCTGCCTGGCATTTACGTGTACTACCAGTACTTCAGGCTTCCGGGCAACGACCGGGAGTATTGCCGCAAAGGATTCATTTGCCACATCAAAGCCTACGATTGGAACGAGGGCGTACTCCTCCGTCACGAAAACACGATCCCGAGTGCCGTGAACGATCGCATTGATCTGTTGGACAAGACCCTGATGAACACCAGCGCTACCCATGGGCTTTATACCGACCCTAATTTTATATTGGAGCGCTATATGGACGAGAGCATCCAGTCACCGCTTTACGTGACGGAAGACTACCAGGGCGTGCGCGACGTGTTGGCCGTGATCCACGACCGTGAGGTGATCAAGCATTTTTTAGAAGTATTGGAATCACGTCAGGTACTGTTGGCTGACGGGCACCACCGCTACGAGGGCTCTCTGGAGTACCGCAAGAAGCGCATGGTTGCTAATCCGAACCATACCGGCACGGAGGCCTACAACTACCACCTGATGTATCTGACCAATACCGAAGCCGATGACCTGCGCATTCTGCCGACGCACCGTGTGCTGGAGAAAATAGACCTCACCGACGAAGAGTTTCTGGAGCGCCTGCGTTCCTACTTTGTCGTGACGCCTAAGGAGGACGCTTACGAACTCAACGAAGTGATCGTAGGCAAGAACTGGGCCTTCGGGCTATACTTGTCCGGCAACGCCTATAAGCTGCGCCTCAAACCGGAAGTGCACCATCTGATCGACTGGCCCGTGCCGCAGGAAGTGAAAGACCTCGACCTGACCGTAATGCATTATTTTGTATTTGAAAAGGTGCTAGGAATTGACCGCGAAGCGCAGCGTGATTATCCGGGCCTAAGCTATGTCCGCAACTTTACCGCCTGTGTGAGTCAGGTGGACTCCGGCAAATCGCGACTGGCACTGATCACCAACGACGTGTCGATGGATCAGGTGAAGCGCGTATGTCACAGTGGCGCCATTATGCCTCAGAAGTCTACCTTCTTCTACCCGAAAACGATCTGCGGATTTTTATTCAGCTCAATCAAAGAAAATGAATTTATCTCGTCCGATACTGCTTGCCTCTAACTCCCCTCGCCGCAAAGAACTCTTAACCGGACTCGGACTTCAGTTCGAGGTGCGCGTAAAGGAAGTGCACGAAGATTTTCCGGAGCACCTAAAGCGCGAGCAAGTGGCCGAGTATCTGGCCTCTCACAAAGCTGAAGCCTATACCTCCGACCTGCAAGACGAAGTTCTGATCACGGCTGATACAATAGTTTGTCTGGGTGATCGCATTTTGAACAAACCCGGCAATGATTCGGAAGCCTTCGACATGCTGAGAGCCTTGTCAGGAACACATCATGAAGTGATCACGGGGGTCTGCATCCTGACAAAGAACTCCAAGACCATCTTCCACGATGTAACCAAAGTATATTTTAAGGAGTTGAGCAACGAGGAAATTCTTTACTATATCGAGCACTTCCAACCCTTTGATAAAGCAGGTGCTTACGGTATACAGGAATGGATTGGTAAGATCGGGATCGAGAAGATTGAGGGCTCTTATTTTAATGTAGTGGGTCTGCCTGTTCAGAAGCTCTATACCTACTTAAAAGATCTGAAAGTGATCGTATTATAGATTGATACTTTACCTGATCTTATCACGGATAAGGTAAAGCAACGTTTAAAATATTTAATCGCTACGGAACAATATCATTCATTTACAGCTTACTCTGTATCATAAGTCCATTAGCACATTTCCCCAATCGCAACTCAGCATATTATTAATTACCACATTAACCTAGATGTTACTTACTAAATTATACTTAGCCAAAGGAAAAGAACACTCCCTGAAGCGTTTTCACCCATGGGTTTTCTCTGGCGCTATTAAAAAAATTGAAGGATCGGAGCCGGAAGAAGGCGACACGGTGGAGGTATACTCTAACCAGCGCGAGTTTCTCGGTATGGGCCATTGGGCACCGGGCTCTATTGCGGTGCGCGTTTTTTCCTTTGTACAAGTTGAGCCAGACTATACTTTCTGGAAAAGCAAGGTGCAGCAAGCTTACGATTACCGCAAACGCCTTGGCCTGATTGACAATCCACACACCGATGTGTATCGTTTAGTTTATGCTGAAGGTGATGGCGTACCTGGCCTGATCGTGGACATGTACAAGGACACAGCCGTTATCCAGACGCACTCTGTGGGTATGTACTCAGTGCGAGAGCATATAGCCAAAGCCCTTCAGGAAATCTACGGGACACACTTAAAAGCGGTATATGACAAGAGTGCCGAATCACTGCCTGCCAAGTCACCGGTGCAAGCTGAGAATGGCTATCTTTTCGGCGAATCGAGCGGCGGCGTGGTGGTGACTGAGAACGAGAACCAGTTTTTTGTAGACTGGGAAAGCGGTCAGAAGACAGGCTTCTTTATTGACCAGCGCGAAAACCGGGAATTGCTGGCCCGCTATGTGAAAGATAAGTCGGTGCTGAACACCTTTTGCTATACAGGCGGCTTCTCAGTATACGCCCTTAACGCAGGTGCTAGCGAAGTACACTCAGTGGATGTATCTAAGAAAGCAATCGAACTGACCATCAAAAACGGCGAACTGAGTCAGGCACCAGACCGGCACGAAGCTTATGCAGTCGACACGTTCGAGTTTTTGAAAGGCAAGGAAGACCGCTACGATGTGATTATTCTGGATCCACCTGCCTTCGCCAAGAGCCAGAAAGTGCGCCACAATGCCGTGATGGGCTATAAGCGACTGAACGCCGAGGCCATGAAGCGCATCAAGCCAGGTGGTATCCTGTTCACCTTCTCGTGCTCACAGGTAGTAGACAAATACCTGTTTAACAACACGGTAATGGCAGCCGCCATTGAGGCCGGTCGCAACATCAAGATCATGCACCACGTCTCTCAGCCTGCCGACCACCCAATCTCCATCTTCCACCCCGAAGGGGAGTATCTGAAGGGATTGGTGCTGTTTGTGGAATAAGTAACTGTAGGGACAGGTCGCGACCTGTCCCTACAGTTATACCTTACAGCTATCTATCTTTCTAACTTCTTTATTCCCCATCCCTTTAACTCTAAAACCTGGGGAAGTTCCATTCGGATGCGCCACTCTTTTGGATAGTAGTTGTTAAGGCGGTTGCCAACTTGCTTGGCCCAGCCAAGGGGCAGGCCTCCGAACTGAAGCAAGATCCAGTTGTTGCTGTTACCGCCAATGCCAATGTCTTCTTTGCGGAGATAGCGCAGGGCTGATTCCAGATTGAGTTCTTCGGTACGGAAAACTGCCTTGTTGATATACTGTGACAGGGCAAGTGCCTGTAGCGGTTTCAGTTTTTTGCCTTTCGCTTCGGCTATTTCGGTGCCAGCGTAGATTACATACAAGTTCTGGTAGAGCTGGTCTACCTCTTCGAATAGATTCTCAGGTATAGCCGAGATCACTTCCCCGTACTGCACCCAGGCAAAGCGATCCGGTTCCACTAACCAGTTGTTCACCATGGCTTGTTCTTTTTTGCCGGCCAGTGTCAGCTTATATTTTTTCTTTTTAGATGATTGCTGAGGATCTTCGTACTCTCCCGCCTTGCGGATAACTGACAAAAAGAAGCCTTCGCCCTGCACCTGATGCGGGTAGAAACGGTAGCCGGAAACGCCATTGAGCGAAGTTGCTTCCACGCCCCATGCCGGATCCAGTGTAAGCGAGAGCGGCTGCGCGTTTTCCTGATCGGCCAGCCAGGCGATGTTCTGTTCGTTCTCCGCCAGGTTCCAGGTGCAGGTGCTGTAAATCAGGAGGCCACCCGGCCGCAGGGCTTCCCAGACATCCATTAAAATGCGCTGCTGGCGTTGAGCGCAGAGGTTCACATTTTCATCCGACCATTCATTCATGGCCTGCGGATCTTTGCGGAACATACCTTCCCCGCTGCAGGGAGCGTCTACCACCATCACGTCAAAAAACTCCGGCAGGCGGCCAAAGTCGCGCGGGTCGTTGTTGGTGACCACCACGTTGCCGCTTCCCCATTTGGTCACGTTCTCGGCCAGGATGCTAGCGCGGCTACGAATCACTTCATTGGCTACCAGCAAACTGTCTGGTGAGATCAAACTGGCGATGTGGGTGGTTTTGCCACCGGGAGCTCCACAAAGGTCCAACACATGGAGCGGCTGACCAAGATCAGCGTGCTGGCGAAGCGCTTGTTCTAAAAACATGGAACTGGCCTCCTGCACGTAATAGCCCCCGGCATGCAGACGTGGATCCAGCGTAAACTGCGGACGCTCTGGTAAATAATAGCCTGTTTCCGTCCAGGGTATACGCGGCATGTTCGGCTGCCCCGGCAGCTTTTTCCTGTTCAACCGGATACTGGTAGGCGCGGGACGTTGCAAGGCCTCCTCAAATCGGGTATAGTCAGGACCAAGCTGCCCCTTCATGCGTTGCGCAAATGATTGTGGTAATTCCATCCCCAAAGGTACGGCAATTTGACCTTTTCGTGAAAAGGTTGGCTTTACTTGTTACGAAGAAAATTGCTCTCCTGCCAGCGCCACAAACTCCTGCATGATCGGGACGTCGGCCGGACACCAATCGTAATTGGCCAAATCCTGTGGCACGACCCAATGGTAAGAACGGTGTTCTGCAAGTTTGATCGTGCCTCCGTTGTATTGGCAGAGGTAAGGTATGAGTTCGATGGTTTTGTCACCATAACGCTGCACTACCGGCGTAAGGCGCTTTTTCGGGGTTATGCTAAGATTTAGTTCTTCTTTTATTTCACGTATTAGGCAGGCTTCTTCTGTTTCACCGTCCTCTACTTTTCCGCCCGGAAATTCCCAGAGCATGGCTTGTGGCATGGTTTCGCTGCGCTGTGTGATCAGCACACGACCATATTGTTCGATCAGGGCGCAGGTGACTTTAGTTATCATAGCTGAAGTTAGTAAGGTGGTGCGTAAGGTATACCCCTATTACGATAGTTTTTTGCTTAAATAAGATTCAAGCCAGTAAAATACCCCTCCGGCAATGAGGCACACCGCTAAATTAAGCGCTATGTCCATATCATCCTGTACCAGACCGAAATAGAGGACTTGTGCCAGAAAGATGTGGTATGACGCTTTGCCAATGGTAGCTATCGTTTGAAGGACAGCAAATCCTGATTGTTGTGGGAAAGCCAGTATACCTGCAAAAATCAACAAAGCAGCATAAGGGAAAGTAAGAAACAACTGCGCCTGCCATTCGGGTCTGATGTAGGGCAAACTAATGCCTTGAGATTGATGAAAGTACAGGTATAGCCCACTGCCAATCCCGGCTATAAGCAATAGCCAGCTATACCTCTTGTCTGATGTAGTGATCAGACGGGAAAGCCATAGGCCTAAGGCAATCGCTGAGAAGTAACGGAACAGCGCGGCATCGTAGAGATAGCGGTCCTCCTCGAAATATGGAATCTGATAAGCTATGAGTTGAAAGACGATCTCAACAAACACCAACACCAGACTTGTGCGTACAGGCCAGCGATTGAAGGTATAGCCGATCAGCGGCAGCACAATCAGGGACTGCAGCAAAAGGGTTATAAAGTAATTGCCCTTGCCCGAAACCGGCAGCACGCCGATCAGATTTTTCCAGCCTAAGGTATAGACCTCGCGTGCGTATACCTGTTCCCAAACAAAGCCCGCCACCAAGGAGATGACATACATAAGCAAGAGCGGGAAAATAATGCGCAGGGCTTTTTTCTGGAAATAATGTGGGGTATAGAGCTGATCAAAATGCAGTGTTTTGCTACTATAGGACATGCCCAGGTTCAAGCCCATCAACACCATAAAAATCGGGACGGCTTGCCAGATATGAAATACAGCATAACTTGCAATCAATTGCTCCCGCGAGAGCGAGTGCAACAGAAGTACGGCAATGATGGCCAGTCCCTTCAGAATATCAATTTGCTGGAAATGCTGTTTCATGGATCAGGCCCGTCAAACGGATAGGGCTTTAAACGCGAAAGGCACACCACAGGGTATGCCTTTCGCAATTTTTGGAATGGCTAATTAGGAAAGCTTTTCCTTTAATATCTCAAACTCTACGGCTGGTGCGATACGCTCGTATAAAATCAGGTATACCGCCTTTGTGATCGGCATTTCTACCTTTAGTTTTTTGTTGAGTTCGTAAATGCTTTGCACGGCATAGTACCCCTCCGCCACCATGTTCATCTCAATTTGGGCAGACTTAACGGTATAACCATGTCCGATCATGTTACCAAACGTACGGTTGCGGCTGAACTGCGAGTAAGCTGTCACCAGTAAGTCACCCAGGTAAGCTGAGCCATTCAGGTCGCGGTGGATCGGCATGACGGCATGCAGAAAGCGCTCGATCTCCTGCATGGCATTCGACACGAGCACTGCCTGAAAATTGTCACCATAGTTCAGGCCGCGGGCTATACCACAGGCCAGCGCAATGATGTTCTTGATCACAGCACAATACTCGACGCCATCCAGGTCTTCGAGCGGATTTGCTTTGACGTAACGGTTGCGCAGCAATTCACAGAAGCGCTCTGCCGTAGGCAAATCATACGAACCGATGGTCAGGTACGATTGTTTTTCCATGGCCACTTCCTCAGCATGGCATGGACCGGCTACTACTAGTTGATGGCTGTTTGGCACACCGTATTGCTGACCCAGGTAATCGGTGATCAGGATATTCTGCTTTGGGATCATACCCTTAATGGCGGATATCAGCACCTTGTCTTTCAAGGCATCCTGCTCCAGACCGCCCAAAGCCTCCTGTATAAATGCAGCGGGTACAGCCAGGATCACCCAGTCTGCCACAGCTACGACATTGCGCAGGTCCGTTGAAGGCTTCACGTAGTTCAGGTCGTAGGTTACGCCACTCAGGTAACGGGGATTGTGCCGGTAATTGATCAGGTGCTGCACATCGTTTTCGTTGCGCATCCACCAGTGTACCTGTGATTTATTTTCTGAGAGGATTTTCACCAGCGCCGAAGCCCAGCTTCCTCCTCCTATAACTGCAATTTTTTCCAAACCGGATGTCTATTTGTTATTCACCATTCGCTTCAGCCAAAGCTGATTTGTTTAGTGACTTCTCGTCTTTTACAGCCACCTTAGCACCGTCTTTCAGCGTTTTGGACACCGCTCTGAAAGGTCCAGAAACTATTTTTTGGCCTTCTTCCAGACCGCTCAGAATTTCGATGTTATCGAAATCGCTGATGCCTGTTTTTACCTTTACGGTTTTAACTGTATTGTCAGCTCCGAGCACAAAAACCACTTCATCGATCGGACCTGCAGGTGCAGCTGGAGCTTCGTTGTTTTCAGCGTCTTTTTCCTCACCGTTTTCATCTGTTGCCTTGGCTGGTGTGTTCGAACGAGTCGTCACTGCCGACAAAGGTACAGATAAAACATTGCCTTTGCGCGCTGTGATAATGTCAACGGATGCTGTCATACCCGGGCGGAAAGGACGGGCATTCTTGTCTGCCAGGTGGCTGTAAGATTCGTTCAGCAAACGTATGCGCACCTCAAACTCAGTCACTGCTTCTAGCGAAGCGGCGTCCTTCGCCGTGTTGGCAATGGAGGTTACTATGCCTTTGAACTTCTCGTCGCGGCTTGTATACGAGTCAACTTCCACTATTACAGAGTCGCCCATACCCACCCGGATGATATCGTTTTCGTTCACGTTCACACGCACCTCCATGTTATTGAGGTTGGCAATGCGCATGATCTCCGTACCAGCCATCTGGGAAGTACCAACCACGCGTTCCCCTCTCTCCACATTGAGTTTTGACACCGTGCCACTCACAGGTGCATAGATGGTGGTCTTATTCAGGTTCTCGCGGGCATCGTTTAAAGAGGCTTGTGCATTTTGTATACCGTACTCCGCAGCACGAACACTCTGCGCCAGTGACTCAATTTCCTGCTTTCCAGCCTCGTACTGGGCCTTTATCTGCTGGTATTCCGCTTCAGAGATCACTTTCTGGTCAAAAAGGCCCTTGTTACGCCGGAAATTCTGCTCCACCTGGACAAAATTAGCACGCGATTGTGCCAGACGGGCTTTTGACTGGGCCAGGTTAGCACGCGCCTGGTTAACGCCTGCCGTCTGCATGTCTACCAGCGACTTGTAGTTATCAGGGCGAATACGCACCAACAGTTGTCCTTTTATAACTGAGTCGCCTTCCTGCACGGTCAGTTCGATAATTTCACCGGATACGTCCGGGCTGATTTTAACTTCCGTCTCAGGTTGTACTTTACCCGATGCGCTTACTTTTTCAACGATCTCGGTGCGCTTTACATCGGCCAGCACAACCTCCGTTCCTTCTTCTTTGCCGATCCAACCTGCTTTTTTAGCAACAAGAGCCAGTACAAGAAACAGCACCAGTACGCCTATCAGGGTGTAAATAAGCTTATTCGATTTTTTTGCAGCCATGATTTTAAATTAGAAAGAGAGGTCTTTTCCTTGGTAGAAGTCCAAGACTTTGAGTTTAAAGGTATAGTCGTATTTCGCCTGCACCAGATTGGATTGGGCGGAGCGATAAGTGTTCGCCACGACATTGAAATCTACGGTATTGATAACACCACTCTGCAGTCTGAGTTCAGCATTGCGAAAGTTCTTCTCGGAGGCGTTTACCTGCTGCCGGGCCGCCGCATAGCGACGCTGGGCCGCAAGGGCATCCACATGCGCCTGCTCAATCGTCTGCCGCAGGTTATTGCGGGCGATATCGGCATTGAGCTGGGCGTTTTGTTGTTGCAGCTTGGCCCGCTGCACGTTAGTGCGTACCTGGAATCCATTGAAAATAGGAATGTCTAGTGACAGACCAACCCGTGTTGCTAAATTGCCTTCGAACTGCCTGAATAGCGGGTAATCCTCATCAAGACGCTGGGTTACTATATTCGGAAAGTATAACGTTTCAGAACGCGTACGGTTATTATCGTAGTAAACTATTTGAGGGCGGTTACTCCCCAGGTCAACCGTTTCTGTACCTGTGAAGAACCTGCTGGTGCTAAGGTATCGGCTGGATGCCCCTGCAAATAAACTTAAGCGGGGATAATAGGCACCCTGCGCTACCTCAACACCTTTTTCAGTGCTGCGTAACCGAAGATCGGCTGCTTTGATTGCCGGCAATGTTTGCAAGGCTATGTCGTATACCTGACTTCCGTTCACAATCACCGGATTTGCATCTGGTTCCGGAATGTTAGGTATCTCTACCTGGAACTCCTCTGTGGTAGGAATATTGAGCAGCTGCATCAGGGTCAGCCTGGAAATATCGCGCTGATTCTGTGCTGTGATATAGTTAAGCTCGTCAGTTGCAAGTTGTGACTCCAGGTCCAATACAGAATTTTCGGCTAAACTGCCTGCTTTAAAAAGCACACGAGTGCGGCTCAGCTGCTGGTTGGTTAGATTGCGCTGCAGATCTGAAACAGCCATTTGCTCATTAGCAAACAAGATGTTCAGGTATGCGGTTACGATCTGTATGGTGATATCATTCTGAGCGGATAGGAACTCCTGCTCGCTTGCTTCTAAGCTCAGCTCCTGCTGCTTTATTTGATTTACCTGCTGGAACCCGGCAAAAAGAGGAAGGCTTGCGTTGATCCCACCATTAGCTGACCATGCATTATCCGTCGTCAACGTAAAGTTTACCGGATCCTGGAATGAACCTGTGTTAAACCCATAGCTTCCATTCGCATTTAAACTTGGCAAGCGGTTGTTCCTGGATTGGACAAGATCAGCTCTGCTTAACTCCCTGTTAAGGCTGCTTTGGCGCACATTCAGGTTATTTGCCTTCGCGTACTCTACTGCCTCCTGCAGTGACCAGATTCCATCGCTGCCTGCTCCTTGTTGCTGTTGCGCCATTGCGGAGTTTAAACCGCCCAGCGTTAAGCCAAGAGCCAGTAGCAGCACTTTGTTCGACATTTTTTTCATAGTGTGGTTTTTTCTTAAAGGTCGATATTGGGGATATAGATCACGTGCTTCACCCAGCTGAGCTGCTTCAAGTACTCCAGCGTGATCGGCTTGATGCCGGAATCCATTTCGATGAACTGACGCGCCATCTCATTTCTGCCTTTACGCGACACGTTCATGGTAGCAATGTTGCAGTCATCGTGCGCGATCACGGTAGCGATGAATGCGATACTGCCTTTCACATCGTCCGCGTCTATGATAAGCGTGTGCAGGTTGGCCGAAAAATTAGCGCTGAACCCGTCCACTTCTACAATGTTAATGACGCCACCTCCCCGGCTTTGACCGATCACTTCCACCTGCCGGTCTCCGGCCTTCAGGTTCAACTTGATGGTGTTGGGGTGCATGGTGGAGGCATTGCCGACAGAGCGGAAAGTATATTTGAGTCCGCGCTCTTTGGCATGGTCAAAAGCTTCCTTAATGCGTTTGTCATCTGTTTTGAAATCAAGCAAGCCCGCCACAATGGCACGGTCTGAGCCATGGCCTTCATAAGTCTGGGCGAAAGAATTGTAGAAAGTAATGATCGCCTCCTCCGGTGCGGTACCTAATACACGGATGGCAGCTCGCGCAATGCGCACAACGCCAGCGGTATGGGAGCTGGAGGGGCCAATCATGATGGGGCCTATCATATCAAAGACACTGCTTTTTTCTGCCATGATGCAAATATCGTAAAACCCAAATTTAATAATTAAGGCCTATTATAACATTTTTTCGTCGTTATATTCTGCTGATTTCTACCAACTGTCGCTTTTGCTCTATCAATGTTACCACCAGCCCCACTAACTTCTTGTCACATTTGCCACTGACTGTACCTAGGATGATGGACACTGTAAAAAGGTTGCCTGCACGTTGTGGATTAATTTCGGCTGTTTAATGTTTAGAAGAAAGGGTGTGATAATTATTGGCCTGTTGCCAGAATCTATGCGATTGTTTTACTTTATTTGCATGTAAATGGCGTTTCACCAACCCCCATCTGAAAACCATGGAGCAACAACCTTTTAAGCCGGAAGTGCTGGAGCAACTTCGCAGACTGGAAGCCAAGTACGTGCCGCTTGGGCAGGATCTGGCTGCTTATCTGGAAGGGCTGTACTACACGGATTATCTCAATTACTGGGATTATATTCACCTCGACACCCTGTTGAGTCTACAGAATCCGCGCACAAGCATCCCGGACGAAAAGATCTTTATTATGTACCACCAGATCACAGAGCTTTACTTTAAACTCTGTCTGGAAGAATACCGACAGATAGGTGAGGATAAGTCGCTTACGGGTGAAGTGCTCTTTAAACGGTTGAAGCGCATTAACCGCTACTTCGAGAATCTGATCGACTCGTTTGATGTGATGGTAGATGGTATGGATCCGAAACAGTTCCTGCAGTTCCGCATGGCACTGATGCCGGCGAGTGGTTTTCAGTCGGTGCAGTACCGCATGATCGAGATTGCCTCTACAGAGCTTCGCAACCTCACAGACAAAGAGAAACGCAAAGCACTGGGCTTGCAGAGCACACACGAAGAGCTAATAGGCTGCATTTACTGGAAAGAAGGCGCTACCGAGGTTTCTTCAGGATCTAAAACGCTGACCCTGCTTCGCTTTGAGGAAAAGTATACCCAGCAACTGATTCAGTTCGCCAGGCAGTATGAGCATATGAACGTTTGGTCGGCCTACAAACGTTTGTCTGAAGAAGAACAGCAAAACCCACGCTTGATCCGCCAAATGCGCGAGCTCGACAGCAACGTGAACGTGAACTGGCCGCTCATGCATTACAAGTCAGCCGTACGCTACCTGCAACGCGACCCGGAAGTGATCGCAGCAACCGGCGGAACTAACTGGCAGAAATACCTGCCTCCCAAGTTCCAGAAACGTATCTTCTACCCAGAACTCTGGAATGAAGAAGAACTGGAGAACTGGGGCAAAGGCTGGGTGGAAAAAGTGCTGAATGGGGATTTATAAACTGTTAAATTGTTGAATTGTTGGTGGTTAAATTGTTGGTTTGGGTTGTTTAGACTTGCTGTTGCTTAAGGTATAGCAAGCTATAATTCGTTGATGGTATAGACAATTTTGCTGTAGTAGTTGGTTGATACCAACCAGCTTTATCTCTGATTCAAGCAGAAACAATTTAACCATCACCAATTTAGCAATTGAATTAAAAATTTAAGGATAACTACCTTACTGCCTGTAAATGAATAAGAAAGAAGTTGAAGTCGTGTTGTCGCCGGAGGTGGCGTACAACGACGAACTGTTGGAGCGTGAGCTTATTTTAAGTGCCGGGCTAAAACCGGAAAATGTCAAGCACATACACCGTATAAAGCGTTCAATTGACGCACGCGGTCGTCAGGTTTTGCTCCGTGTGCGAGCCGATTTATACCTGGACACCCCTCCAACCGATATCCTGTCGGCCAGGTATAGCTATCCGGATGTAAACCAAGCTAAAAAAGTCATTATAGTAGGTGCCGGTCCAGCCGGTCTGTTTGCGGCCTTGCGCTGCATTGAACTGGGGCTGAAGCCAATCGTGCTGGAGCGTGGCAAAGATGTCCGTGCACGCCGCCGTGATCTGGCAGCTATCAACAAAGAGCATATCGTGAACCCGGACTCGAACTATTGTTTCGGAGAGGGTGGCGCTGGTACTTATTCAGATGGCAAACTGTATACCCGCTCCAAGAAGCGTGGCGATTTGCAGCGTATTTTAGAAATCTTCGTACAGCACGGCGCTACCCGCGATATACTGTTCGACGCCCATCCGCATATTGGCACCAACAAACTACCCCGCATCATCTCCGCCATCCGCGAGAGCATTGAGGCCGCCGGTGGTGAAGTCCTGTTTGACAAGCGAGTGACAGACTTTATCGTGGAGGGAGACGAGATGAAAGGTGTCGTGACCCAGGACGGTCAGGAATACATAGGCGAAGCCGTAATTCTGGCGACTGGCCACAGTGCCCGAGATATTTTTGAATTACTGCATAGCAAAGGCATTACCATCGAGGCAAAGCCCTTTGCGATGGGAGTACGTGTGGAGCACCAGCAAAGACTGATCGACAGCATTCAGTATAAGTGCGAAGACCGTGGGTGCTGGCTACCGGCTTCTTCTTATGCACTAGTGCACCAGACGGTATACGACAACAAACAGCGGGGTATTTTTTCGTTCTGTATGTGTCCGGGCGGCTTTATTGTGCCATCGGCTACGGCTCCCGGTGAGGTAGTAGTGAATGGTATGTCACCGAGTCGTCGTGACTCTAAGTTTGCCAACTCAGGTATAGTCGTGGCAATTGAGCTGGAGGACATGGAGCTTGACAAGTATGGTCCGTTGGCCGGATTGCGTATGCAGGAAGAACTGGAGCGTAAGGCCTGCGAGATGGCGGGCGGTACCCAGAAAGCCCCTGCCCAGCTCCTCCTTGACTTCACCCGTCATAAGACTGGTGGCGCCTTGCTCGAAACTTCCTACCAGCCGGGCCTGACGCCTGTGGACATGAACAAACTGTTCTCACCTGCCATGGCCTATCGTCTGCGGGAGGGTTTCAAGGCGTTTGGCAACAAAATGCGCGGCTATTTAAGCAACGACGCCCAGATCATCGGGGTGGAAAGCCGCACCTCTTCTCCTGTGCGTATACCTCGTGACCGCGAGACACTGGAGCACGTGCAGATCAAAAACCTATACCCTTGCGCGGAGGGTGCTGGTTATGCAGGCGGTATCGTTTCGGCGGCCATGGATGGGGAGCGCTGCGCCGAAAAGATCGCGGCCAAAGTGCTGATTCAGGTATAGCAGATGGTGTTGTATTCGGTTTATACCTGATTGCGCTGTAACGTTTCGGTGCGTATAGCGGTTAAATAAAGGGATCAAACTAACTGAACTATGAAAAAGACACTTGTACTGGGTGCAACCGATAATCCGTCCCGCTTTGCCTACAAGGCCATTCACCGCCTGCAACAGCACGGACATGAAGTAGTGCCTGTGGGCATTCGCAAAGGAGAGGTCGGCGGACAACCCATCATTACAGATAAATCACAAAAGGTAGAAGGAATCGATACGGTGACGCTTTACGTGGGACCGCAGAACCAGCCGACCTGGTATGACTACATTATTTCGCTGCAGCCGAAGCGCATCATCTTCAATCCGGGCACAGAAAACCGTGAATTGGAGCAGATGGCTGAAGATGCAGGTATAGAAACCATGCACCATTGCACGCTGGTTATGCTGGCTTCGAGCACTTACTAAATTTTTTTCAAGAATTTTTTCCGGTGCTGTAACCTCCCCAAAAGTCGGGCGTATAAACCAATATAATCAAAGTTTGCAGATGGCATTTGTTGTCTATGCAACCTTTAGAAAAAGGGATCTTTCAAGAGATCCCTTTTTTGTTTTCTGGCAACTTGGATCGAGAATTTAGAATCAATTAACCTGATTTTTAAATCCCCTCCTTTCCAATTTCAAAACTCCCCAACTTTTAAACTCCTACGCTTCTCTTCTCAGTACCTCCAAAGGAGGCCTATTTAGCACGCCACGGCTATTTAGTAAGCCCACGGCTACAGTTAATAGGGTAACAACCACGAAAATCACCAGCAACGGCCAAAGCACCGGCACGAATTCCATTTCAAAGCTGAATACCGCCAATGCCCATGCGGCTCCGAAGGCAATTACGCAGCCTACTGCAGCAGCCAGTATACCGAGCATGGCGTACTCCATCAGTGTTATACCTAGAATCTGTTTTTTGTTAGCGCCCAATGTCCGCAAAAGCACACTCTCCTGCACCCGCTGAAATTTACTCACATTCACGGATCCCACTAGCACAAGCAAACCCGTGAAAATGCTGAAGAGCGCCATAAACTGAATCACAAAAGAGATCTGGCTGACCACTTCCTCTAAAGTGCGCAGGATCAGGTCGAGTCCGATGGCCGATACGTTCGGGAAGGCCTCCACGACCCGGCGCTGAAACTGTGCGGCCTGTTGCTCATTATCGCTGCGGGTCATCAGCACATGGAATTGCGGTGCTTCTTCCAATACTCCTTTTGGGAACAGCACTTGGAAGTTGGTCTGCACCCGGTTCCAGTCGACGCGACGCAGGTGAACTACGCGGGCAGGTATAGTCGCCCCCTGTACATTGTAGACCAGGGAGTCACCTACTTTTACCTTGATTCGTTCGGCATACCCTTCTTCCAGCGACACAGGTACTCTTTTGCCCGTTTTATACTGCCCTTCGACCCATTCACCAGCTTCTGTCTTCTCAGAATCACTTAAATAATCGCGGTAGGTCACACGGTATTCCCGAGTAAAGTTCCTAGGTCTGATCTCTAAGGTCGTGTCCTTGCGCACATCTGCCAAAGTGAGGTTATTGATCTGTTCCAGCCTGACTGTCACGATTGGGTCGAAATACAGGATTGGCAGTCCCTCCTCTTTGGTTAAATCAGCAACTTGATCCCGCTGGCTGTTTTGGATGTCGAAGAGTACCAGATTAGGTTGGTTTTCGGTGCCGGACAGCGATACTTCACTTAGCAAGGTACGCTGCACCATGAAGAGCGTGCCGATCAGCGCCGTGCCCAAACCGATGGATACCATCAGCAACAAGGTCTGGTTGTTGGGTCGGTACAGGTTGGCCAGGCCCTGC
Source organism: Pontibacter virosus (assembly GCF_003096355.1). Classification (GTDB taxonomy): domain Bacteria; phylum Bacteroidota; class Bacteroidia; order Cytophagales; family Hymenobacteraceae; genus Pontibacter; species Pontibacter virosus. The sequence continues at coordinate 15,535 of NZ_QEKI01000006.1, read as the reverse complement.
CGCCAGACATAGCCCCAGTGCGTCGGGAAGAAGCGTTTGACGGTCCACGAAAGGCTTTTAGCGAGCAAAGCGAGTACCAGGAAAGCCGCGATGACGCCACCTGTGAAGTACAGCGCCTGCCACCAGGTGCCCAGTTGCCAGCGCGAGAACACCACAATAAAGCCAAGCAACAAGCCGTATACCGCCCACCGGAGCGGGTCTTTCTGATTGGTGAGGTGCTCGACAGTAGCCCGCAAGGTGATAAGCGGCGATACCTGACGGATACTTAGAAGCGGCAACAGTGCAAAAAGCACCGATACCACCACGCCTAATAGTATACCCTGTGTAGCGGCGGCTGGTGAGAAATATGCGTCCACCGTAACTGGTAGGAAAGTTTTGAACAGCTCCGGCAGTACCAATTGCACAACACTGCCCAAAGCAGCGCCGCCCAAGCCTCCCAGTAAGCCCATACCCATCACCTGAAACAGGTATACCAGGAAAGCTTGCTTGCCGCTCATGCCCAGACAGCGCAGGATACCAATTGTCGCTAGCTTGTCGCGCATGTACACGTGCACGGCACTGGCCACGCCCACACAGCCTAACAGCAAAGCAACAAAGCCTACGAGTGCCAGAAATCGGGCTAGTTCATCGTAAGAACGGCCCATACTCGCCTTTCGGGTTTCCACTGTGTCGTAGAACATGCCATACTCCTCGAACCGCGGATCAAGTCTTTTGCCCAGCGTGTCTGGCTGCACGGCTTCATTGAGGTCGTAATAATAGTAATAAGAGACCCGGCTGCCACGCTGGATTAATCCGGTTTCAGGGAGATACTGTCTGGGGATATAAACCACAGGCGCTACGGCAGCGGTCATGGCTGTTTGACCAGGTATGCGGTGCAGGGCCCCTTCGATGGCAAATGTCACAGCGCCAACCCTAATCGAGTCACCGACCTGGGCTTCGTACTGCAACATCAGGTTATGGTCTACGAGCGCGCGCCTGTCCTCCCGAAAACTTCGACTCGCCTCTTCTGGTTTTGTTTCGATGGCCCCAAAATAGGGGAATTCGCCCTCCAGCGCCCGTACCTGTACTAATCGCGTTTCGTTGCTTTTCACAAAGTATACCATCGACATCATGCGATTCTCGTTGGATCGTTTACCCAGCGTGCTCACAGAGTCGATAATGGCCATGGAAAGCGAATCGGGCTCTTTGTTCATGCCCATTACCAGATCAGCCCCGATCAGGGTTCTGGCTTTTTCGTCGATGGCTAGTTGCAGACTGTCGCGGAAAGAGTTAATGGCCACCAAGGCAGCTATACCTAGCACAATGGACGAAAGGAACAAAACCAGCCTGCCCCGGCTGCGACGTGTGTCGCGCCATGCCATCTTGAGCAGCCAAGGTATGTTCAGCTTAGGTTTATCCGGATTAGGCTTGTTGTCAGACAAGATATACTTGATGTTTAGTGTTGTAACTCTTTATGATATTGGTATTTATACCTCAGGAAAGGTTGGAACCCTCCGACTGGTGAACTCTTTCAGAAGCCCCTGTATCCGACACCACATGCCCGCCCTTAATGCGAATAATGCGTTGCGTTTTTTCGGCCAGTTCCAGGTCATGGGTTACGAGTACGAGTGTAGTTCCCGCTTCACGGTTGAGCTCAAACAGGAGTCTTTCCACCTTATCCCCTGTTTCCTCGTCCAGATTACCGGTTGGTTCATCGGCAAAGAGGATGGTAGGCCGGTTCGAGAAAGCCCTTGCCAGCGATACGCGCTGTTGCTCCCCTCCTGACAGCTGGGTCGGGTAATGGTCGTGGCGCTCGGCCAGTCCTACACGGGCCAGCAAATCCATGGCCTCGCGCTGCACATTGCGTTCGCCACGTAGCTCGAGTGGCACCATTACGTTTTCGAGCGCTGTGAGCGTAGGTATAAGCTGAAAGTTCTGAAAGATGAAGCCCACGTACTGGTTGCGTACCTGCGCCCGGGCATCTTCGCTCAGGTTGTCGAGTCGCACACCGTTTAAGATCACGGAGCCACTACTGGCCCGGTCAAGTCCGGCACACAGGCCCAGCAAGGTAGTTTTGCCGCTTCCGGATGGACCTACGATCGCGCAGGTATCTCCAGCCTGCAGTGTAAAGTTGATGCCCTCGAGCACGGTCAGATGACGGTCGCCGCTATCGTAGGTTTTTCTCAGGTTGTTGATTTCTAGTATAGTAGACACGTAGGTAGTGTTTTTATGTAATGTAACGGCAGGTATAGCGCCACCGGTATAGGTTTGCGCGGTGCTATTCCCGAACCTAATAACTTATACCGACCGTTATAGGTTTTAAGATTGATAAAACTAAATTTAGGAAAAAATAAGGTACATGAACAATAAGAGCAAGTATATCCCGCTTTTTCTAGCCCTCCTCCTCACCTTGGCGGGCTGTGAACAGGCAAGCACTACGGAGCAGGTGGCGACAGAACAACAAGCCCAAACTGACACGACAGCCACAACCGACAAACCTAAGAACGAGCGCATCAAAACCATCGTGTTCTTCGGAAACAGCCTTACAGCCGGTTACGGACTGGAACCTGACCAAGCCTTTCCTGCCCTCATCCAAGAGCGAATTGACTCGCTGGGCCTGCCTTACAAAGCCGTGAATGCAGGCTTGAGTGGCGAAACCTCCGCCGGTGGTAGAAGCCGCATTGACTGGTTGCTGAAACAGCCGATCGATGTGTTTGTGCTGGAACTGGGTGCCAATGACGGTTTGAGAGGTATAGATCCGGCTTCGACTTATGATAATTTAGGCACGATCATCGATAAAGTGCGTGAACAGAATCCGGATGCGGAGATCATTCTGGCTGGTATGCAAATGCCACCAAGCATGGGCCAGCGCTATACCCAGGAGTTTGAGCAAGTGTTCACGCGTCTGGCTGAAGACAAAGAAGTAGCACTTATCCCCTTCCTGCTAGAGGGCGTGGCAGGTGACCGGGCATTGAATCAGGGAGATGGTATACACCCTACGATAGATGGGCAGCGGATCTTGGCGGACAATGTGTGGTCTGTGTTGGAGCCAATTTTGTTGGCCAATAGAGCCTCCTAAGGCACTTTTTAATAATAATTTGAATTATTTTTAATGATATGTAACCATTGATGCACCCCTGCACGTATAAAAGCATGGCTAAAAGTTGAAAGTTTAATTAATAATTAATCCTTTCACAAAATAACAGCGCCGGTCCCTTCATTGGAGCCGGCGCTGTATTTGTTTAGGCTGTTTCTATACCTGTTAGTCCTCAGCCACTTCTGATTTCATTTTTTCGGCCAGTACATAATAAGCCCCTTTAGTGACAATTTGTGTAGAAGCTGGTAGCTCCTTAGTTAAACTCACCTCTGTGTAACCACCCTCTGCTATACCTGTCTCCACTTCCTGCATGCGGAATATGGTTGGACCTTCTTTCACAAAAACATAGTGCTTGCCCTTGTAACGTACCACCGACTCTTCGGGCAGCGACGGCAGCTCCTGTTTTCCGGCCAGGATCTGCGCGTTCACGTACATGCCGGGCAGCAGGTTGGTGTTTTTGTTATTTTCGAGCTCAGCATGCACCGTCACCATGCGGGAATCGCCTTCAAAAGCCCTGCCCAAAGCGAAGATCTCTGCTTCCAGTGGTTCTCCGGCCACGTTCGGTAAAGTAAACAGCACTTTCTGCCCCTCTTTCATCCTGCTGAAATCACGCTCGAACACGCTGAGTTCTAAATGCAGGTGATGGTTGTCTACGATCTCAAACATCTGTTGCCCTGGCTGGGCATAGGAGCCCATGTTGACATCAATCACGCGTACATAGCCACTAATAGGCGCTGTAATTGCCATAGTCGAGGTAATTTGCCCTGCTTCTACGTTTTTAGGCGAAATGCCCATGGCTGCAAGGTGCGTAGCCAGTGCCTTGAGTCGTGCACGCTGCACCTTTACGTCCGACTCAGCCTGTTCAAATCGTTTGCGGGAACCCACTTGCTCTTCGTTGAGGGTACGCTGGCGCTCGTAGTCCTGTTCGGCAAAGCGCAGTTGGTTGCGGGTAGTCAGGTACTCTTCCTGCAGCTTGATCAGCTCCGGGTTCTGTATGGTGGCCAGTACCTTTCCATTTTTAACATACTCGCCTTCTTTTACAGGTATACTCCGCACCACACCACCCATTAAGGGATTGATACTGGCTTTGTTCTGCGGGGGCAGCTGAAGTTGTCCGTTAGCTGTAATGCGTGCCGAAAGCGGCTTATTTTCAATCGTGCCTAATTCAATATTACCTACTTTTTGTTGTGCCTCTGAAAAGGTTACAACAAAGGGTGATGCGCTGGCGGATGCTTCTATGGCCAAGGCTTCTGGCTCTTCGGCAGGTGTCTTTTCGGAGCACGCCGCTAAACTGATGAGGCTGCAAAGGGTGATGATTCTGATTGTATATGCTGTCATGTTATTCGATTCCTGCGGTGAATTCTAAGCTGATAATGGTTTGGTTGTAGTCCCGGAGGGCATTGAGGTAGTTGCTGCGCAGCTGGTAGGCCTGATCGAGCGCCTGCACATACTCTACGTAGTCAATGTCTCCGGTCTGGAAGCTGAGTTCGGCTGCTTTGTTCATTTGATCGGCCTGCCTGAGTGCGCCTTGCTCAAAGAAAGCCAAGGTGTTAGTATGCTTTTGCAACTCCTGCATTAAATTCTGAAGTTCGGTCAAGAGCAGTTGCTGTTGGTAGTGTGCCTGACTTTTCACGGCCTCCTCGTTCATTTTGGCCGCCTTAATGCGTGAACGCTGCGCCCCGAACCAAAGCGGTACAGCTATACCTACTTCATATCCCGTGAAGCGGTCCCCGGAGGTATACACTCTGTTCGGATTGTCACGAGGCGCCTCTCCCACAAATGTTTGGTTAAAGTATCCTACTGTAAAGTCCGGCAACATACGTGATTGCTCCAGGTGCTTTTGCCGCTCGGCTACCTGAGTTGTACTCTTCAAAAAGGCCAGGTAGGGATTTGCCGCTAAGGCTGTGCTGTCGGACTGTAAAAGTAACTCCCGCTTGCTCAGGCGTTCATAGGCAAACTGCAGTGGCTCCTGCGCCTGTAGCAGTTGTTGCAAACGGCGCTCAGCAATTTGCTTATCGGCCATCGCCTGCTGTAGTTCAGTTTTTATACCCAAACTTCGGGTTTCGGCAGTGGCCTGTTCCAGGTAACCCGTTTCCCCTGTCCTGAAGCGTATGGTTGCGGCCCTTGTGAAACGGCCGTACAGACTGTCCTGCTGCTGGAGCAGGCGTAACCGTTCGTTTTGGTATTGTAGCACGTACCAGGCTTGCTTTACATCCCGGACCAGTTCCCGCTCTACTATCTGCTTTTGTGCCTCCGCTTGTTGGATGGTAGCGTCTGCCAGTTTGGCCTGATCGCGGTATACTGTCGGGAAGGCGAACTGTTGGGAGGCAGAGATGTACTCATCCCTGTTTATGGTACTGATCTGCCCACGACTGTAGGAAAGGTTTGTTTTTGGCAGGTCAGTCGCTGCGCCGCGCAATGCTTGCTCTCGCTCAACGCTGTAGGTAGCGCTCTTCAGTCCCAAGTTGTGCTCCCGGGCATAGTTGATGCTCTGCTCCAGATTTAACGGGCCCTGTACCGACTGCGCTATACCTTGTCCGGCGTACAACACACCGCATGCGATCAGCAGGAGCGTGATTAAGTGTGCTGGTACTGCCTTGCGGTGCACCCCTTCTTCAGAAGGCTTTTCATTGGAAGAGAAAATATAGTAGAGAACTGGTAGTACCACCAATGTTAGCAAGGTAGAAGTAAACAAACCCCCGATTACTACCGTGGCCAGCGGACGCTGCACCTCGGCTCCGGCAGAACCGGAAAGGGCCATCGGCAGGAAGCCTAGGGCGGCTACAGAAGCCGTCATCAATACTGGGCGAAGACGTACACTGGTGCCTAGTAACACCCTTTCGTATACGTCCGTCATTCCTTCCCGCTTGAGCTGGTTGAAATAGCCGATCAGCACGATACCGTTCAGCACCGCAACACCAAACAGGGCAATGAAGCCTACGCCAGCTGAGATACTGAAAGGCATATCACGCAACCAGAGCGCAAAGATTCCCCCAATGGCTGACAAAGGTATAGCGGTGAAAATGAGCAGACTTTGCTTCACAGACTTAAAGGCAAAGTATAAGAGCAACAGGATCAACAGCAGGGCAGCCGGAACAGCAACCGACAGACGCTCTTTAGCATGCACCAGGTTCTCAAACTGTCCGCCATACGTAATAAAGTATCCAGCCGGAAGCGGCAGTTCGCGGTTCAGTTTCTCCTGGATTTCCGACACGATCGACTCCACATCGCGCTCGCGCACGTTAAAGCCTACCACAATGCGGCGCTTGCCTTCCTCACGGGAAATCTGCATTGGGCCTTCTTCAAATCTGATGTCAGCCACTTGTTGTAGGGGGACTTGTCCGCCCTGCGGCAGCGACACAAACAGGTCTTCAATATCATTCAGGTCGTTACGGGAGCCTCCCTCCATGCGCACGACCAGGTCAAAACGACGGTCACCTTCGTAGATGGCTCCCGCTGTTTGTCCGGCAAAGGCTGTGCGCAGCACCGCATTCACATCAGCCACCTGCAGGCCGTACTGCGACATACGGGCGCGGTTATAACTGACCACAATCTGTGGCAGACCCGTCACTTCCTCTACATAGATATCCTGCACCCCTTCCACCGGAGCAATCAGTTTGTCAACCTGACCCGCCAGCTCGGAAAGTTGGTCAAGATCCTCCCCGAATATTTTGATCGCCACATCCTGTCGCGCGCCTGTCATCAACTCGTTAAAACGGAGTTGGATCGGCTGCTGGAAGCCATAATTCACCCCAGGCAGTACTTTCAATGCTTCGTCCATTTTGGCAGCAAGTTCCTGGCGGGTGTTGGCGCTGGTCCATTCGTCTTTGTCTTTGAGCAGAATCATCACGTCAGCTGCCTCAATTGGCATCGGGTCTGTTGGAATCTCTGCTGTTCCTATCTTGCCGATCACTTCGGTCACCTCCGGAAACTGGGTCAGCAGAATTTCACTCGCTTTGGTCGTAGTCTCGATTGTCTGGCTGAGTGAGGCGCCCGGTACCAGTCGCAGGTCCATGGCAAAGTCACCTTCCTCCAGATCAGGTAAAAACTCGCCTCCCATGCGGCTGAATACAAACAAACTAAAGGCAAACAGGATCAGGGCAGCACCGATGACGAGTGCTTTGCTGCGCAGGGCGAAGGTAATAACTGGTCTGTATACCCGCTCTAAGAAGCCCATCAGTCTATCCGAAATATTTGGTTTGTGTTTGGTGGTCTTGCTCAGCAAGAGCGTAGACACCATCGGCACATAAGTCAGGGAAAGGATAAAAGCACCCAAAATGGCAAAACTCACGGTTTGTGCCATCGGCTTAAACATTTTACCTTCTATACCTACCAGGGCCATGATCGGCAGGTATACGATCAGGATGATGAGCATACCAAACGCGGCGGAGTTCATGATGTTGGAGGCCGCGTCTTTCACTTCCAGGTCCATTTCGTGCTGCGTCAAACGGCGCAGTGGCAGGTCCTTGTTCTTGACCACAATAAAGTGCAGCACGCCTTCCACGATGATCACGGCTCCGTCTACGATCAGCCCGAAGTCAATGGCGCCAAGGCTCATTAGGTTACCTGATACGCCAAATACATTCATCATGCCGAGCGCAAAGAGCATAGACAAAGGTATAACAGAGGCCACTACGAGTCCTGCCCGCAGATTGCCCAGCAAGAGCACCAGCACGAAAATTACGATCAGGCCACCCTCGATCAGGTTGGTAGCCACCGTGTTGATCGCTTTACTCACCAGGTCACTCCGGTCAAGGTACGCCTCGATTACCACACCTTCCGGCAAAGAAGACTGAATACTGGCCACTTTGTCCTGTACATTCTTAATCACTTCAGAAGAGTTGGCCCCTTTCAGCATCAGCACGATGCCGCCCACTACCTCACCCTCTGTATTGCGCGTGAGGGCGCCGTAGCGTACCGGATGGCCATATTGTACCTTGGCCACATCGCGCACCAGCACGGGCATCCCGTTTCGGTTGGATATGACGATCTGCTCGATATCCTCCAGCGAGCTAACCAGCCCGAGACCACGGATAAAGAAAGCGTTTTGGTTTTTCTCGATGTAAGCGGCTCCGGTATTTTCGTTGTTTTGCTCCAGCGCCGCAATCACGTCTGTCACAGACAGGTTCATGCTGCGCAGGCTTGCCGGATTCACAGCCACTTCATATTCCTTCAGAAAGCCCCCGTAGCTGCTCACATCTGCCACGCCGGGTGTGCCCAGCAACTGACGCCGTACGATCCAGTCCTGAATAGTTCGCAACTCAGTAGGGTTGTATCTACTATCACTTTCCGGATCTGTCACCAGCACATACTGGTAGATCTCGCCCAAGCCGGTTGTTACGGGTGCCAGTTCGGGGGTTCCCATCTCCTGGGGTATCTGTCGGGCCGCATCGCCCAGCCGTTCCGTGATCATTTGCCTGGCCAGGTACTGATCAACTTCGTCCTTGAACACAACTGTGATCACGGAGAGCCCGAAACGCGACACGGAGCGCATTTCTATTACGTCGGGCACGTTGGCGAGTGCCATTTCAATGGGTGTGGTAATAAAGCGCTCTACTTCTTGCGCGGCCAGTGTTGGTGAAGAGGTGACCACCTGCACTTGGTTGTTAGTGATGTCGGGTACGGCGTCTACAGGCAGTTGCGTCAGGGAATAAGTCCCCCATACGATCAACGCCAGCACCATCAGCCCGATCACCAGTTTATTATGTATCGAAAAATCGATGATTTTATTAAACATGGTAAGCTTGATTTTGAATCAATGGAATAGGTATGCAGCAATGCCACAAGCACTCTTTAGAGCCTGTGGTTTTACTTTAAGCTGCATTTTATTTTGATAATGGAATCAGGCTACCAGCCGAGGAGGGTGCCACCAGGTAGAGGCGATCTTTATTTCGCGCAGCTCCGGGTATATAAGTGGTTTGGATTGAGGGATAACAGGCACACGAAAGATAATGTGCTCTGGGTCAACTGTGACAGTAAACGTCGCGCAACAGCCGCAACTGCAAAAAACAGGACAGGTGTCTTCGTGAAAGGGCGATTCGCCGGTGGTATCGGCGACGTCGGTCAGGTTCGGATGATGCTCGTGGCTGTCCATGATCTTATCCGTGCACGGCAGGCAGGCCGTCCAGAACAGGAACAGGGAAAAGAAGATAGCTACTAGCTTCATGTATACAAAGATAGGATAATGGCTTAAAAACACCTTGGCAGTAGCTAACTAATATTGATTCTTAATTAGTTTAAGATGGGTTTAGCCTTATTACAGTACTTTTTTTACAAATAAAAAAAGTCCGGCGGGCTAAGATAGTAGCTCACCGGACTTTTTAAATGAAGATTGTGCAAATATGGATTATTTGATATTTAAAAGTTTAGTACTTTGGTTATAATCTTGTGATTTAAGCTTGAGTATATACCAACCTTTGGGAAACTTGTTTCCATCAATTTCTATGTGCTCGAGCTTGCCTGCTACTGCCTTTCCCTGTTTAAGGGTTTCAATCATTGCTCCCTTCACATCATACAGTTCTACTGTGTATTCACCGGTCTTTAGAAGAGAAAGGATTACTGTAGCCTTGCCAGAGAACGGATTAGGGTATACGATAATGGCTTCTTCCAAATCTGCCTGCTCAAGCGAGCTAACTGAGGTAGCCGCCAAGTTTGAATCAAAAACCACGTCCACCCAATAGTTGCTGGATCGGTAGCCATTGCTAGGGAAGGCAGGCGAGCTGGTATACCTGTACACACCGTTGACACTACTTTCTCCATTGGCCAGCGCCCGCAGAGGACCGTTGCTCACAGCCTGCGAGAAGTAAAGATAGTCTGAGGTATAGTTTCCAGCGCTGCTGTGGTAGGAGATGACGTAGGTGGTGCCGGCCGTGACGGCCACCGGCAAGGCGAAGGCCTGCTCCTGCCAGCCCGTGGCTGTCTCGTTGCTGAACACCACCGAAGCCAGCAAAGTACCACTGCTGCTGTAGAGTTGGCCAGTGTGGGTGCCCGTGTTGCCTGAGTGCTTGTAGAAACGAACGCCCGTCACGTAGCCATTAACCGATGCCTGGAACTTCATTCCTACTTGAAGCGCCCGGCGGTCGTTCTTCATTGCGCTTGCTGGCACCGCACTTGGCTGAAACACCGTGCAGGGGCAGCCTAAAGAGGCAGAATTCACTGTTATGTTTACGACAGTAGATATGGTTGCCACCTCTAAGTTGTCAAATGCCCTGGCGGTCAGTTGGTAGGTGCCGGCTGCCACATTGCCCCAAGAGTAAGTGTATGGGCTGGTCAGATCCTCTCCTATCTTTGTTCCTCCACTGTAGAACTCTACCCTTGTGATGCTCCCGTCCTGATCAGCTGCCGTGGCTGCTAGCTCAATGTTGGCCGGAGCAGTGAAAGTAGCGTTGTTGGCTGGGGACGTAAGTGAGACTGTAGGTGGCAGGTTGGCTGGTTCAACAACTGTTATGGCAACCGCCGTAGACGTGGAAGCCGCTCCACCGTTGTCAGTGGCTCTGGCTGTCAGTTGGTAACTTCCGGCTGCTACCCCATTCCAGGCGAAGGTATAGGGGCTGCTCAAATCCTCGCCCAACTTCGTGTTCCCTTGGAAAAACTCTACCTTGGCCACCGTACCATCTGCATCTGAGGCGGAGGCGGCAATAGCAACGGAGGCTGGAGCCGTGAAAGTGGCATTATTAGCCGGTGAGGTCAAAGAGACTGTTGGGGGCTGGTTAGCTGGAGGTACATCCATGTTAAAGACCACGTCTATCCAATAGTTGCTGGCTTGATAATCGCTGGTTGGGAAAGCTGGCGTAGAGGTATACCTATATACTCCGTTCGCACCACTCTCTCCGTTAGCCAAAGCCTTGAGCGGGCCATTCGAAACAGCCTGGTTAAAATAGGAATAGTCTGAGGTATAGTTTCCGGCGCCGCTGTGGTAAGAAATCACGTAGGTAGTGCCGGCCGTGACAGCCACCGGCGAGGCGAAGGCCGCCTCCTGCCAGCCCGAGGCCGTCTCGTTGGTGAAAGTGACTGAAGCCAGTAGTATGCCGCTGCTGCTGTAGAGTTGGCCGGTATGGGTACCCGTGTTACCTGAGTGCTTGTAGAAACGAATGCCCGTTACAAGACCATTTTCCGTTGATTGAAATTTCATTCCTATCTGCAGTGCCATTCCGTCGTTTTTGACACCGCTTGCCGGCACAGCACTTGGCTGGAACACCGTGCAGGGACAACCTGACGGAGCAGGGTTTACCGTTATGTTCACAACGGCGGAGGTGGCGACTGCCCCGGCATTGTCAGTGGCTCTGGCAGTTATCTGGTAACTGCCTGCTGCCACGCTGCCCCAGGTATAGGAATAAGGACTGGATGTGTCTTCCCCTAGCTTTGTGTCTCCATTGAAGAATTCCACTCTCGACACTGTGCCATCTGTATCTGAAGCCGTGGCGGCAATAGAGACAGAAGCAGGCGCCGTGAAAGTGGCATTGTTCGCTGGCGAGGTGATGCTCACGGTTGGTACCTGGTTGGTTGATGATGACACTGTGATATTCACGACTGCCGAGCTAGCCGCAGCCCCCACATTGTCGGTAGCTTTTGCTGTCAGTGCATAGGTCCCCCCGGGTACGCTATTCCAAACAAAGGCCCAGCCGTCGCTGCCGTCCGTGTCCTCCCCAAGCTTTGTGTCACTGTTGAAGAACTCTACCTTGGATATGGTCCCGTCTGCATCCGAAGCGGAGGCGGCAATGGCTATAGAAGCAGGGGCTGTGAAAGTAGCGTTATTTGCTGGCGAGGTTATCGAGACTATAGGCGCCTGATTACCTGGGGAAGTCGATGTGTTGAAGACCACATCTACCCAATAGTTGCTCGCCGCGTAGCTGCTGGTCGGAAAGGCTGGTGAGGAGGTATAGCGGTAGACGCCATTAGCCCCGTCCACCCCGTTCTGCAGTCCAGTCAGCGGCCCGTTGACGATGGCCTGGCTGAAGGCGTTGTCGTTGACGGAGTAGTTTCCGGCGCTGGAGTGGTAGGAGATGACGTAGGTGGTGCCGGCCGAGACGGCCACCGGCGAGGCGAAGGCCGCCTCCTGCCAGCCGGTGGCTGTCTCGTTGCTAAACGCCACCGAGGCTAGCAGGACGCCGGCGCTGTTGTAGAGCTGGCCGGTGTGGGTGCCGGTGTTGCCGCTCTGCTTGTAGAAGCGCACCCCCGTCACGAAGCCGTCGATCGATGAGCGGAACTTCATGCCCAGCTGCAGGGCCTGCCCGTCGTTCTGCAGGCTGCCCGTGGGTGCCGAGGATGAATGGAAAACTGTGCAGGGGCAGTTGACACTCACTGTACCTCCTACCGTCACATTCCTGATGACTGGAACACTCATATTACCCGAGTCATCAAAGGCACGGCTTCTGATGGTAGCTGCTCCTGATGCTGTGGGTGTCCAGGTATAGGACCAGTTTGTAGTGCCGCTAGCCAGGCGCCAGGTATTGCCACCGTCTGTAGACACCTCCACGCCGGCAACGACATTGGCATCTGTGGCCGTACCGCTTATAGTGACGGCAGATCCTAGTGGTAGGCTTTCCCCTTCTGCAGGAGAAGCAATGGTCGTAGAAGGAGCTTGTGTGTCTGTGGATGCAGAGGCTGGCACTAACCCCGAGCGTAAGCTTCCGGGTTGTACCCCCATATCTGCGAAAAGATTGACTGTAGCTTGTTGCATAGCCAAGCTTGGAGCAGCATTCCCCCGGTCATGGTTGCTATCCAAGCCCCAGGAATACTGCACCGTACCCGCGCCGAATACAAGTGCCCCACTGCTATGCTTGTAGAGAGACAAATGGTGTGTCTTTCCATTTATTACAGTACTGGAGAGTATGATTCTCCCATTAGGATAAGTGGACCTGTATTGCTCCTGTTCGGAGTTCCATTCATAGCCAATAGTACCGTACGTGAACGAGGCGGTCTGGCCACTACTAAGGGAGGATACGCTCGTGTTACGCCAAAAACGAAGGTTACCGTAAGTGCTGGGCACCTGTAAGGATGCGTCAGAAAGTTCCCAACTGATTTGCCCAGTCAGTTCGTTCTCTGGATTACAACCGTCAACCAATACATTTCCGGTGGTATATTCACAACCACTGCGCCACAGGCCTGTCCATTCTGAACTCGGGTCGCATTTGCCACTACAGGTGTTTTCACCATCTCCCCCTTCTTTATAGCATACCAAGGTTCGGTGGGATTTGCCACTACCATCGATACTGTTCTCCCAGCGAGTTTTCCAATATACTTCATTGCCACTGAAAAATGCCAGGCTCGTACCTGCGTCACGGGCAGCAGTCACATGTGCGCGGTGAGTGCCTGACCAGTACTCGTCGTGTCCCACTGACAGGAAAACTCTGTGGTTTTTGATGAGGTTGCCTCGGCGGTCACCGTCAACGTTCGTTGTGTAGGTCACATCATAGCCGTTGGCCTCAATCCACCTAATCATGGGATATTCCGCATTGAACAGCCAGTCTTCTTCCGCTCCACCGCCACCTCCGCCATTGCGGGTGATAAAGGGTCTGTTATAGCTGACTTTCGCTGCTTTTCCGCCCGAGCCGGTATAGAGGCTTTTGCCATTGTTGTTGTCGCCATACACATTGTATGCCTGCCAGGTAGCATCTGAAGTCTGGAAAAACAAATCCGAAGTACTGGCATCATCGCGAACAATGAATGTGATGTGGCTGGAGCCACCATTATCAGTGCGGGTCAGTTTTGCAATGTATATACCAGACACTGCAGTACTGGGGATTAGCCAACTTGCAGATTCGGCCCAGTTGCCGCAATCAAGAAGGCCTGTTGAAGAGTTGGTGAGGCAGTTTGGCTGACTCTGTGGTAATGCAGCAGTAACCGTGGCGTCCCCCTGGAACCTGGCGCCATTGCCTTGATAAAACCCTAAGCGATAAACCCTGATTATGAAGGCTCTTGCGCTGGTCTTGATTTTGAATCGGGCTGTCTCTCCTTTATTGTAGCTTATGTCCGTTGCAAAACCTTGTATAGACAAATCGCCAGCCCCACTGATTTGCCATTCTGAAGAGGGATTACCTGTCTTAGCATTTTCCGTCACAATGGCATTCTGTGCAGACACACTCAATATACTTATGTAGCAGAACAGGAATAGAAGTGAGCGTATGAGTGTTAAACACCACCAGGATAAGCGGCAACGATTCAAACATGAAGCGCTAGGTTCGGTTGTAACATTAACCAAAGAAGGTTTCCCAACCAGTTTCGGGCTTGCGAGATTATAATACTTTTCCATTCATTTTGTTCAACTCAGTTAAGCTTAAGTACATCAACAAACTAGATTCAATATCTAACATTTGATTCTCTAATTCAGAATCAGCAGCAAGAGCAGTACATTTATTTGTTCTGCCCTTGCTCTTTGCGGAGACTAGGTGTGAATGCATGTAAACGCAACAGTTATTTACTCTTTTTCAATATGAAGGACTTTACTTGTACCGCTCGCTTTTCGTCCAGTATGGAGACGACCAAACCTCTTATATCGTGAGAAAACTCTACCTCATGGTCTGCCCCATCTCCTAAAAAACTTTGTTCCTCCTCTCCTACCTGCAATGTATAGGTCATAGGAACGGAATCTTTCCTTTCTTTCCGGATGGTTAGCTTTGTGACTTTAACCGGCATGTTTACATGTACAGGGACTCTGTCTGTTGGACTAATGGGTTGTTCAACTCTGAAAGTGACGTGTTCTGGAACTTTACCATTTGAAGAGACGGGACTTGGGGCCTTTATAACAAACGCTTGCGAAAAAGAAATGTAAGGGAGGGCGACGAACATAATTATCAGGAGTAGTTTCATATTTTTATTCATTTGATTTCAATGTCATTTAAATAATATCGAGTGATTTAATCACCCGGTCAGATGTGGTTTCATACCAGCCCGGATGCTGTATCATCTGTCAACTATAAGCTTGGTAGAGGAGACTTTTCCATTCGTTTGTAGCCTAACCAAGTATAGCCCTTTCGAAAGTTTTGTACCATCAACTTGTATTGTGTTTTGATCACCTACTACACCTTTTCCCTGCTTCAAAACTTCCACCATGGCTCCTTTCGCATCATACAGGCTGACTGTATAAGCACCATTCTCCAGCAGCATAAAGCTAATTGTAGCTTTATCTGAGAAAGGGTTAGGATACACCACTAACTCTTCCTTATCTCGAGACTCAAGTTCATGTAAGGAGCGCACAGATCCTGCAGTTAAGCCTGATGAAGTTGAAGTGAAAGTGAAGTTGATGGTCAGGGGCGTTCCGGCCGTTCCGGTGGCCTTGCTGCCGGTGTAGGGGGTGGCCTTGAGGGTGTAGGCGCCGGTGGCCGGCGGGTTCCAGTTGCCGTAGTGGTAGTTGCCCCTGCCGTTATCGCCGTGCAGGGCGTAGGGGGCCTTGCTGTCGGTGAAGGTCTTGCTCTGGGCCCCGCTCAGCTCGAACTTAACGCTCCCCACCGCTGAGGGCGA
>NZ_QEKI01000005.1:282918-360014 GCF_003096355.1 Pontibacter virosus | reverse complement strand
TGAGTACTCCACCAAATCGTCTGAGACAATGATAAAAGTGGCCATGATTCACATCATGCTTAACAAACTAACTAAATAAAATCAAAACAGCCTCTTAGCAATTAATTTATTTTTTTCTGCCGTCAGAAGGGATAATTTCTGCAGTTGCTGGCTATTGTATATAGCGTACCTCTATATGCTGAAACTGCACATCAAAAAAACCTGACATGAACCACGCAACAGCCACAGCAGCTGAACTGGCAGCCGACCATGACTTTATTCGGTGGGTCAAATACCCTACGCATGATAGTACATCGTACTGGTCACAGTTTGCTGAGCTGCACCCTGAAAAGGCGCAGGAGATGGCGGAGGCGCGCCAATTGGTGCTTTTGCTATCGCAGGAGCAGGCCGATGACCAAAGCTGCGACGAAGAAGTGGAGTTTGTGTGGGAGCAGTTGCAGGAAGCGATTGAGCAAGACCGGGAACATGGCAAAAATGGCGGGCGCATCATCTCGCTATGGGGATACACCCGCACCACCTGGCTGTCGGCAGCGGCTTTCATCATCTTGCTGCTAGTTTCTGCTGCCCTCCTTTTCAGCCTGCAAAAGACCGAGCCGGTTACCTACGCAACCGCTTACGGAGAGAAGCGCATTGTCCAACTTTCCGATAAATCCGTAATAGTACTTAACGCCAATTCAAGTATAACTATTCCTGAAAAGTGGGAAAAAGACAAGCCCCGAATCGTAGAATTGAGCGGCGAGGCTTTTTTCTCGGTAACACAGCAGGCTAACGGACAGCAGTTTATCGTGAATACCAGCAAAGGCACCAAAATAAACGTACTGGGAACAGAATTTAACGTATATGACCGCGGCCCGGAAGACCGGGTGGTGCTGGCGAGCGGCAAAGTGATGCTAAGCGCTACACAAAACGGTGAGACCAGGCAAATAGCGATGCAGCCTGGCGATCTGGTAACAGTATCTGCAGGGAGTGGCCTTAGCCAACGTCGCGTAGACCCGGACCTGTATACTGCCTGGCAGCACAACAAGGTATATTTTGACAATTACACACTGCGTGAAGTAGGCGCACTAATCGAGCAGCAGTATGGCTACAAAGTGGAATTCGGCGGCCAGGAGCTCTCCAGACAGCGCATCACCGCCTTTCTGGAAGTAAAGACCCCCGAAGACATCCTGAACACACTGGCTGAGACCTTTGAACTGAAGATCACCCAACAAGAGAACACCATTTACATAAGCTCACTATAAATTAACCTCATAATCTATGTCAAATAAATCTACTAAGAGACTAGGTTCCTTTGGTTTGGCAGTAGCCCTGTGCTGCTTCCAGGTACCGGGGACCGCTCAGGGTTACCCGGGCCCGGGTCCGAACCTTGCAGTGAACCACACCTCCGGACAGGCCCTGACGGCCAAGTCGCTCAAGGATCTGCTCAGCGAGTTGAAAGACTCTCACGGCATACAGTTCTCTTACCAGGCCAACCTGGCCGATGACCTTCAACTGATTCTGCCGGAGCCGAAGAATGGCGTGCAGAACGTAGACGAGTACCTGGGCACCACACTGGCCAGCAACAACCTGGCTTACAAGAAAGTGAGAGGCGTGTACATCATCTCGAAGGCACGCCCTGCAGCAGCCACTACCACAACCGTTGTTGCCAAGCCTCGGGCAGCGGTACAGCAGGATGTAACTGTTAGCGGCCGCGTGGTAGACGAGAACGGCGATACACTGCCAGGCGTAACGGTTGTGCTGAAAGGCACCACCCGCGGTACCTCTACCAATGCCAGCGGAGAGTTTACGCTACCCGTGCCTGCTTCCGGCGGCTCGCTTGTGTTCTCCTTCATCGGCTATACCACTCAAGAGATTGCGATCAATAACCAGGAGACTGTGAACGTGACCATGCGCCCAGACGCACAGGCACTGCAGGAAGTGGTTGTGGTTGGTTATGGTACGCAGCGCAAAACCGATATTTCAGGTGCCGTAACAGCTATCTCCTCCGAAGACTTTGTGCAAGGACAGATCACCACGCCTGAGCAGCTGATTCAGGGCAAAGTGGCCGGTGTGCAGATCACACCAAACGGGGGTGCTCCGGGATCCGGCAGCCGCATCCGAATCCGTGGCGGCGGCTCTCTCAACGCCAGCAACGATCCGCTCATCGTGATTGACGGTGTACCGCTGGACAATTCAGGTGTATCAGGATCAGCTAACCCGCTCAACTTCCTCAACCCGAATGATATTGAGACTTTCAACATTCTGAAAGATGCTTCGGCTACGGCCATTTACGGCTCCCGCGCTTCCAACGGTGTGATCATCATCACGACCAAAAAAGGCACTGTCGGCCAGAAGCTCGGGGTGACCTTTACAACACAGCACTCTTTGTCCCGAATAAGCGATAAAGTAAACGTACTGTCAGCTGACGAGTTCCGCAGAGTAGTAAATGAACAGGGCACGCCTTCGCAGATCGCACTGCTCGGCAATGCCAATACCGACTGGCAAGACCAGATTTATCAGACAGCATACACCACAGACAACAACCTGAGCCTAGACGGTTCGGTAGGCAAACTGCCTTACCGTGTGTCGCTGGGCTACCTGAATCAAGACGGTGTGCTGCGCACAGGAGAGTTTAAGCGCGGTTCAATAGGCGTCAACCTGAATCCGCGTTTCCTGGACGACCACCTGACGGTGAACCTGAACTACAAAGGAGCGATCACCGACAGCAAATTTGCTGACGAAGGCGCTATCGGGGCGGCTGTGGCCATGGACCCGACACAGCCTGTGATGTCTGGCAGCGACCAGTTTGGCGGCTACTTCCAATGGCTGGATGCCAACGGACGCTACAACCCGCTGGCTACCCGCAACCCGGTGAGTATGCTGGAGCAGCGTGACGACCGCGGCGAAGTAAAACGCCACATCGGTAACGTGCAGCTGGATTACAAACTTCACTTCCTGCCTGACCTGAGAGCGAACCTCAACCTCGGTTTTGATCGTTCTAACAGCAACGGTACTACCTTCTACCCTGCCGCTTTTGCCCCAGAGGCACCAAACAACGGCAGAAGAACACAGTACGAGCAGGAAAAAAGAAACAGCCTGGCCGACTTTTACCTGAACTACGTGAAAGACCTGACAGGCATTAACAGCCGCGTCGACGCGACAGCCGGTTACTCTTTTCAGGAATTTGAAAACGAGAGCCCGCAGTTTATCCCGACCGACGCCGACGGCACGCCGCTCAGCGACCTGGAGCCAGGACTTCCTACAAACGACTTCTACCGTTTGCGCTCTTACTTCGGCCGTCTGAACTACGTGTTCCTCGACCGCTACATCCTGACAGCCACCGTGCGCCGTGACGGTACGTCACGCTTCAGCGATGAAGTGCGCTGGGGTACTTTCCCGGCCCTGGCACTGGCGTGGAGAATCAACGAAGAAGCATTCCTGAGAAACTCTCCGGCTGTGTCTGAACTGAAGCTCCGTTTGGGCGTGGGTGTTACAGGCCAGCAGGACATCGGTCCTTTCTTCCCTTATCTGGCTCGCTACACCATCAGCGACAACACTGCGCAGTACCAGTTCGGCAACCAGTTCTATAATCTGCTTCGTCCGGAAGGCTATGACGCTGGCATCAAGTGGGAAGAAACGACTACCTACAACGCAGGTTTAGACTTTGGTTTTGCCAACAACAGAGTGAACGGTAGCCTCGACTACTTCTTCAAAGACACACGCGATCTACTTGCCCTCGTATCGATTCCGGCCGGCACCAACCTGGTGAACGAATTGATCACAAACGTAGGTAACCTGGAAACAAGAGGTTTGGAAGCAGCCCTGAACTACGTGGCCATCAGTAACGACAAAGTGAACTGGACCATCGGCCTCAACGGTACCTACCAGAATCGGGAGATCACCAACCTGAGCAAGATAGAGGATCCTGACTTTGAAGGCTACCCTGTAGGCGGCATCGCCGGTGGTGTAGGCAACAACATCCAGATCAGAACGGTTGGTTATGCACCGGATGTGTTCTATGTATACAAGCAAGTGTATGACGAGCAGGGCAATCCGATCGAAGGCCTGTATGCCGACCTGAACGGCGACGGTGTGATCAGCGAAGCGGACCGCTACCGCTATAAGAAGCCGGAAGCTGATTTCTTTTATGGCATCAACTCACAGCTGACTTACGGCAACTGGGACTTCGGCATGATCATGCGAGGCAGCATTGGCAACTACATGTATAACAACGTGTTCTCCAACACGGGTGCCTACCGTGGCTTCATGTTCCCGGGATACCTGTCCAACGTATCGCCTAACGTACTGGAGACCAATTTCATGAACTACCAGCTGTTCTCTGACTACTACATGGAGAACGCCTCGTTCCTGCGCATGGAGAACGTAAACTTTGGTTACAACGTGGGCCGCATCTTCAACGAAAAAGCGAATCTGCGCCTGAACGCTAACATCCAGAACCTGTTTGTGATAACCAAATACAACGGTCTTGATCCTGAGATTGCCAGCGGTATAGACAATAACTTTTACCCTAGGCCGCGTGTTTATACCTTAGGTCTGACTGTTAATCTTTAATTCATCCAACCATGAAAACTCTGAATTTCAGAAATATACGAAACTTAGCACTGGCAGGCGTTCTGTCCCTGTCAGCTGCTTCCTGCGATCACAACCTGGACATAGAGCCGAAGTACGATGTGGTGTCGGCTAACGTGTACCGCGACTTCGCAAATTACAAGAGCATCCTGGCCAAAATGTATGCCGGCTACGCGGTAACAGGCCAGCAGGGGCCCGCTGGTCGTCCTGACATCAGCGGTATCGACGAGGGCTTCTCGAACTACCTGCGCCAGTACTGGCAGGCCCAGGAGCTGTCGACTGACGAGGCGATCATCGCCTGGAACGACGGCAACCTGCGTGACCTCCACGACATGGACTGGACACCGGCCAACGAATTCCTGCGTGCGCTTTACAACCGTATTTTTTACCAGGTATCGCTCACCAACGAATTCATCCGTGAAACGCAGGATGCCCAATTGAGCGAGCGTGGCATTACGGGCGCCAACCTGGAAGAGGCGAAACGCTTCCGTGCTGAAGCCCGCTTCCTGCGCGCCCTGAGCTACTGGCATGCCCTTGACCTGTATGGCAACGTGCCATTTGTGACAGAAAATGACCGGGTAGGTTCTTTCTTCCCTGAGCAGAGCACACGCGCCGAGCTGTTCAGCTATGTGGAAAGCGAACTGTTGGCCATTGAGAATGAACTGGGACAGCCTGGCTTTGAATATGGCAGAGCTGATCAGGCCGCTGCCTGGACACTGCTTGCCAAGCTCTACCTGAACGCAGAAGTATACACCGGCCAGGGCCGATACGCCGATGCCGTAGCGTACTCACGCAAAGTAATTGATGCGGGTCGCTACCAACTGGAGGCAGAGTACAGCCACTTGTTCCTGGCCGATAACCACACTTCCAGTGAGATCATTTTCCCGATCACGTTTGATGGCATGCGCACCACGACCTGGGGCGGCATGACCTACCTGGTGCATGCACCGGTAGGTGGCAACATGAACGCAGCCGCATTTGGCATTAACGGGGGCTGGGGCGGTTTGCGCACCACTAAAAACATAGTGGAGCTCTTCCCAAGCACCAACGCGACACCAGACGAGCGTGCCATGTTCCATACCAACGGACAGAACCTGGAGATACAGGATATCTTCACATTCACAGATGGTTACCCGATCACGAAATACAAAAACGTGAACAGAGCAGGCGTGGCAGGCTCTGACCCAAGTGGCAACCACCCGGATACGGACTTCCCGATGTTCCGACTGGCTGACGTGTACCTGATGTATGCAGAGGCTGTGCTGCGTGGTGGCGGCGGTTCTGCTGCTGACGCACTGGACTACGTGAATCAACTGCGTCGTCGTGCCTATACTGATGCGGCCGGCAATGTGCGAGGCAATGGCGGCACAATCAGCCAGGGTCAGCTTACGCTGGACTTCATCATCAACGAGCGCGGACGCGAGTTGAAGTGGGAAGGCCATCGCAGAACAGACCTGATCCGCTTCAACCGGTTCACTTCCGCTGCTTATGTATGGCCGTGGAAAGGTGCCGTTCCGGAGGGTAGAGGTGTGGAAGAGTTCCGCAGGCTGTACCCGATTCCGAGCACGGACCTGACCGCCAACCCGAACCTGACACAGAACCCGGGCTATACGCGATAATCTGATAAAACCGGAAGCTGCCCTTTACATGAGTCAGCTTCCGGATAGATACATCACATTTTGAAATCATCAAATATGAAAAGCACGATCAATAAGTTATTCACCCTGTGCCTGATGTCGCTGGTACTGTTCTCCTGCGAGAAAGACGAAGAGCGGCTGGTACTGCGCCAGGGGGCTGCGCCTACCCTTTCTGCCACAAGCAACAGCGTGGAGCTGACAGCTGAAACCAAAGGAGAGGATGCGATTACCATGAACTGGACGGCCGCTGACTACGGCTACGAAGCAGCTGTTACCTATACCCTGCAGTTTATTGCAGAGGGTGGTGACTTTGCGGCAGCCAGAGAAGTGGAAGCGACACCAGGAACGCTAAGCAAAACCCTTACTGTAGCAGAGCTGAACACCCTGGCCGTGCAGCTGGGCCTGTCTCCGAACAACGAAGGCACCTTACAGGTGCGTGTACAGTCCTCTGTGGCAGAGAGTGTTACACCCACATACTCTAATGTAGTTTCCTTTAACGTTACGCCATTCCTCGACATTATTGAGTACGTGTCGCTTTGGGTGCCGGGCAGCCACCAGGGCTGGGACCCGGGCTCAGCGCCCAAGGTATCATCTGTTAAAGACGATGGTGTGTATGAGGGATATGTGAACTTCCCGGAGGCGGAAACCAACTTCAAGCTCAACCCAGCACCTAATTGGGACAATGACTTTGGAGGTACAAGCAGCGGCAACAAAGGCACACTAGTGGCAAAAGGAGACAACCTGCAGGTCAATGGGGCGGGCTACTACCTGCTCAAAGCCAACACCAATCAGTTGACCTGGGAAGCCATTAAGACAACTTGGGGCGTAATAGGGGACGCCACCGGCAGCTGGGATAACGACCAGGACATGACCTACGATGCGACTGCTCAGGTATGGAAGGCCACCCTTCAACTGTCTGTTGGAGAAATCAAGTTCAGAGCCAATGACAAATGGGACATTAACTTTGGCGATGACAATGCTGACGCCAGCCTGGAGTATGGCGCAGCCAACATCAAAATAACAGAGGCGGGTCGGTACGAAGTGGTGTTGAATCTGGCAAATCCGGGTAACTATACCTATACGCTGACCAAGCTTTAGGATGCAACGCTCACGCACAGACTTTTTAAAAGCTTGCTGCTGCGAACTGCACCTTTAAACTTAGCAAACCCGGCAGGCTACAACGCTTGGCCGGGTTTGTTATATACAGACCTTTTGTTTTCAATCTTTTAGCAAAAATCTCTCTCCATGAAGATTTTCTATAAAGCGCTTGCCTCCCTCCTGTTTACTTCAGTGCTATACCTGCCGTCGCATGCGCAGAACAGCCCGATCAGAGAAGTTGGCTCCGTGAACAATGTCAGTATCTCTGGCCAGAAAGTAAGCCTGACCACCGACCGAAACAACCATGTGGAAGTGACGGTCTATACCCCGACCGTGGTGCGTGTGCGCATGGACAAGCAGCCGCTCGGAAAAGACTTCTCCTATGCCGTGGTCACGCAGCCGCAACAGGCCAAAGTGAACATTACCCAAAACGACAAAGAGGTCACTATCCTGACAGACTCCCTGCAGGCGCGCATTACAAAGAACCCATTCTCAGTTGCTTTCCTGACCCGCGATGGCAAGATGATCAACCAGGATGAAGAAGGCCTTACCACCTCTTGGATTGGCGAGGAAGTGACTACCTACAAAAAGATGCAGAAAGGCGAGCGCTTCATTGGTCTTGGTGAAAAGACCGGCGGACTAGACCGCCGGGGCAGTGGGTATACCAACTGGAACACCGATGCCTATGCGTATACCACCAACCAGGATCCGCTCTATACCACCTTTCCTTTTTATATTGGTATCCACAACGGCCTTAACTATGGTATCTTCTTCGACAACAGTTACCAGAGTGATTTTAACTTTGGCGCCAGCAACGACCGCTTTTCTTCTTTCGGGGCGCAGGGCGGCGAGATGGATTACTACTTCTTCTACCACTCCAAACTGGCCGACATCATCGGAAGCTATACCGGATTGACAGGCCGCATGGAACTACCTCCGCTCTGGAGTTTGGGCTACCAGCAGAATCGCTACTCCTACTACCCGGATACGGAGGTATACCGCATTGCCCAGACCCTGCGCGAGAAGCGCATTCCTGCCGACGGCATCACGCTGGACATTCATTACATGGATGCCTACAAGCTCTTCACCTGGGATAAAACACGATTTCCTGATCCGGCTGGCATGAACAAAAAGCTCAAGGACATGGGCTTCAGAACGACTGTGATTGTGGATCCGGGTATCAAGATCGAAGAGGGCTATGGTGCCTACGAGCGTGGCATCAAGGATGATGTGTTCCTGAAGTACCCGGACGGTAAAAACTATGCCGGTGAGGTATGGCCGGGCTGGACGCACTTTCCTGATTTCACGAGTGAGAAAGGCCGCGAATGGTGGAAAAAAGAGATCAAGTTCTTTGCTGATACCAACGTGGACGGCTTCTGGAACGACATGAATGAGATCGCTACCTGGGGTCAGAAAATGCCGAACAATGTGCTCTTCAACTTCGAAGGCAACATCACCACGCACAAAGAAGGCCGTAACGTGTACGGTCTGCAAATGGCCCGCGCCAGCTACGAGGGAGCCCGCCAGCACATGCCCAACAAGCGTCCGTTTATCCTCTCCCGTGCCGGTTACTCCGGGTCGCAGCGCTACTCCGCCATCTGGACCGGCGACAACCGGGCCGAAGACAGCCACATGCTGTTAGGTATACGCCTGCTCAACAGCCTTGGCGTGACAGGGGTTTCCTTCTCGGCCATGGACATTGGCGGCTTTACGGGCAATTCTCCTGTTGGCCTTTTCGCTCGCTGGATTCAGTTGGGTGCCTTCACCCCTTACTTCCGCAACCACACCGGCGTAAACACCCGCTCTGCCGAGCCCTGGGCCTTTGGCGAGGAGGTGACGGAGATTGCCCGCAACTTCATCAGCCTGCGTTACAAATTGATGCCGTACATCTACTCCAACCTGTACGAGTCCACCCAGTCCGGACAACCGCTGATGCGCACACTGGCTATTGACTATACCCACGATGAGAAAATATATAACGGGGAGTTTGATTCGCAATTTCAGTTCGGCAAGGCTTTCCTGATCATGCCGTTTGAGAGCACCAAAACCTACGGCAAGGTATACTTCCCACACGGCAAGTGGTACGACCTCTGGACGGGAGAGCTAAAGCAAGGCAACCGCGAAGAGATGATCGGAGTGCAGTACAACAAGTTGCCGATCTACGTGAAAGAAAGCAGCATCATTCCGATGCAGTCGCTGGTGCAGCACACCAGTGAGATGCCGACTGACACGCTGACCATACACGTATACCGTGGCGATGTGGCCAACAGCTTTGTGTACTATGAAGACGACGGCGAGAGCTACGACTACGAGAAAGGCGCCTTCTACAAGCGCACCATCTCCTACGACCCACGCCGCAAGACCATTACCTTCGGCGATGTGGAAGGCAATTTCAAGACTAAGTTCAACCACGTGAAGGTGATGCTGCACGGCTTCGATGCGAAGACCCGATTCCAGTTCAATGGCAAGCGTGCCACCGTGCAGGAGGATTTTGCTTCGTTCATCGACCCGGTTTCCCGTTTCGATCCGCAAGGCAGCGCCAACCCACGCATCGGGTATGGCGTGCGTAGCATGGTTGTGCGGAATGATAATGGGCGATTTACGGTGGGGTATTAAGTTTAACCTCCCCCCACCCTCCTCCTAACAACAGGAGGGGGAGCTAAGCCCTCGCTCGCCTCTGGCGAGTGTGAACTTAGGGTCACGAAAGCATACGCAACTGGAGCAATCAAAAGCTCTGTGTTTTAAACCAAACTAATCCTTCCTACCACCCTCCCTATTCTTAGGAAAAGGCTGGGGTGGGGTAAACAACAAACAACCATGAAAAAACTAAACCTGCATCACCTGCTGCTTATACCTGCGCTATATCTGGCGACTGGCTGCAGCTCGACAAGCCAACCGGACAGCCAACCTGTTGCTACTGCCAATGAATGGCCATACGGTGTAAGCTACGAGATCTTTGTGCAGTCCTTCTGCGACTCGGACAATGATGGCATTGGCGACATCAAGGGCATGACTTCCAAGCTCGATTATTTGGCTGAGTTAGGTATAGAAGGCATTTGGCTGATGCCCATGAGCCCCTCTCCTTCCTACCACAAATACGACGTGACCGACTATACCGGCATTCACCCGGATTACGGCACTATGGAGGATTTCAAAACTTTTCTGGAGGAGGCGCACAAGCGGAACATTAAGGTTGTAATTGACTTTGTGGTGAACCACTCCAGCAACCAGCACCCCTGGTTTGTAGAGGCGGCCAAAGACGAGAAAAGTCCTTACCGCGACTACTATGTATGGGCGCACAAAGACGATCCGCAGACCAAAGGCGAGGGAAAAACCACAGGCGACGACTCTCACAACGTGCACCAGTGGCATGAGGTGAAGGGTAGCGACTATAAATATTTCGGCTACTTCTGGGGCGGCATGCCTGACCTCAACTTCGACAATCCGAAGGTGCGGCAGGAGGTATACAAGATCGGTCGCTACTGGCTCGAGGAAGTTGGTGTAGACGGCTTCCGACTGGATGCAGCACGCCACATTTTCCCGGATGACAGACCCGCTGACAACCATGCTTTCTGGGAGGAGTTCCGGGCCGAAATGCAGAAAGTGAAACCGGATGTATACCTTGTAGGTGAGGTATGGGCAGAGGCAGATGTAGTGGCTCCTTATACCAAAGGCCTACCCGCCCTATTCAACTTCGAAATGAGCTGGAAGATACTCGATGCCCTGAAGACAGGAAACGGTGACTCCCTGGCGATCCACCATGACCGCATCATTAACACATACGAGCAGGTGAATCCAAATTTTGTGGATGCCACCATCCTGAGCAACCACGACCAGAACCGCATCATGAGCGAGGTTAACGGTGATGTGAATAAGGCCAAAGTTGCGGCTGCGTTGTTGTTCACATTGCCAGGTTCTCCTTATGTGTACTATGGCGAAGAGATCGGGATGCAGGGCAAGAAGCCGGACGAGCAGATCCGGGAGCCTTTCCTGTGGGATACTAAAGCCAATGACGATTGCCGCACCAGTTGGGTGACCCCGGAGTACAGTACCGAGCAGAACGTAAAGCCGATGGCGCAGCAGACCAAGGATCCGAACTCGCTTCTGAACCACTATAAAGCCTATATTCAGCTTCGCAACAGCAGTAGCGCCCTGACTCGCGGAGAACTGGAACCTGTGAATATGCAGAACAGGGCAGTGGGTGCTTTTCTGCGCACAACGACCGACGAATCGGTGCTGGTGCTGCATAACCTCTCTGGCAAAGAAGTGAGTGTCCCTATACCTGCCAGTCTGCAGGAGCACAGCAAGCTGGTACATCAGCACAATGCTGCCAAACTGAATAGCAATACAGCCATACTACCGGCTTATAGCTCCATCATCCTTAGCAAGTAACCCATGAACAGCAAAAAGAATATGCCCGAGTATAAAGTTCGCCGTACCTTAGGGATGCTGGCTCTTTTCGGAAGCCTGAGCACCGCCTGCCTGATGGGCTGCTCTGGCAACGACAGCCAGACAGAGCAAACCACAAGTACAGCAGAAACAAGTACGATGGAAATAAAATCAGAACCCTTTGGCACCGCCCCCGACGGGCAGGAAGTGCAGCTCTATACCCTGACAAACGACAGCGGCATGACTGTAAAGATCACCAATTACGGGGCGATCGTCACCTCGATTCAGACGCCGGATCGCGAAGGCAACCTGGGTGAAGTGGCGCTCGGTTTTGACAATGTGGATGGCTACGTACCCAACGATCCGCACTTTGGTGGCATTGTGGGGCGCTATGCTAACCGAATTGCGAAAGGCAAATTTACGCTGGACGGCCAGGAATATACCCTGGCTACTAACAATGCGCCCAACCACCTGCATGGCGGCATTACCGGTTTCGACAGGGTAGTCTGGCAGGCTGAGCCTTTGCAGCAGCAAAACGCAATCCGGCTGACCTACGTGAGCAAGGACGGTGAAGAGGGTTACCCGGGCAACCTGACCGTGGTGGTGACCTATACCCTGACGGGCTTCAATGCTTTAAAGATCGACTACGAAGCTACGACCGACAAAGCCACGCCGGTTAACCTGACCAACCACAGCTACTTCAACCTGAGTGCGGGTAAGGAAAAGGACATCCTCAACCACATCGTTACGATCAACGCAGACCAGTTCACAGCGACTGACGAGACGCTTATACCTACCGGTGAGTTGGCTCCGGTGAAAGGCACGCCTTACGATTTCACCACGCCCACCCGCGTTGGTGAGCGCATTGACAATCTGCAAGGCTTCGGCTACGATCTGAACTACGTGGTGCGCAACGGAGGCGAAAAACTGGTACATGCCGCAACGGTAGAAGAACCTACCACAGGCCGTGTAATGGAAGTACATACTACCCAGCCCGGCATCCAGTTCTACACCGCCTTCCACCTGGACGGTACTCTGACCGGCCACAACAACACGACCTACAACCGCTACGCCGGCCTCTGCCTGGAAGCCCAGCACTTCCCAGATTCCCCGAATCAGGAAAGCTTCCCTTCAAGTATCATCCGGCCCGGTGAGAAATACAGCGAAACGACGGTGTATAAGTTTGGGGTGAAGGAGTAGTCAGAATCTTTGTATAGGGCCCCTACCCCAAGGATTTACAGGATTAAGACAGATTTTCAGGATTGATAATGTCGGAGTGCACGATTGTCATCCCTCTGCTCCCTTCGAAGGGAGACTTTGAGCTACTGCTTTTCTGTCTGTCATTCTGAAAGGATCTTGGTCGATGATAGGGCGGGCGGTTGCTATAACACACCCCTGCCCCTCTCAAGAGGGGATTTTTATCAGGTGCTAGTTTTCAGGTATAAGCGGTGTTGTTAAGTTAGGTCTTTTGCTGTACCGGGGCCAACCACCCCTACCCCTCAGAACTACGCTCGCTACTTTCGAACTCTCGTTCTCAGTAGTCCAAGGAGGTGAGTCTGTAGATGCCACTTTATAGGTATAAGCAATGTAGTTTCAGTTTTGTAACTCACCACTGGCAAGTATAGCAAGACTAACTTGCACCGCAGCTATGAAGCAGAATACTTTGGCCAGGTGCACCAACGACGATTTTTTGTTTGAGCGGTCAGCGAGTTCAAAATCGTCTTGATTTTTTTGCTTACTTTTTTCATCAAGGAAAAAAGTGAGGCCCGCCCGGCCAGGGCAAGCTATGAAACAATTCATTCCCTATACCTGCAACCCGAAAAACTAAGGTATAGAACAGCATAAATATTGACCATGAAAAAACACTATTACATACATGCACTCGGCTTAGCAGTACTACTATCTGCAACCGCCTGCAAAACACAACAACCTGACTTAGGTGTTTCTGAATCTCAGGTAGTCATAGCTCCTATCTGGGAATCAAACAGCTATTTGGTATTCCCTGATGCCATTACTCAAGGCGACTTCGTAGCCAGGGCCCTCTCCCCTACTGAAATCACGTCCAGTTACCAAAGCCCGGCAAACGAGTTCCAGTCGCCGGAGGTGCTCTTTAAGTTCAGCATCAACAGCAAGGACAATGAGATGCCGCCGGGTATGGACCACCAGTTCGTTTGCCTTGCCGAAGAAGGTGGCAGCTGCGAAACCCCTCTTATCAAGTTCGGTCAACAGCTGAAAGCCACTGAGCCGGCACCGGCCAAGGCTTTCTTGCCGCCGAACACACCCCTGACGGTGCGGGTGGATATGCGGGAGGTGCTTGCTGCATTTGAGAAGGAAGGATTTTACACTGCCTACAATGGCAGCAAGGTATACAAAGACGATTTCAAGGGCGTTTACATTGCCGGCAATACAACTCCCCTTTCCTGGGACTTCGATAACCTGGCGAGCCGTGAAGGGATGGAGTTGGAAGACCCGGACGGTGATGGCATCTATGAAGTGACGCTCAACATGAATGCCCACCGCGAAGAGAAGTTTACTGCCTCGCACTGGAAGTTGAGCTCCCCGATCGACCATTACCCGCAATACAGCTCCGACTACGTGCTCACCGATGCACTATACAACATGACGCTGGAGGAAGTGGTGAAAAACATTGAGGCCGACAGTACTTTCCGGACGGGCAAAGAATGGGCTGGCGTGTGGACCCGCGACATCAGCTACAGCCTGATCCTGGGACTGGCGGCCATTGAACCGGAGATAGCCCGCAAAAGTCTGATGCGCAAAGTGAAGAACCAGCGCATCATTCAGGATACCGGCACGGGCGGGGCCTATCCGGTATCGACCGACCGCATTGTGTGGGCCACGGCCGCTTGGGAGATCTACACCGTGACCGGTAACCAGAACTGGCTCCGCGAGGCGTACGAGATCACCCGCAACTCCATGGAAGACGATCTGCTCAATGCCTTCGATCAAAAAACGAACCTGATGCGCGGTGAGTCCTCCTTCCTGGACTGGCGCGAGCAAACCTATCCGAAATGGATGCAGCCGGCTGACATTTACGCTTCCCAAAACTTAGGAACGAATGCAATGCACTACCAGGCCAATGTGCTGTTGAGCCAGATGGCGACGATGCTAAATGACAAACAAGCCGCTGACAGGTATAGTCAACTGGCCGGGCGCATCAAACAAGGTATAAACCAGCACCTGTGGCAGGAAGACAAAGGCTATTACGGGCAGTACCTGTACGGACGCAATTACCTGTCGCTGTCGCCAAGATCCGAGGCGCTGGGTGAGGCGCTCACCGTGTTGTTTGATATAGCTGATGCTGACAGAGCCAAACGCATCGTAGCCAACACACCGGTGTATGACTTTGGTGTGCCGAGCATCTTCCCGCAGATCCCGAACATTCCGCCTTACCACAACAACGGCATCTGGCCTTTTGTGCAGGCCTACTGGACACTGGCCGCCGCCAAAGTCGGCAACGAAACTGCCACCCTAGAGAGCCTCAACGCGATTTACCGTCCTGCTGCTTTATTCCTCACCAACAAAGAGAACTTTGTGGCCAGCAACGGCGACTATGCCGGTACGCAGGTAAACTCCGACCGTCAGCTTTGGAGTGTAGCCGGCTACCTGGGTATGACCTACAAGCTGCTTTTCGGAATGGATTTCCAAGCGGACAAACTGGTATTTAAGCCCTTCGTGCCCGAGGTGTACAAAGGCAACCATCGCCTCAACAACTTCAAGTATAGGAACGCCGTGCTCGACATCGAAATGCAGGGCTTTGGCAACAGCATCCGCAGCATCACACTCGACGGTCAGCCACTGGAAGGAGCCGCTATAGCTTCCAGCCTGACCGGTCAACATAAAGTACAGATCGTGCTTTCTGATCAGATAAGCGATAAAGGCCAGCAGAACAAAGTGGCCCACCATGTCACGCCTCCTGCTCCTACGGCTACGTTTGCCAATGGCAGGTATAACTGGCAGCCGGTGGAAGGTGCGGTGAACTATACCGTGCTCAAAAACGGCAAGCCGATGCAAAAAACCACTGAAACAGGTATAGCCGTGCAGGCCGATGGCTATGCTGAATACCAGGTGATCGCGACCGACGCAGCAGGATACGGCTCTTTTGCCAGCGAGCCTGTGGCGGTATACCCCGCGGCACTGGAACAGGTATATGAAGCGGAAGCAGCCGCAACTCTAGCCAAGCAACCTTACAAAGGCTTCACGGGCAAGGGTTTTGTGGAAGTGAGCAAAAAGGCAAATACGACCGTCAACTTTAAAGTGACCGCACCGCAGGCTGGCTTGTATGCCATCGACTTCCGCTATGCCAATGGCAATGGCCCGATCAACACCGACAACAAAGCCGCGATGCGCACCCTTCGCAAGGGCAAGGAATTGGCAGGCACCATCGTGCTGCCGCAGCGTGGCATTGGCGAGTGGAGCGACTGGGGTTACAGCAACAAAGTATGGGTTCAGCTCGAAAAAGGCACGAATCAACTGACACTTACTTTTGAGCCCGCCAACGAGAACATGAACTTCGAGATCAACCAGGCTATGATCGACCATCTGCGTATGATCCGGCTGCAATAGATTTTAGGAGTACTTCGAGAAAGTCCCGATCTGATTAAATCAGGCCGGGACTTTCTCTTTAAAAAGGCATCTTCTGTGGCCAAAACGAGTATAGGGTATACCTTAAAACACAAATGATGACACAACGAGAAGTAACCGACAGCGAAAACACCACCTGGACCTGCGTTCAGACCTATGGCACCCTTTCAAAAGAAAACGCCGACAAGGCCGCCGAACTGACCGAAGACACAAACGGCGATGTGACGGTGGTCTGCACCCCGAGCGGCGGCGCCCAGACAGTACGGCTGCAACTGCCCAAAGACTGGCTGGAGGCTATACCCGACGAAGAGTTAGTCAATCAGATCACGGCACAGCAGCAATAATGCCCTTTCAGGTATACCTGCTACCAAACAACGAGGCATTTCGTTATATTGGCAGGAACACATTTCGACAGGTATGCTATCTCACAGGCACGAGATTTTTATGGAAGTGGCGCGGCTGCTGAGCTTTACCAAAGCCAGCCAGACGCTCTTTATCAGCCAGTCTGCCATCAGCAAGCACATCAAAGCGCTGGAGGAGTTCTATAAAACCGGCCTGTTTGAGCGACTCGGCAACAGCGTGGTGCTCACGCCCGCCGGCAGGCTGCTGTACGACAAACTGCTGTCCGCCAAGCAGCTGCAGCACGAGCTATTCCAGGATTTTAAGCAACTGAGCGAAAATTTCTCCCCGCAAGTGAACATGGTGTTAGGGGCCAGCACCACCATCTCGCTCTACATCCTGCCGCCCGTGCTTTCAGCTTACCTGCAGAAGAACCCAAATGTGCAGCTCGACCTCAAGAACCGCAACAGCGAGAACATCCTCAAAGCCTTGCTCGACCACGAAATAGACCTGGGCATTGTGGAGGGCATAAACAAGGTGAGCAACGTAACCTATACCCCTTTCCTGACGGACGAGGTGATCGCGGTATGCTCTTCCCGCAATCCGCTCAAAAAGCAGCAACTTGAGATCCATGACCTGTACGAGATTCCGCTGGCGCTGCGTGAACGTGGGTCGGGTACCTTGGCAGTGCTTGAAATGGCGCTGGAGCAACAACAGGTGAAACTGAATGAGCTGCCAATCAAAATAAGACTGGGCGGTACAGAGGCCCTCAAAAACTTTGTGCGGGTGGATACCTGCCTCTCCTTCCTACCCCGACAGGCTGTCATCAAAGAACTGCAGTCAGGTGAACTGGTGCAGGTGCCGATCAACGGACTTACCATCAAACGGAGCTTCAACTTCATCCAGCGCAAAGGCACCGAGAACAATTTCCCTTACAAGAATTTCATTCAGTTTACCAAGCGTTACTATTCCAAAATGGAATAGGCTATTCCTTTTAGCTATTTTGTTTGGTCATATCACGGTTGCAATTTGCCGTAGATACTGATATGAAAACCACAATTCAACCTCTTATTAGCCACCTGAGTACGCTTTCCTGCTCTAAGTGTGGCACATCTTATTCCCCTTTTGAAAAACAGACGGTTTCGGCCTGCTGCCAACTTCCGCTTCTGGCTGGTTATGCCCCTAAGGTGATGCCTGAAAAAGAGGCGCTGCTCACCCGGGAAGGCACCATGTGGCGCTACCTGGAGCTGCTGCCTGTGCTGGACAAAGAAAACATCGTGAGTCTGGGAGAGGGCTATACCCCTATTCTGGAACTGAAGAACCTGGCCCGGAAGTACGAGCTTCAGAATTTGCTGCTCAAGGACGAAGGACAGAACCCTACCGGCTCGTTTAAGGCACGCGGACTAAGCATGGCCATTTCCAAAGCCAAAGAGCATGGCGTGGAGGGTTGCATTATACCTACGGCTGGCAATGCCGGGGTGGCGATGGCCGCTTATTGTGCCAAGGCAGGTATGCGCGCCACCGTAGTGATGCCCCGCCATACGCCAAAGGCTTTCCGGGGCGAGTGCTACTGGTATGGCGCTGAGGTGGTGCTCGTGGATGGTCTGATCAACGATTGCGCTGCTAAAGTGAAGGAACTCAACAGCAAAGGCGAACTGCTGGACGTGTCGACGCTGAAGGAGCCCTACCGCCTCGAAGGCAAAAAAACCATGGGCTATGAAATTGCCGAACAGGGCAGCTGGCAACTGCCGGACGTGATCCTATACCCTGCCGGCGGCGGCACCGGACTCATAGGTATCTGGAAAGCCTTCAAGGAAATGAAACAGATAGGCTGGCTGCCAGAAAACATAAAGCTGCCCCGCATGGTAGCGGTACAGGCCGAAAATTGTCGTCCGCTTGTAGAGACTTTCTACGGAAGACAAGCCAACGCCCAAAACTACGTGGGCAAACCGACCATCGCCAACGGACTGGCGGTACCTCGTCCGCTGGGTGAGCAACTGATGCTGCAGACGCTACAGGAATCCGGCGGTACGGCCATCAGCATTACGGAACAGGACATGATCACGGGTTTGAAAGAACTGGGCACCAACGAGGGACTGTTTGTAGCGCCGGAGGGAGCGGCCGTTTGGATGGCGGCCCGCAAGCTGCTGGACACCGGCTTCATTCAGTACGATGAAGAGATCTTGCTGCTCAACACCGGCTCAGGGCAGAAATACATGGAGAACCTGAGCGGCTATCAGCCAGATTCAATCGGTAGCTAATTCAAATAGTAGTACCCTTTTACACAATCTTAATATTCCGCAGCCTTTCCACCGAGGCTGTTATCAAAAGCGTCGTCGGTAGCTACTGGCAGCGCTTTTTTTATGTGCATTGCCATCGTATTATCGCTGTTGCTACCGCAAACCGACAATCTTTCAAACTTCCGGATATCAACTATTAATAGGAAAAGCGCTATCTTCACTTGCGCGACATCCAAGTAACAGTGTTGCGCTTATACCCTATACCTGAAATTTATGACAACGATTGCACTCATTGCCCACAACAACAAAAAAACCGAACTGCTGAACTGGGTAAAAGAAAACCAGCAAGCCCTAAGCCAATACAAACTGGTTGGCACCACCAATACCTCCAAACTGATCAACGAACTGCTCGACATGAACATCGAGCCTTTCGGACACGGCCCCAGCGGTGGTGACATTCTGCTGGCCGCACGCCTGCTCCAAGGGCAGATCCAGAAAGTGATTTTCTTTATCGACGTAGAAACCCCGCACGGCCACGAGCACGACATCCAAACGCTGATCCGCACAGCGGTGCTTAATAACATCCCGATTGCTCTAAATAAAGCTTCGGCTAATCTGATCGTGCTGGAGCGGGAGGATTAGGGAAAGAACCCTTTTGATATAGTGCCAATAACCGTATGTTCACGCTTGTGAGGTAGTTGACATAAATAAACATAATAAATATTGAAAAAGCTTCTGATTGTATTTCTCAGCTTTATTGGGAGCTTAGTGTTTTTCATCCTGTTTGGTTTTATAGTTGGTTTCCCGACATTTCAAGATAATTATGTTGAAGCGGAATCAAACAAATCAGATATAACAATCCTCAAGTCTCAGACATTGGATGGTAAAGTATCCTTGATTCCAGAAGTTCTTAATCGGTTGATTTTAGAAATTAAGTTTCAACAAAGTAGTAGTGAAAACTACATTGTAAAGGATTTGGATGTTGAATGTGACTGCACCTCGAACAAAAGCAACATTGACAGAATCTTCTATATAAGGGTGTCTAAGTATGACCCTGAAGTAGATGAATTCTTTTCAGATGAAACAAGAATTGAAGAAAGCTATACTGAGCTCCCATTAAACTCAAAGTATAGGGATTTAAGCTATACCATTTCACCTCAGTTCGCGCTGAACGGCTGTGATGAATTTGACTTAACCATTAAAGCGTCACTAGTAGATACTCTAAGCAATGAAGCTCTTCAGATTGATAAAACATCTTTAGTTAAGAAAAATAGCGACTTTAAATGGGAGCGCTTCAGAGCCCATTAATAAAGAGCGAGAAAAATTACAAATGTCAACCAAATCTATAAGGTAGCTTCGCCATCTTATAGCAAAGCCGTTAAGAATCATTTTAAAGCTACCAGAAGTGAACATAGAAGAACTGAAACGAAGACTTAATGCAAGCGGGCTTGGAAAGTATTTTGATAGCTTGCAACCAGCGTTGAGAAACACTATCAGACTTTATCAAACAGAAGCTGACGATAGTGATATAGGGATAGGACAAACTAAAATTGGTGGTAAACCTGACTTGCCAAAGGGAATTACCTGGGTAACAGAAACTAACACGATTGAGACAACAGAAAAAAAGTTTTTGATTTTCAGCAGCAAAAAGCAAGAGACAATCACAAAACCACTTTCCTTTATCGCTCAAATAAATCTTACAGAGGTTTCGAAGTTTGATAAAGACGGTTTATTGCCAAAGTCAGGAATGCTGTACTTCTTCTATTCAGCAGAACAAGAAGCCTGGGGTTTTGACTATAAAGACAAAAATAAATTCAAGGTAATTTACTGGAATGGCGATTTGTTTGAATTACGGAGAAATGATTTCCCTAGCGATTTGCCAGCATACTCCTGTTTTAAACCTTGCTCAGTAGAAATCAAATCTGAAATCAGTTTGCCTTCTTACGGCCACGAAGTATATGGTGATTTTGAGGAGGAAGAGGACGACAAATTTTGGGAAGAAGTGTATGATGACGGAAACTTAAATAAACTTTTAGGCTACTCTGACAACATTCAAAATGATATGGAATTAGAGTGCGAACTTGTAACAAACGGGCTTTATTGTGGTGACCCTTCCGGTTACAACGATCCAAGAGCAAAGGAACTGGAACCGAACGCAAAAAACTGGCGACTTCTTTTACAAATTGATAGCAACGAAGAAAATGGAATGATGTGGGGAGATGTAGGAAGGCTTTACTTTTGGATAAAGAAGGACGACTTACTGAATCAGAACTTCGATAAGTCTTGGTTTAGCTTACAATGCTGTTAGACTGAAAACAAGCTCCAAACAAGTATTTACTAACCCTCCCTGTGAACATCTCCTACCGATCAGACCTGACCCCAGACACACAGCTAATAATCGACCTGTACAACAGTTCAGGTATAAACCGCCCGACTGCAGACCGCGAGCGCATTGCCAGGATGTATGCCAATTCTAATTTGATCGTGTCAGCTTGGGATGGAGAGCAGTTGGTAGGTATAGCCCGCTCACTCACCGACTTCTGTTATGCCTGCTACCTGTCAGACCTTGCCGTTCGGAAGGAATATCAGAAAGATGGAATCGGGAGGAAACTGATCGCGCTGACAAAAGAGACAATAGGCGACCAGACCATGCTACTATTGCTCTCGGCTCCGGCAGCCATGGACTATTACCCGAAAGTTGGATTTGATAAAGTGGAAAATGGCTTTATGATCAAACGAAGCAGGTAGCAGCCTTCCTATTTCCCGCTCTCCCGTAACCGCAACAGCACAATCCAGTAAAAGAGGGCGTATACCTGAACTGCAGGAACTCGCGCCTTATGGAAAACATCTTCTTTGATAGTTGGGAAAGCATCATCAGAACTTTCTCCGTCACGATCATGGGGTATATTGCCATGATCTTTTTGTTGAGAGCCTCTGGCAAACGGACGCTCTCCAAAATGAATGCCTTTGACTTTATCGTAACAATAGCCTTAGGCTCTGTGTTGGCTTCGCTTTCGCTCAATAAAAGCGTGGCGCTGGCCGACGGTGTCACCTCATTTTTCGTACTGATCTTCCTGCAGTACCTCATCACCTGGCTTTCGGTGCGCATCAAGCAAGTCAAGCAGATTATAACCAGTCAGCCTACGCTACTGCTCTACAAGGGTGAACTCCTGAAAGATGCGCTTAAAAGGGAACGTGTTACGATCGAGGAAATCAATTCTGCCGCACGCAACGGAGGCCAGGAAGACCTGTCGGGAATTGATGCGATGATTCTGGAATCGACTGGTGAGATAACGGTTATACCTTCGCTAAGATCCAACACCCCTAACACACTGAAAGATGCCGGCAATTTCCCGGGGTAAGGCCGACACCTGACAACACTTCCATATCCTGCTGAGCCCAGGTATAAGTAACCTGTGCTTTTTATCAAGCCGAGCCCAAAATTCACTATGTTTTCCTAACTTGCCTTTTCAACAGGTTCTTATTCACCCTTGCTTAACCCTACGCATACTCGATGAACATTATCCGTAACCTGAAGATCAGGGATAAACTCCTCCTCCTGCTGGCACTGCTCCTTTTTCCGCTTGTTTATTTTGTGGCTACCACCGTGCAGCGCGAGCTCGAAGACCACGAGAAGCTGCAAAATGAGGTGGTGCAGTTAAACGAGTCCGAAAAGATATCCGATCTGGTTCATTCCTTCCAGCGGGAAAGGGCCCGTATCCTGGCAGCCTCTGCCGGCGACTCTGCTTTTATGCTCGATGCGCGTGCCCAACGTGGACTGACGGATGCAGCCGGTTTGGAGTTAACTAATTTCCTGAGCGAGAACAACCGCAACTTCCCTGCCATTAGCATGCTGCAGGACCTAAAAAAATACCGTAGCGACCTCGATAAGGGCAAACTTGACCCGGAGGACTTCCGACGCTATTCTTCAGATTTTATTTTCAGCATGCTCAACCGCATGGACGCCAGCGCCATTGGCATCAACAATGCCGAAATAAGCAAGCAGCTGATCAGCTTCAAGAGTTTATCGGAGGCAAAAATACACCTGGCCCGTATGCGCAGCCTGCTTATGAAATCCTTGCAGGAAGGGATCTTTTCGTACCAGGACTATGCGCAGCTGATGGCACAGTATGCCGCACATACCGCCGCTCTGGGGGATTTTTACCGCTATGGCGAAAAAGATGCCGTGAACGTGGTGCAGCAGATCGTGGTGTCGGACGAGTACAAACGCGGCGACGCCATATTGAAGACGTTTCAGGAGAATGCCGAGACTGACTTGAACAGATTTCAGCCTCTCAAGGTCTATACCCTTTTCACTAACAACATTGAGGCCCTGCGTACGGCCGAGGTGGCCCTGATAGACCAGATCAGAGTAGGAGTAGAAGCCGAGAGCAAGAGCAAAGAACGCTACCTGCAGATACTGTTTGCCAGCCTGGCGGCAATCCTGCTGTTGGTTGGCTTCCTGTCGTACTACATCATCAGCCTGATCTCCAGCTCACTTGCCAAACTCAAAAACGCTGCCGACCGCATTCGGCTGGGTGCTACCGACGTGCTGATCGACATTGACAGCACCGACGAAATTGGCAGTGTGGCGGCCTCGTTTAGAGGTGTGGTCAAGAAAACGGTGATGCTCTCGGAAGTGACCAAAGCCATAGGCGAGGGCCGCTACGACATGGATGTGGAGCCACAAAGCGAAGCAGATACGCTCAGCCTGTCCATTCGCACCATGAAGGACAACCTGCATACCTACACCACCGAGAATGCCAACCGCAACTGGGTGCTCACGGGCGTGGCCGAACTCAGCAACTTAATCGGGGGCGAGTCCACACTCGACAACGTATCCAAACACGCCCTCTCCTACCTCTGCAATTACACCGACTCTGAGGCGGGTGTGCTATACCTGCACAACAGCAAGGGAAAACTGGAGCCTGCGGCCAGCTATGGTTTGCAAAAGAACAAAGCGCAACTGCCTGTGTTTGAAGTCGGAACCGGCACCGTGGGCCAGACCGTGCAGGAACGCAAGGTAAAGGTGCTGGAAGGCGTACAGGAAGAATACCTGCGCATCCGCACCGGCCTTTCCGATATCGAACCCGCCACGGTCATCATCATGCCGCTCTACTTTGGCAACACCATCGTTGGGGCGCTGGAACTGGCTTCCCGCACGCCTTATACCGAGGTACAGCGTCGCCTGCTCGACTCCGCCTCCGAGCGTATTTCGGTGCTCATCCATACCCTGAAGGCGCACCTGCAAACCCAGGAGCTGCTTTACGAAACTCAAAACCAGGCTGAGGAACTTGAAACCCAGCAGGAGGAACTGCGCCAGCTCAATGCCGAGCTGAAAGCCTCGGAAGAAGAACTGCGCGTGAACCAGGAAGAGTTGCAGGAAAAGAACGCCGAGCTCGAAGAAAAAGCACAACTGCTGGAAGAGCAGTACGAGGCACTGGGCGCCAAGAACAAGGCCCTGGAGGATGCCCGCGAAGCGATTGAACTGAAGATACAGCAGGTCGAAACCGTGAGCAAGTATAAGAGCGACTTCCTGGCCAACATGAGCCACGAGCTGCGCACCCCGCTCAACAGTATCCTGATCCTGTCGCGCCTGCTGGCCGACAACGCAGAGAACACGCTGTCTACCAAGCAGATCGACCACGCCCACATCATCCACAAGTCTGGCAATGACCTGCTCCGGCTAATAAACGAGATACTGGACCTGTCCAAGATCGAGTCAGGTATGGTGAAGTTGGAAACAGAGGAGCTGAAGCTGTCCGACATTTCGATGAGGCCGATGTTCAGGGAACTGGCTGCCAAAAAGCAGATAAACTTCAAAGAGCGCCACCTGCCAGGCGCCTTCGACAGTATCGTGACCGACCGCTTCCGCCTGGAGCAGATCCTGAAGAACTTTATCGGCAATGCCATCAAGTTTACCGACGAGGGCGGTGAAGTAGAGTTCAAGGTATACCCGGTTACCGAGCGCCCTGCCTTCAAATCAGAACTGCTGCGCGAGTCACAGGATGTGGTGGCCTTTGCCGTGCGCGACACAGGTATAGGTATAGCTCAGGACAAGCAGGAAGTAGTGTTCGAAGCCTTCCAGCAAGCCGACACCTCCACCACCCGCAAATACGGCGGCACGGGTTTGGGTCTGACGATCAGCAAGGAACTTGCTAGCCTGCTGGGCGGCGAACTGATGCTGGAAAGTGAGCCGGGCAAGGGCAGTACCTTCACGTTATACCTGCCGCGCGTGCCGTTCGGTAAAGCAAATGGTGCCGCTATACCTGAGAAGCGTCAGGCATCTGCCTATACCCCATCTATTGCCCAGCCTGCTGCAATGGCTGGTCCATCGTCGGCGCAACAAAAGAGCCAGAGCATGGGGCAGGTTTTCCTGAACATGGAGCGCGAAGACAAAAAGGACATTTGTGTACTCATCGTGGAAGACGACAAAGGCTTCAGCGACATCCTGGCTGACTTCGCCAAGGCCAAAAACTTCCGGGTGCACCAGGCCTTCACGGGTCGCGACGGCCTGCGCATGGCCATGGAGCACAAGCCCGATGCCATGCTGCTCGACATCCAACTGCCAGACATGACGGGTTGGGATGTGCTCAAAAAAGTGCGTGAAGACAAAAACCTGCGCAACATCAACGTGCATGTGATGTCGGCCTATGACAAGGAGGTAATTGGAGAGCACGCTGAAAACGAAGAATACCTGCCGAAACCAGTAACGCTTGAAATGCTGAACAAAGCCTTTGGGTCTATCGTGAACAAGTCAGGAGTCAGCATTGAGAACATCCTGATCGTGGAGGACAACGAGATCGAGAACAAGGCTGTGGCCGAGCTGCTGCTGGCCCATGGGCTCAAGTCAACCTCTGCCTACTCCGCCGAAGAAGCCGAGAAGGTGCTGGCGAAACAAAAGGTAGACTGCATCATCCTCGACCTGAACCTGCCGGGCATGAAAGGCTACGACTGGATGAAGCGAATCAAGTCGCAGACCAAACTCGGTGACATCCCGATCATCATTTACTCTGGCAAAGACCTGAGTGAGGACGAAGAGACCAAACTGAAAGAGTTTGCCAACACGATCATCATCAAAAACGAGTACTCATACCTGCGCCTGCTCGACGAGGTGCAGCTCTTCCTGCACAAAGTCAACCAGAAGCTGCCGCCGGGCAATGAGTTGAAGATGAAGCTGCACGTGCCGGAGGAAGTGCTGCGCGGCAAGAAGATACTGGTGGTGGACGACGACGTGCGCAACATCTACTCGCTGAGCAGTCTGCTGGAGCTCCACGGCATGCAGGTAGTCGCAGCCTATGACGGCAAAGAGGCCCTGGAAAAACTTGACACGGAGACAGGTATAGATATGGTGCTGATGGACGTAATGATGCCGGAAATGGACGGTATAGAAGCGACAAAACGAATCCGGGCGGATTTACGTTTTAAGCAACTGCCGATTATTTCACTCACCGCCAAGGCTATGAAAGAAGACAGAGAAAAATGCATAGAAGCCGGTGCTTCTGACTATATACCTAAACCAGTAGATACCGATAAATTACTGACCCTGATGCGGGTTTGGTTGTATGAAGCCTGAGCAGAATGAATTGTTTGAGCTGGAGGTAGAGGCGCTCATCAGGGAAATTCACACAGCTTACGGTTACGATTTCAGTGGCTACGCCCGGGCCTCGGTGTACCGCCGCATCAAGCGGTTTCTGGGCCAAAAGCACCTGCAGAGCATCGAAGACCTGCGCAAGTTCCTGTTCACGGACAGTTTCTTCTTCGAGAATTTTCTGCAGGAGATCACCGTGAATGTGACGGAGATGTTCCGTGACCCGACTTTTTACAAGTCGCTGCGCGAGAATGTGCTGCCGATCCTGTCCACCTACCCTTTCATCAAGGTATGGGACGCGGGCTGCTCTACCGGCGAGGAGCTCATTTCGCTGGCGATTTTGCTGGAGGAAGAAGGGTTGCTGGGCCGTACCAAGATCTACGCCACCGACATCAACCAGAAGGTATTGCGGCAGGCGAAAGACGGCATCTTCTCTGCTACGCACATGACGGCCTATACCGCGGCGTACTATGCAGCAGGCGGCAAGCGCGATTTTGCAGAATACTATACCAGCAACTACGGCAGTGTGAAGTTCAACGCATCGCTTGTCAGGAACGTGGTGTTTTACCCGCATAACCTGGCTACCGACAGCTCTTTCAACGAGTTTCACCTGATCGTGTGCCGCAACGTGCTTATATACTTTAACCGCACGCTGCAGGAGCGGGTATACCAACTGTTCGACGAGAGCCTGGTGGACCTTGGCTACCTGGCGCTTGGCAAAAAAGAGACACTGGCCATGTCAGGTATCAGCAGCAAGTATAGCTTTGTAGACAAAAACAACCGCATATACCGCAAAAACTCCTGATGGACGACACATCCCGACTGATCGTTATAGGTGGCTCCTGGGGCGGCATACAGGCGTCGATGAAAATACTGCAAGGCCTT
Organism: Pontibacter virosus; assembly: GCF_003096355.1. Lineage (GTDB taxonomy): Bacteria > Bacteroidota > Bacteroidia > Cytophagales > Hymenobacteraceae > Pontibacter > Pontibacter virosus. Next base: position 332,664 of record NZ_QEKI01000005.1, on the reverse strand, counting down.
CCTGCCGACTACAGTATTCCCATCGTGCTGGTGCTGCACCGTTTGCGCAACCAGGAGGGCAGTCTGCAGGAACTCTTCGACAAAAAACTGGTGCTGAAGGCGGAGGAAGTGGATGATAAAGCGCCGCTGGAGTCTGGCCATGTGTACATTGCGCCGGCCAACTACCACGTGCTGCTCGAAAAAGACCATACCTTCTCACTCGATGACTCTGAGCTGGAGAACTACTCCCGCCCTTCCATCGATGTGACTTTTTCCAGCGCAGCCGATGTTTTCGGGAAAAATACGGTGGGTATATTACTTAGTGGCGCCAGCAAGGATGGAAGTTCGGGATTAAAGTATATATTTGACAAACGGGGTACCGCCATTGTGCAGCACCCCGGCGAAGCGGAAATTTCTACCATGCCGCTGGCAGCCATCCAGAGCACACCCGGCTGTAGTATCCTAAATGTTGAGCGCATACAAGCTTATTTGCTAACCTTACATGGACACTGACCACGATATCTTACCAATTACGACCTTGCCTACACCTACCCACCCGGTAAAGATTTTGCTCGTGGACGACAGGGAAGAAAACCTTGTCAGCCTGGCGAGCCTGCTATCGGAAGATGGCGACAACACCGAGTACCTGTTTGCTAATTCAGGCGAGGAAGCCCTGAAAATAGCTCTGCAGGATGAGATTGCCCTGATTTTGCTGGATGTGCAGATGCCCGGCATGAATGGTTATGAGGTAGCCCGCTACCTGCGCGACATTTCCAAAACACGGGATATTCCGATCATTTTCGTAACAGCCATTCACCAGCAGGATGTGCATGTGATGGAGGGATTTGAGGCCGGTGCCGTGGACTTTCTCTTCAAACCCCTGCACCCTGCCATCACCAAAGCCAAAGTGGCAGCCTTTGTGCGTTTTTACCTGCAAAAGAAAGAAATAGAACGTGCCCACAAACGCACGCAGGAGATCAACCGCGAGCTGGAAGAACGGGTGAATGCCCGCACCGCCGAACTCACCCGTGTGAACAAAGACCTGGACAATTTTGTCTATACCGCCTCCCACGATCTGAAAGCCCCTATCAACAACATTGAGGGACTGGCAGTTGCGCTAAGAGAGGTGCTCAATACCCCTGAGCCGGATCACGGTGAACTCAACATCATCATGAACATGATACAGGATGCCATCAGCCGGTTCAAACACACACTGATGGACCTGACGGAAGTTGCCAAGCTACAGCACCAGGATGAAACGCCTATCGAAAGCGTACGCTTTGCGGAGTTGATCGATGATGTGACACTCAACATTCAGGACCTGATTCTCAAATACGACGCTACGATCGACACAGACTTTTCTGAGGTGCCGGCAATGGTTTTCTCACGTAAAAACCTGCGCAGCATCGTTTACAACCTTGTGTCGAATGCCATCAAGTATAGCTCGCCTGAGCGTCAGCCGCTGATTGAGGTGAGCACTTACCGCGAAGGTGCCTATACCGTGTTCCGGGTAAAAGACAACGGGCTTGGCCTGAAATCAGAAGACCGGGAAAAAGTATTTGCCATGTTCAAGCGCCTGCATGCGCACGTAGAGGGCACTGGCGTGGGCCTGGCCATCGTGAAGCGGATCGTGGAGAACAGCGATGGTAGAATCGAATGCGACAGCGAACAAGGCAAAGGCTCAGAATTCAGGGTTTACCTTAGGAGTTGAGGAGTTTGGGAGTTAGAGAGTTTAGGAGTTAGAAGATTTTAAAATCAAACAAAAAGGGCGCAGAAGATGCGCCCTTTTTGTTTGGGGTGGCAAAACCCGAAATGAGTGCTGTCGTTAAAGAACAGAAATTTATACCTGTCGCCTGTAGGCATAGTCCGACAAGTGCAGGTATAGCAAATCAAACCTGCATGGCAAAAGAAGTGACCAACTGGTCGGGCAGCCTGTGTTTCACCCCAAAGCAGTTGCTCCACCCTAAAAGCGATAAGGAAATAGCCAAAGTCGTAGCGAAATCGGCCAAAGAAGGACGCAACGTGCGCGTAACTGGTGCCCAGCACTCCTCCTCTCCCCTGATTGAAACAGAGGACACGCTCATCTCACTAGACAAAATGCAGGGATTGGTGTCGCACGATAAGGAAGCCAATGAAGCCACCATCTATGCCGGCATGAAGGTGCACAAAGCCGGGCAGGAACTTTACAAAGTAGGGCTGGCCATGCACAACACCGGTGATGTGGATGTGCAGAACGTATCGGGTGCTATTGGTACGGGCACTCACGGCACTGGCAAAAAACTGCAGAACCTTTCTACTATGCTCATAGGGGCACGGTTAATTACCGCCTCCGGAGATATCATCGACAAGCACATCGAAGATGACCCGGAGTTCATCCGGGCACTGCGCACTTCGATGGGCATGCTGGGGATCTTTTCCCAGATCAGACTTAAATTGCAGCCAGCTTTTAAACTGCATCGCCGTGAATGGTGTACGCACATAGAGCAGTGCATGGAACATCTGGACGAACTGATAGAAAACAACCGCAATTTTGACTTTTACTGGTACCCCCGCTCCGATCTGGCCAAGCTCCGCACCCTGAATGAACCTGACCAGGACATCGACGACATACCCTATGCCACCTGCGTTGAAGATGAACAAGGATGGAGCCATGAGGTGCTGCCCCGTGAGCGGACACTCAAGTTTGACGAAATGGAATATGCCCTGCCCGCCGAAAACGGACCAGCCTGTTTTGAGGCCGTGCGAAAGCGTGTGAAGGAGAAACACCGCAAAGAAGTGGCTTGGCGTGTACTCTATCGCACCATCGCTCCAGACGACGCCTACCTGAGTCCCTATCACGAAGGTGACTCCGTTACGATCTCGCTGCACCACAACGCAGGCCTTCCCTTTTGGGATTACTTTAAAGACATTGAGCCCATTTTCAGAGAGTATGGTGGCCGTCCGCACTGGGGGAAAAAACACACGCTCACAGCCAAAGAACTGCAGCCGCTATACCCTGACTGGGATAAATTTCAGAAAATTCGGAAAGAGATGGACCCCTATGGCGTATTCCTGACACCCTACATGCGTCGCCTCATGGGCATTGAATAAGCTAAGAGAACTTAATAACATGAAACCACAAAAAATAGGCAGCAAGCTATGGGTGATACCCGGTGGCCACATCCCTTTTGGCACCAATGGCAAAGAGCCTGAGTTTACCAGCCACGACCGCCTAAGCATCCTAAACACATCCGGCAAGGAAGCTGACATCGAACTAACCATTTATTACCAGGACCGCCCCCCACATGGCCCCTACCCGATCTGTGTGGAAGCGCAGCGCATGAAAGAGGTTCGCTTCAATGACCTGATCGACCCGCTGGCTATACCTTTGGACACACCTTACTCTTGTGTGCTGCAATCTAACGTGCCGGTGGTCGTGCAGTTTAGTCGACAGGATACCCGCCAAACTGCTAATGCCGTTACCACCATGATGGCGTGGCCTGTCGCTTAATCAAATTAATAACTTATGGACAACCTCTCCGCAGCACTCACGATCCTTTCGGCCATGATCACCCCGGCCATTCTGATCATGGCGAGTGGCTCCCTTATTCTGACTACCTCCCAGCGCTTGAGCCGTAGCATGGAACGAGTGCGCAAACTGGCAGACCAGTACAGCGCCCTCACAAACAAAGAAACGATTTCTGAATCAGACTCAGCTGAGAAAAGCTTTCTGCTGGAGTTACTGATGCGGGCCACCCGCCGCTGCCGCCTGCTGCAACGCGCCATGACGAGCCTTTACCTGACCCTCGGCGTCTTCGTCGCCACCAGCATCGCTATCGCCCTGTTCGACGTGCTTAACTTACCCTACGCCTGGGCCATTACACTGCTTAGCCTGCTAGGAGCCGGCCTATTGTTCTATGCCAGTCTGCTTCTGATAGTGGAGTCAAGGATCGCCCTGCAGGCAGTAGATCGGGAAATGGATTGGGTGATGCGGGTGAGCAAATAGGCATAAAAAAAGTCCCTCCCAGATTTTACCTGAAAGGGACTTTAAAAAATATACTTGAATTTAGGTTACGCCTTCGTAGGTATACGCTTCAGGGTATCCAGCAGAAAATCCCAGTACTTCTGCACCGAGCTTATCTGCACTTTTTCGTCGGGTGAGTGAGCGCCGCGGATGTTTGGTCCGAACGAGATCATTTCCATCTCCGGATAGTTTGCCCCGATGATGCCGCACTCCAAACCCGCATGGCAGGCGTTCACGTGGGCTTCCCCGTTATATTTCTCTTTATACAGGTCGCTCATCAACTGCACGATACCCGCACCCGGACGAGGCATCCAGCCCGGATACATGCCGCTCAGTGATACGGAAGCGCCAGCCAGCTCAAGTGCGCATTTAATTCCAGCAGCCAGATCCATTTTCTCGCTGTCCACAGAGCTACGAGTGAGGCACTGTACCGTTAACTTACCGTCCTGCACCAGGACACGGGCTACGTTGTTCGAGGTCTGTACCAGATGTTCGATATCCGGGCTCATGCGGTATACCCCGTTGTGGCAGGCATAAAGCGCCCGCAACAGTTTCGACTGGTAGTCTGCTGGCAACACTTGCGCCGGAGCCTCTACCTGCTCTACCGTTACCGCCAGGTTAGGATCTGTGGTAGCATGCTCAGTTTTGAGGATTGCCGTCAGTTCCTCCACAAACTTATCGAAAGCAGCTGCCTCCCCTGCAGGTATAGCGACCACCGCCACCGACTCACGTGGAATGGCATTGCGGAGGCTACCGCCGTCGATGGAGCCGATGCGCAGGCCAACTTTTTCAGAAGCTTGATGCAGCAAACGGTTCATCAGTTTGTTGGCATTGCCGCGACCCAGGTAGATGTCCATACCGGAGTGGCCACCGGTCAGGCCTTTGATACTGACCTTGTAGCCTTTCATGTCGCCGTTTATACTTTCCGGCTGGTAGGTTCCGCTTGCGTTAATATCCACACCGCCTGCGCAACCGATGGTCAATTCAGTGTCGTCTTCGGTGTCGAGATTGAGCATGATGTCAGCTTCCAGTACCCCTCCTTTCAGGCCGAGCGCGCCAGTCATACCTGTTTCTTCGTCTACTGTGAAGAGCGCCTCAATGGCTGGGTGCTCGATGTCGTTAGCGGCCAGCAAGGTCATGATGGAAGCAACTCCAAGGCCGTTATCGGCTCCCAAAGTCGTGCCGCGGGCTTTCACCCAGTCGCCGTCCACATACATGTCGATGCCCTGTTTGTCGAAATCAAAATCAGTATCCGCGTTTTTCTGGTGCACCATGTCCACGTGGCTCTGGATGAGTACCGTCTTGCGGTCTTCCATACCCGGGGTGGCGGGTTTCTTGATGATGACGTTGCCAATTTCATCCTGAATGGTTTCAAGGCCAAGCTTCTGACCGAATTCCATCATAAAGGCGATCACGCGCTCTTCTTTTTTGGATGGACGCGGCACGGCGTTCAGGTCTGCAAAATTATTCCAAAGGGCTTTCGGTTCGAGTGCTCTTACTTCAGTGCTCATGTATGGTTTATTATGTCTGGTGTTTATTATGTCTGGTGTTTAGTTACTTATTATCAGCTGCCAGCGGCAATGTGACGCTAAGGTAATAAGATTATAGGAAAGGGTTTTAGTATAGTTTGGGCTTTTGCGAGTATCAGGAACCAAAACTTTAGCACTTATACATGTGAGATGGTAATGCCAGAAAATCCCCTATCGGAATGGGCAGAGGCTCTCTATTTTAACCAAAATCCTTTCAGGATGACAAAGAAAACAGTAGCCATAAGTCGCCCCTTCAAAGTCTAAGATCCCGAACTTGACTCGGGAAGGGGAGGTATAATCATTCATAAAGTTCTGCCTTCCCATCTCCCAAAATCCCTGATCCAAAAAATTTCCAAACCTTTGCGTCTTTTCATTTCCTTCCCCGTCATCCTGATGAATTTGAAATTTAAACATCTAAACAATTCATCTTATGGAACCGATTTATCAATTCGCAACCCCACAGTCAGTTGAAAACCAGAAAGCGAAGCAAGACAGCCAAACCTCACAAGAACAGCAGGCTGCTACGCAGCAGACCTGCACAAAAGATGCATGCAAGCAACATAAGAAAACCCCTGCCCTACGCGCCTTAGCCCTGACCTTACTCTGCAGCCTGGCTTTGCAAACAGCGGCACTTGCCCAAACGGCTATGGTTTTTAAGGGCGGCAAAGAAGCAGCAAAGGAAAATAAGTCAGTCGTGGCCATCCGTTCTTTGGACGACATTACCTTCCCCGAGGCTGACTTCAAGCGAGGTGCCTACCTGAAGCTGCGCACGGTATACGTGGATGTGCCGGTAAGCAAATTCAAGTTGAAGCCTTTCCCGGCCAACAGCTCCGCCGAAACCCGCTCCGAACTCGACTTTTTGCTGCACCTGCAAAAGACCCGCAACGCCGAAGCCGTTAACCGTACCGAAACCATGGCGAACGTATACTTCGACCCGTTCACCACAAACCCCGCTGATGCAGACTATACCCGAAACCTTAGCAGCCTCTTCTACATTGGGCGTGATCTAGGTCCGTGGTTCAACCCAGAGAAGCTGCCTATCACTTCACGGGTGCTCCAGAACGTGATCCAGGACGCTACGTATTACATTTTCTCCCTTAAAGCCGATTTTAACCGCCCGCGTCCATACCAGCTGGATAGCCGCCTGGATAACCTCGAAGCACCGGGCCACGCCTCCTACCCAAGCGGAGACGCTTCCACTTCTTATGTGCATGCTTTTATCCTGAGCTACATTTTTCCGGAGTACAAAGACCACTTTGCGGGTATTGCCAGCGACATGGCCTTTTCCAGGGAGACACGCGGCGTGCACTATCCCAGCGACTCAGAAGCCGGAAAAGAGTTTGCCCGCCAGTTTATGGACGAGTTGATGGAGAGCCGAAAATTCCGCACGGACCTGGAGGCCATGAAAGCGGAAATCATACAGGTAAGAGCCGCTAACCAGCTCTCAAAGAAGTAAAAAGGAGCAGGCTGGCAGGCGCATAAAAAATTAATGCCGGCGGTAGCGGGAAAGTATAAAACCTATCGTACTATTGCAGCCTGAAATTTTTAGGATAATGGAATCTTGGTTAGGATACGCACTTGTTGCCATGCTCACAGGGGGCGTGGCAATGGTGTTTGCGAAGATGGGTATGAATAACAATGCCAACGAACACCTGGCCTTGGTTATACGAACGGGGGTGCTGTTTATGATGGTACTCGGGCACGCGCTTTACGCAGGCGGTCTCAAAACGGCCCGCCACATCGACAACAAAACGCTGACCTGGTTCATACTGGCCGGCGCCTGCACCGCCGTTTACTGGATACTCTATTTTAAGGCCATTAAAACAGCCGATGTATCAGTGGTGGCCACCATTGACCGGGCAGGCATTCTGGTAACGGTGGGCCTCTCCTACTTTCTGTTGAACGAACCGCTCACACCCCGCCTGCTGCTCGGTATGGGCGTAATTTTATGTGGCACCCTGATTCTGATCTGGAAATAAGCAATGATACAGCTTGTACCGATGCAACCGGAGCATGCCCACGAGGTGCTCCGCATCTACGGCGAAGGCCTGAAGACAGGCTACTCCACCTTCAACACCGAAGTGCCCACCTGGGAGGAATGGGATCGCAACCACTTGCCGCATACCCGAATAGTTGCCATCGAAAAGGATGAAGTGCTGGGATGGGTGGCGCTATTACCTGTCTCCTCTCGAGCTTGTTACCGCGGTGTGGCTGAATTTAGTATTTACATCGCCACCCGCCACAGGGGTAGAGGTATAGCCGACCAACTGATGCAGGCTATGATTGTCGAGAGCGAGGCCAATGGCATCTGGACCCTGCAATCCTCCACCTTTTCCGAAAATAGTACCAGCCTACGCATGCAAGAACGGCACGGATTCCGGCAAATCGGTTACCGCGATCGCATTGCCCAGTTGCACGGGGTATGGCGCAATACCATACTGCTGGAGCGACGCAGCGATAAGTTCTGAAACAACAAAGGCCCTGTATGTACAGGGCCTTTGTTGTGATGCGGCCAGGTATAGCCTTTCAGCGAAGTATTATACCTACAGGAACGATAACCTAAAATACAGGCTAAATCGTGCGCATGGTGAGGGCTTTGTAGTCCCATACGGTGATGTCGTGGCCGTATTGGGTTTGATCAATGTAGGGCCCGCGGCAGATCTTTTCTTTGGGCGTTTCCACGTCGTATTGCTCTTTGGCCCGCAGCAGCAGTTCGTCCATTAGCCAACGGGGTATGATGTCGCGGTCGGAAGGGTATACGAAATGGAAACTCATGAACTGGGCCAGCACAAGTTGCCAGTGCTGTTCGGTATAGGACCACAGGCGGTTCCAATCGAGCTTTGGGCCGCAGCGAAGGATGAGGTGGTTAATGTCTGAACCGTCGTAACGTTCCCGGTTCTGCACATACAGTTTGCACCAGATGAGCTCTTCGGGCGGCATAAACTTCACTTTCACCCCATACAGTTCGCCTTCGGTAGCATACTCAAACCAACGGTCATCCACCGGGCACAGGCTGGCCGGGTTATTATAGATCAGGTCCATGAGGTGGTCCTGCTTTTTGGCTTTGGCCAGCCAGCGGGCATCGGTCATCTCGGTATCGTAACCGCTGTCGGCAAAGGTCTTGAGGATGCGGGGACACTCTCCCACTTTGCAAAAGATATCCAGGTCTTTGGTCGCTCTGTTGATACCGGTGTACATATCCAGGGCCAGTCCGCCGCCAACCAGAAACTTTGCTTCGCTTTTCACCAGCAGGCTCAGCGCCTCTTTGTAAAAGTCTTCCGCCTCCAGCTTTTTAGGGTTTTTCTGCTCATTTTTGGCCACCGTCCGAATCGCTTTTTCGGCAGGTTTCGCCTTTGCTATTTTTGTATTATTAAGTTGCTTGCTCATGTGTTCAATTCAGGCTCTAGAATCTTTGAAATGTTCAGTTGGAGACAGCATGGCCTGAAGACTGCCTCTATCGGAAACAGTCTAAATTGTACTACTCCTAAATCTAAAACTGAGGTAAGTGGTGTACTGATGAAGGGACAAATTGGTTGTAGCACTCACTAAATAAACATTCGGACAAGAAGAGAGGAAGCAATAAGTCTAAGAATTAGCAAAATAGTCTAATGAAGCACGGAGCCTGTTAATAAAAATCCAATGCTGAACTGAACTTGTTACCGGCCTTCACATAGAATGGGAAGTTAGCAGTGGCGACGTTCCCCTGGCCGTCATACACATAGGCGTACAGCCGGTAAGCGCCATCGCGCTGGGGAGCTTTTAGGGTAACGCTGTTACCATCAGCCTGCTGGATCGCGCCAGGTATAATATCTGGCTTTTGCTCTTTGATGGCGTTGCCGTCCTCGCTCACGGTTTCGGGCAGCAGTTCCCATTTCACCTGCAGGCTGTCGCCATCCGGATCGGAGGCGAACACAGCTGCTGTGGATAGTTCACCGGGCTGCAGGTATACCTGGTCAGATGGGAAGATATCTTTGAGGGACAGGTAGGCAATGTGCGGCGCCCGGTTAAAGTCGCGCTTCCCACTCCAGATCTCCCGCATCACCTGCGCCATTTCGGTTTCTTCGCCAGTCTCGGTCATGATACTGAACCAGGTCGGGGTCGTCTCGTACTTGTAGCCCCAGATAAAAGCGTAGGCGCCCAGGCAGCGGTCAGGGTCGGCCAGCACGGTGTTTTCGTACCTTTCACGGGCAAAGGCGGCTTTCTCTGAACTGGTCTGCTCAATGGGCGCGTACCACCAGGTGGTGTAGGTTTCCCAATAACCCCGGCCCCCGAACTCGGCTATAACATAAGGTCCATCCCAGTTCGTATCGCGTAATTCGGCAGGCAAGTCGTGCAGAGCTCCAAATGAGTTGATGGACAGGATGTCGATGGCCGGGCAGCGGCGGTTGATCAGGTTCACGACCTGCTTCGGCACGTTCATCACCGTCGTCGTGGTCGGGTGATTGGGATCGATTTCATGAATCATTTCGGCCACGCCGTTCACGGCATCCCATACCTTCACATTGGACCCTTCCGCATACAACTCGTTGCCCACCACCCACATTAGCAGGGCCGGATGGTCTTTGTACTTGAGCACTTCCGCACGCAGGCGCTCTTTCTGAGCGGCCACGTCGTCTTTGTCGTAATAGTTGAAGCCCTCCCGCTCACGCTCCATCCAGAGCCCCAGCATCACGGTCAGGCCTTGTTTATGCGCTTCGTCGAGTATGCGCGGGGTATCCTCATCTGTGTGCCATATCCGGATGGAGTTGCCGCCATAGGCCGCCACCTTGTCGAAATGCTCATAGCCTGCGGCTCCCCTTATGAAGTATGGTTCGCCGTTGCGGTACAAAGTATATTTGTCGCCTTCTTTAACTACCTCTACTGTGCGGCCCATTTTTGTATAGCGCTGAGGATCAGACGCTCTATTAGAACATGAGCTAATCAGAAGTAAGCAAAACAATAAAATTGTACTCTTACTGATAAAATAGAACATATGGTGGGTAAACATATAATCAGGTATAGCGGGTATGCGTGATCAAATTGCGGGTGAAGCAACAGAACTTTTGAGGCTAATACGAGTATAAACTTCAGATGTTATTGTACCAGATTACCCTAAATCATACAAAACAGCGCTTTGATGGCAATTAGACCATCCTACATACAATACACGTTCCTAATCTCTGATGTATAACATTCCTGCCAGTAATCCGAAAGTTCAGCATGCTTCTATTCCCGGCGTAACTCCCAGGCAGAAGGATGTCCTGACTATTCGATTGATGATCGTGATGGGCCTCATCACGATGGTGCTGTTCCTCTACTGGTTCATCGACAAAGACCATATCGGCTACCTGCCGCTCTACATCATGCTCACGACAGCACTGGGCTTCAAACTCCTCCGCACCCTGCATGAGTGGTACCACTACTTCGATGTGAGCGTTCCCGTTAAGCCCAAGCTGCGCACCAAATTTAAAGTAGATGTGCTCACTACCTTCTGTCCCGGTGAGCCTTACGACATGATCATCAACACGCTGGAGGCCATTCAGCGCATCCGCTACCCGCATACCACTTACCTTTGCGACGAAGCTGATGATCCATTTCTGCGGAAGGAATGCGCCCGTCTGGGTGTTATTCACGTTACCCGTACCCAGAAGATCAATGCCAAAGCCGGCAACATCAACAACGCCCTGAAGCAGGCCACCGGCGACATCTGCCTGGTGCTGGACCCTGATCATGTGCCTGTACCGGAATTTCTGGATGAGGTGCTACCATATTTTGAAGATCCGGAGATAGGCTATGTACAGTGCGTGCAGGCCTATTACAACCAAAAGGAAAGCCTGGTAGCCTATGGCGCCGCTGAGCAGACCTACAACTTCTATGGACCGATGATGATGGGCATGAATGCCCACGGCACGGCCCAGGCCATCGGCGCCAACTGTACCTTCCGCCGCAGCGCCCTCGACAGCATTGGTGGCCATGCCGCTGGACTGGCTGAAGACATGCACACTGCCATGCAACTGCACGCCAAGGGATGGAAATCGGTCTACGTTCCCAAAATCCTGAACCGTGGCCTGGTACCGGGTACACTTTCGGCTTACTACAAACAGCAGGTAAAGTGGAGCCGCGGCACCTTTGAGCTGCTCTTTTCGGTATATCCAAGGTTGTTCAAGCACTTCACCTGGCGGCAGCGCATCCACTACGGTACGCTTCCGCTTTACTACCTCTTCGGGGTGTTCAACCTGATCGATTTTCTGATTCCCTCGCTGGCGCTCATCATGGCCGAGTTTCCGTGGTATGTGTCGCTGGGTGAGTTTTTGATCATGTTCACGCCTTTCTTCCTGATCTCCATCGCCATCCGGCAGTATGCGCAGCGCTGGTACCACGAGAAAAACGAAAAAGGCTTCCACCTGTTTGGGGGCATTCTGCGCACCGGCACCTGGTGGATTTTCCTGCTGGGACTCATCTACTCAATTTTCCGCGTGAAGGTACCCTACATACCAACGCCCAAGGACGACAAACCGAAAAACAATTGGCTCCTGAGCCTGCCCAACATCCTGATGATTGGGCTGATGCTTGGCGCCATTGCCTACAGCCAGCACCTGTACGGGCACCTCTACACCAACCCCTATGTGCAGATGATGGCCATGTTCTCGCTTGTGAACATCGGTATACTGGGTGCGGTGGTGGTAATCGGGCAGGAGAAATTCATCCAGTGGGTGCGCCACAATGTGTTGCATGCCAACGCCCTGCAGCCTGTGTTGCAACCGCTCCGGCTGGCCATCTGGCGCACGCGCCACAGCTTCTACGACGGCATCCGGTACGTAGCGATTGTCATCACGATGGTGTCGGTGGCTGTATCGACCAGTTTCCTGCTGTTTGGCTACAAACCTTATAACACCTCTCAGCGGCAGGATAAGCCACTGGTGCAAAAGCCGGTTAAATCAGGCGCTCGCACCCATACGATCCTTCCTGCCAACCTGATGACCACTCCTCAGTAAGTCCGACCACAAATTGCCCAACAGTTGACGTTCGCTCCCGTTTATAAGTAAAGTGTACCGATGTAAAACGCTAAAACTTATAACTATGAACAGACACGAATCAGACCGAGATTACGACCGCCGCGAAGGAGGCTTCCATACCCACCGCTCGGAGCGCTACCGCCATCCGGAGCAGGATAGCGACTATCGTTTCGACGATTACGGCTCCGCCGCGCACGGCGGCTATGGCAACGAGAGCTACCAGGGTACCTGGGGCAACCAGGGCAATGAGCGGGGCGGATCGCGCAACTACTCTAATACCAACATCACTGACAGCAACACCTATAGCACTTCCCGCAACTACGGCAATATGGGCAGCTACGGAGGTGCCCAGGGCTTTGGTGACATCCGTGGTGGCCATCACGATTCTAGCCACCCATTTGATAGCGGCATGGGCTCCCAAGGCAGCTACGGCAGTGAAGGCAGAGGATCGATAGGCAATCGCGGCTACCGCGAGGAAGGCCGGGACTATAGCCGCCACAACCGGTATGGCTCCGACCGTGAGGACTTGTACGGCAACGAGGTTTCGCGCCGCTTTGAGGGACGTGGCGGACAGGAACGCTACGATTTTGAGCGCGACGACTACTACAGCTCTAACTACGGCGACGACCAGGGCAATTACATGGGCGGCGGCTACAACCGCGAATCCCGCAGCAAGTATGGCGAAGGTGACTATGGCTCGAGCGGCTACCTGCAGTCAGGCAGCCAAGGCAGCAGAAACTCCGGTAGCCAGGGACGTCCACGGGAATTTAACACAGCACGAAACCGTTGGGCGACCGACTGGTAAACAGGTATAGTCTGTTAGAAACAGCAAAGGCGCAGCTTATCGTTGCGCCTTTGCTGTTTTTGCAGGCTCAGTAGGCTGTATACACAGTTTCAGGATGTCTTTCCTGGTGCCGTAAAAGATGTTGCAATCCACAGGTCCTTTTATACCATCGATCACACCGCGGTCGGTGTGCTGCCAGAATGAAAGCAAGGCCCGATCGGTACGCTGCATTTTCAGCTCCTTCACGTTGTAATGCGCAATCCAGAGGGTATACTCGTCAAAGAAGCCCTCCAGGTATTCCTTGTAAAAGCTGTACCCGGTATAGATGATCGGCTTGACGCCATAGGCACGCTCCACATGCACGAGCCACTCCTTGATATCGCCCCGAAAATGGTTGAGCGGTTGCTTGCCTCGTACCTCCACATCCAGCACAGGGGGTAAATCGCCCGGCTGCAGCACCACCGTCTGGATGAAGTTACGAGCTTGCTCCTCCGGCGACACATTGGGCCGATAAAAATGGTAGGCCCCCCGGATGATGCCCACTTCCTGCGTTCCCTCCCAGTTGCGCACATAGTGACTATCTTTCAGCTTTACGCCCTCCGTGGCTTTGATAAAGGCAAAGGACACGTCGTTGTCGCGCACCTTTTCCCAGTTGATTTTGCGCTGGTATTTGGACACGTCTATACCCAGTATGGTATTGCCGAGCGGACTATGCCCCTCGGGCCAGATGGGCTGCTCCTTTTCCCTGAAGAACTCTACGTAAAGCACCAGCAAACCGATGGCCGCCACCACACCCACGCCGATCCAGAAAGGCAGTTTGGACTGCTTCTTCTTCCCTTTTTTCCGCTTAGGCGCAGCACGGGGCACCCGGGGGGCCGGCGCGGCCTTTTTGGGCGTCTTGATGGGCTTTAGCGGTGCGGGTGTTTTAACTGTACTCATGGTTTGCTGTGGGGAAAGCAAAGATATGCCTTTCGGGCAAATGGAAGGTATAGGTCTTTTAAAAAAGATTAGCGGCAAAGGAGGCTATACCTGAGAGCGCCATCAGGGGTTATCTGGACCACTATCCTGCCTGCTAGTAGCAAAACAGATCCAGCCAATACCGTAAAATGTAATCTACAAGAGCGTAAGGGTATGAAAAACAGCAAAGAGAGACTTTACCGGGATGTGGAACGGCTGACAGGTATAGCGCCGGCACGAAACTACCAGAGTATGGAGGCACTGGAAGAGGCGATCCGGTATATAAAAGGCGAATTGGAGAAGCTGAATTGTGAAGTGCAGGAGCAGCCTTTCAAAGTCGACAACCGGACTTACAAAAATGTGGTAGCCCTATTTAAAGGCCAAAACAGTGCCGAGCGGCTGGTGGTGGGAGCGCACAATGATGTATGCGGAGATCAGCCCGGCGCCGATGACAACGCCAGCGGTGTGGCCGGCCTGCTCGAGACTGCCCGCCTCCTGCACGAGCACAAGCCACTGCTACAACATGATGTCGAACTGGTCGCCTATTGTCTGGAGGAGCCGCCCTACTTTGCCAGTGAGGACATGGGCAGTGCCGTGCACGCCCGAAAACTGCACGAACAGAAAGTAAAGGTGCGGGCCATGATCTGCTACGAAATGATCGGTTATTTTTCGGATGAGCCCCACTCACAGAAGTTTCCGGATCCGGAACTGGCCAGGCACTACCCGCATACGGGCAATTTTATTGTCGTGGTCGGGAAAACTGGCCAGGAAGCCTATACCCAGCATGTGCGTGATCTCATGCGCCAACATACGGCTATTGATGTGCAGTCGGTAAACCTGCCGGCTGGCTTCGGACTGGTGGGCCTCTCCGACCACCGCAACTATTGGAAATACGACATCAACGCCATCATGATCAACGACTCTTCTTTCCTGCGTAACCCGCACTACCACCAGACCAGCGACACCATCGACACACTAGACTTTGAGAAAATGGCGGCTGTGGTGCATGGGGTATACTGTGCGCTCATCAGACTATAAAAAAGCCGGTGCTTCGCAGGGGGCCAACCAACTGCGAAGCAACGGCTTTTAACTAAGTTTATACCTAAGGCTACTTAGAGTTGCCCCATACCTGACAAATGCTCCAGTCGCTTGCCATCCAAAGTAGTGTAGCTCCCCATCACATCGGCCGTCAGGCAGGAGTGGACAGGCAGAACCCCCATCAGATCGCCGATTTTATACCTGTCGAAGAGCGCTTTGCTGGCGCGTATGGTTCCGTGCTCCTGCGACAGTGATACCACTTCTATACCTTCCAGCGGCTCAGACCAGCCATTTTCACTGAGTTCCACCACCCGTCCGAAGATCAGCGATCCGTTGGCTCCCATCAGACTGTCTTTGGAGAAATGTACACTGCCCCCGTGTACAATGATCTCGTTGCGTTCCGGATGCTTCGCAATGATCGGGCAGGCCATGCAAACTGCTATCTGATTGAAATTGCAGGAGCCGATGTGCTGCTGTGTGAGGTCATAAAACACATAATTGCCCGGCCTGATCTCGTCGACGCCAGTGATGGTTTGTAAAATGCTGCACGACGGAGTATCGCCAATCGATACTTTGAGCTCTGGAAAACGGCCCTTATACCTGTCGCGCACCAGGTTCAGTAGAAAGACCGTGGTGTGGTGAATCGTGCGAATGGCCTCCGCATCGGTTTGTTTGTAGGTATGGCCGTCGTGGGCGAGCACGCCTGTGAACTGCAGCATATCATTCTGCTCGACCAGTGCCACGATGGCGTCGAGTTCCTCATGACTGTGCGGCAGGATGCCTGTGCGGTGGTAGCCGGTGTCTATCTTGAGCCAAATATTAACAGGACGCTGCAAAGCTTCTGCCAGCGCCTGTACCGTCTCGATGTTCACCGCTACCAGGTGCAACTGCACTTTAGCCGCCAACTCATTCACCAATTCCATTTCCCGGATGTTCACAGGTATAGCCACCAGGATATCGGTCCAGCCGTTGGCGGCAAAGTAGCGGGCCATCTTAAGCGACGACACGGTGATGCCCGTCGCGCCCTGCTCCCGGAACCACTCCCCCACCTGTACCGACTGGTGCGTTTTGAAATGCGGACGCAGCCGTATGTGGTTACGGGCCGCCTTATCAGCCATCATGGCAATATTCTGGCGGCACTTTTCTTCATCTAATAGCAGTGTGGTTTGTGTGATATGATCGAGCATAATGGTATAGCTTAAGAGGTATAGCGGGCAAGGATGGAACAGGTATAGCTCCTGGATTCTTCATCGCGAAATTTGTTTTTCATGACAAATATCACCCTTTTCCCTGTCCTAAATTTCAGAAAAAACACGCTGACTGACAAATATCATTTCCTGGGACATCAGGTTGCCCGACCTTTGTAAACGTAATGGAGCAGATGTCTGCTTCGGTATAGAATCTAGAAGAGTTAATATGAATACTGCTGTCACTCCTGCCACCCCTGCTGAACTACTGGCCAAGTACGACGTACCATCGCCACGCTATACCAGCTACCCTACCGTGCCGTTCTGGGATGAAAAACCCCTGACTGAGGAGCGTTGGATGAGCCATGTGCAGCAGGCTTTCCGCAAGACAAATAGCAAGGAGGGCATCAGTCTATACCTGCACCTGCCTTTCTGTGAGAAACTGTGCACCTACTGCGGCTGTAACAAGCGCATCACCAAAAACCACGCAGTAGAGTCGCCCTACCTGGAGGCGTTGCTAAAAGAGTGGGACCAGTACCTGGCGCTCTTCGACGAGAAGCCACGCATTACGGAGCTGCACCTGGGCGGCGGTACTCCGACTTTCTTCAGCGCAGCTAACCTCAAAAACCTGTTGGAGCGCCTGCTCGAGAAGACCGAAACAACCCCGGATGCGGCTTTCAGCATCGAGGTGCACCCTAACGCCACGAACCGCGAACAGCTGCAGGTACTTTATGACCTGGGTTTCCGCAGACTGAGCGTCGGCATACAGGACTTCGACCCTTACGTGCAACTGATCATCAACCGCATTCAGACGTTTGAGAAGACAAAAGAGATTTTTGACATAGCCCGCGAGATCGGCTATACCTCCATCAACGGTGACATCATTTACGGGTTGCCGCACCAGACCGCGAAGAGCGTGCGCCATACCATCGAGAAAGTGAAAGAACTGCGTCCGGAGCGAATCGCCTTCTACAGCTACGCCCACGTGCCCTGGAAGAGCAAAGGCCAGCGCCGCTACTCTGAGGCCGACTTGCCAGCACCGGAAGTAAAACGCGGTCTGTACGAACTCGGCAGAGCCATGCTGGAAGAAGCAGGCTACATCGAGACAGGTATGGACCACTTCGCCCTACCGGAAGACGAGCTATGCATCGCGGCTGCCAATGGTACCCTGCACCGCAATTTCATGGGTTACACCCCGCGCCATACGGAGTTGCTGATCGGCCTGGGCTGCTCCAGCATCTCTGACACCGGCACGGCCTTTATGCAGAACATCAAAGAAGTGGAAGCCTATGAAGAAGCGGTACACACCGGTCACTTACCTATCTTCAAAGGCCATGAACTGACAGGCGAGGACATGCTGCTGCGCACGCACATCCAAAACCTGATGTGCCGCGACTACACCAGTTGGGCTACGGAGGAACTGCCTTACTTTGTGGATGCGCTGATGCGCCTGCAACCCCTGGCTGACGACGGCCTGGTGGAGTACAGCAACCACGACATACAAGTGCTGCCTGCCGGCAAGCCTTTCCTACGCAACATTGCCATGTGCCTGGATGCCCGCCTGTGGGCTACTAAGATGACCGTACCGATTTTCAGTAAGTCTGTTTAAAGTGAGAGGATTGATTTTATAACTATTCAGACTGAAGAGCAAAGTCCGGGTGCCGCAAGGTATGCCGGACTTTTGTTTTTACGTACCTTTGCCGAAACAGCAACCTGACGGTCTATGTCATTCTTATACATCAAAGCCTTGCACATCATCTTTGTGGTTACCTGGTTTGCGGGTCTGTTCTATATTGTGCGCCTGTTCATCTATTTTGCGGAAGCGGCGGAAAAACCGGAGCCAGAGCGTAGTATTCTGCAGAACCAGTTCCGAATCATGCAGAAGCGCCTGTGGTACGGCATCACCTGGCCTTCTGCTATTCTAACCCTGATCTTCGGCACCAGCATCGTGGTAACCCTTGGACTTTATGATCCGTTTCCTGGCTGGCTTATCTGGAAGCTGGCTTTTGTGGTTTGCCTGTACGTGTATCATTTCCTGTGCCACAGCATTTTCAAACAGCAGCAAAACGGCATTATCCGGTATACCTCTACCCAGCTGCGCATCTGGAACGAGGTGGCCACCGTTTTCCTGATTGCCATCGTGTTCCTGGTCGTGCTCAAAAGCGCTTTGAGCATGGTATGGGGCATTGTGGGACTGTTGCTGTTTTCAGCCCTCCTGATGCTAGCCATCCGCATTTACAAACGCAGTCGCGAAGCAAAGCAGCTGCGCTAATCAACCCAATAATTCGTGCTTTGCCACGGATTTCGTAACTTTGTACAAATATAAGCCCATGAAACAAGCCGCCCTGAAGCCCAACGAGAGAGAACTGATCAAACTGATACGCTTTTTTAGCAAGCGTGCTGCCAAGCTGATGGAGGAAGGTGAGCTTAGCGCGGAACATTCCCAGTTGACTGCTGCCTGCCAGAATCTGGAATCCCAACTGCTCACGCATGCTTCCAACCGCAGCGCCATCATGGACAAGCGGGAGCGCCTGCTCAATATCATCGAAGACAATGCGCAGTGTCCCAAGTGCAGCAAAGCCGATATGCTGAAGCGCACCGGTTCGACCACCAACGAGTACGGCTGGAAATGCAACACCTACAAGTGCCGCCGCTGCAACACAGGCTTTACCTGGAACCGTCCCAATAACCCCTGGGACATGGTCGAGTTTCTGGAAATGTACATCGGGCAGCTGCAACTGGCCATGGCCGCCGAGCAAAACCAGGAGGTAATTAACCATACCGAAGATGCCGTGGTGCAGATGAAAGACAGCCTGAGCCGACTCCGCCCGGTACTGCAAACCTCAGACGAAGAAATAGACGCCCTGCAGCAGAAAGAAAAAGAAATGGACAAGCTGATTCACCAGTTCAAGACCTACCTGCAGATCGAAAAGATCAAACTGAACGCTTATCCGGAAGAGGAAGAAACTGAAGAGGAGGAAGATAATCAGTAAGTGCCTCTTTGTGTCGTTTCTGAAGTCAAAAGTTGGTCCCTGAAGGAACTAGAATTAGCTTCAAAATCCGACGACAGATAGCCATCATGACATAAAATGCAAAGAGCCGGTGCAACAGGTATAGGTATAACAACCTTCCTGCTGCACCGGCTTTCTTAAATTACAGCTTATAAAGCTAGCGTCTCTTTCGTCCGCCGCCTTTAGCTGCGGGGGCATTCCGGCTGGCTCCTCTGGCACCTGCACTGCTCTTTCCTCCTGATTTTTTGACGCCGGGCCCTTTGGAAGCACCGCGCTGGCCTCTGCCGCCTTTCGCATCGTTGGCTCCGAAACCGCTTTTCTTGCCTGTACCACCCTCTTTCCGGGGTGGTCGGTTGTTGGACGGTGATTTTTTGCGGGCCGGTTGAGAAGATGATGTTTGGCTGGTCGATGTCTTTTTCTTGCTCACTGACCCTTCTTCGGTTTTCGCAGAGTCAGCCACCTGACTTTGGAGCGTGGCAATCTCTTCGTCGGTGAGTTCGCGCCACTGGCCGAGCGGTAGCTTAGCCAGCGTGATGTTCATGATGCGGATGCGCTGCAAAGTCTGCACTTCAAAGCCCAGCGTTTCGGTCATGCGGCGGATCTGGCGGTTCATACCCTGTGTGAGGATGATGCGGAACTTGTTTGCTCCCAGTTGCTCGACAAAGCACTTTTTGGTGTTCACGCCAAGTATTGACACGCCACTGCTCATCTTCTGCACAAAATCTTCGTTGATTGACCTGTCTACCGTCACAATGTACTCTTTCTCGTGCTTGTTGCCCGCCCGTAGAATTTTGTTCACAATGTCGCCGTCGTTGGTCAGGAAGATCAGCCCCTCGGAGTCTTTGTCGAGGCGGCCGATCGGGAAGATGCGTTCCGGGTAATTGACGAACCGGATGATGTTGTCGCGCTGCGAAAGGTCGGTGGTGGTTTCGATACCGGCCGGTTTGTTGAGCGCCAGGTATACGGGTGCCACCTGGTTCCACTGCAGCGTCTTGCCATCTACCTGTATTTTGTCTTTGCCCTTAATCCTGGCCCCGACCTCAGGCAATTTGCCATTCACCAGTACCCTTCCCTGCTCTATCAGTTTGTCGGCTTCGCGGCGCGAGCAAATGCCTGCGTCGCTGATGAATTTATTAAGGCGAATGCCCTCAGCTGTGTGTTGTGTCATAATATTGATGGGTCCAGGTATAGCCCGGACCAGTGTGTATACCTTGTAAAATAACGAGAAATCTTCAGGAATAGCTAACCTCCTCTGTCTACAGCCCCTGCACCAGCAGGTACCAGACCGCCAGCGTGATAAAAGAGAGCGGTATACCGAAACCTACCATCATCGAAGCCAGCCGGGGTTTGAGTCCGTAGGAAATGGCCACGATAGAAGCCGTGATCATGGGCGCCATACCTGCCTCAAGGATGCTCACCTGCACTACCGGACCACGCATACCCAGCACCAGCACATAGAGCACATAGATCAGCAGCGGCGCCAGAATCAGTTGGAAGGCAAGACCCAGGAACAGAAAACGCCAGTGCTTGCTCTTGCGTTCGATGCGCAGCTGCATGCCCACGCTCACCAGCGCCAGCGGCGTCACGGTACTGCCCAGTCGGTTGAAGACATCCTTCAGATCGTCTGAAAAGTGCAGATTGGCCACGTTCATGCCAAAGGCGATCACAAACACGATGAAAGGGGGGAATGTGAGGATCTTGAGGCCAATGGCTTTGAAGTCCGGTTGTCCTTTGGAAAAGTAGGCGGCCAACGCTATACCTAGCGTAGACACGACTACGAAAGTACCGGGCAGGTCGACGAGGATGGCCGTCTGCAGCCCTTCCTTACCGTATAGGGCCTCGATGATCGGGAAGCCGACGAAAGACGTGTTGCCCAGCCCGGCCGTAAGGATCAGGCAGCCGATCAGCTTTTTGGACCACCCATAGATGCGGCCCAGGGTGTAAAAGAAGGCGGCAGAAGCTGCAAAGCAGATCCAGGCCACGCCCACCGGCAGCAGTACCGTGCTGTCGAGCTCCACTTCAGGTATAGCATACAGCGCCAAAGCCGGCAGTGAAATATAGATGATGAACTGGTTGAGCACCACCGGTGAAGTGCTCGGGAAAGCCGGCACACGGCGCAGCAGCACCCCCACGATCAGGCAAAGAAATACTAAGATGATACTGCTCATGCAGGCTCCGCTCTAAATGAAACCGCAAAGCTAGGTATACGGTGTCAGGTATAAGGTATGGTGCCTCGGAAAAATTATCGCTTCCTGAACAGCTCCGCGATCATACACCGAATGCTGCCGCCTCCTGCTTTCTCGATCATGTGGATGGGCAGGTATAGGATGTGCTCATTATGTGCCTGCATGCGCTCCAATTGCTGCTGCGTCAGGCTTTCGTAAGCGGCTTTGGACATCACCAAAATTCGCTTGCCCTGTTTGTTTTCAACCTGTAACATGTTGCCGGCAAAGTGCTGGTAGGTTTGCTCTTTACTGATCTCGATGATCTCTTTACCGTTTTCAGTTAGGCTGGTTTGAAGCTTCTCACGGTCCTGCTCAGCTACCGTATCCAAGGCCACCACGGCATAGGTATCGCCCACGCACATCATCACGTTGGTGTGATAGATCAGCTCTCCGGCCGAACCATAAGCCTTGAATGTAACTGCTTCATAGCCTAGCCTGTCACAAAATTGCTGTAGTGCCTTTAGGCTCGTGCGCGGCGACACAGCAGCGTAGGCTATTTTGTTGACGCGGTCGAGCACCATACTGCCTGTCCCTTCCAGGTATACCGGCGTTTCCTCTTCTTCAAAAAATTCCAACGCCACATGCTCCCCACACCCGCAGGCATGTTTTATTTGTTCGATCACTTCCTTGCGGCGTTCGTTTCTCCGGCTCGGGGAGGCCATCGGGTACGTCACCAGCTGTCCCCCGGAATGGGTAGAAAACCAGTTGTTCGGAAACACAGAGTCGGGTGTGCCTGCATTTTCGGGATCACGCAGGGTGATCACCTCCACACCCAAATTGCGCAATTCCGCCACTGCATTTTTAAACTCTAGCAGGGCAATATCCTGCACCTGACCGGGTGTGAAATCCTGCAGCTCTTGCTGAAAGGAATTGGTAGCGGCCGCTTCCGGGTTATACCCAAAGCCTGTCGGCTCTATCATTAATATGGTGCTGGTGGTCTGTTTCATGGTGGTTTAGGTGTTTTACAAATATACCAGAGAAAATGGAGGAATGGGATAATCGTAAAAAAACCGGCTATACCTTGCACAGGTATAGCCGGCTCAACAATTAACAAAAAGCAATCAAGAGTTAAATCGCCTTCGCCTTTTCCTTCAGCCAGTTCAACTCGTCTTCGTTCAGGTATGGACCGAGCTTATCTACTACCAGCTGGTTGTAGTCGTTCAGCCACTTGATCTGGCGCTCGTCCAGCAGCTCTTTTTTCACCGGAGTGGTATCGATCAATGCCAAAGTAAGGTGCTCGAAGGTATAGAATTCGCCGAAATCGTTGGTTTCATCAGGTATAGTCAGCACGAGGTTTTCGATGCGGATGCCGTATTGTTTCGGGCGGTACAGGCCAGGCTCTACGGAGGTGATCATGCCCAGCTCGATATCCACGGGTGTAGGCGATGGGTTGAACACATGCGGCCCTTCGTGCACGTTCAGGGCAAAGCCGACCCCATGGCCGGTGCCATGTCCGTAGTTGCGGGCGTGGTCCCAGAGCGGTTTGCGGGTGATGGCGTCGATCTGGTAACCGCGGGTGCCTTTCGGGAAGCGAGCTGTGGCACCATCGATCATACCTTTCAACACTAGGGTATAGTCAATTTTTTCTTCTTCCGTCAGGTTGCCTAGCGAAACTACGCGGGTAATGTCGGTGGTGCCGGTGGTGTACTGGCCGCCGGAGTCAAGTAGGAACAGACCGTCGGCTTTCAGCTCCACGTCGCTTTCTAGGGTAGCCTTGTAATGTGGCAGGGCGCCGTGTGCTTTGTAACCGGCAATGGTATCGAAACTCTCACCAATGAAGCCCTCCTGTTCTGCTCTGAACGCAAGCACTTTATCGGCCACCGAAATCTCTGAGATGGTTTCTTTGCCCAGGTTTTCCTCCAGCCATTTAAAGAAGCGAGTCAAAGCTACACCGTCTTTTACCATGGTTTGACGGGTGTTCTCTACCTCTACTTCATTTTTGACAGCCTTAAAGAAAGTGGTCGGGTTGGTGGTTTGGATCACGCGCATACCTGCAGGCAACTGCTTATACAGCGCATAGCAGTTGCGTTTTGGGTCGATCAGAATAGACGAGCCGGCAGGCAGTTCGGCCAGCAGACGTTCCACCATCTCGTAGGGCTGCAACTCCACGCCGTCGGCCATGAGTTTCTTCTTGTCCGTTTCGCTTAGTTTGACCTGGTCAATGAAGAGAACGGTATTTTCCTGACTGATCAGGGCAAAGCTCAGCACCACAGGGTTGCACTTCACATCAGAGCCGCGCATGTTGAAGAGCCAGGCCATGTCGTCGAGCGAGGAGATCAGGTGGTAGTCGGCTCTTTGCTTTTTGAGGGACGTACGCAGGGCTTCCATTTTTGAGGTGGTGGATTGGCCGCTTGTCTCCTCCCCTATCAGGTAGGCAGGCGCAGTTGGCAGCTCCGGACGGCCTTCCCAAATCGGGTCCAGCAAATCGCGATCCGTGTCCAGCTTTATACCTAGCGGCGCCAGTTCCTGCTCGAGCAGTTCTGCCAAACCTACCGAGATCAGCTTCGCGTCATAGGCTACTACTTCGCCTTGATCCAGACGTTCGGCCAGCCAGCCAATGTACTCCGGCGCATGCTGCGCCTGTAGTTTCACCAGTTCAAAACCACTATTGGCCAGTTGGTCCACGGCCTGCACAAAGTAGCGGGCATCGGTCCAGAGACCGGCAAAGTCCTGTGTAATTACCAGCGTACCCGCTGAGCCGGTAAAGCCAGAGGCGAAGTAGATGCACTTGTAGCGGTCAGGCAGGTATTCGCTGATGTGCGGATCGGCAGAAGGAATGATGTAGGCGCTCAGTCCCTGTTCTTTCATTTGCTGGCGTATGGCGGCCAGTCTCTCTTTATAACTCATAGTTCGTGTCGCTTTGTGAAAGAGGCAAATTAAGGAAAGATGGGGAGAAATGCGCAGTCTCTGGCCCAGATTGGTGACTTGTCGAGAGGTTAATTTTTGCTTTAACGGGAAGTTTCTGATTGAAAACGTGCCGCTATACCTGATTATAAAGTTGGTGCATTCACTTTCGAAAAATATCAATCTCCACCCGCCTGTTCAGGGCTCTGTTTTCTTCGGAAAGATTGTCAGTCTTCGGCGAAGATTCCCCTAAGCCATTGGCCGAAATGCGGTGGGCAGCTATACCTTTCTTTTCCAGGTATGCTTTCACAGCAGTTGCCCTCCTCTGTGAAAGTGAAAGGTTATCTGCTTCGTCCCCCACATCGTCGGTGTGCCCCACAATACGGACGCCTGTCTGTTGGTGCAAAGCCATAAAATTAGCCAGTGAATCGAGCAGCGGAAAAGCTACCGGCCGAATGGTATGGTCTCCGGAATCAAAATTTATATCACTCAGCGTGATGGTTTTGCCAATGGCCATGGGCGCCGCAGCTTTAGATGCTACCGCAGGAGTGGCATCCGATAAAGTAGCCTCTTCCTTGTCTACCTCTGACTTCGGCACGACGCTGAAGTTGTCGTAGCAGTAATATGTGCCTTTGGTCTTACTGCCTTTAGGTTCCTCGTCATTTTCAATGGTGTCCGGGTTCATCACCTCCAACGCGCTGGCATTTGCCCCCAGAAAATTACCGATCAGCAGGTAGCGCTCACCCCCTTTTGCTTTGTAGGTGCCGCTTACCTTCGTCCAGTTCGCTCTGGAATCCAGAGGCGATCCGGCGGCATCTTTGAGGGAGGTATAGGGTATAGCAAGGTTTGTGAGGGGATGGTCTTTGAGCCCGTATACCTGCCTGATGGCTGGCAGGGGTCTGCTTCTGAAGTGCACTGTCACCTCAGTGATGGGCGGCTCTATCGTTGATGCCTTGATGGTGTAAAGCGACACCACATATTCCTGGTTCTTCCGGAGGGGTCTCGTTAATTCTACCTGGGTCAGCTCACTCGCCTCGAAACTGAACCACTGACACAAACAAACCTCCCCGAATTCAATGTTGGAAACCTGCCTGGATGGCGTTTCCGATCGATACGCATTGAAGTAAGGCGGGTATTGCAGCACCTTATGCTGTACGGAGGCAATGTCGGGTGTGCCGCTTATAGGTTTAAACCCGATGACACCCCCTTTCAGCTGCTCTAGACTGGGGTTTTTGACAAGATTTTGTGCTATGGCCTGGCTTAGGTATAAGCTGAAAAAAAGGTATAGCAGTAGCGCTTTCATTTCAGTTTTTACGGGGGAGTTGCTGGAGGGTAAATATTACATTATTGCATATAGAGGATAAGCCCTTATCGTCCCTAAATTTTAATATTACCCTATGTTTGTAGAGTTATAATTTAACTATCTGTTGTTCAGAATTACTTCTCTATAAATCGCTATTGGACTTAATGCTATTTTTGGATAAGAAGGGGTAAAGAAAATTTTCTCAAATTCCTCAAATGAGGTAAATACTCCTCTAAAAGCCCTATCAAAGATTTGAACACCAGATAATTCATTATCATCATAAATGAGGTATTCATCTTTTGAATCTACTCTTATATCGTTCTCTCTTGGGGCGGAAGTTATTATCCCTAATACAGTTAGTTTAACATTTGGCCTAGTGCCGTATGTATATATTATACTGTCTAGATTACCATCAACAATGTATTCACTCTTAAGATTGGAAAGAATTTGAAAGCTATTGAAATCCTCTAGAGGAAGAAGTCTAAAGTTTAGTCTTTTAGGAGAGAAGGTATCCAGAAAGATCTTGATTCTTGTGATATAATCATCATCAAGGAGATATGCACTCGTTTCTGAATCAAGTATAGTGTCGAGCTTCTTCTCAATTGCCACTACCTTACTTAATTCCTTAGCTTTAGTATTTCTATTTTCATTACTTAATACTGCCTTCTTAGCTTCTTTCAATTGAAGCTTTAAGGCTATCACATCAGGGTTATTATCTATTTGCGACCCAAATATTAACCGCTGTACTTCATTATAATTACTAAATATCTTTTTAAGTCTTTCAAAATCCTCAAACATACCCCATCCAGTTGCTTTTATGTAATTCATATTGGGGATTACTTCCATAAATTCATTAAAAGAACCATTCCAAATATCAAAGCAATGGTTAATGTTAGAAAGTGATTGATTATTGATAAGCTGCTTCTCAACTTCATTTAACAACTCGTGGTACAAATCAATTTTCTCTGTTTTAAGAATTTTTTCTTTATTCTTTCCTCCAACATTACCTTTTACAACTTTAACATCGAATCCAATACCAGATGATACTTCATTTTCATCTTCAAAAGCTCTTGATATCTCACTAATTAAGCCTCCATTAAGTTGACTAATAATAGATCTTGCCTTGTCAACGTCGAAGTAAATCAGGTCTTTTATGGAATTCATATTTTCTAAATAAGTTCTTAAGTAAAAAGTAACACATAAATATACTTAATATTCATTATATATTTTTAATGTATCATTAGTTAATACAAACAATAAAGTACCCCTCCCAAAACCGCACAAACTGTTCATTTCCGGACAGGTATAGAAAACTAATAAATCATATTTCAATAATTAAATGGCTGTAAATCAATAATATACAAAACTGGCATTTAAATTGGCTATACCCTCACGAGCAAAACCCTACGCAAGACAATGGACCGTGAATTATCAGCCAGCACCAGACAAGCCCAGAAGCGGAAACGCTTTTGGCAACTAGGTATAGCCGCTGCCTTGGTTGCAGTAGCCATCTTCGGGTTCAGAAGCCTGATAACGCCCAGCATTGCCCAGTCAGATATCCGAACAGCGGTGGTCGAAGAAGGTCCGGTGGTAGCTACCATCACAGCCTCCGGCACGGTGGTACCGGAGCACGAGCAGGTAATCACCAGCCCTATTCAGGCCCGCATTGAACAGGTGGTGCACACCACAGGCGAGCAGGTGCAGCCCGGCGAACAAATTCTGCTACTCGACAGAGGCTATACCCAACTGGCCTACGACAAGCTCAAAGACGAGCAGGAACAAAGCCGCCACAAAAGCGTGCAGCTTAACCTCAACCTCGAAAAGAAACTGAACGCCCTGGCCTCGCAGCTGGAGATAAAGCGCATGCGGGTGAAGAGTTTGCAAGCCCAGCTCGAGGACGAAAAGTACCTACTCAAGATTGGCGGTGGCACGCAAGAGAGCGTGAAGCAGGCCGAACTCAATCTCCGCATCGCGCAGCAGGAACTAGAGCAGATAGAGCGCGAGATCGTAACAGAGCGCCAGCTTCTGAAAGCTGACGAGCAGGAATTGCGCTATACCCTGGCCATGCAGAGTCGCTCGATTGAGGAACTGCAGCGCAAAATGGAGCAGGCAGAGGTGCGCGCTACACAGCCGGGCGTCATTACCTGGGTAAAAAACGAAATTGGCAGCAACGTGAACGCCGGCGACATCATTGCCCGACTCGCAGACCTGAGCAGCTACCGCGTGCAGGCCACCATTTCAGATGCCTTTGCCAGCCAGATCAGCGTCGGAAGCGGCGTGATGGTGCGCATCAACGACACCAATTTACAGGGTAGCGTGGCCTCCATTAAACCAACCGTCGAAAATGGCATTGTGACCTTTTTTGTCGCTCTCGAAGAGAAAGCCCACGAGTTGCTGCGCCCGAGTCTGCGCGTGGATGTGTACGTGCAGACAGCCGCCAAACAGAACACACTACGTGTGCAGAACGGCCCTTATTTCCGGACAGCCACCAAACCCCAGGTATACGTGCTACGCGACGGTGAACTGATTCGAAGGGAAGCCAAACTCGGTGTAAGCAATGTCGATTATGTGGAGCTGGAAAACGGCGTGCAAGCTGGCGAACAAGTGGTGATCTCAGACCTGGCCGATTACCAGCACCTCGATAAAGTGAAAGTGAAGTGAGTAGTTTGGGAGTTTGAGAGTTGAGGAGTTTAGGAATAAGAGAGATTGGAAGATAAAAGTTGTTCTACTCGATTCATGAGTCGTGACACGAAATAAAAATATGAAAAAGCTTTACTGTTTGCTGTTTGTGATGCTGCTGCCCTGTCTGCCAGGTATAGCACAGCCTGCGACGCGCACCTTGCGTCTGCAGGAGGTAATTGCCCTGGCACAGGAGCAGTCGGCAGCGGCACGGCAGGCCGAAACCAGCCGCGAAAACAGCTACTGGCAGTGGCGCAGCTTCAAGTCCGACTACAAGCCGCAGCTCAGCCTCACCGGTACCCTCCCCGACTTCAGCCGAACCATTATGCCCGTAACACAGCCCGACGGCACCACCGATTTCAAGCCTGTGTCGATCAACAACTCCGAGCTTGGGCTGAGTCTGAGCCAGGTAGTGAGTCCAACCGGGGGCCGGGTGTTTGTCACATCGCTGATGCAGCGTTTCGACGATTTTGACCGTGAACAGACCCGCTACAACGGTAACCCGGCCATTGTAGGTATAGAGCAGCCGCTGTTTGCCTACAACCAGCTGTCCTGGGCCAAAAAGATTGAGCCGCTCCGCTACCAGGAATCACAGAAGGTATACCTGGAGGAACGCGAAAGTATTGCCGTAAATGCCACCCGGCTGTTCTTCGACCTGCTGCTTGCCCAGACGAACCAGCGCATCGCCAGTCAGAACCAGAGCAGCAACGACACACTGTACCAGATCGCGCAGGAGAAGTATAAGCTTGGTCGCCTCTCCAAAAACGACTTGCTGCAGCTGCGACTGGCCGTGCTAAACGCCGAACTGGCGATGGCACAAGCTACTCTGGATGAACAGACGGCAGCACTTGCCCTCAAAACCTACATCGGCATGAAAGAGACAGACCAGTTGGAACTGACGCCGCCGGAAGGTATACCAGCTACGACTGTACTGGCCGAGGTGGCTTTGGCCGAAGCCCGCAAGAACCGGAAGGAAAGCATCAACTTCAGTAGAAGACTACTAGAGGCAGAAGCACTGATGGCCAAAGCCCATGGCGACAATGGCTTCAATGCCAGTCTGTTTGCCACCTTTGGCCTCACCAACCGTGGCGCCTCCTTCACCGACATCTATACCCGCCCCGAAAACCAGCAGCGGGCCCGCATCGGTTTTAGTATGCCAATCATGGATTGGGGTCGACAACGCTCTATCTATAAGGTAGCGGAGCTGAACAAGCAGCTGGTGCAATATACCGTCGACCAGGAGGATGCCAACTTCGAACAGGCGGTGCGCACGCAGGTGAACAAGTACAACACCCTGAAAGCCCGCATTGCCACCACTGCCGAAGCCGATGCCATTGCAGAAGAGCGTTATGAAATCGCCCGCAATACCTTCCTGATCGGCCGCATCAGCATCACCGACCTGAACATCGCCCTGGCAGAAAAAGACCGGGCCCGCCGCGCCCACATTGCCTCCCTCAGCGAGTTTTGGATGGCCCACTATACCCTGCGCCAGCTCACGCTATATGATTTTGAACAGGGGCAGGTAATTGAAATGAGTGAGTGAAAGAAATCAACAATTTAACCATCAACAACTCAACAATTGGCAATTAACAATCAACAAATTCATCGATATTAGAACTAGGGTATAAAACTATGATTACGTTAAAAAACATCGAAAAAGTCTACCAGACCAAGACCATTGAGACGGTAGCGCTGCACAACGTCAACCTGCACATCCCGAAGGGGGAATTCGTGTCGGTAATGGGCCCATCGGGTTGCGGCAAATCCACGCTGCTCAACATCATGGGCCTGCTCGACGAGCCAACCAATGGCATTGTGGAGATAGACGGAAAGCCCATCAGCAGGTATAGAGACAAAGAACTGGCGCACATCCGCAACCAGAAAATCGGGTTTGTATTCCAGAGCTACCACCTGATCAACGACCTTAGCGTACTCGACAATGTGGAGCTTCCGCTGCTATACCGAAGCGGCACCTCTGCTTCCGAAACCCGCCACCTGGCCCTCACCGCCTTGGAGAAAGTGGGTCTGAGCGCCCGCACCAAGCATTACCCTACACAGCTTTCCGGCGGACAGCGCCAGCGGGTGGCCATTGCCCGTGCGCTCATTGGTCAGCCCGAGCTTATACTGGCCGACGAACCGACCGGTAACCTGGATTCGGTGATGGGCGAAGAGATCATGAACATCCTACTCACGCTCAACCGCCAGGACGGCACCACCATCGTGATGGTGACGCACGACGAGAACATGGCCCAAAAGACCGAACGCCTCATTCGCTTTTTCGATGGGCAGCAGGTGTCCGATGCCAAAACCACTGCTTACGACTTTCAACAGGTATAGACATGCTGAAAAATTACCTCAAAATAGCCTGGAAGGTGCTCTTGCGTCGCAAGTTCTTTACCTTCATCAGTCTCTTTGGCATTAGCTTCACACTGATGGTGCTGATGGTGGCCACTGCCCTCTTCGACCATACCTTTGGCCCTCAGATGCCGGAGAGCGATATGGATAAACTACTGTTTGTTAATGTCATGCGTGAAGAACATTCCGAGGGCTACATGAGCAGTGGCCCACCGAGCTATCACTTCCTGGACCGCAACGTACGCACACTCCAGACGCCCGAACAGGTGTCCATTAACTCCATGTTCTTTCAGGTGAACAGCTACATCGACAACCGCAAGCTTGCTCTGGACATCAAATACACTGACCGTGAATTCTGGGACATTCTGGAGTTCGAGTTCCTGGAAGGAGGCGCTTTCGGACAGCAGGAAGTAGCGGGCGCCAGTCGTGTGGCCGTTATCAACGAGAGCACCCGAAACCAGTACTTTGGTACAGGTGAGGCCGTGGGAAAAATAATCGAAGTAGATCAAGTCAAGTATAAAGTAGTGGGCGTGGTGAAAGATGTGCCCGTGCTGCGCCTTAACTCCTATGCTGATATTTGGGTGCCTATCACACTCAAAAGCCAGGACTTCAACAAACCTGGACTGAGAGGCTCGTATTTTGCTACCATCAAAGCACAAAATTCCGCAGATATACCTAAGATAAAAGCCGAATATGCTGCTATGATGCAGCAATTGGAGGACCAGCATCCGGTGAAAGGCACTAAACTCTCCTCCTTCCCTGACACGGTGCTGGAGGCCTTTGCCCGTACCTTCCTGGGGAGAGGAAGAGAGCCTGGCCTGGCTATACTCTACAGTATACTGGCTGGTTTGACGTTCCTCTTCATGCTGCTTCCCGCCATTAACCTGGTCAGCATCAACATCAGCCGCATTATGGAGCGCTCTTCTGAGATCGGGGTCCGCAAAGCCTTTGGAGCCACCTCCTCTACCATCATCGGACAGTTCATCGTCGAGAATGTTTTCCTGACACTGCTGGGCGGTATACTGGGTTTTGTGCTGTCGGCGGCAGTGCTAAGGCTCATCAACGGCAGCGGCATAATTGTGTATGCTGACCTGGGGCTGAACCTGCGGGTGTTTGCTTGGGGATTGCTGCTCAGCCTGATTTTCGGATTGATATCCGGTGTGTACCCTGCCTATAAAATGTCACGCTTAAAAGCCGTTGAGGCACTGAAAGGAGGCTCTAAATGATACGCCATCTGTTTAAACTGATCTGGAACAGGAAGAGAAGCAACTTCCTGCTCATAACTGAGATATTCTTTTGCTTTCTAGTACTGTTCGCAGTGCTGAGCCTGATTGTGTACAACGTACGCAATTATAACAAGCCGCTGGGCTTCGAGCACGAAAACGTCTGGCTGCTGACCATGCGCCCCGACACCGACTCGACTGCTCTTAATCGGCAGACCCTTGAGCAAATAATACAGCGCGCCAAGGGCTTTCAAGAAATTGAGCATGTGGCGCTGACCAATAGCAACGCTCCATTCGCTTTTAGCCAGATGAACAATGATCTTTCTTATGGGCAGAAAAAGATCATGGCCGACGAGTATCTAGTTCAGGACGATTTTGATAAAGTGATGCGGATGCAGGTGAGCCACGGCCGCTGGTTTGGGGAACAGGACAACGCCTCCCACCACTACCCTATCGTTATCAACAAGGTGTTGCAGCAACAACTGTTTGAAGGAGAAGACCCAATAGGTAAGCTGTTGCCCCGGAATGATTCATCTAGCTACCAGGTGGTAGGTGTGGTAGACCATTACAGGCCAAGTAGTGAGTATACGGCCGAAGAGCCGGGTTTCTTTAACCGTATCCATCTGCCTGGCAATAAAAACGACTTTTACGGAGAGCTCCTGATACGGGTGAAACCGGGTACAGGCGTAGAATTCGAGGAGAAAATGGTGAAAGAGTTTTCAGGTATAGGCAAGGGCTGGACCATGGAGGTAGCCACACTGGAGAAGATGCGTCAGAATAAGGCCAAAATGGCCAAAGTCCCGATGATAGCCCTGGCCATCATTTGCGGCTTCCTGATCCTCAACGTGGCGCTGGGCCTCTTCGGAGTACTCTGGTATAACATCAGCCGTCGAAATGGCGAGATCGGGCTTCGCAGGGCGCTGGGCGCCTCCGCCAACCAGGTATACCGGCAGTTCATAGGTGAGGTGCTCGTGCTGGCCACTTTCGGACTGGTGCTGGGTGTAGCCTTTGCCGTCCAGTTTCCCATGCTTCAAGTGTTTGAGGTCGAGTCGGCAGTTTACTTTATCGCCCTAGGTATAGCAGTGGGGCTCATTTACCTGCTCGCGATCGGTTGCGCTTTCTACCCAAGCCGACAGGCTGCTGCTATTCATCCGGCCATGGCTTTGCACGAAGAATAATAGCAAATAATTAACAAAAAAATTAAATTAGAGCAGAAAACCAGCACATTGAGCATGATCCTGATAATAGACGATGATGTAGCCGTCCGCGCCTCGCTGAGCATTTTGCTCAAGCAACACGGCTTCAAGACCAAAGAAGCAGCTTCCCCAACGGAGTCGCTCGAAGTGGCGCAGGCGCATCCTTTACAGCTCGTGATCATGGACATGAACTTCTCCATCGAAACAACCGGCCACGACGGGTTGCAACTGCTCGAAGCTTTTAAACAGCGGATGCCGCAGGTACCTGTTATCCTGATCACGGGCTGGGGCTCAATCAGCCTGGCTGTGGAGGGCATGCGGCTTGGGGCAGCGGACTTTATCACCAAGCCCTGGAGCAACGATTACTTGCTGCAGGCGGTCCGCACTGCCCTGAGTCTATCGCAGCATTCACCCACCAAGGACGAAACCCTTACTCGTAAGAAACTCGACCAGCAATATGATTTCACCAACATCGTGGGGCAGGACCCGCAGCTGCTGCAAATTCTGAAGCGCATCGGGCAGATTGCGCCAACCGATGCATCGGTGCTGATCGAGGGCGAAAGCGGCACCGGCAAGGAGCTGATCGCGGAGGTGGTGCACCGCAACAGTCTCCGCAAATCCCAGCCTTTTGTGAAGGTAAACCTAGGAGGCATTTCGTCGAGCCTGTTCGAAAGCGAGATGTTCGGCCACAAGCGGGGTGCCTTCACCGACGCCAAAGCCGACCGGGTGGGCCGCTTCGAAATGGCCAACAAGGGCACCATCTTCCTCGACGAGATCGGGGAACTAGACATGAACAGCCAGGTGAAACTGCTGCGCGTGCTCCAGGACCGCACCTACGAAGTGCTCGGCGACAGCCGCTCCCGCAAACTCGACATCCGGGTGGTGTGCGCCACCAACCGCAACCTGGAGCAGATGGTGGAAGAAGGCAAGTTTCGCGAGGACCTCTTTTACCGCATCAACCTGATCAAGGTGCGTATACCTCCGCTGCGGGAACGCCCTGACGACATTCCGCTGCTGGTGCAGTTCTTTGTGGAGAATATGAAGAAGACCTACCACCGACCCGAGCTGGAGCTGAGTCCCAAAGCGTTGCAGTGGTTGAAAGAGCTTCCCTTCCCGGGCAACATACGGGAGTTGAAAAACCTGGTGGAACGTACCGTGCTGGTAGCCGAAGATGAAGTGCTGAGTGCTGAGGATTTCCAGGCACAGGCGCAGCAGGGTCCTGTAAAGACAGGTGACAAGGCCCTGCCTGCTGTTGGTGCCATGACGCTCGACGAGATGGAAGCTTCGATGATCCGCAAGTCCATGGCTTATTACCACAACAACATCAGCAAGGTAGCCCGTGCGTTGGGCCTGAGCAGGGCCGCCCTCTACCGTCGTCTCGAAAAGTTCGGCATTCCCTATGAAGCTCAGGACTAAGTTTATCATTTACGCTGTTTTCGTGCATGGTCTCCTCGCTGCCATGGCTTATTTCCTGCTGCAGGAGAATAAGCTGCTGTTTATAGGGATGGAGGTGCTGGTGCTACTTTCCGTTGTGCTGACCGTGAATCTGTATAATGCCTTTTTCAAGCCGCTCAATTTAATCCGGGCAGGTATAGAATCCATCCGTGACAAAGACTTTTCAACCAAGTTTGTGCAGGTGGGGCAGCCGGAACTGGATGAGCTGGTGGATGTGTACAACCGCATGATTGAGCAGTTGCGGCAGGAGCGGGTGGCGCAGGCTGAAAAGCATTTCCTGCTCGAAAAGATCATCCATGCCTCTCCTGCCGGCATCATCCTGCTCGACTTTGACAACCGCATCGAGAGCATAAACCCCGCTGCAGAACGTTTCCTATACCTATCCGGGCAGTCGTTGCAGGGCAGTGAGCTGGCAACGCTGCCCAACACCTGGGCACGGGAGCTGAAGCAGGTACAGACCGGCCAACCCTATACCTTCCGCCTGAACGGCATCCGAACCTTCCGGGCACACCGGGCACACTTTATTGACCGGGGTTTTCAGCGCGCCTTCATTATGCTGGAGGAACTCACCGAGGCCATTATCAAAAACGAGCGGCAAGCTTATGAAAAAGTCATCCGGATGATGTCGCACGAAGTGAACAACTCGACGGGCGCCATCAACTCGATTCTGGACTCTGTGCAGTACTATACCCCACAGATCGACGAGGCGCACCGCGAGGACTTCACGTACGCCCTGCAGGTAGCAATTGACCGGAACGCCAACCTGAGCAAGTTCATGGCCAATTTTGCTGATGTGGTGCGCCTCCCCGCTCCTTCCAAAAAGCCGGTGCAGGTGCAGGCCCTTCTCAAGCGGCTCGAGCGACTGATGCAGCCACAGCTGGAGCAACGGCAAATTAACCTCAGCATGAAACTGCCTACTACCCCACTCTTCGTCCCCATGGATGAGCAGCAGCTCGAGCAGGCGCTGCTCAATATCCTGAAAAATGCCATGGAAGCCGTGAAATCGGATGGCGACGTTTGGGTGGAGCTGCAGGAACAGCCGCCCTGCCTAACTATTACCGACAATGGTGAAGGTATACCGGAGCACGTGCGCCCGATGCTATTTACCCCTTTCTTTAGCACGAAAGAAACAGGCCAGGGCATTGGCCTGACCATGATACGGGAGATTTTACTAAGCCATGGCTTCCAGTTTTCGCTTGAATCGAACCAAGATGGACTAACTTCTTTCAGAATACGTCTCGCAGCCGAACAAACCAAATAGCACTAATTCATCAAAAAGCCACTTAAGTCGCTGCTTTCATTGAATCATTTTAACATTCAGCTAAATTTTATTTTGAATGTAACTCTATTCACTAAATTTCGTAGCCTAGCGCATACAACCTATGTTACAATCCGCTATATTGGTTCTATCGTTCGTTCATTTACTCTTTAAGATGGAATACAATATTATAGTAGCCCCTAATCTCGAGACATTGGCAACAGAGGTTGCCGTATTATTTCCGCAAGGCTGGAAGCTGAAAGGTGGAATTATTGAGCACGCTGACGGATTCTCTCAGCAACTGATCCGCAAGGCGTCTGACAAATTGAAACAGAGCCAGGTGCAGGCACCTCAGTCGAAACAGCGCCGTACCAAATGGATTGAATAAATAGTATACTATATACCCTTTATATAAGTAGGAGAACCACCTTCTTCGTGCTGCAAGGCATGGGGAAGGTGGTTCTTTTTCTGCCCTTTGCCCTCACTTATAACAGCAGCCGTTGAACTAAGCACGCCCTGTTGCTGTCCTTCCTACCTCCTCGATAATTATATAATTATTCCCATAAACGTTTTATACACGATCACATCTGCCGTGCAATTGCAATGTTACCTTGTGTTAATATTTGCCGGTAGATATAAAATATAACTTTCTGATTAGAAATATCTTATAATTCATAAGCGACCCTCATTACATTAAATTCACATAATATTTTCGAAAATAAGCATCTTTTTGTGGCTCCTATAGTATATATGGCTGATACAATTTTTTGGGTACCACATGCTGATGCACGACAGGCATGCGCTCCCGCTATCATAAAATCAAAATAAACATTCGAGAATCATCAACATTCACAACACCCTTAAGCCAAACACATGAGAAGAGTCGTATACCTCCTGCTCCTAATGATAAGCGCTACATCGTGCCTCAGCAAAAAAGAGCTTGTATACATGCAAAATGACAACCTGAAGGAGACAGTGGCCACACCAATGCAGACCACCTACAAGCCATACCAGCTACAGCCTGCCGATGTGCTCTCCATCAAGGTACAAAGCCTGGAACCTGAAATATCTAATATCTACAACATCGTACCACCCTCCAGCGCCTTCGGCTTTGCCGACCCGGGTACCATGTTCCTAAGCGGCTACTCCGTAGACGATGAAGGCAACGTGAACCTTCCGAACGTGGGTAAAGTGAAAGTGTCAGGCCTAACGCTTCAGCAGACCCAGGAACTGATTCAGCGCAACGTAGACCGCTATATCACCAATGCAACTGTAGTAGTAAAGCTCATCAACTTCAGAGTGAGCGTGCTGGGCGAAGTAAACCGCCCGGGCCAGTATTTTGTGTACAACGAGCGGGCTACTCTTTTCGACGCACTGGGTATGGCAGGCGACCTGACCCGCAGTGCTGCGCGCGAGAACATAAAATTGGTACGTCAGA
This sequence comes from Pontibacter virosus, assembly GCF_003096355.1. Taxonomy (GTDB): domain Bacteria; phylum Bacteroidota; class Bacteroidia; order Cytophagales; family Hymenobacteraceae; genus Pontibacter; species Pontibacter virosus. The sequence continues at coordinate 295,205 of NZ_QEKI01000005.1, read as the reverse complement.
CGCCTGGTGGATCTGAAGTAGTACTTATCGACCTTAAAGACCCAAATATCGTACAATCTAGATACTACTTCATGCAGCCCAACGATGTGCTGTATGTAGAGCCGTCCGTTGCGCAGGTTAAACGCGACAACCTGGTGTCGCTTAACGTGATCACCATTGCTCTGGGGGTTATCTCTACGGCGGCAGTTATCCTGAATTATTTTAAGTAAGAATTCTCCATGAAACGAAAAAATACAGCGCACGAAATAGACCTGAGAAGCTGGCTTTTCAAGTTCCGAACCAGATGGTATCTGTTTCTGGCTTTTGTGATGATCGCAATGGCAGGGGCCTATGTTTATGTCAAAAGCTCCACCCGCGTTTATGCTTTCAAATCAACCCTCCTGTTAGGAGACCAGCATACCGGTTCAAAAAAGGCGCAGGAGCTGCTCAACCTGCTCGATGTGCAGAATAAGGGCATTAAAGTGGAGGACGAAATCGGTATCCTGACCTCAGCCGATATGATCCGAAGCACTTTAAAGCAGCTTGACTTCTCAGTGTCGTACTACAAAGTTCCCGACCACTGGCTGAACACCGGGCTGGACCTTATTAAAGAGGAGCAGTACGACAACGCTCCCTTCGTAGTACGTCTTGACACCAGTTCGCTTCAAATCGTGGATATTCCGCTGGAAGTGCGCGTGCTGAACGACAAGGAGTACGAGCTGACGGTAAAAGCCGACACCCCTCCTCTGTATGACTATACCACGCATACCGTAAAGCAAATCGTGCCGGAAGTGAACATTACCAAAGTACTGGAGTTCGGTAAGCCGTACAAGGACAAGAATTTCAGCTTTACGATTGAGCGCGCCAATCCTGACGACAAGATCGACGCCAAAAAGCACTACTTCGTGCTCAACAGCATGGAAAGCCTGGTGGCACAGTACGCCAGTAGCCTGAACATTAAGCCAATTGAGCGCGAGGCGCGTGTGCTGGAACTGAGCACCAAAGGTACTATACCTGAAAAGGAGATGCTGTTCCTGAACACGCTGATGAACACCTATGTGGCCCGTGACCTGGACGAGAAAAACATGAACGGCCAAAAAACACTCGAGTTTATCGACGGCCAGATCGCCAGCCTGACGGACTCGCTCCGTCAGAGCAAGCAGGCGCTTTCGTCTTTCCGTTCGGCTAACCGCATTGCCAACATCGACGTGCAGTCCAACATCAGCTACGAAAAACTGGCGCAGCTGGAAATGGAGAAGTCGAAGCTAAGCACCGAAAAGCAGTACTACGTGACGGTGCTCGACCAGATTGAGGACGACGAGAGCTTCACCCAGGCGGTGTCGCCGGCGGTAGCGGGCGTGCAAAACCCGAACCTGGCCAACCTGTTCACCGAGTTGTCGCGCCTGAATCAGCAGCGCGCCTCTTACAGTGTGAGCGCCACAGCGGACAACCCGAGAATAAAGGTAATTGACAGTGAAATCAAAAGCACGCGCAATGCCATTATAGCGAACATCAAGAACCTGATTCGCTCTACCGACATTTCCATTGCCAATGCCGACAAGCGCATTAACCAGCTGGAGACAGGCATCGCAAAAGTGCCGGAGCATGAGCGTCGTTTGATGGATCTGCAGAACCAGGCCGATTTCGTGAACAAGAAGTATGACTTCCTGCTCGAGAAGCGCGCTGAGGCTGCGATTGCCCTGGCTACCAACACCACCGATAAAAAGATAGTGGACAAAGCTGCCATGTGGGGTTCCGGCCCTGTGAACGTGAAGCCGAAAATGATCTTTATGCTAGCCCTTATTTTGGGCCTGATCATACCTGCTGTACTCATTGTGCTGCTCGATAACGTGGACAATACCATACAGGGTAAAAATGACCTGAACAATGTGACGAACATCCCGTTCCTGGGTGTAATTGCGCACGGCACCAAGGCCGACAAGCTGGCGGTAAAAAACAATCCGCGCTCAGCCATTGCCGAGTCTTTCCGGTCTATCCGTATTAACCTGCAGTACCTGACAGCTGAAACTAATTTTAAAGTACTTGGAGTGACTTCATCGGTTTCAGGGGAGGGCAAGACTTTTACTTCCGTCAACCTGAGCAGTGAGATGGCCATGGCCGGAAAACGCACCATCCTCATCGAGTCGGATATGCGCAAGCCTACGTTTGGCAAGTATTTTAACACACACAATGCGTCCGGTTTGTCTTCCTATCTGAGCCAGGGGCTGCCGCTGGAAGAAGTGATTCAGAAAACCGATATCGAGAACCTGGACATCATTTCATGCGGCCCTATACCTGACAATGCCATCAAGCTGTTGGAGCACAAACGCATGGCCGAGCTGATCGACAAGTTAAAGGAGCAGTACGAGTATGTGGTGATCGACACACCGCCGATCGGATTTGTAGCCGAATACTTCATCCTGATGAAGCATATGGACGTGAACCTGTATGTGGTGAAACACAAGTACACCAGCAAGGATATGCTCACCCAGGTGAATGATCTGTACGCGGCCCGCAAGTTGAAGAACATCTACATGGTGATCAACGACCTGGACTACAACAACACCTACGAGTACGGATACAAGAAAAAAGGCAGCTACTACTACGTATAGCGCCTGAGCGAGACATACATGCGCGCTTGAACTAAGAAGGTGCTGTAGGATGCAGATTCCTGCAGCACCTTTTTTTAAGAGACGCGCGATTACCTGAACCTATACATGAGTAAAAATTTAGCTACGAAGGCAGTTAGCGGGTTGAAGTGGAGCTCGGCGGGCACCATTGCCAACGCCGTGATGCAGATTGGCTATACCTCCGCCATGGCCCGCCTGCTTGCTCCCGAGGCCTTTGGTCTGGTAGCCCTTTCGGCCGTTATCCTGCGCTTCGGGTATTATTTTGCCAATCTGGGCCTGAACCAGGCCATCATCCAGAAAGAAGAACTTACTTCCGAAAATATCCGGGCGGCCTTCACCTCCTCCGCCCTACTCGGTGCTGTGTTCACAGTTCTGGCCTGGGTGCTGGCACCGTATGCCACCCTGATCTTCGATATGCCTGAAGTGGTACCAATTGTGCGCGTCATGTCGCTGGCCTTTGTGGTTGGTGGCATTTCTGCCACGGCTACCAGCCTGCTGCAGCGCAACATGCGCTTCAAAGAACTGAGCATTGTCGAGACAGCCTCTTACGTCATATCATACCTGGGCGTAGGTATACTGCTGGCCTGGCTGGATTTTGGCGTGTGGAGTTTGGTGTATGCCTCGCTGGTGCAGCAGGCGCTGGTGGCGATAGGCGCCCATGCCATGGCTCGTCATAATATACTGCCGGTTGTGCGCTGGGAAGCTTATAGGGCGCTGCTCGCCTATGGCAGCAAAATGTCTGTCATAAGCTTTTTTGAGTTCATCTATACCGAGCTGGCCACGCTGCTGATTGGCCGGGTGTTCGGAGCTTACAAACTGGGTATCTACAACCGGGCCTTTATGTTGGTGAATTTGCCCATGTATAACCTGACACGCACGGTGTCGCGGGTGGTCTTTCCTTCGTTCAGCAAACTACAATCTGAAACAGAGAAACTAGCCAAGGTATACCTTTCCAGCACCACCCTGCTGGCTACCCTGATCATACCTGTCTGCCTGGGCATTATGGTGGCAGCGCCCGAGATTGTGCGTGTGGTGCTGGGCGACCAGTGGCTCGAGGCTATACCTGTGCTGCAGGTGCTCAGCCTGGCCATACCGCTGAGTTTTGTCACCATGTTTGCCGGCATCGTGTGCGACGCAAAGGCTGTTCTCAATTGGAAAATCGTCATTACCATCACCCTGATTGTCGTGATCAGTGGCCTGTTTTTCCTGCTGCGTGACTATGGTCTGGTAGGCTTTGGCTTTGCACTCCTCATTAGCGAACTGGTCCGCATTGGCATGTACCAGACCCTGATGAAAAAAATTCTGGACCTCTCTTACTGGAAGCAACTGCGCGTATACCTGCCCGGCATCATGAATGGGGCCGTGGTGGCCATCGTCGTATACCTGGCGAGCACGCTGTTCCGTAACATAGAACTGCCGCATCTGGTAGTGTTAGTTTTACAAATGGTGACGGGTGGCTTTGTGTTCCTGGCGATGATACTTCTCTTCCCGCACAGCGCACTTAAGGAACAATTACACATGGTGTTTTCCAAACTGGGTGTGCAGGACAATCCAGGCTCATACTTTGGCAGAATGCTGATGCGGTATAGAAAAAGCCTGATAAAAGAAACAGAGCACGTATAAACAGGGTATAAACAGTACAATGACAACAGTTAGCCAGCCTTGTCTGATGTAATGCATACCATTAACCTTAGAAACAACCAAATGACTATAGGAGTAGCTGGGCCCGTTGATTTGCGAATACTTGACTGGGACCTGAAAGATACGAACGTACCCCCGACCAATGCGTTTCCCCTTACCTCGCACTTCATCAACGCTTTGCTTAAAAGAGGTTTTAAGGTGATCGCCTATACCAATTCAACCGAGATTGCCGAACCGATGGTGTTGGAGAGCGGCAACCTCAAGGTTTGCATCAGCCGCCAGAAGCCGCAGCCTGGCCGCCGTTTTTTTCTTTACGAGGTGGAAGATCTTCGTAAGATGATGGTAGCCCATCCTGCTGATTTTATGAGCGCTTTCTGGAGCTATGAATTTGCCTGGGCGGCCTTGAAAACCGGAAAACCGACGGTAGTGAGCCTGCACGATGTGGCTTTCGAAATCCTGCGCAAAATACCGGACATGTTCCGTTTGGTGCGCTGGATGATCAACTACATTGTCGTGAGCAAGGCGAATTTCCTGCTGGCTAACTCAGCTTATACCTACAATCAGCTCGACAGTAAGACCAAATCCAAGACCAGGGTCATCGACAATTTTTACCCGAGCACCCTGAAGCACCGCTTGGCAGCTACTCCCCAAAAGGGAAATTATATCATTACGGTAGCCCAGGGCTTTACACACCGTAAAAACATTGAGACAGGACTCCAGGCTTTTGCCCTGCTGCGCAGGCAGTTTCCGGACCTGGAGTACTACTTGGTGGGGGTTGACTCTGAAGAAGGAGGCCTGGCACAACAATATGCGCAGAAACAAAACTTAACAGATGGCGTACGGTTTATGGGCCCGACGCCTTACGACGAGGTGTTCAGGCTGATCCAGAATGCCCAGGTGCTACTGCATCCCTCCAGGGAGGAGTCGTTTGGCATGGTGCTACTTGAAGCGATGATAGCCCGCACACCGGTTGTAGGAGGCAAAGACAGTGGTTATATTCCCCATTTGCTTAACTATGGCAAAGCAGGCCTGCTGAGCGATGTGGAATCACCTGACTCTATGGCGACCGAAGTGAGTCGCATTTTATCAGACAAAGAGTTATACCAGACGCTCGTACACGAAGGCTATACCTATGCCGAAGAGAATTTCTCTGAAAACGTAATCGTGGACCAGCACCTGAATTACTATGGTGAGATCCTTGGTAAGCCCCTTGAGCCTGTGGCACAGCCGAACAAGCCGAAGCAGGTCGCCTGAAAAGGTTAATGCTAGCTGCTGACCAGGAAGGATGGCTTTAGAATGAAATAACCATATGAAATTTAACTACAGCTTTATATTCATTATCCCGCTTACCATGATCCTCATCATGGACAACGCTTTCACAGAGCTGGCGTTCCCGCACAACCTGGAAGCGCAGGGAAACATGCTGAACCTGCTGCTGAAAGGCATGGCGGCTGTTTCGTTTGGCTATAGTACTTTTTATTTTAAGCGCATGTCGCCCGTCATGCGGGTAGCCTACGTACTCACAACACTGTATGTATTCGCCATGGTGTTCGAGTCGTACTACTTCTATGGCACTCCCATGGTATACCCACACGTATTTCAGAAGCTGTTTCTGTTTTACTTCATTTTCTTTGTCTATACCTTTTACAAAGGCAATTTCCACCTGAAGTTCTCGCATGTAGTCTGGTTTATACTGGGGGGCTTCTGGCTCAGCGTAATAGTGGTGCACCCAGATAAACTCAGCCTGGGCGCTTTTACTTCGCATGAGCGGGGGGTATACGCCTCCTCCGTCTACATGCTCGTGATACCGTTTATTTATTTTCTGAGCAAGTATATCTTCGAAAACAAGCTCACCAGCCTGTTTATGGCTTTTTTTATCCTAGTGTCGATCGTATTCTTCCAGCACCGCACCGTTTGGATTTCCACTGCCATCGCATTGGTCATCTATTACCTGCTGATCAGGTTTAAATCTGGCCTGCCGATTAACCTAGTAAGTAAATTCCTGCCTATTGGCATCGTACTGCTGATTGCAGGTATAGCCAGTAGTGCTTTCCTGTTCTCGACGAACCCGGAGATCATTACCAAGATTCAGGACAGTTTCTCCGACATAGAGAACTTCGACTCGCAGGGTACGGGCGGTTGGCGCTACATCCAGTGGATGTCGTACATGCCCTTCATACAGGAAAACTGGCTGGCAGGTATGCGCTTCGAAGGTTTTGAGCTGCCTATTCAGTTCTGGCGCGACGATACCAACGAACCCGTGTTCGACGACGGCCAGGGGCACCACTTCCACAGCTTCTATGTAGACATTCTTTTCTATACCGGTTTTATCGGACTTGCCATTTACTGCATCATGCCTATTTACGCTATTGCTAAAGGCCTGCGCTCTAAGGCCATGACCGTAAACCAGATCATTTTGATCGCCTTTATCAGCACTGGCTTCGCCTACGGGTTCTCCTATGTATTGCCTGTGTTTTATTATGCCATACTGGGCTGGACAATCGTTTACATGGAAGAAGATGGCGTGGAGCGAACCAGTTACCTGCGCGATTTCGGTTCCCGCTGGAAGGCCAAAGCAATCGGTCAGTATCGAAAGTTAACAGCCGCCTGATATTAGAAACTTCTGACGGCAATTTCAGTATACAAAACAGACATATCGTTATACCTTAATATTATGAGTAATTCTATTCCTACCACACCTTTGCACACACCCGTGCTACTAATCATATTTAATAGAGCTCATACCACACAACAAGTATTCGACCGTATCCGCCAGGTAAAGCCAGCGCGACTCTATGTAGCCGCCGATGGTCCGCGACCTGGTGTAGAGACAGATATAGAAAAGTGCGCTGAGACACGGCGCATTGTAGAACAAGTGGACTGGGACTGTGAAGTGAAGACGCTTTTCCAGGAGAAAAACCTGAAGTGTGGTGTCGCCCCCGCTACAGCAATCAGCTGGTTTTTTGAGCATGAAGAGTCCGGCATTATACTCGAAGACGACTGCGTGCCTTCCAAAAGCTTTTTCTGGTTCTGCCAGGAGCTGCTGGAAAAGTACAAGCACGATACGCGCATCATGCACATCAGCGGCAATAACTACCTGAATGGCTGGCGCAGAGACAATGACTACTCGTACTACTTCTCCAACAAAGTGAACGCATGGGGCTGGGCTACCTGGCGCAGGGCCTGGCAGCTTTTCGACTTTAACCTGAACGCCTACCCGGAGCTCAAGGAAAAAGGGTACCTGAAAGGCCTGTTCCTGAATAAGTTTGAAGAAACCTATCGCCTGAGCAAGTTAGAGGAAGCGTTTGCCAGCATTCCGAACGGCGATATCTGGGATTACCAGTGGGAGTTCACCGTATACAGCAACTCCGGGCTCTGCATTGTACCGGAAGTGAATTTGGTACGCAATATTGGCTTTGGAGAGGATGCTACGCACACGTTTAACACCCACGATAACAAGGCACAGATCAAGGAAAATGAAATCACTTTCCCGCTGCGCCACCCTCGGTTTGTGGTTCGAGACATTGAGTCCGACTCACGTAACTTCAATCACTTGATCAAGGGCAAGGTAAGTTCAAAGCTAAAGAGCATCCTGAGCTTTAATCTGTAAAAACAATTTTAAAACAAGCCCTTTAATTTTCGTAGATATTGCTGTCGACAATGCAATGCTGCAACGCCGACAACATTACCTGCACACAATAACAGCATTACATTTGAACCATATGATAAGCATCGTCATACCTGTATTTAACAGAAAAGAGTATACACGAGAATGCCTCCAGTCTTTAGGCAAACAGACAGACCAGCGTTTTAAAGTAATTATTGTAGACGATGGCTCTACAGACGGCACCGAAGACATGCTCCGGGAAGAGTTTCCGGAAGTAGAAGTACTCAAAGGCAGTGGCAGCCTGTTCTGGACAGCCGGCGTAAACATGGGCATCCGGCATGCCCTCAAGCAAGGCACAGAACTCATCATGACCATGAACAACGACGTGATCACGGATGAACGCCTGATCGAGAAGATGTATTACTGGCATGAGCAAAAGCCTGAGGCTCTGTTGGGAGCGCTCGAACTGGATGCCAATACGCAACAGCCTATTTTCGGAGGGGAGCGACTGAACTGGCTGCTAAACACCATCGAAGAAGTGCTGCCTACCCTATCGAAAGACGAGCAAAAAGGACTGCATGCTGTCACCCACCTGCCAGGCAGAGGCTTGCTTATACCTCGTGCGGTGATCGAAAAAATTGGACTCTTCGACCAGGACCGCTTCCCGCATTACATTGCCGACTACGACTATACCCACACGGCCAGAAGGGCTGGCTTTGAACTGTACGTAAACTACGACGCCAAACTTCTCACTTACCCGGAAGAAAGCGGAGAGCGCCAGATACGAAGCCAAAAGAGTTTTAAAAACTATTACAAACACCTGTTCGATTTAAAGGGGGGCGGTAACCTCCGGGACTTTACGAGGTTCACGCTGAAGAACTGCCCTACGCCTTACATTCCGTTTCACCTGGCAAACGGCTATACGCGCAGGTTGGTGGGGTATTTTTTAAGATAACATCAGCTGTTGTACCAGGCAATTGATTTGAAGAAAGCTTTTCCATACCTCAAGACATTAAGCATTGCTATTCCCCTGGTGGTTGTAGCAATGCTTTTTGCTTATTACTATACCCAAGGACACCTGCCCGGTGCAAAAAAGAGTGCTGAAGCCACAACGGCTGGCTATGATAACCCGATCGTTATCACCAAGGGGGGCACTTACACCGGTAACTGGGAGTCAAAAGACTCTGAGGTGGCTGCCGTGGAAATCAAGACATCGGAGCCTGTCGTTATCGAGAATTCCAGCATCCGGGGGGCCGGCTACCTGATCAAAAGCTGGGGACACGATGCTAACATTACCGTTAGAAACACCAGTGGCTACGGCCTTCCCCCCACCCCCTGGATTCTGTATGAGAAGCCGCGGCGATTTCTGATCGTAAACGATTTCAAACATGTGGTGGTAGAGAACTGCTACATGGAGAACACGGCTGGCATTTACGTTGGAGACGCCTACAAAGGCGACGGTAGTCCGGACAATACCATTAAGATCCGCTACAATAAGGCCAGAAACATAGACGGACGCATTCATAACAGTTGGTACCGATCACAGTTTGTGCAGTTCAATTTCCGCAATCCGATCCAGTATGCCGAGATCGCCTGGAACGAAGTGATCAACGAGCCTAACAAGTCGCTCGTGGAAGACAACATCAACCTGTCTAACTCCCGGGGCACGCCTGCCTCTCCCATCCGTATCCACAACAACTACATACAAGGGGCCTATCCATACCCCGCCGATAGCAAGGAGTTTTCAGGCGGTGGCATCATTGCCGACTCCTGGTACGAAGAGGGCATGGGCGACCCTAAAGAAGTAGCCACAGCCTATGTGAAGGTATACGATAACCAGACCGTTAACCTCGGCAACTACAACTACGCTATTGCAGGCGGCAATAACATAGAGGTTTTTAACAACCGTGCCGTTAACGCAGCCCGCTTTGAGAATGGAGAAAAATTCCAGATGTGGACCCAGGGACTATATGGTTACGACTTCTATAAAAAGAATGCGACCTTCAACAACACCTTCCACAACAATGTGATCGGCATTATGGGACAGGATGCCAGAAATGACAACCATTACTTTCCGGATGGCACGGTGAAAGAACACAGCAACACGTTCATCAAAGGCGAGATAACAAAACAAAGCGAGAGAGTTGAGTACGAAACCTGGAAGTCGAAGCTGGAGGACAATCACATTCAACTTGGCCCTCTCCCGGCGCTAACTACCAGGTCAAACGCTCCGGTTACTGTTCAGTAGCTGATAAGCCTACAAACACGGCTTTCACTTAGCTAAAGCCATATACCCCATCCCCTTTTTTCTATATTATTATTCCGTTCCAGAAACCTGTGCCGACCTACACCTGTGGTGATTCCACCCTATCGATTCAGTGTTGTGACACCTTTAAAAAGACCAATCATTAAATCCCTTATTATTAAATATATTATATTTTATATATTTATCAATTTCACTGATCTCACCCTAAGATCTTACCTCAGTATTTTATATTCCAAATTACTTATTATTTGATTTGCCATATCATTTATAGCTTATTTTATAATTTTTAATTTGTGTTATTTTTATTTTTGTAACCTTTTTTAATAAATACCAACATTTAAAAACCCATCACAGGCTTCCTAAATGCATTTTTGACAACTATTGAGAATTGAAATATTTGAAGTACTTATGATTTAATGAAGAATAAATCAAAAAAGACTGGTTTTTCTAAAAAATTCCGACTTATATTTGCAACAACTTATATATGAAGATAAACGCACCGGTTCGCCAAGCTTAATATTTTCATAAAAACCATCAGGCAGCAAATCTACTCCTATACCTGGAAACGGTAAATGCCTGGTGACTTATAAGGAGTACATTTTTTAATTTTTCAACTTTTAGCCAAAAAGATGAATACAATTTCCACTCAGGGGACTAAGTGGACGGGGACAACTCTGTCTGCTTTGATTCTCACACTCGTAGCCTTTCTATTCTCGACAGGTTTCGTTAACGCCCAGACTTACAGCGGGCCATTAGTAATCACAAAAGGAGGTACTTATACAGGCAACTGGGAATCCAAGGATTCTGAGGTGGCGGCTGTAGATGTACGTACTTCCGAACCGGTAACCATCGTTAATTCCAACATTCGTGGTGCAGGTTATCTGATCAAAAGCTGGGGTTACGCAGTTAACATCACAGTAAGAAACACGAAGGGCTACGGTCTTACTCCTACACCTTTCAAGGATTACAAGAAACCACGTCGTTTCCTTACAGTTAACAACTTTAAGAACGTTGTTGTAGAGAACTGCTACCTGGAAGGAACAGCAGGTATCTATGTGGGCACGCGCTACGAAGGTAACGGCTCTACAAGCGAAACTGTAAAGATTCGTTACAACAAGGCCAGAAACATTGACGGCCGCGTATACGGTGGTCAGCGTGAGCACTCTCAGTTCGCTCAGTTCAACTACCGTGGTAGCCTTCCGCACGCTGAGATCGCCTGGAACGAAGTAATCAACGAGCCAAACAAGTCGCTCGTGGAAGATAACATCAACCTGTCTAACTCACGCGGTACTTCCGGTTCTCCGATCCGCGTTCACAACAACTACATCCAGGGAGCTTACCCTTATCCTGCCACAGAAACTAAATTCTCAGGTGGCGGTATTATCGCTGACTCATGGTACCAGGATGGTATGGGCGATGCAGCTTCCGTAGCTACTGCTTACGTGAAGGTGTACGACAACCAGACCGTTAACATCGGTAACTACAACTATGCTATCGCAGGCGGTAACAACATCGAGGTATACAACAACCGTGGTGTAAACTCTGGTTTGTTTGACGATGGCACCCGCGTGAACACACACAACGTAGGCCTGTACGGCTACGACTACTATAAGAAAGGCGCTACTTTCAATGCAGTAATGCGCAACAACGTTACGGGAGTTATGAGCCAGGGCAGCCTGTTCGACAAAAACTACTTCCCTGACGGTTTGGTGAAGAACGAAAACAACCCATACGTTGGTGGCAACATCACGAAGCAGCACGAAAAGAACGAATACACGGCCTGGTTGAACAAGCTTAGCAGCAACGGTATCGTGCTAGGTCCTAACGGATCTGCTCCGTCCACTTCGCCAACACAAGATCCTGTAGCTACTGCGCCTGCTGAGCAGACACCAACTGTAGAATCTGGCTCAACTTCAACTGGTACTACAACAGGTACTGCCGGTACAGGTAAGATCACACGTGACTTCTGGAGCAACGTACACGGTACAACTGTAAGCGTGATTCCAGTAAGCACTAACCCAACTTCTACAAGCGCACTGAGCTCATTTGAGGCGCCAGGCGGCCAGGGCAACAACTACGGCCAGCGCATCCGCGGCTACGTGACCGCCCCTGCCTCAGGCCAGTACACCTTCTGGATCGCGGCCGACGACGTGGCCGAGCTGTA
>NZ_QEKI01000005.1:0-282824 GCF_003096355.1 Pontibacter virosus | reverse complement strand
GGCCAGGGCAACAACTACGGCCAGCGCATCCGCGGCTACGTGACCGCCCCTGCCTCAGGCCAGTACACCTTCTGGATCGCGGCCGACGACGTGGCCGAGCTGTACCTGAGCTCTTCGGAGGACCCTGCCAAGAAGACGCGCATCGCCCTTTCTAGCAGCTGGACCAACCCGCGCGAGTGGACCAAGAACGCCAGCCAGCAGTCTGCCAAGATCACCCTGGAGGCCGGCAAGCGCTACTACATCGAGGCGCTGATGCTGCAGGGCGGCGGCGGCGACAACCTGGCCGTGGGCTGGCAATTGCCGGATGGCTCCATGGAGCGTCCGATCGCTGGAAACAGACTGTCTGAACTAGGAAGCACTGCTCCTGTTGCTACTGCTACTACCACTACTACGACAACTTCAACGCCAGTAGGTAAGATCACACGTGATTTCTGGTCTAACGTACACGGTACAACAGTAAGCGTGATACCTGTGAACACGAAGCCAGCTTCTACTTCTGAACTGAATTCATTTGAAGCACCAACAGGCCAGGGCAACAACTACGGCCAGCGCATCCGCGGCTACGTGACCGCCCCTGCCTCAGGCCAGTACACCTTCTGGATCGCGGCCGACGACGTGGCCGAGCTGTACCTGAGCTCTTCGGAGGACCCTGCCAAGAAGACGCGCATCGCCCTTTCTAGCAGCTGGACCAACCCGCGCGAGTGGACCAAGAACGCCAGCCAGCAGTCTGCCAAGATCACCCTGGAGGCCGGCAAGCGCTACTACATCGAGGCGCTGATGCTGCAGGGCGGCGGCGGCGACAACCTGGCCGTGGGCTGGCAATTGCCGGATGGCTCCATGGAGCGTCCGATCGCTGGAAACAGATTGTCACCTATCGAGTCACTTACTGCTTCTTCTTCGTCAGCACTTACTGCTGAGACAACTGATACTAACATCAGCTTCGAGAAAGTAAGCGCTTATCCTAACCCTTTCAACGACGTGGTAACACTCGACCTGGGTAAAGAAGAGATCAAGCTGCAGGAAGTTGTTATCCTGGACCAGGCTGGTACAGTGGTATACAAAGAAGAGAACCTGAAGGTAGAGAACAACAAGCTGGTGATGAACCTGGCTGCTAGCGGACTTAGAGCGGGACTGTACTTCCTGAAGTACACAGACAACGCCGGTAAGAGCGCTACAATCAAGTTGATCAAAGAGTAAGTGTCAATAAAAGATTTCTCTCCCAGTATTTTAATTGAGGGACAGAAATAATAGGATCCAAGGATTGGCCAACGCCAACCGGATATAAAAAAAGCGGTGCAGGAGTTTCCTGCACCGCTTTTTTGTTTTCTGTCAGCACTGCCGGAGCAGGCTGAGAATGGCGTCTATACTACCTCTTACGAACGAATTTCCAGGTGTACACACCTTTCTGAGAGGTTGTTTTTTCATTATCTGGTGCTTCTTCTGGGAAACCGGCATATTGCTTTTCTTCTACCCAGGTCATATCTGAATCTGAAATTGAACTAACAGTATACTTTCCCCTATCAGCACCCCGCTGCAACTCAATTACAGTAGAATCGTCAGGGTCTGGAAAACTGTAATTCATTACTTCTGGATTACTTCCTGGCGCTGTAACGGTCAACTGTTTGCCGTTAAAGCTAAAGGTTGTCTGATACTGAACTGAGTCTGTGTACATGACTTCATTTTGATCTGAATAGTACACTCTTTTAATCTGTGTGTTTGTCCAGTCGCCACGCATCTTTGCATCAATTTCTGAAACCGGTGGCTCTAGCTTTTCATCTTCGTCATCACCACAAGAAGTGAGAACGAGGGCAAAAAAAAGTGGTAATAGGAGTAACTTTTTCATAAAGAAATAAGATTTAGATAAGTAAAGGCAAATTAATTTAGGTAATCGAATATTAGTATATTGTAGAATTTTTGATGCATTTTCAGACATAGTACGAACTATGTATTGTAGGGTTTATCAAAAATTTCACAAATGCAATACTAGTTTTTGAAGTCACTGTTATTCATTACGTTACGAAAATTTTAAAAGTTTAACCAAGGCTGTATACCTTCTATTATCTTTAAGCGCCTGGACTGCAAGGCAGCGCACCAGTTTTATAATGATCATACAGTATTCATATCTGAGTACTAGAGAAACACCAATGGCCTGGTTCAGGCTATACCTCTTTTGTGCTACCGGATCAATTGAATTAACGGGCAACCACCAGCTTACGGTTGAGTGTTTTGTTACTGCCAGCTACTGTCAGATTATAGATACCGGGTTTTAAAGATACTCCTACTGGCAGGGTCAGGTATAGCTCACCAAACTCATCGGTACGTACCTGCTGGCGAAGCACCTGCCTGCCGGAAGCGTCCGTTACCATAAATGTCACTTCCTCGCTCTCTTTCAAATTGGCAACTTCGATGGTTACCTCATCCCCCCCTGCAGCCGGATTCGGATATACTCTAAAAGAGGATGCGGAAGGAGAGCCGTCTTGTACTAATATGACATTTGAGTAGGTAGCGGTACCATCCAGGCGAACCAACCGAAGTCTATAATAACCCTGTTCCTTGAGTGGTGTATCATCCGTGAAAGTATAGTCGATGGCGGCTGTTGTGGTGCCAGAAGCTTTTACCTGTCCAATGGCTGCGAAATTCTCGCCATCTTCGGATCGCTCTATCTCGAAGAAGTCTGTATCAAGCTCGTAAAGCGTTCTCCAATCTAGAACTACGACTTTCTGGTTGAAGCCTTCCCCGTTTACATAGCGTCCTTTAAAACTCACGATCTCTGTCAGGCTATTGTATACCACGGTGAAGCGCTCTCTAATCTCTTCTGGTGAAAGAGCTCTTCCAAAGAGCTTCACTTCGTCCATGTCACCCTCGTAGTGGTAACTGTTAAGCATGCTCGCATCAAAGTAACCAATGTTGACGGGCGACCTGCTGCTAAACCCAAATTCATGAGCGAAGCTGCCGGATGCAATCTCCACACCATCCACATACAGCCTGGTAGCCCCGGAACCACCGTCCCGCACCGCCACGAGCTGATGCCAGGCTCCGTCGTTAAGCTTAGGTCCGGCGGAACCTACGAAATTGCCCTTAAACTCGATGTCAGGCAGGTAAAAAGCTGCTTTTCGGTCTTTGTCGAGTCCCAGCCACCACTGCGACGGCGAGTCTGTGGCATGGCGCCCTATCAACACCTGGTTCTGAGCCTCGCTGCTGCCATCTTTGGTTTCGGTGCGGAGCCAAAGCTCAATTGTAAACGTCTCTTTCGCTTTCCAATCGAAGTTCGGGCTGCCGATTACGTCAAGACCCGTGTCCCGTCCATTGAATCGTTGTCCTCCTCCTACGGCTCCTTTCACAGAAGCAGGGCGGCTTCTGGCCTCTGCAACGGCATCTATCGGCGTATACACGTCCCGATAATTGGACCCTGAGGTCTCGTTGAGCATCCAGTGATGCAATATGCCTATACCCTCTTCCGTGGCGGCTCTCACATTGACCTGAAAGCGTTGTGGGGCGCTCTCCCCCTGGCTATTGGTTGCTTTTACCTCTACCGCAAAATTTCCGGCAGCCTGCGGCACCCAGGAGATGAGACCCGTACCTGCGTTAATCGTCATGCCCGGAGGACCTGATATCAGAAGGTAACGGGGGGCAGGTTTGCCTGCCGCATTCACATCGTACTTGTATTGTTGGTTGACTGTGCCAAACGTAATAGGTTCTGACACAATCTCAGGCTTGATCTCTTCAGGCCCGCAGTAACTGCCTGCCCCGTGGTTATAACGGTCGCGAGCTTCCTGTTCCGACAAATTGTTGTTGTATACCAGTAATTCGTCAATTGTTCCATCAAAATAATATTTTGAGTCGATGTCAATATACCCGATGGTGACTGGACTGGAAGACTCCATGCTTCCGCGGTATTCCCTTGTTTCAGTCCTCCGGTCGTCTACCCGAAACCCATCCACATACAGTTTGGTGATCTGTGGGCCTCCCTCCCGGACTACCGCCAGGTGGTGCCACTTGCCATCAAACAGGTTGACAGCTTTAAGGTAATCCGTCATGGTGTGTGGATCACCGTAATTATCCTGCATATCAAAGACAGCGTAACCCTCTGGGTTTACGCCAAGCCACCACGCCGTTAAACCGTCACTGGATTTGCGTCCGACAATTACCTGATTAGAAGACTTGCGATTTACCTGCACCCATACCTCGATTGTGAAATTGCTGTTGGGTCCCCACTGGAAGTTTTTTATCTCACCGAATTGCAGCCCAGTGCCTGATCCGGTGAAGCGCTGCGCTCCTCCAAAGCGACTGGCGGTGGGTTCGGGACAGGCTGTACAAGTGGCGCTAGCTCCAGTCACGAAATCGGTATAACTGCCGGCCACTTTTTCGTCTAACCCGAAGTGATGCACCAAGCCGGGAGGGCAGGCAGTCTGGGCTAGTGCCCCTCCCTGGCTCGCTAAGCTAAGTAGTACGCCAAGTGCGGTAACAAAGGCCGCTTTGCGCTTGTGGCCGATTAGGTATATATTGAGGTATCTGGTAATGTACCTGAAGGTGGTTGCTATCATATAAACTCACTAAGTATCTGTATCACGGCATTTGATCAATGCTCGCTACGTTCTATAGGGTTGTATCGTGGTATATATATTAGAGCTGAACAGCTGCTGTCCTAAGCAAAGTGCTAGTTCACAACATCGCCTGTCCTTTACGAAGAGTATAGGGTTACTGTTGTATTAGAGTACAATAATATTACGCCGCAGCGGCTCAGATGTTCGACTTTGTGGCATACTTAAATTGTGCACAAAACCGCTGCCCCGAAAGGAGCTGGCAGAGCGGGATTTAGTGGCCGAGCCATTGCCAGCGCACATCCGGTAACACAACATACCTGTGGCATCATCGGGCGCGCATCTTACAGATAGACCGGACAGGTGCAATTTCTTCAGATTAGAAACAGCCAATTCGGATTAGATACGTATAGAGAGCAGCACAATAATACCGGTGTACCTATACAACTAGAAAAATATATACTGAATTCCTAAACCTTTTGGCCTTACTCTTAATATAATAAAGAAAACGGCTCCCGGTTTTGCCCTGGCGCAGGATGTGACCAGACGAAATTTACCATATGGCATGGGACTCTACGCTTCTCTCGATCAATAACAGCGTCTGCATATGCTTTTCAACTCTACTGAATTTTTCATATTCTTCCCGGTAGTAGTTACGCTCTACTTTTTAACGCCCCCGAACCGCAGATGGCTTATTCTGCTGCTGGCCAGCTATTACTTTTATGCCTCGTGGAAGCCGGCCTATACCTTGATCCTGGTTGGGTCTACACTGGTTGACTATTTCTGCGGCCGTGCCATGGGCAGGTATAGCGACGAGGAAAAACACAAACGCAAGCCTTATCTCTGGCTTTCACTGTTTTCTAACCTGAGCATACTCGGCCTATTCAAGTATTACAATTTCTTTAACGAAAGCGCACGGGATGCAGCATCGGTCCTGAACATGGATTATGCTGTGCCGGCTTTTGAACTGCTGCTACCGATGGGTATTTCCTTCTATACCTTCCAGACTATGAGCTACTCGATTGACGTGTACCATGGACGCATCAGGGCGGAACGGCACCTGGGCGTGTTTGCGCTGTTCGTAACTTTTTTCCCGCAGCTGGTAGCGGGACCGATCGAACGGGCGGGCAACCTGTTGGGGCAGCTCAAGGCCCATCACGAGTTTAGCTACGAGCGCATCGTGGGCGGTTTGCGTCGCATGGGCTGGGGTTTTTTCAAGAAGATCATGATCGCGGATAACCTGGCCCTGATGGTCAACCAGGTATACAACAACCCGACTGACTACGAGGGCATTACGCTGATCATCGCCACCATCTTTTTCGCCTTCCAGATCTACTGCGACTTCTCGGGCTACTCGGATATTGCCATCGGGGCGGCGCAGGTGATGGGCTTCCGGCTGATGGAGAACTTCCGCAGGCCGTATTACTCCAAGAGCATTTCCGAGTTCTGGAGCCGCTGGCATATATCGCTCTCGTCCTGGTTCCGCGACTACCTCTACATTCCGCTGGGCGGCAACCGGGTGGTAAAGTGGCGCTGGTACTACAATTTGTTCATTACGTTTCTGGTGAGCGGCCTGTGGCACGGTGCTAACTGGACGTTTGTGGTATGGGGTGCGCTGCACGGCTTTTACCTGGTGTTTGCAATCGTCACCACCAGGCAGCGCGACGGCATTGCCAAATTGCTTGGCCTCAGCAGCCGTCCGCTGTTGTACAAGTGGGTGCAGGTGCTGAGCGTGTTTGCGCTGGTGCTTTTCTCCTGGGTGTTTTTCAGGGCAAACTCCATCGGGGAGGCTTTTTACATCCTGCAGAGCAGCGTGACAGGTATAGGTAACATCCGGCTGCTACTGGCGGGTATAGACCTGCAGCATATTCTGTTCATGGACCAGGGCTTTAAAGTATTTGCCGTGTCTGTTATCTCGATCCTGATCATGGAGACGGTCCACCTCATACAGCGCCATGGAAGTGTATCGCAGCTAATTAGCCAAAAACCTGCCGTGGTGCGTTGGGGACTGTATTACGCAGCCATTGTTGCGGTACTGCTCTTCGGACAGTTTGGCCACCAGGAGTTCATTTATTTTCAGTTCTAAATGAAACAGAAAACGAAAACCAAAGAGGTGAAAAGGCTCTTCAGGAAACTGACGCTGCTTGTAATGCCCTTTGTGCTTTGGCCCTTTGTTGAAGCCGTTGTGTTACCCATGAACTTCTTTACCTTCAGGATCTGGGAGACCATCTCAGTGAACAGCGTACGTCTGCTGTCGGGGCCCTTTTACCCGAACATGCACCTGCGCATGGAGGAGGAAGGCGAACTGGCTCCCCGTACCCTCTATGCCGAGAAAAAGCAGGTGGAATGGTACACAGATCCCTATGGCTACCGCAACCGTGATACCAAGGCCGAGGTGCTGCTGATTGGAGACTCCAATATTACAGGCGCCAAACTATCGCAGGAAGAAACGCTGGCCGAAGTGCTGGAAAAACAGCTGGGTAAAGAGGTATATTCCTTTGCCCCCGCCACGGTCAACCGTTTTCTGGGCACCAGGCGCTTTGAGGAGCATCCGCCAGAGGTCGTGGTGGTATCTAGTATTGAGCGCCGTATACCTGAACTACCTGCCGTGGGCGCCACAGGTATAGGCAACAAGCTCCGCGACCGGACAGGCGCCATCATCAACTCTTCCAAAATGCTGACCTGGCTGGCCGTGACGGCAGACCGCATTTCGAAATTCGCGTTCTACCACCGTACGCTGGCGAACATCGAACGGAAGTTTGGCAAAAAAGAATACATCAATTACCAAAGTGAATTTTTTATGGAAGGCGAGTATGCCAACCGAACCTTCAGCGACCAAGAAATAGACCAGATAGCCGATGTGTTGGAAGGTTACAAACACGCGTTGGCAGAACGAGGCATCCCCTTTGTGTTCATGCCCATACCTAACAAAGAAAATATTTACCACCAGCTGTTACCCTCGGGACGTAAACCGGACTTTCTACCCCGTCTGCTGGCTGCGCTTGAAAAAAGAGGTGTAAAGGTGGTAGATACGCAGAAAACATTCGAACACTTATACCTTCATGAAAAAAAGAAACTCTATCCTGCCGATGACGGGCACTGGAATAACACGGCGGTAGCTGCCGCTGCCCAACTACTGGCGCAACATTTGCATCAAGTAGAGGATAGCACAGAAAATAACACCCGGCATCTGGTAAAACAGCTGGATTGATGGTGTAACACAGCCAAATTTGAATAACAAACGTATAGCAATTATTACCCACCAGATATATATGAAACCAAAGGTATTTTACGATAAATCTACCAATCGTCTGAAAAAGATACTTGGGCGTATCATCCCCCATAACACCCGTTTCAGACCTAGCGGCGTATGCCACATCAATACCAAAACCAATAACGAAACTGTCTGTGCCCAATCCGAAGTGAGGGTGCACAGCATATACCCAAACCTGACCACCCCGCTTGAGATATCAGAGGACCTCTACATAGCCTGCTCCGATTATTGGAAGCCCATGCGAAGCGTAACCACCGACTATGTGGTGGTAGAGGTGCCAAATGGCCGTGTCTATACCGATAATGAGAGCAGTGTGGCGATCATGTCGCAGCAGAACCGCATCATCGAGAACGTATCGCTTAGCTTAACGGAGGGAAAAGCCACCAGCGCGGACCAGAACAATATTTTTAACCAGAGTTATTTCCAGGCCCCGACCCGCTTCCAGGGCACCGTGTTCAGCATGCTGACCGGTGGTGCAGGACTCAACAACATTGGCCACTGGTTTCTGGATGTGCTGCCCCGCCTTCACCTGCTCCGCGAAAGTGGCCTGTACAACGAAGTAGATTGGTTTCTGGTGCCCAACACACGCTACAGCTATCAAACCGAAACTCTTGAGTTACTGGGTATACCTGCTGAGAAGATCATCACCTCAGTTGAGTACCATCACCTCACCGCCGACCGCATTATCGCCTCCACCGCACCACGCGGCAATCATACCCTGGTACCACGCTGGCTGGGCCAGTATATTCGTAATTCCTTCCTGCCCCTGGTGCAACATGAAGTTTTGCCGGCATCTGAGCGCGTACCCTACTTATACATCAGTCGCAGCGATTCGGCTATGCGCAACGTGCTGAACGAAAAGGAATTGCTGGAGGCCCTGGAAGCTTATAAGTTCAAGTCGATCGTTTCCAGTAAATACAGCATTCTGGAGAAAATCAGGATGTTCTCACAAGCCAAAGTGGTTGTATCAGCCACAGGTGCCGGATTGATCAGCATGCTCTTCTGCAAGCCGGGCACCAAGATCATCGAGATCTTTCACGAAGGATTTGTCATCGAACCATTCTATGATATTGCCACTAAAATTGACCTGGACTACGACTACATCATCTGCAAAGGCGAAAAACCGGTGCACAATGCGGATGAAGGCCAGCGCCAGCACTTATTCGTTGATACCGACCAGGTGGTGGAGATACTTGAGAAAATGCGAAAGAATACTGGAAAAAAGAGTAGCGTGGAAGCAGTTTAGCGCCTGCTTCCTATGAAAGATTTGCCTCTGTGACTTGAGTTGCAGGGGCAATTTTGTTTTTGGACCGGATGGTATCTTCGTAAATGGAAAGCAGCATGCGGTAATTGGCCTCGGGCGTATACCTGACCTCGTAGCTTTGTCGGGCAGCGGTGCCCATTTGGCGGGCCATATGGGGGTGTTGGGTGAGGGTATGTACCCGCTCTGCCAACTCCGCCGCATTGCCGGGACTATAGTGCAGCCCATTTACGCCATCGTCTACAAGCTGTGCTGCCCCACCAATTTTCGCAGCGATTACAGGTGTACCCGTCGAGAAGGCCTCAATGATGGTCATGCCGAATGTTTCCATCCACTCCGAAGGAAATATAAGCGCTTTGGCGGTTTTCAACTCCTGCTCTACCCTGTCCAGCTTTTGGTAACCTAAATATGTTACATTCGGATGTGTTGCGGCATGTCGCTCCACCTCTTCCCGCATAGACCCATCTCCTATTATTTTAAGTTTGAAGGGATAGAGTTCTGTCGCTTTTAAGAGCGTGCTTATACCTTTTTCCGGAGACAGTCTGCCAACAAAAAGAAAGTGATCGCCTCTTTCCGCTTCACCAAGGCCAAGGTCAGTTGTAAAATTCGGCTTCACGACCAACTGCTCTCGCCTGGGTTTGAGCGAAGAGTTAAAAAACAGATCGCTGCCTCCTTGTGTGAGGGTGATGAATCGGTCCACTTTCTGCTGCCAGGTCCCCAATAGCTTGTGCACACCTGTAGCCAACACCACTGATGCCGTCTGGAACATGGAGTTGCGGTAGGCCTTGTCTAAGATGGCGCGTAGCGGGAAAGTCTTGTGCACGTTTTCCATATGCGTGCGGCCATTGTAGTGCAGGTATGCACTTGGGCAGATCAGCCGGTAATTGTGCAGCGTCATCACAGTAGGCACACCCAGTTTGTGGGCGACGTCAAACACAGCAGGCGAGATCAACGGGAAAAAATTGTGCACATGGATGATGTCAGGCTGAAAAGCTTTGATTTTCTCTTCGATCATACGGGCACTTCTGGTATTGTACACTACCCCTAGCGCAGCTCCCAGCTTTTCACTAATTGAGTTTACATCCTCGTTTGACAGCGTGAATTTATCTACTGTATGCCCATGACTTTCGAGTAGCGCTGCCTCTGCATAGAAAACGGTGTCTTCGCCAGCGGATATTTTATAATGATTGTGAACCTGGAGAATGCGCATGTACAAGGGGTCTTAAATCAGCTAAAATCCCACCTGGGCCATATCTGGCCTAGGCGGGACTCTGCCTGATGCTGTATTTTTGAATCAGAATTTTATTATGCGAAGGCGGTTTTACTTGGTGCCTGCTCATTCGCCTCAGCGAAGGCAGCGGCAAAATACTGGCGCTGCTCCTCGCGCAGTTTGTCGATTGTACGGCCTTCCGGTAAAATCACGTCGTCGTAGGTGAGCACCTGGTCTTTCGGGATGTCGCGCTTCAGCACGCAACCTTCGGCCACACCGATCGGCAGAAGGTTCTCCCGCTCGGTCACGTCGGCGTTCTCGCACAGGCCATAAGTCATGTAATGCCCGATACCGTCGATGGTCTCACCGGCTTTCAGGTCTATTTTGGCGGCTGTCACTACTTCCACATACGGACGGTCCAGTGGTGTGAGCGCAGCGTCGTTAAACAGCACAGCTCTGGCAATAGTCAGCGGCACCTCGAGGTGGCATAGGTGGTACGGGGTGTAGAAACAGTACAGCGGTCCCTCTCCCATCTTGTAGTAGTTGAGGTAATGCTGTTGCGTCGGATTGTCCTGTGTAGCCAGCACAAATACGCCACCAGCCGGTTCGGCTATACCTACCACGTAGTCCACAATACCCGGACCGTTCGTGAGTTCTTCCAGCGGGAACAAATTTACGGACTCCCGGATATTGGCTCCCTGTGGTGCGTAAGGCCCCAGCATGCCGCGTTTGGCCACGCGCATACCTGTTCCATTTGCCACAATGGCCTGTTCGAAGGAGATTTTGGTGCCGTCGGCAAAGGAAGTCACCATGGCGGGGTCTTGTCCCCAACGCTTGGCAAAGCCCTCTTGTGTAGTCGGGTTGCGATAAGGATCATGCAGGCCTTTGATGTTGCCGCAGAGCACCGGCTTCATGCCGATGGATTTCACGTAACGGTACAGGTTCATAATCACGCCCGGTTGGTCACCGTCCACGTTCGTGAACACGACGCCCGCTTTGTCGGCGTATACCTTCAGGATCGGACCAACGGTGCCATCCACTTCGGCGTCCATCATGATCGTATGCTTGCCGTTTTGGATAGCCTCCAAGGCCACCTGCGCACCAAATTCCACGGCGCCGGTTACCTCCAGAATGGCATCAATCCCTTCTGCCCGGCACAGCAGCATCGGGTCGTTGGTAATGCTATACCTGCCGTTTCGGATATTTCCCTGCAAAGCTTCAACGGAATCAACCTCCTCTACCTCTGCTATACCTGCTTCGTTGTACGTTTCGCGGGCACGGTTAATGGTTCGGTTTGAAATGGCCACCAGTTCCATACCTGGCACGTGGTTCTTGATTTGCAGCGCCACGCCTTTGGCCATAAATCCGGCTCCCACCATACCTACTCGGACAGGGCGTCCTTCAGCTTCTCTTTTGGCTAATGCGGTATCTATAATGATCATAATTCTTCTTTTAAAATGCGCTTTTGTTAAAACGACTTCATTCGGTTTCGGACAAGATCCAACTCAGCTCGAGGTATAGAATTCTGTCTGTCTTATGTCAAGTGCCCAATCCCTGTAATTCACTCATTTACAAGGTCGATTGCTCAGGTATAGCTTCCAGCAACGGATGGTTCTGGTCTTTCTCCGAGATGATCTGCGGCTCCATTGGCCACTGAATATTGAAAGCCGGGTCGTTCCAGCGGTGGCCGCGCTCCGCTGCCGCCGCATAAAAGGCCGTTACCTGATACATCACGTCGGAGTTGTCCTTCAGCGTCAGGTAGCCGTGCGCGAAGCCTTCCGGCACATAGAGCATGCGGTAGTTATCAGCAGTCAGCTCCACGCCGATCCATTGCTTATACGTCTCCGAGTCAGGACGCAGATCCACGATCACGTCGTAGATGGCCCCACGGGTGCAGCGCACCAGTTTGGTCTCGGCGTGCGGAGCCAGTTGCATGTGCATGCCACGCAGGGTGCCTTTTTTGTAGTTGTAGCTCACATTGGCCTGCACCAGGTTAGTGTTCAGTCCGTACTGTTCGAACTCTTGCTGGCAGTAAGCCCGGCCGAAAAAGCCACGCTCGTCCTCCAGCTTTTTGATGTCGATAATGTAGGCGCCTTTTAGTTTGGTCTCTGTAAAGATCATGTATGTTGATGCATTTAAAAAACACCTGCAAAGGGTTGCCTTGCAGGTGTCTGTCGTTCAGATTAAGAAGGCAGGTATACGGGTTGCTCGTCTTCCAGGTATTCCGAAATCTGCCCCATCGTAAATTCCTTGATGTCGGTTATACCCTCGTGATAGTTTTTGTACCAGCCGATGGTGCGCTCGATCGCCTGTGACGAGTTGTACTTCGGTGTCCAGCCCAGTTCTACCAGCGCTTTGCTGATGTCAAGTTTGAGCAGACCCGCTTCGTGGGGTTGATTCTTGAGCTCAGGTTTATCGTAGCTACCCGATCCCCATACCTGCAGGGCCTTCTGTACCAAATCCTCCACCGGACTGTTGTCGCCGGCCTGCGGACCGAAGTTCCAGGCGCCACCAAAGTTTTTCGGATCTTCTGTCATTTTAGCGCCGAGCAAAAGGTAACCGCCCAGCGGCTCCAGCACATGCTGCCATGGACGCACTGCATTCGGGTTGCGTACTGTTACTGGCTCTCCTACCCTTAGTGCCCGCACAATATCCGGTATAATGCGGTCTTTGGCCCAGTCGCCACCGCCGATTACGTTGCCCGCGCGGGTGCTGGCAATCGCTTTCTGATGCTTGCTGTAGTCCTCCGGATGGAAGAACGAGCGGGTATAAGACGAGATCACGAGCTCCGCACAGGCTTTACTAGCGCTATACGGGTCGTAGCCGCCTAGTTGGTCGCTTTCGCGGTAGGGGTATACCCATTCCTTGTTTTCGTATACCTTGTCTGTCGTGATCAGCACGACGGTACAAGGCTTCTCCAGTTTGCGCACTGCATCCAGCACATGGGCCGTACCTACAGCGTTCACCGCAAAGGTCTCAGAGGGAAACTCGTAAGACAGGCGCACCAAGGGCTGGGCGGCCAGATGGAAGATAAAGTCCGGCTGAAAACGCAACACGGCCTTTTCTACGGCATCTTTATCCCGGATATCCGCTATCACAGAATCGCACAGACTGTCGCCGTCGATCAGGTGATACATGTCCTCTTCGGTTTCAGGGGCAAGGGCGTAGCCCATCACTTCAGCACCAAGGGAGTGCAGCATTTGCAACATCCAGGAGCCTTTGAAACCGGTATGGCCCGTCAGAAATACTTTTTTGTTTTGATAGGTTTGCTGCAGAAATTCTCTCTTCATCAGCTTATGTTTCGCTAAATGGTCAGGTATAGGATATGTTATACGCAAGCCGCAAACATTCTGCTATACCTTGTGCCCTTTAGGCATTTACAGGTTGGTTTTGAATTACTTTATACCACGGCGCCTTGCCCTGCTGGATCAGTTCTTCCAGATAATTCTTATCACGGAGGGTGTCCATTGGCTGCCAGAAACCAGTGTGCTTAAAGGCAGACATCTCGCCTTCGCGGGCCAGACGCTCCATTGGCTCGCGCTCCCAGGTGGTGTGGTCGCCGTCTATGTAATCAATCACCGAGGGCTCCAGCACAAAGAAGCCACCATTAATCCAGGGCTGCTCGCCGCCTTCGGGCTTTTCCTGGAAGTGGCGCACATGGGTGTCTTCACCGGAAAGCGTAAAGACGCCAAAACGGCCAGGCTGCTGTACTGCAGTAAGCGTAGCCTTGGTGCCCTGCTGTCTGTGGAACGCAATCGAGGCGCTAACATCGATGTCACTCACACCGTCGCCATAAGTCAGGCAGAAGGTTTCGTCGCCAATGTAATCGCGAACGCGCTTCAGGCGGCCGCCCGTTAGCGTTCCCTCGCCGGTGTCAACCAGCGTCACTTTCCAGGATTCGGTTTTGTTCCGGTGCACCTCCATGCTGTTGTTGCTCATGTCGAAGGTCACATCGGAGTTATACAGGAAGTAGTTGGCGAAATACTCTTTGATCATGTGGCCTTTGTAACCGCAGCAGATCACAAAATCGTTGATGCCATGGGCTGAGTATATTTTCATGATATGCCAGAGGATTGGCTTTCCGCCGATTTCCACCATGGGTTTCGGCCTGATACCACTTTCCTCACTGATGCGGGTTCCGTATCCGCCTGCCAGTATTACAGCTTTCATTGATTCTAAAGGGTTTGGGGTGAATTTCTATTTAAATCGGTCTTCTATACGACAATTACTATATTTTGATTTTGATAATGCAGATTTTCCAGCGATATAAAAGTATCAACCTGATTATCAATACTTCACGGATCACATTATTCCTCAGCCAGTAACCATCAAGTTCTTATACCTGTGTTGGGCTGATAAGTTGAGCTGTTGCGCTTTATCCGCTGGAAAGTACCGTTATGAAAATCGAAAGATCGGATAAAAAAATGCGCTGCGGGCTTCTAAACCTGCACAGCGCATTTTTTGATGGCTAGCCTACCGTAACAGTGGTGGCTTTGTTATGTTTATCTTTAGGCCAAAACATGTCTTTCAGGGTCAGGTATACGAAAGTGCTATTCGTAACCAAATAGCGCTTCCAGAGTCGCTTCGGCTCCTGGTACAATCGGTAAGTCCACTCGAGCGAAAGATCGCGCGCCCACTTTGGCAAGCGCTTCTCCAAGCCGGCATACGTCATATAGGCCTGGCCAACCCCGAGCATACACGCTTTCACGCGGCCTTTGTGCTCCGCCATCCAACGCTCCTGCTTCGGGCAACCCAAGGCTACAAAAACAAGGTCGGCTCCCGCATCGTTGATCATATCCACAATCGACTGGTCTTCGTCCTCTGTTAGCTGACGGAACGGCGGGGAATAATGACCTGCCACACGCAGTGCAGGATGCTTTGCCTTTGCAGTAGCGACCACGGCTTCCAGTACATCGTCCGTAGAACCGTAGAAGAAAACCGACTTACCTCGGACAGCGGCCTCCTCAATCAGACGTGGCATCAGGTCCATCCCTGGCACGCGATCCTGCTGGTGGCCATACTTCAGCTTCATCAGTTTAGAAAGCGGACCACCGTCCGGCGAAGCCACATCTGCCTCGTTGAGTATCTGGTTAAAGTTCGGGTCCTGGTAGGCTTCCACAAGCATGTGCACATTGGCAAAGCACACATAAGAGGAGTCTCGGTTATCTGTCATCCAGAAGACTTGCTCCACAAATTCGTTGAAACTGCCAGTGGTAATATAGGAATTCAGTAAGCGACGCTTTTGCTGCAGGGGTGCCGCTGTTCTGCGTAGGGTGCTTGGTTCCATTAAATCGTTAGTATGCATTTTTCTCGCCTTTCACCATGTTCCATACTGTCAGGAAGATGATTTTCATGTCCATCATGAAGCTCCAGTTTTCCATGTACTTCACATCGTACTCCACACGCTTCTCCATCAGGTGCACTTCTTTGGTTTCGCCGCGGTAGCCGCTTACCTGTGCATAGCCTGTAATACCCGGTGTTACGAAGTGACGCATCTTGTACTTGTTGATCACTTTAGAGTAATGATCCAGCTGCGACACCAGGTTCGGACGTGGTCCTACTACGGACATATCGCCTAGCAGTACGTTAAAGAACTGTGGCAGTTCGTCCAGGTTCGTCTTGCGCAGGAAAGCACCTACTCTTGTCACACGCGGGTCGTCTTTTGTGGCCTGAAGCTCTGTGTTGTTGTTGACACGCATGGTTCTGAACTTGTAGCACACAAACAGGCGGTTCTTTTTACCAGGACGCAGCTGCTTGAAGAAGATCGGGCCAGGCGAGCTGATTTTGATAGCCAGCGCGATAATCGGCATCACGATCGGGAACAGAAGCAGGATAACGGCAGATGAGAAGGCGATGTCGAATACGCGCTTCGCAACACGGTTGGTCACTTGCTCCAGTGGCTCTTTGCGCACACTGATCATCGGGATGTTCTGGTAGAAGTACATGTTCACTTCGCGCTGCACAATGGCGCTGAAATCAGGCACAATACGGAAGTAGATGAAGTTCTCGTCAGCAAACTCAGTCAGTTCGTCGATGTGCTCTTTGTCGTTTACTGGCAAGGTATAGTATACCTCGTCGATGTTGTTCTGGAGGCAGAACTCCTGCAGGTCAGACACATTGCCTTTCACCATGCTGCTATGCTTGCTCAATTCGTCTGCTTTGTCCGAAAAGAAGCCCATGAACTTGCGGCCTGGTGCTTCGTCGTTGCTGAAGGTCTGGTGCAGGTTGATAGCGGCTGGTCCCATACCTACGATCACGTAGCGGCTGTAGGCCATGTCTGATTTTGAGAAGTAGCGCTGGGCCAGGAAAAGAACCACACGGCTAACACCAATCAGCAGGGCTGTAAACAGATAGGTATAGAGAAGCAACAGACGAGACAGATGCTCCAGGTTGAAGATCACAATACAGCTGGTAAGAATCACGGCGTGTATTGCAAAGGCATTCAACAGGTTGCCAGTCTTTCTACCTACCGGCAGGAAACCGTCGACTCTGAAAACAAAGTTCTTGAACCCTGACACGATCCACCACACGAGCGCAAATAGTACAAAGAAAATACTGTACTGGTGTGTGAGCTCTAAGTCGCCGTATCTGAAAAGGTTTGAAAGCTTAAACGCGAAAGCTATCAACGTAATGTCTAGTATTAATAAGATTATTCTATTAAAACTATTATAGTGTCTGTATTTATGCATAACCTGAAATTGTACTTATTGAATCATAATTCCCTTTTTCCCTAAATTGACCTTCTTGCGACACTCGTCTTCAATCACTTTGTCAATCCCCACGTTGCTCCGGGACCAATGACAACCTTAATGTCTATATTCACCTTTAGTTTTTAATTTTCTTCTATTTTATAACTGTTTGAATTCTCTGCGCAGTTAACAATCAGAATTTAGACTGAAATACGACTGCATTTATATTAAGGTTTATTAATTTATCGATAATTCATTAATAAAATTAAACGCCCAGATATTAACATATTTATATTTTTAAATAGATATTAGTTAAAATTATAACATATACCTTTATTATATAAATATTCATATAATTTATACTTTTTGGCTTGCTATTTCTGGTAAGGTTTCAGTTTGGGGCCAGATTATTTTTTATAAAAAAATTATTGATCCGCCCTAAACCTTTGAAAGGATTGTCGATAATAAATCAGGCAAACTAAAAAGGATTAATTTATTTGAAAGGACACAAGAATATACTTGTCATATATACCCAAACAGGGTTTAATATCATATTGAAATAATTCAAATACTTCTCTTCTTCTGCTTCCTCTCATCTCATAAAGTGACCCATAGGGGTAAAATAGCTGGCTCTGGAGCTAATCTAGGATAGTATCCGGGAATAATGCTCGCTATACTTTGATAATCCTTGAATTCTGATTCATAAAAAATTTACAATTATTTGAACCAAGTAAGTCCAAAAAACATTTTGCACAATACGGACAGACCATGAAAATGTTCAGCCAAAGATGATAAAAGTTTCAAGGCCTCAGAAATCATTTTCCTGACACCTTGCTAACTAACTGAATGACAAAAGGGAGAGTAGATAGAGCTACTTTTCCTTTCAAATTATCCTCTGAAACTGAATTGAATTTTCCGGCCATCGCCATTTTCATAAAAAAGCATTCATCTATAGCAAACTTATACAAAATACCCTATGCAACCGGTACAAAAGAGCCTCACATTTGTAGTGCTCACCTTGCTTTATGTGCTATGTTTTGGTACAAAAACCGCAGCAGAAAGTTGCACTCCTATTATAACTATTTCGGGTCCCTCCTCGCTGTGTACTGAAGACGAAACGATCCTTACTGCCACAGAGGCAGCCAGTTACAAGTGGTCGAACGGCGCTACCACCCAGCGTATTACCGTCAATTCAGCAGCCACCTACACAGTTACCACCACCTCGGAGAGCGGCTGTACGGCTACTTCTGCTCCTGTCTTCATCAGCGATAGGCCTGATGCCACCATTAAAGATCCGCTGTACGACTTTACCTATTGCAGCTACACCGGCAGCGCCAACTCATTTAAGTTAGAGGTAGAGAACGCCTCCAAGACAGCTGCCACTAACACGGGCTATACCATAAATTGGGGCGATGGCAAGAGCAGCACCCTTGGCGCCGAGTTTGAGCGAACGAGCCATACCTACACTGCTCCCGGTCTGTACTCCATTACAGTAACCGCCACCGACGCCAACGGCTGTGAGGGCACTTTTACGGAGAAACTGTTCATAGGAAGCAACCCGGGCCTCGGCATCACCAGCGATGGCAACAACATCGACTGTGCCCCTGTATCCTACGGCTTCCGGATCACAGGTGTGGAAGGCAACTCCCCGCACACCGTCTATACCTTCCAGTTCGACGATGGCACGCCAGCCTATGTTTTCAAGCATAACGAACTGCCCGCCGACCGTATTTTACGTCACGAGTTTCTGGAGTCATCCAAAGACAAGCCAAACGGATTTACCCTGAAAGGCACCGCCACCAACCAGTGTAACGTGTCGATCGCCACCTTTACCGGTATTCGCATCTCCAAAGGTCCTATCGCTGATTTTGCCATTGGCAACGTGTGTTTGAACGAGCCTGTCCGCTTTCAGGACAAAACCAAAAACGGCTATGATGCCTCCGCCAGAACTGACCGCTACCGTGTGCAGTGGGAGATCTTCCCGGCAACAGGCTGGCAATTCACTTCCGGCAACGGCACGACCCTCTCCCCGAATGTAGTCTTCAACGAACTGGGCGAGTACATGGTACGCCTGACCGCCTATCCACTCGACCCGAACTCTACTTGTTTGCCAACGGTGATGGAGCAGATGATTGTGGTGAACGATGTGCCCAAAGCAGCTTTCGACCTGACACCCGACGGTGGTGTTTGCGCCCCTTCCATTTTCAGAGCCCAAAATAAATCGACCGGCGCGGACCTGAAATATACCTGGACTGTTTCTGCCAAAGAAGGCTGGAGCTTTGCTGAGGGCACGGATGCCAACTCAGAAAATCCGGTGTTCAGCTTCGATAAGTCAGGCTCATATACTGTATCCCTGTTGGCCAGCAGCTTCTGTTCTGCGGTGAGCAAGCAGGAAACTGAGATCATCGTCATTCACAAACCGATTACTACGCTGCCAGCGGCGCAGACCTACTGTGGTCCGCAGACCATTGCCTTTTCAGAAATCAATGGCGCGCACAAACCAACGTATGATGCCCAGTCCGGCACGATCAGCGCCTACCGTTGGGAAGTGAGTGGTCCTGCCAGTGTGACTTTTGAAGAAGGAACCCATGCAGGCGCTGCCTATCCTATCGTTCGTTTTGCTGAGCCCGGTACTTACAACGTGAAAGTAACAGCTACCAACGAATGCGGTGACTCAGAGGAAGCCACCCAGCAAATTACCATCGATGCTATACCTGCGCTTGAGTTAAGCGCTCCGAAGGAAGCTGTCTGTTTGAACAGCGGCATCATGCAGCTGCAGGCTTCGCACGAGGGCGGCAGTTGGAGTGGTTCTGAATTTGTAACCGCTGATGGCCGGTTCAACCCGGCTGCTGTTGGCGCCTATACCTTAACTTATACCTATCGCGCCGATGTGTGTGAAGTTTCCGAGGCCATTACAATAACAGTAAACGACCTGCCAGTTGCTCCAACCGTGCAGCCGGTGGCGACACTTTGCCCGGGCAGCAACGTAGTGCTACAAGTGCTGCAGGCCGAAGGCAGCGTGCAGTGGTACGACCAGCCCAGCGGTGGGCAATTGCTGCACGAAGGCAGCAACTTCCAGACAGCCGCTTTAGATAAGACAACAACATTTTATGCCCAAACGACAGTAGAGGGCGGTTGCTCGAGTGTACGCACCCCACTCAAAGTAGAGGTATACCCGGCCACACCGGCTCCAGTGGTAGCTCCTGTTACCCTCTGCGGGGCAGGCAGCAGCGCCACCTTTGTAGCCGAGGGCAATGCCGGCGCTTATGAATGGTTTACTGATGCAGCTGCCACGCAGCTACTAGAGACAGGCAGAAGCTTTACCGCTCATAACCTGCCGGAAGGCACCAGCACGTTTTATGTGCGGGGTGTTACCAATGGCTGCTCCAGCCCTGTTGTTGCGGCAACTGCCACTATTTTACCAGCACTTGACCGCAACACCCTAAATGAAGTAGCGGTGGTCTGTGCAGGCCAGTCACCTGCCCTGCTCACTGGCACTTCCCCGGTTGGCGGCAACGGCAGCTATACCTACCGCTGGGAAGCCAGTGTAACAAACGCTGGCGAAGGTTTTGAAGTGATCAATGGCGCTACTGCCGCCTCTTTCCAGCCGGGCACACTCAACCGCACCACCTGGTTCAGAAGAACAGTATTGTCGGCAGGTTGCTCCCATACCTCTGCTCCTATCGCTGTTACGGTAACTCCTGTAATCGATCAAAACACGATCACAACCAGTGCTCCAATCTGCGAAGGTGCGGAAGCTCCAGCTTTAGTTGGCAGCGAACCGACAGGCGGCACTGGCAGCTATACCTATACCTGGGAATACAGCACAACAGGCACTAACGGCAGCTTTAAAACGGCTAAAGGCAATAACCTGGAGCGGCATTACAATCCGGGTGTGTTGAACGAAACAACCTGGTTCCGCCGCAAGGTCACTTCCGGAGCCTGCCAGGAGCACATCAGCGAAGCCGTGAAGGTGACGGTGGTGAAGCCGATCACGATGAACTTTGTGTCTGTGCAGCAAAATACTATATGTAGTGGCAGCGCACCTTCTGTTATCATTGGCAGTATGCCGCAGGGTGGCACGGGGCAGAAGACCTACCGCTGGGAGATGCGCACCGAAGAAGGGTCGTTTGAGCCAGCGCTCGGCACCAACACCGGTCTGAACTATACGCCGCAGATCAAAGACAAGACCATGTTCTACCGACGTGTGGTGGCAGGTGGCCCTTGCGGTGAGAATTTCAGTAACGAGATCCAAATACTGGTGCAGCCAGCCATCGCAGCAAATACCATCCAGATCGCCGGGCAGCCGGTAATCTGCGAAGGCACTGCTGCAGCCACTCTAACAGGCGCACAGCCTACCGGCGGAAACGGTAGCTATACCTATCGCTGGCTATACAACACAGCCGGACCGCATGCTACGTTTAGCCCAGCTCCAGGCAACAACACCGGCCTGCACTACGCCAGCCCGGCTACCCTTACCCAGACAACCTGGTATATCCGCGAAGTGATTTCTGGCGAGTGTATCAGCAATTCGGATGTGGTGGAGGTGACGGTTGTGGGTTTACCGGCAGCGCCGGAAGTGGCTCCTCTTACGATCTGCGAAGGCAGCTCGGCTACTCTGACCGTGAACAGCCATACCACTAACACCTTCCGCTGGTACGCCAACGCAACAGCGCAGGAATACCTATTCGAGGGCTACAGCTTTGAAACGGAGGTACT
Organism: Pontibacter virosus; assembly: GCF_003096355.1. Classification (GTDB taxonomy): domain Bacteria; phylum Bacteroidota; class Bacteroidia; order Cytophagales; family Hymenobacteraceae; genus Pontibacter; species Pontibacter virosus. The sequence goes on along the minus strand of NZ_QEKI01000005.1, from coordinate 261,130 downwards.
GCAGCAAACCACTACTTTCTTTGTAGAGGCGGTGAATGTGAACGGCTGCGGCAGCAGTGAGCGCCTTCCTGTAACGGTAACAGTCAACAAACGCATCGACAGCAACAGCCTGACGGCTCCAAGTGCCTCTATCTGTGCTGGTCAGCGCCCGAGTGTGCTAACAGGCACGACGCCTACAGGTGGAAACGGCAGCTATACCTACCAGTGGGAAAGCAGCGTAACCGGTGCTAATACGGGCTTCGGCCCAATAGCTGGTGCCACAGACGCTACTTACCAGCCAGAGACGCTGGATAAAACGACCTGGTTCAGAAGAGTGGTATTGTCTGGTCCATGCGAGGCGCACATTAGTCCTGCTGTAAAAGTAGATGTACTGCCGGCGATTAGCAACAACACGATTACTGTAGAAAAGAGTACCATCTGCGCAGGCGATGTGCTGCAGCTGCTAAAAGGCGCTGCTCCAACCGGTGGTAATGGCACCTATACCTACCTATGGGAAAGCAGCCGCGATGGTCAGCACTTTACCGCCGCAGCAGGCACCAACAACCAGCCCGACTACCAGGCCCCTGCCCCACTGACCGAGCGCATGTGGTACAGAAGAGTGGTGTTCTCGGGTCCTTGCCAGCAATCGGTGAGTCCAGCACTGCAGATCGTGGTGCAGCCGGTGATTGCGAACAACACCATCACGACACAATCGCATGCGGTGTGTGCGGGCGACACACCAGGCGAACTGAAAGGTACCCGTCCAACTGGTGGCAACGAGCAGCCGGTATACCTATGGGAAAGCCGAACTGAGGGCACTGAATTTGCTCCAGCTGCAGGCAACAACACCGGTATGAACTACCAGCCGGGGCAACTGGCTGAAACAACCTGGTTCCGTCGCAAAGTGGTGGCCGGTGAGTGTTTCAACACATCAGCTGAAGTTCGCATTCTGGTGAATGCCGTGATCGCGAACAACACGATCTCTACGGACCAGGTGATCTGTACAGGCACTGCTCCGGCTAAGTTAACGGGCTCACAGCCAAGTGGTGGTACTGGCAGCTATACCTTCTACTGGGAAGCCGCAGGCAACGATGGCATGTTCCGCAAAGTGAACAGCAGTGCCTCAGCCGACCTGACGGTAGGCATCCTAACGACCACAACCTCTTTCCGCCGTGTGGTGGAGTCGGGCCCGTGCCAGCATGTGTCGAATGTGGTGACTATTACGGTTTCGCCTGTCATCAGCAACAACACCATAGGTCTGAACCAGAGCATTTTCCGGGGCCAGACACCGGCTCCGCTTTCGGGCACCAACCCAAGCGGCGGTGCTGGAGCAGGCACCTATACCTACCTGTGGGAAAGCAGCTTCAGCCAGCAGGGCGGCTACCAGTCAGCCGCAGGTATAAACAACGGCCGCCACTATACCCCGGAGGCACTGCACGAATCGACCTGGTTCCGTCGCCGTGTGCTCTCGGGTGGCTGCGAGACGGTATCCGATCCGGTGCTGATCGAAGTGCACAAGGGCGTCACAAACAACAACATCTACAGCGATCAGGTGATCTGCGCGGGCAATAAACCAGCTGCGCTCAACGGCTCTGTGCCTGTGGGTGGCGACGGACAGTTCCTATACCTGTGGCTGGCCAGTACGAAGGGCGCCAAAACCGGCTTTATGACGGCTACCGGACAGAGTACGGGCAAGGATTACAGCCCGGCAGCGCTCACGCAGTCTACCTGGTTCCGTCGTGTGGTGCTCTCCGGCCCTAAGCCAGATACTAGTGCGGCGGTGTTCATCAACGTGCGTCCGCCAATGGCCAACAACCGCATCAGCACAAGCCAGACTATTTGCTATGGCACCGCGCCATCACTTTTGGTAGGCACCTTGCCAACCGGTGGCAGTGGCAACTATAACTATACCTGGGAAAGCAGCACCAGCGGTCCGGACAATGGCTATACCACGGCAGTTGGGAGCAACAGTGGTAAAGATATCCAGTCGGCAGTCCTTACACAGACCACTTGGTTCAGGAGAATTGTCACTTCTGAATCGTGCGAGCGACTGGTGAGCGAGGCGATAAAAGTAACCGTGACACCACTGCCAGAAATGCCATCCGCAAGTAGTCAGACCATCTGTCACAGCACCAAAACCACGCTGACCGCTACAGGCAAGGGTGGCAGGCTCGAGTGGTACGACCGTGCAACCGGGGGCAATCCGATACAAGTCGGCAATAACTTCACGACACCGGTACTGACAAGCACCACCACATACTATGTACAGGAAGTGGCTTCGTCATGTGCCAGTGAGCGCCGTGCCGTTACGGTAACAGTGCCTGCCCCAAGTGCCAACGCCGGTATGGACCAAACCCTGATGCTGGGCAGAACGGTGCAGTTGCAGGCAAGTGGCGGTACAACCTATAGCTGGTCACCGGCTGAGGGTCTGAGCAACCCGAACATTGCCAACCCATACGCCAAGCCGGAGAAAACCACGACCTATACCGTGACTGTGACCAACGAAGCGGGCTGTGTATCTACGGACGAGGTGACCGTTACGGTGCAGCAATTGGTGTATGTGCCAAACACCTTTACTCCTAACCAAGACGGTGTGAACGATGTGTGGGAGATCCTCAACATTGAGCAGTACCCGAACTGCAAAGTGCAGGTGTTCAACCAGTGGGGCAACACGGTATTCAGTTCAGAGGGCTATAAGTTGCCGTGGGACGGACGCCAGAACGGCAAAGAATTGCCGATCGCCACTTATTATTACCTCATTCAGCTTGACAACCAGGAAAAACCGCTTTCAGGAAGTGTGACAATTGTTAAATAACCGTCTATGAACAAACTTTTAGCTTTAGGATTTGTGCTTCTGCTGGCTACTCAGGCCATGGCGCAGCAGAAGCCGCAGTACAGCCAGTACACGCTCAACAACTACCTGCTGAACCCAGCCATCGCAGGGATAGAGGACTATGCTGACGTGAAGATCGGAACCCGGCAGCAGTGGTCAGGTTTAGAGGGCGCCCCCGTGTCGTACTATGCCACGATTCATGCGCCGATTATGAAAGAGCCAACTCCCGTGACAGCGGCTCAACGTAACAGTTCGCCTGCCAAAGAGGCCACTACCAAAAAGCCGACCTCTTACCGTCGCATCCGGCCGCACCATGGTTTGGGCGCCATGGCTATGACGACGGCTACCGGCCCGCTCAAGCGCAGCAGCTTTAACGTGAGTTATGCTTATCACCAGCCTCTCTCCCGTACCTTGCGCGTGGCTGCCGGTGTCGCTCCTGGCCTGATCCAATACAGCCTGGACCCTACGGCCGTGCGTGTGATCAACCCGAATGACAGGGCTATCAACGACGGGCGGATTAATGAGATGAAGTTTGACTTGAACATGGGCTTGTGGCTCTACTCATATAATTATTATGTAGGTATAGCTGGTGCGCAGCTTGTGCCCAGCAAGCGCGAGCACCTGACTAGCGCCACTGCCACCGATAACAGCGGACGACTCCAGAAGCATTATTTCCTGACAGGCGGTTATCGCCTGGATGTGTCGCCTGACCTGGCGCTTATACCTTCGGTGATGGTGAAAATGGCACAGCCAAGCCCGGTGTCGGTGGATGCCACGCTCAAGGCCATGTACAGTAATCGCATCTGGGCGGCAGCCTCTTACCGTCACAAAGAGTCAGTAGCTGTGATGGCTGGTGTTAACATCAGCTACCTGATGGACCTGAGCTATTCTTATGACGCCAGCGTTTCGCCCTTGGGCAGCACCAACTCGGGAAGCCACGAGGTAGTATTAGGTTTAAAACTTCGTAATACTGCTAAAGTTATTTGCCCCCAGTGGGCCTGGTAAGCGATCTATACCTTACATCACTGAACTGAAAATAATAGCGGCCAAAAGCCGCTATTATTGTTAAAACACTTTCAAACTTTGTAAAACTTTTATAATTTATTGCAGTATCTTATTAGACAATAGAAATTACTGAGATGTCTTTCAAACAGCTGACTGCATTTGTGTCCGGCTTGTGTTTCGTGGTGTTGGCAGCTTTACAATACCAGGGGCCTGATGCCGCTATCTGGATCGCTATATTCCTGGCCGCTGCTGTATTTAGCTTTACGACAGCCTTGGAGCGCATTAATCGTGTTATACTGTGGGTGGCTTTTGCTGCATATGCGGTGGCAGCCTATTATTTTTGGCCAGGCGAAACTGCCTTGTCGCAAGGTGTAACGATCGTGAATGGGACACTCCGGTTCTGGGCACTGGTTTTTGCATCCCTTGTCATGCTGCTCTTAGCCCTCACCAGTAGACGAAATGCCAGTTTGCATCCGCCACACGTGCCGGGCCACGTAACTACCAAAATAAAAAAATGGGCAAACTAATATTTAAGTCTGCCCATTTCCTTCTCATCAAGCTTCAATTCAAGCGGTACGCTATACCTGCTCTGCCTTAAAACCGGCTTTTTCTACTGTGCTCTTAATCGCTTGCGCATCCAGGCTGTCAGTGCTCACTTCCAGAATTTTGTCCGGATTATCTGTATCCACTTTCCAGTCCTGTACTCCTTCCAGTTTATTCAGATGAGGCGTTACAGCTCTTACACAGCTTCCACAATTAATGGTCGTTTTAAACTTATAGGTCTTCATATTTAACATAATTTACAAACTGATTAAAAATAATTCTTTACAATTTCTTCCCGCGCAGACGCAGACTGTTACTCACCACCGAAACAGAGCTGAGGGCCATGGCAGCCCCTGCCACCATTGGGTTAAGCAGGAAACCGGTGAACGGGAACAGCAGGCCGGCTGCCACAGGTATACAGATCACGTTGTAGATAAAGGCCCAGAACAGGTTCTGGCGAATCGTACGCACCGTTGCCCGAGAAAGGTTGATGGCCGCGGCCACCTGCACCAGATCAGAGCGCATCAACGTGATACCGGCCACATCCATGGCCACATCAGTACCGTGCCCCATCGCGATGCTCACGTCAGCAGTAGCTAAGGCTTGCGCATCGTTTATACCATCTCCCACCATCGCTACGACCTTGCCCTGCTCCTGCAGTTTCTTCACAAAATCGGCCTTGTCGCCGGGTAGCAGCTCTGCTTCGTAATGGGTTATACCTACCTGTCGGGATACGGCCGCCGCTGTCTGGGCATTGTCGCCGGTGAGCATGTAAACCTCCAGACCAGCCTCTTTCATGCGGGCTATACCTTCGGCGGCAGCGGGTTTTATCGGGTCACTCACCGCAAATACGCCCAGCGCCTTTTGTCCGTTGGCAAAGTATACGGCCGTCTTCGCGTTTTCCTGCAACTGACGGGCGGCATTCTCCAACTGGTTCTCAATGCTTATACCTTCCTGGCGCAACAGCTTTTTGTTGCCGGCAAAGAATTTCTCTCCGCTAAAAGCCGCCTCTACTCCCATACCAGTGACACTGTTAAAGTAGTCCGGCTCCAGGCTTGCTATACCTTGCTCTTTGTAATAGGTATAGATAGCCTGCGCAATCGGGTGCTCTGACTTTGCCTCGATCGAATAGAAAAGCTGCTCCAATCGCTCCTGTCCTTCTACGCCCTTGGCCCACACCACATCAGTAACAGAGGGCTTGCCCAGTGTGATGGTGCCCGTCTTATCCAACAGGATAACGTTCGCTTTGTAGGCATCCTCCAGACTCTGCGCGTCTTTGATCAGGATGCCGTTTTCAGCGCCTTTGCCCACACCCACCATGATGGCAGTAGGCGTCGCCAGACCCAGTGCACAAGGACAGGCGATTACCAGCACCGAGATCATCGACACCAGCGCCTGCGACAAGTACGCCTCACCGCCAAACACTATCCAGGCTACGAAGGTCAGGACCGCGATCAGCAGCACGACGGGCACAAAGATACCTGCGATCTTGTCGACCAGTTTTTGTACCGGTGCCTTGCTACCCTGCGCCTCCTGCACCATTTTGATGATATGGGCCAGCATCGTTTCTCCTCCGGTTTTGCGGGCAACAAGCTGCAGACTGCCTTTCTGGTTGATCGTACCGGCAAAAAGCATGTCGCCTACCTGTTTCTGCACCGGCAAAGGCTCCCCGCTCAGCATACTCTCATCTACATAAGAACCACCTGACAGCACCTCGCCATCCACCGGTACCCGATCGCCTGGCAAAAGCAGGACATGATCTCCTATCCGCACCTCTTCAATGCGAATTTCAGCTTCCACCCCATCGCGCAGTACGCGCACTGTCTTCGGCTGAAGCCCCATCAGTTTCTTAATGGCTGCCGAGCTTCGGCTCTTGGCGCCTTCCTCCAGGTATTTTCCCAGCAAAATAAAGGCAATGATAACGGCTACGGCTTCGTAGTACACGTGCGGTTCCAGTCCGCGGCTCAGGAAAAACTCTGGGTATACGGTATTGAACAAACTGAAAGCGAAGGCTATACCTGTACTCAGGGCCACCAGGGTATCCATGTTGGCGCGCAGGTGTCTGGCCTGCCCCCAGGCATTCACGAAAAAGTGACGGCCGGCCCAGAACAGAATCGGGGTGGTAAAGGCCAGCATGACCCAGTTACCCCAACTGAAGGCGTTGTGAAAGAACATACCCAGCACAAATACCGGGAATGCCAGTACGGCCGCGGCAATAGTTTTGGTCTTGAGCACAGCCAATGCCTTTTCCTGTCGCTCTTCCAGTTCCTCCTCCGTGTGCTGACCGATCAGCAATTCGAAGCCAATCTCGTGCAGTGTATCGCGCAACTGGTCAGGCTTTACCTGATTCGGGGCATAGGCTACCTGCACTGTCTTGCCAGCGAAGTTCACATTGGCCTCCTGCACGCCATCCACTGTGCGCAGCATGCTCTCGATGCTGGAAGCACACGAGGCGCAGGTCATCCCCTCTACCGGAAAAGTATCTTTTTTATAGGCTGTTTTTGTTAATGTTTCCATACCATGCTATTGGTTTATCTTCCAATCAATACAAAGGTACGCCCGTTCACAGCCCCAGGTGTTACAGTTTCCTCGAAAAGGTTTACATATTTTGGGCGACTGAAGCCATTGTTATACCTTTGATTTAAATCCGGCTCTCCTGTAAATCAGATACATGGAACTTATTGGGCCCGGTAATTTTGTTTTTAATACTACAATTGTTTATGTTCGGGAATAAACACTGATAAAAATCAGTGCAAAATTCGCTTCCCAAACATTTGCGCTGTAAAATTCAGTTCGCACCTGTGCCTTACCTATGTTGAAAACAAACCAGCCCACGCATCTGCATGCAGCATCGCGCACGACCTATCTTGTGCTGTTTGCGTTCGCAGGTTTACTAATCACACTGCTTGTTCTTACATCCTATACCTTCCTGCAAGCCCGCCAGGTACAACTTAGCCACGATGCGTATGTAATGCTGGCACTGCAGGAGCTCGAACTGATTGATGACCTGCAGGCCAATGACGAAGCTGTACACAAGGCAGTACTCCTGCACCTGACCACAGCCAGCGATGCCGAGAAGGCCGAATACGAACAGGATATTGAGGCTACCCAAGCCCACAGTAAGGCCATTATCACCCAGTTAATGGCCATGATCGAGAATGAGCAGCGCAAAAGCATACTTCGCAACTTTGAAAATGAGGCAGCCGCCCATGACACCCTGGTCAAGCACCTCTTACAACTCAGCCGCAGCGGGAACATAGCGGAGGCGCTGACCTATAACCGCCTGGTGATCACCCCCGAGTACCGGCAGCACCAAAACCATCTGAAAGAACTGAGCGAGAGTATACGCCAGGCCACCCGCCAAAGTGGACAGCGGGCATCTGAGTCTATCTCTTCGTTTATAGACAACCATAAGCTCATCCTGGGCATTCTCGTACTGATCAGCCTGACGGCGCTGCTACTGCTGCGGAGTGTCATCCAGCGGCTCCGGCACGACAACCAGTTGCTCAATGCGGAAGGGCAGAAACGGCAGGAACTGCAAAAAGCCCTGCTCGACAGTCAGGTCCAGTACAAAATGCTGTTTGACCTGAACCCGATGCCAATGTGGGTGTATGATCGGCTCACCATGCAGTTTCTGGATGTAAACAAGACCGCTCTACGCGAGTACGGTTATAGCAAAGAGGCTTTTTTAGCGCTTAACATATTTGATATCAGGCCGGAGGATGACGTGCCCTTGCTAAAACTCAGGCTGGACCAGGTGGACAAGTTGCAGTCGCAGCAGAGCAGCGTGCGTCACAAACGAAGCGATGGCTCCACGTTTGAGGTCGAAGTGATTTCTCATGCCCTGCCCCGCATTGGCGAGACTATGCCACGGCTGGTGGTTGCCATGAACGTGGACGAGCGCCTAGGAATGATCGAAAAGCTGCAGACAAGCGAAAAACAGCTGCGGGAAATAAGCTCCAGCATACCTGGCGCCGTTTTTCAGCTGGAGATGAAAAATCCATCCCATTATGCCTTCACCTTTTTAAGCGAAGGTATCCGTAATCTGTTTCAGATAAGTCCCGAAGAAGTTTATAGCAGCACCACAGCCCTATACCGACACATCGAGCCGGAGGATGTCGCACAGGTGCGGCAGGCCATCAGCGACTCTTACCAGTACCTGTCCCCCCTGGTGGTAAGCTTCCGGATCAGGCAGCCCCAGGACGGCAAATGGAAATGGGTGCAGACCCATGGGCTCCCGACCTGTAAAGGGTCAGGCCATGTGATCTGGAATGGCACCCTGATCGATATAACAGACCAGATCATAGCGCAGGACAGACTAGTGGCCAGCGAGGCAAACCTGAAAGCCTTGCTCGACAGCTCTCCCCAGGCCATCTACCTGCTCGATAAGTCCATGCGCCTGATGATGTGTAATGCTGTGGCCAGGAGAGACGTGCAAAACTCACTGATAACGGAACTGAAAGCCGGTATGAACTTTCTGGATCTGGTAAGCGAGGAAAAGGTGCAGCAATTCCGGGAACAGCACAAACGGGCCATGAACGGCGAGACGATAATGTGTGAATACGGCCACGGCAATTACTGGCATGAGGTATCATTCCGCCCTGTACTTGATTCTGACAACCGCGTGCTGGCCGTTGCCCTGAGCGTGCTTAATATTTCGGAGCGCAAACTGGCCCTGGAGACCATCAAACGCAATGAGGAGCAATTGGCCCGGGCACAAAAACTGGCGCTGCTGGGTAACTGGGAGTTTGACATGGAAAACGACGTCATCACGTGGTCTGACAGCGTGTATGATATTTACGGCGTTGACAGGATGTCCTTTATCCCATCAAGACTCAACTTCATACATTTTGTACCGCAGGAGGAACACGAACTCATATTAGGGGCCATAAAAGACGCTTCCGAAAACAACAAAATCCTATCGGTAGAGCATACCATTGTGCGGCCTGATGGCCAGAAGCGCACGGTTTATGAAATCGGGGAGCCGGAATACGATGCACAAGGCAGGCTTGTACGATTCCACGGTTCGGTCCAGGATATTACCGACCGCAAACGAACCGAACAGGAAGCCCTGAAAGCGAAAAACCTGTTGCAATCTACTTTGGAGAACATCCCGGAAATGATCTTCTCCGCCGATCCGACTCTCAAGATGCTCTATGTGAGTCCGCAGTGTCTCGAACTGACAGGCCATACCGAAGATGAGTTTACGAGCCAGACTGTGCTAGGGTATAGCATCATTCACCCTGAAGATCGGGAATACCTGGACCAGCAGATCCTGCCAGCCTTGAAAAGAGGAGAGCGACAGCACTACGAAATGCGCATCATAACAAAGGATGGGCAGTGCCGGTGGCTGATGTTCTGCGTTTCGCCCAGAAAAGATGAAAATGGACTCGTTTACCGCATCGATGGCTCTGCTTCGGATATGACATCCTACAAAGAGGCGCAGCAAAAACGCGACGAGCTGACCGACCAGTTACTCAAGCAGAACCAGAACCTGCAGCAATTTGCCTACATCGTGTCGCACAACCTCAGGGCCCCTATTGCTAACATACTGGGCCTGACCACCATTTACAACAAACACAAGCCGGACTCGCCCATGAACCCCCGGGTGATTGAGAACCTGTTCAAGTCCGCTAAACTCCTCGACACCACGATACGCGACCTGAATGACCTGCTCACGATCCGGAGTGAGCTCAACAGTGTGCGGGAAAAGATTAAGTTCGAAGACGTGTTCAAAGAAATACATGGTAGCCTACCGACAGAATTGCTGGATGAGCACATCCGGCTTGATTGCGACTTCGAAGAGGCGCCCGTCATAGATGGTGTCCGGAGCTACGTGCACAGTATAATGCACAATCTCATCACAAATGCTTTGAAATACCGATCACCTGACAGAAATTTGCATCTGCGACTTAAAACTTTCACTATTCCTAACTATATTTGTCTCAGTGTATCAGATAATGGTCTTGGGATCGATCTAAGCAAGGAGAAAGAAAAAGTCTTTGGTCTGTACAAGCGGTTCCATTCTCACGGAGAAGGGCGGGGTTTGGGGTTACACCTTGTCAAAACCCAGGCTGAGCTGCTTGGCGGCAAAGTGGAAGTAGAGAGCCAGGTGAACGTGGGCACTACCTTTAATATTTATTTTAGACACACCCTGTAGTAATGAATACATTGAAAAAAGTAGTTTTGATTGATGATGATGAAGTGAATAATTTCGTTTGCGAAAGCATCATTCGAACTGAAAACTTTGCTGAAGACGTTTACAGTTTTCAGGGAGCAGAGGAGGCACTTGAATTTCTGAAGTCTTCCGTGGAGCCGTCGGGGAAGAAATTCCCGGATCTGATCTTCCTGGATATCAATATGCCGGGAATGGACGGCTGGAATTTTATTGAGGAGTACCGTAAATTACCGGAATACGCTACCCAGAAGTGTAGCCTGTTTATGCTTTCCTCGGCCGTGGACCGCAAGGACATTCAGTGTGCCCGCAGCCACAAAGAAGTAAAAGAGTTTTTCTCGAAGCCGCTTTCCCCTGAGATCCTCGAGTTCATAAAAGAAGAGTTTCTGATGCGGGTGGAGTAATCTTCTTTCATCAAAACCAAGAGCGCATGCCTCGTCCATACTGACGCAGCATGCGCTCTTGGTTTTTAAAGACTTTTTTACGCAGACTGCTTGGCTGTTTAGTCAATCCGCTTGCGTATCCGCTCCATCTGGGCTATCTCTTCCTTCTGCGTCCGGATGATCTCTTCGGCTAGTTTCTTCAACTCCGGATCATTGATTCTGGCTTCTTCGCTTACAAGTATAGCCGATGAGTGATGTGGAATCATAGAATGGATGAATGCTTTGTCGCCGACATAGGCCTGATTGCGCAGTGCGATAAAGGCACCAAGGGTTGCTACGATGCTCATAACAGTAATGATAGTGTTTAGCTTTTTATCGCTGTACATGGAGCGCATCACCCACAGCATAATCAACGCCATGGGAGCAACCATCAGGATGGTCATATAAAGCCGGTTAAGGTTCAAAGAAATGTGACTTACTTCGGCTACATTGCTAAACATCACCGCGTACATCACCAGAAAGGAAAGTCCCAGCATCAGCATAAACTTCCCGTAGTTTCCTTTCTCCATCATCTCCTGACTTAATTTACGTTATCGAGCGGCTTCCGCGATGGAGCTGCAGCTTTTTTATACTCTGAAGGCGACATTCCGGTTACCTGCTTGAACTGTGCTGACAGGTGTGCTACACTGCTATACCCCAGTTGAAAGCTGATCTGGCTCAGGCTCAGCTCGTTGTAGGCCAGCAACTCTTTGACCCGCTCCACTTTCTGCAGCACCACATAGCGGGCAATCGTAAGCCCTTCCTCAGCCGAAAAGAGCGTACTCAGGTAATGGTAGTCTCGCCCGAGCGCCTGCGCCAGGTAGTCCGACACGTTGATGCTCAGGTTCTCCACCTCTCCCGAGCGGATCAGGTCGATGATGGCGATCTTGATCTTTTCGACAAGCTCAGCCTTCTTGTCTTCTATCAGTTCAAACCCGTTCTCCTGCAAGGACTCCTGCAGCTTTTGCAGTTGCTCTGCCGAAGGCTCATGCTCGAGCTTCACTTCACCCAGTTGTAAGGCCAGTGGCTGCAAGTTAAGTTTGTCCAATTCCTGGTTCACCACCTTCAGGCAGCGTGGGCATACCATGTTGCGGATGTGCAATGTATGTGCTTGTTTCATTTTAGCTTCTGTTGAGGTCTGTAAAGGACGGCGATGCACAGAATAGAATTTTATCCTGAGCGCATACCTGTCTATACCTGTACAAATCTAACAAAACTTTTTACCCAAATGCTCCCGTCGCCTGTTACAGCACAACTCGCCCTATGCAGCGAGCTTTGAATTATTACGATGCCCTTCCTGTTGTACCCATAATCAGCCTTCCTATACCTGCTGCGAAGCAGTACAGGGGTTATAAATAAAAAAAGAGCAAGCCCAAATAATAGACTTACCTTTGTAGCTTGCAATAATCAAAGATACATGACATTTAGCGAATTAAATTTAATAGAACCGATCCTGAAGGCGCTTCAGGCAGAGGGCTATACGCAGCCTACGCCTATACAGGAACGTGCTATACCTCACCTTTTGGCGGGCACCGACGTGCTTGGCTGCGCTCAGACGGGCACAGGCAAGACGGCTGCTTTTGCCATACCTGTGCTGCAAATGCTGCACAACCAGAAAAACAGAGCACCTAAAACGATCAAGACGCTTATCCTGACTCCTACCCGGGAGCTGGCTATACAGATAAATGAAAGTTTTGCCTCCTACGGCAAAAACACCGATGTGCGCCATACCGTTATTTTTGGCGGCGTGTCGCAGCATGCGCAAGTACAGGAACTGAAGCGTGGCATTGATGTGCTGATCGCTACCCCAGGCCGCCTGCTCGACCTGATCGGTCAGGGCTTTATCTCGTTGAAGCATGTGGAGTTCTTCGTGCTGGATGAGGCGGACCGCATGCTGGACATGGGCTTTATCCATGACATCAAGCGCATCATACCGATGCTACCGAAGCAGCGCCAGTCGCTCTTTTTCTCTGCCACCATGCCTCCTGTTATTCAGGCGCTGGCCGATACCATTCTGGTCAACCCAGTGAAGGTGGAGGTGACTCCAGTGTCGTCTACAGCTGAGAAAGTGGGCCAGGCGGTATACTTTGTAGAGAAGAACGACAAACGCGACCTGTTGCGTCACCTGCTCTCCGATCAGGAAATAGAACGCGTGCTGGTGTTCACCAGAACCAAGCACGGTGCCGATCGGGTAGTGAAGGACCTCAACAAAGCAAACATCCAGGCGGAAGCCATCCATGGTAATAAGTCACAGAATGCGCGTCAGCGTGCGTTGAGTAATTTTAAGGCAGGCGCTACACGTGTGCTGGTTGCCACAGACATTGCCGCTCGTGGCATTGATGTAGAGGAACTATCGCACGTGATCAACTATGAATTGCCGAACGAGCCTGAAACATACGTGCACCGCATCGGTCGTACAGGTCGTGCCGGCAACGCAGGTATAGCCCTGTCGTTTTGCGATGAAGAAGAACGCTATTACCTGCGCGATATCCAGAAGCTGATCAACAAGCAGATCAAGGTAGATGCAAACCACCCGTTTGCTTTGCCTGAGCACCTGTCAGTTAACCTGGAGAATGCCAAGAAGCCGAAAGGCCCTGCCGGCAGAGAGCCCCGCAACAATGGCAACCGCGCTGCTGCAGGTGGCAACAGGCCATCCGGAAACCGCGAGGGCAACAGCCGCCCAGCTAGAAACGAAGGCGATAATCGTGCTGCGGCAAGTGCTGGCACTTCTGGCCGCTCAACAGGCGGTAACAGCAGAAACTGGCGCGACAAAAAGGGAAGCAGTCAAAGCAGGCCCTCTGTGAAGCGCGGAGCTTAAAAGCTAGCCATACCTAAAAAAAGCCCTGCCACTTTAAAAAGTGGCAGGGCTTTTTGCTTCAAGTCAGGTATAGGCTATACCTTACACTCTGCTTTGGTCACTGTCATTCGGCTCAGTGTCGTCTCCTCCAAAAGGCTGCTGACGGCTGCGAATGCCGTTTACATCGTCGTCCATGGCGGTATCGCTGCCCTCGTATTCAAAACCGGGTCCCTGTGCAAACTCTTCTGTGCTTTTAGGGTTGTTGGCGCCATAGCCAGTTGTTTCGTTTCCCTGAATGTGCAGGTTTTTGAGGCTGTCTTTCTGGTCATCGCGCTCCAGTGCTCCCCCTTGCCCTACATTGCGTTTGGCAGACGGGTCGGGTTTGTTGCCCATGGTCTGGCCTTTGCGATGCTCATCATTCACATTCTTTGGCCTGTTAGGCGTGTTCTGTATATCTTCATCTCTATTTGCCATAGTTCAATTCATTTGGTTACCTGTGTATACGCTCCCTTAAAAGATCAGTTAGGTATAGACCATCATACTTAACATAATTTATCAACCAAACACTTTTATACATCTCCCATATCTTTCAATTATCTTTGAGCGAAATTAATTTAGGCAATGGCACGTATGGCACCCCGATTGCGTTACAGAAAGAACCGGCAGCAAAGAAGCATATGAAACTATCGAAAATATACGACCCTCGGGAGATGAACTCTTACCAGTTTGTGGCAATGACGGGTTTGGTGATGACTATTCTGGCGAACCTGATCTTACTGTTTATCGGTAAGACCGTGGAGAACTTTAATGCGCTATACCTGTGCTGGTTCGTTTTCTTTGGGGCAGGCACCATCGCCAATTTCAACAGCAAGCCCGACGATCACGATCATCACCACCATCACTAAGTCCTGCCTTCACAGGTATAACTTACTGTTTCAAAAACTCCAACAACGCTTTGTGAAACTGGTCCGGCGCTTCGATGTGCGGGATGTGCCCCACACCGGTTAGCTCCAGCAATCGTGCGTTAGGTATAGCACCTGCCGTCTGCTGCCCGAGCTGCGGATACTGGCCATACTTCTTCCGCTCCTCTTCACTTTTAAGGTAGGCCTTGCCCACTACTGTGCGGTCTTCCAGCCCAATGGCCAATAGCACGGGCATCTTCAAGTCACTGAATTCATAGACCACCGGCTGCTCATAGATCATGGCGTATGTATGTGCCGCTACTCGTGCAACTGTCGGATAGTCCGGACTGCGTAGCTGCGCGGCAGGTATACGCACCCACTCATCATAGGCTGGTTTCCATGAGGTATAGTACGTCTTATGATAATCCCGAATGCCTGCCTCCGTTCGTTTCAGCTCTTCCTGGTACAGCTCCTCCAAACTCTTGTAAGGCACCATGCGGCGGTAGTCCTCCAGCCCGATCGGATTTTCGAGCACCAGTTTAGCGGTGACTTCCGGATACATGAGCGCAAAGCGGGTGGCCAGCATGCCGCCCATGGAGTGACCCACCATCACAGCTTCGCTGATTTTAAGATAATCCAGCAGGTACCGCGTGTGCTGTGCCAGTTGGTGGAAGCTGTAATGCACCTCTGCCTTGTCCGACTTTCCGAAGCCTAGCTGATCAGGGACGATGACCCGAAAGCCCTGCCCTGCCAGGAAATGCATCGTCTGCTGCCAGTAGGCCCCCAAGAAGTTTTTCCCATGCAGGAGCACCACCGTTTGTGGATTTTTGAAACTGGTGGGCGGCGAGACATCCATGTAAGCCATCTTGTACTTCTGCCCCTCCTGCTCCACCTCCAGGTAGTTGACCGGGTAACGGTAAGCGTAGTCGCTCAGCGTGGCATTGTACGTTTGCTGTGATTGGGCCACGACAGGGACTTGTACAAGCAGGAAAAACAGAATGGAGTATAGGTAATTTTTCATCTGGCTCAGGTATAGGTACTGCTCTTTTTACTTCGTGTAGGCTGCAAGAGTTATCAAACAAAAAGCCCGGCACTGCAGGCACCGGGCTTCTCTACTGAACCAATCTGATTTACGGCATATTACTTAGCCTATTGCACCAGCACTTTTTTGGTATGATAACGGTCTCCCTGGGCTACTTGCAGGAAGTATAGGCCCCTGCCAAAAGGCGTCAGGTCTATCTCGCGCTCGTACGTTCCGGCTAGCTTTTCTACAGTGTCCACAAACACCTCCTGGCCTTTGTCATCCATTACCCGCACTACGGTGGTACCCTTATTTTTGAGGGAGAACTTTAGGTTGAAGCGTCCGTTGTTCGGATTGGGTGAGAAATTGATCTCCTCCACTTTCAGTTCTTCGCGGGATTTCATTTCCACAGGAGCGCCAGTGGCTTTCAACTGTTCTTTATCGGCTTTTGTCACATCCTCCACTTTGGCCTTGCGCATAATAAATACTGCACGCCCCCTTTTCCCTCCGTCGAAACTAAAATCGGTGTGCGGCACTTCTTCTTCCCTGCCGTCTTCGTGTATGCGGTATACCTTCTTCTGACCGTCTTTTACAATCACTTTAAAGTTCATTTGCTCATGCAGTCGCATCAGCGAGTCGATGCGTTCCTGGCTAGGCATTGCTTTCACAATAATGCGCTCTATCTCCTTCGGGTTAATGGTGATGGCTTTGCCAGCATCGCCGAAATGGACGATGGAGGAGTCTTTGAATGTGCGCACGGACACCCGTGGTCCCTCACCCATCAGCAGCGAGTCACCTTGTACTATTTTGAAGCGCTTCATCATCTCTTTGCTCAGGCTATCGGCTGACAAACTGAGCACACGCACCTCTTTCAGTGCCCGCGCCATGGCGCTGTCAGCCTTCATGCTGTGAACTCTTGCCCGGAGCACGCCGTCTCCCTCTCTGCCTAAGCTATAGGCTCTTACTTTTCCGTCCAGCAGGCGCATGTGTCCGGTATCCAGCCGTGCGGCTTTCAGGGCTTTAGCGATGGCCTCTTCCGTTTCGGCTGTAAAGGTGGTGTCAATCACCACCGTTTTGCCATCCACGGTACGTACCATCTTGATGTGCATATTACGCTTCTGCTCCCCTGCCTCCTGCGCTAGCGCATGGTATAAAGGCAAAAGGCCCATCAGTAGGGCAAGTGCCAGTCTGAGCAAGATCTGTGTGTTGAGAAAGAGGTTCATAGTGATAAGGTATAGAGGTTAGTGGATCGTTTCTACAAATGTACGCTACCACTTAGGCCCTAAGCGTTAAAGCCAGGTTAAAGTCTGTTAAGGAAAAGTTAAAGTAATGAACAAGCCAGCCGAAATACGTAAATTTGTTATGTGAGCAAGCTGACTATCATAGGTGTTATCGTGCTGATGAGCATATCGTTACTCGGTATGGTCGGTCTTCAGCTGTATTGGATATTGGACGCCATACAGGTGAAGCAGGAGCAGTTTGACCGCAGCGTGCATGAAGCCCTGGCCCGCGTGGTCGAAAAGCTGGAAACGCAGGAGGCCGTCTCAGCGGTGGCTAGTGGTATGGCTACCCTGCAGGCAGCGCCTGCTGAGGTCGATGAGCTGGAGGAATTGACGCCGCAGGCAACGCAGCCCGCTGCACAGGCGCGACTGGCCCGTGTGCAACCCGCCCCTGAGCCAGAACCTGAGTTCCCCGTGCCAGCCGCGCCAACCATCACAGGTATAGTCGCAAAAAAGAAACCCGCTAAGTCGGCTGCTGAGGTCAGCTCCAGCGTAACCATAGAGAAAACACATACAACAAGCAACCAGGGCATACCAACTGGGCACATCTTCCCTTCCGACTCGCTGATGCAGCGGTTGCTTTCCCCTACCATGCGGGAGTATAACTTTCCGGCCGATCATGCTACTATGCTCAAACAATTGAAGGTGCAGACAGAGCTTGCCGAAGCCCACGCTATTCGATTGAGCGAATTTGAAGGTGAACGGCTCCGCCATTTAGCAGAAAATGCCCTTATCCAGACCCGGCACCTGAATGGCCGTAACTTCCGCATTTCCGTCGATACGCTCCAACACATTGCCCTGCACCTGGACAGTCTGCGCCGCCACGGCTACCTGAACCACACGATCGATCCTGCCACGATCTCCGCTATAAACGTGCAGACCGACAGCGTATTTATCTTTAAAAACGGCAGGAAACAGCGGGAAAGCGTTAACGAACTCAGAAGCCACCTGGGCGGTCGTGTAATTTTCCGGAGTATAGACAAGCCACAGGAAAAGCGTACGGAAAACTCCAGGCCGACGACCCGTGTCTATGTCCGCGCATCGGAGACCCAGGATGAGTCGGCTTCTACTATGGTTGCCGGAGCTACCCCTAAACCCAAACATGCTGCCAAAGCGCAGCTTGCAGCTGCCAAACCTGCAGTTGTGCCCACTCAACCTGATCCAGCCCGAGTGGAGGCCCGCAAAGAACGTCTGAATGAAGTGGTCGAAAAGATGGTGGTGGAGTACGTGGCCAAGGATGTGCCTTTAGAACAGCGATTAAACCTGGAGGAAATTAAACCATTGCTGCAAAGCGAACTGCAGGATAAAGGCATTTGCCTGGACTTTGGTTATTGGGTGCTTACAAATCAGCAAGACACCATTACAGCAGCCCACCTGCCAACCAACAGCACACGAACCTTTGCCACTTACAAAGCCAGCCTGTTTCCAAACGACATCTTTGATAAGTCTGATTACCTTGCCGTTTACTTTCCTGACAGCCAAGCCTATGCCATCAGGTCGCTATGGATGATGCTGGCCTTCTCGGCGCTCTTCACCCTGATCATGGTAGCCACGTTTGGCACCACCATTCACATCATTTTCAGGCAAAAGAAGCTCTCCGACATGAAGAACGACTTCATCAACAACATGACGCACGAGTTCAAGACGCCGATCGCTACCATCTCGCTTGCCGCCGATGCCATTTCCAACCCCAAGGTATACGTCCGCCCGGAGAAGGTACAGTACTACACCGGCATCATCCGGCAGGAGAACAAGCGCATGAACGCGCAAGTGGAGAACGTGCTGCAGATAGCCCGTCTTGAAAAAGAGGATTACCAGATGAACCTGGTGCGGACCGACCTGCATGCGTTGGTACTCAAAGCTGTCGAGAGCGTACACCTGCAGGTAGCGGATCGTCAGGGTGCTATTACAACCGAGTTGAACGCTACTGCTCCTGACCTTGAATTGGACGAAGTACACTTTTACAACGTCATCTGCAACCTGCTGGACAACGCCAACAAATACTCGCCAGACCGCCCTGCCATCCGCATTCAGACCTACAACACAGTCGGCGGCATTCTGCTGGCCGTAGAAGACAAAGGCATGGGCATGACACGCGACGCACAGCTGCGGGTGTTTGACAAGTTTTACCGGGTGCCCACCGGAAACCTGCACAACGTGAAGGGCTTCGGGCTGGGACTCAGTTACGTAAAAGCCATAGTGAGGGCCCATAACGGCACCATAAAACTGCAAAGCGAACCAGGCAGGGGCAGTCGTTTCGAAATATTTTTACCGGCCAGCGCCTAAGCGCGCTTTGCCATGCAACCTAAGCACCCGGCACAGCATCTTTATACAAAAGCTATACCTACATCCTCCCCATATGAGCGACAAAGGACTGAACATACTGCTTGCCGAGGACGATCCTAATTTCGGCATCGTGCTGAAAGACTACCTGGAACTGCACGACTATGAAGTAACCCTGTGCTCAGACGGCTGCAAGGCGATTACGGCTTTCCGCAAGGGACATTTCGACCTGTGCATTCTGGATGTGATGATGCCCGAGAAAGACGGCTTTACGCTGGCCCGCGAAATTAAGAAGTTGCAGCCTGATATGCCGCTTATTTTCCTGACGGCCAAAGCCATGCGGGAGGATATGCTCGAGGGTTTTAAGATCGGTGCCGACGATTACATCACCAAGCCGTTTGACTCAGAAGTACTGCTTTATAAAATAAAGGCGATCATGCACCGCAAGGGTGGTAATGCAATTACGGAGAAACAGGAGGTGACGGAGTATAGCATCGGGCAGTATCGTTTTCAGTACAAACTGCGCTTGCTGCACCACAATGGCGACATTCAGAAGCTTTCGCCGAAGGAGACCGAGTTGCTGCGCCTACTCTGCCAGCACCTGAACGATGTGATGCCGCGCGAAGAGGCGTTGATTCGCATCTGGCACGAAGACAGCTACTTTACAGGCCGCAGTATGGACGTTTACATTGCCAAACTGCGCAAATACCTTCGCCACGACCCTGCTGTGGAAATCATTAACATTCACGGACAAGGGTATAGACTGTGTGCCCACAACGGGGTAATGCTCTAAAATGAAACAGGCCGCTACCAGAAGTAGCGGCCTGTGTGTTTCACCAAAACACTATTACAAACAGTTAAACTCTTTTCTTAGAAAGTAAATCCTACAGAGGCTTTGATCACCCGGTTAAAGGTGTCGAAGTTGCGGTTGGCGTCCACAGTGGTCAGGCCATAGTCGTAGCCGGCACTTAGGTTAAAGCCACTGGCAAAGCGGTAGCCTATACCTCCGGTTGCCGCCACATCCAATTCACGGAAGCCGTTATTCACATCCCATTCCCTGTTCAGGGCATTATAACCCAAGGCGCCGGCCTGTACCTGCACCTTGTTTGAGATCAGGTATGAGAATTGGGGGCCTGCAAAAATGTGGAAGCCATCTCCAATAAATATCTTCGCCAGAATCGGCATATCAATGTATTCTGCTTTGTTGGTAACCGTTACACCGGCGTTCAGGAAATCGAACTGCTCCATCGGGATTTTGCCAACCAGGCGCATACCTTTCTGAGAGTACAGGAGGCCCGGCTCAATTTCGAATCCCGGCACGATAGGTATAGATACCACACCACCCACATGGAAACCCTCGCGCATCTGGCGGTTCAGGGAGCCATTGGTCATATCCATTAGATCCTGCGCACTGTTGATGGTTTGTCCCTGCCATTCGGCCATGTTCACACCCGCTTTAATACCAATGCGCACGGGTTGTTTTTGCTGCGCGTTTGCCTGAGTTGCCGCCATTCCCAGAACGACGGCCAGTAGTAGAAATACCTTTTTCATCTCACCTATCCTTAAATTTTGAAAACTAAAACTCTAAGCTGCGCTGCTTGCTGAATGGAATGAAAGAACCGTGCCAATTTGTGATGGTGTATATTGAAAAAAGTTCACGACCAGGTATAAATAATTAATTATCAGATAAATAACTTTTAAAATTATTTTAAACGAGCACTAATTAGCTCAAAACAGGCCCAGCTAAATCACCTTACTTATTTTGCTACAGGCCTGATTGCACCTTACCTTTGCAGCCCCATGGCCCACAGTAGGGTCAGCTAAAAGGTATAGGCAGATGAATGACAAAAGACGGGTGCGGCTGAACAGGCTGGCCGTGCACCGGGTAGGCAACAAGGCAAAGGAAGAAGGCGTGATCGCATCGAAAGAACTGGTAGACCTGCGGGACGAACAATTAAGCGATTTGCTGACCAACTATTTTCTAGCCCCCTTTAAGCAAGAGGAGTTTTTCCGATTTCACCATACCTCTGATCTGGCCCTGAACGAGATGTTCGCCTACTCGGCCCTGATGTTCACGGAGCCGCAGAAGTTTCTGGAGTACTCGGTGCATGTGCTCAATCACCTCTACGAACAGTCGGACCACCCCAAAGTGAAAAGCGGTGAGCTCTACGTGGTGCATTTGTCGGGCTGCCTGATGGAGGACGATATCGTAGACGCGATCGGCATTTTCAAGTCGGAAAACAAAGACACTTTCCTAACCTTTCAGGAAGACGACGATGACCTGAGCATGAACTACCACTTCGGGGTGAACATCAAAAGCGTGGACAAGGGCTGCCTGATCTTCAACACCGAGGCCGAAGATGGTTTCCGGGTGAAGATCGTGGACGCCAACAGCACAGACGCCGTGTTCTGGAAAGAGGACTTCCTGCACGTAACCGAACTAAAGGACACGAATTTCAACACCAAAACAGCACTCAACCTCTGCAAGGATTTCTCAGAGGAAGTGTTTGCCCAGACCGAAAGTAAAAAAGCGCAGGTAGACTTCATCAGCCGCTCCGTGGACTATTTCTCGAAGAGCGAGACGTTTGATCTGGAGGAGTTCACAAGCAGCGTGATCGACGAACCAGAGACGGCGGAGCGCTTCAAGAACTACACGCAGGCCTTTGCCGAAGAGCGCGATATCGAGGGCTTCACTGATTTTGCCATTAACAAGAACACGGTGAAGAACATGAAGCGCAAGTTCCGCAATTTTATCAAACTCGACACCCAGATTGAGATCAAGTTCAGCGGCTATAACCCGGAACAGAGTGAGCAGTACGTGGAGCGCGGCTTCGACCAGGAGCGCGGCATGCATTTCTACAAGGTATACTTCCACTCCGAGTCTTAGCGTTATCTGCTCAGCAAGCAGGTATAGAAACTATACCTGAGCGGGCCGTGTTGCAAAGAGACCTGCACCAAAATATCGGAACAGTATTTGATAGAGAAGAAAGCACCTATGATCAGCTTTAAAAGAGATATGAAAAAATCAGTTCTTGCCACCTTACTTTTTGCCTTTGCCGCAACCGCTGTGGTCGCGCAGGCGCCTGCCCAAAAGGCCGGTACCACCCAGAGTGCCCCCAAAACAGTGGAACAGCGTGCCGATGATATAACGGCTGGCATGGTGAAGAACCTGCGCCTCAGCCCAAAACAGGCCGCCGAGCTAAAGGACATAAACCGCAGCAGCATGAAGTTTGCGGAAGCAGCCCGCAAAAAATACCGTGAGAATCCTCCTAAACTGGCTCAGCAAATGGACATGATCAGCCAGACTAGACTTTCCCAGATCAAAGACATTCTCACCGAGCAGCAGTTTGCCCAGTACCAGTCGCGCCGCGAAGAGAAGATGGGTGTGCCCCGCGAAGCCAGAAGCAACCCCAGCCAGGGTCCGGGCCAACAGTACGACAACTACTAAAACTTTACGATAAGGAGCAGAAAAGCATGGCAGCCGCCATGCTTTTTTATTTTCACCCGACCTGCCGGTTCTCAGGCTGGCTCAACTGCTCTTCCAGCTCCAGGTCGTCAGGTATAGCAGAGGCTACCTGCAGAATTGGTGCCGCTTCGGTCGACTCCGCTTCCTCATTAGCCAATGCCGCATGTTCGCGCTGGTGGGCTGTAACAATAGTACCTGGCGGTTTGAACAGGATATCCCACACCTCCTGAAATGATCGGGCATACCGTAGGTCTTTGCATATATCCACCCACTCATGAAATACCAGGTAGAAAGGATTGTAGGATGTGACCGGCGTTGTGAGGCCGTAGGTTGGCCGCTCTTCTTCCTTCTGAAAAGTACCGAACATCCTGTCCCATATTATGAAAGTGGATCCGTAGTTCTTATCAATGTACTTGGGATTAGAGCCATGGTGGACGCGGTGATGCGAAGGGGTAACAAAAATATACTCAAACGGCGCGGGCAGCTTACGGATTAGTTCGGTATGCACCCAGAACTGGTATAGCACGGCCAGTTGATGACATACAAAGAATGTGAACGGATCAAAACCCATAAATGGCACGGGCAGGAAAAACAGGAACTTGACGGGCGATGTCCAGCTGGTGCGGAGGGAGATCGCAAAGTTCATTCTCTCGGATGAATGGTGCGTTACATGCGTCGCCCACCAGAGCCGCTGCTCGTGCGAGATACGGTGTGCCCAGTACCTGAAAAAGTCAACTGCTACAAACCCGACCAAAAAACCCCACCATGACCTGGGAATTGCCCACGGTACGGCATTGTATATCATCATGGAGGCGGTGAAAAGCACGATCTTTACACTTGCTCCCACGATGGCGTTGCCCGCACCGATCCAGAGCGCAGCCATAAAGTCTTTCTTTTCATAATAGTTCTGCTTCTTCTTTACGCCCACATACCATTCAATCAGGACGGAGGCCACAATGATGGGCGCTGCCAGGTGCATGATCGTCAGGTTATCCAACTCAGCGATTTGATCTATTGTAAAGATTTCCTTCTCCATAAGCTATCAGTTCGTACAGAGGTATAGCCTTTAGTAACGGAGGCTTTCGCAAAGGGTTAGACAAGAAAATACCCCCAATATCCTATCTTATGCTCTAAATGGTCTAAGTATTGGCCCTACAGCCTGATTTCTTAAGCCGGCTCCACCATTGATTTTATGGAAAACCCTGCGTAATCTTGCCAAAAGGTTAAGCTACATGAACATCCGTAAGAAAGTAAGAATGAACGTACCTGCCGGCATCGACCGCTATGCCGCCATCGACCTATTTGTGAAAGCCGCTGAGAAGGAGAACTGGAGCGAACAGGAGATTCAGTTTGTGATCGACGAGGTGGTAGAGGCCGAGGACAATGCCAAAGGCCTGGAGGCACTTCAGTACTATCTGGCGTAAAAAAGTCGTGCCGGTACAGTAACTGCACCGGCACGACTTATAGCGTATCTACGTAATCTAGTCTTGGTTTTGCTCAGTCGGCTCGAGTTGCAGCTCAGCCTGGTGCTTTTGCAGCACGCTGATGATGAATTCGATGTGCTCTCTGAGGTCCACACCGAAAAGCTCAGCGCCTATACGCACTTCTTCGCGGTCGACGGAAGCGGCAAACCCGCTGGTCTTTAACTTCTTTATAACCGACTTTGCCCCTAAGCCCTCCAGCCGCTGAGGCCGCACCTGCGCACAGGCTACGATAAATCCGGTTAGTTCGTCGCAGGCAATCAGGGCTTTGTCGAGGGTAGTCTCGTAGGGCACGCCCCAGTGGGTATAGTGCGCTGAGATGGCATGGGCGATGCGCTCCTCGCCTTTCTCGCGCAATAAGTCCACGATCACGTTCGGGTGTTTATCCGGATAAGCTTGGTAGTCGGCGTCGTGCAGGAGGCCGGCTGTGGCCCATTCATCGGCGTTCTCCCCTAACTTGTTGGCATAGGCCTCCATTACCAGTTCCACGGTGCGTGCGTGGCGCAGCAGGCTTTCACTGGTCGTCATTTGCTCCAGTATGGTGCAGGCTTCTTGTCTTGTCATAGATCGGCAGCTTTTACAAGCCGGAAGTTAGTAAATTCGGCTTATACCTGCGCATCAGACAAACTTAATTCCTCATCGCAAAGCCAAAGTTGCTCGGCTGGAACTCAAATTCACTTTCATCCGGGAATTCGGATTTGGCAATTTTGACATTCTCCCACTTGCCATAGATGTTGTCCTTGCGGCCCACTAAAATATCAATGCGGTTACGGAAGCGGCGGTTCATGGTGTCTCGGACAATGTACTGTCCGTCCAGGTCTTCTGAAATGCCACTCACCCACACGGTGTCGCCGTAATGAATATTGCCACCCCATCGCGTCAGCATGTCGCGTGAGAGGGCAATCCAGCGATGTTTTTTAGGGTTTTTGGGGTTGATGCGGGAGCCGTCGGCTGTGATGAGGGGGTTTCCGTCGGTTTGGCCTCTCTCAGGATAGTAGACCGTAGCCGTTACGTTAAAAGTCTCAGGGTATTCGGGGTAATCAGGGTATTCTTGTACTTTTTCTATGAGGCGGGGTGATATCAGTTCTTGCTCTTTTACCTCGCTCGGAGGGTTTGAATCTTCAGATTCCAGGATAGCCATTTCGTCGAAAAAAGTTACAAAAATGGAAATCACTACTGCGAGTATTTTGACCCTAAACATATTCAGTCCATTTCGTGAAACATCATTTCTATAATAATAAACCGCTTAAACGGCAGGTATAGAAATTAGGTTTTAGATGATGGAAGGTTATAGGATCGTTAAAGCATGTGGTCTTAAATCTAAAAAAGCAAGTTATACAGGCAATTCAGTCAAAATTCAGAGATATGAGCGGAAAGATTACCCAAAACAAAAAAACAATATTATCACTAAAAATTCATAATAAAAATTCAAAACATATCATTGCTGTGTTATAGAAATTATGAATTTAGAGCAGTTCAAGAGCATATAAATTGTAATTTACAAAGCCGGTTTGGCTGGGTAAAATTGATAGAACGCTGCTTAGTTTTGGCGATGCTTATTCTTAAAGTACTTGTCGTAGATCACGTAGCCAATAAAGAGCGCAAGGCTCACACCTCCCACCCAAATCAGACCGTTCATCAGGCGGTCGTTATCTTCGCCGAGCCAGGCCAGCAAAATAGTGAGCGGCGTAATACCTGCCAGGGTGGCGCCTATAAATTTAATATACCCCATCTTCGTAAGTCCAGCCACGAAACTAACCGCGTCGTTAGACAGGAAGGGAGAAATACGCGCGATGATCACAGCCCAAATGCCATAATCCGATACGAATCCGCAGACTTTATCTTCGGCCTTTTGCCCAATGATCTTGCGTACGCCTGCCTCACCCAGTCCACGGCCAATCAGGTAACCGATGGTAGAGGCGACCAGCACCGCAGCCACTGCAATCAGTGAACCCCAGATCGGCCCATAGGCAATGATGGCCACTAACATCAACGCCACGACATTTACTACCAGCAGAAACATCTGCGCAACCATTGCCAGAATAATAAAGAACGGCCCCCAAAAGCCAAACTGCTCTACCCATTTGGAAATTCGCTCCTCCTCCCCACTCGTCAGCACGTCCCAGCCTTCTCTGATATTCGCCTGAAAATCGGGGAATATAAAATAAGACAGCACCAGCAACGCGATAATCCCTGCTGTTACGGCCAAAGGCCATTTGCTTTGTTTTACATCTTTTTGCGCTGTTGCTGTATTTTGCGACATAGGTGTTTGTTTCAGTGTTTAGACGTAGGTTAAACCATCTAGGTTAGGATTCCAGCATACCTGTTTTGATGTTGAGCCGGGCTTTCTGATCATACTTTTTAGTTGGCTCCTCGCTGGCCAGGGTATAGCGCCAGGTATACTGCGCCGTGTTAAGCGTGCTACTCTGGTGACGTTGCTGCGCTGACAGCTCACGCTGGCTGAGCGGTGGTTCTGCAGGTATAGCTGCCTTCTTCTTGTCGACATGATCCCCATAAACAATGGCCGCTACCATACCTGCCAGCAGTCCACCCAGATGCCCCTCCCACGAGATGCGCTCCTCAGAAGGAAACAAGCCGTAGAACAAGCCGCTGTACAGAAAGAGGATAGCTAATGAAACGGCCAGACCGGCCCTGTCGCGGCGCACAATGCCGTTGAACAGCAGAAAGCCGGCCAGGCCATATACCACGCCGCTGGCCCCCACATGGTAAGCTTCCCGGCCGATAAACCAGGTGAACAAACCGCTTAGCACATAGACCAGCACAAACACACGCAGCGCAACCGACCGATGCAAGAACAGGATGAAGCCCGAAAGTAGCACCAGCGGGAACGAATTGGAAAGCAGGTGAATGAGTCCCGAGTGTATGAGCGGCCCCAGGAGCACTCCGATCAGGCCCAGAAAGTCGCGCGGATGAATGCCCAGCCAGGCCAGGTTCACATTGTTAAGGTATGAGAGCAGCGCCACGAGCCAGATGAGCCCCACAAACAAAGTACCCGGCAGAAAACTGTAGGCAAACCGCTCGTTCTCGGCTTTCAGATCCTGGCTCTGTAAAGGAGTCGTTTGCATCATAGGGCTGTGTCTGTGAAAGGTATAATGGCTCCTTTAGTTGTGGTCAGGCTATACGTACGTGGCTACAGTCAGGTGATGGGGAAATAACACTTCACAGCAGCAAGATACGGGCTGTCCGTCAGAATTCGTATGCGATATCCGTACTTTTCACGTTCTATACCGTATCAGTTCCATTTCGGCCATGACCTAAAGCGTATAAGGCCTATAGTCTTAAACCAAATCCAATATTGAGAAGTAATAAAGGTGATTTCATCACGAGTACCATGCAAGCTAAGCCCCTTCACCCGATAACCAACCGCCTCCCAGCACTATATTTTAGCCTCCTGTGCTGCCTCCTGCTGCTGGGCTCCTGCGAGAGCACTGATACCAGCAGGGCGGCCTATGCGCGTGATGAAGAAGGGCAGCGTGAGTTTTTCCCGGAGGAAGTCCCCTACACACGACCAGGTTCCCTGATAGAGGCGATCGAGAATCCCTCTCCCTGGGTAGACTCTGTCTTCAAGACACTGAGTCCGGAAGAGCGCATCGCACAGCTAATCATCATCGAGGCGTTTTCAAACAAAGGCCCCAAGTACGAGGCTGATGTGATGAACCTGGTAAAAAGGTATAAGGTGGGCGGCATCATCTACTTCCAGGGCGGGCCCGTGCGGCAGGCCGTCCTGAACAACCGCTTGCAAGCTGCCTCCAAAGTGCCGCTCCTTATCTCGATGGACGCTGAAACCGGGGTGGGCATGCGACTGGACAGCACGGTACAGTATCCTTTCCAGATGATGATGGGCGCTATAGAGGATAACGGACTCATTTACCGCATGGGCGCTGAGGTGGCAGAGGAGTTTAAACGACTGGGTATGCACGTGAACTTCGCCCCGGTAGCCGATATCAACAACAACCCGCAGAACCCTATCATCAGCTACCGAGCCTTTGGGGAGGACAAGCTGGACGTGACAGCCAAGAGCCTGGCCTACATGCGTGGCATGCAGGAAAACGGCATCATTGCAGTGGCCAAGCACTTTCCCGGCCACGGTGACACGGATGTGGACTCCCATTACGACCTGCCCGTGATTCCACATGACCGCGCCCGCCTCGACTCGCTGGAGTTATACCCTTTCCGTGAGTTGATCAAGCATGGCATCGGGGGCATTATGGTGGCGCACATGCACATGGAGCAGCTCGACACAACCCTGAACCTGCCTTCCACCCTCTCTAAGCCCATTGTAACCAACCTGCTCAAAAACCAGCTGGAGTTCAAGGGACTGGTTTTCACGGATGCCATGGTAATGAAAGGCGTCACCAAGTACTTCCCCCCTGGCGAGGCAGAAGCACGTGCTTTGATAGCGGGCAATGATGTGCTGGAGCGCCTTAACAGCGTACCTAAAGCCATTCAGGCCATACAGCTGGCTGTTGCCCAGGGTGACATTTCACAGGAGGAGATTGACCGCCGCTGTAAAAAAATGCTGGCTGCCAAAGCATGGGTGGGCCTGGACAGGTATAAGCCCATTGAACTTGAGAACCTGTACGAAGACCTAAACCCAGGTATAGCCGATAGCACGAACCATGCGCTGGCCGAAGCCGCCATGACGCTGCTCAACAACCGCAAGAACTTTCTGCCTATCCGACAGAAAAAGCGGCAGCGCATCGCCACGCTCTCTTTTGGTGTGGTGCGTCCCAGTATTTTCCAGCGTGAAGTAAACAAGTATGCCCGCATCGAGTCCGACTTTGTGCTCTCGCGGAAGGCCAATGCCAAAGAAGTAAAGCAAATGAAGCAGAAGTTGAAGGGCTACGACCTGGTGCTGGTAGGGCTTTACGGGCCGAGTGTCGCGCCGAGTAACCGATTGGGCTACTCCAAAGAGGCAATCGAATTTGTGACGGACTTGGCCCGCTCCAACCGGTCCATCATGACGCTGTTTGACAACCCCTATACCTTGAACCAATTCCCGGACATTCACAAAAGCCGGGTGCTCATACTGGCTTACCAGGCCCACATGCATGCGCAGGTAGCGGCGGCTAAACTCCTGTTCGGCAAAATACCTGCACGAGGCAAGCTCCCTGTTACCGTAAACGGACATTACCAATATGGGCATGGCATCAGCAAAGACAAGCCGCTGCTGGCTGTCAGCCCCTGATAAGTATCTTGTAAGCATGCTTTGCGTATTATGGCAAGTATAGGCACCGCCTTACAAACACCAACCCTAAAACTTTGAAAAAGAAATGCTTAACATTAGAACATCATACCTAGTTGGCTTACTGACAGCCCTGCTCCTCTGGAGCTGCGAAGGAAACAGAACCGCACAGGAAACAGAAGAAATAACCGTAGACGTGCCTGCTGACACCGCCCGCGTGGAGCGCACAGGCCGCACTGTAGGAGAGCGTCTGGAGTCACTGCGCGGCTGGATGAACGAGAAAGTGGAGCGTGGCGACACGGCCATCCAACGCGAAATGCCGGGAATCAAAGAAGACTTCCGGGTACGGTCTGCTGAGATTGAGGAAAACCTGGATAGTCTTTCCGCCGACTCCAAAGCAGAGTACGCCCGCCTGAAGGAGCGTTACGAACGCTGGGAGAACAGACAGGAAAGACGCCTGAACACACCCCTCGACCGCGCTGAGCTGGACCAGTGGGAAGAGCAGTTGCTCCGCGAATTCAAGGAAATCGAAAACATAGCGCCACAGGACATGCGAGAGGCCTACCTCACGTTTATGGGGGTGATCCGGGCCAAGCGCCGCAACTGGACGCAGCACGACTGGGACTACGTGGACAATGTGTACGGGCAGCTGAACCAGCGCCGCGGCCAGGTGGAAAACCAGATTTCGAACAATGACAAGCTTAAGATCAGGGCTTTGCAGGCCGAATACCTGACATTGGAGGGCGCCGCAGATGCCCAAAGTACTATGCGCAACATGCGAAATTAAAAACTATTCGAGGGCTTTTCGGTTTAGGCCCTATACCTTTGCACAGGTATAGCCAATAGTCTTTGGCATGATTGCCTATACCTATATTTAAAGCGAAAAAGATGGAAAAAGCGACATTTGGAGGAGGATGCTTCTGGTGTACGGAAGCAGTGTTTCAGGACCTGGGAGGCGTACAGAAAGTAGAGTCGGGCTACGCAGGCGGGCACATGGAAAACCCAACCTACAAGCAAGTTACCTCGGGCACTACCGGCCACGCCGAAGTGCTGCAAATCACCTACGATCCGGCTGTTGTAAGCTATGACGAACTGCTGGAAGTGTTCTGGAAAACCCATGACCCGACCACGCTGAACAGACAGGGCAATGACATCGGACCGCAGTACCGCTCCATCGTGCTCTACCACGATGACGAGCAGCGCGAAAAAGCCGAAAGATACCTGAAAGAGCTCGATGCCTCCGGTGCCTTCAATGACCCGATCGTGACCACCATCGAGCCATTGCAGGAATTCTACCCGGCCGAGGACTATCATAAGAACTACTTCAACACCCACGGCCACGAGCCTTACTGCAGCTTTGTGATTCGGCCGAAAGTTGACAAGTTCAGAAAGGTGTTTGCCGACAAACTGAAGCCCGGAGCGGTTAAGTAAGATAAGATGCTACAAACAAAAAGCGTCAGCTACCCCGAAAGGTGGCTGACGCTTTTTGTTTGCGGTACAGCTAAATCTACCCCTGCAACTGCACCCACTGCTGGGCAATAATCGTCTTGGCATCGGCAAAGCTTTCTGCCAGAAGCTCATCACGGGTATAGCTTACTAATTCAATGTGCTCGTGTTCATCATCCTTCCCACCGCCCTCGGCATGCTGGTGCGACACTTCAGCGTAATACAGCAGCACTTTCTCGGTAGTGCCACCCGGCGATGAGTAAAAGGTATGCAGATGCTGCAGGCCGTCTACGCTGTAGCCGATCTCTTCCTCTATTTCGCGGGCAATGCTGGTTTCCGGGCGCTCGCCTTCGTCCACCATACCTGCCACCACTTCCACCAACTCCGATTCAGAACCAACGCGAAACTGTCGGGTCAGGATGTAACGCTGTTTTTCTGTGTCATACACCATGGCAGCCACAGCCGTGCCCCGGTCAAATTGCTCCCGCGTGAAGGTATGGCCATTCTGGGCAACGGTCAGTTTATAAATCTTGAAGTAGCCGTCGTAGGCTGTTTCTCGCTTTTTGATTTCCATAAGGGCGAATATAGGCAAAGCCAGGGTATAGCCTGCCATCAGGTATAGGTTAATGTTAGTTGTTACAGTTCGTTGTTCCGGAAGGCAGCTTTCTGCGTGCGCTCCGTCAGGCCGGACATGGAAAGCGGCGTCTCACTTTCGTATCCCTTCTTGGCACGCTGCTCTCCGGTCGGTCCGGGCAACATGCGGTTAAGCACAGCAAATACATCGGTCGTGGTTTCCGGTGAGAGCCCGTGAATGAAGGCGCCGATCTTGGCGGGTATAGACGTCACCACTTCGGCGTCTCCATTCCGGCAGGCATCCAGAATCGACTTGGCCGAATCCTCTGCACTGATGGAAGTGAGCGGGCTTGAGTCGACGATCTTAAACAGTGTGTATTCTTCTTCGTGCTGCCCTTTGACGTTGGCATGACGCGGGCTGCCGGTCTGCATCAGGCCCGGCGATGCACAGGTAACGGTGATATTATACTGCTTTAGTTCAGCACGCAATCCTTCCGATAAACCGACCAGGGCGAACTTGCTCGCACTGTAAGGCACCAGGTGCGGTACGCCTAGTTTTCCGCCAATGGAAGCAATGTTGAGAATACGTCCGCCTCCTCGGGCTTTCATGGAAGGCAGCACGGCCAGCGTGGTATAAAGGGGTCCCCAGAAATGTGTCTGCATGGCCTCCTCAAAGTCTTTAATGGTCATCTCCTCCAGTGGCCCTGCCGTGATGATGCCCGCATTGTTGATCAGCACATCGATCTGCCCGAACTCCTGCTGTACCCGTTCGATCATCTGCTCTACCTGCGCCTGCTGTGTTACATCGCAGGGGAGCACCATCACATCGGCCCCATTGCCTGCCAGCTCCATGCGGGCGTCCTCCAACTGCATTTCGTCGCGGGAGCACAGTACCAGCCGGGCTCCTTCTTTAGCCAGTTGGCGCCCCATCACAAAGCCCAGTCCACGGGCGCCGCCCGTTATCAGCACCGTCTTGTTTCGGAAGCTGTAGGCATTCAGTTTGCGGTTAATGGCACGGGCTGCAAGCAAAGCGCCTGCTCCGGCCGCCAGCCGCCACAGGTTTCTTTTTTGTTCTGTTTTCATAGCATTGTAGGTATAGCAAATGTAGCCGGACACCGCCTTAAAGTAGCGCATCTGGCTTTTTTGTCTACGGGAAGGCAGGTGTTGTAGGTTCGAGGACTGGGATCAGACAAATAAGGCGAGGCTTATTTTTTCTTTTTAAAGGGGTTTACGCCCTGCCGCTTGCTGGTGAACACCTCGTTCTTGGGCATCGGGGTGTACATCAGTTTAACAGATACCACGCCATAGTGATCTTTGGTGTTCTCTACACGGGTCACGTTGTCGAGGTAGTCTGTAGTCGTAAGTTGATACATTACCTCGGGGGCCACGCTGAACTGATCGGAAAAACGGAAGCGTATACCTCCACCAAACGGAATTACCCCGGCTATGGCCGGATATGAACGAAGGCGGTCGTAGGTGATATCAGAGTTGGGGGCTCTGTTAGTAGGATAAGAGCTGGGGGTATAGTACACAAAACCCACCCCACCTTTTACAAAAGGGACGGCAAAGCGCTTACGGGTAGAGCGGTAGTTGTTGGAACCGGCGTAACTGTCCATCAGATTGTACACCAGCATCCCGGACACCTCAATCACCCTCGACTCAAAAGTGATATTGTCCTGATAAGTTTTCTCAGAGGCTCCCAGTTTAAGATATTCCACTTCCCCACTAAATGACCAGAATGGATTGTACTTGAACAAGGCTCCTATGCTGAAAGCGGGTCCAATGTCATTGCACCCGAAGCTGCCGCATATGTCGCTTTTCACTGCGGTAAATCCTATGCCAGCCTGAATGACCAATCCGCGCTCCGGCATCTTGCTTACACCCATGCGGCGAATAGCACTATCCTGCGCCTGGGCGGTAGTGCAAACTGTAAGGGCGATCGAAAATAGTGATAGAAGGAAGTATCTGCTCCTGCTCATGCTTTAGACAGGTTTCTCAATTAAGGTTTGGGTGGCTTGCAGCTTATATATGGGCTGTGTTGGGCCTGCTCCCCCTATCTACGCAAGGCTAAAAGAAAGGATCATTAAAATTTATGAATACATTATGATATAGCCATGATAATATAATCCGGGCTATACCTTCCTTTGTTGTGCAACCTGTTGAATTGGTGACAGCTGCTGTTAATAAGATTCAGTGGTTGAAGCACTTGCGCGAAGAGATGGACGTTTTTTGTTCAGCAACTGAACAAAATCGATTACAAGTGCGGCCGCATCCGGATAAAAGGTGGGGTTGATATTTTCATACACATCCGTCGGTTTGTGGTAATGCGGATGGTCCTCAACGCCAAAATAGATGAATGGGATCTGGCGCTTGTGGAATTGGTAATGATCCGATTGCCTGGTCCAGTCATCCTGACCTTGCTCAGGCCGGTCGTGGCCTGTTAGCAACCTGGCCAGCGGCCTCGCTTTAACCTGCTGCAGCAGCGGTAACAGAGCCGGATAATGGTAAGTGCCACTGGCGTAAATCTCGCCCTTGTTGTTGAGGCTGAGCATGTCCATGTTCACATTTAGCTGAATCAGGTCAAGCGCAAGCGGAGGGTTCTCCAAAAAGGCATTGGCGCCCTGCAAACCAAGTTCTTCGCCATCGAGTGCGGCGAAGATCAAGGTATAGTGAGGCTTGTTTTTCTTGAAATAAGCGGCAGCGGCCAACAGCGCTCCCACGCCAGAGGCATTGTCGTCGGCTCCATTATAGATCTCGCCCTTACGTACGCCCACATGATCGTAGTGCGCCGTCAGAACGATCGTTTTGTCTGTTTTGCCAGGTATAAAGCCGATCAGGTTCACGGCTGCTTCTACTACAACTCCCCTACCCTCCAGGCGGAAGGTATGGCGGTAGCTGTTGTTATAAGCCTGTAGCCCGATTTCGTTGAAACGCTTCTCAATGTACTCCTGCGCCATCCGGTTGCCCTCCGTACCGCTTAAGCGGCCCGCCATTGAATCGGCGGACAGTACCTGCACGTCGCGCAGCAGCACCTGTGGATCGAGCACCTTTTTTTGAGCTAATGCGGATACCTGCAGTGCACAGACAAATAGAAAGATTAAGGAGAGGTGGCGTTTCATAGGTTTCATTTAGGGCGAATTTACTATAAAATTGCAAGTCCGCCCCTAAAATATTAGTTGTTCAGGACAGGCCAGGAAATCCAGCTTTTCTGTCGTGCTGCTGTTCTCTTCTGCTGCTCGGCCACACGGCGCTCTACCTCCTGGGTATAGCTTCCGTCTTTCTCAAAAACCTCGCCTTTCAGCACCCATCCTGTTTTCACGTAGTCCTGTACTCTGTTTACGAGTGCCTGTAGGTCTTTTGCTTCAATTACGTCGAATTCCATGTTCGTTCCTGTTTTAATGGTCTTACAAATGGTTGTCAGATGTGATTTTAACAAGGAGCGTGCCACTTACGTTCATCAGCTGCAAATGTTACAATAATTTTAAAACAAACTACATTTCTGCCTCCAAAGGCCTCAGAATGCCCTCTAATCCTCTTAAAACCAAAACGGACCGGTCAGCAGACCGGTCCGTTTTGAAATATTAACTAATTGTATTCTAATTTTTTACGTTTATAAAAGCTGGCACTTCTACCGGGCCTACCGATGTTTGAATGGTCGGTTTGATTTGCAGTACCACATCCGGTCGGTTGGTGCCGTCGCTTTGAGAGAGCATGGTCACAAGGCGCAGCAGGTTGTTATACCCAGGTTTGCCATTCTCTTCAGCAATAAGTATAGGGGTGCGCACATTCAGGGTGTTGAGTCCATGCCGCAGCTCCACAGGCTCGTCTACCATGCCGCTCAGCGTTTGCTTGCCATCCAGCAGCAACTGCCATTTCAGTTTCGTCACGGTCATACTGCGATCCTGATTGCCTTCGTCAAGTTCCACATTGAGCCCCAGGCTGGAGTAAGCGGACAGGTTGTTATCGGAGAAAGCCGAAAGAAGCAAGGCCGCCTCACTGAATGAGAAATCCTCCGGCCGCTTCTTGTTCAGCACATTCACACCATTGAGTTTCACTTCATTTATACCTGACAGGCTATACTTTGCCTCCTTAAAAGCATCCACGTCGCTTTTGGTGCTGCACGAAAATGCCAGCAGGGCTATTCCCAGCAGTAGGGTGAAAGGAAATAGATTTGTCTTTTTGATCATATGCTTTATACTGCCCAGCGCTTTCGTAATTTGCCTAGGCCTGAAATGGTTGAGTTAAAAGTATGATTCTCCGGGTAGTACGCATCTCCGTTTCCAGAGATCGTATCAGTCGTTAATTGTAAATTCGTGGAAGCATTCCATTACCAAAATCAGTGGTTTTCAAATTCGCATTCAGCCTCCCAGGAGCTGCAAGTTAACTAATCCTGCTACAACCGCATTAAAACTGCCTGCTTTCACTACTCCATGCTTTGTGCATATTACTGCTTTTTAGCTGAAATGCCCTACCCGCTGCCCACGCTGGTTAACGAGCACCCCATCGTCTGTTACAAACAGGCCCTGCAGGTACTCACTCTCAAAGTAAAAAGGATAATCGCGGTTATTGGTGCGGGCCAGCTTGCCGATGATGCGGGCACCGCGTTCAGTCATGTGCACCAGTTGCAGACGTGTAGTCAGGAAGAACTGCTCATCAGGGGCATTGTTGAACACTACTTTGCGCAGCACCAACTGGCTGTCCAGCCGCTGCGAGGCCGCACTGGTTCTGGTCGGCTGCTGCCTCACCTGCTCCCTTGCCTGTTGCGGTGGCTGACTGTTGCTTGCCATAGGCTGTCGCTCGCGCTGTTGTCCGTTCGCGCTGGCCAGTAGTTGGGCGTCGGCATTGCTCCAGCCCCTGCTGATGGCCGCCAGCCGATAGCTGCGTCCCGGATGTGTGGCAGAGCTTCTTTCTTCAGACAGCACCTGTATGGCAGCCTGTGCTTCCTGCAGACTAGCGCCCATCTTGCGGAGCACAAAGCCTGAAAACTCATCGGCCTCCAGTTCATCGGCGTGGTTGCTGCCCTGCCGGGATAAGGTATGGCCGTTCAGGTGATGCCCGATCTCGTGCGCCAAAATGCTCACGCCCGCCCAGTCGGTATGCACGGCGTTGTTAATAGCATCCAGAAAATGTTCGTCGTACAGGATATAACGCTTGCCATTGTGGATCACAGCAGCGGCATTTTCAATGTTGGCGGAGCGTACCTCAAAACGCGGTTTCAGTCCAATCACATCGATGATCTCACCGATCACGTCACGTGGGGCGGCTTTGGCAGCCGTATACATTTCCGGACCAGGTACTGCTTCTGCCACAGCCACAAAAAGCGGTGTCAGGGCCAGCAACAGGGCCAGGCAATTCTTTTTCAATCGATTCATGTTGTTTCCCTTTCTGTAGATGGATGAACGCAGCATATCCAGAACGAAAAATGGAAGAAAGCTGGTATAGCCTTCAATGCAAGTACTTTGCCAGAATTAAGCTTTCCGGTCTTTCAGCGCACGCACTTCTACCTTATCTGAAGAACGCCATCACACCTGCCGGTTTGCTAACCGTGATAAAGGCTGGAGATTCGATGTTCCCTACCGGTGTTTTGAGCGTAGGCTTGATCTTAAGCTTAACCCGCTCCCTTATGTCCGCCTGCTGCCCCAGAAGCGTGATCAGTCTCGATAAACCAGTATAGTTTGGCATGTTCCCATCAGCGGCCAACCCGACAGGTGTGGCGATCGGCAGTTGATTCAGTCCTTCGTGCAGCACCATGGTTTCATCAATGGTACCGGTCAGCGCTTCCTCGCCGTCTACTTCCAGCAGCCACCTCAGGCGCGTGATGGTCAGGCTTCGCTCGTTTTCACCTGGTTCCAGCATATCTACATGTAGTGCCAGGACAGCACTCACCTCCAGCGAGTTACTGGTTACGGCTGTCAATAGACTGTCGCGCTCTTCATTCGAAAAGCCGCTCCGCTCCTGTATGCGCTGCTCTACATCGATGCCGTTGAGCTTTATGCCCCTCACACTATGCAGGCTATATTTTGCTTCCGTAAATGCTTTGATATCCTGTGCCTGCCTGCAGGATACACCCGCCAGCAACAGGGTCAACAGTAAAGCCACGTTCCATAATATATTCATTTCTAACCATTTGTTATCTATACCACTATGCAAATAACGCACCATCCGGCACTAACTGTTTCAGGTATAGTCTTAAAAAAAACAGGTATAGCTAACCGCTATACCTGCTCTTGGTGTGTGTGTCATTGCTGAGTACCTGATCAGGTTGCTCCGAGCGGCTGGTGGTGCTTATGTTTTTCCTCGCCGGTTTCCATGTAGCGTTTGAAGTAGCGCAGGTCCTTCTCCACCATGTTTTTGAGCATTGGGTTGATCATTTTGGCCGCTAGGCCTCCAACAGATCCGGCTGGCGGACTGTATGAAATAATCGCCTGCACAATGGTGCCATGGCCGTCAGGCGAATCTGAGAAGCGCACCTCACCGGCATTGTCGATGTCGGAGTTTGGCAGGGAGCGCCAGGCAATCAGCTCGTTTTCTTTTTCATGGATGATATCCGCATCCCAGGAAATAGTGCCGATGCCCCCTGGAATTTTGGCCACCCAGTGGGAGCGCTGCGGACCATTGGACTGCACGCTTTCGAGGTGTTCCATAAACTTAGGCAGGTTCTCGAGCATGCGCCAGAACTGGTATACCTCCGTGCGGGGCCGCTCAACGGTGATGGTCTTGATGATGTCCACCGAAATGTCTTCGTTCTCTGCCGTATCGCGCCCGATCATCTGGTTGATTGGGCAAAAGCCGGTAAAGCCTCTAAAGAGTAATGCACCGCCTGCTAAGGCTGTGAGTATGCCGGAAGTGCCGGATTGCCGCAATCCGACGAGTGCCAGCGCAGCACCTCCCACAGCGGAAAGCACCCGCTCCGGCCGGCTTACATTTATGTGGCTCGACCCGGAAGCCGGCGGGAATATATGCTCCGTGTGCAGCATTTTAGAGTAATTGGTGTTGTATGTATCCATAGCTTATTGGTTTTGTTCTATTTCGTTTTAATGGATACGTTGGTTAGGGCTATTATAGTTGCTAAGCCCGGTTTTTAGTAGGTCCAGGACTTGCCATTCGCCGTAAAAGCAAAAGGGGCAGCCTTTAGAGGCTGCCCCTTCCCTATACCTTCAGCAGGTTAGATAACTAGGCTGATTATTTTCCGAACAAATAAGCGACAGAAACACCGAGCACACGGTTTCTGGATTTGCTTTCGCCAGATTCCACCTCATAAAGGCTGGTCAGACCTAATCCGTAACGAATGTCCAGGTTAAGAGCGCCTGCGCCCAGGTTGTATCCTAAGCCCACGCCAAAGCTTGCGCCTAGTTCCACTCTGTTGTCTTCGTCCTCAAACTCATAGCTATCACTGGCTTCAGTACCTCCGTACTTCATAGAGCTTTTGCCACTCATCAAATAACCTGCAGTTGGACCACCGGTTACAAAACCTTGCAACTGTTCAGAGCCGAAGGTGATTTTTGCTAAAACAGGCACCTCAATGTAGTTGCTAGTTCCTTTGATGTAGGCATCATTGTCACCGATTTTGAAGCCTTTTTGTATAAAAAGTAATTCTGGCTGAATGGAGAGCAGCTCACCTACAGCAAAATTGGCCACTGCACCAACCTGCAAACCTGGTGTATACTTCAGTTCATCTTCCAGTTCGTCTCCGTCTCCATCCGATAAGCTAATTTTTGAGAAGGTAGCTCCTATACGGGGGCCAAAAGAAACAGATTGTGCCATTGAAGTAAATGCCATGCCTATAGCAAACAGCATCGTAAACAAAAATTTGATTTTCATAAAAGTGGTTTGGTTAAAATGTGCGCAAAACACACCATAAATATTCAAAATACAAAATATAACCCAAAACTAATGTTTATCCATTGACCGTAATCTATTGAGCTCATATTCATTATTCCTCAGCTTCAGTTTGTAAGAAAGTAGCTTGCACAAAAAAGCCCCGGCTTTCCGCCGGGGCTTATCTATACCTGTACCAGGTATATCTTATTTAAACTTTCCTTTCAGCATGGCCAGTTTTGCCGCAAAATCATTGGCTGGCTCCTCTTCGCGCTTGGCACCGGCTTTCTTGCCACCACCGCCTGCTGGTCGGGCTGCGGCAGGATCGCCTTTCATGCTCAGGGAGATGCGCTTTCGCGGCACGTCCACTTCCAGCACCGTCACGTCAACCTTCTGCCCTACCTTCACCACATCGTGCGGGTTCGTTACGAAGCGGTCAGACAAGTGGCTCACGTGTACCAGACCGTCCTGGTGCACCCCAATGTCCACAAATGCACCGAAGGCGGTGATGTTTGTCACAAGGCCAGGTAGTTTCATGCCCTCGCGCAGGTCTTTCATTTCGTTGATACCTTCCGTAAAGCTAAAGGCCTCAAACGTCTGCCGTGGGTCACGACCCGGCTTGGCAAGTTCGCTGATGATATCCTGAAGGGTTGGCAAACCAACAGTATCGGTCACGTAATTTTTGAGGTTGATCTGCTTGCGCAGTTCGTCTTTCTGCATCAGGTCCTGCACGGTTACGCCCAGGTCTTTGGCCATCTGCTCCACGATCGGGTAGCTTTCCGGGTGCACAGCCGAGGCGTCGAGTGGGTTTTTAGCATCGCGGATGCGAAGGAAACCTGCCGCCTGCTCAAAAGCCTTATCACCCAGACGCGGTACTTTCTTCAGCTCAGTACGCGTACGGAACGGTCCGTTCTGATTTCTATACTCCACGATGTTCTGGGCGAGCGATGGGCCCAAGCCAGAAACGTAGGTCAACAATTGCTTGCTAGCGGTGTTCACTTCCACACCCACGGCGTTCACGCAGCTCATCACCACATCGTCGAGCGAATGTTTCAGGGCGGACTGGTCCACATCGTGCTGGTACTGGCCTACGCCGATGGATTTCGGGTCGATCTTCACCAGTTCGGCCAGCGGGTCCATTAAGCGGCGACCGATGGAAACAGCGCCACGCACCGTCACATCCTGATCCGGGAATTCCTCCCGGGCTACGTCTGAAGCAGAATAAATAGAGGCACCGCTTTCGTTCACCATCACTACCTGCACTGAAGCTGGCAGTTTCAGGCTCTTCACGAAGGCTTCCGTTTCGCGACTGGCGGTACCGTTGCCGATAGCAATGGCCTCCACCTCAAAACGGGTTACCATATACCTGACCGCTTGGGCAGCTTCACTTTCCTTGTGCTGACCCGTGTGCGGGTAAATCGTTTCGTTGTGCAGCAGTTTGCCTTGCTTATCGAGCACCACCGACTTCACACCGGTTCTGAAGCCCGGGTCAAGCGCCAGCACGGTTTTCTGACCAAGCGGCGAAGAAAGAAGCAACTGGCGCAGGTTATCGGCGAATACGCGGATCGCTTCTTCATCAGCACGCTTCTTAGAGGTAAGACGCACTTCGGTTTCCATGCTCAACTTGAGCATGCGCTTGTAGCAGTCCCTGGCGGCTAGCTTCACCTGTTGCGCAGCGGCGTTGTTGCCCTTCACAAACATGCGTTCCAGTCTTTCAAGCGCCTCTTCCTCGTCCGGCTGGGCACTGAGCAGCAGTACCATTTCGGTTTCGCCACGGCGCATGGCCAGAATGCGGTGCGAAGGCGCTTTCTCGATCGGTTCTTCCCACTCAAAATAGTCTTTGAACTTCTGGCCTTCTTCCTCCTTGCCCATCATCACACGGCTTTTGAAGGTGCCCTTCTTCTCGAAAAGCTGACGCATGGTGGCACGCGCCTCGGCATTCTCGTTCATCCACTCGGCCATAATGTCGCGGGCACCGGCCAGGGCCTCTTCCGCGTCTTTTACCTCTTTTTCTTCCGAGATAAAATTGGCGGCCTCGGCAGCTACATCAAAATTCTCCTGCTCAAACAGGCGCTGGGCCAAAGGCTCCAGTCCTTTTTCGCGGGCAATGGTGGCGCGGGTGCGGCGCTTCGGCTTGTAAGGCAGGTAAATGTCTTCGAGTACGGCCATGGTTTCGGCGGCCATGATGCGCGCCTCCAGTTCCGGCGTCAGCTTTTCCTGGTCGCGGATGGATTTCAGGATGCTTTCGCGGCGTTTGTCGAGCTCGCGCAGCTGCTCCAGGCGGTCGCGCACGGCAGCAACCTGCACTTCGTCGAGCGAGCCGGTGGCCTCTTTTCGGTAACGGGAGATGAAAGGCACGGTGGCGCCTTCGTCCAACAAGGTTGCCGTGGCCTCCACCTGCTTGATGGTGATGGAAAGCTCGGTGGCGATCTTGATTAGGTGGTCAACATTTAATTCCATGTATTTGGGTAAAGAGTAATCTGACTATATGGCGGGAAAGCGCGCAGGGAAGGTATAAACGCAGCCCTGCCTGATTCAACCGCACATTTTCTCAGTCTTGAGGTATACCTCCCAGCCTAAGGAACGTCAAATTTAAACGATATTGCCTGAAAGCGAAACATCTGAGGCCTGTAAATTGACCAATGCTCCTAAGAGGCTGTCAGACTGTTTGCTAAATATTTTTATAACTTCGTAGGCTTGAGATTCCGGAAACACGATAAAATCAGCCTGTGGGCGCTGCTGAGCCTGTTGCTCTGCGCGATGCAGAGCTGCGTGGTGCAGCGCATCGACCATACACCCTATGCGCAAACGGACTATTACCGCCACACCTTACAGGCGCTCGAAGAGCAGCCTGCTGTTACCAGTAAAGAAGATTCGCTGCAGGTTGGCTGGGCCAAAGTAAACATCACCCCGCCTATAGGTACACCTCTGGCTGGTTACGGCAAACGCAAAGGACTCAGGTATAGCACCGTGCACGACTCGGTATGGGTGCGCACGTTCGCATTTGACAACGGGCAGGCAGAAGTCATTTTTGTGGCGCTGGACATGCTCATCACCCCTATGAAGGTAGCTGCTGCGCTCGAGAAAGAATACGCAGCACTTGGTTTGAGCCCCGGGCATGTATACCTGAGCGCCACGCATACACACAGTAGTTTCGGAGGCTGGGGACAGAGGCTGGTAGGCCGACTCATGGCAGGCAGGTATAGCAAGCAACTGGTACAGCAGACCACCGCCCAGATTGTGCAGAGTATACAACTGGCCAGGCAAAACAAGCAGCCCTCCCGACTTGGCTATGGTATAGCCTACGCGCCTCAGCTGGTTCGCAACCGACTGACAGGTTCTTTGGTAGGCAGAGATACAACCATCCGCTTCTTCAAGATCGAACAATCTTCCGGCAAAACGGCCCTACTTGTCACCTTTGCCGCCCATCCCACCATCCTGCCGTCCATGGACCCGGTGCTTTCCCGTGACTACCCGGGAGAACTCGTGGACCAGCTGGAAAAAAGCGTGGACTTTGGTGCTTTTGCGGCCGGTGCGGTGGGTAGCCAGGCTGTGGTGGCACCGCATGGCGAAAGCTATGAGAGCACGGCTGCTGTGGGGGAGGCGCTGGCAGCAGCCATACTGGAGCAGGCGCCGGCCGTTGAAATGAAGTCCACCGCCCGACTCGGCTTTGCCAGGCACCCCTTGCTGCTGCCCAAGCCGCAGTGGCGCCTGAATACCAACTATCGTTTTGCTCCCTTCCTGTTTCACTGGCTATTCGGCAAGTACCCTACTTATATGAGTAGTATGCAGTTGGGCGAGGCAATCCTGCTGGGCGTCCCGGCCGATTACTCGGGCGAGCTCCTACCCGCTCTCGAGCGACAAGGCCAGCCTGTCATCGTGACGGGGTTCAACGGTGGGTACATCGGCTACATAACACCCGACCAGCACTATTATCTGAGGAAGTACGAAACCCGGGCCATGAACTTTTACGGTCCGCAGTCCGGAAGCTATCTGACGGAGATTTTAAGCCGGATTATGCGTCAATACAAGCTGTCACAGCCTAAGTAGCCTGCCATTGATTATACACTCCATCGTGTATGCTGTACTGGTTAGTTTTTTATTTATATACCTGTCCAGCCAAATAAATACAATATACCGTTTCCATATAACCTATATTCATATCATTGTATTTAAATAGTTATAAACAAAAGGCATGGTATGCTGGTTTAACATAGTACAAGGCCTTCATACCTTAATTGTGTTACTTAAATCTTTGATAATGGAAACGTATTTGCCAGATATGGCTAGTCTACTCTTTTTTGCAACCTTTGCCATCTACTCCTTATTGGTCGTTTTTATGCTGGTGTGGACGTACCACGACGCAGAAAGCCGTGGTGTGATGGGTTGGGTTATAGTCATTCCGACTTTCATGACCGGAACCCTGTTGGGAGTTATTCTTTGGCTGATATTCAGACCGGCACCGAAACCAGAACCTGTATGGGTGAGGGTGCAGGAGTAAGTGATGGGATGATGTTAAGTTAAACAGCAGCCGGGTATTGTACCTGGCTGTTTTCATTTTATCCGTACCTCAGGGCACTAATCTGCGTTTTTTAGACTATCAACCGGATTAAGTTCGTTAATTTGCAGTATAGTCTAATGAACGTATGAAGGCAATTCGCTTACTCCTATACCTGTCGCTGCTCGGGGCTTCTTTGTGGCTCAGTTCCTGCAACGACTGCGAAACAACAGTGGCCCAGTTTGAGAACGGCGACAGCAACTGGACCGTGTACAACAGAGACGATTCTCTCCTGATGGTAGACAGTAACACACCGGATACTGTTCGCGTGTTTCTGAACACCCGCATTAACGCCGATCCTATACCTGGTGATGGCTTCGGTCCGGCCGATGTGTGCATTGAGCAGTACTACACCCGCCGCACCAGCGTGATGCAGCATAGCGCCCGACGCTATCCGGCCTTAACGGTTGTAGCCGTGCGCATGCCCGACTCCATCCGCGTGAGCCTGGTGGTGGCCGGCAAAACCGAACTCCGCATCCCGAACA
Organism: Pontibacter virosus; assembly: GCF_003096355.1. Taxonomy (GTDB): domain Bacteria; phylum Bacteroidota; class Bacteroidia; order Cytophagales; family Hymenobacteraceae; genus Pontibacter; species Pontibacter virosus. Next base: position 216,857 of record NZ_QEKI01000005.1, on the reverse strand, counting down.
TCGACACCCCGGATCACGCGACTTACCAACTCGAAAGTGAGACCTACCGGGATGTATACGATGTCGTAAACCCGGACAGTAGCGCAACTGGTGTGAGCCGCATTCTGTTCAACCGCGAGTTTGGCTTTCTGCAGGTTGCCTATCTGAACAAGCGCACACTTACGCGAACTACCCGCCAACCTTAAGTAACCTGAAAAATATCAACTGTTATTTTTGCACCGGCTTGCAACGCTCCGCCACCAAAACGACTCTTACCAGTAGGTATAGCCATACCTAAGACATAGGAACAATTTACCATTACAAACAAATTCACCCCAATGAAACACAGTATTAAACTAGCAGGCGCACTTATGCTGGCAACCCTGCTTTTTACCTCTTGCAAAGATTGCGAAACTACAACCACCCAGTTTGACGAAAAGGATGTTGAATGGCTTGTTTACGACCGGGGCGACTCCACCCAATTCCTGAATGAGGCAGGCGATACCCTGACGTATACCAACACAGCGTTAATTGCGGAACAGGTGCCGGGGGAAGGATACAACATTTCTGACAATTGCATCGGCCATTTTGATGTACAGGCCTACAGCGTGATGGAGGATGTTGCCAGAAACAGCAACAGCACCAACAAAAACCCAGGCCTTGCCACCTATTTCCTGAAGCGTGAAAACAGCCTGGATGTGTCGGTGGCCGTGGATGGACGCGGAGAGTACAAACTAAACCTTGCCCAGCCTACCTACCCTTCTGTGGAGGTGAACGATGCGCTTTATACCGATGTGTACGAAGTGATAAACAACGACGCCAGCAAGGCGACCAATGTGAAGCGCATTCTGTTTAACAAGCAGCGCGGCTTCCTGAGCGTGGAGTTCTACAACGACAAAAAGTTGGAACTGCTCCCTTAATCAAAGGCTAAAACATAGCAAAGGCCCGGTGCGAACAACACCGGGCCTTTGCATTTAAAGGTTTATAAAACTTAGGCGTACTGGGCTACGCTATCGTGATTGATGTCGTATAATACATCCAGTACCTGCTGCACGTGCTCGGCTGGCTTGGACAGCGAGTTGAACACGTACTGCACATCTCCCTTCTTGTCGATCACGTAGAGGGAGCGGCCCGGCATGATACCGAACTTGCGTGGCACCCCATACAAATTCCGGATCTGGGCATCGCAATCGCTCAACAGCGTAAAAGGCAGGCGGTACATCCGCTCAAAGCGCTTGTGGGCGTCTGCCTTGTCGTAACTGATGCACACGATCTCGGTTTCCAGTTCCTGAAACGTGTCGTAGTGATCCCTGAACTCACAGGCTTGTTTGGTACAGTCAGTCGAACTGTCCTTCGGGTAGAAGTACAGCACCACATTTTTCTTTTTCAACAACTCGTAAAGTCGGAAAAAGCCGCCATCCAAACGCTGCAATTCAAAATCAGGGGCCTTATCTCCAATCTTAACTACATCTTTACCCATAATAAAAAAAAGTGCTATCCTCTAAAAGCCTTCCGTCTGCCGAAAGGTTCAATTTGCAAAGGTAATACACTTAGTACCACAAAAGCCATACCTGAGACTCAATAGCTTAGCAGAATATTTTTGCACAAATTTGCAGCATGCCCCGAATCAGCGTTATCATACCCGCCTACAACGAAGAGAAATCTATTTCACACGTTATCAACGACATACCTGCCGAACTAGTGCGGGAAGTGATCGTGGTGAACAACAATTCCTCGGACGACACCCCAAAAGTTGCCCACGCAGCCGGCGCCACCGTGCTCGACGAGCCCCGGCCCGGGTATGGCAATGCTTGCCTCAAAGGTATAGCCTACCTCGCATCTAAGCCGGTGCATGAGCAACCTGAAATTGTTGTTTTCCTCGATGGCGACTACTCGGACTACCCCAGTGAGTTGCCGCAGGTAGTGCAGCCCATTCTGGAGGGGAGGGCGGATCTGGTGATCGGTTCGAGGGTATTGGGCCAGCGGGAAGCAGGTGCCCTGATGTCCCAGCAGATCTTCGGCAACTGGCTCGCCACTACCCTGCTGCGTTGGCTCTATGGCGTCCGGTATACCGATCTGGGGCCTTTCCGGGCCATTCGGTTCAGCACCCTGCAGCAGCTGGGCATGCGCGACCGCAACTATGGCTGGACGGTGGAGATGCAGGCACGGGCGGCCAGGCAAAAGATCCGGTATGCGGAAGTGCCCGTAAACTACCGCAAGCGCATTGGCGTGTCGAAAGTGTCTGGTACAGTCAAGGGCTCCGTGTTGGCAGGGTATAAGATTATATTGACTATATTTAAGCTCCTGTAGCCTTAACCAGAGCAGCCGCATGACATTCCCCCAGCTTCTTCTTGTTGCCGTGTACGGTCTTTGCCTGGCCTTTATTTTCTGCTACAGCCTGGTGCAACTGCACCTCACCTACCTCTACTGGACCCGCCGGAGAACTTTGCCGGAGGTTATACCTGACGATAGCTATGCCTGGCCGGCCGTAACGGTGCAACTCCCCCTCTATAACGAGCGCTATGTGGTGGAACGCCTGATCGACGCCGTGGCCGCCCTCGACTACCCCCGCCACCTGCTGCAGATCCAACTCCTCGATGACTCGACAGACGATACCAGTGAACTGATCCGGCAAAAGATGGCCCACTATGCTGGCATCGGCCTGCGCCTGGAGCACGTGCGGCGACCTGACCGCAGCGGCTACAAAGCGGGCGCCCTGCAGTATGGCCTGCAGCAGGCTACAGGGGAGTTCATTGCCATATTCGATGCCGACTTCGTTCCAAATACCGACTTTCTGAAGCGCACGATACCTGCTTTTACAAATGACCGGGTAGGTGTGGTTCAAACCCGCTGGGGCCACCTGAACCAGGGCTATTCGCTGCTCACCCGTCTCCAGGCCTTCGGACTCGATGCCCACTTTACCATAGAACAGGTGGGTCGCAACAACGGCGGGCACTTTATCAACTTCAACGGCACAGCCGGGGTATGGCGCAAAAGCTGCATCGTGGACGCCGGCGGTTGGCAGTCCGACACGCTCACCGAAGACCTGGACCTGAGTTACCGCGCGCAGCTGCGTGGCTGGCACTTCCGTTACCTGCAGGATGTCACAGCCCCCGCCGAACTGCCCGCCGCCATGGGCGCGCTCAAGTCGCAGCAGTACCGCTGGACCAAAGGCGCTGCCGAGACTGCCCGCAAGCATCTGGGCAAAGTACTGCGAGCACCTATGCCTTTTACCACTCGCCTGCATGCCATTTTCCACTTGCTCAACAGTGGTATTTTTGTGTGCGTGTTGCTCACAGCACTGCTCAGCCTCCCCATGCTATACCTGAAACACAGTGTGCCGGGGCTGGAACTGCTTTTTGCCATGGGCTCATTGCTGATCGTCAGTCTGCTGGCTTTACTGGCTTTTTACTGGACTTCGATTTATCAGCAAACAGGCTCTTTCAAACAGACTGCTCAGCACTTTATACCTGAGTTTTTCCTGTTTCTATCCCTCTCGATGGGGATGTCGCTTCACAATACAGTGGCGGTGCTGGAAGGCTACCTGGGCCGTAAAACGCCCTTCATTCGAACACCCAAGTACAACCTGCAGCACCGCCGTGATTCCTGGCGCCAGCACACCTATACCATCACGAGCCTCCATCCGGTTACTTTGCTGGAAGGGCTGCTGACAGTTTATTTCGGATACGGCATCCTGGTGGGATTTCAATTGCAGGATTACGGACTGCTGCCTTTCCATGTGATGCTGACACTCGGTTTTGGCTCCGTTTTCGTATACTCGCTCAACCATAGCCGTCGCGCATGACCCTTGCCCGAAAGCATATAGCAACTTATGCCCTACTGGGGATATCGGCCCTGGTATACCTGGCGCTGGGCTACGCGACGCCCCGCGAGAACTTCACGCAGCTGCTTCTGCTCACTTTGCTAGCGTTTGGCATCTACGCCTATGTCACGAACCAGAAGCTGAACGTATGGCACGGCATCGGAGCCGGGCTGATTTTCAGGCTGCTGTTCCTTTTTGCCATACCTGCGCTGTCCGACGACTACTTCCGATTTGTATGGGATGGACGGTTGCTGCTGGCCGGTGAGAACCCTTACCTATACCTGCCGGCTCAGTTTATGGGCGAAGAAGCGAAAGCTATACCTGGCCTCACGGCCGAACTGTTTTTGCAACTCAATTCCCCGCACTATTACTCGCTATACCCACCGGTGCTGCAGGGCGTCTTCTGGCTGGCGGCGGCACTTTCGCCTGAAAGCCTGACCGGAAGCATCCTGGTGATGCGGTTGGTCATTCTGGCCGCCGAGGCAGGCTCTATTTTGCTTTTGCTGCGCCTCCTGCGGCGTATGGCCCTGCCTGACCGCTACGTGCACGTCTACGCCCTCAACCCCTTGGTGATACTCGAGCTGACGGGCAACCTGCACATGGAGGCACTGCTGATCTTCTTCCTGCTGCTCTTTTTGTACCAGCTCCACTACCAGCGCCACTTCATCGCAGCGGTGCCTTTTGCCCTGGCTGTTGGCAGTAAGCTTTTGCCGCTGATGTTCCTGCCTGTTGTGTGGCGCAAGCTGGGCTTGAATCGCTTTGCCGGGTTTGTAGTAGTAATGGCAGTTGTTTTGTTGCTGCTTTTTCTGCCACTCATCTCACTGGAAGTTTTGCACAACATCTGGCAAAGCATCGACCTGTACTTCCAGCGGTTTGAGTTCAATGCCAGTGTCTACTACCTGCTCCGCTGGCTGGGTTACCTCCTAACAGGCTACAACCAGATTGCCGTGATCGGTCCTTTGCTTTCCGTGGCAGCACTTGTCGTTATTTTGTCGATGGCGGCGGTGAAAAAGCTGGGCTCGGTACGCCGACTGGCCGGCTACATGGCGGCGGCCCTGACTGTATACTTGCTGCTGGCCACTACCGTGCATCCCTGGTACATCACCACGCTGGTGGCTCTCACCACGCTTAGCCACTTCCGTTATGCCATTGTCTGGAGTTGCTTGGCTATTTTCAGCTACTCCGCTTACCGCACCAGCGCCTATACCGAGAACCTGTGGCTTGTGGCCCTGGAGTATACCTTGGTCGGCATTTGGCTGCTGGCCGAGCTATACCTGTATCGCCAACAGAAAAAGCACGCCAATTTGCCCCGGCAAAGTGTCGCTCAACCTACATGATCCGCATACCTGTAAGCCTAGCTGCAACGATGAAAAACCTCTGTCAATCCCTGCTGAATATGTTACGCGAAAGAATTAAGATATCCTTGTTAGCCGGTCTGCTGCTCTCTTTTGGTATGCTCTCTTGCCAGCGTCCCGACAGCCCGGAGCGAAAGACAGAGGATGAAAAAGTCGCTACTTTTCCTACCAAAAAACAACAAAGCTATACCTCTCAAACACTGGAAGTACACAAAATAGCAGAGCAGGTATACCAGCACTTATCCTTTCTGGAAACCCAAAGCTTCGGCAAGGTACCCTGCAACGGGATGGTGGTGATCGATCAGCAGGAGGCCATCATTTTTGACACACCGACAACAGACCAAGCCTCACTGGAGTTGATCGACTGGGTGGAAAAAAGCTTGGGATGCAAGGTAAAGGCGGTTGTCGCCACACACTTTCATGAGGACTGCCTGGGCGGATTGCAGGCCTTCCAGCAGCGGGGTGTACATACCTACGCCAGCCACAGGACCATTGCCCTGGCCAAAGCCAACCACACTGCGGTTCCGGCATATAGCTTTGATACAGAGCTATATCTAGAGGTCGGAAATGAAAAAGTGCAGGTTCTATACCCTGGCAAAGGACACACGCACGACAATGTAGTCGGCTACTTTCCCAAGGCGGAAGCTATGTTTGGCGGCTGCCTGATCAAAGAGTTGGGAGCTGGCAAAGGCAACCTGGCCGATGCTGACACGGTCGCATGGTCACAGACAGTGGCAGAGCTGAAGGCCTCTTATCCGCGTGTAAAGTATGTTATTCCGGGACACGGCAAAGTGGGCGGGCCAGAGTTACTTGACTATACTATTCGTCTGTTTGAGTAACGAATCTGTGGCAATATTTCAAATTTCTTCCAAGGGTCGAATTACACACAAACTTCTTAAGCAGCAAGCATATCCCCTACTCCTCCCCAATATCCCTTAAAGGCTCTGTCAGGAAATCATTAAAGGGCTTCACAGCTTTAAAACCCTCCAGCAGGGTGTTCATGAATTCTTTGCTGAGCACTACTTTGTCGGGTAGCGGCATGGTGGCGTTCCAGCTTTTGAAGCGGAGGTACCCGATGGCGGGATTGTCTTTGTCGTAGCCTTTCGGTGTGGTTTTGAGCTGCTCACCCTGTATACCGCCGAAACGGTTTTTAAAATCAGGTTCCTGGATGATGCGCTCCAGTCCGTCGAGGTTGTAGTCGATCTCCTGGCGCACGGCTTTCAGGTAGTTGGCGGGCGGCATCCACAGACCTCCGGCCAGGAAGGAATTGTTGTTGGCGGCCAGGTGCAGGTAATAGCCCGGCAAAATGGACTTGCGGCCCCCTTCGGCTACATAGGCCCCGAAGTGGTCTTTGTAAGGCCGTTTGTCGTTGGAGAAGCGCACGTCGCGGTAAATGCGGAACACCAGGTCCTTGCCCTTCTGCCCAATCGCCACGGGTTCAAAAAGCGCCATCTCTTCGAGCATGTCATCCAGAAAATCCAGGTAGTTTTTGCGGGCGGCATCGTAGCGCTTCTTGTTTTCCTGAAACCACTCGCGGTTATTGTTCTGTGTCAGATCGGCCAGAAAGGCCAGCGTGCTTTTGTCTATCGTTGTTGCCATGGGCTGTTTTGTCTTGCTTTTAGCAATGCTTTGGGCTTTATACTGTCTGTCAGCAGGCTTTGTTTGTGGCCTTGCCAGATAAGGCAATTTATACCTTTCCGGTGAGCGAACCAATCGATGCTGCCAGAAGTTAGAACAGCCCGTAAATCACTTTAATTTAAGCAATTGCGTACATCTAAATACCACCGCTTTCCCAACAAACATGGCACGCCTGTTACTTCCGATTTTGCTGTTTCTGTACGCCCTGCCAGGTATAGCCGGCGACTCTACGGAGGTATGGCTCCTCGTGCCGGATCAAAAACAGCAACTCCGCCAGGCCATTGCCCAGTACGAGGATCTGAGCAACCGCACCTGGCATACTTTCCCCGGCAAGCTGCTGCTCCGCCCCGGCGACACCAGTCGCTATACCCCGGATTTGCGCGCCAACCTATTGCTGACCGGTGACCTGACCAGCACGGGTACCACTGAAAACACAACGCATTATACCCGGCAGCTGGCAGCGGCGGTTGCACAGTTTCAGGCAAGGCACGCACTCAAAGCCGACAGTATTGTAGGCCCCCTCACCGTGGCTGCGCTCAACGTCTCGCCCCTCCAGCGACTGCGGCAGCTGCAAAACAGTCTGAACCGCTGGGAAGCCTTCAGCCGCGACCTGCCACAGCCTTACCTCATCGTCAACGTACCGGACTATACCTTGCGGCTGATCGACCAAAACAGCGTACGGCTGCACATGCGCACTATTGTAGGCAAACCAGAACTGCCTACCATCGTCAACCACACCAAGCTGCATACCATCGTTTTCAACCCGTATTGGTACATCCCCAACTCCATTGCCTCCAAAGAGATTTTGCCTATCCTCAAACGTAGCCCCGGCTACCTGGCCAAACGGGATATGGAGCTCTTCAAGTCCACTGCCTTGGGCGGGTGGCAGAAGATCAGTCCCTGGAGCGTAGACTGGAGCGCTGTGACAGCCGCTAATTTCGATTACCGGATCGTACAGGTAACGGGCCAGCACAACGAGCTGGGGTTGATGAAGTTCCTGTTCGACACCCGCGTAAGCCAGTACCTGCACGACACCAAAGACAGACACCTGTTCGCACTCGGGCGGCGGGCCTTCAGCCATGGTTGCATCCGCTTGCAAAACCCCGAGGATCTGGCGCTATACCTGCTGCAGGAGCGGAGCGGCCTCTCGGACAAACGCATCGAAAAAGTGCTGGCATCGGACAAAGACGAGCAGTTCATCCGGCTCAAAAATCCCGTGCCCCTGATCATTGTATACCTGACGGCGTGGGCCGATGAGTTTTCGGTCATCCAGTTTCGGGAAGATATCTATGGCTATGACAAGCTGGAGGAAGTGGGGCTGGGGCAATGAGTTTTAGCTCAGTTCCGGCCAGTTTTCCTGCAGGTCTTCGAGCTTGTCTACATCCGACAGGTAGGGCAACAAGGTATGGCTAAGGTGCAGGCGCTCTATGTCGGCGATGGTGTCGGGAAAGACGTGCTCGGTGCTCCAGCGTTTGTCCTGAAAAAAATCTCGGTATAGGCGTTTCATGCCGAGCAGGTAATAGCCGCCGTCCAATGCCGGCCCGATCACGACTTCGTGCGTCTTAAGATCCTCAAAAGCCTGGCTGATGATCTCAGAACTAAGTTGCGGACAGTCGCTCCCGATGATAACCACCGAGGTATAGCCCTCCGCAAAAGCCGCTTCAAAAGCCTTTCTCATCTTCTCGCCCAGATCGCCTTCTGGGTGCTGAACCTTCTTTTGGTAGTGCTGTGCGGCCCAAAGGTCGTCTTGCTCCACCTTTTCAGAATAGTATACTACTTTGTCCAGGGGCAGGTGCTGGGTGATGTCGCGGGTATGACGGAGCAGGTGCAGGTAAATGTCGAGCGCCGTTTCAGGGCCCACACTGGCTGCTAAGCGGGTTTTCACCTTGCCCAGCTCCGGATTGCGGACAAAGAGCATCAAGAGGTTTTTCTCAGTCATATACTTTCTCTCCTTCGCGCAGCCATATACCCCAGGCACGGGTATAGCCATGCACTTTTGTTGTTTGGCCCTGCTCGTCATACACAGGCAGCCCCTGGTTTACCCACTCAAACAGGCCCCCATGCAGGTTATGCACGTTGGTATAGCCGGCTTCCTTTAACTTATCCCCTATCTTTTCGCTGCGGTAGCCAACAGCGCAGTACACCACAATATGCGTATTTGAGGGTACGTCTTTCAAGTCAGAAAGGTCAAAGTCTTTATAGCCCACATACCTGGCCTCGGGCAGGTGGCTCACCTCGTATTCATCTTTGCTGCGGGTGTCTAGGAGCAGTGGGGCTATACCTTGCTTTAGCTGTTGCTGCACTTGCACTACTGAAATCGTATCGACGTTGTGGCTGTACAGCTGCCGGAGCACCAGGTCATAAGCTTTGCCACCGGACTGTTTGCAGGCTGACAGCAGCAGGCAGAAAGATATAGTCAGGTATAGCCGATGATGCCAGGTAAAGCGCATAGGCGGATCAGGTAGTGGAACCGCCGCAGCTGGAACCGGCACCGGCCGTGCAGCCGTAGCAATGCTGGTTCAGCATGATCTGCCGCCCATCAAGCTGCGTCAGGTCAAAGTCGTGGATGTGCTGCGGTGTGCCGGGCTGTACCTTCAACTCGAGCATCTGGTTGAAGTCGCAGTCATACAAGGCGCCATCCCAACCCACCGAAATGGTGTTGCGGCACATCACATTGGCGGCAGCCGCCGGGTTGAAGGCTGTCACCAGCTTTTCCATGTAGCTGCTGTAATTGCCGCTCTCTACCAAGTAGTCGAGGTAGCGGCTGATCGGCAGGTTGGTAATGCAGAAGAGGTTGTTGAACGCAATGTCGTAACCACTCTTCAATCGCCGCTTAAACTCTGCCTCCAGAGATTTCTGACCCGCAGGCAGAAAAGCACCCGACGGGTTGTAGACCAGGTTCAGTTCCAGGCCGCTTCCCTCCTGCCCGTAGCCCACCTTGTTGAGCATCTGGAGTGCCTTGATGGATTTCTCGAACACACCGTCGCCGCGCTGGGCATCGGTTCTGGAAGCCGAGAAATATGGTAAAGAGGACACCACCTGCACCCGGTGTTTCTTGAAAAACTCCGGCAGGTCGTAGTATTTGGGATTGGCCAGGATGATGGTGAGGTTGCAGCGCACAATGACTTGCCGCCCCATCGCCGACAGTCGCTCCACAAACCAGCGGAAATCAGGGTTCATTTCTGGCGCACCGCCTGTCAGGTCCACGGTCGTGAGCTGCGGGGATTTGGCCAGGACATCGAGGCAGAGCTGCATCGTGTCGCGGGTCATGATCTCTTTGCGGTCCGGACCGGCGTCTACGTGGCAGTGGCGACAGGTCTGGTTGCACATTTTGCCCACATTCACTTGTAAAATGGTGGTGCCGGTGGGCCGCAGCGGGTACAGCTGATGCTCCAGCAACTTGGCTCCGAAGAGTGGGAAATCGCCTTCCTCCGTTCCTGCATGCTGCAGCACCTCCAGTTGGAAAGCCGGGTTGGCAAACTGGTGCTGCTGCGCCTTCAGCGATTTAACAGGTATAGGCATGGGCTACATGGTCAGGTCCTTGATCTTGTTCATCATCTGCACACCGTGCACCAACGCAGCACCTCCTTTTATGGCGGCGGCCACGTGCACGGCTTCCATCATCTGGTTTTCGTCGGCTCCTTTTTCGAGGCAGTTGGAGGTATAGGCGTCGATGCAGTAAGGGCACTGCACGGCATGTGACACGGCCAGGGCGATCAGGGCTTTTTCGCGCTCGGTCAAGGCGCCTTCTTTGAAAACCTCGCCGTAGTAATCGAAAAACTTGCGGCCCATCTCTGGCTGCAGCTCACTAATGTTCCCGAATTTCTTCAGGTCTGCCGGATTGTAATACGTATTTTCCATAGAAGTATAAAGTCTTATTTGCCTTAAAGGTAACAAGAAACCACAGACTCCTGTTTGGTTAGCTCAGAATAGCGCTCAGTTGCCTGTGCAGATGATGGTATACGGGGAGAATGTTTAGTTGGAGTGACAGGTCGGCTCCACTGCCTGCTTCGGTTTTTTCATCGAGTACCGTCAGGTTACCCATACTGGCCTGCATGCGGTAGCCATAAAGCACTAGTTCGTTCAGCAGTTCGTCGGTTTGCCAGTTAAGCATGGCCAGCGCCTCGGGGTCGAAGCTGTCGATGTGGAGGCCTACCAGGTATGCGCCGCCTTTTGTGCCCGGCCCTACAACCATACGCCCGGTGCTGAGTGCCTCCTGGGCCAGCAAAAGGTCAGTCGGGTTCAGGTCTACGCAATCGGCCCCGATGCAGATAACCCGCTGGTAGCCCATGGAGTAAACTTCCTGAAAGGCATTGGCCAGGCGCTCTCCAAAATTACTTCCCTCCTGCCGCTCCGGATAAATAACCACCAACGGAATACCGGAGCCCTTTGCCACAAACAAAGTATGCTGCAACAGCAGATCGGCCGCTTGCTGGTTCAGCTCGGGGCCCTGTTCCTCTGTGAACGTCTTATAGCGGACCTGCTGCTCAGGGGTCTGGGCAAACAGCAAAATAACTGTATCGTTTTGGGGCGTATTCAAGGGGGAAAATTTAAAAATCCAGAGCCTGCCTGTTAGCATAAAAGTCTTTTGGTGCTCTAAGAGCAGGCAATTTAGCAAGAAACACTATATATAAAAGGGAATATTTGCGATTGAAGTAACAAAATCCGCAAAATCCCGCAAATATAACTTTGGCAACACTTTATTTAACCGTTTTTTTACTCAGTTATTGCATTCATCAGCACAAATACTCCGACCTCCGTATATTTACAGCACATCCCAAGACACAAAATACATGGCCATACAAACAGTAAACCCCGCAACCAACGAAGTCATCAAAACCTTTGATGCGCATACTGCCGATCAGGTAGAACAGAAACTGAAAGCAGCCGATGAAGCTTTTAAGCAATGGAAAACCACCCGTTTTGAGGAAAGAGCCGGACTGATGAACCGCTGCGCCCAGATACTGGAGCAGGAAGCCGAAAAGTACGGACGCATCATCACGCTGGAGATGGGCAAACCGCTAAAGGACTCCATTGCCGAAGTGCAGAAGTGCGCCAAGGTGTGCCGCTACTATGCCGAGAATGCCGCTGATTTCCTCAAAGACGAAGAGGTTAAATCCGGAGCCAGCCGCAGCCTGATCGCCTACGAACCGCTGGGTGTGGTGCTGGCCGTCATGCCCTGGAATTTCCCGTTCTGGCAGGTATTCCGTTTTCTGGCCCCTGCCCTGATGGCGGGAAACGTGGGCGTGCTCAAACATGCCTCCAACGTGCCGCAGTGCGCCCTGGCCATTGAAGAGATCATCCACAAAGCCGGTTTCCCGAAGGATGTGTTCCATGCCTTGCTGGTAGAATCGAAGGCTGTGGATGCGATCATCGAAAACCCAATTGTAAAAGCCGTTACCCTGACAGGAAGCGAAGGTGCGGGCTCTAAAGTGGCTGAAAAAGCAGGCAGTGAGATCAAAAAAACGGTGCTTGAACTGGGTGGCAGCGACCCTTTTATCATATTGGAGGATGCGGACCTGGAGGAGGCTACTTCTGTTGCCGTTAAATCCCGGATGGTGAACACTGGCCAGAGCTGCATAGCTGCCAAGCGTTTCATCGTGCTCGAAGGTATAGCCGATGCTTTTCTGGAAAAGATGAAAGAGAAGATGCAAGCCCTCCGCACCGGCGACCCGCTTACCGATAATTGCAACTACGGTCCGCTGGCCCGTAAGGACCTGGCTGAGGAACTGGAGGAACAGGTGCAGCAGTCCGTCAAAAAAGGCGCTCAGGTAGTGCTCGAAGGCGGCCGTGAAGGCAAAGACTCCGCCTACTTCAAACCGATGATTATCCGGGATCCAAAGCCAGGCTCCCCTGCTTACGAAGACGAGCTGTTCGGCCCGGTTGCCATCGTGTTTGTGGTGAAGGACGAGGCGGAAGCTATCCGGATAGCCAACGACCATCGGTATGGTTTGGCTGGCACCGTCTTCACCGGTGACAAGGAGCGCGGTCTGCGCATAGCCCGGCAGGTTGAGACCGGCGCTATGTTCGTCAACGCCATGGTCGCCTCCTCTCCCGAAATGCCTTTCGGCGGCATCAAAAAATCAGGCTACGGCCGCGAGCTCTCTTACATCGGCATCCGTGAATTCACGAACCAGAAAAGTATTTGGGTGGGGTGAGAATGAGATGAGTGAGTTAGTGATTGAGTGATTTTAAAATTGTTGAATTGTTGATGGTTAAATTGTTTGATGCACGATTAACATGCTCGTGCGCCTGGTACCGTCAACTTAGGAGATTAGAAGAAGCTGATTCGGGTAGATATCCGAATATAAACTGTTGCGGGTCTCCAGACCCGCGTATATAGGCACACGGAGATGTGGACATCCTCAACAGTTGGGGGTAGGAGCCCTCTATAAAGCTTCGGGACATGGATGTCCCGAAGAGCATTTGGATGACAAACGTGCACCAGAAAGTAATGGCCACAACGCTTATACCTTGAAAAGGTAGTGGTAGAAAATCCCCTCTTGCGAGGGGCAGAGGTGGGTTAACCTTGCACCCAACAATTTAACCATCAACAATTAAATATACCCTACCACCTTATAAACCACATACCCGGTTACTTCGTGGATAAGGCGGTGCCAAAGCCGAAAGGCGTCGGGGTTTGGTATAAGCAGTTCATCAGGGGTGTAGCGGATTTCGGAGGTATAGAAGTCTGTCGGGAAAACGTCGGTGGCTATACCTGCTTTATCGAAACAGGCTTTAGAGCGGCGCATGTGGAAGGCGGATGTCACGAGCAGGCGGCGCTCCAGCTCGGGGTGCTTTTGTAGCAGATCGCCCGTGAAAATAGCATTTTGATAGGTATTGTCGCTGCGGGTTTCAATGATGATGTCGGCTTGCGGCACACCCGCCAGCAGCAGAATTTCCTGCAGCATCTCCGCTTCCGGTCGGCGGTCCAGGGCAACTGTGCCTATACCTCCCGTGATCAAAAACTTTTCCACCTTGCCCATGCGGTAAAGTTTGAGCGGATGCAAAAAACGATCGGCCCCTTTGTTGGTATGCACCCGGTCATCGGCAAAACCAATGGCCTGGGTCACCCCTGTCAGGATAATGGCTACATCGTATTTTTCCACCTGATCCAGCGGCACAGCTTCCAGTTCCCAGGCACGCATAGCAACGTTCGCCAGAAAAGGATTGGAGAAGACCAGCAAAAGCACCGTGGCTGAAACCAACATGATACGCCGCCACTTAGGTGATCGTAGGAAAATAGCCAGCAGGAGCAATACCGCAATCCAGATGATGGGCATCAGGAAGTACTGCAGCAGCTTGGAGAGCACAAAAAACATAGTGGTTACAGGTATAGCAGAAGCCGCAAAGGTATAAAAGATGGGCTATGCTTGCTGTCAAATTTTGTCAAAAGTCTTCCTGACACTAGGCATATGCTGAAGGGATGTTGAATTGAGTATGATTAAGCGGTTGTAGCATTTAGCAGCACATCAGGTATAGGATCATAATGTGCTGCTTAAATTTATTTGCATGAGATACCTTTGGGCAAGTTGACACGCTGCCTTTTATCAAAAGAACCGACGGAACACCCACAGCAGCAGCGAGAGCAGAATGCTCACCAGGATCATACTCGTGATGGGCATGTAAAACCTGAAATTCTCCCGCTCCACCCGAATGTCTCCGGGCAGGTTGCCGAACCAGCCCAACTTATCGCCCGCCAGCCAAACGATCAGCCCGATGACCACAATTACGATTCCAATGATAATAATGTATTTCCCAAATGGCTGCATAGTTTCTAAGATATAGAAGGCAATGGTAGTATTTACGACAAAGCTAGTGTAGGGATTTAGAGGCTAAAAGCGTAAATTTGAATGTTAGAGTCACCCTAAAATTTCCCTATACCTTGAAAGTCTGCATTGCTGAGAAACCGAGTGTCGCCCGTGAAATAGCCAACGTAATTGGTGCCAAAACCAGGAAGGACGGCTATTACGAAGGCAATGGCTATCAGGTAACGTGGACCTTCGGTCACTTCTGCACCCTGCGTGAACCCGACGACTATCGTCCCGAGTGGAAGCGCTGGAGCCTCTACGACCTGCCCATGCTGCCCGAAAGGTATGGCATCAAGCTGATGCAGGACAAAGGCGTGGTGCAGCAGTTCAACATCATCAAAAAGCTCCTTGACAATGCCGAGGAAGTGATCAACTGCGGTGACGCCGGGCAAGAAGGGGAAGTAATCCAACGCTGGGTGCTCACGGAGGCCAACTATCGCAAACCTTTCAAGCGCCTCTGGATCTCCTCGCTCACCGAGGATGCCATCCGGCAGGGATTTGCCCGGCTGCGCGAGGGCTCCGAGTTCGACTCGCTTTACCAGGCCGGTAAAAGCCGCGCCATCGGCGACTGGCTACTGGGCTTGAATGCCACAAGGCTTTTCACGCTCAAGTATGCGCAGGGCCGGCAAACGCTCTCTATTGGCCGTGTGCAGACCCCTACCCTTGCCATGATCGTGAACCGCCATCACGAGATTGCCAACTTTGTGCCGCAGGCTTACTGGGAACTCAAGACCGTATACCGCGACACGACCTTTTCGAGCACCAACGGACGTTTCCACAAAGAGGAAGAAGGCCAGCAGATACTGGAGGCCATCCAAAAGGATGAGCTTACTATCACCGACATCGAGACCAAGAAAGGTACCGAGAGTCCGCCTAAGCTCTTTGACCTGACCTCGCTGCAGATCGAGTGCAACAACAAGTTGAGCATGTCGGCCGACGAAACGCTCAAAACCATCCAGAGCCTCTACGAGAAAAAGGTGGTTTCGTACCCGCGTGTAGACACCGTGTTTCTGCCGGACGACATTTACCCTAAAATTCCGGGCATTCTGCAAGGGCTGAGCGGCTATCAGAGCGAAGTAGCACCTTTGCTGCAGAGCAAGATCCGGAAGAGCAAAAAGGTATTCAACAACAACAAAGTAACCGACCACCACGCCATTATACCCACTGGCGCACAAGCCATTCTGTATGGCCGTGAGGCGGATGTATACGACATCATCACACGCCGCTTTCTGGCCGCTTTCTACCCGGACTGTATCGTGAGCAACACCACAGTGATGGCGGAGTCGGCAGGCTATACCTTCCGGGTGCGGGGCAAGCAGATTCTGGAGCCGGGCTGGCGTGTGCTCTATGGCACTGAGGACGTAAAAACAGACAGCCCTACCGGCAAAGACAACAAAGAAGAAGAGGAAACAGCCGGCATACTGCCCAATTTCGAGAAAGGCGAACACGGCCCGCATGCGCCGTTACTCGATAAAAAATGGACGAACCCGCCCAAGGAATATACCGAGGCAACCTTGCTGCGTGCCATGGAAACAGCCGGCCGCCAGATAGATGACGAGGAACTCAAAGAGGCACTGAAGGAAAACGGCATCGGCCGACCTTCCACCCGAGCCGCGATCATCGAAACGCTGTTCAAGCGCCAGTACATCCGCAAAGACAAAAAGAAAATTATTCCCACCCAGATGGGCATCGACCTGATCGGTGTGATCCGGAACCAGACCCTGAAGTCGGCGGAGATGACCGGTCAGTGGGAACGCAAGCTGCGCCAGATTGAAGGCGGTTCTTTTAAAGCAGAGGCTTTTCTTCAGGAGCTACAGGAGTTTGTGGTGAGCCTGGTGCAGGAGGTGAAGTACGACAAAGCCACCGTGACCATGGAGGCGCAGCCAGAGCCCAACCCTGCCAAGAGCGGGCCTGCCAAAGCTGGCAAAGAAAAACCTGCCCCTAAAAAGCCAAAGGCCGCCGCTGCAGAGGTTGCTATACCTGGCAAAGGTTTCGGCGCTTGCCCTGCCTGTGGCGAAGGCCATATTCTGAAAGGCTCCAAAGCTTACGGCTGCATTCGCTTTAAAGAAGGCTGCCGGTTTTTGATTCCGTTTGAGCAGCAGGGCAAAACCCTCACCGATAAACAGATCACAGCCTTGCTCAGCAAAGGCAAGACGCCAGTGATCAAGGGTTTTAAAGACGAGCAGGGCAACAGTTTTGATGCCAGCCTGAAACTGGACAACAACAAACAGGTGGTACTGGAGAAAGCGGAGAAAGCCCCGGAGGCAGATCCCTTCGCAACCTGTCCACGGTGCCGGCAGGGCAGCATGCTCAAAGGCAAAACAGCTTACGGCTGCAGCCGTTTTAGGGAGGGCTGCCAATTTGTGGTACCCTTCGAGATGGGCGGCAAACAGCTCAACGAAAAGCAGATCGGCACCTTGCTCACCAAAGGCAAAACAGGCAAGATCAAAGGCTTTACCTCGGCCAAGACCGGCAACAGTTTCGATGCGGCCCTGACCATCAACGATAACTGGCAAGTCGTATACCTGCTGAACTAGCCCGCACCATAGTTCATGGCGTAGCCAGCAGGTATAGTCCTTACTTTACAGAGAAGATCACCTCGTTAGTCGCAACATTCGTTCGGAAGTCAGTGGCATTGATCGTCAAGGTATAGTCACCTTGTGGCATATCGTTCGCATTGAGCAGCGTATCGAATTCGAGTATCTTTTTATCAGGCAAAGTCGTGAAGTTGATGTAATCTGCATCGCCGCCAACAGCCCGCACACGCACCTGTAACTCCTTTACTTTGTCTTTGTCAGAAGCCGTCAGCTTTACACGGAGTCCGGACGATACAGAAAGCTTTTGATTATTAGAAGGGTTCCGGATCGTCAGCGCAGGCTTTGAACCATCCGGCTGCAGGCTCCCATCCTCAAACACATCTTCACAGGCTGTCAATGAGACAACCATCACCGCTGAGGCCAGCAATTTTGTAAATTTCATAAAGTAGTAACTAGAAAAAAATAAGCTAAAGGCCTGCAATTTACTAAATCAATGTAATTTACAAAAATCAAAAAAATTAAAATTATACAATTGTCAAAATAAAGACCACTCAATCTCCAATATCACAACCAGGCATAGCCATCTAAATTTCAACGACATAAATCAGCCTACCTCCGCAAGGCTAAAACAGCTTGCTATATATAATTCAAAATTAACTATATAAGCGAGCAATAAATATAAACATTTAAATACAATTTTAGGCTTTACCGATTCTGTTCATATGCTGTGTTATGCCCCTGGTATTGAGATACCTACCTTTCTATCGATTTCTTAAATAACTTATAAGCACTATGCCCGTAAAAAATACCGGCGCACCTTTTTAAGGGATGCTTTAATTTGTTCTTTTTTTAAAACCTAAAAATTTAACTAAAGCTATGAGAAGCTATGAAAATTCGGGTTCAAACCCATTCAATGACAACTATAGGACTGAGAGCAGAGGCTCCGGCAGAAATTACTATTCAGGAGAGTACGATCCAACCAGCCGACTTAGAGGCTCTTACGGTAGCGGATCTTCGGGTTCTTCCCGTTCGGGTGACTTCGGTAGCGGCCGCGACAGCTACTCTTCTTCCGGTTATGGTGGCACTTCCACATATGGCCGATCAGCTGGTTCCAACTACGGTTCCGGTTCATCTTATGGCTCCGGCTCAAACTATGGATCCGGCTCCTCTAACTACGGCTCAGGCTCAAACCGCCGCTACGGTAGCAGCGGACGTGATGCCTGGGATCGCGGATCGGACGAAGTAAAGTCATGGTTCGGCGACGATGATGCAGAACGCAGAAGAAGAATGGACGACATGCGTGACCGTGGCAGCGATAGCTATCGCTCAAACCGTGGCTACAGTGGTTCATCTAACTACGGCGGATCTAATTATGGTTCAGGCTACGGTTCTTCCGGCAACTATGGATCAGGTTCGTCTAACTACGGATCTGGCTACGGCTCATCGGGCAACTACGGTTCAGGATCGTCTAACTACGGATCATCTTCCAACTATGGCACCGGATCTGGCAACTATGGTTCTGGCTCCTCTAATTACGGCTCAGGCTATGGCAGCGGTAGCAGCTATGGATCTTCTAACTACGGAAGCAGCCGTGGCTCCAGCGACTGGGACCGCGATAGAGACAATGACAGAGGTTTCTTTGACCGTGCCGGTGATGAAGTAAGATCATGGTTCGGCGATGAAGAAGCAGAGCGCAGAAGAAGAATGGACGAAATGCGCGACAGGGATCATGACAGTGACTACAACAGCCGCTACAGATCGCATACTAGCTACGGTAACACCTACAGTGGTCCTCCGTACTCTTATGGATCATCTTCCCGCAGAGACTACGAATGGTAGAATTAAGGCAGTGGTTTATCAGCTACTTGCCTGATTTATACCTTTTCAGGATAAGAAAAGCCCGGTCAGTATTGGCCGGGCTTTTTGCATGAGAAAAATAGTACAATTTATATATTTCCTCCATTGACCTGTTTTCTGCTTCTCAGTAATTTCACCCCAATTAAACCAACCCCTAAAAACAGGTATTTCCTATGAAAAGACTCTTACTGGTTCTGTGCTGCGTGGCACTCATGTCAGGCACTGGTTTTGCTCAACAGTTGGGCTTTAAAGGTGGTGCGACCTACACAACGTTTACCGGCGCCGACACCGACAATTACAAATATCGGGTTGGGTACACAGGCGGTATATTCCTGCAAAAGCACATCAACAACCTGATGGGTCTGCAGTTGGAAGCCCTGTACACCTCCAAAGGCGCCCGTCGCGAAATCTACTCTGGCAGCAACCTGCAGACAGCCGAGGTGTTCAAGCTCAACTACATCGACATTCCGGTGCTGTTCCATGTATCGGCCAGTGGTGTGTTCTTTGACCTGGGGCCGCAGGTGTCCTTCATCTACAACGCCAGCCATGTACACGAGGCACACTCCAGCAGTGGCGATAAGATCGTGACAACCAGGCATAATATCACAGACAACCCTTATACGGTCGACTTTGCTTATGTAGGCTCCGTAGGATACCGCGCTACCAATGGACTGGGGCTTGAAGTGCGCTATACCGGCGGCCTCAAAAAGATAGATGACGAAGGTGCATTCGTTAACCGCGAGCGACGCAATGCCGGCTTCAGCCTCATGCTGAGCTATCTGCTCGGCGGTCGCTAACACTCCCCATCATGTATATCCTAAAGCCCTCTTTAACGGAGGGCTTTTTTATTGCTTCAACTACCTGGGACAGGTATAGAGCGGCCCATGTCGTTGCACACTGCTATACCTGTACATCGCCTTCCTGGCCAACCCTAAAACACAAAACCCTCACAATTGCGAGGGTTTCGTCCGATATAGATGAATCGGTAGGTATAGGTAGTAGTTGTCTCTTTGTTATTCTCAGGAAGCTTACAGCAGGCCGTAAATGTGCTCATAGCGCTTCATACTATTCTGCTGCTCCATTACATTCAGATCCCTCAGGAGGCCTTCCTTCAGATCGTAAACCAGGCCATACAGCTTAGGTGGATCTTCCGTTTGCATGGCGTTCTGTATGATCGAGGTCTTGGACAGGTTCAGCACCTGCTCTGTAATGTTCAGCTCCACCAGGCGACGATGGCGCTGGTCCTCATCCTCTATGCTCATCAGTTCCTGCTCGTGCAGGCGTATCACATCCTTGATGTTGCGCAGCCAGTTATCAAGCAGGCCAAACTGTTTGTTGCTGGCCGCCGCCGCGACACCGCCGCAGCCATAGTGGCCGCAAACGATGATATCCTTTACTTTAAGCACCTCCACGGCATACTGCAGCACCGAGAGTAGGTTCATATCGGTATGCACCACCATGTTGGCGATATTGCGGTGCACGAAAATCTCGCCCGGGCCTGTGCCTGTTACTTCATTTATAGGAATGCGACTGTCTGAGCATCCTATGTACAGGTAACGGGGCTTCTGCCCCATGGCCAGCTTGCTGAAGTAGTCTTTGTCTTCGATGAGCTTTCGCTCCACCCACTTTTTATTATTCTCAAATATTTTCTCCATAGTTATTTATTTCTAGTGCATATCCAGCACCTGTACTTCTTCTATATTTAACACTTCTACAAATATACCACGCTCGTGGGCTGTTTCCTTAAAAGCCTGTATCGCTTCCAGCACATCGTAGTCTATGAACTCTGAGTTAGCCCCGTCAATAATCACATGGCTGTCATTCGGCAATCTCTCGAGGGTCAGCACAATGCTGGCTTTGTTCAGGAAAGATACGTGTTCGCTGAGCTTAATGCGGATCGTTTCCTTATCGCGGTGTTCTTCCTTGTGGAAGAAGTAAGGCGACTTGTAGTTCGCTTTCAGGATGTAGAAGATGCCAACTGCCAGGCCGATCAGGATACCAACCAGCAGGTCAGTGAACAGGATGGCAACAATTGTTACCACAAACGGGATAAACTGCTCGTGTCCCAATTTAAGCTGTCCCTTGAAAAGAGTTGGCTTTGTGAGCTTATAACCCACCATCAGGAGTACGGCTGCCAGTGCAGAAAGCGGCACCTGGTTCAGGAAACCGGCCAGGAACAGCACAGCCAGCAGCAAGAACACACCATGGATAAAGGCTGACATTTTCGTTTTACCACCCGCCGCAATGTTGGCTGAGCTTCGCACGATCACGGCCGTCATCGGAATACCGCCCAGCATACCTGCAATGATGTTGCCTACTCCCTGCGCCTTCAATTCGCGGTTGTTGGGCGTACGGCGCTTGTGCGGGTCGAGCTTATCGACAGCTTCCACACTAAGCAAGGACTCCAGACTGGCAATGATGGCAATGGTAAAGGCCACCACATAAAGCGAGGGGTTTGTCAGCTGCTCAAAGGCGGGGAACCGGAGTTCATTCTGAAGCGCTCCCACACTCGAGATCTCTGGCAGCTTTACCAAATGAGAGCCTGCTATGGCCAACTCAGGGAAATAATTGATGAACAAATAGTTAATACCGACAGAACCAACCACCACGATCAGGGCGCCCGGCACCAATTTGAACAATTTTATACGCTTCATAAACGGCTGTTCCCACAGGATCAGCACTGCCATCGAAATAATACCAACAATCAGTGCGCCCAGCTGTATGGCACCAAAAGCGTGGAATATTTCAGAGAAAGTATTGCGGCCATCTGGCTGGAAGAAGTTCATTTCACCGAAGAAATCATCATCTGCTCCCATGAAATGCGGAATCTGCTTCAGGATCAGGATCAAACCAATAGCGGCCAGCATTCCTTTAATAACGGAGGAAGGGAAATAAAGGCCAATGACACCGGCTTTAAGAAAGCCCAGCGCCACCTGCAATACGCCTGCCAGTACAACAGCCAGCAAAAAGGCCTCATACGACTGCAGGGTTTCAATACCATTCAGCACGATTACGGTAAGGCCGGCTGCAGGGCCACTCACACTCAGGTGCGAACCACTGAGCCAGGATACGACTAAACCGCCTACCACGCCAGTTACAATACCGGCAAAAAGTGGCGCGCCCGAAGCAAGTGAAATACCTAAGCAGAGGGGAAGGGCAACAAGGAAAACAACGAGGCCAGCCGGCAAGTCCTTGCCGAGGCTAGCCATGTAGTTTGGCTTTAAAGAAGAGTCTTTCATAAAGTAGATGATGTAAGAGAAGGAGGAGGTTCCAACTCACATCCCTGCGCCAGCCAAAAGACTAGCAGCAGGAACATAAGTCAGATTACTCACCTTATGCTCACAAATGTACGGGGGAGGTATTAAGGTGAAATTAAAACTAAATTAAAAACGAATTAAAATGTGTTTTTTGCTGAAATTAATCCGATGGCCTGGGGGAGCCGCAACGTCACAATCGTCCCTTCGTCTACACGGGAATCTATGGAAATAGAGCCTTTGTGAAGTTTTATGATACTTTCAGTCAGCGGTAACCCGATGCCGTGCCCCGTAATATTGCGCACGTTGTTCGCCCTGAAAAATGGCACAAACACATGTCTCAGGTCATGCGGGGCAATGCCCACTCCCTTGTCTGTTACCTGTAGCACCACCTCCCGTCGGTCAGCCGAAAGCCGCACGGTGCTGTACTCTCCTTTGGGTGAGAACTTGGCCGCGTTTTCCAGCACATTAACAATCGCGATCAACAGTAAGGCATCGTTGCCTTTTACAATCAGGCGGTCTTCGTCATCAGGCAGGTTGTCAAAATCAATGTCAAACAGCGCACCCGGATGCCGCTTTAGCGCCTGCTCATGCGCCATCCACAGCAACTCATCAAAGCGCAGATGCGCGAGCTTTATTTTAGAGGTATCTACACTGGCCTGCGCAATTTGCAGCAAGCCGTTTGAAAGCTCAGCCAACAAACGGGCATCTTCGAGGGTGGAAGCTAGCACCCGTTGGTACTCTTCTTTCTCACGGGGTTTCATCAGGGCCACTTCCAGCTCGCCGATCATGGCAGTGAGCGGGGTGCGCAGTTCGTGGGAGGCGTTCGACACAAAGGTGCTTTGCATCTCAAAAGCCATCTCCAGGCGGTCCAGCATTTTATTGAAGGTCTGGGACAGGTGCGACAGTTCATCTTTGCCATCTGCATTGCTCAGGCGCAGGTGCAGGTCCGAGGCACTGATCTTCTCCACCTCGCCCACTACTTTGGTGATGGGGCGCAAAGCTTCGCGCGAAAATGCCCAGCCAGCCAGCAACACCACTACCATTGAGCCCAAAAAACCGACGATCAGGATAATTTTGAGATGCTGGAGTTTGCGCAGACTGTAGGCGTCTACAGAAGAGGAAAACACGATAAATTCGCCCTCATTGTCTTTGTAAAGCATCCCCACCACCTGGCGCTCTTCCTGTGTGTATTGCACCATACCTTCCTGCCGCACGCGTTCCAGCATATCAGGAGCCACCTCCAGTTGTCCGTCTCCGTCAGAGAAATGCAGGCTGCCATCCTGCCTGTAAATGCTCACCTTCTCAAAAGGAAGCTCCTGGTAATAGCGGATCTGATTGCTGCGACGGGCTTTTCCGCTTACTTCGTCTGCCTCCAACACATGGGCAGCCGTGTCGTAGGCGCGTCCTTCGATGCGTTTGAAAAAATCATCCTGCCGGTAAATCGAGGTGAAATAGTAGATCACCAGCGAAAAAAGGATCAGGATGAGGGCGAATATACCTGCAAACTGCAGGGTCAGTTTATTCCGGATGGTCATGCGTCGTCCTCCTTGAGCACATAGCCCATTCCCACCAGGGTATGGATCAGCTTACCAGGAAAGCCTTTGTCTATTTTCTTGCGCAGAAAATTGATGTACACATCAATTACATTACTGCCGGTGTCGAAGGAGGTCTCCCAGACGTTCTCCGTGATATCAATGCGGGAAACCACGCGCCCCCTGTTGCGAAGCAGGTAGTGCAGCAGGGCAAACTCCCGGGCAGTGAGATTGATGGGTTTCCCCCCCCGGGTCACAGTCTTGCTGCCCAGGTCCATCTCCAGGTCCGCGATCGAGAGCTTTTCCCCTCCCCCGTTGTCGCCCGACCGGCGGGTGAGGGCGCGGAGACGGGCCAGCAGTTCCTTAAATTCAAAGGGCTTGGTGAGGTAGTCGTCGGCTCCTGCGTCCAATCCGGTGATCTTGTCGTCGGTGGAGCCGAGCGCGGTAAGCATCAGGATGGGAACCTGCGATTTTTTCTTCCGGACAGCCTGGCATACCTCCAACCCGCTCATGTGCGGCAGTATGATGTCCAGTATAACCAGGTCGTACTCGTTTTGCAGCGCCATCTTCAAGCCAAAATTGCCGTCATAGGCCTGGTCCACTTCATAGGATTGCTCTTCCAGTCCTTTTTTGATAAAGGAAGCTACTTTGGGTTCGTCTTCTACCAGCAGTATTCTCATAATCCTGTCACTATTTACGTTTTTGCCCGCACAAGATACAATTTCTGCAGAACTGAGCCGTCCGCTAGTTTGCAGATGCGCCAAGATCTGTCTATTTTAGATGAAGAAAAGCACTTTATGGCACACGATCATCACCATCACGGAGGCCACGGCCATCAGCATCACCACGGAGGCGACAACATCAAGGTGGCTTTTTTCCTCAACCTGGGCTTTACCGTGATCGAGGTGTTTGGTGGGCTTTGGATCAACAGCATGGCCATCCTGTCAGATGCGCTGCACGACTTCGGCGACTCCCTTTCACTGGGTCTGGCCTGGTATTTTGCGCACCTATCAAGCAGGGGCAGCGATCAGCACTTCTCTTACGGGTATAAGCGTTTTTCGCTGCTTGGTGCGGTCATCAACTCAGTGGTGCTGCTGCTTGGCTCAGGTGTTGTGCTTTGGGTATCAATCCCGCGTCTGTTTAATCCGGAACCTGTGCATGCCCCCGGTATGATCGGCTTTGCCATCCTGGGTGTGCTGGTAAACGGATTCGCTGCCCTGCGCCTAAACAAAGGGGACTCGTTGAACGAACGCGTGGCGATGCTGCATCTGTTGGAGGATGTGCTGGGCTGGGCAGCTGTGCTGGTGGGGGGTATTCTGCTCTATTTTTTCGACTGGCCTATCATTGATCCCCTGCTTTCGGTGCTCATCACCGGTTTCATCCTCTACAATGTAGTGCGCAACCTGCGAAAAGGCCTCCAGATTCTACTGCAGGGCACTCCTTCCAACATCAGTCTGCAGGAGGTGCGCCGACGCCTGGAGCTACTCCCCGAAGTGCGCTCCGTACACGACCTGCACCTGTGGACACTGGACGGCATCAGCCATGTGCTGACCATGCACGCCGTTGTAGGAGATAACCTGAATCTGGAAGAGGCGCACGAAGTCAAACAGCGCATACGCAACGCCATGCAGGACGCGCAGATAGACCACGTAACGGTAGAGTTGGAAATGCCGGGGCAGGAATGCAGCCAGGAGCACTGCACACCGGATCTCTCTAATTCTGGTTAAGCTGCACCGCCTGGCGAACCAGGTCACTAAAATATTCTTCGTCTATGTCTTCGAGCGTGCGCAGTTTGATGTGCGGCAGTTGGCCGTTGCGGCTTACCAGGCGCCTGTGTGTGTCCGAAAGCTCTTTTCCGCGAAAGAAACCGAAGTGCAGTCCGCTGCGGGAGGAGGCAAAGTAGCAAACGGGACCGTAAAAGAAATAGCAGGGATTTTCCCAGCGCACACACTCTTCCAGGTGGGCAGCCGTCTGGTTGATGATCTGGCGTACTGCTTGCGCTAACAGCTGTTTCTCAGGAGTTAATTTGTCGATGTACTCATCGACCTGGTTGGTGGATATCTTGCTTCTCATACAGGGTATGTATTGGCCTGCGTGGCCTGAGCCGTTAATTTACAGCTAAATATACATATCTTTTAATATTGAAGCAAAAAATATGATGGGGCAGTTTAGGGGTTGCGACTTACCTTTACCTGTTCTCAGTTGCTGGCAGACGCTTAAGCCAATCGTTTACAACCATTTATACCTTGGTGCAGGCCTATACCATTTCCAGGTGCTGCAGCAGCCTTCCTTCAAGTTCGTCGAGCTGGCAAAAGCCGCTGGCGAGCAACTCGGGCCCCATGCCGCCTTCCAAGTACACGCTCGGGAGATTCTTAACACCCAGCATCTCCACAAACTCAAACTCCTTCTCAGTCGCGTCGTTGATCTCATCGGCCTCGAACAAGGTATAGAACAGGTTTTCCTGAATGCCAAAAGGGCGAACCACATGGGCCAGCACCTGCGGGTCTGCCAGGTTAAGGCCATCGGCGTAGAAAGCGGAGTGCAGCGCCCGGAGCACTTCGAGCGTGAGAGCAGGCCTCAGCCGGCGCACCACGTGCAGGGCGCGGCAGGCAGGCTCTGTGTCGTACACAAAACCTTCCTGCAGGAAAAGTCCATAGTTGAAGGGCAGACTGGTACGCTCCTGCACCCGGTGCCAGCTCACGGCTAGTCGCTCCTTTTGCTCCCGCGAAATAGGCTCCCGGGCATAAGGATTGAGACCACCGGCTATAACCTCGACAGTCAGCCGCCCGTGCCACAAAGCGCGCAAACGGCGGATCACGTGCGTGAAACCGTAGCACCAGGCGCACATCGGGTCTGTTACATATAGCAATACCGGGTTATAAGGACTATTGACCATAGGCATATTATACATTTCCTTAGAGGTTGTACCCCAATGCAGGTTGTTAGGTTCAGGTATAGATCATCTTTACGGTCATACCGCCGTCCACCACCAAATGCTGTCCCGTAATAAAACCGGCGTTCTCAGAACATAGAAAAAGCGCTGCTCCAGCTATATCCTGCGGCTCCCCTACCCGGCCAACCGGGTGCTGCTCTTTATCCTCACGTGTATGCTGCGGTTCGTAGCGTTCGCGTTCTTTTTGCCAGGGACCCGTCTCAATCCAGCCCGGCGCAATGGCATTGACCCGGATGCGATCCGGTGCCAGGCTCACGGCCAGGGAATGCGTGAGCGCCTCGAGTCCGCCTTTGGAGGCTGAGTAGGCAAAAGTATCCGGCTCCGACATGAAAGCGCGCGTGCTCGTGATGTTGAGGATGGCTGGATGTTTTGCTTTGCGCAGCAGCGGCAGGGCATATTTAGCACAGAGCATCGGTCCGCGCAGGTTCACAGCCAGTATCCTGTCAAACTCCGACATCAGCATTTCTTCCAGCTTGCCAGCAAAAGGATCGGCTATACCTGCGTTGTTCACCAACACATCCAGACGGCCATGTTTCTCCTGCACTTTCTCCATCAGGGCAGCTACTTCATGCTCGGCGCTTACGTCGCCAGGTATAAAGATAGCCTTCAGCTTCTGGTCCTGCAAGCGCTGTAAGGCTTCACGCCCAGCTTCCTCGTCGGCGTCTGTGAGTACAACCTGAGCGCCCGCCTGCCCGAAGGCCTGTGCCATACCTAAGCCTATACCTTGCGCACCGCCGGTAACCAGCACGACTTTGTCTTTGTAATCCCCTGTGGCCATATATCCTTTTATGATCTTATACCTGCTTACACCTAACAGCAAACCCGCTGCCGGCCGGTGCTATACCTGTCCTGCAGCGGGTCTGCTTTGCGGTGCCTCTCGGCTTATCTTTTCTCGAGTTGGCGCTTGAGTTTTTCCTCTACGTTTTTGAGCAATTCATACCAGTTGTCGCCGCTGTCTTCCGCGAAAGCATCGTTGCCAGGTATACCCACGCGCATGCTCAGTTTCTTGCTATCTGTAGCATGGTTGGCCTCTTCTTTAAAATACACGTCCACGGAGTCAATCTTCTTGGCGTGGCGCTTTAGTTTGGTGATGGCATTGCGGATATGCTGCTGCACGTCATCCGAAATGGAAATGTCTACAGCCTGTACATCAATCTTGATTCCTTCGAAATTCTCTGTATAATTCATGTTCTATCTTGTATGTATTTTCTGGTTGTGGAAAGCCTTTAATATGGAATCCCAATGCTGAATTTAAACGGAGGCAAGACATTAAAGTTTACCAGCTTAAACCCGCCTTCAGAAGCAACATAGCATCCGTCCGGTTCGTTTTTATGCATATTCACCCAATGCTAACCGTTATGCAAAACTTACCTATCAACTGGCTGACAGAAGGATTGCTTGACTTTGAATACAAGAAATATCGTTTGCTGGCCTACCTCCAGGCTGTTCGCTCCGAATTCGGGCAGCAGCGCCTCTACCCTGTTTTTTCTGACCTGATCATGCACTACCGCCACCTGCAGCAAGTGCGGGAGCACAAGAAACTAGTGTACGAATCCTTTCCGCAGCAAATCACCCGCGCCGACTTTGAGAAGCTGGAACTGGTATATGAAAAGATCGTGGAGGACGATGAAACCATGGCCCAGATCGAAGAGGTGATCCAGTATGCCGCACCGCTTTTCACGGAAGCCGTGAGCGAGGGCAAGGAGCTGTATGACTTCATCGAACGCCACCTTGAGATCAACCCGGTCGGTATTACGCCGATGTACTTCAACGAGGGCTACCTTTTCCTCGACGCCTTTCCGGGCAAGGAAACTCAGGTATACGTGTACCGCATCACCGTTTTTGAAAATACCTACGAGAAGTACCGGGGCATCAACACCCAACTACTGCGCACGGTGCGCCGCGGCCTGGCCCAGACTTACGAAAACCTGAAGGTAGAGCTGGTCAAAGAAAACCAGGAACTGCCCAACCCCGCCACCTTTGTAGTGGTCGCCAAAGTACCCTGTCCGCTCGACAGCGCGCTGTTGCCCATCGCCAAGCGCTCGCTGGTGAAGTATGTGACGCACCTCGCCGCCTGAGCCTGACTTGGTGTATAGGGTATAAATGTATACCTTAGGACCTCAGAAAACCAAAAGACCAACATGGAGATCAACCTCACCCGCGTAGACCAGGACTATCATTTTGAAGCCAGAGGCGCTGCCAATGTAGCCATTAACATAGATGCCAACCCCGAGATCGGGGGTCACAACCAGGGTGCCCGCCCAATGGAGTTGATGCTCATGGGCCTGGGTGGCTGCAGCGCCATCGATATCATCAGCATCCTTAAAAAGCAGCGCCAGCCGATCGAAAGCTTTGACATCAACGTGAAGGCCGAGCGCCAGAAGGTACAGGAGTTCAACCTGTTCAGCACCATCCACATTCACTTCAAGTTAGGGGGCCAGCTGGACGAGGACAAAGTGCGCCGTGCGGTTGAGCTATCGCTGGAGAAGTACTGCTCTGTGGCCGCTATCCTGTACAAGACTGCCACGATCACGCATTCTTTTGAGATAGTGTAGCTCTTCATACCTTATAAACAGAACGGGCCTTTTCTTCAAATCTGTGGGAAGGCCCGTTCCGCTTTGAGAATATCAGCAGCCGCTATACCTTCGACAGTGCCTGCTGCACATCCGCTACCACATCATCCACGTTTTCCAACCCGACCGATATGCGTACCAGCCCGGGCGTGATGCCGGTCGCCTGACGCTCCGCCTCGGTCAGTTTGGAGTGGGTGGTAGAGGCCGGGTGCGTGACAATGGTGCGGGTGTCGCCAAGGTTGGCGCTGATGCTCACCATGCGCAGATTGTCCAGGAAACGCTTTGCCGCCTCGTATCCGCCTTTCACGGCAATGGTCACAATGCCACCACCCCTTCTCATTTGCTTTCTGGCCAGTTCGTACTGCGGGAAAGATTTCAGGAAAGGGTAGCGCACCTGCTCCAGTGCAGGGTTCCCTTCCAACGCTTCTGCAAGTTGCAGGGCATTATCACAGTGCTTTTCCACCCGCAGCTGCAGCGTTTCCAGGCTCTTGGACAGCACCCAGGCATTGAAGGCCGACATGGCCGGCCCCGTATGGCGGGAGAAGAAGCGGATTTCCGCGATCAGGTCTTTACGTCCGACGGCTATACCTCCCAGCACCCGTCCCTGCCCGTCGATGTACTTGGTGGCAGAATGCACCACGATGTCGGCGCCGTAGTCCACGGGGTTTTGTAGGATCGGGGTGGCAAAGCAGTTGTCAACGATCAGCACCAGGTTGTGCCTACGCTTCAGTTCGCCCAGCCACTCCAGGTCGATCAGTTCCAGCCCGGGGTTAGAGGGCGTTTCAATCAGGATCACCTTGGTGGCGGGAGTAATGAGCCGCTCCCATCCGTCCGGGTCGGCCACATCGGCATAGGAGTATGAAATGCCCCACTTGGGAAGCACTTTGGACAGCAGTTGGTGGGTGGACCCGAACACCGCACGTCCGGCCAGCACGTGGTCGCCCGCCTGCAGCAGGGCCGCCAGGCTGGAGAAAATAGCCCCCATGCCGGAAGCAAAGGCAACGCCTTCTTCTGCTTTCTCGAGGTGGCACATTTTGGCCAGCAGTTCGTCTACATTGGGGTTGGAATAGCGGGAGTACACATTCCCCTCCTCTTCCTCGGCAAATACGGCGCGGGCCTGTTCGGCGCTCTCAAACACAAAACTGGAGGTAAGGTAAAGCGGCACCGAGTGCTCCCGGTGGTGCGATCTGTCGGCCTGTAGCCGGATCGCGTTGGTTTCGTTGTGAATGGACATGTATGTAATAATTTTATATTTCCCTTTTCTTGGGCAGGAATTGGCACCTTTCTATGCAGATGGTTGCCAGAGGATCACAGAGCCTGTTCTCTCACCTCTTCTTTATAAAAATTTGCCTGGGCAGGAATAATTATGCCGCTAAAATAAGGCGGATATCTGAGAATGCACAACTTCAGGTATAATTAAGTCTACTAAGCCGCCCCTGCTAAAGCATCTTTTCTGTTTCGCTCAAGCGAACGCCCATTTCCCTCCACCAACCTCCCCTATTTCCCGACGAAAGGCTAATAGGCTATATCAGGCTATTCATATAGAAATGCGGCGCCTTGGTATATTCTGTTTTCAGGACTCAGAAACTAGCTTTTCCTTTACTGAAGTAAGTTATTACAGAAGAACGGATACATGAATAAAGCACATTTACACCAACTCGAAAAAACTATGAAAAAGAGCCTGCTGCTTGCCCTGTTGGGGTTGAGCACCGTGCCGGCTCTCGCACAGGCGCCGCAGGCTGCCCCGCAGCAAGCTGCCACAGGTATGGCCGCGCCACGTGGCAACGCTACCATCGTCGGTATCGTGCAGGACGCTGATACCAAGAAGCCAGTGGAGTTCGCGACCGTTGCCCTGATCAGCCTGGCTACGGGCAAACCGATCGACGGGGCGATGGCTGATGACAAGGGTCGCTTTACCATCAGCAAGGTGGGCGTTGGCAAATACAGACTGCAGGTGAGCTTCCTGGGCTATCAGCAGAAACTGGTGGAGGATGTGACGGTGACATCTGACAACGCCAGTGTAAACGTGGGTGCAGTTGCCATTGCCTCTGATGCCAAAAAGCTAAGCGAAGTAGTGATCACAGGTGAAAAACCTTTGGTAGAAGAGAAAATTGACCGCACAGTGTACAACGCCGAAAAGGATATCACCAACTCAGGTGGCAACGCAGCCGATGTGTTACAGAAAGTGCCTTCGCTGGCGCTGGATAGCGACGGCAACGTGCAGCTGCGTGGCAGCTCCAACGTGCGCGTGCTCATCAACAACAAGCCATCGGCTATCATGGCGGGCAGCGTGGCCGATGCCCTCAAACAGATCCCGGCCGACCAGATCAAGTCGGTGGAAGTGATCACCAGCCCTTCGGCCAAGTATGACGCGGAAGGCACAGCTGGTATCATCAACATCATCACCAAAAAAGACGGTGGTCTGCATGGTGTGACCGGTTCGGTGGCGGCTACAGCCGGTACCCGTGGTAGCAATGCCAACGCCAGCCTCAACATCCGTCGCGGCAAGCTGGGCATCAACGGCACCTTTGGCGGCAACATGTTCTACAACCACGGCAACATGAGCAACACCATCTTCGCCGGGAACACCACCAGCTTCCAGTATGGCAAGACCCGCATCAATGGCAAGTTCATGAACGCACTGGTAGGCTTCGACTACGACCTCACGCCAAAGAACAACATATCGGGCAGCATCCGCAGCAATGGCGGTACTTTCAAAATGGAAAACGACCAGGAGGTGACCAGCCGCGAGGAAAACACCCTGATCCAGGACTTCCGCAACGAGATCCGCAACCGCAACCAGCGCATCGGTACCGATTATAACCTCGACTACACGCGCACGTTCAGCAAGCCGGGACAGGAACTCGCGCTCCTGTCGCTTTACTCGGTAACCAACACCGACAACGACATTCGCCAGGACTACCTCAATGAAGGCAACGATCCTTATCTGCTGAAGCGCAACCTGAACGAAGGCGCCAACAAGGAGCTGACGTTCCAGGCAGACTATACCCATCCGTTCGCCAACAAGACCATGCTGGAGCTGGGTGCCAAGTCCATTTTCCGCGATGTGGAAAGCGATGCCCTGTATCGCGACATCTTCAACTCCGGAAATGAAACCCGCCGCACCGATGCCTTCTTTTACGAGCAGGATGTGTACGCTACTTATATGACCTACGGCTTCATGCTGAAGAAGAAACTGAACGTGAAGATGGGCGGCCGTTACGAGTTTACCGACATACAGGCCGACCTGCAGGGAGACAACGACTACAGCCTGGACTACGACAACTTTATACCGAGCGTGGCTTTGTCTTATAACCTGAAGCAGAAGCACACCTTCCGCGCCAACTTCACGCAGCGTATCCAGCGTCCGTCGCTCTTCTACCTGAACCCCTACGTGCAGGAGCAAACTTCCAACACCCGCGTGCAGGGTAACCCGAACCTCGACGCTGAACTGACCGATTTGTTCGAGCTGGGCTACAGCACCTTCTTCAAAACCACCTCACTCAGCGTGACCGGTTACATGCGTCAGACAGATAATGCCATCGAAACAGTGGCGACCATCGATCGGGAGACAGACGCCAACGGCCTGCCGGTGGATGTTACCACCCTGACCTTCGACAACATTGCCAAAAACAAAACCTATGGCGTAAGCTTGTTCGGAAACACCAAGCCGACCAACAACTGGACGATTGGTGGTAGCTCTAACTTCTATTATGTAGACCTGAACGGCAAGTATGCCAGCAACAGCGGTTGGATGTACAACATCAACGCCAACTCATCCTATACCTTCGGAAAGGGAATTACGGCACAGTTTAACGGTGGCTTCAACTCCCGTCGCATTCAGTTGCTGGGTGAGTTCGCAGCCTTCTCATACCATACCATCGCTATCAAGAAAGAGCTGTTCGACAAGAAAGGTGGCATTAGCCTTGGCCTGGATAATCCATTCAGAGAGAGCATGCGCATGCGCAACGACGTGCGGGTGGAGGAATCGCCCACCAACCCAAGAGCCTATACCCAGGAGATCCGAATCAACAACTTCAACCGTGGTGTGCGTGTGAGCTTCGACTACCGTTTTGGTAAGATGGACCAGCAGCGTGCGCCAAAGCGTAAGCGCTCAATCCGCAACGACGACGCCAAGCAGGGCGATAGCAACGGCATGAACTAAAGATCAAAACCCAAAACCCCTGACCAGCAAAAAGCCCTCCTGACAGGAGGGCTTTTTGTTTAGGCTTTATATTGGGAGAGCCACTGAACGGCTTCCTCTTTGCTCGTGAACATGCGGGTGGGGTTCTTCGGCTTGTTCACGTGTATGTAAATATTAGCCGCCATTTTCACCATCGGCGAACTCACCAGAATTGCACTGGCTGTAACACCAACGTTACCTTCGTTGGCCAGGTAGTCACGCGCCTCTTTGGTAGAGTGCTTCACTTGAGTGATGTCAAATAGGCTGGGGTATACCTGCTCGCCAATGTAGTTTATGCGGTCCTGCACGCACTCACGGGCTTTCTCAATATCCAGCTCTTTTGTCTCCTTATAAATGCAATACAAGATTCCCTCCTTTAAATAAAGTTCGAGGCAATCTGTTTTAATAGGACTCTTTTCGTATTCTTTGTCGAAATTTGCCATTCAAATTTGAATTCGATCTATCGTTCGCATGTTAAGCCCTATCAACTATGCGAACCTGGCAAAACACATGGCAAAGATACGACATAATAATATTATAGATACGGTGGACTCCGTACTTTCTGTTTCCAAGAAAAAGGGAATCATCCACCTGCATGCTGAAGACCAAAGCCTTAGTGGTCAGCACTTAACACTGCATGGCAAGCAGGTGCTGCATTTCGGCACCTGTGGCTACCTAGGGCTGGAGCACCACCCGCAGGTGAAGCGCGGCGCCATCGAGGCCATCGAGCGTTATGGTACGCAGTTTCCTATGTCGCGCACTTACATTTCCAACCCTCTGTACAGCGAACTCGAGAAGCTGATCAAGCAGATGTACAACGCACCGGTCGTGATCTCCAAGAACTGTACGCTTTCGCACCTCACCGTTATTCCCAGCATTATCCGGCAGTCTGACCTGGTTATACTTGACCACCAGGTGCATGCCAGCGTGCAGGAGGCGGTTAAGAAATTGCTGAGCCAGGGCGTAACCGTAGAAATGGTGCGCCATAACAACCTGGAGATGCTCGAAGACCGCATCAAAAAGCAGCGCGGCAAGTTTGAGCGCATCTGGTACATGGCCGACAGCGTGTACTCCATGTACGGCGACTTTGCCCCGATCCAAGAACTGATAGCATTGGCGGAGAAATACGAACAGCTATACCTGTATGTAGACGATGCCCATGGCGCCAGCTGGGCTGGCAAAAACGGCACAGGCTATGCCATGAGCCAGATGCCGGAAGGCCTGTACCGCAAAATGATCCTGACCGCTAACCTGGGCAAAGCCTTTGGCGCCTGCGGCGGCTTGTCGCTTTTCCCTAATGAGGAGTGGTATAACAGGGTCAACAACTTTGGCGGACCGCTTACTTTCTCGGTGCAAATAGAGCCCGCAACCCTAGGTGCCGCCATCGCCTCTGCCAAAATTCACCTGAGCGACGATATCTATACCTACCAGCAGGAGCTTCAACGCAAGATAGCCTATTTCAACACCCTGCTCAAGCAAACGGATTTGCCCTTGGTGCATGAAAGCGAGAGCCCGATCTTCTATATCGGCACGGGCACCATGGAGATGGGCAACCACCTGGTGCAGGCTTTGTTGCAGGACGGTGTATACGTGAACCTGGCTACTTTCCCGGCGGTGCCTGCCAAGAACATTGGCGTGCGCATTACGATCTCGCTCACCAATTCGGACGAGGACATAGCCGAACTGGTACGCAAACTACAGCTGCACTTCCACCTGGCTTTGGCTGCCACCAACCAGACGCAGGAAAACATCCGCAAGGCTTTTAAAATGCCCGCACTGGCGCAGTCAGTCTCGCCGGCCGCAGCACCAACAGCCCCTTCCACCGCCATTAGCTTGCAGCGCTATACCTCCATCACTCAAATCGAGGCGGCACAGTGGAACAAATACCTCGGCCACCGGGCGATGTTCGACTGGGAAGGCATGCGCTTTCTGGAAGAATCCTTCAGCAACAACCCGGAGAAAGAGAACAACTGGGCATTCCGGTACTATACTGTACAGGACCCGCAGGGTAACGTGGTACTGATGACGTTCGCGGCCATCGCCCTGCTGAAGGAAGACATGTTTTCGCAGGCGTCTATCTCCAAAGCATTGGAACGCGAACGAGAGGCGAACCCCTACTACCTCACCACCACTGGCATCGTGCTGGGCAGCTTGTTCACCGAGGGCAACCACCTATACCTGGACCGCAGCAGCCCCTCCTGGAAAGAGGCGCTGAAGGCCCTGCTGACAGAACTCAACAAAGAGCAGGAAACGAGCCAGGCCAGCAGCATCCTGCTCCGCGACCTCGATGACATGGACCCGGAACTGGACGAGTTTATGGTGGAGCAGGACTTTGTGAAAATGCTCCTGCCCGAGTCATGCGTGGTCGAGGACCTGAACTGGACGGATGAGGAGGGCTTCCGAAAAACACTCAGCAAGAAAGGCCGCGAGAACTTCGTGCAGAAGATCAAACGCAACGAGCACTTTTATGAAGTGGTGGTGAAAGACCAGCTTGCCGTTGATGAACTGCAGTATGCCATGGCCTTGTTCCGCAATGTGAAGGGTAACAACTTTGCCATCAACAACTTTTTATTTCCCGAGAAGATGTTTCAGCTCCTCAACGAGAGCAAGAGCTGGGAATTTGTCGTACTCTATATAAAAGAAGAGTTCTCGATCAGCCGCAAACCGGTGTCGGTAGCCTTCTGCCATAAAAATGCGGCGAATGTGTACAGCTTTATGCTGATTGGGATGGATTATGACTACCTGATGACCTACGGTGTGTACAGGCAGACGCTCTATCAGGTGATAAAGCGCGCCAATGCCCTGCAATGCACCCAGGTGAACATGGGAATATCGGCCACCATCGAAAAAAAGAAAGTAGGCGCAACACCTTACCCGAAAGTCGGTTATTATCAGAGCAAAGATAACTTTGCCATGGAAATGATGGGGGCTACCTTTGCCGTCGAAAAAGAATAGCACCACACCGCTACAAGCGGTGCAAAAATAAAACGAGTGAAAGTACTGAAAGACAGAATAGAGGAGATCATGATACTGATCACCGAGGTTGCCAACGGAAACTTCGACTACCAGATCGAAACCTCCGATACAGGTGACGAAATGGATGCCGTGATCGCTGGTATTAACATGCTGGGGCAGGAGCTCAAGAGTTCTACCGTGTCCAGGGATTTCATGCAGAGCATTTACCGGGGTGTGGTGGATATGCTGCTTATTCTTAACCCAGACTTTACGATCAGGTCGGTCAATGAATCTGTGGAAGAGGCGCTGGGCTACCGGCAGGATGAACTGCGCGGCAAGCACCTTTCTATTCTGCTCACCAGCGAAGATGTACCAAAAATGGTGTCGCTGATGGAACAGTGCCGCTCACAGGACAAGTGCCTGAACAAGGAATTGCTTTTCAAGACAAAGCAGCACGGCGAGATTCCGGTTTCCTGTTCCTTCTCTCACATCCGCGACAGCCATCAGGAGATTGACGGCGTGATGATCGTCGCGAAAGACATCACTGAGCTAAAGCAAAACGAAAAGGCGCTGCGCAAGGCTAAACGCAAGGCAGAGGAGGCGAACGAGGCAAAGAGCAATTTTCTATCCAGCATGAGCCACGAGATCAGGACACCGCTCAATGGCATCATGGGTTTTACAGACCTGCTATTGAACACCGGCCTGACCGACACGCAGAAACAGTACATCAACCTGATCAAAACATCGGGCACCACCCTCACCAAACTGCTCAATGACATACTGGACCTGCACCGGGTCGAACAAAACAAGATATACCTGGAGGCCATTCCGTTCGAGTTGCGGGAAGGGCTGGAAGGCAGCCTGAGACCCTACCGGCACCTAGCCGAGACCAAAGGGCTGAAGTTCTCCTGTTCTTTTGACGCTTCCGTGCCGCAGTGGGCGATCGGTGACCCGACCCGCATCAGCCAGGTTGTGGTCAACCTTGTGAGCAATGCCATTAAGTTTACCGAAGAAGGCAGCATCGACGTCCTGTTCAAGTCGGAGCAGTTGCCTGAAGATGAATTCCTCCTTTACTGCTCGGTGAGCGATACCGGCATCGGTATACCTGCCGGGAAGCAGAAGATGGTGTTTGACTCCTTCACCCAGTCCGACCAGTCCACCTCCCGCAAATACGGCGGCTCAGGCCTTGGGCTGGCCATCAGTAAGAAACTGGCCCGGCTGCTACAGGGCGACCTGCAAGTGATCAGTCCGCTGCCCGGTCAGCAGAAAGGCTCTTTGTTCTGGTTCACCATCCGGCTGAAGCACATGCAGACCAGACAGCCTGCGCAGCAAGAGGTAGCAGACGACAGCAACTACCGCGTGCCCGAAGGCAAGCACCTGCTGATCGTTGATGACAACGAAATCAATGTGATGCTGCTCCAGACGGTACTCGAAAATCATGGGGCACAGGTCACCACAGCCTTTAGCGGACAGGAAGCCATTGACCTGGTGCATGCCCAGCACTTCGATCTGATCTTCATGGACGTGCAGATGCCCGGCATCAGCGGATTAGAAGCCGCCCGTATCCTGCGGCAGGAAAAATACGACACCCCGATCATCGCCTTTTCGGCCAGCGCCTAC
The DNA here is from genome assembly GCF_003096355.1 of Pontibacter virosus. Taxonomy (GTDB): domain Bacteria; phylum Bacteroidota; class Bacteroidia; order Cytophagales; family Hymenobacteraceae; genus Pontibacter; species Pontibacter virosus. Next base: position 178,784 of record NZ_QEKI01000005.1, on the reverse strand, counting down.
AGCACCGACATTGAGAACAGCCTGGCCTCGGGCATGAACGATTACCTCTGCAAACCTTTTGAGCAAAGCGACCTGCTCGGGCTGCTCAGGAAGTGGGTGTAGCCGCTGTTTTAAACGACTGCCCTGTTTCATCCGTATATCACGGTATAAGTTTTGTTTAATTTTAAGTCTAAAATACGATGCACGAAGCAGAATATAGAACCAGAGGAAACTGGAATGAAATGAAAGGCAAGATCAAGCAGCAGTACGGCGACCTGACCGACGACGACCTGACCTATAACGAAGGCAAGGAGGATGAGTGGCTCGGAAAGCTGCAGCAGAAAACCGGCAAGGCAAAGGGCGAGCTCAAAAGATGGATCGACTCATTGTAGGCTGGTAGCCTTTAAACAAGTAAAAACACCCCGCTCAGGCTACGGCCTGATGCGGGGTGTTTTTTTATAACTGCACAAATACGCATTATGTTATAACAATATTGCTTTTATATTAATTAAATATATCCTATATTCAACAAAACTAACCTATTCACACCTTTAAACACACTAGTTGAATTATGGGAAAAAATCTACTATCCATCATTTTGCCGCTTTTAATGCTCTGGTCCGCCAGCGCGGCTGCCCAGGATAGGGCAGTAAGCGGTAGAGTGACAGAAGCCTCGACGGGCAATGGCCTGCCCGGGGTAAGTGTCGCTGTCAAAGGCACCACGATTGGCATCGCCACCGATGCCCAGGGCAATTACCAACTCCGGGTACCTGAGGCCAATGCCACACTCGTTTTCCGCTTTCTGGGCTATACCACCCAGGAGGTAGCAGTGGGCAACCAAAGCACGATCAACGTAAGCTTACAAACCGACACCCGTCAACTCGATGAAGTAGTGGTAACGGCGCTGGGTATTGAGCGAAGCGAGCGCTCCCTGGGCTACGCCACGCAGCAGGTACAGGGCGAGAACCTGACTTTAACCAAAGAGCAGAACGTGCTGGGATCGCTATCCGGTAAAGTGGCTGGCGTGCAGGTGACGGGCTCTTCCGGCGCCAGCATGGGCGGTACCCAGAAGATCAAGATACGCGGTGTGAACTCCATTACCGGCGGCGACCAGCCCCTGATCGTGGTAGACGGCACTCCCATCTCCAACGCCAACTTTGCCGGTGCTGACCAGGCTGACTACGGTAACCTGGCACAGGACATTAACCCGGAGGATATTGAGTCGATCAACGTGCTGAAAGGCCCGGCGGCTTCTGCCCTCTACGGCATCCGCGGCCAGTACGGCGTGATCATGATCACGACTAAGAAGGGCCAGAAAGGACCGAAAAAGGTAGGCGTACAGATCAACTCCGCTTTCTCAGTGGAAAGAGCAGCCAACTTTATGCCGATGCAGAACCTATATGGTGGCGGTTCCAGCCAGACCTGGCGTACGCTTCCGAATGGCGATAAGTATGTGGACGTGTCGGTGGATGAGAGTTGGGGACCAAAGATGGACGGCACACCCGTTCGCCAGATCTTCAGCTTCTACCCACAGGACCCGGAATACGGCCAGCTGACGCCTTTCGTACCGCATCCCAACAACATACAGGACTACTACGAAACAGGCTATAACCTGAACAATGGTGTGACCATCACAGGTGGGAACGAGAACAGTACCTTCCGCCTGAGTGTGAACGACACCCGGCTGGAGGGCGTGGAGCCGAACACTTTCCTCAACAGAAACAACGTGGGCGTGAGCGGCAGCCTGGACCTCTCCAGGAAGCTGACGGTTTCCACCAACATTAACTATGCCCGCAACAATGCCCAGCGTCCTTCGCAAGGCTCGGAATACGGCGCCCGCTACATGGTGCAGTGGTTCCAGCGTAACGTGGACATGAAGCGCATGAAGAACTACCGCTACGCCGACGGCACTTTCCTGAACTGGAACCTGCGCCGCCCGAGCACCACGACAGGTGAGGTAACCAATTTCAACCCGCTGTACTGGAACAACCCTTACTTCGAGGCGTACGAAAACATCAGCAACGACAACCGTGAGCGTGTATTCGGAGACGTGGGTCTGACTTACCAGGTCCTGCCTTCACTGAAACTGAGCGGCTTTGTGCGCAACGACAGCTATACCCAGAACATCGAGTCACGCCAGGCTTTCGGCGGCAGAAGAGTGCCTTCCTTCAGCACAGGCAAGTACCAGGGTCGCGAAACTAACTACGAGTTGCTGGCGCAGTACAACAAAGAGTTCGGTGACTTCTCGCTCAACGTGAACGCCGGCGGCAACATTTTCGACACCCGCTATACCTACCTGTCTATGGCTTCGGTAGGCGGACTGGCTACGCCGGGCTTCTACCACATCGATGGCTCTATTGACCGTCCGAGCACGAACCAGTATTTGCGCCGCAAGCAGATCCGCAGTATGTTCGGTATGGCTTCTGTCGGGTATAAGGACACCTACTTTATCGATGCCTCTTTGCGTAACGACATCTCCTCTGCCCTGCCGCCAGATAACAACTCATACTGGTACCCATCCGTATCGGGTAGCATGGTATTCAGTGAGTTGATCGACTGGTCACCGCTGTCATTTGGTAAGATCCGCGCCAGCTACGCACAGGCAGGTTCCGACCTGTCGCCTTACGAAACCTCTCCGTACTATACCGTGGGCACTGTGTATGCAGGTGCTACAAACGTAAACACCCTGTCCGTTCCGGACAACCTGAACAACCCGTTCGTAAGACCATCCTTCTCGCATTCGTACGAGGCCGGTTTGGATGTGCGCTTCCTCAACGGTCGTGTAGGTTTGGACGTGACCCTGTACCAGCAGAAGAACAGAGACCAGATCCTGCGTCTGCCAGTTTCAGGTACCAGCGGGTATAGCTCCACCACCATCAACGCCGGTCTGATTCAGAACAAAGGTATAGAGGTCGCTTTATCCGGCACACCTGTTCAGTCGAGCAGCTTCACCTGGAACACTGTTTTCAACGCAAGCCGCAACCGCAACATGGTGGTAGAACTGCATCCGGAGATCGACGTGCTGACGCACTACTCCACCACCTACTCTTCTGTTACCTCTTACCTCAACTCCTATGAAGGCCAGCCTTTCGGTAGCCTCGTAGGCCAGGCTTACCAGCGCGACCCGGCCACCGGCCAGAAGCTGATCGGCGCCAACGGCATGCCGCTCTGGACAGACGCTACCCACAACTTCGGCAGTGTACAGCCTGACCTGACAGGTGGCTGGCAGAACAGCTTCCGCATCTGGAAGTTCGATCTCTCTGCCATGATCGATTACCAGTTCGGCGGACAGTTCTTCAGCCGCTCTAAAATGCTGGCCGTGCGTACCGGGCAGGACCCGATCACGGTGGCGACCAACGACCGCGGCGCTAACGTGCGCGACCCGCTGGAAGCAGGCGGTGGTGTGAAAGTAGAAGGTATTTACGCGCCGGGCACGATCGTGGGCGGTGTGGATGTGGGCGGTCAGCCGGCCTCTAACTACGTGAGCGCCCAGTCTTACTACAACACGGTAGTAGGCCGTCGCGTGTACGAAGAGTGGCTCTATGACGCTTCTTACATCAAGCTGCGCGAACTGCGCCTGGGCTATACCCTAGACAAGTCGATGATGGGCCGCCTGCCGTTCCAGAGCGTGGGTGTTGCCCTGATCTCCCGTAACGTGGCACAACTGTGGCAGAAAGCTCCGGAGGGCATCGACCCATCCGAGATCTCAACCGGTTCCCAGTCCATCAGCTGGTACGAGTCTGGTATGACCAACTCGGTGCGCTCTTACGGCATTAACCTAAACATTACTTTATAAGGAAGATGAGAATGAAGAAAATATATGCAGTGCTTTTGTCGTGCTTTCTGCTGGCAAGCTGCGATAAGTTTGACGAGGACATCAATTTGAACCCGAATCAGCCCAGTACCGCCTCGGGTACGCAGCTGATTGCCAATGCGGCGCTTTCGCTGTCTAGTCTGAGCGCCTCCCCTTCGGCCCAGTTTCATGCCCAGTACCTGTCCGAGACCCAGTATCCGGGTGCCTCTCTCTATCCGGATGGTGGTACCAGCTTTTACTGGATCTACCAGGGACCACTCATGAACCTGGAAACCGTGCTGACCACGGCTACCCTGAGCGCAACCGAAGGCCCGGTGAATAACCAGCTGGCAGTGGCCAAGATCCTGAAGGCTTACTACTTCTGGCATGTGACCGACCGTTGGGGCGATGTGCCTTACAGTGAGGCCCTGAAAGGTGCCGAAAACTTCACGCCGAAGTATGACACCCAGGAGTCGATCTACAACAACCTGTTCACTTTGCTGGAGCAGGCCAACAGCGAGATCACGGCCGGCAACATCTCCAACGACATCGTGTACAACGGGGATGTTAACAAGTGGAAGCGCCTCGGCAACACCATCCGGATGCTGATGGCCCTGCGCCTGTCAGAGGTAGACCCAGCCAAAGGGGCCGCAGAGTTCAACAAGGCCCTGGAAGCCGGTATTATGACCTCCAATGCCGACAACCTGGTGTTCCGTCACCTGGCCGACGCCAACAACCAGAACTACTGGTTTGGACAGGTATCGAACCAGAACCGCGAGTGGTGGGCTTTGACCGAAACGCTCGTAAACGAGCTGAAGCCGGTAAACGACCCAAGGCTGCAGGTATACGGCGCTCCAGCCCGTACATCCGGTGAGTACAGAGGCTTACCTTATGGCACCGTGGAAGGTCTGCCAAACGTGACCAACTACTCGCTGCTGGGCCAGGCCCTCTGGAAGCAGGACGCACACATACAGCTGGTAACTTACGCGCAGGCCCTGTTTGCCAAAGCAGAAGCCGCCAAGCGTGGCTGGATTGCCGGTGGCGATGCAGAAGCCGAGAGCAATTACAACAAAGCCATCGAGCAGTCGCTGGTGCAGTGGACGGGTAGCGCAGCCGGTGCTTCGTCCCTGTTGAGCCAGGAAGGCATTGCCTACGACCCGGCCAACGCCATCGAGCAGATTGCGACGCAGCGCTGGGTGCACCTGTTCATGCACGGCTACGAGGCCTGGGCTGAGTGGCGCCGCACTGGCTACCCAAACAACCTGGTGCAGCCAGACGGCAAAGCAGTACCCCTCCGCAACAGCTACCCGGCTAACGAATCCTTCAACAACGCCGCCAGCTACAACGAGGCCGTACAACGCCAGTTCGGCGGACAGGACAACCTCTATGGCCGCGTGTGGTGGGATAAGTAAGATTTTGTTTAGTTGAGTGTTAAATAAAACGCCGCTCTCCGAAAGGAGGCGGCGTTTTTTAGTTTTGGGGGGTGGGGAATTTGCTCGGGGTAGCTGCTGCGACGTTACAATGTAACGTCGCAGCAGCTACCCCTCAATACCCTTGGACAAAAGATTATCAAGATATATACCTTCTATCAAGCATAATTAAAGCTATGCTGGTTAAAGCGTTCACAAAAAATCGATGTTCACGCTCCGTGAACAGAACAAAAAAGTGAACAGTGACAGTTGCTGCTCAAACACCAAATACATCTATCATAAATCAGTAGCTAGGTCAAACACCTTTCGGTACGCCTGCTCCATTCTTTCGATTTCATCGTCGGTTAGCTTGGCAAAGTCTTTTCTCCGGCGCTTCGGAAAACTGCCTTTGTTCTGGTGCAGAAGCAGGATCATCAGATTCAGCTCCTTGTCGGGCATGTCCACAATTTGCTGCAGCTCCCTTTTTGCCTCGTCATAGCGCTGAATAAAGGCTAGTTCCTGCGGTATATCATCGGTAATTGTCGACTGTATCGTGTGGGCAAGAAAAATAGTTTGGTCCGTCAGATCCGGGTAGCGGAAATACCCCTCCACTTCGTTCTTGTTGATCACCTCCAGTTCTCCAGAGGCTGTTTTGGTGTACTGTACCAGCCTCATCAAAGGTATGGAGTAATTTTCAAGTGTTTTGTTGTAGTCGCGCATGTGGCTAAGCATGTGAGCTGATACTGGAATGATCAGCCCATCCGGCACCACTCTGTCCCTTACGAGCATGTCATGAATCAGAAAACGCTGCAGCCTGCCGTTGCCGTCTTCGAATGGATGTATAAAAACAAACCCAAATGAAATGACAGTTGCTCTTACCAAAGCGGAAGTTCCCTCCGATTTGGTGGCGGTTTCTTTCAGACCTTCCATCAGTGAAAGCACAAACTCCGGTGGTGGACAGATGAAATGAATCATTTCCACGCAGTTTGGGAGTGTTTGCCCGATGTAGTTCTGAAAGTCACGGTAACCGGAAGCAGCAAACCGGGGATCGACAATGGCATTTTGCAGTTGCGTCAGGTTCTCCTCGCCCAACAAATGTTCGCTTGGCTCCCTGCCGGCATGGCTGAGCAGCGCTATAAAACGCTCCATTCTTTCGGGCGGGGGCTTCTCTTTTTCGATTTCATAGGAAGAGCGGGTTTCCTTACTATACAGGTAATGTATCGCTCTGCTGAATGTATCCAGGTCGTAACTTTCTTTTAACTGGGCTACTTGCTGCCTCAGGTCATGTTGTAGCACATCCGCCAGCGCACTTGTCTTTCGTACGATGGGGCAAAAAGCAGCCGTACCCAGCAAATTGTTGTTGATGCGCCATTTCTGGACTTTTACCGCCTTGCCTGTAAAGTATTTACCCTCTTCCAGCAGGTCAACATAATTTCCCCCCACCGCTACAGCAAGCACTACTTGCCTACCGGTTAGGAATTCGTACAGAAAACCGATCTTTCGGGCATACTTACCTGTTGGGGAGGTTGCTACATAGTTTACTATTTCCTCTTCAGAGACGAGCACAAAAACAGCCTGCAGGAAAGCGAGATGGAGGTCATCGTACTTTAAAGAGAACTCCAGGTGCGCCATTACTGTGTTGGAAGCCGGAACATATTTCGGACCATACACCTGGTTCACCTCCCCGCTTGGGGTCAGCTCCAACCTGGCGTTCTGTCCGATATATGAACGGTGCGTCAGTACAAAGCGCGTCAATTTAAAGTGCTCCTGCAGCCACAGGCTACCGACTGTTTGTAATTTCATCTATCTCCTATATGTAAACTGATTAAAATTACTGTAAAATAGTTAAAAGGTATTAAATTAACAGTAAAACATTTAAAAATTAGGTATGGGGGTCATTAAATAGATTAGACTTACCGTAAAATGAATACAATTAGCAATGGCCACTGCAAAACAAATACATTATAGGTGAAACAGGCGGAGAAGCTTCATTAAAAAGAACTGATGCCAATATTCCGAAGAGAAGATGTGTCATTGATACTAAAGATGTGCGTATTTACACTATCTCCAAAGCAATCTTGCCTTTAGAAGCTTGTATGCAAATCGTATGCGAACAAAAAAAGCACCTATCTCTCTGCGAGATAAGTGCTTGATTTTCTGTGGGCCCACCTGGAATCGAACCAGGCACCTACTGATTATGAGTCAGTTGCTCTAACCGAATGAGCTATAGGCCCGTTCCCTTAAAAGAATGTGCTTCCTTTGATTTGGGAGTGCAATTCTACATATTTGTAGGGACAATTTCAAATACCAGACCAAAAAATTTCGTGGACCTGACTAGCGTTAAAAACATCATCTTCGACCTCGGCGGGGTCATCATCAACATAGATTACTTTAAAAGCATACGCGAGCTGGAGCAGTACTGCACCGCAGGCCATACCATCGAGTACAGCCAACGTGCACAGTCTCACCTATTTGACCTCTTCGAGACCGGTAACAGCAGCCCCGGGGAGTTTCGCCAGCACCTGCGCGAAGCCTACCACCTCGACGCCACCGATGAGCAAATCGACGATGCCTGGAATGCCATGTTACTCGACATTCCGGCCGAAAGAATTGAGTTGCTGCGCGAGCTGGGCAAAAAATACCGCATCTTCTTGCTCAGCAATACCAACGCCATCCACATGAAGCGCTTCAACGAGATGGTGGCCCACAGCTTTACCATGCCGAGCCTCGACTCGCTGTTTGAGCAGGCCTACTACTCGCACCTGATCGGGCAACGCAAGCCCGACGCCATCGTGTTTGAGCAGATACTGGAGCAGAACGAGCTGAAGCGCGAAGAGACGCTCTTCATCGACGACAGCATCCAGCACATCGAAAGTGCCCGAAAAGTGGGCCTGCAGACGCTCTTCCTGGAGCCGCCGCTCACCATCAACCAGGTGTTTGAGGATGCAGTTTCCTAAGCAGCAAAACAGGTATAGCCTGCACCTGCTGCTCTTTGTGCTCACCCTGATCACGACGACTATTGCCGGGGCCGAGTGGCGCTTCGGCAAGCTGTTCTTCTGGGGGCCGGAGGGCTTTTCGTGGACGGGTACTTTTACCTGGGCCGAGTTGGCGGCGGGGCTATACTTCTCTATACCTTTCCTGGGTGTGCTCACTGTGCATGAGTTCGGGCACTACTTCACAGCCAAGCATTACCGCACCAACGTCTCGCTACCCTACTATATTCCGCTGTGGTTTGGCATCACGTCCACCATCGGCACGATGGGCGCTTTCATCCGGATCAGGGGCCGCATCTTTTCCAGGCAGCAGTTCTACGACATCGGCATTGCCGGCCCGCTGGCCGGTTTTGTGGTGGCGATCCCTTTGCTATGGTACGGTTTTACGCACCTGCCCGACCCGGATTTCATCTTCACCATTCACCCGGAGTACCAGCAGTTCGGGCAAGACTATGTCCGGTATGTGTACCAGGGCGAAGGCAACTTCTCGCTCGGCAAGAACCTGCTTTTCCTGTTCTTTGAAAGGTATGTGGCGGACCCGGCGCTGGTGCCCAATGCTTATGAAGTGATCCATTACCCGTTGCTTTTTGCGGGTTACCTGGCCCTGTTCTTCACGGCGCTCAACTTACTCCCCATCGGTCAGTTGGACGGTGGACACGTGCTCTATGGCCTGATCGGGTATAAGCGCTTCAACCAGCTTTCGCCGATCTTTTTCACGCTCTTCATTGTGTATGCAGGTATGGGGATGATCTCGCCGCACCGCGAGCCCCTCTGGGACGACAGCCTTTTGGTTGTACTGGCCCCTTTCGTGTTCTTCGCCTTCCGGGGCATTTTGCACGACAACCGCCGTGGTCTGATGGCTGCGTTGGGGATGTTACTCTTGCAGTACAGCCTGGCCGAGACCTTCCCGGAGCTGACAAACTACATCTGGGCATGGCCGATGTATGTACTTTACCTGTTCTTCGTGCTTGAGCCCGCCACCCCAAAACTGCGCTTCACCGCCTACCTGGTGCTGATCGTAATGGTGGTGCAAGTCGGCATCGCCTGGCTATACCCTGCCGCCGACGGCTACAGTGGCTGGTTGGTGTTCGGACTTCTGCTCTCGCGGCTGATGGGCATCTTCCATCCTTCGTGTCCAAACGAAGCGCCACTTACGCCAGCTCGTAAAGTGCTGGGGATACTGGCTTTTGTGATTTTCCTGCTCTGCTTTAGCCCGACGCCGTTTGTGATTGGGTAAATGCCTGAATCACGATTTGCAGGATTTTAAAAGAAGTTCCCTACCCCCAGGATTAACAGGATTCTCACAGATGATTAGCATCCTTCTGCCCCTCCCGAAACAAGTCCGGGATCTTCGACTTCGAAGGGGGACTTTCTGAAACTGCTTTCCGGTCTGTCATCCTGGAAGGATCTTGGTTGCAGAGGGTTAAGGCATTTGCTATAACCTGCCCCTCTCTTTCATAGAGGCCCCTACCCCCAGAGGGGACTTTCAGCCCCTACCAATTGGGAGGTATAAGTTTCGTAGCTGTAGCAGTTTCTTTGCAGTACCGGGTCCAACCACCCCTGCCCCTCCTTGTCTAAGGCGGGGAACCGGTAACTGCCAATTTACAGGTATAAGCGCTGTAGTTTCCTCTATTATACACCATTGTCAGGTATAACAAGGCTTACTTGCACCTCAGCTACAAAGCAGATTACTTTAGTCCGGTGCACCACCGACGATTTTGTGTTGGGGGTGAAGGGGTCCCCCTGTCAAGAGCGGTCAGGGAGTGGGGGGAGGGGCCCTCGATTTTCATCAAGGAAAAAAGTGAGGCCCGCCCGGACAGGGCAAGCTATAATACAACACTAGTTGCTATACCTGCAACAGCAGCAGCTACGCCAGTTGCAAACTGGCTCCATGTGCCACCACAAGTTGTGCTAAAGCTAAACTTGCGGTATGTTGAGCTATACCTGCAAAACCGCAACTTTACTAGAATATCACTTAATAGAAAAAGGGGCCAGAGGCCCCTCTATAGTAGACACGAGCGAAGACGCTCGAGCTATACTCTTATACCTTAACCTTGGTACCCAGTAATACCACCAAGCAAATTTCTTACTTGCTTAAACCCCTGCTGCTGCAGGAAAGCTTTGGCAGAGGCAGACCGCATACCGGACTTGCAGTGCACGATCACCTCCAGGTCTTTGTAGTCTTCAATGTCGTCGAGGCGCTGCGGCAGCGCTCCCAGTGGGATGTTTTGTGCACCCTCAATTCTGCTTTCCTGGTGCTCCCAGTCTTCGCGAACGTCGATGATGATGGGCGTTTCGCCCTTGGCGAGTCTTTCCTTGAGTTCCTCGGCCGTGATGTCAGTTGTAATCATAATTTTAGTAGGATGCGTTTGGTAGTGAATGTATGATGGTCGGTTTCAATTCGGATGTTGTATAAGCCCGGTGAAAGTCTTGGGAGGCGCACGGGCTCCTGCCAGGCTGTTGCTTTATGACGCAGAATTTCCCGCCCGGTTGCGTCGTAGAGCGAAAAAGAACGGTAAGGACCTGAGAAATTAAGAATACCGGTATTGGGGTTCGGGTATACCTTAAAGCTTGCTTCAAGCGCCTCTTCTTCCAGACCCAGTGCCTGGCCCGCCATCACAGGGCGCAGCATGACGGCGCCTGCATTGACGGAGTCCTGTTGCCAGCCACTTACCACCGTATTGTAGAACAAGCGGCCAGTGGCTCCGGCGTTTCGGTCAAAGCCAATATTGAGGTATAGGGTAGCTGGCTGACTGAAGCCAACATAAAAAGTACCCTCAACCGGAACAGGCTGGTTCAGCTCCACTTCATAGAAGGTATTGAGCCCTTCATTTTGCTGCACCGGAAAGGATTGTTCATGCAGGGTACGGCCCGGACGTCCGTTGTCGTCGGCCCAGATGCGGAAGACGATGGATAGGTTGTTATGCTGCACACCCACCTGCGGAAAATGCACCCGGAAGGCGCGTACCTGGTCTGCTGTTGCCAACTCGAAGCGCTGCGCCACCTGGGTATTGCCGTAGGTATAGAGACTGCTGTAACCGGCTTCGGCTGTGCCATCGTCCAGGGCAAAGTAATCGTTGAAAGTGGTGCGTTGCAGGGTGCTGTCGTTGGCACGTTGGCGGACGTTCTGTTCTTTGGTGTCGAGCCAGAAACCGTGCTCTAGCACAAAGTTCTCCGGATTTAGGTTGAGGTTGCTGATGCGGGGTGTTGCGGTAATGGGGCGCTGCCGTGCCTGTCCAGGTATAAGGCCTTCTTCACGCAGAAAGGTATCGGTTGGTGCTGTACCGAACTGCCGTATAAAGGCACTCCAGGCGATGGCACCGGGCAGGTCGCCGAGGTTATTCAGGCTGGCAGAAATCTCGTCGCGTAGGTATAGCTCAGGATTGGCCAGAAACTGACGGGCGGGCACCGCACTGTAGTTCATTAATGGTGATACGCTCTCGCTGATGCCGATGTCGCGGGTAGTGTTCTGGCCACGTCGTCGGTTGCGGTCCAGCTCCACATAGTCCAGGTTCCAGACGTCGCGCATGGCGTTGCGGGTACCTTCGCTTCGGAAGCGGAACTGAAATTCGTTGTGCAGAAAACGCTGCTCCCGCACGGCCACCCAAGCCTGCGCAAACTCCGTTACCAGTCCGGGTGCGGCCTGCTGCCATACCTGTACCCAATTACCGTCGGCATCTTTGAACTCCAGACGCAAGAAGCGCGGGTTGTTATTGTTTCGCTCCGGCGCACTCCCCTGCCCTCCTGACTGCCAGTAGAAACTCAGGTATACAGAGTCAGCCGGCGTGAGTGCTCCTAATCGGATAGGCTGAGACGTAAGTGTATCGGTTGGGCCGGCAAGGCTGCTGCCATAGGGGTTGCCCTGTGCATTGAGTCCGTCGAATGTGACGACGTTGCGTGTGAGTGGCCGTAGGGCAAACCGGTTGTTTACATACGTGCCGCCATTGATCCAGTAGGCCGGATCGGGTGTGATGGTGGTGCCGGAAAAATCGTCGAAAAACGGCAGGGAGAGCGGGTCGTTCTCTGTGCGGAGTTGGAATGGGCTGTCGACAGGTATACGCTGCGGGTCCTGTTGCAAGGGCATCAGCACGCCTTGAGCTGAAGCAAAGGAGCCACAGCAAAGCAGTACGATTGTAAACAGAAACTGTCTTATACCCATACCTTGATCTATATGAAAGACGTCCGCCACTGTGAGCGGCGGGCGCATCTTTTAGTCTATACCTTGCACAGGCTCTTCGCCGGCTACCCAGAGGTCCACCAACTCGCCTGTTCGTATCTTGGCCTTCACATCGGCGATCGGACGCTGACGGACAATCGTACCGTCCGGCTTACCGCTGCCTGGCACATAAATGATGTTACCCAACTGAAGTTTCTGCCCTACCAACAGCACCGAAGCCTCGTCGAGCGGCATGCCTACCACATCCGGCACCTCAAACTCGGTATTACCCAGTCCGTCGCCCACATGCAGGTCTACCACAGCTCCTTTTGGCACCTCGTCCCCTGGCCGCACTTCTTTGCCATTCACAAACTGCTTCAGCACGGCACCATGCTGCAGGTCAGGCACGTTCGTAATCTTGCCCCGACGCAGGTTATAGCTTTTCAGGATAAGCTCCGCATTTTTCACCGAACCGTCGATCAGCTTGGGCATCTTGATCATCGGTGGGTTTTTCATGTTGATGCTAACGTAGATCTTGCGGTTCTCCTTTACTTTGGAGCCCGGTGAAGGGTCTTGTGTCAGGATCTCGAAAGGCTTGTACTCCGGGTGATAGCTGGAGTCGTTTACGAAATAGCGCAGGTTCTGTTCTTCCAGAAATGCCTCCGCATCCGGCAGCTGCATACCTGTGATCTTCGGCACCGAAATCGTCTCGCCATGGTTGGTAGCCGACGGCAGGTATAGGTAGAAGAATCCGAAGATCAACCCGGCCACGATCACTCCCATCAAAGCCAGGTGCACCAGCACCCCCACAAATGAATTCGTCTTTAACATTTATTTTATTGTTGATTGTTTGCCCCTGCAGGGCCTTTGTTGATTGTTTATTGTTGTTTGTGCACGATTGTCATCCCCATGCCCCCTTGGGGACTTTCCTACTGATATCAGCATACAGGTATTGCGTGCTAGTTACCGTACCTTGGTATTCACACTGATTGAATACACCCCTGCCCCCCGCAAGAGGGGAATTACACAGGAGATATTCCCCTCTTGCGGGGGGCAGGGGTGTATAATATGATCAGCTTAACCTCCCTTCAACCAGGATCCTTTCAGGATGACAGAGAAAAATAAAAAGTCTAAATCATCCCCATTTGAAGTCGAAGTTCCCGGACTTGTTTCGGGAGGGGCAGGGGGATGATTTTCCACGTTCCCCTTTAAATCTCAAACTCCTAAACTCTTCAACTCCCCAACTTACACATTCCTCGACTTATACCCCTGCAGTTCCTTCGCCCGCTCGTTTCGTTCCACCCCGAAAGTGAGGATGCGGTCGATGAACTCGTAGGGTTTGTAGCCGTTGATGGCGGTCTGGTGGAAGATGCAGGTGGCCGGGGTCATACCTGGTAGCGAGTTCACCTCGATGATGATGGTCTCCACCTCGTCATTCTCCAGCACGCGCACAAAGGCGTCGATACGGGCGTAGCCTTCGATGTTCAGTATCTGGGCCACACGCTTCAGGTCTTCTTTCACCTGGTCCGATATCTTCTGACGGCGCTCCGGGTCCTGTGCATAGCGGGCCGGGGTGATGTTCTGCCCCTCCCCTGCCAAAAACTTCTCTTCCAGCGACAGTACTTCACCCTCGGCCAGTGCCTCCGAAGCTTCAAATACCTCGTACGCCACGGTGCCGTCTGGCGCATACGTGGTCAGCAAACCACCGGTGATCTCCAGGAAATGCTTCGCGCCGTTTCGGCTGATAAGCGTTTCCACCAGGTAGCCCTGCTTGTTCGGGAATTCTTCTTTGAAGCCGAGCGAAAGTGTTCTGGCGCATTCTGCATCGAGTTCCTCCATCTCACGGAAGATCAGGGTCGTAAAAGCGTCCAGCTCCGCGCGGTTCTTGATTTTTTTCACAGCCGAGCTACAGCCATCATCAGCCGGCTTGGCAATGAACGGATAACGGAACTCGCTTTCAAGGCTCTGATAGAAAGCCTCTTTGTCTTTCAGCCAGTCTTCTTTCCAGGCCATGCGGTGATGTGCCACCGGCACACCATGTTTGGCGAGGATTTCGTTGGTATCGTACTTGTTGATCGTGATCTGCGAAGAGCTGATGCCCGAGCCGTTGTAAGGTATAGACAGCTTCTCCAGTTCCTGCTGCAGGGCACCGTCCTCACCCGGACGACCGTGCAGGGCGATGAACACCGCATCGACCATGTTCTGCAGTTGGCTGTACGTCAGGCGACTCGGCTCATCCAGACTCTTGCCCGTGTACTTGCGCGTAATGCCTTCGGCTTCGCTGATGATCTCCTGCAGCACCGGGTGCGGTTTGCCGCCCTCCTCAAAGTGATGTATTTTCTCTTTGATGTCGTCGGCATTGTCCTTGAGCATGATGTTAATCGGAATGCTGTACAGACGATGGGCCTCGTTGCTACCCGTTAGGAAGATCGGCAGCGGCTCGTATTTGGTTGAAGAAGAAAGCTTCTCGTAAATGTTACGTCCGCTCTCTACCGAAATATGTCTTTCAGAAGAATAACCACCCATGATCACCCCTACCCGGACTTTGTCGTGGCGGTGGGCGTTCTCCTCACGGATGGCTTCGTCCAGCTTTTTCAATAATTTTGTCAGCATCACGGTATCCTTTCCGGACTTCAGGCGCTCGGCCACCGAAGTACGAATGATATAAGTCAGGAACTGCGATGGGTTCAGACCAATCTCAGCCGCCTGGTGGAAGAAGAACGACGACGGCAGCATGCCTGAGGTCGTGTTCGGGTCGTTCAGGAAGATGTTGCCTTCCTCGGTGATGAAGCCGTCGAGGCGGGCGTATACGTTGAAGCCCAGATCGATGAACAACTTGCTGCAAGCCTTGCGGATTTCCTGAATCTGCTCACTTGGCAGGTTGATCGGTGTGATCTTGCGGGCAAGACCCGGCAGGTACTTCGAACGATAATCAAACACCTCACTGCCTTTCACAATTTCGGTTGGCGGCAAGGCAATTGGCTGACCAGCCTCGTCCTGCACCACGATGCAGGAGAACTCACGCCCTTTGATGAAAGCTTCCACCAGCACCTGCTGCTCATGCTCGACACTGGTCAGCACGATGGTCTCAGTATCGGTAGTAGTAAAGGTATGGTTGATGTGGTTCAACAGTTCTTCCGGGTGGTACAGGATGGTGCCATCTTCGAGCACGACTGGCATGCCGATGCCCTCGCGGATGTCCACGAGCTGCTTCATGCTGCCCAACTGTTTCTCCTCACCCAGCGCCTGCCATTGTGCCTTGTAAATATTCTTGGTAAAGAAACTGCGGTCCATACCCTGCTCGAACAGGTCATAATTATGCTCCTTCACGATGGAGACACCTATAGAAGAACCCTGATGCGGCGCCTTCAATACCAGCGGCAGTCCCAAATCCGCTACCAGCGACTCGAACAGCTGCTCACGGTTCTCCTGCTTTTTCCAGTCGGCGTATTGCACCTTGCGGTAATCCGGCGTCGGGAAGCCGTGCTGCTTGAGCATTTCCTTCTGCGCCGCCTTGTCTATACCGATGGCTGAAGGCAAGATGCCGGAGCCAGAATAAGGTATATGGTACCACTCGAGTAAACCCTGAATGCTACCGTCCTCGCCGTATGGTCCGTGCAGGGCCAGAAAGGCGAAGTCGAAGTGATTCTTAAATTCATGCGGCAACAGGCGCTTGCCCGCTTTTGCAATGATTCGGTCCTGCTCCTCGATGCTCAGCTCGCCCAGCGACTCCAGGTAGATCTGCAGTCCGTGCTCACTCTCTGGCAGGGCCTCCACCGGTGGGTAGAAGTCGCGGATGGTGCCTTTGTAGATGTACTGCCAGTCCAGCAAGATGAAATTGCCGAGGCTGTCGGCAAACACCGGAACGGCATCGAAAAGGGCTTTATCAAGGTTATCGTACACGGTGCGGCCACCTGCGAAAGAGATCTCACGCTCACGGGACGGTCCGCCAAATATTATTCCTACTCTCATGGTATGCAAAGGTAACAAATACACGCAGTATTTTAAGGGGCAAAAGATACAGGATGCTTTTGGAATTACATAGCAAAATCGGGATTTATGATGTCTTGTATAATCATAACGGTTGGGATGGCGAGGAAATTCAATGTTTAACCAGGGGATGGGGTTATTTGAAATGCTGCATCTGGTCTTGCTAGTGTAGTTGCTGTTTGTTGCAATCAGTAACTTACTTTGTTTTATAGCTTGGCTTGGCCAGCCGGGCCCTACTTTTTTTCTTGATAAAAAAAGTAGGCAAAAAAATCAAGACTCCCCAAACTCGCTGATCGCTCAAACAGTGGGTATTCGTTTCGTGCATCTAGCTAATGTGATCTGTTTCATTGCCTGCGTGCGAGTTAGTCTTGAGATGCGTGCCAGTGATATTTACCAGAAACTACAAGGCCTATACTTGCCAATTGGCAGCGGCAGAAGCTCCCCTCTTTAGTTAAGGAGGGGTAGGGGTGGTTGGATCCGGAATATGTAGCAGAAACTACAGCGCTGATACCTGTGAAAAGGCGGTAACAGTAATTCACCTCTGTGGGGCAGGGGTGGGTTAATCATAAACAAACTCCCTCTCCACTGTTTGAGTGTCGGAGTCAACAGGCATCTGAGAAAATCCTGTTAATCCTTAAATCCTCAAAATCCTGATTCAGACAAATACCCTTTTTCCTATATTTGTACAACCATTTAAGCATACCGGAAACAAAAACTCCGCAAAAACGAAAAACGAGTAAGACTAACGAAAAAGACAAGTACATGAGAACTGTAGACGCGTATAACTTTGCCGGCAAGAAAGCTTTGGTCCGGGTGGACTTCAACGTGCCACTGGATGCTGACTACCGCATCACCGACGACACCCGCATCCGTGCGGCCGTGCCGACTATCCAGAAAATATTGGACGACGGCGGTGCGGTCATCCTGATGTCCCACCTCGGTCGCCCGAAAGCCGGACCGGAGGAGAAATACTCGTTGCGCCACTTAGTGGGCCGTCTTTCCCAGGAATTCAACACCACGGTTAAATTTGCCGAAGACTGTGTAGGCCCTGAGGCTGCTCAACTGGCGCAAGACCTGCAGCCAGGCGAAATCCTGCTGCTCGAAAACCTGCGCTTCCACAAAGCTGAGGAAAAAGGCGATACGGAATTCGCAAGAGAACTCTCCACACTGGGCGATGTGTATGTGAACGACGCCTTTGGCACCGCGCACCGCGAGCACGCCTCTACAGCGGTGATCGCACGCTACTTCCCGAACGACAAAGTGATGGGCTATGTGATGCACGCCGAACTCGACAACGCCCGCCGTGTGATGGACAATGCCGAGCGCCCATACACAGCCATTATGGGTGGTGCCAAGATTTCGGATAAGATCCTGATCATTGAAAAACTGATGGACCGCGTGGACAACCTGCTGATCGGCGGTGGCATGAGCTATACCTTCGTGAAGGCAGACGGCGGACAGATCGGTTCTTCTCTGGTAGAAGAAGATAAAGTGGAGTTGGCCAGCCGCCTCATAGCAATGGCCAGAGAAAAAGGCGTGAACCTGATGATCCCGGTTGACTCGATCATCGCCGATGAGTTCAGCAACGACGCCAACGTGGATACAGCACTCAGCCACCACATCAAACCGCTGTGGATGGGCCTCGACATCGGACCGAACGCCCGCGAAATGTACGCTGACGTGATCCGCAACTCGAAGACTATTCTGTGGAACGGCCCAATGGGCGTGTTTGAAATGTCGAACTTCTCTGTAGGTACCGAAGCTGTGGCTGAAGCGGTGGTAGATGCCACTCGCCGCGGTGCTTACTCGCTGATTGGCGGTGGTGATTCGGCTGCTGCTGTAAACCAGCTCGGCTATGCTGACCGTGTGTCGTACGTGTCGACTGGCGGCGGTGCACTGCTGGAGTACATGGAAGGCAAAACGCTTCCGGGTGTAGCTGCTATCGAGCGTGATGATTATTAATCAGAGAAGGTAAAGGTATAGCGCACCGTCCCCCTTGTAAAGGCAGTGTGCTTCATTCTACTTTTTTGTCATCCTGAAAGGATCTTGGTAATGAGGGCTCCTACCCCCGCAAGTTGCATCGGCTTAACCTCCGGGGAAGGCTGCCTTATTTTAACTAGGTTTCTTAACAAAATGGCAGTAAGCTTGAGCTTGTTTTATTAGAATGAAGCGACCCTTCTCCCAAGAGTGGCAAGGGAATGACAACCGTGCACTTCATAAACAAGCCTATACAAATCCCCCGCTGCTATTCAGTAGCGGGGGATTTTACTAAACTGCATATAGTGCCAGTACCTATCATCCACTCAGTTTTTACACAAACCTATATCTGTTCTAACCGGTATTTTTTAAGCTCTGAAAACCGGAAGCATTCTTTAAGAGCCAGAGACTAAACATGAAGATTTATACCCTGTTGCTGGCGTTACTGCTGGCATTTCCTTTTACGGCATCAGCACAAACGACGGAAGGAAATCTGCCGCTGTTCAATTTAAAACGCGGTGTTGGCTTCGTTACACCCGATAGTGCCTACTCGATCAATATGCGCTTCCGAGTACAGAGCCGGGCCATCTACAACTCGATCTCAGAGAACGATTTTGGGGTGTCGGAATATGAAATGCGGGTGCGCCGCCTGCGTCTGCGCTTCGAGGGTTTTATGTACTCGCCCAAGCTGACCTACAACATCCAGCTCTCGTTCTCGCGCGGCGACATGGACTGGAGTATGAACGATCAATCCAACATTAACACCAGCCCCAATGTGGTGCGCGATGCCGTGGTATACTATAAACCAAACGACAGATGGCAGTTCGCCTTCGGGCAGACTAAACTGCCAGGCAACCGACAGCGTGTGGTCTCTTCTGGAGACCAGCAGTTCATCGACCGCTCCATCGTAAACATCGGCTTTAACGTGGACCGTGACTTTGGTTTTCAAGCGGTTTACAACAACGACATCGGTACCTTCCACTACATGCTCAAAGGAGCCCTGACAGCCGGTGAGGGTCGTAACGTGTTCTCAACAGACAAAGGCCTGGCCTATACCGGGCGGGTGGAGCTCCTCCCATTTGGTAAATTCACTAACGGAGGCGACTACTTTGAAGGCGACCTGGAGCGCGAACCAACACCGAAACTCTCGCTGGCGGGTGGCATGAGCCATAACGAACAGGCTCGCCGAACAGGTGGTCAGATTGGCCGTGACCTATACGAGCAAACCGACATACAAACCTACATCTTCGACGGTCTGCTCAAGTATAGGGGTATGGCGCTGTATGCTGAATACATGTCCCGCGAAGCCGACAACCCGGTAACGTTTAATGCTGCAGGGCAGCAACGCCATGTCTTAACCGGTCACGGACAGAACTACCAGCTGAGCTACATCTTCCCGAGCAACGTAGAACTGGCCGGTCGGTACTCGCGTGTCACGCCGAATAGCGAAGTACGCGCTTTTGAGAATACAGAAGAAGCTTACCTGTTGGGCGTAACCAAATACCTGCGTGCGCACCGCCTGAAGGTGCAGGGCAATGCAGGTTACCATTCCCAAAACCCATTCCTGCCCGTGAACAACGATTACCACTGGACGGCCGGCGTACAAATTGAACTCGGCATATAGACCGCGAACAGGTATAGCGGCCTTCGGCTAATTAAATTGCGTATTCATGATAATGTGCGGAACTTGCAGCCCTTATAAAGCGCGTATGGAAGAACAGAAAAACAACCCCCTTCATGGCAAAACACTCGAGCGCATCCTGGTGCAGCTCGTAGACTACTATGGCTGGGATGAATTGGGGTATAAGATCAATGTCAACAGTTTCAACATCAACCCGAGCATCAACTCCAGTTTGAAGTTTTTGCGCAAGACACCCTGGGCCCGACAAAAGGTAGAAGACTTGTATATCAGAACTTTTGCCAACAAATAGAAGCCCCTCAACAGACCAAACATGAAAGACTACAAAAAATACTTTATAGTGCCGGCCGACCCCGAAGAGGTATACGCGGCTCTTACCAACCCCAACACCATACAGCTCTGGTCAGGCGATCCGGCTGAGATGTCGACGGAACCGGGCTCGGAGTTCTCGCTTTTTGAGGGCAACATTGTGGGCAAGAACCTGGAGTTTGAGGAAGGCAAGATGCTGGTACAACAGTGGTATTTCGGTGAGCAGGAGCCTAAATCCATCGTCACCATCAAGTTGCACCCGCACAAGCACGGCACCTCAGCCGAACTGCGTCACCTCAACATACCTGACGAGGACTACGACGACATCGTGGAAGGCTGGAACGAGGCATATTTCGGTGCTTTGATCGAGTTTTACGAGGACGAGTTTTAGAGACTTATGCAGAAGTCGTCCTCCATCTCCCTCCTCCTGTCACTCGGCCTCTTGCTGCTCATGCAGTGTAGTCCGAAAGCTGATCAAAGTATGACCACGGCGGCTCCTTTTGAAATAGAGGAGACAACCATTGCCGACATTCACCAGGCTATCAAGGACGGCACCTGTAGCTGCGAGCAGTTGGTGACAACTTACCTGCAGCGCATCGAAACCTACGATCAGCCCACGCGGCTCAATGCCATTGTGGTCACCAACCAGGAGGCCATTGCTACGGCTCGGGCAATGGACCGCGAATACCAGCGCACGAAGAAGCTCCGACGGCTGCACTGCATCCCCCTTATCGTAAAAGACAATTACAACACCATCGGTCTGCAGACGGCGGCGGGCTCTGCGGCCATGGCAGGCTTTATACCTGAAACGGATGCCTACCAGGTGCGCGTGTTGAAGGAGGCCGGCGCCATTGTGCTGGCAAAGTCCAACATGGCTGAGTGGGCCTTCAGCCCGATGGTCTCGATCAGCTCCCTTGCAGGAGAAACGCTGAACCCTTACAACCTGGAGCACGTGCCGGCTGGCTCCAGTGGCGGAACCGCCGCAGCCGTAGCCACCAACATGGGCACCGTCGGCCTGGGCACCGATACGGGCAACTCCATCCGCGGCCCATCCTCTCACAATGCCTTGGTGGGCATCCGCTCTACTCTTGGCCTGACCAGTCGCCACGGCATTGTGCCGCTTTATTTGCGCAACGATGTGGGCGGCCCCATGGCGCGCACCGTCGAAGATGCTACCCGGATTCTGGAAGTGATTGCCGGCTATGACTCAAATGATTCGATCACCCGCTACAGTCAGGGAAAAGTGCCTCAGAACTATACCCAGTTTCTGGACAGGGACGGGCTGAAGGGCGCCCGTATCGGCGTGCTGCGCACCCTCAGTGACAAAGATCCCAACCCGCAGGTGAAAGCGCTGTTTGAACAGGCAATCGCCGATCTGGAAAGACTCGGCGCAGTGATCGTAGATCCAGTAGAAGTAGCGAACTTTGATAGCCTGCGAAAAGACCAGTGGTGCGATGTTTTTCAGGAAGATATCAATGCTTATTTAGCCGCTCAGGGAGAGAAGGTACCTGTTAAGAACTTGCAGGAAATTGTGGCTTCAGGTAAGTATTCGCCCTACATCGAGGCGAATTTAAAGCACTTCCTGGAGAACCAGCAAGATCAGGACAACCCGCAGCATACCTGCTCCGACCCTTTTAACGATCCGAAGAGAATTGCTTTCCGGGAGGCCATTGAGCGGGCCATGGACAAACACGAGTTGGGTGCCATCGTTTACCCGACCTGGAACCACCCACCTGCCCGTGTCGGCGACTTCAAAGGCTATAAAGGCGACAACAGCCAGATCATAGCACCGCATACCGGCCAGCCGGCCATTACCGTGCCCATGGGCTATACTTATAACAACTTACCGGCTGGTCTGCAGTTCCTGGGTCGCATGTTCGATGAGCCTATCCTGATCCGCTATACCTACTCCTACGAGCAGGGCACCCGGCACAGGAAGCCGCCGCTTAAATTCAGCAGGAAGGCAGGGGTTGCCGAATAAAAGCATCAAAATAAGAAGGTATGTTGACGTATAGATTTGCTGTCCTTCAGCTCCTTCTTTTCAAACCATTAATTTAATCGAATACTAGCCCTTCGTGTAATATGAGCTTTTTAGAGGTGTCCGGAATAAGTGTGCAGGAGGAAGGGAATACTGTTTTAGATAATATCAGCTTTCAGCAGGGCGAGTACGAGAAAATAGCCATTGCCGGGGAGACTGGTTCGGGTAAAAGCACCCTGCTGCAGACCATTGCCGGACTGGTACAGCCCAGTGCTGGGCAGATTACTTTCGAGGGCAAACGCGTGATCGGTCCGCACGATAAGCTGGTGCCGGGCCAAGAAGGAATTGCCTACCTGTCGCAGCACTACGATCTGCCCCAGTTTTTGCGTGTGGAGCAGGTGCTGCGCTACGCCAACACGCTGCAGGGCGACGATGCCGAAATGCTGTACGAGGTATGCCGCATCAGTCATCTCAAGCAGCGCAGAACCAACCAGCTTTCAGGTGGGGAACGCCAGCGTATTGCCCTAGCCCGGCTGCTCAGCACCTGGCCAGACCTGCTGCTGCTCGACGAGCCCTACTCTAACCTTGACAAAGGCCACAAGGAATTACTGAAAGAGGTCATTCACGATATTACCGAGCGGCTCGCCATCACCTGTATCCTCATCTCCCACGACCCGCACGACACCCTTTCCTGGGCTGACCGCATCCTGGTGATCGAAGGAGGTCGGATTGTGCAGCAAGGCACCCCCGAACAGGTATACCGCCACCCGGTGGATGCGTATACCGCCGGCCTGTTTGGCAGCTACAACCTGATACCAGCTGATGTAGCCTCGGGATTCGCAGGCAAGTTAGGTATAGACACCCCTGGCCGTAACCTGCTGGTGCGCCCGGAGCATTTCAATTTCGTGAGCAAAGCATCCGGTCCCCTAGCTGGCACCGTTCAAAAGGTTACCTTTAATGGCGGCTACTACGATGTGGAGGTACAGCTATCGGGCATCAGCGTGACAGTTAGAACACAGGCTATACCTCCCGCTACAGGCGAGAAGGTATACCTTACAGTTCAGGCTGGGGCTATCACTGTGTTATAACGTTTTTTTTTCTCTTCGAGCGCTAAATACACCTAATCCACCATATTCCCGTTCGACATTTCCCGTTCGCGCAGCACCCGCGCCGTGACGAGCAATTGCCCTACATGGCGCATGCTGTGTTCGGCGGCGTGAAAGAGTAGTCCCATCACTGTGGACTCCACTTGTGCCCGCCCTACCCTTCTGGATTCGGTCAGGGTGCTTTCGTCGGTCTGCCGCAACTGTTCCATGACCTTGTCCACCTGCTCGTTAAACTTCTGCACCAGGGTCTCGGACTGCTTGTCCTGCCCAACCGGTTTGCCTTCGGCATACAAATAGGCCAATTGCTGCTCGTTCAATTGTTCACCGCGGGCATAGGTAAAGAGGCGCTCCAGAATGCCGGTGAGGTGCTGCAGGTGGTAGCCAACCGAGGCCACGCCGGCAGGCCGTTCCCAGAGAAGTTCGTCCGGAAAATCCTGCATAAAACTTCCGACTTCTTCGCGTGCCTGTAGCAGCGCATGGGCGACCGGTTGCAGCATAGCGGGCACATCCGGCAGCGGTCCGCGCAGCCAGACTTCGAGGTTTTTGGTTTGTGTCATAAGTTGAAGGGCTTGTATATGAGCGATGTACGCAATCAAGAGATAAAGAGCCTATCTATTTCAATTTTTCAGGCTAAAGCGACTCGGTGCGTTTGCTCGAATTTCGGTTTGCACCATACACGGATTATCCCTAATATGCAGGCATCCTATTATTAACCCATACTTAACTGATATGCCAGCTTACATTATTGTAGACATAGACGTAACGAATGCCGCCACTTACGAGGAGTACAAAAAACTAACGCCGGGCTCCCTGCAGCCTTATAACGGCAAGTTTATCGTGCGTGGCGGTGCCGTATCGCCGCTCGAAGGCGACTGGAGCCCTACTCGTATCGTGGTGCTCGAATTCCCGACCATGGAGCAAGCCAAAGCCTGGTGGTCGTCTGATGAATATGCCCCAGCCAAAGCCCTGCGTCAGAGTGCTTCCAGCAGCCGCATGATCGCAGTAGAAGGCTTTGAAGGCTAGTTTGTAAAGTCTGAGTCGCGCGTCGTGGTTTTAGGTTGGAGGGCCCAGCTGTTCTTCTCCACTCCCGAAACAGGTCACGCGACTCAACTTCTTCAACTCCTGCACGTTCAGCAAAGGAAAAGCGTATGAAAAACCGCAGCACCATTGCTTTGCTCTTTCTGTTCGCAGGTATAGTGGCCTGCAACTCGCCGCAACAGGACCGGGAAGAAGACAAGGCCGGGACAGTAACAGCTTTGTCTGCAGAGCAGTTGGAACAGTATCGGCAGCAGGGGCGCTCCATTACCAAAACCAGTTTTGACACGCTGAGCCACAACCTGATGCGGGCCATGCAGCAAGGCGGCCCCCTGAATGCGCTGCAGTTCTGCAACATAGAGGCTTATCCGCTTACAGATTCCCTTTCCGCACAATTCGACGCCCACATCCGACGCACCTCGGCGCAGTACCGCAACCCGGATAACAAGCCCGATGCCCAAGAAGAAGCATTACTCACCGCATTTTCCAACTGGAAAGAACAGGGTCGTGACTTGAGTCAGGCTGACACGCTGGTGATGCTGGCGGATGATCAGGTGCTTTTTGCGAAACCGATCCTGCTGCAGCCGCAATGCCAGGCCTGCCACGGCGTGCCAGGCGAAACGCTCACCAAAGAATTGCAAGCCGAAATACAGAAGCTATACCCCGAAGACCGGGCCACCGGCTTCAGACCGGGTGACCTGCGGGGCATGTGGGCCATCCGCTTCCAAAACTAAACGCTATAATTTATTTTTATCCCGCTGGTTCAGGTAGCCGAGTGCTTCCTGCACTGATATGAGATCATTTTGGTCGTGGTAGCAGCGGATGCGCTCCATTTCGCCGGCGATGAGTCCGGCACGGGTATCTTCTACTTTGCCCTGTGAGTGCGTTACTTCCTCCTGCCAGGGCATCGCCTTGCCGGGCAGGCTGTATAGGTATATCTCCGGGTACTCCCGAAGAGCTGCAGTGATAGCCGTCATAAAAGCACGGGGCTGTTGGAAGGGAGCTGCCGTCACGGCCAGGCTTTTGTAGCCCTGCTCCTTCGCATAACGCACCGCCGATGTCGCCTCGATCAGGGTATGCAGCATGTCAGTATTGGCGGGTACAGGCGGAACAGGTATAAGCTGCTCCTCACCTATTCCGAGTTTCCTCATTTCCTTTTGCCATACCTCAAATCCGGGGTAGCCGCTCATGGCTTTGGTGCCGAGGCAGAGCACTTTGTGAGTACGGCCGCTCTGCAAAAACTGATGGGCTGTTTTAAAGGCTGCCTGTTGGTTGTCTTCGGTTTGACCGAACAAAAACAAGCCGTCTACCGGCTCGTCAGGTATGGTATCGCACAGTGTGCGAATGATGAGTTCTTCTATCATAGCTCCGCTTATACGCAACAGAAATGCGCAAGGTATATACCCGCAAAATTGCCTAATTTTGTGCATGATCAAAAAATTCCTGTTCCCACTCACCCTTCTTTTATTTAGCAGCACCTCCGCCATGAGTCAAAGCAAACCTGAAACACCTGCCGTTATAAAACCGGTAGAGCTGCAGCTGAAAGGCTACAACAGCCGCGACATCGACCTGTTTGCCAGTGCCTTCAGCGACACCGTGAAGGTATACCGCCAGCCCGGCGTGCTCACCTACCAGGGCCGCGATGAACTGCACAAGCGCTACGGGGCCATGTTTGCCAGCACCCCGGATCTGCACTGCGAGATCGTGAACCGCATTGTAGCAGGCGACGTGGTGATAGACCAGGAGAAGGTGCAGCGCAAAAAAGGGGAGCCGCGCACCGACGCCATCGCCGTATACCGCGTAAAGGATGGCTTGATCATAGAGGTAACTTTTATACCGCCTTACAATACCCAATAAATGACGAACCAGATAGACAGCATCATATTTGACCTGGACGGCACCCTGTGGGACGCTGCTGAAACGGTGGCCAAAGCCTGGAAAGCTGCCCGGGAGAAAGTTGATTTTGAAATACAGGAAATCACACCTGACAAGATTCGCTCCATTGCGGGCACACAGCATAACCTGATCTTCGACATGCTTTTCCCGCACCTGAACCAGGCGCAGCGCCAGGAGCTGATGGAAGTGAGTGGCCAGGAAGAGATGGCCCACATCCGGAAACACGGTGGCGACCTGTACGAGGGATTGGAGGAAACGCTGGAGTACCTGCACAACAAGTACAAGCTCTTTATCGTGAGCAATTGCCAGGACGGCTACATTGAGGCATTTCTGGAGCGGCACGACCTGGGCAGGTATTTCGGTGACTTCGAGTGCTCCGGACGCACCGGTGACTCAAAGGCCATCAACCTCAAAGCCATTGTGGAGCGGAACAACCTGCAGTCTCCGGTGTATGTGGGCGACACGCCCGGCGACCTGGAGGCAAGCCAGGTAGCGGGCGTACCGTTTATACATGCCGGCTACGGTTACCGGGAGGTGAGTGAGTACGAGCACCGCCTAGAGCGCATCAGCGACCTGACCACGCTTTTCTAACTGTTCCGCTATGATCTTCGAAGCCCAGCCGGATGATATTGATGAACTCTACGAGCTCTGGCGCCTGTTGCTTGATATGCAACAGGCCTACCACGTTGTGTTCAGGTATAAGCCGGGCAGTGAGCAGGCTTTGAAGGCAGAACTCCTCAACCGCCTCAAAGACAAAAGCACGAGGGTGTTTGTGTACGAGTCTGATGAAGTCTGGGCAGGTATGCTGGTGGCCAGTCTGCGGCCGGGCTCGGCAGGTTTCAAGCTTTCCAGCAAAGGCTACATTGGCGAAACGGTGGTGCGTGCGGAATTTCGCGGCAAAGGGATCGGCAAGGAATTGTTCGAGGCCGCCCGCAAATGGCTAAGCGATCAGGGCGCCGATCACCTCGAGCTACAGGTGTCGGTACACAACCCGGGCGGCATTCGCTTCTGGGAGTCACTGGGTTTTACGCCCTCTACGCAACACATGGTACTGCCGCTACAGCAACCCGGAAATTCAAAAAAAACGAAGTGAAAATTGTGAACAGAAGTCAGGAGACTGCGTAATTCTATACAGGCAGCATCCCATTCTGCATTTCCTTAACAGCTTCTATTTACGAGTATCATGGTTGTCTCTTTACGCGTCCTGGCGCCTTTTCTGGTGTTTTTGTTACTGCTCACGAGCGGCTGCGACAAAGAAAATGATACAGCACCTCCACTTGCTGATTCGAATGTGTATACCAAAGAGATTGCCTTCAAGATCTTCACAGAAACAGATTACAGTGAGGCGCGCTGGCAGCATTCTAAAATGAACCTAAACCTCAAGCTGCGCCGCATCAGCACCGCCCTGCCCAAAGAAGAAATCGTGTTTGACACCACCTTCGGCTGGATGCCCTTTCAGGAACTTCCGCTCAAGGATGCCCCCCTGCAGCTGAAAAAACAACTGCAGGAGGTGCACAAAGCACAGGACAGGCTCATGTTGGATGTGACTAAGGTCGTTTCCATTAACGGGTACGAAACAGTGTTCCAGCACGAGCAGACACTTGACCACAACAAACCCCAGGAAACCGTTGAAGTGAAGCTGTAGCCTGCGCTTACGTTAAGGACGCAGTTCGTATACCTTGTCGTACCAGGTTTCTGCCACTTTGCGGAAAAGTGAAAACCCAGCTGCCGTGGCTGCTTTCTGCAGTTCGTGCTCGTGTCCGTCAATGCCGCGCTCTACCCGGTAAACGTGCTCAGACCCTCCAGGTATAATTCTGGTAGAACGCAGGCGCTGGTATTGCTCTTCACTGACGATGTTGCTGTCCTTTGCCTCTGCAACCACTAACACGCCATCCGTTTTCAGCACCTGTCTGCATTCGGCCAACACATCCTGCAAATTGGCTCCCATGTGGTGCGCACTTTCGATCAGCGTGATCAGGTCGTACTGGTAGGCGTATACCTGTTCCTTTGTAGCCCACTCGAAGTGTGCGTTGGGAATGTGCTTCTGTTTGGCCAGCAGATTGGCCCGCTCGACAGAAGAAATATACCTGTCGAAACCAAGGAAGGTCGAATTGGGAAACACGCGTGCCATCACCAGCGTGGAAGCTCCGTGGCGACCATTACTCAGGTCTGCTACCAGTATGCCCGCCTCCAGTTTTTCAGGCAAACCCTGTACACCCGGTATCCAGCTGTGCAGGAGACTGGACAGGTATTCCTCGCTGAAAAACCTGCTCGATCCATCCGCAGGCAGCAGGCCCCGTCCTTTCACATGATTGCCTGCCACAGATGGTGCCACCTCCAAAGGCTTTCCGTTCGCTTTCATAAAGCGGTTGCCTACATAATAAGGGCTGGTTGGATCCGTCAGGGCAATGGCATGGGCCTCAGGCAGGCAGAAGGTATCAGCTTCCGGCTCGTGCACCAGGTAGCCGTCTGCAGCCAGACTGTCAGCCCAGTGCTTCACCAGTCTGATACTGGCTCCGGAGTTTCGGGCAATCTGGCCTACCGTCATCGGTCCGGCGTCGGCCATCGCTTTGTAAAGCCCCAATTGGCTGCCCAGGAAAGACATTCTTACACGCTCTGCAGCACTCAGGTCGTTCAGAACGTGGTGGGCAAAATCCTCTACCCTTTCTGGTCGGCCTCTTTTTCGTTGAATTGTATTCTCTTTCATTGTAGTAGTGTTTTGTGTGATGATAACAGCCTAAAATTAAAGCACTTACCACAAAGAGTATTGTATAAATTTCGGAATAATTTGTGCAGACTAGAAGCTCTTGCGAATTTCCAGCGGTGTCTGGCCGGTTTTGCGCTTCATGAAGTGGCTGAAGTGGGATTGATCCTCAAAATGAAGCGTGTAGGCGATCTCGGCCATGCTCATTTCTGTGTTACTGAGCAGCACACGGGCCTCCTGCAGCAGTCGGCTGTGTATCATCTCGTGAGGGGATTTGCCGGTGGTGCTTTTCACGACATCAGACAGGTGCTTGGGCGTGATGTTGAGCAAACTGGCGTACTGTTGTACCTCGTGCATTTCGCGGAAATGCTCATCCACCAGATGCTTATAGGCGCTTGTCAACTGCACGGCGCGGGTAGCCTTCTCTTTGATGTACACGGTATACCTGGCTTTGTAGCAATCGCGGATAAGCAGCAGCAGGATGTGGATGTAGTC
This sequence comes from Pontibacter virosus, assembly GCF_003096355.1. Taxonomy (GTDB): domain Bacteria; phylum Bacteroidota; class Bacteroidia; order Cytophagales; family Hymenobacteraceae; genus Pontibacter; species Pontibacter virosus. The sequence continues at coordinate 149,325 of NZ_QEKI01000005.1, read as the reverse complement.
GCGGAGCAACTGCATTTTTTCCCTTGAGTGGCCGCTGTGTACCTCCAGTATATTCTCGAAGGAGCGCTGCACCAGGTTGCTTTCGTTTGCGGTGAGGCTGATGACGTGCTCAGCTTCCAGATCGAAGAAAGGAAATTGCTCTGATAAGGTACCCTGCATGACGGGCTCTAAGAATGCCGTTGTAAACTCTATGCAGAAGCCCTTGCAGCCTCTGATATTGGTAGAGGCATAGAGTACATTGGCCGGAACAATCACCAGATCGTGCGGCATGAGCCAGCGGTGTTTGTCGTCAAGACGTATATCGTGCAGGCCATCGAGGAGGAGGTAAATCAGGTTAAAGTTTCTTCGCAAGGCTGGAATCCCCAGCTTTGGGTCAACATATTGGTGCCTTTCCTCCATACGTCCCGGCAATAACTGTAGGCCCGGATCATAGATGTGTTTATCGTGGTTTATTTTTCTTTCAAAGGCAGCAATTGTATCAAAGGTCAATATTTCATTTCTGGGCACAAATTTACTTTTAAACTTCCCTACATACCCTTCTGCGTCTGTTTCCCCCGTATTGCAAAGGATGCTTTCACTGCAAGAAGTTATTTGATATCACTTGAGTTGGTTAATCCCAAAACTTGCAGGGTTTCTCTACTTACTACAACAAGATATCACCCAAAAAAGTATCACTTTTTAAGCATTTAATTAAAATATATAACCTGTTTTGGGTAAACCCTATCGTAGCACTGATGTAGGGCTGCCTGTCATAAGTTAACAAAACCTATAGCGTGCCGGGAAGAAAAATTATTGGATTAAAATATGGCCAGAACAAGCCAGCCCAATGCGCCTGCCAGTGCACCAGCCAGTAGTGTAGGCAGCATGTTGGCGGCCATAATCGCCTTGTAGTTCTGAATATTCGCCACAGAAGCCGCTGCGATGATGTTGAACAAACAGATGGCGTTGCCCAATCCGGCGCCGCTCAGCTGGAGCGCCAGCACCACCTGGGGGTTGAGATTCAAAACCGTGGCCGTTTCCAGTTGCGAGGCCCCAAACACGACGTTGGAAATGGTGGTGCTGCCCGTGATAAAGGCACCCATGATGCCCACAAAAGGAGAGACAAAAACATACAAAGGCCCCAGACCGCTCAGCATTTCAGAAATATACCGCACCATGGAGGGTTGTGTGACACCCGAGTGGATCATCAACTGAGCGATGGCAATAGAGGGGAAAAGCACCACAAACACGGCCAGCATCTTTTTTAGCGGCCCGGCCAGGTAAAGCGACTTGCTTCGGTACAGCACCGCTACTCCCAAACCCACTGCCGCAAAAGGCAGCAAAGGCGAAGCAAGCGGTCTGATCGCAGCCCGAATGCCGGTATCGAACATATCTTCGAAAGCCAACTCCCAGCCTAGCCAGCCTTTTAAAACCGGTGAGAGACGGGGCAGCAGTAGCAGGATTGCCAGGAGCGCATAAGGCAGCCAGGGCTTCAGGTTGACCTGGACACCTTTCTGTTTCAGGTATAGCACGGAGAGCCCCAGCATGGTCAGGGCAGCCACCACAGTCGCCAGCTCGGCAGCCAGCCAGGCCAGCAACAAAAAGGGAATAGCCATGAACAGGTATAGCGACAACACTTGCCTGCGATGCTGCAGCTCACCATGGCTGTGCGCCACCATCCGGAAGACCAGCCACAGAATCAGCAGCCCGACGAGCACCGTTATACCTGCTGCCATCCACGCAATTTGGCGCACATCGGCATCAGACAGTCCCAACGGTATTTGCAGGCCGGTAATCAAGGGTGTGCCTACCGCTCCGAATATGGCAAACAGTCCGTCGAAGAGCAGTACCACCGCCACAGATAGCACGGCTTCAAAACCAAGGGCTACCAGTATCAGCGGCACAATGGCGCCTGGCGTACCGAACCCAGCCACGCCCTCAAAGAAAGCCGTGAGCCCGATGGCCAGCAAAAAGAAGCGGATCTCTTTGGATGGATGCAGCTGATCGAGAGAGTGGGTCATCTGGGTGATCAGCCCATTTTCAGACATCATGTTGTACAGAAAAGTCGCGCCCAGCACGATCATCAGGATGTTGATGGTAGTGAGCAGCGATGCCCCCATCACCGCCATAAAGTGCGCAGCCGTGGCACCCCAATAGAAGAAAAGCCCTGTGGTGACGGCTGCTCCCACCAGCACCGCTACCTTCACTCCTCTGGTGAGGGAGAGCACAACCAACAGCAAAATAGGCAGCAGGGCAAGTAAGTAGGGCATTTCGAGGATGTGTTGGAAGGTATAACCAGGTATAGGTATAATTTAGGCCTTTACTTCATTTTCCAGCTTTCGCCCCTGCTCAAAGTCTTCGATATTCTGGAGCGTAACGCTAGCGATGCTGTTAAGGGCGTTGCTGGTGAAGAAAGCCTGATGCCCTGTGATGAGCACGTTGTTGAACGAGAGCAGCCGCATGAACACATCGTCCTGTATTACGCGATCCGACAGGTCCTCAAAGAACAGATCGGCTTCCTCCTCGTACACATCGATGCCCAGGTATTTGATGTGACCACTTTTGAGACCGGCGATGACCGCCTTGGTATCGACAAGCGCTCCCCGGCTGGTATTGATGAGCATCACGCCCGGCTTCATTTGGGCGATGGTTTGTTTATTGATAATATGGTGCGTTTGCGGGGTGAGTGGACAGTGCAGGGAGATGATGTCGGAGTTGGCATAGAGGGTGGCCAGGTCTGAGAACTCAATACCGATCTCGTCAAACTCATCCCGTTTTTCAATGTCATAGCCCAACACCCGACAGCCGAAGCCTTTCAAGATCTTTGCCGTCACCAAACCGATCTTTCCGAGTCCGATCAGGCCGACAGTTTTGCCGTTCAGGTCGAAGCCCATCAAGCCGTTTAGCGCAAAGTTACCTTCCTTCACACGGTTGTAGGCGCGGTGGGTTTTGCGGTTGAGTGTCAGGATAAGTGCCAGGGTATGTTCGGCCACGGAGTAGGGCGAGTAAGCCGGCACCCGCACTACTTTCATTCCAAGAGCAGCGGCCGCCTCGAGGTCGACGTTGTTGAAGCCGGCGCAGCGCAGGGCGATCAGCTTTACGCCCTGTTCGGCCAACAGTCGCAGCACTTCCGAATTGGCCGTGTCGTTTACGAATATGCAAACCGCTTCGTATCCTTTTGCCAGCACAGCAGTATTCTTGTTGAGCGGTACTTCGAGGTAGCTGAGTTTGTGCTGGTGGGTAGCGTTGGCGGTATTGAAAAAAGTGCTGTCGTATACCTTGGAGCTGAAAAAGAGGACGTTCATAGCGAGGCGGTTTTGGTGATCAGGTATAGGGCTATACGCAAAACCTCCGGTCAGTTATACCTGTTCCGCCGCCAGGTATAGCTTGCCGTTCTCGCCATATTTCACGATGCCGGTGTCAACCAGTTCGCGTAACAGCTCGGTCACGGTCTCGGAATGCTTGGCTTCAAACTGTTGCACAAGTTCTTTTGGCAGAAGACTTTTGGTCTGCACTACTTGTAGTAGTTGCTGCCGCAAGGCCTGTTGCTCGTGTCCCTCACGCTCCTTTTTGCGCTGCGCCAGGCAGTAATCGCAAATGCGGCAGCTCTTGTCACTGACTTCGGCAAAGTATTCCAGCAGCAACTGCGTGCGGCAGCGGTTGGTGGTCTCTACATAATGCGCCATTTCTTTGGCCTGCTTTAAGGCACGGTCGCGCAGCTGCTCCAGCTTTTTGTGATTGAGCGGCAGGTTGGCGGCATCCAGGCGAGGCGCCGTAAAAACCAGTTGCGGTGCATCATGTTGTGGCTCGTACACCAGCACCTGTAGTTTGTGCAGATACTCAAGCTTGCGGCGCACTTCCTGTTCCGGCTTCTTGAGCTGCTCGGCCAGTTTGCGTTCCGATATCTTTACAAAGCCTGTAAAAGCCTCGCCGCCATACATACGCAGGATCAAACGTAGCAGGGCATCGTGCTCAGCATTGGCTACCTGAAACTCATAAAGCGCTATGTTGTCAAGCAGCAGGTATAGCCGCGACGGACTGTAATAAGCCTCATTGAGTTGCACGTAGCCTTCCCCTTCCAGCCGTTTGATGGCGTGGTGGGTTTCGAGTGCAGACAGTTTATAATTCTTGGATAAGGCAGCCAGGTCGAAATCGAAGCTGCCCATGAAGCCGCTGCCCACCGCGATCTGGTAGTAGTTGGCCAGGCACTGGTATACCCGCCGGATCAATTCCAGTGGTGGATGCGCCTCCTTCACTTTCTGCAGCAGGTCTTTGGTGTCGCTCGGGCCGTAAAGCAGGGTGGCATAGGCGTACTTTTCGTCACGCCCCGCACGGCCTGCCTCCTGGTAATAGGCCTCCAGGCTTTCAGGCAGATCAAGATGCACGACCAGCCGTACATCCGGTTTGTCGATGCCCATCCCGAAGGCATTGGTTGCCACGATTACCCGTACTTTGTCTTCGATCCAGGCCTGCTGTGTCTTGTTGCGCTCTTCAAACTTGAGGCCGGCATGGTAGGCCGCTGCAGGTATACGCCGGCTCTGCAGGAACCGGGCTATCTCAACCGTCTGCCGGCGGCTGCGCACATACACGATGGACTGCCCCGGCATGCGGTTCAGGATCTCGAGCAGGCGTCCCACTTTGTCTTCGGTGTAGAGGCAGGAGTACGACAGATTGGCCCGTGCAAAGCTCTTGACATAAACGTTCTGCTTTTTGAAAGCCAGCTTCTCCTGTATATCGACGCGCACCTGCTCGGTGGCCGTGGCCGTGAGGGCCAGCACAGGTATAGCCGGCAGCGTTTCGCGCAGGGCGGCCAGTTCCAGGTAGGGCGGCCGGAAATCGTAGCCCCATTGCGAGATACAGTGCGCCTCGTCCACGGCCAGCAAGCTTACTTTCATCCGCTTCACCCGCTCCTGAAACAGCTCAGTCTGCAAACGCTCAGGCGACAGGTATAGAAACTTGACGTTGCCATACACGCAATTGTCCATCGCAATGTCGATCTCGCGCCGGTTCATACCCGAGAAGATGGCCACGGCAGGTATACCGCGCTTTTTGAGCTGTTCCACCTGGTCCTTCATCAGCGCGATCAGCGGCGTGATCACCAGGCAAATCCCCTCCATGGCCATAGCCGGCACCTGAAAGCAGATCGACTTACCTCCACCCGTTGGCAGTAGCGCCAGCGTGTCCTGCCCTGCCAGGACCGAACGGATAATGTCCTCCTGCAAAGGCCTGAACTGGTCATAGCCCCAATAGGTGCGCAATATGTGGTGAATGTCCTGCAAGGATGCGTGTTTTACAAAGGCGAAGATAAGGTATATCGGCTAAACTAACTGCCAGTCATTCCTGAGAAAAAGCACGCCGAAGGTATACAAAAAAACCTGCCTCTTTCGAGGCAGGTTTTTAATAGTAGATTGTTGTTGTATTAAGCGGCAGCAGACTGACCATCTTCTCGGTCTTCGATCACCTTCTTCAGCTTCTCGATCGCCTGCGCGGCACGCTCTTCGTCAAATCTATTAATGTTGAGTAACATCTTAGTCTTCTCCTGGCGCGTGATCACCGGGTTGTTCAGCAGACGGATAATCTCCTCTTTCTGCTTGGCCGATGCATAACGCACACCAGCCGTGGCCGGCTCAGCATCCGCAGCGGCGGCTTCAGCAGCCGCTGTAGCCGGAGCAGCCTTCATGGTCGCCTTCTTCTCCGTAGGAACAGCTGGCTTGGCAGACGAATCATTACCTGCATAGTCCATCTCCTCTACCGGAGTCGGCTCGTAACCGGCTGCCCGGATAATCCAGGCCAGAATGTTGCGGTACGCCTTACCAATGGCACGGGTCTGCGCCATCGAGGCGATCGCGAACTCCTGGTAGTACTTCTTGCCCTGCTCTTTGTTGGAGCAGATCGCAAAGCCAGCACCCACCACCTGCTGACTGCGCAGATCGAGCAGGTTTACCTTCGCCTGGTACTTGATCTCGTCGTCGGTGCTGATGTTCACAACATGCTCTACCACCGGCAAGATACCCAGACGGGAACCGGCATACTGCCAGCCTTCCACGTTCACGTACTCTTTACCTTGTATGTTTTGATATAACCTGTTCTCTTTTATAAACTTAGCCAGGTCAACAGCTAAGTGAAGCGTCTCATCAGATTTCGCTATATCATAGCTCTCTACCTTCGGCTTCCTCTCCACTTTTGTCTCTTTATTCACTTGACTCATATCTTCGTTAGTTTTCATGTATTAGTACATATATCAAACATACCTGCTCCTGAAATGGTGCAAAAAATAACAAAAAATATGCATTGCAAATCGCTGATTATCAGCTATTTGTAAATTTTTTTCAGGAAAATATGTTCCCCGCTTCATTTGCCTCCGATTTAGCACAGAAAAGCAAAGGGGGGATATATTGTACGTGAAAATTACAATTGAGATAAGCGCGTGGAATTTGGAATTTGATTTCGAGGGAAGGCATTAGAGAAAAGCCAGCCAAATCTGGCCAGGTATTGCTCACAAAAGAATGATGTAGGTATAGCTTAGGCTTTTACCTCCTGCACGATCAGGCCGTCTTTCATGATTAGCTTGCGGTCGGCCATGGTGGCCAGTTGTTCGTTGTGCGTCACGATCACAAAGGTCTGGTTGAATTCGTCGCGCAGCTTGAAGAAGATCTCGTGCAGTTCCTGTGCGTTGTGCGAGTCCAGGTTACCGCTGGGCTCGTCAGCAAAGATGATGCGGGGCGAGTTGATCAGGGCGCGTGCCACAGCCGTGCGCTGCTGCTCACCACCCGACATCTCCGAAGGCTTGTGGTGCATGCGGTGCCCCAGGTTTAGCATGCTGAGCAACTCGGCGGCACGCTCGGTTACTTCCAGCTCCGGACGACCGGCCAGAAAGCCGGGCAGACACGCGTTTTCGAGGGCCGTGAACTCCGGTAGCAGGTTGTGAAACTGAAAGATAAAGCCAATATGCCGGTTGCGGAAACGCGCCAGTTCAGACGCATTGAGGCGGGAAATGTTCTTATCATCAAAAAGCACATCGCCGGTATCGGCGGAGTCGAGCGTACCCAGAATGTGCAGCAGTGTGCTTTTGCCAGCGCCCGAAGCGCCTACAATGGAAACAACTTCGCCGGCATGGATGGTGAGGTCTATACCTTTGAGCACTTCCAATGAACCGTATTTCTTGTGAACGTTAACGACTTGCAGCACGATCTGGCGGTAATGTGTTTGACAATGAATTATCTGTCAAAGCTACAAAACAAAAGTATAAGTGAGGTACCTGCCGTCCAAAATTTAGCAGTGCCCTCAGCTCCGTGCCAGCCCATCGGGAACAGGGTTAACTTCTGTCATAACAAAGATGCCTTGTGTTTACGTGTCTAGTTGCAGTACTCGATTTTCACATCAGGGGTATCGTCTTCCATATTATTATTACTTGGGTAAATAACGAATACTCCATTCCCATAATCCCATGTGTGCAGGCTATAACCGGAAGACTCAGCCAGGTATACAACGGGCTCCCACTCGTTGGAATTGTCTCTTTTTATGTAGACCTTTTGAATCTGGCTGTTTGCTGGAAGGTTTGAATAGAAATTGTAAATATCGATCTCCATGATCCAGGAATAGTCCCAGACAAGATCTTTGAAAATAAATTCCTTTGGATCAGAGCATGCGGGCACTTCTTTCGGAACAATGATTGTAACTGTCACCGTATCTTTTGCAGACAGCTTATCCGCATCGGTCACAATCAACTCAAAATCATAATTGCCAGCCGCAGTAAGCCCACTTGCATGAGCTTTGACATTTGAAAAGTGTTCTTGCGAAATTTTGACTGCGGAAGGTCCTGCAATTAATCTCCACTGATAAGAGACAATGTTACGATCCAGGTCTGTGCTGGCACTGCCGTTTAAAATGTAATCTTTATACGGGTGATAGATGGTTGTATCATTGCCGGCACGTGCAATTGGAGCAATGGGTTGGGGTGGAATGTCAGGGGAAACAGCACCTTCTTCTTTGTTACATGCAACGCATAGCAGGAGGAGTGTAAAAATTAGATTTCTGGACGAACAGAGGTGCCTTTTCATGCCCTTATTTGTGAAACTATTGTTTTGTCATATACCTTCCATTTTTAAATACAAACCATTCGTTTTCAGATCTGTAAACCTTCTATTGCTATTACGATTAGATGTACGAAATCCATATTAACTTAGAGCATCAAGTACTTGGTTAATTTGGTAAAACCATTGCAATCTGAGGTGAAGTCACAGAACCTTATACCTGATAAAAGGCCAGACCGGATATCTGGTTTAAGAAACCTCGTAAATACTCTTTGCATCATTCCCTTTACAACATTATCTGTAGATCAAGGTTCTGTTTGCCAAAGCCATAAGACAATGCTACACACCGACACAGGCCGCTTAGAAAACAAGTCCTGCTCGCAGGACTTGTTTGAAACATCAGCTCTCTACCTCTGCGCTTCCACCTTCCTGCACCGTGACTCCTTCTTCTTCCTTCTTGCTCTCCAACACGTCTTTTACATACAGTTCGTTTATCACGACAATCAGCACAGCCAGGATGGGGGCCGCCATCAACAGTCCTAATCCGCCCTGTAGTATACCCAGCAGCACCTGAAAGAAGAGTAGCAAGGCAGGAGGCAGATCCACCGTTTTCTGGAATATTATCGGGGTGATGACGTAAGACTCCACCATTTGAATGCCACCGTACACGATGATGACAAGGAGCGCCATATCGGGACCTACCGTAAGCCCGACCAGCACGGCAGGTATACCTGCTAACCAGGGTCCGATGTTCGGTATAAACGCCAGAAAAAAGGCGATCAGGCCAAGTGCTAAAGCCAGCGGCAGGCCGATGATCGTATACGCCAGGGCCGTGCTGACACCAATGATCGCCATGGCTGACAACATACCCAGTAGCCACATTTTCAAGGTATAGTAGCATTTGTGCAGCACTTCCAATATCCGGGTGCGCCGGTGCTCGGGAAAGAGCTTCACAAAGCCGTGGGTGTAGAGTGTCGGGTTTGATGCAAAGAATAGCGCCGTGATCACCACAATGAAAAAGTCAGCCAGAAGGCTCAGCGTAGATGAAAAAGCGCCCGTAACGCGTTGCAACAGCTCCTTTTGCTCAGGCATCATCCGGTTGTAGTCTTCGGGCAGCTGCTCTACTAACCGGCGGCCCCAGTTATACTGGCTCAGCCACTCCTGCAAACTGCTGAAAGCCTGTGGGATTGTTTCGCGCATTTCACCGGCTTGTTCATAAACAGTAGGCGCTACCAGCATAAAGGCCCCTATTAACAGGCCAAAAACCAGCAGCGTTACCAGCAACAGGCTCAGCCAGCGTTTCAGGCCAAGATGCCCCACCACCCAGTCTGTAAGTCCGCAAAACAGCACAGCCAGCAGAATACCGGCAAACACCAACAGGAAGAAGTAAGTCGCCTCGATCAGCAGGTAAAACCCAGAGACAATCAGCAACACGATAAAAGCGGCCAGCGCCACGCGTTTGGCAAATGAAAGTTTTGGAAGCATCGTCCGCTTTTTTATAAGTTCAGTTATAACGCTCGAATTGCCTATACTTACTGCAAACTACCTTTTACAGTTACTCTTCCTGCGCACGGTCAACAGAATGCCAGTATCTGACGGGCTGCCACGACGGAGATAAGCAGAAAGGCGCTGGTGGCGAAAGCCCAATATTTTAAAAACCTATTACTTGAATTTAAGCCGATAAAGGCTTACTTTCGTGCGTCCAATAAAACTGAAAGCATGAACATACACGAATATCAGGCTAAAGAGATTCTGAAAAGCTACGGCGTTCGCATACAGGAAGGCATCGTGGCGGAAACGCCAGACCAGGCTGTAAAAGCGGCTATGAAACTGACCGAAGAAACCGGCACAGGCTGGCACGTGATCAAAGCGCAAATTCATGCGGGTGGCCGTGGTAAAGGCGGTGGCGTAAAGCTGGCCAAAAACCTGGATCAGGTGAAGCAGATCGCTAACGACATCCTGGGTATGACGCTGGTAACGCACCAAACTGGTCCTGAAGGCAAACTGGTACAGAAAGTACTCGTAGCGCAGGACGTATACTACCCTGGCGAGTCTGATCCGAAGGAGTACTACCTGAGCATCCTGCTGGACCGCGCCAAAGGCCGCAACGTGATCATGGCATCTACTGAAGGTGGTATGGACATCGAGGAAGTGGCTGAGAAAACGCCTGAGAAAATCATCAAAGAGTGGATTGACCCGGCTGTAGGGCTGCGTCCGTTCCAGGCCAACAAAATTGCCTTCGCATTTGGTTTGCAGGGTGAAGCTTTCAAGGAAATGGTGAAATTCATCACCAACCTCTACAGAGCTTATGTTGACACCGACTCTTCTATGTTCGAGATCAACCCGGTACTGAAGACTTCTGACAACAAAATTCTGGCAGTAGACGCCAAAGTGGACCTGGACGACAACGCCCTGTTCCGTCACAAAAACCTGGCTGCCCTGCGCGATACTTCAGAAGAAGATCCGTTGGAAGTAGAGGCAAGCGAGTCGAACCTGAACTACGTGAAGCTGGATGGCAACGTAGGCTGTATGGTAAACGGTGCCGGTCTTGCGATGGCTACCATGGATATCATCAAGCTTTCTGGCGGCGAGCCTGCTAACTTCCTGGACGTAGGGGGTGGGGCAAACGCACAGACGGTTGAGGCTGGTTTCCGCATCATCCTGAAAGACCCGAACGTGAAAGCTATCCTGATCAACATCTTTGGCGGTATCGTTCGTTGCGACCGTGTTGCCAACGGTGTAGTGGAGGCTTACAAGAACATCGGCGACATCAACGTGCCAATCATTGTTCGTCTGCAAGGAACAAACGCCGAAGAAGGCGCCCGCATCATCGACGAGTCTGGCCTGAAGGTATACTCTGCTGTAGCGCTGAAAGAAGCCGCTGAGAAAGTGAAGCAGGTATTGGCTGAAGTAGGAGCTTAATCCGAGCAACATATATAAGCAAAAGGGGCTGCCAGTGATGGCAGCCCCTTTTGTTTATACAATCTCTAACTCCACATTGATGTTGCCCCGCGTGCCGACCGAGTAAGGACACACCTCATGCGCTTCGTCCACGAGTTCTTTTGCTTTATCCTTTTCAAGTCCCTGCAAGTGTACTTCCAACTTCACGCCCAAGCCATACTTTCCGTCCTCTGACTTGAGTAAGTCCACGTGCGCCTTTACAGTAGACTCCGGATTTAACCGGATATGCTGCTTACCAGCCACTAACAGCAAGGCGCTCTGAAAACAGGCCGCATACCCTGCCGCAAACAGCTGCTCTGGATTAGACTTCCCCTTCTCCCCTCCCAGACCCTCAGGCAATGAGAGTGGCATATCAATCACGCCATCTGATGATGTAACATGGCCTCTGCGGCCTCCTGTGGCAGTAACCTCTGCCGTATACACTGTTTCCATAGCTTCCTGATTTCGTTTGCTTGATTTGAAATATTATTTATTAACTCTCAAATTCTTCTTATTGTTTTAGGTATGAAGCAATTAAGAGTGCATTATACATTAATACCTGCCCGCTATACCTTTCTGAATTATAAATATCGATACTAAAATTTCCTTTTTAGCGCATTGTTTCTATTTTTGCAACACGATAAGCACCCGTAGTTCAATTGGATAGAATATCGGATTTCGGCTCCGAGGGTTAGGGGTTCGAATCCTCTCGGGTGCACCAGTACAATTTCAAGCGCTAGCTACTGCAAAGTGGTTAGCGCTTTTTTATTGCTCCATTGCCATGTATCAGCCATTTCATCATATGTCACCTTCATTATCTCACAGTACCTTAAGCCGGGGCAAAGGATGGACAAAACCGCTGTGACCAAAAGAAGACTGTCTCACTATCTTAGCCAGATATCTTGTCAAGTTCACTAGACTGCTGAACAAGCACGGGATATAACCGAAAACTGTAAACTGAACCCAAGGGAACATAAGGGGCTGCTGCTGACCTGTTGTAAGAATTGCATAGGAGCAGCGCTGAGCATTCACCTCGTGGCAGAGGAGGCTGAGTCATGAGTACGTGCCTGTTTTGTTACCAGCCACTGTCAGAAGGGGACGCAAACTTCCACCTGAGGTGTATCAAAAAACTCTTCGGCTAGGCTACTCCTCCTACCCTGCCATACACCGAAACGCAGCTGGAGGAACTGGCAGAGCAGATGGTCCGCAGCCAGATCGCAGTGACCGGCGTGCAGTCCAAGCTATCGCTGGAGCCGGCCCCCGGCATGAGAGAAGGAGATAGAGCTGGTGTACAACGACTGGTACCAGCGAAAGGACAAAATGCAGGTACTTCAGAAGTTTGAACGGCGGTAAACCGACTCACCTGCCTGCACACAGACGAATTACACGTATTCTTTGTGAGAGCCGTGTTAGATCTTGAGGAATTGTCCTGATGATGGCGCTAACGCAAAAGCGTTTCTTTCACATAGTCATAACTTTGTTTGATGCTTTCAAAGGGATCCATGGAGGCGGTAAAGTTCTCTTGCTCCACAAAGATACGCTCCACACCTGACTGTTGCGCCTGTTCGAAAATGGTTGCATAGTTTATACTGCCGCTACCAATTTCCGTGTTCAGGATTGGGGTGTTTTTATCCATATCCTTCACATGCCACATCACAAAGCGCCCCGGATGCTGCCTGAAATAAGCAAGCGGGTCCTGTGCGCCCCGCACAAACCAATACAGGTCGGCCTCGAATTTCACCAGCTCCGGGTCGGTTTCTTTCAGCAGTATGTCATACCCGGTGGTATCGCCGAAACGCTGGAACTCAAAATCGTGGTTATGGTAAGCGAGTTGCAGGTTCGAGGCCTGGCATAGTTCGCCTGCTTTGTTCAGCTTCTCGGCAATGGCTTTGTACGCATCGGCACCTTTCCGCACCTCTTCCCCTAGGTAGGGCACTGTAATGTAGTCTTGCCCAAGCTCTCTTCCAGCATCAATATAGGTTTTCACCTGGTCCGTGTTTCCAGTGGCGGCATACTGGCCAAAATCGTAATGGCCGCTGCTGGAGGTCAGGTTGTTGGCATTTAGCAACTCCCGGAACGCCTTGGGATGCAAGCCCCAAAAACCGTTTTCTTTTGAGTAGCCATAGGTTTCCACGTCACGGTAACCAGCCCTGGCCACCTTCCCTATCACGCCTTTCACATCGCTGCCGATTACCTCACGCAAGGTATAGAGCTGCAGGCCAATCGCGTCAAGAGTGGCCCGTGTGTTGCCTGTCACTGCTTCGCCAGAGGCATCTGCTATACCTGTTGCTTCATCGGTGCGCTGTTCGGGGGAGCTGCACGAGATTGCCGCCGGGGTCAGCACAAATCCTGCAGAGAGCATTCCCAGCTGCTGCAAAAAAGAGCGCCTGTTTTTCATGGTCTTATTTTGAAGTGAAGATTACGTTTTGCCTCCATACTGCGGCTATACCTTTGTTAAACATCACAAATCTGGATGGACTGTTTCAAGGAAGCCAGTTTGTCGGAGCGTGTCGGAATAAACTCCTGCGCTACGTAGCCTTTAAATCCGGTATCGCGGATGGCCCGCATGATAGCCGGATAATTTAGCTCCTGCGTCTCGTCTATCTCATTACGCCCCGGCACGCCGGCGGTATGGTAATGGGCAATATACTGATGGTTGTCGCGGATTGTCCGGATAATGTCGCCCTCGTCAATCTGCATGTGGTAGATATCGTAGAGCAGCCGGAAATTGTCGGAACCCAGCCGCTTGACCAACTCTACCCCCCAGGAAGTACGGCTGCACATATAATCTTTGTGGTCAACCCTGCTGTTGAGCAGCTCCATCACCAGTACGACCTTGTGCTTTTCGGCGAGCGGCAGAATTTTTCGCAGCCCTTCCACCGCATGCTGCAGGCCACTTTCGTCATCCATTCCGTTGCGGTTGCCACTAAAGCAAATCAGGTTCGTATACCCGGCCTTAGCCACCATCGGAATCATGTCCGAGTAGTTTTTGATGAGCGTGGCATGGTGCTGCGTATTGTTCCAGCCTTCTGTCAGGCTTATCTCAGCGCCATTGCACATCGTTGATTCCAGTCCATGCTGCTTTAGCACAGGCCAGTCTTTCGGACCAACCAGGTCTATTCCCCGGATGCCCATTTCTTTTGCCGCCTTGCAGAGCTCGTCTACGGTGAGGTCGCTAAAACACCAGCGGCTGACAGCATGGTTGATGTTTCCTTTCAGCTGCGTATTTCCTGCCGGTTGCTGGGCACAGGCTGTTATGGCTGGCAGCAGGCCAGCTGTTGTAAGCGCGGCAGTTCCGGCAACAATACCTTTCAGTGCGGTTCTTCTTTGTTTCTCAAATGACATGATAGTATCAGGTATAGCTAGGGTAGTTTTCCGACGGCTGGGGCTGCTTCGGCTTCCGGCGTAAGGGGGTTGCTGATTGGCTGCGCCGTGTTTCTATCTTTAAAAAACAGCACAAACAGCAGGAGCACTACCCCGGCAATAGCCGCAGGTATAAGCCAAATCGTTCTCCAGTCGTGGCCGCCTGAAGGGAGTTGGTACGCATCTACGATCACACCCGAAAGCAAAGAGCCGATAAGCATACCTACGCCATAGGTGGCCAGTGTAATCAGCCCCTGGGCAGAACTCTTAAAACGCTCACCAGCCAGGTTGTCGGTATAGATCTGCCCGGTCACGAAAAAGAAGTCGTAGCAGATGCCGTGCAGCACGATGCCGCCTATCAGCATCCAGTAGCCGCTTTCCACATCGCCGAAGGCAAACAGCACATAGCGCAGCACCCAGGCCAGCATGCCAATTGCCAGCATTTTCTTCACACCCAGCCTGATAAAGAAAAAGGGCATCAGCAGCATGAATAACAATTCCGAAATCTGCCCGAGCGATTGCTTGCCCGCAGCCGCCTCCATACCTACTTCGTTTAGGAAGGGGTTGGTAAAGCCATAATAGAATGCGAGCGGCACACAGATAGCCACCGACGACAGGAAGAAAAGCAGGTAAGAACGGTTCTTTAATATACCAATAGCATCGAGCCCCACCAAATCGGCAAACGTTGTTTTCTCCCCTTTCTTAACCGGCGGTGTGGAGGGCAGGGTAAAGCTGAACAAGCCCAGCAGCACCGAGGCTAAAGCAGCCATCTTAAAAGTCAGATCCAGTTGATTGGTCTGCTCCCAGTTCAGCCATCCAATGGTGAGGCCGGCCACTACCCAACCCAGCGTACCCAGCACCCGGATCGGAGGAAATTCTTTGCTGGGGTCCTTCATCTGGCGAAACGAGATGGAATTGACCAACGCTAATGTGGGCATATAAACAATCATGTAGACCAGGATAAACGGATAGAAGCTGTCGAAGTCTGCCACGACCGATGCCTGCCAGAGCAGCCCCGCGCCTATCAGGTGAAGTATACCCAGAATGCGCTGCGCCGGAAAGAACTTATCGGCTATTAGCCCGATGAAGAAGGGCGCCGCAATGGCCCCGATGGACTGCGTCAGGAATGCCATACCTACCTGCGTGCCGGATGTTTCGAGGTTGGCCAGCAGGTAGGTACCCAACGTAACAAACCATGCGCCCCAGATAAAAAACTCCAGGAACATCATGACCGATAATTTGATGCGGGTGAGTGAATGCATAAGGGAAGCGTTACATGATAAGGTTGAAACAATGGCAACCCCGGCAAACACTCGCCAAGGTATAGGTCTATTAGTTACAGTCTTTTAATCCGGATATTGCGGAACCACACATCGTCTCCGTGGTCTTGCAGGGCTATTTTGCCGGATTTGAACGCACCAAAGTCCGGCATATCCTTAAACTTACTTCCGGCTATCAGCTTTCGCCAGTTGTCGTCCCACATGGTAGTACTAACCACCTTCGTGCCGTTGAGGTAAAACTCCAGCTGACCCTGGTTGCTGATAATCTCGACTGCGTTCCACTCTCCTGCCGGCTTCACTGTTTCCGGGCTGCTGGCTATCAGGTCGTAAAGGTCGCCGGCGCGGTGTGTCTTTATCTTGGCATCCGGGTGGCCCTCATTGTCCAGTACCTGCATTTCGGGTCCGGTATGCCAGGCATATTCGTATTTAGCCGGATCTTCCTGCACATAAATCATGATGCCGCTATTGCCGTTGCGGGCGATGCGCCATTCGAGCTGCAGGTGAAAGTTGTCAAATTTCTGTGCCGTCACGATATCACCGCCCTCGCTGGTCTGCCAGTCTTTCTTGCTGGAGGCGTCGAGGCGCAGCGTACCGTCCTCTACTTTCCAGGCCTTGCCAATGCTGTCTTTGCCGTAGGTATGCCAGCCTTGCGTGGTCTTGCCGTCGAACAGGTTTTCCCAGCCTTCTTCTACAGGGGTGGCCTGTGCCTGCGTGTTTTCATTTTCGGTGGTAGCCATGTCGTTTTCTGATTGCGGGGACTGGCAGGACACCAGCACGGTGCTTAGGATTATACCAAGGAGAATGTTGCGTAGCATAGTTGTTTTTTATCGAAGGGATACAATGTAACGGGCCATTTCACGGGCGTCTTCTCTGCTGATGTTTGGGTGTGCCGCCATCGGGATCTCACCCCATACACCGGCACCGCCCTCTATTATCTTACTTGCCAGGTAGTCTATGTTTTTATCAGTGGCCTCATACTTGCGGGCTACTTCGGTATAGGAAGGCCCCACCAGCTTTTCGTCTACCCTGTGGCATGCCATGCAGTCAGACTGGGCAATCAGTTTTTCGCCTTTCACGGTGCTTTGGGTTGAAGTTGCGCCAGCCGTGCGGTCTGTGCCGATGTTCATGATACTTGTGTCTACTTCCGGCTGCCGGATGGCGGCGTTTACAGCCGCTGCTGCAGTAGAGTCTACTTCTGAATTCCCAATCTGCCTATCTTCTGTTGTGGTAGACTCGTCTCCGCTATTGCAGGCTGCCAGCAAAGCGCAGCATCCTAAAAGCATAATCATGTTTTTCATCTTGGTAGTCTTATTTTGGTAATTGCTATACCTTAAAATCAGTCCATTTTTTATCGGATTTCCCGGAGGCGATTACATTTTTGATAAAAGCCATTCCGCGTACACCCTCTTCTATACTTGGGTAATCCTGCCATTCTTTTTGTGGCTTCTCCCCTTCCATTTCTGCTTTGATGCACAAGGCGAAGTTCCGGTACAGGTTAGCGAATGCCTCCAGATAACCTTCCGGGTGACCGGCCGGTGTGCGGGCATTGTGTTGGGCGTAGGAACTAACGTAACCAGTGCCGGTGCGCCATAACTCGGTAGGGCGGTCCAGCCATTTTACTTGTAGCGTGTTAGCGTCTGCGTGCTGCCAGTCTACGCTGCCATGCTCCCCGTACACCCGTATGCGGAGGTTGTTTTCTTCCCCGGCCGCCACTTGCGTTGCTATCAGCACACCGCTGGCCCCATTGTCAAAGCGCAGCAGCACGGCGCCGTCATCGTCGAGTTTCCGGCCTTTTACCACAATGTTGATGTCAGCACAGAGTTGCGTTACCTGCAGCCCGCTGACGTACTCTGCCAGATTAAAAGCATGTGTGCCGATATCGCCCATGGATCCTGCTATACCGCTTTGGCTGGGGTCTGTGCGCCAGGATGCCTGCTTGTTGTCGCCCCCTTCCTCAAACCGGCTCAGCCAGCCTTGCGGGTACTCTACATACACCTTCCGGATGTTGCCTAACTTGCCGGAGGCCACCAGTTGGCGCGCCTCTTTTACCATGGGGTAGCCGGTATAGGTATGCGTCAGGCAAAACAACCTACCAGACTGGTCGGCTATGCTGCGCAGCTCAAGGGCCTCCTGCAGTGAGAAGGTCATGGGTTTGTCGAGCACCACATGGAAGCCATGCTCCAGCGCCATACGGGCCGGTTCGAAATGCAGGTGGTTGGGGGTGACGATGCTGATGACCTGCACGCGCTCATCTTCCGGCAACTGCGCCTCCTGCCGGAACAGTTCCTGGTACGAATCATACACCCGGTCTGGTGACAGGCCGAGCGAGGCACCGCAGGCACGGGATTTCTCGGGGTTGCTGCTAAAAGCGCCGCACACCAGTTCGTAAGCGCCGTCCAGTTGCGCCGCGATGCGGTGTACCGCCCCGATGAAAGCTCCCTTGCCCCCACCTATCATCCCTAAGCGTAATTTTTTATGCATATGTTCTGAATCTTTCAGGTATAGCTTAACCCGCTATACCTGGTGATGCTATTGTATACCTGTGCGCAAACAAAAAATCAAATCAGGTGGCCCAGGCCCGGTCTCCTTTTTTATAGTCCATGCAACCGTCGTATTTACCGGGTGTTTCGATGTAGCGCAGCGCCTGTGTAGCCCCGACTTCCGACGAGAAGAAACCGAGCATGGTGAGCTCTTTCATCATCCGGAAATAATGGCTCGGCTCCTCCGGCTGCTTGCTTGCCATGTACGCTTTCTGCTCCTCGTCAAGCTCCCGGAGCAGCGTAGTGCGCTGGCCAGTGTCCAGCTTCAGGAAACCTTTGTTAAATTTCTTTTCGCTTGCTTCGTCCAGTTTTTTGAGGCCATCCAGAAACACCTGCTGGTCTTCTTTCTTGTAACAGTCCTGCACCATAACGGCCATAAAGGCCCCCACGTTGGCAGCCTTGGCGCCCGGTGTGCTGGTCGCAGGCAGAATGGTCTCGCCTACTTCATCTAAAAAGATTACTTGGGCTTCGTCAAACAAGTCGTTTACCCTGGCAGGTTTGGAGGTGCAGGACACCAGCAGTTCGGCGCTGACGAGTGTTCCGCCCAGCACCCAGCCTACGGCGGCTATCGCTTCTCTTCTATTCATAAGGTATACGGGTTACAGGTTCTGTTTTTTCAATTCGCTCACGGCATGATCAACAGCGCGCGCGGTTAGGGCCATATAAGTCAACGATGGGTTCTGACAACCGCCGGAGGTCATGGCGGCACCGTCTGTCACATAGACGTTTTTGGCGTCCCATACCTGGTTCCATTCATTCAGCACCGATGTCTTGGGGTCTCTTCCCATGCGGGCTGTTCCCATCTCGTGTATACCCTGCCCCACGGCATAGCCGGCATTGAAGATTTTCACATCCTTTATGCCGGCGTTTTCCAGTATCTCCTTGGCGTCTTCCCCCATGTCCTTGCGCATCTTCAGTTCGTTTTCCTTCAACTCGCAATCGATATCAAGCACGGGCAACCCCCACTTATCCTTTTTGCTGTGGTTGAGGCTGACTTTGTTTTCATGATAAGGCAGGATTTCGCCAAAGGCGGTGATGCCCATTGACCAGTCGCCCGGCTCGCAGAGCGCATCTTTCAGGTCGCCCCCGATGCTCATTTCGGCAATTTCGCGGCCCCAGCCGCTGCGTCCCGCGCCGCCCTGGTAGCCGAATCCCCGGATGTAGTCCCGCTTGTCGCCGTTAACGTTTCGGAACCGCGGAATATAAATTCCGTTGGGGCGCCGGCCGAAGTAATATTTGTCATCGTACCCTTCGGCTCTGCCAGAGGCACCCACCCGAAAATGGTGATCCATCAGGTTATGACCCAAAACGCCGCTGCTACTTCCCAAGCCGCCTTCCCATACATCGGTGGCGGAGTTCATCAGCACCCAGGTAGAGTTGAGGGTCGACGCATTCAGGAACACGATTTTGGCGAAATATTCGTAGGTCTGATTTGTTTCCGCATCCAACACTTCCACCCCTTTTGCTTTGCGGGTATCTTTGTCGTACAGAATCCTGGTCACGATAGAGAAAGGGCGAAGGGTGAGGTTACCCGTGGCCATGGCGGCCGGAAGCGTGGAGGACTGCGTGCTGAAGTAAGAGCCGAACGGGCAGCCCAGCCAGCATTTGCTGCGGTACTGGCAATTGGCTCTGTTCTGGGTAGGCTGCGTGATGTTCGCCACCCGACCAATAATCATGTGGCGTTCCCCTTTGTAGTGTGCTTTGATGCGTGCTGCCACGTCTTTCTCGACACAGTTCATTTCCATAGGAGGCATAAATTCGCCATCCGGCAAATGCGGTATACCTTCCTTGGAACCACTGATGCCAGCAAACTTCTCCACATAGCTATACCATGGGGCAATATCTTTGTAGCGGATGGGCCAGTCCACGGCTATACCTTCTTTGGCATTGGCCTCGAAGTCAATCTCGGCCAGGCGGTAACTTTGCCTGCCCCACATGAGCGAGCGGCCGCCTACCTGGTAGCCACGGAACCAATCGAAGCGCTTGGTTTCGGTATAGGGGCTTTCCTGCTCGTTTACCCAGAAATCGAGGTTGGTTTCGTTGAGAGGGTAGTCGCGTTTGAGCACCGGGTAATTTTCAATCATCTCCTGTGTGCGGCCTCCTCTGTGCGGAAAGTCCCAGGGGTGCTTCTGGGCATTCACGTAATCCTTCACGTGTTCTATGTTTCTGCCGCGCTCCAGCATAATTGTTTTTAAGCCTTTCTCAGTGAGTTCTTTGGCAGCCCAGCCACCCGAGATTCCCGACCCTATAACAATTGCGTCATACACATTATCAGCCATATCAAGATATAATTACCAGTGTTGAAGGTTAAAGTGGAAATCTGGTTCCTTCTGAGTAAAAGTATCCGGAAATGGGTTTAAAACATATTTAAACACCAATAACCAGGTTTAAAAACAGTCTGGAGGTACCAGTAAGCAAGCGTAATGAATAACTAATATTATCCTTTTAAGACAGAAAAGCAAACATTATCGACTATTAAACAGGTATATAGGTATAAAGAGTTACTAACGTATATCTAGCCTGCCAGCTCCCGCATGGTCATGACCGGAATGTCCTTGTTGGACGGTTGCTTCAATTCCTGAAAACCTGTTGCGTCGTACTGGTAACCGTTCTCTGTCAGGGGCCATAGCATCGGGGCCAGGTATAAGGTGGCAGCTTTAAAGCCCTGTAAGATGGCTCCCATATTGCCAGTGCCTTTGGAGAGAGCCGCTTCGTTTTCAATTTCGAAGGGGCCAGTAAAATCTACCTCTTTGAGTGCGCTCACGAAGGCGCGCCAGTCCATACTGTCTGAGCCTCCAAAGCCGGGCAGCATGGCTTCGTAGTTGTGTCGGTCCCACTCGTGGCGGCAGGTGGGCACTCCTGCACGCCGGGCCAACTCCCCATCTACCAACTGCATCGGGTACATGTTACCCCAGTACACGTTGTTGCCGTTGCGCGTAGCTTTTACGTGAATGCGGTGCAGTCGCTTTACATCAGTATGTAGGATTACCTCAACCGGGTCTACGTGTTGCCAGACGTCGTGCGATGGGTCGTAGATTTCGCCGTGCGCGCTGCTCGGAATCATCTCGTACATCAGCTTTCGCGCGGCCAGCACGCCTGTCAGGTTATTAAACGTGGAGGTATAACCAGCAGAACGCCAACCCTCCATCGGGCAGTTCTCATATAGAACAGTCACGCCCAGGTCTTCGGCATACCGGATGATGGGACTGAAAATGCGGGCGTACTCGTCCAGATTTTTCTGAAAGCCGTTTTCCTGGTTACCAAGCTCATGGTTATAGCCGACAAATGTACCTACCTTTACATCGTTCTCGTTGCCCCCCAGCAGGTGAGCCATCCGGATAAGGCGCAGCAAATGGTTTTGGTTTCGGACACGCTGTTCCGGGTCGCCCCCAATCAGGTTGTCAAAAGCGCCAAGGGAAAGGCGGAGGCGGGCCCGGTTAAATTTGTCGAGCAGGGCGCTGGCCTCTTTCGGCCCGAAGTGCTCATAGTCCAGGTGGGTTGCCACGAAGTCGTCGCGGGTACCGTCTTTGCGGAATACACAAACATCCAGGCCTTGCACACCTATTTCGGCCGCCCTGTCCAGAATTTCATCTAAATTCAGCTGGTCAAAGGCTGAGGTCATCATCCAAATTTGATTATTCATAAGCATGCTGCCGCTTTAGGATTTACAGGATATTTGCTGAGTGGCTTCCCATGATACATACTAGCCATAGAAACACAGACAAATAATTAGAACGCAATGTGATAATAAGTTATAAGATTCTGGTTACAGCTCCAAATCAGCCGCATATTATATTGTATCGCTATTCAGCTTGGATGTCGCACGCATCAAGATTCTGCTCACCCCAGATACAACTTATACCTACACTCAGGCGAGAGGCCAAATGCTTTCGATCGGCTTGATATCTTTCCTGTACAGTTCCCTGCCTTTAGGTGCTGATGGCTATTTTTCACACTTCTTTTTCTGAAAATTAGTGGACAACCATAATTGACTCAGCGAATATAACATGCGTAAATCATCCACAAAATGATTCAAAATTCGTACTCCCGAGAGCACCAATACAATTTAAAGCGCCAGCTACTGCAAAAGTGGTTGGCGCTTTTTTGCTTGGTGAGCCCTTCTATAGAAAGAAACTGTTAATTGAAGAGATAGCGAGTGCAATCACATAGACCAGGATCAACCATCTAAAAAGCACTTTTCTGCTAATAAGCCGCTTTAAAAACGGATAAAACAGAAAATACGCAAAGCCTATGATGATCAGAATGTAGAGGAGCGCTTTTAACAATTTTAGATGTAATTTTATTCGATCGCAGCGGGAGCGACCGGGATTAGCTTGGATAGGCAAAGTTATAAAATTGGTCTGCCAATCCCTACCTCCGGGTGCTATCTTCTATTCGTACAGCCTGTTACAAAGTGAGATTTTTATACTTATGCAAGAAAACACCGTGGATAAACAACATGACCTGCTCCGTGTGCTCACGCTAAAAGATGCGGTGGGCGTTGGTCTGGGCGCCATCATTGGGGCAGGTATATTTGTCGTGACTGGTGTTGCGGCTGGTTTGGCTGGTCCGGCCTTTCTGCTCGGTTTGCTATTTGCAGGTATAATTGCGGCCTTCAACGCACTATCGTCTGCACAGCTGGCTGCCGTATACCCACACTCCGGTGGCACTTACGAGTATGGCTACCGGCTCCTAAACCCCACGCTCGGTTTCTCTGCAGGATGGATGTTTCTGATCAGCAAGCTGTCGGCAGCGGGTGTTGTCGCCATTGGTTTTGGCAGCTACTTCTACCAGCTTATCCCTGTCTTTTCTGCTCTGGCCCTCTCTGTGCTGGCCGTGCTCGTGCTTACTATTGCCAACTACTTCGGCATCAAAAAAGCTGGTGTGCTTAATCTTGCTATTGTTTCGGTAACACTTATTTCGCTGCTATCCCTGGTGTTTAGCGGCATACCTGCTGTCAAACAAGAAAACTTTCAGCCCTTTGCTCCCTTTGGTATGGCAGGTGTAGCGGAAGCTTCGGCTTTGCTGTTTTTCGCTTTTACGGGGTATGCCCGCATTGCCACACTGGCTGAGGAAGTCCGGGAACCTCACAAAACGATTCCGCGTGCGGTCATCATTACCATCGTTTCGGCCATTGTGCTGTATGCAGCCGTTTCGCTGGTAGCCGTCGGCGTGATCGGCACGGACCGAATGGCAGATAGCAAATCGCCTTTGCAGGTTGTGGCGGAGGCACTAAGCACGCCCGCGATCCGGACTGTGATCACGATCGGAGCATCTACTGCCATGCTTGGGGTGCTCCTGAGTCAGATTTTGGGAATAAGCCGCATGATGCTGGCCATGGGAAGGCGACATGATCTACCACCGGTGTTTGAGCAAATACACCGCCGCTTCCGGGTACCGCATGTAGGTATTCTCCTGACGGGCACAATCATTCTGCTTCTGACCTTGGCGGGTTCTTTCGAATTCATCCTGCGTTCGGCCTCCTTCACGATCTTGCTATATTACAGCATCACCAACATAGCTGCTTTAAAGCAACCGAATTCGGAGCAGCTCTACGGAAAGATCATACCAACTCTGGGTCTTATCGGCTGCCTGGCCATGTCTGTATCACTACCACTACAGGTAATGCTCTCCGGACTTGGATTGCTGGCGATTGGATTCGTACTGCGTTTGCTGTTTCATAAGGTATACGGCAAGTAACTTTCCCCAAACTCCTTAAACTAAACAGGTATCAAACCTGAAACAATTTGCGGTATAGATACAGGCCTGGTCTTGCTATGAAACAACGTTTTTGCTATGTTGCAGAAAATTTCCGGGGTGTAGCGTAGCCTGGTATCGCGCCAGCATGGGGTGCTGGAGGTCGTGGGTTCGAATCCCGCCACTCCGACAGAAAAGGGCCTTTACAATTTGTGGAGGCCCTTCTTTATTGAAGCTGAAGTGACACTAAATGACACAGGTTTTTTAGGCAAAGCAGCGCCTATGAACACCATAAGTTACCCTCACTCTTTTCAGACACATCTAGTGAACCTTTTTATACCGCCACTCTTGTAGAATTCCCAGGCAAGCCTATCCTAATTCACCTATTTCTTCCTATATTCATTCTCTTAAAGTAAGAGATAACCACACTCTACACATAGCGCAGCTAGTGGGAGCAGGCACTCCTACTATACACTAGTTAGCATCAATTTTGACATCAACACTATTAAACAAGACTACTGCTCTATGAAAATAATCAACAACGAACAGTTGCCTGCCGCAAATGGACATTACAGCACAGCCATAATCTCCAATAATCTTTTGTTTGTTTCTGGCCAATTACCTGTTTCAACAGATGGAACACACCATCATGACGAACCTTTTGAAAGTCAATTTGAAGTAGTTTTTGAAAATATCATTCAAATACTGCACGCTTCAGGTACGGTCAAGGAGAAGATAGTTAAAGTTACAGCCTATATTTCCGATGTCAACTTATGGCCGGAGTTCAATAAACTTTATGCTTCTTTTATGGGAGACCATAAGCCGGTAAGGACCGTGGTACCCGTGCCGGCATTACATTATGGTTACCAACTAGAAGTAGAAATAATAGCAGAAATTTAGGAATGAAAAATCAATTGGTCGAAGTACAGGAAAGGATAAACCCATACATCCATCGAACACCCGTTCTGACATCCAAATTATTAAATGAAATAGCAGGCTGTGAGCTGTTCTTTAAATGCGAGAACTTCCAGCGTATGGGTG
The DNA here is from genome assembly GCF_003096355.1 of Pontibacter virosus. Taxonomy (GTDB): domain Bacteria; phylum Bacteroidota; class Bacteroidia; order Cytophagales; family Hymenobacteraceae; genus Pontibacter; species Pontibacter virosus. The sequence goes on along the minus strand of NZ_QEKI01000005.1, from coordinate 124,452 downwards.
CTTTCAAAATGCGCGGAGCAGTAAATGCTATTATGCAACTGACTGATGAGCAAAAACAGAAAGGTGTGGTGACGCATTCATCCGGAAACTTTGCCCAGGCATTGGCGCTTGCCGCTAAAAGTCTGGGAATAGCCGCCTATGTCGTGATGCCTTCCACAGCGCCCACCGTAAAAAAGAATGCAGTGAAAGGGTATGGTGGCATTGTAGTGGAGTGCGCCCCGACAAATGAAGCGAGAGAAGCATATTCTAATCGGCTGGTAGCGGAAAAAGGTTTGACTTTTATCCATCCTTCCAACGATTTGAATGTCATTCTAGGACAAGGAACTGCAGCCATGGAACTGCTTGAGGATTATCCTGATATTAGCTGTATCTATACTCCTGTGGGAGGAGGGGGTTTGGTGGCAGGCACCATTCTGGCAGCGGAAAATTTTTCGAAAAAAGTAAAAGTCGTAGGAGCAGAACCCGCTCTTGTAGATGACGCTTACCGCTCCTTGGTTTCAAATAAAATTGAAACGCACGATAATAAACCCACCATTGCAGATGGACTTAAAACGCAGTTAGGAGACGTTAATTTCCCAATCATTAAAAAAGGGATTGACCATATTGTTCTTGTAGAGGAAGACGAGATAATAGAAGCAATGCGTTTGATTTGGGAGAGAATGAAAATTGTAATAGAACCCTCCAGTGCTGTTGCATTCGCAGGATTATTAAAGGAAAAAGGAACATTGAAAAATCAAAAGGTGGGAATTATACTCTCGGGTGGTAATGTAGATGTTCAAAAATTACCGTTTTAATAAATCATGGGTGCTAACCGTTAAAAATCACCTTGCCTCAGTATCTGCGTCAGCTACAGGCAAAACATTGAAATTCTACCAGAAACTTTCTCTTAACCAACGCTTTTAAGACACTTTAACATAGGTGGTTTTTGCGTTCGAATCCCACCTCTTCAACAACAAAAGAGACCTAACATCTTGCTGTAAGGCCTCTTTTGGCTAAGTATCATCTTCACTTAAGTTGGGATCTCCCCTACCAACTGCTCTATACCTTTTTCTATTTGTTCGCGCAGCTTTTCGGGTTTATCCGAGATAACCCGCTCTGCCGTGCCCTGCCACACCAACTCGTTCTGCACAGGGTCTACCAAGTGCACCGAAACCGTGCCTACGCTATAGCGGCCTACTTCAACTTTTTTGCTCTGCCAGGTATAGCGACGCTGACCAATGTAGCGGGGCGGATCAGAAATGATATCGGTTTCTCTCGTCTGCACCTGCCTGTCCACTACAATGCCCAGGTTAATCAGCAAGTCGGCCTGTTCCTCAGACGGGGCCTGCCTAAGTCCGCGTTGCTCTAACTGGCGGGTAAGCTCCTGTTTCAAGAAGTGCACATGTCCCTGGTAGTCGGGCCCCGCATTCTCTACATCGGATTTCACCTCCATAAAGGCAAACTGACGATACGTGCTCAGGGCAAAGCCGGGTGCTGGCTCAGATTGAATGCTTGTAGCAGGAGTACAAGCCGATAACAGTAAAAGCAACAGAAAAGCAGTACTACACAACAGATTTCTCATTTCCGAAAGTCCTTGGTCTTTACATAAAATAAATTGTATATACGTAAGCGGTAATCCGGGATGTATGCTTTGGTTGCAATTTTTATACCTAACTTAGCACATGTCCTACTACAGGATACAATCTGCGATGTAAAATTTGTGCATCGTCTAAACCATACGTCTATAAGCTACGTTCTGCCCTACCATGAACACCACTGCACAAGTACTAGAAAAAAACAAAGAGCGCATCCTCGAAAAGTGGATGCAGAACCAACTGTCGGATGCCTCCCTCCGCGATGACCTGATGACGAATGATGAATTACAGCGTCAATCGAAAGAGATGTTGGACGGCCTGCTGCGAGCTGTAGCCAAAGGAAATTACAACAATATTTACGACACCGAGTTTGAGCAGGTAACTGACACACTTCGCGACATTTCCATTACCCGGGCCAGACAAGGTTTTAGCCCGCGCGAAACCGGCGCTTATGTGCTGAGCCTGAAGCAGTCCGTGATTGAGGTATTGGTTGAACAGCGGAAGGATGACACAAGCATGCTCTACCAGGAGATTATGCAGCTTAATAATCTGCTCGACAACCTGAGCATCCTCACCTTCGAAACCTTCATCAAAGGTCGTGAAGAGGTAATCCTCCGCCAAACAGATGAAATAAGCGAAATATCCACGCCAGTGATCCGGGTGTGGGACGGCATACTTGCCCTGCCTATTATCGGAACGCTGGATAGTGCCCGCACACAGGTTGTGATGGAAAACCTGCTGCAGGAGATCGTAAACACAGGTAGTAACATCGCCATTCTGGACATCTCAGGCGTACCTGCCGTGGACTCGCTGGTAGCACAGCACCTGATCAAAACCGTTAGTGCCACCCGCCTGATGGGCGCCGAGTGTATTATCAGTGGTATTCGGGCCGAGATCGCGCAAACCATTGTGCACCTGGGCATCGACCTATCCAATATCAAAACTAAGGCCAGTCTGGCCAGTGCACTGCACCTGGCCTTCAGCATGACTAATCTGGAGGTGCGCCGCACAGAGCGACACAAGGGCCCAAAATTAATGCGCTAGTACGATGGAGAGGATACCGATTTTAAAGATGGGGCCTTTTCTGCTGGTTACCATTCAGATAGACCTCTACGACAGGCTCGCCCTGACCCTGGAGAACGACCTGATCAACATGGTGAGTCAGACCGGAGCGCGGGGCGTATTGATTGATATTTCCACGGTAAGTATCGTAGATTCATTTATGGGCCGCATTTTAGGCAACATTGCCTCTATGTCGCGCATAATGGATGCCGAAACCGTAGTAGTTGGAATGCAGCCCGCTGTGGCTATTACACTTGTGGAGCTCGGCCTAACCCTGCAAGGTGTATACACTGCCCTGAATGTAGAAAAGGGTATGGAGTTACTTAACAATAAACTAGGCGATAACCTGGAACTAGACGACGAAGAGGAGGAAGACCAGGATGATCGTAATGACTAAAGACACGATGGAGATCGTGCGCGAACAGGATGTGGTACCCTTCCGCAACCGCGTGCGCGAATTTGGCACCCGTATAGGTATGAGTCTGGTGAACCAGACCAAGCTGATCACGGCAGCGAGCGAACTGGTGCGCAACATGCTCAAGTACGCCAGCGGGGGCAAGGTCATACTCGAAGTGATCAGCCTCAATGCCAAAACCGGCATCAGGCTGACCTTTAAAGACGAAGGTCCAGGTATAGCGGATATTGCCCTGGCCATGCGCGATGGCTTCTCTACTGGCAGAAGCCTTGGTCTTGGTCTGCCCGGCGCCAAACGATTAGTCAATGAATTTGACCTCAAGAGTAATCCGGGAGAAGGCACCACCGTAACTGTCATCCACTGGAAACATGGACGTTAACCAACATCACCGCTTCGCAGTCCCCGATCGGAGCTACGCGAGTCTCACAAAAAAAGACATTACACGCCTTGCCGAGAGTTTTGCCCTGTCGGAGGGAGCCGTGGGCAAAATCAACATCATTGTGTCGGAAATGCTCACCAATCTGGAGAAGCACACGGCGCATGGTGGCGAGCTGCTGGTGAAGGCCATCGGTAAACCCATTAAAGGTATAGAGATCATCAGTCTCGACAACGGCCCCGGCATGGCCGATCCTGAGCGTATGCTGGAGGATGGCGTATCGACCTTCGGCTCAGCTGGCGAAGGCCTCGGCGCTATCAAGCGGCAGTCGGATGTTTTCGATCTTTACTCTCAACCGCAGGTAGGCACAGTCATCGTGACCCGGGTGTACAAGCCAGGTAAGTCTATACCTGCAGCAAGGCGCTATGAAATTGGCAGCATCATGGTTCCCAAGCCAAAAGAGGTGGACTGTGGCGACGGTTATGCCATCATTCACCACGAAAGGGGCGCCTACCTGTTGGCCTTGGATGGACTTGGGCACGGCACGCACGCCCAGGAGGCGGCGCAACTGGCGGTCAAGACTTTTTGCGAAAACCCGGTACCTGATCCGGCTTTGGCACTGCAAACCATACACAATGGCATACGCCGTACACGGGGCGCAGTAGGCTTTGCTGCCAGCATCGACATCACGCAGAACAAATTCACGTACTGTGGCATTGGCAACATTGCCGGAAAACTTTTCTCTATGGAAAGTCCGCTGGGCAACATGTCTTACAAGAATGTGATTTCTTACAATGGGATACTCGGGCACAATGTGCCGGGCACTTTCAACAACCAAAGCCTGGACTGGAACCGTAACAAGTTGCTCATTGTGCACAGCGATGGACTGAAATCGCGCTGGGACCTGAGCCGCTACCCGAATCTGCACCGCCACCCGCCCACCACCATCGCGGCGGTTCTTTACAAAGACCATAGTCGCCAGACAGATGACACGCTCGTACTTGTATGCAAAGCTAAACAGTAGTCCATGCCCAGGAGTCTTCTCAAAATAAACATTGCAAACGAGCTGGACGTGGTGCTGGCTTACAGACGGGCTATGCAGCTGTCTGAAAAAACAGGTATGGCGCAGGCTAGTCAAACCAAGTTCGCAACGGCCGTGTCAGAGATATGCCGCAACGTGGTAGAGCATGTAGGCAATGGTACCATTCAGTTTGGCATTGTGCAGGAGAGCGGCCACAACTACCTGGAGGCCACGGTATCGGACCGCGGGCGGGGCATCGGAAACCTCGATCATATTTATGATAGGGCCAGGTATGCCAGCAGCGCTACAGCACGTGGCATGGGCATTGTCAACTCCCGCAAGCTCGTCGATTTCTTTGAGATCAGGACTGAGCATGAACAGGGCACTGCCGTGACCCTCCGCAAGCGTATACCTACACAGTCGCCTGTCGTGACCAAGAGTCTGAAAGAAGTCTGGCTGCAGGAATTTAACGATGAAGAAGGCATATCGCCGTATGCGGAGATCAAAAAGCAGAACATGCAGCAGCTCGAACTGCTCGAGAAGCTGCGGCTGCGCAACCTGGAGGCAGAGCAGCAACTACAGGAAATCAGGAGGCTGAACCTGCAACTCCAGCATTCCAACTTCGAGATACAGACGCTTTCAGAAGAACGGGAACGCCGCAACCTGGAGCTCCAGAAAGTGAACGCAGACCTGGACGCCTTTGCACATACCGTTTCGCACGATCTGCGGTCGCCCCTGCAAAACATCGGCGGCATCATCAACTTCCTTGAAAACAGTCTGCAAACCGGAAATAACGAAGACGCGGCTTCTCTCCTGCCGATGCTGCGGGAGCAGGCCAGCAAGATGGACAAACTCATAACAGGTATACTGGCCTATTCGCTTGCCGGTCACCACAGCCTGCACCGTCAGATCGTGTCCGTTCGGGTTGTACTGCAAAAAGTGCTGGAGTCGCTCTATATACCGGCGTCATTCAGAATAATATTGCCGGATGACATGCCTACCCTCTACACCCAGGAGATTTACTTTTACCAGATCTTCAGTAACCTGCTTGGCAACGCGGTAAAGTACCATGACAGGCCGGAAGAGGCCGTGATTGAAGTAGCATTCAGTTTTGAGTCTGACCATATCTTGTTTACAGTGCAGGACAATGGCCCGGGTATAGCCCCTGAAGACCAGGAGCAGATCTTCAGTAAATACGAAGCGCTTGGACACAACCTAACACGGTCCGACAGTTCGGGCCTGGGCCTTGCCATTGTGAAACGCATACTCGAAGAAAAGCATGGGGATGTGTGGGTAGAGTCGGCAGGGCGTGGCACCCGTTTCGTGTTTTCGTGGCCCGCCAGTGAGGTTGTAACCGAATCAGAAGAGGGTGAATAACAGCAAAGCCTGTATACCTTGCAGCGTACAGGCTTTGTTGTTTATAGTATGGCTTTCACTAGTTTTTGCGTTTCTGGAAAAACTCGGCCAGTATCTCTTTCACATCGTGGTTAGTGAGCGCTTTGGAGAAGTGTTTCTTCACTTTTTTGAAGCTCTTGATGCGCTCCAGGTCATAAAAACTCGCCGAGGAAGTTAGCATCAGAATGATCACATGGTCACCGGCATCCAGGCCTTTTCGCTGGTATTCCTCCAGAAACTCAAAGCCGTCCATCATGGGCATCTTGATATCCAGAAAAATAAGGTCAGGACATTTGAAAGCATCATCAGGCTTTTCGCCACAGGCTTTACTCAGATAGTCAATTGCTTCTCTACCGTTTTTCAGCACCAGGATTTCCTTGGATACCTTCATATCGGTCAACAAGCGTTTGTTCAGATAATTTGTGGTATCATCGTCGTCTACCAACAGCACTAGGTCAAGCATTTCGGATGCTTCCTTCATAGTTAGTTTTTTATCTCTCCTAAATCAACGGTAAGGTACAATCTACACTCCCGGATGATTTTCTACCCGGTTGAGCCACTAACATATCGTAAACAAGTAATGTTCAATATTGCGACTCTTTGTGTACTATATTGCAGTATTACGAAAGCGACATAGAACATGCTGTACAATAGCGCCGCAAAAGTACACTTTTGATTGTAAAGATTAAAGCTAATTCAGCGGTTACCTCATATAAGTTTTTCAGGCAACCATACCTCCCCTGACCTTTACGCCGCTTTTCTTATTCTTATTCTTCTTTTTGCTTTTGCCCCGCCACATTACAATGCCTGTCACCCATAGCATGGCCGGCGCCAGTCCCAGACAGAACCAGAGGACACGCGTAACCCAGCCTCCTATTTCCCCAAAGTGTATCGGCACGAACCAATTGCGGGTAAGCTGCCTGCCTATTGGAGCCGTATTCGGATTGTAATCATACACGGTAGCGCCGGAGTATTGGTCCAGGTATACCATCGGGCGGTTCTGCGGGCCAGCCTCCAGATCGGATGAGGCCAGGTAGGTCAGGTTGAGCGTTGCCACACTATCGGGGGCCATGACAAGGGTACGCCTCACGTATCCGGGGTATAAGGCATCCATCCGGTCGAGTGCCTGGTACACAGAGAGCGGTGCTGTTCTTGCCTGATAGGAAGACTGCAGTAACTTGACGTAAGGTGTCGGTTCCTTTGCCAGCGTAAGCTTATCAACAATGTTTTGGGTCTGCTCCTGAAAGCCAAAATATGCTCCGGTAATGGCGGCCAGAAACAGCGGTATGCTAAAGTAGAATCCAAACACATTGTGCAGGTCAAAATTCCTGCGCTTGAACGATGCATTGGGTTTGAGGCGCAAACGCTCTTTCAACTGCCGCCGCTTGCGAGGAAACCACAGGTATAGCCCCGTCGAGAGCAGCACAAAGGCCAGCAGAAGCGCACTTGTTCCCGTGATCAGGGCACCGGTATCTCCTACAGTCAGGTGGCGGTGCAAATCCAGCACTGTATCCATGACACCCCGCCGCTTCTCGAGCTGCCCTACATAGTCACCCGTTGCTGCATCAAAAAAGTGAAATTTCTTACTGCCTTTCACTTTGACAATGTAATTCTCCAACTCACGCACCGGGAAAAAGATACTGGTCACCTGGCCTCCAAACTGCTCTTCGGCATTTTTTACGACAAGGCGCACATCCACAGGGGCAGCTTCCGGCTCAGAGCTTTTGTAGTGCTCAGGGTATAGCGCCACCGTCAGTTCGGGCTGAAACACATAGAGCGAGCCCGTTAAGCCCATAAAGGCTAGCACGGCGCCCGCCGTCAGGCCGACCCAGAGATGTAACTGAAGAAGTAACTTGCGCATATACCCTAACTTTAAATCGGCGGCACTGCCCCTGTCAGGACAATGCCGCCGATACTATTTATCTCTGATCTGCTTTCTTAAAATCTAACTCCTACGGTACCCTGCACCGTAGTAGGCGCACCCGGCATGATCACGGTTACGGACTGTGAGCCTTCGTAGTACTTCACGTTGGTCAGGTTCTTGACGTTCAGGGCCGCATGGAAGCGCTTGCTGTTGTAGAACATGGTCGCATCGTAGCGTGTGTAGCCTGGCAACATAAAGCTGTTGGCGTCATCTACCGGACGATCCTCTACATACGTAAAGCCTCCGCCAATACCCAGGCCCTTCAGCAAGCCATACTGCAGTTCGTAAGTTGTCCAGAGGCTGCTGTTGTTATACCCCACCCCTCTGAAGCGGCGGCCTACAGTGCGTTTTGGATCGTCTCCACTCAGCGCATCCTTTGTCACGCGGGCGTCGGTATAGGTATAGGTGGCGATCACATTCAGGCCAGGCAGCACCTCCCCTGTGATATCGGTTTCTATACCTTTGCTCTGTACCTCACCTAGCTGTACACTGGCGCCGCTCTGTGTCGGGTGGGGAACCACCACATTCTGGCGCGTGATATCGAAGTAAGCAGCCGTCAGGTTCACGCGATCGTTCAGCAAACCGATTTTTGTACCGGCTTCATACTGCACCGAAGTGATAGGTTTAAAGGCTTCGCCCTCCAGCGTCTGTCCTATACCTGGCTGGAAGCCCTTGGAGTAGTTGGCGTATACCGAAACCGGTCCGTATACCTCATACAGCACACCCAGTCTTGGGTTAAAGGCCTTGTTACTTTGCCTGGTCGTTTCGTCTTTCATGCGGTTCTCTTTCTCCTGTTCCCAGAAGTCATAGCGGCCGCCCAGCAGCACTTTCAGGCGCTGGTTAATCGTGATGAAGTCCTGCAGGTAGAAGCCCAGCACATCCACACGGTCCTGGTAGTCCTGTGAGTAAGCGAGCAGCGAATAATCCTTTGGTTTAGGGTTATACTGCGGATTCGGGATGTCGAACACGTCGTAAGGAGCACGCTTCACCCAGATATCGAATATCGAACGCGAAATCTCTATACCTCCCACGGCCTTGTGCTCTACTAGTGCACCGGTGTTGAAATTGGCGTACAGTTCGTTCTGAGTCGCGATGTTGCGGTCATAGGTATCCTGGTCCTGGTGCTGGCGGTTGATGCGGAACGAACCATCCTTCAGGACAGTAGTTTGCTCCACCACGTCGCGCGTTTCGGTGGCGTAGTTGTAGTTGAAAGCATGGCGGAAGCTCAATGCCTCTGAGAATTTGTGCTGCAGGTTGTACTGCGCCATGCGGTTGGTGAACTCACCTGTATTGCCGGGCTCGATCACCACACGGCTTCTTGATACGGGAGCAATCTGGCCGTTGACCGAGAAGATACCGCGGTCGGATGGCTGGTCGTGGTTCAGGAACTCGGTCTCCACGGTCAGGGAGGTCTTATCGGAGAAATCGTAAGTGATGGCCGGGGCCACGAAAACACGCTTGGTCTTCACGAAATCGCGGTAGCTGTCGGCGCGCTCGTACACGGCGTTCAGTCTGTATTTAAAAGTCTTGCTCTCGTTAAAAGCACCACCCAGGTCTATGGAAGGCCGTACCAGGCCGAAGTTATTGGCCGTGATCTGGATATCCTGGAAGGTATGGGCTGTTGGTTTTTTGGTAGAGATGTTCACCATCCCACCCGGGTCGCTCACGCCGTACAGCACAGAGGCCGGGCCTTTCATCACTTCGATCTGCTGGATGTTGGCGCTCTCGCGGTAGGTGCGCACCGTGTTACGGAATCCGTTTTTGAACACGCTCTGCATATCCGTCCGGAAACCTCGGATCTGGAAAATGTCTGAACGACCGCCAAAGCCCGTCTCCATGCTTACACCACTCACATTGCGCATAGCGTCCTCCAGGCGCAGCACCTGCAACTGGTCCATGGCACGGCGTGACACTACCTGCACGGACTGGGGCACCGATTTGATGGGCGCCTCCATCTTGGTGGCAGTGGTAGCGGTGCGCTGCAGGTACTCCCCGCTGCGGTGGGCCGTCACCTGCACCTCGCCAAGCGAATGCGACGACGCAGACAGGTCCACATTTACAAATGAGGCCTTCCCTCCTGCTATCTCCAGCAGCTGCTTTTGAAGGGTGTACCCTATACCTGAAGCAACCAACGTATAGTTACCCACCGGTATACTCTTAATCAGAAATTTCCCTTCATCGTCTGTGGTAGAGCCGTAAGAAGTGCCCTCCAGCCCTACACTGATGCCGGCTATACCTTCGCCTCTTTCGGATTGGATGCGGCCTTCAATGCGGCCCGTGGTTTGTGCAAATACCTGTTGTGCCAGCAGCACAAGGGTACATACGATGGTGATTGCGCGTTGCATGTATCTTTAATTAGATCAATTCTAAAAAGTGATGCAAAAGTAAGCACCATATCCATAACAGAAAAGAGTAATTTAGATATCTTCTAAATAAGTGACAAAAATCATCGATAGCCAGTCAACACCTGCATACATACATCCTTTTCAGCCCTTTTTGAGTATTTAGAGTGATGCCTGCCAATAGCAAGCGGTATCGCTCAACATTGAAACAGAACCAAAGATATGGATACTTACAACCTGAAACCCGAACACATGCGTGCACCCAATAACCTCACTCGCGCGGAAATAGAGAAAAGCCTGGAAGAGCTTGACAGCAAAATAAAAACCCTGAAGGCACGCGCAAACGCCACCGCCGCGGACTCAAACCATACCTACCACGAGCATGTTGCCGCGCTGGAGGCCAAACGCGAACTGATCGCCAACAAACTAGGCGACCAGGAAGACAGCCAAAGCAAGTGGCAGGGCCTGAAGGACGGCCTCGACAACCTGAAAAAGGACATGGACAACCTGTTCAAATAAACAGAAAGCCCCGGCGCTAGGTATAGCACCGGGGCTTTCTGTTTCTATTCCATCTGCTGACTAGCCTGCCACAGGCTCACGGAAGCCTACCCAGGTAAAGCGCTTGATCACATACTCGGGGTTTGTGAACGAGGCGTTACCGGCAGGGTTACCGCCCGTCACGTGGAAATCAGAGAAAGCTGCATTCTGGTTCACATAAATGCCGCCCGTCAGATTAAAGCTCACCGGAGTGCCCGCCAGGCTCATCTCATCCATAATCTTCTCTTTAGTCTCTTCATCCGTGGTATAGGCACCGCAGGAGATGGCGCCGTAGTTCATAGCCATCTCTTTTGCCAGTTCGATTGACTGGTCTGTGTCCTTAGTTTTGATAACAAGGGCGATCGGGCCAAACAGTTCGCGGCTGAAGCTCTCTTTCTCCGTTGCGTCCACTTCGTAAATCACCGGGGAGCAGGTGCGGGCATTTTCGAACATCGGGTTGCTGATGTCGCAGGTGCTCAGCACTTCTCTGCCTTTTACGCTGGCTGCTTCTTTCACACGCTCCGCTGTGGCTGGGTTCTGGATAGCCCCTAGTATGTGCGGTCCGGCTTTCGGGTTGTTTACCAGGCCTGTTACGGCATCGGTCAGTTTCTTCACTACCTCATCATACGGAAGCATCTCTTCGCCAACCTTCACACCGGTTTCAGGCACGAAGAAGTTCTGGGGAGCCGTACACATTTGTCCGGAGTACAGGCTAAGCGAGAATGCCAGGTTCTGGGCTACTTTGTCGATGTCCTGCACCGAATCCAGGATGATCGAGTTCACACCCGTTTTCTCTGTGAAAGTCACTTTGCCTGGCAGGCTTTCCACATAGTTACCGAACTCTGTGCCGCCTGTGTAGTCGATCAGTTTTACCTTCGGGTTCTCGGCCAGTTCTTTGGTGATGAGGCGATCGTCCGCGTCTACACCCAACTGGCAGATGTAGGGGCTCAGGCCGTTTTCCACCAGCACCTTCTGCACCTCTGCCACTACAATGGCGATTGGCAACACCGCTTTCGGGTGCGGCTTCACGATAACCGGGTTGCCGGTAACAAGGCTTGCATACATGCCCGGCACCGTGTTCCAGGTCGGGAAGGTAGAGCAGCCGATCACCAGGCCTATACCTTTCGGCACGGCACGCCAGCTCTTGTTCAGTTTGAGGTTATACTTGCCCATTGGCTTCTCCCACTCCATGTGCTCCGGAAAGCGGGTCTGCTCTTCGTAACCTGCCGCGATCGCCTCCAGCGCCCGGTCGGCCGCATGCGGGCCCGACGCCTGGAACGACATCATATAGGCCTGGCCTGTGGTGTGCATTGTAGCGTAGGCAATCTCGAAGAACCTGGTTTTCATGCGCTCCAACGACTCTACCAGAATGGCAGCGCGGTCAACTGGTTTCACCTTGCGCCACTGATGGAAAGCCTCATCAGCACGCTCCACCAGCGTTTCTGCACTAAAATAAGGGTACTTTATACCTAGTGGCCGCTGCTCGTAAGGAGATTCTTCCTGACCTGCCCAATTTTCAGCGCTATCATGCACTAATTCTGTGAACTTGTTGTTAAGATGCTGCTTATACTTCTCACGCCCTTCTTTATCAGCAGTTTCGCCATAAATGTCAGGCATTGGGTTTTCGGGATATTGGGCAAAAAAACGACGCTCGTGCAAGGCCTTCACAGCGTTTTCTAGAATGGGAAGATGTTTATTTTTCAAATCCGAGGTCATAGTATTTATTTTATATAATTAAACACATATATTAGAATCAATTGTTGGAAAGTTACGTATTTTTTTATTAAGCACGGGAAGCATCTTTAAATTTCGCCGTGCTGTATGCACTTTACTCTATACCTCTTTCTGCTTACGTGAGGTTGTATCCACCTAATAGTTTAATATGATTTAAATGTTTACCCCAGGGCCAGTGGTTTACCACTGCATACTTTCTTTTCTGTGTATAGTCCTGAGTTCGGTCCTGTTGGCTGCGCAGCATCTACCCGCACCATCAGGTATAGGAACAACGACTAAACCACATACCGTTGTCTACAAGCTCAAGCCACAGTCCGGCAACCAGCTGCGCATGGCCAACGGAAACCCCATGCAAAAAGCCTTGCAAAAGGTAGGAGCCAAATCAGTAGAGCAGAAGTTCCCGGGTAAAGCCCCCGCTCCTTTCGCCCGGAAAGCCCGTGTGGACCTCTCGCTTATCTACGAGCTGAAATACGACCCTTCGCACAACCTGGAAGCTGTGCAACAAGCCCTGCTGGCAACCGGCATGGTGGAGTATGTAGAGCCGCTCTACGAACGGGTGCCCCTTTACCAACCCAACGACCCCGCCTCCGACTCCACTAAAACCTCGCAGGCTTACCTGAGAAACATACAGGCTTACGGCGGTTGGGCTGTGCAAAAAGGGGACACCAACATCATAATAGGTATTCTAGACACAGGATTCAGGCTTACGCACGAGGACATTCGACAAAAAATTAAATATAATTACGACGATCCTATTGACGGTATTGATAATGACGGAGACGGACTTATTGATAATTTCTTCGGGTGGGATTTTGCAGACCGAGATAATAACCCAGATGATGACAGCCCTTACCGTGGGCATGGGGTGGGTGTAGCCGGGGCAGCGATCGGTCATGCCGACAATGGAGTAGGCATTGCAGGAGTAGGTTTTAACACCAAATTTTTGCCAGTCAAGGTTTTCCCTTCTACTGATTATGGCAGCTTCGGCGGGTACGAAGCCATTGTATACGCTGCTGACAAGGGTTGTAGTATCATTAACCTGTCATGGGGTGGTGAAGGATCCTCTAAGTTTGAACAGGACATCATCAATTATGCTGCCCTTGATCGAGATGTGGTCATTGTAGCTGCATGCGGTAATACCAACGCAAAAGTTAATATTTATCCTGCCGCTTATGAGAATGTACTCTCGGTAGGAGGGACCAACAACGATGTAAAAACCAGTGGCCAAACCTGGAATTACAAGGTGGATGTAACTGCTCCCAGTTCTGGTATTTATACTACTGCTGTCTCAAGAGATGATGCTTATAGCAGAGGATATGGCACATCTTATGCTTCTCCTCAAGTAGCAGGTGCTGCTGCTCTGGTGCGTTCTCATTTGCCTCACCTAAACGCTGTTCAGGTAATAGAGAGGCTGAGAGCTACCTCAGATAATATCTATCACCTGTCTGGTAATGCACCTTACAACGAACTACTTGGCAGAGGCCGCCTCAACGTGAAGAGAGCACTTCGGGATACCCAGGCCAAATCAGTGCGCTGTACTTCTTTCAGTGTCGTTGACAACAAAGTGGCCCAGATCGGCGATACGCTGCTTATCCACCTCAGTGTGATGAACTACCTCGACCCTACTACTGCTCTGAAATTAACTCTCACCTCAACCTCCCCTTTTATCAAGGTCCTGGATGACAACGAACTCAACATCGGTGCCATGGGCACGCTGGCGTCAAGCAATAATCACAGCAAGCCGTTTCGGTTTGTGGTGCTCCCTGATGCGCCCCACAATGCCCAGGCAACTTTCAGGGTCGGATTTACAGATGGGGCTTATGAGGACTTTCAATACTTCCAGCTACCTGTTAATCCTGATTACCTGACCCTGACGGCTAATAACCTGCACATCACCCTGAACAGCAAAGGCAACCTCGGGTACAATGGCTATAATTTCGGCCAGGGCATCGGCATTACATACAAGGGCAGCACTTCCCTGGTTTTTGAAGGTGGATTATTAGTTGCCACCGCCCCAGACCGTGTGTCGGATAACGTGCGTAACGCGAGTTGGCAAACGGACAATGACTTTGTAGCCGTTAACGCCGCCCGGCTGCGGCACAACACAGGCGAGGCAGACCAGGAGATCAGTGGCGTGATGCGCGACAAATTCCCGGCCCCTGCCCAGGCAGGTGTGCAGGTGAGTTACAAAGGTATGGCCTGGAGCGATTCGTCCGACGCAGACTATGTCATTTTAGAGTACCGCATCCGCAATGTCACCCCCGATACGATCGAAACCCTGCATGCCGGGCTGTTCGCCGACTGGAATATAACAGACGCCTACCTCAATGTGGCCGACTGGGACGAAACGCTGCAAATGGGCTATGTGTATAACATGGGACAGGCCTCGCCTTATGCCGGTATCAGTCTGCTTTCCGTTACCCCTCCTTCCTATTACGCGATCGATAACCTGTCTGGAGGCTCCTCTACTTTTGCGATTGCGGACGGCTTTAGCACGCAGGAGAAATACAGGGCGCTGTCGGGTGGCGTGGCCAGAACAAAGGCATGGGGCAGCGGCTATGGCAATGATGTGGCCCATGTTGTCGGCACTACGGCCAGCAGACTAGCACCGGGTCAGAGCCAGATGGTTTCGTTTGCCATTGTAGCCGGTGACGACCTGGAACAGCTCAGACAGAACGCCAGGGCTGCCCTCACTAAATATCAGGTCATGAAAGCCGGCCCCGCCCCTTTGGCCATCAATGACACCGTCTGTGTTGGGTCCTCGGTGAGTCTGGCCCCACAAGGTGGAGTGCGTTTTAAGTTTTACGCTGACGAGGCCAAAACAAAGCTCTTGGGTACTGGCAACAACTTCAAGCTCGCCGCACTCGACACAAGCACCGTCCTGTACGTTTGCAATGCCGACTCGTTATTCGACAGTCCACTGGTACCCTTCCGGATCGAAGTGGCCAACTCTCCAGTAGCCGGTTTCAGCATTGTGCAGCAGAAGGAAGCATTGGAGCCCAACAAGAGCGTTGACTTCCGCAATGAAAGCGAGCACGGCAACAGCTGGCAATGGGATTTCGGCAATGGCGCCACTTCCACGGAACAGCACCCCAGCTATACCTATGAGCTGCCTGGCACTTACAATGTGTCCCTAATTGTGTCGAATGCCTACAACTGTAATGAAGACACCGTCACGCAGCGGATAGAAATAAAGCAAAGCGGAACGGTAATTCCGCCACTGGACGCTCCTCAACAGTTTCAGGTATACCCGAATCCGGCTGTGTATGAACTACACGTTGCCATGCCAGCGGCTGATGCCGCACTGACCCTGTTTATGACAGACGCCATGGGCCGACGGGTTAGTCCGAAGCTAAGCAGCCGCTTGCCGCACAAGGCTATCTTTGACCTGAGCGGCCTGGCAGAAGGGCTTTACATTGTGCAGCTTACCTACGAAGACAATACCAATACGAGCCGCCTGCTGATCATCAGGCCATAGTCGGAAAATTCACGCGAGCTATACCCTGACAAAAGTAAATCTGCATTCAAACAAAAACGCCCCACTCTTTCGAGTGGGGCGTTTCTATTAATTGGCAGCTTATACTAATTAAGCGTTAGTAGACTGCTTGCTCTGCAAACGGATCAGGTTAAGTGCTGAACCAGCCTTGAACCACTCGATCTGACCTTCGTTGTAGGTATGGTTTACCATGAAAGCATCCTGCGAACCGTCTTTGTGCGTAAGCACTACTTTCAGCGGCTGGCCCGGCGTGAAGTTTTCAAGACCCAGGATATCGATGGTGTCTTTTTCTTCAATCAGGTCATAATCGGCCTTGTTGGCAAATGTAAGCGCCAGCATACCTTGCTTCTTCAGGTTAGTTTCGTGGATACGTGCGAATGACTTCACGATAACGGCACGAACACCCAGGAAGCGCGGCTCCATGGCAGCGTGCTCACGAGATGAACCCTCACCATAGTTCTCGTCACCTACTACCACAGTACCGACACTGGCAGCTTTATAAGTGCGGGCAGTTGCAGGCACGGTGTCATAGCCACGCGTCATATCGTTGTATACCTTGTTGGCTTCGCCATTGAAGGCGTTGATAGCACCAATCAGCATGTTGTTGGAAATGTTATCCAGGTGACCACGGTACTTCAACCACGGACCAGCCATGGAAATGTGGTCAGTCGTACACTTGCCCTGTGCTTTGATCAAAAGCTTCATACCTTTCAGGTCGGTGCCTTCCCATGGCTTAAAGCCTTCCAGCAACTGCAGACGGTCAGACTTCGGATCCACCACAACCTCTACGCTGCTGCCGTCTTCCGCTGGGGCTACGTAGCCTGCGTCTTCTACGGCAAAGCCTTGTGGTGGAAGCTCTATACCTCTTGGCTCATCGAGCATTACTTCTTCACCATCCGAGTTGATCAGTTTGTCAACCAGTGGGTTGAAAGTCAGGTCACCGGCAATGGCGAAAGCCGTTACGATTTCTGGCGAAGCCACGAACGCGTGCGTGTTCGGGTTACCGTCGTTACGCTTGGCAAAGTTCCGGTTGAATGATGTGATGATAGAGTTTTTGCGGGTAGGGTCGTCTGTGTGACGCGCCCACTGTCCGATGCACGGTCCGCAGGCGTTTGCCAGTACCACGCCGCCCATCTGAGCGAAGGTATCCAACAAGCCGTCACGAGCTGTGGTGAAGCGCACGAGTTCAGAACCTGGCGTGATGGTGAACTCCGCCTGTGCAACCAGTTTCTTGGATATAGCCTGCTCAGCGATAGAAGCCGAACGGGTAAGGTCTTCATAAGAAGAGTTTGTACAAGAACCAATCAGACCTACTTCCAGTTTAGCTGGCCAGTTATGCTCTTTTACAACAGCGGCGAACTGAGAAATTGGCCAGGCAGCATCCGGCGTGAACGGGCCGTTTACGTGTGGCTCCAGCGTAGACAGGTCGATCTCGATCAATTGATCGTAGAAAGCAGCTGGGTCAGCGTATACCTCGTCGTCGGCGCGCAGGTATGCTGCTACCTCGTCGGCCATTTCCACCACTTCGTCGCGGTTGGTGGCGCGCAGGTAGGCACGCATGCTGTCGTCGTAAGAGAACACCGAAGTGGTTGCACCGATTTCAGCACCCATGTTACAGATCGTGCCTTTACCCGTGCAAGACATAGACTCAGCACCTTCGCCGAAGTACTCCACGATCGCGCCTGTACCACCTTTTACGGTCAGGATACCAGCCACTTTCAGGATCACGTCTTTTGGTGAAGTCCAGCCACTCATTTTGCCGGTCAGTTTTACACCGATCACTTTCGGGAACTTCAGCTCCCAGGCCATACCGGCCATTACGTCTACGGCATCAGCACCACCAACGCCGATCGCTACCATACCCAGACCACCAGCGTTTGGTGTGTGGGAGTCCGTACCGATCATCATACCGCCTGGGAAGGCGTAGTTTTCCAGCACCACCTGGTGGATGATGCCCGCACCTGGCTTCCAGAAGCCGATGCCATATTTGTTTGATACGGAGGCAAGGAAATCATATACCTCTTTGTTTTCGCTGTAAGCGTCCTGCAAGTCCTGGTCAGCACCCACACGGGCCTGAATGAGGTGGTCGCAATGTACGGTAGAAGGCACGGCTACCTGAGGCTTTCCAGCCTGCATGAACTGAAGCAAGGCCATCTGTGCCGTTGCGTCCTGCATAGCTACCCTGTCCGGAGCAAAGTCCACATAGGTCTTGCCGCGCTCAAAAGACTGTGTCGCGTTGCCATCGTAGAGGTGCGCGTACAAGATTTTCTCTGTCAGGGTAAGCGGTCTGCCTACTGCGTTACGGGCAGCATTCACTCGCTCGGCCATCCCGGCATATACTGCCTTGATCATTCCTAAATCAAATGCCATAGTTTTGCTATTGTTATTATTTTTAATGCTTCGTTGTGAAGTTTACAAATGTACGAAATATGCGTGTTTTAGCACAACATTAGCCTCGATGAATATAACATTTCCACCGCTGTCTGTGCTATTCACTCCCATGTTTCGTATTTAACGATTCCTTCTCGTAATTTTGCCGTATGATACGCACCTATTTTAATACCCCGACAAGGCTGATTTTGTTGTTGGCTTTGTCTCTCACACAGCTATTAACTTCTTGTGGCTCTATGACATCTACTGATAACACCATCAAACCGGGGCCGTGGCGCGTTGTGCTGCAGGCACAAGGCCAGGAGATTCCATTTATCATGGAAGCCGAGGAACAGAACGGCAACACCGTGCTATACCTGGTGAATGCTGATGAGCGTATTTTGGTGGATGAGTTTCACCAGGAGGGTGACTCACTCAGAATCCGACTGCACATTTTCGACGCCGACCTGATTGCCAAGGTAGAGGGCGACAAGATGGCTGGCCGCTTCACCCGCAACGACCTGACCAAGCCCTACTCTGTTCCCTTCACAGCCGAGCATGGCAAGACCAACCGCTTCAAGGAAAATCCCGCTCCAGCCACCTTTGACTATACAGGTAAATGGGAAGTGAATTTCACCAAGAAGGACGGCAACACCTACCCGGCTATCGGTGTGTTTGAGCAAAAGGACAATCACGTAACCGGCACGTTCATCACGCAGACCGGCGATTACCGCTACCTGGAAGGACAGGTGGAAGGCAACGAGTTGAAACTGTCTACTTTTGACGGCAACCACGACTACCTGTTCACAGCCACACCAGCAGCGGACAGCACACTTAAAGGCGAGTACTTTGCCGGCCTCTACGACTATGAAACTTGGACCGCCAAACGCAACGAAAACGCTCAACTGGCCAATGCCAACGAACTGACTTTCCTGAAGCCAGGCTACGAGTCGCTGGAGTTTACATTCCCTAACCTGGAAGGAAAAAAGGTGTCGCTGTCGGATGAGAAATACAAAGGCAAGGTGGTGCTGGTGCAGCTGCTGGGCTCCTGGTGCCCGAACTGTATGGATGAAACCCAGTTTCTGGCGCCCTACTATGCCAAGAACAAAGACCGTGGCCTTGAGATCATCGGCCTTGGTTTTGAGCGCACCAAAGGCTACGAACAAGCCGTGCCACGTCTAACCAAAATGAAGGATCGCTTTGATATCGAGTACGATCTGCTTTATGCTGGTCCGGCCGATAAGGAAGCTGCTGCTCAGGCTTTGCCAGCGCTCAACCACGTTCTCTCCTTCCCTACTACTATCTTCATAGACCGCCAGGGCAAAGTGCGCAAGATCCACACCGGTTTCTCGGGTCCTGGCACCGGCCAATACTACGAGGCCTGGTTAGCGGACTTTAACAAAACGATGGACGAGCTGCTGGCTGAGAAGATTTAATTGTTGATTGTTAATTGCTGATTGTTTAATGATCAGCAGGTATAGCGAAGGCCGCTACTGGTGAAGTAGCGGCCTTTCTATTTTTAGATTTCTACCTGGCAGTATCTCTGTCTAGCCTTTTCATTACCCTTGATTTTCCATAGAGTAATTTCACAGTTTTCCCTCCTGCTGTAGGTCTGTGTTTACTCAGGTTTCCTAAGCCGCACAATCCTGAATGTGCCTCCAAAAGCAGCTGGTTCTTTGAGCTCTACTTGCAGTGAGGTATGGCTGACGATGTCGCCAATGCTGCGGTTCACATCCGAAAAAAGCGTGCTGGCAGCCTGGTTGAAGAGGCGTCGCAGCAGCGAAGGTTGCTGACCATCCGGCAGAAATTTATCGAACACCATAACGGTGCCGCCCGGCTTCAGCACCCGCTCCACTTCGCGTATACATGCCACGGGATCAGGTATAACCGCAATAATCAGGTGCAGGATGACGGCATCGAAACTGTTATCAGAGTAACTGAGTTGCTGACCGTCCATCATGTGGGCATTGACAGGTATAGCCAAGCGTTCCGCACGCGCTTTTAGTTTGGTGATCATGCCGGGTGTAATGTCGTTGGCGGTGATGTGGGTATGGCCTTGCAGGTAGGGCAGGTCGAGGCCGGTACCGGCCCCGACGATCAAGATAGCATCGTTCGGTTTGGCTTGCAGCAGCTCAATGGAGCGCTGGCGGTACTTGCGGAAAATGCGATCGGCAATCAGGTCATAAATTGGCAGGTATACCGTGTAGCGCAGCCGGTTCCAGGCGTTTGTGTTGAGACTCATTTTTCATAGGTTATTTTGTGCTCCCAAAATTACCTACGCTCCTGCCTTCTAAGCTTACATTTTTCACTCCAAAGTTTACAGATATTTTCGCTCCAGGTAAAGGTATAGCAGGTAAAACAGCGATTAATATTTGTCATCCAGACTGGCGGGAGCCATCTGAGGTCTTAAGGCTGTAGCCTCCAGTTTTCTCACTAGCGTTCGAAATAACAAAAGAGTCACGAGTCAGATCCGTCTCTGCCAGTCAGGTATAGGTATAGCTGATACTACAGACATTCGTGAGAAAGTACGCGTATCGCGAGGTTAAAACAATTTAACCATCAACAATTCAACAATTTATTTTTCCCTCTCGATGGTATAAGCAATAAGTTGCTCCAGGGAGGTGCGGGATGGGGAGGCGGGGAAGGTATGGAGAATGGCGAGTGCCTCAGCGTGGTACTGGTTCATGGCCTCAATGGTGTATTGGATACCGCCGGAGGTTTTCACGTAGTCGATCACCTGCTGCACACGCTTGTTGTCGCCGTTGTTGTTCTTTACATTGTAGATCACACGTCGTCGGGTCATCCAGTCGGCTTCGCGCAAGGCGTGGATCAGTGGCAGGGTCATCTTCTTTTCCTTGATGTCGATGCCTACGGGCTTGCCAATCTCAGCAGTGCCGTAGTCGAACAAATCGTCTTTTATCTGAAACGCGATACCCACTTTCTCGCCAAACAAACGGGCCTTCTCGATGTCCTCTTTCGAAGCGCCAGCTGAGGCGGCGCCAACGGCGCAACAGGAAGCAATAAGCGAAGCGGTCTTTTGGCGTATGATGTCGAAATACACTGACTCATCAATGTCCAGGCGGCGGGCTTTCTCGATCTGCAGCAGCTCCCCTTCGCTCATTTCCTTCACGGCATTCGACACGATCTTGAGCAACTCGTAATCATCGTTTTGCAGGGAGAGCAGCAGGCCTTTGGAGAGCAGGTAATCACCTACCAGCACGGCAATTTTGTTTTTCCAGAGGGCGTTTACAGAGAAGAAACCGCGGCGGTAATTGGCCTCGTCCACCACATCGTCGTGCACGAGGGTGGCTGTGTGCAGCAGCTCGATCAGAGCGGCCCCGCGGTAGGTAGCATCACCGATGGCGTCGCCGCGGAAAAGCTTGGCCATGAAGAACACGAACATCGGCCGCATCTGCTTGCCTTTGCGCTTCACGATATAGCCCATGATCTTATCGAGCAGCAGTACCTTGGACTTCATCGAAGTCCTGAACTTTTTCTCGAACAGCTCCATCTCCTGGGCAATGGGCGCTTGTATTTCCTTTAGGCTAATGCTCATGTGATATTCCGCAATATTACTAGGTGTGGGGGTCGTTTCCAAACAAGTATAGCAATATCAGCGTTTAAATAATCTAAGTTTAGCTCGGTGGTATACTTTGCCAACAGCACAGCCTCGTGCTGGTTTGCCGCTTGCTTAAAATAACTATATTGCCTTCTGATCACACAGCACATCTCACCATGGCAGACACACTCAAAGTAGACTTCGTGGTATACCCGGAGCACGAGCGTCCTTTCACCGCTGACGCCACCTATAACCAGGACGGCAACAAAAAGCCGCTCGTACTCTATACCCACGGTTTCAAAGGCTTCAAGGATTGGGGACATTTCAACCTGCTGGCAGAATACTTCGCAAGTCAAGGCTTTGTGTTCATCAAGTTCAACTTCTCGCACAACGGCACCAGCATCGACAACGATTCGGACCTGCACGACATGGAAGCTTTTGGGCGCAATAACTTCAGCATTGAGTTGGAAGACCTCAAGTCGCTTATCGATCTGGTGCACGACGAAGAGGGACCACTTCCCCAGAATGAATTGGACCTGAACCGCATTTACCTGATTGGACACAGCCGCGGCGGCGGATCCGTTATACTCAAGGCCGCTGAAGACACCCGCGTACGGGCCCTGGCCACCTGGGCTGCCGTGAATAATTTTGACCAGCGCTGGGACGAGCTGGAAAAGGAATCCTGGAAAAAAGAAGGTGTGCAGTGGGTGACGAATGCCCGCACAGGTATACGCATGCCGCTCTACTACCAGATCGTGGAGGATTATCTGGCCAATGTGGAGCGACTCGAAATTCCGAAAGTGATCCAAAAAATGCAACAGCCCCTGCTGATCCTGCATGGTGAAGAAGACGAAACCCTGCCCGTGCAAATGGCCCACGACCTGCATACCTGGAAGCCGGATGCCGAACTGCACCTGTTACCAGGCGCCGATCATTCTTTTGGAGGACAGCACCCCTACGAACAGGAAGTTTTGCCCACAGCAGCCAAAGCCGCAGCCGACCTCAGCATCGCCTTTTTCAACAAACATGCCTAAGCTATACCTGCTCCTGGGCGGCAACCTCGGTGACCGCCCGCTATACCTGTCCCAGGCCCGCGAACGTATTGCCGCCCAAATTGGCCCGATCGTGCAAAGCTCCTCCCTTTACGAAACCGCCGCCTGGGGTAATACCGACCAACCCGCTTTCCTGAACCAGGTACTGGAGGTGCAGACCGCACTAAGTCCCGAGCAGGTGCTGCAAGGTATAAACCAGATCGAGCTGGATTTAGGGCGCATCCGTCACGAGCACTGGGGCGCCCGCGTCATCGACATCGACATCTTGTTCTACGACCAGCTGGCCATGCAGACGCAGCGCCTGACCATTCCTCACCCGCAGCTGCACCTGCGCCGGTTCACACTCCTGCCGCTAAGCGAGATCGCACCGCAGCTGCTACACCCGGTGCTGAACCAGCCGGTAATACAGCTCCTACAGGATTGCCCTGATAAACTCCCCGTTCACCCCTACATTTCGGCTGCAGACTAAGGGCATGTAACATGGCTGTGATTTTTTCTAAAAATACCTTACTTTAAGCCTTGGCTAAGCCGTAAAAACAAAATTTTACTTATATTGTGAGTTGACTATACTTAGGAAGTATACGTGATCTGATGCGTCTGTTTTACGCCTCTCCCAAACAGCATATGAACGACCTGCTCACCATCATCACCAATGAAAAGAAAAGCCTTTTGCGGGGCTTTCTGGTTGTGTTTATACTGGTCCTTCCCTTTACATTTATACCTGCCCTTTTCAGGCAGCGTTTGCCCATGGAAACGTTTAGCCAGCAAATACCGGAAAAAGCCCTTGTTGCGGCCTTTGTAGCGTTGGGCGTCATTATCCTGCTGCTGCTAAACAACTACGAGAAGCTCCTGAAGAAAAAGCGACTGTACGACTTCCCTGCTTTCACGTCGCTTCATTTTAATGGGGCTGTTGAAGGATACAATGCCATCGTGAAGGAGATCTCGACCTACTTGTTCGGCAAAGTTGGCGATTATTTTTTCAGGGTAAATATCATCAACCCGAAGCAGCAAAATGTTCAGATCGAGCTCTCGCCACTTATCTACATAGGCCAAAACCAGGCGTTACTGGACCGGCTTATGCAAGAGCTTCATTTAAAAGAGAACCTATACCTGTCGCGTGTGATCAGCCTTCCGGAACAGCAGCTGCAGCAAAGCGATATCATCAAAAACGAGCTCCTGAAACTATCGGACGAGTTAAGCCAAATGGGAGTGATCCCAATGGCCGTGGACGAGAATGGTCGGTAGTGTATACCTAGGTGCCGTCATTGAAAGAAAGCTCATAAAAAAAGACCATTGCAGCCGAGGCCGCAATGGTCTTTTTAAATTATACCTGGAGCATTATACCACAGAGCTTACCTCCGCTGTGCGTTCGATCTTTTTCACGAGTCCCTGCAACACTTTACCCGGGCCGCACTCTACAAAGTGCGTAGCGCCATCGGCCACCATCTGCTGTACCGATTGGGTCCATCGCACAGGTGCGGTCAGCTGGCTGATCAGGTTTTGCTTGATCTCTTCCGGATCGGTATGCGGCATGGCGTCTACGTTCTGGTAGATCGGGCAAATGCCCTGGCTGAAGGTCGTTTCGTTGATGGCCTTGGCCAGTTCCACTTCTGCCGGCTTCATGAGCGGCGAGTGGAAAGCACCACCTACTGGTAGTGGCAGGGCGCGTTTGGCACCGGCTTCCTTCATTTTCTCACAGGCAATCTCTATACCTTTGTTAGAACCGGAGATCACCAACTGACCAGGGCAGTTGTAGTTAGCAGCCACTACCACTTCCCCTTCTACGGCGGCACACACCTCTTCTACTTTCGCATCTTCCAGGCCAAGAATAGCAGCCATAGTGGATGGGTTGGCTTCGCAGGCCGCCTGCATCGCC
Organism: Pontibacter virosus; assembly: GCF_003096355.1. GTDB lineage: Bacteria > Bacteroidota > Bacteroidia > Cytophagales > Hymenobacteraceae > Pontibacter > Pontibacter virosus. Next base: position 99,719 of record NZ_QEKI01000005.1, on the reverse strand, counting down.
ATTGCTCTTTTATACACCAGTCTCAGGCCGTCCTCAAAACTCAATACTTTGCTGGCTACCAAGGCAGAAAACTCGCCAAGCGAGTGACCGGCTACCATATCGGGGTTGAATTCCTGTGCAACAGCGGCCTGCGCCACTGAGTGCAGGAAAATGGCTGGCTGTGTTACTCTGGTCTGCTTCAGCTCCTCATCCGTGCCACTGAACATGATCTCTGTAATGTTGAACCCCAGGATCTCGTTTGCTTTGTCAAACAGCTGACGCGCTGTCTCGTGCTGCTCATACAGGTCCTTGCCCATACCCACAAACTGAGAACCCTGTCCCGGGAAAACGTATGCCTTTTTCATTCTTTATTGTTGAGTGTTTATTGTCAATTGTTAAATTGATAAATTATTGATGGTTAAATTGTTAAACAGGTAAAAAACCAGGTGTATACTGCGAGGCCCGATCTATACCTGACCTGTGCCTATACCCGCCGACCTCTTTAAGTTTTCAGGTATAGCCAACGTTCACCACTGTCTATACCTGTTCTCACCTATACCTGTCTCCAAAGTATAGAATCCAACAACACAGCCAATAACCGTTCAGCCAGGCAAAGTCCCAACAACCATTTAACCATCAACAATTTAACAATTTAATAAGCCACAAACCGGGCCCTTTCTTCGGGGCTGGGCAGCATGCAGGCTTCGTTACGGCCGGCGATGCGGTAGCGGTGTTTCGCGATGAAGCGGTACACAAAATCGCGGAAAGATAAGGGAATAAACCTAAAATAGTAAAGCACCGACCACGGAAAATTGAGATGGCGGGCAATGCGAAGGGCGGCTTCTGACTCGGTGTAGAGCTGGCCGTTTTCAAAGAAAAGAATGGAATCGGGCAGTGGATCAGGTATAAGCTGCTGCGGCACGAGCTGCTCCACCAATCCGGACTGCAAGGCAGCAAAATACAGGTTTTGCTGCTTGTTATACTTCAAGACGATCTGAATGCTGGCCTGGCAAAAGCCGCAGGTGCCATCGTAAAACACGATGGGCAAACCCTGCAGCCGGACCAGTTCCTCTTTTGTCATTAGCGTACTATTTCTACCCAGCCTTTGTACTTACTGCGGCTGCGGTTCGGTTCAATGGATATAAACTCCACCTCGGCCTCGTAATAGTAAACCCCATCCGTGAGGCGCTTACCATCGTTATCGGTGCCCGGCCAGTTGATATACGCATCTGCACTGCTTTCGTATACCTTTACACCCCATCGGTTGAATACCTTAAAGGTTGTGGAACGTATAAACGCGGCCCTCGGATCTGGCTTGAACACATCATTTTTGCCGTCAGCGTTTGGTGTGATGATGTTCGGCAACTCGAAGAAGAAGCAGTTGTCCTTACACTCTTCGTTGCTCGGCTCGCTCTCCTCCCCTGTCATGCTGGTGGCCGTCACGTAATAGCAGGCTGCAAATGACTCCAGCCCGGTATGGGTATAGGTGGTTTCTTTGGTGGTAGCGATGGCGCGGTATTCCGTCTCGCCCGGCCCTCTGAAGTATACCGTATAGAAGTCGATCTCGTCTGTGCACCCGTCTCCGATCTTCGGCACCCAGTTCAGCACATTCTGGTAAGGCGGCCGGGTTGGGTTTGCAAAGAAGGCCTCACAGTTCAGCACATCCAGGGTCAGCTCCGGCGGACAGATAACGAGCGGTAATTCCACACATACTTCCTGGCTCAGGTTCTGCAGTGGCTCCGGCAGTCCATCTATCTGATAAGTGCCCTGGGTGCGCACCACGTAACAGTAAGTTTGCCCACGCTCCAATGGCGCCGCGGCAGTGCCCATGTCCACGAAAGTACCGCTGCTAGCCGATGCCGTTACGCTTCCAACCTGAACCAGTTCACCTTCTACTACCCTGAAAATCTGGTGCTCGAGCACTTCATTTCGCCATGGCACATTATAAGTCCAGTTGAGCGACACAGCCAGTTCATCGCCCGTACTCTGGGCCTCAGCTGCCAGTCGCACGCTGGAGGCCGAAGTCGAATCGCGCAGTACATTCGGTGTTGGGCCGCCCGGTGCACGCGTACTGTAAAACTCAAGTTTATACCGGTAGGCGTTTGCCTCGGTATTCAGCCCGCTGTTCACATATACCGTATCGCTCAGTCTGCGTGAGGAGAACACCTGCTGATAAGCCCCTCCCGACTCCTGCCCTACTTTGCGGTATAGCCTGTACTCAAACGGAGGATTCAGGCGCTCAATGCCTGCGCCAGGCTGCGTCCAGCGAACGGTGATCTGCCCATTGGTTGCATCGGTGCGGTCCACTGTTACATTCGTAATGTAAGGTATGTCACGCTCCAGCACGACACAGGCCTCCAACGATGCTATACTTTGTCCGCCGGCAGGTCTTGGGAACTCTGCATAAATTACATAGCAATACTCTGCCCCGGCGGTTAGTCCTTGGCCGTTGTTATTGTCTAAAAACTCCGTTGCTTCCTTGCCTACTTCGCCGATCAGTACAAAACCCGTACTGGCAGGAACACCGGTTTCGCAAGGCCCTGGTCGCCAGCCCGATGGCCCCTCCCGCCTGTAAATGCGGATGGTAGAGGCATTCTGGCAGATGTAGCTGTCCCAGGTCAGGCGAACAGAACGGTCTTCGCCAGTGGCCAGCAGGTTCTGCGGAGCCGGACCGATGACCGTGATGCGGTAAGGCTGCAAGTCAGCCAGTTGCCTGGAAGGTGGAGGCGGGTTATCTTCAGCTCTGAAAATTAGTTGGTATGGGTTAGCGCGCACATCGTTGCAGGAAGTGTTCCATACCAATTGCCCGGCGGCGCGCCCCGGTTGGTTGACAGTCCCTCTGAAAGTAGCCGGAGGCAGTATGCCACCCGTACCCGGTACCGTTAGATTGATCAAATGGCCATCCGGGTCGGTAGCCGTGATGGTGGTGCGCAGCGTTTCGCCAGCCACGATACAGGTGTCACGGGGCACCAGCACCGGTGGGCGGTTGCGGGCATCGACTACCAGGATCTGCATGTCGCGCACGACCGTGCTGATCAGCACAGGGGCAGCTCCTGTTGTACGCCATTCCTCTACCACAAAGGCCACGTTATATTCTCCCAGTCGGCAGGGGGCATCCCAGGTGAGTTGCCCGGTAATGGGGTCGAGGGTAAAAGTCGAAGGTCCGGTGTTAGTGGAGTTGCGGCAGTTATCAACTGTATGCGGATCGCGGTAGCCGGGCACGTTGGTGATCGTGCCGGTTTGCTGGTTGCGGTGCTGCGGCTGTATCAGGCGGTAGGCAAGGCTGTCGCCGTCAGCATCGATCGCTCCCGGGTTATGCACCCAACGCTCACCGGCAGTTGCTTCATCAATTGGGGCCACCTGCAGTATGGGTGTACTATTCAGGCCCCGGAGCGGGTTAATCGATATCGTCGTGGAGATGGCAAAGGTCAGCTGATCGGTTGGGGCGGCCATGTTCAGGATCCCCCCGTTCCGGTTCTCACCTACCCATGTTACGGTATAGGTACCGTTGGCCGGAAAGGTATACTCCCACTCAAAAACCTCGCGGTCTACATCTGGTTTAATGTTTGTTACGGACAGGCGTTCTACCCGAACTGTCTGCCCATCCCCCATCGTGATGAACACAAAGGGGTCATCGGCTGTGGAGGAGGTTTTGGTGTACATCACCATGGTGAAAAAGAACTTTCGGGGGTTCGGATTAGGGCCAGTGTCCCGACGGGCGGTGATGTCCCCTGCCCGGATGTGAGTAGCCTGCGCCTCGTTCGCATATCCCAACAACAACATCAATACCAACAGCACAAGGCGGCCAGGCAAGCAACAGCTCAAGCGTAAACTATTTGGCATAAGCGTAGAGTTAGATTTGGCGCTGAACAAAGGTAAAATGAAAACTGAATTTTTACCTTTTTATTATCAACAAAAGCGAGAAAAGTAGGTTTATAATATATGGTTTTCAGTCCTACGCATTGCAATTTAGATTGATTCAAAATATGCTATTTAATTGTTTTATACAGGCTCCGCTTGTACCTTTGGGCATTAAAAAGCATTCATTACTTAACCTTCTAACAAATACAGATGAATTGGTTTACTAAAACGTTTTCCAGTACAATCGGCCGCAAACTCATCATGTCTATCACAGGTCTTTTCCTGTGCTCTTTCCTGGTGGTGCACCTGGTAGGTAACCTCACGCTCTTCTACCAGGACGGTGGCGATGCCTTTAATACCTACTCCCATTTTATGGCTAACAATCCGGTTATCCGTACAATGGAAATAGTGCTGGTACTCGGATTCTTGTTCCACATCTACGACGCCATTGTGCTGACCCGCCGCAACAAGGCCGCGCGCCCTGTCGGTTACGCAGAGAATCACCCTCAGGAAAACTCTAACTGGTCTTCACGTAACATGGGTCTGCTGGGCACTATTATCCTTATTTTCCTGCTCGTACACTTATGGAATTTCTTTGTGCCGGCTCGCTTTGGTGAGTTAGAGGGTGTTCCGAATAAGGAGTATTTGAACCTGTACAGTGAAGTGGCCTATGCGTTTAAGAACCCGATCTACGTAGCCCTCTATGTTATCTCGATGGTCGCTTTGGCTTTCCACCTGATCCATGGTTTTCAGAGTGCTTTCCAGTCGCTTGGCCTTACGCACAGAAAATACACGCCGTTCATCAAGACGTTTGGCGTTGCTTTCTCTGTCCTCATCAGCCTGGGTTTCGCGATTATTCCGCTCTACTTCTTTTTCTTCGTTAACATGTAATTTAAGCTAGTAAAGTTACTATGATATTAGATTCAAGAATCCCCGAAGGGCCTTTGGCTGAGAAGTGGGACAAGCATAAATTCAATGTGAAGCTGGTGAACCCAGCCAATAAACGCAAATACGACATTATTGTAGTAGGTACTGGCCTTGCCGGTGCTTCTGCCGCTGCCACACTCGGCGAACTGGGCTATAACGTGAAGGCGTTCTGTTTCCAGGACTCCCCACGCCGTGCGCACTCGATCGCTGCACAGGGTGGTATCAACGCCGCTAAAAACTACCAAAACGACGGCGACTCGATCTTCCGTCTGTTCTACGACACCATTAAAGGTGGTGACTACCGCGCACGTGAGGCTAACGTGTATCGCCTGGCGCAGGTGTCAGTTGACATCATTGACCAGTGCGTGGCGCAGGGTGTTCCTTTCGCCCGTGAATACGGCGGATTGCTGGCCAACCGTTCATTCGGTGGTGCGCAGGTATCGCGTACGTTCTACGCCCGTGGCCAAACCGGACAGCAGTTGTTGCTGGGTGCATACTCTGCCCTGAACCGTCAGATTGCCTACGGTAAGGTGAAGATGTTCCCACGCACCGAAATGCTGGACCTGGTCATGGTGGACGGCAAAGCCCGCGGTATCGTGGTACGTAACCTGATCACAGGTAAAGTGGAATCGCACAGCGCACACGCTGTGGTGCTGGCAACAGGCGGTTATGGCAACGTATTCTTCCTTTCTACCAACGCAATGGGCTCTAACGCTACAGCAGCCTGGAGAGCGCACAAGAAAGGTGCTTTGTTCGCCAACCCTTGCTTCACCCAGATTCACCCTACCTGTATACCAGTATCCGGAGAGTACCAGTCCAAACTGACGCTGATGTCAGAATCGCTGCGTAACGACGGACGTGTGTGGGTACCTAAAACGGTTGAAATTGCCCAGCGTCTGCGCAAGGGTGAGATTTCGGTGAACGACATAAAAGAAGAAGACCGCGACTACTACCTGGAGCGTAAGTATCCTGCTTTCGGTAACCTGGTGCCACGCGACGTGGCTTCGCGTAACGCGAAACTGATGTGTGACGAGGGACGTGGCGTGGGTTCTTCTGGCCTGGCCGTATACCTGGACTTCGCTGACGCCATCAAGCGTGAAGGCCAGCCTGCGATCGCAGCCAAGTATGGTAACCTGTTCGAGATGTATGCCAAGATCACGGATGAGAACCCGTACGAAAAGCCAATGCGCATCTACCCTGCCGTACACTATACAATGGGTGGCCTGTGGGTAGATTACAACCTGATGACCAACATACCGGGTCTGTACGCAACGGGCGAGTGTAACTTCTCTGACCACGGTGCTAACCGCCTCGGTGCTTCGGCACTGATGCAGGGTCTGGCAGACGGCTACTTTGTGATACCTTACACGATCGGTGACTACCTGGCGCAAACGCCTTACGATAAAGTGAGCGTAGACCACCCTGCCTTTAAAGAAGCTGAGCAGAACGTGAAAGCCACGACAGACCGTCTTCTTTCTATTAAAGGAAACCGCACGGTGGATGACTTCCACAAGGCGCTTGGACTGATCATGTGGGACTATTGCGGTATGGCCCGTAATGCTGAAGGCCTTCAGTTTGCCAAGCAGGAAATCCGCAAGCTGCGCGACGAGTTCTGGCAGAACGTGAAAGTGACGGGTGTTAACGAAGAACTAAACCAGACACTGGAGAAAGCGCACCGCGTGGCTGACTTCCTGGAACTGGGCGAGCTGATGGTAGACGACGCTCTGCACAGAAACGAGTCTTGTGGCGGTCACTTCCGCGAGGAATACCAGACGCCGGAGAACGAAGCCCTGCGTGACGATGAGAACTTTGCCTATGTGGCAGCCTGGGAGTATGCCGGCACCAGCGGGCAGCCGATCCTGCATAAGGAAGAGCTGAAGTTCGAAAACGTGAAGCTGACGCAACGTAGCTACAAGTAATGATTAATTAATAATTAGGAATGAGTAATAGGCCTAGCAAAGGGCAATTAGAAATTCTTAATTCATGATTCTTAATTCGTAATTGATAAAGAAATGGCTGGAAGTAATCCAAATGCTAAACCAATGGACCTCACATTGAAGATTTGGCGCCAAAAAGATAAAAACTCTGCAGGTCAGCTGGTAACCTACCCACTTAAGAACATATCCCCGGATATGTCTTTCCTGGAGATGCTGGACGTGCTGAACGAAGAACTACTGGTAGCAGGTCAGGAGCCTGTTGCCTTCGACCACGACTGCCGAGAAGGTATATGCGGTATGTGCAGCTTGTTCATCAACGGCCGTGCACACGGTCCGGAGCGTGGCACCACCACGTGCCAGTTGCACATGCGTCACTTCAACCACGGCGATACCATCACGATCGAACCTTGGAGAGCGGCCGCATTCCCGGTACACAAAGACCTGATCGTAGACCGTTCTGCCTTTGACCGCATTCAACAGGCGGGTGGTTACGTGTCTGTGAACACAGGCGGCGTGCCAGACGCAAACGAGATTGCTATACCTAAGACAATCGCTGACAAGGCGTTTGACGCAGCTACCTGTATTGGTTGTGGCGCTTGCGTAGCGGCTTGCAAAAACGCCTCTGCCATGCTGTTCGTGAGCGCGAAGGTATCGCAGCTGGCCATGCTGCCTCAGGGCAAAGTAGAAGCTAAAACACGCGTTGAGAACATGGTGGCTCAGATGGACGTGGAAGGCTTTGGTGCCTGCTCTAACATAGGTGCTTGTGCTGCTGAGTGCCCTGTAGGCATTTCGCTGGATAACATTGCCATGATGAACCGTGAGTACCTGGGCGCAAAGGCTACCTCCGACAACGTATAGTTAACCTGATTCTACTAAGCTTTAAAGGCGAGACAGGAAACTGTTCTCGCCTTTTGCTTTTATATTCGCACAATTATTCTGATATCCACATCAACTTGCAAACAGTAGCAACTGGCGGCTGTTTATACGAAAACACCTACATCCAACCATGATCACCATTATAACGGGCACAAACAGACCATCCTCCAACTCCAGAGCCGTAGCTAACCTATATGCCAGACTGTTGGATGAACGCCGGATAGAAAGCCAGATACTGGACCTGGCCGACCTCCCCGCCGACTTTACGACTACCGCTCTCTACGACAACATAGGCACAAACCAGACCTTTAATGAACTAAGCGCTGTTATTGGTGATTCAGAAAAGTTTGTGTTCATCGTACCAGAATACAACGGATCTTTCCCTGGCGTGCTGAAGGCTTTTATAGACGGCCTCTCCTATCCGAACACTTTTCGCAACAAGAAGGCGGCCCTGGTAGGTTTGTCTTCTGGCGTACAAGGCAGCGGTCTGGCCATGAGTCACCTGACGGATATCTTTAATTACCTGGGGATGCACGTGTTGGCACTTAAGCCCCGACTCGCCCAGATCGAGAAAAATTTTGATGGTACTGCCATCACAAACGAGCTATACCTGGAGTTACTGAATCAGCAGATTGATCAGTTTATCCATTTCTAAGTGCATAGCTATACCTAATATTGAGCTACAAATGCACTACCATCTTTTACTCGTAGTACTGGTTAATCTGGCAGTTGTTGTTACGCTGGTTTACAAGGTATGGACTGGCAATGACAAGGCTCCAGTCCTATTTATAATTCGGCTATACCCTGCTTCTAATCGCAAACCTGGCTCTCTGGACTATACTTAAGGCCTTGCGACTGCCTGCATCTAGCATATACCTGCATGCTGTAAAGCTCCTGATACTTCTGCTTATACCTACTATTGTGGTTTCAAGCCTATTCTAGTCAAGCTGTGGAAGCACAGGTTAGAAAATTATGATTTTTTGTGAAGGCTAGGTATTTTAAGGATGCAGGTATAGGTATTGAACAAGTAAGGTCTAAAGCAAAAGAGCCCGCAATAGTTGCGGGCTCTTTACATTATTAGAAAACAGGATAAATGATTAGTCTACATTGTCATGCAGGAAACGGTTGTCGCCCAGTATCTCGTTGTCATCGTTCAGGTTGAAACGGGATATGTTGCGCTCGGAAGAGTGCGCCACTGAATCCAGAGCCACGTTGCGGCGCAGGTAAGCCGGCACATCCATTTTTTCTTTCATCGCTTCGCTCGTCGTCATATCAGTGCTCAGCATTTTCAGGCGCTCACGGCGCTCAATGGCTTTTTGCCTCATCAGCTCACGCTCAGCTTCCACGCGCTTGGCTTCCCGAGTCGCATAGTCTTCCTGCTGCTGCGCACCAGATCCGTTGCCGAACTCCTGTGTAGCAGAGCCCTCCAGGTTAAAAACGCGACGCTGCGGTTGCTGTGCTGGCTGCTGTGGCTGAGGCGCCTGTGGCTGCTGGTACTGCTGTTGCTGCGGGGCCTGTGGCTGAACAGGTTGTTGCGGCTGCTCCACCATCGGACGGCGAATCTCGAACTGCTGCTGCACAGGCTGCGGCGGCTGAGGTGTAGCGACAGGCGCTACCACAGGCTCAGGCACGAAGTTCACCATTTTAGGCTGCTCCGGCTTGGCTGGCTCAGCTACCTCAATTTTTTTTTGGCTCTCCAGGTCAAAGACTGTTTTTTTTGGCTCGATGATCGCTTCAGCAGTGCTGGCGAAACCAGTGGCGATTACCGTCACGCGGATGCTCTGACCCAGCGAAGAGTCGATACCGTGACCAAAAATTACCTCTGCCTCCTGGCCGGCTTTGTCCTGGATGTATTCAGTGATCTCAGTCAACTCATCCATTTCCAGTTCAGCCTGGTCACCAGACATAATAGAAAGAAGGATTTTCTGAGCACCGTGAATATCGGTGTTGTTTAGCAATGGAGAAGAAAGCGCCTCTTCAGCAGCTCGGAGCGCACGCCCCTCGCCTTCTGTCGTTGCAGAACCCATCACTGCAGCTCCAGAATCTTTCATAACCGTTTTCACGTCTTCGAAGTCGACGTTGATCTCGGCTGTAACGGTAATGATTTCAGCAATAGATTTAGCGGCTGTGGTCAGCACGTTGTCGGCCTTCGCGAAAGCCTCACGGATCGCCAGGTTACCGAACATCTCACGCAGCTTGTCATTGAGGATAACGAGTATCGTGTCGCAGTTTTCGCTCAGTTCTTTGATACCGTTTTCAGCGGCGATCTTTTTCTTTCTGCCTTCGAAAGCAAATGGTGCCGTTACGATACCTACCGTTAAGATACCCAGTTCTTTCGCAACTTTAGCAATAACAGGAGCCGCACCAGTACCAGTACCACCGCCCATACCGGCTGTGATAAACACCATTTTAGTATCGTTGCTGAGTAGCTCACGTATTTCTTCCTTGCTTTCGAGGGCGGCGTGCTTTCCTTTTTCAGGGTTGGCTCCGGCTCCCAGACCTTCAGTCAGGTTCAGGCCAATCTGGAGTCTGTTGGGCACACTGCTGCTTTTCAAGGCCTGCATATCCGTGTTGCAAATCACAAACTCTACGTCCTTGATACCTTGGCCGTACATGAAGTTCACCGCGTTGCTGCCTCCACCTCCGACGCCAATCACCTTGATGATGGACTTGCCGCTTGCCGGCAGGTCAAAACTGTACATTGATGTCATGCTAAAATCTCCTGCTATTATGGGTTTCTAATAATTATGCTTCTAACTAATCGATATCGTCCGACAAAAGTCCTTTGAGTCTGTCGAGCAATCTCTTGCTGCTGCCTTCTTTGTTGGCAGTTTTGGTTACTACTTTATTGTATACTTCCTGTTGCTGCACTTCCACATGCTTCTCCTCGCGCTGGTCAAGCGACTGATAGCCGGCCAGCACCAGGCCAACGCCTGTTGCGTGCATCGGGCTCTTCACCGCATCGATCTTCGACTTGCCCAGGTGCTCGTTCGGGTAGCCAATGCGGGTATCCATGCCGGTGATGTACTCTACCAACTGCACCAGGTTCTGGAGCTGAGCGCCGCCACCTGTGATCACGATACCTGCCGCCAGGCTGTTGCTATACCCTGAGCGAACAATCTCTGAGTAGATCAGCTCTACGATCTCTTCCATTCTCGCCTCAATGATATAGGCCAGGTTCTTCAAAGAGATTTCCTTTGGCGTACGATCACGCAGGCCAGGTATGGAAACGATCTCGTTATCGGAAGCCTCGTCAGCAATCGCCTTGCCAAACTTCACTTTCAGCTGCTCCGCCTGGTTCTGCATCACCATGCAGCCCTGTTTGATGTCAGACGTGATGATATTACCACCGAAAGGAAGAACTGCCGTATGGCGGATAATATTGTCTTTGAAGATAGCAAGATCAGTCGTACCGCCGCCAATGTCCACCAGTGCCACGCCTGCTTCCTTCTCCTCATCGCTGAGCACCGACATGCTTGAGGCAAGCGGCTCCAGGATCAGGTTGTCAATTTCCAGTCCGGCACGGGCAATGCATTTGTTGATGTTGCTGATCGCGTTGGATTGTGCGGTGATGATGTGGAAGTTGCCCTCCAGACGCACACCCGACATACCTACCGGATCAGTAATCCCTTCTTCATAGTCCACCTTGTACTCCTGCGGCATCACGTGGATGATCTCGCTGCCAGGAGGAGTCACCAAGCGGTACATGTCGTTTGTCAGACGATTCACATCGTCCACCGTAATCTCATCGTCGGTCATCTGACGCGTGATGCTGCCATTGTGCTGCAGGCTCTTGATGTGCTGGCCGGCAATGCCCACGTTCACTACCTTGATGTTGATGCTCGCCTGATCTTCGGCCTGCTGAACTGCTTTCCTGATCGCCTCCACAGTTTTGTCGATATTGCTGACAATACCGCGCACCACCCCTTCCGAGATGGCTTTGCCCATCCCAAGAATTTCCAGCTTTCCATACTCATTCTTCCGACCAACAAGTGCGCAAACTTTGGTTGTGCCGATGTCCAAGCCTACTACAATTTTGTCGTTCTGCATATGCTGTATATGTTATTCACAAATTATCTGATCTTCGTATTCCACATTGACTCTCTTATATTTATCCCAGCCCATCACGGGTAGTACTTCTTTATAAAAGACCATCAACTTCTTAAATTTCTGTTCCGCTTCGTCCGGTTTTCCAAACTCAATGGTGTGCTCCCCTACCTGTGGCAGGAAAGATATTCGGCCCTTCTCATCGATATGCATCTGGGCTAACTGGGCTTTCCAAAACTGATCGGTTTCAATGAAACGCAGCAAGGAAAGATAGGCCTGGCCTGTAGAGTCCTGAAAGAAATCCCGGCCGAACGGTCTGCTGGACTGGGTCTTCGTAATAGGTATGACACGAGCGGTGTATCTTTCGGAAAGGGGCAGCATATTACCCTCTGCGTCGATGTAGACATCCTGATCTGGTCGTATAATTCTAGCTATAGGCCTGTTTTGCTTTATGCTTACTTGTATGTTGCCGTCCAATGCTTTGAACACCTCTGCCTCTTTCACAAAGCTGTGCGCTTCAATGCGCTTCTCCAGGTTCTTGAGGTCGATCTGCTGGTTGGGCAAACCTTCCAGTTTTCGCTCTCCCTCCCGGGTTAAAAGGTCTCTTACTTCCTCTTCCCCAATAAAGTAATTATTGTACTCATTATCAATTGTTATTGACACTTTCTCACACTTTTTTTCATTTTGGCGAGAGGAAGCGAACCCTGCAAGTGCAGCGATGGTAACCACGCTACAACATGCAAAAATTAAAGATTTTATTTTACTATTCAAGCCCATATCAGTTATTTTCTAAAATATTTTTTATAGGCTTCACTAATGTATCGATATCACCGGCTCCCACTGTTGCAAGAACCTCAAAATCAGCATTCTCTGCTAAATAGGCCGCCACGGCCTCTTTATGCAAAAGTATTTTTTTCGGGCCGCTTACAAGGCCTAAAATCATTTCTGAAGTTACGCCTTCAATTGGCTTTTCCCGTGCTGGGTAGATGTCCAACAATATAAGTTCGTCGGCGGCACTCAGGCTTTGTGCAAATTCAGTTGCAAAGTCACGCGTGCGGCTGTACAAATGCGGCTGAAACACCACCGTCAGCTTTTTGTCCGGGTAAATGGCACGCAAAGATGTCATGAACGCATCGATCTCTTTCGGGTGATGCGCATAGTCGTCGATGTATACCTTGCCCTGCCCTTCATACACGATTTCAAAGCGACGTTTCACACCTCTGTAAGTCGCCAGCGCATCACGCAGTTTGTCTGCTGACACGCCCATGATCTGGCCCGCTATCAGTGCGGCCAGCGCATTCTCCACATTGTGGTATCCGGGCAAAGCCAGCTTCAGACGGGCTATGTTACCGAAGGGTGTATCAGCGTCAAAACAGAAGCTGTACCCCTGTATCTCAAGCTGTTGCACATGGCTCTCACCTTCGCTCAGGCTGTAACGGATCACCCGCACGCCGTCCTGCACTTTTTCCAATAGCCGCGGATCGGTGGCGCTTTGTAAAATCAGGTAGCCGCCGGGCTTCACCTGACTGATGAACCTCTGAAAGGTCCTGATCAGTTCCTCTTTGTCACCATAAATATCCAGGTGATCGGGATCAGCTGAAGTCACGATGGCAATGTCCGGGTATAGCGTCAGGAAAGAGCGGTCGTACTCGTCGGCTTCTACCACGATCGTCTCCTGATCAGAAGTTCCTCTGCCGATCAAAAGGTTCGAGTTCAGGTTGGTGGCTATACCTCCCAAGAAAGCGGAACAGTCCACGCCGCCTTCGTGCAGCAAGTGCGTCACAATGGAGGAAGTCGTCGTTTTGCCATGCGTTCCTGCCACAGCCACGGTATAGGCCGAGCCTGTGATAATGCCCAGCACCTCCGAGCGCTTTTTGATGGTATAGCCTTGCTCCTTCAGGTAAGCCCACTCGGTGTGCTCGGCAGGTATAGCCGGCGTGAGCACCACTAAAGTTGCGGCCTTGTTCTCCAGTATCTCTTTCGGTAACAGGTTCACATCGTCTTCATAATGTACCCGGATGCCCTCCTGCTCCAGTGCCTCGGTGAGCGGGGTGCGCGTTTTGTCGTAACCCCATACCGGAAGCTTCCGCGCATTGAACCAGCGGGCGATGGCACTCATGCCGATGCCGCCGATGCCAAGGAAATAGATATAGCTATAATCTTCCAGTCTCACTTGATCAACTTTAACAGTTCGTTTACAATATCGACAGCGGCATTTGGCCGCGCCAGTTTCAGTATGTTCTGCGACAGACGGTGCTGCTCTGCCTCGTTGCCGGCCAGTTCCAAGGCAGCAGGTATAAGCTGTTGCTGTGCATCGGCGTCGCGCACCAACAGGGCGGCCTCCTCCTGCACCAGCGACATGGCGTTTTTAGTCTGGTGGTCTTCGGCCACGTTCGGCGAAGGCACCAGTATACTTGGCTTCCCGGCCAGGCACAGCTCCGAGATCGAAAGCGCCCCGGCCCTGGATACCACCACATCGGCGGCGGCATAGGCCAGATCCATCTGCCGGATGAAATCGAAGGCGTGTATACCTGCGTTGGCAAATGGCTTTTCGAGTTCCTGCGCCTGCGGATAAAATGCTCTGCCCGTCTGCCAGATCAGTTGGTAGCCAGCATCTGCGATTTGCTGCAGCCCTGCGGCTATACTTTGGTTTATCGTGCTGGCGCCCAGGCTTCCGCCTATCACCAGGATAGTTTTCTTTTCAGAAGTCAGTCCGAAGTGCAGCAAGGCCTCACGGCGCTTGCCTTCGAGCTCCATAATATCTTTCCGAACCGGGTTACCCGTCAGCACCAGCTTATCAGCCGGGAAGAAGGCGTCCATGTTGTTGTAAGCCACGCAGATCTTCTGCACCCGCTTTGCCAACAGTTTGTTCGTGATACCGGCATAGGAATTCTGCTCCTGAACCAGCGCCGGTATACCTTGCTTGGTTGCCGCGTACAACAGCGGACCACTCGCATAGCCACCCACGCCCACCACCGCATCCGGCTTAAAATCACGGATGATCTTGTTCGACATCCGGATACTGGAGATCACTTTCCAGGGGAAAGAGAGGTTGTCCAGTGTGAGGCGGCGCTGCAGTCCGCTGATCCAGAGACCGACGATCTTATAGCCCGCTTCCGGCACGCGTGTCATTTCCATACGCCCGATCGCTCCCACAAACAGGATCTCCGCATCAGGTTGCACCACCTTGATCTGGTTAGCAATGGCAATGGCCGGGTAAATGTGCCCGCCGGTGCCGCCACCGCTGATGATGAAGCGATATGGACGCTGCGGATTAGGCATTGGCCGTCACTTTAGCAGTTGAACTAAATGACTCTTCTCCTTTCACGGTACGGCTCACGCTCAGGATGATCCCGATCGAAATACCCGTAAAGATCAGGGAGGTTCCCCCCATACTCAGGAGCGGCAGCGGCAGACCCGTGATCGGACCAAGCCCAACGGCTACGCCCATGTTGATCATACCTTGCAGCACCAGACTGAAACTCAGACCAGCCGCCAGCAAACCGCCGAAGGCACCGTTACTTTTCGTGACCGTGACCAATCCCCGGTAGAGCAAGGCCAGGTATAGGAACAGCACCAGGGCACCGCCCAACAAACCGTATTCTTCTAATATGATTGCGTAGATAAAATCCGAGTAAGGGTGCGGCAGAATATCGCGCTGGTCGCTGTTGCCAGGACCCTTGCCCACCACGCCGCCTGTAGCGATCGCGATGTAGGACTGCTCGAGCTGGAAAGCGGTTTCGGATTCATCGAAAAAGGCCTCTACCCTGCTGATGGCCGTACCCAGACGCTGACCCGCTGCCAGGCCAATACCACCCAACATGGCACCCGCTATCACAAAAACTGCCAGCGATTTCATCGGCACGCGACCGATAAACATCAGTAACAGACTTGTAAGGAACAGCAACACTGCTGTGGAGGTATTCGTCAAGGCGATCAGCGCACAGATAAAACCTGTCCAAGCGAAGATCGGCAACAAGTTGCGCTTCCAGTCATCAAAGCTGTTTTGCTTTTTCGAGAGCATACTGGCCAAGTAGGATATCAGGGCCAGTTTCGCCAAATCCGAAGGCTGGAAGGTCTGGTTAATGACCGGGATAGTGATCCAGCGGGACGCCTCGTTGATGTTCGAGCCGAAGAAGAAGGTATAGAGCAACAGCGGCACAGACAGAATAAGCGCCACCAGTGATAGTCGGGAATAGTAGCGGTAATCGATCTTGTGGGCCAGCCACATAAAGGCCAAACCGATGAAGATCAGGGAAGAGTGCTTGAAGAGGAAGTACTCCGTGTTACCGTCTTTTTGCTTGTACGCCAAGGTACCGGTAGCCGAATAAACGACTGCCATGCTGATAAGCGAGAACATCAGCACGATGCCCCAAAGCACCGCGTCCCCTTTCAGGTTCCGCTGCAACCACTGCTTGATCATAATACCTTTGGCTAAAAATTAAAAATCTTACTTTTTCAAAACTATCTTCTCCACGGCCTCCTTGAAGCGCTGCCCCCGGTGCTCGTAATTGTTGAACAAATCGAAACTCGCACAGGCCGGCGACAATAGCACCACATCACCCGGTGTCGACAGCAAGCGGCCCATCCGCACCGCATACTCCATCGAAGTTGTTTCCACCACCACTGGTACAATGCGCCCGAATGCCTGCTTCAACTTGTCATTGTCTTTGCCCAGACACACCAGCACTTTCACCTTTTCCTTGGCCAGTTCGGTCAGCACACTGTAGTCGTTGCCTTTGTCCACGCCGCCCGCGATCCAGATGATCGGCTGCTTTATACCCTCCAAGGCATAATACACCGCTTCCACATTGGTCGCTTTCGAGTCGTTGATGTAGGTGACTTCCTTTGAAACCGTGATCACCTGTAAGCGGTGCTCGGCATTCTCGAACGTCTCCAGACCCTTTTCAATCTGGCTGTCGGCTACGCCCATCAGCTTGGCGACCGCTACAGCGGCCATGGTGTTGTACTGGTTGTGCTTGCCGATCAGGGCAGAGCGTGAAGCGTCAATGTCGCCTTCAAAGAACTTGACGTTGACTTTTACATGCGTCCCTTCACATAGTACTTTCGTACCTGCCGCTCCTTGGAGCGAGAATGGGATTGTGGTTCCGCCAAAAGCCGCAGAATCGAACGCATTACGGATAATATCATCATCGTTGTTGTAGATAAAGTAGTCCGCGCCGCTCATGTTCTGCGCAATGCGCAACTTGGAGGCGGCGTACTTGTTTAAGTCATAGCCATACCGGTCGAGGTGGTCTGGCGTAATATTTAACAGTACTCCAATATGTGCTTTGAACTGGTACATGTTGTCAAGCTGAAAACTGCTCAGCTCCACCACATAGTACTCGTGCTTGTTATCAATTACCTTTTCGGCCAAGCTCTCACCAATATTACCGGCAAGGCCCACATTTACACCTGCGCTCTTCAGCAAGTGGTAGGTTAGCAAGGTGGTTGTGGTCTTACCATTGGTACCCGTGATGCAGATGAACTTCGCGTCGGTATACCTGCCGGCAAACTCTATCTCCGAAATGATTGAAATCTCCCGCTTGATAGCCTCCTGAATGATGGCCGCCTTGTCAGGTATACCAGGGCTTTTGACGATCTCGTTAGCCTCCAGTATGCGCTCGAAGGTATGGGTGCCTTCTTCGTAAGGTATAGCCGCTGTTGCCAGCTTGGCTTTGTATACCTCTTTGATCTGGCCCATGTCCGAAACAAACACGTCAAGCCCCTTCGCCTTGGCCAGCAATGCTGCCCCTACGCCACTTTCTCCCGCTCCGAGTATCGCTAGTTTCATGTTCCTATCGCAGTTTCAGGGTTGCCAATGTCAAAATTGCCAGCATAATGCCCACAATCCAAAAGCGCGAAACGATCTTGGATTCATGGTAGCCGTTTTTCTGGTAGTGGTGGTGCAGCGGCGACATCTTAAAGATGCGTCGGCCCTCCCCATACTTCTTCTTTGTATACTTGAAGTAGCTCACCTGCAGCATAACCGATAGGTTCTCGATCAGGAAAATGCCGCAAAGGATAGGTATAAGCAATTCCTTGCGCACGATCAGGGCCATCACCGCGATAATACCGCCGATAGCCAAGCTGCCCGTGTCGCCCATGAACACTTGGGCCGGATAGGAGTTATACCACAGGAAGCCCACACAGGCTCCCACAAAGGCCAGCGCAAAAATGGTTAGCTCACCCGAGTTGGGGATGAACATGATGTCCAGATAGTCCGCGAAAATGGTGTTACCGGATACCCATGCAAAGATCGCCAGCGTGAGGCCGATGATGGCTGAGGTACCAGCTGCCAGACCGTCGATTCCGTCGGTGATGTTGGCGCCGTTGGATACGGCTGTGATCACCAGAATCACGAAGGGGATGTACAGGTAGCACGACCAGTCTGCGAAAAGCGGACCGGCAAAAGAGAACAGATTGCAGTAATCGAGCTCGTTATTTTTGCGGAAAGGAATGGTTGTAATCATGGACTTGATGTCCACCCACTTGCTCGTGGCGTTCACGGCGGAGGTAGAGCCATCGGTGAAAATGTACTGTCTTACGACAACATCGTCACTAAAGTATAGAGTCAAACCCACAATAATTCCTAAGCCAATCTGACCCAGCACCTTAAATTTTCCGGCCAGTCCCTCTTTGTTCTTTTTGAACACTTTGATGTAGTCATCCAGAAAGCCGATCAGCCCCAGCCAGATCGTCGAAACGATCATCAACAGGACGTAAATATTGTCCAGACGGGCAAAGAGAAGCGTTGGCACCAGGATAGCCAGCAGGATAATCAGACCGCCCATGGTCGGGGTGCCTTTCTTCTCCATCTGGCCTTCCAGACCCAGGTCGCGGATGCTCTCGCCTACTTGTTTGCGCTGCAGCATTTTTATCAAGCGGCCGCCAAAAATCATTGCAATCAGTAGTGAGGTAAGCGTTGCCATACCTGCCCTGAAGGAGATGTATTGAAATACACCCGCCCCCAAAAGGTCGTATTCACGGTCAAGGTATGTAAAGAGATGGTAGAGCATTTAATCTATCGTCTGTTCCTGTTTCGTTTGTTTTCTATGGCTTATTTACCAAGCTGTTGCAGCGACTCCTGCAGTACCTGTTTATCGTCGAAGGGATACTTTACCCCCTTTATCTCCTGATAAGTCTCGTGCCCTTTGCCCGCCACCAGAATGATATCGTCTTTGCCGGCCAGCATGCAGGCTGTGCGAATCGCCTCTCTCCTATCCAGCACACTCAGGGTCTTCTTGAAGTCCAGCGGCTTTACACCTTTTTGCATGTCTTCAAGGATAGCCTGCGGCTCTTCAAAGCGTGGATTGTCGGACGTCAGTATTACCTTGTCGCTCAGGCGGCAGGCGATGTCAGCCATCACCGGGCGCTTGGTCGCGTCGCGGTTGCCGCCACAGCCGACTATTGTTATCACCTTCTGCAATGGCGTCCGGATCTGTTGTATTGTGTTTAGGACATTCTCCAGTGCGTCCGGCGTGTGAGCGTAGTCCACTATACCTGTAATTTGCTCGTTATCAGACACAATGTAATCAAAGCGACCTGCTGCCGTATTCAGACTCGAAAGTACTGTTAGGGCTTCTATCGGATCTTCGTCCAGCAAAACCGCCACGCCATAGGCACCCAGCAGATTATAAGCGTTGAAAGCCCCGATCAGCTTG
Organism: Pontibacter virosus; assembly: GCF_003096355.1. Taxonomy (GTDB): domain Bacteria; phylum Bacteroidota; class Bacteroidia; order Cytophagales; family Hymenobacteraceae; genus Pontibacter; species Pontibacter virosus. The sequence continues at coordinate 80,428 of NZ_QEKI01000005.1, read as the reverse complement.
GCCCAAATCTCGTGTCCGTCTATCTCCAGATGCAGCCCTTGCAACGTGTTGTCGATCAGGCGTGCTTTGAAATCGGTTATCTTGCGGAGCGAGAAGTAGCGCACATCGGCTTTGGTGTTCTGCACCATCACCGGACCACGCTTGTCGTCGGCGTTGATCAGCGCAAAAGCCCTCGCTGGCAGCATATCAAAGAAAGATTTCTTAGCCTTGATGTACTCGTCAAATGTGCCGTGGTAATCCAGGTGGTCGTGCGTGATGTTGGTGAACACGCCGCCGGCAAAAGTTATACCTGCCACACGCTGCTGCACCATGGCATGCGAACTCACCTCCATAAAGGCGTAAGCGCAACCTGCCTTCACCATCTTGTCCAGCAAGGCATTCAGCGACACGGCGTCCGGTGTGGTATGCGTCGACGGGATTACCTCCTCGTCGATCTGGTTCTGCACCGTGGAGATCATCCCTACATGGTAGCCCAGTTCACGGAACAGCTTGTGCAGCAAAGTCACTGAGGTGGTCTTGCCGTTGGTGCCCGTCACGCCCACCAGTTTCAGTTTCCTGGACGGATGGCCGTAAAACGAAGAAGCCATCAAACCCAGGGCCTGACCGCTATTTTTAACTTTGATATAAGTGACGTCACCTGCCAATTCCGCCGGTAACTCTTCGCAAACGATGGCATTGGCCTTCGCCTCCGCGGCTTTCGCTATGAAGGTGTGCCCATCTACCTGCACGCCGCGCATGGCCACAAACAGCACCCCTTCGCGTACCTGGCGCGAGTCAAACGTGATCGACTCGACCTGTACATTCAGCGGGCCGTGGCTTTCCAGCACGGTAACGTCTTTCAATATGTCCTGCAATAGCTGCATTAGCTCAGTACAATCGTAATTTTAGTTTCTTTGTTTATTTCAGTTCCCGGCTGAACCGATTGTTTTTGCACGCGCTTGCCCATACCTTCCACACTCACTTTCAAGTGCTGGTTTCCTAGAATGAACAGCGCATCGCGCAACGTCATACCCGTCACGTCCGGCACCTGGCCTCCTCTTACTGGGTGTGGCTCAAACTTTAGTGAGCGCATTTGCGGCGTCACACGCACCCACTCGTCGTCGTTTGTTGCCGTGGAGTGGTTGCTGACACCGATCTTGTTCAGGATCAAGCTCAGGTCATCGAAACTGCCAGCTTTTACCTGTGGCAAACTGTCTTTGTTCGGCGTTACGCGGGCGCGCAGCGGCTGGTGCATGGCCAGGTCGCGGGCATAAGCCTTGTCAGCCACTTCCTTAAACACCGGCGCGGCCACATCGCCGCCGTACACGTTCACCCCTCTCGGACTGTCGATGATCACAATGCAACTGTACTTCGGGTTGTCGGCCGGGAAATAACCAGCAAACGATGTCGAGTAGAGCTTCACGTACTTTCCGTCTTTTACCTTGCGGGCAGTTCCGGTTTTGCCGGCTACTTTATAGTCGGCACTGCGGAGATTCTTGGCGGTACCATTCTGAACCACACCTTCGAGCATGGCCCGTACCTTTTTGATGGTCTCCTCCGATGCAATGCGCTCGTTCAGTACACGTGTCTGAAAGGTCTGTACCACCTGATCAGCGCGACGGATCTCTTTCACAATAATCGGCTGTACCTTCACACCATTGTTCGCCACGGCATTGTAAAGCGCCAGCGTCTGCAGCGGGGCCAGCTTCATCTCGTAGCCGATCGACATGGAAGTGAGCGTAGTGCCATACCATGTTCTGTCGCTCGTATTCTTGATGTAAGGTCTCGCTTCGCCGTCCATCTGGAAACCCAGTGTGCTACTCAGACCGAACTTGTGCAGGTAGTCCACAAAAGCCTGCTGGTTGTCACCAAAGTTGTCCTGAATCAGCTTTGCTACTCCAATGTTGGATGACTTCTCAAACACCTCCTGTGCTGTGATCTTACCGTAACCGCCAATTTTCACGTCGGTCATGGTCGTGTTTTTAATGCGGTATCGGCCGTCACCGGTATCCACCGTATCAGTCAGCTGCACATTGGAGTGCTCAAACAAGGCCAGCATCGAAGCCAGCTTAAAGGTAGAACCCGGCTCCGTACGTCCCTGGTTACCAACCGCATAGTTGTAGTCTTCAATGTAACCACCCTTGGTTTTGCCCAGGTTGGCCATCGCCTTGATTTCGCCTGTCTTCACCTCCATCAGAATCACGCAACCGTAGTCGGCGTTCTTCTCCACCAGGGCTTTGTAGAGCGCATTCTCCGCTACGTCCTGCAGGTTGATGTCGATGGTTGTCTTGATGTCGTAACCGTTCTGCGGCGCCACTTCCGTGCCGTCGTAGATCGGTTTGTTGCCGCCTGCTATTCGCTCAAAAAGTGCCTCTCCATCGGTTCCCGCCAATTCGCCGTTGAAGCTGAACTCCAGACCGGCGCCGTTCTTATCCTCGTTTATAAAACCGATCGTACGCTCGGCCAGCATCCCGAAGGGCTTGAAGCGCTTCTCCACTTTCTCGAAGATCACGCCGCCCTTGTTCTTGCCAGCCCGGAAGATCGGCCAGCTCGCCATCATCTTCTTCTCCTGGTAGTTGATCTGACGGCTGTTGAGTCGTATATACCTTCTTCCGGCATGCCGCGCATTTTTGATCTTGCGGCGGTAGTGCTCCGGCGACTGGTCTTTGTAAAAGCGCGAGAGCAGCATGGCCAGCGAATCTATACCCGAATTGAAGGTTTCTGCCTGGGCAATGGCCGGGTCAAAGGCCACACGGTAAAACGGCAACGACGTGGCCAATATGCTCTCGTTGTCGGAGTAGATATTGCCACGGGTAGCCGGCACCGGCTGGTAGCGGATGCGGCGCTCTTTCGATATCTGCTTCCACTTGGTACCGTCCAGCACTTGTATCTGCACAATCTTGTACACGATTGCACAGGCAAACAGGCAGACCAGCAAAAACACGATCCGTACACGCAGTACGATTTCCTTTTTAATATTCATCTGCCGCTACTTCAACTTGATAAGGTGGAGATGAACTTTCAACCAACCCTAGCGGGGCCACGTTGCGGGCCACTTCAGACTGCTTGCTGGCGCCCATATAATCAGACTTCAGGGTGGTGTAATCCGCTCTGAGGTCTTCGGTCTCTACTTTGATCTTAGCTATTTTGCGGATGGTCTTCTCGGCATAGTGGGTGTTGCCGATGTAGAAGAGCGTAATGCCTGTTAGGAAAAGCACGTGCGGGAGGTACTTGGTTGGCACGCCCTCCTGAAACAGAAAATCAACGTTGGTGTATTTGTCCAGCCACTTGAACAGGCTGAACCCTTTCTTTCTAGCCTTTACCTCCGGCTTTGCCTCTTCCTCGTGCTTCACGCGCAGCGTGTTGCCCTTGGGCGCGGCAGCTGTCTTAGTCATAAGGTTAGGAGCCATAGTTAAGTTTAGGTTACTACACTGTTGTTAATTTTATTTCTGCATTCGCTATCTCTTCTCTGCGATTCTTAGTTTGGCGCTGCGTGAGCGGCTGTTCTCTAGCAACTCCTGCTCGGAGGCTGTGATCGGCTTGCGGCTAACGGCGTCGAGCGGTTTTTTCTCGTTGCCGAACAGGTCTTTCTCCACTTCGCCGAAGAACTTGCCTTTGGCGATGAAGTTCTTCACCAGCCGGTCTTCGAGCGAGTGGTAAGACATCACCACCAATCTTCCGCCAGGCTTGAGCACTTCAGCCGCCTGCTCCAGCATTTCCTCGAGCGCCTTCAGCTCGTCGTTTACTTCTATGCGAAGCGCCTGAAACACTTGCGCCAAATATTTGTTCTCCTTTCCACGGGGGGTACAGGAGCTGATGGCTTGTTTAAACTCCCCGATCGTCTCGATCGGTTGGCGGGCTCTCTGCGACACGATCACACCAGCCAGCGTCTTGGCGTTTTTCACTTCGCCATAAATCCCGAAGATCTTGTGCAGCTGCTCCTGGCTGTAGGTGTTCACTACCTCGCTTGCCGGTATACCTGTCTCCGGGTCCATGCGCATATCCAGCGGTCCGTCGAAACGGGTGGAGAAACCTCTTTCGGCTTCGTCAAATTGGTGCGACGATACGCCCAAATCAGCCAGAATGCCATCCACTTCTTTCACGCGGTACAGGCGCAGGTACTTTTTCAGGTCCCGGAAATTGGCGCGCACAAACGTGAAAGCCGCGCTGTCGATCTTCTTCGACTGCTCCTCGGCGTCGCGGTCCTGGTCAAACGAGTAAAGCTGACCTGTTGTCAGTTTGCTCGCGATTACCCTGGAGTGCCCGCCGCCTCCAAATGTCACATCCACATACACGCCATCTGGTTTGATGGCCAGTGCGTCGATGCATTCCTGCAGCATGACCGGTCTGTGGTACTCCATTAAATCAAAGGCGCTTCCGCCGGTTTATCCCCTAAAAACTTCTCGGCCAGTTGCGAGAAACTCTGCTGGTCCTTGATCAGGAAGTCCTCATACCTGTCCGGGTTCCAGATCTCGACACGGTTGCCCAGACCTACCACAATCGCCTCCTTCTCCAGATCGGCGAAGCGTGCCATGGTACGAGGCACAATGAAGCGACCCGTGCCGTCCAGTTCGATCTCCGTGTTGCCGCGGAAGAAGTTGCGCTGAAACTGGCGGTACTCCTCGTTAAACTCGTTCAAACCCGCCACCTTGTCGTAAATCGTCTTCCACTCGGATTTCGGGTAGAGCACAAGGCAAGGTTCGAAGCCTCTTGTCAGCACGACATGATTGCCAGACGCCTCCGGCAGGTTGGTTTTTATCTTTGCAGGTAAAACCAGCCTCCCCTTCGGATCGATCTTGCATTCGTATTCGCCAGACAGGAAGTTCATGTATATGACAGTTGAGTCCGTATAGTTTTCGGAGTATACAAATGTAACGATTCACCAAAAGACCGCAACCACAATCTCCCACTTTTTACCACTTTGTGGATAAATTATGGTTATCCACCCCACTTATCCACATTATCCACATTTCGGACCTTCATTTTGCGGATAAGTTTATTTGCAGAAAATATCACCTTTCGTTAATATACGAGAGACTGTATATTATAATATACTGAAAATCAATTAATTAATACCATAAATAGGTGTAGCTAGTACACGTCGCATCATGTTTTCAGCAAAAGTGGGACAAAGTGGAGAATGTGGGACAAAGTGGGGGGCTATCCCGCGAGTGGATAAAGTTTGTGGTAAAAGTGGGAGGTTTATCCGTATATTTGTGATGTGAATCAGACCATCCGCCATACGGTTACATTGCTGCTGACCTTAAGCATTTTAATGGGCTCTTTTGGCGTGGCCTTGAGCGAACAGCTTTGCTTGATGACCGGCCTAAAGATGACGGCCGCGCAGGAGCAAGCGGATGGTTGCTGTCAAGCACCTGACACACAGGATAATCAAGAACAGAAGGCCGCTGAAGACGACTGTTGCACAACGGAGCTTTCTTTCGAAAAGCTGGAACCGGTTTCTTCTATTAAAAGCCTCTCATTAGAGGTTCCGGTATTCTTTGCGGCTGCATTCACGCCACTTTTTACCACCTGGGCACCGGCAGTAGCCACTGACCAGCGCATCCTCACCTATTCCGACAGCTCTCCACCGCTGTACGGACGCCAACTGCTGCATTCCCTGCACATCTTGATCGTCTAGACTCTCAGTTTGCCCCAACGGCAAGGCGCTAAGCCTGTGTCTATACCTGCATTCTGAAAATTTAAGCGATTACGATTTATGTGTTTCACCATACCTGCGCGGCAATTCTACCGGATCTTCGGGACGCTCGCACTCTTTATAAGCATCCTATACCCTGCCGCTGCCCAGCGGTTGTCCGGCAAAGTGGTAGACAAGACCAACAATTCCCCTTTGATCGGGGTCAGCGCTGTCTGGAGGGGCACCACAAAAGGCACCTCCACGGATGCAGCCGGCAACTTCACACTGCAACTGGCAGATGCCGCTACCTCCGAAATAATTGTCTCCTACCTGGGCTACAAGGCCGACACCATCGATGTGAGCGGCAAAACCGCTGTCACTGTCGCGCTGACCTCCACGGGCTCTCTTAAAGAGGTCGTGGTGGAAGGACAACAGACGCGCTACTCCGCCCTTACACCTACCAACTCCCAGATCATCACGAACCGCGACCTGGAGAAGTCCGCTTGCTGTAACCTGGCGGAAAGCTTTGAGACCAATGCCTCGGTGGAAGTCACAACGACCGACGCGGTATCGGGTGCCAAACAGATCCAGATGCTGGGGCTGGACGGGTCCTATACCTTGCTCACCACCGACAACGTACCCGCCCTGCGCGGCCTCTCTACCCCCTACCGCCTCAACTACCTGTCCGGCACTTACATCGAGTCGATTGATATTATTAAAGGGATGGGCTCGGTGCTCAACGGCTACGAATCGATTTCGGGACAAGTGAACGTAAAGCTGCGGGATCCTGAAAAAACCGAACGCCTATACCTGAACCTGTATGGTAACAGTCTGGCTAAGTTTGATGCCAACCTGAACGTGTCGGCGCAAGTGAGTCCGAAGTGGAGCACGCTCCTGATGCTACACAGCGACCACCTGGGCAACCGCGTGGACCGCAACAAGGACGGCTTCATGGACCTGGCGCTGGGCACGCACCATAACGTTTATAATAAGTGGAAGTATAAGCATGGCGACACCTGGGTATCGGAGTTTGGCTTTAACGCCCTGCGCGAGACAAAGCTGGGCGGGCAGATGGACTACACAAAAGGCGAGCCCGTGAGCCCGACTCAACGTTACGGAACGGAGTCCGAGACAGACCGCCTGTCCTTCTACAACAAGACATCCTACACCTTCCCGGGCAAGCCGTACCAGAGCTTGGGTTTCATCTCCTCAGGCGTGCACCACAAGTTCAGCTCCCTCTATGGCCGCCGCCACTACAACGGAGAGCAGAACACCGGCGACCTTCGTTTTATCTTCCAGTCTATCATCGGGCACACCGGCCATACCTATAAAGTAGGTGCCAGCTTTTTGTATGATGACTATACCGAGCGACTGGAGCAAACCAGGTTGGCACGTACCGAGCGTGTGCCAGGTATTTTTGCGGAATACATCTTCAACAACGCGGAGAACCTGACCATTGTGGCCGGCGCCCGCACCGACTTGCATAACCTCTATGGCACAGTATTCACCCCGCGTTTGAATGTAAAGTATGACCTCACGCCCAACACTATTTTCCGCGTGGCGACAGGCAAGGGCTTCCGGGTCGCCAACCCGATTGCAGAAAACACGGCTGCTTTGGTCAGCAATCGTGTCTTTGCGTTCCGGGAAACCTTGGAACCAGAAAAGGCCTGGAACCTGGGCGGTTCCTTTACGCAGTACTTTGAGTTGGGCGGACGACCGGGCGCTTTCATCACCGACTACTACTATACCACGTTCCAGAACCAGGTGGTGGCCGACATGTACAGCAGCGCCAACCAGGTGGAGTTTTACAACCTGCAGGGCCGCTCCTTCTCCCGCAGCTTCCAGGCGGAGCTGCAGTACGAGGTGCTGAAAGGCTTTGACGTGAAGACGGCCTATAAGTACTTCGACGTGCAGACTACCTACAACGGCAGCCTGCAACAGCGACCGATGATTCCGCAGCACCGCTTCTTTGTGAACCTCGGCTTTGCCACGCCATTCGACAAGTGGCGCGCCGACCTGACGACGCAGTACTTCGGGCAGATGCCACTGGCTTACATGGAAGACCACAGTGGTGCAGCAAATGTACGGAAGTCGGATGCTTTCTATACTTTGAATGGGCAGGTATCCCGAGCCTTTAAGCGCTGGGAGCTTTATGTGGGCGGCGAGAACCTGTTGAACTTCCGACAGCCGGACGCTATCAGGGGAGCTGACAATCCCTTCGGCGCTGATTTCGACGCCAGCATGGTGTGGGGACCGATCACCGGCAGAGTTATTTATGCAGGTATCCGCTTTAAGATTGAGTAACGGCACATCCTTTGCACAACTACACCAGCTTCAGTATAAAAAATCATTATCATATATTTAACCTTAAACAATAGTAATTCACATTATGAAAATCTTCAGAAACCTTAGTTTAGCACTCGTGATGTTCTTTGCTACGCTCAGCGCACAAGCTCAAAATGGCAATGAGAAAACCATCCAGATCAAAACCTCGGCTGTGTGTGGTATGTGCAAGAAGAGCCTTGAAAAAACCATGGCCTACGAGAAAGGCGTTAAAAAATCAAACCTGGATGTGGATTCCAAAATGCTGACTGTGTCCTATGATCCGAAGAAGACCAATGAAGACAAGATCCGCAAGGCTGTGAACGACACAGGCTACGATGCAGACGACAAACCAGCCACGCCGCGTGCCTACAACAAACTGGACGATTGCTGCCGCAAGGATTCTAAAATGCACTAAGGCGCTTATACCTCAAAAACAGAAAAAGGTAGCTGATTTATTTCGGCTACCCTTTTGCTTTGTACAACTGCCACCACGGCAGGTATGGTTTGTCGTGGTGCTCGTAGTGGTAGCCAAAGAAGTAGCAGCTCACAAAGGCCCACACATGGTTTTTGGACTGCGTGCCGGACTTATGTCGGTTATCTGGAGCATGTTCACCGCGGTGCGGCAGGTAGGTACCAAAGTAGAATAGCTGGAATGTAGCCAGTATAGCCGGCACCATCCAGAACATGATGACATTCTCAATCGGGAAAAACAGCTGCAGCACATTATAGGTAATGGCCATCAGCACGATCTGCCACCAGGTGATGTAGTTCTTGAGAAAGCTATAGTACCAGGGCCAGAAGGAACCGTGATGGTAGTCCGGGTCTTCCTCAGTGGCGACATGCCTGTGGTGTTGGTGATGCTTTGGCAAAAGTCGCGGGTACCAGTTATAGGCAAAGAGAAAAGCGGTAACAGTGCCGATAAAGCGATTTAGTTTGGGTCGACCGGGAGCCACCACGCCGTGCATGGCGTCGTGGGCGGTGATAAACAGGCCCGTGTACAGGTGCATCTGCAACAACAGGAACAGGTAGGGCAGCGGCGAAGCGAAGTCAACTGGGAAGCGCAGCAGGTATGCAAGCAAGCCAAACCAGCACGACACGATGATGGCGGCGATGGCTATTCCTCTGTTATCTCGTTTGATTGTTTTCGCCATTAGATTTTTGAAACGGCTGTACCTTGCCAATACTTATACCTGAACCATCCATGTGTCAGAAAGTTCAGTTTATACTATACCTGCCTAGATTCTAAGCTTAATATCACCTATTTCCCTCGGCATATTTTAAAATGGCTACAACTGCAGTATCTCTGCCTAGGCCTGCAATCACTCAGACTTTTATTCCTATTATACCTTAGGCTATACCTTATACTGCTTCCCGCAGCAGAATATCGCGCACCTCCTCCATCAGCCACATCGGCGTTGAAGTTGCGCCGCATATACCTACTTTGTCGCCATCAGCAAACCACTCAGGTTGCAGCTCTTCTACCTTTGACACAAAGTACGTGGCAGGGTTGGTATCTTTGCATACCTGGTAGAGCACTTTGCCATTACTCGACTTGGTGCCCGACACGAAGATAATCTTATCGAATTGAGCGGCAAACTTCCGAAGGTCTTTGTCTCGGTTCGATACCTGTCGGCAGATGGTGTCGTTGGCGTCTACTTCGTAGCCTTTTTGCTCGAGTGTGCCTTTTATATTGTAGAAACTGTTGGTGCTCTTGGTCGTCTGGCTGTAGAGCGTGATTTTCGACGGCAGTTCGTGCTGCATCAGCTCATCCAGATTTTCAAAAACGACTGCCTTGTTGCTCGTCTGCCCTAACAGGCCCATCACTTCGGCATGCCCGTGCTTGCCGTAGATAAAAATGCGCTCGTCTTTGTCATACGACGTCTTGATGCGGTTCTGCAGTTTGAGCACCACCGGACAGGAAGCGTCTATCAAAGTCAGGTTATTCTGCATGGCGATGTGATAGGTAGCAGGCGGTTCGCCGTGCGCACGGATCAAAACAGCCTCTTCCCGTAGCTCCCTCAGCTGGTCGTGATCGATAATGCGCAGGCCCCGCTTCTGCAGGCGCTCCACCTCCACGTCGTTGTGCACGATATCACCCAGGCAATAGAGATACCCTTGCTCGTCGAGCAGGTCTTCGGCCATCTGGATGGCATAGACCACGCCGAAGCAAAAGCCTGAGTTAGAATCGATCGTGACTTGAAGGTTTCGCATATTCCTTTATACAGCCAAGGGTTGATAATGTTTAACAGCGAAGCGCTGTTTTAAGCCTTCGTATATCGAAATCGTAAGTAAAAGCATCAACATCGAGTACATGGTGTCCTCCACCGGTATAGACACAATGCGCAAACTTAGGTTGTGACTGTTGTTATACCACACGATCGGCAAATAGGTCAGTACGCCGTTCACGAGCAGGAATGGCACAAGATGCACGATGTAGGCCAGATAGAAACGACCCAGCCGCTGTGTGTTAAAAAAGTAGTAATGCACCCCCAGCATCACTGCCAGCAAGGTGAAGGTGATGGAAGTATAGAGTTTCTCGAGATTGAAAACCGCCAGAAGCAAAAGCACAGGTATAAGTGCAAAGGTTATCGCTTTGGTATAAGGCTGCAACAGGTCTTTGGTGATGTACGCGTTCAGGCATTCATAGATGAACACACAGGCGTAGGGCACTGTGATGAAGAAAAGCACCTCTTCAAGCGGCAAATTGAAGAGGTAGATGCCTACCAGGTATTCCGGATTAAAGCCCCATATACCTGCCTGCGTGAAGAGCTCGTCCCAGATCATGAACAGTACTGCGTTGATGACGATGGCCGGCCACAGGCAGGGCCAGTTCTTATAAAAAGCCACTTTCTTGTCGAAAGAGAGCAACAAGGGAAACAGAATGGTGAAAATGTTCAGGTACAGGTAGAGTGGCATCGGGTTTTAAATCGGTATGCGTTTAAGTCTTTGCTTTTCTTGTTCAGTGCAATGGTCCTTCGTCAGCATGAATGCGCGAATATCCCGGGCCATATCATGAGAGAGGCCCGACTTCGGGTGTCGCTCCAGACCGGCGATGATCTTGGCTTTGTCCTCCTGCAGGTTTTTGCTCATGTTCAAGTAGCGTGGCACGTAGTGCTCTACTGTGAAACGCAAAAACCGTATTTCGGGGCTCGTGGCGTCTAGCTGTACCGCCTCTTCAAATATCGCAGAGGAATTCTGCAGATGTTTCATCTTCATATAAGGGTTCCAGACGTGTTTGGCCATGATGGCCTCCGAAACCGCCTTATAGGCTAGCACCACGGGATTATTGTCCTCGTAGTTGCTCATCAGCTTATGGAAATCGCGCCCAACCTTGCTGTCTTTGCTGGCCTCCAAAAACTGCACGCGTAGCTGCGACAATTTATAATCACTGGATTTGTCGGCCAGTGCCGTAAAACAAAACAAGAGTAATGCGGAAAGTAATGCTAAGCTATTCTTCACGATTTTTAAATGGCGTTAAGTTGGTACCTGACGTAGGAGCCCAAAAGTAAGGCAAACTTTGTGTTATCAGGTACTCTTACGCGCTCATTTAAGATATGGGTTGCCGGCAGCCCTTTGATTTTCCGGAAAAGCTTCTGGTAATAGACGTAGGCAAGGTATACGCCCATACGTGCCGAACGGGGCAAAGCCAGTATACCGGCATAGGCATCTTCAAAGTCTTTGGCAATGTCGGCCTCTATCTGCGCTTTGCATACATTGTTAAAGGTATGGATGTCCACGGCCGGAAAGTATACTCTGCCACGGTCCTTAAAATCACTCTGCATGTCGCGCAGGAAGTTCACCTTTTGGAAGGCCGCACCCAGACTGCAGGCCGGCTTCTTGAGTCGCTCATACTGCTCTTCATCTCCCTCGCAGAATACCTTCAGACACATCAGCCCCACTACTTCGGCCGAGCCATAAATGTACTCTTTATACAAGGCCGGGTCGTACACATGATCATCCAGATCCATGGCCATGCTCTTTAGAAAAGCCTCGATGTAGGCTCGGTCAATCTTATATTCGTTCACCACACACTGGAAAGCGTGCAGCACCGGATTCAGGCTGATGCCTTGCTCAATGGCCTCGTAAGTCTGTCGGCTGAACTCGTCAAGCAGCTTGCGCTTATCGAAGTCGTGGAAGGTGTCTACGATCTCGTCGGCGCAGCGCACAAAACCGTAGATGGCATAAATCGGATCATGAAATTTGCGATGCAGCGTCCTGATGCCGAGCGTAAAGGAGGTGCTGTACGCCTCGGTAATCAGCTTGCTGCACTTCAGGCAGGTGTCTTTAAATAAATCCATAGTCTTACTCGGGCGTTAATTGCTCACTGGTAATCGCTGACCCGGAGCCAACGCATAATCTTTCGCCACTTCCTTTGCCACGACCTGCCCCGAGATAAGGGAAGGCGGCACCCCCGGCCCCGGCACAGTCAACTGACCGGTATAGTACAGGTTCTTCACTTTTTTACTTTTCAGGCTCGGTTTCAACAGAGCTGTTTGCATCAGCGTGTTGGCCAGGCCATAGGCATTGCCTTTAAAGGCGTTGTAATCAGCTATAAAATCGCGGTGGGCGTAATTGCGCCTGAACACCACGGCACTGCGCACGTCCTGTTTGGTCAGGTGCTCCAGCCGGTCCATGATCAGGTTATAATAGCGCTCCCGCAACTCCTCAGTATCTTCTAAGTCTGGAGCCACTGGCATCAGCACAAAAAGGTTTTCACAGCCTTCCGGCGCCACGCTGGCATCTGTCACACTCGGCGCAGACACATAGAACAGCGGCTTGGCAGGCCACTTCGGGTCGGTATAGATCTCGTGCGCATGCGGACCGAAATCTTCGTCGAAGAACAGGTTGTGGTGGCGCAGGTTTTCAAGCTTCTTGCTTATGCCCAGGTAGAAGATCAGGCAAGAAGGCGCCATCACCCGTTTATCCCAATATCTGTCAGTGTAGGTTTGATAAGCCGGAGCCAATAGGTTCTTCTCCACATGATGGTAATCGGCGCTGCCTACCACCACATCAGCCTCAAAATTACCAGTTGCGGTGCGTACGTGCCGGGCTATACCTTGCTCCACTTCTATTTCCTGCACATCCTGATTGTAGAGGAAAGCAACACCCTTCTCCTCGGCCAGCTGCACCATCCCTTCGATGATTTTGTACATACCCCCCATCGGGTACCACGTCCCGAGACTGATATCGGCATAGTTCATCAAACTATAGAGTGCCGGAGTGTTTTGCGGCAGCGCTCCGAGAAACAGCACCGGAAACTCCATCAGTTTGATAATCTTTTCATGTGAGAAGAAGCGGCGAATGTGGGTGTGTATGGATTGAAAAACATCCATGCGAAGCACATCCAGCAACAGGCGCAGGCTCATAAACTCGCTCAACGAGCGGCCAGGTTTGTATACCAGTTGGTTTATACCTACTTCGTATTTGTAAGCGGCCTGTTCCAGAAACTTGTCGAGTCGAGTGGCACTACCCGTCTCCCATTGCTCAAACAAGGCTTTCAGTTCATCTAGTGACGCGGGAAGATCTACAAAGTCATCTTCACCGAACACCACAGTATAAGAAGGGTCGAGGCGCACAAGGTCATAGTAATCGGATACGCTTTTGCCAAACTTGTTGAAGTACGACTCAAACACGTCGGGCATCCAGTACCAGCTCGGGCCCATGTCAAAGGTATAGCCATCGGCCTCGAAGCTGCGGGCGCGACCGCCAGGCGTGGCATTCTTCTCGAGCACCGTCACTTCATACCCTTGATCAGCCAGGCTAGTGGCAGCCGAAAGGCCCGAGAAGCCGGCACCGATCACGATTACTTTTTTTGACTTCATCTAGAAATTTACTAAAAAATCTGGTTTAAGTTGTAGCTAATCGCCATAAACCTGCAGCATCTTCTTCAATTCCTTGCGGGCGATGTGAATGCGGTTCTTCACTGTTCCGACCGGAATATTCAGTTTTTCAGCAATTTCTAAGTATTTGTAACCGATGTAGTACATCATAAAAGGGGTGCGGTGCTCTTCATTTAATTTTGCGATGGCCGCTTTTATATCACTCATCACGAAAGCGGCTGTGCCTTTGTTAACCGTCACAAAGCTGTCGTCTGTGTTGAGATATTGGAGATACTCCGAGCTGTCGATGTTACTGCTGCGCTTGGTTATCTTGTTGTAGTTATTGATAAACGTGTTGCGCATGATCGTGTAAAGCCATGCCTTCAGATTAGTACCGGCGTTAAACTTCTCGCGGTTTGAGAGTGCTTTAAGCAAGGTTTCCTGCACCAGGTCTTTGGCATCGTCCGCATTGCGGGTAAGGTTCATGGCTACCGGCTTCAACGAACCAACTGCCAACTGAATATGATTGGAAAATTCTACTGCCGTCATAATGTTTAACTTTTAACTTGAATAACTAAACAATTATACGGCGTTATTAAATTTAAGTCAAGTTTTGTTTAATATTTTTTCGGTTAAGTTAAACAATATAAGCTATATATAAAATTTGATTTTTGAACTTTAGGCATCAAAAAAGGCCAAACCCAATTGGATTTGACCTTTTTTGTTGAACTATCCCTATTTCGGTGAGCTGTTTAACTTCTAGCTATTTTTTTTCAACACCGCCTCAAAATCGGCAATGCAACTCAGGCGTTGTGTGTTTTTTGGGAAGTTTAGGAAACTATGCTGCGCCTGGTAGCCATAAAAATAGATCTGTGCCTCCGGAAATGTGAACGCCACCCGCTCAATATACTCCTGTACAAATTCACGTTCGGGCACTATCGTGAGCACCGTGCAGATAATGGCAGGCTTCAGTTGCTCATAGGTTCGCTTTAAATCTTCGAAAGGCAGGTTTTGACCCAGGTAGATCACCTGGTAGTGGTGTGCCCGTATCAGGTAATTCATAAAAAGCAGCGCAATCTCATGCAGTTCGCCTTCTGGTAGGTATAGCAGGTAGGTAGGCGCGTCTTCTGTACGCTTCACCACTTGCCCGTCTATGGCTACAATCAATTTCTGACGCACCAGGTTGCTTACAAAGTGCTCGTGCGCAGGACTGATGTTATTGGTCTGCCACAAAATGCCAATCTTATGAAGGAAAGGGTATAACACTTGCAGCATGGCATCCTGGAAGCCCAGTTGTAGAGTCACGGTAGAGAAAGACTTATCGAAACGCTCCTCGTCCATATCAATCATGGCTGTCACCATGTTGTTGATGTGGTGCGAAAGCGTTGTGTTCTCATGCTCGGCCAGTTGCTGCACCGTCAGCTTCAGCTGCTCGGGGCTCATTTTAGCAATTTTAGAGATCTTATACCCTTGCTCATTGAGAAGCGAGATGTTCAGAAGTGTTTTTAAATCAGCATCGCTGTAGTAGCGGATGTTGGTGTCGGTGCGCTGAGGGCATAGCACATGATAGCGCTGCTCCCAAATGCGGATCGTGTGAGCTTTGATACCTGACAGGTGTTCTAGCTCTTTGATGGTGTATTGCGCCACGTCTGTTTCCCTTGTTGTCGTTTCTGTAAAATTGAGTATGCGGACCTGAAGTACCTTGGCGCCACCCACAGCATGCCATAAGACTCAGAGCCATCACGGCCCGTGTGCTTATGATGCACTTTATGCGCCATGTTTAAGGCTTTTAGGTAAACATTAGACGTATTACCAAAAAGCTTGATGCGCCTATGGATGAAAACATCGTGTATCAGGAAATAAGCCACACCATAAAGCGTAATGCCTGCGCCTATCCAGAACCTATAGTCAATGGGCTCGCTGCCGAAGACAAAGAACAACATGGCTAGCGTTCCATAATAGGCAAAAAACAGGTCATTCCACTCAAAGGCGTACTTATGATGCGTATGATGGGATTTGTGCAGGAACCACAGAAAACCGTGCAGCACATATTTGTGCATGGCCCAGGCCACACCTTCCATTGCTACAAAAGTAATCAACATGATTCCAAGGCCCATCAGCATACTCATCAAACAACAAGTTTAACAAATGGTTTTGAAAGTTTAACAGAAATCTACCAGGTTAAGGCCTGTTTATTTAGGAAAGCGTCGATTCCGCGCTGGCAGTCTTCACTGCCTCGGGCTACGGCATTCATTTCCGCCGCATACTGCAGACCATCTTCCAGGGACATCTCCTGCACACGGGCAATCATTTCTTTGGTCACCTCCATGCTCTGGCGGGAGTTCTCTTTGCAGAGCTTCTGGGCGAAACCGAACACCTTGCTTTCCAGTTCTTCGGCAGGCACCACGTAATTCACCAATCCGTAAGCTTGTGCTTCTTCGGCAGAAATCAGATCGCCGGTAAGCAAGAGCTGCTTGGCGCGGGCCTCCCCTATTTTGCGCAGCAGAAATACCTTTACGATGGCAGGTATAAAACCAATCTTCACCTCAGTATAGCCAAACTTGGCTTCCGGCACTGTAAAGGCAAAGTCGCAGATTGCCGCCAGTCCGCAGCCACCCGCTATGGCATGGCCGTGCACCTGGGCGATCACCACCTTCTTCAAGGTATAGATCAGGCGGAAGAGCTCCATTAAGTGAGTGGAGTCAGCCAGGTTGTCATGGTAGTCGTATTGCTGCAGGCGCTGCAGGTACTCGAGGTCGGCGCCGGCGCAGAACACCTTGCCCTCGGCGCGCAGTACGATCACTTTGCAGGTTTCATCGTCCTCGGCGGCAGCAAAGGCGCGCTTCAGCTCCGTTACCATTTCAGCATTCAGAGCATTGCGCTTTTCTGATCTGGTTAGGGTGATGTACCCCACACGCTCCTTTACTTCGTAGTGTACGAAATCCATGGTTTGCGTGATCGAGGGTTGTGTTGTATCAGTCATGGTAGTGTCTTCTAAATTTTGGTTGCATGTACCGGCAAGCCGGTTTCAAGTATACGCGTGTAAATTGGTAATGCTCGAAAAAGATAAGCAAAATCAGTGAATGTCGCAGCAAAATGGGCATAAAATCTTAAACATACGTCGAGGCATTTTCACTTATCTGTACTTGCTTTACTACACATGTATAGAGCTCCCGGTCAGGCGAAACACTCCCACTGTTGATTTTGGCCCAACTCAATCATGCCAACTTCGTAAAAATTACTTGCTAACGAACGTTAGGTTGTTTACATTTGTTGTTAGCTATATAAGAAGTATACATTGAGCAGGAAAGAACAGATAGAGCAAACGGCGACGGCCTTATTTAAGCGCAGAGGTTTTTCGGCTACGTCCATGCGCGATTTAGCCAATGCCTTAGGTATAGAGGCGGCCAGCATTTACTCCCACATCCGTTCTAAGGAAGAGATTCTGCAGCGGGTGTGCTTCCGAATGGCGGATGAATTTTTCGGGGCGATTGAAGCTGTGAAAGACGAGAACGCCAGTGCTACGGAGCAATTGAAACGTGCCATCTCGGCCCACGTGCAGGTGCTCACCCGTAACACGGAGGCCTCTGCGGTTTTTTTGCAGGAGTGGCGTCACTTAAGTGAGCCTCACCACACGGAATTCCTGGCTCTGCGCGACCGGTATGAAAACTATTTCCGCGAGATCATCCGCCTAGGTATAGCCAGCGGAGAATTTCAGGTGCCGGACGAGAAGTTTGCCGTGCTCACCATACTTTCTGGCCTCAACTGGATTCATACCTGGTACAAGCCGGAGGGAAAGATGAAACCAGCGGAGATTGCCGAGAACCTGTCGGCCATGCTGCTGAGTGGATTAAAGAAGAACCTTAACTAGTTTACTATACCTAACCCTAGCCAGACTGTCCCACCTTAACAGTCTGGCGCCTTTTACTGAACCTTAAAACTGAAAATATTATGTACGGAGGAGGAAACGTTTTTGAAGCTACCAAATTCGACGACCTGCAGACCGAAGACCCTGCAAAGCTGGCCGAATTTGAAGCGCGCATCGCCCGTGGCGAGAAGATAGAGCCGAACGACTGGATGCCGCAACTTTACCGCAAGCAGCTGATTCGCATGATCGAACAGCACGCGCACTCTGAGATCATCGGCGCACTGCCGGAAGGTACATGGATCACCCGTGCCCCAGGCTTCCGCCGCAAAATGGCCCAGATGGCCAAGGTGCAAGATGAGGTAGGACACGCACAGTTGCTATACTCTGCCGCCGAGACCTTGGGCAAAACACGCGAGCAAATGCTGACTGACCTGATCAATGGCAAGAGCAAGTACTCGAACGTGTTCAACTACCCGGCCTTTACCTGGGCAGATTCCAATATCATTTCCTGGCTGATTGACGCAGGCGCGATCGTGAACCAGATGGCCAATGCCAAAGGTTCTTACGGTCCTTACTCCCGTGCTTTGGAGCGTATCTGCGCCGAGGAGGCTTTCCACCTGAAGTACGGCCACGACGCCGTAGTGCACATGGCAACCGGTTCCCCGAAGCAGCGCGAAATGATCCAGGCAGCCCTCAACCGCTGGTGGCCGCCGATCATGACGTTCTTCGGTCCGTCGGACAAAATGAGCACGCATACCGAAACACTCATGCGCTGGAAAGTGAAGATGGCTTCGAATGACGAGTGCCGTCAGCAGTTCCTCGACATGTATGTGCCGAAGATTTGGGAACTAGGCCTGACTGTGCCGGATCCGAACCTGAAGAAGAACATGGAAACGGGCCAGTGGGAATACACCGAGCCGGACTGGGATGAGTTCAAGCGCGTGATCAACGGTGATGGCCCGTGCAACGCTGAGCGCCTTGCCGTTCGCCGCACCGCCGAAGAGCGTGGTGCCTGGGTGCGCAGAGCCCTCCTCAACCCGAAAGCAAAATATGTGAAGCCATTGGCGTAGCCAGTGGAAGTTAAAAGTTGAGAGTTATGAGTTCAAAGTGGTTTCCCATTCAACTCTTAACTCTTAACTCATAACTCTTAACTAACAAAACTATGTCTCTGACATCTTTAGACCCAAGAGTAACCCGACTGAACCTGCCGGAAGGTGAGGTGCCAGCCATTGAGCCGAAGCCGGAGCTGGACCAGTTTGAAACATACGAGGCCTTCCACCAAAAGAAAGAAGGTGCTGCCCATACTTATGTAGGCCCTGTTCATGCCCCCAACGAGGATGTGGCCTTTCTGTTTGCCAAAGAACAGTACAGCCGCCGTTTTGCCTGTGTGGGACTGTGGATCGCTCGCACCGAGCACATTCAGGTAACCCCTTATGTAGGCGATGGTGAGAATGTGTACGACATGATGCGTATGGAAGAGCCAACAGACCGTAGCGAACAGCCGGAAGCCTACGAAATTTTCCATCTCAAAAAACGTGGGAAAGCCCATACGCACGCTGGCCGTGTGATGGCGACTTCCTATCAGGAAGCTTTGCAGGAAGCACGTAAGCTATTCGGCGAGAAAGGCCCGATCGTGAACGTGTGGGTGGTGAAGTCGAAGCATGTGCTGCAGTCAGCGGAAGAGGACAAGGACATGTGGACTACCATACCTGATAAGAAGTACCGCGAAGCCATCGCCTACAAAGTGATGGACAAAATCACAAAGTATAAAGAAGAACACAAAACCACTGCCTCCTAATGAACGAGCTAGCGATAAAAGACCTGTTATATAAACTGGCCGACGACCAACTGATACTTGGCCACCGCAACTCTGAGTGGACCGGCTTCGGCCCGATCCTAGAGGAGGACATTGCTTTCTCGTCAATGGCGCAGGACAAGATCGGCCACAGCCTGGCTTTCTACACCTTGCTGCAGGAGCTCGGCGAAGCCGATCCGGATACGGTGGCCTTCACCCGCAACTCCAATCAATTCCACAACAGCCAACTGGTGGAGTTGCCGAATGGCGAGTACGACTTCAGCCTGATCCGCCACTTCCTGTACGACAATGCAGAAATAATTCGCTTTGAAATGCTGAGCCAGTCGAGCTACGAACCGATAGCCAAAGTTGCCACTAAGCTGAAAGGCGAAGTGAAATACCATGTGCTGCACGCCAACACTTGGATCAAGAAATTAGGCTCGTCTACAGAAGAAGCCATCCTGCGTCTGCAGACTTCCCTGAATGAAGCTTTGCCTTACGCACTGGGCATGTTTGAACCGTCTAAGTACGAGCAAGAACTGATCGAGGCTGCTGTATATGCTGGCGAGGAAGCCGTGAAAGCCGAATGGCTGAAGCGCATACAGGCGGTGATCGAAAAGACAGATCTGAAACTGACTGACCTCGCTACGATAGAGCCAAAACTAGGAGGCCGCTATGGCGAGCACACCGAGCACCTGCAACCGCTACTTGACGAGATGGCCGAGGTGTTCAAGATCGATCCGACGGCGGAGTGGTAAAAAATATAATGGAGTTGACGAAAGAAAACATATTGGCCCTGTTGGAGGAGGTGAAAGACCCTGAGATACCAGTGTTATCGCTGGTAGATCTAGGGGTGATCACGGGTGCGGAGATTTCTGACCAAGGCCACGTGACAGTGAACATGACACCCACCTTTGCCGGTTGCCCTGCCATGGACTACATGAAGAAGGACGTGGAGCGTACCTTGGAGAAGCATGGCATTACTGATCATACCGTCATTATGTCTTTCGACAAACCATGGGACAGCAACAAGATTTCTGAGAAAGGAAGGAAGCACTTGAAAGAGTTCGGTCTAGCACCGCCACCCAAGTACGACCTGATTCTGGACCTAGACATACTGGAGCACGTAAAGTGCCCTTATTGTGATAGTGAGAACACAGATATGCGTACGCCCTTCGGTCCGACACTTTGCCGTTCCATGCACTACTGCAATGACTGCCGGCAGATGTTTGAGCAATTTAAGCCGTTGTAGAAGCCCCTTGATAAGAAAATGAAAAATGCCTGTTGTTTCCAACAGGCATTTTTTCTGAATCGCTACACCTACTCCACCCTCGCAAAAACAGCAATTTCCATGCCGCCTAACATCAATTTTAACCGCTCCTCACTTACGCTATACCTTAGTTCTCCATCCCTTAACACCTCCAAAAACTGATTTTCTAACTCCATACTCGGACATGCCATTCTTGTGCTGGCGAGGGGCCCAAAATTGATTCTATCGCCTATTGGCTCGAGTGTGCCTGTAATTCTGTTGCAACCTGCACTGCCTGACACCCTGCCTTCGGCTAATGCTATAATCAGAGATGGTTGGTTTCGGTCGAAATCTTTCGGGTTAATCGTCTTTCCTTGTAACTCTACTAAATTCCAAGTGCCATTTAACCGCGAGTCGCGGAGGTACATGCCGCAGCCTTTGTATTCCATGTCGTCTTTCAGCACCGTCACGGTATAAGGAAGCTCACGGCCTGACATGGTATTGACACAGGTATCTTTCATCAGTCGAATTTCCAGGTTACCCGTTACAGTCTGAACTCTGTAGACTGTACCTTCCCCTGTTTCAGGTTTTTCGGCGATAGGTATAGGCGTAAGCACACTACCATCTTCCTCATCCAGCAGCTTGAACTCAATCATTTTTTCCAGGTCAATTTCCAACGACCAAAACGGTTCGTTGCCGATGGCTGCAAAGTCTATCCCGCGCTCGTACTTCTCGCGCCAAAGGCTAGGGTTGTCCTCTGGTTCATCCGGATTTTTCTGACGCAGGCGGTAGGCGTCAGCAAGTTCTGATTCGATACGATTTCCGTCGCCATCCAGCATCACCAGCGCTTCGCCGTCTATGAGAAACTGATTATTGCCCTTGCCTTGTTTGTTGAGCTGTACCCTGCCATTACCCACACCCCATGTGCCCGTTTGCACGAACGGCGTTGCACTACGGCCCTGGTAGACCATCCGCTCCCGAAAGGTGCTATCTGCGTTAAGGTCTAAGGTATAGCCTATGCCTGGGCAGTCGGCGCAGGGGATGGTGCCCACCCATGTACCCACAGCCGCCCGCGCGACCTCAGCATTCGACATGGGCGCGTTCGACTGCGAGACAGAAGTTGGCGCAGTGGAACAGGCTGCTGCGATACACAACGAGAGAATCCCAATGGGAAGCAATAGTTTAAGCAGGTCCATTTTCTTTTGAACAGGTATAGGAATCTCTACGATAAAGGTCTTGATACAGGTACTCGGAGTTCCAGAAATCGGAACGAACGAGAAACTATACCTGCCAAGCCGCTGACAGCAACAGAATATATATACCAAAGCCCCGCCACTACACTGGGTAATGGCGGGGCTTCTGCACAGGTATAGCTATACCTTATATGTTGGCCATTTCGCCTTTCACGAAGTCTACTAGACTCTTGATGTATTCGGTACTGAAATCGAATTTGATGCCGGCGGCTTCGTATACCTCGCCAATCGATACGGTATAGCCCAGACTGAGGGCCCGCTTGTAAGCGGCCAGTCCTTCGGAAGGATTCTCTTTGTAGTTCTTCCAAACGGCAATAGCACCAAGTTGGGCCATAGCATACTCTACATAGTAGAACGGCACCTCATAGATGTGCAACTGTTTCTGCCAGATGAACGGTTTGTACTTCTCGAGTCCGCTCCAGTTTACCTCCAGGTGGTTGAAACGCTCAAAAATATTGAGCCACTCCTGGTGGCGTTCTTCCTGTTTGTGCTCTGGATGTTCATACAACCAGTGCTGAAACTTGTCCACAGTGGCTACCCACGGAAATGTCTCGAGCACACTTTCCAGGTGCGTCCGTTTGGCGCGGCGCAACTCGTCTTCGTCGCTGAAGAAAGTGTCCCAGTAATCCATTGAGATCAGTTCCATGGACATGGAGGCTAGCTCGGCTACTTCTGACGGTGGGTGTTTGAAAGCGCTCAGGGTCAGGTCGCGGGTTAGGAACGAGTGCACGGCATGGCCGCCTTCGTGCAGCATCGTAATCACATCGCGCAGGCTCGAGGTGGCATTCATGAAAATGAACGGCACGCCAATCTCGTCCAGCGGATAGTTATACCCGCCCGGGGCTTTTCCTTTTCTGGATTCCAGATCCAGATGGCCCATCTCGCGCATGGTAGCCAGACAGTCGCCCAGGTACGTATCGAGGTTGTAGAAAACCTGTATAGTTTTCTCCAGCAGCTCTTCTCCTGACTTAAATGGTTCCAGCGGTACTCTTCCGCTCGGGTCTACATCCAGGTCCCAGGGGCGAAGGTCGGCTATACCTAGCTTCTCTTTGCGCTCACGGTCTATACCTGTCAGCAAAGGTACGATGGTTTCCTCTATGGATTGGTGGAAATCAAAGCAATCCTGTGGGGTATAGTCGAAGCGGCCCATGGCAGCGAACATGTAGTCGCGGTAGTTGTTGAAGTCGGCGTTTTGGGCTACCTGTGTGCGCAGTTTCAACAGCTCGTCGAACAGGTCATCGAGTTTCTGACGGTCGTGAGAACGGCGTTCCTGTATGGCACGCCAGGCTCCTTCACGTACTGCACGCTCGTTGCGCTTGAGGCGGTCGGCGGCACGCTGCAGAGTCATCTCCTCCCCGTCCAGCGTCACGGTCATGGCGCCTGTTATGGCAGCGTACTGTTGCTGTTTGGTGCTGATGTCGGTGTTGAGCGGAATGTTCTCCTCGCGGAAAATCTCCAGCGCACGCTCCACACCGCGCAGGTAAATGCGGTATTTGTCCTTGTCGAGCCCGTTCACATAAGGCGAGTGCATGAGCTTCAGGTTTAGCTCGTGGTCGTAGGGGGCGATCTGGGGTTCTATCTCTGAGACGAAATACTGGAAAGCCTTTGTGATGTCCTCGTTCTGGGTGTCGCAGGTCATGCGGATGTATCGCCAGCCCAGGTCTTCGGAGAGCACGCTCTCCAACTCGCTGCGGTCTTTCATCCACTTCTCCAACTCCTCTACCGAAGTGATAGGACGGCTTTTCAGTTCTTCAAAATATGGTTGTATGGTCTCCCAAGTATCTATTTTAAAGTCTTCGGACAGGTAAACCCGTTTCTTTCGTTCGGGTACTTGTATCATAGCTTCTGTTTTACTCATAGATGGTTCTGTATAAGAAAAGGTAATATAGACACTTCTCCTGAAAGTGCAAAAAAAAGCTGCACTATATATGCAAAATATAGTGCAGCTAAAATGAAGTTATAACAGTTATTTTTATCCTATTTCGATGACCACATTGGCCGTCAATGGATGACCCACGCAGTTCAGTACGTAGCCTTCATCCAGTTCAGCGTCAGAAAGGCCTTCGCGTTCGTCCAAATGCACTTTTCCGCTCAGGCATTTGCCACGGCAGGCGGTGCACAAACCAGCCTGACAAGAGTACGGCAGATCCACGTCCTGATCGAGGGCAGCTTCCAAAATAGTCTGGTCCGGCTCTACCACTACGCTGTACTCGGCTCCTTCGTAAATGATGGTCACGGTCTGGGTCGTAATCTCTCCATCGTCGTCTGAAGAAGAAACGTCGCCATGGTGCTCCTGCTCCTGTTGCTCCACCAGTTTGTTGCTCACAAAGCTCTCCCGGAAAATGCGATCGGCAGGTACGTGCAGCATGTTCAGCGCCTTGCGTACCTCATCCATCATCCCCTCAGGTCCGCACATGTAGTAGAGCGCATCCACCGACTTGGCTAGCTGCCGGCGCTCGAGTATTTTCAGTATCACGCTCTGGTTCATGCGGCCGCGATAGTCACAGGCATGCTTGGGCTGACTGTAAATGTAATCCACGCGCAAGCGCTCTGGGTTCGCATCCTGTAGTTCCTGCAACTGTTGCTTGAAGATAACAGAGTCCTCGTCGCGGTTGCCATAAAGCAACGTCACCTTCGTGTTAGGCTCATCGCGCAAGGTTGCTCTGAGCATCGACATCAGCGGGGTAATGCCGCTGCCGGCCCCAAAAAGGATGATATGACGGCTTTTGTCAGCTTCCGGCACAAGGTTGAAATTACCGAGCGGCTCCATCACTTCTATCTCCTGCCCAACTTGCAGATTATCAAGCAAATAATTGGAAACCAGACCGCCTTCTACACGTTTAACAGTTACTGACAGGCGACTGCCCTCGTTCGGGGCGCAACACAATGAGTAAGAACGGCGGACTTTCTTTCCGTCAATCGGGAGGATAAGTGTCAGGAACTGCCCTGCCTTGAATGGAATCGGTTTTTTATCGGGATGTTCTAAATGTATCGTTATCGCGTCTGAAGTTTCGCGGGTTATCTCCACGACTTTCAGCATGAAATAAGGGCTACTCATATCGTTTTTATACTAGTCTTTTAGGGGGAAACATGGTTTCAAACTGAAAGTTACGACAATCTGACCTGTTCAGTGAAAATTTCGGTGAATTTTTAAAACCGAATTCCTGAATCACGTATTATAACCAAATCATTAACAGAAAGAACGCTGAATGAAAAAAAAACTGCACATTTGTAACATAGTACATACAAGTGCTGTAGTCGGGTAATAACCAACCCCCGCATTCCGTTCTTTACCATACAATTACTGAAAACACCAATGCTCTACAAACTAACTCTCAAAAACTGTGAAAAAACCGTAGTGGTGGACGACCGCACCTACGAGTACATTCAAAACAATGCTTACCTGCAGCAAATTGATTTTTTGAAGCACCTGCGCATTCACTCTAACGGTTACGCCTTCTTCCAGAAGAACTGGCCGCTGAAAAACGGCAAGTACCGCAACGAAACCATTTACCTGCACAAAATGATTGGCGAACAGCTGATCGAGAAGCCGGAAAGTAATATTAAGCTTTACGTGCACTTCAAGAACGGCAACAAGCTCGACTGTCGCCTCGAAAACCTGGAATGGGCCCCACTTTGCAAGATTGTGCGCAACACAGCAAAAACGGAGAACAAACTGGGCGTACGAGGGGTGCACAAAGAGGCACAGAAATACCGTGCCATCATTCACCACAACAAGCAACGCATCAACCTCGGCACGTTCGACACGCTGCAGGAAGCGGCTCAGGCTTACAGCAAGAAGTCCGAAGAGCTTTTTGGCAAGACCAAAAGCCTGAAGACACTCTCCAAGTATGTGGAAGAAGTAGCATAATTCTTCTTATACTTGCGTGGCGGCACATCCCCCGCCTTAATCACACATGCTGAATACTGAAAAGAAACTTAGCGATATTCTAAGACGGCACACTGTTGCTTTTGGGCCCGTACTTGATGCGGACCTGAACAGCGACCAAGTGTGCCGTCTTGATTTTACGGCAGCTAACCAGCTGTTGCAGCAAACCGACCTGCGCGACACCGAGGCTTTTAACGAGGCGGTGAACCGAATGCTCCAGCAACAAAACGCCACCATTGGCGTGGGTGGCTACATGGAGAACCGTTTCATTTACCGTCGCAGTCAGCACTTCGACATGGCCGAAGAGAGCCGCGACCTGCACTTGGGTGTAGACGTGTGGCTACCCGCCGGCACCGCCGTGTTTACCCCGCTCGACGGCAAAGTGCACAGCTTCGCCGACAACGCCAACTTCGGCGACTATGGCCCCACCATTATTCTGGAACATGAATTGGAAGGCGTGACATTCTATACCTTGTACGGTCACTTAAACATTGCTTGTCTGGAAGGGCTATCGGTTGTGAAGCAATTTCGAAAGGGCGATAAGATTGCTGAAGTAGGTCCCTACCCCGAGAATGGCGACTGGCCTCCGCACCTACACTTTCAGGTAATGTGCTCAATGGACGGAAAACAGGGTGATTATCCGGGCGTAGCCAGATTATCGGAACAGGCGGTGTATGAAGGCCTTTGCCCAAACCCTAATCTGATTTTGAACTGCAGACATTTGCCCTAGTTTTGCCTTTACACCAAAAATTGACCAAATTTGAACTCTGGTACCTTCGCATAGGTGCCAGAGTTTTTCTTTTTAACACAAACCTAACCCCATGTTTGACCTTTTTAATTTCGAAGCCTATAGCGCTAACATCACCAATTTTGTGATGGTGTACGGCATGCGCCTGGTAGCCGCCATCATCACGCTTTTGGTTGGCCTTTGGGTGATCAATTGGCTTAACCGTATGGTGTTTAACCTGATGGTGAAGAAGGATGTGGACGTCTCGCTGCGTCCGTTCCTGAAGAGCGTGCTGGCCGTTGCCATGCGTGTGCTCTTAATCATTTTGGTAATTGCGCAGTTGGGTGTTGAAATGACTTCGTTCATTGCTATACTCGGTTCGGCTGGTCTAGCCATCGGTCTGGCCTTGCAGGGTAGCCTTTCTAACTTTGCTGGTGGTGTGCTCATTCTCACGATCAAGCCTTTCCGCGTAGGCGACTACATCGAAGCACAGGGACAGGGAGGTACTGTAGACATGATCAATATCTTCAACACTGTGTTGAAAACACCCGATAACAAAACGATTTTTATACCTAACGGTCCGCTGGCGAACAGTGTGGTGGTGAACTATACCATCGAGAAAACCCGTCGTGTGGAGTTGAAGTTTGTGGTATCGGTGAACAACGACATCGGCAAAGTGCGTCAGATTCTGCAGGACCTGATACAAGCCGACGAGCGTGTACTGCCCGAGCCAGCGCCTGTGATTGTAGTAACCGAATTTGCGGAGCACTCGCTGACGTTGAGCGTACGCACCTGGGTGAACAAAGAGAATTACTGGGCCTTTTTCTGGGACATGAACGAACGCGCCAAGTCCGCCTTTGAAGAGCAAGGTATACAAATGCCTGTGCCGCGCAGAGAGATGGTGGGTAGTGCCAGTAATGGGCAAGCTCCTAAGGCAGTGGCGCAGTTATAGGTATAGAGTCTAACGAAATGGGAAAGGCGGCTCAGGTATGGGCCGCCTTTTTTTTATTTTTGGATCTAGAAGTTTTCTCTGTTTACTAATAATAATTTAAGCTCCTGCGCCCAAGAGGTATTAGGCCTAAGCGCTTTATCTTCTACCACTTCCATACCCTTTTTCAATTCTTCGTACTGCTTATCTGTAAAGTTTGCATCAAGAAAGGCGTCTTCACCATTGACTCCAATGACATCTTCAACAAAGCTCTTGTACAGCGTTAGAAACTGAAACAATTCAACTACTGAAGAGTTCATAAATGTTGAACTAAAGTCCTCTTCATGGTTCAAGACAACGACCTGACAATCATTCTTAATGTCTATACATATTGGATTACCAGCACCGTCAGTACCTATGCTTAAAAAGTACTTGTGGCCAACTTCTCCCGTTTCATAGGTGTCGAACACGCTCCTCAGCTCCTTTTCTAAATCCCCTACAAATGACAGGTACGGTGCAACTGATGTTGGTAGTCCGACATTTGATAAAAAATCTGTTGTCTCTTGATTTAATCCTTTACTAGTAAGGTCATGGACATCAAATCTGAATAAATCCTCAGATTTCCAATCTTTCATCAACTCTTTATAATCCATGGTTTGTATACTACCTCCACCTAATCAAACTTAATCGCCCGCACGGGTTTAATGCGCGCCACCATGGCGGCAGGTATAAGGATGGCGAGCATGGTCATTACTAGGGTAATTACGTTGAGGGCGATGATGATCCCGAAGTTCCAGCTGATGGGAACGGTATCCATGTAGTAGTTTTCGGGGTCGAGTGGGATGACCTTGAAATAGTACTGGATGACGCAGAAACCCAGGCCGATAACGTTACCCCACAGCATACCTTTGAGCGTCAGACTGAGGCCGCGGAAGTAGAAGATTTGCCGTATCTGGGCGTCAGTGGCCCCAATGGCTTTGAGCACGCCAATCATGCTGATGCGCTCGATAATCATGATAAACACCGTGGACACCATGTTGAACGTCGCCACGAAAATAATCAGCACCAGAAAGATGACCACGTTCTTGCGCAACAGCTGCAGCCAGTCGAAAAGCTGGGCATGGCGGTCGGTTATTTTTTCAAGCTGCAAGTCGTAGTTCATCTGGTCGAACACCTGGTCAGCCACCACATCTATCTGGTTGAAATCCTTGAGCAAAATCTCCACACCGCCCACCAATGTATCGGGCCAGTTGTTGAGCTCGCGAATAAGCTGCAAATCACCGATAACGAATACCTCGTCAAACTCCTCCAGACCTGTGTTGAACACGCCCGCCACTTTCAGTTTTCGGGCTCGCGGCGGATTCTGGATGAAATAGAAAATCGCCTCGTCGCCCACTTTCAGGCGGAGTTTGTTGGCAATTTTCCGACTAAGCATGACGTCTTTAGACGAAGCCGTGTCGGTGAAACTCACTACGCCGCCCTCATCTAAATTGGCCTGCATGGCGGTCATATCGTAATCGGGTCCCACTCCTTTCATCACTACGCCCAGCACTTCGTCTTCGGTTTTGATGATGGCCGTTTTGCGGGCGAAGCCCTGAATGTGTTGTATACCCGCTATTTCTTCGGTGCTGTTTATACCTGTGGCCGTGCTGATGGGAGCGCCCTCGAACGAATTGTTGGTATCGTACTTGCTGATTTGCAGGTGCGCCCCGAAGCTGAAGATCTTGTTCCGTATCTCGTCACGGAAGCCTTCCAGAATCGCAAACGACACAATCATGATGGCAATGCCTGCAGCTATGCTTATAATTGCTATTTTTGTCACAGACGTGGTGAAAGAACCAGCCTGTACTTCGGAAATCTTATCAGATATGAATTTGGATACGTTCACTCGATTGCGTCTAAACTGCCTTAAAGATAGGTATGAATTTTGACTTAGAGCCTGTTAAAGTTTCGTTTTTGTGAGCGAATCTCCAAACAAGGCCCCGAAAAATTAACCATGATGACACAACCACTTGCTATACTTTGCAGCGCCTTGATGCTTAGCTTCAACAGCTGCGCACCGAAACAAGCGCCAGCCACTTCTGCCGAGCAAAACGCTCCAGCCACCGAAGAAACCACCCAAGCCCCTGCCCAGAATCCACTGGCCTTGGGTGCCGAGCAACTCGACCGCTACCTCAAGCACCTCGAGGGCAAGCGTGTAGGTATGGTCGTGAACCAGACTTCGATGGTGGGCAACACCCACCTCGTGGATACGCTGATTAGCCGCGGCGTGCAAGTAACGACTATTTTTGCGCCAGAGCATGGTTTCCGTGGCGAAGCCGACGCTGGAGCGCACATCAAAGATGCGAAAGACACCAAAACGGGCCTGCCGATTATCTCGCTTTACGGCAGCAACAAGAAGCCGTCGAAAGCGCAAATGCAGAACCTCGACGTACTGGTGTTCGACATTCAGGACGTGGGAACGCGCTTCTATACCTACATCAGCACGATGCACTACGCCATGGAAGCCTGCGCCGAAAACGGCAAATCCATGCTCGTACTCGACCGCCCGAACCCGAACGGCCATTATGTAGATGGGCCTGTTTTGGAGATGGAGCATAAGTCCTTTGTGGGCATGCACCCGATTCCGATTGTGCACGGCCTCACGGTGGGTGAACTGGCTGAGATGATTAACGGCGAGAAATGGCTCGAGGGCGGCAGAAGCTGCGACCTGACCGTGATTAAGATGGAGAACTACGACCACACCATGGCCTACGACCTGCCTGTGCGTCCCTCTCCGAATTTGCCGAATGCCCAGTCCATTGCGTTATACCCATCCATCTGTTTCTTTGAGGGAACGAACGTGAGCGTGGGCCGTGGTACACCTACGCCTTTTCAGGTGATTGGCTCTCCGTTTTATCAGAAGAAAGACTACTCCTTTACCCCTGTGAGCACCCCAGGCGCCACTGACCCGCCGCACAAAGGCGTGAAGTGCTACGGCATGGACCTGACTGATGTATCGCATGCACAGCCTTTTACTTTGAAGTACCTGTTGGAGATGTACAACAACTCGTCGAACAAAGACAAGTTCTTCAACAACTTCTTCGAGAAGCTGGCGGGTACTTCGGAGCTGCGCAAGCAAGTGATTGCTGGCAAAACCGAAACGGAGATAAGAGCCAGCTGGGAGCCAAACTTGTCGGACTACAAAGTGCTCCGCAAAAACTATTTGCTATACCCTGATTTTGAATAGAACCATGCCCGAATTGCGAATCGTGTTTATGGGTACACCCGACTTTGCGGTGCCTACCCTGCAAGCACTCGTCGAACATAACTATAATGTAGTAGCCGTGGTTACGGCACCCGACAAACCAGCGGGACGCGGACAGAAGATACAGCAATCGCCTGTAAAGGAGTACGCCGTGTCGCAGGGTATACCTGTGCTGCAGCCGACCAACCTGAAGTCAGAGGCTTTTCTGGAAGAACTGCGCAGTTACAAGGCCAACCTGCAGATCATCGTGGCTTTCCGCATGCTGCCCGAAGCGGTGTGGGCTATGCCCGAGTTGGGTTCTTTCAACATACATGGGTCCTTACTACCCCAATACCGAGGCGCGGCGCCTATCAACTGGGCCATCATCAACGGCGAGAAAGAAACGGGTGTGACATCCTTTTTCCTGAAGCACGAAATCGACACAGGCGACCTGATTTTCCAGGACCGCGTGCCGATTTTAGAAGAAGACGACTTTGGCAGCATGTACGAAAAGTTGAAATACACAGGCGCCGAGCTGGCCGTTCGCACGGTGCAGGCCATCGAGCGCGGCGACGTGCAGCCACAGCCGCAGCAAACGTCTGCAGAGACGAAGCATGCTCCGAAAATATTCAAAGAAACCTGCGAAATCAACTGGAATCAGCCAGCCCATCAGGTACGCGATTTCATCCGTGGCCTCTCCCCTTACCCTGCCGCTTGGACACGTTTTGACGGCAAAACCTTTAAGATTTTCAAGACAGTAGTGCTGGATAATACCACCTATACCTTAGCTCCGGGCCAGCTTAAAACTGACGACAAAACCTACCTGCACGTGCAAACTGCCGATGGAGCTCTTTCTATTTTAGACCTCCAGATGGAAGGCAAAAAGCGCATGCCAGTGCAGGATTTACTGCGGGGCTATACCTTTAAAACAGAGCAAGTATGATCGCCATCGTCGTTGCTATAGCCGAGAATAATGTCATCGGGAAAGATAACCAGCTCATCTGGCACCTACCCGCCGACCTACGCCACTTCAAACAAAAGACCATGGGCCACCCGATGATTATGGGCCGTAAAACGTTTGAGTCAATCGGCAAACCCCTCCCTGGCCGCACCACTATCATCGTGACGCGACAGGAAGATTACCAAGCCGAAGGTTGTGTTGTAGCGAACTCTGTGGAAGAAGCTATTGCAAAAGGTAAAGAGCTGGACAGCGAGCAAGTGAGCATTGTAGGAGGCGCTGAAATCTATAAACAGGCGCTGCCTTATGTGGATACGCTATACCTGACGGAGGTGCACCACGCTTTTGATGGTGATACTTTCTTCCCTGAGTTAAAAGATGAGGAGTGGCAGGAAGTAATCGCAGAAAGCCATGAGCCAGACGAGAAGAACAAGTATGCCTATACCTTTAAGGAGCTACGCCGCAAGGTATAGCCGCAAGGTATAGCCGCAAGGTATAGCCGCAAGGTATAGCCGCAAGGTATAGCCGCAAGGTATAGCCGCAAGGTATAGCCGCAAGGTATAGCCGCAAGGTATAGCCGCAAAAAGGAGCGCTTTCAGGCGCTCCTTTTTTATTTATGGTGTATTGTTTGGGTTGACTTATCGCAGGATATAAATCTTGCCGTAACCATTCACGAAGCCCTTATCACCTTTTTTCCAGATGTGCTTCATTTCTTCGATATCTTTCGGCATAACCACTCGGTACAGGTATACACCATTGGCCAGTTTGTCGCCGTATGTATCCGTTCCATCCCAGGCATATTCCGTCTTATTGTTACCAATGCGGATCGGCCCAATTTCCTCCCGCATAATCTCCTTTACAATTTTGCCTGTCACCGTCATGATCTGGATTTTAAACTGATCCGGAATCACGCCACCAGTTAAGGTAAATATAAACTGTGTCTTGGAAGAGAATGGGTTCGGGTATGGGTAAAAGTTCGTGATTTTTGATTCGTTTTCTACTTCGAAGTTGATTTTGTAAGAAGAAGCACCAGAAAATTTGCCCGTTGCATCTTTCCCATTTACTGTGAGAGTATAGATCCCATTCTCTAAACGTTCTGGTTTATATTCAAAACGAAAATCATTTTTTTCGTCAGCAGGACTTATACGAAGTTCACTTGGCTTAGCCTCTTTTATAACATCATATTGACCCTGAATATTAGGTCCCTCTAGATAAACCTCCATTGCATCAGCATTCTCAAGGTAAACATGCTTGTTTTCGTCTTTCATGGTAATACTGATAAGCGGACTTGGTGCCACCAGTTCCCCATCCATGATATGCACCCCGTCGAAAGCCACATCCATTATTGGGTGCAGTTTGGACTTCACCCCGAAGTTAATTTCGTAAATGTTATTCTGGTACTGCTGCTCAGGTTGTAACTGGGGATTCACATACATCAATAATCGATAATTACCGTCTAAGTCAGAAGTTGACATCGTGTAATTGAATGTTGCTGTTTTGTTTCCCTCTAATGCCTCAATCTTGAATCGTGACACACGCGGCTCTACCCCGTCACCCGTTAACGTTACTTCTACTGTAATGGAATCCCTAAATGCATAAGGCGTCACATTTTGGAAAGCCATCGGCATTTCAATACGTCCACGATTTGCTTGTTGCACTATCAACTCCTCGCTCACTTCAACCAAGTCAGGCCTTATAACCCCTTCAGGTGCCGCTTCATAATATACCATCCACTGCCTAAGCTGAGGGGCCGTTCGGTCTTCTGTATCAGTCAGTGTCGCTGATAGCTGTAAGTTAGGATACTGGTCAGCACTTAAATTGCTTAAGTCGAAAGACTTAGTCGTAATATTATCGTTAAGCAATTCGCGCTGTCCTTGCGCATTAATCCCAAACAGACTCAACTTATAACTATCGTTGCCTGCCTTATACTTTTCGATGTTATGATGTAGACTTTTCCAGCTTATGGCTGGACCAATTGTGGTAGAGGTCACAAACCCTTCTTGTAATTTAGATTGCAGTGTAGTCCTAATAAAGATTTCCTGACTCGTGGGTAATATATTAGTATCATTGGGGTTAGCTGTGGCTTCCAGAGCAGTAGTAGCACCTTTTTTCCCAATAATAGCAAAAGGATAGCCATTCTTTACATCATTATTGGGAATCAAAATTGATCCAATGCTACCGAATGCAGATTTAAGTTCTGGTGAAAATATTTCAAAAGGCACTCTATTCATGCTAATTGCTAACACATAGTTCCCTTCAGGAATACCTTCTAGGAATCGCTGCATATTTGCTCTAACAGTGGGGTTATTCAAATCCCCAAACTGATACATATCTGGTATCCAAGAACAGCCCTTAAATCCTGGCACTACAGTTCTTTCCAATGTTTCCTTATCAAGCATGAAGAAGTACATACGTGGTGCTGAGGAAGCTTCAAAATTGCCGCATGCGTTATGTGATGCCACTGTTCCATTTATAAAAATACCAAATGGTGGCTGCCCATACCTTACGTCCCCACCTACTGTTCGAATCTCAATATTTGCATACAGTGGATCAAATTCCCAATTACCAGACTCTTTCCCAATCCTTGCACCACCAAACTCAGACTCTTTAAACTGCCCTTGATGACTTTGCGACCATCCTCCATTAGTTTCAGGTATATACCTGAAAGAGCTCTCTACCCATACTGTATCCTCTCCTTTAGCATAACTTTCAAAACGAGCTCTCCAGTAGAAAACCGTACTATCCCCCGTATTCTGTTGAATAGGAAGTGTTACTTCCCAAGAAGGAATAACCCCAGCAGCAGCAGTGTGGGATTTCTTAAGGGTAGAAGAAAAAGTTGTGGTAGTATCAAGCTCAAAGTATACGCCTTTAGGTTCTGCACGCATTTGAGTTGATTGCACAATAAGATTTACATTATTGCTATTTACAATAGCGTAATTATTAGGAGCTAAAATCGAGATTCCTGATTTAGGAAGAAAGTGTTGCACTTGAAGTAGATTGTTACTTTCATTGAGTTCTGCAATTTGATCTGTAGCATCCAATTTAATTTCAAACCTATTCATCCCTGATGCAGTAGTATCAGTATTTGGTAATATGAGTTCTAATTGATCACTATTGTAAATAGGCTTTACTTTAATAACATGAGGTTCTAATGCTGCACCATTAGGGATAGTTCGTTTAACAGATACATTTATAGAATCTAGGATTGCTTTCCCATAATTCACAGCATTTACTTTGAGTACCAGCGGGTTCGAATAAGAAATAGCATTGTCCCCTTTATTATCCTTTAAGGAATAGGTTGGGTTATTAAAAGCATAATCTGGCTTACTAGGTGCGTAAGGTCTGATAGCGGGATCGCTTTGAAGCACCATCTGGGTCATCGTAGCAACATATTGTAGATTGGAAGAACCTGTAGCTGAATATCGTTTAACAGCTTCTTGCTGGATTTCACCAATTGTACCTCCATAAAACTTTTCATCCTTAAAAGCTACTTGGTGGTAATGGAGAGAGTACTCATAAAGAGGCCTGTCACCCCCTGTATGAGCGTGAGCAATGAATGAAATTGCTCCTCTATCTGGTGTAAGTAACCAGTCTTCTCCAAAAGATTTAAAATTATAGATAAAAGCATCTCCGGTTCCACAACCATTCATTAAAATAACTGGATATTTTCCCTTATTTCGATAACCATAAACATTTTGTGATACAAAGCCAATTTCAAGGTCACTTGTTGAAGCTGAACTATGCCCAAAAAATGTTATCATGGACAAACCGGCATTTACTTCTGTTGATACATTGACAAGGTCTTGAACGGCACTCACTCCCTGTCGGTATTTACCTATTATATTAGCTCCTAAAAATGGTCCCTCAGCAATGCTTTTATAATCATCTAACCAACCTTTTAATTGTCTTATTTGGGGGTCTGTACTTCCTCCACCAAGGTGTAGAATATTCTTACGCCATGCTAGCCCTTCAGGGAGAGCTTCGTATTCTTTGACTTTATTAAGATAATCAATAATTGCCTCTGGTTTTGTTACTGGTAAACGTCCTGTAGGAACACGGGGTTCATGCTTATTATTTCTAAAATCAGCAGTAAAGAAAACATCCGAAGATGGAAACATGCCTGTAGGTACCAAATCTACCTCAAATGCTTTACTATATCTTAAACCAACGTGGTAAAGGCTAGCTCTACTGCTTTTATCGACATTTCTAAAGTCCGACGAAGCATACTTCATCCCTTTACCAATAATGAAAAGGTGCTTTTGACGACTAGAAATCATCATATAAGCCATGAATTTACGTACAGCATTTGAGGAATACTCCCCATAGTGGAATTGGTCCACAATTTGGTCCATATGGACTAGCAAGGTATCATACCCCCCTCCTTGAACTGATGCTCTATAGGAAGTATACTCAATGGGACCTGACCTCATCGAGCCCGACACTGGTTTCATCAATCTCTTGTTTGTAAGCACAATGTAATTGTGAGCATCTGGGCTGATTTGTCTAAAAGTAACTTTATCAACTTTACCTCTCGGTTTTAAAGGAGATGATGAGTTTGCAAGCAAGATTTTTCGGCTTTTACCTTGTGTATTGATTACAAACCCTTTAGACTGCCCTATAGTGTAGCCTTCAATTTTTATTATATCGTTAGGATTTGTAACATCTAAAGAAACTAATGAAGTATTGTTATTAGCAAATTCAAAATAAGGATCATTAACACGCGATGAATCAGTATAATAAAACATTGAGCTACCATTATAGATAGTTCTCTGGGGGAAAGTTACTGTTGCGTATGAAAAAGCTATCAGATTTCGTTTGTCTTCATCTCCACTTTGATGAGGTGGGAGAGGATCTGGAACTGCCCGAAGTGTTATTTTATTTTGAGAATATATTTCGGAAAATTCAAGTATAGTTTGCCCCTTTATATAACCAGCCCCTGTTTTAGAAAATTCTAATAAGGTTCTAACACCTCCAGCAGGCAATACTAAGTTAATTTTGCCTTTATGGGTAATTGGAGAAGAGCTGCTTACAGTATTAATTGTGTATTCCAATTGTGGCTTTGGTCCACTATCTGCAACATTAACAATAGAGTTTATATCATAATCAGTCGATACATGTCTAGCGGAAGACACATATCCCTCTCCCTCATCCATCCATGACAACAAAGCATCTCCATGATATTTTCCGCTATTATATGCTTGCGTAAAGAATCGAGTCACCTTCTGCAAATGATACGGCTCCGGAGTCTTCCCCACCGGCGAAGGATTCACCTGCTGCATACGCTTACCCCCTGCAGGATTCACTGTTAGAAAATAGGCAGCAGTATCAGTATAAAGACTATAGAGTTGGTGCGGCTGATGCGCTGGGTTCTTGTACAGATCCTGATCCAGCCTACCGTCGTTGCGCTCGCCGTAGAATTCGATAAAGTCTTCTCTATCCAATCGACCATCGGCTTCACCGGCTATGTGAATAGCGACTTCTTTGCCTCTTCTGAAAAGCTGGAAGTGCTGTGGGTTGGTATCGGCCAGGCCAAGACTGTCCAGAAAGCCGTGGCTGAGGCGGTGGAGGCCTGTGTTTACTACCTTAAGTTTATAGTAGGTTTTGTTGTAGTCAATCCATTCGTTGCCGTAGGGCGTGGGCGACTGTGCTTGCGTAGCTGCCTGCAGGCCGAGCACAAGCACGCTAACGAGTAAAAACTGCTGGAAGAGTCTGTTTATTTTCATCGGCTGTAAAACTTGAAACCGTATGTTTTTAATTGAAAGAATAACCTAAGGAAATGATAATGGAGTAAAGCCCCGCAGCGTTGGCCGTGTTGCCGTCGCGTCCGTTGATGCTCGACATCGCCAGGTCGATGTTCAATCCATTATTCTCAAAGCCTACTCCAAAATTTGGTTGCACCTTTGAGGACATGCCCCCGTCAAAATTCCGGAATTGCTGATAGTTGTTTATACCTCCGCGCACAAACACAGTTTGGGCATAGGCAAGCTCCATCCCCACACGCGGGTCCACGGAGGCAAAGTCTGACTTGAGGAGCACGTTGCGCCTACCATCGAAAGTGAAGTCAACGTCAGTGGCCAGTATACCTGTGATTTTGTCAGAGAAAGTGAAGTTCTTAGCCGCTCCCAACACCAAACGTGGCAACGTCAGCTCTGCTGTGCTTTCGGGGAGGTCGTTGCCGGTTTGCTGGTAAGTGGCTTCCAGCGCCTCTACGTTGTGCGTCCAGGCAGTGAAGGTAGTGGTCACGTCTTTAGCCATGACTCCAAACTGCCAAGTGCCGCGGCGCAGTTGGGCGCCTGCATCAAAACCGAAACCCCATGCATTAGCGAACTCTCCCACGTTACGGTAGATGATCTTCGCGTTCACACCCAGTGTTAGCCCCTGTATCAAATTACTTTTACGCGCATAGGAAAGGAGCATGGCATAGTCTGCCACTGAAAAAAAGCGAATGCTATCGTATTGGATGTAGCCATACTCGTTTTGCAGGCGACGGGTGTCCACAATGTCATCGACGCCAAGGCGGATAACCGAAACGGCCAGCACACTGCTGGAGTCGATGGGCATGGCAAAACTGCCGAAGTCGTTTTTGGCTATGCCTGCAAAAAGCTCCGAGTGCATCAGGGCGATGTTATACTTGTTCTGCAACTGCACAAGGCCAGCCGGGTTCCAGAAGCCAGCCGTGGCATCATCGGCAAAGGCGACCTGCACGTTGCCCATGCCGAGCGCACGGGCTCCCACGCCAATGTTCAAAAACTCGTTACTGTACTTCGGCGTGGACACCTGCGCCTGCACAGCCCCACTCACAAAACACAAC
This sequence comes from Pontibacter virosus, assembly GCF_003096355.1. GTDB lineage: Bacteria > Bacteroidota > Bacteroidia > Cytophagales > Hymenobacteraceae > Pontibacter > Pontibacter virosus. The sequence continues at coordinate 41,963 of NZ_QEKI01000005.1, read as the reverse complement.
AAGACAATAAGTATAGAAAGGGTAAATCTGTTCATAGGCACAGGTATACTGTAGCTTCAGGGGTCTTTAAAAGAATTTATTCGCTCGGTCTTAAAAAAAATTTAACGCTCTCCAGGTATGGCAATTTGCCTCCTAACACTTCAGAAACTGAATTAGTTGACTTTATGCGACATTTTTTCGCATTCAAAAATAATCATTTTTATCCACAATTAACTGCCACTTAAACCCTTTGGAAAAAGTTTCGTAATTATTTTTAAACAGTACCTTGTTTTACATAGTACCTTTTAATAACTTTGCTTCAACATTAAACGGAATCATCATGAAAGTAGAAAACACACAAGTGCAGATGAGGAAGGGAATTCTGGAATTCTGCATACTGGAGATTATCTCTCGTGGTGAGGTATATGCGTCCGATATGTTGGAGGAGCTAACAGCTGCCAAGATGATAGTAGTGGAGGGCACCCTTTACCCCCTCCTTACTCGCCTCAAGAACGCGGGGCTTCTCGACTATAGTTGGGTCGAATCTACCTCTGGGCCACCCCGCAAGTACTACACGCTTACCGAGACCGGACGCACATTCCTGGACCAGCTCCGGGACACATGGGGCGAACTGGTAGCTTCCACCGAATTCATCATCCATAACAAGAAAGCGCAGCAATTATGAAAAAGAACATAAATATCAACCTGCAAGGCATCATCTTCCACATCGAGGAGGATGGGTATGAGCAACTGAGCCGCTATCTTACCTCTATCCGCAACTACTTTTCGAGCTACGAAGGGCACGAGGAGATTGTAGCCGATATCGAGGCACGCATTGCGGAGATCTTTTCAACGCGCCTTTCTCCAGGCAAACAAGTGATCACGCTAGAAGATGTGCAGGCTCTGATTGCGCAGATGGGTGAAGTGACTGATTTCGAGATACTCGAGCCGATGGAAGAGGAAATGCCGCACGCAAGACAAGCATACAGCACTGGTGCTCCTGAGCCTGAGTTTGCTGATGCCGGAGGTGCCGCCGCAGCTGCGGCAGCAACTGCAGCCCGACCAAGACGCCTGTACCGCGATGTGAGCCGCAAAGTTGTAAGTGGTGTATCGGCAGGTATAGCCAATTACCTGAATGTAGATCCAGTATGGATTCGCCTTATTTTCGTGTTCCTGGTAATCGGCACCCCAGTCACCGAGGGTATCTCAGGTTCTTTTGGCCTGATTCTCTACATTATCCTCTGGATTGCGCTGCCTGTGAACTACTCTTTGCCTGAAATTACGGTGAAAAAGCTGTTCCGCGACCCCGACGACAAGAAACTAGCGGGTGTGGCAAGTGGTATCGCGAAGTATTTCGGTGTGGATGTAGCCGTTGTTCGCATCCTGTTTCTGGCCCTGATTTTTGCGGGTGGCTTTGGTATACTGGCCTACATTATCCTCTGGGTAGCGGTCCCGGAGGCGGCCAGCCTAACCGAACGTATGCAAATGCAGGGAAACCCCGTTACGCTGGCCAGTATTGAGCACACGCTCAAGGAAAACCTGAATATGAAAGACCAAAACGGAGAGGAAAGCACTGCCGCCAAAGTACTGTTACTGCCTTTTCGCATCATCTCGCAGGTGATCAACTGGCTGGGCCGTGGCCTGGGACCTATACTTGGTGTCTTAATTACATTGATCAGAGTAGCTGCAGGTGTCACCCTATTGGTTATTTCACTTGGCCTGACAGTGGCGCTTTTCACATCTTTGTTTGTGACGCTAGGTATAGTAGATGGTGATTCGGCCTTCATGATGGGTGATTTTCCGGCCTCCGTGCTTCTGGAGGGCTTTCCCCGGCTCGGACTGGTGGCAGGTTTTTTTGTAGGCCTTATACCTATACTGTTCCTGATCCTGCTTGCCATTGGCTTGTTGGCGAAACGCTTCTTTATGCGCCCATTGGTTGGCTGGTCATTGTTCGGCATCTGGCTGATCAGTTTGTTCACCATGATCGCCTTTATTGCGGCGCACGCTGAGAACTTCCGTCGCTCAGGCGAAGTAGTGACTTCGCAATCCTTCCCGGTGGGTCCATACCCTACTATCACGCTGGACGGGTATAACACGAACTCTTCGCATGAAAACCGCATTTACTTTGATGTGCAGGGCCACAGCGGCTCCAACCTGGAAGTGCAACAACGCCTGCAGGCCAAGGGCAAAACCGAAGCTGAAGCACAGCAGAACGCCCGCATGGTAACCTACCGCGTGGTGCAGACCGACTCTACGATCCGTTTCGATGACGGCTTTGAGTTTGCTTCCGGGGCGGCTTACCGCAAGCAGCGCATGGACGTGACGTTGATGATTCCGCAGGACAAGCAACTGCGCATGACCAACAACTTCCTGCGCATGGTGCCGAGCAGTGCTTTTGAAGAAGAGTATAGCCGTGAGAAAACCCTGCGTAACCTTTGGCAGGTAAAAGGCAACCTACTTGCCTGCATCACCTGCGCCTCTGACACGCTCGACGTAGCTGACAGCGATTTCACTTACAATGCCGCTGCTACCATGGGCGCTGGCGGAAGTGTGCTGATGAACGAGGCTGAGTACAGCTCGAACAAACAGACCTACGACTTCAGCGACTTCGATGCGATTACGGTGAACGGTGCATACCACGTGCAGATTACGCAAGGCAGTGCCTACAGCGTAACAGCCAGTGGCGACGCCGATGACCTGAAAAAAATGGAAATCAGGAAGAACGGAAACGAACTGGTGATCGAGCACGAAGACCGCACCATTAAGCTGTTCGAAAGACAGAAAACGGTGTTGATCCAGATTACAGCGCCAGACCTCCGCAGCATCGACCTGAGCGGTGCCATCAAAGCGGATATCGGGCACATTAAGTCAAACAATCTCAATCTCGGCTTGACGGGTGCTACGCAGGCTTTTGTGGATGTGAATGTGAGCCGTTTGAAAGCCGATATCGCAGGAGCTTCTAAAAGCACTTTTACAGGTCGCGCCGATAACGTGGACATGGATATTGCAGGCGCTAGTAAACTGGACGCCAGCAGACTAGTCGCTAATACGGTAGAGATAGAGGCGGTCGGTGCTTGTTCTGCGGATGTGCATGCCACCAACACGTTGCGTGCCGATGCAGCGGGCGCTAGCAAGGTACGTTACAAAGGCAATCCAAGCAATGTCGTGACCGATGTTGCCGGTGCCAGTAAGGTGTCTAGGCTGTAATAAGTTTACAAGAAAAAGGGATAGGCCGTTTGGCCTATCCCTTTCCTATACCTGCTCTTAGTACAAAATAAAACTTTATACCAAATTGCAGGTTCTATACCTGAGTGATTTGTTTGTTTAGTTGTTTGGTGAGTTTACCTGGCGAAGTCCCAATTCTTCCCCTTTCTTGAGGAGGAATGCGAAGGCTTCGCCAAACTCGTTTTTAACGGTCCCTTCCAATATTGCCTCCGTCAAGGCCTCTTTCAGCTCCCCCACTGTTTTAGACGGCTTTAAGTCGAACGTCTCCATGATGATCTCACCAGTAATTACGGGCTGGAAGTTGCGTAGTTTGTCACTCTCCTCTACCTCTACCAGTCGCTTCTCCACCTTATCGAAGTTCTGCAGGTAACGCTTCACCTTGGTGTCGTTTTTGGAAGTGATGTCGGCACGGCAAAGTTTCATCAACGCGTCAATATCGTCACCCGTTTCAAACAGGAGTCTGCGTATAGCCGAATCAGTTACAGTATCTTTCACCAGTGCGATGGGCCGCAAATGCAGTCGAACCAATTTCTGCACGAATTTCATGTGTTCGTTTAGCGGCAGTTTCAGGTATTTGAACAGCTTGGGCACCATGCGGGCGCCTCGCTCCTCGTGTCCGTGAAAGGTCCAGCCTACTTTTTCATGGTAGCGCTTGGTGTCAGGCTTCGCAATGTCATGCAAGATGGCGGACCAGCGTAGCCACAGGTCTTCCGACACTTCTGCCACATTGTCGAGCACCTGCAGGGTATGGTAGAAGTTATCTTTGTGCGAGTTACCTTTCACCGTCTCTACACCCTGCAATTCTGCCATTTTCGGGAAGATCAGTTGCAATAGGCCTGATGCAAAAAGCAATTTAAAGCCATAGGATGGCTTCGGAGAAAGCACAATCTTGTTAAGTTCGTCGGTGATGCGCTCCTGCGACACGATCTTGATGCGCTCCTTGTTATCGATGATAGCATCGAAGGTCTCGGGGGCAATATCGAAATTGAGCTGGGAGGCAAAGCGGATGGCGCGCATCATGCGTAGCGGGTCGTCGGAGAACGTGATGCCTGGCTCCAGCGGCGTGCGGATAATCTTGCGCTTCATGTCTTTAATGCCATCAAAGCGGTCGATCAGCTGCCCGTAGCTGCCCTCGTTCAGGCTTATACCTAAGGCGTTGATGGTGAAGTCGCGTCGTTTCAGGTCGTCTTCCAGCGTACCCGTCTCAACCTCAGGCTTGCGGGAGTGCTCCACATAAGACTCTTTTCGGGCGCCTACAAATTCCACTTCCCACTCACCCGAACGTAGCATAGCCGTCCCGAAATGTTTGAATACCGACACTTTGGGCTTGTGCGGCAGCTTATGCGACACGCGCTCGGCCAACTCGATGCCATTGCCCACGCACACCACGTCAATATCTTTAGAGGGTCTTTTCAGAACCAAGTCACGCACAAAGCCGCCTATCACGTAAGCGTCTACGCCTACTTCGGCAGCGGCAGCGGCCACGGTATCGAATATGGGGTGCTCTGGTAATTTTATCGTATCCATTCAAAAAAATCAAAACCTCGGGCAATGCAGAACCGCAGGCCCGAGGCACAAAAATAAAGAGATAAATTCAGAGCGTGGGTAAAATTTGGTGTGGGGCTCTGGTTGAAACAGGTAAAATAAACATCTCCATACCTGTTATACCCTGTAGTTATACTTTATAAAATGCACTCTCAAACTGAGGCAACTTGCTTTTGTAGTTCATTAACTATTGATTCTCATTCAACCCTACCTCCTAAGTAGAAATCAATTTCAACTTTTTCATTTGGTAATAATGTTAGGTCTTTTATCGATTCGGTAAATTCATCCGCGCCAAAATCTTCTTTGCAATAAATGGTAAATATTCCGGCAGGTATTTTTAAAATGTAAAGCCCATTCAAGTTCGATTGAGTGCTTTTTGATAGCTTATCAACCCATATTCTGGCATCCGCCATTGGTGAAAGAGTATCGATAGCACTAACCACTTTTCCATAAATCAAGACGGAGTCAGCCAACGAATTATCAATTTCTCTACTATTGATTCTGAACTTCCCTTTGTAATCAATTACTTCTCTGCACGACTCTATTGCTAAAAGTATGCACACTAAGGCCGCTGAAACCAAAATAAACCTCACGGTCTCATTCGATGACGTTTTTTCCAAGAAATTCATACAGTTTTTATTTTTCACTCCATCAAGCTTTCTGATATATCGCAATAGATTGTTGCTGGTGCAGTCATCTTAGTCGATTAATTGCTCAAATAATAATTTTTCACCAGTTGAAGCGAGCAGTGGCTCTTCGCTATACCTACACCTTACTCCCTGATTACCGTTTGCTTCCCGCTTTCATCAATTTTAATAATACGCGAAGGTCGCGCTTCCACGTCTTCATCCTGCCTCCACTGCACCACATAATCAACCCGCTCCTTTATGGTATCAGATACCTCAGAAAAAGCTTTAGGTGCAGGTTCTCCGCTCACATTGGCCGAGGTAGACACTAGCGGACGACCGATTTGCTGCATCAGGCGGTGGCAGAACTCATCTTTGGCGATGCGCATACCAATGCTGCCGTCTTCAGCAATCAGTTCCTGGGGCAGGTTCTGGGCCCCTGACAGCACAAAGGTCGTAGGTCGCTCCTGTGCGTTGACCAACTCTTCAAAATCCTCTGGCAAATCACGCACGTAGCGGCGCAGCATTTCCACATCGCTTACCAGCACGATCATCGACTTGGACTCCTCCCGCTCCTTTATCTTAAAAATCTTCTTAACAGCCTGGGCATTTTCGGCGTCACAGCCAATGCCCCAAACCGTATCGGTCGGGTATAAAATGACGTTGCCAACCAGCAACTCATCTTCTGCCGCCTGTACCGCTTTCAGTAAGTGATTCATTTTTTTGATGGTTAAATTGTTTAATTGTTAAATGGTTGTTTCTCTAAGAGTTTACACCCAAACAGAAATAATAGCTGAGTTCAACAATTCAACAATGCAGCCATTCAACAATTTACCTAATCTCCTGCGTCAGTTCTACCAACACCCCGTTGGCGCTTTTAGGGTGCACGAAGCACACCAGCTTGTTATCGGCACCTTTTTTGGGTGTTTCGTTCAGAAGTATGAAGCCTTCTCCTCTCAGTCTGTCCATTTCAGCAAGTATATCTTCCACTTCAAAGGCAATATGATGTATACCTTCACCGCGCTTTTCGATGAATTTGCTGATGGCACTATCGGGTGTGGTACCCTCTAAAAGCTCTATTTTAGTGCCACCTACCTTGAAGAAAGAGGTGTTTACTGCCTCTGACTCCACAAACTCTGTTTTATAGGGCTCTACGCCCAGCAGTTTAAAATACAGGGCATTTGCCGCACTGAAATTTTTAACCGCTATACCTATATGTTCTACGTTTACCATTTTCAATTTGTAATTAGTCTAAGTAACCTTTTTTTGTTAATTTTGCAGGGAATTCAAAACTAATAATTTCTCACAACTGTTATTACAACAGTACAAAAAGAGATAAAAAATAGTGATATGCTAACATTCCCGATATACTTAGACAACAACGCCACTACACCGCTTGACCCGCGCGTGCTGGAGGCCATGATGCCGTACTTCACTGGCAAGTTTGGCAACGCCGCTTCCCGCAATCACGCGTTCGGCTGGCATGCCGAAGAGGCTGTTGACTATGCCCGTGAGCAAATCGCCTCACTCATCAACTGTTCACCAAAAGAAATCATCTTCACTTCTGGCGCTACCGAGTCTGACAACCTGGCGATCAAAGGCGTGTTTGAGATGTATGCATCTAAAGGTAACCACATTATCACGGCAACTACCGAGCACAAAGCGGTGCTGGATACCTGCAAGCACATCGAGAAAATCGGTGGCAAAGTAACGTACCTGCCAGTAAACGCAGAGGGTCTTATTGACTTGAAGCAACTGGAGGAGTCGATTACCGACAAGACCATCCTGATCTCGATCATGTATGGCAACAACGAAGTGGGTGTAATTCAGCCGATTCGTGAGATTTCTGCCATTGCCAAAAAGCGCGGTGTGCTGTTCTTTACAGACGCAACGCAGGCGGTGGGCAAGATTCCTGTAGACGTAGAGGCTGACGGCATTGACCTGATGGCTTTCTCTGGTCACAAAATGTACGGACCGAAAGGTGTTGGTGCCTTGTATGTGCGTCGCAAGAACCCACGTGTGAAAGTTACTGCCCAGATGGACGGTGGCGGACACGAGCGCGGTATGCGCTCTGGTACACTGAACGTGCCGGGTATCGTTGGTCTGGGTAAGGCCTGTGAGATTGCCAAGCAGGATATGGAAAAAGATACTGCTCGTCTTTCAGCCATGCGCGACAGATTAGAGAAAGAGCTTCTGACCATCGAGGAGTCTTATGTGAATGGTTCACGTGAGCATCGTCTGCCGCATGTAACGAACATCTCCTTCAAATATGTAGAGGGTGAAGGCCTGATGATGGGCGTGAAAGACATCGCCGTTTCTTCGGGTTCTGCCTGTACATCAGCATCTTTAGAACCTTCTTACGTGTTAAAAGCGTTAGGACTAAGTGACGACCTGGCACACTCTTCGTTGCGCTTCGGTTTGAGCCGCTTCACAACTGAAGAGGAAATCGACTATGCCATCAACCACACGAAAGAGGCTGTTGCCAAACTGCGCGAGATGTCGCCACTTTGGGAGATGTTTAAAGAAGGTATCGACCTGAACTCAATTGAGTGGGCAGACCACTAAGATTTAATTAATAATGTATAATGAGGAATGAATAATTGCTCGGTATATATTAATCATTAATCATTAACTAATCAGTAATTATAAATAGCTATGGCTTATTCAGATAAAGTAATCGACCATTATAACAACCCACGCAACGTTGGTACGCTTGACAAAGCGAAGAACAACGTGGGTACTGGCCTTGTAGGTGCGCCTGAGTGCGGTGACGTAATGCGTCTCCAGATTGAAGTGGACGAAAACCAGATCATCACCGACGCGAAGTTCAAGACCTTCGGTTGTGGTTCTGCGATCGCTTCTTCATCGCTGGCTACCGAGTGGCTGAAAGGCAAGTCTGTTGATGAGGCACTGTCCATCGACAACATGGACATTGTAGAAGAACTGGCTTTGCCTCCTGTGAAGATCCACTGCTCTGTGCTGGCCGAAGACGCAATTAAGTCTGCCATCAACGACTACAGAGTAAAGAACGGCCTTCCAGCATTGGAAATGCCGAAGTCTCACCACTAAGACCTGGACTCACGCATGGAGTCAACGACCGAGGTGCACGTTGAGAGTGCACGCATTCAAAAGCAGATTGAAAACCACTTAGGCTTAAGTGGCGACAGTCTGCTTTTCGAATTCAGAAAGCTGGACAACAAAGTGCGTCTGGACCTGATTACGGTGAACCCGCGCCACCACCAGTCGTTCCTCTTCCACACAGAAGTAGGATACGATAAGGTAGACGTGCTCCGTAAAATGCTGGACTACGTGCAAAGTTACAAGGAAAAAGAGAGCCCCTATACCGTGCAGTGGATGGCCCGTGGTGACAAGGAGTTGAATACTTCCTACTTCCGGGCGCGTAATATGTACGAGGCACTCGACAAGTTATACTTTGGCCGGGACATGAACACAATCACTGTTTTCAGTGTGGTGCTGAATCCGGTATCTTAAAGAAAGAATCGTTATGATAACAGTATCAGATAAAGCAAAAGAGAAAGTATTGAAGCTGAAGCAGGATGCCCAGCTCGACGATACGTTTCGCCTGCGCGCATCTGTAGCCGGAGGCGGTTGTTCCGGGCTTTCCTATAACCTCGACTTCGACGACGAGGTGAAGCCAATGGACCAGGAGTTCGAAGATAAAGGCATCAAGGTAGTGGTAGACATGAAGAGTTTCCTATACCTGGCCGGTACTGAACTCGACTTTTCAGACGGTTTGAATGGTAAGGGATTCTACTTCAACAACCCGAACGCCTCCCGTACCTGCGGTTGCGGCGACAGCTTCTCCGTTTAAAAGACAGCAGCTTATACAGAGCAAAAGAGCCCGCTATTAGTAGCGGGCTCTTTTGCTTTTCTATCTATGCCGTAGCTACTCTTCAGGTATAGCTACTTCTTCAGAAATCTTAGCGACTGCCTCTCCCCCATTTCATTCGAGAGAACCAAGGTATAATTGCCATGCCCTAGACGGCTAACATTCAACGAGTGGGTATAGCCTTTCAGACTTTGCCGAAGTACGATGCGCCCCATCTTGTCATACACAGCAGCATCGTAGGTTACGTGAGCAAGCGGCAACTCTACCTTTAATTCCTGTTGAGCAAGTGTCGGGTATGCTGTGGCTACCTTGGCCTGCTGGTTCGAAACTGCGATTATATTGGTATAGGTATAAGTCAAGTCTTCGTCAACTTGCTTCAGTCTGTAGTAGGATGTGCCTAAGAGTGGCTCCCGGTCGTGAAAGGTATAGTGTGTGGTCAAACTCGTAGTACCTTGTGAATTCACAATGCCTAATGTTGTAAAATGCTTTGCGTCAGCGCTTCGCTCTACTTCAAAGTGTCGGCTATCCTGCTCCGAAGCTGTTGTCCAGTTCAGCTCAACTGCTTTGGCTACTACCCGGGCAGTAAACTTAGTAAGCTCAACTGGAAGCGGGATATAATCAGGTTCGAAATTCCAGGTGACTTTCACGTCATCGATCGCCAGTCCGTGGTCCTGGTGCAACTCGTCGGGGTCATACCAGCGCAGCATGACGTAGTAGCCGTCAGGTATCACTTCGGGTAAGGTATAGGTGAACTCTTTTCGATTTACAGGTGCGTTACCGTCAATATTCCCCGTATTTCTAAGGGCCGGACTATTAAATTGCATTGATGGTACAGTAGTCCAGCCAAGTGTATTGAGACTAACGGTCAAGTTGAAATAAGAAGGGTACTCGGCTATAGCGTAGCTGAATAACAACCGTTGCACATCAGTATTGGCGCTGCCCACGCGCCATTGTTCTGCTATGTAGGCTATATCTAGCTCAGTAATTGTTCTTCCAGATGTATTTTGCAGGAGCAGATTATACGTTACTTCTCCTGATTTTGCAGCGGTTATAGCACCAAGTGCCCTCTCGGAAGAACCATTATGACCATAACTGAATAATGCACCTGTATTGGAAGAACCATTATTTACCAGCATTGCATAGCTAGCAGTAGAGCTATATACTGCCCAACCATCTGGCAAGAAAATATTCGTGCCCAGTTGATAGTCGCCTGAGACTGAAGGAAGCGTATTAAAATCCTGGGCATAAGTCGTTACGAACCTCCCCATCTCTATTGCTTGTCCTCGAGCGGGCATCATAGAACCAACTGCAATCCACAGGACTCCCAGCACCGCTAAATTTGCGGCATGGGCAATGTTCATTTTCATATTAATGACTAAAAGTAAAGTTATAAATATCTATAGTAAAACTATGTTATTAAAAAATATTTATACTAACTCTTAACCATATACCTAAAGTTCAAAAAGGGTAGGAAATATTTGGAAAATTCAAACAATGTTCAAACAACGGAATAATCAAAACCATCACACTGATTATCAGTTGATAGAGCCTTACTAGCGACGGCTAAAAGTAAGACTAGGGAGAGTGAAATGTAGTAAACAGAGAAGTTTGGCCACTTGTAAAAGGTATAAAGAAGATACTGCTTCTACCCCTCCCTACTCACAATCTGATTCAGATTAGCCGTTTTGAAATGCTGGTATACCCTTAGCACAATGGCAAGTGCCACGGCAGCTTCTGCAGCTGCGACCAGGATAACGAAGAGTGAAAATAATTGACCCTGCATCAATTGGGGGTCGTGACGGCTGAAGGCAACCAAATTGAGGTTGGCTGCATTAAAGATCAACTCTATACCCATCAGCACCACCACCGCATGTCGCTTGGTAATGACAGCCAAGACGCCGATCGTAAACAGGGCAGCGCTCAGCAGTAGGATATGTTCGAGGGGTATCTGAGTCAGCATTATACTTTCTGTTTGTCAGTGGCGATGTAGGCAGCTCCTATAAGCGCAATAAGCAGCAGCAAAGAGGCTATTTCGAAAGGCAGCACAAAGTCGGTCATCAGTTTTATACCAATCATCTGCACCGTGCTCTTTTGCCCAGCCAGTACATTAGTATCAGCCTGTTGGATCCATGGAAGCGAACTGAAACCAACCTTCCAAATGGTATAACTTAACCCGATCAACGTGAGCATAGAGATCGTAATGCCCCATCCAACATTCACATTTTCTGACATCACGGACTTATCGTGCACACGGCTGCTGAGCATGATGCCGAAGAGGATCAGCACGAGCACACCACCTACGTATACCATCAGTTGCGTGACGGCTACAAAATCGGCGAAGAGCAGCACATAGATAGCAGCAACGCTTAAGAGGGTGAGCAGCAGCGAGAAACCGGCGTATAGCAGATTACGCGTCAACACCATATAGGCTCCCGATAGTACAGCTACCGCTGCGAAAATGTAAAAAAGCATTTATTCGGTTCCGGTTTTTAGTTACGGCTTAATTGGTAAAAGCGAACAACAACATGTTTCCTCCCTAACGAATGTATCCAACCTTTCAGCAATCTAACGATTTTATTTATTGCTGCTTTCGGGCGGCGAGTGCGGCTGCTTTGGCTGCGGCCATTTCTTCTTGTTGCTTGGCCAGAAGCTGTTTTTTCTCCTCCGCCTGCTCAGGCGTCAGGTCCGTGAAGTGGTAGATCATGTTCTTAATGTCTACTTCAGCAAAGTCGTACACAGGCGTCATGGTCAGGCAGTCGGTTGGGCAGACCGTGGTGCAAAGGCCGCAGTAGCAGCACTTGGCCATGTCAATATCAAACACGGGAGCATAAAGGCGCTTTTTGGTGCCGTCTGAAGTCATCCCGATCTCCTCAGTTGCCTTCACCGATTCGATGGTGATGCAGTTGACAGGACAAATTTTGGCACAAAGGTCGCACACAATGCAATCGTCTATCTCGTTGTGCAAACGGTAGCGGCCATTCTCCGGAACAGGTATAGCCTCGTAGGGGTAAGTAAGCGTTACGAGTCCCTCTGGCTGCTTAAAGTAGTTCTCGTCCATCACCGGCACAGGCGCACGTCGCTTATCGGCATTTCGGAAATGCCGCCAGGTCAGCCTCAAGCCACTCAGCAGCGACTTCACTACTTCCCAGAATCCGGTTTTATGTGTAACAGACGATTTTTTCATATTATTTGTGTCTGAATAAGCTAGAAGCCAATTTGATACTTCCCAGAAGGAATTAGCAACCTAATTTTCAACACTTTACTCTTTCTTACGCTTAAACTCCTACACTTTCTGATATCTAAACTTACACCATTAGCAGCCGCCAGATACCTGCCAGCAGCACAATGACTAAAGCTACAGGCGTAAGCACTTTCCAGCACAGGTACATCAACTGGTCTACACGCAAACGCGGGTACGTCCAGCGGATCTGCAATTGCAGGAACAGCAGTACAAAGGTTTTGCTGAGCAGCCAGAAGCCACCCCACAGTATACCTGACAGCTCCCCTACCGTGCCGGTTGTCCAGTTGGCCAACTTCAGCGTGGTCAGGTTCGGCAGCGGTGTATTCCAACTCCCCAGAAAGAGGATAACGGCCACCAGACTGACCAAAACCATCATGCTGTACTCTGCCAGAAACAGGATTGCAAACCGGAAGCCTGAGTACTCCACGTGAAAACCCGCCACCAGTTCCGATTCTGCTTCTGGTATATCAAACGGTGCACGGTTACTCTCGGCCAGCGATGCGATAAAATAGATCACAAAAGCGACCAGCAAAAGCGGCGCGCGGAAAATATTCCAGGTTGTGATGCCGCCTATGTTCGTGGTATTTATACCTAAGGCTTCGATACCGAAGAGCCAGTTCTTTTCAAACTCAAGTCCGGGGAAACGGTTGAGCAGGACACCTTGCTGGTAGCTGATCTCCTGAAAATCGAGTGACTGGCAGATCATTACAACAGATAGAATGGCCAATCCGGCCGGTATTTCATATGATACAATTTGCGCCACGGAGCGCATGGCACCCAGCATGGCGTACTTGTTATTGGAGCCCCAGCCGGCCATAAGCAAGCCCACCACATCCAGTGAAATGATGGCCAACAGATAAAAAACGCCAATGCCTATACCTGCAGGTATAAGATCCGGCGTGAAAGGGATAACGGCAAAGCCTGCGAACACTGCGGCAAAGATGAGAATAGGTGCCAGCTTAAAAAGCTTTTTGTCAGCGGCGGCCGGCACGATGTCTTCTTTCTGCAGCAGCTTCAGCACATCCAGCACCGACTGCAGGGAGCCGTAAGGTCCGGCTTCGGTTGGCCCCATACGGTCTTGCATAAAAGCAGCCACCTTACGCTCCGCATACGCCAACACAATGACGATACCCAGCAGTAGCATAAGTGTCAGCAAAAAGGCAAGCATAGGCAATCAGGGTTTAGGAACGCGCAAAGGTAGTTTTTAATCTGCTAATGTGCTAAACGCACCGTCCGGTTAAATGCCATTAGCGGCTGTCAGGATGATCGGCTCTCCGTCTGTTATCAGGATCGTGTGTTCATGCTGTGCAACGTAAGCTCCCACATCCGCCAGCAGTGTCCAACCGTCGCCTTGCTCATGCACATAGCTTCCTTTGGTTGAGATGAAAGTTTCTACGGCTACCACGGTGTTTTTCCGAAACCTGCGGGTCTCGTGCTTGTCATAGAAACAAGGTATCTCGTGGGGCTCTTCGTGCAGACTACGCCCTACGCCATGACCAACCAGATTCTTGATTACTTTGAAGCCATTCTTCTTTGCTTCTGTTTCTATAACACGGCCTATTTCAGCTATTTTTACACCGCCTTTTATTTCCTGCAGTGCCTTGTGCAGTGCTCTAACAGAAGTATCCACTAGCTTGCCCAGGCTGTTGATGTCCTCTCCCAGGATAAAAGAGCCACCATTATCGGCGTAATAGCCATCGAGCTCAGCAGACACATCAATGTTCACCAGGTCACCATCTTTCAGCACTGTTTTATCAGACGGTATACCGTGTGCAGCCTCGTTATTGATGCTGATACAGGTATAGCCGGGAAAATCGTAGGTGATCTTCGGTGCCGACTGCGCCCTGTAAGACTGCAGGATACTATAACCAAATTCGTCCAGTTCCTTCGTCGTCATACCGGGCTTGGCATGCTCGCGCATTTGTTTGAGGGTAAGCGCCACGGCTTCGCTCACCTTTTTTATACCTACCAGATCCTCTTCTGATTCTATTGACATCGCTATACCTTTCTCAACTTGAATAAAACACTATCCCTCCACCAAATGGGGCACAAACTGCGAAAGGTTGGTGATGATGCCTTTCTCGCGGCGGAAACCGATGGCAGCCCCTTCGCCTGACCAAAACACCCCGGCCTGGTACTGGTAGCCTTTGGTGTCTTCTGGCAGTTCGCACCAGCGTTGGTATACCTGCTGCTGCTTATCGTACTCACCCCGAACTTTTGTCACACGTCCACGGTCCATTACCTCCACGCTCTGTCCTTCACGCCCGAAGTACGGTTTCTTGATGTACTTACCCGTCAACGGCTCGATATCGGCCTCCAGCAAAAGCGGGTGGTATGGGAAAGCCTTCCAGAGCCAGGCCAGCATGCCTTTGCTTTGAAACAACAAGGTATAGGCAGGGTTGGCGATGGTAATGGTGCGAGAGCGGGCCAGCAAGGTCAGAGTTTGCAAGAGTTCGGGCTCTTCCCAGACAATCTGCTCCCAGGGCAGGAGCTTGAACAGGAACGGAAAGTGGCGCCACTGCTCCGACTCTACCTGCGCCCAAACGCCTTTTTCTTCGCCTTCTGTTGAGAAGCTTACCTCTTCGATCGGGCAAAGGTGGGCATCGAAACCCGCTTCATTAGCGGCTTGCGTAATAACGGAGCAGTTAGCCTCGTCCTCGGCGCTAGCCCCGATATAAGTAACCAGTAAGGCAGGCGCTAAGTCTTCATTTCGCTCACGCCATACCCTGAGCTGCTCTACCAAAGCTTCGTACAGACCAGAATACTGCAAAGCATCATGCTTACCAGCTGCAGCCAGACTTGCCCACTGCACCACGGCAGTTTCAGGTATAGAGGTGGCAGTATCGGCATTAAACTCCAACATCTTGGGTCCATCCGGTGTCATGGCCAGGTCAAATCGGCCATACAGATGCACCTGCCGCTCGTCGTTCCAGGAGAGGCGCACCAGTTGCCAAAGGTTTTCCGGTATACCCAGCACTTTCAGGAAAGCATCCGGAAGATCATTCGGAATGGCCTGTGCCATCATGGTATAGAGGGAGCTGGCGGCATCGAGCAGCTCCTCGGCTTCCTCTTCCGTGATGACGACCGCTTCGCCGGGCACATAATTGGCGCAGCCGTCTTCCACGCACCACTCCCAGCCCAGACCGCGCACTGCCTTCTCCACATCCCCTTTATGGGGTTTCACCTGTATGCTTGTCTTCGAATTTTCTGACATGAAATGCTTTGAACTAAAAGGTTGAAACGCGAAAGAAGGTATCGGCACAAGCATAGCGGCTTATACAGATACCTTCAGAATAAGGTATAACACCTTCGAAACAAGCCGTTATACCTGCAAAATGTTTATACCTCCGGGAGGTCCTGCTTGTCTTATCTGCTTAGGCTCCCGCTCCGCTGCTGCGCCCACGGAAGTAGCCACGCTGGCCTGAGCGCGGCGCGGTAGACTGCTGACGATACGTTTGCACGTTCTGACGCCAGGCGGCCGTGTTATTCATTACAGCAGGGTTAGCGTAGTAAGCAGGTCTAGGTGACATCATGCGGCCCGCCATAAAGCCCATGGCGCTCCACCACAATACGTTGCCCATACCGAAACCGCCTTGATTGTACTGCTGCTGATTGTTGGCAATATCACGCATCTGATTTTCGAGCGCCAGCCCTTGCAGCGTGTCCACGCGGCCGTCGTTGTACTTCAAAATGGCCATGTTCTGGCCCGGCGCTGTAGTGCGCTCATCGGTGATCTTCCACTGGTCGGGTGCTTCTTCAGTCAGTTCCGTTACGACCCCATCCGGCACTGGCACCTCTGTGCCGGCATTCCATTCATCGTTGGTTTGCGTATTGGAGTCACAGCTGGTCAACCCCATTGTAGCGGCGGCCGCTACAATAAAGGCATTGCGCTTAAAGTCCCCTATGGTCAAATATCGCTTTTTCATAAGATTTTCTCGGTTGCAGTATAAAGGTACTCATTTTACGGGATTTTTGGAAGGATGGGGTTTGGGTTTGCTTGTTGAATTACTGAATGGTTAAATTGCTGGGTGCACGATTGACCTACTCCTCCAGAGAGCAGAGCCGTTTGACTCTACTGTTTTGTCATCCTGAAAGGATCTTGGTAGCAAATGGTATTGGCTCAACCTTCCCGGGCTAAGGGCCCTCTATTTTAACCAAGTTTCTTAACTGAATGACGGTAAATTTGGGTGTGCCTCCTTAGATTGAAACCATTTTCTCAGAAGGTATTAACTTACACGCTTGCAAGAATTGCAAATGGATACAGACTTCAACAACTCTATGGTTTAACGTCGCTACATTATAACTCTCTAACTCCTAAACTCTAAAACTCCCAAACTTCCCCTACTCCCACAGCGGGTAATGCTCCAGGTGCACTTTCCGTTTAAAAAAGATGCGGGTGCTTTCTTCAAATGACCTGGTAAAATCCGACACATAGAAGGCATGGTCGCTTAGCAGCTCCTCTGAAACCAGGTCATTGGTTTCCAAAAACCTGCGGACGTGTTTTGCCACGATCTGGCTGGCGTCGAGCACATCCACTTTGCCTTGGTAGTAATTTTCGATCTGTTTCTTGATGAGCGGATAGTGCGTGCAACCCAGTATCAGTGCCTCTATACCTTGCAGTTCGTGGGCCGACAGGTAAGTGTGAATCACATTCTCAGAGATGGAATCATTGAAGAAGCCCTCTTCGATCATAGCGGCGAGCAACGGCGTGGCGTAAGATTTCAGCGTAATTTCCAGATCCAGTGCATCGATCTTTTTGAGGTACACATTCGAGTTGACTGTTTGCTTCGTGCCGATAAGCCCAATGGTTTTGCCCGCGTAGGTCTTGCCAATATGCTCCACCACCGGATCGATTACATTGAGCACACGGGCCTTACTGCCCACGTATTCCTTCACGAGTTCGTAAGCAGCTGCAGAGGCCGAGTTGCAGGCTATCAAAATCACTTTACAATGTTGGCGGAGCAGCAAATCACATATCTTAACGGCGTAGGCCTGTATCGCGGCGGTTGACTTATCTCCATAAGGCAAGTGGGCTGTGTCGCCGAAGTATACCAGCCGTTCATTGGGCAACTCCGCCACAATCGCTTGGGCTACTGTAAGTCCGCCAATACCACTGTCAAAAACCCCGATTGGGTATGTTCTTTTTCTTTCTCCCATAGGCGCTAAGTTATGCTAAAAACAACTAAATAAGATGTTCACCATGATTTTAAGATCATTCACTTATTTTAATGCTTGCATTGAATTTTTCAAACTTATTATTGAGTTGTAAATCAGCGTAGGGACTGATTTAAAATAGATAAATATTATTTTTACAATATATTTTTTAAAATAATTTTAATCATTTATATTTAACTACCTTATACTAAAGTGAATACCAATATTCACCTTTAGCTACCACAAGCAGCACCACGTTGGCTTTATCAACAGAGCAGATAAAGCAGATTATCCACCCCTCAGCCTAACCCTTATGCCAACAGCTATCACAGACTCTGCATTTATCATTTCGACCGCTTCACCAGTTGTGAAACGCGCTCCTCTGTATGGTAGTTTTATTAGTCGCTTTGTAGCGTTCCTTATCGATACGACCATACTCGTGTTCTGGTATTCGATCATCCTTTACTCTATGGCTGAGCACTCAATGCAATTCAATACATGGAAGCAGGTGGTGTACAATGGCGGTATAAGCTTACTTGAGTTTGAGGCGGTGCTGCAGCTGTTCTTCTACAGCCTGTATTTCCCTGTGCTACACTGGCTCTACTATACCCTGCTGGAGGCTTCACCGAAGCAGGCAACCGTTGGCAAGTTTACCTTAGGCCTGAAAGTGACGGACCTACGCGGCAAGCGCATTTCTTTCCTGCAGGCAAATGTGCGCTATTTTTCCCGTATCCTTTCAGCGCTGCCACTCCTGCTGGGCTTTCTGCTCATACAGTTCACCCGCCGCAGGCAGTCACTGCACGATTACGTGGCCCGCACCCTGGTAATGACGGACCAATAAATTGCACTATTTTTTCACTATATACCCAACACCCCTTTTATCCGAACGTATATTATACCTTGTAAAACAACAAGAAAGGAGGCAATGATGCGTTTTATCCCAACCCGTTTTCATGGAATACTGGACTATTTATATGGTGTTTTACTCATCGCATCGCCCTGGCTGTTTGACTTTGCCGCCGGTGGTGCCGAAACGTGGGTACCTGTTGTAATTGGTGCGATTGTGCTTATGCAAACGATCTTGACGGACTTCGAAATGGGTCTGGTGAAAAAGATCCCGATGCAGACGCACTTGATGCTTGACTTTGGTATAGGCGTTATCCTGGCGCTATCACCATGGCTGTTTGGCTTTGCTGACCGCGTTTATACGCCACACCTGATCTTCGGTGTATTCTCGATACTGGCTTCGCTGACGACACACCGTACGCCAAGCAGGGCTTACAAGACGAATGCAGTACACGAAGATCCTTTAAGATAAACCACATAAACCATGTGTAACGCAACAGGCTGACTCCATCAGGTCAGCCTGTTTTATTTTGCCTGCTCCATAGCGCAGAAATGCCTAAATTTGCCTTATGAATTACCTATCCGCAGATAATATATCGAAAAGCTTTGGCGAACGCTGGCTTTTCAAAAACCTGAATTTTGGCCTCAGCCAGGGGCAGCGTGTAGCGCTAGTAGGCGTGAACGGCTCCGGCAAAACCACCCTGCTGAATGTGCTGGCAGGCAAACTGCCCCCCGATGAAGGCAGCGTGAGCGTGCGCAAAGAAGTCACGATCGGTTTCCTGGGCCAGAACCCTGAGTTTGACGAGGAACTGACCGTACAGCAAACCATTTTTGGCGGACAGGGCGAAGTGCTCGATACTATACGCGACTATGAAGTGGCCATCTCTCACCCTGACACCAGCGCGGAGGTCATGCAGCAACTGATGGAGCGCATGGACGAACTGCAGGCCTGGGATTTTGAGATCAAAGTAAAGCAGATCCTCTCCAAACTAGGTATACACAACCTGGAGCAGCAGATCAAGCACCTTTCAGGTGGGCAGCGCAAGCGCGTAGCCATGGCGCGTGTGCTGATCGAAGAACCCAGCATGCTGATCCTGGATGAGCCTACCAACCACCTGGACCTGGATACCATTGAGTGGCTCGAAGGCCTGCTCTCCACGCAGAACACCTCGCTGCTGATGGTGACGCACGACCGTTACTTCCTCGACAAAGTGGCCAACGAAATAGCCGAGCTCGACAACGGCGAACTCTATACCTACAAAGGCAACTACAGCTATTTTGTGGAGAAAAAGGCCTCCCGCGAGGAGATGGCTGCAGCGGAAACTGAAAAGGCGCGCAACCTGATGCGCAAAGAACTCGACTGGATTCGTCGTCAGCCAAAGGCCCGCGGCACCAAAGCCAAGTACAGAGTAGACGCCTTTGAGGAACTGAAAGAAAAAGCGGCCAAAAAAACAGCAGGTCCACAACTGGAGCTCTCCGTCAAGACCACGCGTCAGGGCGGCAAAATCATCGAGGTAGATCATATTTCGAAATCATTTGGCAACAAGAAGATCGTAGATGATTTTTCTTATGTGTTCAAGAAGAAAGACCGCATCGGTGTGGTGGGCCCGAACGGTGCAGGCAAGTCTACTTTCCTGAACATGCTCACGGGCAAACTGCAGCCTGACAGCGGCACCATCGACGCTGGCCAGACTACTGTGTTCGGTTACTATACCCAGGACGAGTTGACCTTTAAGGAAGACCAGCGCGTAATCGACATTGTGAAGGAAATCGCTGAAGTGGTGGAGATGGCCAATGGCGAGGTAATCACGGCAAGTCAGTTCCTACAGCACTTCCAGTTTGCACCGCCGCAGCAGTATACCTTTGTGAGCAAGCTGAGCGGTGGCGAGAAGCGCCGTCTGCAGTTGCTGCGCGTGCTGATCAAGAACCCCAACTTCCTGATCCTCGACGAGCCTACCAATGACCTCGACATCATCACGCTCAACATACTCGAAGACTTCCTGCTTAACTTCGGTGGCTGTCTGCTGATGGTATCGCACGACCGCTACTTTATGGACCGGCTGGTGGAGCACCTGTTTGTATTCGAAGGCGAAGGCAAGATTCGCAACTTCCCGGGCAACTATACCGACTACCGCGAGTGGCTCAAGGAGCAGGAAAAAGTAGTGCAGGAGCCAAAACCAGCAGCTCCCGTTATGGAACAGAAACAGGAAAAGCCGGAAGGAAAGCGCAAACCGACCTATCAGGAGAAAAAAGAGTTTGAAGAGCTGGAAAAGGAAATGCCACGACTGGAGTCCCGCAGAACAGAGCTGATAGAAACCATGAACGCTGGCACCTCTACTGATCACGCACAGCTAAGCACCTGGGCCAAAGAACTGGAGCAGCTGAACGAGCAACTGGAAGAGATGGAAATGCGCTGGCTCGAGCTATCCGAAATCATGTAAAGTATATGATAACGCTATACCTTAAAACCGCCGGAGCAGCCTGTCTGTTTCGGCGGTTTCATTTCAAGCCCCTCACCGTTACGTACGCTTTCTCGTTGCGCTCACCCACCTTCACGATCTCACGCTCAAACTTGCGCGGGTGGTTAATGATCTCGTAAAAACTATCCAGGTAACTGAGCGACTGCCGCAAACCTGCTTTACTCAGGGGCTCACACTGCCTGTATACCGCATAGATCGGGGTACGATAGGAGTTAAAGGTATTAACCACTTCACGGTGCACATTTTCCGGAAAACTGTAGGCCCGATATAGGCGCTGCTTTACTGAATTTAGACCCAGTTCAGGCGGAGGGGAAGCATAAGGCGTTCCGACTATACCTGCGTAGTCGAAGTCGAAAGGCACGGGGGTGGGCGCAGAGAGGGAGTCGGGTGCCAGCAGGTCGATGTTGTGGCGGTAGGGCACCGACCAGTCGGTGTTGCCGATCATGTACTGAAAGAGTGCCAGCCGGGCCATGGCTTTTTGTTCCATGTGGTCCATCCCTATGACCCTTTTGCCAGGTATAAGCTTCATGTTGGTACGCTTGGCCATGGCCTTGTCATCCTCAATCAGAAAGGCATAACGTACTTCCTCCTTTCTCCTTCCGGTACTGTCTTCGTAAGTTACCTGGCACAAACGCACCCGAAAGCTCTCTTCCGCCAGAATGTTGTACACCTTATACACGAGGTACTCTCGCAGCACAAATTCATCACCGATGCAGTGTGTCACCAGTTTCAGTTTGTTCTGCCCTTCGAAAATAGAGCCTTTTGGCATCTTCTTTCGGATCAGGTTGAGCATGAGCGGCGGAAAACGGCAGACGTTGGCATCACGACGACGGTTCCCCCGCACCATAACCCGAAGTGGCATATGCACCGCAGTTCCGGCACCGTCGGCATAAGAAAGTGTGGCTGTGTGATACTGTCTTTCATCGCCACGGTCTTTTAGCAGCCGCTGGTAGTTCACCACCAGCGTAAACTTCAGCACTGAGTCCTCCGAAAACAGATCCTTTGGTTTAGCTGATTGCCTGTTTTGCCGTTCGGTTGTGCTTAGTTGCTCAATTGGATATACCGGCGCTTGCCCCTGCAAAGGCAGGTATAGCACCATGGCAAACACCAACGGGTATAACCGCCACTTGAAGCCATCAAAAATCTGGGAAATTGCCATTGGACAAGAGAAAAGATGATGCTGCCCGTAGCACTAAGAATC
This sequence comes from Pontibacter virosus, assembly GCF_003096355.1. Taxonomy (GTDB): domain Bacteria; phylum Bacteroidota; class Bacteroidia; order Cytophagales; family Hymenobacteraceae; genus Pontibacter; species Pontibacter virosus. The sequence continues at coordinate 19,816 of NZ_QEKI01000005.1, read as the reverse complement.
AAATAAAAGCCATACCCTGAAAGCTCAATTCAGGTATAGGCATCAGGGAACAGGTACGGTTGCGGCTGGCAACCTGCGCAAACTGCGACGTGTAAACAGTTCAGTCATAAGTGTACCTTCCGATTGCGGAAAAGCCATACCTAGCATCGGAGCCACTGTTGCCGAAATATCCACCAGGGTATGCGTTGTTTCCACGAACCCGCCTTTCCGGAAGTCAGGGCCCAGCGCCAGCAGGCTGATACGCCGGCAGCCCTCGCAATCGTCGCCGTGGTCTATCCAGCCGTTCTCCACCGTATCCAGGTGACGGCCGTGGTCCGTGGTGATCAGTAGAGTCGTTTTTTTACGGTAGTGGCTGTCTTTTTGCAGAAAATCCCAGAGTTGCCTGGCGTAGCGGTCGCCACGGGCGATACCGCGCAGGTAGTGCTCCCAGTTGCCGGCATGGGCATAGCCATCGGGCTCCATGAAGTTGATCAGCATCAGGTTAGGCCGGTGGGTTTTCAGCACGTTCAATACCTCTACCAAAGTCAGCGAGTCGGCCCGGTAACCACTGCCGGGTCCGCTGACGCCGCAGTTGAGCGAGGGCAGTGCCTGGCCTTGCCAGTCAGGGTGCAGGGTGTTGCCCAGGATATCCAGCTTGTCTTTGCTCGACACGATCCAGGCGGCGGTGGCGGGTTTACCTGTCTGCTTGAGCCAGAGCTGTAAGAAAGAAGGATTAGCGGGGAGTTCGGTGCCGTAGTTATCGATGGGCTGGTTTATACCTGTCGTGATGGCGGTATGGCCGGAGTTGGTGTAGGTATAGCCCTCGTTGCGAAAGTTGTTGCAAAAGGTGCCCTGCGGCATCAGGCTTTGCGACATGTTGGGAATAATACCCGGCACAGCTCCCCAGGTTTCAGAATAGCGTACCCCGTCGATCACCAGGATAATCACATTTTCAGAATGCAAACCACCGGCTCCTCCCCCTACATCAGATGCGGCGCAGGAACTGAGCAGCGCTGTAACTGACAAAATCAGCAACATTCGCTGCCAACCTGTTTGCCACTGCTTCAAAAAACCCGGGAGCGCACCCATATCTGACACAAATAAAAGAACATAAAATCCTATACCTTGGTATACGATTCCTGCGGAACTTCAGGCACACAGCTAGGAAAACCTCATATATTCGAAAAACTCATCAGCATAATTTGCGTTTACGCTCAAGAATACTCTAATTGCGAACATCAAAAGATAAATGCATACACCAGCAGCCATAGCGACCCTCCCTTTGCCTTTGCCACTCGGCACTGTGCTGCTGCATGCTATTTCCACTGATTGCTATCGTGCCGCTTATTATTGCTACGGTTATTATTACCGCTGCTCTACTGCGCTCTCTCAGGCAATCAGACGACTCATAAACCGCACTTAAACAGGAAAAGCCCCCGGCATACCTGAACTGATACAACTGAAGCAGAGCTTTCGCTCTGCTTTTTTCATTTTATACCTAATCCAAAAATTTAAAACAAAGCCATACGCTAGCCATGAACCTGACACAAAACTACAGCAGCTACACTTCCGAGAACCACCAGGTATGGGCCATCCTCTACGATCGCCAGTTGCGCAACCTTCCCGACAAGGCTATACCTGAGTTTCTGGAGGGGCTGGAGAAAGTCGGCTTTAGCCGCGACCGCATTCCTGATTTCAACGAGATCAATCAAAAACTCAAGCCCCTGACCGGATTTGAAGTGGTGGCTGCCCCCGGCATTGTCGACGATGCCCTTTTCTTTCAGCTGATCGCCAGCAAGCGCTTTCCGGCCACGGTGTGGGTGCGCCGCATGGACCAGCTCGACTACCTCGAGGAGCCCGATATGTTTCATGACGTGTTTGGCCATGTGCCCTTGCTTACCATACCCGTATACTGCGAGTTTCTGGCTAAGCTGTCCGAACTGGCCCTCAACCACCTCGACCGCCCTGACATCATTGACCGCCTCACGCGCATCTACTGGTATACCATTGAATTCGGTTTGTTTCGAAAGCCGGGCCAAAAAGCCAAGATCTATGGTGCCGGCATTTTGTCATCCGTAGGCGAAAGTAACCTGTCTGTTTCAGACGAAAGCGTGAAGTTTGACTTTGATGTAAACTACATCCTGGATACGCCTTATATAAAAGAGACTTTCCAGAGCCAGTACTTCTGTATCCAGAGCTTTGAGCAGTTGCTCCATAGCCTGCCGGCCATAGAGGCTGCCCTACACAAGCTACGCACCCAGGATACCCTGGCCACTACGGCTTAACCTAAAATAAACCCCGCCTGCAAAAGGTATGGATTACCCATTGCAGGCGGGGTTATTAAGTTATACCTGTCAGGCTAGTGCGTGAGCTCGTGGCTGACCATAAAGCCCAACTTGCGCGGCCTCGACAGCTGGGAGTTTTCGAGCTTCTGCTTATAGGTGATGCGTTCAATATCCGACACATCCTGCCCCATCAGGTCATTATTGACAGCTGCGATCATGGCACTCTCCACGATCAGGCGCAGCATGTCGTCGCTGATTACGTTGCGGGCAATGCGGTCGTACGGCAAATCCATCTGCTTCACCCCCTCTATCACGAAGTGGTTTTCGATGTTGATCAACATGCGGCCAACCAGGTAGCCCGGGTCGTCGAGGCGGTTGTATTTGATGGTGTCGGCCATGAAGTTGTAAGCCATGATGTGCCCGAAAAAGCGACGGCGGAAGTCCTCGTCTACATAATCGTTACGCATGATCTCGTAGTCATCCGGGAAAGTAACAATGTTAGAGTGCATTACGAATACGAGTAAATCGCCTGAGAATTTAATTTGAAACTCCAGGTCGCTAATGGCCTTATACTCGATTACCACATCGGCATTGTGCGTGGTGATCCGGTTGGTCAGCTCGTCCACAATTTCCTGGGAGAGCTCCTTCATGCGTGTAAATGTTTGGTAGGTGTTGCGGTAAATTGCCTGCTTGGTGGCCGATTTTTGCTGCAAGCCCTGTATTATATCGTCGAGTCTATCTTTCATACTTGTGTTTCTTTCGGGTGCTGTATTTTTTACTCTAATCCTTTAGAAATGGTTTTTCAGCTCAATTTCTGGCTTGCCAGCCGACTACAAACCAGTCTGGTTGCTGATGCATAAGTACTCGTCTTACTCGCCAGGGTTTCCAAGCATGTCCAGTATCTGGGCCTGGTGCTGTGCAAAGGCTGGTGGAGGCGCTACTTCATCTGCTTTCGTACCCTCTACCACAAATGCTACCTGCCTGATGCCCCTCGGGCCATTGGGCTGATTAAGCAACATGCGCCCGGCCTGCGGCTGTTCAAAAACTTCAGGCACACTGTTAACTGCGCCTGCCGGCACATGCAGTCTGTGCAACTCCCGCAGTAACCCATCGCGCTCAAACTGACTAACCAGCTGTCTCAGTTGTTCATTTACCGCATTCCGGTGCCGCACTCTTGCGCTGTTGGTGGCAAAGCTAGGGTTATCGGCCAGGGCAGCATCTCCCAGCACCTGGCACAGGCGCCTGAATTGCCGGTCGTCGCCAATGGCGAGCACGAGCTGGCGGCCGTCCCGGCAAGCGAAAACACTGCCATAAGGTACAATATTGGGATGCTCCGACCCCATACGCTGCGGACTATGCCCCGCCACCAGGTAGTTCGTCCCCTGATTGGCCAGCGCCGAAACGGCTGCATCAAAGAGCGAAACCTGCACATAATTTCCCTGGCCAGTGCGTTCACGCTGCAACAGAGCCGTCAGGAGGCCCTCCTTCAACTGGTGCGCTGCCAGTATATCCATCAGGGCCACGGGCATTTTAGTGGGAGGACCGTCCGGAGAACCGTTCATGTACATGAACCCGCTCTCTGCCTGGATCACGGCATCGTAGCCTGCCCGCTGGTCTTCCAGCCCGTAGCCGGTGATATGCCCATAGACGAGTCTTGGGTTGAGCAGAGTTAAGGTTTGGTAGTCTACCTGCAGTTTCTCGGCGTCCCCGGGCTTGTAACTGGCAATAACCACATCTGCATTGGCAGCCAATTTGTGCACAACCTCCAGGGCTGGTAGCTGCGAAATATCCAGCCCGATGGAGAGCTTTCCCCAATTAGCAGCCGAAAAGTACGCTGACACCTTATCGCTCCCCTGCTCTCCTGCCAGTTTCCAGGTGCGCGTTACATCGCCTCCGGTCATGGCATTTTCCAGCTTCACCACCGTAGCGCCCAGCTCTGCAAAAAACTGCCCCACACTCGGTCCTGCCAGCACACTGGCCAGTTCAAGTACCAGCATATCTTTAAAAACAGGTTCTGCCATTGTCATTAGGTATAAGGTATTGTGCGCACCACTGCCTCAGGCTACAGCGCTGAAAACAAAGCTACCAAAAAGGGTATAAAAAAAGCAGCCCTTCCGAAGAAGAGCTGCCAGTATGTTTTCGCTATGATTTATAATTAGGTTCCGATCAGGAGGTGTGCTATATCAAAATAAAGATAGCATTGATGATGTTTACACCCAGTAGAAGATAGAAGTTCGGAGATTCTTGTATAGCTTTTTTCATTTTAATTTTAAATAAATCTTTCTTTTATATGTTTTAAGATGATTGATTATATCACTTTGAGCTTGTTTACGCCTTGCTTTTACAAATGTTACGGCGTTAATATAAAAAAATCTATGTAAATAAAATTAAATATAATTTAAGTACTATAATGTAAAAAAGTATTCTTTATTTTCACTAAAATTTAAAGCATTACCTCTATATAGCGTTTTTTTAATGCTTTGAACTTTTCGAATGCCGTGTCAACTTTTTAAATGTATTGTTATATTCTCTGCTGATTGACGATGCAATATTAATATAATTTTCAATATAAATAACATCAACTTTTAAATTTTTCTCAAATAAGGTATAAAAATCGTATCTTTACCCCTATAAATGCGGTTTAAAGGCCGCTAGGCCATAAAAATAATTTTAAGGAGATAACTTTGGATTTTCATTCATTCAACCTTCACGAAGACGTGATCACCGGAATTGAGTCGATGGGCTACAACACCCCGACCCCGGTACAGCAACAGGCGATTCCGCTTATACTAGAGCAAAAGGATATTATTGCCTGCGCGCAGACAGGTACTGGCAAGACAGCCGCCTACCTGTTGCCGCTGATCGATCGTATTTCGCACGCTAACTACGACTTCACCAGCACCCTTATACTGGTTCCTACCCGCGAGCTGGCAAAACAGATAGATGAACAGGTGGAAGGCCTGGGTTATTTTGCCCCGGTAAGTTCTATCGCCATCTATGGTGGCAGCAAAGGCGATGAGTGGGAGCAGCAGAAGCGCGCCCTCACCGGCGGTGCTGATATTATCATTGCCACGCCAGGCCGACTGATGTCGCATATGGCACTGGGCTACGTAAGGCTGGATCAACTTAAGTACCTGGTGCTCGACGAGGCTGACAAGATGCTGGACATGGGCTTTATGGATGATATCCTGAAGATAGTGCGCGCACTGCCTGCCCAGCGCCAGACGCTCCTCTTCTCGGCCACCATGCCAAAGAAGATTCGCGATTTGTCACAGCAGATCCTGCAGCAGCCCGCTGAGATCAACCTGGCTATTTCGAAGCCGGCAGAAGGTATAGACCAGCGCCTATACCTGACCTACGATAACCAGAAGCTTCCTTTGCTGGAGCACTTGATCCGCGAATTGGAGGTGTCAAACATGATCATCTTCACGTCCCGCAAGTCGAATGTAAACCAGATCGTGCGCTCGCTGCGCAAAATGGGCTTTGAGGCCGAGGGCATTATGTCAGACTTGACGCAGGAAGAGCGTGAGAAGGCACTACAAGGTTTTAAGAACAAGAAGTACCAGATACTGGTAGCTACCGACATTCTCTCCAGAGGTATAGACATCGACAGCCTGAGCCATGTGGTGAACTTTGACATGCCGCAGGATGCCGAAGACTACGTGCACCGTGTGGGCCGTACGGCCCGGGCTGCCTCTACAGGTATGGCCATCACGTTTGTGAACGAGAACGACATGTACCGGGTGCGCAAGGTAGAGCAGCTCATAGAGCGCGACCTGCCGAAACTGCCGCTTCCGGAGGGCTTTGGCCCGGCTCCGGTTTTCGATCCGACACGCCGTGATTTTGGCCGCGGAGGCAAGGGCGGCGGAAGAACCAGTGGTGGCAGACAGGGCGGCGGCCAGCGTTCCGGCGCAGGTGGCGGCGGAGATCGCAACCGACGCAGAGGACCAAAGCCGGAAGGCACTGCCCCGCGACCTGACGGAAACAGCCGCCCGATAAAAGCAGCCTCTCCGCAGCCTAGAGCGGAGCAAGGCGCTCCGAGAGCCGAGGGGCAGGAAGGCGACCAGAAACCAAACCGCAATCGCAACAGGAACCGAAATCGCAAAAAGCCGGGTAATACAAACCCGCAGAACAGCAACCCGCCGGTTCCGCAAGACAATAAGTAAAGAGAAAGGCCACTCCTAGCGGGGTGGCCTTTCTCTTTAACAGGAGTCATACCTGTTTAACAGTACCCCAACTCCAACTAATGCTAATTTGCGGCTTTGTAGATACCAACCCCTATTTTCATCTATAGAAAAGGCGGCTTTATATAATATTTGCAGATTAATATATATTATTTTATACCTTTCTAATCAATACTGAAACTCTCCACAGCATTTACTGTCAGTTTAAGCTAAAACGAAGTGTAGAGAAGGGTTTTTGCAGCCTGCCGGTACTGATAGTGTTACCCAAACAATTCTACTTCAAAATGAAACAAACTTTACTCCTGGCACTCCTCTGGTGCCTGGCTTGCACGGCTTTTGCCCAATCCCCAACACCGACAGGCACCATCAAAGGTATCGTAACCGACTCCACAACGCAGGCTGCCTTGGACTATGTGACAGTAGTAGTGCAGGAGGCAGGAAAAAACCAGGCTATCAAAAGTACTTTCACAAAAGACAATGGATCTTTTGAACTCACGGGCCTTGAACTGAAGCAGTATCAACTGGTGCTCTCCTATGTAGGCTACAAGCCCAAAGTGCTGCCACTCCCGGCCTTTACCGGCACTACCATCGACTTAGGTAAACTCTCGCTTGCCTCATCGGCAAAGCAACTGAAGGAAGTGCAGGTCGTGACAGAGAAGCTGCTGGTAGAGCAGGACATCGACAAGATAACCTATAACGTGGATGCCGACCCCGAAAGTCAGACCATGACGGCTCTGGACATGCTGCGTAAGGTACCGCTGCTGAGTCTGGATGCAGAAGACAACATTAAACTGAACGGTAACAGCAACTACCGCGTGCTTGTTAACGGCAAAACCTCCTCGCTCTTTGTGCGCAGCCCAAAAGATGTGTTCAGAAGCATGCCGGCCAGCACCATCAAAAGCATCGAAGTGATCACCAACCCGCCGTCGAAGTACGAGGCTGAAGGAGTGGGCGGCATCATCAACATCATCACGCATAAGAAGAACATTGGCGGGTATAACGGCTCGGTGCATGCACAGGCCTCCAGCCCCAGAGGCTCTAACTTTGGTGGCTACCTGACGGCGAAGGCTGGCAAGGCAGGCTTTTCGGGTTACTTTGGGACTGGCACTTATAACAGTCCTGCCAATAGCAACAACCTGTACAGAGAAGACAAAATACGCCAAACCGTACTAGAGCAGATGGGTGAAAGCCGCAACGATAACACCTACCAGTATGCCAGCGGGGAGTTCAGCTTTGAAATGGACACGCTCAACCTGTTCACCGCTAATTTCGGCATGAACCTGAACACAGGCAACAACCTCCTGACCCAGCGTGTCGACCTTTACAACGCTGACGGAGCGCTGACGCAGGCCTATACCCGTCTGAACAACGGCGATTTCAGATGGAAGGGCAGCGACTTCGGGGCAGACTACCAGCGCACGTTCAAGAAAAGCAAAGACCAGTTGTTCACGCTTTCCTACCGACTCAGTAACAGCGTCAATGGTAGCGGCTCAGATTTCATACTAGCCCCTGTGCTCAACTTCAATGGTCAGATAAGCCAGACGGATAACGAAGGTAGCTCCGTGGAGCATACTATGCAAGCTGACTATGTGCAGCCGATCAAAAAGCACACGCTTGAACTGGGTGTGAAAACGATCTTCCGACTGAACAGCAGCGACTACTTCTACAGCAATCAGAACCCTGAAACGGGCAACTTTGTAATCGACCCGAACCTGAGCAATAACTTTGAGTACCGCCAGGACATCTACGCGGCCTATACCTCGCTGAGTCTCAAAAAAGGCGACTGGGGTTTGAAAACCGGTGCTCGCCTGGAAGAAACCAAGCTTGACGCCAACTTCAAGTCATCGGGCACAGTGGCTACTCCAGACTATTTCAACCTGATCCCAAACATCACCCTGTCGCGCAAGTTGAAGGGAACAAGCACCATGCGTCTGTCCTATACCCAGCGCATTGAACGGCCGAGCCTTTACTACCTCAACCCGTACGTAAACCAGATCGACCCACTCAACATCAGCTACGGCAACCCGAAGCTGGATCCGGCCACGAACAATGTGTTTAACCTGGCTTACAGCACCTTCGTGAAAGGGACGTCTGTCAATGCGAGCATCTTCCACAACTTCACCAACAACTCTATCCAGAGCTACACCACGCTTGGAACTGATACAGTGGCCCGCACCACTTACGGCAACATAGGCCGCAACCAGACATACGGGCTGTCTTTGAGCGGTAATACCACGCTGTTCAAAAACCTGAGCATCAACCTAAACTCTACGGCCAATTATGTGAAGCTGACCAGCGTCATTGACGGCTTGCCTCAGAACAACGAGGGCTTCACTTACAATGTATTCGGCTACTCGAGCTACCGCTTCGAGAAAGGCTGGCGTGCCAGTGGTAACATTGGCTACTACTCTTCACGCATCCTGTTGCAGGGTCGCTCCGCCGGGTATGTCTGGAACAGTATTTCGGTGAACAAACAGTTCCTGAAAGACAACAAGGCGACGATCAGCTTTTCGGTGAACAGCCCGTTTCAGAAGAACCGCCGTGCCCTGAACGAGATCAACGACCCACGCTTCACCCAGAACCAGGAGAATATCTTTTTAATGCGCCGCTACAGTCTAGGCTTTAACTACCGCTTCGGTAAGCTAAAGGGAGATATTGCCCGCAAGAAACGCGGTATCAAAAACGACGACGTGAAAGCTGGAGAGCAGCAAGGCGGCGGCGCCAATTAAGAATTTGTTAGGTTAGCTCCGGGAGTCGCTCTATGAGGTGACTCCTGGTCTTATCTTACATACCCCAACAGCAGAGCCACACGCTCAAACCAAATAACACATTGAGCGTCGAGCATTCCTAGCCAAACCTGCGCTTTTGCACGTTTAAGTACTCATCACTTTAAACGAAAGTTGTTATGCGCATCCTCTACATTTTCCCGCATCCCGATGATGAATCCTTTGGCCCGGCGCCGGTGATGTGGCAGCAGCTGGAGCAAGGCCACCAGGTATACTTGCTCACCCTTACCCGGGGAGGCGCTACCAAGGTGCGGCACGAACTGGGGCTGAGTGTAGAAGAAATGGGAGATGTCAGGTATAGGGAGATGCTGGCTGTGGAGCGGGTGCTGGAGCTGACCGGTATGACGGTGCTCGACCTGCCCGATAATGGCCTGGCTGAGATGGATCCACGGGAAATAGAGCGTGTAGTGAAAGCGCACATTCGTCAGCTAGAGCCGCAGTTGATTGTGTCGTACCCGGTGCATGGGGTGAGCGGCTTTCACGACCACCTGGTAATGCACGCGGTCATTAAACGTGTTTTCCTGGAACTGAAAGATGGTGGTGCCGATTACCTGAAAAGACTGGCCTTTCTGACCCTACCCAACAAAACAGAACAACCGTTGCAGCAAGGTACTTTTGTGATGAAGCACAGCAGCCCAGACTTGATCGACTGCGAAGTGAAATTGCGCCCGGAGGACATTGAGATACTGAAAAAAGCGCTGAGCTGCTACAAAACGTATCAGGATGTGATCAAGCAGGCAAATGTGGTAGAGTCGATCGGCGACACCGTATACTTTGAGATTTACCGGGAGGAACACGAGCCTCCCCTGGCAAACCTGACCGACAAGCTGTAGCTATTAGACGAAAGAGTTCCGGACGAATGCATCCCGGACCAGGAATGCATTGCAGCTTCGGCAGAGTTTCTCGGAAAAAACAGGTATAGGTTACCTCCGGAACAGGTATAGCTGAAGGCTGTCGGTGAATTACTGTATTGCAAAACTCGGCGTATACCCATAACTTGTTGCTATACCTGAGAAATACCCCATGAAAGCGCTACTTCTTATTGACATCCAGAACGATTTTTTGCCCGGTGGCGCACTTGCTGTGCCGGAAGGCGACCTGATCATCCCTATCGTCAACCAACTGCAGCCGGAGTTTGATCTGGTGGTGGCCACGCAGGATTGGCATCCGGCCTCCCACAAAAGCTTTGCCTCCAACCACGAAGGAAAGAGTCCTTTCGAAATGACAGAGCTGCTTGGGTTGCCGCAGGTGCTCTGGCCGGACCACTGCCAACAGGGCACACCCGGAGCAAACCTGGCGCCTGCTCTTGAAGCAAATAAAATAGAAGCGATTTTCCGGAAAGGGACCAACCCCGAGATCGACAGTTACAGCGGCTTCTATGACAACGGACGGCTTAAGTCGACAGGACTGGCGGACTACCTTCGCGGCAAAGGCGTAAGGCAGCTATACCTGTCCGGCCTGGCTGCCGACTATTGTGTGTACTACTCTGCTGTAGACGCGCTGCAGGAAGGGTTCGACACCTTTGTCATAGAAGATACTATTCGCGCTATCAGTCAGGAAGGCTATGCGGCTGCACGAGCGGACATATTGGAAAAAGGCGGCAGGATCATCCAGAGCAGTGCCTTGGCAATGCGCGATTAGCCTACCACCTGGCCTATACCGAAGAGCAGCACAAAGAGCATGGTCGTGATAGCCATTTGCTTCAGGTATGGGTCGAGTTCAGCGGAAGTTTGCTTCTGCCATACCTTCACACCATTTACAATCACCAGCGGCACCGCCAGTAAAAACAAAAACTGCCATACGCTGTAGAAGTTTAGCAGCACATAAGCCACAGCACTTATCACGCCGCCGGCCAAAAGCATGAGGTGGTACATACGGGCGCGTTTCGGACCGAGCCGCACAGGTATAGAGCGTTTGCCCGCCAGCACATCCGATTTAATGTCACGGATGTTGTTCACGTTGAGCACCGCCATCGAGAAAAAACCGCAGACCATGGCCGGCAATACCATCAAAACTGGCAGCGACTGCGCCTGCAGAAAAAAAGTACCCAGCACGCCAACCAGACCAAAGAACACAAACACAAAGATATCGCCCAAACCAGCATAGCCATAGGGATTGGAACCCGCTGTGTAGTTGATGGCTGCCCAGATAGAGGCCAACCCCAGCCCCAGAAAGATCAGAAACAGGTATAACCCCTCCGTTCCGAAAGCCACCCAGAGCAGCAACAATCCCGTCACCAACGACAGCAGACTGAACACCGCCATGCCTTTCTTCATGTGCTCGGCCTTGATGTGCCCCGCCTGCACCGCCCGCTGCGGTCCCTCGCGGTGCACGCTATCAGCTCCGTGTATAGAGTCGCCATAGTCGTTGGCCAGGTTGGAGAGTATCTGCAGAAACAGGGTCGTTAGCACACAGAGGAGAACGACTGTGGCATTAAAGGCATCGTAGGCAGCGGCCATAAAGCCGCCCATCCCGATGCAGGAAAAAGCCAGCGGCAAGGTGCGCGGCCTAAAAGCGGAAATCCAGGCCTTTACCAAGCCTGGATTCTGCGGAATGTGTTGTGTTGTATTCAAGGTATTTCTCTAAAATCAGGTTTCGCTATACCTGTCACATTACTTCTGAATCGCCGCCAGGATCTCCTCTCCCATCGGCTTCACTTTGGATGGATAAAAAGCAACCACCTTTCCATTCTCGTCGATCAGGTATTTGCTGAAGTTCCAGCTCGGCTCGTCGTTGTTCGGGCTGTTTTTCGCCAGCCACTGGTACAGCGGGTGCTGATCGTCGCCTTTCACCGATACCTTCTCCATCATCTGGAAAGTCACACCGTAATTCTTCTGGCAGAAGGCCGCGATCTCTTCTTCTGAGCCTGGCTCTTGTCCGCCGAAATTGTTAGCCGGGAATCCCAGGATCACCACTTTGTCGCCATGTGTTTCGTGCAGCTTTTGCAGGTCGGCGTACTGCGGGGTATAGCCGCACTCCGAAGCCGTGTTCACCACCAGCACTTTCTTGCCCTTGTACTTTGATAAATCGATTTCCTTCCCTTCCAGGCTTTCTACTTTGAAAGAATAAAAATTGGAGCTCTGCGCCGTTTGGGATGCTTGTGTTTCCATGGTGTTTGTCGTCGTATCAGTTGCTGGGTTGCTTGTGTTAGAACCACCTGAACAGGCAGTTGCTATACCTAGTACAAGGCCAGCGGTTAAAAGTTGTGCGGTGCGCTTCATGTTTTTTTTTGCTTAAGGTATACGTATATGCGGCTTAACCGAAAAATCTTGTATTTGTTTCTACTCACTATGGCGCGAGCGTCCTTACTATACCTTACATCCGCTCTGGCACCTCAATCCCCAGCAGGCTCATGCTCTTGCGCACGAAGCGGGCTACCATGGCTGACAAAGCGATGCGGAAGTTACGGGCCTGCTCGTCCGTTTCGTTGAAGATGGAGATCTCCTGGTAAAAACGGTTGTAAGACTTGGCCAGTTCGTAGGCGTAGTTGGCGATCACGGACGGAGCGTATAATTTGCCTGCTTCCTGCACCACTTCCGGATAGCCTACCAGCAGCGTGATCACATCCTGCTCTGCTTCGTGCAGGTTGTTGAAGTCGCTAAAGGCAGTTGCATCTACGGCTATACCCATTTCAGTAGCCTTGCGCAGAATAGCCGAGATACGGGCGTGCGTATACTGCACAAACGGACCGGTGTTGCCACGGAAGTCGATGGACTCCTGCGGATTGAAGAGCATGCGCTTCTTCGGGTCCACTTTAAGCAGGAAGTACTTCAGGGCGCCCATTGCCAGGGTATGGTACAGCTTCTGCGCTTCTTCCGGCGTGAAACCTTCTATCTTACCCAATTCCTCAGTTTGCTGACGCGCTGTGTCGATCATCTCCTGCACCAGTTCGTCTGCGTCTACCACGGTCCCTTCACGGGATTTCATTTTACCCGAAGGCAGATCCACCATGCCGTAGGACAGGTGATAGATGCCCTCGGCGTACGGCTTGCCCAGTTTCTTGAGCACCGCTTTCAGTACCTGGAAGTGGTAGTTCTGCTCGTCGGCAACTACGTAGATGGACTGATCGTACGGGAAGTCATTGTGCTTCAATTCGGCTGTACCCATGTCCTGGGTGATGTATACTGAAGTGCCGTCAGATCGAAGCAACAGCTTCTCGTCCAATCCTTCGTCGGTCAGGTCCACCCACACAGAACCGTCCGGCTTTTTGAAGAACACGCCTTTCTGCAGTCCTTCTTCCACGCGCTCTTTTCCTAAGGTATAGGTCTCAGATTCGTAGTAAAATTTATCGAAATCAACACCGATGTTGCGGTACGTGGCATCGAAGCCTTCATACACCCAACCGTTCATGGTTTTCCAAAGCGATACTACTTCCTCATCGCCCTGCTCCCATTTCTGAAGCATCGTTTGCGCTTCCAAGATCAAAGGAGCCTTTTTCTTGGCTTCCTCTTTTTCCATACCACCAGCTACCAGCTCGTCGATCTGCTCTTTGTAAGCCTTGTCGAACAGCACGTAGTACTTACCGGCCAGGTGATCGCCCTTGATACCGCTGCTTTGCGGTGTTTCGCCGTTGCCCATTTTCTGGTATGCCAGCATCGACTTGCAAATATGGATGCCTCGGTCGTTCACCAGGTTGGCTTTCATCACATTATGGCCATTGGCTTTCATGATCTCCGACACGGAGTAGCCCAGGAAGTTATTGCGCAGGTGGCCAAGGTGGAGCGGCTTGTTCGTGTTTGGCGAAGAGTACTCCACCATTACTTTTTTGCCGGAATCGGCTGCCTGGCCGTGGCTCGGGTTGGTCATCAGCTCGCGGAACAGGCGTACCCATACCTCCTCCTCTATCTCCAGGTTCAGGAAGCCCTTCACCACGTTGTAGCCTTTCACCTCGGGGGCGTGCTCTTTTAGGTAGGCGCCAAGCGCCTCTCCAATTTGCTCAGGCCCTTTGCCGGCCTGCTTGGTGTAGGGGAAGGTAACGAACGTGAAGCTGCCGGCGAACTCTTTGCGGGTAGGCTGCAGGCTAATGGAAGAAGCGTCAACGGTAAGGCCGAACGAAGCCTCTAATGCTTGGCTGATGCGCTGGCTGATGGCGTATTGAAGTTGCATTAAGTAGATTAATGTATAGCTGTTTTGTTAAATTCTCGGTGTAAAATGGCGTCAGTGGCGGTCTCCAGTATGTCGAAGGCGTTCTCGGCCATGGTGTTTTCGGTGTCGAGCGTCGGGTTGATCTCGGTCATCTCGTAGCACACAATGCGTGGGTCCTGCAGCAGGTGGTAGTTGAGCACCTTGGCTTCCTCCACGGTCAGGCCAATCGCAACCGGGGTGCCCGTTCCTTTAGAGAACTTCGAGTCGAGGCTGTCCACATCGAACGACACATAAATAATATCGCAATCTTGCAGCCGCTCCAGTGTCTCGGCAGCTACCTTCTCTGGCCCCTTCTGGCTAAGTTCGGCATAGGTGAAGTTTTTAATGCCGTGCTTCTCAATCAGGTAGTCTTCCGGCTCTTCGGTGTCGCGCACCACAATGTATACCAGGTGCTCTGGCTTGAGTTTCGGACCGTCATAGCCCAGCTTCTTAAGCGAGTTCCAGAAGAATACCGTTTCCGGTGCCGGGTCATTGATCTGACGGTCGAGGTTGTCGAAGTTCAGGGCCATGGCCAGCGGCATGCCGTGCACATTGCCCGAAGGTGAGGTATACGGTGAGTGAATGTCGGCGTGTGCGTCTATCCAGATCACACCCAATGTTTTGTCGGGGTAGGCGGCTTTTATACCTGCTATGGTACCGTGCGCGTTGGAGTGATCGCCTGACAGCACCAGCGGAAACATGTCGAGCTCTAGTGTTTGCTCTACGGCATTGGCAATATTTTTCTGAACGGTCAGGATGCTGTCGATGCGGTGCGCATTCGGAAACACATCCTTGTCGAATAAAGTGTAGTTGAGGTCAGGTACGCTGATAGAGTTGAAACGCTTGAAATAATCGCAGCCCTTGTCCCAGCAGGCTACCCGTAATGCGTCTATTCCCATGTTGGCTCCGCGCGTGCCTGCGCCGAGTTCTGAGCGTACTTCTATCAGTTTAATCTTTTTCATAGGCAAATTGGTAGTCTCCTATAGTTCTATGTAACCTCGCTTACAAAAGTTTACTCTCCTGCTCTGTCAACACCCGCTCCAAAGCGGGATTTTTCCGCCATGGCCCGGTGGCAAGGTATAAGCCCTGGTGCAAGAAAGGTCTGACTTCGCAGGGTGATGACAGTCGTGCACGAAAATCTTCGTGTCGAAAATTATTTTCCCGCTATAAAGAGCGTGATTGAAATAATTAACTGAACGATTCTTATAATTTAAACAAAGTTTTTGCAAAGATGGTAAATAACGAACAATATTGCATGTTTTCTTAAGCCCACAAGCACCAGAATGGATAAATACACCGACCTGATTCACCAGACTTTTGATTTTCCTACAGACGAATTTACCGTGGAGAACAACGAGTTGTTTTTCAATGGCATTCCGCTCATGGAACTCATCGAACAATATGGCACTCCATTAAAATTAACATACCTGCCCAAGATTAGTTCGCAGATCCAGAAGGCAAAACGTCTTTTCAACGACGCTATCCAGAAGCTGGAGTACCAGGGCACTTATACCTACTGCTACTGCACCAAGGCCTCGCATTTCTCTTTTGTAATGGAGGAGGCGCTCAAAAACGACATCCACATCGAAACCTCTTCTGGTTACGATATGCAGATCGTCAAGGCGCTTTACAAAAAGGGCAAAATCAACAAAAACACCTATATCGTTTGCAACGGATTTAAGCGCCAGCGCTACCGCCAGTGGATCACGGAGTTCATCAACGACGGCTTTGTGAACTGTATGCCGATACTCGACCACATAGGCGAGATTGAGTACTACAAGGAGCACGTAAACGTGAAGACCAAGGTAGGCATGCGCCTCGCGTCTGATGAAGAGCCGAAGTTCCAGTTCTATACCTCCCGCCTGGGTGTACGCTACAACGACGTGATCGACCTGTATGAGCAGCAGATCAAGCCGGACGATCGCTTCGAGCTGAAGATGTTGCATTACTTTATCAACACAGGTATAAAGGACACTTCTTATTACTGGTCAGAATTGAGCCGCTTTGTGCACAAGTACTGCGAACTCAAGAAGGTATGCCCGGAGCTCGATACCATCGACATTGGCGGGGGCTTCCCGATCAAGACCTCTATTCAGGCGGACTACAACTACCAGTACATGACCGAGGAGATCCTGCGCACGATCAAGCGCATCTGCAAGGAGGAGGGTGTGCCTGAGCCAAACATCTTCACGGAGTTCGGCATCTTTACAGTGGGCGAAAGTGCGGCCAACATCTACTCTATCCTGGATGAGAAGCTGCAGAACGACAAGGAACTATGGTACATGATTGATGGTTCGTTCATCACGAATCTGCCGGACGCCTGGGCGCTGAACCAGCGCTGGCCGCTTTTGGCAATCAACCATTGGGATAAAGAGTACCGTAAGATACAGCTCGGTGGCATGACCTGCGACAGTCAGGATTACTACAACTCAGAGATGCACTCGTTCCAGGTGTTCCTGCCGAAAGCACCGAAAGACAAACCTTTGTACATCGGTTTCTTCCACACGGGCGCCTACCAGGAACAGCTGAGTGGGTATGGTGGCATTAAGCACTGCCTCATTCCGTCGCCGCAGCACATTTTGGTTGACAAGCAGGAAGACGGCACGCTCAAGAGCTGGCAATTTGCGCCGGAACAGAGCTATGAGTCGATGCTGAACATATTGGGATACGAAATATAACAACAGACGCGTTTATTTTTCGTACAGAGTTTTGCATTTATAGTAAAAATTGTATTTTTGGTTTACCATCGTTTATTTAAATATTTTACCATGAAGAAATTAGCAGCATTCGGCGCATTCATCCTGGCACTGGGTATGACTTCCTGCAAGACATACTGCCCAGCCTACAACTTTGCCAGCGTTGAGGTGTCCGAGCAGAACGCCCCAGCAACTGAGCTTGTGAAGGAAACTGAAGTAATCAAGGGCTAATCTGGAAAGATCGGATCGCCTGATGAAATAAAAAAAACCGGCCTTGGAGCCGGTTTTTTTTTGTTTTTATACCTTCATCAAACTGTGATACCAACTGCACTTCCGCGCCTTTTAGTTACCAAAAGACCAGCCAGATAAGCCATCGGCAAATAAGCTCCAGCCAGGTCAAGCACCGTGAACCACATGGGCGAAGGCAACATCAGTACGCTGGCTATACCTCCTACCAGAAAGAAAACGCCTATACCTAGCGCAAACTTCATTTTGTGAGTGGCTGCCACCATTGCAGCGACCAATGCGCCCACCAGCGTGCCCAAGGCATGCGCTAAAAAAGGCATCAGAAAATGCTTCGGCTCAAACAGGTGCATACCTGCCGACAGTCCTTCCGCTGTGGTGGTATCGACTCCGGCTGGCGGCGGAATAACGACGCCGCTCAACATAATGATGCTCATGTTGACAACACTGCCAACTACAACACCGGCTACAACGGCTAAAATGTTTCTCAGGATTGGCTTCATCTTGCTTCCTATGATTGGTTTAGGGGAAATAACTATTTAACTGAGGGCAGTATCGGTTCATCTACTCTGAGTTCAAACAGCAGAAGCTCCTCTGCTTCGTTGGACAACTGCACCGTTTTGCTAAATTTCAGGCCCAGTTTCTCTAGCAGTCTTTGTGAGCTCACATTGTCTTTTGACGTGATTGCCTTCATCTGGGAAATGCCGAACTCCTCAATGCCAGCACGCTTTACCTCCAGGGCAGCCTCAAACGCATAGCCCTGTTTTTCGTGCTGCGGCAGAAAGGCAAAACCAATGTCAATACCTTCGAGCCCTTCCCGATCGTAAAGTCCGCAAACACCCAGCTTCTCTTTGTCTGTCTTCCGGATGACCGTGTAGTTCGCATACCCCAGTCGCTCCAATTGGGTGGTTACTTTATTGCGTATATAAGTAGCAGCCTCCTCCACTGAGTGCACATTCCTGTCTCCTATGTACCTGATCCAACTCGGGCTATTGAGTAGCCTCAACATAAAAGCAGCATCCCCTTCCGAAGTTGGTATAAGCAGCAGACGCTCGGTTTCAAATGATTTGTATTGGGTCATAAGGTCTTCGTGTAAGTGACTGCCTACATTAATTAGCAGATGGTGCGGGCTTGAATGTTGCCTGCGCGATATCAGAAGTCTGCTCTTTTAATTTTTTGACTAACTCAAAGCCCAAATCCCACTTGCCATATCCGGACTTGCCTTCTATATGTCCTGCATTTTCTAACTCCACTAACGCACTGCCCCAGTTTCTCGCGAATAATCTGGCTCTTTGGATATCTACGACGTGGTCGTTTGTGCTTGCCACTACTATGGTAGGGAATGGCAACCTGGCTTCGGGCATCGGGCTAAAACCGGTGATATACTTCGGATAGCCTGGCCTGTCCACGTCACTTGGTGCTATAAACAGAGCGCCTTTGATTTGATGTCCATACCTCTCAAACCACTTCATGATTGTAACGCAGCCGACACTATGGCCAATTAAAACAAGCTGCGCGTGGTCAAATCCACTCAGGGCTTCTTCTATTCTGCTTATCCACGTCTCACAATTTGGGTTCTCCCAATCCTCCTGCACTACCCTGAAAAACTGATTTGGGTGTTCTCTCTCCCAGATCGTCTGCCAATGATCTTCTCCAGAGTTATGCAGGCCAGGTATGTTTATGTTCATTTTATCTAGGGTTTGTTAACGTGTTGGCTATAAGGCGGTGCAGCTAAATTATAGGTGCGCTGAGAGGGGTGGTTCTTATTTATAATTCTTTATACTTACTCCAAAAATCATAATTTAAGCTGTGTATACCTTCGCTTATAATAATTAAGGGGTAATCATTGATAGCTTCATGGGCTAAGAATATTCGCTCATGAAATTTTAAGGACAATCGGGCCATAAATCCGATTACTTTATTATAGTCAACGGTATTACTGATTTGCTTTGGATTAAAATCAAATTGCCAATTCTTATTCTGATAGATATAAAACCTGATTTTGTCTATCTGAAAGCTGTCAGCTTGGCCAGGGATTTCAGCCAGTTTTATTCCATACGTTTGGTCAATAAAGCTAACTAACTCGTTGTGCTGGTGCAGAGAATAATTTTCAATCATTATTTGCTTCCAGTCACCTCGATATTCAAATAGTATGGACTCTTTTATTTTATCCCAATTTTCCATTTATACATCACTCAAAGATCTGGTTATGGTGTGTCCATGCACTATCGATGTGGTTAGCTTTATTAGTTTTTTTAAGTAAATGAGATATAATACCAGTTGCCTTTAACATTGGACAAACCTGTTATTTGATAGCCATTCAGTCTATAGTTCTCCTGTTTATAGAGTTCTTCCAAATCTGAAGGAGTAATATAGGCTAATCCGTACCCATTGTCGATGAAGCGACTAAAAATAAAGAGTGTAAGAGGCTGTTTTGATTTTATTTAGTTAGTTTGTTAAGCATGATGTGAATCATGGCCACTTTTATCATTGTCTCAGACGATTTGGTGGAGTACTCA
>NZ_QEKI01000004.1 GCF_003096355.1 Pontibacter virosus | reverse complement strand
AAAAGTTTGGCCCTTTTGCTGTAAGGACGCAGCCAGAACAGCAAAAGGGCCAGTAAATTAAGATATAGCAATGACACAGTTCTAATTACACTCCCTAATTAGGTTCCAGCTTTACGTTAACTTAATTCCCCTTCATCCTTTCAAAGCTGGCCCAAGCAAACTAGGGCCTCTGATAATTAAGAGCTTTCTACTGTATGATTACCTGATATATAAGGTTATGAGCCAGCAATAACTTTAGGATTTGGTTTGAACAGTTTTTATTACCTTTTTCAGAAGCACTGGTATATCTGACCCATTTATAAGTTACATACTGTTTTGTTCCTAACATAGGGTATATATAGTTATAAGATATATTAACTAGGTGCTAGTTACCTCCTTTGTTCTTTCTTCCTTGATGCAGTTGAGGGAAGCTCTTAACTTGAATACTATGTAGAGGCAGGGGCGTTTTTCAAATTTCAAAGTATCGCCTGGTTAGATCCTCCCATGATGATGCTGGTTTTACGCTAAGCCGATGGCTTCTGCAAATAATACCGATTCCTCTGAAGAATGAAAATGAGGAACAGTGTATAATGTAACTGAATATTTTATGAGACAAACTGTTTTATACGCAGGATTTATT
Organism: Pontibacter virosus; assembly: GCF_003096355.1. Taxonomy (GTDB): domain Bacteria; phylum Bacteroidota; class Bacteroidia; order Cytophagales; family Hymenobacteraceae; genus Pontibacter; species Pontibacter virosus. Next base: position 436,372 of record NZ_QEKI01000004.1, on the reverse strand, counting down.
TTAATAACCCTCTTTTGCAGTCATGTGGTTAATGCGCAGGACAAGCCAGCTCTTGTGAATTTTCCCAGCCCTAATGCGGCCAGCCTCGGCACATATGGGGAAGTGCCTGTCAGCCTTTTTACCGGTGTGCCCAATATACAGATTCCGCTAACCGAGCTAAAAGATGCAGGCGTATCGATGCCCCTCTCGCTGAGCTACCATGTGGCCAGTGTGAGGCCCAATACACGTGCCGGCTGGGTAGGTCTTGGCTGGAACCTGAATGTCGGAGGGGTGATAACCAGGACGATCAGGGGTTATGCTGATGAACAGAAATACAGGTCACAAACCAATGCGCCCGGTATCGGGTTCTTTGACCAGTATGCGTGGCTGAATCAAGATGACTGGGATCAACCCCACAGGCTGGAGGCGTATTATAAGGCGTTTTCTGAATTTCAAGGCAGAGAATCAGAATATTATAAAGGCCCCACTTATGATATAATGGCCGATGTTTTCAGCTTTAACTTCATGGGGTATTCAGGCAAATTCATGCTGGGGCATGACGGTAAGTGGAAAGTGGTGTCTGATCAGGACATAAAGGTGGAATTCAACGCTGCAACAGGATTTGTCAATGAGACTACCGTACTCTGGCGGGCGAGTAAAGTCGCTACAACGACCGGTTTCGACATTCCGGATTTGATGAAGAACTATCGACACCGCTTCTTCAATGAGTTCACGCTGATCACGCCTGATGGAACAAGGTATGTGTTCGGAGGGCAGCAAGTGCAGGACGGTTCTGATGAAACCGTGGCGGACGCCACGGAGTTCAGTGTGAGCTACAGGGGACAGAACGAGGAGGAGCTGGTTCCCACCAGTTGGTATCTCACTAAAATTATTCCTGCTTCAGGGACGGAAGTGACCTTTCGTTACCGGCCGGGACCTCCGGTTGCTTCGATTGGCAACAGTATAATTGATTCCAGTGTGTCCGCAGAAAGAAATGGTACGAGCTGTCATACAAACACCTTCAGCGGGCACGGTTACACCTGCGTGGACGGTGATCCTGTTTCGACAACAATGGGAGCGGCTGACGGATTCCTGATTCTCCCGGTTTATCTGGAAAAGATTTCCTCAGCCAACTACACTGTAAGTTTTTCGATTTCAAAGAGTGACGAGCTTAATTATCATGAGAAGGATCTGAAGCATACAGAAGACTACTATCCCTTCTCCAGGTACCTGCAGCGTGTGTCCGACCTGGAGTGGAAGAAGCTGGAAAGTATGAGTATCAATGGAAAAGATGGCCAATTAATAAAGAGGTTTTCGCTGGCATATTACCCATCTGTGGATGGCGATGGAAAGAAAAGGCGGCTGAAACTCCACAAGGTTACGGAGACGGGGCGGGATGGCAAGCCCTCCGAGCCGTATGTGATAAGTTACAACGAAACAGTCAAGCTTCCCCCTTACAACGTGGATGCTGTCGATCACTGGGGCTACTTCAATGGAGCAGACCTGTGCGGCATGAACAATATCTCTATCCATACCTATCATGCCTTGCGCCAACCAGATGGCTCAGGAGTGTACCAGCGGGCGGAGACTATCAATAGAATTACTTTCCCGACAAAGGGGTATACTGAATTCAGCTTTGAGCCACATGCCTACTACAAGGTGGTGGACAGGGACCGCGTATCATTTCAACAGGGGTACTCAAATCGCAAGGCAGGAGGTCTGCGGATCAAGGAGATTAAATCTTACAACTACGACGGACAATTGCTCGCAGCAAAGGAATTCTACTATGTGAAAGGCTTCAACGGCAATGAAAATCCAGATCATTTGAACTCCAGCGGCATTCTCGGCGGGCTGACTCAGTATGCGTGGGATGATTACGAAAGTAAGGATATAGAGGGAAATCACTACACCTATTCGTATTTCAACAGTGGCTCCCTGCTTCCCTTTGGCCTGAATGGGGATGGCAGCCATATCGGGTACTCGGAGGTGATAGAGCGTTCTGTTGGCAATGGCTTTACCAGGTACACTTTCAGTAATTTTGATACAAATTCTGAATCCAGCGTGCCAGGCGGGGTGGAACTCACGTCTGAGTACGGAGACCTGTCTGCCAATGGTAGAACGCATTATCAGACGAGTTTTTACTCCCCTTACAATGACAGGAGTATTCTAAGGGGAAAGCTTCTGCTCCGGCAGGATTATGACGAGTCAGCCAGAGAAGTTCGAAAGGCTATCATGCACTATGAAAAGTCCTCCCGGGAGGCGGTGCGCATGGTGGAGGTCCGCAAGCAAAAGCTATGCAGTCCTGTAAGCGGCTACTATGCCACTGCTTACCAGATTCCTCTCTACCGCTTTAACCTGGTGAAGGAGGAACTGATTGAATTCAATGAAAAAACACCTCCATTCACCTCAAAGAAGGAATACAGCTATAATGCAAGCAACCTGATCAGGGAGCAGGCCCTGACGGACAGCAAGGGTCAGTCACAGATTGTGGAGTACAGGTATCCGGGGGACTACGCTTTTGACGGGATTCTCAACAGCTACTATGCAGACCAAGTGCAATGGTGTGCTGCCAATGACCATGTGGGGCATTGCAAAGAAGTGGACCGTGCGTGTTACCCGTACTCGAGCTGCGAGGAGTTTGCAACGGCCATGACGGCGGAGCTAAGGTCTGAGAACAATGCTGCGACCACCTTGGAGAAAATGCAGGCATCGCATATGCTCTCTCCCGTTGTGGAGGAGCTCGTCTGGCTGCAGGATGCTAACGGAAGGGTGCTGCAGAGCTCAGTGCTGAATAAGTTCAGGGATTTCGGTGCCGCGGGTGGGGGCATTCGGTTGGAGGAGAAGTTGTCGGCATTCGTCAAGGAGCCCATAGCAGCGTCTGACTTTGTGCAATCAGTGATCAGCAGCGATTTCAAACTCAGCCATGACAGCCGTTACAGGCGGGAAATATACATGAAAGCGTATGATGACAAGGGGAACCTGATTGAAGCCCTTCCCGAGTATGGCCCACCGCTGACTTACCTGTGGGGATATAATGCGGCCTACCCGACAGCCGAGGTGAAAAACGCTACCGCTGACCAAGTATTTCATACAAGCTTTGAGGCTACCGGGACGGAGGGTGAAAGCGCTAAGACGGGCAATCGATTCCATAGCGGAGACTATACGTTTTCGCCACCCGCCGGTTTTTCGCCACTGCCTGGGTCTACATTATCTTACTGGAAGTGGTCAGCGACCGATAATAAGTGGAGCCTGGTGAAACAGCTATACAATGGGGGGCAGGTCACCTGTACAGGAGACCGGATAGACGAATTACGCATCGTTCCGCCTGGTGCTGAAATGAAAACCTATACTTATAACCCGCTGGTAGGTGTAACAAGCATGGCAGACACAAATGGCAAAACTGTTTATTACGAATACGACGTTTTAAGTCGCCTGAAGGTGGTGAAAGACCACGCGGGCAATGTTTTGAAGAGTTACGAGTACCATTACCGAGGCCAGTAATCCCTGACTTTATGAGAAAACGCTATACCCTTCTGCGCCATGCAGGCGCTCTAGTTTTGCTGATTATGTTATTACTTTCCCAGCTGAGCGTACTGGCGCAGAAGGGCCCGGGCAAGGGCAAGGCGGCGGTGCTCCCACCGGGCAACTGGTCCAAGTCCGCGCGTGACCAGGTGGCGGCGTCCTCTCTGCTGATGCCCGATCCGGGTAACGGGGGCTACACCTTCACCATCACAGGGCCGACCACTGTGTGCGTCGGCTCGACCTACACCTACACCGCGACGGGAGAGGTGGGCTGCTCGGCTGACTTCTGGAGCGTGAGCGGGGGCACCTACACGCAGAACGGCAACTCGGTGACGGTGACCTGGACCTCGACGCAGGGCTCCCTGCAGGCAGCCGGCGGCTGCCCGAGCCCGGACGGCAACTTCTACATGGCTACGGGCTCCCTGTCGGTGCAGGCCAACCCGGGCCCGAACGCCTACAGCGTGACGGGCGGGGGCAGCTACTGTGCCGGCGGCAACGGCGTGTCGGTGAAGCTTCAGGGCAGCCAGAGCGGGGTGCGCTACCAGCTGCGGCGCAACGGGGCGAACGTGGGCTCTCCTTTGACAGGCAACGGCGGTGAGGTGAATTTCGGCAGCCAGACGGCGGCGGGCACTTACACGGTCGTGGGCTCTTTTACCACGGGCTGTGCAGCCACCATGACTGGCAGCGTGCAGGTGGCGGTGAACCCGCTCCCCCCGGCCACTGTCCAAGTAGTTGGCTCCACTACTTTCTGTAATGGGGAAAATGTGTTGCTGCAGGCACCGGTGGGCGCGGGCTACCTTTACCAGTGGCTGCTTAATGGCAGCGCTATCTCAGGTGCCACGGGGCAGAGCCTTACGGCCACCGGGGGCGGCTCCTACACCGTAGCCGTGACCGTGACCAGTTCTGGCTGCACAGCGGTGTCAGCTGCCGTGCAGGTGAGCGTGACGACCGTGGATCAGCCGATCAACATGCCGACCATATCCACCAACATCTGCGGGCCGAAGACCATTACGCGGGACCAGCCGCCTTCGGGCATCTCCTGGTTCTGGCAGCTTTCGGCGACGGGTAAGGATACCTACCCAGTCAACAGTGCAGAAACGTTTACGGCCACCCGGACAGACACTTATTTCATCCGTGCCCGGAACGATGCAACCAACTGCTGGGGGGAGGCCGTGCCGATCCGGATAACAGTGGTCCCATTGCCCACGGCCCCGGCTACGCCATCCGTCTCGTCAAACCCCTGCGGAAGCAAAATACTGACGCGTACTGTCAGTCACTCGTCGGATGTGACCTGGTACTGGCAGGGACAGAACCCTGATGGCATGAACGACGATCCCGCTAACAGTGGTGAGACTTATATAGCCACATCCAGCGGAACCCACACCTACTACCTGAGAGGACATTCCAACTCGGGAGACTGCTGGGGGCCTGCCGTGGGGGAGCAGGTGACGGTGAATACACCGCCGCCTGCTCCCTTCGTCCCGGCAGCGTCACGGGTAGGGGAGGGCGCCGTGAGCATGGTCGTACAGTCACAGGTGGGCGGTTACACTTACCAATGGTACAGTGCCCCCTCGGGCGGGGCGCCCCTGCATACGGGGAACAGCTATACCCCGAGCCTGGCAGCGACGACTACATTCTATGTATCATCCGTGAGCCAGGGCTGCGAGAGTAGCAGGAGCGCAGTGACGGCAACGGTATATGAAATTCCTGTAATCACCGTTATCAACGGGTCTACAACCTTAGCCCCGGGAGAGGGTGTGACAATGGCGTCGGCTACGGCTTATGACACATACCAGTGGCTGCGTGACGGGAAGGTACTCACAGGTAAGACCGGGCGGGAGCTGTATGTCTCCACACCGGGTTACTACAGTGTGCGCGTGACTATGGGAGGAGGCATTCATCAGGTGGTCTCCAATGAGATACAGGTGCAGCGTGCGCGGGACCTCTCGGACATGAATTACATCGTGGAGAACACGCTCAGGGAAAAGGGTGTGGTGAGCGCTGAGGAGGCCGATGGGCTGCCGATAGACCCGCTGGCACAGCAGATTACCTACTTCGACGGATTGGGAAAGCCAGTGCAGGTGGTGCAGACGCAGGCCAGCCCGGGGTGGAAGGATGTCGTACAGCCGATTAGCTATGATCAGTTTGGGAGGGTGGAAAAGACCTACCTTCCCTATGTGAAAGGAGCTGATGGGACTTTCAGGCCGGAGGCCATCACCGGGGAAAACGAGCAGTTTTTGTTTTATAGTCCTTCAGCATCCAGCCCGGGCGTGGCTACAAGCGAACATCCCTGGGCAATTCCGATATACGAGAACTCGCCCCTGTGCCGGGTGCTGAAACAGGGGGCGCCGGGCACGGATTGGCAGCCCGATGGCCTCCCGGTAGAGACCAGCCCGGATCATTCTACCAAGCTGCAGCACCGCTCCAACACTGAAGGGGAAGTACGGCTGTGGCAGGTAAAGTCCATGGGGCCAGCAAGCACGGAATATTACACAGAGGCTTATTACCTGCCGAGCACGCTCAGTGTGACAGAGGTACGCGACGAGCATAATGCCCTGTCAATAGAGTATAAGGACCGGCAGGGACGGGTGGTGATGAAGAAAGTTCAGGAGGCAGACCAGGTTTCGGGGGTGGCCGAAGATTTCATGATCACACAGTACCTCTATGATAACCTGGGCAACCTCAGGCTGGTGATACAGCCCGAGGGTTACCGCGAGGAGCTCCCTTCCCCTAGTTTGAATGGGCGTATTACGCTCTCTTCCCAGTTCACACCTGAATTCCTGGAGCGCTGGTGTTTCCGTTACGAGTACGATGGGCGACGTAGGCTGATCGAAAAACAGGTGCCCGGTTCAGGCCCTACTAGGATGGTCTATAACCGGCGCGATGAGGTCATCTTCACGCAGGACGCCAATCAGGCAACTTCTCCGCAGAGATGGTCCTTCGTCAAATACGATGCGCTGGGCAGGCCGGTCATGACAGGCGTGGTAAATGATGATCGCGACCGCCAGGCTCTGCAGGATGCGGCAGAGGCTGTTTCACAGCAGTTTGAGGCAAAAGATAATTCAGGTGTAGGTGTTGGCTATACGCTCAATGCCTCTTCCCCGATCGGCATCGTGCTGGGAAAAGATAACCTGCAGACATTGACGTACTATGATGACTATAACTACCCGCAGCTCAGCGGCTACGGCTTTGATGATGCTTTTTTGGCAGGAGCGGGTTTAGAAGAGTTGAATAGCCAAGTGACGGGCCAGGTGACAGGCTCCCTTACCCGGGTGTTGGGAGCACAGGACGTATCGGGAGAACCAGTGTGGTTGACGGCAGTGAGTTTTTATGACGACAAATACCGGGTGATCCAGGTACTTGGTGACGGTTTTCTGAACGGGAAGCGGGTGGCCAAATGGGAGCGGACGGGCACAGTCTACAACTTCGTGGGGCAGCCGGAGGAAACCCTTTCTGCCTACCAGCTACCCACTGCAGGTTCAGTGCCGGCGCGCGCCCATCAGATTCACCAGCTACTAAAGTACGATCACATGGGCCGTCACACGAGGACGGAACAGAAAATTGACGAGCATGGACCGGAGATACTAGCCGAGAACAGCTACAACGAGTTGGGGCAGCTGGTGGCCAAACGGCTGCATAAGAAGAACGGTGCGGGGCAGGAGCCCTGGGAGCAGGATTTTCTGCAGAAAGTGGACTACCGCTACAACATCCGGGGCTGGCTAACGGACATCAACGGTATTGAGCTGGACAGGCTACCAGACGACCCGCAGGACGACCTCTTCAGCTTGAAGCTTCTCTACCAGGAGGAGTCGGCATTGGGAAATTCCCCTCAGTACAACGGCAACATTGCCGGGGCGCTCTGGAAGACTGCCTCCGGAGCAAAGGTGCAGCGGGGTTATGCCTACAGCTACGATAAAGCCAACCGGCTGCTGGGCGCGAGCTACCGGGCCCAGGGGGCCTCCGGGTTATGGGATGAGGAAGAGAACCACTACTCTGTCAGCGGCATTACCTATGACGCCAACGGCAACATCGGCTCCATGCTGCGCTACGGGCTGACAGCGGGTGACGCGCACGAGCGCCAGGACCCCAACAGGGCCTGGGGCGAGGTGGACAAACTCAAATACCGCTACGAGGGCAACCGCCTGGTGAACGTGCAGGACCTGGTCACGGATCCTGGTCTGGATACACAGTGGGCGGTGGACTTCCGCGAAGGCATCCACACGAGTGAGAACACTGTGGAATACCGCTACGACGACCATGGCAACATGAATTTTGATGCCAACAAAGGCATTGACAGCGTCATCTATAATTACCTGAACCTGCCCGAGCGGGTGAAAGTGGACGGCAAAGGACATATCCGCTTTTTCTACACGGCCGCGGGCCAGAAGCTGCGCAAGGAGATATACGACTTAAATGGTCAACTGACAGGCTCGACCGACTACGCAGGACCTTTCGTTTTTGAGGCTGGGCTGTTGCAGTTTGCTCACACACCGGAGGGTCGTGCGCTTTTCGATGGCAGCAAACCGGCAGATGAGCAGTGGCGCTATGAATACCACCTCAAGGACCACCTGGGCAACCTCAGGGTAAGCTTTGCAGAGCCGGTCAACTCAATGGAGGGGCTTTCAATGGAGCCGATGATGGCTTACGAGGAGGAGCAGACATTTGGTCGTGTCTCGGAGACGCGGCACCTGGACCGGGGAAGGGCGCGCTCAGGTTCTCACGCGGCACTCGTGGGGGCTGGGCATGATCGCCCGCTGGGGCCGAGCCGAAGGCTTTCTGTGAGAAAGGGTGACAGAGTCAGTGCAGAGGTATATGGCCTTTACGAAGAGGAAGTGAAAAGCAGTAGGGGCCTAGACCTTGCGACCTGGTTGCTGGGTTCGGCCACGGCTGGTGTGAGTACCATGGCAGAGCCTGGCAGCGGGAAAAGCAAAGCACTGCCTTACATCGGGGCGGGCATCGCCTTGGCCCCGCAGGTGCTGCAGAAAGAAAGAGGAGCACCTGTGGCATATTTGCGCTATATTGCCTATGACAAAGACTCCAGCTATGTGGATTCGGGCTACCAGCTGCTCACGCGGCAGGCTAACAGGGGCTGGGAGAAACTGGAACTGGCGTATACGGCACAGCAGGATGGCTTTGTGGAGGTGTTCCTCGCGAACGAGAGCCACGAGGCGGCCTGGTTCGACGACATGTCGGTGCTGCATGTGGAGCAGATGCTGGTGCAGGAGAACCACTACGACCCCTGGGGACTCAACCTGGTCGGTATTGAGAAAACCGGTACGCCGGACCACCTCTTCCAGTACAACGGGAAAGAAAAGCAGACGGAGCTGGGGCTAGGCTGGATGGACTACGGGGCCAGGATGTATGATGCCCAGATTGGAAGATGGCATGTGGTAGATCCTATGAGCGCAAAACATCCCTATGCAACTCCATATCATTACACTTTTAATAATCCAGTTCGATTTATTGATCCTTTTGGGTTAGATACAGCTTTATATAAATTGAATGGAGGTCAATTGCTAGCAACAAAGCCAGGAAATAATAAGAAGACACCTGTTTATGTAGTGGATGAGACGGCAGATAATTATAATGAAAATGATCCATGGGCAACAGCTAGACCTTTAACATACCAAGTTGGTAGAACGTCGGGAGGAGGTATTTCTGGGAGGTCATTTAGAGGTAACCATCCATTAAAGGGTAGAGGCACAAAGGTCGGTGCGCAAGTTTATAGTGAGGATCTGATGGATATGACTGATGAGTTTAATGCTCTTGTAGAAGGAGGTATTTCAGATTTTCTACCTCTTGCTAGTATGAAAGGTGGAATGTTTGGAGCCAAAGGACGTGCATTTAGGAACTTAGTCACGGATGATGCGAAATATGATTTGAAATCTGACATAACTAGTGATGGCACGTTGTCTTATGCTGCAAAAGTTATAGGGGAATGGTCATTCTTGAACGGTACTTTGAGACGTTATGATGATTATGGAAATATATCATATGGTATTTTTGGTGTAGCAGCAGGGTTTCCCAATTCAGATCTATTTAAAGGTTCAAATCTAAATCAAACTTTTAAAAATATATTTGGTGGTACTAGCGGTGGATTTGGAGATGAAAAGCGAGATGCATATATGATTCAAACTGGTATTTATAATGCTCAATTTTTCTTAAAGAAATAGGTTATGAAGGTATTTCTATATTTTTGTTTAATGGTATTTTTAAATGCTGGTTGTTCAATATCGACTATAACAATGGATCAGCTCCAAGAGAGAAAAGGGACATATTATTTAAATAAGAAGCCTTTTAATGGAAAAGCAGTTTCAAAATTTGATAATGGAAATATTTCAGGATTTATCGAGTTTAAAAACGGCATACCAAATGGTAAATGGATTGCATACGGCTATGCAGGCGAGATAGTACAAGAAGGTTCATTTCAACCTATTATTGTAAATAGCAATAATTCGCTTACGTCGGATGATATTAAACGTATAAATCTATGTACTACAAGAGAAGGTGCAATAGAGTTTACTGATGTTTATGTAATTGTTGAAACTAATGGAATCCTTGATAAATCAAGAATGAAAGCCAATGTTAATGCTTTTTTAAAAAGCGAATCAATTTCAATCAAGGGGGACAGTATAAACGAGATTAAGATCGTAAAGGGTGAGATAGATGAAGATCTAATATGAAGAGGCTTTAAAATAAACTGTGTCATCCACGTTGACGCGGACTTGTAGCCCGTTTCCTCAACCAAGTATCTGCATTGCAAAAGCCCATTTCACACAGGATTGGGCTTTTGCTTTTCCACTTATTTATACAGAGCTTAAACTACTGCTATTGAGAGGCTGTTGTCAGGTGAAGCGGGGTTCGTCCGTGTCCTCGGCCGGACTGCACTCCGGCAAGAGCAAGGCTATACAAGCTCGCTCCCGCTCGGCCTTGCTTTTGCCTTCGCTTGCCGGCCTGCGGTACTCCTCACGGTTGTTCCTTTTTTGCTTTTGAAGTTGTTTAGATCCCTGCGGGGCTAAGGCCAAAAAACAAAACCCACAACCCATGTTTTGCTCGCCTGCGGGTCAGCCGCCGCGCAGCCAGCCGCCCACCCTCTCGGGTGTTCTCCTCCTGGCTGGCTCTGGCTTCCGCTCGCAGCGGCTTCGCGCTTTGAATCTTACCCCCAACCCCCGGCATCAACCGGGGGCTTTACTTTTGATACTTTTAAGAGGAAGTTAGATTCTGTAATGTGACAAGTGCTTAATACATTTTATGAGTTAATTATTTTTTATACTTCTTTTATCTAATAATGTACTCCATAAATTCCCTACCAAACTGTGTAATGCTCATATACTCAAAAGGTTCAACACCAATGCCCCCAATACCCGTGTCAACTAACAAGCCTCTCGAAAAAAGCCTTTGTTTGAAGTAAAGGAATTGATCTTCTGTTATATTATAATATGGTGCTTCCAGTCTATGTCTGCCTAAGGTGATCTTTTCATTTTCAGATGCGATCAGATTATTCACTTCATTAATCTCTGCGATTAGAGAAAGATAATTGTTGGCATAACCAGCAGCTTTTAGTTCTCTTTCCGGTTCTAATCGTTCTCTAAGCTGTTCCAACTTATTGTTATGTCTTGCTAGATTTTGCTGAACAGGCTTAAGTTTAATATAGAAGAGGTTGAAATGATGCAAAATCGTGATTTCAGCTTCACTAAGACTTGAAATTAAGTCTAAATAAATCTCAGCACTGTCAATATTGATGCTCGGGCTAAGCATTTGATTGATCAATATATCCCTGAATCTTCTATGTTTTTCCTTAGAACTTGTCTGTACCACCCTCCTTAGCACGGACTCAAATAAGTCGCTAAATTCCTCGGTTTGAAGGATATCAGTGTTTATCGTCTGGGTATTAAAATCTGAATCATCTTTTAGCAAATCTGCAAAGTCGCTAATTCGATTCTTCTTGATCTGGCTTCTATCTGCAAATGCAACTAAATCAAGTGTATTGCCTATGTTCGGGATATCACTAAAGTAGTTTTGCATAACTGCAAGCCTTCGGTCTTTTTTATGGTTGCTATGCTTCATCGCTACATTTTATTTCTCCAAAGTTAATGTCATCATAACTTTACTCAATATTTTAGAGCTGCCTTTATCAAGGGTTTAACCAATACAAATTAAATGGAAATAATATTTCAATCTGGCGAGTTTTATGGCGAGGAAAATTCCTGGATAGGGGATTTCTTTATTACTTCAATAGGTGCATTTTTGGGGTTTTGTGGCGCATTGATTCTTTTTCGTTACCAGCTAAGTGTGGAAAAAGAAAAAAGTGGAAAGGTTGAAAAAGATTCAATAGAGAGAAAGCTCCATTATTTTACCTCGTTGATCCACAAAATAACTGGAGCAAGTAAAGAACAGGCTGATCATTTAAAAACGTTTGATAACTCGTTTAGTGAAGACCCTTTTGAGCTGCCTAGACCGGCACTGGTATCATCTCTGGATATTAGAAGGTTCTCAGAAGGATTGAGCCACGAAGAGTACTATTATGCATACATCAGCAAATTTGGGTTAACAAAATCAACAGTCTATGGATACAGACGCTTGTACTCTTATATTGATTTTCTAAATATGGCTTTCCCGCAGCTTGATGAAGTATACAAACAATCTGTAATTTACCACAACGAACTAAAAAGTGAATACACCGACCTGGTCAATGAAAGTGTACATATGGCAAGAGCATTGGTAAAGCAACTTGTTAATGATGATAAATACAATAGCTTGACTGAGTTTCTGGAAGAGCGACTTCACCGGAATAATGAGAATGCGGCAACTAGTTCAAGCCTTCTTTTAGCGCAGGAAGAATGGGTGGATGCAGTAAGTGAATTTCTAAAGATTAACTACAAAGATGATGAAACCCTAAGTGATTTGAATCAGAAACTGGACCGTATTACAAACGTCTTTATCTTCAAGGAGCAGGCTAATGAAAGAATAAAAGAAATGTTCAAAAAAAGTTGTACTAAAATTGAAGAAGCGCATCAGGGGTTACTTGAAGTATCTTCCAGTTTAGTTTCAACTTATATCTCATATCAATAGCGCTTATGCGACCGCTAAATTTCTTGGCTTTATTTAATTCTTTGAACTATTGCATTCTGATCTTCATAAAACGGATAAACAATGTATAGGCGCTGCTGGCTTATTTTGCAAGAGAATAGAAGAAAGGGTTTACCTCGTAAACTGAATATAATCTGGGCCCTGCATTTCCTTCAGTGTGTCTCCAATGCCAATCTAAGTACGAACTTAGCCTACCACAGAAGTTTCCTCACCCCAAGTTTTACAATTCCATTTCACAGGTAAACCAGCGGCCAATTTGGCAAATTAACGGGGAATCAATGATTGAGACCTCACCATGTACCGTATGGCTGATCATAACACATCCATGCTCAGCTCGTCAATAACCCGATTATTATGCAGAGTGCGGTAAGAAAGCCTCTGCATAATCCTATATGCTAGGTTCAGCAAGGCAGGCCTTCAAGGTCTTTGGTGTCCCCTCCCTAAAGGTCATTTGAGTTTCCCTTATGTCACATACCAGCAACAACGGAATTACAGTAAAGGGTGCTTACTTAGGAGTGCCTGAATCGATAGCCACTCAGATCTGAAAGCTCTAATTTCAGATGCCGGACCTACCATGTATCATGATTCCCTAGTAAGTTTGTATGCCTCATGGCCTACCTAATACGAGCTCCTGCTCGGAGAGAAAGCCTTTTACTACATTCTAGACAGACCGAGATCTTAGCAGTATGTGAAGAGCTTATAGTCTGCAGTAGACTTGGTTATAACAAGCAGGATTTAGGCAATTCAAATCACTTTTGCTATTGTAAGATCATCCAATAGGTCTATATAACATTTTCAGGATTATGTGTAAGCTGGTAGTCATTCACTACATTCCTCTTAAATATTCTTGGCGCAAAAAAAAGGCAAGTTCTGATAAGAAAGGTGCTCAATAGCAGTAATATAACTTAAATAAGATATATAAATATATTAGAACCTATCTGATCAAGCTTAGTATAATTCTGTAAAATTTTGTACACATAATTAGTCAAAACCACATTATGAAAACAATTTCTACTTCAGTTTCAAGCAGTTCTGTTTACCGTTTCGCCACCAATTACAAGCAACAGTACCCGCAGGGCTGCCGGCCCGGCTGTCACCATGCCCTTCTGGTACACTTCAGCATATGCCTATCTAAACAGGTCTGTCCCCTTTAAGAGTTCGCCCTGTATTTCTCGGCTTCAGGAAGTTATTTCGGTTCAGCCTAGCAGTCACATAAACATCATTTTAGAGATCAGAGCGTAACGCGCGAAGTGTCTCAGGAAGGAGCTGAGCGGTTATTCGTCTCTCCAGGGCATAGGTTCTCTGCGCGCGGGCAGGCTGTTTGTGACTGTCTCTACCAGCGCTTTGCGAAACTGTCTTAGCGGGTACAAAATGTTTCAGGATTTAAATCCGACTGGATTGCTAGGAGAGCGGCATAAAGCGAAGGTGCCTCTCAGGCAACGTAGCACCCCGGCCATTGTGCACACAAAATATAGTATGAAAATTAAGACTGAATTATGAAAAATCATTACCCATACTGTGTTCTTTTTCTGTTATTTTTCTTTCTGCCGGGCACTTCACTCGGGCAGCAGGGCAAAGACAACGGAGGAGCCGGCTCTGTGAGCGTGGACAACTTCAACATCGTTCCCACTACACCCGAGGCTGCCAGTTTCGAGCGATTCGGTAAACTGGAGGTCAACGCCTCCTCCGGGGTGCCGAACATCCGGGTTCCACTGCACACCATCAGGTTGAAGGATTTTGACTGGAACGTGGGACTGAGTTACCATGCCAGGGGCTTCAAGGTCGATGATATCGCCGGCAGCGTAGGCCTTGGCTGGAACATCAGCTTGAACGGCATGATCTCGGCCACGGTGCTGGGCCGCTCCGACGTGATCCGTCCCCTGGACGATGTGGAATCCGTGCTCAAGCGGGATCTGGAGCTTGGGGGCAGCTACAGCAGCACAGGCCAAATCGAGTACAACAACTACGATGACAAGCGGCTGGCCGATGAGGCCCTGGACCCGATGGGCAAGAACTACATGCCCGATATCTTCACCCTGAACATCGGGGAGCTGAACCATAAGTTCTTTCTGAAGCCTGTGGATGATTCTATCCCGGCTGATGACACCACCACGGTTCGCTACACCTCCGTCGGCTACACCATGCCAGCCTCCAACACCGTGATCAGGCTGACAAGCATGGTGGACCGCTACAATGAACAGCTCAAGGAAGCTGTCTTCGAGGTGACTGACCCGAAAGGAAACCGGTATTTCCTTAGCGCTAAGGGGGCGAACAGCGTTATTAATCGCTGCGGAACGCAGCGGCTGGCCTACTCTGACCCGAGCTATGTGTTTTACCTTGACAGCATCAGAACGTTCCGAGAGGAATGGGTGAAGTTTCATTACCAGGATGTGACTTACACCTACAGGTACGACAAGACCCCCTCGGAAGTGCGTGCTGAACGTATCTACAACGACTCGCAGTGCAGTGAACTGAACATTGAGTCCTACAACGGCGGGTGCCCTACCATCAGGTTCATTGCGGAGGAGCCGCTCCTGGCTGCGGTGGAGGCATCCGATCGGACGGTGCTGTCTGTGAATTACCGGCTGAGAGCGGATCTTCCTATCAGCTACGGGGCAGACGGCACACCGATCGAGACTGCTGTAAGTGGCTTTGCCGTTTTCAAAGACTCTCAGCACCGGCGCACTTTTGACTTTGAGCAGGGCCATTTTGACGCAGGGCCTGATGCGGATGACAAGCGGCTGCGGCTGGACGCGGTAAAGGAGCTTGATGCGGATCAACAAGACCCCAAACGGTACGTTTTCCACTACAACCCCGAAATGCTGCCCAACCGCTTGTCCCTGAGCCAGGACAGTGCCGGGTACTTCAACGGCAAGAGCAACACCACCCTCATTCCCCGCTTCTCAGACAGGAGGAGCTCACTTTCCGGCACGCAGGCCTGCGTGCTGGAAAAGATCAGCTACCCTACCGGCGGCAGCTCTGTCTTCCGGTACGCGCTCTCAGGGCTGCCGGATAAGGGGCTGGTCGTCTCTGAAATAGAGGACTTCGACGGCAGGGAGACCACACAAAAGCGCAGCTTCAGCTACCGGGAACCAAGGGGCGGGGGGCCGGAGGGTTGGGTGACGGTGGAAGATGCCTATTTTACGACGAGCACGGGCCGCTTCATCTCCTGCCTGGTTCAGAAAGAGCACTCCCATCCCTACGATGAGAACGTGCTTTCGCGGATAGACCGCCCCGACCCCTATTTCGGGAAGGTAGAGGAGGTGTTTGGCGCAGATGGCGAAGGGGGGAAAATCGTGTACCTGTTCACCTGGGAGCGGGTGGCAGGAAGGACTGCCGCCTTTCTGCCCGTCAAGCTTCGCGAAAAACAGACCTACGCCAGGGCGGCCGGTGCTCCGGGTGGGTTTGTGCCCGTGCAGCGTGAGGTTTTTCACCATGGGGCCAGGGTGGCAGAGATCGGTTCCCGCTATGAAGAGCCATCGGGTATAAAGGAAAAGAAAGTGTTTGGTAAAGAGATCGTCATGGTGCATGATGAAACTTTCGCCAACGGGGCCGGATATCCGGCCCAATACCTGCAGCGCCCCTTCGACCTGAGGAGTGTGCCTTTCTACCAGACAGCACATGAGACCTGGCAGTACAGCCCCGACGGAACCAACGAGATATACACCAGCAAGGAGTATCACTTCGACAATGACTGGCACGGAATGCCCACCCGCACGGAGGCCCCGACATCTGACGGAGGGTGGCTGGAGACCGTGACTAACTACCCGGGGGACTACAAGGAAGGGGAGGAGGGAGAAGCCGTCGCCGGTCTTTTGTCCAGGAACAGGGTAGAGGAGCCGGTCGAGACTGTTACCATTTACCATGGGGCGGGGAACGCATCGGAGGGAAGGGTAATTGAGGCGAAGGCAACGGTATTCACAGAGGAGGGGCTGCCGGGACGCCTGTACGAGCTGGGCAACCTGGAAGGGAGGGCGGAAGTGCCCCTGCAGGCGTTCCGGTACTCGAACTCCGCCACAGACGGTTCGCACCCCTATACAGAAGGTTTAACTCCGGAAGAGGATAGGCGCACCGCCTTTAATCCTGATCTCAGGAACTATGAACTGAAGGCGGAGTTCGTCTACGGCAGGTTTGGAACCGCAAATGAAATCCGCGTCACCGACAGGGCGTCCTATGCCTACCTGTGGGACGACGAGCGGCAGCACCCGATCGCCAGCGCTGCGAATGCGATACAGAACCAGGTTGCCTTCACCAGCTTTGAGGACGACCGCGGGGGCTGGGACTATGTCCCAGCCGTCAGTACCGAGAGCCACACGGGGCGCCAGTGCTTCAGCGGGCAGGAGCTCAGAAGCGGGACGCTTCCCTCTGGCGTCTACTTTGTGCAGCTCTGGACCAAGGGGAGCAACGCTGTCAAAGTGAACGGACAGGATCCGCTGACGTCTCTCCCCGCCAACGCGCAGGGGTGGGTGATGGCGGAATGGAAGCTGACCGACCCCGGCGTTATCACGGTATCAAACCCCGTCGGTAACCTGATTGACGAGGTGAGACTGTTTCCAGAAGGGGCGCACATGACCAGCTACACGTACCATCCGCTGTATGGCGTCTCCTCTTCCACTGACGCCAACGGAGTGACAACCTACTTTGAGTACGATGGGCATGGGCGCCTGAAGGCCGTGCTTGACCAGAGCCATCATGTCATCAGGAGCTATGAATACCATTATGCCGGGCCCGGACAGTGAGCATCCGGTTCGGCGGCCTCCAGTTGCCCCGAACTTTTTTAACGCACCTAATGAGAACCTGCTGCGGCACTACACGGTTCAGCTCTGCTTGAGCTGGAATTCGGCGCGGCGCTAAACGACCCCAAATGAGAACACTTTTACAGAAAATTATTTCAGTGGCCGTGTGTACCACTCACCCTGTTGGCAGGGGCAGGATGTTTCCCGGGACGAGCGGGACCATCTTTATTCTTTGGATGCTGTTTTGCATGCTCTCCGGCATACGAACAGCCCATGCCCAGGACGAGACGGGGCATCGGCGATACGCCGGCTTCCAGGAGGAGTTGTCCCGGCTCCGGGAAAGGCTCCTCAAGCCTGTGGAGACAGAAAGCTTCGACCCGGATGCGGAGAGTGCCCGGCAGGCGTGGCTGCGGGCTCTGCAGGCCTACGGCAAAGGGCGTGACTCGCTCCACCGCACATTCGCTGACCGTCAGGTGGCCCGGCAGATCAGCCAGAGGCAGGCCCAGGCGCTACAGGGGGAGACTCAGACGCTGCAAACCATGAGCACGAGCTCCTCGGGCGAGGGGAGTGTGCCGGACGCCGTGGAGCGGCAGGCGCTCGAGGAGCTTTTCAACAGCACCAACGGGGCGGGCTGGAACGCGAAGGCCAACTGGCTTAACGGGACTTCGAGTGCCGACATGGCCACCTGGCACGGGGTGATGGTGCAGGGCGGGGACGTAATAGGCCTGGCGCTCAACGGCAACGGGCTGAGCGGCGAGCTGCCCGCCTCACTTGGCAACCTGGTGGGACTGCAGTATGTGTACCTGCACGACAACGCCCTGTCCGGTTCAATTCCAGCCTCCCTGGGCAACGCGACCTCGCTCTACCACCTCTACCTGAGCAACAACAACCTGACGGGGGCCATACCCTCGGAACTGGGGGGACTTCCCTACCTGACGGACCTGGGGCTGAACGGGAATACGCTGAACGGGGGTATCCCGACCTCTCTGGGCGGCCTTGCCAGCCTGCGCTACCTCTTCCTCAACGGCAACAATCTCAGCGGCGCTATCCCTTCGTCGCTGGGCAACATTTCCGCATTGCGCCAGCTGTTTATGGGCAGCAACCCCCTGACAGGCGCTATCCCGGCCGGGCTGGGGAACCTGAGCCTGCTCCAGCAGCTGGGGCTTGACGGCTGTGCCCTGAGCGGGACTATTCCCGCATCGCTGGGCAATCTTTCCGCACTGCAGTACCTGTACCTGAACGGCAACAGCCTGACCGGCGACATTCCGGCTGCGCTGGGCAGTCTTTCCGCACTGCGCCAGCTGTACCTCCACAACAACACGCTGAGCGGCGCAGTCCCGGCGGAGCTGGGCAATCTTTCCGGCCTGTGGGAGCTGGGGCTGGACAACAACCAACTGGAGGGGGAGCTGCCGGCCTCGATGGCCACCCTTCCCAGCCTCTACTACCTGAGCCTGACAGGCAATGCCCTGACCGCGATACCCAATTTCACCACCGGCCCGAACGCCTCCTCCCTACACGTGGAAGCCTATGGCAACAGGCTGGGTTTCGGTTCGATCGAGGCCAACCTGACGGGGGTGGGCACCACCCCGCTGGCCTACTTCGGCTACGGCGGCCAGGCGCCGCTAGGGCAGCCTGAGACCCGGGAGCTGGCATCGGGCCAGCCCCTGGAGCTGCTGGTGGTGACGGGTGGTACGCGCAACTCCTACCAATGGCAGCGCCTGTTGGAGGGTGCCTGGCTGGACATCGCTGGTGCCACTGGCAGCTCTTTTTCCGTAGCATCTGTTTCCTCCACTGATGCCGGCGTCTACCGTTGCCGCGTGACCAACGAGTGGGCCACGGCCCTTACTCTCTACACCGCCGAGGTGACGGTGACGGTGTCTGCGGCCGGGGAGCCCCTGGCCTCTTCCCCTAGCCGGGAGGTGAACTACGTCATCACCAACACGGCGCAGATCGGAGGGATGACGACGCCGGAGGCGCTGGCACAGGGCACGGTGCGCGAGGTGAGCCAGCAAGTCACCTACTTCGACGGGCTGGGGCGTGAACTGCAGACGGTGCTCACCAAGGCCAGCCCGACCGGGCAGGACATCATCACACCGGTCCGCTATGACGCGCTGGGGAGGGTGGAGAAGACTTTCCTGCCCTATGCGGCGGGCGGGACGGCGGGCTCCTTCCGTCCTGCGGCCGCGGCCGAGCAGGCGGCCTTCTATGACCCGTCCAACACTTTGTTTCCAGACGTGGCCAAAGACGCGGCCCCTTGGGCCGTGCCGGTCTACGAAGCCTCCCCCCTGAACCGGGTGCTGGAGCAGGGCGCGCCGGGCGCCCTGCTCCAGCCGGGCACGGGCCGCAGCGTCAAGCAGGGCCACCGGACCAACCTGGCAGAGGAGGTGCGCCGCTGGGACTATGACCCGGTTTTAGGCTCTTTCTCAAGCCAGGACTTCTACAATGCCGGCACGCTGTACGTAACCGAAACAAGAGACGAGGAGGACGCGCTTACGGTGGAGTACAAGGACCTGCAGGGACGGGTGGTGATGAAGCGCCACGAGACAGAGGTGGTGCCGGAAGGAGCGGAGCTGGGTTCGGTAATCTGCGGAGCGGACCCGGTGCAACACTGGCCCTTCACGCAGGGCTCGCTTACAGAGGCAAAGACGGGACTGGTGGCCACGGGCTCCGGCAGCACGCCAGTAACGGGCAGGCTGGGGGAGGGCATTGGCTTCGACGGCATGGGCGGCCTCTCGGCGGCAGGCGCGGCCTATGACTGGGGGAGCGGGGACAGTTTCACCGTTGAGCTGTGGGTGCGCCGGCAGGGGGCGCCCGCCGACAACGAAGTGGTGCTGGGCCGCGACGACATGGAGTCGGGCGGCACGCTGCACTGGTGGATCGGGCTGGACCCGGCCGGCCGGGCGCGCCTGCAGCTACGCGACAACATTGGGGCGGGGGCTTACCTGGGAGAGGCACCTGATAACCCAACGATCACCGACGGTGCCTGGCACCACGTGGTGGCCGTGCGCGATGCGGCCTGGCTCAGGACAAAGCTCTACGTAGACGGCGTACTGGTAGAGGAGGAGACTGTCTCCTCCCCGGAGGGCTTTGCCAGCCAGGCAGCCCTGAACATCGGCTGGCTCAATAGAAGCAGCGGGTACCGCTTCCAGGGCGGGCTTGACGAGCTCTCCTTCTATGACAGAGCCCTCAGCGCCCGGGAGGTGGCCGCCCGCTTCGCCTCGGGCAGCTCCGAACCCGCCTGCCTTTCGGTTGAGCCGGAGCCCGGACTGGCCGACACCCACTACGTCTACGACGATATGGGCAACCTGCGTCTGGTGATCCAGCCCGAAGGCTACCGCAGCCACCAGCCCCAGTCGGGAGGTGACGGCACTGTCACGCTTGACAAGAGTTTTATAACGGACTGGTGCTTCCGCTATGAGTACGACGGGCGCAGGAGAATGATCGAAAAGCAGGTGCCAGGGGCCGGGCCGGTGGAGCTGGTCTACAACCGGCGCGACGAGGTGGTCTTCCAGCGGGACGCCGTGCAGGCGGCGGCCGGAAAGTGGGCCTTCACCAAGTATGACGCGTTGGGCCGCCCGGTCGTGACGGGCGTACTGGATAAGCAGATCGAACGGTCTGCGCTACAGGACGCGGTTAGCAGTACCGCGCAGCAGTTTGAGACGCGGGACAGCTCTGGCGAAGGGTACTCGCTCAACGATTCCTCCCCGGCAGGGGTGGCGGTCACTCCAGATGACGTGTTGACGGTCACCTATTACGATGACTATGACCACGCGGCCTTTACCCAGGACTATGATTTCACGCCAGCGGTGGGCGTGACAGCCCGCAACGAGCGGGTGAATGGGCAGGTGACGGGCACCCGCACGCGGGTGCTGGGCAAGGAGGACTGGCTGGTGTCAGTCAACTACTATGATGACAAGTACCGGCTGGTGCAGTCTGTCTCGGACGGCTATCTGGGCGGAGCAAAGCAAGTGGCTTCAGAGCGCATGGCCACCCGCTACGACTTCGTGGGCAGAGCTCTGGTGACGCTTACCTCCCACCAGGACGGCACCCACATGGTGCGGGACACCATGGCCTATGACCACATGGGGCGCCTGGCAAGCCACTGGCAGTCCATTGACGGCCGGGAGAAGGTGCTGCTGGCTGAGCGGGGCTACAATGAGCTTGGCCAGGAGACGGCGAAAAGGCTGCACCGGAACGTTGACGGTTCTTTTCTGCAGCAGGTGGACACGCGCTACAACATCCGCGGCTGGCTTGCCTCAATCAACGACCCGGGGCAGGTGAGCCAGCAGGGGGACCTGTTCGGATTCGTGCTCAGCTACAACACGGGCATGGAGCTTGGGGCGCAGGGGCAGTTCAGTGGCAACATCTCGGAGATGCGTTGGGCCACGGCCTCGGACGAAAAGCTGCGGGGCTACGCCTACGCCTACGACCGGGCGGGTCGCCTGACGTCAGGGGCTTTTCGTGCAAAGAGTGCGGCAGGCTGGGATGAAGAGCAGGACCACTACACGGTGGACGGGCTTTCCTACGACGCCAATGGCAACATCCAGCGCCTGGTACGCCGTGGACTGACTACGGGGAGCCCTTACGACAGACAAGACCCTGCCAGGTCCTGGGGGGAGGTAGACCGCCTGAGTTACCACTACGCGGGCAACCGCTTGGTGGGCGTGGACGATGAGGCCACGGCCACGGGGCCCGCAGGGGACTTCCGAGACAACGGCAGCGTGTACGCTGCCGCCGAGCCGGAGTACGGCTATGACCCCAACGGCAACCTGACGAGCGATGCTAACAAGGGCATCACGGCCGTGCGCTACAACCACCTCAACCTGCCTGACAGCGTGGCGCTGGGTGCAAAGGGCCACATCAAATACATTTACACGGCCTCGGGGGAGAAGCTTCGTAAGGAGGTGCACGAGGCGGCCAGACCGGCGGTGGCCACCGACTACGCGGGGCTGTTCGTCCACCAGGCAGACACGCTCTTCGCCCACACTCCGGAGGGGCGGGCGCTCTACGAGCCGGCAACGGACCAAGTGTGGCGCTACGAGTACCACCTGAAAGACCACCTGGGCAACCTGCGCGTGAGCTTTGTCGAGGAGGTGACCACCTCATCGCAGGCGACCATGGAGATGATGGCCGCGCAGCAGGAGGAGGCCGAGTTCGGCCACGTGGCAGAGACGCGCCACCTTGACCGGGGCCGCTCCCGCTCGGGCTCACACGCGGCCCTGCTGGGCGCCGGACGCAACAGGCCGCTGGGACCGAGCAAGCGCCTGATCGTGCGGGCGGGTGACATCGTGAAGGCTGAGGCCTTCGGTCTGTACGAGGAGGAGGTGCGCGGCAACAAAGGCCTGAGCCTGGCCTCCTGGCTCTTAGGGGCGGCCAGGGCCGGCGTGGGCACGGTAAGTGAGCTGGGTACGGGCAACGGCAAGGCGCTCCCCTACATCGGGGCGGGTATTGCAATAGTCCCGCAGGTGCTGCAGAAAGAAAAGGGAGCGCCTGTCGCCTACATGCGCTATATTGCCTATGCCAAAGACTCCTCTTACCTGGACTCGGGCTACCAGCTGCTCACGAGGCAGGCTAACGGACAGTGGGAGAAGCTGGAGCTGGAATACACAGCCCAGCAGGACGGCTTTGTGGAAGTGTTCCTGGCAAACGAGAGCTACGAGGCGGCCTGGTTCGACGACATGGGCGTGAGCCAGACCCAGCCGATGCTCGTGCAGGAGAACCATTACGACCCATGGGGCCTGAACCTGGTGGGCATCGAGAAGCAAGGGACGCCGGACCACAAGTTCCAGTACAACGGAAAGGAGAAGCAGACTGAGCTCGGGCTGAACTGGATGGACTACGGAGCTAGGATGTATGACGCCCAGATTGGCAGGTGGCATGTGGTAGATCCGTTGGCGGATCAAATGCGCAGGCACTCACCTTACAACTACGCCTTTGATAACCCGATCAGGTTTATTGACCCAGATGGGATGATCAGTACAGACGTTGTACAGAAAGAAGATGGGACTTATAAAGTTGTTGGAGGAAATTTAAACGATGGTGATAGAGGAATATATGTTGTTGATGGAGATGGTAAACGTACTGGTGAAAAAATTGGAAACTCAGCCACTATGTATTCATTCTATAACGATGATAAGCATGACCCGGTAGATCAACAGGGGTGGAAAGGTACCATTGATGTAAACTCTACAGAAGGTTCTGACTTTATTAATGATATAAGAAGTAATGAGCCGGGTCTTGTGAATTATATGGCTAACGCAATATCTGGAGGAGATTATGATTTAAAAAGATTAGATGAAAACGGAGTTCCTCTTAGTAAAAATGACGAAAGGTATAATGATCGTGAATACCATCATAGGGGTTCCCAATACGGAACTGAAAGTGACGGAACCAAAATATACGGATCTGCTAGAGATTTTGGTAATTATGCTGCTGGATATATAGCGGGTGTAAACAATATTGGATGGAGTGCTGCGAAAATTGCTTTTAATGGTTTAGAACAAATTTATAGTGGCGGTAAAAGTGAGGGGCTTCAAAGTGTGAGTGCTCAAAGGCTAGGGCATAGAGAAGGCGCTCAAATTGGAAGGGCAAGAGCAGCAGCTAGAGGGCGAGCTTTACAAACATTGAAAAGAAATTATCCTGAAATATTTTATCCAAGAGGAGCTACAAAATAACAGTAAGCATGAAAAAGCAATATTATATTTTTCCCATCTTCATCATATTGTGTTTATATTACTTTTTAGATTATAAAAGGAGTTTTGTACACAATAAAGATAAAACGGAGTACATTACGATCTGGAGAAAGCTAGGAGGGCAGACCTATATTATTCCCGGGAAGTATTATAGTATACTGCCCCCAAGCGCTAATTATATAAAGACATTAAGCTCCGCCAAGTTATATGTGATTTGGAACACTAGTGATGAAAATAGAGATATTGCTTTATATGTATATTCATCGTTTATACAACTGAATGATTTAGATGGAAGAGTTATGTTAGTTAATAGCTATAAGGATTTTTTTTATAGATATGGGGAATTTAATAAATCAACGAAGAGCAATATAATTAATACTAAGTATGATTTTGATTTGATTGATATAGGGTGTTTAAATGTACTTTTTACTTTGCTTCCTTGTCCTTCTAATTAAATTTCGCATGCTGAAAATTAATGTGGAGTAGAAACGTGTAAAGCTGAGTTCATGTGCTGCTCCCTCGCTATGGCGGCTTTGTATCCCATGCCCTCATTCCTGATTAATAGCAGTATCCTTTTCCACTCTGGATTAGGCTTTTGCGTTTACCGTCTACTCTCAGAACAAAAGCTAATACCAATAGAAAAGTCTAAGCAGGTAGAGCGGGGTTCGTCCGTGTCCTCGGCAGGACTGCACTCCGGCAAAAGCAAGGCTGTACAAGCTCCCTTCGGTCGGCCTTGCTTTTGCCTTCGCTTGCCAGCCTGCGGTACTCCTCACGGCTGTTCCTTTTTTGTTTTAAGAGTTGTTTAAAACCCTGCGGGGCTAAGGCCAAAAACAAAAACCACAGCCCGCGTTATGCTCGCCTGCGGGTCAGCCGCCGCGCAGCCAGCCGCCCACCCTCACGGGTGTTCTCCCCCTGGCTGGCTCTGGCCTCCGCTCGCAGCGGCTTCGCGCTAGATCTTGCCCCCAACCCCCGGAATCAGCCGGGGGCTTTTTGTTTATAGCTGGTGCCATACCTTATGGGTAAAGCTATACCTATACCTTATAGCAGGCGCTATACCTGATGGCAGCTGACTGGCCAGCGGCACGAAAGGTCAAGGGGTTTTTCCGGCCCCTTCCACCCTAGGAGCCTTGCCTTGTGAAAGGGAAGAGTATTTTCAATTCCTTTCTTGCCTATGTAAGTTGCAGTGCAGCATGATTTATTGAAAAGTAGACGTAATGTCCTATCTTGTAGGAGCGTTACCCATCCATTTTTTGGGAGCACTGCATCAAAAACCAGCTACCTTTTCGAAGAAAACAAAACTACTTTATGCGCTACCTGCTTTCGTCCCATTTCAGAGTCTGTTTTTACCTTCTAACCTTCCTTCTGCTTTCTTTTGCATCGTTTGCCCAGCAAACCAAACAGTATCTGCCGACCGGAGCACCGGAGGCCGGGGAGATGCTGCGCGAGATGATCGCCTGGCAGGACAGCCTGCGGGTAATCGATTACACATTGCAGGACTCCTCTCGCCTGCATGCTTCACTTGACAGCCTGCGGCAGCTGGGCGAGGAGGGGAAGGCGCTGGCACGAAGAGTTGACAGTCTCTCACAGGCTGTAGCAGGGGAGTCGGTGCTGCCTGAAGAGCTGAAGGAGGTGAGTACGAGACTGGAGCACCAGCTGCAGGAGGGAAGGGAGACCCTGGCCGCCCAGCTCCAGCCCGAGGAGCTCGAACAGGCCCTGCAGCAGTTGGAGGAGGCCGGGCGGAAGAGCACTGCTACACGGCTGCCCCAGTCCCCCGCGATGGGGCAGCTGCCCGCTTCGCAAGATGAGCTGAAGGCAAAAGCCAGGCAGGCGGCGCTGAAGGCGGCAGGGGAGCCCTTTACCGAATCCTTCGACAAGCTGGGGCAGGCGCATGCCGATTTCGACAAGTACAAGGGCCGGGCAAGCAAAGTGGAGAGCATGAAGGACATGCGAAAAGGCATACTGGGACCCAACCCGCTCAAAGGTAAGCACTGGACGGAGCGTCTGGTGGTGGGCAGCCTCTGGCAGGCGGGTAAGCAGGAGCGCTTCTTCCTGGACCTGGGGCCGACGGTGGCCTGGCGCTTCTCGGAACGTCTTTCGGCTGGCTTAGGCGGGCAATACCGCCTGCACCTGAGCGTGAAGGAAAAGCCCTTTGTAGGCGGCGCGGAGCGGGTGGGGGGGTACAGCCTCTTTTCAGACTTCCAGATCAAAAGCGGCTTTTTTGCACGGCTACAATACGAAGGCTTAAGTGCGCCGGTGGCGCACATGGATCCCCTCACGCAGGAGGAGACGCTTGGTCGAGAATGGGTGTCTGGGCTGTCGGCGGGGCTGGGCAAGGACTACACCCTCTACAAAAAGCTCAGGGGCTATGCGCTTCTGCAGTACAACCTGTTGCACGAGAAGGACCGCGCCCCATACCTGCACCCCCTGCAGGGCCGCGTCGGCTTCTTCCTCTATGGCAGCGATATTTTCAAGTGATTTTACGCAAGATTAAGCACTTACAATTTCATAGGCATCTTATTCTGTGAATGGCAACAAGCTTGCTTAGTGTTGGTAAGTCAAATCACATTTTAAGTTAATGAAGTTTGTTCGTTATAATTTCTAAATTTTTTGAGCGAAATAGGAAGAGATATAAAGGGCGGGATAATTAGCTCTTGAACAGGAAATCTGTGTGCAAATTGTGTGCACATAAAAAAAGCCACTTGACGATTTTATTCGTAAGTGGCTGATTTTCAAGTGGTCGCGAAGGGAGTCGAACCCCTAACCTTCTGATTCGTAGTCAGATGCTCTATCCAGTTGAGCTACGTGACCATTTTCCGTTATGGTGATGCAAAGTAAAGGCCTTTTTTCTTGCGATGCAAGCCCCAGAGCGAATTTTTCTCAATTTTTTGCCGTCGCTTTCCGAAGCGCCCTCTTCAGGGCATGGTCAAAAATAAAGTATAACCCGCCTATTGATATGATTACCAGCGCGATCATCAACAGTTGACTTCCTTTGTTGCTGCCGGGGTCCTGCAGTAATTTTATGACATCGCTGGCCTGCGTACCCACCCAGAAGAAGAAAAGTGTGCGCGGCAGCATCCCCACAATGCTTGCTAAAAAAAATCGGGTCTTGTCAACCTGTAGCAGCGAGAGTACGAAATTCATAAGGGCAAAGGGCAACACAGGCGAAATGCGTGTCAGAAAGATCAGGCTCCAGCTTTGGTCGCGCAGCTCCTGCATCAGGTACATTGTTTTTTCAAAGCGATTGAGGAAAGACATCATTTTGCCATGGTCGATGAGGCGGGCCAGGGTATAGCCGATAAGCGAAGCGATGCCGTAAGACACCACTACACCCGCAAAGCCAGGCCAGCCGAGGTAAAAGCCGCTCACCAAAGCCACAAACGTAGTTGGGGTGAGGGCCAGTGACATGGTAAAGGAGATCACGACAAAGTAGAGGAGCATCTGCGGCCAGCTCAGGTCCTGTAGCAGGGTTTCGTTCTGGTACAGGTATACAGCGGCCGAAGAGCTGACAACCAGCGGCACGATGACCAGCAGCAGCATGGAAATAAACGAAGGCGCGTTTTCCCGTATAAAAGTCCGCAGCATGGACAGTTTAGGCATAGTAGGCGTTTTAGTCAAAGATAGAGCCTTGCAGGCAAGAATTGCTGAAGGTATACGTAGATTCTGGTACGGCCAATAAAATTTTTACGATATGTGCTGAGAAGCGCGAAGCCCCCTACAGTGCTTCAACTCCTGGTGGTAAATTTATTAACTTGCATCAAACCACTTATCCTTTAAATAGATACTATGAGATTCGGAACAAAAGCTATACATGCCGGCGTGGAGCCGGACCCAACCACAGGCGCCATCATGACGCCCATCTACCAGACTTCCACTTACGTGCAGCGCTCGCCGGGCGACCACAAGGGCTACGAGTATTCGCGTACGCACAACCCGACGCGAACGGCCTTGCAAAATGCTTTGGCTGAGTTGGAGAACGGGAAGCATGGCCTTTGTTTCTCTTCAGGTATGGCTGCCATCGATGCCATTATCAAAATGCTGAAGCCGGGCGAAGAAGTAATTTCGACCAACGACCTGTACGGCGGTAGCTACCGTATCTTTACGAAAATATTCGCCAACTACGGCCTTAAGTTCCACTTTACCGACATGAGCGACCTGAGTAGGGTAGAAGCGCTGGTGAATGAGAACACCCGCATGATCTGGGTAGAGACGCCAACCAACCCGCTGCTTAACATCATCGATATCAAAGGCTGCGCCGCCATCGCCAAAAAGCACAACCTGCTGCTAGTGGCTGACAATACCTTTGCTACCCCGTTCCTGCAAACACCGCTCGATATGGGAGCCGACATCGTGATGCACTCGCTCACCAAGTACATGGCCGGTCACTCGGATGTGGTGATGGGTGCTGTGATCGTAAAAGATGACGAGCTGCAAGAGAAGCTGGCCTTTATCCAGAATGCCTGCGGCGGTACACCTGGTCCGCAGGACTGCTTCCTGGTATTGCGTGGCCTTAAGACGTTGCACATCCGGATGGAGCGCCATTGCGAAAACGGCCGTTCCGTAGCCCAGTACCTCAAAAACCACGATAAGGTGGAGAAGGTATACTGGCCGGGCCTGGAAGATCATCCGGGCCACCGGGTAGCCAAAGAACAGATGCGCTCGTACGGCGGCATGGTTTCGTTTATGTTGAAAGGCGACAGGATGGAAGACGCCATCGCCACGCTCGAGCGCTTCAAGTACTTTGCTCTGGCCGAGTCGCTGGGAGGTGTGGAGTCGCTTTGCGGACACCCGGCCTCTATGACACACGCCAGCATCCCGAGTGCCGAGCGTCTGAAAGCTGGCCTGAGCGACTCGCTGATCCGTTTGAGTGTAGGTATAGAAGACATCGAGGACCTTCTGGCTGACCTTGAGCAAGCCATTGGGTAATCTAAATAAAGACTGAAAGGTATAGCCGTTCCGCTCACAAGTGGGGCGGCTATTTTCGTAAAGTATAGCTATAAATGGAAGAGCAACGCATTTTGTTCCGGGAAAAGCAACGGTTCACGCAGTTCTGGCTATGGGCGCTGCTGCTGGGTCTGGCGGCCATTTTGTTGGCAGGTTTTGTGTACCAGGTCCTGCTGGGCGGCACCTTCGGCAACCGGCCCCTGTCGGATGTGCCGCTGAGTATTATGGTGGCCCTGATCAGTTTCGGGCTTCCTTTCTTTTTCTACTGGATAACGCTGACAACGGAGGTAATGCCAGGTATGCTACAGGTGCGCTTCCGCCCTTTCCATCTGAAACCGGTGCGTATACCTTTGCATACCGTGCGCGACATCGAGAAGGTCACTTACAACCCCATTGGTGAATACGGCGGCTGGGGTATACGCTGGGGAACAAAAGGCAAGGCTTACAGCACGTCGGGAAGGGAAGGGGTACTGCTGCGCTTCTACAATCAACAGTCTGTTCTGATCGGCTCACAGCACGCCAAAGAACTGTTTCAGGCCATAGAGCAAGCCAAAGCACTGGGCAAAGGTATAGCGGAGTGAGTCAGCAGGTATAGCACTCAATTAATACCTATAGAAAAGGCCGCTGTCCCATAGGAGCAGCGGCCTTTTTGTTTTATGCAGGTAAAAAGACTACTTCATAGACTGGATGCCTAGGATCTTGTAGATCTCTGTGAAGTCAGGTGTCAGGATGATTTCTGTACGGCGGTTCTTGGCTTTGGC
Source organism: Pontibacter virosus (assembly GCF_003096355.1). Classification (GTDB taxonomy): domain Bacteria; phylum Bacteroidota; class Bacteroidia; order Cytophagales; family Hymenobacteraceae; genus Pontibacter; species Pontibacter virosus. The sequence goes on along the minus strand of NZ_QEKI01000004.1, from coordinate 406,651 downwards.
GGCAGGCGTACGACCTGTGTCAATCGGCTGGAAGAAGGCGCGTCCGGCCGGTGTGATGCGGTCGGGCGACAAGCCGCGCTGTGCCATCAGGCGGGTGATCTCAGTGGCGCGCAGCACGCTCAGGTCCCAGTTGTCGGCAATGTCCTTCGTGCCTGGTCGTACCTCCACATCATCGGTGTGGCCTTCTACCATCACGCCCACGCTTTGGTTCTTCTTCAGCACATCTACCAACTGGTCGAGGGCCTGCTTACCGGTATTGTTCACTTTGGTGCTGCCGGTGGCAAACAAAAGCTTGTCAGACATAGACACGTATACCTTGCCGTCTTTGATGTTCACGCTCAGGTCTCCCTGGTTAAAACCGGCCAGCGCAGTATTCACCTCGTTGCGCAGGTCGTCCAGTATTTTTTTCTGGTCGTTCATGGCGCGCTCCAATTCTGTCAGTTTCTGCTCACGCGCACGCAGCGTATTACTTAGCTCTTTTTCCTTTTCGCGGCTGGCGGCCTGTTCGCGTTCCAGAGCCTCTTTACTGGCTTTCAGCTCGTCGTACTTTTTAGAGGAAACGCATGATGACATGAGGGCGCCACATAGAAGTAGTGACAGTGATGCTTTCGTGAAATTAGATTTCATGTGTGTTAGGGTGTTTATTGATCTGGTTGTTTGTAATTGATTTTTACTGGCAACTATGTGACAAAACGAAAAATGAGGCCTGGAAGTATAAATCGATTTAACCTTGCCCCTTGCCAGTCTGAGCTGAAGAGCAAATATTATGCTAAAGCTATGTATTTTATACAGCTTAAGAGATAAATATTTTTGATGTTGTAGTAAGGAATGAGGGAGAATGGGCTGACAAGGTTTTAAAGACCAAAAAGGCAGTCTGGCTTGATTTTTTACTCTTCGTCTTTTCGCACCCACTCAAGTGCCTTCTCGCGGTCGGTTGGTTCAAAGTACTTTACCCTTGCCGTGGTAAAAGGACTTGCCATGACGGTAAACCAGTCCAGCCACCTTTGGTTGCCAACGAGCGCCACTTTCTTAAAATCACCCGCATGGCGGAAGTCAAATTTCAAGTCTTCCCAGAGCGCCTGTAACGAAATCTCCTCAGCTTCCTGCAACTCGGCATACACGCGTATCTTACCGTACTGTTTGATCTTCTCTTCCAGGATCGGTAACATTACTTCATAGTCATGCCGGTCTATGCTGCCCGCCAGGCGAAAAGCAACTAGCTCTTCTCTCGACTCTTCAAGTAACTGTAGCATTGGGATCAGGTTTGTCGTCATAGATACGTAACGTCTATGTCCGCGTTCAAGTATAGCATTCCGTTTCCGCTATACTTATACCTGTTTTTGTACAGTATATGCGCCTATTGTACGACCAGTGTGCTTAGTCTGCGAAGCAGTACATCACGGGTGGTGCTGGTAGTGCCGTCAGCGAACCTTATGCTGTAAGGCGTGCCCGACGAAGACTCAGAAGCCAGTTTCGTCACAAATCCCTCGGCTGTTTTTACTTTAGAGCCGTGCTTTTCCCATTTGGAAGACAAGTGCTCTGCAGCCTTCTCTGGCGCAAATTCACTGTTATTTCGAATGAACGTGGCACCTTCGAGCGTGCGGACGTACTCGATCAATTTCTGAACTTTCTGCTCCTCCGACATAGGGACGGAAGCAACGCTGTATTCCTGAGAGCCCTGTGCGGATGCGGGTTGTGCTGTACTTTGGATTAACAGGATGGCAATCGCCATGATTAGTACTCTGAGCATGGATTTTGTACTCGTTTATTTTTAAAAAAATCTGATCGGCCAGGCAATTTTGCAAACCGATAAGGCACTTAATTTCAAGTCTTAACGTTAGGTTCAGAAGCAAAAGCTATACCTGAATCTGCCACTAAACCGGCTATGCGTATTTTATGAAGAAAATTTATTCACTCTTTGCGATAGCCCTGTTGCTATGCCAGCAGGCCTTTGCCCAGCAGAACATCGAAACAAGACTGGGTTATAGTTACAACGATAAATTTGAATTTTCGGACGAGTGGCAATACCTTTCCACTGATATTTATCTCTTCAACGGCGGTCAGTTCAACCGCGTTCTCAACGAGCTGGAGTCGGGGGTAAAGAAGAAAAGCAAGAAAAAATATGCCTATGAGTTGGAGTATCTGTTCATCACGGCGCAGCTCAAAAACCTGAAGCTCTTCGGCAATGATCAGATCGTGTACCCGCTCTTCAACTTTCACATCAACACCGACAAGAAAGAGTACCACACGCAGGTAAGCGACCACCTGGAAGTGGTACGCATTATCGACAAAATGCCGCTGACTTCTGCCCAGAACAGTATAGACGCAGCGATCAATGCAAAAGCAGTCACAAACCAGGACGGTGATCAGGTGTTCAACCTGGTGGCCAGCCAACTGGTCAACCTTTCGAACCTGACCAATCCATCTGTGGCGGTGATGTCACTGGTAGGGGAGTTTGGCAACCTGCTCAACTCACGTGCCAAGAAGAAAGAGTATAAGTTCAGCTCCACTATCCGATTGTATGAAGGGCAGGATTTTGACACGCGTCTGCACTCGGTAAAGGTTTATGTGTTCGTGCCGGGCAATGTGAAGACCGTTACGTTAAAGCCAGCCAAACTGGCTGACTACCTCAGCAAGAACACGAGCAAGCTGGACCGCAAGCAAATAGAAGACGCCATCGGGTATAAGGAGTACCCTTACATTGTGGTGGCCAACTACAAGTCGCTCTACAAAGTGGACGTACTGACCGGCGATGAAGTGACGATGGACCTGATCGAGAAGCGCAAGCAGAAGATCCAGACGGCCTACGACACGAAGCTGATGAATGACGAGACCTATCGCCAGGAAAAGCTGTACGTGGAGTTCCTGCGCATATTCGCCGAGATGAAGCAGAACCTGAATGCTTACCGACTTAACTACCGCAACAATAGCCCGGAGATCAATGCCAAAAACCTGTTCGGCATCATGCAGGAGTACAAGCGCATGAAGACCGCCTTTGAGGCCCGCGAAAAGGAGTTTGAGAAGAACAGCACTTATAAGAACATCTTCCGCTCAGAATACGAGTCCATACTGGCTAATGCAGACCTATACCTGGATGCCGACCATAACCTGAAAAACGCTAAGGTGCTGGTGAACACACTGCAGGAGCTTGAAAATAACCCGAAAGCATGGGATACACCCGCCAAACGCGAAGCCGCGCTGGCAAAGCTGTCATCGGTGGAGTTGCCCCGTGCAGATTACCTATCTGCCTCAGTGGAGGGGGAGGCCATTGTGCGCCTGACCAAGAGGCTCGAAGACATGCAGTACCGCGAAGTGTTTGAAAAAGAGGTGAAGAAATTGGCGGAGGCACAGGCTTCTGACGAAACGCTCTCTGTGCGCAATGCCTTACAGGACAAGGCCAACACAAGCAACTGCCTGAGCTGCCGCGAAAAGGTGCGTGATGCAGTGAACGAGTATAACAAACGCTACGAGAACTCCAGGTTAAAGGAGGAGACGAAAGAGATGGGCAAGCTACAAAGCGCCGCCGAGCAGCAAGTACTGCGCCACCTGCGCTGGCAGCTGTGCTTCGACAATAACCTGCAGGCTGTGGCCATAGTTAGTTCTGACAATGGCATGGACCAGTACTATGCCAAATTAGGAGAGAGAAGCAACGCCTTTGCCGCTACCATAAAGGAACTTGACACACTTGCCAAAAGCACACCCGAGAACCCGCGCCTGCAACAAGTACAGGCCTATAACAAACAGCTAACGAACCTGATGAAAGAAGTAGAGCAACACTATGCCTTGCTTTGCGAGTTAGATAAGAAACTGTGTGAGTGCCAGTAATCTGCCAATAACATTCCCACAATTTTACGCGTTGGGAGTGTATGGTTGATTATCTGGATTCGCTGTTGGGTATAGGCTCCGATTCGCTCACGTGGTGGCAGATGTCTGTTCGGGCGGTGCTGGTGTTTATTGTTGCCTTAATCATCATGCGGATCGGCAACAAACGCATTTTCGGCAAGCACACTGCCTTTGATATCGTGTTGGGGATCATCTATGGATCAGTCCTTAGTCGAGCCATTACTGGCAACTCTCCCTTCTGGCCTACACTTGCCGCGGCCCTCACACTAGTTCTCCTTCATCGCTTTTTGGCTTTTCTGGCTTACAATACTGGTGGCTTTATTGGTCCGTTTATCAAAGGAAACCCAGTCTGCTTGATAAAGGACGGGAAAATTCAAGAGGGAGAACTAAAAAAGCACAACCTCACGGAGAACGACCTGCAGGAAGCCTTGCGCGTAGGAGGTGTGACCGGTGTAAAAGAGGTGGCCTATGGTTGTTTAGAGCGAAGCGGGGATATCAGTATAGTAAAGAAAGACTCATAAACACGAAAGCCTTTCCAGTCTTGGAAAGGCTTTCGCTTTTAAATAATGTCAGACCAGTGCTTAAGCCATCTGCGCATCCAGCTTTCCAGCCAGTACGTTCTTAGGCACAGCACCAACTTGCTTGTCTACTACCTGTCCGTTTTTGAAAACGAGCAGCGTTGGGATGCTGCGGATACCGAACTTGGCAGAAGTCTGTGGGTTGGCGTCTACGTCCACTTTGCCGATCACGGCTTTGCCTTCGTATTCGCCAGCCAGCTCTTCCACGATAGGGCCTACCATGCGGCACGGACCGCACCACTCTGCCCAAAAGTCTACGAGCACGGGTTTATCTGAATTGATGATCTCATCAAAATTAGCGTCAGTGATTTCTAATGCTTTGTTAGCCATAACTATAACGTTTTGTTGGTTAAATTCTGTGTTTTAAATATAGTAACATTTTATAGCTTGTCAAATTTAAGCCCAAAGTGCTCCAGCCTGACAAGCTGTCCTGTTATCGGGCAAAACCCGTCGCAAATTTAGAACTTATACATACGGATTTACAAGCCGAGGGTATATTTATTTGTATAAACAAATGTTGCTGATAAAAGTTGCATGCGCAAGACAGCGAGAAAAATGAAGCATAAAAAGGACTTGCAACAACTCAATATATTATCTTTAGTTAATATAAGTTATAATGACAATTATTGAATTATAGGTATTTTGATTTTATAAAGCTTTCAACCCGATGATTCGATGAAGACTAGGTGCACTTTAGCTTTGTTTCTGTTCTTGCTTATAACCCGGGGAGTTTGCGCGCAAGATATCGAGGGAGAAGATAGTAAACTACAAAGGCCCAATGCATTTAAGCTTAATATAATACCTCTGTTTATTGGGTCTTTCAATGTTTCTTATGAGCGCCATATCACCCCACATTTTGCAGGGGCATTAACAGCTACCGCTTATCCGAGGCGACTCACTTTGATGAAAGACGATTTTTCTTCTACTTATGCGATCACATCCGATTTTAAATTCTATCCGAAGGGAAAATCTCTTAATGGATTTTATGCAGGGCCCTACATGAAGTACCGCTTACGCATAAACAATGAAAGAGAAGGAGGAAATGGCTTTTGGCTTTTCAGCGAACCCGATCGGGAATACGAGCAATGGGCAGGGTATGGCGCTGGAGCAATAATGGGATACCAGCAAGTGAAGCCTAAAGGTTTTACTATTGATCTGTTCTGGGGAATAGGTTATCATTTTCACCAAAAGCTGATCAGCAAATCAAATTATACGAAGGAAGAGATAGAGTACCACAAACCCTCACCTTATGATCTTCGGCTAGGTATGTCGCTCGGCTATGCCTTTTAAAGCAGAAAGGTATGCCACTTGCGCAGCATACCTTTCTATACCTAAAGAGACAGGTCTACTCAACTCTGAATCTCCCTTGTCTCCAAATTTTCAAATCAATTACAGCAACTTACACTCACCCAGCCCCAGGTCCTTGATCTGACCTAGAAACACTTTTGGATCAACGCGGTACTTGCGGGAGTAAGTGGGCAGCACCAGCTTTTCGTCCGGCACGTGCAGGGTAATTTCCAGTCGCTTCTGTCCCGGACTGGTCGCGATGGCTTCTTCCAGGGCCTCGGCAATATTCGGTGTAAGCAATTGCAGGTTAACGTTCAATTGCACACCCTGCGCCATTTTGTCCATCACGTCGCCTAGGAGCTGGATATTGGTTGGCTTGAGCTCCCACTGGTCTTCGGTGCGGTAGCGCAGCTGCACCTTGCCCCGGATGAACAGGTATAGCCCCTGCCGCAGGTAGGGTTGGAACTTCATGTAGTCTTCGCCAAACAGGGCCATTTGCAGCGTGGTGTCGTAGTCTTCGATGGAGAACAGCGCAAAAGGGTTGCCGTTCTTAGCCGTTCGGATCACCACCTCCGACACCATGCCGGCCACGTTAATGTCTTTGTTCTTGTGGTTGGCAATGTCAGCCAGCGCGGAGGTGCAATAGGAGTCAATCTCCATCTTGAACTGGTCGAGCGGGTGCCCCGAGATGTAGAAACCTACCACATCCTTCTCGCGGCGCAGCATTTCGGCCTGAGTCCATACCTGTACTTCCGGGATCTTCGGTAGCGGCGAAGCCACGGCGGCACTACCCCCGAACAGCGACTGTTGGGCCGCCTGTTGCTCCGCCTGGTAGTTGTTGCCGTAGCGAACCGCCTTCTCCAGCAAACTGATGTTTTCGCCTTCCGGCACTTCCATCAGCTGGGCACGGTGGTAGAGGCCCCACGAGTCAAATGCTCCCGCCAAGGCCATGCTTTCAAAGGTCTTCTTGTTCACGGCACGCAGGTTAATGCGCTTCGCAAAGTCGAAAATATCCTGATAAGGGCCGTTCTTTTCTCTTTCTGAAATAATGGCGTCTACGGCTGCTTCGCCGGTACCTTTGATAGCGGCCAGACCAAATCGGATCTGCCCCTGTTCGTTCACGTTGAACTTCAGCAAGGACTCGTTCACGTCCGGACCCAACACAGCAACACCTTGTTTGCGGGCTTCCTCAATAAAGAACGTCACCTTTTTGATGTCGTTCATGTTGTTTGTCAATACCGCCGCCATGTACTCGGCAGGGTAATGGGCCTTCAGGTAACCCGTCTGGTAAGCCACCACGGAGTAAGCGGCGGAGTGTGAGCGGTTGAAGCCGTACTGGGCGAACTTCTCCATTACGTCGAACACTTCCGAAGCTTTCTTTGCCGGGATCTTGTGCATTTCCATTGCACCGGCAATAAACTTCTCACGCTCCTCGGCCATCTTTTTCATGTCCTTCTTACCCATCGCGCGGCGCAGCAAGTCGGCGCCACCAAGTGAGTAACCGGCCAGAATCTGGGCCGTCTGCATGATCTGCTCCTGGTATACCATAATCCCGTACGAGTAATTCAGGATCGGCTCGAGCAGCTCGTGCGGGTATTCTACTTCCTCTTTGCCGTGCTTACGGTTGATAAAGTTCGGAATGAACTGCATCGGGCCCGGACGGTAGAGGGCGTTCATGGCAATCAAGTCTTCTATGTTGGTCGGCTGCAGGTCCTTGAGGTACATGCGCATGCCTTCCGACTCGAACTGGAACGTACCGATCGTGTCGCCACGCTGATACAGTTCGTAGGTCTTCTCGTCGTCTATCGGAATGTTGTCGATATCAATCTCCACCCCATGGTTCTTCTTGATCAGTTCCATGGCGTCTTTGATGATGGTCAGGGTTTTCAGACCCAAAAAGTCCATCTTCAGCATACCCGCGCTCTCGATTACCTTGCCATCGAACTGTGTCACTAACAGGTCGGAGTCCTTGGAGGTCGAAACAGGAATGTAATTGGTGATGTCGTCAGGCGCGATGATCACGCCCGCCGCGTGTATACCTGTATTGCGCACGGAGCCCTCCAGCTTCTCAGCCAGCTTCAACACGGCAGCACGTGCATCCGTCCCCTCACGTATGGCTGCCAACTCCAGGTTTTCCATAAAGGCTTTCGCCAGTGTCGTGCCCGGAGTTTCAGGGACCATTTTGGCCAACTCGTTGGCCTCGGCCAGTGGCAGGGAAGTAGAACGAGCCACGTCTTTGATCGACGATTTGGCAGCCATGGTACCGAAAGTAATGATCTGGGCTACCTGCGTTTTGCCATACTTGTCCACCACGTAGTCGATCACGCGCTGGCGGTTCACGTCGTCGAAGTCGATGTCAATATCGGGCATGGACACACGCTCCGGATTCAGGAATCGCTCGAAGAGGAGGTTATACTTGATCGGGTCGATGTTCGTGATACCGACACAATAGGCCACCGCTGACCCGGCGGCTGAACCACGACCCGGACCTACGAACACGCCCATGTCGCGACCACGGTTAATGAAGTCCTGCACGATCAAAAAGTAACCCGCAAAGCCCATGGTCTTGATCACGTGCAACTCAAAATCGAGTCGTTCGGTAACCTCAGCGGTAATTTCAGAATAGCGCTTGGCTGCACCCTCGTAGGTGAGGTGGCGCAGGAAATCATCGGCGTCAGCGTGCTGAGGCGGAATCGGGAAGTTCGGCAACAGGATGTCGCGCTTCAGCTTCGGCGGCGTGATCTTGTCTACGATCTCGTTGGTATTGTCCACCGCCTCCGGCACGTCCTTGAACAACTGGTTCATTTCGGCCTGCGTCTTGAAGTAGAACTGGTCGTTGGGGAAACCAAAACGCGTTTTCGGGCCGGCCTCGTCAATGCGCTGCAGCATCTGACGCACGTTCATGTGATTGCTATACTTGCTGCGCACGTTCTCCACGGTGTCGTAGATTACCTTCTGGTCGTCGCTCAGGAAGCGGTAATACTTGGTGGTAAAGTCACCCACCGGGGTGCTCTGGTCCTCTCCGGTGTTCACACAAAGCAGGATGTCGTGCGCGTTCCAGTCCTCCTGGTCCACATAATGCGAGTCGTTGGTGCAGATTACCTTGCAGTTATACTTCTTCGCCCACTTCAGCAGCACCTGGTTGATGTCCTCCTGGCTCTTGCCCGTGCCGTCGATGTTCATCAGGCCGTGGCGCTGTATCTCGATGTAGTAGTCTTCCCCAAAAACATCGAGCCACCACTTAAATATCTCTTCTGCCTCTTCTTCGCTTTTCCAGAGAATCGCCTGCGGTACCTCGGCACCAATGCAGCAGCTGGTCGCGATCAGGCCTTTGCTATACTTGAGCAGCAGTTCCTTGTCAATGCGCGGCCACTTGCTGTATACCCCCTCGATGTAGGAAAGCGAGCAGAGCTTGGCCAAGTTCTGGTAACCCTCCTGGTCCTTGGCTAAGAGCAACTGGTGATGCCGCACGTCCTTCTGTTCCTTGGTAAAGGTTTTCAGGTGACGGTCTTTCACCAGATAAAACTCGCAGCCGACGATCGGCTTCACGTTATACTTATTGGCCTCGTTCACGAAGTTAAAAGCGGCGAACATGTTGCCGTGGTCGGTCATGGCAACGGCGGGCATGCCATCGGCCTGCGCCTTTTTCATGAGCGCGCTGATGCTGGCCTGACCGTCGAGCAGGGAGTACTGGGTATGGGTGTGTAAGTGCGAAAAAACTGGCAAGACTATACAGAATTAGTAATGACGAATGATGAAATAAGAATGACACGCAGGTATAGTTCTTTCTATACTCTCGGTCATTTTCGGGATGTTAAAATTACAGAAAATCGGTCGGCTGCCCAAACTAAAAACAGCCCTGCTGCAAAACAAAACTAAGCTCGTATTGATCCCCTGCGCATTAAGTAATTTACCGACAGGCATTCATAAATAAAGCGTATAATTATAACTCAACAAACACGACTAACCGTAAGATAAAGCCTGTGCCAAACAGGCATAGCGAAGGAACAGCATGACAGAAACAGTTGACTCAGGGAAGATAGGAGGGATGTTCCGGGCTTTGCGCTCGCGCAACTACCGGGTCTTTTTCATGGGGCAGGGCATATCGCTCATCGGTACCTGGATGCAGCAGATCGCCATTAGCTGGCTAATATACCGCCTTACCGATTCGGTATTTCTCCTGGGTGCCGTCACATTCGCCAATCAAATCCCTTCCTTTCTACTTGGTCCCTTCGCCGGGGTGCTGGCCGATAAGTTTAACCGCCACCATGTATTGCTGGTCACGCAGTTCCTGTCGATGCTGCAGGCGGGTACCCTGGCTACACTGGTGCTGACCGGTACGGTACAGGTATGGCATGTGCTGACGCTGATGGTGGTGCTCGGCACAATCAACGCCTTTGATGTAGCGACCCGCCAGGCGTTTGTGGTGCAACTGGTCGACAAGCGGGAAGACATCAGTAACGCCATTGCGCTCAACTCCTCGATGTTCAACATGGCCCGATTGGTGGGGCCTTCGATTGCGGGAATACTGATTGCCTGGGTAGGGGAGGGTGTTTGCATCCTGATCAACGCGGTGAGTTACCTGGCGGTGCTGGCTTCGCTCCTGACATTGCGTCTCAATCCCTTTGTGCGGGAGATACGGCAGGAGAATATGTGGACTTCCCTCAGGCAGGGCTTTTCCTATGCTTTCGGTTTTCCGCCTATCCGGACACTTATCATAATCGTGGGCCTGATCAGCTTATTCGGTATGCCCTTCAGCGTGATGCTGCCCGTGTTCGCCCGCGACATCTTGCACGGTGGGGCCAACACGCTTGGCTACCTGATGGGCGCTTCAGGGCTGGGGGCCTTATCAGGTGCCTTGTTTTTGGCGCAGCGTAAATCGGTGATTGGCCTCGGTAAAGTCATTGTTTTTACGATGACTTTATTTGGAACAGCCCTGATGGCTTTCTCTTTTTCCACGATTCTCTGGCTATCGCTGGTGCTGATGCTGTTTACGGGCTTCGGTATGATCGTGACGATGGCCTCCTGCAACACGCTGCTTCAAACGCTGGTAGACGAGGACAAGCGGGGGCGCGTGATGAGCCTTTACGCCACTGCCTTTATGGGGATGGCACCACTTGGCAGCATGCTGGCCAGTGCTATTGCCGAGCAGGTCGGGGTAGCCTATACCTTGCTGGGTTGTGGTCTGCTTTGCGCTGTCAGTGTTATCCCTTTCGCCTGGAACCTGAAGCGCCTGCGCCTGATGGTGCAGCCCATCTACGAGCGCCTCGGCATTGTACCAGAGATTGCCACCGGTCTTCGCACCGCTACAAAACTGACCGGACCTCCGGGGAAACGATAATGGCAGCTATACCTCAAAACCGAAAGAGCCAGTTATTGCAGCTGGCTCTTTCGGTTTTGAGATCTTTTAAAGAACTACTTCTTTCTGATTGTCAGTTTGTCGCCGGGCTTCACGTTGAAGTCAGATTTGTTGTTCCACTCCATAATGTCCTTGATCGTAACACCATACTTGCGGGAGATCTGGTAGAGGCTCTCACCGGATGCCACCGTGTGCTGGGTGCTGGAACCTGTGAAGGTTTCTGCAGGAGCTTCTTCCAGATCCTCGTTTTTACCCTCCTGATCAGCAGGAGCAGTTACACGCAACTCCTGTCCGATGGAAAGTGCGCTGCTACGCAGGTTGTTCCATGCTTTCAGTTCGTTCACCGTCACGTTATACTTGCGCGACAGCACGTACAGCGATTCACCGGCAGATACGGTGTGGATCTCGGTTTTTTCAGCAGCAACTGGGGGCTCTGTATTTGCCTCAACGTTACGGGCAGACTCCTCAGGTAATGTCTGCGGCTCTGCTATAATCAACTCCTGGCCAATTTTAATCGGCGCGTCACCGAGGTTGTTCCAGGTCGTGATGTCGTTCACGGTCACGGCATACAGCCTCGATATGGCCCACAGCGACTCGCCCTGCTTTACGATGTGGCGGGCAGGTTTGGTAGGCGGAGCAGCATTTTCTTTCGCTATCGGATTGGCTTGGGTAGTTTTAACTGGCTCAGTCTTAGCAGGGGTTGATTTTGCCGGTGCAGCTTTAACAGGAGTAGGCTTGGCTGTCGCACGCTCGGTGGCAACAGCTTCCACTGTTTTCTCCGCTTCGAACACTTCAGCTGTTTCTTCCTCCTCGTTTCCGGAGAAACCCACAAACACATCTTCGCTCAGACCTACTGCCCACTCAGCATTCTCCTCTTCTGTCACTTCAGCTTGCGTCTCCTGAACTACCGTTTTTTGCTCCTCTGTTTCCTGGGCCTTCTTGCCAGGGTATAGCGTGGTATTCTTTGGCTTTTCCGCAGCGGCTGGCGTTGTCGCTTTTTGCTGTGCAACTGGTTCTGTGGCTTTCACCTCCTGCTCTGGCTGCTTCATCACAGGTATAGGCACCGTTTCATTTTTTGTGGTGACGGCCACCTCTGTTGTTGTTTCTTCTTGGGCTATACCTTGTTCAGCTTCTTTGGCAGGCGTAGCGGCGGCAACAGTTTCCTCTTCCTGTTTTTCTGTGGCAGCAGTTTGTGCTTCACTTTGTTCAGGGGCTGTCGGCTGGCCTTTCAGTTTGTTCCAGCTCTTTTTAAAGCGGGTCAGGAAATCCTCTTGCTGGGCAGCAGGCTCTTTAGCTGTTGTCTTAGCCGAAGCCGTAGCAGTTTGTGGGTCTTTTTCCTGGGCCTCTGTAACATTCTGCTTTTCAGCACCCGGTACTGGCTTTAACTCACGTACTTCGATGGCCACCTTGGCGGGACGGCGCTTCTGCAGCCAAAGCACGCGACCCGGTACAGGCACCTCCGCGCGTTTCATACGGTTCTTAAACTGCAGATAGTCCATGCGGATGCCGTATTGCTGGGCAATTTCCTGCATGGTTTCTCCGTGCTGTACCACGTGGTACTCTTTGTCGGCATTCAGTCGTTTTGCTTCAATGTAATAAGCCTCGCCTTCCTCGAACTTGTCGAAGTCGCGCATGTCGTTAAAGCGCAGCAGCTTGCGGGTGGTAATACCGGCTTTGATGGCTAGTTTGTCTTTGGTATCGCCTTTGCCGGCCACGATGGCGTTCAAGTTGTTACGTTTAATAATGCTGCCTGCCGCAGGTATAGTACCCGTCTGGCGGATAGGAGCTGTGCGAACCGGTTCTGTAGATGCCACAATGCCAGGCTCGGTCGTGTGGCGAACCGGAAGCATCACGTAATAATCCTTGTCGGCAGGTATAGTGCCGCCCAGCAACCACTTGTTGTATCTTTCCAGTTCAGACGGATCGGTTTCATAAGCTAGTGCAATGTCAGCGAGGCTTTGGCCGGGGGTGGCACGCAGTTCACGCAGTGAAACCACGGGCGGAGCGCTCTTTCCGATAAAGCTGTCATAGGCTACTTTGTGTGCCAGGAAAGTCAACAGGTATGGATCGGATTTTTCTGTGATGTCCATCTTTTTGCTGCCCTTGTCAGACTCCTTGGTATAGGCCTTGGCGCCCGAGTAGCCATGGTAATACGACAGGAGCGCATTGAACCAATTGTTATAGTAGTTGTTGCTGCGCTTAAAATAACGGGCAGCACCACGACTGGCCTCCACAATATGCCGGCGCTCGTCCACCAAATGGTCCATGCGCAGGTTGAAGTCCAGGGCTGCCTCTTTTTTGAACTGCCAGTAGCCCACCGCATTGGAGGTTGACACGGCATCGCCGCGCAGGCCGCTTTCTTGCAGGGCCAGGTATTTGAAATCGTCCGGAACGCCTTCTTCCTGAAACGTGCGCTCAATCAGCGGAAAATAGGCATCAGCCAACTCTACTTTCATTTGAAAGTACTTGGGACTACGGTGCAGGGCATCCACTTTTTTCTGAATCTCTTCCTGTGCCCGGGGTGAAATGCGCAGGTGGATGTCACCAAAATACAAGTTGTGAGGCACGGTGACAGTTTGTGCCATAGTAATCAATGGCAGGAGCAGGAGGAGCAGGAAAGGTAATGGTCTCTTCATAAAGGTAAACGGGTAAAGTAAGCCAAGCTATCCACAAAACGGCTACAGTATATGTTGAAACAGATGTGGATAACTCATTAAGGTATAGTATGTTCTCTATATAGAGATACACTTGCAAAATTAACGCAATTTACCCCGCATTCTAAAGCTTAGAACGAAGTTATTTTATAGAAATTTTTTAGTGTTGATAAGTAAAGGGGAGCACTTGCGGACTGTTGCGCCAACAACTGCAGAGTAGAGGTTATTCGATGTGGTCTGGTATACCTATACCCCGGCACTTTTTCTATACCTGGCAGCTATACCTACTAGACACAAAAAAAGCGGCACGGGCCGCTTCTCTGTTATTTTTTGCGGGCAACCATTAGCCCGTCCCGCACAGGCAGCAGGATGTTTTCTACCCGCGGATCGTCCTGTAATTTTTTATTGAAATCCAGGAGCGCAGCTGTGTCTTCATCGAGCTTCTTGCGGTACTTGGCCAGCACCTTGCCGCTCCAGAGCACATTGTCGGCAATGATGTAGCCGCCTGAACGTACACGGTCGATTACCAGATCGTAATAGTTGGCATAATTATACTTGTCGGCATCAATGAACACCAGGTCAAAAGTAGCGTCGATGGTAGGAATGATCTCCAGGGCATTGCCGATGTAGTATTTCACACTCTCGCTCAGGCCCGCCTCCTTAATATAACCACGCACCGTGTCTTCCAACTCTTCGTTGATGTCGATGGTGTGCAGTGTGCCGTCCTCCTGCAGTCCCTCCGCCAGGCAAAGGGCCGAATAACCGGTATAGGTGCCCACCTCCAGGATCTGCTTGGGACGGATCATGTGGGAGAACATGGAAAGCAGGCGGCCCTGCAGGTGACCGGACAGCATGCGCGGTCGCATCACATTCAGGTGCGTCTGGCGGTTTATCTTGTGCAGCAGCGCCGACTCCGGCGAGGTATGCTCCTCTGCGTACTGTTGCAGTTCTTCGTCCAGAAATTCCATCTGTTTAATTGTTAAATGGTTGATGGTTAAATTGTTGTTTTCTCAATTAGTGAATTAGTGGCAGTCAGCCTCTGTAGGAGTCGCCTTTTTAACAATGTAACCCTATAGCAATTTAGCCTTTAGTCTTTACTAGGCACATAATTCAGGAAGCTCAGCTTATCTTCACGGAGCACGTCGTTGGCAATATCGATCAGGTCCTGGGCGGTGGTATTTTTGATCTGTTCGAAGATCTCGTTTAGGGTGTCGATATGACCCTGGTCGAGGATGCTCTTGCCCATCATCATCATCAGGCCCATGTTGCTTTCTTCGGCCATGGCCAGCTGACCCATCAGCTGCTCTTTGGCAGTATGCAGCTGCAGCGAACCCAGTTGCTTTTCGCGTAGCTTCTTGAGCTCCTTCAGCACCAGGGAGGTGGTGCGCTTGAGCTGCTTCTTCTCCGTGCCGAAGTAAATAGACAGCAGGCCGGTATCAATGTAGGTAGCGTAGTTAGCGTCGATGGTATACACCAGGCCGTGCTTTTCGCGAACGGCCAGGTTCAGGCGTGAGTTCATACCCGGACCACCAAGCAGGTTCACTAGCATGAAGAAAGGTATGCGGCGGTCATCGTTGAGGGCGTAAGCCGGGCAGCCAATCACGCAGTGCGCCTGTGAGATCGGTTTCTCGAACGTCACCGTCTTCGGTATGTATTTCTCGAAAGCGACGCGCTGTCGTGGTTTGCTGATGGTCGGAATGTCAGCCAAATACTTTTCGGCCAGCTTTACCACCTTTTCGAAAGGCAGGTTACTCACCGAGCAAAACACCAGGGCCTCAGTACTCAGGTTGTCTTTAATAAAACGCTGAAAGTCGTCCTTCTTGAAACCAGACACGCTTTCTTTGGTACCCAAAATGTTGTTGCCAAGTGGGTGAGAGTCGAACACCACATTGTCAAACTCATCCACGATCGCCTCTTCCGGGGTGTCCAGGTACATGGCCATTTCCTCGAGTATCACGCCTCGCTCTTTCTCGATTTCCTTTTCAGGGAAGATGGAGTGGAAGGTAATGTCGGTGAGGAGCTCGAAAGACTTATCGAAGTGTTTGTCGAGCACGGAGCTGTAAAAGCAGAGCTTCTCTTTGGTGGTATAGGCGTTCAGTTCGCCGCCCACCGACTCCAGTCTGTTGAGGATGTGGAAAGACTTGCGCTTGGCCGTGCCTTTGAAGGCCATGTGCTCCCAGAAATGGGCCAACCCTAACTGGTCAGGCTGCTCATCGCGGCTGCCCAGGTCCAGGATAAAGCCGCTGTGCGCTATTTTGGTATGTAGTACTTGTTTGTGAACGATTCGAATACCGTTCGGCAATGTATGAATATGATAATCAAGCATTCAGTTCGCAATTAGCCTGCAAAGATAGGCAAAATTACCAAAATAGGCTGCTTGCCCGCCGAATGTTAGCGGTCGAGGCTGCGGCCGCCGACGTTGATCACGAAGCCCAGCGAAAATACAGAATAGCCTGCGGTGAGCGCCTTGCGGTTGCGCAGACCAAAGTTACTGCCGCTCGTGTACTGCAGCTGCACCGATGGCGTGAGCGTCATGCGGGTATAGAAGATCGGCTCCAGGAAAATGTTGTCCTCTTTGGGTTGCTCTACTGCATTGAGCAGGTGCTTGTTCATATTGACGTAGCTTACACGCAGGGCCGTACCGTAGTTGAGCGGGAACTCGTTTCCGAACAGGCGCAGCGACTTTTTCTTTTTGGAGCTGAAATTCACCTGCGTGAAATATTTGCTGAAACCTGCCTCACGACGGGTATAGGTCATCACGCCTTCTTTCTCTTCTTTCTCGGTGCGGTCGCTGCTGCCACCGCCAAAGCCACCGTATATCTCCAGCACCCGATTCTGGTTCGAACCAAACGTGGTGAAATAGCCAGCCCCGGCCTCTATCAGGTTATGGCGGAAGTCCCGCTTCTTGCGCTCCTGGTTCAGCATGGAGCCGTTCAGCATCACCCCGATGTTATCGGTAACGGCATAGGCCGTGTTGAACGTGATATTGCCTTTCGGTGTGATGTGTCCGCCGGCGCTCAGTTCGCCTTTTTCAGTGAACATGGGTACGTTAGGCACATTGGGCATGTAGGTAGACACACAACCTGTGGTCAGGAAGAGGAGGGCAGCTGCAAAGAGTTTAGTGGGATGTAATAGTGATTTCATACGGGGAAGCGTGGCTAAAAGAACTGCTAAACTAACTTTCCTGTCGCTAAGAAGAAAAATATTTTTGCTCTTTTCCGTGAAAGGCCGGGCTAACTTATACCTGCAGCTTCTAAACTTTCAAGTCTAGCCGCATTGGCGTAGCTTTGCGGCAGCTTATACCTGATGAAAAAGATCCTGATCATACAGACCGCCTTTCTGGGCGATGTGGTGCTGGCAACGGGGCTGGTGGAAAAACTGCATGCCCATTATCCGGAGGCGCAGCTCGACTTCCTGGTTCGCAAAGGCAACGAGTCGCTGCTGAAAGGGCACCCGCTGCTGCGGCAGGTCCTGATCTGGAACAAGCAGGAAGGCAAGTACAAAAGCCTGATGCGTCTGCTCCGGCAGATCCGGCAGGAGCACTACGACCTGGTAGTGAACCTGCAGCGCTTCGGGGCCACAGGTATACTCACCGCACTTTCTGGTGCCCGGGAGACAATAGGCTTCGACAAAAATCCTTTCTCCCGCTTCTTTACCCGCCGCTACACGCACGACATTGACTCCAGTACGCACGAGGTCGAGCGCAACCACCTGCTTATCGCCAGCATCACCGACGGACAAGCGGCCAAGCCCAGGCTATACCCTTCTCCGGAAGACTTTAACAGAGTGCAGCCGCTAAAGCAGGAATCCTTTATTTGCATGGCACCTACCTCGGTCTGGTTTACCAAGCAGTACCCGCTGGAGCAGTGGGTGGAGCTGCTCGATCAGCTGGACAACAGGTATACCGTATACCTGCTCGGGGCACCGGCCGACAAAGCCCACTGCGAGGAGATCATCAGCAAAACCAGAAACCGGCGGGTGGAAAACCTGTGCGGACAGCTTAACCTGCTGCAGTCGGCGGCCCTGATGCGCGATGCCGTCCTCAACTACGTGAACGACTCCGGCCCCATGCACTTGGCCTCTGCTTTGGATGCACCTACCTGTGCCATCTTCTGCTCCACGGTGCCGCGCTTTGGCTTCGGACCGCTGGCCAATTTCTCAGCCGTTGTCGAGAAAAAAGAGCCACTTTACTGTCGTCCTTGTGGTCTGCATGGCTATAAGTCCTGCCCGGAAGGACATTTTAAATGTGCAAAAGATATAGGAACAGTACAGTTGCTGGAAGTGCTCGCTAACCGCACAGCCTGAGCAGGTTATAGTAGTGACCAGAGTGTGGGAGTAAAAGGTATAAGACAAGTTAGAGGCAGCTGCAATATTAGGTTTTTTCTATAAAGGTATTTGCAGTTGATATAAAAGTACTACCTTTGCAGTGCAAGTTCAGTCGGGCCTCAGAACCTGACGAACTACTGCACCTAGCTACTATACCTACAAAACTATGAAATACCAGCCCATCGACAGGGAGCTGTTCTGCTATAACAGGCGCAATTTTGTGCGGCAGCTCAAGCCTTCCTCTCTTGCTGTTTTTCATTCTAATGATGTAATGCCGACCAATGCGGATGGCACCATGGCGTTCCGTCAAAACAGCGACCTCTTCTATCTTTCGGGAGTAGACCAGGAGGAAAGCATCCTATTGCTTTTCCCGGACGCACGCGACGAGCGCATGAAGGAAGTGCTGTTTGTGCGTGAGTCGAACGAGCACATCCTGATATGGGAAGGGTATAAGCTTACCAAAGAGCAGGCCCGCGAAACGTCAGGTATAGCCTCTGTGCTATGGCTGAAAGACTTTAAGCAGGTTTTCAACAGCCTGATGGCCGAGGCCGAGCACGTATACCTGAACACCAACGAGCACCTGCGTGCCGTGGTAGAGGTAGAGACACGCGATGCCCGCTTCATTAAATGGTGCCAGGAGGTATACCCGCTGCACCGTTACGAGCGCAGCGCCCCCATCATGCACCACCTGCGTGCCATCAAATCCGAAACCGAAATAGACCTTCTTCGTAAAGCGTGCGATATCACCGAACTGGGCTTTCGCAGACTACTGCAGTTTATCAAGCCCGGGGTGATGGAGTACGAAGTGGAGGCAGAGCTTTATCACGAGTTTATACGCAACCGCTCACGCGGCCCGGCTTACAGCCCCATCATCGCGTCGGGCGAGAATGCCTGCATCCTGCACTACACCGACAATAGCCGGGAGTGTAAGGACGGCGACCTTTTGCTGCTGGACGTTGGGGCAGAGTACGCCAACTATGCCGCTGATATGACGCGCACCGTGCCGGTGAACGGTAAGTTTACCAAGCGCCAGCGCGAGGTATACGATGCGGTACTGCGTGTGATGCAAGCGGCCACCCAAATGCTGGTGCCCGGCAACTCGCTTGATCAGTACCACGCGTTTGTGGGGACGGTGATGGAGAATGAACTGATCGGACTCGGCTTGCTTAATGCAGGTGATGTGCGCAACCAGGACCCGGCTAACCCGCTATACAAGAAATATTTTATGCACGGCACCTCGCACCACTTAGGGCTCGATGTGCATGATGTGGGCAGCAAGTACCGCTCTTTTGAAGAGGGAATGGTGTTTACCTGCGAACCAGGTATCTATATCCGGGAAGAAGGTATAGGTGTGCGATTGGAGAATGATATTCTGATTACACGAAACGGGCCGGTGGACCTGATGAAGAATATTCCGATGGAGGCAGATGACATTGAAAGGCTGATGCAAAAGCGCTAAGAGCGTGCATAGCAAGGGTTTACATATAACTACTTGCAGCCTTTTTTATTGTATTTACGTTAAAAAACAGATGCTTTGCATTTATTGATGTTGAGCACACAACCCTCGACCTGAAAAAAGGTTGAATTAGAGTGATACACGGTTGCAAATAACAGGTAAAGTAGTGCAACCAACGTATAGGAGTAGATTTAAGATTTAAGCTGTCAAGGACATTTTTTAGACATTAACAAAATGCTTTTGCTTATGGATAAAAACTACAACAATGCAACAACTACCCGCCTGACGTATCGAAATATACGTTCCGTCTGTTTTTTTATAGAAATATAAAAAAACTTACCTGAAAATATGTACGTATTGTCATATCAAAATATACTTTTTAAAATTATGCGAAAAACTCTAACGAAACTATTTACAACTGCTTTTGCTTTTGTATTCCTACTGTCTGCCAATACAGAGGTACAAGCGCAAAACGCTGACCAACGGACAAACCTCCAGCTATATGGAAGTGCGCTCCAATATAAAGGTGATTTAGGAAACAACTGGTGGAAAAGTAAAATGGGCTGGGGAGGCGGCGTATCGCTGAACCAATACCTGAGCCCGTCTTTCGACGCTGGTCTGCACCTGAGCTACGGTAACACTGAATTCAGCAGATTCGGATACTCCATGAATACCAAACTGGGTATGGCCATGGTTGGACTGAGACTGAAAATGTATGGCAACATCCTGAAAGAAGATGCTTTCATCGGTCCATACCTGTCGGTAGGTGGTGGTGCTCACTTCGTAAGACCAGAAGGTACTTCGCCAACTGGCAACTATGAAGATAACTTCATTGCCGGAGCTGGTTTTGGTGGTGCTGGTCTTCGTTTCAGATTCTCTGAAAACGTGAGCCTATTCCTGGAAACAAGAGCACACTTCACTAGCAACGACAAGTATGACAACATCGAGTCGAACATCAACGACCGCTTCTTGCAGCACAACATCGGCCTTGGCATTAACCTGGGCAAAGCGAAAGATACTGACGCTGACGGTGTTCCGGATAGAAGAGACAAGTGCCCTGACACTCCAACTGGCGTACAGGTTGACAAAGACGGTTGCCCAATCGATACTGACGGCGACGGTGTTCCGGATTACCAGGATGAGTGCCCTACTGAGGCTGGCGTAGCTAACCTGGGTGGTTGCCCTGACCGCGACGGTGACGGTGTAGCTGACAAAGATGACCAGTGCCCAGACGAGCCAGGTACTGCTGCCACACAAGGTTGCCCAGACAGCGACGGTGACGGTGTTCCAGACAAAGACGATAAGTGCCCTGACACGCCATCTGGTGTTCAAGTAGGTGCCGATGGTTGCCCAGTTGACTCTGACGGTGACGGTGTTCCGGATAACGAAGACCTTTGCCCTAACTCTGCAGGTACTGCCGAAACTAAAGGCTGCCCTGAGCTGGACGATCGTACTAAGAAACTGATCGAAGAGAAAGTTAAGTTCGAATTTGACCAGGCTCGCGTACAAGACGGTTACCGCCAGCTGCTTGACAGCATCGTGGTAGCGCTTGAGAAATACCCTGACCACGTACTGTTGATCAAAGGTCACGCTGACCACATCGGTTCAGAAGAGTACAACCAGGCACTGTCTGAGCAAAGAGCACAAGCTGTGAAGGATTACCTGATCCAGCGTGGTGTACAAAACCCAGACCGTTTGGTAACAAGAGGTTACGGTGAAACTCAGCCACTTGTACAGGTTAATACAAGACTCTCTAAAGCCAGAACTGCTGCTGCCCGTGCTCAGAACCGACGTGTCGGATTCGAGATGAACACGCCAGACATGCAACTGAATCTGGAGTAACATAAATAGCCGTTAAGGTTAAACGTTAAAAAGGCCCTGCAGAGCAATCTGCGGGGCCTTTTTGTGTTAGTGGGGAGCTGTAGTGTGGATTAAGGATTTTCAGAGTCGGATGGAAGTGAAAAAAACTCGCAGCGTCTTGCAGATTAGTGAGAGTATAAGTGGGCTACAGAGGTATAGCTTGTCTGAATCAGGATTTTCAGGATTTAAGGATTGACAGGATTCTCGAGCACGATTGTCATCCCCCTGCCCCCTTCGAAGGGGGACTTTCTGTAACTGCCAATTTACAGGTATAGTATTGTAGAACAGCAGTCCTTTTGTTGTACCGGATCCAACCACCCCTAACCCCTCCTTGTATAAGGCGGGGAATCTGTAACTGCCAATTTACAGGTATAGCATTGTAGCTGCTTACTATTTGTGCACGATTAACACACCTCTACCCCTCTCTTATAGAGGACCCCTACCCCCAGAGGGGAATCTCCGCCATTACCTCCCAAGGTATAAGTTCTAAATGCTTTAGGAAGACCACCGGCAGGTGTAGCAAGACTAACTCGCACGTCCACTACGAAGCAGATAACTATGACAGGTGCCCCAGTGACGATTTTGTGTTGGGGGTGAAGGGGTCCTCCTGTCAAGAGCGGTCAGCGAGTGGGGGTAGGGGCCCTCGGTTTTCATCAGGGAAAAAAGTAAGACCCGCCCGGCCAGGGCAAGCTATAGAACAAAACAGTTTGCTATACCTACAGCAGCAGCTACGCCAGGTATAGGCATACCAGACAAAGAGGCCAGAGGCCCCACCATAGCCGTCACGAGCGTGGACGCTTGCGCCATACCTGCTATACCTGCACTAACGGTAACTACAAGATAAAGAAAGCTCCGCCGGCAAGTCGACAAAATAGCCAAGCGGTTGCGAACGCCGCTATACCTATACAGCTTTCTTCAAAAATGATAAAGTGAGTTTTACTGCTTCGAAGCCAGCAGGTATAGCACTGCCATACGGATGGCCACGCCGTTCTCTACCTGGTTGAGGATGATGGAATGATGGGAATCCGCAGCATCGGAGCTGAGCTCTACACCACGGTTGATCGGGCCAGGGTGCATGAGCACGATTTCCTTATCGAGGCTGTCGAGCATCTTCTTGTCGATGCCATAATAGAGCGTATACTCGCGCAGAGATGGGAAATACTTCATTTGCTGGCGCTCGAGCTGTATACGCAGCACATTTGCTACATCGCACCAGGCAAGGGCTTTGCGGACATCAAATTCCACTTTTACACCCAGCTCTTTGATATACTTGGGTAGCAGCGTGACAGGGCCGCATACCATAACTTCGGCACCGAGTTTCTGCAGGGCAAAGATGTTGGAAAGGGCTACGCGCGAGTGCAGGATATCACCGATAATGACTACTTTCTTGCCTGCTACTTCGCCCAGCTTCTCCCGAATGGAAAAGGAGTCGAGTAGGGCCTGGGTGGGGTGCTCGTGGGTGCCGTCGCCGGCGTTTACGATGTTGGCGTCGATGTGGCGGCTCAGAAAGTGTGGAGCTCCCGGGCTGGAGTGGCGCATCACGATCATGTCCACTTTCATGGCCAGGATGTTGTTTACTGTATCAAGCAGGGTTTCGCCTTTCTTCACGGAGCTGCCGCTGGACGAGAAATTGATCACATCGGCGGAAAGCCTTTTTTCGGCTAGCTCGAAGGAAAGGCGTGTGCGGGTAGAGTTCTCGAAGAAGACGTTGGCAATGGTAATATCACGCATCGAGGGCACTTTCTTGATGGGCCGGTTCAGAACATCTTTAAAGTTATCAGCGGTCTCGAAAATGAGTTGAATGTCTTCTGCTGTAATGTCTTTGATGCCGAGTAGATGCCGGACGCTGAGCTCTTGCATGGGTGCTTTATTCTTCGTTTTTGGTCACTAACCAGATATTGTCTTCTTGTATTTCGGACCCTTGCCACTCCACCAGCACCCGCTGCGATTGCAGGGAGTTAACGCGCCGGCCTACGTAGGTTGGCTCAATAGGCAGGTGGCGGCTGTAGAGGCGGTCGATGAGCACCAGTAGCTCCACATTGGCCGGGCGTCCGAAAGAGATCATGGCATCCATCGCGGCCCTTACCGAGCGACCGGTATAGAGCACGTCATCCGCCAGGATCACCTTTTTGCCTTCGATCAGGAAGTCGATGTGCGTGGCGTTGGCGGCCAGCGGCGTTTCCCTTCTTCTGAAATCGTCGCGGTGGAACGTGGTATCGAGGTAGCCGGTTGGAACGGTAGTGCCGAGTATAGCTTTCAGGGTGCTTTGGATGCGTTGTGCCACCTGGCGTCCGCGGGGCTGCAGACCAATGATCACAGAATCAGAAAAGTCGCCATGATTCTCGATGAGTTGGTGACAAAGGCGCATCACCATAATCTCGAGCAACTGGTGGTTTACGATGAGTCTTTTCTGCATAGCCTGGGGGTCTTGGTTGCAAATATAGGATGTTCAGTTGAATTGTAGGATAGCTAAATGGCTAAATTGTTGGATGGTTGAATTGTTGAATTGCTTATTGACAATTGTTAATTGCTGATTGATATCAGGAAGAGTGAATCAGATTAGAATCGACAATTCTGATAAAAACTCAACAAGCACCCATAAATCATTTGAAAATTGAGCAGATTAACCAAAAGTAATGCAACAACCTGAATCTCAACGATTCAACCCTCAACAATTTAACAACTCAACCATCAAAAACTAATCTTATTGATGTAGAAGACTGCGCGGTTGGGGCCATTCGGGACGCGTACTCGCTGGAAGCCGAAAGCGGCGAAGTGAGGGCCATACCAGCGGATCAGGCCTGGCAAATCTGTGCTGATGATTTTTTCTTCTTTTTCGTAAGGCAGGAGCTCTATGGAGGTTTCCTTGTCTGTAAACTTGTTCTGCTCCATCCGGCGATAGATAATTTTCTCACGGTCAGGGTGGGCCATCACCAGGCGACCATCAGGCAAGCTGGCTATTTCTACAGCATGGGTAAGAGAGGAGGTTAGCACGTCGCGCAGCGGGAAAGTATTGTCCCACAGCAGAATACCATCCCGATCAAAGCCCAGGGCAATGGCATGCGTACGCTTGTAAGCCTGCGCCACTCGTTCCAATCCCCTGACACGGCTGTCGAAGTAACCGCTGCTGCTGCGATATTGCGGAAAGTATACCTCTGCGGCCAGAACATACCCGTTGGGAGTTTGGATCAGGTCGTGCAGGAGCATGCGGTAGCGCTGCAGGGGCTCCTTACCGGCAGCAATGCGGGCGAACTCACGCTTGCGGGTGCGCTCTTCGCGGCGGGGCTTCATGTATTTAAAGAAGTTCTGCAGATCCAGCAGCGAGTAAAATTCTCCTTCCACAATTTTAGAAGCCACCGGCGAGGTAAAAAAGCCCTGCACAAAACGTAGGTCCCTGGCCCCGTAAGTGCCCAGCAACATGCGGGAAAGCGTGTCGCCGGGTGTTACCTCGGCGTTGAGCAGGCTCCTGGCCTGGGGCTGCAAAATAAAGTAGTTCTGCTGCAGCTTGCCGTTGTGGTCAAAGCTCTTGACCTGCAAGCGCGATACCCGGCGGTTAGTCTCGACCAACACTACATCTACGCGACCATGCACGTGGTCGGTATGCAGGTCAGAGAAAGAGGACTCTTCGCCATAAAGGGCCGGTAGCATGGTGGGCTGTGGTTTTTCGGGGTTTAGGTATAGCAGGTTTGGCTTTGTGTCGTAATTGTTGCCGGTGATCAGGAAATGGTTGCCGCGCAGCACATTGAATTCATAAATGTACTCTACTTTGTCGAGTGTTAACTCGCTCTGTGTTACTGCGCCACTACCCAGGTGTAGGCGCACGAAGGTATAGAGTGTGGGTTTGGCTGCCTGAAAGATGAGATAGGTAAAGGGCGCCTCGGTGTAGTGGCGCACAAATTCGTACTCAGGCTTTAGATCCAGTTGGCTTTTCCAGACAGGCTCCAGTTGTGCGTTGTACTTCTCGAGGGTGAAATCAGGGTCTTTTGCCCATGTGTCGGACTTGCGACTGTAAACCAGCAGACTGCTGTCGGGCAGGGCCATTACCTCTACACGGCTGGTTTCGAGCTGATAGGGAAGCTCGAGGCGCACGGGCTGCAGGGGCTCCTGTGCCCACAACAGGACAGGTGCCAGCGCAGCAAAGCAGAACAGCAAAGGGCGCAGGTATGGCATGTTACAATCTTGTGCTGCCGGCTGGCAGTAGGTATAAGGCAGTTAAATGCTTTGTACTCTTTTTTGTAAAGTAACGTTGTGCCTGTGTGCGGCAAGCCGCCCCGGTTTAATTGCCCAGGGCGAGCAGCACGTCAAACTCCTCGGCTTTGAGCGGCATCACCGACAGGCGCGACTGACGCAGCAGGGCAATGTTCTCCAAGCGTGGGTCTTTCTTAATCTGGTCCAATGTTACGGGAGCCTTAAATTCGCTTTCCGGTACCAGGTCTACCGCCATCCACTTCGGGTCATCGGCGCTTGGGTCAGGGTAGGCGGCTTTCGCTACTTTGGCCATGCCCACAATGGCTTTTTCAGACACGCTATGATAAAACAGCACCAGGTCGCCAGGCTGCATCAGCTGCAGGTTGTTGCGGGCCTGGTAATTGCGAACGCCGTCCCAGCATACACGGCCTTCTTTTACAAATCTGGCCCAGGAATAGGCCTCAGGTTCTGATTTTACTAACCAGTATTGCATGTGGTAAGGTATAGGTAATTTCTTTATAATAGTTAGGTTGAATCGGCTCTGCTATAAGATGGCGAAGCTACCTTGTAGGTCTTGTTATGGGCTTTAATTTTTTATTCATCTGCAATCGAAGACAAATGAGATACTAATTGAAACACTCTTTCTTTTGTTAAAGTCAGAATACTAGATGATACTATCATCCTTTGAATTGTTCCTCCTCCAGAATATTCACCCTTTGACATTACTCCTATTAACTTACTTTCATTGTCGCGGTAAGCGATCCAACTTCTTTGTGCTTCCTTTAGTACCAACTGATCAGATGGAGACAATTTTGAAACTAGAATTTTGTAGTACTTATTCAATAGTTTGTCATATTCTCCTTTTAGTTCATGGGTAGCATTTACCATTCCTTTTGTTGAATAATCTACATCTATTCTTTTACCGTACACCTTTTCAATTTTAAAAGTATCTACGGTAAACTCAATAGAAATTTCCTTTTGATAATCCGAAATAAAAGAATCATCCTCCTCTAATTGAGTCCTTAAATTCTTCGATTGTATCTCAATTTCATTTTTCAACTGAGTCAACTCTTTCTCAGTTAGAGGTCGTGGGTCTTGACCTGAGGCACCATAAAAGGCTATCAATAATAGTACCCCAATTATCGTAAGCTTTTTCATATACTTATTGCCCATAACTAGCTTATAGCGCGACCTTCAAAGTTTTTATCAGCAACTAGTCCTGCACTTCAGGCTTTATCCGCACCTTCAGCACACTGTCTTTGAGCGACACGACTTCCATGGTGTATCGCTGCTCGGGGTAGCCGTTGCCCTGGATGTGTACGCGTATGGTGTTCTTGTCTTTGTACTCCCAGATGCCGACATGTTCTTCCAACCCGTCGGCAGGGGCTATAACATACTGCTTGGCCACGCCCTCACGCTCCAACGTAAAGCCGGTTCGCCCTCTTGACGGAGGAAAGTCGTAGCTGTTGGGCCGATACACGAGCACATCCTCCTCGTCTTCTTCATAAGAGTGTAACCAGGTTTGGCCCAGGAGCTCAGCTTCTGCCTGCTTTCGGCAGGTGTTGGCCAGCAACATGAGGCACAAAACGCATAAGAGCGAAGCGTATTTCATATTTTTTGTTTTGTGAGCGTCTTTTACAAACAGCTAAATAGATAGCCAAGATAGGGATTTCCTGCTTTATATAGAAGCCCCGTAATATAAAAGGACGCCGGATGGGGGTGGCAAAGGTATGGCGGCTTTTTCTATCTTTGTACTTATACACAACATCGTCTTGGAAAATAAGAAAATCATAAAGCTGTTTAAGCTGGCCGCCGAGCTCATGGAGCTGCACGACGAAAATCCGTTTAAGGTGCGTTCGTACGTGAACGGCGCCGCTGCGCTGGAACTGGTAGAGGAGCCGCTGTCACTCAAAAGCCAGGCCGAGCTGGAAGGTATAACAGGCGTGGGCAAGAGCATCGCCGCCCGCGTAATCGAGATCACCGAGACGGGTTCTTTTACAGAACTGGACCAGCTACTTTCGGTAACGCCGCCGGGCGTGGTAGAGATGTTGCGCATCAAAGGCATTGGCCCGAAAAAAGTGCGTAACCTCTGGAAAGAGCTGGGAGCGGAAACAGTGGAGGAACTCCTCGACGCCTGCGAGCAGGACAAAGTAAGCAAGCTGAAAGGCTTCGGTGCCAAAACCCAGGAGAACATCAAACAGGCGCTACTGTTTACGCAGCAGAACCGAGGCAAACTGCTCTATGCAGAAGCCGAATCAGCTGCCCAGGCATTGCTGGAGCAGGTACAACAGGCCCTTCCAGATGCTGAAGTAGCGCTGGTTGGCGATGTGCGCCGTTGCCTGGAGATAGTAGTGAAGCTGGAACTGGTTGTGAGCACCGACAATCCAACAGAAGCGGAAACTACCCTGAACAAACTGGATGAACTGCAGCAGGACGAGCTAAGCTCAGGCCCCATGGTATGGCGCGGCAAGCACAGCCTGAGCGGACTGGCCACTGAGATCCGCTTTGCCAGCCCGGCTAATTTCCAGAATGAACGCTTCATACGCTCTTCTTCGCCAGCACACCTTTCCCAGGTATTTGCAGCCAGCAAAAATATGCTCACCGTAGTCCGCGAAAGCAGTCACAGTTCTGAAGAGGATATCTACGCCTCGGCAGGTATGGCCTACATCGTGCCGGAGCTGCGGGAAGGCGCCAACGAACTGCAGCTTGCCATGGAAAACAAGTTGCCGAAGCTACTGGAGCTTGGTGACCTGAAAGGCATCCTGCATAATCACAGCACCTACTCGGACGGCGCCCATACCCTGGAGCAAATGGCCACTTACTGCCGC
This sequence comes from Pontibacter virosus, assembly GCF_003096355.1. GTDB lineage: Bacteria > Bacteroidota > Bacteroidia > Cytophagales > Hymenobacteraceae > Pontibacter > Pontibacter virosus. The sequence continues at coordinate 378,272 of NZ_QEKI01000004.1, read as the reverse complement.
GACATGGGCTACCAGTATTTAGGTATATCCGACCACAGCAAAACGGCCGCCTATGCCGGTGGTTTGCGCGAGGGAGACGTGCTGCGGCAGCAGAAAGAGATTGACGAGCTGAACCAGAAACTGGCGCCTTTCAGGATATTCAAAGGGATAGAGTCGGATATTCTGGGCGATGGCTCCCTGGACTACGAAGAGGATATCCTCAAGACCTTTGACTTCATTGTGGCCAGCATCCACAGTAACCTCAACATGGATGAGCAGAAGGCCACGGCCCGCCTGATCACAGCCATCGAGAACCCTTATACCACCATGCTCGGTCACCCAACCGGTCGCCTGCTACTGCGCCGCGAAGGCTACCCGATCAATCATAAAATGGTAATCGACGCCTGCGCTGCCAACAACGTGATCATCGAAATCAACTCCAACCCCTGGCGCCTCGACATCGACTGGCGATGGGTGCACTATGCGCTGGAGAAGGGCGTGATGCTGAGCATTAACCCGGATGCCCACCACACCAGCGGCTACGACGACATGCGCTATGGCGTACTGGTCGGCCGCAAAGGTGGACTGACCAAAGAGATGACCTTCAATGCGAAGTCTGCGGAGGAAGTGGAAGCGTATTTTAAGGCCCGGAGCGAGAAGATAAAGTAGCGAATGCCGAAAATCCTTATTCTCCGTTTTTCCTCTATCGGCGACATCGTGCTGACAACGCCGGTGGTGCGCTGCATAAAGCAGCAGGTGCCGGACGCAGAAGTGCATTACGGCACCAAGCAGGCCTTTAGAGGTATACTGGTGCCCAACCCTTACATCGATAAGGTACATACGTTGGACGGCAGCCTGAACCAACTGGTGCAGCAACTCAAGGCCGAGAACTTCGACTTTATAGTAGACCTGCACAACAACCTGCGCACCCGCATCATCAAAATGCGGTTGGGCAAAGCCTCCAAAAGTTTCGATAAACTCAACTTTGAGAAGTGGCTGATGGTGAATCTGAAAGTGAACCGCCTGCCGGACGTGCACATTGTGAACCGCTACCTGGTGGCGGCTGCGCCACTGGGTATACAAGACGACGGCAAAGGGCTGGATTACTTTATACCTGCCGATGCCGAAGTAGACATTAATTCACTTCCGGAGCCCTTCCGGCGAGGGTATACAGCCTTCGCCATCGGGGCACAGCACTATACCAAGCGACTTCCCACGGAGCGCATCATCGAGCTGTGTGCGGAGCTAAAACAGCCAATCGTCCTGCTAGGTGGCAAAGAAGACGCAGTGGTAGGAGAGGAGATCGCTGCTCATTTTAATCAATCAACAACAAGCAATCAACAACCAACAACCATCTACAACGCCTGTGGCAGGTATAGCCTGGCTGGTTCGGCCTCGCTGGTGCGGCAGGCACAGCAGGCGGTGAGCCACGACACGGGGCTGATGCACATTGCGGCGGCTTTTCAAAAGGACATCATCAGTGTGTGGGGCAATACCATACCTGAGTTTGGCATGTATCCTTTCAGGACCAGGTATAAGGTGCTCGAAGTAAACGGACTGCCTTGCCGGCCCTGCTCTAAAATTGGGTATAGCAAGTGCCCCAAGGGCCATTTCAAGTGCATGCGCGATATCGATTTCAGTGCCATCGAGCGACAGCCTTTTAAGGTATAAAGCAGCTTAGGTATACACTAGGCAGGTATAAAAGCAGCATCGCCCGCACAGGTTTAAACTTGTGCGGGCGATGCCGTTTTCAGGTATAGCTATACCTGGAGGTTTGGTTTACTGCAGCGGTTTCACGGTGTAGCCGGCTCTTTGCAGCAACTGCAGCAGGCCGTTTTCGCCAGGCAGGTGCATGGCACCAACTGCTATAAAAGTAGACTGCTCTTTCATGATGGCAGGGAGCTTGGTCATCCAGTTTTTGTTGCGGTCGTCGGCTATGTAGGCCATGTCGCCACCGCCGGTCAGTTCGTTGTATTCATGTGAAAGCGCCCACATACCTGCCAGGTCTTTGTCAAAGTATAGCTGCACGAGTTTGTCAGACATTTGCATAGCCGTTTCCTTGTTCTTCACATAAGACACCAGTTGCTCAGCCTGCTTATCCAGCGGATGGTGGTTGTAAAGCAGGTCAAACTGCTGTTCCATGGTTTCGAGTGTGCTCACCTTCTTTTTGCTTTTCTTGTTGTAGCTGGCAAAATACATGTCAAGCGGCTGGCCGGTGTATTCCTTCAGCACTTCCATGCGCTGGTAGTCTTTCAGGGAAAGCATCAGGAGCAGTGTCATCGGCTTCATCTGGTCGGCCATGCTCAGCTCAAAGCCAAACTGCTCTTTAATTTCCTTGTTTACCAGGGCATAATCCTCTTTGCTCAACAGGTTTGAGAGCTTGTTGTCTGGCATCACCATTTTGGCACCCAGTTGCATCATTTTAGCTGAATCGATCTCGGTTTCTACCACCACACCACGGCTTTCCATAAACCGCTCAGTTACTTCCGGTACCGTGTTCAGGTAGCTGGCGTTGAGCAGGTGGTAAGTGCCGTACAGGTAAGACGGCTGCTTCAGACCGTTTCCGCTGATCTCCCAGAGTAACGATTTGGCGGAGGTAACAGGCTGTGCCTGGGCAGTAGTCGTTTTAGCCGGTTTTGATTTTACTTTCTGGGCCTGGCTGAGGGTAGGGCAGATAAGGAAGGCTACTAACAGGTATAGCCAGGCAATTTTGTTTTTGAAATGCATGTGTATAAGATGATAAAAGGTTGTTTCAGATTGAGCGGGATAGCTGTAGTTTTGCAAATGAAAAGGCCGTTTGCTGCTTTTGCGCAAACGGCACCTATAAAGATTCAGAAAAGTAATTAATATGTCCAAATTTAATCTGAGCTGGCAGGCCACTGACGAGCAATTACTCGATGCCCTGCTGCTGGCAACGGGCGGCGAAGGCGGCGCTACCCTGCAGGATGTGCTGCTGATGATCGACGCCCTGGATGGCGATGTGCTGGCGTTGCAAGACCTGGAGCAGGGGCTCGAAAAGCTGGTGTCAGCTGGCTTTGTACAAGTGCAAAAAAACAAGCTAGCCCTGTCTGAGCAGTTTCTGGCCCGGTACGAAGAAGTGACACTAAACTCAGCAGACGAAACATCTGAAAGTCCGCTGCAGAAGCTGCTCTCGCAGACATCGCTTAGCGAAGCAGGTATACAACAGGCCAAGACTGAAACACTCAAAAAGTATAAGCTTAAGAATTACTACCAGCAGTACCTGGAGCAGTTTGGATAGTTCCCCGATTTGGAGATAGGAAGCTCTGGAAAGTTAAAGGTTTGAAGATGATCAAGGAATGAATCTTCAATTCCAAACGCTAAGAATTGACTTCAAGCATTGGGGTATAAGTCCAGTAAAACAAAGAAGCGCCGCTGAAGTAACTCAGCGGCGCTTCTTTGTTCAGGTATAGAGGAATCTCTACAACCTTAAAATTTTCACTTTCTAGGAAATCTTCTCAAAACCCAGGTATGGGTGCAGCACCTTCGGCATGTTGATGCCGTCTGGTGTCTGGTTGTTTTCGAGGATAGCGGCTACGATACGCGGCAATGCCAGGGCACTGCCATTGAGCGTGTGCAGCAGCTGCGTCTTACCCGACTCCGTTTTGTAGCGCAGTTTCAATCGGTTAGACTGGTAAGTCTCAAAGTTCGAGGCAGAGCTTACTTCCAGCCAGCGGTTCTGGGCAGTAGAGTATACCTCCATGTCGTAGGTGAGGGCAGAGGTAAAGCCCATGTCGCCGCCGCACAGGCGCAGCACACGGTAAGGGAGCTCCAGTTTTTGAAGCAGGCCCTGGATGTAGCTGCTCATTTCTTCCAGCGTTTCGTATGACTTTTCTGGCAGCGTAATCTGTACAATCTCTACCTTGTCGAACTGGTGCAGGCGGTTCAAACCACGCACATCGGCTCCCCACGATCCGGCTTCTCTTCTGAAGCACGGTGTATGGCCCGCGTTCTTGATCGGCAGCTGCTCCACCGGCACAATCACGTCACGGTACAGGTTCGTGATCGGCACCTCGGCCGTCGGGATCAGGTATAGGTTGTCTTCAGTGGCGTGGTACATCTGGCCGTCTTTGTCAGGCAGCTGACCGGTGCCGTAGCCAGAGGCTTCGTTCACCAAAATAGGTGGCTGCACTTCTATGTAGCCGGCTTTCATGGCCTCGTCCAGGAAGAAGTTGATGAGTGCGCGCTGCAGGCGGGCGCCTTGCTTCTTGTATACCGGAAAACCAGCGCCGGAAATCTTGTTGCCCAGCTCGAAGTCGATGATGTCGTATTGCTGGATGAGCTCCCAGTGTGGCAGGGCGCCTTCGTGCAGTGTAGGAATTTCACCGTGTTGTAGAACTACTTCGTTGTCTTCTGCTGTTCTACCTTCAGGAACACTTGCATGCGGAAGGTTCGGCAGCTTGTATAGTGCTTGCTGTATTTGCTCTTCGATGGCGGCTAGCTGCTCACTCAGCGATTTGGTCTGCTGCTTTAACTCTGATGTTTCTGCTTTGGAGGCTTCCGCTTTTTCGCGGTCGCCGTTCTTCATCAGTATACCGATCTCTTTTGAGATGGTATTGGCACGGGCCTGCAGCTCATCGTGCTGGCTTTGCACCTGTCGGCGCTGCTGGTCCAGGGCTACAATAGCCTCTACCTCTTGGGCGGCATTTTTGTAGTTTTTCTTGGTAAGTCCAGCTATCACAAGCGCTGTCTGCTCTCTTAAAATGTTTAGCTGTAGCATAGTTTGAGTCTTTGTATAGCTGCAAAAATATACTTTTTTAGGTTGTAAGCGGCATTTACGAAATCTTTTAAGGAAAATCTGAAACATTTTCAACAAATTCTCCGCTAATATTTGTTAATTAATAAGCATTGCAATAACATTGCAGTGCAATTTATGGCAGGCCCTTTCCTGAGCCGCACAAAACTCTATCGCATTCATTCATTTTCCGAATTAATAAGTCAAGCTCTCGCTGCGTCCGCCCATGCGTGCCAAGCAGGTTAATTTAACTACCATACCACATTTATGTACAATATTGAAGAATTGAAAGATAGGCTTCTTTCAGAACTCAAGGAAATTGCAGAAGACCTGGGTGTTAAGAATTTCAAGAAACTCAGCAAACAGGATCTGGTCTACAAAATCCTTGACCAGCAAGCCATAACCCCTCCCGACAAATTGCCGAAAAAAGTAAAATCCTCCTCCAGTACAGCCGCCAGCGAACCCGCCGCTACGGAAAACACAATTACGATCAGTGAAGAGCAAGAGGCACCAGTAGCCGAGGCGCCAGCCCAGGCAAAACCTGTCCGCGAAGCAGCCCGCCGCGAGCAAACCAGCCCGACTTTAGTACAACAAGCAGCACCCGTAAAGGACCACGGTCCACAACGTGAGCGCGTAACGACCCGCCGCGACAACCGCAACGATGGCACGCCGCGTGAGCAGCGACAGGAACAGCGTGTGGAGCGCACCGAGGCTCGTCCGGAACGTGTGGAGAGAACAGAGCAGCGTCCTGAACGTGCAGAGAGAACGGAGCAGCGCAATGACAGAACTGAATCTCAGCGTCCTGAGCGTAGCGAAAGAAATGAAAGAAACGACAATCGTGAGCAGCGCCCTGAAGTAGGCAACCGAGCTGATCGCGAGCAGCGTCCTGAAGTGGGCAATCGCAGCGATAGCCGCCCTGACCAGAGCAACCGTGGCGGAGATAATGCGCCACGCCGTCAGCAGAACGCAGCCGCAAGTAGCAATAACTTCCGCGAGTTTGACGGAATAATCCTAAATGAAGGTGTGTTGGAGTTGATGCAGGATGGCTACGGCTTCCTTCGCTCTACACATTACAATTACCTGGCCTCGCCAGACGATATCTATGTGTCTCCTTCGCAGATCAAGTTGTTTGGTCTGAAGACGGGCGATACTGTGAAAGGACAGATCCGTCCGCCGAAAGAAGGGGAGAAGTACTTTGCCCTGCTCAAGGTGGATTTGGTGAACGGACGAACTACAGAGGAAATCCGCGACCGTATCCCTTTCCAGCACCTGACACCGCTTTTCCCGGAAGAGCGCCTGAAACTGACGACCAAGCCCAACCTGCTTTCAACCCGTATCCTCGATCTGTTTGCCCCGATCGGTAAAGGCCAGCGTGGTATGATCGTGGCGCAGCCGAAGACAGGTAAGACCGTGTTGCTGAAAGAGATCGCCAACGCTATCTCCGAAAACCATCCGGAGGTATACCTGATGATCCTGCTCATAGACGAGCGCCCGGAAGAAGTAACCGATATGGCCCGCAGCGTGAGAGCAGAGGTGATTGCCTCTACGTTCGACGAAACTGCTGACCGCCATGTAAAGGTTTCGAGCATTGTGCTGGACAAGGCCAAGCGTATGGTAGAGTGCGGCCACGATGTGGTGATCCTGCTCGACTCCATCACGCGTCTGGCGCGTGCCTACAACACGGTGGTGCCTTCATCAGGCAAGATCCTGTCGGGTGGTGTGGATGCCAACGCGTTGCACAAGCCGAAGCGTTTCTTCGGTGCGGCCCGTAACGTGGAGAACGGCGGCTCACTCACCATCATCGCGACTGCTCTGATCGACACCGGTTCTAAAATGGACGAGGTGATCTTCGAAGAATTTAAAGGTACCGGTAACATGGAACTGCAGCTGGACCGCAAACTGGCCAACCGCAGAATCTACCCGGCTATCGACGTGCCGGCATCAGGTACACGCCGCGAAGACCTGCTCATGGATCGCGACGAACTGAACCGCATCTGGATCCTACGCAAGTTTATGTCCGACATGAACTCCGTAGAAGCCATGGAATTCCTGAAAGACAGAATGCAGGGAACCAAGAGCAATGAAGAGTTCCTGATTTCGATGAACGGGTAAGGATACTTTACCAAAAACAGGCCGGCCCCATTGCTTTGTAGCAGTGGGGCCGGCCTGTTTTTGGAGGTTAAATTGTTGAATGGTTAAATTGTTAAGTGAGAACTTTTATCAACCACAGCGCTGAAATACTTAGGCTATCTTTTCAATTGATCGGTTTCCTTTACAAAACTTATTTAACCGTCAACAATTTAACCATTCAACAATTTAACCTTTTAATATAAACTCCAAAACGGGTAATCCGGCTTAGCTAACAGGTAGACGGTATAAGTAAGTACCAGGCCGAAGACAATGTGTGCAAAAACGAGTGTGGTCAGGTAAGTACGGAGTGCAATGAGCGGCGGCTTGGGGTGTACCATGAAAAACAGATACCAGATGAACATCGCGATCAGGCCATGCGCCAATCCGAAAAGAAATCCCCAGGAAGCATTGATGAGTCCGACATCGGAATGCCACAGCGCAATGTAGAAGAGCGCGAAAATAATCCCGACCAGGTAGTGCGCCACGGTGCCGTATCCCTTGGTGTTAGTCGCTTCCGAGAGCGAACCATCAGGTTGCGTGCGGTTCATGAGCATAGTCCCCAGTATCCGGGTTACCTTCATAACACGGTGCGTTACATACGAAAGCAGGTATAGGAAGGCCATGGCGGCGGTGGCGGCAAGTCCACCTATTACAGCGTAGAGAAGTTTCATGGCGAGACGGTTTTTGCTGTTATACGCAATCAGCCCAGGTAGTTATAAACCGATGTCTTGTATGAAACTACGAAGCGTAAACTGATCGCAGCAGGAGTATCAGGAAAAAAGCCAGGCTGATGCAAAGCGATGATATCTTGTTCATGCGCATCGTATTTTCAAAATTCACTTCTCCGGGGTTTTGCCATGACCGGCGCACCCAGCCTAGAAAGTAATAGGTGATGGGCGCGGTGAGAAGCAGGAAGATCACTATGTTGAGCAGTTGCCCCAGCGCCAGGTATAGCCCAATCAGAAGTGCCGCTCCCAGGCTGAGCGCAATACCTGCGAACACAAAAGTGCCCCGTATACCCAGCAGTAAACTTAGCGTTTTGTCACCTCGCTCACTGTCTTCCTGGTGCTGGTAAATTTGTGTGAGCGGGTAAGAGCCACAAAGAAAGAGTGTGCTCACCAAGGCAAACCAGACATTGGGTGCCTGCAGGGTTTGCTGCATGTCCAGACCAGTCCCGACCTGTACCATCAGAAAAGTAAACGCTCCCTGGAAAACTGTAACGACCAGCGTGCTGATAATGGGATATTTCTTGAGCCGGATACTCCGATCGCTGTAAGCCTTGGAAACCAACAGGTATAATGCGACCATCAGGGCGAACAGCGGCGATAGAAAGAAGCTGATCAGCAAGGCCAGCCCATCGAACAGCAGAACCAGGTGAAACAACTCATGCGTGACTTTTGGAGGCCGTCGGAGCCCGCCGATGCTGCCTTCGTCCCGATCGTGATAAGAGTTGTAGCCATTGCTGGCAGGGTATACGAGTACGTGCAGAATCAGGAACACAGCCGCCGCCCGCCACAAGGTATAGCCATCTGCCACGCTGAGCGCAAACCAGTACACCGGCATCAGGTATACTGAAAACGGGATCCGCATTAGGGTCAGGGCGCTGCTATATTTTGCGATGACAGGTATAGCGACTTGTTTCAAGTTGTGAATTGTTGATTGTTAGTTGTTGATTGTTTTTATCTCATTTACCAAAACCGTCAAGTCTTATGTTATCAATTCTCAAATCAGGCTTTATTCTTTTTATGATGTTGATACCTCCTTGTTCAGCAATTAGCAATCAACAATCAACAATTTTATTACTCCGGATATCCCAGCAGGTAAATGACCTGCTGGCCAGGTCCGCTCCCTACGATGCCGCTGCGCCAGGTATAGCCGGGCGGGGTATGCACGCGGGCCAGCAACTCGTCCAGCATCCGGGGATTGTATAGCCTGAACAACGATACCAGGCCATCCCACATGATACCCAGTGGGATAATTGGTATAAGGTACGTAAACAGAAGTCGACTCAGTTTAAAAGGCCTTATAAAAGGTGTCACCAACAGGATAATGATCGGGAAGGTAAGCAGGAAGATGATCAGTTCAGCCCAGGTTTTGCCGCCTCCTTCAAAGATGCCGATGGGCGCCCGCTGATCGGCAGCGTTCTGCAAAATAGCCACCGCCTGCTCTGGCCTGAAATGATGAAAAGAAGAAAAGATGGTACGAACGCCTTGTATTTGCGGTGGCACTTTGGTGGCATCAACAGGCGAGTCAATAAAGTCAATCAGGCCACCGGACTCGGCTTGTAAGTATTCGTACGCGCCCAGGTTGGGGTACCGGTCAGATAAGGTGACGCGCACAGGTTCACCCATGCGCTGGCTTAGGGCTTCGCGTATACCTGCTATGCCACCGCCGGCACCCGAGCAAAGGTCGGTGAAGTGCGTTTGACCGCTGCGCCGGAGCAGTTCCTCTAGCAGAGGTATAGCCGGGCCGTAAGCGCCGAGCTTCGAGATCATGAAGCGCAGAAAATCGAGCATGCCCTGCCGGAAAATGTGCGGAAACCAGGGCTGGTCTTCGAGCTCGAATAGATGCAGGCGGAAGTTCAAGGGCAGCAGCGAATGTTTTGTTCGCATACTGCCCTCTGCTTATAAAGGTTGCTAGGGTAATGTTGTGCCGCGCTGGCTCATCCAGGGATGCAGCTCCATGATCAGCTTGCCGGCTTTTACGGCCGGGTCTGCCTCTGTCAGTGCCTTCGCCTCTTCCAGGGTAGCCACGTCAAAAATGAAAATACCACGCAGTTCGCCATTGTCCAGAAACGGACCGGCCATCACCAGTTTGCCATCAGCGGCCATCTTCCGGATATGCGCCATGTGCCCACGCTGAATGCTGTTTACCTCAGCTGTGTCGGTTGGCTGGTAAGGACCTTTCTTGAGCAGGGCCATGTAGTAGGTCTTCATCTGGCTCATGTCCATCTCGCCAGACTTTTTAGGAGTCTCATTCGCTGTAGCGGCCGGCGCTTTTCTGGCAGCAGGCTTTGCCTTGGATTGAGCCTGAGCGCCTAGTGTGCAGCAAAGACCGAGGGCCAGAGCTATACCTGTGGTTTGTAGCAGTTTTTTCATTACGGTAAAGGTATAGAAACTTATCTGCGTTCCACAACGCCTGCAGCCCCGACCCCGATGCTGAAATTATCACCGGAATTGCTGAACAGCTGCCAGTATTCTTCCTGTGGCTTGCCCAGATCAGGAGTCAGGATCAGGCGGTCGCCGTTCACAAAAGTCAGGGTTATACCGTATGCGTCTCTTACTACAGCGCTCTCTATTGCCAGGGCCTGGCTGCTGATCACGAGTCCCTGCAGGCGCTGGTCGCGGAGGTTGGCACCGGGCACTTTCCAGTCGAATTTGGGGGAAGGCAGGCCGGGCTCACGCTTGCGCATAAACACCTCGCTGTGCTTGATGGTTTCGCCATTGGCCTGCTCAAAGGTCCAGGGGCAGTTCACGGCCAGGGTATAGAGGCCCACGTCTAGAATCAATCCTTGCGGCGTGGTATAGCTGGTTTTGCCGAAATGGAAGTATTGCACCAGTTCACTGCGGGTGGTCTTAGTCAGTGGCAGCCCCTTGATCTTGTCGAACGCTGCCTGTAATTGCTCTTGCATGGGTGTATGGGTAATGCTACCCGGCAAAGATAGGCAGGGCCTGCCAAAGTTATAACAGCTAATGCATATTGCTAACTAAGTTTTATCCGTTTCTGAGAAAGTATTTGTACACAAAAGGTATATTTGCAGTAGATTAGAGAGAAGCGATCCGGAAAAATACAGGCAATTTGCCCTGATGAAATAACATGCTGCAAGAGCAAGAAAAAGAACAAGTAAAGCAACCGGTTAAAAAGAGAAGGTCCGTTTATGGCCGCATCATTGGCTATACCTGGAAGCTGTTTCTGTTGGGACTGATGGTGGTGGTTGGCTACCTGGTAAGTGTGGAGTACAACTTCTTTTACCTCTTCGGTTCCTCCCCAAGTCTGGACAGGCTGGAAAACCCGCGTAGCGACCAGGCCTCCGAACTCTATACCGTCGACGGGCAGCTGATCGGAAAGTACTTCCGCGAGAACCGCAGCCCGGTAGGCTACAAGCAGATGTCGCCAACGCTCATCAACGCCCTCATAGCCACCGAGGATATCCGTTTTTACGAGCACGCAGGTATAGACCCGACGGCCATTTTCGGTGCTGTGTACGACAACTTGCGTGGCGAAAGCCGGGGAGGTAGCACGATTACACAACAGCTGGCTAAAAACCTGTACAAGACCCGCACCGACGACTCCAAAGGCGTGCTGGGTCACATACCTGGTCTGAACATTGTCATCTCCAAAACCAAGGAGTGGCTCACCGCCATCAAACTGGAGCAACGCTATACCAAAGAAGAGATCCTGGCCATGTACCTGAACACGGTAGACTTTGGCAGTAACTCCTTCGGTATACAGGTCGCCTCTAAGACTTTCTTCAACACCTCTCCTGATAGCCTCAAACCCGAGCAGGCCGCTGTGCTGGTGGGTTTGCTCAAGGCCCCAACTTTCTACAGTCCACGCTTTAACCCGGAGAACTCCACCCGCCGCCGCAATACAGTACTGGGGCAGATGGCTAAGTACGATTACCTCAGTGCAGCTGAAGCTGATTCGCTGAGCCAGTTGCCTTTGGAGTTGAATTATAAAGTAGAAAACCATTACGACGGACCAGCCACTTACTTCCGGGGGGCTGTGGCCGATTTTATGAAGGAGTGGTGCAAGCAGAACGGTTACGATCTATACCGCGACGGCCTGAAGGTATACACCACCATCGACTCGCGCATACAGGCGCATGCCGAGGCTGCCATGGAGCAGCAGATGCGCACGTTGCAGCGCCGCTTCGACAACCACTGGAAGGGCCAGAACCCTTGGGTGGACGAGAAGAACCGCGAGATTCCGAACTTCATTGAAGAAACCATCAAGCGTACCGACTATTACAAGCGCCTCAAAAAGAAGCACGGCGACAATACAGCCGCGATCAACAAAGAGCTGAACACGCCCCGCGACATGATGGTGTTTACCTGGGACAACCCGGAGCGCGAAAAGAAAATGACTATGTCGCCGCTGGATTCGCTGCGCTACTACAAGCGCTTCCTGCACGGCGGTATGATGACCATGGATCCCTTCTCCGGCGAAATCAAGGCTTGGGTAGGGGGTATCAATTATAAGTATTTCAAGTATGACCACGTGAAGCAGGCGCGACGCCAGCCGGGCTCAACCTTTAAGCCTTTTGTGTATGTAGCGGCTATAGACAATGGTTACTCGCCCTGCGACAAGATTGTGGACACCCGCATCACCATCAATTACGTGGAGAAAGGGGAGAAGAAAAGCTGGTCGCCTACGAATGCTGACTGGGAGTATACCGGTGCGCCTATGACGCTACGCCGTGGTATGGGTAAATCGGTGAACTCTGTCACTGCCCAACTTACCGAGCTGGTTGGCTGGGAAACCGTGGTTGATTATGCCCATAAGCTAGGCATCAGCAGCCCACTGGATAAAGTGCCTTCGATTGGCCTGGGGCCGAGCGATGTATCGGTTTACGAGATGGTGGGCGCTTACGGTACGTTCCCGAACCACGGGTTCCATACCGCGCCGCGTTTCATCACCCGCATCGAGGACCGTGACGGCAACGTGATCGAGCAGTTTGTGCCGGAGCAGAAGAAAGTGCTGAGCGAAGAGACGGCTTTCCTGATGATGCACATGCTCAAAGGAGGTATAGAAGAACCGGGCGGCACGTCGCAGGCACTGTGGGAATACGACCTCTGGAAAGGCAACGAAATCGGCGGCAAAACCGGCACGACCTCCAACCACTCCGACGGCTGGTTCATGGGCGTAACCAAGGACCTAGTAACCGGTGTGTGGGTTGGCGGCGAAGACCGCAGCATTCACTTCCGTACTTCTAACCTGGGAGAAGGCTCCAAGACGGCGCTGCCGGTATACGGCCTTTTCATGGAGCGCCTCTACCAAGACAAAGACCTGGGCTATACCATGGGCCGCTTTCCGAAGCCGACTGTTAAGATCAGCAAGAAGTACAACTGTACCACTGTGCTGCCTAAAGCTGAGCCTGACTCCATTTTCTTCGATCTGAACTTTGAGATTCCGGAGTTGATAGATACCTTTTAAGGTATACCTGAACCATAAAAAAACAGCAGCGCCGACTAGAGTATAGTCGGCGCTGCTGTTTTAAAGTATACGCTATACCTGTGCAGGTATAGGAAATCAACTTCTGTCCTTGCTATTGCTATAAAAGGATTCCAGCGCCTCGTCCAGGTAATTGTACTCGAAGGTAAAGCCGGTTTGCATCACTTTGTTAGCGCTCACGCGCTGGCCGCTTAGCACCACATTACTCATCTCGCCAAGCATCAGGTTAAGGGCAAAAGAAGGCACTTTAGGCAAGACCAATGGCTTATGCATGGCTTCGGCCAAAGCTTCTGTAAACTCCTCATTTGTGACAGGGTGAGGAGACACGGCATTGTATACGCCAGCAAATTGTGTGTCTTCAATGGCCCTGATGTAGAGGCGGCACAGGTCGTCGATGTGGATCCAGGACATGTACTGCTTGCCGCTGCCAAGCGGAGCGCCTGCCATCATTTTGATAGGCCGGGCCATCTGGGGAAGTGCGCCCCCTTTTTCGCTTAGCGCTATACCTGTGCGCAGAATGACAGTGCGTATGCCCAGGTCTTTGATCTGCCACACGGCCGCTTCCCAGGCTTTGCATACTTCGGCCATGAAGTCTTCGCCGTAACTGCTTTCCTCCGACATCAATTGGTCACCTGCATTGCCGTAAATGCCGATGGCAGAAGCCGAGATAAAGCCCTTGACGTGGTGGTTGTTTTGTTGAAGGCCGTTGAGCAGCAGCTGTGTGCTGTCTACCCGACTGCTCAGTATTTCGCGTTTGCGTTCTTTCGTCCATTTCTCGTCAGCCAGCCCGGCGCCCGCCAGGTGGATGATATAGTCTGCATAGGGGATGGCGTTCTCATCAATTGTTCCTTCCTTTATATCCCAGCGGAACGTCTTGTAATGAGAGAACTTATCGGGAGCTCTGGACAGGTGCGCTACCTCATAGCCCTGATCGATCAGCATCTCTGAAAGACGTAATCCGATCAGCCCTGAACCACCTGATATGAGTATTTTCCCAGCCATAGGTAAAGATCGTCGTTATAAATTATATAGAAATATATCTATACGGGTAAGGACTAATTGAAAGTTGCTTTCACCGATCAAAACCAGCAGGCGGCGCAAAGGTTTGCCTGAGAGCAGGTCTTATTTCTTACGGATGTGGCTCAGGAACTCGTTGCGGTACTGGTCCTGCTCGAACAAGCCGGAGTACTCCGCAGTGATGGTGCTGCTGCTCACATCGTTCACGCCACGGCTCATTACGCAAAGATGATCCGCCTCAATTAGGACAGCCACATCATCCGTCTGCAGGGCCTGCTTCAACTCGTTGGCGATCTGCATGGTCATGCGCTCCTGCACCTGCGGACGGCGGGCATAGTACTGTACAATACGGTTCAGTTTAGAGAGGCCAATCACATGCTCGTTGGGCATATACGCCACGTGGGCTTTGCCAATGATCGGCACGAAGTGGTGCTCGCAGGAAGAGTACACAGTGATGTCGCGCTCTACCAGCATCTGCTTATACTTGTACTTGTTCTCAAATCGGCGGATAACCGGCTTGTTCTCCGGATGAAGGCCACTGAAGATTTCCTGCACATACATTTTGGCAACACGTAGCGGCGTTCCTTTCAGGCTATCATCCGTGAGGTCGAGCCCCATGGTATGCATAATTTCGCGGAAGTGCCTTTCAATGATCACGATCTTCTCAGCGTCAGAAAGGGCAAATGCGTCAGGGCGCAGCGGCGTTTCCAGGGAGCTCATCATGTGATCGTCCATCTCTTCCGCTTCGGTGCCCAGTTCCTGGTTATCCATTATATTCAACAAAGTTTCGTTCAGTTTCATAAAGCGTTACCGCCAATTCATATTCCCGGCTTATTTTTTCACGCAATCGCTTCCAGATCACCATGGCAATGTTTTCAGCAGTCGGGTTCAGTTGCCTGAACTCCTCTGTGTCGAGGTTGAGGTTTTTGTGGTCAAACCTGTCGATCACCTCTTCTTTTACTAGCGTGCTGAGCTTTTTCATGTCGTACACATATCCGGTTTCCTCGTCCACGGCGCCCGTCAGCTTCACAATGAGCTCGTAGTTGTGCCCGTGGAAATTGGGGTTGTTGCACAGCCCGAAAACCTCCGCGTTTTGCTCGTCGCTCCAAGCCGGATTGTGCAGGCGGTGTGCGGCATTAAAGTGCTCTTTTCTGCAGATCGTTATTTTCATTGCGTTTCCAACAGGTGGGACTGTGTTATTGTTCGCGTACGTGAAAAATTCACATTGGGCTAGCCGGGCTGTAAACCTACAAAGGTAAGCTTCGCGGCCCCTAAACCCAAACAGAACGGTCGCTAAATTAATCCTGCCTCTTATATCTGATATATGCTATGGATTAGCTATTTTCGTAGGTATACGATTGTTCCTGTCAAATCATTATTTCTAAGTAGAGTATGCGAGTAAAAGGATTGTTGGTAGCGGCCATGTTGCTGGTATCAGGTATGGCGAGTGCGCAGGTGATGCGTGTAGAGGAAAACGAACAGGTGGTGAGCGGTATCAAGCGCAGTGGCCAGCAGCTGAGCGTACAACTGGACCCGAAGTTCGTAGAGAAGATCTGGAAAGACCACCTGAGCAAAGAAGCAGGTAAGGTAAAGCATACCAAAGGCGTTTACACGGTAGAGGAGGCAAAGCTGATCAGCATCAGCAAACAACCGGTGCGCGTCATCTCCACCGTTGGCACGCATGCAACCGGCAGCTATGTGTGGTGGTCGTTGGAAACTGGAGAGACAACCGTTGATAAGAATGCGACCCCCGAGCTGTTCACTGCTGCCGAGCAGTTTATGGAAAACTTCGGTAAAAAGCTGTATCAGGAAGATGTCCTGCTTCAGATTAACGAGGCCGAGAACGTGCTGCGCAATACCAAAAAGGAGCAGGACCGCGTCGTAAAGCAGGCAAATGAACTGCAACTAAGCATCGAAAAGAATAAGAAGCGCAAGCAGGAACTGGAAGCCGAACTCGTGCGCAATGCCGACGAACTGCGTCAACTGGAGCAGAACGTAGAGCTAAACGTGAAGCAGCAGGAAGCCAGCCGCCAGCAGGTGCAGGCTATGGAGAAGGCAGTGGATGAGGTTAGAGCGAAGCTGCGGGATATCAAGTAAGGTATAGCTGCTATACCTGTCGGAAACAAGAAAGCCTCCACATCAGGAGGCTTTTTCTTTGCTATACCTTACAGCTTCATCCAGCGCTGTATTTCCTGTTCGGCAAACTGCTCGTTGCGCCAGCCTACAATCTTACTCTTGGCTGTTGGGTTGTGGTGCACAAACCACTGCTGCAAGATAGCTTTGGCGGCCGGGTAGTCAGCGGTAAAGCTGTTGTAGTCGGAGGCGTTGATGGAGCGCTCGCTTGGCCTTGCCGGTACCGCGATGATCTTGTGGTCCAGTTCGCCGGCTGTTTCCAGCTGCAGCACGCCCACTGGGATCACTTCCATCACTGTGCCTGAGGCGACGCTCCCGGCCAGCACGATTACTTCCAAGGGTTTCTTCTGTGCGTTGGTTTCTGTGGAAGGTATAAAGCCGAAGTTGGCCGGGTAGGGGAGAAAAGGTATGATGCGATCCTGGCCGGCCTGCTGCTCGGGCTCAAAGGCTTTCGTCTGTCGATTATAATGCAGCTTGGTCGAACTACCAGCCGGTACCTCGATCACGGCCTGCAACTGTTTTTTGCCATTGTAGGTAGGCAGGGCGGCATAGTCTGTCTGGCAGGAGGCTAGCAGGGCCAGGGAGAACAACAGGAAGGTATAGCGTTGTAGAGTTTTCATGGGTGTAGAGAACAACAAAGGTAGAGAGCAGGTATAGCTGCACAAATATAGCAGGCCTGGCCAAAGCAGGTATAGCCTGACAGGTATAGCAGGTGTAAAAAAAGGGAGCCGTTTGGTTAGAAACGGCTCCCTTTACTAAAACTATGGAAAACTTATGAAAACAGGTTCTTCAATTATCTTCTTTCCTTGATACGAGCAGCCTTACCCTGCAGACCTCTCAGGTAGTATAGTCTAGCTCTTCTAACACGGCCTTTTCTTACCAGCTCGATCTTCTCGATAGATGGAGAAAGCAGTGGGAAAATACGCTCCAGACCAATCTGGTTAGACACTTTTCTTACAGTGAAAGTCTCACCGTTTGTGTTTACGTTCTTGCGCTGAATAACAACGCCCTGGAACTGCTGGATACGCTCCTTGTTACCCTCACGGATTTTCACGTGGATGTTGATGGTATCGCCAGACTGGAAAGTCGGGAAAGAGGCGCGCTTGTCTGTAGATTCCTGCTCGATAAATTTAAGTAATTCGCTCATGGCTATGTTGTTAAAGCTAAATATCTTCTTCAAAATTCGGACTGCAAAGATATGCAATTATTTATTACATAAGAATCTTTGCAGAAAAAAAATGTAAGTTTTTGAAACTTATCCTTTAAAAGCGCAAAAGAAACGCTTTTGACACCTTTACAAAGCTGTCCTGCTACTCGTTCAGCAGGTCCGGCCTGCGCTGTCTGGTACGCTCCACTGCCTGCTCAAAGCGCCATTGCTCTATCTTAGGCCCGTCTCCGGAAAGCAGAATATCAGGAACCGTCATGCCTTTGTAGTCGGCCGGGCGGGTATAGACTGGCGGCGCCAACAGCCCGTCCTGGAACGAATCGGTCAGGGCGGAGGACTCGTCGTTGAGTACACCCGGTATGATCCGGATAATGGCATCGGCCAGCACAGCTGCTCCCAGCTCGCCACCCGAAAGCACATAGTCGCCTATGCTGATCTCATGGGTTACGTAATGCTGTCGCACGCGCTCATCCACGCCTTTGTAATGCCCGCACAGGATGATGACGTTGCGGAGGAGTGAGAACTGGTTTACTATTTTCTGGTTAAGCGTCTGCCCGTCAGGCGTCATGTAGATGACAGCGTCGTACTCCCGCTCGGCTTTCAGGTCCGAAAGCATCCTGTCGATCGGTTCGATCATCATCACCATACCAGCTCCGCCGCCAAAGGCATAGTCGTCTATCTGACCATGTTTGTTGATGGCGTACTTGCGTAGGTCGTGTATGTGGATCTCTACCAGACCTTTTTGTTGGGCTCTTTTAACGATAGAATGGCTAAAAGGACTGTCCAGCAGGTCGGGCTGGCAACTGATGATGTCAAATCGCATGATAATGGGGGCTACTCGTCGGCGTCGTCAGGGGTGCCGGGCTGGGTGTATACTTCCAGCAGGCCTTCCGGCAGGTTTACGTGCAGCACTTTGGCTTCGTGGTCGGCGCGTACAAACACCTCATCCAGCACAGGTACCAGCATTTCCTGATCGTTATAGTCCATAGCCATCAGCTGTTGCTGCGGCATGTCGTAAAAGTCTTTCACGGTGCCAAGCGGGCCGTGGTTCTGGTCCACTACCTGGTAGCCGATCACCTCATGGAAATAGAACTGCCCTTCTTCCAGCTCCGGGAGCTCGTCTAGCGGCAGGTATAGGTTGACATTGCGTAGCTTCTCGGCCTGCTCGATCGTTTTTATATCCTCAAAAGTGATAATAAAACGGCCTTTCTGCACGGGCTCCATCTTGTCAATAAAAAAAGGAATCAGCCTTCCTTGTTGTTCAAGAAAGACTGATTCCAGACCATCATAATCTTCGGGGTAGTCCACGTCAAAAAACGCAACCACTTGTCCCTTGATGCCATGGGTCTTGACGATGTGACCTAACAGGAAGCAGTCATCAATGTGCATGGCCGATGTAATTTATGCTTGTTCTTCAGTAGACTCGCCTTCAGCAGCTGGTGCTTCAGGAGCTTCTTCTGCTTCAGCAGTTGGCTCAGGAGCAAGCTTGGCAGCCTCACGCTGACGGATAGCCTCTGCACGAGCTTCTTTTACTTTCGTTTCAGCATCAAGAGCAGCCTTACGCTTCGCATCTTTCTCAGAGCCAAGGGTAGTACGCTTGCTTTCGATTTTCGCGTCTTTCTCTTTCTTCCACTCTTCGAAACGAGCATCAGCTGTTTCTTGCGTGATAGCGCCTTTTACAACACCGATCTGCAGGTGCTTCTTGTACAGAATACCTCTGTAAGAAAGCATTGCCTTCACTGTGTCAGTTGGCTGAGCACCATTCATTAACCACTGGAACGCCTTCTCCTCGCTAAAATCGATAGAAGCAGGGTTAGTGTTTGGGTTGTAAGTCCCCAGTTTCTCGATGAATTTACCATCACGTGGTGATCGAGCGTCAGCTACTACGATATCGTAGATAGCAGCTTTTTTGCGGCCTCTGCGGGCCAGTCTGATTTTAACAGCCATTTTTTATATAAAATTTAAAGTCGGCGAAACCCGTCCGCCAGTTTTTAGAACCGCAAAGGTAGTGATTTTGTGCCGATTAATGCAAGGTTTTTACAGATTGATTTAGGGGAGGCCTATACAGGTATAGCGTTGCAGCGGTGCCCCTGCAGGTATAGGGTGTGTAAACGCTATACCTATTAAGTATTCCGGTTTACGTAGAGTAGTTATGTACCCAACAGCTTTTGTGTGCAGTGCTATACCTTGTTGTAAACAAAAAGCCCTCCGTTTCCGAAGGGCTTTTAAATCTATTTAAGCGTTGGCTTTTGCTCTGGGAGGTATGGCTGTCTTCACTTTTACAGGCTTTAGCTTGATGATGCTCAGCTTGTCCAGCGTCCAGATCACCGGCCAGGTTGGGTCTACTTCCCACCACTTCACACCGAAGTTTACGCGGTTAGGCAGTTTGTGGTGGTTGTTCTGGAACAGCTCACCGCCTGTCAGGAAGTCGAAGAAAAGCGAGTTGCGCGACTTGTCGTTGTTGTCGAAGTTCTGGTAACCGTACTTGTGACCGCTCCAGTTTACAATCGCGCCGTGCACCGGACCCATCAGGAAGTGAAGCGGCAGCAGCAGGAACATCCACCACTGGGTGGCGAAGGCGATGTAGAACAGCACATAAGCCACGCCCCAACCAATACGAGAAACCTTCGAATCCCCTATCTTCTCCAGTGCTGGCCATAGCGGGTAGTCGCCATCAAAGCGGCGCTCGGGCTCCACGCGGTGGTTGAGTACGTCGTTGTAAATGTTTTTGGTCTTCCACATCATCGCAAATGCGTTGTTGGAGTAATGTGGCGAATGCGGGTCACGCTCCGTGTCAGAGAAGGCGTGGTGCATGCGGTGCAGAATTGCATAGGCACGCGGCGACAGGAATGAAGAGCCCTGTGCGATGTAGGTCAGCAGGTAAAACGCCTTCTCCCAGAACGGGTTCATGGTGAACATCTTGTGTGCTGCATAGCGGTGCAGGAAGAATGTCTGCACAAACAAGGAGAGGTACCAGTGCAGTACGAAGAAAATAAGTATGGCCATTAAGCAATTAGTATGTTGAAGTGATTGATTCTGATTCAGGTATAGCGGCGCTTAAAGCACACACCAAGCCTCCGCAAAATTACGATCTGATTTTATAGAAAGAATAAAAACCGGTATAAAAGTTCAGAAAGATGATAAATGTCAGCTTTTAATAATGACGAGTTAGGAACGAATAGTGAATAATGAGGAATGAATAAGTAATAACGAATAATGGTAGAGCGCGATGGGTTTAGGACAATGATCAATGAACAGGGAGTGCCAGACGTGGGAGGCCAGGCTTATAAGCTGAAGCAAGGTGTAAACTGATTGTATACCTGTACTCTAATCATTACTGATTATTCATTCGTCTTTACTCATTAACAAAAGGTTTCCAGATCGGAGCAGCAGGCAGAGGTGCGGTGACTGTAATTATGGTCTTCAGGGTGGGATGCTCGAACTGCAGGCTGCGGGCATGCAGGGCGATGCTCTTGTCTGGTAACGGTTTGGTGGCGCCATACCTCAGGTCACCGGCAATAGGGCAGTTCATGGAGGCTAGCTGCACCCGGATCTGGTGCGGCCGGCCCGTGACAGGATTAACTTCCAGTAGGTAATTCTTGTCGTGCTCCCCGGCCAGGCGGTAGCTCAACTCGGAGCGGAGTCCATTTTTGTTTTCGCGGGCATAGGCTTTGGTTACGTTACGACTGCTATCCTTGATGAGCCAGTGCACAAGCGTCTGCTCAGGTATAGCAGGCCGGTTGAGCACCACGGCCCAGTAGGTTTTTACCGTCTTTTTGCTTCGGAAGAGTTCGTTGAGACGGCTGAGAGCTTTGGAGGTTTTAGCTAGCACCACCACCCCACTAACCGGTCTGTCCAGACGATGCACCACCCCAATGTAAACGTTGCCTGGCTTGTTGTACTTCTCTTTGATGTAGGCTTTGGCCAGATCGGCAAGGCACTCGTCGCCGGTTTCATCGCCGTGCACAAGCAGTCCTGCCGGCTTATTCACCACCAGCACATGGTTATCCTCAAAAAGTACATCTAACAATTTAGTTGAGAGTTAAAAGTGAAGAGTTATGAGTTAAAAGTGTTTTATCCAGAGGTGCCCAGTATCAAAGCCGGTATTAGCGTTAAGACTGTAGCCGCGCACTCTACCGTACGCATACCGCTCACTCTTAACTTTTAACTCATAACTCTTCACTGAAATTAATACGCTTCTTTCTCGTTCGGGAAATCTTTGCTCTTCACGTCTTTCACATAGTTCTGCACGGCGTCGGTCATGATGGTGTGCAGGTCGGCGTAACGACGCAGGAAGCGTGGCTTGAACTCCTTGTTGATGCCCAGCATGTCGTGCACTACCAGCACTTGTCCGTCCACGTGCGGACCTGCGCCTATACCTATGATCGGAATTTCCAGCTTCTCGGCAACACGCTTGGCCAACTCCGAAGGGATCTTCTCCAGCACAATCGAGAAGCAGCCCAGTTCCTGCAGCAACAGGGCGTCTTCGATCAGTTTCTGCGCTTCGGCTTCTTCTTTGGCTCGCACGGTGTATGTGCCGAATTTGTAGATAGACTGTGGCGTCAGGCCCAGGTGCCCCATCACAGGTACACCAGCACTCAGAATGCGGACAATCGATTCCTTTATCTCAGCACCGCCTTCCAGCTTGATGCCATGTGCGCCCGACTCCTTCATAATGCGGATGGTAGAGCGCAGTGCCTCTGAGGAATTGCCTTGGTAAGAGCCAAACGGCAGGTCCACCACTACAAAAGCGCGGTTCACGCCACGGATCACCGAAGAGGCATGGTAGATCATCTGGTCCAGCGTGATGGGGAGCGTGGTTTCGTGCCCGGCCATTACGTTAGAGGCGGAGTCACCGACAAGCAGTACGTCTACGCCGGCAGCGTCCAGAATGGTGGCCATAGAATAGTCGTAGGCCGTGAGCATGGAGA
Source organism: Pontibacter virosus (assembly GCF_003096355.1). Taxonomy (GTDB): domain Bacteria; phylum Bacteroidota; class Bacteroidia; order Cytophagales; family Hymenobacteraceae; genus Pontibacter; species Pontibacter virosus. The sequence goes on along the minus strand of NZ_QEKI01000004.1, from coordinate 355,990 downwards.
TCTTCTCGCCGCGCTCTTTCATGTTTTGCAACTGGTGCGTGGTAACTTTTTTTACGTCGCTTTTATGAACAGACATAGGATGCTGGTTTGGATTTGATTCAAAATTATAAAAATCAAAACAAAAACAGCCACCCATTTTTCTGGCGCGGCTGTTCGGAGTGTTATCTGAAGTTCATGCCTGATCTGTTTCTGGTCAGGCGCAGGTCGCGCAGCAGGGCAGATCGGGCGTTGATGGTCACATTATAGCCGCGCATCAAGCCGAATGGTCTCCAGCCGATGCTCATCTCCCAGCAGTGCAGGTCGCGGTAAATGTCGAGACTGGCGTTGGAAATGTTCTGGTTCGTAAAGTCATACCCGGCCATGTAGCCAAACTTCCACTTTTCGGTCAGGTTCAGGGTACCCTGCATGCCAATGTTCTGCGTAATCTCGCCCCGGTTCTGCTGTGTGCCACCGGTGTAGAAGATCGTGTAGTCCAGGTTCAGTGTCCAGGGGATGTTGAAATCCACATAGTCAGGCAGAAACTGGTCGTTTGGGTTCAGCATACCGGGCAGGTTGGTCGGTGGCGGCACGTTAGTGGACCGCGCAGCAGGGTTAAAGTTGGCCCGCACACTCAGGTTGGCATTGGTGAGCCTGGCGAGTTTAAAACCAGGGCCTTCCAGCATGTAGCGGTTTACGGGACGGGTGCCACCCGGATTAAGCTGGTAAGGGTTGAGGGTAGAGGTAAAGTTCACATCAAACACTTTGAACAGGCGTGTGTTCATGCTGATGTTAATGGGGGAGAGCCGCAGCGAGTCGGCAGCCAGGTTGTAAGATGTCCCTATGTTCAGGTTGTCGATCAAACTCACCTTTTCAGACTTAGCCTCTGTGGAGTCGCTACGCGAGCGCACTTTCATCTCGACACGGTTATTGATCTGCATGCTCAGGCTGCTTTGCAGACCTCCGGAAGGCACGTTACCATTAAAGCGCGGCAGCGTCTGAAAGATCGGTTGGTTCGTCAGTGAGTCCAGGCCTACCTGTGTGGTTTGGGAGAAGCCAAAACGATTTTCGTCGCCAAAGTTAGGACGGTAGCCGTAGCTAACGCTCGGAATCATGGTATGGCGGATGGCCTCTACCCGCTTGCTCTTCGGGAACTGGACAGTACCGTACACAGTCGTGTTGAGGGAGGCGCCTGCACCGTACTCGTACACCCTGCCAAAGCTCGCCGTGTCGATGCGTACGGCCTGCTGCTCGTCGTCGTAGGTATAGGTCAGTTTGTTGTCGAACCAGGTCTCCCGGTAATTGACGTTCGGCGTCAGGTTGAAGAAGCGGAACACCTTGTAGTTACCCAGCCCGATGGTAAAGTTATGGTCGGCGCTCTTGCGGCCATTACGCCAGAGACGATCCAGGTTGTTCAAGTTAAGCGCAAAGGTGGTGTCTCTTTCTGTGCCATCTACCACAGGCACATTCCCTAGTCTGCGGGCAGCCACCTGGTTGGACACCTCGTTTCGGGCCCGCAAGTTGTATCCGAAGGTAAAGTTTTCGTACCACCTGCCGGTAGGCACATTCTTCGAGAAGAGCTCGTACAAACTCGTCTGCGTCATCGCAAAGTTGAGGTCAGGCAGCGTAAAGCGCATGGTGGTGGGAGCCGGTCTTTGGTTCTCACCCTCTCCTACGAAGCCCCCGTTGTTCTGGCCCTGGCTCAGTGTAGCAGTATAGCTGAAAGGCGTGTTCTGGATGTTCTTCTGGTACTGTATGGTTGAGTTGAAGGTCGGTGTCAGGTAATTGTTCGGGTTGTTGAAATTGACACGGTTGTGCTGGCTGCTACCGGCCCGCACGTTGGCTGAGAATCGTCCACGACCAGGCTTCTGCACCGGACTGTGCGACCAGTTAACAAAGGCAGTGCGTTGGGTAGGCGGCAGACCGGCCAGGCTGTTTGTAGAGCGGTTCGGGTCAGCCACATCGGCTTCGTCATTCTTAAAGTAATCGTAGCTGATGTTGAAGTTGCCACGGTATGCGTAGCGCTTGATGTAGGTGTTGTCTACCGTTACCTTATACCCGCCCAGCGAGTAAATGTCGCCGGTGATGCGGGTGCCGATGTAGTCGTTCAGGGCCAGGTAGTAGCCACCGTTGCTCAGGTAGAAGCCACGGGCCCGCGACTCACCAAAGGTTGGCATGATCACGCCCGAAGAGCGTTTGTTCTTTGGCGTTGGGAAGAGGCCGAACAAAAAGCCGAGCGGCGTAGGTATATCGGCGATCACGAGGTTAAACGGCCCCGACATGATCTTGTCGTTGGGTATGGCCTTGATCTTGCCAGCACTGATGTAGAAGTGCGGGTGCTCGAGGTTACAGGTAGTGTACTTGTTGTGCAGACCAAAAATTTCGTTCGCCTCATTTTTTTTCACCACCTCAGAATGTATATACCCCTCGCCTTGTTGCGTTACTACTTCAGAGATCCGGCCACGTTTGGTTTTGTAATTATAGGCGATGCGCTTGGCGGCGTAGCTTTCAGCCCCGTCCTTAAATACCGGAGTACCAGTCTCCTGGCCAGCTGAGTCGGCAAGGGTAGTAGCCGTAAGGGTATTGAGGTCGTAGTTGATCTCGATGTAAGCTGCCGAAAGCTCCATGGTGCCGTAATCAATTTTGGCATCTCCATACAGATGTACTACTTTGCGGTCTACCTCAAACAGAATGGAATCTCTGGCAGAGTAATTGATTGTGGTCTCGATGTCGCCCTGCGGTGCCGTTGTCACGAGTGAATCCTGAGGTGGAGAGATGTTGACAGTGTCTTTTGGCGAGGCTGTAGTGGTGGGACGACGCACCCGTTGACCCAGCGCAGGCTGGGCAGAAAGCACGGCGAGCTGCACCAGCAGCAAAAAGATGAAAATGTAGCGCAACTTCTTCAGACTTCCCTAAAGTTTTATTTATTTTGTACAAAGTTATTGTTTAACTTTTAACTAACGAGCGTTGTGAGAAATATTGTTACTATTTCAATTCTGGCCCTAAGTTTACTTTTACTATCCTCCAGCAAGCTCGAATACCGTAAGGCGTACAAGCTGCGCACGGTAGTTATCGATGCGGGTCATGGCGGCAAAGACATAGGTTGTAACGGCAAAGTCTCGCACGAGGCTGATGTGGCCTTAAAGTTGGCCTTACAGGTCGGTACGTTAATTGAGAAGAACGTGCCCGACGTGAAAGTTGTTTACACCCGCAAAGACGATACGTTTGTAGAACTGATCGACCGTGCCGGCATCGCCAACAAGAACAACGCGGACCTGTTTATCTCTATTCACCTTAACGCAGGACCTCCTTCTGCTTACGGCACCGAGACCTATACGATGGGGCTTCACACTTCCAATAACAACCTGGCCGTTGCCAAGCGCGAAAACGCCGTTATTTTGCAGGAAGACGACTATAAGGAAAAATACGGCGGCTTCGATCCGAATTCCCCGCAGAGCCACATTATGTTTGCGCTGCACCAGAGTGCCTACATTGATAATAGCCTCCGTTTTGCCCAAAAGGTAGAAAATGAGTTTAAAAACAGAGTAGGGCGCACCAGCCGTGGCGTGAAGCAGGCAGGCTTTCTGGTCCTCTGGAAATCCTACATGCCAAGCGTGCTGATTGAGGCCGGATTCCTTACCAACCCGGCTGAAGAAAAATTCCTTAACGATAAAACCGGTCAGACGTATATGGCATCAGGTATATATCGTGCCTTCAAGGAATACAAGCAAGAGCTTGAAGCCATGAACTAAAGCAAAAAGCAAACTCACCTACGTGAAAATATCAAAGGAAATTAAGGTTGCCCTGTTAGGTATAACGGCAATTGTAATACTATACTTCGGGTATGAATTCCTGAAAGGCTCCACGCTCTTCTCCAAATCCAATACTTATCATGTGGTTTACGACAGCGTGGATGGGCTTACCATTTCAAATCCTGTATTTTTGAACGGCATACAGGTAGGCCATGTGAAAGACATGGAGCTGCTTACCGACCGTGCAAACATGGTACGTGTGGACATTGAAGTGCGGAAAGACCTGCAGATCGGGGACTCTACTATCGCCAGCCTCGGCAACTCCGACTTTTTGGGAAGCAAGGCCATTACACTCTTCCTTCGCAACAACAATAAGGAATACAAAGGTGGAGAGGAACTGATCGCCTTTAAAGAAACCAGCATCACGGACATGCTCTCATCCAAGTCGGTGCCGGTAATTGACAAAGTGGACACCACGCTGGCCCGTGTGAATCGCCTGCTCGACAGCGAGGCAAAGGGCAACATACAGCAGATACTGGCCAACTCCAACAAAACGACAGAAGCGGTAAACGAGATCATACGCGACAACCAGCGTAACATCAACCAGATCACCAGAAACCTAAGCCAACTTACGGCGGCCCTCAACCAGACCCAGCGCAACATCGACCGCCTGACCCTGAATATGGTCGAGATTACAGACACCCTAAAGCAGGTAGAAGTAAAAAAACTGGTAGCCGACGCCAACTCGGCCGTGAACGAACTGGAAAGCACAATTGCTAAACTCAACTCGAACGAAGGCTCATTGGGCCGTTTGATGAACGATGAGCAGCTGTACCAGAACATGAACCGCTCAACAGAGGCGCTCAATCTGTTGCTGCGCGACATCCAGGCCTATCCGAAGCGCTATGTGCAGTTTTCGCTTATCGGTCGCAAAGACAGGTATAAGGTGGATGCCACGGGGCGTGTGATTACGCTGGAAGAGGTGAAAGAGCTACAGGATGAGAACCCGGATGAGTTTCGTCGCCCTGTTCAAGACTCTGTCAAGGTATCCCCTGCCGATACCACAAAAAGGCAATAAGCTATCTTATAAAAATTGTATATTTGTGAAATCCGCCCTTAAAGCGGATTTTTCATTGTAAGTAGTCCCCTTATTTATAATAACCCCTTCATGGATATCGAATTCAATAAGAACGAAGACTCTCTCAAACAGCTGAGTTTCCAGCTGAAAGGCAAACTGAAAAAAGTACACCTGGGCGGCGGCGAAAAGCGCATCGCAAAAGAGCACGACAAAGGTAAAATGACAGCCCGCGAACGCATCGACTACCTGCTTGACGAAGGAACCGAGTTTCTGGAAGTAGGCGCTTTTGCCGGCGAAGGTATGTACCAGGAGGTGGGCGGCTGCCCAAGCGGCGGCGTGGTGACAGGTTTAGGCTACATCAAAGGCCGCCAGTGCGTGGTGGTAGCCAACGATGCTACCGTAAAGGCCGGTGCCTGGTTCCCGATCACGGCCAAGAAAAACCTACGTGCGCAGGAGATTTCCATCGAGAACAAACTCCCGATCGTATACCTGGTGGACAGCGCCGGCGTGTTTTTGCCCATGCAAGACGAGATATTCCCGGACAAAGAGCACTTCGGACGCATGTTCCGCAACAACGCCGTGATGAGCTCAATGGGCATCGTGCAGATCGCCGCCATTATGGGCAGCTGCGTGGCCGGTGGCGCCTACCTGCCGATCATGAGCGACGAGGCCCTGATTGTGGAAGGTACAGGCTCTGTGTTCCTGGGTGGCTCATACCTGGTGAAGTCAGCTATTGGCGAGAGCATTGACAACGAAACGCTGGGTGGCGCTTCGACGCACTGTGAGATTTCAGGCGTGACCGACTACAAATGCAAAGACGACAAAGAGGCGCTGGACCACATCCGCACCATATTCGATAAACTGGGCGAAAACCCGAAGGCTGGTTTCAGCCGCGTGGAGCCTGCCGCTCCGAAGCTCGACGAGAAAGAGATTTACGGCATGCTGCCAGCCGACCGCACCAAGCCCTACGACATGATGGACATCATCCATCGCCTGGTCGACAACTCCGAGTTCGAGCCATACAAAGAACTGTATGGGCAGACGCTGATCTGCGGACTGGGCCGGATCGATGGTTGGGCAGTGGGTATAGTAGCTAACCAGCGCAAGATCGTAAAGAGCAAAAAAGGCGAAATGCAGATGGGCGGCGTGATCTACTCCGACTCAGCTGACAAGGCGGCCCGCTTTATCATGAACTGCAATCAGAAAAAGATTCCACTAGTGTTCCTGCACGATGTGTCGGGCTTTATGGTGGGCAGCAAGGCCGAACACGGCGGCATTATTAAGGACGGCGCCAAAATGGTGAATGCCATGGCCAACTCGGTGGTGCCGAAGTTCACGGTCATCCTGGGCAACAGCTACGGGGCCGGCAACTACGCCATGTGCGGCAAGGCCTACGACCCGCGCCTGATTTACGCCTGGCCATCGGCGCAACTAGCCGTGATGAGCGGTGCGGCAGCGGCCAACACCTTGCTGCAGATCCAGGTATCGGCTTTGAAAGCGAAAGGAGAAGAGATCACTCCAGAGGCAGAAAAGGAACTGCTTGAGCGTATCACAGCCAAGTATAACGAAGAGCTTTCACCCTACTACGCGGCGGCCCGCCTGTGGATAGACGGCATCATCGACCCGCTGGAGACCCGTAAAGTGATCTCGATGGGTATAGAAGCTGCTAACCATGCGCCAATCGAGAAACCGTATAATGTAGGTGTGATTCAAACGTGATAGTTGACTGCTCTTTTATTGCTATACCTGTTCAGGGGCTTTCGGATAGTCTTAACTTTGAGCTAATTGTTGCTTCGATCAATCACGCTACAGACTGTTTGGATAAGGAAGGTGTAGACGGTATACAGCAGGCTGACGTACAATTTGTAAGATTTTATTTTCCGTTCTGAAATCTTCCGGAAGAATCAGGGGTTTGTTTAAGAAGGGCGGTGTTATAAATTATGACGGACATAGCACTGTTCAACTAGTACTTATTACGCTTTAACCATTACGCATTATTTTGACAAAGAAGGAGATAAAGGCGATGATCTCGCTGTTGGATGATATCGATTATGAGGTCGCGTCGCACGTAGAGAAGAAGATTGTATCGCTGGGGGAGAGCATTATTCCGTTTCTGGAAGAGGAATGGGAGGAAACCCTGAACTCAGACCTGCAGAAGCGGATTGAGGATCTGATCCATAGTCTGCAGTTTGACGGCTTGTTGCAGCGCCTAAAGAATTGGAAAGAGAGCGGAGGACAGGACCTGGTGGAAGGGATGTGGCTGGTGAATACCTACCTGTACCCGGATGTGGAACTGGCTACTTTATCGAAAGGGCTGGATCAGTTGTACTTCGACGCCTGGACGAACATGAAGGAGAACATGCACCCTTATGACCAGGTGAAATCGCTGAACAACACACTTTTCCGCGAAAAGAAGTTCTCAGCCAATACCAAAAACTTCCACTCCCCGTCGAATTCCATGATGCACCTGGCGCTGGAAACCCGGCGCGGGAACCCGCTGACGCTTTGTGTGATCTACATGACCATTGCGCAACGTTTAGGTATGCCTGTTTACGGTGTTAACCTGCCAAACCTCTTCATCCTGACCTATAAACTGGGCGAGGTGCAGTTCTATATCAACGTATACAACAAAGGGCTGATGCTTTCAAAAGCTGATATAGACAACTACATCGTGCAGCTTAACCTCAACCCGATCGATATTTTCTACGAGCCGTGCTCTAACATCGAAATTGTGAAAAGGGCGCTCCGTAACCTGGCCTTCTCGTTTGAAAAGACCAACGACCTGGAAAAGGCAACCGAAGTGACTAAACTGCTGACGGCGATCACGGACGAGGATCCAACAGTATAAGCACAGCAACGATCAGGTATAAATAGAAAGGCAAAGGCTGGTACTCAGAAGTGCCGGCCTTTGCCTTTTTATCTACTACAGGTATAGCATTACCCTATTGTCCTGGGAAATGGCAGGTATAGCTACCGCCGTAGGTTTAATTAGTATCGCTTGATCATACAACCGGTCGCGCGTTTGTCGGCTGCGCTTATATTTTTATTGGCCAACACATCATCAATTACAGTTTTAAGGTAATTGTTGCGCACGCCGCTCTCAACTTGCGGACTGTCATCTATCGCGCCCTTGTACTTCAGCACAAATTCGCCGCCTATGTTGTGCAACACAAACACTTCCGGCGTTTTAGTAGCTCCGAATTTTTGACTGATGCGTTGTCCCTCGTCTGCCAGGTATGGGAAGCTATAGTTTTTAGTTACCAGATCTTCCATGGTATCACTGCCTTCGCCCACGCCTACGCCCGGATTAATGAAGATGAACTGCACACCACGGGCCGCATAAGTGCTCGATAGCGTGACAAGGCGGTTTTCGTAGAGTTTAGCGTAAGGACACTTGTTATCCGTAAACACCAAAACAACTGTTTTGCTGTCGGCAAAATTACTTAGCGACACATTGTTCCCTTGCCCATCTTTGAGCGAGAAGTCCGCGACTTTGCTGCCCAACTGGTAGCTGCCTTGTGCAAATACACTGGCCGTGACCAGGAATGCTACAACAAAAGAAGCCAGATATTTCATGTTTGTTTGTTTAGGTGCGTGTAAGATGTATCAACGATCAACACTATAGGTTAGTACGTGGTTGTGAAGCACTTCGTGATGGATCTGATACAATTTAGAAAAATTATCCGTAATAACGTGACCCTGCAATAAGTTGTTTTCAGGGCTCTGCGAAGGTTCCACTAATAAGTTTTCCTTAAAAATAAGTCGTTTTTGGCTGTACATCTTGTACAAGGTTTCTTTAGCGCTCCAGTACAGACAAGTCTGCTGTTCATCGTCGGCGGTAAAAGCCTTCTCCTGGTCAGTCAGGAACTTGTCAGCTACCCGCAGCGCCTTTGCGCTTACTAGTTCAAGATCTATGCCAACATCATATTTTTCGGAAAGTATAACGGCGGCCATGCGCGGCGAGTGGGTGATGGAAAGCTGAAAAGGAGCACTTGCAAACACAGGTTTGCCAGTAGCGTCGCGCAACAAGGGCAGCGGTTCGTTGGTGAAGCGTTGCAGTAGCAGGTAAGCCAATGCACGGCTGGCGAGCCATTCGCGTTGTCTTCTGGGGTGAGCCAGTTGCAGGCTCTCGTCAGGGTTTATGTGCGCAGGCAGCAAAGAGCGTAAAGCATCCGGCGCTTCGTCGAGAAGCCACACTCCGAGTAGGGTATGGGGGTCAAGTTCACGGGTCTGGAGCAGGGGCATGGCAGTAATTTCTGATTGGCAGCAATAGGGTTAGCGGCAATTGTTGTAAATTTAGCTAAATTTAAGTACATCAGACCAAGTAGAGATGGCTAGCAAGATACAAGTACAGAAAGTCGCCACCCTGACAGGCCACCGCGATTGTGTGTATACCCTGGAGGGTGGTGCTTCGCCTGCCACTGTTTATTCGGCGGGCAGCGACGGCATGGTGGCTTCCTGGGACCTGGACCAACCGGATAATGGCGAACTGGTAGCAAAGGTCACCACATCGGTATACGCCCTGCGGTTTGTACCGGAGCGCAACCAGTTGCTGATCGGGCAAAACCAAGAAGGCTTGCAGGTAATCGACCTGAACAGCAAGGCTATTCATAAGTCCGTGGCGCTGCCCAAAGTGGCGATTTTCGACATTGCCTACGTGCCGGAAACAGGGCAGGTATACGTGGGGATGGGCAACGGAGGTATAGCTGTGATCGGAGCAGAGGACTTTGAGCTTCGCAGCATGGTACGCAAATCGGACAAGAGTGTGCGCTGCCTGGCTTACAACAAAACCACCAACGAGCTGGCCGCCGGGTACAGCGACCACACCGTGCGTATTTTCGACGCCACCAGTATGGAGCTGAAGTATGAACTGCCTGCGCATACCAACTCCGTGTTTACGGTCGTTTACTCTCCGGATGGCACGCAGTTGCTCACAGCGGGCCGTGATGCCCACCTGCGGGTTTGGGAGGTACAGGAAAAATACAAGGAGCGCGGCTATGTGATTGCTCACATGTATACCGTCAATCACATCACCTATAGCCCCGACGGACGACATTTTGCGACCTGCAGCATGGATAAGTCCATTAAAATTTGGGACGCGCAAACCTTCAAACTGCTCAAGGTTATTGATAAAGTCCGAAACGCGAGCCACGGCACCTCTGTCAATAAATTATTTTGGTCGGCTCACCAGAATAAGTTAGTTTCGTGTAGTGATGACCGCACCATTTCGGTGTGGGATATAAAATTCAGTTTGGATCATGAAGATTACACCCTTAGAAATCAGACAAAAGACATTTGAGAAGGCATTTAGAGGGCTGGACAAGGACGAAGTAAATGCTTTTTTGCTGACTTTATCGCAGCAGTGGGAAAAGCTGCTCGATGAGAACAAAGACCTGCGCAACAAGCTGGAGGCGGCTCACCGCGAGACGCAGAAGCTGCGTGAGGTGGAATCTTCATTATACAAAACACTGAAAACCGCCGAGGACACCGGTAACTCTATTCTGGAGCAGGCCAACAAATCATCTGAGCTTAAGATCCGTGAGGCGCAGCTGCAGGTTGACCAACTGCTGAACACAGCCCGCAACCAGGCCCGTGTAGTGCTGGAAGACAGCCAGAAGCAGGCCGAGCGTATGGTGAGCGAAATGCAGCAGGAGGTAAAAGCCCTGGAGCAGGACTACCAGCGCATGGAGTCGTACCTGGAGAGTATGGTGCGTGACCTGCGCAACCTGGCCAACGAGGCGCTGGAGAAAGCCGAGAAGACAAAGTCAAAACCTAAAACCAGTACAGCCAGTATTCTTTCAAGAGCGGCCGAACTTCGGGTGGAACAGCCCGAGCTGCTGCGTAACATGAAAGATATGGAAACCACAACGAATAGAACGATACAACTGCCGGAGGCTACGGCCACTGCAGCAACTGCTATACCTGCTCTTGCCATCAGCAATAGCTACGAACCGCTTGGTGATCCGGCTCCGGACGTGACACAGCCGCACCCGGAAATTCCGAATCCGATAACGCCGGTGCCAAACGTACCATCGCCGGAGATCGAGCAGCCGAAGCCGGACTATCCGGGTACTATCCCTTCTCCTGAAATTGAGCAGCCTATACCTGAGATACAGCCTATTACGCCTGATAAGCCTGAAGTGCAGCCACCGATGACGGAGCCATCCCGCAATAGTCTGTCTGACTGGGCGCAGAGCCGTCAACCAAAAACGGCAGGCTCTTTCTTTGACGAGATAGGCTAGTTCGAAACGGATGGGACAGATTGCACTGGAAGGAATGGAGTTCTTCGCCTTCCACGGTTTTTACGACGAGGAACAGAAGATCGGTAACAAGTACGGCATCGACCTGTTCATTGAAACCGATCTGAGACGTGCCGCCGAGAGCGACGACCTGGGGGAAACCGTGAACTACGAAGTGCTGTATGCGCTGGCGCTGGAAGAGATGAGAGTCCCGGCCCGCCTGCTGGAGCATCTGGGCCACCGGATCATCGACAAGATCTACGACCGGTTCCCGTTTGTGCAGTCAGTCAAAATAAATGTATACAAGTTTAACCCTCCGCTGGGGGGTATTTGTAAGTGGGCCAAAGTGACATTAGCAGAGGCCCGATAAGTTTACTTATTGATGAAGAGCAGCCGGCGCAGTGATGTGCCGGCTGTTTTTTTTCTACTTTTTCAGCTTAGGGGTAAGGCCTAGTCCTGGAGGCTAAGCCTTTGCTGCATGCTACCTGTATCCTTACAGGATGACAAATAAGGTATTATGTGACGGCTCGGGCTCGGGGAGAAGTTATACCAGTTTCAGTAACTCAGTTGCGGCTGCAAACGCTGATTTTTTGCCTTCCTTTACCTCATCGGCTATACCTGGCAATTGGTCTTTCACTTGCTGGTGTGCATAGAAACTGTCCTCCAGCCCCTGGCGTATGGCTTCGTACATCCATTGCAGGTTCTGGCTGTGGCGCTTCTTCTCGAAGAATCCGCTTTGATGGGTCAGCTCCAGGTATGCCGCTATCGTCTGCCAGATGGTGTCGAGACCCGTTTGCTCCACTGCTGAGCATACGGAAACCTTCGGGAGCCAACCGGAGGCCGCCATCGGGTATAGGTGCAGGGCATTCTTGTACTCGGCGCGGGCGGCTTTGGCTTTCATCGCGTTCTCGCCGTCGGCTTTGGTAATGGCAATGGCATCGGCCATCTCCATGATGCCGCGCTTTATACCTTGCAGTTCGTCGCCGGCACCTGCTAGCATCAGTAACAGGAAAAAATCCACCATGGCATGCACCGCCGTTTCAGATTGGCCTACGCCCACTGTCTCCACAATAATGGCGTCAAAACCGGCTGCTTCGCAAAGGATGATGGATTCGCGGGTGCTGCGCGTTACGCCACCCAAGGACTTACCGGCAGGGGAGGGACGTATAAAAGCCTGCGGATTAACGGAGAGTGATTCCATGCGCGTCTTGTCGCCGAGTATACTGCCGCCGGTGCGCTGTGAGGTCGGGTCGATGGCCAGCACGGCCAGTTTCTTGCCCTGTTCCTGAATCAGGTAGTTGCCAAAGGATTCAATAAAGGTACTCTTACCCACACCCGGCACGCCGGTTATACCTATCCGCACTGATTTGCCGGCATGCGGCAGCACCTGGTTGATAACGTCCTGTGCCAGATCCAGGTCAGAGGCCAGCCGACTTTCTACCAACGTAATGGCACGACTCAGCATGACACGGTCGCCGGCCAGGATGCCCTCTACATACTTATCAGCACTGAAACGTTTTGCCAAGGCGGTATAGCGTTAGGTATAGAATCGATTGCTTTACAAATTTAGAATTTATGCGTTACCGAGCCAGTTATTTGTGTGAAACAAAAAAGCCGGACACTGCTGCCCGGCTCTTAAATCTGATTTTGAAACCTTATTTTACGTTTGCAGACCTACCTGCGCCCGACTGTATACCTTGCGGAAAGTTTGGAAGTCCAAGATCGCTCTTGCGGCCACCCAGGTGAAAGCCCGTGTCTACATAACCACTTTCCTTACCCAAGGCATTCGGATCGTTGATCACACCTAGATGAATGTTATCCTGGCGGGCCACATACATCTTGCCATTCGGCCCCATTTGTATAGCGCCGATGCGCGGACTGCCGGAAGTGCCCACCACCACAGCTGATTTGGCAATGGCTGCTTCGTCGCCAGCCTGCAGGTCGAATTGGATGATCTGCGCCTTGCCGCCCCCTTTGCCGTTCGCGGTGCCATAAAGCTTGGTGCCATCCGGAGAAAAGCACACGCCATACGCTTCTTCATAGCCTTTCAGCAAAACAGGGTCTGATACCTCACCGGTACTACGGTCGAAACGGAGCACCTCGAAATTGCTGTCGCTGTCCCAGAGGGCGGCGGCCAGACGGGTGCCGTCAGGAGAAGGAACGAGGTAGCCGATGGCTTTGCGGTGCGCGCCACCATGCACAGTGCCCACGTTGCTCATCACAGGCTCTACGTTCACGCCCTCAGCTGTCACCAGGTAGGCCATGTAGGCGTTGCTGTTCCAGCGGTGCGCAATCACCCACCAGTCGCGGTTGTTGCTGTGGCGAATGGCCGTGAGCTTTTCGGTGGCCGGCGCGATCATAAACACGTTTCGGGCCGTAATGGCCCCGTTACCATCGTCTTTGTTCATGTTCACCACACTGTAGCGCAAACCATTGGACTGCGCCTGTATGTCGGTTGTGAAAATGTAAAAGACGCTGTCAGCAGCTGGCTTCGGTATGATCAGGGCAGATTGGGTGGAGGACTTCATACCCATCAGGCCGTTGCCGTTTGGCAGCACGCGGTGGTGCTTGTTCCAGACGGTGATCCCGTTGGTATAGAACAACAGGTTGCCCGATTTATCGGAGATGGTGGCGCTGCCTTCTTCGGTCTGCAGTCTACTGTTGACCACTGCGGTTACCGTGTCGCCCCTAAAAATCATACCGGCTCCTTTGCCAAAGTACCAGTTGGATGTTTCGCCCTGCGCAAAAGCTGTGAAGGTGCTCAGGAGCAAGGCAAGTGCCGTTAATGTATGTTTAACCTGAATCATATCCTGTTTTTTTGTATAACGCTGACTTTGCAAACTGAGTGCCAGTTTCTGGACCAATCTGCAGATCAGGTACAACAACTACTCTAGTACCGGACTTGGTATATGCAGTCTTTAGTGTGCTAAAGATATGGGGAGAACGTGTTTTACTGTTCTAATACTATCAAATCAACTTGTTCGGCATTTATTTTTATGGTTTGTCCACCCCGAAAAATAAGAATCATATCATCATTTTTATAGTCTGGCTTCAGGCCAAAGCTGTCCATAACTTGCCTCATGTTTTGGGGAAGCCATCCAAGCACATCTAAACATTTGTCCTCGCTCACAGGAACTTCAGCATCTCTTTCTTGTATTTTAAGAAAACTAACTGCGCTAAAGCGTAATTTGAATTTATCAATATTATTAGATGTGGTTTCTTCAGTTTCTAATTTATCCCATTGTATTTCGAAGACTTGAGATGATAGTGAATACTTAAATTCATGAAAGTCATAATCGTTGTGAAGGTCTAAGTACAAGCCAGTATAATGTAGTGTGACTGTATCCTCTATCTCAAAATTGGTCAGTTTCATAAAATAAATAAGAGCTAACTAATCAGTATAACCGAATGTCCGCCTGCACAGAGGCTATAATTCAGGTATAGCTTTACCGATTTTGCAGCATGGCGGGCTCGCGCTCGGCAATTGGACGCAGTTCAGGGTATAGCGAAAGCAGTTTCAGAAACACACCGTTGGTCCAACCGAAGCCATCTTGGTTCGGGTACTCTCCGCCGCCTGCTTCGAGCTCCAGATTTTCTACATTATATTTCTCTACCATCTTGCCGGTGCTTTCATGTACTTCGGTGCCGAGGGTAATCCAGCGGGTAGCGATCGTGCGGGCCAAATCTTCGTGATCGTAATTGCGCAGCGCCTGTATACCCATCCACTGCAAAGGTGCCCAGCCATTTGGGGCGTCCCATTGTTGATCGGTATGCACCAGAGTTGTCGCCAGTCCGCCTGCTTTTAGGAAATCGTTTTGCAGGCGCTCAGCCACTGCATTGGCTTGTTTGCGCTTGGCCATACAGAAGTAAAGCGGAAACACGCCAGCCAGTGTTGGGATGTTGGTGGTGGTGCCCTGTACAAAATCATAATCATAAAAGAAGCCGTCACCATCGTGCCACATGTGGTGGAGCACTGCTTTGCGACGAGCTTTTGCTTTTTGGCGGTATAAACGTGCCTCCGCAGGGTTGCGCTCCAGTTCGGCCATCTCAGCCAGGGTCAGTTCCATGTGGAAAAGGAGCGAGTTGAGGTCTACGGGCAGGATGTCGGTGGTATGGATCGTGTTTAGGTTTTGCTTGTCGGCGAACCAGCGGCTGCTAAAGTCCCAACCCGACTCGGCCGCTGCCCGGATGTGGCGGTATACCTTTTCGGGTGACCTGCCAGATTCCTGTGCAATGTGCAAATCTTCTCTGTAAGATTCAGGGCGGGGGGCCGGTTGGTCGTCCCAGTAGCGGTTGAGGATGCTGCCGTCCGGTAGCAGTACCACCCGGCGGTGGGTTGGATTGTTAGGGGTAAGTTGTTCTACGCCATCCATCCAGAAAGCATACTCCTTGCGAAGGGCGGAGGCATATTTTACTAACACATCGCGGCCCAACTCCTGTGTAAGCAAGTGCAGCATCAGCGCATAAAATGGTGGCTGGGAGCGGCTAAGGTAATAGCTGCGGTTGCCGTTTGGTATATGGCCGGTGGTATGGATCAGGTGCGTGAAATTGTCGACCATGTGCTGGATCAAGGCTTTTTCGCCGCTTACCTGCAGCCCGAGCATGGTGAAGAAGCTGTCCCAATAGTAGATCTCCTGAAAGCGGCCGCCCGGCACTACATAGGCATGGGGGAGGGGAAGAAGGGAGCCGCCGCCCTCGTCCGGCATGCGGGTGAGGACTGGCCAGAGCTGTCGTATGTGCGCTGTTACAGAAAGGCTGGTGTCTGTCGTGAAGTTAGAGGAAGGCTGTGTTGGCAGCAGGAAATGTTCGAGCACAAACTCCTTCAAATCGAAGCCAGACTGCCCGCGCTGTTGGCGGTAGGCCTGTAAAATATGCGCTGGCTCCTGCAGGGGCACACAGTCTGCAAAGGTTTTAGAATCCGGGAAAACAGGCAGTAACTGTACATCACGAAAAAGCTCTTGCAAATCGGTCTCCGGCCGATATTGGGCATGTACCGGCGATGGAGCATAAATATAGGATAGAAGCAAAAGAATCAGGTTTAGTAGGAAGTATGATTTTTTTGATTTGCCTTGCTTCATAGTCAGCGCATATTATATGAATGTGTATTCATACGAATTAAAGAAGCAAGGGGTCAAGTATACTATTATGCAACCTGGTACGCAAGCGATATTCCGATAAGCTTATTTGTTTCCTGAATACCTGCAGGAAAATCTTGAAATTATAGGAGTCATTTGGATAGCATGAGAGTGTTCCTTTAATACTAAAAACAAAAGCGAGACACTGCTTTAACAGCCTCCCGCTTTTGCGCAACTAGTATGCTTGTCGGAATTACAGTTGTTTACATGGTGGTGCCACCGGTTGTACTTCCACTCGTGGTGCCGGTGGTAGTTGTACCAGCAGCATTCGTACCCGTACCTCCGCTAGCGTCTTCACCTTGGTTGTCTTCCAGTGAGTCACTGTCTATATCACTTGTTTCGATAGACTGATTATCCGGTACAGATTGTTGGTTGTCGCTTCCGCAAGAAGTCAACAAAAGAGAAGCTGTGCCTAAGCAGCAAGCAGCAAGCAGTGAAGTCCATTGTTTTTTCATAGCTTATTTTGGATTTGATCGATCGTATGGGTAGGTGTTAGATTCTGGTTGCTACGACCCATTCAAGGTGTAGCAACCAGAATGGATCTTAATTAATTGCCTGTTGTAGTACCAGTAGTGGTTCCCGTGTTCGTACCTGTAGTAGTTCCTGATGTAGTACCGGTCGTCGTACCAGTCGTGGTTCCCGTAGTAGTTCCTGATGTAGTACCGGTCGTCGTACCAGTCGTGGTTCCCGTAGTCGTACCTGTTGTTGTTCCGGTAGTGGTTCCCGTAGTTGTGCCAGTCGTAGTTCCAGTAGTTGTGCCTGTAGTAGTTCCAGTCGTAGTGCCTGTTGTGGAGCCTGTTGTCGTTGTGCCCGTAGTGGTACCGGTCGTGGTCATACCTCCCGTGGTGGTTCCAGTAGTTGTCGTACCTGTGGTACCGCCTGTAGTAGTTCCTTGCATACCAGCAGTATCTTCCGTCATGCCAGTGTCCTCCATGTCAGTGTCCATCGTATTATCTTCCATGGTTTCGGAGGGCGTATCTGTGGTATTGCCCTGATCTCCGCTACAAGAAGTCAGTAGTAACGCTGAACTCATGAAAAGTGTAGCCGCCGCTATTTTCCAAATTATTTTCATAGACTATTAGTTTTTAGGTTTCACATCCTCTCTTTTACGATTAATTTAAGGATGAGCCTAATAACTAAGCTGCAATTGTTAGGTGATAACTACTTAATTATCAGTAAGTAGTTATGGTATATTGAGGTGATTAAGCCCCTTTTAGCGGCTAAATGGATGTCGTACAAAGGATATTTGGCCCATGGCGTCTTTTTCGTAGCGAGCTAAGGTATAAGGCTCAAACTGGGAAGGGAAGTTTGGCTGTCCGGGTTGCACCTGATCGGGCGCTGGCTGGCTGTTCAAAAAGAAATAGACCCTGGTAGTGCCATATTTAGTGTGTGGCATGTAATTCCCGTATTGCTCCATCTCCTGCCACAGCGTATCAGCCACAGTCACTGCATATATCCTGACGATCGGGCCGGTGTTATTCTCATTGCGATAAAAAGCCACTTCTTTAAAATCACCATCCAGGTCGTCAACGCTGGGAAGGGAAAACGAATCATAGATGAAGTAGATGATGAGGGCGGCAGCGAAGCCTAGCAGAGTGTATTTTGTTGATTTAGAAGACATAATAAGTTTTTGTAAGTGCCACAAAGGTACGGCTTAAAAAAGGGTATGCCAAAGTACTTCCAGGCTGTATGCCGCTCAAAAGTGGGTGTGTGTCTAAAAGAACAATGTCCTTTTAAAGCGCAAAAGCTGCAGCCAACCAAAGTCAACTGCAGCTTTCAGATTTTAACTCTTAACTCTTAACTATTCCACTACTCTCCTGATCAGGTTTTCCAGAATGTTCTGAGCCGCTACTGAGATAATGGTGCCAGGTCCAAACACACCAGCTGCGCCTGCCTTGAACAGGAAATCATAGTCCTGGGCAGGTATAACACCGCCTACGATCACCATAATGTCTTCTCGACCGAGTTTGCGGAGTTCTTCTATCAGCTGCGGTACCAGTGTTTTGTGGCCGGCTGCCAGCGAGGAGACACCCACCACGTGCACGTCGTTTTCAGCAGCCTGCATGGCTACTTCCGCCGGGGTCTGGAACAGTGGGCCGATGTCGACGTCGAAGCCGAGGTCGGCGAAGGAGGTGGCGATGACTTTGGAGCCGCGGTCGTGACCGTCCTGCCCCATCTTGGCGACCATGATGCGTGGTCGGCGGCCTTCCATTTCCTCGAATTGGTCGGCCAGCACCTTGGCCCGCTCGAAGTTCTCATCGTCGGAGAGCTCGGCAGAGTAGATGCCTGATATGGATCGTATCACAGCTTTGTGTCTTCCGTAAATTTTCTCTAATGCGTCAGAAATTTCGCCCAACGTAGCACGGTGGCGGGCAGCGTTCACCGCCAACTCCAGCAGGTTGCCTTCGTTGGATTCTGCCGCAACGGTGAGTGCCTGTAAAGCTTCATTCACAGCTTCGTTATCACGACTATCCTTTACCTGTGCCAATCTGCGGAGCTGCGATTCGCGTACAGCCGTGTTGTCGATGTCGAGGATGTCGATTTCCTGAATCTGATCCGGGCGGTATTTGTTCACCCCCACAATCACGTCCTTGCCGGAGTCGATGCGGGCCTGCTTGCGGGCGGCAGCTTCCTCAATGCGCATTTTCGGCAGACCGGTCTCAATGGCTTTAGCCATACCACCGAGTTCTTCCACTTCCTGAATCAGCTCCCAGGCCTTGTGCGCAATCTCGTGCGTGAGCGCCTCCACATAATAAGAACCTCCCCACGGATCTACCACTTTGTTGATGTTGGTTTCCTGCTGCAGGTAGATTTGCGTGTTGCGGGCAATGCGGGCCGAGAAGTCGGTTGGCAGCGCAATGGCCTCGTCTAGTGCGTTGGTGTGCAAGCTTTGCGTACCGCCTAAGGCGGCGGCCAGTGCTTCCACGCAAGTGCGGGTCACGTTATTGAACGGGTCCTGCTCGGTCAGGCTCCAGCCGGAAGTTTGGCAGTGCGTACGCAGCGCCAGCGATTTCGGGTTCTTCGGGTTGAACTGCTGGATAAGTTTCGCCCACAGCATACGGGCGGCGCGCATTTTGGCAATTTCCATGAAGTGGTTCATGCCGATGGCCCAAAAGAAAGAAAGGCGCGGCGCAAATACGTCGATGTCCATACCTGCCTTCAGACCGGTGCGCACATACTCCAGACCGTCGGCCAGGGTATAGGCCAGCTCGATGTCGGCGGTGGCACCGGCTTCCTGCATGTGGTAGCCTGAGATGGAAATGGAGTTGAAGCGCGGCATGTTCTGGGAGGTATACTCAAAGATATCCGCTATGATCTTCATGCTCGGCTCCGGCGGGTAGATGTAGGTGTTGCGCACCATGAACTCCTTCAGGATGTCATTTTGGATCGTTCCGCTCAGCTGCTCCGGCGTCACGCCCTGTTCTTCGGCCGCCACAATGTAAAAGGCCATGATCGGCAGCACGGCCCCGTTCATGGTCATCGATACCGACATCTCGTTGAGCGGGATCTGGTCGAAAAGGATCTTCATATCCTCCACCGAGTCGATGGCCACACCGGCCTTGCCCACGTCGCCCACCACACGCGGATGGTCGGAGTCGTAGCCACGATGCGTGGCCAGGTCGAAGGCTACAGAAAGGCCTTTCTGCCCGCCTGCCAGGTTGCGGCGGTAGAAAGCGTTGGATTCCTCGGCGGTGGAAAAACCGGCATACTGGCGGATAGTCCAGGGCTTCTGCACATACATGGTGCTGTACGGCCCGCGCAGGTAGGGCGGCAGACCGGCAGCAAAGTCCAGGTGCTCGAAGTGCTTTACATCTTCTGAGGTATAGTAGCTCTTCAGCGGAATCTGCTCGGCCGTTTTCCAGTCCTTCGGCGGAATCGGGTCTACGGGACCGTGCTCCGCTCCGGCTACTTGCTTTATGTCTATGTTCGAAAAGTCAGGTTTCATCTAAATGAGATCAAATTGCTTAATTGTTAAATTGTTAAGAGTTAAATGCGCGTTTTGGAGAATAACAATTTAGCCATTCAACCATGTAGCAATTCAACTCTAACTCGCGTGCTCGGAGGTAATGACCCAGCGGCCGCCAATTTTCTTCCAAAGCTGCGACGATACACCGCCCATCAATTTTTTGCCTTGCAGGTCGATCTTCCAGCGGTACACGTAGTACACGGCCTCCGGGCCTACCTGCTCGATGTGTAAAGGTTCGTAGGTGTACTCACCCATCTTGCTGCGGTCGGTAAAGTCGGTCTGGAACATCTCCAGCACTTCTTTCCAGCCTTTTTCGGTGCCGTTGCGGCTGATCCAGAGCATGTCCGGCGACTCCCAGTAAAAGTCCATGGCCTTCTCCAGTTCGCCTTTGTTCCAGGCGGCTACCTGTCCGTCAAGGGCTTGCTTTACTTCGGTGATCGCTTCGTTCATGATCGCTGGTTTGTGTTTTTTGAATGTAAAGGTTGCTGTTGCAAGCGACGGTATACCTGATCACAGGTATAGCACGCGGCTTCTAGTGCTTCCCACCATTGTTTTCATCCCGGTCCAACCGCTTCTGCACTAATTCGAGTATGGTCGACATGTCGCAGTCCTCGAAAATGAACTCGTCGTACCCATGGGCTACCAGCTCGTCTTTCATGTGCTGCGGATCGTCGGCCATGATGATGGTCGGCTTGGATTCGTGCTGGCTGATCCGGGGACCGAACTCACGGGCATATGTTGCTTCTGAAGTAGAAACTACTACTACCTCAGCGGCTGCGTGTAATAGCCTGGTGACGGCGGTTTCCACATCGTCATACTGCTGTATGTCTGTTTCAAAGCCAGCGCAGCTGAAGAACTCCTTTGCGAAAGAGGCGTTGATGTGTCGCTTGGCGGCCTGTCCTATGACGGCGATAATCGCTCTCGGACGGCGTTTGCGCTTGCGCAGGTGCAGTTCGGTTGCCATGCGCATCACCTCGGTCGGGTAGGCGGCGCGGGTGGTGTCGAACTCGGCGCGTTGGATAAGCTCCTCCGGGTCGAAATCGATCTGCTCTTTCGGGTTAGGGTATTTGTTGGTGCCTACCAGCACCATGCGGCCCTGTGCGATGTCACGGAACTTCTGGCGGCTTACTTCGGTGATCGAGCTCAGGATAAAGCCATTCTCGTAAGCGGCCTCAAACCCTCCCTGTGCCTCTACCTCTTTAAACAGCTCCCATGCATTAGTGGCTAGCTCGTTGGTAAGCGACTCCAGGTAATAAGAGCCGGCAGCTGGGTCTACGGCTTTGTCGAGGTAGGATTCCTCTTTCAGAATAATGGATACGTTGCGGGCAATGCGCTCCGAAAATTCATCTGAATCCTTGAAGGTGCTGTCGAAAGGCAGCACGGTGAGGGAATCAGCGCCGGAGAGCACTGCTGACATGGCTTCGGTGGTGACACGCAGCATGTTCACGTAGGGATCGAGCGTGGTTTGGTACCAACTGGAAGTCGTGCTGTGGATACGCAGTTTGGCGGCCAGGGCAGGATCAGCCTGGTAGGCCTCCACTACGGCAGCCCACAACAGGCGCAGCGCACGCAACTTGGCGATCTCGAAAAAGTAATTGGTGCCGGCTCCCATGCAGAACAGCATGTTGCGCAGTACCGACCCCAGGGGCTCACCGGCTGTGGTAAGGCGATCGGTATAGGCCACGGCGGCACTCAGGGTATAGGCCACTTCCTGCGTGAGCGAAGCCCCGATACTGCTGAAATTGGTGCCGCAAACAGTCACACCATAAAAATCGGGGCTGTCCTTGGTCAGGTCGAGCACCTGTGCGATGATCTTGTTTTCATCATCGCTGAGCTGGCCTTTTCCTGACATGGGGTCGTAATTTGCGAAGCCTCTCAGGTTGCGGTGCGAGATATTCTGCTTTGAAAGTAAGGTATAGAGACCTTTGAGGAAATCAGCCGGATCGCCGTTCAAGGTATAGCTCACAGACTGAGAAGTTAGGTCGATCTGCTCGGTCAGATAGGCGATGTCGAAAGTCTGCGGATCTTCCACAATAAAGAGCACGCCGTCCGCGCCTCTGTTCAGGGCATCAACCGCTTTATCGATGGCCGGTTTTCCGTTGCCTAAGGCCTTTATTTTCTGAATGTTTTGCCAGTTATTGTCGCTGCCGGTGTTGCCGCGCACAAAGGGGAAGTCGCCGGGTTTCTGCTGCACAAACGGCAGGTGCTGAATGTCTTCGCGGGTATAGTAGGGCTTGATCGTAATGCCTTCGTAGGTATGCCAGTTCAGGCTTTCGAGTGGGGTCTCGCGCAGGTCTTTCTGCGTGCGCGCCGCCCAGTCGGCTGCCGTGCCCGGCTTGAATTCTGAGAATAGCTTCTGCTCGTCAGTCATCGTGTAGGGTGTTATTTCCTGTAAATATATACTTTCTCTTGCAGCTTATAAAAAGCGGTAAGAAGGTCTGGAGGTTTTATCACTGTGAATTTAGTCTACGTGAACCACAAAGCGCAGGTATAGCTAATTGACTAATTAGAGCCAGACCAGAGGGATGACACCTGCCAAGATATAAGTGCGCTTGCGTCTCAGCAGCTGTTATCTGGCTTTTGCGCTATGCTTCTGTATAACTTCTAAGGAAAGCAGCTAACGAGATGGACAGATGGCCTGTAGGAGCAAAATCAGGTGGGTGAGGTAATCCAGGGTAGGTATAGATAGCAGGTATAAGAACTACCCCGGCAAAAACAAATCACGGGCGGGTAGCAGTAGGCCAGGCATAAGGTATACGCGTCCTCTCTTAGCTCCTTGTCTGTGGCTTCCCACTGCAGCAAGGATTGTTTTACGTCAATCCCAAAAATTATGTAGCTTTAGAGGAAGCAAACATCTAATCTGAAAATGACACACCCTTATACCTTCCTTCAAAAAACGCTGCCCCTTTGCCTGGGACTGCTCGTGACTGTGCCTGCTCTTGCGCAGGACTCCAAACTGCTGGCGAAGGCCAATACTATGGCTGATAAAATCGAGCCGAAAGTGATCGAGTGGCGGCGCGACTTTCACCAATACCCGGAATTGGGTAACCGCGAAACCAAGACAGCCGAAAAGATTGCAGACCACCTCCGCAAACTAGGTATAGAAGTACAAACAGGCGTGGCCCATACCGGTGTAGTGGGCATTCTGAAAGGTGGAAAGTCCGGCCCGGTCGTGGCCCTGCGCGCGGATATTGACGGCTTGCCTGTAACGGAGCGCACTGATGTGCCTTTTGCCTCCAAAGAGCGCAGCACCTACAACGGCCAGGAGGTAGGTGTGATGCACGCCTGCGGCCACGATACCCACATCGCCATGCTGATGGGGGCGGCAGAAATTCTGGCAGGCATGAAAAACGACTTGAAAGGAACCGTGAAATTTATCTTTCAGCCAGCTGAGGAAGGCTCTCCGATAGGGGAGGAAGGCGGTGCCGCCCTGATGGTAAAAGAGGGCGTGCTCGACAAAGGGCCAAAGCCTGAAGTGATCTTTGGACTGCACATCAACTCGCAGACGGAAGTGGGCACCATCAAGTACACGCCGGGCGGGACTATGGCGAGCGCCGATATCTTCCGCATCAAAGTAAAAGGCAAGCAGTCGCATGGCGCCTACCCATGGTCAGGTATAGACCCGATCGTTGTTTCGGCGCAGATCATCAACGGACTGCAGACCATCATCAGCCGTCAGACTCAGTTGCCGGAAGGCGCCGCTGTGATTACAGTGGGCAGTATACACGGTGGTGTGCGCAACAACATTATTCCGGAGGAGGTGCTAATGGAAGGCACGATCCGGGCGCTGGACGTGGAAATGCAGAAGAAGCTGCATGAGAAGATCAACCTCACCGCCACTAAAATTGCAGAGAGCAGCGGAGCTGTCGCTGAGGTAGAGATCATTCCGCAGACCCCTGTTACCTACAACGACCCGGCCCTGACCGAGCGCATGCTCCCTACGCTGCGTACCGTGGCAGGACGCGATAAAGTGGTGCTGGCCAAGGCAGTGACCGGAGCTGAAGATTTTGCTTTCTACCAGGAAAAAATTCCCGGGCTGTTCCTGTTCGTGGGCGGTATGTCGAAAGGCAAGAAGCCTGAAGAAGTGGCCCCACACCACACACCTGATTTCTTTATAGATGAAAGCGGCCTAAAGCTTGGCGTGAAGACCCTGACCAGCCTGACTTTGAACTACATGGAAGGAAAAGGTAAGAAATAAACAGGTATAGAAAAGCCTCCCTCAACACCAGTTGAGGGAGGCTTTTTATTGACTAGCTTATTGCAGCATGAGTTTGCCTGTTTCGATGGGCGAGAGTTGACTGGTTAAGGTATAAGTATAGAGTCCCGAGGCTAGTTTGGCAGGGCGGGCGAAATCGTTTCTGCCCGGCCGCAAGGTATAGCTTGCCACCACCTTACCCGTGATGTCGCGCACCAGCAGGTGGAGGGCTGGCAGGTCGGGTGCCAGGACGGTGAACTCGCCACGTGTCGGGTTTGGGTATAGCTTCGGCCTTTCGGGAGGGAAGTCGTCGCCGGAGGAAAGCGGACGCCGCTGCTCCCCCACATAAATGTAAGCAAAGGCCCAGTCATCCTCCACTTTGGTATAGGGGAGCCTATCTCCCGTAAATTCTTCTCTCGGTCTGCCTCGCATGCCTATCAGGTAAGGTTCTGAGCGCTCCATGTCAGGGCCAGGAGTGAAGGAATAGGTAATGGCAAAACCATCTGCAGTATCCCGGAAAGTAAGCGACGTGTTGATCAGTTCTAAGGTATCTATCTCCCCGAATGGCCTGGCACTTAGTGGTAAATCACTGGCCGGATTCTTTTGCAGGTAAAATTCCAGCTTCACCGGTTGGCCAGGCCAGGTCTGAATTGAACCATCGCCGTTCACCGTCAGGCGGTTCTTATTCAGGAGGCTCATTTTCGGTTGATCCGCCCGCTCGGTCACCACGAAGCTCATGTCAACTATCATGTGGCCTATTTCCCTGCCATCACGCATTTCTGTAACTTTTAGAGCGATCACGTATTCTCCTTTTTGAGCGGGATTTGGCCAGTGGATTTCCCCAAATTCGCTCACTGTTAACCCCTCCGGAAGCCAATAACCGGGAACATCGGCAATCTCGAAAGAAGAAGATCTGTGTTTGGGAGTCACCAGATCATACTTCAGGTAGTCTCCATCCTCATCGTAGGCTAAGAAATTGTGAGTCCAGGGCTCACCTATATAGGCTGCAGTAACTGGTACGCCGGCAAGCTTTGCTCCATGCAGGTTTTGAGTAGCAGTGCCTGCCTTCACAAGTGTAACTATTTTTAAAGTTATTAAGTCGCTGGGTGCTGCCATATTTATGACTCCCCCGTTCCGGTTCTCGCCAGTCCAATGCACGGTATAGTTTCCAGGGGCGGCGTAGGTATGGCTCCAGATGAAAATTTCCTTATCATAACGATAGGAATAAGGAGTAATTCTGGCTCTTTCAACCGTCTGAACCTTGCCATCGCCCATGTTTATGGATACAAAAGGATCATCGGCCGTGGAAGCGGTTTTTGTGTAAAGTGTAAACACAAAATCAAACTTGAGCGGATTTTGCGGATCTGTTGTATAGCTGATGTGGCCGCTGTAGAGGTGCGTCGCCTGTGTTAGCAACGGCGCAAAAAGCAAAGCAGTTAAGCAAAAAAGGTGGTATATTTTCTTCATAGCCAAACAGTTATCTGTGGAAGTTTCTAAGAATACGATTTATAGGGATGTTTTAGTATTATTCATTCAATTTTTTGACTATTTGTTGCTTGCCCTATACATACACTACTTCCCAAGGGATAAATAAATGGGTTTAGAGAATCTCGCTGATGCAGGCATAAAAATTGTGCCTCAATAATATAGCCAAAAGCTTATATAACTAGGTAACAACGTGTAAGTTTTTTGCAGACGCAAAAGAAAAATTAATCTTGGGTAGCATTTTGCCTGAGCCCGACAATGTTGATAACTTTGGGGATAATTACAGCAGCACCCATGAAGCGCCCTTTCAAAAAATACATCTCCGGACTGGTCCTGGCCGTTAGTCTGGTCGCCTGCCAGCGGCCGTTGCAACCATCCGCCAACCTGAACGAGACAGACGTAGCCGTGGACCATACCATCACGGCCGATCCGGCTGTAGAGGCACTAGTAGCCCCGTACCGCGAGGAGGTGACCGTGAAAATGTCGGAGGTGGTGGGATCGGCGCCGGTAGCCCTGGGCAAAGGCGACTACGAATCGCCGCTCGGCAACTTTGTGGTGGACCTGCAACTGGCCCAGAGCGAACCGATCTACGGTAAACCCATCGACCTGTCCGTGACCACGCAGGGCGGACTGCGTGTGCCGCTGCCACAAGGCGATATCACCACGGGCCATATCTTTGAGCTGATGCCTTTCGAGAATGAAATGGTCGTGCTGACCCTGAGCGGCGAGGCTGTCAAGCGATTGTTCGACGATGCCGCGGCCCGTAAGATCACCTACATCGGCAATGCGACCTATACCGTAGCTAACGGCAAAGCACAGGATATTAAGCTCAAAGGCCAGCCCCTGGACCCGAATAAAAGCTATACCCTGGTTACTTCTGATTACCTGGCCGGAGGCGGCGATAAACTCGACATGTTGAAGAATCCGATCAAGTACGAGAAGCTGGGCCTCTTACTGCGCGATGCCATTCACCAGCACATACAGCAACTCACGGCGGCCGGAAAGCAGGTGACAACCCCAGCCGAAAAACGCGTGACCATCCTTCCATAAGCTATACCTGACCATGAAGAGAAGAGACTTTTTGAAGCACACCGCCCTCGGCGCGGCAGGTATCAGCATGCTGGGCCTGCCCTTTTCGGCAGAAGCCGCCCGCGAAGGTATTAGGCTGACCATTCTGCACACCAACGACCAGCACTCGCGCATCGACCCCTTTCCGGACGATGGGCGCAAGTACGGCGGTATGGGCGGCATGGCCCGCCGTGCCACGCTCATCGAGCGCATCCGGCAACAGGAGCCCAACGTGCTCTTGCTCGACTCCGGCGACATTTGGCAGGGCACGCCCTACTTCAATTTCTTTGAAGGCGAGCTCGAGTACAAACTCATGACTCAAATGGGTTACGATGCCTCTACGCTCGGGAATCATGATTTCGATATAGGGTTGGAAGGGCTGGAGAAGCAATTGCCACTGGCTGGTTTTCCGTTCCTGACGGCCAATTACGACTTCTCCAACACCATCCTGAAAGGTCATTTTCAGCCATACAAAGTGTTCGAAAAACAAGGTATACGGGTAGGTATATTCGGGCTAGGTATAGAGCTCGACGGACTGGTGAGCAAAAACATGTACGGCGAGACCGTATACTTGGACCCCGTGGAGAAGGCACGCGAAATGGTGCAGGCCCTGCGCGAAAAAGAGAAGTGCCATTATGTGGTCTGCCTCTCGCACCTCGGGTATAGCTACGACACCGATAAAATAGACGACCGCAAGCTGGCCACGCAGGTGTGCGGCATCGATCTGATTTTGGGAGGTCATACCCATACCTTCATGGAAAAACCGGAAGTACTGCGCCACGAAAATGGCCACGAGACAATGATTAACCAGGTAGGTTGGTCGGGCTTGTTTTTGGGCAGAATAGATGTTACATTCAGCAGAAAATCAAAGCGAAGGACCGACACAAGGACCGCTGTGTTGGCTGTGGATAACCCTGTATTAACTTCGTGAATAAATAATTTTTTGTTTAGAATAAATTAGTCAAATTTGTAACCCCCCCGCCGTCAAGGAGAGGTTTGTTTCACCAAACGAATCTTAGTGTGTTTTGGAAAATTGGATGATAAAAGACTGTTCAACAGTATGGAGTAACTGTCTACAGGTAATTAAGGAAAATATTGGAGAACAGAGCTTTAAAACTTGGTTCGAACCGATCAAGCCTTTGTCCCTGCGCGACAACGTGCTCACCATACAAGTGCCTAGCCAATTCTTTTATGAATGGCTGGAGGAGCACTATGTAGGTTTGCTGAAGAAGGTAATTTACCAGGAGCTTGGCAGTGAGGGGCGCCTGGAGTACTCGATTATCGTGGACCGTGGCAATGAGTCCAACAAGCCGCAGACGGTCAATATTCCGACCAAGAAAATACCGCAGGCCGTTGTTAATTCTTACCGGCCGGAGCAGAACTTCATCAAGAGCCCGTTCGAGTCGAAGACCATCGACCGCAACTTCCTAAACTCGCAGCTGAACGGCGCCTATACCTTCGAAAACTACATCGAGGGAGATTGCAACCGCCTGGCCCGCTCGGCAGGTTATGCCGTGGCCAACAAGCCAGGCACCACTTCCTTCAACCCATTGATGGTATACGGTGGTGTGGGACTGGGCAAAACACACCTGGTGCAGGCCATCGGTAACCATATCAAAAACAGCAACCCGGATAAGTTCGTGCTCTACGTTTCTTCCGAGAAATTCGTGAACCAGTTCATCGAATCGCTCAAGACCAACAACGTGCAGGACTTCGCCAACTTCTATTTGCTGGTAGATATTTTGATCATCGACGACGTGCAGTTCCTGAGCGGCAAGGAGAAGACGCAGGAAATGTTCTTCCACATCTTCAACCACCTGCACCAGTCCGGCAAGCAGATTGTAATGACTTCTGACTGTCCGCCACGCGACCTCAAAGGCCTGGAGGAGCGTCTGCTGTCCCGCTTTAAGTGGGGCCTCACCGCCGACTTGCAGAGCCCGGATTTCGAGACGCGTATGGCCATCATCCAAAAGAAAATGCAGGGCGACGGGATTGACATTCCGGACAACGTAGTGGAGTACCTGGCTTACAGCGTGGACACAAACGTGCGTGAACTGGAAGGCGTACTGATCTCTTTGATTGCGCAGTCGTCGCTGAACCGCAAAGAAATTGACCTGGAGCTTGCCAAGCAGGCCCTGAAGCATATCATTGAGGATGTGGAGACCGAGGTAAACCTCGACTTCATCCAGAAAACGGTGGCTGAGTACTTCCAGGTGAGTCTGGACTCGCTCAAAGCCAAGACCCGGAAGAAAGAGATCGTAACGGCACGTCAGGTGGCCATGTACTTCGCCAAGGAGTTCACCAGCCATTCACTTAAGTCCATCGGTTACCACTTCGGCGGCCGCGACCACAGTACGGTGATCCACTCGGTGCAGACCGTTTCAGACCTGATCGATACGGACAAGAAATTCAAAGTGAGCATTCAGGAGCTTCAGAAGAAATTCAAGTCAAAGGCAGGTTAAGCTATACCTGTTGCATATAAACAAAGAAGGCCATCCCTGCAGGGATGGCCTTCTTTGTTCAGAACTACCTATTCACTTCTTCTGGTCAACGAACTAATTGTTAGGTATGGCCGCTTCACTTACGTCGAAATTATGAACCTGTGCCAATTCGCGGATGCGTGATTTTATTTTTTCAATGTCACGCTTCTTACGGATCTGCTTCAGGTCGAGGTATACCTTGTTGCCGTCGCGCTGCGTAATGCGCAAGGCCATCGGTGACATGTGTACCGCTTCGATATCAGGTATAGCCGTGATCATCTTGGTTCGAAACACGCCATTCTTCTGTACGATGTATTCTGGTGTCACTTCGATGTAAGACTGTATACCAAACACAGAGGTATTCTGCAGGATCACGTAGCCCAGGAAAACGACAGCCAAACCGAAAAAGATGTAGTACAGGTAATTCTGGTCGTTAGTCGGGTTTTCGCTTACGAGCAGCATAATGGCCCAGGCCAGCCAGAAAAGGGTGAGTACCAGTTGCACCGTGAACGAGAGCTTAGCATTGCGCGAAGGGCTTAACTGTACTAAAAGCGACGATCTTGCATTACCGGCTGTTGGCATATAAGGATGTTAAAGTGAGACGAACGTGCACAGTTTATGTGCAAGCTGCAATATAGTAAATTTATTTTTTCAGTGAAGCGGTAAGTGTGATCTCAGGAACAGCTCCCAGTGCCTTTGATATAGGGCACTTGGCTTTCGACTCTTCGGCCAGTTTCTGGAATTCTTCGTCGCTTATACCCGCCACGCTCGCCTCGGTGTTCAGTTCGATCTTCATCACATGCGGTCCGCCGTCCTTTTCGCCCAGGTGCACGGTGGCGGTTGATTGCACCGACTGTGGCTCGTAGTTGGCCTTCTCGAGCAGAGAACTCAAAAACATAGAGTAGCACCCTGCGAGGGCCGCACCGATCAGTTCTTCCGGGTTGGTGGCCGAGGCGTCGTTCTCGAAGCGGGAGGCGAAGGTATAGCCTGCTTTAAAGTTGCCGGTGCCGGATTGTACCTCGCCATTACCATTTTTCAGGCCTTTGTTCCATTGGGCCTTTGCTGTGCTCTTTTTCATAAGTTTTGTCGTTAGTGTTAGTTACAGATAAATACAATACCTATAAACTACGCGAGTGCGTTTTTTGTTGGCTCTAAAAAAACGGTGTGCTGGTAAAACATGGCGAATGACTATGACAAAACCCGTTTATCTGGCTATATTTACCCCTCTAAAAAAAGAAAAACCATATGGGTGTGAAAGCATGGCTCAGTAAGCCTCTGGCCGCTTACGTGCACAAAAAACACCAGTCCTGGATACAGAACCCGGTAGAAGCGCAACAGGCTGTTTTTGAGATGATCATTAAAAAAGCACAGCAGACCGCCTTTGGCCGTGAACATCATTTTTCTCAAATAACGACTCACGCTGACTTTGTAGAGGCCGTTCCCGTGCGTGACTACGAAGGCCTTGCCTCGTACTTCAACCGCGTAAAGGCGGGGGAGCGCGACATACTATGGCCCGGCAAACCCATATACCTGGCCAAAACATCCGGTACCACGTCCGGCACCAAGTACATTCCGATTACCAAAGACTCTATACCCAACCACATAAACGGAGCGAAAGACGCGCTGCTCTCTTACATCCACGAAACAGGCAATTCCAGTTTTCTGGATGGGAAGCTGATCTTTCTTTCGGGCAGCCCGGTGCTGGACGAAGTAGGTGGCATCCACACAGGGCGTT
This sequence comes from Pontibacter virosus, assembly GCF_003096355.1. Lineage (GTDB taxonomy): Bacteria > Bacteroidota > Bacteroidia > Cytophagales > Hymenobacteraceae > Pontibacter > Pontibacter virosus. The sequence continues at coordinate 324,880 of NZ_QEKI01000004.1, read as the reverse complement.
TGTCAGGCATCGTGAACCACCACGTGCCGGGCTACCTGCGCACCAACCAGATGCCGAGCTACGATACCAATTGCATCGAAGACTGGGAAACCAAGCTCGACCAGATCATCGAAGAGACGATTGACCAGAACATGACGCTCATCTCAGGTATACCGCCCTGGGTGCAGATGTACTTCGACAAACTGATCAGACAGACAGGCAAGCCGATCAAGGATATTTTCCCAAATTTCTCGCTGTTTGTGTACGGTGGCGTGAATTTTGAGCCTTACCGCAAAAAGTTGTTTGAGTCGATTGGCCGCGAAGTGGATTCCGTCGAAACATTTCCAGCCTCCGAAGGGTTTTTCGCTTATCAGAATGAGCAGCATGACAAGGGTCTCTTGCTGTTGCTGAACGCAGGCATCTTCTTTGAGTTTATACCTACGGATGAGTATTTCAACGAAAAGCCAACCCGACTGACCATCGGTCAGGTAGAGACCGGCGTGAACTACGCATTAGTGGTTAGCAGTAACGCAGGGCTTTGGGCTTATTCCATTGGCGATACTGTGAAGTTTACTTCCGTGAAGCCCTACAAGCTGATCGTGAGTGGTCGCATCAAGCATTACATTTCTGCCTTTGGCGAGCACGTGATAGGCGAGGAGGTGGAAAAGGCGATGCAGCGCACCATGCAAAGCTACCCAATGGTAGAGTTGGTGGAGTTTACAGTGGCACCTTACGTCAGCCAGGACAAGGGGCAGTCTTTCCACGAGTGGCTGGTAGAGTTCTCGATCGCGCCCGCCAACCAGGAGGCGTTCGAAAAAGAACTGAACGCGCAGTTGCAGAAATTGAATACCTATTACGACGACCTGATTACGGGCCATATTCTGGCAGACCTGAAGATCAGGGCGTTGCCACAGGGAACGTTCCGCCACTACATGAAGTCGCAGGGCAAGCTGGGAGGACAGAACAAAGTGCCGCGCCTGAGCAACGACCGCAAACTGGCCGAGGGCCTGATCGAGTCGGCAGGCGCTCTTAACGCTAACTAAAATTAATGAAACGAATTGCTATACTTGGTTCTACAGGCTCCATCGGCACGCAGGCACTGGAGGTGATCGGGGCTAATCCTGATAGTTTTGAGTTAGAGGTGATTACCGCCAATAACAACGCCGACCTTTTGATAGCGCAGGCGCTGGCCTTTAAGCCGAATGTGGTAGTAATAGCCAACGAAGCCCTGTACGAGCAAGTGCGCGATGCCTTGCAGCACGAGGATATCAAGGTATACGCCGGAGCCAATGCCCTTAATTCGGTGGTGGAGATGGGTACTGTGGATATGGTACTGACTGCCATGGTCGGTTATGCCGGTCTGCAGCCAACCATCCGCGCCATCAAAGCCGGGAAAGAGATCGCGCTGGCCAATAAGGAAACCCTGGTGGTGGCCGGTCAGTTGGTGACCGAACTGGCTCGCCAGCAGGGCGTGAACATTTACCCGGTAGATTCTGAACATAGTGCTATTTTTCAGTGCCTGGCCGGTGAGTTTCACAACCCGATCGAGAAAATTATTTTGACCGCTTCTGGTGGGCCCTTCCGTGGGCGCAAAGCCGACGAGTTGCGCCAGGTTACCCGGGCACAGGCCCTTAAGCACCCGAACTGGGAAATGGGTGCTAAGATCACCATAGACTCGGCTTCGCTGATGAACAAGGGCCTGGAGGTGATTGAGGCGAAGTGGCTTTTCGGGCTGAGAAACGAGCAGATCGAAGTGGTGGTGCACCCGCAATCCATTATCCATTCGCTGGTGCAGTTCGAGGACGGCTCCATCAAGGCGCAGCTTGGGCTGCCCGACATGAAACTGCCGATCCAGTATGCGCTGGGCTATCCGAACCGACTCAAGTCCGATTTCCCGCGCTTCAACTTTATGGACTACCCGCAGCTTACGTTCGAGCAACCGGACCTGGAGGCTTTCCGCAACCTGCAGCTGGCATTTGATGCCATGGAGCGTGGCGGCAACATGCCGTGCATTCTCAATGCCGCCAACGAAATAGCGGTGGCTACCTTCCTGCGTGAGGAGGTCGGCTTCCTGGAGATGTCCGATATCATCGAAAGCAGTATGGCAAAAGTTGCGTATATTGCGAATCCTTCTTACGAGGACTATGTTGTAACAGACAGAGATACACGTGCTTACGCGATAGAAGCAGCAGGCAAGCTAAGCCTTTGATCGTCGCTTTGAGGCATAAATTTTTCTGTCAAAATCATCGATTCTAAATTTATTTCTTTTAAATGGATATTTTAATAATGGTGGGCCAGCTCATATTGGGCCTGACAATACTGGTTGGATTGCACGAGCTGGGACACATGTTGACTGCCAAATGGTTTGGCATGCGTGTAGAAAAGTATGCGATTGGATTTCCTCCCAAGATTTTTAGTAAGAAGGTAGGCGAAACAGAGTATATGCTGGGTCTCATCCCGCTGGGTGGTTTCGTTAAAATATCAGGCATGGTGGACGAATCGCTGGACACCGAGGCCCTGAAAAAAGATCCGGAGCCTTATGAATTTAGGGCCAAGCCAGCCTGGCAGCGCCTGATCGTGATGATGGGTGGTATTATCGTGAACGTGATCACGGGTATCGTCATTTTTATCGCTCTGAACTACTACTACGGAGAAACTTACCTGCCTGCCAGTGAAGTGAAGTATGGTGTACAGCCAAATCAGCTGGGTCAGGAACTGGGTTTTGAGGCCGGCGACAAGATCGTGGCGCTGAATGGCCGTCCGCTCGAGAACTTCAACGATGTATACTCCATGGACATGCTGCTGGACCGCGGCTCATATTATACCGTGGAGCGCAACGGCAACCAGGTGGATATACCTATACCTACTGATTTCATGGACCGCATGGCCGATAATAAGGAGCGCATGGTGTTCATTCAGCCGCGTGAGCCTTTTATGGTAGGTCAGGTAGCGCCAAACAGCACAGCAGACAAGGCCGGTTTGAAGGCGGGTGACTATATCAAATCGGTGAACGGTGAGAGTACGCTCTTCTTTAGTGATTTCCAGGCGGCGATGCAGAAGTACGCCGGCAAGCCTGTGACTATCGAGGTAGAGCGCAACAACGAGCCTGTAATCCTGAAAGCCACTGTGAACGAAGACGGTACCCTGGGCTTTTACCAGAAGCCGCTGCTGGAGTATGCAACCCGTGACTTTAGTCTGGGAGAATCTATTCCGCGTGGCACGAACCAGGCTTTTGGCGTGATCACAGCCAACCTCAAAGGGTTTGGTAAAATATTCAGAGGAGAAGTATCGGCTTCTAAGTCATTGAGCGGACCAATCGGTATCGCCCAGATCTTCGGCGACACCTTCAACTGGTACAAGTTCTGGTCGATCACAGGTATGTTGTCGATGGTGCTGGCCTTTATGAACTTCCTGCCAATTCCGGCGCTGGACGGTGGCCACGTTGTATTTTTAACATACGAAATGATCAGCGGTCGCAAGCCGTCAGATAATTTTTTAGAAAACGCTCAAAAAGTGGGCATGGTTTTATTGTTGGGCTTAATGGCTTTTGCTATATTTAACGATGTATTCAAGATAATCTTCTAACCAAAGATTCGTTTATGAGAGCCGTCGTGAAGAGCGCCCTAACTGTAGCCATACTTTTTGTTTTATTTGCATTTAATCAAGCCGGTGCTACACCAGTAGCATCGGCTTTTTCTATACCTCAGCGTTCCGCTGCAGTTGACACCACCTACCTGGTGCAGCAGGGAGATACCTACTACAGCCTGTCGCGTCGGTTTAACATCCCGCTCGACTCACTGCAAAAGTGGAATGGTACGCAACTGCAAATGGGCCAGACGCTATACCTAAAGCGCCGCGGTGCCAAGGGTAATGCTATTGCTACCAAGCCAGCAACTACTGCCAACCCACAGCGCAATGTGGTAAATGCTACGCCAGCAGCTGCAAGTCAGCCAGCCAGCACTGCAGCCAAAACACCGGCTACACCGGCCAGGCAGCCCGCCACCGCCAAGGCTGAACCTCAGGCAGCTAAGCCAGCCGCTATACCCCCTGCACAGCCAGCAAGAGCAGCGACTACAACCAATCCAACGGGCCCGGCCCGCACGCAAGCGAGTACCTCGGCTGCGGCCTCTACACTGCCAACGCTGGAGAGTAAAGAAAAGCAACGTATCCTGGTAGTACCGTTTGACCCTTACTTGTACTTCTCTGACGCCGACGACGAGATAGCTCGCCATTCTAAAATACCGCGCCAGAACGTGCGCCACGTGTTCCGTGGTAGACTAAATGCTTTGTTGGCTCCCGAAGGATACGAGACTATCAACCTGCTGGGCGGTGTTTACCGCGACAGCGTGAGCGAATTGAGCACCCTGTACAAATCGCTGAGCTACGGCTACCAGGATAACAAACAGTCGCGCTACAACCACCAGCCTACCATAAAAGCAAAGGAGCGCGAAAACGCACTGGACTGGGTGAAACGCAAAAAGAACGACCTGAATATCAGAGGCGGTCAGCCAGCTACAGTGCCCGTAGCGCAGGACGAGAACAAGCACTTTGGTGTGAAAGTGAAAGACCCGAAATTCTTCTCCCACTTCAACGGCCAGTATGGCATCGACTACTACGTATTCATCAACCAGTTTGAGGTGAAGACCAATTACGAAAACTGCCTGGACCGCGCTACCTGGAACTACGAACGCGATTTCCTGGTGCATTACTCCATCTACAACAGCAACGGAGAGCTCGTTTCAGGCAACAAGGTAAAAGTGCCTTACCAGTCCAACCTAAACGACGTGCAGCGCATTGTGAGCGACAACATGCCGAACATGGCAAAACGTGTGCTGGCTGACTTGCCGCAGGCCCAGAAATAAGTTATTCTAAGTCCTTTTCCTCGACCAGCTCAGCTTCAGAACTGTGCTCACGGCAATTGTTGCCATTATGGAGCCGGTCAGGAAGGAAACAACAATACCCATCGGAGAGCGCATAAAGGCGCTGGCATACAAGGCGTAGCCCATAAAGGCTATACCTGCCAGCGCTATACCTGCCCAGAACACGAGCTTTTGCTGAAGGCGCACCTTGTCAGGTATAGCCACGCTTGGTTGTCGCCAGGTATAGAGCAGAATGAGCAGGCCTCCTGCCATCGTGCTGCCATGCTGTATGATGCGGCAGAGCATAATTTCCTGTCCCATCATATGCATCCTACTTGTCAGCGCAGGCCACTTGCCTGCAAAGTAGCCCGTCTCGTGGGTGAAGGAATCCCAGAAAATGTGCGTGGCTGCACCGATCATGACAGAGAAGGCAAAAACAAACCACCGTTCTTTTAGGTAGCTAAGCCAGTTAAGTTGCGGTACAGCCAGGGCCCGGCGTTTAAGCCAGTTGGGGAGATGCGCAACAGCAGGCCGGCGTACGATCAGGTGGAAGACGGTCGCGATGACCAGCGCAACAGGCAGGTTAAAATACAGCAAGCCTTCCAGTGTATGCCCGCTATGCTTGAAAAGGGGGAGGAGCAGGAAATACTGAAAATCCGGTGCGATGCTGCCTGCTACCAGGCCGGTGGCTGAAAACCAGCGGCTGTGCTTCAGAAATGGCAATACGGCAGCAGGATGTGCGGCGGTGAAGGGCATAAGGCATAGAAAACAATTAAACTACCTTCCTATACCTCGCCCCTGTAGTACTGGTTTTATCAATCGGAATTCTACGCGGCGGTTAATGCGGCGGTCCTCTTCTGTCTTTTCTTCGCGCAAGGGCTTGCTGCTTCCATAGCCATAGGAGTCGATGCGCCCATCCCCAATGCGCACTTTATGCTGAATGTACTGCATGATGGCATCGGCACGGTCCTTCGACAGAATCTGGTTGAATTCAGGATCACCGGCACTATCCGTGTGTCCCGCAATCTCCAATCGGAAAGCCGGGTTCTCTACCAGGAAGTAAGCTACTTCATCCAGTACAGGCTCCATTTCTGCCGTGATATTCGACTCGTTCTGCTCAAACTCAATGTTTCGGAACACGATCGGGATATTATGATCGATCACTTTGGTCATGATCTGCAGCGAGGTGTCCTGCTGCAGCGCCAGTTCCCGCTCAATCGTGAAGAAATCCGGACTCTGGATGATCATCATGTAGCGCGAATTATCGATCAGGTGGAAGGCAAAAGAGCCGTCCGGACGAATGTACTTCGACGAGATCTCAATGCCATTGTCCAGGTCGATGATGGAAATGATGCCCGAGAGCGGTTTGTTGGAAACCGAGTCGCGCAAGACGCCCTCCAATTTGGTCACGGCCAGCGGGTGCGCTTCCATCGGCAGCGGAAAAGAGAAGAGGTCCAGGTTTTTGAGGTCGCTTTCTTCGGAGCGGGCATAGTACAGGTTCTGCGACTGCGAGTCGATGGTGAAGTAGTACTCGCTGCCCCGCCCGTTTACGAGCGGACCAATATTCCGCGGTTCCTGCCACTTGTTGCCTACCAGGTAGGTCTTGTAAATGTCGAAATCACCAAAGTTGAATAGCTGCCCGCGGGAACTGAAGTAGAGCACCTTGTACTTGGGGTGGTAGAAAGGACTCACCTCGCTCTGGCGCGTGTTGATGATCGGGCCCATGTTCTGTGCCGGTGCCCACTGACCGTTTTTGAGCTTGTGCGTGAAGTAGATGTCGGACAGACCAAAGCCACCCAGGCGGTCAGAGGCAAAGTAGAGCGTGTCTTCGTTAGGCGACAGGGTAGGCTGCGAGTCCCAGGACGGGCTGTTCACATTCGGGCCCAGGTTCTCGATCTCGTGCCAGCTGCCGTCGGGCTGCAAGGTCGCTTTGTACAGGTCGCAGTTGCCAAAGCCGTCCGGCGATTCGCAGCGGGCGAAGTAAAGCGTCTTGCCGTCGCGGGTGAGCGTGGCGGAGCCTTCGTTGTAAATACTGTTGATGGGCTTGCCAAAAGACTGTGCCTCGCTCCAGTAGCCGTTGTTGTTATGGGAGTAGTAGAGGTCTTCGTTTGGTTTGCTCTGTATACCCTGGAAAGTACGCTTCGAAGTGAAGATAAGTGTACTGTTGTCCGCGTTGAGGGTGGGGCCGTAGTCTTCGTAAATGGAATTGATGCCGTTGCCCATATTCAGGTATACCCCGCGTGGCGGCTGATAGGTCGAGATAGACTTGCGGTACTCTACCAACTCATAGTAATAGCTCAGCGGCACATAGTAGTCTTTGGTGTTCTGTTCCAGCGAGTCGTAGTAGGACTGCACCTGGCGCACATCGCTGCGGTGGTGCTTGAGCACGAGGCGGTATACCTCCATGGCCTGGTTCAGCATGCCCTGGCGCTCATAAAGCTGGCCCAGCCTCCAGAGCAGGTTGGTATCTTTGTAGAAGTTCTGTATGCCGAAATTGCGCACGTAGCCTTCGAGCAGCCTAAGGGCCTGTCCGTACTGTTTGCGTCTTTCCAGGCGCTGGATTTCCGATAGCTTTTTGGAGTCCTTGTAGTGGGCGATCTTATTCAGGTTTGGGAAATCCAGGTGCATTTCCTGGTTCGGGGCTTTTTTCTTCACCTTCACATCAGGCCCGTCCTGCAATGGCGTATGCTTTAGCTGACCCATGCACAGGAGCGGAGCCAGCAACAGCAGCAGAAAGAAAACAGGGGCTTTAAATCGTTTCATCGGCGCAGAGCATGATACCTGAAACCAAAGATATTATTTTTTAGCCTATGTTCTGAAACGATTTATTAATAATCCCTTATATTTTGGGGAGAAGCAGCAACACGGCTGCTAATGCGACAATTTGGGCGGACAGGAGCACTTGGCACAGCTCTTGACAATAATACACTCCACAGGCATAAAGCAGAATTTCCACTATCTTTATGTCAATTTGGCACTGAAACAATCTATGAACTATACACTGAAGAACTTTCTCAACCATCTTTTAATCGGAAACTTGTCGGTAGATGATAGCGACGATCTGATTCCGGTAATCACCACAGACCCTGACGAAGAAATGCTGCCGGAAGACATGCCGGACGAACTGCCTCTACTGGCTGTTCGCAACACAGTATTGTTTCCGGGTGTGGTATTGCCTATTACTGTTAGCCGCAAAAAATCAGTGCGCCTTGTGCGCAAAGCCCACAAAGGCGATAAGATCGTTGGGGTGGTGGCGCAGCGCAACACCAATAGCGACGACCCGTCTGCCGAAGACCTGTACGGGATCGGCACCATGGCCAAGATCCTGAAAATGTTGGTGCTGCCCGATGGCAATACGACCATCATCATTCAGGGCCAGAGCCGTTTCAAAATAGAGGAGGTGACGCAGGAAGACCCTTATCTGTCGGCTAAGGTAAGCTACTGCAAAGACACTTTCCCGAACAAGAAGAGCAAAGAGGTAAAAGCCCTGGTGCACTCGCTGAAAGATGCGGCCGCCAAAATGCTCAAACTCAACCCCGAGATTCCGCAGGAGGCGCAGGTCGCCCTTGATAACATTGACAGCCCGAGTTTCCTGACGCATTTCCTGTCGAGCAACCTGAACGTGGATGTGGCGCAGAAACAGAAGCTGCTGGAAGTGAACGACGGCGTGGAGCGCGGCACGCAGCTCCTCGAGATTATGCTGCGTGAGATCCAGCTGCTGGAGCTCAAGCAAGAAATCCATACCAAAGTGCACACCGACATTGACCAGCAGCAACGCGATTACTTTCTACGTCAGCAGATCAAGGTGTTGCAGGACGAACTGGGGCAGGAGGGACCCGATCAGGAGATCGAGCGCTTCCGCGAGCGTTCCATGAAAAAGAAATGGCCGGAGCAGGTGGCCAAGCATTTCAACAAGGAGATCGAGCGACTGGCCCGCCTCAACCCGCAGGCAGCTGAGTACCCGGTGGCGGTCAACTACCTGGAGTTTCTGCTGGATCTGCCTTGGAACGAAACCACCAAAGATAACTTCAACCTGAAGCGCACCAAAAAGATACTGGACGCCGACCACTACGGTCTGGAGAAGGTGAAGGAGCGCATCATCGAGTACCTGGCCGTGCTCAAGCTGAAAAAGGACATGAAAGCGCCTATTTTGTGCTTGTACGGTCCTCCGGGTGTGGGTAAAACCTCTCTGGGGCGTTCTATTGCTACGGCATTGGGTCGTAAATATGTCAGAATGTCACTGGGCGGCGTGCGCGACGAGGCGGAGATCCGTGGTCACCGCCGTACCTATGTGGGCGCCATGCCGGGCAAGATCATCAGCCAGATCAAAAAAGTAGGCTCTTCCAACCCGGTCATCATCCTCGATGAGATCGACAAACTGGCCTCTGACTTCCGTGGTGATCCTTCTTCGGCTTTGCTGGAGGTGCTGGACCCGGAGCAGAACCATACCTTCATGGACAACTACCTGGACGTGGAGTACGACCTCTCGAAGGTGCTCTTCATTGCCACAGCCAACTCACTGGACACCATTCAGCCTGCCCTGCGCGACCGTATGGAGATCATCGAGCTGACCGGCTATACCCTGGAAGAGAAGACCGAGATCGCGAAGCGCCACCTCGTACCGAAGCAGGTGAGCGAGCACGGTCTGGAGGAAGAAGACGTGAAAATGTCGAAAGCCACGCTTCAGAAAGTAATCGACGACTATACCCGCGAGTCGGGTGTGCGCAGCCTGGAGCGTAAGATCGGGCAACTGGTTCGCAACACGGCCAAGCAAAAGGCGATGGAGGAGAAGTATGCCCCTTCTATCAAACCGGAAGACGTGGTGAAAATTCTCGGTCCGGAGACTTTCGACAAAGAAATCTATCAGGATATTGACACAGCCGGTGTGGTAACAGGTCTGGCCTGGACCTCGGTGGGTGGTGATATTCTGTTCATTGAGTCCATTCTGAGCAAAGGCAAAGGCAAACTGACACTTTCGGGTCAGTTGGGTGATGTGATGAAAGAGTCGGCCATGACGGCCATTTCGTACCTGAAAGCTCACGCCGAGCTATTGGACATCGACTACCGCCTTTTCGACCAATACGACCTGCACATTCACTTCCCGGAAGGCGCCGTGCCAAAAGACGGTCCGTCGGCAGGTATAGCCATCTTCACCTCCATTGCCTCAGTGTTCACGCAGCGCAAAGTGAAGTCGCGCCTGGCGATGACGGGCGAGATCACGCTGCGCGGTAAGGTACTGCCGGTGGGCGGTATAAAGGAGAAAATTCTGGCTGCCAAGCGGGCAGGTATAACCGATGTGATCCTCTGCCAGAAAAACCGCAAAGACATCACGGAGATACCGGATCAGTACATCAAAGGCCTGCACATTCACTATGTAGACCGCGTGGATGACGTGGTGCAGATTGCCTTGCTCAAGCAGAAAGTGAAGCACCCGCTTAATCTGACGGTGTCGGAGGATGTCAAAGGTATAAACATCTAAAGGTGAAACTTGTTGTTCTCCTATTGCTTGCTTTGTTCCTGGGCTTTCCGCTCATGGGATGGGCGCAGGTAGGCGGGCAGCGCGGTTTTCCTTTCTTGCAGTTGCCCGGCAACGCGAAAGTGGCAGCACTTGGGGGCATAAACGTGAGTGCCCCCGGCCATGATGTGAACATGGTGGCATCGAACCCCGCTTTGTTGAGCGAGGCGATGGACCAACAACTTTCCCTGACCTATGTTGGTTACTTAGCTGACATCCGGCAGAGCAATGTGGCCTACGCCTTCAGCACGCCAAGGTATGGCCGCTGGTCCGCCAGCCTGAATTACCTGAACTACGGGGACTTTGTGCAACGCGACCTGACAGGTATGGAAGAAGGCAGTTTTTCAGTCAACGACTATACCTTCAGTCTAAGCCATGCACGGCAGGTAGAGGCCTTTACTCTGGGCGCAACCGCGAAGCTGGCCATTTCGAGTATGGCGGGTGATAAAGCGGTAGGTATACTGGCCGATGTAGGAGGCGCTTTCCGGCACCCCGAGCATGACCTGAACATTGGTATGGCGTTTAAGAATATCGGCTACCAGGTGCGTACCTTTACCGGTGCTGACCGACAGGCCATGCCCTTTGACCTGCAGTTGGGGACAAGCTATAAACCGGAGCACATGCCGGTTCGTTTGTCGCTCACGGCACACCACCTGTACCGTTTTGACGTTGTATACCTGGACCCCAACGCATCGGGCCAGCTCGATGCGAACGGCAACGAGGTAGAAGAGGAAAAGAAACTAAGCGATATGATAGCCCGGCACTTTGTGGTGGGCACAGAGTTTATCTTCAGCAACAACTTTCAGGTGCGGGCCGGATACAACCATTTGCGGCGAAAAGAGCTGCGGCTCGACAGCAACGCTGGTGGTGCTGGTTTCTCAGTAGGAGCCATGCTGCGGGTTCGGGCTTTTGAGTTAAACTACGGTAGTGCCTTATTTCACCCGTCGGGCGGCACACATTATGTTACGCTCAGCACCGACACAGGTACGTTCCTGAAACGTAAGCGTAAAGAGTAAGGCAGCCTATACCTGGTATATGGCTGCCGGGTTTAAATTTTTAAATAGAGAAAATGTTAGATTCAATTGAGCATTTGACCCCAGCCCAGATTGTAGAGGAGCTGGATAAATATATTATCGGGCAGAAAGACGCCAAACGAAACGTAGCCATTGCACTGCGCAACCGCTGGCGCCGCATGAATGCCGACGAGAGCATTCGCCGTGAAATAGTGCCCAACAATATTCTGATGATCGGTGCAACGGGTGTGGGTAAAACCGAAATCGCCCGTCGTTTGGCTAAGATTGCCGATGCGCCTTTCACCAAAGTGGAGGCATCTAAGTTTACCGAAGTAGGCTACGTAGGACGCGATGTAGAAAGCATGGTGCGCGACCTCGTGGAGCAATCGGTGAACATGGTAAAGACCCGGAAAAAGGAAGAAGTGAAGCAGAAAGCCGCCGAGGTGGTGGAAGACATCATCCTCGATGCGCTGATTCCGCCGATTCAGGGTGGCCGCGCAACACCAAGCTTCTCAAGTAGTGCTGATTCGAACGGCATGCCGGACAACGATTATGAACTGAATGAGCGTACGCGCGAGAAATTCAGAGAGAAAATCCGCAACGGGGAGCTGGAAGACCGCAAGATCGAAATCCGTATTCAGCAGAGCGCCATGCCGGGTATAGGTGCTATGGGGCCAGGTATGGACGAGGCTTCGATGATGAACATCCAGGAGATGATCAGCGGCATGATGCCCAAAAAGACCAAAAAGCGCAAAGTGACCATTGCCGAAGCCCGCAAAATTTTGCTGGAGGAAGAAGCCTCCAAGCTGATTGACATGGACGAGGTAAAGGAGGAGGCCATCTTTAAGGCGGAAAACTCCGGTGTGATCTTTATTGACGAGATTGACAAAGTAGCCAGCGCAAGCAACAAAGGCGGAGGTGGTCCCGATGTGAGCCGTGAAGGTGTGCAGCGCGATCTCCTGCCGATTGTAGAGGGCTCTACCGTGAACACCAAGTATGGCGTCATCAACACCGACCACATCCTGTTCATCGCCGCCGGTGCCTTCCATGTGGCCAAGCCGTCGGATCTTATACCTGAATTGCAGGGTCGTTTCCCGATTCGCGTAGAGTTGCAGAGCCTCACCAAGGACGACTTCTACCAGATCCTGAAATTCCCGAAAAATGCCCTGACGAAGCAGTACGAAGCGCTACTGAAAGCAGAGGACGTAGAATTGAGCTTTGCCGACGAAGCTCTGGACGAGATTGCGTCTATCGCCTTTGAAGTCAACTCCGAAGTAGAGAACATCGGTGCCCGCCGTCTGCACACGGTCATGAGCCGCCTGCTCAACGACATCCTCTTCGACGTGCCGGACAAAATAGGCCCCAACGCCCACATCGTCATCAACCGCGAGATGGTGCTGGAAAGGCTGTCTGATATGGTGAAGAACCGTGATCTGAGCCAATATATTCTTTAAGTTTAGGAGTTTTAGAGTTGGGAAGTTGAAGTGTAGCGAGGTTACATGGTAACGTCGTGGTGCTACGAAGCATTTCCGTTTCATTGTAGAGACAGGTCACCACCTATCCGAAGCGGACACGGACTTTTGGAGGTGCTGCCACATGAGCATATCCTGTGACTCTTAAAATAAAGCTGTTTTACAGCTCGTGAAAACAAAAGCTGGAGTTTCTGTGAAGGCAGGGGCACCAGCTTTTTTGTTTGCAGAAACATCTGCTACCGGGTTTAGGTATAATCAATACACGATCTAAAAATTGTATGTTTAGAACAGCTCTTAACTCCTAAACCCTCAAACTCCTAAACTTCCATGAACTACTACTTCATCACCGGAACAAGCAAAGGTATAGGCAAGGCGATTGCCGAAGAACTGCTGCAGGACGAGAATAACTTTGTAATCGGGGTTTGCCGCAACAGCACCATACAGCACAAAAACTACCGGCATCAGCCGCTTGACTTTTCGGATATACCTGCCGTAGAGCACAACCTGCACAAAGTGTTTGTTCCTTATAGAGACGCTCAGAAGCTTGTGCTGATTAACAATGCAGGCGTTTTGGGCGACATTGGCTATGTGGGCGAGGGGATGCCAAACGAGCGTTTTGAATTCGTGTTTGATATCAACGTGATCGTGCCGGCTATGCTGATGAACAGCTTTCTGTATGTATACAGGCCACTGCAGGTTCCCAAAGTGATAGTGAATGTTAGCTCAGGGGCTGGAAGATACCCAATAGATGGCTGGGCTAGCTACTGCGCTTCCAAAGCGGCGATCGATATGCTATCGCAGACGATACAGCAGGAACAGAATGTGCGTGCCTCTGGCGTGCGGGTATTCTCTTTGTCACCGGGCGTGGTAGACACCGCCATGCAGGAGCATATTCGGGAAAGCGACGCGCAGAAATTCAGTAACGTGCAACGATTTATAGATTATAAAGAACAAGGGGAACTGGCCTCACCGGAAGAAGTGGGCCGCAAAATCGTCTGGTTCCTAGATAACACTGACGATTTTGATGACGTGTTGGTATCGGTGCGGGATATGGAGGTATAGCGCTTAAAGCATTTTCTTAACCAACTAGAGATATAACAGACAGCATAGGGATTATCTTGAAGCCTTGCCATACCGGCTGGGCTTTTTTATGGTGCCCGGCAGGTATACCTACCAATGAAATGGATAGTTACAGGTAGAACTCAGTTTAATTATAAACTCCTGATTTGATTGCCCTTAACCTGCTGATACTTAAAAATATAGACTTTATACTAAAGTTTGCTAAATTGATATAGTTATGCTAAATTAGTATACCTGATTTCAAAAGCCGCTATACCTTAGTCCTTTATGAAGAAACCCCTTTGTCCTCGCTGCAGTGCTCTGGAAGTCGTGAAGAGCGGCATCATCAACGACAGGCAGCGTTACCGCTGTAAAAAGTGCAGTTATTACTTCACAGTGAATAAACTTGGGAAGGGGATTGACAGCTATTACGTAACCAAGGCCCTGCAGCTTTACATCGAAGGCATCAGCTACCGCGAGATTGAGCGGATTCTGGGCATAAGCCACGTTTCGATCATGAACTGGGTGCGCAAGTACAAAATCAAGGCTCCGGAGCAGACTGAGTATCACCCCACCTACAAAATCCTGAACCACACCGAACTGGTAGAGCATATGAAGAACAGCGCCAACCTAAAAGGCGCCGGCATGATGATCACCGAACTCGGAGACAAGTACATGATGATTAAGTGGAAGCGGTTTAAGGATTAGGTGCATTGTTAAATTGTTAATGGTTAAATTGTTGTTCTAGGGTAGGGTCGTTTCAGATTTAAGAAAACAGGCTAAAAACTTACTGTCATTCTGATAGGAAACTTGGTTGAAATCGAGAGCCCGCCACACAGGCGAAGTTATAAAACACCATAAGTTACTATACCTGCAACAGCCGCAGCTACAATACATAGCAAGCTATACCTATATCAGAGACCCCTAAATATCAGATATAAGCATGTACGCCCCATTATGTATACCAATTTACCAAATATATACACCTCTTCACCCTTTTTCATAAATCTTCCTTAAAATAGATAAAGAATTCGGGGAAACAGCTGACCTCTCTTCACCTTAACATTTAGTATTCCAAATGAAAAAACTGTTACTATATGTAGCGGCAGGGCTGATGCTTTGCTGCGCAGGAAGGAGTGCGTCTGCTCAAGGCTCCACAGAATATGGCGCAGGCATTAAACTGCCTATTAACGAAGACGGGTCAAAGTACATTCGTTTTATCACCTGGCACCAGGTATGGGTTAGGTATAACGAGCACAACTCGGGCACGATCCGCAACGGCGAGCCTGTCGACAACACCCTGGACTTCGGTTTGCGCCGTTCCCGTTTCCTGACTTACTCTCAAATCTCCCCTCGATTCCTGGTGCTCATGCACTTTGGTATCAATAACCAGAATGCGGTTAGTGGGGGTGTGAACCCGGGCCTGGATGGCAAGAAGCCGCAGATCTTCATTCACGATGCCTGGACCGAGTATAAGGTGTTCGACAAGGCGCTTTCCATTGGGGCGGGTCTGCACTACTGGAACGGTGTGTCGCGCAGCACCAGCGCCAGTACGCTCAATTTCATGGCCATCGACGCGCCGATTTTCAACTGGGCTACCATCGATGCCGCCGACCAATTTGCTCGTATGCTAGGCGTGTACGCTAAAGGTAAATTGGGTAAGCTCGATTACCGCATGGCCGTAAACGATCCTTTCCTGACAAACACGGCAGAGGCGATCGGGCCAAATGCCAACTACAATCCAAAGAACAACAACAAAGTATACCAAGGCTACTTCAACTGGCAGTTCCTGGAGCAGGAATCGAACTTGCTTCCTTTTATGGTGGGCACATACCTGGGCACGAAGCGCGTGTTTAACATCGGCGCAGGCTTTATGCACAACAGCGACGGCATGTGGCGCGAACAGAATACCATCAATGGTTTCATAACGGAAAAAGAAGACATCAACCTGTTTGGTGTGGACGCTTTCCTGGACCTGCCGCTCAACACCGAAACCAACACGGCCCTGACAGCTTATGGTGTGTACTACAACTATGATTTTGGGAGAAACAATGTCCGAAACATTGGCATCATGAACCCGGCGCAGGGCGGGGGCGGCCTTCGTGGCAATGCCTTCCCGACTATTGGCACGGGCGATATTCTGTACGGACAGGTGGGCTACTTGCTACCCAAAGATTTAATTACCGAGAAAGCCCGTTTGCAACCATACGCTGCTTATAGCTACGGCAGTCTGGATGGCGTGCAGAACAGCCGTGGCGAGAAAGTGCCCGTGAAAGTGCTTGACCTGGGTGCCAACCTCTTGCTCGAAGGGCACCACTCCAAACTCACGCTCAATTACCGCAACCGGCCTGATTTCACGAACCCAGACAACCTGAAGTACCGACCTGAAATCACGCTACAGGCCATGATCTACTTATAACAGAACCTCAAAAAACAAATCGCTATACCCATGGAAAATAACAAGAACAGAATGCAGGAGTACTGGCAGCGCAACGTGCGCATCCTCCTGACGCTATTGGGCCTTTGGTTCGCCGTGTCCTATGTCTTCGGCATTTTGCTCGTCGACGAGCTCAACCAGTTCCGGCTGGGCGGCTTTAAGCTGGGCTTCTGGTTTGCGCAACAGGGCTCCATTTATGTGTTTGTGCTGATCATCTTCATCTATGTGTGGCTGATGAACAAGCTCGACCGCGAATTTGACGTGCACGAAGACTAATCTCCCACCACAAAACACTTAAGACAATGGATATCTTAACCTGGACATACATCATCGTGGGCCTCACGTTCGCCCTCTACATCGGTATCGCCATCTGGTCGCGTGCCGGCTCTACAAAAGAATTTTACGTGGCAGGTGGCGGCGTTTCGCCATTGGCCAACGGTATGGCAACTGCTGCTGACTGGATGTCGGCTGCCTCGTTCATCTCCATGGCGGGCCTGATCTCGTTTATGGGCTACGACGGCTCGGTATACCTGATGGGCTGGACGGGCGGCTACGTACTGCTCGCTTTGCTGCTCGCCCCGTACCTGCGCAAGTTTGGCAAGTTTACGGTGCCTGATTTTGTGGGTGACCGCTATTACTCCAAGACCGCCCGTCTGGTGGCCGTTATCTGCGCCATCTTCATCTCCTTTACCTATGTGGCAGGCCAAATGCGCGGCGTTGGCATCGTGTTCTCCCGCTTCCTCGAAGTACAGATTGAAACAGGCGTAATCATCGGTATGATCATCGTGTTGTTCTACGCCGTGTTGGGTGGTATGAAAGGCATCACCTATACCCAGGTGGCGCAGTATTGCGTGCTGATCTTTGCCTACATGGTACCTGCCATCTTCATCTCGATGATGCTGACCGGCAACCCGATCCCACAGCTTGGTTTGGGAAGCACCTTGGCCGACGGCACCTACCTGCTCGATAAACTGGACGGTTTGCTTCCGGAGCTTGGTTTCACCGCCTACACCGATGGCAGCAAAGCAACGATTGATGTGTTCTTCATCACAGCGGCCCTAATGGTGGGCACAGCGGGTCTGCCGCACGTGATCGTGCGTTTCTTCACAGTGCCAAAAGTAAAAGACGCTCGTATGTCGGCGGGTTATGCGCTGGTGTTCATTGCCATATTGTATACAGCGGCTCCTGCCGTGGGTGCTTTCGGAATGTACAACATGCTGCAAACCACTAGCAACCAGGAGATAGCAGCCATGCCGCAATGGGTGAGCAACTGGCAGAAAACAAAGCTGATTGGCGTGGACGATAAAAACGGGGATGGTCGCATCCAGTATGTGAAAGACCCAGTAGTGAATGAACTGACAATAGACAAAGACATCATGGTACTGGCTAGTCCGGAAATTGCGCAGTTGCCTAACTGGGTGATTGCCTTGGTAGCAGCAGGTGGTTTGGCAGCAGCCTTATCCACAGCAGCTGGTCTGTTGCTGGTTATCTCAACTTCCATCGCCCATGACTTACTTAAGAAGTCTGTGATGACCGGGATATCTGAAAAGCAAGAACTGATTGCAGCCCGTATCGCAGCAACTTTCGCAGTAGTAATAGCTGGTTATTTCGGCATCAACCCTCCGGGCTTTGTGGCCGAGGTAGTAGCCTTCGCCTTCGGTCTGGCGGCGGCTTCATTTTTCCCTATCATCATAATGGGCATTTTCTCGAAGCGCATGAACAAGCAGGGCGCGATCTGGGGTATGGTCTCAGGCTTGCTGTTTACGATCAGCTACATCTCCTATTTTAAGTTCATCAACCCAGCTGCCAACCTACCAGAAAACTGGTTCATGGAGATCTCTCCGGAAGGCATCGGCACGGTAGGTATGGTGATCAACTTCATCGTGTCATTTATCGTGTCCCGCTTCACACCAGCCCCACCAGCCCACATCCAGGAGCTGATCGAGGATATCCGTATCCCAAGAGGTGCCGGCGAGGCAGTGGCGCATTAAGATTGGATGGTTAAATTGTTAAATGGTTAAATTGTTGGGTGGTTGATTCGGTGCTTTTCGCCAGTCAGCCATTCGGCAGTTTGCTGGTACGCAAAGAGCGATCATCCCCCTGGCCCTTTAAAAGGGGGTTTCCTTGCACGATGATTCTCCTCTGGGGGAAGGGGCACTCGACAAAGAGAAGGGCAAGGGTGTGTTATAGCATCGGCCTGACCTCCCTTCAACCAAGATCCTTTCAGGATGACAGGTGGAGAAGCAAAGTCCCCTTAGGGGTAAGGGCACTTGACAGAGAAGGGGCCAAAGGGATGACAAACGTGCACCAGCAGCCAGAGCCCAATAGATACTTTACATTCGCGAAATACTAGCGAAGGTATAAGCAACTTTCTAAATTTAACTTCCAAGCATAAAACAACTCACTCAATCACTAAATCACTCATTCACTAACTGAAAACCATGCGTGACCGCTCCAAAGGCAGACGACTCTTTTTCATCAGTGCCTTGTTTATGGTGCTGTTGAACTTTCCGGTGCTTTCGATTTTCAATTCGGGAGCGACGGTGAGCGGTGTGCCGGTGCTATACCTGTACATGATGGTAGTGTGGCTTGTGTGCATTGCGGCGATTGCGTTTTTCATTAACCGGCAGAACCCCAGAAAGGAGCGGAAATAACCATGAACTACTGGCTTGTCATTGGTGTGTCGTTTTTCTACCTGGCTTTGCTCTTCGGGCTGGCCTCGTGGGCAGAAAGGCGTTCGGCTGCGGGCAGGAGTTTTGTGGGAAATCCCTACATCTATGCACTTTCCATGGCCGTGTACTGCACCGCCTGGACCTATTATGGTTCGGTGGGAAGGGCTGCCACAACAGGGCTGGGCTATCTGGCGATTTACATCGGTCCGACGCTGATGGCGCCGCTTTGGTGGGTGGTGCTGCGCAAGATCATCCGCATCTGCAAGGTGCAGCGCATTACGACCATCGCCGATTTTATCTCGTCGCGCTATGGCAAGAACATCACGCTGGGCAGCATCGTCACCTTCATCTGTGTGCTTGGTATTATACCTTACATTTCTATCCAGCTCAAAGCCATTGCCAGTAGTTTGGATATACTCACGGGTGCTAACGAAGTGGGTCGTAGTCCGCTGTTTGGCGATACGTCCTTCTTCATTACACTGGGCTTGGGTCTGTTCACGATTGTATATGGCACGCGGCACGTGGAGGCTACTGAGCGACACGAAGGTATGGTCACAGCCATTGCCTTTGAGTCGCTTTTCAAGCTGGTCATTTTCATTGTGGCGGGTGTTTTTGTGACCTACGGCGTGTTCAACGGCTTCGGCGATATCATGCAACAGGCCACGCAACTGCCCGACTTCGAGCGACTGATGACCTTCGATAATGATAGCGGCTTTTCGCAGTGGTTCTGGATGGTGGTGCTTTCCATGCTGGCGGTTCTGTTTCTGCCGCGCCAATTCCAGGTGGCCGTGGTCGAAAACGTGAACGAACAGCACCTGAACAAGGCCATGTGGCTGTTTCCGCTATACCTGTTCGCCATCAACATCTTCGTGTTGCCCATCGCCTTTGGCGGCGACTTGCTTTTCAATGGCGCCAACGTAGACGCTGACATGTTTGTGCTGGCTATACCTTTGAGCGAGGGTAAATCCATACTTGCGCTAATGGTATACCTGGGTGGCTTTTCGGCGGCCACGAGTATGGTCATTGTGGCCACGATCGCCCTTAGCGTGATGGTCAGCAACAACCTGGTGATGCCGCTTCTGGTAGGTATACCTGCCATCAAGAACAACTACCAGAACCAGCTCACCAAAATCTTACTCTTCAGTCGCCGGTTCGGTATACTGGTGGTTCTGCTACTGGCCTACCTGTACTACAAAGGTGTGGCTGAATATTACTCTTTGGTGGAAGTAGGGCTGGTGTCCTTTGCGGCGGTAGCACAGTTTGCGCCGGCCATTATCGGGGGTATTTTCTGGAAAGAGGGGACTAAGAACGGGGCGCTGGCAGGTATAGTAGTCGGCGCTGTGGTTTGGTTTTATACTTTGGTGGTGCCGTCGATGGTGGGCGTGGGTATGCTGCCGGGCTCTATCTTGGAGAACGGTCCGCTCGGTATAGCGTGGCTCAAACCTTTCGAGTTGTTTGGCCTGCAAGGCATGGATTACATCTCGCATGCCATGTTCTGGAGCATGTTTCTGAACGTGGGACTCTACATCGGCGTGTCGCTGCTGAGCAAGCAAACGTCGCAGGAACGCAACCAGGCCGAGGTGTTTGTAGACATCTTCAAGTATTCTACCGTGTTCGAAAGCTCCATTGTCTGGAAGGGCACGGCGTATATACCGGATATCAAATCCTTGCTGGTCAACTTCCTGGGGGAGAAAAAGGCAGAGGTGGCGATGAAAGCCTACAAACGAAAATACCCTGAGCCGGAAGACGAATCAGGCAAGGCCGATCCGAAGCTGGTGACATACGCAGAGAAGGTCTTGTCAGGTGTCATTGGGTCTTCTTCGGCCCGCATCATGGTGTCGTCGGTGGTGAAGGAGGAGGAAATCAGTATCGACGAGGTGCTCAACATCCTGAAAGAATCCCAGCAACTGATCTCGATCAACAACGAACTGCGCCGCAAATCCATGGAACTGCGACGAGCCACCGAGCAATTGCGCAGCGCCAACGAAAGGCTGAAGCAAATCGACGAACTGAAAGACGAATTCCTCTCCACGGTCACACACGAGCTGCGCACGCCGCTGACTTCGATTCGGGCACTTTCTGAAATTCTCTACGACAACCCCGAGATGGAGCGCGAAGACCAGGAGCATTTCCTACAGACCATCGTGAAGGAATCGGAACGGTTGACACGACTGATTACGCACGTGCTGGATTTGGAACGCTTCGAATCTGGCAAGCAAAAGCTTAACCTGGCGCCTGTGCAAATAGAGGAAGTAGTGCGCGAATCGGTGCAGACGCTTGAGCAACTGGTGCAGGAAAAAAATATTGATTTGGTGGTGGACGTGCAGCACAATCTGCCAAGCATCAACGGCGACAGAGATCGCTTGATACAGGTGCTGGTTAACCTGATTTCCAACGCCATCAAATTCTGCAACCCCGAGCAGGGCCGCATTATCGTGTCGGGCTACTACATCGACGGCGACATTAAAGTGAACGTGGTGGACAACGGCAAGGGCATCGACCCTGAGTTTCACAAACAGATATTCGACAAGTTTTACCAGGCCCAGAACCAGAACATCCGCAAACCCGAGGGCAGCGGGCTGGGGCTGCCTATCAGCAAAAAGATAATTGAATCGCACCAGGGGCACATTTGGGTGGAGAGTGAACTGGGCAAAGGGGCCAAGTTTTCGTTCGTGCTGCCCGTGAAAGTAAATGTGCCCGCAAACGTATAAGACTATGAGTACCAAAGAGAAATTGAAGGTGTTGGTCGTGGATGATGAACCGAGTATCCTGATGCCGCTGGAGTTTTTGATGCGCAAGAACGGCTACCAGGTATACATTGCCCGCAACGGTACCGAAGCCATGGAGAGTGTGGACAAGGAGCGCCCCGACGTGGTGTTGCTTGACATTATGATGCCCGACGTGGATGGCTACGAGGTGTGCCGCCACATACGCGGGCAGGAAAACATGAACGGGGCCAAGGTGATCTTCATGAGCGCCAAGACCAAAGACGCCGACATCAAGAAAGGCTACGACGTGGGGGCTGACCTGTACATCCCGAAGCCCTTTTCGACACGCTTCCTGATGGAGAAGATCAAGGAGCTGACACAGAGTTAATCGCAATAAAAGACGCAGGAGATATGGAAAGCTTAACCCAAACCAACAGCTCGTATGCCGAGGCCTACGAAAGAAGCATACAGGACCCCGAAGGATTCTGGGGCGAACAAGCGCGGCAGATTGCGTGGTTCGAGGAGCCGAAGCAAATCCTGACCACCGATGAGAACGGTTTCTACCGCTGGTTTGCGGGCGGCAAGCTTAATACCGCTTATCTGGCGCTGGACTACCACGTAGAGAACGGCCGAGCTGACCAGACCGCCCTGATCTACGACTCACCGGTGACCAACACCATCCGCAAGTACAGCTATCGCGAGTTCCGCGACATGGTGGCCCGCTTTGCCGGTGCATTGCGTGGTTTAGGGGTGAACAAAGGCGATACCGTGGTGATTTACATGCCGGTTATACCCGAGGCCGTAGTCGCGATGCTGGCCTGCGCCCGACTGGGAGCCATCCACTCGGTGGTGTTCGGTGGCTTTGCGCCGCACGAGCTCACCGTGCGTATCGACGATGCCCGTCCAAAGGTGGTTATCTCCGCTTCCTGCGGCATTGAGTTCGATAAGTACATTCCGTATAAGCCCTTGCTCGACAAAGCCCTGAGTGACAGCAAGCACAAGCCGGAGCATACCATCATTTTGCAGCGCCCCTACGTGGAAGCCGAGATGCAACCGGGCCGCGACCTCGACTACGTGGACGTGCTGCAGAAGGCGCAACCCATCGATCCGGTGCCGGTAGACGCCCACGACCCGCTGTACATTCTCTATACCTCTGGCACTACTGGCAAACCCAAAGGCATCGTACGCGACAACGGCGGCCATGCAGTGGCGCTCAAGTTCAGTATGAAAGCCGTGTATGGCGTGGACCCGGGCGATGTGTTCTGGGCCGCGTCGGATGTGGGCTGGGCCGTAGGGCACTCGTACCTGGTATACGCCCCGCTGATTCATGGTTGCACCACGGTGCTCTTCGAAGGTAAACCCGTGCGCACCCCGGATGCCGGCACGTTCTGGCGCATCATCATGCAGCACGACGTAAAAGTGCTTTTCACCGCCCCAACCGCCATCCGCGCCATCAAAAAAGAAGACCCCGACGGGATAGAAAAAATCAAGTACGACCTGCCTTCGCTCAAGTACCTGTTCCTGGCCGGAGAGCGCTGCGACCCCGCCACTTACTACTGGGCAAAGGATTTACTGCGCATACCTGTAGTCGACCACTGGTGGCAAACCGAATCGGGCTGGCCGATGGTGGCCAACATGGTGGGCTATGGAATAAAGCCAGCCAAACCGGGTTCTGCGGGTTTGCCGGTGTGCGGGTATAAAGTGGAGATTCTGGGTGAAGAAGGACAGGAGCTTATACCTGCGCAGGAAGGCTACGTGGCGGTGAAGCTGCCGCTGCCTCCGGGTTGCCTGCCCACCTTGTGGGAAGACAATGATCGCTTCTACAAATCCTATCTCGACCGCTTCCCGGGCTATTACATGACCGGCGATGGGGGATATATGGACGAAGAAGGCTATATTTATATCATGGGTCGCATTGACGATGTCATCAACGTGTCCGGTCACCGTCTCTCAACTGGAGAGATGGAAGAGATGGTCGCCTCACACCCTGCTGTAGCCGAATGCGCCGTGGTAGGTATAGCCGACGACCTGCGCGGACAGCGTCCGATTGGTTTGGTGGTGCTAAAAGACGGGCAGCATATCAGCGAACAGCAAATCGAGCAAGAGCTGATTTCCCTGATTCGGGAGAAGATCGGAGCGGTAGCTTACTTCCGTAACGCCCTGATCGTAAAGCGCCTGCCCAAGACCCGATCCGGCAAGATCCTCAGAAAGATCCTGCGTAACATCGCCGACGGGGTGCACTACGCTATACCTTCCACCATCGACGACCCGGCTATACTCACCGAGATTCACGATGACCTGAAGGAGCGGAAGATTGGGAATGCTTTTTTGGAGTGAGTTTTAAAATAGGGGTGACCATCGTTCCCAAGTTCCCCTTCTCGGAGGGCCAAGTTCATTCAAATAAGACAGACTCAAAAATCATTGTCATTCTGTTAAGAAACTTGGTTGAAATAGAGGGCCCCTACCCCCGGGAGGTTAAGCCTTTACTACTAGCGAGGGTAGGGGCCCTCTTTACCAAGATCCTTTCAGGATGACATAAAAAGTAGGATGAACTAATCCTATTCCTTGGAGGGGCAGGTTAATCACAAAGAAGCCCCAATTTTTTAATCAGAACATAAACATTAATCACCAATAACAAACCGATACCATGCCTAACATTCAAATTAAAACTTATCAGGAATACGAGGAGGCCTATAAGCGCAGCATAGATGACCCGGAAGGATTCTGGTCCGATATAGCGAGCACTTTTACGTGGCGCAAAAAATGGAACACGACGTTGGAGTGGAATTTTGAAGAGCCGAACATCAAGTGGTTTAAGGGCGGCAGGCTGAATATCACCGAAAACTGCCTCGACCGCCATTTGAAAACCCGCGGAAACAAACTGGCCCTAATCTGGGAGCCCAACGACCCGAAAGAAAGATTTGTGCGCTATACCTACCGCGAACTCCACGAGAAGGTATGCCAATTCGCCAACGTACTCAAGAAGAACGGTGCCAAGAAGGGCGACCGCATCTGTATTTACATGCCGATGATCCCGGAGTTGGCTTTCGCTGTTTTGGCTTGCGCCCGCATTGGGGCGATCCATTCGGTGGTGTTCGCCGGTTTCTCCGCCGTAGCTATGGCCGACCGCATCAACGATGCACAGTGCAGCATGGTGCTCACCTCTGACGGTCTGAACCGCGGCGCAAAACAGATTCCGGTGAAGCGTGTGGTGGACGAGGCTTTAGAGCGCTGCGATTCCGTGCAAAAAGTGATTGTGGTAGAGCGTTTGGGCTGGGCTGTGAACATGGTCGAAGGTCGCGACGTGTGGTACCACGACGAAGTACAGGGAGTGAGCAAAGACTGTCCGGCCGAAGAAATGGATTCAGAAGACATGCTCTTCATTCTCTATACCTCCGGCTCCACGGGCAAACCCAAAGGGGTGGTGCATACCTGCGGCGGTTACATGGTATACGCCCAGTACAGCTTCAGTAACGTGTTCCAGGTGCAGGAAAACGACATCTACTGGTGTACCGCCGACGTCGGCTGGGTTACGGGGCATACCTATTTGCTCTACGGTCCGCTCTTGTCAGGCTCTACCTCGCTGATGTTCGAAGGCGTGCCTACTTACCCGGACATGGGCCGCTTCTGGCAGGTAGTCGATAAGTTTGGCGTGAACATTTTCTATACCGCTCCAACGGCCATTCGCTCGCTGATGGGTGGTGATATTGACGATGTGCTGTCCTATAGTCTGGACTCACTCAAAGTGCTGGGCTCAGTAGGCGAACCGATTAACGAAGAGGCCTGGCACTGGTATCATACCCACGTGGGCAAGGAGCGTTGTCCGTTGGTAGATACCTGGTGGCAGACCGAGACCGGCGGCATCATGATATCCTCCCTTGCCAATGTGACGCCCACCAAGCCTGCCCATGCGGCATATCCATTGCCCGGGGTCCAGCCAATTCTGGTGGATGCTGAGGGCAAAGAAATAACTGAGAACGAAGTGGAAGGATACCTCTGCATGAAGTTCCCTTGGCCGGGCATCATCCGCACCACCTACGGCGACCACGAACGCGCCCGCCTGAGCTACTTCTCCACCTACAAAGGTCTGTACTTTACGGGTGACGGTGCCAAGCGCGACAAAGACGGTCTGTACCGCATCATCGGCCGTGTGGACGACGTGATCAACGTGTCCGGTCACCGCTTTGGTACGGCCGAAATCGAGGAAGCCATCAACCACAACGATCACGTGGTGGAGTCGGCTGTAGTAGGGTATCCGCACGACGTGAAAGGGCAGGGGATTTACGCCTTTGTTATCTGCAAAGAAGTACCGGAGCGCGAGGATTACCTGCGTGCTGAAATCATCGAAACGGTAGTGGAGAAGATCGGCAAGATTGCCAAGCCAGACAAGATTCAGATCGTGAGCGGTCTGCCAAAAACCCGCTCGGGTAAGATCATGCGTCGAATACTCCGCAAAGTGGCCGAGGGCGACACTTCTAACCTGGGCGATACTTCTACCTTGCTTGATCCGGATGTAGTGGATGAAATCAAAGCGGGTGCTTTGTAAGTTTTTTAATTGATAAGTTTAGTTGATTGCGTAAAGTCCTGCGGCGTGTGTTGCAGGACTTTTGCGTTTCAGCCTCTTGCAATCCTCTGCCCAAAACCGTATCTTCAACAGGTATAAATCCAAGCTATGAAGCCCTCCAACGTCATACAAGAACGCGTCCACGAGTTTCTGAATGCCTACCCGCCCTTCAACCTGATCGACACCGAAAATCTGCGGGCTTTGGCGAGGCAGGTGCGGGTGTTGTACCTAGAGCCGGAACAAGTGCTCTTCTCGCAGGGCGATGCAGCGCACGAACACTTTTACGTTGTTCGGCAAGGCTCTGTGAGGTTGGAGCAGGCAACCGAAATCGGTAAACCGAAGCTACTCGATGTGTGCGACGAGGGGGATGTGTTTGGGGTGCGGGCGCTGATCGCAAAAAAGAATTACTCTTCCACGGCTACCTCTGCAGAGGAGTCGTTGGTGTACGCTATACCTATCGCGGCCTTCGATCCAATCCTCACCGAGAACCCGCAGGTGGCGCTGTACTTTGCGGCGGGTTTTGCGGCAGGGCAGCCGGTGCAGAATCCCACCCTGCGCGATGCGCAACGAGCACGTATTGGCCTGAGCACCATCGCACCTTCGTCCATACCGCTGCACCTCGAAGACGCTCTCAGGATCGATACGGCTAAAAGCATTGTAGCTTGTCCGCCTGATACCTCTATCCGGCTGGCCGCCCAGATGATGAGCGACAGGGATTCCAGCTTCATGATGGTGATCGACACCGAAGAACGGCCACTGGGTATTCTGACCGACACGGACCTGCGCCGTCAGGTAGTGGCCGGGCACGTGGCCATCGACGATCCGGTAAAGGTGATCATGTCATCGCCCGTCATCACGACCGTGCCTAATCCGCCGATGGCAGATGCGCTGATCAACATGATTCGGAACAAGGTGAAGCACCTCTGCGTGACGACCGACGGCACCGTGAACTCCAAGGCCTTGGGGGTGCTCACCGAGCACGACCTGTTGCTGGCACAGGGCAACAACCCGGCCGTGCTGATTTCCGAGATCCGCCAGACCCGCGACATTGCTTCACTGCCAGGTATACGCGACCGTGCTGAGGAGCTGTTGCTGAAGTACCTGGAGCAGGAGGTGAGCATTTCATTCATCGCTAACATCATTACCGAGATCAACGACGCGATCATTGTGCGGGCGCTGCAGCATGCCGAAAAGGAGCTGGGCGAGCCGCCGGTGCACTATTGCTGGCTATCGCTGGGCAGCGAGGGGCGCGAAGAGCAACTCCTGCGCACCGACCAGGACAATGCCTTGGTGTTTGAAGACAAGAGTATCGCACTGGAAAAGGAGTACCAGGAATACTTTGTGAAACTGGCCGCTATCGTGCGCGATATCATGGTGCAATGCGGCTTCGAGAAGTGCCCTGCCGACATGATGGCCAGTAACCCGAAGTGGTGTCAGCCCCTACATACCTGGAAGCAGTACTTCTACAACTGGATACACGAGCCGACCGAGGAGGCGCTGATGCACACTTCCATTTTCTACGACTACCGTCCTGTGTACGGTGACTTCAGCCTGAGTCGGCAGCTGACAGACTACATCTACGACAACATCCAGCAGGAGCGCATTTTCCTGCCTTTCCTGGCGAAGCATGCGCTGCAGAGTCCGCCGCCGCTGAGCTTTTTCCGTAACTTTATTGTGGAGCGTGGAGGGGAGCACAAAGACCAGTTCGATATCAAACTGCGCGCTATGACCCCGCTTGTGGATGCCGCCCGAGTACTGACCTTAGACAACCGCATTGCCGGCGAGAACAACACCTTCAAACGCTTTGCAAAACTGGCTGAGTTGGAGCCGCAAAATGCCGAGCTGTACCGCGAAGCTGCCATGGCCTATGAGATCATGATGCGCTTCCGGGCACTCAACGGTTTGCGGAACAAAAACTCAGGTCGCTACCTTAATCCTAATCAACTCAACAAGCTGGAGCGGCAGACGCTTCGCAGCACCTTCAAACCGATCAGCGACATTCAGGAGCTCCTGCAGGTGCGCTTCCAACTTAATTACCTCGGCTAATGGAGTGGCTGAAAGAGTTAATACATCAACTGCAGCCAGTCGATAAGAACGCCCCGGCTTTCTGGCACAGGTATAGCACTGCGCTAAAAGAACAAGCATCGGGGGGCACCCCGCTTGCCGAAGCCGAGTTTGTGGTATTCGATACAGAGACCACCGGTCTGGATCAACGCAGGGACAAAGTGCTTTCCATGGGTGCCATCAAGGTGCGCAGTTTGCAGGTGCTCGTGTCAGACACCTTCGAATGCCTGGTGCAGCAGGAGGGGGCGCCCTCCACCAAAAGTGCCGAAGTGCATGGTTTGCTCTCTAAAGAACTTGAGGGAGGTATAGCGGAGCAGGAAGCTGTGGAGGGTTTTATTGATTTTATCGGGAACGCCATTTTGGTCGGGCAGCATGTGGCC
Source organism: Pontibacter virosus (assembly GCF_003096355.1). Taxonomy (GTDB): domain Bacteria; phylum Bacteroidota; class Bacteroidia; order Cytophagales; family Hymenobacteraceae; genus Pontibacter; species Pontibacter virosus. The sequence continues at coordinate 296,158 of NZ_QEKI01000004.1, read as the reverse complement.
TTCGATATTGCCATGGTCAACCAAATGCTGAAACGGCAAGGTATAAGCGGCAAGCTCCGAAACCGCTCCGTCGACACGGCACACCTGGCCATCCGGTTGGAGCGGCGCCACGCGGATAGCCATACCTTGAAAACAGGTGAGTATAGTTTAGATGCTCTCTGCGAAAGGTATAACCTGCCCTCCGACGACCGCCATACCGCCTCCGGTGATGCTTTTGCCACAGCCTTGCTTTTGCTCAAGTTGCTCTCGCTGGCAAAAAAACGGGGGATAGCGACCGTTGGAGAGTTGTTGAAGGGCTAGGGGATTAGTTTTATATAGACAGAAGCCTATATTTTAAACGCTGCTAAGCTGATGGCTCACCGTAAAAGCATAGCTTTACCAGAACTGAATTAAATTCAATTTAAAATCATAACCCAATGAAAAAACCTCTACACCTGATCTGCTTACTGGCGCTTGTAATTTCGGGCTTCACAATAAACAAATCAAAGCCCACCGATTACCTCAACATACCTGGGCCAATCAACTTTAATGAAACGGCTTTCAATCTGGCATGGTCTTCAAATCCTACACCTACATATTTCAAGCAAGAGTACATACCTGCCGGAGAGGTAGTTGAAAGGTATAGCCAGATGATCCTGGTAGAAGCTGTGTATGGAGACCTAACCGTAGAAGATGCGGTGAGGGCTCAGGTGAATGTGATTCAGCAAAGAAAGAAAACAGACGAAGTAGCCCAGTATCAAATCATCGAGAATCCCAATACAGGAGAAATTATCCTTGATTTTTTGATGAGCGCCGGCACTAAAAAGAAGCTGGATGTGGTAGAATGGAATGCGTATCGCTATAAAGGATTTCAAGATGAAAAAGGGCGAAAAGGAATTCTGCTGTTTGCCTTGAGCAGACGTGGCTACAACGATAATATTACGCCTTTTCTGAAAGGACTGAAGGATGAACGAATAAACTTTATAAATCTGCTGGGGGCGTACGAAATGCCTGTTGTCAGAGTTAATCAATAGCCAAGATCATGCCTTTGGAATGAAAGGATTCATGTAGGCTAGTCGTTATATCATTTGCTAGCCAAAACCTATTTCCGACGTACACGCTTAGATGATCAGTAAATTTTTCAGTATGAGAACATTCTTCCTGAGTCTCCTATTAAGTCTGGCTTTGACTTTAGGAGCCAGCGCCCAAGAAACAATTCTGCTCAAAGACTACTTTCGGGAATTGAAACAAGTGGAAGTGACCATACAGGGGCAAACGTATAATTTTCTGTTCGACACCGGCGGAGGCGAAACCTTTGTATCGCCCGAAGTGGCCAGGAAACTTGGCCGAACTGTATATGGCCGTGGCACCGCCTACCGGATGAGGGGGGAGCGTTTCAGCTATGAGAAAATGGATTCTGTTGCGATGCAGGTAGGGAAAGTGTCTTTTCCTGCTGCCACGGTGGGCGTTTGGGACGTCATGGGCATTTTGCCGGAAGGGCTTCCTAAAGTGGATGGCGTACTCTCGCTCAAAACCTTTCGGGACAAAGTGCTCACGATTGACCTGGCTGCCAATCAACTGACGCTGGAGACGGCAACCTCACTCAGAAGGCAGCGCAACAGACTTACACCACTAACAAGCCGCTTCGCGAGTGGGCTGGATGGGAACGAGCTCACTATTTTCCTGGAAGTTCCACGCCAGGGCCGCGCCTATTGGTTCCTCTTCGACACCGGCAACATCAGCGAACTGCTCCTGTCGCACCACACGGCCGCTGAATGGGGCCTGCAGAACGACACTACCTCCCAGCGCATCCAGCTTAACCCCATCGCCTTGCAGCTAGGAAATCGAAAGCTGGTGAGCCGGGCAGCCGCCGAGCGAATTCTTTATGACGGGGTGCTCAATTACAATCTGATCGGCCAGGCCAAATTCACCATCGATTTCAAGGCCAAAGAGGTATGGATGCATTGATGCTGCCACTTTCAGTGCCTAATGAGTATATTGCCAAATCGCAATAGTACCAACATCTGTTTAACTAATACTCAAATAACCCTGATTTTATGAAAAAACATCTTCTAGTATTCGCCCTTGGTGCTTTACTAATGGCCAGCTGCAACAGCACGCCCGACACGGAGGAAACAACCATAACCAAACCCGAAGCTGATACGGCACCCGCCGACACAGCTGGAGTGGAAATGGACAACACAAGAGTAGAAATAGAAGAAGCTGCTGCCGAAGTAGATTCCTTGTTGAACGAAATTTAACCGATAGCACATCATGAAAAACAGCATTACCAAAAACATAGGCGTGGGCCTGGCCCTTGGCCTGAGCATACTCGCTACCGATACGGCATTAGCCCAGCAAGCAAGAGGCAACGCAAATAAAAATGCCACTGAAGTAGAAGAGGAGCTGGATGCTCGCGAGAGAAACCAAAACGCCAGAGCCAATAAGGACAACCAAAAGGGCGGTCAAAAAGATAACCAGGGCAAGGATAAGCAGGAGCGTGAGCAGCGCGACCGCGCTCAGGCGCAAGGGAAGCAAGGCCAGCAAGCTGACAACTCAGGCAAGGGCAATGCTTATGGCCAGGAGAAAGGTGACCAGAGTGGCCGTGAATTTGGGCAGAACAGAGCGGCTGAAGCCCGTATGACTGGCGAGCAAAGAAAAGCCCAACTCGTTACGACAGTTGATGAAGGAGACAGCAAGGTAAAAGAAGCGAGGGGCCGGATTGCAAAGGCGAAAGACGAATTGGAAAAAAACAGAAGATCTGGAAAGATTTCTAATGCGGAAGTGGATGAAAGAAGAGCCGCCATTGAACGGGCGGAAAACGCCGTGCGCGTACTCGAAGAGAGAGTGAATGCCGGCAGAGCCATATTGCAGTGATAAATTAAATACCGCCATACCTGTTCAACCTGCAACGGCTGCGCATCTAAAGCCTGGCTGTTGCAGGCTTTTTGTAGGCATTACTTATTGTCTTTAAATTGAATTCCCCTATACCTTATCTTTGCTCAGAATTAGATTTTAAATAAGCTTAACCTATGTCCAGAAAAGCTTTTAATGCGGAAGGAGCAGTCGCCGTAGGCCCCTATTCCCATGCAGTAGCATCGGGAGAACTGGTTTTCCTGTCAGGTCAGACTCCGATTGACTCCAGTACAGGCAAGCTGGTGCAAGGCGACATTGCCGCGCAGACAGAGCAGTGCTTTCAAAACTTGTTTCAGGTGCTCAACTCCGCCGGTCTTGGCCCTGACGATGTGGTAAAGGTGAACGTCTTCCTGACCGATATGGCCAATTTTGAGGCGATGAACAAGGTATACGCCGGCAAGTTTGCTAGGCCATACCCGGCCCGTACCACCATTGGAGTGGCTTCGCTTCCGCTGGGGGCGCAGGTAGAGATAGAGATGATCGCCAAACGGAAATAGCATGATGGTCGACGAAAAACACAACCCCTGGACCACCCTATCCAGCAAAGAGATTTACCAGAACCCCTGGATCAAAGTGCGCGAAGACCAGGTACTCAACCCACGTGGTGGCGAAGGCATTTACGGCGTGGTCAGCTTCAAGAACAAAGCCATCGGCATTATACCCGTTGATGATGAAGGCTATACCTACCTGGTGGGGCAGTACCGCTATGCGCTCAACGAGTACAGCTGGGAAATACCGATGGGCGGCGGCCTGATCGAAAACGACATCCTGGCTTCGGCGAAGCGCGAGCTGCAGGAGGAAACCGGCTTTACGGCCGAAAAATGGACCAACATTGCCCGTTTGCATACCTCCAATTCTGTTACAGATGAAGAGGGTTTTGTTTTTCTGGCACAGGAACTAAAGGCCGGTGAAACCGCTTTTGAAGAAACGGAGGAGCTTCACATCCGGCGCGTGCACTTTGAGGAGGCTGTGCGCATGGTCATGGACAACGAAATTACCGATGCCATCAGCGTGGCAGGTATACTCAAAGCGGCCATTCTGCTGCAGCAGGACAAGTAATCAGGCAAAGCCTGTTTGCCCGAGCGCCTCTGATTGATAACTGGTGGATTATTCTTACATTTGAAGGCATGAAAGCGCTTAAATACCTGTCCCATCGCCTCTACACAACCTGGTGTGTCACCTGGTTCGTGATGCCGTTTGTGGTCACGTATCCGTTTCAGGCAGTGCTTATTCGCAAGCAGCGCTGGTACCCGCACGTGCACGGCATCAACCGCTTCTGGTCCTCATCGGCCCTGCGCATGTTCCTGGCGCCGCTGCAGGTGGAGTGGCGTATGCGCTTCGACCGAAACAAACAGTATATATTCACGCCGAACCACAGCTCATACCTCGACATACCGCTTTTGCTGCATGCCATTCCGGGTTTTATTAACTTTGTCGGGAAAAGCTCGCTCACCAAAATACCGCTCTGGGGCAAGGTGTACGAAAAGCTATACATTGCCGTAGACCGCAAGAGCGCGATCAGCAGTGCCAAGAGCTACATCCAATCCGTGCGCACGCTGGAGCAGGGGCGCAACCTGGTGATCTTTCCGGAGGGCACCATACCGCCCACGGCCGGGGAGGAGCTGTTGGCTTTTAAGGACGGGCCTTTTCGCCTGGCGATAGAAAAGCAGTTGCCGGTGGTGCCGGTTACCATGCCTTACAACCACAAGTTTCTGCCCGATCTGGAGGGCAAGCTAAAGGTGCGCTGGCATCCGCTTAAAATTGTGATTCACCAGGCGATCGAAACCAAGGGCATGACGCTGCAGGACCTGCCCGCCCTGAAACAGAGAGTATTTCATATTATTCAGAAGGAACTTACGAAACATAACAAGACAGATGTCAACCGATATACAAACCATTAGAAAGATCGCGCACTTGGCCCGATTAGAGTTTAATGAAGAAAAAGAGCAGGAGATGCTGCAGGACCTGAACAAGATCCTGAACTGGGTGGATCAGCTTCGCGAACTCGACACCGAGAACGTAGAGCCGCTCATTCACATGTCAGAAGAGGTGAATGTGATGCGCGAAGACCTGGCGCAGAACACGGTATCGCATGATGAAGCGCTCAAAAACGCACCAAAGAAAGACTCCGATTATTTCAGAGTACCGAAAGTGCTCGAATAATCTGACAGTTTGTCTATGAACAAAATCAAGTTTTGGAACAGTTGGGATGCGGACACCAGGTATCCCTTTCTGTTTTTGCTGATCGTGGCCGTGCTGGCGCTCATGCTGGGGGTATACCATTACTTCACCGGCGAGAGCAATTTTCTGGCCTGGGATAAGCTGCCTGAGCTGCAGGTGGTGCAGGTGCCCGTGCACGAGTTTTCGCGGCTACTGGAGACGTTCACCCTATATGCCGACGGTTATCTGCTCACAGAGCAGTACGACGTAGCCATCCCTTCCCTCAACAAATTTGCGGCCGTCGCGCTGGTGCTCTTGCTGGCTCTCTGCCTGGCTTTCTATGCAGCGGCGATCTCCACCATGAAGCGCATTCCTTACTTTGCAGGTATACTGCTGCTCATGATGCTGCTCGCCTCCTTCAACCTCGATCTGCTGGGCATTATTGGCAACAACACCGGTCAGAGCACGCTGCTGGTGTCAATCGTTTTTTTTGCGCTGGCGACCTACGCCTTTCAGGCTTTTTACCAGCAGGTTTCCTTTACAGTGCGGGTTATGGTGATGATCGCGTTGGTCAGTGTACTGGGTGCTTTCATCTACACGGAGTCCGACTTCACACCGCTGCTCACCACGTTGCACCTGGCCAATTACAGCTCGCTGGCGCTCATGGTGGCTTCGCTGCTGTTCATGATCTGGGTTGGTTATGAAAACATCAATGCCCTGCTCTGGATCAACACGCAGGCGGCCAGGCCGGAACGTCGTTTCAGCGTATGGCAGTTTGTGCTGGTCAGCGTGCTGTACCTGGCGAATCTGGTGTTGCTATACCTGCGCCACGTCGGCTATGTGAAGGGGGATTTCTTTTACATCAATGCCTTCGTTATTCTGCTTTTCTCGGCATTAGCCGGCTTTTGGGGCATGCGCCAGCGCGAAGCCCTGTATGGCAGGCTTTTCCCCTTCAGGCCCACCGGTGCCATCATTTATCTGGTGTTTGCCACTATTACCTTCCTGAGCATCGGTTACGCCTATGCCACCGCCAACGATTCTGCTATTTCCGTCTTTCATAACCTGATCGTCTACACGCACCTGGCCTTCGGAGCCTTCTTTTTTGTGTACGTGATGGTGAACTTCGGGGAGTTGATCAGTCAGCGACTGGCCGTTTATAAGGTCGTGTACCAACCCAAAAAGCTGCCGGTGTATACCATCTATACCATGGGCGCCATTCTGCTGGTCATCCTGGTGATGCGCACACAGTTCAGGGTCTACTTCAATGCCTACGCCGGCTACTACAGCTACCTGGGTGACCTCTACCAGGGCTCTGATAACGATATTCTGGCGGAGCGTTTCTACAAAGAAAGCGACCTGTTCGACTCGCATAACACAAAGGCCAGCTTCAGTTTGTCGGCCATGTATCGTGAACAAAACGAGCGCAACAAAGAGATTCTGACACTGCAGGAAGCCCTGGAGCGACGCCCGAACCCGAAACTCTACATCCGTCTGGCCAACCTGTATGACCGCAAGCAGTACTTTTTCGAAAAGCTGTATGTGCTGCAACAAGGGGCAGAGGCTTTCCCAAAGAACGGGGAGATCTACAACAACCTGGCCCTGCTTTATGCGCAGACAAGCGTACACGACAGCGTAGCCTACTACTTTGATCTGGCCCAGCGGCACGCGGAAAATCAGGATCTAGTGCGCAGCAACCGCCTGGCTTACTATACCCGCCAGGCCATGCCGGAAGAAGCCAAGGAACTGATAACGGAGATACGCTCTGCTAAATACAAGCCGCTGCGTAGCAACATGGCCGCACTCAATCAGTTGCTGGGCCGTACTTCCGATGTCAAGGAAGATAATTTTGTGCCGGATTCGCTGGAGCAGGTAGAGGACCTGACCTTATTCTACAACAAAACTATTTCCAGTGTAAACAAAGGCGATACATCGCTGTTGAAACCTATCAACCGCTACCTGGGCTCGCAGGAAAACAGGCTCTTTATGGAGGACCTGCTATACCTGAAGGGCCTGGCGCACCACTACGATGGCAGGCCGAAAGAGGCGCGCAGCGTGGTAGAGAACCTGGCGCTGGCCGCAGGTGAGCGAAGTGGCTACTATTACAATGCCCTGGGGCACTGGATGATGGAAGAAGAAAACTACGGTGCTGCAGCCCATTACTTTAAAGAGGCCAAAGACAGGGGCTTCACGCAGGCTTTCCTGTCGCATGCCTATGCGCTGGCGCTCAACCACCAGTCCGACGAGGCGGTAGTGGCGCTGCGCGATGTCGCCTTTACAGAGCTGGAGTCGGCGGTTGCGGTAGCGCAGTCGCTGGAGGAAGTGCTGGAGCAGGCGCCGTCTGCCATCATCACAAAGGCCCCGGACCGCGACAAGGTGCAGTACCTGATCGCCTATCTGCCCGACCTGCTGCCTGCGGATATAGACCGCATCGTGAAGAGCGTGCAGGAAAAAGACCTGCGTCGTGAGGCGCTGGTGGCTAAGGTAGACTACTTTATGGGAAAACGGCAGTGGAAGTTGGCCAATGAGGCCATCAAAGAGGCAGCCGCTGAACTGCAACCCGAAGGAGAGCTCCGTTCCAGGCTCAATCTGCAGCAAATGCGCCTGTGGCTCAATACCAAGAACCACGAGGTGCTGGTGAAGCGGATGGACAATCTATACCTGACACCGAAGGACAAACGGCATAAACTGTATTTCCGGGCAAAAATAGCTGAAATAAAAGAACGTGACCGCGAAGCCGCCGAGCGATATAGCCAGGCACTGAAGATGCTGCTGTTCGACGAGCAGGTGGTAGAGGATGCCGCAGCTTTCTTTGCCAGGTATAGCCCGGCCGAGATGCAGGCTTATGACATCCTGCTGGACGGAATCACCTATAATCCATACTCTGCCAGACTTTACAAAGCCTATGCGCTGGAGAGTGTAAACAGGGGGCTTGTCAGCTATGCAGACCAGGCACTTGTTTCGCTTCGCAGCTTGCTTCCTGCTTCGGAATATAGTACTTTTAAAGAGAAATTTGATAAACAGCGCCAGGCTAAAGAGGCGGAGGCGGACCAGTGGCAACTCTAAAACAAGTTCTATGAGCACCATCATCGAGACACATGATATTTCGAAGGTATACCGCATGGGGAGCGAGACCATTCATGCACTTAAGTCTGTGTCTATCAAAATAGAACGAGGAGAGTATGTGGCGTTTATGGGGCCGTCCGGTTCCGGAAAATCGACGCTCATGAACATCATCGGCTGTCTGGATACCCCCTCGGGAGGACAGTACGTCTTGAACGGGAACGATGTGAGCAATATGACCGACAACGAGCTGGCGGAGGTGCGCAACAAAGAGATTGGCTTTGTGTTCCAGACCTTTAACCTGCTGCCCCGCCAGACTTCGCTCGAAAATGTAGCCCTGCCACTGATCTACGCCGGGTATAACAAATCGGCGCGGGAGGAAAAAGCTCAGAAAGTATTGGAGAGTGTAGGCCTGGGCAACCGGGGCAAGCACAAACCAAACGAGTTGTCAGGTGGTCAGCGCCAGCGTGTGGCCATCGCCCGTGCCCTGATCAACGATCCAAGCATCATTCTGGCCGATGAACCAACCGGTAACCTCGATACCAAAACCTCTTACGAGATCATGGAACTCTTCGAGAACCTGCATGCCAAAGGCAATACCATCATCATGGTGACGCACGAAGAGGACATTGCCAAATACGCCCACCGTATTGTGCGCCTTCGCGACGGTTTGGTAGAGACAGACGAGGTTAACCAGGATATAACTTCGCATGCGAAAATGAACGCAGCGCAATAACTCATGAAAATATACACCAAGACAGGCGACAAAGGCACCACTTCTCTCATAGGCGGTACCCGTGTAACCAAGTCGCACTTACGCATTGAAGCCTACGGTACTGTAGACGAACTTAACTCATACATCGGGCTGGTACGGGACCAGGAAGTAAACAAGAGCCGTGCCGACATCCTGAAGGAGATTCAGGACCGCCTCTTCACCATTGGCTCCACGCTGGCCACCGACCCCGACAAGAACACCAAAATGGTAACGCCCGACCTCCAACCCGAGGACGTCACTCTGCTGGAGCAGGAAATTGACAAGATGACGGCAGAAGTGCCTCCGTTGCGCTCCTTTGTGCTGCCAGGCGGTCATCAGTCAGTTTCGTTCGGGCACCTGGCCCGCTGCGTTTGCCGCCGTGCCGAGCGCCTGGCCATCCGCCTCCAGGAAGAATCGCCGGTCGAAGATCTGGTGATCGTATACCTCAACCGCCTGTCGGATTATCTGTTCGCTCTTTGCCGGAAAATGACGTATGAGTTACAGGCTGAGGAAATCGCCTGGAAGCCACGCGTCTGATTGCATTGTTCAACTAATAATTCCCTTTATTTATGTCAGTTGATACCCTTACTATACCCACTCAGACGGTTTCGCAGAGCCGCATCGCTGAGGTAGACTTTAACAATATTGAGTTCGGGAAAATATTTGCCGACCACATGCTGGTAGTCGATTACAAAGACGGCGCCTGGCAGAACCCCGAAATCGTGCCTTACGGCAACATGTCGCTAAGCCCGGCAACCTCAGCCCTCCACTACGGGCAGGCCATCTTCGAAGGAATGAAAGCCTATAAGAATGCTGAAGGCGAAATCCTGCTGTTCAGACCGCTCGACAACTTCAAGCGACTGAACATCTCCGGAGACCGCATGTGCATACCTGAACTGCCAGAGGAAATCTTTATGCAGGGGCTGGAGCAACTGTTGCGCCTGGATGCAGCCTGGGTACCACCAACACCGGGTTGTGCCCTGTACATTCGCCCCTTCATCTTTGCCACAGACGACTTTATTGGTGTGCGTCCATCCTCAACTTACCGTTTCGTGGTGTTTAGCTGTCCGGTAGGAGCCTACTATGGTCAGCCGCTGCGTGTGGCCATAGAGCCAAATTATGTACGTTCGGCCGAGGGTGGTGCAGGCTATGCCAAAGCCGCCGGAAACTACGGTGCTGCGCTATACCCTGCCCGCAAAATGCAGGAGTGCGGCTATCACCAACTCATCTGGACAGACGCCCGCGAGCATAAGTACATTGAGGAATCCGGCACCATGAACGTGATGTTTGTGATTGATGGAAAGCTCGTGACCCCTGCCGTGAGCACTACCATTCTGTCAGGCATCACCCGCGACAGTGTACTGCAGGTAGCCCGCGACAAGGGTATACCTGTAGAGGAGCGCAAAGTGGCTATAAGCGAGATAGTGGAAGCGCATAAAGCGGGCAAGCTGCAGGAAGCTTTCGGTACTGGAACAGCAGCCACCATCGCCCAGATCGCCACCATTCATTACAATGGCGAAGACATAGATCTGCCGTCAATAGAAGGCCGCGAGATATCCAATAGCATCGCAACCGAGCTGGATCGTATCAAGACCGGTCAGGCACCCGATGCCCATAATTGGATTTACAAGATCGGCCTATAGCAAACAAGTATAAGTAAATGCTGGATTGGAAGCATGTAGGGCTTGCGATCCAGCATTTTAGCGTTTAATAAATAATAGAAAGCATGACTTCAGAACAATTGAAGGAATTAAAGGCTCGTGTTGCAGCCTTGAGGAGGTACCTTTGACTACGATGCCAAGAAAGAGCAGATAGCGGAGACCGAGAAGCAGACCCTGGCGCCTGACTTTTGGGATGAACCAAAGGAAGCAGAGAAAGTACTCAAAGAAGTGAAACTACTGAAGGTATGGACAGACCACTACGAAGAGGTAGAAAAGTCGCTGTCTGACCTGGAGGTGCTCTTTGATTTCCACAAGGAAGGCGATGTGTCGGAAGAAGATATAAAAGAGGAGGCGAAAAAGACAGAGCAGGCCATTGAGGGACTGGAATTCAAGCGTATGTTAAGTGGCGAAGAAGACCAGTTGAACGCCATCCTGGAGATCAACCCGGGAGCGGGTGGCACCGAGAGCCAGGACTGGGCCGAAATGCTGATGCGCATGTACATCATGTGGGCTGAGTCCCATAATTTTGGGGTGAAGCAGGTGAACTACAATCCCGGCGACGGGGCAGGTATAAAGTCAGCCACGCTGGAGATAACCGGAGACTTTGCCTACGGTTATCTCAAATCCGAGATCGGGGTGCACCGTCTGGTTCGTATATCGCCCTTTGACTCAGGCGGGCGTCGCCATACCTCTTTTGCCTCGGTATTTGCCTACCCGGTAGTAGACGACACCATCCACATCGATGTGAACCCAAGCGACATTGAATGGGATACTTTCCGATCAGGAGGAGCCGGTGGCCAGAACGTGAACAAAGTGGAGACGGCTGTGCGCCTAAAGCACAAACCAACCGGTATCGTGATCGAATGCCAGATTGAGCGCTCACAGCTGATGAACAAGGAACACGCCCTGCGCATGCTCCGTTCGCGCCTATACCAGATTGAGATAGACAAGCGAAACGAGGAGCGTGACAGGGTAGAGAGCACGAAGAAGCGTATCGACTTTGGCTCACAGATCCGGAACTACGTGCTACATCCATACAAACTTGTAAAGGACGTACGTACGGGCGTAGAGCGGTCTGATGTGCAGAACGTGCTGGACGGTGATTTAGACGAGTACATAAAGGCATTCCTCATGCAGGCGTAAAACAAGCTATACCTGTCATCAAAAAAACAGGCTCCCCAACAGGAGCCTGTTTTTTTGATGTGAAAAAATGTTGCCTGCCCGGTTTACTCAGGGCCTCCCGCCCACCAGACAGGCACGGAGAATATTTGAGTGCCTCTTATATCAGGAACATTTCCCTCATTGGTATCCAACTCATTTTGTGCATAAGGGAAGCGCAGTGGCGGAGGAGAAATCTGATGTTGTGAAATAAAGGCGGGCAGTCCTGTCCTTCTCCAGTCATTGTAAGCTTCTATGGATTGGAACAGCCAGAAGGCGATCCATTTCTGGCGGATTATGTTTTCTAATGAAACAGTAGTCGCATTAGCTGCAATGTAGGCATCAATGGCAGGGTCTGGTGCATTAATCTGTCTTCGCATAGCCTCCCGAATGCCATTTTGATAAGCAGTAAGGGCTTCGCCTGTATTACCCAGCCTGAGGTGCGCTTCTGCCTGTATGAACAGCAGTTCATCATATGTCATAATTGGCATGGGGGCGGTGGCGTTGAGCACAGCAGGAGTAGGGTCAGAGAAACTTTCATTTGCCTGATCATTGGTTTGTGTTCCATTAGGTGCCCCCACTATCGCAGGGTCTTCATCTTCCGTACTTGGGTCAGGGTCGGGAGCAGGTGCTACCAAAGCTTCTAAGCGTGGATCATTTAGACTCTGGAGCGTAGTCACAAAAGATTGGCTCACCGCATGGTGGCTGCGGTCGTTAGACTCCTGGTACCACGGGTGCTCACCAATGGCTGCGGCAGTATACCTTGTAAAAGTGAGGTTTTGGGATGCGTTCTGGAAGCCTTGGGCTGCCGCTGCAAGCGCAGCTTGAGCCGAGCCTGCCGGGTCTATATTGCTCAGTCTGTTGTGAAACCTTGCTTTCAGGGAGTAGGCCGTTCTGGTCCAGTTGTTCACGTTGCCCGAGTAGATCAGGTCCTGCCCCCCTGGCGAGGGAGCCCCACTGGCCAGATCAACGATCGCCTCATCAAGCAAATTTTGAATCTCGGTATAGATTTGCTGTTGGGAGTCATAAGTAGGGGTCCGGTTCTCCACACCCTGGCCTGCTTGAGAATAAGGCACGCGGCCCCACACGTCTGTAGCTACGGACATGGTATAGGCCTTGAGTACTTTGGCTATACCTACGTGCACAAGGTTGCCTTCCTCTTCCCCACCGGGGGAGCCACGCTCAATAATAATGTTCAGATCCGGTAGCACACCAGCGTAAATGTTATTCCACATATTATTGACCAGTGTATTGTTTTCGAGTCCGGAGCGACGGTCTGCCTCCTGCAGCTGGGCATGCACCCCAGCAGTGTGCTGCACAAAAACAGAAGAGTACCAGGACAAGTCAGCGCCTGTCACTGCCGTAGGAACGTTTACCGTAACCTGGGGCAAGAGCAGGTTCACTGAAACCTCCTCCGGGCTATTGGGGTTGGTGTCAATCTCGTCCAGTGTGTCGTCGCTGCATGAGCCGCCTATTAGGACTAACCCGACAGCGATTAGATAACTTATATATCTATGCTTCTTCATGATTTCTGTCTGTTAAAATGTTAGTCTTAATCCAGCGCCAAAGCTTCTCGCCTGTGGTAGCGTCACATACTCCAGTCCCTGGAAATTACTGCCCCCACCCACACTAGTCTCGGGGTCAAAGTTGGGGTAATCTGTAATCAGGAAGAGGTTGCGGCCGGTCAGCACCACCGAAGCATCTTTGATGAAGGTCCGTTCGGTAAGCGTTTCAGGTAGGGAGAAGCTGAGCGCAACCTCCCGCAGCCTGACAAAGGTGGTGGAATACACGTTCGACTCGTCGATGGCATCCAGTGTGCTTTGCCAGTAAGTCTGCCCCCGAACGATTGGGATGTCGTTGGCTCCCTCCACGACCAGGTTGCCGTTTTCATCCTGAAAGCCTTTAACACCCGGGTACACGGAGTCGCTTTCGCGGTCTTCGGTTACTTCGTCCATGCCGTACAGTTTCAGAAGCCTGGTGTTACCGGCGTACATGTTGCCACCTTTTCTCCAGTCTACCTGGGCGGTAAGGTTGATGCCCCGGAAGGTGAAGCCGTTAGTGAAGGACATCTCGAAGTCAGGTTGTACGTTGCCGATGTTCTTGGCCTCGCCTCCGAGCAGCGGCATGCCATACCTTGGGTTAGGGTTGCCAGTCGTTAAAGTTTGGCGACTGTCCACCACCACGTTGCCATTGTCGTCTCTTATAAAGGAAGATCCAAAAATGATAGGGTAGAGCGCCCCCGCCTCAGCCCGGACGTTCGGTGTCACGAAGCCTCCAAGGAAAATGCTCTCTACACCCTCCGCCAGTTCAACTACCCGGTTTCTGTAGCGCGTGTAGTTGGTGGTGAAAGTCCACTCAAAATTGTCTGATCGGAATGGGACGATAGTGGCAATTAACTCATGCCCTTTGGTCTCCAGGCGACCGGCATTCCTGAACTCAGCGGTAAAGCCCGAAGAGGCAGCAACCGGAACACTGAAAATCTGATCTTCCGTCGTTTGCACGTAATAGGTATAGTCCAGCGTTAATCGATTGTCGAACAGTCTGAAGTCACCACCAAACTCAATGGTTTTGGTGTTTTGCGGTCTCAAGTCCTCTGTTCTGAATACAGCGCTACGGGTATAACCAATCGTGTTGTTGAATGGGAACTGGATACCATCGTTCAGGAAGCCGGAGCCAGCACCACCCGGTATGAAGATGTTCCGCGTAATATAGGCCTGATCAGGCGCCTGCCCTGCCTCTGCATAGGATGCTCTCAACTTGCCAAAATTCAGGATGTCATTTTGTAGCTCAAAGGCATCTGTAAAGGCAAAGCCCACACCCACTGATGGGTAGAAGAAAGTGCGGTTGCCACGAGCCAGGTTAGAAACGTAGTCCTGTCTGGCTGATGCGTTCAGGAAGAGATAATCCCGGAAGCCTACCTCCGCATTGGCGTAGAAGCCGGCTACCCTGCGTCGGGTGATGGTCTCTGCGGCGTTCTGCACCACGGTGTTGCTTATGTTGCGGAAACCACCCTGGGCAATACCCCGGCCTACTGTAGAGATCAGCCGGTTGCGTATGTCATAAATTTCGTTGCCCAAGAGGAAATTCAGGTTAATATCCTCACCTATCTCCCTGTTGAGGATCAGGGACAGGTTGGAGTTGATCTGGTTCTGATTGAATGAAAAGTCGTTGATCTGACCGCCGGCAGGTATAGTGGTTATACCACCAGTAAATCCCGAACCAAGTTCATACACCTCTTTGCCGTCCGTAATAAAGAAGTCACCACCCAGTCTGTAGTTTACCTGCAGCCAGTCGAGTGCCTGGTAGTTGATGTTGGCCGTACTGATGACACGGCGCGTATCTTCGTAGAATTGGTTATTGGCCAGGGACCAGCGCGGGTTGTCTATCTGTCCGCGGTAGTTGATTTGTCTGTAGGGGTTCAGTGGATCTGCAAAAGGCAGCCCCCACAGGTCGAAGTTACGCGGGGCGGCATACAGTGTGAACAGCGGATTAGAAAGGTTAGAGCCGCCCGGCACCTTATCGATGTGTACGTCAGAATAATTGGCGGATGCCCCAAGGGTCACTTTCGGATGCACCTTAAACTCACCGGCTATTTTACCGGTAAAGCGTTCCATGCCTGTAGTAGGGATAATGCCTTCCTGGTCGGTATATCCCAGCGTTACGGCGTAGTTGCCTATTTGTCCACTGTTGGCCACCGAGATGCTGTTTGTGGCCGTATGGCCAGTCTGAAAGAACGGATCCATGTTGTCAAAAACCCTGTTGCCCGACACCGTGGCCCCCGTGGCATCCACCACATCACCCAGTGTGCTGATTCTCGGGCCCCAAGACAATGAGGTGGCACGATTGTAGACACCGGCAGACCCCTGCGAGTAAGTGCTCTGCAGGTCAGGTAACCTGGACACGCGGTCGATCTGATAATCGGTGGAAAACGTAACAGTGGCTCTGTCCTGTGCATCAAGGCCCCTTCCTTTTTTAGTGGTGATCAGCACAACCCCGTTTGCAGCTCTTACACCGTATAGTGCCGCTGCAGCCCCACCTTTGAGCACGGAAATAGACTCTATGTCGTTCGGGTTGATGTCGAGTGCGCGTGCCGAAGCATCTGTTCCGCTCACACCCCCAACACCTATACCTGTGCCGCCGGCCTGCTGTATGGCGTCACTTTCAATTGGCATGCCGTCCACCACATACAGTGGCTGGTTGTTGCCAACAAGGGAGCGCGCTCCCCGAATGGTGATCTGAGAAGACGAACCCGGCATACCGCTGGATTGGCGCACAACCACACCAGCTACCTTGCCTTGCAGCGCATTCGTAACATTGGGGTGGTTGGCACGGCTGACATCCTCTCCATCCACCTGTTGCACCGAGTAACTGAGTGCCCTTTCTTCTCTTTCAATACCGAATGCTGTAACCACAACCTCACCCAACTGCCGTGTGTCCACGCTCATGGTAACGTTGATCGTGCTCTGGTTGTCAATATTGCGTGTAACGGTGGCATAGCCAATAAAGCGGAAGGCGAGTGTATTGGAGCCCTCAGGCACGTTAATAGTGTACTCTCCGTTGGCTCCAGTTGCGGTGCCGACGCTGGTGCCTTGTACCAGCACGGCGACGCCGGGCAGTCCTTGCCCTGTTTCCTGGTCTGTCACGGTACCCGTGACCGTTCTAGTCTGAGCCATGCCCTGTTGAGAAAAGGCAAGCACCAGAATAAAACATACTAGTAGTAGTTTGTTCATGTCCCAAAAAGTTTTGGTTTCATAAGATGTGTAGAGTCAATCTGGCAAAAGTGCCTCGTGTTAGGGCACTTACTGGTGAGGTAGGGCGGGGGAGCCTTTCAGAAGGGAGTCCTTTGTAGGTAGAACAAAAGTTAGAACATTAAATATGGTAATGTATGTATTGTTTAATGTTAAAATTCAATTAGATAATCATAACATTATACGTGACAAATTTTAATTAGCATTTGATTAATAGTATTTTAACTAAAAAATAATGCAATTAAGGTAAGGTGAAGTTATTTATATATTTATGTTTTTATAGTATGATTTGGGGTAATGCAGCCTTTAAAGGGAGGAAAGGCTAGCGGAATGGCTGAATAAAGAGGAGCCTACATAAAGCAAGTTGACTTTAGCTCACATTTTTATAATAGTTGTTACAACCTTGTTGACTGAAGGGGTCATAGCTTATTTACTACCCAAATGCAGGTATGTGTCATAACATTGACTAAGAAAGAGTTAAGAAGATTGATAATTAAACTGTTTTAACAGATTTGGTAGAATGTTGAGAAGGAGGTAAGGCAGGGTTGATGAAAAGTATTCTGATGATCAGTTGTTTATGGTCTTTATCAGATTCAGAAAGTAGGATTGTATTTGTAATAACATAGGATAAAGGCTTAAGTAACTGAAAAAGACGTGTATACGGGTGCGTAAATTTAAATTGCAGTTTTGTATATATTGAAAAAATATGCTTAGTTTGGAGCATTCAAATAGTGTAGAAAGTTTACTTAAATACTAATTAGGCTTGTTTTATTCCTGTTTGATTGCTAATATGGACATGAGTTTGGAGGGCTTTAATAGTCCGTAACATAAAGCCCATGTATTTGTTAGCATCTTAACATTGCTTGTTGCAAACCATTAATCTTAACTACTATTTATCTTTCACCTCAATTAACAGACCAATGAAAAAACTACTACTATTGAGTTTTGCGCTGGTATTCGTCGTGCTTCAACAGGCATTGGCGCAGGGCAGAACTGTTACGGGTACTGTGACAGACCAGTCGACTGGCCAAGGCCTTCCTGGTGTGGCAGTACTTGTAAAGGGCACTAGTACCGGTACGGCTACCGGTGCAGACGGTACTTACTCTATTACTGTGCCGGCAGACGGAAACACGCTTGTGTTCCGCTTCCTCGGTTACAAAACAACTGAGCGTGCGATCGGTACAGCAGCTTCTATTAACGTAGCACTTGAAATCGACCAGAGACAACTTGATGAAGTTGTGGTGGTGGGTTACGGTACACAGCAGAAAAAAGACGTGACCAGCTCTATTGCGCAGGTTAAAGGTGAGACAATTGCTAACATGGCAACACCGTCTTTTGACCAGCAGCTGGCAGGCCGTGCTTCTGGTGTGCAGATCACGCAGCCATCCGGTATCCTGGGTGCGCCTCCAAAGATCAACATCCGTGGTGTAAACTCTATCTCTTCCAACACGCAGCCACTTATCGTAATCGACGGTGTGCCTGCTACTTCTGGTAACCTGGGCGGTTTTACACCTTCAAACGCACTTGCCGACATCAACCCGAACGATATCGAGTCTTTCGAGATCCTGAAAGATGGTGCTGCGACAGCGGTTTACGGTTCACGCGCCTCTAACGGTGTAATCCTGATCACAACGAAGCGTGGTAAATCAGGTCAGGCTAAGTTCTCTTATGATGGCTGGGCTGGTTCTGCAAAAGCAATTGAGCTGCACGACCTGCTGAACGCCCGTGAATTCGTTGATATCACGAACGAGAAGTACGCTAACCTTGGCCAGACATCTCCGGCAGCGTTGGGTGATGCAGACACTGACTGGAACGAAGAAGTGTTCCGCTCTGCTTTCCAGCAAAGCCACGCATTCTCTGCCAGCGGTGGTACTGACAAAACGACTTATTACTTCTCTCTTGGTTACTCTAACCAGGAAGGTATTGGCCGTGCGAACAGCCTGGAGCGTTACTCCATCCGCACAAACCTGCAGACTAAAGTAACCAGCTTCCTCGATTTCGGCTTACAGGCTGGTTTGACCAACCAGATCAACTCTGGTCCGCTTACTGGTTCTAACAACTTGTCTGGTAACATCTTCGGTGTTATCCGTATGCACCCTAACGTGCCTGTGTTCAACCCAGAGCACCCAACCGGCTACAACATCGACTTCAACGAGCCTAGAGCACTTGGTCGTGGTCCAAACGCTGGTATCATTGCCAACGGTATTCCAAACATCCGTTTCGTACTGGATAACAACAAGCGTAGAGCTACTACATACCGTGGTCTGGGTAACGTGTTCCTGGATTTCAAACTGGTGGACAACCTGCGTTTCAGAACACAGCTTGGTGCTGACTTAACGCTGGTAGACGACTTCCTGTTCAACGACCCACGTCATGGTGACGGCCAGGGTTCTGGTGGTGTAGTTTCTCAGGCTTACTCTCCTATTAAAGCATGGAACTGGCAAAATATCCTGAGCTACAACAAGTCGTTCAACGAAGTGCACAACCTGGACGTGACTGCAGTACAGGAGTATAACAAAACAAGATCAAGCTTCTTCCAGGCGCAAGGCACAGGTCTTTCTGACCGTTTCTTCAACGAAAACCTGGTTTCTGGTGCATTTGCTAACCAGTTTGCTTTCGGTGGCATCGGTGAAAATGGTCTTGCTTCTTACCTGGGCCGTTTCAACTACAACTATGCCAGCAAGTACTATATCGGTGCTTCTATGCGTGCTGACGGTCTTTCTAAGCTTTCTCCTGACAACCGTTGGGGTTATTTCCCTGGCGTGTCTGCCGCCTGGAGAATCTCTGAAGAAGAATTCTTCAAGAACTCATCTGCTCTTAGCGTTATCTCTGACCTGAGACTGCGTGGTAGCTGGGCTGAAGTTGGTAACATCGGTATCCCTGGTGGTAACTATCCATACCTGGGTTCATTCGGTGCTGCTCAGTACGGTACTTTCAACGGTATCTCTTTCAGCAACACGGGTAACCCTGACCTGCGTTGGGAAGCTCAGAAAATCACTGACTTCGGTGTTGACCTGGGCTTGTTCGACGGTCGTCTGAACGTAGAATTGGCTTACTGGATGAAGGACAACTCTGACGTAGTTCTTGCTGCGCCAACTCCTCCATCACTGGGTGTGCCTAACAACTCGATCATCCGTAACATCGGTCGCGTTTACAACGACGGTATCGAGATCGGTATCTCTGGTACGGTAATCGACAAGTCGAACTTTAGCTGGAACTCTAACTTCAACTTCTCTACACAGAATAACGAAGTGAAAGAACTGGTTGAAGGTCAGGACATCGTGTTTGAATACACCATTCACCGTGAAGGCGAGTCTATCAACTCGATCTACGGCTACCAGTACGAAGGTGTGAACAGAGCAAACGGTAACCCAATCTACCGCAAAGGCGATGGCTCTCTGGTACAGGGTAACATCTCTGGCAACGGTGGTTCTGCTGGTGTATACTACGGTTACGACCCTGCTAACCCAACCGCACTTGGTACACAGTCTTCTCTGTCATCTGCTGACAAAGTAATCCTGGGCACTACGCTTCCTAAGTGGTTCGGTGGTTTCGATAACAACTTCAAACTTGGAAACTTCGATGCCAACGTATTTGTTCGCTTCTCAGGCGGTAACAAAATCATGAACCGTACACGTCAGGACCTTTTGACAATGGCGTTTGAGAACAACGGTCGCGAGATTCTTGGCAGATGGCAGTCTCCTGAAAACCCAGGTGACGGTCAGACTCCAAGGCTGGCTGCCGGTGCAAACTACGGTAACTTCATCAACACGAACGGTGAGTCTTCTTCTCGCTTCGTTGAGAGCGGCGACTTCCTGAAAGTGAGCAACCTGTCGCTTGGCTACACACTGCCAAAGACACTGTCTGATCGCATTAGTGTTGATCGTCTGAGAGTTTACGCCCAGGTACAGAACGCTTTCGTGTTCACAGATTACACAGGTCTTGATCCAGAAACTTACACTAACCTGAACAACAACAACCTTGGTGTGGACTGGAACGGTCAGCCACAGCAGCGTACGTTCACAGTTGGTTTAAACCTTGGCTTCTAATTTCTTAATTCCCTTAAAATGAAAAATAGATCATTCATCAAAAATAAACTGAAGTTAGCGTTGCTCGCCCCCGCGGTGTGCTTCTCCCTGATGCTGACTTCGTGCGAGAAGGATACAGTAGAACTTGATCCTTTCGATAGACTTACCGAAGAGAGTGCCTTTACAACCCCTGAGCGTGTAGAACTGGCAGTAGCCGGTGTGTATGATGCTGCTCAGAGTGGTTTCTATGCTGGTGGTGCTGTGCGTGGTTATCCGTTTGGTGCGGCTCACGTAGAGCAGGGCGACAACCGTGGAGAGGACATGCTGAACCTGGAGGCGTTCTACGCTATCACGTACGGCTCAACTTACAATGCGGCTTCTGCCAACAACGTGTACCACTTCGAAACACTTTACTCGGTAATCAACAAAGCTAACATTGTGATCGAGGGTGTTGAGAAAGCAGTAGCGGATGGTTTGATCACACCTGAAGTAGGCAATGCCTACAGCGGTGAGGCTCGCTTCCTGCGTGCTCTTTCTAACCACGAACTGTTGGTGCACTTTGCGCGTCCTTACAACCACACAGCTGATGCTTCTCACCCGGGCGTTCCGATCAGAACGATTCCGGTGAACACACCAGCGCGTGTAGAAGAAGCAAGACAGCAAGGTAGAAATACGGTGAAAGAAGGTTATGATGCTATCCTGGCAGACCTTGACTATGCTGAAACCAACCTGCCTGATACACGTGCAGCCGGTGCTAAAATTTCTAGAGCTACGAAAGGTGCTGCTATTGCCATGAAGTCTCGTATAAGACTGCACATGCAGGATTGGCAGGGAGTAATTACTGAGGGCAATAAACTGATCTCTGGTACAGAGACATTCACTAGCCCTATCGGTGGTTATGCTTTGACAGCTTCGCCTGACGCTCCTTGGGCCAGCAACTCTGGAAACTCTGAGTCAATCTTCTCGTTCATGAACACTGCGAACGATAACGCCAGTGTAAACGGTTCGTTGGGTCAGATGTATAACGCACAGCCAGGTGGTCGTGCGCTGGTTGCCATCAGCCCACTTATCTGGAACGCGTCTTTCTGGCCAGCTGATGACGCCCGTCGTGACATTACGTTTACTACAGCTCGTGCTATCTTCACAAGAAAGTACAGAGATGCTCAAACGCAGACGGACTGGTCTCCAATCATTCGTTATGCTGAAGTGCTGCTGAACGTAGCTGAGGCTGAGTCTAGACTGGGTAACAGTGGCAGAGCACTGGATCTGTTGAACGCAGTTCGTGGTCGCTCTACTGACGAAACATACACTGGTCTGGCAGGCGATGCCTTAACACAGGCGATTGTAAACGAGCGTCGTATCGAGTTCCTGGCTGAAGGTATGCGCTGGAAAGACATCCACCGTCTGGCAAAAGAGGGTAGATTCGGTCCGGCCGGTATACCTGCTAAAGTAGCTTCATTGTCGAACCACATACCACAGTACAGTGCGGCAAGCGGTACGTTCCCAGCTGCTACTATACCTTTCATTCCGTACGATGACTTCCGTTTCATCTGGCCAATTCCAGTTTCTGAAGTGGCATCTAACCCTGTGTTAGCTGCTCAGCAAAACCCTGGATACTAAGCCAAACGGTTAGTATAAATTTAAAAAGCCCTGTCAGCATAAGTTGACAGGGCTTTTTGTTTTATTTTTGTTTACAAACCTACCTACACACCATGGCTCTTCTACCTAATTACAGTGGCTATACCTTAGAAGCAGGTATAGATGAGGCTGGCCGGGGCTGCCTGGCGGGCCCAGTAGTGGCCGCTGCCGTTATATTGCCACCAGACTATAGCCACAGCCTGTTGAACGACTCAAAGCAACTGAGCCATAAGCAAAGGCTGCAAGTGCGGGTAGATATAGTGCGTGATGCGGTGGCCTGGGCCATAGGAGAGGCGAGCCCGGCCGAGATTGACCAGGTCAACATTCTGCAGGCAACCTACCTGGCAATGCACAGAGCTATAGCAGGACTTGCCCGGGAACCAGAATATTTAATAGTGGATGGAAACCGATTTAAGGTATACGAAGCGCTGCGCCATACCTGTATTGTGAAGGGGGATGGGAAGTACCTGTCTATTGCGGCAGCCTCGGTGCTAGCCAAGACGCACCGCGATGAGATGATGTGTGCGCTTGCAAAAGAACATGGCGCTTATGGTTGGGAGCGAAACGCAGGATACCCTACGAAAGAGCATCGCAATAGCATTGCGCAGTATGGAGCCACGCAATACCACCGCCAATCTTTTAGATTATTGTCAGAAGAGCAATTGCCGTTGTTCCCAACGAAAGAGAGCTAAAGTTTATTTAAGCTTTATGAGGTCGAGGAACAGGGTGAAGTTGTCGAGAGAGGAGGGGCTGGCTTCAAAGTTCTCAAAACTCATCGGCTTTACGATATAGCCTGCCACATTCAGCTTTTGTGCAGCCATGAGGTCAGTCTCCTCATTTGAAGTGGTCATGATGAAAACCGGGATGTGGCTGAACTCCGGCTCGTGGCGCATTTCGGCCAGGAACTCCAGGCCGTTCATGCGCGGCATGTTGATATCGAGCAAAATGACGCTAGGGGCTGGAGATATTTTGGGCACACCGCTTCCGCGTAGCATATCAAGCGCCTCGCGGCCATTGCGGGCTACATGGATCGGGTGTGTAATGCCTATTTTTTTAAGTTCGCGTTCTACATTCATAATATCCAGGTAGTCATCTTCCACTAAAAGGATATTAACGTCTTTATTTATCATAGCACTTCTAGAAATTCAATAATCAAATTTAATACAATTATTTTAGTTATGCCTGATTTTTAGGCCAGGTAAAGCTAAATGTTGCCCCTTGACCGGGGCTGGAGGCCACCCAAATATTGCCTCCATGGTGCTCTACGATCTTTTTCACAATAGCCAGACCCACACCTGTACTTTCTACTGCATCGCGTTCCTGTAGCGTCTGGAAAATCACGAATATGCGTTCGTGGTAGTGCGGATCTATACCTGGACCATCATCTGACACAGAGAAGGTATAGAAGTTCTCAGACTCCTGACAGGAGATGTCAATACGGCCATCTTCGCGATGATGGTATTTGATGGCATTCGAAATTAAGTTGAGGAAAATCTGGTGCAAATGCACCCGCTCTGTGTAAATATACGGCATATTGGGGCCAATTTCGATGGTAAAGCCCTTCGGTGGTGAGGCCATATCGGTTACCTCGGCCAGGAGTTGCTGCACGTCCACCATCTCCTGCGCATAACTGTTTCGGTCCACGCGGGCAAGAGCCAGTATGCCATTAATCAGGTTTTCCATGCGGTGTACCCGCACACGCATCATCATCAGGTACTCCTTGATATTGTCAGGCAAGTTCTGCCCCATGTCTTCCTCCACCCACCGCGATGCCACTTCTATACCTCTCAAAGGCGCCTTCAGGTCATGCGATACCACATAGGCAAACTGATCGAGCTCTTTGTTCTTTCGATCCAGTTCCGAGAACGTTTCATCAATAGTGGCCGACATCCTGTTCAGGGAGTATGATAGCTGGCTAAGTTCGTCCTTGGAGGTATCCACGATCTGGGTCTGGTATTCCCCCTTCGATATCTTTTCGGCCAGTGTCACCATCTTCATGATGCGGTTAGAGATAATGCGGGTGATGTATAATGCCCAGCCAAGGCCCAATAGTACCGACAGTATGGTTAGAACGGTGGACACCTGTCTCGTAGTATTGATACTGGTGTTCAGTCGCTCATTTCTTTCTCCCCGCAAAGTATACTCATGGGAGTTAAACACACGGAAGTCGCTTCGGATGGTGTCCATCAGCACTTTTTCGCCCAAAACCAAAGTGTCTAACTTCATGTCGAATGCTCGGGAGGAGTATTCGAGCGTGTCGCCCCTTTTCATCTCTATAAGCGGCTCTGCATACTTCGTAATCCAGTTATCATGCGTGCTGATGATTTTGGAAAGTTTTTGCTGCTGGCTCTCGGAAGCGGTATAGCTTCTGACATCCTCACGCAGCCTGGGCAATATACTTTTGGCCTCATTGTAAGGCTCCAGGAACACTTCGTTTCCATTAAGCAGGAAGCCCCGCAAACCCGCTTCCATATCAATGATGTTACGCTGCAGCGAGGCAGAATTGCGGACCACGATCTGAGAGCGCGATACCCAGCGCATGTTTTCGATCACGTCCTCCGACAACCTGAAGTTTACAATGGCAACAGTAGTGAAAAGCAGTGATATCAGGACGAACCCGATAAACAGCTTGGTAGATAGCTTCATGGAATATTATCTGATGTGCGCCAGACTGAGCTTTTGATAAGACAGACGATATGCTGCTAATTTAGTAAAAATGATGCGAAGCAAACTAAAACGGTAAGCAAAACGCATAGCAGATTGCAGTTTGAGCAAATAAGGAGTAGGCACACTTATCCTGTGTGCTGTGCGGTAAAGAGTAGTAAATGGCATGATCCTTTTGGCTAAAAAGTGACGGGTTGATTTACGTACCGACCCTGACAAGGTTATGCACAGCAGGGTGTTGATAAATGCCTGCAGGAGGACGGCGGCAAGTAGAAACGTGTAAAAATAGCGTTTAAGCTATACTAAGCTTGTTCCTGCATAAAATTTCGGAAGCGGTTTTATTTTACTTAATTTTGGGCATCTACTTTATAAGCAATCAAACCTGATATGGAACTGAAGAAAATAGCTTTGAATGATGTGCACGAGTCGCTGGGAGCGAAAATGGTGCCTTTTGCTGGGTATAACATGCCAGTGCGCTACTCGTCTGACCTGGAAGAGCACAACACCGTACGCAACGCGGTAGGTATATTCGACGTGTCGCACATGGGCGAGTTTCTGGTAAAAGGCCCTGAGGCACTCGACCTGATTCAGCGTGTTACCACGAACGATGCCTCAAAGCTAACACCTGGCAAGATCCAGTACTCCTGCTTCCCTAACGAGGAAGGCGGCATTGTGGACGACCTGTTGGTGTACTGCATGGCCGAGAATGAGTACATGCTGGTGGTGAACGCATCAAACATCGAAAAGGACTGGGCCTGGGTGAGTAAGTACAACACCAAGGGTGCGGAGCTACAGAACATTTCGGATGAGATGTCGCTGTTTGCCGTGCAGGGTCCCAAGACAGTGGAGGCATTGCAATCACTTACTTCTGTAGACCTAGGCAGCATGGCCTACTATACCTTCGAAAAGGGCGAGTTTGCCGGTGTGCCTGATGTTATACTCTCTGCCACAGGCTATACCGGTTCGGGTGGTTTTGAGATTTACGTGAAGAACGAAGATGCCGAGAAGGTGTTCCATGCGATTATGGAAGCTGGTAAGGAACAGGGTATCAAGCCAATCGGTTTGGGTGCCCGCGACACTTTGCGCCTCGAAATGGGCTTCTGCCTCTACGGCAACGACATCAACGACTCGACTTCGCCCTTGGAGGCTGGCCTGGGTTGGATCACTAAATTCGACAAGGAGTTTGTGAATGCTGAGAACCTGAAAGAGCAGAAAGCAGCGGGTGTACAGCGTAAGCTGGTTGGTTTTGAGATGCTGGAAAAAGCTATACCTAGAGCGCACTACGAGATCGTGAACGCCGATGGCGAAAAGATAGGAGAGGTTACCTCTGGTACGATGTCACCATCACTTGGCAAAGGCATCGGAATGGGCTACGTGCAAACCGAGTACAGCAAGCCGGGCACCGAGGTGTTCGTTCGCGTGCGCAACAAAGACATGAAAGGCCAAATTGTGAAGCCACCATTTGTGAAGAAGTAAACTAATTGTTGATGGTTAAATTATTAAACGTATTCGCAGTATCGAATACGTTTAATAATTTAACCATCAGCAATTTAACCATATAGCAATTTAATTAATGCCGAGTATAGATGTGTGTTACAGCCCGGAGCTGTTGCACTTGTATGAACTGGAGGGGAAGGCAGTGGTGGCCGTGGATATTCTGCGTGCTACCTCTACCATGGTGACGGCTTTTGCGCATGGCGCTACCGATATTATACCTGTGATGCAACTAGAGGAGTGCCGCGGCTATGCCGAGCAGGGCTGCCTGACCGCTGCTGAGCGCAACGGTATAAAAGCGGAAGGCTTCGACCTGGGCAACTCCCCGTTTGCCTACATGAACGGACAGGTAAAGGGCCGTACCGTGGCCATCACGACCACCAACGGTACCCGTGCCATCCGATTGTCAGAGGCCGCCGACGAGATTGTGGTGGGGGCATTCCTCAACCTGGAGACTGTTGCGGAGCACCTGCGAGAGCTGCAGCTGGATGTATTGGTGGTTTGTGCCGGCTGGAAGGGTAAGTTCAATCTCGAAGACACACTGTTTGCCGGTGCACTTGCCGAGCGCCTGCAGGGCGAGTTTGAGTTTGAAAACGACGCCACCCTGGCCTCGCTATACCTGTACCATGCCGCCAAAGAGGACATGGTCGCTTTCCTGCGCCAATCCTCTCATGTGCGCCGCCTCGAAAACCTCGAAATCCACAAAGACATCGAATTCTGCCTCCAGCACGACACCTACAACGTATTGCCGGTTTGGAAAGGGGACAGACTGGTAAACCTGAAGGAGAAGCTGAAGTAAGTTTGGGAGTTTGAGAGCTGGGGAGTGGAGAATTACAGGATTTTGGAAATCAGAGGGTATGACTTTTTCACTCTTAATAACCAACACCTGAATCGACTTAACCATTTAAAACAGAACAGGGCCGGTCTTTCAAAACCGGCCCTGTTCTGTTTTAAATATCATTCTCAATTCCTCTTTTCCTAAACTCCTCAACTCTCAAACTCCCAAACTCCCAAACTTACTTCAGCTTCTCGTTCTGCTTATGCCGGTCGCTGTCGCGGGAGGTTTTCTTTTCCAGGTTTTTGCGGAGGGCTTCGGTGAGGTCTATACCTGTCTGGTTGGCGATGCAGATGAGCACGAAGAGCACATCGGCCAGCTCGTCTGATAGTTGCTTTCCCTCGTCGCTTTTCTTAAAAGACTGCTCGCCATACTGCCGGGACATAATGCGGGCCACTTCGCCTACCTCTTCCGTCAGAATGGCCATGTTGGTGAGCTCGTTGAAGTAGCGCACACCGTTTTCTTTGATCCAGTTGTCAACAATAGTTTGGGCTTCGGCAATGGTCATAGGTATAGGGGCTTTGTTATTTGCCAAATTTAATCACAAAATCGACGTAGGGTATACCGATGGCGATAGATTCCGCGATTTCACCGTTGTTGATAAAAGCCAGATCGACTGTTATACGCTCTCCCATAAACCGCACGCCGTACGAGATCAAACCGTAATAGCCGTCGCTCGGCACAAGCCAGTTCTCCGAAACCAAGCCCACCCGGCGACTTAGCCGCTTCATCCCACTCAGGTTAATCACGGGTCTTTTTGAGAACTCGTCGTCCACAAAGCCATAGCCCATACCCAGTGTCACGTTGTCGTCGGTGTTGCCATAGGTCACGATGCCATAGCCTATACCTAAGCCGGAGAAATCTTCTTCCAGCCCGATCACATTCATGTAAAGCAAGCCGCCGCCAGCCCGCCACTTGTCATTGATCCCGAAGGTAGCCTTTGGGGTGAGGTAGAAAGCCGGTGTGCCAGAGAAAGTGGAGATCAACTCAAAGCCACCGCCCATGGTGATGTTATCGGTGATGCCGATGTTAAAAGAGTTGAGCACCAGGTAAGTGTTCTGGTAATAGGCTTCGCCTTTTTTGAGGCTGAAGGCAGAAGGAGAGAACAGGTAGCGGGTCGCATTGGGGTTTTCGAACCAGTATTCGCCGTCGCGCATGCGGCTGTCGTCGATGATCTTGGTGCTCTTGATCTGGGTATGCGGAATAAGCACCTCGCCGGCGCTGTCAGTCTGCAAGCGTATACCACCATCCGTTTGGCCTAAGAATATACCCTGTATTACAGAACCATCACGGGTTTCCACGATCCAGCGTTTGCCAATCACACTTTTGGTGGTGGTAGTATCTGTCTGGGCCTGCGCGCCAGTTGCTATACCTGTTATGAGTAAGGCGCACAGCAGTAGCCGGCCAAGAAGTAGTGGCAGCCAGGCTGCCTGATGGGGTAGGGCTTTCATATAAACTGTCCGGTAAGGTATAGCTGAATCAGGTAGAAATATAAGTATTATTTCTTTTGCTTTTCCAACCTGCCTTAGAATTATTCGGAGCGGTTTATTCCCTGTTTTTGGAGTCGATTGTAATCGTAACCGGGCCATCGTTAAGCAGCGCCACTTTCATGTCAGCGCCGAATTCACCAGTCTGTACTTTCTTCCCTAAAGCTTCCTCGAGAAGCACTACAAAGCGCTCGTACAAAGGTATAGCTATGGCAGGAGCAGCAGCCTGAATATAAGAGGGTCGGTTTCCTTTTTTGGTGAGGGCGTAAAGCGTAAACTGGCTGATCACCAGCACATCGCCCTGCACATCCTGCACACTCAGGTTCATTTTGTCTTCGACATCACTGAAAATGCGGAGCTGCACCACCTTGTTGGCGATCCACCTCAGGTCTTCTTCCGTGTCGTCGTTAGTAAAGCCTGCCAGCAGCAGCAGACCGAGGCCGATCTCGCCTTTCACCTGGTTATTGATGGTAACAGATGCCTGGGTAACGCGTTGGACAACGATGCGCATAGGGTATACCTTTGGTTCAGCGGCAAAGGTAGGGTTTCTAAGCTATTTATGCTTTGAACAGGAGTTGCTTAATCCACATAGCCCTCGTACCGGATGCGGTTCACTTTGCCATTCTTCAGGAAGAAGCGCAGCGAAGTAGGGGCCCCTTCCACCGAAGTAGCCACGATCTCGGAGTTGGTTTGCAGGATGCGCACGTCAAAATTTTTGAGCTTGGTCATCAGCTCCGGCTGGCCCATACCTACTTTCATGTTGTTGCGAAGCGCTATACCTGCGTTGCGGATGTCAGCCACCTGCAGCAGCAGATCGCCGGTTTGCGTTGGGGCATAGAGTTCTATCACCGACTCGCCAAAGCGGATGGTATAGATTGTGTCGGTAACGGACGGGCGGTGTATGTTCTCAATGGGGTCGGCATCGAGTGTGAAGTCGGTGTTAATGCGGGCAAAGTAGGCATCCAGCTTTTTGCTCTGGCGATAGTCCGACAGAAAAGGGTTGCCCAGAAAATCGATCTTAGCTGGCGGGCCGGCTGGCTGGCGACGGGCCAGCAGCGTGTCAGGTTCTATTCGCTGCTGCTTGCGTTCCCTGGGCTCTTCTGTGTGCTCTTCCTGCGTGTCCTCCGGGCGACAGGCGCCTGCGGTGGTACTGATCAGCAACAGCAGCACCAACAGGCGTACAGAGAGACTGTACCTGTGTCGTAGGCTGAGGCTGAGAAGATGTAACATGGTATTAGTTAAAAAGCGGGAAAGCAGATTATACTTTTCATACGAGAACAGACGTTCTTAAAGTTTTGTTTAATTAGGAATTTATTCTGTAGATTCTGCGGCGGATAAAGTATAATTTTGCGGCAAATATCCGCATTTATGTCATTACAACAAATAGCTTTGGTCACTTGCCAGAGCCTGGGCGATTATACCACCAACGCCGACAGCGAAGATGAGCGCCTATATCGTTTTTTGGCCGAAAAAGGCCACAAAATTTCTTTTCAGGTATGGGACGATGACCAGGTTGACTGGACGGCATTCGATGCCCTTATCATTAAGTCGCCCTGGGATTACTTCGATAAAATAAACACCTTCTATACCTGGCTCGATAAGCTGGAGGCACTGGGCTGCCGGGTGCTCAACCCCGTGAAAACACTGCGCTGGAACGCCGACAAGGTATACTTCCGGGACATGCAGACGCAAGGTGTTAAGATCGTGCCCACGGTGTGGCTGGAGCAGGGCGGCTCGTTCGATGCCGACCGTGTGTTCGAAGCGATCGGGCAGGAAAAAATCATCGTGAAGCCCCGTGTAAGCGGAGCAGCCAAGAATACCCTCGCCATCAGCAGAGAAGATGCAGCTGGGTATACTGAACGCATCAACGCCCTGCTGCAAGACGAGCCATTTCTGGCGCAGCCTTTCCTTGAGGAGATCAAAACACAGGGCGAGTGGTCTTTTATTTTCTTCAATGGCAGGTATAGCCATGCCGTGCTCAAAAAAGCCAAGTCAGGCGACTTCCGGGTGCAGCACTTTTTCGGAGGCAGCGTGCATACCCCGGTGCCACCAGCCGGCATGCTGCAAACCGCTTCTAAGATTGTAGAGCAGTTTGCGCAAGACTGCCTGTACGCCCGCGTGGATGGGGTGGAACTGAACGGCGAACTGGTGCTGATGGAGCTTGAACTGATCGAGCCCTTCCTTTTCCTGAGCACAAGCGACGGAGCTTTGGAGCGGTATTACCAGGCCTTTTTGGATTTGACCAATCAGTCTGCCGCCAAGGTATAGCCTATACCTTACCCTGGAATACAAGCACAGGCAGCGGCGCGTGCAGCACCATTTTCTTTGCCAGGCTGGGGTTGAAAAGCGAATCGAACGTGCCGCGCTCCTGGGTGGTCAGGGCCAGCAGGTCGATGTTTTCGCTGCGGGCAAAGTCCTGTAGGGCCTCGGCCACATCATCTCCCTCGAGCAGGGCGTAGCGGATGTCATTTTCAGGGGCGCCGTGCTGTAGGTTTTGCTGCAGTACGAGCAGTTTCTCGCGGTCCTCTTCCGGATCGTCGGAAATGTGCACGCAGTAGATCATGGGTTGCAGATGGCCGAACAACTGCCGGATGCGGTCGATGTCGGCCACGTCCGTTTTGCCGAAGTCGGTGGCATAGAGGATGCGGCCAGGTATAGCGCCATCAAATTGACTGGGCACTGTCAGCACAGGCACCCGCGCCTCTTCGATCACCTTGGTCGACACGGTGCCGAACACAGCCCGTCCGATGCTCGACTCGACTTTGGTGCTCATGATAACCAGGGCAGGGCGGAAACGCTCCGCCTGTTCGGGAATTTCCTCTTCGGGCAGGCCATGGATAAAGGTCCGCTCGATGTGGAGGCTGCTGACCATGCTGTGGGCTTTCCGCTTTAACTCCTCATAAATCTCTTCGAGTTGCGCCAGTGCCTCGGTTTCGTTGCGGTGCAGCACACGCTCCGTTAGTTGCTCCGAAGGATTTAGGCTGGCAGCGCTGGCAGGCGCCGGATCGGCCAGGTAATCCTGAAAGCAGTGGAGCAACAGCAGTTTAGCCCCGGGCACGCCAGCCGCGAGCTGTAGCGCATAGTGACTTGCCTTGGCCGAGCCTTCTGAAAAATCAACGGGTGTGAGTATCCGAAACATATTTGGAGTTTTGGGTTGGCCCATATATACGCATCCAGGCTCGTGCAGGTATAATGCATGGTATTTAAATAAACATTCGACCCCTATATTTTCAGTTTGAAATGGGTCGGGAGCAGACAGTGTCGGGTGAATTCTAATTTTTTCGGTTAATTTGTAGCTTCATACACCCCCACTATGCCGAAACGCATTGTCTTTTTCTTCATCGGATTTGTGGTACTGGCCTCCCTGGTCTATTATGGCTTTAGCAGGTGGCAGGACGCACAGCAGAAGGTGGACCTCTGGACGCTGGTGCCGGAGACGGCAGCTTTTGTAGTGGAAACCAACAACCACAGCGAACTGAGGGAGCACCTGCAGGAGACTGACTTATGGGAGAGCTTCTCGGTGCTTCCGGTGGTGCAGCGTTTTCAGGAAAACATGGCCATGCTCGACAGCGTGGCGCCCGGCAACCAGCGCCTCGAACGCTTCCTGGACAAGAAAAATATCCTCACCTCTGTGCACGTACGCGGCAAGACCGATGTGGAGTTTGTGTACTACATCCCCGTGGTATCGGTAGGGGAGCACCGTTTTCTGCGCACACTCAACGAGAATATTAACAAAGACCCAATCTTTAAAGAGGAGAGCCGTGAATACCAGGGCATGTTGCTCACCGACGTAACCAACACACAACTGGGGAATGGCTTTACTTATTTCTCTTTCCACAACAATATCATTCTGAGCGCTTCACCCGTGCTGGTAGAGGAGATCGTGCGCCGCATCAACCGTGGCAAGCTCAACTCCATTGCCGCTGATTACAAAAAGGTTAATTACTTGAGCCAGGCCGATGTGTATGCCAACGTGTTTGTGAACTACCGTGCCCTGCCCGACCTGCTTGGCCTTTTCCTGCAGGAGGAACTGATGCCACAGGTGCGCTACCTGAGCAGCTTTTGCCGCAACGCCATGCTCGAGCTCAAACTCGACCAGCATAAGGTCTTCCTGAACGGTTTTTCTAATCCCGAAACGCTCGAAGGCTCTTTTCAGGCGCAGCTGCGTCCATCCAAGCCCCGTCCGCTCGACATCAAACTGCTGCTGCCTACGCGCACAGCCATCCTGATGCACTTTGGGGTGGGGGAGGTGGCCCGCCTGCGCGACGGCAAAGCACCCAACGACGCATACAGCCCCGCTATCGACAGCCTGGCCCGGTCTTTTAATCAGGAGATCGCGCTAGCTTACATGGAGTCGTACAACATGAACACGAGCCCCGACAAAATGGTGATTGCCCGCATGGAAAGCAGTGGCAAAACGAGGACTCGCTTTAAGATCCTGGCAGAACAGGTCGGCAAAGCGCAGAACGAAAAGGTCTATTCCGAGAAATATGGAAACTATACCTTGCAGCTGCTGGATCTGGAAGAGTTGCCCGCCCGGTTGTTTGGCAGTCTGTTCGCTGGTTTTGAGCAGAGCTATGTGCTGCAGCTCGATAATTACATGATCTTCTCGCCAGAAATAGCCAGCCTGCGTGCCCTAATCGACGACATCAATGCAGGAGAGGTATGGGGACGTTCCGTGGCGCAAAAGTCTTTTCTGGAGGAAACCCTGCAAGAGGGTAATTTTAGTTTATACCTGAACACCGTAAATGCCTGGTACATTTTGAACCGCTATGTGCAGGAAGAGAACCGAGAGGACCTGTTGCAGAACTCCAGTCTGATCCGAAGGTTTAATCAGGTGAGCGTGCAGTTCGCCCGCGCCGAAAACCAGTACTATACCAGTGTGCTGTTCAGAAGGCAGGAGCGCCATGCCGACGGTGTGCAGGAAGGTTTTGAAGAAGAGCTGACCATCCCTTTTGCAAGTCGCCTGATATCGCCGCCTTACCCGATCCAGAATGCCATAGACCGCAGTCGCGAAGTGGTGGTGCAGGACTCGCTGCTTGTGCTGCACAACATTACTTCTACCGGCAGTCGTGGCTGGACCGATACGCTGCAGGCGCAGGTAAGAGGTAACCTGCACCAAGTCGAACTCGGCAGCGAAAAGCGGCTAAGGTATGTGTTTGCCACGGGTACCCGCATACAGGCCATCGACCACCTGGGGCGTGATCTGGAGCATTTCCCGTTTAATGTGGGCGACACCCTTCGCCTGCAGCGTTTGGCTGTATTTGACTTCGAGAAGAACCGTGACTACCGCTTTTTGGTGGATGATGCTTTGGGCAACCTGTACATGTTCGACACACGCGGCAATGCCATACCTGGCTGGCAGCCCCGCCACATGGACTACCGGCTGGCTGCCACACCGCAACATGTGCGGGTAGGAGGCCGAGACGTTATCCTGGTGCTGCTCGAGAACGGCTATGTATATGCTCTCAATGCCAAAGGCGAAACCTACCCGGGCTTCCCCTTCAGTTTGCGGGTGCCAATCACGTCAGAGGGCGTTATCCGGGTGGGTGCCGACCTGCGCCGCTCCGTGGTGACAGTGGTAACGCGGTACGGTGAAGTGGTGGAGTTTAACCTGCAGGGCCAGGTGGTGGAGCGGGAGCAGCTGCCGCGGCCGAGCAAAAGCGCCATGTTTGATCTGGTGCCCGATGCCAGTGGCCGCTCATACATTATTGTGCGGCAGGACCAGGGCAAAGTAGCCGCCTTCGACCAGGACCTGAAAGAACTGTTTGAGAAGCGCTTCGTCACATCTGCACCCAAAATTGTTCAATACTTTAACTTTGGGGGAGGCAACCAGGTATACGCCATCACCGAAACCGGTCCGCAGAAAACCTACCTGTACGGCCCGGATGCCCGCCTGATCGGAGGCAAATCGCTGGAAAGCAACCAGGCTGTGAGTATCCACTATAACGAGGTAGGCAACAACTACTCCGTCTATAAGGTGTTTCGAAATGAACTGCAGAAGCTGAGCTTCAAATTGCCTAATTAGGACAGTTCAGTATTCCTCCCAGTATTTTATTGGACAGAGTCACTCTACTTAATTTGTCATCCTGGGAGGATCTTGGTAGCTAGGGTTAATGACTGTTATTCAGGGCTCAGATTTCAGGAATCGCAGGTATGGATTCTCACTTTTAATAAGTTCTATTTTCTTTTCACGATTCCAACTCTTCAGCTCCTTTTCTCTATCGATGGCGTGCTGTACATAGCTATAGCATTCATAGTAGAGCAGCTTGTAACAGAAGTAGCGGCCTGCAAAAGTTTCAGGTTTGCCTCGATTTTCCTTGTGTTGCTAAAGTCGATATACTAAATCATTTGTCACTCCCACATAAAGCACCGTTCTGCTCGGGTTAGTCGTAATGTAGACAAAGTAATTGTGACTTTTCATAGCTGCGGCTTAACCTCCCTTCTACCTGGTTTCTTTCAGAATGACATAATATTTGGGTTCCGTTTTAAAAATTGTCGCTCCTACCTAAGGTATAATTAGTACAGAAAGTAACCAGTTTAGGAATAGGAAGACGTAATAAAAATTCTAAAAGCTATTAAACCAACCTTTTTTATAGAACAGGTATAGCTGCACCAGTACCAGGGTAGTCATCAGCACCATCAGGATCGGATAGCTGTAGGGCAGGTATAGCTCGGGCATGCTTAGACGGAACACTTCGCCTGTTTCGGGGTCTTCGCGCGAGAAGTTCATGCCGTATACCCCGGCGATAAAACTCAGTGGGATAAAGATACTCGAGATGATGGTGAGCACTTTCATGATCTCGTTCATGCGGTTGCTTACCGTGGACATGTACAGCTCTACCAAGCTTGTAGACATTTCCTTGTGACTGTCAATCAGGTCGATGAGTTGGATGGTATGGTCGTAGGCGTCGCGGAAGTATACCTTCAGGTTATCCGGTATAATATCCTCGTCCATGCGCAGCAGTTCGTTCATTTTGTCACGCTCCGGCCAGGCAATCCGTCGCAGCTTGATCAATTCGTTCTTCAGATCGAGAATCTCCCGCAAGGTCTGTTTTGAAGGCTTATCCAAAATCTTCTGCTCCAGTTCCTCAATATAAGCGCCGATGGCTCCCATCACCGGGAAGTAGTAGTCGAGCACTACGTCCAGAATTGCATAAACCACATACATCGGCGGCCGCTGCCGGATAATGCCTTTGCCAACACGGATACGCTCACGGAGTGGCTCCAGGCAGTCTTCGTAGTCGCTTTGCAGAGTGAGTACGTAGTTGGGGCCTGAGAAAACCGAGAGTTGCACATCTTCCAGGGTATGGTGCTCTTCCCTCCAGCGCAGCATGCGGGTGATGATGAAAAGGCGGTCGTCGAGCTCGTCTACCTTGGGGCGCTGATAATCGTTGATCACGTCCTCCATCTGCAGCGAGTGTATGTCGAAATCCTGTTTGAGCAGCTCCAACATGGTCAGGTCGGCATAGCCGCGGATATCGACCCAGTGTGTTACCTCAGGCTGTGACTTTACCTGCTGCACCAGTTCGGCGTACGAAACAAGCTCCTGCTCCTTGAACAGTTGCTCGTTGAAGGACATCAGAAAGTAGCGGGGGGCATGCGCCTCGGCAGGTATAAACAGGGAGCCCGGGCTGATGCCGAGCTTACGATCGAGGATTTTATGACGGGAGCGGTGACGTTTTTTCTTAGCCATACTGCTTTTAGGGTGTACTGCAACTGTACAAGGTAATAAATTTTGGCTTGTACTGCTAGTCTACAACCTCTACGGTTACCCCATCGATATCTTCCAATTTCCCAGCCAGTTCTACCTCCAGCTTTTTACGAACCTCCAACGTCATGCGGCAATCGAGTTCGAACTGCTGGTCTTTCACGCCGAGTTCGTACTCTTTCACCAGGCTCATCACATCGTTCATCTGTGGGTAGGCGAAGTGGACCTGCAGCATAGTGGTTTCATGCTTTTCGATAATCGTGGCATTGGTTAGGGCTTCGGCAGTAGAGGTTTTGTAGGCGTTGATCAGGCCGCTGACACCGAGCTTGGTGCCGCCGAAATAACGTACCACTACAACCAGTACATTGCTCAGATCAAAGGAGCGGATCTGGCCCAGGATGGGGTCGCCGGCGGAGTGGTTGGGCTCGCCGTCGTCGTTGGCGCGGTAGCGGCTTTTGTCAGCGCCAAGGCTGTAAGCGTAGCAGTGGTGACGGGCATCGTAGTACTGCTTGCGCAGGTCAGCGAGGACTTCTTTTACTTCTTCCTCCGTGTAAACCGGGTAGGCCAGTGCGATGAACTTACTACCCTTCTCTTTGTAGAGGCCTTCGGAGGGGGCTTCGATGGTACGGTAGGTATCTTCCATAATTTTAAAACAGGTGGGCGGCTTTTCCCTGATACGAAAGTAGCACCAGCGCCAGTACTGTAAGGCCCATCGCGATGCACGTCACGTAATAGACAGCGATCGCCTGAAACGAATGTACATTGAAATGCTGGTAAAGCCTAAACGGGAACACGAGCGAAACGCCCGGCAACACACGTAAAATCAGGTATAGCATAGGTATAGAAGCAGGAGCAAGCGGCACATCCTGCTTTGCAAAAGTAACAGAAGCGTCCTCAAGGGCAAAGCCGAGCCCGGATGTATAGGCACATTAGCCGAAATTGTTTTAATTTGTGGCAGTCCTAAATTTTTCCTTTTGTCTGCCACCCCATACCTGATCCACTTTACCGAAACCGGTAGCCCGGAAATAGGCTTCATTGCCTCCACGCAACTGGCCCAAAACATACCCTTTGTGATTAAACGGGTGTTCTGGACCTATGGTACTCCGACCGGTGTGCTGCGGGGGCAGCATGCCAACAGAGCTACCGAAGAGGTGCTGATAGCTGCAACAGGGAGCATAAGGGTAGAAACGGATAATGGCAAAGACAAACAGACCTTCGTGCTAGATGATCCTGCCACGGGGCTATACCTGCCGGCCATGTGCTGGACCGACCTGCATTTTGCCCCCGGCACCGTAGCCGTCTGCCTGACCTCCACTGATTTTGAGGAATCTGACTACATCCGCGATTACCCAACTTTTCAGCGTCTGGCAGCCCATCCGGCCCTGTAATCATTGTCCATACCTATGCCTGCAACTCAGGTCCCATACTTCGCTTTCCGTGGCTTCCCTGCAGGTATAAACCAGCAGACAGAGGAGGCCTATACTTATTTAAGGTATAAAAAAGAAAGCTATCCGGTAGCGGAGGAACTAGCCGACACAAGCCTGGGTCTGCCTCTTTTTCCGGGTATGATGGAGGCCGAGCAGGATGTGGTAGTCACCTATAGTCACACTTTTTTTGAGCGCCATGATTGATGCTGCTCCACTGCCGCTAGTGTCGGTCATCTGCCTGTGCTACAACCACGAGCGCTTCATCTCTGAGGCGCTGAACTCGGTGCTGGCCCAGACATATCCCCATCTGGAGATCATCATCATGGATGATTGCAGTACCGATAACAGTGTGAGCATCATCCAGGAATACGTACGGAAATACCCGCAGCTCACCTTTATGAGCACTAGCACCAACCAGGGCAACACCAGGGCGTTCAACCTGGCCTGGCGGGCTTCCAGAGGGGCGTACATCATCGATTTTGCCACCGACGATGTGCTGCTGCCTGAGCGGATAGCACAGCAAGTAGCGGCGTTCGAAAAGTTGGATGATTCGTATGGTGTGGTTTACTCGGATGCGGAGTACATCAATGATAATGGCCGGCATGTTCGCTACCATTGCCAGCGCAACAAAGCGGGTGAGGTGATCTCCTTTGCACCTTCCGGCGATATCTTTCACCATCTGCTGGGTCGCTACTTTATCTGTCCGCCTACTATGATGATGAAGCGGCAGGTGTTCGAAGACTTGCAGGGCTATGACGAGACGCTGGCCTATGAGGACTTCGACTTTTGGGTGCGCTCCTCGCGCAGGTACAAGTATTTTTTTCTGGATGCCGTTACTACGAAACGCCGCCTGCACGCTAACTCGCTGTCGCAGCAATTGTACAAACCGGGTGACAGACAGCTGAACTCAACAATGTTGGTTTGCGAGAAAGCGGCGAAGCTGGTGCAAAGTACCCAAGAGCGCCAAGCTCTGACCAAGCGCTTGCAGTACGAGGCCCGGCACGCTTTTCTGACAGGCCACTAC
The DNA here is from genome assembly GCF_003096355.1 of Pontibacter virosus. Classification (GTDB taxonomy): domain Bacteria; phylum Bacteroidota; class Bacteroidia; order Cytophagales; family Hymenobacteraceae; genus Pontibacter; species Pontibacter virosus. The sequence continues at coordinate 257,414 of NZ_QEKI01000004.1, read as the reverse complement.
CTACAGACCGAGCAATTTTTAAATCTGCTACGACAGCATGCCGGACTTGGACCGGTATACCACACTCTCCATCTCCTCAACAAACTTAAAGTAGACCTGCGCTTCCTCAGAGTGCTGTATCAGAAGCTTTTAGGTCGCTAAAATTGCACTCTGTCAGGGACTTACTACATATTGCAGGTAAACGTGTAAACTGTTTCCCGTTTCTGCGTAAGTATAAGTTATCCCGGGCGTGCTGTATGGTTTGTGTTTTTGATAATGGACAAGTCGAAGTTTAAACACGACGCTAAACCCGAACTCCTTTTTCAGCAGAGAGTTAACTTAATATTACGCAACGGACAACAATTTTAGTATAAATACCTATATTTGAATTTCAATCGCCTAAAACAATACCATGATTACAGCCATTGCATCCCGTGTAGAAGTCATGAAGTGGATGGAAGACTTTGTCCACGAGAAAATGACAGAGTTTCTAAAGTCTGTAGAGGACAGCTGGCAACCAGCTGATCTGCTGCCTGACGCCCGCATGGAGAACTTCTTTGAAGAAGTTAAGAACCTGCAGGAGCGTGCCCGTGACCTTAGCTACGATCTGCTTGCCGTACTGGTAGGCGATACCATTACCGAAGAAGCCCTGCCAACTTATGAAAGCTGGCTGATGTCCATAAAGGATTTACCAACCAACGAAGAGAGTCCATGGATGAGGTGGAACCGTGCCTGGACAGCCGAAGAGAACCGCCACGGGGACTTGCTGAATAAGTACCTCTACCTGACCGGCCGCATCAATATGCGCGAAATGGAGGCTTCTACACAGTACCTGATTGCCGATGGCTTTGACCTGCAGACTGATAATGACCCGTATCGCGCTTTCGTGTATACCTCTTTTCAGGAAACAGCAACCAATTTGTCGCACCGCCGCGTGGCCCAGATCGCCAAAAAGCAGGGCGATGGCATGCTGGCAAAACTTTGCGGCTATGTAGCTTCCGACGAGGCCCGTCACGCCAAGGCGTACAAGGCTTTTGTAGGCAAAATATTTGAGGCTGATCCGAACGAAATGATGCTGGCCTTTGAAGACATGATGCGCAAGAAGATCGTGATGCCAGCACACTACATGCGTGAGCTTGGTGTGGACATGGGCAAAACGTTCGGCCATTTTACCGATGCCGCCCAACGCATCAACGTTTACACCGCACTCGACTATACCGATATCCTGAGTGACCTTGTGAAAGAGTGGAAGCTTGAAACCGTTTCTGGTTTGAATGATGCCGGTGAGCGTGCCCGCGACTATTTGACTGCTCTGCCAGACCGCCTCAAAAGAGTAGCGGAGCGTATGAGATCGCCACAACTGGAGTACAAGTTCCGTTGGATTGACTAAGTAGCGAAAGCTATACCTTATAAAGTCAGAGGGCAGGTTGCGAAAGCAGCCTGCCCTCTGACTTTATAGCGCTGTGTGTATTGTTTTGCTATTGCATAGCGGATTAGTCTTCTTTTTGCCGGTTATTGTGATGATGTTATGGTGCGAGCGTACTCGCTCGTGACTGGTATAGAGGGGCCTCTGGCCCCTTTTTCTATCAGGTAATTTTCTGGTATAGTTGCGGTTTTGCAGGTATAGTAACTTATGCTGTTTTATGGCTTCGCCTGTGCGGCGGGCACCTTCTTTTTGTCTTGACACAAAAAGAAGGCAAAAAAGTCAAGACGATTTTAAACTCGCTGACCGCTCAAACAGTGTATTGTCATTTTGTGCACCTGGCTCAGTTGATCTGTTTCATAGTTTAAGGGGCAAGTTACTCTTGCTTCACCTGCCAGTGGTGTGTGGTAGAAACTACAACGCTTATACCTGTAGATAGGCAGTTGCAGGTTCCCGTCCTTGGACAAGGAGGGGTAAGGGGTGGTTGGACCCGGTACTGCAAAAGAACAGCTGCAACAACAGGGCCTATGCCTGAGGGTTGGGCAGTACCAGAAATTACCCTCTGGGAATAGGGACCTCTAAAAGAGAGGGGCAGGGGTGTGTTATAGCGAGGCTTAACCTCCCTTTAACCAAGATCCTTTCAGGATGACAGATGGAGAAGCAGTAGCCCATAGTCCCCCTTAGAAGGGGACAGGAGGATGACAATCGTGCACGGGAATCCTGTCAATCTAAAAATCCTGCAAATCCTGATTCAGACAAGCTATACCTCCGTAGCCACCCCAGACGCTCGCGGGTCTGGAAGACGCTGTAAGGTCCTAACAATCCCCTCCAACACAACTAAACAAACCTAATCAAAGCCAGCCAGGGTATTTCACGTATAAGAACGGATGTGCAAGAACATTCGCCTGTGTAGCGTTGTTAGAGTATAAATCAGAAGAGAGCATATGAGTATAGGGTATAGATTTGGAGAGTACGTACCGCCGCAGGATGACAAGCAGGGCTTCGAGTCGCTGCTGAAGATATTTTTGCAGCTGGTCATGATCACTTCCGGTGATGTCGCCGAGGCCTTGGCGTGGCTTAGCTCGCTGGACAAGCAGTATAGCCTTACGGGCGACGACTATGGGATAGGGGACTTTATTGAGGACCTGAAGAAGAATGGATACATCGACGAGAATCCGCAGGAGGAAGGGGTACTGAAACTGACTGCCAAAAGTGAGCAGAACATCCGGAAAAGTGCGCTCGAGGAGATTTTTGGTAAACTGAAGAAAGGCGGAAAAGGCAGCCACGCAACACCCCAGACAGGTATAGGCGACGAGGCCAGCACCGACCGACGGGAGTACCGCTTCGGTGATGCGCTGGAGCAGATCTCCATGACCGATTCCATCCGCAACGCCCAGATCAACCACGGCCTTTCCGACTTCCGACTGACAGAGCAGGACCTTGAGATCATGGAGACGGAGCACAAAACGCAATCTTCCACCGTGCTGATGATCGACATTTCGCACTCCATGATTTTGTATGGAGAAGACCGTATCACCCCGGCCAAAAAAGTAGCCATGGCGCTGGCCGAACTGGTGAAACAGAAGTACCCAAAAGACACCTTGGATGTGATCGTGTTCGGCAATGACGCCTGGCAGATCGAGATAAAGGACCTGCCATACCTGGAAGTGGGGCCATACCACACCAACACGGTTGCCGGGCTCGAGCTGGCCATGGACATCCTGCGGAAGCGCAAAACGCCTAACAAGCAGATTTTTATGATCACGGATGGTAAACCGACCTGCCTGAAAGAAGGGCTGCACTACTACAAAAACAGCTTCGGCCTTGACCGCAAGGTGGTGAACAAGACCTTAAACCTGGCAGCCCAGTGCCGTCGCATCAAAATACCTATTACTACCTTTATGATTGCGTCGGACCCATACCTGCAGCAATTCGTAGATGAGTTTACCAAAGTAAACAACGGCCAGGCGTATTACAGCTCGCTGAAGGGCTTAGGTCATCTGGTGTTCCGCGACTATGGCCGCAACCGGAAGAAGAGCTTTTAGAGTTTGAGAATTGAGGAGTTGAAGAGTTAGACAGGTATACCTGTCCGAATCGTGCACTAAAACTTGCCGACTGAATAGTGGCTCTTTGCTATCAGAAGATGGAAAGCTGGTTTGCGCATATCAGGCAAATCAGGCCCGTCAGCACTTACGAATGCTTCTTCAGTGAATTGGCATACAAAAACAGAAGAATCAAAGCACCTAAGGCAGTGTAATACAAAGCAGTACTTAGATCAAAATATAGTCTGGAAATGAACGCGACGAGAAACAGCAACAGTCCGGTCATTTCCAGCATTTTATAAAGCGGGATCTTTTTCATGCAATCAAGATAAGATTTATCTGAAAAGATCACTAAAAATTAAACCATTTAACAGTCATTCAACCAAAAGAGAATGCAATACAAAGACATACCAGCAGAGAACTTACTGAAGATAAAAACCCTGGGCCAGCTGCGTGCAGCCGGGTACGAACCGCAAACGGTGAAGCAGGAGCTTCGCCGTAACCTGATCCGCAAACTACAGAGCAAAGAGGAGGTGTTTCCGGGCATTTGGGGCTATGAAGAAACTGTGGTGCCGGACCTGCAGCGGGCTATCCTCTCCATGCACCACATTAACCTGCTGGGTTTGCGCGGGCAGGCCAAAACGCGCATTGCCCGCCTGATGGTGAACCTGCTAGACGAGTACATACCTGTTGTGCAGGGCTCCGAACTCAATGACGATCCTTTGCAGCCGCTTTCGCGCTACGCCAAGGACCAGGTGCACGAGCACGGCGACGATACGCCTATCGGCTGGATGCACCGCTCTGACAGGTATACCGAGAAGCTCGCTACACCCGATGTGTCGGTGGCTGACCTGATTGGCGATGCTGACCCTATCAAAGCGGCCACGCTCAAATTGCCTTATTCTGACGAACGGGTGATCCATTTCGGACTGATTCCGCGTTCACATCGCGGCATTTTCGTGATCAACGAACTGCCCGATCTGCAGGCCCGTATTCAAGTGTCCCTTTTTAATATTCTTCAGGAAGGCGATATCCAGATCCGGGGTTTTAAGGTGCGCCTGCCACTCGATATTCAGTTTGTGTTCACGGCCAACCCCGAGGATTATACCAACCGTGGCTCCATCGTGACGCCGCTCAAAGATCGCATCGACTCGCAGATCATCACGCACTATCCAAAGTCCATTGAGATCGGCAAGAAGATCACGCAGCAGGAGGCGCATATCAAAGAAGAACAGGAGCAGCTGGTGACGACCAATGACATCATCAGCGACTTAATAGAGCAGGTGGCGTTTGAGGCGCGAGAAAGTGAGTATGTGGATGCCAAGAGTGGTGTGTCGGCACGTCTGACAATTTCTGCTTTTGAGAGTTTGCTCAGCGCAGCCGAGCGACGTGCTTTGCTGAACGGCGAAAGCAAAACCTATGTGCGCCTGTCCGATTTTCTGAACACCATACCTGCCGTGACGGGTAAAGTGGAACTGGTGTACGAAGGTGAGCAGGAGGGCGCGGGACATGTGGCGCAGGTGCTCATGGGCAAAGCCATCCGCACGCAATTCCTCCATTACTTCCCTGACCCTGACAAGGCCAAGAAGTCAAAGGAAGGCAACCCTTACAAGAAAGTAACGGACTGGTTTGGCGACGGCAATACAGTAGATATTCTGAATGACGCCACAGCTTCGGAATACAAAAAAGCACTGCAAGCTATACCTGGTTTAAGCGAATTGGTAGAAAAATTCCGGTCCGATGCCAAAGGGGAAGAGAAGCTGTTTATGATGGAATTTGCCCTCCATGGCCTGGCCGAACACAGTCAACTCAGCAAAAACCGACTGAGCACCGGCCTGCAGTTCAAAGACCTGCTCAGCGGCATGTTTACCATGCCAAGCTTCGGTGAGGAAGAAGACGAAGATGACTTTTAAGAGTTTGAGAGTTTAGGAATTTAAGAGTTGAAAGGCAGAAGCGGTACCAGTACTGCTCCTGCCTTTTTTGGTAAGGCCAGGTTGGGATTTATACCATCAATAAGGCAGTAGCGATGCTCTCCCATTCTTCCTGAAGCGCGATTGCGGGTCTTTTGCGGCCTGCACGGCTATACCAATAGTCCGCATTCCAGGTGTCACCCTCTCTGCGGTGCAGGTAAGCGTGAATCCAGGCAGCGGTTTGGTCTGGCAGGTCTTGAATGAACACATGCGCCTTGTCCCAATCGCCCTTCGCCTCATACCACAGCGCCTGCAGGTATACCGTCGACTCCGGGGGAGGAGCGGGAGCGGTGAGGCTGGCTTTGAAGGTGGTGAGGTTCATGGGGAAGAAAGCTACTTGGAAGAAGACATTTTAGAAATGCAAACTCAATGCAATTTTGTCAAAAAGGGCTCTGTAAGATTCAAAGTTGGGAGAAGTAGTCACCATAGTTAAAATCAGTAGTACTCCGTCCCTATTTGCAAACAGAACATAGTTGTGCATGTCTTCTTTGCTGTATTTATTTTTATGTGTTTCTATCAGGTATTTGTATTTCCTGTCATTGATTACAGTGTCACCCTGTTCAATAACTGTAAACCCTTCGACCGTTCCAATGCTCTTTAGAAATTCACTATAAGTTGCATCCAGGCTTGTTTCGTCATGATGCAAAATGTTAATATTAAAATTCTCCCTGGGCACATCTTCCTCACTATGTTTCTGCCTGAATGCCATCAAGGCCAACGATTGATCAGCAGGTACACCGTACTTCCAGCCAACCGGAACTCCAATCTGGTAATTTTTTACAGTATCCTGAATAATGGCAAGTTCCTGTCCGAAACTTATAGTTTTGACAGATACTAGAATAAGGAGGGTGAGTAAAAGGTGTTTCATGTTCGGTATCAGTTCTAGAGGGTTGTCTGTCGTGAAATTACTAATCAGTCCCAATTCTGTAAAGTTAAAGCACAGATTACTGTCTATTATAGTTTAGTATCCCTGTGTATCGTTCTTATTTAAAATTGGCTTTTCAACATTGCTTCTGTAAAGCGCTAGTGCACTTGAAATAAATTGGTAAAGTAAAGGATGCGTATCATGTCGGGGTGATACCGCATAAAGTTCATATGCTGGACCATTTTCATGTTGTACTTTTATTCTTGCACTTGTCCCATCTATGATTATTCTGTTTTTGTCAGTGTCATTCACTTTCAATGTCTTTTCCTTTGATAGTGCATCGCTGATACGAAGCAAAGGATGGTTTGATGATATGACTAAACTATCTTTTTCATAACTCTTATACTTTTCAAAAATCTGGGTAAGCTGCTTCCGAGTTTCAAAATCATTCAAGTTTTTCACTAATTCTTGTATCTCTAAGCTGTCTTGCTGAGTTGGTTTTAAATCCTCCTGCTTTCTTTTAAAATAAACAACTTTTGTTGTGTTCCCTTTTTTTGAGAGATGAATCTTAAACTCTGAATGACTGGCTGATGCTTTTGATGTGATTTCAATTTGGTAATTGTCCGTAGTCTGAGAATAAGAACGAAGCGCAGTAAGAGTAAGAAGGAAAAGTAGTAATATTTTCATGTTTTGAAAGGAGTTTATACAGAAGCTAAAGGACTGTTGCACATGATGATCCTATACAAACAAAGCCGGCAGCTGCTTTACCAGGGTATAGCCGCCCATCCAGGCCATTACCAACACCACTAGTATACCAAAAATCGTCAGCCAAAGCGGGTGCTTATACCTGCCGATGATCCTGGATTTGTGAGCGGCGATCAAAATAGTGCCGAGCGTAATCGGGAGGATGAGGCCGTTTAATGCACCCGCCAGGATGAGCAAATGCACTGGACGGCCGATGGTAACGAAGATGGCGGTTGAGACCACAATGAAGCCGATGATGAACCAGTTTTCGTAGCGCTCGATGCTCCTGTGGAAGGACTTGATAAAGGAAACCGATGTGTAAGCCGATCCAATCACTGAGGTAATGGCCGCCGATACCATCACGATGCCGAACAATTTATAACCCACATTGCCTGCCGCCAGTTGAAAGACCGAGGCTGGTGGATTACTTTCGTCCAACACAAGGCCTTTGCTCACTACACCCAGGGCCGCCAGGAAAAGAAAAATGCGGATGATGGATGCCACGGTTATACCTGATACGGCACTGGTGTTTACCTCTGGCAAAGCCGTTTCGCCTTTCACGCCGGCATCGAGCAGACGGTGACCGCCTGCAAAGGTAATGTAACCGCCTACTGTGCCGCCTACCAAGGTGATGATGGCGATCAGGTCAATCTGGTCGGGTACGAAGGTTTTGACAGCTGCCTCGGCAAGGGGAGGAGAGGAGGTGATGGCCACATACACGATCAGCAAGATCATCAGCAGCCCCATGATCTGGGCAAAGCGATCCATCACCTTTTTGGCTTCCCGCACCAGGAAAATGCCAATAGCTATACCTGCGGCAATGATGGCCCCCAACTCCGGGGAAATACCGAATAGCACGTTGAAGCCCAACCCGGCGCCACCCACGTTACCGATGTTAAAGGCAAAACCACCCAGCACAATCAGCACCGCCACAAACAGGCCAAGACCTGGCAATAGCATGTTGGCAATATCCTGCGCCCGTTTCTCTGACACGGCAATGACCCGCCAGACGTTCAACTGCACGCCGATATCGAGGATGATGGAAGCGAGTATAACAAAGCCGAAGCTGGCGGCAAGAGATTGTGTAAAGACGGTGGTTTGGGTGAGGAAACCGGGCCCGACGGCGGAAGTGGCCATCAGGAAGGCAGCACCCAGCAAGACGCTCCAGTTGCGTTTCTGCTTCATGGGCGCTGCACGTTGGGTCTGGCAAGCGCTATACCTTCGCGCTGCAATGTTTCATGTATATGGTGTGCAAATTCAAGTGCCTGCGGACCGTCGCCGTGGATGCAAACCGTATCAGCCTGTATATCTACCTCAATTCCCTGCTGCGACTGCACTTTGCCTTCCTGCACCATGCGCAACACCTGGTTGGTAGCTTTGTCCGGGTCCGTGATCAGCGCATCGGGCTGACGACGGGAAGTAAGTGTGCCATCCTGCTGGTATGTGCGATCCGCAAACACTTCGTTGGCAGCACGCAGTTGTAGTCTGTTTGCCGCTTTGATAAGTTCACTTCCGGCCAGGCCGTACAGCAACACTTCGGGATTTACCTTATACACGGCTTCGCCAATGGCTTCGGCCAGTTTGGTGTCGGTGGCAGCCATGTTATAGAGCGCGCCGTGTGGTTTCACATGGTGCAGGGTACTGCCCTCAGCCTGCACAAAGGCCTGTAGTGCTCCCATCTGGTAAATTACCATGTCGTATACCTCCTCTGCCGAAACAGCCATGTTGCGTCTGCCAAAGCCCACCAGATCGGGCAAGCCGGGGTGAGCGCCGATGGCCACGTTGTGCCGCAGGCAAAGCTGAACGGTTTTGCGCATCACGCCCGGGTCGCCGGCATGAAAGCCGCAGGCAATGTTGGCTGAGGTGACGAAGGGGAGAATCTGTTCATCATTACCCATACGGTAGGCGCCATAACTTTCGCCCAGGTCGCAGTTCAGGTCAACGGAGAGGGGTTCGTTCATGTGTTGTGCTTTAGTTGGATGGCACGTGCCAGTTGCATTAGGTTTTGCTCCCGACGGATGTAAAGCTGCTGGGCTTCCTCCAGCGACACTTCCTCAAACGAGATGGTCTGCCCTGGCACGACCTGCGCCAAGATAGGCAAATCGACGCTAACTACCTGCAGGATGCGCGGGTAACCGCCTGTTGTCTGGTGGTCGGCCATCAGCACGATCGGTGTACCCTCGGGCGGTACCTGCACCGTGCCGAATGTCACGGCTGTCGAAATAAGCTCCGCCTCTTCGCTCAGGTGGAGCGAGACACCCTGCAGCCGGTAGCCCATCCGGTCTGATTGCGCCGATACCTGGAAGCGCTCCGACCAAATCTGCTCCTGGCTGGTTTCAGAAAAGAGTTCAAATTCTGGTCCCTTGATGGCTCGAATGGTGGGGTTTGGATCGTAAGCAGGATAGAATTGCGGATCGGGTGTCCAGCTGGCAGCTACATAAGCGTGCCCACTCGTGGCACTCATCGATTGCGAGAGCAGGGCTATACCTGCAGGTGTAGGGCTGTTGCAAGGTATAACATCTCCTACCTGTAACGCGCGTCCCTGCCAGCCGCCTATACCTGCCTGCAGGTAAGTTGCATAGCTGCCCATCAGTTTAGGCATGGCAAACCCGCCTGACACAGCCAGGTAAGCTCTGCAGCAAGCTACAGGCGCTCCGAAAGACAAGATACTGCCTTTCTTCACCAAAAGTGGCCGCCACATCGCTACCTGTTCTCCGTTAAGCTCAGCGGTCAGGTCTGCACCAGTCAAGGCGATCAGATGGTCTTCAGTAAAGCGGATGGTAGGCCCGGTAAGGGTAATCTCCAGCACGGCTTCGTCATCCGCATTGCCAGCCAGCATATTGGCTACCCTGCAGGCAAACCTATCCATGGCGCCACTGGTGATGATGCCCTCTTTCTGATGCCCATACCTGCCGCTGTCCTGCAGGGTAGTAAGCATGCCAGGTTTGATGATCTCAAGCCCCATGCGCCCGCTCCTTTCGCTCCCAGAACTCGTCTTCCGAAATAGCCACAAACTTTACCTCGTCACCGGCCTGCAGCAAACTGGGCTGCTCCCGGTTTGGATCAAAAAGCCGGAGTGGTGTTTGGCCAATCAGTTGCCAGCCACCCGGCGTTTCGATGGGGTAGATGCCTGTTTGGTCGCCTGCTATACCTACGGATCCGGCAGGAATGCGCGGTCTCGGATTCTGCTTGCGGGGAGTGGCTAGTTTCCTGGCCATGCCGCCCAGGTATGGAAAGCCAGGGGCAAAGCCGATCATGTATACCTGGTAGGTGCCACGTGTGTGACTGGCTATTACTTCTTGTGGTGTGAGTTTGGTATAACGGGCCACGTACTCAAAATCAGGTCCGAAGGAGCCGTTATAGCACACCGGTATTTCTACCACGCGGGTAGCTGCGGCCTTGTCGTTTTCACGGGCCACTTTGAGGATATACTGCAGCTGCTCGGTTACGCGGGTATATGGGTTGTGAAAGCCCCGCTCGCTCGCCTGCCAGGGGTTGTAGTACACAGTCACGGTATTGTAAGCGGGCACCTGTTCTATAAAACCAGCAAAGGGATGGCGGTCCAGGTAAGTGCTGAAGGTGCGCACTTTGGCGTGGGTCGCCCTGTCGATGCTATCGCCGAACTGCACCGTTATGGCGCTGTCGCCAAGCGGGTATAGCCGGAATAGCTGCATGTCTTTTTGCTTCATACCTGCGCTGAGTTGTGTGCCTCTGTATACCTGATGAGGTAAGGTATAGTTAACCAAGGTACATAAAAAAACACAAGACCGCATGGGGCAGTCTTGTGTTGTTGCTAGGAGGTCAGGATTACTTAGTCGTGCAGGCCGATGTCTTCAAGAACGGGGGGATGCAGCTGCCCCTCGGAGTGGGCCACAATCATGGCCACAGAGGCGTCACCGGTTACGTTCACGGTAGTCCGCAGCATGTCCAGTAAGCGGTCAGGGGCCAGGATCAGGGCAATACCCTCAATGGGTATACCTGCCTGCTGCAGCACGATCACGAGCATCACCACGCCTGCACCTGGCACGGCTGCCGCCCCGATGGAGGCAAGTGTTGCCGTCAGCACTATGCCGGCCTGCGCTGCAAGCGACAGGTCCATGCCATAAGCCTGCGCGATAAATACAGCCGCTACCGACTGGTAAAGACTGGTGCCGTCCATGTTGATGGTGGCGCCAAGCGGCAGTACAAAGCTGGTAATCTCGCGGTTAATGCCCAGTCTTTCTTCGCAGCGCTCCATGGTAACCGGAAGCGTTGCCGCGCTGGAGGAGGTAGACAAAGCCAGCATCTGGGCCGGGAAAATGCCTTTGAAGAAATCGACGTAGCTGGCCTTGCCCAGGGCTTTGATAAGAAGCGGATATACTATAAACATCATGATGCCCAGGCCAATCGTTACGACAATACAGTAGTAGCCGAGCACAAGCAGCAGTTCGGCAGCGGCCGAAGGGTCATCGCCTGCAAACTCCACTACCAGACCCGCCAGCAGGGCGAACACACCGTAAGGAGCGGCCATCATGATGATATCCACCATCTTGAGGATGACAAGATTGACTGCATCGAAGAAGGCGTTGACAGGGCCGGCTTTGTCCCTAGGTATGAGGATGAGGGCAATACCGAACAGCAGGGCAAAGAAGATGACCTGCAACATGCTCGCATTGTTTGTCATGGCCCTGAAAATGTTGTCGGGCACGATGTCGATGAGCGCCTGCAATGGCCCCTGCTGATCTACGGCGGCGGCGTCTGAAGACTTATCCATAGCGGTAGAGGCATATTGGGCTTTAAACTCCTCCCGTTTTTCAGGGGAAAAAGCTTTGCCCGGCTCCGCTACATTCACGATCACAAGACCCAGCACCACAGCGATCAAGGTTGTCATCAGGTATAGGCCGATCGTTTTGGTGCCGATGCGGGACAGCTTGCTGATATCACTCAGACTGGACACGCCCGTAATTAAGGACACCAGCACAAGCGGAACAGCGATCAGTTTGAGGAGGTTGATAAAGATGGTGCCGAACGGCTTTATCCAATCGGAGGTGAACTCCATGAGGCCGAAAGAGCTGGCTGAAATACCCCAGGCTACCCCAAGCGCCATACCGATCAGAATCTGCCAGTGTAAAGCTAATTTCTTCATATACAGGGTGATGGCAGGGTGTTAGTAGGTACCTGCCGGTAAAAGATGTAAGGTTCAGGAAATCACAGGAAAGAGCAAACACACCACGGAAGGCTGCATCATCTGCCCGAAACAATTGTTCCTTTCAGGTAAAATTAAGAATAATTCCTTAAGAAAAAGGGACAGTATTAGAAATAGGAAATTTAATCTGATCAAATAAAAGGGTCATAAATGAGGAAGGCCGCATTTATGCGGCCTTCCTTTAATAGCTGACAGTAAGCGGACTATGCCTCGTTTACCACGATCTTTTCGATCCTGTCGTTCGCGCGGATCTGATCGATTACGTCTACGCCTTCTACCACCTTGCCAAAGCAGGTATGGTTGCGGTCGAGGTGCGCCGTGTTTTTGCGGCTGTGCACAATGAAGAACTGTGAGCCACCTGTGTTGCGGCCGGCATGCGCCATGCTCAGCACACCGCGGTCGTGGTACTGGTTCTCGCCAGTCAGTTCGCAGTCGATCTTATAGCCCGGTCCGCCCGTGCCCGGCACGCCCTTGGCGCCTTCGCGTGAGTTCGGGCAGCCGCCCTGTATCACGAAATCAGGAATAACGCGGTGGAAGGTAAGGCCATCGTAAAAGCCTTCTTTGGCAAGCTTTATAAAGTTGTCTACCGTCTTAGGAGCGTCCTTTTCATAAAACTCTACTTTCATGACGCCTTTGCCGGTATGGATTTCTGCGGTTTTCATAATTTTAATTGTTTGAGGTAATGTGATACTAACAAGTACAAAAGTACGCAAAATATTAATTGGCAGCCAGACACCCGCCTTGCGATTTGGCTAAACATAGGCCTGGCCCGGTATTTGCCAAAACTTGTAGCGCTTTAAAACAGTAATTGTATTATAGCGCGACACCTGAATCTGACTAAATCCTAAGCCTAGTATGAGAGCAATTCCCTACATATTAACCTTTTCTGCACTGGTCATGCTGCTGATCACTGCCTGCGACCAGCCCAAAGATACCCAAACCGGAAACGAAGTTGCCCTGCAAGAGGGTGTCAACGCCCTGCAGACTGATGGACCCGTTGAGCCACAAGCCAGCACCGCCCGCCAAATTCCTGGCAGTAACGAGGCATCCCGTGTGTCTTCCCGCAGTTTACTGGACATTGTAGAATCCAACAGCGACCTGAGCACTTTCAACTCGCTTTTACAGAAGGCAGGTGTCGCCGAAAGTCTGAGTGGCACGGGCCCCTACACGGTTCTCGCTCCCACTGAAGCAGCTTTTCTGGAGTTACCTGACAGCCTGCGGGATAACCTCGATAGTCCGAAGCACCGCGAACTGGTGCAGCAACTACTCAACAACCACATCATAGCAGGCAGACTGACCACGAGCGACCTGCAGGATGGCGCTATTTTGAAAACAGCAGCCGGTCACCAGCTGAAGGTGGCGAAGCGCAACGACAAAGTTCAGATCGGCCATGCTGTGATAGAAAAGCCCGACGGCATGAGCAGCAATGGTGTGCTTCACACGATAAACAAGGTGCTGGTGCCCTTAAAAGAAACAGCTCTGTAGTTTAGAACGGGTTCGTCGCCCACACCGCCAGTTCAGGCACAAAGCCCCGGTCATCCAACTCTAATACTCCTTTAATGGCTCGCGCAATTTCACGGCCGCGCAGTTTGTTCGGCTGGCTGTCGCGTTCTTCTCTATCTTCACGGCCAAAAGCTGTGGTTACCTCGCTGGGGTTGAGTAACACAACCCGCACATTGTACCTGCGCAGCTCTGCCTGCCAGCACTGGGTCATGCCACGCAATGCAAATTTAGAAGAACAGTATATCGAGCCGCCCTCGTAGCCTTTGGTTGCTGCTGTGGAGCCGATGTTGATGATGTTGCCGTAGTTCTGCTTTTTGAAAATTTCCGCAGCCCTTTTTCCCATCATGGCTGCACCAAACACGTTCACGCTGTATACCTGCTGAAAATCCTCCAGCGTTATGTCTTCCAGCTTTTTGGATACGCCTATACCTGCATTGTTGATGAGCGCATCGAGCCGGCCGTATTCGTTCAGAAAAGTCTTGAAAGTCCGTTTCACATCGTCCGGATTGGCCACATCCGCGGTGATGGGCAACGCACCGAGTTCCCGTGCCGCCTTGTGCGTTCGTTTCTCGTCACGGCCTGTTATGGCTACGTTAGCACCGTGCTCTATAAGTAGTTTGGCAGTAGCGTACCCGATGCCGAGTGTGCCACCTGTGATCAGGATGTTTGCATTTTCGATTTTCATAGTTTTGAAAGTGAGTGGTTTGTGTTTTGTAACGTGGGAGGGGTGGTTGTTGTTGAGGTTATGCGTGCAGCTGGGTTTCGCCTTGCCGGCGTGGCTGGTCTACAGTGCGAACTCACGATGCCGCAAGTTTTGCGTTAGCGCAAGTGTGTTTTCATATGATGTGCAGGTTGCAACTGGCGTAGCGGCGGCTTTTGTATGTATGGCAAACAGTGTTGTTCTATAGCTTGCCCTGGCCGGGCGGGCCCTACTTTTTTCCTTGATGAAAAAAGTAGGCAAAAAAATCAAGACGATTTAAAACTCGCTGACCGCTCAAACACAAAATCGTCAAGGGTGCACCTGGCTAGAGCTATTTGCTTTGTAGGTTCAGTGCAAGTTAGTCTTGCTATACCTGCCAGTGGTATATAATAGTAACTACAGGATTTATACCTTTGGATTGGTAGTTACAGATTCCCCGCCTTGGATAAGGAGGGGTTAGGGGTGGTTGGACCCTGTACTACAAAGGAACGGCTGTAACTACAGGGGTATACCTATATATTGGTAGTGGCTAATTCCCTTCTCGGGAGGGGCAGGTTAAATTAATAGGAGCCTAAGCAGCAGAAGCAACAATGCTATACCTGTGAGGCGGACTCAGCCGAAAAGTCCCCCTTGGAAGTGGTCGGGGGGATGACAATCGTGCTTGAAAATCCTGGGAATCTTTTAATCATGAAAATCCTGATTCAGACAGATTAAACATACACACAATTTGAGCAGGTCCCGACCTGTTCAAACAGGTATACCCATCACTCTTTTTTAACTTTCTAACTCCTCAACTCCTAAACTCCCAAACTTAAACTACTTCCTGTTATCCTCCCCATGCATCATGCTCAGGTAGCTTTCATATCTGGTTAGGGCGATTTCGTTGTGGCGGACGGCCTCTACTATCGCGCAGCCGGGTTCGTTGAAGTGGGTGCAGTTGTTGAAGCGGCACTGATTAAGGCGCTCGCGCATTTCGGGGAAGAAGTGACCGAGCTCTTGTTTGGGGATGTCGACGATGCCGAGCTCTTTGATGCCGGGTGTGTCGATAATAAAGGTTTCAGTATCGATCTCGAACATCTCAGCAAAGGTGGTAGTGTGCACGCCTTTGTCGGAGAAGCCGGAAATTTCAGAAGTTTTCAGGTCGAGATCGGGCACGATCAGGTTGATGAGCGTGGACTTTCCTACACCCGAATGACCCGAGAAGAGTGTGGTTTTACCGTGCAGCAGGTTTTTGAGTTCGTCCATACCTTCGTTGGTATGTGCTGATACGGCCATTACTTTGTAGCCAATCCGTTCATACAGGTAATTGATCTGCCGCTGGTACTCCTGCATGTCCTCGTCGTAGAGGTCGGTTTTGTTGTACACGATTACGGTAGGTATACCGTAAGCCTCAGCCGTTACCAGGAAGCGGTCGATGAAACCGAAAGACGTGCGTGGTGACACCAGCGTGGCGATCAGCAGCGCCTGGTCGAGGTTGGCTGCAATGATGTGGGCGTGCTCGGCTTTGTGTGTGGATTTGCGGATGATGTAGTTTTCGCGGACTTCGATTTTGTGAATCACGGCGGTGTCTTCGCCGGTGGTTTCCACGTCGAACTCCACACGGTCGCCGACGGCCAGCGGATTGCTCACCTTCATGCCCTTAAGCTTGAACTTGCCACGCAGACGCGCCCGGTGCAGCTTGCCCTCCACATCACGCACCAGATACCATGACCCCGTCGATTTTACTACAACTCCTTTCATTCGTTTTATTTCAACAATTGGCGCACGTCAGCCATGATCTTGGCCGTGGCACCCGCCTGTTCGTGTACGTAAGTTTTTTCTTTGTCGGTTATACCTTGGCGCAGTCCTGGCGTGGTATGCACCCGCTCAAACGCCTGGAGCAGCTCCTCCGTATTGTTTATCGGGAAGGCACAGCCCAAGTCCACCAGATCTTTCGCTTCCTGAAACTTGTCGAACTTCGGCCCGAAGAACAGCGGCAAACCGAATACGGCCGCCTCCAGCGTGTTGTGCAGTCCCTTGCCGAAAGCCCCGCCGATGTAGGCGTAGGTGCCGAAGCTGTAAAGCGACGAAAGCATGCCGATGTTGTCAATCACCAGCACGTTATACCTGTCAGCGTCTGACTCCGTGGCCTGCGAAAAGCGCACAGCGCCCTCACCGAGCTGTTGCATGAGCTGGCTAATACCGCTCTCGTGAATCTCATGCGGCGCGATGATAAACTGTATACCTTGTCTATACTTCTGAATCAGCGGCAGCAGCACTTCGATATCCGCAGGCCAGCTACTGCCGACCATAAACACTTCCTTGCCCTGCGCAAAAGCCTCCACCACAGGTATTACCTTTACACTGGCAGCTGTCTGCAACACGCGGTCGAAGCGGGTGTCGCCCGCAATGCTGGCTTTGTCTATAGCTATACTTTGCAGGAGCTTCAGCGAAGTCTCGTTTTGGGTATAGATGTGCGTGAAGCGCTGCAGCATGCTGCGGTTGAAGCCGCCGTAGGGCTTAAAGAAGACTTGATCAGGACGGAAAATGGCAGAGATGGACAGCACAGGTACAGCCCGCTCTTGCATGGCTTGCAGGTAATAGTGCCAGAACTCGTACTTCACAAACACCGCTAGCTTGGGCTGCACGATGTCCAGAAAACGGTTGGCATTGCTTTGGCTGTCGAGCGGCAGGTAGAAGATGTAGTCGGCTCCTGCGTAGTTTTTCCGCACCTCGTAGCCCGAAGGAGAAAAGAACGTCAGCACTACCTTATACCTTGGAAACTCCTGTTTGAAAGCTTCAATAACAGGCCGCCCTTGCTCAAACTCCCCCAACGAGGCGCAATGAAACCACACCACAGGCGCTGTGTTGTCCTGTAGCTGTTGCGCCATCCGCTCAAACTGCCCCACACGCCCTTCCTGCATTAGCTTCGCCTTCTGGTGAAAAGGCGCCGCCAACGCGATAGCCGCTTGGTAAGCTTTCAGTCCAATGTCGTAGAGTAGTTTCAAGTATAATTTGGGGACTATTACATCACAGCGTATTTCTATACGCTGATTTCAAGGTGCAAATATAGGGTATTCTGAAGCGATAGTGGCAAAGGGGTTTTAGTTTATCAAAGGGTAGGGAAGGCTTGTGGGGTTGGTGGGATGTGGTATATTTGGTAGGCTGAATGAAGGATGGTATGTTCAGATGAAAGTTCTACACTATTTAAAATAAGAACTAATAAATGCCAACAATTGAAATAGTCTCGGTCGGAGCAAGCAGATTGAGCTTGAACCAGAGTAACTTTGAGTTGGCGCTTATTGAAGAAAATAAGCTTAAAAGTCATCGTGGACTCTTTTATGATTGGTTGAATGGGCAAGAAGGTGTAATTGTTCATCTCGGCAATCCAAAATTTAAAGAAGATAAAACTGGTGGGTTCTTCGCAGGAGAGTTGATTGATTGGAGCTTCGAGCCGACTACCATTGAGCTACCTAACTTTGGTAAAGTAGAAACAGGAGCTAATCAGATTTCAGGTTTTAGATTCTTGACTAACTATCAGATTGAAGTTGCGCTCATACTTGAGAAAGCAATTACCGCTTCACCTGAACTCAAAGTCTATTTTCTAACAGACATTCAGTTCGGAGCAGGCAATGGAAAGATGGAAGAATTGAACCTAAAAGAATTCTGGACAATGCACGATACAGAAGGCTTAAAATGGAATACTCTTTATAAGCTGGGAAAGTGAAAACCACGGGGATAAATTCAATTTATAGTCTGTACCTCAGCTACGCCTTTCACACAATATACACGAGTACATTGTAGAGCATTTTAAAATCCGACAGTGAAGCGAATAGTAAACTCAGCACTAAAAATCACAGGACTTCTAACAGTCATTCTCGGAGTGTTAGGAGTGCTAACTTTTAGTTACTTCTTCTTTGTTGGTATTTACCTTATTGGTATAGGACTGCTTTTATACCTTTTTGATTATCTAACGCTCAAATTTATAAGGAATAGAAGGGCTTACAGCGCAACGCAAACGATATTAACCATTGCCTATTTGGGTTTGGCCTTTGTGACCTACATGAACTGGCAGGAACACAACTACATTGTTTTTCAAAAGAACTTTAAAGGGCAGGCAGGAATTATTTTTGGGATTGAAGGGTATCCGGAACTACCCAAGACTAAATACTGGAAGAAGACCATAAAATTACCTAACGACGGAATTTTAATAACGTCAACCAAAGTAGAAGATATTCCGAGCACAATTCGCTTTGCATTTACCGACAATTCAGAAGTTGATTATCTGAATATTGACTGGGACCCGAATTTTGAAATGGACTGTATTGTTAATGACAGTAAAATAAAGAGCTGGCTTTTTTATGTCAAAGGGGAAGAGAGCACAACTGTGAAGGAAGTAATGACTTCAATGTGTAACGAAATCTCCTCAAACACAAAGAAAAGTGTTTATAAGAGTGAATATTCACCTATAGTAGCGGACAACAAAGGGAAGTATTTATGGCTTCAAAGTAAAGGCTTGAATTCCCTGCCCGACGGGCTTGGAAGCCTAAGCATTTATAAAGCCATACTAACAGGAAACGGCTTCAATGAAATTCCGGAACAAATTTTCGAAATAGGTACGCTCGAAGACTTAATAATGGCAGTAAATCCTATCAGTGAATTTCCTTGTAACCTTACACGACTAAAAAGACTTAAAAGTATCTCATTTGCAGAAACCAGAATCAAAGAGATTAGCTGCGACTTATCTCAACTTGACAGCTTAGTGCATTTTGATATTGCACGTAATGAGTTGACAACATTTCCCGACCAATTAAAAACTATCCCTAATTTGACATGGTTATCATTAAATAATAATCAGTTTACTGACTTTTCATTCATTGACAAAAGGCTTAATAAGCTGGAAATGCTTTATCTATATACCAATAAAGTTAACCGCATTTCATCGGAAACGAAGTACCTTGGAAACTTAAAAGAGCTCTTAATCTTCGATAACGAAATAGATAGCATCCCAGAAAATATTTCTGACTTAAAGAATCTAGAGAAGCTTGAAATTTGGGATAATCCAATTAAATATATTTCACCTAGGATTGCCGAGTTAACTCAGTTGAAAACTATGCGAATTGACGACGATTATCTCACGCAAGCAGATAAAGAAAATTTAAAAAGATGGCTCCCAAACTGTAGTATCAGTTACCAGACAAGGAGTGAAAAGTTAGATATTTTAGAACGATAAAATGAACTAGACTTGCTGAATGACAGGCGGAAACCTCAAAAAAGATAAGCTGACAGTAGCCATACTTATTCAGATAACTCTCAGAAATGCTCATGCCGAGTTTGACAAACCATACCCTATACCATGCCCCTCACCATCCGCCCCATACAACCCTCCGACAACGAGCCACTGGCAACCCTAATCCGAAAGGTTTTCCGGGAGTTTAAGATCGACAAGCCCGGCACGGTGTATACCGACCCGACCACCGATGCTTTGTACGAGCTGTTTCGGCAGCCTGCCAGTGCCTACTTTGTGGCCGAAGAAGATGGCACCATTATAGGAGGCTGCGGCGTATACCCAACCGAAGGCCTCCCCACTGGCTGCGCAGAACTGGTGAAGTTTTACCTTGCCGCCGAAGCCAGAGGGAAGGGAATTGGCAACCAACTGATGCAGCAAAGTATAGCGGCGGCCCGGGAGTTGGGCTATACACAGCTATACCTGGAGTCGTTCCCCGAACTGGCCAAAGCCGTATCGATGTATGAGAAAGCAGGCTTCAGACCCATACCACATGCGATGGGCAATTCAGGTCACTACGCCTGCAACATCTGGATGCTGAAAGACCTATGACCGTAGAGGAAGCCTATAATAGTTGGGCCGCACAGTACGACACCAACAAGAACAGAACCCGCGACCTGGAAGCCGTGGCCTTGCGCACGACGCTGGCCGGTATACCTTTCGAGACCTGCCTGGAAATAGGTTGTGGCACCGGTAAAAACACAGAATGGCTGGTGCGCAGGGCGATGCACGTCACAGCAGTGGACTTATCTGCGGCCATGCTGGGACGTGCCCGAAAGAAAGTAAACTCGAACAAAGTAGCCTTCCAGCAAGCCGATATTACCAAACCCTGGAACTTCGCCACACAGGTATACGACCTCGTTACCTTCAGCCTGGTATTGGAGCACATCTCACAGTTAGATTTTATTTTTGAACAGACGGCAGCAGCCCTGAAACCCGGGGGATACGTTTACATCGGCGAATTGCACCCTTTCAAGCAATACACAGGCACCAAAGCCCGCTTCGAAACGGACGAAGGACGGCAGGAAGTCGAATGCTATACCCACCACATATCCGAATTTGTGCAGGCGGCCAAATCCCACGGCTTGAAACTGGTCGATCTGAACGAGTTTTTCGACGACCACGACAGAGCAAGTATACCCCGGATTTTGACTTTGCTTTTGCAGAAGGTATAGCCTTGCCCTGTCCTATTGCTCTTCTGAAAAAGTGAATGCTGCGAATTATGTACTACCTCAGGGATTGGGTCGTTTCGTTATAGCAAATTCTCCCCTTGAGGGCAAAGGCACGTCATTCTAGGCAAATAGGCTCAAAATCCACTGTCATTCTGTAAGAAACTTGGTCGGAGGGAGGTTAAGCCTATACTACTTGCGACCAAGATTCTTACAGAATGACAAAGAAGTTAGAAAAAACGACCCTGCCCTTAATAGAGGTTTTGGGTTGCGTATACCTAGTAAGTCATCCCATACCTGTTCTCTTCCTGCTTTCATCAGCCCAATCCACTTGTTTTCCGTAAACTCCATACCTGCTTCGGCAGGTATAAACGCACTTTCGCATGACGGAAAATAAGCAAGACGAAATAAAAGTAGTGGTGTTCGACCTGAACGGCACTTTCTATACCAAAAGCTCCAAAGAGGAGTTCTTCAAGTTTATCAGCAAGAAGAAACCTCATAAACTGGGTTATTACTTCCAGATGCTCTACTACAAGGCGCTCCTCAAAATGAACCAGATCCGGATGACCGAGTTTAAGGAAAACTTCTTCAACTACCTCGACAACATTCCGCCTGAGCAGGTAGAAAAATATGCCCGCGAGTTCTGGAAAGAGGAGTTTCCCGGGGAGTTTAACAAGGAGGTCAAGGCCAAGTTGGACAGGTATAGGCAGGAGGGGGTGCAGGTGATCTGCGCCACAGGAGCGCTGGAGGTATACGTAAAGCCACTTTTCGAGCTATACCCGATCGATGCCGCTTTCGGGACGGCGACCAGGTACAACGGCGAAACTTACATCGTGGAAGGAAAGGCCTGCAAAGACGAAGAAAAGATAAAGCGCCTCGACAAGCATTTCAAAGGCAAGCCCTACAAGATCGTGGAAGCTTTTTCAGACGCAAAAGAAGACATACTAGACCACGCTGAAAAGGCCTGGCTGGTAAAAGATGACGGGGAGTTGGTTCCCTATACCGCATCCTAAAAGATATTTTTTGCGGGGTATACCTGGCGATTATACTATATTTGAAGGTATAAGATCAGTTCAGGCATGGGATGCCCCACTAGCAAAAGATGAAGATACTATTGGTCATTGGTTTGGGTAGTTTTATTGGCGGCATAGCACGCTATCTGCTCACGCTCTTCATCCAGACACGGGCTATTGTTGTTTTTCCCTTTGGCACCCTTGCTGTAAATGTGATCGGTTGTTTTCTGATGGGGCTTGTCTTCGCGCTGATTGCAAAACACGATATGGCTGCCTCCTGGCGTCCTTTCCTGGCAACAGGTATACTGGGTGGGTTCACCACTTTCTCCGCTTTCTCACTCGAGTCGGTTTACATGCTGCAGACAGAGCAGTACGGGCAGGCAGTTTTGTATATTTTAGCCAGCGTACTGCTGGGGCTGCTAGCTACCTTTGCCGGTATGTGGCTGGTGAAACTGGCCTAAGCCTTAGCTCAGGAATCCCTCCATACTTCTGAAAACCGACACCATTGCATGGCCTTTCTCTGACAAGGTATACTCTATGTGCAGTGGCTTCTCCTGCACCACGGTCTTGACAAGTATATCCGCCTCTTCCAATTCCTTGAGTGCCGTTGCCACCGACTGCTTGTTGGAGCCTGGCAGTTGGCGCAGCAAACCATTAAACCGCACCGGTCCGTCCAAGGCCAGCCTGAAAATCTGTGGCTTCCATTTTCCGGATAACTGCTTTAGTATGCCCTCGGCAGGGCAGCTTGCCTCATCCTGTGGTAAATTGTTGGTAGTCATGTTTTTTTGACTAATTGACTCTCCGAAGGTTTAGTCCGACCTTTGTAAAAGTAACTCAGAAAAGCCTACTGGCTAACAGGCTGATTTTTATAAAGTTCAACGCTAAAATAGAAGATCATGGATACAAAACCAACGATGCATTGCGATATTGAGACCGGTATTTGCGAAATTCCGGGAACACAGGCAAGCACAGAAGATACCAACATTGCTGCAGCCCAAAAACCAATCAAGCTGCTGTACTTTACTGACCCAATCTGCTCCTCTTGCTGGGGCATCGATCCGCAACTAAAGAAACTGGCGCTGGATTACGGCCCATACTTTGAGGTGGAGTACCGCATGGGCGGCCTGCTACCAAGCTGGGAAGCCTACGGCGGCCGCGATGTAAATGGCCCTGCCAGCGTGGCCCAGCACTGGGAAGAAGCCGGTGCGCATTACGAAATGCCCATCGATGGCGACTTGTGGCTCGAAGACCCGCTGCCATCTTCTTATCCACCTTCCATCGCCTTTAAGGCGGCCCAACTGCAGAGCGAAGAGAAAGCCGTGAAGTTCTTGAGAAGAATAAAGGAGATGATCTTCCTGGAGAAGAAAAACATTGCCCGCTGGGATAACCTGGCACTGGCCGCCGAACAAACTGGTCTGGATGTGGTACAACTTAAAGCTGATTTTGAGGGTAAGGCCGCCGGGTTGTTTCAGCAGGACCTGGCGCTGGCACGTCAGCTGGGCGTGCGGGGCTTCCCAACCATCTTTGTGACCGATGGGAACGATAACCGAATCCTGGTATATGGCTCCCGTCCTTACGCGCAGTACGAGCAGGCGCTGCTCCAGCTGCACCCAGAGGCTACTAAGCAGGAGTATGACACAACCTATACCTCGATGTTCGGCAAGTATAGCACGCTAACCACCAAAGAGTTTGCGGTGTTGTCCGGAATGAAGACCAGTCAGGCAGAAGCCCACTTGCAGGAGCTAAACACGGAGGGAAAGATCGGAAAGTATGCTTCCAAGAATGGTGCGCTCTGGAGCGGATTCTAAGCTGATAACCAATTAAAAACAAAAAGCCCCGGCAATGGCCGGGGCTTTTCTTTGTTCAAGCTTCGTAAAGCTTAGTGCTTTGCAAGGTAGTTAGATACACCTTCTTTTGTAGCGCTCATCGCTTCTTTGCCTTCAGACCAGTTGGCTGGGCAAACTTCGCCTTTCTGCTCGAAATACTGCAGGGCATCCACCATACGCAGCGCCTCGTCGATAGAACGGCCAAGCGGAAGATCGTTTACAACCTGGTGACGAACCACGCCTTCTTTGTCGATCAGGAACAAACCGCGGTAAGCAACCGGCTCACCTACAAAGATCGCCTCGCCTTCTTCGTTGTAGTCGTAGTGACCAGCCAGCACGTCGAAGTTCTGAGCGATCGTCTTAGCTGCGTCAGCTACAAGCGGATACTCAACGCCTTCGATACCGCCTTGGTTGCGTTGAGTGTTCAACCATGCAAAGTGAGAAAAATGCGTGTCGGTAGAGCAACCAACTACGGCAACATTCTTACGATCGAACTCTTCCATTCTGTCCTGGAACGCGATAATCTCGGTTGGGCAAACGAAAGTGAAGTCCATTGGGTAAAAATAGAATACCACGTGCTTCTTGCCGATGTACTGGTCAAGAGAGAAGTCTTCTACGAATTCGCCGTTCACTACTGCTGTAGCTTTGAAAGAAGGAGCTTTTTTACCTACTAATACTGCCATTTTGTTTTGTTTTTATTGGGTTTTGAAATAATCTATTTGGAAACTCTTGTAATGCTTATCTTTTTGTCGGGCTCCACCTTACAGCCTGTCAGCTGTATCGAAAAGCCCTTGATTTCGAAGTTCTCTACCTGGCGCTCACTGAAAAACTTGATCAGCAGCTGCTCCAACTCTTTATCCTCGAAGTCAACAATTTCCTTGGTCTTGCTGCAGTAGATGTGGCTGTGCGTCATCGTATTCGAATCATACCGCTTGCTGCCTCCCTCTGACACGACCCGCCGCAGCATACCTGTTTCGGTAAAGGTGTCCAGCGTTTTGTAAACCGTTCCGAGCGAAATCGTCGGGTTGGCCGGTCGTAGCCGCTGGAAAATATCCTCCGCCGTAGGGTGCGACCCATGCAGCTCTGCCACCGCTTCGAGCACCACAATGCGCTGATGCGTCGCCTTCAGGCCACACTCAGTTAAGCTTTGTCGTATTTCGTCTCGGGTCAGGTGTTGCATACTCAGATAAGAATGATTCTTAACTAGGAATAGTTCCGTAAAGGTATGGCTTCTTCTTAAGAATAAAAAGTCGAACTATAAAAGTTGTTCGTGAATGGGGAACTTTGGGTGGGAAAAAAGTTGGAAAGTAGGGAGGGTATATAGTTGGTGCCGGAACAGGTATAAAGCAATATGTCATTTCGAACAGAGTGAGAAATCTGGTTTTCTAGTACCAGTTCAGATTTCTCACTCTGTTCGAAATGACATCAAAGTAAATTTTATTATTTGTTATTCTACCGTCCCTTAAACTCCGGCTTCCGCTTTTCCACGAAGGCATTCATCCCTTCGGTTTGGTCTTCGGAGGCGAAGCAGAGGTAGAAGTTCTTGCGCTCGAAATGCAGGCCTTCGTCGAGGTTGGTTTCGAAAGAGCGGTTAACGGATTCTTTGGCTAGCTTGGCGGCTACCGGAGACATCTGGGCTACTTCTCCTGCCAGTTTAAAGGCCTCTTCCAGGTATAGCTCCACCGGCACCACACGGTTGATGAGACCATGTTTTTCAGCTTCGTCAGCACTCATGAATTTGCCGGTTAGTACCATCTCCATGGCTTTGGCTTTTCCGATGGCTTTGGTCAGGCGCTGCGTGCCGCCTGCACCTGGCATTACCCCGATTTTAATCTCAGGCTGGCCAAACTGCGCCGTTTCAGAAGCCACGATCATGTCGCAGGTCATGGCCAGTTCGCAGCCACCGCCCAGCGCAAAACCCGACACAGCCGCGATAATAGGCTTTTTGGTTTTGCGTATCTGGTCCCAGGTAGAGAACTGATCGATGTTGAGCATGTCGATGGCCGTCTTGCCCGCCATCTGCTTAATGTCGGCCCCAGCGGCGAAAGCGCGCTCGTTACCCGTAATGATGATGGCACGCACCTCGTCGTTGTCGTCCAGCTCTTTCAAGGCGTCGCGCATTTCACCCATCAGCTGCAGATTCAGGGCATTAAGTTCTTTGGGGCGGTTGAGTTGGATCAGGGCCACGTGCGGACGGGCCTGTGGCGTAACCAGTATAAATTCCATAGTTCAGTCGTGTTTGTTTCGGACTAAGTTACGGCTTTTGCAGGAATTGGGAAAAGGGCAGGAGGGAGGTCACCGGCACACCACCTGAAAGGTCGTTCTGGTCCGCTGCTCCAGCAGCACTTCTTTGCCTTTGGTAATCTCCTGTATACTTTCGTTGTCGTAGTTCTTGATCGTGAAAAGCTGCAGCCCGGTGTTGTAGTGGATCGTGAACTGGTCCTTTAAAGTATCCAGCAACTTCTGAAGGCGCTGCTCATTATAATCCGTGCAGATCGAAAAAGAGATGGCGGAGTTCTGCATCAGGTTGATCTTGAGCCGCAGTTCGGACAGGGCATTGAAGATCGTGCCCAGGTTTTTTTCGCTGATAAAAGTAAAGTCCTTGGCGCTGAACGATATAAGGCACTGGTTGTCTTTCACAATATAGGCCGGACTCAGCTTTTCGAAGCGGCAGTCGCAGATCTTGGTACCTTCCGCCGTCGGATCCAGAAAGGACTTCACATAGAGTGGAATCGACTTGTTGGCCAGTGGTTTGATGGTTTTGGGGTGGATGACCGAGGCACCATAGTAGGCCATTTCCACTGTCTCCTGGTAATCGAGCATGTGGTAGCGCACGGTATGGGCAAAGCGCTTCGGGTCGGCGTTTAGCAGACCGGCTACGTCCTTCCAGATGTAGAGTCCTTCGGCATCGAGGCAATAGGCAAAGATGGCGGCGCTGAAGTCGGAGCCCTCGCGGCCTAGTGTGGTGGTGAGGCCGTTGTTGGTGCCGCCCAGGAAGCCCTGCGTCACAATAAGTTGCTGAGCCAGTATGTCGGGCAAATCGCGCTTGATTACCCGTTCTGTCCAGGCCCAGTCCACGCGGGCTTCCCGCCAGGTGTTGTCGGTCTGTATATATTTTCGGCTGTCCACCCAGGCATTGGCTATACCTTGTTCCTGCAAAAAATAATGTACTATAACAGAAGATAATAGCTCCCCAAAGCTCACGACCTGGTCATAGCCTTTGTCGTAATTTGTAACTGGCTGGCTTTTAAATCCCTGCAATACTTGCTGCAATTGTGCGAACTGATGTTCGAGGCGTTCGTATATAGGGTGTTCTCTGTTCGGGAAAAGCTCATGCACAATAGCTAAATGGTACTGACGATTCTGATTCAGGGCGTCACTGAAATCATGACCCGCGGATGCCAGGTCGTATACCTGCTCCAGGGCATTGGTCGTTTTGCCCATGGCAGACACCACAAGTAGCAGTTCTTTTTCGCCGCCCTGTGCGGATACGACCTGAGCCAGGTTTTGCAATGCACTGGCGTCTTTAACCGAGGCGCCGCCAAACTTAAATACTTTCATCAATTGAGACTATTGCTGCGTAAATGTAAGTATCCTTCGGTTATGTTTCAAAATATCATATTTTTGTAGCTATATATTTAAATTTCACCATAATGAATGACAAACTAGCGCTTCCTGTCGGTACCACGCTTGACAGGTTTATCATGAGAAAGCAGGAGGACTTCCCTTTTGCGACCGGAGAACTATCGCAGTTGCTGCGCGACATAGCCCTGGCAGCCAAGATCGTGAACCGCGAAATTAACCGTGCCGGCCTGATCGATGTGACCGGCGCTTACGGTCAGCAGAACGTGCAGGGAGAAGAACAACAAAAACTCGACGTGATCGCCAACATTCGCTTCATACGCGCCCTTCGTAACGGAGGCGAGGTGTGTGCCATCATCTCAGAAGAGGAAGACGAAATCATTCAGACAGGCAACCTCAAAGGCAAGTACATCGTGGCCATCGACCCGCTGGACGGCTCTTCTAACATCGACGTGAACGTTTCGATTGGTACCATCTTCTCGATCTACCGCCGCGTTTCCGAAGCGGGTTCAGAGGGAACTATGGAAGACTGCATGCAGAAGGGTACGGCCCAGATCGCAGCCGGCTATGTGGTATATGGCTCTTCCACTATGCTGGTATACACCACAGGCCATGGTGTGAATGGTTTTACATATGAGCCATCGCTAGGTGAATTCTTCCTTTCTCACCCTAACATGTGCATGCCAAAAACAGGCACTATCTACTCCTGCAACGAGGGCGGTTATAATAGCTTCCCGGAGGGCATCAAAAATTACCTGAGCTACTGCAAAGAGAACGGTTACTCGGGTCGTTACATCGGCTCGCTGGTGTCTGACTTCCACCGCAACCTGATCAAGGGCGGGGTATACATTTACCCGGCCACAGCCAAGGCGCCTAACGGTAAGTTGCGTTTATTGTACGAGTGCAACTCACTGGCTTATATTGCAGAGCAGGCGGGTGGCAAGGCTTCTAACGGCAAAGGCCGCATCATGGAGGTAGAGCCAACAGAATTGCACCAGCGCTCACCACTCATCATCGGATCTTCCGAAATGGTGAACAAAGTAGAGGAGTTTTTAAAAGCTGAAATAAAAAAAACAGAAGCAGTTACAGCTAACTAGTTCTGACTATACCGGAAGCGGATCTGCGCTTTTAGCAACTCGCGCTCCACAATTAAACGGGCTATGTTTTCGGCCACCTCTTCTTCGGAGGCTGCCAGCATAGCCCGTTTTACATTGCGCTCATCCACATCAATGCGGTATAGAATATTGAGCAACTGGTTGAGGTTGTGGCGGAGCAGGTATAGTACCATATGGGCTACTTCCTGTATCAGGTCGCTTTCCTGGGTAGGCAACTGGTGCTCTGATTCGAAAACCCGCTGTAACTGGTGCGCGGCGCTCGCAATTAGCGCAGGAGAGTACGTCATGGCTGTAAGCGTAAGGTATAGCGATAAAAAAAGCCCTCCTGTCCGGAGGGCTTTTCTATGGTGCAGGTTCTTATTTCTTGGCTTTCTTTGCCTTTGATTCGGCCTTTTCTTCTTTGCCTTCCGCTGCTTTCTCTTCTGAGGCAGTTTCTTCGACTGCTGTAAAGCCAACATGCTTGTTCACGATGCTGTACCAGGTGGCAAGTTTGCGCATGTCAGATACATACACGCGGTCCTCGTCATAATCGGGCAGCACGTCAGACATAAAGCTTTTCAGTTCCTCGTCAGAAGGCTTCTCACCGAAAGGCAACTCACCATTGTATTTCTGGTGGATGCGATCCATCACCTCGGCCAGCGGAACAGTTGCTTCCTCGTCGTTGGTGTAGATCGAGATCTCGTCCAGCAGCGACATGCGGTGACGCGCCTGGGCTACCATGCGGGTAGGCTTGTCAGAAAGGCTCTCCACAATTACGCCATTGCGTGTAGGCTTTACGATGCGGAAAAGTCCGCTCATGCCGGCAATGGCTGAAACTTGTCTTAAATCAATAGGCATAATCAGGTATAAAAACTTTGGTTATAGTTTGAACATTATGGGCACGCTGGCTAACATGCCAAAACCAGGCCCGGGTGCTTTGAATTTCAACATTTTGGCAATTCGAAGAGCCTCCTCTCCCGTGCCTGCGCCCGCGTTTTTCAGCACTTTGAAGCCTGAGGTGGAGCCGTCTTCATTCAAAGTAAAGCTGATAATGCATTCGCCCTGCACACGGTTTTTGCGTGCCAGTGCCGGATACTGTATCTGCTTGTCGATGAACTTGTACATCGCCTCCTGGCCGCCTGCATAGTGCTCCGTCACAGGTATAGACTTTGACGGT
The DNA here is from genome assembly GCF_003096355.1 of Pontibacter virosus. GTDB lineage: Bacteria > Bacteroidota > Bacteroidia > Cytophagales > Hymenobacteraceae > Pontibacter > Pontibacter virosus. The sequence continues at coordinate 227,876 of NZ_QEKI01000004.1, read as the reverse complement.
ACCCAGACTTCTTTCTCCTTTGCCGTATCGGCTGATTGCGCAGCGGCGGCAAAGGTCATAAAGGCAAATAAAAGAAACAAAATTGAGATTTTACTTTTCATAAGGGTAAACAATTTAAGTTTAAGTTGGTGCACACCTGGTCAACCTTCTTCCTAAACCGCAAACCCTGTGCCGGTTAGAACTGCACTTGTGCGTTTACCTCCTCTATAAATTGAAGGATTTCATCGCGGCCCGTTCTTTTTTCTGCAGAGGTCTTGAACATGCGGGGAAGCTCATCCCAGGTTTCCTGCATCTTACGGGCGTAAGCGGCTATGGTTGAGTCAGTCTTAGTGGCCGACTGCTTGTCAGCTTTGGTGAACACAATCACAAAAGGAACGCCGAGCTCGCCCAGATGTTGCATAAAGTCGAGATCGACCTGCATAGGCTCGTGGCGAGAATCTATTAGTACGAACACGCAGGTCAGGTTTTCGCGTTTCTGCATGTAGTAGTTGATCATCTTGCGCCACTGCTCCCGTGACTCCTTGCTCACTTTGGCATATCCATAGCCCGGCAAGTCGACAAGGTACCACTGGTCGTTGATCAGGAAATGGTTGATGAGCTGGGTTTTGCCCGGTGACTGGGATGTTTTTGCAAGCCCTTTTTGCCCGGTGAGCATATTGATGAGCGAGGATTTTCCCACATTGGATCGGCCAATGAAGGCATACTCCGGTTTGTTGGGTTCCGGGCATAAGTCAACCCGGGTATTACTTATTAAGAATTTTGCTTCTTTGATAACCATGCTGTCGCTAGCTTAAGCCACAGGCCGGTGGATGTCCTGCTGATGTGGCAATTTTAATGTACGGTGCGCGTTGTGCCTGAGATGGAAGGCAGGTAGCTGATTTGTCAAAATTACTACTATTTTAATTAACATGTTCTGATTAAGCCCTAGGCCAGGTGAGTCAGGTATACAGGGCATCTGTTTAGCAGCATCCAAAAAACGTTTTATTAAATAATCCAGAAACCTATATAGTTTATATGTATATTTTAATATATTTGCTCTCTGATCTTAACTTGTGTTATGACGACAGTATATAAAAATAGAGATTAGTGTATCTATTATGTCGTTAGTAGCGTAAGGGGGATGTTGTTGGATGTGGGGAGGAATGAAAATAACACGATTAGGATGAAGGTAGTAAGGCACTGCTAAACCAGATCAGCTAAGCGAGTGAGCCTTTTTCAATTCTTTAGGAAAAGATTAACACATATATCCATACAAACAATAAGTATAACAAACCCTTTACAGCATGAATAATTTAGCCAAATTATTTTCACGGCTTTCATTAGCACTGGCGGTTACCTGTGTGAGTGTCTACACGGTAGACGCGCAGAGTAACAGAAAGCTGGTACGGACTGGAAACAAATTTTTTGACCGTGAAAACTACCGCGCTGCCTTGCCTTACTATGAGCAAGTGCTGGCCAATGACCCAAACAATGCTGAAGCCCTCTACTTTGCGGGTATCAGCTACATGACTTTCGACAAGGAGAAAGCGGCAGAGTACATCAACAAAGCACAGTCTGTTAAGCCTAATGTAGATCGTGATATTGAATACTGGCTCGGCCGTATCAACCACATCAACTACCGTTTCGACGATGCCATTAAGCACTACCAGGCTTACATTCCAAACATTCGTAAGCGTGACGACTGGCGCCGCGAAGAGGTAGCCATGCTGATTCAGCAGAGCCGCAACGCGCAGAAGGAAGTGGCTAACCCGAAGGATATCTTCGTGAAAAACCTGGGTGGTGTGGTAAACACAGAGTACTCAGAGCACAGCCCGGTAATCTCTTCTGACGATAACTACCTGCTGTTTACCTCGCGCAGTGCCGGTAACAACCAGAGTGGTGCCAAGGCTTCAGACGGCGAGTATTTCGAAGATATCTACGAAACACGCCGTATCCAGGGTGACGAGTGGGAGCAACCACGCTCTATCGCTGGTAACCTGAAGAGCTCAGGCCACGATGCTTCTATCCAGCTGTTCGACAACGACACCAAGATGCTCCTTTACCGCTCTGTAAACAACGGTGACATCATGTACGCTGAGCGTCAGGCTGACGGTTCGTGGGGTGATGCCAAGAGCATCGGTTCTAACATCAACACTGCTGATTTCGAGTCTGATGCCTTTATCACACCGGACAACCAGCGCCTTTACTTCTCGACCAGCCACTACTCTGAAGATGGTGACCTGGATATCTACGTATCGCAGCGTCAGCGCAACGGCGAGTGGGGCAAGCCACGCAGCGTAGGTGCCGCTATCAACACGAAGTTCGATGACGACAGCCCTTATATGGCTGCTGACGGCTCGCTGTACTTCGCTTCACGCGGTCACAACACCATGGGTGGTTACGACATCTTTGTAGCCAAATATGACTCAGTGGCTAAGCGTTTCGCCCGTCCTGAAAACCTGGGTTACCCGGTTAACACACCAGACGACGACACCTACTACCGCCTGAGCCCGGACGGAAGCTATGCTTACCTGTCTTCTTACCGCATCGGTGGCTACGGTGAAAAGGATATCTATACCATCAACTACATCCGTGCAGCTCGTGTGACTGGCCGTGTGTACGCTACGAACGACAGCCTGGCTATACCTGGCCTGGAGCTGGTTTTCAACGGACAGCAGGCTGACAAGCGTCCGATCTCTTACCGTGACGTGACCAAGCAGGAAGACGGTCTGTATGACCTGCGTATCCTTTCTGGCCGTACGTACCAGGTTGAGATCACAAAAGACGGTCAAGTGCTGACGACAGAATCATTCGAAATGCCAATGGTGCTGAACGACACGACTACCGTTGAGCAAAACTTCTACATCGACTTCGGTGACTCTACACGTGTAAGCCCTGGTGCTCCTGCACTGGCCGGTAAAGACGCGATTGCTACGATGGAGTTCAAAAACATCTACTACGATACCGACAAGTACGATCTGCGTGCCGAGTCAATTCGCGAGCTGGATGCTGTGGCAGCTTTCATGAAAGCTAACCCGAACGTGAACGTAAGCATCGAAGGTCACACCGACTCACGCGCCAGCGAACAGTACAACATGACACTTGGCGAGAACCGTGCTAATGCTGCCTTCGATTATCTGGTACAGCAGGGTATCTCTGCACGCAGACTCGTGACAGTAAGCTACGGTGAGCGTCGTCCGGTTGCTACTAACAACTCTGCTTCTAACATGCAGTTGAACAGAAGAACTGAGTTTAAGATCATTCAGCGTCAGGACACACAGCAGGAAGTTCCTGTAAACTAAGTTGCCTGATCACATTGTATAAATAAAAACAGGCTGGGCATTCGCTCAGCCTGTTTTTTTATAATAATGGAACACAAACTGTGCATAATAGTTACAGGTACAGTATTTTTGTTCTTTTATTACATAAGCATAACCCATGGCGGTAGTACCCTACAAAGACCAGAATAACGACAAGAAATCGCAGGTTGCTCAGATGTTTGACAACATTGCGGGCAAATACGATTTCCTGAATCACTTCCTGAGTGCCGGCATTGACATCATCTGGCGTAAGAAGGCGGTGAGCCTGCTCAAAGCCGAAAATCCGAAACAGATGCTGGACATTGCCACTGGTACAGCCGACTTCGCGATTGAAGCACTGAGCCTCAACCCTGATAAGATCACGGGCGTTGACATTTCGGAAGGCATGCTGGCCGTGGGGCGTGAAAAGCTGAAGCGCAAGGGACTGACCCAAAAGATCGAGCTAAAGTACGGTGACTCCGAGAACCTGCCGTTCGAAGACAATAGCTTTGATGCGATCACGGTGGCTTTTGGGGTGCGTAACTTTGAAAACCTAAAGCAGGGCCTGTTGGAGATGCGACGCGTGCTCAAGCCGGGTGGTACAGTTGTGGTACTGGAGTTTTCTAAACCGCAGAGCTTCCCCATGAAGCAGCTGTATCAATTTTATTTTAAGAATATACTACCGATGGTAGGTAAATTCGTTTCTAAGGACCGTGCCGCCTATACCTACCTGCCCGAGTCGGTGCAGGCCTTCCCGGACGGCAAGGAATTTCTTAACATCTTTGAAGAAGTTGGCTTTAAACAAACAAAATGGCATTCACTCACATTTGGAATCAGCTCCATCTACACTGGCAAAAAATAAGCTTTGCGTTATTGTTCTTGATTTTCCTGGCGGGTGCTACGCAGGTACAGGCCCAGAACCAGAAAGTGAAAGGCGAGAATAAGCCTGGCTACGACGAAAAGCGCATTCACTATGGCTTTTACCTGGGCATGTCCTATTCTAAGTACTACATTGAGCACTCGCAGGCTTACGCCGATCAGGCAGGCGGTGGCACACAGGTGAACACGATGAACAGCCTGGGCTTTTACCCTGGCCTTGTGCTGAATGTGCGTCTGCTTGAATACCTGGATGCCCGCTTCGTACCCGGCGTGGGCTTTTACGGGCGCAGCATCGATTTTGAAAGTGGTAGTGTACCTGAAGGGGAAGGCGGAAGCTTTGATAACACCACCTTTGCCTCACCGGTAATCGAATTGCCCGTGCTGCTCAAGTATAGAGCGAAGCGCCGCGGCAACTTCAGGATGTACATGGTAGGCGGTGTAAAGGCAAGTCGTGTGCTGGGCAATACCAAGCATACACAGAACCGCGACCTGCTGCGTATAAATCGCAATGATCTGGCAATAGAGTATGGCGTGGGTCTGGATATTTTCTACCCGTACTTTAAGTTTGCGCCTGAGTTGCGCTTCTCTCACGGACTTATGAATCAGAAGGCGGACGGCGGAGAGTACAGTCCATTGATCGACAGAATGACTACCCGTAACTTATCGCTAATTTTCCACTTCGAATAGTATGGCACGCATTGCACTTGTAACAGGAGCTACATCAGGTATAGGTCGCGCTACGGCGTTTGCTTTGGCTAAAGCGGGCTATCACATCGTAGCCACGGGCCGCAGGGCTGAGCGCCTGCAGGATCTGCAACAGCAGATCACAGAGGTGCCGGTGCACACGCTAGCTTTTGATGTGCGCGACCGCGAGGCGGTGGCTGATGCCATCAACAGCCTGCCCGATGACTGGAAAGGTATAGACGTGCTGGTGAACAACGCCGGCAATGCCCATGGCCTGGCGCCTGTGCAAAGCGGCAACCTAAACGACTGGGACGCTATGCTTGACATCAATGTGAAGGGCTTGCTTTATGTAACACATGCAGTGCTTCCGCTTATGCTTGCCCGTAAGCACGGCCACATCATCAACATCGGTTCTATAGCCGGCAAGGAGGTGTACGCCAACGGCAACGTGTACTGTGCCTCTAAGTTTGCAGTGGATGCCCTCTCCAGGGGTATGCGCATTGACTTGGTGCAGGAAGGCATAAAAGTGTCGGAGGTGAACCCAGGCTTGGTAGAGACGGAGTTTTCAGAAGTTCGCTTTAAAGGTGACAAGGAACGTGCCGCTGGCGTATACCAGGGCTACGAACCGCTGCGTGCAGAAGATATCGCTGATCTGATCACCTTTATGGTAACGCGTCCTGCCCATGTCAACATCGCCGAAGTAATGATTCTGCCAACCGCGCAGGCATCATCCACCGTGCTGAATAAACAGCTGTAGCCAACTCACGCTGACAACCCACCCTTAAGCTGGCCGTACTTAAGGGGGAATGTCCGTAATAATTGCGGGCTTGACGTGATCTATAAAATCAAAGATATGGCTACGAACAAGAATAATTCAGAAGAGAATAAGAATAGACAGAAACCAGATAGTAACGCGAACTCGCAGCCGATGCCGGATGAGTATTCGAACGAGGCGAACCATAAGGGAGCTACAGACCTGGGTACGGATGGCACAAAGGCTACGGCCAGCCAGCAGCAGGGCCAGGGTGCCTGGGCAGCCAAAGACCAGGATAACCGCACTGGCAGCCGAAACAGCGGAGGTGGCGGCGGACAAGGAGCTAAGAACAAAACAGGTGAGCAAGACTAACCTGTGACATAAAAAAGAGGGAGCCGGCTATTAAAGTCAGCTCCCTCTTTTTTATGTCAGACAAGTGGTTTATCAATCCAGATAATAGCGCAGCAGCCAGCCTTCGGCATCATACTGATTCGCATTTGGGTTTTGCTGGGTCTTTTGTCGGGTGCCCTTACTCAGGTCGTAGAAGTTTCGGTACTCGGTGTCTTCTATCCGGATGCGTCGGGCCATGGGTTTGGGTCCTTTTACGGTATAGCCGTCCTCGCCCGCACCGCCCCATATTCTGATCTTGATCTTTGACTTGCCTTGTCCCTTTACTATAAATTCGTCATCGCCGTTGAGGCCGTACAAGTGTATCTCTTTTGTATCGGCAGCCTGAAAAACCCGGTCAAAGAGCTGTCTCTTATCTTCCCCGTCTTTATTGATCTTGTATGCCTGTACCCGTACCTCATTGGCGGACAGGACTTCAACTTCAAACCTTTCGTGTTTGTCAGACCCTGTAACGATCGCCTCCCGCATCAACTCCTTGTAGTACTTCCGGATAGACTTGCCTAGTTTGTTGCGGCGGGACTTCAGCTTGGACATGATGGGTGTAGCCGTGAGCTTGTAAATATTATCGGGCATTTGTCGGAATGACTGCTCAATTACCTCATCTGTCAATTCACTGCTCACGCTGTCAGCCACTTCCACCCAGTCCTGGTAGGTGAGGCCGGCGAGTATCGTTTCGTCCAGGTTGCGGCCACTTCTGTTCAGGTCATCTAGGTTCGATAAGTTGTCGCTATAAGTCCGAAAGTGTTTCTTAAGGCCCGTGCGCATAAAGATCCAGGGTATGATCGCATCGTTGAGCTTGTAGAACACATTGTCGCGGTCGCGGGGCACGGCCTGGTATACCTTTACGCCGTCCTGCTTATACTGCGCCCAGCGCCAGTTGCCCTCATGCCGGCTCCAGTCGCCGATCAGCATGTCAAAGAGGCGGGCACGCAGGTAGTAGCGGGCGTCCAGGTGGCTGTCGTTGTCGAAGAAGCGGTCTTTGAGCATGGCCCGGGTGCTTTTGATATTCTCAGAGTTTCCCATACCTGGTTCGTCAGACAAGTTATCGTTTGGTCTGATCTCAAGCAGCGCAACCATGCCGCCAAAGTTTTCCAGATACTCGCCTAAGCGTGGGTCGTGGGGTATATAGACCAGTTCAGGTTTGGTGTGATGGATGCCGATGGCCTCGGCCATAGGAGGCAGCACCAGGGCTGCATAAGGGTGTGTAGCAGAGGTCGCATCACGAATGATGTTGGCGGCATAGCTTTGCTGCCATTTTTTTGGCAGTGCCGTGGCAGGATCTTTATCAACCGAGCGCAACACATATTCTTTTCCGTCAGAAGCCTCCAGGCGCAGGTTCATGGTCTGCCGACTGCCACCTTGCTGTGTAGGCTTGAGGCCTCCTTTTGCTGTGCCAAGGTCCAGCACTTTGAATTCGACCGGCGTAGTCCAGGCGGGGCGGTAATGCTTGCCATAGAAGAAGGTGTGCAGCCAACCGCGACCGTAGTGCTCCCCTACAGCCACCGTGATGGTGCTATCGTTGGAGGCAGGTATGGCAGTGGGTGACCCTGCAGGAGGAGGTACCTGCTGCAGACTGTGTGTGTATTTGTTGCCGATGCAGCCTGCTGAAAGCAGACCCAGCAAACAGGCAAGGGTAGTGGTGAGGTGTCGGTTGAGGCGCATGTTAGGGTGGTAGGGGTGCATGGTAGGTGGTGTCGGTTAGTGCTTTGCGGCGGGGGCTGCTTACTTAATAGCCCTCCCTATCAAAGGCGTGTACTCTTACGTCGTTGGTGGTTTTGTCGACGGTTTCAGGTCCAAACTCGATCTCGTTGCCCCGCTTCGTGTCATACACAATGGTTTTGCGACGCCAGCTTTTCACGTTTGAGCTATCCTTGATCTCGTCTTCCCCGCGGCCACCCACAATCACGATGCGTATACCTTTGTTCACTTCACCGCTTACTTCAAACTCATCGTCATCAGCCAGGCCGTGCAGTGTAATCTGACTGGTTTCGCTGCGCTTGAACACCCGGTGGTATACCTGCTTGTCATCAGATTTTCGAATGACCTTGACAGCTGTCTCCTCGTCGTTCAGGCGTTCTACTTCAAACCGGTCTTCCTTGTCAGTCCCGATTACCAGTGGCTTCTTAGCCAGATGCAGGTAAAACTCCTGTGCGGCCTGGGGCAGCAAGTCGCGGCGGCTTTTCAGAATGCCGATCGTCTGCTCACCCAACAGGTCGTATACCTTGGGGGGAAACTGGCGGATAGCCCGCTCAATAACATCATCTGTCAGGGCTGTTTGTAATTCGGTTGCGATCTGCTGGTAGTCCTCGGCGGTTAGCTCTGTCAGGGCGCGGCTGTCGATGAAGCTGGCGTTCATCATCAGGGCATACACATCCTTATATTTGGGGCCGAAGGTCTCGAACTTTCTGATGGCCCACTTGCGGCTGAAGAGCCATGTAATGATTCCGTCATCAAACTTAAAAAAAGCGTTATCGCGGTCTTTGGGGATAGCCCGGTAGTATTTGTTATCGCCATCGTCGTACACGGCCCATTCCCACTGACCTTCGTGTCGGTCCCAGTCATTGATGAACAGATCAAAGAGGCGGGCGCGGGCAAACTCGCGCTGGTCTATAAAGTGGTCATCATCCCCAAAACGCTCTTTGAGCATCTTCTTGGAACCGGCGATGTCGGTTGCGTTGCCGAGCATAGGGGTGATGGTACGGTCATCGTTGTATTTCTCCTCGATCATGAACACGCGGTCTTGAAACTTATCGTTGTGCTCTCCGAAGGTGGTGTCAGAAGGCAGCACGTAGACCAGCTCCGGTTTTGAGTGCGGTATACCTGCCGCTTCCGCCATGGTGGGCAGCACAAAAGCAGCATAGGGGTTAATGGCTGAGGTCTGGTCGCGGAGCACATCTGCCACAAAAGTGTTACGCCAGAATTTAGGCAAAATGCCGGCCGGGTCTTTGTCCAGAGAGCGGAGTGCATAGGTAAAGCCGTTATCATCGATCAAAGTAAGACTAGTGGTCTGCATTCCTCCTCCGAGCTTCTCGACAGACAAGCCACCCTTGGCCGTTTTCATGTCGAACACACTGACTGTAACTGGTGTGGCCCATACCTCGCGGTAGTGTTTGCCCCAGAATAGATGGTGGAATCCGGTACGTTTGTAATGCTGGCCAGCCATGACGGTTACGCTGTCTACCTCAGCAGGTGAGGCGGTTTTCAGCTGCTGATAGCGCGCTTGGTCAACGACAGGTGTTTTGGCGAAAAAATTCCTCCGGGCACAGCCTGAGGAAAAAAGGAGGATGCACGCGAGTGACAAAACGTGCAGGTAGTAGCTTTTCATGCAAAGTGGGTTATCAATTTTATCTGCCTATCTAACGTAAATGAGCGCTAATGTTTACAGACAAGCCGCCGAATGGGATTTATTTTCGTTGTGAGGGCCTTTGCGCAGCACAAAGTGCGGGCAAGTTACACTAAAGCAGGAACTAGAGGTTAGCCTAACCGGTATACCTGGAAGAGGAGATGAAACACTTAATATCGACTAACTTTAAAGCAGCAAGGGGCAGCCGCATCGTGCGGCTGCCCCTTGCTGCTTACAGGTCTACCCGGTGTTCTATTTTTTCACGAACTCCACCCGCCTGTTGTTTGATTTCGCCTCGGCCGTAGCGTTCTTGTCGATTGGCTTGGACTCGCCCCAACCTTTGGCCTCTAGCCGTTCAGCTGCTATACCTTGTCCGATCAGGTAGGTCCTAACTGACTCTGCACGCTGCTGGCTGAGTTTCATGTTTGCATTGTCGTCTCCGTCGCTATCGGTGTGGCCTTCTACGCTGAACTTGAGAGTGGGCTGCTCTTCCATGAGTTTGGCAATACTAGTGAGCGTACCTGCCGATTCGGGACGTATATCAGCCTTGTTCACATCGAACTTAATGCCGTAGGTAACGATCTTGCCATCTGCGGCCATCTGGTCATACAGCTTTTTGCCCCCTTCTGCAATTAGCACGTTCTTCACCATCGTGTTCGCATCAATGCGCTTGTCTACTTCTATGCGAAGGCCGGTGGGCGTACCCGTTACATTCGGAATGTTGATCAGGCGCTCTTCGTCCAGATATACCTTCATGCTGCGCTTGTTAAATGCGATGGACAGGTGGCGCCACTGGTTATTCACCCCCTTCTCTTTCAGTTCTTCTGACTCGGAGCCATAGGTCTTAAACCTAATTCTGTTTGCCCGCACGTCTATCGGATCCCAAAAGTGCCCATGTGTTGCTTCTTTGTAGGTCTTTTGATCATCTACCAAATAAATCTCATAGGCCACGTTGGGGTTGTCGCTGTCAAAGTAAAGGTCCATCTCGATGGTGAATGTTTCGGGGAGCCAGTTTTCCCGCTTCATGAGGGGTTTAATGCTCGTACCCGTCGAAACCAGGTTGATGACAGGCTCACCCCCAAAATCAGCTACCTCGGCATTTCCCTTGTTCAGATCCCAGCGCGATGGGAACTCGCCGTTTTCCTCTCCGGCTAGATTGTCTGCAAAGAGCACTTTGTCGCCCGGCACGAAATCGTACTTGCTCCAGGCTTTCATTTTTACTTCCTCCGATCCCGACCCACTTGCTTTGGCGCTACTGCGCTTGCTGTCACTTTTGTCAGCAGCGGGTTCCTTTTTGCCTTCCAGCGTTTCATCGATTGATTTGTCAACCTGCTGGTCTACTTTCTGGTTAATCTTATTGTTGATTTTATTTTTGAGGTTCTTACCCACGTTGATTTGTGCTGCAGCTGGTGTAAACAAAAGGAAAACCAGTGCAATCAGTCCGGTGAAAAAAGCATGTGTTCTCATAATACAACAGGTATAGTACTAAGAGAAAGGTATGATTTATAATTACATTTTAAATATGTATAGTTATATAATTGGTGAAAAATATTATTTTATGGGTAAATGAGAAGTAACAGTGGGTGAAAAACGATCAACATCAGACAAGGCTGCATCAGGTTTGCTCATTTTCGTTCTTAGTGGGCTCTTGCAGCACTGTGTCTTTATTCGTTTTAAAATACGCAGGTGTCAGTTACACCCTTATATCCAGTGCAATTTCTACCTATAGGAGCCAGGTGAGGGAGTGAATGCCTATACCTGAGACCATTACCGGACGCCAGCCTTAAGGCCAAGGCGACCCGAAAACAGCAATTTCTGCAGCATAAAGTGTAAGTGTGGTCTGTCAGTTTAGAGCGTACAGTTGCTTACAGCGGGTGAGCCTGATTTCTTTGCCGTTTTCTCCTGTAGGCGTTAAGTCCGATCAGCAGCATAAGCCCGAGTAAGATAAATGGCCAGATGTTGGTGATAAACACAAAAAGCCAGATCAGGTTATTCCACCCGTTTCGGAAGCCGTCTTTAAACTCTGTGGAAAACTCTGTATAAACGGGGGTGTTTTCATAAAATGTCATCGTCAGGATAGAAAGGGACACCTGGCTCTCCAGGTACTTTAGCCGCCCCTCTATCGACTCGATGTCGGCGCGCAGGGCAGCCAGCTGCTTTTCAATTTCCAGGACCTCTGTAACTGTGGTTGCCTGCTTGAGTAGTTGCAGAAACCTGCCTTCGAGCTCCTTTTTGGTCTTGAGTCGGGCCTGTATGTCAAGGAATTCTTCTGTGACATCCTTCACATTTATTTCCCTAGCATCAAACTTCTTTACGCCGTTAGTAGCCTCATGCAGCAAGTTGTCAAAGTGATCGGAAGGCACTCTGATGACAAGGGTGTTGCTGGTCCTTCCCGGAGATTTATACTCTTCGTCAGAAGAAACATAGCCTTTGTATTTTCTGACAGCTGCAAAAACTGTCTGGCGCGTTGCCTCGATCTGATTGGTCTCGTACTCTACCCTTCCTTCTTTGATCAGCTTGCGCTGCAGTTCCATTGCTGCCGCTTCCGGTGGTGGAGCCAGCATCATTGACTCGGCGACTTCGTAATCAGCCCCTTCATTTTGTGACTGGCATCCGGAAATGGAAAATAGCAGCGCGATTGCTACCATCCCGGCAATGGCTGACGGGAATAATTTTTTGTGGCCTTTTACAGATTTGTGAAGGTGACTGAAGGCAGGATACAAAGCAGTAGCATGGAAAAACTGTCGGTGCATGGCGATGTTTTTAAGGTGTATCTTACTGGCAGCTTATAGATGCCAATAGGCCTTAAATTCCACACAACTTGCAAATAAAATACTGCGGGTATCGTGTTTTGAGTATCGGAAAGAATATCTGGAAAGTATAGAGGCAACGGTTGAGTGGCTTATTCGACCCTTACCATAAAAATGTGCTTCTGATCAATTTCACGCTCCGTAGTGCCTGCAGGGCTTTCGCTCCTCGAGATAGGTGGGATGCTGAGGTATACATCTTTATTCGCGTCTGCGACATTGAACTTGTAAGTTAGAGTCGATACTGGGAAGTCGGCTGGTTGATTGGTGCAACTTACCACTCTGTTGAAATTAGACCGTTGGTCCAGGTTCAGTTTATAGATACCCCTTTGCTTTAAGACTATTCCTATTTCGAAGCGTTGCGGGCTGGTGCATCCATACGAGATAGACAGACTTGCGCCATCATCACCGGGTCGACGGGTTACCTTGTCCAAGTCTTTATCGGAAGTTATAAAATCGCAATGACCGCCCGGGGGGCGGAACGGGGCGTAGAAGGTACCTTCCAGATAAACTTTGAAACTGAGTGCTACCGAATCAGCGGGGATGTCCTGGTTTGTAAGCACATCAAAAAGCCGCTTATCATCATTCTGGAATTTTACCCAAATAGTGTCACCCAACTTGTAGCTCTTTTTCGCAGGCAGGATATCCACCTTTTCCTCAAAGTTGTACTTGAACTCTTCCAGCGGATACTCATCATCGCATTGCAACGCCATGAGCAGCATTGCTACAAGCAGAAAAGCAATGGAAGTCTTGATCTGATTCATCATAAGGAGGGCAACTAGTTTGTGTAATAACGGCTCAACTGTTAAAAGCTATACCCTGCCGACGCGCCAAAGTTTTGGGCTAAGAAGCCGGTGCTGCTCAAAACGGGAGTCCAGTTGAGCCGGAACATGAACCCATTGTCCAATGGCTGAAAGCGGTAGCCCAGGTTTAGGTAACCGCTGGTATCCCAGCCATTTTCGTGGACTATTTTTGGTTTTGTAGGGCTGTAGAGATCAGTTCTGGCATAATGCGGCGTGGTACCTATACCTGCTTCGAACGCACTTTTATTTTTTCCGATCAGGTAGTTAAGTCCTACCGGGAAGCCGATCACACCATTTGCTTTGTTGGCTGCATCGGCGTTTGATGTACCTGTAAATATGCCCCCAACGCCCATACGAAAGCCAAGGCCATGCTGTAGTCCCTTTTTGAACCGCATGTCATAGTTTACAGAACCCTGCAACCCTTGCCCGAAACCTTCCACAAAGATGGACTTCTTATAGCTTACCGGAAACGTTGTCTGAGCATTTGCCAAGAAAGAGAGGCCAGTCAGCAGGAGTAAAAGAAGTAGACTTTTCATGAATCTTGATCCAGGTTAGGTATGGTTAAGGTATCCAATAGTAAGGGTAGCCAACATATTTCAGGTATAGGTCAACTGCTTTGCTGTGATGAAGATAACTTAATCATAGCACTTTACAAGTTCCCTAAAACAAAAAGCCCCGACCAGGTATACCGGTCGGGGCTTTCTTATCTAGAGCAGGCTATACCTACGCTACTTCTTCTTTCTTGCCCATGCGGTTACGCTCGTTCTCGTCGAGGTAAATCTTACGCATACGCAGGCTCTTTGGCGTCACTTCCAGGTACTCGTCCTTTTGGATGTATTCCATGGCTTCTTCCAGCGAGAAGTTCTTAGCCGGAGCGATCTTGGTGTTGTCATCAGAACCGGAAGCACGCATGTTCGTCAGCTTCTTGCCCTTCTGAATGTTCACCGTGATATCGTTCTGGCGGTTGTGCTCACCAATTACCTGACCCATGTACACATCTACACCCGGATCAACGAAGAATACACCTCTGTCCTGAAGCTTGTCAATAGAGTAAGCTGTGCCAGGGCCTGTTTCCATCGAAATGATAGAACCGTTGTTACGGCCAGGTATAGCGCCTTTGTACGGCTCATATGCCATGAAACGGTGGTTCATGATGGCCTCACCAGCAGTGGCAGTCAACACGTTGTTACGCAGACCGATCAGGCCGCGCGCCGGAATGTTGAACTCCAGGTGCTGCAGGTCGCCTTTCGGCTCCATGATCGTCAGTTCGCCTTTGCGCATCGATACCAGCTCGATTACTTTACCAGCTGTTTCTTCCGGAACGTCTACTACCAGATGCTCAATTGGCTCGTGACGTATGCCGTCAATTTCTTTATAGATAACCTGTGGCTGACCTACCTGCAGTTCGTAGCCTTCACGACGCATCGTTTCGATCAGTACTGACAAGTGAAGGATACCGCGGCCGAATACCAGGAAGGTATCTTCACGATCGGTTTCCTGTACGCGCAGGGCAAGGTTTTTCTCAGTTTCTTTGAACAAACGGTCACGCAGGTGGCGTGAAGTCACGAACTTACCCTCTTTGCCGAAGAAAGGAGAGTTGTTGATCGTGAAGAGCATGTTCATGGTTGGCTCGTCAATCGAGATACGTGGCAGTGCCTCCGGATTTTCAGCATCAGCAATGGTGTCGCCAATGTCGAAGCCTTCTATACCTGTCACAGCGCAGATTTCGCCGGCAGATACTTCCTGCACTGATTTTCTGCCAAGGCCTTCAAATACCTGTAGTTCTTTGATACGGCCCTTCTTGATAGAACCGTCAGCTTTCATCAAATTGATTGGCATACCTTCCTTCAGGGTACCGCGGTGCACACGACCGATGGCGATACGACCTACGAAAGAAGAGTAGTCAAGCGAAGTGATCTGCATTTGCGGCGTACCTTCACGGTAAGGCGCGGCAGGAATCACATCAATGATGGCATCAAGAAGCGGAGTGATGTCGGTTGTTGGCTGCGTCCAGTCGGTGCTCATCCAGCCCTGCTTAGAAGAACCGTAAAGCGTGGTGAAGTCCAGCTGGTCTTCGGTTGCCTCTAGATTGAACATCAGGTCGAACACCTGCTCGTGCACTTCGTCAGGACGGCAGTTTTCTTTGTCTACTTTGTTTACTACTACGATTGGCTTCAGGCCCAGCTGAATAGCTTTGCCCAATACGAAACGGGTTTGTGGCATGGCACCTTCAAAGGCATCTACCAGAAGAAGTACACCATCGGCCATTTTCAGAACGCGCTCTACCTCACCACCGAAGTCGGCGTGACCAGGCGTGTCGATTACGTTGATTTTAAAGCCTTTGTAACGAACTGATACGTTCTTGGAAACGATCGTTATACCGCGCTCGCGCTCCAGGTCATTGTTGTCCAGAATTAGGTCGTCAAAGTGCTGGTGGTCAGCGAATAGCTTTGATGCGTGGATGATCTTGTCCACGAGCGTCGTCTTGCCGTGGTCTACGTGTGCGATAATCGCGATATTTCGAATATTTTGCATTGAATAGATTTTTCGAGGTGCAAAGGTATGTAAAAGCCTTCGTATTTTTAGTAGTCCGCTCGAAATAAACAGGTTAGGTAATTATTAAATCTTCTCTCTCAGCACAATGGCTTAGGTTAAGGAGCAAACATTATGCAGCCAGCCTTTGTTCAATGAGGTATAAAATAATCAAAAGGGGCCTGTTTTTTGCTCTTGAATTCCGTAAACAACTGTATGAAAATGTTTTATGTCTATACCTTGCTGTTGCTCCTGAGCTTACCCGCCTGCGGACCACAGGACCAGCCTACCACCGACTCAGAAGGTGTTATCCTCGCCTCAACTGATGCGGAAGCTGCCCAAAATGGCGGCGCCAAAAAAACAAAGCAGACCTACGAGGTTAATAAAACCGAGGCCGAGTGGAAAAGAATATTAACGCCGGAGCAGTACTATGTGCTCCGCGAGAAGGGAACCGAGCCTGCTTTCAGTGGCAAGTATAACGACCATAATGAGAAGGGCATCTATACCTGCGCTGCTTGTAAAAACGAGCTCTTTACCTCTGACACCAAATTTGACTCCGGTACCGGTTGGCCCAGTTACTTTAAGCCGATCTCTGCCAAAAATGTGAGAGAACTGACTGACCGCAGCATGAGTATGGTGCGTACTGAAGTCGTGTGCGGCAAATGTGGCGGGCACCTGGGGCACGTATTCGACGACGGACCAAAGCCAACTGGTCTGCGCTACTGCCTTAACTCGACGGCACTTGGCTTCAAGAAAGGTAATTAAATTGTTGAATTGTTGATGGTTAAATTGTTGGGTGCACGATTTACCCAACCCTGCTCCGATGAGAGGAATTCAGTGCGTGACTTAGACAGGTATAGCGGTGCATGATAGACGGTGCATTATTCGGACAGGTCGCGACCTGTCCCTACAAAACCCTTTTCAACAATTTAACCATCAGCAATTTAACTATCCAACAATCACTTAAATTTCAACTCTAAACTCCCATACGCCGTACTTTCTATCCAACACTAACGAGAAAACAAACATGACTGAATTACATTCTGAAGCGGAGAACATAGAAAATCTGGCGCAGACTATTATGGCGGCTTTTAAGGCGGGAAATATACAAGCGGGCGAGGTGCTGTCTTATCAGGAACTGTACCCATACCTGCAGGAGCGCTATCCGAAGTACAAAGACGTGCAGAAGGAAGCAGAGCATCACCTGGCAAAATTAGCCTGGGTAACACCTGCTCCGGAGGGACTCATGCTCACACAAGTGGGGCAGAGTAGCTTAGCTGATATAAATGAATAAACGCATTCTTTTATACTTTTTCATCCGTATACATAGTATAGAGTGCTTTAGCTAAGTTCTTTATTTTACTATTTTAAGATGAAACGAGATGAAAAGGTATATAGACTGGATAGGAGGGATTGCGCTGCTCGGGCTAATGGGCTGCACCTCACTCTCGGAAGGAGGCGGAGGGACATTGCCCCCTAATCCTAATCATTCGCAGCGTGTCAGGTATAATAATGGCGATCCGGTACGTGATCAGATGTATGAGCAGGCGAGCGACATAAACCGCAAGCGCAATATTGAAGAGTATAACCGCAATGCGCCTGTCAATCTGCCGCCTGAAGTGCGCCCGCAGCAATTGCCCAATGCCCCGGTGGATTCTACACGCCACCGCATCCTGCGCATACTTCCCACCAAACCGCCAGTTGGAAACAACTAAGGTATAAGCAAGAAGCGCTGCCCATCCAGGCAGCGCTTCTTGCTTATTTTTTCTTTTTGTTTTTACCCTTGTCAGTGTCTTTTTCCCGCAGATCGCTCACGTCCTCAATCTCAATCTCCTCGTCGCCGATATGTAGTTCATCCGGTTCCAGATCCACGTAAACTTCGTGATCGGGTGGGGTGTTCTCCGATTCGCGGTCGGCACTTTTGGGAGCAGGCTTGCCGCTCACTTTCTTTTTGTCGCTGTCTTTCCCCAAGTGGCCGCTATCGCGCTTCTTCTCGTGGAAATTATCCTGGTTCTTCATATACTTTGGGTGATTAGGTGGTTTACCGTTTACGGAAAAGTAAAAGACTAGTCAGTTTATACCTGCCATTTTTTTGGAATGGGTAGCATGTGCCCTGTCAATCCGACCGGTATTTGTATATTTGCGTTTTTACGAGAACTATGGCTGAAAACTATAAACGATATACTGTAACGGCAGCCCTGCCTTACGCCAACGGTCCGGTGCACATCGGTCACCTGGCTGGCGTATACCTGCCTGCCGACATTTATGTGCGCTACCTGCGCTCACAGGGCAGAGATGTAAAATTCATCTGCGGCTCCGACGAGCACGGTGTGCCGATCACGATCCGCGCCAAGAAAGAAGGCATCACACCGCAGCAGGCCGTGGACAAGTACCATGAGCTGATCAAAAAGTCGTTCGAGGACTTCAATGTGTCCTTCGACATCTACTCCCGTACTTCTTCCCAAACACACCACGAAACGGCTTCTGACTTTTTCCTGAAGCTTTACAACGACGGTAAGTTCATAGAGCAGACCACACAGCAATACTATGATGAGAAGGCACAGCAATTCCTCGCTGACCGCTACATTGTGGGTACTTGCCCGAAGTGCGGCAACGAGAACGCCTACGGCGACCAATGTGAGAGCTGCGGTACTTCGCTCAACGCCACCGACCTGATCAACCCGAAAAGCACGCTGAGCGGCGCTGTACCCGTGATGCGTGAAACCAAGCACTGGTACCTGCCGCTGAACGAGTATGAGGCCTGGCTGCGTGAGTGGATCGTGGAAGGCCACAAAGGCGACTGGAAGCCGAACGTATACGGGCAGTGCAAAAGCTGGATTGACCAGGGCCTGCAGCCCCGTGCCGTTACCCGCGACCTCGACTGGGGCGTGCCGGTGCCGGTAGCAGGCGCTGAAGGCAAAGTGCTTTACGTTTGGTTCGACGCCCCGATCGGCTACATCTCCGCCACCAAGGATCTCACGCCCGACTGGGAAACCTACTGGAAAGACCCAGAATCCAAGCTGGTGCACTTCATCGGCAAGGATAACATTGTATTCCATTGTATCATCTTCCCTAGCATGCTCAAGGCGCACGGCGATTACGTGCTACCCGATAACGTGCCAGCCAACGAATTCCTCAACCTCGAAGGCGACAAGATCTCCACCTCCCGCAACTGGGCGGTGTGGCTGCACGAGTACCTCGAGGAATTCCCGGGCAAAGGCGACGTGCTGCGCTATACCTTGTGCGCGAACGCACCGGAAAGCAAGGACAACGATTTCACGTGGAAAGACTACCAGGCTCGCAACAACAACGAACTGCTAGCCATTCTGGGCAACTTTATTAACCGTGCTGTGGTGCTTACCCAAAAGTACTACAAAGGCGAGGTGCCGGCCCGCGGCGAGCTGCAGGACTATGATAAGGAGGTACTGGGTGTACTGGAAGGTATGCCGATGGTCATCGCCACCTACATCGAGCGCTACCGCTTCCGCGATGCCCTGAGCGAACTGATGAACCTGGCCCGTTTGGGTAATAAATATCTGGCAGACACCGAGCCCTGGAAGCTGATCAAGACGGATGAGGAGCGCGTGAAAACCATCATGAACATTGCGCTGCAGATCTCAGCCAGCCTGAGCATTCTGATGGAGCCATTCCTGCCGACATCGGCCCAGAAACTGGGCAGTATGCTCAATAAGCCAGTAGGAACTTGGGCAGAAGCAGGCTCAGCTGATTTACTGCCAGTGGGCCATGTCATCGGTACGCCAGAGCTGATGTTTGAGAAGGTGGAAGACGCTGCCGTAGAGGCGCAGGTGCAGAAACTCCTCGACACCAAGAAAGCTAACGAAGTGGCTAATGCGGTGGTAGAGCCAGCTAAGGAGAACATCTCTTTTGAGGACTTTAGCAAAATGGATATCCGCATCGGTACGATCATAGAAGCCGAGAAAGTGGCCAAGACCAAGAAGCTCCTGAAGCTGAAGATCGACACAGGTATAGACCAGCGCACGGTGGTGAGTGGCATCGCCGAGTTCTTCAACCCGGAGGAGATCATCGGGCAGCAGGTGAGCATCCTGGTGAACCTGGCCCCGCGCGAGATCAAAGGCATCACCAGCCAGGGCATGATCCTGATGGCGGAGAATGCCGACGGTTCGCTGGCTTTTGTGCAGCCAAGCAAAGAAGTGAAAAACGGGGGTACTGTAAGCTAAACTATACCTGCCAAGCTAGTAGAAAAGCCCTTGCCTGTTTCGAAAGGCAAGGGCTTTTTATTTTGGCTTCCGGGTCTATTGGGCCAGGTACAGGAGTTTGGTCAGCAGCCCGAGTGGCTTTGGAGCTTAGCCCACGGCTATACCTTTGGCTTCGCCTGCTGCAATGGCCGCTTTGGGTGCAGCAATATCTATTTTCTTCACTACAAAGTAGAGCCCCAAACTCACCACGATCGCAAAAGCGCCGAGCGCCCACCACAGCGTATCAAAACCGTAGCGGGCGGCAATAGTGGTGCCCATGTAAGGAGCCACCACGTGGGCAGCCGCATACGATATTGTGTACAGGCCCATGTATGAGCCGCGGTTACTGTTGTTGGAGCGCTCCACCGAAATGGTAGCCATAAAAGGCATTACCAAAATCTCCGACAAACTGAGCAAGGTCATGGCTATATACAGCAGTAAGATGTGCTGTCCCAGGTTCAGAGTCACAAAGGAAAACCCCAGCACCAGCACCCCTACCGTTATCAACCACGACTTCTTTATTTTGTCTCCGATCAGGTATACGAAGATCATCTCCAGCATAAACACAATGAACCCGTTCAGGGCAAGCAGCCCACCGATGTTCTGCTCCGGCAGCGCGTATACCTGGCGGTAGTATAGCGGCAAGGTCGACAGCAGTTGAAAGAAAAGTATCGCAAAGCCCGCATTGAGCACGACGAAAAGCAGGTATAGCCTATCCCTATAAGGGGAGCGGACTTTTTCTGTTTCGCCGAGGTTTGCTTCTGTGACAGCCGTTTCAACTTTTGCTTTGCGAGGTGTTCGGTGCCCCTGCTTGTTCTTAAAGTAAATGTAAAAGAACAGGCCAGCCATCATACAGCCTACTGCATCGCCAATAAACAGGAATTTGTAGGAGATAGCCGCTACCATGCCACCCAGGGCAGGACCGATAGAGAAGCCCAGGTTCAGGGCCATCCGGTTCAGCGAAAAGGCTCTGGTAACGTTCTCTGGCCTGGCATAGTGCGCAATGGAAGAGGCGTTGGCAGGCCGCAACATGTCGTTTACCAGGCTCAGTACAAACACACCTGCCGCCATGTGCTCAAACTTCTCCAGGAACAGGAACATCAGGTATAAGCTACCCCCAACCGTAAGGCTAAAGGACTGCACTTTAAAATGCCCGATCTTATCGGTGAGCCAACCGCCCAAAAAACCGCCACACACCGCACCTAGCCCGTAAATACTCAGGATGATACCCGCTTCCTTCATCGTAAAGCCAAGCGACTCGGTCAGGTATACGCCCAGGAATGGGATCACCATAGCGCCGCTTCGGTTGATGAACATAACCAGCGAAAGCATCCAGGCCGGGCGTGAGAGCCCTCCAAATGCATTGCGGTATAAAAGGAACAGGCGTTTCATGATATGCCCTCGTTTTACTGATTTATTTGTAATACTACCCCAGAAGTGAAGCAATCACCCACAGCAGGTTATAGCCCAGATTAAACAGCATAATTAAAGTGGCTATACCTCCAAAACAACCGCTCTCCAGCTTGCTAGCGGCCCTGTTCTGGCTCCAAAAGTAGAAGCTTGCCAACGTGACGGAAAGTAAGAACAGGATAACAGACACCACTGGGAATAAGCCTTGCGCATAGCCGGTCTCCGTGTAAGCAGTTCCGAAATTTGCCATTGTAGCTATACCCAACAGTATACCTGTCCAGAAGTAGAAGTCTGTCTTGCGACTGAGCAGGAAGCCGACCATAGGAGCTACTTACTTGGTGTTGTACTGATTCATGGTGCGCTCCAGCCCAATGCTGCCAAAAGCAATAATAGACTCAGCTGCTTTTTCGATTATACCTTGCAGGTCTATCTTTTCGTCGTCGCTGAAATTGCTGAGCACGTAATCTACCTGCTTGCCTTTGTGGAAGGTGTCGCCAACCCCGAAGCGCAGGCGCGGGTAGTTGTTATGGCCCAGTGTCTGCTCAATATGCTTCAGACCGTTGTGCCCACCGGCACTTCCCTTGGCGCGAATTCGAATTTTGCCGAAAGGCAGCGCAATGTCATCGGTGATCACCATCATCTGATCCGGTGTCAGCTTCAGGTTGCTCAACCAATGACTTACCGCTTTGCCGCTCAGGTTCATGTAGGTGGTGGGCTTCACGAGCACATAAGTGCGGCCCTTGCTTTTGATCTCGGTCACAAAGGAGTGGCGACCTGTGTCAAACTTCGCATCAAATTTCTGCGCCAGATAGTCCAGCACCATAAAACCAATATTATGACGCGTCTCTGCGTATTCCGGGCCTATGTTGCCAAGGCCCACGATCAGGTATTTCATACTTGTATCTTCCGTATCGGCGGCTGCCTGTTTCGTCAGGCCAAGCCACTGTTTTATTGCGCTAATTGTTGAATTGTTCAACTGAGTATGGTTAAATGGTTAAATTGTTGATTCGTAAGGCGATTTCTCTTGCCTAACCAACAATTTAACAATTAAACCATTTAGCAATTTAAAAGAAACAAAAAATCCTGCCCCGCTCGGAGCAGGACAGGATCTTGTTGCTATTGAAGCAGCAATAATTATTTCTTGCCGCGAGCTTCTTCTGTCTGTGCACTCTTAAGAGCACGTGGAATCGTAACGGTTGCTACCGGAGCAAGTGGGTTGGTCAGGATTTCGTAGTTACCTTTCGCAATTTTGCTCACTTTGATAGACTTGCCAAGTTCCAATTCAGAGATGTTCACCTCGATGTAGTCTGGAAGGTTAGCTGGAAGTGCTTTGATTTTCAGCTTACGCAGTTTTGTCACAAGCTTACCACCTACCATTACACCTGGAGATGTACCTACGAACTTAACAGGCACGTCGATCTTAACTTCTTTGTTCTCATCAAGCTGCAGGAAGTCTACGTGCAGCAGCATTTCGTTTACTGGGTGGAACTGTACGTCCTGAAGGATCGCTCTGTAGTGCGTGCCTTCGATATTCAGATCAACTTCGTATACTTCTGGAGAATAAACTAAGTCTCTGAACAGGATAGCTGGGGCGTAGAAGTGAATTTGCTCAGTGCCGCCATACAGTACACCTGGTACAAAAGACTCATTGCGCAGCTCTTTCGTCTGTGCTTTACCGAGATTTGCTCTTTTAAACCCTATAATCTCTAAAGTTTTCATAAAATGAATTTGTTAAAATTTTTAGGCCACAAAGGTAGGGTTTTTATTTTAATTGTTGAAGGCTGAATAGTTAAATTGTTGCTATTTATTTCTTCAAGAGTATCAACAATTTAACCATTCAGCCATTCAGCAATTGAAACTTATATAAACAGCGAACTGATAGATTCGTGCGTCACTACGTTGTTGATGGCGCGGGCGAACAGTTCGGAGAACGAAAGCACCTTGATCTTGGAGCATTCCTGGCGCAGAGGGATGGTGTCAGAAACCACCAGTTCTTCCAGCACAGAGTTCTCGATGCGCTCGTAAGCCGGGCCTGACAACACAGGGTGCGTTGCGATGGCACGAACAGTTTTGGCACCTTTGTCTTTCAAGAGTTTGGCGGCTTGCGTAATCGTGCCGGCTGTGTCCACCATGTCGTCCACAAGCACCACATCCATACCTTCCACATCACCGATCACCTGCATAGAGGCGATCTCGTTAGCCCGTTTGCGGTGTTTGTCGCAGACAACCATCTCAGCGCCGAAGTTCTTTGCGAATGCTCTCGTTCTAACCACGCCACCTACGTCAGGAGAAGCGAAGATCAGGTCGTTGCCCAGGTTGAGGCTGCGCAGGTAGGGCACGAAGATGGCCGAACCATCCAGATGATCAACCGGAATGTCGAAGAAGCCCTGGATCTGGCCAGCGTGCAGGTCGCAGGTCATCAGGCGGTCAGCGCCCACTGACTGGATGGCGTTGGCCAGCACTTTAGAGCCGATCGAAACGCGGGGCTTGTCTTTGCGGTCCTGGCGGGCGTAACCGTAATATGGCATCACGACGATCACTTTGTGGGCTGAGGCGCGTTTGGCAGCGTCTACCATCAGCATAAGTTCCATCAGGTTGTCGGCTGGCGGAAACGTGGATTGCACCAGAAACACTTCGGCACCGCGAACAGATTCATTGAAGTGTGGTGCCATCTCCCCGTCGCTAAAACGTAGAAGCTCAAGGTCACCGAGTTGCGTGCCATAAGCGACAGCAATTTTTTCGGCTAAGTACTTGGAGGCGGAGCCAGCGAAAATTTTTACCTGTGGCATAATAATGCTAAATATTTGTAGGGTTTGGTTTTTAGGTTATTATGCCTGCAAAGCTACGAAATTCCGCAAATATGCTACCTGATATTTCTGATTTTTAATTAGTTAGGCGGGAGGGTGTAAAGCAAAAAAGGCAACCCGCATTGCTGTGGGTTGCCTTTTTAAGTTGTCCGACCAGGTTTCGAACCTGGACTCTTCTGAACCAAAATCAGACGTGTTGCCAGTTACACCATCGGACAAGCTACCTACTAGATTTCAGGGTGGAAGCCCCTTCGTCGTTCAGTGATGCAAAGATAGGCAGGCTATTTTAAACTGCAAACATTTGCCTCAAAATTTTTTGAAAATCTTAGTCCAAAATCTGCTTTAGCGCCGTGTCCTCGTGCTTTTTGGGTATGCGAACACAATCCAAATCTTATCAATACAAGAGGTCTCAGAGGGCCAATGTTTCGCCTAATTGAATGAAATTCACGGTCTTATTCTATCGTTATTTTTCAGAATCGGGCTGCTTTTCCGGATTAGCCAAAACCGTAACAAGACCCCACAGCGCCCGATTAAAAAAAAATGTAAGTCCTGAAATTTAAATCAATCCAAGTATGGGAGCAAAGGTGTGCCGGCTATTTTACTCCTGCAAGTATACGGGCATAACTTGCCTGTATGGCATAAATTTACTTGCTCGTCATAGGTAAATCACCTTTTGTATTGAGGTGTGAGGTATGTTTCAGGGGCTTAAAGAGATGATGTGGATAAGTTTAACTGATTTTATGGACTTCTAATGTCACTAACTGGCTGGTCCTGCGTAAAGAACCTTGCTAAATCTTCCAATTATGTATTCAACTACCATGACGGTCAATACTGACATCATCACGACGACCTGCGGCCGTGAGCTCGATCTAAGCCGCACAGAACTGATTATTGAGCGCTCCAACAGTCTTTTTAGTTATAACATTCACAAAATGGATACTGGGGAATATGTGATAGCTGAGAAGTTTTTTGCCAACCCTTTTAACAACCGCTACATCCTGCTCAACGACGAGCAAATCGAAATGCTGAAACATTTATAGCCTTCCTCTCGAATACGGAGTTTGCTTAAGGAATACTTTAATATAAGATTACGCTTACGATTATGTTCAAATTTTTAGCCTTCCGCTTATTCCGGGCCATTTGGGCTCAGATTCTCTAATTTAACACACACCTTTAAAATAACAGGCAATCTCCGCCATGCACCGTTTGTTTACAAGCTGCGCATGGCGGAGATTTCGTTTTAAGTAAGTCTGCGTATGGCAGGGTGCTGTCTACTAAATAATGTCCTTACTTGTTGGTAATGATGTGTTTAAGTATTATGTTCACTGTGGTTTAATGTCAGTCATTATAAGACATCGCTATGAAACAGGTATACCTTTTACCCGTGTTGCTGTGCGCCGCCTTCAGTTTGGAAGCAGCGCGCGGCACCGCAACCGCTCAACTGCATGAGGGGGCCGCTTTTTCCTATGTTTCTGAGTTAATAGTCTCCCTCCAGGATACCATCGTGAAGGGACAGGACACGACAAAAGTGACTTATGTGCGGGATGATGATGCAAAGACGAAAAAAAAGGCGCCGAGCGTTAAGAAGACCCGGGTCTCTTATAAGCGGGATGTGCAGCGGGCTTCGCTAACCAAGCAAAGCACTGAGGGAAACATGGTTGATGTTATTGTCATGCAGTCAGGCCGGGTGATACGTGACCTGAATGACCTGCAGTTGGTGGGCAGCAGTGGCAACCACCTTTCTTCGCAGAACTTTATCGGTTTTGAGAACATGGTGCTTCCCTTCGAAGGAACGGTTCGTTTCAGAGCCTCCAACCTGATGGGGACATCCAGCATCGACCGGGAAGTGCGTTTCACCATTTTAGAGCCAGGTCGTTGGGTGCTCAGAATCGATCTTTAATCAGGTATAGCTTTGCGCATGGCGCAGGTATAGCCTTATAAAAAAACAGCCGCAGCGAGATGATTCTCACTACGGCTGTTTTGTGTTTATATGCTGGTGTTATACCTTATTCCTCGTCAGGAGCGGCTACAACACCAGTTCGTCGCTTGTTGCCTACGTTTTCAACCTCGCGGTTGATCTCCTTGATGTCCACTGGCTGTGAGAAGTCGCCGAGCAGGTGCTTGGTGAAGTAATCGCCCATCATCCAGAAGAAGTACTCGGTCATGTCGCCGAAAGCGTGGCGCTGACCAGGCAGCATCACAAAATCGAAACGCTTATTGGCTTTGATCAGTGCATGGGCCATACGGATGGTGCCGGCCGGGTGTACGTTGTTGTCTACGTCGCCGGTTGCCAACATCAAATGACCTTTCAGGTTGCGCGCCAGGTCCGGGTTTTTCTCAACGGCATACACAAAGGTTGTGTCTCCTTTTGGCGTCACCACTTCTTTCACGCCGTGGTGCTTTTCGCTCCACCAGCGGTTGTAAATGTTGTTCTCGTGGTTACCGGCCCCCGATACAGCTACCTTGAAGAAATCAGGGTATACGAGCATAGCGGCCGTGGACATAAAGCCACCACCTGAGTGACCTGTTATACCTACACGGTTGATGTCGATGAAGCGGTGGCGGTCGGCCAGTTGCTCGATGGCCGCTTTCTTGTCAGCCAGACCATAGTCGCGCAGGTTGCCGTAGCCGTAGGTGTGGTACCACTTAGAGCGGGCCGGGTGACCACCGCGGTTACCTACTGTTACAACCACAAAACCCAACTGCGCCAGACGATCGATACGGTCCATGCTGCGGCCGAAAGACTTGTTCACTGCCTCGGTCTGCGGACCTGGGTACACGTAAGTAATGATCGGGTAGGTTTTGGTGGAGTCGAAGTCGAACGGCTTGTACATCACGCCGTACAGATCGGTAATGCCATCGTCCGCCTTCACCATAAATGGCTCCGGGAATTTATACCCGGTCGTCATCAGGCGGCTCAGGTCGGCTTTCTCCAGGTCCATCACCTTGCGGCCTTTCGTGTCATACAGCGCCGATACTGGTACGGTATTCACGCGTGATGCCGTGTTTACAAAGAAAGTATTGTTGTCGTTAAGGCTAATGTTGTTATCGAAGTTGCCTTTGTTAAGCAAGGTCATGCCGCTGCCGTCGAAGTTGATGCGGTAGAGGTGCATCAGGTAGGGGTCTTCGCCATTTTCGCGACCGTTGGCTGTGAAGTAAAGCACGCGGTTTTTCTCGTCTATACCTACCAGGTCTTCCGCATGGAAGGAACCGCTGGTGATGCGGTTTTTCAGGTTACCCTTGCCATCGTACAGGTAGAAGTGGCCCCAGCCGTCGCGCTCAGACCAGTGGATGATCTCGTTGCCGCCTTTCACCAGCCCGATGCGGTTGATGTCGATGTAGGTATTGAAGCGCTCCTCTATAACAGGGGTTACCTTGCCCGAAGCGATATCCAGTTCGCAAACGTCTATCTTCTTGAGGTCGCGACTGGTGCGGGTGAAGTACAGCTTGTCTTTGGTGCCGTGCCACATGTTCGGACGGTGCTCATCGTCGCGCTGCTTTTGCAGGGCAGGGGCCGACCATAGGGAAAGCTCCTGGTCTTTGAAGGCAGCCGTGTTGATGCGTTTCTGCGTTTTGTTGGCAAAGTCGAAGATCAGCAACTCTCTTTTAGGGGCTTCTTTCTCACCTGGCATCTGATACTTGTAGGTCTCTAAAGCAGGGCGGCCCTGGGCCGTGTGGTGCAGCACCCATAGGTCTTTCACTTTGCGCTCGTCTGTGCGCACCATGGCAAACTGCTTGGAGTCCGGTGACCAAAGGACAAAAGCTGGCTTGCGGTTTTTCTTGTTCTTCTCGCGCTCCACGTTCGTTTCGCCGCGGGAGTCGCCGTAGGTATAGTACTCCACGCCATCCTTGGTCAGCTGGTGCTCTACAATGGTGGTGTCTTTCTCATTCTTCAAAGCCTTCTCGTAGTTGGCTTTGTCCATCCAGTACAGGTTGTGTTCCTTGGCGAATAGCACGACCTGCTGGTCCGGTGAGATAGAAGCCCAGCGTGGCTTAGGCTTAATTTTTTCGAAGTCTTTCAGCTCCACTACCTGGCCTGTAGTCAGGTTATAGCGGAAGTAGAACGTCTTCTTTTCGAGCGAATCGGCGGCCTTCTTGTCCAGACGGTCTTTCTTCACCTGGTCGATCGAGCTCTTGATCTCGAACTGCACGCTCTTTTCGTCTTCCGTGAACTTCAGGTTCTGGATAGGCAGGTTCTGCGCATCAAAGGGGTCCTGCACGATCATGGTTACGGCAGAGGCTACTTTGGCATTGTCTAAGAGCAGCTTCTTGGATTTGGTGGCCGGGTCTACGATGTACCAGTTCTTGCCATTGCTGGTCTCGTACTCGTACCAGAAGCGGTCGGAGTTTTTGAGCCAGTGCGGATCGAGGTTGGTGGTGAAAATAAGTTTCTCCAGCTTTTTGGGCGAGAAGCGGGAAGCCAGCTGGTAATTGCCCTTGGTCGGCGTGCCAGACTGCTGTGCCTGTACACTGATGCCCGCTATCAGCAGCATAGCGAGAAGGTAAATTTTCTTCATGAAAAGGTTGGTTTGGTTGGTTAGATCAGTTGAACAGGTATAAGCCGCTCGGAAGGTATAGACTGGCAAAAAGCGGAATAGTTTAAATAGCGTTATGATAAAATATAGGTAACTTCAGCATGTCATATTTAAGGTATAAATAGAGTCGGCGTGTTAGCACAAACGTAAGATCTGTCCCAGATGCAACGTTCCGCTGCAATTTAGGGTCAAACAGTTAAAGTATAGCGCTGTATCATGAAAAACTTATTCTTTGTTGCCACGCTGCTCTGTCTGCTTTTGTCCTGCTCAAAAGAAGATTTGGGTACTGTTAATGCCATGCTGGGGCAGGAAATCAAGCTTAAAGAAGGGCAGGCGGCTTTGTACAATAACAGTGGACCCGAGGCTGTTCACATTGTCAGGTTAATGGTAGAGCATGTGAGCGACAGCAGGTGCCCGAGCGATGTAGTTTGTGTGACTTATGGCAGGGTGGAGGTGAAGTTGAGAGTGGAGACTGGAGAGGGCATAGGGGAAACCATTACCATGTGCCTGGGCGATTGCGCCGGTGGCAGTAAATCTGAGGATGCTGCGGTGGTGGTGATAGGCGCCATACCTTATACCATCAGGCTGTTGGGTGTGGCGCCTCTGCCGAGCACGAAAGACAAATCAAGCAAGACCAAGGAAGTACAGTTGGTGTTAGAACGCTTGTAGAGCCGCCACTACGCTCTCTTTATTTGCGCAGGCGATTTTGAGTGAAGCATCAGGTATAGGGTATACATTCCTGTGTTTGGTGCAGCAGGTTGGCTTTTTAATACAGGCAAGGCCTTTGTAATGAAAGCGGCTTGAATAGCAAGGCCTATACTTTGATATTGAGTAAGTTAAAACTTTTTGGGGTGTTGTGTGGAATTGTCCTTAATATACCTTAGTTTTGCGCCTTGAAATAACTCCGTTATACAGTTAATCAATATAAAAAGTCAAATGGCGAATATTGGCAGAATTACCCAGGTTATCGGTCCGGTTGTGGACGTTAGCTTTGCGGGTGAAAACGCAAAATTACCAAACATCCTCGATGCGCTTGAGGTAATTAAAGAAAACGGCCAACGCATTGTGCTGGAAGTGCAGCAGCACCTCGGCGAAGATCGTGTACGTACCATTGCGATGGACTCCAGCGAAGGCCTTACCCGTGGTGCACAGGTTAATGACCTGGGCGGTCCAATCACGATGCCTACTGGCAATTCTATCAACGGTCGTCTCTTCAACGTAATCGGCGAAGCGATCGATGGTATTCCACAGCCTAATGCTACTACGCGTCTGCCAATTCACCGTGCTGCGCCGCGTTTCGAAGACCTGGCAACTTCTTCTGAAATCCTTTATACTGGTATTAAGGTAATCGACCTTTTGGCCCCTTATGTAAAAGGTGGTAAAATTGGTCTGTTCGGTGGTGCCGGTGTGGGTAAAACGGTATTGATCATGGAGCTGGTAAACAACATTGCCAAGGCCTACTCAGGTCTGTCAGTGTTTGCCGGTGTAGGTGAGCGTACCCGCGAAGGAAATGACTTGCTTCGCGAATTCCTTGAGTCAGACATTATCCGTTACGGTGCCGAGTTCAAGCACTCAATGGAAGCTGGCGGATGGGACCTGTCGAAAGTGGACATGGCGGAACTGGAGAAATCGCAGGCGACGCTGGTGTTCGGTCAGATGAACGAGCCTCCTGGGGCGCGTGCGCGTGTGGCCCTGTCTGGTCTTACGATCGCAGAAAACTTCCGTGACGGTGACGGCACCGGTGCTGGTCGTGACATCCTGTTCTTTATCGACAACATCTTCCGCTTCACGCAGGCGGGCTCTGAGGTGTCGGCCCTTCTTGGTCGTATGCCATCAGCGGTAGGTTACCAGCCAACGCTGGCAACAGAGATGGGTGCTATGCAGGAGCGTATCACGTCAACGAAGCGTGGTTCCATTACATCTGTACAGGCCGTTTACGTACCTGCGGATGACTTGACTGACCCGGCTCCAGCGACAACGTTCGCTCACTTGGACGCTACAACAGTACTTTCCCGTAAGATTGCCGAGCTTGGTATTTACCCTGCGGTGGATCCACTGGACTCTACTTCACGCATCCTTTCTGCTGACGTATTGGGCGAAGACCACTACGGTACAGCACAGCGTGTGAAAGAGATCCTGCAGCGTTACAAAGAACTTCAGGATATCATCGCCATCTTGGGTATGGACGAACTTTCTGAAGAAGATAAGCAGGTGGTACACAGAGCGCGCCGTGTGCAGCGTTTCCTGTCTCAGCCGTTCCACGTAGCAGAGCAGTTTACTGGTCTTGCCGGTGTGTTGGTAGACATCAAAGACACCATCCGTGGCTTCAACGAGATCATGGACGGTAAGTACGATCACCTGCCTGAGGCAGCCTTCAACCTGGTAGGTACCATTGAAGACGCCGTAGTGAAAGGTGAGAAGATGATGGCCGAAGCAAAATAGACTTAATTAGTTTAGAGTTAAAAGTTTAGAGTTAAGAGTGGTGTTCAGCTAATCCTAACTTTAAACTTTTAACTTTTAACTCTCAACTAAATAAAGGATGTATTTAGAGATAATCACACCTGACAAGAAGGTTTTTGCCGGTGAGGTAGAGTCGGCCCAGTTTCCGGGTTCAAACGGTTCGTTTGAAGTCCTGAACATGCACGCTCCCCTTATCAGCACCATGGAAAGCGGCAGAATCCGTATCACTACCAAACAAGGACAGGAGTTCTTTACCGTGGATGGTGGTGTGGTAGAAGTGCTGAACAACAAGATCATCGTACTGGCTGAGTCCGTTACGGAGTAGTACAGCACAAGCTAAAGCATATAAAAAAACCCCTTCTGCTTGATAAGAGCGGAAGGGGTTTTTTGCTTTTTGAACTGTTTTGAAGTCGGGCAGTAAACTAGAAAGCTGCGCCTATACCCAGGTATAGTGTTTCGGGGTAGCCTACGCCACTCCGAAAGAGGAAGCGGCTTGTAGGCTTCTGGAACCTGTAACCCACCGCGCCAACTATTCTGATGTGGATGTAATCCGACTTTAGCGGTTGCGGCTCAGAGAAGTATGTGCTCATGTCTTCAGCATGGTCATAGCCGGTTTTGTTGAACATGCGGGCTAGTCCACCGTTGAGTTCCAAGTGGCTGTTCCTTTTTCCTGTCATCGTGCCGAGCATCAGCGACTGGTAAGGTCCTCCGGTTGACCAGACACCCCAACCACCAACCCCCGCTTTAGTCCATAGGCCCTGAATAGAACCTTCTTTACTGGCCAGAAGCATCCGCTCAAAACTCAGGTTGTAAGCGCCCATCAGCCCGACAGTGCCCATGGTTGCCAGAATGGCATTCTTCCTGAAGCCCTGGTTACCTTCTGCATCAGCAGACTCTTGAGCATAGGTATGGGAGCAAAGTGAGAGCGCTGCTCCGATGGTTAGATAAATGCTTTTCCTGGTCATAAAGGGCGTAAGGTTAAGGTATAGCTGAGTCTACTTCCTGACTGGTGCTGCAGAGCTTTGCGGCACAACCTGCACTCTGGTGAAATCCAGGTCATGGAAATCGTAGCTGAAGTCGGTGAGCGGGGAGACGGCCTTCATGTTGATGCCAGAGAGTTTGCCTTCCTGATCCGGCACGTACACCACAAAGGCATCGGCCTCAAAACTGCGATCCGTCCACTTCACCACAAAGGTATTGTCTTTGTAGTAGAGCATTTCGCCCTGCAGCCTTGGCG
The DNA here is from genome assembly GCF_003096355.1 of Pontibacter virosus. Classification (GTDB taxonomy): domain Bacteria; phylum Bacteroidota; class Bacteroidia; order Cytophagales; family Hymenobacteraceae; genus Pontibacter; species Pontibacter virosus. Next base: position 195,722 of record NZ_QEKI01000004.1, on the reverse strand, counting down.
ATCGAAGTGACTTGAAGTAGAGCTTATTCTTTTGTTTGTAGACCTCAACGTGGCCGAACCACTTGTCTTCGAAAGTACCCACGTAATTGTCAAAAGCCACTTTCGACTTCTTCTCTTTCAGCACTTTGTTTACATCGTCCCAAATCTTGTTGGTATAAGCGGTGGCTTCTTTCATGTATTCATCCTCTTCCTGCTTCAACTCTGCCACCCAGTCGTGGGCTTCCATACCCAGGTAGGCCTGCTTGATGGTGTTGGTGATGGAGCGGAAGGCCTGGCCGTTTTGTTGGTTTGTGAGCACGATGATGCCCAGGTTCAGCTCGGGCAGCATGGTTACCTGGCTCACCATACCTGGCAGACCGCCCGTGTGGCTCACTTCTTTGTGGCCCTTCACATCGCTCAGAAACCAACCAAGCCCGTAAGACCGGAAGTGCGTGTTGAAGGGGCTCTTGCCGTTGTAAGGTATAATGGTTTGCGGCGTCCACTGCTCCCAGATGACGCGTTGCGTGAGCAGGCGCTGTTTCAGTTCATCGCCATACCTTCCCTCGTTCATCAGCATGATCAGCCACTTGCTCAGGTCGTGCACGCTGGTGTACATCCCCCCGGCAGCGGCCCCGAAAGGCAGGTTGTAACGGTCAATAACCTTCAACTTACCTTCTACCACGGCATGGGCTTCGATGGTGTTGGTCAAGTCCCGGAGCCTGTCGTAGCTGGCGGCGCTGCGCGTCATGCCCAGTGGCTGCAAAATGCGCTTTTCGGTGAACTCTGACCAGCTTGTGCCTGTCACGCGGGCCACTACCTCACCGGCTACAATGTAGAGCAGGTTATCATAGTCATACTTCGTTCTGAAAGCAGACACCGGCTTCAGGTATTGAATGTTACGGATCAGGTCGTCTACCGTGAAGTCGTTGCCATCAGGGAACATCATCAGGTCGCCGGCTCCTAGGCCCAGGCCACTGCGGTGGGTCAGGAGGTCCCGGATTGTGAATTCCTCTGTCACGTAGTCGTTGTAGAGGCGGAACTCAGGTATGTACTTCACCACCTTGTCATCCCACTTGATCTTTCCTTCTTCCACCAGCAAACTCAGCGATGCCGCCGTGAAGGCCTTGGTGTTGGAGGCCACGCCGAATAAGGTATGCTCCGTGGTTTTCTCACCTGTTTTAGTTGAGTTGACGCCGTAACCTTTCATGTGCACCACTTTCCCGTCTTTCACAACGGCGACGGCTATACCTGGCACCTGGAAGGCAGTCATGGCCCGCTCCACTACCTGGTCGATTTCCTGTGGGCTAATAGACTGTGCCTGAAGCGGAAGAACAGAGCCCAGCCAAAGCAGCGTGAGTATGAGTAAGTGCGGAGTAGACTTTTTCATGATCAACAGGTATAGGCTAAGGTTTTATAACAGGCATCGGAAACGCCATTGTGGAGTCAGGTTTCAGGGCCAGGATTGAAAACTGGATGGTAGAGTCAGGCACGAGGACAGGCATGGAGGACCTGGGCTCATTGACTTCTGCATTAGCAGCGCTTGTTGTAGAAGATTTCGGGAACAGGCTATACCTGCTGCTTGGCTTCCCAAGCGGGTTTAACTTGTCGATGGAGGAGCCTTTCTCCAGATAGCTCAGGTCGAGCTTTTTGTTAGACGGCTTTAACCGGAGCTGCGGACGATCTAAATCCTGTGTTTCCTGAGCATTTGCCGCGAGGGATAAAAGCACTAATCCGGCGATGGCGGAGCATGTTTTCATGAGCTGTGTAGTTGAGTAAGACTGTAATATTAGTGTTTGCTGATCACGCTGATTGGGTATGGCCTAAGCTTATTTGACAACTTTTCCAGCCTCCAAAGCACCAAGGCTAAGTATAGTCTCAGTAAACTAAGTCCCTTTAAATATAGCAAAACCTACATTCAATTTATAAAAAAACTACTCTTTTCAGAAGATATTGTAGGACTCAGGAAAGCGTTGCTACAGGATTTCCAGCTCCACGTCTCCGTCTACCGGAAAGCCAACGCAAGTAAGCGTCATACCATTCTCGATATCCCGCTCGGTGAGCACCTCGTTGTAGGACATCCATACCTTGCCTTTTAACACCCGGGCCAGGCAACTGCCGCACTTGCCGGTTTCGCAACTGTAGGGCATCGCTATACCTGACTGACGGGCACTCTGGAGTATGTTGTTGGGATAACGCGAAACGATCTGGTGCGCGCTGCCGCCGATGTGCAGGGTAACCTTGTGGGCTGCTGTGTCGGGTGGCATGAGCTTGGCAGGCTTGCGGATGTCAGTATTGAAAATCTCCTTCCGGATATTGCTCTCCGGTATACCGAACTGGCGCAGCGCAAAAGACATCAGGCGCATGTAGTTATCAGGACCGCAGATGTAGAAAAGCAGCTCATCCTGCGGCGCCCTGGAGAGGGAGCTGATAAAACGCTGCAGCAGGTCTTTGTGCAGTCGCGCCCGGCTCAGGTCAGGGGAGTTGCTGTACAGAAATTCGGTGTGCAGCCTTTCGGGGAACAGGGTCGACAGCTCTTGCAGGGGTTTCTGGAACATGGCTTTTTCTGGGTAGCTGTTGCTGTAGAAGAGCACAGCCGACAGCTCGGGACGGGCGTACAACAGCGTTTTGAGCAGCGAAAAGATGGGCGTAATGCCACTGCCGGCCGCCAGAAAGAAAATCTGCTTGTAGTCTGTGCCTTCTTCTGGTAAGGTAAACAAACCAGCTGCCCCGGTCGTGATCAGTTTGTCGCCGACACGGGCATTGTCGATGAGCATGCGGGAAAAGAGGCCGTTCTCGATGCGCTTCACTCCAATTGTGAGCGGCTCCTGCAGCGCGGGGGAGGAAGTGATGGAGTAGGAGCGGCGAACTTCGCCCTGCGTGCTGTGGTGCACCAGCGTCAGGTATTGGCCGGCTTTGTACGGAAGTGGCTTACCATCCTCGGGCTCCAGCGCGAACGTTTTCACGCCGGGTATTTCCTCCTGAATGTGACGGATGATCAGGCTGCGGTAGTATCTATTGTCGTCAGGTATAGGGTGTGTCATGATGTGTGTTATGTGTAAAGGTTACGTTTGCTAAGGGCAATTTGACAGTATGAGCCCCCATTTGCCAGCAACGGCTATTTTGTCACCTTGTCTAAATTGCTGTGAACTCAGCAAGTCCTTATAACACTTTCCCGATAATTCAGGCAACGCTATTTCGGCTTCCTGAGAGCTGTTATTAATAACCACGATCACGCTTTCGCCTTTATAGCTCCGTTCAAATGCCAGCAAATCCCTTTTATCATCAGCAAGCAATAGCTTATAGGTGCCCGACTGCAGTGGCGGCTGCTCCTTTCTTATATGGATAAGCTTTTTATAATGTTCAAATAATGGCTGGTTGATCGCTACTTTGTCCGGGGCATGGGTAGAGCCATCTGCATTGAAAACCTCGTCGGCGTATTGCAAATCCGCCCATACCATCGGCTTTCTGGAGTCCGGATCATTACCACCCCACATACCCACTTCATCTCCATAATAGACCATGGGAGCGCCTACATATGTCATCTGCATGATCACAAACAGTTTTTGTAGCTGGATGTCTTCGTGCTGCGGCTTGCGTGTAGAGTAATTGGGGTTGTTGAGTGCAACGGATGTGTTGAAATACTTACCCCAGTCTCTGAAATTCCCGATTCCACGATTCACGATATGGGAGCCTATTCTGTTGGAGTCGTGGCTTCCGAACAGGTTCTGGGAAACGTAAGCTACACCGGGCGGGTACAGCTCCCGCAGCGCTTTTAATTTGCTGTCGAACTCGGTGGCCGAAATGCGCATGGTATCCGGGTTAAAGAAGAACTCCGCAGCGGCAAAGGCAAAGTTGTAGTTCATTTCACCATCAAATTCATCTCCCTGCATGTAGGGTTTCACCTTGTCCGGCGTATCAACGATTTCGGCGGTCATATACGCCTCAGGGTTGATAGAGCGAACGTGCGTTCTCCATTTCTTCCAGAAAGGATGGCCGACACAGAAGGCTACATCGAGTCTCCAGCCGTCAATGCCGTTTTCTATACCTTCTCCTTTCGGGTTCATCCAGCGTTCCGTGGCATTAAAGATGTACTGCCGGGGTCCCTCCACTATCCCGGTACTGTCTTCCCGCAACTCAGGCAAAGACTTCACGCCAAACCAGCCTTCATAATCGAATTTGGTGCCCTTCTCAGGGTCGTCCCAGGATTTGATGATGAACCAGTCTTTGTAAGGCGATTGCTGCTGGTTTTTCAGGACATCCTGAAATGCAAAACTGTTATAGCCCAAGTGGTTAAATACCCCGTCGAATATAATTTTCATTCCCCTCTTATGGGCCTCTCTGATCAGCTGCAGAGCCAGCTCGTCAGCACTCGTCCATACCCAGGTGGCAGGATCCAGCGGATTTTCAGTCGCGATCAGTTTTCGGTCACCTTCTGGGTCAGGACCAAAGTTCGGATCGATGTGATGGTAGCTTTCACCATCGTATTTGTGCAGGGAGGGTGCCTGAAAAACCGGGTTTAAGTAAATGGCTGTTATACCCAGGTCCTGCAGGTAGTCCAGTTTGTCGATGATGCCCTGCAGGTCACCCCCATAGCGCCTTCTAAGCAGATGCTTCCACATTTCAGGTTCGCCGTTCTTCTTTTCGTAATCCTGCAGCTGATACCAGTCACTTCCCCAGGGGTGCACGTGCCATGCTTTCGGAGGCTCTTGTGGGTCTGCTCCCAGAATATCGGCAACGGTGGGGTTGTTGCTTGTGTCCCCATCCCGGAAGCGCTCCGGAAATATCTGATACCAGACGACCGTTTTTGCCCATTGCGGTACAAATTCCGTGTTATCATCTGTTGTGTGATACGCAGCAGCCTGTTCAGACTTTAGGGCTGGAGGGTTACAACCCGTACCCAGCAGAAGGAGGAGAACCCCCAGTTTTATAAGCTTTATCTGCCCTGAAAATAGTGATTTCATAAAGATGGTCTTTGTAATTGAAGCGCTCCGGATACATGGCTGAATATGCCTGTTTCCCTGTGTTAAGTACGGTCATAAAAGTATAGGGGCTCTCTGATAGGCCTAGGCGCTATACCTGCACAATATATAGAAATTTACTTCTTAACTTCAAGGCGAGTTTTACTTATACCTGACCATGGCACAAATCCACCCGAAAACCACGCCCATTTACCAGACCTCGGTGTTCACCTTCGAAGACCTGAACGATCTGGAGCTGTACTTCGAGCAACCGGACCAAAAGTACATGTACACCCGCTACGGCAACCCCAATTCTGATGAGTTGGCCGAAGAGGTGAACAAACTGGAAGGCGGTGCCGGAGCTGTGGCCACTTCGTCGGGGATGTCAGCCATCCTGACGGCGGTGCTCACGTATTGCCAGTCAGGCGACCATCTGCTGTGCGCCGAGGAGATCTACGGCGGCTCAGCGGCCTTGCTCTCGCAGGAGCTGACCCGCATGGGTATAGCTGTAAGCTATGTGCCGAGTGAGGAGCTGTATACCCTGGACGGGCATGTAAGGGAAAATACCAAGCTATTGCTGGCTGAGACCATGAGCAATCCGCTGCTGCAGGTAGTGGACTTACAACGGCTCTCCGCCGAAACCAAGCGCACAGGTATAAAGCTGCTTATTGACAATACCTTCGCCTCCCCGGTCATTACCAAACCGCTGCACCTCGGAGCTGACATGGTGATCCACAGTGTGACCAAATACCTGTCGGGGCACAGCGATGTGACGGCGGGCACAGTAGTGGCGGGCAAGGCAGAGGACATGGAGCGCAGCAAACAGATCATGCGGGTTTACGGTCTCAACCTGAGCCCATTCGAGAGCTGGTTGGCCGCCCGCGGTCTCAAGACGCTGAACGTGCGGATGAAGCAGCACTGCTTCAATGCGATGGCAGTAGCCGAGTTTTTATGTAACCATCCGAAAGTGAAGCAGGTATGGTACCCTGGTCTGTCGCAGCACCCACAACACCGACTGGCCAAGGGGCAGGGCTCCGGCATGTTCGGGGGCATGCTTTCTTTCCGTCTCGAAGACGATCTGGAAACGGTCAACACCTTTATGCGGTCGCTGAAGCACATTCCGTTTGCCCCATCGCTGGCAGGGGTAAGCAGCTCCATTTCGCACCCACTCCGCACCTCGCACCGCAGCCTAAGCACGGAGCAGCAGCAGAAGCTCGGCATTACGCTGGGAGTCATCCGACTGTCTGTAGGTATAGAGGAGACTGTAGATCTGCTGGCTGATTTGGCGCAGGCGCTGGATAAGGTTTAGTGATTGATTTAGTGAATGAGTGATTGAGTGAGATAGAAAAGGATAGGGCTATACCTGCGTCAGTAAGGATATTCATTTTCTGAAGCCGTATGATGATACGATCAAGTCTTTCGTCCTTTGTCTAAAAGTCTTTTGTCATAAGAGCTTCCAACAGGAGTTCTCCAAGGCAGATAAATACGAACCTATGCTGGATTTTCCGAATGCTAAAATAAACCTGGGACTGCTCGTGACAGAGAAGCGCCCTGATGGGTTCCATAACCTGGAGTCGTGCTTTTATCCGGTGCGCTGGTGCGATGCGCTGGAGGTCGTGCCAGCTGAGACGGAGGCCTTTACCATGAGCGGCCTGCCCGTGCCCGGTAACCCGGATACGAACCTGTGTCTGAAGGCTTATCGGCTGCTGCAGCAGGACTTTCAGTTGCCACCCGTGCACATGCACCTACACAAGGTCATTCCGATGGGAGCGGGGCTGGGAGGTGGCTCTGCCGATGCGGCTTTTGCCCTGAAGCAGCTCAACAGTCTGTTCGAGCTCAACCTAAGTAAAGATCAACTCGAGGCCTACGCCCGCCAACTTGGCAGCGACTGCGCCTTTTTTATCCGGAATAAACCGGTGATCGCAGTAGAAAAGGGAGATGTTTTCAAACCCGTGGAACTGGACCTAAGCGACTATACCTGTATAGTGGTATATCCGGGCATCCATATCACCACAGCCGAAGCCTATGGCAATATCGTGCCTAAAAAGCCTAGCTGCGGCATTGAGATGTATTTGAAGCAGGATGTGCCGGTATGGAAAGAAGTGCTCAGGAATGATTTTGAGGAGGCGCTTTTCCCGCGCTATCCGGAACTGGCGGGTATAAAGGAGCAACTGTACAGCGCAGGAGCCGACTATGCTTCCATGACCGGCTCAGGATCTGCCGTGTACGGCCTTTTCAAAAACGAACCTGGCAGCCTACTCTTTCCCGGCCACTACCTTCTCTGGAAAGGCCTCCTTTAGCTTTTTGCGGCGCTCGCTATACGTATCCAATACCGGGTGGATGAACACACTGAGCAGAATGATGGTAGCCCCGATGTAGAAGTTGGAGGTCATCTGCTCATTCTCGTTGAAGATTAGCCAGGCCAGTAGGATGCCGTAAATTGGCTCCATGTTCACGGTCAGGTTAACGGTATAGGCCGATATTTTCTGCATCAGCCTTACCGAAGCGGTATAAGCGTACACTGTACACACCACTGCCAATAGCAACAGGTATATCCAATCCATGCCGTTCATGGCAAAGCTCAGCGTACCCGTCTCCGTAAACAGATCGGCGTAGATAGGGAAGAAAAGTGCTGTGCCGATACAGGCGCCCGCCATTTCATAGGCGGTGATGGTGGTGGAAGGATGCTTCTTAGCCAGTCTGGCATTGATGATCGTGAAGATTGCGCCCAGCAGCGCAGAGCCAACCGCCATGCCTATTCCAAGCATATTGTCAAACTCCGTCTCGGCCTGGAAAATGATGTAGAGACCCACTAAGATGATAACGCCCAGCAGGATTTCGTGAACTTTTAGTTTTTTGCTTGTGAAGGCTGGCTCCAGTAGGGCCGTCCACAAACTGCAAGTGGCCATACCTACCAAGCAGAGCGAAACCGACGAGATGCGGGCCGAGGCAAAAAACAGGATCCAATGGGCCGAGATCATCAGCCCGACACCCATGATGATGAACATGTTGGTGCGCCCCAGCCAAAACTGTGTCTTGCGTCGGTAAATGATAGCACCCAGTGCCAAAGCGGCGATCAGGGTGCGGAGGAAAACCAGCTCTACTGCCGGAATCGTGATCAATTTGCCCAAAATGGCGGTGAAGCCCCATAACAATACAATGAAATGGAGCTCGATAAAGTCCTTAAGACGCGGCATTAGCGTGGAATATAACGGTAAAGAAGAAAGCCTATACCTGTGAAAATAATACTCGGCACCCAGGCTGCATACATCGGGTCAAGGTCGCCAACTTGCGCCAGACTGCGGCTCGTAATCACGAAGATAATGAACACAAAGGCTAGGAAGAAGCCTAGCGCGATCTGCATACCTACACCGCCCCGTGCCTTGCGGGCACTCACGATCACCCCGATCACAGTGAGGATGATGATCGCAAAAGGATAGCTGTAGCGCTCGTATTTCTCGATCAGGTAGGTTTCTATATCATCAGCGCCACGGTCCCGTTTTTCCTGAATAAAGCGATTTAGCTCGGGCAGGGTCATCGTTTGCTCCAACTTGTAGGTGCTCTCGAAGTCTTTAGGGTATATGTTGAGGGCGGTATCCAGCACACCGCCATGGTAAAGTGTTTCACGCTCTCCGTCAAAGGTACGCAAGGTATAGCGGTCTACTTTCCACTTCTCTGTATCGGGGTTCCACTGCACACTGCTGGCCGTTAGTTTCTTGCTCAGGTTAGTGCCTTTTATTTCCTCGATGGCAAAGTTATAACCAACGTGTGCCGTGACGTTGTAGCTTTCCATGTACACATAAGTGTCAGGGGATATCTTTACGTGTATATTGCGGGTGTCGTAGGTAAATGGGCTTTTTACATACTTTACCTGAAAGGCCACACTCTCCTTGTTCGAGTTTGGGATCACCCAGCCGATCAGGCCAAAAATCAAAGCACCAATGATGGTAGCCCCGATCAGGTACGGCACCAGGAAGCGCTTGAAGCTGACGCCACCACTCAGAATGGCCACAATCTCAGTGTGCGAGGCCATTTTGGAAGTCACAAACACCGTCGCGATGAACACCGTGATCGGGCTCAGCATGTTCGCGTAGAATGGGATCAGGTGGATGTAGTAGTCGAAGATGATCTCTGAAATAGGCACATTGTGCTTGATAAAGTCGTCGTTCTTCTCCGTGAAGTCAATCACAAGAATCACCGAGACCATGATCAGCACCGTGAACACGTACGTGGTCAGGAACTTCTTCAGGATGTATTTGTCAATTAGCTTCAAGCTTTGCTTTAGTTAAGAGTTAAAAGTTATGAGTTAAGAGTTTGCTTTCGTAAAGGAGGAAGGCAAAGCCCCCTCTTTTAACTTTAAACTCTTAACTTTTAACTAGCTCGTTAGAGCCTTACCATTAGTTTTTTCACCATCACGTCTTTCCAGTCGCGGAAAGTGCCGGCGATGATGTGCTGGCGGGCCTGCTTGACCAGCCAGAGGTAGAACGTCAGGTTGTGCACGCTGGCGATCTGCCCAGCCAGGTATTCGCCGCTGTGTACCAGGTGGCGAAGGTAGGCCTTGCTGTAGAACGTGCTCACATAGCCACCTAGTTCCGCATCGATCGGGCTGTGGTCGGTGGCCCACTTCAGGTTACGAATGTTGACGATGCCCTGCGTGGTGAAGAGCATGCCGTTGCGCGCGTTGCGGGTCGGCAGCACGCAGTCGAACATATCCACGCCCAGCGCGATGTTCTCCAGGATATTGGCTGGCGTACCCACACCCATCAGGTAGCGGGGCTTATCAGCCGGCAGGATGTCGCACACCACTTCGGTCATCTCGTACATCATCTCGGCTGGCTCGCCCACCGACAGGCCGCCTATGGCGTTGCCTTCACGGCCAAAGCTGGCAATGGTCTCGGCTGACTGCACCCGCAGGTCTTTGTAAGTACTGCCCTGCACGATCGGGAAGAGCGTCTGGTCGTAGCCATACTTGGGCTCGGTAGAGTCGAAGCGGTCGACGCAGCGCTGCAGCCAACGGTGCGTACGCTCCATCGAGTTCTTGGCGTAGGTATAGTCGCAGGGGTAAGGCGTGCACTCGTCAAAGGCCATGATGATGTCGGCCCCGATGGTGCGCTGCGTATCCATCACGTTCTCCGGCGTAAAATCCAGCGCAGAACCGTCGATGTGCGACTTGAACTTTACACCCTCTTCCTTGATCTTGCGCGTACCGGCCAGCGAAAACACCTGGTAGCCGCCGCTGTCAGTCAGGATCGGGCGGTCCCAGCCGTTGAATTTATGCAAGCCACCGGCCTGCTCCAATATGTTCAGGCCCGGGCGCAGGTATAGGTGGTACGTGTTGCCCAGTATGATCTCGGCCTTGATGTCATCTTTGAGTTCGCGCTGGTGCACGGCCTTCACGGTGCCTGCCGTACCTACGGGCATGAAGATCGGGGTTTCGATGGCGCCATGCGCTGTCTCTACCACCCCGGCACGGGCTTTTGACTGTATATCTTTTGCTACTAATGAAAACTGCATGGTATGTGATTGTCAGCGCACTATGCTACAAGAAGCAAGCCAACTGCTTGAGCAGCCTGAGGGCTACCGGTTTTTGCTAAATGGTTATCGAAATAATCTGCAAAGATACACAGTGCACACCCACAAAACATAAACAATTATTAAATCATGAAGATGTTCGTAAATGGCTTAATTATACCTATTTTTGGTTGTTAGATAGGTTGTAGCGGTATGTGCGGTCTGGTGTATTGTGCTTTCAACAATTTAACCATCAACAACTCAACAATTAAATAATTTGATTCCACTTATACTCCTGGCGGTGCTGGCTTTTTGCGTGCTGGTACAGCTATACTATGCTTTGTTTTACTTCCTGCCGCTGAGCAGGTATAAGGACCCGGAACCGGACACCCATCGGCCTGTGTCGGTGATTGTGGCGGCGCATAATGAGCAGGACAACCTGTTTGAACTCCTGCCCATGCTGCTTGACCAGCAGTACCCCGAGTATGAGATCATCCTGGTGAACGACCGCTCTGACGATGACACGGAGTTTTACGTGTATGAGCTCGAGCGCCAGTTTCCGAATTTCCGGGTGGTGACAATTAAAAAAACACCGGAGTACCTTAATCCGAAGAAATATGCGTTAGCCTTAGGTATACGTGCCGCCAAATACGAACACATGCTGTTCACAGATGCGGACTGCCGACCTTGCAGTGAGCGATGGATTGAAAAAATGCAAAGTGGCTATGCTGCTGGTGCTGACTTAGTTATTGGTTATTCGCCCTATAAAAAGCTGGGTGGTTTCCTTAATCATCTTATCAGATATGAAACCTTACTGACCGCAATTCAGTATCTGTCTCATGCAAACAAAGGACACGCGTACATGGGCGTTGGCCGAAACTTATCGTATACTAAGTCATGTTTCTTTAGAAACAAAGGGTTTGCATCTCATATCAAGACTACCGGCGGCGACGATGACCTATTTGTCAGAGATGCCGTCAACAATAGTAAAGCAAGCATTGTTATCAGCAAGGAAGGGCAAACAGTCAGCATTCCCAAAAAGACGTTTCGGGAATGGCTGGTACAAAAAAGAAGGCACATGGCCGCCGGCAGGCAGTACAATGCAGCAGACAAAGGAAGGATAGGGACTTTTATTTCATCCAATATTCTTTTTTACACACTGGTAATTATTCTTCTTGTTCTAAATAGCCATTTGACTATATTGGCCGCTCTTGTCGGAATCCGCTACCTGGCTGTGTTTCCGATCTATGTAAGTGTGGCGCGCAGATTAGACGAAGGTGTTTCTTTGCCGTTGTTGCCGCTGCTCGATATTGCTTATTTTTTTAGTTACCTGCTCCTTGGGGTATCCGTAGTATTGAACAAACGAATCAGATGGAAGTAAACAAACAATTCTCCGCAAAAGCGAAGCACGATTTCAAGCTGATACAGGCGGCTGTTGAAGAAAACGACGAGAAAGCTTATGCTGAGTTGATGAGCATATACAAGAAGCCGGTATACCACGTGGTTCTCAAGATGGTGCGCAACGCCGACGACGCTGAGGACCTGACCATAGAGGCTTTTGCTAAGGCTTTTCGTAACCTGCATAAATTCAACCCGGAGTACGCTTTCAGTACCTGGCTGTTCCGTATCGCCACCAACAACTGCATCGACTTTATCCGCAAGAACCGCATCAAGACGATGAGCATCGACTCAGCTATTAAGATCGACAACGGCGACGAGATCACGATCGACTTTAAGGACAAGAACCTGAACCCGCAGGAAGAGGCGATCAAGAACCAGAAGATCGAGATCATGCAGTACGTGGTAGCCAAGCTGCCAGAGAAGTACCAGCGCCTCGTAACACTGCGTTACTTCAACGAACTGTCGTACGAAGAGATTGCCACTGAACTAAACGCTCCGCTCGGCACCGTGAAAGCTCAGTTGCACCGCGCCCGCGAGTTGCTCTATGACATGGTGAAGAATAAGAAGCACTTGATTTAATTGTTAAATTGTTGATGGTTAAATTGTTGTTCGGAAATGAGGAATCGTTCTGTGGACTAACTATTTAACCATGCAGCAATTTAACCAAGCAAAAAATATTGATTGCGTTTTTAGAGCCCCTGTTGCTTTGTGCGGCGGGGGCTCTATTTTTGGGCTGATTTCCAGACTTATTTCCTATTTTTGCAGTTCCTGTAGCTACAATAGGGCACTAGAAGAAGAACCGCTATACCTTGCAAACACAGACCATGCGAAACCTGAGCGAAGCCATCCTGGTGCGAATGGGCAAACTGCATTTATACCTGCGCCACAGAGGCACTGAAGAAGCCCAACAGGAGCTGGACCGCAAGTACGAAGGCCAGTACCGCAACGCCGGCCTGGTGCTCCTGTTCGACCTCTTTATGGCCCTTGCCGTAGTGGTTGTAGTCGCTGTGCTGGCAGGTATACTATACCTTGTTCTAAGTTAGAAAGAGAACGAGCTGTATTATTACTACTCAACTTTCAAACTCTTAAATTCCTAAACTCTTAAACTCAACCATGTCCATCTCCATCCGCATACTTTTGTCAGGTTACTTTCCGGAGCTTACCGAAGACCAGCTCGATAAATATGAGCGCATGGCCGAACTGTACCGTGAGTGGAATGAGAAGATCAACGTGATTTCGCGCAAGGATATGGAGCACATCGGCGAGCACCACATCCTGCACTCGCTGGGTATAGCCAAAGTAATTCAGTTTCCGGCGCAGGCGCATGTGCTGGATGTCGGCACAGGTGGCGGACTGCCCGGCTTGCCGCTGGCTGTTATGTTTCCGGATGTGAAGTTCCACCTGGTGGACTCGATCGGGAAAAAGATACACGTAGTACAGGAGATTGCCCGCGAGTTGCATTTGCAGAACGTAACCGCCTCCCACACCCGCGCCGAGCAAGTGCGCGAGAAGTTCGACTTCGTGGTAAGCCGCGCCGTTACCCGACTGGCCAATTTTTACCCTTGGGTGATGAACAGTTTTAAGAGAGAAGCTATACCTGACAAGGGCATCTACTACCTCAAAGGCGGCGATCTGGAAGAAGAGATAGCCGAGTCCGGCCTGATCACGAAGGTATACGACCTGAAAGACTACTTTACTGAGGAGTTTTTTGAGACCAAGAAGGTGGTGGTGGTGCCGATGCCGTAGCGGCTACTCTCCCTCCAACAAGAACTGCACAGCTCTGGCCTCTGAGTAATAAACATCATTCCTGAAATCCTCGGCAAAGCCCACGTGGCCGCCTCCTGCAGGTGTTTCGAGGTATAGGTATGGGTTGGCATCTGCCTCTTCGAAAGGGAAGCAGGATTTTGTGAGGAACGGGTCGTTTTGGGCATTGACGAGTAGCGTTGGCACTTGTATGCTTTTCAGAAACTGCTTGCTGCTGGAGCGCTTGTAGTAATCCTCTGCATTTTCGAAACCGTGCAGTGGGGCCGTGTACTTGTCGTCGAACTCTGGGAAAGACCAGAACAGACTGTAGTTGCTGAGATCCAGGGCATCCGGATACATCTCTTTTTTCTGTTCCAGTTTTTGTCCCAGTGATTTTAAGAAGCGCTGGGTATAGATTTTGGAAATGCGCTTCGCAGAGCTCTTTAAGTCGATGGGCACTGAGAAAACGGACGCCCGCTTTACTTCGGCTGGCACCTGCGCCGGGTCTTCTCCCAAATACTTCAAACTAATGTTGCCGCCGGCACTAAACCCGACCAGGTATATGGTTTCGTAATTTCCTCTTTCCAGTGCATGGCGCACCACAAAGTCGAGGTCGTCGGAGGCGCCCAGATGATAGGAGCGGAGGAGCTTGTTTGGCTCACCGCTGCAACTGCGGTAGTTCCAGGCCAGTGCATCTATACCACGTTCGTTCAATGCTTTCACCATTCCCATGATGTAGGGCCGGTGCGAGTCGCCTTCCAGGCCGTGGGAAAGGACAGCCAGTGATCGGGATTTAACGCGCGACCAGTCGACGTCTATAAAATCATCGTCGGGAGTGGTCAGCCGTTCGCGGTGGTAGCTCACGCCTTCTACCTGCCTGAACAAGCTGGGCACAATCGTCTGGATATGCCCGTTGAAGAGGTAAAAAGGCGGTTTGTGCTGTGACGGTAGAATGGGCATCAGGTAAAAGGGTATTTTTTAATTAATACGAAAAATTCAAAATTACGACCTTTCTATATTTCGCGCCATATCAGTGGGCCGCTTTTGACGTACTCTCTCTTGTAACACCAACAGAACATAAGACAATGAAGTTTATCAGACATATAAAAACATGGATACTGGTTTGCCTATTGGCAGGCTCCATCGCGGCTTGTTCCTCTGAAACCCGACACAGTGCTAATCGAGAGGTAGAGGAATTTTCGACCTGGGTAGAAGAGAACAGCAAGCGTGCTGAAACAGCCACCGAGGAAGAATGGAATGAGATGGAGGCGGAATATAACCGCAAAGCAACCGACATAGAAAAGCGGAGCGCCGACTGGGACGATCAGACCAAGGCGGAGTGGGAGAAGGTGCAAGCCCAATGGCAGGAAACAGTAGGCCGATCCGGGACCCGGTTCAGGGCATCTGAAGTGGAGCCAGAGTTTGACACGGAGCTGAAAAACAGATAACAGTAAGCTCTGATACAATTATATATAGTAAAACGCTATACATTTATATGCTTTACTTTGAATATTACTATTCTAAGTGTTGTAATAATACGTATAAGGCAGTATAACTAATGATAATTATACGATGAATATAAAATCAAATCTCAAAATGCTAGGTATGGCGCTAACAGTTAGTGCATTTACCTTTGCCTGTAACTCTGAAACCCGCACTGAAACGAACAGTGAGATTGATGAGGCACAAGTAGAAGCGAACGAAACCAGCGTAGAAGCTGAGCGTGAATATGATGAATTCGCGGTATGGGTGAACGATCAGTCTTCTCGTGCTGAAACAGCATCAGAAGAAGAGTGGCGCGAGATGAAAGCTGAATACAACCGTCGCGAAGCTGAACTAGACGCTAAAAGCGATACCTGGGACGATGAAGCCAAGCGTGAGTGGAAAGAAGTAAAAGACAGCTGGAAACGTACCGAAGACAAAGTGCAGAAGCGTATCGGTGATGTAGATGTTGATGTGGATGTAGACCGAAAAAACAACTAAGCTAATTTTTAGCTGAAGACTAAGCCTGGGGCTGCGGCAATTGCTGTGGACTCAGGCTTTTCTCATTGAAAGGAATAATAAAATTACCGGGCAGGGTAGCAGGTATAGCCAGTTCATAGGGCTTTGGTTTTACAGAAGCAGGAGTGGTCTGGTTGCCCTTTATTACTGGAGCAGGCGAAAAAAAGTAGCACAAAGGCAGCTGACAGAAAGAAACGCAGGGGTAGCATGGTTTTCAGGCTAAATAAGTGTAATTTTGAATCGGCATTGAGTTAAGTATTTGCGGTGGAATAGTTCCGGGGCGGCAATAAATACTTAGTCAGGCATTTTTAATAGCGAGGAGGTTTTGGAATTTAATTTCAAAGAATATATCTTTGCAAACTCATTCAGGATACGCAACGAAATTTTAATTAGTATAAAATAACATGGCTAATCACAAGTCGGCATTAAAGAGAATCAGATCTAACGACGCGAAACGTCTTCGTAACAGATATCAGGCGAAAACTACTCGTACTTTCATCAAAAAGCTGAAAGGCACTACTGACCAAACTGAGGCGCAAGAACTGTACAAGACAGTTTCTTCAATGCTTGACCGTCTGGCAAAGAAAAACATCATCCACAAAAACAAAGCTGCTAACAACAAGTCGAAACTGGCTAAGTTTGTTAACGGCCTGGCTGCAGCCTAGTTTTTTGCTGGAATACCATTCTGAAGCCTTACACGTCAAGTGTAAGGCTTTTTGTGTTTTCTATTAGAGCTGTTTGAAGGTGCCCTGTTTGCCTTTAAACAGCTCTTTTTTGATAGCTTTCCTTGGTGTGTCGCTGATGGGACAGGGGAGGGAAAGCTGGTTAGCTTATTTCATAATCAGTGGAATTTATGCTGGGAGGTATGAGAACTCTCCGTTTTCGCTCTTGTCATTTACCGCCGCATAGGCGAAGCTATACAACAAAGTAAGATTGCTATCCCTGAAATAGCAGCTTCTATGATGCAAAGTAAGCTATACCTATCCTGTGCCCACACTTGGGCCAGAGGCCCCACTATAGCAGACACGAGCGAAGACGCTCGCGCCATCATGGAAGTGCCCCTATGGCTAGGCAGAAAACTTATCATCCCAAAGCAATCTTGCCTATACCTTTAGCAATTTCAAACCCCCAAGCATAAACCCCTCCCAAAACAAAAAATCCTGAGGCCGCTACACTGACCCCAGGATTCCCTGAATTACAAAGAACACTTTTATTTTAAGCGATACTCAGCTTAATCATGTTCGTTCGTTTCTGCTCGTATATCGGCATACTCGCCGTGTTAATGAATACATCCCCTTTGTTCAGGTAACCTGCTTTCAGGAGCATTTGCTTGATGTCTTCGATCGTGGCATCAGTAGACTCGAACTTGTCATAGTAGAAGCCGCGAACACCCCATACCAGGTTAAGCGTGGTGAGCAGGCGCTCATTCTCGGTGAAGATGAAAATGTCAGCTTTGGTGCGGTATTTTGCCAGCTGGAAGGCCGTATAACCTGACTTGGTCATACCGATAACGGCACGGGCGTTGGTGTCGCGGGCCAAGTTGCAGGCATTGGCTACCAGGCTGTCGTTGAAGAAAGTCTGAGAGTGTGGGTTCAGGATATACGTCTTGTTAAAGATCTCAGCCTGGCGCTCCACCTCGCTGATCGTTAAGTTCATGGAGCGGATTGTCTCAACCGGATAAGCACCTACCGCAGTCTCGGCACTCAACATCAGGGTGTCAGCACCGTCAATCACGGCGTTGGCAACGTCGTTGGTCTCAGCTCTGGTAGGCTTCGGGTTCACGATCATGCTCTCCATCATCTGGGTAGCGATAATCACCGGTTTGGCGGCCTTGTTACACTTCTCCACAATCATTTTCTGAAGCATCGGTACACGCTCCATGCCTGTCTCCACGCCCAGGTCGCCGCGTGCTACCATCAGGGCATCAGATGCAGCAATGATCTCATCGATGTTGCGGATAGCCTCTGGCTTCTCAATTTTGGCGATCACGCGGGTATCTTTGCCACGCTCTTGAATGATGCGCTTGATCTCCAGGACATCCTCCACTTTGCGCACAAAGGAGAGGGCCACCCACTCTACATCGTTATCCAGGCCAAAGTGCAGGTCGCGAATGTCTTTTTCCGTCATAGAGGGGGCTGATACCGAAGAATCGGGCAGGTTGATGCCCTTGCGTGGTTTCACCACACCACCGTATTTCACGTCTGCTTCTACCAGGCAGTCATTATCAGTGGTAACCACCTTCAGCTCCAGCTTGCCATCGTCCAGCAAAATGGTATCGCCTGGGCTTACGTCCTTGGCAAGTGCGGTATAGCTTGTGCCCAAGTGTTCGTGATTGCTAACCGAGCCGTCGCAGCGCAGCACGACGCGTTGCCCTTCTTTTATTTCTACGCCACCGTTTTCAACTTCGCCAATGCGGATCTTGGGACCCTGTAAATCCTGCACAATGCAGATATTGGTGTTGAATCGGCGGTTCAATTCGCGGATATGCTCAATTACCTGCAGGTGCTCCTCGTGCTCCCCGTGCGAAAAATTCAGTCGGAAGGCATCTACGCCTTCCTGCACCAGGGCGAGGAGGCGGTCAAAGGTATTGCTGGCAGGGCCAACAGTGGCCAGTACTTTGGTCTTGTTGAAGACTATCTTCATAATTCAGAATAATAAGTGTTCCTTGTACTTAAGTGTAAGTGGATCAAATTGTTTCGTGTATTGGATCAGGGGCAGGCTCTGGAGCCTCCTGAGCAGTTCCTGCGGGTGAAGGTAATGTTGCAGCGCTCCTGATATTTGCAAAATGTAATCATACTCTTTTACATCGGGCAGCATAAAGGGCTTTTTAGCAGTAAGTGTCCCCAGTGCCTTGTTCCGGAACAGGCGCACTGTGCTGTGCGTGTCGTTGTGCTCAAAATGAGAGATGTACATCTTCTGCCTATCTGTCGTTTCGTAGCAAAGGTCCCGCTGTCGGGTCAGGTTCAGGCCCAGAAGACGGTTGAGCGACCAGGCCATTTTGTAGTCACGGCATGAGGCAACCACGCCGAAAAGGGCGAAGCTGAAATCATACTCAATGTCCAGGTGCAGTGTTTTCATGGGTTCACAAACAGCGTAATTGCAAATTTATAAACATGGCAACGGAAAACGACCTTTAAGGCAAAAACTTTTATAACATTATGAATACCACAATTTTTTTTGACATTGTCTGCCTAATTACATTTCTTTGCACAGTGTTTTAATAAACTATAAGAAAAAATGTCAGAAATCGCAGAAAAAGTAAAGGCTATCATCATCGATAAGCTTGGTGTTGAAGAGTCAGAAGTTACTCCGGAGGCTAGCTTCACAAATGACCTTGGCGCTGATTCACTGGATACAGTAGAGCTTATCATGGAATTCGAAAAGGAATTCAACGTATCTATTCCAGATGACCAGGCTGAAAACATCGCCACTGTAGGTCAGGCTATCAGCTACCTGGAAGAGCACGCAAAGTAATATAACCCCGATTGCCTTATTGTATTAAGTAATTTTACTATCTATCCTCTACTAGCAGCTTATGGAGCTTAAGAGAGTTGTAGTTACAGGGCTTGGCGCACTCACCCCACTTGGAAACAACGTTGCAGATTATTGGAACGGACTGGCCAATGGTGTGAGTGGAGCTGCGCCTATTACACGCTTTGATGCGAGTAAGTTTAAGACCCAGTTTGCCTGTGAAGTAAAGGGATACGATCCTGAAAATTACTTCGACCGTAAGGAAGCGCGTAAAATGGACCTGTTCTCTCAGTTCGCCATGGTGGTGGCTGACGAGGCGGTTCAGGACGCGAACCTGGTGGAGGGGAACTTTGATCCCGACCGCGTAGGTGTAATCTGGGGATCTGGTATTGGTGGTCTGCGTACTTTCCAGGAGGAGTGCGTGAACTTTGCCAACGGGGACGGCACACCGCGATTCAACCCATTCTTCATCCCGAAGATGATCGCGGACATCAGTGCCGGCCACATTTCAATTAAGTACGGCTTCCGTGGACCTAACTTCGTAACGGTTTCTGCCTGTGCATCTGCTACCAACGCCATCATCGACACTTTCAACTATATCCGCCTGGGTATGGCCGATGTGGTGGTAACCGGTGGTTCAGAGGCTGCCGTAACCGAGGCAGGTATAGGAGGCTTCAACGCCCTGAAAGCCCTTTCAGAGCGCAACGACTCGCCAGAGACGGCTTCCCGCCCATTTGACAAAGACCGCGACGGTTTTGTGTTGGGTGAAGGTGCAGGCGCCCTCATTCTGGAAGAGTACGAGCATGCCAAAGCCCGCGGCGCTAAGATTTACGCCGAGGTGATCGGTGGTGGCATGTCTGCAGACGCCTACCACATCACAGCCCCACATCCGGAAGGTATGGGCGCACTCAACGTGATGAAGAACGTACTGCGTGATGCCAACATCAAGCCCGAGGAAGTAGACTACATTAACGTGCACGGCACGTCCACTCCGCTTGGAGACATCAGCGAAGTGAAAGCCATTCAGACTGTGTTCGGTGACCACGCCTACAAGCTCAACATCAGCTCTACCAAATCCATGACAGGTCACTTGCTGGGTGCAGCCGGTGCGATAGAGGCTATTGCTGCTATCATGGCCATCAAGAACAGCCTGGTGCCACCAACCATCAACCACTTCACGGATGATGAGAGCTTTGACGCAGGTCTGAACTTTACTTTCAACAAAGCGCAGGAGCGCGAGGTGAAGGTAGCGCTCAGCAACACGTTCGGCTTCGGTGGACACAATACTTCCGTTTTATTCCGTCAATTTATCGACTAGGTGTTTGGTCCAATAAAACCGGTACGGCGCTTCTATCACAGCCTATTTACCAAAGATAGAGAGTTAGTGCGCGCCATTGCCGGAATTATTGGTAGCACTCCTGATAATATACGCCTGTATAAACTGGCGCTCACACACACGTCCTTTGCGCGGCAGAACCTGGCCAGCAAGCACGATACCAATGAGCGGCTGGAGTTTTTGGGCGATGCGGTACTCGGAACGGTAGTGGCAGAACTGCTATTCAAGAAATTTCCTTACGAAGACGAGGGCTTTATGACAGAAATGCGCTCACGGATTGTCAACCGTGAGTCCCTCAATTATATTGCCATTAAAATCGGCCTTAACCTGCTGGTGAAGGTAGATACCACAGGCGGACAGAGCGCCCGACATAAGTCAGTGCATGGCAATGCTCTGGAAGCCTTGGTTGGCGCGATATATCTGGACAAAGGGTATAGTACAACCCGACAGTTTATATTGGGGAAACTCATCAAGCCGCACGTGGACCTGCACAAACTGGTCAACACCACCTCTAACTTCAAGAGTAAGCTCATCGAGTGGGCGCAAAGCCAGAATGCCGATATCCGGTTCGAGATCGTAAACCGCAAGAATCAGGGCAACACAACCGAGTTTACCTGCGAGATCTACCTCAATGACAAACCCGTGGCTGTTGGCGTAGGCCTATCCAAGAAAAAAGCC
This sequence comes from Pontibacter virosus, assembly GCF_003096355.1. Classification (GTDB taxonomy): domain Bacteria; phylum Bacteroidota; class Bacteroidia; order Cytophagales; family Hymenobacteraceae; genus Pontibacter; species Pontibacter virosus. The sequence continues at coordinate 174,644 of NZ_QEKI01000004.1, read as the reverse complement.
GACCAAGCTGCAGCCGAGAAGGCGCTGGATGTACTCAACATCAGCTAAGGCTGTCTCTCAATAGCGGGAGGTAGCGCGCGCAGTTTGCCAACACAGTCCTGACAGCTTTGTTAATTTGGCTTTTTAAATAAGCCTCTGTTATTCGAACGACAGCTGCTTCGCTTTCCATCCTTTTCCATTCTTCATTTCTGATTTCTGGTTCGGCACTGCGCCCGGCCTATACCTGAATCTGCACTAAGGGTGTTTAGCTATACCTGTTCAAGGTATAGTGGTTCTTTATTTGGCCGCCAAAGCTTAACTTGCTTCCATATTGTTGCGTTAGAGAACACACTATGGAAGAAACAAGACTGATACTGGCTGGGGCTGCCCTGAATCAGACCCCGCTCGACTGGGAAGCCAACCTGCTCAATATCCGATCTGCTATCATCGAGGCAAGCACCCGCAATGTCGATATTCTGCTGCTGCCTGAGCTTTGTATTACAGGCTATGGCTGTGAGGACATGTTTCTGCACCCCTGGTTTGCCGAGGAGACGTTCGACAAGCTACTCCAGGTAAAAGAGTGGTGCGATAACATGACTGTGTGCCTGGGCGTGCATGTGATCATCGGAAAAGATATTTTCAATACGGCTTGCGTTATCAAGAACAAGGAGATTGTGGGCTTTACGGCCAAGCAGTTCCTTGCCCGCGACGGCATACACTACGAGCCGCGCTGGTTCACACCATGGCCAGCCAATGTGGTAGAGGAGTTCGAGATGCAGGGGAAGCGCTACCCGATTGGCGATCTTGTGTACGAAGAGAAAGGCGTGAAATATGCCTTTGAAATATGTGAGGATGCCTGGCGAACCAACCGCCCTGCTGAGCGCCACATGCAGAAGGGTGTGCAGCTGATCCTGAACCCAAGCGCCAGCCACTTTGCTCTGAGCAAGACGGACCTGCGCCATCGCCTGGTAGTAGAAGCCTCCCAAAAATATCAATGTGCTTACCTGTACGCTAACCTGCTTGGCAATGAGTCGGGCCGCGTGATCTTTGACGGGGAAGTACTTATCGCCCAGAACGGCAAGCTGATTCGCCGAAATGAGCTGCTGTGCTTTAAGGATGTAGACCTGGAATGTGCTGAGGTTAGTTTCGGGGCCAACCCGGAAATAGCTGAAACAATCGAGTACTTGCCGCCTATAGACGAAAACGCCGAGTTGATCGCCGCCCTGAGTCTGGCACTGTTTGACTACATGCGCAAGAGCCGTAGCCGTGGCTTTGTGCTGTCGCTGAGTGGCGGTGCTGACTCGTCGTGCTGTGCCGTGGCCGTGGCCGAAATGGTGCGCCGTGGCGTCGACAGCCTGGGCGTGACCGGCTTTGTGACCAAAGCCCGCATGTTCTCGCTCAAAGATGCCGAGTATTTTGAGGGCTTGCCGCAAGACCAGGTGGTCAAGCAGCTGGTAGGCAAAATGCTGACTTGTGCCTATCAGGGTACTGTCAATTCTTCTGACGCCACCTATACCTCAGCCAAAGAACTGGCTGAATCTCTGGGAGCGGTATTTTATGACTGGACAATCGATGACGAAGTGAAGGGCTATACCTCTAAAATTGAGAAAGCCTTAGAACGCGATTTGACCTGGGAGCAAGACGACGTGACCCTGCAGAACATTCAGGCTCGTGTGCGGGCTCCTGCCATCTGGATGCTGGCCAATATCAGAAACGCCTTGTTGCTGGCGACTTCTAACCGAAGCGAGGCAGCGGTGGGCTACGCCACCATGGATGGCGACACGGCTGGCAGTATTTCCCCGATTGCAGGTATAGACAAAGCTTTTATCCGCCAGTTCCTGATCTGGATGCAGGAGGAGCTGGGCTATCTGGGGCTGGACTATGTGAACAACCTGCAGCCAACCGCCGAACTGCGCCCTTCTTCCGAAAACCAGACAGACGAGAAGGACCTGATGCCATACGAAATCCTGAATATGATCGAGCGCCTGGCCTGGTACGACCGTCTATCGCCGCAGCAGGTGATGGACCAACTGGAGAAAGAGAACGTAGCGCCTGTTCAATCGCTGAAGGAGTATGTGCACAAGTTCTATACCTTGTGGTCGCGCAACCAGTGGAAACGCGAGCGCTACGCCCCGGGCTTCCACCTCGACGACTACAACCTGGACCCGCGCAGTTGGTTGCGTTATCCGATCCTGAGCGGTGGATTTCGGGAGGAGCTGAGCAAGCTGAAATAGAAGCAGAAACTTATACCTGTAAAAGGCACCAACCTACACCTGTGAGCGCAGGCAAGTGTGGTGCCTTTTGATTTTGTGGCTATACCTGTGGATAAAAATACCTATACCTGTCAGATGCTGATTTTTTCGCTTTGCTAAATATTGTAACTTTGGCAGAACCATACCGCTGTATATGAGCATTCTGAATTATATAACCTGGGATGTAAGTCCCTCCATCTTTTCCATTGGCTCTTTTGAAGTGCGCTGGTACGGGCTCCTGTTCGCGCTGGCTTTTGTGTTCGGGCAACGCATCCTGACCAAAATTTACGTAGCCGAAGGACGCACAGAAGGGGATGTGGACATCATCACCCTGTACATGATCGTTGGTACGGTAGTAGGCGCTCGCCTGGGCCATACCCTGTTTTACCAGCCTGAGTACTACCTGAGCAATCCGATCGAGATTCTCAAAATATGGGAAGGCGGACTGGCCAGCCATGGCGCTACAATCGGTATACTACTGGCTTTGTGGCTGTTCAGCCGCAAGCATCATTTTGATTACATGTGGGTGCTGGACCGGATCGTGATCGTGGTGGCGCTGGGTGGCGCACTTATCCGACTGGGCAACCTGATGAATTCTGAGATTTTCGGCAGACCTACTGATCTGCCTTGGGGCTTTATATTTGTGCGTCAGAGCGAATACTCCCACGTGCCGCGACACCCGACGCAGTTATACGAATCATTCAGTGTGTTCCTGCTGTTCGTGCTGCTTTACTGGCTCTGGAAGAAATACAAAGAGGCACTGCCAAAGGGTTTGCTGTTCGGCATTTTCGTGACGGCTCTGTTCACTTTCCGTTTCCTGGTAGAGTTCCTGAAAGAGGTGCAGGTAGAAAAAGAGGCGACAATGGCGCTGAACATCGGTCAGCAGTTGAGTATCCCCCTGATCATTATCGGTTTGATCATACTCTTCAGGGTATGGCGCAATCCTAAGCCGGCCCTGCCTGGCGGGAAGCCTGCCCGGGAAGTAGCCCGGAAGTAAATTTTTGTATAGAAACAGAAACGGCCAGCAATCATTGCTGGCCGTTTCTGTTTTAATAGGTTCATGCAGTTAGTTGAGGCTATACCTGAACAAGCCACCGTCTTCGCTGGTGATCACAAGGGTGTTTTCATTTTCAAATGCCACCGCCTCGGTTTGCCCGGCTTGCTTGATATTCACCTTCTGGTAGTCGCCTTTGTAGAAAGCAGCCGGATCGCTCACGTTTTGGAAAATGTGCAAGCCACCCTCACTTACAAGTGCCACCGTGCTGCCATCAGCGCTGCTGCCTGCGCCGGTCACCGGTACACCCAGTTTGTGACTGCCTAGCAGCCTGGCCTTGTACTCGCCACCGTTGTCCGGCAGTTCGTATACCTTGGCTGTCTCTTTCATGCCTCTGTCCTTCGATACCAGGTATAGCTTGCCACCATGCCAGAAAATGGCTTCCACATCATAATTCATGTCTTTTTTAGAAGGTGGGAAAGCCTTCTGGTCTTCGTAGGTGAACCGGATGGCCTCTATTTTATCGGGTTTGTCTAGCTGGACTTTGTAAATGGCCAGTTCTTTTCGCTTGTTGTTGTTATTGCCCGTATCGGCGATGTAGATGTTCCCGTCACTGTCGCGCGCCAGGTCTTCCCAGTCCACGTTGGGCAGATTCAATTTGATAGTTTCCATTAATTTGCCTTTACGGTCGACTATGTAGAGGTGCGGTTTATTTCCTGCGTCGTTATGGGTGATATAAGCGTCCCGTTCAGGTATAAACTCAACGCCGGAGCTTTCGCTGATTGGGGAAGGAAGTTTTGCCAGCCTGACTAGCTTGCTGGTTGCAGCTTCTGAATTGGTAACGGTATCGGCAGGTCGCCCCAAAAAGTAAAAGAGGGCTACCAGCACAGGTATAAAAAAGGCAAGAATTTTCAGCATGAGCTTCATAGAGGTTTTTTAACGCAGTAGACGCATTATGATATAACGGAAAGCAAAAGCACTGTGGTTGCGTACAAACTGGAAATACCTGCTTTTTTGCCGGTTTATGGTTTTTAAAGCGAAGCGATGGAGATAAAGAAGATAAAAGAAACCTGCCTTTACATAGCAGACCTGGAGCGCAGCCGCCAGTTTTACAATGAAAAGTTGGGACTGCCTGTGATCGGGGAGGTGAAGGACCGGCACATTTTTTTCAGAGCCGGAGGTTCGGTGCTGCTCTGCTTTTTAGCAGAGGCTTCCAGAAAAGGAGGGACGCTGCCACCCCACTTTGGCTCCGGCCAGCTGCACCTGGCTTTTGAGGTAAGCAGGGAAGAGTATGGCGGCTGGAAAAGCAAAGTTGAGAAGGCAGGTATACCTGTTGTGCAGGAGTACGATTGGGGAGGTGGCTTCCTGTCGTTCTACTTTCGCGACCCTGACCAGCACTTGCTGGAGGTGGTGATGGAAGGGATGTGGGAAAAAGACTGATACCTCACGGCCCAGGTATAGCCTGTAAATAAACAAAGCCCCGGCATGTTGGCCGGGGCTTTGTCGTGTCTCAAGATAAGGAAATGACTTACTGCAGTCGCGCCTGAATCTCCTCGATCAGACCGTCGTAGCGCTTCAGCAGACGACCCCAGTCTTTGAAGTCTTCATCGTCTTTCACACTAATGTTGCGCGCTGTGTTGTTCTCACGCTCATGGCGCTGGCTTACGATCTTCACCACATACGTCAGGTCGTTGGAGTTACCGCCGCTGCTTACGATCACACGGGTGCGGATCATGTTGGCGCCGTTGAAGTTTTGCACCTGCCAGGCGCTGGTCAGGTAACCTGTATTGTAGTCCACCGTCTCCAGCACATCAAAACGCTTGGTGATGATCGAGCTCAATATTCTCCAGGCATCTGCCGGGTCTACGGTTTTGTTTATAGGGATTGTGATGCGCACATTGGCCATATCCGAAGAAATAGAAGAGGTATAGGCCTCGTCCACTGCCAACTCCACAAACTCGGTAGGCTCCGGAGCCTGCATGTTTTCCTGGTTGCAGTAGTTTTTGATGTAGCGCAGGAAACCGTCTTTGGTCACGCGCACTTCCACACAGCCGTTCTTAGGTACTTTCAAATCATATTTTCCTACACCAACCACCTTGCCGGCTACTTCGATGTTGGCATCAGCGGGGGAGGAGGTGATTTTCACCAGTCGGTCCTCGAGCAAGGCGCGGCTGCGAAGTGGAGGAAGCGGGTCGGTGGCTGGCTTGTTGCAGTATACCTGCACCACTTCAGCAAATCCTTCTTTTGTGACGGTCACCGTTACGCACGTGCCGAAAGGTACGCTCACATCGGTATTGCCACGGCCGTTTACCACCCCGTTCAGCGCTACCGAAGCATCTGCCGGAATTACCTCCAGGCGCACCTGGCGATCTTTTAATTCAAAAAAGTCTTTTACAGGAGGCGCTTCCCGGTCCTTCTGGTTATAGTACACCTTGGTTTGCGGTGCAAAGCCAGGCTTCTTTACTTCCACGTTCAGGAACTTGTCTTTCTCCACGATCAGGTTGATGCGCTTCGTGCCAGCCAGGCGACCGTCCACATAAATTTCCGCGTCGTAAGGCTCCACGCTTATGTCGATCAGGCGGTTAGCCAGCTCCACCTTCTGTTCTTTATCCCACTTCATGGTGCGGGGAAACTCACGGATCACCGGCTCGTAGCCTTCTTTCACGATCGCAATGCGATTACGGGAGTCTTTGTTTAGCTTCAGCTCAATACTTCCGACGCCAAGCTCAGTTACAGTGCTGTTGTCTGCATCGTTGAGCAAAAAGAATTTAGCATCAGGAAAGTTAGCCGCGACATTGATCTTGCTCTGTGCGAACGCAGAAAATGCCAGGAAACAGAAAAGAAAGGATAAGTAGAGAATTCTCCTCATAGGAATAGAGTAAAGTGGGTGGAAATATAAAATAGGTTGGTAGCGGTTTATCGCCACAAATTTAAATAAAACTTATTAAAATTTATATATAACGATTTGTACATCCCTAAAAATACCCAGAAGTGGGTATTCCATGATCGTCCTTGATGCAAGTGCAGGGGATGTTACGGGTGTGATATAGATAGAAAGTAAGCGTGGGGGTACGTTTGGATAAGCGCATGTTTGGCAGATTCCGCCTTATGACTTTAACTTTTGCAGCAGCTCTGGGAAAATAGTGTGTCCTCCTTCGTAGGTATGGACTTGGGGCGAAATGCCGAGGCCCTGCATGATATCCTGTTGGTGCTGGAGCTTCTCTGGTGTGATAAACTCGTCCTGTGTGCCATACACCACATCCACCGCTATACCTTCAAACGCCGCTTTGCCTGATTCAAAAGCAATGTCCTCAGGAAAGGAGGCAGCCCAGAGCATAAGGTGTTGGCATGGCACTTTATTGGTAGCAAGCCAGCGGCATACTGTAGCGCCCCCTTGCGAAAAGCCCAGCACATGCACCCGCACGCCAACTGGTACTTGCTGCAGGAGTTTCTGTAGTAGTAAGTTCAGGTAGGTCGATTGGTCCTCTATTTCAGAGAGCCGGTCTTCCTTCGTCATCCAGGTAGCGCCGACCCGTCCCGAAAAGCCATCCAGGTAAAAGCGGGAAAGTGCCTCTGGTGCCACGACCACGGTATTGCCATCATCCAGCACGGCAAAGTGGCGCAGAAAATAACGGGCCAGCTGACCATAGCCATGGCATACCACCCACAAGTCGCGTGTCTGCTCTGAGGGCGTTCCCAAGGTATAGTAGCGGGCTGTACGCGGCACTATCAGCTTATGCTCCATGGTGGAATTGATTGAGTGATTTAGTGATTTAGTGAATGAGTGGTGGAGTGATTTTTAGATTGTTGAATGGTTAAATTGTTGAGGGTTGGGTGCACGATTCGAACAGGTTGCGATTTGCCTCCACAAGTGTTTACGTTTGCTATACCTGCCCTCGAGGCCGTTGGCTACCCTCACAAGACGTTATGGTATAACGTCGCTACAATTAAACTCTCAAACTCCTCAACTCTCCAACCCCCAAACTTACAAATGTTCTTTATTGAACTGGAAGGGCAGCAGGTCGCCTACAGAGCGGAGGCGGTAGAATTTACCTTCGGGGCCCTGCAGTAGTACAGGTATGGGATCTCCCTGTTTGTGCTCATACTCGGCCATCACCTGGCGACAGGCACCGCATGGCATGGCTGGGAGGAAATGCTGTTCGCTTCTGCGACGGGCAGTCACGGCGATCAGCTTTATTTTTTTGTTCGGATAATGGGCGCTCATGGCGAACAGGGCAGTACGCTCAGCGCAGAGGCCGGAAGGGTAGGCGGCATTCTCCTGGTTGCTGCCTTTGAACATGGTGTCGTCTTCCAGGACCAAAGCGGCGCCGACCAAAAAGTTAGAGTAAGGGGCGTAGGCATCGTTTGCCGTTTCTTGAGCAAGCACTATCGCGTCGCGCTCCTGTTGGGTAAGTTCTTCTGCCGAGTCCAGTACGTCAATGCAGATATGTATATTCAGCTCACTTGCCATTTAAGACCTTGTAGGTATAAAAATTAGAAAAGGGCTATAAATTTAACGGAATATTCTGATAAAACAATGCAAAAGGTTGGCCTTGCAGGTGGTTATTGCTAAATTCAAACGCAACGACACGAATGCTATGAAAAAAATACTCCTACTCGGGGCCGGTCGCTCCGCCTCTTCACTTATCCAGTACCTGTTACAAAACGCGCCTTCCGAAAACTGGCACATCACCATCGGCGATATCAACGTGGATCATCTTCGGGACAGGATCGCGCAGCTAGACTTTGCAGAGGCAATTGTTTTTAACGTGCACGACGAGGCGCAACGGGCTGCTGAGGTAAGCAAAGCCGACCTCGTGATATCGCTTCTGCCAGCGATCTTTCACATTGAGGTTGCCCGTGAGTGTATGAAGCAGGAGAAGCATTTGATCACCGCCTCCTACGTTTCGCCGGAATTCAGGGAACTGCATGAAGAGGCCAAACAAAAGAACCTCACCATTCTGATGGAGTCGGGTTTAGACCCAGGTATAGACCACATGTCGGCAATGGCGGTGATTCGGCGGGTGCAAGGGATGGGTGGCAAAATAACTTCCTTCAAATCGTATACTGGCGGACTGGTGGCGCCTGAATCAGATAACAACCCCTGGAACTACAAGTTTAGCTGGAACCCGCGAAACGTGGTGCTGGCAGGGCAGGGGACAGCCAAATACATCAAGAACGGTGAATACAAGTACATTCCGTATCACCAGCTATTCAAACGCACCGATGAACTGTACGTGGAGGGCTACGGCCACTTCGATGGCTACGCCAACCGCGACTCGCTCAGCTACCGGGAACATTATGGTCTAATGGACATCCCGACCATGCTGCGGGGTACGCTGCGCCGTATTGGCTATTGCGCCGCCTGGGATGTGTTTGTGCAACTGGGCCTCACCGACGACAGCTATGACTTGGAAGGTGTGGACAGCATGACGCACCGCAGTTACCTGGAGGCTTTCCTTCCGCCGGCTGCCTTTGCTGAAGAGACACCGCAGCAGCGGCTGTGCCGCTACATAGGTATAGCCCCTGAGGGTGAGATCATCAGTAAACTGGAGTGGCTCGGTTTGTTTGAAGAAACGCCCCTCGGGATGCAAGCCGCCACACCGGCGCAGGTGTTAGAAAAGATACTGGTTGGCAAATGGAAACTGGAAACCGGCGACAAAGACATGATCGTGATGCAGCACCTATTTGAATACGAACTGGACGGTGAGCAGCACGAACTCACTTCTTCGCTGGTCGTGTTGGGCGACGACGAGGTGCAGACTGCCATGGCCAAAACCGTGGGTCTGCCGGTAGGTATACTGGCAAAACTCCTGCTGCAAGGTAAAATCGACCGTCGGGGAGTCGTTATCCCCATCTACCCGGACTTATACGAGCCTGTGCTGGAAGAACTCAAGGCGTATGGGATTGACTTTGTGGAAGTCGAAAAGGTAAAAGCAACCCATTAGCAGGTATAGCTTCTGGCTGTTTTAGAAGATCAGGTAGTAGTCCCGTAGCAGTGCTATAAAGTCTGCGGTATAGGTTTTCCCGTCTTCTTTGCGGATGTTGAGGGTTTTAGTAACTGCCTGCCTTGTCGGCTCGAAGGTATAAGCCTGGACATGGCGAATGCACTTGCCGCCAGTGCGGGTATATACCTCCAGGGTTTCGGCCAGGTATAGCGCGTGCGCTTTGGCAATGTCCGCAAAGTGATTTGCCTCTGCTGGCGGGAGTAACAGGTATAGCCTTCCTTCCGGCGCCAGGTGTTTTTGTGCAAAGGCCAGAATGTCTTCAAAGAGCAGGTCACCGGTATGTTTGGCCGTGTTCTTAGCGGCATCATCAGACTTGAGCGAAGCCAGAAAAAAAGGCGGGTTCGACATAACCACATCGTATTGCTGGGTGCAGCTTTTTGCAAAGTCCTGCAAGGGCATGGGATGCAGTTTCAGACGTTCCGGCCATGGGCTTTCGGCAAAGTTCTGTGCTGCCTGTACCTGCGCCCCCGGGTTTATCTCTACGGCTTCCACCACTGCCTCCGACCGCTGCGCCACCATCAGCGCCAACAAGCCCGTTCCCGCTCCGATATCTAATATCTGTTTCGCCTGACGCGCCTGCACATAGGCCCCAAACACACAGGAGTCCGTGCAGACCTTCATCGCGCACTGGTCCTGGTTGATTCGGAACTGTTTGAATTGGAAGTAGATATTGGGCAAGGCTTATTAATGAACAGTGGGTAATGATTAATGAGTAGTTGTGAGGGCAAAGATAGGGGGTTTCTACTTTCTTTTGTCAGAATCAGGATTCACAGGATTAAAGGATTTTCAGGATTTTCTTGCACGATTGACATTCCCCTACCCCCTTTTTTGTCGAGGGCCCATACCCCCAAGGGCGACTTCTGCTACTAACAATTTCTCTTTGTCATCCTGAAAGGATCTTGGTTGAAGGGAGGTTAAGCAGTTGCTATTACACACCCCTGCCCCTCTCAAGAGGGGAATCTCCTGCCACTGTCATTGCTAAGATGTAAGCCCGATGGTTTCTGTTGCAAATACCGGGTCCAACCACCCCTAACCCCTCCTTGTCTAAGGCGGGGAATCTGTAGCTGCTATTTCAAAGGTATAAGCGCTGTAGTTCACAGGTATAAGTGCTGTTGTTTCCTCTACTACACACCACTGTCAGGTATAACAAGGCTTACTTGCACGCCCACGACGAAAACATAGCTGTGCCAAGTGTACAAACGACGATTTTGTGTTGGGGGTGCAGGGGTCCCCTGTCAAGAGCGTTCAGCGAGTGGGGGGAGGGGCCCCGATTTGGAGTGTATTGATTTTTTGCCTACTGAAGGGGGCCCCTTTCTTTCCATCAAGGAAAAAAGTAGGTGACCGCCGCACAGGCGAAGCGATAGATGGTATACCTGCAACAGCAGTTACTATAAAGCAATACAGATCGCTATACCTGAAAAGCCACCGCTACGCCAGTTGCAAACCCAGCTAAAGCAAAAAGTTTACTATTTTGAATTAAACTGCCCCGACTCAAACCCCTCGTCTATCAGCAAATTCGGAGACAGGGCACTGGCAACCGCTAGTTCATCGCAACGCTCGTTCTCGGGATGGCCGGCGTGTCCTCTAATCCAGACGAAGCGGACGTTGTGTTTGGCGTATACCCGTAGGAAACGTGCCCAAAGGTCGCCGTTGGCTTTGCCGGAAAAGCCCTTCTTCTGCCAGCCAAAGACCCAGCGCTTTTCCACGGCATCCACCACATATTTAGAGTCAGAGTAGACTGTGACAGGTATGCCCGGCTTGGTGATCGCTTCGAGCCCCACAATCACAGCGAGCAATTCCATGCGGTTGTTCGTGGTTTTGCGAAAGCCGGCAGTCAGTTCCTTCTCGTGGTTTTTCCAACGCAGTATGGTCCCATACCCACCCGGACCCGGATTCCCTCGTGATGCACCGTCTGTAAAAAGCTCGATCATGTTTTAATTTTTGAATGAGTGATTGTGTGGATGAGTGAGTTTCTATTTAGTGAGTTAGCGGTTGAGTGAATGAGTGGGGGATTTGATTGTGTGAATAACGCCAGGTCTGGGAGTGTGGAGTTATTTTCTAATGGATGAATCATCAAGACATCATTAAAAGAATTAAATCACTCATCCACTCCATCACTCATTCAAAAATTAATAACAATCAATCATTCACTTAATCACTAATTTAAACAGGGAGGTTCGTTTTGAATAGTTTGATGGCGATGGCCAGCAAGATAACGCCGAACACTTTGCGGAGCACGTTGGCACCCGCCTTGCCAAGCTTGCGTTCCAGCCAGGGCGAAGCTTTTAGAACGATGTAGACGAACATGAGGTTCAGGACGATACCTACCAGCACGTTCGGCAGCGAGTAGGCTGCTCGTAAGGACAGTAGCGTGGTCATGGTGCCGGCCCCTACAATAAGCGGGAAAGCCAGCGGCACGATGGAGCCGCTCTTCACCTCCGGGTCGGAGTGGAACAGGTCTTTCCCCAAAATCATCTCCAAACCGATGAGGAAGATGATGATAGCACCTGCCATTGCAAAAGACTCAAAATCGATGCCGAAGAGCTTCAGGATGCCATCGCCCACAAATAGAAAAGCGATCATCAGAACACCTGAAATGATCGTAGCTTTCTCAGACTCAATCTTGCCTTCGCGCTTGCGGAGGTCGATGATGATGGGAATGGAGCCGAGGATGTCGATTACCGCGAATAGTATAAGTGTGACAGACGCGATTTCCTTGAAACTGAACATTTCCTGAATCATTGCTTTGTTAGTTGTTAAACTGTTTGAAACACAAACAATTAGGTGTAGGTATACACTGAACTGCTACTAGCAATTCAGCTAACAAGCCGCAAAGGTATGATTCCTAGGCGTAATAATGCAGGAAAAAGCGCTTAAGCTCTTCGTACTCCTCGTTGCCGATGGCTGGGAAGTTGGCCACCCGGAAGGTGTTGCGCTGCCATGGCCCGTAGCCGTTGCCCAGCCGGATGTTGTGATGCAAGGCCCTTTTTTTGATGTCCTCCACCAGCCGCTCGTTTGCTTCCAGTACCAGTACTGTTTTAGAGCGCACCTCTTCGTTTTCAATCAGCAGCTTGAAGTCAGTAAACTGCCCGAAAAACTCATACAACGCATTGGCTCGGTCAATCAGGTCAATGTCGAGTTGCTTGATGAAAGGCCTGTCCTCGAGCATGCGCTTGAGCAAGTAGATGTTGAGTGTGTTCGGCGTGTGCACCGTCTGGTAGTTCAGCATTTTCTCGTAGAGCGACACCAGGCTGTTGTAGTGGTTGCGCTCATTCATTTGCTTGGCCCGGAAGATGGCACGCGGCGAGCAAATGAGTATACCCAAGCCCGGCGGCAATCCAAAACACTTCTGCACAGAGGCAAACCAGATGTCAGCTTTTATGTACTTGAGGTTAAGGCCCGCCATGGAAGAGGTGGCATCCACGGCCGTAAGCGTATCGCGGAAGCGGTTGTGCAGGTTAAGAATTGAAGCTGCCGTTACCTGCGTCCCGTTGGAGGTTTCGTTTTGGGTAATACAGATCAGTTCGGTATCGGTGCCGATGTTAAGTTCTTCCACTGGCATAGCTTCGTTGATGCCAAAACGCACGCCAGCTGCCTCCGGACGAATTTTTTTGGCGTACTCAAACCATTTTTCGCCAAAAGAGCCATTGTAAATGTGGAAGCTCTTCTTTTTGGTTAGGCTTTGGATCAGGACCTCCCAGCACTCAGTGGCAGAGGAGGTAAAGAAAATAGAGTAGTCCTGCGGAATGTTAAGCCGGCGCTTGAGCGAGCCCACCACGGCACGGGAAAGCTGTACAAACTGTTCTCCGCGGTGCGGAGCATCCATAATCCCCTCGTCGTACGCATCTGTCAGGTAGCTGCGCACTTCCGGGTATATCTTCGACGGTCCTGGAAAGAAATTCAACATGGAGGGTAATATAAAGAATTATAGTAAGGCTACTATAGCAAAAGGTAAATATTTAGTGAACGGAATCCGCGTGTAAGAACACTATTTTTTAGACCCAAAACCGATTTGCTTGGGCTTCATGCGCTCAAAATACTGCAGTGCCAGTCGATAACTCTCCAGTCCAAAACCCGTGATCACCCCTTTGCAGAAAGGCGCCAGCATGCTTTTGTGGCGAAAAGCGTCGCGGGCGTACACGTTGGAAATGTGCACTTCAATTACCGAAGCTTCGATCGCCTTAATGGCGTCAGAAAGAGCCAGGGAGGTATGGGTGTAGGCACCACCGTTAAACACGATGCCTTTGTAACTGAAACCAACTTCATGCAGCTTGTCGATCAGCACGCCTTCTGTGTTTGATTGGAAATAGGACAACTCCATGGCCGGGAAAGCCTCCTTGAGTTCTTCAAAGTAGGACTCGAACGATTCAGAACCGTAGACAGATTTCTCGCGGACGCCTAAAAGATTCAGGTTGGGACCGTTCAGGATGAGGATTTTCATAGTATTGAGGTGAAGTTGTGATTCTGGTGCAATTAAGCGGTTGCAATTTAAGGATTAACTATCTTTGCTTTGATTTTTTGACAAAAGAAAGTTTTTGTCAGCTACTCTTTTGCCTTAATACCAACCTATGAAGTGGTCCATCTGCATTACCCAGTTTGAACAGTATTTGCGCCTCGAAAAGTCGCTTTCAGGGAATTCTGTTGAAGCATACCTGCGCGATATCCGGAAGCTGACAGATTTTATGGATATAAAAGGTATAACGGTGCAGCCCGAGCAAATGACGCCGCCTATACTTCGTGAGTTTCTGGAGTGGGTAGCCGAGTTGGGGATGACGCCACATTCGCAGGCACGCACGCTGTCAGGTATACGGGCCTTCTACAAGTTCCTGATCATGGAAGACATGCTCACTGCCGACCCGACCGAGACCATCGAAGCCCCGAAACTGAGCCGCAAGCTACCCGACACGCTGCACTTCCACGAGATCGAGCAACTGCTGGCCGCCATCGACTTGTCCACACCGGAGGGGACGCGCAACAGGGCCATGCTGGAGACACTCTATAGCTCCGGACTGCGTGTATCGGAGTTGCTGGACCTGAAGCTAAGCAATCTTTACGAAGACATGGGCTTCCTGAAAGTGGCCGGTAAAGGCGACAAAGAACGACTGGTTCCCATCGGGCGCGATGCGCTCAAGCACATCCAGCTTTACCGCGAAGGCGTGCGCTGTCACCTCACCATCAAGAAAGGCCACGAAGATTATGTGTTCCTGAACCGACGCGGCGCCAAACTCACGCGGGTAATGGTGTTCACCATCATCAAAGATCTGGCCGCCAAGGCAGGTATACAGAAGACGGTGAGCCCCCATACCTTCCGTCACTCCTTCGCTACACACCTGATCGAAGGTGGTGCCGACCTGCGGGCCGTGCAGGAGATGCTAGGCCACGAGTCCATCACCACCACCGAAATCTATACACACCTCGACCGCGATTACCTCAAGCAGGTGATCAAGGATTACCATCCGAGAAGCTAGGGAGATTAGGAATTGGAGAGTTGAGGAGTTTGGGAAGTATAGTTTGCCGGGACAGATCGTGATCCTCGGCCTTCCACTTCAGAATCGAATAAGCTAAGGTGTCATCTCAAAAGAATGGAGGGATTGGAGCTATTTCAGGGTTTCACATTGTTACAGATTTCTCTCAAAACGAAGGCCCCAGGGTCAAAATGACATAAGCATATTAAGTTGTCGGCACTTAAACACACTGCTCTTTCGGATTTATCAATCCGAAAGTAAACTGTAGGGGATTTCCTAATCCCCGTTTGCAGGTATACGCGGGTTAATGGCCCGAATCAACTATTCAATACCAAAGCCATTAAACCAAGCGTTCCACCAGCAGTCAATTGACAACATTTCACAATCATCCACATGCGATCTACCTTTTATATAATACTTACTACTACACTACTTTCCCTGTCCATACCTTTCCTTAGTGGTGCTCAATCCGTCGACGACGTCACGCCTATACCTGTAGAGGTGATCAAAGAGGGCAGAGGGCACGTCACAATTGATGGGAAAACCCAGATCGTGTTCGACAAACAGTATGGAGCCCAGGCCGAATTCATGCGGGAGATGCTCGCCGCACAGACCGGGCTGAACTTGCCCGTATACCCGAATACAGCAACCAAGCCCAAAGCCAGTCACCACATCCGACTGGTTTTCGATAGCAAGGCCATTGACAAAGACGAGATGTATACCTTAACAGTATCCGGCAAAGACGTGACCATACGCGCCAAAGATACCGGCGGCATGGTATACGGCATCCAGACCTTGCTGCAACTCTTCCCTGTTAAGCAGGTGCGTGAAGTGAAGATCCCGGATGTGCAGATCAAAGACTATCCGCGTTTCGCTTACCGGGGCATGCACCTGGATGTGGTGCGGCACATGTTTCCCGTGGAGTTCATCAAGAAGTACATCGACTACCTGTCGTTCCATAAGTTCAACACCTTCCACTGGCACCTCACTGACGACCAGGGCTGGCGTATCGAGATCGAATCATACCCGAAATTGAACACAGTTGGCTCCTGGCGTAAAGAAACGCTCATCGGGCATTTCAAAGACCAGCCAGCCCGGTATGACGGAACCCGCTACGGTGGCTACTATACCAAGGACGAAATACTGGAGGTGATTAACTATGCCTCCGTGCGGGGCATCGACATCATACCTGAGATCGACATACCCGGCCACAGTCGTGCCACCATTGCCGCTTATCCGGAGCTCAGTACCCGCCCCGATACCACCTGGGACGTGGCCACTACCTGGGGCATGTACAACCGCCAGAACAACGTGCTGCAGCCAAATCCGGCCACTTTCCAGTTTCTGGAGACGGTATTTCAGGAAGTAGCGGACCTGTTCCCTTCGGAGTATTTTCATTTGGGCGGCGACGAAACCAGCAAGATATGGTGGAAGGCCGATCCGGTGTCGCAAGCTTTCATTAAAGAACACAATTTGAAAGATGAGAAAGGCCTGCAAACTTATTTTGTGGAGCAGGTAGCCAGCTACCTCGCCGCGAAGGGTAAGAAAGTTATTGGTTGGCACGAGATTTTGGAAGGTGACCTGAGCAAGTCCACGCTTATCATGAACTGGGGAGGGGAGAAGGAAGGTATAGCTGCCGCCAGGCGTGGCCATCAGGTGATCATGTCGCCGGGTAAGCCATTGTACTTCGACCACTACCAGTCCAAAGACCCGAACGACAGCCTGGCCATACACGGCTACAATCCCTTGGATGCGGTGTACGCTTTCGAACCGGTGCCTAAAGCCCTGCGCGAGCAGAAACTGGGCCACTACATCATTGGTGCGCAGGGAAATTTGTGGACAGAGTACATCGGCAGCCAGGCCAAAGTGCAGTACATGATCTTCCCGCGCATGACGGCCCTGAGCGAGGTGCTTTGGTCACCGGTTGAAAAAAGGAACTACACCGATTTTAAAAGCAGGCTGAAAAGCGCCATTATTCCGCGCTATACCTTCTGGGAGGCAAGTTACTTCCCTCACTATGAGCAGTGGACGGCTGAGAAATAGAGTTGAAAAATTTGTAAAAAAAAAAGGTAGATATAGTTAATAACTGAAATTTACTATATTTAATAGCTGTAATAACACAGGCTGTGTTCTATGCATGGCCTGTGTTATTTTTTTCAATCATTTTTAACCTATTTCCAGGCTTTTATGACAACAACTTTACTCGAAAAAGAAAAGCAGACTACCCACTTTTCATTCACCGGCAGAGGCTCCGAATACTTTGCCATCGAAATTGTAAACCTCCTGCTCACAGTTTTTACGCTCGGGCTTTACTATCCTTGGGCAAAGGCCAAATCGATGCAGTACCTGTACCGCAAAACCGAGCTGGCCGGCACGCCGTTCGTTTTCCATGGCACCGGCAAAGAGATGTTTATCGGCTTCATCAAAGGAGTAGGTGCGTTTATTCTGCTCTACGCCGTTCTGATGTATGGTGTCATTTCAGAGGATCTTAGCACACTGCTGATCACATATGCTGTGTTTATACTAGGTTTCCTGGCGCTGATCCCTGTGGCATTGCACGGCATGATGCGCTACCGCACGTCCCGCACGAGCTGGCGAGGCATCCACCTGGGCTACCGGGGCGAACTATCCGACATGTATTCAACCTACCTGATCGGTTTCTTCCTCACCATTCTTACATTTGGCATCTACGGCTCGTGGTTTGTGGTGAAGCTGCGCAAACAGATGATCGATAACGTGCGCTTTGGTAACGCGAGCCTCCGCTACGTGGGCGATGGAGGTGACCTGTTCCTGATTCATCTCAAAGGCTACTTCCTGTCTATCTTTACGTTGGGAATTTACCTTTTCTGGTATACCAAAAATCTGCTGCACTTCTATGTGAACAACATTGTGGTGCTGCAGGAAGACGGCAGCTACAGTCGCCTGCAGTGCGATGTTTCTGGCTGGGATGTGCTGAAGCTGACGGTTGGCAACATTTTGATCGTTGTATTTACGCTGGGCTTGGGTATACCGCTCACAACCACCCGCACGATGTCACTCATCATGAACAACACCGTTATGCGCGGGGACTTCGATGCCGACGCCCTGGTGCAGACCGAAGAAGCCTATGATTCGGCTACCTACGAGAGCATGACGGATATGATGGACATCGGTGTGATCTAACATGACATTTGAAGGGAAATACTATAACGGGCAAAGCTCCAAAGGCATGCCGGCGCATATTGCTTTGCTGCCAGATGGGCTGCGCATCGACTACTGCGCAGATGAGGCATGTGGCTCGGTGCATTGGGAGTTGGCAGGTATACACCAGTCGGAGTTCAACGATGCGACCACGCTGCTGCGTTTTGGAAAATTCCCGCAACAGAGTATTTCAGTTGTAGACAAAGGATTTAAGGAAGCGCTGCAACAGCAGTACCGCGGGGCAGCCTTCCTGAAGTCCGGCTACAACAGTGTGTTAAATTTGGGCTTCTCAGGTATAGCCCTTATGGCCTTGGGCCTGCTGGGGCTGCTGGTGGCCTTTGTGATCTGGGGTGTGCCGGCGCTTGCCGACCGGGTGGCCATGCACTTTCCGCAAAGTTACGAGCGCACTTTGGGAGAGCAACTCTACACAAAAATGCTGCAGGGCTACCAGGTGAATGAGGAGAAAACAGCTGCATTAAACGATTACCTGCACGCACTGGACACCGACCTCGATTACCCGATAACGGCCGCCGTTGTGAGCAGCGAAGAGGTAAACGCCTTTGCCATACCGGGTGGCTATGTGGTAGTGTATGAAGGTATACTCGATAAAATGGAGCATCACGAGGAGCTAGCCGCCTTGATGGGACACGAACTGGCGCATATCCAAAACCGACATTCCCTACGTGCCATGGCCCGCAGTTTATCTTATTACATGCTGGCCTCGGTACTCTTCGGTGATGTGAGCGGAGTGGCCGCCGTGCTGGTAGATAATGCCTCGGCGCTACGCAACCTGGAGTACAGTCGCAGCCTGGAGCTGGAGGCCGACCGGGAGGGACTGGAACTGCTGCGCCGAAACGAGTTGAATCAACAAGGCATCGTCTTGTTGATGGAGCGTCTGCATATGGGAAGTGAATATGAAATGCTTGCTTTTGTAAGTACGCATCCCAACACAGGAGACCGCATCAAAGTGTTAAATGAATTGATAGGGGAGCGAAACCAGCCTTATAAGAAGAACCCGGAACTGCAGCGCCATTGGGAAAAGTTGACACGCTAACCATAGTGTGCCGACAAAGACCTTGCAGTCTGCGCAGCACCTGCGAGGAGCTAAATCAATGATAGAAGGTCCCCGGAAACAAGGTATAGCTGTTGCTCTCACACGTGACCCCCACGAGTGTAAGTGCCTGTGAGCTCAATATAAAACCTCACGCCAGAATTCTCAAGCGTTGTATGGTTTCGCTTTCTATCTTTGCGGGCAGCAAACCTTAACCAAACCCGCCCGTGTATAAGAGCCTCCTTCGTCCGCTGCTTTTCAAACTAGACCCCGAGAAAGTTCACTACCTCACCACCGACGCCCTGCGCATGGCTTTTAGTCTGCCCTTTACCAAGAGCATCAGCCGTGGCATGTTCCGGGTCGAGGACAAGCGATTGGAGCGGGAGCTGTTCGGCCTGAAATTTCCCAACCCGGTAGGCCTAGCCGCTGGTTTCGATAAGGATGCCAAGCTAGTAGACGAGTTGGCAGAGCTTGGTTTTGGCTTCATCGAGATTGGGACGCTTACCCCAAAACCACAGGAGGGCAACCCAAAGCCACGTCTCTTCCGCTTGCCCGAAGACCAGGCCATCATCAACCGGATGGGTTTTAACAACGAGGGCGTAGAGGCGGCTGTGAAGCGCCTGCGGGAGCGCAAGAGCAACATCATCGTAGGCGGCAACATCGGCAAAAACAAAGTCACTCCAAACGAGGAAGCGCTCAACGACTACCTTTACTGCTTCAAGGCGCTGTATGATGTAGTGGATTACTTTGTAGTGAACGTGAGCTCCCCCAACACCCCCGACCTGCGTGCCTTGCAGGAAAAAGAGCCGCTGCAGCAGTTATTGATGGCGCTGCAGGAGTTGAACAGCTCAATGCCAAAAGCCAAACCCCTGCTTTTGAAAATCGCCCCGGATCTGAACGAAGCTCAGTTAAATGATATAATCGAGATTGCCATAGCGGCCAAGCTGAGTGGTATTATTGCCACCAACACTACGATCAGCCGAGACGGGCTGCACACCTCTCCTAACCGCGTTTCAGAGATCGGAGCAGGAGGCCTGAGCGGCAAACCCCTTACCAAGCAAGCCACCGAGATTATCCGCTACCTCCGACAGCACCTGCCGCAGCACATCAAGCTCATCGGTGTAGGTGGTATTATGACGGCTGAGGATGCCCAGGAGAAACTGGATGCCGGTGCCGATCTGGTGCAGTTGTACACTGGTTTTATTTATGAAGGTCCGGCGCTGGTTGCAGCGATTAACAAAAGTTTACTTGGGAAGTAAGGACTGTTCACAACTTATTGTGATCGGCAGTTCTTAACTGGCGTAGCTTCAGCTGCTACAGGTATAGCGAACTGCTTTGTTTCATTGCTTCGCCTGTGCGGCGGGCACTCACTTTTTTCCTTGATGAAAAAAGTAAGCAAAAAAATCAAGACGCTCCAAACTCGCTGAACGCTCGAACAGTGGAGCGCCGCAAAGTGCACCTGGCTAATGCTGTTTGTTTTGTAGTCCAAGGGGCAAGTTAGCCTTGCTATACCTGCCGGGGGTTGTATGCTACAGCGCTTATACCTGCAAGTTGGCAGTTACAGACTCCCCTCCTTGGATAAGGAGGGGCAGGGGTGGTTGGATCCGGTACAGCAAAGCATGACCTGTAACCACGAAACTTATACCTACCAATTGGTAGCGGCGGCAATTACCCTCTGGGGGTAGGGGCCCTATATGTAAAGTCAGACAATTATCCAGGCAACTACAACCTCCTTCTCTTCAGCCTCTTCCTCTAAACAGCTCTATTTTCCAAACTTTCTGGCTTATCACTTCTTATTCTTAATTTTTAGCACATTTCCTGAAAAGCCTTCGGATTTGCTGAGCGGCGTGTGCCGAAAAAATGTAAATTTGGAATCTTAATTAGTCGAAGGGTATGGCAAAGAACACTTACAGAAACGATGCGGTGAGCACGGGAAGGGCGAGGAATGAGGTGCGTGGACGTAATGAACCACGCGGCACTGCCTCTACCACTGAAAAAACCAAACAGAAGAAACCAAAGAAGCCTTTTTTTAAGCTGCCGTCTTTCCGGTTCAGCCTAAAGGCGCCCGCTTTTCTGACGGACCGCCGATTTAAGCTGTTCATTGGCTTCTCCTTTCTGCTCATCGCCTTCTTCATGACCATCGCGTTCGTATCCTACCTGTTCACAGGGCAGGCTGATCAGAGTGTTGTAGAGTCGGTGCAGGGCACGGGGCTGAAGGAATCAGGGCAGGAGGCTGAGAACTGGTTGGGACTGTTTGGTGCCTGGGTTTCCCATTATTTTATCTATGACCTTCTCGGCGTCGGGGCTTTTTTCCTGATCCCGATTGCTTTCTTTGCCGGCAGCCGTATCGTGTTTCGCTGGAAGTCCATCTCAATGTCCTATGTGCTGGGTCTCTGCACCTTCTCGATGCTGTGGCTGAGCCTGACACTGGGCTATATCGTGCTCACGACAGGCATGGTAGGCAAATTGGGCTTTTTGGGCGGAGGCATCGGTATCGAAACTGCCACCTGGCTAAGCAGTCTGATTGGTTGGGGCAGCGGCCTGTTACTGGGCTTCCTGTTGCTTGTCTTCCTGGTGTTCTTCTTCAATATTACGAGCATCAACTGGAGCAAACCTACTGCTGAAGAAGCCGGTGATGTAGAAGTTGAACGTGGTAGTGCTTCGTCGCTGCGCGATGTGGTGCACGGATCAGCCCGCAACATCAACCATAATGCTGACCCGACGGCTTCGCTGGATGCCGAGGAAGAGGAGGACCTATACCTGGCCGAAGAGGAGGAAGAGGCGATCAACCGTGCCCTGGAAATGGAGCTGAGTGCGCTTAAGCCAGAGCCGCCAAAGTCTCCTACACCTGCTCCAGCGCCTACATTGGAACTCGACATAGAAACTGAGCTGGACGAAGAACTGGCAGAGGCAGAGTTTGATACCGCTGAGGGCGAAGAAGAGCTCGACCTGCAGATTGAAAAGACGCCGGAAGAGGAAGCGGCCGACGTGCTGGCCACCGAAAACTACGACCCAACACTGGATTTAGCCCGTTACCAGTACCCGACCATCGACCTGCTTAACGACTACGGCGCCACTAAAGTGTCGGTAACCAAAGAAGAACTAGAAGCGAACAAAGACAAAATCGTGGCCACGCTTGGTCACTACAATATAGGTATAGCGAGCATCAAAGCAACCATCGGCCCGACGGTGACGCTCTACGAAATCGTGCCGGATGCGGGTGTTCGTATCTCCAAGATCAAGAACCTGGAAGACGACATCGCCCTGAGCCTGGCAGCACTAGGTATACGCATTATCGCGCCTATACCGGGCAAGGGCACGATTGGTATAGAAGTGCCAAACACCAAAAAGGAAATGGTTTCGATCAAGTCGATCCTGTCCACAGAGAAGTTTATGAAGAGCGAGATGGACCTGCCGATAGCTTTTGGTAAGACCATTACGAACGAGGTGTTCATCACCGACCTGGCTAAAATGCCGCACTTGCTGATGGCGGGTGCCACGGGTCAGGGTAAGTCTGTTGGCCTCAATGCCATCCTCACCTCACTGCTGTACAAACGCCATCCTTCGCAACTCAAATTTGTACTCGTGGACCCGAAGAAGGTGGAATTGTCGCTGTTCAACAAGATAGAGCGCCACTTCCTGGCCAAACTGCCGGACACTGACGAGGCCATCATCACGGATACCAAAAAGGTAGTGAACACGCTTAACTCGCTCTGTATGGAGATGGACATGCGCTATGACTTGCTCAAAGATGCTGGCTGCCGTAACCTGAAGGAGTACAACCGCAAGTTCGTGGAGCGCAAGCTCAACCCGAAAAAGGGGCACAAGTTTATGCCCTACATCGTGCTGGTGATAGACGAATTGGCCGACCTGATGATGACAGCCGGAAAAGAGGTGGAGACACCGATTGCCCGTCTGGCGCAGCTGGCCCGTGCCATTGGTATACACTTGGTAGTAGCTACGCAGCGACCGTCGGTGAACGTAATCACCGGTATTATCAAAGCCAACTTCCCGGCGCGAATTTCCTTTAAAGTGACTTCTAAAATCGACTCGCGCACCATTCTGGATGCCGGTGGTGCGGACCAGCTGATTGGCCAGGGGGACATGCTCTTCTCGATCGGTTCGGACATGATCCGTATTCAGTGTGCCTTCGTGGACACGCCGGAGGTGGACCGCATTTGCGACTTCATTGGCGAGCAGCAGGGCTACAGCGACGCCTACCTGTTGCCTGAGTTTGTGGGCGATGAGAGCGGTAATGAGAAAGCTGACTTCGATTCGAGTTCTAAAGACCCGATGTTTGAAGAGGCAGCCCGCATTATTGTGCAGCACCAGCAGGGCAGTACCTCACTGTTGCAGCGTCGCCTCAAGCTGGGCTACAACCGTGCAGGCCGTCTGATTGACCAATTGGAATCGGCAGGTATAGTGGGCCCGTTTGAGGGGAGCAAGGCCCGCGAAGTTTTAATTCCGGACGAGTACAGTTTGGAACAGTTATTGAATACGCTGTAGAAAGAACGAAACAAGACACCTAATAACATGAAACGAGTACTATCCCTATTGCTGGCCGTAATGCTGTTTGCTAACCTGGCGCATGCGCAACAGGACCCCAAAGCAGGCAAGATACTGGACCAGATGAGCCAGAAGTACAGAAGTATGAAAGCTTTTAAAGCAACTTTTGCACAGACACTGGAGAATCCTTCTTCTAAGGTAAAGGAAACTATGGAGGGCGACATCCTGGTGAGCGGCCCCAAATACAGACTGGCTGTAAGCGGACAGGAGATTATCAGCGACGGTAAACTGATGTGGACCTACCTGAAAGAGGTAAATGAAGTGACCATCACGGAGACCGACGCAGAGGCTGAGGCCATGGCACCGAGCAAGATTTTCGATATGTACAAGAAGGGCTACAAGTATGCCTACGCCGGCACAGAGAAGCAAGGCGCTGATACGTATGATGTGATCGAACTGGCGCCGGAAGACCGCAGCAACCCGATCTTTAAGGTCCGTCTGCACATCAACCAAAAGGACAAATCGCTGAAAAGCTGGCAGATGTTCCGCAATAACGGCAACCGCTATACCTATACCATCAAGAATTTCCAGGCCAACCCGGAGCTGGCTTCCGATGCCTTTAGCTTCAACAAAGCCAAGTACAAAGGCGTGCAGGTGATAGACTTACGATAACCCAACCAATTTATGATAAAAGGAAAGAGCTGCTCTGTTGGGCAGCTCTTTTTTGTTGCTGGTTTACAAAGATGCTTAAGGGGCCCCGACTTCTATGATTTTGGTAATGAACCCCACTTGAGGGGTGGAGCGGAGCCTGAAGGTATAGGTTCCTGCTTCGGTCGGGCTGAAGGTATAAGTGGCCATACGGATAGGCAGATCATCGGTGCAGATATTTCCCTTATACTTTGCCACAACCCGTATGACCGTTTCTTTGCCGGAAGAATTTACATCAAAAGAGCCAAACTCACCACAGCCTCCGTTAACCTGAAAGTAAACATCAATAGTCACGGTTTTCCCTACCTGTGCCGTTGCAGGAGCTTCTACACGTATAACGGGAGCTGGCCGCTCCTGTACTGCAGGTTCAGCATCCTCCTTAGTACAGCCGGAAGCGAACATTAGAATGAAAGCGAAGAGGCACAGAAGTCGTTTCATGGTGTTTTATGAGATGTGTCTACTATACCGAGCCGTTTTATGATAAAATGGTTGCAAGGCATGGCAGATTTAGCAATGCGATTCAATTAGTGCTTGGAGCTGGTATAAAAAATTTGTAGCTGCCTCTAAATAAACTAGCTTTGCTATACCTGAACCTAAGCTCCTATACCTATCATGACCAGAGAAAAGCTGTTTGAGCAAATACTCCAGAAAAAGTCCTACCTGTGCATCGGCCTCGACACCGACCCCAAACGCCTGCCCGAGCACCTGCTCGACCACGAAGACCCGGTGTTTGAGTTCAACCGCCAGATAGTGGAGGCGACCGCCGACCTTTGTGTGGCCTACAAGCCAAATATTGCTTTTTATGAAGCGCAGGGACCTAAGGGTTGGGTGAGTCTGGAGAAAACGCTGGAAGTTATACCTGAAGAAATATTTACCATAGCTGACGCCAAGCGCGGTGACATTGGCAATACCTCGGAGCTTTATGCCCGTGCCTTTTTCGAAACCATGAACTTCAACGCCGTGACAGTAGCACCTTACATGGGCTCCGATTCGGTGAAGCCTTTCCTGGTGCAGCCGGGCCGTTGGGTTATTTTGCTAGCACTCACGTCTAACCCGGGCAGCAAGGATTTCCAGATGCTGAAGCTGTCGGACGGCAACGAGGAATATCTGTTTGAACAGGTGCTACGCGAAAGTGCCAACTGGGCCAGCGTAGGGCAAATGATGTATGTAGTTGGTGCCACGCAGGGCGAGTACATTGAGCGGGTGCGGGCCATCGTGCCAAACCACTTCCTGCTGGTACCGGGCGTTGGTGCTCAGGGCGGCAGCCTCGAAGAAATTTCCCGCTTAGGTATGAACCAGCAGTGTGGCCTTTTGGTCAACTCTTCGCGCGCCATCATCTACGCCTCCTCCGGCCACGATTTCGCTGACAAAGCCAGAAAAGCTGCCCTGGAAGTGCAAAAAGAGATGGAACAGTATCTGGAGCAGTATGTGACGCATTTGTAGGATGATACAATTTAATTAGAAACCGTCATCTCCATACTCGGCTACGCCTCATTCGTAGTAAGTACTAATCTGTTAGAGAGAATAAACACAAGCGTTTGAAAAAATCAAAAGTCAATAACAGGCAAATCTTTTTAGAGGCTTTCTTCAGCGCTTTAGGTGCACGTGAGATTCTATGGATTTTTCAGGATGAGGCCTGCATTGCTGGTACGGTTGTATATGACCCCGCGAATCCCGATGAGCGGCAAGACTTTATTTGGTACATTGAAGAAGATAAAACCCCAGGAGAGGATGCAAGGACTTTACTCAACCACCTGCAAGAGTATAATCTCCTGCACATGGACAAACTCAAATTTCCTGTATCAGCTTTAGTCATTCCAGGTATGAACGCACAGACGAAACAGAAAGCCTTTGACGAACTTACAAAGGTACAGGTCAGCACGGTAGATGATGGCGAAGAGTCCGGTTATTACCGAATACACGAATAGGCAAAACCTAAGTCAACAGAAGGCAACTTTTGCATCAAGTTTATCCCAATACACCCTACTATAAAACGAAGAGGGCTATACCTACAGGTATAGCCCTCTTCGTTCTTAGCGGTACAGTCAGCTATTACTTTGTAGCAGACCTTTCAATCTCCCGTAGGTTCTCCATTTTTTTGTTTTTGAGGAAGCCATTGATGTCCTCGAAGTGCTCGCGCACCCGCTTGTTACCGAACTCAAATACCTTGTCGGCCAGCCCGTCCAAGAAATCGCGGTCGTGCGACACGAGTATGATAGTGCCGTCGAAAGCCTTCAGCGCATCTTTCAGGATGTCTTTGGTTTTGATGTCGAGGTGGTTGGTCGGTTCGTCGAGGATGAGCAGGTTAACTGGTTGCAGCAACAGCTTGATCATGGCAAGGCGTGTCTTCTCACCTCCTGAGAGTACCTTCACCTTCTTCTCGATGGTGTCGCCGCTGAACATGAAGGCACCCAGCAGGTCTTTTACACGGGTACGGGCATCACCTACGGCAATCTCGTCGATGGTCTGGAATACGGTCAGTTCGCCATCGAGCAGGGCGGCCTGGTTCTGGGCAAAGTAGCCGATCAGGCAGTTGTGGCCCAGTTGCAGCTTGCCTTCAAAATCGATCTCGCCCATGATGGCTTTTACCATCGTCGACTTACCCTCGCCGTTCTTCCCTACAAAAGCTACTTTCTCACCTCGGTTAATGGTCATGGAAGCATCTTTGAACACCGTATAGTCACCGTACTTTTTGGTGAGTTCCTCCACGATAACAGGATAGTTGCCCGAGCGCGGCGCTGGTGGGAACTTGACATTCAGAGCCGAGGTATCTACTTCGTCTACCTCCACAATCTCCATCTTCTCCAGCATCTTCACACGAGACTGCACCTGCAGGGTTTTAGAGTAGGTGCCCTTGAAGCGGTCAATGAAAGTTTGGATATCGGCAATCTCTTTCTGCTGGTCGTCAAACTGCTTTTGCTGCTGCTCACGGCGCTCTTTGCGCAGTTGCAGGTATTGGCTGTAAGTAACCTTGTAGTCGTAAATGCGGCCCATCGTCACTTCAATGGTGCGGTTGGTGATATTGTCCACGAATGTCTTGTCGTGCGAGATCACGATTACGGCCTTGGCGTTGTTCACCAGAAAATCCTCGAGCCACTGGATGGACTCGATGTCAAGGTGGTTGGTTGGCTCGTCCAGCAGGATCAGGTCCGGCTTCTGTAGCAGGATCTTGGCCAGCTCGATGCGCATGCGCCAGCCACCGCTAAACTCGGTGGTAGAACGCGTAAAGTCTTCACGGGTAAAGCCTAGCCCTTTTAGGGTAACCTCTACCTCCGCATCGAAGTTGATCTCTTCGATGGAGTAATATTTTTCGCCCAGTTCCGATACCTGCTCGATGATCTTGTAATAGTCGTCGGAGTCATAGTCGGTGCGGGTTTCCAGTTCAGCATTGAGGGCATCCATCTGCTTTTTCATGTCGAGGACCTTGGCAAAGGCTTTGGAGGCCTCCTCGAACACGGTGCAGTTGTCTTCGGTGAGCAGGTGCTGCGGCAGGTAGGCGATCACGGCATCCTTCGGGGCCGACACCTTGCCACGGGTAGGCTTGCTGGCACCCGCTATAATTTTGAGCAGAGTAGACTTTCCCGCTCCGTTTTTCCCCATGAGGGCAATGCGGTCGTTCTCGTTGATGTTGAAAGAAACATTGCTGAAAAGGGCCGCACCATTGAACTCCACGCTCACCGCGTCAACTGAAATCATAATCGTTTAATTTTAAGGGGGCAAAGATAATGAAGTTTGGGAGTTAACTCCCAAACTTCTAAACTCGTAAAACTTTCCCAACCACAACCAAGGCGCATGAAAGAAGAGTTCCTGCACTACATCTGGCAGCATCAGTATTTCGACAAGACTAACTTATTGACGGTAGAAGGGGAACCGGTGCAGGTGCTGCGGGTGGGGATGTACAACACCGATGCAGGCCCTGATTTCAAGGAAGCAATTATCAGAGTAGGAGAGGTGGATTGGTCGGGCAGTGTGGAGATTCACCTGCGTGGCTCAGACTGGCGGCGGCACCAGCACCAGCTCGACTTCAAGTATAATCAGGTGGTGCTGCATGTGGTGTGGGAAGCCGACGAAGCCGTGCGCCGCACCGATGGCACGCTTATACCTACGCTGGAGTTGAAAGCCAGAGTAAACCTGGCTATGCTGCAAACCTACGAGCAGCTGCGACGGGCACCCTACGCTATACCTTGCGCCATCTTCTGGCCACAGGTTCCTGACATCACCAAAACCATGATGCTGGGCCGCGCCCTCACCGAGCGACTCGAACTTAAAGGAGAAGAGGTACTGCAGGTATACCGTCAGTTGGGCAATGACTGGGAGGCCACTGCTTTTCAGGTGCTCTGCAAAGCCTTTGGGTTTAAGATTAACCAGGAGCCTTTTGAACGACTGGCCCGGGCACTGCCCATGCAAGTGGTGCGCAAGCATCAGCACGACTTATTTCAGCTGGAGGCCCTGCTTTTCGGACAGTCTGGCTTTCTGACAGAGCCTGTGGACGATTATAGTGCTAAACTGGCCAATGAACATACCTATCTCAGCCATAAGTACAATCTGCAGGAACTGGCGATGCCCCGTCACCACTGGAACTTCCTGCGCATGCGCCCCGCTAACTTTCCAACCGTGCGGCTGGCGCAACTGGCGGCCTTGCTTCATAAGCACAAAAGCCTCTTTTCCACCATTATCCAAACCGAGGGAGTCAAAAACTACGATGCGCTGTGGCAGGCGCCCGTGTCGGCTTATTGGCAAAAACATTATACCTTTGGAGCGGAGTCGAAGGCGGTGCAGGTACAACTGGGCAAGTCGAGTGCGCAGAATCTGACGATCAATGTGGCTGCGCCCTTCTTAGCAGCCTATGCTGTGCACACTGATCAGCAGGAGCATCTGGATAAAGCGGTTGATCTGCTCGAAAAGGTAAAGGAAGCCAGTAACCGCATCACGCGGCAGTACGAGGAACTGGGCTGGAAAGCCGCCTCGGCCGCCGACAACCAAGCAGCCCTCGGACTCTACAAGCGCTATTGCCAGCCAGTCAATTGCCTGCGCTGCGCTATTGGCAACAAGATTATGAAGCAAAATCTACCAACTACGTGAGTATACTGATCTACGGCCTGAACCTGCTGGTGCTGGCTGGGCTAATCTGGTGGCTCTGGAAACAGAACTGGAACGCCAAATTGCGTCCTTACTTTTTCCCGACGCTGCTGCTCAAACTGGCCTGCGGTCTGCTGATCGGGGTGTTGAGCTTTTACGTGTTCTACAAAGGCGGACACGCAGCTTTACTACAAGCGGGCCCTCCTGATGACCGACCTGGCCCACGAGCAAGGTATAGGCACTTACCTGCATTATCTTCTCTTTAACGACCCAGCAGGCACACCGCTCCAGGGACTGCAGAAGCCATTTTACGAAAGCGCCTGGAACATGCCGCGCTTGCTGAGCGTGCCCATGCTGCTAACGGACGGCAACTACTACCTCAGTTCGATCTACCTGTCACTGTTTAGTTTTGCCGGGCTTTGGCTCTTTGTGAATGCCCTGGCCCGGTATTTTCCAACAACCGCTATACCTGCCGTAGTGGCTTTTCTGGTGTTCCCCTCTGTGGTATACTGGTCGTCGGGCGTGCTAAAAGAGAGTGTGTTAATGGGAGGGATGGGGCTGCTGCTGGGTAGTAGCCTATACCTGCTGTTCGGGAAACTGAGACGCAAGCCGGTGCTATGCCTGTTGCTGGCATTGCTGGGCCTATACCTGATTTGGCTCGTGAAATACTTTGTGGCCGTGGCGATTGCGTTGACGCTGGCTTTGGCCCTGCTCCTGAGGCTGATCTTCTACAACCCAAAGCTGGCGCACATCCACTGGCTGCTGAAGGGATTGGCCATACTGGTGCTAATTTCAGGTATAGCCTGGCTCGGTACGCAACTCAATCCTAATCTGAACCTGGAGGTACTGCCGGATGTGGTCTACAAAAACTACCAGGTCAGTCTGCTGGCCTCGCAGGGCAAACCCCGTATCGATTTTCCATTCCTGGAGCCGACTTATCTGAGCTTTGCCCTTCACTCGCAACTGGCCTTTATCGGCATGCTGTTCCGTCCCTTTATCTGGGAGGTATACAATGTGCGCACGTTTGTGGCAGCGCTCGAAAATACGCTGCTGCTGCTGTTGGCTTTCGGTTTTTTGCGCGACCTTTTTGAAGCGGGTCGGGTGAAGTGGCGCTTTGGTTTCCTGCTCACGGCACTGCTTGTTTATGTGCTTGTGATGGGCGTTTTGTTGGCGTACAGTATGCCGAACCTGGGCACACTCAACAGGTATAGGGTAGCGGTGCTGCCTTTTGTGGTATACCTGCTGCTGCTCTGCAAAACCAACAGTCACCTGCTCCGCTACCTGATACCTGCTCGTCAGCACGAAGAAGACGAACCTGCACAAATCGCTGCAGATTAGCGCTAATCTTCGTACATTTGCACCTTATTTGAAATAGGCTATGCAAAATCCAGTGATCATACTTGGTGCCCAAAAACTGGGTACGGCAGCTCTCGATATTTTCAACAGCAACAACGTGGTGGTGTACTGCTTCCTCGACGACAGCAAGGAACTGCAGCAGCAGGAACTGAACAACGTGTCGGTGATGAGCAGCACAGAAGACAATGAATTCCTGAAACTGATCGGTAAGAAATGCGACGTGTTTGTGGCCGTAGAGGACTCAGCCGCCCGCAAAGGTCTGATCAAGATGCTGAAAGACGAATACAAAGTGGTGCCTGTCAACGCCATTCACAAATTCAGTGCCGTGTCAGAGTTTGCCTGGCTCGGCCACGGTAACATGGTTGGCGCAGGAGCGATCGTAAACAACAATACCAAAATTGGCAACTACAACATCATCGAATCCCGTGCGCTGGTAGATACCAAAGCCGAAATTGGTGACAACGTGCATATCGGTGCGGGCGCCGTGATTAACTCGGAAGTGGTTGTAGAAGACGGAGCCTTCGTCGGTACAGGCGCTGTGATTGTGTCTGGTGTGAAGATCGGCAAGAACGCCCGCGTAGGCGCAGGCTCTGTAGTAGTAGCCAACGTGCCTGCCAAAGCCACCGTGTTCGGCAACCCTGCCGCTCCGGTAAAGTAATTTTATACCTGTCCTGTTTTCGAAAACCGAACTGACTAAAGTCATTTTTGGTTAAAAAGAAAAGCAGGAAGTTTGACGTCAGTTAAAAAGGCAGAAGGGTATAGGTTAGAAAGTTGACTTGTAGGGATAGGTCGCGACCTGTCCAATCGTGCACAAACAACAATTTAACCATCAACAATCAAACAATTTAAATCAAACACTTAGCTGAAACTAAGCAGTTATGAACAAACCATACAGCATACTACTGTACTATTGCTACACACCGATAGCAGATCCTGAAGCGTTCCGGGAGGAGCACCATTTACTTTGCCTGGAGCTGAATCTGCTCGGCCGCATCATCATCTCTAAAGAGGGCTTAAACGGCACCGTGTCTGGTCTCAAAGAGGACTGCGAGAAGTACATGGAGATCGTAAAAGCCGACCCACGCTTCGCCAAAGTTGACTTCAAAGTAGACGAATCAGACAAACATGCTTTTGCGAAGCTTCATGTGCGCACCAAAGCCGAGATCGTACACTCCGGCCTGCTGCACATCGACCCGAATGTGCGCACGGGTATACACCTGGAACCAAAGGAGTTTAAGGAAATGAAAGACCGCGACGATGTGGTGGTAATGGACATGCGTTCGGATTACGAGTACAGTGTAGGCCGTTTCAGAAACGCTGTTACGCTGGACATCGAGAACTTCCGTGAGTTTCCGGAGAAGATCGACGCCCTGAAAGAAGAGCTGAAAGGCAAGAAGATATTGACCTATTGCACAGGTGGCATCAAATGTGAAAAAGCCAGTGCCTTCCTGTTGGAGCAGGGTTTTGAGGACGTGTACCAGCTGCATGGCGGCATCATCAAGTATGGCAAAGAAGCCGGTGGCGAAGACTTTGAGGGCAAATGCTATGTGTTCGATAACCGTGTGGCAGTGGAGGTGAACTCAGTGAATCCAACGGTAATTTCGACCTGCCACGTATGCGGCACTGTGGAAGACCGCATGGTGAACTGCGCCAACCCGGTATGTAACCTGCACGTACCGATCTGTGAGAAATGCGGATGGGAACTGGAAGGAGCCTGCTCTAGCGAATGCAAAGAGCACCCTGAAAAACGTGCTTACGACGGCACAGGCTATTACCAAAAGAACCTGAATGGTTACAATCCGCTCAAAGGGTTCAACCGTCGTAAGACTTCTGCCGTATCTAAGTAAGTATTCTCTAAAGCAAGGAAAAGCGTGTGCTCATCGGCCACGCTTTTCTTCGTTTCTAACATAACCAATCCTATGGCAATTCCAGCATCAGAACTGATCATCAATAAAAACGGCACCATTTACCACCTCAACCTACAGCCGGAACATATTTCAGACACCATCATCACCGTAGGCGACCCCGACCGCGTACCCATGGTGAGCAAGTATTTCGACGAGATCGAGGTTCAGATCACAAAGCGGGAGTTCGTAACCCACACGGGCTACTATAAAGGCAAGCGCCTCACCGTCATCTCGACAGGTATGGGTACTGACAACATCGACATCCTGATGAACGAGTTGGATGCCTTGGTAAACATTGATTTCCAGTCGCGTGAGCCTAATGAGGAGAAAATATCGCTGAAGATCGTGCGCATCGGTACGTCGGGTTCGCTGCAGTCAGATATACCGCTTGGTAGTCACTTGGCATCGCACCACGGTATAGGCCTGGACTCACTGATGGAGTTTTATCCGTTGGAGCAGGATGAAAATGAGCAAAGCATTTCGAAAGCCCTGCAAGAGCAATTGGGTGTTGGTTTTCGCCCATACGTGGTGAACGGCTCCAGGAGTCTGATCGAGAAGATCGCCTTTGATATGATTCCGGGTAACACACTCACCTGCCCGGGCTTCTACGCCCCACAAGGCCGTGTGCTCCGCGGTGGCCTCCGCAATCCGGATTTGCTACAGGTATACCAGAACTTCAAGGTGTGCGACTTCCGTTTGACGAATTTTGAAATGGAAACAGCCGGCTACTATGCCATGGGTCGTTTGCTGGGCCACGAAATGTTATCGCTCAATGCCATTGTAGCCAACCGTATTTCGCAGGAGTTTGCCACGAATGCTGAGGAGGTGATCGATAGTTTGATTGTGAAAGTGCTGGAGAGAATCTAGAAAGTTTAGGAGTTAGAGAGTTGGAGAGTTAGAGAAATAGAAAGTTTGGACTGGCAGTAGGGGCAGGTTGCGACCCGTCCGAATCATGTACAGGTATAGTTTTTAGTCCAGTCAAATGATACCGCAGCTAAATAACCAAAACAGCCCGCAGCGAAGTTTTCTCTTCGTGTGCGGGCTGTTATGCTTTATGCGTGTTGTGGTTACTGAGATAGTGGTGCTTTAGGTGAGTAGTTCGTTGCGCCATTAGCTGTTCTCGATCTTTAGGATGGATTTTAGTGGTAGAAACGTCCCCGATTTTAGTAGTACAAAATTGTCGTCGTAGCACCAAACGGTAGTCTCTACTTGCTTCACATCGCCGTCTTCAGTACAAAAGGTGATGATAGCCTTATTGCGGTAGGCGTTGCCTAAGATGGTAGCGCGATTTGCCTCGTAGTTGCGTATACTGCGGGCCGTGGGGTCTTTTAGCACATCTTCGTGACTAAAATGGAGCATCGGAATATGCTCTTTTTCGATTAGACTGGCTCTCTTCTCGGTCCTCTTCATAGTCGTAAAATTTTAGTGTTGGCAGGCCTATAACCACAAAACATGCCACACCGTGATTTTGGTTCTATGAAGGAGCCGGTTTCAGCAGCCATAGGCTATACCTACAGCCCTTGCAAAAACGCCATCGTATCCACGCCATCAGCATAATCCCACGGCATGGGGCATTGGGCATCGCCGAAAGGTATGCTGCCCTCTAGCCAGCCGTGCGCGGAAACTACGCACTGTGTCTTTTCTTTCACGTCGGCTAGTTTGTGGCGCAGGTCGGGGAGGGAGGTGAAAGTCTCGTAAAAAAGCACTGAAATAGGGGATACCAATTGGGAACTCTCTTGTACCAGCAGGAAGCCGTTGTCAAAATGGGGCACGCGGTTGACGAGCAGGATCGACTTGTTGTAGTCGTAGTTGTTCTGGTATTTATGATGGACTAGAATCGTTTTGTGGTGCTCGTTGGCCTCGTACAGCTTGTCAAAGGTATAGCCCTCGGGTACGTATACCTTGGAAACGTTGCGACAGCCTAAACCATAATACTGGAAGATGTCGTTGCCCAGGGCACGTAGGTCTTCGGCTTCTTCATGGCCGGTGAGTATACCTATGCTGGTGCGGTTCTTCCGGATGATGTGTGGGCGCTTGGCGAAATAGTACTCAAAGTAGCGGGCCGTGTTGTCGGAGCCCGTCGCGATGATGGCATCGGCTTCTTTGAGCATGTCCACGAACTCAAAATGATTGGCAAAGGCCGGCTCTATACCTACCAGCATGCTGGCAAGGCGACGCATGAGCACATCATCGTCCGAACTCAGCTTGGCCAACAGGAAGTGTCCGCTCAGCAAAACCGACAGAAAATCATGGAAACCGACCATTGGGATGTTGCCCGCCATGACAACGCCAACTTTTTTAGGTGTAACCTGTTTGAGGTGGTACGGGTAAAGCCATTCACGGAGATACTGTTCATCGAGCAGGGTGGTGATGCCCTGCAGGGCAGCGGAAACATTGTTCTCGTCAAACCACGGGTTTTTGGCCTGGGCAATCAAGGACAATGCCTTGCGCTCTTCCGGCGTCATGTCCTGCAGTTGCTTCCCCAACTTCACAAAAGCTTCGATTCTGTTCTCTAATGTCATGGCTAGCCGCTGTGTTAAAAATTATTTGATAAGGATACTTAATGTTCCTAATTTTGTTCGGTAAATAAAGCGATACAAAAGTACTAAAAATATACAGGAGATACGATTATGGCGATAATGATCACTGATGAATGTATAAACTGTGGCGCCTGCGAACCAGAATGTCCGAACACTGCCATTTACGAAGGCGGTGCGGAGTGGACCTGGGGCGGCGGTACGGCTCTGAAAGAAGTTGAGATCGATGGTGGTGAGATCATCCCCGGCGATGCGGCACAGCCTCCAATTTCGGACGAGTTCTATTACATTGTGTCAGATAAGTGTACTGAGTGCATGGGCTTCCACGAAGAGCCTCAGTGTGCCGCTGTCTGCCCGGTGGATTGCTGCGTCGATGACCCAGACTACCGCGAGACAGAAGAAGAGCTATTGGCGAAGAAAGACTGGCTGCACCAGGCCAGCTAAGGTATAACCAACACCAAAAGCACAAAAAACCTGTCTTTAACGGCAGGTTTTTTTATTTTCGTTTACCTGAAATACCCATGGAAGAGCAACTGCACCAGGACAAGACGTTCGAAAAGATCATCTACCCAAACAAAGCCATCAAAGGCAGAGAGTTTGAGGACTGCATCTTCAAGAACTGCGATTTCTCAAACGGCGATTTCTCCAGCAACCGCTTCACCGACTGCGAGTTCATTGGCTGCAACCTGGCCATGCTGAAGCTGCGTGGGGCAACTCTGAACAACGTAACCTTTAAGGAGTGCAAGCTCACAGGTATAAACTTCGGAGAGAGTGAGGAGTTTCTGTTCACAGTCGGTTTCGTGAGCTGCCTGATGGACTATACCTCTTTTCTAAGGCGTAAAATGCCGAAAACACATTTTATAGATTGTTCCTTGAAAAACGCTGTGTTCGAGCAAGCCACGCTCACAAAGGCGAAGTTTGACAATACGGACCTTGCCGGATCTGTTTTTGAGCGCACCAACCTGAGCGAAGCTGATCTGGTCACGGCTTACAACTACATCATCGATCCGGAACTGAACAACATTAAAAAAGCGAAGTTTTCGCAAAATGGTCTGGCGGGCTTGCTTACCAGGTATGATATCCGAGTCGAGTAAGGTAATAGGCAGTTTTTCACTGCGCAGGTATAGAGGAAGCCCTCCGTGCTGTTAACCCAGGAATTGAAAGCTCTTGATGCATTTCTGCCAATGGCCGGAATGAGAAAAGGCTTTGGTTGAGAGCACCAGGTATAGATCTCTGTTGGAACATAGGGCACTACACCTAGTCTATACCTGCAAGCTTCTGGATTGAGCAAATTCAGGAATAGCCAATAACAATCAGCAATTAGCAATCAACAATTACGGCAAAATCCCTAATTTTGCCTTTTAGCGCGAAAAGCAGAATAAACCAGTATAAGATGTCGATTTCAACGAAATATAACCCCAGAGAAGTAGAGGAGAAGTGGTACAGCAGCTGGATGCAGCGCGGCTTTTTCCGTTCTACGCCTAACCCGAAAAAGGAGCCTTACACCATCGTGATCCCGCCGCCAAACGTGACGGGCGTGCTGCACATGGGCCACATGCTCAACAACACGATTCAGGATGTGCTGATTCGCCGCGCGCGCATGAAGGGCAAGGAGGCTTGCTGGGTACCGGGCACCGACCACGCTTCCATCGCCACGGAGGCGAAAGTAGTGGCCATGCTCAAGGAAAGAGGCATTGAGAAGAAAGATATTTCCCGCGAGGAGTTCCTAACCTATGCCTGGGAGTGGAAAGAGAAGTACGGCGGCATCATCCTGGAGCAGCTCAAGAAACTGGGCGCTTCCTGCGACTGGGACCGTACCCGCTTTACGATGGAAGACGATCTGAGCGCAGCCGTGATCGAGGTGTTTGTGGACTTATACCGCAAAGGCCAGATCTACCGCGGTGTGCGCATGGTGAACTGGGATCCGCTGGGTCGTACTGCCCTTTCGGATGAAGAAGTGGTGCCCAAAGACACCATGGCCAAAATGTACCACCTGAACTACGAAGTAGTGGGTGGCGCAGAGCCAACGTACATCACCGTAGCGACCTCACGTCCGGAAACGATCATGGCCGACGTAGCTGTGGCGGTGAACCCGAACGACGAGCGCTATACCCATTTACATGGCAAGTCCGTGCGTATACCTTTGCTCGGCAAGGAAATCCCGGTAATTCTGGACGAGTACGTGTCGATTGAGTTCGGTACGGGTGCCCTGAAAGTGACGCCGGCGCATGACCTGAACGACTACGAACTGGGCCAGAAGCACAACCTGCCGACCATCGACATCCTGAACGACGACGGTACGCTGAATGAAAAGGCGCAGCTATACGTTGGTCAGGACCGCTTCGTGGCGCGTCGCAACATCGTGAAAGACCTGCAGGAAGCTGGTTTGCTGGTGAAGGTAGATGAGTATGCAAGTGTGCTGCAAACATCGGAGCGTACGGGCGCCGTAATTGAGCCACGCTTGTCGATGCAGTGGTGGTGCAAGATGGAGGAGATGGCCAAACCAGCCCTCGACGCCGTAATGAACGACGAGATTCGCCTGCACCCGCCGAAGTTCAAGAACATGTACCGCTCCTGGATGGAGGGCATCCGCGACTGGTGTATCTCGCGCCAGCTGTGGTGGGGACAGCGTATACCTGCCTACTACCTGCCAGACGGCTCATTTGTAGTAGCAACCACGCCTGAAGACGCACTGGAACTGGCCCGTAAGCAAAGCGGCAACGCGAATCTGCAAGTCGAAGACCTGCGCCAGGACGATGACGTACTCGATACCTGGTTTTCGTCGTGGCTGTGGCCGATCTCAGTTTTCGACGGTTTCAAAGACCCGGACAACAAAGACATCCTGTACTACTATCCGACCAATGACCTGGTGACGGCTCCGGAGATTTTGTTCTTCTGGGTAGCGCGTATGATCATGGCCGGTTACGAGTTCCGCAGGGAAGCGCCGTTCCGCAATGTATACCTAACCGGTATCGTGCGTGATGCGCAGGGCCGTAAAATGTCCAAATCGCTGGGCAACTCACCAGACCCACTCGATCTGATCGACCAGTACGGCGCTGACGGCGTGCGTGCCGGTATGCTCTTCAGTTCGCCGGCTGGTAACGACCTCTTGTTCGACGAAAAACTGGTGGAGCAGGGCCGTAACTTCAGCAACAAGATCTGGAATGCTTACCGCCTGATCAAAGGTTGGGAAGTGGACGAGAACCTGCCGTGCCCGAACGAAACGGCCATGCAGTGGTTCGACTCCCGTTTCAACGAGGCCTTCGTGCAGCTAGAAGACCACTTCAGCAAATTCCGTATTTCGGACGCTTTGCTGACTGTGTACAAACTGGTATGGGACGACTTCTGTTCAAGCTATCTTGAGATGATCAAGCCCGCCTACCAGCAGCCGATCGACAAGCAGACGCTCGATACGACCATCGTATACCTTGAGAAGATCCTGAAAGTGCTGCATCCGTTCATGCCATTCATTACTGAAGAGATCTGGCAAGACCTGAAAGAGCGCAAAGACAAGGAGTACCTGATTGTGGCTCCATGGCCAAAGCAGGACAAGTTCGACAAGGAACTGACGGAGAAAATGGAGAGCGTACTCAAAATCGTAGCTGCTATCCGCAACATTCGTAACTCGAAGAACATATCACCGAACAAATCGCTTGATTTGGCGATCAAGGTGATGAACCAGGACGGGTACGATAAGTTCATCAGCATCATCCGCAAGCTGGCCAACATCAACGAAATAACCCTTGTGCAGGAGAACGTAGAAGGCGCTATCAGCTTCGTAGAGGCCGGCGACGAGTTCTTCATCCCAATGGAGGGCAACATTGATGTGGAAGCTGAGCGGGAGCGTTTGGAGAAGGAGCTAGAGTACACCAGAGGCTTTCTGAACTCAGTGGTGAAGAAGCTTAGTAACGAGCGCTTTGTAAGCGGTGCCCCGGAAACAGTGATTGCCAACGAGCGCAAGAAGCAAGCAGATGCCGAAGCCAAGATTCATGCGATTGAGCAGAGTCTGGCCTCACTGTAAGGTATAGCTTTTATAAATGGCAGCGGCCGTTCTCGTGAGGGAACGGCCGCTGTTGTTTTATTGCTTGCTCAACGCTACTACTAACTGATCCAATTCATCTTTCACTTTTGGTATCAGATCGCTCAGGCCTACTTTCTTCTTCGGATACACGAGTTCCACGTGGCGATCGTCGATTTTGTATTCGAGCAAGCCTTGCTCATCTTCAGTGAGATAGTAGAGTTTGATAAGGGCATCTGCGGTAGAAACGGCGTAGGTGCGGAATTTGAAATTGTTTTGGATGCGCTGCTGCGTCGGTGCCCGGTTCTCGAGGTAGCGCTGCGTGACAACCGTATCGAGCGCCATAGTGGTTTCGATCTGGTGAATAGCCTTGATATTTCCCTCGTTGAAACGCCAGGTCTGCACATGGTGTTTGCCTTGCTGCCGGGCACTGTATTTACTTTGTGAAAGGTTGATGCTGGCCATCACATAGAACAGTTCCAGGTCGCTTTCGACGGTCCGCATGGAGGGGCTCAGCGTAGCGTTATCGCTGATAAAGACCGAAGTGTTGGCCAATATCTTGGAGTCTTTGCTGAGATCCTGACCCAATTGCAAATTACTGTCTTGACTCAGGATGAAAGAAAAGAGTATAGGAAACAGGAAGGAAAGTGGCGTCATAGTGCTTTGGTTTATACCTGTTTCCCTATACTCAAATATCGTGCAGAAGGCTACAAATTGGAGCTATCGACTACTCTCCAGGTGATATTGCCGTTGTTTACTTCGTATTTCAAGATCATATAGCCGCCGATGTGGCCGTCTTCATAATAAGCCATGGCGTAGCGGTCGTTCAGGATGCGGCTGTCGCGGATGGTCATCGTGCCGCCTACTACGCCCTCTTTAGGTATAAGCTGCCCTTGCTTGCGGTTCAAGTCGTTCATCAGGTCCACTTCTGGATTGCGCAGGCCTTTTTTGCGTAGCTTTTGTATGTCGCTCTCGCTCAGGCTACCCATCTCATCCACAAACTCCACACCGCTCGGAGGCACGACGCTCATGGTGTCAGGCGGCAGCATCATATCCTCAAGAGAATCCGTTTCAGCCGTCTCTTGCTCCAGTTGCTGACCGGTCTCGGCTAGTTTGTTATCGGCTATGCGCAAGCGGCTTTCGGCATCATTTTTCTTCCAGTAGAAATAAACGGCTGCAAACAGGAATACGGCAGCCAGAATCCAGGCAATGACAATTCTCATAGTTTTAATATGTTACTTTTTGTGATTAAAATCCTAATATAATTTAGATCAAATTTAAAAAAAAAGAGTATGGATTTGATAGATTATAATAAAAATTAAAAAAATTATAGTTACTTATCTGTCAATATATTCTTATTCTATATTTAATAGGTTATATATATTGCATAGGCATTCATTTAAGTGGATATATTAATGTGTTTTGAATTTTATATTTAATCTAAATAAGAGAAGTGTATGAAACAACTTCAGTTTTTGTTTTCATTTTTAATGATATTTATTTATATGGATGTCATAAAGATGATATTGATACCCTCGAACTTAAAACAGACTCGACTCAAGCAGTAGGTAATGATCATTTGAACGCTTTGAGAGAAAGCTTTGAGGGAAAAGGTTATAATGAATTTTTATCCGAAAATTTTTTTAGCGGTGATAGTATTTTGTATTGGAAAGCTCATTGGGCCGGTTACTCTTACCGAATAGATACAGTAGTTACTACTTATGTGCCGCTAACTCCAAGCTTAGATGAAAATAAAATAGATATTGGTAAAAAAGAGATAAAAGTTCAAGGTTTTAGAAAGTTTATCGTATTTGTTGAAAGCAGTAGGAGTACTGAATATTTTATAGTTACTTATATTTCTGACAACCCAGATCATAGTCAAAAACCATTTAATTTCAATAGTTTTACTGGAACTGTTCTAGTTAATGATTTAAAATTTAATAAAGTATCGCTTCTAAAGTATAAAGGTGGTAAAATTTCTCGAAAAGGCGATAAGGGGGCGAATGGTGAAATAATGGCAACTGCTTGTACTACTTCACAAGTATGTAGTTGGGGTGGGAGTTGTGATAGTGGATTGACAATTACCTACACTTCTGGAAATGTTGAAGGCGGTGGTTGCTCTTATCCAAGTGGGGTAAGTGGCTGTGGTAATAATACAGAATGGTATTTGTCATACTCTTATTTTGATACAGACTGTTCATCAGGTACTTACAATCCAGGTGTTCCTTCAGGTGGAGGTGAAGGACCTGGAGGATCTAGCGGTGGAGATCCCGGCGGACCTTCTAACCCAGGAGATGGTGAAATGACTCCAGCCCCTGAAACATTTACACCTGCAGAGGTACCAGAATTAGATCCAGAAGATTTAAATTGCAATCAACTATCTAATTTTCATAATGATCCTACACGAGACTTGAATGATTTCGTGAATCAAAACTTTGGTCTTACACGTGATCAAATAATATCTCAGAGAGGAGATTTAAGTATAACTTTGTGGCATTCTCAGCCTGGAGGTCCTAACATTCGCTACATTACTGATCCACTAGTGCCTAGTGCCGTAATTGACTTGAGACATATGCTAGTTATTGGTTATTACGGAGCGGTAGTTGGGAATAGTGTAGAGATGTTGCAGTGGGTAGCTTTGAATGAGAGCGGAATGGATCATCAAGACTATTACTCAAATCAGTTAGGCTACGATTTTTATAATCAATATGGTACTGACATCAAACATAATCCTAGTGGTTTCTTGGATTATTTAATCACATTTCTTTATTCTGGGAACCGTTCAGCTTTAAATAATCCATCCAGAGTAAAATCAAGATGTCCCTAATATTTAAGATGATGAAGAAAGTAATAATAGTTTCCTTTTTAATATTAGTAGTGACTTTGTTGTTATATGTAACTTTTGGGAAAGGCCCAAGAAATTATCGTTTTTTTAAAAAAGTGGA
Source organism: Pontibacter virosus (assembly GCF_003096355.1). Lineage (GTDB taxonomy): Bacteria > Bacteroidota > Bacteroidia > Cytophagales > Hymenobacteraceae > Pontibacter > Pontibacter virosus. Next base: position 132,659 of record NZ_QEKI01000004.1, on the reverse strand, counting down.
GATTGGGATGAGTAAATCAGATGTAGTAGAGCATATGGGACAACCAGGGCATATTGTAATTAACGAGCAAAATCAAACTTACATTTACTTGTATCAACCCCCTCTGATTTATGTCTCTGACCAAATTGAAATTGTATTTGATGAATCAGACGATAGGGTTATAAAGCTATCCGATCCACAATAGTTATTAAAAGTAGTAAGTACCAATGAAAAAAATAATTCTATCAATTCTAGTAATCATTTGTATAGGTTTGTATAGCTGCGATGCTCAAAGCCAGACGAATTCGATTTTGCCAGATTTAATAGCACCATCAGCAGTGGCTATTAGGATTAATAAGGAAACAAATCCCATATTTAAATTAACTGATAGCCCTACAATATTAACTTCGGTTTTAGGAAAACCTAAAAGTATTGACAATATAAACTCTGAGCAAGACACTAAGATTTACAAAGAGTATATATACGATAATGCAAGCTTTTATTTTGATGCTGACAAATTAACAAGCATTCATATAAAGACAAGCTCATTTATCCTGAGTCTTAATGGTCTACATCATATAAGGGTAGGGGATAATATCAGTGGCCTGCAAGATATTTTCCCGAACTCCTATCATCTGAAAGAAGACGGCCAGCTATTTGTAAATTTCAAAACAAGCAATGGGACAGCAACAGATGAGGCAATTCTTTTTGAGTATGACTCAACTGGTGTACTCACTAATATTATTATTTAGCTTATAACTGCTAAACCTTATCCCTACAAAAAAGCCTGCCCCAATTTCTGGAGGCAGGCTTTCTGTTTATACCTGAAGTCTTTCGTCGAAAAACTCCTTTGTAAAAAATTAGATCGTCTGGTTTACGTCGAAGTTCTCGAGGTAATCAGCCACACGGCGCACGAACATGCCACCTAGTGAGCCGTCCACTACACGGTGGTCGTAAGAGTGCGACAGGAACATGAAGTGACGAACACCAATCAGGTCGCCTTCAGGCGTCTCGATTACTGCAGGCTTCTTCTTGATAGCACCCACGGCCATAATAGCTACTTGCGGCTGCATGATAATCGGTGTGCCCATCACGTTGCCAAATGATCCCACGTTCGATACGGTATAAGTACCGCCCGCTAGATCGTCTGGTGTCAGTTTGTTGATGCGGCCACGGTTAGCCAGGTCGTTCACCTTTTTGGTCAGGCCGTTCAGGTTCAGCTGGTCGGCGTTCTTGATGTTCGGTACGATCAGGTTACCGCTTGGCAGGGCCACGGCCATCCCGATGTTGATGTCTTTGTGACGAATGATATTACCACCGTCCACCGACACGTTGATCATCGGGAAATCCTTGATCGCTTTGGCAATTGCATCGATGAAGATCGGGGTGAAGGTCAGGTTTTCGCCTTCGCGACGCTTGTAGTCGTTCTTCCACTTGTTGCGCCAATTCACGATGTTGGTCACATCGGCCTCCACGAAAGAAGTCACGTGCGGCGATACGCGCTTGCTGTCCACCATGCGGTCGGCAATCATTTTGCGCATGCGGTCCATCTCGATGATTTCCACGTTTCCGCTGTAAGAAGCGGCTGGCTTGGAGGCGGCAGGGGCAGCCTGAGCCTGTGGCTGAGCAGCTGGTGCCGGAGCGGCCTGTGGCGCTGCGGCAGGTGCTTGTGCCTGTGGCTGAGCCTGTGGAGCGGCAGCTTGCTGTGGTGCGTTTTTGCGGCTCTCTACGTAAGTCAGGATATCTTTCTTCGACACGCGACCTTCTTTGCCTGTGCCCGGTACGTACTCCAGTTCCTGCATCGAGATGCCTTCTTCGCGGGCGATGTTGAGCACGAGCGGAGAGTAGAAACGGCCGGAGGCTGGCTGGTCGAGTTTGGCTACGGCACCGTCAGAAGAAGCGGCTGCAGGCTGTGCAACTGCCTGTGGCGCCGGAGCGGCGGCAGGAGTTTCTGCAGCGGCAGGGGCAGGAGCGGCAGTGTCTTCGCCGTTGGTAGAGATGATGGCAATCGGGGCACCCACGGCTACCACGTCACCTTCCTGTACCAGTATCTCCTTCAGCACACCGCCCTGAATAGCAGGTACTTCCGTGTCCACTTTGTCTGTAGCTACTTCCAGCACCGATTCGTCCTGCTCAATCGTGTCACCCACGTTTTTGAGCCATTTCAGAACGGTACCTTCCATGATACTCTCACCCATTTTGGGCATAATCATTTCTACAAGTGCCATATTTTGTTTATTCGTTGTTCTATTAAGGGACAGTTTTAGGGCCGCAGGAAACAGAAAAGCAAAGCCACGCTATACCTGGCGACCCGAATTTGCAAACAAAGTTAAGGATTTTAGCCTATTCATCAACGGCTATATTCAAACTTTGGCGTACGAGGTTGAGCACAGCCAAGGCAGTATACTCAATATTGAGCTGACGGTTTTTATTGTACTGCAAAAGTTTCGCGCGGCTGCCATGCTGGTCGGCATAGGCGATCCAGATGGTACCGACCGGCTTTTCGGGGGTGCCGCCGTCCGGTCCGGCGATGCCGCTGGTGGCCACTCCGATGTCGGTATTGAGCTTCTGGCGCACGTTTTGGGCCATCTCCAGCACCGTGGCCTCGCTCACGGCGCCGTGCTCTTGCAGTGTTTCCGGCTTTACGCCGAGCACCTGCATTTTCACGCTGTTGTCGTAGGCCACCACGCCGCCCATGAAATAAGCCGAACTGCCGGGCACGCTGGTAAAGCGATGAGCCAGGTAACCGCCCGTGCAGCTTTCGGCAACGGAGATCGTGAGGCCGCGTTCCTTCAAGAGCTGTCCCAACGCCTCCTCCAGAGGTACTTCGCCGTAGGCAAAAATGTGCTTCGGAACGAGGGCCGTCAGCTTGCCTACTTCCGTTTCCAGTTCCTGTTCCAGCTGTTGGGCATTGTCGCTGGTGCCCGTCAGACGCAGGCGCACGCCGCCGAGGTGGGGCAGGTAGGCCAACCGGATGTGCGGAGGCAAACCGATTTCCCATTCGTCCAACTTCTCGGCCAGCATCGACTCGGGTATACCTACCGTCTGAATCACTTTATGTATGATGTGCGGCGGTTTAAAATAAGCCTTCAGTTGAGGCAGCACAATGTCCGTCATCATGCGTTTCATCTCATAGGGCACCCCCGGCATCGATACGTATACCTTGCCTTCGTCCTCAAACCACATACCCGGCGCCGTGCCCAGCACGTTGCGCACAGCCTTGCACGTGGCCGGTAGAAAGGCCTGCTGGCGGTTGAGTTCCGTCAATTCGTAGCCGCGGCTTTTGAACAGTTCTGTCACATCGGCCAGCGATTGCTCGTCGAGTTTGAGCTCGGTATGGAAATAATCAGCTAGTACGTTTTTGGTCAGGTCGTCTTTGGTGGGGCCGAGGCCACCGGTCATCAAAATGATATCGGCGCGGGTTTTGGCACTGTCGAGTGCCTCCACAATGTGGCTCGCCTCGTCCGATACCGACGTGATTTGCTTTACCCGTATACCTATTTTGGCCAGTTCGGTGCCCATCCAGGCCGAGTTGGTGTCCACGATCTGACCGTACAGAATCTCATCGCCTACCGTAATTATTTCTGCGTATACCGCTTTCATCGTAAATTTTTTGGTCTGATTTGTGTGTTGGTCTGGAAAACCATTTCAAGTTAAAGATGTTCGCTCAAACTGAAGCATAGCTGCGTTTATTTTCTGTATTTTCGACCCGGCTGACAGGTATAGGCCTGCATCTTTGTGAATTTAACTCTAAACCCATGAAAAAATTACTCTACACCTCCCTTGTAGCCCTGACCCTTGGCGCCTCGGCTTGTACGGTGGCCGACATTCAGCGGACCGTTGATGGCGTAATGGCCGGAACCGGAACTGCTGTTACCCGCGATGAAGTAGCTTCCGGCCTGAAACAGGCGTTGGAAGTAGGCATCACCAAAGGTTCCAACCAGGCATCTCAAACGGATGGATTTTATAAGAACTCGCTGATCCGAATCCCTTTCCCGCCAGATGTGCAGAAGGTGGAAAACACGCTGCGTCAGGTAGGTTTGGGCAAAGAGGTAGACCGCTTTGTGATGACCCTGAACCGTGGAGCTGAAGACGCCGCCAAGAGTGCCGTGCCTATTTTCGTGAACGCTATCAAGCAAATGACGATACAGGATGCCTGGGGCATCTTGAAAGGCGACAAAGACGCGGCTACGCAGTACCTCAAGCGCACAACTTCTACGCAACTGCAAGCCGCCTTTATGCCGGTTATTCAGAAATCGCTGGAGAAGACGAACGCCACCCGCTACTATACCGACCTGGTGACCCAGTATAACCAGATTCCGCTGGTGCAGAAGGTGAATCCGAACCTCGACGAGTATGCCACGCAAAAAGCGATGGACGGCCTGTTTCAGCTAGTTGCCCAGGAAGAGGCTAACATACGCGAGAACCCGATTGCCCGCACCACAGAGCTGCTGCGCAGGGTGTTTGCCAAGGAAAATCAGTCATAAGCTATACCTGCTATACCGCTTCTGAAAGCCCGCTGTATCGTTTGGTACGGCGGGCTTTCTTTTTTGCAAAACATTAAAACCGGATTGAAAGTACAATACACAAAATTTTAAGAGTGAGTTAGATACACTTTTATCGCCCCTGTCACCTATGGAAAACAAACGTTTCAAATACAGTCCGATTACGAAAGAAAAAGACCTGGATGTACTGATTGAGGAAATTGGTGACGCCCGGGTCGTGATGTTGGGAGAGGCTTCGCATGGTACATCGGAGTACTATACCTGGCGCACGGCCATCTCGAAACGTTTGATTGAAGACAAAGGCTTCTGTTTCATATCCGTTGAGGGCGACTGGCCGGAGTGCTACGCTGTGAACCGCTTCGTGAAAGGCTACCAGAACTCAGGCCGCAAGATTGCCGAAGTGCTGGAGGTATACCGCCGCTGGCCTACCTGGATGTGGGCTAACTGGGAGGTGGCCGCCCTGGTGGAGTGGATTCGGGACTTCAACCACCTGCGGCAGGTGCAGGAGAAAATAGGTTTTTACGGACTGGATGTATACAGTCTGTGGGAGTCGCTGGAACAGGTGCTCAAATACATGGAACAATACAATGGCAAAGCAGCTGAGGCTGCCCGTGCAGCAGTGCGTTGCTTTGAGCCTTACCACCGCGATCCGCAAACCTACGCACAAGCCACCGCCTTTGTGCCTACCGACTGCCATGATGAAGTGGTGCAGATGCTCGAGCAGGTTTCGCGCCGCCCCGTATACCCCGATGACCCGGAGCACGAGTTCAGCATGACCCAAAATGCATTGGTGGCCGTGAATGCTGAGAAATATTACCGCGCCATGATCAGGGGAGGGGCAGGCTCCTGGAACGTGCGCGACACGCACATGATGGAAACCCTTGACCGCCTGTTGGAACTTCACGGCCCGAATGCCAAAGCGATAGTATGGGAGCACAACACCCACATTGGCGATGCGCAGTACACGGATATGGCCGACGATGGCATGTTCAACATCGGTCAGCTGGCCCGCGAGCGATACGGTCGTGAACAGGTGAAGCTGGTCGGCTTTGGCAGTTACCAGGGCAATGTGATAGCGAGCCGCTCCTGGGGCGCACCCATGCAGAAAATGGACATGCCAGCTGCCCGCGAGGGGAGTTGGGAACACCTGCTGCACGAGCTAAGCACCGACGACAAGATCATCCTTTCCAAAGACCTGAAAGCTATACCTGAGCTGCAGCAGCCCATCCCGCACCGTGCCATCGGCGTGGTATACGACCCCAAAATGGAACACCTCGGCAACTATGTGCCTACTGTCATACCTGAGCGTTACGATGCCTTCCTGTACTTTGACGAAACCGAGGGTGTGCACCCACTGCACATGAAGGTGCGCGGAGGCAAAGAGCCGGAGCTGTACCCGTGGAATTATTAGAAGTTTAGGAGTTTAAGAGTTGGGGTATTTAGGAGGTGTTTTCCCTGTAGGGACAGGTCGCGACCTGCCCGAATCGTGCACCGACATTTGTCCAGATCATGCGGCAGCTACTTAAACGTTTTCTGTCATTTCGACAGTCGGGAGAAATCTGAGTTATCCCCTTAATCTTTAATAATCCAGTTCTCTCCATCCTGTCGAGATGACAGGTTTGATTTACTATCTCCCAACTCAGGCACAGGTATAGCTATTCGCAATTTTTCGTCTTTTGTCAAACAGCCCTTTATCTAAAATGTAACTGCCCATCTATCCATAACACAAGTGCTCCTTTTTCTATAACAACTGCGTCTTATCGGGGTTAGATTTGAAATATGCTTTGAATTGTGGATATTCAAAGTCTCAAATGACACAGCCTGATTGTGAAACGTTTTGCTTTCATCTTTCTCCTTTTTCTATTCCTCTGCCACTCAATCTTTGCGCAGGTGAAGGGAGAAGGCGTTCCCTATATCAAGAATTACTCACTTAAGGAATACCAGGCTTCGCCTCAAAACTGGGCCGTGGTGCAGGACCATCGGGGCATCATGTACTTTGGTAATAACTATGGTGTGCTGGAGTTTGATGGCAATCACTGGCGTAGACTCGGTCTTCCAAATAGATCTACGGTACACTCGCTTGCTGTAAATAAAGAAGGACGCGTGTATGTGGGCGGTCAGGATGAGTTTGGCTACCTGCGACCTGATGATTCGGGTGTAATGGCCTACGTATCTCTTAAGCCCCTTATCAACAGCGATGATAAGTCTTTTGCCGATGTCTGGAATATCTTTACCAAAGATGACGAGGTTTTTTTCTGTACCGTTTCTGGTGTTTACCATTTCGATGGAGACAGTGTAGAAGTATACAAGACGCCTTACGAACCGACAGGCTTTCCTTTCTATGTGCAGGGCAGATTGCTGGTACCTGTACTGGGGCAGGGGATTTACGAACTTAAAGATAGGCGACTGGTGCGTATACCGGGGAGCGAACAAATTTCAGCGTATAACATCGCATCTATCCTGCCTTATCCCGGCGGAAAAGCGCTGATCCTGACAGAAGAGAGAGGTGTTTATATTTATGACGGGTATAACGGCTTTAGCCAGAGCCATTGGCCTGTAGAAGAATTCCTGATCAGAAACAAAGTTAATACGGCCACCGCCCTGACAGAAGGTTATGCCATCGGGACACTCTTGAACGGCCTTGTGGTTATTGATATGGACGGTCGGCCGACGCAGCACCTGAATAGCAGCAAAGGTCTGCAAAACAGTACTGTCCGAAGCATCTACCAGGATCACAAAGAAAACCTTTGGCTGGCACTCAATTACGGCATCGACTATGTGGAGGTCAACTCACCTTTCAAAGTTTTCAACGGACGATTGGGTCTGCCGGGAACTGGTTATGCGTCCCTGGTGAACCAATCGACGCTCTATCTGGGCACCAGTGACGGCTTATTTTACAAACCCATTGACGATGACGAAAACCCACTGAACCCCCTGCCGCTTAAACGGGTCGATAACACAGAGGGACAGGTATACAACCTACAGGAGATAGGTGGCAAAATTATTCTCTCTCATCACAATGGTCCTTTTGAACTGGTTGACAATAAAGCAGTCAGACTGGCGGAACACAGGGGGGCTTGGCTTTTCCTTCCGCTGAAGTCACGGCCGGGCTATTATATCTGTGGTACCTACCACGGCCTGATGCTTTACAAGATGATAGCGGGTAAGCTGGTTTTTCAAAACAGGCTAGCAGGTTTCGACGAGTCGTCGCGGGTGATGGAAGAAGACAGTGAGGGCAATATATGGGTGGCGCACGGCTACATCGGGCTATTCAAGCTAAAGCTGTCTGAGGACCTGCAGAAGGTGGCACAGGCTACTTTTTATGGCGAAAAGGACGGACTGCCTTCTAACCTGGGCATCAATGTATATAAAATAAACGGCAAGCTTGTCTTTACGGGGCTGCATGGGGTATACGTATACAACAACAGAACCGACCGCTTTGAGCTCTACGAGGAACTAAACAAGCTTTTCAGCCCCAATGTACAGGTCCGTAAACTGGTCGAAGACAAAGAGGGCAATATCTGGTTCTCGGCAGGCGATGAGATGGGCCTGATCCGGAAGTTGAGCAATGGCAGCTACGAAGTCATCAAAAATGTGTTCAACAAGCTGGAAGGGAAACTGGTTGGGGGCTTTGAGCATATAGCCTACTACAATAACCAGAACGTGCTCATCGGAATAGACGAAGGCTTTGTGCAGTACCAACCGAACTTTCTGCAGAAAAACAGCTTGCAGGAGAAGTTCTATACCTTGATCCGACAGGTAGAAGTCCGTAAACAGGCCTCCGACTCCCTGATCTACGGCGGTTCGTTTGTTAATAACAGCCTAATCGATAACACGCAGCTTGTCCATAGCATCCCTACTTTGCCATATGCGCTCAACTCTTTGAAATTCACGTTCGGGGCCATCCTATACGAGGGAATTGATGACGTGCAGTACCGCTACTTTTTAGAAGGTTTTGATGCCGATTGGTCGTCTTGGGGCGGCACTTTGCAAAAGGAGTATACCAATTTAAGGGAGGGCACTTATACCTTCCGCGTAAAGGCTCGGAATGTGTATAACCAGGAAAGCGAAGAGGCGGCTTATACATTTACAGTTGCCCCACCATGGTACAGGTCAGTCTGGGCATACGCGATCTATTTACTGTTGGGGTTACTTCTAGCGTACTTTATTTGGAAGATAATGGACCGTCGGGTGCACCTGGCCAAAATAAAGCTTCAACAGGAACAGGAAAAGGCACTACGATTACAAGAGGCGCAGCATACTGAGGAAGTGTTGAAAGCTGAGAAAGAGATTATCCGACTCAACAACGAAAAACTGGAGAGCGAACTTAATCATAAAACCCAGGAATTGACCTCCTCAGCCTTACACGTAATGCAAAACATGGAGGCGGTGCATAAAGTGAAAGAGCAATTGCAGCGCCTGATGGACGAGGTGAATGAGAAAGAAACACGACTGCAGCTACGTAAAATCCTGCGGGCTGTGGAGGAGGAAATCAAGATCGAAAATAACTGGGAGCAGTTTGAGAGCCACTTCAACCAGGTGCACCAGGATTTCCTCAAGCGCCTCAGCATTGACTACCCGGAACTTACCCACAAAGACCTGAAAATGTGCGCCTACCTCAGGCTTAACCTGTCCAGCAAAGACATTGCCTCGCTGCTTAAGCTGTCTCTAAGAGGGGTAGAAACCAGCAGGTATAGAATCCGGAAGAAGATGAACCTCGAGCAGGAGGAGAACCTGACAGATGTGATTATGCGCTATTAGGCGGCAGTTTTATACCTAAAAAGATTGAACTCTTACTTTCATTTTGATCGCAATGAGGAATCTGGATTAAAGGTAGCTCTTACGCTAATTCAGAATTCCCAGCGCTACGATTTTCGATTCATGTCTTAAGTATGTTCAAAACGAGAAGGTATTCTTAATTCAGCAAACAGTATACCTATACAAAAAAGAGAGCGCCCGGCAGAACCAGGCGCTTTCTTTTATCAATATACTCACTAAAATTAATCTATATCTTTAGCGTGTTAGCCTTAGTTGGATACTCTGGCATCGGGATCCAATAGCGTAAACTTCTTCACCAGATCGCCGATACGCACCTCAAACTCGCCGGCTTCCGTTACCTTTTTTCCGTCCCGGTTGGTGTAGCTTAGGTCGTCAGCGGTGAGCGTAAAGGTGAGGGTTTTGCTCTCCTGTGGCTTCAAATTGATTTTCTCGAAGCGGCGCAGGCGTTTCACGTCTGGCGTTATACCTGAAGCATACAGGTCGGAGGTATAGAGGTGCACTGATTCTTTTCCTTCGCGTTTGCCTGTATTGGTCACTTTGATGCTTACCTCAATCGGCTCGCCTATCTTGATGCTCTCTTTCAGCGTCAGGCTCTCATACTTAAAAGTGGTATAGCTCAAGCCATGACCAAATTCATACTGTGGGTTGTAATCGGCTTCGTAGTTGTACACACCTTCTGCCTTGCGCTGCTCCGCCGATGGCTTATGGATGTAAGGCACCAGTGCATTGGGGTAGCGTGGGTAGTTGTATGGCAACTTGCCCGAAGGGTTCACGTCACCAAACAGCACATCGGCTAGGGCGTCGCCACCGAAATTGCCTGGCTGGTAGATTTGTACGATGCCCTGCATTTGCTGCTCAAATTTGCTGATTACACGTGGACGACCTTCGTTCAGCACCAGGATCACCGGCTTGCCTGTCTGGGCCATCTTCTTGGCTAACTCAGTTTGTATTTCTGAAATGTAGATATCGTTGATGTTGCCTGGCGTTTCGGTAGAGGTGTTTTCACCAAGGGCTAGAATAATCACGTCAGCCTTTTTGGCGGCGGCAACAGCCTGCTCCATTTTGTCAGCATATTCTTCGTAGTAGAAGCCATCCATTTTATAGCTCACGCCCGGTACAAAGGTCACATTGGCTTTCCCGACTTCGTTTTGCAGCGCTTCCACAATGGTGTTATACCTGCCGGCAAACTCTTCCACTTTTTCGCCCTGCCACGAATAAGTCCAGGCGCCGTTCAGGGTGCGCATACTGTTGGCGTTCGGACCCGTGACAAACACTTTCATGTTCTTGCGAAGCGGCAGCACGTTGTTCTCGTTCTTGAGCAAAGTAATTGACTCAGCAGCCATTTGGTAAGCGGCTTCTTCAAACTCCTTGCTGCCGAATTTCGGATAATCCTTCGGGTTGGTGGTCGGTTTTTCGAACAGGTTCAGGTTGTGCTTCACACGCAGAATGCGGCGCACGGCATCATCTATGCGCTCCTGCTTTACTCTACCTTCTTTCACAAGTTCTACCAAGCCCTCGCAGAACGGCTCATACTGGTAGGCGATCATCGACATATCCACACCGGCATTGATGGCCATTGCGATAGCATCCTTCATAGTCGGGGCTACTTTGTCGCGGGTATGCAGGTACTCAATATCGCCCCAGTCTGTAACTACTAACCCTTTAAAGCCAAGTTCTTCTTTCAGCAGCTTCGTCAGGATGTCGGGATTGGAGTGCACGGGCACGCCGTTGATAATGCCTGAGTTGATCATGATCGTTTGGGAACCTGCTTCAATCGCAGCCTTGAATGGCGGTAGGTGGTATTCACGCAGTGCCTCCTCAGATATATAAGTCGGGGTGCGGTCTTTGCCGGAAGTCGGTACCTGATAGCCCAGGAAGTGCTTCATACAAGAGGCCACATGCTCGTGGTGCCCGATATCGTTATGCTCACCTTCGTAGCCTTTGATCATTTCCAGACCGAGTTCAGTGATCAGGTAAGGATCTTCGCCAAAGGTCTCGAACTGGCGAGAGAAGCGTGGGTCGGGGCCAAGGTCCAGCACAGGGGAGAAGTTCCAGGGAATGGAACTGGCACGTGTTTCGTAAGCAGTTATCTCAGCACCACGACGCACGAGTTCGCGGTTGCGGCTTGCTGCCTGTCCGATCTGTTGCGGGAACATGGTGCCGCCCGCTGTGTAGGTTGCCCCATGGATCTGATCCACCCCGTAGATCACCGGAATCTTCATGCGGGTCTGATTGATGGCCATGTCCTGTATCTGGCTGATGACAGCATACCACTGCTCCGGCGTGCGGGCGCGGTTGTTGGCCGTGTTCAGGATCGAGCCTATTTTGTAGTCAACCAATGCTTTGCGCAGCTCTGCCATATCCAGCTCAAACGGCTCGAAACTGCTGAACCTGTTTTCTCCTTTGCCCACCACATCCAGCGTAATCTGGGCCATCTGACCTACTTTCTCCTCCAGTGTCATCTTACTGAGCATGTCTTCGATCTTCCGGTCTGTCTCGGATAGCGGCGGAGCTGCCTGCACGCTTGTGGTCGTGGTCTCAGCGGACTCAGCGGCTGGCTTTGGTGTCTGGCAAGCCAGCAGCAAGCAAGCTGCAAAAGCTGTCAGTGTCATGTTCTTTACTTTCATGCTGTGTCTTTTTGTAAGCGTATTTTAATGGACGTTTGGGTTTGTCGCACGGCTTGTACTCAGGCTATGCGATTGGTGCTGTTTCTTCCTCTAACTTTTGGTTGGGCTGTAATTCAACTCGTTTCGGCGATTTAGATTTCACTTTGGACCCTTGCGGGAAAGAGCAAAAGTGATTCGTTTTGTTCGTGCTGGCGGGTTTCCAATTCCGGACTGTTTTTGAGCGATGCTTTACCATACATAAGTGCCTACTGCCCCTCTTGCGAGGCTGGTGGTAACTGATTTTCCGTTGAACTGGATGTTGAAAGTCATAGTGGTTTGACCATCGTTCAGCACGATAAGTACCTTTTGACCACTTGGACTTCTGAAAGCTACATTAGGCAAAGCGGAAGGTAAGTTGGAGGCGACACGCACAGAACCATCCCGCACAAACTTAGCTGCATGCGCCACCACGTAGTAAGCTGGGTTGCGGGTTATACCTTTGTTGTCAATGGTGATGGCACCGAGGCATTCAGTGCAGCCACCTTCGGTATGCGGATCCTGATTTGCATCAGCTGCCAGATTCCACTCCAACACCGTTTTGCACCAGTTGCGTGTCGCGCCTATGATTAGGTTTTTGGTATGCCAGTGTAGGTCGCCGGCCAGGTTGCCCGGTGCACCCACCCACTGCTCTGTGAAGTACAGGTTTTTGTCAGGGTGTGCCTCGTATACCTGGCTCAGCGCATCGATGCTGCCGCCATACAGGTGGAAGGCCGATCCGTCAATGTACTGCCTGGCCTCCGGGTCGTTGAGGATGCTGATCGGGTAGTCGACACGGTCGGCATTGTGGTCGTAAATGATGATCTTCGTGTTGATTCCAGCAGTCCTGAAAGCAGGGCCGAGGCTTTGCTTGATAAATTGCGCCTGCTCAGGTGCCAGCATCAGCAAACTCGGGTTGTTGCCGGGGTGCAGCGGCTCATTTTGTATTGTGATGGCGTCAATCCGAATGCCTTCAGCAGCCATCTCCTGCACATACCTGACAAAATACCTGGCATACGCATCGTAAAACTCCGGCTTCAGACTACCGCCAATGGAGCCGTTGTTGGTCTTCATCCAGGTAGGGGGGGACCAGGGGGAGCCCATCAGCTTAATATCGGGGTTGATCGCCAGAATTTCCTTCAGCACAGGTATAAGGTCGGCACGGTCCGGGCCCAGGTCAAACTTGTTCATGTTGGGGTCAGTTTGTCCGGCAGGCAGATCATTGTAAGAGAATACAGAATTGCTCAGGTCAGAAGCGCCGATACTGAGCCGCAGGTAGTTCACGCCAATACCAGTACCCTCCGTCGAAAAGAGCTCCTGGAGTAGCTTGGTTCTGTCTGCGGCCGACATCCTGTTCAGCAACATGGCGCTGCCACCGGTCAAGGTATAGCCAAAGCCATCCATTGTCTGGAAAGTCTCTGAGGTATCCACCGTAATGTTAGGGTGCTGATTAGCCGTTTCTCCGAAAATAAGCTGCGTGCTCTGTTGCTTGAACAGTACCGCATTGGCAGGGTCTGTTAGCCACAAATCAACTTTGCCGGCTTCGGTTTTTTCTGCTAAATCGCCTTCATGTTCCGCCTGTGCTACTTCCTTTTTGCAGGAGACCAGCAGGGGCATAAGCAACATGAGCAGGAAGCTTTTTATGGCAAAGTGTTTCATGAACAAAGCGTTGATTTGTTGTCTTGCAGGTATAGCCGGATCTTTTGAATGCAAGCTGCAGGTATAGATGACTAGTCGTTTATTTCGTGATCATCTTGTAAACACGTACATAGTCTACTTCCATGGTCTGTGGGTATACACTTGGGTCCACGCCCTGTGCACCGCCCCAGTTACCGCCCACGGCTATGTTCATAAGCAGGTGGAAGCGCTTGTCAAATGGCCAGTAATCAGCGCCCTTGCCCTCATTGATGAACTCAAACACAGGTATGTTGTCAATGTAGCCTCTGATAGCGTAAGGCGTCCAGTCCACACGGTAAAGGTGAAAGTCTGTACTGGCTGTTTCTATTATTTTGCTTTTCCCTTTCTGGGTGTTTTTGCTGTGGTTGTAAGCCTCTGTGTGAACGGTAATGTGCACATTGTTCTGGTCGTATCCCACGTGCTCCATCACGTCTATCTCACCGGATTTTGGCCAGCCGCCATAAGCCCAGTCCGTTGGCAGCATCCAGATGGCAGGCCAGGTACCTCGTCCGGTCGGGAGCTTGGCCTTGAACTCGAACCTGCCGTACAGAAAGTCGCCTTTGTTTTTGGTAACCAGTCGGGCAGAGGAGTACTCCCGGTTTTCTGTGGTCTCTTTTAGGGCCGTGATTTTTAAAATGCCATTTTCAACACTTGCATTGCTGAGGCGGTCGGTATAGTACTGTAGTTCGTTATTGCCCCAACCTGTACCGCCTATATCATAGCCCCACTTTTCTGGGTTAGGCTTGCCTGTATAGTCAAACTCATCGGACCAGACAGGAGTGCTTTCAAATTGCCAGTTCAGGTCCTGGGGTGCTTTGGGTTGCGAAATAAATGGCTGCGGTTCCTCTTTGGAGGATGAGCACGAGCACATCGTAAAAGAAAGGAAGCAGGCAATGGCTGCTATTAATGCATGCATGGGTATAATAGTGTAAGTGTAAAGTATTTGGCTGCTCCCAGGGAGGCCAATGCATGGGGTAGGTAGGATGCGGTTAGGGGCGTAGTGTTAAAAGTCAGCCAGTGAAACAGCGATCACTGGCTGCTTTTAAACATCACTACTACTATTCTAACCTAAAGTCATCAATGAAGAAGATGCCTGGTATGAAGTGGCCCTCACCGCCAATCTGTATCACGATCCTGTTCAGGTCTTTTCTGTTAGCGTATGGCGAGAAGTCAAAAGTCAACTCCACCCACTTATCCAGCTGGGTTACTTCCTTTTTGATCTCTACCTGCGTTTCCCAAGGTGCACCCAAAGTGCCGTCCTGCAACTTCACTGATACCTGCTTCAGCATAGTCTTGATCGCCCAGTCATACCCAGCCATTGTGGTGAAGTCGTTGTAGCCTGGCATGAATACTTTCAGCTTAAATACATTGCGTGTCGTCAGGTCAAAGTTGTAGGCATAGTCTGCAAACAGGTTGGCAAATGCATAAGGCTCTCCTTCCTGCTTGATGTACATGGCTACCTTAGGGGAGGTGTTGATCGGGAGCGGGGCCGGGTTGTCGTAGCTCTCGTTAAAGGTCAGCTGATCTTTCTTCCAGACCATATTGCCATTCCCGTCAAAGCTGTCGAACATATTCTCCATCTTAAGCTCGCGTGGCTTTACCGGATGCTCGTAGCCTTTTGGCACCAGGCGCAACCACCAGGCATTGGCAGCATTGGCGCCGTCACCAGCTTTTAGGTATAGCTCGTTCTCGGTGAGTTTCAAAATTTCGTAACGCGACACGCCGGTGTAGTAACCGATGAAGCCATTGTTCGAAAGCACCAGGAATTTCTTGCCGCCTTCATCTGAAATGCTCCAGGTCATGTTGGCCGGCGGGGTATGCGACAAGGTATAGTCGGCACCCTGCACAGCGCCACCCAGCCCTGCGGCGTTTGCACCGTTCACAAAGGTGTTGCCATTGTTTTGGTAGGTATAGGCAAAGCCATTCAGGTTAAAGGTCATCTCGTCGTCATACAGACCCTCAGATGCTTTGTCGTTCGGCGGCGCTGACCACCAGATAGGAGAGGTTTCCTCAGCAGGTCCTACCCCCATGTGCCCCGGTTGGGTACGGTCGATCACCCAGGTTTTGCCATCGGCATTGGAGGCTCCTCCACCTGTCAGCGTATTGTAGTCCTCGCGGTCTAGCATGCTCACGTTAGTCTGGGCGATGTTGATGGTTTGTGTGTTGGATGCAAAGCCACCATTCGTGATAATCGTCAGCTTTACGGTATAGCTGCCTTCCACAGGGAACGACCCGCTTACCTGATTACCTTCCGCTGAGCTGCCGTTGCCAAAATCCCAAATCGATCTGAAAGCACCGGGAGTAGTGTTCGTAAACGTAATGATGTTCGGGTTGTCTGCTGTCGGGGTGGCGGTGAACTGCACCATCTCTGATTTTGGTGCCGGTGCCAGACCACCTTCTATTTCATCTGGCGTACAGGCCGTATGGCTTACCGCCGTCAGTGCAATTGCCAGGTAAAAGCAAAGGCCTGTTATGATCTTCGTATATTTCATGATGTTTTGCTTTTTAGTAGCTGACTATTATCTATACTCGGGGTTCTGCACCAGCTTGGTGTTGATCAACTCGTTCTGCGGAATCGGCAACACCTCGTGCTTACCCGCCACAAAGCCCATTGGTCCTAAAACAGTGGCCGCTCTGCCTGTGCGCACCAGGTCGTAGAAGCGGTGGCCTTCGGTAGCCAGTTCCAGACGGCGCTCCCGGTAGATGTTCTCCAGCGTAGGGGCTACAGCGGCAAGTCCCACACGGGCACGAACTGCATTGAGCAATTCACCTGCTCTGGTGCTATTGCCACCAGCCTGTACCAGCGCCTCGGCTTCCATCAGGTAGGTGTCCGCCAGGCGGATCTCGATGTAGTTGTTCGGGTAGTTCAGGATGATGTCGCCGCCTCCGGTGCTCAGCCATTCGGTTGTTGGAGCATACTTCTTTACAAAATAGCCAGTGTCGTCGAAGCTTGGCTCGTACGTGGCGCCAGGTATGCTCTTGATGTCCAGCACGGTGTGCTCGTAGCGCGGGTCACCTGTCAGGGCGTTCACCAGGTCTGTGGTGAGTGGGTTAAAGCCCCAGCCTGCCTCGTAAGTTGGGCCAGAGTAGCCGCGTGGTCCGAACATAAGCACCGCAATGTTGCCATCGAAGTTCGGCCAGGTTCCCCAGCCTGCATTGCCCAGTGAGGTATGCACGATCTCAAAAATATTTTCGCTGTTGAATTTGTTGGCTGGGCTGAAAATGGCGCCGTAATCTTGCAGCAGTCTGTAGCCATACATGCTGGTGCCCCCTGGCGTGCCGTTTACATCAGCCAACTGCGTGGCGGCGTCGGCCCATTTTTTCTGATAGAGGTATACTTTGCCCAAAAGCGCCTTGCCAGCACCCTGCGTTACACGACCACCTTCTGTCGAGGCAGGCACTGTGTTCGGTAAGTTCGGGATAGCCTCTGTCAGGTCTTTTTCAATTTGAGCGTATACCTGCTCTGGCGTAGACTGTACCTGGTTAAATAGTTCTGCTGTTTCTAGTGGAGCCGTAAACAAAGGCACGTCGCGGAACAGGCGTACTAAGTCGAAGTAATAATAAGCACGCAGGAATTTTGCCTCCGCAATAAACCGTGCCGTCATGGCTTCCGACATACCTGGCACACCGGCCTCCACTTTAGATAGGATCGTATTGGCGCGTGACACGCCTCTGAAGTTTCGGTTCCAGTACTCTTCCTGTGGGCCAATGGCCGGGTTCAGCGTGAATCTGTTCCATACCTGCCATGTGTTCATGTCCGATGGACCGCCACCGCCGGCGTGAGCGTCGTCTGATGCAGCATTTACTGCCCCGAAGTTGTGGTAAGTGTTACTAGCCTGCCAGCCAAGCGGATCGTAAGCAGCCACCAGACCAGCATAGGCTTCTTCCGGGTTCTTATAGTAGTTAGACTCCAGTATGGTGCCCTTCGGGTCTACATCCAGAAAGTCGTCTTCGCAGGAGCTCAATAGGGGCAAACCCAGTACGAGGCATGCCATGTAAGTGAGATATCTCTTTTTCATATTGCTATGCTTCTAAATTCAGTCAGATTAAAAACCAATGTTAATGCCAGCCATCAGGGTTCGGGCCTGTGGGTAAAATGCGCGGTCAACACCCATGATATTGCCACCGATCTCAGGGTCGTAACCTGTGTAGTTGGTGAAAGTGAGCAAGTTGTTAGCGCTTACATAGAACCTGGCTTTCTGCAATGAGATCTTATCAGTCAAGACGCTCGGCAAGGTATAGCCGATCTGGAATGTCTTGATTCTAAAGTAGTCGCCGTCTTCTAAGTAAAAGTCTGATGGGTTGGAGAAGTTGTTGTTCGGGTCGCTTGTTGAAAGGCGCGGATAGTCATTGGAAGTGCCTTCGCCCGTCCAGCGGCCCAATGCTCTTGTCTGCCAGTTGGCGTTTGCCACGTCCAGTCTGCGCAGACCCTGGAAGATCTGGTTACCAGTCACGCCCTGTCCGAATACCATCAGGTCGAAGTTTTTCCAGGCCGCGTTGAAAGTCACACCAAAGGTCCAGTCTGGAAGCGGCTTGCCGAGCACCATGCGGTCGTCGGCATCAATTACACCGTCATCGTTCAGGTCTACCCAACGGAAGTCGCCTGGGCGGGCGTTTGGCTGGATCACCTGGCCGGCTGAGTTTACATAGCTGGCCACATCTTCTACAGTCTGGAAAATACCGTTTGTCTTGTAGCCGTAGAATGTGCCGTAAGGGTGGTCTACGATCATGCGGTTCAGGCGACCGTTGAAGGTATGGATAGAGGCAGCGCCGTCTTCCGTGAACTCTTTGCCACCCTCCAGTGAGAGGATTTTATTCTTCACGTAAGAAGCATTGCCAGTTAAGCCAAAGCTGAAATCACCTACCTGGCGGTTGTAGCCCAACTCCAGTTCGATGCCACGGTTCTGCATGTCTGCAATGTTTGCCACCGGGAAGCCCGTTGAACCAACATAGCCTGGTATCTCCAAAGGTCTCAGAATGCCGGATGTCTTTTTGTTATACCAGTCGATGGTCAGGTTGATGGCATTGAAGAGGGTCGTTTCGAAGCCGATGTTTGTCTGGGCAGTTTCTTCCCAGCGCAGGTCAGGGTTTGCCGGGGCGTTCGGGCTGTAACCGATGGTATAGCCTTCGTTGCCGAAGGTATAGTTTCTGCCAGCGCCTACTGTCGACACGAAAGCGAAGTTGCCGGTGTTGTCGTTACCCACTACACCATAAGAACCACGCACTTTCAGAAAGTCAACCACCGGATTGGTAGGCCAGAAAGTTTCGTTGGAGGCTACCCAGCCCAGTGAGATAGAAGGGAAGTAACCATACTTGTTATTATCACCGAATCGGGAGGACCCGTCTCGTCTGATAATGCCAGTCAGGAGGTACTTCTCCTTGTAGTCATAAGTCACACGGCTGAACAGCGAGCTGATCGTGTGCGCAATATTGTCGTAGCCGTACGCCGTGATGTTGGCCGTAGGCACTTGCAGGTTGAATGAAGCATCGCCAAAGTTGGTGGCAGGTATAGCGTTGTACGACACACCCAATCCGTCAACCTCGCCGTCTTTGTAAGCGCCTTGCCCCAGCATAACAGAAAAGTTGTGGCCATTGATGGCACGCGCATAAGAGATGGTATTTTCAATGTTGTAATCCAGCACCATGTTTCTGTCGCGGCTTCTGGCAGTTTGAGGGCTCACAGTAGAAGCATTGAGGTAGTAGATTGGTCTGAAACTCTCGCCGCCCCAGTAGGCTAGCTTACCGCCCAGGCTAGAGCGTACACGCAATCCTGTCACAGGCTCAACCTCTACAAAAGCATTGCCTACAATGTTATCGGACCAGCCATAGTTACCAAGTTGTGTCTGCACATAGGCAAGCGGGTTGGTCATTTCCTGCTGCACCGTATTGGAGATACCGTAAGGGAAGCCCTGGGCGTTTCTTACAACAGGCTGTCTGTTGTATACGCTTTCAGGATTGTTGAGAATCTCAGGATCTGTGATGATCACTGGTGTAGTAGGATCGAGGTTAATCGCTGAGCTGAGCGGACCGCCAAACTCTGTGTTCGGGTTAAGTCCTCCTTTGCTTTTAATGTGCGAATAACCCAGGGTCTGTCCAATAGTCAGCCATTTGGTCGCCTTATGGGTAGAGTTAAGGCGAACGTTGTGGCGCTCAAAGCTTGATATAGCCGTGGTCACGATACCTTCCTGGTTCAGATAGCCATATGAGGCATAAAAAGTAGACTTGTCGTTGCCGCCGCTCAAGGCGAAGTCGTGGTTCTGAATAAGCGCATTGTCGTTAAAAACGGTTGACTGCCAATCAGTGCCTTCGCCTAAGGCCTGAGGATCAGGGTAAGGCAGCGCAAAAGGCTGGCCCGGCTGCCAGCCTGCTGAATAGGCCTCGTTACGAAGTGTCGCATACTGCGTCGCATTCAAGAGGTCCAGCTTTCTGACAGGTGCCTGCGTGCCGATATAGGCATTGTAGTTAATCCTGACACTTCCCTGACGACCTTTTTTGGTTGTTACCAGAATAACACCTGCCGCACCGCGTGTACCGTAAATTGCCGCCGAGGCGGCGTCTTTCAATAGTTCGATGGATTCAATGTCAGATTGATTCAGGTAATCGATGCCGCCACTTACTACAACACCGTCCACTACATAAAGCGGTTCGTTGCTGTTCAGGGTTGTGATACCGCGAACCCTTACTGTAGACGCTGCACCCGGTGCACCTGAGTTAGAGGCCACGGTTACACCTGAGGTTCGTCCTTGTATAGCTTGCTCTACCCGGGTAATCTGCTGGTTTTCAAGGTCTGTAGCGCGTACACTGGAAATGGCGCCCGTCACCACGCTTTTCTTCTGCACTCCGTATCCGATCACAACCACTTCCTCCAGCGCCTTGGCATCTGTCTGCAAAACTATATTGACAGTAGTGCGGTCATTTATCGGTACTTCCTGCTGCAAAAAGCCAATGTAAGTTACCACCAACACACCTCCCTCGTCAGGCACGGTAATAGAGAAACTGCCGTTTATATCGGTCACGGCACCTGTGGTCGTGCCTTTTAAGGAAACACTAGCACCGATCAGGGGCTCGCCTGCGTCTGAGGTTACCGTGCCAGTTATCGTTTTGGCATAGAACCGCTCTTTGTTCAGCCTTACCATACCTGCTTTTTCTGCATAGGTTGCATAAGGTATGCAGGTAGCCATGGTGAGACAAACCACAGAGGTGTATAGATACTTTCTCATAAATTATTTGGTTAAATAATTAAACTCAATTTATATAGGTGAGAAATGGTAATTGCATTTAACCTATCGCTACAAGATCCGGGTCGAACGTTGGATTGACGTGGTCTGGATGAAGAGCGAAACCCATGTATTATACTTCGGCTACATGGTGTTATAATTTTAAACAACTTAGTCACGAAGTCATAAAAAGTAGCCACTACATGGCTGCTTTTCGACTACGTCAAAACTACGTCAATTTTAAAATATGTTGGCAAGTTGTTGATTTATAGGTATAAGTGTGATGTAAGAGGCGCTTCTAAAGGAGTTTTTGTAAAAGAAAGCGGAGAGGATCTTCATGCTGAATTCGTAAAAAACAGGGTAGAAAAGGAAAGCACTTTATCAAAATGAAAAAACCAGGTGGGCATTTTTATGAAAATGATTATCCATTCGAGATGATGGATTTATAAGAGGTATAAGCAGAATTGTACTTTACCATATAAAAGAGAGGCCCGCTGCTAGCAGCGGGCCTCTCTTTTATATGGCAAGGTTTTACTTTACTATCCTCTCTGCACCAGAAATACAATGTAGGCAACATAAATAGCCAGAAAGAGGATGCCGTTCCAGCGATCGATGGTGTTCTTCTTCCCGATAGGTATAACGATGATCAACAGCGTGCTGGCGAAGATCATCATAACAATGTCGGAGTTGCTCACCACGTTGAAGGGCAGCGGGTTGATGAGCGCGCTTATACCTAGTATCCAGAGCAGGTTGAAGATATTAGAGCCGATCACGTTACCGATGGCAATGTCGATGTTCTTACGGAAGGCGGCCATGGCGGAGGTAACCAGCTCGGGTAGTGAAGTTCCGATAGCCACTACGGTCAGGCCGATAAAAGACTCGCTCAGACCGAACGATTGTGCAATGGCTACGGCTCCGTCTACCACCCATTTACCGCCCAGGAATAAGCCTGCGCCACCCAATACAATGTACAGCACCGATTTCGGAATCGTCATCATCGGTTCTTCCATTTCCTCAATTACTTCATCCTTGTTTGTTTTGGCGATGTTCCAGATGTAAGCCATAAACAGCACGAAGAAGAACAGCAGAATACCCCCATCAACACGGCTGATGTAAAGAGACGTTTTGTCGCCGAACAGCACCGCATTGGCCAGAAAACCAACGAGTAAAGTAGCAATCAGCGAAAAGGGAATCTCGGTGAGGATGGTGTTGCGCTTGATGGGAAGCGGGCAGATGATGGCTGCTATACCTATAATTAAGAGCAAGTTGGCCACATTACTGCCAAACACATTGCCTATCGCCAATTCTGACTGCCCCTGCATACTCGACATAATGTTGATGATGAGTTCAGGCAGAGAGGTTCCAAACGAAACGATCGTCAGACCAACCACCATGTCAGATATGTTGAAACGCTTCGCAATGGAAGAGGCGCCGGATACCAACATGTCAGCCCCTTTTATCAGAAGCGCAAAACCAAGTATGAACAGTATGTATAGCAGCATAGGCGGGTAAGGGTGTGTCACAAAAAGAAAGGCTGTCTATACAATGCCAGACAGCCTTCCACTATACTTTAATGCGAGGCGAGGGGTTATGCCATGTTGTGGTAAACCGCCTGCACGTCGTCGTCTTCTTCAATTTTCTCTACCAGGTTTTCGATCTCCTCGGCCTGCTCGTCTGTCAGTTCCATGCGGGTATTCGGCACACGCTGCAGCTCGGCGCTGACCACGTTCAAACCTTTCTCCTCCAGTGCTTTCTGCATGGCACCAAAATCGGTAAAGGCGGTCTCCACGATGATCTCACCCTCGTGCTCGTAGATGTCTTCTGCACCGGCATCGATCAGTTCCAGTTCCAGTTCTTCGATGTCGAGACCCTCAGCGGCGATCTTAAAAATACCTTTGCGGGTGAAAATAAAATCCAGAGAACCTGTTTTGCCTACGGCGCCACCTGCACGCGAAAAGTATACGCGCATGTTGGCAATGGTACGGTTGAGGTTGTCTGTGGCGGTTTCTACCAGAATGGCGATGCCGTGCGGACCGTAGCCCTCGTATACTACTTCTTCGTAATCTTTTTCTTCTTTGGAGGAGGCACGCTTGATGGCCGCTTCTACGCGGTCTTTCGGCATGTTCACACCCTTGGCGTTATTGATGGCCGTGCGCAGGCGGGAGTTGGTTTCCGGGTTTGGGCCAGCTTCCTTCACCGCCATCACAATCTCTTTGCCGAGGCGCGTAAAAGCCTTCGACATCTTGTCCCAACGCTTAAACTTACGGGCCTTTCTAAATTCAAATGCTCTTCCCATGGTATCTGGTTACGTATTTCTATTACAAATTTAGGGAGCTAAAATGTAAATTGGTAACATTTTCGTTTTGAACAACTAATAACGGTCAACGAGCTATTACTACCTCGCTGATCTTGGCTGTTTGGCCTGTACGTGGTAATCGGTAATGTAAAGGTGCTGATCGCAGAAATTATACTCGTGCACAATGTTAGAACCGACAATGATCAAACGGCCCTCCTTGTTTGCCGCTACATGCTCCTGGTACCAGCTCACGCCTTCCTGGTCGAGATTGGTGGTAGGCTCATCGAGCACCAACAGTTTGGTGTCGGAGTAAATAGCCAGCCCCAGTTTCAGGCGCTGTTTCATACCTGACGAGAAATCCTTTACATACTTGTTGCGCGACTTCTGGAGGCCCATACGCTCTACCAGTTCTTCATGCGAAAGGTTATTACGTAGCGGCTTAAAACGGGTATGGAAGGCGATCATCTCGAGGAGCGTAAATTCCTCTACCAATTCAAGGTAGGGCGCTGTAAGCGATAGCTCACGATAGGCCCTGTCCGGCGCGACTTCCTTACCATCGATCAGGTAAGTGATCTCGCCCTCGGAGTGCAGGTTATGACCGGCTATAACAGTAAGAAGAGTGGATTTGCCGGACCCGTTATGCCCCAGTATAGCATATGAGGTGCCTGACTCCAGGGTATAGGTCAGGTTCCGGAAAATCCACTCGTAATTGTAACGTTTACCTAAGTTGCTTAGGTTAATTTGCATCTTTAGAGAAGTAGCTCTTTATAATTCCACGTCCGGAGTCACGCACAAAATTGATGATCTCGTCACGCTCACGGCTAGGGGCCATTTCCAGTTCAATTTTGTCCAGTGCTTCGGTTGTGTTGTAGCCGCTCATGAACAGGATGCGGTAAATTTGCTGTACCTCGTTGATCTGTTCGCTGTTGAAGCCTCTGCGGCGTAAACCGATAGAGTTGATACCGGAATAGGTAAGGGGCTCACGCGCCGCCTTTACAAAAGGAGGCACGTCCTTGCGAACCAGCGAACCACCCGAAATCATGGCGTGGGCACCGATCTTCACGAACTGGTGCACGGCGCTCGAACCTCCGATAATGGCATAGTCGCCCATCTCGACGTGACCGGCCATTTGCACGGCGTTCACCACAATGCAATTGTTCCCCACGATGCAGTCGTGCGCTATGTGAGCGTAGGACATGATCAGGCAGTTGCTGCCCACCACGGTTTTCATCTTGTCGATGGTGCCGCGGCTGATGGTCACGCACTCTCTGATTACGGTGTTGTCACCGATGATGGCGGTTGTCTCTTCGCCAGCGAACTTCAGGTCCTGTGGCACAGAGGAGATAACGGCGCCCGGGTATATTTTACAGTTCTTGCCAATGCGGGCGCCTTCCATGATGGTCACGTTGGGGCCAATCCAGGTACCTTCTCCGATCTCAACGTTCTTGTAAATAGTCGAAAAGGGCTCTACGACCACATTCTGGGCAATCTTAGCCTCTGGGTGGATGTATGCTAACGGCTGATTCATGCGTCTTTCTTTACTATACTTGCCGACATCTCTGCCTCCATTACCAGTTGGCCGCCCACAAAGGCCTGACCAGACATCTTGGCAATACCCCGTTTCACAGGGGCAAGCAATTCACATTTAAATATGATGGTATCGCCCGGTATTACCTTGCGCTTAAAGCGGCAGCGGTCTATACCCAGGAAATAAGTCCAATAGTCTTCCGGATTCTCTACCGTGTTCAGCACCAGTATACCGCCCGTTTGGGCCATCGCCTCGATCTGGATCACGCCCGGCAGCACAGGATTGCCCGGGAAATGGCCCTGGAAGAATGGCTCGTTCATGGTCACGTTCTTAACGCCCGTTACCGTGGTTTCGTCTAGGTGAATGATTTTATCGATAAGCAGGAAAGGGTAACGGTGCGGCAAAGTGGCCGCGATCTGGTTGATGTCCATCACCGGTGGCTTCTTCGGATCGTACGTTGGTACGGTCTTGATCGAAGCTTCCTGAATCAGTTTCTTGACACGGCGCGCAAAAGCGATGTTAGCGGCGTGTCCAGGCCTTGCAGCCAGGATCTGCCCTTTTATCGGACGGCCAATCAGGGCGAGGTCGCCCATCAGGTCCAGCAGCTTGTGGCGGGCCATCTCGTTTTTGAAGCGGAGCTCCGTATTGTTCAGGATGCCCTCTTCTTCTACGGTTACTTTTTTCTTGCCCAGCAAATCGGCTAGGTAAGATAGTTCACCCTCTTCCACTACGCGATCCACGATCACAATGGCGTTGTCCAGGTCACCGCCTTTGATCAGGTTCTGCTTGTAGAGTGCCTCCAGCTCGTGCAGGAAACAGAACGTGCGGCAAGGCGCGATCTCTCCTTCAAACTGGCTCATGTCCGTAATGGAAGCGTGCTGGCTGCCCAGAACAGGCGAGTTGTAGTCTACCATTACGGTTAGGCGATAGTCGTCGAGGGGCAGGGCGGCGATCTCAACGCCACGGCTGTCGTCTTTGTAGCTAATGCCTTCGGTGATCTCAAAGTAGTTGCGCAGGGCATTTTGCTCTTGCAGTCCTACTTCCAAGAGGGCTTTCACGAATTCGATGGAAGAGCCGTCCATGATCGGAGGTTCCGGACCGTCGAGTTCTATCAGCACGTTGTCGATCTGCAGGCCTACCAGTGCGGCCAGGGTATGCTCCACCGTGTTCACGCGGGCACCGTTCTGTTCGATGGTCGTGCCACGCGAAAGGTCCACCACATTGTCCACGTCTACGTTCACGATCGGCTGACCCTCAAGGTCAATGCGCTGAAATTTGTAGCCGTGGTTTGCAGAAGCCGGCTTGAAAGTCATGTTAGACACGACACCCGTATGCAATCCAATGCCCGATACGGTTACCGGACCTTTGATGGTGTGCTGCTTATAATTCATTAATGTATGGTTATTTACTGCTGGCGATGCTTTTCCAGTCGTAGCGCACAGAGTATGAGCGGAATTACAGTGGAGGGAGCATTGCGACTGCAAACTTAAGATTTTATACACTGCCTGCCAATTTTAATTGAGGGCACAGGTATAGGAGGCGGTAAAAACTTAGATTTTCTCTCTTAGCTCTTCTAGTTCGCGCTGTATTTCAGGCAATTTGCGGAAAACGGTGATGGCTTTGAGGTTCTGCTTGTAGTCGAAGGCTGGGGAGCCCTGTATGATGGTGCCTGATTCTTTCACGGTCTTGGATACACCTGACTGTGCACCGATCGTGGTCTTGTCAGCAATGCTGATATGACCCACGATGCCTACCTGCCCGGCAATGACGCACTGGTTGCCTATTTTGGTAGATCCGGATATGCCTGTCTGCGAGGCGATTACGGTGTGTTGACCCACTTCCACATTGTGTGCGATCTGCACGAGGTTGTCGATCTTGGTGCCTTTACGGATAACGGTGGAACCCATGGTAGCGCAGTCAATGGTAGTGTTGGCGCCGATGTTCACGTCGTCTTCCAGTACTACGTTGCCGATCTGCGGCACATTCTTATAGGTGCCATCCGGCTGAGGGGCAAAGCCGAACCCGTCGCTGCCCAGCACTACACCAGCATGCAGGGTGCAGTTAGCACCCACCACGGTATTGGCGTATAGCTTCACGCCCGCGAAAATAGTGGTGTTGTCGCCAATGGTCACATTGTCGCCGATGTATACCTGCGGGTAGACGCGCACATTCTGGCCGATTTTGCAATTGTTGCCGATGTAAGAAAAAGCACCCCGGTAGTGGCCATCGCCTATTTCGCTGCCAGCACCCATAAAGCAGGGTTCTTCCACACCTACTTTTGAGGCAAGAACAGCCTGATGGTAATAAGCTAATAAAGTAGAAAAACTGGAGTAGGGATCGGTTACGCGGACAAGAGAAGCAGAAACGGGCTTTTTTAGCTCCAGTTTGTCTGACACGATCACCGCACTTGCTCCGGTTGTATAAAGATATGGTTCATATTTTGGATTAGACAAAAAAGCGAGAGCCCCTGTTTGAGCTTCTTCGATTTTGGCTAATGTGCTGACCTTTACTGTATTGTCTCCTTCAACTTCTCCCTTCAAAAGGTCCGCAATCTGTTGAATAGTGAATTCCATCTTGTAAAATTAGAGCAAAAAATAAAATGTGCTACCCATCGGGGGCGCAAACTTACTAAAAACTTTACGCTGCGCCGTCACATTCGTGCGCATATTCCGGAGAGGACAAGCAAATCCCGTGCAAATCCTATGGCCGGTTTCTACAAAGCGGCTACTTCTTTCGGGTAACACACAAAGTATTTTTCCACTTTGGTGCTTAATGCTTGTATGTTGGGCAGGTCTGAGGCGTCGGCCGCATTCACCACATAGCCGGTTTTGGTCAGCACATCAATCGACTGCCCTTCGGCCTGGTAGGCGTTGTTGCTGATGCGTCCCGAGATCATCAGGTATTTCACATCTTCCGGATGCACCTGGAAGCGGTCCTGCACCAGTTCGCTTATACCGAGCATCATTTCCTCGTCAATCGGCTTACTGGAAATATATACCTTGAACAGCCTGCGGTTCAGGATGCTTTTAGAAAGATAAGAGATAACAGGGTCAGGGTGAGAAGCCCACTCTTTGATGCCGCTCCATACATCATGGTCGTCCAGCGAAATGAAGCGCTCTAGGATGCTGTTGTCTCGCTGGAAGTCTTCCATGCTGAGGTTGGAGGACAGAAAGAACTTGAGGCAGGGGCTGGTTGGCACGTCTATACCTTGCTGCAGGAGCTCGCGGGCACGCTGCACTGCTCGCAGCACCATGTGCTCGGCGCTGATCACAGTCTTGTGCAAGTATACCTGCCAGTACATCAGGCGGCGGCTCACCAGGAAATTCTCGATGCTGTAAATGGCTTTCTCTTCCACCACTAATTTGTCGTTGGCCACGTCCAGCATTTTGATCAGACGGTCGGCACCGATCTTTCCTTCGTATACACCAGTATAGAAGCTGTCGCGGTTGAGGTAGTCGAGGCGGTCCACGTCGAGCTGGCTTGATACCAACTGGTGGAAAAAGCGACGCTCGTAGGTATCTGTGAAGATTTTAATGGCTAGGCTCAATCTGCCACCGAACTCTTCGTTAAGCAAGTGCATGATGTGCAGCGAAAGATGTTCGTGGTGCACTTCCTGAAAGATGGCCGTCTCCAAAGCATGCGAAAAAGGCCCGTGGCCCACGTCGTGCAAGAGAATGGCGATAAGGGAGGCCTCAATCTCGGCATCAGATATCTCGTTGTTCTTGCCGCGCAGCGTGCTCAGGGCCAGGTTCATGAGGTGCATGGCCCCCAGGGCGTGGTGAAAGCGGGTATGCAAGGCGCCCGGGTATACCATCTCGGTCAGCCCCAGCTGCTTGATCCGGCGGAGACGCTGAAAGTAGGGGTGGTCGATGATGTCGAACAGTAATTCGGACGGCACCGTGATGAAACCGTATACAGGGTCGTTTAATATTTTTTTCTTATTCACAAAAACCGAGGTTTTTAATTGTTAAATTGCTAATCATTAATCGGTTGCTCAAGCAAGAGCCAGGCCTACCCTGAGCATCAACTGCCATCCGTACGCCTATGTTTACGTTCAGGTAATCGGTAACTTTCGGGTGCAGGTATAGTAAACAAATTATACCTTTTTAGGCTTGTTGTTTTGTAACCAATTAATACCAAGCTATTTAGTAACAGCGCGCAACAAATAAAACTATGCAAAGATATACGATTTTATGGGCCGATGACGAAATCGACCTACTCAAGCCACACATTCTTTTCCTCGAAGAGAGAGGCTACGACATTACCCCCGTGAACAGCGGCACAGACGCCATTGAAAAAGTGCAGGAGCAAGCCTACGACGTGGTATTCCTCGACGAAAACATGCCCGGCATCAGCGGTTTGGAGACGCTGAACGAGATCAAAACCATCCGTCCGGCCATGCCCGTGATCATGATCACCAAGAGTGAGGAGGAGCACATCATGGAGGAGGCCATTGGCTCTAAAATATCCGATTACCTGATCAAGCCGCTCAACCCAAGCCAGATCCTGCTTTCTGTTAAAAAGACGCTGGAGAACAAGCGTCTGGTGTCAGAAAAAACCAACATGAGCTACCAGCGCGACTTCCGCCAGTTAGGTATGGCCTTCGGCGAGCGCCTGAGCCCGGGAGAGTGGGCTGACATCTACAAGAAACTGGTATACTGGGAGCTGGAGATTGACGAGACCGAGAACAAAAGCATGGCCGATGTGATCAACATGCAGAAGGACGAGGCCAACTCCAACTTTGCCAAGTTCATCATGGACAATTACGAAGACTGGATCAACAAGGAATCGGATGATGCGCCGCTTATGTCGCACCAGCTGTTCCGCGAGCGGGTTTTGCCAATGATGAAGGAGTCAGACAGGCCGGTGTACTTTGTGCTGATCGATAACCTACGCTACGACCAGTGGAAAGTGCTGGAGCCGCTTATCTCGGAGTATTTCACAGTGGACACAGAGGAGATGTTCTACTCGATTCTGCCTACGACCACAGCCTATGCCCGTAATGCGATCTTCTCAGGGATGATGCCAACTGAGATCATCAAAAAGTACCCGAACCTGTGGGTGAGCGATGACGAAGAAGAAGGCAAGAACCTGCACGAACAGGATTTTCTGGAAATTCAGCTGCAGCAAAACCGCGTTACCGATAAGCACAGCTACCATAAGATCACGAACCCGGCTGCAGGCAAGGACCTGAACGGCAAGTTCAACAACCTCGACAACAACAAACTGAACGTGATCGTGTACAACTTTGTGGATATGCTCTCGCATGCCCGCACGGACAGCAACATGGTACGTGAACTGGCACCAGACGAGTCGGCCTACCGCTCTATTACGCGCTCATGGTTCATCCACTCACCTTTGTTCGAGATGCTGAAGCTGATCGCCGACCGCAAGGCCCGCCTGATCATCACAACAGACCACGGCACCATCCGGGTGAAGCGACCGTTTAAGATCATCGGCGACCGCCAGACGAACACTAACTTAAGGTATAAGCACGGTAAGAACCTCGGTTACACTGACAAAGATGTGTTCACGGTGCGCAAGCCCGAACGATTTTTCTTGCCAAAGGCCAACGTTTCCACTACGTTTGTATTTGCGATCGAAGACTACTTCTTCGCATACCCGAACAACTATAATTATTACGTGAACTACTACAAAGACACCTTCCAGCATGGAGGGGTGTCGCTGGAAGAGTGTATTATACCTTTTATTACGCTGACGCCTAAGAATGCATAACACAGGAGTGGAGAAGGCAAGTATCAAGATGTCGTCGTTGGCTGATCTGCCGGCGGCGGCTTCTGTGCTTTTGGAGGAGGCCCGCGAGGAGCCCATTATTTTGTTTGAAGGCCCGATGGGAGCCGGAAAGACAACGCTGATAAAAGAGCTCTGCCGCCAGATGGGCGTGCAGGAGAACGTGAGTAGCCCGACCTTCGCGCTGGTGAACGAGTACGAAACAGCTAAAGGGAACCTAATTTACCATTTTGACTTTTATAGGATTAACCAGGAGCGTGAGGCGCTCGGCATTGGGGCGCTGGAGTACTTTGACTCTGGCCGTACCTGCCTGATCGAGTGGCCGTCTATGATCCCAAACCTGTTACCGGAGCATTACCTGCTGGTAAAGCTGCAGCCCGCCGCTGAAGGTGAGGAACGCACCATGACCATAAACCAAGTATGAGCATGACGGAGAGATTCGCCGTTGAATTAGGAAAGCTGGCGGCCAGTCAGGCCCTTTACCCAAAGGAGTCTATGCTGGCTGTGGAGGAACGATACAAGAGCCTGTTTATCGGGCTTCCGAAGGAGTCGTCGTTTCAGGAAAACCGCATTGGCCTCACCCCGAACGCCGTTAAACAGCTAACTGACCAAGGCCACGAAATTTGGGTTGAAACCGGAGCCGGCGGTCCGTCCAAATACTCCGACAACGATTATTCCGAAGCCGGTGCCCGCATTGTCTATTCCTGCAAAGAGGTATACGAGGCCGGCATCATCCTTAAAATCGCACCGCCCACTTACGACGAGATCGAGTACCTGCGCCCTGGCCAGACACTGATTTCTGCCCTGCATTTCGGCAACCTGACTTCTGACTACATCAATGCCCTTCTACGCAAAAAGATAAACGCCATTTCCTTCGAGCTGATCCGCGACAAGTCGGAGTCGAAGCCGGTGGTACGTGCCATGAGCGAGATTGCCGGCAGCTCATCGATGCTGATTGCGGCCGAGTATTTGAGCAGTAGTAACGATGGCAAGGGTATTATTCTGGGAGGTATAACCGGTGTGGCTCCGTCTAAAGTGGTGATTATGGGTGCCGGTACCGTGGCCGAATACGCCGCCCGCGCTGCCCTGGGGCTGGGTGCAGAAGTGAAAGTTTTTGATAACCACATCTACAAGCTGCGCCGCCTGAAGCACAACATAGGTCAGCCGATTTTTACTTCCACGCTTGACAAGACCATCCTGCACAACGAACTCAAAAATGCTGATGTCGTAATTGGTGCTCTGGTAGCGGAAGAAGGACGCATGGCTTGTATGGTAGAGGAGGAGGTAGTCGCCCAGATGAATCCGGGATCCATCATCATCGACGTCTGTATTGACCAGGGAGGCTGTTTTGCGACTTCTGAACTGACCTCACACAGCCGCCCGATCTTCCGCAAATACGACATCATCCATTACTGTGTACCGAACATCGCCTCGCGTGTGCCCCGCACCGCATCCACGGCGCTGAGCAATATCTTTACACCGATTTTTACTGAGATTTCCAAGTTCGGAGGCATCAACGAGGTGCTGTTTATGAATGAGCACTACCGTAGCGGCGTGTACATCTACAAAGGCAGTCTGACGAATTCGCAGATCGCGAAGAAATTTGGGATGCGGTATAAGGAGCTGGGGTTGATGATTGCAGTAAGGAATTAAGGCGTAGACAAGGTATAAAAGCAAAGGTCCCACTTAGTTAAAAGTGGGACCTTTGCTTTTCTGAGGTGCTTGGTCTATTTCACCAAGGCCTTATCAACCCGCATCGGCGTATCCTCACCCGACACAACTCCTTGAGCGGCCAGCGCAATCGCGCGGATCATGCTGTTGAAGTGTGGCATATCCAGCAGTTCGAACTCGTCTTTTACAGTGTGGTAGGTTTTGTCCTGGTCGATCTGCACCGACGAAATGGTATGTGCTGGTACGCCCAGGCGGGCCAGTGTGGCATTGTCGGAGCGGTAAAATAGGTTTTGCTCCGGGTATGGGTCGGGGTGGATGCTGTAGGTGGTGCCTTCCAGACGCTTCTGCATCATTTTGCCTAAGTCAGACTTCTCGTAACCGGTGAGGTAGGCGCTGTTTGGACCGAACTTTGAAGGCTTGCCTACCATCTCGATGTTGAACATGGCCACAATCTGGTCGGGGTTAAGTTGCTCAGAGAAGTAGCGTGAGCCGTGGCCACCGATCTCCTCGGCTGTGAAGGCGGCGAAGATCAGGGTGCGCTCCGGTTGCGGTTGCTCTTTGTAGTAGCGGGCCAGCATCATCATGGCGGTGGTGCCGGAGGCGTCGTCGTCTGCACCGTTGGCAATGCTGTCACCGTCGATGGTGTGGTGAAAACCGATGTGGTCATAGTGACCTGAGAACACCACGAACTCGTCTTTGCGCTTGCCTTCGATCATGCCTACTACGTTAGAGAGTGGCAGTTTCTCAATTTTGTTGGCAAATTTCACTTCATACTTCTTTGGCGCCGCCTGATCGGTGAGCACGTATACCTTGCTGCTGCCGGTGCCTACTTCCTTCTTCACGCCACCTTTGGCAAAATAGCCCCGGTAGTTGGCAAAAGCTTCGGCATGGCTTGGGTGGATCAGCACGATGGCATCTTTTTCGTGCGAGTTGGCTTTCACAAAAGCATTCCGGAAGTTCTCGCCCTCCGGTATGGTGATAATGTTTAGCTTGTTTTTCTGTTTCCAGTTCAATGCTTCGTGGGCAGTGTTGACAAACAGGTGCTCCGTTGCAATTTTCTTTTTGCCCAGCGTCACCTCTGTCTGGTTAGGCGTGAGACGGTGCACATAAAAGGTCTGGCGGTAGGAGGGTACCTGGCTTGAACTGGTGCCATTGAGCGGTAAAAGACCTGCCGCATGAAATTCTTCTTCGATAAAATCAGCTGCTTTTTCTATACCTGTCGAGAAGGCGGCGCGGCCCTGCATGTTGTCGTGGCTGAGGGTTTGCAGCATGCGGGTGGCCTCCTGTTGGTTGATAACGGAGAGGTCCTGGGCAGAAAGCGAAGCGCTGAGTAAGAGAGAAAAGGCAGTAGCAAAAAGCTTTTGGCGTGTCATGGGTATAGCGGTGTATACGATTAGGAAATTGATGTTTTTTTGGGAATATTGTCGAGGTAACTGTTGCCTCAAAAAGTAGTTGTACGGAAACGGCAACCCAATATAGCGAAATATGGAAAAGAGCTCCAAAGTAAACTGGCTAAAGTTGCTGCAATACGTTTTGCTGGTGGCAGCCTTGCTATACTTTGGGCGTACGCTTTTTGTTCCGCTAAGCTTTTCCCTCCTGATCAGCTTTATACTTTACCCCGTGGTGAAGTGGATGGAAGACCGTGGCTGGAGCCGCTGGAGCGCGATTTTACTGTGCCTGTTGACGATGCTTATAGTCGTGGGCGCACTGAGCTGGCTGCTGGTGCGGCAAATGATCAGTTTCGGGCAGGAGTGGCCTATGCTGCAGGAAAAGCTGCTGCAGGCCTGGCAGCAGTTCGGGCTATACCTGGAGCGGCAGTTTGGCGTGGACGACGTGCAGCGCAGCAACTGGATGGAAGGGATCGTAAAAGATGCGACTTCGGCTGTGTTAAATGCGGTGCAGGGCGTGCTGTACGCTTCCGTGACAACGGTCGTTCTTTTCCTGCTTATTCCGCTCTATGCGGCCCTTATCCTTTACAACCGTGAACAGTTGGCAGGGGCGCTTTTCTCGATGTTCTCAAGTACGGAGCACAGCAAGATCCATAGCATCCTGCGGGAAACCATCACGACCTATTACAATTTCATCAAAGGCATGATCATCGTATATGCAGTGGTAGGTCTGCTGAATAGTGTCGGGCTCCTGCTGCTAGGTATACCGCATGCCGTCTTCTTCGGTATTGTCGCTTCTATTCTCACTTTTATACCTTATGTGGGCATCTCCATCGGAGCAATTTTGCCAATGGCCGTTGCCTGGATCACGTATGACTCTGTCTGGTACCCGGTTGGGGTGATCTTCGTGTTTTCGGTGGTGCAGTACCTGGAGGCGAACCTGATTTTTCCGTTGGCGGTGAGTTTCCGGCTGCAAGTGAACATGCTCTTTACCTTGCTGGCGATTGTGGCGGGCGGCATCCTTTGGGGCGCATCCGGCATGATCTTGTTCGTGCCCTTTGTCGCCATTCTGAAACTGATTGCTGACAAGCACGAGGAACTGCGGCCGGTATCGTTGCTGCTGGGCACAGGTAGGTCATCTGCCAAGGCTGCACCAAAACCGAAGCTTAAGATCGGCCGCTTTCGCCGGGGTCAAAATTAGGAGGGCTCTCCGACCATTCCCGTTTCAGCAAACTGTATACCTCCAGGTCGATAAACCGGCCTTGCAGCCATTCGCCATCACGCTCTATACCTTCCAGTTTAAAACCCAACTGCTGTGGAATGCGGCTGCTTTTGCTGTTGCCCACACCTACCTTTATCTGAATGCGGTTCATGCTCAGCTGCTCAAAAGCCTGTGTAATTAAGGCGGCGCAGCATCGGATCATGATGCCCTTCCTTTGAAATTCCTCGCCCAGCCAATAGCCGATTTCCAGCTTACTGTTCAAGCGGTCTATGGTTTTATAGCCAATGATGCCAGCCACCCTGTTCTGAAACCGGATGGTGTATACCTGGTCCTGCAGGTTGCCAGGCGTGGTGACGCTGCGCAGGTATAGTTCGGTGTCAGTGGCGGATTGACTGAAGTCGATAAAGGGTAGCCACTCCCGCAGGTATGGCCGGCCGCTATCGATCAACTGGTAGAGGGCAGAGGCATCACTTACCTGGGCTTCGTGCAGGGTTATACCTGGTGCTACGATCAGGGGTTGTGCTGTTGGGGCAGATCTCATGCTATAGGGAGCTGCTACTGTAACGTTCTGAAAATAGGTGAGTTAAACATACAAGCCGGAAAATCAGTTAAATGGATTAGGGTCGGTTTATGCCGATCTATTATGAACGCATTTATTTTACACATGACTATGAAAAACGCGCTACTACTATTGCTTTTTTTAAGCATTGCTTTTACAGCCGCCGCACAAGACTCCAACATCGATCTGGGTGCTAAGATAGGTTTTAATGTCTCCAACATCAGCAAAGATCCTACTTTGGTGGAAAAATCAGCGGGAGTGGGAACAGAATTAGGAGCTTTTGCCCGCATCGGTGACCGCTTTTATGTGCAGCCGGGCATTGATTTTGTGAACAATAAGCTAACCATCCAACGCACGGTGCAGCCGCGATCTGGCGAGAACGATGAGGTTCGTTTCCGCTATTTCAGGGCGCCGGTGCTGCTTGGTTTTGAAAGCTCCTATAAAAAGCGCAGGGGCGGTACGATGCCTTTTCGGATGATGGTGGGGCCCTCTTTTGCCTACAACATAGGGGTGAGCGACAATAACCTGGACGTGCGCCGTCGCGATGTGCGCAATGCCCAGTTTGCGCTGCACGGCGGTATCGGCATCAGATTCCTCCGCCTGGTAGAACTGGACCTGATGTATAACCACGGCCTCACCAGTGTGTTCAATGAGAACGCAGCTGACGGCAAGTTCAGGAATGTATCACTGACTGTGGGTTTCAGTATTTAGCTCTGAGCGAATTCAAAATTTGAAATGACAGGCAGGTGAACCGCTTTCGATCCTAAACGCCTGTTTGTCTCCTTAGATCAATCTGATGAGCCCATCAGACACAAAACAAAAGGTATAGGGTTCCCCCAAAACACAAGATCCTGAAAAAGCAGAAGTGTGCTCTTTCAGGATCTTGTGTTTCGTAGCTATAGCTGATTGCTTAGCTGCGTTCGTTTCGTTCTTCCCTTATCGGAACTGGGGCAGATTCTTTCTCTTTCCCTGGTTTTCGCCTTCTGGCTACGCTGCGGCGCTTCACATACACCGCCGACGAACCTTTGTCGTCTTCCTTGCGGATGGTGAACAGGTCTTTGTGCGCCTTAATCAACTGGATCAACTGGCTATACCCAAAGGTACGCGGGTCGAAGGCCGGGTCAAGGGTGCGCAGGCTGGTGCCTATACCTCCCAAATGCGCCCAGCCATCTTCGCCCACCGCCATTTCAAATGCCTCTTTCAGCATCGGCACCGGATTTGGACGAGGATTTTCTTTTCCGTTGGGCATGGTTTTGTCTGCTGCGGCTATCTGCTTCTCGCCAATATCGTCGGTCAGGTTTTCGGTATAGATAAAGATATTACAGGCGTTCACAAACGGCTTCGGCGTTTTGCGCTGCCCGATGCCCATCACAAAAATGCCCGCTTCGCGTATGCGGGTCGCCAGTCGGGTATAGTCGCTGTCTGAAGACACAATGCAGAAGCCGTCTACCAGGTGACTGTGCAGCAGGTCCATCGCGTCGATGATCATGGCGCTGTCGGTAGCGTTTTTACCGACAGTATAGCGGAACTGCTGGATGGGCTGTATGGCGTGGTTGTTCAGGCAGTCTTTCCAGCCGTTCATCTGCGGGGTGGTCCAGTCGCCGTAAATGCGGCGGATGGTGGTTTGTCCGTATTTGCCGGCCTCGGCCAGTATTTTTACAATAAGGGCAGGTTGCGCGTTATCGCCATCTATCAGCATGGCCATGCGCTGTTGTTTTTTCTCGTGGAGGGGTTTGCTCATATAATGATTTGCGCCGGGTCTTGTTGCCCTTAAACGCTGAATTTGTTCTGTTATACTTCTGAAATGTAGATGGGTTGTTAGAAGGTAGGGAATTCCCTATATAAGGAGAGATTGAGTATATTGTGGTGTAATTTAAGGATTTTAAAATCAAAAGGATAGGGGTAGGGGAGATTACTTTGGGTTTTAGAAATATTTACTAAGGCAGGAACTATCTGAACACCCGATTTTGACTGAGTTGGTTTTAAACGTTTTGTGTTGACTATACACTACTAATCGATGTCGAATAAATTTGAATTAGAGAAAAGAGTGACTGATGCTTTTCTGAAAAGTAAAGGGCTTGCACAGTACGAACTAATTGAACCTGAGAATGACCCTCCAGATGTTGTTGCTCAAATCGGTGATAAGTTAATTGGAATAGAAGTGACATCAATTCATAGTAGTAAGTCACAATTAATCCTTGAATCTAATTTTAATTTAATATTCTCTAGAGCTAAAGAATTATTAAACGAATCAGGTATAGATAACTTAGTTATAAGAATTGAGCCAGAAAAGAATATAAGGTTACAGAGGGAGAAGTGTGCTAAAGCTATTGTTAATGCATGTACAGTAAATTTAAATCAGATTGGATTTCGCAGAACTGAATTATCAAAGAATCCTTTACCTGGTATAAAAAAGATTGTTGCATTTAGGACAGTAGAAAAGGGAATAATTATAACATTTGATTCAAGAAGTAATTTATACGGTCCATTACGAAGCAGTAGAATAGAATCTGTTATTGAGGGTAAAATCAATAAGCTAAATAAAGCAAGACAAGGAGCACCAAAACAACATAGATTTTTAAATGAAAATTGGCTTTTGATGACTATTGCAGGGACATTTTATTCAAACTACGCTGGAGTAGCCGACGATGAAATCTTAATTAGATTAGAAAACTGTTATGACAGAATCTTTGTCTATCATGAAAGGAAGGGTTGGATTCAACAACTAAATGTCGTACAAAATGCTGTGTAAATTTTGAGTATAAAACATTAATACCTAGATAGTAATATATGCTTATTTTCTAAACTCTATCGGAGCAATTAGAAACTGATTCCTGTTAAACCCTGTACAACTCACCATGAAAAAACTATTCTCCATACTAACCCTCCTTCTTACCGTGACACATTTTTCAGCACAGGCGCAGGTGTTTAAAAGTGAAGAGCCCCTGGCCCATACCTATTCGATTGTAGCCCGTGACGCGAAGACCGGCGAGATGGCCGTGGGTGTGCAAAGCCATTGGTTCTCAGTAGGCACCGCCGTGCCTTGGGTAGAGGCAGGCGTAGGTGTGGTGGCTACCCAGTCGTTTGTGAACAAGTCGTTTGGCTTGCGCGGGCTTGCTTTACTGAAAGAGGGCAAGTCGCCGCAAGAAGCACTGGATATTCTGCTGGCCGAGGACGAGGGCCGCGAGGTTAGGCAGGTGTCGATACTGGATGCGCAGGGCCGGGTGGCGACGCATACCGGTAAGCAGTGTATTCGCTATGCGGGGCACACCGTGGGTGCCAATTTCTCGGTGCAGGCCAATATGATGCTTACCGACAAGGTATGGCCGGCCATGGCCAAGGCTTTTGAGACGAGCGCCGGCAAGCCATTGGCCGAACGGGTGTTGCTCGCTATGCAGGCGGCTGAGCGCGAAGGTGGCGACATCCGGGGCAAGCAATCGGCGGCACTAGTGGTGGTGCGCGGTGAGGTTACCGGTCAGCCTTGGGATGACAAGTCCATCGACTTACGGGTAGATGATCACGAGAAACCACTGGACGAACTGGAGCGCCTGCTCAAAGTATACCGCGCCTACGAGCACATGAACAATGGCGACCTGGCCGTGGAGAAAGGACAAATGGAGAAGGCCATGGAAGAATATGGCAAAGCAGAAGCCATGTTCCCGAACAACCTCGAAATGAAGTACTGGCACGCCATCACATTAGCTAACAACGGCGACGTAAACGGAGCGAGCAAACTCCTGAAAGAGGTATACAAAAAAGACAAGAACTGGAAAGAACTGACCGAACGTCTGCCTGAGGTAGGCTTACTTACCCTGAGTCCGCAGGACCTGCAAAAGCTTTTGCAGGTGAAGTAGGTATAGCGGAAACTGTGGCAATTGTTGTCTATACTTAAAATAGATTGCTTATATTAAAGCCGCAAACTAATCTAAACGAACCTTTCAAGCATTATTCACCTGATGATGTTACTTAAACACAAATTACGCGCTTTGGTGGCGGGAGCAGCAATGTTGGCTGCTATACCTGCCATGGCGCAGCAAAACACCTACAAGTCCGACTCGACCGTCATCCGCAAGTTTTACGACGATGCCCTCACCAGCTACGAGAGCTACGAGAACCTGCGCTTCCTCACCAAGAACATCGGTGCCCGCCTGAGCGGTTCGCCACAAGCCGCCGCCGCCGTGGAGTGGAGCCGACAGGTGATGGAGGAGATGGGCCTCGACCGCGTTTACCTGCAGGAGGTAATGGTGCCTTACTGGGTGCGCGGCGACAAAGAAATCGGCCGTATCCTGAGTGGTCGCAATGGCAGCCAGGAAGTAAATATTCTAGCCTTGGGTAGTTCAGTAGGCACCGGCACACAGGGCTTGAGCGCTGAAGTAGTGGAAGTGCAGAACTTCGAAGAACTTGAGAAACTGGGCAAGAAGAAAGTAAAAGGCAAAATCGTCTTCTTCAACCGTCCGTTCGATAACAGGCATGTCGTAACAGGCGCTGCCTATGGCGGTGCTGTCGATCAACGTGGAGGCGGCGCGGTAGCAGCTGCAAAACTCGGTGCTGTAGGCGTGCTGGTGCGCTCCATGACCAACGACATTCAGGATGTAGCCCATACCGGCAACATGCGTTACGAAGATGGCGTGGAGAAAATTCCGGCGGCTGCCATCAGCACAAAAGGAGCGGATGAGTTGAGCGCCATGCTGAAAAACGACGCGAACTTGAAATTCTACATGCGCATGACCTGCGAAACCCGTCCGGATGTACTGTCTTACAACGTAATCGGTGAGATCAAAGGCTCTGAGAAGCCAGAAGAGATCATTGTAGTAGGTGGTCACCTGGACTCCTGGGATGTAGGCGAGGGTGCACATGACGACGGTACCGGCTGTGTGCAGTCCATAGAGGTGCTGCGTTTGCTTAAAGCGCAAGGTATAAAGCCGAAGCGCACCATCCGTGCCGTGATGTTCATGAACGAAGAGAACGGTCTGCGCGGCGGTCGTAAGTATGCCGAGGAAGCCAAAGCCAAAAACGAAAAGCACGTAGCGGCCATCGAGTCGGATGCAGGAGGCTTTACCCCACGTGGCTTCGGTTTTGATGCGAACGACCAGCAATATGCGCAGATTCTAACGTGGCAACCTTTGCTGGCTCCTTACGGTCTGCACGAACTGAACCGTGGCGGCGGTGGCGCTGACATTGGTCCGCTCAAAGGCCAGAACAATGTTGTGCTGATCGGCCTGCGCCCTGACTCACAGCGCTACTTCGATTACCACCACACGCACATCGATACTTTTGAGACAGTGAACCGACGCGAGATGCAGCTCGGTTCGGCAGGTATGGCCGCATTGGTATACCTGATTTCGGAGCACGGTCTGAATGGCGGCAGCGCTAAGGCCGGAAAGTAATTTTTGATTGCCAATTAAAAAGCCAGCTCTATATCTGAATAGAGCTGGCTTTTTTGTTTAGTAAGACGATCACAGCTATGGAAGCCTGTCCCGGTACTGTGAGGACGATGCAATATTAAGGCAGCAAGAGCGAGCTGTCGCCGTAGCTCAGGAAACGATAGCCATTGCTTAGAGCGTGACGGTAAACCTGTTTCCAATCTTCACCTATCAAAGCGGCAACCAGTAACAAGAGCGTACTTTCTGGCTGATGGAAGTTAGTCACCAATCCGCTGCAAACCCGGAAGGTATAGCCCGGCGCAATAATGATCTGCGTGCTGGTATGCAGGTGTTCGGTCTGGTGCCGTTCCATGTAATCGAGCAAGGTTTGAAGAGCTTCTGCAGCGGCTGGAGGTGTGCTGGTTTCGTAGGGCAGCCACTGCGTTACGTGCAGTTCCTCGGGTCTTAAATCTGGCTGCTGCAAAAGCAACGTCCCCAACCAAAACAGGCTTTCCAGACTGCGCATGGAGGTGGTGCCGACAGGTATTAGCGGCCGGCCGTAATGCTGCAAAAGCTGTTTTACGACCTGCTTCGATACCATTAATTGCTCGGCGTGCATTTCATGGGTCTCCATGGTGTCGGCCTTTACCGGTTTGAATGTGCCAGCGCCCACGTGTAGGGTAAGGTAGTTGCTTTCTATACCTTTGGCCTGCAGCTGCTTCATCACCTTGTCCGTGAAATGCAGTCCGGCGGTGGGGGCAGCCACGGCACCTTCGTTGCGTGCATAGATGGTCTGGTAGCGGGTTCGGTCCTCGGGGGTAAGCTCCCGGTTCAGGTAGGGGGGCAGGGGGAGCCGTCCGCAGCGCTCCAGCACTTCGGCAAAAGTCAGTTCGGCAGGTGTCCAGGTAAAGCGAATGAGGAAGTGCCCGTCCTGCTGTGCCTCGCGCTCTGCTGTTACCACGCCACCCTCAAAAAATATCTTCAGCGAACCCTCTTTCCAGCGCTTGTTGTTGCCAACCAAGCATTTCCACGTGCAACTGCGCGTCTGCTGCATTGCCAACTGCACTTCGCGGTGCGGTTTCACTGGCTCCAGACAAAATATTTCCACTGCACCACCAGTCGGTTTGCGGAAAATCAATCTGGCCTGCACCACTTTGGTGT
The DNA here is from genome assembly GCF_003096355.1 of Pontibacter virosus. Lineage (GTDB taxonomy): Bacteria > Bacteroidota > Bacteroidia > Cytophagales > Hymenobacteraceae > Pontibacter > Pontibacter virosus. The sequence continues at coordinate 90,921 of NZ_QEKI01000004.1, read as the reverse complement.
TATTGAACACCAGCAAACTGCCCGCTGGCAAAAGGTCCGGCAGATCCGTGAAGGTGTGATCGGCTATATGGTGGCTTTTATAATAGAGTAGCTTAGACTGGTCGCGCTCCGGCAGCGGAAATTTAGCAATGCGCTCATCTGGCAGCTCGTACACAAAATCCTTTATAGCCAGATGTTTCGGGTTGGTATGCATTTAAAATCGAGTTAAGCTTTTAAAGTTAGGACCTAAGCAAGTGGATGTGCACTTGGTCTTTTGATTTTCCTAACTTTTAACTAATGAAGGGCAAAGGTACTCAATCCGGGAAAAAAACGCTTTGCTTTAAGGTATATACCTTATCAGTATGCAGGAGGTATAACAACTGGGCCACGATAGGCATGAAGTAACAGCGGTATAGCTGCCTTTCAGAGAAATTTCCTGGGGATTGATTGAGACGTGAGGAGTTTACTGTGCCGTCGTCTCTTCTAAATCATCCAGCTCCAACTCCAGCGCCTTTACCGATATTTGGATTTCACGCAGAGCCAGTGCCAGCGAAATCATCAATAGCAAAAGGCTCAGGCCGAAAGTATACTTACCAACAGTGCTATACCCTGCAAAAAGGATAAACATGCAAAACACGCAGCCGAACATACTGGCAATGCCGAACGCCTGCATGTTCCGAATCAAGACCAATCGAATGCGCAGGTTTTCAATCTGTCCGTATACCAGTCGGCTCTGTGTGGAGGCATACCGGGTTTTCAGGCTGCGAATCAAATTGGCAAGCGCCATAAAACGGTTGGTATATGCCAGTAGCAAAAGCGAGATAGCCGGAAACAGAAGGGCAGGGGTGGTAAGGGTGATTTCCATAGACCCGAAGGAGGCATGAATTTACTGAATGCTTTTCAGGAAGTCTTCGTCGAGAGGCTCGTCATCGTCGTCGGGTTGTGGGGCGTCAAAGTCGATTTCCTGCAGTGCTTCCAGACCTTCCAGTATCAGTTCATCTAACTCTTCTTTAGACGTAGCGTCCAGGATTTGCTCAAAAAGGGCCAGCAGGTGCTCACGCTGCTCGTTCACAAATATTTCGTGGTACAGGTTGTCAAATAACCCGATCTTCTTCTGGATGATCTTATCGATTTCGCGCGTATTTTTGGCCTTCACAGCCTCCTGAAGCAAGCCAAGTACATCTTTGGCTCCTTCGTTGTCGGCCAGGCGGGCATAAGCCTTGATCAGGGCAATGGCCACACCCAGGCGCAGGCGTTCAAACCGGAAGCCCACCTCTTCTGCCACTTTCCCTCCCTGGGCACGTGAGTTCCTCAGAGCCTGCTCCAACTGCTGGTATACAACCGTGGAAGGCTCCTCAAATACCTGCGGCTTTTCTGGTGCAAAGGCAGTCTGGAGTAATAGCTCAAAGCTCTTGGCGCTCATATAGAATCTATCTTAAGTGAGAGATGGACAAAGGTAATATTTTGTGACAGGTTTTTCTAAAGTATACTTTTTCTGCTACGCTCATAACATTTAATAAACTGTGAAAATACATAGAATGGATTAATGTATCGTGATAGGTCTATATTTTAGTATGAACTTTGAAAAAGTATAGTTACCTTTTATTTGTTTAATCCTTTCTGTTAAATAAAATTTGCATAGTTTTGACAAGCTAATATTCTCATAGTAGGTCTTGTTGAGGCATAAACATGTGGTAGATAAGCGGAATGCGCCAATATGGGCATCTAGATCAAGAGGTTATTTGCTTGCTGCATTGTGTTATTTATGACCAGTTGACTTTGATTTATTCTCTATAAAATTTAATTAGTTCATTTTTATTTAAAATGTATACTGATAAAGTAATATTTAACATTTAAAGGATGATCCTAAGTGCGTGTTACTTTATTTAGTTTAAGCCAATTTCCCAAAATATGAAGACCCTTAAATCAGTTGAAACATTAACCCTGCCTATATGGAAATAAACTTTACTCAAAAAATTTCCCACCTTCTTGCGATTTTACTCTTAGGGATGTTACAGCTGGTAGCATCCCCTGATGTGTTTGCGCAAGGGAATAATAATCAGGTGCCCACCTATACCATTGACCTGACAGGTAAGCCTAATGGGTATTGGCAGTCACCTGAGGTTAAAAGAAATGGCATCGCTTGTAATGTTGATAAAGGTGAATGTATACAGTTTATCATCATCTTAGACAAGGACGCTGCTCAGGTAGAACTGGATGTGGTTTCAGGAGCGGAGTCTGGTGGTTCGATGGGTTATACAGTTGATTGCGGCACGCAGGTGTTCCCTGTTGGGGTGGCAATGTGTATCCCAAGGACAAACAGTAAATATTTGACGCTAACCATATGTAAACCTGGTGGCAATGCCAATGTTTACTCCATTACATCGCTAGCTGCTTTTGAACCACAGGGTGATATATCTGTAGTAGGTGGTTGTTCTGCACAACTTAGGGCGCCAGCCACTTTTCTGGATGATGACAAAATTGTTTGGCAAGATATTTCTGGACGTGGGTTCGAAAAGTTTTTGAGTGATGTAAATATCCTAAATCCAATAGTTACACCAGATGAAACAGCCCCGGAGTATGTAGATTATAGAGTTAGTGGCTCAGTTATGCCAAGTGAGTGCGCTACTACTTCTTCTCACTACGATGAGATTAGAGTATACTTTTATCCCGAACCCGTTGTCACCGTTGGTCCAGAACCAGCCATTATCTGTCCGGGAGGAAGCAGTGTGCAGCTTACAGGTAGCGTAACAGGTGGTGATCAGGCAGCTGGTTTTGACTACTTCTGGTATGGTCCTGATGGAAGCGTTGTTAGCAATAATATTACATACACAGCAAATGCCATTGGCATCTACAAATTCGCAGCGGTCCCAAAAAACACTAATAACATCAACTGTAAAGAGTTCTCGGCCACCGTAGAAGTCGTGACCAACCTTACTGCGAACGCCGGTGCAGATCAACTGGTCTGTTCTTCAGGCACGGTGCAATTGGCCGGAACCGTAACAGCGGCCTTAGGTGGTCGTTGGAGCACAAGCGGTAGCGGTACTTTCTCCAACAGAGACGATCTGAACGCGATTTACACGCCTTCGGCAGCAGATATCAGCGCGGGTTCTGTGCAACTCACCCTGACTTCTACCGGCAATGGCAGCTGTTCTCCTGTGAGTGACGAAGTACTGATCACCTTTTATAGCATGGTGGTGACACTAGATGGCACTCCTGTTATTTGTAACGGCACGAAGGGTACGATTACAGCTAATGTGACAGGTACTGAAGGTGCTTTAAGTTATTTGTGGAGTAATGGTGCTACTACAGCTTCAATCAATGGATTATCTGCCGGTTCTTACTCAGTGACTGTAACTGACGAAAAAGGCTGTGCTATTACACAGTCGTTTACAGTGACGCAGGTAAATGGCCCGGCTGACTTCACAGCCACACCAACCAACACTACTTGTGGCAATGCCAACGGGCAGATTGTTGTCAATAATGTGACAGGCGGAACGGCCAACTATACCTACAGCAAGGACGGAACGAACTTCCAGACGAGCAATACCTTTACAGGACTTGCAGTGGGCAACCACACCATCACGGTGCGTGACAAAAACGGCTGTATCTTTGCCAAATCCTTCACGCTGACCAATACACCTGGTCCGACTGCAGTTGCGGCCACGTCAAATCCTGCCAGCTGTCTTAACAACGACGGCACCATTACAGCGGGTGATGTAACGGGTGGCACAGGAACCAAAACCTACTCCATCAACGGCACCAATTTCCAGGCAGGTACCACCTTCACAGGCCTCGCTTCCGGTGACTATACCCTGACGGCAAAGGATGCCAATGGCTGTACCGTTACCACTTCGGTAACAGTGGCGCAGGCTTCCATCACCAACTTTACAGCTACACCAGCTTCCTCTACCTGCGGCAATCCGAACGGTACTGTAACGATCTCCGGTGTAGTAGGAGGCGTAGGCGCACTGGAGTACAGTAAGAATGGCCAAACCTACCAGTTATCTACGCTCCTCACCGGCTTTGCTGCCGGTACGCACACGGTTTGGGTGAGAGATTCGAAAGGCTGCGTACTGAGCAAATCAGTGACTGTGCAGAACGTGCCAGGCCCGACCAACTTCACCGCTACGCCAACTTCTTCTACTTGTGGCAACAGCAACGGGCAGATCGTGGTAAGCAACGTGGTTTCCAGCGGAAACAAAACCTTCACTTATTCTATCAACGGTGGAGCTTACCAGTCATCCGCTACTTTTACAGGCTTGGCTGCGGGTACTTATAATGTGTCGGTACAGGATGCCAACGGCTGTACTTACTCAAAGTCTGTTACGCTGACGAATGTAGCCGGCCCTACAGCAGTAGCAGCTACTTCCACTTCTGCCAGCTGCCGCAACAACGACGGTACCATTACGGCAGGAGCGGTAACAGGCGGCACGGGTACAAAGACCTATTCTATCAACGGCACCAATTTCCAGGAAAACACCACCTTTACAGGCCTGGCTTCCGGAAACTATACCTTGACGGTGAAAGATGCCAATGGCTGTACGACCACTACTTCAGTGAGAGTAGAGCAGGTGATGCCGACAGACTTCACGCTGACTCCGACTGCAGCCACCTGCGGCAACCCGAACGGCACTGTGCAGGTGAGCAACATTGTAGGAGGTGTTTCTCCTTATAAGTATAGTAAGAACGGCACCACGTTCCAGGACGATGCGATACTGACTGGCTTTGCAGAAGGCACTTACACCATCACGGTGCAGGATGCCCGCGGCTGTACCATCTCAAAAACGGTGAGCATCACCAACGTGCCAGGCCCATCTGATTTTGCTTTCACTGCGGCATCCTCTACCTGCGGCGGCACCAACGGTAGCATTACAGTAGGAACTGTAACAGGCGGAACGGGCACGAAGACCTACGCCATTAACGGCGGTAGCTTCCAGAACTCCAATATCTTCTCTGGTTTGCGTGCCGATAAGTATAGCATCACTGTAAAAGATGCTAACGGCTGTACGTTCACAAAAGAAGTAACAGTGGGCGACGTGGCTGGTCCTAGCAACTTTGCCGCCACCGTGGACAACACCACCTGTGGTGCTACGAATGGACAGATCACGGTAACCGGTGTGACAGGCGGAACGGGCACCTATACCTACAGCAAAGACGGTGTGAACTTCCAGAACTCAGCTGTTTTCTCTGGTCTGGCGGTAGGCAACCATACCATTACTGTAAAAGACGTCAACAACTGCCGCTTCTCCAGAACCTTCACGCTTACGAACGTGGCCGGTCCAACCGCGGTAACGGCTACAACACAGGCGGCCAGCTGCCAAAACAACGACGGTACCATCACGGTAGGAACCGTGACAGGTGGTACCGGCACCATGACTTACTCCATTAACGGCACTACTTTCCAGGCTGGTAAGGTGTTTAGCGGACTTGCTGCAGGACCTTATACCGTAACAGCGAAGGATGCCAATGGCTGTACCGTGACCAGGTCGGTGACGGTGGGTACGAACGTGCCAACAAACTTTGCCTTCACCACCAATCCATCTACCTGCGGCAACAGCAACGGTACGATTTCGGTGGGTACGGTAACAGGCGGTTCAGGTACCTATACCTATAGTAAAGACAACGTAACCTATCAGACAAGCCCGACACTAACCGGCTTCTCCGCCACTACGCATACTGTTTGGGTGAAAGACTCAAAAGGCTGTGTGGTATCGCGTCAGATAGCGGTAAGCAACGTAGCAGGTCCTTCTGATCTGGTAGCCACGGCTACAGCATCGAGCTGCGGTAATCCGAATGGTGCGCTTACGGTAACAGGTGTGACGGGTGGAACAGAAGACTATACCTATAGTATAGATGGTACCAACTTCCAAGCTTCGGCTACATTCACGACACTGACTGCCAGAACCTACAACGTAACGGTGAAAGACGCCAATGGCTGTACTTACACCGAAGCGGTGGTAGTGTCGGATGTGGCGGGCCCTTCTGATTTTACGGCTTCTGTGACTACAACCTCTTGCGGTCGCAACAACGGCAGTATCCGGGTAACAGCTGTTGCGGGCGGTACGTCAGGTTATACCTACAGCATCAACGGCGGAACGTTCCAGACGTCTAACAACTTCGGAACGCTGAGAGCGGGTACTTACAATATCGCCGTGAAGGATGCGAAGGGTTGTACTTTCGCGAAAAATGTGGTGGTAGAAGACGTAGCCGGACCAACAGATTTTGTGCTGACAGCTAATACCGCTACTTGTGGTGGCAGCAATGGCTCCATCGTAGTAGGTGCGGTAACAGGTGGCACATCCGGCTATACCTATAGCAAGGACGGCACCAACTTCCAGGTCTCTGCTACTTTCGAAGCTTTGGCAGAAGGCACGTACACCATCACAGTAAAAGACAAAAACGGCTGTACTGTTGCAAAACAGATAGCTGTTACCAACATTGCCGGCCCTACGGATTTCACGGCTACGCTGAAAGCGACTACTTGCGGCGCGGCGAACGGTGAAATCACAGTAACTGGCGTGACGGGCAACACCACGAGCTATACCTACAGCAAAGACGGTGTAAACTTCCAGACTTCGGCTACCTTCACAGGTTTGACGGCAGGCGCCCACAGCATTACGGTGAAGGATGCGAATGGCTGTACGTTCGCCAAGTCGTTTACGCTGACCAATGTGGCTGGCCCTACGGCAGTGGCGGCTACTTCAGCTGCGGCGAGCTGCGCCAATAGCGATGGTTCTATTACGGCCGGTGCAGTTACAGGCGGCACTTCTCCTTATATCTACTCAATTAACGGTACGACCTTCCAGAGCGAAACGGCTTTCACAGGCCTGGCTTCTGGTAACTATACCTTGACGGCGAAAGACGCCAACGGGTGTACGGTAACCAGAACAGTCAATGTAACCAAGAACATCCCAATCAACTTTGCCTCTACGACTAAAGCCTCTACTTGCGGAAGCAACAATGGCTCGATCACGGTAGGTGCAATAACGGGAGGTTTCGCTCCTTATACCTACAGCAAGGACGGTGTGAACTTCCAGACGGCATCTACGCTGACTGGCTTTGTGGCCGGAACGCACACCATCACGGTGAAGGATGCCAAAGGCTGTACCATCGCCCGCCAGATCGCAGTAAGCGATGTGGCCGGACCATCTAACCTGACTGCCTCTGCCACTTCCTCGACTTGCGGTAATCCGAACGGTCAGCTGACGGTGACGAATGTAAGCGGTGGCGTGGAGCCTTATACCTACAGTATCAACGGCGGCACTTTCCAGACCTCGGCTACCTTCACGGGCCTGGCGGAAGGTACGTACAGCATTTCGGTGCGCGATGCCAACGGCTGTACCTTTGCCAAAGACGTGGCGGTGAGTAACATTGCCGGTCCGAACTTTACAGCTACGGCGCAGGCCTCTACCTGTGGCGCCAGCAACGGACGCATCAGCGTGAGCGAGGTAAACGGCGGTACGACACCTTATACCTACAGCATCAACGGTGGTACTTTCCAGAGTGGCACAAGCTTCACAAATCTGGCGGCTGGCACTTACACGATTGCAGTGAAAGACGCCAACGGCTGTACAGCTACCCGCGAGGTGGAAGTGACCGATATCGCCGGTCCATCAGACCTGACACTCGCTTCGAAAGCCTCTACCTGCGGCAGCGCGAACGGTTCTGTTTCTGTAAATAATGTGGCAGACGGTACGGCTCCTTATACTTATAGTATAGACGGTACCAACTTCCAGGCTACAGCTTCTTTCGGAACGGTGCTGGCGGGTACTTATACCATCACGGTGAAAGACGCCAACGGCTGTACGTTCAGCAAAGCGATTGTAGTAGAAGATATCGCCGGTCCAACTGACCTGACTGCCACAACCAAAGCGACTACCTGCGGCACCAGCAATGGTGAGATTACAGTAACTGGTGTGACAGGCGGAGCAACCGGCTATATCTACAGCAAAGACGGTGTGAACTTCCAGGCTGAAACGACCCTGACAGGTTTTGCAGCAGGCACTCATACAATCACCGTGCGCGATGCTAACGGCTGTACTTTCACTAAGTCAGTTACAGTAGCCAACATTGGCGGACCAACGGCAGTGGCGGCTTCGACAACTCCAGCCAGCTGTAACGACAACGACGGCTCGATCACAGCCGGTGCGGTAACGGGTGGCACAGCTCCTTATACCTACAGCATCAACGGCACCAACTTCCAGAGCACAACAGCTTTTACAGGACTGGCTTCCGGAAGCTATACCTTGTCGGCGAAGGATGCCAACGGCTGTATCGTGACACGCACGGTGACAGTAGGCGAGAACGTGCCAACTAACTTTGCACACACGACAGTGCCATCTACCTGCGGTCGCAGCGACGGCAGCATCACGGTGGGCACGGTTACAGGTGGTACGGGTACCTATACCTATAGCATCAACAACGGCAGCTTCCAGACGGGCACCACTTTCACTGGACTGGCAGCAGGCGCTCACCGCATCACAGTACGCGATGCGAAAGGCTGTACATTCACCAAATCAGTTACGCTGGAAAATGTGGCAGGTCCACAGTTCACAGCCTCGACAAAAGCCAGTACCTGCGGTGCCAGCAACGGCAACATTTCGGTAGGCGCAGTAACTGGCGGTGTGGCTCCATATACCTACAGCATCGACGGCACCACTTTCCAGAGCACGACTACTTTTGCCAATGTAAAGGCAGGGGAGTACGCAGTGTCGGTGAAGGATGCCAATGGCTGTATCGGCACGGTAAAGGTTATAGTACAGGACATTGCCGGACCAGCTGACTTTACGCTGGTTGGTGCTTCTTCTACTTGCGGAAGCAGCAATGCGAGCATCAGCGTGAGCAATGTGGTGGGTGGCACAGCGCCGTATACCTACAGCAAGGACGGATCTACCTTTCAGACCTCAGCCAACTTCGGTTCGCTGGCGGCAGGGGAGTACACGATCACGGTGAAGGACGTCAACGGCTGTTTGATCGCCAAGACCATCGAGGTAACCGACATCCCGGGACCAAGCGAACTGACCCTGGCCAGCACAGCCTCTACCTGCGGCAGCGCCAACGGTGTGGTATCCGTGAATGGCGTGATGGGCGGAACAGCTCCTTATACCTACTCCATCAACGGCACTACTTTCCAGGCCGGAACTAGCTTTGAGTCAATGCTGGCTGGAAAGTATACAGTGACGGTAAAGGACGCCAACGGCTGTACCCTGAGCAGAGAGATCACCGTGACGGACATCGCAGGTCCTTCTGATCTGGCAGCCACTGCCAAAGCGGCTACTTGTGGCGCGGCAAACGGCGAACTGACCATCACCGGTACAACTGGCGGAACAGCGCCTTACCAGTACAGCAAAGACGGTGTGAACTTCCAGTCTGAACTGACACTTACTAGTTTTGCAGCAGGTTCGCACACCATCACCGTGCGCGACGCCAACGGCTGTATTTTCGAGAAGGCATTTGATGTCACCAACATCGGCGGACCTACTGCGGTGGCGGCTACGTCAGGGGCAGCGAGTTGCGCCGACAATGACGGCTCGATCACGGCAGGTACGGTAACCGGCGGAACTGCTCCTTATCAGTATAGCATCAACGGTACTACTTTCCAGAGCGCAACAGCCTTTAATGGCCTCGCCTCCGGAAGTTATACTTTGACGGTGCGTGACGCCAACGGCTGTACAGTAACCAGAGCCGTAACGATCAACAAGAACATCCCAACCAACTTTGCCACAACAACCACCGCCACCACTTGCGGAAGCAACAACGGCACGATCACAGTGGGTGAAGTAACCGGCGGATTTGCTCCTTATACCTACAGCAAGGACGGCACGACCTTCCAGGCTTCCGCTATGCTGACTGGCTTTGTGGCCGGAACGCACACCATCACGGTGAAGGACGCCAAAGGCTGTACCTACGCAGCACAGGTGCAGGTGAGCGACATTGCAGGTCCGTCTGAACTGGCGATTGCTCCGAAAGCGAGCACCTGCGGCGATTCGAACGCTTCATTCAGTATTAATGGGGTGACGGGGGGCACAGCGCCTTATACCTACAGCATCGACGGTGCCAACTTCCAGAGCGCGACTACTTTTGCTGCGCTGGCTGCAGGCTCCTATCAGGTGACGGTGAAAGACGCCAACGGCTGTACCTATACACAGGCGGTAACGCTGGAGAACATCCCGGGTCCGTCTGACTTCGTAGCCACTGCCCAGTCTTCGAGCTGCGGTCGTGCGAATGGTTCCATTACCGTGGCTTCAGTAGAAGAAGGTACAGCACCTTATACCTTCAGCACCGATGGTACCAACTTCCAGTCTTCAGCCACGCTGACAGGACTAATAGCCGGTGAGCATACCATCACGGTAAAAGACGCCAACGGTTGTGTGATCTCGCAAGTAGTGACGATAGAAGATGTGGCCGGTCCAAGCAACATGACGCTAACCAGCACTTCGTCTACCTGCGGCAGCGCTAACGGTACTATTACCGTAACAGGTGTGACAGGCGGCACAGCCGGCTATACCTACTCGATCAACGGTAACAGCTTCCAAGCTTTAACAACCTTCGAGGCGGTGCTGGCTGGAACTTATACGGTGACCGTGAAGGATGCCAACGGCTGTACTTTCAGCAAGGAGATCGTGGTGAATGACATCGCTGGACCATCCGACTTGACTGCTTCAGCCAAAGCTTCTACTTGCGGTGCGGCGAACGGTGAACTGACCCTGACGAATGTTTCAGGTGGAACCGCTCCTTACAGCTACTCGATTGACGGTACGAACTTCCAAGCCGCGGCTACCTTCACAGGTCTGCTTGCTGGAAGCCACACCATCACGGTGAAAGACGCCAACGGCTGTACGTTTGCCAAAGCCTTCACGGTAACGGATATCGCAGGTCCTTCTGCGGTAGCGGCGAGTGCGCAAGCGGCAACCTGTGCCGACAACGACGGCCGCGTGACAGTGGGCACGGTGACAGGCGGCACGGCCCCTTATACCTACAGCCTGAACGGTGGTGCCTTCCAGACTAGCACAGCTTTCACAGCACTGGCTTCCGGAGAGTATACCCTGACGGTACGCGACGTCAACGGCTGCGAAACAACCACGACAGTAAAAGTTGAGAAAGACGGACCGGGCAGCTTTGTTGCCTCAACCAGCTACTCGACCTGCGGTAGCGACAATGGCAGCATCCGTATTACTTCCGTAGAGGGCGGCGTGGCTCCTTATACCTACAGCCTGAACGGAGGCGCCTTCCAAAGCGCAGCCAGCTTCTCAGGTCTGATGGCAGGGGCATACACTGTAACAGTAAAAGACGCCAACAACTGTACGCACACCGAAACCATCACGATCAACAACGTGGCCGGTCCATCTGATCTCACTGCCTCTGCCCAGAACACCACTTGCGGCAACAGCAACGGACAGATCAGCGTGAGCAACGTGACAGGCGGCACGGCCCCTTATACCTACAGCATCAACGGCACCAACTTCCAGACATCAGCCAGCTTTACAGGCTTGGCCGCTGGCGAGTATCAGGTGACGGTGAAGGATGCTAACGGTTGTACTTTCGCGAAAGCGGTGACGGTAACGAACACCGACGGTCCTGAAGGTTTTGCAACCACAACCAAAGCCTCTACCTGCGGTGCCAGCAACGGCAGCGTGACAATAGGTGCGGTAACCGGAGGCCAAGCCCCTTATACCTACAGCAAAGACGGATCTGACTTCCAGACTTCGGCTGAACTGACAGGTATGGCGGCAGGTAACCACACGGTGTACATCAAAGACGCCAACGGCTGTACCTTCAGCAAAGCAGTAGTCATTGAGAACATTGCCGGTCCGACTGAATTTGCGCTGACTACCTCTACAGCAACCTGCGGCGAAGCCAACGGCGGCATTGTGGCAAGCGGCGTGAAAGGCGGAACAGCTCCTTATACCTACAGCCTGAACGGCGGTGCCTTCCAGAGCGAAGCGGCATTTGTTTCGGTAGCGGCTGGCGAGCATACCATTACCGTGCGCGATGCCAACGGCTGTACGATCGAGAAGAAAGTAGTAGTGGACAACGTAGCGGGTCCTTCGGCCCTGACTGCAACTGCAACTGCTGCATCTTGCGACGCAAATGACGGAGCGATCACGGTAGGCCAGGTAACTGGCGGTGTAGCACCTTATACCTACTCTATCAACGGGACTACTTTCCAGGCTTCAGCTGCATTTGCATCGCTGGCTCCGGGTGAGTACGAGGTGATGGTGAAGGATGCCAACGGTTGCAGCGTGGTAACGACTGTAACGGTGGACCAGAAAGGTCCGAAGGAAGCGACAATAACTGCTCAACAAGCGGCCTGTGGCGAAGCAAACGGTTCGATCATGGTAACGGCTGTAAACGGGGGCACAGCCCCTTATACCTACAGCCTGAACGGAGGTAGCTTCCAAGCCTCGGCTACTTTCGCTAACCTGTCAGCAGGTGCTTATACTATCACGATCAAAGACGCCGAAGGCTGTGCCATTACGGTTGAGCAGTCGGTGACAACGAGCGGTGGCGTGGAAAGCTTCGCGGCGACTGGCACCGATGCCAGTTGCGGTGAGCGCAACGGCCGCATCGCCATCAGCGAGATCGTGGGTGGTACCGCGCCTTATACCTACAGCATCGACGGAACCAACTTCGTGACTGAAGCAAGCTTCACCGGTTTGGCCGAAGGCGAGTACACCGTGTATGTGAAAGACGCCAGCGGCTGTATGCTGACAGAAACGGTAACGCTACAGAACAGCCCAATGCTGACCGATGCGAAATTCACAGTATCAGCTGCCACATGTGGCGATAAAGCCGGAGAGGTGACAGTAACGGATGTAACGGGAGGCACAGCGCCTTATACCTACTCACTGGATGGTACTAACTTCTCTGCTTCAGCCACACTGGCCAACGTAGCGGCCGGAAGCTATACCCTGATCGTGAAAGACGCCAAGGGCTGTACCTTCTCAGTGCCGGTAACAGTTGCTGGTCTATCAAGCAAAGTAGCGAACGTAAGCCACATCAGCTGCTACGGCGACAAGAATGGGGTAATCCTGATCGAGGCGACCGGAGGCGATGCGAACACAGAGTACAGCATCGACAACGGCAAAACCTTCCAGAAAAATCCAGAGTTCACGGGACTGGCCAAAGGCACTTACCAGGTGCTCACGCGATTCTCTTCTACCTGCACCATTACATTGGGTGCCGTGGAGATAAAAGAGCCAACTCCACTACAAGTAGAGATGGCAGTGAACGATGGTGTGCCAGGCAAGCCTAACTCCGGCAGCGCTAAAGTGAGTGCGATCAGCGGAGGTACGGCGCCATACGTCTACTCACTGAACGGAGGAGAGTTTGTAACCGAGTCGGAGTTCCCGAACCTGCGCGGTGGCAAGCACTACCTGAAAGTGCGCGATGCGAGTGGCTGTATCACAGAGGTTGAGTTTGATGTAACAAGCTTAGGCGAGTTGGACATCCCGAATGGTTTCACACCAAACGGCGACGGCATCAACGACACCTGGGTGCTTCGCAACCTGCCGGAAACTTACCCTAACTGCAGAGTAACGGTTTACAACCGCTGGGGTAGCCCGGTATTCGAGTCGAGAGGATATGGCAAAGAGTGGGACGGTACCCACAACGGCAAGCGACTGCCAGATGGTACCTACTACGCCATCATCGAGTTCGGTGACGATACGCCGGCTGTCAAGACTTCAGTGACCATCATGCGTTAAGTTTCGCCATTTTAGAAAGAGACCGTTATGAAAAATAATATATTAATACTCTTCTTTCTGCTGATCGCCTTCACTGCTTCGGCCCAGCAGAAAGCCCTTTACTCCCAGTACATGACCAATTACTTCATTCTCAACCCGGCAGTAGCCGGGTTTGAGAAAGATGTAAGCATCAAAATGGGCTACCGCAATCAATGGGTTGGCTTCGAGGGGGCTCCCAAAACCTTTTACCTGAGCGGAGAAGGTGCCTTATTTAACAAGCACCTGAAACGCAGCCGCAAGGCGCAAGGCTACCATGGGGCAGGCGGTATGGTCTATACTGACCAGACGGGTCCAACCACCCGTACCGGTGCGCTGGCTTCCTACGCTTACCACGTGCCTTTGAACCGGAGCATCTTCCTGTCGTCTGGCTTCTCTGCCGGCTTCCAGCAGTTCCGCTTCGACCCGGCCAAAGTGCGTTTGGCAGACGGCTCCAACGAGCGTGATCCTGTAACGAACCACGGCCGCGTGGATGCCTTTATGCCAGACCTGACGCTGGGCACTTTCATGCATTCAGAAGACTTTTACTTTGGGATTTCCCTTTTTCAGGTGCTTGGCAACAAGATACACGAAGTGGATGGGGGAGAGGAAGTGAGCCGCCTGTCCCGCCACTGGTTTGTGTCTGGTGGGTACAACTTTGATGTGCACGACAAGATACGACTGATGCCTTCTGCTTTGCTGAAGTATGTGCAGGGCGCACCGGCTCAGGCCGATTTTAACCTGAAGGCCGCCTACCACATGAGCAAGCGCCGCCAGAAATCAGTGTATGACGATCAGGTATGGGCAGGCGTTTCTTACCGCACGCAGGATGCCATCGTGGGACTGGTCGGAGTGCAGTTTCAGGAGCAGTTCCAGCTGAGCTATACCTACGATATCACCGTGTCGCGCATGCGCCACCAAAGTGCCGGTTCACACGAAATCGTTCTAGGTTACCGCTTCAAATAAGATCCAAGTCCATCGTTCACAAAGCAGAAAGGCCAGCGCATTTGCGCTGGCCTTTCTGCTTTAAGGAATAGTTTATGGACTTGATGCATGGCCTATCCTGTTTTGAAGCAAATAATATCTGCTGCTAGTAACCTATGTTGTACTATTGTTACGTTTTTGCGGCAGACAGGTGGTATAGCTGCTGTCTAGCTATACCTTGCACTAGGTTGTTTTATAGCTTGGCCTGTCCGGCCGGGACCTACTTTTTGTCTTGACACAAAAAGTAGGCAAAAAAGTCAAGACTCCCCAAACTCGCTGACCGCTCGAACAGTGGGTAGTCGTTTTGTGCACCGTGCGCAGCTTTCTGCTTCGTAGTAGACGTGCAAGTTAGCCTTACTATACCTGCCAGCGGCGCGTGAGGTATGTGTCAAATCCTACAGCGCTTATACCTGACTATGGCAATGGCTTAGAGTCCCCCTTTAAAGGGGGCAGGGTCGTTTCATTCTAAGAAAACACGCTCAGATTTACTGTCATTCTGTTAAGAAACTTGGTTAAAGGGAGGTTAAGCCAATACTATTTGCTACCAAGATCCTTCCAGGATGACAAAAAAGTAGAATGAAACGGCCCTGCTCTTTAGAGGGGCAGGGGTATATTTAAATGTACTAGAGCACTGACTGAAACTACGCAGCTATACATGAAAAATATCATCAGCGGAAATGTTCTCCTTAGCTGAGTGAAGGGTCGAGCATTTCCTCTTGTTAGTCCAATAAAAAAGGCCGATGCACATGCACAGGCCTTCCTTTCATGAATAGGCTATACCTTGTTAATGGGCTGCTTCTTCAGCACGGGCGGAGCCTCCGCTAATGATCTGGCCGAAGAAGATGCTGTTGAGGAACAACTTGTTGGTGCCGAACCAGAAGGCGCGGAAGTTCGGGTTGTCCGTCATGCCGATCACTTTGCCACCGCCTAAAGCTGACACTGAAATGGCAGCTGTATTGCCAAGTTGCTTCAGGTTTGGCTTTGAGATATAACCGCTCATCAGCGGCTTGGCGGTATATACCACCGGGTTGGCATAAGGGCTTTTGGAAGGCTCCATGAACAAGCGGTTGTCGCGGAACACGGGTAGTTTGCTGTTGTAGTAGCCATAGCCTAGCGGATGCGTCAGGTCGAGGTTGGTTTCGAAGATAGCACCGCCTATCACCTGTGCACCGGTCGTGTTGCTCATGCTGGCGTATGGCAGGCGGGTAGTGTCAGATTTCTCACCCTGCTTAAAGCTGAAGTTGCCGATCTTGTTATCCGCAAGCCAGCGCGTGGCATTGCCCATGCCTATCAGCGTGCCGCCCTGCTGCACCCAGGTGCGCAGTCTCGTTTTGCCCATCTCCGAAATGCTGCCATAAGATCCATCTGCCATCACGATCACATTGTAGCGGCTCAGGTCAATGCGGTTCACAGACTCGGCGTTGACGAGGCTAGTGTTGATATCGAAGCGATGGTCGAGCAGGTGCCAGGCTTCGCCGGCATCGTTGCTGTTCACGCCGTCCCCGATTAGCATGGCCAGCTTCGGTTGCTGCAAGGTATAGATGCCCGGGCTACCTAGGTTGATGCCTTCTGTAAACCCAGTGGTCATGGCGTGAACTGTAATGCCGTTGTCTTTTGCGATCTGAGCCATCAGCTCGTGTATGCGCTCGGCACTGTGTGGCTGGCCTACTACCGGAATCAGGATGGTGCCGTAGTCGAACTGCTTGCCATCGCCTGTAAACTTATTCGTAGCCACTCTGGCTTGCAAACCATGGTTGAAGAGCGTGTTGAGGGCTCTTGGGGCATAGTAGCCGTGCCACTCAAAAGCGTAGGCATAAGCGCTGTTGCCACCCACTATCTGGCCTGCCGGAAAGTCGACAGAAGAGAGTTTCTGGCCCAGCATATTGCGTTTGAACTGGCGTGCAGTCAGGTTGGCGTGCTCCAGGTTAAAAGCAAGTGGCAGCGTCCAGGCTGATACGTCGTAAAACAAACTGTCCTGAAACGAGGTGCGGCGCTCGAACATACCTTCGATTAGTTTGTACTGTGGCTGGTTGGTAGGCACGATGTAGCTGTTCTCCGGGGTATACGTCACATTGTTAACCGTGAATTTTTCCTGCGGACGGTAGATGTCGATCTGGTGCTGGTGGATGATCTCGGCCAGGTGATAAGCGCGGGCCGGGTCTTTTTCGGCACTGAACACATAGCCGCCAAACGGAGCCTTGGCAGATTCTTTCAAGGCATCACGGTAAAAGTCACGTTGGTGGCTGAGCAGCTCTTCGCGCATGTTCTGCACCGCCTCTAAAGTCGAAAGGGTAGTCGTGAACTGGTTGCGGATGGTGAAAGGGAAAGTGAGCACACCGTTCACGCTCTCCTGCGCATGCCCTCTGGAGCTCGCCTGCTCAAACAAGATGCCGATGGCACCATTCACATCCGGGTAGGTGGAGCCTTTGCCGTAGTAAAAGTCATCGAAGCTTTCTTCGGTATAGTAGAACGACCCAATCTTGTCGAGGGCCTTGGCATGGAAGCCGGCTATCTTTTTGGTCAGGTCGTAATTGCGGGCCGGTGTGAGCGGGTGGTTGCGGCTAGGTATACCTGGTTGGAAAAAGAAAGTGGAGTTGGTGCCCATTTCGTGGTGGTCAGTCAGCACGTTCGGCTTCCACTCGTGGAACTTCACCAGTCTGCCTCTCGACTCCGGGTGCTGGAGCGGCAACCAGTCGCGGTTCAGGTCAAACCAGTAGTGGTTGGTGCGACCACGTGGCCAGGCCTCGGCAAACTCCTCGCTGTTCGGGTCAGTCACCAGGTTTTTACCACGGTGCGTGTTCACCCAGCTGGCGAAGCGATTCAGCCCGTCCGGGTTGATGGAAGGGTCGATCAAGATAACCGTTTCGCTCAGCAGCTTGTCAATTTCAGGGCCCTGCGCGGCGGCCAGGTAGTATACGGCCAGCAAAGAGGCATTGCTGCCGCTTGGTTCGTTGCCGTGCACACTGTAGCCCATCCACACCACGCCCGGCATATGCTTGATGTCGAGCTTACCCGATGCATTCGGGTCGGTCAGCTGGCGGTGCTGCTCCTTTATGCGCTGAATATTTTTGTGGTTCTCGGGGGAGGTGATGGTGAGCAGGTATAGCGGGCGGTTTTCGTGCGTGCGCGCATACTCCTCAATGGTGATGCGATCGGATAGCTCTGCCATTTGCCGCATGTACATCGCCAGCTGGTCGTGGCTTACATGCCATTCGCCTACGTTGTAGCCCAGTATGTCTTTGGGTGTCGGAAACTCTTTGTTGTAGGTTACATCCTGCGGGAGGTAATAGGAGAGATCTGCCTGCGCCATGGTCCACTGGCTTAAGAAGACCAGTGCCGCTGTGGCGAGCGCATAAATTTTTCTCATGTGTAAGGTGGTTTTAAGGGTGATCGTGAAATAAGGTTAGGTATGCAATTTCCCTTTTTGCTTCGCCTTTTCCAAAAATAAAAGCCCTACCGGTGAGGGCAAGGCTTGGATTGTTGGCGAATGAAAATCAATGCAACCTCCGCCGGCACTGAAAAGAGTCGCATAGGCAGCATAGGATAGAACGACAGAACAGATGATGTTTTGGTGCGGTAAAAAGGAAATGATCAATTGAAATCAATGCTGAAGGTTGTGCCTTCATCCTCTTGGGAGCTTACTTGCAGTGACAGGTGGTGGAAGTCGGCGATGATTTTGACAATGGAAAGGCCCAGGCCATAACTTTCGCCGTCGGGCTTATGGAAGCGCTCGAATCTGTTGAAAATTCGCTCCAGCTTTTGTTCTGAGATGCCCTCACCCTTGTCCAGCACCTGCAATTGATACCCCTTCTCCAGTGGCCGGCCTTTGATGGCGATGGCACCGCCTGGAGGACTGTACTTGATGGCATTGTTCACAATGTTGAAAAGCATAGTAAAAAGCAGCGCTTTGTTTGCGTGGTTCTGTACATAGTCTTCTTCCAACTGCACACAAAGCCGCAATTCTTTGGCCTCAGCCCGGTCAATGGCCTCTTCTACTACTTCCTGCACCAGTTCTCTTACCGATACCGCTTCTTCCCGGCCATATTGCTCGTTCTCAATCTTGGAGATGAACAGCAGGGAGTTGATGATGTTCTTCAGGCGGTTGAGGGTCTTTTGCGACTCCACTATCTTGCGCATGCTTTCCTGGCTCAGGTTTTTCTCCTGCAGAATGTTCTCAAGCCGGTGCTGCATCACCGATACCGGCGTAAGCAGCTCGTGCGATACATTACTGATGAACTCCCGCTCTTTCCGGAAAGCCGAGTCAATCTGCGTCATCATCTGGTTGATGCTGCTATCGAGCAGTTGAAAGTCGGTGGTGCTGGTTTTGATGACCGGGTAGGGTGGTGAAGTAGGGTACTGGATGTGCTGCAGTTTGGTCTTGATAATCTTTTTGAGTGGTTTTAGTAACGCCTGCGCGAAGGCAGAGTCGGTGATAAAGGTAACTAGGATGACTACAAACATTAGGTAGAAGGAGAAGCGCTGCAAAGTGCGGCTAATCTCTGCAATGGTAGTCGTGCTGCGGCCAATCTCCAACAGGTAGTACTCTTCGTCTATGGTGAAGGTATAGCTCAGCACCCTGTAGTCCACCACCTCGCCTTCCACAGCCCGTTGTGCGTCCTCTATACTATGTACCGTTTCCTCCGGCTCTATCTGTTCCAGCGAGATGAACTCCTCCTTTAAGATATTGTAACTGCCATAGCCACCCTCATCGCCTTCCTGAAGGAAGCTCCCAATGCCTTGCTCAGCAATAATAGTCAATACTGTCTCCTGCTGTCGTTGCAGGCGCTCATCGGTACTGGTGATAGCGAAGTGGCGCACCAGCCAGGGCAGCAAAAGCGCAAATAGCAGCAGAATAGCAATTTTAGAGCCTGCATTGAACAGGGCCAGTTTTGTGCTTAGCTTCATTATGCTGAATTAGAGGCTTATACGGTACCCAACACCGCGCACTGTCTCCAGCCAGTCGGTAAGCTTATGCGCAGCCAGTTTTTTTCGGATGTTCTTGATATGCACGTCTATATAATTGGAGTCGTAGTCATCTTCGAGTATGTTGCCCCAAATGTGCTCACTGAGCTGCAAACGGGTAAGCACCCTGTTCTTGTGGAGCAGCAGATAGGTAAGCAGGTCAAACTCCTTTTTCGTGAGGGACACCACCTGCCCCTTGTGTCGGACCTCCCTGTTTTGGATGTCCACTTCAAAGTCGTGCAAGGGCACCACCTGACTTCTCACCCCAAACTTTCGCCGTATGATGGCTTGCATGCGGGAGTGCAGTTCCAGCAGTGAAAAGGGCTTTGGCAGGTAATCATCTGCACCCAGGTTCAGACCGTTCACACGATCTTCCACCGCACCTCTGGCACTTAGTATGATCACGCTTGCATCAGCATTTAAATCCTGCCTGGCCTCTTGCAACAGATCGAGCCCATCATAATCGGGCAAACCCAGGTCCAGCAGGATAAAGTCGTAGGGTGTGACGGCCATCTTCTCAGAAGCATCGCTACCCGTGTTGGCCACTTCGCATAAGTAGTGCTCCTTCTCCAGGAAGTGCCTCAGTTCTTCAGCCAGACTCAATTCATCTTCAACTACAAGTATATTCATGGGAATGCTGAGTTATCCTACAAGTTATGTTATTAGAACGTGTAGTAAAGGTGAGAGCCAAAAAAAGGGCTTGCTTTTGATGTATCATCAGGCAGGAGGTTCACGGGAACCGCATACCGAGCATAAGGCTCAAAAGTGAACCTGCCCCGCAGGTATAGCAATGCCAGATTGAATTCGTAGTTCATAATCTGCAGGCCTGTGCTGCTGGTTGTAGTTGTCGTCTTGGTCGTAGTGCCGCCTCCCCCGATGGGAGGCTTCTTCCCGGGGCCTGCGCCTCCTTTAACCGGGTTGTTTACTGTCTGACTATAAGTGGTGGCAAAATGCTGTGTTCCTGCCGCTATACTGACTTTCGGCTCTATATACAAGCCCTTGATAGACGGAAGCAGTGCAGTCAGGGGCATGCAACGGGAATTCGATAATATCAGGAGATGGTCGTTGGACTGCCCAAAAATATACCCATAAGTTAGGGAGGAGTAAACGTACTGCCAGTCTAGGGAGCTGCTGGCGCTCAGCATGTTGGAGGTAGAGGCATTTACCAGTACACTGTCAGAGGCGAAGAAGAACTTGGTGTAGTTCAGGGAGTTTGTGACTTTTTTGGCAACTGTAAAGTCAACCCCAGCTGCCAACTCTGCCTGGTCGATGGTGCTGCCAGAGCCGAATACCTGGTAAGTAGCCGCCGCAAGCCATAGCCCTTGTTTGGTTTTATAGGTGAGGTCTGTAAAAACAAAGGGAGTTTTGGCGGCGCTGGTTCTGCCCAGAAAAGACATGCGATTGCCTAAGGTGGCAGTAAGTACCAGTTTGTTTTTTTGCACAACAGCTGAATCTGCTGTGGCGGCAGTAGTGTCAGAAATGGCCAAACCGCTTGCAACCGGTTTGGCCCAGGTGGCAAATGAGATGAACAGCAGCGCCAGAGGTGACAGGCACAATGCTCTCACAGGAAAAACAATGCGTTGCAGCATGGTGTAGACGAAAACAGGTCTATGCATAAACTAAAAAATCTTTACCTGTGCCCGGTCGGGAACAGGTAAAGATGAAAAGCGGTTTGATTGCTATTGGCCTCTGCCAGCACCGGTAGGACGTCCGACACCTGTTGGCCTGCCAGCGCCAGTTGGTCTGCCTGCACCAGCCGGGCGTACTGCATCTGTTGGACGCCCGGCACCTGCTGGTCTACCGACAGTGGCAGGTTTGCCGGCGCTCCTGGGCTTAGAGGCAGCTCCTACTTTTTCTGGCTTTGCCTGGGCTTTGCTGGTAGCCACTTCTTTTACTGCCTGTCCTTTGGCAACTTCCTGCTCTGTTTGGGCAGTCGGCTTCACTTCCTGGCTATGAGCGCCAGGAACAGCAGCAGCTGCCTCAGCAGGCTTAGTTTCTCTTGTGTTTTCAGACTTACCCTTGGATTTTTGCTCCTGGCCTTTTTCGGCTTTTGCTTTGGCTGACTGCTCTTGGCCGTTGACAACCTTTGCTTTGGCAACCTCCGAAACTAGCTGGCCCTTCTCAACTGAGCCGGGTGTGGTCTGTGATACAGTGCTGACAGTCTCGCCTTGCGTTTCTTTTTGGGCTTCTTCTGTCTGGGCAAATGCAGTGGTGGCAAAAAATCCACAGACTGCTATGAGTAATACATTTTTCATGAATCTTTCTGTTAGCATGGTTGAATCTATGGCTCAAATTTCATACAGCAACATGAAGCCAAGATGAAGAAACCGTATTATCTAAAAATTATTTTTTCAGTAGATGGCGGGATGGCCTGGTGATGCGGCGTACCGTCTGCGAACTGGCATAGTAAAGGACAAAACCAGACAAGATCGTCACGATGCCTGCGATGGAAAACACACGCAGTAGCATGTTCCCGAAGTTATCGCGACCCTGGTAGTCCATGGTATGCAGCATCCAGAGGAAGTCGAACACGCGCCATTTATCATTTCGGAACTTCGTAACCACACCCTGTTCGGCGGCTACATAGACGGTGGTCTGGCTCGGATGCTCCATCGTAATGGCCCAGGCTGGGAGGGCGCTGCCCCGGTATTCGTGGTGGCCAGTCATGTTCTCTTGTGTGATATACGCCACCTTAGCCACAGCGACGGAGTCCACAAAGCTTTGGCGGGCGAGCATGATAGCCTCCCGCTCGTTTAGTGCAGGGCGTAATTCGCCGGTGGCTGCAACAGCAAGCTGTGTATGTGTCGCTGCCTGTCCATGATCGTGGCCAGCCATGTGTGAAGCCTGTTCGTCAGGCACATTGTAGGCGATTTGGTAATGCGGTGTACCCATGATGTCGATCAGTTTGAGGGATGTAATCATGGCAGCACCCGGCAGCTGTGCCATTACCGCCGTAGGGGATGCTAACTCCACATCGCTTTCTAAAACCATGCCGCCAGGCTTTCGCTGATGGTCGCCGTGGATCTCGTCGAGGTCGCTGAAGCTAAAATAGATACCGCCGATGGTCCACATAACAAACTGTATACCTGTAATCAGGCCCAGATAGCGGTGTGTTTTGCGGATGCGAAGATGGGTCGTTCTTTTCATAAAGTAATTTGTGCCAGCTATCAATATACAGCATGAAAATGCTTCTTACAAGCGCAGCTTATGTCAAGATACAATCATCTAGCTGAGTTTGCATAAACTTTTAACAGTGAGTTGGTTATAAGTCTGTCTTGTCAAGACCAGGAAAAGCAGTGCAATTTATAAATAGTACTAAGGTATATATATGTATTCATATTTAGGCTTGTTGTATTAACAGGGGCTTTTTTTATTAATGCCTTCAGTTGTAGAATATTTAACAAGAGGTGAACTAGAGTACAATTTATAAAACTATACTATTATAATTTTTAATTTTTTTAATTTATTTTTATTATAATTATACCTTAAGTATGAAACTTTTACATTTAATAAAGGTATCATAGCTAAATACGCTACCCTAACTAGTAAAGCCTGTGAGTAATTTAGCCGAAAGTTTGCCAGGACCAAGCCTGTTCAAAACAGTTGGTCTATGCGAGTCAGTAATACCTGGCTCATCAGTGCCCTTCATCCCCCCACCACAATGACAAAGCCCGGCTAACTGCGCCTGCTGGGTCAGCAAAAGCCTTTTTTAATACCAGGTAACTCTTTCAGAGAAGCCTAATCCTCCTTCCGAAGCTCGTTTTGAGGCTTCGCATGATCCCTATTGTCTTTTGTAACCGAAAACAAGCACCGAAACCCTAATAGCGTGCTCTTCGCTCACCTTAACCTTTGAGTATATGAGAAAGAATTTTACACAATTGATTACGAAAGTAAATTCGATAAAATGGCGACCTCAGATAGTGGGGTTGCTTTTGCTGTTTCTGATGCTCGTCTCGCAGACGGCGGTAGGGCAGACGGTAAGTTCTATAAGCCCTACCTGTAAAACTGCTGGTGAGGGAGACTTTGTATTAACAATAAATGGTTCTGATTTCAATGGAAACCCAATAGTAACATTTAATGGAACAACAGTAAGTTTCACAGTAAGTAGTAATAATACAGTTATTACAGCTCAGATTCCTGCCACTCTTATTGCAACGGCAGGAAATTATGAAGTAAGAGTAACCAAAGGCAATACTTCATCAAGTAGAAACTTATTAGTGGCGCCACGAACAAATGCAGGTTCAATTACAACTAGTCAAACTAATGTTTGTGAAGGCAGCCAAGGTGTAATTTATTCCATCGCTGCAGTGGCTGGTGCACAAAGCTATTCTTGGACAGTTCCGAGTGGTGCAACTATAGTGTCTGGGGCAACGACTAATCAAATTACCGTAAACTTTGGCACCAATGCTTCATCTGGTACAGTAACCGTAGCAGCCCGAAATGCATGCGGAACATTAGGAACAACTTCAACCTTAAGCGTTACAGTTAACCCACTTCCCACTGCCCCTACAACAACATCTAACTCCCGATGCGGTACAGGTATAGTACAGTTATCAGCTTCAGGGGCGCCAACCGATGGAAGTTACCGCTGGTATACGTCTGGAGGTACTGTGATAAGCGGTGCTACGGCGGCTACTTATACAACACCTAGTATCAGTACAACTACATCTTATTGGGTCAGCACAGTTAGTGCTGCTGGCTGCGAAAGTGTGTCAAGAACAGAAGTTGTAGCAACGATTAATGCGATACCTGATGCTCCTACTACCACTTCCAATAGTCGTTGTGGTGCCGGTATCGTGGAACTTTCTGCCTCCAGTCCACTAAGCAATGTAAGCTATCGTTGGTATACCGTATCTAGTGGTGGAACAGCGATCAGCAATGTTACAGGACCCACCTATTCTCCAAATTTAACAACTACTACAACTTACTGGGTAAGCGTGGTAAGTGCTGCTGGCTGTGAGAGCACGAGTCGGACTGCCGTTACGGCGACTGTCAATGAAGTGCCCTTGGCACCTAGCACAACCTCAGATGACCGCTGTGGAGCTGGTACTGTAACATTATCCGCCTCCGGTACACCAAGCGGAGGCAGTTACCGTTGGTACACCTTAGCCAACGGTGGTACCGCCATAACTGGTGCCACTGGCGCCACCTATTCCCCAAATGTTACGGAAACCACGACTTATTATGTGTCTGCTGTAAGTGCAGCTGATTGTGAAGGCCCGAGAACTGCTGTAATAGCCACCGTCAATCCTGTGCCTACAGTACAAATTACAAACCCGGAGGCAGTTTGCACCCCAAGTACGGTGAATCTGCAGGCTGCAACAGTTACAGCAGGAAGCACTAGTGGCTTGACCTATACCTACTGGCGAGATGCAGGAGCAACCCTGATACTGTTGAACCCTGATCAGGTTTCTACGAGCGGCACCTATTATATTAAAGGTACCACTCCTGAAGGCTGCTTTGATATCAAGCCTGTGGCTGTTGTGGTGAACCAGACGCCCAATGCTCCTACTCTAGCTAATACACCAAATGAAATTTGCGGTAGTGGAACCACCCAATTGTCAGTTTCTGGGACACCCACGGGAGGACGCTACCAATGGTATACAAGTGAGACAGGTGCTACAGCCATAGCGGGTGCTGAAAGTAGCACCTACACGACTCCTACAATTAGTGTCACCACGACTTATTACGTGTCTTCAATAAGCGCGGAAGGTTGCGAGAGCGCTACACGCACGGCTGTGACAGCTGTTGTGAACCCAATTCCGGGTGCAGCGACCGTGTCTACACCCGAAGCGCGTTGCGGCGCTGGCCCTGTCAGTATGACTGCCACGGAAGGTACAAATGCTAACTCCGCTAGATGGTATTCTGCTGCCAATGGAGGCACACTATTGTTTACAGGTTTGACTTATGCACCTACCAATGTAAGCGCTACCACCACATTTTATGTAAGCAGCTACAATACTGAGACTGGTTGCGAAAGTACCACGCGCACGGCTGTTACCGCAACAGTAATCACTCCTCCTACAGTTACTGCCACTACCACCACTCCAACTACTTTCTGTGTAGGGGGCTCCGTTATGCTATCAGCACAGGTGTCTCCTGCTACTCCTGAACAAGGCAACTATACCTACCAATGGAGAAAAAATGGAATTAACATAACTAGTACAGGTGCAACCAATGCAACTTTCACAGCAACTGAAACTGGTGATTACACAGTAGTTGTCTCAACCAATGTAGGAGGGTGTGTAAGTGCTCCTTCAAACCAAGTAACAGTAACAGTGCTTCCGCAGCCAACGGCAAGTGTAAGCGGAGGGAATCAAGCTAAGTGTATTGGTGCAAACAACAGCACTAGTTTTACAGTAAGCGGCACGTTTGCGAATGGCAATGCCCAATGGACTTCTTCTAATTCGAGTTTCTCAATTCAAAATCCCAGCTATAATACTACAACAGGTATTGCTACAGCAACTGTAGTAGCTACCGGCACTGGCAGTTCAACTATTAAACTTACCACTAGCAACGCCAATGCTTCCTGTAATGATGCAAGCAGTGAAATAACGCTAACGGTGAATCCGCTACCTGTTGCATCTATTGTGCCTACAGGACCTACTACTTTTTGCGAAGGCGAATATGTAGTGCTTGAAGCTACAGAAGCACCTGTTGGACAAACATATAGCTATGAGTGGTTCATAAACAATGGCTCTCAGGTTATTGGTACAGATCAGACTTATGAAGCTAGTGTTACAGGTAGTTACACGGTTAGAATTACTACTCAAGCAGGTTGTTCTGCTACATCGAGCCCAATCGCTGTTAAAGTGGACCAGCTGACAGTCGCTACTGTTTCTGTTACAGGGGCAACCACTTTTTGTGAGGGAGGTTCTGTTAGATTAGATGCAGTAAAAGCACCTTCCGGACAGACTGCCTATGCTTACCAATGGTACAGAGGTAATGAAACGGTGGGTACTAACAGTAGTACCTACATAGCAGAGGCTACAGGGGAATACTATGTAGTGGTTAGCGCACAAGGCTGTGATAAAACTTCGGATATTATTTCCGTTACTGTGCTGCCTCAACCAACTGCTAGTATAACTGCGCCTGCAGAAAGTGCACGTACTGTTTGTCAGGACACTGATGGGGTAACAACTTTTACAGTTAGTGGGACATTCTCAGGAGGCGAAGCTGCTTGGACATCCAGCAACTCTAGTTTCGTGATCAGTGGCAGAAATGACGTGCTGAATTCTTCAACAGGTATAACTACCTCTACTATTACGGTAACAGTCTCTGGCGTATTAACAAGCACAATAAGCTCTACTATAAATCTTCGGACTACCAATCCAGCCGCTTCCTGCGCTCCTGCAAACAGTAGCATTAGTCTTACTGTGAATCCGATTCCAATAGCTACAATCACTCCTAGTAGTGATACTGAGTTCTGCGCTGGTAACTCTATCACGCTTACTGCCAGTGAAGGAAGCAGCTATCTCTGGAGCACTGGCGCGACCACACGTGTTATTACAGTAAGTATAAGCGGAGATTACTCCGTAACTGTAACCAACAGTAGTGGTTGCTCCATAACATCACCAGTTACTGCTGTCAAAGTGAACCCGCTACCTGAGGTAACTCTAGCTGCTTTCGAGCCGGTTTGTAAGGACCAAGAAGCCTTTACACTTTCAGGGGGATTACCAGCGGGTGGTACCTATACCATAAATGGAGTAGTAGTTACGGAATTTAATCCTGCATCATTTACTGTAGGGAACCATACCATTGTATATACCTACACAGATGGTAATAACTGCTCAGCTTCAGCAAGTCAAACCATACAAGTTAAGGCTGTTCCTGTTGTTACGCTAGCAGCCTTTGCGGATCGCTGTATCGATGCTGGTCCTCTGACGCTTACTGGTGGCTCTCCGACAGGTGGTACTTACAGCGGGACAGGTGTAACAAATGGTGTGTTTAATCCAGCTACTGCGGGTGTTGGTGTACATACCATTACTTACTCTTATACCGAAAATGGCTGTACAAAAACTGCAACGAATACGATTGAAGTAACACCTACTCCGGTCGTCACATTGGCAGCTTTTAACAATGTCTGTGTAAACGCTACGGCGTTCGCATTAACAGGTGGCATGCCTGCAGGGGGTACTTATAGCGGTACAGGTGTGAGCAACGGACAATTTAACCCCGCAGCGGCAGGGGTGGGGCCACATACCATCACCTATACTTACAGTGAAAATGGTTGCACTAGATCAGCTACCAACACTATCACTGTAAATCCATTACCTACAGCAAGCGCAGGAACCTATGGAGCACAATGTGTAGGTGCCGGAAACCAGACAGTCTTCAATTTAACAGGGGGCAGCATTAGTAATGGTACACCTACATGGGCATTTGTTAGTGGTACAAATGGCGCAACAGCTACTATAGCCAATGCAAATACGATGTCACCAACTGTAACCGTAACTGGTACGGGTGCAGTAACAATCCGCCTGACTGCAGCTAGCGATCAAACGCCTGGCTGTACTCCATCTGCAACTAGTGAAACGACACTGACTGTTAATGCTCTTCCGGTAGTAAGTATAACAAGTCCGGTGAATGATAGCTATTGTACAGCTCAAGGATCAATTCCACTTACAGGCAATCCTACAGGAGGTAGCTTCACGGTGAACGGCGTGACTGCTACATCCTTCAATCCCTCAACGTTAGGTGCAGGTTCGTATACCATTATCTATACCTACACAAATAGCAGTGGCTGCACAAACACAGCTACAAAATCAGTGATAGTCTTCCCAACCCCTACAGTGGATGCCATTGCCAACAGAACGCACTGCAATACTGAATCTGGTACGGCGATCAATTTCGGTAGCTCTGTGACTGGATCTACTTATAGGTGGACATCTACAGTAGATGTAGGCTTCGGTACGGGAGGCACAGGTAATATCTTGGCCTATACAGCCAAAAACACTGGCGCAACCGCTGTGACTGCAACCGTGAGCGTGTGGGCTACTACGGCTAATGATTGTGAAAGCTCCGTAAGAACCTTTACCGTGACAGTAAACCCAACGCCAACAGTCAATTCTATCACCAACAGGGTGCACTGTAATTCAGATGCTGGCACGTCCATTACTTTCGGCGGCTCAGTGAGTGGAGCCGAGTACGCTTGGACTTCCACGGCAGACGTAGGCTTTGGCACGAGCGGTACAGGTAATATAGGTGCCTACACAGCCAAGAATACAGGAACAACGGCTGTCACTGCCACGGTGACGGTGAGGGCCACGGCCAATAACTGCCAAGGACCAGCACAGACCTTTTCAGTGACAGTTAACCCGACACCAGTGGCCACCTTTAGCGGGGTTACGGATGGGCAGGTGGTCTTATCGGATGGCGGAAATATCACACTTATTCCAACAGTAACCGGAGGTGCTTTTTCTATTGTGGCTCCATCTGGCACTACTGGCCTGACTGCAGGAGGCGTTTTGACTCCTTGTACAGCTCTTGGTACAGAAACTGAAAAGGAAATCACCATCCGCTACACTGTTTCTCCATCCTCTAATGGGGTTACTTGTACTGCTTATGAGGAAAAGAAAGTGGTTCTGAAGCGGTCTAAGTACGTTGTAGTTATTGAAGCAGTTCCTTTCCCAACCTGTAGAGGCCAAAATACAACTTACAGAGCCGTTGTGTACAAGGATCCAGAGTCTGTTACTTACCCGTACTTGGTTAATGATGATGGACAACCAGTAGATAATAGTGGGAACTTGTTAGGTGCTAATACATATCCTATACCTAACCCGAATTATCCTTTCCCAGCAAATGCCCCTCAAATATTGAAGGACAATGCCTACAGATATTATCAACCTATAGTGAAGGGTGGTGTGAGAGTCAATGATGGAAATAATGCGAGCAACTTCACCTATCGCTGGACTAAAAACTTTGATGTGTATCCCTTCGGAAATACGGTAGAAGCCGGGAACGCGGGTCTTTCATCTGAAGACTACTATGCAGTTTCTATCACTGCTGGTCCTGCGAATAGCTGTATTACCCCTATTACAACGGGCGGCATGTGGTCGAATAGAACCTATACAGCGGCTCCTATTAACTATGTGGTTGATTTGGCCGCTGATAGAACTACCATCTGTCAAGGAGGCTCAGTAACCATGACTGCAAACCTAGATGCCGCATTTGGTTTCTGGGAAGACATAGAGCTCACGCTCTATTGGATGCACAGACGTGGTACTACTATCACCGAACTTGATGCAACAGTTTACAACACAGGAAACACAGTGCAATATACAACTACTGGTCCTAGTGGGGGGCTACAGAGTGGAGACGTATTATATGTTGAGTTTAGCTCTGTAATAGATAAGCAAAACGATGTGAACAGCAAGTGCTCCAGAGGCTTTACAACTAACGAAGTTGCTATCACAGTAGTTGGCACACAAACAATGGCTGGAGGAGGCGCCTTCTGTGCAGGAGGAGCAGGTGTTCCAGTTAGCATTGCCGGATCTCAGCAGAATGTGTTCTACCAGTTGAAGCGCGATGGTGTGGCCGTCGGAACCCCAAGAGCAGGAACAGGCAATGGCATTAGTTTCGGAAACCAGACAGTGGCTGGTGCTTACACTGTAGAAGCGTTAGCCGCTACAGGTGAAACTGCCTGCTTAACTTATGGACCAGTGAATGTGTATGTGACCCCGCTGCCTGTTGTGCAGACACTGAATGGAGGAGGCGCTTACTGTGCAGGAGGAGCAGGTGTGCCGGTTACTTTAGTCAATTCTCAAACGGGGGTTAAGTACCAGCTAAGAAGAACAGTGAACGGAACTACCTCTAATGTCGGATTAGAAGTACTTGGAAGCGATGGGCAGCCAATACCATTTGGCAACCAAACAGTGGCAGGCATTTACTCGGTGCTCGCCACTACACTTCCTTCGACTGGTACTATAGCTGCCTGTCCGCAGACGATGGGCAGTGTCACCGTGACAGTGAATCCGCTGCCTCTTGCGCAGACCCTAACCGGAGGTGGCAGCTATTGCGCTGGTGGAGCAGGTATGCCGGTAGGTTTGCAGAGTTCCCAGTCAGGTATAACCTATAGACTGAAAGACGCTACTGGCCAAGTAGTAGCGACAATGACAGGTACGGGTAGCGCCATCTCATTCGGCAGCTTCCCGGCAGGTAGCTATACAGCAGAGGCTGAAAATGGAACCACTACTTGTTCGAATGCCATGACGGGTAGTATCACCGTGACAGAAATTGCGCTGCCAACAGTATACAGTATGACCGGAGGAGGAAGCTACTGCGCAGATATCAACGGTGTTCCAGTAGGCTTGGGTGGTTCCCAGATAGGGATAAACTATCAACTCCGCCGTACGGTAGGTAGTACTACTGAAAACGTAGGTAGCCCAGTCGCTGGTACGGGAAGCACCATCAGCTTCGGTAACCAGACAGAAGCTGGCACTTACAGTATTCTAGCTACTACTGTAGCCACTCCAGGGTGTCCTCAGGAAATGGGAAGCGTAGACGTGACCATCAATGCCTTACCATTGGCCGACAGGATAGTAAACAACCAATCGTACTGCTCACTTGTTAGTAATGGCGCTAGGATAGTGATGGAAAATCCTGAGGCTGGAGTTACTTATCAACTGGTTGGTACAGATCCCCCGAGGAGCTTTAGTACAGATGCAAATGGTAACCTTAGTATAGATGAAGTACCTGCGGGCACTTATACTATCCAAGGTGTGAACAACGTTACCGGTTGTACAACTCCTTCTGTAGGCACTGTAACAGTAACTGATACTAGGGCAATTACAGATGTCATCGGTGAGATGACCTATAAGTGGGTTGGGGCAGATAAATGGGAACTCACAGCTTTACCTGAGACTACTAATCCTTCAACGGCAATTCCAGCGGACGCGATCTACGAATGGTATGTTAAAGAGCCAGGAGAAGGTACAGTCTTTGAACTGTATACTAAAGGAGAATCCAAGACTATCATTGTTACAGGCCTTCCACAGGGTACCGAAATAGTGGCTAGAGTTTCATTGATAGACGGAATGTGCCAACTAGTGCAATTCGTCCCTGGTGAAATCATCCCACTCCCAGTAGAACTCCTCTACTTCAACGCGACCAAACGCGGCAGCGACGTGGTGCTGGATTGGGCGACGGCTTCGGAACTGGACAACAAGGGCTTCGAGGTGCAGGTGTCGAGTGATGCGAAAAACTTCAGAGCGCTGGGCTTTGTGGAGTCGAAGGTGAATACGACAAGCTTGAAGCAACTCTATACCTTCGTAGACAAAGAGAATGGCAAGCAAGGAGTTCGTTACTACCGACTGAAGCAGGTGGACCTGGATGGCACATTTGAGATATTCAACATCAGGGCGGTGCACTTCGATGAAGTGTCAGCGAACAAGGTGAAGGCTTATCCGAACCCATTCCATTCAGAAGTGGAACTGAGCATCGATGCGGAGCTGGACGGAGAACTTCAGATTACAGTAACCACGGCCACAGGCCAGCAGTTGCTGCAACGAACCGTTCAGGTGGCGAAGGGTACCAACATCGAGAAGCTCACACTCGATCCGAACCTGCCGCGAGGAGTGTACATCATCTCTACCCGCATGGGCGATTTCAACAATCATTTCAAATTACTCAAACAATAGACTATTAGGGTTTAATAAGAAAACCCCGGGTATTTTACCCGGGGCTTTTATTTTTTATACCTATAGGACTTGCTTAGAGCACCTTCACCTTCAGACTGGTTGGGTGTTGTGGTGAGTGGTATACCTTGTGGGTAGCCTTGATGAAGTCTTCTTCGTTGGCTTCAAAAATATTGTCCACGTATTTCTGCGGATTGCGGTCAACCAGCGGGAACCAGGTGCTCTGGATCTGTACCATGATGCGGTGGCCTTTTTTGAAGGTATAGAGCACATCCTGCAGCTCCACGTTTACCTGCGCTACCTGGTTTGGCACAAAAGGCTCCGGCTTCTCAAAACTGTTACGGAAGCGGCCACGGAATACTTCGCTGCGCACCATCTGCTGATAGCCACCCATGGCCTTGCCGGGCTGGTGTGCATGTGCTGCTGCCGTATCCGGGTATACGTCGATCAGCTTCACTACCCAGTCAGCGTCGGTGCCGGTAGTGGCAACTTTGAGCTGCGCCAATATCTCGCCTGCCAGCGTCATGTCTTCGGTTAGCACGTCGGTTTGGAAAGTAAGTACATCGGGGCGACGGCTTGCGAAGCGCTGGTCATCGGTCATGTACTCGCGGGTCATGCCGGTGGCAATGGCTTCGGTGAACGGTACCGGCTTGGCTGGGTCACTGATGTACTCACTGGCTTCGGCTATACCTGCTTTGGGCGCTTCAAAACTCAGCTTGCCGTTGGCGTGCAGGTATAGCGTTTTCTCCTGAGCAGCTTTTGGTGGCCAGGTTTCAAATTCTCGCCACTGGTTAGTGCCGCCCTCAAACATGATGGCTTCCGGCAGATTAACCGGGGTCTTGGCATCATTCTTTAGATAATGGGTAAAGAATCTGGCCTCCACATCCTGCTGGTACCAGGGTGAGTGCGCCTGTCCGAAATGCACATTGCCGATGCTGCTGCCGTCGCCGCGAGCCCAGCCGCCGTGCACCCATGGTCCCATTACCAGCATGTTGGTCAGCTTTGGGTTGTTCTTTTCGATGTGCTGGTAGATCTTAAGCGGTCCGTAAAGGTCTTCGGCATCATACCAGCCACCAACCGTCATCACGGCGGTACCTTTCAGGTTTTTGAGGTGAGGCAGTATGTTGCGTTCCTGCCAGAACTTGTCGTAGTTGGGGTGTACGGCTATTTCGTTCCAGAACGCCACGTTGTCTTTGTAGTACTTTTCGTTTGCATTCTTCAGAGGACCCATGCGGATGAAGAACTCATAGCCATCCGGGGTGCCGTGGTCGAAGCGCGGGTTACGGTTCGGCGTGGGCTCCGGGCGAGGCAGACCGAAACTGGCCAGGAAGTTGAAGGCGTGCGGCAGAAAGAAAGCGCCGTTGTGGTGGAAATCGTCCCAGAACCAGTCGGCAATAGGGGCCTGTGGCGACACTGCCTTGAGGGCAGGGTGATTGCTCATCAGGCCGGCAGCGGCATAAAAGCCGGGGTAGGAGATGCCCCACTGGCCCACGCGCTTGTTGCTGTTCTTCAGGTTATTCGTGAGCCATTCCACCGTGTCGTAGGTGTCGGTACTCTCGTCTATGTCTTTCTTGCCTTTCTTGTTAGGCACATGCGGGGTCATGTTCACGAAAGTACCTTCCGACATATAAGCACCGCGCACATCCTGGTACACAAAAATGTAGCCGTCGCGCATCATTGTGGTGCTGGGACCGAGGGAAGTTTTAAAGCCTTCTTTGTACGGACCAGCTGAGTAGGGTGTGCGGTTGAGCATGATCGGGTATTTCTTGCTCTGGTCTTTGGGGGAGTAAACTACTGTATACAGCTTTTTGCCATCGCGCATCGGTATCTGGTACTCCTGCTTGGTATAATGCTCCCGGATATAGAGCGAGTCTTGGTTGACTCGCTGGGCCAGCGCCTCACCTGCATACAGCCAAAGGGCCATCAGCAGGAAAAACGCGCGTAAATAGAGGCTGTTTTGTCGCATTGGAAGATGTTAATGTTTAAGGGAAGTTATTTTCTGCCTGAATATAGACAATCCAGTGTATAAGTAATAAAGTGCGCTTTGAGATTTTGAGCACACCCATGATTAGGTATAGCCACCATCTACGCTGTTGATATTGCTGTAAACTGGGAGAACCACAAAACAGCCTTTAAAAAAGGAGTTGAAGACGCCACTGCTGATGCTGCTAAATCGATAGTAGGACTAAGTATAGAAGAGCGTAAATAGAAACTACTCGCGGACCTGCCGCATCACCACAAATGAAAAGGGAGCCCAAAGAGCGGCGCGGTGACCCATGGCTTTGAGTCCTCCGTTTACCCAACTGTTGCAGGTCTTAAAAAGGTGGAACTTGCCGTGCGCTTCGTAAAAGTTGTCACGGTCGTGGTAACCCCCGCCTTCAATCAGCAGAAACTCACCATTGAGCTGTTGCTGAAAACTTTCTAGTATATACTGCACCAGTGCCTGGTACTGCGCTTGGGTGATCAGCACGGGCTGCTGGTATTTATTTTGCCGTAGCGGCTTGGCGATATACTCCACATGCATGGCGGTGCGGGTGGGCCAGAAAAGGGAGGTGATGGCGGTGGTGAGGGTAAGGTCTTTCCACTCGGGCGTTTCCATGTAAAACTGCCGGTCGCCCCAGCCAAAACCCACGTGGGTAAAGGAACTGTCGGCGCCAGCGAAGTCCTGCACGTACAGCCTGTCTTGCCAATCTATGATATCGGTTTTAACAGGCAACACCAGATCCGTGTGCACGCCATTGTCGGTCACAAAAATCTCTATACCTTCCGTGGTTTGCGCATAGCTGCTGTTGACAGGTATACTGCCCAGTGTCAGGCCGGCCAGTACGTAGAGTACGGTCATCAGGGCCAGCCCTGCCAAAAATGCCAGGAAACCTTTGCCGGTCTTTCGCCAAAACAGATACATAGCTATAGGTACGCACATAAGTGGTTTGATGTCAGGTATAGAAAATAAACTGAAGCCTGCCTGCTAAAATTCCACCCTGACCCATCTCTTCTTCTCCAGATCATTGTATAGACAGTCTTTGCAGGTATAAAATTGTCAAATTCAGCTTTTTTGCGCAGATTGTACCTTTATTTCCTATACCTCTTACATACCCTCTTAAAAGAGATAAACCATGCAAAACACAATAAAGCGATTGTTCGCTTTTGCCTTCGTGTTGCTGAGTTTGCAAACGGCCATGGCACAGCAGGCCCTGCAGACACCAGCGCAATTTTTGGGCTATACCCTGGGCGAAGAATTCACAACGCATGCCCGCATCACCGACTACGTAAATTACCTGGCGCAGCAGGCCCCAAACCGCATTCGAGTGCAGGAGTATGGCAAAACCTACGAAGGAAGACCTCTGCTGCTAGCCTATGTGGCAAGCGACGAGAACCTGCCACGCCTGGAGCAGATACGCGAAAACAACCTGCGACAGGCAGGTATAGCCGACGGACAGGTGCAGGGCAAACAGCCGGCAATCCTCTGGATGAGCTACAACATCCACGGCAACGAGTCGGTGAGCAGCGAGGCGGTACTGCAGGTGCTCTACGACCTGGTAGACCCAAACAACCAACAGACCAAGAAGTGGCTGGAAAACACTGTGGTGATCCTGGACCCCTGCGTGAACCCGGACGGACGCGAGCGCTACGTGCAGTGGTACAAGCAAGTGCAGAACCGCGGCGGCAATGCGTCGCCTTACGCATGGGAGCACTACGAGCCATGGCCGGGTGGCAGACCCAACCACTACTACTTTGACCTGAACCGCGACTGGGCCTGGCAGACACAGATCGAGTCGAAGCAGCGTATGGCGCAGTACAACCAGTGGCTGCCGCAGGTGCACGCCGACTTCCACGAAATGGGACCGGAGCAACCTTACTACTTTTCGCCAGCCGCCAAGCCACTGCACGAGAGCATCACGCCCTGGCAGCGCGATTTCCAGTACACCATCGGCGATTACAACCGTCAGTATTTCGACCAGAACAACTGGCTCTACTTCACCCGCGAGAACTTTGACCTGTTCTACCCCAGCTACGGCGATACCTGGCCTACCTTTAACGGTGCCATCGGGATGACCTACGAACAAGGCGGCTCCGGCCGTGCTGGTTTGGCCTATAAGAAACAGGACGGCGACACCCTTACGTTGACTGACCGTATCGCCCACCACCACATCGCCAGTCTGGCCACGCTGCAGGCTACGGCCGAAAAAGCGGACCAGCTTACGCAGGAGTTTCGCAAGTACTACGACAACAACCTGAAAAAGCCGGGTGGGGCCTATAAGACATTTGTTTTTAAAGCAGATGATCGCAGCGTGGGCAACCTCAAAGCCCTGACGGACTACCTGGATCAGCAGCAGATCCGCTATGGGTATGCAGGCAAGAGCAGCTCAAGCAAAGGCTTTAATTATGCCACCGGCAAAGAAGAAAGCGTGCGGGTAAATCAGAATGACCTGGTGGTGAGCATGTACCAGCCAAAGTCCACACTGGTGAAAGTGCTGTTCGAGCCTTCATCTAATCTGGAAGACTCGCTTACCTACGATATCACCTCATGGGCCATGCCTTATGCCTTCGGTCTGCAGGCCTACGCTTTGAAAAGCCGTTTGGATGCAAATAACCAAAAGCCGGCTAAAGCAGCCAACCCAATCAAAGTAGAGCGCCCTTTTGCCTACTTGGCCCGTTGGAACAGTTTGCAGGACGTGAAATTCCTGACCGACCTGATGGCGCAGAAAGTGAAGGTACGTATGTCGGAGAAACCTTTTGAGATGGAAAACCGCCAGTACGAGGCAGGCACCCTGATCATTACCCGCACCGGCAACGAAGCGATGGGCGATAAGTTGGATGCTGTAGTACGTGCCACGGCAGAGAAACATGGCGTAACCCTACAAGCCTCCACGACAGGCTTCGTGAGCAGCGGCGCCGACTTCGGCTCGGGCAGTGTGCGCTTTCTGAAAACACCGAAAGTGGCTCTAATGTCAGGTGAGGGCGTGTCGCCTTACGCCTTTGGGGAGATCTGGCACTACTTTGAGCAGCAGATCGGCTACCCGGTGACAGTGCTCGGCACAAGCTATTTTGGTAACGTGCCGCTGCACGAGTTTGATGTGCTGATTTTGCCAGCCGGGTCTTATGGCCGTGTGCTGAACGAGCAGGCACTGGAGCAGGTGAAGAATTGGGTACGTGGCGGCGGTAAGCTGATCGCTTTGGAAAGTGCCGCAGGCTTCCTGGCAGGTAAAAAGGACTTCAATCTGCAAAAGAAAAACGGAGACGAGGCAACTGAGAAGGAGAAAGCCAAAGAAACAAAAGAAGACCCTTACCGGCTGCTGCGTGTTTACGGCGATCGCGAGCGTGATGCCATTTCTGAAGACGTGCAGGGCAGTGTGTTCCGTGTGAATTTAGACAAAACGCACCCCCTGGCCTTTGGTTACGGTGATACCTACTATGCCTTGGTGCGCACCTCCGATACTTTCAGCTTCATGAAAGACGGTTGGAACGTGGGTGTGCTCAAGAAAGACAACTATGCTACTGGTTTTGTGGGTGCCAAGGCAAAAGCACGACTGAAGGACGCCCTGATCCTGGGTGCTCAACCGATGGGTAGGGGACAGGTGATATACCTGGCCGACAACCCCCTGTTCCGCGGTTTCTGGCACAATGGCAAGCTGCTCTTCGGCAATGCCGTGTTCCTGGTAGGGCAGTAAGCTTACAACAGGACCATACGTTCATGCAAGTGCTAAGACAGCGTATTTTATAAAAAAAGCAGCGGCCTGGCTATCCGAAGTCAGGCCGTTGCTTTTTATAGTGAACCCTAACCTGTATACGCGTATAATTTGTACCTTCACGTATACCTATTATCCCACTACCAGAACTTAAAACTATGGATAAGATCATCAGTGCGCCCCATCCAGCTGAATACGACGAGTTTTTTAACAGCTACATCAGCAACGCCAAAACCGACGACCTGCTGCCTGCCCTGGCTGCAAGTGAGGAATACATCGTCAATTTCATGCTCTCACTCAAAGAGCAGCAACTGAAACACCGCTACCAGCCCGGCAAGTGGTCCATTAAGGAAATGCTGGTGCACATGGCCGACACAGAGCGTATCTTCGCCTACCGTGCGCTTTGCTTTGCCCGCAACGACAAAACTGAACTGCCTGGCTTTGATGAGAATGCCTATGCAGAGCATAGCAAAGCCGATATAAGACCCATCACGTCCATACTGGCTGAGTATGCTGCCGCCCGTCAGGCCACCATTGAACTGTACAAAGGATTTGATGACGAAATGCTTGGACACACAGGTATAGCCAGTGGCCGAAGTGTATCGGTCAGAGCACTGGGCTTTGCAATTCTGGGGCACGAGATCCATCACCTCAACATTATCCGGGAGCGCTATTTGGTTTAGCACAGACTCATAAAGTTTGCAACAGGTATAGGAGTCTCAAATTTTCTGGTACTAGGTTTTAGCTCAACGGTTTCTGCTGGTTTATAGCTATATTTATATCCATGACTTTTACCAGAAGAAACATTGGCTTGCTGTTGGCTCCCTTGCTGGCCGTGATGATGTGGTGGCTAACGGATGGACTTGAATCTCAGGCCCGCACGGTTGCGACCATCATGGTTTTCTGCCTCGTTTTTTGGATGACGGAGGTAATCCCGCTTTCGATGACAGCCTTCCTGGGCGTGATCATGGCGATACTGACAGGTATAGCCGATATCAATACGGCTTTCCAGAACCTTGGCCACCCGATCATCCTGCTCTTTATCGGTAGTTTCCTGCTGGCCCGCTCCATGACCCGCCATGGCCTCGATAAACGTCTTGCACTCTTTATTTTGTCACGCCCTATTTTTCAGAAGAGTCTGTTCAGCATGTTTCTGGGCTTCTCGCTGGTTTCGTATGTACTGTCGATGTGGGTGAGCAACTCTGTAACAGTAGCCATGCTGCTGCCGCTCACGATTGGTGTGTTACAGTTGATACAGGACCCAGCGGCAGGCAAAAGTTCTGCGCCATATTTTCTGTTGGGTATAGCGTATAGTGCTTCCATCGGGGGCGTTAGTACGATCATTGGTTCGCCTCCTAACCTGATCGGTGTAAATTACCTGGCTAAAGAAGGCATCAGCATTGATTTTCTGCAATGGATGATGATGGCCATGCCCATTTCGCTCAGCATCTATGCGTTTATGTTGGTTTACGTACGCTGGTACTTCAAAAAATTTAACTTTAGTTCTGCAGGTATAAGGGCCTACGTCGAAACGCAAAGTCGTCAGCAGCCCCCCATTTCGAAAGGTGAGCTGATCACGATGGGTGTGTTTATGGTGGCGGTGGTACTGTGGCTGACTCCGGGCGTGTTTAACCTGTTGGGCATGGAAGCGGCTTATACCTTTATGAGCACCTATTTTGCCGAGAGTACGGTGGCTGTGTTGGCTGCTCTGTTGCTGTTTGTGATACCGCCCGGCCAGGAGAATGGGGGAGAGGGGACGCTCACCGTATCTGATCTGGTTCGCATTGATTGGGATACGATTCTTTTGTTTGGAGGAGGGATGGCGCTGGGGCAACTGGTGGTCAGTTCCGGTCTGGCCGACGTAATAGGTGCCAGCATTACTTCTTTTGTTGATCCGGGCCAGCTGCTCATACTGGTGTTTGTGCTGGTCGCTGGAGTGGTCATGATAACTGAAGTGAGTTCCAATACAGCCATCGCGATCACGTTTGTACCGATCATCATCGGTATTCTCAATCAGCTGCAATTGCCGGAGCTATACCCCGTGCTGGGGGTCGTGATTGCCTGCAGCATGGCCTTTATGCTGCCCGTAGCAACACCACCCAATGCCATCGTGTATGGCAGCAAGCAGGTGCCCATCGGCACAATGGCACGCACAGGCATGCTTCTTAATCTGGTAAGTTCTGTCGTTATTACAGCCTGGGTTATTTTCTATATGTCCCGCTAATTTTAGACCTGTTAATTTGCACTCATAATTAGTTACTTATGCCTAATCAACGAATATTTAGAATTTTGCTCGCCATCGCCTGCTTTGTATTTGCAGGTGTAAAAGCCTGGCAGATCATGCAGGGGGAATACGAGTGGATAGATATTTTCTTCCTGATCGCTTTCCTGGGTTTCGGGATCATGTATGTGGTGCTGCTGAACAGAAACAAGCCGCAGGAGTAGGTTAAAAAGAGAAAAACCTGAAAGTTTAAAAATATCTTGTAGACATTCCAAACTTTCAGGCTTTCAACTTTTAGCCAAAGGTACTCTTTATACGCCCTGTTTTTGGCAGGGTTACAATTGCTCCAGAAAAGTGAAATAATTTTTCGAGTAGTTCGTTAGGCAAAGTTTTTCAAAAAGGAAATTGCACTCATTTTTCTAATATTTCAGGTGGAGCTTGAGAAAAGAGGAGGAGTAGCCAGTATATTTCTCTTGAAACTCATTTGTAGGTAAGTCTTACACCTGAAGGAGTTTAAGCCATTGTTGATTTTTAGTATAGCTTCGTACCGTTTGCAGTTAAGACTCCCTCTGATTTAACACACCCCTGACCCTTTCCCCCCAAGGGGGATTTTAGCTAAACCAGTTTCTCTTTGTCATCCTGAAAGGATCTTGGTTAAAGGGAGGACAGGCAGTTGCTATAACACACCCCTAACCCTCTCGAGAGGGAATTTTTTGCAGCTGCCATTTGGCAGGTAAGAGCTTTGTTATTGCAGCAGTTCCCTCGCGACACGGAGTCCAACCACCCCTGCCCCTCCTTATCCAAGGAGGAGAGCTTCTGCCGCTACTAGTTTACAAGTATAAGCTCTGTCGTTTCTGCCACAAACTACTGGTAGGTATAGGAAGACTAACTTGTCCCGGAAGCTATGAAACTGATCACCTGAGCCAGATGCACCTTTTGGCGCTCCACTGTTGGGGGTATAGGGGTACTCCTGTCAAGAGCGATCAGCGAGTGGGGTAGGGGCCCTCTGTTTGGAGCGTCTTGATTTTTTGCCCTAATAGGATTCGGGATGTTCCACTTAATTTTTATCAAGTCGAAGATCCCGAACTTGATTCGGGATAAAAAAGTGAGTGCCCGCCGCACAGGCGAAGCTATAGAACAATATCCTTGCTATACCTGCAACAGCTGTAGCTATACCTAAAAACGAGTCCCGTCGACTAGGCAAAACCCGCTATACCTACAAAAATCAAAATTGAGCTAAAACGAATTAAGCCGGATCCACATCCGCTACAACCCGCACCCCTTTAAAATCAGGCAACAGGTACAGCTGCTGTATCACCTTAGAAATAGCCTGCTTAGCGGCTCTGAGGTTCACATTCTCACGAGGCAGCTTCACGTGTATCTCGTTCAGAAAAAGGTTTCTGATCTTGAAAATGTAAGGCACTTCCGGCCCCAACACCAGTTGCGCCCCTAACTGATCGGTCAGATCCTTAGCAAGCACAATAGCAGCGTTTTCTGATACCTTCTCGTCAATGTGCTTCACGGTGATGCGGATCATGCGGGCGAAAGGAGGGTATCCGAAGCGCATGCGTTCCTCAATCTCGTGCTCGTACAGCGAGGTATAATCGTTGCTGTGCACCTTTCGGAAGATCGGCTGCAGCGGGTCCCGAGTCTGGATCAGTACCGTACCGGGCTTGCCTTTGCGGCCGGCACGACCGCTGACTTGCACAAATAGCTGATAGGCCCGCTCGTGCGCCCGGAAATCAGGGAAATGGATGATGCTGTCGGCGTTGAGTATACCTACCAGGCTTACGTTCTCGAAGTCCAGGCCCTTGGTCACCATCTGCGTGCCGATCAGCACATTGGTTTTGCCGCTCTCAAAGTCGGCGATGATCTGTTGGTAGCTGTTTTTCTTCTTGGTCGTGTCCAGGTCCATGCGCTGTACCTCAGCGTTGGGCAGCATCAGTTTCAGGTCGTCTTCCACCTTCTCGGTGCCGAAGCCCATGCTCCGGAGCGTGGTAGCGCCGCAAGCCGGGCAATCGTGTGGCATGCGCTCGTGGTAGCCGCAGTAGTGACAGCGCAGCTCATTGTTATACTTGTGGTAGGAGAGACTCACAGCACAGTGCTGGCACTTGGGAATCCAGGAGCACTCGTCGCAGCTGATAAAAGGCGCATAGCCGCGGCGGTTCTGAAAAAGGATCACCTGTTCCTGCCGCGCCAGTCGCTCCTCAATGGCTGTGACCAGCTTGCCCGAAAAGTGGTTGTGCATATTCTTGCGCTGTTGCTCCTCGCGCACGTTGATCAGCTCAATGGAAGGCATCTGCGCCTCCCCGAAGCGTTTGCTCATGGTCACCAAACCCCAGCGGTCGGTTTTGCAGTTGTAGTAGGTCTCGATGGAGGGCGTGGCGGAGCCGAGCAAGGTTTTGGCCCCCTGCAGATGCGCCATCATCAGGGCCGTTTCGCGGGCGTTATACCTCGGAGCAGGGTCGTACTGCTTGTAGCTGGGCTCATGCTCTTCATCTACTATCACCAGCGACAAGTTATGGAAAGGCAGAAACACCGCCGAGCGCACTCCCACTACCATCTGGAAGCGACCCGAGAGCACACCCTGCCATACCTCAGCCCGCTCATTGTCTGAGAACTTAGAGTGGTAAATGCCCAGCTTATCTCCAAACACCTTGATCAGGCGGGTTACGATCTGGGCGGTCAGCGCAATTTCAGGAAGCAGGTATAGCACCTGTCCGCCAGCCTCCAGCGCATGTTTGATCAGGTCGATGTATACCTCGGTTTTGCCGCTTCCCGTCACGCCATGCAACAGCACGGTGTCTTTCGCTTTGAAGAGGCCCAGTATTTCATCTTTGGCCTGTTCCTGGTGCTCCGACAGCTTCATGGGCTGCAGCGGCACGGTGTTGTCAACGGGGAAGCGCGAAATGATCTGGTCAAACTGCTCGAACACGCCTTTTTTGATCAGCGAGTCGATGGAGGACTTGGAAAGGTGCGGGTTATTGGCCAGCACACTCTTCTCTATACCTGCAGCGTTAAGGTAGATGTTCTGATGCACCGGCACCTTTTGCAGGTAGTTGAGCAGGATGTCGAGCTGCTTAGGCTTGGTGGCGAGTTGGTTGAAGAGCTCCTCCAGCATCCCTTCTTCCTGCACAAAGTGATCTGTCAGACGGATCTTCTTGACCACTTTAGGCGAAAAACGGTCGCTCACCTGCTCGAATATGATGATCGCCTCTTTCTGTATAAGCGATTTGATGTACTTGTGATAGCTCTTCACCTGTAGCAGATTGCCTACTTCTGTAAAGGTAAGGGCCGGGTTTTGCTGCAGGGCGTAGATGATCTTCACTTCCTGCGAAGCCAACGGAATGTCGTCTTCTTCCGGATTGAAATGCGGGTGCAGCTGTATGCGCGATTCGCTGCTGAGTTTGAGCGCCGATGGAAGCGCTGCATTGATTACCTCGCCGATGGTGCACATGTAGTAATCGGCGATCCAGCGGAAAAGTTTGAGCTGTGGGGCTGTTACGATGGGCTTGTCGTCCAGTACATCCAAAATATACTTGGCCTGGTAGTCAGCGGGCGCGTTTTCGTGGATGTCAGCCACAATGCAGCTGAGCACCCGCTTGGCACCAAACTGAACAATTACCCGGGCACCCACCAGCACCTCGTCGTTCATTTCGAAGGGAATGCGGTAGGTATACAGCTTTGGAAGCGGCAAAGGCAGAATCACGTCGGCAAAAAGCGTGACGCGGTCCACGGCCGGCTCCGGTGGGTAATTGAAATTGAGTAACTCAGACAAGGGCGCAGGTATAGGTTGTCTTGCAAATGTCGCAAAAAAGCATGTAAATCCCGAAGGCTTTCAGGAAGGTATAGTTATACCTTTCGCATGACTGCATGTCGAACCATAGCAGCACG
Organism: Pontibacter virosus; assembly: GCF_003096355.1. Lineage (GTDB taxonomy): Bacteria > Bacteroidota > Bacteroidia > Cytophagales > Hymenobacteraceae > Pontibacter > Pontibacter virosus. The sequence continues at coordinate 46,832 of NZ_QEKI01000004.1, read as the reverse complement.
TTGCTAATCTTTCAGCAAAATATAGCTATACCTACAGTGACGGGAATTTCGACTTTTCGCTATTACCGTTTTGAAGTTGATCCAACGCTTCCGCGGCAGTATGCACGGGTAGCTGGCAGGTCCTGTTATAGCACACATACACGGTAGTTTTCCCACTGATGGCGCTGCGATCTTTTAGCAACGGTAGCTCGCTTTGATTTTCTGTGCCAGCCAGCAGCATGTTGGGGATATAAAAAGAGCTGAGTTCAGAACGCATCTCAGGTGCCTGATGTCCCACAATGGCAACTTCGGCGGTAGGCTGCAGTTTGTGAAAATACAGACTGGCCCAATTGCCCATGTGGCCCGGTTCTTTTACAACCAGCTCCTTTACCTGCGCCAGCATTGCATCAGCGAGTTGCTGGTAACGCTCTTCGTTGAAGTAAAGCCCCAGCAGGTATAGGTTGGTGGCCATCACTGAGTTGGAAGAAGGAATCACGTTATCGAGCAGCTCTTTTTTGCGGGCCACCAGCTTTTCAGCGTTCTGGTCAGTGAAGAAAAACAGCTGCTCCCGGTCATCAAAAAAGTTGACTAAGGTATACTCTGTCAGTTGCTTAGCCTCCTGCAGGTATTTTTCGTCAAACGTAATTTCATATACCCGTATCAGCGCCCTTATCAGCAAAGCATAGTCTTCCAGGAATCCGTTAATAGAAGCTTTGCCATCTTTATAGTTATGGAGTAGTCTGTCGTCCTGCTTCAAATGCTTCAGAATAAAGTCTGCATTGCGGATGGCCATGTGCAGGAAGTGCTTGTTGCCAAAGGTATAGTAAGCATCCGCCAGGCCCTTGAGCATAATGGCGTTCCAGGAGCAGAGAATCTTGTCATCCAGTCCGGGGCGAACTCGCCGTGACCGGAGTTCCATCAACCTCTCTTTCCAGGTCTTCACCATCTCTTCCAGCACTTCCAGTTCCAGCTCATTTTCTTTGGCAAAATGCGCGTCGCTGATGCGGCGGTGCAATATGTTCTGCCCGTGCTCAAAATTACCGGTCGTGGTTACGTGGTAGTATTTAGAGAGGATGGGCTCCTCCGCTCCGAACAGGTCTTGCAGTTCCTGGCGGGTGAATACATAGAACTTTCCCTCCACACCTTCGCTGTCTGCATCGAGTGACGAGTAAAAGCCACCTTCTTCGCTCATCAGCTCACGCTCCGCAAAAGAAATCGTTTCGTACACCACATCCTTGTAGAGCGACTCCTTGGTGAGCAAATAGGCTTCGGCGTATACACTGATCAACTGTCCATTATCATAGAGCATCTTTTCAAAGTGGGGCACCAACCATTTCTCGTCAACGGAATAGCGGGCGAATCCACCGCCGATCTGATCGTAGATGCCGCCATAAGCCATCTCGTGCAATGTAAGATTGATGTGTTTCAGGGCAGCTGCATTTTCTGTGTGAGCGTGATAGCGCAGCAGGAACATCAGGTTGGCGGGCATCGGAAACTTTGGAGCAGGTCCAAAACCGCCGTGCTTTTTGTCGAATTGCCTGGCTAAGTTCTTGTACAGCTCTTCAAAGTCTTCTTCGTTCACTTCCGTCTGACTCTGCTGCAGCCCGAATCGTTGTAGCTCGCTCAGGTTGAGGTGCTGCACGAACTGCTCAGCTGACTTGTCGAGTCTCTGCCGGTTTTTTATGTAGGCCTCGGCGATGTTTAGGAGGAGCTTCACCCATTGCTGGGGCGTGAAATAGGTGCCGCCATAAAACGGCTTGGCTTCGGAATTCAGGAATACATTCAGGGGCCAGCCTCCCTGCACGCCCATGGCCTGCAAAGCGTCCATGTGCACGGCATCTACATCCGGACGTTCCTCACGGTCCACCTTGATGCATATAAAGTGCTCGTTCATGACGTTGGCAATCTTCTCGTTCTCGAAAGACTGGTGCTCCATGACGTGGCACCAATGGCAGGCAGCATACCCAATGCTTACCAGGATAGGCTTGTCTTCCTGCTTTGCCTTCTGCAACGCTTCTTCACCCCAAGGGTGCCAGGCTACTGGGTTATAGGCGTGCTGCAGCAGGTAAGGGCTACTTTCATTGATCAGTTTGTTCGGTATTTTCTTATGCTGGGCCATGGTCGTCGTATTGCAGGCTTCTGGAACTCTATACCTACGGACAAGGCCGGCAAAAGTATGCTAACGACCCGCTGATTGGTAGACGCAAAACAGTGATGAAGAACAAGGCATATACCCGGGCTTATGTAATAAGCTGTTGCTTCAGGGCCTTTTCTTCTTCTGAAATATCCAATTTATACATGTTGGAAAGGTCCTGCAATTGGCGGAGGGTGGTTTTCAAAAAGCTTTGATGCGCTTCAGATGCAGGGTGGAAAGGTCTGTGGGCAATGGCGCGGCGCATTTTCTCCCAAACCTTCAAAAAATCCCTGAAATCCTGGCTCAGGTATGCGTTGGCAAATTTATCCCAAATGTAATCTTCGGCAACTTCCGTCGGGTGCACCATGTCGCGGCCATAGAAGCGGTAGTCACGCAGATCGTCCATCATAAGCTCGAAGGCAGGGAAGTAGTGCGCCTGCTCGGAGCTTGTCGTGATGTCGTGGCAAAGCATCCGCAAAATGGATTTGCTGACGCTGTTCACTTCAATCGTCTCCTTGATGTGGCGTACGGGGCTAACGGTGAACAACACCTGCAAGGAAGGGTTGAATTGCCAAAGCTCTTCCAAGCACTGTTTCGTGTCAGAAAACAATGTGCTCAGAGGCAATAGTTCGCGACTAAACTGCCGGGCGGGTAATTTATGGCAATTCGCCACTACTTCGCTAGAACTCTGCAAACGATAGCCCACCGCCGTTCCAAGTGTAATGATCAGTAGGTTGGCTTGCTGTAAGGCATTTCGTGTCAAGGCAAGTCGCTCCCTGATGTGTTGCAGCAGCGTGTCGCGGGAAGGGGAGGAGAGGGAAGAGTGCAGGTCGTAGGCATACCAGATGCCGTTGTGCTGCACCAGATTGTCAGCTATTGGATTTGAGTCGTCGAGAGAAGCCCGCAGTAGCTTGTTTACGGATAATGGGTTAAAGATCGTTCCGAAAGGGTTTACCAGTACCTGCGCTTTATTTTCCTGCAGCTTACGGCCAATGACTTCAGCGAAACAGGAGCCAATGGTCAAAATGCCACTCGACAAATTCAGGTCGAGGCCACCGGCGGGTATATGAAGTTCAGTCCGGAACATAGGTATAGGTATAGGTATAGGTATAGCGCAAATTAACCGGAAGCTGCAAATAAAAAAAGCGTCCTGCTTTTAGGGCAGGACGCTTTCTATGCTTGGTAGTGGCTAAAATTACTCAGCTACTACATTGAAGCGGATCTGGTGCTTCACTTCTTTGTGCAGGTTCAGCGTAGCAGTGTACTCACCGGCTGTTTTCACATCCTGATCAAAAGAAATACGCTTGCGGTCTACATCGTGACCTTTAGCCTTAAGGGCTTCAGCAAGCTGGTTTGTTGTAACAGAACCGAAGATCTTGCCAGTCTCGCCTACTTTTGCAGGGATTTCCAGCGTGATATCGCCGATCTTGTTTGCCAATTCCTGCGCATCGTTCTGGATTTTCTCCAGTTTGTGAGCAGCCTGACGTACGTTCTCAGCTACGATTTTCTTGTTCGTCTTGTCAGCCAAAACAGCCAATCCTTGTGGGATCAGGTAGTTACGGCCATATCCTGGCTTTACAGTAACGATATCGTTCTTGTAACCAAGGTTCTTAACGTCATCTTTAAGTATTACTTCCATGTTCGTTACCTCCTTATTTTAAAGAATCAGTTACATAAGGTAAGATAGCCAGGTGACGTGCGCGGGCAACGGCCTGAGCAACTTTACGCTGGAACTTCAGGCTAGTGCCTGTCAGTCTTCTTGGAAGGATCTTGCCCTGCTCGTTTACAAACTTAAGCAGGAAGTTGCCATCCTTATAGTCGATATACTTGATACCGCTCTTTTTGAAGCGGCAGTATTTCTGACGATTTTCTTGCTTGTGTACTCTTTCGTTAACTAGGCTCATTATGCTTTAACCTCCTCTTTTTTAGCCTGTGATTTGAATTCACCTTTTCTTCTGCGCTCGTTGTAAGCAACTGCGTGCTTATCAAGTGCTGTTGTCAGGAAGCGAACAACTTTTTCGTCGCGGCGATAAGCCAGCTCAAGCACATCAATTACAGTAGATGGAGCCTTAAACTCGATGAGGTGGTAGAAACCAGTAGATTTCTTCTGGATTGGGTAAGCAAGCTTACGCAGACCCCAGTTCTCTTCGTGGATAATGTCGGCGCTATTTTCCTTAAGCACCTGTCTGAACTTCTCGACCGTTTCCTGCATCTGCGTCTCGTTCAACAGAGGCGTCAGAATGAAGACCGTTTCGTAATTTTTTAATTCCATTTGGTTATGAGAATTTTTTGTTTTAGGGTGCAAATATACGGCAATGATTCTGTATTACAAAAACTTGCCTCAAAATAAAATGCTTGGCAGGGTAGTGTGTTACCTCCATCAATCGCGAACCGGAAGTGTCGCTGCAAATGATAACACCAGATATCGATGGCGCTTCAGCATCTTGCTTATACTATATATATAATAAAGAGTGCAAAAATGCAGGACGTGCAGATGAAAATTAACAGCGGAAATAAATAAAGGCTAACGACAACAAAGTCAGCCATTTATAAGTTCAAGAGTGGGTGTGCTTGACTTTCGGCATAAAGCAAGAAAAAACTGGACAATTTTATGCTGAAACTATTGCTATAGATTCAGCTTATTTAGAATAATTTTAAATAAAAATGTGGATTCTGCTAAAGCAACGCAGAAAATGGTCTGTAAGTGATTGTACTTAAGGGGTTATGTCGCATAGGGGCAAAAATAACCATATAATATTTGATTAATGGGTTTCGAGTAGTAGATTTGTGCCCGTAAAGTAAATTCACCATTATACTAAACACAAGCGTCCTGGCTATGATTAGCTGTATACAAAGAGCAAAAACCAAATTCTTGATTGCCTTCTTGTTTGCCTTGGCGGCCTCTTTCGGGGTGTCGACCAAAGGGTACGCGCAAGGCGCAAGTCTGCCTGTAGATGATGCAGGTATTGTAAGTGCAGGCGAGTCCCTGTACAAGAACAACTGCGTGGTTTGCCACTCTGTGGGAAGCGATGTAGTGGTTGGTCCAGGTATGAAAGGCATCAATGAGCGTAGAACGCAGCCATGGCTGATCAGTTGGATCAAAAATTCGCAGGCTTTGATTGCTTCTGGCGACAAAGACGCGGTTGCCGTTTACAACCAGTTTAACAAGCAGGCAATGCCATCGTTCGCTTTCTCTGACGATGAGATTGTGTCTATTCTAACGTATATCAAGTCTGCTGAATCTGCAGCTGCTGAGACCACCGGTCCTGCAGGTGGCACAGAGGCTGCTCCAGGTGCGAATGTGGGAACTGACGCCGTTGGCGCAGTTGGAGGCTACCTGGATATTGTATTGGTGGTGCTTATTATTGTGTTGATCGTGCTGGTAGTGACGCTTCTTTTGATCACATCGGTACTGAAAAACTACCTGAACAAAAACAAGCAACTGGATGAGTACGATGCTGAAATTGTAAACCAGCGTTTCGATTTCTCTAAGATATACAAGTCTAAAGCGGTGCGTACGCTGGTTGTGCTGATCTTTGTGGTCGTGCTGATAGATCTTACGCTGGAAAAAGCGATGGGTATTGGCATACAGCAGGGATATGCTCCAACGCAGCCGATCGCTTTCTCTCACAAACTACACGCTGGTGAGCATCAGATTGACTGTAACTACTGCCACACAACAGTATACGAAAGCAAGAGCGCCAGCATCCCTTCAGCTAACATCTGTATGAACTGCCACAGCCAGATCAAAGCAGAGTCCCCTGAAATTCAGAAAATTTACAAAGCAATTGAGCGTAACAAGCCAATTGAATGGGTGCGTATCCACAACCTGCCTGACCTGGCCTACTTTAACCACGCACAGCACACGCAAGTGGGTGGCGTAGAGTGCCAGACCTGCCACGGTCCTATCCAGGAAATGGAAGTAGTGTACCAGTACTCACCACTCACAATGGGCTGGTGTATCGACTGTCACCGCGAAACTCCTCTTAACACAGAAGGAAACGCATACTATGACAACCTGGTGAAACTGCACGAGTCTACTACGAAGAGTGCTTTCACAGTGTCATCAAATGGTGGTGCAGAGTGTTCCAAGTGTCACTACTAATCAGTTATAATTAAGGATTCGAGTTTTCTAGATATAACATGCAAGACAGAATAAAATACTGGAAAGGAATAGAGGAGCTTGAAAATACTCCTGAATTCGCGAAACACGCTCATAATGAGTTTCCAGAATACCTGCCAATCAATGAAGCAAAAGGTGAAGGGGAGTCTGCAGGCATGACTGCCCCACGCAGAGACTTCCTGAAACTGTTAGGCTTTGGTCTGGCTGCCGCTACATTGGCTTCTTGTGAGGCTCCTGTAAGAAAGGCAATTCCATACCTGAACAAACCAGTGGATGTGGAGCCAGGCGTGGCGAACTGGTATGCATCTACTTACTTCAACAACGGTGACTTCAACAGTATTCTTGTTAAGACACGTGAAGGTCGTCCGATTAAAGTAGAGCCAAACCCTAGCTCCACGCTTACGCCAATGGGTACAAGCCCTAAGGCGCAGGCTTCTGTGCTGAGTCTGTATGATAATAACAGACTTCGTACGCCACTCATCAAAGGCAAAGAAGCGAAGTGGGAGCAGGTTGACAGCGAAATCCGCGCAGCACTTGCCAGAGTAAACGGCAAAGTAGCTTTCGTTTCTTCTACTGTTATCAGCCCATCCACCAAACAACTGATTAATGAGTTTGGCGCGGGACTTGGCAGTTTTGAGCACGTAACATACGATCCAAACTCGGCTTCGGCCCTGATTGGTGCCAATGGTGGCGTTGTACCTGGGTACGATTTCAGCAAAGCCAACATCATTGTAGGTATTGGCGCTGACTTTCTGGGAACATGGGTTGCCCCAATTCCATTTGCGAAGCAGTACATCCAAAACAGAAAGATTACGGCCGAGAACTCGAATATGTCGCGTCACTACCAGTTTGAGACAATCATGTCGCTTACCGGTGCCAACGCTGACGTACGTGTTCCTATTAAGCCATCCGAAGAACTGGCAATCGTTACAGCACTGTACAATGGCCTGTCAGGTCAGGGCGTAAATGCTCCTGCCAACATTGACAAGAAGGCTTTGGAAAACGCGATCAGAGACCTGCGCGCCAACAACGGCCGTGCCCTGGTAGTGTCTGGCTCAAACGATCCAGCTGTACAAACGCTTGTAACAGCAATAAACAAATCGATCGGCGCAGAAGGCACGACCATTGATACTGCCTCTCCATACCTGGTGAAGCAGGGTAATGATGCCCAGATGCTACGTCTGATCGAGGAAATGAACAATGGTGGCGTAGGAGCAGTGTTCTTCTACAATGCCAACCCTGTTTATGATCATCCGCTTGCAGACCGCGTTAAAACTGGTCTAGCGAAAGTAGCTCTGAAAGTTTCTTTTGCCGATAGAGTAGAAGAGACGGCCGCTCTTGTTGACTACGTAGCACCAGACAGCCACTACCTGGAGTCTTGGAACGACTACGAGCCGAAGAGAGGCTTCCTGAGCCTGGCACAGCCAGTGATCAGCCCAATCTTTATGACGCGTCAGGCACAGGACAGCTTGTTAGCCTGGAGCGGTAACAAAACGACTTTCTACGATTACATCCGCAATAACTGGAGAAAAGGTGCCGCCGGCACTGATGCGCAGTGGGAGAAAGCTGTGCACGACGGTGTATTGGAGAACGGAACCAGCATGCTGGCTCTGAACCCGGCATCTGCCAGCGCAATGACTGCTTCAGACGCGGCAGGTAGAGCGCCAAGAGCGGTTGCAGGTGGTAGCGTAGAAGCTGTAGTGTATGAAAAAGTAGGTATCGGTACAGGTTCAGAATCCAACAACCCTTGGTTGCAGGAAATGGCTGACCCGATCACAAAAGCAACCTGGGATAACTATATCACGATGCCACGCAAAATGGCAGAAGAGATGGGTGTTGCACAAGGTAATGTACTGAAAGTAACTTATGCAAATGGCAAGACACTGGAGCTTCCAGCTTTGATTCAGCCAGGACAGGCACAAGGTACAGTAGGTATAGCCATGGGCTATGGCCGTGAGCTGGACTCTATGCCGACTGCTAAAGGACGTGGTGCTAATGCCTTCCCGGTAGCTACTGTGGCTGACAATAGTATCCTGTTCACAGGAGCTGTGCAGTTAGAGAAAACTGGTTCTACGATTGAGATTGCCCAGACACAAACGCACCATACTATTATGGATCGTATTGTGGTACAAGAAAACACATTGGCGAACTATAAAGCCAACCCGAAAGAGGTAACGAAGTATGTGCGCATTGCTACGCACGAAGGTCCTGCAAAACCAGCTGCCATCTCTCTTTGGGACGACTATGAGTACAAGAACCACCATTGGGGTATGGTCATTGACCTGAACTCCTGCATTGGTTGCGGTGCTTGTACTGTAAGCTGCCAGGCTGAAAACAACATTCCGGTTGTAGGCAAGGAAGAAGTACTGATGCGTCGTGAGATGCACTGGATGCGTATCGACCGTTACTACAGCGCCGTGGAACACGAGGCGAAAGATTACAAGACAATGGAAGATCCGGCGGAGAATCCAAGTGTAATCTTCCAGCCAATGTTGTGCCAGCACTGTAACCACGCTCCATGCGAGACAGTGTGCCCGGTAGCTGCTACCATGCACAGCTCAGAAGGTCTGAACCAGATGGCTTATAACCGTTGCGTTGGTACTCGTTACTGCGCTAACAACTGCCCATATAAGGTTCGTCGTTTCAACTGGTTCGCTTATTCAAACAACGATAAGTTCGACTTCAACATGAACAACGACCTGGGTAAGATGGTGTTGAACCCAGATGTGACTGTTCGTTCACGAGGTGTGATGGAGAAATGCTCTTTCTGCGTACAGCGTATTCAGTTGGGCAAACTCGAAGCCAAGCGTGAAAGCAGAAGACCAGTTGATGGTGAGATCGTGACAGCCTGTGCGCAGTCGTGCCCTACCGAAGCGATCATCTTCGGTGACATGCTGGATCCGGAAAGCCGTATCACTAAGATGCTAGCCCGTGAAAAAGGTGAGCGTGCCTTCCACGTACTGGAAGAACTGAACGTACAGCCGAACGTGACATACCTGACAAAAATTAGAAACTTAGCTTAATTTATAAACTAGATAGCGCTATGCAGCACGTATCTCCGATAAGAGAGCCTCTGGTAACGGGGGGTAAAACATACCACGATATCACCGAAGATGTCTGCAGACAGGTGGAGGCCAAGCCCAACATACGTTGGGCCGCTGCCCTTGCTGTAGCTCTTGTGGGCCTTGCTATTTTTATCTATTCGACATACCGTACCCTTTGGTATGGTATCGGTGAGTGGGGGCTTAACAAAACTGTAGGCTGGGCATGGGATATCACCAACTTCGTATGGTGGGTAGGTATCGGTCACGCCGGTACGCTTATCTCAGCTATCCTTCTTTTGTTCCGTCAGAAGTGGAGAACCTCTATTAACCGTGCAGCTGAAGCGATGACGATCTTCGCCGTAATCTGCGCCGCGATGTTCCCGGTTCTGCACATGGGCCGTCCTTGGTTAGCATACTGGGTACTTCCATTGCCAAACACATTCGGTTCGCTTTGGGTTAACTTTAACTCGCCACTACTTTGGGACGTATTCGCGATCTCTACTTACTTCTCTGTTTCGCTTGTTTTCTGGTACATCGGTCTGATTCCTGACTTTGCTACCATCCGCGACAGAGCAACCGGCCCAATCGCCCGTAGAGCGTATTCTTTCCTTTCATTCGGCTGGACTGGTTCCGCCAAAGCCTGGTCTCGCTACGAGACTGTATCACTGATTCTTGCTGGTCTTGCAACACCACTGGTACTTTCTGTACACACGATCGTATCCATGGACTTTGCAACATCCGTTATCCCGGGATGGCACACGACTATCTTCCCTCCATACTTCGTGGCAGGTGCGATCTTCTCTGGTTTCGCGATGGTACTCACACTGATGATCATCACGCGTAAAGTATTCAAGCTGGAAGATTACATCACGCTGGAGCACGTGGAATCCATGAACAAGGTAATTATCCTGACAGGTTCTATCGTAGGTGTGGCTTATATCACAGAGTTCTTCATCGCATGGTACTCAGGTGTGGAATACGAGCAATACGCATTCATTAACCGTGCAACGGGTCCTTACTGGTGGGCATACTGGGCTATGATGACGTGTAACGTAATTACACCGCAGCTATTCTGGTTCAGAAGCATCAGAAGAAGTCTGACTGCTACCTTCATCATCACCATTTTCGTGAACATTGGTATGTGGTTCGAGCGTTTCGTAATTATCGTGACCTCTCTGCACAGAGACTTCCTGCCTTCTTCATGGGCAATGTTCTCACCAACCATCATCGACATTGGTATCTATGTAGGAACAATCGGTCTGTTCTTCACCCTGTTCCTGTTGTTTGCCAAGTTTTTCCCTGTAATAAACATGGCGGAGGTGAAGGCAATTCTGAAGTCTTCTTCAGAAGTGAAGCACCACCCACATGGCACTATGCACGGTACTGATAAGGATTCGCACACTAATACACATCCATAGCAATGACTAAAAAATTCGTTCTAGGTATCTACGATGATGAGGATGTCCTGCTGCAGGCCATCGAGAACGTCCGGGCTGCCGGTACTAATATTTACGAAGTTTTTTCGCCGTACCCGATCCACGGAATCGATGATGTATTAGGTATAAAGCGTTCAAGACTCCCAATCGTAGCATTCTTCTGCGGTCTGTTCGGAACATCATTTGCACTCTGGATGCAAATCTGGATGCTTGGTTTTGACTGGCCAATGATCATCGGTGGTAAGCCGCACATCGCCTTGCCAGCATTTATTCCTGTAACTTTCGAACTTACCGTTCTATGCGCTGCATTCGGTATGGTGATCACCTTCTTTATTGTCACGAAGCTGAAGCCTTCATTCAAGGTGAACGTTTTCGACAAGCGCTCAACAGACGACAAGTTTGTAATGGCGATTGAAGTTAAAGAAGGTGTGACAGACATGCCTGCCCTGAACGATCTGCTTCGTTCTAATGGTGCAATCGAAGTAAACGAGAAGGAGGTAATCAAATAATGAAAGGTCTACTAAATTTAGGTTTCAAAGCCTCTGCCATACTATTCTCAGGTGCCATGCTGGTAGCTTGTAGCAATGAGAAGGATCCAGGTCTTGAATTCGCTCCAGACATGTATCACTCTATACCTTTGGATCCATATTCTCAGGTAAAAGAGAACCTATACAACCCAGGTGGCATGAACATGCGTGAGCCAGCACAGGGTACCGTAGCTCGCGGCAAAATGGGTTACAACATGTACCTGTCCAAAGACGAGGCTGAAGTAGCAGGTGTTGAGCTAAAAAATCCACTGGAAAAAAATGAGCTTAACCTGGCAGAAGGCCAGGTGCTTTACACAAGATTCTGCGCTCCTTGCCACGGAGATCAGGGAGATGGTCAAGGTCTGGTAGGACAGAAGTTTAAGGGTGTTCCCTCTTACTCAGCTGGTCGCGTTGCAACACTTCCGGAAGGCCACATTTACCATGTGATTGCAAACGGACGCGGCCGTATGTTGCCGCATGGCTCACAGGTTAACCCAACAGAGCGTTGGAAAATTGTGATGTATGTGCAGCAACTGCAGGGTGGCGAAGTGCCAGCTCCGGCAGCGGACGAAGCTGAGAATACGGAAGATTCAGGTACTACACCTACTAACTAAGTCTAAGGCATAATATCAAAAGGATAATGACAGAAGAAAGACTCATCATTTCCAGAAAAACGAACAACAAGTTTTTCTTGATGATAGCTATAGGTGTTGTATTGCTTATAGCTGGTATAATCATAGCTGCACTCAGCGGAGGTGGCCACCACGCCGAAGGGCATGGTGAAGCGGCCGCCGCAGGCCACGAGGCAGCTCATTGGTCCAAAAGGCTCTACATGAACCTTTGGTTAAATAACGTTTACTTTACAGGTATAGCGCTGGTAGGCGTTTTCTTCGTAGCCGTTCAATATGTAGCGTATGCAGGATGGTCAGTATTGATCAAGCGTATACCTGAAGCGATGGGTTACTACCTGCCAATTGGTGGTGTCGTTATGCTGATTACTTTCCTATTAGGTGGTCACGACATCTTCCACTGGACGCACGATTATCTGTACAACCAGTTCCTGGAAGACGGTGTTACACCAAATCCTCAGTATGACCCAATTATCGCAGGCAAGGCGCCATACCTGAACTTCTGGTTCTTCCTGATCAGAATGATAGCTTACTTCGTTCTGTGGATTCTTTTCTTTAACTGGTTAAGAAGAAACTCAATTGGAGAAGACCTGCACGGAGGCACAAACTACTATCACAAGAGCATCAGAATATCTGCCATGTTCCTGGTAGTATTCGGTGTAACTTCTTCTACTTCCGCATGGGACTGGGTGCTTTCAATTGACACGCACTGGTTCTCTACCATGTTTGGTTGGTACGTGTTCGCTAGCTGGTGGGTATCTGGCCTGTCTGTAATTACGCTTACTGTAATTATACTAAAGCAGAATGGCTACCTCAAATTGGTAAACGCAAACCACATCCACGATCTGGGTAAGTTTGTATTCGCTTTCTCCATCTTCTGGACATACATCTGGTTCTCTCAGTTCATGCTAATCTGGTATGCAAACATTCCGGAGGAATCTATTTACTTCATTGAACGCTTGGGTGGAAACGGCGGACATTTCAAGTGGATTTTCTTTACTAATCTTTTGATAAACTTTGCATTCCCTTTCCTTGTTTTGATGACAAGAGATGCAAAGCGTCAGATGATCATGTTGAAAATCGTTACGATCGCGATCCTTATTGGCCACTGGCTGGACTTCTACCTGATGATGATGCCGGGCACAATGCGTACAGATGCCGGTATCGGATTTATTGAGATAGGCACTACACTGATTTTCCTGGGAGTATTCCTGATTACATTCACAAAAGGTTTAACAAAAGCCTCTCTTGTGCCGGTAAATCACCCGTTCCTGGAAGAAAGTGTTCACCATCATGTTTAGAGATCATACTAAAAGCATTATACAATGATTACGTTAGCCATAGGTTTATCCATCGTACTGTTACTAGTAATCCTGTTCCTATTATTCCGGATCGGGACCCTAGCCTCCATCTTTAGAGGATCGACACAGCGCGCAGTTGGAACCACTAAAACAAGTAACAAAGTAAACAGTCTTTTGATGCTCCTCTTCCTGATTGTTGGAGGTGCAGCGTTTGCCTGGTCCTTTGCTGATGCATGGGACGACATGAACCAGCCACTTGCCTCTGTGCACGGTGGATGGACGGACAGTCTTTTCTGGACTACCATGATTGTGATCGGTATTGTGTTTGTGATCACGCAAATCCTGCTTTTCTGGTATTCTTATAAATACCAGCATAAAGATGAAAAGCGTGCTTACTACTACCCTCACAACAACAAACTGGAGATTGTGTGGACTATGATTCCAGCGGTTGTTATGGCGCTGCTTGTATTTGCAGGCTGGAAAACATGGGCTAACATTACCAGTGCAGCCCCAGCTGACGCAGTAGTAATAGAGGTTATGGGCAAGCAGTTCAGCTGGCTTGTTCGCTACCCAGGTCCTGATGGCAAACTGGGAGAAGCCAATGTACATCTGATTGATGCTACAAACGAAATAGGTGTGGACTTCAGCGATCCGAATTCGATGGATGACTTTATGCCACGCGAGATACACGTTCCTAAAGGCAAGCCTGTCCTGCTGAAAATCAGATCACGTGATGTGATTCACAGTGTGTTCCTGCCTCACTTTAGAGTGAAGATGGATGCTGTGCCCGGTATGCCAACTAAGTTTTGGTTCGTGCCTACTAAAACAACAGCAGAGGTGCGTACTGAAATCGGAAACCCAGATTTTAACTTTGAACTGGCCTGTACTGAGATCTGTGGACGTGGTCACTTTGCGATGCGTTTTATCTTAGTTGTTGACGAGCCTGAGGAATATGAGGAGTGGTTAGCTTCACAAACACCTTTCATCGAGCAGAACCCACAGCTTCTAACTAAGTTTACCCACGATGCGAAAGAGCAAGTGGTTCTTGAGAAGAGTGCAGAAGAAGTAAAAACAGAGTTGTAGCATTAAATAAAATCAACAATGGCGAGTACAGATATCTCTCTAAATAAGGATGTGCATCACGCTCACGACGAGCATGATCATCATCACGACCAAAACTTCTTTGAGAAGTACATCTTCAGCCAGGACCATAAAGTAATTGCCAAGCAGTTTTTGTTTGCCGGTATCTTCTGGGGCTTTATAGGTGGCTTCCTGTCTATTATTTTCCGTCTACAACTTGGCTGGCCTGAAGCTACGTTTACTTTCTTAGAGCCAATTCTGGGTAACTGGATCGTAAACGGCAAACTTGACCCAGAATTCTACCTGGCGCTGGTTACCATGCACGGTACGATCATGGTGTTCTTCGTGCTGACAGCTGGTCTTAGCGGTACATTCAGTAACTTCCTAATTCCACTGCAGATTGGTGCGCGTGATATGGCGTCTGGTTTCATGAATATGCTTTCCTTCTGGATATTCTTCCTGGCAAGTGTGATCATGTTCTGGTCTCTTTTCATTGAAACAGGTCCTGCAGGTGGTGGTTGGACAGTATACCCTCCGCTAAGTGCGCTGCCACAAGCCATCTCAGGCTCAGGCCTAGGTATGACGCTTTGGTTGATAAGCATGGCGTTGTTCATCGTATCGCAGCTGCTAGGTGGTGTAAACTACATTACAACTGTGATAAACCTGAGAACAAAGGGTATGTCGATGACGAAGCTTCCTTTGACTATCTGGTCATTCTTCCTGACTGCCATTCTGGGTCTTCTTTCTTTTCCAGTACTGTTTTCAGCTGCATTGCTTCTTATTTTCGATCGCAGTTTCGGTACGAGCTTCTTCCTTTCTGACATCTATATTGCAGGAGAGGCGCTGGCAAATACTGGAGGTAGTGCCATCCTGTTCCAGCACTTATTCTGGTTCCTGGGTCACCCAGAGGTATACATCGTAATCCTTCCAACTTTCGGTATCGTTTCGGAAGTAATTGCAACCAACTCGCGTAAGCCAATTTTCGGTTACAGAGCGATGATCGGTTCAATGCTAGGTATCTCATTGCTGTCTTTCGTAGTATGGGCACACCACATGTTCGTGACAGGTATGAACCCGTTCCTGGGATCTGTCTTCATGTTCCTGACACTTATTATTGCTGTACCATCTGCGGTAAAAGTGTTTAACTGGATTGCAACACTATGGAGAGGTAACATCCGTTTCACAACGGCTATGATGTTTGCGGTAGCTTTCGTATCGCTTTTCATCTCTGGTGGTTTAACAGGTATTATCCTGGGTAACTCGGCGCTGGATATCCAATTGCATGATACCTACTTTGTAATTGCTCACTTCCACCTTGTGATGGGTGCTGCTGCCTTCTTTGGTATGTTCTGCGGTATCTATCATTGGTTCCCGAAGATGTTCGGTCGCATGATGGATGAGAAACTAGGATTCGTTCACTTCTGGTTGACATTCCTCTCTGCTTACCTGGTGTTCATGCCAATGCACTACATCGGTATCGCCGGTTTCCCTAGAAGATATTACTCATGGACAGGCTTTGATGCGTTCAATACCTTCACAGACCTGAACAGCTTCATCAGTTTAGCGGCAATCCTGGGCTTTGGTGCACAGTTGATCTTCTTGTTCAACTTCATCTACAGCATCTTCAAAGGACGTCGTGCAACTGCTAACCCATGGCACTCCAACACGCTTGAGTGGACAACTCCTGTGAACCCAGGACACGGTAACTGGCCGGGTGAGATTCCAACTGTTTACAGATGGCCTTACGATTACAGCAAACCAGGTGCTGCAGAGGATTATATCCCTCAAAACGTACCGTTCTCTCAAACGCAGTCTTCAAACCTGCCTTACGAGAGAGATTTAGAATAGCTTAAATGATAGATAAATCTTTTCCTTACAAAAGGTTTAGAAATATTGGAGTACTTACAGTATTAGCTGTATACTTTCTAATATTAGTTGGAGGAATCGTGCGGAGCACGGGCTCAGGAATGGGATGTCCGGACTGGCCCAAGTGTTTTGGCAGTTGGGTTCCTCCAACTGATGTTAGCCAATTACCAGATGATTATCTGGAAGTCTACAAGGAGCAACGTGTAGATAAAAATAAGAGACTAGCAGGGTTTCTGGACAAGATAGGTTTTGATAAAGTAGCAGGTCAGTTACGCGATCACCCACTGCAACACATAGAAACAGATTTCAATGTGACTAAGACATGGATTGAATATATCAATCGTCTGGTAGGTGTAGTGATCGGTATACTGATTTTCCTGACAGTGCTTTATGCTATACCTTATCTTAAAACCGATAAGTCTGTTTTTTATCTCTCGCTACTTAGTTTTGTGTTAGTGGGGTTTCAGGGATGGTTAGGTTCTATTGTAGTCTCTACAAACTTACTTCCTGTAACTATTACAATACACATGGCGCTGGCTCTGGTGATTGTAGCCTTACTGCAGTATGCGGTTATTCGTTCGCAAGCTGCTTTTATTACCCCACGGTTTGAGGCTTCTAAGCACCTGTTAACGGTCATCGGATTGGTGGCAGCAGCTACCTTTGTACAGATCCTGATCGGAACACAGGTTCGTGAGGAAGTCGATATCGTGGCATTTGAAATGAATGGAAGTAATAGAGACCTTTGGGTGGATCAGCTAGGATTAAGCTTTAATATCCATCGCTCTTTCTCTATTTTGTTACTGGCGCTACACCTATACATGGCTTATTTAATTTATAAGCTCAAGGATCGTCAGTTGAATATGATGGTAAACTGGATGATGGTGCTGCTTGTTGCTGAAATCGCATTTGGGGTAATCATGGCATACTTTGCTATACCTGCTTTTCTGCAACCGTTGCACCTGACAATAGCTACTTTGCTATTTGGTGTTCAGTTTCTGATTTTGATTTTTTATTACTACGCCTCTAAAAAGGCGGTCGAAAAGCCGGTAGTGGTTCTTAACTAATGATTACAGATAGGTCAGAATCGGTAGTGTCCCTCGCTAGTACAGCAGAAAAGGCATCAGCATACTTTAAGCTCCTGAAGTTTAGACTGAGTTTTACAGTTGCTTTCTCAAGTGCCATAGGCTATATACTGGGACATCCGGGTGGAAGTTGGATTCAGATTGCATTAGTGATGCTGGGTGGGTTAATGGTTACAGGTGCGGCTAACATTGTGAACCAGATCCTGGAGAAGGACCTTGACAAATTAATGAGGCGCACCGCAAACAGGCCGCTTCCAACTAACACGCTTAGCGTGACAGAGGCTGCCATTTATGGTGTGCTGTTAGGGGTTGGTGGTTTGTTAATCCTGGGCAGTTTCTTTAACATGTTGACAGCTGCTATAGCATTGTTGTCACTTATTCTATACGGATTCATTTACACGCCACTGAAGCGTATCAGCCCAATTAATGTTTTTGTTGGTGCTATACCTGGTGCGTTACCTCCGCTTATTGGTTGGGTGGCAGCAACAGGAGTAGTGGGTGTAGAAGCCTGGATTCTTTTTGGGATACAGTTTATCTGGCAGTTCCCACATTTCTGGGCGATTGCCTGGGTGTTGGATGATGATTATAAAAGAGCTGGATTCAAAATGCTTCCAATGGAAGGAGGTAAGAACCTGAAGACTGCCATACAGATCATGATCTATACCTTAGTGCTAATTCCGCTTAGCCTACTGCCTTTGCAATTTGGAATGACAGGTACTACCTCAGCACTAATTGCGGTTATCTGTGGAGTTTTGTTTTTAGCTCAGACTTTTCATTTGATGCGCACTTGTACAAACAAGGCGGCTATGAACATTATGTTCGGGTCTTTTTTGTATCTGCCTATTGTGCAGATAGCTTTTGTTTTAGATAAAATTTAAGATATGGATATGGTTGCCAAATCATTGGGGGAAGAGAACAACACAGGAGGTATACATCCATTAAAGTTTACACTGTGGTTGCTTATTATTAGTATAATTATGATGTTTGCAGCCTTTACGAGCGCATATTTAGTGCGTCGCGCAGAAGGCAACTGGTTAGAATTCGACCTGCCAAATATCCTGTTGATTAACACAGTTCTGATTGCTTTGAGTAGTGTGACCATGCAACTTGCGCACAATGCTGCAGCTCAGGACAACATTGGCAGACTGCGCCTCATGCTGTACCTGACATTCGGATTAGGCATCGCCTTTCTGATTGGTCAGTGGAACGGATGGGCAGAACTGGTGAACAATAATGTGTACTTCGGGGGTGAAGCTAGTAACCCTTCAGGTTCATTCATGTATGTATTAACAGGTGTACACGGTTTTCACCTGATTACCGGCCTCATTTATGTGGCAGTGGTAATAATGTCAAGTTTACGTTACAAAGTTCACTCGAAGAGCATGCTGCGAATTCAGTTATGCACCATTTATTGGCACTTCCTGGGTGGTCTTTGGCTATACTTGTATATATTTTTGAGATTAAATCACTAAACACGTTTTTTTCAATACTAAACTATGTCTACATCAACTACGCTGGAAGAACCTAAAACAGGTACATGGGATGGTGGTAACGAACCACTAAAAGCGAGCTATGGGAAACTCATGATGTGGTTTTTCCTGCTTTCTGATGCTTTTACTTTTGGTGCATTCCTGATAGTTTACGGTCTGTCCCGTCACAGCCACCTGCCTTACAACGGTCGTCCAGAAGACTTTCAGTTCTCTACCGAATGGTGGCCTATACCTGAGAAGGTGTTCAATGCTTTCCCTGGTTTCCATGGTGTAGATCTGCCGCTTGCATTCGTGGCCTTGATGACCATGATCCTCATTTTGAGTTCCGTAACGATGGTACTGGCTGTGGAAGCCGGTCACCGTATGGATAAAAATGATGTTCAAAAGTGGATGCTGTGGACGATCCTGTTTGGCTCTATCTTCTTAGGTTGCCAGGCATGGGAGTGGGCTCACTTTATTACCGGTACTGATGAAGGTATGCTGTTAGCTGACGGTTCACGTATTTATGGGGCGAACATGACGATGAACCAATACGGTCCACCTTTGTTTGCTAACCTTTTCTTCTTCATCACGGGTTTCCACGGTACGCACGTTTTCACAGGGGTAATCCTTTTAATCATGGCGTTCATCAACACTGTGAATGGCGTATACCACAAACGTGGCCATTATGAAATGGTAGAGAAAGTTGGTCTTTACTGGCACTTTGTAGACCTGGTATGGGTATTCGTATTTACCTTCTTCTATCTGATCTAATTCATAAACTATAAACTAACACTGCTGCAGCCCTCGCTTAAGGCGGGGTTGCCTCTTAAAAAATAAAGCATACTATGGCAGCTCACTCGGATCACTCCAACGATTTTCACCAGGCAGGTGAAATACCTAAAGCGCAGACAAAGGTTATCTGGAAAACGTTTTTTATCCTGGTAGCATTAACAGCGGTTGAGTTCCTTTTCGCCTTTACAATGGATGCAGGTACGCTACGTAATGCGATCTTCATTATCTTAACCATCTTTAAGGCGTTCTACATTGTGGCTGAGTTCATGCACTTAAAGCATGAAACGAAGGCTTTGATTTGGGCTATACTTATACCTATGGCCCTTATTATATGGCTTATGGTAGCACTAATTTCGGAAGGAAGCTACTACTTCGATTCGGTAAGAAATTACTTCAACTAAGTACACTGATTATGAGTAATTTAAAGGCACTAATATTAGGGATCCTACTATTAGTGCCTCTTCTTATTTTTATATTTATCGGCAGCTTTGGTGAACACCACTACACACTCCGTAAATATTTTCCTCAGGTAACTGCCACTGGCGAAGTCATACGCGATGCCCAGGGCGATACACTTTTTAACCAGGTGCCTGCTTTTGAGTTTACTTCGCAGCAGGGTCAAACAATCTCTCAGAACGAGTTGGATGGTAACATCTATGTAGCTGACTTTTTCTTCGCGACTTGTCCTGATATTTGCAAAGCCATGTCCTCGCAGATGGTGCGTGTTCAGGAGGCATTTCATGACGAAGAGCAGGTCAAACTGGTTTCCTTTACAGTTAACCCGGAACATGACACACCAGAAGTGTTGCGAGAGTACGGAGATCGGTATAATGCCGATCCTGCGAAGTGGTATTTTCTGACTGGTGATCGCGATCGTATCTACAACTTAGCTCAAAAAGGCTTCTATTTGCCAGTCATGAAAGTAGAGGGCCAGCAGGATTTCATACACAGCGAGAAATTCATGCTCGTGGATAAAGACAGGTATGTAAGAGGTATTTATGATGGTACCGATAAAGAGGACGTAGATCGCCTGATACTGGAAATTAAAGTTCTTTTAGATGAATACAGCAAATCAAAATAGTCCAGCTACTGGCAAAGACAGAAAATTCTTGGTGGTAATAGCTATTTTGTCTGTTGCCATACCTGTGGTGGTGGCGATGCTGTTCTTCATGCCAAAGGAAGGGTCAAGCACAGCTGATGTATCTTTTCTGCCAACCTTGCACGCCATTTTGAATTCTATTACAGCCTTTGCCCTGGTAATCGGTTATTATAACATCCGCAAAGGCAATATAAAGGTGCATCGTGCGGCCATGGCAACAGCCTTTGGCTTATCTGCTATTTTTCTAGTATCCTACGTCACTTATCATTTTCTCGGAGAGCGAACTATATATGGTGGCGACGGCTATTTGAAGCTCTTCTACTATTTCATTCTCCTGACACATATTGTGTTAGCTGTGGTGATTGTGCCGCTGGTACTTCTGTCCATGTACTTTGCCTTGTCTAATCAGTTTGCACGTCACCGTCGTATATCAAAGTGGACCTTTCCGATCTGGCTTTATGTAGCCGTGACGGGAGTGCTTGTTTACATTATGATATCTCCGTACTATTCTTAGAACCAGGAACAGTAAATGCTTGTTTTATGATCATGAAGAGCCAACTATTAAGAATATTTTTTGCAGGCCTGCTGATGCTTACCCTTAGTTTAGTATCTACAGAGGCCTACAGCCAGTGTGCGATGTGCCGCGCCACGGTAGAGTCTAACGTCGGAACCGGGAGTACTGACTCCGACTCACAGGTAGGAGCAGGCTTGAATACAGGTATACTTTATCTCATGTTAATTCCTTATGTGCTGGTAGGTACAGTAGGTTTCTTGTGGTACAAGAGCAGCCGACAGAAAAAAGCTAAAATGGCTTAATCGAAAAGCTCTTTTGGAACTGCCTGGTTAACCAGGCTACCTATTAAGATTTGAGCATGTGACTCAACATTAAAACCACTTGCAGGCTTTGTAACCTGTATGTGGTTTTATTTTTTAATTGTCTTCTGAATTCTGGAGTGAATTTTGATCCGTTTTGTTCATGTAATTCGCTGTGGTTCCAGAATTAATAATGACTTGGGGCTGTTGCTTACATTTTAGCTGCTTATAAGTCATGCTCTTATAACGCGAATTGCTTAAATTCGTGGATAATCCTTGCTGCATTGAACCGGAATATTGCCCCAATAGTCTTATTTGTCCTTGCTGTGCTGTGCTTTGCGGCAACAGCTTTTTTGCATTATAGGGTGCCGGCCTCCTGGCTTCAGGCAGATAAGGAGCAAACTCAGCAGCAGATAGCGCAACGTGTGCAGGCGCTGTTATTAGATGCACAGGAGGAGGCAACCCAACTGAGTGGTCAACTGCAGAAAGACCAGATAAGCTTTTCAGAGCTACTCTCCAAAACGCATTATCCTACTTTTGTATACAAGAATGGCCGCCTGGTGTACTGGTCAGACCACACGGTTATACCTGACCTGGATCTGCCGCCAACACTTCGTTCCATTTCCACCATCCGAAACAGTTACGGCATTTTTGTGGTCATGCCACATCGTGTTGGTGACTATCATATTTTCACCTACATACCATTGCATATTGACTATGGTCTAACCAATGACTACCTGTCATCAGGTTTGCAGAAAAGCATTTTTGGTAAGGCAGAGGTGCGTCTGGTATTAGACAATCCCGGGCAATTGCCACAAGTGAAGACCGCTAAGGGAGAGTTTCTTTTCGCCGTGGACCATGGATCAGATAGGATAGACGCAGGTTTTGACAACCTGCAACTTATTCTACTCACCTTAGGGATCATTTTTTTTGTCTGGTTTAGCATTTCATTCAGCAGGATCTTTTTAGAGCGTCAGCGCTATACGGAAGGTATTGTGCTCCTGTTACTGCTACTGGTAGGTTTCCGGTTTACGCTTTTATTCCTCAACCTCCCGTTTCTGATCGTAGAGACGGAGTTGTTTGATCCGCGCCTCTATGCTGCCTCTTTCTGGTCTCCCTCGGTGGGTGATCTCGCACTGAATGTATTACTGCTCGTCGTAGTAGCCTGGGCTGCTTATTACTTATTCCATAAGAACGAAGTTTTATCCACTGTCAAGTCCTACTCGCCGCAAAAGAGCAAACTTGTGCTTGGGATTGCCATGCTTGCCTTCTTTGTCTTGCTGGCTATTCTGTTCCGCTTCTACTATGGTATCTACCACAACTCGCCCTTGGCACTCGACATCAACCAGTCTATTGCGCTGGAGCGGTATAAGCTGGTGATGTATAGCCTCATGTTTTTGCATACTGTGGCGCTAAGCTTCTTTGCCTTCATGCTGGCCTCGGTAGTCAATGTACTGTTGCGGAAGTCAAGTGGCTGGTGGCCTTATAAAGTTTTGCTGGGTATAGCAGTTGTACTGACGCTGCTGGCACTTGTATGGGGTGTGCGTTGGATTCCTGTGTTGCTCATCGGTACTGTGTTCTGGATCATCATTCTGCTGGCAGCGCAGCATCGGCAGGCGATTAGTTTGCCTTACCGCACCTACCTCTTTTTCTTTTTGATCATCGCCGTCAGTAGCCTGACGGGTGCTGCCTCGCTTTACACACACTTCCAAAGTGAGTTGTTGGCTTATAAGCAGAAATTTGCCTTCGACCTGATGCAAGGCAACGATGTGTTGGCTGAGTACCTGCTGGAAGAAGATGTGGCAGTGCGGGTGTCAGAGGACGTGTTGATCCAATCGAAAATGAAGGGCCCCTATGTCGATGCTTTCTTTATCAAACGTAAGATATCGCGCCAGTTTCTGCCAGACTATTTTGATAAGTATGAAGCCAACATTCTTTTGTTTGACAGCCAGGGCCGCACACTCGAGAGCGCCGATACGACAGCAGCCACACTGGATGAACTTCGGCAGAAATACGCAACCGCCCGTAACAAGACAGAATACGAGAACCTATACCTGGTTAATGACCCGGCACGTCCGCACACCCGTTTTTATTTAAAGCTGATCGAAGTGCCGCTGGGTACGCAGTTGTATGGTACCATCGTGCTTCAGTTGAGTCTGAAAGAGCTGCTCCCAAACAGCTTGGTGCCGGAGCTACTGGCAGGACAACAGCATCAGCAGCCGTTTAGAGCAGATATTCTGAGCTACGGCATTTATGAAGAGGGCAGGCTGACTTACAGCGAGGGGGAGTTCGACTATGCGACTAATTTCGACCGAAATCAACTAGATCAGAATGAGCTGTATCGTCAAGGGGCAACCGAGGAGGGCTTTCATCATTTGGGTGTAAGCACCGATTCCGGTCCCACCGTGATCATCACAACAAGTAAGTACGGAGCCCGCGAAGTGCTTTCGAATTTTTCATTTCTGTTTCTATACTTTACCGCCTGTCTGATCGTGGTGGCCTTGCTGTACATTTTGCTGAACAGGGAACGCCTGCGTGATTTTCAACCGAACTTCAGTACCAAGATTCAACTTTTCCTGAACTTCGGTATACTGCTCCCTTTGATGCTGGTGAGTATCGTGACGGCCAGTTTGGTAACGGGCTCTTACAAGAAAGACTTGCTTTCGTCTTACGAGAAAAAGGGAGAGGCCATTCAGGACCATTTGAGCAGGCCAACAACGCTGGAAGTGTTGCCAGATCGTAACCGCCTGCTTCGGCGTGTGGCCTCTATCGCGGCATTGTCCGAGGCCGATGTCAGCCTCTATGATCGTAACGGGCGCCTACTGGTAACCAGCCAGCCACTCATTTTTGAGTCGGGTCTACTTTCTAAGCTGATTAATCCATATGCTTACGCAGCTATATCAGAGCGGCAGGCCTTGCGGGTGCTGTTCGATGAGCATGCTGGTAATCTGAGCTTCAACGCGCTATACCTGCCACTGCGCCCGGACAACGATCCTGAAAAGCTGATCGGCTTTATTGGTATACCTTTCTTCGATTCGGAGCGACAGCTTGATCTCAAACTGATTGAACTGATTACGACGACGATGAACATCTTCACCGTGATGTTCATCGTGTTCATCATCCTGACCTTCTTTGCCTCCAGAGCCCTGACGGTACCGCTGCGCATGCTGGCCGACAAGCTGAAGCACACCTCCCTGACGGGCAAGAACGAGATGCTGGCTTATGAAGGGGCCGATGAGATCGGAATGCTGGTGAATGAGTACAACCGCATGCTGCTAACGCTGGAGCAGAACAAGGTAGAGCTGGCGATGCGCGAGAAGGAAGCCGCCTGGCGGGAAATGGCACGTCAGGTCGCACACGAGATCAAAAATCCGCTCACGCCGATGAAGCTTTCGCTGCAGTACCTTCAGAAGGCCATTGCAGAGAAGAACCCGAACACGGAGCAGATGATCAACAAGATCTCGCATACGCTGATCACGCAGATCAACATCCTTAGCGACATTGCAACGTCATTCTCCAACTTCACTTCTATGCCCGAGCCAAAAGCCGAGCTCATGGATTTGGGAGCTGCGTTACACAAAGCCGCTGACCTGCACACAAATCCAGCTTCCGTGAAAACGAAACTGCGTATGCCGGAGGAGCCGGTAATGGTGATGGCCGACGAGGCGCTGATGGTGCGGACCTTCAACAATTTGCTGCTGAACGCCATTCAGGCGGTACCTGCCGACCGGAAGCCTATGATCAAAATAGACTTGAAGGTGGATGGGAATAATACGGCGCTGGTGTCCATCGCCGATAACGGGAGCGGTATACCTGCCGAAATTCAGCACAAAGTATTTATACCTAACTTCAGTACCAAGTATACGGGTTCAGGTATAGGATTGGCTGTTGCCAAAAAAGGAATTGAAAACGCTGGCGGTCGCATTTGGTTTGTGACAGAAGAAGGAGAGGGGACGACGTTTTACATTTCTTTACCGTTGGCCACCGCATGATCCGGTGTCTGGTTACCGGCATCCTGCTGTTGCTGCTGTGCCTGCCTGTGCTAGCCCTGGCCCAGGCCCCCATGAATAACCGACACTGTAAGTGGCTATACCTGACTGACTACCCGCAGCAGCTTGATACCCTGACCATTGACGTTAACACCATTACGCTGGTGGGCCCTTACAAAGATCAGATCAAATTTGACTACAACTATTATACGCACGAGTTCAAGCTAACTGAGTTTCCGGCTCCCACTTACCAGATCATCGATACACTGGGGACCATGGTTCCCATACCTGACTCGGTGCTCGTGTGCTACAGAACGCTGCCGCTGAGCCTGGCCAAACCCGCATACCGACGCGACATCATGAAACTGGACCGGAGCGGTTCGCCTAAAGAGCTGTACAAAGAGGACTTTGCGCAGCGTGAAGAAATCTTCAAGACTCCCGGGCTGAACAAAACGGGCAGCATATCACGCGGTATTTCCTTCGGTAACACACAAAACGTGTTTGTAAACTCAGCCCTGAACCTGCAACTCGATGGTAAACTGACTGACGACATTGAAATTACGGCAGCTATTACCGACCAAAATATACCTTTTCAGCCGGAGGGCAACACGCAGCAGTTAAACGAGTTTGACCGGGTATACATCACGCTCAAGCACAAGCAGTGGCAGCTGTCGGCGGGGGACGTGGTACTGCGTAGCAAGCCGTCTTACTTTATGCAGTTTTACAAAAACGTACAGGGCGGTGCCTTTGAAACTACTTTTGGAAAATCACCGGAAAAACTGGGCACTACCACAGTCGCAGCCTCAGTCTCGAAAGGAAAGTTTGCCTCGCAGGCCGTGGAGGCATTGGAAGGCGTGCAGGGACCCTACCGACTGCGAGGGCCAAATAACGAGCGATTCATCATCGTGCTGGCCAATTCGGAACGTGTCTTTCTGGACGGCCGTCTGCTGACCCGCGGCTTCGACTTTGATTATGTGATCGACTATAACCAGGCTGAGATCACCTTCACGACACGCCACGTCATCACCAAAAACTCCCGTATTCGGGTAGACTTTGAGTATTCTGACCTGAACTACAGCCGTAGCATTTACCACGCCAGCCACTACCAGCAACTGGGCAAGATGCAGGTATACGCCAACTACTACAACGAGTCCGACAATCCGAACAACCTCCTGCACCTCGACTTACGGGACGATGAAAAACGCCTGCTCGCAGGTATAGGCGACAGCCTGAACATGGCCGTTACTCCGGGAGCGACACAAGTGCCTTTCGATCCGGCGCAGGTGCTGTACGCGCAGCGCGACACTTTGGTGGATGGTATACCGCAGCAGATGTATATGTTCTCCAGCCATCCGGATTCAGCCATATATAATGTGCGGTTTTCGGAAGTGGGGACGAACAGAGGCAACTATGTAGCGGCCAATAATGCAGTGAATGGCAGGGTATACCGCTGGGTGGCGCCGGTCAATGGCGTGGCGCAGGGTAACTACGCGCCCGTGCGTATTTTGCCTACGCCTCGCAAGAAACAGCTGATCACGCTGGGTGGTAACTATGAACTGGAGAAAGGCGTGAATTTCTTCCTGGAAGGTGCCGCTTCGCAGAATGACCTCAATCGCTTCTCCCGACTTGATGCCATGGATGATAATGGGGCCGCCATGCGGGTAGGGTACGCTGTGCAGGACCGGCAGCTTTCGCTCCTGGGTAAGTACCGCCTCAACAGCACGCTCAACTACGAGTATACGGATGTGAACTTTGAGCCCATTGACCGCTATCGTCCCATTGAGTTCGACCGCGACTGGAGTCTGGGCAACCCGAATCAGAAAGCCGAAGACCATATCTTTCATTTTTCGGTAGGAGCGGTGCGGGATCCGCAAAATCTGATCAACTACCGCATCGGCCGCCGCTACCGGCACCAGCAGGTGGATGGTACCCAGCACCAGCTGGATCTGAACCGTGCGTTTGGCAAGCTGGAATTGCGCAACAGCTTCTTCATGCTTAACAGTGACCAGGCCACCCGTGAGTCGGAGTGGTATAGGGGCGATGTGGGGGCCAGGTATAAACTCGGCAAAATTGAGCCCGGCTACGTGTACCGCTTCGATAAAAACAAGCTCACTGCCCTTGGCACCGATTCGGTGACGGGTTCCGCCATGTACTTTGACGAGCATGTGTTTTTTGTGGAGAGCCCTGATACTGCCAAAACCCGCTTTCGGGTAGACTACAGCTACCGTACCGACCTGCGCCCGACGGTGCAAGGAGAGATGGGTACGCCGGAAGTAGGCCAGACCTACAACGCCATGCTCCAGCGCAAATATGGCCGCGACAGCGACATCGCCCTGCAGGCCACTTACAGAAATCTGGAACTCGAGCAGGGGCAGGATGAAGAAACCGTGCAGTCGCGCATAGACTGGAACACCTCTTTTCTGGATGGCAGCTTCCGATCCGAAATGAGTTACTCAGTAGGCACAGGTCGTGAACTGAAGCGCATCTTTGTTTTCCGGGAAACCATGCCGGGGCAGGGCACGCACTACCTCCGCGATGAGGGCAACCCGAATGACCTGAACGACTACCTGGAGGCCCAAACAGTAGATCAGCGCCGATTCGTTAAAGTGTTTTTGCCAACAGATGAGTACATCAATGCCTATACCAACCGCTTCACCTACCGCCTGAACAGCAACGTGCCCCGCAGCTGGCGTAGCGCCGAAGGCTTCAAGGGCTTCATGGCTAAATTCTCAGCTCTGAGTTTTGTAAGCATCGACAAAAAGACGACGGATGATGAAGTGATGAATCGCTTTAATCCGTTCAGCGAAGATTTCGAGGATGAGTTTCTGATCTCCCTGATCAAGTCATTGCGCAATACATTCTACTTTAACCGGAGTAACCCTAAGTATGGCCTGGAATATACGGTGCAGCAGAATCAGCAGAAGTCGCTGTTGGCGAACGGTGCCGAAACCCGAAGCGTGGGCAACCACCAGCTAATCGCTCGCTTGAACCTGAACGAAGTGCTGAGCTCCAAGATCAGCCTGGCCCAGAACGTGCGCGATAACCGGTCTAATTTCCTGAGCTCGAAAAATTTCAGTATTGTATCAAATGAGCTTACGCCGGAGCTGGCGTATCAGCCCAATGTCAAGTTGCGTTTCACGGGCACCTACCAACTGGCCCTGCGCGAAGACAAGCTATCTCCCGCAGATGCGGAGCAGCAGGCTACCTTCCATGAACTGGGAATGGAGACAAAACTAAGCCAGGTGAGCAAGCGCACCGTATCCGGTCTCGTGCGCTGGGTGAATATCGAGTTCGACGGTGATATGAATTCCTATGTCGGGTATGAGATTCTCAATGCCCTGCGTCCAGGTAACAACCTGACCTGGTCCTTTAACGTGCAGCAGCGACTGAGCAACGGCCTCAATATCTCACTCAACTACGACGGTCGTAAAGCCAACAGTGTAGGAGCGGTACACACGGGGCGCACACAGGTGTCGGTGCTGTTCTAGTTTACCCGCTTACTTTTAAGTAGCCTGGCATTGATCAGATCCATCAAAGTAGCCCGGTAGCTTGACCCCATCGGCACTACGCAGCCATTACTTAGCATAATCTGGTTTCCCTCAACGGTCTTGACTTTGGGTAGATGCACAATGAAGGATTTGTGTACCCGGACAAAATCTGTAGCGGGCAGGTGCTCTTCTACTTCCTTCATGCTCAGGTAGGTGGTCAGCTTTTCGGTTGCCGTTTGAATACGCACGTAATTTTGCATCGCCTCCACATAGCTGATCTCTTCAAAATTCACCCGCACAAACTTGCCTTTCACATCCGTTTTGATGAAAAAGTAGCCATTACTCTGTTCTGCTGCAGGTATAGCCTGCTTTGGCTGCTGGTTTTCCTTCACCTTGGACACAGCTTTGAGAAAGCGCTCGTAGGAAATGGGCTTGAGCAGAAAATCAACCGCATTCTTTTCGAAAGCCTGGTAAGCATAATCCGGGTAGGCGGTGGTGAAGACAACTGTGGTGCGGCTGTTGATCAGGCCGGCCAGGTCCACACCCGAGAGTTGGGGCATGTCGACATCCAGAAACGTGATGTCGGCTGTCAGTTGTCCTGAAATAATGGCATCGAGGGCGAGTAGCGGGTTCTCCTCGGCGCCTAACAGTTGCAGACCGGGTGTGTTTTGAATATACCTCGACAGTACCTCAAGCGCATGGCGCTCATCGTCTACTACATAGCATGTAATCATGTCAGCTTTATTTTAAGGTGCACAGCATGTCGATGCTCGTCTTCGTCTATGGTCAGGGTATAGTCCTGTTCATCGTAAAACTCACTGAGGCGGGTTTTAGCATTTTGTATACCGATGCCATACCCACGTCCGCCGTGGTGTTTGCGCTTTTTGTTGCTGGTGTTGAAGTGGAGCATATCCTGTTGATGCGCAACCGAAATGCAGGCAGCCTGACTAGGGTCAGTGAGATCGCCGTGCTTGAAGGTGTTTTCTACGAAAGTGAGCAGGAGCAACGGAGGAATCTTGCCTTGCAGCCTGCCACTACACTTCATTTGCAGGTGAAGTGGGTAGCTGAAGCGAAGCTGGTTGAGCGCAATGTATTTCTCGATATGCTCCACTTCATGCTGCAGGTCGGTTTTCCCGTCATCGTGTACACGCTGCAAGGCATAGTGCATCACCTCTGAGAGCAGCAGTACCCCTTCCGAAGCCTTAGGCGAAACATCCTGCACCGAATTGTAAATAAAGTTGAGCGTATTGAAGAGCAGATGTGGACTGATTTGAGCCTGCAGCAAAGCGTTTTGGGAGCGAATAAGTCCTTTTTCAAGTTCGGCTTTTTCACGCTCAGCCTGCAAACGCTCCAGCTCCATCTGATTAATGCGCTTTTGGTTTTTGATTGTCTGGCGCAAAAACCAGTAGGCTGTGCTGAAACTCAGGAAATAAAAGCAACGCCAGGTAACCCGAAGGTACCAGATTTTGTCAGGGCTAAAGCCCCGGGGAGTTTCACGTAAGGGGTTAACAAGTTTCTCTATACCAAACTGCATGAGGAGGTAGGCGCCTATAATGGCAGGTACCAACTCAAGTAACAGAAGAAGCTTGTTGTGCCTGAGTGTATAATGTAGGACAACGTGTGCGAAAAAATAAAAGAGGCCAATATTGAGCGTATACCAAATCATCCACTCCCACAAAGCCGTGATGTTAGGATTGATGAGCGTGACCAGCGATACCTCATAAAAAATGAAGACGGCCCAACCTAGGACGTGGTATAAGATGTGGCGGTATTTTACCCTTTTAAGCATCCCTAAAACAACGCATTACTTTGCTAACACACAACACGATTCATCTACAGCAAATGTCTATTCGTATAATATTCTTCCATCCCGATATATTAATTTATAAATTAGTAGAGAAGATATTAAAGTGAGTCTGATCATCTGGGAATGTTTGGACCTCAATACTGACTTTCGCTTATACACATAATCTCTCGACGCAAACAAACATATGAAGAAGCTATTGCTCGTTTTATTTATTATGCCCCTCTTTATCGCCTGTAAGAAAGAGGATGTTGCAGAGCCATTGTCACAGTTTCACTTCATCAATTTCGTAGATGCTTCCGGCGAAAATGTGTTTGCAACAAGTAAGATCGATACCGCTGAATTCTTTTATATGTTTGGGCAGACCAGCATCCCGTGGGAAGGTATGATGGAGGACAAAAATTACATTCTCTCCCGCTCAGGTACCTTGCTTGGAGATACAGCCATACAAGTATCGGAAATAAATCCTTTTCTACTATTAGAGGATTTCCAGGGAAACCGGGAGCGAACTTTTTTAATTAGTGGACAGACGCATCATTTTAGATTTTCACCTTTGCAGGATGGCTTCTTTCAGAATGGTGTGAAACTGGCCGCAACAACCGAGGTGATAGAGGAAGGGAAACTATACCTGCACCACATCATTATCGTGGATTAACCTGCCTTACCTTCACAGACAATCCAATTATTCAATAAATCCTGCTATAACTGTCTTACCTATGAAACAGCTTTTAGCCCTTAGGTATATTTTGCCTTTACTTTGCTTTTTCATACTGTTTTCTTCCTGCAAAAAAGAGCTGGAGGAGATTGAGATAGAACCTGTTGTTGCCTGGGAAGCGCACAATAAGTTCCTATACAACCAGCGGTTCATTGTAAACCTCCATGCTGCTCAGGCTGAAGACAGGCTCCAGGTTTTAGGGATGTACTTATTTTCCAAAATATCTCATGCAAGGAAAGGGGCAAAGGTGAGCAACTATGTACACCCTTTCAAAAACCTGTCGCATAACAAGTATCCCATGAACTCCAGCATATTTGCCGGTACAGAGGACGATGTTCTATATTTCAGGACAGTCAGTGATCCGGTGACTAGCGGGGCCGGGCTTAGGCTTGATGCAAAGGAGATTGACCCTAGCTTCCTTGGTTTTGAGTTGATCATGTCCAACACGCTGGAAAGCATGGCTATCTCTGAGAACAATGTTGTTTTGGTGCCATACAAGTACCTTAATGAGGAAAGCGGAAGAGCAGAGTTGCGCTATTTTTTGTTCAAGCTAGGGATTGACAAAGCCAATCAGAGTTTTGCTAAGATCGTATTGGAAGAGACAAAAATACTTACACCAGTGCAGGTAGGCGGTTATGTCCGGTACATACGCTCACATCACAATAATTTTTACGTTGCCACCGACTGGGGCTTTTATAAAATCACAGAAGAGGGTGAGATTGATTTCCAGATGCCTGACCAAGTGGCTTATGCTACCTTTGAGCACAAAGGCGATCTCTATACCATTGCCAGACATGGAAGGCGTCAAACGCATGCTTTGTTCCGGGCTGTTTCAGGACAAACCTGGTCGCTGGACGCGCATGTGGGAGGTACAGCTGAGTGGTTATCCTATCATGCCATCAGCGATGAAATATTGTTAGCCAGTTACAACAGCCAAATTTTCGAAGTGGAGCCAGGTATAGACAAGCTGCAATTAAGAGAGCTTGACAATACAGGCCTGGAAGGCCATAGCATTACTTCCATCGCAAAGGTAAGTGACAAGGTATACATTGGTACCCAATCTGGTTTATTTAGCAAAGCGGCAGAGCATTTGCTGACTTATAAGGAAGAAGAAAGCAAATAGCAATTGAAACTACTTGAAAGCACAAGGCCCCGCCTATGGAATCATAAGCGGGGCCTTGCTATACCTGCTGAACCATTCATCATTCAGCATTATTCATTCCTCGTTAATAATACTTTCCCTCCATCAGGTAATTCTGGACATAGTCTTTCACACCTTCCTCTAAGGTATAGAACGCTCGATCGTAACCAATAGAGCGGAGCTTGTTCATATTGGCTTCGGTAAAGTATTGGTAGTTGTCGCGCAGGTTCTCCGGCGTATCCATAAAATCGATGTTGGGCGTTACACCCATGGCTTCGAATGTGTTGAGCGCCAGTGCCATAAAGGTGCGGGCCTTGCCGGAGCCGAGGTTGTAAATACCGGAGTTTTTTCGGTGCTGCATCAGGAACATGCACACTTCTACCACATCCTTCACATACACGAAGTCACGCATCTGCTCGCCGTCAGCATAGTCGGGATTGTGCGAGCGGAAAAGCTTCATGCTGCCCTTATCTTTGATCTGGTTGTAGGCATGGAAAATAACAGAAGCCATTTTGCCTTTATGGTACTCGTTGGGACCATATACATTAAAGAACTTGAGACCCGCCCAGAAGAAAGGCTTTGCCGTTTGCTCCAGCGCCCACTTGTCGAAATCGTTTTTGGAGTCGCCGTATGGGTTGAGCGGCTGCAGCAACGGGATGGTGGCTTCTTCGTCGTCATAGCCGAGGGTGCCGGAGCCGTAGGTAGCCGCTGACGAAGCGTATACCAGCGGAATTTGGTACTCGCAGCAGGCGTTCCATACCTGCTTGGAATAGTTCAGGTTGAGCAGGTCGAACACGTCCTTGTTAAACTCGGTGGTATCAGTGCGGGCACCCAGGTGGAAAATGAATTCTACTTCTTCGTAGTTATCGTCCAGCCACGCAAAGAAACCATCACGGTCTACATACTCCTTTATCTTTTTCCCTTTCAGGTTTCCTTCTTTTTTGGCGACAGAGAAATTGTCCACCACCACGATATCATTAAAGTTAGCTGCGTTGAGCCTGCTTACAAGGCAACTCGCAATAAAGCCGGCAGCACCAGTTACAACGATCATAATTCAGATTTGTAGGCTGTAAAGTTATATTGCGTTAAATTTACGAAAATAAACGGAGCCGAAGCGCACATCGCCCTGTCGCTCCTTCAATCAGAAACCGAGCTATACCTTGCACCCATACCTGAACAAGTTTTTGGCAGTATGCCTGCTGATCTTTTGCTGCGCCTGCGGTTCCGGGAAAGAAGAAAAGACAGGGGAGGAACTGGTGCTGCAGGACGACCTGGGGCGTGCAATAAAGTTAAAGGGACAGCCTGAACGGGTAATGGCCTTTGCCTCATCCATGACCGAAATGCTCTTTGCCGTTTGCGACACGGCTTCTATTGTCGGGCGCACCCCCCAGTGTGACTACCCGGCTGCCGTATACAGTAAACCTGTGGTGAGTAACTACCCGGTTGATCTGGAGCAGGTGCTGGCCCTGAAGCCTGACCTGATCTTTACCGTGGAAGGTATAACCCCTCTGGATATGGCCGCCCGATTGGAGGAACTGGGTATACCTGTTTACTACCAGAAGTATCGCAGTGTAGCGGATATTCTGAAAGGTATAGAAGACCTCGGTCGCATCATGGGCCGGGAGCAGCAGGCAAACCACTTGGCCGACTCGTTGCGCCAACAGGTGCAGGCGATCGAGCGCAGGTATAGCGGACAGACACAACAGCAGCGCGTACTGGCTATTACCTGGAGTGACCCGATCTACGTTTATGGACAGAACACTATCCTGACAGACCAGCTTCGTATACTCGGTGCCCAAAATGCCGTGCAGGAGGTGTTTGACCAGCCATACCCGGCACTCACCCGCGAATATATTCTCAAAATGAACCCGGATGTGCTGCTTGGTGGAAGTATAGAGCGACTGGAGCGGGAGTTCTTCAGTCTATACCCGGAGCTGCGCAAAATTGCCGCTTACCGGAATAAGCGCATCTACCAACCTACTGGCAACCTCATCGAGCGGCCTAGCCCTCGGGTAGTAGAGTCGATCCGTGAACTTGAAAGCTTCCTATACCCATGAGAAGCACTTTATACTTTATGGGGGCGATCCTGCTGATCCTGGTCACGCTGGTGCTCGGGTTACAGGTAGGTACTTTCGAAGTGGATTTGTCAACCATCTGGCAGGCCATTTTCCATTATGACCCTGATAATACCACTCACTTTGCCATTACACACCTTCGTTTGCCCAGGCTGCTTTTAGCACTGGTGGTAGGGGCTTCGCTGGCTTTTTGCGGTTACCTCATGCAGGCCATGGTCAACAACGGACTGGCTGACCCCTACCTGTTGGGTACGGCCTCGGGTGCTTCATTGGGAGCTGTGATCGTGTTCTTTGGTTTTGTTGAAGTATCGATCGGAGGCTTTTATATGCCGCCTGTGTTTGCACTGATAGGAGCCTTTGTGGTGACGCTTGTCGTCGTGATACTCGGCTACCGAAAACGTCAGCTTATACCTGCGCAACTGCTGTTGGCAGGTATAGCCATCAGTTCACTGGTAACGGCCATGGTCGGACTGCTCACTTTTCTGTCTGATTCCGAAGGGAAACTTAAGTCGGTTATATTCTGGTCGATGGGGAGTTTTGAGCGGGCGAGCTGGTCGCTGCTGCCATACCCGGCCACGGCATTGTTGGTGGCGCTTTTGCTTTTCGCTTTCCTACAGAAGCAGCTCAACATCTTGCTACTCGGGGCCGACCGGGCACAGGCGCTAGGCGTGAATGTGGCGCGAACCCGTTGGGCGATTCTGGGTACGGTTTCTGTCGTAACCGGCTTTGCTGTGGCCACCTCCGGGCCTATTGGCTTCGTGGGACTGATCATTCCGCATGTCACTCGTGGGTTAATGGGAGCGACGGGCAGGAGCAACCTGCTTTTCTGCGCTTTTGTGGGCGGTCTGTTCATGCTGCTCTGCGATCTCCTTTCCCGGATTTTATATCCGCCAGCCGGGCTTCCAATTGGAATCATTACATCGTTCTTTGGTGTTCCTTTCTTCGTATATTTGCTGTCTCAAAAGAATTATAAGTTTAGCAGTTAAATGATTTACGTAAGCAGATTAGAGCATTTCAATGCAGCCCACAAGCTGCACAACCCGAACTGGTCGTTGGCGAAGAATAAGGAGGTTTTCGGGCCGTGTGCGAACACCAACTGGCATGGGCACAATTATGAGCTAATCGTGACCGTAAAAGGAAAGCCGGACCCGGATACCGGTTTTGTAATTGACCTCAAAAAGCTGAGCACACTCATCCGCAAGAATATCATCGAGAAGGTAGACCACAAAAACCTTAACCTTGATGTAGCCTTTATGGAAGACAAACTGGCCAGCACGGAGAACCTGGTAGTGGAATTTTGGAAAATTCTGGAGCCTAAAATCGCTGAAATTTCCCAGGCCAGGCTGCATAGCCTCAAATTATATGAAACCCCACGTAACTACGTGGAGTATTTTGGCGAATAAGCAATTATAGCTATCTGGCTATACCTATTCCATTGCTTTCTTCGTTCCTGCCATATCAGGCAGGCCCAAACGCATACACATTAAATGAAATATTACATTATAGCCGGCGAACGCTCAGGCGATCTGCACGCTTCTAACCTCATCAAGCAACTACGGAAGCAAGACCCGGAGGCTGAGATTAGGGGTTGGGGGGGCGATATGATGCATGAGGCCGGCATGCACCTGGTCAAGCACTACCAGGAAATGGCCTTTATGGGCTTTGCGGAGGCTGCAACCAATTTCTTTAAGATTCTGGGCTTTTTGCGTGAATGCAAAGAGGATATCACGGCCTTCAAGCCGGATGTGATCATCCTGGTGGATTATGCCGGTTTCAACATGCGGATTGCCAAGTTTGCAAAAGAGCATGGCCTGAAAGTTTTCTATTACATTTCCCCTAAAATCTGGGCCTGGAACCAGGGCCGCGTGCACAAGATCAAGCGCCTCGTGGACCGCATGTTTGTGATCATGCCATTTGAGGAAGAGTTCTACGGCCGTTTTGACTACAAAGTAGACTATATCGGCAATCCGGTAGCTGACTCAGTGAACGACCATGTTGTGGCGCCTGATTTCAGAGTGCGGAACCATATTCAGAACAACAAGCCCATTATAGCATTGTTGCCTGGCAGTCGCAAGCAGGAGATCGAAAATATGCTGGAAGTAATGCTCAGCGTGCTGCCTTCTTTCCGTGATTACCAGTTTATTGTAGCCGGCGTATCGAACTTCTCAAAAGAGTATTACGAGCAGTACAACAAAGACCCGAACATCAAGATTGTCTACGACCAGACCTATGATTTGCTTTCGTATGCGAAAGCTGCGCTCGTTACGTCAGGTACAGCCACACTCGAAACCGCACTATTTGACGTGCCGCAAGTTGTGTGCTACAAGACCAGCGCCATCTCTTATGCTATTGGCAAGCGTGTGATCAAGGTGCCTTATATCTCGCTCGTGAATCTGATTGCCGACAAACCTATCGTGACAGAGCTGATTCAGGATGATTTCACAGCCAAAAAGATTGTAGCTGAGCTGAAAAACATTCTGTTTGATAAGTATGCCATGCAGAAGCAGCAGGAGGGGTATGCACTCGTAAAGAAAAAGATAGGGGAGCACCGTACTGCCGAGCGTGCGGCAGAACTGATGGTAGGCTATCTGAAAGAGACAGTATAAAGGCAGATAGTTTAGCGTAGTAGCTATACCTATAAAGGAGAAGGCCTCAGCTTTATGCAGCTGAGGCCTTCTACTTTTAGCGTCTATACCTTAAGCAACACGTAGCTGCTTTAAGGGTGATTTGTCAAATTTATCGCGGGCATACTCACCAGTGATCACCAATTCTTTAGCACCTTCCTCAGACGGCAGTTCAAACATGGCATCCGTCATAATGCCTTCGCAGATAGAGCGCAAACCACGTGCACCTAATTTATACTCTGCTGCTTTCTCTACAATGTAGTCCAGCGCATCGTCATCAAAGCTGAGGCTGATGTTCTCCATCTCGAACAGACGTTTGTACTGTTTTACGATAGAGTTCTTAGGCTCCAACAGGATCAGGCGAAGTGTATCTTTATCGAGTGGGTTCAGGTGCGTTAGTACTGGCAGACGACCGATCAACTCAGGTATAAGTCCGAAGTTTTTCAGGTCTTGCGCAGTCAGGTAACGCAGGAAGTTCTCTTTCTCCTCTTCATCGTCCTGCTTGGACTTAGAGAAACCAATCGGGCGGGTATTCAAACGGTTTTTGATCAGACGGTCTATACCTACGAAGGCACCACCGCAAATGAACAGGATATTCTCTGTGTTCACCGTGATCATTTTCTGCTCCGGGTGCTTACGACCACCTTGTGGCGGTACGTTTACTACCGTGCCTTCCAGCAGTTTCAAAAGTGCCTGCTGTACACCCTCGCCACTCACGTCGCGGGTAATGGATGGGTTATCGCTCTTACGGGCAATCTTGTCGATCTCGTCAATGTATACAATACCGCGCTCTGCAGACTCTACATTATAATCAGCTGCCTGCAGCAAACGGGTCAGAATACTTTCCACGTCTTCGCCCACATAACCAGCCTCTGTCAGCACAGTCGCATCAGCAATACAGAAAGGCACCTGCAGGATACCAGCCATCATACGTGCCAGGTAGGTCTTGCCTGTACCTGTTTCGCCTACCATGATGATGTTTGACTTTTCGATCACCACATCATCTTCGTTGGTGCGCTGCATCAAGCGCTTATAGTGGTTGTATACCGCTACTGACATCACTTTCTTCGCCTCGTCCTGGCCCACCACAAACTGATCAAGGTATTCCTTCATCTGTCGCGGTTTCATCAGGTTAAATTTCGGCGTGCGGCTGTTGGCGCGTATCTTGTTTTCCTCATTCAGGATTTGCTGTGCCTGCCCGATACAACGGTCGCAAATGTGCGCGTTGATTCCGGATATCATCACAGATACGTCTTTTTTGTTCTTGCCACAAAATGAGCAGGTAATTTCAGCCATAAAAAAGTTTGTTCAGAAGATTTTATTGGCCCTCGCGGGTGTAATACAAAAGCAAAGGTACAAAATTGAAACCTTACTAAGGTAGTATTTTAATTCCTAAAATGTTGATATGGTTATAAAAAGTAACCATAAATTAAAAAATTGCTATTACTGTATCTTGGATTAAAACGCTGATATTCACCTTTTTGAGGGCTTTTGATGTCCACATCTGCCTGTTGATAAATTTTTGGACACAGACCGACTTTTGTGGAGTTATATGATAATGGTGCAATTCTTTCTTGCTAAATAAAATAGCAAAGCCCATGCCTAGGTATAGGATGGGCTTTGCTATCTAGTTTAAAATGAAATGCCTGCTTAGTCTTTCTTGCGGTGCAATACTTCGTCAATCAAGCCATACTCTTTCGCTTCTTCGGCTTTCATCCAGTAGTCACGATCAGAGTTATCGTATACCTCCTGATAAGTTTTGCCTGAGTGCTCTGCTAGGATTTCATACAGTTCTTTCTTCAGCTTCAGGATTTCACGTGCTGTGATCTCGATATCAGAAGCCTGACCCTGTGCGCCACCCATCGGCTGGTGAATCATAACGCGGGCATGCGGTAGGGCAGAGCGCTTGTTCTTAGCACCACCTGCCAACAGCACAGCACCCATCGAAGCGGCCAGACCGGTACAGATCGTCGCTACATCGGGGTTCACATACTGCATGGTGTCGTAGATGCCAAGGCCGGCGTATACCGAGCCACCCGGGCTGTTGATGTACAGCAAAATGTCCTTCTTGGCATCAGCTGACTCCAGGAACAGCAATTGGGCGGTAATAATGTTGGCAATAAAATCGTCTACCTGTGTGCCCAGGAAAATAATGCGGTCCATGATCAGGCGAGAGAACACGTCGATCTCACGGAAGTTCGTCGGACGTTCCTCAATTACAGAGCGGGTCATACTTTCAATGGTATGCATAGCCCGTCCTTCTACGTGACTAATATATTGATCTACGCCCAGGCCACTCATGCCCTGGCCCTTTACGGCAAATTTCCGGAACTCGTCTTTGTTAAACATCATCTTGTTTAGATTTACGGTTTGGTCAAAAATAAAAAAGTCCTTTAAATAATAAAGGACTTTTTAAGTTAAATATTATTAATCGTTCTGATTACGACAGGTTCTTGAAGTCCTCTGTAGAGATTGTCTTCTCTACAACAGTCATCTTTTCTTTTAGTTTAGCGAGCACCTTCTCGGCCAGCAGTTGCTCGTACTCATTAATGTAGTTACGGCCATTGTCCTGCTGCAGATACTGGTTAGCATAGTTATTCATGCTCTCTACCAATTCCTCTGGAACTTCTGGCATGTTGAACTGAGCCAACATCTTCTCTTTCGTGCTGCTTACCACCTCTTCGTTGGATACTTTCAGCTCGTTTTCCTCCACCACTTTGTTTTTGATCATCGACCACTTCAGCTCCTTCAGGTACTTATCGAAGTTCTCTTCGATCTGCTCCGTAGTCAGGCGACCTTCGTTAGTCACTTGCAGCCAGCGCTTGAAGAACTCTGTAGGAAGTTCTGCCTCTACGTTGTCTACTAATGTATCGATGATATTGCGGTACAGCAGGTTGTCTGCCTCACGCTCGTAGTTTTCTTTGATGGTCTCACGGATCTTAGCGTCGAACTCTTCTTCTGTCTTCACCTCGTCCTTACCGAACAGCTTGTCAAACAGCTCCTGGTTTAGCTCAGCAGCCTCTGTGCGGTTGATTTTCTCTACCGTAAATTCAAACTCACCGTTCAGGTCAGCTACAACGTCTTTGCTCAGGCCAGTTACGTGAGCCAGCGCGCTGTTGTCATCACCAAATGCTTTACGGATATCGAAACGAATGGTATCACCGGCTTTTACGCCCATGAACTGCTCTTTGCCTTCTACTACACGGCTTGTAGGGATTAGCGTCTTAGACTCGAACTCACCATCCACTTGCTTCAGGTCACCGTAGATAAAGTCACCTTCTTCAGAAGTCTCTGGATTTGTTGTTTTGCCGAACTGGCGCTTCAGGTTTTCGTAAGCCTCGTCCACCGTAGTCTGGTCCAGCTCTACAGTGTAACCCTCTACGCTTTTATCCAGCGGAAGGTTAAAGTCTGGCAGCAGACCAACTGCGTACGTAAATTCAAAATCTTTCTGGTTGTCCCAGTCGATGTTCTCCTGGCTTGGCTCCGGAAGCGGCTCACCCAGCAGTTTTACATCGTTGTCCTTGATATACTTAGAGATCTCCTCCTGAAGAAGTTTGTTGATTGCCTCCACCAGTATGCTCTTGCCATACATCTTCTTGATAAGTCCTGCAGGCACTTTACCAGGTCTGAAGCCTTTGATCTGGGCTTTCTTGCTGAATTCTTTTACTTGCTGGTCAACTTTAGGAGCATAGTCTGATTCTTCCAGAACTACCTTGAGTTGCGCGTTAGTGCCGTCGGTTTGATTTAATGTAATATTCAAGGCTTACAAAAATTTTAGTGATGATACATCTAGTAAAAACAAACCCCCAACATGGGCTGTTGAGGGTTTCGTTTGTGTGCGGATGGAGGGACTCGAACCCCCATGCCTCGCAGCGCTAGATCCTAAGTCTAGTGCGTCTACCAATTTCGCCACATCCGCATGTGTGCTTGTTTGTAATGATGGTGCAAATTTACGAACGCTATTTTTAAATGCAAGAGTCACGCCTAAAAAAAGCTAATATTTTTTCTCCTTTTTCTCGGGTAATGCTGCAATTAAGTGCTTAACTACTCAGCATCAACAAATTGCACGATTCGTATGGCATTGTGTGTATGAAAGCGGATATTCGTGTATATTTGAAACTTAAAACGCCACTGCCTCACTTATACCTATAGATAGTAGCATAAGTATGGCTGCAGGCTTGCCCAGCCTGAGCACCCAATACTTTCTAGCTTTAGCATGAACATGATCGATCCAGAAGCAGAACGCAAAGAGATCCTTAGACACTACCGCAGATTACTTAAGCACGCCAAACCTTTCCTGAAGGACAACGATGCTAAGATCATCAAGAAGGCATTTAATACATCTGTAGAGGCCCATAAAGACATGCGCCGCAAATCAGGGGAGCCTTACATTCTGCATCCACTGGCTGTGGCACAGATCGCCGTAGAAGAGATTGGGCTGGGTACTACTTCTATCGTAGCCGCTTTGCTGCATGATGTGGTAGAGGACACCGATATGGAGGTGGACGAAGTCGAGCGTGAGTTCGGCCCAAGTGTAGCGCGGATCATCGAAGGACTGACCAAGATATCTGGCGTGTTTGACTATGGCACTTCGCAGCAGGCCGAGAACTTCCGCAAGATGCTTCTGACCTTGTCAGATGACGTGCGGGTGATCCTGATTAAACTGGCCGACCGTCTGCACAACATGCGTACGCTCGACAGCATGCCGCGCCACAAGCAGCTCAAGATCGCTTCCGAAACCATGTACTTGTACGCACCGCTGGCGCACCGCCTAGGGCTTTATGCGATCAAGTCAGAGCTGGAAGACCTATACCTGAAGTACACTGATACCGATACCTATAAAGACATCTCAACGAAGATACGGCAGACCCGTAGCGCTCGTGGTAAGTTCATCAAGGACTTTATCTCTCCGATAGAAGAAGAGCTGCGTCGGCATGGATTTAAATTCAACATCAAAGGCAGGCCGAAGTCAATCTATTCTATCTTAAAGAAGATCAAGAAACAGAACATCACATTTGAAGAGATCTACGACCTGTTCGCCATCCGCATCACGCTGGATGTGCCCCTTGAGCATGAAAAGGCGGCCTGCTGGCAGGTATACTCTATTATAACGGACTTCTACCAGCCAAACCCTGACCGTCTGCGTGATTGGGTGAACACACCAAAGGCCAATGGATATGAGTCATTGCATACTACTGTGATGAGTAAATCCGGCCAGTGGGTGGAGGTGCAGATCCGTACCAAGCGTATGGATGAGATTGCAGAACGCGGTTATGCGGCGCACTGGAAGTACAAGAGCGATGGTAGCGGAGGCGAGTCCGGCCTGGAAATGTGGATAAACAAAGTGCGCGATATGCTGGAAAACAATACAGCTAACGCACTGGAGTTCATGGACGAGTTCCGCAAGAACCTGTTTGTAGAGGAGGTATTTGTCTTTACTCCCAAAGGGGAACTGCTTATACTTCCTGATCGGGCTACTGCCCTTGACTTCGCGTTTGAGATTCACTCCGAGATTGGCTTGCACTGCCTCGGGGCCAAGGTGAACCAAAAACTGGTACCGCTCAGCTTCCGGTTACGCAACGGTGACCAGGTAGAAATTCTGACGTCGCAGAAGCAAAAACCGAACGAAGAATGGCTGGACTATGTGGTGACTTCCAAAGCACGCTCCCGTATTAAGGAGTACCTG
This sequence comes from Pontibacter virosus, assembly GCF_003096355.1. Lineage (GTDB taxonomy): Bacteria > Bacteroidota > Bacteroidia > Cytophagales > Hymenobacteraceae > Pontibacter > Pontibacter virosus. The sequence continues at coordinate 3,933 of NZ_QEKI01000004.1, read as the reverse complement.
CGCGAAGACCGCAAAAACAAATCGGAGCAGGGAAAAGCGATGCTGGAGCGCCGCCTGGTTTATCTGAAAGTGCCCGAAACGCAAGGGAACCTGAACAAACTGATGGCCTTCTTCAACGTGCCATCGGTGCAAGACCTGCATTACCGCATCGCAACCGGTCATATAGATATCAAGAATATTAAGGAGGTTATCTTTTCTGCACAGGCAGAGCGGGGTGCCTCTATGCTCGAGCCTAAGTCCTTTGACCGGGAGGTGCAGAAGATACGTGGTGTCACTTCCGACATGCTGGTGATAGGGGAGAACACCTTTAACATGAATTACAAGGTAGCGACATGCTGCAATCCTATACCTGGCGACGAGGTGTTTGGCTTTGAGTCGGAGGAGGACGGCATTGAGATTCATCGCACCAACTGCAAGAAAGGTATAGAACTGATGTCGAACTATGGCAACCGCATTATCAAGGCCAAGTGGACTGATCAGAAAGAACTGGCTTTCCTGGCAGGTATACGCATTAAGGGAACAGACCGTGTTGGTCTGGTGAATGACCTGACCCGCATTATCTCAAATAGTTTGCGGGTAAACATGCGCTCGATCACAATAGATTCGCATGATGGAATCTTTGAGGGGAACATTATGGTTTTTGTTAATGACACCGGCCACCTGGATAAGTTAATTCAGCGCATGGGTAAGGTAACAGGCGTGTTGACAGTTGAGCGTTTCGACTAAGTCTCTACACCTATTATATATAAGAGAGGAAAGACATGGTAACAGACCTGCAGAGTAGAATAGAACAAGTAAAGAAGATTTTCACGGCTTACCTGGAAAGCAAGGGCCTTCGCAAAACGCCGGAGCGCTATGCCATCTTAGAAGAGATATACTCTCGTTCTGGCCACTTTGATGTGGAGTCACTCTACATCAGCATGAAGAATAAGAACTACCGCGTGAGCCGGGCAACTGTGTATAATACCCTGGATCTGTTGGTGGAGAACGATTTGGTGAGCAAACACCAGTTTGGCCGCAACCTGGCGCAGTACGAGAAATCGTACGGCTACCGACAGCACGACCACGTGATCTGTACGGAGTGCCACAAGGTGGTAGAGTTTTGCGACCCTCGTATCCATAATATACAGACCATGGTGGGGGACCTTCTAAATTTTCATATCTTGCATCATTCCCTAAATCTTTACGGGGTATGCGGCGATTGCCGCGCCAAAAAAGCAACCGAACAACCGCATGAAGTATCAGACAGAGCTAAAAGATGATATCCTGTTCATCAGGCTGGAGGGAGACCTGATTGCAGGGCCGGATACACAGCAGTTGATGAACGTTGCCGAAGAGCAAGTTGAAAATAAAGTCATGCTGTGCGCTGTGGACCTCTCCAATGTTCGTTTCATGGACAGCAGTGGCATGGGCGTGCTTGTTTCGCTTCTTACAAAGTTTCGGAACAGGGGAGGAGAGTTGGTTTTGATCAAGCCATCCGATCATATTCGCAAACTTTTGATCGTTACAAAGCTCAATGCCATTTTTACCATCGCAGAAAATGATAACTTCGCAGCTCAATTCTTAAAGGAATCAATTTACTAACTTATAAATGGCAGTTGACATACTTATAGGTCTGCAGTGGGGCGACGAAGGCAAAGGCAAAATCGTCGACGTACTGGCTCCTACCTATGACATTGTGGCCCGTTTCCAGGGAGGCCCTAATGCAGGACACACACTCGAATTTGAAGGCACAAAGCATGTGCTTCACCAAATACCTTCCGGTATATTCCACCCGCATATTCAGAACATCATTGGCAATGGCGTAGTACTTGACCCGATCGTGTTCCGCACCGAGATGCAGAAACTGCAGGATCGGGGTGTAGATGCATCCCAGAACCTTTTTATTTCTAAAAAAGCCTCGCTTATCCTGCCATCGCACAAAGTACTCGACAGAGTATCGGAAGAAGCGCTGGGCACTGGCAAGATCGGTTCCACACTGAAAGGTATAGGACCAACTTATCAGGATAAAATAGGCAGAGTGGGCCTTCGTATCGGCGACATCCTGGCAGACGATTTCCAGGACCGTTATACTAGACTAGTAGACCGCCACCGCAAAACGGTGGAGTTTTATGGTCAGACGCTGGACCTCGGAGATCAGGAGCAAATTTTCTTTGAAGCAGTTGAATACTTGCGCACCCTCAAGTTGGTGGATAGCGAGTATATGATCAACGATGCTTTGAATAGTGGAAAGCGTGTACTGGCTGAAGGAGCGCAAGGCTCATTGCTGGATGTAGACTTTGGTACGTATCCATTTGTAACGTCTTCCACTACGTTGGTAGCAGGAGCCTGCACAGGGCTAGGAGTGGCGCCGCGTCACATTGGCGAGGTATACGGCATTTTCAAAGCATACTGCACTCGGGTAGGTAGTGGACCCTTCCCAACTGAGCTACTGGATGAAGTAGGCGATCAGATTCGTAAAGCAGGTAATGAGTTTGGTTCTACAACTGGCCGTCCGCGTCGCTGTGGATGGGTAGACCTCCCAAGCCTAAAGTATTCCATTATGCTCAATGGAGTGACGCAGCTTAATATGATGAAAGCTGACGTACTGACTGAGTTCGATACGATCAAGGTATGCACACACTATAAGTTAGCGTCAGGGGAAGTGACGGATCAATTGCCACACTCATTTGATACAGAAACAGTAGAACCGATTTACGAAGAATTGCTAGGTTGGAAAGTAGATCTGAATCAGATTGACACAGTAGAGGCATTGCCGGAAGCATTCAATAATTACATGACTTTCCTGGAGCAGCATCTGGAGGTGCCGATTACGATTGCATCAGTAGGACCTGACCGAAAGAGTACACTAAGAAGAGAAAAGGCAAGCGTATAGCAAAGCAACCTAATAAAGAAGAAGGCTTCACTCCATAAGAGTGAGGCCTTTTTCATGTTAGGGAAAAAGGAATAGCTGCAGAACTACAGAGGAATGTCGATAGTTAATGCCTGAAATATAATCTAAGAGACAAGCGCTAGAAAGAATTAAAAAAATTAAACGGTGTAGGAACTTCTGAAAGCAAGAAGGGTGTTACACTTAAGCCGCCGGTCGAAAGACCCATAAAATTGTGGAGATCACCACGGGCAAATGCACATGCAGCCCCTTCACAAGGCAGGCATAAACAAGCATTCACGTGATGAGTGCAAAAACCCGGAATTATTTTTCAAAGTATTCCCTGTGCGCTTCAGGCACTTAGGCGGAACCGCCGGGGAAGCGGGGCCGAAGTTGACCCAGGGTGCTTGCGGTTCCGGAAAATTTGTGGACCTTTGCACTCCCGACACGGTAACGCGGATAGGGGAAACGAAGTAGAGAGGGGCAGCCGGCAGGGCGGCCGTCGGATGCAGGAAGGAAAGCTCGAAGCATCTGATCGATTACTAAAAAAAACTTTTGCCTTAGGTATTGCAAGTTGGAAAAAGCTTGCTACCTTTGCAGCCCGCTTCAGCCGGGAGCTTTCGAAAAAGACCTTGGTAACAGGGGCTGACAGAAAAAGGAAAAAAAGTTTTGGCAGGTGTTTGGAGATTGAAAAAGTCTTCTTACCTTTGCAACCCGCTCCGAAACGAAGGTTTCTGAGTAGAAAACGAAAGAGTGCTGATCGGCTGAACGGGCCGAAAAGAGAGAAAAAAAGATTGATAGATTGCTTGCGAATCCGGAATTATTTCCGACCTTTGCACACCGAAAACGAGCAACGCTCGGACGGGAAGCGCAAGCAAGCACCCGCCTTCAGATGGAAGGCGCTAACCTGAGGGGGTAGCCCGACGGGAAAGTTCTTTGAGAGATTGTTGAGACAGAAAAAAGAAAAACAAGATAGGTACATCCGCGCGGGTGTGGAGCAATCCACCCACCGCGTCAATTCAAGCACGTGACTTGTTCACGGGAATTAAAAGGAAAAGGCCACG
>NZ_QEKI01000003.1 GCF_003096355.1 Pontibacter virosus | reverse complement strand
AAAAGTTTGGCCCTTTTGCTGTAAGGACGCAGCCAGAACAGCAAAAGGGCCAGTAAATTAAGATATAGCAATGACACAGTTCTAATTACACTCCCTTTTAATCTGTAATTAAAAAGGGGGGATATTGATAGTAAAAAAGTATTTAATGCACACTTAAAAATGATCCCGTAGTAGTTTGTTGGCAGCGATGATGCCGCTGAGGCACACCCCCACAATTCCCTGCCCCGGGTAAACGGAGTCCCCGCAGACGTAAGCGCCTCTGTGGTCAAGTCTGGCGTCTTTCATTTGCCAGGGTTTAATGTCGCGGTACTGCGGGTAGCCGCCTACCATGCCGTAGGCTCTTTGTGTCCAGAAGATCCAGGCACCTGGAGTGGCCGAGTCCAGGTATAGGATGTCTGCCCGGTTGAGCATACCCAAGTCTTCCATTTTGGTGATGATCGCTTCTTGCAGCTTCCTTTTGTCCTCTATCCGAAGTGTGGCTGGGTTAGGCACATGCGTACTGATCGCCATAACCCGCTCTCCTTCCCCCGCTCTGCCCTTATCCGCTGGATGACTATAACTGACAAAGAAACTCTGGCTCCCTATTAAAGGCAATCCCTCCGATACATGCACCTGGTGATGCAGGACAGGTATAGCCGATGCGTTGCGGAGCGCAATGGCCATGGTGAAAGCACCGTTGAGCTTCTCAGAAGGCAGCAGATAGGGCTTTAGTCTTTGCCTGACCTTCTTGTCCTGAAACAACTGAAAAGTATCGTTAAGCGTTATCCCGCTGATCACAAATCGGGATCTATAAGTGTCTGCCATACAGCTGACTTCGTAACCTTCATCTTTAGGAATAATCTTGTTCACGTGGTGTCGATACAAAATGGTGCTACCTTGATTATGCAGGTATAGCTCAAGTGCTCGAGCTAGTCCGATCATGCCGCCTTCTACATAATAGTTGCCGAACAAGGTATAGCACAGGGCGGTTGCGCCAAACAGTTCATTCACTTCCACCAGGTGGTTTTGAGCCGTGATCAGCAGTTGCTCATTCACAAAGTCGGTAAACAGCTTGTTGTCCAGTAAGCCGTATCGCCTGAGCAGGTCTTCCATGGTTCGGAAGGCACCCGGCAGCATCGAAAGCTGATGCGGGCGAACCTGCCTAATCGCTTGCCACAGGTCCTGCACATTTGAAAAGGGAAAAGACAGTTGCTCCAGCGATGTGCGCCATACCTGCTGACTAACCCGATAGCAATGTTCCCAGAAAGGCCGCTGCCCCTTCGCTCCGAATACCCGCTCCGCTTCTTTTATCCAATCCTCCAGGTCTGCATGGCGTGTCAGTACTTGTCTGTCTGGTAAATGCACCTGCATCGGGGTTTCAAGTTTCAATAACGGCAGTTTTATACCTGTTACATCGAGCAGATGGCGCAGGGGCATGTGCTCGTCCAGGCCAACCAGCGTGGTGGCGCCTGTCTCGAACCAATAGCCTTTGCGTTTGTAAGTAGATGCACAGCCACCGGGGTATTTGGCCTGCTCCAGCACGGCTATTTTCAATCCCTTTTGAGCTAACAGGGCTGCGGCGGTGAGAGAACCAAAACCAGAACCGATCAGGATGACATCGAACTGCATGTATGTATTGAATTAGGCTTACCTTTGTGACAAACGATAACAAGAAAGCTTACGGATTGTTAGCTCTAAAACCCCAAAACGATGCAAAAGAAAGCTGACATTAGTGTGATGGGCTGCGGCTGGCTTGGCCTTCCGCTGGCAGAAGCCCTTGTAAGTTCCGGCCGTCGGGTAAACGGCTCCACTACTTCGCAGCAAAAATTGGAGGTTCTGAGCCAGTCAGGTATACAGCCTTTTCTGATCAATCTCTCCGATCCGGAGTTAGACCATCAGGTACTCAAAGATTTTCTGCAGGCGGAAGTGCTCGTACTTAACATCCCTCCCAAGCTTCGATCTGATGGCGGTGAGAGCTACCTGCAACAGATGGCAGTACTGCGCAAAGCGCTCCTAGCTTCGCCTGTAGGCCGGGTGCTTTTTGTGTCGTCTACTTCGGTATACCTGGAGCTCAATCGTATTGTGACGGAAGAAGATACCAGCTTCACTGATGAAGTGGACCCGGAGAACACCCTGCTAAAAGCAGAACGAATGTTTCAGGACAGTGAGAACTGGGTGTGCACGGTTGTGCGCTTTGGCGGTTTGGTTGGCGGAGACAGGCAACCGGGCCGCTTCCTGGCAGGCAAGCAGGATCTGCCAAACGGGGACGCGCCCGTCAATATGATCCACCTCGAGGACTGCCTGAACATACTGCAGCGCATCATCGCGCAGGAAAAGTGGGGCCAGGTATACAACGCCTGTGCCGACGAGCACCCGAGTCGCAGAGATTTCTACGAAGCCGCCGCAAAAGCCCTTGATTTGACAATTCCTACTTTCAAAGATATGGAGGAAACACATTTTAAGCTGATCAGCAGCCAGAAGTTGAAAGACGATTTGGCCTACGTCTTCTCCTACCCCAATCCAATGGCATTCTTTTAGTGTTTAACCATTTAACAATTTAGCAATTCGTTAACATGAATATAGTAGTGATAGGTGGCGGTGCGGCAGGCTATTTTGGGGCGATCGCCTGTGCGCAGGCCAATCCAAAGGCACAGGTTACCATCCTGGAGAAGAGTAACAAACTACTTTCCAAGGTAAGGGTGTCGGGTGGCGGGCGCTGCAACGTGACACATCACTGTTTTACGCCTTCGGTTTTTGCGCAGCATTACCCACGTGGCGGCAAACAGCTAAAGGAAGCATTCAAGACTTTTGGAGCAACTGAGACGGTGGAGTGGTTTGAGCGCCGGGGCGTGAAACTGAAAGCTGAAGCCGACGGGCGCATGTTCCCAGTCACCGACAATTCCCAGACCATCATCGACTGCTTGCAACGCGAAGCCACCAAGGCCGGAGTGGAAGTCAAAACAGGTATAGCGGTGGAGCGCATCGTACCTCAACCTGAAAAGAAAGGCTATACCTTATCCCTAAACAACAACCGTGAACTGCAGGCTGATCGGGTGTTGGTCAGTTCAGGTGGCAACCCAAAGAGTCAAAATTATGATTGGCTGCGGGCGCTCGGTCATTCCATTCAGGAGCCTGTCCCTTCCCTGTTTACGTTCAACGTGCCGGGCTCGCCGCTCAAAGAGCTACAGGGTATAGCAGTGCCGCAGGCCAGGGTGCGCATCGCCGGGCAGAAACTTGAGTACAGTGGCCCGCTCCTGATCACGCACTGGGGTTATAGCGGTCCGGCAGTCCTCAAACTCTCTGCCTGGGGGGCTCGCCTGTTTCATGGCATAAACTACCGCTTCACGGCGCTTGTAAGCTGGATGCATGATCAAACCGAAGAAAACCTACGTGAGCAACTGCAGGGTTTTCGGCAGGCACATCCTAAGAAAATAGTAACGACCAATCCGCTTTTCGGTCTACCACAACGACTTTGGAAAGCGCTGACAGGTATAGCAGGTATAGGTGACGAAGTGAAATGGGCAGAACTGCCCGCCAAAAACACCAACAAGCTGGTGGAAGCCTTGCTCCGGTTGCCCGTCGAAGTAGACGGCAAAACCACGTTCAAGGAGGAGTTCGTGACCTGCGGTGGCATAGATTTGAGCCAGGTTAACATGAAGACGATGGAGAGCTGCTTGCACCCTGGTCTGTACTTTGCCGGTGAAGTGCTGGATGTGGATGGCATTACGGGTGGTTTCAATTTTCAGGCTGCCTGGACGACCGGCTACCTGGCGGGTCGCGCCATGGCTGTATCCATATCCTAGTATAGCGATATATCCATTTTGGTAACAAAAACGTAGGTATTGCAGTACATCAGCATACAAAACCTAAAAAAAATATCACTATGGAAATTAATAAGGAAGTTTACTCAACCGTGCACCATCTCATCGAAAGATGCAAAGACGGTGTAAAGGGCTATAAAACTGCTGCCGAAGATGTAGAAGACCAGGACCTGAAAGACCTGTTCAGAAAGTACGCCGTGCAGCGCGACAGCATGATCACCGAACTTCAGGACCAGCTGCACAAAATGGGCAAGATGGACGACGAGTCCAGTTCCATCGAAGGAACCCTGCACCGCGCCTGGATCGATATCAAAGCTGCCCTTTCTTCTAAGGACAGAAAGCGTATTCTGGAAGAGTGCGAGCGTGGCGAAGACTATGCCGTGAAAGCCTACGAAGAGGCCGTGCAGAAGAACTTGCCGGGAGAGTTGAAGCCGATTGTGGAGCAGCAGTACCAGGATGTAAAGAACGCACACGATCACATTCGTTCCCTGCGCGACAACGCCTGATCTATTGCAAAAGACTGATAATACAGAAAGGAGCCTTGAGCTCCTTTTTTTGTGCCTTCGCCCTTGAAGAAAGGTATAGACAGGTATAAAATAATAAGCCTGACATCCGTCTGATGTCAGGCTTATCAGTTCTAACTGCGTAAAACAGTAGAATAATCTTCCAACCTTTTTATGATACCTTCTTTAACGGCAAGGTATAGCCAAGGTTACACGATCTGAGAAAAAAATTAAAAACAAAAAGGCTGACGTTTCAAGTCAGCCTTTTCTAACAAGATGAAGCTTTTTACACTTCAAGCGTTGTATACCTGATTATACGATCTGCCTTTTGGCAGGTTCGCTTAAATTAGAATCTTTTTTTGCGGAATCCGCCACGATCACCTCCGCTGCTGCGACGGTCACCGCCTCTGAAAGAGTCACGGTCGCCACGGCCACCGAAACGGCTTCCACCGCCTCCGTATCCGCTGCCACTACCTTCTCTGCGTGGACCACGATCACGATCGCCACCATAACCTCCGCGGTCACGGTCACCACCGCCGAAGCGCTTGCCACCACGATCTCCACCTCGGTCACGGTCACTGAAACCGAAATCTTCTCTGCTGCCTCCACCGGCTTCGCCGTCCTTCTTCTGCGATTTCTCTACGATAACCGTACGTCCATCTACTTCGATGCGGCCTACTTTCTGCAGGATATCTGCCGTGTATTCAGTAGGAACCTCAACAAAGCTGAACTTGTCGTACAGGTCGATGTCACCTACTTTAGAAGCAGGTATATCAGCATTCTGGCTCAGCAGGTCGATCAGGTCCTTTGGATGCACACGGTCTTTTTTACCGATGGTAATGAACAGACGGTCGAAACCGGCTTTAGGTCCACCCATGCCTTTTTCAGCTTCCTTGCCAGCTTCTTTTGTTTTGGCTTCTTTCAAAGACATTTTCAAAAGGGCGGCGGCGATCTCAAGGGAGGTATACTCTTCGTTTACCAGGCTTTCGATTTTGGTGATGTGCTTGGTCAGGTTGCCCTTCTCCAGTACTTCACGCACCTTCTCCAGGTATACGCTGGTACGCAGCTCGTTCACGTCATCGTAAGTAGGCACCTGCTGCAGCTGGATATTGGCTTTTGTATAGCGCATGATATCCTTCAGCTTGTACATATCGGAACGACCAGACACGAAAGAGAAGGCTCTGCCTGACTTACCGGCACGGCCAGTACGACCGATACGGTGTACGTAAGCCTCTTCGTCCTGCGGCAGGTCATAGTTGAACACCGCCTCTACGTTATCCACGTCCAGACCACGGGCAGCCACGTCAGTAGCTACCAGTATTTCCAGCGTTGCGTTACGGAACTTGCCCATCACGTTAGAACGCTGGTTCTGGTTCAGGTCGCCGTGCAGGGCATCGGCGAAATAGCCGCGGGCCTGCAGGTTGGTCACCAGTTCATCCACCATACGCTTGGTATTGCAGAAGATGATAACCGACTTCATGTTGTGCATGTCCAGAATGCGGGAAAGAACTTCCTGCTTCATAGAGTTACGCACCTCAAAGTATACTTGGTCAATGTTAGTTACCGTCAGTTCCTTATGTACCACCTTCACGATCACCGGATCGGTCTGGTAGCGCTTAGTCAGGTCCATGATCGGCTTGGACATGGTGGCCGAGAAGAAGATCGTCTGGCGCTCTTCCGGCATTTTGCTAAGCACAAACTCGATGTCGTCACGGAAGCCCATGTCGAGCATTTCGTCCGCCTCGTCCAGGATGATCTTTTTGATCTTGTCCAGTTTGAGGGTACCGCGCTCGATGTGGTCCATCACACGACCCGGTGTACCGATCACGATCTGCACACCCTGCTTCAGGGCACGCAACTGACGGTCGTAAGCCTGTCCACCGTAAATAGGCACAATGCTGATGCCTGGCTTGTACTTAATAAGTTTTTGAATTTCTCCGGCTACCTGAATAGCCAGTTCACGCGTTGGGCAAAGGATTAGTGCCTGCACACTGCGGTCGTTCTCGTCGATGCTCTCGATGGTAGGTATACCAAAGGCGGCCGTCTTGCCCGTACCCGTCTGGGCCTGGCCAATAATGTCGCGTCCTGCTAAAACTACCGGGATTGCTTCTGTTTGGATGGGAGATGCTTCTTCGAAGCCCATGTCAGCGATAGCTCGCTGGACTTCCGGCGAAAGCGGAAGCTCGTCAAATCTGATTTTGTTCATTCTGTTATAATAACTTTTTACACTTCATCTGGAGACAGCCTGTCCATAAACCCTTCTTTACGAAAAAGAAGTCCGACAAGAAAAAAAATCAACCAGGTTATGCTCAAAAAAAGCGGTGTAGCCAGTTATACTTAAATCAGACTGATTCCAAATCGGCTGCAAAGGTACGCATAATAAATGAAACCACCATCATGTGTCCTAGTTTATTATTATAATCGTGTTGCATAAGTTGTTCTGTATTATTTGATTATAAAATTGTTCTGAGAAAATGGTGAACGATTATATTAATTTCAATTTCTTTTTTATTTTGCGTCAAAATATTCCAAAAAAATATTGAAATAAGAAACACGATTTTCGTTTGCACGTTATAAGAGTACATTCACCCTTGAAATCTAGCCATTAACTATTATTAAAATTAATCATTGGTTTATCCAATAATTTGCACGTAGTTTAGTGTACCATAGGATCGAAACCAGTTCATTTTAAACAGATGCTTTGCCAGTTCTAGTAAAATGATCGATTCGTCCGGTCTTATGCGCTAGCCTTTTTTACCTCCGCCCCGCCCTTTTACCTGAAAGCTAAACCTTAAGATTAAACTATAGAAAAGATACCTTATCAATTTAAAATAGCGTTGAACTTTAACCCTTTAATCCTTTCTAATTATGTTACACTTCTCCAAAATCACAGCTAAAAGCAAGGACTTTCATTTAATCGCCTCAGGCGCACTGGCCTTCAAGATCCACAACAAGATCTTGAAAGACGAAGACTTCATGAAAGGTGCCAAAGTTTCACGCAATCTGCTGTCAAGCAATGCGGTTATCAAATCTGATAAAAGTGAGGCAAAGGTGTTCTTTGTAATTATTTCGGACCTCGACAAAATGAACGCCTCTAATTTGTGTAACATGATTGCGAAGGAGCGTGCAAAGGGCAGTTATGCCGTATGCCAGGTAATACCGATGTATTACAATGAGCCATCTTTTAAAGCGCTTAAGATGCTGCGACAGAATTTTGATGAAGTGATTGAACTGAACAAATTGACGCTGGGTGGCGGCAAGGCGCTGATGAGCACTGAGCAACAGCACTGCATTATCACGGATTACTCCATCTCGATGGCACGCATTGTGCGCCACGTTTGCGTAAGTGACCATGTGCAGGTAAAAGAGAAAGAAGAAAAGAAAGGGCAGATCGTATACGCATAGCCTTTTACTCTAACTTAGAAAGGCATTTAGCTCCTTCGCGTCAGCGGGGGAGCTTTTTGTTTTTTATACCTTGACCAACAAACACTTGCTTGAGGCGCCTATTATTTTAAAGTCAGGCACTGGTATAAGCCAACCAGTAAATGTATCTTTAGAATCCCGTTTAAATGCCGCCCGCTATGTCACCAAATTTCAAGATACTCTCCTCCTCAGCAGGTTCCGGTAAAACCTATACCCTGACCAAAGAATACCTGAAACTCGCGCTGCATAGTACAGACCCGGACTATTACCGGTCCATCCTGGCCATCACCTTTACCAACGATGCGGCGGCTGAGATGAAGGAGCGCATTCTGGGGGCCTTGCGGAATTTCAATGACCCCACGCTGACCGGTGGAGCATTACAGAAAAGCGAGGACCTGCTCGACAAGGTCGTTGCTGAATTACAGATTCGTTACCCGGAAGAAAGCTTCGACAAAGAACAGATCCGGCAGCGAGCCGGACGGCTTTTTACCCAGATTCTGTACAATTACAGCGACTTTTCGGTCAGCACCATCGACAGCTTTGTGAATAAGATCGTGCAGGCGTTTACAAAGGAACTGAACATACCCTATAACTTTGAAGTAGACCTGGATTCGCAGACGCTGGTGAGTACGGCTGTGCAGCTGCTGCTTGACAAGGTGAGCAACCGGAAAGACGACTTGCTTTCGGAAACGTTGGAGCACTATGCCCTGGAGAAAGCCCGTGAAGGTCGCAGCTGGAATACCCTGGCCGATGACCTGGCGGATTTTGCCAAAAACCTGCTGAACGAACAGGTATACGAAGCGGTGACAGACCTGCAGGGGTTGACACTGGAAGATTTCAGGGAGATCCGGCAGCAGCTCAAAACCTTGCAGGAAGGTATACTGGCCGCTTTGCAGGAAGATGCCGGCAAAGCACTGCAGGCCATCGATCAGGCCGGCCTTTCCCCTTCCGATTTTTATCAAGGCAACCGCGGCCTTTACGGTTATTTCACCAAGTTTAACCGTGAGGCTGATCTGACCTACGGTAACAACTACGCCCGCCAGACGGTGGAAGAAGACAAATGGTACGCCGGCAAGGCCTCCACCGCCACCAAAAACCAGATCGACGGTATAAAGCAACTACTTACAGACCTTTATTATAACATAGAGTCCATTAAAGAGCAGTACACGGGTACTTTTACTTTGATCTCGGCTGTCGTACCGCATTTGTATAAGGTATCGGTGCTGAATGAGTTGGAGAAATGCCTGCAGGAAATCAAGCTCGACCGTAACACGGTACATATCTCAGAGTTCAACAAGCGCATCGTTGACATTGTGCTACGGGAGCCGGTACCCTTTATCTATGAACGCCTCGGTGAGAAGTACAACCACATCCTGATCGATGAGTTTCAGGACACCTCGGTGCTGCAGTGGAATAACCTGCTGCCCCTCGTTGACAATGCGCTGGCCTCGGGACATTTTAGCATGGTGGTGGGCGATGCCAAGCAGGCGATCTACCGCTGGCGCGGTGGGGAAATGGAGCAGATTCTGCACCTTTACAAAAATAACACGCACCTGCTTTACGAGAACCGTCGCCACGGCCACATGATCCGGGAGCGCTATGAGTCGGTACGCGAAAACCTCGCCCCCGACGTGCTGCAGCAGAACTTCCGTAGCCGTCGTGAGATCATCGAGTTCAATAACAAGCTTTTTACCTTCTTCAGTGAGCAGCATCAGGTATACGGTACCTTCACTTCGATCTATGACGACAAGTTTGTGCAGGAGGCACCAGAATCAGGTAAGGCAGGCGGGCATGTGCAGATCTTGTTCACCTACCCCGATGATCTGAATTACAAATACGACCTAAGCAGCTGCGTGCGCACCGAAAAGCTTTACGATGAATACACCCACGAACAGGAACTGAGCTACGATGCCAGCACCCTGAACATGGTGATTGAACTGGTGCGCCAGGGATTGGCCGATGGCTATACCTTGAAGGACATGGCCATACTTTGCCGTACCAACGCCAAGAGTAAGCTGATTGCTAATTTTCTGAAGGAGAAGCAGTACGACATCATTTCGCAGGACTCGCTTTCGCTGCAGTTTGCCGAAGTGATCAACCTGATCATTGCCATGTTCCGGGTATTTAACCGCCCGAACGATACCCTGGCTAAATCAGAGGCGTTATACCTGATCTATACCGTGACGGAGGGGAAAGTGCCAACCACAGTGCTGGCCCAAACGATCGCGCAAATTGCAAACCAGTCGGATCCGAGGCTATTCTTTGACTTCCTGCGTGAAGTAGGTTATGATGTGAAGGAGCGCGAGACGGGCAACCTGTCGATCTACGAACTCACCGAACAGCTGATCCGCATTTTCAATCTGCTGGGGCATAACAACGAATGCGAATACCTGTTCCGCTTCCTGGATCTGGTGTTAGAGTATAGCCTGAAGAACAGCAACAACCTAAACAACTTCCTGGCTTACTGGGATGTGCAGAAAGAGAAGCTGAGCATCAACACGCCAAAGGATCGCAACGCCATCACGATCACCAGTATACACAAAGCCAAAGGCCTCGCCTACCCGATCGTGATCGTTCCGTTTGCCGACTGGAGTACCGAGCCGCAGACAAGAGCTTTGATGTGGAGCCGCTTATCAGATGATAATAAGGTAATGGGCAAGCTGCGCAGCGCGGCCGTGAACATCAGCTCCAGATTGGAGCATACCGAGCTGGCCGGGCAATACAATACCGAGATAGAGAAGACCTTTATCGAAAACCTGAACATGCTCTACGTGGCCCTCACCCGCCCGAAGGACCGGCTATACCTGATCGGCAACGGGAAGGACTTGCTGGAAGAGCGAAAGGCACAGAAGGCGCTGGAAGGGACGGCTAAAAATGTGAGTCACCTGCTATACCGCTACCTGGTGGCGGAAAACCTTTGGGAGCCCGGCAAACTGTGCTACCAGGTATACGCCGGCGAGACCACAAAACAGGATGGCGGCAGCCCTGAGATCGGGTCGGTCTATGCTCTCGATTACCTGCAAACAAACGACTGGGCACAGCGGCTACAACTCAAGCAGCACGCCAACAACGTGTTTGACTTCGAGACACAGACCGAGCAGCGCATCCAAAACAAAAAACTGCACTACGCCCTCTCCCGCATCCTGACCGCCGCGCAACTCGACGATGTGCTGCGCCAAATGGTATACCAGGGCATCATCAGCGATCGGGAGAAGTTGACATTGAAGGAACGCTTGCTGGAAGTGGTGAAGCATCCAAAGATCAGTCACTACTTCTCGGATAAGGTGATCGTGGAGCATGAAAAAGAGTTGCTCGACGCCCGCGCCTACCTTTACAAGCCAGACCGGGTGGTGTTCGACGGTGATCAGGTGGTGCTATTGGAGTTTAAACTGCCGCCTCCCCAGGAAGAGCACCGCAATAAACTTGACCATTATGCGGTGCGCTTCAAGCAACTCGGTTTCGAAAAAGTAAAATGCCTCCTTTACTACTTTGATACTGAAGAACTGTACGAATGGTCTTACGGCGGTAAAAGCCAGCAGATTGGCCTGGCGCTTTAGGAAGGTATAATGAGTATTGATTAATGAAGAATTACTCTTTAGTCATAACTCGAACAATCATTATCCATTACTCACTTTTCATTAAATATTAAATAATAACATGGACAAAGCAGCGCAAACCATGATCGACAACCTGGAGAAGAATACAGGGAAGTCACTCGCAGAATGGATCAAAATTGTACAGGACACCGGTTTGCATAAGCATGGCGAGATACTGAAATACCTGAAGTCGGACCACAACTTCACACATGGCTTCGCTAACATGGTGGCCCTCAAAGCCAAAGGCACTGATGCTGGTTCAGCAGAAAATCCGGAAGACCTGGTGGTGAAGCAGTACAAAGGCAAAGAGCAGCTGCAACCAATCTACGAAGCGCTTGTGGCGCAGCTAAAGCTGTTGGGTACTGACGTAGAGCTGGCTCCTAAAACCGCCTACGTGAGTGTGCGCAGCAAAAAGCAGTTTGCCCTTATCCAGCCGTCCACTAAAACCAGGCTGGACGTGGGCATCAACCTGAAAGGCCGCGAACCGGAAGGAAGACTGGAAAATTCAGGCAGTTTCAACGCCATGTGCTCTCATCGGGTGAGACTACAAAATGCAGAAGAGATAGACGCTGAACTGATCGGCTGGCTAAAAGCTGCTTATGAAGAAGCCAGGTAAGGTATAGCAGGTATAGCGAGAATTAACATAATATTAATCAGAGATAAGAGGGAATTGATGGAACAGAGAATTACACTCATTACACTAGGCGTCAGAAATCTGCAGCGCGCACGAGAATTTTACCAGAACATCTTTGGCTGGCAACCGCTCGAGAGCAGTACAGAGAGCATCATTTTCTTTCAGCTGAATGGCCTGCAGCTGGCCCTTTTCCCGCAGGAGTCGCTGGCTGATGATGCCGGTCTGGAAGCCGATGGCAAGGGCTTTAAAAGTTTTTCGCTGGCCTATAATGTACATTCCGAGAAAGCAGTAGATGACCTGGTGGCAGAACTGGCCGGCAAAGGCGTGCGCGTGCTCAAGCAACCGGAAAAAGTGTTCTGGGGTGGCTACAGTAGTTACATTGCCGACCCCGACGACAACCTATGGGAAATTGCCTATAACCCCTTTCTGCCTATAGATGGCTTTAAGTTAGAAAGTTAAAAAGTTTAGAAGTTTAAGAGTTTGATAACCTGTAGGGACAGTTCGCGACCTCTCCGAATCGAGCACTAAACAATTTAACCATTAACAATCAACAACTCACTCCATCACTCATTCACTAAACCACTCCATAACAAAGTGCAGACCTTTCTTGAGCTAGCGGCAAAATACGTTTACGAGAAGTACAAAGAGAACATCAGCGAGCTGTGCATTGTGCTGCCGTCTCGTCGTGCAAGTTTCTTTTTCAAGAACGCTCTGGCGCAGGCCGCTCCCGAACCGATCTGGTCACCAGAGGTTTCAGGTATGGAGGATTTCATTACCAAGCTGGCCAAAGTGGATGTGCTGGAGCCGATCAATCTGCAGCTCGAGCTTTACGACCTGATGCGTGAGCAGGATCCGAACCTCGACTTCGATCAGTTCATCACCTGGGGAGGCACCCTGCTCGACGACTTTAGCCGCATCGACCAGAACCTGGTTGACACAGGCAAATTGTTTGATTATGTGAGTGAAGCCAAAGCGCTGGAGCGATGGGACCCGGCGTTTCTCGGCAAGGAGTTGACGCCCGCTGTCAAAAAGTACTTCAGCCTCTGGGACAACATCGAGAAGACTTACCACAATCTGAAAGACCATCTGGAGGAGCGCAAGCAGGCCTACACAGGTATGGCTTTCAAGATGGTTGCTGATAACATTGAGCAGCTGGCCAAGTCGCCGGAATGCGCCCAGTACCTTTTTATCGGTCTCAACGCCCTCACCAGTTCCGAAGAGCACATCATACGCACGCTGCTCAAGCACAACAAAGCCGAGGTGTTATTCGATTCTGATGACTTTTACATGGAAGAAGGCACCCCAAACCGAGCCGGCAGCTTCCTACGCAAGTATAAAAGCACCTGGAATTTGCCGGACTGGCGCTGGCAACAGAACCTGCTGCTCACCGACGAGAAAGAGATCAATGTGATCGGGGTTGCCAATGCGAGTATGCAAGGCAAGCTGGCAGGTCAGTTGATACAGGAAATTCGCTCACGTGACAAGCATGCGCAGGTGGCAGTGGTGCTACCCGACGAAACGCTACTGCTTCCCGTGCTGCACTCCATACCCAACGAGGTACCGAACTATAACGTGACCATGGGTCTAAGCTTCAAGGGCACACCGCTCTACAACCTGATCGATCTGCTGTTCGATGTGCACCTGACAGGCGTGACGCAGCTGCAGGAATCGGGTTACAAGGTATACCAGTATCACCACCTGACGGTTACCAAGCTGCTCTCCCACCCATTCATCCGCAGGTATGAGCTATACCTGAACGAGCAGCCAGACAAGCAGGAACTTCACGGCTTTGTGCAGCAAGTGCTTGACCGGATTGTGCAGGACAACCGCGTGCTCATCACAGCCAACGACCTGCTGAAGATGGGCAAGCACGAGCCACTCTTCGAAGTACTGTTCAAGTCCTGGCGCGACTGCGACGACATCATCGCTTCACTTTACCAACTGATCGACCTGTTGCACAAGATGTACAGTCACCAGCCCAGCACAATCGAAACCGAGTATCTCTATATTTTCTATACCATCGTCAAGCGCCTCGACACGATCTTCGATTGTCGGGAGCAGAAGATATCGGTGCGCAGCTTCCGGAAATTCCTCAACGAACTGATCGCCCGGCAACGTTTGCCTTTCAGCGGGGAGCCCATCTCTGACCTGCAGGTCATGGGTATGCTCGAAACCCGTGCACTCGATTTTGAGAACCTGATCATCCTGTCGGTAAACGAGAATACACTGCCTGCTCCGAAGCGGCACGAGTCACTGATGCCCTACGATGTGCTCAAGCAGTTCGGTCTGCCAACCTATGCTGAAACCGAAGGTGCCATGGCATATAATTTTTACCGCCTGCTGCAGCGCGCCAAGCGTGTGAATCTGCTTTACGTGCTGCCATCCGACACCTATGGTTCGGGTGAGAAAAGCCGTTTTATCCTGCAGCTTCAAAACGACCTGGCCCTGCGCAACCCCAAGATCAAATTTCGGGACCTGACGGCTACCGTGGAGCTGCGCGACCAGAAAAAGTACGACGAGGATATCTTGATTCACAAAGATGCCCAGACGCTAGAGCAACTGCGGCAGGAACTGAAGCGTGGCCTCTACCCTTCGCACCTAAACATGTACATCAACTGCTCCCTGCAGTATTACTTCAGCCGCATTGCCAAGATCAGGGAGATAGACGAGGTAGAAGAACAGCTTGGTGCCGACCAATTTGGTACCATCGTGCACCAGGTGCTGGAAGACTTTTTCCGGCCTTTTGAGCAAAATGGAAATCCGATCGAGAAGCCACATGTGGAGCTTATGCTGAAGGAGCTGTCAGCCAAGGTAGAAGAAGAATTCAAAAAAGTGACACGCGGTGCGAGCCCTGAACGTGGCATGAACTATCTGCTTTTTAAAGTGGCGGTGCAGGTACTCGAGAAATACCTGGAGAGTCTTCTGTACTCGGAGGATGAACTGCCGCTCTACGTGCTGCGCCTAGAAGAGCAATTGGAAACCACACTGGAGGTGCAGGTGGGCGACGAGCGTATACCTGTGAAGGTGGCAGGCAAAGCCGACCGCATCGACCTGAAGGGCGCTGAACTCCGTGTGATCGACTACAAGACTGGCAAGGTAGAACGCAACCAGGTGAATGTGAAGCCGGATGACGTGGCTCTGCATTTCATCACCTCACCTAAATATGACAAAGCGCGTCAGCTGTGGCTCTACGAGTACATCCTGCAGCGCAATCTACAACAGAAGCCGGAAGTCCTACTCCGAAACGCCGGTCACATGGACCCGACTCGAATCGTGCCCAAGTCAGGTATACTTTCGTTCCGAAACCTGGACGCCGGCGTACTGACTGCCGACTTCCCATTTGAGCAGGCGACCGGAGAGGATTTTATCACAGCATCCGAAACCTTGCTCACACGCTTTGTGCAGGAACTGCTCGACCCGAATGAAGTGATCCGAAAAACGAAAGAGCTGGAGATCTGCCAGTACTGTCCGTACCGGGGCATTTGTGCGCGGTAAGAAACTTGAATCTTATTTCCTTAATATTTTCTAACGAAGCATGCAACGTTTCATCGGGTAATGGCATCATACTTTTAAAAGAAGACCATTATTCCATGAAACGACAGCCGCTTTTCAGCTCCATCTCCCTTTTATTCCTGTCACTTTTCCTCTTCTCGTGTGATAAAGAAGAAGTAATAGAACCCGTGGAGGCAATTATGCCCCTGCAGGTTGGCAATGAATGGGTGTATGATGTTTTCGAATATAATTCCGACGGCGATGTATTGTCAACCAGCTCGTTCAGACGACAAGTAGTGAAAGACACCTTGATCATTAAAACCACCTGGTTTATTTTAAATAACGGCATGATCGTCCGAAATGACAAGGACGGCTATGTGCACTTTAGAAAGGATGCCAGAGAACAGTATATTACTTACCCCAGCCCAAGCATGTCTGGTATCGCATACGGTTATCAATATCCGAACTATACCTTGTGGATTTACCACAGAAGAACAACAGGCCTTGTAGCTGTGCCCGATTCACCACATGCAAACCAGGCTTTGGAGTTCACCTTTGAAAGGCAAACCGAGCAAAAAGCATCCTCATCGCTGAGCACTACCTGGGTGAAAGAATACGTGACTCCCGAGATTGGCATGATCCGAACAGATTGGTATTACGCAGACTCCGACAAATTAATGCGGCGCTATGAGCTAGTCAGTTACCGCGTACAGTAAGGATTTGTAAGGTCTGGGCTCTGCAAAGGCAAAACAGCTGGCAAGCTGAAACATTGAGTTTCAATGGTTTTTTCTTACGTCTAATGGTTTTAGTGCATTATAGTGCCAGGCAAAAACGTATTAACCTATGTGATACCAACTATTAATTCAGGTTACCTTTCACGTACATTATGAAAAGGTTTGTCACATCCGATAGCCACGGGGGTTATAAAGCACTGGTGCAGTGCCTGGATCGGTGTGGGTTGGACGAAGAAAAAGACCAACTGATCTTTCTGGGAGATGTGGTGGATGGCTGGTCGGAGACAAAAGAAAGTATAGACCTGCTGTTGAAAGTAAAGCACCTGGTATACCTGCTCGGCAACCACGACCAGTGGGCTATGGCCTATTACAGTGGTCAGTTAACACAGGAAGCCGAATTAAAAAGCTGGCTTCGACAGGGAGGCGAAGCTACTGTTGCCTCTTATGGAGAAAGTAAGCCCATGCCTCCGAAGCACCTGGCGCTATTGCAGCAGGCAAAGCTATACCTGATCACCGAGGACAACATCCTGTTTGTGCATGCCGGCTTCGACACCAATAAACCTGTGGCAGAAACAGATGCATATACCCTGATCTGGAGTCGGGAATTTATAGAACACCACTACAACAGCTATCAGAAAGGGCATCCGCTTCACATCAACGGCTATAAAGAAGTCTATATCGGTCATACCCCTACCATCCTGCTGGACAATAAGCAGACAGTTCCGTTGCATATGGATAATCTGATCATGCTGGACACCGGTGCCGGCTATACAGGCTGCCTCTCCATCATGGATATTGACAGCAAAGCGGTATGGCAATCGGATCCGGTCATGACCCTTTACCCCAGCGAGAAAGGCAGAAGCGGGATGAGCTGGAATGACAGGAAGCTTTGCTGACTATAGCAATTGATCATCAGGTATCACGAAAACTTAACAAGGCACGTCCGGCCAGGCATAAACTTCTGACTAAAATTGCTCTGGATGCTGCTCCTGTAATTAATTTAGGGTTAGCGAATTAAGCCTCCCGGTTAATTCAATACGAAATATTGCATGGGCATCCCTCGTTAAAAACACAAAACCCCTAGTATTAAAACGCAGTAAGGAGAACACCAACTGTTAAATTAGCTTTTATCCTTCATCCATTTTTTGTAATATCGGAATCACAAAATATGCCGGTAAATCTTATTCCATTGCGTACCTCTATCATCACCCTTTTCTTGCTTGTCGTCTCCCTAAGCGCCTACTCCCAGAGCTCTAACCTGCAGGTAGTAGCCATGCCCGGCGACGGTATCTATACCTTGTTGCGCCGTCATGGGTTAAACCCTTCGGAGCATCTTCATAAGTTTGTGGAGATCAACAAAGACCGCTTCGGCAAGGACAATGGCCTTATCGTCGGTAAGTCCTATACCCTGCCTGACGGCGCCGCTTCAGTAGACAATACTGAGATTGCTAACGACAATACGCGGGTAGCTACTGTGGACAATAAAACCCTTAGCAACGTAACTGCTGGCCCAGCCAAGGTATCAGCCCGCGTGATTGAGATGCCGCTGTTTGGCGAGAAGTATTCTCGTGTTGAAGTAAAGTCTACGAAGCTACAAGGCGCGGTATACTACCTGAGTTCCGGCCATGGTGGTCCCGACCCAGGGGCTGTGGGCAAGTATGGCAACCACGACCTGGCTGAAGATGAATATGCTTACGATGTGACCATCCGCCTGGCCCGCGTGCTGATGGAGCACGGCGCTACCGTATACATGATCGTGCAGGACCCGGAGAACGGAATCCGGGACGAGGGAATTCTCAAAATGGACCGAAATGAAGTCGTGTACCCAAACAAACCCATCCCGCTCAACCATAGCGCCCGCCTGCGTCAGCGCACAGAGGCGGTGAATGGCTTATACCTGAAGCACAAAGGTGGATACCAGCGCATGCTGGCCATCCACGTTGACAGCCGAAGCGAAAGCCAGAACATCGATGTGTTTTTCTACCACCACGAAAACAGCAAGGACGGGGAGCAACTGGCCAAAAACATTCACCAGACGTTTACGAACAAGTACAGACGTTACCAACCCAACCGCGACTATTCCGGTAATGTGACCCAGCGAGGCAGTCTGTATGTTATCAAGTACAGTCATCCGCCCACTGTATTTATCGAGCTCGGTAATATACGTAACGTAAAAGACCAGCGCCGCTTCGTGATTGCAGACAACCGACAGGCGCTTGCGAACTGGATCTACGAAGGTTTACTGAGCGACTACACAGCTCAATAAAACATCAAAGAGGCAGGCAATCTTGGTATTGCCTGCCCTTTTTTTGCAAAATGTCCCTTTGTACCGTTCATGTATGAACGTGCACCCCTTCCCAATCACCCCTTCATTTGATCAACCTTGTATCATAGCTTGAAAAAGCTAACAGGTCGCCCTAGCGTCATACCGCTTTTGCTCACTTCAGGTGTGTGTTCACCCATTGCCTAGCTGCCTTCACTAGCCAATCACTCTGTTAGTAAATCTAATTTATCTCCTACTATACTTTTGAGTTTTATATTTTGTAAGTACTTGATTTTGAGCTGCTCTGAACAAAAGACTATGCCCTTCGTTAATATTAATGTTTATACTGCAATAATTTAAGTACAATTTATTACAAACTTCTAATTCTACTACTATGAAAAGAATCTATCTCCTATTTACTTTAAGCGCATTTTTAACAACTAGTACGCTCCTGGCGCAGGACACTGATTTAAATATTGAGAAGCCCCAAACATCAGCTGCCGTGGCCAGTGATGCCATACAGCAAGGTAATTGGCTGGTGGGTGCCAGTGTTGGCTCCCTTGGCTATAATTTTAAATCTGAAACTTTCCAGTTAATCCTTGAGCCGAGAGCAGGTTACTTTATCAGTGACAATGCCGTGCTGGGTGCACAGGCCCAACTCGGTCTCACATTGTATGATGGTGGCGAGAACTTCAGCTATGGTTTAACACCTTTTGCACGCTATTATTTCCCGGAAGGAGCCTCCCCTAACAGCCGGTGGTTCGGTGAAGCGTTGGCAGGTTTTGCTGGCAGTTCTTTAAAAGATAGTGACGGTGATCGCATTTTCGGTTCGGTGCTCGGGTTACGGGCAGGCTACGCGCACTTTGTTGCCCGCAATGTGGCACTTGAAGCCACGCTCAACTATACCCGTACCAGTGCCGATATCACAGTTGATACCAGTACTTCCGGCCTCGCCGTTGGGATAGGTTTCCAGATCTACCTGCCTGGCCGTGGTTCTAATTTATAAGTGCTGCCTACACAAAGCAAAAAGCCCGTCTCTCAAACAGAAACGGGCTTTTTGCGTGAGTAGGGCTCGTGAATTATTGTAGCACTTTCTCGATCAGGTGTCTGCTCCCGTCAATTTTAAAGGTATAAGGCAAGCCTAAAATCTCTGCGATCAGCGGGTATACATCCACGTTTTCAAAGGTTTCAACTTTAACTCCTTGCTTGAAGGCTGGTCCCCAGGCATAGAATACGGTGTGCATCTCTTTCACTTGTGTGGCATCGTAGCCATGCTGACCGGGTGATGGCGGCCGTGATGAAAAATGGAACACCTTCGGGGCATCTGACAGCAGCAGGATGTCCCCCACACGACTATACTTGTCGTCTTTAGCGCCATAATGCAGGTGCTTGGGCATTTTGTTTTTCCGGTATACCTGATAGTCCTTTGCTTCTTTCTTCAACTTGCGGTAGGTTGGCTTTACGGCTTTCTTATCCTTCGCATGCAACTCCACGACCATACCTCCTCCGGAAACCATAAACTTGGCTGTATCGATGGCTGCTGGCATGGGTAGCGTATTCTCAGTATCTACTTTAAGCATGCCGTGGTCTGATACGAATACATAATTGACAGGGAGCCCCGTTTTGGCTACGGCCTCCGTTAGCATTTGCATGTGCTTATCCAGTTCCAAAACAGCCTGCCTGGTTTGAGGCGCATCCGGACCGTAGCGATGACCGGCATGATCTACTTCGGGCAGGTAAAAAGTGATCAGGTGCGGACGTTTATCTTCTGGCAGATTCAACCAGTCTACGACTGTCTGGATGCGGCGTTCGATCGGCATCACTTCGCTGTACTGGTAATGGTAAGTTGGCAGTATACCTTGAATTGGTGCTTCTGAACCAACCCAGAAAAAGCTGGCCGCCACCATTTGCTGTTGCTCAGCCAGCACCCAAAGCGGCGTACCGCCATACCAGCTGCCATCTTCCACTTTGCTGCGGTCGCGCATGGTATAGTGCTCTTTGCGCTGCGGGTCGTAAAAGTAATTGTTGATCAGGCCATGGCTGGCCGGGTAGAGCCCCGTCACAATGGAATAATGGTTCGGGAAAGTCTTAGACGGAAAGGCCGGTAGCATCGACTCCGCTTCTATACCCTGCGCCCGCTTCGATTTCAGGAATTGAGCGTCGTATTTGTCGGCGTAATCGTAGCGGAAGCCATCGGCTGAGATCAGGATGACATAAGGTTTTTCCTGTTGCGCCGGGCTGTTATACCTGTCAGAGATGACGCGCTGCACCGTATCAACTTGTGCGAATGCAAGCCCATGCCAGAGCAGGCAAACCAGCAAAACGAAGATCTGTTTCATGCGGCGAAGATACGGCAAATGCTGCTTAGCTGCCAGTCTGCGTATTTTAAATTAATGTTGAGCATTAAACAGCAGGTCTAATTAATTTAAATGTGAAAAAGAAACATTTATCATTATCCGACATATCAGGATTGTATAACTTGCCCATACCCACTATCCAATAGAAAGATGCTACACGATACTCCTCCATTTACACTGACTTTTCTGGGCGGTGCCGGCACCGTGACGGGTTCTAAAATGCTACTCAAAACAGACAAGCACCAGGTGCTGATCGACTGCGGCTTATTTCAGGGCTTAAAACAGCTGCGCTTGCTCAACTGGCAGAAACTGCCCCTGGATGTAGAAGAGCTGGATGCCGTCATCCTCACCCACGGTCACCTGGATCACTGCGGCTATCTGCCCGTGCTCACGCAAAATGGCTATAACGGACCAATTTATGCCACTCTGCCTACCCGCGATGTAGCAGAAATCATCCTGCGCGACAGTGCCAAAATACAGGAGGAAGATGCCGCCGAAGCCAACCGGGGTGGCTACTCCAAACACCACCCGGCCAAGCCGCTTTATACTACCGAGGATGTAGAGCTAACCATGCCGCTCTTTGAAACGCACAAAGACAATGAGTGGGTGATCATCAACGAGGACATGAAGTTCTGCTTCCGGAAGAGTGGACACATCCTGGGTTCTGCCTTTGTAGAGCTGAAGTGCAAGGGCCGCACTATCGTCTTCTCGGGCGATATCGGACGGCGCAAACCACTGCTGATGGAGCCACCCGCTTTTGTGAGAGAGGCCGACTACCTGGTGTTGGAGTCAACTTACGGCGACAGACTGCATGAACAGGCCTCGGCTTACGACGAACTGCAGGCCTATGTGAAGCATACCATCGCCAAAGGCGGCGTGCTGGTGATTCCGAGCTTTGCTGTGGAACGGGCACAAGAGCTATTGTTAATTCTGAACACGCTGCGTGAAGAACGTAGCATACCGAATGTCCCGATCTACCTCGACACGCCGATGGGCATTGATGTGACGCAGCTATACCTGCATCACCGGGACTGGCACAGTCTGAGCGACGCTGAGTGTCGCACCATGATGCACAATGTGCGTGTGATTCGCGATTTTGAACAGACCCTGCGCGTGCTGGATAATCCCGGGCCTAAGATTGTAATTGCTGGAAGCGGCATGGTAACGGGTGGACGGGTGCTCTACTATCTGCAGCGCCTGATTGACGACTCGAAAAACACCGTGCTGCTGGTGGGATTTCAGGCGCCGGGTACCAGGGGAAGTTTGCTACTGAGCGGCGCTAGCGAGATCAAGATGCAGGGCAATTATTACCCGGTGCATGCCGAGATACAGCAAATCTCCTCCCTTTCTGCGCACGGGGACCAAGCCGATCTGCTTTGGTGGCTCAGTCACTTCAAGAAGGCGCCGCAGCAGGTTTTTCTGAACCACGGCGAAGCCCAGGCGCTGGAGGCCCTCCGCTTGAAGATAACGGACACACTGGGCTGGGGCTGCACCATTGCTGAAATGGGCACCACTTATTACCTACATTAAAGGCGACATTATTTGATAAACAGGCGCTTGTCGAACACGAATGGCTCTGTTTTAAGGATGCGCACCTTGTTGAACTCGGGATGGCGGGGGTTGACCAGGTAGTTGAACGTACCCTGTACGGTGGCAGAGGGCACTTTTAAGATCAGGTATGCCCCATCCCTGACATAGCTGTCCCCTATCTTCTGGGTGACGCTGCTGTGCGGAAATGATTTCCAGGACGAAGCGAGGTCTTTTTCATGAATCTCCCCGATGGGGGCATCGTCCGGAAGTTCGATGGTAACGAGGTAGTAGTCTTTGGGAACGATGCCGAGCGGCATGTGTACGGCTATCTCCACCGTACACAGCGCAATGGATTCACTGGTATAGAGCACGGCGGTGCCTTTGCTGTTCCAGCGGCCGCCCGCCAATTCAGCACCTTTGCCGGACAGGTCATTGCAATACAACTTTCTACTGAGGCGGTATACGATCATGCGAGCACGCCGTGTTCAATGCGGGTCAGTTCGTCGCGCAACAGACCGATGCCGAAGGTGCTGTCGAGCAGTTCTTTGGGGCGTATACCTCCCAGGGCCACGTTTTTGGCCTCCAGCCAGGCATCAAAGTCTTCTTTTTCACCGAACACCTCTACTCCTTTGTTATACACCAGGGTGATCTCCAGGATTTTCTCGGAATGCAGCGGGTCAAACTTGCGCTGCTCTTTTTTATAGCGCTGAAAGGTGCGCTCAGAAAGGTGAAGAAACTCCGACCATTCGCCCAGGCTAAAAGGAATTTTGTTGGCGATATTCTGAAATGTGGTGTATTTGATACCTTCCCGAACGGTCGTGATCAGCATAAAAACGTCCCTATCGTCTAACAGACTAAAGTTAATGCCGCCGTTAATTTTTAGTGCCTTTCCCATGTTAATTTCCTTTTCTCAAATATACGAACATTGTCGTTATTAATACGACAAGTTGCGTAATTAATTTTACCCATACCTATGACGCACGAATTAAATACAGGCACTCATAATTAAATAGGGCAATACCTTTTTGGAAATGGACAATAAGACCAATATCAGCAAGGTTATATGGAAGAGGCACTATCTGAGGGATTGGATCGTTTGAAGCGAGAATCAAACCCGCTTTACGCATGCGAAGCCACCTTATCGCTTTTGGATTACTGATAGCAGGCTCAATGGCTGCCTGTACTTCCCAAAATGCCATTACTGAAAACCGACAGGCACCCAGGCCAGAACTCACCATGGCCGATGTCATAACTGCCAGAAAAGCCCTTACCCCACAGGAGAAGCAACAGCTAAAGCGCACGCTGGACAGGGATGCAAAACGCTTCAGGAACCGCAAAGCAGCCTCTGCCTACTATGTATTTCAGGCTAAACGCAACTTTAACGAAGAGAAGCTAGACTCTGCGAGCCATCTTTTCGGAAGAGCCTGGCTGATGGATAGCACTAACAATGAGGTATACTGGGGTTACGGCCTGGTTTACGGGCAGCAAAAGGCATATGACAAGGCGCTCTTCGTGCTATACCACGCGCTGCAAAAGGACCAGCACAATCCGCGCCTGCTCACCGACCTGGCTACCAGTCACCTCGGCCGGTTCTATGCCGAAAGCAACCCGGAAGACCTGATGCAGAGCCGCAAGCTACTCGAAACTGCCGTGCGCTACTCCCCCAACGCGGCGGACGCTTATTACAAGTTAGCCATTAGCCACTATTACCTGCAGGAGTACGGCAAGGCGTGGAGTTACCTGCACAAGAGTATCAGCAAGGACAAAGGTGTAGCAGATGCCGCCTTCATTGCCGCCCTGTTGGAAAAGCAGCAGGACCCAGCCGGCAAATACCAGTAAATGACAGGTTGGCATTTGTTATTTCAAGTCAGGTGGCGTATTTTTAAACCAGGAAGGATTACCATACCTAGTTGATACCATCACATGAAAAGAATTTTCCTGGCTGCGGCCACTATTTTCCTGAGCGCCTCCATGGCCTTCGCACAAGAGCAGCAGCCTGCTTCGCACCCTAAAGTGCTCCCGATGTTTGGGCAGGTAGCTAAGACAGATGCCCAGCAGAAAGCCGATGAAAAATTCCTGACCAGTTGTGACAAGAGCTTCGAAAGCCGCACGGAGGCCAGTAACTTTTTTATGGACCGCGGTTGGGAGTATCTGAACGAAGGACAGGTCGACACGGCCGTATACCGCTTTAACCTGGCCTGGCTGCTAAATCCGGATAATTACAACACCTACTGGGCATTTGGACTGGTGGAAAACAGCAGAGGCAATTCCAAAGAGGCTATCGGCATGTTGGAACGTGCTCTGGAGTACCAACCGAATAATTCTCTGCTGCTGTCTGATATGGGCTCCGCTTACCTGCAGCAGTACCTTTCAGACAAGAAGAAAAAGAACCTAAAACAAGCCACTACATTTCTTGACCGCTCTTTAAAGGCAGATCAGAACAATGCCTTTGCCATGTCAAGTTTGTCGCAGGTATATTTTCACAACAAGAAATACGCCGAAGCCTGGGATTACCTTCACCGCGGACGTGACCTCAACATCATGTCGCTCGACTATAATTTCCTGTCAGATCTTATGACCCGCATGCCAGACCCGAAAGGCATATTCCGCATCGAAACCGAAGCTGCCGAGGCAGCTAACTAGACAAAGAACAACACACAAGCACCATCCAACCTTAAAGATTGATATGAAAAAGAATTTTTACAGAGCTTCCCTCTTTCTTCTGATCGGGAGTCTTTCGCTATCATCCTGCGTCGTTTCCAAGAAAAAATACGATGACCTGATGACGCGCAAAAACGCCCTAGAGCTGGATAAGTCCGACCTGGAGCAGCAGAAGTCTGCGCTCGAAAAAGAAAAAGCCCAGTTGGAGCAGGAACGGGCCGAACTGGAGCGTCAGAAAACAGAGTATCAGCAAAGTCTGCAGCAAGCCCTGAAAGAAGGCAAGGCACTGGGCGATAACCTGAACATGAGCAAGTCGCAGATCGATAAATTGAACGCTGATCTTAAAGCCCGCGAGCAGCGACTGGCCGAACTGCAGCGCATCCTCGACGAGAAAGACAAGGCCGTGAATGCCCTTCGTGCTAAAGTGAGCAATGCCCTGCTTGGCTTCAACGACAAAGACCTAACCGTAAACATTCGCAACGGCAAGGTATACGTGTCGCTGGCTGAGCAACTGCTGTTCAACTCCGGCTCTACCAAAGTAGACCCGAAAGGTGTAGAGGCACTGAAGAAACTTGCCGCCGTATTGAAAGAGCAGCAGGACGTGAACGTGGTTGTAGAAGGCCATACGGATGATGTGCCGATCGCCCGCGGCACCGTAGGCATGCAGGACAACTGGGACCTGAGCGTGCTCCGCGCCACCGAGATCACCCGTATCCTGACGCAATCCGGTGTGCAGCCCGATCGCGTAACGCCATCTGGCCGCAGCCTGTACGTGCCACTCGACAACGCCAAAACAAAAGAGGCCCGTCAGAAAAACCGTCGTACCGAGATCATCCTCACGCCTAAGCTGGACGAATTATTCCAGATCCTGGAGTCAGCCTGATCAGTATAAAACATAAATACAAAAGCCAGCTTCGAAATGGAGCTGACTTTCTTATTTTACAGGCCTTAAGTATAAATGCTATACACTAGACTTGAGGCTGCACTTCTGCTTCATGTATAGGTATAACCGGAAGAGTGATCTCAGGTATAGGACTGACAGGTATAGTCTCAGCAGCCGATGATGACTTTGGCAAAACCCGCTTTAGAACAGGAAGCAAGGCAAAATACACCACTGCTCCAACAGGTAAAGCCAATATCGCCCAGGCCGAAACAGCCGCTAAGTTGGCGAGCCAGAGTTTGTTCAGCGCAGCCAGCCAGTCAAGCTGAAACATAGCAATCATTTCATCGAGTGTCAATTTGAGGTCATCCATACCAAACATGAAAATGCCCGCCTTGATAAAAGGAATGATCAGCAGTAATTGCAGCGGATGCACCAGATAGCTTACCAGCACGGTGGCAGCGATATTCAGCCGGAATCGGGCGGCCAGCGCCGTTCCCATCACGGTCGTGACGCCCAGTGCAGGCAGTATACCTACCACCGTGCCGAGCGCAACCGTAACGGCCAGCTTGTGCGGTGTCATACCTTGCCGGAGCAGATTGAGCACAGGCTGTACGATACGACGCTTGAAAAATGCAGTGATGATAGAGGTAGACAAACTGTTAGCTATATAAATATTTTTGGGTGATCGGACTATAGAGAAGACGCCCCAAACCTTAAAAGAGTTGCATGGGTTGCATCAGAAATAATGCCACCACAGCTTTAAAGGTTAATGCGCGCTATACGGCAAAAGTAACCTGCCCACGCCCGCTTTGTATTAGTTATTTTGAAAGTAACGGAAATCGCTCCCGCAAAGTACATTTTACTTCCTCAGGCGCAGAAAACGCAGAATTTTATCTATGGTGAGCGCATGTTCTTCGGTACCCTCCGTGCCGAGCATAAAAGAATAAGCCTGGAGGTTCGGGCTATTATCGAAGTATATTTTAAACATGCCCATGATTGGTACCGCTACAAACATACCTGGAAGGCCCCACAGCATACCTCCTACTATAATGCTGAGAATAGTGAAGAGCGGATTGATGTTGACGCGACTGCCAGTGATATTTGGTGTGAGAATGTTGTTTTCGGTGAACTGTACTACCAGGAAGAAGAGCAGGACGGCCAAGGTCTTCTGGGGATCTCCTTGCACGACCAGGGTATAGAGCAGCGGAACTGCACCGCCAATTAAGGTACCGAAGTAAGGTATAAAATTGATAAAAGCCGATACGATGCCCAGTAAAATCGCGTATTCCACCCCGATGATCAGCAGTCCGGCCGAGTTAATAACGCAGAGAATCAAAATAACGATCACCACACCGCCCATGTAATGCTTGGTCACGCTCGAAATTTCATCGATCATCACCTTCACCTTGCCATGCCGGTGTGACGAGAGTGCCTTGAATAAAAAGGTCTCAAACTTGTTGCGGTAATACAGCATCAGAAAAATGTAAACCGGCATCAGGGCAAACTTGGTAATGGTGTTGGTAGTGGCTAGCAGTATGTTTGTGATGGCTGATCCGCTCAGATCCATTGCATTGCTAACCTGAAGGCGCAGCCAGCGCTCGTTGGCCTGGCTTTCATCGCCAAACTTTCGGTCGATGTGCGCTTGAAGCAAGTCAATGTTGGCCAAGGCCTTCTCTTTTAGTTGAGGAAAATCGGTCAGGAAAACAGATAGTTGTTTGTAAAGCAGCAGCAGCAAGCCAGCAAACAAGGCCATAGCAGTGATAATGGTTACGAAATTGGCCAGCAGCCGCGGTATGCCCCAATTCTCCAATCGCTTCACAACAGGGTATAGCAGATAGGCAAACAGCAAGGCCATGACGATGGGATAAAGAAACTCACGCGCCTCCACCAGGACAAATACCAGGAGCACCGAGAACAATAACCAATACGTGAGCTTTTTTACTCGCTTGTAGTCATTTGCCATAACCCTAATACTGAAAAAATAGCAGATGGGATATATTGGAATCCGTACCTTTGCGGTTCACGTACGCATGCCTATGGCTTCTTTTGATCAACTGGGACTCTCCCCTGCGCTGTTACAGCGCCTCGCTGAGCTGGAATTTCACACGCCCACCCCTATACAACTCTCTGCTATACCTGCGCTCCTAAAGGGGCAGGATGTGGCCGGACAGGCGGAAACAGGCAGCGGAAAAACAGCCGCTTTCGGTTTGCCACTACTTCAGCAGATCGATACCGCCAAGCAGGTGGTACAGGCGTTGGTGCTAGTTCCAACTCGCGAACTGGCCGTTCAGGTGCGTCATGAACTCAAGCAACTCGCCCAGAAGATCGACAACCTCAAGATAAGCGCTTTTTATGGCGGGCACTCATTTTCACAGGAACGGGCATCGCTGGCTTTCCCGCCACAGGTGCTGGTGGGCACGCCCGGCCGTCTGACTGATCACCTCTACCGCCAAACTGTTGACTTTAGTCAGGTACGCATGCTGGTGCTCGACGAAGCCGATAAGCTCCTCGAAATGGGTTTTGCCGATGAAATAGACCAGATATTGGAGGCTATACCTAAAAAACGACAGGCGGTACTGTTCTCAGCCACCATGCCAGACGAGGTGAAGCAGCTGATCTCTGAATCACTTAAAAATCCGCAGTTTGTACAGGTGTCGCCCAACACTATACCTGATCAGGTGCGTCTAACAGGTATAAAAGTCGCACAGCCGGACAAACAACAAGCTTTGCTCCACCTCCTGCAAAGCATCAACCCCGCCGGTACCGTTGTGTTCTGCAACACCCGTGGTGCTTCCGACGATGTAGCGGCCATGCTGGCCAAGTACGGCTTCGGAGCTCGTTCCCTGCATGGTGGCATGGAGCAACAGGACCGGGACAAGGCCATGACGCTCTTCCGCAACGGTACCACGCAGGTATTGGTCGCTACCGACCTGGCCGCCCGTGGACTCGACATCGCCGCACTCAAAAACATCATCCATTACGAACTGCCAGACGAAGAAGCAGCCTATCTACACCGCAGCGGCCGCACCGGTCGCGCCGGTCGAAGTGGCGAGGTCTATACCTTTGCGACTACCCGCGACGAAAAAACGCTACGTGACTGGGGTCTGGTGCGCATGGATGAATGGCTGAACACCGCCGAACTGGCCGTACGGGTTGAGAAAGCAGAACCGGAATCCACAGAAGCCTTTGCTACGCTCCACATCAACGCCGGTCGAAAAGACAAACTCAGTCCACGGGATATTGTGGGCGCCCTGATTGCCGCCGCTGGACTCAAAGCCGATCAGATTGGTCGCATCGAAGTGCAGGACAAAGCCAGCTATGTGGCTATACCTGCGGAGCGGGCGCAAGAAATTGTAGAGGCGCTTACGACTGGGAAGATCAAAGGCAGGAAGTTTCGGGTTGGGTTGGTGAAGTAATCCCAAATGTCATCTCGAACGCGAGTGAGAGATCTGGATTAATTCAGGCATTTAACAATGATTCAGATTTCTCCCGTTGGTCGAAATGACATAAAGTCAACCAGGCCAAATCGTTTACAAGCTATCCCTAAAATTCAGAAGGGGTACTTGCTGAATTCTCAGCAAGTACCCCTTCTGAATATAAAACAAGCTTAGCGCTGTTCCTTCGTTTCCTTCGTAGCATCAGCCTTTGGAGCATCTTTCTTTGCGCAGCAAGACATTGGCGCAGCTGCAGTAGCTTTGCCATCTTTAGCAGTCGCGGTAGGCGTCATCATGTGGCAGGACTCAGCCTTTTCGCCTTTTTTAGCTTTCTTCGCTTTGCCATCTTTGTCGGTGTGCTCCATTTTGCACTTGCCGCCTTCACAAGCGAGGGCTGGGGTGGCTACGCCGGCACCTACAAATCCAGCCAGTGCGAGCGCTAAAACGATCTTCTTCATATCTCTTGGTTTATCGATTGTTTAAACAGAAATCAACCCTTTGTTGTTGAGTGAGTAAATATACACGTTCTATCAAATCACCAAAATGATCATCATCATTTTTTAATCCCTTGAGCCACAAAACCAGCAGTTTACTTGCCCTGACCGTCATCGCTATCCTGACGGCTCTCAGCGTTTTCTACGCCTCCCGTTTGCGTTTCGATTATAACTTCGACAACTTCTTCCCGAAAGGCGATCCGGACTTAGCTTACTACTTCAGCTACCGCGATAAGTTCGGCAACGACAACGACTATTTGCTGATCGGCCTCGACAATGGCAGCAGTCTATTCGAACAGCAATTTCTACAGAAAGTTGATACCCTTACCCGCTTCATGCAGCAACAGCCGCATGTGGAATCGGTACTCTCTCCTACTACCGTCAAAAGTCCAATCATTGAGCAGTTTGGCTATTTTGAGATTCCCTACCTGCACCCTGACGAGCCCGAGCGCTATACCCAAGACTCTACGCTGATCTACCAGAGTCGTGAACTGGTGGGCACGTTGTTTTCAGAGGACGCCACGGCTGTATCGCTTTTTGTGCAGACCTCGGACGATCTGGGCAAGGAGCCCGGCGACTCGCTGATTACCGCCATGTATGGCGAGGTCGAGCGGTTGGGCTTGCAGGAGCACCATGTGGCTGGAAAAGTGCTGGCGCAGTCAGTCTTTATCGAGAAGATGAAGATCGAACTGGCTATTTTTATGTCGGCCTCCATCCTCTTGGTCATCTTATTCCTGTGGATTGCCTTCCGCACAGTATGGGGGGTGCTGGTGCCCTTGGTGGTGGTACTTCTTTCTGTGCTCTGGAGCCTTGGGGTGATGGGGCTGTTCAACAAACCCATTGATGTGATGACGGTGCTATTGCCCACCATCATGTTTGTGGTCGGTATGTCCGATGTCATCCATATTATGTCGCGCTACATCACTGAGATTGGGCAGGGCGCCACCAAGCTACAGGCGCTGCGGCTCACCGTCCGCGAAGTGGGCATGGCTACCTTACTGACTTCACTCACCACTGCAGTCGGCTTTTTGACATTACTCACTACCTCCATCGTACCTATCCGTGAGTTTGGATTATACACCGCCATTGGTATTGCGCTGGCTTTTGTACTGGCCTTCACCATGTTGCCGGCTATTCTCCTCCTGAACAAAAAGCCCAACCCACGGCGTGCCCGACGTTCGGATCTGTCGTGGCCAATGCTTTTGCGACGCGTCTATACCTTTGTGTTGCGCAAGCCTTACCCGATCCTCTACGCCAGCATGGGCATAGTACTGGTTTCCCTCATCGGCATCAGCATGATAAAAGTCGACACGACTTTGCTGGAAGACCTCGGCGATGACGACCCCATTATAAAGGACTTTCAATATTTTGAAGAAAAATTTTCAGGTGTCCGCCCTTTCGAACTGCACCTGATCGCTGGTCCCGGCAAAAGCATGTATGATCTCGAGGTGTTGCAGGAGGTCGATCAACTCGAGACCTACCTATACCAGACCTACGGCCTTAACTTCATCACCTCGCCTGCCACCGTGGTGCGCGCTATACACCGTGCCCAGAATGGCGGCTTACCCGACTACTATACCTTGCCGGCCAACGAGCGCGAAATGCAACAGGTACAACGGCGGCTGGCGGCTTACAGCAAACGAAGCGAACTGCGGGCGGTAGTGACGGCTGATCAGCTGGAAGGTCGATTGGCTGGTAAAATGACCGACGTGGGCAGCGTGCGGGCTGCCGAGCTTAATGACTCGCTACGTACGTTCATTGATCAGCATTTAAATCCAGAACTACTGCAGACACGCATTACCGGCAGCGCTGTGATGCTCGACAAAAACAACGATTACGTGGTCAGCAACATGCTGCAGGGCTTGCTGATCGCTTTTTTGGTAGTAGCGATACTGGTTGGCTTTATCTACCGCTCGCTCCGTATGGTTGTGATTTCGCTTGTGCCCAACATCATTCCGTTGTTAATGATCGGGGGCATTATGGGTTACCTGGGCATTAACATGACGGTGTCCGTTTCCATTATCTTCACCATTGCCTTCGGCATCGCCGTGGACGACACGATCCACTTCCTCGGCAAGCTTAAAGTGGAGCTGCGCAAAGGCAAGACACTGCCTTACGCCATCAAGACCACCATCATTTCGGCTGGTAAGGCGATCATCATCACTTCCTGCATTTTGGTGGCCGGCTTCCTGACGCTGGTGCTATCGTCCTTCGATGCTACCTTTTATGTGGGCGTGTTTGTAAGTCTCACCTTTGTTTTTGCCGTGGTGGCCGACCTCTTGCTTTTGCCTGTGCTGATCCTCTATTTTTACAGGCCAAAACAAAAATAATTTGTGCCTAATCCAATAAGGATGGCCATATTTGCGTGATAGAGTAAAGCATTCCTTTTTATGATGATGAAGAAACTACTGGCTATTTGCTTTTGCTGCCTTTGGTTTGTGGGCGCGCAGGCACAGGAACAAGCACCACCGCAAGAAGACAAGCTCAGCCGTCTGATGGGCGAGCGTGAACAGCTGATTCTGGAGTACCAGTATTACAGCGGACAAAACAGCAATTTCTGGGGTAAACAATCCAAGAAAGACCTCCTTAACATCATCGACACCCTCAAAGAGA
Organism: Pontibacter virosus; assembly: GCF_003096355.1. Classification (GTDB taxonomy): domain Bacteria; phylum Bacteroidota; class Bacteroidia; order Cytophagales; family Hymenobacteraceae; genus Pontibacter; species Pontibacter virosus. Next base: position 413,953 of record NZ_QEKI01000003.1, on the reverse strand, counting down.
TCATCCGCAAAGATTCGGAGTTGATTGCGGCCGTGAAAGAGGCCAGCGTGCGCAAGATCGCCGAAAGCACCGTGGAGAGACAGCGGGCCGGTAAAATGATCCAACAGGATGAGCGCCTGATCAACAACCAGATCACCGACCTCAAAGGGCAGATCAGCACGCTTGAGAGTCAGGCCAAGAAGCGCGAACGTGTCATTCTGGATCTCAAAGAGCAACTGAAAGCGACCGATGAGGTGCGCTACGGCAAAGACCGTGTGATCGCCATATTGGGTGGTGCCGCGTTCCTCTTTTTCCTCTATGCAGTTTTTCTGCAGGTTAGACTGAGCACCAAGAAGGCGCCTAAAAAACGCAAGAAGGCCTAGGGCCGTATAGCTGCCACAGGTATCATTCTGTTAAGAAACTTAATGAAATAGAGGGCCCCTCCTCCCGGAGGTTAAACCTAAGCTAAGAGCTACCAAGATCCTTACAGGATGACAAATAAAGTAGAGTGAAATAACCCTGACAGGTATAAGAAACAGTCTGTGGCAGCGGAATTATTTAGTACACGCTTTTTGTTATAAGACGATACCTTTTTCAGGTATAGACAATAGAACAAAAGCTACGGAAAAGGCTGGCGCTATGTACCCAGCCTTTCTTTTTTAGATACGCATGATCGATATTTTTGAAGAACTACGGCAGGTACAGGACCTGTTGAAAATAGAACAGGAAGAAGACCGGCAGCAATACAAGCTGAAGGCACTCAAGAGCACGATCACCGAGCGCAAACAAATGGGCCTTTGCTGGTATCCGGTCGTGATCTCAAAAGAAGAAATCGGTTTTGGCAACAAAGTGGTGATTGAACTGGAGCGTACCTCCGACCGTGACCAGCTGCACCTCTTCCAGCCCGGTAAAACAGCCTCTCTTTTCATAAACAGCAGTGAGAAAGCCACTTTAAGCGGCGTGGTACTGGGCGTGAAGCGCAACAAGGTGATTCTGGCCACGAACAAGGAAGATCTGCCTGACTGGGTGGGAACTGGACGCATGGGCATCGAGTTGACCTTCGATGAGATCAGCTACCGCGAGATGGAGATCGCCCTTAAAAAGGTGCAGGAAGCCAAAGGTACGCGTCTGGCCGAACTCCGTGACATCATGCTGGGTATAAAACCGGCTACCTTCACGGGCGAGAAACTGGAGGTAATTCAAGTGCTGAACGAGTCGCAGAACGAAGCCGTGCAGAAAATAGCGCAGGCTAAGGATGTAGCGATCATCCACGGACCTCCGGGTACAGGCAAAACCACCACGCTCGTACAGGCCATCCTCCATACCCTGAAATCTCAGAAGCGATTGCTGGTAACGGCGCCTTCAAATACAGCCGTTGACTTGCTCACCGAGAAGCTGGCGAACGAAGGGGTGAACGTGATCCGCATCGGTAATCCGTCTCGTGTGTCAGATGTGCTGTTGGAGCATACCCTGGATGCACAGGTAATGGCGCACCGGGCTTACAAAGACTTGAAGAATCTGAGAAAGACAGCGGAAGAGTATAAGCGCATGGCCTACCAGTTCAAGCGTAAGTTCGGGCATCAGGAGCGGGCGCAGCGCCAGCTTTACAAATCCGAAAGCCACCGCCTCCTCGACGAGGCTGACAACGTGGAGCACTACATCACCGATGACTTGCTGGACAATGTGCAGGTGATCACATGTACTTTAGTGGGCGCAGCCAATAAGGCCATCCGCCACCTGACCTATGACACGGTTTTCATCGACGAAGCGGCGCAGGCCCTGGAGCCAGCTTGCTGGATTCCGATCAGCCGCACGAACCGCGTGGTGCTGGCCGGTGACCACTGCCAGCTGCCTCCTACCATCAAGTCGCTGGACGCGGATAAGGGCGGTTTGAGTGTGACTTTGTTTGAGAAGTGTATCAATCGCCAGCCGGAGGTGTCGGTGATGCTTAAAACCCAGTATCGCATGCACCATCACATCATGCAGTTCTCGAACCAGCAGTTCTACAGAGGCGAACTGGTGGCGCACGAAAGCGTGCACAGCGCGGAACTGCACGGGTATAACACGATCTTCTCACCCGACATGGCGGTGGAGTTTATCGACACAGCCGGATGCGGGTATAATGAGGCCGAAATGCCCGACACGCAGAGCTCCGCCAACCCGGAAGAGGGAGATCTTTTGATCAACCATCTTTCGAACCTCTTGAAGGACTACGACGAGGATGAGGAAGTAGCACCGCTGAAGATCGGAGTAATAGCGCCCTACCGTGCCCAGATCAACTACCTGCAGGACAAAGTGGAGCATACGCCCCGTCTGCATGATTTGCATCAGAAGCGCCAGTTAAGCATCGGTACCGTGGACAGTTTTCAGGGACAGGAGCGCGACATCATCTGCATGAGTCTGGTACGCAGCAACGAACGCGGCGAGATCGGCTTCCTGGCGGACGAAAGGCGCATGAATGTGGCCATGACCCGCGCCCGCCGCAAGCTGATTATTGTAGGCGACAGCGCCACGCTATCCACCAACCCGTTTTTTGCGAAGTTGATTTCCTACGTGGAAAGCATCGGTGCTTATAAAAGTGCCTGGGAACTAACTGAGAGCCTGCCTTAGCGTAGGTATAAGTTTACATTTTATTTATTCATCATCAGGGAGTCGTTCAAATAAAACCGGGTGAGTTATGCTTCTCCGGTTAATCTTTTTACCTTTCTGATACCAAAACAAAACACACAATTATGAAAATTGAGAAAAACAGAGTGGTGACGCTCTCTTACGAGCTCCGTATTCAGAATGAAAGCGGTGAGCAAACCCTCGTTGAAACTGCCAATAACGAAAATCCAATGGTATTCATATACGGCATGAGCGGCCTGCCAGATCAGTTCGAAGAGAACCTTGACGGCAAGAGCGCTGGTGACACGTTTGACTTTAAACTGGATTCAGAGGCCGGTTACGGTGAGTTCGACCAGAACGCGGTTGTTGAGCTACCCATGAGCGTATTTGAAGTAGAAGGTGGCATTCCGGAAAACATGCTGGAAGTGGGCAACTTCATCCCGATGGCGGACAGCGAAGGCAACCAACTGCAGGGCCGTGTGGCTGAACTGAAAGACAATGCAGTGGTAATGGACTTCAACCACCCGCTAGCTGGCAAAGAACTGTACTTCAAAGGCAAGGTTGAAAAAGTGCGTGAAGCAACAACCGAAGAACTTGACCACGGTCATGTGCACGGTGAAGGCGGTGTGCACCACCACTAAGAACCAACAGTATTCATAAAGAAGGAGTCGCAGGTATAGCGGCTCCTTTTTTTTACACCTACTTGCTATACCACCTTCCTCAACTCCGGCAGCACCTCCTCCACATAGGCAATTAGTTCCGGGAAGAACAGGGAAAAGTCTTCGTTATAAAGCGCATAATTCTCCAGCAACTCCTCCCCCGCCCTCTCCATACCCGATTCAAACGAAGTACGTCGGCTTAGTCCACCAAGGGCCTGCGCTATACCTGACACCTTGGCATAAGACAAGAGCCAGTTTTGCCGCATCATGTAAGGAAAGAAATACTGGACCCGCTCCGGAAGATTAGGTAAGTGTTGATTGATCAAAGTATAGACGCGGGAGGTATATTCTTTCAAGGATTCAGAAGAAAACTCCCCGAAACGGTTGGCTAGAAAATGGTCGAAGTACAGGTCGGCCACAACCGGAGCGTATTTGCGAAAATAGGGACGCAGGCGAGCTTTGGTTTCGCTTACCACTGGGTGCGTGTCGGTATAGGTGTCGATGAGGCGATGCAGTTTGATGCCCCGTGCAATGCCCGTCGGGTATAGCTCGAGCTGTTTTCCTTTCACAGCATCGGCTATAAAATTGCCCAGTAAAAGCTCTTCGTCGTCGCCTGACAGGAAAATATGGGCCAAATAGTTCAATGTTTCTGTGTTTGGTTCAGCTGCAATATAAACATCTTATACCTGATTCGGTTGTAAAGGTATTGCCAAAACGGGTATAAACACTTTAGCACATTAGCCCGTACCACTTAAACACATACAACCTAGAAAACTATGAACAACGATCGAAAAGAGAATCTGCAGAAACTGATTGAATTGTTAGAGGACATTGACTTTACCATGATGACTACCGTGGACGAAGATGGAAGTTTGAGAAGCCGCCCTATGAGTACTCAAAAAATCGGGGAAGATGGGGTAGTCTGGTTCTTCACCGGTTATGAATCAGGCAAGTCGCACGAAATCAAAAACGATTCGCATGTGAACCTGAGCTACTCCAAGCCGTCTGACAACGTGTTTGTTTCTGTTTCAGGCAAAGCAACCCTCTCCAAAGACAGAGCAAAAATTGAAGAGCTATGGACTCCTGAACTCAAGGCGTGGTTCCCGGATGGGAAAGAAGACGCGAATATCGGGCTTATTAGAGTTGATATTGAAAAAGCTGAATATTGGGACTCTCCCAATAGCGCTGTCACGCACCTGATTGGATTTGTTAAAGCAACTTTGTCTGGCGAAAGCTACGATCCGGGTGAGAATAAAAAGATTGACCTATAGTTGTAGTAACAGCTAAAAATAACTCCAGACACCTGCCAAACAAATCGGTTCGGCAGGTGTTTTTGGTTTATTCGTTTTGTAAATTGCATTTGTACTTACCATTTAATACCGAATCCCTTGCGACAAATTACCCCACAGTCCGATCGACTAACCACCCTGACGCTTTTCGGTTTTCGGAAAGGCCATATCCGTTGGGGTTTGGCTCAAATGGGCACCAAAGGCGCCGAACTAGATCAAATCCCCGGATTATTATTCTACAAATTATTAGGCAGCGGCCAGGGCAAAGGCTTCAGCATCAAACCTAACTTTCGCAGATATGGCCTGATGTGCACCTGGGAAAGCGAAGAGGCTGCTGACGAGTTTCTGGAGCGCTCTGAATTGATGCTGGAGTACAGGCTGCATGCATCCGAAATCTGGACGGTGAAGCTACAACCTATGCAAGCGCATGGTCTGTGGGACGGTGTGCAACCCTTTACACCACAACTGACGGAAAAGCAGTATGATGGGCCGGTAGCAGTATTAACCAGAGCCTCTATTAATTGGCTGGCGTTACCTCAGTTCTGGCGTTTTACGCCGAAGGTGAGCAGAGCGCTGGAAGAAGCCAAAGGACTGATTTGTTCTATTGGGCTCGGCGAACTTCCCCTGATCCGGCAGGCCACTTTTAGTGTATGGGAGTCGATGGAGGCCATGAAAACTTATGCCTATCGCGGTGATTTGCACAAAGAAGTGATCAGGCGTACACGGGCTGAAAAGTGGTATAGCGAAGAATTGTTTGCCCGCTTTATACCTGTGGAGAGCCATGGCCTGTGGAACGGTGTGAATCCGCTGGCTACCGTACTCAGTGAAAGCGAGTAAGGCCCATTATTTCCGCCAGCGGTTGAGGATGTCTTCCATCAGATCTACCTGTATCTGTTGAATTTCGAGCAAGCGCTGGTTCTGATGCACGATCAGGTGATCGATCTTTTCGTGCAGCAATCGAATCTCTAATTCTGCCTTCAGGTTCACTTGGTAATCATACTCCGACCGCTGCCGGTCTTTCACCTCTTTACGGTTTTGGGACATCATGATGATCGGTGCTTGTATGGCTGCCAGACAGGAAAGGATCAGGTTGAGCAAAATGAAGGGGTACGGATCGAAAGGGCGTGTTGCGAGTAGGTATACATTCACCATCATCCAGAGCAGGATAAACCCAAAGAAAGCCAGGATGAACGTCCAACTGCCACCAAAGGTAGCGATCCTGTCGGCCATACGGTCTCCTAGCGACAGGTTTTCCTGTAACTCCTCTTCGATGTTGGAAGATAGCAATTCGTTTTCCTGTATACTGTCGAGCACCTCCTTTTCCAGATCCGAGATCTCGCCCAGTTCTTTTTCCAACAGTTGCTCCAGATATATCTTTCGGTACTTGTTTAAATTCCCCGCCGCTACATAAGATGCATCTGTGAAATCAGGGTAGTCGGCTTGAATCAGCTTAAAGATAGGCCGCCGGATGCTGGCTCCCAGCACCAGTTGGTTTAGAGGGAGATGCCTTTTGGTAAGGTGGCAGACAGCGGTTTTCATTTTAATGTTGTGCCCCTTTCAGGGCTTCTTCCAATTTGGCCTTCAGCGCATCGTATAAATAATAGCCACGGCTAAGCAGACTCAGGTTGTGGCCAACGAGCAGGTATACACTTGGGAAAGCGTTGGCCTGCAGGTGCCGGGCAATCAGGAAATCCTGCTGCGTTTTCTCTTTCATTTCATCGGAGTGAAACTTCTCCAGAAAAGTGTCTTCCGCTATACCTAATCCCAATGCGATCTCTGCGAGCACTTCGGCTTTGGTCACGTCGTTATTGCGGGCATAAAAGGCACGTTGTACTTCCTCTGCCATCTCCAGCTCTTTTTCAGGCTGCAGGTAACGCATGGTCACCACAGCGCGGCAAGCCGGCTCTGTATCATACACAAAGCTCTCCCGCTCAAAGAAGCCGAAATCAAAAGTCTGTTCTGTCGCCTTCTCTACTTCCTGCCAATGTTGCTTAATAGCGGCTTTCATTTCATCCCCCATCGGCTCAGTAGTACCCGGGCGCAATCCCCCCAGTACCAGCTTAAAGTTCAGCTTACCTTCCTGTTCCTTTTTGAGCCTGTGCAGCACCGGCGCAAATCCATAGCACCACGAGCACATCGGGTCCATCACATAGATCAGGTGCGGCACATCCAGCAGATCGTATTTTTCCATCGTATTCCATTTTGCTTCAAAGTGCAAAGGTATTTATTCATTGTTAAATTGTTACATAGTTAAATTGTTAAATGGTATTCACACAATTTTTTTGATTTATAATTATTCGCACTTTAGGAGTTGATACAAAATCTAACATCTCGCAATACTATCGCCAAACAGGATGCCTATACCTGGAGCATCACAACTTTTAAAAAGCTTCCAAGGCCCGCTTCATCTGTACCTTTCGCACAACCACTATTCACTAACAATTCAAACATCCGACAATTAACAATCAGTAATCAACAATTTAACCATTTAGCAATTTAACGTATCTTAGCAGCTTGTTTAGATCAAGCGATTACAGGATAAACTATGTCAGAGTATAATTTCAATCAGATAGAGAAGAAGTGGCAGCGTTACTGGGAAGAGAACCAGACTTTTAAAGCCAATGAAAACACCGATAAGCCGAAGTATTATGTGCTGGATATGTTCCCCTACCCATCTGGGGCGGGTCTGCACGTAGGACACCCACTCGGTTACATCGCCTCTGATATCGTGAGCCGCTACAAACGCTCCAAAGGATTTAACGTGCTGCACCCGATGGGTTTCGACGCCTTTGGTTTGCCAGCCGAGCAATACGCCATCCAAACGGGCCAGCATCCCGCCATCACAACGGAGCAGAACATTGGCCGCTACATTGAGCAGCTCAAGAACATCGGTTTCTCTTACGAATGGGAGCGCGAAGTACGCACTTCCGATCCAAGCTATTACAAGTGGACGCAGTGGATCTTCATGCAGCTGTTCAACAGCTACTATAACTATACATCCGATAAAGCAGAGTCCATTGATAAACTGATCGCTGCCTTTGAGGCAAACGGAAACGCCAGCATCAAGGCTGCCTGCGACGAAGACACCCCTGCCTTCTCGGCCGAAGATTGGAAAGCAATGAACGAGCAGGAGAAAGCGGAGACACTTCTCAAGTATAGATTGACTTATGTAGCCGACGCTGTGGTGAACTGGTGCCCTGCCCTGGGTACGGTGCTGGCCAACGACGAAGTGAAAGACGGTCTTTCTGAGCGCGGCGGTTATCCGGTAGAGCGCAAACTGATGCGCCAGTGGATGATGCGAATCACCGCCTACGCCGAGCGCCTATTGCAGGGCCTCGACACCATCGACTGGCCGGAGCCGGTGAAAGAAATGCAGCGCAACTGGATAGGCAAATCAGTGGGTGCTGAGCTTGACTTTGCCATCGAAGGCGGTGCTTCCGAGAAGATCAAAGTCTTCACAACACGTATTGATACGATTTACGGTGCCACTTTCGTGGTGCTGGCACCAGAGCACGAATTGGTAGATGAAATCACAACAGATGACCATCGCGCCGAGGTGGAAGCTTATGTGAACGTGGCCAAAAACCGCTCGGAGCGTGAGCGTATGACCGACGTGAAAACCGTGAGCGGTGTATTTACCGGAGCTTACGCCATCAACCCGATTTCCGAAGAACGTGTGCCGATCTGGATCGCCGATTATGTGTTGGCTGGCTACGGTACCGGTGCTGTGATGGCCGTTCCGGGCCACGACTCCCGTGACTACGCTTTTGCCAAGCACTTCAACCTGACTATCCGTGAAGTGGTAGCTGGCGGTAATCTGGAGGAAGAGGCTTATGCTGCCAAAGAGGGAAAAATCATCAATTCAGGTTTCCTGAACGGACTGGAGGTAAAAGATGCGATCATTGCAGGTATAGCCAAAGCCGAAGAACTGGGCGTGGGCAAAGGCCGCACGCAGTTCCGTATGCGCGATGCCGTGTTCAGCCGTCAGCGCTACTGGGGTGAGCCGGTGCCTGTATACTTCAAAGACGGTATACCGCACTTGCTCGATGAGAACGAGCTGCCGCTAGAGTTACCAAAGATCGACGCCTACCTGCCAACCGAGACAGGTGAGCCTCCGCTGGGCCGCGCCGTAGACTGGAAATATCAGGATCAGTACGAATATGAACTGAGCACTATGCCGGGTTGGGCAGGCTCGAGCTGGTACTGGTACCGCTACATGGACCCACAGAACGATCAGGCCTTTGCCGACAAAGCCAAGGTGGAATATTGGCGCAATGTGGACTTGTACATGGGTGGCGCCGAGCACGCGACAGGTCACCTCCTCTACTCCCGCTTCTGGAACAAGTTCATGTTCGACCTGGGACTGGTGGTAGAACAGGAGCCCTTCAAAAAGCTGATCAACCAAGGCATGATCCAAGGTCGCTCTAACTTCGTGTACCGCGTGAAGGACAGCAACACTTACGTATCTTTTGGCCTGCGCAAGCAGTACGACACCACTCCCCTGCACGTGGATGTGAATATCGTGGAGAACGACGAACTGGATCTGGAGGCCTTCAAAGCTTGGAGACCGGAAAACGCCAATGCTGAGTTTGTGCTGGAAGATGGCAAGTACATCTGCGGCGTTGAGATCGAAAAGATGTCGAAGTCAAAGTATAACGTGGTGAACCCGGATATACTGGTAGAACGCAATGGCGCCGATACCTTGCGCATGTACGAGATGTTCCTAGGGCCACTGGAGCAGTTCAAGCCTTGGAACACCAACGGCATGGATGGCGTGACTAAGTTCCTGAAGCGTTTCTGGAATCTCTTCCATAGCAACGATGGTAACTTTGCCGTGACTGATGAAGAACCGACAGCTGCTGAGTTGAAGTCGTTGCACAAGACAGTGAAGAAGGTAGAAGAAGACATTGAGCGCTTTTCGTTTAACACTTCGGTTGCCACTTTCATGATCTGCGTGAACGAGCTAACGCCCCTTAAGACGAACAAGCGGGCTATTCTGGAGCCTCTTACCATTGCCTTGGCCCCTTACGCACCGCACATTGCGGAGGAAATTTGGGAGAAGCTAGGTCACAAAGAGAGCATTACGTTCGCCTCCTTTCCGACTTGGGATGAGAAGTACCTGGTTGAAAACACGTTTGAGTATCCGGTATCGGTAAATGGCAAAACACGAGGAAAGCTTGCTTTTGCCACCGACGCGCCACGCGAGGACATGGAAAAAGCAGTATTGGCTGACGAAACGATCATTAAATTCCTGGAAGGAAAAACACCAAAGAAAATTATTATCGTCCCTAACAAAATCATCAACGTGGTGGTATAAGGATTTCCATCTTACCACTAACTTTCCAAAAGCCGCTCAGACCCCAAATCTGGCGGCTTTTGGTTTTTCATACCTCTTCATATTTTGTCATAATAGCAAAAAGCATATCAAGCACCGCTCCTGTATTTTGTATTACCTGATGGGCTAAAATGGGCAGTGAATTTTACAATTCACTATAGATTGCTAGTGTTAGAAGGTCTGCCTTAATGCCTTGTGCTAACCGTATCAATTTATCATTACTTACATAGCCTAAAAACAAAAAAGGATAGCCTTATTGGCTATCCTTTTTTGTTTGGTCCGGAGCTTCTTAAACAGCCTCGTTAAACTGGAGAGCAGGTGACAGACGATTTTCTGCTGTAGAAATCGACTCCCGTGCTTTTGCAAGCAGACCAGCTAACGTGGTTGCTTCTTCTTCAGTCAGCCCCTGTAGCAGGTTGTCTAGCTTGTACAAGTCATTTCCTATCTGATCCAGTAGACTGAATCCTTTGTCGGAAATCACGATGTTCACCAGACGTTTGTCAGAGATGTTACGCTCCACCTCCACCAAGCCTTTGGTTTTGAGGCGACCAACCAACCGGGAGGTATCTGACATTTTGTCGAGCATATTATTGCGCAATACCGAAGTGGATACCGGCTTAGGATAGTGCTCGCGCAGAATGCGCAGAATATTGTACTGCTGGCCAGTTACGTCATATTTTTTAAAAAACTCTTCGTAACTGTTAATCAGCAAACTGTTTGTTAGGATAATGTTTAGACTGGCATTTTGCCATTCATTTCTGTAGGCAAATATGCCTACATCGCGTTGAGATTGCATAGTGAGATAGGGTGAATAGTTGCGAAATAGATCTTAATATACATATAAACTTTTATATACGTTGCAACTTTCTTCGCAGTTTTCTTACCTTCAGATATGCATTTAGAATGCTTTGAGTAGGTTTTAATGCCAAACACTCACAAACAGGCAAAAAAATATATCTTGTGTTATAATCCAATGCGTGTTTGTGCGGGAATTGTCAAAATATCAGTCATTCATTAGCACAAAAAAAATTTATACGGCTTATAATTTTTTTTGAAAAAAAGCGTTTAAAGTGGCTTCAGCGCTTTCGGTAGATTTGCCACCACCAAGGTATAGGAATGGTCAATAAGCGACTTGAGGAAATCCGGCTCCAAGCCAGCTAAGGGAAGCACTGTGTTCCAATGCTTTTTATTCATGTGATAGCCGGGTAAGATTTGTGCATACTGCTCACGTAACACAACAGCATGTACCGGATTGCATTTTAGTGCTATCCCTTTCCTATACTCAGACAGGCTGCATAGGGCAAACATCTTACCACCTACCTTAAATACAAGCGTGTCTTCATCAAAAGGCAATTCTTCCGTAGTGCCAGGTTTCGCTAGGCAGTAATCCCTGAAGTCTTCAATATTCACAGCGAAAGGCACTTACCAATGTTTAATGACAAAATATATCATGGCAGCCAAAAACATCAGAATCGAGATCTTGTTGATGGTGTGCATGGCCCGAAGATTAAAGTTAGTTTTTTGATTCGGGTCCTTTTTGCGAAAGAAGTAGGTAGCCACTTCTGTAAAATCAAATAATCCTTTCATAGTGCGGTAAATAATATTTTAAAATACATGCGGCCACAAATTGCTGTTGTCACATGCTCAATCCTTAACAAATAATCTAGGCGAGTGGATAGCCGGGTATAGCCTTATGCTTCCAGCTGCACAGGTTCAATCCACTTTTCGTCCTCCCGGATCAACTCTATCAATTCATCCACCGCCCTGTCGGCTGGAACAGACTTTTTGACAACAGTTTGACCACGGTAGAGAGCAATCTTGTCTTTCCCGACACCTACATAGCCATAGTCGGCGTCAGCCATTTCACCCGGGCCGTTCACGATGCACCCCATGATGCCTATCTTCACACCTTTCAGATGATCGGTTCTTTTGCGGATCATAGCGGTCGTCTCCTGCAAATCGAATAAAGTACGACCGCAGCTTGGGCAGCTGATGTACTCAGTCTTGCTCATGCGGGTGCGGGCAGCCTGAAGGATGCCGAAGCTCAGGTTGTTCAGTTTCTCAATCGTGCTCAACCAGGCTCCTTTTTCCTGCGCAGGCAACAATTCCGTGCCCAGCATGATACCGTCTCCTAATCCATCAATCAGCAAGCCGCCCACATCGGTAGATGCGTACAGTTGTACCTCATCTGGTGTCAGCGCACCGTATGAACGCTTGATGATGGCAGGCGTGTTTATGCCATTGTTTATCAGGCGGAAGAAACACTTGCGCAGCTCAGGCATAGCATGCTCATTAGAGGTATAAAGCACCAGCACCGCCGTAGGGTCCTGCTTCAAACGCTCCATTAAATCCTCGGTGATACCACTGACATCCGTTTCAATGAAGTTCAGTTTCGGATGCAGATGGGTGGCTTCCAGGTACTGCTTTGCCGTGAGCATAGGATGCCGATGCTCCTGATCTTCTACTAACTGCCACGGCACGTAATTGATGATTTCCTTCAGTCCGTTAGGTAACATGAAGTTGATCGGATGGTCGCCAGTATAAATATAGTCTGCTCCCAGGTCGTTCATATTGAACTTATCCAGCAGCATAGAATACAGGTGGCCGACGCTTTTCAGGTCAGCATACTGTATATCACGCAACTGACTCAGGTCAGCCAGCACGCGTGGCACGTTTTGACCTCCGACGTTTTCTACTTCTCCTGTTTCGCGGCGATGATATTGAAACGGATCGATCGGGATGTTACAAATCGGCTTGATCGGCTGTGCTTTTTCTGCCCGGTAGGTATAGCGGTCGATGAGTGCTTTGGCTACTGGCGCTTCGGCTTCCGGTGCTTCCGTCAGAGACACGCGCACGGTGTCACCCAGTCCGTCTTCCAGCAGGGTACCTATACCTACGGCAGACTTAATGCGGCCATCTTCCGCTTCTCCAGCTTCTGTTACGCCCAAATGCAGTGGGTATGGCTTCAGCCCCTCCTCTTCCAGTTTCTGGACCAATAGTCGGTAGGCCTGCACCATTACCTGCGTGTTCGAGGCTTTCATGGAGATGACAATGTTGTAGTACTGCTCGTCTTCGCAAATGCGCAAAAACTCCAACGCACTCTCCACCATACCCAAAGGCGTGTCGCCGTAGCGGCTCAGAATGCGGTCGGACAAGGAACCATGGTTGGTACCGATACGCATGGCGGTTCCATGTTCTTTGCAGATGCGAACCAGCGGCACAAAGCGCTCCCGAATGCGATCCAGCTCCGCCTGGTAGGTCTGGTCGTTGTACTCAATTACCTCAAATTTCTTCTTATCGGCATAGTTGCCCGGGTTAATGCGGACCTTCTCGACGATACGGGCTGCCACCTCAGCAGCATTTGGCGTAAAGTGTATATCGGCTACCAGTGGGGTGTTATACCCACGGCGGCGCAACTCCTTCTTTATGTGGCGAAGGTTTTCAGCCTCCTTGATGCTAGGTGCGGTGATGCGGATGTACTCACAGCCTGCCTCGATCATGCGGATGCACTGCTCCACAGAGCCCAGCGTGTCCATGGTGTCCACGGTTGTCATGGATTGCACCCTGATCGGGTGATGAGCCCCCATGGGCACGTCGCCAATCTGTACCTTAATGGTTTCTCTGCGTTTATATGCTGTCAGGTTGGGGCAATAGATCTTGTTCATATATAAATGGGCCTTCGCTAAAGCTTCCTTCTCTTAACTTAATTCAGACCTGCTTTGTTCAACAGGCGTACAGCGTAAATTTAGCATCATTATTTTAAACAGAGGTAAGTGCGGCAATTTTTGTGGCAGGATTCGTGTATGCAAACAAACTATCAGAATCGTTTAGGTATAGTGATGGATGAAATTATCAGTATATTGTTGTATAAAACAAGCAGGCTAACGTTAAAGATAATTGAAATTGGATCAGCATACGCACAGAATACTAATTCAAACAAACAGAAATGATACACATGAGTGCCTACATACCGAAGAACACTGACGCCAAGCTCCGCTCACTGTTACATTGGGGAAAAATACGGCAGGAGCAACTGACAGAAGCTTTCCTGATAACTAAAGACACGGTACTGGGCTTTCTGAAAAGGCAAATTGAACACGGCAACTGGAGAGGTGTTCTGGAAGTACTCAAAGGCAAGCCCATGACGAAAGCCGGCCGGTTCGTGTTAGACGAACTACGAAGTAAGGTGGTCAGGAAACTGATCATGCAAATGGGCCTGCGACCTGTTATAGCCACTACCCTGGTCATACTACTTCTGCCCATCATATTGGCGAAAGTGGCAGGAGAAGTGGTCGGCTGGATCAGAAACCGAAGCTAATAAAAAAGAGCACCTGGTGCAGGTGCTCTTCCTCTTTCTAATAAGATACGGTTATCGCCTGAACATCAGTTCGCGGTACTTCACCAGCGGCCAATCCTCGTCGTCCACCATCAGTTCTAATTTGTCTACACTCGTACGGATGGCTTCAAAATAAGTCATTACCATTTCGTTGTAGAAAATTGCTTTCTCACGCACATCCTCAATCTTATTGGCAACCTTTCGTTGCTGAATCATGTCTACGGCGTTTGTCTGGATCGATTTGATATGACGGGAAATACGCTTGATCGAGTCTAGTGTAGATTCAGTGTACTCATCCTCCAGCCCCAAGTCTTTCAAACCGCGAATATTCTGAATCAACTTGTTCTGATAAGCCACAGCCGTTGGAATTACGTGGTTGAAGGCAAGGTCGCCCATAACACGCGACTCAATCTGTATTTTCTTGATGTAGTCCTCCAGCAGGATTTCGTGTCGGGCATGCAACTCTATTCTCGAAAGAATACCGTGGCGCGTGAAGAGGTCCTGCACATCCTCGCGGTGGTATATGTCCAGGGCACGCGGCGTCGACTTGATGTTTGACAGTCCACGTTTGGCTGCCTCTTCCTCCCACTCTTTGGAATAGCCGTTGCCCTCAAAGCGAATTGCCTTGGAGGCAGCCACATACTCGCGCAGCACCTGAATGATGGCTAACTCCTTCTTCATTCCTTTGTTATCAATCAGGTCGTCTACCGCTACACGGAAATCGATCAGCTGATCGGCTACGATAGTATTCAGCACGGTGATAGAGGAAGAACTGTTTGCAGAGGATCCAACGGCGCGGAATTCGAACTTGTTGCCCGTGAAAGCAAACGGAGAGGTCCTGTTACGGTCGGTGTTATCGCGTAGGATTTCAGGGATCTTGTCTATACCTAGTTTTAAGTACATGTTATCGCCTTTCTCCATCGGCACCTTGGCAGTGCGCTCCAACTCTTCCAGTACCGCCGTCAGTTGCTGGCCCACAAAAACCGACATGATGGCCGGAGGCGCTTCGTTGGCACCCAGACGGTGGTCGTTGCTGGCCGAAGCAATACTGGCACGTAGCAGGTCAGCGTGTTTGTGCACGGCCATCACCGTGTTGACAAAGAAAGTCAGGAACTGTAGGTTTTCCTTCGGCTTTTTGCCAGGAGAAAGCAGGTTGACGCCCGTGTTGGTGCTCATCGCCCAGTTGTTGTGTTTTCCGCTGCCGTTTACGCCTTTATAGGGCTTCTCGTGAAGCAATACTTTAAAACCATGGCGCTCTGCCACACGGTCCATGATATCCATCAGAAGCTGGTTGTGGTCCACAGCCAGGTTGGCATCCTCAAAGGTTGGGGCACATTCAAATTGATTAGGCGCCACCTCGTTGTGACGGGTGCGCAAAGGTATACCCAGTTTCAGGGCTGACTTCTCAAAGTCTACCATGAACGAGTGTACGCGGCTAGGTATAGAACCAAAATAGTGGTCTTCCAACTGCTGCCCTTTTGCCGGCGCGTGTCCAAACAAGGTACGGCCAGTCATCACCAGGTCAGGGCGAGCTTCGTACAGGGCACGGTCAACTAGAAAGTATTCCTGCTCGATGCCCAGCGTGGTGTTAACTTTCACCACATCTTTATCGAAATACTGGCAAACCGGAACAGCTGCCTGGTTGAGCAGATGAAGTGACTTCAGCAAGGGCGTTTTGTAGTCAAGCGCCTCACCGGTATAAGAAACGAAAATGGTAGGTATACAAAGGGTACGGGTACCGGCATTTTCAATCAGAAAGGCTGGCGATGATGGATCCCATGCACTGTAACCCCTGGCTTCGAAAGTATTGCGTATGCCGCCGCTCGGGAATGAAGATGCATCCGGCTCCTGCTGCACGAGAGCACTACCCTTAAAACTCTCGATCGGATCACCTTCATTAGTCAGGTCAAAAAAGGAGTCGTGCTTTTCAGCTGTGGAGCCTGTAAGCGGCTGAAACCAGTGCGTATAATGTGTCGCACCTTTGCTCATGGCCCACGTTTTCATGGCAGCGGCCACGGCATCAGCCAGATTTCGGTCTACTTTTTCACCCGCATCTATCGTAGCACAAAGTCTCTTAAAGTTCTCGGTAGACATAGTGGCACGCAGGGCATCAAAACCGAACACGTTTTCACCAAAATACTCTGAAATTTTGCTGGATGGCAGCACCACCTCTGCCGGTTTGCGCTGACTCACCAGTTCGAGCGCCTTGAATCGAAGAATTGCCATTGAGTTAAGGGGTTAGGGTATAAAGTATGGTCAAAGGTAAATGCTAGATTAATAAGTTGTATCTAACAGGGTATGTTTTTTTAGGGGGTATATAAAGAAAAGTTACATGCTATCACCAAAACACCCCACCAAATCAAGGGGTCTTATTCAAAAGTGCTTGTTTTAGATCTATCTATAGTACGAAATGAAATCAAAGTCCGTCCTGAATTATATTAGATCAGGTGTCGTTTAAGAGAGGACACTTAAGTTGTATATTTGCAGCCGTGAAACGAAGCCTTTTATACCAACCATTATACTTTCTGTTCTGGGTGCTCTATTTTGTTGCAACCAGGGCTATTTTCCTGCTTTACCACGACAACCGCACTCAAGAGTTGTCTCAAGAGGACCTTTGGACCATTTTCTCAAAAGGTCTGCGGCTGGATTTATCTTTTAGCTCTTATGTAAGTGCCATCCCTTTTCTGGCTATTCTGGCCACTGCCCTGTTTCCGGGCTTGCAGGTTCGCAAGTTTATCCGCTACTATACATATACTATATTGGTGTTGTTGTCTGTGTTGATGGCCGTTGACCTCGAACTCTATACCTATTGGGGCTTCCGACTTGACTCCACGCCCATGCTATACCTGAACACACCGGGTGAAATGGCGGCCTCAGCAGCAGCAGCCCCTATCCTGCTGCTCACCGTCATCGCATTTGCTACCAGCCTGGTCTTCGCGTTACTGTTCCGCTATACCTTCGACTATAAGAATTACCACCTGAACTTCTCAAAGCTGAAGTATGCAGGTATAGCCTTGCTTTTCGCAGCCGTGTTGATTTTGCCTATGCGGGGCGGCTGGCAGCAGATTCCAATCAACCAAAGTGTGGTCTACTTCTCTGAGAACCCCTATGCCAACCATGCCGGTCTTAACATGCCGTGGAACCTGATGGACACCATGCTGAAGTATAATGAGGAGACGCGCAACCCCTATCAGTACATGGACTACGAAACAGCCGCCGAGAAAGTGGCCGGGCTGTACGCTGCTACTGCTGACTCTTCGGAGAAAGTTCTTCGGGTAGAAAAACCTAATGTGCTCTTTATTATCCTGGAGAGTTATACAGCCAAGTATGTGAAGCATCTGGGTGGGGAGCCGGGCGTCACACCCAATTTGGACAAACTGGCCAAAGAGGGAATCAGCTTTTCTAAGCTCTACTCCAGTGGCGACCGCAGCGAAAAGGGCATGGTGGCTTTACTGAGTGGTTATCCGGTGCAGACCACCACCTCAATAATTAAAAACCCGAAGAAAACAGAGAAACTGCCACATCTGGGGCACGTTTTCAAACAAGCCGGATATGGTACGTCCTTTTACTATGGCGGTGAACTGGAGTTTGCCAACATTCGCTCATACCTACAGAATGGCAAGTTTGACAGGCTGATCGACAAGCATGATTTTCCCGCCGAAAGCTATAATTCCAAGTGGGGCGCTCACGACCATGTGCTATTCGAGCGTGTGCTGCAGGATCTTAAGCAGGAAAAACAGCCATTTTTCAGTACCGTCTATACCTTGAGCAGCCACGAGCCTTTCGAGATTCCTATACCTGCCAAATTCAAAGGCGACCAGATCAGCGACAAATTCAAGAACTCCGTTTACTATACCGACTGGGCGCTGGGTCAATTTATTGCGCAGGCGCGTCAGCAGCCGTGGTGGGATTCAACGCTGATCGTGCTGGTGGCGGACCACGGCCATCCGCTGCCTTATGACGATCCGAATTACCGTAGCACCAAGTTCCGTATCCCCTTTGTGCTAACGGGCGGTGCTTTAGCTACTAAAGGAAAAACGATTTCCACCATTGGAAGCCAAACCGATGTTGCCACTACCCTGCTTTATCAGCTGAACCTTCCTTCCCAGGACTTCAAGTGGGGCCGTAACCTGTTGGCACCAACCTCCTATCCTTTTGCGTTTTATGTTTTCCGGGACGGCTTCACCTTTATCACACCTGGCAAAGTATTGTCCTTCGACAATGTAGCGGAGAAGCCTATCATCAAGGGCAAAGGGGTCACGCCCGAACAGGTGGAGCTGGGAAAAGCTTATATGCAGTACTCTTTCGAAGACTTTGTCAGGAAGTAGGTATTTCATCAGATCATCGGCAAAACACAGGTATAAAAGGTTAGTCAACTTACACTAAGTTATAGGGTTGCAATAGTTTATTTACCACAGTACCCGTTCACGCATTCAAAATTTTAATTTGTATCTTTGCACCCTGATTATGAAAAAGGTAGCATTTTATACACTGGGCTGTAAGCTAAACTACTCTGAAACCAGCACGATCGGGAGGATATTCCAGGAGCGTGGTTTTGAAAAGGTAGAGTTTACCGAAACGCCCGACATTTACGTGATCAATACCTGCTCTGTTACTGACAACGCAGATAAGAAATGCCGTAAAATCGTAAAGGAGGCTCAAAAATATTCTCCTAACGCATTTATAACCATTGTGGGCTGCTATGCACAGCTGAAACCGACAGAGATCAGTGAGATTCCGGGGGTTGACGCCGTGTTGGGCGCCGCTGAGAAGTTTCAGTTGGTTGATATTCTGGAAACTTTCGAAAAGAAAGAGCAGCCACAGGTATATGCCAGCGCCATCAGTGAGGCCAATACCTTCCATAACTCCTACTCCTTCGGCGACCGCACCCGCACTTTCCTGAAGGTGCAGGACGGCTGCGACTACTCCTGTACTTTCTGCACCATTCCACTGGCGCGTGGCAACAGCCGCTCCGACAGTATCGCCAATGTAGTGCGCTCTGCAAATGAAATAGCCGAGTCAGGCGTGAAGGAAATTGTGCTGACAGGTGTGAATACCGGTGACTTTGGTTTGCAGGACGGGGAGCGTGTAGAAACATTTTACGATCTGGTACAGGAACTCGACAAGGTGAAAGGTATAGACCGCTTCCGCATCTCTTCAATAGAGCCTAATCTGCTCAAGGACGAGATTATCGAGTTTGTGAGTCAGAGCAAGCGCTTTATGCCGCACTTCCACATACCTTTGCAGTCAG
The DNA here is from genome assembly GCF_003096355.1 of Pontibacter virosus. Lineage (GTDB taxonomy): Bacteria > Bacteroidota > Bacteroidia > Cytophagales > Hymenobacteraceae > Pontibacter > Pontibacter virosus. Next base: position 394,497 of record NZ_QEKI01000003.1, on the reverse strand, counting down.
GTTCGAACAAGATACTTAAGTTGATGCGCCGCCGCTACCTGCGTGAGTTGTATGCTGACCGTGTTGCCAGTATCAAAGCCCTGATGCCGCATTGCTGCATTGGTGTCGATGTAATCGTGGGCTTCCCGGGCGAGACAGAAGAAGACTTCCTGGAGACTTATAACTTCATCAATGGCCTTGATGTAAGCTACCTGCACGTGTTCCCTTATTCGGAGCGCGAGAACACGATGGCGCCTGCTATGCCTGGTAAAGTTAGCATCAAAGACCGCAATCGCCGGGCCGATATGCTGCGCATCCTTTCTGAAAAAAAGAAACGCTACTTTTACGAGCAAAATGTTGGTCGTGAATTCACGGTGCTTTTTGAGGATGATGTGAAGGATGGCGTGATGGAAGGTTGGACGGAGAATTATGTGCGTGTAGCGGCGAAATACGACCCTGTTTTAGTAAATGAAACAAAGCACGTACGACTCACCGGCATCAACGAGCAGGGCCTGATGGAGGCCGAAGAAACATATATAGAGGTATTGAAACATTAAAAATTCTGAATTTTTAAAAATTAGCCCTATATTTTCAACCTGAAACAATCAATAACAGCTTAATTTTCTACTTGTGAACCTATCTAGAATCGTTTTGGGAGTTGCTTTGGGCGCTCTTGTGACTGCTTGTAACACAGATCAAAAACCGCAGGCAACCGGCATTGCCACGACTTCAGCAACAAGCTCAGACTCCCTGGCTACCGCTGGCACAGTTGACATTGTGTACATTAACTCAGACTCTCTGCTGAGCAAGTATGAGTATTTCAAAGATGCCCGTACACGTTTCCAATCCAAAACACAGAAGGCTGAGAAAGACTTTCAGTCTAAGGCGGCTGCTTTTGAGAAAGAAGTACAGAATTACCAGCGCACAGGTGGTAACATGACGGTGGAACAGCGTGCCTCTACAGAGCAGAAACTGGCTCAGCGCCAGCAGCAGTTGCAGCAGCAAAGCCAGACTACCGGCAACCAACTGGCAACAGAGGAAGCGGAAGAGATGAAAAAAATCTACGACCGCGTAGAAGCTTACTTGCAGAAGCTGAGCCAGGAAAGAGGTTATAAAATGGTGTTGACTTACTCAAGAGGCCAAAGCGCTATCTTGTACGGTGACAATTCTCTGGATATAACAGAAGAAGTACTGACAGGCTTAAACAACGAGTACGATCAGGAGAAAGAAACCGCAAAGACCACTGAAACTGCTACCAAAAAGAAATAACCTGGCATACAGGTATATCAAAAGAAAAGGCGGGTTGTCACCCGCCTTTTTTATTTCAGTCCATTACTGCAGTCGCTGGTATCCCCATATTCTGAACACCTCTCCTTCTACCACATACGGAATGCTATACCTGTCCAGAATTTCCTGAATAGAATCCGTATAGTCCACTTGTAGCGTAGGTGACAGCAGCCCGGCGCTTATTTCTTTAAAAGCCTTTATCTCAAGCCATTCAATAGTGCTTAAACCGGTTTGCTCCAACTGATCCCACCATATAGGTGCAAAACCAACTGGCTCCAGTTCATCATGCAGGTACTTAATGCGCACAGCCGGCTCCAGATGTGTTAACTCACTCATGGCCTCTATCAATGCACGCCACTTCGTAAGATTCATAACTGAAACCAGACGTCTCTTTTCTAAGATGCGCGCTAAAACGTACTGAGACTTCACCATAGATTATTCGTAGCGAAGCGATTCGATTGGGTCGAGCTTAGAGGCACGGTGCGCCGGGTAGTAGCCTGAAAGCACACCCACGATCACGCAGATTGCCAGGCCAACAAACACCCAGATCCAGGGTACAATAAAGCCGCCCTCTCCGATCAGGGAGGCAATGCCATTGCCCATCACAATACCCAAGAAAATGCCGACCAAACCTCCCAGGATACAGATCACGACTGCTTCGATCAAAAACTGCTGTTGGATCTGCTTTGCAGTTGCCCCCAGCGCTTTGCGAACACCAATTTCACGTGTCCGCTCGTTCACTGACACCATCATGATGTTCATTAGCCCCACAGAGGCACCAAGCAAAGTGATAAATCCGATGACGAACCCACCCACCTTCAGGTAACCCGAGATCTCATTCAGGCTCTGAATCAGGGAATCACTTCTTCTGATTTCAAAAGACTCATCCTGCCCTAACTTGTCCTGGCGCACGTTGCGCATCACTCCTGTAGCTTCACCCATCACATAGGTGAGTTCTTCAGGTTTGAAGATGGACGTTTTAATATTATAAGTCAGGGTTCCATTACCGGCCTGTGGAATCTGGCGACCGGTTTCGAGCGGAATGAGGATCATGCGGTCGCCGCCACTGCCACCCATGCTGCTACCACGTTTCTCTAATTCCCCTATAATTTTGAAACGACGCCCCAAAAAGCTGATGTACTGATTAATAGGGTCTGCCTTAGGGAAAAGTTTGTCAGAAATCTCCTTTCCGATTATGGCCACATTGGTCCCAAGTTCCAGTTCATGCGTAGAAAAAGCGCGGCCACGCTCCAGGTTGAGGTTTTGTCCTGACAGGTAGAATTCATCGCCGGCGATCACGTTAATGTTCGGGTTTGTTTTGTCTGTGGCGCTCTTCACCACCGTCGCACCCGAAACGTTGGCCGAAAGACTTACCTGAGACTTGGCCCCCATCAGTTCCTTATACCTAATGGCCTGATTGTAGGTGATATCCGGGTATACCTTCTCAGATCTGCCCTGTCCGTTATTTCCCCTACCACTGTTAAATTTCTTCCGAATGTCGAAAGAGTTGGCGCCCAGACTCGAAAAGGTCTGGTTAAGGGAATTTTTCATGCCGTCAACAGCCGTGAGTATACCTACCAGCGACATAATTCCGATCGAGATGATCAGGCCGGTGAGGATGGTACGGAGCAGGTTGCTTTTGATAGCCCGAATACTTTCCCGTATATTTTCGAACAGGTCCATAGCTTAAGTCTTATATGCGAAACGTTCACCCCTGCGTTAAGTATAAGGAAGAACCTCTGGTTTCTAATTTACCTCCAATATCTGAAAAAAGAACCAATTTCAATACATTTGTTACCATACCTTAAGCCCATGAAGTCATACCGCCTTTTACTACTGCTCTTCGCCTGCCTGGTGTACCCCCTCCATGCGTTCAGTTCTACGGTGCTGATACCAATGGACGAAACGCAGAAAGACCACCTGAAATCGTACGGAGCGGCTTACTGGGTGCTTTCCAAAAGCGTGTCGGTTGACTGGTTACTTAACTTCAGGGGCGGCAGTTTTGCCTTTCAGCATGCGCCGCAACTCGAAAATGAACTGGTGGTTCGGGGCATCAGCTACCAGGTTATTTCGGATGCACAGTACAATACCATCCTCACACAGATCAGCGACCCGGAGGCGAACATGGACGTGATGAAGTTGGAAAAGGTGCCGAAGATCGCCGTTTATACCCCTAAATCTAAGATGCCATGGGACGATGCCGTGACACTGGTGCTGACCTACGCTGAGATTCCGTACGATAAAATTTACGACGAAGAGATCATGCGTGGTGACCTGCCCAAGTATGACTGGCTACACCTTCACCACGAGGACTTTACAGGCCAGTATGGAAAGTTTTACTCGAGCTACCGCCACTACCCCTGGTACCAGGAACAGCAGCGCGAATCCGAGGCTTCAGCCAAATCGCTAGGCTTCAACAAAGTATCTGATCTGAAGGGCGCTGTAGCACGCACCATCCGTGACTTTTGTGCAGGAGGCGGCTTCCTGTTTGCCATGTGCTCGGCCACTGATACTTATGACATTGCGCTCGCTGCTGAAGGTATAGATTTTATCGAGTCGATGTACGACGGAGATGGTGCCGATCCTAATGCACAAAGCAAGCTGGACTTCAGCAAAACCTTTGCCTTCAAAGACTTCTCCCTGGTGCGCAACCCCCTGGAGTATGAGTACTCCAACATTGACATGCAACCGCAAGAGCGTGGCCTGACGGAGCAGAATGACTTTTTTCAACTCTTTACCTTCTCAGCCAAGTGGGACCCTATACCTACCATGCTCACGCAGAACCACGCGAAAACCATTAAGGGATTTATGGGCCAGACCACAGCCTTCCGCAAAGGCCTGGTGAAGCCGGAAGTGGTGGTGATGGGCGAAAACAAAGAGGTAGGTGAGATACGGTACATGCACGGCACCTTCGCCCGCGGCACGTGGACCTTCTACGGCGGCCACGATCCGGAGGACTACCAGCACCTGGTGGGCGAAGATCCTACCGACCTGGCCCTTCACCCCAATTCACCCGGCTACAGGCTTATCCTGAACAACATCCTGTTTCCGGCAGCTAAGAAGAAAAAGCAGAAGACGTGAGGAATGAATTGTTAAATTGTTGATGGTTAAATTGTTGTTTTCTTTCGATAATATACCCGTTGGATAGGTTGCCCAAAGTCACTTCGTCAAATGATCTCAATCCAAGACAGAATTAGAAGTGTATATATATAACAATTTAACCATCAGCAATTTAGCAATTAAACCTAATGCATCCTGTCTGGTCGGGGCTCCAGGTTGCGGATGATCTCGGCTTCTATTTCGAGCAGTTCTTTCAGGCGGGCGTCTACTACATCGGCGGGCATGTACTCCTTGGCCAGCTTCACAAAACTCACATAGTGACCAGCTTCTGAAACCATCAGCTCGTAGTAAAATTTCTGCAGGTCTTCGTCCTGTATGTTTTTCCAGAGTAGCTTGAAACGCTCGCAACTGCGGGCCTCAATGAGGGCATTAACCAGCAGGTGGTCCATTAACTGTCTTTCACGCAAGCCCCCTTTTCGGATGTGCTTGGTTAGCTCGACAACATACTCGTCAGGTCGGTTACGCCCCAATCCCCAACCACGCTTCTTTAGCTCAGCCAGTACGCGCTCAAAGTGACTCCACTCCTCAGCTACCAGATCGGTCATCTCTTCCACCAGGCGGGTTTTGTCTGGATACTTTACGATCAGGGATATGCCTGAAGTCGCCGCTTTCTGCTCACAATACGCGTGGTCTACCAGTATTTCCTCTATATTCTTTTCGGCAATGTTCACCCAACGAGGGTCGGTTGGAAGTTGAAGGCGCAGTATGGTTTTGGTGAATTGAGAGGACATAGGTAAAAATAAGTTAATCGAAGAACATCCACTTGATGCCGAACACGAAGCTCGTGCGCATACCTGGGTAGAATGGCGTAGTGAAATACCCTGGCGCTGTCAGGTCGGAAGCGATGTTAGACATCTTTAAGAACACGTTCAGGCTCTTGATATCTGCCGTGATAAAAACATCCGTTACCGGGTAGGGCTGGATGGTAAAGGTGTTCTGCAAGTGAAACTGCTGTGTTACCGGCATATAGGCATCGGCCATATAAGCAGTTGGTGTGTATACCTGCACACCAAACTGACCTACCAGTGCTCTCCTGAACAAAGCCCCTTCAAAGTATAGCTTGGAGTCAAAAAGCCACTCCGGTATGCGTATGACAGGAGCTTCGCTGGTGTTGGTATAAGCTACAAAATTTTCGAAATGGATCTTGCCGAAACGAATGTGATGCTGCAGTTCAGCCCCAAACACCTGCTGATTATCCTGGTACTGTGCTGGCTCTGCATTCAGGTCGAAGTAAATGTGGCGCTTGATGTGGTTGAAATGACCGGTCAGCCTTACATATTGCCGATCGCCTAGTTTGCCTGCAAAAGTGGCTTCCAGGCGATCTGTCACGGAATTATTGAAGTAGTTGATCCAGTTAAAGTGGTTACTGATCAATCGCTGCTCTACAAGGGAGGGTGAGCGCAGTACACGGGTAACACGCCCCTGCAGTGGCCCCAGTTTGGCCGTAGCTCCTACTTTGTAGTCATTCGTCATCTGAAACTCCCCGTCAAATGATAGCAATGCCTGCCTATACATGAGCCGGAACTCACCACCCACAAACAGTTGGTTCAGGCTCTCGTTTGTTTCTTTGAATGCCTCAATAGTGGTATCCTGCTCTGCCACACTAAGCACCCGGTAATCTATCTTGGAGTTACGGAATTTGGCATAGGCTTTATAAAAGGAGAGTTTGTTGTTGCCGGTTACTCCTGCCACATTCTCCATTTCGCGGTAAGCGGTACGGTCGTCTGTGCGATTAAAGGTTTCCAGTACACGCGGATAAAAAACCAGTGTGCGGTTTTCATCGGCCAATCTTGGAATCGCATCATCTTGGAAATTATCTTGCTGGCTTCCCCAGTCAAAGCTGTGGAAGAGCTTTAGGTTTTCACCTGCGAGTTTGTAGATGTGCATCAGGTGATAGTTGTTGCGTAGTTCGCGGGTAGATGCCTGGTTCAGGTTAGTGATCGCCTGCTGGAACAGAAAACGATTCGCCTCCCCGGGCGCAATACCACCATATTCGATCTGTTCGTGGTTGAGGTGGGTGAAATTGGCAAAGAGGTGATACTTTTCATCTTCAGAGCGGTAATGGGTAAAGGCCTTCACCGCCTGGCTGCTCAGGTAACCATCGCGTCTTAAATTAGACACCCCTATCTGCCTGTTACCAGAAATGATCTGATACGCTACCCCTGCGTTCCAGCGTGGGGTGATGTTGCGGGCATGGGTGGCTTCAAAAACCTGCTCTCCCCGCTGACCTTGTATATAGAAAATATGGGAGTAAGGGGATCGTGTATCGTAGTAATTGATCGTGCGTGGGTTATAGGCATAGCGGTCAAACACGTTTTTGCCCAAGCGTGCGCCGATCTTATCGGGCGCTCTGAAAAGAATGGGCTTGGAGGCCGTGCCCACGTTACCCAGGTGCTGGAAATGCACCGTGTCTTTGTACCAGTAGCGCTCGTTCTGCATGTTGTTGATGCTGGTATCGATGCGCTGCAAGAGGTAGCGCCCTTCCAACACGTCGTTTTCGTAAAGCTGCAACGTCGTTTTAGGACTGTAGAGCACTTTTGTCGTGTCGTCAACGATCTGGGACTGTGCCTGCGCGGCGCCAGCCAGACCCACCAGGAGCCATATTACTGCTAAGAGCTTACTTTTCACAAGCCAAAATTAGTGATTTTCGTGCAACCCGTATACGTACCCATACCAAGTATAAGCTGTTTTCCTTTAAATTTTATCTGCCGCAACGGGTTTAGCCATTCCAAAGGAGCTGATGTGCTGTCTTATCATCTGATCAAATAGCTTCCCGTGCTGCAGAAAATACACCTCAATCGGCACGTAGAAAACCGGCAACTGCCCGGTCAGGGCTGCGAGTGCGCGATCTGTTAGTTTTACTGCATCCTTCCGCGTTGTGATGATACTTAAACCTTTACTATCCTTTTGTTCCAGCAAAGCTTGCAGCTTTTCAATATCCGCCAAGGTATAGCTGTAGTGATCCGGATATTCCAGATGGTGTACCACTTCATACCCGTTTTCAGTCAGATGGTGAAGTAGTGGATTAGCGTTCGCTATACCTGTCACCACCACCACCCGGGCCGATACCTGCGACGCATTGCCTATACCTACTGGTTTGCCATAACGAAAGGCGCTGAAGAAAACTGGCGTAACATGCCGGCTATACCGCTGCACACGTTTAGCAATGTCTGTTAGTTGACTTGGAGACAGATCGGCAGGACACTTGGTCACGATAACAGCATCTGCCCGTTGGGCTCCCTGCCGTGGTTCTCGCAATAAGCCAGTGGGTAGCACATGGTCTTTGTAGAATGGACGTCCATAATCCGTCAGCATTAGATTAAAGGAAGGGCTAACAGGTCGGTGTTGCATGGCATCGTCCAATAGTACGACCTCTGTGGCTGTCTGTATGCGAAGCAGCTGAGCTATTCCTGCCGGTCTGCTCTCGCACACTGCCACCAGCGCATCCGGAAAATCAAGGTGATACTGAAACGGCTCATCCCCCAGCGTTTCTGCCGTCGCACGATCATCAGCCAGCACGAATCCTTTGCTTTTCCGACGATAGCCTCTGCTCAGCACGGCCGTTTTTTTATCCGATATCAGCCGCAAAAGGTATTCAACGTGTGGTGTTTTACCAGTGCCTCCAACGGTCAGGTTCCCGACCGAAATAACCGGCACATCAAATCGCTCTGAACGCAACCAACCCTTGTCGTACAGCCAGTTACGCAACAGCATGATACCGCCGTACAAGATCGAAAAAGGCCATAAAAGGTACCGCAAAACAGTCATATGGATCAGCTATACCTTGCAAAGGTATAGAAATATGCTCAAAGCTAGCGCCTGTACTTGATTCGTATACCCAGAATACACTATATTTAGTACCGACTATATCCGACCCTACATTCTTCACATGAAAGCAAACCGTACCCTTGCCATTATTTCACTCTCGCTGCTGCTTGTATCGGCAGCCTGCACGCCCTGCGCCACCATGCGATCTGACCCGCCGGCTCCTGTCGCATTCTACCTGGTGGATGCTTCGGGTGGCAGTCCTTTCAATAACCCCAACGCCGGCATGCACCCCGATTCTATTCAACTGATACTGGATGGGGAGCCCTTTAACTACCTGTTTACGGGCACAGATGAAAAGGTGAACAACCTGATCTTTGAGACCTACCCTGTCCTGTATACCAAGTCGAGGGTGCGCATGCTGCTACGTCTCAACAGCCTCAACACCGACACGTTGGATATCGCCTATACCGTGAATCGTGGCAAGTGCTATACCGACTATACCTACTCTGCCTTCTACTTCAACGGCAAAGAGCTCAAGCGCCAGCCAGAGACAGGTTACCTGCAACTCCAGGTGCTTTAAATTTTCAGGGCTGTCCCGAACTTCGTAATTTGGTGCTTTCAAAAGCGGACCGGACTATGAAAGAGAAGAACACTATTGGCGATATTATAAAGGTACTCGAGCAATACGCTCCTATACCCTATCAGGAAAGCTATGATAACTCCGGCTTGCAGACGGGTAATGCCAGCGACGAAGTGAAAGGTGTGCTGCTTACCCTGGATTGTACCGAGGCAGTAATAGAAGAAGCCATTGCCAAAGGCTGCAATTTAGTTGTGGCGCACCACCCGGTCATTTTTAAAGGTCTTAAAAGCCTGACCGGTCGCAGCTATGTGGAGCGCACCATCATCAAGGCCATTCAAAACAACATCGCCATCTACGCCTGCCACACCAACCTGGACAGTGTGCACAATGGCGTAAATGCCAAAATCGCGGAAAAGCTGAAGCTACAAAATACCCGAATGCTCACATCCAAGCCGCACACCCTGATGCAGCTGGCCTTTTTTGTGCCTGTTGAGAATACGGACGAAGTGCTGGCCGCCATCCACAAAGCGGGCGCCGGACAGATCGGCGAATACAGCGACTGTAGCTTTCAGGTACAGGGAACAGGTCGCTTTCTTCCCTCCGATAACGCTGACCCAACCATAGGCGAGTCAGGTAAACCGGAGCAGGTACAGGAAAACCGTGTGGAAGTGATCTTCCCGGCCTTCAAGCAACAGCGCATCATGCAAGCCCTGCTAGAGACGCATCCATACGAGGAAGTAGCGCACTTTCTGACCCTGCTCGAGAACGGCAACCAGGAAGTCGGCATCGGGATGGTCGGGGAATTGGCGGATTCCATGTCGGAGGAAGGTTTTCTGGACTACCTCAAAAAACAGATGCAGCTGTCGGTTGTTCGCTTCACCCCTGTTGGTGACAAAAAAATCAAGCATGTGGCGGTTTGTGGCGGATCGGGCAGTTTCCTGATCAAGGATGCGATCCGGCAGGGCGCTGACGCCTACGTGACGGCCGATGTGAAGTACCACGAGTTCTTCGACGCAGAAGAAAAGCTCCTCATCGCCGACATCGGGCACTATGAAAGTGAGGTATTTACAAAGGAGATTTTTTATGATACAATTTCCAAAAACTTTGCTAATTTTGCAGTCTATTTATCGGAAGTAAACACAAACCCTATCAGATACACCTAATTAACTACATGGAAAGTACGGTAGCCAGCAAATTAGAAGCACTGCTAAAGCTTCAGAGTATCGATTCGCAGCTTGACGAAATCAGAAGAGTAAGAGGCGATTTACCAGAAGAGGTTCAGGACCTCGAAGATGAAATTGAGGGCTATGAGGTAAGGGTTCGTAAGTTTGATGATGAAGTGGCCGCCCTGAACGACAGCATTGCCCAGCGCAAGCAGTCCATCAAAGACGCCGAAGGTCTGATTCGCAAATACGAAGACCAGCAGACGAACGTCCGCAACAACCGCGAGTACGACGCCATCACGAAAGAAATTGAACTGCAGAAACTGGAAATTCAGATTGCAGAGAAGAAAATCAAAGAAGCGCACTACCAGATCGAGCAGAAGATCAACGAGATCGAAGGCACGAAGAACCGCCTGGAAGAACGTCGTAAAGATCTTGACACCAAGAAGCACGAGCTTGACCAGATTGTAGCAGAAAGCGAAGAAGAGGAAAAGAACCTGGAAAAAGACCGTGATGCTGCTGCCCATCAGATTGAGGAGCGTCTGCTAACCGCATATAACCGTATCCGCAAAAACGTACGCAACGGCCTTGCCGTGGTACTGGTGAAGCGTGACGCCTGTGGTGGTTGCTTTAACACAGTGCCTCCACAGCGCCAGGCCGACATTGCAGCCCAGAAAAAAGTAATCGTTTGCGAGCACTGTGGCCGTGTGATGGCAGGTGTTGAGCAACGTATCTACTAAATCATTGATGTGTTAAGCGTAATGCGCTTGCATACATACTTAAAGAGGATGGCATTCGCCCATCCTTTTTTTTTGTGCCTATACCTGTTCTATTCTTATCCATTACAGGCGGCCTCGGTCTACAGTCCTACAGTGCGCCAGGCCTATGATGCCACAATCAGTCTGCGCATTCCCGAAGGCCGACGCCTGATACAGCAGGAGCTCTTAAGCAATCCAGAAAATGCCGCTGCCCTCCTGATCGCCAACCAGCAGGATTTTCTTACTTGGGCAATACAGCAAAATCCAGCGTTATACGAGGGCATACTCTCCCGACAGGAAAAGCGACTGCAGCTACTCAGCAGCCTGAAAGAAAACTCCGTCTGGGTAGGTTATGCCCTGGCCGAGGTGCGACTACAAATCGCTTTGAGTAAACTGCTACAGGGCAATAAACTGGGCGCCGCCTGGGATTTGCGCCAGGCCTACCTGCAGTACATTACCAACGCCCGACAATACCCCGATTTTCTTCCGAATCGCAAAACATTAGGTGCGCTGCAAGTGCTCATCGGTTCCGTACCTGACTCCTACCGCGTGCTGCTGAACATCATCGGGATGCAGGGCAGTATCGAAACAGGCATGGCCAACCTAAAAGCAGCTGCTACTAAAACCAACCCATTCCAGGAGGAGGCGCAGCTTTTGCAGGTTCTGCTGCAACATCTGGTTGCCCCTGAGAGAAATGAAGCTGCTGCTGAGTCCGTTTTAAAACTTAGGAGGCAGTCACCTGATAATCTCCTGTTTAGCTTTGCTGCCATGCACGTGCTTAAAAAGACACGGAAAAGTGATTTAGCTTTGCAGGTATACCTTGACAGACCGCAGCAAGCAGGCTACCTGGCTTTCCCTTACCTGCATCACATGGCGGCGGATCTATACCTGTACAAAAGTGATTATAACAACTCCATCAAATTGAATCAATTGTTTCTGGCACAGCACAAAGGCGAGCACTACCTAAAGGCGGTAAACTACAAGCTATACCTGGCACACTGGCTGGGTGGACGGGCTAAACAGGCAGAGAAGCACCTGACGCAAATGGGAAAGCAAGGTAAAACTGAAATGGAAGAAGATGCCTATGCAGCCCGTTTCGCAAAAGAACAGCCCCACCCCAACCGCTACCTGATGCAAGCCCGTTTGCAATATGATGGCGGCTATTACGAAGATGCGCTGGAGGTTATGACCCAGATGCCCCTAAAGCCAGAAACTATACCTGCTGAACGGGCCGAGTATTTTTACCGGAAGGCACGCATCTACCACGGCATGGGAAATCTGTCGCAGGCCAAACGCTATTATGAACAGGCCATTGAAGAGAGTCAAAATACGAGCCTATACTTTGCACCTTATGCTGCATTGCAGTTGGGGTACATTTACCAGGATGAGCAGAAACCCGACACTGCCAGGCAATGGTACACCAAAGCACTGGCCTATAAAGGGCATACCTACAAAAACAGCATAGACGGCAAAGCCAAGTTGGCACTTCAGACGATTAAAAAGCTGTAAAACAATGGCTTATACCTTATACATACCTTTAGTTGAACTGGAAATACCAATTGCTGACTTCCGAATGAAGGTGCTGGCCTGGGCGCAAAAGTTTCCGCTAGTTGCCAGCTATACCTCCAATGGGGTCGCCTATCCTTATCAGGGCTTCGACGAATTGATCGCCGTTTCGAGTGGGGAACCCCTATTATGGGATCATGAGAATATGTTCGAGGAGCTGCAGCAGAAGCTAGCCACTCAGCAGCATCTCTGGTGCGGTTACCTAGGCTATGACCTCAAGAATCAGGTTGAGAAGTTGAGTAGCGGCAACAAGGACGAAGTTGGATTTCCGGCCATTTTCTTTTTTGAACCTGAGCTATACTTATACTTTCAGAAAGAGGGCATAAACATCTATAGCAAAGACGGTAATATCGAAAATATACTACAGGAAATACATGCCACTTCTATACCTGAAAAATTCTGTGCTCTCCCAATCAAAATAAAGCAAAGGGTTCAGAAGGAAGATTACCTCCGGAACGTAGAGCGGGTGCGGGACTATATCCGGGATGGGGAGGTATACGAGCTGAATTACTGCATGGAGTTTTACGCCGAGGAAGTAACGTTATCTCCTTTGCCGCTATACCTGCAGCTCAACGCACTTTCCCCTACTCCTTTCTCAGGTTTCCTTAAATATGGCGACCTATACCTGCTTTGCGCTTCTCCGGAGCGCTATCTAAAAAAAGAAGGCCGAAAACTGATCTCCCAACCCATAAAAGGAACGATACGTCGCGGCGCCACGCCGGAGGAGGACCAGCAGCTACAGCACCAACTGCGACACGACGAGAAAGAATTGGCCGAGAACATGATGATCGTGGATCTGGTGCGCAACGACCTGCGCCGCTCCTGCGCCACGGGCACCATTCAAGTCGAGGAAATGTTCGGCATTTACGGTTTCCGGCAGGTGTCGCAAATGATCTCGACGATTACCGGAGAGCTGCGGCCTGAATGTGGAATAGCCGATGCACTGAAAGGCGCTTTCCCGATGGGCAGCATGACGGGCGCCCCCAAGATCCGGGCGATGGAACTGATTGAAGAACTTGAAGTATCTAAACGAGGCCTTTACTCAGGCGCATTCGGCTACCTGAAGCCCAACCAGGATTTCGATTTCAATGTTGTGATCCGGAGTTTGCAGTATAATGCCACAACAGGCTACTTATCCTTTATGGTAGGCAGCGCCATCACCTACGACTCAGTACCTGAACAAGAGTATGAGGAGTGCCTGCTCAAAGCCCAAGGAATACGGAAAGCGCTTGGCCTGGAATAAGTACACCATAATTAAAAGAATTCCCCTGCCATTCTGTCACGTTTTACAGCGGATTATAGTATATTTGCACCTCCTAAGAGATTTTTTGAAGCATGGATCCAATCATTGATTTAGATTTTATAGATAATCGCACACCTGAGCAGGCAACTGCCGCGGCTTCCTGCGATACCAAAGTGACGGCTGAAACCAATACCGGCAAATCTCGCAAACTCTATATTGAGAGCTACGGTTGCCAGATGAACTTCTCGGACAGCGAGATCGTGTCGTCGATCATGTTTGAGCAGGGGTTTGACACCACAGCGCATATTGAGCAGGCGGACGTAGTGTTCCTGAACACATGTTCTATCCGTGAGAAGGCCGAAACCACGGTTCGTAACCGCTTGGGCCAAATCAACTACTTCAAGAAGAAGAAACCAGAAATGGTGATCGGTATATTGGGCTGTATGGCCGAGCGCCTGAAAAAATCTTTGCTGGAGGAAGAAAAGATCGTTGATCTGGTGGTTGGTCCTGACGCCTACCGTGACCTGCCCAACCTGATCAGTGAAGTGGATGGCGGACAGAAGGCGGTGAACGTACTGCTCTCTCGCGAGGAAACGTACGCCGACATCAACCCGATTCGCCTGAACAGTAACGGGGTTAGCGCCTTTATCTCCATCATGCGCGGTTGCGACAACATGTGCTCCTTCTGCGTGGTGCCCTTCACCCGCGGACGTGAGCGATCCCGCGATGCCCATTCAATCGTGCGCGAAGCTGAGGCCTTGGTTGCACAGGGCTACAAGGAAGTTACACTCCTGGGTCAGAACGTGGACTCTTATAAATGGGCTTCGGAAGATGGAACAGAAAGCGTGAACTTTGCCCAGTTACTGGAAATGGTGGCGAAACTCAGCCCCAATATGCGGGTACGTTTCTCTACCTCCCACCCCAAAGATATTACGGACGAGGTGTTGTATACCATGAAGAAGTACGACAACATCTGTAAATACATTCACCTGCCGGCACAGAGTGGCAACTCGCGTGTGCTGGAACTGATGAACCGTACCTACGACCGTGCCTGGTACCTCAACCGCGTAGATGCTATCCGTGCCATCCTCGGCGAAGACTGCGGCATTTCTTCTGATATGATTGCAGGCTTCTGCTCCGAGACGGAGGAAGAGCATCAGGATACGCTTTCGCTGATGGATTATGTGCAGTACGACTACTCATACATGTTCTTCTACTCCGAGCGCCCAGGCACCCTGGCTGCGCGCAAACTGGAAGATGATGTGCCTCTGGAAGTGAAGAAGCGTCGTCTGGCCGAAATCATCGAAAAGCAGCGCGAATGCTCCCTGAATCGCAACAAGCGCGATGTCGGCCGTATGCACCGCGTGCTGGTAGAAGGGTTCTCCAAGAAATCTGACCAGCAGCTGAGCGGACGCAATGACCAGAACAAAGTTGTGATCTTCGACAAGAAGCATTACAAGAAAGGCGACTACGTGAATGTGTTCGTAAACGACTGCTCTGTTGGTACGCTCTTCGGAGAGGCGGTTGATTAGATTTGGAAATCTGAGGATGTTAAAATTTGAAAATAATATTTCATAACATCTACAAATCTCCACATTTCCAAATCTTCAAATTTGAAAACATGCGCAACATCGATATACAAAGCATAAAACAGCGCTTTGGCATTATTGGCAACTCACCCTTGCTCAACTACGCCATACAGGTAGCGGCCCAGGTGGCCCCTACCGAGATGACCGTGCTGATTACGGGTGAGAGCGGCAGCGGCAAAGAGTCATTTTCCAAGATTATTCATCAACTCAGTCCACGCAAGCACGGTCAGTTCATTGCCATTAACTGCGGTGCTATACCTGAGGGAACCATCGATTCGGAGTTATTCGGACATGAGAAAGGCTCTTTCACGGGCGCTTCTGACACCCGCAAAGGCTACTTTGAAGTTACGGACGGTGGAACCATCTTCCTTGATGAGATAGGCGAAATGCCACTGGCAACACAGGCCCGTCTACTGCGTGTACTCGAAAACGGGGAGTTTATCAAAGTAGGATCATCCAAAGTACAAAAGACCGACGTACGCGTGGTGGCCGCCACCAACGTGAACCTGATCAATGCCGTGGAGAAAGGCCGCTTCCGTGAAGACCTGTATTACCGCCTGAACACAGTGCCGATCACAGTTCCACCTTTGCGTGAACGTGGCGAGGATATTTACCTACTGTTCAGAAAGTTCGCCTCTGATTTTGCTGAAAGGTACCGGGTTAAATCCATTACGTTGACGCCTGATGCAGTGGAGGAGCTTTTGAGCTTCCGTTTCCCAGGCAACATTCGTCAGTTGAAAAATATCGTGGAACAGATTTCGGTACTGGAGTACGATCGTGAACTGGACGCTGCTAAATTGAGACACTACCTGCCCCGTGAACAGGGCGGCAGCCAGGTTCCGGCGCTGCTGGCCAGAGAGCATGGTGCAGACCAGTCTTTCTCTGAGCGCGACCTGCTGTACAAGGTCCTCTTCGACATGCGCCGCGATGTGTCGGACCTCAAGAAGCTGGTGTATGAACTCATGACGCGGCAGCCCGGCGACAATGAACTGCTGAAAGAGCACAGTCATCTGTTCGAGAACATTGAGCAATTGAACCATGCGCGCACTTACAAGAGTGCGGATAAGCCTGAGCCTTACTACCTGCCTGTGCAGCAGCCTCGCGATGAAGAAGATTACGAGGAGCGTGTAGAAGACATTTCGCATGAAACAGAGGAAGAAGGCCTGTCGCTGGAGTCGATGGAAAAAGAAATGATCTTGAAAGCGCTCAAAAAGCACAATAACAAACGAAAATACGCAGCCAATGACCTGGGTATTTCGGAAAGAACGCTGTACCGCAAACTAAAGCAATATGATATTGAGAACTAAGATCCTTGTTCTTTGCCTGACCGTGCTGATAGCCTTGTGCTGCAACGCCTGTGGTATTTACTCCTTTTCGGGTGTAAATGTGGATCCTTCTATACGCACTATTTCAATCCAGACATTTGAAAACAGTGCCGGCGAAGGCCCTTCGAACCTGACACAGGTAGTGACCAACAGTTTCAAAAACTACTACCAGCGCAACACCAACCTGACTGTTTTGCAGCGCGACGGCGATTTGCAATTAGAAGGACAGATCGTTACTTTTACACTGACGCCAAACGCAGTGCAGCGCGAGGGAAATGTTGACCAAGCCACGCTGAACCGCCTTACACTGGGTGTCCAGATTCGCTTTACTAATACAACTAATCCGGAAAAGGATTTTGATCAGCAGTTCACGATCACCGAGGAGTTCCCTCCGACCGTGGATATTACAAACATTCCGCCCGCTGCCATCGACCGCATGACCGAGCGGCTTGTGGCTGATGTGTTTAACAAGACGGTTGCCGACTGGTAGTCATTACAAAGCTTCAATACCCTTAACCCTTACATGAACAAATCTGCCTTTCTTAAACTGATCAAGCAGGTATCCGACATCTCTGACCAGCAGCAAAGTGAGCTGGAGCAGGTGGCGGCGACCTTCCCCTATTGCCAGACGGCCCATCTGCTGCTGGCAAAGTCAGCTTATGACAGAGGCAGTATGCTTTCTACACAGCGACTGCGCCGGGCTTCCGCCTATGCCACAGATCGCCAATTGCTGAAGCGACTCATTTACTCTACTCCTGTGCTGGAGCCGGTGTATGCCGAGGAAGAAGAAACACCACTTGCAGCGGAAACACAGCCTATTCCGGAGGATGCAGCATTCATTGAAGAAGAATCTACAGTTGATGCCGGGCAATTCGTAACAGAGGATACTGAAACTGCAGTCGCTTTACCTGAATTGGAAGATACTGTGCGAGAGGATGAAGTTCAGACAGAGACGCTGGAGCAGGTATACAGTCCTGCCCCGATGGAGCAGGATTCGTATCTGACAGAGGAATATGCTGAAACTGATGCTGCAGAAAGTCCTGACGCAGAAATAGATTCAGAGCTTGCCTTGTTATTTACCTTTAACAGCATCAGTTCTTCGTCCACCGACTTGCTGAGCCACCGGGTAAGCGATGACCTGGACGAGACCGAACAAAAAGCTGAGCATTCGCACTTCACAGAAGCAATCGAAGCCCTGCACGACCTGGAGGAGGCTCAGCAAACCGACCAGGAAAGTTTTAAGGAAGAGCAGCTGGATGAGCCAGAAGCAGAGGCACAAGCTATACCTGATCAGCAAGCCGAATTGACTCAGGCTTCTCAATCAAATGAATTGCCTATACCTGAAACATCAGAGTCAGATACTGAGCTTTTTGCTGATGAATCAGAAGAACCTGTGCTGGCAAACGCTGAGGATGCCGAGATCAATTACTCCTTCGATGAGATTGACCGCCTCTACGCTGAGGACGCCCTGGGCTATTGGATGGGCTCCAGCCGCCTGGGCGAGGTGCTGCAGTTAAAGGATGACTATACCCGTGCAAGGCCTCAAAGCTTCCACCCGGAGTTGATCTTAGAGTATAGCAAGACACATGAACTCGAAAAAGCGATACAGCCATCAACGCATGTGCTCAGCAAGCAGCTCGACATTATCGACCAGTTTCTTAAGCTGAATCCGAGGCTCAAAACCATGGCCAACCTGAAGCTAAAGCCTGAGCCACAGGAGGATTTATCGCTCAAGAGCTCTAAAATAAAGAAAGGGATGGCCTCCGAAAGCCTGGCCAACATCTTTATAAAACAAGGAAAGACCAAAAAAGCTGCTAAAATTTATGAACAGCTTATTTTGAAATATCCGGAAAAAAAGTCTTACTTTGCCGAACAGATCGAGAAATTACAAAACATAACATAAAATGTATATCGCCCTAATCAGTATCATTCTCTTCATTTGCGTACTTCTTATTTTGGTAGTACTAGCCCAGAATCCTAAAGGAGGCGGACTTTCAAGCCAGTTTGGCGGCGGTGGTGCCAGCCAGCTGATGGGCGTAAAGCGCACCGGCGACCTGCTTGAAAAACTGACCTGGGGTTTCGCCATCGCATTGGTAGTCCTGACACTTGGTACGCATATGATGATCGACACCAGTGCTGATACAACGATCCGCAGCGTTAACGAAGAGCGTGCCCGCCAGATGGGTACTCCAGCTGTTCCAGCGCTGCCAGGAGTTGAGTCTGAAGAAGACATGTCTATACCTGATGCAGGCGAGATTCCTACCATGGTAGACACAGCTCAGTAGCATTAACCTATACCAGAGAAAGCCGGCCTTTAAAGCCGGCTTTTTTGTTTTGGCTGCTTCCCTATCTGCCACTTGTTACTGACAGTTCGTTGTTCCCTGTCATAACCTGACAAAAATGTCAGTCACATGACGGCCTATTGCTGCAAAATTGGTTCATATTGGCAGGAAACAGCCCTTGGCACAAGAAATGATAGAGGGAGTATGGTTTCAACGTTAATCATTAACCACAAAAACTAAAAACATAACAAACTATGTCAATCAGCATTAAACCATTAGCAGACAGAGTAATTGTAGCTCCTGCTGCAGCAGAAGAAAAAACAAAGTCTGGCATTATCATTCCGGACACTGCTAAAGAGAAACCACAGCGCGGCGAGATCGTAGCTGTAGGCGAGGGCAAAGTATCTGAGCAAGGCGCTCTGATGAAGCCACAGGTTGCCGTTGGCGACCAGGTGTTGTATGGCAAGTATGCAGGTACCGAGATATCCATCGACGGCAGCGATTACCTGATCATGCGTGAGTCAGATATCCTGGCTATCCTTTAATCTATTCTATTAAATTAAAATCAAAGAGATATAACTATGGCTAAGAACATCACATTTGATGCTGACGCTCGCCACAAAATTAAGTCTGGCGTTGACAAACTGGCAAATGCTGTAAAAGTTACCTTGGGTCCTAAAGGCCGCAACGTAATCATTGATAAGAAATTTGGTGCCCCTACCATCACGAAAGATGGTGTTTCAGTAGCGAAAGAAATCGAGCTGAAAGACCCTATCGAGAACATGGGTGCGCAACTGGTGAAAGAAGTAGCTTCTAAAACTGCTGACCAGGCTGGTGATGGTACTACTACTGCCACAGTGCTTGCGCAGGCCATCTACACAGCCGGTATTAAGAACGTAGCGGCCGGTGCTAACCCAATGGACCTGAAGCGCGGTATCGACAAAGCAGTACATGCGGTGGTTGAGAACCTGCGTTCACAGTCTAAGTCAATCGAAAACTCTTCTGAGATTTCTCAGGTAGGTACCATCTCTGCCAACAACGATGCCGAGATCGGTAAAATGATCGCCGATGCGATGGACAAGGTTGGTAAAGACGGTGTGATCACAGTAGAAGAAGCAAAAGGTACTGAAACCGAGGTGAAAACGGTTGAAGGTATGCAGTTTGACCGCGGTTACCTGTCTCCTTACTTCGTAACCAACGCTGAGAAGATGGAAGCGGAGTTCGACAACCCTTTCATCCTGATCTACGACAAGAAAGTTTCTACCATGAAGGAACTGCTTCCAGTACTGGAGCAGGTTGTTCAGACAGGCAAAGGCCTTGTTATCATTTCGGAAGATGTGGACGGTGAAGCGCTTGCTACACTAGTGGTTAACAAACTGCGTGGTTCCCTGAAGATCGCTGCTGTAAAGGCACCTGGCTTCGGTGACAGAAGAAAAGCCATGTTGGAAGACATTGCTATTCTGACAGGCGGTACTGTAATCTCTGAAGAGCGTGGCTACAAACTAGAGAACGCTACACTTGACTACCTTGGTACCGCTGAGAAAGTAATCATTGACAAAGACAATACGACACTTGTAAATGGCGCTGGTCAGAAAGATGATATTGTAGCGCGTGTTAACCAGATCAAGTCTCAGATGGAGTCTACTACATCTGATTACGATAAGGAAAAACTGCAGGAGCGTCTGGCCAAATTGTCTGGTGGTGTGGCCATCCTTTACATCGGTGCTTCGACTGAAGTAGAGATGAAAGAGAAGAAAGACCGTGTGGACGATGCACTGCACGCAACAAGAGCTGCCGTTGAAGAAGGTATCGTAGCTGGTGGTGGCGTTGCCCTGATTCGTGCGCTTGATGCCCTGAACAACATTGATGTATACAATGCGGACGAGCAGACAGGTGTGAGCATCATCAAGACTGCGCTTGAGTCTCCGCTTCGCACAATCGTAGCAAACGCTGGTGGCGAGGGTTCTGTAGTAGTACAGGCTGTGCGTGAAGGCAAAGCTGATTACGGTTACAATGCCCGCGACAACAGATACGAGAATATGTTTGCGGCTGGTATCATCGACCCAACTAAAGTAACTCGTCTGGCGCTTGAGAACGCTGCTTCTATCGCTGGTCTGCTGCTTACTACTGAGTGTGTGGTATCTGAGGAGCCTTCTGAAGAAGGTGGTGCTCCAGCCGGCATGCCAGGTGGCATGGGCGGTATGGGCGGCATGATGTAATAGACTCCCATAGTCTGAATATAGAAAAGCCCTGGTCCTTTCGGTCCGGGGCTTTTCGTTTTCTATGCATTCCAGCTATACCTATAGCTCCCTGATTAAGATTGTAATGTTATGGGGTGCCGTTTCATCTCCCCCAAAATATGGGTATAGCTGGTAGTGGCTGCTGGCTG
This sequence comes from Pontibacter virosus, assembly GCF_003096355.1. Lineage (GTDB taxonomy): Bacteria > Bacteroidota > Bacteroidia > Cytophagales > Hymenobacteraceae > Pontibacter > Pontibacter virosus. The sequence continues at coordinate 373,448 of NZ_QEKI01000003.1, read as the reverse complement.
AAGTACAGTAGCGCGGCTGTGTAACTTGCGTGTCATTTACCTTAAACGTGTACTCCTTCTCTCCCAGCACGAGCTCATACCTATTTGTCTGGTTAGGTTGCACAGCTGTGATGTAGGCTGTGTTACGCTTTTTGTTGAGATAGGTATAAGCATGTATTTCCAGACGATTATTGAACCAGCGCCAACCGAAACGTGCACTGTTGGTATGGTGGTCTGTTTCGCAGTCAGAAAGACCATAGAGTTTGTTGATGTCAGCCTGGTTGCCAGGCAGACTAGTCTTATACATTGCCGTGCTGTCAAAGGTCGCCTCGAAACGTATGGTGGAGGTTTCTACAAACTTGAATTGAATCTGGGCATTGTGTGAACCCTTTGGAATGGTATAAGTGGTGCTGGCTGGCTCGGGTACAGGAGAATCAGTTACGGTAGTAGTGGTTGTTTCTACCTCACAGGAGGCCATAAAAAGAATAAGGAAGGCTGCTGCAAAAAAGCGCCTGATTGAGAGAAGCATGAAAATAACAATATGGCTAAAAGTTGAAATTACAGTTTTACGCTAAATCGCTATACGTCAAGCGATTTAGCGCTAACTCTTAAATTTCCGCAAGATCATAAATTGTACTATAAAAACAAAGAGCCCGCACCTTTTAAAGTGCGGGCTCTTAAAATGATAGATAGTGCTACCTAGTGGATGCCGTGCATCCACTTGCGCATAATCGGTGTAAGCAACAACGCGAGTACTGCGAAGCCGAAGGCCACATAGCCGATCTGCTCAAACACGCCTGTGTAAACCAACAAAGAGTCCATCCCTGTAGCAGCTTCGCCTTCACTACCACTTACGGCAGTCAGTTTGGCGATAATGCCGGCGATGTAGTGTGCGAAAGAGGATGACAGAAACCAGATACCCATGATGAAGGCCACGATCTTCTTAGGAGAAAGTTCGGTCACTTTGGATAGACCTACCGGTGACACGAAAAGCTCACCGGTTGTGATGAACATGTAGCCCAGAATCAGGAACCAGATTGATACTCTGCCATCAGCATCGGCATAATTGGCGCTCCAGGCGAAGATCAGGAAACCCAGACCAAGCTGTGCTATACCTAAGGCAAACTTAACGGGCGTAAATGGATTAACGCGGCGCTTAGACAGGAACACCCACATAGCCGAGAAAGGCAAGGCAAACAGGATGATGAAGAATGGGTTGATCGAGTTGGTCTGTGCCGCATTCATAAACGTCAGGTTCACGTTACGCTCAGCAAAAAGTGTGAGCGAAGAACCGGCCTGTTCAAAGAACGACCAGAAAACGGTGATAAAGAACGTAAGCAGAATTACCACAAAAAGCCGCTGACGCTCCACACTGTCCACTTTCACCAGGTTGTAAATCAATACGAGCGAGATAATGGGTAACAGGATGTAGTTCATCACAATGTGCATGATGGAACCATCAAAGATCGTCTCGCCAAAACCTGGCAGATCAAGCGTGCCATTGAACAGCAGCAGGCCGAAAACAGGAAGCGACAGGAAGCTAAGTATTGTAACCCAGGCCTCTTTGGTGATACCAGCAACACGTTCCTTGATAACAGCTGGCTCCGGCGGAAGACCGTTGTTACCAAATACGCCGCTGCGGCCTCCTTGCCAGAACATGATCAGGCCAAGCACCATACCAACACCGGCAGCTCCAAAACCGTAATGCCAGCCGTAGGTCATACCTAACCAACCACAGATAAGCGGTGCCACCATAGCACCGATGTTGATGCCCATGTAGAAAATGGTGAAACCGGCATCGCGGCGAGCATCACCTTCTCCGTACAGTGTTCCAACCAAAGTTGAAATATTCGGTTTGAAAAATCCGTTACCTACAATCAAAAGGGCAAGAGAGCCGTAGAAGAAAACAGGGTGCTCAACGGCAAGCGCAAAGTGACCCAAGGCCATCAGAACCGCCCCCAGCATAATGGCTTTGCGGTAGCCCAGCAATTTGTCGGCTATCATACCGCCAATTACAGGAGTCGCATAAACTAAGGCGCCATAAGCTGCGTAGATACCAATTGCAATCTCGTCGCGGTTGGCGAATGACTCAAACAGGTTATTCACCATGTAAAGCACCAGCAGAGCGCGCATGCCGTAAAAACTAAAGCGCTCCCAGAGTTCGGCAAAAAAGAGATAGAAAAGTCCCTTCGGATGCCCGAACATCTCTGGTCCGGTCGGGTCGGCGCCAATCGGTGCGTTTTGCTCACTTACCTGGTCAGTAAGCGTATGATCTTGATAAGACATAGGGTTTGTTAGTTGATTGTTTAGTTTAGTTGAGCATACAAAGAAGGTAAATATATTGGTTTAAACACATAGAGACAAATTTTTTTGCATAACGCCCTTTGCAGACCTCTTTTTTAATTATAGCGACTAATCTTATTTTAATATCTAATATTTTATATTTTTGTAGCACCGTTGTGAAACAAACAGTTCACTTAAAACCCTTTATTTTCAAATGAAAGAATCTGGTAATAAATCAGGTAAAGTAGGTCTGGAGAGCCTGGGCATCAAAGAAGCAAAAGAAGTGCTCTGGAACCTCACTCCTGCCGAGCTAGTGGAAGAGGCTCTGAAAAATGGTGAAGGCGTACTCACGGACACTGGCGCCCTGATGTGTGACACAGGCAAATTTACAGGTCGTTCTCCGAAAGACCGTTTTGTGGTGAAGGACGCCAAAACCGAAAACACCGTTTGGTGGGGCGACATCAACATTGCGTTCGATCCTGAAAAGTTCGACAGACTCTACGACAAAATGGTTGACTTCCTGAAAGATCGTCGTCTCTATGTACGCGACGCTTATGCAGGCGCTCACCCAGACTACCGTCTTGACCTGCGCATTGTAAACACACAGGCTTGGCATAACCTCTTCTGCAACAACATGTTCCTGCGTCTTGAGAAAGAAGAGCTTAAAGACCATAACCCGGCATTTACTATCATCTGTGCGCCAGAGTTTGAGGCCGACCCGGAAGTGGACGGCACGCGCCAGGCTAACTTTGCGATCATCAACTTTACCCGCAACATCATCCTTATAGGTGGTACCGGTTACGCAGGTGAGATGAAGAAAGGCATCTTCGGTGTGCTAAATTATATCCTTCCCGAGGAGAAAAACACTTTATCTATGCACTGCTCCGCAAACGTTGGCGCAGATGACGATACGGCTATCTTCTTCGGTCTGTCAGGTACCGGTAAGACTACTTTGTCTGCTGACCCGAACCGTGGTTTGATTGGCGACGACGAGCACGGCTGGACGGCTGACAGCGTGTTCAACTTCGAAGGAGGCTGCTATGCTAAAGTAATTGACCTGACACGCGAAAAAGAACCACAGATCTGGGATGCCATTAAATTTGGCGCTATTGTGGAGAATACGCGCTTTGTAGAACGCACACGCACGGTTGATTACGAGAACAAGTCTGTAACTGAGAATACGCGTACAGCTTACCCAATCAACCACATCGACAATGCGGTTGAGCCATCCAGAGCCGATATTCCGAAGAATATCTTCTTCCTGACGGCAGATGCTTTTGGTGTACTGCCTCCAATCTCAAAACTGAACGCCAGCCAGGCAATGTATCACTTCATTTCTGGCTACACGGCAAAGGTTGCCGGCACGGAAGTAGGCGTTACAGAGCCTCAGACAACGTTCTCGGCTTGCTTTGGTGCTGCCTTCCTGCCGCTGCACCCTACCAAGTATGCCGAAATGCTCGGTCAGAAAATGAACGAGAACAATGTGAACGTTTGGCTCGTGAACACGGGTTGGACTGGTGGACCATACGGTGTAGGCTCTCGCATGAAGCTGCCGTATACCCGCGCCATGATCACAGCCGCACTTAACGGTGAGCTTGACAAGGTGGAGTATACAAAGCATCCTGTGTTCGGTGTAGAAATGCCTAAAACTTGCCCGAACGTACCGGATGAAATTTTGAACCCACGCAATACTTGGTCTAACAAGGAAGAGTATGATGCAAAGGCAACTGACCTGGCTTCTAAATTCGTGAAGAACTTCAGCAAATACGCTGACTACGCAAACGAAGATATCCTGGCTGGTGCTCCTCAAATAGAGGTTTCTATCGACTAAGTTAATTTTAATCATTAAAAAAAGGCCTTTCTGCTTATGTTGAAAGGCCTTTTTTTATGCATATCAGCCTGTTGCCGTATTACAAAAATGACTACTTTCGTATACCTGTAGCAGGCTTCGTTAATCAACCGATCATACCGTGCATTTATTCTATACCCCCGATATCAACGCTGAAATCTATACCCTGGCTGAAGACGAATCAAAGCACTGCACCCGTGTGCTGCGTTTGCATCAGGGAGATACGGTATACCTGGTGGACGGGCGAGGCGGCAGGTATACGGCCATCATACAGGATGCGCACCAGAAACGATGCCAGTTGCAAATTATTGACAAGCAAGTTGAGTATGGCAAGCTACCCTACTACGTGCACATAGCCGTAGCGCCAACCAAAAACATTGAGCGAATGGAGTGGTTTGTTGAAAAAGCCGTCGAGGTTGGCGTCAGCGCAATTACTTTTCTCGAATGTGAGCACTCCGAGCGCAGGCAGTTGCGTCTCGACCGCATCGAGAAGATTGCTGTAAGTGCCATGAAACAATCGCAGAAGGGTTATCTGCCCTTGTTAAACGAACTGACCCCTTACCAGCATTTCATCAAGACCTGTATCCCGGAGGATACCTTTATTGCGCACCTTGAAGACGATGCCACCAAATCCATCAGGGATTACTATAAGCCAGACCGGCAGCATTGCATCCTGATCGGTCCGGAGGGAGATTTCTCTGCTAATGAAATCGCCACCGCTTATGAACTAGGTATAAAGCCTGTGACGCTCGGACAGAGCCGGCTACGTACCGAAACGGCTGCCCTGGTCGCCTGCCATACCTTGCATGTACTACACGATATCTACGCCCCGTTATAAACCAAAGGTTCTGACTTATGAAGCGCTCCCTCCTGTTCCTATACCTGATTCTGTTTTGCGGTGTGCTGGCTGCACAGCAGAAGTACAGCTTCAAAATAGCCAAGCTCAAGTATAACGGGGGTGGTGATTGGTATGCGAACAAAACTTCTCTGCCTAACCTGATCAGGTTCTGCAATCAGAACCTGAACATGAACATTGCACCCGAAGAAGGGGTGGTGGAAGTTGGGAGTCCGGAACTCTTTACCTACCCGTTCGTGCATATGACGGGGCATGGCAATGTGGTATTCTCAGACGCTGAAGTGCAAAATTTACGCAGTTACCTGATTAGCGGAGGCTTCCTGCACATCGACGATAACTATGGGATGGATCAATACATCAGAAAAGAGATGAAGAAAGTATTCCCGGAGTGCGAATTTGTGGAGCTCCCTTTTGACCACCCGATCTATAGCCAGAAATACACGTTTAAAAATGGCTTGCCTAAAATCCATGAGCACGACAACAAACCACCGCAAGGCTTTGGTATCATCCACAAAGGCAGGCTGGTCTGCTTCTACAGCTATGAAACAGACTTGGGCAATGGTTGGGAAGATGCAGAAGTACACAACGATCCCGAAAATAAAAGGCAGGAGGCGCTTAAGATGGGTGCCAATATCCTGGCTTATGCCCTCACGCAGTATTTATAATAGCATTTAAACGCTATACTTCCAGCAGTCTGCAATGCTCGTTCCTTCAAACTGTCGGAGAGACTCTCTAAAATCCTGAATTTTTCAATTTAAAGGTCTTTATGCTAAAACCATTAAGCTTAGGCAAAAGTGCAGCTAGTACTGTTTCCTGTTGAAGATTTCTGATAGAATAAATGCCTGACGAACGGACTGCGGATTATGCAGTAATTCGCCATAAACATTCGGAACTGCTTTCCTTCCCTGCTTCTTTGTCTCGGAAAGGGCATCTGCGGCGGCTAATCGCTCTTTCCTTTGCTGGTTATAGAGGCGGGCTTGTTCCGGGTTTTCCAACGAGAGCGCACGATTAGGTGTCCGTTCTTTGGTTACCACTTTCGTGCTTGGCTGCAAAACTGGTTTCGGCTTTTCTACCGGGGCTCTATTCTGCTCATTTGTCCGCTCCATTTTACTTTGCATCTCACGCAGAATATCCTCAAATGAAGTAGCCGGCGCCACCGGCCTTTGCTGACGTGGCTGAGGCTGTGATGGTGCGGCAGGCATTGACCTTGGCGCGGGCCGTTCCTCCAATGATCGCTCCTGTGGCGCAGGTGGCCTTCCGTCATCGTCCGGCGTCTTAAAGGCTTTACGCCAGGCCGTGTAAATGAAATAAGCCACGATGGCCAGTATATACAGAATCAGTTTAAAATCTTCCATGCTCTTGGTCTCTTATCAAATATAGCATAATTAATGTGTTCCACTGGCATACTTCCTGCATATTTATACTACTCCCTTGTCATATGGTAAACAAATTAGTCTTATTTTTGAGTTTGGTTTGAATAGATTCCGCTGACGCGAATGCAAGTATCAAGATTAGAAATTAAAGGGTTCAAGAGCTTTGGCGACCGCGTCGTCATTAATTTTGATGAAGGTATTACAGGTATAGTTGGCCCGAACGGGTGTGGCAAGTCCAACATTGTAGACGCTATTCGCTGGGTGCTGGGTGAGCAGAAAACCCGCAACCTGCGCTCTGACAAAATGGAGAACGTGATCTTCAATGGCTCCAAAACCCGCAAGCCGGTGCAGATGGCCGAGGTGTCCATTACCTTCGACAACAACAAAGGCATCCTCCCCACCGAGTATTCACAGGTAACTGTTACCCGAAAGTACTACCGCAACGGCGACAGCGAGTACATGCTCAACGGCGTAACCTGCCGTCTCAAGGACATCAACGAACTCTTCCTCGACACAGGTATAGGCTCCGATAGCTATGCCATCATTGAGTTGAAAATGGTGGACGAGATCTTGAATGACAAAGAGAACTCCCGCCGATTACTCTTCGAAGAGGCTGCTGGCATCTCTAAGTTCAGGGTGCGTAAAAAGCAGACGCTGAAAAAGCTGGAAGAAACAGATGCCGACCTGGAGCGAGTAGAAGACGTGCTCTTCGAGATCGGCAAGAACATGAAGACACTGGAACGCCAGGCAAAACAAGCCATTAAGTACTTCCAGTTAAAGGATGACTATAAAAAGTTCAGCCTGGAATATGCACGCCGCAACATCAACCAGTACCAGCAAACGCTGGAGCGACTGGAGCAGGATGTGCAGCGCGAAACTGAACTGAAGGAAGGTTATGTACAGGCGGTAACAGAAGCTGAAGACGCCATAACCGACCAGAAAGCCGAGCTTAACCTGACACAGGAGCAGCTGGCTGAAATGCAGAAAACCATGCAGGTGCAGACTGCCAAACTACGCCAGCTCGAGAATGATATCAAGCTTAAATCGGAGCGCAGCAACTTCCTGAAAGAACGCATGACGCAGCTTCGCCAGCAGATCAGTCAGGATACTGCCAATTTGGAGCATACGCAGGAGAGCATTGTAGAACTCCGCGACGAGCTGATGCAGGTACAGGATAGCTTTGCTGGTGCAGAAGAGCAAGTGGATGCTCTACGAGAGCAGTTGCAGGAGGCAAACGAGCAGAAGCTTAGTCTGCAGGAAGCATTCCAGGAGCTGTCACAGGAGCAGCGCAACAAGCAGAATGCCGTATTCCAGCTGAACAAATCACTCGAGATTAGCCAGGTACAGATACAAAACCTGACACAGGACCTGGAGCAACTCAGACAGCAACAGCTAACAGCCGACGAAGACGCAGCCGTATTGCAGGAACAACTGCAGGAAGCACAGACTGAACTCGAAGACAAGACGGCTATCCTGGTGAGTCTACAGGCAAAAGAAGAGACACTCCTGCAGAACGTCGAGAAAACAGAAACGGATATAGAAGGGCTGAAAGAGCAGCTGGTAGCACTTAACAGAAAACGTGACGCCCGGCAGAACCAGTACAACCTGACCAAATCGCTGGTCGAGAACATGGAAGGATTTCCGGAGGCGATTAAGTACCTGGCACAGTCAGACGTTTGGAGCAAACCAGCTCCTCTCCTATCTGACATCATTGTTTGTGAACCTGAGTACAAGTCACTTATCGAGAGCTACCTCGAGCCCTACATGAACTTTTTTGTAGTAGAAGAATTGCAGGACGCTGTGGAAGCTATTGCTCTGCTCAAGCAACACAACAAGGGACGCGCTAACTTTATCATCCTGTCTGAAATCGAAGAACTGGAGCCGACAGCTACGTTTAGCGATGGAGCTATGAAAGCGGCTTTTGAGGTAGTAAAAGCGGATAAGAAGTATAGCAGCCTGCTCAAGTACATGCTGCGCAACGTATACATCAGCGATGAAACGGAAGAAGACTTCTCTGCAGAAGACTACCGCACGATTATCCTAAAAGATGGCTCGGCTATCAAGAAGCCACTCAGTCTCTCTGGAGGGTCGGTAGGCCTGTTTGATGGCAGTCGCCTGGGACGCAAACAAAACCTGGAGCAGTTGGCCCAAGAGCTGGAGCAGTTACAGCAGGAAGTAGAATTGATGCAGAGCCGCATTAACGCCCAGCAGCAGATTCTGCTAAACTACCGCAGCGAGTCACAGAAAGACGCGATCAAGCAGCTGGAGAAAGAAGTTGCCAAACTTCAGCAGGACCTGCTTACGGTTCGCATCAAGAACGAACAGCACCAGCAGAACCGCAAAAACTTTGTACAGAAGCAGCAGGAACTGCAGCAGCGCCTCGACGACTTGTACGTGCAGAGTCAGCAGGTATCGCCGCAGGCGGAAGAAGACATGCAGGTACTCAAACAGCTGGAGGAACAACTGGCTGTGCTTAACTCGCAGATCAATCAGCAGCAGGAGCAAATTTCGGTTATCTCGGGTATGTACAACCAGGAGAACATCCAGTTCCACCAGTTGAAGAACCGATTTGGTTCGCTCCAGCAGGAGATCAGTTACAAGCAGAAGACGGTAGAGACCAATCAGGAGCGAATCGCCGGTCTACGACAAGAACTACAGAGGTCTGAGGAGGAAACAATTGAGGCAACTGATTTTATAGAAGAAAACGAAGCGCTGGTTCAGTCCATGATGGAAGCCCGCAGCGAGTTTGGTTATGAACTGGATGCGGTAGAAAAGAAATACTTTAGCTTGCGCGGTGAGCTCGACGAGAAAGACAAAACCATACGGGAACTGCAACGCAAGCGCCAAAATGCGGATGAACTCTTGATGCGAATGCAGCAAACGATCAATGATACACGCATTAAGCTTGTATCGGTGCAGGAGCGTTTGGGGGCAGAATTTAACATTGCGACCGAAGAACTGGAGCAACCTATACCTGAAATGGCACATGAAGGGCTGTTCCAATTCAGCAACGAGGAGCTGAATAAGAACATCAGCGAGATCAGAACAACGCTGGATCGAATGGGTCCGGTGAATGCCATGGCGGCCGAGGCCTATACCGAGATTGAGGAGAGAAACAGGTTTATCACAGAGCAGCGTGACGACCTGGTGAACGCTAAGAATGCGCTGATCGATACTATCAATGAAATCGACACCGTGGCCAAAGAGAAGTTTCTTTCCTCGTTTAACGAGATCAAGCAGAATTTCATCCGTGTGTTCCGCAGCCTGTTTACCGAGGAAGACAACTGTGATCTGGTGCTCACCGATCCGAAGAACCCGCTGGAGTCGCGTATAGAGATTATGGCGCAACCGAAAGGCAAGCGACCGCTGACGATTAACCAGTTGTCTGGTGGTGAGAAAACCTTGACGGCCATCTCCCTTCTCTTCGCCATCTACCTTCTTAAGCCGGCACCGTTCTGTATATTCGACGAGGTGGATGCCCCGCTGGATGATGCAAACATCGACAAGTTCAACAACATCATCCGTACCTTCTCCAACGAGTCGCAGTTTATTGTGGTAACACACAACAAGCGCACCATGGCCTCTACTGACGTAATGTACGGCATCACCATGATCGAGGCAGGTATATCAAGGGTGATCCCTGTAGACTTAAGGCAAATCGCTTAATCAATTAACTATACCTGAAAAGCAAAAGGAGCCGCTTGTTAAGAGTGGCTCCTTTTGCTTTTACTAACTATCCTTAGTAAATCTTGTTACACAGCTATACCTGTACCTACCTTTTATACTTCAAATCCTCCTTGAGCCACAATGGGTGTACCTTAATTAAGAAGTCCCAATTTCCTTCTGAAGCTTTTTGGTCAGCTTTGATTTGATCAGCTCGTACGATTGCTTAACATAATTCTCCCACTGAGGGTCTATAAACTTATCCCAGGATTGTACCTGTATCCATTTGTTACGGGCCATATAGGGTGCCGGGATAATACCTGTTAAAGAAGTGAGTTCTTCGAATTCAGCATCCGACACTTTAAAAGACACACTCGGCTCCCCATCAAGGTTTGTGACGCAGAACATCTTGCCCCCAATTAGGAAGCACAGGTCATTCCCCCATTTTACATCTTCTGTTACACCTCTCAGGCTCAGGCAGTAGGATCTCAATGATTCAATATTCATTTATAAATAGGCTTATTCAAAATCTGCAGACTACAACACTCCATTTTCAGGGAATTTGCCTTGCTTGGTTCGGTAAAAAGCCTTTATCTTTTCCAGATCCGCTTCTACATCCCCTGTTGGGTAAATGGATGGCCCTATACCTGCCTCCTTCTTCGCATAGTCTACATAGCCAAGCACAATGGGAACGCCGGCACCGATAGCCACATGGTAAAAACCCATACGCCACCGCGGCTGATATTTGCGGGTCCCTTCTGGTGTTACGAGCACGCACATGTCACCGGGCGTATCCTTGATGATTCTGATCATGGCGTCCACCATGCGCGTGTTTTTGGATCGGTCGATGGGCAGGGCACCCATCGATTTGAGAAGACCGCCGAAGGGAAATCGCATGAACTCCCGCTTTATAGTGAAGCGAATGGGGGCCTCCATCATGTAGAAGGCAGCACGGGCGAAAATAAAATCCCAGTTGCTGGTGTGTGGGGCTGCCACCATGACACAGCGCCGCTGATCCGGAGCCAGATTGCCATTCAACTTCCAGCCTGCAATTTTGAAAATAAGTTTAGAGATTGCTTTTGCTAACATATAAAAGGCTATAAAAAAATGCTAATCCACTACTCAGCTAGAGATAATGGATTAGCATTTCAAATATAGTGTTTTCTCTGTAAAAACAGAATCTTATAGCGCTCGTTTGATCACATGCGACTTTTGACGCAAGAGGTAGGCCTGCAAACCAAAGCCGATCATAGGGCCAAATTCGCTGTAAGCTCTTCCGTTCCTGTCGACTTTCCGGAAGTAACGCACCGAAAGCACAGGTTCCAAAGAGAACTGCTTGTTAAGGAAGAACGCATATCCCAGACCTACGCCACCTTCCAAGGCTTTATATTTCTGGTTGACATCGTTGAAGTTATGCAAGCCAGCCAGTAGCGTTAGCTCACTGAATACGCCATTCAGCATATAATAGCGGAGAAATGGACCTGCCATAACGAACGTTTCCCTTCGCGGCTCGCTGGATACTCCATCTGATACATCTGTCATCTTGTTACTTTGGTGCAACACACTCAGATCGAGCCCCACCACAAAGTCCTCGAGCACAAAATAGCCATTCTTACTGCGTAGATTAAAATCGATACGCCGACCGGTTACTTCCTGGCCTGTTCTGTTTAACTCGTTTGATGTGAGTTGATAACTTCCTTGAAGATTACCGCCCAACAACAATGAGCCGTGCTTTATTTTAGCTCTAATGAGTGAACTTTCGTTTTCCTGAGCCCTAAGCGCACAAATACTAATTAAAAATAGGGCTACAATAAGGGTAAAGGTACGTTGTAGCATAGTGTAGTTGGGTTGTATATGCAGGTTTTACGATTAATACTAGAATAAGATCAAATTATATCTTCTAATTTTAATAAATTAATATGAGATAAAGAATTATTTTTTGCCTTTTTCTTTTACACTCATTTGATTGCCTGCATTAACTCCATTTTGATACTCATTGTGTAATTGTATCCGATTTCAAAAAGGTCATCTGCCTTGCTAAAACTCATCAGTCTGTAGTACTTTAACTCAGGTGGCTCTATAAAAAAGTCGCTAAGGTGACGGCGCAGTTGCACATTGTTATTAATGGCTAAATGTGCTGTTCGTTCGATCATGCTTCGCAAGCTTGTAATACGTGCATCATGATTGATCGGGTTACTATGGACACCAATTTTAACTTCGCACTTACCTGACAGGGCTTCGATTGGAAGGTTGTCAAGTAAACCGCCATCATTCAGCAGCATCCCCTGGTAGTGCACAGGCCTGTACAAAACAGGCACTGCAGAAGAAGCTATTAATGGCTTGATCAGTTCGCCGCTTGAAAAGTTTACGGTGACGCCAGCATGCATATCCGTGGCTCCGATAATGACAGGTATGTTCAAGGCTTCGAATGTCGCTTGCTCGCCCAGATAGCGGTAATACAGCTTCTCAACCGCATCGAGGTGCAGAATGCCCACCTGCCCTATCGCCAGTCGCATGATGCGGTAAATGCGCAACTCCTTGATGAGGCGCAGAATGTCATCCGGGCTATAGCCTGCAGCGTAGAACACGCCAACAATAGCGCCGGAACTTACACCGGAAAGTATAGCCGGCTTAATACCCAATTCGTCAAAGGCCTTGAGCACACCTAAATGAGCAATCCCCCTGGCGGCGCCTCCTGACAGTGCCAGCCCAATTTTTTTCATTAGAGCTCGCTAAGGTAGAAGGTTGAGTCCAAACGAACACCTTTTTCGGTGTGACGTACGGTGCAGCATTCATTTACGGCATCATGCTCCAGGTATAGCACAAAGTCCTCATCGGCAGCCATCTTCAAAAAACGGGCTTTTTCATCCATTGTCAGAAGGGGGCGGGTGTCGTAACCCATTACGTAGGGCAGTGGAATATGGCCTGAGGAGGGCAGTAGATCCGCCATAAACGCCACTTTACGGTCTTTGTAAGAAATGATCGGCACCATCATTTTATCTGTATGCCCGTCGGCATAAAAGATGTCGAATTGCGGGAATGGAGATGGCTTGGAAGGATCTACGAACTGCAGGTGACCACTCTCCTGCATTGGCAAAATGTTCTCTTTCAAAAAAGAGGCTTTTTCTCGGGCATTAGGTTCGGTGGCCCATTTCCAATGGTCGGCATTTGACCAATAGGTGGCATTCGGGAATACTAACTCCAGAGTACCATTATTGTTCTTATACTTTACCCCTCCTCCACAATGATCAAAATGCAGGTGCGATAGAAAAACATCTGTTACATCCTGATGCGAGAACCCTGCCGCGTGCAGTGATTTTGCCAGTGTAGCCTCGCCGTGCAGGTAGTAGTGACTGTAAAATTTTGCATCCTGCTTATCGCCAATGCCATTGTCAATCAAAATCAAGCGGTCTCCATCCTCGATTAGCAAGCAGCGCATCGCCCAAGTACATAAATTGTTTTCATCAGCCGGGTTTGTTCGCTGCCAAAGTGATTTAGGTACGACCCCAAACATAGCACCGCCATCCAGTTTAAAGAAGCCCGTATCGATTACGTGTAGTTTCATCCAGTTTAAGAATTTTAGAGTTAGAAAGTTTAAAAGTTCAGAAACGAAAAAGGGTTGAGGTTAAAATAGATATATCTTTACACACCGTTGTTACGATTCACAACGAATAAGCGTCTGACTAAAGTTAGTAAAACAATAAAAGGTGGCCAAGCAAAATGCCCTGCCACCTTTTACTATTGTTTAATGAAAGTTAAGTCTGAATTCTTACAGTATTTTTAAGGTACTTTCTAAACTTTCAAACGCTCTAAATCCTTAACTTTCCAAGCTTTCCTGAACCACACCCATGGCCGAGAACTTCTCAATGCGCTGCATGATGCGGTCTTCTGGTGCTATACCTTCCAACTCATCCAGCATCTTGCAGATCTCCTTCTTAAGTGTGCGCATCATTTTATCTGGCTCCGTATGTGCTCCGCCCAGTGGTTCTTTGATTATACCGTCAATGAGCTTATGCTGCAGCATGTCGGTTGCAGTCAGTTTTAAGGCTTCGGCTGCCTGCTCCTTGTAGTTCCAGCTGCGCCATAAGATAGACGAGCAGGATTCAGGAGAAATAACCGAGTACCAGGTATTCTCCAGCATCATTACGCGGTCGCCAATGGCTATACCCAAGGCTCCACCAGATGCGCCCTCTCCTATGATGATGCAGATAACCGGCACTTTCAGCATGAACATTTCCTTCAGATTGCGGGCAATTGCTTCACCCTGTCCCCGCTCCTCTGCCTCCAGGCCCGGAAAAGCGCCTGGGGTATCGATAAAGGTCACAATGGGACGGCCGAACTTCTCAGCCATTTTCATCAGACGAAGTGCTTTGCGGTAGCCTTCCGGGTTGGCCATACCGAAGTTGCGCATCTGGCGCTGCTTGGTGTTGCGGCCTTTCTGCTGTCCGATAAACATAATGCTGCGACCATCCATATCACCAAAACCGCCTACCATCGCTTTGTCATCGCTCACGGTACGGTCGCCGTGCAGTTCCACAAATTTAGAGGTGAGGCCTGCAATGTAGTCTAAAGTATAAGGTCTGTCCGGGTGGCGGGAAAGCTGCACACGCTGCCAACGGGTAAGGTTGGCATAGGTCTCTTTCTTGAGCGTCTTTATTTTTTCTTCAAGCGCTTTAACTGCTTCCGAAACGTCTACCTGGCTTTCGCTGGCCAGTTTTTTCATTTCCTGCAGTTTGCCCTCCAGGGCCGCTATAGGTTGTTCAAAATCCAAAAGCATAAATCCTCATTGCTGATTGAATCACAAATTTAACAGTTTCAGAATATGGAATAGCGATTCTTTGAAATTTATCGTGCATTCCAAAAAAAGAATATTTGGTTTTGAGCTACTTACGGTTTCAGGCTAAAAATATAGGGGTAAAATATAGCATAGCTCTTGCAGAATCGAAATTTACCGTCTACATTTGTGACACTTTAACGGATAGCGTTAAGGAAATGCAGTTTGGTCTGGTAGTTCAGTTGGTTAGAATGCCGCCCTGTCACGGCGGAGGTCGCGGGTTCGAGTCCCGTCCAGACCGCAGCTTAAACCCCTGTGGTTATTACACAAGTAGAGCAATAGGCTCTGCAAATTTCAAAGTATTGGTCTGGTAGTTCAGTTGGTTAGAATGCCGCCCTGTCACGGCGGAGGTCGCGGGTTCGAGTCCCGTCCAGACCGCAGAATTAAACTGCGGTTTTTCTTTCAGAGTAGATGGCTCTGATCTTTTCAAAGTATTGGTCTGGTAGTTCAGTTGGTTAGAATGCCGCCCTGTCACGGCGGAGGTCGCGGGTTCGAGTCCCGTCCAGACCGCTTAAAAGCTCTTGTGAAAGCAAGGGCTTTTTGCGTTTAAAGGCCTCCCCTGCTTATACCTATACCTATACCTATACCTATACCTATACCTATACCTATACCTATACCTATACCTATACCTATACCTATACCTATACCTATACCTATACCTATACCTGACACGAGCTTTCTGGCGCCATCAAGTTATACCTTGCTGTAGCTATAACTTGGTTATAGCCCACACCGCAATTAAGGTTAGATTCTTAAAATTATCAGCCGAGTTATACCTATCATCAGGTGGGCTATAACCATTATTAGTGAAATCCCCTTTTTCAATTACCAACCTAGCGGGCTCGGATAAAACAAAAAAAAGCGGCAGCCCCACCAAAGTGAGACTGCCGCTTTCTATTTGAGCTATACCCTGCTTAAGGTATAAGCGATTACTCGTGGTAGTTGAGGATGCGGTGGCCGCCTTCCATCAGGTAGGTGTCGCGCTTGAAGAGCTGGATGTCGTGCTGCATCATGTCGGTCACCAGGGCCTGCAGGTCGTACTTCGGTACCCAGCCCAGCTTCTCCTTCGACTTGGTCGCGTCGCCGATCAGCAGCTCCACCTCCGTCGGACGGAAGTAGTTCGGATCTACGCACACTACTTCTTTGCCTATCTCCAGCTGGTACTCGGGGTTGTTGCAGGCCACCACATAGCCTTTCTCGTCCACGCCCTCGCCCTTGAACTCGAGCTCGATGCCCACGTGGCCAAAGGCCATGCGGATGAAGTCACGCACCGTCGTCGTCACGCCCGTGGCGATCACGAAGTCCTCCGGCTCGTCCTGCTGCAGGATGCGCCACATGGCCTCCACGTAGTCCTTGGCATGGCCCCAGTCGCGCTTGGCGTCCAGGTTACCCAGGTACAGACCGTCCTGTAGACCCATGGCGATGCGGGCGGCGGCGCGTGTGATCTTTCTTGTTACGAAAGTCTCGCCGCGCAGTGGTGACTCGTGGTTGAAGAGGATGCCGTTGCAGGCGAACATGCCGTAGGCCTCGCGGTAGTTGACCGTGATCCAGTAAGCATATAGTTTAGCCACTGCGTAAGGCGAGCGTGGGTAGAAAGGCGTGGTCTCCGTCTGCGGCACGGCCTGTACCAGACCGTAAAGCTCAGAAGTAGAGGCCTGGTATACCTTAGTTTTTTTAGTCAGCCCCAGGATACGAATAGCCTCCAGGATGCGGAGCGTACCCAGTCCGTCGGCGTTGGCCGTGTACTCAGGCGTGTCAAAGCTCACCTTCACGTGGCTCATGGCGGCCAGGTTGTAGATCTCGTCGGGCTGCGTCTCCTGGATGATGCGGATCAGGTTGGTGGAGTCCGTCAGGTCGCCGTAGTGGAGCTTGAAGTTGATGTTCTTCTCGTGCGGGTCCTGATAGAGGTGGTCGATGCGCTCGGTGTTGAACATCGAGCTACGGCGTTTCACACCGTGTACTTTATATCCTTTGCTCAGTAAAAGCTCCGCTAGATATGCGCCATCCTGTCCGGTAACGCCTGTGATAAGGGCTGTCTTCATGTGATATACTTCTTTAATGTAATTCTCTTTTTATGGTTGTATAGAATGTATGACTAAGCAGTCACGTATTTTTCTTTGAAATCGGCATAGGCCAGTGCTATACCTTCACGCAGTTCAATTTTATGTTTGAAACCGAGGCTGTGCAGCTTGCTCACATCCATCAGCTTGCGCGGTGTTCCGTCCGGCTTGGTGGTGTCGAACTCCAGTTCGCCTTCATAACCAATCACGTCTTTGATCAGCAGGGCTAGTTCTTTAATAGAGACATCCTCTCCTGTACCAATATTCACCAGCTCGCGGCCATTATACGAATCCATCAGGTATACGCAGGCAGCTGCCAGGTCATCCGCGAAAAGGAACTCGCGCTTCGGACTGCCCGTACCCCATACGGTAACAGTAGGTGCGCCGTTGTCTTTTGCCTCATGTATTTTTCGGATCAGAGCCGGAAGCACATGTGAGTTCTGCAGGTCGTAGTTGTCGTTGTAGCCGTAGAGGTTGGTGGGCATCACGCTGATGAAGTTGCTGCCGTACTGGTCGCGGTAGGACTCGCATAGCTTGATGCCGGCGATCTTAGCAATGGCGTAGGGCTCGTTCGTCTGCTCCAGCAGACCAGTCAGCAAATACTCCTCTTTAAGAGGCTGCGGGGCCATCTTCGGGTAGATGCACGAGGAGCCCAGGAACATCAGCTTCTTCACGCCTGACACATGGGCGGCGTGGATGATGTTGGCCTCGATCATCAGGTTGTCATATAGGAACTCGGCGCGGAAGGTGTTGTTGGCGTGGATTCCCCCTACTTTGGCGGCCGCCAGGAAAACGTAGTCTGGCCTTTCGGTTTCGAAGAACTCCTGCACGGCCTGTTGGTTACGCAAATCGAGTTCGGAGGAGGTTCTGGTGATGATATTGGTGTGGCCATTGGCCTCCAGTTGGCGCAGAATGGCAGAGCCTACCATGCCACGGTGGCCAGCAATGTAAATTTTAGAAGTTTTTTCCATCGATAAAAAAGTGCAAATATGCGCATCTGACGCGCGCTGGACTTACCAGTTATTTAATTAAACGTTGATTACCAGGATTGAGCATTCCGGTCGCAGGATATTTACTTAAATGTGTGTTTATCGTGTATCCTATGACGCAGCTTACGCCAAAGTTGACTCCATTGTTCGGCTCTGTGCAAATTATATTAAAAAAATTTGATATAAATCCGTTCAAACGCAGTGCAACTAAGGCGTAGGTTGTTATGAGCAGACAGTACGGCTAAAAGTCTACCTGCAAACCGTTTGTAATCGCATATATAAAGCGGGTAACCGGTACGATTGGTCTGTCTTCGTACGTGAAGTTGAAATTTGTGCGCATCGAAACGCGACCAACTAGCCTAACCGTCAACCCCAGGTCTCCGCTGATGCGATTCCGGAATCGGCTGATGTGCTGGTCATACCCTGTCTGGAAATAGGCTATGTTATTCGTTTCCACATGTTCCGACAGTTTAGAGCGCAGACTGATGTAATTGGAGGACTTCAACAGATCCGAATCGCGGGTCACTCCCTCCTGCTCCGGGTCCTTCCAACTTTCATGTTCATGCATCAGGCCCGTACCCGCAAACCAGGAAGTGTTGTCTGTGCGATAAAGCAGCCAACGTACACCTCCTCCAGTCAGGATTCGCCGCTCTAGACCACGAGCCATATCGGCTTGGTACTGCGTGAAGAGTTCGTATGATACCTTGCGCCGGCTCATTAGGTTGACCCTGAAATGGGAGTACCCATTGCTGGCTACTGTGTTGCGCAATTCGCGGGAGTCGTAGTTGACCAGCAGGTAGTTGTAATAGTTAAGAAACAGATACGTGTGCTGTTTGGAGATGTAAGCTAGATCCCCGTTGAAAGTAAGCTGCAGGAAGTTGTTCGGATTGTTTCGCCCCGCATTGCGGTTGAACATCGAAAAGTTAAGCCCGGCCTTGCCCGTTGCAAAATCTGCCGTGTCGCGCTCTATCCTGGACCTTTCGATATTAAGAATCTGGGCCTCTGCTGACGGCGCGGTACAGACGAAGAACATCAACAGAAAAAAAATTACGGCAGGTATAATACGCATCATCGAAGGCTTAGCGGGTGAACAGGTATACCTGCAAAGGTATAAAGCCCGGTGGAGGTATGAAAATCAGGCGTCTATTCATAACATTTACCGCCTCTGCCGTTTTATAGTAGGATGACTTATTTCTCCGATAAAAAATCACCTTAAAGGATCAAGCTTATGGCAAGAAGTTCAGCACAGCTGGTGGCGGCTATACGCCAGACAGCCGACCGACTGGCACGGGGTGCCAATTACCAATGGGGTCATATGGGCAGCTGCAACTGCGGTCACCTGGCCCAGACCCTCACCCAACTCGACAAAGGGCACATCCACGGTGCGGCCATGTGGCGGCATGGCGATTGGAGCGAACAGCTGCGCGACTACTGCCCTCAAAGTGGATTACCTATGGACGAGATCATTGATCAGATGCTAGCATGGGGCCTCACAAAAGATGACTTAGCCCACTTGGAACGGCTCTCGGATGCAAAGGTGATTGAAGCGCTTCCGCCGAACAGACGCTATTTAAAACACAACCTGCGTGACGATGTGGTGCTATACCTGAGCACCTGGGCCGCCCTTCTCGAGTTGGACTTAGTACAGTTGCCATCGCTGCAAGGTATCGATGCTGAGGCTATGACAGGTGTAAAGGTATAGGCCAGCCTTTGTGGCTTTGCGGGATATTTCGCAGTTTTGAGGTTTATACATGACAATATGCAGCAACAAGCCATTATCGACAAAACCGCAGCCTATGTAAAAGAGCAACTGGAGGGCGAGGGCTCCGGCCACGACTGGTGGCATATTTTCCGGGTGTGGAAGAATGCCCTCTACATTGCCTCACAGGAAAAAGACGCCGACCGATTCACGCTGGAACTAGCCGCTTTGCTTCATGACATCGGCGATCACAAATTTCATAGCGGAGATGAAACTGTAGGACCACGGATGATACGGGAATGGCTGGAAAAACAACAGCTGGACGAAAAACAGATAGCAACAGTCTGTGACATCGTAAGTGGCTTGTCATACAAAGGAGCCGGTACATCTTCTGCCATGCCAACCCTGGAAGGGCGTATCGTGCAGGACGCAGATCGACTGGACGCCATCGGAGCGATCGGCATTGCGCGCACCTTTGCCTATGGCGGTCATAAGGGACGGGAACTCTACAACCCTGCCGTACCACCTGTGCTGCACGACAACTTCGAGACTTACAAAACAAGCACAGCACCCACTATTAATCACTTTTACGAGAAGCTGCTGCTGTTAAAAGACCGGATGCATACTCCAACCGCACGGGCTCTGGCTGAAAAACGCCACCAATACATGGAGAATTTTCTAAGCCAGTTTTATGCAGAGTGGACAGCCACCGACCATCCGCAGGAATCTTAAAAACTAAAATCGTTAGCATCTGGTTTGAAATGCTAAAAAAACATACCTTTACTGTATGGAGGTTATAATAGGTATAGCGGCATTTCTGGCGGGGCTTGTAGTAGCCTTCCTAGCCATGAAAGGAAAAATCAGCGCCCTGCAGGATAAGTTCAACCAGGCAGTTGTGGCGCAGGGCGTGCTGGAGGGCCAGGCCCGACATCATGCGCAGGAAGCTGAAGCGCTGAAAAGCCAGCTGCGGGATGCCCAGGCAGAAACCATGGAGTTGACCAATGCGCTGACCAAGACCGAATCCGACTACGAACACCTGCGCGAGCGTATGCACGAGCAAGCTAAAGAACTGGAGCAGCTACGCGAAAAATTCCTGCAGCAGTTCCAGCATATTTCCAACCAGGTGCTGATGACGAACGCAGAGCACTTTAACAAGGCCTCCTCTGAAAACCTGGAACGCATCCTGTCTCCTCTCAAAGAGCGAATCCGGGAGTTTGAGGCCAAAGTCGACCAAACGTACGAGAAAACACTCAAGGACAGTATTTCGCTGAAAGAACAAATCACTCAATTATCTGCCCTGAACCAGCAAATGAGTCAGAATGCACTAAACCTGACGAAGGCTCTGAAAGGGGAAAGCAAAACGCAGGGGAACTGGGGTGAATACCTATTGGAGAGTCTGCTCGAAAAATCAGGTTTGCGCAAGGGAGTGCATTACGAGCGTGAGGAAGTTAGACAGAACGAAGAGCATAAGGTATACCGCCCCGATGTGATCATACGCCTGCCAGACAGCAAACATCTGGTCATCGACTCCAAACTTTCGCTTGTGGCATACGAGGCCTATTGTAGTTGCGAAGACGAGGCACAGTTGGAGAGCTACCTGCGCAGTCACATCACTTCCATCCGAACACATTATACCGATTTGGGGCGCAAAAAATATCACCGACTGAGTGGTATCAATTCTCCTGATTTTGTGCTGATGTACATCCCCATAGAGCCTGCTTTCAACCTGGCGCTGCAGCATGACCAGAACATCTTTACGGATGCCTTCGACAAGAACATTGTGCTTGTGACCACCTCCACCCTACTGGCCACTTTGCGCACCGTGGCTGGTGTATGGCGTCAGGAAGACCAGAAAAGAAACGTACTGAGGATTGCAGAGGAAAGCGGAAAACTCTACGATAAGTTTGTGGGCTTTGTAGAAGACCTCAAAACAGTTGGCCGCCACCTGGAGCAGAGCCAGAGCGCCTACAACGGTGCTATGAACAAGCTGACAGACGGAAAGGGCAACCTCATACGCAAAGTGGAAATACTGCGTGAGCTAGGCGCCAAGACAAGCAAACACTTAGATGAACACCTCTTGCAGGAAGCTATTGCTACCCCAGGGGATGACATTGAATAATAAATAGAAACACCATTAATAGCGAAGCAGTGAGCCGGCCTTTAGTAGACCAGCCCACTGCTTTGTCTAAAAGAAGAGTTGCTTAGTAGTTCGCCTCAACAGCAGGCACATCAACCAGAATAAAGGTGGCATCTGCAGTCGCCTTTATGCCGATAACTTCCTGGCTATCCAGCCTAATCTGGTCATTCTTGTCAGCCTCTACATTGTTGACCAGCACGCTACCCGTGAGCACATAGATCAGGGTTCTGCGAAGCTTGAAAGTCCTGAAGGTTGCCTCCTCCCCTTGTGTTACACTTCCATAGTACACAGTAGAATTAGAATTGATGTAGGCCACATCTTCCAGCACCTTCTGTCCTGTTACCAGAGGTATGAGCTCATTCTTTGCTTTCAGGAAGCCAACATCCATCACTTCATAGGAGGGTGCCAGTCCACGCTTATTTGGCAGGAACCAAAGCTGCAGTAAGTGAACCTCCTCGTCGGTTTCGTTCGTCTCAGCATGGGTGATTCCTGTACCTGCTGTCATACGCTGTACCTGGCCTGGCGTCACCGTCGTTTCATTTCCAATGTTGTCCTTGTGAGTTAGATCACCGGACAGCACAATCGTCACAATCTCCAACTCAGAGTGCGGATGCAACGGAAGGCCGGAGCGTGGACTGATATAGTCATCATTGAAGACACGCAATGGCCCGAATTCCATATTTTCCGGATCGTAATAATCTGCAAAAGAGAAAAGGTAGTGGGAACGGAGTCCTCCCTCTGTCTGAGCCTCGTATCTTTGGGAATCGGTAATTAATCGTATCATATCGCGCTTTTGTTTTATGCTATGCCTTTACGGATAATGCCGTTTGTAGTTAGCAGACCCAACGAATCAGCGCTAAAACAGCGCAGCCCGCCCCATTAGAGGCAGGCTGCGCTGTTGTTTCTATACCTTAAGTAAGTTTACTCGGCCTTCTTAAGTTTGAGCATTTCCTTTTGGAGATCCAGTACAATTGATGAAAGCTTATCAAGGGAAATATCGGCAATCGGGAAAGTAGAGCTGATATAAGATTTAGCTTCCCAGATCTCCACTACATCATCCACTGATAGTTCGTAAGGAGCGTAAAGCGGGTTGTCAGAATGTAAACGCAGCGTAGCAGCTTCTTTTACTTTATTGTAGACTCTCTTAAACACAACTCCTTCCTTCCCACTCACAATGATGCAAGGAGTCCCGTCTTTTAAGCTACTCCAATCCTCTACAAACCGCCCAACAATAACAGTGCCGGAGGACAATGGCAGCATGGAGTCACCACTGATCTCAAATGCACGGTAAGTACCACCACTGCCCAGTGTGGGAAGACGGAAGCGTGGAAGCTCCTCAATAAACTCCGGATCAGCATAACCATTCAGGTAACCGGCACTAGCTTTGTGCGGAACCAATTCTATGTTTTCGCGATCTTCCTGATCAACCGTAATGGCTAACACGCGGAGTTTACCACCTCCTGGCTGAACAGCCTCAGGTTTGTAATTTGGATCTGACAGATCAGCTGTAATAAGTTCGTCCAGGGAAACCTCAAAAAGGCGGGCAACATTCACCAGGGTACTCAGTTTTGGTTCCGCCCTTCCCTCTTCATACGCTCCCACCAAAGAACGCTTGATTTCCAACTTCTCAGCAAGCTGCGCCTGAGTATACCCGGCATGCTTGCGAAGGTGTCTTATATTCGATGTTACCTTTTCCACTATTATTCTTTTCGTTTACCGACAATAATCAGAGCACGCTAGGTGCCGGCATGTAAACTTACTAAAACTATACGTATTATACTAATTTTATTAGCAAATATTTATCAACTTTTTCAGTTATATTTTAAAAAACCTATCTATAAAGGGAAAGTGCAATATTAGTAATGCAAAGTTATTTCAACTGATTATATAACACATTTGCATAGTGCAATTAAAATTTTGTTACAAAAATATTTGCTTTCTTAATTTTAATCCAATTATCTTTCGTGAAAAGTTACTCATAACGGATATTATATGATAAAAATCTACTAAACCCTCACATATTTCCTTTCTCTTCAAGAGAACTACATCTTCAAGAATCCACATTTAAAAATGTAGACAGGAACACTACGCCCCTTCAAATCTGACACCAGCATAAAATTTTTACAATTCTTGCCAAGGCTTAAACTTTTTAAAAACTCACATTGTTACGAGGCATTGTGAAAATTTAATTCAATTATTTACCCAATCCAACCAAGCTTATATGATGAACAATTCTACACTATTTAAAGCGTTGTCAGGTTTAGCCCTGGCCTCCGTATTCACCCTCTCAAGCTGCCAGAAGGAGGACTTCATGGAAGAGCAGTTTCAGACTGATTCGGTACAAATAAATGCCCAGCACGGACAGGCTATACCTGGCCAATACATCGTGGTGTTTAAAAAAGGGTCCAGCAATTTGACTTCAACCCATGTGAATGCAATGACAATTGCCGGACGTGCTGCCACAGTGGCACTACGTGAGCGCATGCTGCTTGCAACAGGCATAACGTCAGACGCCGTACAGCAAACGTTTGAAGGAAATGTAAACGGTTTTGCTGCTCGCTTAACGAAAGATCAGTTAACACAATTGCGCAAAAACCCAGAAGTAGCTTATGTTGAGCAAGACCGTATCATTATGCTTGCAAAGCCTGGCACTGATAATACAACGACGAAGGGAAACAGCGGCAAGACCAAAGACGAGAAAACTGACCACAAGACAAAAGGTAATGGCAAGAAAAACACAACGGAGCCAACTCCTGAGGAGCCTGCTCCTTCCGAACCTGCACCAACAGAGCCAACGCCTACGGATCCCACTCCTACTGAGCCTGCGCCGGTAGAGTCAACGGACCCGACACCGACTGAGCCAACACCTACTGAGCCAAGTCCTGAGCCGGAGCCGGAGCCGGAACCAGAGCCTGAGCAGCCAGCTAGCAACCCCTATACGATAATAACGCCTCTTCCTGGCGAAACACTGCCTTGGCACATTGCCATGAATGGCTACGGTGACGGTACCGGTAAAACGGTATGGGTGATCGACTCTGGTATTGATACGGATCATCCTGACCTGAATGTGGACCTACAGCGCAGCGCATCAATGATCTATGGTGATGCCTCTATTGAAGACGGCTTTGGCCACGGTACCAACGTAGCTGGAATCATTGCTGCCAAAAACAATGGAAGCGGCATGGTGGGTGTAGCAGCCAACGCCACGATTGTTGCCCTTCGTGTATTCGACAATACAGGTTATGGTACTGTGTCTCGCGCCATCAGTGCCGTAAATTATGTCATCAATACAGGAAAACCTGGTGATGTGGTGAACATGAGCCTGGGTTCCGGTATATCCAGCACGCTGGACAATGCAGTCATAACTGCGGCTGGCAAGGGTATTCTTTTTGCAATCGCAGCTGGCAATAGCGCTACAGACTGCTCTGTAAACTCTCCTGCCCGCGTGAATGCAACAGGCGTGTATACGGTTTCGGCCATGGACCGCTACCAGAATTTCTGGTCAAGCTCGAACTACGGTGCACCGGTTGACTACACCGCGCCAGGCGTGAGCGTAACTTCTACACGTATAGGCGGCGGTATTGGCAGCAGCGGCAGCGGAACATCCTTTGCGGCACCGCACGTTGCAGGCATACTGCTTCTTCGTGGCGAAGTATTCTCACAGGGCATCGTGAATGGCGACAAAGACAGCTGGCCAGACCCAATTGCGTCAGTAGAATAAATCTTATATAAAACGCTTAAAAAAGAAGGCCGCTCTTAAACAGAGTGGCCTTCTTTTTTTAAAAGCTGACATATCAGGAAGTTACCAGGCGTACTGCATGCTGTGCATTGCTACAGATAATCGGATTTTGAAGTACTCGTATCGTTCCTCCAAATGCTCGAAAAGATCTTTCAGCTTTGCATCTTTGCCCAGTCTTTCTATTGCTTCCACTATTGCCTCATACTCACGCTTCGATACAAAATCGTGCACGGGTACGTCATAGCCTTGCTCCAACAATGTGGCCAGATGCGAATAGATGGTAACGGGGTTTAAATTACGGCGCCTCGCTATTTCCTCGGGGCTCAGGCCCTGTTGGTATGCCTCCCAGGTGACCAGGTGCGTCGCCCCTTTGATCGCACTGCCCTTGGACTGCTCTTCCGTCATGAAGGAAATGATCTCATTTATAAAATCATGTCCGTAGCGTTCGAACTTCTGCGCTCCAACCCCACTAATGGCTAACATGGCAATTCTATTCGACGGCTTTTCTGCCGCCATTTCTTGCAAAGTACTATCTGTGAACACGACATAAGGGGGAACTTTCTGATCGTCGGCCAGGCGCTTCCTCAAAGCACGGAGTCGTTCAAACAGGGCATCCCGGATAATTTCCCGCTTCGGCTTATCTCTTTGAAGTGTTTCGGTCTGCTGCTTGGCATCCTCAAACTTCACAAGATTTATTTTACGACCTTCAAACAGCACCTGTCTGCTCTGTTCCGTCAATTTTAAGGTATAATTTTGGTCGTAGGCCAATTCAACCAAACCTGCGTTAAGCATTTGGTGTAGGTAGCGGTGCCAATCAAGGGTGCCAATATCGCGACCCGCTCCATAGGTTTTGATGCGGTCATATCCGCCGGACAAGACCTGGCTGTTGCGTGAGCCGCGCAGCACGTCTACCAAAAGGCTCATATTTAATTTTTCCTGTGAACGCGCAACGGCTGACAATGCTTTCTGAACAATCAGGGTGCCGTCGAAGTGGCTGGGCGGATTTCGGCAAATATCACAGTTGCCGCAGTCTTTGCTCATTTGCTCTCCGAAGTACTGCAGCAAAATGCGTCTTCGGCAGAAAGTAGCCTCGGCAAACTGCTGCATACGCTCCAGCTTAACGAGTTGCAACTCGTTCTGTGCCTTGTCATTCTCAGAAAGCATCGTGCGCAAATTCATAACATCCGCAAAGCTGTAGAATAGGAGCGCGTCAGATTTGGCACCGTCACGTCCGGCCCGCCCGATTTCCTGGTAGTAGCCCTCCACATTTTTAGGAAGGTTGTAGTGGATCACCCACCGCACATTCGACTTGTCTATGCCCATGCCGAATGCAATAGTAGCACAGACAATCTGCACATCATCGCGTAGAAAAGCCTCCTGTGCTTTTGATCGCTGCTGCGCACTCATACCGGCATGGTAGAAAGTGGAGTTATACCCGTTATCGCGGAGTTTACCTGAAAGACTCTCTGTGGCTTTACGACTCAGGCAGTAAATAATACCTGGTTGACCGGTATGGCCTGAAAGGAAATCCGTGATCTTATTGAAACGGTTCTGCCCGGGAAGCACCGTCAGGTTTATGTTAGGCCGGTCAAAGGAAGCCACAAACACATGGGGCTGTCGCAGTTGCAACTGCTCTTGTATATCCTTTTGTGTTAGCTTATCGGCTGTGGCAGTTAATGCTACGACAGGTATAGTCGGGAACTGCTGCTTTAGAGCTCTAAGCTGGGTATATTCTGGCCTGAAATCGTGCCCCCAAGCCGAAATACAATGTGCCTCGTCTACAGCGAAAAGGGATACCTGCAATCTTTTCAGAAAAGAGAAAAAACCTGCGGAGAGCAGTTTTTCAGGGGAAACGTAGAGCAATTTGATTTGTCCTGAAAGACTTTTTTCCTCTATTTTATACTGCTCATCGGCAGTTTGCGAGCTGTTCAGGAACGCCGCCGGTATACCGTTCGCCAGGAGTGCTTCCACCTGATCTTTCATCAGGGCAATCAACGGTGATACCACCACGCACAGACCGGGCATCACCACGGCAGGCACCTGGTAGCAAATCGATTTCCCGCCGCCAGTCGGCATAAGCACCACTACATCTTTCTGCTGCAGAATGTGGGTGATGATTTGCTCCTGCATAGGCCTGAACTGCTCATAACCAAAATACAGTTTTAATGCCTCACGTGCTTCTCTTATACCTAAACTCATGCTTTGTAAAAAGTGTAACGATGCGAATTAAATTTGCTGTCCTAAACCCAAAGTTAACCATTATCAACGTGAAATAGGTTCCTGCTTTCACACACGTTTTATATAAACAAACAATGCTCCACTACAACCGTATTTTATAACAGACGAACCACAAAACCTATAAACTATGAAATCTGAAAGAACAAATGACTTAGAACATGTACTAATTAAATGTATCACCGCCTGCGAAACCTGTGCCACTGCCTGTTTGCAGGAGGACGACGTGAAAATGATGGTGCGCTGTATCATGCTCGACCGCGACTGTGCCGATATCTGTACGCTCACCGCGCGCTTTGTTGCCCGAGACTCAGCCCATGCCAAGCATGTGATGAAGGAGTGTATTGAGATTTGCCGCTTGTGCGAAGAAGAATGTCGCAAGCACGACCATGACCACTGCCAGAAATGT
Source organism: Pontibacter virosus (assembly GCF_003096355.1). GTDB lineage: Bacteria > Bacteroidota > Bacteroidia > Cytophagales > Hymenobacteraceae > Pontibacter > Pontibacter virosus. Next base: position 345,343 of record NZ_QEKI01000003.1, on the reverse strand, counting down.
GCTGACGCCTGCCGTGAGTGTGCTGAGGCTTGCGAGGCCTGGATGTCGCGTTAAGAAATAAGGTCTGAAAACAGAAAAGTCCCTGGTATGAGCCAGGGACTTTTCTGTTTCTATAGGGTAATAAATTAAAAAATCATATCCAGTACTGCTTCTATAAGCGAAAGCACTAAACTGAATATCAGTGCCCAGAGAAAACCATCTACATCAAAACCTCCTATCAGGTAGTCGGCCAAAAGGATGATCAGCGCGTTTATCACGAGCAGGAACAAACCGAGTGTCAGCACAGTGACAGGTATAGTCAGGATGACTAGGATAGGTCGAACCACAGCGTTGAGCAGCGCCAATACAACTGCCAAAATCAAAGCCGATATAAAGCCCTCGATCTGCACACCTGGCAGAATGTAGGCAGCTATAAGCGCGGCTACACCAGTCAGTAAAATCTTAATGATAATTCCCATTTTGTTTCGATATATAGTGATAGTATATTATTCCTACCACGCTATACGGCAAACCGGGAATAAAGGTAAGATTACTGTACCTCCAGGCGCTTTTGTGACACAGCCATCCAGTTGCACAGTTTGTAAAGCAAACGGGCGCCCACATTGCCATTCCACTCGCTTTCGCCTGGTGCTACCTCGCACAAATCAAAGCCAATGATCTCACGACCTGATCTCACAAGTGCTTTGATCAGGTATACGGCTTCCTCAAACTCCAAACCACCGGGCACCGGTGTGCCTGTAGCAGGGCAAAGTTTCGGATCCAGCCCGTCGATATCAAAGCTGATGTATACCTTTTGAGGCAATTGGGCGATGATCTTCTTGCACTCTTTTTTCCAGCTGTCACCTTCGTACATGTTCTCTTTCAACACGCTGTCATAGAATATAGCCACCCGCCCGTTCGACTGATTGGCAAGTTCCGCTTCCGCCTGACAAATGTCGCGAATACCTACCTGCACCAGTTTTTTGACCTGCGGCAGCTGCAGTGCATTGAACATGATGGAGGCATGGGAATATTTAAAGCCTTCGTAGGCATCCCTTAAATCAGCGTGCGCATCTACCTGCAGTATGCCATACTCCTCGTGCCGATCTGCCAGGGCATGCATCAGCCCAAGCGGCGTACTGTGGTCGCCGCCCACTACACCAACCAGTTTGCCCTGATCCAGGTAGCTGTTCGCTTTTGACTTCAGCCACTGCAGCAGCTCTTCGCCTTTTTCAGTTACTTCGGTGGGCAGGTTCTCAAACTCTGCTCTGTCTGCCTCGGGGCTTCCTTCTTCCAGCCAGTTAATATAATTCTCCGCCCGCTGACGCAGGTTAACGCTCACAGCAGCCCAATCTTCCGAGATGTCTTCCATGGCTATGCCTATTTTCCAGGCGTCTTTGATGGCAGGCTCAAATAGGTCGAGCTGTGGAGAGGCGTCTTTAATAGCCTGCGGACCAGCCGCTGTGCCGGCGCTGTAAGAAACCGTTACCTCCCAAGGCACAGGTATAAGCACAACTTCAGATTCTTCGATAGTAAAGGGCAAACCAAAAAGGCCCCCATTCACGTCACCCACGCCGTTAGGGTCAAATGCCGCGATCTTCTGTTGCTTGCTATTAGTTGGTTGGTTCTGCTGAGTACTCATCAGTTACGTTATCAGGTTTAGTGTTCAAAAGCTCCTTCACAAAGTTAGGAAGCGCGAAGGCAGCCATATGCACTGCTTCATTGTAATATTTAAGTCCCTCCTTCCTGGAAAATGCAGCAGCAGCTTCCTTGTCGAACTGTAGCGGGCTGGCACTGCCTTTTGCTGAGTATGAGAAACTCCAGGTACCGGTCGGGTATGTAGGTATAGCAGCCAGGTAGCAGTGTACCTTGTCCTGCCCGAATATCTTCTTGTAGGTGTCGTAAATCTCTACGAACACAGCCGAGTTGAAGCGCGGTGACTCACTCTGCGTGATCATCACTCCGTCTTTGGTCAGGCAGCGGTATACCTCTTTGTAGAATGCTGCAGTAAACAAGCCTTCACCTGGTCCAACCGGATCGGCTGAGTCCACAATGATCAGGTCGTAGTGCTCGTCTGCGCACTCTTTAATATATTTGATACCATCTTCCACCAGCAGGTTCAGGCGCGGATTGTCAAATGCAACCGCTGTCTCAGGCAGGTGCAGTTTACAGGCTTCAATCACCAACTCGTCAATCTCAACAAGGGTAACCTCCTCCAGTTGTTCGTGGCGCAGCAATTCACGCACGGTGCCGCCGTCACCTCCACCGATCACCAGCGCACGCTTCGCAGCGCGGTTGCTGAACATTGGTACATGGGTGATCATCTCGTGGTAGACGTACTCATCTTTTTGCGTGCACATTACCATGCCATCCAGCGTGAGCATGTTGCCATATGCGAGTGTTTCGTAAATTTCCACGCGCTGGTATTCAGAATCTTTTTTGTAAAGCTGATTTCCAGTATGCTTCAGGGACAGCGCGATGTTCTCGTCACGCTCTGTGAACCATACATCCCGTGTAATGGAACCATCCGCTTCTATTGTCTTGGCAGAGGCATCACGAAGTGTTTCCAGGTTGAAGTCATTGCGCTTCAGGAGACTCAATTGACCGCGACGCAACTCCATGGAAGAACCATGGCCAGACTCGAATGCCTCTTTCAGGTAGGTATACGAAACCCATGGGTCTACAGAATCGCCACAGGTGAACAGGTCTACGGCTGCATAGCCATACTCAGGCCAGGTATGGATGGCCAGGTGGCTTTCCTGAATCACCACCACTCCCGATACACCATAAGGAGAGAAATGATGGAACGTACTGTTGATGACGGTGGCTCCGGCTGTTTCGGCGGCGGCTACCATGCTGTTTTCGATGTGTATCACATCGTTCATCAGTTCAGGAGAGCAATCGTAAAATTCAACTAAAATGTGTCTTCCTAAGGCGTTCATTAATTAACTGTGTGGTTTCTTGAAAATAAAGAATGCAAAAAAACGAAAACTGACGCTATAATCAAACTATGCCCTTTAGTAAGGCTAGTACGAAGCAATCGGCTGACTGGGTCTAAATAATAAGCAGAAGGCCCAAAAAGTGAACGAGCTATACCTGCCGGGGTGAACCAGACAGGTATAGCTCGTCAGTTATTCTATTTAAAAAAATTATAGGCCAGGAATATGATCGGCTGCTTATACCTTAAAAGTTCTGATGATTTCGAGCATCTTCAGTAGTGTACTTGAGTCGAAGAACAGAAGCAGTGGCAGTTCTATGTCTTTTGAGTTGTGCTGAAACTTTGTGATGACAGTGAACACGAGCGGCTGGAAAAGTGGGTGCTGCACCAGGATGTCCTTCAATGAATTCGCAATATGGCTCTTAGGCGCTTTAGGCGGTGAGCCGTAAATATTACTCTTTAGAATATTTGCCAACTGCGTTACCAGTGCACCTGTAATGATATTGCTGATTTCAAGTAGCAGCGACTCCTGCATGACGTTCAGTTCCCCCTTCTGCACGTTCAGCATGCTGAGGCAAACGTTGGAGAGCAGGGCTATGTGCTCATCAGAGAAGAGCATGAGCGTAGCACCATTAAAGTCACCTTTTATATCAGACTGAATTATAAAGTGAGAGTTTTCATATTTCGCTATGAGTGAAATAAGGTCCTTCACTTCGATCAACTGCACATCGGGCACCTTGAGCATTACCTTGTCTTTGGCGATTGTAGCGAAAGAATCGGCGGCGCGAGCCAGTCCTATATTCAGGATCTCCTTGATAATATCCTTTTCCAACTCGGTTACATGCGTATCCATCATGTCCATCGTGTTAATAGTTATGTTATCCATCGCCTCAGTTCCTCATCTTCTGTTCACAAAGTATTTGGTTATGGCAGGCACATCCAGCACCAGGCACACTTTGCCTGTACCAAGAAGCGTGACACCGCCATATATATCAATGCTGTCCAGCGGTTTGCTTAGCGGTTTTACCACTATGTCCTGCTGGCGATAAAGCTTGTCTACAATCAGGCCGAGCTTGCGGTTGTTGTACGAAACAATGATGATGTTCTGCACCTGACCTTTTAATCGTGTTTTATCCCCCAGTCGCATCTGGCTTTCCGCTACATTCAGGAGCTCGTCCAGGTATACAACCGTTACTGTCTCGCCCTTGATGTCGGCAACAAGTACTTCTCCTACTTCGTGGAGTTCGTCTTTGTCCATTGCCACAACAGAATCAGTATGAATCAGCGGGATGGCATAAAAAATACTGTCTATCTCAAACAAAAGGGCTCCTTTAACCGCAATGGAAGTTGGTAGCTGTAGAATGAAGGAGGTTCCTTTTCCCTTTTCAGACTCTATACGTATGCGGCCGCCTATTGAGTCGATCGCATTCTTCACAACGTCCAATCCTACACCCCGACCAGAGAATTCTGTCACTTCCTTTGCCAACGAAAAACCAGGCTCAAACAGGAAAGAATACACATCAGAATCTGGCAGCCCATCCGCTACGTCTGCTGGCACCAACTGCCGGGCCACCGCAGCTTTTTTAACCTTCTCAATATCTATACCTTTCCCATCGTCCGACAGACTGATAATCACGCTTTCACGGTCACTGCGGGCAGACAACTGAAGCGAACCAGCTTTCGGTTTACCTGCCTTTGCGCGCTGTTCAGGCTTTTCAATGCCGTGCGTGATCGCATTGCGCATGAGGTGAAGCAACGAGTCAGTCATGATCTGAAGAATGTTGCGGTCTATCTGAATATCCTGACCACTAAGCTCCAGGTCTATTTCCTTTTTCTCTGCAGTTGAGATATCGCGTACTACCCTCGGGAATTTGTTGAACAAAGTGCCGATGCTAACCAGACGCGCGTCCATTACACTGTACTGCAGTTCCTCTGTAATTCGGTACAGGTGTGAGCTCACGCTCTTTAGTTCATCATTATCCAATTCACGACTCAGGGAGAGAATGCGGTCCCGGTCAATGATCAGCTCCCCCACCAGGTTCATCAGGTGGTCCAGCTTCTTTACCTGAATATAGATCAGGTCAGACAGCGTCAGGTTGCGGGAGGTACTGAACTTCTGCACCTTGGCCAACTCCACCGTACTATCCGAAAGGCTATCCACAATGATATCCAGGTTTCGGATCAGAACCGGATCAATCTCTACCTGCCGCTCGCTGTCGATGCTTTTGATGAGCTCGCCAAGCAGGTCGATTCCGTCAAAAAGAACACCCACCACTTCATCACTAAAACTCAGCTCCTTGTTGCGGATCAGGCCAAAGGCTGTTTCAAGTTTATGCGATACATCAGAGATCTGCAGGTAACCGATCGCTTTCGCGTTCGCCTTCAAGTTATGGAGCATACGGAATATTTCCGCCAGCACCTGATCGTCCTGCGGTTTTTTTTCCAGTTCGCTGATGAGCCTGTTAAGGGCGTCGTAATACTCCAGCGCTTCTGCTATAAATATTTCTTTATACTCCTGCTCTCTCGATTTCATGAATTCACGTCAGTTGTACTGACTTGCTGCTGTCTAGTCGCCACATACTGGTTCAGATATGGGCCTATTTCTGACAAAGGCAGCACTTTGTCGGTGTTACCGCTATCTATAGCTGATTTTGCCATTCCAAAAATGGCCGACGAGGCCTCATCCTGTGCTATTACATGCCCGCCTTTACGCTGTGCGATGGCCAATACTCCTGCTGTCCCGTCTTTGCCCATACCTGTCAAAATCACACCGATCACGCGTGGCACGCCAGTCTGTGCCACCGCCATCATCAGTTGGTCAACCGAAGGCAAATCATCTCCGGCATCAACGTCCTCACTAAAGCCAATCTTAAGACTGGAGGCGTTTCCCATCACAGTGTGCACGATCATATTTCTGCCTCCGGGGGCTATTATTACTTTGCCTGGTTTTGGCACCAAGCCTGTACGCCCCTCTATCACTGTCAGGTCCGTCATACCTTTTAGTCTGCGTGTATAGCTGTGCGTGAACTTCGGTGGCAGGTGTATGGCTACTAAAACAGAAGCCTTCAGCTTCGGATCCAGTTGCCGGATAATCTGCTCTACTGCCTGCGTACCGCCTGTTGATGCACCCACCACAATAATGGTGTCGGCCGTCACATTCCGTGGCTCCTTCTGCTCTGCCGGGGTAAAAATTTGTGTTTCTTCCCGCAGCATGCTCAAACGTTTATTAGGATCCCAGTATTCTGACTCCCGAACCGCAGTCACTTTCCGGCATATTTCCTCCGACATATTCCTGTAGGCAGGTCTTGACGAAGGTCCTGGTTTCAATATTACCCCATAAACGCCCAGATCGATTGCTTCCTTGAGAAGCTCCAGATTAAGTTGGTCTTTCTCCACCAGCATCACGATCGGGGTGGGGCATTCGCTGAAAATTTGCTTGAAGACGAGCAAATGCTCGTTTTTCCGAAGATCTACTGAAGCAAGTATGACATCCGCCTTCTGCTGACGTAGAGTTTCCAGCAACTGTGCTCCATTAGAAGCCAGGCCAATTACCTCCAGATCAGGGGAACAGCTAAGGATGCTTTCAAGCACCAGACGGGCATGACTTGACCCGTCAGCAACCAATACTTTCAGCCTGTTATTCTGTCCTTTCAAAGTACGACTCCTTTCCTACTGCCAACAATGAGTACTCCTAAAGTCAGAATAAAACTATTCTCCCAGCGCCTTCTTAACGACTTCCAGCACCTTTTCCTCTGAAAAAGGTTTTACAATGTAAGAGAGGGCTCCGTACTCCAGCGCTTCATTCACTATTACCTCCTGCCCTACGGCGCTCACAATCACGATCTTCATGTCTGGCTGATCTGCTTTTATACCTTTCAGTACGTCAAGTCCTGTATTGTCTGGCAAGATCACGTCGAGGGTAATCAGGTCCGGATTGGTTTCTTTAGCCAGTTCCAGTGCTGTCTGCCCGTTTGGAGCCTCACCAACTATCTCATAACCTGCGTCTGTGAGCATGTTTTTGAGCATTGTGCGCATGTAGAAGGAGTCATCTACAATCAGAATTCTTTTCATACTTTAAAGTATAGCTTCAATTTGAATGAATTGCTTTAATTATTTTTCAACTCCCTGATTTCGTCCTGGGTCAGTATTTTGTACATGTCCAGCACAATGATCAGGCGGTTATTTACCTTGGCAATACCCTCGATGAAATTTTCGTGGATGTTGATGTCCTGCAAAAACGAAGGTGTCTTATCAATCTTGGTCATAGAAAGGTTCAGCGACTGCGGCACCTCGCGCACGATCACACCTATACTGTACTCTTTGGCTTCTATCACCAAGGTATAAGTAATATGCGGATTCACGTCACTCGCCAATGGAACAGAGCGTATGCCAAAACGCTCCTCCAGATTCATGATAGCGATAATATCACCACGAATATTGGCCACACCTTTGATAAAATCAGGCGTACGCGGCATACGTGTTACATTTGGAGTTACCGTTACCTCTTTAACCTGGTCTATTTTGATGCCATATTCCTCCGCACCAAGCTTAAAGACGATCAGGTGAATCATCTCTTCCTTCACCGCCTGAGGCTTGGCAGGGCTCTCTTTCGCAGAATCCACCGCAGTTTCAGCCGAATTATCCGGTCTGGCTGCAACGGCTTCGGCTGCTGAAGGCCCTTCTTTTTTGTTAGTCTTATCTTTCATCAGTCCGGAACGATTTATTTACTGCTGTCCTCGCTGTTCTTATTTCTGGAGCTAACGGAGCTCAGACGCGCATTACCAGCCAATTGCTTCTGCTTAGGCTTTGTAGGCATAGAAGCCAGACGGCGGTTATTCGGGCTGTGATTAAATACCAGGTTGCCATCCACCAGTTTGAAGGCAGAGATACTGATTTGCAGGTCAGCGGCAATGTCGTTCAGGTTCTGCGAAGATGAAGTCAGTTCCTGCATCGAAGTAGACAGCTGCTTAGCTGTACTGGCTACCTGCTGCGTACCCGAGGCTGTTTGCTCGGCAATGGCTACCACTTCTTCCACGTATTTCACAACGTCTCCGATCGACGACTTCTGCACCTCGGTCGCTGTCAGGATGTCCTGCGCGGTACGGAGTGTTTCGCCGCTTGAAGCTGCAATGTTCTTAAAGGCGCCTGATGCTTCAAATGTCGCATTCTTTCCTTTCAATACGCGGCCTTCCATCGTCGAAATCGCCATCGCGGCAGAGGCCGTATCTTTTTTCACATCCTCAACCAGTGTGGCAATTTCACTCGCTGACTTGCGTGATCCTTCGGCTAGCTTACGAATCTCTTCGGCTACTACCGCGAAACCACGTCCTGCCTCACCTGCGCGGGCCGCCTCAATAGCAGCGTTTAGAGCAAGCAGGTTTGTCTGCGCTGCAATGTCAGTGATCACACCAAGTGATTTGGATATCTCTTGCGAACGGGCGCTTAGTACTTCAATCGTCTTAGAGGTAAGTGAAGCAGAACTGGAGATCTCTTCCATGTTCTTCACCACTTCTGCCACTGTCTTCAGACCCAATTGGGAGGTTTCCTCACCCAGCAAAGCTGATTTGTTCACCACTTCCGCACGGTTGGCCGTGTCTTTCGTGGTCTTCATGATTTCTTCTATCAGTTTGAAAGCCTGGTCTGTCTTAAGAGCCTGATTCTGGGCACCCTCCGCCATTTGCTGCATGGCAAGCGCCACATCCAGCGTTACGCGGTTCATTTCAAGACCTTTGTCGGCCATTTCCTCGGAAGAGCTTCCTACTACCAGCGAAGAGTCGTTGATCTCACCCAAAAGGGCGTTCAGGTTGTCAACAGCCAGGTTCAGGGCATTGGCCATGTCCAGGATATCACCAGCGGTATGGGCCTCTACTTTCTGGGTCAAATCACCCTCAGAAATGGCACGCACCACGCGGGATACTTCCAGTACCGGCGTTACAATGGACTCTAATAGATCGTTAAGGGTGTCTACCAGTTCTTTCCAGCTACCACCTACACCTTGCAGTGTGGCACGCTCGGTCAGTTTTCCTTCCACACCGGCTACTCTTGCCACACGGCTAACCTCACCCGCTAAGCGGTTCAGGTCTACCACCATGGTGTTGATGGTATCGGCCAGTTCTGCTACCTCGCCTCTTGCTTCGAGGGTCAGTTTCTGCGTCAGGTCACCTTTTGATACCGCAGTTACTACGCGTACTATTCCTCGTACCTGGGTTGTCAGGTTGGAGGCCATGGTGTTTACATTATCGGTTAGGTCTTTCCAGGTACCGCCTACGTTCGGCACGTTGGCCTGGCCACCCAGTTTACCTTCTGTACCCACTTCAAGGGCCACACGGGTTACCTCACCGGCGAAGATGTTCAGGGAGTCCACCATGCGGTTGATGTTTTCCTTCAACTCGCCCAGCTCACCCTTCACATCCACAGACACTTTCTGCGTCAAGTCACCTTTCGCAACAGCAGTGGCAACTTTAGCAATGTCGCGTACCTGTAGGGTCAGGTTACTGGCCATGGTGTTCACGTTGTCTGTCAACTCTTTCCAGGTACCACGTACTTTTGGTACATTGGCCTGACCACCTAGTCGTCCTTCCGTACCCACTTCGCGGGCAACTCTCGTTACCTCGTCCGCGAAGATGTTGAGTGAGTCCACCATCTGGTTCAGGTTCTCCTTCAGGTCCAAGATCTCACCGCGGGCTTCCACCGTGATTTTCTGGCTCAGGTCACCTTTCGCAACAGCAGTCGCAACTTTGGCAATGTCACGTACCTGAGAAGTCAGGTTGGATGCCATGTAGTTCACGTTATCCGTCAGGTCTTTCCAGGTTCCGGCTACATTTGGCACATTGGCCTGTCCGCCTAGTTTACCTTCCGTACCTACCTCGCGGGCCACTCTCGTTACTTCGTCACCGAAGATGTTGAGTGAGTCCACCATTTGGTTCAGGTTTTCTTTAAGATCAAGGATCTCACCTCTCGCCTCAACCGTGATTTTCTGGCTCAAGTCGCCTTTCGCTACCGCGGTGGCTACTTTTGCTATACCTCGTACCTGGGTTGTCAGGTTGGAGGCCATGGTATTTACATTATCAGTTAAGTCTTTCCATACACCGGCCACGTTAGGCACGTTGGCCTGTCCGCCTAGTTTACCCTCGGTACCCACTTCAAGGGCCACACGGGTTACCTCACCGGCGAAGATGTTTAGGGAGTCCACCATGCGGTTAATGTTTTCCTTTAGTTCACCGAGCTCACCCTTCACATCCACAGACACTTTCTGCGCCAAGTCGCCTTTCGCTACTGCGGTGGCTACATTGGCAATGTCACGTACCTGAAGTGTTAAGTTGGAGGCCATGGTATTCACGTTATCCGTGAGATCTTTCCAAACACCGCCCACATTCGGCACCGATGCCTGGCCGCCTAGGCGACCTTCCGTACCCACCTCTCTTGCCACACGAGTTACCTCGTCAGCAAAGATGTTGAGTGAGTCCACCATCTGGTTAAGGTTCTCTTTCAGGTCGGCTAGTTCGCCTTTCACGTTCACTGTGATTTTCTGGCTTAGGTCACCTTTCGCTACCGCAGTCGCCACATTGGCAATGTCACGTACCTGGAGCGTCAGGTTGGAGGCCATGTAGTTCACGTTATCCGTAAGCTCTTTCCAGATGCCGGCTACATTTGGCACGTTGGCCTGTCCACCCAGTATACCTTCGGTACCTACCTCACGTGCCACACGGGTTACTTCCGCGCCAAACACATTCAGTCGGTCCACCATTTCATTCAGAATATCTTTCAGGTCACCCAACTCCCCTTTCACGTCCACAGACACTTTCTGGGTCAGGTCACCTTTCGCTACCGCGGTTGCTACCTCGGCGATGTCACGTACCTGCAGGGTCAGGTTGCCAGCCATCAGGTTCACGTTGTCGGTCAGTTCTTTCCAGGTACCTTCAACATTCGGTACAGCTGCCTGCCCGCCTAGTTTACCTTCTGTTCCCACTTCACGGGCAACACGGGTTACCTCACCGGCGAAGATGTTGAGCGAGTCCACCATCTGGTTGATGATGTCTTTCAACTCGGCCATCTCACCCCGCACATTCACTGTTATTTTTTGAGTCAGGTCTCCTTTCGCCACCGCGGTAGATACGTTTGCAATGTCTCGCATTTGCGACGTTAGGTTGCTGGCCATCGTATTCACATTATCAGTCAGGTCCTTCCAAACCCCTCCTACGTTAGGCACTTTCGCCTGACCACCAAGGCGTCCCTCTGTTCCCACCTCTCTTGCCACACGGGTCACCTCGTCGGCGAAGATGTTAAGCGAGTCCACCATCTGGTTCATGTTGTCCTTCAGTTGGGCAAACTCACCGCGTACATCCACTGATATTTTCTGAGCCAGGTTACCTTTCGCCACCGCAGTCGCCACACTCGAAATGTCACGTACCTGCGAGGTCAGGTTGCTGGCCATCGTGTTTACATTGTCTGTCAGGTCTTTCCAAACACCGGCCACGTTTGGCACCGATGCCTGACCACCCAGTTTACCCTCGGTACCCACTTCAAGCGCCACACGGGTTACCTCACCTGCAAACAGGTTCAGGTTGTCAATCGTACGGTTGATGGTCTCGGCCATGACCTTGAAGTCACCCGATACCGGGATTTGGAATGTCTCGTCCAGGTTACCACGCGAAATGTTCTTCAGTACTTTACCCACTTCAAGTACCGGAACCGCGATAGAATCCACCAAACCGTTGATGTTATTGATCATGTCCTTCCAGAAACCGGAAGCGTTCTCAGCCGAGGCACGGGCTTTCAGGTTACCCTCCACACCGGCCACTTTCGAGATACGGGACACCTCGCCACCTACACCACCGATCATTTCCACCATCGAGTTGTAGGCTTCAGCGATCTCAGCGAAGATATCGTCGTTCTGTTTGGTCAGACGAACCGAGATATCCCCCTTTTTAAAGGCGTCAAGGGCATAAAGCACTTTATTAAGCTGTTCCCCAATGTATTCCGGGCTGGAGGGCAGCACCTGTTTGCGGTTTTGCTTTCCGTTAGGCGCACTTTTAACCGAAAGCGCACTGGCACCAGCATCTTTCTTGGCAGGAGTGTCGGCAGTATCAGTCTTAGCTGCCGGAGCAGCAGTAGTTGCGCTGTCCTGTTCCAATTGAGGCGTCTCCTGTTTCTCCTCCACCGTCGTAGTGGCAGCAGGAGTCTGCTGTTTCGCTTTCGAGCGCGACGGAGTCGTCTTCTCTGGTTGGCTGGTGTCTACGTCACTGATGAGCTTGTCTTTGCTCAGCTTCAAATTTTTACCTAAGGCCATATGTTTAGGGTTGTATGGGGTTTGTCATCTGTTCGGCCCTTCGTCAGCATCAGTTATAGCTGACCGGCTGAACAGTACAAAGGGAATGTTATGCAATTTACTTAAAAAATTGCGATTGTTTGCAAACACATGTTATACTTGACTGAATTCAACGGCAAGTGCAGTATAGTCTTTCGCCCCATTCGAGGAGCTGTCATAATCGAGTACACTTCTACCAAATGAAGGCGCTTCGGCCAATTTCACATTCAGCCTGATCTGACTGTCGAAAATCTTTTCTTTCACGTTTTCCTGAAGATAGGCGAGCACCTCCTGGCTCAACTTGCGCCGCACATCAAACATAACCACTACGATTCCTTTGATTTTAAGTTTCGGGTTAAAAGCTTTTTTTACTTTCGAGATGGTTTGCATGATCTGGTCCAGGCCCTGCAGGGTGAGCACTTCCATTTGCAAAGGTATAAGCACTTCATGGGCAGCTGTCAGCGCATTCAGGGTGAGTACCGAAAGTGAGGGTGGACAGTCAATCAGCACATAATCAAAGCCTTTCAGCTGCTGAAGCATAATTTTAAGGAACTGCTCCCGGTCCGGCTGCGATACAAGCGATATCTCCACATCTACCAGCTCATTCGAACCCGGTGCTACCCATAGGCCGTCTTTCTCGACCAAAATATCTTTTATGGAATGAGTGCCTAAAAAGGCTTCGGCCAGCGTATGGTCGGGCGAGGAAACAGCGAGGCTGTACGATAAATTACTTTGCGGGTCGAGATCAACCAGGAGTACCTTATGCCCTAATTTGCTTAATGCGCTGCCCAGGTTAATGGTGGTGGTGGTTTTGCCTGTGCCGCCTTTTTGGTTAATAACGGCTACTATTTTGGTTTTCATCCGGCTGTTTGATGATCAGGTATAGGTGCGAATTTAATTGTTCTAAAGCTATCAAAAATAATTGACAAATTATGTCACAGGGCCATCTACGGCTTCAAGGCTGCGCAAAATGCGATTCCAGTGTTCCATTCTTGACGTGTAGTTCCTGCCAGGTGGCCAGGTCCAGTTTAATTGCGTAGGCGCCTGCGGGGTCGAGGTAGCCTACATGCTGGGCTGAAATCGTGCGGGTCAGACTTGTTATACCAGGGTTATGACCCACCAGCACTACCCGTGTGACATGGTCAGGCAGTTTCCCCAGCACATTAATCAGCACACTCTCCCGCGCGTTGTAGAAGTCCGGTACGTACTCGATCTGCTCTTCATCAAAATAAAGTTTCTCAGCTACCAATCGGGCGGTCATACCGGCCCTGGGGGCCGGACTGCTTAAGATCGCATCCACTTTCTGGAACGTGTCGCGGAGCCATTTTCCGGTAATACGAGCCTGATGCTGCCCATTTTTTGTAAGTTCCCGCTCAAAGTCAGGTTGGAGCGGGAAAGGATCATTTGACTCTGCATGGCGGCAAATGACTAACAGTCGTTGCATATAAATATAAAAAGGGTCCGTATAGAGAGTTAAGCTACTAAAAACAGCCTGTTTACCAAAACAATGTAGCCATGTTAAACCTATGTTATCAATTTCAGGTTGTATATGTTTGAAAAAAAATTTGAACTTTGGGCAAAATTCAAACGAATCGCCCCTAAATATAAAGGATGATAAAAAATCTAGTCATAGTCGAGTCACCGGCCAAGGCCAAAACGATTGAAGGATATCTGGGAAAAGATTTTGTAGTGAAATCGAGTTTCGGCCATGTGCGGGACCTGCCTAAAGACAACAACGCTATCGATATCAAAAATAAGTTTAAACCAACTTACGTGATATCGAGCGACAAAAAGGAAGTAGTATCACAGTTAAAAAAACTAGCCAAGGAAGCGGAAACCGTATGGCTCGCATCGGACGATGACCGCGAGGGGGAAGCTATTTCGTGGCACCTGACCGAAGCCCTGGACTTGAACGTTGCGAAAACTCGCCGCATCGTTTTCCGGGAAATTACCAAAAACGCCATCCTGAACGCCATTAGCTCCCCGCGTGGCATCGACATGGACCTGGTAAACGCGCAGCAGGCCCGCCGTGTGCTTGACCGCCTGGTGGGTTTCGAGCTATCGCCAGTGCTCTGGAAAAAGATCAAGACCGGTCTTTCCGCCGGACGGGTACAATCTGTGGCCGTACGCCTGGTGGTGGAGCGTGAGCGCGAGATTGAGAAATTCAACGCCGAGCCGACTTTCCGGATTACTGCACAGTTTGATGTGCAGGGCAAGACTCTGGAAGCAGAACTTCCAACAAAATTCAAAACAGAAGATGAGGCGCAGGCATTTCTGCAGCGCTGCATCGGAGCAATCTATACCATTGGCAACCTCGAGACCAAACCACTCAAGCGCAGCCCTGCTCCTCCCTTCACGACCTCTACTCTACAGCAGGAGGCCAGCCGCAAGCTCTACTTCTCAGTAGCCCAGACCATGACGGTAGCGCAGCGCCTGTACGAAGCCGGTAAGATCTCCTACATGCGTACCGACTCCCTCAACCTGTCGGATGAGGCAATACAAGGGGCATCAAATGCTATCCGCAACTCCTTCGGAGAGAAGTACGTGAAGACTCGTCGCTTCAAAACCAAATCATCTGGAGCACAGGAAGCGCACGAAGCCATTCGCCCAACTGATTTTACGCAGTTGACTGCCAGCAGCGACCGCAACGAGCAGCGCCTGTACGAGCTGATCTGGAAGCGTGCAATTGCCTCCCAGATGGCGGATGCTGAGATCGAAAAGACGACGGCCACGATTGACATTTCCACACAGCCTGACAAACTGGTAGCTACCGGTGAGGTGATTAAGTTTGAAGGATTCCTGAAGGTATACATCGAGTCGAAAGACGACGAAGAAGGCAGTGATGAAGATGTGAAAGGCATGCTGCCGCCCCTGAGCATTGGCCAGACACTTGGTTTGCGCCAGATGCAGGCAACCCAGCGCTACTCTCGCCCGGCACCAAGGTATACGGAAGCCAGCCTGGTAAAGAAACTGGAAGAAATGGGTATCGGCCGACCATCGACTTACGCACCTACTATCTCCACGGTTCAGAAACGTGGCTATGTGGAGAAAGACAGTCGGGAAGGCAAAGAGCGTAAATTTAACGTGCTCACCCTGAAAAGTGACCAGATAACTGCACAGACCAAAACCGAAATAACGGGTGCTGAGAAAAACAAGCTCTTTCCAACGGATATGGCTATGGTAGTGAACGACTTCCTGGTCGAGCATTTCCCGAATGTAATCGACTATTCTTTCACCGCACGTGTGGAGGCTGAGTTTGACGAGATCGCACAAGGGCAGCAGGAATGGGAACAGATGCTGGAGAATTTCTATGAGAAATTTCATAAGCGCATCGAAAACAGCGAGAACATCAACCGTGCTGACGTATCCGGTGCGCGTGAGGTAGGGATAGATCCTGTGTCTGGACAGAAAATTATAGCCAAGCTGGGTCGTTTTGGACCTTATGTGCAATTGGGTGAGGAAAACACAGAAACCGGTGAGAAGCCGGTTTATGCCAGTTTACGCAAAGGCCAGTTTCTTGAAAGCCTGACGCTGGAAGACGCACTGGACTTGTTCAAACTGCCCCGCATTGTAGGTATGTATGAAGACAAAGAAATGAAGGCTGCCATTGGTCGTTTCGGCCCTTACATCAGTCATGCCAGCAAGTTCTACTCGCTACCCAAGACAATGGACCCGATGACGGTAACGGCCGAGGAGGCAGTTGCCCTGATCGAGGCCAAGCGCAAGGCAGATGCAGAGAAACTGATCAAATCGTTCCCGGAGAACCCGGAGGTACAGGTGCTTAACGGCAGGTATGGCCCTTACATTGTGGTAGGCAAGAAGAACGTAAAAATACCGAAAGGCAAAGAGCCGGCTGAACTGACCCTGCAGGAGTGTTTGGATCTGGCGGAGCAGACCCCGGAAAAGAAAGGCCGCGGCGGATTCAAGAAAAAAACGGAAACCGCTACAGCCGAGAAGAAACCAGCAGCTAAAAAGACAGCAGCCAAGAAACCAGCAACGAAAAAACCGGCAGCAAAGAAAGCCGTCGCACCAAAGAAGAAATAATATTAAAAAAGCCGCTCCAAACCGAGCGGCTTTTTTGCGTTATACCTATACCAGTAGTTAAGTCCACAAGTATAGGTATAGGTATAGGTATAGGTATAACGTATCGGCTTTGGTGAGGCGCAGATCAAACCTGATCGGGTTGCAGGCAGTATTTAAAACAAACGAAACAACTCCAGATGGCAAAGAAAAAACTCGTTGTGCTCTCAGGGGCAGGTATAAGTGCAGAAAGCGGCATTGCCACCTTCCGTGACGCAAACGGACTTTGGGAAGGGCACGATGTGATGGAAGTAGCCTCCCCGCAGGGATGGCGCAAAAACCCGGAGCTGGTGCTGGATTTCTATAACCAGCGCCGGAAAAACGCGCACAGCGTGCAACCCAATACAGGTCACAAAATTCTAGTTGAGCTGGAGCAGGACTTCGATGTCAAGATCATCACACAAAACGTGGATGACCTGCACGAGCGTGCTGGCTCTACCGATGTCATCCACCTGCATGGGAAGCTTTTTGAAAGTCGCAGCACCCTCGATCCTAAATTAATTTACCCGATGGAAGGCTGGCAGTTGAACCTGGGTGATAAATGCGAACGAGGGTCGCAGCTGCGGCCCAACATAGTGTGGTTCGGAGAACCGGTGCCCATGATGGAGCAGGCAATGGAAGAAACCATGCGAGCCGACATCTTTCTGGTGGTAGGTACCTCGCTGGTCGTATATCCTGCTGCCGGACTGGTAGATCTGGTACCTGATGATGCGCCCATCCTGGTCGTAGACCCCAACCTTCCCTATGTGCGTTCTCGCCCCAGCCTGCACCTGTTCGAAGAAAAGGCAAGCACAGGTATGCACAAAGTCAAAACATTGCTTCTGGAAAAATATCTGTAAGGCAATACCTGCCACGCCAGGCTCCTGGTTCAAAATCAGCGTACAGGCTTTGCGCAAGTCACTCTTTTCAGATGGGGAGGCCGGGTTGCTCACATCCAATCCTGGAGGATGTTTCATCCTGAAAGATCCTCTTTCTCCCCCTATCGGATAATTCCCCGGAAATATTTTTGATTGATGGTTAAACCTTCACAGCTAACGCATGCTCTAAAGGTTTCAGTAAAGGGTGATCCTTCACGGGAGTCACCCTGATTAAGCATTACCCCAATAAAGCAGTACACTAAAGTCCCACTACTACACAACATCTAGAATGAGAAAGTTATTCTCTCTGCTGGTCATGCTGATCGGCTTTTCACAAATATACGCACAGACGGTTACCGGCACAGTGCAGAGCGCTACAGACAAGAGCGGCCTGCCGGGTGCCAGCGTGGTTATGAAACGTGCCGCCAGCGAGGCGATTCTGACTACCTCGACCGATGTGCAGGGCGCCTTCCGTTTTGAGCGAGTGCCTTCCGGGAGTTATACTCTGGAAGTTCGTTACCTGGGTTACGACCTGCTAACCAGATCGGTACAGGTAGCACAGGCCCCAATCAACCTGGGTGTATTGAGCATGCAGGAGCAAAACACCCGCCTGGGTGAAGTACAGATTATCGGACGTGCCCCGCTCGGCGAGCAGAAGGGTGACACATCGCAGTTTAATGCCAAGGCCTTTAAAACAGCGCCAGACGCCAGCGCGGAAGATCTGGTAACCAAAATGCCAGGTGTGCAGGTGCAGGACGGCCGCATACAGGCACAGGGCGAGGAAGTGCGCCAGGTGATGATCGACGGAAAACGCTATACCGGCGAAGACGTGACCTCAGCCATGCGCAACATCTCATCCGACATGATCGAGAATGTGCAAATTTTTGATGCGCAGAGCGACCAGGCGGCATTCAGTGGTTTCGAGGATGGCAACCGGCTGAAGACCATTAACTTCATCACCAGAAAAGACCGTCGGCAAGGCTATACCGGCAAGATCTCGGCAGGTTACGGCACCGATGACCGCTACATGGCTGGTGCAGCCATCAACTACTTCAACAATGACCGCCGCATCACGGTAACCGGTCTGACCAATAACATCAACATGTTCGACTTCTCGATCGGCGAAACACCGGGTGGTGGTATGCGCGGCCGTAGAGGCGGCTGGGGCGGTGGCTCCCCGATAGGCATCATCAACACAAACAATTTCGGTATAAACTACCAAGACAAGTGGGGTAAGAAGATGGATGTGAGCGCCAACTACAACTATTCTAACCGTGACATTGTGAACGACCAGTACCGCTTCCGCGATTTCGTGTCTGACGAGGCAGGGCTGCAGTATACGGAAGACGCCAACAACAGAGACCGTGAAGACGGCCATCGCCTGAACATGCGCCTGCAGTATAACATCAACGAGAACAACCGCCTGCTCGTAACGCCAAGTCTGCGCGTACAGAACGATGAAGGCTTCACCGGCAGAAATGCACGTACTTTTGATTTGAATGGTACATTGTCAGAGTCTTTGAACCGTTCTAGCTCAGACAATACGTCCTTTAACTTCAACAACAACATCCTCTACTCGAAGCGCTTCGGCGACTCGGGCCGCATTCTGACAACCAACTTCAACACCAGCATCAACAATGTGGACGGTGATGGTTTCCAGTATGAGCAAACCCAGAACTTTGAGAATCCTGACCGAAACGTACTGCGTGACCAGTACATCCGTCTGGATCGTACAAACTTCAGCTGGTCAGGAGGCACGAACTACTCGCAGCGTTTAGGTGAGAAATCACGCCTGCAGTTCGAATACAACATCGGCAACCAGATGCGTGACTCGGACCGCAGAACGTATGACTACGTAGAAACTGCCGGTGAATATGCTGATTTCAACATGCCATTGAGCAGCACATTCAAGAGCGATTACCTCTCGCAAAGTGTGGGCCCAAGCTACCAGTACCGTAACGACAAGGCCAGGTTGCAGTTGAATGCCCGATACGAGTTCGCCACCCTAGACACTGACAGCCAGTTCCCGGTTGACCTCGATCCCCTGAAGCGCAAATTCAACAATTTCCTGCCTTCTGCAGAGTATGAGTACAAGTTCTCTCAGTCGCAGAACCTGACGCTCAACCTGAGAACCAACACCAACGCACCATCTGTGGAGCAGCTACAGGAAGTGCTGGACATCTCTAACCCGCTGCAGGCTCGTATCGGTAACGCAGATCTGGATCAGGATTACCAGACGCGCTTCAACGCGCGTTACCGTAACTTCAATGCTGAAACCAACCGCGTGTTCTTTATCGGTATGTTCGGTACCATGACCAACAATTACGTAGCCAACAGCGTGTATACAACCAATGTGCCGGAGGGTATAGCCGAAGGGTATGAGTTCCGACCAGGTGCGCGCCTGAGCCGCCCTGTGAACATGGACGGTTTTTACAATGTGCGCTCTTTCTTCAACTACGGACAGCCGCTCAACTTCATCAGTTCAAACTTTAACGTGAACGGCTCGGTGGGTTACTCCAGAATTCCAGGTATGATTGACGAGCAGGTAAACTATTCTAACAACACGAACCTGGGCGCCGGTTTTAACATCAGCAGTAACATCAGTGAGAAAATTGACTTTACGGTGTCTACCTTCTCGAGCTACAACATTGTATCGAATACACTGCGCACTACCCAGAACAACAATTTCTTCAACCAAAACACGAGTCTCCGTTACAACTGGATACTCTGGAAAGACCTGGTTTACCGCACTGAGCTGAACCACCAGTACAACTCTGGTCTCTCAGCAGGCGTGGATAACAGTTTCCTCCTTTGGAACATGAGTCTGGGCAAGAAGATTTTCAAAGACAAGCAGGGCGAAATTAGCCTGAGCGTGAACGACCTGATGAACCAGAACGTGAGCATTCGCCGCAATGTGACAGAATCTTATGTAGAAGACGTGCAGTCTACTGTGCTGCAGCGCTTCTTCATGCTGACCTTCTCTTACAACATCCGCAGCTACAAAGGAGCCCCGGCCACTGAAGAGAACTTGCAGCGTGGCCCGGGTATGTACCGCGGCGGTCGTCCGGGTTCGAACTAAGCCATTTACCAGTCTTTATTTAAAAGAGGCCTGCAAGTTATGCAGGCCTCTTTTTGTTTTAAGGCAGTACCCAGAAAAGTATAGGTATAGGTATAGGTATAAGTTAAACCGGTTTCTGCAGCTCGCCCCATGCCCCATTGCTGTACCATAGCCAGCCTTTTCTTATTTGCAGTGGAGATGCAATGTTGTTATGGTATAACTGCCCGGTGCCAAGACCCTGCGGGATACTAATGTCCTTCCCAGCCGTAAACTGGCTGATTGCGTTTAGTCCGATATTCGACTCCAGAGCCGAAGTCATCCACCAGTCGATGCCGCGTTCTTCTGCCAGCCTGATCCAATCCGCACTCGCTTGTAGGCCGCCTACCAGGGTTGGCTTCAGGATGATGTATTGTGGCTTTACAAAATCCAGTAGCTCCATTTGTAGAGCTGTTTCCTGTACACCGATCAATTCCTCGTCGAGCGCGATCGGAACGGGGGTGTAGGCACAGAGCTGCTGCATCTGTTCGGGTTGCCCTTGTCGGATGGGTTGCTCTATGGAGTGCAGGTTATACCTGGCCAGTCGTTCCAGTTTGCGGAAGGCCTCGTCGGGCGCGAAGGCACCGTTGGCATCCACCCGTATGGTCAGGTCTTCCGGCCCGGCAACTTCCCGGATCTGGTGCAGTAAGTCGAGTTCTGTGGCAAAATCCAGGCTGCCGATCTTCAGTTTCAGACAGGTATAGCCCTCCGCCAGTTTTTTCCTGATTTGTTCCTGCATGAAGTCCTTCTCTCCCATCCAGATCAGGCCGTTAATAGGTATACCTGCCGTGCCCTGGCTGAACTCGCTGGTATATAGGATTTTCCTTCCTCCCTGTTTCAAATCCAATAGGGCTGTTTCGAGCGCAAACCGGATGGCCGGCCAATCACGCAATTCGGCAGACTTTAGCATCTGCTGCAATTCATCTACAGCCAAATGCTGCTCATTCACAGCTGCTGCCAATTGACTGAGTTTAGCTTCCAGTTCAGGGCGTGCGTCGATGCTCAGACCCGGAAGCGGTGCACATTCGCCCACGCCAGTAACCTTCGGGTTTTCCGAATCGTGAAGCTCGAAGTAGTATACCTGGTGCACGCGCATAGCACCGCGTGAGGTGCGCGCATCGAATTTAAACTGAAGCTGATGAGGCGTAACGGACAGCAATAATGGCATATCGGCGTAAAATTTAGAATTCCTAAAATCGGCTTGTCGTAAACAAAGTACGTAGAAAAAGAGTTAATACGACAGTTTGCAGCACTCTAATACTTCGAATATACCTGCTTCTATACCGCTTCCTGATCTCTACACACTATGACTACGATTACCGCCACCATCAGCCAGACCATAATTGAGCGATTCAAACAGATTCGGACCCAAACTGAAAAGATCTGTTCTCCCCTGGAGCCGGAAGATACCGTGGTGCAGCCGATGATAGACGTGAGTCCACCTAAATGGCATATGGCGCATACGACTTGGTTTTTTGAACAGTTTGTGTTAGGGCCATACCTGAAAAACTACAAGGTGTTTCACCCCAACTATGCTTACCTGTTCAACTCCTATTACAACTCGGTGGGCAACCGCGTGCAGCGGGCAGAAAGAAGTACGCTTACACGCCCTCCTCTGCGGGATGTTTATGCGTATCGCAGGCATGTGAACGAGAAAATGGGTGAACTGCTGCTAACCGTGAGCGATGACCAACTCGAAGAGCTGCTTCCCGTGCTCGAGCTGGGCCTACAGCACGAACAGCAGCACCAGGAGCTACTGATCACCGACATCAAATACATTCTCAGCACCAATCCCCTCTTACCGGCCTATGCCGAAGCCAGTACAGCCTTATCATCTAAATATCCAGGGAAACCGAAGTTTCTGGAGGTGCCTGGCGGCATTTACCGCATTGGGTTTCAGGGAGAGGGCTTTTGCTTTGACAATGAGTTAGGCGTGCACGAGGTGTTGCTCGCTGACTTCAGCGTTATGAACCGACTGGTGACAAATGCCGAGTACCTGGAGTTTATGCAGGACGGCGGGTATAGCGACTTTCGATTCTGGCTGGATGAAGGCCTGGCCATGGTACGCAACAACAATTTGAAAGCTCCCCTGTATTGGCTGGAACAGGACGGTGACTGGTACCAGTATACCTTGCAAGGATTGGAGAAACTGGACTTACACAAGCCTGTTAGCCATATCAGCTTTTACGAAGCACAGGCCTATGCTGCCTGGTCCGGAAAACGGCTACTGACTGAGTTTGAATGGGAAGCCACCACACAGGTATACCAGCCCAAAGCAGGAAACTTTCAGGAGTCTGGAATCTATGAACCCACGGTGGCCACACAAAGTCTGGGTATGCAGCAACTCTATGGTGATGCCTGGGAATGGACCTACAGTGCTTATCACCCCTATCCCGGTTTCTCAACCGCCGCCGGGGCGCTTGGCGAATACAATGGCAAGTTCATGATCAACCAGATGGTATTGCGCGGAGGTTCCTGCGCCACGCCTGAGCGCCACATCAGAACCACTTACCGTAACTTCTTTCACCCTGACAAACGCTGGCAGTTCACCGGAATCAGACTGGCACAATAATACTATGCTATTACAAACAACCTCCAATACATTGATTGACCTCTCGCGCAAAACCGACGGCAGCCAGGATCGTGCTGCATTCGCCAAAGACGTGGCGGAAGGCTTAAGCCAGCATCCGAAAAAATTGTCATCCCGCTATTTTTACGACGCCACAGGGAGTCGGCTTTTCCAGGAGATCATGGCGTTGCCCGAGTATTACCTGACGCGCGCCGAGTTTAGTTTGATACGGCAGCACCGATCAGCTATGGCAAAGGCTTTTGCAGCCGGCGGTTTTTTTCACCTCGTCGATCTGGGTGCCGGAGATGCCATGAAGACGAAGCTTTTGCTGCAGGAACTGGTCAGTCAAGAAAAGCCCTTTGACTACGTACCGATGGATATATCTGGAGCTGCGATGAAGGAACTCAGCAAAAATCTGCAGCAGGAGCATCCGGACATGCATGTGCAAGCGGTCGTGGCGGAGTACGTTACCGGACTGCAATGGCTCGAACAGCACTTAACAGAGCGAAAGGTCGTCCTGTTTCTGGGTTCTAACATTGGCAATTTTGAGCGCGAAGAAGGCCTGGAGTTTGTCAGCCAGATCAGGCAGCACCTTCATCCAGGCGACCTCTTTCTATTGGGTGTGGACTTATCCAAAGATCCGGATACTATTCTGGCTGCCTACAACGATGCAAGCGGAATAACCGCCGCTTTTAACCTGAACTTACTGGATCGTATCAACCGGGAGCTGGGCGGAAACTTCGACCTGGATGCATTCAAGCACTTTGCATTATACGACCCACAGTTGGGCGTTATGAAAAGCTTTTTGGTTAGTCAGCGGGCGCAAGAGGTATACCTGGAAGCCACGCAAACGCGTTATACCTTTGCAGCCTGGGAAGCAGTTCACACGGAAAATTCACATAAGTACACATTACAGCAAGCCAAAGAAATGGGAAGCACGGCCGGTTTTGAACTCGTCACTTCCTATCTTGACGCAGAAGGCCACTTTGCTGACATGCTTTTTAAAGCCGTTTAATTACGCTCTTATACTTTTACCAACTCGCTCATGGATAACAAAAAGATCATTCTAACAGCTGCGCTGGTCTTGCTCCCGATTCCGGCAAAAGCCATTCTGGCAAAGTTACGCAGCCTAAGAGAAGCTTCCTGATCTGATCTAAATAAGGTACAAAAGCCACCGCACTGGTGTCGGGCAAAGGAAAAAGCGCTAATTTTGCAGTCCTTTTCCTGACACCCGATGATATCATTAGAATACAAAGAGCACTTCCGTAAAAATTTCATGCTGGCATACCCTGTTGTGTTAAGTCAGCTGGGGCATATTATGGTGAGTGTCGTCGACAGTATGATGGTAGGGCAGATCGGTACTGTACCTTTGGCGGCGGCATCGCTTGGCAACAGTATTTTCACCATCACGCTGGTATTTGGGCTGGGTGTCTCGTACAGCATCACGCCTTTGATTGCCGCAGCAGATGGCCGGCGCAACTATACCCGCATCTCGCTGCTATTGCTTAATGGCTTGTTCTCCAATCTGCTGCTGGGCATCCTCCTCTTCATAGCCGGGTACTTTTTTTCTCCTTACATCACCTGGCTAAACCAACCGGAAGAAGTGGTCAGACAGGCCATTCCTTATATCAATATCCTGTTCCTGTCTATGGTGCCGCTGATGGTGTTTCAGGCTTTTCGCCAGTTTGCAGAAGGGCTCTCCCTCACCAAGCAGGCTATGTATATATCTGTTATAGCCAATGGCCTAAACGTGGTGCTCAATTACATTTTTATTTATGGTAAGCTGGGATTTGAGCCCATGGGATTGGTAGGTGCGGGTTGGGCTACTTTGATCTCGCGCATCATCATGGCCCTGATGATGGGTGGTTATGTGCTTTATGCCAAGCGCTTCGCTGCCTTCCACCGTTTCCTCACCTTCCGGCACCTGTCTTTTGTACACATGTACCACATCTTTCGGCTGGGTCTTCCCATCTCCGGGCAAATGGTGTTCGAAATGGGCGCCTTCAGCTTCTCTGCCATCATGATCGGGTGGCTGGGCGCACGGGAACTGGCCGCACACCAAATCGCCATTAACGTAGCCTCGGTTACCTATATGATGGCGAGCGGTATCGCTGCGGCGGCTACTATCCGGGTGGGAAACCAGAAAGGACTCCGTAATTACAGAGCCATGCAGGTGGCCGGCACCAGTAGCTTTGTAATGGGGGTCTTGTTCATGATGATCAGCGGACTTCTTATGATTGCTGGGAAAAATTTTATACCTTCCCTCTACCTGGACGATCAAGTTGTGATCGAACTTGCCTCTACCCTGCTGATCATCGCGGCACTGTTCCAGATTTCGGATGGAGTGCAGGTAGTTGGACTAGGCGCGCTGCGGGGTCTGGAAGATGTACGTATACCTGGGCTTATCTCGCTGGTCGCTTATTGGGTGATTGGCCTGCCGGTTGGGTATATCCTCTGCTTTAAACTCGATTTCGGCGTGCACGGCGTCTGGACCGGTTTGTTAGTTGGTTTATCTGTCGCCGCTATACTCCTATTTTGGCGCTTTAAAATGCTAAGCAGCAGGCTTAGCAAATAAAATAATGCAATAGTGGCACCTATTTACATGTGACACTGTTGCCCCGATAGAGACTTTTTAAACTTTTAGCCGATGTTTATCATTACTCTACTCCTTAGCCTACTGGTGGGCTTGCTATTGCCGCATTCCACCCCAGCCGGTTCGCCGGAGTCTGTTATTTATGTTCCGAACACAGCACACCTCAGCGTTTCTAATAATGAACAGCTGGCATGGTCTGCAAACCGGAAACTGAACTGGGAAGATTTCAGGGGCACTCCTGAGTCTGACAATCCGCACCATGCCCTTACTGCCGCTAACCTGGCCGTAGATGCACGTTGCAAAGACAATAAGTTTTACTACGAGGTAAAGTGCGTGTTCCTGCCGGGTGAGTCCTGGTCTAAGAACAAAAAGTCAGAGAAGCTGTTGGCACACGAGCAACTGCATTTCGATCTCACAGAGGTGCATGCCCGCCTATTACGTAGAGAGTTGAAAGAACTTGGAATGTCTTGCGGCAACCTGAAAACCAACCTCAACACCACTGTTGGCAACGCATTCAAGGCGTGGAAAGCCGAGCAGGATCATTTCGACAAAGTATCCCGCCATGGACTCGATGCACAGGTACAGCAGGATTGGAATGAACGCATATCACAGCGTCTGAAAGAACTCGACGCCTGGAAATAACACATCAATCAGAAAAGCCCTGCTTTGCTAAGTTGCAAAGCAGGGCTTTTTTGTGAGCTTTGGGCAGGTGTTTATTCTGCCGGCCCCAGGTCTTTGGTTGCCGGACCGGTAATTACCCTACCGAATGGATCGAAACGGGAGCCGTGGCAAGGACAATCCCAGGAGCTTTCTACTTCGTTCCAGTGCACCACGCATCCCAAGTGCGTACACACTGCTGAACATTGGTGCCGCACGCCATCCTGGTCGCAGTACACGGCCACTTTACTTATACCTTTGCGCATGATTTTGCCCGTTCCCGGCGTCACTTCCATAGGGTCCTTCACCTCTCCGGGCGTCACAAAATCTTTGAATTGAGCGGCCACGTTGATATTTTCTTTCAAAAATTCTCCCACCGATTTGCTGTTCTTACGGCTAGGGTCGTAGAGCTTTTCCCACGGATTTGGTTTACCCTGTATCAGGTCGGTGATCAGCATACCGGCAATAGTGCCATGCGTCATACCGTGGCCCGAATCGCCTGTGGCGATGTATACATTTTCAGAATCACCCGGATTGCGTCCTATGAAACCAAGCCCGTCAACTGGCTCCAACACCTGGCCTGACCAGCGGTAGACCACTTCCTTGGCCATCGGGAAATGCTTGCGGGTCCATCGCTCGAGCGCGTCGAATCGCTCACTCAGGTGATCGCCCTGCCCGGTTTTGTGATCCTCCCCCCCTACGATCAGCAGGTCAAGCTCCTCTGCATTCTCCCCGCCTGTTTTGCCTTTCAGCAGACGGACATAATGATAAGGATCTTCCATGTCCCAATAAAGCGCGTCGGGTACATCGCCCTGCCGTACCGCAAGTCCAATGGCGTAGGTCCGGTAAGGCGCCTGTTTCGTGTGCATCGTCACCATATCATTGATCGGCGTGTTGGTCGTCACCACCAAGTGATTGGCTGCTACTGCATGGCCCTCTTTCGAAACAACCGTCACTACCGGACCCGTGTCAAAGCGCTCTACCTTGGTTTTGGTGTAGATGCGTCCCCCTGCGTTGATAAAAGCATTAGCCAGAGCAGACAGGTATTTCAGGACGTGAAAGTGCGCCTGGTTGGGGTATTGCAGAGATGGAAAGTCCGTCAGCGTGCTCAGCGGACTGTGCTTACGCAGTACCACATCCATCCAGCCAATTTTCTGCAGCGCCTCCAGTTCCTTCATCAGGTCATCCTGCTGCTGATTGTCTGAAGCGAAGAGATAACCATCTACCCGTGCAAAATCGCAGTCTATTTTTTCATCCTTTATAATTTCTTCGATCTTGTCGATTGCCTTTCCGTGGCTTTGGGCAGCCAGGCGGGCACCGTCCTCTCCATGGAGGCGGATCAGTTCGTCAAAGCGCTCATCCAGCGCATTGGACAAATGAGCCGTCGTGCGGCTTGTTTCGCCACCTCCCACTTCCTTGGCCTCCAGCAAGACAACGTCACGTCCCTCTTTTGCCAAAAGGTAGGCCGTGGTGACACCTGCTATACCTGCACCGACAATGCAGACATCACATTTAATATTGTCGTGAAGGGGTTGCGTAACGGGCATCGCTATATTTTCGACCCACACGGGTAAACTAGCTCCAGATTCTCTTTTCATAGTTTTTAAGGTTTTGCAATAGCTTCGGCTTACTTATACTTTTAGCTTTTTTAACAGTAAGAAAGCCAGTTGCATAGGATACGCGGGTATAGGCCTAATGTTACTGAAGAAGCCAATAGCAAGGCGCTACAAGACGTATTTTAAAGCAGAATCCTTAACTTGGGAGGGAAAAGCGAACACCAACATGCATACATCCACAGAGGCCATGCCAACCATATCATGGCAACATTTTGAACAGACAGACATCCGGGTGGGCACAATCGTAGAGGCCACTGAATTCCCGGAAGCACGAAAACCAGCTTACAAACTGCTGGTTGACCTGGGTCCGCTGGGCATGAAAAGATCGAGTGCTCAGATTACGAAGCACTATACCTTGAGCGAACTGCCTGGTAAGCAGGTGCTGTGTGTGACCAACCTGGGTAACAAGCAGATCGGGAAATACATGTCAGAGGTGCTGGTGACAGGGTTTGCTGACGAGAACGGAGACATTGTGTTAGCACAGCCCTCCGGACTGGTACCCAATGGCAGTAAACTGATTTAAGTTAGAAAGACTCCTTCATCCCCTCCGGCATGGGTCGGCGACCCGGCAGGGCGCCCGTGGTGTCAGTGGAGCGGAGTTTCGCCTCACGCACACTCAGCGTATCCAGTATGATCTCGTAGAGTTTGTCCATCTGCGGGAGGTTGTTCAGATAGTAACGGTAAGTTTTGCGGAACTCCTCCTCATCTACCCCATGCTGGGACAGAATCTGCATTTGCTCTTTGTTGAAGACCATCAGCGCGGTATCCGGGTACAGGACGTGGTTTTCGATGCGCGCTTCGGCAATGTGCACATCCGCCAGTATCTGCACCATCTTCTGCTCAGGCAACAGGTCAGCAGGTCGCTTTTCGGCGCTTTGGCCACAACCAGCCAGCACGACAAAGGAAAGTAGGTATAAAATTCGTTTCACGAATGTAATATTACGGGAATATGTCCTAATTTTAAAATCTGAGGCAAAGCCCCTACCCTATGAAGGAACTTGTTCAAAAGCTGCGCAAGTACGAGATACGCATACGCAAAGCCATCAACACCCAGATGCAGGGCGACTTCCACTCCGTTTTCAAAGGAACGGGGCTGGAGTTTGATGACGTGCGCGCCTACCAGTACGGTGACGATGTGCGTTCTATTGACTGGCACGTGTCGGCTAAAGGGCAGGGTACTTTCGTGAAAACCTATCGGGAAGAAAAAGAGCAGTCCGTTTTTCTGATGCTGGATGTAAGCGCTTCGCAAACCGTGGGAACGGGCCGCCAGCACAAACTGGATGTAGGGAAAGAAATATGCGGGGTGCTCGCCCTCGCTGCCGCCCGACAACAGAGCCAGATCGGCATCATTTGCTTCAGTGATCAGAAAGAGAAATACATCAAGCCTGCCAAAGGTATAGAGCAGGCGTATACCCTGATCAAGGCGCTGAGTGAACTGAAGCCCAAATCAGTGAAGACGAACCTTGCCGCTGGTATAAAGCTTACCCTGGACATTGTGAAGCGTCGTAGTATTATTCTACTGATCTCCGATTTCATTGACGTCAACTACGAAAGGGAACTGGCCATGCTGGCAAAGCGCCACGACCTGATCGTGATTCAGCTGCTCGATCTGCGTGAGCGTAACATGCCGAGCCTGGGCATTGTGCCTGTCGTGGATAAAGAAACCGGGAAAACCATCTGGCTCAACACTTCAGGCGCAGAATTCAAGGAACATTATTTTGCCCAGTACAAACAGAACCAGGACAGAGTGATCAGGATCTGCCAGAAATACCAGGCGAACTACCTGGCCATACAGGCCAATGAAGACTACGTCATGCAGCTGGTAAACCTTTTCCGCCTCCGCAACCGAACTTCCAAGAAAAGTGCGTAAAACTCTGCTTATATTCTTTTGCTTGATCTCCATTGGCACGCAGGCGCAGCAGTTGCTTCCGCCAGTCGGTGGCTTCAGCAAAGACTCTGTGTATATCGGAGAGCTCGTGCGCTATACACTTGTGCACCGGCACCCAGCAGCCCAGGAAGTTATACTGCCCGACTCCAGCTTTAACTTTGACCCCTTTGAACTGGTGCGGCAGGAATATTATCCGACCAACACCCGCGCAGGCATCAGCACAGACAGCACCGTCTATACCTTGCGCACCTTCGACACTACACCAATACAGTCGCTTGAACTGCCGGCCATTGTGCTGCAAGGCAAAGATACCTTGCAAGTCGTGTCGCCAAAGCGGTCAGTAGTGTTGCGCCAGTTGGTGCAGGACGTCTCCACTCCGCTTCAACTGCGCACACAGACAACCCTGGCGCAGGTGGAGGAACGTTTCGACTGGCCTATTCTGGTGCTCTGGATCGTAACCATTGCGGCTTTTATCGCGCTGGTGTGGCTGGTGTTCGGGCAAACGATCAAAATCAAATACCAACTCTACCGCCTTCGTAAGGACCACCTGTACTTCAACTCCAGGTATAACTCCCACGTGGACCGCTTCGTGAAAACAGGTGTGCCAACCAGTATGGAGAAAGCCGTGGCGCTTTGGAAAAACTACCTGACCAAACTCGAGCGCAGCGCCATTAACTCCTTTACCACAAAGGAGATTGTGGAGTACTACAACGACGACGAACAAGTGAACGTGGCGCTGCGCCTGTGCGACAAAGCCATTTACGGCAACATTACGGCCGAGCCCGACCAGGAAACAAACCAGGCCCTGAGCATGCTGCGCCGCTTTGCCCGCAGCCGCTACAAAACCCACCGCGAAATAACAGGAAATGCTAGAAATAAGCCCTGACATGCTGGACTGGCTGAGCCTAGAGTGGTTTAGCCTGAGTACAATGCGCTCTTTCGATTGGGTATACCCGCTGGTGCTGTATGCCCTGCCGGTGGTGCCCCTCCTATTCCTGCTCAAAGGCTTGCTCCGCCTCAAATCTCGCAGCAAGCTGGACATGGCCATGTTCGAAGGAACCGTGCGCTGGCAATGGTCGAGCCTGCTCCGCTTTGTACCGGAAGTGGTATTCATGCTGTTTGTGATGCTGGTGCTGCTGGCCCTGGCCCGGCCACAGCGTATAAACGAACAGGTAGAGCAAACGGCCGAAGGTATAGACATTGTGCTGGTCATGGATATATCGGGCTCCATGGAGCTGCAGGACATTAAGCCAAGCCGTCTGGAAGCAGCCAAAGACGTCGCCATCAACTTCATAAACGGTCGCGTGGCCGACCGCATCGGCTTGGTGGTTTTTGCCGGCGATGCCTATTCCCTGGCTCCACTTACCACCGATTACGAACTGCTTCGCGAGAGCATTCGCTCCATCGAAAACGGGATGATCCCAAACGACGGTACGGCCATTGGCAGCGCACTTGCCGTGGCCATCAACCGCATGCGCGACTCCAATGCCAAGAGTAAAGTAGCCATTCTGATCAGCGACGGTGAGAACACGGCCGGTAGCCTGGATCCGAACATGGCGGCCCGCCTGGCCTATGCGCACCAGATCAAGGTATACACGATCGGGATAGGAAAAGACGGCCTGGTGCCCTACGATGTGGATGCCAATGGCAAAACCTTGTTAGTCGAAACGCAGTTAGACGAAAAAAGCCTGCGCGAAATATCGCAGACTGGCGATGGCCAGTTTTTCAGAGCCGACTCACGCGAAGGTTTGCAGGAGGTTTTCCTGAACATCGACCAGTACGAGAAAACGGAGGTAAGGGAAAAGCGTTTCCGCGACACCTACGACTACTACCAGGTATACCTGAAGTGGGCGTTGCTATTACTTGTGATCTGGATGCTCCTGAAAAACACCTTCGTGACCAATGTGCTGGAAGACTAGTGAGTTTGAGAGTTTGGGAATTGAGGAGTTTGGGAATTTGGGAGTTAGATGGTGAGAAAGTTATGAGGTTTGGGGGAGGCTTTTTTGCTATTCCTTGTAGCAGCTCTTTAAACAGGAATGACGAATGGTATATACCTGAATCATATGAGTACTGGAAATATACTGAACACAAACATAAAACTATGTCTGACATTGCTGATAATATTCGTTTTTTTGATGAGATACTGCGTGGCACCCCCTGTCGCCTGGTAGCTGTTTCCAAAACACATTCCCCCGAAATGATCATGGAAGCCTATGATGCAGGGCATCGCATTTTCGGAGAAAACAAAGTGCAGGAATTGCTGGAAAAACGGGATGCTTTGCCGCACGACATCGCCTGGCATCTGATCGGGCACCTGCAGACCAATAAGGTAAAACAGATCGCACAATTCATCGACACCATACAGTCTGTGGACAGCCTGAAGCTGCTGGTGGAGGTCAATAAGAGGGCCGAACAGTTCAACCGCACTCTGCCTGTCAACTGCATGTTGCAGTTCGACATTGCCGACGAGGTAACCAAGTATGGCATGAGCTACGATGAGGCCGTTGCCCTGCTGCAAAGCGACGAGTACCGTAACATGCACTTCATCCGTATTACCGGAGTAATGGGCATCGCCACCAATACCGATGACGAGGAGAAACTTCGCGGAGAATTCAGAACACTGAGGGGATACTTCGAAAAGCTGAAAGAAACATTCTTTGCCGCCAACGACGACTTCAAAGAAATCTCAATGGGCATGACCTCTGACTGGGAACTGGCTGTAGCTGAAGGAAGTACTCTTATACGCGTAGGCAGCGGCATATTTGGAGCTCGCAATTACAACAAATAATCATACCTTACACCATCTTTTCACGCTAAACCAACCATCACCATGCAAGAAAATACCAACGAGAACATGGAGGCCAATTACAGAAAATTCATCCAACGCATTGTTGACACAGAAAGCGTCTGGGGTCTGACACATGACGAAACCTGGGCTACTTCCAGTTCTGCTGAATTTGAAGATGCAGAGGTGATCCTCTTCTGGTCCAATGCAGAAGGCGCCAAAACCTGTGCCGAAGACGACTGGAAAGAGTACAAGCCGGAGTCCATCACACTGGTTGAGTTTTTGGAAAACTGGTGCGTGGGCATGTATGGCGATCAATTGCTGCTCGGCCCGGATTGGGACGCCAGATTGATAGGTCGTGAGATGGAGCCGCTGGTAGTGGCACTGGATGTGGTGCACGAGCTGAAAGAAAAAGGCAAGACCCTGGAGTTTACACAGTACGACAGCCAGGATGAATTTGAAGAGCAGGTGATCGAAGCGCTGGAAGGCGAAGACGAATAAGCTGCTGCGGGAAGAAGGCGAGAGACAGGTATAAGATTTAACGATTTCTTAACGGGAATAAGGCATAGCCTTGCCTGTGGTTTCGCCTATCTTGCTGCAAAAATACCCGCATGCACAAAAACCTGCTTTTTGCCCCTTTCCTATACCTGCTAAGCTCTTGCACCATGCCTGCACAACAAGGCGCCATACCTGACAGCACAGTCCGCCACCTGCCCGCTTTCGATTTGGAAGGCCACCGGGGTGCCCGCGGCCTGATGCCGGAGAACACCATTCCGGCCATGATCCGGGCATTGGAGCTGGGGGTGACTACTTTGGAGATGGACACGCACATTACCAAAGATAAGCAGGTGGTGCTATCCCACGATCCCTACATCAACCACGAGCACGACCTACTGCCTGATGGCAGTGAAATACCAGCTGCCGACAAGCGTAAGTATGTGCTTTACCAGATGGACTATGCCACTATCAAAACATTCAATGCGGGCTCCAAATTTTACAACAAGTTTCCGCAGCAGGAGAAGCTTGCTGTTTACAAACCCCTCCTCTCCGACCTGATCGACTCAGTGCAGACCCACCTGCAGCAGAATGACTTGCCGCAAGTAAACTACAACATCGAGACGAAATCAAAGCCTAGCGGTGACGGCAAGCTGCACCCTGCTCCCGAGGAATTTGTGGAATTGCTCATGGGCGTGATCGAAGCGAAAGGTATAGCCGGGTGGGTCATCATCCAGTCGTTTGACGTGCGCACGCTGCAGGTACTGCGCCAGCACTACCCGCATATGAAAACTTCGCTCCTGGTTGAAAACGTGAAGGGGCTTGACAAGAACCTGGAAGCGCTGGGTTTTATACCTGACATCTACAGCCCCTATTACAGGCTCGTCACGCCAAAGTTAATCAAAGATTGCCATGCAAAAGGCATGAAGGTAGTTCCCTGGACGATCAATGAATTGCAGGTGATGCAGCGATTAAAAGACATGGGCGTGGACGGGCTAATTTCGGATTACCCCAACTTGTACCTGGAATTATGAAATGGCTGATTAATGTCGGAAATTAGCGTTTGTCAAACCAAAATACACTTTACCCGTGACTCAAAAAGCCATACTCTTAATAGCCAGTGCCCTGGGCGCACTTAGCGTGATGATCGGCGCCTTCGGGGCGCATGCCCTGGCCCCCATGCTGCGCGCCACCAACCGTGTCGAGACCTTTGAGACCGCTGTGAAATACCAGATGTACCATACACTGGCCCTGCTGGCAGTGGGGCTGCTGCTGTTTAAAGTGGAGCACCCAGCCCTGCAGATTGCCGCCTGGGCCTTCCTGATCGGCATCATCATCTTCTCGGGCTCACTCTATACCTTGATCCTGACGGGCGTGACCTGGATGGGTGCCATTACCCCAATCGGTGGAACTGCTATGATTGTGGGTTGGGCCGCCCTGTTCTACGCCATCCTGAAAGCGCTTTAAGGTATAGGAATTATACAAAAGAGAAAGGCTCCCGGTTATTTGCCGGGAGCCTTTCTCTTTTGGGAATGTATAGCCACTTACTGTGTTTTAGCGGCAGAAGCCGGCTTCTCTTTGATGTTGGTTACGATGTAAACGTACGTTGGCTCACCTGTATTCGAGTGAATCGTGATGGCTTTCTTCTGCTGGCCCATGCGACCAGCGCTGTTGTACTTGGCCTTCACATAACCAGTCTTGCCTGGCATCACCGCCTCTTTGGTCCAGTCAGGTGATGTGCACCCGCAAGTAACATCCACGCGATCAATCACAAGCGGCTGTGTACCCGTGTTGGTAAAGGTAAAGGTATGTTCTACCACATCGCCTTGCGCGATCTCACCAAAGTTGTGCTCGGTTGACTCAAACGTGATGGCAGGACCTGATTTGGCCTGTGCCTGTGGAGCGGCCGTTTGCTTGGCAGGGCCTTGCTGTGCTACGGCACCACCGGCTACCAGTGCTGCCATTGCAAAAGACAGGATTAACTTTTTCATACGTATAAAGGGTTTTGCTATTGCTGTTACGATTTGTCTGTTGTTATGTTCTAACGTTTTGGCAGACCATCTGAATATATCAGTCAACCAATAGTTGCTTGCTAAAGTTCAGCAGGTATAACTCTTCCGACGAACGGGTGAGCGCCGTATAAAGCCAGCGCGCAAATTCCTCGTTCACCATATCATCCTTCAAGAATCCCTGATCGACAAATACGGCTTTCCACTGGCCACCCTGCGCTTTATGGCAGGTCAGGGCATAAGCAAACTTTACCTGCAGCGCATTCAGGTAGGGGTTTTGCTTCATCTCTTTGGAGCGCTCCCGTTTGTTTTTGATGTCTGCGTAATCCTGCAGCACCGCATCATACAGCTTCTT
Organism: Pontibacter virosus; assembly: GCF_003096355.1. Lineage (GTDB taxonomy): Bacteria > Bacteroidota > Bacteroidia > Cytophagales > Hymenobacteraceae > Pontibacter > Pontibacter virosus. Next base: position 310,121 of record NZ_QEKI01000003.1, on the reverse strand, counting down.
GTTCTGGTCGGCTGGCAAGGCCGGCGCATCGGTATACAAGGTGTCGAGCATGATTTTCACTTCCAGTTCATCCTCTTCCGGATAGTCAACGAATCGCACGCGCACATCGGCAAAGCGGAGGTCGTACATGTCCTCATACCGGATGATTTTGGTGATCTCGACAAAGTCGCCATTGGCCATAAAGCCGATGTTAGACTCCTTTGGCAACCAGAAGTAGTTATTTCGCACGATCATCAGGTAATCCCCCACGCCGATCTCGTCCTCCGAGAAAAATATCTGGCGCCGGATGTGTTGATTGTACAGGTTAGCGGACTTGTTGGAGCGGCAAATCACAATGGAGTTCTCAACCCCAAACTTGTCGTAAGCGTAGCGCAGGCCGTCTTCAAGCTTTTCGCCCGTCATGCGGTAAATGTCGCGCCAGCCTTTGGTGTGCAGTTTTATCTCAGGCTTATCGCTTAGCAATTGGTCACGCAGCTGCGTGGCATTCATCAGTATGCCCGAGGCCTCCGCCTGTCGCATGACCTGGCGTAGTTCCAGCTCGTGTACCTGGCAACGGAAGTTTTGCTTTAAGTAATCTGCGTTAAGTGCCGGACTAAGTGCCTGGTTAACCGGGGGCAACTGGGCCGTATCACCGATCAAGAGTAGTTTGTTGCTCTTGTTCTCAAACACGTAGCCCATCAGGTCCCGCAGCAAACCATTTTGCCCAAAGCCAGTGTCGTCCGAGATCATGGATGACTCGTCTACGATGTAAAAGGTCTTGTCCGCTTTGTTGGGCATGCGGGTGAAGGCCAGTCCTTCGGAATAAGGGTTAGCCGTTTGCCGGTATATCTTTTTGTGGATGGTAAACGCTTTGCGGCCGCTGTACGAGGCCATCACCTTGGCAGCACGGCCTGTCGGGGCCAGCAACACATACTTATACCCAAAGGTGCGGAGAATCTTCACCAGCGAGGTAACCACGGTTGTTTTACCTGTACCGGCGTAGCCTTTAAGCAAGAACACAGATTTTTCGGCTTCGGTGTCCGATATAAATTCGTCAAGCTTGGCAAAAAGCCGCGCCTGATCCTGGGTAGGCTCAAACGGAAAACTTGTTCTAAGTGCCTCTACTGGACGCATTTTTAGGAGTTAAGAGTTGAAAGTTATGAGTTAAAAGTTAGAAGTGTTTCATTTTAAAGATGGAAAAATAAAGCATGGATCATTCGCATAGGATAGATCTTATACCTCTCACTTTAAACTTTTAACTCTCAACTTTTAACTCACTTGGTGCAATGTTGGCCATGGAGGCGCTGGCTTTAGCAATCAGAAGGGGCTCCTGGGCATCTTTTACCACGTATACCTCGGCTTCACAGAAATTAAGTTTACGTCCCTGCTTCAGCACATAGCCCTTGGCAAGCAGCTTGTCGCCCACACCCGGATGGAAGTAGGACACTTTGATCTCGGCTGTTACTACGTGGTGCCCCTTCGGCACCAGACTTACGGCGGCAAAGCCCGCCACAATATCGGCTAGCGTCGCGATAACGCCGCCGTGCGCGAAGCCCTTGTGCTGCTTGTGCTTCTGTTCCAGCAGCAGTTCGCCCTCTACCCTGCCCACTTCTATTTTGGTTACTTCAAAGCCCATGAGCTTCATAAACTCCTGGCGCTCCAGTTTTTCTTTTATATCCGCCCGAAAATCGGGGTTGTAGGTCTGAATCATTTTGTAAATTTACCACCTATACCCCGCTATCGCAAACATGAACACACTAAACCCCAATGCCGCCGCCTATGCCGGTAAAGTAAGGCTGCGCGTGTGCGGCATTTGCCTGCAGGACAATAAACTCCTACTTGTGCGCCACCAGCCAACGCTTAACAATGTCGCTTTCTGGGCACCGCCCGGCGGCGGGCTGCAGTACGGCGAAACCGTGGAAGCCTGCCTGGTGCGCGAAGTGCTGGAAGAAACTGGTTTGCATACAAAAGTGAAGCGCTTCCTGTTTGTAAATGAATTCCTGGAGAAGCCGCTTCAGGCTGTAGAGCTGTTCTTTGAGCTGGAAGTGATAGGTGGCGAACTGGTAAGAGGTATAGATCCAGAGGCAAGTGCGGAACAGCAACTGATCGAAGAAGTCGCTTTTCTGAGCCTCGAAGAAATACGCCAGATTCCTTTGGCTGACAAACACAGCATACTCCATTACCTGTTTTCGCTGGACGATCTGTTCGGCCTGCCACATCGCTTTGTGCAGGCATGATCCTTTTACTAGATTTTTAGTATACTTGCATAGCGCAATATACTATCAACCGGAGCTCCTATACCTTGACGACCATTAACACGCACTTTCGGCTATCCTACCAACTACAGGATGAGGCTTTTAAGCTTTCGCAGGCAGGCAATTGTAATCTCTATATTGCTGTCAGCTCAAAAGCCATGCGCCTAGCCGTAGTAGATGTAGAGCGCAACAAGTTTGTGGCCCTCGAGGATTACGAGCTTATCACAGTATTTACGCCGCTTCAGATAGCCGAGCAGTTGCGCCTTATTGCCGACCAAAGCCCCATCCTGCAGGAGCAACGCTGGCTCGACATTCGCGTCAGTGTCAGCAACCAGTTCTTTACCCTCGTACCGGAAACGCTCTTTGATCCGGCGCATCAGGAAGACTACCTGCGGCTGCATAGCAACCTCGACCCACAGCAGCATGTCATCCTCTACAACCGCACGTTCGGATTGGATGCAGTGAATATTTTCGCCATCGATGGTGTACTCTACCGCATGGCCCAAAGCCTTTTCCCGGAGCGCCCTGTTCGGTTCACGCACCAGACCAGCGCACTGATCAAAAGCCTGCTACACCAGTCAGACCGCAAGGCGGGCCGCACCATGCACCTCTATGTCGAGCGTAATTATGTAACCGTGCTCGTGATAGACGAAAATGGGCTGCAGTTCTGTAACGTGTTCCATTACCTGAGCCCCGAAGACTTTATCTACTTCGTTATTTTTGTGATGCAGGAGCAGAAGATGAACCCGGAGCAGGAAACCATTACGGCCTGGGGCGACATCACCCCGGATTCCAGCCTCTTCAACATACTCAAAAAATACATCCGGCAGGTACGCTTCGGCAAACGCCCTACTGACGTAGGCTACAGCTACAAGTTCGATGACCTATTCGAACACCGCTATTTCGAACTGTTCAGCTTACATTTTTGTGAGTAGTATAAATTATTTAAATTGTTGATGGTTGAATTGTTAGTATTCTTAAGCATTGACCCGCTGTGCAATCGTACCCTTCATGAAGCAACCTCCATGCACTGTAATTCAACTTGCTTTAAGATAAGCCCTATAACAATTTAGCCTTTCAACCATCAACCAACTCACTCATTCGCTAAATCACTCAATCAAAAATGAAAAGAACCGCTATATTTCCCGGATCGTTTGACCCATTTACCAATGGCCACCTGGATGTGGTGTTGCGTGGTTCCAAGATGTTTGATGAGATCATCATTGCCATAGGGAATAACAGCAGCAAGCAGCGCTACATTCCGGTAGACAAAATGGTGGAGGTGATCAATGGGGTGTTTAAGGACCAGCCTAACATACAGGCGCAGCCTTACAAAGGGCTGACGGCAGAGTTTGCGCGGGAAGTGGGGGCTACATTTTTACTGCGCGGACTGCGCAATACGACTGACTTCGAATATGAAAATACGATCGCCCAGGCTAACCGTCACATTAACCCGGAACTGGAGACTGTTTTCCTGATCACCTCACCGGCTCTGGCGGCCATCAGTTCCACCATCATCCGTGAGATTCACCGTTTCGGAGGAAACGTGGATGATTTTATACCTTTCCAGATTTCAGAGATTGGAGATATTCCCGCACAATAAAAGCGATGGAGGTATAGGCTTTTGGTAACACTTCCATGGCCTCTTCAGGCGTCATCCAACGCACTTCTTCAATAAACTCCTCGGCTTGAGGTTTCATCAGGCTGTCGTCGCTGCATTGCATCAGGTACCAACTCGTCTTCTTGAGGATCTTTTTGCCCTTATAGGCATAGGAATGCCAGGTTTTCGGGAGTTTGCGCAACACCTGTACCGTTATGTTGCACTCCTCTTCTACCTCCCGTATAGCTCCATCCTGCGACTTCTCGCCTTTATCCAGCTTCCCTTTTGGCAGATCCCATACACCCAGGCGGTAAATCATCAGGATCTTGCCGTCTTTCAGCACCAGTCCGCCACCGGCCTTCACGATCTTGAACTGGTCCTTCAGGTGCTCGATCAGTTGCTTTTTCTTATTGGCTACCAGCGTAAGTGAATTCAGCTTTTTCAGCTTCTTCACTTCCATCAACCTGATTATACGGTCAATTAATTGTGCGTCAGCCCGTTTGATCATCACATCCCCCACCAGATCCTTAGACGTAAAATGGTTGTCAGCATCGAGCACCAGGTCGTAGTGATGACGGTATACCTTCTCGTTTGACTTTTTGATGATAAGCGGAATATCGTTAATGAAAACGTTCATAGGGAAAGGTGCTCGTATATCAGGCTTGAAATTTACACAAATCAATCAATATTTCGCTGTAAAGAAAATACAGGTCGCCAAAAAGGGGAAATATTTCTTAAATTCGGCCATGGATAATCAGACGACAGCACACCAGGTAGCCTCTTTCCTGCTGGAAACCGAGGCCGTGAAATTGAGACCAGAGCAGCCTTTTAAATGGAGCTCCGGCTGGAATTCGCCCATTTACTGCGACAACCGCGTAACGTTATCCTTCCCCTACATCCGGAGCTACATCAAGCAGCAGTTGGCAGACATGATCCGGCAAAACTTTCCGGAGGCCGAAGCCATTGCAGGCGTGGCCACGGCAGGTATAGCGCAGGGTGTACTCGTGGCCGATCTGCTCGAAATGCCCTTTCTGTATGTACGGCCGCAACCAAAAAGTCATGGTATGGCCAACCAGATTGAAGGCAAATTAATTTCGGGTCAGAAAGTGGTGATGGTGGAAGATTTGATCTCGACAGGCGGAAGTTCGCTGAAGGCAGCCGAGGCCGTACGTTCAGCGGGCGGCAATGTGATCGGTATGGCAGCCATTTTCACGTATGGTTTTACGGTGGCAGAAAACAATTTTAAAGAGGCAGGTATACCGCTGCACTCCCTGAGCGATTACCAGGCGCTGACGGAAGCGGCCATGCAAAACGGGTACATCCCGGAATCGGCCATGCCAACGCTGGCTGAATGGCGCCAGTCACCGGAAACCTGGAAGGTATAATTGTACAAGACAAAAGGGCTTTTGACAAAGGACAAAGGAATTCTACCAGCGATCAAAAGACTTTTTTAAAGGTATAGCATGAAAATAGGCCTCCTCTCTGACACGCACGACTACGTAGACGATCAGATCCTGCGCCTGCTGGGCGACCGGGACGAGATCTGGCACGCCGGTGATTTCGGCACTGCCCGGGTGGCGGAGCGTCTCAGCGAGGTGGCCCCCCTTCGGGGCGTGTACGGCAACATCGACGGGCAGGACATCCGGGTGCTATACCCAAAGGTACTGCGCTTCGAGGCCAACGGGCTGGACGTGCTCATGACGCATATCGGGGGCTACCCGGGCAAATACCATCCGGATATCCGAGATCAGATCAGGGCAAACCCGCCGGGCCTTTTCATCACCGGTCACTCGCACATCCTGAAAGTAATGCCTGACAAAAGCCTGAACAACCTGTTGCACATCAATCCGGGGGCGGCTGGTATGCACGGCTTTCACAAGGTGCGCACGATGGTGCGCTTCTCAATAGAAGCGGGAAAGGTGCGCGACCTGCAGGTGATCGAGCTGGGCAAAAGGGCATAAAAAAAGCGTGCCTGCTGGTGCAAGCACACTTTGAAGTCTTCGGAAAACCCGCCACCCGCAGCTTTCACAGCGTTGGCAGGCAGATGGTTTTACTTTGCCGTAAAAGACTACTCAGCAGAAGCTTCTTCTTCCTTCTTGTTCTTTGGCGCTTCACCGAACTGAGCACGCAGCTCGTCCATGTCCACGTTCTTGATAACTGGTGTCAAAAGCAATTGCTTAATTCTGGCAACCTTGTTGTTTGCTCTTGCCTTATTCTTACGGTCTTTTCTTTTAAGTCTAGTAACTCCCATCGTTGCAAAATTTAAATTTGAAGGGCAAAAGTAAGTTATTATTTTTACAAAGTAAAGTATTTCTAGCATCAAATTCGATATGAACATAACAGACCTACGCTCGGATACCGTTACCAAGCCCACTCCTGATATGCTGCAGGCCATGTTTGCCGCTCAGGTAGGCGACGACGTGTACGAAGAAGACCCGACCATAAATGCCCTCGAGCAGAAAGCCGCTGCCCTGTTTGGGATGGAAGCAGGCCTTTTCTGTCCTTCCGGTACCATGACGAACCAGATCGCCATCAAAGCACACACCGAGCCGATGACGGAGGTGATCTGCGACATTACGGCGCACATTTACCAGTATGAAGGAGGCGGCATCATGTTTAACTCCGGAGCATCGGTGGCACTGGTGCACGGTGAACGCGGTAAAATGACGCCTGCTCAGGTAGAGGCGCACATTCGTCCGGATAACATCCACTACCCTCCTACCCGTCTGGTAGCACTCGAGAATACTTGCAACAAAGGGGGTGGTTCCTACTATACCTTGCCTGAGATCGCGGCCATTTCTGAGGTATGCAAGCGCTACGGCATTGCCCTGCACCTGGATGGTGCGCGTGTTTTCAATGCGTTGGTAGCTTCTGGAGAGAACCCACAGGAATACGGCAAGTACTTCGACAGCATCTCGATCTGCCTTTCCAAAGGCCTGGGTGCGCCAGTGGGCTCGCTGCTGCTCGGCACCAAAGCATTTATCAAAAAGTCGCGTCGCATCCGCAAAGTGCTGGGTGGCGGTATACGCCAGGGCGGTTACCTGGCAGCGGCTGGCATCTATGCGCTCGATCACCATGTAGCGCGCCTGGCGGAAGACCACCGCAAAGCCAAAGTCATAGAGCAGGTGCTGCGTGAAGCGGATTATGTGGATTATGTAATGCCGGTAGAGACCAATATTGTTATCCTGAAATTGAATGACAGGTATAAGGACACAGATTTCGTTGCCCTCCTGGCCGAGCAAAACATCCGGGCTGGCAGTTTCGGACCGCAGATGATACGCTTTGTGACGCACCTGGATGTGAGCGAGGAAATGTTGCAGCATGTGCTCGGAGTATTGCAAAAATTGAACAAACAGCAGGTGGAGGTATAGCTTCGGTTATACCTTCTTTTTTAAAGCTAAAGGCATGAGTGAGCAATACCCAGATTACATGACTTCTGAAGTGATGGCCGTGCTTTCAAGTGATCCGGTACTGGCAGGTATTATACGAAATGGAAAGCCGCTGGAATCTTCACGGTCAGAGGACATTTACTTTAAAATGCTCAGCGCCATCGTGTCGCAGCAGCTCAGCACCAAAGCGGCGGCCACTATCTTTGCGCGCTTCAAAGGTCTCTTTCCGGACAGCTACCCGCATCCTCACCTGGTACTCGAAACGCCGGATGAAACCCTGAGAAGTGCAGGGCTTTCATTTCAGAAAATTGGCTATGTGCGCAATGTAGCAGCTTTTGCACAAGGTGGGAATCTAGAGCACAGCGTGATCGATGTTATGGAAGACGAAGCCCTGATCCAGCACCTGACGCAGATCAAAGGCGTTGGGCGTTGGACGGTAGAGATGCTGCTGATGTTTGCTTTAGAACGGTCTGATGTGTTGCCGGTAGATGATTTAGGTATACAGAACGCCATGAAACGTCATTACGGTTTGGAAGAAAACGGCAGGGCGCTCAAGGCAAGGATGCTCGATATTGCTGAAAACTGGCGACCCTACCGTACCGTGGCCTGCAAATACCTATGGCAGTCGCTGGATAATTCGCCGGACTAAACTACCGCACTTTCGCCCGCTTCACCAGGTAGCTGTACAGCACCTTGTCAAACGGTTCGCTGATATCTACGGGCACGAAGTCGATCTTGTACTGGCCGCATTTCAGTTCCAGTTCGCGCTTATAGTTGGCCACGGCGTTACGGTAGTGCTCCTTCACCTGCGATGGCTGCAGCTTCAGTTCCTGTCCTGTCTCCACATCCACAAACACATAAGGGCGTTCGGCAAAGTCAAATTCCTCTTCGGTGCGGCGGTCCATCACGTGGAAGATCAGCACTTCGTGCTTCTGGTGCTTGAGGTGCTGCAGGGCTGCAAAAATGGCGTCGCTGTTCTCGTGCTGACCCAGCATATCACTCAGGATCACCACCAGCGAGCGCTTGGGTATCTGCTGGGCGATTTGATGGATGACGGACGCTACATCAGTTTGTGCACGGGTGGGTGCCTCTTCCAGTTGCTTTTGGAGCAATAATAACAGGGTATGCAGGTGCGAAGCCGTAGACCGCACGGGCGTTTGCTGGCGTATAGTGTCGGCAAAGGTCACCAGACCCACGGCATCGCGCTGCTTCCGAAGCAACGTGGCCAGTGCGGCCGCACAAAGTATACTGAAAGTCAGTTTCCCGCGATTCTCCACCGGGTAGTACATGGAAGGGGAAACATCGAGCAGGATGTGGCAGCGCAGGTTCGTCTCTTCCTCAAAGCGCTTTACAAACAGCTTGTCGGTGCGGGCGTATACCTTCCAGTCTATGTGGCGGATGCTCTCGCCGCTGTTGTAAAGGCGGTGCTCCGAAAACTCCACCGAAAAGCCATGGTAGGGCGACTGGTGCAGCCCCGTAATAAAGCCCTCCACCAGCTGCTTTGCCAGAAATTCCATATTCTCAAATTTCTGAACATCGGCTAGGGTGAGTGGCTTTTTCATACAGGTATAGGGCTTATTTCTTGCCGGTCGGCTTTATCTCAGAAACGACGGTGGTCATTTCGGGTTGCCCATCATCCGCAACTTCCTGCAGTTGTACCGGGGCAACTCCCTCCCGGATCAGCCCGATCTGCTGTGCTGCAGCCCTCGATAAGTCTATGATCCGGTGCCGGCTAGGTGCCATCCGATCGTTGATGCGCACCACTACGGTCTTGCCGTTGCGCACATTGGTCACCTGTATAAAGGTGTTGAACGGCAAGGTGGCATGGGCAGCAGTCAACTGCATTTTGTCGTAGCGCTCGCCATTTGCCGTTCGGTGTCCGTGCATGCGGTCGGCGTAGTAAGAAGCCTTCCCGTCAGCAGAGTACAGTGCCGTGCCGGAGTTGAATGAAAAGAGAAATACCAGTATAAGTGAAAACAAATTCATACTATACTATATTTGGTCCGGTGGCAAATATAGAATTAATTCTCTGCAGGGCTGCAAGAGCACTAAATTTTAAATTCAAAAATTTTTATATATCAGAACAATATGTTAGCTTTAGGTTCAGAAAGTTGAATTTAACGTCTATAACACGGTGGAAGAGAACAACGACAAAGCAGAAATTTATTCCCAAAGGGTGAGAGCAGGGAAGAGAACGTATTTCTTTGATGTGAAATCAACTCGCTCAAATGACTTCTATGTGACCATCACAGAGAGCAAGCGCAAGTTCAAGGATGATGAATTCTCGTACGAGAAGCACAAGATCTTCCTTTACAAAGAGGACTTCGTGAAGTTCATGGAAGCTTTACAGGGCACAATCGATCACGTTAAATCCGAACTTTTGACAGAAGAGGCGCTTGCCGCTCTCGAAAACCCAGCCGAAGCTGAGTTGAGACCGGTGCCGGTGGCTAGTGCCGAGGTATCTTTTGATGAAGAACTTAAGTGGGAATAATATCCCCGTTTTTAGTTTAGCGACCGAGAGCCCGTGTTATCAGCACGGGCTTTTTTTATACATCCGGCCCCTACCCTATACTTGCCGAAATTTCGTACCTTTGCACCCTGATATAAAACAAGATAAAGATAAATGGGACTAAGATGCGGAATCGTAGGACTGCCAAACGTGGGCAAGTCCACTTTGTTCAACGCTATTTCGAATGCCAAGGCAGAATCTGCCAACTACCCTTTCTGTACCATCGAGCCAAACGTGGGCGTAATCACGGTGCCAGATGAGCGTCTCCAGATCCTGGAGGAGTTGGTAAACCCGCAGCGCGTGCTACCAACGGTGATCGAGTTTGTGGACATTGCCGGCCTGGTAAAAGGTGCCAGCAAAGGCGAAGGGCTAGGCAACAAGTTTCTGGCCAACATCCGGGAGGTAGACGCCATCATTCACGTAGTGCGTTGCTTCGAAGATCCGAACATCGTACACGTAGCGGGCAAAGTAGATCCGATATCTGACAAAGAGATCATCGATACGGAGCTTCAATTAAAAGACCTGGAGTCGATTGATAAAATGCTGCAGAAGGTACAGCGCTCCGCCAAAGCCGGTGATGCGAAAGCCAAAAAAGAGCTGGCCATTCTGGAGAAATACAAGAACCACCTTGAGCAGGGCCTGAACGCACGCAGTCTCGAAGCAACCGAAGAAGACAAAGAAACAGTTAGCGAGCTCAACCTCCTCACGGACAAGCCGGTGATTTATGCCGCCAACGTAGACGAGAACTCAATGCTGGAAGGCAACGAATTTTCTCGAGCCTTGGAAGAGCACGTGAAAAACGAGAATGCACAGGTCGTTTTGATCTCAGCCTCCATCGAAGCGCAGATTGCAGAACTAACTGATCCCGAAGAAAAAGAAATGTTCCTGGCAGAGTATGGCTTGAAAGAGTCTGGCCTGAACAAACTGATCCGTGCCTCTTACGACCTGCTCAACCTGATCACCTACTTTACAGCCGGTGTGAAAGAAGTCCGCGCCTGGACCATCGGAAAAGGCTGGAAAGCCCCTGCTGCAGCGGGTGTCATCCACTCTGACTTCGAGAAGGGTTTTATTCGCGCAGAGGTGATCAAGCTAAAGGATTACCAGGAATACAAGACCGAAGCGAAGATAAAGGAAGCCGGTAAAATGGCGGTGGAAGGCAAGGACTACGTGGTACAGGACGGTGATATTATGCACTTCCGATTCAACGTTTAAGGTATAAGCTATACCATCAAACAGAAAAAGGCGGAATTACTCCCGCCTTTTTCTGTTTGTATTAACTCTAAACTTAAACTATAAGAACAAACCGATTTCTGATTACAAAATAGTATAGCCAATCCAAGGAAGGCTGATAGTCACTGAAGTTAATCACAAAAGACGGGCTTATAGTAGACTAACTTCAGATCATATCAGTTTATTGCCATACTCAAAGGTATAGCAGCTTTATGGTTTACGAAATACCCATAACTGGGTATTTATACAGCAGCTTTACCTGTTGTTGAACAATATCTCCTCATATCCGATCAATAGATCAGCACGAGAGCCCGGTGGGCGGTAGTAGATCAGGATATCATAAGTATTGCCAGTGGCAAAGTGACTTCCCTCAAAATAGCTGGCATCGGCAGGCTGGCCTTTAGCTGACTTCAGCGCATAGTAATAATTATAGTACCCCTGCTTTAGCAACAGCCTGCCTCTGTAGGCTTGCTGCTCCTGGTCATAGCGCATTCGGCTTTCGTCGTTTAACTGCCAATCATTCAAGCCACCTTGAATATACACTTCGCCCTGCTCCTCTCCCGTCTTCAATTCAAAATCAACCCAGGTGTAGTCCGCATTCACAATAGAGTTGCCATACTCCCTGTTGCCAAACAACATTTTGCCGTCTGCGTCAGGATCCTGGCTGTAGGCTGCTCCCGCCCGTATACGCTCCGGCTGCAGCAGTATATGCACAGGAGAGGCTTCCAGGTTGATCTGCTCTATACCCAGCCCTTTGAAACGAATACTGCGTGAATCAAACGCGCGAAACTCGCTCAAACCCAGAAAGTGATCCTTTGCTTCGAAGAACACATACTCCAGACGGCGCTGATCGTCACGCACAAAGGCAGGTTTCGGGTATACCTTGGCATTGTCCCAGCGGTGGTTCTGGCGCATCACCGCTTTTACCTCCTGCGCCGGATTCACCAGTGCGTAGTCTTTGTAAAATACATTGAACTCGACCGGCTGACGGGCGGCCCTGCCTTCAGGACCGGTTGGTGCACCTAGTTTGGCAGTTACCGCTACTAAGTTTTGGTACACCAGTATACGCCTTGTCAGCAGCAGATTGCCTCCCTCCTCACTAACCTGCAACACATAATTTCCGCTGAGCTTCACACGCGGCACCCGAAAACGGTAGTGCACATAAGGCACCCGGGTGTTGATCGAGTTCTGCACGTCTGTAATAAAGAACTCGTTGAAGTCGTTCAGATACTGCGCATCATTCAGACCGGAAGGGGTCCAATCGGCGTTACAATGCACAAGTTTGGCCACTAGACGCTGCGGACCGGCATTCAGGCGGTCAAACTCCAGCAGAATGGGCTGCTCCTGCCCTATGGAGATAACGGCGGGCTCCAGCACGGCTTCAGGACCTCCTGTGCCCCGGTAGCACTGCACCGAGCGTATACTGGTGTCGTACACAAAGTCTTCGTATCGAACCGGCTGTTGTGCTGAACTGCCCGTAGTGGCGTAACCCTGTTGCTCCAGCGGGACACAGGCCGACAATCCCAGGCAAATAGCAGCGAGCACCAAGGCATTGCTAAACTTACTTAAGTGCATCATATTGATCTTTCAGATAATAGTGGGCTAATGCATGCGTCCACCAGTATAAAGTTTATCCGAAGATAGGAATTTTTGAACAAAGCTATAGGAATCGCGTAGTGGAGCATTGTATTTTTCCTTTAATACACTGCAAATTAAACATTTATCACGTATATGGATTAACGCAAATTTAACAGCCCTTCATTATGACTAAAGTTCTACTGGCCGGCGCTACGGGGCACCTGGGGAGGCATATTTTCTGGGAGCTAAAACAGCAGGGGTTTGAAGTGCGTGTACTGGCGCGCAATTTAAAAAAGGCACAGTCGCTTTTCCCGGATCCGGAAGAGCTTGTGCTCGCAGATGCAACGAAACCGCAATCATTGGAAGGCTGCTGCGCGGGCGTCGACGTCGTGATTTCGGCTCTTGGGAAGAATTTAAGTCTCCGTCATAAAGGAAGCGGTTCTTTTCATGATGTAAATTATGAAGCTAATCTACATTTACTGAAAGAGGCCGAAAAGGCTGGCGTGAAGCAGTTCATTTATGTATCTGCTTACGGAGCAGGTCAGTTTCCACGGTTGGCTTATTTCAAGGCGCATGCCGATTTTGAAAAAGCGCTGCGCCGCAGCTCACTTACCTACACCATTCTGAAACCGGTTGCTTTATTCTCAGTGTTCGAAGAAATGTCTGCCATGGCTCGCAGAGGCCACATCGGGCAACTCGGTCAGGGCGATAAACTCACCAACCCGATATATGATGGTGACGTAGCGCGCATCGCCATTTCCTGTATCGGAAATCCCAGCCAGTCGCTCGATTTGGGTGGGCCTGTTACCTACACCCGACAGGAGCTGGCGCAATTGGTTTGTGATGCGGCAGGTTATTCAGGGCGTGTGGCGGAGATTCCCTTCGACTACGTGGATACACTACTGCCATTTGTGCGCCTGCTAAGCAGGAGCCTGTATGATAAACTCGCTTTTATGACAGCTGTAAGCAAAGTAGACTGTGTTGCCCCGGCAGTTGGCCAGCTTAATTTAGAGGCATATTTCGAATTGGAACCTCAGTTGAGTACCTGATCTGGCGAAAAGGAACAAAATTTAGTGGTTATAAATGAACCAGTTAGCCAGAAATGGGCTTTTTGTTCATTAAAAAGTGTCAGCACCGTTTGCAAAATAAAAGCTACCCCCTATATTTGCATCACAATACGACAGAATGGTCCGTTCGTCTAGGGGTTAGGACTCCAGATTTTCATTCTGGCAACAGGGGTTCGATTCCCCTACGGACTACAAACGCCGCTTCAGGTAAAACTGAAGCGGCTCTTTTTTTTGTGGCTGGCCTTCAGGAAAGGTTACAGTTATAAAGAGGCTTCTTGACCATTTGACTGTAGAAATTCTCCTGCAGTCATCCCGGTCTGGGCTTTGAAAAAACGCATCAGGTGATTGGGCTCGGGAAAGTTAAGCTCATAGGCAATCTCACTGAGGGTAAGCTTTGAATGAAAAAGGTAGTTCTTTATTTCAAGCAGCAGTCTTTGCTTGAGCAGGTGTTTGGCCGTTACATTGAACTGTTCCTTTACTGCTCTATTGAGAGAAACACGCGTGATTCCCAGCAGATCGGCATAGTCGCTTACCCGCTGTTTTTGCTTTATATTTAGTTCAACCAACCGCTTGAATTGAAAAGCATAATGGTCATTGTCCCTTTCCATTTTCAGTTGGTTAACTACTGCATATTCCCTGTTCAGCTTCTGCAGAATATAATAGAGCAGGGACCGTATGATGTGTCCGCTGTCGGCCTTGGGATGCACAAGTTCTGATTTAATCTCGGTTAGCAGCGTGCAGAAGCTTTGTACAGTTTCTTTTCTGACCTCCATTTTCAACGGATAGTCCAGCTGGTAGAAATATAGCAAGCGGTATGCAAACAGCTTATCAGCAAAGAAATCGTTCAGAAAATCCTCCTGGAAAAGAAGTATGGTAAAATCCTGTTTGCCCTCTTCGAAATGCCACTGCCTTTTCTGGTATGGAGATAGGAAGACAACGCTGTTGCCAGTCAATTCGATCTGGTGATCATTCAGAAAGAGTCTGCCCTTGGCTTTTTTAAAGAAAACGACCTCAAAAAAATCAGTATTAAACGGTACTTTCCTTAAATAGTCGCTGTCAGCACTCGTAAAGTGCAGTACGTTCAGGAGCACCTCTACTCCACATTCCGTCTTTAAAAACTTAAGGGTTTCCATACGCTTAACACTGCTCAACCTTAGCTTTAAAATAGCAGATTCTGTTTTAAAAAAATGCTACAACCAAGAGAGCCTATACCTTGATCCCAAGGTTATCCTATCATGCAATGTACAAAAAATGAACACTTTCCAATCCATGCACCTCTCTCCTATTCATTCCTTTGTCCCTTGGTTGTAACTGTTGACATCCTTCTTCAGATACGGATTGGTCTAAAAGGAATGCAGCTACGGGTTAGATTAAATTAACTGCGGTTCGGTAAAGGCCTTATCAAAATGGTAGTATTCAGGACATTCCTGATACAAGCTCAATTCTTCTGCATGGGTAATTTTGCAACAGATTTATTGATGCTATAAGAATTGACAAAAGATATGACGGATAATAAGACACCAAAAGAAGATAAAAAAACCGCATTACAACCATTAACCAAAAAAGGAAATGCCCCTGTCCCATTGTCGCTGCTCGATTTTGCCGTAACAGGACAAGGCTATTCTGCCATAGAAACTTTACAAAACAGTATCGAGCTGGCAAAACTTGCTGACCGCCGGGGATTCGCCCGCTATTGGGTAGCGGAGCATCATTCCATGCCGGCCATTTCCGTTACTTCACCAGCTGTCATGCTCTCCCGGTTAATCGGAGAAACCAAGCAGATTCGTCTTGGTGCAGGCGGAATGATGCTGCCAAACTTTCCGCCGCTAGTAGTTGCAGAGCAGTTTGGGATGCTGGAGGCGATGGCCCCAGGCAGGATAGACCTTGGAATTGGGCGTGCCCCAGGAACTGATAGCTATACAGCTACAGCGCTGCGAAGAGGCCTTGCTATCGGAGCAGAAAATTACACCGAACAACTGGAGGAATTGTTCCACTTTTTGGATGACGACTTTCCTGAAGATGACCCCTACAAAGATAAGGTATGGGCAGTTCCAGGTCTAGGGCAGGATCGTCAAAACGGGATACCACGTTCCTTGAACCGCCCATCCGTGTGGTTGCTGGGATCTTCGGGTTATTCGGCCCAATTGGCAGGAAAAAGGGGATTGCCATTTGCTTTTGCAGCCCAGTTGGCTCCTGAAAACCTGCTGATGGCATTTGACCTGTACAGAAAGAATTTCCAGCCTTCGGAAGTGCTCGACAAACCACATACCCTGGCATGCTTTGGTGTTTATGCTGCCGAGACTGAAAAAGAAGCACTGTTGCAAACCGAGAGTTTTGCGCACAGCATGATGCGCATGATGCAGGGACTATCTTATTTGATGCCTTCTCCTGAAGATCTTGCCAAATACCCCTACTCGGCGCAGGAAAGACAGATCATGGAAGGCTGGAGACACAGAATGTACTACGGCACAGGTGAAACAGTTGCCAAGAGCCTGGATGAAATACAGAAACGATCGGGAGCAGACGAACTGATGGTTGTGAATTTGGGACACGCACCGAAGGGTATAATCCGCTCAGCCGAACTAATCGCCGATGCGTACCAGATGCCTTAAGAAAAAACCTCCTGCCAAATTAATGGCAGGAGGTTTTTTTACTTTTAATGACTCTTGGAATTAAGCAGCCACGAATTTGTCTGCATTCTGAACTGTGGCGTAGAAGAATGAAAGAGCACCTAAAAAGGCATGATGAACGTCAGCTGCTCGCACTACTTTTCCGTTGATCTCCTGATCGCGTGAAGCACAGGCATCACCTATAACCGTACACTCAAATCCGAAGTCTTTTGCAGCTCTAGTCGTAGCATCCACACACATGTGCGTCATCATACCTGTCACCACCACTTCCGTCACGTCATTGGCTTTCAGATAGTCCAATAAGTCGGTGTCTCTGAAGCTATTAGGGTAATACTTTTGAACAAGCTTTTCGCCTTCCAGTGGTTTTACATTTTCATGGATCTCTACGCCCGTTGTATCTGGCTGAAAGAAAGGCATGTTAACATCGGCTGCAAAATGCTGGATATGTGCTATCGGCAGATCATTCTTTCTGAAGTGATCGATGACCTTACGTGTATTTAAACTCGCTTCTACCGGTCCTTCCAGTTCCCATGCTCCGTTTTCAAAATAGTCGTTCTGTATGTCTATGACAAGCAATGCTTTCTTACTCATAATGTTTCTATGTTATTAAGCTAAATGATACTGCAAAATTACCACACAGCGAATGCAGCGCTTGTACCATAACATAACAGAGACCTATCAATTTGATAAATAGAAACAGTTTTGATGTGGTATTATTAAGGCATTCAAATTCCAGGGTACTTTTGATATCACTTATATGCCTAATCGACCTTGTAGAAAACGCACCTTTAGTAGGTCTACTCAAAACTTTTTATAACCATTAAGCCGGTTATCGGTTTATCCCAAGGTAAAGCCTGAATACACAACTTAGTCACGCATACTCCCAGACCGAAGAACTCCCGCCAACACCATGTATAGCCTTCTAGAAGCTTATATTAAAAGCAGAACAAGTATCAGCGATGCCTCCCTGAAATTGATCTGCTCCCACTTTGAGCAGGTGAAAACGAAGCGCAACGAACTTCTGCTGCGTTATAGCGACGTATGCCAGCACTATTACTTTGTAAACAAAGGCTGCATCCGGCTCTTTACCATCAACAAAGAAGGGATTGAAACAACCAGGTTCTTCGCTTTCGAAGGAGGATTCGGAACTGCCCTGCCCAGCTTGATTGAACAGACGCCCGCCCGCGAATACATGCAGACCATCGAAAGGTCCGAGCTGCTCAGGATCTCCAGAAAGAACTTCTATCAGTTGGTTGACACTTTGCCCCAATTCGCATTCATCTACCGGCAGATCCTGGAGCTGGGTTTTATCACTGCCCAGAAGCGCATTTACGGTTTTCAAGGGTTTGATGCACTGGAAAAAGTACAGTGGGTCATCCAGCATCAACCTGATTTTCTGTTGCGCGTTTCCAACAAAATGGCAGCCTCTTACCTGGGCCTCTCCCCTTCCACCTTAAGCAGAGTAAAAGCCAAACTCTGAAAACGTTGACCTAGGGCAATGCTTTACACCCGGAGCACCGGTAGTTTTGTAAAAAAGACAACGATGCTTTATAAACTACAACTGCTTATACTTCTTTTCCTTCCGCTGCTCTCTTCGGCACAAACCAGTAAACCCGAAAGCCATACACCAGCAGGCAGCCACTATCAAGCGCAGCCAACATATACCGCTGAAACACAACAGCTCACACTGGAGGCAGCCCTGGAACTGACAAACCGGGCGCAGGCAGCTGCCAAATCTTTGAACAAAGAGGTGAGTGTTGCCGTGCTGGACGCCTCAGGACAAATAATCATACTGGCTCGCGGCAATGGCGTAGGGCCCCACAACACCGAAGCGGCAAGAAGAAAGGCCTATACCGCGCTTTCCACGAAAACGCCTACCCTGCAGCTGGCACGTAACGCTAGCGCGAATCCCGATACCCAAAACCTGGCCAACCTTCCGGAGTTACTGCTACTGGGAGGTGGCTGCCCCATCTGGTACAAAGGACAAGTTATTGGGGGCATAGGTATAGCCGGCGGTGGTGGACCTGAAAATGATCACAACATTGCAACAGCTGCGGCCGTGCAAAACGCAGCCATACTTATACATTAAATCAATACATACACCATGAGAAATTTAGTTTTAGCACTCTTGTTTGTGCTGGCAGCAAACGTTGCTTCTGCCCAGACCACCACCTACCAGTTATCGAGTCATATTTTGGATGTTGCTACGGGCATGCCAGCCAAAGGTGTTCCGGTTAAGCTGGAGAAATTAGATGAAAAGACCCAGGTATGGAAGCAGGTAGATGAGAAGATCACTGATGAAAATGGGCGCATCAAGGAATTCCTCAGTACCAAAAATTCAAACAAAGGCATTTACAGACTTCGCTTTTTAGTGGCTGATTATTTCAAAAACAAAAAAACGGAAAGCTTCTACCCTTTCATTGAGGTGGTTTTCCAGATCAAAGACAACGATCACTACCACGTTCCCATCACCCTGTCACCTTATGGTTACGCCACTTACAGGGGAAACTAACCACGCTGCAGGTATAGGTACCGAGCGGACACGGGAATAGCCCGCCTATACCTTGTTTGAATTTATTTATAACCAGATTCATTGACCAGTTGCACTTACTCCCTTCGGGGATTAAGTCATTGGCTTGCCATTTTCCGAAAATCTGTACTGGCAGGTATAGCCCCTACACCGGATACCCCCTCTATGCTTTCATTAATATTTTATACTTAACTCTAAACAAACACTTATGCTAATAAGAAATCTCACACTCCCGCTGATTCTGCTAATGTGTCTCCTGTCTGTGTCCTGCAAGGGCAAAGATGAATCAGGGCAGAACCCTTTGGACGACAGACTGCTGGGCAAATGGAACGTAATATCCAAAACTGACACGGAGAAAATCGCGAACCAGGAAACTGAACGGGAACAGGAACGCTACGACAGAGGTGAAAAGACGTACGAGTTCACAGAAAACAATAAACTCATCATCGTCGATGGCCAGGGACAGCACCAAGTAACACTGCCGGTTTGGATGGACGGTGGAAAGCTCTTCATCGGCCAGGACCACCCAAATAAAGTACCTTATACGGTAAGCTTTTCCGGAAACAGCACCATTCTCGTGAAAGTAGAGGAAGACAAGAAAGATGGCTTAGTAGTGACGAAAATGGAAGAAGTGGTACTTGAAAGGTAGCCAAACGCATACTAGCACCACATTATGCCGTACCTCAACAATCTGACAATGTGAACTTTCCCTGGCATAAGTAACATTTCCGCTTTGCAGCCGTCCAACAAGAAGGATTGATTAGATTCCCGGTGCGACGCCTATGCAGACAATATTCTTTCTCTCCGTTCTCCTCCTGTTCAGTACGGTGTGTCACGCACAATACCCGGAAGAGAAACCTGAGGAGAAGTCTTATCTGAAGCTGGGCGGTGCCGTGCGTTTTAACTATAACCTCTCCACCTGGAAAGTGGACCAGTTGGAACGGGGCGGTGATTTCGGCTTTGATATGTTCCGCATCAATGCCGAGGCCGAGTATAAAGGCATCAAGCTAAACGCCGAATTTCGGCACTACTCACAAGCCTTTGGCGGCTCCTTTCTCAAGCAGGGCTGGTTTCAGTACGACTTCGATGATAGATCACAGCTGCAGGTCGGGCTGAACCAGGTGCCTTTCGGTATCCAGCAATACAATTCCAACAACTGGTTCTTCAACGTCACTTATTACGTCGGTTTCGAGGATGACCACGACATGGGTGTCAAGTACATACACGACTCCGGCCGCTGGCAATGGCAGGCGGCTTATTACAAAAGCGCAGAGGAGTTTGTATTTGCTCTCACAGATCCTAGCCCCAACCGCTATTCCTACGATGTTACCGGGCGTAACAAAGAAAATAACCAGCTCGACTTTAAGGTAATCCGCCGACTTGGTGACAGCCTGGCTCACGAACTGGGCTTTTCGCTGCAGGGCGGACTGCTCTACAACCTCGACACCGAGCGTAACGGCACCCGCTATGCCGGGGCCATCCACTACGAACACAAGCCCTACCAAAGTCCCTGGAACATCAAACTGCAGGCCATGCTCTACCGATTTTACCCAAAGTATGCCTCCGGAACTGATCCGCACTTCTTAGAAATGGGCGCATACGGCGCTAACTATAACGTGGCCAACAAAGGAGAAATCTATACGGCAGGTATTGCCTACCACATTCCTTTGAATACCCGGCTCGTACAAAGTATAGACATTTACAACAACTATGGCTTTTACCATAAACGTATAAGCGGATACGAAAACGCACATATGAACGTAATGGGCGCTCTCTTTACTGTTGGTCCTATGTACATCTATTCTGATGCCGCTTTCGGCTTTAATCACCCCTGGCTAGGTCCCGAGTGGACGAACGCCCTTGCCGCAGGCACGCCAGGTGATACCAAATGGCACATGCGCTTTAACATTAACATGGGATACTATTTCTAACCTTAAAAAAAATAGAATACATGAGTAAAGTTGGAAGTAATGGTACCAAGAAATCGTTTGGACTGGACGTAAACGGACCCGTGTTCTGGACATCTATCGTGTTCCTGGTGGTAAGCATAGCCCTTGTGCTTATTTTCAGAAAGGACGCAGAGGAGTTCTTCAGCGATACCCAGGCAGCCATTACCTCTAGCATGGGATGGCTCTTCATACTCAGTGTCAACATCTTTGTGGCGTACTGCCTGTACATGGCCTTCAGCCGGTTTGGTAAAATAAGATTGGGTGGCAGGGACGCCAAGCCGGAATTTACTACCTCGGCTTGGTTTTCGATGCTGTTCAGCGCCGGTATGGGCATTGGTCTGCTATTCTGGAGCATCGCCGAGCCAATCAATCACTTCCAGACGCCTCCCCTCGGTGAGCCCGGCACACCTGCCGCTGCCCGGCAGGCCATGAACTTCACGTTCCTGCATTGGGGGCTGCATGCCTGGGCCATTTATGCACTGGTAGCATTGGCGCTGGCTTACTTTACCTACAACCGACACCTACCCCTCACCGTACGCTCGGCCTTTTATCCATTCCTGGGAGAGCGCATCCATGGCGTGGTAGGGCATGTGATCGATATTCTGGCTGTGATCGCAACGCTTTTCGGTCTGGCAACTTCGCTGGGGCTGGGTGTGCAACAGGTGGCTGCCGGGCTAAACCACGTGTTTCCTGCCGTTGCGAACAATATCACCACCCAGATCATCCTTATTGCAGTAATTACCGGTATTGCCACCATTTCGGTGGTATCCGGGGTAGATAAAGGAGTGCGCATCCTGAGCGAGTGGAACATCCGGGTTGCGTTATTCATACTAGTCGCCGTTCTGGTGCTGGGGCCTACTGTATTTATACTTGGTTCCTACGTGCAGAACACCGGCTCTTACATCGGCAACTTCATGCAGCTCTCGTTCTGGAATGAGGCCTATTCCACCCGGAACTGGCAAGGTTCGTGGACAGTCTTCTACTGGGCGTGGTGGATTTCCTGGGCTCCGTTTGTAGGCATTTTCATAGCGCGGGTCTCCAAAGGCAGAACAATAAAGGAATTTATATTGGGCGTACTCATTGCCCCCTCGCTACTTTGCTTCTTGTGGATGACAGCCTTCGGCAGCACTGCCCTGCGCGAAATTCTGAACGGCGACCCTACCATAGCCGAGGCTGTGGCAGCCGACATATCTACCGCTTTATTCGTGTTCTTCGAGCAACTGCCTTTCTCAACGATCCTTTCCGTGATAGGCATTATACTTATAGCCGGCTTCTTTGTCACCTCCTCCGACTCAGGTTCGCTGGTAGTGGTTAGCCTTACATCTGGCGGCAAACTTAACCCACCGGTTGGCATACGCGTTTTCTGGGCGTTGGCAGGTGGGGCTATCGCGGCGGTACTTTTGATCGGCGGAGGCTTACAGGCGCTTCAGACAGCCGTTATCATCACGGGCCTGCCCTTTTCCATCATCCTTTTGTTGATGTGCTTCAGCCTATACCGGGGCCTGAGTGAGGAGGCCGAGGAAGAAACAAGACTCGGAAAGACTCAGCAGCGTAAGGCGTACCAACAACTGGTGGCCGAAATGCTGGCCAGGCGTTCGCAGAAACAAGCCGCCAAAACAAATGAGACCAGACAAGATAATTCAGTATCACCAAACCCTGACACGCTATGATCACGATAGATGCCATGATGGTCTGCCTCGACCTGAGCGACGTAGACGATAAACTGGTTGCCTTCTCCCGCTCCCTCTGTGAGCGCCTGCAGGTCCGGAAAGTATACTTCGTGCACAACGTCAGGCTCTCTGAGTTGGGCGACGACTTCCGGGAGATGATCGGGGATGTGGACCTGAGCAAAGAGGTAGAAGGCAACATCGCCGACATAGTTGCGGAACAATTTGGCAATACAACCGACTACGAAATACTGGTAAGCGAGGAGCCCAACACCGAGGTGATATTGGCTGACTTGGTGAAACGATATGGGATAAAGCTGACACTTCTGGGAAAGAAAATGAGCGACAAAGGTACCGGTGCCCTTGGTACAAAGTTGTTGCGCATACTTCCCTGCAGCGTGCTGGTTTTTCCCGAAACGGCCAGCTTCAACATTCGTAAAGTCCTTGTGCCGATTGACTTTTCTGATACCTCGGTACACGCACTCCGTCTCAGCAAAGAGCTGGCGGACCAATTAAGCCTGCAGCTGGAGATCATGCACGTATACCGGCTCCCGACACAGTTTTTCCCACTCATATCGGAAGAGGAGGCTGTTGGGAAAGCAACGGAAGTAGTAAAGGGGAAATTCGCTGACCTGCAGAAGCGTCACCAGGAAATTGCCGGGGTGCCTTATACCCTGGTGCGTGCGGCCAACAAGAGCATAGGCGAGCGCATCGCCCTTCAACTGGAGAAAGGCCGCCACGACCTGCTGGTGCTGGGCCTCAGAGGCAACAATCCGCTGCCTATGCTGAACTTGGGAAGCGTGCCAACTGAAATTTACAACTCAGACATTAATGTGCCATTGTGGCTGGTGTATGCGGAAGAAGCAATCAGGAAGTAACAGGTATAGTATAGTATTTATAGAGGTACCCTGGGGTAGTTGAAAACCTCAACCTCTTTGCCATTTTTTGTGTTAACCAGCCGGCTCGGGCGATTGCTTTGCGCTAGTTCGTGTGCCCGGGCTAGTGCTTCCTCCTCCTCGTGGAAGGAAGCTACTATAGTCTTGTCGTTATCCAGCACCTGCCACTGCCCTTTTTCCTCTTCCCAGTTAATGCGGTAGACATTTTCAGCTAAAGGTCGGTTTCGGATCAGGTCAAGTATGAACTTGCCATCGCTGTAGTTACCGTCAGGATATGGCATTGGCAGCAGTGCAAAGAAGATGTAGTACATGGAGAAGTAGGTGAACTGGTAAGTGAGCATGCCCGCCTCCACGGCACCAGCTTCCACCAGGTACATCACTACAAAGGCTGACAGCGCATTAAAGAGCACGCCACCCGAAAAGATGAGGATGTTGGAGAAGCGCTGGTTGCGCTTCAGGTTATCAAAAGAACAGAGGCCATACCAGAAGTAGTACTTCCGTACTTCCAGCATACCTACACGAAACATCACATCGCCGGTACCAACGGTTACTTTAATGTTTTTGCCACCCATCAACCAGGCGAAAAACACATGGCCTGCCTCGTGCAGAAAGGAAATTACCGGCAGCACAAGAAAGAAGGCCAGCAAAAACTTCGGTATATCCTGAAATCCAAACATTACTATACCTGTTACGGAAACTGAGAATTGAGTTGTGTTAAGTCAGCAGTATAACAGGTATAGGCTACACCAGCGTAAAGGGAATACAGCTTCTTATAGTCCCTTACTTTATCTCCTGTTAAAACAGCACCTTGTGGAAATACTTCTTAATTTTGTAACACAACCTGATCTATACCTACAGATCGCTCCAGGCATTTTATAAAAGTACGGTACATGCTATCGAAGAAGACAAAGTATGCGTTTCATGCCCTCACCTATCTGGCCGAAAACCAGGATAAGAGAGCTGTGCTTATCCAGGAAATCGCATCGAGTAAGAATATCTCGCATAAATTTCTCGAAAACATCCTGCTTGAATTGAAAAAAGCAGGTATACTGGGCAGCAAAAAAGGCAAAGGTGGGGGCTATTACCTTATCAAAAAACCAGAAGAAATTACACTGGCCAAAATCATCCGATTGCTTAACGGCCCGATTGCCTGGCTCCCTTGTGTGAGCCTGAACTATTATGAGAAATGCTCCGACTGCGCTGACGAGGCCACTTGCAACATGCACATCATCATGTGCCAGGTAAGGGATCAGACTTTAGCAGTTGTAGAGAATAAAACCCTCTCCGATCTAATTGCAAAAACTACTGACAAACAACCTCTTAAATATTAGACATAGAAAATTTAAGATTTTTTTTGACCTAATACCCTACTTAGTTTGTAGGTTTTATGTAGTTTTAGTGCTCAAAGCAGCGCTATGCTATTAGACCAATATCTCCGAAAGACTTTTAACAGGAAGCAGGGTCCCAAGAAGGACAGTAAATTCAAGAGTGTCGCCAAGGCTTTTTCCTGGCGCGTCCTGGGTACCCTGGATACCATCGTCATTTCTTACTTCATCACCGGCGAGCTGAAAATGGCTTTTTCGATCGGTTCGATTGAGGTTTTCAGCAAAATACTGCTCTACTACGTGCACGAACGAATCTGGGAAAGATTCACCATTAAAAACCACGCCCATGAACTTGAAAGATCAGATTCCGTCCCTGCTTGAGGAACTGGCGGACTCGTCGCTCTCCGAAGCACTGGCCCGGATGGCAAACCGATTCCCCGGCAGCCTCGCTTTCTCGACAGCGCTAGGCCAGGAAGACCAGGTCATCACACACGCCATCTTCTCCAGCAAGCTTCCCATCAGGATTTTCTCGCTCGACACCGGTCGACTGTTCCAGGAAACCTACACCCTCTGGAGTGAAACAGAGCAAAAATATCAAAGCAAAATAGAGCCCTTCTTTCCACAGGCCAGCGATGTAGAGGCTTACGTCGCCAGCGATGGCATAAACGGTTTTTACGACTCAGTTGAGAGCCGGAAAGCCTGCTGCCATGTCCGCAAGGTACTTCCTCTGACAAGAGCGCTGCAAGGGGTGGCTGTCTGGGTAACCGGACTGCGATCAGGCCAAAGTGCCAACCGAAGCAGTTTCAACCTGCTGGAGTGGGACGAGACTTTCAAGGTCATCAAATTCAACCCGATCATCAACTGGTCTTTCGACGAGATGATCACCTACCTGCAGGAGCACGATGTCCCTTACAACAAGCTGCACGACCAGGGATTTGTCAGCATCGGTTGTGCCCCCTGTACACGAGCCATACAGCCAGGCGAAGAACCGCGTGCTGGCAGGTGGTGGTGGGAACAAACCCAGAAAGAGTGCGGACTTCATGCAAATTATTTCAACCAAAAAAATTAATATGGCTACTCACAACACGGCATTCCCCAGAGAACTGGAAGACGAGGCCATTTACATCCTGCGGGAGGTGGCCGCACAGTTTGAAAAACCGGTCCTCCTGTTCTCCGGCGGAAAAGACTCCATCACGCTGGTAAGGCTCGCTCAGAAAGCCTTCTACCCGGCCAAAATTCCTTTCCCTCTGCTGCACGTCGACACGGGCCACAATTTCGAAGAGACCATCCGATTCAGGGATGAACTGGTAGAAGAGCTAGGTCTGGAACTGATCGTGCGCTACGTGCAGGACAGCATCGACCAGCAGAAGGTGGTAGAAGAAACCGGGAAATACGCCAGCCGCAACGTGCTGCAAACCGTCACATTGCTGGATGCCATCGAAGAGTTTGGCTTCGACGCCTGCATTGGCGGCGCCCGCCGGGACGAAGAAAAAGCCCGTGCCAAAGAACGGATCTTCTCAGTCAGAAACGACTTTGGCCAATGGGACGCCAAGAAGCAGCGCCCGGAGCTGTTCGATATGCTGAACGGCAGAATCAGTCTGGGCGAGAATGTGCGCGTGTTCCCGATCAGCAACTGGACGGAGCTGGATGTGTGGAATTACATCCGGGAAGAACAGCTGGCTATACCCAGCATCTACTACTCGCACGAGCGCGAGACTTTTGAGCGCGACGGACAGATTCTTCCCTACTCCAGCTTCATGATGGTTTCGGAGGACGAGCCCGTGAGCACCCGCATGGTGCGCTTCCGAACCGTTGGTGATATGACTTGCACCGCCGCCGTGGAGTCTACGGCCATTGTGATAGAAGACATCATCGCGGAAATACTGAGCGCCACAGTATCCGAAAGAGGCGCCCGCATAGACGATAAGCGTTCCGAGGCGGCCATGGAAAAAAGAAAGCAAGCAGGATATTTTTAAGGTATGGACGTTCTAAAAATAGCAACCGCAGGAAGTGTGGACGATGGGAAAAGCACCCTGATCGGCCGGCTCCTTTTCGAGACCAACTCGATCACCACCGATAAGCTGGAAGCCATCATGGCGAGCAGCAAAAAGAAAGGCCTCGACTACGTGGACCTGTCGCTGCTCACCGACGGATTGATAGCAGAGCGCGAGCAGGGTATAACGATCGATGTAGCGCACATCTACTTCTCTACTCCCAAACGAAAGTTCATCATAGCCGACACGCCGGGGCACTTTGAGTATACCCGCAACATGGTGACGGGCGCTTCCAATGCCAATGTTTCCATGATTTTGGTAGATGCCCGCAACGGTGTTGTAGAGCAGACCTTCCGGCACTTTTACATCTCCTGTCTGCTGCGTATACCGAATGTGGTGGTGTGCGTGAACAAGATGGACCTGGTGGATTACGACCAGACAACATTCGAGGAAATAAAGAACGCGTTCATGGACTTCGCCGAAAAGGTGCGTTTTCCGGGACAGGAGATCAGCTTTATACCTGTGTCCTCGCTCTACGGCGAAAACCTGGTGCATCAGTCGGCACATATGCCTTGGTATAACGACGCGCCACTGCTAAGTTTGCTGGAGGCTATACCTTTGGAGCAGCACCTGTCAGAGGAACCGAGCCGTTTTCCGGTGCAGTACGTGGTGCGACCTAAGTCAGAGGAATTTCATGACTACAGAGCCTATGCAGGCAAGGTAGCCAGCGGCCTGTTGCGCAAGGGCGAACGGGTAGTGGTGCTGCCAAGCGGACAGGAAACCACCATCGCCCGCATCGAGAAGTTTGGCCGTGAGATAGAGGCAGCGCAAGCCAAAGAGTCTGTAAACGTAATGCTGCAGGACGACGTGGACATCAGCCGGGGCGACATGATCGTGCCTCTTAGCCAGTTGCCGCAGCAAAGCCGACAGTTGGAGGCCACTATCTGCTGGATGGACAAAAAGCCGCTCCGGGCCGGCAGTACATACCTGCTGCAGCATGGGGTCAACACTTCCAGAGCCAAAGTCAGCGCACTCTCCAACCTGATAGAAGTAGTGACGCTTGGTGCTGACAGTACAGTCAGCGAGTTGAAGCTAAACGAGATCGCCGACGTGCAGCTGAAAACAGCAAAAGAAGTCTTTTACGACTCTTTCGCTGAAAACAGAGCAAATGGTGCTTTCATCCTCATCGACGAGGGGACAAATTCGACGGTGGGTGTTGGCTTGATCAAGTAACATACCTTCTCAAATGCAAAAATGGGATTGAGTCGCTAACAAGTCGCTTGGATCCCTTTTTTTTGCTTCATAGTCTCCTCTTTTGTCATCCTGTAAGGATCCTGGTAGCAAATAGTATAGGCTTAACCACCCGGGGGTAAGCCCCCTTTACTTCAACCAAGATTCTTTACAGAATGACAAATTAGGTAGCACGGCCAGTATTGTTTCCTACTGCGCATTCATGATTGCGCTTTGGTGGTTGATGGATTCCTGGTGCACGGCTTTCAGATATTTTTCAATGAAATCCCTGCTAAGGCCCAGTTTCTCTCCCCGCTTAAAGGATTGCTCCAATACGTCGTTCCACCTGGATGCTTGTAAGATAGTCAGCCTGTTTTCCTTCTTGTACTGGCCGATGCTCTCCACCACCTGCATCCTTTGTGACAGCAGGGTAAACAGCTCACTATCGAACTGATCTACCTGGCTGCGAAGCTCATGCAAGGTGTCGTCCACCCCCACTTTACCATTATAGCCGTTCCGGAGCACCAGCCCGTCTATTATCTCTGCTAACCTATCAGGCGTCACCTGCTGCTTGGCGTCGCTCCACGCCTTGTCCGGATCAATGTGGCTTTCCAGCATCAGGCCGGTATAGTTCAGGTCCATCGCCTGCTGCGAAATTTCAGCCAGCAGCTCCCGGTTGCCGCAGATATGGCTCGGGTCGCAGATCATGGGCAGGTCAGGCATTCTTCTTTTCAGCTCGATGGGCAGTTGCCACTGCGGTGCATTGCGGAACTTTGTCTCGCCATACTTGGCAAAACCGCGGTGAATGGCGCCCAGCTTGGTTATACCTGCCCCGCTCAAACGCTCCAGCGCCCCGATCCACAATTCCAGGTCG
Organism: Pontibacter virosus; assembly: GCF_003096355.1. GTDB lineage: Bacteria > Bacteroidota > Bacteroidia > Cytophagales > Hymenobacteraceae > Pontibacter > Pontibacter virosus. The sequence goes on along the minus strand of NZ_QEKI01000003.1, from coordinate 281,419 downwards.
GCGTTGATCGGGTTCTTCACCAAAACCGGCACATCTATACCTTGTAGTGCATCCGCGATTTCCTGCACCGAGAAGGGGTTGACCGTGGTGCGTGCCCCGATCCAAAGAATGTCTACGCCATACTTCAGGGCTTCTTCCACATGCTGCTTATTGGCTACCTCCACTGCTATCTTCATCCCTGTCGCCTCTTTGGCTTTTCGCAGCCACTCCAAACCGACGGTGCCTATACCTTCAAAGTTATTGGGCCTTGTGCGCGGTTTCCAGATGCCGGCCCGCAGCACGTCCACCTTGCCTGTTGCAGCCAGCTGTTGGCAGGTTTTAATTACCTGCTCCTCTGTTTCGGCGCTGCACGGACCACTGATCACCAGGGGCCTTTGCAGGTCAGGAAGCCATGTGTTGATCGGGGCAATCTCCAACTTGTCTTTCCCGGTAAGTGGTGGAGCAAAAGGTTTCTGTCGGTTCTTGAGTTCGATGCCATCGAGTATGCGGCTGATCTGGTTGGAAGTCGAGATCATGTCATAGGTTTCGGAGCTGAGTCCCTCGTCAATCGATTCTTTGAAGAGGAGCAGTTGCTCGATGTAAGCATCCAGTGCCGCTGATACATGACCGGCATTCTGCTTAAAGATAGGCGCCCACATATCCGGAGAGCTTTTCGCCAGTCGCACGGTAGACGCAAAACCGCTGCCGGCCATGTTGAAGATGCTTTTCTCGTCTTTTTCGATCTTCAGCACCGTCAGGCCAAGGGCAAAGGAAGAGATGTGGGATAAATGCGAAACAAAGGCGATGTGCCGGTCATGTTCGCGCGCCTCCATGTGCACCGTTTGCATTTTCAGCGCTTCAAATACGGCCTCAGCTTTTCGGACTTCTGCTATACCTGAAGCCTCCGCGTTGCAGATGATATTCACTTTTTGGTCGAAGAGCTTGTGGTGTGCCGCTCCCGGACCGGTATTTTCAGTTCCTGCAATCGGGTGGCAGGCCACAAATTGCTTTCTGCGGGGGTGGCTCGCGACTGCCTTGCAGATATGCTCTTTCGTAGAGCCCACGTCCAGCACAACGGTACCGTCCTTAATCTGGTCTAAAAGGGCCAGCACGATGTCCGAAGATACATCTACCGGCGTCGCGACGATGATCAGCTCACAGCTGCCGGCCAGCTCCTCCAAGCTGCCCTCTTCCTGCAGGATGCCGGTACTTTTTGCTATCCGGATATGCTCCGGGTTATTGTCTGATCCGATTATTTTGGTCGCAAAACCACGTTGCCTGAGGTCCAGGGCCATGGAGCCCCCTATCAATCCGATGCCTACTATACCTACGATCATGTTAATTTGATTTTAGTTTTCTTAAATGCTTTTATTCTTTCCAGAGCTGTCTGCAACTGATCTGTGTCAGCACACAGCGATACCCGGATGTATCGGTCCCCGTTTGATCCGAAAATGAAACCGGGCGTGATAAAGACACCCGCTTCGTAGAGGAGTTCATCCACCAACTGCCCCACAGCTACATCCCCACGCGTGCGCCCCCACACAAACAAACCCACCTGCTCGGTGCTGTAAGTGCAATCGAGCGCGTCTAACAGTTGCCAGGCAAAAGTCCTTCGTTCAGCATAGCGCGCATTCAGTTTGTCATACCACTCCTGGGGCTGTTTCAAAGCCTCAATGGCGGCCTGCTGTATACCCAGGAACATACCTGAGTCGACGTTGCTCTTTGCGATCAGCACATTGGAAATATGCTTGCTATGCCCTGCCAGCATACCGACACGCCAACCAGCCATGTTATGGGATTTACTCAAAGAGTTCAGTTCCAGCACATGCTCCGAAACACCCTTGACCGATAAAATGCTTTCAGGTTTGTCGTTGAGGATAAAACTGTAGGGATTGTCGTGGCAAAGCAGAATGTCGTTGCGCTCCGCAAAGTCCACCAGTTGCGACAGGGCTGCTTTGGATGCCTTTGCCCCGGTAGGCATATGCGGGTAGTTCACCCACATAAGCTTCACCTTGCGCAGGTCCTGCCGATGCAAGTCCTCCAGATCAGGCAACCAGCCCGACTCTTCCCGCAAGTCATAGTGCCGCACCACACCACCTGCCACCCTGGTTGCAGCGGCATAGGCCGGATAACCCGGATTGGGCACGAGCACCTCATCCCCTTCATTGAGGTAGGCGTTGGAAATGTAGGTGATGCCCTCCTTTGAACCCATCAGCGGCAGCACCTCTGTTTCCGGGTCCAGGGTGACCGCATAGAAGTTGGCATACCAGTCACTAAAGGCTTGCCGGAGTGCCGGTGTTCCTTTGTAGTTCTGGTAGCCATGTCCGCTGTCTTGCTGGGCGGCAGCGCAAAGCGCCTCGACCGCCTCTTGTGGCGGAGCCATGTCGGGACTGCCTATACCCAGGTTGATAATGCTCCTACCGGCTGCGTTAAGCTGGGCGACCTCCCGCAGCTTATGGGAGAAGTAATACTCCTGCACATTCCCGTATCTGTTTGCTATGTTTATCATCTGCTTGTTTTAGATGCTTTTGAATTGCTTTAAATAAAAAAAGAGTCCGCCGGATGGGGACTCTTTGTGAGTGAAAAACAAAGCTTGCTTTTTACCATACATGTCCCGCCTGCTTCTTGCGATAGAAGTAGTAATAGTAAAAAGTATGGTAGCTGTCCCGTTTCGCTGTCATGTATTTACATAAAAAAAAGCCTCCGATCGGGAGGCCTCTGATTTATAGCTGTTTGTCAACCTATAGCATCGCCACCCTTATTTACATAAAGTAAAATAGTAATAGCTAAAATAGGAGATATGTTGAGCTGTCGTGTTCATTTCTGCTGGCTAATATCTGATATATTACTTACAAACAAAAAATTAGAGCTGAAAATATTTTTAAAGCGTACTGATTCAATGCTGTTTGAAACCTGCTAAATAAGCGTTTCTGTAAGATTGAAGCTGATTATCAACGGAGGGAATTGTCCCTTTGAGGCCAGAGCCGTTATGATATAGTAAAACATGTGCAAACTCACCTATAATTCTGTTTCTGTTAAGAAACCTGGTTGTAACTGAGGTGCCCTTAACCCGGGAGTTCAAGCCAAAGCAACTGGTGGGGGCAGGAGCCCTCTTTACCAAGATCCTTACAGGATGACATAGAGTGTAGCATGAGAAGGCCCAGTGTTATTGGCCAGACTAATTCAGCGGGAAGATTTTACATTTTGAAGGCTAGCTTGTAACTTTCCTGCTCAAGTCTTCAGGCACTTACATGGTAAAAGCTTTTGTGTTCGGCAAGTTTCTTCCTTTCCATAAAGGGCATCAGGCGATGATCGAATTCGCTCTGACGCAGTGTGGGTTTCTCACTGTGCTGGTGTGCTGCAGTGACCTGGAAACTATACCTGCGAAAATAAGGCAAAGCTGGATAGAGCACACATTTAGCGAAGAAAGCCGTTTAGAGATCAGGGTATTTGATTACCTGGAAAGTGAATACCCCAATTCATCGGAATCTTCCAGAGCGATCTCGGCCATCTGGTCCCGTAAGTTCAGGGAGCTGGTGCCAGACTGCACGTTGGTCATCACCTCGGAGCCCTATGGCAACTATGTGGCAGAGTTCATGGGCATTCAACATATAACTTTTGACCAAGGCCGCCGTCATTTACCGATCTCTGCGTCCGCTATCCGAAACAATCCTGTGGCAAATTGGCACTACTTGCCGGATGCCGTAAAATCCTATTACCAGCAAAAAGTCATTCTGCTCGGCACAGAATCTACCGGCAAGACGACGCTCACGCAACTTTTAGCTAAACATTATGGTGCTGGCTTTGTGCTGGAGGCAGGCCGTGACCTGATTGAGGATTCCAACGAGTTCGAGCTTAACGACCTGTATGCCGTGGCCCAGGAACATGCTCACCGTCTAGCTTCCAGTGCTGTTTCAGACTCGCCCCTGCTGTTCATCGATACGGATGTGCACATCACACAATCCTACGCCAGCTTTATGTTTGGAGAACAGCTGGATTTGCCTCCTGAGATCTATACCTGCAACAAGGGGCAGCTCTACCTATACCTGCAGAATGACGTGCCCCATGTGCAGGACGGCACCAGGCTCAGCGAGGTAGACCGCAATTTGCTGGATATGTCGCACCGGGCTACCTTGCAGCGCTATGGTATAGCCTATCATGAAATAAGCGGCGACTGGCAGCAACGTTTTGAGCGGACGGTCGCCCTGATTGATCATCAGCTACTGGTGCATTATACGCCTGCATCTTCCAGCGCAAAAGCACTGCTATAGTTCACGACCTTGCTATGTCGCATCGCCTGAACAGGGTGAACCTCTACATCAACGGCTATACCTGTTTTGAAAATCCGCTGCAGCACATCCTGCACAGCAGGTGCAATCGCTTCGTCGCTCCAGCCGGTGAAGGTGAGTCGGTAGCTTTTGTCCTGGTGAAGCGTGAAGCCAGCCAGCGGCAATGGCATCATCGCGCGTGATATCTCAATGTTGTTCACGAGTTCACCAGCAAGGGTATAGAAAGGTACCGGCAGGCGGGCCTCCAATCCGACCAGGTAAGGTACACCATTCTCCATCTCGATGCTGCAAAAGTCGCCTGTCCTATACCTGATCAAAGGCAGAAAAGGATTGTTACCACCCGTGATCACCAACTCTCCCCTCTCGCCATAAGGCAATGCCACGTCCTGGTGTTTGTCAAACACCTCCAGGTATAACTCCGGCCGAATCGCTCTATACCTGTCTCCTTCCGCAACAGCAACCATCCGGCATTCAGTCAGGGAATAAATATCCAGCACCGGGCAACCGAAATAATCCTCCAGCTTTCGACCTATACCGGCGGTAAGTTTCATGGCGGATGACACCAGCACCTTCGGACGAATGACAGGCTGCAATTTGAGTAAGTCCAGAAAAGCAAAAGGGTCGCCTGTGAGCACCTGCGGATCATACTTTTGGAGGTATAGCAAGCGATCATTCAGATCTTTCCAGTCAGCAGGATTCAGGTTGATTTTCAGCACACCTGCCCCGTTCAGGTAAGTCGAGAGGGAAGCGTAGGTAAGGGTTTCCTGCTGGGAGCAGATCAGGGCGATGGCGACCTTGTCTGGCGCAGCGTCGAGGGTAATACCGTACTGCTGCAAAATGGACTGCAGCTGCGGAATCCAGCAGGCCTGCGACACCGGGTCAAAGAGCACGTCCATGGCCGGACCTGTGGTGCCGGAGGTCTGGTACACGAGCAGTTCCTCCAGCGGAGCATCCTTCGAGACAAAATCCCAGGGAGCGGCACGCAAGTCACTTCTGCTAATGGTGGGTTGCTCAGCAAAAGAGCGTGTTCTGTCTTTGTAAAAAGGAACTGTATCGATGCACCAGTTGAGGTAATCCTCCAGCCAATCTGGCTGCTCTCCGACTTTCCAGAATGCCTTGGTGTTCGAGATTTTATGGGCGTAGGCTTTTACCTTTTCCAGGTGTGCCGCTTCCAGCCTGTCGCCGCTCTGGAAGTTATATCGGGGCGCGAATTCATCTTGCCGCAACTGCTGTAGAAAAGACAGGTCAGGCAGCAGCGGGAAACGCTCCTTGTCATTCAGCCCAATGCTGGGTTTCTTATTCTCTGCCATACACGTTTGCTGCTTCACGCGCCTTTTGTTCAGCCATTTTACGCCTGATTTCCCGTATCCTGTCATAGGAGGCCTGCGAACCGCGCAGCACATCCTGGCGCTTCAAGGTATCCAGCGCTTCCAGCCTGTCCGCTGCCTCCAGCGCCGACTCACCGGCAGGTATAACCTTGCACCTTCTCAGGGCCAACCGGATAAATTCTTCGACCCGGTCTTCTTCCTCCACCCACTCCCGCGCCTGCACATATGGACTCAGGGACTGCAGTTCATCATTCAGAAAATCATCTATACCCAGGACCCAGTCCGGTTTGCCCGCAAAGAAAGGGTGATGAAAAAACCAGCATCCCACCTGCATGGCGATCAGGTGGTTTTCATCATACTGCCAGAGATTGACCAACGTGGGAAGCGCTGCATCCTGTACGCTAAAGTCACCATGCACTTTTCTGTACATGTCCTTGAGCAGCACCTCGGTATGCGGCACCGCCCCACGATTCAGCGGCGGACACTTAAAAAAGTATTCCGGGCAGCTCTTCAAATGGTAAAACAAGGTATAGATGTCAATCATCCGTTCTCACGCTGTAATGGTTCTGAGAAAATTCAGAAGCGAATTCAAGCAGTTGCTGCTCGTTGGTTACATAGTAAACGTGCCAGCCCATTTTCTTCAAACGTTGCACTTCTTCCTGATGCCATGTGGGCTGAGAATGCAGCACCAGCGTACCAACGCCACCGGCATGGGCAAGCGCCTTTTCCATCGTCACCCAGTTGCTGATGTTGGTGGTTTCGTTGACGGCACCCAGCATCCGGAAAATGTCGTCGTCCGTCACGATCACCACATGCGCCTTGTCTTTAGCGGGCTGTCCAAAAGGGGTTTCCAGGCGGGGCACACCGTAAGCATAGCCCGTCCCCAGGTATGAAGTCAGCACCGTGAGCACCTCAACATCAGAGGAGCGGAAGTCGTCTGTTTCCATGAAACTGCCCGGCTCACCGGACAGGCAGCCCATCACCTTCGCCCCTGCTCTAAGAGCAGACAAACCAATGACGGTGGCTGCCAGTACAGGCCAGGAAAAACGCTGCCTTGGATTCCCCATCGAGCCAGAGCAGTCGATGCCGATGTACACGTCTAGTGGCTTTTTGGTTTCCGCATCATCTATGTCAGACCCGTAAATTCTTTTCACGGTATTGTAGCCTGGGAATATCTCAGGCGAGCCGACTGCCGATTCGATCCAATCAATTTCATCCATTGGGTCACTGATGTCCCAGCTTTCAGTACCTTCTGGTAAACTGAGCGATACCGGATTGGCGGCTTCCAGGGGAAAAGACACCAAATGTGGCAGGGCGATCTCGCGGTAATAGTTATTGATCAGTTCCTGTTCGTCTACTATGGGATTGATCTGCTTGAATAGATCGATGTAGCGGCCGGGATTCAGGTAGCGTTGCCGTGGTCCTTCCCCGCCTGCTTCTACCCGTCCGAAAGTATCTCCTGAAGCCTCCTGGTTTCCGCCCCGCTTCGCAGCCTCCACCCGAGGGTCAATGATGCTGGACAATCCTTCTTCATCGATCTCCACCAGACCAGCGATCATCCCGCCCCCCTCACCGGCGTATTCAGCGTCCAGGTAGATCATAAAGACCTTCCTGGCTTTCTCGTATTCTTTGTCTTTTATCATGTATGGATAGAGCAGCGCGGCGAACCTTCCGGCACCTTCCAGCCAGTTTTTGGCATAGCTTCTGATCAGGGAAGCGGCCAGCGAGGCATCTGCATCGATCATGGGATCATGTTTCTTCGGCTTTGCTCCCAATGCGCCCCGATCCAGCTTCCAGAGGTACTCGAAGGTGCGCATGTAGAACTGCCATAACTTGGAAGTGGAGGCACCCTGCTGGTTAATTTTCTGGTAGACCGCTGCCATCTGCAGGCTCTTTTTGCGCTGCAGGGTGTCATTGATGAGCAGGTCCGCATACAGGTTGGCCACAAAGGGAGCCCGGTCTTCGATGTCCGCCAGGCACCACCTGTGCGGGAAAGCAGCACGGCGTTTTCGTGCAGATTGGCCGGGGTGTAAATGTGATGGCCGATCTCATGCGCCAGAATTTCGACCGCATAATCAGCTACGTCCTCCTGCAGCACTTTCTCCAGATCGATCACGATCCGGTGATCGTTCAACCTGATCATGGCAAAGCTGCCGGTCAGTCCTTCCTGTACGGCTTGCGCAGAAGTCGAGCACCAGACCGGCTCACGTAATTTTATAAAAGGACTCCAGACTCGCTTGGCCTGCTGCCAGCTATTCTTCCAGTGCTGTAGCACTGTTTCCAGATCAAGCTTTGTAGCTATCGCGTCCATCCGTATACAAATAAATGGTGAGAACTCGCCCGGGTAAGCACCAAAGTAGAAGGCAGTAAAACAGCGGAAATCACATCATCAAATGGTATTGCCTGCTTCCCGAACCGGGCTTTATAAGCTTCCAGCCCCTGCAGGTTGGAGCGCTTCAGTACAGCTTTGGGCTGCACCGGCACATCGGGCAACAAGACACTGCCAAAGGCATCGGCAAAGAAAGCATACGCCTGCTCCCCGTCGCTTGCCAGCAGCTGATTGCCGAGCTGCGTCACTCTAGGCGGTGATGCGAAAGTACCGCCATAGCCCACGTAGCCGCCAGGTGCTCCAATAAATTGAGGGGCAGCCTTCTCCGGCCATTCCTGCTCAAAAGCAGAGCCTAAATTTAAGTTCGGAAAGGCACCTAGCAGCGCCTGCTTCAGTACGTCCCTGAGTTTTGAGAACTCCTGCTGTGCCCTTTCCCGCAGGTGCGCCATACCTACCAGCCAGGCATTAATCCTGCCCAGGGCCAGAAACTCTTCCAGCGCGGGCACATACCCGATAGTACCTTCCATAGCAGCGATCCATTGCATCACCTGCTCCGGCTGGTGGGCTCTGATAGAGTCCAACGCCGCGTTGATGGCCGAGAGCAATCTGCCAGGGTATAGCCCGACCAGAGAGGGCACCTTCACGCATAAGCGCCAGGCGGCCTGGTACTCTTCTTCATGCACGATGCCAGCCTTGTTGCCGAGCAACTGCAAGGTATAGGTATAGCAGGCCCTGAAAGTCTGCGGCAGGTGATCCGGGTATAGCGCATCCACGGCACGCACGATAGGCTCCACCGTCTGCACCATCCACCGGCTCAGCACGGCTCTGTCAATGGGACCATACTTCAGTTCGTTCTCCTGGTACAGCTGGTTGTAAAGCACCCCGTTTTCCTGCAGGTGCTGGATCAGGGGCGTGTAGCTTATTTTTTCCATTGCAACCAGCGTCTGTAGTTGGTATACCTCTGGTGGAAGTACTTCAGCTTCAGAATGTCATCATGGCGATAGCCGTACAGCTTCTTCTCCTGCGACCATTTGTGCAGCTGCTTTTCAATCTCCAGCAACCTTCTGTCCACCTCCTTCTTCGACACATTCTCAAGCCCTTGTCTGAACTGCGCATCGAAATACTCCACCGGGTCCTCGGTGTCCATGTCCTGACTCATGTATTCCTCACAAGACAGGTCGAAGAGCTTGCGCAACCACACGATCCGGTCTACGCGGTAGCTTTCATTGCCGGCCTGGTCAAAATAGGGTGATTCCAGGTGCGGCACCAGCGAGTCGTGGAGCACGAATGGCAGGATCTGCCGGATGTCCTCCAACTCCACCTGCTTGTTGCCTCTGAAATAGGCCAGCGCTTTGGCATAGATGAGCAGGGTCATGATCTTCCGCACCGAAACACCGTTTTTGGTCTGTGAGCCCAAGTCCTTCACATGATCCTTGCCGGTTTCTTTTCTGAAGAGTGTTCTGAAGTCCAGACCCGAGAGTTTGGCGGTGTCTTTGGTCATGTACTCCAACTTGTCGGATGATGACTCGAAGAATTCGAACTGGCGACAGAAGAACTCCAACCTTTTGCGAAGCGGCGGGGCAATCGTTACACCTCTGATCTGCTCATGGATCTGGTCCATCTCCTCTTCTGTGAAGATGATCTCCTCCGGGATCATGGACTCCGGTTTGTAGTTGAGCTCAATCCTCTTCTGCAGGTCCTCGATGAAGCGTGTGTTGAAGTGGAAGGCCCGGATCACAATGTCGATCCTGTCTTTCAGCGCTTCGATCACCTGGTAGGTGCCACCGCCGGCATCATCGTTCGCGGTGAGGTACCAGGCTGCCTGCGGACACTCAAATATCTGGTCGAATATCTCGGCATAGTTATCGGATAGCACCGTGAGCAAGGCTGACTGGGTACGTGTCGGAATGCGGTTATACTCGTCGATGATCTTCACCCGCATGCCCAGCCACTTGCGCCAGGCGATCCGGATGTCAGAGGTCTTCTCTGCCTTTACCATGTCAGCAGGCAGCGGATGGCCCAGCAAATCGGAGATCGTCATCTGCGGCTGTCCGTGCTGGATGGCCCGGAGCACGTCGGTTTTAGAATAGCCGGCCAGCAAACCCATCAAAATGGAAGTGGCTGTCTTACCGCGACCTGGACCACCTACAATCAGGCACTTCCCGCGTACGGCCAGTGTTAACAAAGGTATCAGCACGAAGCTGGAGTAGCTTTGTCCCTGCGGCAATGTCACTTCTACTTTGCTATCCCCGAATACAAAGCGCTTCGACTCGCCGTCCTCATATTCTATGTCGTAAAAGGGACTGATGATGGCTGAGTTCGTGATCCAGAAATAAGCTTGGCGCAGTTTCTCGTCCAAACCCAGTTGGAGCTGTCCGTTTTCATTACCGTCTTCACTGGCATACAGATCCTTTATATCGAAAGCGGCAAACTCAGAAACATCCTGTGGGTTGGTGGGTGCGGAAGGCACTTTCTGGAAGAAGCCGAGGGCTTTGTTGACTATTGTATTCATTAGCTGGCTGATAGGTTAGCTTTGGCACGTGGGTAGAATATCTCTCCTGCTAAGCTGCAAATTTTCTCTCTATTTACCAGCCGTTTTGCCGGAAATATAGTATTACCTGATTATTTAGCGAAACTATACCTAGGTTGCCATACTATACCTTGTAAATCGTACAAATGCTCCCATCAACATTGGGCTGCTTGCTGAAAATCACTAAATTGATCTCCTAAACCTTAACAAATGAAAAGACTCATATCCCTTTGTCTGCTAGCCTTGCCCCTGTTTCCGGCGGCGGCACAGCAGACCCAGAAACCGGTGCTGCACGGCAAAAACTGGGTAGCCATTACCGGCAAACCACTTGCCGCCACTGCCGGTGCCATGACCTTCCAGAAAGGCGGCAATGCCGTGGATGCCGCTTGTACCATGCTGGCGGCCACCTGCACCATGTGGGACGTACTGAGCTGGGGCGGCGAAACGCAGGCGCTCATCTACAACCCCAAAACCAAAAAGGTGATCGCAATTAACGCCCTGGGTGTCGCCCCAACGGGTGCAACTGCCAAGTTTTTCAAAGGCAAGGGCTATAACTTCCCGCCAGAGAATGGTCCACTGGCAGCAACCACGCCCGGCACAGCAGGCGGACTGATGCACATGCTGGCCAACTACGGCACCCTGAGCCTGGAGGAGGTACTGGCGCCGGCCATGGAAATGGCAGCGGGGTACCCGATTGAGGCGCAGACGGCTAACAGTATCGAACGAAACAAAGAACTGATCAAGCAGTGGCCTTACAGTAAAAAGGTGTTCCTGACGCACCTGGGCGAAGAACGCGAGGCCCCTTACGCCGGCGAGATCTTTGTGCAGAATGATCTGCTGCAGACACTCACTAAGTTAGTAGAGGCCGAAAGAGCCGCCCTGAAGCAGGGCAAAAACCGTAAAGAGGCTATCATGGCCGCCTACGACCGCTTCTACAAGGGCGATATTGCCGAGGAGTTTGTGCGGGGATCCAAAGAGCAGGGTGGCCTGATCACGATGCAGGACCTGGCCAATTGGAAGCCGATCGAGGAAGAGCCGATGATGGTGAACTACAAAGGCGTGGAGGTATACAAGCTGCAACAATGGACGCAGGGTCCAGCCATGCTGCAGGCGCTCAACATCCTCGAGAACTTTGACCTGAAAGACATGGGCTACAACAGCACCCGTTACATCCATACCTTGTACCAGGCCATGAACCTTTCCTTCGCAGACCGCGACTTCTACTACGGTGACCCTTACTTTAAACCGGAAGAGCCGATGAAAGGATTGCTCAGCAAGGCGTATGCGAAGCAGCGGGCCAGCCTGATCCGCTACGAGAAGAACGACGCCAACATTGGCCCGGGTGATCCCTACCCCTTTGAAGGCCGCAAGAACCCCTACCTGAAAATGCTGAAGAAAAGAGGTTACGAGCCGGACACCGTGCGCCGCAACTTTGCCCCCACCCACGACCAGCGCACAGGGTCATTGCAAGAGGATGCTGAGTACCAGGACCGACTGTGGCGCGGCACCACCACTATTGAGTCGGCTGACAAAGAGGGTTGGATCGTTTCCATCACGCCAAGTGGCGGCTGGCTGCCGGCTACGATCGCGGGTAACACAGGCATCGGTATGAGCCAGCGCATGCAGAGTTTCGTGCTCGATGCGGAGCTCAATCCTTTTAACGTGGTGGAGCCGGGCAAGCGTCCGCGGGTAACCCTCACGCCTTCCATGGCACTGAAAGACGGCAAACCGTTCCTGTCCTTTGCCGTGCAGGGCGGCGATACGCAGGACCAGAACATGCTGCAGTTTTTCCTCAACGTGGTGGAGTTTAATATGAACGTGCAGCAGGCGGCCGAAGCGGCCAACTTCAACACCAACCAACTCTGGCTCTCGCTCGGCGGCACGAAGATCGACGACCGCAAGCCAAAGCCAGGCCACATCCTTCTACATGAAAGCACACCGGAGTCGGTGCGGAATGAGCTGAAGAAGATGGGCTATACCTTGAGTTTCGGTGGCCGCACCAGCGGACCGATCAACGCCGTCTTCTTCGACTGGAAGCACGGCAGCTTCTGGGGAGGCTCCAGCAACCACGGCGAAGACTACGGCATCGCCTGGTAAGGTATAGCAAACTCATCATCCACTACAAAGCCCCTTCAGATCGAAGGGGCTTTTTTTTACTAAATACCCATATGTAGGTATTGGCGCAACCGATCCATAATGCTACTTTTGCCGCCTCTGAATGCAAAATATTGTTTTTTTGATGATTATCTGTGCCCTTGCCCTTTGCATTTAGTAACGTGTTTTATGTCCGAATGCCTTTCCAGGCTATGATCTACAGCTTACCTTTTTCTATTTACTCACTCTTATTCACATTGCATGAATCGAAAAGTTTACGCATTAAAATTCGGGCTATGCCTTGGCCTGCTGGCATCGCCCTTCTTACCACTATCAGCACAGGCACAGCAGCTAGGTATAGCCAACAGCAACTATGCAGGCACCAACAGCCTCTATACCAATCCATCCGCCATCGCTGATTCCCGCCATAAATTCTTCCTGAGCCTGTTTTCAGCTGAATTTGGGGCCACCAACAATTACCTGCGCTACGATGCGCCGATGTCGCTGTTCAAGCTGGCACGGCAGGGCGAGGAGTTCAAGAGCGAGTACATACAGGAGAACCTCAATGGGAAGCAGAAGCTCGTGATGGCAGGTGCAGACTTCAGAGGTCCTGCCCTGATGGTACAGTTGAGCCCCCTGCACAGCATTGCCGTAACAACCCGTGTACGCGCCGCAGCGCAGGCCAACAACCTGTCAGAAGAAGTGGCGCGTCTGTACAAAGTGGCAGACGGCGAAGACAACAGCTACCTGTACAAGCGCTATACCGGCAACAACATGAACCTCAATGCCAATGTGTTCTCGGAGTTTGGCCTGAGCTACGCCCGTGTCGTGCTGGACCAGGGACCGCATTTCGTGAAGGCTGGCCTGACGCTGAAGCGCTTGAACGGTGGCTCGGCCGCATACCTGAACCTGGAAGACACTGACCTGCAGGCTGAGGAGAGAACGAATGATGTCACCGGAGATGCCGAATACGTGGTGCAACTCGACAAAGTGCATGCCCGCTATGGCTACGCCGCTATGCCGGAGTTTGACGCAGCCGAAAGCGGAGACCTGCTGGGCCTGCTATTCGGAAGCAAAAGCGCCGGCAATGGCTGGGGCGCTGACCTGGGCTTTACGTATGAGTACCGCACCAACAACCCGGATTACCAGATCACCCGCAATGGGCAGGTGCTGACCAACGTGGAGCAGAACAAGTATAAGTACCGGGTAGGGGTTGCCCTGATGGATGTGGGCAGCATCAACTACAACAACCCGGACCTGGTATGGGCCTATGACGTGCAGCGCACAAACAAGGAAATCAACCTGACTGATTTCGGCGATGCAGAGACCACAGAGGAAATGCTGGACTACCTGAACGAGCAACTGGACGTGAGCGAAAGTGAAAAGACGACATCTTTCCGCGCAGCCCTTCCAACTGCCTTGCACATCAACGTGGATTATCGACTGACGCGCAACCTCTACGCAAACGCCACCCTGATACAAGGCGTGCGCGGCCGCAATGCGATCGGGATGCGCCAGAACTCGCTGTTTGCCATTACCCCGCGTGCTGAATTCCGGAAGTTTGAACTTGCCATGCCGCTTGCCCTGCAAAACAACTACTCCGTGCTGACTGTGGGAGCGATGGTGCGCTTCCTGAATTTCTACATCGGTTCCGACAACATTGGCGGTGCCTTTAACCTGGGCAAGCCTTATGGCGCCAATGCCTATGTGGGCGTGTCGCTGCTGCCACTCCTGAATCGCAACCCGAAAGAGAAGAAGGTAAGCACCACGGCACAGTAAGCAGCTTGATTATACTACAAAAGCCTTTCCTAAACCCCGTAACCAGACCAGTTACGGGGTTTTTGTTTCTCAACCCAGGTATAGCCTATCCATTCCGTTCCTGATACCTGACTCTATACCTCGCCTGATACCGATGCAACACCTGGCTGATTTGCCCAACACCTTTAAGTAGCCCTGACGCATCTGGCAACTTAGGCTTCTAATTGAAAACAGGTAAATTTTAAGCAGCAGATTTTAAAAAAATGGATGGCACGTCATTTCGGCCCCCTACATATAATCCAATCGTTTCGTTTGATTTTCTATATATATCAAACTTCCTCTAATCCTTCATAACACAAGCTACTCATAATCAACACCTAACCTCATCGCAAGTTATAGCAGGCCATAGAAGTGAAGTATATTCAGTTTACTATCCCTTAGAAAGTCACAAGTATTTATTAAAAACAACCTTAAATTTCGAGATAAAAGTTTACGAATACTATGGAACTAATACAATTATACATTACTATATCGACCTAAAATATAAAATTAGTGCAAATACGGTTTTTAATTTTTTTTGTTTCAGAACCTCTCGCAAATTATATTAGCCTCAGAATCTACTTCCAACCGGAACAGATTCAACTGCCCGCTATACCTGCACTATGAAAAAACGGCAATAGCCAAGGTATAAGCTATACCTGGTGCCGCCGCCTTTTTACGATTTTAGTACCTATTACCCTTTACAGTATGTACAGAAGGCTAAGTGCCGCGCTGCTTCTGTGTAGTATGTTGGCATGTCAGGTTATTATGGAAGGACCTGTTGATTTCAAGAACAAGCTACTGGAAGCTGGCAAGTTCTCTTTCTCTCATTTCAGCGAAAGCAATTCGAAGCAGATGACGGCCATTACATCCACCACGGGTGGACTGGTGTACCTCTCTCCTGCCGCAACTCATAGCACCAACTCCAATTCATCATCTAGCAGCGCCGAAAGCGCTGTGGCAAAACGAGGTATCTATTACAATGTAGTGGCAGCAGATGGAAGTGTAGTGCAGCAGGAGGCGGTGCCCGGCTCGGCTTTTATAGATTTCGACGAGACGCTCCATGCGATCATGCAGCGCTATGACGTACCGGGCCTTTCTGTCTCCATTACCCGAAACGGTGAGCCGGTCTTTGTCAGAAGTTACGGGTATGCCGATAAGGAGAGCAATGAACTTGTGAGTGACCTGAGCCTTTTCCGGATCGCCAGCTTGTCCAAACCCATTACGAGTGCTGGCATTCTCAAACTGATTCAGGATGGCAAGCTGACGCTGGCAGACAAAGTGTTTGGTCCGGAGGGCATCCTGGCAGACGAGTTTCCGGCACCAGCGGCCGACCCGAACATTGAACTGATCACCGTCTACCACCTGCTCACGCATACTGCCGGCTGGACTACCAAGGGAGGCGATCCGATGCTGGTCGAGCATGCTGCCACGGCCAGGGAGATCATTACGGATCAGCTACAGCACCAGGCGCTCGGTCACCACCCCGGTCTGACAAACGCTTACTCCAACCTGGGGTACAGCATCCTGGGCAGGGTGATCGAAAAAGTGACAGGCAAATCTTACCAGGCCTACATACAGGAAGACATTTTGCAGCCGGCCAAGGTTTTCGGGATGCGCATCGCAGGCGACTCGGAAGCGGAAAAGGTCCTGAACGAGGTGAAATATTATCAAAGAGAGCACAGCCCCTACGCCTATAACATGACACGCATGGATGCCCATGGCGGCTGGCTTTCCAGCACAGGCGACCTGATGCGCTTCATGGCCCTGATCGATCGCAACCCGGTTATACCTGATCTGATCGGAGAGAACCTGCTGCAGACCACCTATTTCGGAGGTGATACCTGGACGCACTTCGGCTCCCTGCCCGGCACAACGGCCGTACTGTCCAGGGTCAACGACGAGTACAGCTTTGTGGTGCTGGCCAATACCCGCTACAACCGGTCCCCTAACCAGATCGCAGACGAGGTAAGCGATGCCCTCAAGCAGAAGATTCTCTCCATGGAAAACTGGCCTTCCGGTACGGAGCAGCTGGCCTCTAACGACTAACAGAGGCAGTCGGGAGCTCAAACACCGCCACGACCGGCCGGTGGTCTGAGGCATAGCTTTCAGGCACTACGCGATGCGACTCTACCTTTAACTTGGAGGCATGCGTCACAGCGATGTAATCGATGATGCGGTCGGGCTCGTCCTGCGGAAAGGTAGCTTCGCAATTCGTCAGGCAGGTGCGCTGGAACACCTGGTCAAGCGCTTTGATAGCTGGACTGTCGGGGTAGTCGTTGAGGTCGCCGGCCAGGATGAAAGGCAGTTCGTCTGCGGCGGCGGCGTTGATGGTTTCTACCTGCTGCTGGCGGTTGGCACTGCTCTGTATGTCGAGGTGGGTGCTACCGAAGCGGATATGCTGCCCTTCCGTTAATTGCACGGTGGCAAGCGCCAGCACACGGCCTTCTGCGTTCGGACTATCCTCTTTCGGCAGCTCTACTTTAATGGTGTCTGAAAGCGGGTACCGCGACAGGATCGCGACACCATACTCCCCTCCCCCAAAATCAATGGCCTTTGCAAAATAATGGTGCATCCCGAGCATTTCTGCCAGCGCCTGCGCCTGGTGCACGTTACCCGAACGCGGCTGACGGACATCCACTTCCTGCAAAGCCACCAGATCCACCGCTTCCTTTCGTATCACTTCAGCGATCGCCTCCAGGTCAATCACCCCTTTTCTACCTGGTGGATTGGCGTGGTGAATGTTGTAGCTCATCACGCGCAATTGCGGTGAAGCGGTTTCGGGTTGGCTGTTGCCAGCGCTTTGCAGTGATGGAGCCACACAGGCAGTTAACAGCAGGAGGCAAGCCAGAAAGATCAGAATTGGATTGAAATAGCACATAGGTTCAGGTATTGCTTCGTAAATATAGTCATCTGCCAGTATACCCTAAAGATATTCACCCACCCTTTACAGGTATAGCCTATCTGCAAATGTCACTTCACGGCATAAAAGATTGAAATTTTCGAATTATTCGGTTTATTCTATATATTGTAGCATCATTCAACCTGAATCAGGCCTGTGCTATGAAACGCAAACTACAGATTACGGGGCGCGGTAAGCTTTCTGTTACCCCCGACATCATGCTCCTTTCTTTCAGTGCGGTGGCGCAGGAATGGGAATACGATAAAACGATTGATTCGCTTAACGCCAAAGTGGAGGACTTGCGCGTCCTTATCGAAGCGGAAGGTATAGAACGGACCAGGCTCAAGACCAAGGATTTTGGGGTTCGAAAAGAAACCCAGTGGAACCGAAAAACAGAGAAGTCTGACTTTCTCGGCTACAGTGCCACGCACCGCCTGGAGCTGGAGCTGCCGCTCGACAAGGCACTCATCAACAAACTGCTCAGCCAGATCGCCCGGCAGCTGGACAACCTCGACTTCAGCATTTCATTTGGTGTAAAAGATGCCAGCGGACATCAGCAGCAGCTGATCCTGCAGGCTATTGCCAAAGCCAAAGAGAATGCCGCCCTGATCGCCAAAGCCACTGAGGTGGAGTTGCGCGAGATCCTCGATATTGACTATTCCTACCGTGAACTGACCATCCGCTCCCAGCAGCACGACTATGCCTTTTACGACAGCGAGGTGCTGATGGAAGCCTCCGCCCCTGCTCCTGACTTCGAGCCCGATGACATCGATGTAGCCGAGACCGTGACCATCACCTGGCGGATCGGGTAAGCTGATCGTGCCTTATACCTAAGCTTTATTTTGATGCGACTACCTATACTTATACCATTAATAATCACCGTCTTATCATCCTGCCAGGTAAGCAACACTTCAGGATTAACGACAGAGGCAGAAAGAACCGGGGGACAAGCCATGCCCAGCGCAGCTGCACAAATCATTTTTCTGGATCTGGAGCTTAAACGGGACAGTCTGACAAAGGAAAGCTTGGTGAAGTTGCTGAACAAGACCGTGACGGAGGGCAGAATGAAAAACCTCGCGCACCCCTACGAAGAGCACGGGCCAGGTGCTTTGGTCTGCTCCTTTCTGAGCACAGCCGGTCAGGTGCTTTTTACCACCACTATACCTGACCCGTTGGCGAACACACTTGAATATGCCTCCGAGTCAGGTGAGCTCCAGAAGAAGACCTTTCAGCTGCAGCAGGCTGCCTTCACCCTCAGGGCACCTTATTACCCGGGTACGAGCCAGTTGCTCATCGAACAGTTACAGGAAGACAAACAACCTAAAGAAATCGCGAGACTAACGCTATGAAAAGGCTACTGATTACTGTATGGCTGGTGCTTTGCAGCGTGCTGCTCGCCCAGGCACAAAAATTTGAGGTCGACACGATCCTCTACAACGGACCATCCGACAAGTACATCAATTTTGTGTTTCTCGCGGACGGCTACCAGGCAAACGAGCTCGGCAAGTACATGGAGGACGTAAAGGGCACCGTGGACGGAATTTTTTCCAAACCGCCTTTCCGGGAGAACAAGGGTTTCTTCAACGTGTTCGCTATCAAAGTTCCTTCTAAACAGAGCGGGGCCAGTCACCCCGGAACGGCCAATGACGAAGGAAATAGCAATCACCCGGTCGCTAAAGTAGACAATTACTTCGGCTCCACATTTGACTATGGCGGCATCCACCGGCTACTGGTGCCCACCAATAACATGGCTATTTCGGCGGTGCTGGCCAATAATTTCCCGGAATACGACCAGGTGTTCGTGCTCGTGAACAGTACCTACTATGGTGGCTCGGGCGGCACCTATGCCACCAGTTCGACCAACGTACAATCAAAAGAGATCGCCATACACGAGATCGGGCACTCCTTCGCTAACCTGGCCGATGAATACTGGGCCGGTTCGCAGTACGCCCGTGAACGACCTAACATGACGCAGACTTCCTCTTCTGAAACCGTTAAATGGAAGCAGTGGCTCAACAATACGGGGGTGGGCATTTACCCCTACGAAGAGTCTCCGACCTGGTACCGGCCACACCAGCGCTGTAACATGCGCTACCTCTCTACAATACATGAGGTCATTCACTTCTGCATGGTCTGCAACGACGCCATTACCAAACGAATCGCCAGTCTGATGGACCAGGTGGCCTTACCCGACAAGCCCGGTCAGATCAGCGGCCCTACCAAGCTATGTGCGCAGCAGGATGCTGTGAACTACAGCATCAGCCCGGTAAGCGGCGCCGGAGCCTATACCTGGACCGTGCCCGATGGTTATCAGATCATACAGGGGCAAGGTACCACCATGGTCACCGTACGCATCGGGCAGACGAGCGGACGAATCGGGGTGGCGGCGCAGAACTTCAACGGCCACTCCCCCAATTCTTACCTCGACGTGCAGGTGCAGGCTATTCCGCAGGTGAAGGCAGGCCTGGATGAAAGAGCCTGTCTGAATCAGGCTCCCTATACCTTAAGCGATTTTAGCCCGGCAGGAGGTTTTTGGTTAGGCAACGGCATGGACCAAAAGGGCACCTTCGATCCAGCCCTGGCCGGCATTGGAACGCATAAACTGACCTATACCTACACCGAGAACGGCTGTAGTGCCAGTGCCACCAAAACAATCACCGTATACCAGGTTCCGACGGTCAGCTTAGCAGCTTTCCAGCAGGTATGCTCCTCCTCCACCGACTTCCTGCTAACGGGCGGTTCCCCGGCGGGCGGAACGTATAGCGGGGACCATGTCGCGAATGGCCTGTTCAACGCCGCAGAGGCCGGACCAGGCACTCACCGCGTCAGCTATACCTACACCATGAACGGTTGCTCCCAGACGGTTGAAAAGGAGCTGACGGTGAGTGTTTGCACCAATACAAACGAAGCCGAAGTGGCAACAGGCATCCAGTTGTTCCCGAACCCGGCCAGCACCACGGTGCAGCTTACAGCTCAACTGACCGGCACCACCGAAGCCGCCCTGCAGGTATACAACCCGACTGGCAAACTCGTATTGAGTCAGCAGCTGTACACCCTTTCAGGTAAGCTGAAAGAGCAACTTGATCTGAGTAAGCAGCCCAAAGGCATCTACCTGCTCAGGCTGATCACCGAAAAAGGGCATGTAGACCGGAAGCTGTTACTGCAGTAATACAGCAACCAGATAGCGAATAGCGAATCACATACTATAGCTAGTGCACGGCGCTTTCCAGTTTGGCGAGTTTCAGTTCATCCCGGTACACATTCCCGAAGCGGTCCTTCACCTGCACTACAAAAACGGAATCCCCCGCAGACGGCCTGGCAAAAAACAGGTGATCGGTCGGTTGTGGCTCCACCCACTTGTGCCTGGAGGGCTTAGCGGCGCCCTCATGTAGTTCTATTGATAGTGGGTCCAGGGCGGTTTCGCGGGTCATCTCTCCCATGCGCCTGCCATCCTCCAGCCACTCCACTTTCCAGTTCGGGTCCCAGTTCCAGACGTTTACCGCCACGTGCTCCGGCTTCCCGGCTACGGCTCCCACCGGGTATACCCGCAACTGGTGCTCCTTCGGCAGGCCCGTCGACTTGTAGTACCACTGCAGTTCGCTGCCCTTTACTTCATACACACCGTAGCCGCCCGGTGTGCCGTCGTAACAGATCGGGCCCGTCCACCAGGCGCCGCACACTGTACCGTGCACGTGCTCGATGATGTTGTCGCCTTCAAACACCTTCTCGTTGAAGTGCGTATGGCCCGACATGAGGTGCGCCTTGTAAGGCTGCAGCAGACGGTACAGCTCTTTGCGATTCGACACCACGCCGCCCAGGGATGGCTCTTTCTCTTTGTTGCGCTCGTGCTGGCGGGTATAGGCCGGTATGTGCAGGCTCACTACCACGGTCGATCCTGGCTTCACCGTCGCCAGATCCTGCTCCAGCCAGGCCAGCTGGCGCTCGGTCAGGTAGCCGATGTACTTCTTGGCCGTGCCAATAAAGAACACGTCGTCGAGTACTACATAGTGCACCTCTCCCCTGTTGAAGGAATAGTAAGTCGGGCCGAACAGCTCCTTGAATTTTTCGGTCGAGCCTTCGTCGGTGCGGGCATCCAGGTTCATGTCGTGGTTGCCGATCACCTGGAAAAACGGTATACCGGCAATGGCCAGTGCCTCCTGGTAATCGTCAAACAGCTCAAACTTGTCCCATACCAGGTCGCCACAGCCAATACCATGGAAAAGCGTTCCCTGTGGGTAGCTGCTCATCAGCTGCTTCAGGTCTGGCGCTGACTCTCGCTTAAGCTGCTCGGCGTCTTCTTTCGAGATGATCTGCGGATCGGCCCACACCACGAAGTTGTGCCGCGTATCGTCCTGCGCCAGGCGCTTCAGCTCAAAATCAGCTTTGAAGCGGCCCCGCTGCGGCACAATTCTTTTATAAAAGCGGGTAATGCTTTTCTCATTTTCAAACTCGTAGCCGCGCGGTATGGACAGGTATACAAAGTCAGCGGTGGCGTTGCTGAGCAGTTCGTAGCGGCCAGCCGAGTCAGTCGTCACCACGTTGATGCCATCGGTCACGGAAACGCCTGCTATCCCTTTGCCCTGGGCGTATACCTTGCCGCTTAGGGTCACGGTGCTCAGGTCTTTACCGCGGGCAGGTATAGCGGGTTTGGCCTGTAAGAGATTCGGTGCCAGTGTCAGGCCCATACCTGTCAGGCCGAGTGATTTGAGGAAGGTTCTTCTTTTCTGAGACATTGTTAGATCAATCTGAAAATGGTGTTACAATTATAAAAGGAGTCGCGCTCATTGCGGGCAACGACTCCCTGTTTTCATAGCTGGTTGTTGATTACTTTTCCCACCAAACTTTGGTGTTGATGTCGTCGCCGCCCATACGCTCCACGGCTTTTTTATAGTTCTCGCTGTTCATCTGCTGCACGTTGGCTGGGTAGCGGAAACGCACCGGCATTTCCTGGTTATTCATCATAGCTTCCGTTTTAGGCAACACGGGCAGTCCGGTGCGGCGGTACTCAAACCACTGCTGATAATCAGTGAAGTACAGCGCCAGGTACTTCTGCAGCATGATGCGCTCCAGCGAGCCATCGTAAGCAGCGGCCGGGTTCTCGAAGTAATCAGCCGGAACTTCGGCGCCCCACTGTGCGATGGCAGCCTTTACGCCCTTCTCGTAGTGTGCCTGCGCATCGGCGCCGGCAATGCCTTTCTGCGCCAGCTCCGCCTTGATGAATTCTACCTCGGCATAGCTCATCAGCACCGTGATCATCGGGGCAGTCACAAGGGCAATGTTCGGGCTGGACGGAGAGAAACCGAACTGCGCACTGTTGCTGTCGAAGCCACTCGGGATTCCCTTGTAGCCTAATTTGGTTTTGCCGTCAGTGGAGGTGGCTTCGCCGAAGAACTTCGGTCGGCGCGGATCATTCAGGGCGTTCAGGTGATCGATGAAGAAGGAAGAGGCAGCGCGGCCTGTCCTGAAGTCAACGGCACGGCCCCATGGCGATACCAGTGGCGGAATGCCGGTAATTTTAAGGATAGCCGCCTGTTCATTGCTGGTGAACACCGGGTTTGCCCCCGGGTTGTTGATGATCTCGGCCATATGAGTCACAGCGTTCATCTCAGACTTATTAGACACTCTGAGCAGCAGGCGGAGGCGCAGGGAGTTTGTGAAGCGTTGCCAGTTGCTCACGTTGTTGCCGTAGAGAATATCCGTGCCAAACACCATGCCCCTGGAAGTGTTGTAGAGGGTGTTCGCCCGCTCCAGGTCGGCCAGTATCTTTGTGTAGATCTCTTGCTGTGTATTGAAGGCAGGGTAAAAGATTTTCTCATCACCACGCGATGCCTCTTCCATGGGTACATCCCCGAAGGAGTCGGTCAGCAGCGAGTATACCCAGGCATTCAGGGTAAGGGCAATGGCCTCGTAGTTAGGGTCCTCTGCCGCTACGGCTGCAGCCTGCATTTCCTTAATATTGGCGAGCCAGCGGTAATAGGTGTTCCAGGTAGAGTTGCCAGCGGTCTGACCTATATCGTAACGGTGCACGCCACCCGATGCACTCGGGAACGGAACTGATACCTGCATCAGATCAAACGTGAAGGCATTGCTCCTGGTGGCGTTAAAGCTCGACACCTCATAGACGATCGGGTTGAGCAGTGTGCCGGGGCTGATCTTTTCGATCAGGTTAGGATTGATGTTGACCTCCTCGAAGTCGTCGGTACAGGAAAAGCTAAAGCAGCTCAGGATAACCAGTACCGTCAGAATTTTATTTATACGTTTTGTCATTGCTTTGAAAATTTGGGAAGCCGGCCTGAGGCGCCCCAGGCCGGCCCTGGCTATTTTTAAGAGTTTGAATTAAAGTTGCAGGGTAACATTCATTCCGAAGGTTCTGGTAGAAGGCATCTGCCCCATTTCCACGCCCGGCATGATGGTGCCGCCATTCAGCGCAGCCGTCTCCGGATCGAAGATCGGGAAGCTGGTGAGCATGGCCAGGTCGCGGCCGTAGAGAGACACACTTGCTCCTTGCAGAAACCTTGTTTTGGCGAGCATCGTCTTCGGCAGGTTATACTCCAGGCGTACTTCGCGCAGCTTCAGGAAGGAAGCATCAAATGAGTTGGACTCCACGTTGGCGCGTCGATAATAGCGCGTGTAGTAGGCCTGGGGCGTTACTTTTGCCGTGTTTGGCGAGAAGGTGCCGTCGCCGTTGTCCACTACGCCGTCACCGATGATGAAACCATCCTCACGTCCCATCAGCGTGCTCTTCAGCTTGCCCTGTTCGGCCATCTTATGGTGCGTCTGAGAATAGATGATGCCGCCGTACTGACCATCGAGCAACACGTTGAACCGGAAGTTCTTGTAAGAGAATTCATTGTTGAAACCGGCCTTCCAATCAGCATAGGCATTGCCGATGTACTGTGTCTCAGCCGGATAAGCCGGCAAACCTGCCTTGTCGTACACGATCTGTCCGTCAGGGCTTCTTACAAAACCGAAGCCGTAGATGTCGCCTGTGCTTCCACCCACCCTGGCAATAATGCTAGCCTGACCACCTCTGTGTATCACCTGCTCATCAGCTCCGAGGTCCTCTGCCAGTTCCATCACCTCGTTATCGTTCTTAGACCAGACCACCGACGTGTTCCAGCGGAAACCGCTTGTCTCGACCGGCGTGGCGTTCACCATCAGCTCTATACCCTGGTTACGTACCTTTCCGGCGTTCATCACCGCCCTGCTATAGCCCGTGGTGGGGTCGAGCGGGATTTCCAGGATTTGGTTTTCCGTGAAGCTTCGGTAGAGGGTAACGTCCATGCCCAGGCGCCCCTGGAACAGCCTGTACTCCAGGCCGGCCTCGTAGCTGGTGGTCAGCTCCGGCTTAAAGTCCGTGTTGTGCAGTGTAGTAGGTACCGAGCCGGACGCCGCGAAGTCGCTCTGTCCGTAGTACTTTCTGGTCCTGTAGGGGCCTGTATCATTACCCACTTTTGCCGCGGAAAGCCTCATCTTGGCATAGGACACCTGGCGCGGCAGCGTAAAGATATCGCTCAAAATAAAGCTGGAGTTGATGGAAGGATAGAAAAAGGAGTTGTTCTGCACCGGCAGCGTGGATGACCAGTCATTACGGCCCGTCACGTCCACAAATACCTTGTCCTGGTAAGAGAAGGTGGCCAGACCATACAAACTATTCACGTGCTTGTTTGCATGGTTGGTGGTCATCATCGGGTTGCTGAGGCCGTTGGAGAGCTTGTATACCCCCGGTATCACCAGGCCATCAAGCACTCCATTAGTCAGCCTGTACTTTTGGCGCCGGGTGTTACCGCCAAACGAAGTCCTGATATCGATGTCGCTGCCGATCTTTTCCTTGTAAGTTACCAGGAAGTCGTTGTTGATCTCATAGTCGAAGATGCTCTGCTCCTTGTAGTAACCGAACGGGAAGTTGGCTGTGTTGAACGGACGCCTCTGCGCCCGATCTTCCTGTCTTGTCGTAAGAGCAGAGCGCACCAGCAGGTCGAATTTCGGGGAGATCTCATACGTGGCCGAGAGGTTACCCACCGTGGAATAGTTATTCATCGCGTTCGTCATCTCGTAGGCAATGACATAAGGGTTGTCAATGTAAGAGCTGAACGGGTGTATCTGCTCCAATTGCTCTTTCCCCTGCTTCCATCTCGGCTCATACCAGGCCAGGTCCACGTTCGGGTTCTGGAAGATCATGAAGTAGGCAATCGACTGGTTGCTGTAGCCGGTCCCCGGCAGGTTATCGCTCTTCTTGTGCGTGAAGTTAACCTTGGAGTTCAGTTTCAGCTTATCCGACACGTTATAGTTCAGGCTCAGAGCGGCCGTCATGCGCTCAAACCCGGTGTTAGGCATGATCCACTCGTTCTTGGAATGCGTCAGGGAGGCGCGTGCCGAACCTCTTTCATTGCCACCATCCACGGCTACACTGTTGGTGATGGTAGAGCCCGTTCTGAAAAAGCCTTTGATGTTGTCCTTATAGGGCCTCCACAGCTGGCGTTCTGCCGACTGCCCCTGCAGGGTAGGGTCATACTGGTAGAAGTACTGCCCGTCGAACTTAGGGCCGTAGGCACTGCTGGTGCCGCCTGTGTTATTGCCATCCTCCGACACATGATATGAGTAGTAGGGCTGCCCTTCCTTATTCAGGTTATGGGTGCCCTGGCCATATTCATACTGGTAGTCCGGCCACTGCAGCACATCGTTAAAGCTGAAGTTGGAGTTAAGCGTCACGCCCAGGCCTTTTTTCCTGCTATTGCCTGATTTGGTAGTGATGAGCAGCACGCCGTTGGCGGCACGGCTGCCATAGAGCGCCGCCGCGCTTGGTCCTTTCAGGACGGTGATGCTTTCAATGTCGTCGGGGTTGATATCGGCAATACCATTGCCAAAGTCCACCGGGATGTCATTGCCTGAGCCTGCCCCATAGGCATTGTCAACGCCTGAACTGGTCAATCCGCTGTTAAGCGGCACGCCGTCCAGTATGATCAGCGCGCTATTGCCGTTAGGGTCCAGCGAGTTATCCCCACGCAACGAGATGCGTGTAGAGTTCACAGGCCCTGAACCAGGAGAAACCAGTGTCAGACCTGCCACCTTACCTGAAAGGGCGCTTGCAAAGTTATTGGAGCGCGCGTTGGTAAGGCTTTCACCGCTAACCGTTTGGGTAGCGTAGCCCAGCGCCTTCTCCTCCCGCTCTATACCCAAGGCGGTTACCACCACCTCGTTCAGCTGGTTCTGGTTGGGCTGCAGTTGGATGTTGATGAAGTCCCGGTTTCCAATGGGCAGCTCCTGCGCGAGGTACCCGATAAAAGACACCACCAGCACATCGCCCTGGTTGCGGACAGTCAGTTTGTAATTCCCGTTGCCATCGGTAATGGTTCCGTTGGTCGTACCCTTTACGGCCACACTGGCACCCGGCAGGCCTGTGCCCTGTTCGTCGGTTACCTTGCCCTGTACCGACAGCGACTGCGCCACGGCCACCTGACAGCAAAGCAGCAGGAGCAGTAAAGCGGGTACTTGCCGTTTCAATAGTGTAAAAGTTCTTACTAGCATAGCGAAAGATGTTGGTTTATCTGATCGCAAAGCTATCCCGGGCAGGTTACCCGAATATTAAGGAAAGGAAATGTAAAGGTTAAGGAATCGGGAAGTGTTTTTGAAAATCTTGACCTTTTAATAATGTGTAAAATACCTGTGTTTGATTTAAAGAGCTGGAGGCCCAATACAGTCAACTTAAGCATGTAGCTGTAGTTTCATGTGCACAATTGTCATCCCCCTGCCCCTCCCGAAACAAGTCCGGGATCTTCGACTTCAAAGGGGGACTTTCTGCTGTTACTAATTCACCGGTATAGCTTTGTAGCTTATGTATCTTGTTCATGATGAACCCACCCCTGCCCCTCCATTTAAAGAGGGCCCCTACCCACTACTGTTCGAAACCTGTAAAAAATGCTTTTCATGGCGATTAAGGCCAATTTACAGCAAGAGCAACTGTCCCCTTGAGGGGACCATAGGGGTGTAAATAGCTGCCGTTTAGCTATGTTGCTACTGCACTAGATGGTCTTCGGCCTATGGAACACCCCTATGGTTCCCTCAAGGGGACACTCCTAATTGTCAAAAAAGACCGTACGGACTTAATAACTGCGTATCTCACAGGTTTCGAACAGTAATGGCCCCTACCCCCAGAGGGGAATTAGCCGACGCCATTTCACAGGTATAGGTGTTGAAGCTTCAGCAGTTTCATTGCAGTACCGGGTCCAACCACCCCTACCCCTCCTTATCAAAGGCGGGGAATCTAGGGAACGATTAACCCACCCCTGCCCCTCCCAAGAGGGGAATTTCTGCTATTGCAAATCCTAAAGTGTTAGCTTCTTTGTTTCTTTCTAAGCAAACAAACCCCTGGCAGGTATAGCAAGGCTAACTTGCACGTTGGCAATGAAACAAGAAACTTTGCCAGGTGCGCATTTGACGATTTTGTGTTTGAGCGGTCAGCGAGTTTAAAATCGTCTTGATTTTTTTGCTTACTTTTTTCATCAAGGAAAAAAGTGAGGCCGGCCAGGGCAAGCTACAAAGCAATATCATTTGATATACCTGCAAAAGCAGTTGCTACACCTACAATAGTAATTGCTTTAAAGCAAAGCAAGCTATACCTATACCTGGGCCAGCCTGTCCCGAGTGCGATCTCGGGAAGGCCCCTCCATAACAGACACGAGCGAAGACGCTCGCGCCATTTCTATCACAGTTATCAAAACTACCGGCTCAAATGCTCTCTTTCTGCCAGCTTAAATATGTCGCCTAAGGTATAGGTATGCACACCGGGCTGGGCGGCTATACCGGCGTTGATCATGGCCCGGGCCACCACCTTGTCTTCGTAAGGCTTGTACTTGCCGGCTATACCGAGTTTATCGAAAAAGTTGAGCACCTTGTAGGCTACCTCTTCGCCGGTGCGGCTCTCTTTGCGGTCACCGTGCAGCAGGCCCGGCTGTATGATGTTGATGCTTTGGAAGTCGAGCTTTTTCACGTTCTCCTCCAGCGTACCTTTCATGCGGGAGTAGAAAATCATGGAATCCTTGTTGGCGCCTGATGAGGATACCAGCACATAGGCCGGAACACCGTTTTGCGCAGCGGCTTCCGCGAACTTGTACTGGTAGTGGTAGTCGACCATATACTGCTCGTTCTGACCACCTGCCTGTTTGAGCGTAGTGCCCAGCGTGGAGAAAAACACATCCCCTTTCACCAGGTGCTGCCAGGCTTCGGGCTTGTCAAAGTCGATCAGGTGTTCTTCCAGTTTGGGGTTGGCTATACCTAAGGTGCGGCGTCCGAACACGATCACTTTGTTAAAGCGGTCATCGGCCAGGAGCTGCTGTACCAGTTGCGAGCCCACCAGGCCGGTTGCGCCAATTACGAGTGCTGTTTTCATAGTATGGTTTGTTTGTCGGTTGTTGTTATATTTCTATACCTGTTACAGGCGCTATTGTTTTCGGTCTTTGGTCAGTTGCACAGAGGCTTCCCATAGTTGAGCGGCCACTTCGGGGCTGACCTGATTATTCCGGCGGCCGGGCCTGCGTTTGTAGTAGTACTCCCCGTCCTGCCAGTCTTTGCCCGGCTGTGTACTGATCAGCCAAAGTAGGGTGTCGGCTCCCTGTTCAGGCGAAATCATAAAAAAACGGCCCAGCAAGCCTTCATACAACCACTTGATCAGGCCGCTCCCCTCCCGCGCAAAACTTGTCTCGACGACACCCGGATGAAACGAAGCCGCCCACACGCCCTTGAATCGGGTGCTGATCTCCATGGCATGCAGGATGTTCATGAGCTTTGCCGCACCGTAGGCCGCCATGCTTTTGTAGTTCTTTTGGTTTTCGAGGTCGTTGAAATCGATGCGGCCCATGGTGTTGGCCACACTGGAAGTATTGATCACGATCGCCTTGGAGGTCTCCAGCCTTTCCTGGAGCAGAAGCGTGAGCAGAAAACCCGACAGATGATTGACCTGCAGGGTGGTTTCGTGACCGTCTTCGGTCAGGCGTCTGTTCGCAATAATGCCGCCCACGTTGTTGACCAGCACATCGATGCGGGGGTAATTCACCAGCAAGGTATCGGCAAAGGAACGCACCTCTGCAAAGCGGGTATAGTCCACGAGGTAATAATCGCAGCCGATCTCCTCCGCCAGTTTTTTGGTTTCATCTGAGCGGCCCGTAATAACGACCTGTGCTCCTTTCTGCCGCAAGCTTCGGGCCGCTGCCGCACCGATGCCGGAACTGCCGCCCGTGATGATGATGGTTTTACCGCTGAGGTCTGTTTGCATGCTTAACTTTTTATATCATCCGGAATGTTGCGGTATGAACAGGTATAGTGGACCTGTTGTTTTCCCGACAGGTATAGAAATTCGGATGCGGATTTATACGGTTGATTTAAACTTTGCGCTGATTGGTGGTCGTGCGTCTGCGGCGGCAAGTCGTAGTCTTAGAACTTTACCTCGAGGTGAAAGCTTGAATTAGACAATCATCACAAGCGCTCTGAAACTTACAGAAGCTCTTCGGGACATTGAAAACTCTTCGGGAATTATAATCCCGAAGCTTTGTACAGGGCCCTACCCCCAATAGCAGGGAATTTCCTGATCCCCGTGTGCCGGTTGCGTCCTGCTGGTATGCGGGGATTAGGAAATTCCCAACAGGTATACTTTCGGATTTGAAAATCCGAAAGAGCATGCAAAAAAGGATTCCGGAGATCAACCCAATCAGTCATCAAAGACCCACATCAGACAACTGGGATTTTGCATGGGTCAGGGACGCAATAACAAGCAATTTACCGCTCCTAGATTAGACTTTTTCTAGCTAAGATTTCCTTATTGATAACTAAGTGTATAGGTAAATCGTAATCTTTCTATTGCGTCTTAGTTTTTTTAAAGCTGGCGCGATGTTGATCTAAATCTTTTTTAAACAAAATAAAACAACTGAAAAATGGCTGACTTAAACGTTGAACCAAAACAAAACAGACCCTGGTGGATATGGTTACTCCTGGGTCTTCTGGCCTTGCTGGCTATCATATTCTTACTTCGTGGATGTGACGATGACACCGATGTGGACCGTGACATGGACACAGATACGACCACTGCCACCACAGCCGGTGCTACGACCGGTGGCACAACCGGCGGTATGGACACAGATCGCCGCATGACAACCGACGCAGACTGGAATGCGATCGACCGCAATGCGCCGGTGGCCACTTACCAGGAAATCACAGACAGGGATGTGACCGTGAGAGGCAATGAAGATTATGCGATCTACAGCCTTGACGAAACCATCCTGTTCGATACCGATTCGAAGGAGATCCGCTCTGCGGCTACGCCCAAGCTACAGCAAGTGGCACAGTCGCTGAACCAGCGCTACAGCGATGGGCAGGTGCGCATCTACGGCTATACCGACGCACGTGCCAGTAAAAATTACAACGAGCAACTGGCCGAAGA
Source organism: Pontibacter virosus (assembly GCF_003096355.1). Lineage (GTDB taxonomy): Bacteria > Bacteroidota > Bacteroidia > Cytophagales > Hymenobacteraceae > Pontibacter > Pontibacter virosus. The sequence continues at coordinate 250,739 of NZ_QEKI01000003.1, read as the reverse complement.
GCGGGCAGAGGCCGTGCGCAACTGGCTTACCCAAAACGGCAACATCAGCCAGGACCGCATTTCGGTGCATCCGGTGGGTGAAGCTGACCCGGTTGCCTCTAACCAGACGGCCGAGGGGCGCCAGCAGAACAGACGCGTGGAGATCGTGGCAAGGCGCGGCAATTAAGCCGCTCCTGCACCGGACACAGGGAAATTATACACGTGTCCCGAACCCGCGTATAACCTAGTAGCATAATGCCAACTTATAGATTATTAACTAATTACGACGATGAACACAAACGAAAATTATAATGATAGAAACCGCCTGCAGGAGTTGGGCGGTAGTGACTTCCAGATAGCTGAAGGAGAGCCTAACATCAAAGGCTGGACTGTGAAAGACCCGCAGGGCAACACCATCGGCGAAGTGGAAGAACTCCTGTTCGATCCGCAGACCCGCAAGGTGCGCTACATCGTGCTGGACCTCGAAGGCAACTTCCTCGATCTGGAACCACGCCACGTACTTATACCGATCGGGGTAGCCGAGTTGCAGGATGCTGATGACGATGTGATCTTACCAAATATCACAGCGGACCAACTGAACGCATTACCCGTGTACGAAAAAGGCAGCCTGACACGCGAAACTGAAACGACTGTGCGCAATGTCTTCGGAACAATGGGAGCCGCCGGTGCCGCAGCCGGCGCTGCTGTGGCAGGCCGTGGCACCCGTGATAAGGATGATTTCTACAACGATCCTGCCTACGATGAAGACAAGTTCTACCGCAACAGACCCAACACCTCTAATGTAAAGGATGACGATCAGACAATTCCGATCATCAAAGAGGATCTGGAAGTCGGTAAGCGGGAAGTAGAAACCGGAGCCACCAACATCCGGACCCGCATTGTGGAGCGTCCCGTGGAAGAGCATATTAAACTGCGCGAAGAGCATGTGGACGTGGAGCGCAGACCGGTTAACCGTCCTGCGACAGATGCCGACCTGGCCAATGCCAAGGAAGGTGAACTCAACATAACCGAGCGAGGCGAAGAGGCCGTGGTGAACAAAGAAGCCCGTGTGGTAGAAGAGATCAACCTGCACAAAGAGGTAACGGAGCACGACGAAACCATCCGCGACACAGTTCGAAACACGGAGGTGGACATTGACAAACTGGACCCGAATAACCCGCGCAGAACGAGCACAGACCCGAACGATCCGCGACGGCCAACTGATCCGAACGATCCGAACAGTCCGCGTCGACCAAACGACCCGAATGATCCGCGCAGGCCATAAGCTATAAACAAAAATCCCCTCTGCTGTAACAGAGGGGATTTTTTATGCCTGGTATGATGCCTTCGAAACCCTGCCGACTACAAACGGCTCAGGTCACCCTCCAGTTGCAGCAGGATGTCTTTCAGCGACTCCTCCCCCATGCGACCGGCTTCGAGTTCAAACTGGTCCAGGTATAGCCAGGTAAATTTCTTCGACGACTTCCAGAGGTTGCGCAGTGGCTCTTGTGTGTTCTTTACCAATCCCTCGCCACTGGCTACCACAGCGCCGTTTTCGAGCAGTTGGTAGTGCAGCACCAGGTCCGTAGGCCGCGGGGTAATCGATTCCTGAGCGGAGGTAATGTGCGCAAAAATCAGGAAGATCACATTGCCTTTGTTCTCATACATAAACTGGCCGGGCGTCTGCCGTATATCCACTACCAGCTGCCTGCCCCCTAAGCGATCCTGTAGGTTGAGCTTGTCTGCTGCCTGGTACATACCGCTGCGCACAGCGGCTGCCGCCATACCCGGATCGAGCTCGCAGGAGATGGTCGAGTTCCAGCCCCAGTACACCAGCGCAGGTATAAAAGAGCGCTCCAGCTGTTTGTATTGATGGCCGGGTTGTGCGGCGGCCTGGGCATTTACCACCAGCGCATCGTGCTGCGGCGCGGCTACCTGCTCTGTCTGCACGCGTTGCTCCACAAACGAAGCGTATTTCTTCGTGCCCATACAACCCGACAGGCCCAGGACTGCCACCAGCAGCCAGCTAAAATTTTTCATAAAGTATGATCTTTGAGTTACACCCGCTGCGTGCAGATCCGGCTTGTTTCATCTCAAAACCAAGGTATAGCCAGCGAGTATCCGGCAAATATAGCATTTTACCCATCGTACCAAAACAAGTCAGTACAGCTGCTGTTATTTTTCTTTTCTCAGACCATAGTGCAGCTACATCAACCCGAATCTTTATCCCTTTTCTGATGGAATAAGTATCGATCAAAGACTTCGGCTGGAACCGCGACGGCAGGCCGGTGCAAATGGGTCAGGATAAGGATGGGTATCGGCACACGATCACCGAACATTCCAGGGAGCTTTTGGTTAAGTTTCAGTCTTTTGCGTAGATAAAACATTCCCGAAATAACGCACGCCGGACTATGAAAAATATCAAGACGCTTGCCATCCTGAACACCGTGTTTTTCCTGCTGCACCTGGTGCCCTCGCAGCTCACGCAGCTGGAGCTTTTCAATAGCCAGACCATCGGCGAAGTTTCCACCAAATATCCGGCGCTCTTCACCCCGGCGGGTATCACCTTTTCTATCTGGGGCATCATCTACCTGGCGCTTTCCGCTTTCTGCATCTACCACCTCGTCAAAGCATTCAAGGAGCCAGCCTTGCACGTGGCCAACGCAGACCTGAAGCGGCTCGGTTTTCTGTTCATGCTCAACAACCTGGCCACCGGCGCCTGGACTATTGCCTGGGTAAACGAGCGGCTGTTGCTCTCGGTGTTGCTGATCCTGATCCAGCTGATCACGCTGCTGCTGATCCACCTGCGTCTGAATATTTTTGACCCTAACCGCTCGGCCGCTTCCCGCTGGTTTACGCAGGTGCCACTAAGCCTGTACTTTGGCTGGATCATCATCGCCACGGTTGCCAACATCAGTTCTGCCCTGGTGGGTTTAGGCTGGGACGGCTTTGGCCTGAGCGAAGGACTCTGGACCATGATCATGATCGTAGCTGCCACGTTGATTGTAGTATTTGTGGTCTATACCCGCACCAACCCTTTCATCGGACTGGTGGGCATCTGGGCACTCTACGGCATCATCCTAAAACACCGTGAGCTCAATGCAGCGGAAAGTCCGCAGATCATCACAACGGCCTGGGTCTGTTTGGGGGTGGTAGCGTTAATGGTGGTACTGGTGTTTTTCAGGTATGGGAAAGCGGTACGGGAGCAGGTACAGACAGACCATTAGACTGGCTACCTTACAGCAAAAAAGCTAAATAGAAGTTTCAACTGCTCGTATGGGCAAAAGCAGCCGTATTTGATTTTATACCTGACAGATTGGGCAGTCACTAAAACGACCGCTATTCAGCTGTCATTTACCCCTGATTAAGTAGTAATTGCTAAAAGCTCTAAGCTTCCTTAATCGATCATCAACTCGATAAAGAAATAAGCAACTGAGCCTACCAATAGCAAAGCAAGTGCGGTATTCGGAGTCATAGGCGGTCCTGGTTATGGGTAAAACAATAGCAACATAGCCCGTTGCACTACTATAGTTAACTAGCTAGTTTACAGAAGGTTTTACAAAACAATAGCCGATTTAATATAACCTTAAGCGTGAAATCAGTCTATTGCGCTACTTCCACGATCATCTCTACTTCCACTGCCATGTTAAACGGAAGCGCATTAGTACCTATGGCAGTCCGCGCATGTTTGCCCATGTCTCCAAAAACTGCGATCATCACCTCAGAATACCCGTTGATCACTTTCGGCTGGTCGTAAAAGGTCGCGGCCGAATTCACATACCCATTCACTTTCACGATACGCTTGACCCGCTTCAGGTCCCCCAGCTCTCTTTTCAGTACCGCCAGTTGCAGCAGGGCAATCAACCTTGCCGCCTCATACCCCTGCTCCAAGGTCAGGTCCTGTCCCAGCTTGCCGGTTATGTACTCCCCGTTGCTGGTACGCGGACCTTTGCCCGACAGGTAGATCAGATTTCCAACTCGTACAGCGTCAACAAAACTGCCACCAGCGGCCGACACTTGCGGCAGCTGGATGTTTAATTGGGCTAACTTATCTTCCGGAGACTGCGCAAAAGCCACGAAAGTGGTAAAGAACATCAGGATCAGCAGTAGTGTTTTCATACCTGTAAGGTAAGTTATCATTTCAAACTTCAATTTCATAGCACAGTATTGTCACCCCCGCCCTGTCATTTCGACGATAGGAGAAATCTGGACGTGTTATGCAATGACTTAACGGATTAAGAATTATACGCGTCGTACACATTCCAGGCCCAGAGGATGAACGGTATGATAATCGTCCACCAGAAAAAGAAAGTCAGAATCCCGCCGAAGATCCAGATAAATATTCCCTTCAGAATATGGCCTTTGATGAGCTGACCTAATCCCGGTATAAAGAAAGAGATCAAGGCAGGTAAACTGTGTGTTTGCTTTTGCATATCATTTGGTTAATGATTCTAATCCAGAAGTAATACATAAATACTTAAAGCAACACTACTATATTTTTCTTCCTTTTACAACAAAATCATAAAATTGCTATATATTTAAAGCACCTTAGCGTTACAACACAAATTTAGCCTACGTTCCGCTTCAGCCTATGAACCAAACACCCGAACAGATTGCCCGTGACCGAATCGACCAATTACTGGAAGCTTCCGGCTGGGTGATCCAGGATAAGAAGGCCTTTAACCTGAGCGTGAGCACAGGTATAGCCATTCGGGAGTGGCAGACGGATGTAGGGCCAGCCGATTATGTGCTGTTCGTGGACAAGAAGCCGGTTGGTATTATTGAGGCCAAACGCGAGGAAGAAGGTGTGAAACTGACGGTGCACGAAGACCAGTCTTCGGATTACGCCAAGGCCAAGCTGAAGCACATTAACAACGGTCCGCTGCCTTTTGTGTATGAGAGTACGGGCGCGATCACCCGCTTTACCGATCACCGCGACCCAAAGCCCCGCTCCCGCCCTGTTTTTACTTTCCACCGTCCCGAGACTTTTCAGAAGTGGCTGAAGGAAGACAAGACGCTGCGTGCGCGATTCTTCGATATACCTGGCTTGCCGACCGATAACCTGCGCGACTGCCAGGTGCAGGCGATCACCAACCTGGAACAATCATTCCGGGAGAGCCGTCCCAAAGCGCTTATTCAAATGGCGACGGGCTCTGGCAAAACCTTTACGGCTATCTCGTTCATTTACCGTCTGCTCAAGTTCGCCAAAGCGAAGCGGGTATTGTTCCTGGTAGACACCAAAAACCTGGGCGAGCAGGCTGAGCAGGAGTTTAAAAAGTATGAACCGCAGGACGATAACCGCCTCTTCCCGGAGTTGTATGGCGTTACACGGCTAAGCAGTTCTTTTGTGCCGAGTGACAGTGAGGTATACATCAGCACCATCCAGCGACTTTACTCCATTCTGAAAGGCACGCCGCTCGACGAGAAGGACGAAGAAGAAAACCCGAACGAAGACAAGTGGCAGCCCAAAGAACCGATGCCGGTGGTGTACAATGCGGCTATACCGATGGAGTTCTTCGACTTCGTGGTGATAGACGAATGCCACCGCAGCATTTATAACCTATGGAAGCAGGTGCTCGATTATTTCGACGCTTTCCAAATTGGCCTGACCGCTACGCCTGATAACCGTACCTTTGGCTATTTTGACAGAAACCTGGTTTGCGACTATGGCTACCTGAAAGCCGTGGAAGACGGTGTGCTGGTGCCTTACAATGTGTTCGAGATTGTGACTAAGGTGACGCAGGAAGGCGCTAGAATTGATTTGGGCGAGTATGTAAGCTCACGAGAAAAGCTGACCCGAAAAGAATTCTGGAACCAGCTGGACGAAGAAGTAGAATACAACAACCGACAGCTCGACGACAAGGTGGTGAACGTGAACCAGATTCGATTAATCGTGCGTGCCGTGAAGGACAACCTGCCAGCCATGTTCCCGGACCGTGTGGATGCGGAGGGCAAGTTTGAAGTGCCTAAAATGCTGATCTTTGCCAAAAGTGACAGTCATGCCGATGATATCATCCACATTGTGCGGGAGGAGTTTGCTGAGGAGAACAAGTTCTGCAAAAAGATAACCTACCGCAGCGAGGAAGACCCGAAGAGCGTGCTGCAGCAGTTCCGCAACAGCTATTACCCACGTGTGGCTGTAACCGTGGATATGATTGCCACCGGCACCGACATACGGCCGCTGGAGGTGCTGCTCTTTATGCGCGACGTGAAAAGTCGCAGCTATTACGAGCAGATGAAAGGCCGTGGCACGCGCACCTGCAGTCTGGAGGAACTGAAAGCCACTGGCACGCCGACCGCCAGGTTCACCAAAGACCATTTTGTGATCATCGACGCGATTGGCGTGGAGAAGAGTCGTAAGACCGACAGCCGACCGCTGGAGAAGAAGCCGGGCCTCTGGCTGAAGCAGGTGCTAGAAGGTATAGCCATGGGCAATACCGACGAAGCCATGCTGAGCACGCTGGCCAACCGCTTGATCCGGCTCGACAAGCAGATTAACGAAAAGGAGAAAATGGCCTTCGCCGAGAAGACTGGCGGCTATACCTTGAACCAGGTGGTGAAGCAGCTTCTGCATGCCCATGACCCGGACACGCTGCAAGGTATAACACAGGAGATACAAGCACAGCACAAGGGCGCAGCGCCGGCCACCATCGAGGCGGCTATACAGGAGCGGCACCAGCAGATCATTAACCAGGCTGTGGCCTTGTTTGATGACTACGAGGTGCGCGACTTTGTGGTGGACATTCGCCGCAAGTATGAACAGATTATCGACCACATCAACCCGGACGAACTGGTGAATATTGGTTGGGTGGAAGACAATATGGCCGACGCCGAAAAACTATTGAGCGACTTCAGGGCCTGGATAGAGGAACACAAGACCGAGATCACAGCACTGCAGCTTTTCTATGGACAGCCCTACCAGCGCCGCGAGCTCACTTATAAAATGATAAAAGAACTGGTGGAGCGCATTAAGACCGACAAACCAGGTATGGCTCCGCTCACCGTCTGGCGTGCTTATGAGCAGCTGGAGAAAGTAAACGGACAACCGAAGAATGAAATGATGGCCTTGGTTGGCTTGATCAGGCGGGTAAGCGGACTGGACGACACCCTGACAGCGTATGACCGCACCGTGGATCGCAATTTTCAGGACTGGGTGTTCCGGAAGCAGGCGGGCGTGCTGAAGTTCTCAGAAGAGCAAATGCAGTGGCTGCGCATGATCAAAGAGTATGTAGCCAGCAGCTTCCGGATAGAGCCGGATGACTTTGATCTGAGCCCTTTTAATGCCCATGGGGGACTGGGTAAAATGTGGGCTTTGTTCGGTGAAAAGACCGACGAAATTATGAATGAATTAAACGAGGAGTTAGCAGCGTAGTATGATTAATAAGAATACGATTCCCCAGCATTGGGAAGTAAAGAAGTTGGGGGAGATTGTTAAGACTACAAGTGGAGGAACTCCTAGTAGAAAAGAAGCAAAATTTTATAACGGGGATATTCCCTGGGTCAAATCAGGTGAATTAAATCGAGGGGTTATATTTGATACTGAAGAGAAGATTACACAAGAGGCAATTAAAAACTCGAGTGCTAAGATTTTTCCAAAAGGTACACTGCTAATTGCGCTTTACGGAGCAACAATTGGTAAGCTAGCTTTTTTAGGTATAGAAGCTGCTACTAATCAAGCTGTGTGCGGAATCTATGAAAATGATAAAGTCGCATTAAAATACCTTTACTACTACCTGTATTTTAGCAAGCCAGATTTACTAAAACAAAGTATAGGCGGAGCCCAGCCTAATATTAGCCAAACTATACTAAAAGAATTAAATGTAACCCTCCCTCCCCTATCTGAGCAGCAGGAGATCGTTGCCAAAATAGAGGAGCTTTTCAGCGAGTTAGACAAAGGCAAAGAGCAATTAGAAACCGCCCGCCAGCAACTCAAAGTATACCGCCAAGCCGTTTTGAGATGGGCTTTTGAAGGGAAATTTACTAATGCTGAAGTGAATGATGGTGAATTGCCTGAGGGGTGGAAGTGGGTAACTATGGCTGATGTATGTAATAAGATTGGAGACATTGACCATAAAATGCCTAAAAACTTACCATCAGGTATTCCTTATGTATCGACAAAAGACTTTACAAATGATTTTAAAATTTCATTTGATAAGGCTAAATATATCTCTGATGAAGATTACCAGAATTTATCACGCAAAATAAAACCTGAAAAAGGAGATATTATATTCCCACGATATGGAACGATAGGAAAAAATATCTTAATAGATTATGACAAGAAATTTCTGGTGTCTTACTCATGTGCAATTGTAAAGCCTAATCCAAAGCTAGTGCTTTCCAAGTATCTATACCTATATACTTTATCTCCTAAAATAACTAAAGAAATAAGAAAATATATTGTAGAAACCACTCAAGCTAATATTGGTATTGCTTCAATTAAAAAATTTGTTTTCCCTCTTTGCTCTATAGATCAACAATCTAAAGTAATTCAGGATTTAGAAAGCCGCTTAAGTGTGTGCGATAAAATGGAGGAAACTATCAGCCACAGCCTGCAACAAGCCGAAACGCTACGTCAGAGTATTTTGAAGCAAGCGTTTGAGGGGAAGTTGGTAACAATAGGTATAGCAAAAACCACCATCGAGCAGATTCAGAATGAGTCAAGTAAAGTGGGCCAGTTTCAGATTAGTTTTGAGAAGTAACAAGTTTAAACCTTCAGATAACCATGCAAACACCATCATTCTTTTCACTCCAAGACTTTGAGCACTTTGAGAAGATAGCTTACAAAGAGCATGACAATGAAAATCCATTGCATGTTGCAGCCAAGAATCAATTGGTAAATGGTGTATGGTCTAAAACTGGCTATTGGGCAAAAGAAATTGAAAAAACACTTCCAGACTACGAAGTCGATTCATTCAAAAAAGCATGGTTTCAAAGGCCTGTTAGAGGTAAATCAAATGTCACGATAAAACCCTATACCTGGGCACGAATCATCAGGAAAAATGCCAGCAACAAAGATGTATACTTTACCCTAGGTATAGACTCCGATTTAAAAATAGTGATAGTAAAACTAGACTATCAGAACTCAGGCAACTCTGATCTAACGGACAGGCAAAAAGAAATCTGTAAACAAAAACTAGTCAATACTAATGGGTGGTGGAAATATGTAGAAGTAATACCATTAAGTGATCTATCAAAACATAATTGGGATACCTTAATTGCGGCTACCGCCAAGTTTATCAAAGATCACGAAGAGACTTACCAAGGTGTACTTCAGGCTATCGAAGCAAACGCCAATAAACGCCTTGCACGCCTTACTTGGAACAGTAAAGGATGGGTGATGCCGTCTGGACCAGAAGGAAAAAGCTATGATGGTCAGTCACACGAAGGAAACCACGGTTATGGACATGAAGAATGGCTATTAGATTTTAGTAAACTAATCGATGATTACCATTATGGTTTTTTGGAACCGTTAAGATCAGATTATGATACCTACGCAGGGAGATCTTTTGACATTCAGCTTTACACAATTAATAAGCAGACAAAAAAACGTTACTGGGTGGGTGAGCTGAAAAACGCAGAAATAATTAGTATAGCAGAATCCGAGCAAATCAAAAAAGAATACAAACGCTTGGGTTGGCTGAAGGAAATGGAGGACCAAATAAAAGCTTCTGGTGCTAATGAAAGAGGCTTCTCAAATTGGAAAGGCGTAAACTTATTCAATGTGCGATTTAAACCAAAAGATGCTGTGTTGTATGATGAGTTTATAGAAATTGATCCAAAGAATCCATTGTATAAAGTAAAACGATACACCTTTTTAAATAATAGCCCCAAATACCAAGCACCTCAGGTATTAAAGCCATTTGAATTCCAAAAACCAACCGAAGCCGAAGTAAGATCTGACAATACTGACCCTAATTACAGCACTCTCTCGAAGCGAGCTCCCAGAACTGTTGAAATAGAGCTTTATCATAAAAAAATAAGCAATTACCTGTCTACACATTTAAGGTCTGTTTATGGCAAGAAGAATGTGAAAGCTGAGCACCCGGCTGGCACAGGTAGTAATAGAATAGATATTGTAGTTCAGGATAATTCTGATCTCATTTTCTATGAAATTAAAACCTATAGTTCCATTAAAGCTTGCATTAGAGAGGCCATTGGTCAGATACTAGAGTATTCGTATTTCCCAAATAAAGCATTAGCAAAAGAGCTTATCATCGTATCGCAGCACGAAGCTGATGAACCAATAAAAGATTACATGAGCCATTTGCGAAACAAATTTGACATTCCTCTCTACTACCAACACTTTGATATGACAAAAAAGACTTTGTCAGATAAGTACTAAATTCAAATATCCTAAAATGAGTAACAACAACTCCGCTATAGTTTCTAAAGTCTGGTCCTTTTGCAACACCCTCCGCGACGACGGCGTGGGCTACGGCGATTATTTAGAACAGCTTACCTACCTCCTCTTCCTTAAGATGGCCGACGAGTATACCAAGCCGCCTTACAACAGGAAGTTGCCTATACCTGCCGCCTATACTTGGGAGAGCCTTGTGGACCTGAAAGGTGCCGAACTGGAGGCGCACTATACCATCATGCTGCGCGAGCTCGGCAAAGAGAAAGGTATACTGGGGCAAATCTTTACCAAGAGCCAGAACAAAATTCAGGACCCGGCCAAGCTCTCCAAGATCATCGCCATGATCAACAACGAGCAGTGGCTAATGATGGGCGTGAAAGACAAAGGCGACATTTACGAAGGTTTGCTCGAAAAGAACGCCGAAGATACCAAGAGCGGTGCCGGTCAGTACTTCACCCCGCGCGCTTTGATCAAAGCTATGGTAGAGTGCGTGAACCCGCAGCCGATGAAGACCATTGCCGATCCAGCTTGCGGTACAGGTGGTTTCTTCCTGGCAGCTTACGATTACCTGGTGGAGCACCATCAACTGGATCGGGAGCAACGGCAGTTCCTGAAGTATAACACCTTCTTTGGCAACGAGATTGTAGCTAGCACCCGTCGTCTTGCGCTGATGAACCTGTTCCTGCACAACATCGGCGACATCGACAGCGATAACTTCATCTCCCCTGCCGATGCCCTGATTGCCGATACAGGTATACGCTACGACTATGTGCTGGCCAATCCGCCGTTTGGCAAAAAAAGCAGCCAGACCTTTACCAATGCCGAAGGCGAGCAGGAGAAAGAAGACCTGACCTATAACCGTCAGGATTTCTGGGCCACCACGAGCAACAAGCAGCTCAACTTCCTGCAGCACATCCGTAGCATACTCAAAACCACAGGTATGGCCGCCGTCGTGCTACCCGACAACGTACTGTTCGAGGGCGGTGCCGGTGAAACCGTGCGCAAGCGCCTGCTCGACACGACCGATGTGCATACCATCCTGCGTCTGCCAACAGGTATATTCTATGCGCAGGGTGTGAAAGCCAACGTGGTTTTCTTCGACAACAAACCAAGCAGTAAAGACCCGTGGACGAAAGAGATTTGGGTATACGACTACCGCACCAACGTGCACCATACCCTGAAAAAGAACCCGCTGAAGCTGGAAGACCTCCGAGATTTTATTACGCTGTATAACCCCGAGAACCGTCACAAGCGCACCGAAACCTATAACTCCGAAACCAACCCTGAAGGCCGTTGGCGCAAGTTCAGCTACGACGAGATCATCGCCCGTGACAAAACAAGCCTCGACATCACCTGGCTAAAAGACAAGTCACTGGCTGACCTGGATAATCTGCCTGACCCGGATGTGCTGGCTGAGGATATCATTGAGAATCTGGAAGCGGGATTGGAGAGTTTCAGAACGATTTTAGTGGCGTTGGAGAAGTAATTTTATTAAAGATATTTTTTTAACAAAATTTTAAATAATTGTACGTGAAGAAAATAATCCCCTTTCTATTCCTGATCTCCTTACTTGCCAGCTTTACACTAAAAAGCAATAGTGCAAATGACTTAGAGTATGAGTTAAACAGCTTGATTCGCACATTTTCAAACAATGTTAGCGAAGTTGATTGTGAGCGATATTTTAGGAAAATAAATCAGTTAAAAGACGATATTTCTCAAGCTAAAAGAGATGACTCTAATGATCAGGCTGCTCTTAGAAGATTAGAAAAAAAGACTAATAATTTTTATGACTTTGCAGCTACGCTCACACGTTGCCCAAATACTAGCAATGAGTTAGAGATAAGCAGTTTCAACTCTTTATTAGATGAAACTGGCCTCTCTCCTACTTTGGTAAAAAGGAATGGGTGTGCTGCAATCTATAAAGTTAATATCAATGGCTTCCAAACCTATTATGCAGTAAATAGCTCTTCAGAGTCCAAGTCACTCAAGATAGCTATGCCTGGTACAACTTTCACTATGAACATTATGTGTAATTCTGTTGAAGGTTTTTCACAAGGTGAAATTCTTAGAAGTATAAACACAGCATCGATTACTTGTAGCTTAGCTAACCTTATGTGCCGAAATTAAGCTTAGGTAAGTTACAGAAGCAGTAAAAAATGAAGAGCCTCTCCGGAATGGAGAGGCTCTTCATTTTTTACTGTAATAATACTGCTAGACTATTGTCCTACACTTCCCTGGCATTCAACGTCCTCCCTTCACCAAATTCAGCCATTAAAATAGCACCTTTTTAAGCCCATCCGAGTATACACACCTATCATACCTGTCAGTATGATGCCAAAACAGCTATAGCTCAGATTGGATGAAAAGGACAATTTTATGGGCTGGCAACAGCCTTGTAGACTCAGAAATAGGCTTTTCCCAAACATCCCGCTGCTACTGCTGTTTTGACTAGAAGGCGCTACTCCTGGAAAAGGGACAGCCTCTTTTTATCACTTTTATTTGAACTTCATGCTTACCAAAACATATTATACACCAGAAGAACTGGAAACCACCGACAGCGCACCTCTCCAAGACCTATACAATAGCATTTCCGATAAAGTAAGCGATACAGAATATCCTTGTGTGGGTGCCAAGGCTGCCCTCAACTCAAAGCAGCTCCGCATCGGGGTGTATGACCGGATGGCCACAGCCGAAACAACCAGGCAGTTGGGCCTCGACCTGAAACACTACATAGCCGAGACCCTGGCATCCGAAAGCGAGTACATGACCATGGTGGCTTTTTTCAGAGAAGAGGAGCCTACAGACGAGCTGGCATTTGAGAACAACCTGTGGGCACAGCTGCAGCTCCTGCACGACAGCGACGACAGTCCCGCTCCATGGGACCCTGAGGTGAGCAGCAACCCAAATGATACGAACTTCAGCTTCAGCTATAACGGCACCGCTTTTTTTGTGGTGGGCCTACACCCCAATGCCAGCCGCAAAGCCAGGGCATTGGGCTACACCGCCATGGCCTTTAACCTGCACCGGCAGTTTGAGCAGCTGCGCGAAAAAGGCGTGTATGACAACATGAAAAAAGTAATACGCGAGCGGGATGCCGCCTATGACGGAACTATAAACCCGATGCTGAACGACTTCGGCGAGGGCTTGGAAGCGCCGCAGTACAGTGGCCGCCACGTAGATGACAGTTGGAAGTGCCCTTTCCTGGCAGGTAAACTATAATAACGCGATCAAAACAAAGAACGAACAACATGATAGAAACAATTGCCAGGCAAACTGGCGCCGCCTTTAAACTGAACAAAGGAGACAAACTGAAGGTGATCGATCCACAGGGAGAGCAGGTAAGCGATATGGTACTCTTCAACGCCGAAGACAAGCGCGAGAAGTTGTCAGCGGGGAAAACGCTGGACTTTGAAGAAACCATTCTGATCACCAAAGGCCACCACTTGTGGAGCAACCGAAGCCGCAAGATGATGGAAATACTAGAAGACACGAACGGCCGCAACGATTTCCTGTTGGCTCCCTGCAGTCCGGAAACGTTTCAGATCATGTACCAGAACCCTGAGTACCACCCGAGTTGTTTTGAGAACCTCTACACCAACCTGGCAGCGTTTGGCCTGGAGCCCGATGATGTGCCGACGGCCTTTAACATCTTTATGAATGTGCAGTTTGCAGCTGACGGTAAATTAACGGTGGCACCACCTACAAGCAAGGCGGGTGACTATGTGCTGCTGGAAGCCAAAATGGATTTGATCGTCGGGCTCACGGCCTGTTCTGCTGAGCAGTCCAATAACTACAGTTTCAAACCCATACAGTATGAGATCATCAGGGCGCAAAGCTAATGCGACCTGTAAGCATTTAAACTGCTGACATGATAGGTAACAAAAGCAGCAAAATAGCTGCACCTGTTCTAACTTAGCCATCGTAAAAGTTAAAGTCATACTAACTACCCTATTTACCATGTGCGGCAGATACTCGGTACTAGCTAAACCAAAGGGAAACTCGAAAGCGGCGAAACTGTTGGCGAAAAGCCTGAAGGATTCCCATTACAATGCAGCACCTTCGCAGAACCTGCCTGTCGTGACGAACGAGCAGCCGGACGTCATCCAGTTCTTTTCCTGGGGGCTGCAGCCTTTCTGGGCGAAAGATGCCAAAGCGGTGAAGCGCGCGATCAATGCCCGGGCCGAAACCCTCGGTGAAAAACCCTCCTTCCGCAAACTGCTGGACTCGAAGCGCTGCCTGGTGCCGGCAGATGGTTTTTTTGAATGGCAGAAAACGGAACAGGGCAAGGTGCCCTACCGCATCCTTTTGAAAGACGAAGATACGTTCAGCTTTGCCGGTCTCTGGGATGAATGGCTGGATAAAAGCACAGGGGAAATTCTGCATACCTACACCATCATTACAACCGAGGCAAATGACCTGGTGAAGCCGATCCACGACCGCATGCCGGTCATCCTTTCACCGGAAGCAGAAGAACTCTGGCTGGATGCACATGAATCGCAGGAAGAGCTGCTATCGCTGCTCAAGCCCTACGATTCAAAGGCAATGAAAGCCTATCCGGTGTCTCCCCTGGTAAACGCTGCCCAAAACAACGTACCGGAAATACTGAACTCCCTGTAGCCACAGGGGCGTTTCCCTCTCCTTTTTGTCATCCTGAAAGGATCTTGGTAGCGAATAGTATAGGCTTAACCTCCGGGGGAAGGGGCCCTCTATTTCAAACAAGATTCTTTACAGAATGACAAGAGAGGTTTTAATCTGTCTGTAACCAACTCCGAGAATCTTTATCAAGAGAAAGAAAAACTAAAGCCCGCTCAGCTAAACTGAGCGGGCTCTGATTTATACAGAGAGTAGTTTCGTTAGTGGAAGCCCACACTTCTAGCCAACTCTCAACTCGCTTTATTCCCAACCGTCACCACGCGGCCGGATCGTCCTGAAGGTGCAAACACCTTGAGTTTGATCTCCCCTTTCTCGCTGATCGGGCCGGTGTATACCTTGCTCTTTTCGGTTGGCTCCGAACCGTCGGTGGTATAGCGGATGGTGAAGCCCGGCAGCTGCACATTCGCCAATACTTTTCCATTTTCTACCACCGCTCCGGCAGTAGGGATACGGTACTGGAAACCGCCTGCATAATGGCTCAATCGTGGGAGCTCCCGCTTGCCCAGCACGTTCACAAAGGCAGACCAGGCTTGGTTGTAAGCAGCTTCCCCTTTGGCAGCATCGGACTCGGTGGCCCAGGCGGGATCAGGTGCCCAGGCTCTCTCGGCCAATCCCAATAGCTTCGGCAGCAGCATGTACTCCAGCCGCTCCGGGGTTTTTATCATCTCCGACCAAAGCGGCGCCTGCAGACCCACAATGTTCGTTCGGCCATAGGCAGTCAGCTGTTCTTTTCCTTTAAAGACTGCAGGGTTGATCGGCTTGTTGTCGGTGTCTACCTTCTGGTTCTTCATGTAGTCAAACGGGATGAAGTAGAAGGGCTTGTCCAGATCCAGGTAGCCGGCCCAGTACAAGCCAGGCTCTTCGTAGGCTTTCTGGTAAGTCAGGTCCAGGTATAGGTTGGAAGCATTGGTGAGCACGACTTTATAGCCGGCATTCGCCATGCGGTAGGCCAGGTCCTCCGCGCCCCACAGGTTGTTCCAGACATCCACATGAAAGTTCTTGCCTTTGAAATCCGGGTTGGGCACATACACGCTTTTGCCATTCTGCTTCACCTTGGTTAAGCCTATTTCTTCCCAGCCCGACAAGTATAGCTTACGGGCGGCCAGCATGTCATTCACCTTACCAAAGAAGTAATCCCAGAGATCATCTTTGCTCTTTACTTTCGGGTTAGCCGCTAGCAGCGCCTGCACGGCAGGAGATTTCTCCCACACCCCTGCCGGTACTTCGTCGCCACCCATGTGGATGGTCTGGATCGGGGCACCGGCTTCCTTGTACATCGCCAGCATCTCGTCTACCACCTTTTCGAGGAAGGTATAGGTAGAAGGTAGCGCCACGTCGATCACGTTATCGTTCCAGTTCTGCACAGACCGGTATTCCGATTTGTCGTTCAGGTCGCGGAGCAGGTAGCGTTTTGCTTCCTCCGGTTTCCCCTCCTGCATCAGGCGGGCATAGCGGGCGTCCATCGATTTGATGGCGGCCCGGGCGTGTCCCGGTGTCTCTATTTCAGGAATGACCTTGATGTGGCGCTCCGTGGCATACTTCAGGATCTCGATGTAGTCGGCTTTGGTATAGTGTCCGCTGCCGCTGGTTTTGTCCGCATCCGGACCGGAGCCCAGCGACGGCTGCATGTGGTTTTTTTCGTCAACGGTATGGCCGCGTTTGCTACCCACTTCCGTCAGTTCCGGCAGACCCGGAATCTCCAGGCGCCAGCCTTCGTCATCGTTCAGGTGAAAGTGCAGCACGTTCAGCTTGTAGAGCGCCATCAGGTCCAGCACCTTCAGCACCTGCTCCTTTGTCTGAAAGTTGCGGGCCACATCCATCATAAAGGCCCGGTGCCCGAAACGCGGTTCATCCGAAACGCGCAGGCCAGGCAGTGAAACAGCCGATTGTTTTTTAGTTAGAGCTTCAGCCGGGATCAGCGTCTTCAGCGATTGGGTACCATAAAAGGCGCCTGCTGGCGTAGAGGCAGCGATCACCACTTCCTGCGGACTCACCTG
This sequence comes from Pontibacter virosus, assembly GCF_003096355.1. Lineage (GTDB taxonomy): Bacteria > Bacteroidota > Bacteroidia > Cytophagales > Hymenobacteraceae > Pontibacter > Pontibacter virosus. The sequence goes on along the minus strand of NZ_QEKI01000003.1, from coordinate 233,753 downwards.
CAGTTCGTAGGCTTCTGGCCCCAGCCCTTTCTTCTGCTGTAAACGGATCGCTTTGCCTGTGCCCAGCATACTGATCACCGGCTTCTTTCCGAACACATCGCCAAAGTGGTCTGCCAGCAGATCAGCCTCCCGCATGAAAGCAGCATCCGTTACAATGGGCACTGTGGCGGTCATGGTAAAAGGCTTTCCTGTTTCGTGGTAGACAGCCGGCGTCGGGAAAACCTTGGTCAACTTTTCTTCGGGTATGTTGGTGATAATTTTGTTTTGCTCATAGATGTCCTTCGCCTGCACCCAGTCTACCCAGGGCTGGTCCGGCTTTTTCACAGTGATCTGCGCAGTGGCATATCCTTTCGACTTATCCTGGTCCCAGACCAAATAGAAGCCGTGCGGTGTTCTGGAATCGTTCACGACCTGCCCGCCCGAAACAAGTTCTATACGCTGCGAAGCCCCCGGCGCCAGCTCCTTAAAGGCAGCCGTCGGCGCTATGTAGCGCAGGTCGCCGTTCACATGCTCCACCTTAACCGGTGCATTATCAGTTTTGGGCTTGAGGGCAGGAAAGGAATGGAAATACAGGGTCCAGCCGCTCGCCGGCAAAGGCACTTTTCCAGTGTTGGTGAGGGTGAGCATAGCCAGTGTCTGCGGCTTGTTCTCGTACTTGCCGTCTGTTATTTCATACTGCAGTTGAAGCGTTTTTGGGTCGAATTGGGACTTATTTTCCTGTGCAAAGGCATTCGTATACAGCAGGACGAAGAGGGTATATACTACTATTGTCAGGATCTTTCTCATGTTCTCTAAATAAACAGGCGTGTGAATCTATCCTGAAATATAGCATAAAATGCGTAGAACCTAAACCTTTGGCAGGGCAACAGCGCAGGATGAATGTGAAGACACTGATTTTTTAATAGAGAGTTACGTCAATCTATTTCCTATGATGCCAGGCCTACCTTATACATTCTCTTTTGTCATCCTGTAAGGATCCTGGTAGCGGATAGCATAGGCTTATCACCCCTCTAACCAAGTTTCTTAACAGAATGACAGCGTGTTAAAGGCAAATATGATTAGAATACAACGACGCTAATATGATGCTAAGGCTGTTCTATACCTTCTTATTTGTCATCCTGTAAGGATCCTGGTAGCGGTTAGCATAGGCTTATCACCCCTCTAACCAAGTTTCTTAACAGAATGACAGCGTGTTAAAGGCAAATATTATTAGAATACAACGACGCTAATATGATGCTAAGGCTGTTCTATACCTTCTTATTTGTCATCCTGTAAGGATCTTGGTAACTAGCCTGAGAAGCTGTAAATCAAGGATCTGCCTTCAGAAACCGCAGGTATGGATTTTCACTTTTTATCAACTCCATTTTCTTTTCACGACTCCAGCTCTTTAGTTCCTTTTCTCTATCAATAGCATGCTGCACATAGGTATAACGCTCATAGTAGACAAGCTGGTAACAGAAGTAGCGACCTGAAAAGGTTTCAGGCTTGCCTCTGTTTTGCTTGTGTTGCTCAAGCCTATACAACAAGTCATTTGTCACCCCCACATAAAGCACCGTCTTGCTTGGGTTAGTGGTGATGTAGACAAAGTAGTTATGGCTTTTCATTGTTTACTACAGGGCCGATGCATTCTATTTTAATTGTCATCACTATAATTGTCATCCTGTAAGGATCTTGTTTTGTCATTATGCAAGTATCTACTTTTTTTGTCATCCTGTAAGGATCTTGGTAGCTCATAGTATAGGCTTAACCTCCCTTTAACCAAGTTTCTTAACAGAATGACAGGGGATTTCAGTAGACCAGATTGTATCAAATATAGTCCCTGCATTGCATCCCCCCGGCCATCAACACCCCTATGGTCCCCTCAAGGGGACAGTTCCACTTTATTAAATCATGGTCAAGAACTACTGCCATTCTGTTAAGTGGAACATCCCGAACTGGCTTCGGGGAAACTTGTTCCAAAAAAGAAGACCCTATCCTTAGAGGCTAGGCCTTAGCTACGATCTACCAAGATCCTTACAGGATGACAAAAAGAACAAGCCGAATTTGTGCCTCACCCCTACTGCGACCACTCCGTCGGCTTGCGGTCCCAGCGGTGCGATTTGAGTTGGGCCAGCAGTTCATCTGGCAATCCTTTCCCATCGCTCGCCTGCAGATTGGCCTGCACGTGGTGGGCTTTGCGCATACCGGGTATGGTGGTGCTCACATCCGGATTACTCAGAATAAAGCGCAGCGCCATCTCCGCCATCGTCATCCCGGTTGGTACAAGCGGTTTCAGCCGGTCGGCATGGTCCACACTGGCTTTCAGGTTTTCGGGCACAAAGTAAGTGCTTCGCCAGTCGTCTTTCGGGAAAGTAGTTTCAGTTGAGAACGTGCCGGTCAGGGTGCCTTCATCAAAAGGAACGCGGGCAATGGTGGCGATATCCAGTTCGCTGCAAAGCGGGAAAAGCCTGTCTTCCGGCGCCTGGTCGAAAATATTGTAAATGACCTGCACGCTGCTGATGTGGCCGGTGCGCAGGGTCTGAAGCACATTGTCAGGTTCCCATCGGTTCACGCTCACGCCCATGTGCTGAATTTTACCAACTGCTTTGAGCTTCTCCACGGCCCGTTGCCATTCTTCCTGTTCTGCCCAACTGTCTTCCCAGACATGAAACTGCTGCAGGTCGATGGTCTCCACTCCCAGGTTCTGCAGGCTCTTCTCGGTATAGGAGATGATGTGATCGGCAGGAAAACAGTCTTCGAGCTTGTAGGATGCTTTAGAAGGCCACTTCATGTTTTTGGGTGGGATCTTGGTGGCCACATACAGGCGCTTATCCGGGTTGCGCCGGAGCAGACGGCCGAGTATCTGCTCGCTTTTGCCCTTGCCGTAGCCCCAGGCGGTATCAAAAAAGTTGCAGCCGCCTTCCACGGCCATATTCAACGAGCGGTTTGACTGTTGGTCATCCGAACCGGTCCAGCCGGCCATCCCCCACATCCCGTAGCCTACTTCGCTCACCTGCCAGCCTGTGCGGCCAAATCTTCTGTACTCCATACCTGTCTGTTTTTTGTTTGATGTTCTGCATTCATACTGTAGTAAATATACAAGAGTTGTCGTCCTTTCAGCCTGAATCCATCGGGCAAATACAATATTCCGGGAGAGATGCTTATCTTGGACTTCTCAAAAGCTACACACCATGACAACGATGCTGAAAAAACTCTGGAAGAAAGCCACACTCACCACATTTACTGTGATCGCCTTCACCCTGTCCGGCCAGGCGCAGGACGGGAAAACCGAGGCAGACATACAGGCCCTGATGCAGCAGCATGACATGGTCGGCCTGTCAGTGGCCGTGGTCAGGAAGGGGGAAATTGTGTATGCCAGGTCCTTCGGACTAAAGGATGTTGAAAGCCAGACGCCACTCACGAACAACGACATTTTCAGGATCGCGTCCATCTCCAAGTCCTTTACCGTGACCTCCCTGATGCAATTGGTGGAAGCGGGCAAGCTTTCTTTGGATGAGGATGTGAGTAAGCTCGTAGGCTTTCAGGTGCGGAATCCAAAATACCCGAATAAAGTCATCACCTTGCGGATGATGCTGTCGCATACCTCCAGCATCAACGACAGCCAGGGTTATTTTACACTCGACACCATCGACCCTGCCAAAAACCCGAACTGGGCTGCCTGCTACAACAGCTACGAGCCCGGCACACAATACGAGTACTGCAACCTGGGTTTCAATATGGCCGGCACCATCCTGGAAAAACTGTCCGGGGAGCGATTCGACCAGTACGTGAAGCGCCACATCCTGAACCCAATGGGGCTGTACGGCGGCTACCAGGTAGACTCCCTGGACGCCAGCCGCTTTGTGACGCTCTATGCCTACAATCCTGATTCCAGCACTTTCTCCCCGTCACCGTCGGCCTATGCCCCGCGCCGGGAGGAAATAAGCAATTACCAAATGGGCTACAGCACGCCTATCTTCTCGCCTACCGGTGGCATGAAAATGTCGGCTTCCGACCTGGCCAGGTATATGAGTATGCACATGAACAAAGGCGAGTATAAGGGCACCCGGATCATCTCAAAAAAAAGTGCCAGGCAGATGCAGAAGAAAATCGCCGACAATGGCTACGGCCTGGCGCTGAAAACTGAAAGAAACCTCATTCCGGGCAAGGCTTTGGTTGGGCACACGGGCAATGCCTACGGACTCTACAGCGCCATGTTCTTTCAGCCAAAAGAGCAATTTGGTATTGTGGTGATCACCAACGGAACCAGCGCCCCGGAAGTGAATGAGTATAACCTGGCTCTGGCTGACGTGATCAACAGTCTGTACAACAACCTGATCAAATAAACCACGCGCAGGCGGCAAGCTGCGATCTACTGCTATACCTGGTTAAGCACCAGCCACAGGGAGCAGCTACCGGGATAGCACGTTTTGAACACAGCGCGGGCAAAAGAAAAGCCTCCCCATTTCCGGAGAGGCTTTTCCTTTTTCGCTAGGATTATACCTGCTGTTTACGCTAGGACTATACCTGCTGTAAGTTGGCTTTATAACTCAGCAGCATTGAAGGTATCGCCGTGTCGTACATCGCCTGTATCGAAGCCTTTTTTGAACCAGCGGACTCTTTGGGCGGAGGTGCCGTGTGTGAAGGAGTCGGGTACCACCCGGCCGGTCGCCTGCTTTTGCAGACGGTCATCGCCGATGGCACTGGCCGCGTTCAGGGCTTCCTCCAGGTCGCCGGGCTCCATTATTCCTTTTGCTTTCTGAGTATGGTGCGCCCACACGCCGGCATAGAAGTCAGCCTGCAACTCTACCCGCACCATCAGTTGATTGAATTCCGTTTGGGACAGCTGGCCGCGCAGGGCGTTTACCTTGTCCATGGTTCCGGTGAGCTTCTGGATGTGGTGCCCCACTTCGTGGCCCACTACATAAGCCTGCGCAAAGTCACCTTCCGCGCCCAGTTTGCGTTCCATTTCGCTGAAAAAGCTCAGGTCGATGTACAGTTTTTCGTCGCCGGGGCAGTAGAACGGTCCGGTGGCGGAAGAAGCCAGTCCGCAGGCTGAGTTTACCTGACCCGAAAACAGCACCAGCGTGGGTTCTCTATACCCTTGTATCATCGTGTTCCAGACATCCTCGGTATCGGCCAGCACCACGGCCGTCTGGTCGGCCAGCGCCTGTTCTTCCGGACTTGGCTGGTAGCCGCTTGACTGTGCGTACTGCGCCTCGCCACCCACAAACTGCTGCAGGAGCGCGAGTGGGTTGGTTCCTGTTAAAAACATGATCAGCAGCAATACGCCCACAATGATCAATCCTACTTTGGAGAAAAGGAGCCGGAACAAAGGGATGAGCAGCATGGGACTGATGCCCCTGCCACCTCCACCAAAACCGCCTGCTGACTGACCTCTACGGTCTTCTATATTGCTGCTTTTTCTTCTGCCTTGCCATTTCATAGTAATCTGCTTTATGAAGTGAATGTCGGTCGATCTGCCCAAGAGCGATCTTGCCGCTGAATTCTGTACTTATAGTTGAACAGTATAACGAGGAGTGGCTTTTAATGGATGTAGGAATTTTATACCAGCAGCTGCTACCGCTATGTAGGAGCTTTGCTTGGGAGAGTGAACAGACACAGTAGCCTAAAAACAGAACGGGCAGGCGCCCTATGAGAAAGCACCCGCCCGTAGCTAAATAATGACAATTATATTACATACCGGAAGGCGGCAGCATCACTTTGTCAATCAGGTGTACGACGCCATTCGATGCTTCCACATTTGGCGTGGTCACGTTGGCATCGTTGATCTTCACACTGCTGCCGTCGAGCATTACCTTCAGGTCAGCACCGTTCAGGGTCTTGGCTGCCATGTTGTTCGTCAGATCAGTAGATTTTACGTTGCCTTCCACCACATGGTAGGTCAGGATGTCGATGAGCTGCTGCTTGTTCTCAGGCTTCAGCAGGTTCTCCAAGGTGCCGGCCGGTAAGGCGGCGAAGGCTTCGTTGGTCGGGGCAAAAACAGTATAGGGGCCAGCGCCTTGCAAAGCGCCTACCAGGTCAGCTGCCTGCAGGGCCTGCACCAGCGTGGAGAGCGACGGTGTTTCAGAAGCGAGCGCCACAATGTCCTGGTTACCGGCCGTCATGGTATCGTCTGTGGTCAAGGCCTCATCGGTGGTTGTCATATCCGCATCAGCAGTCACAACTTCTCCGCTTTCGGTGGCTTGCTCGTTGGTATTGCAGCCATACAGCAGGAGGGCCGACAAAAATAAAATGCTTAGTTTTTTCATAAGTGCTATTTTTTAATTGGTTGATTAACAGGAGAGAAACCAACAGCCAGCACCTTTGTTCAAAACTAATTGCGATCTCTACCCCAGCCTGTAGTTGGGTCGTTTCAATCTGTTAAAGAAGTAGCATGAAACACCCCTGCAGGTGGGCTTTATTATGGGCTCAGCCCTGGTACTAGTTTACCCAAGCATAGCGAACATGTCACGGCATCCCCACCTCCGCCGACTTAAAAAAATGCTGTTTTGCCTCCTTTGGCGTGTACCTTTTTATTTTCCTGCGTATACAGGTCATTTTCAGATTATCTGCTGTGTTTGGCTTTGCTGACATGATAATGCTTACATGGACGGAGCAGGCAGATTGTTAGACACCCAGCTTATGAACCAGGCATACAACAAAAAAGCGCACAGCAAACTAATCGAGTTGAACGATGAACTTGAAAACTATTTCAACAACACGATCATTCCGCAGCTGTTCGTAGACGCCAACATGATCCTCCGCAAGTTCACGCCGCCGGCCATGCGGCACTTTAAGCTGACTGCTGACGACATTGGGAAGTCAATTGTGGATGTTTCCAGCAACATCCGCTTCCCGACCTTCGTCGAGAACATCACCGAAGTAATTGCAAGCAACAAGGACCTGGAAAAAGAGATCCAGACGACGGACAAGCGATGGTACCAGATGAACATCCTGCCCTACATTGTGCGCAAGGAGAACAGAACGAACGGAGTGATCGTCACCTTTATTGACATCGACGACCGCATCCAGATTCTGAAGGGCTACGAGAGCCTGAACAGAAACTATGAGAACATCATCCACTCTATTTCCCACGATATAAAAGGGCCTCTTTCTAACATAGAAGGCCTGGTCAGGTTGATGCAGGAAGAGGCTGAAGATGAAGAAGACAGCCAGCGGATAAAGGACATGCTAAGCGAGTCTGTTGCCAATCTCCGCCAGACGGTAGAAGAACTTGCCGACATTCAGGCAAGCGACACGGGCTTTGCCCAGGCACCGGAGCGCGTGAACTTTGAAAACATCATCGAAGACGCCAAACTCGCTCTCCGGGACCGGATAGCGGAGACCGGCGCAGAGATCAGCACGCACATTGAGGAGCCGGAGATCAGTTTTTCCCGCAAGAACGTCCGGAGCATCGTCTACAACCTGCTCAACAACGCCATCAAGTATCAAAAACCCGGCAACATACCTGTCATCTCCGTCCGCACAGAAAAGGCAGGCGACTACGTTCTGCTTACCGTGCGCGACAACGGGACAGGTATAGCGGAAGACAAAAAGTACTCAATATTTGAGCGCTATACCCGGCTGCACAACGAAGTGCCTGGCACTGGCGTCGGGCTGTTTATCGTAAAAGGCATGGTGGAGCAGATGGGGGGAGAGATACAGTTGGAAAGCACTTTAGGAGAAGGATCCACTTTTAAGGTGTTCTTTAAATCCGTGCAGTAAGCTGCGGCAGTTAATTTAGACAAGCGTGACCCTGCTATACCTGAACGCCGCACATGAACAACCTGAAAGATTTTCTGCAACTCGTCTGGTCGGCCGTGAAAGGCAAGGAACAGGACTTTACGACGTTGGGTATCCGGACGAGTATTGTGCTGCTGGCAGTGCCCATGATCCTGGAGATGATGATGGAGTCACTGTTTGCCGTGGTCGATATTTTCTTTGTAGGCAGGTTGGGGCCACTTGCGCTGGCCACCGTTGGCCTCACTGAAACGGTGCTGATGGTCATTTACTCCGTAGGGATGGGCGTGAGCATTGCCGCTACTGCCCTGGTTGCACGCCGTGTAGGCGAAAAAAATTACCACGAGGCCGGAAACGTTACGTACCAGCTTCTGATCACAGGCGCCGTGCTGGCCGTGATCATGGGCATACTGGCCACCTGGTTTGCAGCCGACATCCTCACACTGATGGGAGCTGATGCTGCCCTGCTCGAAACCGGACTGCGTTATGCCCAGATCATCTTTGCAGGCAACCTGGTCATCATCATGCTTTTCCTGATCAACGGGATTTTCCGGGGGGCCGGTCAGCCGCACCTGGCCATGCGTGCCCTCTGGCTCGCCAACGGCGCTAACATCGTGCTGGACCCACTCCTGATCTTCGGTATCGGCAGCTTTGAAGGATGGGGACTGGAGGGCGCCGCCTGGGCTACTACCATCGGCCGCAGCATGGGCGTGGTCTACCAGTTTTACCACCTCCTCAATGGCAAGCACTTGCTCAAGGTCGGGCGCGACAACCTGGTTGTTAGTTTGGCCATGATCAGGCGCATTCTGGCGGTGTCGTCGGGTGGCATGGGCCAGTACCTGATCGATTCGGCCAGCTGGATCTTCCTGACCCGAATCATCGCAGAGTTTGGCAGCAGTGCCCTGGCCGGCTATACCATCGCTTTCCGACTGATCGTGTTTGCGCTGCTGCCGGCCTGGGGCTTGTCCTCGGCGGCAGCCACGCTGGTTGGCCAGAACCTGGGCGCACAAAAAGCAAAACGGGCTGAGCTGGCGGTATGGCTGACGGCGCGGTACAACGTAATCTTTATGGCGGCCGTCACGCTCCTGTTTCTTTTTTTTGGGGAGAACCTGGCCGCTTTCTTTGCAGAGGACGCAGCCGTCATTACGGTGGCTTCTGAAGCACTGCGGATCATTACGCTGGGCTACGTCTTTTTCGGTTTGGGTATGGTGATGGTGCAAGCCTTCAACGGCGCCGGCGATACCCGCACGCCATCTATCATCAACATTGTGGTGCTCTGGCTGATCGAGATACCACTCGCCTACTTGCTTGCAAAAACACTCGGCTTCGGCACGACTGGCATCTTCGTCGCCATAGCCTTTTGCCACTCCTTTCACGCCCTGGTCAGCTGGTGGCTCTTCAGGCGCGGCACCTGGAAAGTAGTGAAGGTATAGCAGGTATAGCTGGTTTAGCAGGCATAGTGTGAACGGTTATACCTGCTGTTAGACGATAAGATCAGTCGACTAGCTTTTCACTAACGAGCCATCGATGTTCGGTAAGAAATAAGCATGTGCTTCCTCCAGGCTCAGGATATGACCATCCTTCATACAACCCGAATTAAGCGCAGCCGTTATTGCAGGATGTAACAGAAATTGACCTATCGGTAACTGCTTTAAGGAGCAGGGCCATTATGCTATACCACATGTTTTCTGCACGCTACTGCCTTACACCTCTAAGATACTCCCTTCGCTATACCTCTATTTTATGGCTGGCCTTGCTCCTGCTTTGCGCCATTCCTACCGCGTCTTATGCGCAGGAAACAGTGCCAGACACAGCGGCAGTTGTCGCGCCTGAGTGGCCCGAAGACTCGCTGGGCAGGCGCACGCCGCGGGGTGCTGTTACGGGTTTTATCAAAGCGGTGGCCGACGGAGACTATACCCGGGCTGCTTTCTTCCTGAACCTGGAAGCCGCCAGCGACACGATACAGGATGGTGGCGTTGTAGCGCAGGCCCTGCAGCGCATGCTGGACCAGCGCAGTAAAACCGTACCCCGCTCCTGGATCAGCAACGAACCTGACGGTGACCTTGAAGACAACCTGCCACCTAACCTGGAGCGGGTCGGCACGGCCACCGTCAACGAAGAGCACATTGACATTCTGCTCGAGAAAACAGAGGGACCGGCGGGAGGCCCGATCTGGCTTGTGGCAGCCGAAACCATCCGCAGAGTACCTCTGCAGGAAACAGTCCCGGACGAGACGGTGATCGAGAAAACACTGCCCGGCTTTCTGGAGGAAAACCGCTGGGGCGGGGCGCCGGCGGGCCATTGGCTGGGTATGCTGCTGATTGCTTTGGCAGCTTACCTGCTTGCCTGGGGCATTACATCCGGGTTGATTCTCCTGATCAGTTACATCTGGCGCAGAACCCGCGACGAGCCTACTTTTGGTTTTATCAGGGCCTTTTCGCTGCCGATCCGCCTCTACCTGGCCGCTCTGCTGCTGGTATACCTGAGCCAGCGCCTGGGCATCTCGTTTGTGCTGCGCCAGCGTTTCAGTGAGCTGACCATCATTGTGGGGCTGATAGCGGTGCTCCTGCTGCTTTGGCGCCTGGTGGATGTCATCACCAAATTCAGTCAGCGCCGCCTGGTGGAGCGCAGCAATATGGCGGGCATCTCCATTGTGCTTTTCCTGCGCCGCGGAGCAAAAATAGCCCTGGTCGTGTTCGGCGCTATTTTTATACTCGATACACTGGGCTTTGATGTCACCACGGGTTTGGCCGCTTTAGGTATAGGTGGTATTGCGCTGGCCTTGGGTGCCCAGAAAACAGTAGAGAATTTTGTCGGAAGCGTTACACTCATTGCCGACCAGCCCATCCGGGTGGGTGACTTCTGCAAGGTGGGCGACACGAGCGGCACCGTAGAGCAGATCGGCATGCGCTCTACACGCCTGCGCACGACGGAACGCACCATCGTTACTATTCCAAACGGGGACTTTTCGTCGCAGAAGATCGAGAACTTTGCCCACCGCGACCGCTTTTTGTTCAACCCGGTGCTGCGACTGCGCTACGACACCACACCGCCTCAGATACAGGCCGTGTTGCGCTCTCTGCGCGAAACACTCTCCGCACATCCTAAAATAGACAAAGACAGCGCGCGCGTCCGCCTTACCGAGATCACGGCAGATGCACTGAAGTTAGAAGTGTTCTCCTACGTGCTGACCAACGACTTTAATGAACAGCTGGAGATCAAGGAGGGACTGCTGCTCACCATGATGGACGCCGTCAACACCAAGGGAAAGGGCTTTGCACTACCCATTCAGCAACTGGTGGTGAGCAAAGACGGTGCAGGTATGGATCAGAAAAAGGAGACGTCCGCTTAACACAGCCCTCACACAGGCTAGTACTTATTCTTGTTGGCAAAGGCCACCAGCGAAAGCATGATCGGCACTTCTACCAATACGCCCACCACGCATACCAGCGCAGCCGGACTGTCAAGACCGAAAAGCGCGATGGCCACCGCCACGGCCAGCTCAAAAAAGTTACTCGCTCCGATCATGGCAGCAGGCGCGCACACGGCGTGCCCCAGTTTGAGTTTGCGGCCACCGTACCAGGTCAGGAAAAAGATAAAATAAGTCTGCAGGATCAGGGGAATGGCGATGAAGACGATGATGAGCGGATTGTTGAGAATGTTGACTCCCTGGAAGGCGAAAAGCAGGATCAGGGTGAGCAACAGGGCAAGCACACTCATGGGCTTGAGTCGCGGCAAAAACTCCTGCGTAAACCACGCTTCTCCTTTCGATCTGATCAGGGTACGGCTTGTCAGAAAGCCCGCTACCAGGGGCACCACCACATAAATGACGATGCTCAGAAACAGCGTGTCGTAAGGCACTGTTACGTCCGTAATGCCCAGCAACAAACCTACGATTGGCACGAAGGCCACCAGGATGATCAGGTCGTTGACCGACACCTGCATGAGGGTATAATTCGGATCGCCATCACTTAGGTATGACCACACAAACACCATGGCCGTACAGGGGGCCGCGCCAAGAATGATGGCCCCTGCTATGTACTCACCGGCCTGCTCAGGCGAGATAAAAGCTGCATAGAGGTTTGAAAAGAAAAGCCAGGCAAAAAAGGCCATGGTGAACGGCTTGATCAGCCAGTTTACGATCACGGTCAGCACAATACCGGTTGGCTTACGACCAATGCGCTTGAGGCTGGTGAAGTCGATCTGCAGCATCATGGGGTAGATCATCAGCCAGATCAGGATGGCGATGGGTATGTTCACCTGGTATACCTCCATCCTACTTAGCACTTCCATCTGGTCGCCGGCCACATAGCCGATCAGGATGCCTCCCACAATACAGAGGATCACCCAGATGGTGAGGTATTTTTCGAAAAAGGCTATCTGCTTTTTGGGTTGCTGGGTAGGTTGTGCCATGTCGCTTGCTGGTCAGATATAGATAATTCACATCGCAATATTACGATAAATAAAACAACTACAAAAAAATAAGAGGCGCCTTTTACAAGTGCAGATCAGCTTATAGTACCCATCTATGATTCATTATGGAAGTTCTAAATAATTCGGAGGCAGACTTCAATTTTAAAGATTAATCCCTTTAATTAAAGAAATCAAATTTTCAGATATAGGAGTTTGCTTTAGTATACACGTTCTTTTATCTGGCCATTCGATTACCTTGAATTACAACTTTTAGCCAAAGTTCGATTACCATGATCATTACTTCCACTCTCACCTTGATCGGCCTGCTGGGCACGCTGGCCATTGTAGCTTATTTGCGTCAGGTTGAAGACGCCATAGGAGAAATACAGGAACAACAGGAAATGCCTGTCTGCCCGGTTTGCCACATCGCCCACCCGCCAGCGCAAAACGAACGGATGCATACCGGCAAACTGCGCCGCTTCAGCAATTATTACGCGCGCCGCAAGATGGCAGCCAAAAGCATGGAAAGCACAGTTCAAACCATGCAGCAAAGGGTATCCGCTTAAGCGTTTGGAGCGCCTTACACCGCTGCTGATAGTTCTTTAGAAGTGTCTTTGACGTTATTCCAGAAGAGTCGGCTGAAAATAGCCTGAAATAGTGGTGTGGGTACATGCCCCTCGTCGAGCTGCAGGGTTGCCAGCAGGTGCATGACCTCCTGTAGTTTGAGGAGCTGGCAGGTACTGTTCATTTGGTTGAGCTGCTCCTTGCCGAAAAGAAAAGCATTCGCCAAACGATCGTCGGTTCGCTCGATGTAGTCCATCACCTCATATACGCGGGCGGAAAGCTCAGAGAGCATGGTTTCGTTCGCTACGCGGTCAAATTTCCAGAGGCGGGGCACGATGGGCGACCCTAACTGCTGACTCCGCTCAATATCGGAAAGCCGCTTGTAGAGCAATAGTGCCAGCACTACGTTGTTGCAGCAGTCTTTGCTCGGGTCAAGTTCGCGGAAAAGGCCAATTGCCTGCTGCACAGTGAGGAATATCCGCTCAACTATTTGCTGCTCGTTTTTCTGCCAGTTGCTCATGTGCACCAGGTCGCCGGTTACATCGAAAAATCCGGGATTCTGGTAAACAGCCTCCTCCACGGCTTGTACCATGGCCTCGAAACTGGTGGTGGCTTGCAGCAAGCGGTTAAAAAAGATAAAGTAGGCGATCTGGTGGGTAGTCATGGGCACCTGCCGAAAGCGAAGTGTCGTTTTGATGGCTTCGGGGATATTCATAACAGAGGCCCTTGAATATTAAGTGATGCGTTCTTCCAAACAGGTATGAATCAAAGATAACGCATTAACTTTCAGGCATTCAATACCCATAAGTGGGTATTTTTCAGTTCATGCGGTCACAACCACCTTGCCCACCGACCTGCCCTGCTGAAACAGCCGGATAGCTTCGTTCATTTCGCTGAAGGTATACACATGGCCCACATGCTGGGGGGCGAGTTGCAAGCGCATTAGCCCCTGTAGTAATGCATGCATCAAATCGGTCTGCTCGTAGAGGTAGATCAAATTAAAACCCATCAGCGATTTGTTTTCGGTGGGAAGTTTGAGTGGGTCTATTTTGGGGCGGTGCAGGTATTTCCAGACCAGGCGCGGGTAATTGGGTTTGCTGCCGTGGCTGCTGAAGGAGGCATTGCCGTAGACGACCATGCGCCCCATCGGTGCCAGCGCCTTCCAGCCTTGCTCCAGTATACGTCCCCCAATGCATTCCATGATCAGGTGAAGGGGGCGGCCGTGCAGACTGCGCATCAGTTTGTCGTAGAAATCACCGTCGCGCAAAATCACATCGCCGTAGTGCTCGTGCTTTCGCAGAAAATTCACCTTGCCAGGTTGTCCTACGGTGCCAATGGTATAGGCACCCAGTTTTTGGCAGATGCGGTTGGCCAGTATACCTACGCCGCCTGCCGCACTGTGGATCAGCACATTCATGCCCGGTTTCAGGTTGCCGAGTTCCATCAGGGCGTAGTAGGCGGTCAGTCCCTGCACCAGGAAACCGGCACCCTCCTCGAAGCTCCAGCTGTCGGGCAGGGGTAGCACATAGCGGTGGTGGCTGTTGATGTGTGTGACATATCCACCAAATTTGGTAGCACCCATCACCCGGTCGCCTACCTGCCACTTGCCGGCCTCCTCTCCCACCGCCACGATCTCACCCGCAAACTCCAGCCCAGGTATAAACGAACCGGATGGTGTGGCGCTGTACAGGCCTTGCATGGCAAAAATATCAGCAAAGTTTAGCCCGATTGCGCGCACCCGCACACTCACTTCATCCGCCCCCGGCGACTCAAGGGTTTCGTGGCGCAGCTCCAGGTTGCGGATGGAGCCAGCCTTTGTCATGCGGTATACCTGTCGTTCGATCATAGCACGCGATTAGATTATACAGTTATACCTCTGCTTACGGCAAACAGAAGTCATAGTGATTTTTCTAAAAAAATGGGCCGTACGTGTGGAATTCCGGGCTTCGCTGCATCTACTATTCAAATGCGGCAGAAAGCCTGTCCGCAGCTTAAATCCATAAAGAAAGGAACCACGCCATGGCACAGCTACAGGAAAAAAAGAATCCGGGAAAAGGCAGCGGGAAACGCGCACGCAGCAGAGGTTTTCATTTGGACATGACCCCTATGGTGGACCTGGCCTCGCTGCTGCTGACCTTTTTCATTCTCACCACTACGTTTGCCAGACTCCAGACGATGGAGATCAACATGCCGACTGCACAGGGCCCTGATACGCCTATACCTGGCAAGAATGCGCTGAACATTGTGCTTGACGGTGAGGACAAGGTATACTACTACTTCGGCTTTCCGGGCGATGCACCCGAGGTAAAACAAACGGACCTTTCTACCACCGGCATCCGGCAGGTGCTGCTCGGCGAGCAGGTAAAAGGCAATCCGAACTTGGTGGTGCTGGTGAAGGCGACCGCTGGTTCCCGTTTCAAAAACCTGGTAGACGCCCTCGACGAACTGAAGATAACCGATACCCGCAAATACGCCCTGGTGGAGCTGCGCGAAGAAGACAGAGCTTTGCTGGCCACCCGGTAAATAAAATCCCTGCTGCGCTAATTCATTTTAATTAAAGCATGGTGCATTCAGCAATATTTGCTTTATTGAATATACCTTAAACCGTTGCCGGCTATGTTTCTAAAGTTCTTCTCGAAAGCCCGTTCCTCCGATGACCTGGAACTGGTGCGGCAGTACCGCCGGACCGGTGACCTGGACGTGATCGGGAAACTCTTCGAGCGGCACACCGAGATGGTATACCTGATCTGCCTGCGCTACCTCGAAGAGGAAGAAGAGAGCAAAGACGCCACCATGCAGGTGTTTGAGCAGCTGATCGTGGCCCTGAAGCGGCATGAGGTGAGCAACTTTAAGTCGTGGCTGCACTCGCTCACTAAAAACCACTGCCTGCAACTGCTACGCAGCAGTCGCCTGAAGGACAAAGTAAGCCAGGCCCTGCCACGCGAGCAGCATACCTTACACCAGGACGATGCCACACAGGCCGAACTCGACTGGCAGGCACTCGAACAGGGACTCGTGCACCTGCCCGCCGAGCAGCGCACTTGCATCGAGTTGTTTTACCTACAGCAGAAAAGCTACCGCGAGATAGAGGAGATAACAGGTTGCGACCTTAAGCAGGTGAAGAGTTACATACAGAACGGGCGGCGGAACCTTAAAATTTACATTGAAAAAAACCATGCGCAACGATAAAATACAACAAAGCGAATGGGGACTGGAGGAGCACCCCTCTATAGAACTACTGCGGCAATATGAGGAAGGCCTGCTGCCGCCGGCCACCAATTACGAACTGGAGAAGCACCTGCTCGACTGCGAGATGTGTGACGATATACTGACGGGCATGATACGCTCCGACCGGAGCCGTACGCGGCAGGCCCGTGAACGCATCTGGCAGCGCGTTCGTAACAGCCTGCGCCGCAAACGCCGTCCGAGAGTACCGCATGGGCTGGCCGACTGGCGTGTGGCCTTGGGCGTGCTGATGATGTTTTGCTCGCTCGGCCTCGTCCTGTTCTACTATTATACCCGCACAGCCGCCCGGGAAAGTGCGGCCCTGAAGACTGCTGAGATGCTACCGCCCAGTCCGGAGGAACTGCTGGCCCGCACGATCGACGCCGCCTTGGTGCTCGATATACCGGCACCACCTGACAGTAACAGAAGATCAGACAGCAGTAGCCCCCAACTACTGGCCAAGTTTAGTCTCCAAGGAAGGGTGCTGGATGCCAGCGGACAAAGTATAGCACAGGCTACCGTACAGGTTCTGGGTAGCCCCTGGCAAACCAGCAGCGACGACGAGGGTAACTTCAGGCTCTCGCTCTCAGACGGCAGCCACACCTTGCTGGTGAGCAGTCGCGGTTATGCCCCGCAGACTTTCCAGGTTAAAAGCCCTGACCGAAAAGTGCAAATACACATGGGAAATAAAAAATAACTTATACTAAATCGTACGTATAAATACCTGCTGATAAGCTGGTAAAACTGTAGATTAAATTCACTCTTAAATATTCCAGGAGACCTCTTACGGCATTCAAATAAAGTATACTATTACATGCTTTTAGCGTAAGATTACGTAAATTACACCCGTATACCCCTAGCCAGAAGGACGCAAATCTTCTAAATCTACGCGTTTGCATACCCTTTACACCCCTGGCATAGGCCTTGGATATCTATGGAGAATAAGACACCTGCGCTGCAAACCGGTGGCGAAAAAAATTATGATTCTGACTTTTGCGGAAGCATCCCGCTGCACCAGATCAACCTGATACAACCCCACGGCCTACTGCTGGTTCTGGACAAATCACTTCACATCAGACAGGTAAGTGAAAACAGTGCGGACCTGCTCGGCCTTGCACCTGAAACGCTTCTGGAACAACCCTTGGCAGCCTTCGTGCCTGAAAGTGAGCTGGAAGACCTGCAACAGAAACTTACCCACGAAAAAGAATCAGAACAGGAGCAAGTCGACATTCCCTTCTCACTCACGTTCAAGGCTGGAGATAGTAACAAAGCCTTTACGGCCACTGTGCATCCGGAGTCAGAACAGATACTGATTGAAATGGAGCCGGCACAGCGGGAGGATGACAAATCATTCCTGACTTTTTTCCAGCAGATCAAATACATCACGTCCCGCATCAAACAGGCAGACAGCACAGAGGCGATTGCTCAGATCGTGGCAGATGAGTTCAAGAACTTTACTGGTTTTGACCGGGTACTCGTCTACCGCTTCGACCCGATGTGGAACGGCTCTGTGATCGGACAGGCAAAAACGGAGGACATGAGCGATTTGCTGGGCCTGCGTTTTCCAGCTTCTGACGTGCCTAAACAGGCGCGTGACCTCTATTTCAGAAATCCATACCGCCTTATACCTGCCCGTGAGTACGAACCGGTACGCCTCCACCCTATCCTCAATCCTATCACGCGGCGATTCACAGACCTGACCAGCTGCATTCTGCGTAGCGTGGCCAGCGTGCACCTCGAGTACATGGGAAACATGGGCATCTCGGCCTCTATGTCGGTGCCCCTCATTATGGAAGGCAGACTGTGGGGACTAATCTCCTGCCACCATAAAACCCCGAAATACCCCAGCTACCAGGAGCGTACCGCTATGGAACTGCTGTCCACCATAGCAGCGGTGCGGTTGGGGGCCTACGAAAAGGAGCAGCGTGCGACGATGCAGTCGCACATGCGCGGACAACATGCCACCATGCTGGAGCAACTCTTTAACCAGGAGTTTTTTGCAGAAGCCCTGTTGCATGGCCAGCCTAACCTGGTGGAGCTGTTGTCGCTAGGTGGTGCGGCCGTGCTGTATGAGGGCAATGTGCAGACGGTAGGCAAGACACCGCCTGTTCAGAAAATAAAAGAGCTGGCATCCTGGCTGCGGCGCAACAGCTCCGACAAAACTTACGTAACCAATTCGCTCCCACAGGCCTACCCGAACAGCAAAGACTACAAGGACGAGGCAAGCGGCTTGCTGGCGCTGGCCATCAATCCCGACCAGGGAGAGTACATTTTGTGTTTCCGGGGTGAAGTGCTGCAAACCGTTAACTGGAGCGGCAACCCTGATCATGCCATCCGCATGGAACCGGACGGCAAAGGCTACCATCCACGCAACTCGTTCGCCCTTTACCAGCAAACGGTGCAGCTTACCTCCCTCCCCTGGCAACAGGAAGAGCTGGAAGCCGCCGAGGCGCTGCGCAGTGCCGTGCTTAGCAAGATCATCCGCGAGAAGTATTAAAAAACGAATTACCTTTATTTCGGCTAACACAGCATGTTGCAGCAAGCAAACAAAGAGCAGGACCAAAAAGTAAGCCCGAAGCCCGCCGACCATTACCTGGTAGGTATAGGCGCTTCGGCTGGAGGTCTGGAGGCTATTCACAAGCTCTTCGACCATTTTCCAAGCAACTCCAGCTTCTCATTCGTCATCATACAGCACCTTTCACCAGACCACAAAAGCCTGATGGCCGAATTGCTGTCGAAACACACGAGCATGCAGGTGCGGGAAGCCGAAGACAATACGTTTACACGGCCCAACTGCGTATACGTGCTGCCCAGCGGCAAGCAGCTGAGTCTGCAAAACGGCCGACTGCGCCTGACAGAGAAGCCCCGAAACCGGGAGCCCAACTTTGCAGTGGATACCTTTTTTGAGTCACTGGCCATTGACCGCGGCCCTAATGCCATTGGCGTGGTGCTTTCAGGCACAGGCACGGATGGCAGCAAAGGGGTGCGCGCCATCAAAAAGGCAGGCGGACTGGTGGTGGTGCAGGACCCGGAGAGTGCCAAGTTTGATGGTATGCCCCGCAGCGCCATCGACACAGGTGATGTAGACTTTGTGCTGCCGCCCGATCAGATCCCGCACGAGATCATGGAGTACACTCGCCGCACCCCGCTGGTTAAGAGCATCATACAGGATGGCAAGGAACAGGAGCCGATCGACGAAGAGGCTGTGCTGAAGAAGATCCTGGACCTGGTGTGCAGCCATACCCAGGTTGACTTCACCCATTATAAAAAGCCTACGCTGAACCGCCGCATTCAAAAGCGGATGCAGACCCTTAAGTTGAACTTCCTGCAGGAATACCTCGACTACCTGCACGCCAACCCGGCCGAGATCAAGATTCTTTGCCAGGAGTTTTTCATCAATGTCACCAGTTTCTTCCGCGATCCGGAGGCTTTTCATCTGTTAGAGACAAAGGTGATTCCGGGTATACTGGAGTCCAAAGAAGAAGGAGAACCCATTAAGGTATGGATTGCGGCCTGCAGTACGGGTGAAGAAGCCTATTCGCTAGCCATTCTTTTCAAAGAGGCCTCGCACAGATTGGGACGGCACCTGGATGTTAAGCTCTTTGCGACTGATGTGGACCAGCAAGCCCTGCAAAAAGCGTCGAGGGGCGTATACCCTGCCAGCAGCATCCGGAAACAGGTGTCTGAAAAGCGGCTACAGCGTTTCTTTGAACAAAAGGGCAACAAATACACGGTAAGTGACGAGGTACGCAAGATGGTGATCTTTGCACAGCATGACCTGCAAAAGGACCCGCCCTTCAGCAAGATCGACCTGATCACCTGCCGTAACATGCTCATCTACTTAAATCCCAGCCTGCAGCATAAGGTGCTCTCTCTGTTTCCCTATGCCCTCAACATGGGTGGCTACCTGATGCTTGGACCCAGCGAGCATATTGGCGACATGCAGGAATACTTTGAGGAAGAGGACCGCAAGTGGAAGATTTTCCGAAAAGTAAAAGACCGCAGTAGCCTGCAGCGCAGCTACGGCGTAACCGATTACCAAACCACCAGCATGCAGCAAAGCCAGGCTAGTCAGTTTAAGACTACGCAGCTAAACCGCTACAACGAGGCATTTATGGATGCCCTGGCAGAAGACTTTAAAGTTACCGCCCTTTACGTCGACACAAACTACCAACTGCTGCACGGCATTGGCGACATCAACCGCTTTCTAAAGTTCCCTGACAAGCGTCTGCACTTCAACCTGATCAAGATGGTGCCGGAGGAACTGGCCGTTGTGCTGAGTGTGAGCATCCGCAAAGCGATCAAGACAAAACGCAGTGTGGTAGGCAGGCAGGTAGCCGTAAAATTTGGCAAGAATGACCGCCTCATCCACACTTCCGTGCGCCCGGTAACACTCGAAAAAGGCAAGCCACCCCTCATCCTGATTTTGTTGCAGGAAATGGGCGAAGTAAGCCCGCAACCAAAATTTACCGAATCTCCGCATATATCTGACGCAGACTACTACCAGCAGCTAACAACACTGGAAGCTGAACTGCGAGAAACCCGCGAAAGCCTGCAAATGACCGTGCAGGACCTCAGCACGGCCAACGAAGAATTGCAATCGAGCAATGAGGAGCTGATGTCGAGCAACGAGGAGCTGCAAAGCTCGAACGAAGAGATGCAGTCGCTCAACGAGGAACTGCACACCGTTAACTCCGAGCACCAACTCAAGATAAAGGAGCTGCAGGAGCTGAACGAAGACCTTGACAACTACTTCCGCAGCTCCAATGTGGGGCAGCTTTTTGTAGACCATAACCTGGATGTCCGCAAGTATACCCCGTCGATCGAGCAGATCATAAACCTTATCGGGGGCGATATCGGGCGACCGGTGTATCACCTGTCCCACAACCTGAAATACGCCCGCCTGTTTGATGATGTGCGGCAGGTGAACAATACCTCTATTGAAGTAGAGCAGGAGGTGGAGACGGAGAATGGCCGCTATTACCTGATGCGCATCATTCCCTACCTGAAACGAGACGGCAACAAAGATGGGGTGGTGATCAGCTTCGTGGACGTAACCACGCTCAAAACATTGAGCAGTGTGGTGCAGGGAGTGCTCGACAGTTCGCTCAACAGCATCATGTCCATGCAACCCGTCCGCGACAACAAAGATCAGATCAAAGATTTCAACTGGACCCTGCTCAATAAAAAAGCTGAGGAAATGCTGGGCGAATCAAGTGCCAACCTAATGCAGCAAAGCGTAACATCGACCATCCCCCACCTGCGTGACACCGGTATTTTCCGTAAGTTCTGCCATGTGGTGGAAACGGGCAAGCCGCTGCACGTAGAGCAGTTGCTGACATTAAACGAACAGAAAGCCTGGTACGAGATAGCCGCCGTGAAGATGGGCGCTGGCATTGCCGTTACCATGGCCAATATCAATGACAAGAAGAACAGCGAAGACCAAACCCTGGAAGCCTACGAAGAACTGAAGAAGGCCGAAGAGAACCTGACGATACTCAACAACCAGCTGGAGCGACTGGTGCAGGACCGCACACGCGAACTGGCAGAGAGTGAGGAACGGTTCAGGCTGGTGTCTATGGCTACCAATGACGTGGTTTGGGACTGGAATCTGGCTAGCAATGAGATCTGGTGGAGTGACGGCCTTCATAAAATGCTGGGCTTTCATGAAAACGAGATGTCGGGTGGGCTGGAAGGCTGGTTTTCCAAACTGCACCCCGAAGACCGGAAGGAAGTAGAGCGGAGCGTGAACGATGCCATCAACAGCGGCAAAAAACAGTGGAATGCAGAATACCGCATCCTGCACAAAGAGGGAAGCTATACCTACGTGTCGAACAGGGCCTATATTCTGTACAACGAATACCAGATGCCTTACCGGATGATCGGTTCGTTTATCGACCTTTCGGACCTGAAACTGGCCCAGGAAGAACTGCAGCATACGAATGACCACCTCATGCGCGTGATCGACGACCTGGACACCTTCGTGTACACGGCCTCGCACGATCTGAAGTCACCGATCGCTAACATCGAAGGTCTGATGCTGGTGCTGGAAGAGCAGATACAGGTGGCAGAACCCTTGCCGGGCGAACCAACAGATCCGCTCTTTGTCATGATCAAAGACTCGATCAGGCGTTTCAAAAATGTGATCCGAGACCTGACAGACATAGCCAAGGTGCAGCGTGATGTGGACGGTGAGGCTGAGCCGCTCGAGATCGAAGCAGTATACAACACGATCTACGAAGGACTGCGGGGAGAGGCCGAACGCAAGCAGGCGATCATCGAAACAAACTTCTCAGAGGCACCCAATATTAGTTTCTCTAAAAAGAACCTGAACAGCATTCTGTACAACCTGCTGAGCAACGCACTGAAATACAGCTCACCCGACCGCAGACCGCATGTTAAGATCAAGAGTAGCTACAAAGGGAAAAAACTTGAGCTGAGTATAGAAGACAATGGGCTCGGCATCAGCAAAGAAAGTCAGAACAAGTTGTTTACGCTCTTCAAGCGCTTTCACTCCCACGTAGAAGGCACCGGCATGGGTCTTTACATTGTGAAGCGCATCATGGACAACTCAGGCGGACAGGTGCAGGTAAAAAGCGAAACAAACAAAGGGACGACCTTCACCCTCACCTTTCAACAATAGAACCCAGGTTTTCCAACAAAAATTAAAACCGTAGTATGTACATAGCCATGAGCCAGTTTGAGGTTGCCAACGGAATGGCAGCCGATGTCAGGGAAGCATTTGTGAACCGACCGCACATGGTCGACCACGAGAAGGGTTTTCTGGGCATGAAGGTGTTTACGCCGCAGGAGAATGAAAACGAGTTTTGGGTGATGACTACCTGGACCGACGAAATCAGCTACAGGGAATGGTATAAAGAGCACATGAAGGCATCACACGAAGGGATACCGAAAGGCCTGAAACTGGTACCCGGCAGTTTGAAAGTGCGATTTTTTGACATGGTGAGTGACTAAATCAGTTTTTTTATCGTAGGTAAGGCCAGGACCTAAAACCTTATCCTGATGACCTTCCACTCTACAAGACCCGTTGACATCCTCTTCGATGCAGCCCGGCGCGGCGACCTCACCCTCCTGAAGCAACTGATTGAAGAAGGTGTAGACGTGAACGAACCGGGGCCGCGCGGCTTCACACCCCTAATCATCGCAACCTACAACAACCAGCCCGAAGCGGCCCGCATGCTGCTGGAAGCCGGCGCCGACGTAAACGCCCAGGACCTGGCCGGAAACACCGCCCTGATGGGCCAGTGCTTTAATGGCTACGAAGGTATAGCCGAGCTGCTGCTGGAATATGGTGCTGACCTTAACCTGCAAAACGGCAGCGGTGGCACCGGCCTGATGTTCGCCACCATGTACGGCCGCACCAACATGGTCAAGTTTATGCTCGAGCATGGTGCCAACCGCGAGCTGCGCGACACCCGCGGCCTCACAGCCCAGAAAATGGCGGCACAGGTCGGCAATGAAGAAGCCCTCAAACTTTTCAGAACCTCCACAGAAAGCACTACCTGATAAGTTTATAAATTTTCGGAAATTGCGGCGACATGCCGTACGCCCTCTCTATACCTGAATTGCCGGAACTTCCCGTAAAGGAAGCACTTCCTGACTTGTTGCAGGCACTTGCTGCCAATAACCGTGCTGTACTGGAAGCCCCTCCGGGAGCGGGCAAAACGACCCTGGTACCCCTTGCCCTATTACAGGCCGACTGGCTGCAGGGCGGCAAGGTGCTGGTGCTGGAACCCAGGCGACTGGCTACCCGTGCCGCTGCGCAGCGCATGGCCGACCTGATGCAGGAGCCATTGGGGCAGACGGTGGGGTAT
The DNA here is from genome assembly GCF_003096355.1 of Pontibacter virosus. Taxonomy (GTDB): domain Bacteria; phylum Bacteroidota; class Bacteroidia; order Cytophagales; family Hymenobacteraceae; genus Pontibacter; species Pontibacter virosus. The sequence goes on along the minus strand of NZ_QEKI01000003.1, from coordinate 209,994 downwards.
TGGGTGCGCATGGAGCATGTCGTATCGTCCCGCACCCGCGTGGAAGTAGTAACAGAAGGCATCCTGACCCGCATGCTGCAGGAAGATCCCGCCCTGGAAGGTGTTTCCGCCATTCTCTTTGACGAGTTTCATGAACGGAGTCTGCAGGCCGATCTGGGGCTGGCACTGGCGCTGGATGCACAGGCTGTGCTCCGGCCTGACCTGCGCATTGTGATCATGAGTGCCACGCTCGATGCCACAGGTATAGGCAAGTGGCTGCAGGCCACCGTCATCCGGAGCGATGGCCGCCTCTACCCTGTTGAAACGCACTACCTGACACCAGCCGAGGTTGCCGCAGCCGGTACCCGCCCCGCTGAACGCCTGCAAGAGCTGGTACCTAAAGCGATTTTCAGAGCATTGCGGGAAGAACCTACCGGGGACGTGCTTGTCTTTCTGCCAGGTATGGGCGAAATGCGCCGGGTAGCCGATCAATTGGAGAGCAGACTGTCAGCCGATTTGGAGCTGCACCTTTTGCACGGTGACTTGGCACTCAGTCGACAGATGGCGGCCATACAGCCCTCCCCTTCCGGCCGCCGGAAAATAGTACTGGCGACCAGCATAGCCGAAACCAGCTTAACCATAGAGGGCGTTAAAATTGTAGTGGATGGCGGCTATGCGCGCGTGCCCCGCTTCATGCCCCGCACAGGCCTGACAACCTTGGTAACCACCCCTGTTTCCAAAGCGGCCGCTGACCAGCGTCGCGGACGAGCCGGGCGATTGGGCCCGGGTGTTTGCTACCGGCTCTGGTCTACAGCCGATCAGTTGCAACTACCCCAGCGGCAGGATCCTGAAATTTGCGAGGCCGACCTGTCGGGTCTGGCTTTGGAGTTGGCTTTGTGGTGTGTAAAAGATGTGACCACCCTGCAGTGGCTAAACGCTCCACCCGCAGCTGCGCTCTCCCTGTCACGCGATTTACTTTTACGCCTGGAGGCAATTGACAGTAATGGCCATGCCACAGCACACGGCAAGGCCATTGCCTCGATGGGTTTGACACCTCGTCTCGGGCACCTGGTGATCAGAGGGCATGAACTAGGTCTGACCGAAACGGCCTGTACCCTCGCTGCACTGCTTGCTGAACGTGACATCATCCGATCCCAACAACCCCTCAGCACTCCCCTGCCTGACCTGCTATTAAGATTGGAGTTACTGGCAGGCAAGCGGCCTCCTATACCTGGTTTTGTGCGCGACGAGAACGCCATCAGGCGCGTGCAGGAACAGGCCCAACACCTGCGGCAGCGCCTCCGTGCCCCAAAAGGAACAATCGAAGCACATGCGGCTGGTGTTCTAACTGCTCTGGCTTATCCCGACCGGCTAGCACAGCTCGAGAGCACGGGTAAAGTGCGGCTCGTCACGGGACAACGTGCATCACTCCCCACCGAATTATTTTCAGAAGCAGAATACTACGGCATCGCACACCTCGATTCAGGGCAGCATGCGCGCATACTGCTGGCAGCGCCGCTTAGCAAAGACGAAGTGCTCGAGCATTTTGAAGCACAGCTCATCCAAACTGAGGAGGTACGCTGGGACGATGCCAGCAGCCGGGTGCAGGCACGACGTATTGTTAAACTCGGTGCGCTGGTGCTGGAAGAAAAACAGCTCGCGCAGCCTGATCCGGAGCAACTGGCAACAGCCCTGCTACAGGCTTTGCAGGATAGAGGTACAGCCCGCCTGCCCTGGTCCGATGAAGCGATCCGGACGCGGCAGCGGATCACGTTTATGAAGCAAATAGCGCCAGATCAATGGCCGGATGTGTCAGACCAGGCACTGGAGGCAACCGTGGAGGAATGGCTCTTACCGCATCTGGCAGGCCTACGCAGCATGGAGCAGGTCGCCCGACTAGACTTCAATAACATATTACTGTCCATGCTATCCTGGGAACAACAGCAGGAACTGGACAGGCTGGCACCCACTCACCTGCACGTACCCAGCGGTTCGCGTATAGCTCTGGATTATGCCGACCCTTCGACACCCGTACTGGCCGTACGATTGCAGGAGGTATTTGGCCTGCTCGACACGCCCAGTATTGTGAATGGCAAAGTACCATTGCTGATGCACCTGCTTTCGCCGGCCTCCCGACCTGTGCAGGTAACCCGTGACTTGCGAAGCTTTTGGAGTTCCGGCTATTTTGAGGTGCGAAAAGACCTGCGTGGACGCTACCCCAAGCATCATTGGCCGGAAGATCCACTAACAGCTATACCTACCCGCAGCATAAAAAGGAAGGGCAGTTAAACGACCGAATTGGCTTCTTTAATTAGCCTGAACATTCCAAGTCGTGCTTTAAATAGAACATTATCAAGAACATACAAACTAAAACCTATTGATATACAACCTTTTGCAGTGGCAGCATCGTACAATTAATCAATATCAGTTCTGCTTTATTGAAAGGCAGATATTGTATTGTAAAAAGTTTAAACTATAAAACCATGAAAAAGATATTATATACAGGGTTCGGTCTACTGTTTGGTACAATGGCTCTGGTAGCCTGTGATAACACCGATAGGACCGGTACAACAGCAAGCGATACTGAAAGAGTAGTAGACAGAGATTCTGTTGCTACTGAATATGAGGTAACAGAAACAGTTGTTGATTACGATACTACTACGAACACCAAGAAGGTAGATGTCGACCGAGATAATGATCGGGATAACTGATAAAAAAAATTTCTGAGTTAACGTAACCTACCCTGAAACGCCGGCGTATAAAAGAACGGCTAAAAGTTGAAAGGTTATTTGTTACAGACTAATCTTTTCAATATAGAACAGCTCCTTTACGAAGGAGCTGTTCTTTTTTTTGCCCTATCCGTCATGTCACAACAGCTAGCGACGGAATCATACAGCGTTCATTCTCTTATTAAAGCTACATAAAAAAAAACGCTAGACCTCCTTTCTTTACTCACATGAATCTATCTTTTTTCAAACCTCTGCCTGACCCAGGAAATTATTTTGCCGTATAGCTAACGACTTTATTAATAAACTGATAGTAAGGTAAAATCCTTTGTTGCGGGCTGTATTGCTACTTATTAGGCAGTTTCAAATGGCTTCGGTTTTGAGTTCTACAGCACTAATCGAAAAATATTTTCAGGAAATGTGTAACATCTCCAAAACTACCCCCGTATAAAAGAATGGCTAAAAGTTGAAAAGTTAATTGTTACAAAACTAATCTTTTCAATAGAGAACAGACTCCTGATAAAGGGGTCTGTTCTTGTTTTATACCTACCCCAAGCGTAAAAAAGGGAGCCTCGATACGATCCGGGCTCCCTTTTCTAAGTCAGAAATGCACTTTCTACAGCGCGTTCTTTTTTAATTCCGCCTGAAACTTCTTCAGCTGTGGATCAATCGCTTTCTTATCTCCCACCACTACCAATGTCATGTTTTTAGGCCGCATGTATTTCTGGGTGGTTTGCTGTACCTGCTGTGGCGTTACGGCATGGATGTTCTGTACCTGGTTTTCCAGGAAAGAATCCGGCAGGTCGTGCAGCTTCAGAAAGTTGAGCTGCGACACAATGCCCCAGGGCGAGGAATTTCGCAAAACAAACAAGCCTGCCTCGTAATTTTTGATGCCTTCCAGTTCTTCCGGTGATGGAGCTTCTGTGCCTAAACGGTTGATTTCATTTAGAATCTCGCGAAGTGAGTTGCCCGTGTGCTCGGTAGTGACATCGGCAACCTGCGCCCAGTCCCCTACCCGGTAGCGGGCAGCCAGCGTGCTGTATGGTGAGTAGGTATAACCCTTGTCTTCGCGTATGTTGCGGGTGATGCGGGAACCAAAAGAACCTCCCAACAGGGAGTTAGTTACACGCAAGGGCATGTAGTCAGGATGTGAGGGGTCTACTACCGGCAAACCAAAGACGATGGTCGACTGCGGCGCCCCCGGCCTATCCAGCACGATCATGTCGCTCTTGGTTACCGGTTTGGCTACTGTGATCTGAGGGGCGGCACCTTGTCGCCAGTCGCTTAGCTGGTTGGTGACCGCCTGTTTCATGTCGCTCTGGTCAAATTTACCGGCTACGTAAACTGTGGTGCGGTCGGCGCCGAACTGCTGCTCGTAAAACTGCTGTACCTGCTCCCGGGTAAAGCCGTCAATCATTTTATCGGTTGGGAAATCGCGGCCATAGGGGTGGTTTGGGTATAGCGCCCCCCTGAACTTCGACTGCGCGATGGCACTCGGTTGCTGGCGCAGCAGGTTGTTCTGCCGTTTGAAGTCATTTTTGATACGGTCCATCTCGGACTCCGGGAAAGCCGGATTTTTTAGCAGGTCAGCCATGATCTCGACTAACTTTGGACCGTACTCAGAAAGCGCTGAACCGGAAACAAACGTCTCGTTCGGGCCAACACTCACAGATACCGAGCCCCCCAGCCGGGCTACCTCTTCAGCCAACTGCCTGGCGTTACGGGTTGCAGTGCCTTCCTGCATCAGGTTGCCTACGATGTCGGCCAGGCCGTTTTGCTGGGCGGTCTCATGCACGTTGCCTACCTGTACCACCATGCTTACGACTACTTTCGGCACGTCGCCATAGGGCACCATGACAGCGGACAAACCATTGTCCAGGTCAAATTCCTGTTTTGCAGGCAGTTTAAAGTCGCGTGGCTGGCCTCCCTCCGGTGGCGTCTGTTTTTGGGCCATGGCCATACCTGACGAGAAGGCCAGGAAGGCGCTCAATGCGATTGTGAAGATCTTTCTAGTCATGGCGCTTAGCTTTTTGCAAGTGGGTTGACAACAAGAACAGTGCGGTTGGTTGGGCGCAGGTACTCCTCAAGGGTCTTGCGGAGCAACTCTGGCGTCACTTTCCGAAATTCTGACTCCAGGCGGTTAATGCGGGCCGGATCATTGTCGAAGAGTGCGAAGGTGGCCAGCAGATCCGCTTTGCCGAAACCTGAGGAGGCGCTTACCTGATCATAAAGGGAGGAGCGTATTTTCACGATCGCCAGGTCGATCAGTTCCTGGTCTATCCCCTCCTGCTGCAGTTTTTGAATCTCTTCATCCAGCACTTTCACAATTTCGTCGGCGTTCACATTCTGGTCATGGATCAGGCTACCCATCCAGAGCATCGGCCCGTTGTAATTGTACATGTTACCCAAAAAGGCGTTGATGCCGCCATCAACAGAGCCGGTATAGCCCCGCTCCTGCACCAACGCCTGGTACAGACGGCTGTCGTTCCCCTGCAGCAGGATCTGGTCAAGCAGCCCCATGGCATAGTACTCCGGTGAGTTGCGCTCCGGCATGTGATAGGCAAAGGCCAGCGCCGGGCGGTTGGCCAGTTTGTCGTCTTTGGTAAAGCGCTGCTCTTTTTCCTGGCGCGGTTCGGTCAGGTCGACTGGTTCCGGTAATTTGACTGAAGGTATGCCGCCAAAATACTGCTGTATCCAATTTTTTGCATCCCCTTTCTCGAAGTCGCCTACTACCACGAGCACGGCATTGTTTGGAGAGTAGAAGGTGTCAAAGAAAGATTGCACATCCTCGAGAGTGGCTGCATCGAGGTCTTTGAGGTCGCCATAAAAGTTGTGTGCGTTGTACCAGTTCTTGTTCGCATACTGGGGCATATCGAGCCAGGGGAAGCCACCGTATGGCTGGTTGAGCACATTCACCTTCACCTCGTTCTTTACCACACCCTGCTGGTTGTTCAGGTTTTCCTGGGTGATGTTGAGGCCCTTCATGCGGTCAGCCTCTGCCCATAGCATGGTTTCCAACTTGTGCGCAGGTACGATCTCAAAGTAATTGGTAAAGTCAAAACGGGTGGAGCCGTTCAGGATGCCGCCGTTTTTCTGAACGAGCTGAATAAACTCCATCTTGCCCAGGTTATCAGAACCCTGGAACATCATGTGCTCGAACAGGTGCGCAAAGCCGGTGCGATCCTTGGGTTCATTCCGGAAACCGATGTTATAGTACACGGCGATGGTGGCTATGGGAGCCGTCTTGTCCTGCGACAATACGACCTTTAGGCCATTGTCCAGGGTATAGTAGTCCATCGGGATCTGATAGGCTGACTCGTTGGTCGTCTCCTCTGTGCCTGGAGCCACGCTCTCCGCTGTAGCCGTGGTAGTGTCGGGAGACTGGGTAGTGGTCCGCTGTCCGCATGAGCTCCAACTGAGCAGCAGTGCCAGTGCACCCCATCTCACAATGTCTTTAAAAGGTGTGTGATCCATCATGTGCTGATTTTAAGGTTGAAAATAGGGTAAGCCTTAATTCAGAACATAGTACGTAAATCAACTAAATTATATGCTAAAAAATATGTTAAATTTTAAAATAAGCGATATGCTATATAAAAAGAAAGCCTGTACATAATTTACTTATGCACAGGCTTTAAGCTCCTACCGAGCAATAAATATCGCTACTCTGGTAACAAGACCTGGTCTATTACGTGAATGATACCGTTTGAGGTAGGTATAGAGGCGAGGATTTTAACGCCGTTGACAGTCGGCTGATCGCCTTCCAGACCAAGTTTAACACGGCCACCGTTAACCTGACCCAGGGTCATGTCGTTATCAAAACGCTCAACGGGAATTACGCCCACGTACACATGGTACTGCAGGATGTTACGCAAATCTTTGCGGCTTTCTGGTTTCAGGAGGCCATCCACCGTGCCAGCTGGCAGTTTATCGAAAGCGGCATTGGTAGGCGCAAATACAGTGAATGGTCCTGCGTTGGTCAGCGCATCCACTAATCCGGCTGCTTTAACCGCGGCTACCAGTGTGGTGTGGTCCTTTGAGCCAGCGGCTACCTGCACCACATTCTGCTGCGACTGGTCATCAGACACGGCAGATTGTCCGGCTCCTTGTTCAGTTTCTGTTTCAGGGACTGCTGCAGCCGTCTCTGGCTGGCTTTCCGTATTGCACGAGGTCAGCAGACCAAAGGCAATTGCTATCAAGGCTACATGTAAACTTTTCATTTTCGTTAGGTGGTTTAGTTTGATGGTGTAATATTCCTTAAATTCATTTACCTTAAATATGACTGTGATTAGTTAAAAAGATGATATTCGTTACTATTTAATATGAGAAGCAAAAACGAACTGCGTGAGACCATTTTCCGTCACCTGGATGGTATCGTGACGGCTCCTACAGCCTTTAGTCTTTACAAGCACGGTGTGCTGGATTACCTGCTGCACCGGCAGGAAGCGAGCCTGGAAGACCTGGTAGCCCGGTTCAAAGCAAATGACGGGTATCTGAATGTGGCGTTGCGTGTGCTTTGCTCGCAGGGCTGGCTGGAGCAGGACCTGGATAATGCCACCGACCAGGTAACCTATCGCATGACCGATCGCGGGCGGCTGGCACTCCCACTGGTATACCTGTATGAAGATGTCGTGAAGCTTACACAGCTATCAGGAAACTACCATCCGCGTAAGTTCGAAAGGGAGCCTTACCGGCTTTGGGCGCAGGTGGCCGACCGGTACAAAGACGGGTATGGCCTGCAGCTATCAGACAATTCGGAGGAGCGCAGTGTACAGGAGCAGGTGCTCAAACATATCGAAGGGCTCCTGATGGGGCCAACCATCGTGCTGCTGGGCATGAACGGTATGTTTCACAAATACTTTATGGAGAGCCGCTTCAGCCCGGAGGAGTTCCACGAAAATCACGAGGACTTCCGGAAGATACTGGATCTGTTCGCTCACCTGGGCTGGTTCCGAAAAGTGCGTGACCAGTACGAATATACGGACGAGGGCATTTTCTTTGCCAAGCGGGGCAGCGCCTACGGGGTAACGGTCTCATACATCCCGACCTTCCGCCACCTCGACGAACTGATCTTTGGCAATCCGAACATTCTCTGGGATAAGCCGGAAGGCGCACCTGAGTTGCACGTAGACCGTGAGATGAACGTGTGGGGCAGCGGCGGGGCCCACGCCACTTACTTTAATGTGATTGATGAGATCATCATTGAGCTTTTTAACCGCCCTATACACGAACAGCCTAAAGGTATACTGGACATGGGTTGCGGCAACGGAGCCTTTTTACAGCACATGTTCGAAGTGATTGAGCGGCAGACTGCCCGGGGCAAGATGCTGGACCAGTACCCACTCTTTTTGGTGGGGGCCGACTACAACCAGGCGGCCCTCAAGGTAACCCGGGCTAACCTGATCAAAGCCGACATCTGGGCCAAGATTATATGGGGAGACATCGGCAGGCCCGACCTGCTGGCGGAAGACCTGCGGGAGAACTACAACATCGATTTGAAAGAACTCTTGAACGTACGCACATTCCTCGACCACAACCGCATCTGGGAGCAGCCTGCTCAGCTCACCGAAGGTCGGCTGAGCCAATCGACCGGGGCCTTCGCTTTCCGGGGTAAACGGATCAGCAACAATGAGGTGGAAGACAACCTGCTGGAACACCTCAAAAAGTGGACGCCTTATGTGGATAAGTTCGGCCTGCTGACCATGGAACTACATACCATCCCCCCTGCTTTGGCAGCCGCCAACCTCGGCAAAACAGCCGCCACTGCTTACGACGCAACCCATGGATTCTCAGACCAATACATTGTAGAGGTGGAAGTATTTCATAAAGTGGCCGGAGAAGCAGGTCTGCATCCTGACAAAGGCGCTTTCCGCCGGTTCCCAGACTCTGACATGGCCACCATCAGCATCAACCTATTGAAAGGTAAAAACAAATGATACTCTACCAATGCTGACCATCCGTAAAGCTGATCTGGGCGACCTCAAGGCCGTAAAAACTATCGACCAACTGTTGTTCGGCGCCGACAGCTATCCGCTATTTGTGTTACGCCAGTTCTATGATATTACAGGGGAATATCTGCTGGTTGCAGAAGCAGGCGGTGAAGTGGTTGGCTACATGCTGTCGCACCTGGACAGGCAAAATAAAAAAGGCTGGCTGCTCTCGCTTGGGGTGTTGCCTGCGCATCGCGGCAAGCGAATTGGCGAAAAGCTGATGGCCGCCGCCATGGTCTCGATGGAAACACAGAGCGCGACGGAGCTATACCTGACCGTGCACCCTGACAATGCCGCCGGCATCAGCATCTATACCCGCCTGGGATTCAAGGTGCAAGAAGAGATACCTGATTACTACCTTGACGGCAGTCCGAGACTCCTGATGAGCAAGCGGATTCCGTTCTAAACTTCGGCTTTCAGGCGATCACATGAAATAATCAGTATACCATTTGAAACTGCACCTGCAGTCTATCCCTGACTTTCATCGTCAGTATGGAAGGACGTTCTATCTGATAATCATCCAGGCTAAGTTCGAAGCTGCCATCTACCAGCAGTTCATCTCCTTGCGTGTATTGTCGTGCCTTGAAAGCGATTTCCCGCGTTACACCATGGAAGGAAAGCTTTCCCCTGACACTTAGCTCTCCGTTTCGCTCAGTGATTTCTGAACTCACAAAAGCCACCTTCGGGTACCTGTCTGCTTCCGTTACTTGCAGCATGTCCCGGTCCCGGGCACGGTTGCCGCTGTCAAATGAACGCACTGGCACCGACACTGTTACCTGCTGAATCTGTTTTCCATGCTCTGATATCAGTAGTTGGCTGCTGACTTCCTTGCTGCTCCCTTGTACTGTGTGCAAAGGGTGTTTTAGGGTATACGTGATGCTGCTATTGGCTTTTGAAATTCTGGGTGTCTGCTGCAGTGCATCCGCCATAGGCTCCATGGCCATGACGACGGAAATCGTGGCCAATAAAAGGACCCAAACTGCAGCATGCTTCATACTGATTTATACTCTTGAGCCTAACCAAAGTTGAAACTAATTTAACCGGGCCAATGAGGGAGCCTATATTGCCACGGCAAACTAAATGTTGCTGGCGTGTGTTATACCTGCTGTTATGGTACGGCGTGAAGCCAAAAATAAACTGCATAATTTCACTAATTAGCCTTATTTTAGGGCATTCAAATGAATCCTTCACAAAGGGTATCGGTTTGAGCATTTAAAAACAATCAATCTAACATGAAAAACACAAAAGACACTGCTAATCTGTCACAAAGCGTGAGAGAGTCGTCTGTCTGGAAAAACCGCCTGAGACTCATCCTTTTCGGTGCGGCCACTTTCTGCGCACTGGAGGCTTCGGCCCAGAACGGCGGTAAACCAGCTGGCCAGGATAAGTTCATCGACAAGTCCAACATGGACACCAAGGTGAAGCCTGGTGATGATTTCTATACCTACGCCAATGGCGTATGGCTGCAAAAAAACCCGGTACCTGCCAAAGAAACCCGTTGGGGTAGCTTCAACCAGCTACGCGACTTCAACATCATCGCTGTGCGCACGATCCTGAAAGACGCTTCTGCCAAAACAAGCGCACCGGCCGGTTCGGTGGAACGCCGCGTGGGTGATTTCTATGCCGCCGCTATGGACAGCGCTGCGATCGACAAGCTAGGATACACCCCCATCAAGGCTGACCTGGAGCGCATAAAGGGTATACAGGATGTGAACGGTGTGCTGCATGAAGTAGCTACGCTGCGTAGCACAGGTGCTGCTGCTCCTATGTTCGGCTTCTATGTGGGCCAGGACCGCAAGAATGTGGAGGTAATGATCCCGCAGCTGAGCCAGGGCGGAACCACCCTGCCCGACCGCGACTACTATCTGAAGAACGATGCCCGCAGCACCCGCATTCAGGATGCCTACAAAACTTACATCACCAAGCTCTTCACCCTGACGGGTACAGACGAGGCTACTGCGAAGAAAAATGCAGAAACCATCTTCAACATCGAGAAGCAGATGGCAGCCGCGCAAATGGCTCGTGTAGAGATGCGTGACCCGCATAAGACCTACAACAAATTTGCCGTAGCCGACTTCAGCAAAACCACGCCGAATATGGACTGGAAATCGCTGATGACGAAGCTAAAAGTAACCGGTGAAGACACCATCCTGGTGAACAACCCTAAGTTCTTTACCGAGCTGAACACCATGCTAACTGCAACGCCGGTAGCTGACTGGCAGATTTACCTGCAGTTCAATGTACTGAAATCTGCAGCGCCATACCTGAGCTCCGACTTTGTGGATGCCAACTTTGCTTTCACCCAAACACTATCTGGACAGAAGGTACAGACGCCACGCTGGCAGCGCATGGCACAGTTGACAGATGGCACTATAGGTGAGCTACTTGGCCAGCTGTATGTGCAGAAACACTTTAAGCCAGAGGCGAAGGCTCGTATGGACGAAATGATCGCTAACCTGATCAAAGCCTACGAGATCCGCATCAAAGGACTGGATTGGATGTCTGCCGAAACAAAGGAGAAGGCCTTGGCGAAACTTGCTACTTTCCGTCCGAAAGTAGGTTACCCTGAAAAGTGGAAAACGTACGAAGGACTGGAAGTGAACCGCAATGCCTTCTTCCAGAACGTGCGCAACGCTGGTCAGTGGGGTTACAACGACATGATCAGCCAGTTGGGCAAACCAGTTGACAGAACCAAGTGGGGCATGACGCCTCCGACCGTGAACGCCTACTACAGCCCGGTGATGAACGAGATCGTGTTCCCGGCTGGTATCCTGCAGTTCCCATTCTTCGACCCGAACGCGGATGATGCGGTGAACTACGGTGGTATCGGTGCTGTGATCGGCCACGAGATCTCCCACGGTTTCGACGACTCCGGAAGCCAGTATGACAAAGACGGTAACCTGCGCAACTGGTGGACGGATGCAGACCGCGCCCGCTTCCAGGAGAAGGCTGACCAGTTGGTGAAGCAGTTCAACGACTATACCGTGCAGGACACGATCCATGTGAATGGAAAGCTGACATTGGGTGAGAACATTGGTGACCTGGGTGGCCTGAGCGCTGCTTACGAAGCCTTTAAGATGACAAAGCAGGGCAAATCTAAGAAGAAGATCGACGGCTTTACGCCGGATCAGCGCTTCTTCCTGTCATGGGCACAGGTGTGGAGAACGAACATCCTGCCTGAAACTGAAGCACAGTTGATCCTGACGGACACGCACTCACCGGGCAAGTACCGTACAATTGGCGCGCCAGTGAACATGGACGCCTGGTATAAGGCCTTCAACGTGAAGCCGGGTGACAAGCTGTACATCGCACCGGAAAACAGAATCAGAATCTGGTAAGCAGCGCATAGCTAATACTAAAAAGCCCTCCCGATAGCAATATCGGGAGGGCTTTTTGTTTGGCTAGTACTTAGTCAACTGCAATTTCTACCGCCAGGTATAGCATTCTCAGATTGTCAGGCTATACCTTGCTATCTACTATATTCTGCAAGCCCAGCACCTCACTGGTCCAACTGCGCACCTTTCGTAGCAAGACCGGGTCATCTGCCAGGGATTCGCCATAAGACGGGATCATCTGCTTCATTTTCTGCTGCCAGGCCGCTGACTGCATCTTTACAGGGAAACAGCGGTGCAGCAGGTTAATCATGATGGAAACAGCAGTAGATGCCCCCGGAGAAGCTCCCAGCAGCGCCGCCAAGGAGCCATTCGCTCCGGAAACGATCTCGGTTCCGAATTCCAGCACGCCGCCGTGCTTCGGGTCTTTCTTGATTACCTGCACCCGCTGCCCGGCAACTTCCAGTTCCCAATCCTCGCTGCGCGCCTCCGGATAGTAATGCCGTAAAGCCTCCACCCGCTCGTCAGGCGACTGCCGTACCTGGTCAATCAGGTATTGCGTAAGCGGGATGTTCTTGATTCCTGCTGCCAGCATCGGATGCAGGTTGTTGACTTTAAGGGACAGCGGCAGATCAAAGAAGGAGCCGTTCTTTAGAAACTTAGTGGTGAAGCCAGCATAAGGCCCAAACAGCAATTCGCGCTTGCCATTGATAAAGCGGGTATCCAGGTGCGGCACCGACATAGGCGGAGAGCCCACAGAGGCCTTGCCGTATACCTTGGCGTGGTGCTGCTCGATCACAGCCGGATTGATGCACTTCAGCCACTGCCCGCTCACCGGGAAACCACCAAAGCCATTTCCTTCCGGTATACCTGACTTCAGCAGCAACGGCAAGGAGCCACCCCCGGCCCCAATAAAAACAAAACTTCCTCTTACTTTGTGCTTTGTGTGAGTTTCGCGATGCCGGATGCGGACGCTCCAGCGGTTATCGGGGCGCTGCCTTAACTTTCGTACATCGTAACCGAAATACAGGTTTACCCCTTCCATTTTACCCAGTTGCTCTAACATGCAGCGCGTCAGAGCTCCGAAATTCACGTCCGTGCCCAATTCCATTCGGGTGGCAGCCACTTTCTCCAGCAGATCACGCCCTTCCATCACCAACGGCATCCAGGACTTCAGTACCTCAACGTCTTCTGAATACTCCATCCCTTCAAAAAGATGACAGGCCGTAAGGGCGGCGTGTCGTTTTCTGAGGTAGTTGACGTTGTCATCCCCCCACACAAAACTCATGTGCGGAATACTTTTGATAAAACTGTTGGATAGGTTTACTTGATTCTCCTGAATGAGGTATGACCAGAACTGTCGTGAGATTTCAAAAGATTCGGATATGCTGATCGCCTTGGCCGTTTCGATGCTGCCGTCGGCTTTCTCCGGGGTATAGTTCAGCTCACAGAAAGCAGCATGGCCGGTTCCGGCGTTGTTCCAGGCGTCGGAGCTTTCCGCTGCCGCTTCGTCAAGCCGCTCGAGCACCGTGATCCGCAAATCGGGCTGTAATAATTTTAACATCATCCCCAGGGTGGCACTCATAATTCCTGCCCCTATCAGGACAACATCCGCCTCCGAAACATCAGGCAGTACACGTTCAGTTTTCATACAAAGTCCAGCTTATTGGTATAGTAGCTATAGTACGTAGCAAGCCGTGTTGGGTATGCTGGCAGTTATTTATTCTACTCTTTTTGGAATGCCGCCATGTGGGTCAAAGCTCACATTGAATGGGTGAACGGACCGATTTTTTTGGTGAATGACAGGGGTTCTGATTTTAAAGCAGGGAATTAACTGTATTTTATAAATTGCTTGAACTCAAACACTTACATTTAGGTTTCTTAAACATTGCACTCCAATACCGCGCTGCCTAAACCTACTGACAGGAGACCTGTCTGATGAAACAAATGATACATATGAGTACCACCATTTCAAATGCTCCATCACCTCAATATGCTGGTTCTACATCACCCTCTTTACCTGCAACCGAGCATGGAACCGATATTCTTTCCGTATGCTTTTGTCCGCGATTCAAGCTGCTTTGCGCTAAATGGGACCGTTTTACAACATCTGCTGAACTAAGGCAGTCTGTTCGCCTGCTGGCACGTGCCGCTGCCGTCCTTAAAGCAGAACTGGTTTTGGTAGAAATACCCGCGCAGTACAATGTATCACCTGAGGACCGGCAATGGGCTATGAAATTCATGCGTGACGCCCTAAAGTATACCTCCATCCTGCGGGTAGCCCGCGTTGTGTCTGCTGATGTGAACGACTTAACGCGACAGGCACTGCTCACGCTGAACCAGATGCCGTACGAAGCTAACTTATTTGAAGACCGGGAGAGTGCATTGCGTTGGCTGCTGGGTGATAACTACAAGGTCATAGTAAAGGATGAGTTCATCCAGATTCCGCTTACCTTCAACCTCAAGCTCATACGCTCCGGGCTGAAGAGCCGGGCAAATGCCACGGTGCAGGTTGCCTCCGCGCAGCAAGGTAACCCTACCCGTGTACCAGAGACTTTGCCGGAACTGATTACCATCGAAACAGAATTTATCTCGATTACGCTGGACAAGACGAAAAGCCTGATGAACATACGTTGGAAGAAAGCGCCACAAAGCCGGCAGTATCGCTATGGTATGCTGAAGGCGGCACGCGTCCTGATCGATCACCGCTTAGAGCGTTTGCTATTAAACAACCAGCGCCTGGGTGTGCTTACGCTCGAGGACCAGGGATGGCTGATCACTACTTCGCAGCAAATACTTCCTAAAATGAATCTGCGAAAATTGGCTGTGATCACATCAGCAGATGCCCTACAGCAAATGAGCAGTGAAAATATCGGAAAAAAACTAAAGCAGGCTGCGCTCAACCATCAGGCCCATTACTTCCTGGCGGAAGAGGACGCGCTCGAGTGGCTGGTGGCGGACTAGCTATGCGTAAGCGCAGGCAGCGATACAGTGAAGGTGGTGCCCTCCCCCTCTCTGCTTTCAACACTTACCGTCCCGCCACTGTTGCTGACAATGCGCTTCACAATGTAGAGCCCAATGCCGCTTCCCTGCACGTGCATGTGCATCCTTTTAAATAACTGAAACACCCTTTCCTGCCTGCCAGCCGGAATACCCAGACCATTATCCTGCACGCTCAGATGGAAGCGATTGTCGTGCAGGGTGGCCCGAATGTGGATGCGAAGCTGGCGCTGGGGATCCTGGTATTTGATGGCATTACTCATTAAGTTGAGCAACACACTTTTAAAATTCTTTCTGGAAAAGAGAATGACCGGAGCCTGCTGTGTGTCAACCTCAATCATAGCGCCCGCCTTTTCAATTTCAGGCTGAAGCAACTGCTGTACGTCGGTCACCATGTCTGCTACCTTGAGTTCGGTCGCTTCCTGTCCAAAGCTGCGCTGAATGCGGGCTACTTCGGTCAGGTCCTCGATGGTAACCTTGAAGCGCTCCACGGAGCGTCGGATGTGATCGAGTTCTGGCACCTCTCCCAGTTGTTCCTGGCTCAGGCTCTCCTCCAGCAGGTTGACAAGGCCTTCGATGTTCAGGATAGGGGATTTGAGGTCGTGAGAGGCGGTGTACACGAAGGTGTCCAGATCCTCGTTCACCCGTTGAAGTTCCTCGTTGAGTTTTTGCAGCTCGTCTATGTGCGCCAGCGTGCGCTGACGGGCCTGCGCGGCCTCAGTCACATCGTTTACAATCGCAATTTTGTAGGGCGAGGAGCTATTGGCGTCAATATCGCCGATCGAAATTTCGAGAAACTTACGGTCATCGGCTGATCCCAGTTCAAAGATGTGCTTTTGTTTGCTGAGATAGCCATCCGTGATAAAGTCCTGCAAGGCAATGCGTTCCACCTCAGGAAAGTGCGCCGCAAAGGCAATACCCAGAATCTCTTTATCGGAAAGACCCAGCAAGCGCACGATGTAATTGTTGACATTCAGTACAGTGCCGTCTTTTGCCAGCAGGGCCGCTCCTATCGGGGCTTCATCCAGTACGCGGGTCATATAGCTCACCCGGACTTTCTCCATGTAATTAGGCGTGAAGGCAGTGACAGACGTGCTGGCAGAGCGAATGCGCACATAGCTGCGCCGCTGCTCGGTGCGCTGCATCGCGTCCTCCACGATCGGGACCAGAGCTGTGCCGAGCTCGCTGGAAACCGCCTGTATGGTGGGGCCTACAAAAGGGGCAAACTGCAGGGCGCTCTTTACTTTCTGATGGTTGGCTCTATCATTGATGAGCAGTATAGAGATGGCTTTGTCTTTCGAGAAGGTCTGCTGCGCAATCCGGACTGGATTCTCAACCTGCTCACCCACCAGAAGTATGTCGCAAACCGTTAAATCAGCCTTCTGGGTGAGTATATCTTCTGCTGTTACAACCTCCAGCTGAATCTCCCTCAATTGCTGCTGGAAAAGTTGTAGTGTTTCCTCACGTAAGCCTAAGTAGTATATACACTTCATTTGGGCGGGCATGGTTAACTATCCAGAATGGGTTGATCGAGCAACGCCCGGCCGAGCCAGGTATACAACAGGTCGGTGGTAGGTGCCATCACGTGAGCGGCGCGGGCGTCGCGCAGCAACACGTCCAGGCGGGAGTTGTCGCGGTAGGCGATGCCGCCGGCCAGGGTCATAGCCTCGTTCACCACATCCACCGCACAATTCGCTACTTCTGCCTTTGCTGACAAAATAGGCAGCACGGCACCCGGGTCGCTCAGATCTGCCAATTCAGTGGCATGGTAGATGAGACGACGCGTGCGTTCAATCTTAGCCCAAAGCAACCCAACCCGGTGCTGAATCAAAGCCAGTTGTGACAGGGACATGCCACTGTGGCGGTGGGTGCGTTCCATCAGGTGTTGCCGCACATTGTCGAAAGCAGCCTGGGCTATACCCAGGTAAGTGCCTGACATAGCTGTGAGGAAAAAAGGAGCCACTACCTGAAAAACATACCAAAGCTGATCACCATGTTCGCCGAGCAGGTTGTGCGCAGGCACCCGCACTTCGTTTAGCGTCAGGCTGCGGGATGAATTACCACGCATTCCCAGGCCTTTCCAATCAGCGCCCCACTCCAAACCGTTTCGGTCTTTTTCAACTACCACGCAAGAAAACTCATGCAAGGTGGCATCCGGCTCTATGCCCATCGTGGAGATGACGTAGGAGTCCGCCTTACTGCCATTCGTCACGAATGTTTTACTACCGCGGATCAGGTATTCGTCATCCGACTGCAGCAAGAGCTGCGTTTGCGGGAAATAGAAATGTGAGCCGGTGCCGGGTTCACTCAAAGCCAGGGTGGTCAGGTGTTCGCCTGCAGCGATAGGTTGCAGAAACTCTTTCCGCTGTTGGCTTGTCGCCTTTGCCGCGATCACTGCTGTGCCCACGCAATGCATTCCAAAGCACAGGGCTGTAGAGGCTGACACACTGCCAATCGTCTCGCAGGCGCGGGCCAGTGCATATAAGCCCTGCCCCATGCCGCCTTCTTCGCGCGGCACCACTAGTCCGGCCAGACCATTGCGTTGCATAGCCCGGATGCTTTCTTCAGGCCACAGTGCCTCCCGGTCTACCCGGGGAGCCTCTTCCTGTATAACGGTTTGTGTGGTCTGGCTTACCAGTTGCAGGATCTGATTTAAATTCATGTAAGGGCATATTGATTCATCGCCTCCAGGTATAACATACTTGAAACCCGGAGCCATTTGTACAAATTTACCTATAAAAGTGGGCTATTACTAATTTGCCCCTTTTCGTACTTCCCATCTTATTTGAGTCGTCGTTAGGATGATAAGTAGCCTGAAAACACGTACTGCTTTTCTTAGGTACAAGATTAGTGTTGTCTGCCAATGAGACAAAGTGAGCTGCCTTGCCAACATCAAATTGAATAAAAATTGTGCTTATTGCGTTGTAATCCGAAGCACTAAAACAGAAGCGGTTGTCTAGTGCACCATTTTTTGCGTATGGCTTCTGAAAAACGAGGAAAGGTATGGCGTGGTTATTGCCTGCCTTTTGGCTGCTACTGGGACAGCAGTTGCGCAACAACTTACCTTATATGAAGCGTTTGCTTGTAAAGCTAATAAAATTAATTACTTACGGCCTTCTGGTGCCCGTACTCACTTTTTTAGGAACTCAGTTTCGACTTTTCTTCGAAAGCCAGAAACCAAAGTTCACTGCTGCCTACTGGCGGCAGAAAGGACAGGCTATACGCCAGTTTAACCTGTTTAAGCCCCGCATGTCAGATATACGGGCCATCCTGCGCTTTGCCTTGAAGGGCGCCCTCTTTTTACTGCTCGGCTTTACCATCTTTTACCTGGCGGTGTTTACAGGTATAGTAGGCGGTGCCATACCTTCGCGCGCGCAACTGAAGGCGATTCAGAATAACACGGCCTCTGAGGTATACTCAGCGGATAAAGTGCTGTTGGGGCGCTATTACATTCAGGACCGCACCAACATCCGATACGATGATATTGCACCTGTTGCGATCAATGCCCTGATCGCGACGGAGGATGTGCGCTTTTACAAGCACAGCGGCGTGGATACCCGGAGCATGGCCCGCGTACTCATCAAGACGCTGCTGATGGGTCAGGAAAGCGCGGGCGGGGGCAGTACGCTAAGCCAGCAGTTGGCCAAGAACCTTTTTCCCCGCAAAGGTCGTCGCATCTGGGAAATGCCGATTAACAAGATGCGCGAGATCATCATCGCCCGTAAGCTCGAAAGCATTTACTCTAAGCAGGAATTGCTGGAGCTATACCTGAACACGGTACCGATGGGCGGCAACCTGTACGGCATCGAACGGGCCTCGCGCCGCTTCTTCAACACAACCGCTGACTCGTTAAGAACCGAGCAGGCAGCCGTGCTGATCGGTATGCTCAAGGCCACGACCAGCTACAACCCGCGCCTATACCCGGAGCGCTCGCTTCAGCGACGTAATGTGGTGCTCAACCAGATGGCCAGGTATGAGTTCCTTACTCCACAAGAAGCTGACTCTCTGAAAAAAACGCCGCTCAAGCTAAACTACCGCTACATCACGCACAACGATGGCATGGCTCCTTATTTTAGGGAGCAACTGCGCCAGGAGCTTGTGCAATGGGCCGCCACGCAGCGCAAGCAAAACGGCCAGCCCTACAACCTCTACACCGACGGTCTGAAGATCTATACCACCATCGACTCGCGTATGCAGCGGCATGCTGAGCAGGCCGTGCGTAAGAAGATGGCTCAGTTGCAGCAGCAGTTCGACGCCCACTGGAAGGGCCGCACGCCCTGGGGCTCCGATGCCTCGGTAATTCAGCTGGCCATGCAGCGCTCTGACCGTTATAAAAAAATGAAAGCAGGCGGTGCCGATGAAGCAGAAATATTGGAAAACTTCCGGCAGCCTGTGAACATGCAGGTATTCAACTGGAAAGGCAGCACCACCAAGCCCATGACGCCGATGGACTCCCTGCAGTATTACCAGCGTTTCCTGAACACGGGTCTGCTGTCGATGGAGCCTGCCACCGGCTTTGTGCGCGCCTGGGTGGGCGGCATCAACCACCATGCATTCAAGTATGACCACGTGCGTTCCCGACGCCAGGTGGGTTCTACGTTCAAGCCCTTTGTATATGCGGCGGCGCTGGAGAAAGGTATCAATCCCTGCGAATATTTTCCAAATGAGCTGACCACCTACCCCGAATACGAAGATTGGTCGCCACGCAATTCCAATGGGCAGTATGGGGGTGAGTATACGATGCGCGGTGCCCTGGCACAATCGGTGAACACCATTTCCGCACACCTGATCCTGGAGACGGGGGTTGACCGCACGGTGTCACTGGCCAAGCGAATGGGCATACAGCAGGACCTACCCCGCGTACCATCGCTGGCATTGGGCACGGCTGATCTCTCGCTACTGGAAATGGTGAGTGCCTACACCGCTTTTGCGAACGGAGGCTATAAAACAGAACCGATCTACATAGACCGCATTGAAGACAGTCAGAGTCGCGTGATTCACCAGTACCGTAGCAGAAGCGGCACCCAGCGCGTGCTCTCACGCGACAATGCAGCCGTTATGCTGCACCTGCTGCAGGGCGTAGTAGAAGAAGGCAGCGCTGCCCGCCTGCGGACAGAGTATGGCTTGCGCATGGATATTGCCGGCAAAACAGGCACATCGCAGGAGCATGCGGATGGCTGGTTCATTGGCATCACCCCGGAACTGGTAACGGGCGTTTGGGTTGGGGCAGAAAGCCCGAAAGTCAGGTTTAGAACGATCAGTGAGGGCCAGGGATCGCGCACGGCCATGCCGGTGTGGGGCGAGTACATGCGGCGCTTGGCGCAGGACAAGGAGTTTGCCAGTTTGCGCACAGGCCGTTTTGCTCCGCTTCCCTCCCACTTGCAAGGTATGGTGAGCTGCCCCTCTTACCGCGACGCACCTCCTGAGCCCGAAAATATTTTTGACCGGATTGCCGACCGGGTTGTGAAAACCTACGAAGACTGGAAAAACCAGGCAAAGAGTAACCGTGAAAGAAAACAGGAGGAAAAAAGGCGCAGGCAGGAAGAGAAAAAGAACCGTAGAATCCACTGGTTTTAAGCCAGATTTAACGCCTATACCTGCAGTGTTTTTACGTTACCTCAACTTCTGATGGAGGTGGTATCTTGCTCCAGGCTGAGGTAATCCGGCGCTCTCTTGATTCGCCTCCCTGGCAGTGTCCTGCATGCTGTAGGCTCTTGACAAGATAATTCAGCTTTAGTGTTCTAAGATACCTGCATCAGGTATACCTCTGGCCGTATACATAGCCTACGTCCTATACTTGCCTGGCGAAACAGATTGTCTTCAGATTCTTTCCGTATACTTCGTGAAACAAGCAGATCGGATGAAACTCCTGATAATAGAAGACGAACAAGCCCTGAATGTGTCGATGGTCGCTTACCTGCAACAGGGTGGCTATACCTGCGATACAGCCCTAAACTACCACGATGGCTCCCGCATGCTAGCTAACCACCACTATACCTGTGTGCTGGTAGACCTGACCCTACCAGGCGGCAACGGGCTGGACCTGGTGCGATCGCTCAAGAAGAACAGTCCGGATACGGGCATCATCATCATTTCAGCGAAAAACGCCCTCGACGACAAAATCACAGGACTGGAACTTGGCGCAGACGACTATCTCACCAAACCTTTTCATTTGTCAGAGCTCAATGCCAGGCTACGCTCCGTTATCAGGCGTCGTAATTTCAATGGTCAAAAGGTGATCCAGATCGGAGATCTGGAGGTGTTTCCGGAGTCGGCCGAAGCGCTGGTGCAGGGTCGCAAGCTCACCCTAACCAAAAAAGAGTATGACCTGCTCCTCTACTTTGTCACCAACAAAAACAGGGTACTGACCAAAGACTCCATTGCCGAGCATCTCTGGGGCGACCACATCGAGTCGCTCGATTCACTCGACTTTGTGTACACGCACATCAAGAACCTGCGCCGCAAGTTGGTGGAGGCCGGTGGTGAAGACCCGATCACGACCGTGTATGGGATGGGCTATAAATTCAGCTTCTGATGCGCATCCTCACCAAGACCAGTCTCTATTACCTGCTGGTTTCCGTTATCGTGTTTTTACTGGGAGGTCTGAGCTTTTATAAGATCCTGCAGACCGAGATCTACGACGAAGTAGATGACCAGCTCTTTACAGATAAGGAAAACATCATTGAATACATCAGAAGGTATAACGAACTGCCCAATGTGACCTCTGGTATATCGGAAGCCATTATTGTCAGGGAAACCAGCACCCATGCCGGAGCGCTCGAAGCCCTTTCAGATACCTTGATCTTTAGTACCTACGACGAGGAATACGTGCCTTTCCGCAAGTTAACTTTCACGACTTACCAGGACGGAAAACCATTTGAGTACACCATCCTCAAGTCATTGATGGACTTCGAGGATTTGTTTGAGAGTACCATGCTGGCGATGGCCTGGATATTCGTACTGCTGCTCATCGGACTAGCCGGGGTGAACTACTTCATCAACAAATACAACTGGCGCAACTTTTATGACACGCTTGAGCGGGCCAAGCGCTACAGTCTGACCCAGCGAAAACCGTTACTCCTGAAACCCACCGATACGCAGGAGTTTCAGGAACTGAATGAAGTGCTGCAGGCCATGACCGGCAAAATCCACAACGACTACCTCAACCTGAAAGAGTTCACCGAAAACGCCTCGCACGAGATACAAACGCCGCTGGCCATTGTGAGCAGCAAACTGGAGCTCTTCATGCAGTCCGATAACCTGACGCCGGCTCAGGCAGCCATGCTGGAAGAGATGCATGCCTCCATCAACCGGCTGTCGCGACTCAACCGCTCTCTCATCCTGCTGACCCGCATCGAGAACAGGGAGTTTTCAGAGAACGAGGTCATCCCCCTACACGAACTGCTGCAGGAGCAACTCGACCAGTTGCAGGAAATGATGCTGATGCATGACATCCAGGTAGAGATTGAAGACATGCAGCCCGTTTTTGTAGAAATGAACATTGGCCTGTGTGAGATTCTTATTTCCAATCTGCTGCTCAACGCCATCCGGCACAACAGCACAGGCGGCATTATCCGGATCAGCCTAAAGGCAGATGAGCTTTGCATCAAGAACTCCGGCGAACCCTTGCAGGAAGAACCGGTCACCTTGTTTGAGCGCTTCAGAAGTGGCAGCAAGCTTTCCGGATCGATGGGCATTGGCCTGGCACTGGTGAGCAAGATCAGCGAGCTATACCAACTGCAACCTTCCTATACCTATGAAGAGGGCTTACACGTGCTGCGACTGAAGTTTCAAAAAAATGTTTCCTGAAATCGCCTTTCTTCAGAATTGCTTCAAATTCGGTCTGTATACCTTATCAGAAACACAAAAGAATTATGAAGCTTAAAATGAAACATACTTATTTATGGGCCATGGTGCTTGTGGCGGGCACAACCCTGAGCAGCTGCGACCAGATCTGGTCTGCCCGAAACGTACCGGATGCCGTAAAGGTCAAATTTGTAGAAAGTTACCCCACCATCAAACGGGTAGACTGGGATCGAATGGACAGTCTGTACGAGGCTGAATTCGAGATCAGTGGTCGGGAGCGGAAAGCACTTTTCCTAGAAGACGGCACCTTGCTGAGTTATACCGAGGAGATTGAACAACAGTACCTCCCGAAAAGCGTGGTGGCAAAGCTGCAGCAGGAGTTTAACAACTACAAGATAGAGGAAGTACACCGCGTGCAGGAGAATAACATGACCAGCTTTGTGGTGGAGTTGGAGAAAGGCACGCGCGACATCTGGCTGCGCTACAATGAAGCAGGCGAACTGCTGGAGCAGTCGGCAAACACTGCTAAAGTTCTGAAACAGTCCGCCTCTCTCCTGCCACTGACGAGTAATGAAACTACCCCGGATGACCTGGGTATGGCAGACAGCCGCTGGGAGTTGCCTGCCGAACTGCGTGAAGTGTCAGGCATTTCCTTGCTCCCCGACGGAAGCATGGCTTGTGTGCAGGATGAAGAAGGAAAGATCTTTGTCTATGACCTTGAACAGAAAAAAGTGATCAGAGAGATTCCCTTTGCCGGACCTGGCGACTACGAAGGGATAGCAGTGGCCGGGGAGGATGCCTACATTGTGCGCAGTGACGGTGCCCTCTTCGAAGTCGGCGGATTCAGCAGTCAAAACCCAACTGTTAAGGTATACGAAGCCTCCTTTCCAGCCACGATCAACATAGAGGGGCTGGCCTATGACCAGGAGCAAAACCGACTGCTGCTGGCACCCAAAGGGCACGATCCTAACCTGAAAAATCAGAAAGCCATTTATGCTTTTTCCCTGGACGCCAAGAAATTCCAACCAGAGCCAGTCATCAACATTTCTCTGGATCAGGTAGAGGCGCCGAAGAAGAGTAAAAAGCAGAAGTCTGCGTATGATGTGCTACAGCCATCCTCACTCGAAAAGCACCCGACCAGCAAGGCGCTATACCTGCTCGATGCGGTTAACAACCGACTCTATACCATGACCGAGGATGGGAAACTCACCCGAACCTTAGAACTGGACGAGTCTCAACTCCGGCAAGCAGAGGGACTGACCTTTGATCAGGACGGTGCCATGTACATTGCCAGCGAGGGAGGCAAGAAAGGAAAAGGAGTTATTTTGAAATACACCAAAGGCATCCGGTAAGAGCAATCGCCCGGCATGATTCGTGCCGGGCGATTTTTTTTAGCGAAGCTGCCATACCAGGGCGATACCACCAGCCCCGCCACTGTAGTAAGGCATAAAGATCAGTTGATTTTGCTGTTTTTTATGGAAGCTATGGGCTACGATTTCCTGCAGCCTGGGGTAAACCAGGTATACAACTTCAGCGGACAAAATCCCTATACCAGCCCCGGCCAGCACATCGGATAGCCAATGCCGGTCGTTGAGGATGCGCAGTGTACCGGTGGCAGTGGCTACGGAATACCCTGCTATGCTGTACCAGATGCTGCGGCTGCCATACTCCTTGTGAAAAAAAGTAGCGTAGGCGAAAGCCTTGCTGGTATGGGCCGACGGAAAGGCATCATCGCTGGAGCCATCCGGCCGGTTAATGGCTGTGATCGTTTTGAGGTTGTTCGTAATCACCCGGTTCACGAAGTGCGTCATACCCAGCAGCAAGGCTTGTTCGGCATAATGATGCTCGCCCTTTACACGCGCCAGGTTTAGCCCAACCGTCAGGACCAGAGGCGTGTGGTAGAGGTAATTGTCTACGGTGGTAGAGTAATTGGTGTATCCGCGCTGTACGACCCGACGCAGGCCACGGCTTCCTTCAAAAAGCCCTTCATCGTCCATATGGGTCACACCCAACCCGATCAGCAAAACAGGCACAGTTGCTTTCCTGGCAAGCACACTCAGCTTTCTGTTATCGGCAGTTTGCGCTGTCGTGTCAGCTAGTTGTTCAACAACAGTAGTATCAGGAATGTGGAGAATGGCACTTTCAGGCTGGTTAGCCAACACCGGGGGGAGAAACAGCCAGTTCAGGAGCAAGCTGTAAACGTATTTCTTCATAGTACAAGCCTTTTATGTACTATATACCAGCCAATTCTGAAGAAATTCTGAGTTATACTAAAAAAAAAGCCGCCTTCTATCAGTTAGATAGCGGCTTTTTTATTTTTATCAGGCTGCTGCCATTATACTACTGCCTGGCGGCGGCCACCTGCTCTCCTTCCAGGTCTTTTAAATCCTGCAACAACTGCAGACTCACATCACCCGGCTTGCCTGTGCCGATCAACACGTCATCGACCCGCACGATGGGCAAAACGCGCTTGGTAGTGCTGGTCAGAAAACACTCCCTGGCTTGTAGCACTTCCTCTAATCGGATGTCGCGCACTTCGGTCTTATACCTGCGACCAGCCAGCGTCAGCACATTTTTGCGTGTGATGCCCTTTAAGATATTTTTAGCAGGCGTCACCACGGTGTCATCATGCTTTACGATGAAAAAGTTACAGCGCGGAAATTCCGAAACAATCCCATTCTTAGCATACAGCACCTCTTCTGCTCCAACGGCTTTTTGCTCCTGCAGCAGGCGTATACCCATGGAGTAGTTGATCGTTTTCACTTCAGGCACTTCTCGTACATAGTCGTGCGTCATAATCGGAATGCCCTTCGCCACTTTTTCAGCGGAAGGCAGCGTGAGTGGAAGCTGCGTGATGAGCAGGTTGGGGTTCATTGGCGTGAAGCCATCCTCGGAGTAGCCACCGGTCAGGATCATCTTCATGCCCGCTTCTGGCAATTGGTTACGGTCTAGCAGCTCAGCTATCACCTGCTTCAGTTCATCCCTTGACAGCGGCACCTCCAAGTGCATCAGCTGCGCCGACTGGTAGAAACGGTCCAGGTAATCGTCTAGAAACAGCGGATAGCCCTGCTGCACTTTCACAAAGTCGAATACCCCATAGCCGCGCTGTACGGACAGGTCACTGATGTGCAGTCGCGCCTCGCTCAGAGGTACGATCTGGCCCAGGTTGTAGGCAAAAAGCTTATCGTTTGATGGCATTGTGTTTCTTTAATAGTTTGATAACGGGTTCTAGCGGGAGCGCTTCGATGGTGTTACTGTCACGGCCTTTCATCGTTTCAGCCCGGAAAAGCGAATTGATGATCGCTTCTTCTGTTGCTTCAATGGTAGCCATGAAAAGTGGCGACATCTCGTCATTTCGGAGCAGGGTGAACGTCTGTGTTTTTTGGTCTGAACTGTAAGGTATACGCAAACCTTCATTGGTGGAGAACGCGATCACATAATCACCGCTGCCATTGGAAGCAATGCCGCCGGTTTTAGCCAGGCCCAGCATAGCTCTACTGGCGATCCGCTCCAGGTTACGGGCGTCTACTGGCGCATCCGTTGCAATCACGATCATACAAGAGCCATCCGCACTTTCCAACACCTGCTTGCTGTACGAAAAGCGTCCGAGCTCCTCCCCCACGGGCACGCCGTCGATTTGCAGCACGCCGCCGAAATTACTCTGCACCAGCACGCCCACGGTATAGCCGCCCAGACTAGCGGGCAGTTTGCGCGATGCTGTACCGATGCCGCCCTTATACCCAAAGCAAACGGTGCCCGTACCTGCTCCTACATTGCCTTCAGCTACCGGTCCGCCAGCAGCCTGTTTGATCGCCTGCAGCACGTGTTCCTCCTTTACATGCCTGCCCCGGATGTCGTTCAGGTAACCATCGTTCGTTTCGCCTACCAACGCATTTACCGACTGTACGGCTTCGTTGCCAGGCAATTGCAAGGTATAGCCAACCACCGCGTTCATGGCTGTCCCGACCCCCAGGGTGTTTGTCAAAATGATGGGAGATTCTAAGTTGCCCAGTTCCTGCACCTGTGTGCTGCCGGCCAGTTTGCCAAAACCGTTGCCCACATATACTGCAGCAGGCACCTTATTCTGAAAGAGGTTGCCGTCATGCGGCAGGATGGCCGTGACCCCGGTCCGGACCTTATCTCCCTGCACAAGGGTAGTGTGCCCCACCCGCAGCCCCGCCACATCGGTAATGGCATTGTGCGCACCCGGCTGCAGCACCCCGATCCGGATACCGTAGTCGCGGGCGCGTTTGCGCTCCTGCCCGCTCGCGTTTACCAGCACTGCCATCATGAGGAATCCTGTAAGGAGTATTTTCATACCAGAGATTTGTATCAGAAAAAGGAACCGTAACAGCCGCCGCATGCCACTGAACTTTAAGGTCTGAAAAGCGATTCTTTAAAAGAAATGGCCTTTGAACTACACAATTACGCAAAAAAGCCTTTGTTTTGCAGCATCTAAAATCCAATAATTTTATCGATGAAAAAAATAGTTTGTATTCTGCTATTTATCCCCCTGTTTGTGACACAGGCCATGGCCTGGGGACAAAATGGACACCGTGCCGTCGGCCTGATAGCGGAGCAGCACCTGAAGAAGAAAGCGCAGAAGAAGATTAGCAAAATTCTGGCAGATAATTCCCTGGCAGAGGTGTCAGTTTGGATGGACGATATCAAGTCGGATTCGGTGTACGACCATACCCATGACTGGCACTGGGTAACTGTACCGGGTGGTATGAAGTACGAGCAGACCGCGAAAAACCCGAACGGCGACATCATCATGAAGATTGAAGAACTGGTAGCCGCCCTGAAAGCCGACGACCTGACAGAAAAGCAGGAAGAAGAGTACCTCAAATACTTGGTGCACCTGGTAGGCGATCTGCACCAGCCGTTGCACGTGGGTAAAGAAGGAGACTCGGGCGGAAATGCCGTGAAGCTGCAGTGGTTCGGACAGCCATCCAACCTGCACAGGGTATGGGACACCGACATGATCGAAGGCAAAAACCTGAGTTATTCTGAGTTGGCCCATTTCGTGGGAACACCTTCAAAACAGCAGGTAAAAACTTGGCAGTCTACAGGCGTGCGTGACTGGGCCTACGAGTCGGTTCAGCTGAGAGAGCAGGTATACAGCATACCGCAAGATGGCCGTCTGGGCTACCGCTACAGCTACGACAACTTCAGCACGGTAGAGCAGCGCATCCTGCAGGCAGGTGTTCGCCTGGCTGGTCTGCTTAACGAGATCTACGGCTAAACTGTACAACGTTTATACCTTAATGAAAACCGGCAGCAGCTCCCTGTTGCCGGTTTTTTTTATACCTCCCGTTCATTGGCTACGCCTATAGTGTAGGAATTTGAAAAAAATAATAGGCCCTGAGGACGCTGAAAGGCAATATTTTAAAGTTTTTAGCAAAAACTTGCAACATACTATGAACGTTTTACCGTTATGCAGTGTCTAACATGTATTAACAACAACATATCATGAGTAACGGAAAAGTAAAATTCTTTAATGAAACCAAAGGTTTCGGTTTTATCAAAGACAGTGAAACAAACGAAGAGTACTTCGTACACGTAACAGGTTTGATCGACGAGATCAGAGAAAACGACGAAGTAACATTCGAAGTAAAAGAAGGTAAAAAAGGACTAAACGCGGTAAATGTGAAACTGGCTTAGTCTGGTTATATATAAAGCGTAAAATCAAATAAAGGGCCCCGCTATCGCGGGGCCCTTTATCGTTTATAATAGCCGTCAGTTAGCGAAGCAATAGCCGTCAATTAGCGAAGCTGCAACTCTGCCCTACCCGACTGGCGGTATACCTTGGGGGAGCAACCGATCTGGTTTTTGAACACCCGGTTGAAGTGCGATAGATTGGAAAATCCTGCTCCGTACGCTACACTCGCAACCGTCGCATCTTCCTGCAGGAGCAGCTGACAGGCGTTGCCAATCCGTATCTCGTTCAGAAAAGCCGTGAACGTTTTGCGGGTCCTCTCCTTAAAAAAACGGCAGAATGCCTCCCGGCTCAGATTAGCCACGGCTGCCGCTTCCTCCAGTGGTATAGCCCGGTAGCTGTGCTCCATCAAAAAGTGCAGCACCTGGTCCATGCGCCTGCCCTCCCGCTCCGACAGGTCCTGTACCTGGTCATCGAGATTCAATCGTTCCAGCCTGGCCTCTTGCAGAAGCACATGCAGTAGTTGCAGCCCTGCCAGCATCTTGTTTAGCCCTGTTTTTCCTCTTAGCTGCTCTATCTGTCGAACAAAAACAGCCTGGTTAATTCCCTGCACCTGGTAGCATCCTTTCAGTTTGCCGAGAAAAGCTCGGGCCTCCTGCAGTTCGTCCGCTTCCCAGAAAGACTGTCCCAACGCTTCTATTTCGAAGAACACGGTCAGAGCATGGCACTCCAGCTGGGTATCGGCATCGTAGTATACCTTGTCGCTGCGGAAAACATGCGGCACGTCACGGCCCAGCAGGAAGATGTTACCCGGTTTGAAGCGCCCCAGGTAATCGCCCACAAGCAGTTTTCCCTCCCCTCTAAGAATACAGCTCAGTTGAATCTGCGGGTGCTGGTGCAATTTGTCATAGAAGTAGGGCAGCCGGTCTTCCTGAAAGCGCACGAACTCTTTGCTCGACTTGGGGATTTTGAACGGGATCACCTTTTTCATAATACCATATTAATCATTTTACCAGAAATCTGCCAGCTATTGGTCAATATACTATCAGTATTCATTAATCCAGTGGAAGACAAGGGGCATTGGGTAAGCTACATTTGATAAAAAAGACAAGCTTATGAACTGGAACGGCGTATACCCTGCCCTCACCACCAAGTTTTATACGGACGGAGCGATTGACTATGAAACATTTCTGCTCAACGTGGATGCGCAGTTGGAGGCAGGTGTCGATGGCATCATTCTGGGAGGCACCCTGGGCGAGGCAAGTGTGCTCACTACATCCGAAAAACAGGAGTTGACCGAGCGCACCATCGCGCATGTAGGTGGCAATGTACCCGTCATTCTCAACATTGCCGAAGGCGCAACACACGAAGCGGTAAACCGGGCCAGGGAGGCTGAGGCCATCGGAGCGAAAGGGTTGATGCTGCTTCCGCCCATGCGATACGTGGCCGACCACCGTGAGGTGGTGACCTATTTTAAGGCTGTGGCTGAGAGCACTTCCCTTCCCATCATGATTTACAACAACCCCACAGACTATAAGATACAGGTCACGCTGGAGATCTTTGACGAGCTAATTCAGCATGACAACATACAGGCGGTGAAGGAGTCGACCCGTGACATTTCCAATGTTACCCGCATGATCAACCGTTACGGCGACCGGATTAAGATACTTTGCGGGGTAGACACCCTGGCGATGGAGAGTCTGCTGATGGGGGCACACGGTTGGGTAGCTGGCCTTGTCTGCGCCTTCCCGAAAGAGACGGTGGCTATTTATAAACTGGTGCAGGCAGGCCGTATACAGGAAGCCCTTGCCATTTACCGCTGGTTCCTGCCCCTTCTGGAGCTCGACATCGTACCTAAGTTGGTACAGAACATCAAACTGGCCGAGCAGCAGGTAGGGCTGGGTACCGAGCATGTGCGTGCACCGCGTCTGCCGCTGATAGGCGAAGAGAGAGAACGCGTGCTGGCCATCATCGACGAAAGCATTCGCAATCGTCCGGCCATACCTAACTTAACGGAATCTGCCCATGCCTTACACTGAGATTTTCACGAAAGCCGACGTAGCCTTCGTCAGGTATAAGAAGCTGCCTGCTTCCTCCAAAGCAGAACTGCTGCGCACCATCGCCGAAGAAATTGAGCAACTGGGCGATGAACTGTTGGAAACCGCGCACCAGGAATCGAACCTGCCACTCGCCAGGCTAACCGGCGAGCGCGGCCGTACTGTAGGTCAGCTGCGACTGTTTGCTTCGCTGGTGGAGGAAGGCAGCTGGCTGGAGGCGACCATCGATACCGCTATACCTGACCGCACACCTATACCTCGTCCGGACCTGCGGCGCATGCTGATACCGCTGGGACCGGTGGTGGTATTTGGGGCAAGCAATTTTCCGCTAGCCTTCTCCACGGCTGGCGGCGATACAGCCTCTGCCCTGGCTGCCGGTTGTCCGGTCATTTACAAAGAGCATCCCGCCCATCCCAAAACATCGCTGCTGGTATATGGCGCCATCCAGAAAGCCCTGCAACGCTGCGAACTGCCCGAAGGCATCTTCCAGCATGTGAGCGGTGGCGCAGACGTCGGGCAGCAACTCGCGCAGCACCCGCAGGCAAAGGCGGTTGCGTTCACAGGCTCTTTTAAAGCCGGTAAAGCCATCTTCGACCTGGCCTGTCAACGCCCAGTGCCTATACCTGTGTTTGCTGAGATGGGTAGCGTGAATCCAATCTTCGTGCTTCCGGAAAAAGCTGCTGGTAATGGAGCGCTACTGGCCGGGCTGGCGGCACAATCGGTACTGCTCGGCGTGGGGCAGTTCTGTACCTGTCCCGGACTCGTCTTCTACCCTGCCTCAGAAGCGGACCATACCTTCTTGGAAACTTTTGCAGAAAAACTGCGGGACGCCCCGGCCGAAAAAATGCTTCACGAAACCATCTGCAGTAATTACTATCAAAATTTAAAAGGCCTGCGCACACACGAGGGCGTAGAAATGATCCTGGCGCCGGCTGAGGATCTACTGACAGGCGGCGCGGCGCTGGCCAAGACAACCGCCCAGCAATGGCTGCAGCATCCGACACTCCAGGAGGAGGTGTTCGGTCCTTATGCCATGGTCGTGACCTATGAAAACCAGGAAGAACTGGAGCAGGTGGCCCGCAAACTGCAAGGGCAGCTGACCTGCACCCTATGGGGGACGGACCAGGAGCTGCAGAAATCAGAAAAGCTGGTAGACCTGTTGCGCGAAAGATGTGGTCGACTGCTCTTCTCTGGGGTACCGACCGGAGTGGAAGTTTCCCATGCCATGACACACGGTGGTCCTTTCCCTGCCACTACTGACAGCCGCTCCACATCCGTTGGCACTTACGCTATCAAGCGCTTTGCCCGGCCTGTTACCTTTCAGTCGTCGCCTCAGGAACTGCTACCAGTAGAGTTGAAAGATGAGAACCCGCAGCAGATCTGGCGCACAGTAAACGGGCAGCTTACAAAGGACAGCATTTAAGCATGGCACGAAAAACCTTCTTTTGCATCGACGCCCATACCTGCGGCAACCCGGTTCGGCTGGTGGCAGGCGGTGGCCCTATACTTCAGGGCAGCAACATGAGCGAAAAGCGCCAGCATTTTCTGCGCGACTATGATTGGATCAGGCAGGGCCTGATGTTTGAACCCCGTGGCCACGACATGATGTCGGGCAGCATCCTATACCCACCGCACGACCCTGCAAACGACATTGGGGTGCTCTACATTGAGACCAGCGGTTGCCTGCCCATGTGCGGACACGGTACCATCGGCACCGTCACCATCGCGTTGGAGGAAGGCCTGATCACTCCCAAAACACCCGGACAGCTGCGGCTCGAAACTCCGGCCGGACTAGTGAAGGTGAGTTATACCCAGGAAGGCAAAAAAGTGAAAACAGTGAAGCTCACAAACGTGGCCTCATACCTGGAAACAGAGAACCTGACGGTAGAATGCACGGAGCTGGGCGAACTCACGTTGGACGTAGCCTATGGCGGTAACTTCTACGGTATCATCGATCCGCAGAAAAACTTCGCAGGTATACAGGACTTCACAGCCGACAAACTGATTGCCTGGAGCCGTGAGATACGCAAGCGCATGAACGAGCGCTATACTTTCGTGCACCCCGAAAACGACACCATCCGCGGTCTATCCCACATCCTCTGGGCAGGTGAACCCCTGGCTCCTACTTCAACGGCACGCAATGCGGTGTTTTACGGCGACAAGGCCATCGACCGTTCACCCTGTGGCACCGGCACCTCGGCCCGCATGGCGCAGTGGTACGCAAAGGGCTTGCTCAAGCCGGGGCAGGAGTTCATCCACGAAAGCTACATCGGCTCCATTTTCAGGGGTACGATAGAGGGTGAAACCACTGTGGCCGGGAAGCCGGCTATTCTGCCAGGTATAGAAGGCTGGGCGATGGTCACTGGCTTAAACACGATCTTCCTGGATGACGAGGATCCCTATGTACACGGTTTTCAGGTAATCTGATATGAGCAAAGTAGTCATCGTTGGGGGCGGCATTATCGGGATGTTTACCGCCTGGTACCTGACCGAAGAAGGTTTCAGTGTCACGATCATCGACAAAGGCGACCTGCGGGACAACTGCAGTATCGGCAATGCGGGTATGCTCGTGCCCAGCCACATCATTCCGCTAGCCTCACCGGGCATCATCAGCAAAGGACTCCGCTGGATGCTCTCGTCCACCAGTCCCTTCTACATCCATCCACGGCTGGACCGTAGGCTGCTGCAGTGGTGTATGCATTTCTACAGAGCTGCCACGCCGCAACATGTGGTCCAAAGCATCCCCTACCTCAAGAACCTGAGTCTGCTCAGCAAAAGTCTATACCTGGAGTTCGCCGCAGCGCATCCGGAAATAGACCTGAAACAGGACGGATTGCTGATGCTGTACAAAACACCGGAGGGTGCGCATGAAGAAAAGGAATTTGCCTTGCTGGCCCGGCAGCATGGACTGGAGGCAGAGATACTTTCTCCGCAGGAAGTACAGGGACTGGAGCCGAACCTGGAGCTCGATGTGCTGGGAGGTGTGCTCTTTCCAGGCGATGCGCACCTGAACCCGGCCGCGCTCTCAGCCTGTCTGCACCGCCTCCTGCTCGACAAAGGAGTATCTATGGTATCGCATCTGGAGGTGCTTGATTTTGCCACTGCCGGACGGCGCGTCACGGCCGTTGTAACAGACAAAGGCGACATCGCTGCAGACCACCTCATCGTTTGTGCCGGTTCGTGGTCAGGAGAGGTAGCCCGCAAACTGCAGCTCAACCTGCCGATGCTGGGTGGCAAAGGCTATAGTTTTGTAGTGGACAATACTCCCGCCATTCAGCGCCCGACCATCCTGACGGAAGAACGGGTGGCTGTGACACCGTACGGAGACAAAGTGCGTTTTGGCGGCACCATGGAAATTACGCCAGCCAACCGGCACATCAACATGAAGCGGGTACAGGGCATACACGCCTCCATCGGGCGCTACTATACTAATTTTGAATGCCCGCTGCCAAAGAAAGAGGCAGTCTGGAGCGGACTCCGCCCCTGCTCTCCAGATGGTTTGCCCTACATTGGCTATACCCAGCGCTGGAACAATGTGCTTTTCGGCACTGGCCATAGCATGATGGGTGTTAGTCTGGCACCGGCTACCGGCAAGCTGCTGGCAGAGCAGTTGCTACATAAAAAAGAGAGCGTGCTGAGCGATGCCTTTTCACCAGACAGGTATACTCGGGTCAGTTACCAGCTGATAAGATAGACGCTCGAATTACAAAAATTAGCTATCTTTAATGATCAGTTAAAACTAAAACCTATGAAAAATTTTGCCCTACCTCTGAAGTTCGCACTTCCGGCTGCGATGGCCTTGCTCACACTGGGCAATGCATCGGCTCAGACGCAGAACTTCACCCGGCAAGACACCCTGCGCGGCACCATTACGCCCGAACGTGCCTGGTGGGACCTGACCTACTACCACCTCGACATTAGTGTGAACCCTGCCGACAGCAGCATCCACGGCAAGAACACCATCCGCTACCAAGTGCTGGAGCCTTACCAGATCATGCAGATCGACCTGCAGCCACCGATGCGCATGGAGCGGGTGCTGCAAAACGGCAAGCAGCTGAATGTGCGACAGGAAGGCAATGCGTATTTTGTGCAACTGGTAGAGGCACAACAGAAAGGAGCTCAAAACGAGGTAGAGGTATTCTACGGCGGCAAGCCACAGGTAAGCAAAAACCCACCCTGGAGCGGCGGCATTACCTGGAAGCGTGACGAGCGCGGTAATCCCTTTGTGGCAAGCTCCAACCAGGGAGCCGGTGCGAGTCTGTGGTGGCCCTGCAAAGACCACATGTACGACGAACCCGACAGTATGCTGATGAGCGTAACAGTTCCGAAAAACCTGACGGACGTGTCGAACGGTCGATTGCGTGGTGTAGATGAAAACCCGGATGGCACCCGCACTTTTCATTGGGCCGTGACCAACCCGATCAACAACTATGGCGTGAACATTAACATTGGCGACTATGTGCATTTCGGGGAGAAGTACCAGGGCGAGAAAGGTGTATTGGACTGCGACTATTGGGTGCTGCGCGACAACCTGGAAAAGGCGAAGGTGCAGTTCAAGGACGTGCGACGGACGCTGGATGCCTTTGAGCACTGGTTTGGCCCCTACCCTTTTTACGAGGACAGCTACAAACTCGTAGAGGCGCCCTATCTGGGTATGGAGCACCAGAGCTCCGTGACCTATGGCAATGGCTATGCGAACGGTTACCGCGGTCGCGATTTGAGCGGCTCCGGTTGGGGTTTGAAGTTTGACTACATCATCATCCACGAAACAGGTCACGAATGGTTCGCCAACAACATCACTTACAAAGATGTGGCAGACATGTGGATTCACGAAAGCTTTACCACGTACTCAGAGCCTTTGTTTGTGGAGTACCATTACGGCAAGCAGGCGGGCAGCGAGTACATGATCGGTATTCGCCAGAACATTCGCAACGACCGCCCGATCATTGGCCACTACAACGTAAACAAAAGCGGCTCAGGCGATATGTACCCGAAAGGTGCCAACATGCTGCATACTCTGCGCCAGGTGGTAAACGACGACGAAAAATGGCGCGGCATCCTGCGCGGACTCAACCGCGATTTCTATCACCAGACCGTGACAACCGAGCAGATCGAAAACTACATGTCTAAACATGCCGGACGTGACCTGAGCCGCTTCTTCGACCAGTACCTGCGCGACACCCGCATACCTGCACTGGAGTACCGCCTGGAAAAGAAAAAATTAAGCTACCGCTGGACGAACGCCGTGGGGGGGTTTGATATGCCGGTGAAGGTATACCTGAACGGCGTAGAGCAGTGGCTCGAGCCAACGACTGACTGGAAAGAGATCAAAAAAGTGAAAGCCGGCACCAAACTCACCATCGACCCCAACTTCTATGTGCAGGACGGGAAGGAAGTTTAGGAGTTTGAGGGTTTAGGAGTCAAGGAGCTGGAGAGTCAACAATTCAAAAGTTTCTAAGCATGTAAAACAGAAGGCCTGGCAGTATTATCTGCCAGGCCTTCTGTTTATATAACGGTAGCTCTCCAACTTAGCGTCAACAGCCACTTACTTTGAACTAACCCAAGCAGGGAGCAAACATCAAGGAAAATGAAATGCAAAATGTCGTAGCGTTGCAAACTCCTAAACCCTCAAACTCCTAAACTCACTTCACTCCCATTACTTTTAGCTCTTTGTCAAGCCGTTGGTTCCAGCTATCCTGTGCGGCTTTGTCGAGGCCGTGCCGTGTTTCGGAATCGTACTGTTCCTGCAACTGGTTCATTTCGCGGAACGACTCGATGAAGAGATACTGGATGTTGCTGTTGTAATCTGCCAGCGACAGGTCTTCCGGCTTTATTTTTTGTTTGAAGCGCTCCGACACTAATTTCACAATGTCAAAGTGCCGTTGCTCGTGGTTGAGACCGTAAGGGTCCTTGGCATTTTCCTTTACCCAGGAGGAACTCTTGAGCACGTATACCATCATGTTCAGATTCAGGTGAATGATGCCGTCGCGCACTTCCGTCTGACCTTCGTAAGCAAAACTTGGAAACACGGTGGCGGAAAAGCGGCTCGTCTTGTTGATATCCGCTCTAAAATCATTCCAGCTAAGCGGCCTGTTCGGGTCGTAGAAAACAGTGTCCTGGTCAGCGGGGGCAGTATAATCAGTAAAGCTCACTTTTATACCTTTGGCCAGCCTGGGGTTGGTATTTGCCTCACGGTCCATCCAGGTGTTGAGGTAACGCAGGGCCTCTACAATCGACTGGCGCATAGCGGGCTCTGTTACTTCGTTTCTAGACGCTGACCTTTCGTAGCGTCCGCCACCCTTGTACTGCAACAGCGGCACCATCTCCCCTTCCCGCTCCATTTCAAAGGACATGATCACCGATATATTTCCCGCTACACGACCCGCCGCGGTAGGTGTTTCCTTTACCTGCAACTCTTTCAGCCGGATAATGACTGGCCGCAAAGTTTTATTTGCGGGCAGGCTTTTTTGGATGAAAGTGCGCAACGCCGTAGGGGCACCGCCCTGCAGATCGACGGCTTGTGCCTTACCAGCACCGCCAACCGGCAGCAGGTATGCAACAGCTTTGCGGTCGCTGCGATCGTCGATTATATCAGCCACGTAAAACTCTTTCGGAGTAAAGGGCAGCTTCTCGGCACGCAGTACAAGCGGCTCTACGTTATTGGCTATACCTGCAGCCTTTGCGTAAAAGAATGCCAGCAACAAAAGCAACCCAACTGAGGTGGTATAAAGTTTTTTTGAAATGAAATGCATGATCTGAAACAGGGCTTTTTTGACCGAAGCTATACCTGTAACAGCGGCCCGGGCTGCTTTCGTTCAGTCAAAACCTAAAGGGCCTTGTGTCATAAACTCGACGGCTGTATTAAACTATTTTTTTGCAAACCAGTCTATACTTTTAACTATCTTAGCTTAATCAAACTGGTATTTCTATTATCCCTTTATGAAAACTTCCGTTTATATTCGTCCTATACTATCGTTCCTGCTGCTGCTGGCACCTTTGCTAACAATGGCTCAGAACGGCAACAAGAGTAACCGACCGAGTCCACCGGCCACTGTCTCCGGCAAGATTGGAGATGCCCTTGTAACCATTGAATACAGCAGTCCGGCAGTTAAGAACCGTAAGATCTGGGGCGAGCTGGTACCATACGGCAAGGTCTGGCGTGCAGGAGCCAACGAGGCCACGACGATCGAGTTCAGCCAGGATGTACAGATCGAAGGCCGCCACCTGGCCAAAGGCAAGTACAGCATCTATACCATACCGAACGAGACTAACTGGACCGTGATCTTCAACAAAGCCACCGGCCAGTGGGGTACTGAGTATGACGAGCGGCAGGATGCGCTTCGTGTAAGTGTAAAGCCGCGCAACACCAGCAAAATGTGTGAGCGACTCAGCTACCATGTGGCCCGCAACGGCATCCTGATGCGCTGGGAAAACCTGGAGCTGCCCATTAAGATAAAGTAACCTTATTCCGAAAGCCGCCTATACCTGGTATAGCGCGGCTTTTTTATGTCAAACCTATAACATGATGCATCCATGATAAAACTACTGAAAAACACTGCTGTCGCCTGTTTTGGGCTTCTGTTCCTGATGGGCTGCGCAGGCGCAAACACCTCTTCTCAGCCTGACCAAACAGCTACCTCCAGCACCGGTGCTACTACTAGTGCACAGGCTTCAACTAACAATACCAGGCAGCACGCCGCTGAACTGGAAGGCGCCTGGCGAACAACAGACGGACAGGGAAACGAAGTGGTGATGATTGTACAGGATGGCTTCTTTACGATTGCCCGGTTCAACCAGCAAAACAAGCAGTTTCTGGGCACGACTGGTGGCACGTATACCGCCTCTAACGGAAAGTTTCAGATCAGATACGAGTTCAACACCCTGGACTCCACCCAGGTAGGCACAACGAGTACGACAGATTACAAACTGGAAGGCAACCAGTGGACGATGAGCAGAGATGGCGTGACTGATACCTGGAGCCGCATCAACGAAAGCGACAGTACTTCCCCATTGGCAGGAACCTGGCGCATCACGGGTCGCGAGCGCGACGGCCAGATGAACACCATGCGCCCCGGTCCGCGCAAGACGCTGAAAGTGCTCTCCGCCACCCGCTTCCAGTGGATTGCCTTCAATTCCGAGACAGGTCAGTTTTCCGGTACAGGCGGGGGCACTTACACTGCCGAAAATGGCCAGTATACCGAAAACATCGAATTCTTTTCACGCGACAGCAGCCGTGTGGGGATGTCGCTCTCCTTTAACTTTGAGGTGAAAGACGGCAACTGGCACCACACCGGTCAAAGCAGCACGGGCGCAACCGTAAACGAGATCTGGTCCCGCATCTCAAAAGATTAAGTTCAGCAGGGTATGGTAGGTATAAATTAAAAGTCTGCCATACCTTCCTGAAAATGATTCCCTAAACCATCACCCAACATGAAGGACACACTGGACCACCTGGTCGTCACAAAAGCCTCCGGCGAGAAGGTACTTTTCTCAGTGGGCAAACTCAGGCTCTCCCTCCTCAAATCCGGAGCAGACGAACAACAGGCCAACGAGGTCATCCGCCAACTGGAACCCGAACTCACCCCCGGCATATCCACTAAAAAAATCTACCGCAAGGCCTTTGCCATCCTCAAACGAATCTCCAGCACAGCTGCGGCCCGCTACAGCTTAAAGCAGGGCATCATGCAACTGGGTCCGTCAGGCTTTCCTTTTGAGAAGTTTGTGGCCGAGATTCTGCGGGCGCAGGGTTATACGACAGAAATCGGGGTTTTCATAGACGGCCACTGCGTGCGCCACGAGATTGACGTGATCGCCTTGAAGGATGGCAAGCGGGTGATGATCGAGTGCAAGTACCACAACCTGCATCGTAACAAGTCTGATGTAAAAATACCGATGTACATACGCTCCCGTTTCAAAGACGTGGAGAAGGTATGGCCATCTGAGCATGAGTTTGAAATACGGTTTCACGAAGTATGGGTGATGACGAACACCCGTTTCACCGACGATGCCATGCGGTTTGCCTCCTGCATGCAAATGAAGCTGATTGGTTGGGATTACCCGCAAAAAGGCGGCATCAAAGACATGGTGGACTCTTTCCACTTATACCCGCTCACCTGCCTCACGACCCTTTCCAATTCGGAAAAGCAGCGCTTGCTGGACCTGAAAGTTGTGCTATGCAGCGAATTGCTGCACCACGAAGAGCTTTTGCACCAGGTCGGCCTGCGCGATGACCGGGCCAAACGTGTCATGAAAGAGGTGGAGGAACTTTGCAACGGTTCGTTTAGCAGAACATAATGGCGCTTTAACCTGAAAGCCTGGTAGCTTGACTTTACTAGAATCGCAGAATGGAAGCGTGGTTACTTCTTCTGTTTTTCAGCATCCAGCATATTCTCCAGCCCTCTGAAAAAAGCATCCGGGTTAAAGGAAATGCTGTCGATGCCGTGCTCTACCAGAAAAGAAGCATAGGCAGGGTAGTCACTTGGTGCCTGACCGCAAAGGCCCACTTTGGTGCTCGTCTTCTTGGCCTTCTGCAAAGTCATTACAATCAGCTGCTGCACGGCCTGGTCGAAGGGCGAAAAGATATCGCTGAGTAAACCCGAGTCGCGGTCGGCCCCCAGGGTGAGCTGTGTCAGGTCGTTGGAGCCGATGGAAAAGCCGTCGAAATGCGCTGCAAACTCCTCGGCCAGTAGGGCGTTGCTCGGAATCTCTACCATCACGTATACCTCCAGGCCGTTCTCGCCGCGTTTTAACCCATAATCTGCCATCAGACAGATCACTTTCTCCCCTTCCTCAACGGTGCGGCAAAAAGGGATCATCAGTTTCACATTATCCAGGCCCATTTCCTCCCTCACTTTTTTCATGGCCCGGCATTCCAGCTCAAAGCCTTCCTGGTACAGCTTGTGGTAGTACCGGGATGCCCCGCGCAGTCCGATCATCGGATTGGCCTCCTCGGGCTCAAACTGAAGACCGCCTATCAGGTTAGCGTACTCGTTCGACTTGAAATCGCTCATCCGCACGATCACATCCTTGGGGTAGAACGCCGCAGCAATAACGGCTGTCGCCTCGGCCAGTTTGTCTACAAAATAGTCTGCTTTGTTGGGGTAGTGGTGTGTGAGTTGCTCGATCTTCTCGCGTACCTCCTTGTCCTCTACTTTGTCAAAATGCTTAAGCGCCATGGGGTGGATTTGGATAGAGTTGTTAATGATGAACTCCATCCGCATCAGCCCTACCCCATCGTTCGGCAGAAAAGAATATTTGAAAGCCTGTTCCGGGTCACCTAGTATCAGCATGGCCTTGGTTCTAGGCTTGCCAAGTTTGCTCATGTCAGTTTTCTTCTCGCCCCACGCCAGTTTGCCTTCATACACATAGCCTGTCTCCCCTCCGGCCGTTGACACCGTCACTTCCTGGCCATCCTGTATGGTTTTGGTGGCGTCGTTGGTTCCCAGCACAGCCACAGCCCCCACTTCCCGCGCCACAATGGCGGCATGGCTCGTACGGCCACCCTGTTCCGTAATGATGGCGATGGCCTTTTTGAGAATCGGGTCCCAGTCCGGGTCGGTTTTGCGGGTAACGAGCACTTCCCCTTCCTGCAGCTTGTCTATCTCGGCGGGTGAGTGCAGAATACGGGCTATACCTGACACGATGCGGTTACTCAGACCTATACCTGAACAGAGCACTTTGCCCTGCTCTTTCAAGGTATACTCTGTGAAAAAAGCCTCGTTCTTGTGCTGACTCTGCACCGTTTCGGGGCGGGCTTGCACAATGTACAGCTCATTGTTGGGACCATCTTTGGCCCACTCAATATCCATCGGCTGCCCGTAATGGGCTTCAATCCGTTTCCCCCATTTCGCCAGTTGTACCACCTCATCATCCTGCAGTACAAACTGCTCCTGCCGCTCTACTGGTGTGTCCAGGTTAACGATGGCGTCCGTCGGGCTCAGCAATTCATTTTCAGACTTCTCGGCGTATACCATGGTTTTGGCCTTGCTGCCCAGCTTGCGTGAAATGATTGGCTGCTTTGCTTTGTCGAGCATCGGTTTAAACACAACGAACTCGTCGGTGTTCACAGCCCCCTGCACCACATTCTCGCCCAGTCCCCAGGAACCGGAGATGACGATGGCATTCTCAAAGCCAGTGTCCGGATCGAGCGTGAACATCACGCCGGAACTTGCCTTGTCGGACCGCACCATGGTCTGTATACCTACCGACAGTGCCACCTGCATGTGCTCAAATTCATTATCTACCCGATACTTGATGGCCCGATCCGTGAATAAAGAAGCATAACTGTGGTGGCAGGCCTTATAAAGGTTGTCAAGGCCGCTCACATTCAGGTAGGTTTCCAACTGGCCGGCAAAGCTGGCAGTGGGCAGGTCCTCGGCGGTAGCGCTGCTGCGAACGGCCAGGGATACCTCGTCTCCGTATGCTGACTTCAGATAGGTATAACCTTCCTTGATCGCATCGCGGATGTCCGCTGGAAAGCTGGCACTCAATATAAGATCCCTCGCCTGCTTCCCGACTATCGAGAGATTATGAAAATCATTTGTGTCCAGTTCCGCTAAAATCTCAGTCAGTCGTTGCTTCAGCTTATTGTGCTCCAGAAAATGCCAGTATGCCGCTGAGGTAGTGGCATAGCCATCAGGTACATGTATACCTCCGGGATTGAGTTCATTATACATTTCTCCAAGCGAAGCATTCTTTCCGCCCACCTTGCCTAAGTCTTTGTAGCTAATGTCTCTGAAGTACTTGATGAACGGTTCCATAGCGGGCTGATTAGGAAAAAAGGTATGACAAAATAATGGTGGATTCACAAAATCACTCACTATTCCATAACGGAAGCATATGTACTTGGTTTTTATTATATGCAAACAAATCTTATATAAATACCAGTTGATAAGCAGCAAAATTTTACCTCATTCTTAGTTATAACATCAGCTCAAGGAGGATGCTATTATCATAAAATGTTAAGCTTTATAATATTTTTAAGTAATATTTAAATAATTCTTTGTCCTGTTTTGATTTACACTCGTATAACACCCTAACATTCAAGTATATATTACAAGCATACAGGAGGTTTTATGGGAACAGTCAGGCATATTCTCCAGAAAAAAGGCAACAAAGTAATTTCAGTTGCCCCTACCAGCACCGTTTACAGTGCCCTTGAAACCATGGTAGAGCAGAACGTGGGCGCACTTATTGTGATGGACCATGGCAAGTTTGCCGGCATGTTCACAGAGCGCGACTATGCCCGTAAAGTTATTCTGAAAGGCAAAGCTTCCCGTGACACTTTGGTGCAGGAAATCATGAGCGAGCATCCAGTCACCGTCACTCCTGACACAACCCTGGAAAAATGCATGGTGCTGATGACAGAAAAATACATCCGTCACCTGCCAGTTTTCGAGAATCAGGAGTTGATCGGACTAGTATCCATCGGGGACATTGTGAAGTGTATGATGGACGAACAAAAGTGTATTATCGAGGATCTCGAACACTATATAACCGGGCACCACGAATAGGTAGCCCGGATATCATTTATTAGGAGAAGCCATGCGGGAAACATCCGAAACAACCACATTGCTGTGGCCACTGGTAGTCTATGGTGCCATTGTGCTCAGTCTGGTAATGCTGATACTGGGCCTGTCGTATGTACTCGGCCAGCGCGGAAATGCACGCGCCACAGGTGAACCTTATGAAGGCGGTATTGTGAGTGCAGGTGGTGCCCGTATCCGTTTCTCCTCCCAGTTCTACATGGTGGCCATGATGTTCGTGATTTTCGACGTCGAGACCATCTTTATTTTCGCTTGGGCCATTGCTTTCCCTGAACTGGGCTGGTACGGCTATTTTGGTGTACTCATATTTATAGTGATGTTGGTGGTGGTGCTGGTATACGAGTGGCGTAACGGCGCTTTGGACTTTGGTCCGGATGGCAAGAAAATACTGGCCGCCTATAAACGCATGCTAAATACGCCAAGTCTCAATTGAGTTTCGATAGAAAACTGATTGACAAAAGACCGCCAGAAAAGGCCTGAGCTGAACAATGTAACGAAACACCCTATGCTATGAAATGGTGGCTAAGCAAACCTGATGAGCCAGTGAGCGCCCTGACAGGTACCAGTTCTTATGAAGAGACCGTGCAGCAGAGCATCATGCTCACGACGTTGCAGGACCTGATCGGCTGGGGCCGCAAGAACTCGATGTGGCCTTTTCACTTCGGCCTGAGCTGCTGCTTCGTAGAAATGGCCACCAGCATGACCCCTAAGTATGACGTGGCCCGCTTCGGTGCCGAGGTAATCCGGGGTACTCCCAGGGAGGCCGACGTGATGATCATCGCCGGCACTGTTTTCATTAAAATGGCCCCCATCATCAAGCGTTTGCACGAGCAAATGATGGAACCGAAATGGGTAATCTCGATGGGTTCCTGCGCCAACTCCGGCGGCATGTACGACATCTACAGTGTAGTGCAAGGCGTCGATAAATTCCTGCCGGTGGATGTTTACGTTCCCGGTTGTCCGCCACGGCCCGACGCCTTTATGGAGGGCCTGATGCTATTGGCTGACCGGGTTGGAAAAGAGCGTCGGCCATTGAGTTGGACGATTGGCGATCAAGGGGTTATTAGACCAGAGAAAATAGAAGTGAAAGCGGGCAAGAAAGAACGCTGGAGCCAGATGAATGAGTTTCGGTCGCCGGATGAGCTCTAATAAGTTAGAAAGGTAAAAAGTTAGGAAGTTAAAAAGTGGAGGTGTTTTGTAGGGACAGGTCGCGACCTGTCCAATCGTACACAGCTATAATCTGTCTGAATCAGGATTTGCAGGATTCAAGGATTGACAGGATTCTCACAGATGATTGACACACCCCTGTCCGCCTCAAAGGGGAACTTTCGGCCGCTTCTAATTGAAAGGTATTGCTTCTAAGCTTTTGTTAAGAACCACTGTCACGCATTGAAAGACATACTTGCACGCTGGCTATGAAACAGATTACCTGAGCCAAGTGCACTTTACGGCGCTCCACTGTTTGAGCGTTCAGCGAGTTTGGAGCGTCTTGATTTTTTTGCCTACTTTTTTTATCAAGAAAAAAAGTAGGGCCCGCCCGACCAGGGCAAAAGCCAGCTATGAAAAAGCACGGGTTGCCAAACCTGCAACTACAGTCGCTACGCTAGCAAGAAACAGACATAAGTATAAGTTAAAACTTAGCATAAAAAGAAAGAGAGTACATGAGTTAAGCATACATCAAATTTTAACGGCCTCCTCCCATGAATAACAACAGCGGCATACTGGAGCAACTCCGGTCGCGGTACGGCGAAGATACGTTCAAGACCCAGACCAACAAGGATGACATCCTCACCCTCTGGCTACCTGTGGACCATGTGCCGGAAGTGCTGAAATTCCTCAAGCACGACCTACCGCAGCCCTTCCTCCTCCTCTTCGACCTGA
Source organism: Pontibacter virosus (assembly GCF_003096355.1). Taxonomy (GTDB): domain Bacteria; phylum Bacteroidota; class Bacteroidia; order Cytophagales; family Hymenobacteraceae; genus Pontibacter; species Pontibacter virosus. The sequence continues at coordinate 165,022 of NZ_QEKI01000003.1, read as the reverse complement.
CGGCCATTGACGAACGCACCCGCAAACCCGAGAACGGCCATATACCTTACTCCTTCACACTCATTTACCACCTCTTCTCTTTTGAGCGCAACACTTTCATCAGACTAAAAGCCGGCCTCCGCGAAGATTTTCCGAAAGCCCCGAGCATCAGCGGACTTTGGCAAAACGCCAACTGGTACGAGCGTGAGGTGTACGACATGTTCGGCATCCGCTTCGAAGGCCATCCGCACCTCTCCCGCATCCTGATGCCGCGCACCTGGGTAGGCCATCCGCTCCGCAAAGAGCACCCGGCCCGCGCTACTGAGATGGGTCCTTTCCAGTTGTATGACGATAAAATAGACCTCGAGCAATCGGCCCTCCAGTTCAAGCCAGAAGAATGGGGACTGGCAAAGCAGAGCGATGATACGGACTTCATGTTCCTCAACATCGGTCCGCAACACCCCGGTACGCACGGCGTGCTGCGTATCATACTGCAACTCGACGGCGAAGACATCGTGGACGCTATACCTGACATCGGCTTCCACCACCGCGGAGCCGAGAAAATGGGTGAGCGGCAGTCGTGGCATACCTACATCCCCTACACCGACCGCGTGGATTATCTAGGCGGTGTGATGAATAACCTCGCCTACCTGCAGGCCGTGGAGAAACTGGCAGGCATCGAAGTGCCGGAGCGGGTGAAATACATCCGGGTGATGTTGTGCGAACTCTTCCGCATTGCCAGTCATCTCGTGTGGTACGGTACTTTTGCGCAGGACGTGGGGCAGCTCTCACCGGTGTTCTACATGTTCACCGACCGCGAAAAGATATTCGACATTATCGAAGGCATTTGCGGCGGTCGCATGCACCCGAACTGGTTCCGCATAGGCGGCGTGGCGCAGGACCTGCCCAAAGGCTGGGAACAGCTGGTGCAGCGCTTCATCGACTACTTCCCGAAACGACTGAAAGAGTACGACGCGATGGTGATGAAGAACAGCATCTTCAAAGCCCGCACCGTCGGTATCGGCATCTTCACGAAAGAAGAAGCCATTGAATGGGGCGTAACAGGACCAAACCTGCGTGCCTGCGGCTTCGAATGGGATTTCCGTAAAATGCGCCCTTACTCCGGCTACGAAATGTTCGACTTCGAAGTACCTACCGCCAGCAATGGCGACTGTTACGACCGGGCCGTGGTACGAGTAGCCGAAATGCGCCAGAGTCTGCGCATCATCGAACAGTGTGTGAAGAACATGCCGGCCGGACCTTACAAGTCCGACCATCCCATCACCACGCCGCCCGTCAAGCAAAACACCATGCACGATATTGAGACCCTGATTACGCACTTTCTAGGCGTGACCTGGGGACCGGTTATACCGCCGGGCGAAGCCATGAGTTGCATCGAAGCGACCAAAGGAGCCAACGGCTACTATTTGACCAGTGACGGGAATACTTCCCCTTACCGGGTACGCATCCGCACTCCCTCGTTCACGCACATGCAAATGCTCCCCTACATCACCCGCGGCTATACTGTAGCGGATTTGCTCTCCATACTTGGGGCGATGGATTATGTATTGGCAGATATTGATCGCTGAGTTTTGAATGAGTGATTGAGTGAATGAGTGATTCAAAATAAAAAGTTATACCTGTAGGGACAGGTCGCGACCTGTCCGAATTGTGCACAATTTATTTATCAGAATCAGGATTTACAGGATTAAAGGATTCACAGGATTATCAAAATCGATTATCGACAAAATGAATCCTGAAAATTATAAAATCCTGTAAATCCTGATTCAGACAATAATCAACCATTAACCATGTAGCAATTAAACCATTCAACCAACATGTTGACCACCGAAGAAAAACACAAAATCGACCACGAAATCAGCTTGGTGCCTTCGCCCAAAAACGCCTGCATCGAAGCGCTGAAAATCGTGCAGAACAGTCATGGTTGGGTGTCGGACGAGAGTCTGAAGGATGTGGCCGACTACGTGGGGATGTCGCCGGCGGAGCTGGACAGTGTGGCGACGTTCTACAACCTGATTTTCCGCAGACCGGTGGGGCGGCACGTGGTTCTGGTGTGCGACAGTATCAGTTGCTGGGTGATGGGCTACGAAGGTATACGCGACCGCCTCTACGAAAAACTCAACATCAAATACGGCCAGACTACCGAAGACGGCCGCTTTACCTTGCTACCCAATTGCTGCCTCGGTACCTGCGACCGAGCCCCTGCCCTTATGATTGACAACGACTTGTACCGTGATTTGACGGTGGAACAACTGGACGAGATTCTGGAAAAGTATACCTAAAACCCAAGCGGGCATACCCATGGAGAAGCCCCTGACCCAACACATTGTCCCCGGACGCGCACCGCTCTCCCTCAAAGAATACGAGCAAGTGGGCGGCTACCAGTCGGTGCGCAAAATCCTGAAAGAGATGGCCCCTGCCGACGTGCAGAATCTAGTCAAAGCATCCGACCTGCGCGGACGTGGCGGCGCGGGCTTCAACACCGGCCTGAAATGGAGTTTTGTGCCGATGGGACCCGAAGCGGCCAAGCCAAAATACCTGGTAGCCAACGCCGACGAGATGGAGCCTGGCACTTTCAAGGACCGTGTGTTACTGGAAGGCAATCCGCACCAGCTTATAGAGGGGATGATTATCGCAGCATACGCCATCGACGCCAGTATTTCCTACATTTTCATGCGCTGGGCCTATAAGGTAGCAGCTCGGGAAATTATTAAGGCCCTCGAAGAAGCCTACGAAGCAGGTTATCTGGGGGAAAATATCTTGGGTTCAGGCTTCAGTCTTGACATGCACCTGCACACCGGCGTGGGCAGGTATATGTGCGGTGAAGAAACGGCCTTGCTCAACGCCCTCGAAGGCAAACGTGCAAACCCGCGGGCAAAACCACCATTTCCGCAGGTGAGCGGTCTGTTTGGCAAACCTACTATCGTGAACAACGTGGAGACGCTTTGCTGTCTGCCGCACATCATCAACAACGGAGCGGAGTGGTTTAAAGGCTTGAGCAAAACCGGAGATGCCGGCACCAAACTCTACGGCATCAGTGGTCGCGTGAAAACGCCCGGTTGTTGGGAACTCCCTATGGGCACCACCATCCGCGAACTGATTGAAGAACACGGCGGCGGCATGCAGGACGGCTACCTCTTCAAAGGACTTTTGCCGGGCGGCGCTTCCACAGATTTTCTGGTGGAAGAGCACCTGGATTTGCCGATGGATTATACCGCCATTCAGGCAGCTGGCAGTCGCATGGGTACGGGCACCATGATTATCCTCGATGACCATACCTGCCCGGTGGGTTTCGTGCACAACCTGCAGCATTTCTTTGCCCAGGAATCCTGTGGCTTTTGCACGCCTTGCCGCGAAGGACTGCCTTGGGTAGAGAAAATACTCCTGGCTATCGACCGCGGCGAAGGCAAACCCGAGCACCTCCTCACACTCGACTTTCATACCAAATACCTTGGTCCCGGCAACACGTTTTGTGCCCTTGCCCCCGGCGCTATGGAACCCCTGCAGAGCGCTCTGAAATACTTCAGAGAAGATTTTGAACGACACATTCACGAACACCACTGTCCCTGGAGCAAAGCGAAAGTATGGCAACCATCTATATAGACGACAAACCCTACGAAGTACCCACTGGCAAGAACCTGTTGGAAGCCTGCCTCACCCTCGGAAAGGACCTCCCCTACTTTTGCTGGCACCCGGCCATGGGCTCCATCGGTGCTTGTCGGCAGTGCGCCGTGAAGGTATACAAGGACGAAAACGATACGAAGGGCAAGCTCTTTATGTCGTGTATGGAACAGGTACGTGACGGCATGCGCATCTCCATTGCCGACATGGAAGCCAAGGAGTTCCGGGCGCACATTATTGGCTGGCTCATGACCAACCACCCACACGACTGCGCCGTGTGCGATGAGGGCGGCTCCTGTCACCTGCAGGACATGACCGTAATGACAGGCCACAACTACCGCGCTTTCCGCTTCGACAAGCGCACCTACATCAACCAGTACCTTGGCCCCTTCATCAACCACGAAATGAACCGCTGCATACAGTGCTACCGCTGTGTGCGCTACTATAAAGACTATGCCGGCGGCAAGGACCTCGACGTGTTCGCCGCCCACAACCACCTCTACTTTGGTCGCCACGAAGATGGTGTGCTGGAGAGTGAGTTCAGCGGCAATCTGGTGGAAGTCTGTCCTACTGGCGTGTTCACCGACAAGACGCTCAAGCAACACTATACCCGCAAATGGGACCTCACCATGGCGCCGTCAGTTTGCCACCATTGCAGTCTCGGTTGCAACATCACGGCAGGCGAACGCTACGGCAGCTTGCGCAACATCACAAACAGGTATAACGGCGAAGTGAACGGCTACTTCCTCTGCGACCGCGGACGCTTTGGCTACGAGCACGTGAACCATGTGGGCCGCATCCGAAAGCCGCTGGTACGGGCACAATTGCCTGAAGCCACTGACAAGTATACCGCCCTGCAGGCAGCCGCAGCGGCTTTCCGAACCGGCAGTGTAGTTGGAATTGGTTCTCCACGGGCTTCGCTGGAGTCGAACTTTATGCTGAAAACTTTGGTAGGCGATGATAACTTCCATGACGGCGTCTCTGATAACGACCATGATTTGGTTTGTCTAGCGCTTAAGATTCTGAAAGAAGGCGCTGCCCGTACCCCATCGCTGCGGGAAGTGGAGCAAGCCGATGCCGTGTTTATTCTAGGTGAAGACCTACTCAACACAGCTCCTATGCTGGCGCTGGCCGTGCGGCAATCGGTGCGCAAGCAACCGTCCCTCGAGCACATCTCCAAAGCCAACATACCGGTATGGCAGGATGCGGCCGTTCGGGAACTGATGCAGGACGAAATGGGACCGCTCTTCATCGCTACCATCCATGACACTAAACTAGACGAAATCGCCACCCATACCTACCGCGACTCACCAGAAACCATTGCGCGGCTGGGCTTTGCCGTGGCCAGCTTTATTCATACTGATTTACCGGAAGTGACTGGGCTGAACGAAGACGAATTACAGCTGGCAAGGCAAATAGCCGATACGCTGATGGCAGCGAAAAAACCACTCGTGATATCCGGCACGCACTGTGGCAGCGAACGGGTTTTGATGGCCACCGCCAACATTACCAATGCGCTGGCGGCGAAAGAAAAGGAAGCGGGCATTGTGCTCACCCTGCCCGAATGCAACAGCATGGGTTTGGCCATGTTAGGCGGCCACAAACTGGAATCGGCCCTCGAAGCGGTGCTCAATGGTTATGCCGATACGGTTATCATTTTGGAAAATGACCTCTACCGACGTGCCAACGCCGGTGTGGTGACCAATTTCCTGAAGACCGCCAAAAACGTGATTGTGCTGGACCACCTACACAATGCGACTACCGAAGAAGCCGACATCTTGCTCGCAGCCGGCACTTTCGCCGAAGCCGATGGCACGCTGATTAACAATGAAGGTAGGGCGCAGCGCTTCTTTCAGGTATACCCGACTGGGGAAGACCTGCAAGAAAGCTGGCGTTGGCTCGGTGAACTGGGCACTTTGCTGGCCCACGACCGCATCAGTCACTGGCACGGGTTCGATGACGTGCTGCAGGCCATGGTGAAAGAACACAAACAGTTCAAAGGTATAGACGCCGTGGCGCCGGGCACTGACTTCCGTATTGCCGGTCAGAAAATACCGCGGGCGCCGCACCGTTTCAGCGGCCGCACTGCCATGCTGGCCAACATCAACGTGAACGAACCCAAACCACCAGTGGACCCAGACGCGCCACTTTCCTACACCATGGAAGGCTACCGCGGACAGCCACCGTCCTCCATCATTCCGTTTTTCTGGGCACCGGGCTGGAACTCGTCGCAGGCAACCAACAAGTACCAGCAGGAAGTGGGCGGACACCTCAAAGGCGGCGACCCGGGCTTGCGACTCATCAAACCAGATACAACCAAGTCGGCACCATTTACCCAAACGGTACCGCAGAAATTCCAGCCACTGGAAGGCCACCTGTACATGCTGCCGCTCCACCACATTTTTGGTTCGGAAGAGCTCAGCATGCACTCCCCGCCGATTGTGGAGCGGGCGCCAGAGCCTTATGTGTTGCTGAATGAAGAAGACGCCATGCAAATGAAACTGCAGGAAGGCCAGAGCCTGAGCTTCACCATCGAAGGGCAGGTATACCAACTGCCCGTGAAAATAAGTCCGATTATCCGTAGCGGCACCGCAGGTATGCCCGCCGGATTGCCGGGTATACCATATGGCGAACTGCCTGCGTGGGCCATACTTAACCGAGAACTCAAATGGAAACAGCAACCCCAAACTACTTACTGATTATAGGCGGCGTGCTTTTTGTCATGCTCAACGTGGCGGCATTGCTTATCTGGGTAGAGCGACGCGGTCTGGCTCTGTTCCAGGACAGGTATGGACCCAACCGCGCAGGTCCCTTCGGCTTGCTGATTGTGGCGGCTGACTCCATTAAGCTATTCTTCAAACAGGACTGGATTCCGCCGTTCGCCGATAAACCGGTTTTCATTCTGGCTCCGGCCATTGTGGTAGTCACTGTGCTGATGTCGTTCGTGGTCATTCCCTTCGCTCCGGGCATCGTGGTAGCTGACCTCAACATCGGTTTGCTATTCTTTCTGGCGATGTCGTCGATGGGCGCTTATAGTATTATTCTGGGTGGCTGGGCCTCTAATAACAAGTATAGTTTGCTCGGCGCCATGCGCGGCGCGGCGCAGATGATTTCCTATGAAGTGTTCATGGGTTTGTCGCTGATGGGTGTAGTGCTGATGGCGGGTTCGTTCAACCTCAGTACCATTGTGGAAGCGCAGCGGGGCTTGTGGTTTGTGGTGCCGCAAATCATCGGCTTCGTCATCTTCTTCATAGCAGGTATAGCCGAAACGCACCGCCTTCCTTTCGACGTGCCGGAAGCGGAAAGTGAACTGGTAGCTGGTTTTCACTCGGAGTACTCCGGTATGAAATTCGGCATGTTCTTCATCGGAGAGTACATGGGCATTACGGTTATCTCGTGCATGATGGTGGTCCTGTTTTTCGGCGGCTGGCTCGGCCCTGATTTCCTGCCGCACATCGTCTGGTTTATTCTGAAGACAGCTTTCTTCTTGGGTGTATTTATTCTGTTACGCGCCTCTATGCCAAGACCACGCTACGACCAATTGATGGAGTACGGATGGAAGTATTTGCTGCCACTGACCTTGCTGAATCTGGTGGTGACGGCGGGGGTGTTGTTGTGGTTGAATGATGGGTTTAGGTGAGTTTAGGGGTTTGGGAGTTTGAGAGTTGAGGAATGATCAACACGAGACTGTCCCCTTGAGGGGACCATAGGGGTATAAAGCTAGTTGGTAAGTACACTGCTAAATGCCTACTCCGTCCTCGCTCGCCTCTGGCGAGTGTGAGCTATCCAGTGGCGTCCCGCCACTTGTACCGACAGGCACAAACCATAGCGGCCAGAGTCCGCCAAATAGCGCACATTCGCGGGACGCGAGCGAGAGAAAAGTCCCTCTAGGGGGTAGCCACCGACAAGGAAGGGGGGCAGGGGGATGACAATCGCGCATAATGGACACCCCTATAATCCCCTCAAGGGGAAAGTTGTGGAGAATACATCGACTATACCTTCAAGGTGACAGTTGAAATATAACGATAAACGAAAGGAGCACTTATGTTTAGTTTATTGCGCAGTATGTGGCTCACGTTTCTGCATGCGTTTCACAAGCGGGAAACCATCCAGTATCCGGAGCAAAAGGCCATTCTCCCGACGCGTTGGCGGGGCCGCATTGTGTTGTCGCGTGACCCGGATGGGGGTGAGCGCTGCGTGGCCTGCAACCTCTGCGCCGCTGCATGCCCCGTGGACTGCATCGCTCTGCAGGCCACCGAAGACCCAACCGGCCGACGCTATCCCGAGTTCTTCCGCATTAACTTTTCGCGCTGCATTTTCTGCGGCTTCTGCGAAGAAGCCTGCCCGACTTACGCCATCCAACTCATTCCTGATTTTGAGATGGGCGAGTACAATCGCCAGAACCTTGTCTACGAGAAAGAAGACCTTCTCATCAACGGGCAGGGCAAGTACCATGGCTACAACTACTACAAGGTAGCGGGCTTGGCCATCGGCGGAAAAGGAAAGGGCGAAGCCGAGAACGAAGCACCTCCAGTTGATATCAAAAGTTTACTCCCATAGCCTATGGAACTGACATTTTATATAGCCGCAGCCGTCGCCGTGCTGGCCACTATCATGGTCATCACGCGCTACAACATGATTCATGCCCTGCTCTACCTCGTGGTGTCTTTTATGGCCGTCGCCGTGGTGTTCGTCACCATGGGTGCCCCCTTCATGGCCGCGCTCGAAGTCATCGTGTATGCCGGGGCCATCGTAGTACTCATCATTTTCGTGATTATGATGCTCAGCCTCACCCGCGAAGATGTGGAACAGGAAAAAGCTTGGCTCCAGCCTAAACTCTGGGTCGGCCCTGCCCTCCTCTCTTTCGTCTTGCTCGCTGAACTGGTATACCTGTTGGTCATCGCCGACATGCCAGCCGCGCCTGCCGTTGCCGGTAGCTACGTCGATGCACGGGCTGTCGGGTTAGCGCTGTACGGTCCTTATGTGCTGGGCGTGCAACTCTCCGGTATTCTGTTGATGGCAGGTATCGTCGGGGCGTACCATTTGGGTAGACAGAAGAAGAAAGTCATCCATCGCTTCCTGCAGGAAAAGGAACCGCAAAAAGAAAGGAGCGCCGTGCTATGAGTGCTATACCTATGGAAACCGGTTTATTGCTGGCGGGCGTGCTCTTCATGCTCGGGCTAATCAGTGTGATGATTCGCCGAAACATCATTTTCATGCTCATCTCGGTGGAGATAATGCTGAATGCCGCCGGGCTGGCCTTTATCGTGGCGGGCAGCCACTGGGCGCAGCCGGACGGACAGATCATGTTCATCTTCATCCTCACGATGGCCGCCGCCGAAGTGTCGGTTGGTCTGGCCCTGATACTGCAGATTCATCACCAGCTGAAGACGCTCAACAGCGACGCGGCTAACTTTATGAAAGGATAACGCTATGGGAGAATTACTCTGGTTAATCCCCGCCCTGCCCTTTGCCGGCGCCCTTTTGCTGGTGCTCTTCGGCAACCGCATTTCACGTGCGCTGGTCTCGACCATTGGGGTCGGGAGCGTGGGCATTTCGGCCGCTGTTACGCTGGTACTGGGTATAGAATACCTCAGCTCCCGACCGGCTTTTATTCGGCAGGAAGTCTGGCAGTGGTTTGATGTGGCGGGCTTCAGTCCCTCCATTGCTTTCCACCTCGACGCGCTCTCGATGGTCTTCATTTTCGTCATCACTTTCGTCGGGTTTCTGATTCACATCTACTCCACTGAGTACATGGCCGAAGACAAGGATTATTCCCGCTTCTTTGCCTGCATGAACCTCTTCGTAGGCTCGATGCTGATGCTCGTGATGGCCGATAATTTACTCCTGCTATACTTGGGTTGGGAAGGCGTGGGCCTCTGCTCCTACCTGCTCATCGGCTTCTGGTACAAGGAGCCCGCCAACGTCTATGCGGCCCGAAAAGCCTTCATCATCACCCGCGTCGGTGACACGGCCATGGCCATCGGTTTGTTCATGCTCTTCCAGCACTTCGGCACCTTGCACATCCAAAGCATTTCCACGGAAGCGGCGCAGGTATGGAGCATCGGAAACGAAACAGCACTGATTATTGCGCTGCTTTTGCTGGGCGGTGCGGTCGGAAAATCCGGTCAGTTGCCGTTGCAGACCTGGTTGCCCGATGCCATGGCAGGCCCGACACCCGTGAGTGCGCTCATACATGCCGCTACGATGGTGACGGCCGGTGTATACCTGATTGCCCGCATGCACGTGATTTTTGCGCTGTCGCCGGTGGCGATGATGGCCGTAGCGGTGATTGGCGCTGTTACTTTGCTGATTGCGGGTTTTGCGGCGCTCACCCAGTACGATATCAAACGGGTGCTCGCCTACTCCACCATCAGTCAAGTGGGCTACATGTTTCTGGCTTTGGGCGTAGGTGCCTGGTCATCGGGTGTATTCCACTTCATGATCCACGGCTTCTTCAAGGCGCTGCTTTTTCTTTGTGCCGGAGCCATTATTCTGGCGCTGCACCATGAACAGGACATGCGGAAGATGGGTGGCCTGAGCAAGAAACTGCCCGTTGTGTTCTATACCTTCCTGATAGGCGCCGCCTCGCTGGCGGCCTTTCCGCTGGTGTCGGCGGGATTCTATAGTAAGGACCAGATTCTGTGGCTACAACTGGCGGGTGAGAATGGCAACATCTGGCTATACCTGGCGGGCTTGCTAGGCGCATTCATCACGTCTATCTATACCTTCCGGATGGTCTTCCTCACCTTTTATGGTGAAGAGAAAACCCACGTCGGGCATAAACCGACGATGGCGATTACAGTGCCGCTGATTATACTAGCAGTTCTTTCTTTTGCCGGTGGTTTCATTGAGCTGCCGCACAATTTCGGGCACGTGGTACTGTTCTCCGACTTCCTTGCGCCTATCCTTCCGGCCGTAAGCGTGGTGCCGGATTTTGACCGGTTTGAGTGGATGTTGCAGCTGCTCGCGGCCGTGATATCGCTGGGCGGAATTTTCATTGCTTACCTCTTCTACTACAAAAAGCCCGAGCTTATCGAAAGCATACACCGTTCTGAATTTGCTATGGCCATTCACCATTTCTGGCACTCGGGTTGGGGCTTCGACCAGCTCTACGACGCACTGTTTGTGCGGCCTTATGTCTACCTATCGAAGGTGAATAAAAACGACTTTATCGATTCTTTCTATACTTTCCTCGCCAATGTGACGCAGGGACTGCACCAGCTCTTTTCCCAAACGCAAACCGGCATTATGCGCAATTATGTGGCGGGCATCGTGGTCGGGGCAATTATGATTCTAACCATAAGTCTACTGCTATGATACTGGTCTGGCTGATTGTGATACTGATGGTCGGCGGCGTGCTGGCCTGGATTTCCGGAAAAGTGAACCGCACCCTGCCGCGTTGGGTAGCCCTGGGCTCTGTGCTGGCTGTATTTGTGCTAACACTATATATTTGGATGAACCCTCTGGCGATCGTAATAGGCTCCAACCAATCAATGGGGCACACCTGGTACATGCGTTTTGACCAGCCCTGGATTCCGCAATGGGGCATTAGTTTTAGTCTGGCAGTTGACGGTCTGAGCGTACTTATGCTGCTGCTTACCTTTTTTATCGGGCTGCTTGCCGTGCTTATTTCGTGGCGGGAAATTCAGACCAAAGTCGCCTTTTTCCACTTCAATTTGCTGTGGGTGTTGGCAGGTATAACGGGCGTGTTCCTCACCATGGACCTTTTCCTGTTCTACTTTTTCTGGGAAGTCATGCTCATTCCGATGTATTTTTTGATTGGCATCTGGGGACATGAAAACCGCCGGTATGCCGCCTACAAATTCTTCATCTTCACGCAGGCTTCAGGCTTGCTGATGTTGCTGGCCATACTCGGACTCTATTTTATTCACGGTAACCAAACGGGCGTCTATACCTTTAGCTATTTCGAATTGCTGAACACTACGCTGGCACCGGAAGCAGCTCGCTTGCTGATGTTCGGTTTTTTGGCGGCATTTCTAGTAAAGCTACCGGTCGTGCCTTTCCACTCCTGGCTGCCCGACGCACACTCCGAAGCCCCAACGGCTGGTAGTGTGATTCTGGCTGGACTATTGCTCAAAACCGGTGCTTACGGACTGCTTCGCTTTGTGCTGCCACTCTTCCCGATGGCTACTGTGGAGTTCGCGCCTTGGGCCATGCTGCTGGGGGTGATCGGTATCATCTACGGAGCGATTCTGGCTTTCTCACAAACTGACCTCAAACGGCTGGTCGCCTATACCAGCGTGAGCCACATGGGCTTTGTGATACTGGGTGTATTCTCATTCAACGAATGGGCGCTGCAGGGCGTGGTCATGCAGATGATTACGCACGGCTTGAGCACCGGCGCTCTCTTCATCATCGCCGGCTTCCTCTACGAGCGCCTCCATACCCGCGACATACGACAGATGGGCGGCTTCTGGTCCACGGCTCCCAAGATGGGCGTCATCGCGCTCATCTTTGTCATGGCCTCGCTCGGTCTGCCCGGACTCGGCAACTTCATTGCAGAATTCCTGACCTTGGTTGGCTCGTGGCAAGCCAACAACTGGCTGACGGCTTTCGCGACCATCGGCTTGGTCATGGCCACGATTTACTCCCTGCGCATCATGCAGAAGATCTTCTTCGAAGCCAACCGCATGGAGCAACCGCTACCCGACCTAAACGCCCGCGAAATGCTGATTGCCATACCTATGGTCGTGATGATCCTGTGGCTCGGTCTCTATCCGCAACCAATCCTCGACACTGCGAGACCCAGCATACAGGAGCAACTGCAGGCCTATACCGAACCTCTAATAGAACAGGCGCCTATTGCACGCATGGATAGAATTGAAATGGAGGCCATTCCTGAAAAGACATTTGGCACGAAAAAGCCAAAAGAAGCGAAGCCATCTTCATATCTACAAATTTTCAAATCTTCAAATTGACAAGCCATGACCTTGACTGATTTCCAACACCTCATGCCCTTGCTCATCCTCACCTTTGCGGTGCTGGTGTCCATGCTGGTGATAGCCGTGGGGCGCAACCACAAAATCATGTACGTGATCACGGCCGTATCTTTTTTAGCGGCTTTTGCTTCGCTGTTTGAATTGCGGGACGTGGGACGCTATACCATCGAGCCGCTGCTTGTCATGGACGGTTTCGGCGTGTTTTACATCGGCATGATTCTGCTTACGGCCCTGCTCATCAGCATGCTGTCCTACGCCTACTTTGAGCAACGGGAAGAACGTAAGGAGGAGTATTACCTCCTGCTCCTGCTGGCTACCATCGGGTCCTGTGTGCTCGTCATCAGCACCCATTTCGCCTCACTGTTTTTAGGTCTGGAAATTCTCAGCGTTTCGCTCTATGCCCTCATCGCTTATCTGCGCACCCGTGAACGCTCGGACGAAGCAGGTATAAAATACTTGATCCTGGCTGCTTTCTCCTCTGCTTTTCTTCTCTTTGGAATGGCGCTGGTTTACGCCAGCACCGGCACCATGGAATTTGCAGGTATAGCCGCTGCTATCGCAGGCTTTACCGAACTACCGCTGCTGTTACTTACCGGCTTCGGGTTGATGATCGTCGGTATTGGGTTTAAGCTGAGTGTCGTGCCTTTTCACATGTGGGCACCGGATGTATATGAAGGCGCTCCGGCACCAGTGACCGCTTTCATCGCCACCGTTTCAAAAGGCGGTGTGCTGGGTGTGCTGATTCGCTTTTTCATGGAAGTAGACGGTTTCCGCTACCCTACCCTTGTGCTGATCTTCACCATCGTCGCCATCGCTTCTATGCTGGCAGGTAACCTACTGGCTTTGCTGCAGCGAAATGTCAAACGCATCCTCGCTTACTCTTCTATCGCACACCTTGGCTATTTGCTGGTGGCTTTTCTGGCCGGCAACCAGATGGGTGTAGAAGCGGTGACTTTCTACCTCGTGGCCTATTTCATCACGACTGTCGGGGCTTTTGGTGTAGTCGCGATGCTTTCCGATAAGGAGCGCGATGCCGAGCAATTGGAAGATTACCGGGCCCTGCTCTGGCGCAGACCCTGGACTGCGGCAGTCTTCACGGCTATGCTGCTCTCGCTGGCAGGTATACCGCTCACAGCGGGTTTTGTCGGTAAGTTTTACATTCTGGCTGCCGGTGTCAACACGCAGCTCTGGCTACTGGTAGTTATGCTGGCGCTCAACAGCGTGATCGGCCTCTTCTACTACATCCGCATTGTGGCTGTCATGTTCCAGCAGCCTGAAGCGGAAACACAAGTCGAGCCGCGCGGCAAACTGCGGCCTTCCATCTATGTGGCGAGTGTGGGTACGCTGACAATATTAGCATTGCTGCTGGTTTACATAGGTGTATACCCTTCAGGTCTGTTGCAAGTGATACAGGGGCTACTTGTAACAGCTGCGCCCTAGAATGGCATATTGGAATAAACAGTAAAGCCCTTCTGACAAGGAGGGCTTTACTGTTTATGAATATTTTTAAGGCTGAACAAAAAGGTCCGGCCTTAAATACATTGATATTGTCCTATCCCATCAACTCCCGCCTCAGTATATGCAAGACAACAAAGATTTAAGCAATTAAATCACGATGAATAAACTTTAAATAATCAAATATAATATTTACTTATTTACAAATATATACGTACTTAAAAGATAGCCTCCTTGTTAGCTAACTATTGACTTCTAACCTCTATGAATGATGAAAGCTGTACTACTCATGCTGCTGTTGTTTGCGTTCAACAGTGGACACAGCCAATCTAAAAATCAATCACTATACCGTGTACAGGTTACCACACATAATGGGCTACAGTTGGTTGGTGTACTTACACATTTAGGGGATTCTGCGCTGCAATTTGTGCCCTTGACACAGTTTAACAGGAGACAACTGATTGGGGAACCCGTGCTTCATTCCTACCCCGTTAAGGAAATTTTCTTGCTTAAGATTCGAAAAAATGGAGCCGTTGCACGCACTGCCCTTATTAGTGGCGTCATAGGATTCGCAGCTGGGTCATTATTAGGCTGGATAACGTACGAAGACCCCTGCGCATCTTCCACTAGTAGCTGGGGCTGTTTGGATGTTTTGGGCAAGTCAGGTACGATAGCGGCTGTTGGCATTTCAGGAGCTACAGTCGGTGCTGTTATAGGAGCCTTGGCAGGATCTGGCAATACACGGTACTACTTGCGCGGTGACTTCGAAAATTACCGACAAATGCGAAGTGAGTTGTCTCAGTATGTATACTCACTGCCAATTGCCGATCAGCGATAGCCGACTACAACAAAAAGGATATGAGTTCCAAGAAAAACAAGGGTTTCAAAATAGTGCCCTATCGTCCTGAACATGAACAGGCGCTCTTGGAGATCGAGCGTATGTCGCCGCAGGGATTTATGGTGAAACTTGAGATCGTGCGTTCGGAGTTTCTGAGCCGGGCGGCGCTTTTTGAAGACTATATTGCCTTTGTCGCCGTAGATGCTCAAGATAAGGTGTTGGCGGGCGTAACCGCAGCGCAGGCTCCTATTCGCGTTAACGGAGCGCTGCAACAGACAGGATTCGGTTTTGATGTGCTGGTCGACCCTGCAGTCCGGAACAGGGGCATCGGGCAAGATCTGGCTACTTGTCTGCGTAAGCGTTTTTTTGAACCCAAGGGGTTGACACGCCAATTCACCACATTGCGGGCGGGCAACCTCACCATGCTGCATCTGATCTCAAAATCCTATCGCAAAACCTTCCTGTACGAATTCCTATACCTGACCTTTCCGACTGCACGCACCATGCGGGTTGAAAATGCCGCTATCGGAGAGCCTATTTTTAGCGTTTCGCTCCTGTCGGACAGCGATAGACTGAGTGACTATTATGAGGTGACGGACAGTGGGCTCGGATTGTGGCACACGCATCAGATATACCAACTCAAAGTGAAGTCCGTGAGCCCCGTGTTGAGTGGCGGACTATGGCTCGGGAACCGGTTTGTCCGGACGAACAAGTATGTGCCTTTGGTTGGATCTGTGCTGAAAACGACAACCATTTATAATCTGACTCAGGACAACATCCACACATTGCCAGAGGTCTCACTCCAACTTTACAAGCAAGGTATCAATTACATGCAGATTTGCTGCCAGCCCAGCGATGCGGTGTACCATGCACTGCAGAAAAGTGCCCTCAACGCATTTAGTCATTATATCGTGAGCACTAAGGAACTCAAGCCAGACGAGCCGCTCACGCTCGACGTCCGCTGTCTATGACATTTCCCCTATCTTTGTCGGCAGAACCACACGCTGCCAACCACATGAAACGCATACTGTTGACATTGCTTACTACGCTCAGCTTTTGGCTGACTGCCCTGGGACAGCAACAGCCGGATAGCATACGCGTTACCTTCCGGTTACACGCCACCACGCTACCAGACTCGCAGCGCGTATACCTGAGTGGCAGTACGTCTGAGCTTGGCAATTGGCAGCCTGGCCAAGTGGCACTGCAGCATGTGGGCGGACAGGTATGGGAAAAGACGCTATACCTGAAAGAGGCATCTGTTGCTTACAAATTCACGCTGGGCTCCTGGGAAACCGAAGCCACAGACGCGCAGGGCAATCCACTGCCTAATTTCAGTCTGCAACTTCAGGGTGACACTACAGTGCAGCATGAATTAAAGCATTGGCTGAAAAAGGAAGAGCGAAAGATCACTGGCGGTATTACGGGCACAGTGATCTACCATCGTAACCTGACAGCCGACAGTCTGAAGCCCCGCGACCTGATCGTTTGGTTGCCGCCGGGCTACGAAAAAACAAGCAAGCGGTACCCCGTGCTCTACATGCACGACGGCCAGAATGTGTTCGACCCTGCCACCAGTTCTTTTGGTGTGGATTGGCGCATCGACGAAATAGCCGACAGTCTGATACGCAGTAAGCAAATGGACCCTGCCATCATTGTGGGTATATACAACACCCCAGACCGCATGGAAGAGTATGTGCCGGGTGCTAAAGGACGTGCTTACATGGACTTTGTAGTTAATACAGTCAAGCCTCTCATCGATCAGCATTACCGCACCAGGCCAGGTGCGAAACATACCTTAACAGGTGGCTCTTCGGCTGGTGGCATCATGGCCTTCATGCTGGCCTGGGAATATCCGCAGGTGTTCAGCAAGGCCATCTGCATGTCGCCCGCCTTCAAGATCATGCACATCGATTATGTGAAAAACGTGCAGGCCTACACAGGCAAAAAGAAGAAGCTAAAACTATACATCGACAACGGCGGCATTGACCTCGAAGCACGCCTGCAGCCGGGTATAGACGAAATGCTCGCAGCCCTGCAGCAAAAAGGCTATCGCGAAGGCAAGGATTATATCTGGATACTGGACAAAGAAGCTCAACACAACGAGGCGGCTTGGGCGAAACGAATACCTAAAGCGCTCAAATTTATGCTCGGGAAGTAAGATTGTAATGGAACGAATTAGAACATTATATAAATATTGTAAAACCTATATATTTACAGAGCAGCAACGCACCTCCTGCTTATAACCAATAAACAATCAATTTATACCCTCACTGTTCTTTAAGGGATATTTCAGGCCAAAAATATTTCCACAAAAGCCGTTTTGTCGACTTAAAAACTATTGTAGCAGCTGGCATCCTATTGCATTTTTCCTTACCTTGAAACACAATTCACCCTCGGTTTTCAGGTTATAACAGATAGGTATAAGAAAGGAGCACGCTATGAAACAGCAATTTATTAAGTACGGATGGGTATTGGTCGCCCCCCTGTTGGTTTTACAATTCACAGGTGAGAACAGCCTCAAGCTTAACGCCACGCCAAACGAGCGCAACGACCGGGCTTTTGAAACCAACAGGCAGATTTTTACCTCCCCTGCCCTGCCTGATGCCATTACCTTTGCAGGCGAGCCAGTGCCGTTGCACGTGCCGGATGTAGCCGAGCGCCTCGACCGTGAATTGCTGGCCAACTCCTACCTGCATACCAGCACCTTGCTGGCCCTCAAGCGCATGCAGCGCTACGTGCCTGAAATCAAACAGATGCTGAAGGAGAATGATATACCGGAGGATTTCGTATACCTGGCCCTTGCCGAAAGTCTGCTGAGCCATGTAACCTCACCGGCCGGCGCCTCTGGTTTCTGGCAGTTGATGCCCGACACGGCCCGCGGTTACGGTATGGTAGTGAACGGCGAAATAGACGAGCGCTATCACATTCAGAAATCCACCCTGGCGGCATGCCGCTACCTCAAAACTGCCAAAGCCAAGTTCGGCAACTGGACCAATGCTGCTGCCTCTTATAACCGTGGCATGGCAGGTATAGAACGCGCCATGAAACAGCAGGGTGTAACCGATTACTACGACCTTTACCTGAACGACGAGACATCCCGCTACATGTTCCGCATCCTGGCATTAAAAGAAATCTTGGGCAATCCGCAGAAATACGGCTTCGACCTGGCTGTAGAGCATGGCTATAAGCCACTTCCTAGCAAACCGCTCACCGTTTCCAACACCATTAGTGACCTGCCCGCTTTCGCCCTGGAGCAAGGCATCAATTACAAAACGCTGCGCCTTTACAACCCCTGGATCAGAGGGTATAAGTTGACGGTGCCAGAAGGCAAGGAGTATGTGCTGCAACTGCCGATGTAATTTTAGTAGACAAAGGAATTTTTGTCAAGTGGTAAATCGGTTCATTTAGTTGCATTTCAAAATTCCTGAGAGGTATAGCGACAGGCTCTATACCTTAAAACTAGAAAAGGGAGCGGCAGAAACATCTGTCGCTCCCTTGCTGTATAACGGGACATGAGCCGTGCATTTGTAAAAGAAGACGACGCGGGCGAAGCGCCCATCATTCCGCCCCGGGCTGCCCTGCCTGCCGGGGTCCCTAACTATGTTCGTCCGCAGGGACTGGAAAAACTGCGTGCCGAGCTGGAGGAAATGGAAGCCGAACGCAGCCAGGTTGAAGCCAATCGCGAAAACGAGGCCGACCGCACCCGCCAACTTACCATCCTCAATGGCAAACTCAGCGCCCTGAACGGAAGAATAGCCAGTGCCAGAGTAATCGATCCGCTAGAGCAAACCACCGACGAAGTTAGATTCGGCGCCACCGTCAAGCTGCGCACCATCAGCGGCGGCAAACCCGGCACTATCCGAAAATTCACCATTGTGGGCGTAGACGAAGCGGATGTGATGCAGGGACTAATCGGTTTTGTAGCGCCTATCGCACAGGCTGTGACAGGTGCTAAAGTCGGACAGAAACTGCACCTGAAATTAGGCCGTGTGGAAGAGGAAGTGGAGGTAGTGGAAATTGGGTATAGCTGAGACTCAGAAAACTAAAAATGTCATTTCGAACGCATTGAGAAATCTGGAGAGGAATAGAATTTTCAGTTCAGATTTCTCACTGCGCTCGAAATGACATTAATGATGTTTTGTGCTCTTAATGCTGATGCCCCTGCGGCGCTCTAGCTGGCGTTTCAGCTTCAACGGCAGCCGAACTCTGCCCTCTTCTATACGTTTCCTCCGTTTCACCGCAGGCCAGCATCGCCTCCCCGAAGTAGGGGTTGCGAATATCTTTTAACTCACTCAGCCAGAAAGCTCCTTTATCGCCGAGCGCCATCGGGCAGGACTGGATATAGGCTATTTCATGTTGTATACCGAACACCTTCACCGCCTCAATCACATGGTCGGATAAAGGTGAAAACGCGGCACGCTGTTTTTCTAAATCGCGGCTTTTCTGAATAGCCTCGGCATTAGACTTGAGCGTTGGCAGCAGGGCCATCCATTGATCGTGCAGCTTGCCGTCGAGTTCGTTCATGTTCACTTCGCCCAGTTTCATCGCAAAAGTCCCCGCTGCCTGACGTGCCGCAGGTATATCCGATGCTACCAACGCATTTTTCAAGGTATAGTACAGGTCTACCAGTTCGGTCAGTTGCTTTTGGAAAGCCTCAGGTGCTTTTGGTCCACCCACCGGTGGAGGTGACATCATGCTGTAGTTCCCGCGCAGTTGGGCCGCGCCGTCCACGGCAAACACGCCATTGGTCACTACTTCCTCACCTGATTGCAGACCAGACTCCACCACATACCGATCGCCCATGCGAGGGCCCAATGTGACTTCGCGCATCTCAAATGCGGGCATCTCCTCTCCTGCTACTTTCACATATACCACCGATCGTTTGCCGGTCCACAGCACGGCGCTGCTTGGCACCGACAGCGACTGTGCTTTGGCTCCTGTCGACGTCTTTATGCGCGCATTGGCGAACATACCCGGCTTCAGCTGATTACCCGGATTCTGCACTTCGGCCCGTACCTCGATGGCACGGGTTGTCGGATCGAGCACAGGGGTAATAAAGGCTACTTTGGCTGTGAACTCTCTGCCCGGTATACCCGGCACCGTAAACGTGATATTACCGCCTTTCTTGATCCACGACATATCCGCCTCGTAGGCGTCCAGCACCACCCATACCGACGACAGGTTGGCTACTTCGAAGAGTGCAGAGCCTGTCGTAACGTAATCTCCGGTACTCACTAATCGCTCCGTTACCACACCAGCGGCATCTGAGTAGATGTCGAAATTGGTAATGATGTCCGAAGCGTTTTCAATGCGTTTGATTTGGGCGTCAGACAGCTTCCAGAGCTTGAGTTTGGCCCTGGCTGCTTCGTAGAGTTCCGGCATCAAATCTTCGGCGCGTACGGCTTCCTGCAACTCGCGCTGGGCAGTGATCAGTTCGGGAGAGTAAAGTGAAGCCAACCGCTCGCCGCGGCTCACTTCCTGTCCAGTAAAGTTCACGTATAGCCGTTCGATACGACCCGGAAACTTAGCCGTGATGGAAGAAACCTGCTGTTCGTTTAACGCCACCCGTCCCGATAGTGTCAGTTCGTTTTCCGGGTCGACCATCTCAAGTTTCGTCGTTTGTATATTGGAAAGTGCGATGGCTTCCGGTGTCATCTCGAGCACATAGCGGCTCGTTTTGCTACCACTTCCGCTGTTGCTCACAGGAATGAGGTCCATGCCACAGAGCGGGCATTTGCCGGGTCCTTCCTGTCTGATCTGCGGGTGCATGGAGCAGGTATACTCGGTGGCACCCGCTACCTCGCCGGCATGCTCGTGTTTCTGCTCTGAACCTCTGCCGCCAAACAGCAGCCAGCCCAGCAGCAATCCGCCCAAGGCTACGAGTATGTAGGTTCCAATTCTTTTATTTCTAGCTGTCATGTCTTTTATGCTTATGACTGTTGATCTTCTGATTTTCTATGATTTTGTAGTTTGGTGAACTATTGGCCTCCCCTGCCCCCTACATAGGATACTATTCTGCACGAGAATTCCCCTCTGGGGAAAGGGCCCTTCGAAAAAGAGAGGGGCAGGTATGTATTATAGCTAAGGCCTAACCTCCGAGGGTAGGGGCCCTCTGTTTCTACCAAGTTCCTTTTAGGATGAAAGAAAGAAATTGGTACACCCATCATCCCTAATTATCCCCCTGCATCATGCGGTTGATGGCAGACACAGCAATGTTTTGGTCGGTGATGGCCTGTACCTGCTGTCGCCTGTAGTTGAGCAGAGACTGGCGCTGGCGTATGATATCGTCTATACCTGTTCCTGTCACGGAGTAGTTCGTAGTGAGCAGACGGAGGGCTTGTTCCGTCAGTGCAACCTGATCCTTGATCAGGTTTATCCGGCTTACTGCGCTTTGGTATTGATAGAGCAAATTCTCCAACTCTGTAAACAGCTCGCGCTCCGTCGCTTCCTTCTGATAGGTCGCTGCCTGTTGAGAGAATTCCGCTTCCTTTTTCGCCGCATTGTATTTTTTACGGTAAATGGGCAGCGTCAGGGTCACCATTGGCATCACCATATTCTCACCGCCCATGGTCATCTGCGTAGCTTCATCAGTGCGCGGGTTGAAGATCATGTAGTTCAGCCCTACTCCGAACATTGGCCGGCCCATCAACTGCGCCATGCGCAATTGCGATTCACGAGCCTTTTCGTCCCACTCGTACATTTTGAGCATTGGGTGGTTTGCACGGATGGAATCTTCAATCAGGGATAGGGTAGCTGGCAAGGGCACAGGCAAAAGGGTATCAGCTGAAAACACCGTCATACTTGGTCGGCGACGCAGCAGTTGGTTAAACTGTGCTTGCAGCGGACGACGGGCTTCGTGGTGAATCTGCATCTGGTTTTCGAGTTCTTTCAACTGCAGGCGGATCAGCATCACATCGACCATAGAAGAACCGCCGGAGCTGCCCATGCTCGACATGCTACTGCCGCTAGCCGGCATGCTGCCTCCGCTAGCGGAACCAGAAGCCGCTCCCCCACCGGAGCCGCCCATACCTGCCATACCGGAGCCACCGCTACCAGCAGCGCCTGCTGTGCCACCTGCCCCACTGGTCGTGCTACGAGCAGGTGTTGCGGCACCCGAACTGCCACCAGCAGGTGCCGAGGTATACTTCGCCAATGCCAGCCGTTCGAGCAACTTCATAATTTCCACTTCCCGCTCCATCAGGATAGATTCCTGATCGTTCAGGTAGAGTTGGTACCAAACGGTGCGCACCTCGTGGTACAGGTTGATCTTCGCCTCGATAAAGGATGCGAATTTCATCTGCGCCATGTAGTTCGCTTCGTCTTTAGCCGCCTTGTTAGAGCCAAACCAGGGAAACATCTGCATCACGGAAACATCGCCCACCTGATTACCCATGAAGCGCATCATCGGCTGCAAAAAGAAGTTAAATGAAACTTCCGGATCGGGCAGCGCCCCCACTTGCGGTGCACGCTGCAGGGCGGCCTGATACTCTGCGTAACGGGCTTTTAGTGTGGGGCTGTTTTCGCCTGCCTCCACCAGGTATTCTTCCAGGGTTTGTGCCTGCACCAGGGGCATAGCCCCTAGCATCAGAATGATGAATGCCAGTATCTTTTTCATACGGTATCTTTTTTGATTTTGAGTTCTTCGCGCCAGCTGTACAGCACCGGCACGATCAGCAAAGTGATCAGGGCTACGAACATACCTCCAAAAGAAGGGATCGCCATCGGGATCATAATGTCAGAGCCCCGTCCGGAAGACGTGAGCACCGGCAAGAGCGCCAGCAAGGTGGTGGCAGTGGTCATCAGGCAAGGACGCACGCGGCGTATACCTGCCTCCATTACCGCATCACGCACCTCGGCTCTCGTCTGCGGTGTGCTTCGCTCAAAGCTTTGCTTCAGGTAGGTACCCATTACCACACCGTCGTCCGTTGCGATACCGAACAGGGCGATAAAGCCCACCCACACAGCCACACTTAGATTAAACGTGCGCATCTGGAAAAGCTCCCGCATGTTGGTATCCCCGAAAGAGAAGTTCATAAACCAGTCCTGGCTATAGAGCCACAGCATCATAAAGCCCCCGGCAAAAGCCATGGCGATCGCCGTGAAAATAAAGAAAGTGGTACTAACCGAGCGGAACTGGAAGTACAGGATCAGGAAGATGATCAGCAAGCTGAGCGGCACGATAAAGGCCAGTCGCTGCTCGGCACGCACCTGGTTTTCGTAGTTGCCCGAGAACTTGTAGCTCACGCCTGCCGGCACTACCAGCTCGCCTGAAGTGATCTTCTCCTGCAGGTAGCGCTGCGCATCTTCCACCACGGTTACCTCTGCAAAGCCCTCCCGTTTGTCGAGCAGCACATAGCCGGTCAGGAAGGAGTCTTCGCCGCGGATCATCATAGGGCCCGGACGGAATTCCACCTTGGCAATGGCTGCCAGTGGAATTTGCCCTCCTTGCGGATTGGAGATCATAATGCGGCTCACGGATTCCGGATCGGTGCGGTACTCCCGGGCGTAGCGTGCCCGGATAGAATAGCGCTCACGGCCTTCGACCGTTGTGGTCAGCGCCATGCCGCCCATCGCTACTTCGATGTACTCCTGCACGTCGGCCACATTGAGTCCATAACGGCCCATGGCGCGTCTATCCAGGTTGATCTCCATGTACGGCTTGCCCAGGGAGCGGTCTGCAAAAACCGCCTCCGGCTTTACCGAGGGCACCTCTTTGAGCAGTCGCTCCATCTGCATGCTAAAGTCCTCGATGGTCTGCAGATCAGGTCCGTATACCTTCACACCCATCGGCGCGCGCATACCTGTCTGCAGCATCACCAGTCGAGTCTCGATCGGTTGCAGTTTAGGCGCGGAAGTCACGCCCGGCAGTTCGGCTACTTCCACAATCTCGTTCCAGATATCATCCGGCGTCCGGATGTGGTCGCGCCACTGACGGAAGTACTCGCCCCGCTTGTCTTCGATCAGATTTCCTTTTTCGTCACGCACGAAGTTGCCGTCGTCATCAACCTTAAAGCGCACCTTATACCCGTTTTCATCCGTGATGTATTCTGATTTGTACTGGATCACGTTCTCGTACATCGACATCGGGGCCGGGTCCAACGCCGTCTCGGCACGACCGGCTTTGCCGACCACCATCTCCACTTCAGGTATAGCCGTGATGAGCATGTCCAGTTGCTGCAGGTAGCGTTTGTTCGCTTCCACACCGGTGTGCGGCATGGACGTTGGCATGAGCAGGAAAGCCCCTTCGTCGAGTGACGGCATAAACTCCTTGCCCATTCCCGGGAAAGTATGCACCATACTGCTCCATGGTGAGGTAGTGCGCACGTTCCAGCCCACTTTATCAAAGCCCGTCGCTATCCAGCCAAAAACCCCGTTAAAGCCGACCCAGATGTTCAGACCCAGCAGCATGATGAAGGCCGGAATCAGCAGAAAGGTCCCTTTGTTAGCCAAACACCAGGCCAGTACACGTGGATATACCTTAATGAAGAGCGAAAACAGCCCCAGTACCAGTCCGATGACCAGCAGAATAAAGATAAAGTTGACAAAGTAACTCACCGACACGCCCAACGGCACCCACTCCGTAGCCAGCAGCCACGACACAGCCAGCACGGCTATGGCAACCGTCACCAGGCTGTGGTGGCGACCAAAGCGCTCCGGCTGGTAAATGTTAAGCAGGTTATTGGCCGCGATCAGGATGAGTGTTATACCTGCCAGCGGCAAGATGAACAAGCCTGCTATACCTAAGCCTACCAAGACCCAATTCAGAATTTTGCTCCAGGCCACGTTGCGCGACTTCAGGCCGAAAAC
Organism: Pontibacter virosus; assembly: GCF_003096355.1. GTDB lineage: Bacteria > Bacteroidota > Bacteroidia > Cytophagales > Hymenobacteraceae > Pontibacter > Pontibacter virosus. The sequence continues at coordinate 140,338 of NZ_QEKI01000003.1, read as the reverse complement.
CACATGCGCAAAGGCCGGCATGAACACGAGCGTGAACACAAGCGATGCCACCAGTGCAAAGGTCTTGGTATAGGCCAGCGGACCAAACAGCTTGCCCTCCGCAGCCTCCAGCGTGAACACCGGCAGGAACGAGACTACAGTGGTTGAAACGGCCGTCAGGATGGCGGTGGCTACTTCAGAGGTAGCATTGTAGACTGTCCTGCCCAGCGATTGACCAGGCGGAGCTTCATCCATGTGCCGCAGGATGTTCTCGTTGAGAATGATCCCCAGGTCGACCATGGTACCGATGGCAATGGCTATACCTGACAGGGCCACGATGTTGGCGTCCACCCCAAAGTACTTCATCAGAATGAAGGTCATCAGCACCGCCAAAGGCAGGAGCGCAGAAATCAACAGCGAGGCCCGCAGGTTGTAGACCATCACAATGATCACGATGATGGTGATCAGGATCTGCAAAATAATGGCGGTGTTAAGCGTGCCGAGCGTTTCGTTGATCAGCTGCGTGCGGTCATAGAAAGGCACCACGGTAACTTTGGAAACACGCCCGTCGGCCAGTTTTTTGGACGGCAGACCAGCGGCGATATCGTCCAGCTTTGCTTTCACGTTGTTGATCACGGCCAGCGGATTGTCGCCATACCTGGCAATCACCACACCGCCCACAGCCTCGGCACCGCTCTTGTCGAGCACGCCCAGCATGGAGCGATCGGCAGGTCCGATATTCACCCGACCGATATCCCGAATTCGGATCGGCACGTTGTTGGCCACCCGCACAGTCGCGTCTTCAATGTCGCTGATTTCCTTAACATAGCCCAGACCGCGCACCAAGTACTCCACCTGGTTAATCTCGACGGTGCTGGCACCTACCTCCTGGTTACTGGCTTTAAGCGCGTTCATCACCTCCATCATGGAGACGTTGTTGGCTTTCATCGCCACCGGGTCGAGGTCTACCTGGTACTCTTTGATATACCCGCCCACAGACGCCACTTCGGCCACTCCCTGCGCTCCGGACAAGGCGTATTTCACATAAAAGTCCTGGATGCTTCGGAGTTCGTGGAGGTCCCAGCCGCCGGCCGGATTGCCCTCTTCATCGCGGCCCTCCAGGGTATACCAGTATACCTGCCCCAACGCCGTGGCGTCAGGCCCCAGCTTTGGGGTCGTCTCGGCAGGCAGCAGATCGGCTGGCAGGGAATTGAGTTTTTCAAGGATGCGTGAGCGGCTCCAGTAGTACTCCACGTCGTCCTCAAAAATGACATAGATGCTCGAGAAGCCGAACATGGACGTGGAGCGAATGGTCTTCACCCCCGGCATACCTAGCAGAGAGGTCGTCAAAGGATAGGTGATCTGGTCCTCCACATCCTGCGGCGAGCGGCCCATCCACTCGGTAAAAATGATTTGCTGGTTTTCGCCAATGTCAGGTATGGCGTCCACCGGAACCGGGTCACGGGGCAGGAAGTTCACGTTCCAGTTGAACGGCGCTACGATGATACCCCAGCCCACAACAAGGAGCAGTAGCAGGACGGTTACCAGCTTCTGTTCCAGAAAGAATTTAATAATGCTGTTTAACATGCTTTGTTCGATTGAATGCAGAAAAGAATGGCGCTTCCCAAAAGGAAAAGCCAATAGCTATACCTGACCATTAAGGCCCGGTATCATCGAAAAAGCAGATTTATATTAAGAAGGATTGCACCAGAACGGGGATGTCCTGTGCCAGCATTGGCGGTGCGTAGTCCGGCACATGCGAATAGGCCGGAGCGTAGATTTCAAAGATGGCAGACCACACCGCCGTGAAAGCAGCGATAAAGGTCATATCCGAAACGGACAGTTTGAAAGTCGGGCTGAGTTGCTGCTCGTCTTCTACTTCCAACACAATCGTCTGATCCTGGCAGCAGTCATCTTCCATGGCCGGTTTGTGGCAGTCCGGCAGGTTTTCGCGCTGCTTCTCCATTTCGCAGTCGGCACTGTGCGAGAAGAAAACCGTTGCCATTACCTCACCCGCGCACAAGTGTTGCGTGATCGTCATCCCCAACGAGGAGAAAACAACCAGCAAGGCCAGTGTCAAAGTCAGTATGGTGCGAATCAGTTTCAAACTCAGGTGTGTCTCTTAAAAACGAAGATACAGTTTCTTTTACAAAAGTAGGCAGGAAAAGCCGGAGGTACTTACAGATTTTGTATTAAAACTTACAAAAAACGACAGAAGCCCTCCGATATGCGCTATAACGCTCTTAACGCACGACATGATTCACTTCTGGCACAACTAAATATTCATGCAAAGACGTATAGTACTATAGTAAGATAATCACTTTAGAAAGAAGATGACAAATATAGAACAGGAAGAAAAAGGACGTGTGCGGGAAAGCACACCTGACAATCTAAATGAGCGGGTAGACAGCTCTATCCGGCAGAGTATTGCCCGCTACAAAGGCCGCAGTCACGGCGAAATATCAGAGCGCATCCGCGAGCTCGACCAGGAATGGAGCATTGAGCGGACCTTGGAAGTAAATGCATCTACCCTCGCCTTGTCCGGTACTTTACTGGGTGCCTTTGTCAACAAGCGCTGGTTCATTTTGCCGGGCATTGTCAGTACATTTCTGCTGCAGCACGGTCTGCAGGGCTGGTGCCCTCCCCTGCCTATCATGCGGTCGCTCGGCATCCGTAGCCGACGCGAAATAGACGAGGAACGTTATGCCCTCAAGGCGCTGCGTGGCGATTTCGATGACATATCACCTAAAAGCTCTCCCACAGAAATACTCGATACCGTACGGACTACTTAGGCGTTATTTTCAGAAAAGTGATATTCGTCATCTTCTGACAGGTCGAAAACATGGATCTTTGCTTTTTTCCATGTTATGCGTCAAAAACCTGTTTCTATACCTGTCGTTCTCTGGCTCATCAGTGGCATTGTGCTGGTGGTGGCCATGGTCATCATTGGGGGTATCACCCGCCTGACCGGCTCCGGACTTTCGATCACGGAGTGGAATCTGATCTCAGGCACCCTGCCTCCGCTTTCTGAATCAGATTGGCTTGTCATGTTCGAGAAGTACAAGCAGTTTCCGGAGTACCAGAAGCTGAACTTCGGCATGACGCTTTCAGGCTTCAAGCAGATCTTCATGTGGGAGTACCTGCACCGCCTGCTGGGTCGCTTCATCGGCATCGTCTTTATAGTACCTTTCCTTTATTTCCTGTACCGCAAAATGCTGGCCACCTGGCTGGTAAAGCGCCTGATCTTTATCCTGCTACTGGGTATGGCGCAGGGCGTAATGGGTTGGGTAATGGTGATGAGCGGCCTGAGCGAAATGCCACACGTGAGCCACTACCGGCTGGCTGCACACCTCTCGCTTGCCTTGCTGCTGGTGGGGGTTATCCTCTGGACGGTAGCTGACCTGGTGGCCCCTGTTGCGCACAAGTCTGCAGCAAAACGACCTGCCTATACCTTGTCGTGGCTGGTACTGGGCGCTATCCTGGTGCAGATCATACTCGGGGCTTTTGTGGCTGGTCTGAAATCGGGCTTCTCCTACAATACCTGGCCATTGATGCAGGGTGAGTTCCTCCCGGGTGTACTCAGTGGCATTTCCGTTTCAGAATTTTTTGATAACGGCGTGGCTGTCCAGTTTATGCACCGCTGGTTCGCTTTTGTAGCGCTTGCCGGCATCGTGCTGCTGTGGTACCAGGTGAAGCAACAGGTGGCAAGGCGCCGGACGCAACAAATTGCCAACTTGCTGCTGCTGACAGGTATAGCCCAGGTACTGTTGGGCATCTTTACCCTCGTACTGGTTGTGCCGATCAGCCTGGGTGTGCTGCACCAGCTGGTAGCCGTATTCCTGTTTTCCCTGTCTGTGCTGACCGTACACCAACTACGCCAGTCTGAGCCGGTGAAAGCAGGCTATGTTGCCTCTCCTTACCGTAAACACGCTTAGGTCTATCGCTATAAGTTCGCTAAACGCTACCAGAACAAGGGCTCGCCTCTTCCTGTTGGAGCTTTGGCAAGTGGACGCAAGGTATAGGCTAAACCTATTTCGTTTGTAGAGCGGCTGATGGAGCGGGCCTCTTTGATGGGGCTCTCGTAGGCGTAGGTGATGCGGAATTGACGGTAGTGCAGACCGGCTGCCACGTGAAAGGCCCGGTCGTTGCGATAGCCTCCGCCTGCCCACAGCAGGTCGTCGTATACCAGCTTTACCTGTCCTTCAATGGTGCCTTTCAACTGTTCGTCGTACTGGTAAAGGCCGTTGACGATCAACCCGAACTGGTCGGTCATGGCGGTACGGAAACCGGCTTGCCCAATGTGCTTACGGGTATACACGTCTTTCATGAAATTGTGCTCACTCTTCATAAAATGACCTTTGGTAATGTCCTGCATGGCATAGCCGAGGTAGTAATTGGCAGAGGCCAGGGCAAAACCGAGATTCAGGTCAAACTTGCTCATGCTGTTCTGGTTACCCTGCACATGCTGGAAGCGTGGGTCACCCGTATTGTCGACCACCAGGCTATTGCCGTCGAGCCGGAAGTTGTTGAAGGTAAAGGCGGTACCAAACCGCAGGCTCAGCGACTGCGAAAGACGCACGCCGGTGCCGTAGTTCAGGCCCAGCTGCGTTTCCCTCGTCGGACCAAAGCGCTCCTGCAGCGCTACAATACCAAACGCATGACGGGCGCCCATGTAATTGCTGCGTGAGTCGCGGTATTGGTAGTGGCGGGTGCGGTCTGTCGCCTTATTCATATCAGCCATATCCAACTCCCCAGAAAACAAAAGTGTTTTGGGCGCATCCTCAAAGCCCGTCCACTGGTTGCGGTAATAGGTCCGGAGCATGGAGCCCTCGCTGCCGGTGAGGGCAGGATTATAGAAATGCTGGTATGCCGAAAAATTGCTGATATACTTGCGGTTCTGCGCCTGCAGTCCCGTGATAGTCAATAGAAATAGTGCTGTTACTAATAATCTGTTCATGTAAGCTTACTTAAGTACTGTTAAAACACCCTTCTGCACCAGGTTGATATCCTTCACCTCGATGATGTAGAAATAAGAACCTTCCTTTATCTGCCCGTCCTGACTACGGCCGTCCCAGCCCTGCTCCGGATTAGAGGTATGGAACAGTCTTCTGCCTGCCCGGTCAAATACCTGGATGCTGACCTCGTCATAAAACTTGAGTTCCGGCACAGACCAGGTATCGTTTATCCCGTCACCGTCTGGCGAAAAGGCATTCACGAATTTGAGCGGATTAGCCGGCTGGTATACCTCCTTGCTCAGGGTGAAGGTTTGTTCAAAGCTGTTCTGGAAAGGATCCGTGGTGCGTACCCGGATCTGGAAGTTGCGGATGCCCGATAGCCCGGTGTTGGATTTCAGGTATAGCTGGCCATCCCTGAGTTCAAAATAGCTGTTATGCTCTGCACCTTGTCCGTTCACCAGGGCATAGGTGTGCGTGTCATCGTCCGGGTCGGTGGTGCTGAAGGTCAGCAGCACCTCATCGGGCGTCGCGTTCGGTTTGAAAGCGTTCTGGCTAACCGCGATGGCGGTCGGTGGCTGGTTCGGCTCTACGGTTACCGTGATGCTGGCCTGGCGGTTGTCCTGGTTGGTGGTGTTCGGTTTCAGCACCAGCTCCCCGCTCAAGGTATAAGTGCCGGGCTTTAACCCATCGTAGTTACCTTGCTGCCATTTCACTTCCAGGTCATCTTCTTCGCCATTGGTATAGCGCGCCTTGGCCTGTGACGGCAGCGGCAGGTCCTCAAAGCTGGTTCGGAACGGAACGCTAATCGCATCAAAGCTGCTTACGGTCACGATGTTTTTGGTTACCTTCACGACCTGTGCTGTGGCATCAGCCCCCCGGTTACCGGCGGCATCTACCAGGTAGAACGAAAGGGTGAGCGTGCCGTCGTGCACACCGCTCAGATCGAGATTCTCAACTTGGAAGGAAGTAGATGTTGTGTTGGCGGTGCCGGTCACATCCGTACCGCCTTTGTCGCTGCTGATGGTGTAGAAGTAAGTGGCGCCCTGCTCAGCTCCTTTCACGCTGAATGAGATTTGCTTTTGGTTGCTGTGATCCACCTTGTCGGTGCCGAAAGCCACGGTATAGCCGGCTGGAGCATTGCCATCAAATCGGACACTCAAAGTGTTTGAAGCCGTGTTGGGGTTACCCGCTGCATCCTCCACCTTGCCGGCTGTTACACGCACGGTCACTTCGCCATCGGCGGTCGGCTTGATCACGGCGCTATACACTTGATCGTCTGTTTTCTTAATCTCGCCGGCTGTGCCATTGGCTACGGTGATATTGGCTACAGCGAAACCCTCTACCGCTTCGCTGAACCGGAAGTTCACTGTAAATGGCTTGTTGGTCAATTCAGGCGCATCAGTGCTCAGCACCACAGTCGGTGATGTGGCATCATACTGACGCTTGAGTACATTCGATGCGGTATTGCCATTTCCGGCCTGGTCTTCTACTTTATCAGCAGTTAGTTGCAGGCTCACTTCGCCGTCTTTCTCAGGCGTCAGCACAACCGTATAGGTCGTGTTGTCAGTTTTCTGCAGATTGCTCAGTTTGCCGTTCGTTGTAGTGAAGGAGCTTAAGGCAAGTCCGGTAACAGGCTCGCTGAAAGTCAAAGTGACAGGTATAGGAGCATTGGTCAGGTCGCCTGCTGTGGTAGCCAGCGCAACCGTAGGCGGCGCCACGTCATAGAGTCGTTTCAACTCAGCAGAGGCTTCGTTGCCATTGCCGGCTTCGTCAGTTGCCTTGTTGGCTGCCAGACTGACAATGACTTCTCCATCGGCAGCAGGACTGATGGTAGCCGTATACACTGTGGCGCTTTCGGCTTTCAGGTTTCCTGCCGCCCCATTCTGCACACTGATATCAGCTGCCGCAAAGCCTGTTACTGCCTCATCGAAGGTGAACTTCACTGTAAATGGCGCTTTCACGATCTGAGAAGCCTCCGAACTCAGTGTTACCTTCGGCCGCTTCAGGTCATAGGCGATCTCCAGTTTATTGGAGGCCGTGTTGCCGTTTCCGGCCAGGTCTGTCGCCTTGGCCGCAGCCAGACTGATGGCTATCGTGCCCTGCCCGTTGGCAGGTGGTGTAATAGTAGCCGTATAAGTGGACTTGTCTACTTCTTTCAGATCGCTCAACGTGCCACCCGTAACCGTGACATCTCCAGCAGCAAGGCCGTACACCTCTTCCGTGAACTTGAACTGCACCGCGAAGGCTTTGGTCACCGGCGCTTTCGTCTCGGTACTCAGGACAACATCCGGACGGGTCAGGTCGATGGTGACGGTAAAGGTACTGCTGACTTTGCTCACATTGCCTGCTATGTCTGTTGCCGTGGCAGTGAAACGGTACACGCCTGATGGCAGCGTCGTGCTTTCATAATTGTAAGTCCAGTCGCCGCTGTCATTGGTTTGTACTTTACCCAGCACACCCCGCTCGGCTTCGCTTACCGTTACCTCTACCCCGGCCTGCGCCTTGCCTGACAAGCGAATGGTGTTATCGGAGGTCACCCGGTCGTTGTTAACTGGGCCACGGTCTTCGGTGACAGCTGTAAAAGTAGGAGGTGTCGGAGGTTCTGTGATGATGGTCCAGGTATGGGTGGCCGGCGTGGTGTCTTTTCGCCCGGCAGCATCCACAGCCCGTACGGACAAGGTATAGCGCCCATCGGCCAGGTTGTTCAGGGTATACGGATTGCTCACAGCTTCATAATCGCCCCCATTCAAACTCACCTCAAAGAAAACGGGTGTTTTGTTGCTGGCAAACTCAAATGTTGCCGTCTTGCTATTCGATATTTCGCTTGGTTTCTTGGTGATCGTGGTTTCGGGGTTATTGGAACTGACTGCAGAAGGCTTGAGCAAGGGCTCCAATGCCTTAAACCACTGATTGGCCATTTTCTGATAGCCTGATGGAGCGGGATGCAGTGCATCGTCCATGTCGCCACCATCGCCAGATAATCTGTAGATGAGACCTGCGGCTTTTTCCATGTCTACTACAATCAGCCTATCGCTCTTTGTACGGATGCGGTTCTCTGCCATGGCAGCCAGTTTCACATTAAAACGTGAGGTATACTCCACCGCGGCCGGGTCATTCTCCTGACGAACACGGTTGATGATCAGTCCCAGTACGACTGTTACCTCTTTATTGGCCCTGGCTTCATAGGCATCCACTTCGTCAAGTATAGCGGCCATTTCAGCAATTGCCTGATCGTCGTCGGTGACGCCCCACTGTCCGCCATTGGTGCCCAGGTGCAGCAGCACGATATCCGGGTTAAACTTGTCCAGGTATGTACCTGAGCCACGAGAAACTAATACATTATCCTGGTTACGGTAACTGCTGGTACGCAGCAGGCTCGCAATGTCGCCGGTGCGTGCCGCTGAAAAGCCAGCGTTCTGATCGTTAGCCAGCGTTGCACTGCCCGAGCGTTCGCTACCCACGTAAGTGAACTTAGCGTTGGCACCCATCAACAAATCGTACAACTGCTTGCGGTAAGCGATGCGATCTGCGTCCGGTCGGGTATCGCTGAACTTAGTGCCGTGGGTGTTGGAATCGCCGAGCGGCATGATGTTAAAAGTTTTGCTCTGCGCATGCGTGGTGGCGCTCACTGTACTGCTCCAGGGCGAATCACCGGAACTTGCCACAGCTTTCACGCGGTAATAATATTTCTCGCCATACCCCAGTCCGGTATCGCGGTAGGTATAGATTGTTTTGCCGCTGGTTACAGCAACAGTGGCATGCGCCTGAAAGCCATTGTCTGCAAACAGCGAACGTTCGATCACATACTGGGTGGCGCCTGTTACCGCATTCCACTGGATGGTGATGGCACCAACAAGGGAAGGCTGTGCTTTGACGGCTGCGGGGGCTGTGGCAAAAAAGGCGAAAGTAGTCGAAGCGGCTGTGCTTCTGATTCCTGAAAAAGCAATTACTATAAAGAGTACTATAAAAACTGTCAATCTGGTTTGTCTTCTGTAGACGAACGAGTAAATTTTATCCATATATACTAAGAGAATCGAATTAAATTACCTTTCTAAGCTGATGTTATGGAGGTTCAGAGGGCTTAACGAAAATTGCTGCGCCGGGTTGAGTAATTGGATCAGAATATATAGTAATACCACCCTTTAGCAGGGTCAGTTACCTGTTAAACTTTGTATAGTGCAGTTCCGCAACTCTGATTTTTGTACTGGTTGGCGTTGGTTATCAGATGTTGGATGAAAAAACATAACTTGGCACAGCAAGGTACATCCGGTGCTGGGAAGTAGCGGTGCACGCGGATTAGTGCCCTTCACGGCTGTGGCTACCGACATGCTGCGAAACGTGGAAGTCAACTATACCTCCGGCGACCTGTATAAGGCTCTGCGCGCCTCCATTGCTATACCTGGTGTCTTTACGCCCGTGCTTGAAAACGGACAATTTCTGGTGGATGGCGGAGTGGTCAATCCACTTCCCCTCAACCTGGTGCGTAAAAAGAAAAATGAACTGATCATGGCGGTCAACCTGAACGGCCCGGCAACTTTGGTGATTAATGGTGGACCTGAACTTCTCTCCTGCCCCGTTGCACCAGCATCCAGCCGACAGCCAGCATTACCAGCGATATACCTAGAAAGCCAAAATTCCAGGCTGATGGGTTAGTACTTATCTCCCGCACGTTGTGCAGTACCAGGATGTGATCATCGATGATGCCCTCCACGATATTGAACAAGCCGAAACCGAACAGCAAACTTCCTCCGAAGATACGGTTGGACAAAACAGCTTTGCGCTCGTAGGCCACACGCCAGAGCAAGTAGATGCCCAGTGCCGTAGTCAGCCAGGTAAAGGCGTGGAAGATGCCATCCCAGAACATGTTAGTCTCTTTGTTGAGCAGCGTGTCGGGTGGCAGTTTGGCTGAGATCATCTGGTGCCACTGCAGGATCTGGTGCAGCACGATCCCATCCACAAATCCACCCATACCGATACCGATCAGGGTGGCTGCTGCGATTAAAGGACCAGTGCGGGCGGGCTTTACTTCTTCAATGGGTATTTGTCTTTTCATAGCCTACTTAAGTTTATTTAGTCTGTAGACCGCCGCCCCGATAAACAGAAAGGGCAGCAGCATGTAAAAGAAAAGTTTGAGAAAGCTTTCGTCGAAGATAGCGGCCTGCAGGGGGCGGTTGCAGGTGGTGCAGGCCAGGACTGGCAGACTGGTCACTAAAACCAGCAGCACTAGCATGGTCAGGCGTGGTATTGAACAAGCGTTTTTCATAAAGCGCTATCCCTGTTTAACGTCACATCAAATTATTGCATCCATATACCTGCCTTACAGCGCTTTAGTTACTGCACAAAGGCCATTTCCCGTTAACGCATCAGGCAATCATGCAGCATGTTTTCAAAAATGCGGGCTTGTGTAACCATAGTCACTGAACACCGCCATCTATATGAAGACCTTTGTATGGTCAACTAAACAGAACCACGATGCAGCAATTCTGGAACGAGCGCTATAGCCAGCAGAAGATGGTCTACGGCAATGAACCGAATGTCTTTCTGAAAGAACAACTACAAGCCTTAACACCGGGCAAAATTCTGTTTCCTGCCGAAGGGGAAGGCAGAAATGCCGTGTATGCCGCCCGGCAAGGCTGGAGTGTACTGGCCTTCGACTATAGTGAGGCCGGACAGGCGAAAGCGTTGGCACTGGCAGCTAAGCAGGGAGTCAGCATAGACTACCGCCTGGCCGATGCCGGCAGTTTTGCAACTGAACCAGAAAGTGTAGATGCCGTGGCGTTGATTTACGCACACCTCTCTTCCGAACTGCGCCAGTCCCTGCACCGCAAGGTACAGCAGTGGCTCAAACCCGGTGGCATAGTCATACTGGAGGCTTTTCATCCGAAGCAACTGGTCTATACTTCTGGAGGTCCTAAGGACGAAGCCATGCTCTATACCGCCGACATGGTAAAGCGAGACTTTGCAGGTATGGCAATCATCCTGCTGGAGGAAAAAGCAATTGAGCTCAGCGAAGGAGCTTACCATAGCGGCCCTGGCTTCGTGACTCGGTTCGTGGCGACTAAAACAAAATAGGTATCACATCAAAACAGCTATACAAGCGATAACCAAGCAACAGACAATGGAAAAGAAACTCAACATCATGGTGCCCGTGGACTTCACGCCGGTATCTTATAAGTCACTGCAATTTCTAAATTTAGTTCTGGAGAAAGCGCCCGTGAATCTTCACCTGGTGCACGTTATTCAGGTGAATGCCGCCGAATGGGCCGGCAACACAGACTCTTCTGAAAGTATCGATAGAGCCAGGTTGTATGCGCAGGAACAGCAAGCGAATCAGCAATTCGACGAGCTCAGGAAACAGGCAGGCATCGACTTTACGAGCGCTGTACTGTACGGTGGCCTTACTACCAGCCTGACCAAGTATGCCGAGCAGCAACAGGCAGACCTGATCATCATGGGCACAGAGGGAGCCGATGGCTGGTACGAACGCATGTCAGGTTCTGAGGCGCAGCATGTGGTGCGTTATACCCATATACCTGTTATAACCATCCAGCAGGACGCCTCAATCACGCCAATAAAGAACCTGTTGTGGGTGGCAGATTTCGCAGCTGAAAAACAGCCTGTGCAATCAGTTAACACCATCAAGACACTGCAGCAGTTGTTTGGAGCCCAGTTGCACCTGCTCCAGATCATCGACAAAGGAGACGAACCGAAGCTGGACTCGCTCGAAGCCGGGATGCAGCGCTTTGCTGAAAAACTGCATTTGCAGAACTACGAACTGCACTTCAAGAGCGATGACAAAGTGCCGGCCGGTGTACGCAACTTTAACCGCGAAACTGAAATGGACCTGGTGCTGATCGGGACGCATGGCCGCAAAGGTTTCAGTCACATCTTCTACGGCAGCATAGCCGAGACGCTTGTGAACCACTGCATCCGCCCACTGCTGACGTATCACCTCAACTAATATTATTTCGCTTACCTAAACCGGAGCAGCTATACCTGTTCCGGTTATTTTTATACCTACCCATGTTTAAAACAATTGCGCTGTTCACCGCACTTCTGGTGACAACCGGATGGGGCACAGCTGCTGCACAGGAGCACACGAGCGGGCATGCAGCCCATCCCTCTTCTACTGAAAGCGACACCGTACAAATCAGAAGTGCAAAAGACCTTTTCAGCAAAGGTGAAGTGGAAGGCCACGTGCGCAACTATTTTATGGCCACCTTCAACCACGGCTCCCTCTCCGACAATTACGCCAATGCTATCGGTGCCGAGATCGGGTATCAAACAGCCTCCCTGCATGGTTTTCGCTTTGGGTTTGCCGGTCTCTTTACCTACAACCTGTTCTCCTCTAACCTGGGCGAGCGTGATTTCATCGCTGAAAAACACCCGAAACTGGAACTGGAGCTTTTTGATATAGAGGACCCGCACAACAAAGCAGATCTGGACCGCCTCGACGAGCTATACCTGGCGTATAACTCTGCCCGGCTCCGGGCGAAGGTGGGTCGTTTCAGCTTTACTTCTCCCCTGATGAACCCGCAGGACACGCGCATGAAGCCCTACTCCTTTCAGGGGATAAAGGTGCAAGTGCCCCTGCAGGACATAGGACTTTTTACCACCGCCTGGTTTGACCATTTCTCCCCCAGAAGTACTGTAGAGTGGTTTAAGGCAGGAGAAACCATCGGCATCTTCTCTCCGGGATTGGATGAATGGGGTAATCCATCGGCCTATCCGCACCACACGCAAACCAAAGGGGTAGCCGTGACAGGCCTGCAGCTAAACCCAAACAAAGGCCTCCAGGCTGAAGCCTGGAACTACTGGATTGAGAATGTATCTAATAACAGCTATGGCAAAGCCGTGGTAGAAGTTGCGCCTCAAGTAAAGGCAGGTATGGAAGGTTTGTACCAGTTTCAAATCGGGAACGGGGGTAATTCGGAGAATGCACTGGTCTACTTTCCAAATCAGCAGCAATGGCTGGTTGGCGGTATGCTCGCCTATGAACCTCAGAACCTGCACCTGTCGCTTAACTACCTGCACATCTCTGGTAACGGCCGTTTTTTGTTCCCGCGTGAGTGGGGACGTGAACAGTTCTTTGCAACAATTTCGAGAGGCCGCATGGAAGGGCTGGGCCAATCCGATTTGTTGGTAGCCAAGGCCCGTAAAAAATGGGCGGGCAACTTCTCATCAGAACTGGCACTCGCCAAGTCCTGGCTGCCTGCACCTGATGACTACCGGTATAACAAGTATGACGCGATGTCTTACTGGGGCTGGGTCGCTGATCTGAACTACACTCCTGCTAAACCAGTACTGGATGGGCTTAGCTTCCGCTTGCTTTACATCGGCAGAACATCCCCGGACATGGACATACCACTGAAAGACATGTATTACAACACAAACTTTAATAATATCAACTTCATTACCCAGCTGACATTTTAGGTATAGCTAACTAAAAATAACAACAATTTACCCGTGATTAACGCTATGTGACTTACGTCACTGTGTACGGTTTATGTATAGTATACCTTTGTGATGAAATCAGGAAGTTCTGTAATACTTACTGACTTGTTAAAGCTTAAAACCCAAAACCCATGAAAATAGAACAGTTTGAAGACAAAGGCTTAGCACATTACGCTTACGCCATACTGAGTGAAAAAACCGGCGAAGTTGTACTGGTAGACCCGGCTCGCAACCCGCAACCTTACTACGATTTCGCTGAGAAAAACAATGCGAAAATAGTAGGGGTCATCGAGACGCACCCGCATGCTGACTTTGTGAGTTCTCACCTGGAAATACATGAGAAAACAGGCGCCACCATTTATGCACACAGTATGGTAGGCGCTGACTATCCGCACAAAACCTTTGATGAGGGCGCAGTACTGGAGATTGGCGACGTGAAGCTGAAGTCTATCCATACGCCGGGCCACTCCCCTGACGGCATCAGCATCGTGCTGGAGCACGAAGGCAAGGACAAAGCCGTGTTTACAGGCGATACGCTGTTCATCGGTGATGTGGGCCGTCCGGATTTGCGCGAGAGTGCCGGCAACATCACAGCCAAGCGCGAAGAGCTGGCTCGCCAGATGTACCACAGCACCCGCGAGAAACTGATGAAACTGGACGATGATGTGCTGGTATACCCTGCGCACGGAGCCGGTACGCTTTGCGGTAAAGGTCTGAGCGAAGCTAATAGCAGCACCATCGGTGTAGAGAAGATGAGCAATTACGCCCTGCAGGAAATGAGCGAAGACGCTTTTGTGAAAGTGCTCACGGAAGACCAGCCGTTTATACCTAAATACTTTGGTTATGACGTGGGACTGAACAAACAAGGCGCACCTGCTTATCAGCCAAGTCTGGACAAGGTAAAGAGGCTGGATAAAAACCATAAGCCTGGCAAAGGCACTGTCATCGTAGACGGTCGCAGCGAAAAGGTTTTCAAGAAAGGACACCTCGAAGGGGCCATTAACATCCAGAATGGTGGTAAGTTTGAAACCTGGCTGGGCAGTATCGTAGGTCCGGATGAACGCTACTACCTGATCGCCGAAACAGAAGAAGAACTGAATGACCTGATTCAAAAAGCTTCTAAAATCGGATACGAACTGCTGATTGAAGGCGCTTTTATACAGACCGAGGCAGCCGAGGAGAAATCTCCTGTGATCGATGTGGCAGCGTTCAAAGAGAATCAGGAAGAGTATACGATCGTGGATATCCGCAACGCGTCGGAAGTGAAAGGTGGCAAGTTCTTTGACAAGGCCATCAACATTCCGCTTCCAGAACTGCGGGAGCGTGCGAAAGAGATTCCTGCAGACAAGCCAGTTGTGGTACACTGTGCGGGTGGTTACCGTTCTGCTGCCGGTAGCAGCATCGTGGAGGCCGCTTTACCAGATACCAAAGTGCTTGACCTCAGCGAAGCTGTAAACGACTTTAAATAAGCTATCTATAAGTTTTTTCATTGCCAGTGCAGGTGCTTTTAGTGCCTGCACTGGTTTTTTGCATATTTGCGTATACATTTATACACCCCTGCCCCTCTCAAGAGCAGGGCCGTTTTATTCTGATAAAACATACTCAAAACTTACTGTCATTCTGTAAAGAAACTTGGTTGAAATAGAGGGCCCCTACCACCGGGAGGTTAAGCCCATGCTACTTGCTACCAAGATCCTTACAGGATGACAAAAAAGTAGGATTAAACGACCCTTCTCTCAAGAGGAAATTACATAGGAGAAATGCCTTTCTCTTGAGAGGTGCAGTGGTGCGTTAAAAAAGCTAACCAAACCCAATCAACCTATACATCGCATGGAAATACCGCAGAAAGAAGATATCCTCAAAAGATTCCCGCAGTTCGAACAGTCGTTACTCGATGATATACTCGCGCACAGCACCATCCGTGAAGTGGAGGAAGGCGAAGAGGTCATGCGCACCGGACAGTACATCCGCTCCACTGTTCTGCTTTTGAGCGGATTGCTCAAGGTATACCGCGAGGACGACGAAGGCAATGAGTTCCTCATGTACTACCTCGAACCCGGGAATGCCTGCGCTATGTCCATGATGTGCACCGCCCGCGACGAGCAGAGCCAGATCATGGCGAAAGCCGTTACAGAAGCAGAGGTGATCCTAATCCCTTCACACCTTTCTGAGCAGTGGCTGGCCAAGTACAAGAGCTGGCACAACTTTGTGATCGCCTCCTACCGCCAGCGCTTCGAAGAGCTGCTGCAAACCCTCGATAGCATCGCTTTCAAAGGTCTCGATGAACGCCTCCTGTTCTACCTTAAGCGCCACGTGAAAGTAAGCGGCAAAGAGATCCGCCTTTCCCACCAACAAATCGCCCTTGAGCTCAACAGTTCCCGCGAAGTCATCTCCCGCCTTCTCAAAAAACTCGAGCAAACTGGAGCTATTACGCTTCACCGGAATTACATTGAAGTACATGATCTGGAGTTAGTTTGAATTTTGTAGGGACAGGTCGCGACCTGTCCGAATCGTGCACCGAAATTCCATCTTGGGAAGTAGGACTGTTTCATCTTAGGAAAACGAGCTCAGACATTACTGTCATTCTGTAAAGAAACTTGGTCAAACAGAGGGCCCCTACCCCCGGGAGGTTAAGCTTAAACTAAATGCTACCAAGATCCTTTCAGGATGACAAAAGAAACTGGTTGATACGGTCTTGCAATTGAGAGGAACTAGGGCGGGCTATTCATGCGCCGACAATCACATGCAAAAATTCGAGCTTTTAAGTGATACAGAACTAATGCTTTCCTATTCTGTTGCATAGCCCAGCATTTCGCGCGGACAGGTCGCGACCTGTCCCTACAAATCGGAAAATTGGTTCTGTGATACTAGTCACTGAAGTCCGTTTATAACCTCTATACCTTTGTACCAGATTACAAAACAAACGAAATAATCAATGGAAATACTAGGTTATATAGCGGCCCTTCTGATCGGGCTTTCACTTGGACTAATTGGGGGCGGGGGCTCTATTCTGACGGTGCCGGTGTTGGTATACCTGATCGGGCTAAGTCCCGTTATCTCTACCGCCTACTCGCTTTTTATTGTGGGCCTTACCAGCCTGGTGGGCTCTTACAAATTCTATAAAAACGGATTGGTCAGCATGAAGACTGCCATTGTTTTCGGTCTGCCTTCTATTGTGGCGGTATACCTGACACGACGCTACCTGGTTCCGGCCATACCGGAAGAGATCTTCTCAGTAGGCGACTTTATGGTCACCAAAGGCATCATGCTCATGCTACTTTTTGCTGGGCTCATGGTGTTTGCTTCGGTTAGCATGATCAAGAAGAAAAAAGTGCCTGCCACAACACCTACCGACCCGGTGGATACAGTAGACGAGAACATCGACACGGAAATTGACGTGGAAGGGAATGGCTCGCCACACCCGCAACCAAAATTTAACTACGGTGGCATTCTCGCCGAAGGTCTGGTAGTAGGTACGCTCACCGGATTGGTCGGTGCAGGCGGTGGCTTTTTGATTATTCCTGCGCTCGTACTCTTCAGTAAACTCGACATGAAAATGGCGGTCGGCACATCCCTGCTGATCATCGCAGCCAAGTCGCTTTTCGGCTTCATCGGCGACATTTTCAACTACGAAATCGACTGGATGTTCCTGGGTATTTTCTCGGCCATTTCGATTGCCGGCATCTTCATCGGTACCGCACTTTCCGCTAAGATCCATGCCGATAAACTCAAGACCGCTTTTGGTTGGTTCGTCTTGGTGATGGGTCTGTATATCATCGGAAAAGAGCTTTTCTTCTAAAAAAATCGCTTGCGTGACCTATGTCACTGTATCGCGCTGATTATATTCAGATATTTGTCATGTCATCGGATAAAAGGTGACAGCATCACCAAAAAATTAAAAGACCCAAATTCCTATACCCATGAAAGTAGAACAGATCTATACCGGTTGCCTGGCACAGGGCGCTTACTACATCGAAAGCAACGGTGAAGTAGCCATTATTGATCCGCTGCGCGAGATCAAGCCATACCTGGAGAAAGCTGAAAAAGCCAATGCGAAGATCAAATATGTACTGGAGACGCACTTCCATGCCGATTTCGTTTCGGGCCACGTGGACCTGGCGAAGGCTACGGGTGCGCAGATTGTTTTCGGACCGAATGCACAGCCAACTTTTGAGGCTCACATTGCGACGAATGGTGAAGAACTGAAACTGGGCGACGTAATCATCAAGGTGCTGCACACTCCGGGTCATACCATGGAGTCCACCACTTACCTGCTGCTCGACGAAAACGGCAAAGAGTACGCGATCTTCTCGGGTGATACGCTCTTCATCGGCGACGTGGGTCGTCCGGACCTGGCTGTAAAATCAGACCTGACCGAGGCGCAACTGGCCGCACATTTGTACGACTCGCTTCGCAACAAGATCATGACCTTGCCGAATGACGTGATCGTATACCCGGCACACGGTGCGGGCTCTGCCTGTGGCAAAAATATGAGCAAAGAGACCACCGACCTGCTCGGTAATCAGAAAAAAACGAATTATGCCCTGCGTGCCGACATGACGAAAGAAGAGTTTGTGAAAGAAGTAACCGACGGTCTGCTTCCTCCTCCAGGCTACTTCCCGATGAACGTGAAGATGAACAAGGAAGGCTACGCCAACATTACCGACGTGCTAACCCAGGGCCAGCAGGCGCTGTCACCGGAGGCTTTTGAAGCAGCGGTAAACGAAACGGGCGCTCTGGTACTGGATACCCGCAAGCCGGAGACTTTTGCAACTGGCTTTATTCCGAACTCGATCAACATTGGCATCGACGGCAACTTTGCTCCCTGGGTAGGTGCCCTGATCCCGGATGTACAGCAGGCTATTCTCTTCATCGCCGACGAAGGCCGCGAAGAAGAAGTAGTGACCCGACTGGCCCGTGTAGGTTACGATAATACGTTGGGTTATCTGCAGGGAGGTTTTGCGGCCTGGCAGGCGGCTAACAAAGAAGTAGACACGATCAAATCGATCTCTGCTACCGAGTTTGCGACTGACTTTGCCCAGAACAACAGCATAAAAGTAGTGGATGTGCGCAAGCCGGGCGAATACCAGGCCGAGCACGTAGAAACTGCCCAACACGCGCCACTCGACTACCTGAACGACTACCTGGCCGAGCTTCCGAAAGTGGAAGACATGTACATTCACTGCGCCGGTGGCTACCGCTCCATGATCGCAGCGTCTATCCTGAAGGCAAGAGGTTTTGATAATGTGATCAACGTGGAAGGTGGCTTTAAGTCCATTGCCGAGACAGACGTACCCAAAACAGCCTACGTTTGTCCGTCAACACTAAAGTAAAGTGGTTTAGTAGTTTGATAAGGAAAGCGGGGACGGTATAAACTGGCCCCGTTTTCTTTTAACACTGTACTGCGTGACCAAAGTCACTGAACCTGATTTGATCTACCTGTACCTTTGTATTGTAAATTTTAAATCACTAACAACAAGACATAAAAGCCATGTTTAATATCTTCAAATCCGCTCCCAAGAATTACGAAAATCTGGACGGAAAAGCATTTAAAACAAAATTTCAGGGCGCTCCCAAAGCGGAGCTGCTGGATGTAAGAACAGCCGGTGAATTCGCCTCGGGCACCATCAAAGGCGCCAGGAACCTGGACGTAACCACTGGTCAGTTCCAGAACGCACTGGGCTCACTTGACAAGGGTAAAGAATACTTTGTGTTCTGCCGCAGTGGCAACCGCAGCGGTTCTGCCTGCGAACTGATGAGCGCACAGGGCTTCAAGTGTTATAACCTCGCAGGAGGTGTAGGCGCCTGGCCAAACAATTAATAGCAATACATAACCTGAGCAGCTAAGGAAGGAGTCTGCGACCTTGCTCCTTCCCTGCTTATCTCTCTTAAACACCAAATAGTAAATAAATTAAAAATATGTTAGAGCTTATAAGACAACCCTGGCCATGGTATACCTCGGGTATCGTGATCGCTTTCATCATGGTGTTGCTGTTGTTTTTCGGCAAGTCGTTTGGTTTCTCTTCTAACCTGCGCACCATCTGCTCGGCCTGTGGCGCCGGCAAAAACGTTAAGTTTTTTGATTTCGACTGGCGCTCGCAAACATGGAACCTGTTGTTCCTGGTAGGCGCTGTGATCGGTGGTTTCATCTCGGCAGAGTTTCTCTCTTCCGGTGAACCGGTACAGATTTCTCAGGCCACGATTCAAGACCTGCAGCAGTTGGGCATCTCATCGCCGGACGGCATGCAACCACAGGAAATATTCAGTCTGAGCGCAGCCTTCACCCTTAAAGGATTTCTGATCCTGCTGCTGGGCGGCTTTGCCATCGGTTTTGGTGCACGCTACGCCGGGGGTTGTACCTCAGGACACGCCATCAGTGGTATTTCCAACCTGCAGTTGCCTTCGCTGATCGCCGTGATCGGCTTCTTTATCGGTGGTCTGATCACCACTTTTGTGCTGCTGCCGCTCATTTTCTAAAGCTTAAATTACAGACTCGTGAAAGGTATAAAATTTATAATTGCCGGCATTTTGTTCGGCATCGTGATGAGTAAGTCGGAGGCCATATCATGGTTCCGAATCCAGGAGATGTTCCGCTTCCAGGACTTCCACATGTATGGTATCATCGGTACGGCTGTGGTGCTGGGCACCATTGCCACCTTCCTGATAAAGAAGTTCAAGCTACGTGATTACCAGGGCAACCCCATTGTGTTCACGCCGAAGGAAAAGTCGATTCCGCGCTACATCATTGGCGGTACCATTTTCGGTTTGGGTTGGGCACTCACAGGCGCCTGTCCGGGTCCGATGTTCGTAAACATTGGGTATAGCTACTGGGCAATCTTTATCGCCATAGCCGGTGCGCTGTCAGGTACTTACCTGTACGGTGCCATCAAAGACAGATTGCCGCATTAAGAAAGAAATTGGCTAATTGTTGAGTACGTGCTGAAAGCCATTTGCCACAAGCAGTGGCTTTCATGCATACCCCGAAAAAAAACAGAACCATGTCTACAACCGATACAAAACTAGGCTTAAGAGAGAATGCACAGCAGTTCTGGCTACTGGTGCTGATCAACGGTTTTGTGGGTGCCATGGTCGGGCTGGAGCGCTCTGTAATCCCTGAGTTTGCCGAAACGGTTTTCGGCATCAGCGGACACACGGCGCTTCTGTCGTTTATTGTGGCTTTTGGTCTGGCCAAATCATTTGCCAACATGATGATGGGACGGCTCACGCTCCGCTTCACCCGCAAGCAATTGCTACTGATTGGCTGGCTCTTCGCCTTGCCGGTGCCCTGGCTCCTGCTTTACGCCAACAACTGGTGGTGGGTGATCTTTGCGAACCTGCTATTAGGTATAAACCAGGGACTGGCCTGGTCTGCCACGGTGGTCATGAAGATTGACCTGGTTGGCGAGAAAAACCGCGGGCTGGCCATGGGCATCAACGAATTTGCCGGCTACCTGGCCGTTGGTTTGGTTGCGTTCCTGGCCGGTTACATCGCCTCCTCAACCGGTGAAGTGACCTATGCCTTTATTCCAGGTATAGCTTTCTCCATCATCGGTCTGTTTTTAACCTGGCTGTTTGTGCGCGACACGCATGCGCATGTCAAAACAGAAACGGCACAGACTACGATACCGCTCCTGCGCAACGTCTGGAAAGACACTACCTGGCGGCATGCCAATCTGGGCTCGGTGACACTGAGTGGTTTTGTAAATAACATGAACGACGGCATCCTGTGGGGCTTGCTGCCAGTGCTGCTGATGAGCAAGGGTTATACCTTGCAGCAAGTCGGTTTGCTGGCAGGCATCTACCCGGCGGTGTGGGGCCTTGGACAATTGGTAACGGGCAAGCTGGGCGACGTGCTTTGCAAAAAACAGTTGCTGAGCCTGGGAATGATGCTACAGGGTATAGCCATTGGTGTGCTCTTCTTCAGCCAGGCCTATGCGGTCGTAATCGCAGCTCTGGTGCTATTGGGAGCCGGTACAGCGCTGGTATACCCGAACTTCCTGTCGGTTGTAGCCGAAAACACGCACCCGGAGCAGCGCCCGCAGAGCCTGGGTATTTTCCGCTTCTGGCGCGACTTCGGCTATGTGGCAGGTGCCGTGGCAGCGGGTGTTTTCAGCGATCTCTTTGGCGTGGAATTTGTACTGTTGGGCACGGCCATCCTAACCGTTGGCGCCGGTATACTTTCTGAAATACGCATGTGCTGCACCAAAAAGCTTTTGTGGCACAGTCAGGAATGTGGGATTGGATTGGCTACCCAAACTTAAACTAGTAAATTTACGAGAACATTGGTTGTCTATACCCGCTGGTAAAACATAAACTATGAAGCACACGCTGCTCCTTCTTTTAAGCACTATGCTACTTCTCTTCACATTGGCTCAACCCAATAAGTCAGTGAATGGATTTGCTTGTGCGCTTAAAAGTGAGTTGAAAGCGGCGGATGCTCACAAAAAACTGAAGCGCCCCTGCGCCAAAAAATGCCTGAAGCATCAGACCCATTCTGAGCGAAAGAACGCTGCCAATGTCACGATCGACTGCGGTCAGCAGCTATATGCTGTGGTGGCCGATGCTCAGTCTGATTTATTTTCCACTTCTTCTGCCGGACAGCAGTTTAGGTCTGTTGTCAAGCTTAATTACCTGTCGCCTAACTTAGGCGCCGACCCTGACCCACCGCAATTTTCTTAACATACCGAATGCACTATGCTGACACAGCCAACCAGATACCAGGCATGCACCTATTGCTATACCTGCCGGGCTGTGCCTTATGCGACATGTCAAGGCAATAGGCATCCCCTATCCTGTTGCGTCGATCATTTAAAGAAAATAAGCGATTTTATGGAAAATAATCTTTTGCAAAAACTATCATTCCTGGTGCTCCGCATCATGGGTAGCCTGATCTTTATCATGGCAGGTTTCAATCATTTACTTCAGACTGCCGGCGCTGCTGCCCGCCTCGAAAAAGCTCCTTTTGCCCATCTGGCTAGTTGGATAGCGCCTGCCGAAACCCTGATCATCTTATCAGGCGTCGGCTTGCTGATTGGCGGCTCTATGCTGCTGGCCGGGTTTAAAACGAGACTGGCCGCTGCTTTACTGCTGGCTATCTTGATTCCGATCACCCTCACCGTGCAGGTTGGCGCCGAAGGCTCCGGCCCTTTGTTCAAGAACATCGCCCTGATCGGGATGCTCCTGTTTTTCATTGTGAATGGTGCCGTTCACTATGGTCTGGACCAAACTTTTTTTCAAAACAAACAGATGAAATCAACTCTTAAGAATAAAATATCCGGTAACTATGTTGCCGTGCTGGCAGTTGGTCTGCTAATGTTCCTTGGCTCCTGCGCCACCGGCACGACAGCTGCTCAAAGTACTCCAGCAACTACAACTGCTGCAGAGGTTGGCGGCAAAAAATACGCTGTGCTGATTAGTCAGCCCAACCACCTGAAGGCCGCTGTGAACACAGCTGAAACGATTACGAAGGAAAGTCGCTACCAGCGGGAAAGCTTTGTGGTGATGGCCTGCGGCAAGTCCGTGGAAGCTTTTGTGAAGGGCAGTAACATGGCCCAGGAGTTCGATAAAGGCAAAGCGGCCGGCATCACCTACCGGGTATGTGGCATGTCGCTCAAGCAGTTTAACATCGACGCCAGTACGCTGGTAGATTGTGTAGAAGTGATTCCCAACGGCCTAACCTATATGTTCGACCTGCAGGAACAAGGCTATACTACTGTGGAGTTATAAGCTTGAGACAACAAAGCGTAATATCAGAAGTGACTGAATAAAATTGATCTAACTGATTCGCTAAAACCGGATCCAATTAAACATACTATCATGGATAAGAATAAATTTTCAATCAAAAACATACCTGGCTGGGTTATCACGCTTGGCATTTTCGGCATCCTATACCTGACGGGTCTGCATACCGAGGCCATCGGGCAGGTACAGCGTATTTTGCTGGCAACAGGTATAAAAAATGCAGACGTTCCGGCCATTGATGAAGTTGTCGCCGCAACAGAAACAACAGCCTATGAAACTGCCGGAGCACCCATGGCCGGCGCCGGTTTCAAAATGGTGGACATGAGCGGCAAAACCGTATCATTCGAAAGTCTGAAAGGCAAAGTGGTCTTCCTCAACATCTGGGCTACCTGGTGTCCGCCTTGTATCGCTGAGATGCCGAACATCCACAGCCTGTATAAGAAAATGGACCCGAACAAGGTAGCATTCGTGATGCTGTCGGTGGACGAGGGCGGCATGGCCAAGGTGAAAAAGTTTATTGACAAGAAGGGCTATACCTTCCCGGTCTACATGCCGGCCAGCCAGTTTCCGCAGGAGTTTTACAGCACTGCTATACCTACCACGTTCATCATCTCGCCTGAAGGCAAGATCGTAGCCAAGCAGGAAGGTATGGCCGAATACGATACCAAAGAAGTGCGTGAGTTCCTGGAGGGACTCGCAAAATAAAATACCTTATCAAGCTGGTTGACACATTGTCTTCCAGCTTGATTTTAGTTCTACCGGTATCAATTGAAAACACTACCGGACTTGTGTTAAAGTACACCATCCTGTTCTTTGATACTATATTTTAACATTCCCTTTAGCTGCTTGTTATGAAACTTAGACTGGTCCTTTTTATCCTATTAACCATACTGGCTGTTCCTTTTGCCTCCGCTCAAAAGCAACCGAACAAAAAGGCAGCTGCTACAAAAGCGGAGCAAACTAAGTCGCGTCGCATCGTGTACGATATGGCCGAAGGCGAAACGGCAAAACACACAGGTTTGATGCGACAACTTAACAACATCAAACGTGGCTGGCCTGACGCGCAGATTGAAGTGGTGGTGCATGGCAAGGCGCTGAGCTTATTGGTGACCGATAAAACAACACAGGCTCCTGCCATTAAGGCATTGCAGGAAAAAGGGGTTAATTTTGTGGCCTGCGAAAACACCATGCGAATGCAGAAAGTGGAGAAAGATCAGCTGTTGCCTGGTGTGCCAACTGTGCCGATGGGTATAGGCGAGATCATTACAAAACAAGACGAAGGTTGGGGCTACATCAAGTTTTAAGTTGTTAGGACCAGCACAGCTGCATGGAAAAATACTGGAACATCTTTACGAGCTCTTTTACAGACTACGGCAACTACCTGTGGCGTGAATTGCTGCACCCAAGCTGGGGCAACTATTTCTACTGGCTACTGGGACTGTCACTACTTTTCTGGCTGCTGGAAGTCGTGCTGCCGTGGCGAAAGGGCCAGCCTGTCATCCGGCAGGATTTCTGGCTCGACGGCTTCTACATGTTCTTCAATTTTTTCCTGTTCTCGTTGGTTGGTTTCAATGCCATTTCCAATATCGGTGTAGAGGCTTTCAATGATTTTCTGGACTTGTTCGGCATCCAGAATTTAGTCGCTTTTGAGATACAATCCTGGCCAGTATGGGCGCAACTGCTCACGCTTTTTGTGCTGCGCGATTTTATTCAGTGGAACGTGCACCGCCTCCTGCACCGCTCCGATTACCTGTGGCGCTTCCACAAGGTACACCACTCAGTACAGCAGATGGGTTTTGCGGCACACCTGCGTTTCCACTGGGGTGAAACAGTGGTCTACCGAACCATCGAGTACATCCCGCTGGCCATGATAGGCTTCGGCATTCAGGACTTCTTCCTGGTCCACATCTTCGCCACCGCCATCGGCCATTTCAACCACTCCAACCTGCACATTCCGCTGGGCCCGCTGCGCTATCTGTTCAACAATCCGCAAATGCATATCTGGCACCACGCCAGGCACATGCCGCACCGCTACGGTGCGAACTATGGCATTAGCCTAAGTGTGTGGGACTACTTATTCGGCACCGCTTACATGCCGGAAGACGGACGTGATATCGAACTCGGTTTCGAGGAAGTAGAAGCTTATCCGAAGTCATTTCTGGAGCAACAAGTATATCCATTTCGGGAACGCATTTCTATACCTAATCCACAGGTAGTTTCGCAGGAAGAGCGGGAGTCTATACCTGCTGAAGAAGTGAGTCAGTTGAATTAGGTTTGTACACTGTTAGATTGAATCTTTTGCATGGCGCGAGCGTCCTCGCTCATGTCTGCTATGGTGGGGCCTCTGGCCCAGGTATAGGTATAGGGCTTATTATACCGCAAGATTAGCGTTAGCGCAACTTGTGGTGACACATAGGGCCAATTTGCAACTGGCGTAGTGGCTATTGCAGGTATAGCAAATGTATTGTATTATAGCTTGCCCTAGCCGGGCGGGCCTCACTTTTTTCCTTGATGAAAATCGAGGGCCCCTACCCCCAACACAAAATCGTCGCTGGTGCACCGGGCACAGCTTTCTGCTTCGTAGTGAGAGTGCAAGTTAGTCTTGCTATACCTGCCAGCAGTAGTTCTCAACAGTGCCTAGACCTCCGAACTGGTAGTAGCCAAAGCTCCCCTCCTTGGATAAGGAGGGGCAGGGGTGGTTGGACCCGGTATAGCATGAGAGATCTGCCGCAGCTACTACGCTTCTAACCCGGTAGTGGCAATAGCAGGAATTTTCCTCTGGGAGTAGGGGTCCTCGATAAAGAGAGGTGCAGGGGTGTGTTATAGCAACTGCATGTCCTCCCTTCAACCAAGATCCTTCCAGGATGACAGTTAGGAATGCGGTAGCAACAAAAACTCCCCTCATGTTTGGGGGTAGGGGCCCTCTTTAAAAGGAGGAGTCGGGAGAGGTAATTAAGTCGCCAGGAGCATGACAATCGTGCACTAAAATCCTGTGAATCTTTTAATCCTGAAAATCCTGATTCAGACAAACACAATTCTCACAAATCAATCCACCCCTACAAATCTTGAAGTCATGCTGATTTTTGTTAACTTGTTAACTCCCAAACGCTCAAACTCCTAAGCTTCCCCCATGCAACACCACGAAGTTCAATCGGAAGACAAAATTCTTTTCTTCAAGAAAGAGTACATCTCGGAGTTTGTGTATGGCGGTATAGACGGGGCTATTACCACCTTTGCCGTAGTGGCGGGCGCTGAGGGAGCCAATCTGGGGATAGCGGTTGTGATCATCCTCGGGCTGGCTAACCTGATTGCCGATGGCTTCTCCATGTCGGTCGGCAACTACTTCTCCACCAAAGCTTCGCGCGACAATTTTGATAGGCACAAAGCGCGCGAGTACTGGGAAGTGGAGCACCTGGGTGAAACGGAGAAACAGGAAATCAGGGAGATTTACGAGGCCAAAGGCTTCAAAGGCGATTTACTGAACCAGGTAGTCGAGGTCATCACCGCAGACAAAGACGTGTGGGTGGATACTATGATGAAAGAAGAACTGGAGATGACCAAAGACGGCAAGACGCCCATCAAAACGGCTTCGGTTACTTTCATCAGCTTTATCATAGTAGGCTCCATTCCCTTGCTGGCCTACATCTTTGCCGGGCTCGATTCAGGTATAGATGGCGCAGAACTTTTCCTCTATTCGAGTGTGCTTACTGGTATAGCCATGACGATTGTCGGTGCTCTTAAAAGCATTGTGACTGAGCGGAATATCCTGGCAGGTATAGCCGAAACACTGCTGCTTGGCGGCATGGCCGCTATGCTGGCCTATTTTGTGGGTGATGTGCTCGAAAAGGTGTTTATGTAGTCGCTTTACCTGAAATGAAAAGTCACACAACCTAAGCAGATTGTGTGACTTTTTTCATCGGAACAGATTCTATTTACTCTCTGACAATCTTCAGTTCACCCATATTCTCTGGCATAGTAACCGTCTTCTTTTCTTTCAGCTTTTCGATGATGAATTCCGTCAGAGGCTTCTCTGTTTTGTTGATGTTTTGGCCCTTCCCTATTTCGTCGAAGTTATGCAGGCCGGTTAGCAAGCCGTTGTGCGTGACTACTTTAAATGATGCAGCATCGCTTACGGGCGTGTTGCCAATCTGCATGTTGCTGATCCGCTGCCCTACAGGCTTGGTCAGGTCCATCTGGTAGGCTATACCTGTCGTTTGAATCAGGCCTCCGACAGCGTCCAGTTTATTATCTGGTTTCAGGTTCTTAGCGGCTTGCTCCAGGGTTTGCCGGAGTTGCTTGCCCGTCATCTGCAGGGTAACGATTTTGGAAGGATGTGGAAGCAGTTTGTATACCTCTTCGCTGGTGACAGGTCCGGGTTTAAACGAAATACCGTAACCCACACCCGGCATGATCGCAACATCGCCTTTATAACCTTCCAGCAGCAGGTTGCCAACTAGTTTATCAAAGGGGCTCTCCGATTTATACTGTCTGCCAATTACATCAAGGCTCTCTACTACCTTCTCTTGCAATTTAGCCAGGTGAGGTTTTCTCAATTCATCCACCAAGGCTTGCACTTCCGGATCGGGTTGCCACTCATCATGCCAGAGCCAGTGGTAGTGGTCCTTCACATCCACCAGTTTGTTCCCTGAAATGACGAGTTCCGTATCGCCTAAGACAGCAGCATCTGACATGGCCTGCACCACATAGGTTTGCCCGATCTTCCTGCGCGGCTCGATGATGTCGTGGCTGTGTGCCCCAATGATCAAGTCAATTCCATCTACTTCGCGGGCCATCTTCTCATCCACCGCCGTACCTTCATGTGATAAGACTACGACCACATCTACCTGTTCGCGAAGTTTTGGCACATACTGTTGCGCTACCTCCTGCCCGGTACTGAAACGAAGCCCTTTCACATTATCCGGGTTGCCGGTCTTGGGTGTGTTACGATAGCCGAGAGTCAGGATGGCAATTTTGACACCTTGTTTCTCAAATAGGACAAAGGGTTCACCAAAGATCGGTTGTTGTGTTTTCTCGTCTATGATGTTGGCGGCCCGCATCGGGAAGTTGGCTATTTCCGCCAGTTCACGGGTTCTTTCCAGGCCATAGTCAAAGTCGTGGTTACCGAGTGCCATCAGGTCGTACTCAACCGAGTTCATCAATCGGATCATGGCCTCCCCTCTTGTCAGGCTGCCCAACTGGTCGTCACTGAAGGTATCGCCGCCATCAAGCAGCAACACGTTCTCTGCCCCCTTTTCCTGCCGCACTTTTTTAACAGCAGCTGACAGATAGGCAAAGCCCCCAATCTCTGCTTCTTTAACGAACGTGATCAAGGTATCCCGGCCTGCATCACCGGTTTGCGCCGTGGCGTTATCAACCGTTGTCCGAAAAGGCATGTAAGAGCCATGCATGTCGTTCGTATGCAGGAGTGTAATGGTTTTATGATCTCCTTCTGCCATATCAGTCGCTTCAGTGGTGGTTTCAATTGTGGAAGATGTACAGGCACTCGCCATTAAAAACGGTGTCAATAGCACGGGTATCAGGTGCTTTCTTTTTAGTAGCATGTTGGTAAAGGTTTAGGTAAAAGCATTCTCTTAGCTTTATGAAATAACACATTGATTTACACGGCGCTGAAAGTGCCCAGCAGCCTGATATCAACCGGGGAGTGTTTCTGCAGGTATAGCTTCATGGCCTTAATTGCTTTTATACCTGTCGTCTCACGCTGCGTTCCGTACTTTTCAGGAACGCCCTGTTCGGTTACGAAAGCAGCCTTATACCTGCGCTGCGGGTCCAGTTCCTCGCCGTTTATAAAAAGCTTTTGAATGCGGTTGCCTTTTGGAGCCTCGATCTTAATGAAAGCTTTCAAGCCCAGACTGCGCTTCACAAAACCGCCCAACTGGTTATAGGCATCCGGTGCAAAGGTCTTTTCCAGGTTTTCTTCCAGCATCTTCAGCAATTCTTCACCGCTAATGCTGACCGTTTGCACAGGCGGGTTCATCGGAATGATATTGTAGAGGTCGTTCAGGGTGATGGGGCCGGGCACAATGGGAGCACCGTAGCGCCAGCCATTGGAGAAGGCCAGTTCAGCACCCGTTGCCTCGAGCATGCTTTGTAGCAGAAAATTGTCCATCGTTGATTCCAGAATGGTATTGCGGTCGAGGGCCACTTTGGTTGCTCCAACCTGCTGACTCAATTCTTCCCGGAAAGGCTCTATAGCTTCCTCCACCAATTCCTTCACCTGCTCGTCCTCCGGCAATAGTTCGGATACCTCTACTAACTCATGTTCAAATTGCGTGATCTTTCCATTCTCTAAAGTCAGGTCCAGCCTGCCCAGGAAAGAGCCGTGACAGCCGGATTCTATGACAAGGGTGTTGCCTTGCCTGGCTGGTATGGATGTGCGGTAATGCGTGTGACTACTGAGGCAAACATCTACCCCTTCCACTTCCGAAAGCAGCTTCATGTTCTGCGGAAAGCCTAAGTGTGAGATCAGCACGATCAGGTCAGTTTTATCTATTTCTCTCAGGTTCTGAATGTAACCAGGCAGCTCTTCATTGCCGAGGGTAAACCTGAGCCCATCACTAAAGTGCGGCGGCATGGTCTTGTCCACGATGTTGCAGGCTATACCTACTATACCTACTTTCAGTCCATTTACCTCCTGCACGATATAAGGCTTGTAGACGAGGTCTCCGGTCTGCTTGTCATAAATATTGATGGCTAGCATCGGGTAGTTTAGTTGCGACGTAAGCTTTTTGAATTGCGCTGGTCCGTAGGCAAACTCCCAGTGGGCCGTCATGGCGGCGAGGCCCAGCGCGTTCAAAACCCGAAGCATCACTTCGCCTTTGGTGTCCACAGCCGGATAAGTACCATGAAAGGTGTCGCCGCAGTCGAGGGCCAGTACTGCACCGTTTTGCGCTTTGCGCAGTTGTTGCAGGTAACCGGCTATGCGGGCAAATCCGCCTGCGCTGCGGTATACCTGGCCACCTTTTTCCCAGAACATTTCCTGGTGCGGCTCCAGGTAGGCGTGACTGTCATTGAGCTGTAGTAGCGTGAGTTTTGTTTTCTTTTTCATAGATAATTAGTTGATACATTCAAGTTGTGAGGCTTCCTCCGCCACAAGTTTCAAATAGCAGGTATAAAATTTTTCTTCCTGTGACTTTTGTCACACTATTGCTATTTTACTTTCTCCACATTTGTATGACAGTACTGTAGATTAGACACTTATACCTTATAAACAGAACGCCCGTTTGAAGCAACTCCTTAAAATATGGTCCCTGCTGATGTTATTTGTACATCTCTCCTCGCTGGCTTTCGTTAGCTTTTTGCCAGGAGCTCACGCGGGGGTGTCCATCAAAAAGGTGTGCCTTCGACAGCAAGCCCAGTCTAAGGTTGCATCATCAGAACTGAACTCAGTTGATTTCAAGCACCCGGTAGCGGTCGACGCCGATAGTACCGAACAACCGAAGGGAGAGGCTGAAATCCGGCTTTGCAATGTGAAGCTCTTCTGTACTCCTGCCAGCACTCCTGCTGGCTTTATCCCACCACGTACTCTGTACCAGGAGCCTGGCTATATGGCCTTTGCTTACTACTCCCAAACCACCCCGACTGAACCAGACCCACCCCGGTTCGGCTGATTACTGAGCTTATATAGAGCCAATAACGCGCACTAAACCTGATAAAAATGATTCGGATAATTTCCTTCGGATCATAAACCTAATTCACTCTTCCGGATTTAAACTTTCCCTGACTAACTGCTAAAGGCAGTGGGAGAAGAAAGTGCCGATGTTCTAAACAGACTGTCTGGGAACAAGCGTATCCGGGAGCGCATCCAATTCAACTTGTGATTAACAGCTGTTTCACGAAAGGGTCTAATCAAATGCTTATACCCTTCTGAATCCACTCAAAAAATTATTACCGCACCATGAAAACCAATTTCAAACGATTAATACTATCCGCCATACCCATCCTGGGTCTTACCTTTGCATCCTCCTGCCAGTCCAGCAATACCGAGGAGGCACGAACTACGGAAGAAGACGGCATTGAAACCATCACCATCCTGCAAACAGCCGACATTCACGGACAGCTGTTGCCGCACCAGGAAATGTTTGTCGAAAACGGGGAGTTCGTGTTCAAAGAGCGCGGCGGAGTGGCCAATATCCAAACCATTTTCAAGCAGGTGAAAGCCGGGAACCCGGGCGGTACCGTGATCGTGGACGGCGGCGATCTGATACAGGGCAGTGCTGTAGCCGCACTGTCAGAAGGAGCCGTGTTTGGCCCCGTGATCAGTGCCATGGATTACGATTTCCTGATTCCGGGCAACTGGGAGGTGATCTTCGGTAGCCAGAAAATGCAGGACGTGCTGGCTTCTTATGGCAAGCCGGTAGTCTGCGCCAACATCTACAACGAGGCTAACTCCGATATGCTCTACCCTCCCTACATCGTAAAAGAATTAAAAGGCGTAAAACTCGGCTTTATTTCTTACAACGACCCTGAAGTACCCATTCGCCAGAACCCTTCTTTCAGCAAAGGACTGATCTTCAAACAACTGGAAGACAACATCGAGCCCCTTATCAAAGAGTTGAAAGAAGAGCAGGGCGTGGATATCCTGTTCCTGGTGACCCACCTCGGCATCTCCAAGCAGCTATACCTGGCCGACCAGGAGCAGATCAAAGGCGTTGACTTCATCCTGGGCAACGACACCCATGAGCGCATCCGCAAGCCTTTGCAGGGCAAGTATGCGCAGGTAGTAGAGCCGGGTGCCTTCGCCTCTTTTGTGGGCCGCCTCGACCTGGACGTGAAGGACGGAAAAATTGTAGGCCAGCGCTACGAACTGATTGACGTGGACCCGGCCGTATACCCGGCTGACCCAATAGTGCAGCGTGTGGTGGAAGAGCAGATGGCTCCTTACAAACAGGAGATGGACCAGGTGCTGGGCTATACCTCCGAACCGCTTTACCGTTACCTGGTCGTAGAAAATGCCATGGATAACATGATCACCGACGCCCTGCGCTGGAAGACCGGTGCTGATATCGCTTTCTCTAACGGCTTCCGTTTCAGCACGCCGATCGTGCCTGGCGCCGACGGTAAAGCGCCGATTACCGTGAGCGATGTATGGAACATGCTGCCCGTGAACGAAAATGCCAAAGTAGGCAAAGCGACCGGTCAGCAGATACAGGACTGGATGGAAAAAGAGTTGCACAATGTATTTGCCGAGAAGCCGCTGGAGCGTTTCGGTGGCTGGGTGGTGCGCTTCTCCGGTATGGAAATGACCTTCAAGGCCAATGCGCCAAAAGGACAACGGGTGCAATCGATCACGGTAGGTGGCAAGCCGCTGGACCTGAACAAAGAGTATACCCTGGCCGCCTGTTTGCGCAGAGGCGAACCGGACCACATGCTCTGCCGCCTGCCCAACGCCAAAGACCCGAAAGTGCTCGACTACACAGTGCATGATGTAATAGCCGAATACCTGAAGCACCATGGCACGGTAGCACCGAAGATCGATGGCCGCGCCAAGGCCCTCGACCTCGAAGATCCGGTGCTGTCGCAGCTGCCAAACGTAGACTATACCTTCAGATAAATCAGCAAGAGCGGGAAATTAAATTTTCCGCTCTTTTTTTTGCAGGTGACTTATGTCACTTACTTACAAGGTATAACCAGCTAACTTGATTTCATCTCACCTTAAACATTTGTGCTCCTATGAATCTGAATCAAGAAAGTGAAGTGATCAGCTTCCTGCTGAAAATTTCCAACGTCGTAGGTTTAAGTGCTGTTGCCGTCATGCTGATGCTGGGCATTGTCATGTTCCTGGAACTCACCGGCACCAAGATCAATTTTCCTGCCCTCACCGAATCCGCGCCACCGGCTTCGGCTCCTACAGTAACCACGCCGCCAGAAGAGGAAATGTGGCGCGCTCCTGACCTTGCAGCACTACCTGCCACACCCGAAGGCGATCAGATCCGGTACGGCCGCGAACTCGTGGCGCATACCGCAGAGTACCTGGGTCCGGAAGGTAGCGTGCTGCAGATCGCCAATGGTTTGAACTGTCAGAACTGTCACCTCGACGCCGGCACCAAACCTTTTGGCAACAACTACTCGCTTGTGGCCTCCACCTACCCCAAGCTCCGGGCACGCTCCGGCACAGAAGAGGACGTGGTAAAGCGTGTCTCCGACTGCTTCGAGCGGAGCCTCAACGGCGAAGCTCCCAAACCGGAATCAGCTGAAATGCAGGCCATGGTAGTTTACATCAAATGGGTGGGAAAAGACGTGCCAAAAGGCGATACACCAAAGGGTACCGGGTTAATTGACCTGGAGTACCTGGATCGGGCGGCTAGTCCGGAACTAGGCAAAGCCGTGTATGTGCAGCAGTGCCAGGTATGCCACGGGGACAACGGACAGGGCTTGAAAGCAGCTGGCAATTCCGAATACACCTACCCACCGCTGTGGGGAGAGGACAGCTACAACGACGGCGCTGGTCTGTACCGCGTGTCCACCTTCGCCCGCTACGTGAAAGCCAACATGCCCCTCGGCGCTACGCACGACAATCCAATACTGACAAACGAAGAGGCCTGGGACCTGGCCGCTTACATCAACTCCATGCCCCGCCCGAAAAAAGACATCAGCAAAGACTGGCCGGATATCTCCAGGAAACCAGTTGACCACCCCTTTGGCCCCTACACCGATGGGTTCAGCGAAAACCAGCACAAGTATGGACCTTACAAACCCATCTTAGCAGCCCGAAAAAAGTAATCGTGTATTTCCATAGAAAGGCCTGCTCTACTGGAGCAGGCTTTTTGGTTTTTAAGATCGATCCAAACAAAATGTGCACACCTGCCTCAATCCCTAAATTTAAATTTCCACATCACTGGCATCCTTGTAATTAGTAGTATATTTGCGGTTGCTTATGGCTCTTAATCTGCCTGGATACCGCTTTCTGAGACATTTCATCATGTCGCTTGCTCTGCTCTGGGCTGTTCTGCTCCCTGGCACGGCAACGTATGCCTACGATGCAACAGCAGCAGCTCAGCACAACCAGGCAGGTATAGTTCAGGAGGAGGCAGTGAGCACCGATAATAATGTGACCGGGCTGAAGTCGGGTATGCTGTACCTGGCCGAGGAAGGAACAGCCGCGACGCTAACCTTCAGTTTGCAGCCTGCAGCCACTGCTCCCCGAACACACGTCATCCGCTTTTCAGGCAATCAGGCAATCCCCCCCTATGCAGCGCGGGCGCCTGGCGATAGTTTCTTCTGCCAGTTCTTCTACACTTCCAGTCAGCCCCAGGCTCCCTAGGTTTCCCGTATTTTCCCCTCCATCAGTCTAAACCAGCCCCAGCGCATTTTATAATTGCCTCGTCTGGTGCCTGCAGGTATAGCCAGGGCTGCCATGCAGCCTGTCTGATCCCTTTCCTTCTTCTTTGTCGGCTGCAAGCGTTTGCGGTGCGGCTGTTGTGGCGCTTTACATTTTGTAAGGCGGCTTAAGCTCTCTGTTTCAGCCCTTTCGCTGCCAGTGGGCCATTGAATCCTATTTGTTTTCTCAAAACTCATTCATACATCATAGATGAACAGCATCGGAATTTTCGCCTTCATAGGAAGCCTGGGGGGCGCTGAAGTAACCATCATCATATTCGCCATCCTGCTATTGTTTGGCGCCAAGCGCATACCTGAACTGGCCCGCGGCCTGGGCCGTGGCATACGCGAGTTCAAAGACGCCACCAACGAGATCAAAGACGAGCTCGACAAGTCGGTAAACGGCAAGCAGGGGCCGACCAAAAACTCTTCTTCCAATTAATCACCCTTTTCAATTCGCTATATGAAGAAGGCCTATTTGCCGCTGGTAACCCTGATCTGTATCAGCATTGCCGCTATCCTCACGGTGCTCCAGCAATACGAAATCATCGCCCTGCCAGCCGGGGCGCTCACCTCCATCCGCTGGGCCGGCACAGGCGTGTTGCTGCTTTACGGACTGCAGAAGCGCTCCCTCACCACCTGGATCCTGATCAGCATGGTGGTCGGCGCCCAGATCGGCTACGATTTTCCGCAGGTAGCTCAAAACCTCAACGTGCTGAGCAAGGTGTTCCTGAAACTGATCAAGACGATCATCGCGCCCCTCATCTTCGCCACACTGGTGGTAGGTATAGCCGGACACGCCAACCTGAAGCAGATCGGCAGCATGGGCTGGAAAGCGCTCCTGTACTTCGAAGTGGTGACCACCATTGCCCTGTTCATCGGCCTGGCCGCCATTAACATCAGCAAAGCCGGCGAGGGCATCGACATGACAGGTATAGCCGAGACCGAGGAGATTCAGGCGCCTGTCAAACAAACCTGGTCCGACATCATCCTGCACGTGTTTCCGGAGAACATTGCCAAGTCAGTGGCCGAAGGACAGGTGCTGCAGATCGTGGTGTTCAGCGTGATCTTCGCCATTGGCCTGGCCATGGTGACGGAGAAGAAGCGCAAGCCGATGCTCGACTTCTGCGAGAGCCTTTCTGAGACCATGTTCAAGTTCACGAACATCATCATGTACTTCGCCCCGATCGGGGTGGGTGCCGCCATTGCCTACACGGTGGGCCATATGGGCTTTGGCATCCTGGTGAACCTGTTCCAACTGCTGGCTACGCTGTACGTGGCGCTGCTGGCTTTCGTGCTGCTGGTGCTGTTGCCGATAGCGCTCATCGCCCGCATCCCGATCGTGCGTTTCCTCAAAGCCATTTCCGGTCCGGTGTCCATTGCCTTTGCCACAACCAGTTCGGAGGCGGCGCTGCCGCGGGCCATGGAAGAGATGGAAAAACTGGGCGTACCGCGTCGCATTGTGGCTTTCGTGATGCCGACCGGTTACAGCTTTAACCTGGATGGCACCACGCTATACCTGGCGCTGGCCGCCGTGTTTGTGGCGCAGGCCGCGGGCATCGACCTGAGCTGGGAACAGCAGTTGCTGATGGTGTTTACGCTCATGCTCACCAGCAAGGGCGTGGCCGGTGTGCCGCGTGCCTCGCTCGTGATTCTGCTCGGTACGGTCGCTTCCTTCAACCTGCCGGTGTGGCCGCTGTTTGCCATTTTGGGGATTGACGAGCTCATGGACATGGCCCGCACCTCCATTAACGTGACCGGTAACTGCCTGGCCACCGCCGTGGTTGCCCGCTGGGAAGGCGAGTTCGACCCGCAGCCGGAAACCGGGCTGGTAGAGACGACGAACCCGGATCTGGAAGTCAGGAAAGAGGAAGAAGTACCCGCCTAGCGCCCTTCACAAATTCAAACCCATTTTTAGTAAAAGCTTTATTTTCAAATGGCAAAGACCAAAAAGAAACGGCCGCACCTGGCTCCTATTCAGCCTTATAAATTCAGGAAGCGCTACAACCAGTTTGACCTGATCTTCCAGAAAGAGAAGAAGTTCCTCTATTTTATCGCTTTCTCGCTCTTTATGGCAGGTATGGTATACCCTTACCCGAGCATCGCCATGTGGGTGGGCTTTGCCTTTGCCGGCTACTCGGCCATCGCCAACGACAGTATCCAGACCATCGGTACCTTCATTGTGTCCAACGAAGACAAAAAATGGTACTGGCAGTGGCTGTTCATGGGGCTTATCTTTCTGGGCACTGTTACCTACAGCTGGTACGTGTTCGACGGTGACGTGACCTACCAGCGACTGACAACACCCGGACTCGAAAAGGCGCCGGAGAGCTTCGTATACCTGCAGCTGGCCTCTCCTATTGTGCTGCTGCTGCTGACCAGGTTCCGCATCCCGGTTTCAACCACCTTCATGCTGCTGAGCGTTTTCACGGCCACGAGCGCGACGGTGCTGGGCATGATCAACAAAAGTCTGGCGGGGTATGTGCTGGCTTTTGTCTCGGCTCTTGTCATCTACCTGCTGCTTTCCAAAGTGATCAAGCGCTTTATCAAAGGCGAGGCGCACGTGCTCTGGACGGTGGCGCAGTGGCTCATCAGCGGCTTTTTGTGGTACATCTGGCTGGTGCAGGACCTGGCGAATATTGCCGTATACCTGCCGCGGCAGCTGGGCGGCTTCGAGTTTCTGGCTTTTGCGGGCTTCATCTTCCTGGGGCTCGGTTTCCTGTTCTACATGAAGGGTGACAAGATCCAGCACATCATCAACGAAAAATCTGAAGTGCGGGACGTACGCAGCGCCACCATCATCGACCTGGTGTACGCCCTGATCCTCTACTATTTCAAGGAAGTGAACAACATGCCGATGAGCACCACCTGGGTATTCGTGGGCTTGCTGGCGGGCCGCGAACTAGGTATGCGCATCCGGGCACAGGACTCCTCTGCAGCCTTTGGCAAAACCTTCCGACTGATCGGCAAGGACGTACTTTCGGTGACCATCGGTCTGATCATTTCTGTTATTCTGGCTGTCGCCATCAATCCGGTGATGCAGCAGGAACTGTTGGACTTCTTCTTTAAATAAGCCGACCAACAGTTCGTTTTCGATTACCCTTTTATGTTAGAAATACTGATTTACACTTTCCTGCTCAGCATCTCCCCTTTTGGGGAGGCGCGGGCGGGCATTCCCTACGCCGTGCTCAACGACATGCCCGTCATCTGGGCGTTCGTGATCGGGCTTGTCGGCAACCTGCTCATTTTTCCGCTCCTGGCCTGGCTCATCGAATCGTTCAGCAGAAAGCTCTGGCCTAACCGAACTTACAAGAAAGGCGTGATTAAACTGGGCCGCAGAGCCAAGAAAGGCGTAGGAGCCGACATCCAAAAGTATGGTTTCTGGGGACTGATGGTCTTTGTGATGATCCCGCTGCCCGGAACAGGTGCCTACATGGGTACGTTGGCGGCTTATTTTCTGAAGATCGAACGCTACAAGGCCTTCATGGCCGTGAGCATCGGGGTGCTCATCTCGTGCCTCATCATGGCGGCCGGTTCGTACCTGGGCAACATGGGATTGAAAACCTTTCCGTAAAATTACGTTACCTTCATAGCGAAAAAACAATTCTTGCTTGGTGGCTTAGCCATAATTCATCTGACATGCTAAACATTCTTCTTCTCCTGGTCGGCTTCG
This sequence comes from Pontibacter virosus, assembly GCF_003096355.1. Taxonomy (GTDB): domain Bacteria; phylum Bacteroidota; class Bacteroidia; order Cytophagales; family Hymenobacteraceae; genus Pontibacter; species Pontibacter virosus. Next base: position 102,199 of record NZ_QEKI01000003.1, on the reverse strand, counting down.
TCGCCCTTATTTTCGGCGCCGACAAACTGGTGGACGCGGCCTCTTCCCTGGCCAAAAAACTGGGTATACCCAACATCGTGATCGGCCTCACCATTGTGGCTTTCGGCACTTCGGCGCCAGAGTTGGTCGTGAACGTGTTCGCTGCCGTCAACAACAACACCGACATTGTGCTGGGCAATATCATGGGCAGCAATATTTTCAACGTGCTGGGCATCCTGGGTGTTTGTGCCGTCATCTACCCGCTTGCAGTGAAACGAAACACTACCTGGCTTGAAATTCCGCTCAGTCTGCTGGCTGCCGTGGCGGTCTACTTCGTGGCCAGCGATATGTTGCTGGATGGCGCAGGTTCCAACCTTATCTCCAGGTCCGATGGTCTGCTCCTGCTCCTGTTCTTCTGCATTTTCCTGGTGTACAACCTGATGATCGCGAAAAGCGGCAACGACGACGAAGAAACCGAAGCCAAAGACTATACCTACCTCAAGTCCATCCTCTTTATTGTGCTGGGTCTGGGTGGTTTGGTGCTGGGCGGAAAACTGATCGTAGACAGCGCTGTGGCCATTGCGCAGGCCTTTGGCCTTTCAGAGCGGATCATCGGCCTGACGATCGTGTCGGTGGGTACATCGCTGCCCGAACTGGCCACTTCGGTGGTGGCGGTGCGCAAGAAGAACGTAGACATCGCGATCGGCAACGTGGTGGGCTCAAACATCTTCAACATTTTCCTGATCCTGGGCGTATCTACCGTTGTGACGCCGCTACAGGTGGCTCCTGCTGCCTTTACCGATATTTTCATGAACATTGCCGCCGGACTGTTGTTATTCATCTTCATTTTCACAGGCAGGGGTCGCCAGCTTACCCGCTGGGAAGGTATCGTATTCCTGCTGCTGTATGTAGGCTATATTGGACTGCTGATCAGCCAGGAGTAATTGTTTTTGCCTTCTCCGGAAGATGAATTTTATTTTGAGTTGAAGAAGAACAACGATGAAAACTATACCGAAAGGAAAGTACATTTTGCTGATCGATGACGATGTGGTAACCAACTATCTGCACAAGTCACTGATCAAGGACCTGAACAAAGGGTTTGAGGTGGTGACGTGCGAGAACGGGAAAGTGGCTTTGACTTTTCTGGAGAAGGCCCTGGCCGCGAATGCCGTTCCTTATGCGATTCTGGTAGACCTGAACATGCCCGTAATGGATGGTTTTCGCTTTCTGGAGCAGTACGAGCGCAACAATTACCCGAAGCTATACCCAAGCCGCATAACGGTGCTGACAACTTCGAGCAGCCCAAGGGACCTGGACCAGCTGGATGTCATTGACTTTGTGAACTACCAATCGAAACCCCTTACAAAGCAAACGCTGGTAAATTTACTGACCGACTAGCCTGACAGGTATAGCGCCTAATTTTTGAAGTATACCTTAAACTCCGTTCCATCCCCTACATGGGATTTTACTTCGATCTTGCCTCCGGCATTGTCCACGATGCGCTTGATGATGTAAAGCCCGATACCGGAACCCTCCACATGGTCGTGGAAGCGCTTGAACATGGTGAACAGGTTTTTCTGGTTCTCAGGTGACATCCCCAATCCGTTGTCCTTTACTGACAGCACGGTCCAGTCCTCCTCCTGATACGTTCTCACTTTAATGGTGCATGCGTTTTCGGGAGAGCGGTACTTGATCGCGTTGCTGATGAGGTTGTAGAGAATGCTGCGGAAATTCTTGCGCGAGAACTTGATCGATTTCACGTTGAAGTCGCGCTGCATCTGGCAAGCGAAGTCAAACTGCTCGAACAGGAACTCTACATCGGACATGATGTCGTCAAACACAGGCTCCACCAACACCTGCTCCTGGTTACTCTCCACCTCAATGCTGCGTTGCAGGCGGCTGATGGTGGTCAGGTCCTCTATGGTGGCTTTGAAACGGCAGACGGATGACTGAATGTGACCGGCCAGCTCCTCCAACTCAGGGTCTTTGATGGATTTCTGCTCGAAGAGGTATACCAGGCGCTGCACCAGGCCGTCGATGTTCAGGATGGGCGCTTTGAGGTCGTGCGAGGCGGTATAGATAAAATTGTCCAGGTCGCGGTTGGTGGTAACCAGTTCGTCGTGCTTCTGCATTAAATTCTCGTCGGACTTGCGTTTGTCGGTGAGGTCGCGGGTTACTTTGGTCAGGCCGATCAGCTCGTCTTTTTCGTTGTAGATGGGGGTGAGCGTGATGTTGGCCCAAAACAAGGAGCCATCTTTCTTTTGCCGCCAGCCCTCGGTTTTAAACTGCTCCTGCTCTTTGGCCGCTTTCAGCTCCTCCTCGGGTTTGTGGTTGGCCCTGTCCTCGTCGGTAAACAGCATGCCGTAAAACTTGCCTACGACCTCCTCCGCCTCATATCCTTTCATGCGACTCGCTCCCTCGTTCCAGGTCTCGATCACACCGTTCACGTCCATCGCGAAAATGGCGTATTCTTTCACCTGCTCTATGAAAGTGGAGGTGATGCTTTCACTAAAATACTTTGACTTCATTCTTAATCATACTGGGGTACGTTCATCGGCTGCTGGTTTGGTAACAAGCTGATGATATAGAGCTTAGTAACGCAAAACAAAGGAGGAGGTTTGTAAGTTTTTAGCTAGATTGCGGCTCTACATCTTCATAGTCACAGTTTGCGGTCTGCAGCTTGCCAGTTGGTAAAATATCGTTTTTCGGCTGCTTTATGTGGGCTACACTGGGTTTCTGATCCAGTCAGGAGTAGGTAAAAGCAATTTAATCTCTTTACTATAATTTGTTTTGTCCTATATTTGTCATTCTTTTTAATTCGAAAGGTTATAGTTTAAGCTTTTAATGTATTATTTCTTTTGCTTTAAAATCCGTTTAACACGTAACTACCTTTTTACCGTCCCGAAAGCATGAGTGAATTAACTGAGTTTTTACAAAAACTCGAATCCTGCGAATGCAATCTAATAGTTCTTACTTATATAGGTGATGAGCGTCTCTATTGCCGTTTTTTTAAAGACGGTCTGTACAAAGATCGAATGTTTATCACTGACCAAAGCATCATCACGCAACTACGCTCTGTCTCAGGCGAGGGCGAAGAAATTGATACCAATGGGATAAGCAAACTCCAAAAGCTGGTTTCTTCTGCTCAGGCAAACGCACCAGAATAACAACAAATGCTCGTTGTGTGAATCCCTTTTGATATTGCCATTGATGCCAACAATAACATCACGACTACCGCAAGGGACAGGAACGAATAAGCAGCTGCAACTGAACGTTACCTATAGGCTTGTCGTAATACATGTAATTTCCCAGAGAAGAAAAGCTTGGCCCCTGGTGCGCCAGGCTTTTTTTGTTCCTACCCATTCTGCGGATTTCAAACCAGCGTAGGGTATACGTAAGCTGCTCACATTAAATAGCAAATCCCCTATACTTTCTCCCCAAATTTTCCTAAACTGCATACTGTTACAGTTGCAGCCAAAGGAAACAAACCATGCCCCACACCCCCACTCCTGCCATCCATACCTTTATCACCCGCTGGAAAGCTTCCGGCGCTTCCGAACGTGCTAATTACCAGCTTTTTCTGACGGAGCTGTGCGAGCTGCTGGGCGTGGAGAAGCCGATGCCGGCTACGGACAAGGTGCACGAGGCGACCTATACCTTTGAGCGACCCGTGGTGTTTGACGATGGCGAGGGCAAGACGAGTACCAACTTCATAGACCTTTACAAGAAGGACTGCTTTGTGCTGGAGGCCAAGCAGGGCGCTGACAAGGCAGGTATAACGGAGGCTGAACAGCTGGGCGGCGAGCGCATCAAAACCAAAACAGGCACCGCTACCCGCGACACCCGTACCTGGGAGCGCGAGATGAAAAAGGCCAAGGAACAGGCCCTGCGCTACGCCCGCTCCCTGCCCACCACCGAGGGATGGCCACCTTTTCTGGCCGTGGTGGACGTGGGCTATTGCATTGATCTGTATGCTGACTTTGCGCGGCAGGGCAAGACCTATGTGCCTTTCCCCGATCCGCAAAACTATAGAATTACCCTCGACGAACTGCACCGCACGGAGGTGCGCGAGCGCCTGCGCCTGCTCTTTACCGAGCCGCTGGAGTTGGACCCGAGTCGTCGTGCAGCCCGTGTTACCAGAGAGCTGGCCGAGCGGTTGGCGAAGCTGGCGGCCTCGCTCGAAGGGGCCGGCCACACGCCTGAGCAGGTGTCGGGTTTCCTGATGCGCTGCCTCTTTACCATGTTTGCTGAGGATGTGCAGTTGCTGCCCGACAACTCGTTCACCAAACTGCTGCAGGACTACCGCCACAACATCGAGCACTTCCCCGATGCGTTGCAGGCACTGTGGAAGAACATGGACAAAGGCGGATTCGACCCGGCCCTGCGCACGGTCATTCCGCAGTTCAACGGCTATCTGTTTAAAGAGCCCGAGGCGCTGCCCATTTCGGCGGCGCAACTCGACTTGCTCATACTGGCCGCCGAAGCCGACTGGGCCGAGGTGGAGCCTGCCATTTTCGGTACGTTGCTGGAGCGGGCGTTGCAGCCGCGCGAGCGCCACAAACTGGGTGCCCACTACACGCCCCGCGCCTACGTGGAGCGCCTCGTGATGCCGACCGTGATTGAGCCGCTGCGCGAAGAGTGGGAAGCGGCCCGCACAGCCTCGGCCATACTCGAAGACAGCGGCGACGAGGAAGGTGCCCGAAAAGAAATTGAAGCCTTCCACCGCCGTTTGTGCTCGGTGCGCGTGCTGGACCCGGCTTGCGGAAGCGGCAATTTCCTGTACGTGACGCTGGAGCACCTCAAGCGTCTGGAGGGTGAGGTAAAAGAGCACCTCGACCACTTCCCGCGCCAGCTGGGCCTCGACATGACGGGCGGCTATACCGTGACGCCGGCGCAGCTGCTGGGCCTGGAGGTAAACCCGCGCGCGGCGGCCATTGCCGATGTGGTGCTCTGGATCGGCTACCTGCAGTGGCACTTCCGGGCGCATGGCTCGGCCACCCGCCTCAGCAACCCGATCTTGCGCGAGTACGGCAACATCAAACAGCAGGACGCGGTGCTGAGCTATACCGACAAAGTACCACGCCTCGACAGCAACGGACAGCCCGTCACCCGCTGGGACGGCCACAGCACCAAACAGCACCCGGTTACCGGACAGGAAGTGCCCGACGAGACCGCCCGCACCATCGTCTACGATTACCTCGACCCCAAACCCGCCTCCTGGCCCGAAGCCGATTTTATAGTCGGCAATCCGCCGTTTATTGGACCTGCCCGCATGCGCGAAGCTTTGGGAGATGGCTATACTGAAGCACTGCGCAAGGTATACAAAGGCGCTGTACCTGATAGTGCTGACTTCGTGATGTACTGGTGGCACAAGGCAGCAGAAACTGTTCGTGCTGATAAAGCTGAACGTTTTGGCTTCATTACGACAAATAGCATTAAGCAGACTTTTAACCGCCGAGTGATAGAAGCGCAGATGCAAGCCAAAAGCCCACTATCTATAACTCTTGCTATACCTGACCATCCATGGGTAGATAGCGCAGATGGTGCAGCAGTAGACATTGCAATGACTGTTGCTGAGAAAGGGGAAGTGAGTGGCAGACTACTGACAGTAACTTCCGAGTATAAAACAGATGGGCTTGAAGTTTTAGTCACATTTATGGAGAAAGATGGCAAAATCCAGCCAAACCTAATTGTGGGTGCTGAAGTGTCATCTGCTATACCTTTACAATCAAATTTACTGTTAGGTGGTCGAGGTGTACAACTCATTGGTTCTGGCTTTATAGTTACGAAAGAAGAAGCAAAATCATTAGGTTTAGGAAAAATCCCTGGCTTAGAGAAACATATAAGAATCTACAGAAACGGTAAAGATTTAACTAGTACTCCGCGGGAAGTTATGGCTATTGATTTCTATGGTTTAACAGCCCAAGAAGTGCTTCAACAATATCCAGAAGCTTATCAATGGTTACTAGAGCGAGTTAAACCAGAAAGAGATGCAAAGTCACATTCAAAAGATGGTGCAGGATATGCCAAACTGTGGTGGCTTTTTGGAAAACCTCGTACAGAGCTAAGAAAATATCTGAAGGGTTTAAATAGATATATTGCTACTCTAGAAACTGCAAAACACAATATATTTACCTTCCTAGATGCTGATATTTTACCAGATAATAGATTGGTAGTTATTGCTTTGTCTGAAGGGCATCATTTAGGTATTTTATCTTCAAATATCCATAAAATATGGTCTCTTGCAGCTGGAGGCTCATTAGAAGACAGACCTGTATATAACAAAACACTTTGCTTCGACACCTTCCCCTTCCCTACCCCAACCGAAGCGCAGAAAGAGCAGATCCGAGGTATAGCCGAGCAGCTGGATGCGCACCGCAAGCAGCGGCAGGCGCAGCACCCTACGCTCACCATCACCGACATGTATAACGTGCTCGAGAAACTGCGGTCGGGCGAGGCACTTTCGGCCAAAGAGCAGAAAACCCACGAGCAGGGGCTGGTGAGTATTTTGCTGCAACTTCACACCGAGCTCGATGCCGCCGTGGCCGCCGCCTACGGCTGGCCCGCCAACCTCCCCGAAGAGGAAATCCTCGAGCGTCTCGTGGCCCTCAACAAAGAACGCGCCGCCGAAGAGGCACGCGGTCTGGTGCGCTGGCTTCGCCCCGAGTACCAGAATCCGCAGGGCACGCAGCAAACCGAGATCGGACTCAGCACTAAAACCAAAGCCGCCAAAGCCACTGCCAAAGAAGTGCTGGCTTGGCCAAAAACGCTTTCGGAACAGGCGCAGGCCGTGCAACGCGCCCTGCAGCTGCACGAGCGCCCAGCCACGGCCGAAGACCTGCTCTTCCAGTTCAAGCCCGTCGCCAAGCCACAGCAAGGCCAGCGCCTCCAGCAAATCGACAGCCTGCTGCAAACGTTGCATGGCCTGGGCTTACTGCGAAAAACCGAGCAGGAGCAGTATGTGAAGTAAGCATCAGGCGGTAAAGACCTCGCAGCGTGCGCAGCTCCTGCGAGCGTCTGGCCTGTATCCTGCTGCTCTCCCTGGCAGCAAGCCCCTGCAGGTCCCAAAGACGCCGCGAGGTTTTGCTATATGCAGCATCCTGTGCAGGACTAGGTATTTGATAGGGTTTTTAGCGGTTCCGGCATGAGCGAGCCTGCCCTTGCCGATGCATCCCGCCCCCAAACGCCCCTGGTACACGGCTACTTAACAACCTAAACCCAGATCTTGCTGTAAAAAAGGCTACATGAAAATCGCCAGAAAAATCGCTTTCTACTTTACGCTGGTTTTTTGGCACCGTCCTTATACTGGTCACACTCCTATCCCTCCTCTACAACATAACCTACTGGTACATCAAAGTGCTCGACTTCCCAAGAGTGCAGGTACTGACGGGGCTGCTCCTCTGCCTGGTTCTTTTCATCCCGATCAACGAGAAATGGGGTTATCCTGCCGTGGCCTTTTTGGTGGGGCTGCTAAGCGCTATCGTGATTCAGTCCACCTTCATCCTGCCCTATACCCCTATATCCGATAAAGCGGTAGCATCCGCTGAGCCCCTGGCCGTGCAGGAAGAACGAACCTTTAGCCTGCTGGTCGCCAACGTCTGGATGAAAAACCGGAAGGCAGACGAGTTCCTGCGGATTGTGCAGGAGGCAGACCCTGACCTGGTGCTGGCCATGGAGACGGACCAGTGGTGGGAGGACCAAATCAGCCAGCTCCGGCATCGGTATGCGCATGTGGTTTCCTACCCGCTTGACAACACCTACGGCATGGTACTGTACTCCAAACTTCCCCTGAAGGAAACCAGCATCCTGTTTCTGAAGCACGAGACGGTGCCCTCCATCCATACCAAAGTAGTGCTGCCAGGCGGAGCGGAGTTCATACTGCACGCGATGCATCCGGTGCCTCCTAAACCCAGCAAGCACCCGGATAATATGGGTACAGATGAAGTGGAGCTGTTGAAAGTAGGCAAGATGGTTAGCCAAACGGGTGTGCCCTCCGTGGTGGCCGGCGATTTCAATGATGTGGCCTGGTCGCACACGTCGCGTCTGTTCAACACGCAAAGCCGGCTCAGGGATGTGCGGGTCGGCAGGGGCCTTTACAACTCATTCGGCGCACATAACATCCTGTTGCGCTACCCGCTCGACCATGTGTATGTGTCAGGAGAGTTTCGGGTGCTGGAAATGGAACGGCTTCCGAAGTTCGGCTCCGACCATTTCCCTATCTTTGTAAAGCTTACTATAGTGGAGTAGGCAGCCCTGGCGGGTTCTCTCTGCTCTTGCGGTGAAGAGGCGGTTAAAGGCGCTACCTACAGTGCCGTTATTTTGAGAGTTCTTCGATGATTCTCCGTTTAACGCCGCGCTCTATTTCGCGCTCCACGTTTATGGTGTCGGCCGCACCGATCTTGTTAGCCAGCGAGTCGATTCCGGTATACCGCTTCAGCTCCTTGTTGGCCGTATGGTGCAGCGAGTCAATGACCATCGTGGTGCCGGATTCCACTACATTGTAAAAGGTGTCTTCCAGGTTATTGTCTGAAGTGCAGGATATAGCGCTTAAAGCGATCGCTACATAAAGTAATTTCTTCATTCGGATAAGGTGATTTTCGTTGCTAAGATACCACGCTAATATGCAGCTACCGTACCAGCGCACACGAAGGGCCCGCGGCTTTATACAGACAACTGAAGTAGCAACCTATAAAGCGGATTTAACCAGCCAGACGTACAGCGGTAGTTAAGGTATAAGAATGGCGACTCCAGGACTCGGCCGCTTTTCCGGGTTTGCAATCTGTCTGTTAATCATAAGCGACTTACTTTATCGTGCGGATTTCTCGCTAGCGCCTGAAATAACAATAACGGTGGACGGTATGACGGTTGAAGTGCTCTCAGAGGAAATATAGATTATAAGATAAATCAATGCCGATTAAGAATCCCTACTGCAATTTTGAGCCTGGCCAGGGTAGCATCAGACGCCTGACCTGCGAAGCCTGGATGCTACAAGAAGAGAAGGTATTAAAAACCGATAAATGGATAGGCGGGCATTCAAAACTGACTATCTTTAAGTGCTGCAAATGCGGAAACTACTGGAAAATAGGTGAAGTATTCGACTCCCACCATGGCTATTCTAAAGAGGCGATAAAACCAGGTGAAACGATGTGGTTGGATGGGGAGGTAGTCAGTTTTTCACTTCATGAATTGCTTGATTAAACAAGAACTGACCATACCCTTTAACCGACACATAACCCATGCAAACCAAAATCATGATGACCTTTAGTGCCGCTGTGCTAGCAGTCCTAGGTATAGCCTTCACTTTCCTGCCCGAAGAGCTGGCGGTATACCTGGGCTCGGAGCCGGGTCCGCTTGATGTGGTGCTGCTGCAAGTGGTGGGCGCGCTATACCTGGGCTTTGCCATGCTCAATTGGATGGCCAAAGGCAGTCTGATCGGCGGCATTTACAACAGGCCGATCTGCATCGCCAACTTCGCTCATTTTTTCATCGGTGCGATGGCCCTGCTCAAGTTCCTGTTCCGCCATCCGGAGCAGCCGGTTTTGCTCTGGATCCTGTGCGCCGTGTATGCCGGTCTGGCCGCCTGGTTCGGCCTCACGCTTTTTCAGCATCCGCTGCCTGTGCGCGAAGGAAAGGTTTAGCTTGGTCGCTGCTGTGCTTAAGAACTCCCTTTGACTTAACCCACCCCTGCCCCTCCCGAGAGGGGATTTCTGCTACTGCTGTCTCACAAGTATAGCCGCAGTAGCTGCAGCAGTCCTTTTGCAATACCGGGTCCAACCACCCCTACCCCTCCTTATCCAAGGAGGGGAGTTTCACCCCATCCCAGCCTTCCCCTAAAAACAGGGGAAGGAGCCTGCCGCTGCCATCTCAAAGGGACCAGCTCTGTTGGATCTGTTTATTACCACACAATCCACTGGCACGCATCAAAAGACATCCTTGCCCCTCCAGCTATGAAACAGATCACCTGAGCCAGGTGCACTTTTCGGCGCTCCACTGTTGGGGGTGAAGGGGTCCCCCTGTCAAGAGCGTTCAGCGAGTTTGGATAGTCTTGATTTTTTTGCTTACTTTTTTCTTTATCGAGGGCCCCTACCCCCATCAAGGAAAAAAGTGAGTCCCGGCCGGACAGGCCAAGCTATAGAACAATACAGGGACTATACCTGCAAGGGCCAATGCAAAACCAAACATCACTTAAAAGATAAAGGGGCCAGAAGCCCCTCTATCAGCGACACGAGCACGAACACTCGCATCATTTCTAACACCCTCCCCTGCTAAGGGAAAAGCGAAGGTAAAATTGAATCCTATACCTGCACAGCCTGTCTGCTGGCAATTTTATTCAGCACGATCGCATTCCATTTCTCCGCCAGCTGCAGCTCGCCGCTCAGCATCATGCTCCCCTCCTTGTCGTAAAACGGCAGGTATAGGTTAGGCGATTTCCCGCCGCTCTGCGTCAGGCGCAAGCCGATCGAGTCGATGATGCGGTTGCCGTTCACATCGCGGAACACATTGTCTACTGCGCTCTGCTTCACAGCACTCAGCTCTACGACTACTTCTTGTGGCTTCAGGCCGTCGAGGTGCCAGTAAAACAGGCGGTTATTGGCTTCGTCGAGCCCGATGCCGTATTGCTCGTTCCAGAAATCATGCTGCCCCAGTTGCAGCCCATGGCGATTCGCCGCGTCCAGGAAAGGCTGCATGGCCTTGTTCACATTCGACTTTTGTCTGTGCTGTATGTAATAAATAGGGATTACAAAAAGGGCCATAGCCAGTATGCCCATGATGATGGTGGAAGTATCCATTTTCTTTTCTTTTTTAAAGGTCACTAAATATGATGGGTACAGGTATAGCAGCCGGTGCAAGACCGCCCTATACCTGATGGTAAAAACAAGCAGGGCGTATACCCTGCGGTGCGCTAAAAAAGAAAAGGAATTACCAGAAGTAGTGGAAGGGGAAAATGATATCGCGGATGGAGAGGCCGGGGCTGAAATGCCTGGCCCGCTGCAGGTAGTAGGACACCTCTTGCTGTAGCCTGAACTCCTGCGCCCACACAAGTGCCGCCGAACCCGAAGACGCCTGCTTGAACGGTGCCGAAGGCCTTGGCTGCCACAAGCGCAGCTGCTCTTCCGGCTGCAGCAGTACCGTTGCCTGGCCCAGCTCGCCATTGTCAAAACGCGTCAGTTTGCCCTGCGCAGTCCGTACCTCTACCGACTGTGCCCGCAGTTCCATAGCCGCCCTGGTCTGCAGTCCGTAGAAAGCAAAAAAGACCGAGAGGGCGACCAGAATATTTTTAACAGCGTAATGCACGATGCAATATAACACTATTAAACAAGGCCGGTTCAACCGCGGAGCCAATTAATTTTGGTACCACCCTAACTTGGCAAGGCAGCGGCAACAGTACAAACAGGTAGCTATGAAAAAACCATACAGACATTACCGGAACAGTTTAGGCACACGATATTGCACCCTTCGCTACCTCAAAGCCCGTAAGATGCTCAGTGTGATCTGGAAAGGGACCGCAACCGAAGAGAGCATTCGGGAAGTGGAAGAGGGCATTCTGGAAATGATTCAGGAATTTCCCTGCCGTTCGCTTTTAAGTGATGTGCAGGACTTTTTCCATGCTCCCGCGGCCTACCTGGATTACCTGACCTGGAGCGAGTGGGACAAGATGGTAAAGGACTCATCAGAGGTGCGCTGTATTGCGCACGTGCTGCCCCCCGATGCTCCGATCCCACCGTCGATAGCGCACAGCGAAGACTCTCCTGAGGTAAGATTTTTCACACACACGATGGATGCCGTGGAGTGGCTAAACAAACAGAACCTGCACTGAAAAATCCCCACCACCAGCTCTGTGCGTGCAGCCTTTCAACTATCATCTGTGCAACAGCGTATTAAGCAAAAACCGCTCCTCCCACCCTGGTGGCAGGTAGAGGTGCTCAGATAAAACTATGGAAAAATAAAAACGAAAATGGCCGAGATAAACATTGAAAGAAAGAAGAAGCCCGTGTGGCCCTGGATCCTGCTGGTGGTGATACTACTCCTGCTAGGCTGGGCTGTGTATGAATTGGTGCTGAAAGACAGACATGCCCAGGCGCTTGCCACTGTCAGCATGCTGGTGCCTGCACCCAGCCCAGACCTGACGCCTGATGTGATACGCACTTAAACTGAAGTTATGAACGACAACGAATTGAGAAATGAAAGACTGGTGCCTCTAAGCGAACTGAAAGACTACGAGGTAGCCAAAAACAATACCAACGTGACAGGCTGGCGCGTGGTAGGCGCCGACGGCGAAAAGCTGGGCGACGTGAAAGACTTGGTCGTGGACATGGATGCCATGAAAGTGCGCTACCTTTCGGTGCTGGGCGACCACCGCTTTTTCGACCGCGACCGCGACACCTTCCTGCTCATTCCGATCGGGGCAGCCGCCCTCGACCGCAAAGGAAAGAACATCTTCGTGGCCTCTGTTGACGCAAAGAGCGTTGCGCAATACCCGGCTTACCCGGGCGGCCCGATCACCCCGGATTATGAGTACGCCGTGCGCGACAACTTCCGGCGCGCCCACCGCGATGCCTTCGACGACAAAACCGAGTACAAGGCTGAGTTTGACGATGCCCTGCAGCACGACACCACCACGACCCGCCGCATTAACCCGGACTTTTACAACGACGAGTCGTTTAACGAGGACCGTTTCTATGCAGCGCAGGACCCCACCCTTAACCGTGACCGCGGGCACGTAACCGATCGCGTTGAAAGCAGGGACTACCGCAGCAAGCCCGTAGAAGACTCCATCACCACCATTGAGCGACTGGAGAACCTGCGTGAGCGCGGCTCTATTACAGAGGAAGAATTCATCCTTCTCAAGAAAAGAGCGCTCGATTCTTAGGCCTCTTTTAGACACATGCTATACCTGCAAAGCCGCACCTGCCAACTGTGCGGCTTTGTGGTTTACAGGCACTTGCGAACAAATCAAACACAATGGAGTAAAACGAATGATACACTGTATACCAATCAAAAAAAATAAAACACTATGAAACTATCCCGACTCATCCTCCTGTCTGTTTTCGGCATGGCCACGATGGGCGCTTCCTGCAGCGAGGAGGCCGCTACCCAACAGGACAACGACCAGCAGGAACCCGTAGCCACCACGCCGGAGGACTGCCAGCCGATCGACATGGGCACCGCGAATGCACCGGACCAGAAGCCGACCTTCGAGGGCCAGACCCGCGCCTGTGCGATCAAATCTGAAACAGCTTTTGACGTGCAGGTGCTCACCAAGAACCTCGAAAAACCCTGGGCCATTGAGCCCCTGCCAGACGGCAACCTGCTGGTGACCGAAAAGCCAGGCCGCATGCGCATTGTATCGGCCACCGGACAGATCGGCAACCCCATTGCAGGTATACCGAAGGTGGACGCCCGCGGACAGGGCGGCCTGCTGGACGTGGCCCTCGGCCCCAAATTTGACTCCGACCGCATGATCTACTGGAGTTACACCGAGCCCCGCCAGGGAGGCAACGCCACCAGCGTAGCCCGCGGGGTACTCTCAGAGGACCGTTCGCGTGTGGAGAATGTGCAGGTGATCTTCCAGGCGCAACCCACTTACGACGGCACGATGCACTATGGCTCCCGCCTCAACTTCGGCCCAGACGGCATGCTGTACATCACACTGGGCGAGCGCTCTGATATCGAGATTCGTCCGCAGGCGCAGCAAATGAACAGCCACATGGGCAAGACCATCCGCATTGCACCGGATGGCAAAGTACCGAACGACAACCCCTTCGTGAACAAGGAAAACCACCTGCCGGAGATCTGGTCTGTCGGACACCGCAACGTGCAGGCCGCCACCTTCAACGATGCAGGTGAGTTTTGGATCGTGGACCATGGACCGCAGGGTGGCGATGAAGTGAACAAAGTGGAGAAAGGCAAAAACTACGGCTGGCCTACGGTAACTTTCGGGGAGGAATACTCCGGTGCACCCGTACCGAATGCCGTTACCACTAAAGAGGGTTTTGTAGATCCGGTTTATTACTGGGACCCTGTTATTGCCCCGTCTGGAGCGCAGTTCTATACGGGCAGTGCTTTTCCGGAGTGGAAGGGGAACCTGTTTGTAGGCGGCCTTCGTGCGCAAGCGCTGGTGCGCCTGCGCATCGAGAACAACCGCGTGACCGGCGAGGAGCACCTCCTCAAAGACCGCGACCAGCGGGTACGTGACGTACGCCAAGGCCCGGACGGAGCGCTATACGTTGTTACCGACAAAGAAAACGGTGAACTCTGGAAGATTACGCCCAAACAGTAAACTCCGCTAAAATGCAGCAACGAAAAAGGACAGGTATACGCCTGTCCTTTTTCTATTTAATATTGATCCGGCTGCTTACCGCTGCGACACCGGAAGCGTCACCCGCAGCATATCCCAGGTGATCTGGATACTGCCTTCGCCGCCATCTCCCGATATGATTTCGTAGCGTAGTCTTTCCTGCTTGGTTGGTGCTACCTCCGGCTTCACCGTAAAGCGGAGCACATCCTCTGTGTCGGTGTAGTCGTCAGCCAGGTGCTGCTCCCAGTTTTTGTTGATGATGATCGTCCACTCCTGCTCACCGGGTATGGTGAACAAAGCGTACTTACCGGCAGGCAACTCTTTCCCGCCTATCGTGATGTCCTTGTCGGTCATGATGCTGGTGGCCGCGTGGGCGCCCGTCACCCATACCTGGTTGTAAGCCACCAGTCCGCCCCAGATCTGGCGTCCGCGCACCGCCGGTGAGTAATAAGCGATGGTCAGATGCGCATCGCCGATCATGCCGTGGGCCTCCGCCTTCAGACTGCCTTTCAGGGTATCCGGCTCTGCCTGCACGCCGATGATGTTGGCGCCTTCGCTTGGTTGCATGTTATGCCCGACGTGGTTTTCCTGTGCTGCAGGGGTTTCCTGTTCTTGTTCCTGCTCCTGTTCTGGCTGATTGCAATAGGTTAGCGTGGCGCTTAGAAAAAGGGCCAATAGGCTTCTAGAGACTGTAGAGTTTATCATAATTAGAATTTAAGGTGATTATTGTTCTTAACAGGCGCAATTCGATAGGTTTATCGTGCCCAAAACTACAAACTTTAAATACCCTTAGGTATAGCAGCTGGTTTTTATTCCTGAATCAGGCTGAAAACGCCGCTCCAAAGCTACGCTATTTCATTCTTTCTAAAATAGCCTTCATCTCAGCTATTTCCTTTTCCTGCGATTCAATAATTTGTTCCGTTAGTTTCTTTACTTCAGGGTCAGAAATATTTGCCTCCTGGCTCACTAGAATTGCAGACGAGTGGTGTGGGATCATGGACCTCAGAAACTGCTTATCATCAACCAAAGTTTGGTTTCTGAGCAGTAAAAAAGCTCCTACCAATACAACCAGGCTCACTCCAACTATGATCGTGTTCAGCTTTTTATTTTTATACATCGAGGTCATAAATCCCAACATGACTAGCGCCATGGGTGCGACCATGAGCAGTGCCATATAAAGACGGTTCATGTTGAGGTATACATGATCGAATTTGTCTGCATTCAGAAACATCACCCCGTACATGATTACGAAAGAGACTCCCAGCATGAGGAAGAATTTCATATAGTTTCCCTTTTCTATTTGATTCATTTTTTCTCTTGGTTCGTGATGCCTTAATAGCACCGGCTACGTGCCATAAAGCATACAATTAATATATACGCTTTGCTTTGTAAATTTATAAATTGATTCTACCCTATCCCTCAAACTTGCTAGTATATAAAAGTGAGGCCGGCTCCATACTTCATGTCGCTGTCGTAGTGAGTGGATAACGACACATACTTGGTTACAATGTAGCGCAAACCGGCCATGTACTCTTTATCGGTGTTCCCCATCAGGTTCAGGCGCAGGCGGCTGGTAAGCGGCACATCATCGCGTCGCAACTGGAAACGCAATTTCCCCTTCGTGTCAATTCTCGCTTCCGACACGATCAGCATGGGCAAGGTATACTGCACCCCCGCTACGGCCACTTTTCGGTTATCCTGGTTGCTCAGTTGGCCAAACATGTTTTTCTCAGGCTCATTCTCTACGCTGTTGTAGTGATAATCGAAGCCTACGAAGGGGAACAGCCACTGCATTTTGCCAATATAACGTCCAAAGTATGTTTCGCTTTCTATACCATACTCTTTCTTAAAACCGATTCGCCACTCAGTGGAAAGCTGGTAACGAGAGCTACCCAGTATAAACTCTCCGTCGCTGCCATTGCTTTCCAACCCTACTTCCGCAGAAGGCAGGAAAATCTTGTCTTCCCGGTTGAACATTTTCTGGGCTAGCTTAGGATTTGGAAGTTCCGGATTTGGTGGTGAGTTCTGGTAGGTGAACACGCGACCCATACCGGCCATCATGTGGTAGAGTATGTGGCAGTGGAAAAACCAGTCACCGCTCTCTGAGGCGGCAAACTCAATCGTGTCCGTCTCCATCGGCAAAATGTCCAGCACATTTTTCAGGGGAGCATATTCGCCCTGCTTGTTCAATACCCGGAAATCGTGGCCGTGCAGGTGCATGGGATGGCGCATCATGGAGTTGTTGAACATGATGATTCTTACGTTCTCCCCCTTTTTTATCAGTATCCTGTCAGACTCTGACACCGTCTTGTTGTCCATGGTCCATACATAGCGGTTCATGTTACCGGTGAGTTCAAAACGCAATTCTTTTATGGGTCCGGGTCTGAGCGTTGTTTTCTCAGGAGCGCGCAGCATGCCATAGTTCAGGGTTAGGATTTCGGAGTTGCTACCGCTCATGTTTTGCATATCGTGCCTTTTCATGTCATGGCCCTGGTGTGCGGTGGTGTCGACCTGCTGCTTCACTTGCATGCTGCTATCGGTTGCGGTTTTCAACTCGTCGCTTACGTGCATGCTGTGGTCCTGCCCAGAAACTTCCGGGTACATCACGCTGTTCATGTCCATTTGCTGGTTGCTCATTTCCATGCCCATCGGCTCCATGTCCCCGTTCAGCTTCATCATGTCGTTCATCATCTTCATGCCCTCAAAGTAGTTCAGTTTGCCCAAGCGCTGCGCCTTCATTTTCATGCCCCTGCCCAGCCACAGCGAAGTGGTATTGGAACGGTCTTCGGCTGTTGCCAGAAACTCATATTGCATGTTCTCAGGTATGGTCACCAGCAAGTCGTAGGTTTCAGCAGGCGCAATAATCAGGCGGTCCACCTCCACAGGCGACACATCGTTGCCATCGTTGCCCACCACCGTTATTTTGCCACCCGAGTAGGTCAGCCAGAAGTAAGTGGAAGCGCCGCCATTCACGACCCGGAGCTTCACCACATCCCCAGCCGTAAAATGCGTTTGCTCGGCAATACCCTGCCCATTGGTCAGGAACTTCTCATACGCCACGTCGCTCACATCCATCGCTTCCATCCGCTTCCACTCATTTTTGAGTTTGGTGCCAAAGTAGCCTTTACTGATTGCCTCCGCATAGCCCTGCGTCGCACCTTTCTGGATAGAGAACCAATCGTTGGCGCTGCGTAACGAGCGGTACACTTCCTTCGGGTTCATATCGGTCCAGTCGCTGAGTACGATAGGTATAGCCGGCATATCCGGTTCATTTACTTTGTTAAAGATCAGGGCACCGTACATTCCGCTCTGTTCCTGAAAGGCGCTATGGCTGTGATACCAATATGTACCATTTTGGATGATCGGGAATTTGTAGAGGTAAGTAGAGTGAGGCTTGATGGGTTTTTGGGTAAGCCAGGGAACCCCGTCGAAACGGTTGGGCAGAAACACGCCATGCCAGTGTATGGAAGTTTCCACGTCCATCTCATTGTGCACGTAAATTTCGGCTGTATCGCCCTGTGTAAAGGTTAAGGCTGGTGCCGGAATGCTGCCGTTAATGGCCACGGCTCTTCTGGTTTTTCCGGTGAAGTTGACCAAGGTATCCCGCACATACAAATAGTAGCGCACCGTCCGCGGCACATGCCTTTGACCCGGGCTCTCCGGCTCATGCCCCGCTTTATGGACAGGTTTCTCTATTTCCTCAGGGTTCTGAACAGGTGTGACAGGGTCTTTCTTTGTCGGCTTCGCCTGATGCTGAACAGGTTTTGCATTTTGTTGCTGCACCGGTTTTTTAGCCGGTGTGGCAGGTTTGGCTTTCATAGCTTTTTTGGGCGTAGCCTGTTCTTGCTTTGCGGGGGCTTTTGGTTTTTGCTTTACCAGCGTCATGCCGCACTTGGGACATTTGCCCGGCTTTGTGCTTTGCACTTCGGGATGCATGGGGCAGGTATAGATTTCCGTCTGCTGTTGCTGGATTGGTTTGTGGAGCTCATGCTGCGCGTAAGTAAAGGGAACGGTACCGAGCAGAAGCAGTATGATCAAAAGCTGATACATTTTTGTCTTTCATTTATGTATGAAGAGGGCTATTCATAGCGCCTTTTATAGTAGAGGTCAGCATAAAAAATCACCCTGACCGCTACTATAAATTATAGAGCAATCAGGGTGATGCTTAGTTTATGCTTTTCGTCAGCATGCAAGGTAATTATGCCTGCTGGCATGCCTGCTCGCAACGGCGGCAAGCCTCGGCGCACATCTGGCAATGGTCGTGCTTGTGCTTGGCACACTCTTCGCCACACTCGCGACACACTCGGGCGCACAGGTCCAGCACTTCTCGCTTCAAAGTAGAGTCACGTGATACATAATCCAGCGCCATTTTACAAATAGCGGCGCAGTCCATATCGAGTCGGATGCAACGCTCCATCATTTTCACATCATCTTCCTGCAGGCAAGAAACGGCACAGTAGTTACAAGTAGCGGCACATTCTGCCAGCGCGCTTATAAGTTCTCTATTCATAGTTGCGTTCATAGTAAGTGTTGTTTGGTTATAAGTTTTCTCTTATACCTGATACTTTACAGATCAGTTTTACAGATTTTTAACTAATTTTTATAGATAACATCTGCAGCTTCTTCTAAAACCCCAAGAAATCGCGTGCAAATAAAAAAGTAAGGCTATGGTAATTTAAGCTGTAGTAAGCCACTCTTGTTGATATTCCTATCCTTTACATTTTTAAAGCCGTACAAATCATGACTGGCATAAAAGAGTGTCAGTACTAAGTCCAAAACAGACATAATAGATGGTAGACACTGACTGTGAGCAGTTGATGACGCTCTATATAAAAAACATGGTGTGCCCCCGGTGCATCAAAGTAGTTAGGGACGAATTACAGGCAATTAGTCTGACAGTAAAAGAAGTTGTTTTAGGTCGGGCTATTATTTTCAGACCTGAAAATGTTTCGGTAGAAGATATTCACAAAGTCCTGGTCAGAAATGGATTCGACTTGATTCAGGATGACCAGTCAAAACTAGTAGAACAAACAAAGATTATTATTATAAACCTGTTCTATAAGGACAATCCTGAGCAAAACATGAGCTCTATTTCACAATACCTATCTGGTGTTTTAAAGAGAGACTATACTTACATCAGCACCACGTTCAAAGCCATGGAAAAGATACCGCTCAGCCGTTATATCATTTTGCAGAAAGTGGAGCGCGCTAAAGAATTACTTGAGTACAATGAGCAAAATGTAAGCGAGATTTCCAGCCTATTGGGGTATAAAAGTGTGCAGCATTTCTCTTCCCAATTCAAAGAAGTAACAGGCTTAAACCCACTGAAGTACCGCAACCAGCAACTTTACCACCGGCAACCGATCTGTGCTATCCAGGATTTGAAAGAGACTTTGTCAGAATCAGAATAAAAATATGATCACTGTATAACATCCATACACAATATGAACTATAACAACTATCCCACCCTTTCCGGCGCATTGAATGAGCTCAAGCAAAAAGGGTATACCGAAGATTTCAACCTGAAAGAAAACTGCATCGTCTGCTCCACCAGATCGCTGGAGCTGAAACCTGAGGAATTTTATATTGATGAAGTACACCGCTTCGAGGGCATGAGCAATCCGGATGACAACTCGGTGATCTACGCCATCTCTACCTCACATGGAGTGAAAGGCGTACTGGTAGATGCCTATGGCGCTTATGCTGAAGCGATCACCCCTGAAATGGCAAAGAAGTTGCGGGCATAAAACTCTAGAAAACGTGAACCACGACCACCATCAGCACCATGCGAACAACCAGCATCCGCACGCACAGCAGCAGAAGGACAAGGTAACGGAAAGGCTGGCGGAAAAGACGCTGCACGGGCACGAACAAGCCATGCACGAAGACACCAGCGGGCACCCGCCACACGGGGCGCACGGCCACGACCATCACCGCATGATGATAGAGGACTTTAAAAAGCGCTTCTGGATTTCACTTGCACTTTCTATACCCGTCATCCTCCTGAGTCCGATGGTGCAGCACATCCTGGGTTTTACACTGGACGTGCCCTTCGGGATGTACATCGCTTTCGTGCTCTCCTCCATCATCTATTTCTATGGTGGCTGGCCATTCCTGACGGGTCTAGTAGAGGAGGTAAAAAAGGGCGTACCGGGCATGATGACGCTGATCGGGGTGGCTATTACGGTGGCGTACCTTTACAGTTCCGCTATTGTGTTCGGGCTGGAGGGCATGGACTTCTTCTGGGAGCTGGCCACGCTGATCGTGATCATGCTGCTCGGGCACTGGATCGAAATGCGCTCCGTGCTGGGCGCCTCCAAAGCATTGGAGCTGCTGGTGAGCATGATGCCGGCCGAGGCCATGCTGATCCGGGATGGAGAGACGGTGCGGGTGCGCATCGAAGAGCTGCAGAAGGGAGACCTGATTCTAATAAAGCCCGGTGAGAAAGTACCGGCCGATGGTGTGGTGGAAGAGGGTGAAAGTCACCTGAATGAGAGCATGCTCACGGGAGAGAGCAAACCGGTTAAAAAGGCGAAAGACGACAAGGTGATCGGCGGCTCCATTAACGGCAACGGCGCCCTTCGGGTACGTGTGGAGTTTACCGGCAAGGAGAGCTATCTCAACAAAGTGATCAAGCTGGTGCAGGATGCACAGAAAACGAAATCTGATACGCAGCGCCTGGCAGACCGCGCCGCCAAATGGCTGACCTACGTGGCCCTGACCGCCGGCTTCGGCACCTTTGCCGTGTGGCTTCTACTTGGGCAGGACCTGGCTTTTGCACTGGAGCGTATGGTGACGGTCATGGTAATTTCCTGTCCGCATGCGCTGGGGCTGGCCGTGCCGCTGGTAGTGGCCATCTCCACCGCGGTGTCTGCCAACAATGGCCTGCTCATACGCAACCGCACCGCTTTCGAAAACGCCCGCCTCATCACCACCGTCATCTTCGACAAGACCGGCACCCTCACCCAGGGCTCGCATGAAATCGCCGCCGTCGTGACATTTGACAAAGCCGTTGACGAGCGGGAAATGCTGCGACTGGCAGCCGGTGTAGAGCAGAACTCCGAGCACTTTATTGCCCAGAGCATCCTCCGGAAAATGAAAGACGAAGGTATAGCCGTGCCGCCTGCGCAGTCCTTCAACTACCTGCCCGGCAAAGGGCTGGAAGGTATAGTAGAGGGCAAGGATGTCAAGGTGGTAGGCCCCAACTATCTTAAAGAGTTTAACATGCAGGTGCCGGCCAGTGAGGCCGAAGAAGGCGTTGAGACGGTAGTTTACACGCTTGTAGACGCAAAGCCTGTTGGTTACATTACGATGCGCGACCAGATACGGGAGGAATCGGCCGAGGCCATCCGGGTGCTGAAAGCGAACGGCATTAAGAACCTGCTGCTGACCGGCGACAATGAGCGGGTAGCTAAAAGCGTGAGCGACAAATTGCAGATGGACGGCTTCCTGGCCAACGTGCTCCCGCACCAGAAGCAGGAGAAAGTGAAAGAGCTGCAGGCCAAAGGCGAGTTTGTGGCCATGACGGGTGACGGTGTGAACGATGCCCCTGCCCTGGCGCAGGCCGATGTAGGGATAGCCGTTGGCTCCGGAACAGACGTAGCCGCCGAAACCGCAGACATCATCCTGGTCAACAGCAATCCGCAGGACATTGCCTCGCTCATCCTCTTCGGGAAGGCCACCTACCGCAAAATGATTCAGAACCTGATCTGGGCAACCGGGTATAACGTCATCGCACTGCCACTGGCCGCCGGTGTACTCTACAACCAGGGCATCATGGTGTCGCCTGCCGTAGGTGCGGCGCTGATGAGTCTGAGCACGGTGATCGTGGCCATCAACGCACAATTGCTGCGACGGCAGATCAAGTAGCAGAAGTTGACGTGCTTATTTTAAACAAAGGAAATAAAACCATGAAGAAAACCTTACTCCCCCTCCTATCGCTTGTGCTGCTCTGCATGAGTGGCTGCCAACAGTCAGACAATGTGCAGGACATGCTGCGCGACGAAGAGGAACGCCAACAGGTATACACCACCATACTGGGAGATGAGCAGATGCGAAACGAACTGATGGCGCAAATGCGGGACCAGAACATGGGGGCGGGTATGATGCGCGGCGGTATGATGCAGGGAGGTATGATAGGCGACACGACCGGTATGGTTAACCTGCACCGCCAGCAAGTGCAGCAGCACATGAAACAGATGATGACCCTGTGTGACTCCGACACGGTTGCCTGCAACGAGATGGCCCGCCTGATGCTCCAGCACCAGGGTATGATGGGCAGTATGATGCAGCGCATGCAGCAGCAGGGTATGATCGATAGCACCCACATGAACCGGATGCGCCGGGGGATGAACCGTTAGCGCCTGCCTGCCACGACAACATTTTTCAGAACCCCGTGTTGTCTTAAAAAGTAAAACAGGTACTGATTGCGCACCCCCACTCACTGTTTATGCAGATACTCTATGCGATTGCAGGTATAGCCCTCATCTTTTTTGTGTTCAAAGACCTGATCACGACTACCCTCTCGTTTCAGGGAGGCGGGCATTTGACGAATTTTATTGCGGAAAACACCTGGCGTCTGTGCCTGAAACTGGCTGGAAACGACGGCAAAAAGAAAATGCTGGAGCGGGTGGGCCACATGCTGCTGATCCTCATCATTACGTCGTGGGTGGCCGGTATGTGGCTGGGATCTTTTCTGCTGCTCCTCTCCGACCCGGGCTCGGTCCTGAACAGTACGACCGATGCGATTACCACAGCCTCCGAGAAGCTCTACTTTGCCGGCTATACCCTGTCCACCATGGGCAATGGCGACTACAAGCCGGGCAGCACGCTGTGGGACATTGTGGCCAACTTGCTGGCCTTTAGCGGACTTGCCTTCATCACGGTTTCCATCACCTACATCATGCCGGTGCTGTCAGCGGTTATCCTGCAGGTGAAACTGAGTGTGTTCCTCAACAGCCTGGGCAACTCGCCCCAGCAGATGCTGCTGAACAGTTGGAACGGGAAAAACTTTGACCGGCTGCTCAGGCACGATGCCGACCTGGCAGACATGATCACACAACACAGCCAGAACCACAAGGCCTACCCCATCATCCACTACTTTCACAGCATCGAGCAGCGGCAGTCCGTCATCCTCAACCTCGCTATATTCGACGAAGCCATTAACTTTCTTAAGTTTGGGGTGCAGGACGAGGCCAGACCTTCTGATGCTGAATTGCTGACCATCAGGGGGGCGCAGGATTTCTACCTGCACATACTGGAGCGACACCACAAAAACGAAGAGCAGGAGCCCTATACTTTTCCGGAAATGAACTGGGATGCCCTGATCGAAGCGGGAATTCCTCTGAAAACAGAACGCCTGGGTGCCTTCCACTCGGCAGAAACCTTCAAGGAACGGCGCGAGACCCTCACCTATTTGCTGTACCAGGATGGCTGGAGCTGGAAAGACATCTACCGTGCTGATCCGGTATAGGTATGGCATCAAAAAAATTTGTCATTTTTTTTTGAATTGACTTACATTAATCGTAATTTTACGATTATAAAACGAACACATGGGACTTTCCAAGACAGAACAATTTACAGACGAAGAGATTCTGATCGCCCGCTTTGCCAAAGCATTGGGCCATCCGGCTCGTATTGCCATTTTGCGTGTGCTGCTCGAGCGCAAGGCTTGCATCTGTGGCGACATCGTGGATGAACTGCCGCTATCGCAGTCCACTGTATCGCAGCATTTGAAAGAGCTGAAGGAAGCGGGTCTGATTCAGGGAGACATTGACGGCAAAAAGGTATGCTACTGCATCAACGAGCAGGTATGGAAGCAGGCCCAGGAGACACTGGGTATTTTGTTCCAAAGCTACACGGCTAGCGACACCAGTTGCTGCTAAAAAAATTTAATTTAATTGATCGTAATTTACCGATAAATAAAAGTTAAAAACTATGAACAAGGCAGAAGAACTAAAAAAAATAGTGCGCGACAAGTACAGCGAGATCGCGCTGCAAAGCAAAGAGCAGAACGAAGCCTCCTGCTGCGGGGCCACTGGCTGCGGCACCGTGGACTACGCTATTTTTGCTGATAATTATACCGAGTTGGAAGGCTACAATCCGGATGCGGACCTCGGCCTTGGCTGCGGCGTACCTACCGAGTTTGCGCAGATCAGGAAAGGTGATACGGTCGTTGACCTGGGCTCAGGCGCCGGCAACGACTGCTTTGTGTCCCGCGCCCTGGTAGGCGAAGGCGGGAAGGTGATTGGCGTGGATATGACCGAGGCCATGATCGCCAAGGCCCGTGAAAATGCCGACAAGCTGGGATTCAACAACGTGGAGTTTAGACAGGGCGAGATCGAAGCGCTGCCGATTGCGGCGAACCGTGCCGATGTGGTGATCAGCAACTGCGTGCTCAACCTGGTGCCGGACAAGCGCAAGGCCTTTGCCGAGACTTTCCGCGTACTGAAGCCAGGCGGTCACTTCAGCATTTCGGATGTGGTGCTGGTGGGTGATCTGCCGGAGGGCATCGTGCAGGCCAGCGAGATGTACGCCGGCTGCGTATCAGGTGCGATTCAGAAAGACGAATACCTGCAGATCATCCGGGAAGTGGGTTTTGAGAACATCACCGTGCAGAAAGAGAAAGCGATCCATGTGCCGGACGAGATCCTGCAGGACTACCTCGATGCCGCAGGTATAAAGGCTTTCAGAGAGAGCAGCACCGGCATCTACAGCATCACGGTATACGGCAGCAAGCCGATCGAAAACCTGGCCTGTGCACCGGGTAGCGGTTGCTGCTAGGCACCTATGACTATAAAAACCAGACGGGAGTAGCCAACCTATGCAGCTGGCTACTCCCGTCTGGTTTTAGCAGGGCATCCGTCAGGGGGCGGCTGACAGCGTGGACATGATCAGGATGATCAGGCCTAGTTGTATGCCGGCGCCGATGCCCACTCCCGCCAGGGCCTTTCCCCTCTTCTTGCGGGCGGCCTGCTCTTTATACCCGTTCAGGTAGGCCTGGTCTTCCAGCATACGGATATCAGACACGCGGTCTGCCTTTACTTTGGGTGGAGTGGCTCCAATGACCAGACTGCCGGCTAAGCCGATCGGGAACATCACCATCGAACTGGCAGCTGATCCCCACATGGCGCCATTGCCTTTGTAGTACTGCTTTGCATCCGCTACACCCAGCGCATGCAGTTGCTCGGGCGTCATACCTTCTGTCAACACGCCGAGGGTATCTGCTACATGCTGCTCAAAAACCTCTTTCGTTCCGTTCTCAAACTTCACCATAAACACTTCGGCTTTTGGCATCCGCCGCGTTATACCTGACAGCGAGTCCGGGTGTTGGTAAAGGACCTCGTGCAGGGTTATTTCCAATACACGGGCAGCTAGCTCCTCTCCCGAAACTTTCACGATGATATCCTGTGCCAGCAGCACCTGCTGCATTCCCAAGAACACGATAAGCAGTAGAAACTTTTTCATGACATGACAGCTTAGTATTTGCGTGAGTTAAAGCCAAAGAGCAGACTGAAGCGAGCACCGTCCTTAGAAGGTGCCACAGCAAAATTGACCGGAAAATTAACTCCCTGACTCTGGAAATTGGTACCAACGGCCAGCACGATTCCTGCTCCACCCAGCGACACATTCGGACCGAGTCCAAACTCGAGCCCCTTTGCCCCTCTTATACCTACCAGCGCACTCAGGCTCGGCAGAAACTTGCCCTGCTCCAGCCCCCCGATCAGCGGCACAAATTCAAACAGCCCGGAGGTGCCGTTTTCGAGCGTAAACACCCGCGTTTCAAACTGCCAGCCAAACTGGGTCATAAAGGCATTTACATTGGTATCATAGTCACTGCTGATGTGATCGATGTACTTCTGGCTGAGGACAGTGAAACCCAGTCGCGGTCCGCCAAGCTTCAGGTTCTCCCGCGGATACCCCGTGCGTTGTGCGTACACCGGCTGTTGCACGGCAGGGCGCATCTCGTTCATGGTCACCTTGGTCCCGTTCTCATACTTGATCATAAATACATCACTTTTGGCAATAGAAATAACGGGTCCTTCCAGGTTGTCGAAGCGCTTGTACTTGACCTCCTCCAGATTGATCTCCAGCACTTTGACTTCCAGTTCGTCGCCGTTGCGTTTGATGAGGACGTCCTGCGCCTGGCCGGCAAAGTAAAGGAGGCAGGCAATAAATGTGAGCAATAGATTTTTCATGATCGATGTGTGTTTAGGTGTATGATTTTTTTTCTCTGTTTTAATAGATCAAACCTACAACACACCAGCAGGTATAGAAAGCCAGCAAATCGATTTCAAGGACTTTTAAAATTTAATTTATAGGCTCGTATATTATTAGCATACAATCATTTATATTCACACTATCAGACTTTATAAATTTTAAAATCTGTTGTTTTTACACTCATATTTTTACCCAATAGTCTGGTTTTTGGCTCGGGGTCATGTTGCAGAAACGCTATACCTTGATTCAGCTTATGACCAGCAAGATGCTGAGCCAGATGTTTTTTAGCTATATAAGATAAGACCAGGCTCTCAGTCTGTTCGAAATTATGTTCTGAGAAGAACGCTCTTATAACAGTAGCTTAAGCAAAAACTACTAACGGGGTGTATACCTCTCATTACCAGGATCCTTTCAGGATGACAAATAGAGTAGAAAAAGACGACCTTACACTACGATGGACGATCTCAAGATAACGCTGGAAACGCTCGGTGAGGAAGACCGTCGCGAGCTTGGCATTTTCATTCAGCGACAGAAAAAGAAGAAGAGCCGAAAGGACCTTGCGTTGTATAAACTCTTACTGCAAGACAAGCACTATACGCCGGAACAACTGATCGCCCGTCTATACCCTGAGGACCCGAATCCGGTCGCCTACTACGCGCTCCGTAAGCGGCTGACCCGCCACCTCACCGACTTCATCATGCTCAAACGGATGGAGCAGGATAGCACCTCTGCTTCCACGATCATGGGTTTGCTCTCGCTCTCCCGTTACCTCTTCGACGCGCAGGTAGAGCGACTGGCCTGGCACTACCTGCTCAAGGCCGAAAAGCTCGCTGCAGCCAACGAACAGTACGACCTGCTCAACACCATCTACAACCTGCAGATCGAGCGGGCAGACAGTGCGTTTGCCGGAGACCTGGACCGGATCATCGAGAAGCGCAGTCTGAACAAACTGGCCGCCGACGAAGTGGAGCGTGCCAACATCGCCAGCAGCATCATTAGCCAACGCCTGCAGGCTGTCCGGCGACAGGGCAGCGACCTGCACTTCGACCGGATCATACAGGAGGTGCTCAGCAGCTACAACCTGACCGAGGCCGTGAGCAAGCGCCCCCAGTTGCTTTATAAACTGATGTCCATCGCCCGTAGCGCCGTGCTCGCCCGCAAAGAATTTCTGACCTTTGAACCCTTTATCATCAGCCAGTACCAGGAAACGGAACAGAAATACGGCTTCATCAAGGCGCACCAGTTTTACAAGCTCAGCCTCCTGTATATGATCGCGCACGTGCTCTACCGGAACAAGAAGTTCGTAGAGTCGATCCACTACCTGGCAGCCTTGCACAGCAGTATGAGTGGCGACGGCAAAAACCACTACGCGACTTTTTATCCGCGCTACATTTTTCTGATGGTGGCCAACCTGGTCTTTCTGCGCAACAACGCAGAGGCCATCGGGCTGATGGAGAAACTGCTCTACAAAAGCAAGGTGCAATTGAGTCAGCGCGACCAGCTGACTGCCTTGCTGGGTTTGAGCTTCAACTATTTTGCGCAGGGGGCCTTTGGCAAGGCAAACCGCGTGTTGCTGGGCATTAAGCGATCAGACAAATGGCTGGAACAGACCATGGGGCGCGAGTGGGTGCTGAAGAAGAAAATGGGGGAACTGATTCTGCAGTATGAACTGGGCAACGAAGACCTGGTGCTGAACAAGATCCGGGCATTTGAGCGCACTTTCAAAGACCTGTTGCAGCAGCCGGCTTACTACAACGTGATGCAATACCTGCAACTGATCAAGCACATGGTAGACCAACCGGAGCTTGTGGCCAGCGAAGCGTTTTTTCAGCAGGTGGAGCAGAGTCTGGAGTTTGAGTCCTTTGAGAAGACCGACATACAGGCCATGAGTTTCTATGCCTGGCTCAAAGCCAAAATGCTCCGACGCCCCTACTACGATGTGCTGCTCGAACTGGCGCAAAGCGATTTGTAGCGTAAGGGTTTTGCTTTGGTTTAACACAAAAAGATGCAGCTCGCGTATGGGCTATGAGTAGGATTGCAAAAGTTAAGACACCATGGCAAAAGATAAGTATACTGTCCCTGCTCAGACCCGCATCGGGCATGTGCACCTCAAAGTAGCCGACCTGGATCGTGCACTGGCTTTTTACCGCGATTTGCTGGGCTTTGAACTCATGATGATGTACGGACCGGATGCGGCCTTTATTTCGGCAGGAGGCTACCACCATCACATCGGGCTGAACACCTGGTACAGCAAGGGAGGCACGCCGCCCCCACCAAGTAGCACCGGCCTCTTCCATACCGCCATCCTCTACCCTACCCGCAAAGACCTGGCCGCCATCCTCAAGCGCATCCGAGATGCCGGCTACCGCCTCGACGGTGCCTCTGATCATGGTGTTTCGGAAGCGCTATACCTGTCGGACCCCGACGGCAACGGTGTGGAACTCTACTGGGACAGACCACAGGAGCACTGGCCCCGCGATGAAGAAGGCAAGATCACCATGTATACGCAGCCGCTCGACCTGCAGGATTTGCTGAGTGAACTGGAAAAATAAGATTGTTGAACTTATTGATAAATGACAAAGGGGTTTTCTGCTTCGCGAGCAGAAAACCCCTTTGTCATTTATGAGATCACGGTATAGGTATAGCTTTACCCTTCAAGTTCTACAAAGTCGACGCTATGGGGCAGTTCCATAAAATGCTGCGCCAGCTCTTCCGGCAGTAGGGTTAATTTGCGCTTCAGCACATCCATCCAGGCACCTTCCACTTTGATCACGGCTGCTTTCACGCCGTTTTCCTTATAAAGTTCGTGGCGCAGCGCCCAGCGGGAGCCGTCTTTGCGACTGGCCGTCAGTTCTGTCTGGATGGTGATCTCCTCGTTAATTCCTACTTCCCGCAGGTAAGTGGTTTCTTCCCTGAACAGGATCGGCCCGATGTGCAGGCGCTGAAAGGTTTTCAAATCCATTCCCAATTCTTCAAGGGCTTCGATACGGGCCTGCGCCGCAAAGTCGGCATAGGCGGAGTGGCGCATGTGCATGTTCGCATCCAGGTGCGACCACATCACTTTATTGGTATAGGTATGAGGCATAGTTAATGAGTAATGGTGAGCATGATGTTATAATGGTAAAGTTAATCTTTGCAGGTATAACACAGGTTGTTTTTTTAAGACTTACTTTGGTAAATAAGCCAATATAACGCTATGTTTATATTCTAAATGCTAGTCTTACAGACTTATACCCCAATTTAAAAATTGTTATCGAGCGCCTATGAGAACAACTTTACTATTGATAGTCATTTTACTTGCCGCCACTACCTATTCCCGAGCCCAGATTGCCAACTTTGATCTCTATCAAAAAGTAGGGATAACGGTAGGCCTGGAGGAGGACATTGCAGTTGACTCCGAGGGAAACATATACCTGCCTCACCAAAAGTTGCAAAAGTTTACTCCTGAAGGCAAGGTTATTCATAAGGATCCCTTATGCGACATAGATTTCAGGGGTTATAATGGCTATAGAATAGCTTTCGACGAAAAAGGCAATCTATATGCACTCAGCTATTCCGTCTCAAAACTTTCTAAATACAACAAAGAAGGGAAGCTGCTTTATGAGATCGGAACAAGGGGGAAAGGTCCGGGTCAGTTCAGCTATCCGAATAATGTTAAAGTAAATTCCAAGGAAGAAATTTTTGTAGCGGACAGCGGAAATGGCCGAATTCAAAAGTTTGACAAGGAGGGAAATTTCCTGCAGGAAATTCCGCTTCTTACCGGCAGCATTAGCCTGGATGCACACGACAATTTATTCGCGCTTGACGTTCCAAATAAAAGAATCATCAAGTACTCTCCCCAGGGTGAGCAGTTACTGGTATTTGGCAACAACGAGGATGTCGGCACCAGGCTGAATGGTCCGGTTCAGCTTGATGTAGACAAGAAAACGGGGCAAGTGTATGTGTTTGACAACTTAATAAATGGTTATGGTTACAAAGGCTTCCTTGTGTTTGACGCGAACGGAAACTTTGAAAGTAAATCTATTCTGGACTCTGGGCCCGGACGCTTAATGGGATCAAGTCATTTGATAGCCATTAATCACGAAGGCAATATCCTGATAGTTGATCAAAGCCATCAAATCGGCAACAGTCAAATATTTCTTTATAATAAAAAAGGGCAATACCTGGACTCGTGGGGAAGAGAATGGTCACCAAGAGAAATTACACTGGATGAAGATGACAACATTTACATTATAAACTCTACCGGTAAGGTAACGAAGTTCGATCATGAGGGTGAGGTTGTCATGGAATTTGGATCCGCAGGTTCGGGTTGGAGCATGTCAGCTCCCAGTGCCATTTCCGTTGACATCTTTGGAAATATCTACGTCCTCAATAGTTACAAACACGGGAACGCTGGCAATGCCATCTTCAAGTTTAACAGCAAAGGACAATTTCAGCAGCGCTTCACTGATTTTGGTGATGCAAATTCGGAAAACTATTTTACTGACCTTGCACATGACGCTGCAGGGAATATGTATGTGACGGACTATTACAGCGGAGTAGTCCGCAAAATAAGCCCCCAGGGAAAATTCATCGCAAAAATTGGCAGTAGGGGTCCAGGTCCAGGCCAACTTTGGGTGCCCCAGGCTGTCGCTGTCGACCTGCTTGGAATTATTCATGTACTTGATTACAAGGGAACACGCATTCAGCAATTTGATGCCACTGGTAAATTCATCCGTGAGTTTGGCAAGTACAGTTCCAGCTATATATCATGGGACGTGGACAGTGATCTTGCACTGGATGGCAAAGGCAACATCTACGTAGCCTCGAACATTGCAGGGCTTTTTCAAATTTATAATGCTAAAGGGGAGCTTCAGCATGAGGAGAAAAGAAGCTTGGATTATGTTTCGGCTAACAGAAGTGGTTCCCGGCTGATTTTGGGAGGTCGTTATGCCAATACTTTTACTATCTATCAATCTTCTGATTATCAGGAACCTAAAAGCCTTATCACAGGATTTGTGTATCATGACGCAAACAGCAATTGTACCCTGGATACGTCTGAACAGACGCTTGCTGGTATCGTGGTGCAGGCCATGCCAGGTCCGGTTTATGCGGTAACGGGTTCGGATGGAAGCTACCAACTTAAAGTTGATCCGGGTGATTATTCACTTCAGACGATCCTACCATACCAGATTGGCAGAAAAATAAGCGCTACTTGTCCTCAGCCTGGACAACTTAAAAATGTATCTATCACCAGAGCAGGCGAAATCGTCGATGCCATCAACTTCGGCAACCGCGTCTCCCTTTCCCCTTATCTCTCTGTGAGCGTTTCCTCTACCCGAAGACGCCGCTGCTTCGAGAGCACAACGACCGTCCGTTACGTAAACTCCGGCTTCGCCACCGCCCCGGATGCTAAGGTATACCTACAGCTGCCCACAGAAGTGGAACTGCTCTCAGCCGACAAGACCTATACCCGCCTCTCGGACGGCTCCTACGAGTTTAGGGTGGGCGACCTGGCCGCCGGCCAGAGCGGCACCATCACCATTGAAGACATTGTGACCTGCGGCGACGAGTCAGTGCGGGGCCTTACCGTCTGCACACGCGCCTGGATCACGCCCTCCAACAACAAGCAGGCTGAGCCGACCCCGACCGTTTCCATCACCGGCCGCTGCAACGCCGAGACGGGGATGATCCGCTTTGTGGTGCGCAACACCGGCACGGCCGATATGACCGATCCGGGCTTATTCCGCAAGTACGCTGACGGACAGCTGGCCTCGCAGGAGCAGTTCCGCCTGGCGGCCGGCGACAGCCTCGTGCTCTGGGTGCCGGCTATGGGCTATACCTGGCGATTGGAGGCCGACCAGCCTGCCGGCAACGGCGACAACACCGCGGCCAGCGTCACGATCGAGGGTTGCCCGGGTGGAGAGGTCAGCTCGGTGAGCACGGGAATGGTTAACCTGCTGCCCGCCGATGACGAGGAGGCCGAGAAATCCGTGGAATGCATGATGATCACCGACTCCTACGACCCGAACGACAAGCTCGTGACCCCTGTGGGCCGCACCGAGGAATTCTACACGCCAACAGGCGTGGCCCTTACTTATAAGATCCGCTTCCAGAACACGGGCACCGACGTAGCCTACCGCGTGGTGGTCGTGGACACCCTCTCCGAGCACCTGGACCTGAGCACTTTGCAGCTGGGAGTCTCCTCCCACCCAAGCCGTGTGGCGGTTTCGGGCAAGGGGCAACCCGTACTGACCTGGACCTTCGACAACATCATGCTACCCGACTCTACCACAGACGAACCCGGCAGCCATGGCTACATCCTCTTCAGCATCAAGCCCAAGGCAGACCTGCCGGAGAAGACCCTCGTGGAGAACTTCGCCGACATCTTCTTCGACTTCAACTCCCCGATTCGCACCAACGTGACGCAAAACCGCATATACGACATGCCGCCAGTGATCAACGAGAGTGTGCGGGTGAACCTGGAGGACGTGCTGGCCACGCCGGGCATAACGGGCTTCTCCCCTGCCGCAGGCAGATTCGGTACAGAGGTCACCATCACCGGACAGCGCTTTTCTACAGTGGCTGCCGACAACAAGGTATACCTGAATGGAAAAGTGGCCACTGTCGTGAGCGCCACCGCCACGGAGCTGAAGGTGCTCGTGCCGACAGGTACTACTACGGGTAACCTCAAGGTCATCACGCCGGACGGGGGCATAACCTCCTCTGATAAGTTTCAGGTATACCAGCCGCCAGTGATCAGCTCCTTCAGTCCTGCGGAGGGCATGGTGGGCCAGACGGTGACGCTTACAGGCGAACATCTGCAATCCGAGCTGATCGAAAGCATTACGTTGGGTGAGTTGGCCTGTGAGATCTTAAGCAACACAGCAGGTACCATTACGGTGCGGGTGCCGACTGATGCTACAACAGACGCCTTCCAGGTCAGCACCAAAGGCGGCGAGGCGGTGAGCAACAAGACCTATACCGTGTGGTATGCCCCTGCTCTTACAGGCATAAGCAAAGAAACCGACATTGTGGGCGCAAACATTACGATCACCGGTGAGAACTTCGCCACGGACAAAGCGCGCAACATCGTGCGCTTCGGAAAGACAGCGGCTGAGGTGCTGGAAGCCAGTGCAAAGCAACTGACCGTGCGCGTGCCGGAAGGTGCAGAGACAGGCTTTATATCTGTGGAGACACCGGGTGGGAAAGCAACGGCTTCTACCTCCTTCGAAGTGATCCCGGGGCCGAAGTTCACAGCCATGCAGCCGGCCAGGGGCGCGGTGGGCACGGTGGTGGAGATCACCGGCGAGCACTTCGGCATCATGGCACAGCTGGACATAATTGATTTTAACGGGCAGGAAGCGCTGGTGCTGGAGAGCGAAGGAAACAGGTATACGGTGCGCGTACCAAGAGGCGCTTCTACCGGCAAAGTGACTATCACGGGCTACGGCGGCATCGCCCGCAGCAGCTCCGACTTTGTGGTGGAGGAGCTGGCGCCAACAGAGGCGATCAGCGTTTATCCCAATCCGAACAATGGTCAGTTCACCGTAAGCCTGCGCTATGGCGACTTTGATGTGCAGTTAATCGAGGTATACGATGCGCTGGGTAAGCGGCTACATCAGACACACATCACCGGACCAAGGCCGGAAACGGTGGAGATCAGTCTGCCAACCGCCAAAGCTGGTCTATACTTTCTGCAAATCCAGACGGAACGCGGTTTGGTCACCAAAAAGCTGACGGTACTGTAGAAGCTTTGTTTATACAAGCTTAATACAGCACTATCAGCTTGTTTTAAAAACTAAGCGGCTTCGCGTTGTTCGTCTTCAAAAGATTTGATAACGTCGTAAAGTGCAGGGCTGGCATCACGCAGATTTTCTATGACGCTGGCCAGGTTGAAAAACTTTTCGGGTTCGACTTGGGAGCTATTGGCAAAAGCTTTCAGAAGCGTGTGAAGGATTTGAGTATAATTTTCTTCAAATTCGTCTGGGTTCATAGGTAAAAGGCTAAAAGTTTACATATCAATAAGATACAAACAATACCTTAAAATAATTCGTTTGCAGCAAAAAAAAGCGCCGTGCATTTCTGCACGGCGCTTTTTTATTTTGCCTGGGTATAGCTTCTATAGTTTCTTTAACCCCTTCTGCTCCTGCTTGCTTCCCTCCTTCACGCTTACCGCTACACCACCGCCAGAGGCTAAGTGCTGCTTCAGTACGCTCTTCGAATTTACCAGCACCTTGCGGATCTGATACTTCTGCGGATTCTTGTTCCAGCTGGCATCTTTCGCATCGGCATAGATGGTCGCGATGTAGGTTTTGCCTTTTGGCAGGTAGTCGAAACGCACGTTGGCCGTGCGGGTGTTCTCGTCGGTGATGCCACCGATGTACCACTCGTTTTTGCCTTTCGCTTTGCGGGCAATCGTTACATAATCACCCGGCTCGGCTTCCAGCACCCAGGTGTCATCCCAATCAAGCGCTACGTCTTTGATGAACTGGAAGGCATCCGGGAAGCGGGTATAGTTGTCGGGAATATCTGCGGCCATTTGCAGCGGGCTGTACATGGTCACGTAGTAGGCCAGCTGCTTCACCAAGGTGGTGTTCACGCGCTGCTCACCGCCGTGGTAGTACGACAGGTCAGTCTGGAAAATACCCGGTGTGTAATCCATCGGCCCACCCATCAGGCGGGTAAACGGCAGGATGGTGGCGTGGTCCGGGGCCAGGCCGCCCATCGCTTCAAACTCAGTGCCGCGGGCAGACTCCTGCGCCAGCCAGTTCGGGAAGGTACGGTGCAAGCCGGTCGGTCGCACCGCCTCGTGGCTGTTGATCATGATCTTGTACTTGGCCGCCGTGCGGGCTACATGGTTGTAGTGATTCACCATCCACTGTCCGTCGTGGTGCTCACCGCGCGGGATGATCTTGCCCACATAGCCGGTTTTCACTGAGTTGTAACCATGGTCTTTCATGAACTGGAAAGCATCCTGCAGTCGACGCTCGTAGTTCGTGGCGGAGGCAGATGTTTCATGGTGCATCATCACGCGTACACCCTTCGACTCCGCGTATTTCTGCACCTCTTTCACATCAAAGTCAGGATAAGCGGTCACGAAATCGAATACCTCTTCTTTCCAGTTGCCGAACCAGTCTTCCCAGCCAATGTTCCAGCCCTCGATCAGCACCGCATCAAAGCCATGCTCGGCGGCAAAATCGATGTGCTTCTTCGCGTTCTCCGTCGTAGCGCCGTGGCGGCCGTTCGGGGTCAGTTTCGTGAAGTCGTCGGTCAGCTTCACGTTTGTTTCGGTGCCATAAGCCCATGAGCTCTTGCCTGCCACGAAGTACTCCCACCAGATGCCGATGTATTTCACCGGCTTGATCCAGGACACGTCTTCGTATTCGGTCGGTTCGTTCAGGTTTAGGATCAGTTTAGAGGCCAGGATGTCGGTGGCTTTGTCGCTCACCACAATGGTTCTCCAGGGCGTATGGGTTTCCGTTTGCATATAGCCCTTGTTGCCCACAGCGTCAGGCACCAGGTGCGAACTGAATTTGTAGGTTTTCGGATCCACGTTCAGTTGCATGGCCGGGTAGTTGAGCAGGGCCGCTTCGTGAATGTTGATGTAAAGTCCGTCCGATGATTTCATCATGGAAGGCGTTTGCACCGCCAGCGTTTTGATCGGAAACTGGGCATGCACATCGATCGTCGCCTTCTCCATCAGGCCCGGGATCTGCGAAATCTGCGAGGTAGTGTAGGCATACTCGTTGGTGTCGTAATCGCCAGGAATCCAGAAGATTTTGTGGTCGCCGGTCAGGTTGAATTCGGTGTGCTCTTCTTTGATGATGAAGTACTTCAGCTCATTCTGCTGCGGGAATTCGTAGCGGAAGCCCAAGCCATCGTTGAACAGACGGAAGCGGATCTGGATGTGGCGGTCCTTGTGCTCTTTTTGGTTGAGCGTCACCAGCAACTCGTTGTAGTGGTTGCGGATGGTTTTCTGCTCACCCCAAACCGGCTCCCAGGTATCATTCACACTGTTCTGCTCGGTCTTGGCTATTGCAAAACCGTTCATCATTGAAGGCACGTCCTTCATCTCAAAGCCCATCTTGCTTTGCTTGATCACCGGCTTCTTTTTGTAAGTCAGCTGGTAAGTAGGCACGCCGTTGGCGGCCAGCTCAAAGGTCATCGACAGGTTTTTGTCCGGAGAGGTAATGGTCTGCGCCTGCACCAGCACGGTGATCAGGAACAGGAACAGGAAAAGAGAAAGCCGCTGTGAGATGCGACCGATCAGGTTAGCGTTTTGGTGCATATTTTTTAGATGGTGAAATGTGAGGGACCGCTGATTGTACTCTGTCAGACCGTCACAGGTTATAAATATCTGCCTGCAAATTACATTAAAAATCTCTGGATACCGAACGGGTTCAACTAACACCATCCCTCTCCCAGTCGTATACCTCTTGCAAACACTTATTACAATCCCATGGAAATCATTCACGACGAAGAGGACACCCGCTTTTATATCAGGCTCGAAGGGGGTGAGGCGGAGCTTACTTATTCCATTACCAACAACGGTCATATGGACTTCGACCATACCTATGTGCCCGAGCAACACCGGGGACAGGGTATAGCAGACAGACTGGTGAAAGAAGGGCTGGATCATGCCCGGGCCTGCAAATGCCAGATCGTGCCTTCCTGCCCTGTCGTGGAGACCTATGTTAAGCGCCACAAAGAGTACGACGACATCGTGCGTTGGGAGTAGCTTATACCTGCTGCTCTGTTTTTTGGGGCCGGAGCATTAACCAGATGATCAGGCCAACCGGCCACACCATAAGCAAGACCATCAGGGCCACCAACCAAGGGGACTTGCCTCGACGCCGGGCATCTCGGTAGGACCATATCACACTCCACACGACAAAAACCAACAGCACCATACCTGTCAGGATGCCGATCAGGCCCAGGCCTGTGAAGTAGGATGTGTAGCTCTGCTCCATTATGATAGTTGTAACTATTTATAACGCAGAAGCATAGATGGAGTTAAAATACTACCACACTCACAATCTGGAAAACCCTTTTGAAAGATTTTCAAAGTAATACTGATTTGAATAAATATTAAATAGAGAGATCGATAAGGCTCTCGACTATACGTGTGGCGGTCTTACCATCCCATAGTGGAGGCACCCCACCCTTTTTCCATTCACCATTAAATAACTTCTGCATTGCCGGCTCTAAAGCTTTAGGGTCAGTTCCAAGCAATTCGTTTGTACCAATTGTACAGGTTTCCGGCCTTTCTGTGCTATCTCTTAAAGTCATACATGGTACTCCCATCACAGTTGTTTCTTCTGTGATACCACCTGAATCAGTAATTACTGCTTTGGCATTTTTAACTAGAAAGTTAAACTCTAAATAACTAAGCGGATCTATTAAGTGCAGATTCGGTGCATTGCTTCCAATTTTCTGGAGCATTTTGGCTGTTCTTGGATGCACTGGAAAAACGATTGGCAGACTCTGACTTAAAGTTATTATCTTATCAAGCAACGCTTGCAAACCTTGCTCTTGATCTACATTAGCTGGTCGGTGCAATGTTAAAACGAAATACTGTTGTGGTACCAGATTAGCATCGTTCCAAATTTCAGGCTTTTGGAAACGAGGCATTTGTTTCAGCAGCGTATCTATCATCGTGTTGCCAACAAAAAATATTCGATCATCAGTAACCCCACTATCCAGTAGATTTTTGTTTGCTATATCAGAAGTTGTAAAGAAGTAATCTGTAATCGAGTCTGTTACAAGCCTGTTGATTTCTTCCGGCATAGTAAGATCACCAGAGCGTATGCCCGCCTCAACATGAGCTACTTTGGTATGTAATTTCTTAGCAACTATAGCACAAGCCATTGTAGAGGTAACGTCACCTACTACTAAAACCAGATCAGCTGGATTTTCCAACAACTCCTTTTCAAAGCGGACCATTATAACAGCAGTCTGTTCTGCTTGCGTGCCGCCACCTGCCTCCAGGTTGGCGTGAGGTTCAGGTATACCTAGCTGCATGAAAAAATCATGACTCATCTTTTTATCATAATGCTGACCTGTATGCACAAGCCGATAAGATATAGCTGCTCCTTTTGCTGACGCTACTTCAATAGCCTCAATTATTGGTGCAATCTTCATAAAGTTAGGCCGGGCTCCAGCAATAATGGTAATCTTCATGCAGGTTTTGGGATAAATTGGTAAAATCTATTTAATGTCCAATTAAATGAAAGCACTGTTCATCACGATCAAGTCACTGCAAGCAACGAAAACTTATCATAACGTTTAAATAAACGCTCAGCATTAGCTTTTCTCCTTTCAGGTTGCATACGTTGCGCCATCACCTTTTTGTCCCTACTGACAAAAAAGCAAAGGATGGCTCCTAATACGAATAATTTTATTTCATTATGTCATGAACAGTAATGGGTATACTCTTTTAAGTTGAATAACTTAGAACAATTATACATATTAAATATTTAAATTTATGAATTAAAAAAGATTAATTAAAAGGATAAGCTATAACTAATTATCAGCTCACTGCACCGTAGCACCAGGCAGATAAGTTGGCCCACCGGCCATGCCTTGAGCAGGGCCAACAACGCTCCCAGCGAAGGTAAAACCTGCGCGATTCTTGCGCATCGGGATAGGATCATATCACTCATCAGTTACCCAACTCACCATACCTTCCATTGCGTTTCCCGTACATGAGACATTAATTTCATGTAGCACCGGCCTGAGGCCAATTCGCAAACCAAATACTATGAAAGACACGCAGCAAAAACACCTGTGGTGGCAGGAAGGAGTCATTTACCAGATCTACCCACGCTCCTATCAAGACAGTGATGGAGATGGCGTAGGCGACCTGCAGGGCATCATCCACCGGCTCGACCACATCCAGTCACTGGGTATCAAAGCCATCTGGATCTCCCCTATCTTCTCCTCTCCCATGGCCGATTTTGGCTACGATATTTCTGACTACTGTGGCATTCACCCGCTGTTCGGCACCATGGACGACTTTGATGAACTTCTGCAGGCCGTCCATGACCGGGGCATGAAGCTGATCCTCGACCTGGTGCCCAACCATACCTCCGACGAACACCCCTGGTTCAAAGAATCGCGCTCTTCCAAGGACAACCCGAAGCGCGACTGGTATATCTGGAAAGATGCCAACGAAGACGGCTCCGAACCGAACAACTGGCTCAGCGTGTTCGGCGGCAGCGCCTGGGAATGGGACGAGCACACCGGGCAATACTATTACCACGCTTTTCTGAAAGAGCAGCCCGACCTGAACTGGCGTAACCCCGAGGTGCAGGAGGCCATGATGGATGTGATGCGCTTCTGGCTCGACAAGGGCGTGGACGGCTTCCGGGTGGATGTGATGTGGCATATGATCAAGGATGATCAGCTGCGCGATAATCCCGTGAATCCGAACTACAAGGCGCACCAGGCCACCTACGAA
This sequence comes from Pontibacter virosus, assembly GCF_003096355.1. GTDB lineage: Bacteria > Bacteroidota > Bacteroidia > Cytophagales > Hymenobacteraceae > Pontibacter > Pontibacter virosus. The sequence continues at coordinate 62,261 of NZ_QEKI01000003.1, read as the reverse complement.
AAACTGATTCCAGCCTATTCCACCGACCAGCCCGAAGTGCACGACATTGTGCACAAGATGCGTAAGGTGCTAGATGGTTACGATGAGCGCATGATGATCGGTGAGATCTACCTGCCTATCCATAAACTGATGACCTATTACGGCACCGATAAGAACGGGGCGCACCTGCCTTTCAATTTCCTGCTGCTCTCCATCGACTGGGATGCCACGGAAATCTCCTCTAACATCAACCAATACGAAGGTGCCTTGCCCGACGGGGGCTGGCCAAACTGGGTGCTGGGCAACCACGATCAGCCCCGCATCACGAGCCGGGTGGGCAAGGCGCAGGCCCGGGTGGCGGCCATGCTTTTGCTCACGCTGCGCGGAACGCCTACCATCTATTATGGTGATGAGATCGGAATGCGCGACGTGCCCATTCCGCCAGACGAGGTGCAGGATCCGCAGGGGCTCAACATGCCCGGGCTCAACCTGAGCCGCGACCCGCAGCGCACCCCGATGCAGTGGGACAACAGCGAGAACGCCGGTTTCAGCAAAAGCAAACCCTGGCTGCGACTGCCAGAAGACTACCGCCGCGTGAATGTAAAGGCACAGTTGGAAGATGAATTCTCGATCTACGCGCTTTACAAAAGGCTGATCAAACTGCGTCAGGATGAGCCTGCCCTGCACGTCGGGGATTACCGGCCGGTGGTAGCCAGCGGTCCGCTCCTGGCCTACCTACGCTATACCCCGGATGAACGCTTCCTGATTTTGCTCAACCTGAGCCACAAGCCCTGTCATTTTGCGCCGGAGCACTTCAATTTCGAAGGCACCATCGTGATAGATACACTCCCGGAGCGTGAAGGTGGAACGGTTAGCAAGCACGTTAGTCTGAGTGGGGATGAAGGGATGATCATCCGCCTGAAGCAATCCTAAACAAGGTATAGCACCCTACCAAATCACACAGCAAGATGCCTTGCAATGAAATCTTATACCTATAAACAGAGCTATGAAAAAAGCGGGTGCCTATTATCTGGGCCAAGGCAGGTGTCGGTTTACGGTGTGGGCCCCTGAAAAGGAGCGCATGGTGCTGCACCTGGTGCAGCCCGAGGAGCGAAAACTCGATATGCTGCCGGATCGCGAAGGTTACTATACCCTGGAAGTAGAGGCCGTATACCCCGGTACCCGCTACTTCTTCATGCCGGACGACGAACAGGACTACTCCGACCCGGCCTCGTTTCACCAGCCAGACGGTGTGCACGAAGCCTCGGCGGTCATCGACCACACCGCCTATACCTGGCAGGACAGCAACTGGCGCGGCCTCCCCTTTCAGGAGCTCGTGCTTTACGAGCTGCATGTTGGCACCTTTACCTCCGAGGGCACTTTCGCAGCCATCATCCCGCGTCTGGAGGAACTGGTGGAGACAGGTATAAATGCCATCGAGTTGATGCCGGTGGCGCAATTTCCCGGTACCCGAAACTGGGGTTATGACGGCGTATACCCTTACGCCGTGCAAAATTCCTATGGCGGACCAGAGGGCCTGAAGTTGTTGGTCGACGCCTGCCACGCCAGAGGTATAGCTGTTTTCCTGGATGTCGTGTACAATCACCTCGGGCCGGAGGGAAATTACCTGTCACAGTTCGGGCCTTATTTCACGGACCAGTACAAGTCGCCCTGGGGCGATGCCATTAATTTTGACGGTGCCTGGTCCGATGGGGTGCGGGATTATATTTCAGAAAATCCGCTCTATTGGTTTGAGCACTATCACCTGGATGGACTGCGTTTTGACGCCATCCATGCTGTGATCGACAATGGCGCGGTGCACATCTGGGAGCTAATCCACCAGAAAGTAAAGAAGCTGGAGCAGCGCCTGGGCCGCCGGCTATACCTGACGGCGGAGAGCGATTACAACAGTCCCCGTGTGGTCAAGAGTCCGGAAATGGGCGGCTACGGTTTCGACGCCCAATGGCTCGATGATTTCCACCACGCCCTATATGTGCTGCTCGACAAAAAAGGACAGGTGCGCTACGTTGATTTCGGCAAGATGGAACAATTGGCAAAGGCCTATAATGATGGTTTCGTGCACAGCGGTGAGTATGTCAGTTTCCGGAAAAGACGCCACGGCGCCTCCTCTGCAGGTATACCCGGCGACCAGTTCATTGCCTTTAACCTCAATCACGACCAGGCAGGAAATCGGGCCAAAGGCGAACGGCTTTCGGTGCTGGTAAATACAGACAGGCTGAAACTGGCGGCAGCCGCCCTGATGCTTTCGCCTTATGTGCCCCTGCTCTTTATGGGGGAGGAATATGGGGAGGAAGGCCCTTTCTTTTATTTCGTGAGCCACTCAGACAAAGACCTCATACAAGCCGTGCGTGAGGGCCGGAAAAGAGAATTCTCTAATTACAAGTGGGAAGCAGAACCACCTGACCCGCAGGCGGAGGAAACGTTTGCCCAATCGAAGCTTAACTGGGAAAAGCGGCGGGAAGGCAAGCACCGCCTGCTGCTGGAATGGCACCGCACCCTGATCAGCATGCGCCGCACCCATCCGGTACTGCAGGAATTCAGCAAAAGCTGCGTAAGAGCACATGTGATCGGTTCGCAAGGACTGCTACTGCACCGTCAAACCCAGGATGGACTGCTGCATCTTGTCTGCCTGTTCAATTTTTCGGAAAATCTCCTACCCTGTTCACTACCAGACTGGTCAAAAACATGGCAAGTCGTCCTTGATTCTTCAGCAAACGAGTGGCAGGTCAGGAAAAAGAACATCACTGAGTCTATACCTGACAAAGCGAAGGCAACTGCTCCGTTGCAACTGCCTCCGTTAAGTGTGCTGGTTTATGAGGGAAGGATGGAGCTGTGAGGAAAATGGCTCTTGAATATGTTGTAATTTTTGCATTTTCTAAATAAGAATTCAAGTCATCCCTATTCCACTTTAAGTTATTTTATTGTATTATAGAATTATGACTCCTTTTTGTCATTCTGAAAGAAACTTAGTAGCTATAGAGGGCCCCTACCCCCGGGAGGTTAAGCCCCAGCTATGAAAAGCCATAACTACTTTGTCTACATCACTACGAACCCAAACAAGACGGTGCTATATGTGGGGATGACAAATGACTTGGTGTATCGGCTCGAACAGCATAAAGCAAACAGGGGCAAGCCTGAAACGTTTGCAGGTCGCTACTTCTGTTATAAACTTCTCTACTATGAGCGCTATACCTATGTACAGCATGCCATAGACAGAGAAAAGGTGCTAAAGAGCTGGAGCCGCGATAAGAAAATGGAGTTGATTAAAAGTGAGAATCCATACCTGCGATTTCTGAAGGCAGATCCTTGAATTACAGCTTCTAAGGCTAGCTAACAAGATCCTTACAGGATGACAATAAGTACATTCGTTGGCTGATTAGTGGAAATACTAATACATCTCTACGTCCATTTAAAACTACCACCTCGGACAGATTAATTACCTGCGGCGCATGCTACAATAACCGCTAAAGACGAATTTGGCGATAATAGTAAAATTTTAGTTCTGTAAATTATGAACTAATGAAACCAACTATTACCTTTGTGACGTTAATGATCTAAAAGGGAGGTATACTATGACTCTTAGCGAACAACAACTCAGCCTGATCGAGGAATTTGGCATTTATCAGGAGAACAACGGCTTTCAGCCTGCTGTGGCGCGGGTGATGGGGCTGCTGCTGGTTTCTGACCGTGCGGAACTCACCTTCGATGAGATCAGTGAAACGCTCAACATCAGCAAAAGTGCTACCAGCAATGCGCTGAATATGCTGCTTAACACAGGTCACATCGAGTATACCACTTTCCCAGGCGACCGTAAGCGTTATTTCCGCATCAAGTCCTCTAACTGGCGCGATCTGTTTGGCAAGAAAATGGAAGACCTCAGCCACCTTAACGGATTGCTGAAACGTGTGCTGGAAGTAAGAAAGCGCGAGAATCCTGTTTATGACGCTAAATTGAACGATTTCATCAGCTTTCTTGATTTCGTGAAAAACAGAATGCCTTCTCTGATTGACGAGTGGGAGAAAAGTAAAACATAATTTTTTTATTCAACAGGTTCATATTTTTCAGAACTAACTACTTATATCTAAACATAATAAACCAATAACGTGAAAATCAAATATTTAGTAGTCGGATTGGCCATGCTTTTCGTGAAGCCGGTTGTGGCGCAGGAAAAGCCTGACGTGCGGACGCTGAGTCTGCAGGAGGCCATTACCTATGCGCTGGAGCATAATGAGGACATGCAAAAGGCTTCGTATGACCAACTGAGCGCCAAATACATGGTGAAAGAGGCGAAAAGCAGTGGTTTGCCGCAGGTGAATGCCTTCGGTAACTTCAATATGTATCCGGCCATCCCGGTGCAGGTGATCCCGAACGTGTTCGAGGGCAAGCCAGACGAGATGATCCCGGTGCAGTTTGGTACCAAATACAATGCAAACGGCGGCATACAGCTGTCGCAGCTGCTGTTCAACCAGTCTTACTTTGTAGGCCTGAAAGCAGCCAAGAGCAGCGAAGACCTTTACCGCCTGCGCAAGACCATGACCGAAGAAGAGGTGATGTATAACGTCAGCTCCTCTTACTTTCAGATCCTGCAGACGAAAGAGCAGTTCGAGATCATCAACGCCAACCTGGCCCGCCTGGACCAGCTAAACAAGATCCTGCAGCTGCAGTACGAAAACGACCTGGCCCGCAAGGTGGATGTGAACCGCATCAAGGTAAACAAAACCAACCTCGAGACGCAACTCCAGACACTGACCAGTGCGCTTGACCAGCAAATGAATGTCCTGAAGTTCTTCATGGGTATGCCACTGGAGGAAGGTATTGCTTTGACTGACGCCGCCATCACACTCGATACAGGCGCAGCGGCTTTTAACAGCAGCAAAGACCTGGTGCAGGGGCAGACGCAACTGGAGTTATTGAACAAACAGACCGAACTGACTGATCTGCAGATGCAGAACATTAAGGCCGGCTACTACCCTACCCTGGCTGCCACTGGTACCTACCAATACAACGCCATGCGCAAGGAGTTCAACTTCCTCGACACGGACATGCCCTGGTTTAAAACGGCCATTGTAGGGGTTCAGCTCAACATTCCGATCTTCGACGGTATGCGCAAGCACTCCCAGATCAAGCAGACAGAGTACACACTGAAGTCGCTGGAGGCGGATCGCCAGAAGCTGACCAAGAATCTGGAAGTAGCGCTTGAAAACTCCATCAGTCAACTGCAGAACAGCTCGTCGTCCATTGCGGCACAGGAGCAGAATGTGGCCCTGGCCCAGGAGGTATACGACACCACCAACGACCTCTACAAGGAAGGCATCTCTCCGCTGACTGACCTGCTGGAGGCAGAAGTAAGCCTGCGCGAAGCAAAAACAAATTTGAACAACGAAATGCTGAAGTACCAGCTGGCCCAACTCGGCTACCTGAAAGCTACCGGCGACCTAAACACATTAATTAAATAAGCATCACACAAACACAAAATGAAAAAGCTGATTTATATCGTAGTCGTTATCGTGATTTTGGGCGCTATAGGCTTTAAGCTAATGAGCAACAAAGAGCAAATGGCCGCAAACGCTGCCGTAGCTTCCATTAAGAGCGATGCTATACCTGTCACCATTACCGAAGTGGCTTCCGCCAAGCTGGACAAGTCCTTTACGGCGCAGGGCAATTTCGCCCCGATCCAAAGCCTGACACTTCTTTCTGAAACACAGGGTCAGATCAAAAGCGTGCTGAAGCGCAAAGGCGACAAAGTGAAAGCGGGTGAACTGCTTGTGCAGGTAGAAAGCAACACCATGGCCGCTGACCTGGCCACCGCGCAGACCAACGCCGAGAAAGCCAAGCGTGACCTGGAGCGTTTCGAGAACCTGGCAGCCGGCGACGCGATCACCAAGCGCCAGCTGGAAGATGCCCGCCTGAATGCAAAAGCGACGGAAGGACAATTGGTAGCTGCCCGTCAGCGCCTGACCAAGACCCGCATCACTGCCCCTATCAGTGGCGAAATCAACGAAATTTATGTGGAAGTAGGCTCATACCTGAACGCAGGCACCAAGCTGTACGACATCGTGAACGTGGACAAGCTGAAGCTGAAAGTGAAGGCTTCCGAAAGTGAAGTCCTGTTGATCAACAAAGGCGACAAAGTGAAAGTGAAAGCCGATGCCGGTGCAGGTCAGGAGTATGAAGGCACTGTGACAGCCATCGCTGCCCAGGCTGATGCAACCCTGAAGTTTGACGTGGAAGTGGAAGTGAAGAACGCTGCTAACAACAACCTGCGTGCCGGTATGTATGGCACCGCCTTCTTCGACGTAGCCGATCAGCGCGACGCCATGCTGTTACCGCGTGAAGCGATCGTAGGCAGCATTCAGAACCCGCTTGTGTATGTCGTGAAAGACGGTCAGGCCAGCCAGCGTCCGGTACGTGTGGGTGTGGTAACGCAGGACCAGGTAGAGATCCTGGACGGCGTAAAGCCAGGTGAGCAAGTGGTTCGCAGTGGCCAGATCAACCTCCGCGAAGGCATGAAAGTAACGGTGCTGAAGTAAAACTCGGCTATGTTGTCTGCTCCTTCAAAGGGGTTGGGCAGTTAAATTCTAACTTTTTTGTCATTCTGTAAGAATCTTGGTGGCTCGTAGCAAAGGCTTGACCTCTCTTCAACCAGGATCCTTTCAGGATGACAAAGAGAAGTGGAGAGATCGAAGTCCCCTCTCTTTTTGGGGGAGCGGGATTACACACTCCAGGAGAATTCAACTCCTTAAAATGATACAGATAAACTTCTTTCTCAAGAACATTTAGAAATGAACATAACCAAAATATCGATACAGCGCTCAACCCTGGTCGTCGTGGTCTTCACGGTCCTCACACTGCTGGGCGTTGCGAGCTACCAATCGCTTAACTACGAGCTTCTTCCGAAGTTCAACCCGCCGGTACTCACCATCTCCACCATTTACCCGGGCGCCTCGCCTAACGAGGTAGAGAACTCGGTGACCAAAGAAATTGAGGAAGCCTTGTCGGCACTCGAGAACGTGAAAACGATGCGTGGCACCTCCCTGGAGAGTTTCTCGATCATTGTGGTAGAACTGAACCAGGGCACAGATGTGGACCTGGCCCTGCAGGATGCGCAGCGTAAGATCAACACCATCCTGGCTAACCTGCCGGATGATGCGGAGTCACCAACGCTAAACAAATTTGACCTTGACGACCTCCCGATCATCAAGATGGGAGCGACCGCCAACATGTCGCCGACCGAGTTCTATGACCTGATCGATAAGAAGATCAAGCCGGAACTGTCGCGCATACCAGGTATGGCTGCCATCAAAATTCTGGGTGGTCAGGAGCGTGAGATCAAAGTGAACATCGACGCTAACAAACTGGAGGCCTACAACCTCTCTATCCTGCAGATTCAGCAGAAGATACGCAACTCCAACCTCGACTTCCCTACCGGAAAGATCAAGCAGGAAAGCGGACAGACACAGATCCGTCTGGCAGGTAAGTTTGCGTCGCTCGACCAGCTGCGCGGTTTGATCATACGCGAAGACCAGAGCGGCATTGTGCGCCTGGCAGATGTAGCCGAGGTACAGGATACACAGAAAGACATCGAAGTACTGACCCGTGTGAACAGCAACCCATCTGTAGGTATCACCATCCAGAAGCAGTCGGACGCCAACGCCGTAGAGGTGAGCCGTTTGACGAAGGAAGCCCTGTCTGACCTGGAGAAAACTTACGCTGACGTTGGCCTGAACTTTAACATTGCAAACGACTCCTCTGACTTTACGCTGGAGGCTGCCGACTCGGTGCTCCATGACTTGATGATCGCGGTGATCCTGGTGGCGGTTGTGATGCTGCTGTTCCTGCACTCGTTCCGAAACGCGGTGATCGTGATGGTTTCTATACCTGCCTCTTTGGTGGCGACCTTTATTTTCATGTACCTGTTCGGCTACTCGCTGAACCTGATGTCGCTGCTGGCGCTCTCTCTCGTGGTGGGTATCCTGGTGGACGACGCCATTGTGGTAATCGAGAACATTCACCGCCACATGGAGATGGGCAAGAAGCCGGCGCAGGCCGCATACGACGGTATCCGCGAGATCATGGCAACCGTAACGTCCATCACCCTGGTAATTACGGTGGTGTTCATACCGATCGCCCTTTCATCGGGACTGGTATCAGACATTCTGCGTCAGTTTGCCGTGGTGGTGGCTGTGTCAACGATGATCTCACTGTTCGTTGCCTTCACCCTGATTCCGCTATTGGCCAGCCGTTTCTCACGCCTGGAACATATTTCGGACAAGAACATCTTCGGACGCTTTATCCTGGCATTCGAGCGCTTCCTGGACAACATCATCGATGGCTTTACGGCCGCGCTGAAGTGGGCCTTTAACCACAAGTTCATCACACTGGGGGTAACGATCCTGCTATTGGTTGCTTCGTTTGCACTGGTGCCACTCGGCTTTATCGGCTCGGACTTTATACCTGCCGGTGACCGTGGGGAAGTTAGCTTACAGCTGGAATTGCCTAAAAACTCTACCGTGGAGCAGACCAACTTCGCCACACGCCAGGTAGAGCAGTACTTAGAAGCTTTCCCCGAAGTTTCAAAAGTATTTACCACAGTAGGCACTACTTCATCTGCGCAGCAGGGCCAGAACACGGCTTACAAAGCGGAAGTATCCGTTACGTTGGTGGATGTGAAGGAGCGTACGTTCAGCACGGACCAGTTCAGCCGCCAGGCCAAGGCTGACATCGAAAGCAAACTGCCGAACGTGGAAGTGACACCGGTGCCTGTAGGCCTGGTGGGTAACTCACAGGCTCCTATCCAGCTCATTATCTCAGGTTCTAACCTGGACAGTGTGATGGCTTTCTCTCAGCAGGTAATGCGCGTGGTGGAAGGCGTGGCGGGTACTGCCGACGTGGAAATGTCGGTGGAAGGTGGTAACCCGGAGATTGAAGTAGTGGTGGACCGCGACAAGATGGCCAACGTAGGCCTCTCGCTGGAGAACGTGGGCGCGAGCATGCAGCTGGCCTTCAGCGGTAACTCCGACGTAACCTTCCGTTCCGGAACCGAAGACTACGACATCAACATCCGCCTCGACGAGTTCGACCGCCGCAGCGTGACCGACATTGCGAACCTGTCCTTCGTGAACAACACGGGGCAACTCGTGCGCCTGGGTCAGTTTGCCGACATACGCCAGTCTACTGGTCCGTCGCAGCTCGAGCGTTACAACCGCGTGACGTCTGTGAATGTGAACTCTCAGGTAATCGGTCGCCCGACTGGTACCGTGGGTGCCGACATTCAGTTGCTGATGGAAGAAGTAAACATGCCGGCAGGTGTGAGCATTGAGTACGGCGGTAACCTGAAAAACCAGAGCGAAGGCTTCGGTACGCTGGGTGTTGCCTTGCTGGCTTCGATCATCTTCGTGTACCTGATCATGGTGGCGCTGTACGACTCGTACGTGTACCCGCTGGTTGTACTCTTCTCCATACCTTTGGCGATCATTGGTGCCTTGCTCGCGCTGGCGCTGGCACAGCAGTCGCTGAGCATCTTCTCCATTCTGGGTATCATCATGATGATCGGTCTGGTGGCCAAGAATGCCATTATGGTGGTGGACTTTACGAACAAACTGAAAGACGAGGGTGTGGAAGTGAAAGAAGCCCTGATCGAAGCGGTGAGAATCCGTTTCCGCCCGATCCTGATGACGACGCTGGCGATGGTGATCGGTATGTTGCCGATCGCGCTGGCAGGTGGTTCGGTGGCTGCAACCAAGAACGGTCTGGCATGGGCTTTGATCGGTGGTCTGAGCTCTTCGATGTTCCTGACCCTGATCGTGGTGCCGATCATCTACTACGGCTTCGACCGCATCCTGGCTAAATTTGGCTGGGACAAGAAAACGGTGATTCACCTGGAAGAGAAGTCGCTGGAAGAACTGGAGCACGAAACCAGAGAGCTCGAAGAAAAGAAAATGGCGCATGAGTTCGCACACTAAGATCTTGTTTTAATCCCCCTCTCCTGTCTTATAAACGAGGCAGGAGAGGCTCGGGAAAAAGCGAGGTTACATATTACCCTTTAATATTATGCATATGGCAGATCCTAGAACTACCCTGTACAAAGAGGTAATTAATCTGGTAAGCAGATTAAAAGCAATCGCCCCCCATAAACTTTCCGGCCCCAAAGGACTTTGGGAGAATGGAATGGATATTGTTGATGTAGTCGATATTATACTGGCCGTGGAGAAGAGGTATAATGTTGTGATTCCAGACGAAGTACCCGTCTACTCGATTGATGACCTGGTAAACTACCTGCAGTTGAGCACGGCCAGATAAGCTGAAAATTTCCCATTTGATTTTAAGCCCAAAAGGTGCAGGAGGTTATCCTGCACCTTTTTTCATGGTGTAACAGTTGCTGGTAGAACCAGCGATCTAAAACACAAACAGTATCATTCCCCCTACAATTGGTAACGGTCGTACTTTTGATAGCGGTCGTACTTTCGGTTTTTTCGGTCTTCCTTGCCATACATGTAATACAACAGGTAGCCTACTGCATAAATCGCCAGTACTGTTAAGATGATAAAAATCTCCATAACCCCATGCTTTTTTATTCGAGTTGCCTTATATACGAAATTTAATAGTTTCCGGCTAAATATCAAGTATTTGTAGTAAATAACTGCTGAAAAATTTAACAGCCTACGATTTTACAGCATTATTCTGCCAGGTTAAGCGTATCATTCACCATAATTGATAAAATTATTAGTAAATATATACCTTTTTTTATTTGAAAACTCAACCTTTATGAAAAATCGAAGTTATAATATAAATATTGAAACTGAAACTGGTTTAACTCTTTTCCCTTACACCCTGCTGACGAACAGGCACACTTATACCATATTGGAACAGAAACGCTATGCAGCCGAGAATACAAGGAAAACTATACCTGACAAGTCCCGCCTTTTCGCAGGGCGAGCGGATTCCCACCCGCTATACCTGTGACGGCGAGAACATCAGTCCACCGCTCGAAATCAGAAACCTGCCCAAGTATACGGAGAGCCTGGTGGTGATTGTGGAGGATCCTGATGCGCCGCGTGGCATCTGGACACATTGGCTCGTCTGGAACGTGCCGCCTTCCAACCTGATCGATGAAGGCGTGGTGCCTGGGATACAGGGTACTAACGATTTTGGAAAAATGCACTATGGGGGGCCCTGTCCGCCAGAGGGCCTGCATCACTACTATTTCAGAATATACGCCCTGGACGTGATGCTGAATATCAAAGAAGGCACAGGCCGACAGGCCCTGCTCCGTGTGCTGGGTCCGCATGTGCTGGCTATGGGCGAACTGATGGGCGTGTACAGTCGCTACAACGTGATGATGGCCTGATTGAAGCTATTGTGCTATACCTTTAGCGCGGTATCCGGATGCCACCGCTCCATATGGTGAGCATGCGTATGCAGATAGGCACCCGGCTGGTAAAACTTATCATAAAAGTCCAGATCGAGGTGATGTGCCTGTAAGTAAGGACAAACGAAGACCGAGGGCACCGTGCCGGGGAATTTACCAAAAGTATCGTAAACATACTGCGCCTGAAGTGCCACACACTCCCTGAACGCTTCATCATGTACCTGGGCGGCTTGCCTCACCCCTGCTGAATCTTTCCAGGGACCTGGGGTTGCCGGGTGAAAGGGCCCTCCTTTTTTGAATTTACGATCACAAACCGCGTCCACAGCAGCACGCATATCAGCATAGTGTGGCGGGCAGTACGCTTCCATCACCCCTGCCAGTCCGGTCGGATTGGGGTATGGCCACCGATCATCGGTATCGAAACGGAAGCCGAGCCCTTCTACTCCCGGTACCCCACTCGCCCCCAGCACACTGAAAGGATCAATGCCATCGTACAACCAGCCTCCCAGTCCCATGGCCTGCAGCATCAGCGAACCCGCGTAGCAGGAAGTTGACATTTCCACGGTAACTTCAGCCATGCACAGTTGCTCTACAAAAGTGATCGGCCAGGTACTGTCCGGATCTGCCAGGTTCTTGAAACGAGCTATACCTGGTATAGGACGTTTGTTAATATCATCATACAGCACAAGGCCATTTTGCAGCATGTAACAGAGCGCCAATAGCAGGTGTTGGGCCAAATCAGCCACCGGGATCACCAGCAGTGTGCCCGGTTTGTTACTCACCCAGGTATTGTGCGCCTCCACAAACGGAACTTCGGAAGGAAGCTTCAACCGGCCGTGCTGCAGTTTGGTGATATGGCTCTGCATGGCTTGCAGCACATCACCCAGTTCCAGCGAACCATCCTCTTTACGATCAGCTGAGGCAGGAGCATCGCGGTTGTTGACCACATACACGCCAGTGTCATCTGTGAAAAAGGTCATAGAAGTATGAAAGCCTGCTGCCGAAGGGAAAGTGCGCCCTCCTGCTGCGGCTGCATAGTTAGAAAGGTGTGGTGCATACCGCTGCGCGCGGTAGATCATGTTGTGCCAACCTGTATTGCCGGCACAGGCTGTCACAATAAGTAACTTCTCCAGTTCCGAAAGAGGCATGGAAGCATGTGCAGATTTGTAGGCGAAGACACCATCCGGTATTTCAGCACCTTTAAAAAAGCGACGGGACCGGCGCCCCAGCAAGGCCTCCACCAACCCAAAACCTAACATATCCCTAAACCCGGGAGGTATAGTTTCCTGTGTCATGATTAAAGATTAATAACTAACTATCTTGTGTACTACACACAGTGCTAGTTGTTTGATTATTAATCAATTACATCCTCCCCTTCACTAAATAACTTTAATTTCAAGGTATTAGGGTTCATAACATTAGAAAGGAGACCCTGTTAACCAGAGGCAGTGAACAAATAGGTATACGATTACCATTAGTAAAAAATTCTATCCTTGTTAGCAATCTTGCGTAAAGTCAAACAGTAAACACGACACCTATCGCATCAGCTAAACATATCGGAAAAACCATTGCCAAGGTAATACTGTGGTTCCTCGCCATTGTAGTGGGTCTGTTATTGCTCATTATTATCGCGCTCCAAATCCCGAAAGTACAAAATTTCGCAGCCCAGAAGGGAGCCTCATACCTGGCTGGCATGCTGGATACCCGGGTGGAAATAGGGCGCTTTAAAACAGACTGGCGCAATGCCATTGTGCTGGAAGATGTGTACATAGAGGACCAGCAGCAGGATACGCTCTGGTACAGCCAGCGCCTTGGGCTGGACCTCAAGGTATGGTCGCTGCTGAGTGGCGGAGTCAATATCAGCAAAATAGACCTGCAGCAGGCCACGCTCAACCTGCACATCCTCCCCGACTCTTCTTCGAATTTTGATTTTCTGATGGAGGCCTTCGCCACCGATACCACCGCAGCCCAACCTGCCGACACGACCGGGGCCATGCAGTTGGACCTGGGCCTGATCAACCTTGAGAACGTGTATGTCAACTTCAACGACGAGGCAGGTGGTAACCACATCAGGGCGCGGGTGGGCCAGCTAACCACCACCATGGAAGAACTGAACCTGGAAGAGGAAATCTACCGGCTTGATGAAATAGAACTGCGCAACACAGGTATACGCTATGTGCAGTCCAAACTACCCCCTGACGAAGAGCCGCAGCCCATTACCTTCGAATTTGACATGAACGGTGTGGAAGTAGAGAACTTTGCCCTAAACTACGTCAGTATACCTGCCGATCAGCGCATTGAGCTGAAGCTGGGCAAATCGGAGCTGACCGTTGAAGACATTGACCTGCCCAATGCCCGCATCGACTTGCGCAGCTTCGACCTGCATGACTCCAAAGTGCTGTATGTGCAGGAGAAAATGAAACCAGCCGACTCTCTGGCTGTGAACCCGGCCGAAACGGTGCGTAAGCTGGACGAATCGGTAGAGAAAACGCAGGGCCAGCCTGTGAAGTGGGTTTTGAACCTGGGCAAGCTGAATGTGACCGGACTGGAAGCAGGTATGGACAATGCCGATGCGCCCCGGCAGGCTCGCGGGATGGACTACAACCACCTGCGCTTCACTAACATCGAACTGGATGCCGAAGATGTCAGGTATAGCCTGAACCAGATGGGCATGCAACTCAACCAACTAAAGCTGAAAGAACAAAGTGGCTTTCAGGTCAACAATTTCCAATCTGAGATCACCCTCGACTCTACGCATGCCAGGCTGGCCAACCTCGATCTGCAGACCGGCAACAGCCGCATCAGCAAAGACCTGGCGCTGCGCTATACCTCATGGGCTGATCTGACCGATAACCTGGATGCCGTGCAGCTGGACCTCGACATTGACAACAGCCGCATTGGTATGCAGGATGTGCTACTGTTCGCGCCTGACCTCACCGATAATCCTTCATTCCGTAAAATTGCCAACTCTACCATTCGCCTCGACGGACGCGCGCAAGGTCGGCTGGACAACATCAGCATACAGCAGCTGCAGGTAGCAGGTCTGCAGGGCACTACCGTAAACGTGACAGGCAACGTGCGCAACGCCATGGACCCGGACCGGCTGGCCATGAACCTGAACATCAACCGCCTGGCCACCACCCGCACCGACATACTGGCCTTGGCTCCTCCGGGTACCATACCGCCGGAGATCCGGATCCCGAACAACCTGAGCATGACCGGCAGGTATAGCGGCACCCTCACCAACTTCGATCTGAATGCAGCCATCAGCAGCTCATTTGGCAACCTGAATGCCGTAGTGGACATGGACGAGGGACCTGCCGGAGCCGAGCCTTTCAAGGCGACGGTTAGAACATCGGGCTTTGATCTGAAACAGCTCTTTACAGAGGACTATGGAATGGGCCGTGTGGCTTTTGAGGCAACCGCCCAGGGCACGGGCCTAAGCCCCGAAACCATGCGCGCGGATGTGAAGGCCCGCATCAAAGAGGCCAACTACAACAATTACGCCTACAACAATGTAGATGTAGACGCCCGCATCGACCGCAACCTATACCAGGTGGCTGCCCGGGCCCGCGACGAGAACCTGAACTTCGACCTGAAAGGTGATTTCAATATGCGTAATGCCGAACGGGGTGAGTATGTGTTTGATCTGGACCTGAAAGGCGTAGACCTGAAAGCCCTTAACTTCTACGAAGAGGATTTGGGTGTGAGAGGGCAGCTGCGCGGACACTTTGCCGGCAAGGATGCCAGTGATATCAGCGGCACACTGGAGGGCGACGATGTACGCGTGCGGCTGGAGGGTGTCTCCTACCCGATCGACTCGCTGCAACTGACACTGAACCAGAAAATGCCAGGCACGGCCATCGCTCTTAACTCCAGCATTCTCAACGCCGATATGCATTTCGCCAACGACCTGGGTGAACTTCCTACCGCTCTGTCCAAGCACTTCTCCGCTTACTTCGACCTGCAACCTGATCCGCCATACCCGGCCAATCTCAACCTGGGCGACTTTGAGGCTACGATGCTTGTCCGCCGTCCAGATATCATCGCCTCTTTTGTGCCTGACCTGGAAGAGTTAGAGGTAAATGGTCCGATTACGGCTTCCTACAACGGGGAAACGCAGGAGTTCGCCATGGATGCGAACGTGCGTAAGCTGACCTATACCGAGTATAACATTCAGGATGTGGCCTTACGGGTGCGCGGCAACCGGGAGCAAATGGGCTACGATCTGGGCGTGCGCGAAATTCGTTCCCCTTCGCTTTTGGTCAACAATGTAAGCCTGAACGGGGCAGCCCGCGATAACGACCTGACTTTGCGCCTGGCCATGGCTGACAGGGACAGCGTGGAACAGTTTGTGATCGGTGGCTTGCTCAATAGCCTCGGGCCGGGATACCGTTTTGCCTTTAACCCGGAACAGCTCGTGATCAATGGGGAGCCCTGGTCGGTGCCGCAGGACAACTACCTGCAATTCGACACCAACCTGCTCTATGCGCAGAACATCCGGCTGGAACGCAACGGGAATTATGTGCTGCTTAACAGCACCGGCCCCGTGAGCCCGAATGCGCCATTACAGGTAGAGTTCGGGAATTTCGAGATCGGCTACATCATGGAGTCGTTTCAGCAGCAGGATAGTGTAATGACGGGCGTGCTGAACGGAACCGCTACGTTAACAGAACTGCTGACCGGCAATCCGGCTTTTACGGCAGACCTTACCTTGTCAAAATTCGCCTACACAGGTATACCGATCGGTGATATAGCATTGAAAGCCAACACAGCTGGCGCCAACCGCTATAACCTGAACCTGGGACTGACTGGCAATGGCAACGAGGTGCTGTTGAGTGGGACTTACGAAATGCAACCCGAAACGAGCCTGCTCAACCTCGATGCGAACATTGCCAACCTGAACCTGGCTTCTTTCGGTGGCTTCACCCAAGGTATGGTAGACGACCTGGCTGGCAGCGCCAACGGGAAATTGCGCATCACAGGAACACTGGCACAGCCTGCGATCCGGGGTGGGCTGGATTTCAATCAGGCAAAGTTCAACCTCACCATGCTCAACTCGCCCTATACCTTACAAAACGAGCGCCTGGAATTCACGGAGCAGGGCATCAGCATGCGCGAATTCACGCTGACTGACTCGCTGGGCAACACCCTTGACATCAACGGCAACATTCTAACCCAGAACTACACGGACTATACCTTCGACCTGCGTGCCCGTACAGACCGTTTCCTGGCCATGAACTCCACTGCCAACGACAACGACCTGTTCTATGGCAACGTTCAGATGGCCATGAAAGCCAGTATAACGGGCAGCATGCTGGAGCCGAACATTGAAGTATTTGTGACGGTGCTGGATGGCTCCACTTTCACGACCGTGATCCCGGCCGATGGTGTGGCAGCCGCGGAGCGCGAAGGAGTGGTAGAATTTGTCACGCTCAACGATTCTCTCAATGCCATTCTTGCCAGGGCGGTCGAAGAAAGCACAACTGCTGGATTTATTGGCGCCAACATCGACGCGCAGATCATCGTTACGGACGCCACCACCGTCACCATTGTGATAGACCCGACCACGGGTGATAACCTGGTTGTGCGCGGCAGTGCCTCTCCCTTGTACATCGGTATTACGCCAAGCGGGCAGATCAGCATGAGCGGCCGCTATGAGATCACAGAAGGTAGGTATAGCATGGACTTCTATGACCTGGTATCACGGCAACTTGATATTGCCAAAGGCAGTTACATTAACTGGACCGGTGATCCGATGCAGGCCAACATGCAAATTTCTGCCATCTACAGGCTACAGGCAGCCCCCATGGAGCTGGTGGTCGACCAGGTGGACATGGAGCAGGCCGCACTTAACCGCTATCGCACGCAACTACCTTTCGAAGTATTCGTGAACCTGGATGGCGAGCTTCTCAAGCCTGAGATCGGGTTTGACATTCAGCTGGAAGAGCAGCGCCGCGGAGCCCTGGATGGCACTGTGGAAAGTAGACTGGCCGCCTTGCGTCAGAATGATTCGGAGCTCAACAAGCAGGTGTTTTCTCTGCTGGTACTGGGCCGCTTTCTGGCACAGGACCCACTGTCCAGTTCAGGTGGCGGTGGTCTGGGCTCCACAGCCCGCAACAGCTTAAGCCAGGTGATGACGGACCAGCTCAACCAGTTGACGAACCGCTATGCCGGCGGGCTTGGACTGGAGCTGGGCGTGAGTTCCTATGAAGACTACTCCACTGGCTCAGCCGAGGGCCGAACTGACCTGAATGTGGCGTTGCGCCAGCAGTTTCTGGATGATCGCCTGACCGTGCGGGTTGGTACTGATATCGGCCTGGAAGGTCAGAATGAACAGCAGCGAGCCATGAGCGGCTTTGGCGGCGACGTGTCGGTAGAGTACTCGCTCACAAAGGACGGCAGACTGCGCGTGCGTGGTTTCCAGCGCAACCAGTACGAGGGCTTTCTGGAAGGTGACGTACGGGCCACCGGCCTTGCTCTGATCTTTGTGCGCGACTATGACAATTTCTCTGACCTGTTCCGCAGCCTGGAGAGTCGTGAAGCCCGCAGAGAAGAGCGCCGCCTGGAGGAAGCCATTAAGTTCAACGAACGGGAGAAGCGCAAGGAAGAGCAGGAAGCCGAAGAGAAAGTAGAAGAAGTCGTAAAAGAAGATCAAGAATAAGTACCCTATGACCAAAGCGTTACGCTATACCCTGTTTGTTTTATGTCTGGCGCTGAGCTGGGTGCTGCCCGGTTGCAGCAGTACGAAAACTGTGCCGGAGGGCGATGCCCTGTTTGCAGGATTTGACGTGAAGGTAAACGATGAAAAAGACAGCAGTAAGCGGGGCACTGCGCTTGAAACTGAACTGAGCAACACAGTTCGCCCGAAGCCCAACGCCTCTATACTTGGTATGCGCCCCAAGTTATGGATCTACAACACTTTTTATACGGAGAAGGAAAAGGGCCTGAAGAACTGGATCCAGAATAAACTGGGTGAGCCCCCTGTGCTATTGTCCGAAGTGGATACCTCCAGCATTAATGAAGTGATGCACGCCCGCCTGCACAACCGGGGGTACTTTTACAACAGCGTGCAGAGCGATACTACTATCAAAAAAAAGATGGCCACCATCGCCTGGACCGCTACGGTGCATGAACCTTACCGTATACGCAACATTTCCTACACTCTCAGTGACTCACTGCCCATTCATGCCGAGATCAGGCAGTTGGAGGCCAACTCGCTTCTGAAGCAAGGAGAACCATACGATCTGGACAACATGATCCTGGAAAGAGCCCGCATAGACCAGGCCCTCAAAAACAGGGGCTATTTTTTCTTTGCGCCCGCTATGCTCATTTTCAGTGCCGACACCACCGTGGGCAACAAGGAAGTAGATGTGCTGCTGCGCCTGAAAAGAGACATGCCAGCGCACGCTCTGCGCTCCTATAAAATTGACGACATCTTCATCAACGCAAACTTTGTTCTGAACGATAGCCTGTCTGTAAGCGATACGTTGCGCTTTGAAGGTTACAACTACATTCCGAACGAAAACTATGTACGGGCAAAGCATATAGTGCCCGGCCTTTTTGTAGCAAAGGACAGCGTGTACAGCCGCCGCAACCATCTCCTCACAGTCAGCAGGCTGTCGGGGCTGAGTGCCTATAAGTTCGTGAACCTGCAGTACGAGCGCGATACCCTGAAAGAAGATCGTTTGGATGCCTTCATTTATATGACACCCGACTTAAAGAAATCGCTGCGGGCGGAAACGCAGATGGTGAGCAAGTCCAATAACCTGGCGGGGCCCGGCATCTCGGTATCGTTCCGAAACCGCAATGCTTTTAAGGGTTCTGAGATGCTCACGGTGAACTTTACGGGGCGCTTTGAAAACCAGGTAGGCGGCCAGCGGGTCGTCAGCAGCGGAGAGTCGGCATCTGAAAACCCGGTCGGGCTTAGCTCCTATGAGCTTGGCGTGCAGACTAGTCTCACCTTCCCGAGACTGGTGGCGCCCTTTAACCTGCCCAATCTGCGGTCCGCCTTTGTGCCAACGACGCGCATTTCGCTGGGCTACAACTTCCTGAACCGGGTACAGTTCTTTCAGATGAACTCCTTTAATGCCTCCTACGGGTATAACTGGCGACCGAAGCAAACGATCACGCACGATTTCACCCCGATCAACCTGCAGTACGTGCGCCTGGGAAAACAGACAGATGAGTTTAGCAATCTGCTCGCTGCAAACCCGTTTTTGAGAAGCAGTTTTGAAGAGCAGTTCATTATCGGTTCCATTTACCAGCATACTCTCAGCACCCTGGGTTTGGAGAACAAAACACACCAATTTTTCAACGCCACCACGCTTGACGTGTCGGGTAACCTGGTGAGTGCGGTGCAGTCGCTGATGGGCAATGACAAACGCGATGATGCCTCGGAGCCGCCGGTACCGCCGCGCACTATCTTTAACCAGCCTTACTCGCAGTACACCCGCCTCGAAAACGACTTCCGCTATTATTTCAATTTTTCTAAAACAAGTCAGCTGGCAACACGCCTGATCGCGGGGGTGGGATATCCTTATGGCAACTCTATGACCATGCCTTATGTGAAGCAGTTCTCGATTGGGGGTCCAAACAGCATCAGGGCCTTTCGGGCGCGCAGCATCGGGCCGGGTACCTACAATGTGCCGGACACCCTGGCCTTCTCCTTTTTTGACCAGGTAGGCGATATTAAGCTAGAGGCGAACGCCGAGTACCGTTTCCCGATTTTCGGATTTTTCAGGGGAGCTGTTTTCGTGGATGCCGGTAACATCTGGCTGATAAACGAGACCTACGACCGCAACGGAAACCTGGAGAAGCCCAAGTTCAAAGCCGGCAATCTGTTTCAGGAACTGGCAGTGGGCACAGGTTTTGGCCTGCGGGTGGACATTGAATTCTTCGTGATCCGATTCGATCTGGGTATACCTGTGCGTGTACCCTACCTGCCCGAAGGCGACCGCTTCGTCCTTAATGATTTCCGCTTCGGCTTTAACCCCAAACCTGGGGAACACGGCATGGTGCTGAACATAGCCATCGGCTACCCCTTTTAATACCAGGTCGTTTCTTTCTAAGAAAACACGCTCAAATTTATTGTCATTCTGTTAAGAAACTTGGTTGAAATAGAGGGCCCCTACCCCCGGGAGGTTAAGCCGATCCTACTTGCGGGGGTAGGGGCCCTCTTTACCAAGATCCTTTCAGGATGACAAAAAAAGTAGAATGAAACGGCCCTACTTCTAAAACAGGTATAAGGTACAGCCTTTAGCATAACACGGCTATACCTTATACCCATCTATACCTGGTTACAAGATATCGAGCACCCTCTCTGGTGGCCTTCCGATGACGGCTTTGTCGCCCTTTACCACAATGGGGCGCTCGATCAGGATAGGGTTTTCGGCCATGATCTGCAGCCACTCCTCGTCGGTGTAGCCTTTGTCTGCATAGGTGTCTTTGTATACCTGCTCGCCTTTTCGCAGCACCTGTTCCGGTTTCAGGCCCAGTTTGTGTAGCACGTCTTTTAGCTCTTCGGCAGAGGGCGTGTCTTTCAGGTATTCCACCACCTGTAGCTCCTCTCCTTTTTCACGCAGCAACTCCAGCGTCTGCCGACTTTTACTGCATCTGTTGTTATGATAGATCGTAACCATTGCTAAAACTTGATTTACCCAAAGATACGTAAAATCAGCCGATAGGCTATGGCTGTCGCTATACCGCCCATTTCGTTAAAAAGCTTAACTTTGCAAAAGTGATTGCCCGGAAGGGAATCTGTTTTTAGAAAAAAATCGTAACAAACCCTCTATTTCCTAATAAACCATTATGAAAAAGACAACATTTTTTGCAGCCCTGGTAGCGATGTTTGCTTTCACGTCCTGTTCATCAGATAGCAACCAGCAGCAGGCTGATGCCACAGAAGAGCACGACCACGAGCACCACGATGGCATGGCGCACGGTGATAACGTGCCCGCTGCCGGCACCGTGGTAGTAGAAACACCAACTTTTGATTCGGTGGCAGAGCCCATGAAACGAAACCTGTCGCAGCTACTGGACGAATACATCGCCCTGAAAGACGCCATGGTGGAGTCTGACGCTGAAACCGCAAAAGAGGCCGCCAGTACGGTACTCAACTCGGCTAACGCAATGCCGGTAGCTACCCTGCAGGTACCAGAGCAAAAGACATTCGCCGAAGAGCAGGTAGAAAAAGTACGTAAATCAGCCGCTGCCATTGCCGCCACCAACGACCTGGGCGAGCAGCGCAACCAGTTGGAAGACCTGTCAGAGGCCGTGTTTTCGTTGACAAAAGCTTTTGGCGCCACCGACCAGAAAGTATATTACCAGCACTGCCCGATGGTGAACAACAACCAGGGCGCCTACTGGGTAAGCACCAACTCTGAAATCCGTAACCCTTACTTTGGAAGCAGCATGCTGAAGTGCGGCAGCAATGAAGAGGTGTTTAATTAGTAAGTGATTTAGCGAATGAGTGATTGAGTGATTTTGCAATACTCTAATAAAAAAGAGCTGATCAATTCCTCGATCAGCTCTTTTTTATTATTGATTTGGGCGAAGTTCATTACCCATTTTCATTTACATCCACTCAATCACTGACTCACTCTTTCACTCCATCACCAACTCACTAAATCAAAAATAACAATCTGTCCAATCCAGTACGATGTGTATGAGCAGGCCCAGACCAATTAGTCGGGTTTTAGGGATAAGCGCGAGTACGGTATAAAGTGGCACGATCCAGTAGCGGTGTAATAAGTGAAAACCGACGCTGCATCGGTCTTGATCGATGATGGGGGTTACCAGCAAATGGTCTAAATCAATCAGCCAGCCTGCCAACATCATAAGCGAAGCATAGCGCAGTTGATCTCTGTAAAACAGCGCCGCTACCAGTACGGGCACTGCCATGTGCAGTATGATATGGATCGCAAAAGATAAAGTCATAAGCAGGATACTGCATCAGCAAGGTATAGGTTGCTGGCTCCCCGAACATAAAAAAGCCCTTCGCTTTGTTTAGCGGAGGGCTTTTTCTATAGCTATGGGAATAGACTATTTCAATGTGTCCAGGAGCATCCTCGATTTAACGCGCAGCGCAAACCATTCATATGTATTTTTAAGTCGCTCAAAGTGCAGTCCTTCTACAATACCATTCACGCTTGCCTCCTGCAGTGCAGTTGCCAGCACGTTGTTTTCAATCGGAAAGTTATCGTAAACAAGTCCTTCTTTTATAAAAGAACATTCCACCTTCTTCTCTCGGTCTTTCAATAGAAGGGTGTTGCTGTGCCGGAGCGCTTTCTGGATTCTCTCTAGCTCTTTCATAGTCATGTGTTTGTGCAAAAGATTATAACTTAATAGCAAGTTAATTACATGAACTATTCACAAAAAGTTCATGAATATTTCAGGTTTATCGTGATTTTTTTCAATTTAATACGAAAATCAAGCAGGAAGTAAGTCTTGGAGGCCTCATAAGTGGCTGTATAACCAGGAAACAGATTTTTGGCTTTGGCGAGAAGACACTGAGATAGTTTTTAGGAGGCGTTTCGGAACAAACCCTCATCAGGATCGCTGCAGGATACGAGCCACTGTTGCGCAGCACCCGAATCGGCAAAATGAGCAATCTGGACTTTATTATTGGTCATGCTGAGTAAACTGTCACTCACTTTCTCTACAACAACCTCCAGGAATAGGTCGTCGGGCAGTACGAGTGCTAATTTGCGAAGCTTGGTATGCGGCAAACTATGGCCCAGCAGTTCTATTGTCCAGCTTTGATCGCTCATGTTGGGAGTACTTACGCGGCTGAAGTCCACCAGCCAGCACATGGCATTGCTGTTTTGCAACTGCTTACATACGTTTACGAGCGCCTGCCGGTACTCATAACTGTTTACTACCCGCAACCACTGACTCGAAATGAGTCCCTGTTGTGCGTTATAGCTTACCTGAAAGTAAGGTAGTGATTTCATATCCTAATAACAGTCAATTATTTACTGTTATAATCACATAACGTTCAAACTATACGGCTGTTGTGTCTTTTATGTGAAATCCATGATTTTCATGTCCCAAGCTACCTGATTTGAATGCAAACGGAACTTGAAATAAATATTTTATCTTACATAGCAGATGCTCACGAATTTTTATAATACGTTGGCGTACAAAGTGATATAGATCATTTTATATAATGCTTCCCCGTATTACTTTTATGCTTCCTTCATAAAAATATGCAGTAAAAAATAGCATTATCACACTTTAAAGGCGGGAGAGAATGAAAAATCTGAGACGTGCCTTTGTCGAGGAGACTGGAAAAAAAGTAGAAAAGAGAACTGTCAGGAAATGTTTCTGGAAGGTATACAGCTACCTCCTTTACCAGGATACTGCCAGCCTGTTTGAAACCCTGGATTACCGAAGCTCCCTGGACCAGGAAGAACGTAAGCGCGAACGCTATTTTGTTTTCCGATACATGCTCCGTCTTCTTAAAAGCAAGCACCCCAAACAGTATAAACATCTTTGTCCGCTACCCGGCTAAGGTATAGCAGGAAACAGACTCACGCCTGCTTAATGCACAAGCCTCGGATTTGCCTATCAGGTAAATCCGAGGCTTTTTTTGTGTTATTGCTAAAATAAATAAGAGATCAAGCAACCTTTGCTTACTGCTACTCATCTTTCAGCCAATACGGATTCGGAAGCAGTTAGACCCCACCCCGCTTTCATCGAATGATCTGAATTCAAATGTCCGTTCGTCGGAATTCTGGTGCAGTTAACGGATAATTTGAGGCGATTCATATAATAAAGTAAACAGTACCTTGCATTACAAAGTACTATAGACTAGCTTTGCATCATCACATTACAATACACGCTAACAAAATAATACTATGAAAAAGCTCTTCTGTTTAATTGCGCTTATCTCACTAACTATTCTGTCACACAAGGGTTTAGCCCAAAACGAAGGCTGGCTGACAGGTAAAGTACTGGATGAAAAAGGGGAAGACCTGGGATTTGTGAATGTCGCCGTAATTTCCTCTACCACTGAAGCAGTAGTGACAGGTGCCATTGCAGAGATGGATGGTACCTTCCGCATTAAATCGCCGGCAAAGGGAAGCTATAAATTGAAGTTAAGCGGCCTGGGCTACCTGCCTCTGGTAACAGAGCTGTTCGAGGTAACGGGCCCTGACTTTAGCCGCGATTTCGGCAAACTGCAGGTGAAACCGGATGTGAAAACCCTGAAGGAGGTGACCATTCAGACCATGCGACCTACCATCACGAATGATGCGGAGAAGATGGTAGTGAGCGTGGAAGGAACCGGACTGGCACAAGGCAGCACGGCCTACGAGGTGCTGGAGAAATCACCGGGCGTGTGGATTGACCAGGATGGCAACATCACCCTTAACGGCAAGCCCGGCGTGCAGGTCATGATCAATGGCAAGCAGTCTTACCTCTCGGGTAAGCAGTTGCAGAACCTGCTGCAGGGCATGTCGGCTGAAAACCTGAAAGACCTCGAGATTATCACCAACCCATCCGCCCGTTACGATGCCGAGGGTGCTTCCGGCATCATCAACATCAACCTGAAAAAGAACGAAGCCTTTGGTATGAACGGCAATGTGTATGCAGGCTACCAGTACAACCGCATGAGCTCGTACAACACTGGCTTCGACCTGAACCACAAGAGCGGGAAGTGGAACACCACAGCGGGTTTGGATTTTGCACGCCGCAGAAACTTCCGCGACATGGAGATGGAGCGCATTTTCAATGACCCGGCGGGTCGCAGCTTTTTCGACCAGGTAGGTATAGAAGAGCGTGAGCGCATCAGCCCTACCCTTCGCCTGGGCACTGATTACGAGATCAACGATCGCCACAGCGTGGGCTTTATGAGCAACCTGTTCTACAACAGCAACGAAGGCATCTTCAACACGGAGTCTGACCTGCAACGGCCTGTGGCCGCTAATAGCCGCCAGATATCTGCCACCAACGAGCATGAGAGCACTTACCGCAACGGCACTTTTAACCTGCACTACAACGGCAAGCTCGACACAGTCGGCACCACCCTGTCAGCTGACGTGGACTATGCCCGCATTTCGGATGAGACAAACTTTGTGTTCAAAAACAGACAGTATGTGCTCGGCACGGACGAACTGGTCAGCCAGGAGCACCTCACCAGCTTTAACCCAACCGGCTACGACATTCTGGCTGGCAAAGTGGACTTCGGAAAGAAACTGGGCAAGGATGGCAAACTGGAACTGGGCGCGAAGGCCAGCCATGTGGTATCAGACAACGAACTTCTTTTCTATGAAATAACCGACGGCCGACAGGTACTGGACCCACGCCGCACCAGCCACTTTGTGTACACCGAGAACATTTTTGCAGGGTATGCAAACTACTCTACTAAACTAAGCGATACCTGGAAGATCATGGCTGGTCTTCGTGCCGAGCATACCTCTTCCGAGGGCAACTCCATCACCCTGCAGGATATCACCAAGCGCAACTACCTGGACCTGTTCCCCAGCCTGTTCCTGCAGCAGAAAGTGAGTGACGACTACCAGGTGAGCTACAAGTACAGCCGCCGCATCAACCGTCCTTACTACGGCCAGCTGAATCCGTTCATCTTTTACCTCGATCCTTATACCTGGTCACAGGGTTACCCGAACCTGAAGCCACAGTATACCAACTCGTTTGAGATCACACAGACCCTGAAAGAGCGCTACAACCTGATGGCCGGTTATTCTATCACCACAGACTTTATAGGTGAGATACCAACCTACAACAGCGAGGACAATACCACCGTGTTCGGCCAGCGCAACATCGAGAGCTACAAGAACCTGTATTCCACGCTGGTAGCCCCCGTGCAGATCTCAGGCAAATGGGAGATGAACAACACAGCCACCCTGGCCTACCAGCGCTATACCAAAGAAGTGAACGCTGAGGATGTTATCAATGACCAGGTGCTGTTCTATCTGCAGTCTAACCAGAGCATCCAGTTGCCAAAGGACATCCGGATGGAGCTGAACGCCGGTTTCCAGGGACCAGCCGTGTATGGCCTGTACGAGATTAAAAGCCAGTGGTGGCTCGATGCCGGCCTGAAGCGCACGTTTATGGACGACCGCCTGACACTGGCTCTTAACGCGACCGACATTTTCCAAACGCGCTTGCTGAAAGTGAAAACCATGCTGGATGGCAACCTCAACGCCATCGACCAGTACCAGGGCAGCCAGAGTATCCGCATCAACCTGCGCTACAACTTCGCCAAGGGCAAAGACTTTGAAGCGAAGAAGCGTAACATCAACCTCGACGAGATCAACAGAACCGGAAACTAGAATAGTAACACTTGTTAGCTTACTCAGCCCCCGCACTCAACGTGTGGGGGCTGTTTATTTTAAAACAGGTATAGCCGCCCTCCCCTATCCTGATGCGCACTTGGCACGTAGTATTACATTCAATAAAACGAAACACGATGCAAGAAGCGAATACTGAACCTAAGAAACTACGCATAGCAGCCGTAGGAGACATACATGTGAGTGAGCAGGATGCAGGCAAATGGGTTGACTTTTTCAAGCAGGTGTCGGAAGAGGCTGATGTGCTGCTGCTTTGCGGTGATCTGACAGACACAGGCCGCGAAAGCGAAGCGGAGGTGCTGGCCGAGGAACTTAAGGCTTGCTCTATACCTGTGCTGGCTGTGCTGGGCAATCACGACTACGACCATGACCAGGTGAAAAAGCTGCGCAAAATCTTTGCCCCGACAAACCTCAAACTTCTCGACGGCGACTTTACGGTGATCGGGCATGTGGGCTTTGCCGGCGTAAAAGGT
Organism: Pontibacter virosus; assembly: GCF_003096355.1. GTDB lineage: Bacteria > Bacteroidota > Bacteroidia > Cytophagales > Hymenobacteraceae > Pontibacter > Pontibacter virosus. Next base: position 35,106 of record NZ_QEKI01000003.1, on the reverse strand, counting down.
TTTGGTGGTGGTTTCGACAGGTATATGCTGGGCATGTTCGGCGAGCAACTCAACAAAGACTTTGTGCAGGAAGCTGTAACCGAAGCCCTGAAGCTGGACGCGGCCCTTGCGCAGATCGACAGCGAACAAAGTGACCTGAAGAAAATCGCGATCCTGCATTACTCTCCTATCCAAGCCACGATAGAAGGCGAGCCGGATGCCATTCACCCCTTTCTGGGCTGCTCCCGCCTCGAGGAGCCGCTGAACCGACGCAACGTGGAGGCTGCCTTTCACGGTCACGCGCACGTAGGCACACTGGCAGGCGAGACGAGTACGGGGGTTAAGGTATTCAACGTATCGAAACCCGTGCTGCAGAAGTCCGAATACGAAAAGCCTTTCTTCTTATATGAGGTATAGGTAGTAGTTTGTTTTCCAAAATACATCTCGCTATACCTTGACAATTTACCAGGCCTTTTCATAGAAAAGCCATGGAAGGCAAATAAACCGGTGCAGGTAGCTAAAGGCTTCCTGCACCGGAGAAGGTCAACCGATTTTAGAGATCAGGTCGGCAGACCTGTTGGAGTAGCCTACCTCGTTGTCGTACCAGCCGACCACTTTCACAAGCGTTCCGTTTGCCGAGGTCATCTCACCGTCGAGAATGCAGGAGTGTTTGTTGCCCACTATATCGATGGACACGATCGGGTCTTCGGTGTACTCTAAGATGCCCTTTAAAGAGCTGTCGGCTGCGTTTTTCATAGCGGCGTTCACTTCCTCTTTGGTAGCGGGCTTTTTCAGAATGCAGGTCAGATCCGTGAGCGAGCCGGCAGGTATAGGCACCCGTATGGCCACGCCGTCCAGTTTGCCTTTCAGGTGGGGCATGACCAAACCGATCGCTTTGGCTGCGCCTGTTGTGGTGGGGATGATGGAGTAGGCGGCAGCGCGGGCCCTTCGCAGATCCTTGTGTGGCGCGTCCTGCAGGTTCTGGTCAGCAGTGTAGGCATGCACGGTGGTCATGTAGCCTTTCTCAATGCCAAAGGCGTCGTCGAGCACTTTCGCCATGGGCGCCAGACAGTTTGAGGTACAGGAAGCATTGGAAATGATTCTTTCGTCACCCGTCAATATGTCCTCGTTCACTCCCAATACGACCGTTGGTATATTGCCTTTGGCGGGGGCTGAGATCACTACCTTTCTGGCACCGGCCTCTAAATGTCCGGAGGCTCCCGCTTCGTCCACAAAGCGTCCGGTGGATTCAAGCACAACGTCTATACCTAGTTTTTCCCAGGGCAGGTTTTTGGGCTCGCGCTCAGCCGTTACACCGATCTCCTGGCCATCTACGATTAAACCGGTATCCGTAGGTTCCACAATGCCATTAAAGCGGCCGTGCACGGAATCGTACTTCAGCAGGTGGGCCAGTGTTTTGGTATCGGTCAGGTCATTAATGGCCACAACCTCTACATTTTCCTTCCGGAGGAGGGCTCTGAAAGTGAGCCTGCCAATTCGGCCAAAGCCATTGATTGCAACTTTTATCTTTGCCATAGTTTTTAAATTAATGATTGAGTATGGTACATGATTTATTTTCTCGGATTAGCTTGGCAGTCATACTATAAGTATACTCCAAAACCCCTGGGGTAGTGCACTAAAAAATGTAAACGGTAAATATTGGAGATAGAATGAACACCAGGAGCATTACGGCAGCCGCCCATGCCTCCAAAGAATCCATTCACCATATTGGCCGCTCCCTGCGCCACACATTCCTGATTACCACAACCACGTGTGTCCGTCAGCTCGTCTACAATGGTAAGTGTCATCAATGACAATACCGCGTTTTTTCGTTAAAGCCGCCTTAATTGCTTTTTAGACCCTACCCTGCACAAATCCTTTTAACAATCACTATTTATGCGTCAATTTTTGCATTTCAACGTAATATTTGTACTTTTGCACCCTTAAATGTACGCCCCGAACTTACATAGCGTCCCTACTCCCCCCTGAATTGTTGTTTATCCAATCCGGGTAAACAGGTATACTATATCATTTTTTCAATAATGGTCCGCAGGGACCGCTCATACTTTCAGCTTCATGGTTTCAGAAGAAATCCTGCGCAGGCGCACCTTCGCAATTATCAGCCACCCCGATGCCGGTAAGACAACGCTTACCGAGAAATTACTTTTGTTCGGTGGTGCGATCAACACGGCAGGTGCTGTCAAGAGCAACAAAATCACCAAATCCGCCACCTCCGACTTTCTCGAGATCGAGAAACAGCGTGGTATCTCTGTGGCCACCTCGGTGATGGGCTTTGACTATGCCGGACACAAGATCAACATCCTGGATACGCCCGGTCACAAGGATTTTGCCGAAGACACCTACCGTACGCTTTCTGCCGTGGACAGTGTGATCCTGGTGGTGGACTGCGTGAAAGGTGTGGAGGAACAGACCCGCAACCTGATGCAGGTATGCCGCATGCGCAACACACCCGTGATCGTTTTCATCAACAAGATGGACCGCGAGGGACGCGACCCTTATGAACTGCTCGACGAGCTGGAGCGGGAGCTGAACATTCACGTGCGCCCACTTAGCTGGCCAATTGGCATGGGCTCCACCTTTAAAGGCGTGTACAATTTGTATGACAAGGACCTCCGCCTTTTCACGGCCAACAAACAACAGCTTACCAAAGACGTTATCGCCATCGAGGACATCAAGAGCACGGAACTGGACGAGATCATCGGAAAGCAATCTGCTGACACACTCCGCTCCGATACCGATTTCCTGAACGAGTTTTACGAAAATTTCGACCTTGACCTCTACAAGGAAGGCTACCTGGCTCCTGTGTTTTTCGGCAGTGCCATTTACAATTTCGGGGTAGGCGAACTGCTCGACACGTTCGTTAAGATCGCCCCCTCGCCGCAGGTTGTGGAGGCTACGCAGCGGGAAGTGCGCCCCGAAGAGAACGCCTTCACCGGTTTCATCTTTAAGATACACGCCAACCTCGACCCGAACCACCGCGACCGCATTGCCTTTTGCCGTGTGTGCTCGGGCAAGTTTGAGCGTAACAAGCTCTACTACCACACCCGCCTCGACAAGCGCATCCGCTTCTCAAGCCCCACCAGCTTTATGGCCAACGAAAAGAGCCTGCTCGAGGAGGCATGGCCCGGCGATGTGGTGGGCCTGTACGATACGGGTTCCTTTAAGATCGGCGACACGCTGACAGAGGGCGAATTGCTGCAGTACAAAGGTATACCGAGCTTCTCTCCGGAGATCTTTAAAGAGGTGGTGAACAAGGATCCGTTCAAGACAAAACAACTGGAGAAAGGTATACGGCAGCTCACCGATGAGGGTGTGGCGCAGTTGTTCGTGCAACAACCGGGCAGCCGAAAGATCATCGGCACGGTGGGCGAGCTGCAGTTCGATGTGATCAAGTTTCGCCTGAAACAAGAGTACGGCGCCACTTGCGACCTTTACCCCATGAACTACTACAAAGCCTGCTGGATCACATCGGATAACAAGACGGAGCTGGCACGGTTCATCTCGATCAAAGGCAGCCACATTGCCTACGACAAAGACGAAAACCCCGTGTTTTTTGCAGACACGACCTGGGTCCTGCGCTCGGTGCAGGAACATTACCCGGCCATCAAGTTCCACTTTACCTCCGACTTTAAGTTCGAAGCAGCCAGGCAGGTTTAATAAACAGAATGCTATACCTTAAAACGATTAGCTTATGGCAACAAACATAATCGCATGCCTATACCTAGGGGAAGAATCCTGCTGATGCCGCATAGCACCAAATGCACCAAGTGTGCCTAAACGCAAATCGTATGACGTGTCCGCTTTGCCTGTATGCTGGTGATTTTAAGGAAATAAAAGGACCAGACAGTCGCCTTTTTCTACACTGCGAAAACTGCCAGCTGGTATTTACGGAGCAGCGTTTTCTACCATTACCAGAGGTAGAGGAAAAACACTATCTGACCCACGAAAACGGCATAGAGCACGCGGGCTACGTCAACTTTCTCAACAGGGCGATACAGCCTACCCTGCCTTTGCTGGGAAGGGGTATGCATGGTCTGGACTACGGTTGCGGCCCAACTCCTACCCTTTCGCTCCTCCTTGAAAGAGAAGGCTACAGGATGGACAACTATGACCCTTACTTTTTCCCGGAACTAAAGACGGAGCAGGTATATGATTTTGTCTTTGCCACGGAGTGTTTTGAGCACTTTTTCTACCCGGCTAGGGAGTTGCACTTACTTTATAAGCTGCTTAAACCAGGTGGTCTGCTAACCATTATGACGGAGCAGTGGCAGGAAACTGACAAGATCCCGACGTGGTATTATGCCAAAGATCCAACGCATGTAGTCTTTTACCATAGCCGTACCTTCCACTGGATTGCGCAGCATTGCGGTTTTGAGCTCATGTATACAGACAACAAAAGAGTAGTCATTATAAGAAAAGACAAGTAAAACAGCGTAGCCTCTGCCAGATGAAAAATTGATTTAAAAAAAACAGAATACAACCTTATACAGCTTAGCTTTTTTTACAACACTAAAAAACAATTATGAACCAAAGTACATTACCCGATCAGAAAAGAATCAACGACGGGTTTATCTCTCATGTAAAGACCGACTTACCTGCCGGTCTGGTGGTATTCCTGATTGCGCTCCCGCTTTGTCTGGGTATTTCACTTGCCTCCGGTGCCCCGCTCTTCTCAGGCATCATCGCCGGTATAGTAGGCGGTATCGTGGTGGGCTTTTTAAGTGGCTCCAAAATTAACGTAAGCGGACCGGCCGCCTCTGTGGCACTCATCGTATTTACGGCAATTCAGACGCTGGGCTCCTTTCAGGCAGTACTGGCCGCCACCATTATAGCGGGTGTATTCCAAATTATACTGGGCTACCTGCGTGCGGGCACCATCGCTTACTTCTTTCCCAACTCCATGATCAAAGGGATTCTGGCCTCCATCGGTCTCATCCTCATCATCAACCAGATTCCGCACGCTTTTGGCTATGCTGGCAAGGAGTTGTTCGGTAGCATGGAAGATGGGTTTAGCACCAACCTTTTTGTTGGTATACTGGATCAGATCAGCCTGGGTGCGACTATTATTACCCTGGTTTCGCTCGTCATCATATTCTCGTGGGACCAGCCTGCGCTCAAACGCTATACTTTTTTTAGGTTTGTGCCCTCTGCCCTGATTGCGGTTATCGTCAGCGTAATTCTGAATCAGATTTTCGTGGCCTATTTCCCGAATCTGGCCCTCAGTGGAAACCGCTTGGTGCAGTTGCCGGTGGCCGATGACCTGGGTAAGTTCTTCTCTTTCTTTACCTTCCCGGATTTCTCCCATATCACCAATCCGGAATTGTATACCATCGCCCTGAGCATTGCCTTTATTGCCTCCCTGGAATCTTTGCTTAGTACAGAGGCCGGTGACAAACTGGACCCCTACAAACGCAAGTCGTCCACCAACCGTGAGCTCAAGGCGCAAGGTATAGGCAACATCGTGTCAGGTTTTATTGGCGGTCTGCCGGTGACGGCTGTCATCGTGCGTACATCGGCCAACGTAACATCAGGTGGCCGCACGCCGCTGTCTACCATTACGCATGGTACGGTAATGCTCATCTGCGTAATGGCTATACCGCTTACCCTGAACATGATCCCGCTGGCTTCTCTCTCTGCGGTGCTGTTTGTGGTAGGTTATAAGCTGACGTCCATCTCGCTTTTCCGCCGCATGTGGAAGTCTGGCAAGCGCCAGTTCGTGCCTTTCTTCGTGACCATTGTGGCTGTGATGCTCACCGACCTGATCACAGGTATCATGATCGGTGGTGGTGTATCTGTGTTCATGATTCTGCGTGACAACTACCGCACACCATTCTTTATCGACAAACAAGCACACCACGAAGGTGAGCGCGTTGAATTGGTACTGTCAGAAGAGGTTACGTTCCTCAACAAGGCCAGCATTATGCTCACGCTTGACCACGTGGCCCCTAACTCCACGGTGGTGATTGATGCCAGCCGCTCGGTGAATATTGACGACGATGTGCTGGAGATTTTAGAAGAATTTAAGGCGACAGCGGCTTACAAGAACATTCAGATAGAGCAACTTGGGCTCGACAAGTTTTATGCACAGCGTAAAGTAGCCTGATTTTAACCCATTTATTTGAGAACAATCCTATAAAATAATCAGTATATAGAATCAGATTGATTTAAGTGCTGATAAATGGATTTCTCCTGTATACCTTCAACTCCTACTCCCCCCTAACAGGCAGCATAACCTGTTAGGGGGGAGTAGGAGTTTTTTTTATGATCCCTGTTACAATCTCCATATCGGCCGGCTGCAACATTGGAGCGAAAGCCACCCTGCTTACTCACTACCTACTCTATTGTATACAGGCAATAAGCCGCTTCGAGAAGTAGCTATACCTAATGGCTATACCAGCTGCCTATTGCTCACCCAAATTAAGACCCGTATGAAGCTTATATACCAAAAGATCAAAAAGCGCCTGGGGAAAATTGCAGGCAGATTTATAACACATAAAATCAGGTATAGGCCGCAGAGTATCTACAAGCTTAACGATAACCTTGCAAAGGCCACGAGCCAGAACGAGGTAATTCTATACCCAATTTACCCGGCTCTCAGAACCACTTTGGATATTTCAGAAGAGCTGTTTGAAGCCTGTTCGTCTTACTGGAAGCCGCAGCGGGAAGTCACTACTGACTATGTGGTGGTAGAAGCCCCGCATGGCAGAATCTATACCGACAATGAGAGTTGCGTGGCCATCATCAGCAAATACAACCATCTCATCGAGCATGTGTCGTTGAGTTTAAAGGACGGGAAAGTGACCGAGGCGGGGTATAGCACTGTATTTGAGCAGCGCTACTTTACAACTCCCACTAAGTTTAATGGCACTGTGTTTTCGCTCCTCACTGGCGGCGCTGGGCTCAATAACATCAGCCATTGGTTTGTGGATGTGCTACCGCGCCTTCATCTTCTCAAAGCAAGCGGGTTGTACGACAAAGTGGACTGGTTTCTGGTACCGAGCCTGCGTTATGACTACCAGCGCGAAACATTGCGTCTGCTGAATATACCTGAAGAAAGGCTAATCGCCAGCGACAAGTGTCCGCACCTGACTGCCGACTGCATTATCGCCTCTACGGCACCGCGCGGGAACCACACCCTGGTGCCGCACTGGCTCTGCGACTACATCCAACAATCCTTTGTGCCACTTGCCGGGCCGGACTCAAACGGCCAGCAGGAAAACGTGAAACTATACGTCAGCCGAAGCGACTCGAAGCTGCGGCAGGTAGAGAACGAGGCGGAACTGGTGGAGGCACTCAAGCCCTACGGTTACCGATCGGTGGTACTTAGCCAACTGTCTGTGCTCGAGCGTATCAAGTTATTCTCCAGGGCCAGCTCGGTGGTATCAGCCACGGGCGCCGGTTTGGTGAGCATGATGTTCTGCAAGCCGGGTACACAAGTAATCGAGCTGTTTCACGAGGGTTTTGTGATTGAGCCCTTTTATGACATCGCCACTAAAATGGGGATGGACTACAGCTACATTATCTGTAAGAGCGACAGCCTGGTGAAAGATGCGATGCAAGGGCAGCATGAGAACCTGAAAGTAGACCTCGCGGAACTGGTGGACCTGATCCGGGCCGAGAAGAAAAGCAAGCAACAAACAGCACAGGGACAACAACGCAAGCTGAATGTAAGTTAATAAAACAGTGATGCTAAACCGCCGCTAAGTTAAAACGGATGACTATGGAAGAAGATAAAAAAAAATACCTCGAAGCACTGCGCCAGAATAAGGGTAAGCTGGATGAAAGGGCCCTGGGCGAAAGCCTTGGCTTCAGCAAGGAGTATACTGACGAGCTGATCGAAGGACTTATGTCGGATGAAAAAATAGAGTATAGCACAGATCAAAACTGCGGCTACAAAGTGAAGGCGTGAGCCATTGAACTTAATTAAAACCCAAGTCACCTAATTTGGCAGGGCCATTGGCTGCTGGTATACCACATACCGCAGCCAATGGCCTCATTTTTTTCGTCTCCAGTTACGGCCAAACACTCCTGATCTCTTTGTAAGTACCTGAATTTCTAAGAGAGTTTGATCACTCAGGCTGTCACTGTCTACTTTATAGCTTTTCCGAGCAGGCTTGCTCAACAAATATTTAGGTATAAGCTACTTGCTTTATACTTTCAAATGAATATATTTACATATCTAAAACTATTTAACCCACTCACTTATTAAAAATCAGCGCTTATGAGCATGATGAAAGAATTTAAAGAATTTGCCATGCGTGGCAACGTAATGGACCTGGCCATCGGTATCATCATTGGTGCGGCGTTCAGCGGATTAGTAAACTCCGTCGTAAACGACTTGATCATGCCGTTGGTGGGTGCAGCCCTGGGCGACATGGACTTCTCGAATCTCTATGTACCGCTCTCTGAGGCCGTACCAGAAGGTCTGGCTTTGGAAGAAGCACGCAAACTGGGCGCCGTATTTGCCTGGGGTAACTTTATCACGATCTTGCTTAACTTCCTGATCCTGGCCTTCATCATTTTCATGATCGTAAAAGCCATGAACCGCATGATGCGCAAAAAAGCCGCTGCCCCTGCCGTGCCGCCAGCTCCGACCAAAGAAGAAGTGCTCCTCACAGAAATGCGCGACGCCCTGCGAACCATCGCTTCGAAATAACTTTACTCTTTTACATAAAAAAACCATGCTGTACGAGGGCGGATCTGCCTGAGTATAGCATGGTTTTTTGTTGAATGGTTGAATGGTTGGTGCATGATTCGGACAGGTCGCGACCTGTCCCTACAGTCGGTCACGTTCTGAAAATGTACTACTATAATGCTCTTCGGGACTTACCAATCCCGATGCTTTATAGAGAGCCCCTACCCCCAACTGTCGGGGATTTCCTAATCCCCATGTATAGGTTTTAGCGCTCTTTCAGACATCCATGTCCGAAAGAGCATTTGGTGTCTAAAAGAGCATTTGAAAAAGCGGCCGGAGTCTGCCTGATGACCCAAACTCGCGGGACGTGAGTGAAGGCGAAAGAGGAACAGTGCAACATCTCTGCACACGAACGACGTTACATTGTAACGTCGCTACAATCAAATTCTCTAACTCCTAACCTCTCAAACTCCTAAACTCTCTTATACCTGTCTTTCGGTTCAACCGCAGCCAGTTCCTGCAGGAGCTGCGCTATGTTTCGGGTGGTGGCTTCAAAAAAGGCTTTGCCTTTGGCAGGTGTGGCGGCGGCGGGGCTGCCAATGCCGGTGTCGTCGCTAACTTGCGACCACAGGCGCTCCGACCAGGCCCAGCCTTCGCGTATACCTGTCAGCCTGGACTTGTGCTCTTTGCCCTCTCCTGCTTCGCTGAGTGGTAGCACCAGGTCGGGGCGCAGGTGCTGCATGATGCTGGTTTCCATCTCATCGGCATGGTCGCCGGGGCTGTCGAAAAAGGCTTTGCGGTCGGCAGCCAGGAACCAGTTGCAGGTGAGCAGGAACATCTCCGGAAACTTCAGGCCCAGTTCGCGCAGCATCGGTTTAAAATCGTTGCCGCCGTGGCTGTTGAGCACCAGCAGCTTACGGATGCCCTGCCGGTCGAGCACTTCTACGATGTCGCGCAGAATGGCCAGCTGCGTGCTGGGGTTCAGGTTGATGTCGAGGGTGATGTCGGCCTGGCCGGTGTTCACGCCAAAAGGGATAACCGGAAGCACGGTTACCTTTGCGCCTGCCTCCCAGGCCAGTCGCGCTGCTTCTGCGGCCACCGCTTCGGCTTCGTAGTTGTCGGTGCCGTAGGGCAAGTGGTAGTTGTGGGCTTCGGTGGCGCCCCAGGGCAGTATAGCCACCTCAACCTGCTGTTCTTTAATGGCTTTCCAGTTCGATTCGGCAAGGATGTAGGGACGCATAATTTAAGTTTGGGAGTTTAAGAGTTAGTGATTTAAAAAGTTTGTGAGATAGAATTTGGGAACGAGTGAAGTTAGGAAGGCTACCGTATACGAAGTAGTTGAGTTAGTTTATAGTGAATATCTGTTTATCCCAGATATCTTCACTTTTTAAAATTAGTCCTGAGCCTCAAACTCCTAAACTTCTAAACTCTCTAACTTTCAACAAGCCAGGCGATGGCCTCTTCTGTATTGGCAAAACTGCGGTAAGCGATGGATCCAACCACCAGGGCGGCTGCATTAGAGGAAATCGCTTCCCGGTCAGCATCAGCAGTGTTTAACTTGGCAAATTTGCTCAGCCGTGTGGTAGCCAGTTGTAGCGCCAGTTGGTTTATAATTTTGGCGTACTCCTCCATCGGCACCGTAATCTTCGACTGCGTCGTATCGGTCAGGATGCGCTTGATGTCATAGCTGCGCACAGCTCCTACCACCTCATCTATGATATAGGCTACCTCTGGCATGGTATAATCATGCATATTGGGCCATTCCACAAACAGGATATCGTGGGTGGGATTGTAATCAAGCTTCAGGAATTTGTTGGGAATGATCATCTGGGTTTACAGGGTGTGGTGCGTTTTTGAAAGTACTGTGCAACTGTTTGGTACCTAGGCGAGCAGCCAGTTGCGGGCATTGCCATACAGCTCGAACTCCATGTAAGGGTATGGGAGCTGTGTGTAATCGAGGGACTTGTACATGTTTTCTGAACTGATCCGGGCTGAGATGTCAGTTGACCTGACGCGGGCCATTTTCTCCAGTTGATTCGCTTGCTCGAAGAACAAGGGAGCCCACTCTTCTATTGTCCACTGCTGGTCTGACAGGCGCACCACCCGGGCCTGCCGGTAATCTCCCAACCAGCGTTTTACTTCGTACTTTTGCAGCGCTTCAATGTAATGTAGCATTGCCTCGCGGTACGCCGCGCTGGAAGCATAGGCCAGCCAGGTGATCTCGAGCAGTTGCTCCGGCTTGTAGTAGGCAATGCTTATATAGTCCTTTTTGTATATTATCATTGCAATACGGTCTGTAGGGCAGGTATAGCTTGTTGCATAGCGACAGTATCGTTTCCACAAATTTATCGCCAGCGTGCTCCACCTAGCTATTTCGACAAGGGTTTGCAATTAAGGGTTTCCCGTTTTAAAATCAAAACCTCTTTGTAATTTTAGCATAAATTAATGACTAGGTCGCACTTTGGCTTGACCGCTTAGCTGCTGCTTTGTATCTTACACCGTTTCATTTCCGAAACTCTCCAGAACGCGTCTCAGCCCATGATTCTTTTGCAAAACAGCATACTGCGATTAGAGTACGAACCTGCTACCGATATCCTGCAGGTGCGCTACCCCGACCTGCAGCGCTATCATCTGTCAGAGATCAAACACAGTCTGCAGGTTATGGTGCAGACGATCCGAAACTACGATGTGCGCAAGTTGTTGCTCGATGCCCGCACGACTTCCATAGAGATTGATGATGAAGAGAACCGGCAGCTGACCCTGGACCTGGCAGCCATGCTGTCGCAGACGAGGTTGGTGAAGGTAGCCCGCGTGCAGCCGTTTGACCCGGAACATGAGGCGCGTGCCCAGCGCAACATCGAAGCGGCACGCAAGGCTGGCGCATTATCCTACGAAGTGGCAACGTTCACGACACCTGCCGCGGCCCTCGACTGGTTAAAAGAATAATACAGGCACAAAAAAAAGCGGCCCCGGTCGTTCACCCCCGGAGCCGCTTATACTTTCACAAAATGAGCTTTCGCTAAGCTTTCTATATATACGCTCGTCTATATTAAAAAGTTGTAATCTTTTTTAAATTATTTTTCGGGAGTGCTTCCAGATCCGGCCATTACTGACAGTGTCTTCCTAAATCGCATTTGTCTGAATGATCCACCTTCTTCAAAAGAACAGGTATAGACACAGAGTTCCCGTCTATACCCAATCCATTTAATGCCCCCAATGCAACTGAACTGACCGCCTTCTACCAGCATCTCTATTAAGCAATTTACAAAGTATACACGCAAGTCGGCGGTCCAGGTATACGTTGCAAAGTTTTTTCAGATATAGCTTAAAGTCGCAGAGCATTTTCTACTGGTCGTACGGCGGATTGCCGATCACAACATCGAAGCCAAGGTAATTGCCTGCTTCGCCGAGCATATCACAAACTCAAACAGCCACTTAAATGCACTCTCGTACAACCTGTTCGCCACCAATCTGCTCTTGCCCATGTGTTAATTTCATATCCACCGTAAAAGGATACTGACTTACAGTAAAATACAATTATTCTATATAGATCATTATTAATATAATTAAATTTAAAATTAATATAACAATAGTATAGCAGCCTGCGTATTGTTAAAATCTCGTTTACAATAACAGTTAACAAATCATTGGCATATTGCTACTTCCGTACCGCGCAACTGCTTATCTGGGCTCGGCACGGTTCTGAGAAGGGGAATTTACTGCCATGCAGAGCGGGTCTGTCTGTACAGGTCATCAGATTGTGTTTTTAACTATTACTAACTATAAAACCTTTAACATGACTAACAGACTTTTTACCCGCAACAACTTGCTCGTCTCAGCGGCTTTTGCCTTTATAGGCTTAACGGGCTGTAACCCAGAAGAAGACATGGGACCGGCAAATGAGCTAAACTCACAGAGCGATATGCTGGCTCAGTCCACCGACAACCCCAACAAGGTGTCCGTTCGCACCAACCACTATCTTGTGCTCTCGACAACCGACCAGTTGCCTGCAGGCCTGGAGGGTAATGTGGCAGCTGCTAATGGCCGGGTAACTTCTCTGTTGGGTGGAGCTGGTGTAGCTGCCGTCTATTCCGAAGACCCTGATTTTATCAGAAAGGCGTCCCGGATAAGCGGTGTGCGCTCCGTGGTGCGCGACCTCCATATACAATGGTACAATCCGGACGACATGAAGGTCATTGAACTCGAAGCGTATGGGAACCCGCCTTCCAGTGGTGATAAGGACCTCTACTTTGATCTGCAATGGGGCCATGCGGCTATCCACGCACCCGCCGCCTGGAATGCCGGAGCCCGCGGCCAGGGTGTGCGTGTAGCTGTTCTGGACAGTGGCTTTGACCTGGACCATCCCGATCTTGCCCCAAACATAGATTTAAGCGCAAGTAGAAATTTTGTAGTGGGTGAACAATTGTCTTATGCCCTGCCGGGCGTAGGTAGCCACGGTACTCACACAGCAGGCACAATTGGCGCAGCAGACAATGACTTCGGCATCATAGGTGTGGCGCCAGAGGTGGAACTCATCCTAGTAAAAGTGCTGCGCGATGGTGGATCCGGTACTTTTGGCTGGATGATGGAAGGCATTGTGCATGCTACGCAGCAGGGCGCTGATGTGATCAACATGAGCCTGGGGGCTTCTCTTCCTCGCAATGGTCGCTTCCTCAACGACAACGGCACGCCGGATGACCCTTCTGACGATTTCTATGAGAACGACACCAGGGCAGTACAGGAGTTGCTGCTGGCCATAGACCGGGTAACACGCTATGCAACCAGGAATGGTGTAACCGTCATCGCTTCGGCTGGCAACGCCGCTAACAATGGCAATGCGGACAAGTCGCTCATGCACATACCGTCTGCTTCATCCAATGTGATCTCCATTTCGGCCACAGCGCCGCGTGGATGGGCATTGGCCCCTTCCACTACCTTTATGGATAACCTGGCTTCGTACTCTAACTACGGAACAAACGACATCCATTTTGCAGCGCCAGGTGGTGACTTTATATTTTATTATGAACAGTTGGGACTACAGTCCGCTACTATAGGAACACTAACCCGGCCTGCCTATGTTTTTGACTATGTATTTAGCTCAGGCAGCAACCTGGACCCGTCAATTGCTTCTTACTACTGGTCCGTAGGCACCAGTATGGCGGCTCCGCATGCGGCAGGCGTAGCGGCGCTCATCATTGGTCAGAACGGTGGGGATATGGACCCGGCCCGTGTGCTGGCCAAAATGCGCGCCACTGCCGACGATCTGGGCAAACCAGGCCGCGATCCTTATTATGGTTATGGTCGTCTGAATGCGCACCGTGCCGTAACAGAATAAGTAGACACACGCTCATAACAACGGCCGGACTGTAGAAATACTGTCCGGCCGTTGTTTTTTATACAGGCGCTGCGGCAGTAAACCATGGTCACAACCCATTAACCTAATTATCCAAATACAAACCTAAATCCTATACCTTAAGCAAGAGTCAGTTCTGTATCGGGTTTCATGCTTTTATACCAGATATAGGATATAAAACAGCCAGTTTTCTACATTTAGAATAATCTGATAAATATTGACGAACATTTGAACCCATATTGCCTAATTACAATTACATTCAGGAAGTTTTTAGCTAATGCACCTCTATGAAGGTAAATTTTACGCCACCTGAAGAACTGGTACTAACCCCAGATTTCTATAGTTCTATTGTACGCCACGGATCCGAGCTCATCACGGTGCTTAACTGGGAAGGTGACTACCAGTACGTATCGGACTCTATTCATACTGAGTTGGGCTATACCTCTAAAGATCTACTGGGCACCAATGTGCTCAACCTCATCCACCCCGACGATGCCGACGACATCCGTAAAGAGCTTTACAATCTGACGTACGGTGGCGTCAAACAGGTGGCGCTTTCTCCTTTCCGCTTCATGGCTAAAAACGGGGACTGGCGCTGGCTCAGCTGCGTGTCCACCAACATGCTGGACAACCCGCATGTGCGGGGCCTTGTCACCAACTCCCGTGATATTACAACTAAAATGGAGGCGCTGCGGCAGAAAAAAGAAAGCCAGGCCTACTACAAAGCGCTCTTCTTCAACAACCCCGATCTGGTGTTCACGATTGCCACAAACGGTCGTGTGGAAGCCTGCAACGATGCTGTGGTCAACCTGACCGGCTATACCCGTGAGGATTTCCCGGAAAGTAACTTTGCTGACTTTCTATTGCCAGCATACCGCCAGGAAGCATTTGAGGCTTTTTACAAAGCGCTTGCCGGGCAGTCCCTCAATTTCGAAACCTGCATCAGGCACCGCAATGGTACAAAACGTTACCTGTCTGCTAACCTGTTACCGGTAGTGCTGGAGGGTCGTGTGCTTGCCATACAGTGCATCGCCAAAGACAGCACAAACGAAAAAGAAGCAAACCTACTTGTAAAAGCGCAGGCACAGAAACTGCACAACATACTGGAGGGGATGGTAGAAGGCTTTTTTGCACTGGATACGGCATGGCGCTACAGCTTTGGTAATACGGTTTTCGCCAATTTTCTGGGTCGCTCCCTCGACGATCTGATGAACCGCCACATCTGGGAAGAATATCCTTTCCTGGTGGGTTCTCAGTTTCAGCTGAAATGCTTAGAGGTGGCCAAGAACAGAAAACCCGTTCAGTTCGAAGAGCATTTCAGTAGTATAAGTGCCGTGCTGCGCTTTACGCTGAGTCCGTTTGCAGACGGCATTCTGGTCTCGTTTGTAGACATAACAGAGCAGGTTGCTGCGCAGGAAGAGCGGCGTAAACTTTCGTTGGTGGCCAGCAAGACCACCAATGGCGTCATCATCACCAACAGCAACCTCGAAATAGAGTGGGTGAACGAGGCTTTCTGCAACGTCACCGGCTATACGCTGGAGGAGGTTGCCGGCAAGCGCCCCAGCACCATCCTCACCTCCACTGACGCAGACCCGCGTGAGATTGCCTGGGTAAGGGAGCAGTTGGCTCTGGGTGTGCCCATGCGGAAGGAAATGCGCAGCTACAAGAAAAACGGAGAGATGATCTGGGCCGACGTCACCATTTCGCCGATCGCAAATGAGCAGGGCCAGATCGAAAAGCACGTTTACATCCACACCGATATCACCGAGCGCAAGCTCGATCAGGAGCGGCTACTCAAAACCACGGAGCACCTGTACCATCAGAATCAGGATCTGCAGCAGTTCAACTACATTGTGTCGCACAACCTGCGCGCGCCAGTTGCTAACCTGGTCGGCCTCTCAACGGTGCTGCAAAAGCTCGACCGCAACAGCAACCGCTTTATGCAGGGCCTGCAGAACCTGGAGACATCCGCCCGCCGACTCGACGATGTGATCAGCGACCTGAACAAGATACTGGCCGTGCGCTCCTCTAACCTGCAGGCGGCCCACGAAATGGTCAGCCTGAGCGAAGTGGCGGGCGAAGTGGTGCAGAGCCTGCAGCATTTGCTCAGCCAGACCGAAGGACGTATTGTGCTCAACCTGCAGGCAGATGACCTGCTCTGGGCCAACCGCGCCTACGTGTACAGCATCCTGCACAACCTCATATCCAACGCGATCAAGTATAAATCTTCGCAACGCGACTTACTTATTGCGTTAAATAGCGTAAGGGAAGAAGACAGTCTGCAACTACATGTAAAGGATAATGGCAGAGGAATGGACCTGGCACTGGTAAGGCCGCATCTGTTTCAGCTTTATAAGCGCTTTCACACAGGGCCTGAGGGCAAAGGCATCGGGCTTTACCTGGTGAAAATGCAAATGAACGCCATCGGGGGAGAAATCGAGGTAGACAGTGAGCCGGAATTGGGAACTACCTTCACTTTACATTTTAAGCACGCCGCCTATGGTCAGCAAGGTATACATAATTGATGATGATGACATCAGTATTTACCTAACCTCTCTGGTACTGGAGCAAGCGGGCTTTGCCAGGGAGATCTGCACGTATACCTCGGCAGATGATGCACTGGCCGATTTAGGTTTACCTGTTTCTGCCCCCCTGCCGGACGTCATCCTAATTGATCTGAACATGCCGGTTAAAAGCGGATGGGATTTTCTGGACATCCTGCGCCCTTATGAAGGCGCGCTTCAGGGAAAGCTGGATGTGTTCATCCTGACCTCCTCCATTGCTACCAGCGACAAGGATCAGTCCCGTGATTATCCGCTTGTGCGCGGATTCCTGCACAAACCGTTCAACGAAGAAAGCCTGGATTACATCAAACGCTCACGCAAGGGGCGCTCCTAGGCATCATACATGGGCAACCTGACCGTGAAGCGTGTTCCTGCCTGCTCCCTACTCTGCACGCTGATGCTACCCCCCTGCAGCCTCACCAGTTCATACACGATGGACAACCCGAGCCCGCGCGATTCCTCTCCGTTCAGGCCCGTTCTGGAGGCGCTGCTCCGCCGCTCAAATAAGGCAGGGAGCAAGTGCTCCGGTATACCGATACCGGTGTCGCTGTGCTCTACAACAGCCTCTCCCCCATCCTGGAAAGCACGAATGGTGATGGTGCCATCCTGAGGCGTGAACTTGATGGAATTGGAGATCAGGTTATTCAGTATCTGTGAGAACTTGATCTGATCCAGTGACACCATCAGGGGCTCTTCCGGCAGCTGCAACACAAACTGCTGCTGCACCATCTGGCCTTTTTTGTAAAATTCCACCACATTCCGGATCTGCTCGCTCATGTCCACGCGGGTTTTGTGCACATATACCTCCGGCGACTGCAGGTGCTCTTCGCTCAGCAGATCTTGGATCAGGTCCGTGCACTGGGTGCAAGCAGTTTCGATAATGTCTGTAAACTGCATTATCTCCTGATTTTTATCATTATGCTCCCTACGAAGCAGGGAGGCCACACTTTTAACGACGGCTAAAGGGCCACGCAGGTCGTGCACTACCATTTCGAGTGCGCTGTTCTTTCGTTGTCCGAACTCCGTCAGGTAATTGATAAAATCCTGCTGCCGGGTCACGTTCTCGGCCATACCTGCCAAAGCGATCACATGCCGGGCACTATCCTGAATCGGGTGTGCGATGTAGCGTATATAACGTTTGCGTCCGTGCCGCTCGATACGTACGATCTCGTCCACATGATCTCCCTTCAATAGTTTGTGCCAGCAGCGCTCAATGGCCGAGCGGTCCTCTTCGATAACGGAGTCAAGCAGTAGCTGGGGCAGCTCCTGCAACTGCGATTCCGCTATCTCCCAGATGTCGTACACAGCTGGCGATAGATAGTCGAATTTATGTTGCCTGAGATTATATTGAAATAAGACTTTTGAGCTCTGTTCTCCTATCTGGTGAAGTATGTCTAGTTTGTTCATAAATTGGGGGCGTTAGCATCTTCGTAAATACGGGGCAGCGGGCGGGATGTTAAGAGCCCGCTGTGCTTATGTATTTTCCACTATCTTCGTGTATGCTATGCCAGGACGTAAAAATTTATCTAACAACCTGATGCGGGGAGCACCCTGCCTGGTCTGCAGCTTCATGCTGTTGTTGCTCTTGCCCCTAAACACAGCCGCTCAGCAGAAAGAGGTAGAGCACGATGAACAGCTCTGGTTCGGTTACATGACAGCGGCTCGGATTTCGGAGGGATTTTCTATCTGGAATGATATCCACTACATTCCGGGGGGCTTTGGCATAGCACGCACCGGCCTTACGACGCACCTTCCACACCGCATTGACCTAACAGCAGGTTATGCGCATGCGCGTCTGCCGGTAGGCGGCCAACTTCGGCGCCGGGAGCACAGACCCTGGGCACAAGTCGTTATACCGACCCCGATTGGTGGAAACTTTAAGCTACAGCATCGCCTGCGCTGGGACCTGCGCTACCGCCAGCGCATAGTGGCCGGCGAGCTGTCGGAGGACTATACCTTTAACCACCGGGCCCGCCTGCAAACGGTGCTGCGACGCAACTTCCCGACCCTGACCTTTAAAGGTATACTACCCAGTCTGGCCTTGGGCAACGAACTGTTGATGAACTTGGGAGAGCGAGCCGCGACCCCTTTTGACCAGAACCGCATTTCGCTGATGGCTGCCGCCCGCTACCGGGGACTGATGCTGCAGACAGGTTATATGAACCGCTATGTACAGACGGCGACGCCTGGCCGATTTACAAGCAACCATACCCTGGTTGTGTGGTTGTTTCATACCCTGGACTGGCGGCGGGAAGTGCAGCCCTGAAGTACAGGGAGATTAACTGATCAGAAGGTAAAGACGAACGAAGCACGGTTATAGGCGTAGCCAACGCGAAGATCCGTATGCTGGCGTTTGGCTGACTGCAGTCCTTGGTTGTATACCTGAATGGCCTGGTGCTCCCGTTTCATTTTGGCGCCGGCGAATGGGATGCTGAAGGTCAGCATGCTTGCCCCTGCTCCTGAGACCAGCCAGTTGGGTTGGGTGCCTACCAGCTGTTTGCTCATCGGGTAGCTGATCAGGAGGCCCCCCGCATAGGTGAGCACAGAAGCCGGAAGCGTATTGCGATGGCCCTTCTGAAGCTCTTTGCGCGCTTCCGGATGTTGATCCAGGATGTGCAATAACTGCTTTTTGCTGATTTGACTGCCTTGCTGGTAGTAGGCAAAACCAAGGCCTTTTTTCTGTACAATAATTTCGCCGCCGTGCTGCGCAAAGGAGACATTCAGTACACTGCTCAAACCAAGCAGCAACAGGAGTAAGGAAGCTTTCATAGGTATAAGGTGCGTATGAGGAACAAAATAGCAAAAAAGCACTTTATCTCAAAGTACAATTTTTATATACGCATATTATTGCATTAAAGTATAGGGTAATTCCACAGGTTCCACATTGGCAATCAGCTGAATAAACCCCATGTAGCACAAAAAAAAGCAGCAAACCCATGGCTTGCTGCTTCAATTATAAATCACATCATCTGGCCCTAACCAGACTTCCCTAATTTGAATGGTAACACTTATAAGCAGAAGAGCAGTGTTAGCTCACCCTGTTTTGTCATCCTGGAAGGATCTTGTGGGCAAGCCGCATCGGCGTAACCTCCCTTCTGCCAGGTTTCTTCCAGAATGACAACTCTCCTTTGTATTTTAATCTAATACTACCCACGTACTTTCCTTTCTAACTTCCCAGCTGTCCCTCTAACTCCTCGGCCTCCAGCATCAGGTTCTCCCATTTCTGGTTAACGGTGTCCAGTTCTTTTTGCACAGATTCAAACTTCTGGGAGGTTTCCTGCAAGAGGCTAGGGTTGCCGTATACCTTCGGGTCCGCCAGCTCGGTTTCGTATTTGGCGAGCTCTTGTTCCATTTGTTGCACCTGCTTTTCGAGTTCGCTTATCTGGCGGTTAACCTGCTTCAGCTGGTTGTTCAGCACGTTGAATTCGCTGTTGTCACGCTTCGGCTTTGGTTCGTCCTTCTTTGGGGCTGGCGCAGCAGCGGCTTCACGTTTTGACTCCTTCTCGCGCTTCTCCTGAAACGTCTCAAATTCGTGGTAAGTGCCGGGGTACTCCTTGAGCTGGTAGTCTTCGATGTACCAGATCTTGGTGGCCACATTCTCCACAAAATAGCGGTCGTGCGAGATGATGATGAACGTACCCTCGTACTGCTCCAGCGCCTGAATCAGGATATTAACCGACTGCATGTCCAGGTGGTTGGTCGGTTCGTCGAGCATGAGGAAGTTGGCCTCCGAGATCAGCGTTTTGGCCAGCGCCACCCGGCTCTTCTCCCCTCCCGACAGCACCTTGATCTTTTTAAACACATCATCGCCGGTGAACAGGAAAGAGCCCAGCAGTGTGCGCAGCTCTACCTCTGTTTTACCGGAGCCGGCCTGCTGCAACTCCTGCAGAATTTCATTTTCCACGTTCAGGGCTTCGAGCTGGTGCTGCGCATAAAAAGACATGATCACGTTATGCCCCATTTCGCGCTTGCCCTGTATGGGCTCAGTGCCGGCAATGATGCGCAGCAGCGTGGACTTACCTTTGCCGTTGGCACCGATGAGCGCAATTTTGTCGCCCCGCTCGATGTGCACGTTGGTGTCGCGGAAAATCAGCTTGCTGCCGAAGCTTTTGCTCATGTGCTCCAGCCGGAAGATGTGACGGCCCGGCTGCACATTGAAGCGGAAGCTGAAGTTCACCTTCGCCGCTTCCCCTGCCACCTCCTCGATGCGCTCCATGCGCTCGAGCTGCTTCATGCGGCTTTGGGCCTGCTTGGCTTTCGTCGCCTTGGCTTTAAAGCGCTCAATAAAGCGCTCTGTCTGCCGGATCTGGGCCTGCTGGTTTTCGTAAGCGCCTTTCTGTATCTCGTTACGCAGGGCTTTTTCTTCTACATAGAAGCTGTAGTTGCCCGGGTATAAGTTCAGTTTTGCGCCCGACACTTCCACCGTGATATTGGTCGTCTTGTCCAGGAACTCCCTGTCGTGCGACACAATCACCACGGCTCCCTCAAAGCGATCCAGGTAAGACTCGAGCCATTTAATAGAAGGCAGGTCCAGGTGGTTGGTTGGTTCGTCGAGCAGCAGTAGCGAGGGTTTCTGCAAAAGGATCTTGGCCAGCATCACGCGCATGCGCCAGCCACCCGAGAAAGAGGCCAGCGGCTGTTTCAGTTCCTCGGTTGTGAAGCCAAGGCCCTCCAGGATCGACTCGGCTTCGGCCTGCATGGTATAGCCGCCAAGCGCCTCAAAACGCTCCTGCAGCGATGCCAGCTTGTCCACCAGCTTGTCGTGGAAGTTATGCTCAAACTCTACCAGCACCTGGTCGATCTCCTTCTGCAGTGAGATGGCCTCGTCAAAGGCCTGCATGGCCACCGACAGGATGCTCTCGTGCGTTTCGTAGCTGAGCAGGTCCTGGTTCAGGAAACCGATGGTGGTGTCCCGGCTCATTTGGATGCTTCCGCCGTCGGGCTTATATTCACCTACGATGATGCGCAGCAGCGTGGACTTGCCCGTACCGTTCAATCCGATCAGGGCTATCTTGTCTTTGGGTTTGATGTGCAGGTTGGCATCCTCGTACATGGGGCGGCTGCCAAAATGAAAGCTAAGGTTATTAATTGAGATCATAGATTCGGAAAGCTGAGCTACAAAGGTACTTATTTTGGGAAACATCCCCAGCGTAAAGGCCCACAGACCAAAAGTCGCCTCGTACGTAGAATAAAACGTTGCCTACTGCAAAAAGCCCTATACTGGTAAACATTATCACATGTGCCTCGTTCTATAGCTTTATGCTTTTGAAAAATGTGTGCGCGAGACGTTGAGAACAGCAATAAAAAATAACCTTTTATGATCGCAGTTACATCCCTGCTCGACCCTTCCCATTCTGCACGTGTGTCTGAACTGACCGAGTTACTCGACTCGCAATTTGGACTAAATGAGGTGAAGATGACGCCCTACCCGCACCTGACCCTGCTGACGGCCGAAATCCCGGATATGGAAGAGCTGCAGCAATACCTGCTGGAAACCAGCCGTGAGACCGAGCCCTTTACGATCCGCACTACGGGCCTGGGTGTGTTCCCGGGCGAGAAGCCGGTCATCTACATACCCGTCTTGCGCACAGCCCCTCTCAACCAGTTGCATGCCCGCCTGCACCGCGACATTTCAGAGATGAGCAGCGAAATGGGCATTTACTACAACCCCAACATGTGGCTCCCTCACATTTCGCTGGCACTCGGCGATACCTCCCCTGACTTGCTGGGCCCGGTGCTCACTTTCCTTTTCAATTACAACTTTAACTGGGAGATCACGATCGACAACCTGACGATTCTGCAAAAATGCGGCGACTACTACCTGAAGGAAGACGAGTACAGCTTTGGGCGTAAAGAGCTGAGTTTGTAAAAGCCCAATCTCAGGCAACTATTCCACTTCTTCGAATTTTCCTACTTACCCCTGCGCTATACCTGTGCTGTTTCCCAGCAGCATGGTTATACCTGTTCGCGCTATACCTAAAGTCTTATTTTAACTCCATTTTAATCTTGTATTGTTTCACTTTTTCTTAACCACTTAAAATACTAAACCGTATTGTTGGAGAGAATTCCGCACACGATTTTTAAAAGTTATACCTCACCTACATCCAACAAAACAAACAAAACCATGGAAGAGAAAGATCAGAATAAACCTCAAACAAACCACGTCGACGAAAACAGCAAAAACAAACAGTTAGAACAGTTCCGGGAAGACGGCAAAGACCAATATATGACAACTGATCAGGGGGTAAGGGTGAACCATACGGATGACTCTCTGAAAGCTGGTCAACGAGGACCAACGTTAATGGAAGACTTTCACTTCCGGGAGAAGATGACCCACTTCGACCATGAGCGTATGCCGGAACGCGCTGTGCACGCTCGCGGAGCAGGCGCCCACGGCTACTTCCAGCCTTACGAGTCGATGGCAGCCTATACCAAAGCAAAGTTCCTGAGCGACCCGAGTATAAAAACGCCGGTTTTTGTGCGTTTCTCCACGGTGGCTGGTTCTCGCGGATCGGCTGACACGGTGCGCGATGCAAGAGGTTTTGCCACTAAATTCTATACCCAGGAAGGAAATTACGACCTGGTTGGCAATAATATACCTGTGTTCTTTATCCACGACGGCATCAAATTCCCGGACCTGGTACACGCCGTGAAGCCAGACCCGGACAATGAAATACCGCAGGCATCAGCCGCCCAGGACAGTTTCTGGGACTTCATTTCCCTGATGCCTGAGTCCACACACATGATCATGTGGCTGCTGTCGGACAGAGCTATTCCCCGAAGCTTTAGAATGATGGAAGGCTTTGGTGTGCACACCTTCCGCTTTATAAACGAGGCTGGCAAGGCCCGCTTTGTCAAATTCCATTGGCGACCGGTGCTTGGTACGCACTCACTTGTGTGGGACGAAGCGCAGAAATTAGCCGGCAAGGATCCGGACTGGCTGCGTCGCGACCTTTGGGACGCCATTGAGCAGGGCAACTATCCGGAGTTTGAGCTATGCGTGCAAATGGTAGACGAAGCGGATGAGTTCAAGTTTGATTTCGATCTGCTTGATGCTACCAAAATTATTCCGGAAGAACTGGTTCCTTTAAAGCCTATCGGCAAGATGGTGCTGAACCGCAACCCGGATAATTTCTTTGCAGAAACCGAACAGGTAGCCTTCCACCCCGGCAACTTAGTACCAGGCATCGATGTGACCAACGACCCGCTTTTGCAGGCGCGTCTGTTCTCTTACCTCGACACTCAACTGAACCGTTTCAACAGCACCAACTTCTCTGAGATTCCGATTAACCGACCGGTTTGCCCGGTGCATAATTTCCAGCAGGACGGCTTTATGCGTCAGACCATCAACAAAGGCAAGGTAAACTATTGGCCTAATTCCCTGGCCAGTGGCTGCCCTATGATGGCTCCGGAAAACATGGGTGGCTATGTGCATTACGCCGAGAAAGTAGACGGTCATAAAATCAGAGCACGTAGCAAGAGTTTTGATGATCATTATTCGCAGTCAACCTTGTTCTGGAACTCACTCACCGAAGATGAGAAAACCCATTTGGTTGATGCTGCCCGATTTGAACTAGGCAAGGTGAAAACCAAAGCCGTACGTGCAAGACAGCTGGCCAACTTCCATAGAGTAGACCCACAGTTTGCCGCCATGGTAGCCGCAGGTATTGGGGTTGAGGTGCCAATTGGCGAGGACTCCATTTCAACCGGAAACTATGTAGAAGATGCTGCTTCTAAAAAGATGGCGAACGGTCAATCTGTGAAAGACTCTCCGGCTGTAAGTATTGACAGAAACAAGAAGGAAGTATCCAAGTCCAGAAGAGTCGCGATTCTGCTGGAGGAAGGTTATGATTACAACGAAGTGATGCAGGTGAAAGAGGCACTGGAGGCAGCCGGCGTTACAATCGAGATTGTATCTAAGTTTCAGGGTAAGCGCCTGTCCAGCACCGGTCAGGAGATTGAAGTGGACAAAAGCCATGTAACGACTGCTTCCATTATGTATGATGCCGTTTACATTCCGGACGGCGAGAAGAGTGTGCGCAAGATGATGGGGATGGGTGATGCGCTTCACTTTGTGAGCGAGGCGTTCAAGCACTGCAAAGCGATCGCGACCTCAGGCTTCGGCATTAACTTGCTGGAGAAAGCCTTTGTAGTAGGCGTAAACTTCGCTGACAAGGAATCGGGCAAGGTGTTGTCCCATTCCGGTGTGGTAACGGCAGGCGCCGACGCGGACGCGGGTGATTTTGCCGATAAGTTTATAGAGGCCATTAAGAAGCACCGCCACTGGGACCGCGAAAAGTCCATGACACCAGCTTAAGAGTTTAAATGTTTGTTATTGATTGTTTGTTTGGGCAAAAGCCGCGAGTTTCGCGGCTTTTGCTTTTTATGGGGTGGTAAGGTTTGTCTGAAGCAGGATTCTGGTGCACGATTGTCATCCCCCTGCCCCCTTCAAAGGGGGACTTTGAGCTACTGATTTCCTGACTGTCATCCTGGAAGGATCTTGGTAGAAATAGAGGGCCCCTACCCCCGGAGGGGAATTTCTGCCGCTACCAATTGGAGGTATAAGTTTCGTAGCTGTAGCAGTTGCTTTACAACACCGTGTCGAACCACCCCTGCCCCTCCTTGTCCTTTAAGAGGGCCCCTACCCCCAGGCGGGGAGCTTCTGCTACTACCAGTTCGAAGTTATAAGCTTTGTAGCACACACCGCTGGCAGGTATAGCAAGGCTAACTTGCCCCGGAAGCTATGGAACAGATCGCTTTGGCAAGGTGCAACTTTGCGACTATCCACTGTTTGAGCGTTCAGCGAGTGGGGGTAGGGGCCCTCGATTTGGATAGTCTTGACTTTTTTGCCTACTTTTTTTGTCAAGAAAAAAAGTAGGTGCCCGCCGCACAGGCGAATCTACAAAGCAACGTGGTTACTATACCTGCAACAGCAGTCGCTACAAAGCAAGCTATACCTAGGCCAGAGGCCTCACGATAGTAGACACGAGCGAGGACGCTCGCGCCATCAGGTTCAACACCCCTCCTTCACTACACCAATTCCCAAAATCCATTATCTTTACAAACACCCTCAACACCAATCATGTCAAAACACAGCTATACCTTTAAAGCCGCCTCCCTGGCTTTGTCTCTGGCTTTACTGAGCGGTTGCAGCAAAGGACCTGCGACCAGCGCCTATACCTTACCCGTTGATACCGGCGTGTCGCGCGAACTGGCGGAACACCGCAACCAGACGCTGCGCAACGTGCAATATGACATCAGGCTGCAGATTCCGAAAGGCAAAAACGCTCCTATACCTGCCTCTGAAATGATCACGTTCGACATACAAGACCTCAGCCAGGCACTGCAGATCGACTTCAAGGAAAAACAGGAGCATGTGCAGCTTGTAAAGGTGAACGGCAGGGAGGTTCCACTGGTCTTTGAGAACGAGCACATTGTAATCTCTCCCAAGCATCTGAAGACAGGCCATAACCAGGTGCAGATCGACTTCACGGCCGGCAACCTCTCGCTCAACCGCAACGAAGATTACCTGTATACCTTACTCGTGCCGGATCGCGCCCGCACCGTGTTCCCCTGCTTCGACCAGCCGGACATGAAGGCGGTGTTTAAGCTCACGCTCACCATCCCGCAGGATTGGAAAGCCCTGGCCAATGCCCCCCTGCAGGACTCGGTTATAACGGGCGCTACCAAGACCTATACCTACCTGCCTTCTGATACCATCCCGACCTATCTCTTTTCTTTTGTAGCCGGCGACTTCAGCAAAGTGAGCAACAGCGACCGGGGCCGCACCATGCATTTCTACCACCGCGAAACAGATCAGGACAAGCTCAAGAGCATCGCCCCGATCTTCAGCATACACCGCGACGCGCTGGCCTTTATGGAAGACTATACCCAGATCCCCTACCCCTTCCAGAAATTCGACTTCGTGGCTATACCTGACTTCCAGTACGGCGGCATGGAGCACGTGGGAGCCATCGATTACAAGGCATCTACGCTATTTCTGGACGAGGGCGCAACCAAAGACCAGTTGGTGGCACGGTCCAACCTGATCGCCCATGAAACGGCACACATGTGGTTTGGTGACCTGGTGACAATGCGCTGGTTTAATGACGTGTGGATGAAAGAGGTGTTTGCCAACTTCATGGCCGACAAGATTTCCAAAACGACGGTAAAGAACAGCAATTACGACCTCAAGTTTCTGATCGACCACTTCCCGACCGCATACAGCGTGGACCGTACCGCTGGTGCCAACCCGATCCGTCAGGACCTGGCCAATTTGCAGGATGCAGGATCGCTCTACGGGCACATCATCTACCACAAGGCCCCTGTCATGATGCGGCAGCTCGAGCGCCTGATGGGTGAAAAAGCTTTTCAAGAAGGCCTGCAGGTATACCTGAAAACCTATGCCAACGGCAACGCCACCTGGCCGCAGCTGATCGAAATTCTGGACGCCCGAACACCTGCCGACCTGCAGGCCTGGAACCAGGTATGGGTGAACGAGCCGGGCCGTCCGGTGTTCGATTGTAAGCTGGATGTAGAAGATGGGAAAATCAGCGTTTTTTCTATCTCGCAGAAAGGCGAAGACGGATCCGACCGTTTGTGGCCTCAGCTTTTTGAAGTAGCCCTGGTTTATGACGACCGTGTGGAAGAGTACACCGTGAACATGAACCAGCCTTCCATTGAATTTCAGGAGGTGATTGGTAAGCAGTGGCCGCTCTATGTTCTGTTTAATTCCTCCGGGCAGGGCTATGGAACTTTCCCTGTTGATGCACGCGGCATTAGCTACCTCAACAAACTGCAGAACCCTGTGATGCGGGCCTCGACCTACATTAATCTGTATGAAAACATGCTCAACGGAGTAGATATTACCCCCGACATGATGCGCTACGTTGCACTCCTGCAATCGGCTAACGAGCAGGAAGAGCTTAACCTGAAGCTACTGACGGGCTACTTAAGTGACACCTTTTGGAAATTTACCAGTCCGGAGCAAAGAACTAAAATAGCACCGGCCTTCGAAAAAAATCTGTGGGACGCGATGGAGAAGCAAAAGTCTGGCAACAATAAAAAACTCTTCTTCAAAGCTTACCAAAACATTGCCATGACCAAAGAGGCACAGGATCGGCTACACCAGGTATGGGAAACCCAGAAGGCCCCGGCGGGCGTTAATCTCAATGAGGAGGACTATACCTCGCTGGCCCAATCGCTGGCCGTGCGTGACTACCCGAATGCCACAGGTATATTGCAGCAGCAACTAGCTCGTATCAAAAATCCGGATCGGCAAAAGCGACTGCAGTTTCTGATGCCGGCCCTGTCGGGCGATGAACAGGTGCGTGACGCTTTCTTCGTCTCGCTTAAAGACCGCAGCAACCGCGACAAGGAGGCTTGGGTAGGCTCCGCCCTCTCCTATCTTCATCATCCGTTGCGTGCCGCCTCGTCAGAAAAATACCTGCGCGAGAGCCTGGAACTGGTAGAGGAAATCCAGCTAACCGGTGACATCTTCTTCCCGACCAACTGGCTGCAATCCACCTTCGGCTACTACCAGACTCCTACCGCAGCTGCCACCGTCCGCACGTTCCTGGCTGAGCACCCAGACTACAACCCAAAGTTGAAAGGCAAGATCCTGCAGGCTGCGGACCATGTGTTTAGGGCGGAGAAACTGGTGAAATAAGGTTGGAAAGTTTAGGAGTTTAGGAGTTGAAAAGTTAAGAGTTTGGGAGTTAGCTCGTAGCGGCTTTACAGTGTAACGTCGTGGTGCTACGTAGCATTATCCTTCCACTGTAGGGACCGGTCGCGACTTGTCCGGATCGTGCACAGGAATAAATTGTCTGAATCAGGATTTACAGAATTAAAGGATTTACAGGATTCGGAATTTGTCATCAAATGACTTAGATAAAATCCTCTATGTGGAAATCCTGAAAATTATAAAATCCTGTAAATCCTGATTCAGACAAAAAAAGGAAGCCCACTGCTCACGCAGCGGGCTTCTTCATTATTTCAAAGGTCTTTTGTCAAAAATTCCTTGATTCTAAAAATTACATATCCAGCACAATCGCGAAGATGAGCGGTGCCACGATGGTGGCGTCAGACTCGATCATGTACTTTGGTGTGTCTTTGCCGAGCTTACCCCAGGTGATCTTCTCGTTCGGTACAGCGCCCGAGTAAGAACCGTAGCTGGTTGTAGAGTCGGAGATCTGTGCGAAGTAGCCCCAAAGCGGAACACCTGTGCGCTGCAGATCCTGGTGCAGCATCGGTACCACACAGATCGGGAAGTCGCCGGCTATACCGCCGCCAATCTGGAAGAAACCTACTGTCGATTCTTCCTGTGCATTCTGGGTATACCAGTCAGCCAGGAACATCATGTACTGTATACCTGTGCGCATCGTATGCACATTTTTAATGTCGCCGCTGATCACGTGGCCGGCATAGATGTTACCCAATGTAGAGTCTTCCCAGCCCGGGCAGATGATCGGCAGGTTCTTCTTGGCAGCCTCCAGCATCCAGCTGTTTTTCGGGTCGATCTGGTAGTACTGCTCCAGTTCGCCTGACAACAGGATCTGGTAGAAGAACTCGTGCGGAAAGTATGACTTACCTTCCTGGTCTGCTTTTTCCCAGAACTTCAGCACGGTATGCTCGATACGGCGCATCGCCTCTTCTTCAGGTATACAGGTATCTGTCACGCGGTTCATGTGGCGGCTCAGCAGTTCTTCCTCGTCGGCAGCTGAAAGCTCGCGGTAATGCGGCACGCGCTCATAGAAATCGTGCGCCACCAGGTTGAAGATATCCTCTTCGAGGTTAGCACCGGTACAAGAGATCGCGTGCACCTTGTCCTGACGGATCATCTCGGCCAGGATAATGCCCAGCTCAGCAGTAGACATAGCGCCTGCCAGCGTGATCATCATTTTGCCCCCGTTGTTGAGGTGCGTCTTATATCCTTCGGCAGCGTCGATAAGCGAAGCAGCGTTGAAGTGCTTGTAGTGCTTCTTTAAAAAATTAGATACTTCCATTTCCTTGTGTTTATGCTTTTTACTGATTCGTGTTTATACTCCTGTAACTCAGTATGAGTTAATAAAAGATCTACTCCGGCAAAGATAAGCTTTAAAATGACATCCCTGCCCGCCTACTTCGACACCAGCTTCAGGCCGATGATGGAGCCAATGAGCAGGAAAATGAAGAACAGGCGCCAGAAATCAGCCGGCTCCTTGTAGAGGATCATGCCGACGATCACCGTACCTACCGCGCCTATACCTGTCCAGACGGCGTAGGCGGTGCCCATAGGAATGGTTTGGATGGCTTTGTTGAGCAGGAAAAAGCTCAGGGAGATGCACAGAAAGAAGCCGATTGACCACTTTAGCACACTAAAGTTGTTTGAGAGCTTGAGGCAGGTGGTAAACCCGATCTCAAACATACCCGCAATGATTAAGTATAGCCAGCCCATTTTTTTCCTTTTTTTACAAAGGTCGGGACTCGGGAGCAGAAGAAATTTAACAAATGTTAAAAAATCACCGGACCTCTGCCCGGATGCGGCTGAGGGTAACTTGCGTCACGCCCAGGTAGGAGGCAATTTGATTAAGGGGCACACGCTGGATCAGGCCGGGGTTCTGCTGGAGCAGAGCCTGGTAGCGCTCGGTGGCCGACTGAAACTGAAAGACCATGAACCGCTCCTCTGTCTTGATGAGCTCGTATTCAGCCAGCTTGCGACCCCAGTTAGCCAGCTCAATGTTAGTCAGGTATAGGTCCTGCAGACGAGCCAGATCGATGGCATACACAATCGAGTTTTCGAGCAGCTCCACAGTTTCGTATCCTGGCTTGTTAGCCACATAGCTGTAGTAGGAGAAGATGAGATCGTTCTCAGCACCGAACCAGAAGGTCACCTCCTGATCGTTACGATAGCAGAAGGCACGCGCGATGCCCCGTTCAATAAAGAACACTTTGTTGCTCACCTCCCCCTCCCGGAAAAGGATATGGCCTTTGGGCAACTCCTGGCGCTGCATGAGCGCCGTGAGCTGTCCAAAGGTTCTATCTGAAATAGGGTATAGTTGCCGGATGGCCTGTTCGATGGTCTGCACCATGTGGTTGCTGCCCTGTGGTTATTTCGCTGGTTTCTCCAGCACCAGGTTGTGGTTGGTGTAGATGCAGATGTCGGCAGCAATGGTAAGGGCTTCGCGTACCATTTCTTCTGCCGTGAGGTGCGGGGCGTGCTTTTTGAGTGCAAGTGCCGCCGCATGGGCAAACATGCTGCCCGACCCAATAGCGGCAATCTGGTTGTCTGGCTCCAGCACATCGCCGGTTCCGGAGATGATCAGCAGCTCCTCTTTGTTGGCCACCACCATCATGGCCTCGAGCTTGCGCAGGTACTGGTCTTTGCGCCAGTCTTTGGCCAGCTCGATGGCGGCGCGCTTCATGTTGCTCTGGTAGGCGTTCAGTTTCTCCTCGAAGCGTTCGAGCAACGTGAAGGCATCGGCCGTGGAGCCGGCAAAGCCCGTCACGATCTTGCCGTCGAGCAGCTTGCGGATCTTTTTGACGTTGCTCTTGGCGATGTGCTTGTCCATGGTGGCCTGTCCGTCAGCGCCCACGCATACTTCACCGTTGTGGTATATACCTACTACTGTAGTCGATCTTATTTTTGCCATTGCTGTGTTTTGGTTTATGTGAAGGTATACGGTTATACCTTTAAAAGCACTTGCTAAAGCTAGGGCATCTGCAAACAAAAAGCCAAAGGTATAGCAGCCGACAAATTGTCGGTTCTTCGTAGGGCAGGTATATACCTGTCTCCTGGCATCTGCAAGCTTCTGCCAAAACATGTCGTCTTTTGCTATCTTTGCCCGTACGATTAGATACTCAGCTTCTAAAAACATTCGATATGAGCAAAGCGAATTGGGTGACCGTAAAGGAATACGAAGACATCACCTACAAGAAATGCAACGGCGTGGCCCGCATCGCCTTTAACCGGCCAAACGTGCGCAACGCCTTCCGCCCGAAAACAGTGGGCGAACTTTTTGAGGCTTTCCTGGATGCTCGCGAAGACACTTCCATTGGGGTAGTGCTATTCTCTGCAGAGGGACCTTCGACCAAAGACGGGGTTTACTCCTTCTGCAGCGGCGGCGATCAGAACGCCCGCGGCCACCAGGGTTATGTGGACGATGCCGGTATGCCGCGCCTGAACATCCTGGAGGTGCAGCGCCTGATCCGCTTCATGCCGAAAGTAGTGATAGCCGTAGTGCCGGGCTGGGCCGTGGGTGGCGGTCACTCGCTGCACGTGGTGTGCGACCTCACATTGGCAAGCAAAGAACACGCGATCTTCAAGCAAACGGATGCCGACGTGACCAGCTTTGACGGTGGCTACGGTTCTGCTTACCTGGCCAAAATGGTGGGTCAGAAACGGGCCCGCGAGATCTTCTTCCTGGGCCGCAACTACTCTGCACAGGATGCTTACGACATGGGTATGGTGAACGCCGTGATTCCGCATGATGAGTTAGAAGACACAGCATACGAATGGGCGCAGGAAATTTTGGCCAAGTCCCCAACCTCCATCAAAATGCTTAAGTTCGCCTTCAACCTCACCGACGATGGTATGGTGGGCCAGCAGGTGTTCGCCGGCGAAGCCACCCGCCTCGCCTACATGACCGACGAAGCCAAAGAAGGCCGTAATGCTTTCCTGGAGAAGCGCAAGCCGGACTTCAAGGACATTAAGTGGATTCCGTAAGGTGTAGCTTACAGGTATGAAATCAGCAAAGCCGCTCCGTTATGGAGCGGCTTTTTTTATTGAATTTTGCCCTGCCCCTTCTCCATGTAAGGCTGCCAGTTTACGATGAGCACCTTTTCGTCTTCGAGTAGTAAATACCCGTAGTCGTAGCAGAAATAATAGGTGTTACCCTGCTGGGTGCGATAGAGGTGGGTGAAGTGCCGAAATTCGAAACCGGCCGCTTGGAGCACCTCCCGCCTGAGGGTGGTTTTGCCCTCAGGACTGTGGCGTTGCAGCACAAATCGGTTGTGGCGAAGTTTGGTGTTGATCTCCTTCATCAGGCGTTCGCCCGCGTTCTGGGTCTTTCGGCTGTTTTTGGCTATCGACCTGCACTGGTCGCTGCAGTACCGCTTGTCTATTCTGCCTGTGAGCTTCACCTGGCAGTTTTCACATGTTCTCTCCAGCATATCTCATCGTTCTTAGTCCGGCTATACCCGGGTAAGTGCGGCATACCCGAGTATAGCCGGACTTACCCGGGTATTTTACGTCTGTCTTTGATTTAGGTGCTTATTTGCGGTTGTAAATTCTATCCATCATGCACTATTCATCTAATCAGCCTGTTATTTACCTCAACTCCCTGGAGCATGAAGGCGTCAAATACATCCGTTTGTGGCACAAGCCCAATCCTTTTATTGTCAAGCGGCTAAAGGAAGCCGGCTGGATCAAGTACAGCAAGACCTACAAGTGCTTTGTGATGCACCACCGGCCACAGAGCCTGGAAATGACCTTCACGCACTTTCAGGGACTGGCGAAAGTGAGCACACAGTACCTGTACCGGCCCAAAAGGCTGAAACCCGGCAAGCTGGTACCTGTACTGGCCGGAGGGCAGCAGGGAGAGCCGCTTGAGAAGCTGCCTGACATGCCGGTGGTAAAACTCCAGCCGATGCTGGTGGATGACAACAAGACGGTGATAAGCGTCACTTTCCGCTACAGCCAGCAGGTGTACGAGACACTTAGATACAGCAGTCTGGCCACCTGGCAGCGGGAGCAGCAATGCTTCGTCATACCTGAGGGCGGGCAGCACATTCAGCAACTGGCCGAGGAGCTGGAGGGCGTGGGCTGGCTGTGGCTGAGCCAGGAGCTCGTGGTGCGCGACGTGGTGCTGCTGCGCCGGCTCTGGGAGCAGACCTACAGCAAAGGCCCGGACTATATCACCTGCTCGATCGACTACCTGGAGAAGCTCTTCCTGCTCAACTACTCCATGAACACGATTCGCACCTACCACTCGCTTTTGCTGCGATTTCTTAACAGCCACAAAGACAGGAAGATGGAACAGATTAACGCCTTCACCGAGGAGGAAATCAACCACTACCACCGGCAGATGGTGCAGGCCGGAGCCTACTCCTGCTCTTTCATCAACCAGTCGATCAACGCCGTCAAGTTCTACTTCCAGCGGGTGCTGGGCCGGCACGAGGTGCTGCTGCGCAATGTGGAGCGCCCGGAGAAGCCCGACAGGCTGCCCACTGTGCTCAGCAAGGAAGAGGTGAAGAAGATACTCTCGGCCACCGACAACCTCAAGCACCGCTGCATGCTTCAGTTGCTCTACGCGGGAGGCCTGCGTATCGGCGAGGTAATAAACTTGAAGCTCACCGACGTGAAGTCTGACCGCAATCTTGTGTTGATTCGGGGTGGCAAGGGTAAAAAAGACCGCACCACCGTGCTCTCACAGAAGCTGCTGGAAAGCCTAAGGCAATACTATAAGGAATACAAACCGAAAGAATGGCTGTTTGAGGGCCAGTTTGGCGGTCAGTACACGGCAGACAGCCTGCGCAACGTGTTTCAGGCCTGCCGCAAAAAGGCCGGTGTAAAGACGAGCGCCACCCCGCATACACTCAGGCACTCCTTTGCCACGCATTTGCTGGAGCAGGGCACGGATCTCCGCTACATCCAGACCTTGCTCGGGCACAGAAGCAGCAAGACCACGGAAGTGTACGCGCACGTGACCACCTACGCGCTGGATAAAATCGTGAGCCCACTTGACAATCTGTAGAAAAGAACTATATTAGTGTTGCGCTATGGAAGTAGTGGATCTGAAAAGCTGCCTGAGGTTTGAAACCAATAAAAAAGGTATCAGCAGTACTCCACACATAGTGCAGATAGTAGGAGTAGGTACTCCTACTATACTCTAGTTGGCCGTGATTGGGATTATTTTCTGATTTTAAAGTGGCGTGTCTTTCAGGCTTTTTATGGCTGGAGGGCATCAAAGGCCACTAAAGCGAGCAAGCTGCAGAAAAAGAGCCAAAGTAAGAAATGGTGTTTCTGACCCGAAGTCTTGCTCGGCGATGCCGGAAGAAAGCCAGCGCTTTCGGACGGGGGCGTCCAGGCAAGACTTTGGTGGGGCGAAGTTAGCGTTGGGAATTGACAAAGTCAAGGGGCTAGCTTCGGCTGATTGGCTCTTTTTCTGCTGCTTGCGGTGATAGAAAGGCCAGTGATAAGTTAGTCTTTCTATGGACTGTGGCCAGCCCCGAGCCTGACGCCTCTGGCAACATTGCTAATACTTCACTATTAACTGTATTGCCGCCGGCTAAAGCGCCACTTGATAATGGAATATAAGAGGAGAAAATAACCCAACCATTCAGGTTGTTTTCCTTAAATAAATAACACACACAGTATCGGTAGAAAAGGGGAAAACAACCTCGACCAACACTGTCCAGATGCCATTGGAGGAAATTTGCTGAGCACAGCGATCCTCCAACGAGACACCATCTGGACTAATCGTTGACCGTGATTGTAAATTTACAGATTTTAAAAGTGGCGTGTCTTTCAGGCTTTTTTAGGGCTGGAGGGCATCAAAGGCCACTAAAGCGGGCAA
>NZ_QEKI01000002.1 GCF_003096355.1 Pontibacter virosus | reverse complement strand
AAACAGCCTGCTTCTCTAAAAAAGAGCAAAACCACTACAACGCTATGAAGCTAGTATTCTATTACAGAAACCATCATACATTGTAGACCACAACCCTTTATTTGAACTTAGTATGATAGAATATGAGTCCTGCCAGGTTTTTTCTTATATTAGCAGAATCGCATATTTTATCAGTTTCTTTCCGTGTTTCGATCAAACTTTTTCGCTCGCTTTCTATTTCTCTCACTAGTATTGGTAAGTGGATGCGCTGAATACGACCAATCTGCCAAGAACCTCGCAGAAACTACCCCCGAGTATGTGGCAAGTATAGGCGAGTGGCACCAGGAGCGTGAGGCAAAGCTGAAGGGGCCTGATGGCTGGCTGACCTTGGCGGGGCTGTTCTGGCTGCAGGAAGGTGACAATAGCTTTGGCAGCGGACCCGACAACAGCCTGACTTTTCCGAAGGGAAAGATACCGGGGCGGGCGGGCGTCATCAAGCTGACAGGCGATACAGTGACCATCAGTATCAACCCAGGAGTAGAGGTACTGCTGAAAGGGAAACCTGTGCGTGAAGCCTTGGTCTATACCTCCGGTATGGACTCGGTGCCGGAGCTGTCGCATGGTACACTTACCTGGTTCGTGATCAAGCGGGGTAACAGGTATGGCATCCGGCTACGCGACCTGCAGAATGACGCCCTGGTACACTTTAAAGGAATCAAGCGCTTCCCTGTCAGAGCCGAATGGCGCGTGACGGCTAGTTTGATCGCGCACCCGACTCCAAAGCAAATTGCCATTACCAATATTGTGGGGCAAACCTCTATGAAGGACTCACCAGGTACGCTGATCTTCAACCTAAACGGGCAGCAGTACCAACTCGATGCGCTGGTAGAAGCGGGGGAGCTTTTCATTATTTTCGCTGACAAAACTAACGGCATCGAAACCTATGGGGCCGGGCGCTACCTCTACGCCGCTATACCAGGCCCGGACGGCACCACGGTGCTCGACTTCAATAAGGCTTCCAACCCGCCCTGCGATTTTGTGTCTTACGCTACCTGCCCGTTGCCCCCTCGTCAGAACTTCCTGCCTATTATGGTAGAGGCCGGAGAGAAGTCGTACGGGGAGTACTCTGCCATACCGTAGGCTGTGGATCCTGCCATGCCTAAGGTATAGCCAGCACAGGCACTAAATTCTGTGCAATTCCTTCGATGTCCTGCTATCAGTTGCCTGCTGACGAAGCAAGGCCAGGGTACTGTTCTTATGCCCTACCTGGCCGCTTAAGCCAGCTGCCTGACAGAAATTGTAAACAATTTGGTGCAAAAAGGGTAGAATAGATGAGGGGTTTGCAGGAGCTCCGGAGTGGAAGGAACTTATCAGAACATATATCTGTTAATATATAGTTCTGATAAAATCTAAAAAATTATGATCACAGAGACGATGTCTAAAACAGTAATTACGAGTGAACATCTGGCGCAGGCCATGACTTATACCCAATACCGGGAATTGATTGATACCCTATTAGCCGAGAACAAAACCACGGGAACAGATCATTCTGAAGCCATGGTAGAGTATACCCGCATGAATGCCCAACGCATGCGCCGCGTCGAGAAAACCGCGGAGCTGGACGATGAACTGGTGGATATGATGCTGCGTGTGCAGAACAAAATGATTTGGGTGATCGTGACGGAGGCCTGGTGCGGCGATGCCGCCCAAACAGTGCCAGCCCTGATAAAGATAGCCGACGCCTCGCCGCTTATTGACGTGAAACTGTTGCTACGCGATGAGCACCCGGAGGTGATAGACGCCCACCTGACAAACGGAGGCCGCTCCATACCGAAGTTAATTGTGCTCGATGCCGAAACCATGGAAGAGCTTGGTACCTGGGGCCCGAGGCCAGCAGTTGCACAAGAGCTATTCATGAATATGAAAGCGCGGGCCGTGCCTTACAATGAATTTGTAGAGAAGCTGCACGGCTGGTATGGCAGAGACCGTAGCAAAGCACTGCTGCAGGAGTTCAAAGAATTGATCCCGCAATGGGGCCGCCTGCAGCCAATTGAAGAGCAGCCAATGGAACGATTCTAAAAGCTCGTTTCATAAAAAAAGCGGCGACCTTACAGAAAGGTCGCCGCTTTTTTTATACCTGCCAGGCGCAGTTCTAACGGGTTTTAGCCCGCAGAATCAAGTTGACCTGGCTGATCTTATCGCCTACCTCCAGCTTGTGCACTACCTCCATGCCTTCTACCACCTTTGCGAAAATGGTGTAGCGGCCGTCCAGGTGCGGGGTGGGGGAGTGCGTGATAAACCATTGGTTGCTCTCGGTGTCTTTTCCGGCAGAGGCCATTCCTACATAGCCTTCGCGGTAGTGCAGCGGAGCAAACTCAGAGCGGATAGAGTAGTCGGAGCTGCCCCAGCCATCGCCGCGTTTGTCACCGCCTTGTGCTACAAAGTTTGGCACCACACGGTGGAAATACAGCCCGTCAAAAAACTGTTTGTTTACCAGCTCCACAAAATTAGCCACCGAGCCCGGCGCGTCTTCCACAAACAACTCCAGCGTAATCGTGCCTTTCTCAGTTTCGATCACCACCTGCTGGTCCGGGTGTATCGTCTGCACAAATTGCCAGTCGATTGGGTGTGTGAAAGGATTCTGCGGTGTCTCGGATTGCTCTTTTCCACTCAGGTAGTCAATGGTCTTTTGCAGTTCAATGTTGGTTTCCATGTCGCGGGGCAGCACCAGTTTCTGCTGCGCCTCGGTCAGGAAGGCATGGTCGCGGTATGCCTTCCGGAAGTTAAGCTTCGGATTGCGGATCACGCCAGCCGCCAGACCGGCCAGCGACACATCGCCAGAGGCTATACCTTGTTTGAAGATGTCAGCAAAATTCTGCTCCAGGGCTTTCGGGAAATCGCCTTGTTGGCGCATGGCGGCGAGCGCTTCCATGCCATAGGTGCCGATGACTGGTTGCGTAGCGGCAAAGGTTTCCTTGGCGATGAACTGGTGGTTGCTGTAGTCGGCAGAGAGGGCTTTGAGCAGGTGCGCTTTGTCGTATGGGTTCTCGGTGCGCAGGTATAGCTGCTGGTACTCCTGGCTCAGCTTGGCCTTGTCGGGACTGTTGCGCAAAATCACCCAGATCAGACCGGCCCGCACGCGGCCATCCTCCACTTGCGCGAGTGCTGTGCGAAGTGCCTTGCTATCCACATCAGCATGGTTGGCCTGCAGAAATTCTGCCGTTGCCACGGCCGTGTTGATGTTTTGATCGGTCAGGCCGGCCAGAATGGCCTCGTCTATATCTTCAAACTCGAGTCCTGCCATGGACCGGATCGCGCTCAGTCGCACGCGGTAATCCGGGTCGCTTTGCACGATACCGGAGAGTAATGAGGCTTTGTCGCGGGCATTCACTTTGGAGAACGCCTGGGCCACGGCCATCCGCACATCCGCCGATTCATCGGAAGTAACCACGGTGGTCAGCTGCTGGCGGTATGGCGTCAGGTCTAGTTTGGGTGTGCGGGCCAGCAGGTGAGCGGCCGCCAGCCGCACTTCATACGACTTGCTCTCTGTCAGCCATTGCACAGCCTTTTCCACCGCCTGCGCGCTGCTGATCTGCCGCAGACCGGCCCGGTACAATCCCCATGCTTGCCCTGCTTGCGCAGTTTCGTTCGCCGCCTGGTAGTTTACCAGAAAGTTGAGTCCGCCGCTGTCAGCCAGTTTGCCTAGCGCCTCTAACGCCTCTGCCTGCACGGTGGGGCGCTGCTCCTGTTGCAAGTGCCGGATTATGGGCTGCTGGGCTTTCTTGTGCCCGATCTGACCTAATGCATAGGCAGCTGCCATCCGGATCGAAGTGCTGGTATCTGAAAGCGAAGTCAGCAGTTGGGGGATGGCCAATGTGTCCTGCACTGAGGCAAAGGCGAGCGCTGCCTCCCGGCGGTACTGCGGTTTCGGGTGATTCAGGAAGTTGAGGAGTTCGGCGGTCTTGCGCTCGTCCTGCAAGGTATAGAGCTCACGCAGGGTAGCGTCAGAGAACTTGTTGATGTGTTGGGGTGGCGTATCGGTCGCCACGGCCATACTCTGCTGGGGCTGCTGACGGCAGGCGGCAAAGGCGGCAAAGGCCAATAGAAAGGTATAGCTTTTTTTCATTGTTTAGGCTTATGCGCTTCAATATACTAAATGCCTGTAATATAGGCCCGCTAAAATGTTTTGCTGCTTATTTGTTTGGCAGCTTTACATTTTTTAGTATATTGAATTCTTGAATATACATTTCTACGATGCAGCACACCGGCATTAGCATACGTTTATTTTCCAGACCCTATGGCATCAGGTCGCAAATGGAGCGTCTGCTGTTTGTGCTTGCCCTGCTTTCAGTTGCCCTGCATGGTTGGCTTCTGTACCAGCTTATCGCGGTCCGGGACTTTCATTCAGCCATGACTTTCCTATACCTGTTCAGCCTGTTGCCTTTCTCGCTTTTTCTGATCTCGGTGTGGCTCGACCACAACCCAGGTTACCAGCGCCACCTCACCCTGTCGGCTTCGGGTGTGCGGTACCGGCTCGGCTTTATGCAGCGGGAGCACGACTTTGAGTGGGAGGAAGTAGAGCGCATCATCATCAGCAGCCAGACACTGGAGTTCGAGCTCAAAAACGACGAACAGCATGCAATTGCGCTGAACTCAGTGAACCACGCCCAAACGCTGCAGCGCATCCGAGATGAACTGGCGCAAATTGCAGAAGCAAAGGGTATAGCTTTAGAAACAACACAGCACTAACCCTATGTATGTAAACCTCTACCCTAACAAAGAGCTAAAAAAGACAAAGCAGATTCTGCTCTGGGCGGGCATCCTGATGTTTTGCGGTGGTCTCTCTGCCCTGATCGGTGAGTTCATTGCCCGCGAAGAGATACGATGGACGTGGATGGCTGGCGCGCTAGTAGTGAGTGCGATTGGTTTGCTGGGTTTCGCCGTGGGTGCGGGCTATGTTCAGTTGAAAGACGCTTACTTCTCCATGACGCCAGAGCGCATTGCCTACCGGCTTACCCTGTATGGAGCTGAACAAACAATTTACTGGGATACCATCGACAGTATACAGGCAACTGAGCAGGCCCTGATATTTGACCTGAAAGACAGCAGGCAGCTTGTTATGCGGCTTGGCCATATTCAAAGCCCCGAGATAGCAAACCATGTGAGTGTCAGCATTCAGCTAGCCGCTATACAGCAGCAAGTGGAGGTAAATCAAGTGCCGGTTAGCGCACAGCGTGTAAGTGGGTAGCTTCTGTTTTCTTTCAGTTCTGAAAGGCCTTTTTTTAAAAAAATACTTCTTGTCTAAGTCCTGTAGTAAAAGAGTTTATATTTCCCAGTAAACTACGCTGCAGGTAGTAGCGGAACACCTTAAACTCGATCTAAAAGCAGTATAGGAACGCACATAAGTCATTCAATAAAACCTAAAATAAATTGTGTTTAATTTATTTTGATTAAAACAAAACATATAAAATGGGCTAGCGTACTTTAGTTTAATTCAATTCTTAATGCTTCCTTTATAATTTATTGGTTACCGCTTTGCAGGTCTGTCCTGTTGTAAGTATAACTATACCATACAGCTTTTATGTACATTAGCCTCTACACAGCCCGACAACTGCGTAAGATCAAAGACCGACTGCTTTGGTTAGGGCTGTTCATGGCGAGTGGAGGCGGATCAGCGTTACTTTTCAATCTGGTACTTCTGGAAGAAGCTCGCTGGCTGTGGGGTATGGCCGCCACTGGTATTATTTTGGCAGGACTATACTTAATAGCACTCGGGACAGGTAAAATACTGCTCAAGAGTGCCTTCGTGGCTATATCACCTGATAAAATATCCTACAGACTTAACTTTTACAGCAAAGAACATTGCCTGAGCTGGAGCGGTGTTGCGGCTGTGCAGTTTAGTGACAACTGTGTGCTATTTGACTTACAGAGCGGACACCAGAAATCGCTGCTTTTATCTGGTATTGAAAGCCACAACATGGCCAGCCAGGTGGTGCTCGGCCTGCAGTTAGCCGCACTCGATCGTAATATAACTGTCAATGGTGTGCGGTTTAATGTACCCAGGCCAATGACCGGTATGTAAATCCCTTGCCTTTTAGCTCTCACCGTATTGGCTATCTCAACACAGAGATGGTTTTTCATTTTTTCGTGTTGAGGTATCGTAGCCTACAATTTCATTCTCTATCTAGGTGGATTAATCTGCCAAAGAGTTGTAGGGAGTTTTTGGATTATGGCAGTATGGATGTAAAAAATATAATTAATTAATTTTTTAATATATATTTTTATTTTAATATTGCAACAAGCAAACTTCTCTCACTTAAAACAACTCGCTAATGAAATTAAAATTCTACACAGCTTTAATCAGTGCTTTACTGTTTTTATCGTTTGCCAGCTACGCCAGTGCTGACTTAAAGTCTGGTAAGTACGAGAAAACGAGCAAGGCAAAGAAACAAGAGGTGTCTGGTAAAAAAACAACTGAGAGTTTTTCATTTAAGTCTTCGGCCTACAACAGAGATGGCCTGGTGAAAAAGAAGCGTTACAGAAAGGGTAGCTGCCCTGGCTTCGATTAATTTATAGAGCACCACCTGCCTACAGCATATCTCAAGCAGCCCCGGGGCTGCTTTTTTTTATAGCATAACCATGCTCAACTACAGGGTATAAACACTTCCGCATCCGAATCACCGAAAGGCACCTCTTTAAGGTTATAGTTTTGGAGCAATTGTTTTCGGAACTTGCAGTTTTAATCCGACTATGGCCGAGCTGAAAACACGTGTGTATGGACTTCAATTTGGATTGCTGTGCCTGAGCTCTTTTCTTTTTTTTGCAAGCTTCAACATGATCATTCCGGAGCTGCCCAACTACATCACGCAGCTGGGCGGCGCTGAGTATAAGGGACTGATCATTTCGCTTTTCACCTTAACGGCTGGCCTGTCGCGGCCCTTTAGCGGACAGCTGGCCGACAAGATGGGGCGTATACCTGTCATGCTCATCGGAGGGGCTGTCTGCATTTTGTGTGGCTTTCTATACCCTATCACCGGCTCAGTGGCGGCCTTCCTGCTGTTGCGTCTGGTGCATGGCTTCTCAACAGGGTTCACGCCTACCGGCACGGCTGCCTATGTGGCCGATATTATCCCGACTGAGCGCAGGGGAGAGGCGACAGGTCTGCTGGGTTTAGCTGGCAGCCTGGGTATGGCGGCGGGGCCTGCTATGGGTGCCTCTATTGCCAACAGCTTTTCGCTTGATGCCATGTTTTACTCCTCGTCCGCAGCCGCTTTCTTGTCGGTTGCCGTTGTGGCCCGCATGCACGAGACGCTGGATAACCCAAACCGCTTCCGGATGGGACTGCTTAAGATTTCCCGCAAAGAGATCTTCGAGCCCCGCGTGCTCGACCCTTCCATTGTGATGATGCTCACAGTGGTTTCCTTCGGTATCATCCTGACCATTATTCCTGATTTTAGTGAGCACCTGGGCATTCAGAACAAAGGCCTCTTCTTCACCAGCTTTACACTTTCCTCGCTGGCGATCCGTTTCCTGGCCGGCCGGGCCTCCGATAAGTATGGGCGCATCCGGGTACTTAAGATCAGTTCGGGGCTGCTGGTAGTGGCGATGGGATTGATAGGCTGGGCCAATACGGCGACAGAACTGTTGCTGGCTGCGGCTGTGTTTGGCGTGGCGGTAGGTATGAATTCCCCCACTGTTTTTGCCTGGACCATCGATCTGAGTCACCCCGAGCACCGGGGGCGGGCCATGGCGACCATGTACATTGCCCTGGAGGCAGGTATAGGATTTGGCGCGCTGTCCTCCGGCTGGATCTATGCCAATGACCCCTCCAGGTTCAGTCTGGTATTCTGGACAGGCGGTGTATTTGCCCTGCTCGGGTTCTTATACCTCAATTTCGTAGTGAAAGACCGGAAGTAGCGCTGTAGTTATCCTGTAGCAGGTATAGCCCGTTGTTTCTGTATTCTGCTGAGGCCTTCTACCATGGGAGACCTCTTTTTTTCTGCCGCCACGTCGCCCAGGGCAATATTCGTGGTCAGAAGTAGACATAGGGTATTGCTCGCTCGTATAGCAATCTAGTGTAGACAATGCCATAAAACTTTCATCCGGACTAGTTGTTTCTCCATCAACATGACAGCAATCAGCCAAGCTTTTATTGACCACTTAACAACTGTGCACCAGCAGTCACGCCATGTAGTGCCGCACTCTATGAGCTGCGCTTTTCTGGACGGCTTGCTGCAACTGCTCTTTCCGTCACTCTCGGAGCGCTCCTTTAGTTCCCGTTCTGAGGTAGAGGCCTATGCCCTGATGCTCCGTTCCGATCTGGAGAAAATCCTGTTCAGAATAGAGGAACGCCTGCCCGGGAAACCCTATGAGATAGCGGATGCCTACTTCAAAGCCTTGCCAGACCTGCAGCAGCAACTCAACGACGATGCCGCAGCCATCGAGGCAGGCGATCCGGCCGCTGTAAACGTAGACGAAGTAATCCGGACCTATCCGGGTTTTTTTGCTGTGGCAGTGTATAGGCTGGCGCACCAGTTTTGCCGCATGGGTGTGCCCCTGCTGCCGCGTGTGCTCGCTACCTATGCCCACACCAAGACAGGTATAGACATCCATCCAAGAGCCAGCATAGGAGCCCGTTTCTGTATAGACCATGGTACGGGCGTTGTAATTGGAGAGACGGCTCACATTGGAAACAATGTAAAGGTATACCAGGGCGTGACGCTGGGCGCACTCAGTGTCGAGAAATCGATGGCCAATGTGAAGCGCCACCCGACCATCGGGGACAATGTGATCATTTACGCCGGAGCCACCATACTGGG
Source organism: Pontibacter virosus (assembly GCF_003096355.1). GTDB lineage: Bacteria > Bacteroidota > Bacteroidia > Cytophagales > Hymenobacteraceae > Pontibacter > Pontibacter virosus. The sequence goes on along the minus strand of NZ_QEKI01000002.1, from coordinate 488,419 downwards.
CGGCAAAACGGAGGTAGGGCACGACAGCATTATAGGAGGAAATGTGTGGCTGACCGAAAGTGTGCCTCCTTTTGCCAGGGTATACCATCGTCCGCAGATCAAAGTGAGTTATTATGAAGATAGAGCCGATGTTCTGAATTTTTCAATTTAAAAAGACACGTATATGAAAGCAAATAGCATACTGGAGACCATAGGCAGAACGCCCCATGTAAAGATCAACCGCATGTTCAAAGACAAGGCGGAGGTATGGATGAAGCTGGAGCGCGCAAACCCGGGCGGCAGCATCAAAGACCGCATTGCCCTGGCCATGATAGAAGACGCTGAAACAAAGGGTATCCTCAAAAAGGATAGCGTGATCATTGAGCCCACCTCGGGTAACACGGGCGTGGGGCTGGCCATGGTCGCTGCCGTGAAGGGCTACCACCTGATCTTGGTAATGCCGGAGTCCATGTCTATTGAGCGGCGCAGGCTGATGACGGCTTATGGAGCCAAATTGGAACTGACACCACGCGAAAAGGGCATGAAAGGTGCCATCGAGCGTGCCCGCGAAATGCTCGAAGAACATGACAACTCCTGGATGCCCATGCAGTTTGACAACGAGGCTAACACGCAGGTCCATATCGAAACCACGGCGCAGGAGATTCTGACTGACTTTCCGGAAGGCCTGGACTACCTGATCACCGGTGTAGGCACCGGAGGGCATATAACAGGTGTGGCCAAGGTGCTTAAGCGGCATTTTCCGAACCTGAAGGTATACGCAGTAGAACCTGCTGCCTCCCCGGTGCTGAGTGGCGGGCAGCCTGGGCCACACCCGATACAAGGTATAGGCGCCGGTTTTGTGCCCTCTATCATGGATACAAGTTTGTTGGATGGCGTGGTGCAGGTTGCAGCCGACGACGCCTACGATTTTGCCAGACGGGCCGCAATGGAGGAAGGCATATTTGTTGGCGTGTCGTCTGGTGCTTCTCTGGCGGCTGTGCAGCAGAAGTTGGACGAGGAGATTCCGGATGGGGCCAGGGTGCTGACCTTTTGCTACGATACCGGCGAACGCTACCTTTCCGTGGAGGGGCTTTTTGTGTAGAGCGCAGGGTATATGTCTAAAAAATGCGCCGCCCTTTGCATTCAGCAACAGGCGGCGCATTTTGCTATTTTAGGCAGCCAGCAGTTCCTGGATATCCTCGTTTAATGATTCTTTTACTTTCTGTAGCTGACCGTCGGTCATGCTGCGCTGCAGAGCCTGGAACACAGCCCGGAAAGCTGCCATGATTTCTTCATCCTGTTGAAAATCGTTATCTGCGGCAAAGGCGTTTTTGCCTCGGATATAATTAATCCAGTCGTTCGCATCCCGGATTTTCACAGGTACCTTATTCAGGTCATACTGATCAAAGTAAACACCTTTCCAGAAAATGGGAAGCTGGGCAGCGAATTGTATGGCATCATGTACAGGCATTCTATCCCGTATGGATTGCAGCACAGCCCTGAATATGCGACCGGCTTTGTTGAGATCCTCCGTTTGTAGTTCTGCTGCTACATCCTTCAGCAGCAATGCTGCATCCTTGGTGCTGTCTTCAAAAATAAACATAGATCCTCCCTTCTTTAAGCGTTACGTCCTATATGGTACGGGCAGGAGGGGGGCATGTTCCGGTATACCTGTTTTCTCAGGTATAACTGTTCAGGATGTACAAATATGGAAGAACGAATCGCGACAACGTTATAATCAACGGCAGAATGGTTCTGTCAGAGCCTATCGAGCATAAAATTTATAATTCTCTGAGACATAACTTAGTGGGGAAAATTATAGTGGATTAAGTATAAAATATTCTATATATTGTACCCGTATAGACGCATCACACAGTATGAATACGCAAGTCTCCTCGGTAGCACATTCAATTTTTAACAACAAAGGCGCATTTGCGTTATTGCTCGGCTCCGGGGTTGCCGGAAGTGCCGGTATACCTAGTGATAGGGAAATAGCCTCAGATTTGATCAGGCAGCTAGCTATTCTGGAAAATTCGAAGTGTGAGCCGAATCCGGAGAAGTGGTTTTTGGAGCGCTTTGGAGTAAAGCCCGGCTACGTGAGTCTGCTCGAGCCGCTTGCCAACACCGAGACAGAACGGCATAATCTGCTGCGGAGGTACTTCGAGCCCAGTGACGCAGAGCTGGAACAGGGGCTGAAAAAACCGACACCCGCCCATCAAACAATTGCCCGCCTGGTTAGCAAGGGGTATGTACGGGTTATCCTGACGACTTCCCTGGACAGGCTGATGGAAAACGCCCTGAGATGCATCGGCATAGAGCCAGTCGTGATCAGTTGCCCCAGTCATATTGTGAACAGTCTGCCGATTGTTCATGCGAAGGTTACAGTCATCAAGGTCAACGGGGACTACATAGATTCCAGCTTCCTGAATATAAAGAGCGAGGCAGACAAGTATGAGGAGAGACTATCGGAGCTGCTGCGCTATGTGTCTGATAACTTCGGGCTGATTACCTGCGGCTGGTCAGCGGAAAATGACAGTGTGCTGAAAGAGGCGCTGGAGACTTCCAATAAATTCAGGTTCTCCAACTACTTTACCTTCTCAGACCAGCCAGGAAACGAACTGGAAGAACTGGCCTATATCAGACGAGGGAAGGCTGTGCGCATTACGAATGCTGACTCCTTTTTTAAGGAACTGTACGATAAAGTAGAGGCCCTTGAGAAGGCCAGACCTAATAACCTTTCAAGATCGCAGATCGCAGTAGCCAAACTGAAGAAGTATATTGTGCAGGACGACCAAATCATATCGCTTCATGATCTGATCAGGGGCGAGGTTGATCAATTGAAGGTTAACTTCGATGCCTTACCGGTTAATGGTATACCTGCCAAAGAAGAAATTAAGTCGCGGGTAAATTACTACTTCCAGCAGTCTAGTACCCTAGGCGACTTGTTTGTAAACGGAGTTTACTGGGGGAAAGAGCAGCACCATTCCATCTGGCTCAATAGCTTAGCCTGCTTTACGTCCGAAAAAGAGCGGGAAGGCGAGGGGGGCGTGTGGCATGATCTGGAAACGCTGCCTGGGCTTATCTTCCTTTACAGCATCGGGCTTGCCAGCATCCTGAAGAAAGATTACAGGCTATTGTCTAAGATGTTTTCCATGACATCCCACGTCAGGTATGGAGAAGCTCCGATTCTTGATTATGTCCATGTGGCTAAGGTGCTGGATTATAACACGCTACGGGAAGCCATGGGAAACAGGCAGCTTGTGCCTATGTCTGAATTATTATTCTCAGAGTTGAAGCCAATCTTCAGCGCCTTCCTTCCGCACAGCAAAGACTATGAAAACCTGTTTGACAGGTTCGAATACCTGCTGGCTTTGTCTCACACCAAAATTATGGGCAAAGGCAGGACTCCTGTCGGCAGGTTCGGGTATAGAGTCAAACAGAACGGCATCAAGCACCCGTTTGAACAGATTGCTTCTGAACTAGGAAATCATATAGAAGGCAACAGCCTGTTTTCTTCCTCTTTATTTGTCGATATCACCGACCTCAAGCACACCGAAAAGAAGTTTAAGGAATATTTTGATAAGCTTTCGGGGTATTATTTTTAGTAAGTGGCCTTAGCCAGAACATTAAACTTTGGGTACAGTGCTATACCACTTTTATGTTTTCTTACAAAGATTAATTCCTGCTTTGGTGGAGGTGTTACGCCCAGAGTTGTGCTGCACCAACCTTGTCTCCATATCCTGGCAACTGCCCACATAATAGCGATCAACCTTTTCGGAGTATAGTATATAGGTATAGTAAGCCATAAAACAAAAAAGGCAACCTTGGTAGGTTGCCTTTGTGGAGAATATCGGAGTCGAACCGATGACCTCTTGCATGCCATGCAAAAACAGTATATTTTCTCCATGTTGTGCCTATCTGTTTAAGTATTCCAAATAGCTTTAATTAGCTGATACAGGCAAATTTAGTTCTTCTTCTTAATGCTTTCTTTAGCAGCCTTTCGCTATATTTGTATGCAAATTGTATGTACAGGTTTTGTGTGCATACAAAAATAGGGAATGTATTATGTTTGATTACTCAGATAACGGGGTTACCCTCACCACGGTTTTAGATACCCGCAGGGATACCAAAGAAGGTCTGTATCCGGTCAAAGTCCGAGTGACCTACCGTAGAAAACAGAAGTATTACGCTACCGGCAAAACCATGTCGCAAGAGGATTGGGATAAGCTGCCCGCTACCAAAAGCAAAACCCTGATCGATATCAGAAGGGAAATTCAGGTGACGACCGACAAGGTGAAAGACCAGGTGAAAGATCTGATCAAGCAGGACATCTTCTCCTTTGACAATCTCAACAGTCGACTGGGAAAGGGACTGAGCAGCACACTGAACGTGTCCTTCATCGCGAAGGTAGAAGAGCTGCAGGAAAGTGGCAAGGTAAGTACTGCAGACTGGTACCGTTACACACTGCGCAGCATTCTCCTGTTCGAGCATAACGAAATTGACCCCAAGCTACTGAAGGGGGATAAGTTCCGGGATACGGCGCTTGCCTGGGGGAACCGAGTGGCTTTCTCCCAGATTACCATTACCTGGCTGAAACATTATGAAAAGCACCTGCTAAAGCTAGAGAAGAGCTACACCACAATATCTATGTACATGCGGGCCCTGCAGGTTATCATGAACGAAGCTAAGGCTGCTGGCATTATCAAAGCCTCACAGCACCCCTTCGGGAAAGGTAAGTATGAAATCCCCCAGCACGAGGGGCGCAATATCGCTTTGGCGATCGCTGAGATTGGGAAGATTGTCAAATACGAATGTGAGACCAATACTATTAAGATGTGCCGTGACATTTGGTTTTTCTCATACCTGTGCAATGGGGCTAATATCACTGATATCTGCAAGCTTAGGTACTCCAACGTCAGGAATGGAGAGATTTGCTTTTACAGACAGAAAACAGTTGCAAAAGCCAAAAAGAAAAAGCTGATCCATGCTTTCGTCACCCCCGAGATGCAAACTATAATAGATACCTGGGGCAATAAGTATAGTGGTCTCGACACCTTCCTGTTTCCATTTCTGAAAGGAGGCGAAAGCCCTGAGGCTGAAAGGCGAATCATCAAGAACATCACCAAACTGATGAATGACAAGATGAAGGCTATAGGGGAGAAGCTTGGGATCGGCAATATCAGCACCTATACTGCCCGGCACAGCTATGCCAGTGTGCTCAAGCGTTCAGGGGCCAATATTGCTTTTATATCCGAGAGCTTGGGGCATAACGACCTGAAAACAACAGAAAATTACCTTGCCAGCTTTGAACAGGAAGAGCGGGTGAAAAATGCAGCTTTATTGACAAACTTCTAAGATCGACACATGCAGGATTTCAAAGCTTACCTAGCAGAAATAGAATCATTAAGATTGCGGAGTGAACAGTGCCAAGCTATTGATTTTAAAAACATGCCACCAGACTTTAAACAGTCTCAAACTCCACCTGCTGGTAGTCCAGTGTTTTCAACATTGAAGCTAGACCATTATAACCCTTATTCAAGCGACTATAGACACCAACTCAAAAAGCTTAGAGGGCCCGCTCTGGCAGATGTTTTGGGGCTGAGGAGTGAGGCGGCACCCAATCAACTAAAGTTAATGAGACAAGTCGAGGAACGCATCAAGCTGGCCATACAGAGGCTAAGCAAGGTTAACTATAGAGACATAATCAATGATGAGATAATGGGCTTTGACTTGTACCCTGACATAGCATCTGTATTTGAATGTTTGATTGTTGAGGATAGCAGTATTAAAGGAGATGCCGGTCCGGTTTTTATCCTTCAGCTGTACCACATACTATTTGCAAAGTTAAGAAGTGTATATGGTTTAAGGGAGCAGCTAAGTGATATTTTGGATATCCGTGAAGTTGAGCCAGGCATCAACTATAACTTGCTCACAGTTCACGAATTTCTTGCTAACGAACTATACAAAGCCGTGATAGGCCATGACAAGCAGAGCTTGGTTTATCTCAAGACTTACAGAAGAGTTGAGGAGATTACAAAAGATGAGGCCAATTGGTATAATCGGTCTCGCAATGAAGTGGTTTTTGTTGTTGGAGAGGAGTGGTTTAAATACAGAGAGCTTAAGACACTTGAAGAGAAGTGGGAGCTGTTTAGAGCATACACATCACAGCAGATATGCGAGGATTTACAGCTTGGGCTGGCAAGAACAGTGGGCGGTATCAAACCCGAGTCTATGCAAAGGCGATTAGCTGAAATAGTCAATTTTATCGAAAGCACCCACAACACCGGGATCGGGAAGGCGTTGGGCATCAGTCATAGTGTCCGACCTGACTTCAAAGATGAAAAAGAAGAGTACATTAGGTTGACGAATGGATACTACAACACCCACGGCATTGATAACGACTCCTTCTTATCCATTGCAGTTTATGGGGAATATGTCCTGTTTAAAGAATGGTTGGAAGAGCAGTTAGGGAACTTGGGGTTGAAGGCTATTGATGATTCAATCAATACATCTGACAAAGGTGCAAAAGAGCAACCACAACTTTGCTTCTCAGATTATTTAACAGGCGAAGGCGTAAAGATATATGCTAATCTACAGGAAGAATACAGGGGCACGAGGCCAGCGAGACAGGTGTACATGGTGAAGGCCCTCGAAGACTTTCAGGCAATCAAGAAAAACTGTGAGCTGGAACTGACGGATTTTTATAAAGCCCTGATAAATAGCTTTGGCGGCATCTGGACGAGAGAAGCCTATAGAAAGCAATTTGATAAGATGAATGGTGGCACATCGCCAAGGGATGAAGCTAAAATTTCGAAAGAGAAGAGAATTATCAAGAGCTTTTATCAAAGCTTGAAAGTTGCTAATCAGTTGCACAACTGATTAGCAAGAAATCCAACTTCTTTCCTTAGCAATTTTGGTCTGTACATTAACGTAAAGGCCATGATTGACAACCCATTCGCAATATTAGAAAGAAGGCTCAACCGATTAGAAACCCTTTTATTGGATATAAAAGCAGTTTCAGGGCAGCCTAAAAAACAAGACTATCCGGAGCGCCTCACTAGGGAGCAGGCACTCAAATTCCTAGGTGAACAAGGTGTGCCCATCAGTGAGTCGCACCTATACAAACTGACCGCAGCAAAAGGAATACCGTTCCAAAAGTTCAATAACAAGTTAGTCTTCTCCCGCGCAGAGTTGCTCAACTGGATTGAAACGCAGACGGTGGATCCATCCGACACTGGGGAGGCTGACTTGGCGTTGGCAAAGAGTGCCAGGAGAAAAAAGAAAGGAGGACAGCAGTATGCGTAAACATATCAGCAATCCTCCTCAAGAGTCTTTGTTCGGCCAGGAACAGACCAAAGATACGAAACTTTCTGAATTTCTGAAGGCCGTACCCTTTCTCACCTTTTCAGATAAGGGGCTCGAAAACATTGCTAAGCGCTTTAGTATCAGTGTAGAGCAGCTACAAGAGCACATCCAGGCACACGAGGCAAAGGAGGGCCGCAAGAATGGCTAACCTGAAACCCGAATTCAATTTTGATACAGTAGGTATAACTCTTGATGAAATCAAGCAGGAAGCCACGCAGGCAAAGAGCAAGCCCAAGCCTAGGCAGGATCAACAGAAGGAGTCTGAAGAGGATATCATAAAGAAGCATCTGGGAACGGTCCTGGCTACCCAGGCAAAACTAAAGGAGCTTAAAGCGCAGGACATCAAATTTTCTGACCCGGTGTTACAGCAGAACGGCAATGCGGTCATATTTCCACACACCATCAACGTCATACAAGGACCGGCCGGCTCACATAAGAGCAGGTTGGCGGAGGCATTCATATCAACAATCCTGAAGCTCCCCAATTGTGAGCATGAGTTGTTAGGAATCACGGTGCATCCAAACGCTCCCAGATACACCGGGGTGTACGCGGATACGGAACGCAACCTGACTGAGCAGTTCCCTTACGCTCTGCAATCTATCCAGCTTAAAGCCGGATACGCAAAAACTGATCACCCTGACAACTTTGAGTACATCAGCCTGCTGCAAGTGCCCCGCAAGCACCGATTCGAAACACTGGACATGTACCTGAAGCAACTCCAGCAAAGAACACCCAACCCCCTCTTTATTGTGCTGGATGTATCGACCGACTGCATCGAGGACTTCAACAAGGTAGACAAGAGTATGGAGCTTATCGATTTGATGAACATTGCCATCAATGAGCACAACGTAATTTTCCTGTGCCTGATACACGAAAACCCCAGGAGTGACAAAGCTCGGGGGCATTTCGGCACTGAGTTGATGAACAAAGCCAGCACGGTTATGCAGGTAGGGTTTGAGAAGGACGCCAACCAGAATGACACCGACCTGATCAGAGTGAAGTACCTCAAGTGTAGAAGCACTGCCAGGCATACACCTTTCTACATGAAGTACAGCGACGTGGCCAAAGGACTTGTGCTGGCAGATGACAGTGAGGTATCCGGGTTGGTGAACAGCCGGAAGCACAAAGCACCTGCAGAAGACATGATAGAGCACATAGAGATGTACCTGGGAGATGGGGAGCAGATGAAGCGCAGAGACCTGATGGATAAGCTATGCAAGGAGTTTGGGGCAAAGGACCGCACGATCGACACCAGGCTGAAGGAAATCATTGACCTGGACATGAATCTATACGACCGCGCGGGCCGATTATGCAAGTTGCACAAGGATCAGGAGAATAAAGAGATGCTTTACAGTCTCAAACAGGTTATCTAGCTATGAATAAGTTGATTGCACGATTGCAAACACCTTTGCAAAACAACTTTGCAACGATTGCAAGTTTGCAAACCCCTATATACGGTCTTGCAATTTGCAAACGTCTTTTAGCCCTTTCCATAACACTAGCTGTAGGATGATTTACCGATACATACTAGAACCTTTACCTGACGCGGAGTTTGAGAAAAAGCGCTCCAAGGTAGCGCATTGCCCATGCGGGAAAAGCAACAAGGACGGGAAGTTTGCCCCGTATGTTGGCTTCGAAGACAGGGGACATTGCCACAGCTGTGGGGTTACCTTTCAGGCTGCTCATATGTGCCCCGAATGTCACCAGCCAAACTCCTTCAGCAGGTACATTGATACGGAAAATGCAGACGCCTACTTAGCAGATGTCGTTGGCAAATGCTTAGCCTGCACATACCACCATACCCCAAAAGAGTATCTGGTAACTGGCGAGCAAGAGCAGGCAAGTCCAGTAAAGCCGAAACCTAAGCCAATACCTGCGCCGGCGCGTAATATAACGCCAGCTGCCAGCTATGTCCCTACGGATGTATTCAAGGGCAGTCTGCAGGCGTACCAGGCGAATCACTTTACAGGGTTCCTGCAGCACCTGTTCGGTCCTGACCTGACAGCGCTACTGATAGCCCGTTACTTCATAGGCACCTCTAAGCACTGGCCAGGCGCAACTGTGTTCTATCAGATCGATAGCGAAGGCGGCATTAGGAGCGGCAAGATCATGCTTTACCACGCTGACACGGGAAAGCGGGTGAAAGACCCGGTTAAAGGCGCCGGGTTTGTTACATGGCTGCATAGTGCCCTTAAGCTAAAGGACTATCAGCTGAGCCAATGCTTTTTTGGAGAGCACTTGCTAAAGACAGAGCCCCGCAAACCGGTGGGTATTGTGGAGAGTGAGAAAACAGCCATTATAGCCAGCGCTTACCTGCCTGAGTTCGTCTGGCTTGCGACAGGAGGGAAAGGGATGTTGAAAGAGCAAAAGTGCCATGTGCTCAAAGGGCGGGAGGTGGTGCTATACCCTGACCTGAATGCTCACGAAGAATGGAGTCGATTGGCTAGTGAACTAAGCTCAGTCACTTCCTTCACAGTATCAGAGCTGCTTAATAGCAAAGCAGGTGAAGCAGAACGCATTGCAGGCCTTGACTTGGCAGACTACCTGATCGCATTAAACGCAGAAGGCATCAAGCCGGAAACAAAAGCGCAGCAGCAGGAGGAAGAGCCTGAATTCTACCACTGCACATTCGAAGAGCTTACAGCGATACTGGGGCATGAACGTGCGGCAAGGAAGGCAGAGCATTACCAGCAGCTTTCAGACCGGTTCCAAGCCTGTAAGACATACGTGCTGCACACCAGTAATTTACTCACCACCTACCGACAATCACTAAACAATTAAAAAGATGACAACCGGAAGCATAACAAATAATCACAAATGGAAAAGAACAAGATGACAGCCAAACAGCAGCGTTTCTGCCTAGAGTATCTCAAAGACAGCAACGCCACAGCGGCGGCCATACGCGCCGGCTTCTCAGAGAAGACGGCCATGGAGCAGGGCTACCAGCTCCTTCAGAAAACTTCAGTTCAGGAGGAGATTCAGCGGCTGCAAAAGCAGGTGGCAGATGAAACAGGAGTGCAGGTAAAACACCTTGTTTCTGAGCTCGCAAAGATTGCTTTTGCCAGCTTGCCTGATCTGTTGGACCCTACAACAAACGAACTTAAGCCGCTGAACCAACTAACCGAAGCGCAGCGAGCCGGTATTCAGGAGATCATGCAAACGCCAACAGGAATCAAGTTAAAGATGCACTCCAAGCTGTCTGCGATCGATATGCTGATGAAGAACCTGGGAGGGTACATGACCGCCTCAGACCTGATCGACAAGCTGCCTCCGGAAAGACTGGACCAGCTGGTAGAGGAATTACTGCAACGCCTAAAACGATAAGCACATGAAAGACAGAAAGCGAGATGTTCTCAAGCGCATCATGCAGGGAGGGATCCAGGGTGAAAGCGCAGTCAGGGAGTTGGAGCACGCCTTGGATGGCACTACCAGGGTAACGGTATGGATACAGGATCCGGAAGCCCGCCTCTGGCGCAAAATGGACAGCGATGAAGTGCACACCTACGAGGAGCACGAGGCCGAGCGACAGCGTGACAAGTTGAATAAGCACAAGATAGTGATTACCATAGGAGGGCGGAAAGATGGGGGATGAGGCACACACTTGGTTTGATTAATCAATGACTATCCACAGAAAAAAATACTGCGATGAAGGATAATAGGCGAATGATTTTAAAGCAGTTGCTAAACGGCCGCATTCAAGGACGTCAAGCTGCAGCCGCACTGCAGGATAACGGGAGAACCATCGTGTATGTGATTATAGAAAATGGAGATGGTACTTTAAATTATGATGGTGAAACCATAACCCAGGAGCAGTGGCAAGAGAAACTTAAAATAATAGACCCCTTTGGGCAGATGGAAGAAATCGTAATTGGCTGAAGCAACAAAGAAGATGAAAAAAGACCCACGCACTATACTTAAGCAAATCCTAAGCGGCAGGCTGACGTCTCGTGAGGCTGTAGAGCAGCTGGACAAATCAGCAGATATCACCATACCACTGGCCGTGGGTACCCCAGATGGGCTTTTTACATTCCAGGGCGTCTCAGGGCTTACTAGGAAAGAGGTGGATAAGAGCTATAAGGGTAACTTTCTAATAGTATTTGCAAATGAAAACACCGAATTGGAGAAAACAATAACCCGCTTGAACAGCGAGAGAGTATCAAACCACTGGATATAATAGTCATGAACCACAACGAAATTGAGAATACTATCGATGCCTACATTGATGAGCATCATGCAAGGTATAAGCAGAATGCAGAGTATCTAAGATGTGTCAGCGAGGGGTGCGCCAAGTTAGCTGTTGGTCTAATCCACGAGCACGACCTGCCTGAAATTGTAGAGCACACGCTGATAGAGATGAGCGCTGGCTACAAAAATGCACATGAGGCTTTTCAGGATTTCACTTTGCACAGTGAGCAGCTGCTTGTAAATATATTCACTTCTCTGGAGAAGCAGAGGATTGAACGTGAACTGGATTGCCCCCCTTTCATAAACCTGGAAAACGTTAGCTTTTCGCAGTTCCTAGGTGCGAAGATTAAGCACTTTTTTCGGCGCAAACAGAAGTAGGGAAAGCCGTACACCCTGCAGTGTTAAGGTAAGCTCTACGAGTCTAAAATACAGTACATTCCGTAGGGTTTCCGTATACTCCTTATAGCTTTACAGCTAGGAACTTGTACCGGATATTTCTATATTTACTTGATTCTTAGGTCATCCTGACCGCATTACAATACCTGGAGGGGGCTCTCCCCGTGAATTAATAAGAGGTCTTAATCTAATTCATACAGGTATGTCCTATACACTTCTTTTACTGGTTGTCAGTGTCGCCCTATTGGTGCGGCTGTTGTTTTTGGCTCACCGTTGCCGGAAAGCGGAAGCCTATGCCCGTCATGCTGATCTGGAGCGCACGGCGCTGCAGTTGCGCGTCGATCAGTTGGAGGAGGAACAGGGCTTTATAAAGTTTCGATAATGGGAGAGGTAGTCCAGAAATTTATCTTAGATCTTACTGGCCCTATATCAGGGTTGGAGCGCACAGCGGCGCTCATGCAGGACTTGCACAGTAAGGTAGACTCTTTGCAAAAGACAACGAAAACCGCGTTCAGCAATGTGGCAGATGTCGCTGATAACTACAACAAGTCGCTGGGAGACGGGGTGAAGATGTATGACAAGGTAGCGGCGGCGGCAAAGGCAGCGGCCAAAGCGCAGGAAGACTCTTTAAATGGGGCCAACGCAGAAGTTGGCGACCTGAAGAAGTCCATTCAGCAGCTCCAGATCGCCATGAACAGCTACAAGGCGATTGTAGACAAAAGCACCGACACCAAGCGCATTGCCGAGTACAACGCCAAAATCGTTTCTGTTCAAAAAGAAATCGATCGTTTGGGGAATATTGGGAGGCGCGGGTTTGACAGCCTTGGCAACCCGATCAAGGCACAGTTGGGCTTGATGGAGAAACTACAAAGGCAGGCCGATCTATACCGCAAAGCCATTCAGCAGGCGACCTTACCTGAAAATATTTCAAAATATAACAAGCGACTTGAGGAAACCGAGTCGCTGCTGAAAAAGACGGCAGCGGTCGGGCGTTCCGGGTTTGACGAGTTCGGCAATGCTACCCAAAAGTCCGGCGGCCTGATGCAGTCCCTCAAAGGGAACGTCCTGCAATTCGCCGGCGCTGTCGGTATAGCCTTTGGTGTGCAGCAGGTATTACAATTCGGCAAGGAGCTGTTTGACCTCGCTAAAAAAGCTGAAGGTGTAGAGCTGGCCTTTGCCCGCATCGGCAGCAGGGAACAGATGCAGAAGCTACGGGAGCAGACAAAGGGCACTGTGTCGGATTTGCAGCTCATGCAAAGCGCAGTCAAGGCAAGCAATTTCAAAATCCCTTTGGATACATTGGGTTCAGGCCTTGCCTTTGCCCAGAAACGTGCAAGGGAAACAGGTGAGAGCGTGGATTTCCTAGTGGACAGCATCGTGAACGGCATCGGCAGAAAGTCACCTTTAATCCTGGATAACCTCGGGCTTTCTGTCACAGAGATACAGAAGGAATTTCAAAAGACAGGTGATTTTGCCACAGCGGTTGGCAATATCATCCAGCGGGAAATGGAGGCAAGCGGAGAGAGTGTGAACTACCTGGCAGACCGGACAGACCGTCTGAGTGCCACATGGGAGAATATTAGACTGGGTGCCGGTAAGTTCATGCAATGGCTGTTTGACCCAACAGCACTGGACACTGAGCGCGTCGCAGAGATGACAGAGGAATTGGCCAAGAATTACGGGAAAATCAAAGAGCTCTCCATAGCCGCCCTCGACTCGCATATCGATAAACTGATGGACCAGAAACGCGAGTTGGATGCCAAGCGCAAACAGTTGGTGAAGGACGTGGAAGAAGGGCGAATCAGTGACGCAGCCGGACAGGTAAAAGATTCCCCTCTGATGTACCAGTCCAAGGCTATCGAAAACGTGCTTTCACAGCTCCAAAATCAAAGTAAAACCCTGAAGGAGCAGGAGCGTGCCAAAGCCAATATCCTTACCATCACAGAACTGCAGGCAAAAGCAGAAGCTAAAATCACAGAGGCCATGAATATTATCCCTGAAACGGATAAAGATAAGGCTGACCGAACTAGGTTGCTGCAAGAGGCAGAGGATATTCAGAAAGAAATAGACCTGATCCTGGGGAAAGGGGATAAGGAAGCGCAGAAGAAACGGGACGAGGCCAACAAGAAACGAGAGCAGGCTGAACAGGAACTGAATCGCATGCTGTTACAGCTTACTGAAGATGCAGCCCGTGCCCGTATTGAGATGCTTGACAAGAATAGCAAACAGTACCTTGATGCAGTCAGAAAACACGAACTGGATGCTTTGGCAGAGATGGAAAAATCCATGCGCCAAAAGCAGCGTGAGGCGGGGCTGAGCAGTGAGCTTTCGACAGATCAGTTGGAGCAGCTGCGCATCTTGTCGCAACAAATAAACAAGAAATACTATGATGAACTCTACAAGCAGCAACAGCAGCAACGCGATAAAATCCTGGACCTGCAGAAGGATTCGGACGCCAAAGAACTGCAGCAGCTTGAAAACAAATACGACGCTGAAATCAGGGCCGCAGAGGAAGCCGGGCAGCGCGAGGTAGCCATTGCCCTGCGCACGGCCAAGGAACGCGAGAAGGCCCGCCTGACGCGCTCACTGGCCAACAAGAACATCGATTACCAGGAAGAACTCTCCACACAGGGCGCGTTGCTGGACCTCAACAGCCTGCAGGGCGTGGATGCCGTGGAGATCGAGCGCCTGAAGCAAGAGAAGCTACTGGACCTGCAGATCGAGTTTGCCCGTAAAAGGCTGGCCCTGATTGCCAACGAAACCGACGACGAGAGCACGCTGCGCCAGTTGCAGCTCAAGAACATGCTCCTGGAACTGAATAAGCAGAAGGAAGACCTCGAAAACGAACAGAGCAAGTTCAGCCTGCAACGTCTTCTTGGGCTAGATGACGAACAGTACGCTGCTATGACCGATGCCATGAACACCACCCTGAACTACGTGCAGGAGTGGACACAAAACATGGTCGCCTTGCGGCAAAGGGAAGTGGAATCGCTCACCCGTCAGATTGACGAAAAGGGCCGTGAACTGGACCGCGAGATTGCGCTGGCGCAGGAAGGGTTCGCATCGAACGTGCAAACCAAGCAGGCCGAATACGACCAGCTTAAACAGCAGCGCGAGCAGGCCATGCGCGATCAGCAGAAAGCGCAGCGCCAGCAGGTCCTATTGGATTCCGCTTTGCAGATCTCCAATATGATTACCTCCTCTTCCGAGATATTCAAGGTGATGTCGCCGATCCCGTTTGTGGGTGTGCCGCTGGCCATTGGTTTAATTGCTACCATGTTCGGGGCCTTCTTTGCGGCCAAATCCAAAGCCATGCAGGCAGCTTCTGTGAAGACCTACGCCAAAGGGGGCGAGGGCAGTCTGATCAACGGACCCTCACACGCACAGGGGGGTATTGACGTGGTGGAGAATAGAACCGGCCGACGCATTGCCAACATCGAGGGAGGGGAGAACTTCTACGTGACGAATAAGAAGAGTACAGACAAGTACTGGCCATGGTTAGATGCGATTAATGCTAATGACGAAAGAGCCTTAAGTAAGCTATCACTCGACTGGATGCTGAACGGTACGGGCGTGATCACACCAAATCCGGAAACACCCCAACGCTTGCAGCAGCTCCAGACGGAGGTAAAGGTTGTGCAGGTAACGGGCGGTCAGCAGAAAGTGGAAAACCAAATCAGGGAAATGAAGCAGATGACCGGATACCTGAAAGACCTACGCGACCAGGGTAAAGGGGCATTCGAGGTGTATGAGACTGAAACCCACCGCGTGGAGAAACAAGGCTCGAGAACCAGGCATATCAGAAA
Organism: Pontibacter virosus; assembly: GCF_003096355.1. GTDB lineage: Bacteria > Bacteroidota > Bacteroidia > Cytophagales > Hymenobacteraceae > Pontibacter > Pontibacter virosus. The sequence goes on along the minus strand of NZ_QEKI01000002.1, from coordinate 472,688 downwards.
GCAGTGAGTTTAAAAAGGGGAGGCTGTCACATAGCCTCCCTTTATTTTATATATATACCTTCTAAAGTTACTGGCGCCATGGCTATTTGATAATGCCGTGTTTGCTAAGGAGGGCTTCCAGCGTTTCGGATTTAATGCGCTCAGCCTGGAGCAGGGGCCAGCAATCCCCATTTGACTGCTCGCTGTCTTTGAGCATTTCACCCTGACCGGTTATCAGCCAATTGGCGTCCAACTCAGGGTAAGCATTACACAGCTTGATACAGCCCTCTAAAGTGAGCATGGATTTATTATTTTCGATACTGGATACTTGCCCACGGCCTATCCCTACAATTCCACCAAGTTCTTCCCCACTCAGTTTTTTGGCTTTCCGGAAGTCCTTTAAGCGGCCTCCAAAAGTAGTTTGTTCAGACATATTAAACTTTTAAATAAATTGTTAGATAAAATAAAACGTTTATTTGCATTGTTCGGTATAAGGTACTAAATTTGTCTTATTAATACGAACAAAGGTAATAAAAGTCTTTAAATAACTAACAAAGGTAAAGTATATGAAAAGCTTAACACAAACTCAGCCAGCAGAAATGATAAACACTGTATTCCACTACAAGCACTCCCCTGAGGAATCCTTTGATGCAACAGCATTGCTCAACCTTGTTATGGAAAGTACAAGTCAGCCGGAATGCATCGCTAAATCGCTGGAAGATGCACACAGTCTTCTCTTAGATATGTTCCTCAATGGGGGATTTGATGCAATTTATGCCAGCAACCTGCTCTTTACCCTACGCCAGTTGCGCAATGCGTTGCTGAGAGGAGCTAAGGGCGTAGATCTGGATGTGTAGCCATGGGTATCGAGGTTCCTACATTAAAAGAACACCAGCAGCTTATTGAGCGCCTTGAGAGGCTAGAAGAACGGCAGGATATAGCTGAACTTGTGTTGAACGCCTATGGCTGGATACCCCTAGCACAAGTGCACGCCATGAAGATCCACGGGCTGACCAGCTACAAGGGCACCAACGCCGCCAGAGAGAGGGGAGAGTTGACCATGAAGGGGGAGGGCAAGCTCTACGTGTCGGCCAAGTCCCTGATCAGCTATCTCCGAAGCAAAGGCTTCACGCTGGAGAGCATCAAGGAGCGTATTGCCCCTGATAATAAGAATTCAATTTAAGCAGTATTAAACTAGTCACCAGCCATGCAAACTTCAACTACCATCAACGCCACACTTACCGGGAAACAGAAGCCCCAACGCTGCAAGAAGCCAAATGCTTCAATGCGGCACAACCTGCAGGCGTTCCTGCGCCATAACGACCTGCCCAACAGCCTCAATACGCTCAATGACCATAGCGTATTCAAAGATGCTCCCGTACTGATGGAGGGCTGGATTGAGCCTAATATTTATTTTTACCGCAACCTCAGCCCGCGTCGGTCGGCTCCTTTAGAGAACCAGGTGCACTTTGCCAAGTTCGAGGCGATCCTGTCAGCTGTCCCCTATGACGAGGCGAGCCCGGTTTGCCTGGACAGGCACGGCCGGCTGATGGACGGCGCATACCGCATGTACGTGATGGCTCAGCTTAACGAGCGTGGCAGGGGCAAACGAATCTATGTACGCATGTATGACTTCGAGTAAAGACTTTACGACTTCATAGCGGAAAGGGCCGGGGCTTTGCTTCGGCTTTTCAAGTTTAATCAGTATGGATGTTTAGGCTTAGGTTACGACAATCGTTTCTTACTCTGATTTGCCAATTTGGGAAGCTTCTTCCCGCGTCCCGATTTGGCTTTAATTGTCTCCTCGTAGCAGTCAGCTATGGAGGAGGCCAGGTAGCGGTAGGTGGCGCCGATCTTACGGTATTCGATCTTGCCGGACTTGCGCAGGCTGTCGAGCTTTTCCCTGCCGCATTGCAGTTGCTGACAGGCTTGGTCGGTGGTTAGCCATTGCACGGCGGTCTTTTCAAGGCTGGCGACCTTCTGTTCTAACTTCTCGAGGCGTTCCAGAAGCTTCAAATATTCATGCTCCTCAATTACTTTCACTGCCATTATAATGTCCTTTTTGGCGATATTTAGAGTTAACTTGCAAGGTAGTATATACTTCTCTGGTGAACGTCAAGCGTTTCAAACGTGATCGATATATTCAAGTTATCCGGGATGAAGATGTTCCCCCTACAGGTGGCGTTTTAAACGCGGCCTGGCCACCCTTAATTCACTACGCAATTTTGCGCATTCATACTATGCCGGTAAAAGGGCGTGCATCAAGCAGTATAGATTCGTAGAGGACAAGCAATACACGACTTTTACTGTAAAAAAAGTAAAAGGCAGACTAGTATGTGTATTCCCATATCACCTTTCAATGGGCCGCGACTCAAATACTTCAAAGTGAAGATATTCCCTTTGGGGGTCGCGTTTAAAACGCGGCCCATGGCCTCTAACAGACTTCCGCTATTGGGATTCAAATACCGAGTTAAGAATTCCGACCTTGCTTCTCGGCTAATTATAGGATAGCCCAAATTAGTACCTTTGGCTGCAAACTTGGAATCCCAAGTCTGGTATGATGAATAGTTTTGTTTATTCAGTGGGGCAGATGTGGTATGCTCAGATTTGAGCAGCCGGGGTTGCTAAAGGCAAAAGGAGAATTCCCCTCTTGTCGGACTTTTACTGTTTTTGAGTAAAAGTAGTAAAGCAAATTTTATCATGGTTTACCCTATTGCCCGGGTCTGATTCAATTGTAACCCCCTCTTTTTGCTCGCCACTTTGGGCGTTCAAACTTGGAAATCTAAGTTTGGGCTCCAACTCCTAGATGAACTCCTGGAGGCAGTCATCCTGCGATTTTGCAGTTTGGGATGCAAGCCTGTAATAAACTAAGCGCTCTTATGGGCTCGCAGTAGCACCACTTCCTTAGGCATAAAGCCATGCACCTGCTCGAGGCACTGCAAGGCCGAATGAAGTGATTGCAGCGCGGTTGCCAGCACATTCTTTCGATAGCCCTCTGTCATGTAGTTGTGAAAGACACCCGAGCCATAGCTCTTTACCCAATGCATTGCCTGGTATTCTTTGATCTTATTGGCAGAGCCGGCATAGAGGATAATTACATTAGGGCGCTTTTCCTTCAGCAGGCGCTTTAACTGGTAGGCAGTCTGACCAGGTTCACACCCGAACAGGTAGATTGCGCCACTGCCGATCACAGCATCATTAAGTTCCAGCCACTTCATGGGGCAAAGGTACGTGGTCTACTGCAATAGTGCGCACGTGCCACACGTGGAGGGTAGGATTTGAAATCGAACCCTGCCAAAAATCAACAAATCCTCATCAAGTCGTTTTTATATCTGTAGTATACTATAGTAAGAGAGATTGAGTTAGTAAGAGAGATTGAGTGTAGGGTAGCATTTGGAATGTCACCCTTGCAGAGCTTACAATCTGTGCCCAACAAGGGAAACATAATGCAATCCCGGGTTGCATTATAGAGCCAAGTCTGCATGCGCGTGTCAGGAGGGGGCTACCTTGTAAACCACCCCTGGTCGACTTTCGATGGTTTTTGCGCGAAAGCCGTTTCCCTTGTAGTAAACTATAGTACGAGAGGCTGAACAGCATAATGACATTCTTAAAAAAAGCCTTAATAGGGCAGAGAAGTAGTACGTATCGGTGCCGAATTCTTACAAATTATGAGAGCTTATCATATGGGGAGTGTCTCCTTTAAACCACCCCCGGTCAAAAGATCAGCGAAACCGGAAGATTTTCTTCTCCTGTAGTAACTATAACACAAGAGATTACTGACGTGATCTATTCGTAATCGCGCTTCAGTTTGTGCAACTCATAGCCAACCCGATTGGGGTGGGTGGTGACCAGGATCAAGAAATACTTCACGTAATATGATATGGGTTTACTACCATTCATCTCCATTGCCATTAGTACCTCCCACTAAAAAGGGAATATACGCTTTAATATACGCCTCAAGGCTTCCCTTCGCTTTAGGCGATTTCAGGACTCCCATTGTGTTTTAAACAGCAAGCTGGTAGTCATCTATGGGATTGTTGGCTACCAGCTTTAACTTTTGGTACTGAGTGGTGAAGGTTTCTTTATTCTTTGAGGAAAAATGTATAGGCAGCGTCATGTGTCGAAAATAAATTGATAAAGATTTCTGTGGGCTTAATCACTAAAGGGCATCCCTTGTCTGTCGTATAGTATGCAGCACCTTCCTCCACTCTATCTGGGTTTCCTAGTGGGGCTAACTTTCCTGTCACTATCTCCCCATCCGGTAGTTCAAGCCTAAAAAAATTGTCGGAAATGACAATCACTCTTAACTGGTTGTATTCAATGTGCTTGGCTTCTCCCATACCAACTATTGCTGCTTGTCTGTGGCTTACATAGCTGTTGCTTATTGGATGCTCATCCTCCATTAATGGGGCAATCCTCTGGCTGTTTTTGTTCGAAGCCTCTGTAGAAATGTAGTTGTTATAATGGTCCACAAATTCTTTAGCCGCATTATGATTACTAAACATGAACACCTCATGAACCCCTCCTGGACTTTTGAAAATGACCTCGCCATACTCAACAATTGGGATCTTGTAGTTGCCTTTAAAACGACGGTCTGGTGTACCATCTTTATTCACTTTGGCCCATGTTTCTCCAACTATCCTGGAGTCTGAAGGTATCTCCTCCTCTTCTAAAAACCTGCTAGTCCTAAAGCTTATATTGAGCTCTCTCAAGTCAACAAGACCAAAGTTGAGAAGGTTGTCAAATACCACGGCGAAGGCAGGATAGATGTAGATGTCGCTGCCGTTCTTGTTTTGGAAGTATAGTGCATCGAAATCAGCATTTATGATGTCGATTTTATTATACCCTACATGGGTTATTGTTCTCTCAACGGATTGACCTGCAGCCGATTTGTTTTCAAGGTTTTTAATAGATGAGGTTTTATCCCATACTTTAACCGATCCGGACACAAGCTTAAAAGAGCGCATCAGCTGCTCATGCTTATGCTTTATATTAGGTTCAATGGCTATGTCAAGCTGCACCTTACACTCCTTCTCTTGATGTTTCAAAGAAGTTAAATACTGTGACTTCTCTTCATGAATCTTTTTGAACTTATCAGTGAAGAGTCCAAAGATCAGAAGCTGGGAGACCGTTTTCAGCGTTGCTGCGCTTTTCACCTGAGAAGAAACATTCGGTATTTCCCTTTGGATATCTGCTTTTTCTTGATTGGCCGACAAGAACATTTCCTTTAATTCCGATAAGCCAGCACTAGTTACGGAGTTGGCGTTTTTGCTTTTAATTTCCCCCTCTAGGCTTCGAGGCATAAAGTAGTATGGCTCATATACAGACTCTTCGTGTTGGTGTAAGAGGTTATTATTGCTTGGGTCAATGCTGATCTTTTGTCTGTTGTAGAGACCGGTTCCAGGGATGCCGGTATTCAGGTATGCTCCCTTTTGACCGACATTGACATTCAGCCCGGGTATACCTATAGTGGTACTTACACCTTTGGAGCTAAAGTTAAGATAAACTCCAGGAAACAGTTTTTGCCTACGTCTAAATTTCAATGCCATATCAGTTAATATCAAGTTAATTTTGAATTCGCACCCGTTCGTTATAAGCTGTTAAGCTGAACATTTTAATTACGACATACCTATTATGTCTATTCACCTAAGATTACCAAGCACTAGCCTGCTTAGCTTTTTGCATGTGTGCAGCAAGGTCCTCCAAAAGCAAGGTAAAGTATGCGTGAGCCTGCCCCTGCATGCTTAGCCACTCTCTCCTGGTTTGTTTGTTATCCCCGATTAACCCTGTCCAATTATGGGGAAAATCTTCTGCAAGGTCTGCTCCGGGCTTTAGCACCATTTCCCCCTTTTCATAGGTAATGCTCTCAATGTCTACTTTATAGCGGCCATCCTTTGTTTGAATGGTGAAGGTGTAGGCGAAGTGGCCAGCATCCTTCTTCATGCCCATGTTGTTGTAAAGAAGTCGATTGGAGAGGGCTTTGCCAATGATCATACCACCATCCTGATTAGCAGTCTGGGTAACGGTCTTACCTGAGTTGTAGGTCTTATTAACCCAAGCTAAGGCAGCTAGGTAGAGCTCGTCTTTATTCATGCCATCAACGGTTGTGACTACAGAGTAGTGGGCGCGACCGTCAGTAGTTGGTATTTGAGCAGTGGCGCTCAGGATTACGAGCAGTAGAAGTGATGTAAGCAGGACTCTGAGTTGCATAGCTTATAGATTTAATGTTTTGCTTGATGGGCATTACAACTGCAACCATTTGCTACAGGTGGCAGTCTTCTTTGATAGCAGATAGAAATATGCCGCGTAATGCTCCTTAAATGTAATTAATAGTATTTTATAACCAATATATTTAAACAAATAAATACGAGACTCCTGTTTGCTAACAATGCGGAGGATGAATTAGAGCAGCATGATGGATAAATTAAAGCTAAGAGAGTACCTGCAGAGCCATACATCGCGTCTTTTCCTGATTGATGCACAGCCGGCTACCGAGATCTTCCCAAAGAGGAAATAGATCAAAGAAGCTATGCAGGGACAGCCATTTGAGTTTGTATATGAAGGGCCGGCCAGGAGAGTAAACCCCTTTCAGGGCAAGCTTAGGGTGAGTGACGTTCCTAGATTTGGCAGCTATGGTACTTTGAGCCAATGCTGATCATTGCCTTAATAAATCAGTTACATCTATCAAGGCCAAGTATGGCTCTAGGCAATTCTTACTTTTAAAGCCTCTGGAGTGCTCAATGTGATTACTTAGTGAATCATACCAGACTTCCACAAAGAAGCTTCTCATGTGGTACAGCACAACACTATAAGGTGCTTCGCTTCTGATAGCGAGAAAACAGCCATGCATCCATACGGCTGCAGGTCGTTCAGCCTGTGGCATCATGTTAAATTCGTAGAGTTCCATTAGAGCGCGTACGCAGGCCTCAACTGAAGGAGATGCCTCATCACTGCATCGCGGGCGGGGTGCTCACATGTGATACACCAAAAGAGAGCATTTGTAGCAAGGCACAGGAGCTGGGCAGGCAGCAGGTCCTCACGGCCGAGAACATTGTAGTGGTAAACAGGTGGTAAAAGAAAAAGCGGCCCGTCAGCCGCTTTTTGTTGAGATACTATTATTCTTGACGGCCTATAACCGTCTGTGCTGCGTGGTCTAGGTAATCTTCGTACTCTTCCTCTTCATATGTTCTTATTGGGGCATCCGAGCCAATGATAACCTTTATTGCTTTGTCGTATTTGGAGAAAAGGTCTCTCTCCGTCGGTTTGGCCACGAATATATCAAAAGTGATACCCTTAGAGTCAGCTTCAGGCTTAAACATACCCAGCAAGCTTCTCCATTTGAGAGCTTTAGTTTCATAATACTGCTCGCTTTGCAAATCTAGGCTGATTGGCGTAATCAGGTTCAATGTCCCGTTCTGCCAGCCATACTCAAATTTTTCTGACACCAAGTGTTTGCTGTCAGAAAGCGTCAAATCAAGCCTCATTTTTTTCTCTACCTCCTGCGAATATTCTCGTTTCAGGAAAGACTTCACTTGGTCTACAATGTACTTGTCGTCTTTTTTCTCTTCAGTTCTAGTTTCGTACCAGCCTAGATAGAAGTTGCTGAAATATTTTACTATCTCAGCCTTATCATCATATACCCCCTTGCAGGTGTCACTAAAGAACAGAGACGATGCGTTCTCAGGCAAAAAGTACTGCCCAATTATATAAGGTAGATTGTCCTCCAGGCCTTTGATTTCGTCACTGCTCCTGGTGAGTTTGCTTGCTCTGGTTTTGAATGCAGTGAGTGTCTTCTTTATGAAATTTATAGACAGGCCATAGTTGTACATATGAGACAGGCGGCCTAGCTTGGTTGGGAATGAGAAAACTATCTCGCCGTCCTCGAATAGGAAGAGAACGCCGAGGTTTACCACCTCGCCTATGGCATAGGAGTGGCGGTACTTCAAAACGCTATATTGGAATTTGCCGTCCATCTATCCTATTAAATGATTAAGTAATTTAAAAAATTTCGCTTTTGCTACAATTATCTCCTGTAGGTAATGCTCTATCTCGTAATGGTCCTCAGTTTCTATCGAGAATTCATTTAAGCGAGTTGCGGCAGCAGACAGTGCCCTCGTGTTGAATGTCTTGAGTAATTCCTGAAATTCCGAGAAATCCACTGCTTTTCCTTTTTTCCTTTCAGACTTTAAGTGGCTGTGGAAGAGATGTCCTGTGTCTCCATCGTTTGCAAATACCCCCCATCCATCAAGGTTGAGGTACTCGTCGAATGTCTTGCTAATCTCCAATGACTTATCGTGATCAATGCACATATAGTCATTATTTGTTACCAAAAGATTCGGTTTGACCCTTCTGCGGTCAAAGTTCCTAATAAAAACGTCGAATGCAAAAATTGTTTGTGCATGTACGAATCCAAAGCTCTTTGGATTGAATGCCGCCCCAAATTCGTTGTATCCGTCTTGAAACTGGCAGCCAAACACAATATTGCGGTCTAACATATTTACCCTTTCCCGCTCTGCCTCCCCCAAAGTAGCTATGAAGTTACGGTCAAGCTCTATCAAAGCTGGTGGTGGTGTCGGAATTTCCAACTCCTCTGCAATCGTGGCAGCAAACACCTCTTTGTTGAGGTATGGGAGCTGCGATGTGTCTTTGGAACTGAATAGTTTCAGTACATAGCTGTCAAACCCATATGGAGTCTTTACCGTGACCAGCCAAGGGCGAGTCGAACCGCCTCCCATTACTGGGTTGATAAGGGAAACTGCTTTGTATAGAGGTAACAAATTTTTTCGAGAGTTTATTCCTTTATCGTTTATTTTCTAATTACGCCATGCCATTAATCCTAATGCTTGCCTTGATCAATGCCAAGGCACAGATTATGGTATCACTACATCCTTTAGGAGTATGCCGGCTATTTCTTGCCTAGTGATAGCTTATCCCTAATATATACTTTAGAGATTTGATATGGCTAGCAATCTTCACAGATTGTGTATTTCCGCAAGCTATGATAATATTAAAATATATCAATGTAAAGTACCGAAAATTTGTGCCGCTTGTGCCACAAATGCCACTTGTGCCAAGCAGTAGAGGAAAATAATTTTAGATAAGTTAGCAGCCAGATGCTGATTTCAAAGAAGAGGTGTAGAGAGTACTTGTATGCAAATCGTATGCACAAAAAAAAGCACTTACCAGTTTTACCTTGTAAGTGCTTGATTATCAGTGGAGAATATCGGAGTCGAACCGATGACCTCTTGCATGCCATGCAAGCGCTCTAGCCAGCTGAGCTAATCCCCCGTTTGAGTGTCACAAAATTAGAACAAATTTTGAATATGCAAAAGCTGAAACGTTAGAATTTGAAAATAAAAAAGGCGGGACATTTGTCCCGCCTTTTTTATGTATAAGTTAATTCTGCTTAGTTGAAGATGTAGCGCAGACCAAGCTGCATGCTCCATGTACTAGACAAGCTGAAGTTCTCACGGAAAGGAGAGTCTGGCAGGAATGAGTTGCCATCATTGTCACGTACAGTGATCATGTTGTAAGTAGGTACGCCGTCAGCAGATACTGAAGCAACTCTCAACAGCTGGTAGTGGAAGTTAGAACCACCGTTCAGCTGCTGTCTTACACCCCATGCAGAGTTCAGCATGTTACCGATGTTGTTTACGTCAACGCTCAACTGCAGTGTGTTGCGCTTGCCACCAACGTTACCGAAGATGTCCTGCAGCAATCTGAAGTCAAACTGGTTCAACCATGGCATCAAGCCATCGTTACGCTCAGCGTAAGCACCTCTTGTTAAGCCCTGGTTAGCTACGAATGTATCAAAAGCCTGGCGCTGCTGATCAGCTGTAAACACTACCTGACCGTTGCTCATGATAGGAGCGAAGTTCATTTCAGCAGAGCTGGTTGGGATCCAAAGTAGGTCGTTGCTGATACCGTCTCTGTTCACGTCACCGTTGTAGATGTAAGAGAAACGGCCCTGAGCAGCACCTTGGTAAAACAGGGATACTGTAGTAGCCAAACGGTTAGCGTACTCCAGACGGTAAGAAGCGTTTGCTATTACACGGTGAGGAGTTGCAAACTGAGAAATACCCATCAGCAATTCGTTCGGATCGTTGATAGAGTAGTTGTTAGACCAGGCAGAACCAGCGTTTGAACCTGGGTTGCCAGTGATGTCTTTCGCTTGCGTGTAGGTATAGAAAGCAGAGCCGAAGAAGCCTGTTCTAGAGTTAACTGACAGACCAGCTGTTGCTGACAGGGAGTGACCTTTATCTGTGTTAGACAGTACGATGGCCTCACGCGTGGCAGTAGTGTACTGAGCGTTAGAAGAACCGTTCCAGAAGTCACGGTTGTCGCCGTTGTTGTTCAGCTGCTGCGTAGCAGGCTTTCTGTTGGCGTTGAACTGGTAAACACCTACCAGGTCTTTTGTGTAAAGCACGTCAGCAGTAGCTACGAGTGGCGTACCAGGGATCGTGTAGTCAGCACCCAAGCTGCTTCTCCATACCTGTGGCATTTTGAACTCACGGTCAACCAAAGCGAAGCTACCAGGAGCACCGGCGTTAGGCTGACGGATGAACACGCTAGATGGGCCATTCTCTAACCAGTAGAGACGCTCAGGCTGGAAACGGATCACGTCAAGGGCGCTAGAAGGAACACCTTCCAATACGTTCTGGATCACACCAGCGTTAGTTGGCATGTTAGTCAACCACACAAAAGGAATACGGCCAGAGAAGATACCTGTACCACCACGAAGTGACAGTGAACGGTCTTCCAGCAGGTCGTAGTTGAAACCGATACGTGGCGACAAAAGAACTTTTGCCTTAGGCCACTCACCGCTAGAGTAAGTTGTTGGGTTTCCGTCTGTGTCAAGCAGTGTCAGGTTGTCGATTGACGAGTTAGCAGTCAAATCGTTCATGTAAATCGGAAGTTCAGCACGCACACCCATTGTCAGGTTCAGACGATCAGTGGCAGCGAATTTATCCTGTACATACAAACCAGCCATACCAAAGTTGATGCGGGAATATGGATCCTGACCTTCGTAAGGGTAAGTCAGGCCGTACTGCAACGGACGGGCATCATTGATGAAATCATCAACAGAAGCATAACGGTAGTAAGAAGTACCGTAACGCTGGTAGCTGTTACCGAAGTTCTGTACTTCAAAGCTAGCACCACCAGTCAGGTTGTGCTTACCCAGCATGTAAGAAACGTTGTTGATGAAAGAGTAGTTGTTGTTGATCACGTCGTTGTTATACGTGAACAGTTCGTAGCCGAAGTTCATGTACTGGTCACCATCTTTCCAGATGTCAACGAATGGGAAGATGCTGCTTGGAGATGTACGTGTGTCCTGAATGCGGCTGTAAGTAGCCAGGAACTGGTTAGAAAGCACTGAAGAGATGGTGCTGTTCAATTCAGCTGTTACCGAACGTACTGTGTTTTCGAAACCGTAGTTAGAACCAGCGAAAGAAAGGGCGTTCTGACCGATACGGGCAGAGCTGGCACGTGGGTTAGGAGCAGAACTGGCGTTTACTGTCTGGTCGCTAGTACCTACTACCTGGTTGTAACGAAGCGTGAACTTGTGCATGTCGCTGATGTTCCAGTCGATACGCGTCAAGAACTTAGTATTTTTGTTGTTGAACTCGTTCGCGTAGTTCTCATAAGCACCTGGGTCGTAACCGTATTTAGTGATCAGGTGCTGACGAACGCGCTCCAGGTCTTCTGCAGTAGTTCTGGATACGTTAGGGCCAGTAAGGCCTGGACGGGAAGCTACCCAGTTTACACCAGGATACGTTTCGTTTTCGTGCTCGAAGTTAGCGAAGAAGAACAATTTGTTTTTGATGATCGGACCGCCAATACGGGCACCGAAGATTTGGTTCTTTCTTTCTGTCTGCTCTGGCAGCTCGTTGTCACCAACTTTTCTACCGTTGAAATCCTGGTTTCTGTAGAAGGTATAAGCAGAACCAGAGAATTCGTTTGTACCGCTACGCGTTACAGCGTTGATGCCGGCACCAGTAAAGCCTGACTGACGTACGTCGTAAGGAGCGATGTTTACCTGAACCTCTTCGATCGCGTCAAGAGAGATTGGCTGAGAGTTACCACCTGGAAGCGGGTTTGAGCTAAGACCGAAGCCATTGTTGAAGTTGGCACCGTCTACCTGAAGGTTGTTGAAACGACCATCGCGGCCGGCAAAGCCGTTACCGTTGGCCTGTGGCGTCAGACGGGTAAAGTCTGTCACACTTCTGTTGATTGTAGGAAGTTTCTCCAGCTGCTGTATACCTACGTTTGTAGCGGCACCTGTTTTGTTAGCGTTGAACACTGAAGAGCGGTCGGTGCTAACGATTACTTCCTGGAGCTCCTGACCTGAGTCAGCCATAGTGGCATCAAGCTGGTAAGGAACACCCAGACTCAATGAAATGTTGCTGTAAACTTTTGGCTCGTAGCCAATGTAGCTTACCTCGACGGTGTAAGGACCACCAACGCGAACGTTAGGGACGTTAAAACGACCTTCTACGTTCGTTACACCACCGTACGTGGTGCCAGAAGGACCGTGCGTCGCTCTTACGGTTGCCCCGATCAAAGCTTCACCTTTTGAATCCTTAACGGATCCGGTAATACTACTTGTTGTCACCTGGGCGTGCATAGTAACCACGCACAGCAACAAAAGCAGTGTTGATAGTAATAACTTTTTCATAAAAAGATTGATTGATTTTTGCCTGCAAAATTAGAGGCTATATTCCGAAATGCAACTACTTACAGATTAAATTATTATTAATAATTTGTCTTGTGTTACTTGCTTTTTAGCAACAATAAATTATTGTAAATTGCAATCTAACTGTCCGTTTAAACACTGATTGCCAAAAAGAAAGGCATAGCAATGTGGCTCTGCCTTTCTTTTTGGCAATCAATTAAAATAGGAGGCAGTTTATTTTTAATTGAAAATGTATCGAATACCAAACTGGGCTCTCCAGCGCGACGAAAAATCATTTACAAAGTAGGGGTCGCCATCCGTCAGTCCGCGTCCGGTATAGTTGAAACGGGGTGTGGTGGTGCCAAGCTCGTAGCCTACAAAGTCAATGGCCTGAAAAGCGTTGAAAGTAGCTGTGTACTGACGGCCCCAGTCCTTGTTGAGCAGGTTGGTGAAATTGAAAACATCGAGGGTCAGCTGCAGCCTGTGCGCGTTATCTTCCTGTCCTATCCTGAAATCCTGCATCAAACGCAAGTCAACCTGGTTCGTCCAGGGCAGTCTGTCCCCGTTGCGCTCGGCATACTGTCCCCGTCTGTCGCTCAGGTAGTCATTTCCGCTAATAAAGGCATCCAGCGCCTGCCATTGCTGCTCAGACGAAAATACGTTCCCATCCCGATCGGTATAAGGCACCAGGTTTATCTCTGAGGCATTGCCCGGGATATAGATCAGGTCATTGGTTCGGCCAGCATCGTTGTTCACGTCACCGTTGTAGATGTAAGAGAGCGGTACCCCTGTCTGTCCGTTGTAGAAGGCGGAAATAGTTGTGCCTGCGAAGCCCAGGTAATTCAAGTTATACGTAAGGCCCGCTACCACCCTCGACCGTACATCGTTGTCGGCAAAAGCTTCTCTTACGGTATTCAGGCCCTCTACCTGGTTGACGTTTATCCAGTTAGACCGTGCCTGGCTGGAGTTGCCGGGGTTCACATCCTTGGCTCTGGAATAGGTATAGGCCAGCGAACCCGAAATACCGTTCTCCACAAACGTCTTCTGCAGCTGACCCGTCAAACTATAGCCAAAACCGCGGCTGGTGTTTGTCAGGTAGATGATGTCCTGAAAGTTGTTACCCTGAATGCGACCATACACAGGACGGTTGTCTGCCCCTGCCAGTGTGCCGGTCTGCTCCAGGTTCAGGTTCTGGTAGTAGATGTTGTTCAGGTTTTTGGAGTATATACCTTCCAGTGTCGCCACGAGGTCGAAAGGAAGGCGTTGGTCAATGGCTGCATTGATCCGGAACAGCTGCGGAAACTTAAAATCAGGATCGGTGATGTTGATCTCAGCCGTTCTGTCTGACAAGCCCACTGCAGTGGCAGTCGGTTGGGTGTTGGGGTTTGGGTTAAAGCGGATCTGCTCCAGCAACGGACCAGAGGTAAGCGCAAGGCTGCCGAGCATTTGCCCTGTATTGGTGTACTGATTTGCTATCCACACAAACGGCGCTCTACCCGTAAAGACCCCGGCTCCACCCCGCACCTGCGTATTGCCATCGTCCATTACATCCCAGTTTACGCCCACACGGGGCGACAGCATAAATTGAGCGCCCGGCGTCTTGTCCGTCGCCAGGCCCCTGCTGGCAAATGCCTCGTTGAACTCTGCGTTGACGGCAGGCTCGTCATTAAAGGTCGGGATGTCGAGGCGTATACCTGCCGTTAGTTTTAAGTTGTTGCGTACGGCGTACTCGTCCTGCGCATAGAAACCGAGTTGGAAAGCAGAGAACTCAGCACCCTGCTGGCGGTTATCGGTGCGGGAGTAGTTACGGAAAAAGGCCCCGGGTGCAGTCTCGTCGGCAGTGCCAATTGCTTCAAAAGCTTCCAGCGAGTTGTATTCATAAGCCCCGAACTCCTGCCGGATGAACAGGTTGTAGGTTTTGTAAAACTCGTTGTGTGTTCCCAGCGTGATCGTGTGCTTACCCAAAAATGCGTTGAAGTTGTTGGTGATGGTGAGCACGTCCTGGTCAAGTTGGTTTTGGGCAGAAAAGGGCTCACTGCCCAGCGAAATGGTGCGGCCACCTGACAAACGAACCAGGACGCTTGGGAAAGGATCGCCAATGATATCGCGGTCGTCGCGCACAGCGGTGAATCCGATCAGGGCCTCGTTGGCGTACTGCCCGCCAAACTGACTGCGCAGTTGCAATACGCTGGAGTTGGTTGTGCTGGGGAAAAATTCGGCGTTGTTGGCAAAACGGAGGGCGTTCGGGGTGCGGGAGTTGTCAATGTTCTCGCCATACACATAACTGTGGCGGAGTGTGAGTTGGTGCTTATCGGTGATGTTCCAATCGAGTCGGGCAAAGATCTTGTCGCTCAGCGTTTCATCGTCTATCCCACTGAAGCTACCCGGGTCGTAGCCTAGTCTATTGGCGACACTCAGCACACGGTTGGCTTCGTCCACTGTGATGTTAGAGCCGGCGCTTCCGGGTTCAAACAGGAGTGGAGCCACTCTTTTAGTTTTTTCGCCATTCACGAAGAAGAACAGCTTGTCGCGGATGATCGGACCGCCTAATCGCAAGCCCATCTGGTAATCTGTGAAGTCCGGCAAGCGGGTTCGGGCATCGTCAGGACTTTTACCCACCAAATCTTCGTTGTTGCCGAAATAATAAGCAGACCCCGTAAACCGGTTAGACCCACTGCGTGTAATGGCATTGATACCGCCTCCGGTAAAGCCGCTTTGTCTCACATCGAATGGGGCAATCACCACCTGAATCGCCTCGATGGCATCTAGCGAAATGGGTTGCACGCCGGTTTGTCCGCCGTTAGTACCGCTGGCCGAGAGTCCGAACACGTCGTTGTTCACAGTGCCGTCTATCGAGAAGTTGTTAAAGCGGTTATTCTGACCTGCAAACGAGATGCCTGCTCCGGAGGTAGTGGCCTGTGGTGTGATGCGGGTAAAGTCATTCAGGCTGCGGCTGATGGTGGGAAGGGATTCCAGCTGTTCTGTGGATACGTTGGTGGCGGCACCCGTTCTGTCAGAGTTGATGACTTTGTCCTGAGTAGCGGTGATCTGCACCTCGCCGAGGGTGGTTGTGCTTTCTGAGATGGTCAGGTCGAGTCTGAAGTTCTGGCCGAGCGTCAGGTTAATGTTGTCGAAGCGCTGCTCTTGGTAGCCAACGTAGGAGGTTCTTACTGTGTAGGGGCCACCTACGCGCATGTTCTGGATGTTGTAGCGGCCTTCTGCATTGGTGGCGGCTACATACTGCGTGTTTGTAGGCGTGTGGACCGCAATAACTGTTGCGCCTGGCAGCGGGGAACCGTTCTGGTCCTGCACCACGCCGTTCATGGCCGCAGTTGTCGTACCCTGTGCCCACACCAAGTGGCCGCTAAGCAGCAGCAGTAGAGTCACAAGCAACTTTGTGTAAATAGTCCTCATAATACTTATAAGCTAAATTGAAAAAATATAACTTCTTATAAGTACGTATGTATGAGTATTTTATCTCCTTTTTAGTTTGAAATTTTGAGCCAGTGCAAGATTAGTACATACTTGTTATATAGTGAAGCCTGTTCCCTTGGCTCAGGTATAGCCCCTGCCGTATTCACCATAGGTATAGCGCACGCCACAGCTAAACCCAGGTATACCCATATTGGCAAGACATAGAATTATACCGTGAACAATTCAGTGCTGGAAAAGTACTTGCATGGAAATTTACACGATCTCTGGAAAGACTTATTCGTCAAAGGGCCGTACCGCTTTGATGAAGATCTTTTGCCAGTAATCAGAGTTCAGGTTGTTTTCTATCACACCCAGGCTAGTGGAGGCATGTATGAATCTGACTTCGTTATCGTTAACCACTTCCGTCACCATACCTACGTGTGTGATCTCCCTGCTGTACTTGTTGGCCCCAAAGAACACGAGGTCCCCTTCTTTTAGTTCTCGCACCTTTACGGTCTTGCCAAAGCGGCTCTGCTCCTCCGATGTGCGGGGAAGGTTCACGTTGATGCTCTGGAAAGAGGTGCACAGCAGGCCGGAGCAGTCCATCCCTACACGCGTGGTGCCGCCCCACTTATAAGGAGTACCTGTATAGGACCGGGCAGTCTGGATAACAGTAGCCACGTTCTCGTCGAGGCGCCTCGGGTTGGGCACGTTGGTGCGACTGGTGCGCTCTTTGGAGGCGACCTTGCCTTTTCCACCACTTCGGGCCGCAATTCTGGCTTGTTTACGGGCCTGTCGCTTCTCCTCGGCTATCTCTCTGGCCGACTTGTAAGTTTCGCCACGCTTACTGAATGTAGGCTTGGCTGACTGGCAGGAAGCCATCAAGCCAATGAAAAAGATAAATAACAGGTAATTGGTAATTGATGTTCTCAAAGCGTAACTTGGTAATTAGTGGCTAAAATTTTGTAGAGCTTGCTAAATTAAGCATAAGCTATTTAATATAAAATGAATTTCAATAAGATAACCCCCAATCTGGTAGAAGCTTTCGCTACCATCGTGGGGCAAGAGTACCTGGTGTTGCCCGCTGACCGGGAAGGTATGGTGCGCTATACCCACGATGAAACGGAGGACCTTCGCTACCTGCCTGAAGTGGTGCTAAAACCTAAGAACGCAGAAGAAATCAGTCGTATTATGCGACTGTGCTACGAAAATGCTATACCTGTTACGCCTCGTGGCGCCGGTACCGGGCTGAGTGGCGGGGCTTTGGCTGTGCATGGGGGTGTCGTACTATCCATGGAGCGGCTCAATGCCATCATCTCGATTGACGAGCGTAATCTTCAGGCCACCGTGGAGCCTGGCGTGATCACGCAGGTATTCCAGGAAGCCGTGATCTCGCGAGGACTTTTTTACCCACCTGACCCCTCCAGTCGTGGTAGTTGCCAGTTAGGGGGTAACCTGAGTGAGTCCTCCGGCGGGCCAAGGGCAGTGAAATATGGCGTCACCAAAGACTATGTGTTAAATCTGGAAGTGGTACTGCCTACGGGCGAGATCACCTGGACTGGGGCCAACGTCCTCAAGAATGCCACAGGGTATAACCTAACCCAGCTGATGGTCGGGAGCGAGGGCACACTGGGAATCATCACCAAAATTGTCTTCAAGCTTATACCGTACCCGACACAAAACCTGGTGCTGTTGGTCCCTTTCCGGAAAGAAGAGGAGGCTGCCGCTGCCGTATCCAAAATATTTACAGCAGGTATAGTGCCCTCTGCGCTGGAGTTCATGGAGCGGGAAGCCATTGAGTGGGCCTGCCGCTACCTGGGCCTGGAGGTACCCATGGCAGCTGATGAACGCGCCCACCTGCTCATTGAGCTCGACGGCAACGACATGGACCTGCTGTACAAAGATGCGGAGCGGGTGTACGAAGTGCTGGAGACCTTTGATGTAGGCGACATACTCGTTGCTGACACCGAAAAACAGAAAGAAGACCTCTGGCGCCTACGCCGCAGCGTAGGCCATGCCGTCAAAAGCAATTCAGTTTACAAAGAAGAGGACACGGTAGTGCCCCGCGCCGAGCTGCCTGTGTTGCTTCGGGGTGTAAAGGAAATAGGGGAGAGGTATAAGTTCAAGTCAGTTTGCTATGGGCATGCTGGCGACGGAAACCTGCACATCAACATTGTAAAGGGTGATATGTCAGACAATGACTGGAACAACAAGCTGCCTGAAGGGATAAAGGAAATTTTCAGATTGTGTGTCTCGTTGGGAGGCACCATTTCCGGCGAGCACGGCATCGGGCTGGTGCAGCGGCCTTATATAGGCATAGCCCTGAGCGAAGTGCAACTTAGGCTGATGCAAGGGATAAAGCAGCTCTTCGATCCGAAAGGTATACTGAACCCTGGTAAGATCTTCTAAAAATGAAAGCGGCAGTCATACAATGGCTGCCGCTTTTTATAGGTATAAGACCAAGGTATACCCTGGCTTTCGGTATTTATCAGGATTTAGGGTCATGGTCTGGCTTTTTGTCTGCCAAGGCCTCGTCCAACTGTCGCAACGTATCCCACGACTGTAACAGGTGTCGTGGTGACTCACGCAGCTCAGGCACTGCATTTTCATGCTGCTCTCCCTTGTGCTGGCCTGTACTCATGTTATAAAGCTCGCTCTGGTCATGGTTGTCCTTTTCTGTCGCCAGGTGACTGCGAAACAAGGCATCGTTTAGGTTTTTATCGGGTTCCGTCATAATTGCTCTTTTTAGGTTTAGGTGTTGTGTAAGGTCTTCTCCTTTTTCTTGTCTTCCTCTTTTATAAAATTACTAACGTACTGCGCCACCTCATCGGCATGCTCTTCCATCAAAAAATGTCCGCTGTCCTCAAAGTGCAGCACATAGCACTCGTGGAAAAATTTTTTCCAGCGCTGCAGCGCCTCTATCTTAACAAGCTTGTCCCGCTCACCCCATAGTATGAGGGTCGGAATATCCTGAATCTTTTTGCGCTCTTTCCACAATTCGTCATACCATTTGCTTACGCCCACCAACTCCCGGGCACAGGCCAGCGAACTAACCGTATCGTCAGGGTCACCAAGTGCATGGGTGTACTGGTCTTTCAGCTTTTCCGGCATATTGCTTTCCTGTCCGAATAGCTCATGCACCAGCTGGTCCGTTGTGAGGTTGAGTTTGGAGTGCAGAAACTTGCCAAGCGGGCCAACCAGGTACTTGCTGGCCTTCGAAAAGACCTGGTGGTTAGACAGGGACCAGGTCCAGGTATTGAGCATCACAATGCTCCGTACATTTTCGGGATATTTGATGGCATAGGCCAGGCCAATTGGCGCACCAAAGTCATGTACCAGCAGGGTGATTTCACTCAACCCAAGGTGGGCCATTAGCTGCTCAAAGTTGGCAGCATGGGCTCTCGGCTTGTAACTCCAGTCCTTGGGTTTGTCTGACAGGCCAAAGCCGATCAGGTCTAGTGCCACGCAGCGGTATTTTTTGCTCAGGAGCTTGATCAGGTTTCGGTAGGCAAAGGACCAGGAAGGCGTACCGTGAATCATAACGATCGGGTGACCTTGTCCCTCATCGATGTAATGCATCTTGCCGGCTTCTAATTCCAGGAATTTGGATTTGAAGGGATATTCTTTGGTGTCCAGCCAGTCTGGTTTCATAGGTGACTCAGGGTGTTAGCTACCCTCATCTATACTTGAGACAGGAACTCAGGTTGTAGAGAAAAGTAAAAATATGTCCTGCGGTTTTAAATTAACCGAAATAAGGCACCAGGGACATCAGGAAAGTATAAGGCACAGCAACACAGGCTGTCGGTCAAAAGAAAACTCTATTGATTTATTTTAATTTTTGATGATTTACCGCAACTCTTTTTTGCTGAACAAAGTAAGACAAGTCGCCGGTTCGCGGTATTTTGAAGGACAGGTGCTGCTACAAAATCAGATTACCGAGCAGCAAAAAGGTCATAGTTAAGTGATCAAATTCAAATCCTTCTTATAAAATGTTTAATTTTGTCTTTTCAACAACGTGTGTTTCATGGGGAACATCACTGTTTGGTTATTTACATTTTTATCAATAATTAAGCGTTAACCACATTAATTGTCACTTTCTGAAATAGCGGATATCTCGATTTAAGAGGATGTAGTTATGGGAAAAGGCAGCAATGACATGCGGGCAAGATTGTTGAGACTGCATATTGATTATTTTAAAAAACTCTAAGTTTGTACTTCATTAATAACATTTACCTATGAGAATAGCTGTAGTTGGCACCGGTTACGTGGGCCTGGTGACGGGCACCTGCTTTGCCGAGGTAGGCATCGACGTGACCTGCATCGACATCGACTCCAAGAAGATAGACAACCTCAAGCAGGGCATCCTGCCCATCTACGAGCCCGGTTTGGAGGAGATGGTGCTGCGTAACTCCCAGAAGGAGCGCCTTAGCTTCTCCACTAACCTTGCCGAGAGCGTGCAGGGCTGCCAGGTGGCCTTCATCGCCGTGGGCACGCCTCCGGGCGAGGACGGCTCGGCCGACTTGAAGTACGTGCTGGCCGTGGCCCGCGAGATCGGCCGCTCCATGACCGACTACCTGGTGGTGGTGACCAAGAGCACCGTGCCGGTGGGCACGGCCGCCAAGGTGCGCCGCGCCATCCGAGAGGAGCTCGAGGCCCGCGGCGCCGACATCGCCTTCGACGTGGCCTCCAACCCCGAGTTTTTGAAGGAGGGGGCCGCCATCGACGACTTCCTCAAGCCCGACCGCATCGTGGTGGGCGTGGACTCCGAGCGCGCCGAGCAGGTGATGGCCAAGCTCTACAAGCCCTTTCTGATGAACGGCCACCCGCTGATCTTCATGGACATCCCGTCAGCGGAGATGACCAAGTACGCGGCCAACGCCATGCTGGCCACCAAGATCTCGTTCATGAACGACATCGCCAACCTGTGCGAGATCATGGGCGCCGACGTGAACATGGTGCGCAAGGGCATCGGCTCGGACGCCCGCATCGGCAACAAGTTCATCTACCCGGGCATCGGCTACGGCGGCTCCTGCTTCCCCAAGGACGTAAAGGCGCTGATCAAGACGGCCTCCGAGAACGGCTACTCCATGGAGGTATTGAAGTCGGTGGAGACGGTGAACGAGAAGCAGAAGTCGGTGCTCTTCAACAAGGTGATGAACTACTTCTCGGGCGATCTTTCGGGCAAGACCTTCGCCGTGTGGGGGCTCTCCTTCAAACCGAAGACCGACGACATGCGCGAGGCACCGTCATTGGTGATCATCGAGAAGCTGCTCGAGCAGGGCGCCAGGGTGAAGGCCTACGACCCGGTGGCCATGAAGGAGGCCGCGCACTCGCTCGGCGAGCGCATCGAGTACGGCAAGGACGAGTACGAGACCCTGATCGACGCCGACGCGCTGCTGCTGGTGACCGAGTGGCCCGAGTTCCGCTCCCCTAACTTCGCGGTGGTCAACAAGCTGATGAAGGAGAAGGTTGTCTTCGACGGAAGAAACATCTACGACGCCCGCGAGATGGAGGAGAAGGGCTTTACCTACTTCGGCATCGGCGTCAAGCAGGCCCAGGTGGCCCAACAAACTAAAGCAACCGTATAGCATGGCCAGAAAAAGAGTATTGGTTACAGGCGGCGCCGGCTTTCTCGGTTCCCACCTGTGCGACAGATTCATAGCCGAGGGTTACCACGTGATCGCGATGGATAACCTGATCACCGGCAACCTCGAGAACATCGAGCACCTCTTCAAGCTCGAGCAGTTCGAGTTCTACCACCACGACGTGTCCAAGTTTGTGCACGTGCCAGGCAAGCTGGACTACATCCTGCACTTCGCCTCGCCGGCCAGCCCGATCGACTATCTCAAGATTCCGATCCAGACGCTGAAGGTGGGTTCGCTGGGCACGCACAACCTGCTGGGCCTGGCCATGGCCAAGAAGGCCCGCATGCTGATCGCCTCCACCTCGGAGGTGTACGGCGACCCGCTGGTGCACCCGCAGAGCGAGGACTACTGGGGCAACGTGAACCCGGTGGGGCCGCGCGGCTGCTACGACGAGGCCAAGCGCTTTCAGGAGGCCATGACCATGGCCTACCAGATGCACCACGGGCTGGAGACGCGCATCGTGCGCATCTTCAACACCTACGGGCCGCGCATGCGCCTCGACGACGGCCGCGTGCTGCCTGCCTTCCTAAGCCAGGCCCTGCGCGGCGAGCCGCTGAGCATCTTCGGCGACGGCAGCCAGACGCGATCCTTCTGCTATGTGGACGACCTGGTGGAGGGCATCTACCGCCTGCTGCTGAGCGACTACCACATGCCGGTCAACATCGGTAACCCGTCCGAGATCACCATCAAGCAGTTTGCCGAGGAAATCTGCAAGCTCACGGGCGTGGAGCTCAACATCGAGTACCAGCCGCTGCCGACCGACGACCCGCAGAAGCGCCAGCCGGACATCAGCAAGGCCAGAGAGGTGCTGGGCTGGGAGCCGAAAGTGGACCGTGCCGAGGGACTGCAGAGAACGCTTGAGTACTTTAAAGAGAAAGTGAAAGTGCCAGCCGAGCGTATGGTAAACTAGGCACCAAACGAGTCATAAAACACAAAGCCCTGACAGTTTCGCTGTCAGGGCTTTGTGTTTAAGGTAGAAGAAGCTCGTGGTTAGAGGAGCTTAGATCTTCTTATGTGACTTCATAAAATCTTTTGCCTCTTTATTAGCTGCATGTTTCTTGTCGGTAGCCTCCAGTACAATACCATAATAATGCTTCGCTGTTTTCAGCTCGCGCTCCTGCTTGGCAATGCGGGCAAGGTTTAAATAAGAATTGACAAAATAACCGGAATCACGCTCATTGCTCATTTCAGCGAATGTAATGGAGTTCTGGTAATATGCTTTTGCCTTCTGGAAATCGCGGTACTTGTTCTGGTTGATGTAGGCCAGGATGTAGGAGGCATAGCGTCCACTAACAGCTTCGTAGCCCGGCATACGCCGATCGAGCTTGCTCAGAATATCGAGACATACCCGCTCTGCCATGGTGAAGTGGCCCTGCACAAAAAGCGCACGTGCATAGAAACGCTGGAAATAGGCATTGTTAGGATATTTCTCTACGAGTCCTTTTACCAGATCAAGCGCCGCTTCCATGTTCCCCTCTTCATTGGCGTATATCTTCATCAAAAAGAACTTCGCCTCTGTACCGGTATAGAAACCATTGTTGGCTACGTAGCGCAGCTGTTTTATACCCAGTCGCTTATCACCGCTCGGGAAAAATGCCAGCACGGGGCGCAGCATTTTATAGTTTTCATGGATCCAGATGGAGTAGTAGTTAAAGAGCGCCTCCCCGAAAAGAAACTCAGGACTCAGGCCGTTACCGGCTTTTGCTTTCTCAAGGTATTCCAGGGACCGCTTGCTGGCAACAGTCGCTTTGCGCCAGTTGCTGCGCTCAGAATGCAGACGGCCGGCAAAGCCATTGGCAGCCGATAAAAAGAAAGCTGCTTCGTAGTCCTTGTTATTCTGGTCATATAGCTTTTCAGCTTTCTGGATAGTAGAATCCATGTAAGCGAAAAACAGGTCATCATACTCCAAAGTTTGAATGTTGGTAGGCACGATTTTCCACCATTGACTGAGGCCCATCAGAAAATAGGGGAGCGGGTGATGCGGATAACGGCGGCGCAGGGATTTGAATTGCTTTTCGGCTAGCTCGTACTTAAAATTGTACATGTTGTCCACGGCCCCCTCCAGTTCGTACTGGATGTCTTTGTCCATGAGCAGCATACCCTTGATATTGCCGGCCGCTGGAATCACCTCTACTGATTGTATGGTTACTTCTCTGATGGATGTATCGGATTGCGCCTTAGAACCTTGCCCAAAAGCAAAGTTAGTCAGGATGATACCGAGAAACGCAAGTACAATCTTCTTCATAGGTCAAAAGAAAAGTCCGGAGTGCCGTGCAAATAACCCCTTATCTGGAGAACAGGTAATAAAAGTACAACAATTATATTAATTTTGAATTGATACAAAATAAATATTGCATGAAACTTCTGAAACAACTCTGCAGCATACACGCACCGTCCGGCAACGAAAAAAAGCTATCCGATTTTCTGCTTAACTACATTGAGGAACAGAAAGTTCAGTGGAAACAGCAACCTGTTGTAATTCATGGAGAGGGTTTTCAGGATTGTATTTTGTTAATATTCGGTAAGCCCAGGACGGTGGTTTTTGCGCACATAGACTCCATTGGATTCACCGTGCGCTATGGCAAACAGCTGGTAAAGATCGGCGGACCTGACCTGGAAACCGGCTATACGCTGGTGGGGGAGGACTCGCAAGGGAAAATAGAATGTACGCTGGAGTTTGATGAAGAGGAAGGCGATATCAGTTACAGGTACGAACGCGAGATAGACCGGGGAACGGAACTTGTGTTCAAATGCGATTTTCGGGAAACGGAAGAAACGGTGCAATCCTGTTACCTCGATAATCGGCTGGGCGTGTGGAGTGTTTTAAAAGTCGCTGAGACTCTGGAGGATGGCATCATTGCGTTTAGTAGTTGGGAAGAACATGGAGGAGGATCGGTAGCATATCTGGCCAAGTATATTTCGGAGCGTTACGGTGTGCACCAGGCACTTATTTCCGATATCACCTGGGTGACGGAGGGAGTAAAGCCAGGAGAGGGCGTAGCAATCTCCATGCGCGACAGTCTGATACCCCGCCGATCTTATGTCGAGAAAATCATAGGTATAGCCAAGGCCTCCGGTATACCTTATCAGTTGGAAGTAGAAGGTTCAGGCGGCAGCGATGCCAAGGAGTTGCAACACGGACCATACCCCTGGGACTGGTGCTTTGTCGGCGCTCCCGAGGACAATGTACATACGCCCAATGAAATTGTGAACAAGAAAGACATCGAGAGCATGGTAGCACTGTATAAGGAGTTGATGGCGAAGTTATGATATAAATTGTTTGATAATATGAGAAGGCTGTCAGGTATAGACAGCCTTTTTTGTTTGTCTACAACGGTGCAGATAGCGTGGAAGTGGGACACCCGACGCAAATGACTTAACTCTAGTGCTATACCTTATGTCTTGGTTCTAGGTCTTTGGAAGTAAATATTTGGAAAAGTCAAACGAATAAGCTTTCTTTAATAGCTATATATAGCAATTTCAGAATCTCAACCCTTATTTACAAAACTAACTCTTACTGAATGGAACCTATTCTTTACGCAATTCCTGGATTTGGTCTGGCGGCCCTCATTTATACCTTTATAAGGTCGGCCTGGGTAACAAAGCAAGCAGCAGGCAACGAGCGCATGACGGAGATCGCCCGTCACATAGCTGATGGCGCCATGGCTTTCTTGAAGGCTGAGTATAAAGTGCTTTTTTACTTTGTAGTCATTGCCAGTATATTTCTCTTTTATCTGGGCTATACCGGTGAAAAATCGCACTGGACAATTGTATTGGCCTTCATCATGGGGGCGCTTTTTTCAGCCATCGCCGGTTTTATCGGTATGCGCATTGCTACCAAGGCCAATGTGCGCACGGCGGAAGCAGCCCGCAATAGCTTGTCGCGTGCCCTCAGCGTGTCGTTTGCCGGTGGTTCGGTAATGGGCATGGGCGTGGCTGGTCTGGCGGTGCTGGGCCTGGGCTCGCTCTTCATTGTCCTTTACTACTTTTTTGTGCAGAGTGTGAACGGCAGCGTGAACGGGCATGAAATGGAAGTAGCCCTGGAGGTGCTCACCGGCTTCTCGCTGGGCGCTGAAAGTATCGCGCTTTTCGCACGTGTGGGCGGTGGTATCTATACCAAAGCTGCCGACGTAGGTGCCGACCTGGTGGGTAAAGTAGAGGCAGGTATACCGGAGGACGATCCGCGCAATCCCGCTACCATTGCCGACAACGTGGGCGACAACGTAGGCGACGTGGCAGGTATGGGTGCTGACCTTTTCGGGTCTTATGTGGCAACTATTTTGGCCACTATGGTACTGGGCCGCGAAGTGGTTTCGGAAGATAATTTCGGTGGTATGGCCCCGATCATCCTGCCGATGTTCATTGCCGGTCTGGGTATCATCTTCTCGCTCATCGGTATGCTGTTCATCCGGGTGAAAGAAGGTGGCGACGTGCAGGGTGCCCTCAACCTGGGTAACTGGATTTCTGTTGCGCTGACTGCAGTTGGTGCTTACTTCGCCATCCACTGGATGCTGCCGGAGAACATGAACCTGCGCAACTTTGAGTTTACCTCTAACGGTGTGTTCATTGCCGTGATCGTAGGTCTGGTGGTAGGCACGCTCATGAGTATTATCACGGAGTATTACACGGCTATGGGCAAAAAGCCCGTTAATTCGATCGTGCAGCAATCCTCTACGGGGCATGCAACCAACATCATCGCCGGCTTGGCGGTAGGTATGCACTCCACGGTGTTGCCGATTATTGTACTGGCCGCTGGTATTGTGCTTTCGTACGCTTCTGCCGGCCTTTACGGTGTGGCCATTGCGGCGGCTGGTATGATGGCCACTACGGCCATGCAGCTAGCCATCGATGCCTTCGGCCCGATTGCTGATAACGCCGGAGGTATAGCCGAGATGAGCGAACTACCGAAAGAAGTGCGTGGTCGTACCGATATTCTGGACGCTGTGGGTAACACCACTGCCGCTACCGGTAAAGGCTTCGCGATCGCCTCTGCCGCACTTACATCCCTTGCTCTGTTTGCCGCTTTCGTAGGTATAGCCGGCATTGAGTCCATTGACCTGTACAAGGCGCCTGTGCTGGCCGGCCTCTTTATCGGTGCCATGATTCCGTTTATTTTCTCGGCGCTGGCTATTTCGGCGGTGGGTCGGGCAGCTATGGCGATGGTGCATGAGGTGCGTCGCCAGTTCCGCGAAATTCCGGGTATAATGGAAGGTACCGGTCAGCCGGAGTACGAGAAATGCGTGGCAATTTCAACCAAAGCCGCCATCCGCGAAATGATGCTGCCAGGTGCCATTGCCCTGATCGTGCCGGTATTGGTGGGCTTCGGTTTCAGAGGTGTGTTCGCCGATACCCCTTCTGCCGAAATTCTGGGCGGCTTGCTGGCTGGTGTAACCGTGTCGGGTGTGCTGATGGCGATGTTCCAGTCAAACGCCGGCGGTGCCTGGGACAATGCCAAGAAGTCGTTTGAGAAAGGCGTGGAGATTAATGGCAAGATGGAGTACAAAGGCTCTGATGCCCACAAAGCTTCCGTAACCGGCGACACCGTGGGCGACCCATTCAAAGATACTTCCGGCCCTTCGATGAACATCCTCATCAAGCTCATGTCAATCGTGTCGCTGGTAATTGCGCCGCACATAGCCACGGAGCGAACCCCGGCTATACCTGAGGAACCAAACCTGAATATGGAGATACAGCAGGAGGCACCAGCAACAGGCCAAGTCCTTAACGCGGAGAATACGGTCGTGATTGCCGGATTAACTTCCAGATAAAGAATACTATATCCATAAGTATAAATAAGCCCATCCTTTCGGTTGGGCTTATTTTTTATTATCCGTACCTTTGTTTACCAACAAGACCAATACGCTATATGGAGCCCCGTACAATCACGATTCACGATTGTGACTTCAGTACCTACATGTACGAAGAAGAAATTATTGCACGCATTGTGATGCTCGCAGAGCAAATTGAGCAGGACTACGCTGGTAAAAACCCACTCTTTCTGGCCGTGCTGAACGGGTCGTTCATGTTCACAGCCGATCTGATGAAGCGCATCAGCATACCTTGTGAGATCTCCTTTATCCGCATGTCGTCTTACCAGGACATGCAGAGCACCGGCCGCGTGAAGGAGGTGCTGGGCCTGACCGAGAATATAGAAGGACGCGATGTGCTGATCATTGAGGACATCGTGGATACCGGGCATACCGTTCACGCACTACTGCAGCAACTGCGTGAAAAAGCCCCTGCTTCCATCGAAATCGTGACCCTGCTCATGAAGCCCGAGTGCCTGCAGCACCAACTTGACGTGAAATATGTGGCGCAGTCTATACCAAACGACTTTGTAGTAGGCTACGGGCTTGATTATAACGGGCTGGGCCGCAACCTGCGCGATATCTACAAAATCGTGTCGTAGCCAGGGAGCTGGTTGCGTTGAAAGCAGTCGCCCATGATTTGGCGCATCTCAAAAAATATTGAACAGTACATCGATTTTATACTTAAATTTGTTTTTTATCATAAATCAAAGATATGCTCAACATCGTTTTGTTTGGCCCTCCAGGTGCTGGTAAAGGTACACAAAGCCAAAAGCTGATAGACAAGTATAACCTGATACACCTGTCAACGGGTGATTTGCTGCGCTCTGAAATTGCCGCCGGCACTGAACTGGGTATGAAAGCCAAATCGCTGATGGACAATGGACTGTTGGTGCCCGATGAAGTGGTGATTGGCATGATCGCAAACAAAGTGAAAGAGAACAAGCATGCGGGCGGGTTTATCTTCGACGGATTTCCGCGCACCGTGCCGCAGGCACAGGGCCTGGACAAACTGCTGATGGACCTTGGCACTGAGATCTCCTGCATGATTGCCTTGAAAGTGGATGACGAAGAGCTGACGAAGCGCCTCTTGCTGCGTGGTCAGACCTCCGGCCGTCCCGACGACCAGAACGAAGAGCTGATTCGCAAGCGTGTAGTCGAGTACAACACCAAAACCACGCCGGTTGCCGACTACTATGCCGGCCAGGACAAATTCTACTCTGTGGATGGCATCGGTGAAATTGACGAAATCTTCAACAACATCTGCGCGCACATCGACAACCTGAAAGAGAAGCAGAAGAAATAGCTTTTCGAGCGGTTTTTCAACTATTGACTACAAGAGGTATAAGCAGGCCGGAACTCAAACGCTCCGTACTTGCTTATACCTTATAATTTATACCTGTTAGCATTACCTACATTGGCCCAATCCAACTTTATTGATTACGTAAAAATCTGTTCCCGCTCCGGACACGGTGGCGCTGGCTCAGCGCACCTGCACCGCGACAAACGCACCGCTATGGGCGGTCCTGACGGCGGCGACGGGGGCAGAGGTGGCCATATCATCCTCCGTGGCAATGCCCAGCTGTGGACTTTGCTGCACCTGCAGTACCGCAAGCACGTAATTGCCGAAAATGGCCAGAACGGCGGTCCGAGCCACTCCTCTGGTGCGCAGGGCAAAGACGATGTGCTGGAGGTTCCACTTGGAACAATTGCCCGCAACGCTGAGACCGGCGAGTTTATGTGCGAGATTACCGAAGACGGACAGGAGATCATCCTGACGCCGGGCGGTCGTGGCGGACTGGGCAACGCGCACTTTAAGTCGCCTACCAACCAGACACCGCGTTATGCCCAGCCAGGCGAGCCAGGTATAGAAGAATGGGTGATTCTGGAGCTGAAACTACTGGCCGATGTCGGTCTGGTGGGTTTCCCGAATGCTGGTAAGTCAACTTTGCTGTCGGTGGTGTCGGCGGCCAAGCCAAAGATCGCCAATTACGCCTTCACGACGCTGGAGCCTAACCTAGGAGTGGTAGCCTACCGCGATTACCGGTCTTTTGTAATGGCCGATATTCCGGGTATCATCGAGGGTGCATCAGAAGGAAAAGGCCTTGGACTGCGCTTCCTGCGCCACATCGAGCGTAACTCCATGCTGCTGTTCATGATCTCGTGCGATAGTCCGGACATTGCCGAGGAGTATAAAATACTGGTACACGAGTTGGAAACCTACAATCCGGAGCTACTCGACAAGAAACGCATTCTGGCCATCACCAAAACCGATATGATCGATGACGAGCTGGAGGCTGAAATGCGTGAGACATTGCCAAAGGACATTCCGGCTGTGTTCATCTCGAGCATGACGCAAAAGAACCTGACGCAACTGAAGGACATGATCTGGTCAGCGCTTAATTCGTAACCACGTCAGCCAGTTTAAGAATACACATCGGTAGCGGCTGCAGGGCTTGCTACCGATTTTTTTTGAGGTGCAACTATTAAACAAATGCCAATCTGACACAAAACCAGAATTGGCAAGACAATTGAAAAGACAAAATAGACCTATCAACCTATAATTCTTAAGGCATTATGTCAGAGAAAGATATTCAGAAAGAGCAGGAAAACGCAGAACTACAGGATAACACTGCCAATACGGAAGAAAATAACGGACAGGAGCAGACGGAGGAGACAGTAAACGAGACTGGCGCTGAGACCAAAGCCGAAGCCGAACTGGCAGAGATGAAAGACAAATACATCCGCCTGATGGCTGAGTTCGAGAACTTCAGACGCCGAACAGCCAAGGAGCGTATGGATTTGCTTAAAACAGCCAACGAAGACCTGATGAGCGAGTTGTTGCCTGTGCTGGATGATATGGAGCGTGCCCGCCAGTCGATGGAGGCAACTAAAGACGTGGATGCAATGTTGCAGGGGCTGGAGTTGGTGTTCCACAAGCTGAAGCACGTTACGCAGCTTAAAGGTTTGAAGCCGATCGTAATCAACACAGGCGATGACTTTGACAGCGACTTCCATGAAGCTGTTACCCAGATCCCGGCTCCGTCAGAAGAGCTGAAAGGCAAAATAGTAGACGTGATCGAGAAAGGCTATACCTTGAATGACAAGGTGATCCGTTTCGCGAAAGTTATAATAGGAGCTTAATCAATGGCTAAGAGAGATTATTACGAGGTTTTAGGTGTAAGCAAAGGAGCAAGTCAGGAGGAGATCAAGAAGGCTTACCGTAAGCTCGCCATTAAGTTTCACCCCGACAAAAACCCCGACGACCACACGGCGGAAGAAAAGTTTAAGGAGGCGGCTGAGGCCTATGAAGTGCTGAGCGACCAGCAGAAACGCCAGCGCTACGACCAGTTCGGCCATCAGGGCATGAACGGCGGCTTCGGCGGTGGAGGCGGCATGAACATGGAGGATATTTTCTCCCAATTCGGCGATATCTTCGGTGGCGGCGGCGGTGGCTTCGAAAGCTTCTTTGGTGGCGCTGGCCGTCAGGGTGGCCGACGTACCCGCAAAGGCAGTAACCTGCGCATTAAGCTAAAACTCAACCTCGAGGAAATTGCCAATGGCGTTGAGAAGAAGATAAAAGTAAAGCGCTACGTTGCATGTGGCACTTGCGGCGGCAACGGCGCTAAGAACGGCACCGATATGCAGACCTGTGGCTCTTGCCAGGGCTCGGGTCAGGTGCGCAAAGTGGTGAACACCATGCTGGGCCAGATGGTGAGCACGGCAACGTGTCCTACCTGTAACGGCGAAGGCCGCATTGTAACCAAAAACTGCGAGGCCTGCCACGGTAGCGGACGCGAGCTGCAGGAAGAGGTGATAACGATCAACGTGCCGGCTGGCGTAATGGATGGCATGCAGCTGTCAATGAGCGGCAAAGGCAACGTGCCGGAGCGTGGCGGTGTGCCGGGCGACCTGCTGATTCAGATTGAAGAAGAAGAGCACCCAAGCCTGAAGCGCGACGGTAACAACGTGATATTCGACCAGTACATCAGCTTTATTGACGCTGCGCTTGGTTCAGATATCGAAGTGCCAACCATCGGTGGCCGTGTAAAGATCACTATAAAGCCGGGTACACAGAGCGGTGAGATCTTCAGACTGCGTGGCAAAGGCGTGAAAGACATCAACGGCTATGGCAAAGGCGATCAGCTGATCCACATCAACGTGTGGACGCCGAAAACGCTGAGCAGCGACGAACGTGCCACACTGGAACGTTTGCGAGATTCCAACAACTTTGCACCGCACCCGGGCAAGAGCGACAAAGGCTTCTTCGAGAAAGTGAAAGACTATTTTCAGTAAGCCAGTCAATGGCTAGATAAAAAAAAGCCTGCCTTTTCAGTAGAGAAGGCAGGCTTTTTTGTTGCTACTAAACCGCAGCACCCGTATTTGGTATAGCCCATACCTGCATTAGTCGATTAAGTATAGGGCTTTATTGATATTGCTTGTCACTCAGCCCTAAAAAGGCTATTTTTGAACATACCAAAAGGTTAACCGCATTGAGCATACTTAAAATAGATGGCGTCACCAAGCGTTACGCCAACCACACTGCCCTTGACAACGTCAGCTTCGACATCCCGGCCGGCTGCATTTTCGGCCTACTGGGACCAAACGGAGCAGGCAAAACATCCCTTATCCGCATCATCACCCAAATAACAGGAGCCGACTCTGGCGAGATATACTTCAAAGGCGAAAAACTGCGCCCGTCGCACATCAAGGACATGGGGTACTTGCCTGAAGAGCGCGGTCTGTACAAAAAAATGAAGGTAGGGGAGCAGTTGCTATACCTTGCCCAGCTCAAAGGCCTGACCAAAGACGAGGCCACGGCCCGAATCAAAGAATGGGTGGTGCGCTTCGAGATCAAGGACTGGATGAACAAGCACATCGAGGACCTTTCGAAAGGCATGCAGCAGAAAGTGCAGTTTATGGCCACGGTCATGCACGAGCCTTCTCTGATCATTCTCGACGAGCCTTTTTCCGGCTTCGACCCCATTAACGCCAACCTGATCAAAGACGAGATCCTGCGCCTGCGCGACAATGGAGCGACCATTATCTTCTCGACGCACCGCATGGAGTCGGTGGAGGAGCTTTGTGACAACATCGCCCTGATCAACCGTTCCCGCAAGGTGCTCGACGGGCCCGTGCGCGAGATCAAAGACACGTACAAGACCGATACCTACCAGGTGATTGGCAACGGGCAGTTGCTAATCACGTCGCCGGATTTTGAGGTGTTGGAACAGCACGATAACCATGGCGTGTTCCGTGCTTCCATTCGTTTGCTCGACGGCGCTTCGCCAAACGACTTACTGCGTTACCTGATTCAGCGCGTGGAGGTGCACTCCTTTGTGGAGTTGGTGCCGAGTATCAATGACATATTTATCCGAAAAGTAAAAGAAACCTACCATGCATAAGATCTGGCTCATCATACAACGCGAATACCTGACACGCGTGCGGAAGAAAAGCTTCATCATCATGACTTTCCTGACACCGCTGTTGCTGGCCGCTTTCATGGTTATACCTGCCTGGCTGGCCACTATATCGGACAGCGAGGATGTGGTGATGGTGCTGGACGAAAGTGGGCTCTTTGCCGATAAGCTGGAAAGTAAGGAAGACCTGAAAATCATACCTATAGCAGCTGGTTCGCTGGAGCAGGCCAAAACGGTATATCAGGAAACAGACTACACTGCCTTGCTGCACATCCCGCAGCTCGACCTGGACAAGCCGGAAGGTATACGCCTCTACTCGAAGAAGAACACCAGTCTGCAGGTGAAGTTCAGGCTAGAAAACATGCTCGAAAAGGAAATTGAGAGCCAGCGTTTTATGGCCTCAGGTATAGACCGCGAGATGCTCAACAAAATGAAAGCCAACGTGACCATGACGACCGTGAACCTGAGCGAAAGTGGCGAGCGTGACAGCAACGTTTGGGTGACGTCAGGGGCTGGTATCATCGGGGCGGTGATCATATATTTCTTCATCTTCCTTTATGGCGTGCAGATTATGCGCGGCGTGATTGAGGAGAAAACTAATCGCATTGTGGAGGTGATGATCTCTTCGGTGAAGCCATTTCAGCTGATGATGGGCAAGATCGTAGGTATAGCCGGCGTGGGCCTGACGCAGTTTTTGCTTTGGGTAGTGCTGTCGACCATTGTGGTGGGCGGTGTGCAGGCGGCTTTTGACATCAAGCCATCGCCCACACCCATCGAGCAGATGCAAGCCGGACGGGATTTAGCGACTGGCGAAGAGTCGGCCCAGACGCAGGAAGAAAGCCAGGCGAACATGTTGTCGGAAGTGAGCAGCGCCATCTCCAACCTGAATTTCCCACTCTTGCTGGGCTGTTTCCTGTTTTACTTTTTGGGTGGCTACCTGCTGTACGGCTCCCTCTTCGGGGCCATTGGCGCCGCCGTGGATAACGAGACCGACACGCAGCAGTTCATGTTTCCGATAACGATCCCACTGATCATCTCCTTCATCATGTCGTACACCGTGGTGATACAGAACCCGGATGGGCCTGTGGCGTTCTGGATGTCGATCATACCGTTTACATCGCCGATCGTGATGATGGTGCGTATTCCTTTCGGTGTGCCTGCCAGCGAACTCCTGCTTTCGATGGGTCTCCTCATTCTGGGCTTCATCTTCACTACCTGGATCGCTTCCAGAATCTATCGCGTAGGTATACTGATGTATGGCAAGAAGATTAACTACAAAGAATTGTCGAAGTGGTTGTTTTACAGGGTGTAGCTGATCAGGTATAGGTATAAAATTAGAATAGCTGGTTCTTCTGAGCCAGCTATTTTTTTGTACCTTGATAGGGGGAACTTAATATTTGACAATGAACCAGAAAATAGAAATACCGCTTAGCAAAGCGAAAATGATGCTCTTTTTGGTGGGAGCCGTCGCATTCGTCGTTATAGGCGTTTTCTTTGCAATAGAGCCGGCCAGATTCATATCTCCAATTTTTAGGAGTGAGGAGATTATCCGGATAGCTGGAGTTGCTGCTTTACTGTCCTTTGGGTTAGGCGCAGTGTACATCCTTAGAAAATTATTCGATAAGAAGGTAGGACTGACGATTGATGAAGAAGGTATTACGGATAACTCAAGTGCGGTAAGCGTTGGTTTAATTGAGTGGCAGGATATAATTGGCGTAGAAACACTGGAGATCGCATCGAATAAGATAATGCTATTGCATACTAACAATCCTGAGAAATATATGGCGCGCGCTACTAATATGTTCTCCAGGAAAGCAATGCAGGCGAATCACAAGATGTATGGAACACCCTTATCCATTACAGCAAATTCGCTCCAGATTAAATATAAAGAGTTAGAGCGGCTGCTGTGTGAAGGATTAGAAAACAGAAAAGTGCTCTAAACACTGAACCGAATAAGTTTCCCGAATAAAATGACCGTTAAAGAGTAATAACGAAAAGATGACCAATTTTTCCCTTCTCACACTCCTGTTGCTCATGTTCACCACAGGTATAGCCTCCGCCACAGACAAAGACAAACCCGCCTACCAGCTCTTTACGGCAAAGGGCAAGCAGGTAAGGTATAGCAAAATGCTGGACGACTTGCAGAAGGCCGATGTAGTTCTGTTTGGTGAGCAGCACAACGACCCGATTGCCCACTGGCTGCAGTTGGAAGTAGCCAAAGACCTGCACAAGGCACACCAGCAGAACTTTGCCATAGGCGCCGAAATGTTTGAATCGGATGTGCAACTGGTGCTGAACGAATACCTGTCAGGGCAAGTGGCGGAGAACAACTTTGAGCAGGAGTCGCGGCCCTGGAATAACTACAAGACCGACTACCGACCCGTGGTTCGCTTTGCCAAAGAAGCTTCTATACCTTTCATAGCGACCAACGTGCCGCGCCGCTATGCCGCCATGGTATCAGCCGGTAGCCTGAAGGCGCTGGAAAATGTGTCGGCAGACGCCAGGCGCTACATCGCGCCATTGCCCGTACAGGTGGATATGAACCTGCCGGGGTATAAGAACATGCTGGCTATGTTTGGCGGCAGCACCCACGGCAATACCAAAAGTGAAAACATCGTGCAGGCACAAGCCCTGAAAGACGCGACCATGACCCACTTCATATTGCAACAAGTGAGCATCGGTAAAAAAATGCTGCACCTGAACGGCGCTTATCATTCAGACAATTTTGAAGGTATAGGCTGGTACCTGAAGAAAGGTAACCCACAGCTTAAAACGCTGACTATCACGACCGTACTGCAGGAAGATCTGGACAAGCTGACGGAAGAGAACAAGCAGAAAGCGGATTTTATTCTGGTGGTGCCCTCGACTATGACACGTACTTATTAAATACAGTCTTATGCTGATAGCTACTTTTTCCTGGGTGATTTTCCTTATAGTAGCCTTCTCAGGCATTTGTATTGTAAGTTTTTATTACGCAAAGCCTTTGAGGGGAAAGTATCAGCTTGAAAAGTCTACAGCGTGGGTAGGGGGGCTATCCTTTATTCTCTTGAGTTTCCTGCTCACTTACTCTTCGAGCCTAGCTATCTGGCGCTATTACCCGGATACAGAGTTTGATCAGGCAAAATGGTGGGCAGAGCCGGATAAACGGTATAAGATGACAGAAGACTTAATCGCTCGTGAACTGCTTATTGGAAAGACCAGACCGGAAGTTGAAAAGTGGTTGGGTATAACGGGTAGAGAAAACCAAAGAAATGAAAGGTGGAAATATTATACAGGGCGGTTGCCAGGCCCGTTTTCGTTACAGCCTCATGTAATAGATGTTGAATTTAAGGCGGATACTGTAGCAAGAGTTACTCAATATGATGACCGCCATTGATTAAAATAACAAAGCCCGACCAATTGGCCGGGCTTTGTCTTTCTACTAAAGAGAAAGAAAGGTAATTTTAAGCAGAGAACGAGCTTCCGCAACCGCAGGTACTCTTCGCCTGTGGGTTGCTGAAAACGAAGCCGCGCGCGTTCAGGCCGTCCTGGAAATCAACTTCCATGCCCAGCACATACATCGCATGCTTCTTGTCCATAATCAGGCTCAGGCCGTCCAGGTTGTATACCTCGTCCGAGTCCTTTGCCTTGTCGAAGCCCAGCAGGTAAGACATACCTGAGCAGCCACCGCCTTGCACGCCAATTCGCAGGCCGTATTCGGCAGGCACGTTCTTCTCTTGCATTATATTTCTAACCTCAACCAACGCTTTTTCAGTAAGCGTTATCGGTGCAGTTTTTGTTTCAGTTGCCATAGTCTGTTCAAATTTGAAATGGAGCTGCAATTTACGCAATTACTCGCAATTTTGCTGCGGCTCCCCAATGTATTAGCAAAACAGCTATACCCTGAAAATGATTCATGCCAACCTAAATTAATTTTTTCCGATATTTAAGGTTCAAAACGAATGCAAATGGAAGAAGGTACCAATATTATACTCGATATACTTAAGATTTCTATACCTGCCATACTGGTGGCCGCAGTAGCTTACTCG
This sequence comes from Pontibacter virosus, assembly GCF_003096355.1. Taxonomy (GTDB): domain Bacteria; phylum Bacteroidota; class Bacteroidia; order Cytophagales; family Hymenobacteraceae; genus Pontibacter; species Pontibacter virosus. The sequence continues at coordinate 435,722 of NZ_QEKI01000002.1, read as the reverse complement.
ATGCTTAAAAAAGTGCTGGAGAGAGATTACAAGCTACGCCTGCTGGAACTGCGTCAAAAAAATGCTGAAATCGTAACGCCCATCCGCTTGCAGGCATACGAGCGCATCGTGCTACTGCTAGAGCGTATCACGCCAAGTAACTTGCTGCTGCGTGTGAGCGGTGGAGAACACTCAGCCGCTGAGTACCACCGTATCCTGCTCACAGAGATCCGCAATGAGTTCAACCACAACATGTCGCAGCAGGTTTACATGACGGAACAATCCTGGCAGCAGGTACGGCACGCCCGCGAAGAAGTGGTGAACCTGATCAACAAATCTTACCAAAGTCTGGGCGAAAAGGCGAAAGGCACTGAACTGGCCAAACGCATCCTGGAAAACGTCCTCAACAACGAAATAGACCCAACCGCCAGAGCCATCAGCTTCCTGAAGCAGGAGATCGGGCAAGTGTTTTGAGTTATAAAGTAGAGAAGGTATAGCCTATAAGATTGTTCGTGATTTGACCGAATTATGGATCCGCTATACCTGAAACCGTGACTTAATACAAAATCCGGAACTTGATCGTGGCCGGTACCTGCTTCATCTCCTCGATCACTTTCTTATCATACAACTTGTCGATGTCGGTGATCACATAACCGATCTGTTCGTTGGTTTTCAAGTATTGGCCTAAGATGTTCACTTGGTTTCCAGCCAGCACACTGTTGATGTTGGCCAACACGCCCGGCACGTTCTGGTGAATGTGGATCAGGCGGTGTGCATTCTTAAGTTCTGGTAGTTGGATGTTCGGGAAATTGACGCTTTGGTAGCTGTTGCCTGTGTTGATGTACTCCATGATACGGCTCGGGACGAAGGTGCCGATATTTTCCTGCGCTTCCATGGTGCTGCCACCAATGTGTGGGGTCAGGATGACGTTGGGCAAACCGCGTAGTTCATTTACAAACTCTTCGTCGTTGGTGGCGGGCTCGTAAGGAAACACATCCACTGCAGCGCCATGCAACTTGCCTGATTTAATGGCTTCTACCAGTGCTGGCAAGTCCACAATATGCCCACGGCTCAGGTTCAGGAAAATGGCTCCGTCTTTCATAGCGGCAAACTCTTCTTTCCCAAACATGCCTTCGTTGTTGGTGCGGCCATCCACGTGCAGGCTCACAATATCCGATATCTCGAGGAGCTGCCTCAGCGTCTCACATTTACGGGCATTGCCGAGTTGCAGGCGCTCTATCACATCATAATAGTACACATCCATCCCCAGTGCCTCGGCCAGCACGGACAGTTGCGCCCCAATACTGCCGTAGCCGATTATACCTAGTTTCTTATCGCGCACTTCCACACTGCCTGTAGCCGATTTATCCCAAATGCCCTGGTGCATTTTGGTGCTTTTGTCCACCACGTTGCGGCAGAGCATGATGATCTCACCAATGGCTAACTCCACAACACTGCGGGTATTGCTGTAAGGGGCATTGAATACCGCCACACCTGCATCAAGGCAGCTGTTCAGGTCGATCTGGTTAGTGCCGATGCAGAAAGCGCCGATGCACATCAGTTTGTTGGCATGCTCCAGCACGCGCTTAGTTACCTGCGTTTTAGAGCGTATACCAAGCACAGATACGTTTCTGATGCGCTCACACAACTCGTCCTCACTTAAAGCGCCAGATACTGTCTCGATCTGGTAGCCTTCGCGTTTGAACAACTCGATTGCCCTCGGATGCACATTCTCCAGCAACAGCACCCGAATTCGGTTCTTGGGATAGGAGATAGCCATCGGCAGCTTGTGTTGGTACAGAAACTCGTCCAGGCTTGGGGCCACATTATCCGCTTTGGCTACCACGTTGTCCCGCACCACGTTTTCAGTAAAAGCGTAGAACTTATTGGCCAGACCTGCCTCCTTAATCTCGTAATCGGTATACCCATCTCCCAGCACGTACACATCGCCTTCCAGCGCCAACTCTTCCAGTAGCTTTATCTTGCCCCGGTCCAGGCTCAGCAAGTTTTCCTCGTCAAAGCCGATGATATTGCCCTGCTCGTCAAACTTAAAGGTATTGGCGTAGATGTTTTCTTCCTTGATGCCATACTCGGTTACAATCGGGGTGATGAACTCCTTGAAACCACTCGACACGATCAGGATGTTGTCGGCGTATGCCTGGAAGAAGTCTTTGTTGCGCCTGATGGAGTCCGACACCCTGTTTTGTAAAAGCTGGATCAACGGCTTTAGATGGCGACGGTTTGCTTTGAGCAAGGCCAATCGCTTGGACAGCCCCTCGGTAAACGAACTCTTTCCTTCCATGGCGCCGTTGGTCAGGTCACGGATTCGCTGCAGAATCTCCGCTTTGTTTTCCTCGCCTTCAAGCGTTATCTCGCCCAGTTCATCGAGCGCTTCTACCTGTGTAAAAGTGCTGTCGAAGTCGATGATATAGTATTTGTCCTTTGTCATAGTTTCTAATGTCGTAGGGTGAATATACATAGCGAGAGCGTGGACGCTCGCGCTATAAAGTCTCCCGATCCAGTTCTCTATCGCTCTTCTGGATTTCTCAATCCGGAAGAGCACGTGGCAGAAAAACTTGTGGTCAGAGTCTGCAACACACCTTACACTCGCCAGAGGCGAGCGAGGGCGTTGTTTTCTTCTCTCGTCGAGATGACATACAAAAGTAAATATAGGGCATAAAAAAATCCGGCAACAGGTATAGCGGCCGGATTTTTAGTCTTTATTTCTGAATTACAGCGGATTACTGGTTTCAGCCAATTGGGCATTGATAATGCGCAGGTAGAACTGCTCGTAGAGTGGCACAATCTTCTCGATATCGAAATCGTTGGCACGGGCCAGAGCATTTGCTTTGAAAGTAGATAGGTTGGCATCATCAAGGACATACAAGGCATTTCTCACCATGTCGTCCACATTGCCTACTTCACTCACAAAACCAGTTACGCCATGCACATTCAGCTCAGGTATACCTCCGGCGTTGGTCGAGATAACGGGCACCTCGCAGGCCATCGCTTCGAGCGCGGCCAGACCAAAGCTTTCTTTCTCAGACGGCATCAGGAAAAGATCGGCAACGGAAAGCACTTCTTCGACTGCCTCCAGTTTACCCAAAAAGCGCACGTCGTTGTAGATGTTCAGGTCGCGGCACAGCTTCTCCATTTTAGGGCGCTCAGGGCCATCTCCCACCATCAATAGCTTGGATGGCATTTGCTCACGCACTTTGGCAAAAATCCGGATCACGTCCTCCACGCGCTTCACGCCCCGGAAGTTGGAAGTATGCACCAGGAGTTTTTCGTTGTTTGGGCTGATCGCCGCTCTAAAGTGATCCTTTTTTTGGCGCTTGAATTTGTTCAGGTCGATAAAGTTTGGGATCACCTCTATGTCTTTCTCGATCTGGAAAAACTCATAGGTCTCAGTACGTAAACTCTCCGAAACAGCTGTTACGCCATCCGATTGGTTGATACTGAATGTTACCACTGGCTCAAAAGAGGCGTCTTTGCCAACCAAGGTAATGTCTGTACCGTGCAGGGTCGTGATAACAGGTATGTGGATGCCCTTGGTGCGCAGAATCTGTTTGGCCATGTAGGCCGCCGAAGCGTGCGGTATAGCATAGTGCACGTGCAACACGTCCAACTTCTCGAAACGGGCGATGTCTACCATTTTGCTGGCCAGCGCCAGCTCATAGGGCGGGTACTGGAAGAGCGGGTAATTCGGGATGTATACTTCGTGGTAGAACAGGTTCTCGTTGAAAAAGTCGAGTCGGGCCGGTTGGCTGTAAGTGATAAAGTGTACCTGATGCCCTTTGAGGGCCAGTGCCTTGCCAAGTTCAGTGGCGACCACGCCGCTTCCCCCGAAGGTAGGGTAACAAACTATTCCGATTTTCATGGTTTTATGCTGAGGAAACAACAAATGCAGCCCCACGCGGAGCTGCATTTGTCAACAATCCATTCTATGTTAAGTTTTAGGAACAATCGATTTATAAATCACATCGTGTATACGGGTGCGGATGTTATACTTCACCAGTTTGGAATTACCGGCATCCGGGTATACCCTGTTACTCAGGAAAATGTAGATCAGTTGGTTCTCGGGATCTACCCAGGCACCTGTACCCGTAAAACCGGTATGGCCAAAAGTAGCTTTTGAGGCCAGGTTCGAAGTCGGGCCGTTGCCGTCCGGATCGGGTTTGTCCCAACCCAGGCCGCGGCGACTGGTGGTGGACTGGCGCTTCGAAAACTCCGTCACCACCGGGGTGTTGTAGAACTTGTGCCCGCCGTAGTTGCCGTTTTGCAGGTTCATCTGCATGAGCACGGCCAGGTCGTTGGCGTTGGAGAACAGGCCTGCGTGGCCGCCCACACCGCCCATCATGGCAGCGCCCTGGTCATGCACCGTACCCCAGATCAGGTTTTTGCGGAAGTAATTATCATCCTCGGTTGGGACGATCACATCGCGTGAGTGCTTCAGGAGCGGGTTATAGGTCATGGTGCTCAAACCAAGCGGACCGTAGAAGTTCTGATCCATGAACTCATTCAGCGGCTGGTTGAGCATGCGCTCCGACATGCGCTTGAGGATGTAAAAGCCCAGGTCGCTGTACTGGTATTCGTAGGCCTTTGCAGCTTTCGGCTTTGTCAGTAACGGAGAACGCACGGTCCAGGCCCACAGCGAGTCTTCCATCGATTTGATGGAGTAGATGCCCGGTACTACTTCGTTGGGGAACACATCGTTCTGGGCGCTGGCGTAGAAGGTCTGGTTCAACTGCAGCTTATCCAGTGTTTTCTGCCAGTGCGGTATACCTGCGCGCAAACCAGACTGGTGCGTCAGCACATCACGAATCACCAGATTGGCTTTGTTCGTGCCTTTCAGCTCCGGCAGGTACGTGGCTACTTTTTCGTCGAGATTGATCTTGCCCTGGTCTTTCAGGAACATCACCGCCTGCAGCGTAGCCGCCACTTTGGTGATGGACGCGATATCGTATACCGTGGTGTTGGTTACCGGCTTTTTCTTGTCGTAGGTATAGTGGCCGTATGATTTGTTGAAGATCACGGTGCCGTTCTTCACCACCAGTACCTGCGCGCCCGGCGTCGCGGCATAGGCAATGGCTTCGGTGGCGATGTTGTCGATCTGAGCCAAGGTCTTGGAGTCCATGCCCACACTCTCCGGCGTGCCATACTTCAGGCGGCCGAGGGAAGGAGTAGTTATCCCTGTACCTGCCTTCAGCGTAGCAGAGGCGGTAATTGGCAGTTTGCCTTTCGCAGCGCGGGCGCCGAAGAGTACCTGTGGCACCAGCAACTGCGATATGGAATTATCTTCGTAACCTACTACTAGCCAGTCGCTTTTGTCAAAGTACTTCAGACTGTAGGCGTTTCCAAAAACGGCCACTACTACCTTCTTGTCAGTTCGCTCCTGCAGGTACTTGATGAAAGCACGTGTGCCTAGGCCGATGCCAAAATCACGGAAAGGAGTGTTGTTCATGCCGTGCACGCTCACTACTACCACATCATGGTCCTGCAGTTTTGCTATAAGTTTGGTAAAAGCCGTGTCTGGTGCAAACCGGTCTTTGATGTTAAACTTGGTTACAGGCGCGTAGTTACCCAGCGTTTGCTGGAAGATGTTGTTAGGGCCTGTGCCAATGGTTACGGATGCAATGCTCAGTGTATCCAGGTTGCGGAAAGGAATGAGGTTGCCTTTGTTGCGGGCTACCGTTACGGCATGCTCGTAAAGTTGCTCCTGCACCACATTGCTCAGCGGACGATCTACGTCCTGCTGCAGATTGGTCAGCGACACTGGCTTGTAGTTGTTCAGACCGGCCCAATATTTGGCGTGCAGGATCTTGCGTACACGCTGGTCAATGTCCTCCTGCTTGAGTTGCTTGGCAGTGATCGCCTCGTTGATCTTGCGCACTGCGGTCGGTACGTCTTCCGGGAAAAGCAACACGTCGTTACCGGCCATCAGGGCTTTCAGGTCCACTTCACCGGGCTTGTAAAAGCTGCTCACGCCCTTCATGTTCAGGGCATCAGTAAATACAAGGCCCTTGTACTTCATCTTTTCTTTCAGAAGTCCCGTCACGATTGGCTTGGAGAGTGTAGCCGCCTGGTTTTTAGTAGAGTCGATCTTTGGCATGTGCAGGTGCGCGACCATCACGCCCATTACACCGGCCTCAAAAGATTTATGGAAAGGGTATAGCTCCACATCTGTGAGGCGCTTCATGTCATGGTTCACCACCGGAAGGGTCAGATGGGAGTCGGTGTCGGTGTCGCCGTGGCCGGGGAAGTGCTTGGCCACGGCAATCACACCGTGGTCCTGCAGGCCTTTGATATAAGCCACGCCACGACGGGCTACTTCTTCTTTGGTCTCGCCAAAGGAGCGGTTGCCGATCACCGGGTTGGCCGGGTTCACGTTTACGTCCAGCACCGGCGAGAAGCTCACATGCACGCCCATACGCTTCATTTTAAGCGCAATTTCGCGGCCCATCAGGTATACGTACTTGTCGTCGTTGAGCGCGCCCAGCGTCATTTGCTTGGCAAAGTGCATGCTACTGTCGAGGCGCATGTTCAGGCCCCATTCGGCGTCCAGCGCGATCAGCATGGGCACGCGGGCCTTGCTCTGGAAACGGTTGGTCAGCTGGGCCTGTCGCACCGGACCGCCCTGCATGAACATGATGCCGCCAATGCCGTATCGGCTCACCAGGGTATCGATTGACTGGAAATGTTTTTCGTTTTTGTTGGAATAGGCAGCCACCATAAACAGCTGGCCCAGACGCTGATTGGGAGTCATAGACGTAAAGACACTGTCTACCCAGCTTTGCTCTTTCGAAGCCACAATAATGCTGTCTGACGGTGTCAGTGACATCAGTGGTCCCATTCCGAGAAAGATAAGTATAAGTAACCCTAAGCTAAAACTCTTCAACATCCTGTACTGGTATTATATATTGGAACAAGTCGAAATTACCCCTATTTTTGCAGAAGGCGGTTCAAAAAACAAGAAAAATTATTTCCGGTCTTTTTTGCCTCCCTTAGGCGGTGTGGTGGATGGTTCTTGCCAGTGCTAACGCCTCAAGAGACACAAGCCATATAGCTTCTTTTGTCAGAATCAGAATCCGGAAGAACTCTAATTTCCGGTCACTTGATGCAACCGGTCTGTAAATTAGTAATAAAATTCATTCCGAATAAGTTCTGTTTTGACAAAATAGTATATTCAAAAACCCGGCCGATTTCGGAAATTGGGTGCTTTGAAGGGAAGATACCACCAAATTGATTTGAAATAGCGGATGTCCGATATTATACACTTATTGCCCGATTACCTTGCCAACCAGATTGCCGCAGGCGAAGTGGTGCAGCGGCCCTCGTCGGTGGTGAAGGAGTTGCTTGAGAACGCCATTGACGCCCGCGCTACCAGCGTGCAACTGATCGTGAAGGATGCTGGCAAACAACTGGTGCAGGTAGTGGACAATGGGATCGGTATGTCGGAAACAGACGCTCGCATGTGCTTCGAGCGACATGCTACCTCTAAAATCAAATCCACAGAAGATCTTTTCCGAATCCGGACGATGGGTTTTAGGGGAGAGGCCATGGCCTCTATCGGGGCAGTGGCGCAGGTAGAGCTCAAAACCAAACCGCACGGCGCCGAAACGGGTACACGCTTGCTGGTAGAGGGCTCCACAGTAGCTGCGCAGGAGCCAGCCGCTGTATCTGCCGGCACATCGATTGCTGTCAAGAATCTCTTTTATAATGTACCCGCCCGCCGCAATTTCCTAAAGACGAATGCGGTGGAGATGCGTCATATCCTGGACGAGTTTCAGCGGGTGGCCTTGGCTTACCCGGAAGTGGCTTTCACGCTGCACCACAACGACGTGGAAATATTCACGCTGCCGGCCGGTAAGCTGAGCCAGCGCATTGTGGGCGTGTTTGGCAACAACTATAAAGAGCAAATGGCCGGCTGCGAGGAAGAAACGCCCTTTATGAGTGTGCGCGGCTACATCGGCAAGCCAGAGTTTGCCAAGAAGACCCGCGGCGAGCAATTCTTCTTCGTGAACAACCGTTTTATCAAGAGCGGCTACCTCAACCATGCCGTCATGACGGCCTACGAAGGGCTCCTGCCAAAAGACAGCCATCCCTTCTATGTGCTTTTCATCGACATTGAGCCGGAGCGGATCGACATCAACGTGCACCCGACTAAGACCGAGATCAAGTTTGAGGACGAGAAGACGGTGTACGCCATCGTGCATGCCGCGGTGAGGAAATCGCTGGGGACGCACAACATTGCCCCTTCGCTCGATTTCCAGAGTGACGTGAACTTTGCCCCGCTGCAGCCGATTCGCATGCAGCATGGGGGAGAGGGGTTTGAGAAAGAAGGCACGTTCCCAGGCTTTAAAGTACCATCCTCGCCTAAAAAGGCCAGTGCCAGTGGCTGGGAACAGCTCTACGAGCCGCTGAGGAATGGTCAGCCAATGCAGCAACAGGAGGAGCGGATTACGTCCCCATCCGGTATGGGCTTGCTCGACGATACGTTTGCCGCGCCCATGACCACCTCCAGCAAAACTTTGCAGGTGCATCACAAGTACTTGTTGGTGCAGGTGAAGTCGGGTGTGATGATCATCGACCAGCAGGCGGCGCAGGAGCGGATTCTTTTTGAAAAATACATGGCCTCGCTGCAGAAAAAAATGGTGACCTCGCAGGCACTTCTTTTCCCGCAGACCATTGAGCTTTCGCCGGCTGATTCGGCGTTGGTAAAGGAGCTTCGGGCAGAGTTTCAGGAGCTGGGTTTTCAATTTGAGGACTTTGGCGGTAACACCATCATCCTGAACGCTATACCTGCCGACGTACAGGCCGCCAACGAAAAAGAGCTACTTGAGGAGCTGATCGAACAGTACAAAAACAATTTGGCCACCTTGAAGCTTGATAAGCGGGAGAACCTTGCCCGGGCCATGGCCAAGCGACTGGCCTCCAAGCTGCAGCCGCGCATGTCGGACCTCGAGATGAACTCCCTCGTAGACAAGCTGTTTGGTTGCGAAGTGCCCAACTATACCCCCGGCGGACAGAAGACGCTGGTCATCATGGAGCTTAATCAGCTGCATGATCTTTTCCAGAAGGGGTGATTTGAATTGTTAAATGGTTGATTGTTAAATTGTTGTTTTAATTTAAGCTTTTGTCAAGCTCAGGTATAGGGACTACAGATATAGCAAGCGACGCGAGAAAAAGAAGATAAGATGTTCAATATAACCCCCATGGTCAGGAACCTCCTGATCATCAACGTGGTGGTGTTCATACTGCAAGCAAATGGTGTGTTCGACTACCGATCATTTGCGCTGCACCACTTCGGCTCCGACTATTTCCAGCCGGTCCAGATATTCACGCACATGTTCCTGCATGGCGGCTGGGCGCATTTGTTCAGCAACATGTTCAGCTTGTTCATCTTTGGCCCTTTACTGGAGCGGTTCTGGGGACCGCAGCGTTTTCTGAGCTTTTACCTGATCACTGGTCTGGGAGCCAGTATGCTCTACTCTGGTGTGCGGGCTTACGAGCTGAACACGATTGAAAACGAGGCGGTGCAGTACATCGAGAGTCCTACGCCAGCGGGTTTCTATAATTTTATGGAGTCCCACTACGCGGGTGGATACGAGAAACGCTTTGCGATAGAATACCAGCGCAATCCGGATAACGAAGGGTATATAGCAGAAAGCAAGAAAGCCGTTACGGCTGTTTTTAACCAGGCATTCAATATGCCAATGCTGGGAGCCTCGGGGGCCGTGTTCGGTATTCTGATGGCCTTTGGTATGCTGTTTCCAAATCTCGAACTCTTCCTGCTGTTCCTGCCCGTCCCCATCAAGGCCAAGTATTTTGTGCTCCTATACGGGGGTTACGAGCTGTATGCGGGCTTTAACAGGGTGCCGGGCGACAACGTGGCGCACTTCGCACACCTCGGCGGTATGCTGTTTGCGTATATTCTTATAAAAATGTGGCAACGCAACGATTATCAGGATACGTAATAGTAAAAACAATAGGTATATAAGATAGCAGGGCGCAAAAGCCTTTCCGCTCTTTTCAGCTAACAGGTATAATGAGCATTCTCCAAGACATAAAAGACTCTTTCCGGCAGCAAAACAACACCCTGAAGCAACTGATTCTCATCAACGTCATCGTTTTTGTGACTTTGATCGTGCTTCGTACAGTGCTGTACCTGACCAGTAGCAGCTGGGCTTACACGGGGCTGATGCGCTTTATCGCGCTGCCCTCTGACCCGCTCGTTTTCATCACCCGTCCCTGGACGATCATATCGTATTTCTTCACCCACGAAGGTTTCCTGCACATCATCTTCAACATGCTCAACCTGTACTGGTTCGGGCAACTGATCAGGGAGTACCTCGGCGAGAAGAAATTGCTGAGCCTTTATATATTAGGAGGTATAGCCGGTGGCTTGCTCTACATGCTAAGCTACAACCTGATCCCATACTTTGCCGACCGTGCTGCCTACGCCGTGATGATCGGTGCTTCGGCCAGTGTGCTTGCAGTGGTTGTTGCGTCTGCGACGTTGATTCCGAACTATACCTTCAACCTGATCCTGATCGGTCCTGTTCGCATCAAGTATATCGCGGCTTTTCTGGTGATCTTGTCTATCTCCGGCGCTGTAGGTGATAATGCCGGTGGTAACATCGCCCACTTAGGAGGTGCCCTGTTTGGCTGGCTCTTCGTGAAACAACTGCAGCGCGGCCGCGACATGGGCCGACCTTTACATAGCACCATGGATTTCTTTACCAACCTCTTCAAGCGTCGTCCAAAGCTGAAAGTAACGCATCGCCAAAAAGCCACAGTAGGGAATGATTCCCGTCCTTCCACCGGCTACCACACAGGGTATGCCGGCAAGCCCAGCCAAATGGAAATCGACCTGATTCTGGATAAGATTTCGGTGTCGGGTTACGAGAGCCTTTCCAAAGAAGAGAAGCAGAAGCTGTTTCAGGCAAGTCAGAAGGATTAATCAGGTATAACTGTTTTCTCGCTTAGCCAGCGTGGGGCCTTTATGCTATGGCGCGAGCGATCACGCTCGTGACTACTATGGTGGAGCCTCTTGCCCAAGTATAGCTTAGTTTGCTCTGTAGCTAATGCCTTTCGCAGGTATAGCTTCCTTATTTGTTTCATTGCTTGCCCTGGCCGGGCGGGCCCTACTTTTTTTCTTGATAAAAAGAAAGAGGGCCCCTACCCCCAGTAGGCAAAAAAATCAAGACGCTCCAAATCGAGGGCCCCTACCCCCACTCGCTGAACGCTCGAACAGTGGAGCGCCGAAAAGTGCACTTGGCTAAAGTTATCTGCTTCGTTGTGAGCGTGCAAGTTAGTCTCCTATACCTGCCAGTGGTCTGTCACAGGAACTATAAAGATTATACCCGTTGACCGCTAGTTGGAGCAGTTCCCCGCCTTGGATAAGGAGGGGTTAGGGGTGGTTGGACCCGGTACAGCAAAGGAACTGCTGCAACTACTCAGTTCATACCTGTGATTCGGCTGTGGCAGAAATTCCCCTCTGGGGGTAGGGGCCCTCTAAAAAGAAGGGGTAGGGGGATGACAATCGTGCATGAAAATCCTGTGAATCCACTAATCCTGTAAATCCTGATTCAGACAATAAAAAAGCGCCGCTCCTTTGCAGAAACGGCGCTTTTCGTATGGATAAGTAAGGTATAGCGATTAAGCTTTGGCGGCGTTGATGTTGTCGAGCGCGTCCATTACTTCTTTCACGTGACCGCGTGACGTTTCCAGCAGTTGCTTCTCGTCTTCGTTCAGTTGCAGTTCGATGATCTTCTCGATACCGTTTTTGCCCAGAATTACCGGAACACCCAGGTATACGCCATCGATGCCGTACTCACCTTCGAGCTTCACGCAAACAGGGAACACACGGCGCTGGTCGCGCACGATTGCCTCCACCATCTGAGCAGCTGCAGAACCTGGTGCGTACCAGGCAGAAGTACCCATCAGTTTCACCAGTTCACCACCACCGTTCTTGGTGCGGTCAACAATTGCGTTCAGAGTTTCTTCGTCGATGAGCTCCGTTACAGGTATACCACCCACAGTAGTGTAGCGTGGAAGCGGCACCATGGTATCGCCGTGGCCACCCATCAACACTGCTTGGATGTCTTTTGGAGATACGTTCAGGGCCTCAGCCAGGAATGCACGGTAACGGGCAGTGTCCAGGATACCGGCCATACCCATTACGCGGGTGCGTGGCAGCTTGGAAGTGATGTGCGCTGCGTACGTCATCACGTCAAGAGGGTTAGAAACCACGATGATGATGGCGTCAGGCGAGTGCTTTACGATGTTCTCAGTTACCGACTGCACGATACCGGCGTTGGTAGAGATCAGGTCGTCGCGCGTCATACCTGGCTTGCGTGGCAGACCAGAGGTAATCACTACCACGTCAGAACCAGCAGTTTTGGTATAGTCGTTGGTTACGCCGACAGTGCGCGTGTCGTATAGGTTGATGGGGGCTTTCTGCCAGATATCAAGCGCTTTGCCCTCAGCAAAACCTTCTTTAATATCCACTAAAACTACTTCGTTCGCGATTTCGCGGTAAGCCAATACATCGGCGCATGTTGCACCCACGTTACCAGCTCCAACTACGGTTACTTTCATTGTAGGATATACTTTAATTATGGTTTGAGATTCGGTTTACTTCCGTAAAATTAGAAAAATCTATTGTTAAAAGCGTGTTTTTTGGACAAAAGACTGAGTGGCAAAAGATAATAGATTTTCAATTTTCTACTATCACATTTTTTATCCTTTATCAGGATATCCTTTGTCACGTAGCTTAAGACTTCCGCTGCAATGATATCTCCAGCACTTGCTCGGTCTTCTCCGTTACTTTAAAGCGGTTGTCCAGCCGTTGGCCCACAATCCAGGCAATAGACTGCTCTGATACCAATACCAGCGTTTTGGCTTTGAGGTTGGCCGGGATCTTCTTATCGATCAAAAAATCGCTGATCTTCTTTTTGCCGTTCATACCCAGCGGTACAAACCAGTCGCCTTCCTGCCAGGGGCGTAACTTCAGCGGGAACTTGAGTAGGCCAGCGTCTAAGGCAGCCACATGCGGCTTGGTGTTGAACTTATACTCGTTGGCCGGCACGTAGCGTAGGCTTAGCTGCACGTGCTCTTCGTCTACTTCAGTCTGGCCCTCGGCTATCGTTATACTTCCAAAGCGACTCAGGTTGCGGGGCGTGATCACGAGTTGGTCGCGGTCCTTTACCAGGCTGTGGCTCGGAGAGTCAAACTGTTTGCCTGATAGCCCGTCCAGCGCCTCCACCAATTCCAGCACCACAGAATAACTGAAGTTGAAAGGGCGTAGCAGTTCGTGAAGCACCACGGGCAAGCCGGTGGCGTTTTGTAGCGGCACCAGCGACAGGTATACGGCGTCTTCGGTCTCCTTTATACTTTGCAGGCGCAGGTTGTCGATGTAGGCGTGCACAATGGCTTCGGCCTGACTTACCCGCTCGGCTGTGTGCTGCATAGTTTCCTCCAGTTTCGGGTTGATTTCCTTGAGAACCGGAATTACCTCGTGCCTGATTTTGTTGCGCTGGTACTTGGTCGTCTCGTTCGAGGTGTCCTCGCGCCAGATGAGCCGTTGCTCGGTCACGAAGTCAAAGATATCGTCTTTGGTGACAGTGAGCATCGGGCGGATGATGTGGCCGTTTTTGGCAGGTATACCGTGCAGCCCGGCTATACCTGTGCCTTTGGTCAGATGAAGCAATATGGTCTCTGTCAGGTCGTTGCTATGGTGGGCTGTGGCGATGTAGTCGTAACCTTCCTTCTGCCGTACCTGTTCAAACCAGGTATAGCGGAGTGTGCGGGCTGCCATCTGGATCGAGAGTTTCTCCTGCGCAGCAAAGGCTTGGGTATCGAAATTCTCGGTAAAGAAGGGCACCTCGTACTTTTTGGCCAGCTTTTTGGCGAAGAGCTGGTCGGCCTCCGCGTCCTCGGCGCGCAGCCCGAAGTTGCAGTGCGCAATGGCAAACATATACTTGAGTTGGTGCAGCGCTTCGCACAGCACAATGGAGTCGATGCCGCCACTCACGGCTACTAATAGCTTGCTATCGGGTTGGCAGAGTTGGTGGGATTGGATGAAACCGGAAACTTTCTGTAGCATAAGGCAGCGGCTGGTATATTTTTTATAATTTTGAAGTTAAGAACAGGCAAGGGCCCGCAGGTATAGGAGCGTCGGCATAAAACGTTAGTCCTGACAGGTCATTGTCTTTTGTCCATAAAGCATGAACATCACAAAATTAGTTTATTCTATTCTCTTTACGCTATTGTCGCTGACAGTTTTGGCGCAGGAGCAGCAGCAGCAGAAGCCGCCTGTGAATCCGCGCCAGGCCACGCAGCAGGTACGTCCGCCGCAGCCGCCCAAAATTGTGCCGCAGCAACAGCCACCCCAGCCGCGCCTCAACCAGCCGCAGCAGGCCCCTCAGCAACCCCGCACCTCACCGCAGGATACGGCGCGTCCTAGCCAGACACCGGCGCAGCAAGGCCCTCAGCAGCAGGGGCAACAGGATCGGGTGGAATTGAAGGGTGCTGATGAATTTATCGGTACCACGATCAATGGCAGGCGTGTTACAAAGTTGATCGGCAACGTTATATTTCAGCAGAAGGAGACATTGCTTTACGCTGACTCCGTGTACCAGTACCGTGATAGTAATATATTGGAGGCATTCAGCAACGTGCGTATAAACCAGGGTGATACCGTTACCATGACTGGGGCGAAAGCTATTTATGATGGCAACGGGCGCACCGCTAAAATGAGCGGCGGCGTGACCATGCAGGACCCCAACATGACGCTTACGACGCCAACCCTGGACTACAACCTGGATTCCCGTACGGCTGTTTATACCGAAGGCGGCACCATTGTGCAGCCGGAAAACCGCCTGCAGAGCCAGCGTGGCACGTATGACACCAACACCAAAGTCTTCACTTTCCAGCAAAACGTGAAAGTGTTCTCGCCAGACTATGAGATTACGGCGCAGAACATGCGCTACAACACGGAGAGCAAGGTAGTTTACTTCCAGGGGCCGACTTTTATCAAAGGCCAGAATGGCGACCTTTATGCTGAGCAGGGTACTTATAATACCGTTACTAAGGTGTCGCGCTTTGGTCGCAATGCGTATATCGTGACGCCGGAGTACCGGCTGGGAGGAGATGACCTGTACTATGACGAAGCCCGTGGCTACGGCGAGGCGAAGGTGAACATGACCATGCGTTCCCTCAAAGACGATGTGACCATACGCGGCCAGGTCGGCCGCTATTGGCGCGAGCAGGGCGTGGCCAAGGTATGGGGCAGCCCGGTAATGGAGACGATTATGGATGGCGATACCTTGTACATGGCTGCCGACTCGCTTATTTCCCGCGAGGCGAAAGCAGACGGGCAGCCGAGCATGCTGTTTGCCTTTAATAACGTGAAGATCTATAAGTCAGACCTGCAGGGCACCTGCGACTCCCTCAGTTACAACCGTACCGACTCGCTCATGTACATGCACCGCAACCCAACGTTATGGAGCGAGCAAAGCCAGATTGTGGGCGATACCATCCGCATCCACATGCGCAACAAAACCATTGACAAAATGTATGTCTTCAGCAACTCCTTTATTACCTCCGAAGACTCGCTGCAGAATTACAACCAGGTAAAAGGCCGCAACATGGTGGCGCATTTTCAGGACGGTCGTATGCGGCGGGTGAATGTGAATGGCAATGGTGAGAGCATCTATTTTGCGCTGGAGGGCGATTCGGTGCTGACAGGTATGAACCGGGCCGTATGTAGCGATATGGTTTTAAACTTTGCGGAAAATAAAGTGAAGTCTATTTCGTTTCTTGTAAATCCGGACGCGAAGTTCATACCGCCGCACGAGCTGCAGGCCTCTGACCGAAGGCTGGAGGGATTTGCCTGGCTAGAGGAACTGAGGCCAGACAAGAAAGAGGTGCTGGCGCCACGTGCACCGGTAAAAGAGCCGACTCCGCCTGCGAAAGCTGCTACGCCCGCCAAAGGCAAAGCAACCGGCACGAAGTCAGGCCAGCCTCAGCGCAAAAAGCCAGCTGCAGGAGCTGCCAAGCAGACACCAGTCCGCCAGTAAACGCTGTATATTCACGCTTGTAAATCACAGGGATATTGTATAATTTTGCCCGTTCATGAACAAAGGAATCCTGCATACCGTCGTAATGTTGTGCCTGTTGGTTTTTGCAACCAGCTGCAGCAACTTTCAAAAGCTATTGAAGAGCAACGACGTTGACCTGAAATACAAAGCCGCGCTCGAGTATTACGAGAAAGGGGACTACTACCGTGCAAACCAACTGCTGGAGCAGGTCATGCCTTTGATGACGGGTAGGGAAGAGGCTGAAAAAGCCCGTTTCTACTACGCCAATACGCATTATCAGCAGCGGGAATACATGCTGAGCGCCTTTCAGTTCCGCACCTTCTACGAAACATACCCACGTAGCGAACTAGCTGAGGAGGCTATGTTCCTGCAGGCCAAGTCGCTCTACAACGATTCGCCGGACTTTGAGCAAGACCAGACCAGCACCGTAACGGCCATGGAGTCGATTCAGGAATTTTTGGTGCGCCACCCGAACAGTCAGTACACGGCAGAGGCCAATACCATGTTTGATGATCTAAGTGCCAAACTGGATCTGAAGGCCTTTGAGAGTGCCCGGCTATACTACAAGCTGCGTTATTACAAGTCGGCTGTGGTGGCATTCACAAACTTTTTGCGTGAAAATCCGTCTTCGCCTTACAGCGAGCAGGCCTCATACCTGAGAATAGACGCGCAGTACCGCTTTGCGCTGGAAAGCGTGCCGGACAAGCAGCAGGAGCGTTTTATGGAAGCCATTGATTTTTACCAGGCCTTCATCGACCAGTATCCGGACAGTAGCTATCTGCGAAGTGCCGAGCAGGTATATACCAATACCCAGTCGGAGATCGAGAAAATAAAGAAAAATAACCCAAGCAATTCATAAATCAAGTATATATGGCAATCGTTCCATCATCAATCGTTACCCGTAACATGGCCGACTTTGCAGAGCAGACCGGTAATGTGTACAAGTCTGTTGCGGTTATCTCTAAAAGAGCCAACCAGATCTCTGTGAAGCTGAAAGAAGAGTTGAACTCTAAACTGGCTGAGTTTGCCACTACTGTGGACAACCTGGAGGAGGTATTCGAGAACCGTGAGCAGATCGAAATTTCTAAGTATTACGAACGTCTGCCAAAGCCTACCAGCCTTGCCATCGAGGAGTTCCTGGAAGCTAAAGTATACGTGCGAACACCAGACGAAGAAGGCGAAGAACTGTCGCTGTAAGGCGCATGCTCCGGAACCGGAAAATAGTATTGGGGGTTTGCGGAAGTATAGCTGCGTATAAAGCAGCCATGCTGGTCCGCCTACTCGTGAAAGCAGAAGCAGAAGTGCAGGTGATCCTGACCACTTCTGCTTCTGCCTTTATAACCCCGCTCACATTGGCTACCCTATCCAAACGGCCAGTGCTCACCGAGTTTGTACTCAATGAGCAGGGCGTCTGGAACAACCACGTGGAACTGGGCCTTTGGGCCGATGCCATGGTAGTAGCACCCGCCAGTGCCAACACGGTGGCCAAATTCGCCAACGGCTTTTGCGACAACCTGCTTTCAGCTACCTATTTGTCGGCACGCTGCCCGGTGTTTGTGGCCCCGGCCATGGACCTGGATATGTACCAGCACCCGGCAGTGCAGGCCAACTTTACCAAACTGCGTGGCTATGGTAACTTCATCATCGAAGCAGGGTATGGCGAGCTGGCCAGCGGACTAGTAGGGCAGGGGCGTATGGCAGAGCCCGAGGAAATTATACGCGTACTAGAAAACCACTTTTCAGGCATTGGAAAAACTGTTTAAGGGTAAGACGGTTATCCTGACCGCCGGCCCGACTTACGAACCTATTGATCCGGTGCGCTTTATCGGGAACCACTCGACCGGTAAAATGGGCTATGCACTGGCCGAATGCTTTGCCCAGCGTGGCGCTCAGGTAAAGCTGGTGGCAGGTCCCACCAACTTGCAGGCGCAGCACGAAGGTATAACGGTTATACCTGTTACGACAGCCGACGAGATGTATGCGGCCGTGAAGCAGCTGGCTCCCGCGGCTGACATTTGGGTGTTTGCCGCCGCCGTAGCCGATTACAAACCCAAAGTGGTGGCCGACCGCAAAATAAAAAAAGCCGGTGACGAACTGACCATCGAACTCGTAAAGAACGTTGATATAGCAGCGGCGCTTGGTAAAGAGAAGCGGAAAAATCAGTTTGCCGTAGGCTTTGCCCTGGAAACGGACAACGAAGCCAGCAATGCCCGCGAAAAGCTGCATAAAAAGAACCTGAACATGATTGTGCTCAACTCGCTCAACGATCCGGGCGCTGGTTTTAAGCATGATACAAATAAAATCACTATTATTGAGAAAGATACCACCACCGCTTTTGATCTTAAACACAAAAGCGAAGTGGCGCAGGATATCGTCAACCTGATCTGGGAGAGACTCTATGCTTAAGCGACTGTTTGTTTTGCTGTGTGTGATGGGAATGGCCTTGGGAGCTCGTGCCCAGGAGTTGCAGTGTGATGTGGTGGTCAACAGCGAACAGGTAGCTTTTGCAGACCGGCAACTGTTCACCGAGATGCAGAACCGCATTTTCGAGTTTATGAACAACCGCCGCTGGACGAACCAGTCCTATCGGGTGGATGAGCGCATCAAATGCCGCATCTTGATTAATCTGACCGAAATGCCTGAGGTAGGAACCTTTCGGGCCAATGTACAGGTCGTATCGGTGCGTCCAGCCTATGGCACTGGCTACGAATCCACGCTTTTCTCCTTTATTGACCGTGACTGGCTTTTCCAGTTCAACGAAGCACAGCCCCTCGACTTTGCCGAAAACAACTTCACGGGCAACCTATCCGCCATGCTGGCTTACTATGCTTACATGATCATCGGCATGGACAACGATAGCTTTGCCAAGCTAGGCGGTTCTCCCGCTTTCGACAGAGCACGTGGTATTCTCAACCTGGCTGCTTCACAGAACTCTATTTTCCCGGGTTGGCGTCCGTTTGAGGGTAACCGCAACCGCTACTGGATGATAGATAACCTGCAGGATCCGGTGTTTGTACCTTTTCGGGAGGGCATCTACACCATGCACCGCCAGGGGATGGACCTGATGGTGCAGGACCCGGAGAAAGCCCGCAAGGTTACGCTTGAGGTGTTGCGCAATATCCAGAAGATATCGCAGCAAAAGCCCGGCGCGGCAATCATCCGCTCTTTCTTTGAAGCCAAGTCAGATGAGTTAGTGAATGTCTTCAAAACTGCTGCTCCCGCCGATAAGCAGGCCGCCTATACCTTGCTCACGCAGGTGGACCCTACCAACAACACCAAATACGAAGTGCTACTCCAGCGCTAAGCCTTTTCCAAATTTCACAGAAAGCGCGTATCTTCACGGGGCGTAGCTATACCTGCGCGCTATACCTATGGGCAAACGCCAGATCAGGATCTATCGGAGCAAATTGGCTGACCACCTGCCCGAACTGCTGCAACAGCAGACAGTGCAAGTGGTGTTGAGCACCCGGTTGGTTGTGCAGGGCGTGCTGCAACATGTTTCAGCAGAAGAACTGGAGTTGCTGGACGGCCGGCGCAGCAAGCACACCATACCTGTGGCGGAGGTAGAAGAAGTGATTTACGACATAGAAGCACCTTATTAAAATACACCTGAATTATCGAACTAAGTCCGGGCGTTAAGTCTTATACCTTGTGACGAACGTCTTGCATCGGATATATGCTGATTGATCTTAAAATAAAAAACTACGCACTGATAGAGCAGCTGGAAATGAATCCATCGCCGGTGCTCAATATTATAACCGGCGAAACCGGTGCCGGTAAGTCCATTATGCTGGGCGCTATCGGTTTGCTGCTCGGCAATCGCGCCGATTCCAAGCTGCTTTTTAACCAGGAGCAGAAGTGCGTGATCGAAGGGGTGTTTGATATTTCGCAGTACAACCTCAAAGAGGTGTTTGTAGCCGAAGACCTGGACTTTGATGACCAGTGCATTCTGCGTCGCGAGATCAGCCCCAGCGGAAAGTCGCGCGCCTTTGTGAATGACACGCCCGTAACGCTTGACGTGCTGCGCAAAATAGGGGAGAACCTGATGGACATCCACTCGCAGCACGACACGCTGCAGCTGGGTGATACCAGCTTTCAGTTAAACATCCTCGATATTTATGCCGGTAACACCTCACTGGACATCTACGCGGGCAATCTCTCATACCTGAAAGACTATAACGAGACGTACCGCAGGTATAAGAAGCTGGAAGGCGACTACAAAAAACTGACCGACCAGCTGGCACAGGCACAAAAGGAGCTGGATTACAACACCTTCCTGCTCAACGAACTCGAAGAGATCAACCTGCAGCAAGACGAACAGGAGCAGCTCGAGACAGAGTTGAAGGAACTGGAGAACGCGGAGGATATCAAACTGAAGCTGACCCAGGCGGTGCAGTACCTGACGGAATCCGAGTTCAATATCACTTCAGCGCTGAAAGATACCGTGCAGCTGATCAACCAGTTGGCTGCTTTTTCACCGAAGTATGAAGAGCTCCGCACACGCACCGAGAGCTGCATGATCGAGCTAAACGACGTGGCCGGCGAACTGGAAGACGCTGAGCGCCGCACCGAAGCAGACCCGGCCCGCACCACGGAGGTGCAGGAGCGCCTGAACACCATCTATACCTTGCAGCGCAAGCACCAGGTACAAACCATTGCGGAACTCCTCGAGATACAGCGCGAACTAGAAGCCAAAGTAGGCAGCGTACTCAACCTGGACAATGCCCTATCGAGCACTGAAAGAGCGATGAAAGAAGCAGAAAAGGAAATGCTGGAGAAGGCCGCCGTGCTTTCGGAGCGTCGCAAAGTTTCGTTTGGCCAGTTCGAGAAAGAACTCTATACCTTGCTGGCCGAACTCGGGATGCCGAACGCCCGCATTGTTATTCAGCACAAAGCCGCCGCACCTACTGCTACTGGTACCGACGAAATCAGCATCCTGTTCAGCGCCAACAAAGGAGCGCAGCCGCAATCGTTGGTCAAGGCAGCCTCCGGTGGTGAATTCTCCCGACTGATGCTAAGCATCAAGTATATGCTGGCCGATAAGACAGCTTTGCCAACCATCGTATTCGACGAGATCGACACAGGTATATCGGGTGAGGTAGCCGTGAAAGTAGGCAGGATGATGCAGCAGATGGCACAGAAGCACCAGATCATTGCCATATCGCATTTGCCGCAGATAGCTGCGCAGGGTAACTCACACTATTTTGTGTACAAGCACGACACCGAAGACCGCACGATCAGCCGCATCAAAAAACTGAGTGAGAAGGAGCGGGTAGATGAAATTGCCCACATGATCGCAGGCGCCAACCCAAGTGCAAGCGCTTATAAGAGCGCCAAAGAACTGCTGTCGCTGTAAATCCTCTAAAGGAACATTCCTTTGCTTAGAATTCTGTTCCTAGGATAGGAGAGGGAGAAAACAGAGAAGCCAGCTTATGTGAATGTTGACTGCTTTGAACTTGAGTTATACCTAGTAATTACTATATTGCTGCCTGATTTGCGTTGGCTATACCTGTCTGGCGGGAATCATGAAATTTTAAAACATTAACCTGACAAATACATGTCTTATAATCTGCTTAAAGGAAAGAAAGGAATCATTTTCGGAGCGCTTGACGAAAAGTCTATTGCCTGGAAAGTGGCCATGCGTGCCAAAGAAGAGGGCGCTGAGTTTGTGCTGACCAACGCCCCGATCGCGATGCGTATGGGTGAGATCAATAAACTGGCTGAGGCCTGCAACGCACAGATTATACCTGCTGATGCCACTTCTGTAGAGGATCTGGAAAACCTGTTCGACAAAGCACAGGAGATTTTAGGCGGTAAGCTCGACTTCGTACTGCACTCCATTGGCATGAGCCCGAACATCCGCAAAGGCAAATCGTACGGCGATCTGAACTACGAGTGGTTCCAGAAGACGCTGGATATCTCGGCGCTGTCTTTCCACAAAGTGATGCACGTAGCTGAGAAGCAGGACGCCATGAACGAGTGGGGTTCGGTTGTGGCCCTTTCTTATATAGCAGCCCAGCGTGTGTTCCCAGACTACACGGACATGTCGCATGCCAAGGCATTGCTTGAGTCGATTGCCCGCAACTACGGTCACCGTTTCGGTAACCTGAAGAAAGTGCGCGTAAACACGGTATCGCAGTCGCCAACTAAAACTACAGCCGGTACCGGCGTGGGTGGTTTCGACGCGTTCTATGACTATGCCGACAAGATGTCGCCACTGGGTAACGCCTCTGCTGAGTCTTGCGCTGATTACTGCATCACCCTGTTCTCAGACCTGACCCGTATGGTCACCATGCAGAACCTGATGCACGACGGCGGCTTCTCTTACATGGGTATTTCTGAGGATGTAGTAGAGATGCTCAATAAGCAGTCTTAATATTAGATTTGAAAATATGGAGATGTGAAGATTTGTAAATGAATTTCGCATTCTCTGAAATAGGAAAAGCCCTTGGTGCAAGATGTGCCAAGGGCTTTTTTGATGTTATCAGCTTAAGAGGAATTTGAAGACAGGTATAGGAGAATGTATACCTCCTAAAACAAGCACAAAGGGACCACTGGAGACACCTGAGCTCCCCTATCTACTTGATTAGCTACGTTTTAAAGCGTGATCTCAAAATTTATTTCATTCTGTAAAGAAACTTGGTAGAAGCGAGTTAAGCGTTTGCTATTTACTTAAAAGATCCTTTCAGAATGACCATAAAATTCAGAATGAATTAGACTCAACCTTCCTCCCGATGCACTTTGGTGAAGTCGAACGCTGGTAAGCAAACGGACCAGTACTCGGTCTCCTCGTCGTAGGGGTTGGAGTAGCGGATGCGTGACCCGGCTTTGATCAGGATAGACTCGCCGGCTTCTACCACTACCTCCTCCCCGTCGATCTCGATCAGCTTGCGGCCGCGCAGCACGATCGTGATCTCGTCGAACTCCGGTGTCTGGTGCGGCTCGCTCCACTGCGGTGGGGCTACCATATGCGCCACGCTGAAGGAGTCGGTATGGGTGGAGGCTTTGCCGAAGTGCTCTTCTATCAGTTTCCCGTCTGTGGTAGGTACCCGGAATGGCTTGGTCTGCTTAAAATATTTCTTCTCAGTCATAGGCTGGCAGGTATAGCTTAAGATTTGGTGGAGCACTCGCCCTTGGAATAGGAAGTTACGCCTGACCGGTCAGCCTCGCAGGCATTGCCGTAGGTTTTTCCGTCGCAGCCGCACACGGGGTCATACTGCATAGTGCACATCTGATCGGGGTTGATCTTGGCCTGATCGATGCAGAGAATTTCGCTGTTTTTGCAGGAGTAGAAGGCGCTCATAGCCAGGAAGGCCGTTGCGAAAGCTGTTTTTTTCATGGTGTTTTATTTGTTATCGTTTATACGCACTTGTTGGTAGAAAGAGAGGTAAGCTACGGCTTAGAAGAACCTGCACGCAAAAATAGTATGTTGCAAACTAAGTATGCAGCGCCCCGTATGTAAGGGAACGTAAAATTAATGGAATACAAGTATAAGGACTATACTTTCTATTTTAAGAAACCACGCCTTATCAAGTAAACAGCACCAGAAATGATAAACAACATGAACGACGAAAAAGGAAAGATTTTGCTGGCCACGCTGGCCGGTATTGGAGTAGGCGTAGCCGCAGGTATACTGCTGGCCCCCAATAATGGTCCGGATACGCGCGACAGCTTAAAGAGAACGCTGAGCAAAGCAGGAGATGAACTGGAGCGTACCGTAAAAAACCTGATGGACAAGCTCGAGAGCAACAAGGTAACTGATGATGGCAGCAGCCTGGTAATGCGCGGCTCCTGGGACGACGTAAAAGGCCAGCTGAAGAAGAACTACGCAGAACTGACAGAAGATGACTTGACTTATGTAGAAGGACAGGAAGACGAACTCTGGGGCCGTTTGCAGCAGAAATTAGGTAAGACTAAGAATGAGATCATGAAGGTGATCAGAGACTTATAGAAGCATACTGATCATATTTAAAAGCTCAGCAAAGTGTTTTGCTGAGCTTTTTTTCGTTATTTAGATGCAGTATAGTATAAAACTGTAGTATAGTTATAACTTAATACATGGCTTCCTCGTTATTAGGTCAACAGTTGAAATTAAAGAAACCAAATCCAACAATTTATAATAAACAGAACTATGAAAGATAATAGCGGAAAAGTAATGCTTGCCCTGTTGGCAGGCGCCAGCGCTGGCGTAATTGCAGGTTTACTGATGGCTCCAGACACAGGTGAGCAGACTAGAACTGGCATCAAGAAGTGGGCTAATAAACTGAGCAAAGACCTGGAGAAAAACCTGCAGACCGGTCTTGATGAAATCAAGAACATGAGCAGCGAAGCCATGAACAAAATGGGTGGAGCTAACAAAAATGGTGGCAACACGGGTGGCAATGCATCCTCTTCATCGACTGGCTCTACTGGTTCATCTGCCGGTGGCTCTAACGTGACGAACGTTTAGTATACTGCACAGGGCCTAGCCCGTTCAGCAGGTATAATACAAAACTCAGCTTGTCCGGTGCATACGTGCCTGCTAAATCGGAACAAGCTTTGTGAAAAGCAAAGGCCTGTCCCTTACCGGGGCAGGCCTTTGCTATTGGGGTCGATGAAGTGAATTGCGCTAACCTTAGCAACTTACTCCCGTTATTATTTTAGAGAGTATAACAAGTTGGCAAGAATGAATTCACACTAAAACCAAAGCAAACTATGAGAACGAAATCGGATTACAGCAGCCTGGGAGAGTCCAAAAGCACATACAGCAACACGCCACGGTCTTCCTCAACTTATAGCCATGTGGGCAAAGAATCAGGAGAAAACGTAACGTACTCTTCTGTTCGTGAGCCAAAGCACCAGCAGCAAACACAGCAACGAACTGTATATAGCAGCGGCAGTCGTAAGGCCTCGTCTTATAGCTCGCACGAGGAGAGCAGCGGCACCTTGGGGGTCGCCATGGGCTTGCTCGCCGGCGCCAGTGTCGGTGTGCTGGCCGGTATACTTATGGCGCCCGACAGTGGCCGCATTACCCGTCGCCGCCTGTCAGACTCCGCCGCCTGGGTAGGCCGCGGCATCAACGAGAAGTTAGGTGCTGGTAAGACTAAGATTGACTCCTGGGTCGGAAAAGAAGAAAGCCTGAAAGATGCCACCGATAAAGTGAAAAACAGAATCTCTGGCGAAGAGAAGCTATAGAAAGGAAACTAGTTATAAACAGAAATGGCCCGCTATACCTTAGCGGGCCATTTCTGTTTATAGCAAATTATCGCTTACTCTTCTCTCTTCTCCGGCTTCATCTGCGGGAAGAACAGCACATCCTGAATAGAGTGCGAGTTCGTCATGATCATGCTCAGACGGTCGATGCCGATGCCCAGACCAGCTGTTGGTGGCATACCGTACTCGAGAGCACGTAGGAAGTCTTCGTCCAGCACCATGGCCTCGGTGTCGCCGCGCTTGCCAAGTTCCAACTGCTCCTCAAAACGGGCGCGCTGGTCGATCGGGTCGTTCAGCTCGGAGAAGGCGTTGCAAATCTCCTTGCCGTTGCAGATCGCCTCGAAACGCTCTACCAGACCCGGCTTGTCGCGGTGCTTCTTGGCCAGCGGGCTCATCTCTACCGGGTAGTCCGTGATGAAAGTAGGCTGGATCAGGTATGGCTCGCAGGTCTCACCGAATATCTCGTCGATAATCTTGCCTTTGCCCAGTTTCGGATCCACTTTTATACCTAGCGATTCGGCTGTTTGACGCAGTTCCGGCTCTTCCATTTCCGAGATATCAATCTTGGTGAAGTGCTCGATGGCCTCAAACATGGTGAAACGCTTCCACGGACGCTGGAAGTTGATGATGTTCTCACCCACCTGTACCTCTGTGGTACCGTGCAGGTCCATGGCTACTTTCTCCACCATTTCCTCTACCAGGTCCATCATCCAGTTGTAATCTTTGTAGGCTACGTATAGCTCCACCTGCGTGAATTCCGGGTTGTGGAAACGGCTCATTCCTTCGTTGCGGAAGTCCTTGGCGAATTCGAACACACCGTCGAAACCACCCACGATGAGGCGCTTCAGGTATAGCTCGTTGGCAATGCGCAGGTATAGCGTCATGTCCAGCGTGTTGTGGTGCGTCTTGAACGGACGCGCCGCTGCACCGCCATACAGTGGCTGCAGGATAGGCGTTTCTACTTCCAGGTAGCCTTGGTTAGTCAGGTACTGGCGCATGGAGTTTACCAGCTGCGTACGCTTACGGAAAGTCTCGCGCACATGCGGGTTCACGATCAGGTCGACGTAACGCTGGCGGTAACGCAACTCCGGGTCAGTAAAGCCATCGTGCACGATCTCATTGCCGTTCTCGTCGATCTCACGCTTCACGATTGGCAGCGGACGAAGCGACTTGGTCAGTACTTTCAACTCCGTAACGTGTACCGAAATCTCGCCTACCTGTGTGATGAAAGCGTATCCTTTGATGCCGATAAAGTCACCAATGTCGAGCATTTTCTTGAACACCGTGTTGTACATGTCCTTGTTCTCTCCCGGCGCAATGTCGTCACGGGAAACGTAGATTTGGATACGACCGGTGCTGTCCATTAGCTCAGCAAACGAGGCTTTGCCCATCACACGGCGGCTCATCAAACGGCCCGCCAGGGTAACTTCCTGGTAGTTGTTTTTGTCCTTATTGAAATTCTCCTTTATCTCTTTGGCCGTAGCCGTCACTTCAAATGTTTCGGAGGGGTATGGGTTAATGCCCATTTTCTCCAGTTCTTCGCGCTCGTGGCGTCTGCGCAGTTCCTGTTCGCTGAGTTGCATGCGATTTTAGTACTAAAGGTGACTGTTAAATACAAGCTGCAAAATTGCTAAATAAACAGGAGGTTTTAAACATTAAATTGCTAATTGTTAGCCGCTAAATTGCTGCGGGGCATAAAGTAAAAGCCCCGGCAAGCAAAACTTACCGGGGCTCCCATATATGTAGTAGAACAAATCGGACTTAAGCAGCTGTGCGGAGTTGCTGCTCGTCGTCCTGCAAAAGCGGTTTCACTTTGTCTTGCAATCTGGCCGCCACAAAGGAGTTTTGCAGATAGGCCGGCAGTTCCTGCACAAATGCCTCGTATTGCTGCAAACTCATGGCC
This sequence comes from Pontibacter virosus, assembly GCF_003096355.1. Taxonomy (GTDB): domain Bacteria; phylum Bacteroidota; class Bacteroidia; order Cytophagales; family Hymenobacteraceae; genus Pontibacter; species Pontibacter virosus. The sequence goes on along the minus strand of NZ_QEKI01000002.1, from coordinate 408,542 downwards.
TGCGCCACATAGCACTCGTGTATACCGTTGAGGTAGCTCACAATTTGGAGCAGCGATTCGTGGAACAGCCTGAAGTCGATGTCGGACTGCACGAAACGCTCGATCTCGCGGTGTGAGCTGGAGATGCGCAACCTGGCCAGCAAATCGAACAGCGTGGTATAGCCCACGCGCCAAGTCAGCTGCTGCCAGTGCTGCGGACCAAACTTCTGCAACACCTCACCTGTACGGCTGCTGCGGATGGCAGTATTCGGGTTAGACTGTACCTGCTGTCGCACGGACTTAGCCTTCATGCGACGCGTGGTCTTCAAAAACTGCCCAATCTGTGACTGTGCTTCCAGCTCTTTGCCTGCAATTTGCAAACCCGGCTTGTAATGCGCCAAGGGCAAGCGGTTGATGCGGAAGTCATCGTAATGCCCCGACGCATAAAAGCTCATTGCCTGCGGGTAGGCATTCTTCACGATCAGGCGGCCTGCTTCACGCATCACCAAAGACTCGTTGCTGGTCTTGATCTGACGGGTATGCAGGAAAGCCTGTAAGCTCGCGAACACAGTATAGTAAGCCTGCGGAAATGTCCAGTGCAAAGCATTTCGGATATAGCTCTCATCGCCCAGCTCGGCCGTGGTACGCAAAGCATACTCTGTATTCCAGCTGTTCAGCAACAGTTTCTTCACTGCTTCCAAATCTTCTTCAGATAACTCAGCAGGCACATCCTTAAAATAGGCCAACTGCTGCAGACCCATCCCTTCGTAGTGGTCGAGGTGGTAATTGATCGCGAAAAAGTAGTTCAGAAACACCTGCGCCGGGATGGATTTATACCATTCCTTGTCCAGCTGTTTCTGCTCTTCCGGATACATGGATATGATGTTTTCTTCTTCTTTCTCTTTCATGTATTTACAACATTTTTAGCTTGCTAACAGTTGCAAATTTTAGACTAAATTGCAGAGATTTAATGATTCTAATTGCCTGTTAATCAGTGTATTGCACACTTGATGAAAATTTATTTTCAAGTTCATAAAATGCTGTTGTTGAGACCGCTTCAAGAGGCAGTTTTTGGCCATGCCTATACCTGTAAAAGAGAGGGAAATGCATGAGAAAGCGTGAATAACCCGAAGCTCGAAATAAGAGTACAAGAGTGGGACCAAACCCTTATGCCATGGAGCTATCTTACATCCTCAACGAGTTGGGCGAAGACCGTGAACTGTATTTTAATGCAGTAACGCCTCCCATCCTGCAGACCAGCAATTTTGCCAGCAAAACGGTAGCCGATATGCGGCGCATGCTCCAGAATGAGGCGGAGTCTTACCTCTATACCCGCGGCAATAACCCGACCGTGACCATGTTCGAGAAAAAGATGGCGGCACTGGAAGGAGCGGAGCATGCCATTGCCTTTGGGAGCGGAATTGCGGCCGTTTCGGCAGCAGTGCTTTCGCAACTCAAAGCGGGCGACCATGTGGTGTGCATTGACAAACCCTACGGCTGGACCAATGTTTTGATGAACCGTTTCCTGCCCAGGTTTGGCGTAGAGGTGACCATGGTGGACGGTACCGACACGGAGAACTACCGCCAGGCCATGCGCCCTAACACGAAGTTGCTATACCTGGAGAGCCCGAACTCTTTTACCTTTGAGCAGCAGGACATAACGGCCATTGCGGCGCTTGCCAAAGCGCAAGGCTGCAACACCATCATCGACAACAGCTTTGCCTCCCCGCTCAACCAGAACCCCTTGCAGATGGGCGTGGATCTGGTCGTGCACTCCTGCACCAAGTACATCGGTGGCCACTCCGACACTATGGGCGGCGTCATCTGCGGTAGTCGCGATATGATCAACAGGATATTCCAGGGAGAGTTTATGACGCTGGGTGCCATTCTGTCGCCGCACGATGCCTGGCTGCTCATACGCGGCCTGCGCACACTGCCCGTGCGGATGGAGCGTGTAGCAGAAACGACCCGGAAAGTAGTGGCCTGGATGGAAAAGCAGGAAAAGGTCGAAAAGATCTATTATCCTTTTCTGCCCTCCAACCCACAGTATGAACTGACCAAAAAACAGCTGCGCAACAACACCGGCCAGTTTACGATTGCGCTCAGAACAGACGATATGCAGCGGGTAGAGGACTTCTGCAACAGCCTGCAGCACTTCCTGATGGCCGCCTCCTGGGGTGGACACGAATCGCTGATTTACCCAGCCGCCGCCTACTATAGCGACGGTAGTCACAAAGGAAAACTCGACTTTAATCTAGTGCGCTTCTACATTGGGCTGGAAGATGCGGACTACCTGATCAAGGACATTGAGCAGGCATTAAGCAAGGTATAGCACGTCTAAAATATACGATAGAAATTATATTGATGATTTGGTAACATTGGATTAAAATCGTCTGCTTACCTTTGTTACCGATGGATACTCATGCGCTTTTCTGTGCCCATATCCCATTGCACGTCAGTGCAGTACACTTTCGTGCTCCGTACACGTCACAAATCAAATCTCTCTTATATTTATGTTTAAACATCTACACAAAGCCTCTGCTTTTGTGCTGGTCTGCTGTGCCTTTTTGGCTGGCGGCGAAGCCTTAGCGCAGACCAATCCGCAGCCGCAGCCGCTGCCTTATTCCCAGGACTTCAACGACCTGCCACACAGTTCTACCGAATATCCGGAAGGCTGGCAGGGGTGGTTGCTATCTACTAGTCCTGGAGCAAACTTCCGAACCACTCCGGCTACTGCCGACAGAGCCATGTTGGCTAGCAGCACATCCACTACTACCAATGGTGCGATTCACAACTACAATGGCAAGATAGGTTTGCTGAACAGCGGTTCCGTAGACCTGAGCATAGCCTTTGCCATCAGTACGCTGCAAAAGCAAGCTGTCAATGTGGCTTTTGATATGATGACGCTGCGCAACCCCTATGACGGCGGAAGCAACACCCGTATCAACGAAATCGTGCTGCAGTACCGCGTTGGTACAAGCGGCGATTTCATCAACGTTGAAGGTACAGGATACCAGAACAACACAGAAAAGTGGGCCACGAGCGGTAATACCGAGCCTCAGAAGGTAGAGTCCTTTACCGTAACCCTGCCAGAGGCAGCTGAAAACCAGGAAGTGGTGCAGTTGCGCTGGGCTACACGCCAGATCAGCGGCGGCGGCTCCAGACCAGGCTTCGCCATCGATAACATAGCAGTAACTAGCCTGAGTGACAGCAAGAACCCAATCGTGCTAGCTCCTGCTACCCTTGCCTTTGGCGATGTAGTGTTAAACCAAGCCAGCGTTTCTTCTTATACCCTGGCAAGCGCAAACATAATGGGAAACGTGCAATTGACTGCCACGGGAGGCTTCACTGTTTCAAAACTGACGACTTCTGGTTTCACTACCAGCATTTCTTTCTCTGCTGAGGAGATGGCCGCTAACCCTACTGTATTTGTGCAGGTGAGGTCAGCTACAACAGGTACTTTGTCAGGGTCGATTTCGCATAGTGGCCAAGGTATAGCTACTGTTGTAACCGAGCTGACAGCCAATGCGGTTAGCCCATTTGTGCAGGACTTCAACAATTGCGGCACCACATTGCCGGGCGGCTGGAAAGCCTATAGCGTAACTGGTGACCAGGTATGGGCCTGTACTACGTTTGGCAGAGAGACGGCCGAGAGCCCGCGCAACAACGGCGTGCAAATTAACGGCTATGCCGGCGGCGCCCTCGACAACGAAGACTGGGTGATTTCTCCTGCACTGGATTTGTCTGATTTCAACATCGCCGCTCTTTCTTTCTGGACCAGAACCGCCTTCCAGGGCCCTGGTCTGAAATTGATGGTGTCGACGAACTACGACGGCAGCAGCGCGCCTGCCACTGCCACCTGGACAGAGCTGAACGGTGATTTTCCTGCTGAGGCTTCTGATGTATGGAAGCAGTCGGTTGTGAACCTCACTGCCTACAAAGGTGCTGCTGTGCATGTGGCGTTTGTGTATGCTTCAGAAGCTGAGACAGACAGAGCCGCCCGTTGGACCCTGGATGATTTTGCAGTGGAGAACGTCGACCAATTGCTTGCAACAAGTGATTTTAATGTAGATTTCGGAGTGGTGGAAGTGCCAAATGCTTCTGCTCCACATACCTTCAACTTCTCTGCTGCAGGCTTTCCGCAAGGTATGGCCTTGTCAGTGGGAACTGATTTCGAGCTTTCGAAGAATGACCAGACCTATGCTTCTTCACTGGTTTATACCGCTGCCGAAGCGAGCGTTTCTAACACGGTATATGTTCGCTTTAAGCCAGAAAGCATCAAGTTGAAGTCATCAGGCAGTATCACATACACAAGCGGTGATTTTACTGCTGTAAAAGGAACCATGACCGGTTCTTCACTTCCAAAGAGCAGCACCCTGGACATCGTGTCCTGGAACCTGGAGTGGTTTGGTGCTGACAAAGACGATAGAGGTTCAGAACTTGGTCCTGACAACGAGGAATTGCAGTTTGCTAATGCCAAAAAAGCGCTACAGACACTGGATGCTGACATCGTTGCCTTCCAGGAAATTGCAAATGATGAAGCTATGGCTAGCCTAATGGCTGAGTTGCCAGCATACGACTTCGTTCGCTCTGATGTGCATTCGTATTCATGGGACCCAAGCCGAAACCTGGTGCCACAAAAGCTTTATGTTGCCTACAAGAAGGACGTGGTAAAAGTGAAGAGCCAGAAAGTACTGCTTCACAAACTGTATCAGGATGTGCTAGCCGGTACAGCTACTTTGCCAGACTATCCTGCTGCCCAGACTAGCTTTTGGGCCAGCGGTCGCTTGCCTCTGATGGTGGAACTGGAAGCCACCGTAAACGGCGTGACGCAGCAAATCTATGTGGTGAACCTCCACACCAGAGCCAACTCCGGCACCAACGTGACGCCATACAACCAGCGCAAGTACGACGTGCAGGTGCTCAAGGACAGCCTGGCGGCACAGTATCCGAACGTGAACCTGGTGATGCTGGGTGACATGAACGACGATGTAGACATCTCTGTAGTAAACGGTCTGCCTTCTACCCTGAACCCCTTTGTGCAGGATGAAAATTACAAAGCACTGACTTATGACCTCAGTGTAGCAGGTGGCTATACCTACGCTGGAGGTTCTTTCCAGAGCTTCCTGGACCACATCATCGTGTCCAAGTCACTGGTGGATGAGTACATCGAGGAATCTGTTGCAATTGAAAACCAATTGCTCAGCCTGATCCCAAGCTACAGAAATACCACATCTGACCACGTGCCAGTATCGGCCCGCTTCAGCTTCAGCGCTACGCCAGCGGTTGCTTTCTCAGCACCCACACTGACTGCCACTGAGGGCGATGCACTGGTAGCTGTGAACATGAGCATCTCTGCCGCGCAACCAAAAGCCCATACCGTATACCTGACGGTGAAGGACGGCGCCACTGCCACCGCCGTGGATTACACAACGGCCCCGGTAGCTGCCAGCAACGTGATCGCTGTTGAGGTGCCCGCTTATGCTACATCAGCCACATTCGACGTGAGCATCGCAGACGACAAGCTGACAGAGCCGACGGAGCATGTGACTTTCTTCATCAACGGCGTGACAACTGACTTGGGCATGGATGCTGCAGCCCGTCAATTCACCTTGTCTATCCGCGACAACGACTTCCCGGCAGGTATAGCCCATGGTCAAAATTTGGCTTTCCGTCTGTATCCGAACCCAACGCAGGGCCCTGTGGTGAACATCTCGTTGCCAGTAGAAGTATCGGTGATGGATGAGATGACGCTGGAGCTACGTTCTGCTAACGGCACCAAAATGTACGAACTAAACGGTAACCTCAGCAGTGTGCAACAGCAGCTGAATGAAAAAGTAGCCGACCTGCGTAACGGCATGTACTACGTGCAGGTAGTGGTACAAGGCAAGGTCTACCAAGCTAAACTGGTAAGAAACTAGTTTATATTAACTCAGTAAAAGCGGCCTCCTGTCTTACGGGAGGCCGCTTTTTTTATACCCAGGTATAGCAGTTCCCTATCTGGAGTCGTTCTTACAGGTATAACCAAGCCGTAGTGCAATCGGTATGAAGTAAACAAACTAATGTAAACCACTATGACAGACAAACCGCAAATCATAAACAATGTGCATGCCGCTACCCTGATTGGATCAGGCTTGAGTAGCTATTTTATGAACGAGAAGCGTCCGAAGACGGCGCTTATACCTGCGGTGGCCGGAAGCGGGCTGCTGCTATTGAGCAAAAACCTGGAGAAAGGTGACCAAACCATGGCGCATGTGGCAGTCGGCATCACGGGTCTTTTGCTGGCTCAGACACTGCGCTCCTTCCTGCAGGCTGCCGTACCTGACGCCGAGACAGAGGAGAAGTTCGACAAGGCTACCCTCAATCGGCGTAAGCTGGTCTTTGGGCTGATGAGCACCACAGGTATAGCTGCCATGGCTACGTATATTGGCGGATTCATCGAGAAGCGAAAAAACAGCTAAGGTATAGCCGGCACAAAACAGAGAGCCCGCAGATGCTATACCTGCGGGCTCTCCCTGTTATTGAGGCTTATGCAATTGATGGACCTTTGTCAAAAAGCCAGTTGGCTATACCTGCCTAGAAGCCAACTGCTGTATCGTCACCGCGAGGGTCAGCACCGCCCTCCAGTTTGCCGTTGGGTAGCACCAGTATACCTTCCACAGCGCCGTACTTGTTTCGTTGCTTCAGCTTGTAGCCTTTGCTTTCCAGCGCAGTTCTTACCTCTGGCGAAATAGCATCCGGTTCGTGTTGAATCTCGTCAGGCAGCCACTGGTGGTGGAAGCGGGGAGCGGCCACGGCTTCCTGCATGGTCATACCGTGCTCCACTACGTTCAGAATCGTCTGGAAAACAGAGGTGATGATGGTAGATCCGCCCGGGGTTCCTACTACCATGAAGAGCTTGCCGTCTTTCTCCAGGATAGTCGGTGTCATGGCGCTGAGCATGCGTTTACCGGGCTGTACGGAGTTTGCTTCGCCTCCAATCAGGCCGAACATATTCGGTACACCAGGTTTCGCGCTGAAATCGTCCATTTCGTTGTTGAGCAGGAAACCAGCGCCTTCCACTACTACCATGGAGCCATAGCCTCCGTTGATGGTCGTGGTGATGGAAGCGGCATTGCCGAACTGGTCCACGATACTGAAGTGGGTTGTTTGGTCTGATTCGTACACGGGTAATACTCCTGCTTTTACTTCGGATGATGGCGTGGCACGCTCCAGGCTCACGTTCTTCATACGCTCCTGCAGATAGCTACGGTCCAGCAGGCCGCTGCTTGGCACTTTGTAGAAGTCCGGGTCGCCGAGGTAGGTGGCACGGTCGGCGTATACGCGGCGCTTGGCCTCCGTCATGATCTGGATGGTTTGGGGCTGCTGCCAGCCGAAGCTTTTCAGGTCATAGGGCTCTACCATAGTCAGCAACTGCATTAAGGCTATACCTCCGCTCGAGGGCGGCGACATGGAGGTAATTTTCAGATCTTTGTACTGCCCTGTAATCGGCGTGCGCCACACGGCATTGTAATCACGCAGGTCCTGGTGCGAAACCAGGCCGCCGCCACGTTGCATTTCTTTCACAATCAGGTCAGCTGTCTCGCCGGCGTAGAAGCCATCACGTCCTTTGTCGCGGATGCGTTCCAAGGTACGAGCCAAGTCCAGGTGATAAAGCGTGTCACCGGGCTGCCAGGCCTGCTGACGGGTAAGGTATGGGGTATGCTTGTTATACCTGATCATTTCTTCCTGGGCATTGTTCAGCATACGGGCTTCGCGCGCAGTCAGCACCACACCGCGTCGGGCCAGGTCGATAGAGGGCTGCACCAGTTCGGCGAAAGGCAGAGAACCAAGTTTTTCGTGCAACTTAATCATGCCGTCAACAGAGCCAGGTACGCCTGCTGCCAGGTGGCCGAGCAGACTCAGGTCAGGTATAACGTTGCCTAGTGAGTCGAGGTACATGTCGCGGTGTGCGGCTGCCGGGGCTTTCTCTCTGAAGTCAAGCGCACCGGTTTCGCCGGTATGATGCCGGTATACCAAAAAGCCTCCACCACCGATGTTGCCGGCCACAGGATAACAAACCGCCAGGGCAAATTGTGTGGCAATGGCCGCGTCGTAGGCATTGCCGCCTTTACGCAAAATCTCTAAGCCAATGCTAGAAGCATCAGGGTGAGCAGATACCACCATGGCCTTGTCGGCTACAACGCCTTGCTTTCCGGCCTCAGGCTGGGTTTGTGGGCGGGGAGCACAGCTTGAAAAGACGAGGAGCACAGCTACCACACAAGACAAGTTATAGCGCTTCGATCGGAAGCCCTGGATCAGGTTGAAGTGTTTCATGAATAGGGTTTGGGTAAGGCTAAGCTGCAAAATAAAAAAAAGCCGGCTATCTACATAGCCGGCTTTCTGCTTATTGCCAATTGTGGGCAATTACTTGATGTCGTTTTTAATAATCGCTACTGCTTCCTCTACATACACGTCTTTCTGCAGCGACTTCATAAAGTCTTTGTTGCGGGCCATTTTAGCAGTGTCTCCCGCTATGGTCTGCAAATCAGTTTTCAGTCGCGATACATTCAGCACCGGAATGTTTTTCTGAGCGTCTTCGAGTTGCTTGTTAGCCACTTCGCTCTTTCTCTCTTCTTCCATGTACTTCTTCAGACTCAGGGAACGGGATGTGATGTCCACCTGCTTTTTCAGTCTTTCGCCGCTCTGCTGTATTACTTTGAAACTCTCATTGCCAGCAGTACGATTCTTGCTGCTAGTCTGTATCGCCGGAATGTTCAGCTTAGAACGTGTCCAGGGCTTGTAACGGGCTGGCGAGATCTCGTCGAATGGCAAGGCATATTCCTGCTCTTTTTCACCGAACTCCAGGTAGCTGTAGGCGTCCGGCAGAATCACGTCAGGAGTTACGCCACGCAACTGTGTTGTGCCGCCATTGATGCGGTAGAACTTCTGAATAGTGAGTTTAAGTGCCCCAAATGGCTTGTATGGGTCAAACTGTGATGGCAGGGCTTCGTCAATTTCAACGAACTGCTGCACCGTGCCTTTACCGAAAGTCGGGGTCCCTACAATTACAGCACGCTTATAATCCTGCATGGCTGCCGCCAAAATTTCAGAAGCAGAGGCACTGTTTGAGTTTACCATGATCACCAATGGACCGGTATACTGTACCTCCGGGTCGCGGTCATCAAGCACGACAGTCTTGCCAGAAGACGTACGGATTTGTACAATCGGGCCCTGGTCGATGAACAGGCCGGCCATCTCAACAGCATCGGCGAGTGAACCACCCCCGTTGTTGCGCAGGTCCAGTACCAGTCCTTGCATGCCGGCAGCTTTCAATTTCTCAACCTCGGCTTTCACGTCTTCGCCACTGTTGCGACCACCGTTGCGCTCAAAGTCGGCATAGAAACCAGGAAGCTTGATGTACCCAATCTTCTGCTTTTCATCAATCATCGCACTCTGTGCGTACGTTTCTTCAAACACGATTACATCGCGTACAATCGGGATAATGCGTGTGCTACCATCTGGTTTACGCACGGTCAGGCGTACTTCGGTTCCTTTTTTACCACGGATAAGCTGAATGGCATCGTCCAAGCGCATACCTTCTACCAGCACTGCATCACCACTGCCCTGGGCTACTTTCTGGATCGCATCACCTGGTTTAAGGTCGCCCTGCATGTACGATGGGCTGCCCGGCACAATTTCCATCACTTTGATCTGTCCGTCTTTTTCCTGCAATGAGGCACCTATACCTTCCAGTCGGCCTGTGAACTCAATATCGAAGTCCTTCTTGGCTTTAGGAGGGAAGTAACCGGTGTGCGGATCGTATACGTTGGCCACCGCGTTGATGTAAGTAGAACGGCGATCGTCACGGGTCACCTGGTCCAGGCGCTTGTAGAGCTCGTTGTAGGCCGTCATCACCTTTTCACGGGCTTCGGCTTCCATCTGCTCCATGGTTTTGGTCGTTTCCTTACTAGCTGCGCTGGCTGTGGCTTTTTCCTGCTGCTTCTGCATATCAGCCAGGCGCACCAGCGTCTGGTACTTCAGCTGCTTTCTCCAGGCTTCCTTCAGCTCGTTTTTGTCTTTGGCGAATTTCAATTTCTTGCCGTCCAGCTCAATGCTCTCCTCTTTAGAGAAATCGAATGGCTTCGACAGGATCTCTTTGTAAAAGGCCTCAGATTCTTTTGTGCGCTTCTCGATCAAGTCAGCCGAAATGTCGAAAAACTCAAACGAGCCCGCACGTAACTGGTCGTCCAACTGCGTTTCGTACTTGCGCAGCATGGCTACGTCTGACTCTAAGAGAAATTTCTTATTGAAGTCGAGGCGGTCCAAGTATAGCTTAAAGGCTTTTTTAGAAAAATTATCATCTACCTTCTCCGGCTTGTAGTGCATCGTGCTCAGACCCTGCATCAGGGCTTTGATGAGTATTTCGTTTTTGCCGGCGGGTGTATTGTTTTTGCTGTACAGGATAAAAGAGCCCGTTAGTAAGATTACGGCCAGTACAGAAAGAAATATTTTTAATCTGGTTGTCAAGGATAGCATCTAATTAAGTTAGTTGGACCACATTGTAACTACGCAAAAGTAGTGCCGCAGATGAGGCCACGGGCATTTCTTTTAAGGCGAGTCCTAATGTAGTGTAAATATAGCTTTATCGCAAAGCCGCGCGTCGGCTAAGCATAAACAAACAGGTCGCCTGCTTGTTTTACGCAAAGCGGCACTTCTTTATATAACTGTTCAGACTTTTTTTTCGTTTCCGAAGGATGCTTAAACCTTAAAACCTGTACCGGGCAATTGATCCGGTGTGAAGCGCTTGTAAGCCCTTCTCCACAAGTATAGCCATAGACGAAGCAGGAACTCGGCAAGGTATAGCAAGACCAAACGACTATGAAAACGATTCTTTTTTTCGGGGATAGCCTGACAGCAGGGTACGGATTGCCAATGGCGCAGGCCTACCCGTCGCTGATACAAGAAAAGTTGAAAGAGGAAGGATACGATGGCTATACCGTAATCAATGCAGGCATCAGCGGCGATACCACTTCGAGTGGCCTATACCGCCTGGACCGCTGGCTTTCTGCGCCAATCGATATTTTTGTGCTGGCACTCGGGGCTAACGACGGATTGCGGGGTATACCTGCCCGGGAAACCTCTCAGAACTTGCAGCAGATCCTAGACAAGGTGAAACACAAACACCCGGATGCAAAGATCATTCTGTCAGGTATGGAGATTCCTGACATTGTGCCAGGGCGTTACGCGGCAGAGTTCAGGAAACTGTTTCGGGAGCTGGCCGTCAAAAATAACGTAGCCTTTGTGCCTTTTCTGCTGGAGGGCGTAGCCGGTATGCGCCACCTCAACCTCCCGGATGGCGTGCATCCTAATGCGGAAGGTCAGAAATTACTGGCCCGCCATACCTGGGCCATACTGGAAGGGGTACTGAAGCAGAACATATAAGTAAAACGGGCGGCGCTAACAGCACCACCCGTTTTGTAGAGTTAGTTTTTGATATCCTGTCGGAAGCCCATGGCGTTTTCCATCTGAGCCCGGATTTCTTTGGTTGTATTGCGCGCCCAAAGATTAAAAGTAGTATTGTCTGTCTCTTCAATGTCTTTCACATTATCTTCAAACGCACTGAGCGCGTCTTTATGGGCATCCACTACCGTGTCCCAATAAGCACGGTCGAACTCATCCGCATTTTTATCGCGCAGTTCCTGCACACGTCCTGCATGGTCTTCTTCCATTTGCTGTGGTAGCGTAACGCTGTACTGGCCGGACATGTCTTGCAGCTCATCCAGCTTTTTGGAGTACAGGTCTACCATTTGCTGGCCATAGTCACGCACCTGGGCTGTTGTTCCTTTTTCTACTGCTAACTTGCCCAACTCTACCTGCTGGTTGCTGATGCTGTGCGCTTTGCCCATAAACTCGCGCTTGTCGTCGTTTAGGGTAGAGTCTATTGCGGCGGTTGTGTTCAGTTCGGTGTCTACATTCGTAGGAGTGTCGGTTTCCTGTGTGTCAGAGCTACAGGATGCAAAGGCAAGCGTGCCCAGTGTGAGGGTGGCTGCCATCCATAGGTTTTTCATAGTCTTATTTTTGCTTTTGATAGTTCTACGTGTTTTTAAGGGCATACGGAAAAACTGTCCGCATATGTTCAGTTTATTCTACACATCCCATTCGTGAGAGGAAGAGGGGAGGGTATAAAGACAAAGGCTCGACTTCGCCACAAGGGAAAAGCCAAGCCTTTGATTTTATGTAAGGCGTAAGGCCTTAGTAATAAATATGCTCTCCGCGGTTCTTCTGGAAATGATCTTCGAAGTAGCGGGCATCTTCTGACGTGCGCGGCTTAAAGCCCAGTACGATATTACCTTCTTTCACGCCTTCTTCATATACTTTAGCGCGCTCTTCAGGTATACCGGCGCCTACAAGCGCACCAATCAGGCCGCCTGTCAGACCGCCTGCACCAGCACCGGCCAGGCCAGCTGCCAGCGGACCAGCCACTACCAGACCCAGACCAGGTATAGCTACGGATGTACCAATGGCTGCCACTGCACCCACAATAGCACCAAGCGTACCACCAATGGCTGAACCGGCTCCGGCTCCCTCCAGTGATTTGTTTCCAAGTTCGGTATCGCCGTCACGGTCTACATCATTACCGAAGTGACGCTTGCGGCCCTCGTCCGACAATACCACGTTGATATCGTCTTTGTCGTATCCGCGTGCACGTAGTTCTTCATAGGCGCGTTCAGCGCTGTCACGGTCCCGGAACATGGCTGTCATCATGCTCGCATTGCTTGCTCTTTCCATAGTTGAGTTTTTAAGTTTGTATTAGTATAATTTTCAGATGCCTGCTTTTTTGCAGACTAGTTTATTGTAACGGCTGACCTACTCTATGGTTGCAAAACAAGCTCGGATAGCGCGTTTTTGGACTAGAAAGAGTGATTTTGCAGGTTGATAATAAAAAAGCCTTCCGCAGGGGAAGGCTTTTTTATTATGGTATAATGTTGTTGTTTATTGCTCGTCAGAAACACGGTCGGCAGTTACCAGCACACGGTCAACCACATGGATTACACCATTGTTGGCTTCGATGTTAGACTCTACAATGTTGGCTCCGCCAATAGTAAAGGCATTTGGGTTAGAACCTGCAGTACCTACTTCGATATAGTCATCCTGACCAACCTGAATTCGCTGATTTGTCTCTAATTGGGCTGTAGTCACTTTACCCGAAATGATATGAGCTTGCAGGACCTGAATCAGTTCATTTCTGTTTTCTGGTTTCTTCAGGTAATCTAACTGACCAGCAGGAAGTTGTTGGAAGGCTTCGTTAGTAGGAGCGAAAATGGTAAATTCACCTTCCTGCTCAAAAGCTTTTGAAATATTAGCCGCCTGGATCAACTCCATAAAGGTAGAGATTTCGCTCTTTGTTCTTGCTGCATCCAATATGGCCATAGAGCTTGTTTCTGCTGTGGCACCCACGGTGGCAGAAGCATTCACGTCAGTATCAGTCGTGGTGGTAGTGACATCAGTACTCACCTCAGTTTCTGTTGTAACATCATCGCCAGCCATTGTGGTTGTCTCGCTCATGGTAGTGGTTTCGTCCATGGCAGTGTTGTCCATTGCATCGTTACTGCTGGCACAGCTGTATAGAAAGCCTGCGGCAAATACAACTGCAAGAGGTTTTAGCATTCGCATTTTCATAGTAGTTATTTTATAGTTCATGATTAAATAAATTGTACATCTTTAGGCAGGATATACATTGTCTATTTAACTGTATCTTTTTAAAAAAGTTATAAAAAAAGAGGACTATCTGTGTTTGAGTACAGATAGTCCTTTGTGGTATTGCAATAAAACAATACTGTCGTGTCTTAATTATAAACCTTTACGACGAAAATATAGTCCTGAAGTTTCTTCAATTGCTGTGTGCGGGAGACTCCGCCCAGGTTATTTTGCTGTGGGAGGCTGATGGCCAGACCGGCTTCTCGCTCCCGCATTTGGCTCACCATCTGCAGCAGGTATGACGACTTCACCGCAAAGGCAGCACCTTCCTGACCTGCCTGCTTACCATTGATCACGCCAATAACGTTTCCTTTCTCATCGAGCAGCGGACCGCCACTGTTACCCGGGTTTAGCGGGATGGAGATTTGATAAGAAGTGGTATCGCCTTCGAAACCGGAAGCGGAGCTCAGCGAGCCCTCACCGAACACAATGTCCTCGCGCGGGAAGCCAAGGGTATACACGCGCTCACCCAGATCAGAAGAAGCCGTTTTGAAGGTATAAGGCAGCTTGCTGAAACCTGCAAAGGCTGGGTCCTCCACTTTTAAGATCGACAGGTCGTATTCGGTATTGCGGTGCACTTCTGTTACCTTATACTTTAGTCCGGCTTTATTTTCGATCAGTATAGAGTCAGCGCCCTGGATTACGTGTGAACTGGTGACAATGTACCCGTCTGGGCTGATGGCAAAACCAGTACCACTGAAGCGTGCCGAACGCGGTGCCGGTGCGGCGGCGTCCGCGCTGGCGATGCCATTTATAATGGCACGCTGTTCTTTCTTGATTTTCTCGACCTCACGACGGAGTTCAATGTAGCGGGCCGTTTGCTGCTGCACAGGTTTCTTCATTTGCTGCACACTCCAAAGCGTGCCAAATACAGACAGCAGCGAAACGCTGGCGGCAACCGCCATAGTCTGGGCATGCTTCTTAAAGAAGACTTTCCAGGCAGTCAGCTCGCTGGTTACGGTTTTGGAGCCGGTTTCCATTTCTGTGTGGATGCTGTTGAGTTTATGGCGCAATTGCTGGCGCTGACCATAGTGCTGCATAGCCTGCAGTACCTGTCGGTGCTCCTGTACCTGGTCGGCGAGCCGCGGGTCAGTGAGCAACAGCGCCTTAAAGGCAGCCTTCTCCTCGGCGGGCATAGTACCGGCCAGGTAGCGCTCTATTTGCTCGTATATGCGGTGATCAAACATGGTGTTATATAAATACCTTTTACAAGGTGCTAAAATTCAATTCGTCTATGCTATACCTCTGGTTTGTAAGAGGTGAAGAATAATTTCTTAAGGCGTTGCAGGCACTTATACTTTTGGTTTTTGGCCGTGTCGGTGTTCGTATAGCCAAACTTCTCTACAATGTCCTGCATCCCCTGCGCCCGGATGTAAAAGTCCTCCAGTAAAGTACGACAGGGCTCCCCCAGTTGATCCAGTGCCTCGGCCATCACGCCGAACTGCCTTTCGTTTTCCTCGTGCTGCGGCACATCCTCTTCCAGCGACAGATAGTTCTCAGAGTCCTCTATGCGGTTAGCGTAGCGACCTTTCTCTGCCAGTCGCTTCAGCCATAGTCTGCGGCACACGGAGTAGAGGTAGGTCTTGATCTGGCAGCTAAGCTCGAGGCTGTTGCTTTTGATCTTCTCGTAGAAGACGATCACGCCTTCCTGATAAATGTCCTTGGCCTCATCATCAGTTCCACTGTTATTGATAATGAAATGAGATATCATCGGGAAGTGCAGCTTATACAGATGTGCGAGCGCTCGTTCATCGTCATTCCGGATTCCCTCCATGATCGCCTCATCCGTCTCATACAAACTCTTCCTCATACCGTTCTATTTTTAATACGCCAGGCCGCTTTTTGTAACCCAACAAAAAAATATTTTAAAAAAATAAAAAATACCGGGTTACCTATCCGGGTTTCCGGTATGAAGTTCAAATTCGAAACCAAAACACTTAATCACAAACACAAAATGAAAAAATTGTTCAAATTCGCTTTCGTAGCGTTCGCCCTGGTAGCTTTCACAGCTTGCAACACTGAAGAAACTGCAACTGAAACTGAAGCTGTTGAAACTGAAGTAACTACTGAAGAAGAAGTTGTTACTGAAGAAGTTGAAGCAGACACTACTGTTGAAACTACTGTTGAGACTGACACTACTGTAACTGTACAGTAATCAATAGCAGAACTACGGTTTAAACCTTATAGTTCTAAACACATAAGAAGGCCCTGCAGCAATGCAGGGCCTTCTTATTTTTTGTGTGGTTCAATAGACTCAACGCAGGGTTGGGATAATTAAGTATCGCCTTATAGCATTTATAATGCTCATCGAAAGCCTTACACCCCGATACTCGCAAACTTCGAACTCCCGTTTTCACTTGAGTATAAGAGCACTATCTCCTGCAGATACCTGTGAATTGGTTGCTAGCGCCTGGCATTTTTGCGACGCTCCATCTCTTTGCTGATCAGGCCAAACTCGCGGCTGCTTTGCCCGGCAATCGCTGTGTTTTCGTTGGCCCGGCGCAGCAGGTACGGCATCACCGACTCCACCGGTCCGTAAGGCACGTACTTCGCCACATTATAACCGGCATTGGCCAGGTTGTACGACAGGTTGTCGCTCATGCCGAAAAGCTGGGCAAAGAACACGCGCTCGTCGTTTGGCGCTATACCTTTCTCCTCCATCAGTTCCATTAAAAGGTAGCAGCTGGCCTCGTTGTGTGTGCCGGCACAAAGCGATATGCGGTCGATGTGGTCGATGGAGAAGCGGAGACCGTCGTTGTACAGCTTGTCAGACGCCGCCTTGGTCGGGTTGATCGGGCTCGGATAGCCTTGCTCTTCGGCACGCTTGCGCTCTTTTTCCATGTAGGCGCCGCGCACAGGCTTAGCTCCGAGTATGTAGTTTTTGGCGACGGCGTTCTCATGATTACGAATCAGCGCATCCAGACGGTCGTGGCGATAGAGCTGGTAGGTGTTGTAAACGATGGCTTTCTCTTTGTTGTAGAGCTCCATCATGTCGTAGGCCATGTTGTCAATCGTGTCCTGGAACCAGCTTTCCTCGGCATCCACAAACACGCGCACATCAGCCTCGTAACAACGCTGGCAAATGTCCTGCACCCGCTTCAGGCCTCGCGCATAGGCGGCTTGCTCCTCAGCCGTGAGTTTTTCGCCGGCCTGCACTTTCTCCAAAAGCGGCGTGCTCATCAGGCCTGTCACTTTAAACACAGAAAACGGGATGTTCTTGTTGCCACGGGCTTTCTCTACGGTGCGCAGAATCTCGTCGCGGGTATCGTCAAAGCTTTTGTCCACTCCCTCGCCCTCTACCGAGTAATCGAGGATGGTGCCGATGTTATATTTGGCCAGCTCGCGGATGGCACGCTCCGATTCCTCAATCGTTTCGCCTCCGCAGAAGTGGTTGAAAATAGTCGGTTTGATGATAAACTTAACCGGCAGGTGCAGTTTGATCGCTGTGTTGAGCAGATTGCCGCCCAATTTCACAAAGGTGTTGCTGTTCATCGACTTGAACAGCAGGTACATTTTATAGAGTTCAGCGTCTGACTTGGATGAAAAAGCGACAGCTGTATCGTCAAAAGAAACGTTGGTAACCGGGTTCATGTAATAGCGTGTTAATCGGCGCAAAGATAGTGTAAGTGTTAAAGTTATACACCATGGGAGCCTGGTACTTAGGGTATATTTTTGTGCTGTAATTCAGGGCATTCATTCCCTTAGACCAGATATACTGCATAACTGTCGTAATTGTCGTACCTTTGTATGGACAATTGACACGGATGATTTTCAAAAATAAAGACGCTTATTTTCCTGAATTGCTCGCTGAGCGAGGCAGGCCGCTGGTGATTGCGGGACCCTGCAGCGCTGAGAGCGAACAGCAGGTGATGCAAACCGCCGGGGCGCTAAAGAAGCTGCATGTGCACCTGTTCCGGGCGGGCATTTGGAAGCCCCGCTCACGGCCCAATACCTTTGAGGGGGTAGGACTGAAGGGACTGGCATGGCTGGGCCGTGTGAAGCGTGAGCTAGGCATGCGTGTGACGACGGAGGTGGCTACTGGCCGCCATGTGGAGGAAGCCCTGAAGCAAGGTATAGACGTGCTGTGGCTTGGCGCCCGCACCACCGTAAACCCCTTTGCCGTACAGGAAATTGCCGACGCGCTAAGCGGTGTGAACGTTCCTGTAATGGTGAAGAACCCCGTGAACCCGGATCTGGCGCTTTGGATCGGAGCGATCGAGCGCATTTACCAGGCAGGTGTAACCGATCTGGCCGCCATTCACCGCGGTTTCTCCTCGTACCAGCCATCCAAGTACCGCAACGCGCCGGTGTGGCAAATCCCGATCGAGCTGAAAGCGCGTTTCCAGAACCTGCCTGTGATCGTGGACCCGAGTCATATTGGCGGTACCCGTGATTTGATCTATCCCCTGTCGCAGCGAGCGCTTGATATGGGCTGTGATGGTGTGATGATCGAGACACACCCGAACCCGGCAGAAGCCCTGAGCGACGCGGAGCAGCAGGTGACACCTGCCGCCCTGGCTGACATCCTGAGTAAGCTGCAGGTACGCAAAACAAATTACGACGATGCTGAACTGGTGAACCGGGCTGAGGAGTTGCGCCTGAAAATCGATGCCGCTGACCACGATCTGATCGGGGCTTTGGCACAGCGCATGGCCTTGGTGGAGCAGATAGGGGAGTATAAAAAGCAGAACAACGTGCAGGTGCTGCAGCTCGAGCGCTGGAAAGAGATTTTTAGAACCCGTGCCGATTGGGCCGCTGAAGCAGGTATAAACCCCGCTTTTGTGGAAGAACTCTACAAGCTGATCCACGTGGAATCTATCCGCAAGCAGACCAGCATTATGCAAGCCGGAAATCCGGAAACAAAATCTGACACCAAGCCGGAACAGGCATCGTAAGCGTATACCTGAACACCGGTCGATGGCTGGCTTTTTTTTCATTATACCTGATAAAACAAGATCCGCGTGAACGAAAGCATATACATCGGGCGAGCCGTGCTGCCACAACTGAAAGCGGTGCTGCAGAACCTTGCCTTCTCGAAGGTAGCTGTGCTGGTGGACGAAAATACCTTGCACCATTGCTATCCGCAGGTAAAAGCCTACCTGCCTGAGCATGACCTCATTCAGATACAGAGCGGCGAGGCCCATAAAACCCTGCAGACCTGCGAACATATTTGGCAGCGCATGACCGAGCTAAACCTGGACCGCTGGTCGGTGTTGGTGAACCTGGGGGGCGGTGTGATCGGCGACATGGGCGGTTTTTGTGCGGCTACGTTCAAACGCGGGATGTACTTTGTGCAGGTGCCCACTACTCTCTTGGCGCAGGTAGATGCCAGCGTGGGCGGCAAGACAGGTATAGATTTCCACGGACTCAAGAACCACATCGGGGTATACAAAGAGCCTAGGGCTGTCATCATCGATCCGACATTTCTGAATACACTCCCGCAGCGCCAACTCAAGTCAGGCTATGCCGAAATTATTAAACACTGGCTAATTGCCGATGCGGCAGCTTTTGAAGAACAACGCCATATCGGGCTTTTTACTGATGATTGGGACGCGCTGATCCGACACTCAGTAGGTATAAAGTCAGCCGTGGTGGAGGCCGATCCTTTGGAGGGGGGCTACCGGAAAGTGCTCAACTTTGGCCATACTGTGGGCCACGCCGTAGAAAGCTACCTGATGGAGAAGCCCGGTCGCGAACTCTTGCACGGCGAAGCCATTGCCGTCGGAATGCTGTGCGAGGCGTACCTATCCATGAAACACGATTTACTCAACAAGCGGGAGCTGGACCAGATCGAGACTTTTATGGTGTCGATCTATGAAAAGGTGAAGCTGACCGAAGAAGATATCCAAAGCATGGCCAAACTGGCTTTGCAGGACAAAAAAAATACCCATTCTACCATCAACTGTACCCTTTTGCAAGGTATAGGCAAGGCCGTTTGGGACCAGCCTGTTACCTTGGCAGAAATACAGGAATCTTTGCGCTATTACCAGCTACTATGACGAAAACCGTTACCATTTCCCACCCTTCAGGTGTACTGAAGGGTCGTGTACAATTGCCTGCCTCCAAAAGTGAGGCGAACCGTGCGCTGATCATCGCGGCCCTGGCAGGTGGGGAATCTGAATTGCAGAACCTCTCTGAAGCCAACGACACCCAACTCCTGCAAAGGCTCCTGAAAAGTGACTCAGACATCATCAACGCCGAAGACGCGGGTACTGTCATGCGTTTTCTGACAGCCTATTATGCCATAACGGGTCAGCAAAAAACACTTACCGGCACCGAGCGTATGTGCCAGCGACCGATCAAAGTGCTTGTAGAGGCGCTTCAGGAACTGGGCGTAGGTATAGCTTATCTGGGTGAAGAAGGTTATCCGCCTCTCCAGATCAGTGGCTTTAAAGGCAGCGGCAGAAAGCACCTGAAAGTGCGCAGCGACATCAGCAGCCAGTATATTTCAGCTTTGCTGATGGTCGCTCCTTTGCTGCCGGAAGGTTTGGAGCTTGAACTGGAAGGCAAGATCAGTTCACGCCCATACATCGAGATGACCTTGGCCCTGATGCAGGATTTTGGGGTAGAGGCCAGCTTTGAGGGAAATACCATCACAGTGCCGCATCAGAAATACCAGCCCGCCACTTTTGCTGTGGAATCGGATTGGTCGGCGGCCAGTTACTGGTATAGTATGGTGGCCTTGGCCAAAGAGGCGGATATTACCTTGCTCGGGTTACGCGAAAATTCTCACCAGGGCGACAAAGCCATCGTGGATATCATGCGTCGACTGGGCGTGCATACCGAGTTCAAGCCGGAAGGAGTACGTCTCACTAAGAAACATGCTGAGAAAAGAGTGACGTTTGATTTCAGTAACTGTCCGGATCTGGCGCAGACAATTGTGGCATTGTGCGCCGCCTCAGGTATAGCCGTTGAAATGACCGGTTTGGAGAGTCTTCGCATCAAAGAAACGGACCGTATTCAGGCGCTTCAGATCGAGGTGCTGGCTATGGGTGCCTCCCTAGACGAGAGAACACCCGGCGTTTTCCAGATGAACCCAGCCCTAATGATCGATCGGGAGCTGAATTTCAGGACTTACGAAGACCATCGCATGGCCATGGCTTTCGCTCCGATTGCCCTGCTGCAGCCCATACAGATACAGGAGCCAGCGGTGGTGCGCAAGTCCTACCCACGGTTTTGGGAGGATCTGGAGAAAATGGGTTTTGAGGTAAAAGTGAATGAATAATAATGAATGATGAATGGGAGAGCGCTATTTGTATGGTGATGCTGGCCTGATTAAGGGACTCTTGCCACAGTTTGAGCTGATAGAAGAAGCAGAAGGTGGTTGGGCGGCTGTGTATAAGGATGCGTCCACAAAGAGCTTTTGGATGAAATGCTATTCTACAGCGGGCGAGCAGCTTGGGGGTGGCTACGAATTGCTCATCAGGCTCCCGCTTCCGGGCACAGAAAAGTTGATTACGGTTGCTCTCGAAACTTCCCACGAAGATGAAGCAGTTGCAGCGATCATGCGCTTGTTAGACGAAGAAGCGGTGGAAGGCAAAGATTTCCGACATTTGCTTATAGAAAGGCTGGAGCAGCTAAATTTCGACAGCCTGGACGCAGCACAAAAACAGCGGATACGCCAATTCATGACACTGACATCGCTGACCGACCCTACTAACAAGCGCCCCGTAAAAGGCAAAACCTTAGAGCAGTTAGAAGCCGACGCAGTATACTTTGGAGCTGTTTCTGAAAAAGCGCTAAATGTACTGGACAGGCTAAAGTAAGCCCTTGCAGGAAATCAATAGAGCGCTGTTGCCTGTTCTACCTCATCTATCAAGCCTTGCAAGTATGCCAGCGCCTTTAGCAACCGACTGCCATACCAACTGAACATCTCCCCATCTACTATTTTGATTTCCGCCTCCGGGCACATTTCCTGAAACTCGGCAAGGTGCTTTTCCTGAAAAGGGTAGGGCTCCGATGACAGCAAAATCAGTTTTGGAGCGGCAGTTTGTAGTTGCTCCGGCGATACCTCCGGGTAGCGGGGCTGGTCGGCGAGGACATTGTGGAAGCCGCAGCGCTGCAGCAAGTGATCGATGAAGTTATCACTGCCCACCGCCATGTAAGGTTTACGCCAGATAAAGTAAGCGGTAGGTATAGAAGGCTGCAAGGGTTGCAGGTTGTCGAAGCCAGTCGCTATACCTTTAACCAATTTCTGAGCCTTGGCCTCTGTACCCGTCAGCTGACCAACCTGACTGATCATTTCCAAAGCATCTTTTAAGGTAAAGATGTCGCTCATCCATACCGGGTACTTCTCCTGCAGACTAGCTATACCTTCTTCGTAGTTCTCCTCCTTGTTCCCAATAATCAGGTCGGGTTGCAGTTCATCGATCAACTCCAGCTTAAAATTCTTGGTGCCCCCGATCATAGTCTTTTGCTTTACCTTCTCTTTTGGATGGATGCAGAACTTCGTGACGCCAACAATACAATCATCCAGTCCTAAGTCGAAAAGGAGTTCAGTTTGTGAAGGCACCAGCGACACGATGCGCTGCGGCGAGTTCGGCAGCGTAACGGTACGGCTCATCTGGTCGGTGAAGGTATAGGGGAAGCGCATGTTCAAAAGTAAACAATTTGGGATGGCGGTAAAACAAAAAACCACACAAGCCAGTCAGGCGCTGTGTGGTTCTCTAGGGCTAAAAGGGATTTCTATTTCAGGTATCGGAAATCCTGATTGTCCTCAATTTTTAGCAGTGTTTCGTATATCAGTTTCGTTACGTTCTCCACGTCGTCTTTGTGTACGGTCTCTACAGTCGTGTGCATGTACTTCAGCGGCAGGGAGATCAGAGCCGAGGCTACACCCGCATTAGAATAAGCAAACGCATCGGTGTCGGTTCCGGTTGCACGTGAAACGGCAGAGCGCTGGAATGGAATCTCTTTTTCCTGTGCGGTATTGATGATCAGATCGCGCAGGTTGTTTTGTACGGCCGGACCATAGGCAATTACCGGGCCTTTGCCACAGTGGATGTCACCGCTGTTCTTCTTGTCATACATCGGTGACTGCGTATCGTGCGTCACGTCTGTGATAATGGCAACGTTCGGGTTGATGCGGTGCGCGATCATCTCAGCGCCGCGCAGACCAATCTCTTCCTGCACCGAGTTGACAATGTACAGACCGAACGGCAACTTGTGCTTGCGCTCGTGAATCATGCGGGCCACTTCTGCGATCATAAAACCACCCACTCGGTTGTCCAGCGCACGGCCTACGTAGAATTTCTCGTTCATCACCGTGAACTCGTCTTCAAAGGTCGCTACACAGCCTACGTGTATACCCATTTTCTCCACCTCCTCACGGTTACTGGCACCACAATCCAAGAACACGGTTTCAATGGTAGGGGCCTTGTCGTTCTCGACCTTGCGCACGTGTATAGCCGGCCATCCGAAAACAGCCTTCACGATACCTTTGGAGGTATAGATGTTCACTCTTTTTGAAGGAGCGATCAGGGCGTCGGAACCACCATTGCGCTTCAGGTATAGGTAGCCTTCCGGCGTGATGTAGTTTACAAACCAGGAGATCTCATCGGCATGCGCTTCGATCACCACCTTATACTCGGCCTCCGGGTTGATTACACCCACCACTGTGCCGTACGTGTCTACAAAGTAATCTTCAATGTAGGGCTTAATATACTCCAGCCACAGTTTCTGGCCTTCAGACTCAAAGCCAGTAGGAGAGGAGTTATTCAGATATTTTTCTAGAAAATCGAAAGATTCTTTTCTCATCAGGTTTTTCAGTAATGTATACACAATGGTTGTTAAACATAACGAGCATGTACAGCCAGATGTTCTGTAGCTGTACATGCTCGTTATTCAATCCAATTAAAGCGGAATATTTCCGTGCTTCTTGCGTGGCAGTGTCACCGCCTTATTTTCCAACATTTTGAAGGCTTTGATCAGCTTGGCGCGAGTTTCGTTCGGCATGATCACCTCGTCGATGAAGCCACGGTGTGCGGCGCGGTACGGTGTCGCGAACTTGTCTTTGTACTCGTGTACCTTCTCCGCCAGTTTTGCAGCCGGATCTTCGGCTTCAGCGATCTCGCGTTTGAAGATAATCTCGGCAGCGCCCTGTGCACCCATCACCGCAATTTCGGCAGTTGGCCAGGCGTAGTTCATGTCGGCACCGATGTGCTTGGAGTTCATCACATCATAAGCACCACCATAAGCCTTGCGGGTTATCACCGTGATACGCGGTACAGTCGCCTCGCAGAACGCATAGAGCAACTTGGCACCGTTGGTGATGATGCCGCGCCACTCCTGGTCAGTACCCGGGAGGAAGCCCGGCACGTCTTCCAGTACCAGCAAAGGCACGTTGAAGCTGTCGCAGAAGCGCACGAAGCGGGCAGCCTTGGTACTGGCATTGATGTCGAGTACGCCGGCGAGTACGGCAGGCTGGTTGCCTACGATACCGATGCTGCGGCCACCCAGACGGGCGAAACCTACCACGATGTTCTCGCCGAAGTTTTTATGTACTTCAAAGAAAGAATCCGCATCGATGATGCCTTCGATCACCTCACGCATGTCGTAAGGCTGGTTCGGGTTTTCAGGTATAATCGTGTCGAGTACAGCGCGTGTTTCGTCCGCTTTTTCCTCGTAGGGTACCGACGGAGGAAGCTCTTCGCAGTTCTGCGGCACGTAGCTCAACAGCGTTTTGATGTAGTTGATGCACTCCACTTCGTTGGCGCAGGAAAAGTGCGTCACACCGCTCTTAGTGCTGTGTGTGCTGGCACCGCCCAGTTCTTCCGACGTCACGTTCTCGTGCGTTACCGTTTTCACCACGTTTGGTCCAGTCACGAACATGTAGGATGTGTCCTCCACCATCATGATAAAATCGGTGATGGCAGGGGAGTACACCGCACCACCCGCGCATGGTCCCATGATAGCTGAGATCTGAGGTATAACGCCTGATGCGAGTGTGTTGCGGTAGAAAATATCTGCATAGCCACCCAGCGATACCACGCCTTCCTGAATACGGGCTCCACCCGAGTCATTCAGGCCAATCACCGGTGCACCGTTTTTCATGGCCAGTTCCATGATCTTGACGATCTTCTCGGCGTGGGTTTCAGAAAGCGAGCCACCTAAAACGGTGAAGTCCTGCGAGAAAACGTATACCAGTCGGCCGTTGATGGTGCCGTAACCAGTCACCACGCCGTCGCCGAGGTAGTATTGCTTGTCCAGACCAAAGTCCTTGGAGCGGTGCATCACAAACTTGCCGATCTCCTCGAAAGAGTTTTCATCCATTAAAAGGTGAATGCGCTCGCGGGCCGTCAGCTTGCCTTTTTTGTGCTGTGCTTCTATTCTGTCCTGTCCGCCGCCAAGCAAGGCTTCGGCGTTTTTGCGCTCCAGCGTTTCTATCTGGCTCTGTCTGATTTCTCCTGCCATGAAATGGGGTATATCTATTTTATCTGAGACTGATTGATTAATTGTCAAATTTAAAAACTATCAGCCGAAAACAGCTATAAACCAGACAAAAAATAAGGGCTGCCCCACTCGGGACAGCCCTTACACCTTAGGTCTTATACCTTATTTGTCAGATTTCTCACCGTCGCCCGACGACTTGGTTGGCTCGGTCTCTTCCTCTTCTCCGTCGTTGGCCATGCCTTTGTTCTTTTTGCCATTGCCTTTTTTCGACGCGAAAGTAAGTTTCTCTTCGCCTTCCTTATAGTCCACCATCATGGTGTCGCCCTGTGCGATCTCGGCTTTCAGTATCTCCTCCGCAATTGGGTCTTCGATATACTTCTGAATAGCACGGTTCAGCGGACGGGCACCATACTTCGGATCGTAGCCTTTTTCAGCCACAAAGTCCTTAGCTTTGCTGGTGAGCTCGATCTTGTAGCCAAGCGCATCAATACGCTTAAACAGCTTGTTGAGAGACAGCTCGATGATCTTGTGCATGTCCTCACGACCAAGTGAGTTGAACACGATCACGTCATCCAGACGGTTCAGGAACTCTGGCGAGAACGTCTTCTTTAGGGCGCTCGCAATAGTGCCTTTCATGATCTCATCCACGTTATCCTGTTTGGTCTTCGACATGAAACCGATACCGGCACCGAAGTCCTGCAGGTCACGTGCACCGATGTTGGAAGTCATGATGATGATCGTGTTACGGAAGTCCACCTTGCGGCCCAGACCATCCGTCAGAATACCATCGTCCAGCACTTGCAGCAACAGGTTGTACACATCCGGGTGCGCTTTCTCAATCTCGTCAAGCAACACAACGGAGTATGGCTTGCGGCGAATCTTCTCCGTCAGCTGGCCACCTTCTTCGTAACCCACGTAGCCCGGAGGCGCTCCCACCAAGCGAGATACACTGAATTTCTCCATGTACTCACTCATGTCAATACGCACCAATGCGTCGTCTTTATCGAACAGGTAAGTAGCCAGCACTTTGGCAAGCTCCGTTTTACCTACACCAGTAGGGCCCAAGAACACGAATGAACCAATCGGCTTCTTCGGATCTTTCAGGCCAACGCGCGTACGCTGGATGGCTTTCACCAATTGCTTGATGGCTTTTTCCTGACCAATCACTTTACCGCTCAGTTCTTCGGCCATGTTCAACAGCTTCTGGCCTTCGTTCTGTGCGATACGCTTCACCGGTATACCTGTCATCATGGCAATAACCTCTGCCACATTTTCCTCTTTTACCGAATAACGCTTCTTCTTGGTCTCTTCTTCCCAGTTCTTTTTAGCTGTTTCGAGCTGGTCGATGAGTTTTTTCTCTTTGTCGCGTAGCTGGGCAGCCTCTTCGTACTTCTGGCTTTTCACCACGCGGTTTTTCTCTACCTTGATGTTCTCGATCTGCTCTTCGAGCTTCAGGATATCATCTGGCACCACGATGTTGTTGATGTGCACACGAGCACCAGCCTCATCAAGTATGTCGATAGCCTTGTCCGGAAGGAAACGGTCGCTCATATAGCGGTCCGAAAGCTTCACGCAGGCCTCAATTGCCTTGTCGGTATAGTTTACGTGGTGGTGATCCTGGTACTTGTCCTTGATGTTGTGCAGAATCTCCATAGTCTCCTCCGGCGTGGTAGGATCTACCATCACGATCTGGAAACGACGGGCCAAAGCACCATCTTTCTCGATGTACTGGCGGTACTCGTCAAGCGTCGTCGCGCCAATGCATTGGATTTCGCCACGGGCAAGGGCTGGCTTGAACATGTTGGAGGCATCCAGCGAACCGGAAGCGCCACCAGCACCCACGATCGTGTGCAGCTCGTCAATGAACAGGATCACGTCCGGAGATTTCTCGAGCTCGTTCATCACGGCTTTCATACGCTCTTCGAACTGACCACGGTACTTCGTGCCAGCCACCAGTGAGGCCAGATCAAGGGTTACCACACGCTTGTTGAAGAGCACGCGGCTTACTTTCTTCTGCACAATGCGCAGGGCAAGTCCTTCAGCTATAGCTGTTTTACCTACACCAGGTTCACCGATCAGGATCGGGTTGTTTTTCTTACGACGGCTCAGTACCTGGGCCACGCGTTCAATTTCTTTTTCACGGCCCACAATCGGGTCGAGTTTGTCGTCTTCTGCCAGTTTGGTCAGGTCGCGGCCAAAGTTGTCGAGCACCGGGGTACGCGATTTTTCGCCGGGCTTCTTGCTTGAGCTGCTGCCAGCACGGGAAGAAGAGCCAAATAACTTGTCAGAATCATCATTATCGTCTGTGTCAGACGATGCCAATGGATTATTGCTATGATAATCCAGGGAGTCTCTTATCGCTTCGTAGTTCACGTTGAATTTCGCTAGGATTTGTGAAGAAATATTGTCTTCATCCCGGAGGATGGATAATAAGAGATGTTCAGTACCTATTATATCACTCTTGAAGATCTTGGCCTCCAGATAAGTAATTTTAAGCACCTTCTCAGTTTGCTTGGTAAGCGGGATACTGCCGGTAATGTTGCTGTTCTGCGAAGCGGTGTTTCGTGTAGCCTGCTCTAAAGCGTACTTCAGTTCATCTATCGAAACACCCAGCTTCTTAAGCAAGGCGATGGCAGTCCCTTCTCCTTCCCGGATCATGCCCAACACCAGATGCTCAGTGCCAATATAGTCATGTCCGAGACGGATAGCTTCCTCACGGCTGAGTGAGATCACCTCTTTCACTCTGTTCGAGAATTTAGCTTCCATGTATACTCTATAAAAATGTAAAGGTCTAAAATGTTGTAACTCGTTGAGGCTTACAGGAAAAGCCCCTGATTGTTAACAAGCCCAAGTCCGCAAAGGTTTAGTTTTGCCGGGGCATTATTGTAAGTAGGAAAGCGACTTCGGACCCTGTGTAAACAACAAGTCAATTATACTAAGGTCTTGTACAAATTGTTTGCCAAATACTTGTGTATAGGTTTGTACGTACAAGTTGTCAGGAATGATTTTAGGATGTATCCTATTTCTAAGGTCGAGCACCCCCTCCGGTTGCGCTGTCTGATAGCTGTCTGTGAACCCGATTGGCCGATCCAGTTTCAGAAATTTAAGATAAAGCCGCAATAAATCAACGTTCAGGCCGAATAAATATTTCGGCTGCCGCTCATATACTTCCTTTATGTAGTCACTGTAAAATTCAAAATATGGTGCCCGTCCGTAGGCCGCCTGTATCGTGCGCCAATGCACGTTGTACCATTTCTGGCTGTAGTCAATTTCTATTTCGGTGATCGGTGTCTTGTCCTTGCTGTTGCCCCGCAGCACCGGCACGCTCAGCGGCACCATGCCCTGCGCTGTTAGCACATGGCAGCGGTTGCGGTAGCTCTGCTTCACGTAGTTCTCGTGTTTTTCTATCAATATGCCATCCGACTGCAGCGCCTGCGCGAAGAACTGGATGGGCGGGTGGTACATGGTTTCGGTTAGTAACAGCAATATCGTAAAGTTGAATGTTCGTATTTCGTAGCACGACTTTTCGAGACGTCCAGTATTATTGGCCAAGCAATTTCTGAAGGCATCGTGCTACGTGCGTGATCTGAGTCACGAAATAAGCACGATTTCTTTAATTTCATAATGCAGGTATACATTGTACCTTTGCAACTGACTTATACCTGTGAAGAAATTCCCGAACATACCTACGTTGTACTACCCGCTGTGGTGGCTGCTCAAAGGCCTGTCCTTGCTGCCGCTGCCTGTGCTATACCTGCTTTCCGACTTTTTGTTTGTGCTCGTGTATTATATCATTGGCTACCGCAAAAAAGTAGTACTCCAAAACCTGCGCAACTCCTTTCCGGAGAAGTCAGAACATGAGATACAAGGTATAGCCAGGGCCTTTTACCGGCAGTTTCCGGACCTGATCGTGGAGATACTCAAATTGGCCTCGATGGATGCAGCCGAAATGCGCCGCCGCATCGTTTTTTCCAACCAGGAAGTGCTTGATAGATTTGTGGCGCAGGGGAAACCGGTTATTACGATGGGGTCTCACTCCGGCAACTGGGAATGGGTGTTGCCAGCGGGGGCAGTGCAGTACGACTTTCCTGCTGAGGGTATATACCGCCCACTCAAGAATGAGTTCTTCGAGGCGTTTATGCTATACCTGCGTAGCCGGCTCGGTGCCCGCCTGATCAAAATGAAGGATACCATGCGCGACTTTGTGCGGAATAGAAAAGTGCCACGAGTAGTCGCCATGCTTTCAGACCAAACGCCACCCTACGGAGAAATTCAGTTCTGGACCACTTTCCTGCACCAGGATACGCCTTTCTTTGTCGGAGCCGAAAAGCTGGCGCATGCCTTTGGTTGTCCCGTGCTTTTCCTGGATGTGGAGCGCATCAAGCGTGGCCACTATCGCCTTAGGTTCGATGTCCTTTCCGACGGCAGCACCAAACCCGAAGAGGGAGTATTTCCGGTCACCGAGGCCTTCGCCCGCCAACTCGAAGCCTCCATCCGCCGCAACCCTGCCAACTACCTCTGGACGCATAAGCGGTGGAAACACAAGCGACCGCAGGCCGCAAGTTGAGAGTTAAAAGTTATGAGTTAAAACAAAGCGTATATCCTGCTAGCCGCAACTTTTAACTCTCAACTCATAACTTTTAACTCTATAAGTATTCCTCAATATCCCCCGCGCCTTCGCGGAGCACTTCAAAATTGTTGGCGACGTCTATTACAGTGGAGGCAATGTTTTGGCCGGGACCACCGTCTATCACGGCATCTACCAGGTTGCGGTATTTCTCATAGATTAGTTCCGGATCGGTACTGTACTCCAGCACTTCGTCCTCGTCGCGGATGGAAGTGGAAAGGATCGGGTTGCCGAGCTCCTGCACCAGCGCCAAAGCTATTTTGTTATCGGGTACGCGTATACCTACCGTTTTCTTTTTGCTGCCGGCATAGCGGGGCACGCGGCTGCTGGCATCGAGCACGAAGGTAAAAGGGCCGGGCAGCGCCTTTTTCATCACCTTATAAGTAGGCGTGTCGATCTTGGCGTAGTCGGAGATGTGGGTGAGGTCGGAGCAAATAAAAGAGAGGTTCACCTTGTCGGGCTTCACACCTTTGATCTGGCAGACGCGCTCGACCGCCCTTGTGTTATGGATGTCGCAGCCGAGGCCGTAGATGGTATCGGTCGGGTAGATGATCACACCACCGTTGCGCAGGATCTCGACCGCTTCCTGTATTTTTTTAGGCTGAGGATTGTCCGGATGTATCTGGAGGAAAACAGCGTTCGGCATAGTTTTATCTTGTAAAGTTGAGCATTAGGTAGGACATACTGATTAAAAGCCCGCTGCGTTGCAAGTATAGCCGTGCAGGTTGGTGAACAAGGTGCTTCGAACAGATGCCGGTTCAAAATTAGTCAGATAATAAAGATTAGTGTTATTTTTGTAGCCTAAACTATACGGGCCCGGAACCTGACACCCTCTTTCGGGTCTTTTATAACATTATGGCTAACGAAGTCACCCCACGCAGACGCGTCAAAAAAGAGAAAAGCATGTGGATACCCGGCATTATCGTGCTGTTGCTATTCCTGTTTGTAAGCTTTTCCTACTATGCCTACCAGATCGTGTATACGGCCAATGTAGACACCAAAGGCCAGGACACTTATGTCTACATCCCAACCGGCGCCAGCTACGAGCAGGCCCTCGACTCGGTAGAGGCCACCGGTACCATCATCGATCGCCTGTCGCTGCGCTTTATGGCCAAGCTCATGGACTACGACGAACTGGTGAAGCCGGGCAGGTATAAGATTGAAAACGGCTGGGGCAACCGCCAACTGATTGGTGTGCTACGCCTGGGTGAACAGGTACCGCTTAGAATCACGTTCAACAACATCCGGTTGCGCAGCCAACTGGCCGAAAAACTGGCCGCCGCTGTGGAGCCGTCTGCTGCCGAAATCGACAGTCTGCTTAACGATCAGGAGTACCTCCAAACGCTCGGCTTCGACACGACCACCGTGGTGAGTATGTTTATACCGAATACTTATGAGGTATACTGGACTATCACGGCCCCGGAGCTCATGCAGCGCATGAAAACCGAGTATGACCGCTTCTGGACCGACGAGCGCAAAGCCAAAGCAGAGAAAATGGGACTGTCTCCGAAAGAGGTTTCCACACTGGCTTCTATTGTGCAGGCTGAGACAATCAAGAACGATGAGAAGCCGCGTGTGGCTGGCGTATACCTGAACCGTCTGCAGAAGGGCATGAAGCTGGAGGCCGACCCGACCGTGGTGTATGCCGTGCGCGACTTCACCATCCGCCGCGTGCTCAACGTGCACCTGCAGCACGACTCCCCTTACAACACATACCGCTACGCCGGTTTGCCTCCGGGCCCAATCAACGTACCCGACATTTCTAGTATCGACGCGGTGTTAAATCCGGAAGAGCACAAGTACATTTACTTCTGCGCCAAGGAAGACTTCTCCGGTTATCACAGCTTCGCCGTGACGCACGCCGAGCACATCGCCAACGCCCGCCGCTACCAAAGAGCGCTGACGCAGCGGAATATTTTGAAGTAAATTGTTTAATTGCTGCATTGTTAACTTGTTAATCTGCAGGAGATATTAATGTTTCGGGGTTTCAACCATTTAACAATTTAGCCATCCAGCCATTTAAATAAATGTTCGAATCAGAAGTACAGATACGCGTGCGCTACGCCGAAACCGACCAGATGGGCTATGTCTATTATGGCAACTACGCAGCTTATTATGAGGTGGCCCGCACGGAAGTGTTCAGGAGACTAGGTATACACTACAAGGAGATGGAAGCGACCGGTACGATGATGCCTGTGCTCGAGCTTAAGTGCAAGTATATCCGTCCAGCCAAGTACGACGATCTGCTGACGATCAAGCTCTTTCTGAAGCACAAGCCGCACGGCTCGCGTATAAAGTTTGAGTACGAGGTGTATAGCGAGGAACAGACGCTGCTGAACGTGGGCGAGACCACCATGGTGTTTGTGGACATGAAATCAGGACGCCCGACGGCTATACCTGCGCTCATACACCAGAAGTTGGACGGATACTATAGCGAATGAGGCTGAACCAGCAATATCTGAAGCGCCGCAGAGCGTACCGCAAGTTCATCGTGTTCCTGAAGAGGTGGCGTTTCAATAACGGCCAGTCTTCAGTATACGATGTGGCCGACGTGCTGCTAGGCGAACTCAGGCTGGACTCCGTTACAAAACGCGCCTCTTACATGGCCTTCAACTTTACCTTAGCCATCTTCCCAACTATCATCTTCCTCTTCACACTCATACCTTATATGCCCAGCATTTTGTCGTTGGACCTGGGGGAGAGTATCCTCAGTTTCCTGGGTGAAATCCTTCCTGAGGAAATGTATACCGTGGCTTACGGCACCATCGATGACATCGTAAACAAACCACGCGGGGGACTGTTGTCTTTCGGTTTTCTTTTTGCCCTGATTCTGTCAACCAACGGCATCATGTCGCTGATGGATGCCTTCGATAAAAAGTACCATACCTTTTACAAACGGCCCTACTTTAAGAAACGAGTGATTGCCACGGTGTTGACGATTGCGCTCTCTTCCATCCTGTTTTTGGCAGTGGCGGCCATCTTCTTTGGGCAGTGGATTCTGGATGTGCTGGTCTTTTACGAGATCGTAACCGAGAGCTATACCTATACCCTAATTGTGATCCTGAAGTACGTGGCCATCATTCTGCTTTTCCTGTTGGCTACTTCACTCATTTACTACTATGTGCCGGCCATACAGGACAAGTGGCCTTTCTTCTCGGCTGGTGCTGTAGTGGCCACAATCCTGATCTTTTTGGTGTCACTGATCTTCTCGCTCTATATCAGCGCCTTCGATACCTACAACAAGTTCTACGGCTCCATTGGCGCCCTCATCGGTCTGATGATCTGGCTTGACTTTGTGTCGATGATCTTGATCCTGGGCTTCGAAATCAATGTGAGCATCGACACGGTGACCAAACGCCTTACCCGCAAGACGGCACAGCATGCTTCCGAAGCGGCCTCTGCGGCGGCCTGAGAGCTAGAGGTGCAGGTGGCTGTTGCAAGGTATAGAGCAATACATCGAAAAATTTTGCGCTTCAAAATCAGCTGCTTATACCTTTAGCGCACAAACCGGTAAAAAATATTTGCGTATAGCTTTGAATATTCAGCGCGGCACTATACTTTTGTGCTCGATTCAATTACAGAGAGTTGGCGGAGTGGTCGAACGCGGCGGTCTTGAAAACCGTTGACTGTAACAGGTCCGGGGGTTCGAATCCCTCACTCTCTGCAAAGTAAAAGCCCTAAATAGCTAAATATCAGCGATTTAGGGCTTTTTTGTTTTAAGTTTCGTCAAATTTTAGTCAAAACGGTAAAGTTTCTTGTCAAAACCATCTTTTATTGGCAGTTAACTTTAACTGCAATATCTAAGTTGACTATCTCACATAGACCTTCTGTATTTCGTCAATTCGAGTCGTGTAGCATGGTGACTTAAAGTCACTTCTCAGCATCCAAGTATTATCTATACCTTGGGTAGCTACCCTAACCTTGCTTCTGCCGAACCTGTCTGTTAATCCATCTATCACACCCATAAGCCGTGCATGCTTATCCCTATCCAGTGTATCCAGTAGGTCAAGTTGTATCATGTTGTCTGGCACAATCTCAGACACAATTACACCTGACTTCTTATACCAGTACCCATCACGATAGATTTCTTTCAAAGCGATACTTGCATAGTGGATTAACTCGATATCAGAGTTAGTAGCAACTGGCATGCAGATGGTCTTGCTGTTATAGTACTGTTTGTCGTTCTCAGAGAAGCGGTTGGTGTGGATGAATACGGTGATAAGGCAGGCGCAACTCTTCTGCTGCCGAAGCTTTCTGGCGCACTTGGCAGCGTATGATGCCGTAGATTCTTGTAGTTCATCGAAGGTGTTGACTTTCTTTCCGAAGCTTCTGGATGTACAGATGTTCTTTTTGGGTGGAGCCACTTCATCGAGTTCCAGACACGACTCCCCACGCAGTTCTTTCAGCAACCGAACACCTACGATGGTCATATTCTGCTTTACCCAATTCTCCGATAGTTTCGAAAAGTCGAGAGCGGTATTGATGCTGCGCTTCTTCAGGAATTTGGCGTACTGACCACCGATACCCCACACATCCTCGATTTTGGTAGCTTCCAATGCCTTCTGGATGTGGTACGGGTCTGTCAGTACCAGAACTCCATTTGCTTTAGTAGACTTCTTGGCGAGCCTGTTAGCCACCTTAGAAAGAGCCTTGGTTGGTGCCACCCCTAAACTGACTGGTATGCCAGTCCACTGCTGTACCGTTCTCTTTATCTCCCAAGCGTAGGAGAACAGGTCGATGTCGTAGAAATCACCCAAGTCCAGGAAGCATTCATCTATGGAGTATACTTCCACATTTGGGGTGAAAAGAGATAGCGTTTGCATTACCCTATCCGACATATCGCCATAGAGTACATAGTTAGAAGAGTATGCAGATATGCGTCCATTCTCCACCAGATTCCTGATTTTGAAGTACGGCTCTCCCATTGGTATCCCCAACGCTTTCGCTTCGTTGCTACGGGCTATCACGCAGCCATCGTTGTTGCTCAGCACCACAACAGGCTTCCCGTTTAGCGATGGGTCGAAGACACGCTCACACGATGCGTAGAAGTTGTTGCAGTCACATAAAGCGAACAGCGTAGTCATTGCCTTACTGGTTTATGGAGTATCCACACCACCACACCCCATACCCGCATATCCATCTCTTCTGTGACCTCTATGGGCTTGTAGGCTGGATTGGCTGGCATCAGGTAAGCTTTGTTGCCAATTTTCTTAAAGGTCTTTACCGTAAACTCCCCATCTAAAAAGCACACTACTGGCATGCCATCAGAAGCTTTCAGAGATTTGTCAATGACCAGTATATCGCCATCATGGATGTTGGCATCGACCATGGAAGAGCCTTTCACTCGCATCATGAAAGTAGATGTGGGGTTCTGGATGAGATACTTACCCAAGTCGATTTTATCTTCCAAGTAATCGTCACTTGGGCTTGGGAATCCCGCTGATACAAAAGAAGCATACAGAGGAATTTCCATGCTTCCGAAATAATCGAAATCAAGTGTCTCCAGCAGATGTGAGTCAATAGGGATAATTTTTGCGCTGCACATATCGTCTAACTTTTAGCCTTAAATACTAAAACAGTTAGCAAATACGTAAACAAGAATTATAAAAGCTAAATATATTAGTTTTATTTATTCAAAGCACTGTAGGGTCAAGTCAGATTCGCCAGTAATTCCTGCTTCCATTTGGCGAAACCACTTTCATCAGGAAAGTTTATGTTTACCCTTAATAATCTTCTTATGTCAGGATATCACCTATCCTTTGCGCCCTATTCAGAACGTTAAGCATTTTTAGCAGCTCTTCGTTTTCTGCACCTGTATTGTTTCTGATTGCACGGTGGATAGTTCCAGCTAACCCTCCTTCAAACTCCAAGGATATCGTGTATTCAGGTACACGAAGGCTCCCGTTTACTGCGTATAGCATAAGCTCAATGAAATTGGGGTACGGGATGCAGAAATCCTTGTAAAGCACTGCTTGTCGAGGTGATTTACCATCTTGTAGCCATTGGAATTCAGGAGAAGAGTTTACAAGATGGTTAATATGGGTTAGCCCTGTTTGAAATGCATCTAAGGTCTTCGTCACTACTCTAATGCGCCTATTTTCCTGTGAGAGCCATATGGTCGAGGTTTCCTCTGAATCACCATAGTCTCGCAGTCTCCCTGCTTTTCTCACCCCAAAGCTCCTTTTGTTTAAATTTGCTACGGTCTGTCTATCAGGGGAGATTGCAATCCCGAGAACGTATTCTAAAACAGGCACCAGGGAAAGGTCATAGATATACATCGACTGCGCCATGACTTCCTCTATACCTTGTATCTTGAAGCAGACTGCATTATCTGAGGCAAGATAATATGTTAAGACCTTCTCGGACTTGTGCGAAGCATTCCTGATGTTGCAAAGGATTTCGGATAACTCACAGTTAGTCAAATTAAAATAGTGAAAGTTTCCGTTATCATGGTCAATTACGTTATATCCTGATTGCAGAAGTCTTTGAAACGTGTCGCTGTTATTCAGCATCCTGAACGTTTCCTCCACATTATATGCATGTTCGGCTATAGCTGCGCCTATCGTACTTTCTGGTGTCAAATTCATTATTTTTAATTGCTTTGTACATCTTATACACCAGAAAAAGGAATAGTTTAAAAATCTTAGATATTAATTTCGGGTATCTCAAAGAGCAATTTTTTGCCTATTTCATCAGCATATCTAACCACTCTATTTAGGGTGTATAAGCCACTACAGCAGCACCAGCTAAACAAGAAGGTCATTGTCCAGCGATAGAATAGATTTCTTCTTATAGGCAATGTAATGAACCTAATGCGAGGCAACCGTAGAGGACATAGGATGTGCCTAATTAGTCATTTTATACAAGTTAATGATATACTATACTTACTAATATTACCTTTTACCTACAGCCAAAGAAAATCAAGGATACTGAGTACCTAAACTCGTTATCTTGTCTGAAATCACCCATGATGAACGAAAATGAACAGCAGATTAGATTATAGTCATTTTTCAGAGTTTTGGTATAGTAACTTCGAAGGATACTGGATACATTTTCAAGGTGTAGCCTCCTTTTTTATAAAAGCTGACTCAACAAAAAAGGATAGCCGACCAAGCAGCTATCCTTCTCCATGGGAATGGTGTTTAAGACTACACTTATTATACACCAGAAAGTGAATTTGTTTTAAATAAGTGGTTATAAATGGTGCAAATATTCAATTATAGAAGATAATCTGCACCACTTTTGACCACGCATTAGCTAAAAACTGTCTGCTATCGGTTCTGTGGCATTTGGCTTCGTGATTGGGCTTATTCTTTTTCCTGTATACCAGCGATGCGCTCAACTGACACATTGTAGTGATACTCGTCTTTCTCCATGCAGATGAACCTGCGGTTAGAGTTAATGCATGCAGCAGCCAGGCTACCGCTGCCAGCGCATGTGTCCAGCACCACATCCCCCTCGTTGCTGTACGTCCTTATGAAGTATTCCAGCAGCTTCTCGGGCTTCTGCGTCTCATGAAGGCTAAGCTTCTGCCTGTCGGACGCAAATTTCACAACAGACCGTGGATACCGCTCTGTCGATGCGTAGTCCACATGTCTGTCATGTTTGTTGTAGATAGTGGACTCTATGGACTTTCTGCTCGTGACCTTAACGCTC
Source organism: Pontibacter virosus (assembly GCF_003096355.1). GTDB lineage: Bacteria > Bacteroidota > Bacteroidia > Cytophagales > Hymenobacteraceae > Pontibacter > Pontibacter virosus. Next base: position 371,149 of record NZ_QEKI01000002.1, on the reverse strand, counting down.
TTCAGCTTGTGACCGCTTGTCTTCTGAGGGTTGTAGGTAGGTAAGTTTTTGTAGAAGACCAATACCTGCTCATGCGCCTTCATGGGCATCTTCTTCGAATTCAGATGACCAGTGGCATGGGTCTTTTCCCACACCCACTCATATCTGAACATTTTAAGGTTGCTTGCCGCCAGCACCTTGTCGAAAGGTGCCTGTGCAAACAAAAGAATAGCCCCGTTATCCTTTATAACACGCTCATACTGGCTCCACAGCTTATCCAGGTCGAGTGGCTTATCCCATTTTGCTTGAGTTGTACCAAAAGGCAGGTCAGTGAAAATCATGTCCACAGACTTCTCTTTCATTAGTGGCAAAAAGTTGAAACAGTCGCCATGATAGATTCTGTTAAGTTCCAGTTCACCGTTGTTAAGGTCTCGCATTCATGCTGGCTTCCTGCCACGCTTTCCTTTGCGCTGCTTATCTGGTATGGGCTTTACCTCCTTATCTGCGAAGTACTGTTCCAACGCCTCGTTAAGTATGTCCTTTTGTGTAGTCCTATCCCAATATGCCAGGTTTTCTAACTTCACGAACAAGTCCTCTGCGATGGCAAAGGTTCTTTTAACCTCTTTTACTTCTTCTGTTAATGTCTCTTCCACTGTAAGTGTATGCGTAAACGTAAATAAACAATCGAGTCGCAATATAGGGATTGATAGATTTTCAGTGCAATTATCAGCCTGTGAAATTGTTGATATTGTAGATATTGCTGGTATTTATAGTTTTGTTATAAAGTCGGTATCTATAAAAGCAAAGAGGATAGCCGACTAACCAGCTATCCTTTTCTAAATGTGGCACTACAATCCAGCAAGGATGTTACCTATGTTATCTTTTCTGCATAAAGCATTTAACTTCATCAGAAGCATTTCATTGTCAAAGTCATAATAGGCACTGCTGTTCATCAAACTTTCATCATATGAAAAGTAAAAGTCATGGAATAGCGAACCCTCGTTATTGTGTATCTGGCACAAGTTGTACATAATGAGGTTATCATCTTCATACCACAGCCATTTATATAATCCATCTTTCTGAGGGTGCTGTGCAGTATCCACCCATTCTGCGTGGCTGAACATCTGGTCAACGTACTTCATATGGGTGATTCCTGCTTTCAAAGCTTTGTCTGTAGTAGCAGTTAGTTCGAAAGCAGTACAACTATCATAGAAAATCAAATGGTCATGGAAGCGTTTGAAACCATCAAACTCGGTTTTCGACTGCTTCATTCTTTCTTCAAACACTTTATCCTTCGTGGGTTTGAGAATCAATATTTCTGTGGTGAACCTAATGTTAAAGAGGTATTCAATCGCCTCACGCACCGATTCCCCATGGAAATGCATGGTGCTGGATGTATTGTCTGCCGCATTGTAAATCCTGAATATCGCAGTTTCAGAGTGGTCGATGTAGTATAGAACTACCGAATTTGTGCTTTGGGTGCATTTATTAACCATATCAAACAGACCTCGCTGATAACCAGCTTCCAAGTTGTAGAAGTGATATATCCCTTCTGTCTCATCATAGCTGTTGAAGCTTCCATGCTCAAGCATCTTCAAAATCGGGCTGTTATAGGTTAGCTTGCGGAGTTTAGATTTTGAAATCTTCTTCTGCTGCTGTACAGGTTGGTTAATTATATTCTTTAATATCGTATTCATTTCTGTTCATTTAAGTTATTCAATGCACTTAATAGAACAGAAAATGAAGAAGTTTAAAATATTTTGAAATTAATTTCAGACCTTTTAGAAAACAGTTCATTAACTCGTCAACATAGCATATTGAAGTGGCTTTGATATATCAAACGGTTTATAACACTACCACTCGATTCCACAAGTAATTGCCTTCTTCCGCTTTTTTACATTGTAGCTAACCTCAGGCTCTTTACGAGCGATTGATTTCCTGTAAGCTTCTGATTCGAATTGTGCCTCGAAACGCTGCTGTAGTTCAGCTAATGGCTTTAAATCAGGTAGTTCGGCAGTTACAGTAACCTTCTGCTCAGTCACTATCTCATGTTCCACCTGGCTTCCATTATTCTTTATAGACACCATGGGTTGCGGTAATCCAGCGGTGTCGAAAGCATCTTTAATCAGAGCCTCGAAAATCGGCAGGTCAGATGCCCCACACAGTACCGAATCATGCACGGTTGTATAAATCCCATCAACGTTGTCTGCTGCTGTCACAGCTACCGTATCAACCATCATATGCGATTCTATTCGTTGGAGTAGCTTTGGCAGCGGATACTTACCACCGTTAATGATTTCGCATACCCTAATCAGGTTGGGAAACTCCCACACGAGTAAAGACTTCAGGTTCTCACACTGCTCTTTTTTACTAAACAAGGCACCGAAACATAAATCCTTCGCTTTATTTCTTCTTACCTTATAGTTTTTTCCTGTTAAGTTGAGTCTGTCTACCAGTGAATCATATACAGTTCCTTCTAAGGATGCATCAATGAAGTCCTTGAAATCTGGATACGTATAGTAGAAGAATCTCAAAGTGTGGATAATAGTCCTCAACTCCCTTGTGTTTACACTGCTTTTTAGAATGTCCGTGCAGGCTTCTGGATACAGGGTAAGACAAGCCAGAAAGAAGAACTGGCTGTTTTTAATATCAAGTTCGGATGCTGGTGCGCCATCAATCATGATGAACTTTCGAATCACCTTCTTGAGATTGGTGAAAGGAGAGTGGAATCGGAAACCGTAACCATCCTTTGGGTTGATGTATACGCTACCGTTCTTAATCTCCGACACCGTTACAATCATATCGTTCATGATGTCTGCTGACTTGAACTCCGATGGGTTATCCAGACACCACTTTTCAAAAGCCTCAAAATCAAGTGCGTCAATCATCTTGTAAACGTTGTCCACCATGGTGCTTCTGACTTGAAGGTTCTTAATCAGGTTCTGTTTCGAGACCTTTTGCTGATGAAGCTTTACCAGCAGACGATGTGTGGTATATTCTGTTCTGTGGTACTTCCTTTTATCGCCTTGCTTTACCAGCAGCAGTGGATTGAACTTATACTGTTTGGAGTACCCTTGCTGTACCTGATTGGAAGCCATATAGCCCTTTCTTCCTTTTATGTAAGGCATGATATAGCCAGCCATTTCGAAGAACCTGAGGTACACCTCATAACGGCTGTACACCCATTTCCTCATATCATCCGCATAAACGTTGATGTAGCCGTTCTTGTAGCCAAACTTATGTTTTTCGCTGTCCTTGGTTCGGGATATGATGAGCAGCGATGACAAACTCAATGCCCTGTCCAGGCAGAAGTCGGATTTATCATCCCATAGCTTTTCGGCATCGGACAGAATCTGCTCAACGGTTAGGTTGATGGGAAGCCATGCATAGGACTTCCATTTTGATGCTGAACCCTGAATCTGGTTCAGTTGATGAAGATAAGACTTCCCTTTGTGTGAACCTTTTGAGGATTCACGTGGTGGTTTCTTCAGCCACTTCTTTGTATTATCATTCCAGTACAATTTGCATACTGGACATCTTTGACCATTTTTAATCATTTCTATATGTTGGATTTTAATACATATATAAAAATGAAAGGTCTTTGTTTTAAGAATGGACTTACTATTTCACGTCTTTCTCTAACATTTTTTATTTATTACAAACATGTTGCATATATCTGTCTTTTAAGTTTTTAACCTATGATTTATGATTCCTGTTCACCTTGTTCACTCACTGTTGTTGTTTGCGTCTGACGACACAACAACAGTTCCAGGTGATGGTGTGGGTTGTTTAAATTTACTTACTGTGATTGTTATAAATCTATAAGATATATTATATCATTAACTTGTATAAATTCATTTTCTTTCTTTTCCCATTTTTCCCATTCAATCCACTCCACATATCAACCATTATACTATCAATAATGATGTAGATTTTTTTGGGCATACCTCTTTAAGTTTAAATAAACCAAAAACTTTGCAGTGAATGGTTCAGCCATGAACGTAGCGAAGCGGAGTGAAACAGTTGGTGGTGAGCGGATGCGAAACACCAGCTTTCGGATATACTTACGGTGTTCATAGGTTGCTGTCCGTTGTTGTGTGATAATTATGACCAGTGGGAATTATAGATAATCGTTGTTCTATAATCACGAAAACTCAGACCACGAGCCTAAAAAGATTTCACTATACATTCTTGATGTATCAGCAATCACTAATTCATTAACCTATCTTATAATTAGTGATAGTATAGTATATCATTAACTTGTATAAAACTGAAGTTTTGGGTGTGCTGTAGAAGTCGGAAGTGACATGAATATGTAATGTTATGTTCTGGATATATAATCTAAAACAATATTACATAAGATGTACAGCAAGAATAAATACGTTTATAGCCAGAACCCACTATTCGCACCGAAGCAACCTTACAGGATATCAGATTTCGAAATGGATGAATTATTACTTCCTCTGTTTCTGGACAATGTAGATGAAGTGGATGATTGGCTTGAGAATGACTTGATGATGTTCGAAAAAGAAAAATCTAACTATAAAAGAGACGATAAGTGGAAGGAATTCGATGAATTCTTCAAAGACATTGAATAGTCATTCCGATAGCGTGGTTAGATGCTGTTAAGATGATGTTTTACGTTTAACGTGCTGTTATACTATCTCACATTCTTTATGGGTTGTTCAGCAATGGTGTTCCATCAGTAAATGCATCTGACATTAAAGAAAAAGCTTTATCAGATAAAGAGCCAAGACCAATATCTATCATTTTACCTTTTAATACCTGAAACCAGTGCTTCTTGCCGAGTACATTTGACAATTGTTTCATCTCCTGCATTTCGGCACGTATATCATCATAGGTGATTTCTTGACCTAACTGAAGCTGTTTAAGTTGCTCAGTTAGGTCATTTAGTTTTTCAATGATAATCTTCTTCTCAGAAGCGGAAAACGTATCAGTAGGTTCGTAATTGTTTGATTGGGTTGAACTACCAGGAAAGTCCTCAACGTACTCCGCTCCATCCGCTGTTAACTCCACATAAATTGCTTCACGTGTTGCCGACATCTTTATCAAACCAGCATCTTCTAATGATTTGGTAAGCACACGAAGTTCACCAGCCTTGAATATGCTGTGAGAAGACATTAGTTCTTTCACATCATATGATTGACCATTCAAACCTTGCTCATAAAGAGCGGTTAGTATCAGGTTCTTTTTCTCAGAAGTTTTCATCATTGAAGTAGATACTTGTTTAGATAAGGTAGTGATAGGTATTTAATTGGTGGTAGCTTCAGAGGTCTCTTTAACCAACACTTCATCAATCTCCTTCATCAACTTATCGGTCTCGGTCAAGGCAACAATGATTTTCTGGTAGTGCAGGATATCTTCAAACGATAACTCTCGACCTTTCCTGTCTTTAAGCCACTTTTGAGCAGGTTGGTAGCCACCGATGTAGAACTCCCATGCAGTCTGTGGCACGTCAGCAAAGTACTGGTTGTCGTTGATGTAAACTTTCCCGTTCTCATAGCGTGGCTTATCAACCACGTTATTACCATCTTCTGGATAGTTGGTGATGTAGTCTTCCACCGCAGGACTTTCCAACAGGTGTATATGGCGCAGTTTACCACCTAACTTTACCAGTGACCAGAACTCATCAGCATCAGTTGGGTACGGCACACGTGGGAAATCTATCTTCAAAAACTCCTTATACTTCTCTCGGTAGGATGGACTGTGCAGCACAGCGTAGATATAGTCTAAGATATCAATAGGAGCAAACGTGCCTGATGTGCTTTCTTTCTCTGTTGTGAATTTTAAGCCTATTGCATTAGCTATTTGCTGCCAAATCTTCTTGTCAAGATTTGGTGTGCGAGTTGGTTGATTATCTATACTTTTTTGAGCAGTCTTTTCTGGATATAGATAAAGAGGAAAGGTATTAGAATTGTCTAATGATGAAGAGTAGCATTTGTCAGTAACCCCATTAACTACTATCGGTGTTAAAAATTCGTTACTTCTTGACCTTCTAACTAAAGACAATCCTACATTTTCTCCTACAATAAAATGCTCCATCACCTTTTGGACAGTTCGCCACACCAGCTTATTTTCATAAAAGATGTAATGTGTATCAAAAGGTCGGTAGGAGAACGGCACTACAAATTTTGATAATTCCTTTTCTCTTTGAAGATTATTCCAACCAGCTAAGATATCCCACCCTTTCTTTTCTTTGACATTAAAAGTGCGATGTAAAAGCTTAGCATCATTTGGACAATTTTTAAACTCTATGAATCTCTCTAATAATACCTTTTCATTTTCATCAACTACAAATTCGTCATGTGCTGTAGTGACTCCTGCCCCATTAATTGTGAATAAGTCAGTTAGCATGAAGCCTTCATCATACAGATGTTTATTACCAAAATCTTTTTGAAAAAAATAGTAGTTAGGTGCCGAGGTTTGTAGTTCAGTAAACGGAATTGTTTTTAATGAACTTTCAATTAAAAAATCGTATTTAACCTCACGCTTTCCAAACAGGTCGTAGTGATAAACTTTTCCAAGTTCACCTGCATTCTTTTCCCCTGTTTTAATAAATAGGTTAATGCTAACACCTTGCTGAATATCAAATACATTTATGTCAGGTGAACCATCAGGAGATACTTCTTTCTTCTTACTGTTTCCGTGTAAATCAATTGTATAAATTTTGTCATATGTCCTAAGCAGATTCCAACGCATACCCCTAAATGTTGGATTTTCTAAGAAACCGTGCGGGTTGATGAATGCTAATATTCCTTCACCATTACGCTCTATAAAATGCTGCCCATATCGAATAAATTTTACGTAATCATCGTTTATCCACTTGGAGTTTCTTTCCTGAAGTTTAACCTTACCACCTGGTTCTTTTTTGTAATCCTCCATCAAGTTCATAATCCATTCTCCCGTATTAGCACTTTCTCCGCTATATGGTGGATTACCTATCACACACATGACAGGCGTATCACGCTTAATATGATTTGCCTCATTGGCTTCGTTCGCCAGAGCAGTGGCAAATAATGAACCTGTATCTGGATGATGTTCTTCTAAACTATTGGTAAGATAAACTCTGAATCTTTGGTCTTTGGTAGGCTTATATCCTGTTTCTGTCAGCAGCAAATCAAGCTTCAAATGTGCCATAGCATACGATGCCATCAGCAACTCGAAACCGTTCAGGCGTGGTATCAGGTGATTCTCCACATAACTGCTCCATACACCTTGCATGCTCTTATACTTGCCGTGAATGTGCTTCACCACTTCCGCCAGGAAAGTACCTGTACCAGTAGCAGGGTCAAGAATCTGAACCTTATGCACCTCATGCTCAATCTCACGCTGACCTGCCTTATACCGCTTATCATGTGTAGGTATGTTAAGCTTTACTTTTGTTTTAGAGGTATCTGCCAAGCCCTGTGGTAGATTAAACTCTGCTTTAAGGATATCGTCAACAGCACGAACGATAAAATTTACGACTGGCTCTGGCGTGTACCACACACCACGTGCCTTACGCAGTTTCGGGTCGTACTCAGCAAGAAATGTTTCATAAAAGTGTATGATGGGGTCGTGTGTCTGTGTAGCCTTACCGAAGTTCTTGAGCAGCGCAGCGATATCAGTAGCACGGAATAAATCTGCCAGCCCATCTACTATCCATACTACACGGCTATCCAAGTCAAAGCCGATATAGTTGAACATTGTCCTTAAAAATGGATTTGATTTGGGTATTAACTGTGCAGCTTCCTGACGAGAAAATGTTGGAAGCGTAGGGTCGTGCAAACGAGCAGCGAACATACCATAGGCGATAGTCTGTGCGTAGATATCAGCAAACTCCCTGGTCTTAATGTCGTGAATCAGAATCTGCTGGAAAGCATTCATCTGCTCTTGCAGGGTACTGTTCTCATGATTTTCTTCATCACTATTAAGAGCCTTCTCAATTACGTCTGCAAGCATTCTTGCTTTTGCTGCCATCATCTCAGCCAGCTTCTTCGAACTCTTAATGGTTTGACCGAGGTGAGAGCAGAAGTCTTTCATCATGTTTTCAAACATCATGAAATTCTCAGGCAAGGGATGAATCTGACCATTGTGTATCTCCGCTATCTTGACCGAGGTTTTAAACTCACCATCAATATATAAGTGAAAATCCAAGTAGTCAGTGATGATAAGGTTGTCCAGTGAAGCACGGTAGCGGTCAAACTGCTCCTTTAATGATTTACTACTCAACGCTACTCCAATATCCTTCGCCTCGATGTAGCCAACTGGAATGTCCTGCTTGGTGATTATGTAATCAGGCGCACCGCATGCTACCCGAGCAGGCTCATTGGTAACCAATACATCGAGTGCTAAGGTTGATATCAGTACTTGCAAATCACTGCGATAGCTATGCTCTCTGGAAATGCCTGTTTTATACCTTGTGTTGAGGATGTCAATGTATTGCTGGATGGTCATTTGTTTTCCTATAATGGCTATATGAAACTGAATAAAATAAAAGTTCAATATAGCAATTAAAGGAGATTATATGAGCAAATTTGTTGGTTCAGCAATAAACAAAACTGTCTGATGCAGTTAATCCACACCAGACAGTCCTGATACCACGGCTATAAATCACCTATCGCATAGAGTAAGATTAGATTATGCAGCGCATTTATATTGCTTAGCAATACCGTATTGCTGATATGTTTTAATCCTGTTGTTAGCTACCTTTTAGTTAGCCTTTCCAAATCTGGTCCAGCAATTTCATAGCGTAAGGATTAGAAATCTGCTTTAATCCGTTGCAGTAAATACAAGATGTACCAGAAAGATTGTAGCAATTGCAACGACTATTTTTAATTATCAGATTGCTATAGAACGTTTCCTGCTCTGGTGCTAAATCACTTGTTATTCCATTGTAATCGACCACCACATAATCTTCATCCTTTGTTACAGCAACGGTGTAAGTTGCGCCATTTTTAAATTTAAAGATATGGCAAAAGGTGGGTTTTACTATTCTCCCTCGCAAAGTCGAATGCATCCCGTACAATCTCTTATCTGCATCTACTGTCCTTAGTATCAGTTCTTCACCATCAGCATACAGTATTTCATTTATAAGTATCATTTATGTTTAAATTGTTTTTTCTTTTAGTATGGGAAATCATCAAAGCCCAAGACAGTCCTGTTGTTAGGACCTGCTATACTGTTGATGTCTAAAGCTTTGACAACTGTGAATGAGACATCAAAAAATGTAAGTCGAACAGTAGGGCTGTCTTCTAAGCTTTCCGTAACGCACACCCTCAGATAGCTTTCCAATTCAAATATCTGTTCTTCGTAGGTGTCTATAATGCCTTTCAATCGGTCTTCTAATTCCTCTTTTTTCCATACGTAGTCAAAGTTCATGTTATGAATTTCATCGCTTATAGCGAGGCTAATCGTGTAGTAGCCTTGCTCTGTGTCATAAGTATAAGCTACATGAGTCTCATAATCGAGTATCTTCTTAAAATTATAGCTGTTTGGTATCTTGCCCATCACGCACATCTCGCACTCAGCCATTTCCTCAAAGCTATTGCAATTACATAGTGAATCGCTCACCCTCAAATCCTGCCAAATAAGCAAACTTAACTCATCCATCTTGGTCTCATTTAGGTCAGGGTCAACCCACACCCACATCCACTCAATCCCTCCGACTAATCTTAACGCAGCAGCTTTTTGATGCTCGTATGGATGGATAAGAGTGTATTGGTACTCCGACCTCCTATAGCCATCGGTTGATGTCCAGTATAACCCATAGCTATCCTCTTCCTTGTTATATGTCTTATAGATTTCTACATCACCTTCCTTATAAAGCAGTTCGTTCTTTAATATATGTTCCATTTTATCTCTTTTAGTTTTAATCTATATATCAAAAATAAAAGTGGGAGTAGTCAATAAGCCGACTCTTAAATTAGATTTTTTCAGTTATCAGATTTTATATATAATAGAAATATAGAGATATAACATGATGAGCCATAGCATAAAATTGTCAAGTGAGGCAGACCTGAAAATCTTAGAAATCCAGCTTTTGTTAGCAAAGAAGTTAAAAAAGAAAGTAAGTAAGAAGCATGTAGTTACCACAGCCCTGAAGGCTCTGGAAGAGAAAATGGGTCTTATCGTGGAGGGTAAAAATGATGGAGATGAATAGCTGCCAAAATCCCATGCAATATGACACTGGAACGGGAGCATATGTTTTGGAGGTGCCAAGCGAATTTATTGTTAACACTGCCAATGGTAGTTATAAAATCTTACCAGTTGAAAAGCTGAGCGGAATGGATAATCTTTATGACTTTGTAACGAGCGTTGAGGACTACGATTATGTAATAAAAAACTACGTTAAAACATCAGATGTTCAACCCAAGCCTATTTTAACGTTACTACTTCTATATTATGATGAGATATTGAAGCTGCACGCTGCACTACCGCTCAACATAAGTGTGACTACGCTTGATGATGCACAAGCAAACAACAATGTAAGCAGTAGAGCAAACATGTTTTGATATGGGGTTTTTAGGTCAAGCCAAAGGTGTTACTTGGAAGCGTAGCACCTTTAGCTGTATAGCAGCGTAAAGCCAAACAATAGCTTCTCATATGGTACAGTTATATGCTCTATACAGACTTATAGAGTTGCTATGTCAACTGTGAATCCCAAATCAACTAATTCTTTCTCTGCATAACCTTCTTCATCATGACCTACTGTAGTTTGCCAATCGGATAGTTCGTGCGCAGTGGTATGCAGGATGATAGTGTGTCCGTTGTAGGCAGAATAGGTAGCCATGATTAGAAAAGCATTTTCAATTATGAAGTAGATGCAGTATTCATCAGCACCCACAAACGTTAAATCTTCTATTTTAAAATTCAACACTGATTTACTGTCATAATCGTCACATCCATCTTTAGCTACGATAAAAGTATTTCTTACCTTCTCTCCCTTGGCGTGCTTCACTAATTTCTGATTTTTCATCAGGTTGGTAACTGACATTTCACCATGTGTTTTCAAAATATGCTTTAGTATATCTTTATTCATTACTCAATATGTTGTTTATCTTTTTATTTCTGATTTCCTGTCTGGTTAATTAAATATTATACTGCCGAAATCACGTGACTTCTTTTCACGTGCTTGTGTTCCCTATATATTTTCTGGATAAATGCCTGGTCTTCGATAGGATGAATAACAGCCCAATAATTACCATTCTTATCAGGTGATGTTAGTTGAGAACCTTGCAAGTGTCTGTTAAGATAAACGTATTGTTTACTATAGTAGAAATGGTACAGCCTATCACCTACAGGTTTAACGGATTCTAACTTATGCAGCACGTCTAACTCCCTGTCATTAACAACTACAATCATCACACCATCAGCAAATATGTAGTGATATGCTGTGTTTTCGATTGTAGAACCATCATCTTTGATAATATCTCCTTCTCCCAAGTCATATCTTCTGTTAGTAGATGTGATAGACACCTGATTGAATGGTTCGTTGTTCATCGAATATTCAACTCCAACCAACTCACACAAAGCTTTGAGTGTTCTATCTTCACTTCTTTTCTCCCTCAACATCTCATATAGGTCATCACTCAAATGAATAGTATATGAATAGACTACCGTTGTTGTGTTTTCGTCATTGAATCGAAATGGTATCTCTCTTTCTAATGTAAGTCTATGAGAAAATAAGATGTATTTGTTAGCACCAGCTTCAATAGCTTTTCTGATGAATCTGCTTAGACTCTTCATTACAGTAGCTGTACTATCTTGCTCTCTATATTTGTTCATATTCAGTGGTTTATAACTTGGTATATTTAATAGTATTGTAGGTATGTTTTTTGACTTAATCATAGTTGTAACTGTCGCTACTACCAGTCACTTCGAGGTAGCTAAGTGCAGATGAGTTGGATGAAGTAGTTCCACTCGTTGCTTTTTGTAGTAACTTTGATAAAATCTAAAATCATATTTGATAGAATTTTTGATAATGGTTGATACACAAACAGAAGAAGAATTAAATTTTGCAAATCTTCACGAACTAACTACTATGTTAGATAAAATCAGGAAAACGGGGTTGAGCAGAAATTTGCTGGTTGAATATGTAGATTTATACCTAACACTAAGAGTCAAAAAGTTTAATGAAGGTGATTTGCAGTCGCAATTAGTAAAAAGCGTGAATGAGTTAGATAGATATCGAAACACGTTAAAAGACCTATACAACAGCCTCAGCGATGTTATTATAAAGCGTAAGCATGAAATCTATTCAGGGCAGAAGGCTAAAGACTTTAACCAGCCTAAGTACAAGTTAAATGATTGCGCTAAAATACTCGGGGTGTCAAGACAGACACTGTACAATTGGGCAGATGGTAAAGGGGGTTATATCACAGCGTATGATGCTGGCAAAAATAAATTTGTGTTGGAATCTGATTTGAAGGCTAAGTATAGAGAAATACATAAAAAAGAATTAAATCCAGATGATAGTTTCAGGTCTATTTATGAGTACAAAATCAAGCCTGAAAAATTAGCTGATTTTGATTGGGATGCCTTTGAGCAAAATGGTTTTGGTGACGAACAAAGGGCAGAATAGCCTGCCCTTTGTTGCATGCACAGTTACTCATAATAGTCTTTAATCTCACTTTGCACTTCACTTATCAGGTCATAGTGCATAGACAAATCTACACCTTCATCGTTTTCGACAGCTTCCAGGTTAGCAACAGCGTAAGAAAGCAGCATGCTTACATAAGCCATAAGCTTTTTGCTTTCATTAGATAATGTGCTGTCATTGTTTAAAACGATAAAACCTTCGTTAATAAGCTTTTGCGTTTCCTCGAAGATTGTTAGCTGCTTTGGGGCTTCTTTCATTCTTTTGTAGCCTTCTAAAATTTCTCTGTCTAACTGCTCTAATAGAGTCTCTCTTCTCTTCATATTTTTCTTTTTTTTGTCAAACATTAGCAATACTTTTTCTCAACAATAGCCACGTTGCCTACCAAGCCCAAGTCTCTGTAATAGCCACTTTTTAGAAAGAAATGAAAGTTTGCATCAGGGTTAAACTCTAAGCCAAGAAGCAAACCGCTGTCATTCCATACATAGCAGAACTCTCCTGTTGCATTAGGAACCATTTCTATATAGCCCCCTACCATCTTTTGCAATTCTTTTAAGGTAAACTTTTTGCCATTCGCTGGCTTTACCTTAGTCATACCTACGCCTGGTGCTATCAGCACATTCATCATTTTCTCTGGCTGTTTTTTGTTTTTTGTTTTTGTCATGTTACAAAGGTAAGGCAGGTTTTTAAATATTAAAATAGTCACATTAAACATTGATATATTGGGCAGCCTTTTGCAATTGTAAAGAAAGTGTAAAGCATGACTAAAAAGCTTATTTCTGTGCTTTGTAATAAGATTATTTTGTAAAGCAAAATCTACTTACTGTAAAGTATGGCACCATTAAGGAATATGAAAATACTTTATATTATTCAATTTTAAATTTTGGTTATTGGCTTAATAGGCACAAAAAAAAGCAGCTATTAAGCTGCTTTCTTGTTGAAAGATTATCAGATTTTAGAACATGTATTGTTCGATTCTCAATCGAAGGGAAAACGGATTCACTTTAGAGGTTAATATTGCGATTCAGATTTTACATAACTATATAGAGTAGGCTTAGTGATGTTCATCATCTGACAGATGGTATCCACCGAATGCTGCTTCTCTTTATACAGACGTACAGCAAGTTTACGCTTCTCATCATTCATTTTTTTGGGGCGACCACCTTTGAGACCTCTGGCTCTGGCGGCAGACAGACCAACTTGGTTAAGATTTTTTAAGCTATCGCCTCTGCTTTCAAACTTTGAAGTGCTTTCTTCACTCGTTTAACGGTGGAAAGTCCTTTCTTAACGATTTCAGATATTTTAGTGTCAGACAGAGCAGAGTGCCTCACCAGGTTCACGATATCGGAATGTTTAGCGATTAGCTGCTCATTGGAGTAAGCAGAACCTTTTACTCTGCCTTTGTAGACATTCTTCTTTTTGGCTTCAGCTATGCCTTCCAACCTTCGGCTCTGCTGGTAGGTCAACTCCATCTCGGCTCCAAGTCCGAGCATCATTAGCATACTCTTTTGAAGAATGTCGATTCGACCATACTGGTCTGGTGAAAAGGTAAGTGCGCTTGGGTGCTGGATGTGAACGGTGACACCATATTCCTCAACAAGCGATTCAATCGTGGCGATTGTATGGCTCACTCTACGAGAGATTCTGGAAATTTCTGATACGAATATGGTAGAGATGTTTTTCTCTTGGCAAAACTTAACCATCTTTTGGAATCCATCCCGTTCAAGCGTGTGAGTCTTACCCGTTATGGAGTCACTGAAGAACTTTTCAATCTTACAACCCTTGCTCTTTGCAAATTCCTCTAAGTTGATTTTTTGTCGGTCAACTGTCTGCTGACTTGTCGAGACCCTACCGTATGCAACCGCTAAAATCATAGTCATTTTAGGTTTAGGAGTATGAACACCTTGTTTTCTCCTGTATGATGCATCTAAGATAAGAAAATATATTCAAATATGGGTATAACCTAATATGAATTGTTACAAAGCCTATAGATAGGGCAATTGGCGTTTAATAAAATAGACCTTATTAATTTTTTATTATGTATATTGTTTATACTATATTTTTTTGACAGAATTTAAAAAAGATTTTAACAGCTGATACACAATGAGGGCGTTTAATGAGATATCATTTCTTGACTTTAAGAATAACTGGCTAAACCAGATTAAAAAAGAAGTAGAAAGCCAAGGCAAAGATTATATCTTGAAAGTCGATGAAGATGATTATGCGGAGTATTTAGAGGCAGAGTACAGGCTGATACCTTTAGAGGTTGACTTAGATTCTGAGCATATCGCACATCCTACAAAAGTTAAAGACTGGACTGAAGGCAGAAGGTCAGGTGAGCGGTATGAAGTCGAAGCATATAAGTGTACCGTTAGTTACAACTTCACAGGTTCTGCCTTGTTATTTAAGGTTCAATCCAATCCTTGGACAATGACCTCATATGAGATTAGTGTAGATGAACGAAATTGTCAGGTGTCTTTCAGTTTTAATATTAGAAACCAAGACCCACAGGAGTTTAGGAAATTAAAAGATGAATGCTTCAAACGTGCTTTCACCAACTTACCGAAGCTGAATCAGAATGTTTCTGAAATTAATAATGTGTTAGAGAACACTATCAGAAACTGTATTAAGGTTGAAAAGCAGAAATACCTGAAAGAAAATGATTTCTTTGCCGCAATCAATGTAAAGGTAAATAGTGATACCCAATCCGTCTTCACCGCTCCTACTCTAAAAAGGAAGATAGTTCCACAACCCCAAATCCCCAAAGGCAAAGAATTTGCTTCAGAGCCAGCCATGAGTAGGGAAATGTATTATGATGTCCTCAAGGTTGTATATGATTCTGGTAAAAGTATGGAGAAAAAGCCTGCTCTGTACATTGGAAAAGATGAAGAAGGGCTTAGAGACCAGTTTCTCTTTGTTCTTGAAACAAGATACGTGGGGGTTACAGCAACAGGAGAAACATTCAACCGCTCAGGCAAGACAGATATACTACTTAAATATGCCGCAGATGGAAGCAATATTTTTGTGGCGGAATGTAAGTTTTGGCATGGTGCATCTGAATATCATAAAGCTATCTCACAACTGTTCGACAGGTACCTAACCTGGAGAGATTCAAAAGTGGCTATAATGATGTTCGTTCCAAACTCTGACTTCACTAAGGTTCTCAACACTTTGAACGTGGAAACACAAAGACATCCATACTTTAAAAGGAAAATTGGGGAGAGAGGTGAATCTTCTTTTTCATACGAGTTTCATCTTCCGAAAGATGAGGGCAAAACTGTTTACGTTGAAGTGATGGCTTTCCACTACGATAAAAAATAACATCAGTTAAGCCAATTAATTTATGTCAGATTTAAGCACCATAGAAAAACATAAGCTTGAGAAGCTGTTCGGTATGGGTAACGGCTATGTTCTTGATTTTTCAGACAAGGATTTTCAAAGCTTTGTCTTAGAAGCAATTGGTCTTGATATACTTGATGATAGGTATAAATACAGGAGTGGTTCAAAAGCTAACAGATTAAGAGGCTTTTGGGAAGAGGAATCGAATTTCACAGTAGGCAAGCTTAGTTTCGATTTAATCGAGTACTGGAAGGGGAAGAAGCTTATTAGGTTTGAGGAAATTACTGCCTCAGAACATGAACTATATGAGGAATGTATTCGAATATCCGATAGGCTCAAGCAGCAGTCGCCCATCGAGCATATTGATGCGATACAGGCTAACAATGAAGACAAAGACTTTTTACTCTTGGCAAAACTGATTAGAGCGAGCATAGAGAAAAACGAACCAGAAGCTGCGCTTGACCGACTTCACACTTTTGTGGTTAAGTATATTAGAGAATTGTGTAGAAGGCATAACATCGAATACTCGAACAGCGAATCCCTTAATAGCATTTTTGGGAAGTATGTAAAGCAAGTCTTCAATAAGGGGGTAATTCAATCAGCTATGGCTGAGAAGATACTGAAGTACTCTATACAGATTATTGATGCTTTCAATGATGTGAGGAATAATAGAAGCTTCGCTCACGACAATACTATTTTAAACTATCATGAGAGCATTTTGATATTTAATAATATATCGAGTTCTATCCATTTCATTAGTGAATTGGAAAAGCAGTTGGCTGAGCAACAGGAGGAAACAAACTTCGAAAGGGAAAGCTTTAAATTTAATTAACATCGCTTCATGTCTTAGGCTTTTTAAAGGAATCATCTTATTAAATTAGAAATCGAACTTAAAGCTTCACTGTCGTGAATGAACCAGACCTGCTGAAAAATATAGCTGATGTGTTCCTAAATGGAATTGATGAAAGAGTTAGCCGTGGACTTAACTTCATCAATACAAATTACAAGAACACTGAGATGCTGAACCTATGTGTCAGTTTCATGGAGTACCATCATTCCGATGCCATAGTAGCAGATGTTGAGAATTTGTTTTATAGAATAGGATACTTCCCTGCCACTGAAGCAGAAATGGAGTTAGACTACTCTTTAAAACATGCTTTGATAGGGTCTTACAAAGCTGCTTTTGCGGATTTACGGAGAGCCATAGAGTTAACTGCTATTAATGTCTACCTGACATCAGAACATTCTAAAAGAGAAGCTTCTTTCGAGTGGATAATGTCTCAGCGTGACTCTCCGTTCTTCTCAACAATGATTGAGGCACTTACGAAAGCTGGAAGATTCAAGCGCATTAGTGATGAAGCTAATTGGAAGCTGAATATAAAGCAGTTGTATTGGCGGATTTCAGACTATACGCACAACAAAGGTCAGGCGAAAGGTTATAGAGAACTAAACAAGGTCAACTCTCATATGTTAGGCACTTTTGTTCCTAACATCAATTTACAAACACTTTCATCATTTTTAGATTGCTATATTGAAACCGTAAGGGAAATCACCGCATTTTTAGCACTCTATAATCCAGTCATACTTGTAGGTTTACCATTAGAGGAAAAGTTCGGTTTAAATGGACCCATGTCTGGCTTTTATACCGAGCAACAGGCAGATATAATAAACTTATTAATTCCAGAGCCTTACAGACACTATTTTAAAAGCTTAAAAGAGATGGATGAAGAAGTAATTGGTGCTGTTGAATCTGTACTATCAATGCCTAATTTAACTAAAGAAGAATTCGATAAACAGGTACAAGCTATACAAAACCTTATGGGAGGTAAGGGTGAAGCTGATAATTAGGGTATTACTCCATTGACGTATTCGAACTTGTTTGTATGACGAGAGGTATTATAACAATCTATTTACTAAATAAACTACTTCCAAAAAGATTCGGGCTTCTTTCTTTTCATACCCCTACCAAATAATACTCCCCCCAAACAATTTGGCTTCGCCCAAACCACGTTTTTCTGCTCCTGCCGCTACCCAACCTCCCCTGCAAAAAACAGCCAAACATTCGAACGTTTATTTGTTGTAGCGTTTTTCAAATCAGACTGCTCCAAATGCTTTATTTTAAAACTATAAGTTTTGGGATAGGGAGCCTAATTTTTGTGGTGTTAAAAACTCACCTGTATCAAAATCCTTTACCATTTGGTATAGCTTCAACGAATTAGGGTAATTCTTTTGATTCAGTATTTTAATCAGGTTAGTCTTATGGTAAGTAGGCATATCAACACCTAAATATATTTCTTCAATGGCACTATTCTTAAGAGAAATACACCTGTAGTAAGGTGATTTTTCATCCATGCTAAGACAATGCTTTTTGACATTTAAACAAAAAGCCCTGATTTCATTCTCGTCAGTATAGCCTGTTTTCTTAATTAAAGCCCAATGAACAAGAGCCTCTATACTTTCGTCAAAGAAATTTTCAACTAATTCATCATCTGTATATTTTACCCTTGACTTCATACAATATTTAATTGCTGAAGACCTGAAACCTAAACACACACCTCTTTCATTGTTTGCATACTCTTTCCAAAGATGATGATTAATGTGATTTTGATTAAAACATGTAACCCCTAAGTTAGCCTTCAACTTTTCAAGAGCTATCTTAGCTTCTTCTTGATAAAAATAGGGGTTTTGGGTATTTGCTCTTTCAATTTTTCGTAACTGTGAGTAACTGAGGTTAGGGTGAGTTTGTAAAAAGAATTTTATATAATTGGCTGTGCTGGTTTCAAAGCTTAATAGCCCTAAATCCATATCTTTTTTATCATCGAACTTTGCGGGGTTTCCGAATCTGAGGGTGCTGTTTCTTAGTATGCTTCGAGCAGCGTTGTAGTTGGTATAGTGGTAAATTATAGGGTCACCATTTAAACAACTATTATCAATCTCCAACTTAATTATTGTATTCTCAATTCGCTTGAGTATAGTTTCCTTTTCTTCCTTGAGCATATTACTATCTAATGATATTAATATAAAGATAAGTTTTTTTTTGCTCTCTGGTGAATAGAATAGCTGAACAAAGCAATACTTTATTGAAGCAAACAAGTTTGACAATAATGTTGCTATACACTCACAAAAATAACGGTTTAACTAAGTAGTGTTCATAATATAGTTAGACATCTGACGATGATTTATAGCCTATGAAAACAATTCCCTATATATGTGATTTAAATTCTGATATAACCTAATATTAATAGTTTTGAAGTATATGGAAAGTAAACTATCTCGTCTATAAGTAAAGATTATTGACGTTGATTTGTTGCCTGGCTTTCTTTACTACTGATAGCTGGTGGAAACAGAAAAATCACCCTGAACTGGTACGGTCAAGAAAGCTTTCGTTTTACTTAACCAAAACCTCAACGGTTAATCCTCTGTTTTCTCTGTTCATTCAGCCTCTCATTCGGCTTGTTCATGACAGGTGAAGAACGAATCTCTGGCTTTTGCTTTGACAACTGGTGCAGGTAGAACAGACACTGGCTTACCTCACCTGCACTCAATGTACGGACATCCAACTGGCTGATATAGTCGTACAGGTAATCCATGCTCAATTTTACGGTAGTATCGGATTTTGCGAAACTAAATAAACACTGATTCTACTACAGCTTACTACTTAAATAGTGGTTTGAATACTGATTACCTTTCGCCACCTGTACTTAATATAGGTTGTAGTGAGGTTATGTGTGTATATCTACTATAAAGCCTGTTTTCAGGAGCAGGACCCTGAGACAACGAAGACCTATCCCGAGACCTGAATCATCTGCCACAACTTCACACCATCAATCAGAGTAAGTATGAAGCATGCATGAATTCAATTAACAGTGAACGAGAAAAGCAAAAACGACATACTACGGGAACACATCAGAAGAACGAAGAAGATAGCTTTCTCCTATGATGTGGAGTCTGCTTCCTTCACCTATCTCAACAACGCTTTCAACCAGGTGTGCAAGCAGACACGTGAGAGCGTACTGGCAGACCCACTCATCATCTTGGAGGCTGTTCATCCAGATGACCGAGACTATCTGGTGGGAGAGTACAGGGAGTTGCTCAGGGGTGTGCTGAAAGAGGACGTGGAATTCCGCATCAGGCAACCCGATGGCTCCACCAGATGGCTGCTCCTGGACCCGCAGTTCATCACAGACAAGCAGGGCAGGAAATACGTGACTGGCATCGTGGAGGACATCACCTTGGTCAAAGACAACATCGAGACCCTTCAGAAGTACGCTGCCAAGAAGAACGCAGTGCTGGAAATCCTCTCCCATGACCTGGCTGGACCCCTTGCCAACATCAAGGCACTTGCGGATGTGTTGTCAGAACTCACCAAGCACCTGGAAATGGAGGAAGTCGACAAGGTAATCCGCATTATCAGGGCGAGCAGTGAGCAGAACATCCTCCTGATTCGGGATTTTGTGAAGCAGGAGTTCCTCGAGTCCTCCAAAGTCGACCTGTTTAAGAGAAGGCTCGACCTTGTGGTGAAAGTAAAAGAGGTCATGGAGCAGTATAAGGATGGTGAACATCTCATACAGAAGGAAATTAGGTTCACCTCTTCAAGCGATAAAATCTTCGTCTGGTTCGATGACATAAAATTGATGCAGGTGATAAACAACCTCTTCTCCAACGCCATCAAGTTCACCCCTGACAACGGCACCATCTCGCTTGACCTGAGCGAGCAGGAAAAGTCCGTGCTGATAACCATCAGAGACAACGGCATCGGTATTCCAAGGAAGTACCACGCTCAGCTATTCAAGAAGTTCTCACCTGCCAGACGAGAGGGGCTTCGGGGAGAGCCATCCACAGGACTCGGCATGTCCATTATCAAGACCATCGTGGAGTGGCATGGTGGCAGCATCTGGTTCGAGAGCGAGGAAGGGGCTGGCACTACATTCTACATCGAACTGCCAAAGGAGTAAATCTTATACTACTCAGCCTGCCGTAACCATTCAATAGCTGCTTCTTTGTTAGTGAAATTGAGAAGTTGAAATGGGAGAGCATGTGTTTCCGATATGTGCTTAATGTTGGCTTCCGATGTTTTCTCTATCTTTTCGCTCGGGGATTGGATACGAGCCACTTTCTGTATGCGGGTTTTCATCACCCCTGCTGCCATGTAAGATGCTATTTCCCTACTTTCCTCTTCGGTCACGTCTATAAGTGTTCGTCTCGAATCGAGCAGCAGTTTTTTGATGTCGTAGGATTTGATGATGTCCACCATGATGTCAATGGTGTGCTTGATTTCAGGAAGCAGGTACTGGTGCAGGTCGGGGTACTCGACTGCGATGATGTCCGTAGCAGGATTGTAGTCTAATTTAATAATACTGTTTTCGAATAGAATCATTTACGTGTTAAATACTGTACAATATAGTAACTTTGATTCTTAAGGGAAAGGCATAAAAGATTTTCCCGTGTATCCGTTGTTAAGATTTATCCAATTAATACTAAAGTGGTAAAAGCACTGTTATTACTCTTCCTTGCTGCTGGTATAGGTTACTATCTGTTCTACCCGTTTCTAAAGAATATTGTCAATAGAAAGCTGCTCGTAAAGTGGTTCTTTATTGTGTATGCCATTGCCCTACTTATCTCAACGATAAACACTTATTTCTTATAGGGGAGTAACAGGAATATTGATAATGTTGTCGGAATTGCTGGTGTTGATTCAGCACACTCATTCAACACACTCATCAGATAATCAGGCTCAGCACCTATATTGATAAGGCTCCTGCCAACTATCTAATTTGATAGCACCTTCCATATTGGGATAGAACCAACGTTACTCGTCCAGTTCCCCCCACAACCTGACAATTGGCTTTATATACCTGCAAACTCACTCTATATAGGCGAGTCACTATCTGTGAAAGCTGTCATGAAAACTTTCGTTTGTATTGCCATTTTTTGCCGATTGGATTTTTAGTATTGTAGGCAGCTTCGAATATTTATGATATAATTTTATAAAGTGTTATTATTTTAGCCTTTACTTTCGTAAAGTTCGTACCACAATACGATTGACTTGGAGGCATGAGTGAATTAACAGCATTTATAAGCAAACTTGATACGTGTGATTGCGATTTGATAGTCCTTACCTTCATAGGCGAGGAACGCCTCTACTGTCGTTTCTTCAAGGGCGGGCTGTACAAAGACCGTATGTTCATCAATGATGAAGCTGTCATGGCTAAGCTGTGTGCAGTTTGCGGTGAAGGGGAAGAGATAGATGCCGCTGGAATAAAAAAGCTACGGGAAATGTTTTCGCCATCTCAGGCTAATGACCCTGCATCGATTTAGGTACTAATTTTTATCTGTAGAATAAACATTAGAGAGCAAAACACCCAAGTTGCTCAATGGCAGTTCTGTTGAAGAAATAAGACATCGTCTTACCAAAGTAAAAATCACGTGTCAGCTATAATGTTGCTGCATGTGCTGTTCATGATGATGTAGTGCCTGTTTTTTTACAAAAGTTGTAATAATCTAAAGGAGTGGTGAGTTCTTCAGCTAAGGAAATCAACTTTGATTTGCACTCTTTCTGCATCCGCAGGAGAGAGCAGCATCACCTCTACCTTGTCGCTCTCATTGAAGTACCTGGAAATGCCTTTGATGATGCCCACAGCAACGCCAGCCATCCTGCGTTTGGACTTGTATTCTATCACAAGCTGGTTTGCGCCTTTTTTTGTTATAATTAGCTTCGGTGGACTGGTTCTGCTGTCCTCCCTTCTCACAGCAGCGTGCATCTTATCCTCTGTATGTATGAGCATCTCATATGTACGCCACTCGGGTCGAACGTACCTGCTGTACATCCGCATCAGGTCTGGCACCATGAACTTCCCAAACTGCTCCATCAAATTAAATATAGACTGTCCTGTGGATTCGCCTAAACGACCGACAATGGCAAAAATCTCATGTGTAGGGTACATCTCCTGCATCTGAAAGGAGGTATGCTCAACGCCCGCACCTTCGAGCAGCTTTACCCATGTGCCGTGGTCATATGCGCTTTCAACGTAGTGTTGAAGCATTACAAACATGGAGCCGTGCATCAGGTGAAACGCATCCGCTTCGTTTTTCATACAAAGGTTTAGTGCGGTGTTGATATGATTAAATATATTATTTAAAAATTAATAAATCAATGTACTCTCTTAGCCACTCATTAGTTGTGCAAATGCTTGAGATGTGGATGATATAATTAGCTGAAACTTCTTCGATATGCGCCTAAGGAGAAAAGTTGCTACTATCAACTATAATCAGTATTACTGTTTTGACCTTTTAAACGCCCGCTCGAACCCAATAAATATTGTCACTGTTGTCAGTATTGCTGGTGTTGATTATTCAATACTTGCCCTAACTCTAACTATTTGTCAACTTTTAATAAGCTTTCCCATTTACCAGATTCAGCGTAGTGTTTTATCACACTGTTTCGCTCCACCAGCAGTTGTGTCATATACTTCTTTAGAAGAAGCCTATCAGCGAGCATACCTAACATGTTGAAAGGGGAGGTGTAGTCAAACACATCTCGCATTATGGTTATGCCGTTACCAGATTCTTGGAAGTGGTGTTCATGTTTGAAACGCTTGAAAGCACCTTCTGCCATTTCATCGGCAAAATAGAAGGGGCGTTCATATTCGGTGATTTTGCTTGAAAGATGCTGCCAAACCCCGAAATGCTTTGCCCTCCACGTTACGGATTCGCCAAGACCAATAAGCCCCGATGTTACCCCTGCAACAGCACGCTCACCCGTATGCTCGGTCGAGATAACATGTAAGTCGATGCTTCTGGATAAGTCGAAGCATACTTCTACTGGTGCATTGATAGGTGTTTCGAGGCTTATAGTGGGCATTAGTCTTACAGTTCAGAATAAATATCAGCGACCTTTCTCTTTAACCTCGTCTCATGTTCGTGAACCTGGTGTATGCCTTCCTTCGAAATTATGCTGACTAACAGTTGGTTTTCATCATCCAGAACATCAACCACTGCAAATTCAGAGACAGGCTCTTCTATGTTAGCTAAAAAGTTGCAGAGGTCATGCTTATAAGCTTCCAGGCTCCAACTCGGGATTTTCCAGTTCCTTTGGTTAATTCTTTTGCAGCTAAGCTTATCACTTTCTATTAGTTGCCTGATTTTATCTGGTGAAACATTTAATATCTCAGCCGCCTGTTTAGTGGTATAAAATTGCTGGTTGTTGATTGCAAA
Organism: Pontibacter virosus; assembly: GCF_003096355.1. Lineage (GTDB taxonomy): Bacteria > Bacteroidota > Bacteroidia > Cytophagales > Hymenobacteraceae > Pontibacter > Pontibacter virosus. The sequence continues at coordinate 347,019 of NZ_QEKI01000002.1, read as the reverse complement.
TACAGGGTTAGACTCATGAAGTCTCAATTCCAGCTTCAGGTCACCACATAAAATTGCCAGCTTATCAATATTAGCAGTGAGAGTATTGAGCATCTTGCCTTTATCTACTGCTACACCAATACGATGATTTATGTAAGTGATAGCTTCTGACTTTTGAAGACTATAGTTCTCCAATAATTCTGCGTACAATTCTTTCTTGTTCACTACTATTTATTTTAAACGCTCATCAAATCAGCAAAGTCTTTCATGTCTTTCTCTGGTTCAAGTTGTATGTATTTGTCAAACTCTTTCTCACTGGTGTGACCAGTGAATTGCATGATAGAACGCTTCGACTTTCCTGCATGATAAGCAATGGTGGCAAATGACCTTCTTCCACTATGGCTTTCTGCAAGAGAAAAGTAGGGTACTTGCTCTACTTGCTCATAATTGCCTCTGCGTTCAAAAATGTAAACCAGCTTATCTTCTTGTTTTAGAAAATTTCTGTAGAACTGTTTTAAAAATACTTTAATGCATTTATTGTACTTCGTTTCGCTCATTTTCATGTCGAAGTTGTGTTTTCGCAGTAGCTTATGGACAGACTCATTAGAGTTTAACCAAAACTGCCCTTGTGTTTTCTTTGCAGTCTGTTTGCCTAAAGCAACATGATGTGCTTTTATGGCACGTAAGTCTGAAATTCGATTACCCGTCAAAATGCTAATAATAAAGTAATCTTTTGCCCGTATCAGCACATTGCTGCTTACACCTTTCATTTTTTCAACGCCATTGATATATTCGGGGTAGTAATCATCTGTGATACTGTTTTCAAAATCCTGTGACGCCAGAAGCCTTACTTCATCCACGGTGCGAAACGCAAACTCAATGTTGCTGTACTTTGTGATGCGTTTTGTACTGATGTTATCTTTTATTGCGTCCTTTATTTTAGCATAATCAACTTCGATTTTATGTACTCTCATTGCCCATTTTACGAAAGTACAGAAAGCATCCAGTCTTTTAAGTAAAGTGTTGTTGTTCATCCCAAACTGGCTGTCAAAAGTTGTGGGGCTGTTAAGGTGATGAACTGGCTTTGGTAGGGAAGACGAGGCTTTAACTCTCTTAGGCTTGTAAAAAAGCAGAAAATCAATAAATTCACTTATAAACTTTTCATCTATTTCATTGAAAAAGTACTTTCTGTTTTTAAAATCCCAAAACTGAGATAATGCTGATTCTACTGCTTTAGGCAAGCTTTTGCTGTTGCGTTCTTTCCCATCGATGATATTGATGTACTCTTGAAGGTAGTCACTGATATAAGTAAAGCTTTTCTGACTGTTCTCCTTGTAATTGGAAATCAAGGCATCCAATTGAGTTGCAGTAGGCTTCACTAAGTGTTCCCGCTCAAACTCTTCGATGATGGTTTCAATCTTAAGTTGAAGTTCATCGAGTTTCTTTTTGTCATCCTGAAAAGATGATGGGTTAAGGGCATTGTTCTTTTTGAACCCTTTGTCTTTAATGAACTGCGCCTTGTCTTTCACATAGACATTGGTCTTATACCTTTTTATGCCACCACGTGAATAGTATATTTTAATGTGAAGTTTGTTACCTTCCTTAACAACAATAAGCGAGGTATGCTCGTCCAGACGTGCCATTTTCTTTCGTCAAATTTTCGTCAAGTTAGTCAAGATTTAGTCAAAAAAACAAGTGTTAAGTTGTATATAGTTGTAGATTCATACATTATTTTTTACTTTGTAAAGTACTGTAAAACAGTATATTAAAAATAATTTTAGTTGTGAGGTTGTATGCAGTTGTTTGATAAATGCAGTACCTCACTCTCTGCTGGTAGCGATACCAAAACCAGCAAAAAGCCCGTAAATCAGCGATTTACGGGCTTTTTGTTTTCTATTGCTTGGCATAAGCCTTGACTTCAGCCAGCTCCATCACAGCCAGCGCCGCTTGCGTTAAGTCCTCCTGCCGGGCCACTGTTACATTAACCAAGCTGAACTTTTCTTCGCCTTTCAGCATGCGCCAGCGCCAGTCCCATTGTTCAATAGTCTGGTGCTGACCATTGTCCATCCACCAGGCAGTGTAGAGCTTCTCGCTTCCCTTTTCCAGTTCACCCACATAAATGGTGCGGTTGCCTACCTGCAGTTGCTGCACCCGTCGGAACTTGTAGCCGCTGCCCTCCCAGCAGATAAGCGGATGGTGCTCGGTAGAGTAAAAAGCCTGCACAGGCTTCAGGTATACAAGTGTCTCCGTGTTGCTGTACTTGGTCACCCCGTTCGGCATCAACTGCTGCTCAAAGCCTGGCAGCTGTGGTATGGCAAGGGTTGCCATCAGTTTGTTCTCACTTTTTATACCTGCACCCGTGCCGATCAGCATCAACAGAAGCAGGTAATTCAGGAGCAGGGACCCCCGCAGGCTGACGGTTGGTTCGTTTTCTTTGGCTGGAATAGCATTGCCGAGGCAGCGGTGCAGAAACTGCGATAAGATGTAGAAAGGAGCCAGCGCATAGAGGGCGAGGCAGATCAAGCCCAGCACGTCGTGCATCGGGTTATCAGGCAGCACCCGGAACCACACGAGCAGCAGGATGCGCAGCAGGTTTGATACGAGGTTAAGCACGAGCATAATGCCCAGGAGCAAACCCAATAGCCAAACCGGCCAGACCAGCTGCCGGCTGTGCTGCAGCCGGGCTAGCAGAAACACTGCCAAGATGAAGGTGAGCGAGAGCATGGACAAACCCGCACAAGCCGGATCCACGGCAAACTCCTCCCCATTCACCAAAATCAGATTGCCGGCCGCTTCTGCTTCTGTGCCCATGGCCTGCAGCGCAGCAACTGCCCAGTTAGTCAGTTGCATACGCAGCGGGAAGCTGATGATGTTGGCTACGTACTGAAAGATAGGGGAGGCCACCAGCAGAAGCAGTAAAGGGTAGAGCGAGATGCGCCCGTAGAGCAGCTGCGCCCCGCACCATACCGTCAGCAGGAAGGCAAAGAAGTAGAAGGTATAATTCTGCAAGCCAGCCGCCACAAGGGCCAATGCTATACCCAGAACCAACAGCCAGGGGGAGAGTTTCCGTCCGGATCGGCCCTGCACAACCAGTGGCACCAGAGCCAGGGCCAGCAGCCACTGAGCATCCCAAATCAGGTAATCCTTTAAAAATAAACCACCAGCCAGCAGGTATAGCGCCAGCACGAGCAGCATCAGCGGGTTACGAACGAAGGTCAGACTCATCTTAGAAAATAGGGCTTTAATGTCACAAATGCTACCGCTAAGAGAGCGATAATGATCAAAGCCCATTCTTCTGGCTCTGGCACCGCGCCCGAGGCGTTCATGCTGGCATTCCCAAGGCTATCCTTGCTTTTCTGTATGTCGAAGCGTTCGTAATCCGACTGCGTTTCCAGTACAATCAGGCTGGAGACCGGGCTCACAATGTTGGCCTGTGCTGCCTCCTGTATCAGTTCGTCTTCTATGTCACCCTGGCAGAAGTAGCGGGGGCCGATCTGCTGCAGGATGTGGTTGTAGGCAAAGAGCCTGAGCAAGTGGTCAGGAGCGCTGCCGCCGGTGCTGTTCGCTGTTTTGGCTATACCTATACCTGAGGCGCCCAACCGCACAACGTCTTTGGCAGGTATGGCCTGGATAAATTGCCCCTGCTGGAGCAGGTTAGCCATCTGTTGCATGTCCCCTTGCATTGTGGTAATCACCTGTAGTTCCTTCAGGCCTCTTAGGTATGGGGAGAGTTGCTCTCCCAAGGTATAGACTCTGACAGGACTCTGCAATGGCAGCTTTTCGGTCATCTCCTCCGCAAAGCCTGTGTTCTTCAGATCGCTCAGGTTGGGAGAAGTGCTATTGCTCTTGGTGATGACGAGTGCCTGGTCAGGAGCTTTTACTTTGTGTAGCGGGAACAGGGAGTAGTGTTGCTGCATCAAGTGGCTGAACACCCGGGTTTTGTTCTCTGTCGTTAGCTTTTGCATGCGGTCCTGCCACACGTACACCTGCCTGTCTTTTACCAGGTCCCATACCTGCTCAAACTCGCGTGCTGACCAACTGGCATTGATGTCGAGGTATACCTGTGTGGGGCTAAAGGCCACCAGTTGCAGAGGCAGTTCCTGCAGCTGGTAACTGCTACCTGCAAAGGCAAAGCTGTCACTTGCCAGTTTAGTGGCAGGCAGGCGCAGACTCCAGTCCTGTCGGTAAGTGCTCTGTCGTTTGTACTGTCCTAACTTTGTTTCTTTGTAATCGGCCGGTAGGTAAAGCGGCGGCACATCCCCTTCCACATAGATCATGGAGGTTTCAGAGGCACCCGCAGTGGAAGGGCCTGTGAAGTACACATTGTCATAAACCAGTTCCTGACCATCCTGCCTTAGGGGTGAGGTCACGCCGATCTTAAATTGCCGGTTCTCGTCAGGTGTGCAGGGGAAGACGCGAACAGATACCCTGCTGCCTTCCTGCCAGTGTATCACAGAAGGATCCCGGCGCTCTCTGCCAACGATTGTGTTGTAGGCCATCTGTGCCTTGCCCTTGGTGGTGAGGTAGCCTTTCTCTTCCCGGCCCTCTATCCACAGCGAGAGCGACGACACCACGCTTCCCTCCGGCAAAAAGAAGGTATAGATCGCCTCCTGTTGGTTCCAGTTGTTGGGCATGCTGTTGTGGATGCTGAGCACCTTCTCGGTATAGGCAAGCCGGTGAGCAGGGTATAGCCTGACCTGTGATACCACACTGACCGTGCTCAGGTTATTGCCAGACCAAAGTCGCTGTTCTGCCTGGTGCCGGGCATCGTACATGCTTTCCAGAATTTTTATCTTCTCCTGCCGGTCCACATTCGGCCTGCCCAGCAGGAAGAGCGAGAGGATCACAAGCGGGTCGTGCCGCTTGATTTCGCTGAAGCTGCCCTCTGGCAACTCCCACATGCTGAACTCCTCTGCCGGAGCCTGGTAGACCAGATCCGTCTTCATGATCCGCTCCGTGATGTAGTCGGCGGGCAGCTGTTGGCTCAGGCTTACCCAGCGCGGCAGCGTGTCATTTTCTTTTATGACTTCTTCGTTTGCCAGAAAGTTGATTTGCTGGTTGCGCTGGTGCCACTGCACCAGAAAGAAGGCTGAGAAAAGCACCGGAAAAGCTGCCCCCGCCAGAAAGCTACGCCCATACTGCTGATCAACGGCCATTGCTTTTTTGACTGCGAAAACCAGGCTCAGCACCACCCACAATGGCACAAAGGTGTGCAACGAAAGCCCCAGTACAAATGAGAGCATGAAACTGGGAACATAGAGCGGGAACAGGTATAGGGCGTAGTATACCCAAAGCACAGCGCCTATACCCAGCACAAAGAGCAGCACCTGGTTTGCAAGGCGAGGCAGAAGGGTATTGTAGCTATAGGTTAGCATTGCGACACAGAACGTGCATACAAGTGCCTCTAACCACGGAACAGAGTCCTGAAAAATGCTCAACTGCCGGTTGAGGGAATAGCAGCTGATAATGGCCAGTACCAGTAGGGGATAGAGGTGCTCTAAATCCTGGAAAGGTTTTTTGATAGTATACCTCTTACCCAAAAGCAGCAGTACAAAATAGAGGACTGCCAAGCCGTAGTTTACCCAAAAGATACCAAATGCCGCTCCATCTTTCGCTGCAACTCCCCACTCTGGCAGCATAAAGATCAGAAAAGAGAAGAGTGTTAGTCCGGTACCCACATGCAGGAGGGATAGCTCGTTCTGAGTAAGTTTTTTAGTTATTGTTTTCGTGTTCATAAAGTACTTTGTTTTTCAAAGTGTAGGTATAAAAAAATATTAATCGACTTTTCTGTTGTCCAAAATCAACTGCTCAAGAGCATCTAAATGGTTTGTAAAGGCCTTACGGCCCAAGTCAGTGGCATGATAAGTCGTATTGGGCTTCCGCCCGACAAATTGCTTTTCTACCCGCAGGTACTGCGCCTCCTCCAGTGCACTCAGATGGCTGGCAAGGTTTCCGTCCGTCAGTTGCAGGGTTTCTTTCAGGGTATTGAAATCCACCGTGTCCTCTACCATCAGTACAGACATAATCCCAAGCCGGGCTCTGCTTTCAAAAGCCTTGTTGATATTTTCCAGATACGCTCTCACGATGGCTACCTTTCGTACTTGTAATACATGAGCGTGCCATACACAATGTGCAGTACACCAAAACCGATTGCCCAGGAGAGTAGCCCATAGCCAATAAACACAGAAGCAAACAAGCCAAGTATGACCTCACTTATACCCAGGTAGCGAATATCGCTGAGCGTATACTTGCTCCCGTTTACTAAGGCCAAACCATAGAAAACAAGCATGGCAGGAGCCACCAGGTAGATGATGCCATGATAGATCAACACCGCGCAAAAGAAGCCGCCTACCGCTAAGGGTATAGCCAGGTTGATAAGCAGTCGACGTGATTTGCTGTCCCACATGCGCTGTCCGCTTTTGCTGGCTTTGCGATGAGTAAAATACAGAGCTGATCCAATGGCCAGCATGAAAACCACAGCTGCTACTGTGAAGAGGAAAACAATCGTGTTCCAGTTCAGACTGATTGTGTAAGTATCCCTGTACACAATATTGTGCTCGCTCAAATGCCACTTGACCAAGGCTGCCCCTGCCAGGGCAAATAGCCCGGCAAATACACCTGATAGTCCGCTTAGCGAGATAAAGCGGGATGAGCGATCCATGATGCTGCGGATCTCATGCAGAGTGGCGAGTTGGTCGTGCTGCTGGTTCATGTTAAAGTACTTTGTGTTTCAAAGTTACTATTGCAGTACGTAAATCCAAGTGAGAAAGTATATATTTTTTTAAATGTTAAAGCTGGCTGAGAAAAACAGCAGCAGAAAGGAATCTTAGAATACCGGATACGCTCCTCACGCTTTGGTTCAGGCAGTATTTATTTTGCGGCTCCTAAACCGGCTTCTGCTACCTCTGACTTTCCTATGGAAGCCCTGTACATAATATAGCCTTCCAGTTCCAGTCCATCGAGCATATTTAGTTAAGGTTTAGCAGTGAGTTTTGATGGTGCTGGTTGAAGCCTGCTATTACTTACTTCTTCTCCAGCAAACCATGAAAAATGAGATTCGCCAAGCCCTCGTATACAGCAGAAGGTGTATAGTCAATGTCTTTCATCAGTTCTGGTGGCACCTGGCTGATAAACTCCGGGTCCAGGATTTTCTCCAACGCGCTGGCGTATAGCAGCACGGCCAGCGAGATATTGGCGTCTTTCCGGATGTACCCTTTCCGGCTGCCTTCTTCCAGCAATGTTCTGAATCGCTTGAAAGCCGCTTCGGTACGATACTGCTGTAGAAGTTGCCAGGTCTTGGGAGTGTGGTTTCTAATGTCGGTGAGTAGCTGCCCGTTGATACGCGCGAAGCGCTGCCCGACGGTACGGAAAACCTGTTCCGCTTTGTGGGCGAAATCCTCTTCTTCCTGCAGGAGCAAATTCTCTACTTCCCGCTGCAATGCTTCCAGGTAGTGCTTGATCACAGCATGAAGCAATTCCTCTTTTCCTCTGAAATACTGGTATAGCGTTTTTTTGCTCATACCCAGCTGTTTGGCCAGGTCGGCCATCAGGACTTTGCTGTAGCCTTGGTTGAAAAACTGTTGTTGAGCCTCCTGCAGAATCAGGGCTTTCGTGGTGTTTATCGTATCCATACTTAAGGGTGCGCGCTTTATGATCACCGGTCTGGCTGCAAAGGTATGAACAGCTGCGGCCGGGAGACTTTATACGACAAAAAAATCTCCTGCAGTCAGTATTATTACCGACAATAGCAGGAGATTTTAGATTTATAATCACCTAAGTTAAGCTGGATGGCTCAAAGCTGTTCTTTCAAGCTTTTGAACCAGAGGGTATTACGCCAGTTTAACGTTTACAGCATTTAATCCTTTAGGGCCTTTTTCGACCTCAAAAGTTACCCGATCATTTTCCTTGATCGCGTTCACCAAAGCATTTTGGTGAACAAAAATACGTTCCTGGCTTACATGATCCTGGATAAAGCCGTAACCCTTTGAATCGTTGAAAAAAGAGACAGTTCCTTTTCGGATCAGGTCAGCCGGGTCGATCTCGGCCTGCTTGGCCACACCGATCTGGATGTCTTCCTGCTTGATGTCTTTTTTCTTCTTCGTCGGATCTGGCGGCGTGTCGGTAATATTACCGTCTTCGTCTACATAGGCCAGCATTTCATCTAAGCCTTTGCCTTTGTCAGAGTTGGCGATGCGATCCTCTTTCTTCGCTTCTTTGTCTTGACGCTTCTTAAGTCTCTTCTTCTCTTTTTCTTTTTTACTGAAGGTTTCTTGTGATCTACCCATATTGCTGTTAAATGATCTATATTATTACGGTAAGCGGATGTTCAGGTCTGTTAATACCTGAACAGGAAATTTGTGCCATTGCGAATCCACTTTTCAAAAAATGAATTGTCGTTATACTCGCCGGTCACAAGTTCAAAGTCGGGTTGGTCTTTGTTTGTACGTGAGTTCATGAACTTTGGGAGGGAATCCTGATTGTTTGGGGTCCAATCCTGTCCTTTTTGGAGGGCTACGCAGATGTACTCGCGAGTGGTAGTGTCTACCAGGTATCTTCTATTCATCATAAGGAGGGGTTAGGTGAAACATTGCCAGGGCGGCATTATACTAACGGGGAGTGGTGCAAAAACATGCACATCGAACTTAAAAAAAAGCCTCACCCGCAGGCAAGGCTTTTCTCGAAATGACTTATCTCTGAGAACTAAGCACGCTTAACGTTAACCGCGTTCAGTCCTTTTTTTCCTTCCTGCAAATCAAAAGTCACTTTGTCGTTTTCCTGGATTTCATGTACCAGGCCAGTCACGTGTACAAAGTACTCCTGATCTGTGTTGTCTTCTTTAATAAAACCAAAACCTTTCAGGTCATTAAAGAATTTTACTGTTCCGTTATTCATTCTGTGTTGTTTAATTATATACTAACTACATTATAGGTAGTATATAGGTTCATTTATTTTTTTACAATGTACGATAAAAATTTTACAATTGCGAAGCACAGCCCGTTTTATTGTCTGGATTATATATTTCCTGAGTGCGGATGCAGCCATTAAAGCGCGTCTGTGCGCTTCAAAGCCAATTAAATAGTATAAAAGACGAGAATAATGCTGAAGGATAATCACTTAAAGAGGACTGTCTGAACTACAAAAAAACGAAAATAAATTGGCGTTCGGCAAAAAGTCACTATATTGGCGGTTGAAATGAACAAGCAACAGACGTCTTATACCTTCTTTTTTTACTTTTTTCCTCCACAGGACTAAAGCGGGAAAAGGTATATGTAACCATATAGAGGCCCCGCAACCAGCGGGGCCTTTTTTATTTTAAAACAGCAATTAGCATGCTTACTACACAGCAGAATTTCTTTTACGGCTTTGGTTTTAGCTTTTACTTTTTTGGTAAACGCCCGGGGCTGTATTGATTATACTTTAACCTAAAGTTATCACCAGCGCCCCGGAATCATACTCCGGGGCGCTTTTTTTTGATCTAAATGAAAATAGCAATTCAAGGTATAGCGGGAGCATTCCACGAAGAGGCCGCCCGGCTCCGGTTCGGCGACCGGCCAATAGAGATTGTGCCCTGCCTCACTTTCCGGGAACTGGCCGCGGCTGTTGCCACCGGGCTGGCCGATAAAGGTATCATGGCGATAGAGAACACCATATCGGGAACGATACAGCCTAACCTGGAACTGATACGGGAGCACCAGCTGCGGATAAGCGGCGAAGTGATCATGCGCATCCGACAGCACCTGGGCGGTGTGCCCGGGTCGTCGCTTCAGAGCATCCGCAAGGTATACTCTCACTACATGGCCCTGAACCAGTGCCGCCCCTTCTTCGATGCCTATCCCGGAGTGGAATTGATCGAGTCGGAAGACACGGCGCTGAGCATCCGGGATGTGGCCGAAGCCGGCTCTAAAGAAATGGCAGGCATTGGCAGCGCCCTGGCCATTGCCCAACATGGACTGATTGTACTCGGGGAGGGGATTGAAGCGAGCAAGCAGAACTTCACCCGCTTTCTGCTGCTGGACAGGCAACCGCAGCTGTCCATTTCCTGCAACAAGGCTACGATCAGTCTGGTGCTGCAACCGCAGCCGGAGGCTTTCACGCAAGCCATGGCGCTGCTGCAGGAGCATCACATCCAGCTATCTAAAATCGAATCACTGACCATACCCGGGCGGCCCTGGCACTACCGCTATTACCTGGACCTACGGTTTGAGGCAGAAGAGCAGTTGGATGAACTGCTGCAAGCGCTCGCACCAATTACAGAATCCCTGCACCTGATGGGGAAATATACTGCAAACTGAAATTGAAACTAAGATTGAAATCAACCAAGAAGAATACAGCCATCATCAATACCATGGAAAAGATAAACAACACCTGGCCAACTAATACAAAAGAGCAGCCACTGATCATCGCAGGCCCATGCAGTGCCGAAACAGAAGAGCAGGTAATGACAATTGCCCGCCAGCTGAAAACAACGGGGACAAGCATATACAGGGCAGGCATCTGGAAGCCGCGTACACGTCCCGGGATGTTCGAAGGCGTAGGTACCGAAGGGTTGAAATGGCTGCAGCGGGTAAAGGAAGAAACCGGTCTGTGGGTGGCAACAGAAGTTGCCAATAGAGACCACGTCAATGAATGCCTAAAGCATGGGATCGATGTGCTGTGGATTGGGGCCCGAACAACAGCCAATCCATTCGCCGTGCAGGAGATTGCCGACGCGCTGCAGGGTGTGAACGTGCCGGTACTGGTTAAAAACCCGGTGAACCCGGACGTAAACCTGTGGCTTGGTGCAATTGAGCGGCTAGAGAAGGCGGGTATCAGCAATCCGGGAGCTATTCACAGAGGGGTATCGCCGCTTGGTAAATCCATCTACCGCAACAACCCGGAGTGGCAAATGCCCCTCGCCCTGAAGGAGCAGCGCCCGGACATACTCCTTATCAACGACCCAAGCCATATTGCTGGTAACCGCCAACTGCTGGCAGGTATAGCCGAGACGGCAATTGGTCTTGAGATGGATGGACTTATGATTGAGACGCACCATAACCCCGATGCTGCCTGGAGCGATGCAGCCCAGCAGATCACGCCACAGGCACTGACAGTGCTATTGGCTAAAATGAAATTAACTACCGGTGCTGCAACTGAGGTGGGCATGACTGATCTAAGCAACATGCGCAGCTCCATCGATTACATTGATGAGCAATTAATCGACTTGTTGAGCTACAGAATGCAAGTGGTGGCTGAAATCGGGCAATACAAAAAGCAGCATGGGATGGCCGTGATCCAGGAAGAAAGATGGACGGAACTGCTGACAAAACATGCAAGCCAGGCTGCTGGCAGAAACCTGAATGGAGAGTTCGTAACGCAGCTATTCAACAGCATTCACCGCGAGTCTGTCAATAGGCAAAACCTGGTTTAAAGAGAACGTTGGTAAGCAGTGGAGATGCTGCGCTACGCATCTCCGCTGCTATCTTAAATAGGTGTAATCCAGTTCGTTATTTCAGCGTTCTGGATTTGCGTTTAATTACCTCCTGCACCGGTATGTTTTCAATTTTGCTTTCGAGCCAGGAAATAATGTCCAGGTACAGAAATGGTCTTCTTTCAAACGGATCAGCTGCTATGCTCTCCAGTTTGGCCTTGAGCGAAATAAAGGCGTCCCGGAGCTCATGCGGTGCAATATCCCCCAGCTTGCGCAGGAAACGGAAGATCTCTACCTGCATCTGCTGCTGGTTGTTCATCTTGCCGAGGAAGTGGTATACCGACTTGATCTGGTACTCCAACGCCTCATCTTCGCCTGCCTCATAGTGTGCTATCAGGTTCAATATCCGGGCAAAGCACTGCAAGTCCTCCCGCAGGCTGATGTCCTTAAAGCGAATGATCTTGTTGAGGTATTCGATTGCTTTGTAGTTGTCCCCGCTGCCAAAGTATAGGCTGGCTATTTTAAAATAAAAGATTAGCTGCCGGTGCGGGTCAAGCTGCAATTTAAAATGCTCCAGTTTCTCCAGAATAACCGGCACCAGTTCCAGTCCCTCGGTAAACCGGCCTTCCATAAAGTGCAGGTTGATTTTGTTTGTGTCAATGTATAGGAACAGCAGCATTTCGGTGTTGGGACTAATGCGCCTCTTCTCGTCTCTCGAAAAGTCCTCTAATTGCTGCAGCACTTCTTTGAACTTGCTATAATAGAGTAGGTTGAATAAAGCCGCCAGCAAATTGTGAAGACCCTTGATGTAGAGCATGCTTTGCTTTTCCTTCATAACCGGGTATTGTTGGAACAGGTCCACCCACTTTTGGGCATACCTGTAGGCTGACCGGAAGTCCTGTACGATGTAAAAATACCATACGTGCGACTGGTAGTAAGACAGTTTCTCATAAAAGCCTGCCGTGCTAAGGTCAATCTCGGGCAAGTGCGATTTAAAATAAGCCGTTATGGCTTCGTAATCCTCGTCGTTGCGCACATGCCCTGCCTTGATGTATAGACCATACATGCGAAGCCCCAGGTTGGAAAGCTTGTGCAGTTGTGACACGTGCGCTGCAACATCCATCGCCTCTTCAGAGAGCGTATCCGCCCTCCCGGCCAGGCTGCGGGTGATGTACTGCGACTCGATCATTTTCTCAAAATCCAATGCCTCCAGAGCCGTATGCTGCATTTCTGCCTGCAGGGCCTGCATTTTGACCTTGTCCAGCATTTTCAGGCTCTGCTGATAGAGGCCTCTGTTATACAGCACACGGGCGTAGTCGAGCTGCTCGCGCAGTTGTATATCGATGTTCTGACCTGCGTGGTAAAGACGTAGATCAGAGAGTATGTTCTTATAAAGGTTCGCCTTCATATTGGCGAGCTGAACCTTCTTCACATCAAGAGCCAGTGCCAGTACCTTCTCTTCTTCATACACGCCCAGGCTGTCTAGCGCGTCGAATAGCTGCAAAAATTTCAAGCCCTCCGTGGCACCCTGACGCTTGGCAAAGAGACGGAAGTGCCGCTTCTCTGATTTAGTCAGTGATTTCACCAATTGAAAAACAGGATCAGTTATTCCGTTAGCCATTGTATTTTCAAGTAAATTAATTCATTGGTATTCAGGTGGTTGTAGCCTGGAAATCCAGTGTTGGAAATAGTAGCCTTATCTGGAAATAGTTTTTGGAGGTGCTGGTTTTGGCCTTAATTGCCCTCCAAAGTAGAGACTTTTTCAGCAATACAGAAATCAAATTAAAATGTCGGTCCAGAAAATACAAATATTTGATACCACGCTGCGGGATGGTGAGCAAGTGCCAGGCTGCAAGTTGAATGTGGATGAGAAACTGGTGATTGCAAGGCAGTTAGAGCTGCTGGGGGTGGATGTGATAGAGGCCGGTTTTCCGATATCGAGCCCTGGCGATTTCGAGGCGGTAAAGGCGATTGCGGCCCAGACAAAAGAAATCACCGTTTGCGGGCTGTCCAGAGCAGTAGAGCAGGACATCCTTACAGCAGCCGAGGCACTTACGCACGCAAAGCGCCCGCGCATCCACACAGGTATAGGCACATCAGAATCGCACATTGCGTTTAAGCTGCGCACGACCCAGGAGAAAGTGCTGGAACGTGCCGTGGAGGCGGTGAAGCTGGCAAAGCGGTTTGTAGAAGATGTAGAGTTCTATGCCGAAGACGCAGGCAGAACCAACAATACCTTTCTGGCCCAGGTGTGCGAAGCAGCCATTAAAGCAGGCGCCACTGTGCTCAACATACCAGACACGACAGGCTATTGCCTGCCTGAGGAGTATGGCGCGAAGATCAAGTACCTGGCGGATAATGTGAGGGGCATCGAGCGAGTGACCCTTTCTACACACTGCCATAATGATCTGGGCCTTGCTACGGCCAACTCCATTGCGGGAGCTATCAACGGCGCCCGACAGATCGAATGTACCATCAACGGGGTAGGGGAGCGTGCCGGCAACACGGCATTGGAGGAAGTGGTGATGATCATGCGCCAGCACCCATACCTGAAACTGCAGACCAACATCAACAGCAAACTGCTTTCTGAGACTTCGGCCATGGTTTCGCACATGATGCGCATGCCGGTGCAGCCCAATAAGGCCATCGTGGGGGCGAATGCCTTCTCCCACTCCAGCGGCATACACCAGGACGGCGTGATCAAGCACCGCGAAACCTACGAGATCATTGATCCGCGCGACGTAGGCGTGCCGGATTCTTCCATCGTGCTGACAGCAAGATCCGGGCGTGCTGCCCTGGCCTTCCGACTGCAGAAAATCGGTTACAACTTTGATAAGAGCACCCTTGACAAAGCGTATGCATCCTTTCTGGAAGTGGCAGACCGTGCAAAAGAAGTGCATGACAAGGATCTGCATGTGCTGGTAGAGAAGGCAAACCTGTTAGTAGAGAATTAGGATGAAGAAGACATTATTTGATAAGATCTGGGATGCCCATGTGGTGCGTTCCATACCGGGTGGCCTGGATGTGTTTTACATCGACAGGCACCTGATCCATGAAGTGACCAGTCCCCAAGCTTTCGATGAACTGGAGGCCCGCAACCTGCCGTTGTACAACCCGGCCCAGATTGTGGCCACCGCAGACCACAACGTGCCCACCCGCAACCAGCACCTGCCCATTCAGGATCAGTTGTCACGGTTTCAGGTAGATAAGCTGACTTCTAACTGTGAAAAGTATGGGGTAGAGCTTTTCGGCCTGGGACACCCGAACCAGGGTATCGTACACGTCATCGGACCGGAACTGGGCATCACGCAGCCAGGCATGACCATCGTGTGCGGCGACAGCCATACCTCAACGCACGGCGCCTTCGGAGCCATTGCTTTTGGCATCGGCACCAGCCAGGTAGCGCAGGTAATGGCAACGCAGTGTCTGCTGCTCAGCCGCCCTCGCAAGATGCGCATCACGGTGGAGGGAGAACTGCGCAAAGGCGTGACCGCCAAGGACCTGATCCTGTATGTGATCGCCAAATTGGGCACCGGTGGCGCCACCGGTTATTTTGTGGAGTATGCCGGCAGCGCCATCCGCTCACTGAGCATGGAGGGACGCATGACGGTGTGCAACATGAGTATCGAGATGGGCGCCCGCGGCGGTATGATCGCGCCGGATGAGAATACCTATACCTACCTGGAGGGCCGGCCGCATGCGCCGCAGGGTGAGCGATGGGAGCAGGCGCTGGCTTATTGGAACACCCTTTATACCGAAGAAGGAGCAGAGTTTGATGCCGAACTGCACTTTGAGGCGGCCGACATTGCCCCCATGATCACCTATGGCACCAACCCGGGTATGGGCATTGCTATAAACGACACAATACCAGCCAGTGTACCAGCCAGTGAGGCAGCCAGTTTCGACAAGTCCCTGCAGTACATGGGCTTTGCTCGGGGTGAGTCCCTGCTCGGCAAAGAGGTCAACTATGTGTTCATCGGCAGCTGCACCAACTCCCGCATCGAGGACCTGCGCCAGGTAGCCGAGTATGTGAAGGGCAAGCGGAAAGCCGGCCATGTGGAGGCGATCATTGTACCGGGCTCGAAGCAGGTAGAGTTGCAGGCCCGTGAGGAAGGCCTGGACAAGTTACTCGCCGATGCAGGTTTTGAGCTTCGCGAGCCGGGCTGCAGTGCCTGTCTGGCCATGAACGAAGACAAGATTCCGGCGGGCGCTTACTGTGTTTCCACCTCCAACCGGAATTTCGAAGGACGGCAGGGGCCGGGATCGCGCACGCTGCTGGCCAGTCCGTTGGTAGCGGCCATCACGGCTGTGGAGGGAAAGATCGTGGACATAACCCAATACCTGAACTAATGGAGAAGTTTGAAATCATACGGACGGGAGCTGTTCCCATGCCGATCGAAAATATAGATACCGACCAGATTATACCTGCCCGCTTTCTGAAAGCCACTTCCAGGGAGGGCTTTGGTGAGAACCTTTTTCGGGATTGGCGCTACGACAGCGACGGCGAACCCAAAACGGACTTTGTGCTGAACAGCAGCCGCTACAAGGGGCAGGTACTTCTGGCCGGCAAGAATTTTGGCTGCGGATCTAGCCGCGAACACGCCGCCTGGGCCATTTATGATGCCGGGTTCAGGGTCGTCATATCCAGCTATTTCGCCGACATATTCCGGGGCAATGCCCTCAACAACGGCCTCCTGCCCCTGCAGGTAACGGATGAGGTGCTGCAGCGCCTGTTCGCACTGGTAGAGGCAGACCCGCAGACAGAATTTGAAGTGAACCTGCCGGAGCAGGAGCTATACCTACCCGCAAGCGGGGAGCGCATTTCCTTTGAGATAGATCCCTACAAGAAGGAGTGCCTGATCAAAGGCTATGATGACATTGATTTTTTAGTGAGCCAGAAAGAGGCGATAACAGCATACGAAAGCACAAGAGCATGGACATATTAAATAAAAAGATCATTGTACTGCCCGGCGATGGCATCGGACCTGAGGTCTGTGAGGAAGCGATCAAGGTGTTGGAGGCCGTAGCCGATCGGTTTGGCCACCGGTTTACCTTTGAAAAGCACCTGATGGGCGCCTGCGCCATTGATTCCACAGGGAGCCCGCTACCGGAAGAAACGCTGGAGGCCTGCTACTATGCCGACGCGGTACTGCTGGGCGCTATTGGCGATCCGAAGTATGACAACAATCCTGCGGCCAAGGTACGGCCGGAGCAGGGCCTGTTGCAGTTACGCAAGTCACTGGGACTGTACGCCAACATACGTCCGGTAACAGCCTACGATGTGCTGCTGGACCACTCACCGCTAAAGAACGACCGCATTGCCGGAGCCGATATGCTTATTTTCAGGGAGCTGACCGGTGGTATTTACTTCGGTGAAAAAGGCCGTACCGCTGCTGAAGCGTACGATCACTGCACCTACAACCGGGAAGAGATCACCCGCATTGCTCACCTTGCCTTTCAAGCTGCGGGCAACAGACGCAACAAGCTGACTCTGGTGGATAAAGCTAACGTGCTCGAAACGTCACGCTTGTGGCGGGAGGTCGTGCAAGGTATAGCACCGGAGTATCCTTCCGTAGCAGTAGATTACCTGTTTGTGGACAACGCCGCCATGCAGCTGATCCTGAACCCCCGTCAGTTTGACGTCATGCTGACAGAGAACATGTTCGGGGATATTCTGTCGGACGAAGCTTCTGTCATCGCCGGTTCGCTGGGGCTGCTGCCTTCGGCTTCGGTAGGAAATATCGTGTCGCTTTTTGAGCCGATTCACGGCTCTTACCCACAGGCAAAAGGCAAAGGTATAGCCAACCCAATCGCAGCCATCCTGTCCGGCGCGATGATGCTGGAGCACTTTGGCCTGCAGGCGGAAGCAGACGCTGTAAAGGAAGCAGTGCAGAATGCCTTACGCAACGAGGTGCTGACGCCTGAGCTGAATGCCGTTTCTCCGTATACCACGGAACAAGTGGGCAGTTTTATTGCCTACTGTGTGCTGGAGGGTGTAGGGAGCGTGCCTCAAAAAGAAAATATTGAAGTGGGCCTGAGCACGATTATCTAACTACAACAGTGGTGCTCGCAGCCTGTGGAGGTATACAGCAGGAACATTCTGCTGTAGCAGGCAAACAAGTTTTTTTAAAAAAAATCTGTTGAACAGTATGGCTCCCGTCAAAAATGCATTACATTTGCCAGCACTGTATGAAAAACCAACTCACAGCCATCGTCATTATTAGCATTATTAACCTTGTGGTAATTACACAAGGCGTGGAGATGGTTTGCTGAAACTGAAAGTAAAATTATAAGCTATACTTTGGCAGCCGTCTCCCACAAGAGACGGCTGTTTTTATTTTAACACCTTTGATTATTAAAACTATGCTCGCAATAGCAGCAATCATTATTGTCATTATTATTCTTATTCCTCAGCCACCGGGTTGAAGAAACGGACTTCTATTGCCTATAGAAAGCCTTTCTGACTACCCGGTCAGAAAGGCTTTTTTTGTTTACCCATACCAATCCTAAACCTTAAATAATTAGCTACGATGTATTTTAATAACAACACGCTTGTTTTTCTGGACGGCAATTATGTAAAAGCCGACCAGGCCGTTTGTAGTGTCTATGCCCAGTCGCTGCACTATGGGTATGCCGCTTTCGAAGGCATCAGGTCTTACAGCACACCAGCGGGCACGCGGATTTTCAAAGCGAAAGAGCATTACGAACGCCTGCACTATTCCTGCCGGTCGGTGGGCCTGCCTCTGGCATATTCTGTGGAGGAGCTGACAGACTTCACCTACCAACTGCTTGAGCAAAACAACCTGACAGAAGCCTACATCCGTCCGCTGGTATATGCCGGTGAGCCAAACATGGGTATAAAAGCACCCGCCACGAGCAACGTTTTTATTGCTGCCTGGGAGTGGGGCAAATACCTCGGGAACCAGTGTCTGCGCCTGATGGTCTCCCCTTACGAGCGGCCTAACCCAAGAGCGGTGCCCATCGAGGCCAAGATAGCCGGACATTATGCCAATTCCATTATCGCCAGCTCAGATGCCAAAAACAAAGGGTACGACGAGGCGCTGTTGCTTGATATGAACGGCTTCGTAGCCGAAGGGCCGGGCTCCAATTTCTTCTATGAAAAAAACGGGGAGCTTCACACAGCGCCGGCAGGCAGCATTCTCAAGGGTATAACCCGCAACACCGTCATCGAGCTGGCACAAGCGTCTGGCATCAAAGTGCATGAGCGATTCTTCACACCGGAGGAGCTGAACGAGGCAGAAGGAGCCTTCCTGACGGGCACTGCCGCTGAGGTAGTGGGGGTATCTTCCATAGGCGAGCACGTTTTCAGGAACCCCTTTGAAAACACTATTGGCGCTGTGCTGGCGGCGAAATATTCAGCACTGGTGACAGGACGAGCTACCAGCCCTGTGCTGACGCACTAGCCTGTATCCAGAGTAGCGCCAACTGCCTCCCCATCCATGTAGCGATAGCCTGCAAGCAACTAAAGTTGGCTGGTTTTTACATTTAGAGATTGTAGTGTGCAGGATTTAAAGTGCTTGATGTCAGTTAATTAAGCTTGTTGTTGCTACAGTTAGAAATAGTAAGCAGGTATAAAAGCAGTTTTCAGGAGCGACAGTGAAAAGCCGAAATTGCAGCAAGTACGGCAGCAGACACTGCTACCAATTTGAAAAGAGATTAAAGAGAATAACAATGGCATTGAATAAATACAGCCGCATCTATACCCAGGACGACAGCCTGCCAGCCTCTCAGGCCATGCTGATCGGCGCGGGTCTTTCGGAAGCTGATCTCCGCAAACCTTTTGCTGGCATTTGCTCCACAGGCTTTGATGGCAACACCTGCAACATGCACCTCAATAGCCTGGCCGATGAGGTAAAGCGTGGGGTGAACCAGGCTGGCATGGTGGGACTACGCTTCAATACCATCGGCGTGAGCGACGGCATCACCAACGGTACACAAGGTATGCGTTACTCGCTTGTGTCAAGGGAGATCATAGCCGACTCCATCGAAACCATAGCCGGTGCTCATAACTATGACGCTCTGGCCTGTGTGGTAGGCTGCGACAAAAACATGCCGGGTTCACTCATGGCCATGGCCCGCTTGAACCGTCCTTCGCTCATGGTGTATGGCGGCACGATCAAAGGTGGTGAGTTCAAGGGTGAAAAGCTGAACATCGTTTCGTGCTTCGAGGCCTACGGCAAAAAGCTGAACGGGCAACTTTCAGAAGAGGATTACAGGGGCGTTATCCGCAATGCCTGTCCGGGACCGGGTGCCTGTGGCGGTATGTATACGGCCAACACCATGGCGTCTGCCGCGGAAGCACTGGGTATGTCGGTACCTTTCTCTTCTTCGGCTCCCGCTGTCAGCCAGTCCAAAAAAGAAGAATGCCTGAGCACGGGAGACTACCTGCTCCGCCTGCTGGAAATGGACCTGAAGCCGCAGGATATACTGGTGAGGGAGGCCTTCGAGAATGCCCTGGTCCTGATCACGGTACTCGGAGGCTCTACCAATGCCGTCCTGCACCTGATCGCGATTGCACATGCCGCAGGTGTAAGACTGAGCCTACAGGATTTTCAGTCGGTGAGCGACAGGGTGCCCGTGCTGGCTGACCTGAAGCCAAGTGGCAAATACCTGATGGAAGACTTGTCTGCACTGGGAGGCGTTCCGGCTGTGATGAAAACACTGCTGAACGAAGGTTTGCTTACAGGCGATCTGCTGACAGTGACGGGCAAGACCGTGGCTGAAAACCTGGCAGGTATACGACCGCTGGGTGAGGAGCAAGACCTGCTTCGCCCACTTTCGAACCCCATCAAGGCAGACGGACACATCCAGACCCTGTATGGCAACCTGGCTCCGGAGGGGTCGGTGGCAAAGATCTCAGGCAAAGAAGGATTAACCTTTGAAGGCCCCGCCATTGTGTTCAATTCCGAAGAAGAGCTGAACGAAGGTATAGCAGAGAAGAAGATCAAGGCGGGCCATGTGGTGGTAATCCGCTATGTGGGTCCTAAGGGTGGACCCGGTATGCCGGAGATGCTGAAGCCTACTTCTGCCATCATGGGTGCAGGCCTGGGAGATAAAGTAGCCCTGATCACCGACGGTCGCTTTTCTGGCGGAACCCATGGCTTTGTTATTGGGCACGTTTGTCCCGAAGCTTACGACGGCGGCACGTTGGCCCTGGTAGAGGACGGCGACTGGATCTCACTCAATGCCATGACCAACTCCATTCACCTGCATGTGGAAGACGCGCTGCTGAGCCTGCGCCGCGACAAATGGGTAAGGCCGGCTGCAGGAGCAGCCAAAGGCGTCCTGCTCAAGTACATCAGAACAGTGAGCGACGCCAGTAAGGGATGTATAACAGATTTAGAAGAAACCTATGTCAAGGAAAGAGAAACCAGCCCCGGCATTGCCTGATAATGCGAAAACTGTGTCAGGGGCAGAGGCAGTCATCCTCTCCCTGCTGGCTGAAGGTGTAGAAACAATCTTCGGCTACCCGGGCGGTGCGATCATGCCGATATACGATGCGCTCTACGATTATGCTGATCAACTCAACCACATCCTGGTGCGCCACGAGCAGGGTGCCATTCATGCGGCACAGGGCTTTGCCAGGGTAACCGGTAAAGTAGGTGTATGCTTTGCGACCTCTGGTCCAGGGGCTACTAACCTGGTAACCGGGCTTGCGGATGCCAAGGCAGATTCTACGCCCCTGGTATGCATCACCGGACAGGTGGCAGCTCCCCTGTTGGGTACGGACGCTTTTCAGGAAGCTGATGTAATCAGCATTACGACGCCGGTTACCAAGTGGAATATACAGGTAACGGACGCTGCTGATATTCCGGCAGCTATCAGCAAAGCCTTTTATCTGGCTCAGAGCGGCAGGCCAGGGCCGGTGCTACTCGATATTACCAAAGACGCACAATTTGCAAAAGCACCTTTCAGCTATGAGAGATGCACAGAGGTTAAACACTATGCACCCAAACCGCCGCTCAGCATTGCAGCGGCGGAGCAGGCTGCGGCCCTTATCAATGGTGCAAAAAAGCCACTCATTCTGGCCGGTCAGGGGGTACACCTGGCAGGAGCGCATGAGGAGTTGCTGGCGCTGGCTGAGAAAGCCGATATTCCGGTAGCCACTACCTTATTGGGCCTGTCGGCTATACCTTCCGAACATCCGCTTAACGTAGGGCTATTGGGTATGCATGGCAACTACGCACCTAACGTGAAAACAAACGAAGCTGACCTGGTCATTGCTGTAGGGATGCGTTTTGATGACCGGGTGACCGGCCGCACCGATACCTACGCCAAGCAGGCTAAAGTCATACACATCGACCTGGACCCTGCCGAGATCAACAAGATCATCAAAGCAGACGTGGCTTTGGTGGCAGATGCCAGAGAAGCGTTGGCGGCATTGTCTGTTCTTGCGGAGGAAAATGAGCACAAGGAGTGGCTGCAGGAATTCCAAGTGTGTATGGAGAAGGAATATGAGAAGGTGGTGCGCCATGACCTGTTTCCTGCTGATGAAAAGATGATCACTATGGGAGAGGTGCTCCGCTTCATCAACGAGACGGCAGAAGCAGACAGCATCCTGGTGACGGATGTAGGGCAGCACCAAATGGTCGCGTCGCGCTATTTTAACTATCGGCGCCGCAACAGCAATGTTACTTCCGGTGGCCTCGGCACCATGGGGTTTGCCCTTCCGGCTGCCATTGGCGCCAAGGCCGGACGTCCAGAGGCCCAGGTGATTGCCGTGATCGGGGATGGTGGTTTTCAAATGAACATCCAGGAACTCGGCACGATCATGCAAACCGGACTGGCTGTGAAGGTGATCATCCTGAACAATAACTTCCTGGGTATGGTGCGCCAGTGGCAGCAGCTATTCTTCGAGAAGCGCTACTCTTTTGTAGAAATGGAAAATCCGGACTTTGTGAAAATAGCGCAGGGCTATGGCATTCGGGCCAGAAAAGTTGAACGCCGGGAAGAACTGCAAGCCATGCTGGAGGCTGTTCTCGACAGCCCGCATGCAGAGGTGCTGGAGGTGATCGTAGGCAAGGAGGACAATGTCTTTCCCATGGTGCCTACGGGAGCCTGTGTCTCAGAGATCCGGCTGGAGTAGGCGCTACCAACCAGCTTTATAAAGAATCCAATGGGGAGAACCTCGGGAGATTTCCTTTTTTCAAATGATTAACACTAAGACAATGCAAGAGTCATTCATCTTCACGATCAGTGCAACAGCGGACAAAACGATCCTGGGACGTATCGTGCAGCTTTTCACGCGCCGGAATATTGCCTTTCAAAACCTGATTGCCTCCAGGCCGGATGATGAGGCAAACTATCACTATCGCATCGAAGCCAAAACAACCCAGCGTTGGGCAGAGCAGATCACCAAAGAACTGAGACGAATTATCGGAGTGGCACATGCGGCTGTCCTGCGACAGGAGGAAGTGGCATGGATGCCGGTAGCCTTGTATAGGATCAACCGCAGGCAGCTGCCGCAGCCGGTGCTGGAGCATATCTTGCTGGCTCACCAGGCTCGGCTGCTGACTGCCGACTCAGAGAGTATTGTGCTGGAGAAGGCAGGGGATGCCAGTTCATCTCTTGCGCTGCTCGAGGCACTACAGCCATACGGAGTGCAGGAGGTTTCAAAATCCGGTGCCATGACCATGGCAGGCTAAGCCGCAGACAAGAGATAAATTCTTTAAAACATATCTGAAAATCTAAACCAACCCATTAAACCAAAAACCTTATGGCAACTATCAAATTCGGAGGAGTAGACGAAACTGTAATAACGCGTGAAGAATTCCCACTTGCAAAAGCGCGGGAGGTACTGCAAGACGAGGTAATCGCTGTGATCGGCTATGGCGTGCAGGGCCCGGGGCAGGCACTTAACCTCCGCGACAACGGCTTCAACGTAATCGTGGGGCAACGTAAGAATTCCTCTTCCTGGCAAAAGGCTCTAAACGACGGCTGGGTGGAAGGAGAAACCCTGTTTACAATTGAAGAAGCAGCTGAGCGTGGCACGATCATCGCTAACCTGCTCTCGGACGCGGGGCAGATCGCTGTATGGCCTACTCTAAAAGAAAGACTGACTGCCGGTAAATCTCTGTACTTTTCCCATGGTTTCGGCATTACCTTCCATAACCACACCAGCATCGTGCCGCCTGCTGATGTTGACGTCATACTGGCAGCCCCTAAGGGTAGCGGTACCAGCCTGCGCAGGCTATACCTGCAGGGGGGCGGTCTCAACTCTTCATTTGCCGTGTACCAGAATGCAACAGGTAAAGCTTATGAAAAGGCCATCGCCATGGGGATTGGCATCGGTTCCGGCTACCTGTTCGAAACTGATTTCCAGAAAGAGGTATACAGCGACCTGACCGGCGAGCGCGGTATATTGATGGGGGCGCTGGCTGGTGTCATCGAAGCCCAGTACCAGGTGCTGCGCCAGCGCGGCCACTCTCCTTCAGAGGCATTCAATGAAACAGTAGAGGAGCTTACCCAGAGCCTGGTGCCGCTGGTAGGCGAAAACGGTATGGACTGGATGTTCTCCAACTGTTCAGTAACCGCGCAACGTGGTGCTCTTGATTGGAAAGGGAGATTCAAAGAAGCTACACTTCCTGTGCTGAACGAACTGTATGATAGTGTGGCCTCCGGCGCTGAGGCGGAGCGGACGATACAGCGAGGCACTACGCCGGGCTATCGTCAGGAACTGGAAGCAGAGCTGCAGGAGTTGCGGGAATCAGAGTTGTGGCAGACAGGCGCGCGGGTAAGAGAATTGCGCTCGGTCAGTAAATAAATTCAAATGAATAAAGTAGAAACCGATACCGATTTCCTTGTTTCGCTGGAAAAAGTGGAACAGTCGTCGCAAAGGCTAAGGGGCGTCGTCACGAAAACGCCCCTTTTGCAAAACCTGTGGCTGTCGCAGCTCTATAGTGCGAATATCTACCTGAAGCGGGAAGACCTGCAAGTGGTGCGCTCCTACAAGATCAGGGGTGCCTACAACAAAATGGCTACCCTGCCACCCGAGCAGCGCGGAAATGAAGTCGTTTGCTCCAGTGCCGGCAACCATGCGCAGGGTGTAGCTTACGCATGCCAGCTGCTTGGCATCAGGGGGCACATTTTTATGCCGGCCACCACACCTGCTCAGAAGGTGAACAAAGTGCGCCTTTTCGGCAAAGACAAGGTGGAAGTTATCCTGACGGGTGCGACTTATGATGATACCTTTCAGGCTGCCAAAGAATTTTGCGATAGCCGGGGCAGTACATTTATTCCACCCTTCGACGATTTGGCGATTGTGGAAGGCCAGGCGACTGTAGGTATGGAAATCCTGCGGGAAGCGGTTGGTCAGATTGACTACCTGTTCATGCCCATCGGTGGTGGCGGACTGGCCTCGGGTGTTGCAAGTGTATTCAAGCAGCTGAGCCCGAAAACCAAGCTGATTGGCGTACAGCCGCTCGGGGCCCCGTCTATGTACAGGTCAGTGAAAGAACAGCAGCGCCTGACGCTTGATTCGATCGACAGCTTTGTAGATGGGGCTGCCGTCAAATGTCCAGGCGAACTCACCTTTGGCATCTGCAGAGAACTACTGGATGATATTGTGCTGGTGCCGGAAGGGCAGATCTGCGAAGACATTCTGAAGATGTACAATGAAGATGGCGTAGTGCTGGAGCCTGCTGGTACACTAAGCATTTCAGCCCTCAAATCCTATGCGGACCAGTTAGTGGATAAGAACGTGGTGTGCGTCATCAGCGGCAGTAACAACGATATCACGCGCATGGAGGACATCAAGGAAAGGGCTATGAGGCACCAGGGCCTCAAACACTACTTCATGGTCACGTTCAGTCAACAGCCGGGCACATTACGCACGTTTGTGAATCAAGTGCTGCATCCGCAGGATGACATCATCCATTTCCAGTATATTAAGAAGAACAACAAAGAAAAAGGACCTGTTTTTATAGGTATAGAAGTAAAGCAACCGCACGATGTAGAAGTTATCAAGGCGCGCATGGACGCGGAAGGCTTCAACTATGAGTACCTGAACGGGAAGCAAGACTTTCTTAGCCTGCTTGTGTAAGTGAAAGCTATGAAAACAACTTAAAATTTTCCGGCCACCACCACAGCACCAGCAAACCTCCCAGCAGCACAATGCCAAACAGCAGCGATATCTTGGCCAGCAAGCCTTTGTTCCCTAAAAAGCCGACCAGGGCACCTTTGAAGGCAACATTGGAAAGTGCGGCCACCAGAATAATGCGCCAACCGTTGTCGGGCGACAAATTGCCCATGTTCATCAGGCGGGAAGTAGAGAGTGTAATGGCGTCGACATCGGTCAGGCCTGAGACGATGGCGACGATGTACAGGCCACTATCGCCGAGGTAGTCTTTTGCCGCAGCTGTTGCCAGGATCACGAGTCCGTAAATAGCGCCGAAGACCAGGGCCGCTTTCAGTTGGGCCGGGTTTTCCTGTTCGGGCATGTGGTCGCTTTCCTCTTTGTTGGCAAAGTAGGCGATCAGGCCCGTTACGACCATCAGGCCAACCACCACCAGCAGGGGAGGGGCCACTTGCGGCATAACACCCGGTGCCACGATCAGGATCTCGGCCAGAATTCTGAAAAAGGCTACCGTAGAGGCAATGAAAATCACAATGGCGGCTAACTGCCCGCTCCCTTTGGACTCCTTTGTGCGGCGGGCATAACTCACTGTGGTAGCAGTGCTCGAGATCAGTCCGCCCAGCACGCCACCCAGGAAAGTGCCTGCCTTGTTGCCAAAGATCTTATACACAAAATAGCCCAGTAACCCAATGCCTACAATCAGCACGACCATCAGCCAGATGTTGTTCGGGTTTAGTACCTGGTAGGGGCCATAAGCTTCGTCTGGCAGTATGGGCAGTATAACGAAGGAGATGACCACAAACTGCATAATGGCCCTCAGGTCCTGCTGCCCGATGCGTGACACCATGCGGTGAAGGGTTTCTTTGAGGTGCAGAAGAACGGCTACGGTAGCGCCCAAAGCCACAGCCACCGTCGTGCTGCCTAGCACCAGGTAGGCGCCTATGGCGAACATGAGCAAAAGGGCTGCTTCCGTTGTCTGGCCAACATCAGGTATGGGCTCCTTTTTTTTCATCAGGTTGGCGGTCACCACTATGGCGGCAGTAGCCAATAGGCCTGCCCCCACGATCCAGCCGCCCAGTTCACGGGACATCAGGGCGGTGAGGGAGCCAAAAAGAGTGATGAGCGGGAATGTGCGGATGCCGGCAATCTGTGCGTTATCGTGCTGCCGCTGCAGGCCGACCAGCAGGCCCAGCCCCAGTGAAATAGCAAGTATCTGGAAGAGTTCCCGTTCCATGCAGACGGTGTAAAGGCTATAGGTATGGTGCTAAGATACAGCCATAAATGAATAAAAGTATAGCCGAGGCTATACTTTTATCAGACAATCACAATATATACCTGAAGGTATACTTATTCTACACCCTCTTGCAGTAGTGTGCTGCTAATACGCTTGAGCTCAGTTTCAGCGGCTTTTGCCTGGAATTGGATGTCGATCAGGCGGTTTTCGGCTACAAGCTGGTTACGCTGCGCCTCCCGCAGTTCAATAGCCGTTAGAAGGCCCAGACGGTAGCGTTCAAGGGCGATGGCGGCGTTTTCCTGTGCCAGAGTCAGGTTGGTTTCTTCCAGTTGCAGCAGCTGCAGGCGATTGCTGTACTGACTGTACGCTCTGGCCAGTGCGGCATCGAGCAGGTTCTGCTGACGCTGATACTCCAGGTTGGCGGACTCCATGTTGATGCGGGCGTTCTGAGCCAACCGATTTGTGTTGAGTCCGTTAAAAATAGGGAGGCTCACACTCAGGCCATAGTTGTAGCCGCGGTTCTGGTTAAATAACGGCGAGAATTCGTTTAGCGGTTCGTTTTCTGAGCGGTTGAAGTTGTAGGCTCCTATCACTCCGATCACAGGGAAACGGCTGGCACGAATGGCCTTAATGTCCAGGCTGGCAATCTGTTGGTTAAGTTTAAGACGCTCCAGAAGCGGATTGTTGGCCAGCATACCCGCATCCGCATTGCCGTAGTTCAGGTTGGGGTCTACTACAATAGAGTCTACCGCGACAAAGTCTATGTTCGGGTCACGGCTGAGCAGCTGGTTTAGGTTGATCTTGGCATTCTGCAGCGCTTCCTGTTGCACCAGTAGCTCCGAGCGGTCGGTGTTAAAGTCTACCTGGGCGCGTAAAATTTCCACCTTAGCACTTACACCCACTTCGTACTGTGCCTGTGCTATATCCACACGTGCCTGCGATATGGCAATGGCATCCTCAATGGCCTGCATCTTTTGTGACTGGCGTACCACCTCAAAATAGTTGTCGAAAATGTTGGCAAGCGTATTCTGCACGGTTTCGCGGGTAAACAAGATGCCGGATTTTTCCAGTGCCTTCAGGCGTTCATAGTTGATGAACATGCCCATGCCATCAAAGATGGTCCAGTTCAGGTTGATGCTTCCGTTGATGTTATTGGAACTGGCACCGTTACGCGTACGGTCCGGACCTGTCTGGAAAGACTGGCGGGAGTTGTTCTCACTGAAGGTACGCCCTCCGCGTGCCTCCACGTTCGGGAGGAAACCAGCATTGCCACGGGTCACGTTGTTCTCGGCAATGGCCTTCTGCCTGCCGGCGATCTGAATGTCGTAATTGTTTTGAAGTCCTATGCGGATGGCATCCTGCAGCGTTAGCTGTTCCTGTGCGGCAAGTTTGCTTGGGAAGAGCAGCACTACTCCCAGAAGGAACAGTGCTGCAACTTTGAGTGGGGACATTATATTAGAATGCAAAGGTTTAAATCTTAGCGTCAGAGATTAGATTTCAGATATTATTTACTCAGAGCGGGTTCTCTTTCCTGCTTGCGCTCGCTTCTGCGTTCCAGTTCTTCTTCCTGGTCTTTATCTGACATCAGGGCAAGGTTTGCCTCTGCAGACGAGAAGAACGAGTAGATAGCAGGAATAATGTACAAGGTAAGACCAGTAGCGAAAATAAGTCCACCTACCACCGCTATACCCATCGACACACGGCTCTCGGAGCCGGCACCCCAGGCCAGTGCAATCGGCAAGGTACCCAGGATGGTGGACAAACTCGTCATCAGGATAGGGCGGAAACGAGAGACAGCGGCTTCTCGGGCTGCCTCCAGCTTGCTCAGGCCCTGTTCTTTTTTCTGGTTGGCAAATTCCACGAGCAGGATACCGTTCTTCGTTACCAGACCCACCAACATAATCATACCGATCTGGCTGAAGATGTTGAGTGTCTGATCAAAGTACCACAAGCTGAGCATAGCACCAGCCAATGCCAAAGGAACCGTGAACATGATGATAATCGGGTCGCGGAAGCTTTCGAATTGGGCTGCCAGGGCAAGGTATATCAGGCCAAGCGCCAACAGGAAGGCAAACATCAAACTGCCCGAACTCTCCTGGAAGTCTCTTGACTGACCGGTCAGGGAGGTCTGGAACGTTTCGTCCAGTACATCTTTCGCGATAACGTCCATGGCCTCTATACCATCACCAATGGTATAGCCTTTATTAAGAGTAGCACTGAAAGTGGCTGCAGCAAAACGGTTGAAGCGGTAGATCTGAGGCGAAGAACTTTCTTCTTTCAGCTCGATCAGGTTGTCGAGCTGTATCAGTTCACCGGCGTTATTTTTCACGTACAGGCTGCGCAGGTCGAGCGGTTCACTGCGGTTCTCACGCGCTACCTGTCCCAGAATCTGGTACTGTTTGCCACCGCGCACAAAATAACCGAAGCGCTGACCGCTCAGGCCAAGCTGCATAGTTTGAGCCACGTCACGAACACTTACGCCCATCGACAAGGCCTTTTCACGGTCAATCTCTACACGCAGTTCCGGCTTGTTGAACTTCAGGTTGACATCCACAAAGTTGAACACCTGGTTTTGGCGGGCGGCCTCCAGGAAAGGAGGAATAATTTCGCGCAGCTTCGCCATACTCTGGGCCTGCACAACATAAGAAACTGGCTGACCAGCACCACGTCCGCCACCCAGGCCTTTATCGCCAGCGGCGAAAGCGCGGGCGCCTGGCACCTGGTTAAGCAGAGCAGGGAGTTCGTCGACAATCTGCTGCTGGGATTTGCTTCGCTCACTTGGATCAACCAGACGAAGGCGTATAAAACCCGAGTTAGAGTTACGCGTCATGGTGGTCATACTGCCAATCCCTTCCACTGAATCATTCACCAGCGCAGAAAGCTCGTTCATATACCTGTCCATGAATTCGAAGGAAGCACCCTCAGGGCCGGTTGTCTGAATACGGAGGCCGCTTCTGTCTTCATCCGGGGTTAACTCGGAGCGCATGGTAGAGAACTGCCACCAGATAATGCCAGCAGAAAGGATAACCAGTACGAAGGCCACCCAACGATATGCCAGGAAGCTATTCAGGCTGCTTCTGTAGGCGTTGGTTAAGGAAGCAAAAAAGGGCTCTGTTTTGCGGTAGAACCAGTTTGGCCTATCACGGTGCTTCAGCATGCGCGACGACATCATCGGCGTAAGCGTAAGTGAGACGAAGGAGGATATGATCACAGAACCAGCCACCACAATACCGAATTCCCGGAAGAGGCGACCCGTCGTATCTTCGAGGAAGGCAACCGGCATAAACACGGCGGCCAGAGCAATAGTGGTAGAAATAATGGCGAAGTAGATTTCCTTGGCCCCCTTCTTGGCGGCTTTCATCGGTTCCTGCCCGTCCTCAATACGGGCATAGATATTCTCCAGCATCACAATGGCGTCATCCACCACAAGACCAATGGCCAGCACGATGCCCAGCAAGGTGAGTACGTTAATGGAAAAGTCCATCAGGTACATAACAAAGAAGGCACCGATCAGGGAAACAGGTATGGCGACGACCGGTATAAGCGTCGAGCGCCAGTCGCGCAGGAACAGGAAGATGATGACCACTACCAGGCCAAAGGCGATGAAAATAGTTTCCTTCACCTCGGCGATGGAGGCCCTCACGTACTGCGAGTTATCAAAGCCGATGGTCAGCTCTAAATCTTCTGGTATATCTTTCTTGATGTGCTCCAGACGGCGGTAAAACTCGTCTGCGATCTCGACCTGGTTGGTACCAGGTTGTGGAACGATCACGACACCAATCATCGGTACGCCATTGTAGCGCAAAACGGTTTTTTCGTTTTCAGGAGATAACTGGGCATAGCCAATGTCGCGAAAGCGGATCAGGCGGGTGGCGTCTTCGCGCACTACCAGGTTGTTAAACTCCTCTGGCGTGGAGATACGGCCCATAGTTCTCACCGAAAGCTCGGTGGTAGCACCCTCGATGCTACCTGATGGCAGTTCCACATTCTGGCGGGCAAGCGCGTCGCGCACTTCCAACGGGGTTACCTGCAGCGCCGAAAGCTTGTCAGGGTCCATCCAGAGGCGCATGGAGTAGCGCTTGTCACCCCAGATGTTGATGGCACTTACTCCTGGAATGGTCTGCAATTGCTCCTTAAAAACGTTCTGGCCTATGTCAGAGAGATCCAGCAGAGAGCGGGTTTCGCTGCGTATACCCAAAAAGATGATCGGGTTGGCATCTGCGTCGGCTTTAGATACCGTCGGAGGCTCCGCATCTTCCGGAAGGCGACGCTGCGCACGGGAAACGCGGTCGCGCACGTCGTTGGCGGCGGCTTCCAGGTCCACATCCAGGTCGAACTCTACTGTAATGTTACTGTTACCCTCGCTGCTCGAAGAGGTAAGGGTGCGTATACCGGCGATACCGTTGATAGACTCCTCGAGCGGCTCTGTGATCTCCGACTCGATCGTTTCGGCGTTGGCACCGGCATAACTCGTTGATACGTTTACGATAGGTGGGTCCACGCTTGGGTATTCGCGCACACCCAGGTAAGTGATGCCAATAAACCCGAACACCATGATCGTGATACTCATCACGATGGCGAGCACCGGTCGCTTAATACTTATATCTGATAAACTTGCCATAATTGTCTTTTGCTAAACAGACCAAGAGCATGAACAATAATTCCTACCCTTCTCACTTAATCTAACGTCACTAAAGGCGTTATTGTGTTACTTCAGATGTTACTACTCTTCTGATGTTCAAGTCAGAACCGGGGCGTGTCTGCAATATACCTGAGCTGATGATAGTGTCACCTGGCTCTACTCCTTCAATGATCTGGATCAGGGTTTCGGAGCGCTGGCCGATCTTTACCATCTTCGGCTGGGCTTTCCCGTTCTTGGCCAGGAAAATTTTGTGACCCGTCGCTTCCGGTATAATGGCCTCTGTCGGTATCAGGATGGCCTCATCCATATCCTCCAGGCTCAGCTCCACCTTCACAAAAGCGCCAGGCTTTATTTCCTGTTTGCTGTTTTCGTAGAGGGCGCGCAACTGCAGGGTACGTGTTGCGGGGTCAATGTTTGGCTGCACGGCATAAATGGTCGCTTCATATCGCTCAGCGCTGCCTTCGGAAGTGAAGGTGATCTTATCGCCTACTTTTACGGACTGGCTATAGCGGCCGGGTATAGAAAAATCGATTTTAAGGGGGGTGATGTCGACAATGCGGGCAACAGGCGAGGTTGGCGTTACGTAACTGCCCTCGCTCACCTGGCGCAGGCCGATCACGCCATCAAACGGCGCGCGCACATAGGCCTTGTCCAAGGTGGCTCTCAGGGCTTGTATGTCAGCTGTGGCAGTAGCTAACTGGTTGCTTACCTGGTCGTACTCCTGGCGGCTGATGTATTCTTTCTCGAGCAGCGTGCGCTGACGCTCTTCCATGTCGCGGTATAGCTTCTGGTTAGACTGCAGCTTGGCCAGCTGGGCACGCAGGTCCGCGTCGTTTACTGTCATCAGGAGCTGTCCTTTCTTTACCTGGCTGCCTTCTTTGAAGTTAATGGCCGTAACGCGGCCGGATATTTCGCTGCGCAGTTCCACATCTTCGTTAGGCATAACGGAGCCGGTGGAGGTAATCTTGTTCTGGAAAGCAGTATGGGAGACTACAAACACGTCCACGGCTACTTTCTGAGCCATTGGACCGCCCGTAGGTCCGGTAGCTTTTGCTTGTTCATCGCCAGAGAATACTTTGCTGTATAGCAGGTAACCTACAACGGCGGCAACTACCAGGAGAAGGATGGTTTTGACAGTTTTGTTCATTTAAGTTTAAACTTCGAATAAGGTGATCTAACCTCAAAGGTAAAAATTACAGTTTGTATTTAATGTATAGACAACAGCAAAAAACGACTAAATTTACATGCTTATCATGGTAGTAAAAAGCATGGGCTAGCTGAACTCTACCAGCTGACGCTATTGTAAGACAAACGGCAGCTTCATAGGTTTAAAAACGGTTAAAAGAATTTGCGCAAAGGTATGAGCGACAACAAGAAAAACTTTTTTGAGGATGTTTATGAGGTAGTTAAGCTGATCCCCGAAGGGCGGGTAACCTCGTATGGAGCCATTGCCAGCTACCTGGGCTCGAAGGGCTCGGCCCGGATGGTGGGCTGGGCTTTGATCGCTTCGCAGCCCTTTACCGCTATACCTGCGCACCGGGTAGTTAACCGGGTGGTATGCTCACAGGCAAGCAGCACTTCGAAGCTTCTAACGCTATGCAGGAGCGGCTGCAGCAGGAAGGCATCAAAGTAGAAAATGACCAGGTGGTGGAGTTCGAAAAGCTGTTCTGGGATCCGGCGAAGGAGTTGTTGTAAGGTATAGGAGTTGAGGAAAGTATAACTCATTACCCTGTAACGCGCTTCGCCAAGGCGTTGCTAAAGTCGTTGTTTTGTTGCGACTAGTGCCTTGAAGTTGCCTATGTGTCGGCTATCTTATTGTCTTTTGTTGGTTAAACGGCAACTTCTCCCATACCTGAATCGCCCTTTGCAGCCGGGGGCGGTTGTAGCGCTGCACCAGGATGGGGTATACGTTCAGAAGCACGTTCAAAGAAATCAACCAAAGTGACTGCGCTATACCTTCGCGAAAGGTTACCCCGACGGTGAATGCCAGGACGATGAAAAAGATGACCAGGTGACCGAACTCGGATTGCCGGGTGTTGTACTCCAGCTGTCTTAATGCCTGAAGATCCTTTTTAACCGGGTTAACCGCATTGTGCAGCTTCTCCCAGCCAACCCACACCAGTAGTTTCCGGAAAGCGTGGACACCAACCCACTTGTATACCTTCCCGTCGTTTTCCCATACCTTAACATCAAAATATTTAGCTTTCAGGACAGGCTTAAACATTTGCATAGGAGACGATACGGCCATCATTAGCATAAAATTCAGTACCCAAGCAAATGTAAAGGAAGTAAAACCCTGCAGGTAAGCGATGGCCGCGATCATGCACACCGCGAAAAGCGAGATGAAGAAAGAGCTTAAGTACTTAAACATGACAAGCGTATTTTCAGGTATAGTGATTTACGAATGTACAGCTATTGCGCCCTACCAGCCAAACCCCAAAAAGAAAAAGGCACCACCTTGCGGGCAGCGCCTTTAACCACTCTAACAAATCACTGTCGGCAAGAGTCCGGAGACTACGATGCTGACAACGGCCTTATCACAGCCTACAGAAAAAATGTCTATGCAGCACCAAGGGGGCTCTGTCTTCCCCGATAGTGATGCAAGTATAGGCACTCCTAAACTCACGATTTTAAATTTTAGACAAGCGACCGTTTTACGTGCCCTTACAGCAGGTATAGCACCCTGCAGGCTGTACGCGGCACCATGGCTGCACTTCGGGTGGCAGGTATAGCCGCTCGTCTAAAAGCACCTGTTGGTTAGGGACTTGATGCGCAGAAAATGTAACTTTGCAGGATGGAAGTAAAACTGAACGCGGCACGTGAACTGGAGGTAAAGAGCTGGAGTCTGCCGGATGTGCGTAACATCACCCAGAACAGGTTGCTGCTGCACCTGCTCTTTTGGGCGGTGTACGTGTGCTTTTTCGGCCTGCTCTACGGTAGCTACATCGACGATTACTACAATGCCTTCATGATCGAGCTCATCGAGCTGCCTTTCAAGATGCTGCTGGTATACTTCAACATGTACTTCCTGATGCCGCAGTACCTGTTGCAGCAGCGCTACATGGAGTTTGCCGTATACCTGCTCCTGATGATGGGCGCTATTGGCATCCTGATGCAGTTTGTGCTCATGCCGCTGCTCATCCATCCGCTCATCTGCCCCACTACCTGCACCAACGACAATCTGACACTCTACCGCTTTGTGCGCAATATCGTCAACCTGGGCTACCTGGTGTCGATGTCAGCGGCCATTTACCTGCTCAAGAACTGGTACCGCGACCAGCAGGCCACGCAGTCGCTGGCAAAGGACAAGCTGGAGGCTGAACTCAAGTTTCTGAAAGGCCAGATCCATCCGCACTTTCTTTTCAATACCCTCAACAGCCTATACTCGCTCACGCTCCGTAAATCCGAGAATGCGCCGGAGGTGGTACTCAAGCTGTCGGGTTTGATGGACTACATGCTCTATGATGCCGCTGCTGCCAAAGTGCCGCTGGAAAAAGAGCTAAGCTACATACAGAACTACATTGCCCTGGAGCGCATCCGCTACGGCGACCGTGTGGACATTGCCTATACCGAGTCGGGAGGTATAGCCGGCAAGCAGATTGCGCCCATGATGATGCTGCCTTTTGTGGAGAATGCCTTTAAGCACGGCGTGAGCACTGAAACTAAAAACGCCTGGATACGGATTGATGTGAAGGTGCAGGGCCATACCTTGGTGGTGCTGGTTGAGAATTGCAAATGTGGCGAGAAGGCCAGCGAAAGCAACCGTGACTTTGCCTCGGGCATCGGTCTTAAAAATGTGCGCCGACGTCTGGAGCTGCTCTACGAAAACAGGTATAGCCTCGAAGTGGAAGACGAACCCGAAAGCTACGCCGTGCGCCTGGAGCTAAACTTGGGGGAGAACTAAGATTTTTAGAAATTTTAACCCACCCCTGCCCCTCCGAGGAGGGGAATACTCGTGCAGAGAAGTCCCCCTTCGGAGACAGGGTCGTTTCATTCTAAGAAAACTTGCTCTAAACTCACTGTCATTCTGTAAAGAAACTTGGTTGAAGGGAGGTTAAGCTTATCCTACACGCTAACAAGATCATTACAGGATGACAAAAGAGGTAGAATGAAACAGCCCTGCCCTTGAGAGGGGTAGGGGGATGACAATCATTCCCAATTCCACTCCTGTGTAATTTCCCTCTTGGGTAGGGAAGGGTGGGTTAACGTATAAACAGTACATCTGCCAAGAGTAACTCCTATACCTAAATGACTATACCTTGTGCCATACCTGAATAGAACATGAAACTACGCTGCCTGATAGTAGACGACGAGCCCCTGGCACTGGATGTGCTGGAGACTTTTGTGGAACGCCTCGACAACCTGGAACTGGTGTGCCGCTGCAACAACGCCGTGGAGGCCTACAACTGCCTGCAAAACGAGCACATCGACCTGATGTTCCTCGACATCCAAATGCCCAAGCTTACAGGTATAGATTTCCTTAAGTCCATACCCAACCCGCCCCGGGTCATCTTCACCACCGCCTACCGCGACTACGCCCTTGACAGCTACGAGCTCAACGCCGTAGACTACCTTCTCAAGCCCATCTCCTTCGACCGTTTCCTGAAGGCCGTGGCCAAGGTGACGCCGGTCGAGAACAAAGGTATAGCTACTTCGGCTGCACCGATAAATCATGCTGAGCCGGATTACAAGGATGCCTTCATCTACCTGAAAGCCGACAAGAAAATGGTGAAGGTGATGCTGGCCGATATTCTCTACATCGAGAGCCTGAAAGACTACATCCGGGTGAAGACCGATACGAAAGAGATCATTTCGTACCAGAAGATTTCCTTCCTGGAAGAGAAACTGCCCACCGACAAGTTTCTGCGCATTCACCGCAGCTTCATCATCTCCCTCGACAAAGTACAGGCCTTCTCGGCTACCGCTGTCGATGTAGGCAAAACCGAAATCCCGATCGGCCGCCTCTACAAAAACGATGTGCTACAAGTGCTCGGACAGAACAACCTGCTGGAAAGCTAGAGAGTTGAGGAGTTTTTGAGTTAGAGAGTTTAGGAAATTAAGAGGGAAGGAGTTGGATTGACAGAAGCGAAATGTGTTTGCTCCGTTTTAATGATTGGCCCGATACAGGCAGATATAGCGAATGAGGTAAAACTTCTATACCTTAACTCGTAGCATAGTTTCCTTCTTTCCCGTAAAGGCACGGCAGGGGCTGTACTGTTAACTCCCAATGATTAACTCCCAAACTCCCAAACTCTCTAACTCCTGAACTCCCTTGAACTCCATCTCTAAAAAGAAGCTGTTTTACCCGATCGCTGCTTGCCTGCGCAGCTACCTGCACGAGTATGACCGGGAGACGAAACTGCCGGTGCACTATGAAGACCTGATCCACTATACCGACGCTTTCCCTTATTATGACAAAAAAGGGCATGACACCCTCTGGGAAACGATCATGTTTGACCAGCAGGCGCAGGCGGAGTTGAACATTGGCCTGACTCAGATTTACGCCTTGCTCAAAACCGACGGCGATATGTCGGTGATGGAGCACCTATACGTCTCCAGGGTTGACTACTGCACCTTTGGCAATTCCAACCCCTTCCGGGTGCAGATCATGAACCAGCTCAACGATAACTACGACTACTTCTATGTGAAGCGGGCCGATGCTTCGCGTATTTATGGGCTGGAGCTGGAGTACATTCTGTCGCCTAACCGCATCAACTACCTCGTGGATGGCGACACGCTTATCGAAGAGCACATTGCCGGTATACCAGGCGATCTCTTTATAAAGGAGTACCTCAACCGGGCAGCCTCGAACAAGGTGCGCATTGCCAAGGAGTTCGTGAAGTTTAACGAGCGCTGCTTTGTGCGTCTGCTTGGCGACATGCGCTCATATAACTACGTGGTGGATATTACGCCCGACTTTGAGGACGAGCAGTACCGCGTGCGGCCCATCGACTTCGACCAGCAGTCCTACGAGGGGCGTAAGAGCATGTACCTGCCGCAGTTTTTCAAAGATAATAATATGATCGTGGAGCTGGTACTCAAACTACTGAAGCCGGATGTGGTGAAGCAGTACCAGAACGAGGAACGCACGCTTATTTTCAGGCGCCTCCGCACAGCCCGCTACCGCCTCAAAGACCTGATCGACTGCATGCGCAAAGACACCATTTCCACACCCGAAAAAATAGCGCAGCTGAAGCAGGAGCTGGCCCAGCACCACAAGTCAGACGAGTTTCTCAAATGCCGGGGTATGGGCGACCTGGTGCGGCTCAACCTCAAAACCGTGATGAAAAAGGCCAAAATAAAGTAGTGCTATACCTGGCGCTACAGCCGCTCCAGGTTGGTGCGGGTGCGCTCGCTGTCAGTCAGGTTGCCCGTATTGACTGTAGAAGCGGGCTCGAACAGCAGCACTTCGGCTTCTTCGTGCGCTACCGGCCGGTGCTCCACGCCGCGGGGCACGATCAGGAACTCTCCAGGGTATACGGTGATCTTCCTGTCGCGGAATTCCATGTCAAAACTGCCTTGTACTACCAGAAAAAGTTCGTCTTCGTGCTCGTGATGGTGCCAGTCAAAGGCTCCCTTGAACTTCGCGAGTTTTACCTGTTGCCCGTTCAGCTCCCCGGCAATGCGCGGATTCCAGTGGTCAGGTATAAGGGCAAACTTCTCTGGCAGGTTTATTTTTTCTATTTTCTGGGTCATGTTATACCTAATTTACAAGGGGGTGATGAATATCATTTAAATTTATTTGGACTGATTCTAAATAGGCCTTACCTTTGTGTCATTCGATTTAAGATACAAGCGCCACCACCATGATAGCAGCCATAGCAAAGCCCGGAGAGATGACGACAGCAGCAACTGAATTGGTCGAGATCTATGCAAACGAATCCGGAGCCGTATTCCAGTGCGATCGCAAGAACCGCCTGATGCTATACTTCGCCGGTACGCTAAACGTGCTCAAGGTAGACACTTTCCTGCGTTTGAAGCAAGCCGTTGCCAGCATTGATCTACAGCAGATGGCTGCCAACCCGTCCCGCTCTTCTGACTACGAAATCGTGTCGGTGTGTGGCTGTGACCGCTGCTTTATCTTGTCGCTGACCGAGCTATACGCGCTGCGTGACCTGTTGGCCGGCGCTAAGTTCAGCCTGGAGCTGAACCGCATGCTGCACGAGTGTCTGACCCCGATCGAAGCATAGCCCCACAACATCAGCTATACCTGCCTGCACAGCCCATAAGCTGTGCTTTTTTTATTTAGACTTTTTCCATATTTCGCTCCAGCTATCCATTTTCAGAACATTATACCTACCTTAATGGTAAGAATAAAGGACGCATGCTCTGCATAGAGGATGCCTTGGATTTAGAACGAAAAACACCCCAATACTTATGAAGGATTTACTAAGGTTAAGAACTTCGCTTACCGAAGAAATAGAAAGAGTTCTGAACGAGCAGATCAAAATGGA
This sequence comes from Pontibacter virosus, assembly GCF_003096355.1. Taxonomy (GTDB): domain Bacteria; phylum Bacteroidota; class Bacteroidia; order Cytophagales; family Hymenobacteraceae; genus Pontibacter; species Pontibacter virosus. The sequence continues at coordinate 308,208 of NZ_QEKI01000002.1, read as the reverse complement.
GGGCGAGGCTTCGGCTATGTACCTAGCCATGTCGGCCTGGTGCGACCGCAACGGCTTCGATTTCAGTGCAGGCTATTTCAAGAAGCAGTCTGACGAGGAGCGTGAGCATATGCTGCGTTTGTTTAAGTACGTGTCTGATATGGGCGGCCGTGCCATTTCCCCGGACATCTCTGGCATTCAGATCGAGTTCGATTCTTTCAGAGGCGTGTTTGAGCAGGCACTGCAACAGGAGATCGCCGTGACGCAGTCATTCAACCGCATGGCCGACAAGTGCATGAAGACAAAGGATTTTGTGACATTCACGTTCCTGCAGTGGTTCCTGAAAGAGCAGATCGAGGAAGAATATGTGGCCCGTCGTGCGCTCGAGCTTTTCGATGTGATAGGCGAGGAGGGAACCGGCCAGTACGAGATCGACAAGCGTGTGCCGAAAATCAAGTACGAAGACACGTACGAGGATTAATCTATCCTGCTATAAAATGCAAAAGCCTTTGGATTCGCTCCAAAGGCTTTTTTATTGGTTGTCAATGGTCTATACCTGATCGTCTGACTTCAGGATATGATCCTTGAAAGCCTGTTTGGCCTGCTCTTCAGTGGTATGGTGCAGCCACACATTGTCCGGCTGAAAACTCATGACGGGAGCGAAGTCGCAACGGTCGGTGCACTCTGTCTTCACGACTTCCACTTTGCCTTTCAGGCCCATGTCTTTGATCATGTTGCGCAGCATCTTGCCAATATCCTTGCCGCCCTTTTTCTTGCATTTGCTGCCCGTGCACACGTATATCACCTTGTCAGGCACCTCGAATTCTTTGCTCATGTATAAGTTTGAATTACTTCTCTTTTAAAGGGGAAAATCTGTGAATAAGTTCATGTACGTGTAGCCGTATACACTTGTCTTAACTTTGCTGACAGGCAGTGAGCCAATCGCGTGCCTCATCTATATCCTCAAATATACGCATCTCGAAACGCCCCTGTACCCGGTTCAACATATCGGCAGAGGAGGCGGCTGCAAAAGCATCCTGATTTGCGACGTGCGCATAAAATTTCAATCCGGCTTCTGCGGCGGCGGGTATCCATACCTGCCCAATCCATTCCAAGGAATCGTCCCAGCGCCCCACCAGGTTACGGTTATCATTCAGTCCACAAGAGGATCTATACTGCTTAATAGCTTCCAATACGGCGAGGCTGCCCTGTTTCACGTTTTCAGGAGAAACGTAGCCACTCCAGTCGTTGTAGACCCACCTGTTCTGCTCATCGTATTGGATGGTCAGAAAAGTTTTGCCGGTAGAAGATGTGAGCTCTTGTACTTTCATTTAGAAGTGGTTTCCTGTGCAGGAATCGTCTGCTGTTTCCTTCGGTTCACAACAGGTGGATTCCGATATGTCACGCTGGATTTACGGGCAATTTAGCAATTTAATCCATATCAGTTACCGCCGTCCGACACTGAATAAGGCTCCCCGCTTTACGAATTTGAGCTACAGGAGAAGGAAATAATGGCACCGCAAAGGTGATAGGGCGAGTCGATGATCTGAGCATGAAGTTAAGTGCATGACTAGGCTTTACTACGCTAATCCATGCATTATAGGTTGTCTCTGTTTATCAGCATGATTTTCCCCTCGCTGCTGGGAATGATCTCAGCGTATTTGATGCCCCCGTCCGCACGCTGGAACCCGCCTTTTCCTGGTTGCCCGGACTGGCCCTGCCTGCCGCCTGTTGTCAGTATTCGAATACCGTTTTTCTTAACAGCTTCGTTGTTGAAGATAGGAATGAATCCTTCCGTGCTGTACTGTAGGGTAATATTACCTCCATGCCCTCCACTGCCACCCATTGTGGCATCAGAACCGGCAGTGCCAGCCCTTCCCGGCACCAACACGGTAGTAGTAGTGGTTTTCTTGGTTACAGGGTCTGTAGCCGTGCGTGTTTCGTAACGATCCTGTATGCCGGCGGCGCCATGCTTGCCGTCTGCCCCTTTTCCTCCATCGCCTCCGCTCGTGTCAATTATAAGATTGCCTAGTTGTGCAAAATGAATCGATACGGTCAGGTCGCCCCCGTTTTCTCCGCTGCTGCCTGCCTGCTCACGGTTGCCTTTTTTGCCGTCCGAGCCTTTGGAGGTGATCACGCACTTCTGGCCGATGTAAGCTATTTTGGCTTCCAGCACGCCATACAGGGAAGGATCGAACTTCATGGTAGCCTTGTCCTGCATGATCAGGGTGTCTACCAGCAGGGTGTTTCCCGGGCTGACTGTATAGGTCTTGCCCTTGGCTATGACCAATTTAGAGAGGTGGCTTTGCTGGGCCTGGGCTATGGGAGAAGAGATCGCCAGCAAGGAACAGGCGATCAGGAGAAGTAATGTTTTCAGCATATTATAAAGTTAAGAGTATATCGGGTATATTGTATGTTATTCAAGCAAGTAACCGTAGCAGCAGAAGAAACTACTTTCTACAGGGCTGGTAACACAGGTTTAAACCTTCACCATCACTTACTGTCTAACCCCACATCTAACCTATCTTAACCTTAAAAGAAACATGCACATCAAGACTCTGAGAACCTCGAAGCGACTCGCCGCTTCGCTGCTGAGCCTGTTGCTACTGGCGGGCACACCGGCCTCTGTCGTTGTAGCGCAGGGCGGCAACCAGGCCACTACCGGCTATCAACGACCTCCCGAGGCCATTGCCTCTATCATCGACGCCCCTTCTACACCGGGTGTCAGCATTAACTCCAAAGGCGACTGGATGCTGCTGCTGGAGCGGGCAGGCTACCCCAGCATAGAAGAGCTGGCCCAGCCGGAAAGCCGTCTGGCTGGCCTCCGCATAAATCCTGCCACGAATGGGGGAAGCCGTGCCTCCTTCATTAACAACATCAAGCTAAAGCAGGTGAATGGCGGACAGGAATTTGAGCTGGCAGGTATACCGCAGAATGCTCAGATCTCTTACGTAACCTGGTCGCCTGACGAAAAGCAGATCGCCTTCACTATTACCAAAGCTAACGGCATCGAGTTGTGGGTGGCAGGTATAGCCGACCGCCAGGCACGGAAGTTATCCGAAGCCACATTGAACGATGCGTACAGCGGTCGTCCGTTTTCTTGGATGCCGGATAGCAAGTCGCTGCTCGTGAAGTTTGTGGACGAGAAGCGTGGCGAAATGCCGAAAGCCAACCTCGTGCCGACCGGACCGAACATTCAGGAGAACATCGGCAAGGCGAATCCTTCACGCACCTATCAGGATCTTCTTAAGAATAAGTACGACGAGCAGCTCTTTGACTACTACATGCAAACCCAGCTCAAACTGGTAAGCCTGGACGGTAAGCAACAGCCAGTTGGCCCGGCCGGCATCATCAAGAGCGCTGATGTGTCACCGGACGGGCAGTACCTGCTTGTGGAGACAATCCAGAAGCCTTACTCGTACCTGGTGCCGCACTATTATTTCCCATACAACGTGGAGGTATGGAGCCGCGATGGCAAGGTGGTGAAGCAACTGGCCCAGTTGCCATTAGCTGAAGACATTCCGATTGGTTTTGATAACGTAGCCAAAGGCCCTCGCAGCTATAGCTGGCGCCCTGACAAACCTGCCACACTATACTGGGCAGAGGCTCAAGATGGTGGTGATGCCAGCAAAGAGGTAGCTGAGCGCGACGTGGTGTTTATGCTCGATGCACCGTTTTCAGGAAAGCCTGCTAAACTGGCCGGCACCAAGTTCCGCTACCGTGGCGTGCAGTGGGGTAATAATGACCTGGCACTTGTGAATGAGCGCCTTTGGAAGACCCGCACGGAGCGTGTGGTGCGCGTGAATCCATCTAAGCCTGCACAGGCTGGCACGGTGTTGATCGAGCGTTCTTACGAAGACGGCTACAGCGACCCGGGCAGCCCCGTGTATACCAAAAATCAGTTTGGCCGCAGCGTGCTGTTGACCGACAAAAAAGGTGACAACATCTACATGATCAGTGAGGGCGGCTCGCCGGAGGGCAACCGTCCGTTCCTGAGCGAGTTCAATCTGAAGTCGAAGAAGGCCAAGATCCTGTTCCGCTCTGAGGCGCCTTTTTACGAGCGCCCGGTGGACATCATCGACCTGAACAGCAAGCGCATCATCACCCGCCGCGAGTCGGAGCAGGAAGTGCCGAACTACTTTGTGCGCGACCTGAACAAGAAAAAACTGACGCAGGTGACCAAATTCCCGCACCCATACCCGCAGCTGCAGGGCGTTCAGAAAGAGATGCTGCAGTACGAGCGCAACGATGGCGTGAAGCTGACAGCCGTGCTATACCTGCCAAAGGATTATAAGAAAGGTGATGGCCCGCTTCCGATGCTGATGTGGGCGTATCCACGTGAGTTTAAGAATGCAGCAGCAGCCGGTCAGGTAAAGAGCTCGCCTTATGAGTTCACCCGCATCAGTTCCGGTTCACCGCTGTTCTGGGTAACGCAGGGCTACGCCGTGCTCGACCGCACTGACTTCCCGATTGTAGGGGAGGGCGAAGCCCAGCCGAATGATACCTATGTAGAGCAACTGGTAGCCAGCGCCAAAGCCGCCATCGACAAAACGGTGAGCATGGGTGTGGCTGATCCGAAGCGCATAGCCGTGGGCGGACACTCATACGGAGCCTTTATGACCGGCAACCTGCTGGCACATTCGGATCTGTTTGCCGCAGGTATAGCCCGAAGCGGAGCCTACAACCGTACGCTCACACCGTTTGGTTTCCAGCAGGAGGAGCGCACGTACTGGCAGGCCCCGGAGGTATACAACCGTATGTCTCCTTTCTCTGCCGCTCATAAAGTAAAGACTCCGATCCTGCTGATCCATGGCGAGGCCGATAACAACTCCGGTACCTTCCCGGTGCAGAGCGAGCGCTTCTACAACGCCCTCAAAGGCCATGGTGCCACGACGCGACTGGTGTTCCTGCCGCACGAAAGCCACGGCTATGCAGCCCGTGAATCCATCCTGCACATGCTGTGGGAAATGGATACTTGGCTGAACACCTACGTGAAGAACCGCCAGGTGCAGTAAGGTATAGCTACACATTCTATTAGAAAGCAAAATGCCCCGGCCAAGCAGGTCGAGGCATTTTGTTTATACCTTGAGTCGGGTAGTGCTTATTGATTAATCGTCTTGATCTTGTGTGGCACAATGGTATGGGGCCAATTCTGTCCATCAACCTGTTCTTCTGAAATCTTATCCACAACATCCATACCTTCTATGACTTCCCCAAAAACCGTGTACTCCTGGTCCAAGGATGGCTCGCCTCCGATGGTAGTATAAAGCTTAATCTGCTGCGGAGTGTACTTCATGTTGTGTTTGGCCTCAAAGGCTCTCAGCTCCTGAACTGTTTTGGGCTCACCCTGTACGATGTAAAAGTTATGCGAAGAGGACTCTTTTTCCGGGTTGCGCTCATCGCCATAGCGGGCCATGGCCAGAGCGCCGCGCTTGTGGATGTACTTGGGGTTAAACTCCTGCGGAATTTTGTATGCGCCGTTTTTCATGGTGCGGGTATCAGAGTCTCCGCCCTGTACGGCGAATCCCTTTACGACCCGGTAGAACTCACCCTGGTCATAAAAGCCTGCTTTGGTGAGGCGCACAAAGTTGGCGCGGTGCAGTGGCGTTTCAGAGTATAGGCGCAGTTTGATATCGCCGTGGCGCGTACTGATGAGAACCAGGCTGTCAGCATGCTCTTTTTCATAGGACGTCAGTACCTCAACGACATTCTCTGTGGTCAATGGCTCAAGCTTAGATTCCGTATCTGTTTCACGGTTCTCGGCTGTGGCTTGTTCCTCTGTTTTGGGTTGACAGCCTGATGAGATTAAAAATAGGGCAATTACCCAAAGGAGAGGCTGGCAAAAGATTTTTTTCGAATAATTCATAAGGGAGAGAATTGGTGCATCTGTTAATATAGTGAAACCTAAGTATAAAGTGCAAATAAAATTGTACTACAAAGTTGTTGAAAAGAGATTAAAATTATATTTTTTAAAGATAGTGCTTCTTTAATGTAAACCTTCATTTTGAAACTGCGTATAACGTCGGCTTTAAAAAGGACAAAGCCTATACATATCTAAAAATGCGCTCCATTCACTGTATACGCAGATAATAGGCCTATCATTTCTGTCCAATTTAAATGTTGCAACAACGTGGTGCTTCTATATAGCATAAAGGGCGTTTTCAAAAAATGTGTGAAAAAAAATTATACTTTTATTTGGATATATAAATTCTATTCAATAGTTTAGTTTCCACTATCCTTATAATAAACCTTAAAACTTTAACTAACCTAACATCTTTTACAAGTATGAAAAACACCTTACGCGTTAAGAACGTCCTTCGTTCTGTGCTATTCGGGGCAGCTCTCTCTACTGCCGCCGTATCGTTTACCTCTTGCGACTCTGAAGCTCCTGAAGCAACCGAAGTAGCAGAAAATTTACAGACCTCTACTCAGAATGGGGCTGTTATTAAAGGTCAGTACATAGTAGTATTTAAGAAAGATGCTAACCTGCGTCTGGATGGTACTACTACCTATGCTGAGCGTGTAGGCGCGGTGCGTGAAATGGGCCAGGAGCTACTTGATTCAAATGGTATTGCCAATGCAACAATAGAGCAGGCATACGGCCAGGCTATCTTAGGTATGGCTGCCAAACTCACTGACGAGCAGGTTGACGCACTTCGTCGCGATGACCGTGTGGCTTACATTGAACCAGATAGAATTGTGGCACTGGCTCCTCCAGGAAGCGGTGACGTTACTGCTTCTAACACACAGGAAGTTCCTTATGGTATTACACGCGTAGGTTATGCTAGCGGCGCTGGCAAAACTGCCTGGGTAATTGACTCTGGCATCGACCTTGACCACGCTGACCTAAACGTTGACGTGGCTCGCAGTATGACTGTGTTTACTACAGGTAAAGATTCTAAATCTGCTGATGACGGCAACGGTCACGGTACACACGTAGCTGGTACAATCGCAGCTAAAAACAACACAGTAGGTGTAATTGGTGTTGCCTATGACGCTACTGTAGTTGCTGTAAAAGTGCTTGATACACGTGGTAGTGGATCTTACTCTGGCGTTATCAAGGGTGTAGACTATGTAGCTGCAAACGGTAAAGCCGGTGATGTAGCTAACATGAGCTTAGGCGGTCCTGTATCTCAGGCACTGGATGACGCTGTGGTGGCTGCGGCTAGCAAAGGCATCTTCTTCGCTCTGGCAGCTGGTAATGACGGTGCACATGCAGGCGACTCTTCGCCAGCTCGTGCGAACGGTGCTAACATCTACACTGTTTCTGCCATGAACTCTTCTGATACATGGGCTAGCTTCTCTAACTATGGCAACCCGCCAGTAGACTATTGCGCACCAGGTGTGAGCATCAAGTCTACCTGGAAGAGCGGTGGCTATAACACGATCAGCGGTACGTCAATGGCCTCTCCGCACGTAGCTGGTGTTTTACTGCTTACAGGCGGTAAGCCGAACACAAGTGGCTATGTGAAAGGTGATCCAGACGGCAACGCAGATCCGATCGCACATAACTAATCTTACTACAAGGATAGTATAAGAACGGGCAGCTGAAAAGCTGCCCGTTTTTTTATGCCAATTGCTTCCGCATCACATAATCGTTCATCCAGTAAGGTCCAATCGGGATATCCTCTTCTATGTGCACATGATAGCCGCAACTTTCATAAAATGCCTTTGCCTTGTTATACTTGTTCACGTTCAGGTCCAGGTAGCGGGCGCCAACTCTGCCTACTCTCTCCTCTACTTCTTCAAGCAACAGCTTGCCCAGTCCTTCGCCTTGCCGGGAAGGGAGCAGGTATATCTTATTCAGCTTGTACACTGAATCTTCAGCGTCTTTCATAGAATAAGCTGCAAAACCGATTGGCTCCGCGACGTCGAACAGTAAAATAAAAGTCTGACCTTCTTTCATTTGCAGCTCAAGGGCTCCCGCAGCATAAATCACCTCAAACATGTAGTCGATCTGCTCCCGCGAAAGAATGGGGCGGTAAGTGGGTTCCCAGATGGCTTTGGCCAACTGGTGAATGGCAGGTATGTCAGCTACTGTTGCTTCCCGTATGCTAAATTTGCTTTTCATGTGCGCCGGTATTTCTGTGCTAACAACGAAGATAAGCGCTCCCGTATAAAAAGCCAATGCCTGCTCTGATAGGTTTTTCAGCTTAGGGCAGAAATTATACCTTTGTATACATACCTAAATCCAAATACTATGAGAGCCATCTACCTGGAAGCGATAAATAGCCCTTTTGTTCTGATCGAGAAAGAAAAGCCTACTGCCGGTCCTGGAGAAGCCGTTGTGCAGATAAAAGCAGCCGCCCTGAACCACCGTGACGTCTGGATACAGTACGGTCGCTATTTCACCAAAGACTACCCGGCCATACTAGGGTCTGACGGTGCAGGTATAGTAACAGAAGTGGGCGAAGGCGTGGATGAAAGTTGGGTAGGGAAGGAGGTCGTGATCGACCCTTCGACTGACTGGGGAGACAATCCGCAGGCGCACAGTAAGGAGTATAAGGTGCTGGGTATGCCCGAGGACGGTACTTTTGCGGACTACGTGAAAGTAAAAGCTTCCAACCTGCACCCTAAGCCAGGGCACCTGAGTTTTGAGGAAGCGGCCGCCCTGCCTTTGGCAGGCGTTACGGCTTATCGTGCCATGTTCACAAAGTGCGGATTGAAAGCCGGTGAGCGGGTACTGGTAACAGGTGCCGGTGGCGGCGTGGCGCTGTTTGCCGTGCAGTTTGCGGTAGCGGCAGGAGCAGAGGTATGGGTGACATCCGGATCGGACGTGAAGATCGAAAAAGCAAAAGAACTAGGTGCAACAGGCGGCATTAATTACAGGAAAGAAAGCTGGGGCAAGGAACTGAAAGCCGAAGTGGGCGGGTTCGATGTGAGCATCGACGGGGCTGCAGGCGAAGGCTTTGTGCAACTCGTGAAACTGGCCAAGCCAGGCTGCCGCATCGGGATCTATGGTGGTACCACCGGCATGATCGGGCAGATTAACCCTGCTGAGATATTTTGGAAGCAGCTTGCCATACACGGCAGTACCATGGGCACCAATCAGGACTTTGCCGGGATGATCGCGTTTGTGGCAGAAAAAAAAGTGAAGCCCGTAGTAGATATCGTGTTCCCGCTAGAAGAAACCGAGCAGGCCATGCGCTACATGGAAGCCGGTAAGCAGTTTGGCAAGATCGTGGTGAAGGTGGGTTAGAATGATCTCATAAGAAACTGCCCTCTGTCATCTCGACGATAGGAGATATCTGACTTGTTGTTTCAGATTTCTCATTAGCATTCGAAATAACTAAACTAAAAAGCAAGCCCGCTGTAAATCATTTGCAGCGGGCTTGCTTTTGCATCGGAGTAAATGAAGAGTAATTCTGTAAATTACTGATTACTCATGCTCGATTACCTAGTCTTAATTTCTCATTATTAACTATTCATTACTCATTAATCCCCGCCAGCTTCAAAAAGAAAGCATACTGCAGCGCTGTTTCGCGGTATGGCTGGAAGCGACCGGATGCGCCGCCGTGCCCCGCTTCCATGTTGGTCTGGAAGAGTAGCAGGTTATCATCGGTCTTTAGCTCGCGCAGCTTGGCCACCCACTTGGCAGGCTCGAAGTATTGCACCTGCGAGTCGTGCAGACCAGTGGTGACGAGCATATTCGGGTAGTCCTTGGCCTCCACGTTGTCATAAGGCGAGTAAGAGAGCATGTAGTCATAAGCGTCCTTGTTGGCCGGGTTGCCCCACTCGTCAAACTCCCCGGTGGTCAGTGGTATGCTGGTATCGAGCATGGTAGTAATTACGTCCACAAACGGCACGGCGGCGTGCATACCTTCATACAAGTCGGGGCGCATGTTGGCAACAGCGCCTATTAGCAGACCGCCGGCGCTACCACCCTGTGCAAACAATTTGTCCGGATTAGTATAGCCTTGCTGGATCAGGTACTCGGATACATCAATAAAATCTGTGAAGGTGTTTTTCTTTTTCATCAGCTTGCCGTCCTCGTACCACTGGCGGCCCATTTCCTGACCACCGCGAATATGGGCAATGGCGTATACAAAGCCACGGTCAAGGAGGCTGAGGCGAACGGAGCTAAAGCCAGGGTTCATGCTGATGCCATAAGAACCGTAAGCATACTGCAGGGTTGGGTTGTTGCCGTCGAGCTTCAGGCCTTTGCGGTATACCAGCGAAACCGGAATTTTGGTGCCGTCTTTGGCAGTGGCGTAGATGCGCTTGGCTTCATAGTTGTTCTTGTCAAAATCGCCCACCACTTCCTGTTCCTTCAGCAGGGTTTTCTGTTTGGTTTCCATGTTGTAGTCGAACGTGGAGCTTGGGGTGGTGAGGGAGCTGTACACGTAGCGCAGCACCTTGCTATCAAAGTCGGGGTTGACGCTGATGCCGGCGGTATAGGCCTCTTCACCAAAATCTACATAGTAGTCCGTTTTCGGGTCGTTCCACTTCTTCACACGCAGCTGCGTCAGGCCATTCTGGCGCTCCTGCAGTACCAGGTAGTCCTTGAAAATTTCAGTGCCCTCCAGGTAGGTGTCAGCACGGTGCGGTATTACCTCTTTCCAGTTTTCCTTCGTGGTCTTGCCCACAGGCGTCTTCATCAGTTTAAAGTTAGTCGCGCCGTCTTTGTTGGTGCGGATGTAGAAGCTGTCACCAAAGTGATCGACGCCATACTCGAGTCCGCGCTCGCGTGGCTGGATCACTTTAAGCGTAGCAGTTGGATTGGCGGCATCCAAGAAACGGTACTCTTGCGAGAGCGTACTGCTGGAACCGATGATTATGTATTTCTCGGACTTGGTTTTATAGACAAAGGTGCTGAAGGTTTCATCGGCCTCATGGTATACCTCTTTGTCCTGCGAGGTAGGTGTACCCAGGGTATGGCGGAATATCTTAAAAGAGCGTAGCGAAGGGTCTTTCATGGTATAGAACACCGTTTTGTTGTCGTTGGCCCATACCGCACCGCCCGTGGTGTTCGGTATACGGTCGGGCAATAGCTCGCCGGTTTGCAGGTCTTTGAAACGGATGGTATACTGTCGGCGGCTCACCGTGTCTTCCCCAAAGGCCACCAGGCGGTTGTCGGGGCTCACGTTCATACCGGCAGCAGCATAGTAACTCTTGCCCTCGGCACGCTCGTTGGCGTTCACCATAATCTCTTCCTTGGCATCCAGACTTCCTTTTTTGCGGGCGTAGATCGGATACTCTTTGCCGGCCTCAAAACGGGTATAATAGAAGAAGCCGTTCTTTTTGTAGGGTACCGACTCGTCGGTTTGCTTGATGCGGCCTACAATTTCGTTGAAGAGCTTTTCCTGCAGTGCTTCTGTATCCGCCATCACCTGTTTGGTATATTCGTTTTCGGCGTTCAGGTAGGCAATTACTTCTGGGTTTTCGCGCTCGTTCATCCAGTAATAGTTGTCGGTTCGAGTATGCCCGTGCGCTGTCAGTTCTTTCGGTTTCTTAGAGGCGACAGGCGGCTGCGGCTGGGCGGCATTAGCCTTTACTGTGGCCTCGGTTATTTGTTCGGTTGTAGCCGTCTCTGCTGTGGTGCCTGGTTGCGTCGTGCTGCAGGCTGTGCCTGCGAGCAGGCACGCGGATAGTAGCATGGCCGGAGCCGTCGTGCTGTTGTTTGCTTTTTTCATAGTTCGTGTATTTTATACCTAATATAAAAATAAGAAAAATACAGAGAAGTTAATCATTAAATAAAGTTATGCATGCAGCGTATTTTTTTATACCTTAGAATCGCTAAAACAATAAATCTGATACACTATGGCAACACAAGAAGAATTTGAGCAGGCAGTAGCTCAGTCGAAAGAACTAACGGAGCGTCCGTCGAATACGATACTGCTGCAACTTTACAGCTTATTCAAGCAGGCTACAGAAGGGGATGTGAACACGGATCGTCCAGGCGGCTTTGATTTTAAGAACATAGCCAAGTGGGACGCCTGGAAAAGTTTGGAAGGCACAAGCCAGGAAGATGCCCGTGCACAATATGTGCAGCTGGTAAACAGCCTGAAGTAAGCGCGGAAATCGTAAAACTGCAGGTATAAAAAAAGCGCCCCACAGGGCGCTTTTTAATTTACTTTCCAGGTATAGCCGCAATCGTGGCAGCCGTAGCGCCGACTAATGAAAGGCAGCGTAATACCCAACACGCCTCCGAAGAAGCCGCGTGCAGATACGTTTTTTGATTCGCAGATCGGACAGGCCTCCACATCCTGGTACACCTGCGTGGGAGGCGCCAGTTCAATGTTATCATCAAGAATGTACTCACTGGTACCGCGCTCTATGCGACCCAGCAACTCGAGCGCCTCTTCCACATCACCTTCTGTTACCTGCAGTTTCACACCGCCCACGGCCAACGAGTACAGAGGCTGTGCCGCGATAATTTGCTCGTCTCCCAGGAAGCAGAGAATTCCCTCCGCCTCGAGGCGGCCTTTCAAAATGTGGGCTTCAGTGGGCTGGCTGAAGGTAGCAACGGTAATCAGGCGCTCTGCCATAGTGAACAGGGTGTGTTACGACGATTACTGTTTTTTAGGAGGCAGGTCAAATGCTTCGGCATCGTGCTCGAAGTGCCCTTTGTGCGAGCCATCGCAAAACGGTTTGTTATTCGACATGCCGCAGCGGCAGATCGAGACCAGCTCCCGACCACCAAGCCCGTAAACATTGCCGTGCTTGTCCACGATCTCAAATTCACCCTCAACTCTAAGTGAGCCATTGCTGTTCACTGTTATTTTTGTCTTCGCCATTGTCTTGTGTATAGTATGATAACAAATATAGCCTTTTTCGGCACAATTACCAGCTACTGGCTCGCAACAGGGTAGGGCCAGAAACACCACAGCCCCCGGACGTCCATGTCCGGGGGCTGTGACTCTACTGATGTGCCAGTCTTAGTTGCTGTACACGTAGTTGAATGTTTGCGACTTGCCGTTTGGCAATGTCACGGTCTGGCTGATCGGCATGCCGCTGTCATCGTACTTGTAAGAGTAAGAGCGCGTAAATGCTTTTTGGCTGTTGTGCACTTCCATAGAAGAACGCACCAGGTTGTTCGGGCTGCTGGCCGCACCTGGCTCTGCAAAAGCGTGCAGTGGGTTCGGGTTTGAGTCGTACGAGTTGGTCGTGGTCGCATAAAGCTTCGCATCTCCACTGCCGTCGATCACAAACTGCTTCTCCTGGGCGTAGTTACCGTTTGGCATTACCTCGTATGTCGTAAAAGACTTCAGTTTACCTTTGTCCTCCGTGCCTTCATAAACTGATTTTTTGCTCAGTTTGTTAGCAGCGTCATAAGAATAAGTGCTGTAGGTCTGGTACTCCGGCTTGCCTCCTGTAAAGTAAGTAGACACAGACTTGCTCAATTCGCCTTTATCGCTGTAAGTGAAGTGCTGCTCTGTAAGAAGTGTCTGGCTCTTGCCAGCGTAGGTCGCGCTCTTGATCAGACGACCCTTGTTATCGCGCTCGTACTTGTCAAAGCTCTCCACTTCACCGGTTTTCTGGTTGTAGTGGTTTACCTGGCTAAGCTGCTTGCTCACCACTTTGTAAGAAGTAACCTCTGCTGAATCCAGCATGATATGAGACAGGTTGCCACGGTCAAAAGTAGGTTCTGCAGACTCGTGGTCATTTTTCTCGCAAGACGATAGTGCTACTGCGCCAAACACAAGCATGGCGGGTAAAAAACGGTTTTTCAATTTCATTTGGCTAAAAGTTGAAAAGTGAAAATAAATAAACAGCACAGGGCGCTTCCCCGGCAGTCTCAGGTAAAACGCCCTTTCCTTTAAAATAATTGCACTGATGTAGAGAAAATTACAGGAATGCCTGTGACTGACAGAATCTTACAACTTTGATTTTGATATAATGTTCTGATTTATAGCTTGTTATTAAAAGTGCTTGCTTGTAAAAAAGTTACGATTTATATAAAAGTGCAATTTTAATTGAGTGCGGCCGCTTGCGCGATCCGCAACAGCTCGTCTCCGGCATCAATATCGTGGCGCAACTGCTCCTGGAAGTTGATCGAAATGCGTAGCGCTTTCAAGCCCTGAACTCCTTGCAGTTCCTCTATATCCAGGTCTTCTACCTCATCTTCAATATAGCCCTCTGCCTGCAGGAAGTCGATGTAGCGGCGGTATTCCTGCGCTTCGCGTGGCTGCGTGTACACAATAGCGACCTTGCCGGGCTGGGTCAGGCGCTCTTCGGTGCCACGCAGCGTTGCCTTGTCTATTCGCTTCTTGATGATCTCGTAGCGTATGTTGTCGGCGCCCTCCACATCAAACTTTTTCTCATCCAGCCGGAATCGGATGCAGATCGGGCTGCTGTGCACCAGGATCAATTGGGTGATCTCGAGCGGCAGTTTCAGGTTAGCGCGCAGTTTGTGGATGCGACGGGCAATCTCGCAGGTAAGCATCAGCTGCCAGAGGCGCATGTTCTTCAGGTATAGCTCCTCAAAATGACCGCTGTTCAGAAGCGATGCCCCGATGTAAATGTTATACTCCAGCCCATCCGTCTTATACTTCTCAAAGTAGTGCGGAAAGATCTGCTGCGCCTTTTCCTCCTCCCGGTCCAGGAAGCTCGAAATGGTGTCGTTGATCAGGTATAGGCTCTCTTCGTAGGCCCGTCGCTTGTTGTACACCACGCCGTTCGGATTGTTGGTAGCCTTCCGGTAAGCTTCAATGGCCTTTTGAGTGGACGGGTATTTCTGGGCAAAGTGATTGAAGAGCGGCTCGATCTCGCTTCGCAGAAACTCCAGCACCACAGCCTCGTCGCCCGAGCCCAGCTCGTGCACGATATTCTGCGAGTACTTGTCTATCTTGTAGATCAACTCGTCCAGGATGGAGAGCGGCAGCTTGTCTTTGGCAGCCAGTATCACCTCTTTGGCCAGCACCAGCTGCTCGAGCAGGTCGCCTTGTATGGCCTTGATGCGCTCCGAAGCCGAACTGCGGACATCCGATACACCGTAAAGCGGGTAGATGTCACGGAACACGATCGGTTCGATCTCGGCCGGTACATTGCGTTCCATCTTATCGAGCAGGTTGATGGCTGCCTGCGTAAAGCGCCATTCCACGATCGGGTGAATGGCCGTGTACTTCTCTTTGATGATGTTTTGGATGCTGCTGCGCAATTCGTCGAGCATGCGATTGAGCGCCAGCGCAAAAAGCGGCAGAATCTCCTTGAGCTTGATGGTGGAGAGTGCATTCAGTTCACCAGGTATAGGCGAAGCCAGTTCCAACATACCGATCTTTTTGCCTTCGTACTGCAGCGGTGCAATGATCAGGTTGCGCAGGCCGGTCTTAATCAGCTCCTGCTCCAATCTGTTAGGCTCGTCCAGCTGCTCCAGGTCGTCCACTATAATGGTATTGCCCTTTATGAGCACAGGAGCGTAGATGGATTCGGTTAAATCCTCGAGTTTGATGCGGGAATTCTTCTGCAACACCAGCCCGTTCCAGGTTTTGCGGGTAAAGTTGGTGTCAAAGTCGTGCAACGCGGGCAGGGAAGACAAACCCAGCCGCAAACCCGGCAGCCCGAAGAGCACGCGCAGCTTCTGCTGCAGGCTCTCGAACCCGTCTGGTGTGGTCACAGAGTCCTGGTCGAGCAGGTCGTAGCGCAGCGAGGAGATCGTCGCCTCGTTAGTCACATCCGTAAAATCGTAGATGGCAAATCCACTGAACTCAAAGTTCTCCGGCGGAATCTTCTGCATCCAAAGGTCCAGGTCGTTGTAGCGGTTAATTAGAAAGTTTATTTCCTGTGTGCTGAGTTTCTTGATCGGCCCTTTGGCCTTCACTTTCATGAACTTCAGATCGGTGATCAGCTTGTAGTGCCGGTCGAGTTTGGTGAACTTGTCTTTGATGCTGAAGATAAAGGGCTCGTCCACAAAGAAGTTGGCGTTGTAGAACTTCTCCAGGATCAGGGTATAAGCCGAAAGCGTCTGGCGGAAGAGCAGGGTTTTGAGGTCGAGGTTAAGCTTTTGGGTATAGTTGCCGCCTCCCAGCAAGTCGAGTTCCTCCAGGCGTGGCGTGGCGTAGAAGCTGTCGAAGTGAAAGGGAAGCGCCGTGGCACGAAGATCGTTCTCCCAAAGGGCGCTCGGAAAAATGTCTTCCATCAGGAT
The DNA here is from genome assembly GCF_003096355.1 of Pontibacter virosus. Lineage (GTDB taxonomy): Bacteria > Bacteroidota > Bacteroidia > Cytophagales > Hymenobacteraceae > Pontibacter > Pontibacter virosus. The sequence continues at coordinate 292,145 of NZ_QEKI01000002.1, read as the reverse complement.
ATCGACCGTGTCGATGTATTTGTCAATGATAGACACATCTTCGATCGGCTCCAGCAGCGCGGGGTTTTGGCGCAGCAAACCGGCCAGCTCGTTTACACGAGACACATTGCAGTTCGGGTCGGTCTTGATCTTGTTTTCCCAGTAGGTCACCAACGGTGACAGACTGAGGGTCGCCTTGAACGGAAAGCGTTCGGCGCTCAGAATAATTTCGTCCCGGTTAGGTATGGAAACAACGGTTTCGTGGAAGTTGTCCCTCGTTTTACGCATATAAGTTTTAGTTTGATGGGGAAGAACGCGTGTGGCACAATCCCAAGTGCGGAGCCTGCAAAATGCCTGCCATTGCTTTAAACGTAAGTAGTTGCAAAAAGATAGCAAACGTCTTGTTATACCTGGTGCAGGTAGAGTATCCGCATTAAAAAATATAGCGCAATCGGAATACTCTGGCATAATATTTATTGTGGAAGCTGTGTTAAAAGAGTATTCGATCACAAAACAAAAACAAACCAACTTATGAAGAAGTTATCTGTGGCTGCCTTAATGCTTCTGATGCTCGTCAGCACGCTTGGAGTTCAGGCGCAGACCAAATCGAAGCTGGAGCAAGACCTGGAGGATTTCCGTAACTGGATGAACAGAAGAGTGAACCAGGGCGACAGCATAACAAGGGCTGAATGGCCGACAGTGAAGCAGGAGTTCAGAGCCCGTACCCAAAGCCTGGACCGTAGCAGCAGTCAGATGAACGAAGCGTCGAAGCAGGAGTATGGCGAACTGAAAAACCAGTACCAGGAGTGGGAGGCTGAGAAGGAAGAACGCTACGGGCAGCCCCTCAGCCGCGAAACGGCCGCTACCTGGGAACGCCGCCTGGTCGGCACGAACAAAATCGGACAGCTCAAGGCCAGCCAGTTGCGTGGCACTTTTGTCAGGTTTATGGAAAACGTGCGGGCGCAGCGCACCGACTGGAGCCTGCGCGACTGGGACTATGCCGAGCACGTATACCTGCAGCTTAACGACCGCAAGCAGCAGGTGCTCAGCCAAATGAGTAACAGCGACAAAATGAAAGTGGCGGCACTGCAGGTAGAGTTCAACACCCTGCGCAAAAGCCGCGATGCCAAAGACAAGTATAACCAGATGCGGGAGCAACGCTAGGTATAACTGTTTTTGCGAAAAGAGAGATTTATCTATTTCCTAAAACAGCCGGAGCGTGCAGCAATAGATCGCTTCACGCTCCGGCTGTTTTAGGAAGTACTGTTAACTAAATAGCATTTTGGCCTTTGGTGCCACCAGACTGGTCTTTTTTGTCATTCCTACCTTGGTTCGGGCTTTTATCCTTCTGCTGATCGCTCAGGCCGCGGTTTCCTTCCTGGCCACCTTTGTGCTTGGCTTCAGGTTTCTGCTCTGTTTTGTTCTTGTCTTGGTTGTGTCCCTTAGTCATAGTTTTTAAGTTTGGTTTCACCTACAGTTTACGCAGCCTTCTCAGATGAGTTGAAAACGCCAAAGGCAGGACTAGGCCGAAATAAATGCGCTATACCTGTGGTTTAATTCCTTGAGGTATAAGGGTATAGTGGTTTGGGTGTGGATACGGCGCTAAGTCGTGTGTATAATCCCGTTGGTAAGTTTCAGGAATAGTGGCGAGCAGCCACGAAAAAAAGCTTTAATTTGCAACCGGTTTCTTCACTTCTTATATCATTACCATGCACATTGCGATCGTCGGCAATATTGGCGCCGGCAAAACTACCCTGGCTACTAAACTCTCCCAGCACTTTAAGTGGGAGCTATACCTGGAGGCCGTCGAGAACAACCCCTACCTGAAGGATTTTTATGACGACATGGAACGGTGGTCTTTTCACCTGCAAGTGTTCTTTTTGAACAGCCGTTTTGGGCAGGTACAGCAAATTCAGGCCAAGGACGGACACGTGATTCAGGACCGTACCATCTACGAAGACGCTTACATCTTTGCGAAGAACCTGCACGATTCCGGGTTGATGAGTACGCGCGACTACGAAAACTACTTTGCCCTGTTCCAGTCGATGATCAGCATGGTGAAAGCGCCTGACCTGATGATCTACCTGAAGGCGGACCTGCCGAAGCTGATCGGGCAGATCGAGAAGCGCAACCGTGAGTACGAAAACAACATTAGCATCAACTACCTGCGCAACCTCAACGAGCACTACAACACCTGGATGAGCACATACGACCAAGGCAAGCTGCTGGTGATCGACGTGAACAACATGGACTTCGTGGCGAACCCGGAGGATCTGGGAAGCATCATTGAACGGATCAACAGTGAGTTGTTCGGCTTGTTTTAAGGCAAGTCAACAGCATCACATAGGTATAAGCCGCTGCCCCGACAAAGGGTGGCGGCTTTTTCTTTTATCTCAAATACTGTATCTTTCTCTTGAAAAATAAAACTAACCTTATACCAACATGAAATCACGCCACCTGATACTAGCCTCCGCTGTAGCCGCCATGACGGCCGCCTGCACCGGCAGCACTACCAACGAAGCCCAAACCACCGAAACTGTGCAGACCGACTCTACTGCTACCGACCTGCAGCAAAAGCTGGGTATGTACACGACCGTGCGCCTCACTTCCGACCTGAGCGGCCTGAGCGAGAAAGAGCGGCAAATGATCCCGCTCCTGATCGAGGCAAGCAACATCATGGACGAATTGTTCTGGTATGAGGCCTACGGCAAGAAAGACTCGCTGCTGAATGCCTTAACTGACGATGCTGCCAAACAGTTTGTGAAGATCAACTACGGCCCCTGGGACCGCCTCAATAACAACGAGCCCTTTCTGCCTGGCGTGGGACCAAAACCCGATGCGGCCAACTTCTACCCGCACGATATGACGAAAGAGGAGTTCGAAAAGGCCAACCTGAAAGACAAAGCCAGCCAGTATACCTTCCTGCGCCGCGATGCCAACGGCCAGTTAATGACTGTGCCTTACCACGTGCAATTTAAAGAACAGGTGAAGCGTGCTTCCGACCTGCTGCGTCAGGCAGCGAACCTGGCCGAGGAGCCGGGCCTGAAAAAATACCTGACCCTGCGCGCCGATGCACTGCTGAATGACAACTACCAGCCAAGCGACCTGGCCTGGATGGACATGAAGAACAACCGCATCGACGTCATCATCGGCCCGATCGAAACCTACGAAGACAAGGTGTTCGGCTACAAAGCGGCGCATGAGGCCTATGTGCTGATTAAGGACATGGAGTGGAGCAAGCGCCTCGAGAAGTATGCTGCCTTTTTGCCAGAACTACAGCGCGGACTGCCCGTGCCCGCCAACTACAAAAAAGAAACGCCTGGCACAGACTCTGACCTGAACGCCTACGACGTGGTGTACTACGCCGGTGACTGCAGCGCGGGCAGCAAGACCATTGCCATCAACCTGCCCAACGACGAGGAGGTGCAGTTGAAGAAGGGCACGCGCCGTCTGCAACTCAAAAACGCCATGCAGGCCAAGTTCGACAAGATCATGCTGCCAATTGCTGACGAACTGATCGCCGATGATCAGAAGCAGCACATCACTTTCGACGCCTTCTTTGCCAATACCATGTTCCACGAGGTGGCGCACGGGCTAGGCATCAAAAACACCATCAACGGCAAAGGCACGGTGCGTGAGGCCCTGAAAGAACACGCTTCAGCACTGGAAGAGGGCAAAGCCGATATCCTGGGCCTCTACATGATCACACAGCTGCACAAAAAAGGCGAAGTGAGCGGCAGCCTCGAGGATTACTATACCACTTTTATGGCAGGCATTTTCCGTTCGGTGCGTTTCGGTGCGGCCAGCGCCCACGGCAAGGCCAACATGGTACGCTTCAACTTCTTTAAGGAAAACGGCGCCTTTGAGCGAGACGCGCAGACTGGCAAGTACCGCGTGAACTACGTGAAGATGGGAGAGGCCATGGACAAGTTGTCTGAACTGATCCTCACACTGCAAGGCAACGGTGACTATGCCGGTGTGGGCAGGCTCCTGAACGAGCAAGGGCAGATCAGTGCGGAACTGCAGGCCGACCTGGACCGCCTCAGTCAGAAGAACATACCTGTTGACGTGGTGTTTGAGCAGGGCGTAGACGTGCTGGGCTTAAATTAAGCTATGGAGCTGCTGCACTGGAAACAAGAGAACCTGACGTCCCGGAAATATACTGTAAGTGACGAAAATGGAGTGGTTGGTGCGCTTGCTTTCAAAGGCTGGGCAAGCAACGACGCCGATTTCAGCTCAGAGCGCATCAATCTTTACTTCCAAAGGAAGGGCTGGCTCCAACATGACGTCACGATCTGCTTCAAAGACGAAGTGATCGGTATGAGCAAGACGTCAGGCTTTGGCAAAACCACGACGACTCTGGTCACCGGCGAGCAGTTTACGTTCGGGGGCAAGGCATCAGACAGCAGCAGAGATTTGTTCGACGAAGCTGGCAGTAGCCTGATGCATTTTGAACAGGGGAGCTTTAGTAATTCGATTGGCCGGATTTCCATCGCACGGGATATTCCTGAGCTAACCAAACTCCTGCTGGTGGCAACCGGTCTCTATTTTAAGCACCTCAGTCAGTAATGTGACAGCTGTTTCTAATTGCAGAATTTGACAGATTCAACTATATAAGTATTTGATATTTTACATAAAAGGCCCTGCCAGCTGGTAGGGCCTTTTATGTTATTGACTTCGTCAGGTAGATTTTATGGGTTTGCTAGCAGTGAGGGCGGATTGTGGAAAACTGCTTCTAAATATAGACAACTTAAAAAGAAGCTTGGGAGTAAAACTGTTTTCCAACTCACTTTAAATCAAATATTTAATTATGAAAAATTTTGTAAAATCCTTTTACGATTTTAACACAGACAGTCCGCAGGAGCGCCAGGAACGCAACCAATTATACCCTGAACTGGCCAAATTCCACATTGCCCTTCGTGAAGAAATGAGCGAAGAAGAGTACCAGGAATTTTATAGAGCGGAGAAAGACGCCGCCAAAAGCCTGATGATCCCCAACCAAAACACCTCGACTCAATGGATACGAATGTAACTCGTACAAACGATAGAAACTGAAAAAGGTAAACCACTTACGGTTTACCTTTTTTGTTTATAGAAGTGAGTTAGAAACCTTTCAATTATTGTCGGGCGTCAAAGCCTAATCAAAGTATCTTTCAGCGAGTAATCTTTTGTCAAAATTATGAAGCGCTGGGTATACCTTCTACAGCCTCTCTAATACCAGTGCAGCCCCCTCTTCCCCTACCAGTGAACCGATTGCCACACCCATGCCGCCCATGCGCACGGCGCAGCACACGTGCTCCGATACTGGCTGCACGATGGTTGACTTGCTAGATCCCACACCCATGATGCCGCTCCAGCGCTGTTCTACTTCATAGGGCGTACCAGGTAGGATGACTTCTCGCAACAGTTCGTCCAGCTTGTTCTGCACCAGTTCTGTCAAGCCCATCTCTGTGGTCTCTTCGGTTTCGAAGTCGAGGTTGCGACCACCGCCGAAAAGTACCCGATTGCCGATATTGCGGAAGTAGTAGAATCCTTTGTCGTAGTGAAAGGTGCCTTTGAACCGCAGGTCAGGTATAGGCTTGGTGATGAGTACCTGCGCCCGGGCCGGTGCCACCTGCAATTGCGGTAGCAACTGGCGGGCAAAGCCGTTGGTCGCAACCAGGGCCGCACGGGCAGGTATAGCAATGCCTTGTTTTGTGAGGGCGGTGATGCCTGTGCTTTCCTCCTGCAGACTTTCAATCTCCAGTCCGTTCAGCACGATCACACCCAGGGCCTGTACCTTCTGCGTGAGTGCCAGTATCATCTTACCCGTATCGATCTGCCCCTCGGCTGTGCTTTCGATCAAATGGGCTAGCTGCTTAAATCCGAAATCACTGATCTTGTGGTCGGCCGGGCGGTAGATATCCTGCTCACCGGTCACCTGCTGCAGCTGCTTGTTGAGGTAGGGCAATTGCTCGAGACAGGCTTCATACAGCGGCTTTTGGCTTTCCTCAAACAGTTCGTAGCCACCCCAGTGGTGGTAGTCAATGGCCTGGTCGCCGAGGTTCTGGCGCAGGCGCTGCAACCCTCGCCAGCGCCGCTCTACCAGCGCAAATACCTCATCCTCGCTGTGGTGGCTCAGATCGTCGAGTAGCTCCGAGGGACTGCCGAAGCAAGCGAAGCCGGCGTTGCGGGTGCTGGCCCCAGTAGGCAATAGTCCACGCTCTACCACCATTACTTTCAGGGCGGGCTGCTGTGTTTTGAGGTATAGCGCCGCGTTCAAACCCACGATGCCGCTGCCCACAATAAGCACGTCGATGTTGCTGAAATACGATTCTTTTTCCCAGAAACTCAACTCCATGGCTACTCGTCTTCGCGGGTGTAGGTATGCTTGTAGTTGCGGGCCGTCGCCTCGTCAATTATCTCAAAGCCGGTGAGCATGATCTCACGCTCGCCACTGTTAAAGCCACGTACAAATACGCCTTCCGGGCTTTCATAGATGGAGTAGTTGTGTCGACCGAAAGGGTAGAGGTTGTTGCTGCGGAGGGTAGTTGCATTGGTGAGGTCGGCTGTCTGGCCGTCCGGCGTCTTGATAATGAATTTCTTTTTATCTGTTGTCATGTTTCGCAATCTTCTAAAATCTTATCCAAGATAGCACTTATCTCGGAAGCGTGGCTCAAAACCATCAGGTGACCGGCTCTTTTCACTTTAATAATACCCGGGTAGGTACTCATCGGCAGGATGCGGTCGGCTGTGCCGTGGATCATCACGGCGTTCTCATAATGGTCAGGTTGTTGCCAGTTGAGCAACTGCCCGATGGCCCAGCGCAGGAAGTGTGGGTCAGTTTCAAGAATCACCTGCTTGAGCAGCACTTTTTCGGCTTTGGTGCTGGCACCGAACAGCAGCGGCCCCACAAAATGGAAGCGCTTGAGCCAGGACACTGGTATAATGCGGTGCAGCCGCAGAAAACCCATCAGGCGGTAGTACCACGGCAAAATTCTGCTACTGGCGATGCTCGAGATCAGGATGGTCTTGCATGGTTTCAGAAACTTAGCCAGCTCAATGGCCACCACGCCGCCAAAGGACATGCCCACCAGCACCGGGTTGGGTTCGGTAATTTGCCCAGCCAGTCGTACCGCATAGTCGTGCAGTGGCTCGTTGTCAAAAGGCTGAATCCAGCGCACATATACCTTGTTTCTGCATTTGATGTGCAGAAACTGAAACATGCGCTCGTCCGCCCCAAGGCCACTGATAAAATAAACGGTGCTCATACAGCTTCGTGTTTCCGACCATTGGCCGATTAAGGCAGCAAAGCTACAAAAAAAGCAGTCCGCCATACCTGACAAACTGCTTTTCAATTTTCATAAAGTGGACCACTTACATACCCGACTCCTTCTTAAACTTGCTTCCGAAGAAATAATAAACCGGTATGCCCAGCGCCACGATGATCAGGCCTGGCCAGGTATAGACTGGCTTGTAGACGAGCAGGATGATGCAAATGCCTGAGGCAATCAAAACATAAAGTGCCGGCAGAATCGGGTAACCGAAGGCTTTGTAAGGACGCTTGAGATCCGGGCGGCGCACACGCAGCACAAACACCCCAATAATCGTCAGGATGTAAAAGAGCATCACCGCAAAGATCACGTAGTCGAGGAGGTCGTTGTAGGTGCCGGAGAGGCAAAGCAGACAGGCCCAGGCGCACTGTAGCCACAGGGCGGCCGCCGGCACGCCGTTTTTGTTCAGGTGCCCCATCTTTTCGAAGAACAACCCATCTTTGGCGATGGCATAGTATACCCGCGCGCCAGACAGAATGGCACCGTTGTTACAACCGAATGTGGAGATCATGATCAGGATGGCGATGCCTACCGTAGCTGGATAACCTCCAATCACCTCTGCCACGGCTGTGGCTACGCGGTCGTTGGAAGCGTACTTGATGCCTTGCGCCATCACGTCTGTCGCGTTCGGGTCGCCGTTGAGGGGCAATACCAACAGGTATACCAGGTTGATGATCAGGTATAGACCCATCACAATCGCGCTGCCGATCACCATGCTGAGCACGATTGTTCGCTTCGGATTCACGATCTCGTCACCCGAAAAGCCAATGTTGTTCCAGGAGTCGGCGGAGAACAGGGCACCCACCATGGCGATGCCGATGGCTGTTATCAAGGCCATACCTACCGGAGGTGCTTCGCTGGCTCCCGAGGCGGCAGCTGCTGAGCCCCAGAAATCAGAGAAATTGGCCTGCACCGCCGTGTCGTTGATACCGAAAAGCAGACCGAAAAGGATCAGGCCGAACAGGGCGATCAGCTTCGTGCTGCCGAATATGTTCTGAATCAGCTTGCCACTCTTCACGCCCCTGGAGTTGATGTACGTCAGGTATAGGATGCTCGCGATGGCCAGCAGCTGCACCGAGGTGAAGTTAAAGCTGCCCAAAGAAAACAGCACGTTACTTTCGCTGAACCAAGGTATAAGCACTCCGGTAAAACGGGCGAAAGCTACGCCCACTGCTGCGATCACCCCCGTCTGGATCACAAGAAAGAGCGTCCAGCCGTAGAGGAAGGCCACCATCTTGTTGTAGGCCTCTTTCAGGTATACGTATTGGCCGCCCACTTTCGGGAACATGGACGAGAGTTCGCCATAGCTGATGGCACCCACCATGGTCAGGAAGCCCGAGAGCACCCACACCAGCAGCATATTGCCCGGACTTACGACTGCCCTGGATATATCTGCGGTTACAATGAATATACCGGAACCGATCATGCCACCGGTCACGATCATGATGGCGTCAAAAAGCGTAATTTCCCGCTTAAACCCGCTTTCTTTTTCCTCTTTCTGTATTTGCTTTACTTCCTCTATATCCTGCATCGAAACTGTCTTATACCTACTTAAATAGCCTGCAAACCAGTAAATGGGTAGAGGCTGAAGGGCAAAATTAAAGCTAATTTTTGGGGAAAGGACAAATGCAGCGCATTATCTCTCAGAAAGCCTGCAACTGATAAATTATATATAACTATACCTGGTAATAATTGTTCTTTTTGGCTCTAAAAAGATGGTGTCGTTCGTCTGATTATTGAGGAGCTTCACGGATAATTTTAGGCCCTTGGTATAAAATAGTAGTGTATTAAGTAACAGTACCTTGCATAACAAAGTACTATAGAATAACTTTGTCACAGTAATTAATTGATAACCATCTAAATATTAAAGCCATGAAAGTATTATTTGTAATCGCCGCCACAGTATCTTGCTTCGGTCTTGCCATGCAACCAAATGCTAAAAACACACAAGCAGTTGATGCTACTGTCGCCAGCCATGTTGAAATAGAAGAGCCTGTGATGTCAGTACTGCTCGATACAGTCGTGATCACACCTGTTGCGCCACAAGCGGTTGCTGCTAATGTGCACTAAGCCCTGGCAGCCCGCTGGCCAGCGGCAGTGTCTTCCTGCTCCAGGAGCCACTCTTCGGCTAGGCGTCGTTCATAAAAGTTTTTCATGGAGAGCTGGGGGGTGATACGCTCTTCAAGCTCTCGGGCAGCGAGTTTGCTGAACATGCTCAGGGAGTAAACGTGCGCCAGGTAGCGCAGACCCGCTCCAAGTGCTTGTGGCAGCCACTCAAACTGCAGCCAGTCGTTGGCTTCCTGCCAGTCCCCGGTTACTTCTGACTTATCGTTGAGTAGCTTCTGGCATGGGTTTTTTCTTAAAAACTCGAGAAAGGCTTGCGCTGCGCACACCACATTATCAGCCGTTATATGGCCCTGCCACTTGGCTTCTATGTAGTCTTTTTTAAGCTGAATGGTCACATATAGCTCACCCATTATGTGACGAAGCTCTACTGGTGCAGATGGCGTAGGTTCCGGACGAATAATTCTGGTTGCCATAGACATCACATTTTTGGTTGGGCCTCAATGTAAACAATTAGAACGCCTTAGCCTCAGAAATCGCCCTATTTTGAGTGGAATGCCCCCGTGTAAGGGTAAAAGACTCCTTTTCAGATCGTAGCGGCGGCCTGTTCAATTCCTACAAATACACCTTCTTCTCTTAACTCCACCGGGTGCAGAACCGCTTTACGGGTACGGAACTCGCACTCACGCCCGTCCCGCATGCTATACCTGTAGCTGTGCCAGGGGCATATCACTTCATCCAGGTAATTGGTGGTGCCCTTGCTGAGGGAATAGCCCAGATGTGGGCAGACATCGTCGAGGGCAAAAAAGCCGGAGGCGGTATGCGCAAAGCAGATGGACCGGCCATCCAGCACCAACTGCTTCAGTTTGCGAGGGGGCACCTGCTCGTGGGCTTCTGTCACGCTGTCAAATACCTTGTGCCAGGTATAGCGCGTCTGTTTCTGTTCCATCTTTCCAACTAATTGCTTACCCGTATGGCGGATGCATGGGCCTGCACCGGAGACGCCTCCACAACTTGTTCATCAAACCAAGCCTCTACTAACTGCCCTTCGCGCAAATGTTCTAACCGAAGTGTGGCTCCCTGCAGGTTTTCGATGTAAGTTTTAGCATCAATGCGCAAAGTCGCTTTGGTAAGGGTGGTTGGTACACCTTCCACAGATTCCACCATAACCACGGCCACGCCTTCCTTCTTTTTGGAGTTAGTCTTTTTGATGTTGGTGATACTGCCCCGCATGTCGGGCTGCGTGTTGGGGATCTGAAAGCCGTCCTGCGTCTGGCATCCAGCCAGGAGGAGAGCCGCCAGGGAGAGTATGCTCAGGTATTTTCTCATGGGCGCAAAGGTCGAGTCTGGCCATCAGTCCTTGCAGACTGTACGGCTTTTGACATTTGTACGCAGGAGGGAAAGGATTAGTAGTGGCTGAGGCGCATTTTTATTTGCGGTCTAAGCAACCCGCATAAACTGGTCAGACAGCTCTCTGCGCAGGTTTTCGCCTTGGGTATAGTATGAAAGGAAGTCAGTGCGGCGGCAGGTGGCCAGTCGTGGCTCCTGACGCAGGGTGAGGCGGGAGCGTTTCCCTACTGTCAGCAGGCCAATTCCTTTTCGTTCGCACAGCTTGGAGAGGTAGTCCGCCATTTCATTGCCGCGCCAGCACAGGCTGCTCACCTGTATACCTAGCCACTGGTGGTCGCCAGGTTGCTGCTTGAGTTGGTCTACCGCCTCTTTCAACTGCTGCTGCAGGTAGCGCTTACGTAACCTGGAGTGCAGGAAAAAGCCAGCAATAGCAAGGATGGCAGGAATTAAAGCGACTGCCAGCCAACTACCGGTCAGGTAGCAGAGGTAGGCTGCTGCGCTGAAAATAAAAGCTGCGGTAAAGTAGCGGCTTCTGCCCAGTCCCTTTTTCTTGTAGGTACTCAGCAGGCGCGCGAGCTTGTTGGAGGCGGAGATGTTGAGGGAAATGGCAAAAAAGCAGTTGTCGTGCTTCTGGTAAGCAAACAGCGCATCAGCAAAGGTACCCTGGTGAGTGGGCACGAGCCTGTTTACTAATAGACCAGATTTTTTTTCATGTTTGGCATAGTAGGATCCAAGGAATTCGATTGCCTGGTCTCCAATTCTGCTTTCTGCCATATGCGTCAAATGTTTGTAGCCTTCAGATACGTTGTTTCATAGTTGGGGCTACCCAGTTAAACTGACAAGCCTTAGGCAGTATTCGGTAAATGTCTTCCACTTTTTTACAAATATATAAAGGGTAAGATATAAAGCCAGCAATTTGATTATTTTTTTGAAAAATTTACTTTAGCCTGTAATTTTCTTCGTTAAGTCCTGACTAGTCATATTACAAGACTATATCAGTTGAGTTTGATTCAATGTGATGTCGACTGTTATTAATACAAATAATGTGTTCCAATTGTTATATGTCGGGTAGCAGCGACTTTCTGTCCTTTAAACCCCCAAAAACTGGTTAGGCTGATACAAATTTTTTAGATTTACAGCACATTGGCGATGGCTCGCTTTCACCGCTTCTTTAACTAAAACTATGAAAAAAAGTTTTTCGCTCTTATTTACCTTTTTTCTGCTTCTAACCTGCGGTCCGCTACAGGCGCAGGCGCCCGCAAAACCAGATGCTGCTGCATTACTGCAGGACATCAAGAAACTCAACGTACTGGGCACCGCGCTGTATGTAGCGGCCCACCCCGATGACGAGAATACCCGTTTTATCGCTTACCTATCCAACGAGAAGCTATACAATACCGGCTACCTGTCCGTAACGCGCGGCGATGGCGGACAGAACCTGATCGGACCGGAAATCCGCGAAGGGCTGGGCATCATTCGCACACAGGAACTGCTGCAGGCCCGGCGCATCGACGGAGGTCAGCAGTTTTTTACCCGCGCCAATGATTTTGGCTATTCTAAAAACCCGGAAGAGACCTTTGCAACCTGGGACAAGGAAAAAGTGCTGCACGATGTGGTGTGGGCAATCCGCAAGTTCAAGCCCGACGTGATCATCACCCGCTTCTCGCCAAAACCATCTGAAACCCACGGTCACCACACGGCCTCGGCTATGCTGGCTAACGAGGCCTTTGAGGCTGCTGCCGACCCAAAACGCTTTCCGGAGCAGCTGAAATATGTGCAGGTATGGCAGGCTAAACGGGTGCTTTGGAATACAGGCGTATGGTCTTTTCGCAGCCAGAAAGAGTTTGAAGATTACGGCTCGCAGCTCCTAAAGGTAGACGTTGGCGGCTACAACCCACTGTTGGGTAAGTCATACCCAGAAATTGCTGCTTTGAGCCGCAGCATGCACAAGAGCCAGGGTTTTGGCGCTACGGGTACAAGGGGAGTTACGATCGAGTACCTGGATCACACAAAAGGGGAGCGGGCAAAGGAAGAGCTGTTCGAAGGTATAAACACTACCTGGAGCCGGGTGAAGGGAAGTGATAAAGTAGCGGCCCTCTTGCAGCAGGCGGTATCGGAGTTTAAGCCCGAGCAGCCGGCGGCTGTGGTACCTACGCTGCTGGCCGCCCGAAAAGAACTTGCCAAACTACCCGACAGCTACTGGAAGCGCCTCAAAGCAGAAGAGTTGGAGCAGGTAGTGAAGCATAGCCTGGGACTATACCTGGAGGCAGTCGCTACAGATTATGCCGTCACGCCGGGAGAGCGCCTCAACTTACAGATAGAAACCATAAACCGTTCGGCTATACCTGTGCAGCTGGTGGGCATGCGTCCTGCCTTCGCTTCGAAAGACAGCATCCTGAATAAAACACTCGCACCAAACGAATCGCATCTGATTCCATTTAAATTGCCAATTCCGGCCTCTGCTCAGCTTTCACAGCCTTACTGGCTACGGCAGGAGGGAACGCTGGGCTTGTTCCGGGTGGATGATCTGCAGGAGATCGGTGCGCCGGAAAATCAACCGGCCGCTGAGGTGCATTTCGATTTGCTGATCAGCGGGGAGCCCTTCCGGTATACCGTACCTGTTGTTTACAAGCGAAACGACCCGGTGGACGGGGAGCAGTACAGACCACTGGCCATTACGCCGCCGGTTTTTGTGAACATCTTAGAAAAAGTACTGATGTTTGCCTCGCAGGAGCCAAAGCCGGTGCATGTGTTGGTAAAAGCTGGCAAGGCAGGTATAAAAGGCAATGTAGCCCTGCAACTGCCGAAGGGCTGGCGAGCAGAACCTGCACAGGTTGCTTTTGACCTGGAACAAAACGGGGCAGAGCAGTTGGTTCGCTTTATGGTGCATCCACCGAAAGGGCAGCAGGAGGTAGCGCTCAAAGCCGTTGCTACGGTGGCAGGCAAGCCCTACACCCGCGGACTCAACCTGATTCAGTACAGTCACATTCCAACCCAAACCACTTTTCCGGAGGCTGTGGCCAAGGCTGTGCGCCTCGACCTGAAGCGCAATGGCGAGCAGATCGCTTACCTGATGGGCGCCGGCGACGACATACCTGCCAGTCTGCAGCAGATCGGGTACAACGTTACGCTACTGAAGGACGAGGATATCACTGACCAGAATCTGAAGCGTTTTGACGCGGTGATACTTGGGGTTCGGGCTTACAACACGGTGGAGCGCATGAACTTTTACCAGCCGCGTCTGCTCAACTACGTGCAGCAGGGAGGTACCGTGATTGTGCAGTATAACACCGGGCACAGCCTCAAAACCAGCAACGTTGCCCCTTATCCCCTCAAGATTTCGAGCCAGCGGGTAACGGTGGAGGATGCCGACGTGCGCTTCCTGAAACCAGGTCATCAGGCGCTGAACAGCCCAAACAAGATCACCAAGAAGGACTTTGAAGGCTGGGTGCAGGAGCGGGGACTTTACTTCCCGAGTGAGTGGAGCAGCGAGTTTGAGGCCATCCTCTCGAGCAACGATCCCGGCGAGCCTGCCCGCGACGGCGGCCTTTTGATCGCCCGCCATGGCAAGGGGCACTTTGTGTATACCGGCTACTCCTGGTTCAGACAGCTGCCTGCCGGTGTGCCGGGCGCCTACCGCATCTTCACCAACCTGATCTCTCTCGGCAACGGGCACGGTGCCCAGGGCAGCAGCGCGGAGAGTACAGCAAAATAAATGAGCAGATCACGTAGCTTCCGGAGAGTGCCAGACAAAGGGCAATAGATTCATCGGAAACGATTTAACACTCCTCTGCGAGTCTTTTGTCAGGTACGCTACGACTATCCTTAAAGATGTCATGCTACTAGATTCGTGCTACAACTGAGAATACTATGAAAGATACCGATAACAAGCCTGGTGAGGAGCTCGACAAGCCACCCTTTTTCAAAAGCTGGAAAAGTATGTACTGGCTGGTACTGGGCAATCTCGCCTTTCTGATCTCCCTGTTTTACATCATCACCCGCATTTATTCATGAGGTTACTCGACTGGATTGTACTGCTCGGCACACTGGGCTTTATTGTAAGCTACGGGGTCTGGAAAACGCGTGGCAGCAAAGATATAGAAGGCTACCTGAAAGGTGACAACAGCATGAAGTGGTGGACCATCGGTTTGTCCATCATGGCCACACAGGCCAGTGCTATCACTTTTCTTTCTACACCGGGGCAGGCCTACGAAGACGGCATGCGCTTCGTGCAGTTCTACTTCGGTCTCCCAATCGCCATGGTCATCATTTCGATCACGGTTATCCCTATTTTCTATCGACTCAAGGTATACACCGCCTACGAATTCCTGGAAAGTCGCTTCGACCTGAAAACCCGATCGCTGGCCGCTCTGCTCTTTCTGATACAGCGCGGACTGGCGGCGGGCATCACCATTTACGCACCGGCTATCATCCTCTCTACTATACTAGGCTGGAACCTGACAGCCACCAACATGCTGATCGGTATACTGGTGATCATTTATACCGTGTCGGGTGGCACCAAGGCGGTGAGCGTGACGCAAAAGCAGCAAATGGCCGTGATGATGGGCGGAATGCTGGTAGCCGGTTTTATGGTGGTGCGTTACCTGCCAGAAAGCGTGTCCTTTGGCGATGCCGTGGCCGTGGCGGGCAAGATGGGCAAAATGAACGTGGTAGACTTCTCCTTCGACTGGAACGACCGGTATAATTTCTGGTCAGGTATGACGGGCGGTTTGTTCCTGGCGCTTTCCTACTTCGGTACCGACCAGAGCCAGGTGGCCCGCTATCTGGGCGGAAAATCGGTGGCAGAAAGTAGACTGGGTCTGCTGTTCAACGGCCTGCTCAAGATCCCGATGCAGTTTATCATCCTGTTCATCGGGGTGATGGTGTTTGTGTTCTACCAGTTCAACCAGCCGCCACTCTTTTTTAACGAGAGCGCCAAAGACAAGGTATACGCCACTGAATTCGCCCCGGAAATGGAAGCGCTCGAAGAGCAACACACTGTTTTGTTCAACCAGAAACAGGAAGCGGTGCACGGCCTGGTTGCCGCCCTGCGAACTGACGACGAAACCGCAATTGCCGCAGCCCAAGCCGAAGTGCAAGGTATAACTGATGCCTCCAAAGTGGTGCGTAATGATGCAAAAGCACTTATCGCAAAGGCCACTCCCGATGCCGAGACAAAGGATACCGACTACGTGTTCATCTCTTTTGTGATGAAGTACTTGCCAGCCGGTTTGGTAGGTCTGCTTTTGGCTGTGATTTTCTCTGCCGCCATGTCATCCACGGCATCGGAGCTTAATGCGCTGGCCTCCACTACGGTGGTGGACATCTACAAACGCTCTGTCAAGAAGGATAAAGACAACTTCCATTACCTGCGGGCTTCCCGCGTTTTCACAGCCGCCTGGGGCACGCTGGCAATCATCTTCGCCACCTATGCCTCTCTGCTCGATAACCTGATTCAGGCCGTGAACATCATCGGATCCATTTTCTACGGTACCATCCTGGGCATTTTCCTGGTGGCCTTCTACGTGAAGTATATTAAGGGACATGCTGTCTTCATCGCCGCGCTGATGGCCGAAGCTGTGGTGCTTTACTGCCACTTTTACACGGATATCGCCTTCCTGTGGTTTAATGTAATTGGTTGTGTGGCGGTGCTTGTGTTTGGAGCGATCATTCAGTTTGTTATGGGCGAGAAAGGAGAGAATCTAGCCGATTAACAAATGTATATAGCGCGAGCGTCCACGCTTGTGTTTATTATCGTTGGGCCTCTGGCCCCCTTGTGCGTTTCTTTTAACTTTTGTGCTTTATATCAAACGTTAGCTGCCCTAAGCCAATTTCGAGTCATATAGCTGCTATAAAGGCTAAAGGGGCCAGAGGCCCCACCATAGCAAGTTACGAGCGAGGACGCTCGCGCCATTATGCTTAACCTCGCGGTTTCTGCCCCGCTACGATGTATACCAGACTGCCGCCAGCAGAAACATACTCTTCGTTCAGAAGCCGTTGCTTGAGCGCAATCTTGTTGTAAAGCAGCTTCTGCCAGTAAGCATCGAACTTGTCTTTGTCGCCGCCGCCGGCCATGAAGTAGTTGAGGTTGTCCTGGTAGTCGTAGCCCATCGAGTCGGAGTCAATCCACTGTAGCATTTGCTCTACGCGCAGCATTTTCTCCTGCGTGTCGTAGGGCGGAATGATCGAGAGCGCTTTGTCCGAGATCCATACCTTGATGTTCTCAAGACCAGCCTTCAGATATAGGTCAGGTATCACGTCGCCCAGGGAGTTGAAGCCTTCGCCCAGTCTTTTCTTTCCTTTTTCAATACGCAGCTTTATCTCGAGCACTTCGAGGGTGCTTTCCACGTCAAAGTCCGTTTCACCATAGCGGTCGAACATCAGGTTGGGCACCAGGTTGTTTGGCTCCAGCGCCAATACCCAACCGCCGGGCTTGGTGATGCGGATCATCTCGCTGATCACCTGTTTGGGATCTTTCACATGGATCAGCAGGGTCTGGCAGAGAGTTATGTCAGCCAGGTTATCTGGCAGGGGAATGTTGGAGGCGTTGCCCACCCGGAAATCGTAGCTGATGTCGTTGTGCAGGTAAATGCTCTGAGCCTTTTGCCTGGCTTCTTCGATGTACTCCGGCTCAAAATCAACACCGTATACCTTGGCGCCAGTGGGGAGGTGCTTCGAGAACATGAAGCCCATCATGCCTTTGCCACAGCCGATGTCCACCAGCGTGCCGGTGTAGTCCAGGTGCAGGCGGCGGGCCAGCAGTTCCAGGTAGTCGTCGTTCCACCAGTATTCGCGGGCAGGCCCAAGGTGATCTTCTGAATGTTTTTTAGGTTCTTCCAATAGGTATAAAGTATTAGGTTCAAATTGGTATTAACCCACCCATGCCCGTCCGAGGAGGGCACTTCTCGTGCATGAGAGTCCCCCTGGGGGTAGGGACCCTCTAGAAAGCGGGCAGGTTTCCACCACAAAGCAAAGTAACTCAAAAAAGAAAGCCTCTGCCAGAGCAGAGGCTTTCGGTAAAAAGCGGGCAGGTATAGCCTACTTCATTTTCTTCCACTCGGCAATGGCCTTTTCATTCATACGCACATAGTCTTCATTGTTTGCCTTTTTGGCCAGTGCGATCGACTGCTCGGCAGTTTTTACGGCGCCTTTGTAGTCTTTCATTTTCGCCTGGATTTTGGCCTGTGCGTGCAGGTTCCAGAATTTAGGATCGTTGGCGTTGGCTTTTTTCATCCACTCCAGCGCCTGCTTCATGTCCTTGTTGTTGTCTGCGTAGTAGTTGGCAGCGGCAGCGTAAAGCGCTGGAGACACCTCTTTGCCATTTACCACACGCTCCTGAATCTGGGCCATCACTTTGCTGTCTACTTCCGCCTCAATGGTGAAGCTGGCGATCGTTTTGTCCCACAGAATCTCCAGATCAGCGGCATTTGCCTTCAGGTTGGCAAAGTTGATGGTAAAGGTTTCAACGGTTCTCGGATTGGTCTGCGGCTTTACTGTAAAACGGAGCTGGTCGTTTTCCTGCTTATACTGCGCCACGTTTCCGCCGAGTTTCGTGTCTTTGTATAGGATGATTGTCCACTCGTTCTGGCCAGGTATAGTCAGCAGCGCATACTCACCGGCAGGTACTTTTTTGCCCTGGATGGTTACCTCATCGCTGAACTTAAGGGTAGTGGAGTTGTTGGCACCTGTGCGCCATACCTTACCGAAAGGCACAACGTCACCACCGAAAACTGAGCGTCCTTTCATGGATGGGCGGGAATAACTCAAGGTTGCGTTCGTCAGGCCAATTTCCTGTGTCACAGTGGACAGTGGGCTGGCGGCTGGCATCGCGATACCTTGCTGCTGGGCCTGAACCGTTACGGCTGTGCCGCTTAGCAAAGCCGCCGACAGAAACATGCTGAATAAAATCTTTTTCATGGTTTATATTTAATAATGTATGATGGTTTGCGATTCGAAATTACTGAAAAATGCTGACTATTCCCCTTAACCGTTTCGTTCAGAATAAGTTTTACGGAATCTCTAAAAACTTCGGCCTACGCTAAAACCAAAGCGGGGAATGAAAGCGGGTCCCGGCGATTTGGTATTACTTTCTGTCGACAGAAAAGGAGTAAAGCCAACACGCACCACCAGTCCACCCGTCGGGTTCTGGTAACGGAAGCCGATGCGGCTGAAGTACATATTCCGCAAAAGATCTGGTTCGTTGGTGAAGCGGCGGGTGTATCCCAATCCGAACTCAAAATGCTTTTGAAATCGCCCGATCATGCCCAGCGCCTCAACAGGCACTACCGGATAAAAGCCCGGCTCCTCTGAAGAAAAGAAGGTGTTGCTTGCTATACCTATCCTGAAAACTGCCTTTAACATCGACTTCTGGTATACAATACGGTCGTAGTTAGCTGACAGCAAATCGCCGTTTCCCCCTAGTTCGGCATACACTGCATTACGCGCCCTGAACGTGTCGCGGTAATTCTGAGCCGAAGCCGTGAAAACGGGTATAAGCAGCAAGTAGAAAAGAATGGCTCGGGTGAGAGTGCTGATTGGGTGCATAAAATGGTTCAGTAGCAACTGGTGCCGCTATTAAAAGAGTATACTTCGCAAATTAGTGATTTATTAGGATATATTGATATAGCGGTTTTTTCGTAACAGCAGTTTAAGCCTCGCCTGTACGGCGAGGTTATGCAACACAGATTGCTATACCTGTTGCTGCTTCTCTTCCTGCATTAAAAAAGCCCTGTCGGCAAAACACCGGCAGGGCTCTTCGTATCATAAAAAGCTTCTAGCTCATCTCAAACTGAAGCCTGAGCAAATTCGCATAAATGCCATTGTCATTCAACGACAACACTTCATGCGAACCTTCCTCTACGATCTCACCGCCATCGATCACTAAAATTTTATCCACTTTACGAATTGTTGCCAGGCGGTGCGCGATCACGATGGTTGTTCTGTTCTTCATCAACTCATCCATCGCCTGCTGCACCAAGTGTTCTGACTCTGAGTCAAGCGAGCTGGTGGCTTCGTCGAGGACCAGAATGGCCGGATTCTTCAGGATGGCGCGGGCAATGGCCACACGCTGGCGCTGACCGCCGGAGAGTTTGATGCCGCGTTCGCCTACCAGTGTATCCAGTCCCTCCGGGAAGGTCAATATAAAGTCATAGGCATTGGCTTTTCGGGCCGCCGCAATGATTTCTTCTTCCGTAGCCTCCGGGCGACCGTAGGCGATGTTCTCACGGATGGAACCGCCAAACAGTAACACCTCTTGCGGCACGATGCCCACGTTGGCGCGGAGTTCGGTTAGATTCATCTGGCGTATGTCCTGTCCGTCTACGGTAATGCTGCCGTGGCTTACGTCGTAGAGACGCAGCAAGAGCTGCACGATAGTGGACTTGCCGGCACCGCTCGGACCCACCAGCGCAATCTTCTCACCGGAGTTGATGCTGAAGTTGATGTCGCGGAGCACCTGGATGTCCGGTCGGGTAGGATAGGAGAAGGCCACCTGGCTGTAGCTGATATCGCCGCGCACACGCCTGATCTCGCTCAGCGGACGCTGACGCTTGTCGGTTGGCTCTTCCGTCTCGGCCAGAATCTCCTGTATGCGCTCCGTCGCACCCAAAGCTGTCTGTATTTTGCCGTAAAGATCACCCAGACCACCCACAGAGGCGCCAATGAACACGGTATAGAGCACAAAGGAAACAAAGCTGTCCCGCTCAATTTCTCCGTTGGCCACCAATGTCGCGCCATACCAGATCACCAGGATGATACCACCAAACAAGCCCACAATGATAAAGGTGATGAAGGCACCCCGATAGTTTGCCGTGGCAATGGCGGTGCGTACCGCCTTGGCCAGCGTGGTGCGGTAACGGGCAACCTCAAACATCTCGTTGGTGAACGCTTTCACGGTATTGATCGCCTGAAGCGTTTCTTCCACAATTACGTTGGTGTTGGCCAGTTCGTCTTGCGTTTTCTTGGAAAGCTTCTTGATGCGGCGGCCAAATATCATCGCCAGTATGACCAGCACCGGGAAGGTAGCCAGCATAAAAAGGGATAGCTTGATGGAGATCCACATGATAAGGGCTACACCTACTATGAGGGTCGTTACCTGCCGGAAAAGTTCGGCCAAGGTGATGGACATGGCGTCCTGCACCTGTGCCACGTCGGTGGTGATGCGGCTCGTAATCTCGCCTACGCGTCTTTTTTCGTAAAAGGAGATTGGCAACTGCACGAATTTGCTGTAAAGGTCCCGCCGGATGTTGGCTACGGCGTTTTCGCTGACCTGTGCAAAAAAATACACTCTGAAAAAGGAGAAGATACCCTGAAACAGGATCACCGCCAGCAAGCCCAACGCATACATGTTGATCATCTCGTTCTCCGACTCGTCGAAGAGCTTGCCCACCAGATACGGGAAGATCATGAACGTCAGGCTGGAAAGTACCAGAAAGCCCAGACCGATAATGAATTTAAACTTGTAGGGTAGTACGTAGCTAAAGATCCTGATGCCGCGACGAAAGCTGTCTTTGCTGATTTTCTTTCTGCCTTCTTTCTCCTGCGTGCTGTCGTTTAGCCCGATTCCGCGTTTTGCCATTAATGAAATCTATACTTAATAAGAGGGGGTTGCTGGCATATAACAGCCAAGCAGCACTAAAAATGCCACGTACCCGAAAAATCTTTCAAAGGTAAGCAAAGTATGGGATATTGTCTTGTCCTGTGGAGGGTTTACATAAAAGTGTGGAAAAGGGCCATTCACAACCTGTCCCTACAGGTTGGTTCTTTCCAGCTCCAGTTTTGTTTTCTTTTGCGACACCGCCCATAGTCCCAGAAAGGTCAGAAATCCATTCAAGATCAGTACCTCAAAGCCAAATTGGTAGCCGTTGAACCAGGCAGCAGAGTTCGCGCTGATGAGGTAGGTAAGCATAGGGGCTACCAGGCAAATGGCCGGCACGAAGCGGTCGCGCACCTGGCGTTGGGTATAGAGGCCGAAGGTATAAAGCCCGAGCAACGGCCCGTAGGTATAGCCCGCCACTTGCAAGAGGGTCGAGATCAAACTTTGGCTGTTGATTTCGTTCACGAGCAGGATCACGAGCATCATGACCACCGAGAAACCAATGTGCACAATGTAGCGCAGGCGCACTCGTTCGTGCTCACTGCGCTCTTTAAAGTTAAGGAAGTCCACGCAAAAAGAGGTGGTAAGCGAGGTAAGGGCGGAATCGGCGGAGGCGTAGGCAATGGCAATGATACCCAGAATGAAGGCAACGCCCACTATAGCCGGGAAGTGGTTTAGTGCCAGAAACGGGAACACATCGTCGCCCCGTTCGGGCAACACTATACCTTTGGAGGAGGCGTACAGGTATAGCAGCGCTCCCAGCGACAGAAACATCACGTTCACGACCACCAGGATTACGCTGAACCAGAACATGTTCTTCTGTGCCTCCCCAATGTTCTTGCAGCTCAGGTTCTTTTGCATCATGTCCTGGTCCAGTCCCGTCATCACGATCGTGATAAAGGCGCCCGAGAAGAACTGCTTCAGAAAATAGGTGTTCTCCTTGTACTCCCAGTTGAACACCTTGCCATATGAACTGTCTGATATCGTATCGACCATCCCCTGGAAGCCCAAATTCAGTTCTTCTGAGACTACCCAAATACTGATACCCACCGCCAACAGCATGGCGGCAGTCTGGAAAGTATCGGTCCAGATAATGGTTTTCATACCGCCCCGGAAGGTATAGGCCCAGATCAGCAGAATTGTAATGCCTACCGTAACTGCAAAAGGGATACCCATTTCGTTGAACACCGCCAATTGCAGCACACTGGCAACCAGAAAAAGGCGAATGGCTGAGCCAAGGGTGCGTGAGAGCAGAAAGAAAGCGGCGCCGGTTTTGTAGCTCCAAAAGCCAAAACGCTGGTCCAGGTAGGTATAGATGGAAACCAGGTTGAGGCGGTAGTAGAGCGGCAAGAGTACCGTGGCAATGACAAAATAACCTGCCAGATAACCCAGCACAAGCTGCATGTAAGTGAACTGCAGGTCGCGTACCATGCCCGGCACCGACACAAAGGTCACGCCCGACAGGGTCGCGCCGATCATGCCAAAGGCCACTACATACCAGGGCGATTTGCGGTTAGCCAGAAAGAAGGTGTTGGAGTCGGTGCTCTTGCCCGTTAGGAAAGAGATCAGGATCAGGATGCCGAAATAGCCAATGATCAGGCTGATGATAAGCGTTGCAGACATGTGGGTTGCCGTCGTGGAGCTGCAAATATAGTACAGCCCGCCGGTTTTTGGGCTATACTAACTCCCGCAGCAACACCGGCTCTCCGATAGCAGGTATGCGCAGCCCCTGCATCATGCCTGAGGCGGCAATTTGCTCGAGCAAACGTACCGGCTCTCCCGCTGGCTCGTCCGACAAGTCGAAGGTGCCGTAGTGCATCGGTATAAAAGTGCCACCCCGCAGCACATTATAGGCCCGTACCGCTTCATGGGGGTTCAGGTGGCTCTTCTGCATCAGGAAACTCGGACGGTAGGCACCGACCGGCATCAGGCAGACATCCATTGGGCCAAAGAGTGCCTCGATCTCTTCAAAATGTCCGTTGTAACCCGTGTCGCCGGCAAAGTAGAGCTGCATGGTAGGTGTTTTGATCAGAAAGCTTCCCCAAAGCACCTTGTTCATGTCGAACATACCGCGGCGGTGCCAGTGCGAGGCTGGCAAAAAGTATATCTCTATACCTTGTGGGGTGAGGTCGAATTTCTGGTACCAGCCTGCTTCCTGATAAGGCAGTTCCGGCTCGGCACCGCGCAACAGGTTGCCTGCATTTAAAGGGGCCAGGGCCTTCATGTCCGGATTCTGGCGGTAAAGCGTTTTAATGGATCGTTCGTCGAGGTGGTCGCGGTGGCCATGCGAGAGCAGTACCAGGTCGATGCCTTTGAGCTGCTCCGGCGCGCAGGGCAGCCCGATGCGGCGCTTGATCATGGGCAGGTCATAGAACACCGGATCGGTGATCATGGTCAGGCCGCCTACCTTGATCAGAAAAGTGGCATGACCAAGCCAGACCACCATGTCTTCCCCGGATGTGATGAAGTCGGTGCCGTAGGCTACGGGTGGCACATAGTTATCAGCCTTCTTCTCCTCGCGCTGCGGGTTGCGTGAGGTTTTCCAGCGCAGCACCTTGCTCAGTTTAGGGGTAAAAAGCTCGCTGCCGTTCGCAAACTGTCCGTTTATGGTCTTGTTGCCGCGGAAATCTGGTTTCACTACGGTCAGTTTGTCGTTTTTCAGATGCCTTACTGTTTCGTTCTTCTGCCTCAAAATCTGAATAAGCTTGTTTTCAGGGATTATTAACACGATAACGCCCACGAAAGTTGAAACGTGTGCGGAAAATAAATTATAATACGCTAACAGGCATTAAAAAACGCCTTCTCCTTTCAGAAAAGACGCCTTAGAATTTCTTAAGTTATACCGAAAGCCTATTGCCAAAAACCACCGCTTCTGCCTACAGACACCGGATGTTGAAACGGACTGTAGAACGGAGAGGCCCCATTAGAGTAGCGCATAGCGCCCGTCACCGAGAAGTGCTCGGTAATTTTATAAGTAGCCCGGAAGTCCATTCCCTGTCGGCCCGGGTTCATAAAGTTCATGTAAGCCGGGTTTTGGGCCGGGATATTAGAGAAATCTTTCCACACGCTGCCACTCAGGATCAGGCGGTCGTTTACCAGGTAGTCGGCACCCACGTGGGCGATGTAATGGTTGCTGGGGCTGGTACGCATCAAGGCAGTGCCTCCGTCGCCGGTCGGCATACTGTATTGGCCCGGCATGACCGACATATAAGTCAGGCTACTGAACACACGCAAGCGCGGATTCAGGTGATAACGTACGGTTGGCTCCAGGTAAGTGGCGCCAAAACCGCTGCCAAAGCTGGCGCCAGCGGCCAGACTGTAGCTGAGGCGCTTGGCCGGCATCTCAAATTTTGAGGGCTTTTCTTCCGCAGTGGCTGGAGTTGGCTGTTCTTGCAAAGCGGGGGCCGGTGCAGCTTCCAGACTGGCTTTCTGGCTTGTCTGCGCCATAGCGTTCCCTGCGAAAAGCAGGCTACAGGTCAAGATGGTGCTTAAAAATATTTTCACGTGAAAAACTTTCTGTTGAATGTGGTACTAAGTTACAGTGCAATTGCTTCAGAAACAAGCGGGTGTATACTTGAAAACGGGTGCCAAGGGCTTTTGTTGTGGCCAGCTATACCTTGTTTTTGCTTCCTGTTTCGGATATACGTTTACCCAAAAAAGCCAGCCAGAAGCTGAGGCCCAGCAAAAGCAGGTAGCTCAGGGTATAGACGGTCATCACCGATGATGAAACAAGCCTGCCAGGGGCAAACAAGATGTTTTTGACTAGAGCCATGTCTAAAATGCCCCCAAGCGCCAGCAGTACCGCGATTACCAGCACGATCAGGGTATGCTGCAGGCCGCGTTTCTTCTTGCGCAGCGCGATGAACGAGAGGGCCACACCGAAAAGCGCTCCGGCAAAAGGGGCATACCGATGCACCTCCATGAATTTGCTGATGCGGTCGGAGTTGATCTGGTACATATTGGCGCTTTGCTCAAATTTGGTCAAATCGCCCGTCTCCAGGTATAGCTCTGTCAGCGGCATGTCATAAATATAGCCGAGCGCTACAAAAGCATAGGAAGCCAATACTACAACCAGACTGTGCAGCAGGATAACCTTGAGGTTTATACCTTGCATGCCTACTTGATCTTGGTTCCCAACCAGGCTTGTCTGAACTGTTTCATGGCAGGTGTCAGCTCCTTGCCTGCGTTTTCAAAATGTTCGATCATCAGTTCCGGCATTTCTTCCAGCACAATCTGGGTGCTCATGATCGGAGCCATTTCGCTGCTTCGGTAGGTGATCGGCACACTATGGGCTGGCTTTAGTTTGCTCATGATCTTCTGCAGTTCTTTCTCGCTGGTCACTTTCTTGCCATTAAGAGTCAGGAGGATGTCGCCCCGGTTCAGGCCTGCCTTGTAGAGCGGTGAGGTGACATAGGTGCCATTCACGAGTTTCGCGCCCTGCTTGCTGAATTCGAAATTGGCAGCGCCCAGACTGGCTTTGCCAGGTTCGGCTTTGCGAAGCTGCAGACCGGCTTCGGCCAGTAAGGCGGCGTAGTCTGGCAGTTCGCTGCCGTATACCTGCCGCCTGAAAAAGTCGGCTGCCCAGGCGGTGTCTTTCGTCACTTCGGTTAAGGTGCGCTCCAGATCAGCCATAGTATAGGGCTTCTCGGTTTTGCCATACCTTTGCCAGAGTGCCTGCATATAGGCGTCGAGGGTAGTGTTGAAGTCGCGGCGCAGCGTCAGGTCCAGTCCGAGGCCGAGCATGCTGCCATAGGTATAGTACGAAATAAAGGTGTTGTGGCGGTTATGAGGATCCACGGAGCGGGCTGCATCCACAAAAGGCGCCTGCAGGCTCATCTCTACCAGGTTATGGTAGTGCCTGCCCGGTGTGAGCAGCACATAGTTCAGGTCGCGGGCAACGTTTCGCACGTCGTTGAAGCCAAGGCGATACATGGTCAGGGCACCGTAGTAAGAGGTAAAACCCTCTGCCAGCCACAGCGCTTCCGTCATGTTGGCCCTTTGAAAATCGAAAGGCTCCAACGTGGCAGGTCGCAGGCGCTCCACGTTCCAGGCATGGAAAAACTCATGGGATACCGTACCGAGTAGGGCTGTGGTAGCGCTGCCCAGCGGGCGGGAGCTCGACACGATAGTGGAGTTGCGGTGCTCCATGCCGTCGCCTATGGCCTGCGGCCCATAGCAGGCAATAAAGGTATAGCGGTCAAAATCAAAGTCGGGCAGCTCTCCGAAAACCCCCTGCTGCTCGGCCACGATCTGCTTGGTTTTCGCCACATACTCATCAAACTGCGCTTTGTTGCCGTGGTGGTGCATGGCCACCTGTATAGTCTTGCTTTTGCCGTGGTCCTGCACGGTCCACTCCGCAAACTCAAAATTGCTCAGCTCAGTTGGGCTGTCCATGAGGTACTGAAAGTCGGGCGCCGTGAAGGTGGAGTCGTTTAGGGGCCGCAGCTGTGTGGCTACTTTCCAGTTGCTGCCCTCAGGTATGCGAAACGTGACGCGGGCAGGCGCCTTCTCGAAGCCTAGGGCATACATCAGGGTGGCCGGCATGTTTAGATGCGCATGCGTCTCGTCAATGCCGGTATAAGTACCGTCGGCATGAGCGCCGAACAAGGTATAGCTCAGTGTGATTTCTCCCTGATGCCCGCTCACATCCCATTGGTGCGGGTTAGGCCGGCTAACCTGCAGCTGTTTTCCTTTGCCGTCCGTCGCTTTTACACTGTACACGTTTTTAGCAAACTCGTGCAGCGCATAGCGGCCCGGCGAACTGCGTGGCATCAGCACCTGCAGGGTGTCGCTTTTTATACCTGTAAACGTGACGCTGATCTGTGCCTCGTGGTGCACGGCGTTCGGGAAGGAGAGGTGGTAATTAACTTGCTGCTCCTGGGCCAGCAGTGGGGTAAACGACAGCGACAGGGCAGCACACAGGGCGCCAAAAAGTCTCATGGACATAAGGGTGTGTTTGGTTCGAAACTAAAAGTAGGAATTTTATAACTGTCGCGCAAAGTGGCTATACCTTGAGATAGACCTTGGCCTGCACGAGTCCGCTATAAAATGCAGCCGCCTGTAACTCCTGCAAGGGCAGTCTGGCGAAATGGCGTTCAAAATCAGGCAGGCGGGAAGCACTCACCCGGCTTACCTTCCCGAAGAAGGTATACATGCTCCGTAGCAGGAGTTGCTGCCAAACAGGGGCTGGTGTGTGGGTTGGCCAGAAATCGCTGAAAAGCCAGAGCCCTTGCTGACGTAATGCAGTGAATAAGCGGTCCATCAGGTATAGCAGCCGTTCATCCGGGAAAAGATCAAGCAGAAAAGGGGTCAGGATAACGTCGAAGGTTTCGTCGGGCTGCAGGCTGCTTTCATCTCCCAATCGAAATTTTATTTTGGAATATGCAGCAGCTTGTTGACTCATACGGCGCTGGGCCAGTTGCAGCATTCTAGGAGAGACTTCCAGGTAAGTCACTTCTGCCAGGGGCTGCAGCCTTAGCAACTGCTCCAGCAACCAACCAGACCCACCCCCAATCAGTAGTACATTTGAATTGGGAGGTATAAGTGCCAAGTGTTCTGTCTGCGCCCGCCGCAACGCATTACCGAAGACGAGCCGTGAGAGGCTAGCGTAGATTGGGGCAATGCTATCGAAATTGGTGTTGTTCACGGATTTAAGTCAGGCCCTGTCAATTCTGTCATTTCGAACGCCAGTGAGAAATCTGGAGGCTTGGGAAGCTAATCACGCATTTCTTTGATCTCTTCATTTAGTGCATCCCAGTCAGGATTGAAAGTATTAATTAATTCTTCCTTTTTCTTCCTGCTCCATTTCTTTATTTGTTTCTCTCGGTCAATTGCGTGCTGTACATAGGTGAAACGTTCATAGTATACCAGATGATAACAATAATATCGACCTGCAAAAGAATCTGGATTGCCCGCGTTCAAAACATGCTCGTCCATTCTGCGTGAGAGTTCGTTCGTCATGCCAATATAGAGCGTGGTTTTTTAGGGTTTGTAGTGATATAAACAAAATAGTTATGGTTTAACATGCATTTGTATTTCACTCCAGATTTCTCACTAGCGTTCGAAATGACAGAATTAAATAATGTTCATTACCAGTAAGAGTGCTTACCGGGCATAATGCTCCTCTACAATCCCCTTTAGTTTCTCGAGCACGTATTCGGTGAACTGTTTGAGCAGGCTTTGACTGTTGCCTTTGAACACTTCGCGGAACTCCTCCGCTTTGCCATCATACAGAAAGGAAACGAAAATGGTGCCTACCGGCTTTTCGGACGTTTCGGAGCCCCCTGCGCCGGCAAGTCCTGTAGTGGCGACACTGATATCGGCATTTAGCGCCTTTTTCAGTCCCATCACCATCTCATTGGTTACCTGCTGCGACTCGGCGGTGTAGAGGTCGAGCGTGTCCTGTTTCACTCCCAGCAGTTTTTTCTTGGCCTCCACATTGTATACCACTATACTGCCGATCAGCACATCGCTGCTGCCTTTGGCTTTTACCAGTTCAGATGATAGCATGCCAGCCGTGCAACTCTCAGCAAAGGCAACGGTCAGGCCATTGTCTTTCAGCATCATGGTCAGTTCGGTGAGTTCCGTTTGATTCATAAGGTTTTGTCTTCTTCATTAAGGGTGATTCTCATACTGTTTTGCCGACTGAGGGGTTGCCCGTCAGGGGGTAGCGCTGTAAGATGCTGTAGCGGGGGTGTGGTGATCCTAACTCAGAGTGCCAGACCGCGATCTCGTTTACCTGCAGTGTAATGGAGGCGTCAGGGTTGAACGATTCAAGATGATGGGGCACCGGGTGGTCCTTGCGAAAGCGGGCAAGTGTCACGTGCGGTTTTGGCTCGCGGTTGAGGGGCGGCTCCTCCGAAAGCGCCTGTGTGAGGGAGCGACTCAGTTGTGCAAAGGCATCATGGTTGTTGAACCGGGCCCAGATCAGGCGTGGGGAGCGGGGTTTGGGGCCAGGCTCTATGGCTGCCAGGTGCAAGTCGAACGGAGCAAACTGCCGTGCCATGTGGGCGGTGACATCCTGTATAGCGGGTAACCGGCTGGCGGGTACGTTGCCAATGAAGTAAAGCGTAAGGTGCAGGTTCTCCGTCGGGACCTGGCGTATGGCCTCACTCTTATATCTGTTGGCCTGTTCGGTGAAAAACTGTTTAAGTGCTTCAGGGAGCGGCGCTGCAATGAATAGTCTGGTGCTATGGCCCATACGCTTTCCTAATCAATATGATAGGCTTTGCATACGTAATTACAAGGCTGGCGTATACTTAGCCTATATTTGAATTAAGACCCAGGATATTCATGATACGACACTTTTATAAAAAGCTGGCAGCGGGCTTTGCGTTGTTCACCCTCGAACTGATCTTTGTGATGGTGGTTTTCCTGGCCTGTGTGCTGGTTTTTCTCTACGTGAGCGCCCAGGTGGTGGAGGCATCCGGTCCGATCAAGTTCGACGAAGCAGCCTTTTCAGTAGCTGCCGATTTGCAAAGCACCGGCTTTACGCAGTTCATCGAAATCATTACCTTTTTCGCCTCTCGCCACTTTATGACAGCGGCGGGACTGCTGCTGATCGCCTACTTTTTGTTCGTGCGGCGGCACAAGTGGTATTCGCTTAAAGTGCCCGTGGTGGCGCTAGGCAGTATATCGCTCAACCTGGTGCTCAAGTTCTTTTTTGACAGGGAACGCCCCACGATGCCTCTGGTCGACGCCTCTGGCCTGAGCTTTCCAAGTGGACACTCCATGATCGCCGCCTCATTTTACAGCCTGATCATCTACCTGACCTGGAAACATGTGGAATCAAAGCCGCTGCGAAATTTTTTAGTGGCCCTGCTCGTGATTTTTATTTTACTCATCGGATTCAGTAGGATATATCTGCGCGTGCACTTTGCGACGGATGTGGTGGCAGGCTTTGCTGCTGGTATTCTGTGGGTTATCATCGGTATCGGGATGCTGCGCCGTATCGAGAAGTACACCCGCAAAGAGATTGCCCCAGTGGTTGAGGAAGATTGATCTCCGGTGAACTGAATTTTTTTTCGCAATGACTATTGCAGATAATAATTTCTGTTATACCTTTGCAATCCCAATCTACAAGGGTTAAAGGGTTTTGGGAAACACATTTTGATTAATACCAGCTGCGCACGTGGCGAAATTGGTAGACGTGCAGGTCTCAGAAGCCTGTGCCTTCGGGTGTGGGAGTTCGAGTCTCCCCGTGCGCACTAATCCAAAATGTAAAAAAGCCGGCTGCAAAGCCGGCTTTTTTGTTTTTACCCCTTTCTGGATTGTGCTGACTTATCTGTCGACGCTGATTAATCTTGGGATTACTAACAGTATTAGAAACAAGCTTCTGCTGGTGTAGCAACCGGCGCTGCTTTGTAGCTTCGCCTGTGCGGCGGGCACCTACTTTTTTCCTTGATAAAAAAAGTAGGCAAAAAAATCAAGACGATTTTAAACTCGCTGACCGCTCAAACACAAAATCGTTAATAGTGCACTTGGTACAAGAGATTTGTTTCATAGCTTAAGTGCAAGTTAGTTTTTCAATACGTGCCACTAGTACGTGACAGAAACGACGAAGCTTATACCTTGATTTAGCAGTTACAGACTCCCCGCCTTAGACAATGAGGGGTTAGGGGTGGTTGGACCCGGCATCTGTGAGAATCCTGTTAATCCTTAAATCCTGAAAATCCTGATTCTGATAATTCCTCATCCAACTACCCACCTAATCTACACCAACACCACATTTCCCCGTAAAGGAGGCAAAAAGTTTGTGACATGAAAAGCCTGACCAAGCGACTTCTGAAACTACTGGCGTTGTTGTCAGCCGAAGCGGTGCTGGTCGCGCTGACTTTTTTTGCCTGTCTTCTGGTGTTCGGCTACATGACCCGCGAAGTTTTCATTCAGCAGGATACTGATCTCGACTATGCCATGTTTCGCTATGCTGCGACCCACCGTTCTGCGGAAATGACCCGCTTGATGCGCTTCTTCTCTTTTTTCGCTTCTGCCGACTATCTGCTGGTCGCGCCGGCCCTTATTGTGTTAGTCATGTCCTGGTTCCAACATTTGCGCTGGTATGCACTTAAGGTGCTGGTCATCGCTTTTACCAGTACCATGCTCAATCAGTTGCTCAAGCGACTCTTCGAACGGCCCCGACCCGTCACGGCTATGCTCGAGCAGTCGGGTCTCAGTTTCCCCAGCGGACACGCCATGATCGGCGGCTCTTTCTACGGGCTACTCATCTACATCGTGTGGCGAGAAGTCAAACACCCCCTCTGGCGACTGTGCTGGGTAACGCTCCTCACCGTCTTGCTCCTCCTTATTGGGTATAGCCGCATCTACCTCAATGTGCACTACGCCACCGATGTGCTTGCCGGATACGCCATGGGCATTCTCTGGCTACTAGTTGCTATCTGGCTGATGAAGAAAATAGAGCGGTGGTATTTTGGGAGGTTAGAAAATTTGGGAGGGAGAAAGTTAAAAAGTTGAAGTTCTTTGTAGGAACGACCTGAGACTTCATGCAGTCAATTTAAGGTTATTTTTGTCATTTCGACCTGGGGGTAGGGGCCCTCGTTTTGGGAGAAATCTGAATTAGTGCGGAAACTTCTAAATAACCCAGATCTCTCCATGCTGTCGAGATGACAGGTTGGGTATAGTATTTCTTAAGTTGACGGCATTGGGTCGCGACCTGTCCGGATCGTGCACCGGTATACTTGTCCGAATCATGCATCAGTTGCCCGTAACAATCATGGACCTAACAATCAACAATTCAACATTTCCCTTTGTCTTCAGCAACAGGTCGCTTAATTTAGAGTGATCAACCGCCTTTCTAAAACAGAAACTATGTCTCGCCTGCTTGCTGCCTGCTTTTGCTATACCTTCTTGCTTCTTGCTATACCCGTCTTTGCTCAGCAGCCTGATCAGATAGCTGAGGTGAGAGCCAGGCTGGAGAAGGAGCGGAGTGCTCTGCGGGAGACAGGTGTAAGGCCATTGCCTGAAAGAGCGGACCGCATGTTGGACCTGGGTATGTGGGAGGAGGCTGAGGCGTTGCTTAGAACGTCTACGGCTTCTTCTGCCGTTAATTTGGCGAAAGCACGTCTTGCCATGCTGCAGCATCAATACCATGGAGCGGAGGCGTTAGTAGCACAGGTATTAAAAGAGGAGCCTTCGAACAGAGCGGCCTTGCTGTTGCAGAGTAAGCTGCAGGTCCAGGCCTGGGAATTGAACGAGGCCTTGGCTACCACCCAAAAACTGCTTCGCGCAAATCAAAAAGATGAAGAGGCCAATCTGCTGGTAGGGCGTATCCTGATGCTGCAGAAGAAGTATAACGAAGCCTTGGGCCAGGCGCTGAAAGTACAGCGCTGGAATCCGAACAACGCCGCCGCCTACCTGCTGGAGTCGGATGTGCTTTTCTGGGACCAGAAGCCAGAAGAGGCCGAAAAACCGCTTGTTAAAAGCCTGACCCTCGACCCCTTCGATGCGGATGCCCGCTTCAACTATGGCTATGCCATCTGGCGCCGGGTGGATGCGACGCAACTCAACGCCATGTCTGAGCAGTGGGAACTGGCACTTGAGCTCAACCCGCTGCACTACGTCACGCACTGGCACTGGGGAAATGGTCACACCAACCTCACCTATGCCGATTATGCCCAGCCGGAGGACGAAGCCGTGCGCAAAGCCCTGCAATCTGCTGATCAGCTGATCTCTCAAAGCAAATTACAGGAGGCTCTGGCTGAGATCCGCAAAGTGCAGCAGACTTACCCCACTTCGGTACTACCTGACATGCTGCGTGGCTCTGCCTACTACATGGCTTTCGATCTGCCGCGTCAGCCACGACTCGACTCAGCTAAAGTCATTTTCCAGCGTATCCTCCGCAACAAGCAACACTACGGCCCTGCGCACAATGCCCTGGCCGCTGTCATTAAGCAAAAGCAACTCGTATACCTGGCCGCATATGATTCGCTCACGCAGGTGATCCAACAAACGGAGATCAAGGATCCTGTCAACTTTGCCCGCGTGTTTCCGGATGTAACTTATTATCCGGGCGAAACGGTTAAGAAGATGGTCTGGTCGCAGCTATACGCCAGCACCGTGTATTTTCCTTTTCTGTCGCGCCAGGGAGAGAAATTTGTTATTCCGCCACTGCATGTGGACCTAGCTATTGCCATGAATTCCTCTTTCTTCCGGCAGGCCACCACCTTTGATAATCGCCAGTGGATGGATATCCGGGGAGTGGGAAGCGGAGCCGCTGCCATTGAGTACGTCATCCGGGGAGCCTACCTGGAGCGCAATGTGGTGCTGCACGAGTATGTGCACCTGTTCCACGGCCGTGTGTTCACAGATGCTGAAAACCGGGCTGTTCGCCGCCTTTACCATAATGCCATGAAAGAGGGGCGTACCCTTGACTATTACTCCGCAAACAACGAGCACGAGTACTTGGCCCAAACCTATCCGGCATATTTCGAGCCCGTGAAAGTGCACCCGCTCAACCACAAGTCCATCAACACCACCAGCGACCTGAAGGCCAAGGACCCGGAACTGTATACCTTCCTGGATGAGTTGGTAAAACGGCAGCAAGCCTACCTGGCTGGTGACAAACAGGCCATGGCCAGCAACTGGGCGCAGGTATACCTGAACCTGGCCGAACGCGAAACCCGAGCACAGAACTACCCAAAAGCCACGGCGCTGCTCGATTCTGCCCTCACCTGGGACGCCAACTACCAACCTGCCATGCTGGCCTATGCAGGTCTGAAGCAGAGACAACTGGCTTTCGACGAAGCACAGCAGTGGGTGCAGCAGGCTCAGAAAGTGAACAAGGAGTATGCACCGATCTACACCGCTGAGGCGGATCTGCTGGAAGCACGCCGCAGAGCCGGTCAACTTCCCGCCCGGCGTGCTCTTCAAGAGCAGCAATTGCGCTATGAGCAGGCTCTTTTGCTGGAGGATGACCTGCTGACCCGCGCTCGTATTAACCAGGCTTTCCGGGAGATGTACACTGCCTACGGACGCCTGCCTGAGGCCATTGCAGTAGGGGAGCGCTACGTACAGGAAGCACCAACCATCTCCACCTACCTGCGTGAACGTCGTGACGAAGCACAGGTCTATACCAGTTGGCTGCGTGGCACCGCTGCGCCGTCGGAAGAAGCAGGACGCACATTGGCAGCAATGGTCGCCCGCAAGCCGCAGCATTACGAATTGCGCCAACAGTATGCCGAAGTATTGGCCACGCAGGGCAAGTATACCGAAGCCATCGCTACGCTCGCAGAGGCACAGCGCATCCTCACGGCGGCAGGCACACCCCGGCCGGGTTACATGGTCCGCATGGCGGCCTGGCAGTTGCAACTCGGAGACAAAACTGCCGCCCAGCAATTGCTGGAGCCAATTAACAACGGTAAAATACGTGCCCGTAGCGAAGCCACCCTGCTGGCCAGGGTATACGCCGGACTAGGTAATACCACTAAAGCGCAGGAAGAACTCAAGAAGCAACCCGTGCAGCACACCCCAGCCGAACTGGCCGATTTTCTGTTCGCCTCTGGCAAGGTTTGGGAAGCCGAAAAAGAGCCAAAACGCGCTCAGAAAGCCTATGAAGCCGCTCTCCGCGAAAACCCATACCTGTACGAAGCCCGCCAAAGCCTGGTCCGCCTGCTGTACCAAGAAGGTAAAAGCAGCCAGGCCGAACGCCTGCTTACCGAAGGTATAGAGTTGGGGTATAAGTTGTAGGGGTTTGTTGATTGTCTGAATCAGGATTTTCAGGATTTAAGGATTGACAGGATTCAGTAATATGAGAGATTTACCAATAATAGTAAATGCAACGTACAATTGCTGATGAATCATGAAGAGCTTACTTTCAGGATTATTGGATGCGCCATGAAAGTCCACAGGACATTAGGCAACGGGTTTCAGGAGGTAATCTACCAAAGATGCCTGGCAATCGAACTTCAGGCTGTGGGTATAGGCTTTGAGCGGGAAAAAGAGCAAGCGATATACTACAATGGTATTGAGGTTGGTAATCGACGGGCAGACTTTATAGTTGAGAGCAGCATTGTAATCGAGTTGAAGGCTCTAATAGACTTAGAAGATGTTCATTTAGCCCAAGCTAAAAACTATGTTGTCGCTTACAACCTTCCAATTGGATTGCTTATTAATTTTGGGGCTAAAAGCCTTCAATATAAAAAGGTCTTCAATACCAATTTGAAAATTGATAACAGCTAAAAGTTTGCTAGGATTAAGTTACTCTTCATGATATCCATAATAAATCCTGATAATCCTTAAATCCTGCGAATCCTGATTCAGACAATATCTTCCCACTTTCTAAACCTTATCGCATGAAAAATCTCTTCAAACTCAGTTTTTTGCTTCTGTTTATAAGCATTTTCAGTGCCTGCAACTCTGGTACGGCTACTTCCGATCAGCAGATCGAGGAGATTGAGACTGCCACGGAAGTGACAACTATATACCTGGTGCGCCATGCTGAGAAGGATACCACTGATGCCTCCAACGAAGACCCGGAACTGACAGAGGTGGGGCATGCACGGGCTGAAGCCTTGCGGACTTTGCTGGAAGGGCAGGAGGTAGATGCCTTGTATGCCACCAAGTACATGCGTACCGGACAAACGCTTTACCCGCTCGCTAAAGAACGCAACATGGAAGTAGTGCAGTATGAGGGGCACGACTTTGAAGGCCTGAAAGCACGTATACTGGAGGAGCATCGTGGGGAAACGGTCGTAGTGGCTGGACACTCCAATACCCTGTTACCGATCATTGAAGCATTTGGTGTAACAAAGCCTTTTGAGGAGATTGCTGACAGTCAGTATCGTTACTTATTCAAACTGACTGTTCGTTCAGACAACACCGCTAGCGTAGAAGTGTCTGAATTTGGGGCTTAGGAGATTTAAGACAATACCCTGGTTTTGCAGATGCGGTCGTGAAACAGGCGGGAGTAGGCAAGGACTTTTGCTCCTGTCAAGGCCTGCATAAGCAATACAAAGATACTGATCGGCTTGAGCAGGTAGCGGAGGCTGGCTCTTCGGAACGAGATGCGCTCACCAGATTGCCCTACCACACGGAGTCCCAACAAATGTTTGCCTATGGAACCCTGCCAGGCAGCACTTTCAGTACCGGCAAAATATAACCAACCCATCAGGAGGTGCAGCAGTCGCTCCGATTTAAATAGGAATGCCTCCTCGTTGCTGCTGATGGTAAAGTACTCGATGAGCCCGATAATGGAAAGCAGGAAAAGTGTGTCCAGGCAAAAAGCGAGCACCCGGGCACTCAACTGAGCTTCGAGAGCATGTGTTTCTGCTTTCTGATAAGACAATTGCATATAGTAAGGAGTAATGGCACCTTAACATAGGGTGCTATTACTTTATACTACATACTTGCAAGCGGGTTGCAGTATTTTGTTTAATATTTGAACTTTTAAAAGAGGAAAGTTTGAGCAGCAGTTCGCAACGATCCTTCATGGCGTAAAAGCCACTCCTTACGCCACAGTCCGCCTGCGTAACCGGTCAGGCTTCCGTCGCTTCCGATTACCCGATGGCAGGGCACCACAATGCAGATGGGGTTTCGGCCATTGGCAGCTCCTACAGCCCGTATCGCCTTTTCACCAGAGACAGCCCTTGACACGGCCAGGTAGCTGGTGGTTTTGCCATGCGGTATACCTTGCAGTTCCTGCCATACCTGCTTTTGAAAAGTTGTACCGGCAGGCGCCAGCATCAAGTCAAAATTATGACGCTTTCCTGCAAAGTATTCTTCTAACTGCTGTACGCAGTCGCTGATACAGGCTGGCATTTCTGAAGTCTGCTCAGTATACGATGCCTCCTCTTCACAAAATCTGACTTCTGTTATACCCAGATCTGTACCGCTGATCCGGAGCACGCCCAGAGGTGACGACATATAAGTTGTGTAGGTTTTGCTTTCCATGCTGTGGGGTTGGCTATACCTCAAATATAGAAATACATACGCACGTTTCCACTAAACTTCTACGAGCAGGATAGCAAACGTGCGTAAGGTGTAGGGTAGTTCTTATTTGCTGGCTACAGCAGTTGGCGGGCTAAAGCGCTCTACCTTGTTGACATTCCCCTCCACAGACATCAGGTATTTGTAGATCGCCTTCAGGTCCGCTTCTTCCATACCGGCATACATTGCCCAGGGCATTATAGTGTTGAAATCGTCTGGCCCTAATTTATCAGCGGTGGCCTCAGGCGACTCATAGTTCTTGAAGCGTTGCACAAAGGCCTCTTCTGTCCAACTGCCTATACCTGTCTGTTTATCAGGCGTGATGTTAGCGGAACGCAAAACGGCTCCGTTGGGAAATTTAAATTCAAATCCGCCTGCCAGGTATTTCCCTTCAATTGGGGCTCCCTTCTCCTGTGGCGTGTGGCATTCAGAACAGGCGGCTATGGTGAGCAGGTACTTGCCGCGCACCAGTTCGTCCTGCAGGGTGCGTTCATCTGTAGGAGTGGGGCTGCCGGACGGAATGGTACGCAAGATCAGGTTCATCGGGAAGTCAGGATCTGATTTCGGTACCTTGTGTTTGATCGGGTCGAGAGAACGAATGTATGAAACAATGGCATAGGCGTCGTTGGTGGTCATGCTGGCATATGACTTATAAGGCATGACCGGGAAGAGCGGATCGCCATTGCGGCTAACTCCCGTCGTAAAGGCGCGGTATACCTCCCCATCGGTCCAGTTGCCTATGCCTGTCTCTGTGTCAGATGTGATGTTTCGGGCATAAAAAACGCCCGGAAATCCCATGGAATGGTCAAACACATCACCCCCTTTGCCCTCGGTGCCAGGTATAACCGGACCTGCGAACTTCGAAAAGTCACGGGTAGAATGGCAGTCGATGCAAACCGCCACATGATTGGCCAGGTAAGCTCCCCGCTTAAGTAACTCGGGCGTTTTATTGATGGTGATGGCAGGAGCCGCATCCACCTTCGGAAAGGTATAACGCAGATACAGAACCCCCGCCGCTGCAATCACCACCAGTGACACAAGTAGTATCCCAATGATTTTAAATGCTTTTTTCATGATAGTGAGAAGTGTATGGTAAGAGATAAGGTTCTGAGTTAACTGTAAAGTGTAATATTTAAAATAAATATTTTTATAGTCAAGTAGCTGTATGACACCAGCAGTGTATTATTAGTATAAGGTTGCTTTCAGAATGTAAATACAGGAAATCATTGAGTATAAATCTGAACTATGTTGTTGTATTAAATGTATGTACATATATTTGTGGATGGGATAGTTTGTCTGAATCTGTATATAGGGCCCCTACCCCAAGGATTTACAGCATTAAAAGATTTTCAGGATTATCATAAATAATCAACCCACCCTTACCCCTTTTGGGAGGCAGATCGTTTCATTCTAAAAAATAGACCCGAATATTCTGTCATTCTGTTAAGAAACTTGGTTGAAATAGAGGGCCCCTACCCCCGGAGGTTAAGCCGAAGCTACTGGCGGGGGTAGGGGCCCTCTTTACCAAGATCCTTTCAGGATGACAAAAATAGGATGGAAACAACCCTGCTCTCAAGAGGGGATTTACACAAGAGATACCTCCCTCTTGAAAGGGCAGGGGAGTGTTGATCGCTCACTCAAACTTGCGGTATGGATATGATGGCAGTCGTGCACGATAATCTTGATAATCTATGGGACATGGGCACTATTAGAGATTGAGACAATACTCAGCAGGAGCAGGTTAATACCATACCAAAACGAAACAACATAAAATGAATATAGAAGAAGAAATTAAGCAGCCGGTATTCAGGAGTCCTCACCAGAAAGCGTACATTAATTTGGTATATACTGCCGGATGGGTAGAGCAGCAGCAAAGTGCGCAATTCAAACCTTTTGGGGTAAGCCTGCCGCAGTATAATATATTGCGTATCCTGCGCGGACAATACCCGAAGCCCACTACCGTTAGCATGCTGATAGAACGAATGCTCGACAAGACCTCTAACGCCTCACGCATCGTGGATAAGTTAGTGGCCAAAGAACTGGTGACACGGCAGCAGTGCCCAAACGACCGGCGCACTGTGGATGTGCTGATCACCGACAAAGGCCTGGCCTTGCTCATGCAGATGGACGAACTGGAAGGAGGGAAGGGAACAGGGATCACCAACCTGTCAGAAGAAGAAGCCCTGCAACTGAGCAAGCTGTTGGATAAAGTGAGGGAAAAGAATTAAACCATTTGATAATTTTACCATCTAACCATTCAACTACTTAAAAATCAACAATCCATCACATGAAGAAAACCGCTATTCTGGCATCACTCGCAGCTGCGCTGATGCTTTCTGCCTTTACCGGCACCTCCCGCGCTGATCTGAATGCTACTGAAGTAGCAGCTCCAGCCAAGGCACGCACATTTGCTGTGGAGACTGCCGCCAGCGAAGTAAACTGGAACGCCAAGAAAGTGACAGGTGAGCACTATGGCAAAATTTCTATGAAAAGCGGTCAGCTGCAGGTTGACAAAAACCGCGTGACTGGCGGCACCTTCGAGTTTGACATGAGTTCGATCACAGTGGAAGACATCAAAGATGCCGGCATGAACGGCAAGTTGGTTGGTCACCTAAAGTCAGACGATTTCTTCGGTGTTGAAAAGAACCCAAGCGCAACTTTCGTAATCACCGAAGCTACTCCGATCACTAAAGCCGCTGCCGGAAAGCCGAATTATAACGTAAAAGGCAACCTGACCATTAAGGGCATCACCAACCCAGTTAGCTTCCCAGCCACTATCGCCGTGAAAGACGGTGTGGCCACAGCCAAGGCTGATGTGACAGTAGACCGCACCAAGTTCGACATCCGCTACCGCTCCAGCAACTTCTTCGAGAACCTGGGTGACAAGGCAATCTACGACGAGTTTACAGTAAGCTTTAATGTGAAAGCGAAGCAGACGAATAGCTAACAGGTATAGCTTGATTAACCCCACCCAAGCCCTCCCCTAAAAACAGGGGAGGGTTTTTTTGTCTGAATCAGGATTTTCAGGATTTTAAGATTTACAGGATTTCCGCATAGAGAATTTAATCTCAACCCTTTAATTATAAATCCTGAATCCTGTTAATCCTTTAATCCTGTAAATCCTTGGGGTAGGGGCCCTATATAGAAATTCAGATAATTCCCCGTGCATGATTCGGACAGGTCGCAACCTGTCCCTACAAAACCCATTCACCAGTTTAACCATCCAACAATTCAACAATTTAGCAATCCAACCTCTCAACAATTCAAAAAATCCTGAACTATGTTTGTACAATAAATGTATATACATTAGATTTGCAAACAGAATCAGAAAACTATAATTATCTAAATTAGAATTACATGAAAAAGACAGCAATTCTTGCTTCTATGGCCGCAGCGCTTTTATTTACTGCCTGCACCGACAGCAACACTGCAACTGAGAACACAACTGCCGTAACTACAGAAGCTGCTGCGACAGCGGAGGGTGAGGCATATGCCGTAGATCCGGCTGCCAGTGAACTAACCTGGAATGGTAAAAAAGTGGGTGGCGAGCACTCTGGTAACATCAGCCTGCAAGGCGGTGAGTTGGTAGTAGCTGACGGCCAGTTAGTAGGTGGTGAGTTTACCATCGACATGGCCTCTATCACGAATACAGACTTAACAGATGCCAAGTACAATGCTGACCTAGTAGCTCACCTGAAGTCTGACGATTTCTTTGGCGTAGAGCAGCATCCGACTGCTAACTTCAAAATCAACAGCATCAGCCCGATAGCTGACGCTGCTGCCGGTCAGCCAAACTATAACGTAGAAGGCGATCTGACCATCAAAGGCAAAACCAACCCGGTAAGCTTCCCAGCTACGATCAATGTTGAAAATGGTACAGCTACTGCGAAGGCTGATGTGATCGTTGACCGTGCCAAGTATGACGTACGCTACGGTTCTAAGAGCTTCTTCGATGACCTGGGTGACAAAGTGATCGACGATAATTTCACTGTAAGCCTGGACATCACTGCAAAGAAGTAATTTATATTACCTCCCCCAAGCCCCCTCCTAAAAACAGGAGGGGGTTTTTTTGTTTTTGTAGGGACAGGTCGCGACCTGTCCGCACGCATGGTGGTCGGTGTTTGTGATTTTAGGGATTTCTTAGGCCATTTCATCTACCTTCATATTTGAATTCCACTTGCACGATTCGGACAGGTCGCGACCTGTCCCTACAATGTACCGGGAAATCGAAAAATGATTAACTTGCCTGTACTAACAACCCCATCACATCATGTCGAACAAAGCAATCTATACCTTCCTATGCTTACTACTAATCAGTATCACCTCCTGCCAGATTGAAAAGCAGCCGGATGCGCAGCAGATTGTGGATAAGGCAATCGAAGCGCACGGAGGAGAACGTTTTCTAAAGAGTGCGATCAACTTTGAGTTTCGGGACCGGCAATACCGGGCTTTGCGCGATGGCGGGGTGTTTGTGTATAGCCGTACTTTTACGGATTCTACGGGGCAGCATGTGCGGGATGTGTGGCGAAACAGCGGCTTTACCCGCACCATCAATGACGAGGAGGTAGAACTTCCTGAAGAAAAGCAGAAAGCCTATACCGCTTCTGTTAACTCTGTTATCTACTTTGCTCTACTGCCTTATGCCCTTAACGACGAGGCCGTGCAGAAAGAATACCTGGGCGAAACTACTATCAAAGGAGAGCCCTACCACAAGGTGCGTGTTACTTTTGCCCAGGAAGGCGGCGGCGAAGGCTACCAGGATGTCTACATCTACTGGTTCCACCAGCAGCACCATACTATGGATTACCTGGCCTACTCTTTCCAGGAAAATGATGGCGGTACCCGGTTCCGCGAAGCCTACAATCCCCGCACCATTGGCGGCATCTTATTTCAGGATTATAACAATTATACCTTAAAAGATGAGACTACCCCACTGGAAGCCTATGATCAGGCCTTTGAGGCAGGGCAAATGGAGAAGGTGTCAGAGATTGTGCTGGAAGCAATAGAAGTTAATACGATAGAGGGCCTGTAGGGGCAGGTCGCAACCTGTCTGAGTCGTGCAAGAGTAACTTTCTACTTTAGCGAGTCATCCCCCTGCCCCCTTCAAAGGGGGACTTTTCTTTATGTGTACTTAAATAATGATTCACACATATTGAGTGTCCCCCTTTGAAGGGGGCAGGGGGATGATAATCGTGCACCAACAACAATTTAACCATTTAACAATTCAACCATCAACAAAACCTTCCAAGCCTCTATTACCTGATGATCATCCAGCAACTTCTTACCCAGCTTCTCCAGCTCTATGTACAGTTGCCCTTTATCACGCCCGTACTTGCTCAATGTATAGCTAACCAGCGGATCTGACTTGAAAGATTCCACCTCTTCGGTGGTAGGTATGACTTCCGTATTTCCTAGGCGGGCCAAATGGTTGCCGGTCAGGATACTGCTGTGGCGGATGTACTCTGGTACTTGATCTACCCCAACTCCCTTGTTTCGTACTGGCTTGGGCAGTTCGAATATGCAGTCGCCATTGGCCCGGAGGTAATAGTCGCCACCCATACGCGCGACGGCGTCCAGTTTGTAAGGGTCGATCTTTCCTTCCTCATTCAGGATGTTTTCATTCACATGGATCAGCAGCACCTCGCAGATCACCAGGTTGCCCGCACCGCCTTCCGGTCCGAGGCTGATCACCTCGTTCACACGACACTCCATGGCCACAGGCGCTTCCTTCACCCGCGGGGCCTTCACCAGCACCGAAGGTTCAGGCGTCAGGCCTGACTTGATAAACTCATTAACACCCTTGTCATACTCTGTGCTGGCCAGGGACATCTGCTCTATGATGTCGTAGTTACAGATGTTGATCACTACCTCTCGGGTCGTTTCCACATTCTCCAGGGTGTGCTTTCCAGTATTGTCACGCACGCGGCGGGCGGGTGAAAAGACTACGATTGGTGGTATGGCACTGAAAACGTTAAAGAAACTGAAAGGACTTAAGTTTACATTCCCCTCCTCATCCACTGTACTGGCGAAGGCAATCGGCCGCGGGGCAATGGCTCCCAGCAATAAAGCATGCACTTCCGCCGTTTTGGTTTCTTTCGGGTTGATGGTTTTCATGAGAATCTCTTGGGTTGTCTCTAATTATGGCAAGTTAAGAAAAAAGGAGCAGGCTCGGGACAAAAGCACTAAATTCTCAATACAACTGTCCCCTTGAGGGGACCACAAAGGTGTAGAGCCAGTTGTAAAAGCCCTATGACAAATACCAACACCCCTATAATCACCTTAAGGGGACATTTTTGTATAGAACCCAATAGCCATGGACCGGGGGAAGTATAATTAACAAGATATAATAAATGTTTTCAAAAACATTTTGCGTAATTTTGCTTTCTGGCAACCATGTGTTTATGCCATTAAGACTATATTTAGCCTTTTAGCTTGTTGCATTAGCAAATGCTATTTACCCTATATGAAAATTAAACTAGCACTCTTTCTGAGTCTACTCTTCTTCGCCTCCTGCAGTTCATTGCGCACCCGTAACATCGTATATTTTAGCGATCTGGAGCAAAAGCCCCTTATTACAGAGTCAATAGAAATAAAGCGTCTGACCATTAAGCCGGGTGACTTATTAGCTATTGAAGTGCTAACTCCTAACATGGAAACAAACATGCTGTTCAATAGAGGAATTATTATG
This sequence comes from Pontibacter virosus, assembly GCF_003096355.1. Lineage (GTDB taxonomy): Bacteria > Bacteroidota > Bacteroidia > Cytophagales > Hymenobacteraceae > Pontibacter > Pontibacter virosus. The sequence continues at coordinate 248,218 of NZ_QEKI01000002.1, read as the reverse complement.
GAGGAAGGAGCTGGCGGACAGATGATGCGGCAACAGGGTAACCAAAACGAAGGCTATTTAGTAGATACTCGCGGCACAATTGATTTTCCTGTATTAGGTACGATGCCTGTCAATGGGATGACTACGGAACAACTTCGAGACTCGATCCTGTTACGGGTAAAAGAATATGTGCAGGATCCAATCGTGAAAGTTAGATTGCAAAATTTCAGATTTACCATGATGGGCGAGACTGGACCCGCTGTAGTGGAAGTTCCAGCCGATAACGAAGATGTCAACCTGCTTGAGGGGCTGGCGATGGCAGGCGGCATTTCAATTTACGGGAAGATGGAAAATGTGCTGGTAATTAGAGAGCAAAATGGTGAGCGCACCATGGCCCGATTGAACCTGAATAGTAAGGAAATACTTAATTCCCCTTACTTTTTTTTGCAGCAGAATGATATTGTGTATGTAGAGCCAGACAAGGCTAAAGTAACAGGTACCAGCTTTATTCGCCGAAATTGGGGCTTCGCTGCAGGGATTGTATCTTCAGCTTGGGTGCTCTATCAATTGTTAAAATAATAAAACGCTTCCTTAAGCTACTATGTCCGAACTTAATTTCCAGGAAGACAATTCTGAGTCTTTAGATATAAAGGGGCTGGTCATGCGGTACCTTCGCTATTGGTACCTCTTTGTGATCGGTGCTGCCTTAGCCCTCACTGCAGCACATCTATACCTGCGCTATTCTACTCCTGTTTATAATGTGAAGGCAACTATTCTTATTAAAGACGAAAGTGGAGCTGATATTGCAAATAGTGGGGTATTTGGCGACATGGGTTTGCTTAAAGCAAACAAATCCTTTTCTAATGAGGTGTTGGTTATTAAGTCGAAAGGCTTGATGGAACGCGTGATGACGGAGTTGGGGATGGAAGTGTCTTATTTTGGCGAAGGACGGATCAAGTCACCGGAGTTGTACGGTGGGCGAAGCCCAATTAAGGTGGTTATTGCAAAACTTGATTCTGCAGGACCTGGTAAGAGCTTTGTGGTGGAAGTAGAAGACAATAATACTTTCAGTATTTATGAAGGAGAGAATAAAGTATCTACGCACAAGTTCGGAGAGCAAATAAAGAAAGATTACGGGACTTTTACTGTTATGGCAGATTCGGATATAACCAATGATAATGGTCGACGTGTACTAGTGCGCTTTAATAAACTCGATAAGTTGGCGAATAGCTATAGCAAACAGTTGGTGGTGAAAAGCGTGAATGAGTTTGCCACGGTTATGGAGTTGAGTTTGACGGACCCAGTGCCAGCTAAAGGCAAAGATATTCTGAATAAGTTGATTGAATTATATAATCGTGAAACAATCAATGAAAAGAACCTGGCTGTTACGAAGACCATACAATTCATTGATGACCGTCTGGTGTATTTAACTCGGGAGTTGACTGATGTTGAGAAGGATGTTGAGCGCTATATGCAGGATAACAGATTGATAGACCCATCTGCCAATGGTGGAATGTATCAAAATACTGCACATTCCTACAACCAGCAGATTACAGAGAATGAAGTTAAGCTCGAAATCTTAAAATCAGTTGAATCATACCTTGAACAAGAAGAAAATAAATATGAACTTGTTCCAACAAGCCTCGATATTGCTGACCCTACGTTAGGGGGGTTAATTGCTAACTTTAATGAACTGCAAAATCAGAGGCGACGCCTAAGCCGATCTGTTACGGAAGGCAATCCAGTGCTACGCAACGTTAAGGAGCAGCTCGAAATTCTGCGTCTGAACATACTCGAGAACATCCGCAACATTCGCGAGGGACTGTTGGTTAAACGCCGTAACTTACAAGCCAGTGCGGGGCAGTTTGAGTCTCAGGTAAGGCAGGTGCCCTCGATGAAGCGTGAGCTCACTGAAATTGAGCGCCAACAGGGTATCAAAGAGGGACTATACCTCTATCTTCTCCAAAAGCGTGAAGAAGCTGCCTTATCACAGGCTATCACGCCATCCAATTCCCGTGTTCTTGATCCGGCAGCAGCTGGTGGAAGCCCGATTGAACCTCAAGCTACCAATATTTACTTGATGGCTCTATTAGCCGGCCTCGCTATACCTTTCGCAGGTATATTTCTGCGTGATATGCTAAACGATACTATACAGGAGGTACGTGAAATTGAAAAGGCTACATCTACGCCTATCCTCGGGGAAATTGGGCATAATGGCTCAGGTCAAATGTTGGTCATCAACCAAGAGAGTCGTAGCTCAAGCGCTGAACTTTTCCGCTTATTGCGTGCAAATATGCAATTTGCCGCAGGAGGCAAAGAAAATAAAGTGATTTTAGTGACTTCCAGCATGAGCGGAGAAGGGAAAACCTTTTTCAGCTTGAACCTAGCTGCCAGTTTGAAGATGACAGGTAAAAAAGTAGTCGTGCTAGGTTTAGACTTAAGGAAACCTAAGCTGACACAAGGAGTGAATTTGCCAAATAATATTGGCATCACTAATTACTTGATCTCAGACAGTGTTCAGATTGAGGATATGATTCAATTTACACCAGAGGCGCCAGATTTAGCTATCATCGGCTCAGGGCCTATTCCACCAAATCCTGCTGAGCTAATGCTGTTGCCAAAAATTGGTACACTAATCGAGGAACTCAGAGCTACATTTGATTATATCATCCTAGACTCCTCGCCTGTTGGCCAGGTGGCTGACACCTTAGCATTAGCACCCTATATAGATTCAACTTTATATATAGTGCGATATAATTACACGCATAAAAAACAGCTACAAATTATAGATGACCTTTACAAGTCACGCAAACTCAAACACCCGATGATTGTGCTCAATGATGCCAAAAGGAGCAACAGTTATGGATACTCTTATGGCTATGGCTATGGCAACTATTATGAAGAAGAAAAGAAAAGCTTTACAGGAAGACTGAGGAAGTTGGTAAAGGGGTAGTTGGAGTTGAAGAAGTAAGAGTTTCTAAGATTAGGAAGTAGGAAACTAGGTAGATACAGGGTGCGGCTTGTTCAATTGTGCACGATTACACACCCCTGCGCCTCTCAAGAGGAGGATTACACAGGAGATACTCTCTCTTGAGAGACGTTGGGTTGTGTTAAATGAACCGATATATCAGAACATACAAAGAAAAACGAAAATAAATAAATGTCAGGTACAGAGATGACAGATGTAGGAAATGCCAAAATTGCCGTAATCGGATTAGGTTATGTAGGTTTACCACTTGCCGTTGAGTTTGCGAAGAAATTCTCTACTATTGGATTCGATATCAACGAGGGTCGGGTTCAAGAGTTGAATGATGGGTATGATCGTACTTTAGAGATTGAAAATGATTATTTAAAATCGGTTCTAACTTCAAGATCTAATGGGGAGGTAGGGTTGTATTGCTCTAATAACCTGAAAGACATTGAAGACTGTAATTATTACATCGTCACTGTGCCTACCCCAGTGGATAAAAACAATCGGCCGGATCTTACGCCACTTTACAAAGCGAGTGAGACAGTGGGAAAGGTACTGAAGCGCGGAGATATCGTGATTTATGAGTCTACTGTGTATCCTGGTGTGACGGAAGAAGAGTGCGTGCCGGTGCTGGAGCGCATGTCAGGACTGTTGTTTAATATAGACTTTTTTGCAGGCTATTCTCCTGAGCGCATTAACCCAGGAGATAAAGAGCATACTGTTGCTAAAATACTAAAAATCACTTCCGGTTCTACTCCTGAAGCTGCTGATAAAGTAGATGAACTCTATAATGCAGTAATTACAGCTGGAACGCACAAGGCAGCTTCTATCAAAGTAGCTGAAGCAGCTAAGGTGATCGAGAATGCTCAGCGTGATATTAATATTGCCTTCGTGAACGAGCTGGCCAAGATCTTCAATCGCCTAGGTATTGATACTGATGAGGTATTGGAAGCAGCCGGAACGAAATGGAACTTCCTGAAATTCAAGCCCGGTTTGGTAGGTGGTCACTGTATAGGGGTAGACCCTTATTACCTGGCACAAAAAGCTCAGGAAGCCGGATATCACCCTGAAATCATTTTGGCAGGTCGTCGATTAAATGACGGTATGGGCGAGTATGTGGCTCATGAAGTGATTAGGCTGATGGTGAAAAAGGATATTGCTGTAAAAGGATCTAATATTCTGGTGCTCGGCATAACATTTAAGGAGAACTGCCCGGATGTACGCAATACTAAAGTAGTAGACATCCTGCGCACCCTCAAAGATTACGATACCAATATCACAATTTATGATCCATGGGCTGAGCCGTCCGAAGTGAAGAATGAGTATGATTGGGATTCTGTTAAAGAATTGAACAGTGTAAATAATTGCGATGCCATTATCTTAGCCGTATCTCACAATGAGTTTAAGTCACTAGACTTAAGCAAACTCTGTAAAGAAAACGCTGTGATTTACGATGTAAAAGGCGTACTCCCAAAAGAGCTATCTGATGCACGTTTATAGTGAAATCTCCGTCCTTGAGCGAGGGGGGAAAGGTGGTTTGACCTATTCCTAATTAACAACATTTAACCAATGTACGACAAACTATATCACACAACAGACATAAGCCAAAGCAGTTTCCTAATTACAGGTGGAGCTGGTTTCATAGGTTCTAATATCGTCGAGTACTTACTCAAGTATGGTGCAGGGAAGGTGCGGGTTCTTGACAACTTCTCTACCGGATCAAATGCAAATATTGAAGAGTTCAAAAGCAATCTGGTCTTTGAACTAATAGAAGGTGATATTCGGGACCTGGAAACCTGCAGAAGAGCGCTGGAAGGTATAGATTATGTATCACATCAAGCTGCACTGGGCTCGGTGCCAAGATCCATCAATGACCCAATAAGGAGTAATGAGGTAAACGTAAATGGTTTTCTAAACATGCTAGTAGCGGCAAGAGATGCAGGAGTAAAGAATTTTATCTATGCAGCAAGCTCCAGTACATACGGTGATCATACAGGTTTACCAAAGATAGAGGACAAAATCGGAAGTCCACTTTCTCCTTATGCTGTGACTAAGTTCGTAAATGAACTGTACGCCAGTGTCTTCTCTAGAAGCTACGATTTCCATACCATAGGCTTGCGCTACTTCAATGTGTTCGGACCGAAGCAGAATCCCAAGGGACCATATGCAGCAGTGATTCCACTCTTCATAGAGGCAGCAATTGAGAACAAACAGCCTTATATTAATGGAGACGGAGGGACGAGTCGTGACTTTACTTTTGTTGAAAATGCGGTACAAGCAAACATCAAAGCTTTGCTGGCTAAAGATATAGACAAGCATGAGGTGGTAAATATTGCATATGGTGAGCGTACTACCCTGAACCAGTTATGGCAAAGAGTAGCTAAAACTGCAGGTATCGAACTAACCCCGGAGTATCGGGAAGAGCGAAAAGGCGATGTGCGTCACAGTCTGGCAGACATCAGCAAGGCAAACCAACTAATAGGCTACAAGCCTGAATTTTCTGTAACAGAAGGTTTAGATATAGCTTTCAACTGGTATAAGCAAAACAGTACTGTTGTACAGTAATTCCCCTCCTGAGACAAAGTGGGGTTAGCGGTGGTTGAACAAACAACCATAAGACAAATTTAAGAATATGAACCTACTGATTACGGGCGGTGCGGGCTTCATCGGTTCGCACGTGGTGCGGCTTTTTGTGGAGTCCTACCCCACCTATAACATTTTCAACCTCGACGCGCTCACCTATGCGGGCAACCTGCAGAACCTGCGGGACGTGGAGTCGCGGCCCAACTACACTTTCCTCAAGGGCGACATCACGGACGCTTCCTTTCTGGAGCAGCTCTTCGCTGAGCACCGCTTTGACGCGGTGGTGCACCTGGCGGCCGAGTCGCACGTGGACCGCTCCATCGCAGGACCCATGGCCTTTGTGCAGACCAACGTGATGGGCACGGTGAATTTGCTGGAGGCCTGCCGCCGCGCCTGGGCGGGCGACTACGCGGGCAAGCTCTTCTACCACGTCTCCACTGACGAGGTGTACGGCTCGCTGGGCGAGAATGGTTTGTTTACGGAGCAGACCCCCTACGACCCACGCTCGCCCTACTCAGCATCGAAAGCGGCCTCGGACCACTTCATCCGGGCCTGGCATCACACCTACGGCCTGCCCGTCAAGCTCTCCAACTGCTCCAATAACTACGGCCCCAACCACTTCCCCGAGAAGCTCATCCCGCTGGCCATCCACAACATCAAGGAAGGCAGGCCCGTGCCCGTCTACGGCAAGGGGGAGAACGTCCGCGACTGGCTTTATGTGTTAGACCACGCCAGGGCTATCGACGCGATCTTCCACCGCGGAAAGGTGGGGGAGACCTACAACGTGGGGGGCGTGAACGAGTGGCGCAACCTGGATCTGATCGAGCTCCTGTGCGACGTGATGGACGAGAATCTAGGCCGCGAGCCGGGAGAGTCGCGGAAGCTGATCACTTTTGTGAAAGACAGAGCCGGCCACGATGCCCGCTACGCCATCGACTCCTCGAAGCTAATGAAGGAATTGGGCTGGAAGCCCTCGGTCACTTTCGAGCAGGGCCTCAAAAAGACCGTGGACTGGTACCTGGCAAATGGGGCCTGGCTGGAGGAGGTCACCTCAGGCCACTACCAGCAGTATTACGCCCGGCAGTACGGGGAAAGATAGAGGAAGGCAAGAGAGGAAACATGAAAGTGATAGAGACATACCTGGGAGACTGCCTGCTGCTCGAGCCGGCGGTCTTCGCAGACGAGCGGGGCCACTTCTTTGAGAGCTTCAACGAGGAGAAGTTCAACACCCTGGTGGGAAAAGAAGTGCGTTTTGTGCAGGACAACCAGTCCCTCTCCACCTACGGGGTGCTGCGGGGGCTCCATTTCCAGCGCGGGGAGCACGCGCAGGCCAAGCTGGTGCGGGTGCTGCGGGGAGAGGTGCTTGACGTGGCCGTGGACCTGCGGCCGGATTCGCCCACCTTCGGGGAGCACTTCTCGGTGGTGCTCAGCGCCGAAAACCGGCTGCAGCTTTTCATCCCGCGCGGCTTCGCCCACGGCTTTGCCGTGCTGAGCCGGGAGGCCGAGTTCTTCTACAAGTGCGACAACTACTACAACAAAGAGAGTGAGGGTAGCCTGCTCTACAGCGACCCGGAGCTGGGCATCGACTGGGGGATTGACCCGGCAGAGCTGATCGTGTCCGCAAAGGACCGCGAGAGCCCCCTCTTCGCGCAGGCAAGGGCGGTGATAAGGGGCGCCCGCTGAAACGTGGTCAAATTCCCCGGCCGGGAGGGTGAGAGCAAAAGATTGCCTACCTTTGCCGCCGAAGCGACACAGTAAGCATAACGTAAAACACCAAAAAGAAAACAAATGAAAGGCATCATCCTGGCCGGGGGCTCCGGCACGCGCCTGCACCCTCTTACGCTGGCTGTGAGTAAGCAGCTCATGCCCGTCTACGACAAGCCGATGATCTACTACCCACTCACCACGCTGATGCTGGCAGGTATACGGGAAGTGCTCATCATCTCCACACCCCACGATTTGCCCCTGTTCGAGCGCCTGCTGGGCGACGGCTCGCAGATCGGCTGCAGGTTCTCCTACCAGGTGCAGGAAGTGCCGAACGGGCTGGCGCAGGCCTTCGTGCTCGGCGAGGAGTTCATCGGGCAGGACAAGGTGGCCCTGGTGCTGGGCGACAACATCTTCTACGGGGCAGGGATGAGCCAGCTGCTGCAGGCTAATAATAATCCGGACGGTGGAGTAGTGTACGCCTACCACGTGACTGACCCGGAGCGCTACGGGGTGGTCGAGTTCGATGAAAATGGCAGGGCGGTCTCTATTGAAGAGAAGCCAGCCGAGCCCAAGAGCCAGTACGCCGTGCCGGGTTTATACTTCTACGATAACGAAGTGGTCAGGATAGCCAAAAACTTGCAACCCAGCCCGCGGGGCGAGTACGAAGTAACCGACATCAACAAAGAATACCTCCGGCGGGGCAAGCTCAAGGTGGGCGTGCTCAACCGCGGTACGGCCTGGCTCGACACGGGCACGGTACAGTCGCTGATGCAGGCGGCCACGTTTGTGCAGGTGATTGAGGAGCGGCAAGGGCTCAAGGTCGGCTGCATCGAGGAGGTGGCCTGGCGCATGGGCTTCATCAACGATGAGCAACTGAAGGCCGCAGCGGAGCCGCTAAGAAAAAGCGGATACGGGGAGTATCTGTTAAGCCTTTTAAATTAACTTTTGCTTAAAAGCAAAGGTTTGTTTTTGAAGGTTTTAATTTGAGTAAGGACATAGTCGTTCTGCAAGAGATAAGATAGAATTAATAAAATCTAGATATGAAGGCCGGTATTATTGAACTTCCTAAGATACTAGACCCAAGAGGTAATTTAACTTTTTTACAACATCCTTTTCAAATGCCCTTTAAAATAAAAAGAGTATTCTGGACATATGATGTTCCTGGAGGTGAGCAGCGCGGCGGGCATGCCTATCGAGAGCAAGAAGAGATAATTATTGCTTTGAGCGGTAGCTTTGATGTTGTGCTAATAGATCATAATGGTGAGAACAAAAAGTTTTCTCTAAATAGAAGTTATTACGGTCTTTATGTACCTGCCCTTACTTGGAGACACATGGAAAACTTTTCGACGAATGCCTTAAGTCTACACTTATCAAGTCAAATGTATAGTAGCGCTGACTATATTCGTGATTTTGATGAATTCAAACAAACAATTTAGTATGGGTAAGCCAAGTGTATTTGATTGCAGTCTTTTTTATTTACCGCAAGTAGGAGATAGGAATGGCCATATTACGGCAGTCAACAATAAAATAGAGATACCTTTTGAAGTAAATCGTGTATTCTATCTATATGATATTCCAGGAGGTGAATCAAGAGGCGCGCACGCTCATAAAGCTTGTCACCAATTTCTAATTGCTGTCAGCGGCGCTTATGAAGTACTGTTAGACGATGGAAAAACCAAAAGACAATTTTTATTAAATCGGCCAAATTTCGGGTTATATATACCTCCAGGCATTTGGGCATCTGAAGTAAATTTTTCTGCCGGTTCTGTTTGTCTAGTACTTGCTTCTCACGTTTATGAAGAGAGCGACTACATCAGAGATTATGAAGAGTTTGTAAAAGATAGCTTATAAATTAGGATAAACTAACTACTAATATTTTACATGTAGTATACCTATAAAATATCCTGAAAATACAAAAGCACCAATAAAGGCTCCATTCTTATTACTTTTATGATACATCCCCTATCTGATGTTAAATCTTCTGCAATTGGTCCAGGTACCTCTATATGGCAGTTCGCCGTCGTGTTGAGAGGAGCTAAGATAGGAGCTAATTGTAATATAAACTGTCATACCTTTATAGAAAATTATGTTGTTATTGGTGATAATGTAACAGTTAAAAGTGGGGTCTATATCTGGGATGGAATTACCATTGAAGATGACGTTTTTATTGGACCCGCTGTAGCTTTCGTGAACAACTCTTACCCACGTTCCAAGCAATATCCTGACGAACATACTGGAGCAACGGTTAAAAAAGGTGCTTCTATAGGTGCAAATGCTACTATTATGGGTAATCTAGAGATTGGTACATATGCGATGGTAGGTGCAGGAAGCGTTGTAACCAAATGTGTTCCTGCAAGAGCTTTAGTAGTAGGAGTTCCAGCAAAAATTGTGGGATGGTTGAACGAGGACGGCAGCAAAATGAAATTTGAGAACGATTGTTACTTGGCGAATGACGGTACAAGATGGCATGTTATAGAAAATAAGCTAATAAAAAAATGAAAATACCATTCCTGAACTTTGAGCCCATGCATGCAGCTGTAAAAGCTGAAATGCAATTAGCGTTTGAGCAAGTGTATGACAGTTATTGGTATGTGATGGGTAAATGTTTGACGGATTTTGAGCGAGCTTACTCTCAATTCAGTAACGTCGAACATACAATTGGCGTGAGTAATGGACTCGACGCACTGCATTTGGCTTTAAAAGCATTGGGGGTTGGTCCAGGTGATGAGGTGATTGTACCCTCAAATACCTATATCGCAACAGCACTAGCGGCATCATATGTTGGAGCTACACCTGTGTTTGTGGAACCGAATCCGCTTACATACAATATTGACCCGTTTAATATTGAAAAGGCAATTACTGCTAAGACCAAGGCCATCATACCGGTGCACCTGTATGGCCAAGCCTGTGAAATGCGTGAGATCATGGATATAGCATTTAAACACGGCATATATGTAGTAGAAGATAATGCACAAGCGCATGGGGCAACTTACCAAAATAAAATCACTGGAAGCTGGGGTCATGTGAATGGGACAAGTTTTTACCCTGGCAAAAATTTGGGAGCTCTAGGGGATGGTGGAAGTGTGACCACAAATGATGCAATTCTTGCGCAGCGCGTGAGGGTTTTACGGAATTATGGTTCTCAAATAAAATATAAGAATGAAGTGATAGGGTATAACATGCGTCTTGATGAGTTACAAGCTGCATTTCTGAATGTAAAGCTAAAACACCTCAAGGCATGGACAATGCAGCGTAAGCAGATTGCTGACTGGTATAACGAAGCACTACAAGGAGTCAATGGCTTGACTATACCTTATGTGCATCAGGATGCAACACACGTTTACCATTTGTACGTTGTTAAAACAAATAGACGTGAGGAGCTTCAAAAATACCTAACAGATAGAGGGATAGGAACACTTATTCATTATCCAATTCCACCATATTTGCAGGAAGCATATTTGCATCTTAATTTATCAGAAGGAAACTTTCCCGTTGCTAAAGAATTGGCCAATACATGTTTAAGCTTACCTCTATGGCCAGGAATGAAATTTGAAGAAGTATACTTTGTCGCTGAAGAGATTAAATATTTTTTAAATGAAAAATTACATTGCTAAAGTAATTATGAAGATATATTTCATAATTAATAAGTTAAAGACTAGGATTAGGCCAATCGTTTATTGGGATTTGCCCAATATTATACCAAACATAAATGATCAAATTTCTAAAGCAAGTAGAAAAAGACCTAAGTGTGCACAATTAACAAAAGTGACTGGTGCTGGACGAATATTTATAGGTGAAGACTGCAAATTTGGATTTAAATTGGGAGGGGGGAATTATTGTGGAGTTATTGAGCTTCAACCTCGATATAAAAACTCTTTAATAAGAATAGGAAACAAAGTAGCTACAAATAATAACGTCTTCTTATGTTCTGCTAAATATATTGAAATTGGAAACAGCACAAGAATAGGACAGAACGTTACTATCATGGATCATGAAGCACATGATATTGATCCACTAAAGAGGTCAAAGATTGGCGGAATTGGCGAGGTAATAATAGGTGAGAATGTTTGGATTGGTAATAATGTAGTTATTCTAAAAGATACGGTAATAGGTAAAAATACTATTGTCGCAGCAGGAGCGATAGTAAAAGGTAATTTTCCTGAAAATGTCATTATAGGAGGAGTTCCTGCAAAAGTTCTTAAAAAATTAGAGATTAATTAATGGTAAAAAAGTACTATTAATAAAAAAATAAATTATTAATAATAATAAATTTAAAGCTGATTAGAGTGGTTAAAAAGAAAGTAACTTTTGCTTTGCTCTCATATAATCAAGAAAAATATATTGAAGAAGCAGTAATTAGTGTATTAAATCAAACATATACACCTTTAGAAATAATAATATCTGACGATTGTTCCTCAGATTCTACTTTTGATATTATAACAGCAATAACATGTAACTATGAAGGGCCACATACAATAATTCTTAATCGAAATAAAAAGAATATAGGTCTCGGAGGGCACTTTTCTAAAGTGTTTAGTACCTTATCATCTGGTGAGTATTTTGTTATACTTGGTGGTGATGATGTTTCAAAGTCAGATCATGTAGAAACCGCTGTCTCTATGCTTGAAGTAAATCCTGATGTTTCAATGATTGATTTTAATGGTGTCATAATTAATGAAGAAGGAAAAAAATTAGGGACATATCAGAAGTTAAAATATGTTATAAAGAAATTCTCTATAGTTGATTTTTTAAATTTTAAACCCATCGATTCCTTCGCGCCCGGAAGAATTTTCAAAAGATCATTGATAACAGAATTTAATCCAATTTCAAATAATTGTCCAACAGAAGATTCGGTTTTAGTCTTAAGAAGCCTTTTAAAAGGAGGGCTATTAAGGTACAACAATGAATTAGTATTTTATAGAAAACACAGTACCAATGTATCTTCTAAGAAAAATTTAGCTAAATTATCTAATTTGGCTATAATAGCACAATACTTCAATGATATTTTAAAGCTATTTAATGATAGTAAACTAAATGAAATTACAAGTGATATATTAATCAAAAGGATTAGTATAGATTATGAAATTCGTAAGAAAAGATATAATACAAGGGGTAGCAAAGTAGATAAATTTGCTGATCAAGCTACTCTATATATATTAAAGAAGGTATATAACAGGATATTAAATAAAAATAGAAATTTTATAAAGTTTTTTGATTAGATATAAATGTTCACATAAAAAATAATCCAGATATTCTGTATTTAATAGCCATAAACCTTTTAAGTATATATGTTTTGTATTTGAAAGTGAAATTTAAATAATAAAAACCGTGAATTTTTTAAAAAGTTTAGTTAAGAAATATTTTATTCATTTTACATATTTCTATGTTCATTTAAGAAGCAAGCTTTTTATAGCACTTGGTTTAAGTGTTGTTGTAGGGTTACTGGATGGGTTTGGCTTAACTATGTTCTTACCATTGTTACAGATGGTTAATGAAGACTCGAATGTTGATGCAGATGGGTTAGGTAATTTAAGCTTTATAGTAACTACAATTGAATCCTTAGGAATTGATTTGACAATAAGTTCAATTTTAATTGTAATTCTTTTTTTCTTTTCTTTAAAGGGAATAGTGAAATTTTTTGAAGCTTATTATAAGGTAAATGTGCAACAATATTTTATAAAAAAATTAAGATTTAAAAGTTTCGATAAATTAAGCAATTACAATTACAAATCCTTTGTGACAGTGGATTCTGGTAGGATACAAAATACACTTAGTTCTGAAGTGGCAAGAGTATCCACTGCATATCAATCATATTTAGGCACAATTCAAGCTGGTTTAATGGTAATTGTCTATATTTCTCTTGCGTTGCTTTCTAATCCTAGATTTGCTATACTAGTCGCTATTGGTGGAATGCTATCGAATTTAGTTTATAAACGGATTTACACTAGAACTAAAGAGACATCAAAGAAAATAACTAGCCTTGGCCATGAGTATCAAAATTTACTGATACAAAACATAGCTTTTTATAAATATTTAAAAGCGACAGGATATATCCATAATTATAACATAAAGCTCAGAAAATCTATAGCGCAGATAGAAGCCACACATAGGCAAATTGGTTTTTACAATTCAATTTTGTTGGCTTCAAGAGAACCTCTAGTAATATCTGTAGTAGTTATAGTAATAATAATTCAGGTAAGTTTTTTTTCAGAAAACCTAGGCTTAATTATTCTTAGTTTGCTATTCTTTTACCGGTCATTAAACTCATTAATGACTCTGCAAACTCAATGGAATAATTTTCTTAATGTATCAGGATCTTTGAGTAATATGACTTCTTTTATGGAGGAATTATCTCAGAGCCAAGAAAAGAATGGTAGCACTGAGCTTCAGGAATTTAAAGAGTATATTCAAACTGACAAGTTAAGTGTATCATATGATGGTACTAAAGTACTTGATGATATTACCTTAAAAATTTATAAAAATAAAACAGTCGCATTTGTTGGTGAAAGTGGTAGTGGTAAAACAACTTTAATTAATGTATTAGCGGGGCTTATACCACTAGATTCTGGTAATATAACAATAGATGGTTGTTTTATATCGAATATTTATTTGCCTTCATACCGGAAGAGAATAGGTTATATCACCCAGGAGCCAGTAATTTTTAGTGATAGTGTTTACAATAATGTTACACTTTGGGCAGATAAAACAAATGAAAATTTAGCTAGATTTTGGGAAACTCTTAAAAAAGCTGCAATTTCTGATTTTGTTTTGGATTTACCCGATAGGGAAAATTCTCCATTAGGAAATAATGGCATATTAATAAGTGGAGGACAGAAACAAAGGCTATCTATAGCGAGAGAATTATATAAAGACATTGATATTTTAATTATGGATGAGGCTACCTCAGCTTTAGATTCTGAAACTGAGAAAATTATTCAAGATAATATAAATGCTCTGAAAGGAGAATATACTATACTAATAGTAGCACATAGGCTATCTACTATCAAGGAGGCCGACAAAGTTATCTTATTAGATAAAGGTAGGATTACTGGTGAAGGAAACTTTGAACAACTTTTAACAGTGTCTCAGAAGTTCAGAAATATGGCCACTCTGCAAGAGTTTTAACATTTTAGGAAAAATTATTAGCCTTTATTATGTTCAATATATATTAAATTTTTCAAGAGTATCAGTATGGAATTAGTTTCTGTAATAGTACCTGCATTTAATCAAGGTAGCTACATAGCTGAGGCATTAGAGTCTATCAAAAATCAGACATATAAGAATTGGGAATGTATAATAGTAAATGATGGTTCAACTGATAATACAGAAGATGTTGCACTTAAATATTGCCGTTTGGATAGTAGGTTTCGATACATTTTTATAGAGAATAGCGGTGTATCTGCTGCCAGAAACAAGGGTGTAAGTCTGTCAAGTGGGGCCTATATATTACCTCTTGATGCTGATGACAAAGTTGCACCAATTTATTTAGAAAAAGCTATTGATATATTTTCAAAAAATGATAGTGTATCTCTTATTTATGGTGAAGCTGAAATGTTTGGTGCTGTCAAAGGGAAGTGGCATTTAAGCGATTATTCATATTTTAAGCTATTAATTAAAAATATAATTTATTGTTCTGCTATATTCAAGCGGGTTGATTTTGATAGAATTCAAGGCTTTTCTGAAAAGCTAATTTACGGGTATGAAGATTGGGATCTATGGTTGAGGCTTTTAAATAGGGAAGCTTTAGTTATTAAACTACCTGATACAGTCTTCTACTATAGAATAAAATCCGTTTCACGAACTACAGAACTTCGGTTAGATGATCGTAAAACTATAACTGAAAAACTAATATTTGAACGGAATAGAGACTCTTATATCCAACATCTGCATGAGTTGATTAAGGATTATCGGGTACATTTAGCTAAGCATCAAGAATTGAATAGATTCCAAGAAAGCTATGTATATAAAGTTTACCGATCTATTAAAAATCTTAAATTTTTTTTAGTGAAATAGCTAAGTCTACAACGGAAGTGTTAATGTTACTCTTGTAAATAAATTATAACATAAAAAGTAAAGCTTTAATTAGATAATTTTAAATACAGATGATTGGTAATAAAGTAAAGTTGTGGTGGTGTCGTGAGTTTGATAATGGTATTGAAAACTTTGGAGATGGGCTCTCTCCCTATATAGTCGCTAAAGTATCGGGCAAAAAAGTTATTAGAGCTAGTTTGAAAAGCAAGTCTTTTTTGGGCTTCAATAAAATAAATTTTGCCATAGGCAGTATTCTTAAAAAAGCTACCCCTAATTCCAATGTATGGGGATCGGGAATTATTAGTCAAAAAGATACGATACAAAAAGCGAATTTCTATGCGGTTAGAGGCCCACGATCGAGAAAAAGGCTTCTAGAATTAGGATATACCGTGCCTGAAGTTTATGGAGATCCAGGATTATTAATATCCAAATATTTCATGCCATCAGTATCAAAGCAATATAGATATGGTATTATTCCTCATCATGTAGATTATGAGCTTGTTAAAAGCAAGATACAAACTAATGAAATATTAGTCATCAATCTTTTAGACCCAATAGAGAAAGTAGTTCAGGATATTTTAATGTGTGACAAGACAATATCTAGCTCTTTGCATGGAATAATTGTATCTCACTCTTA
Organism: Pontibacter virosus; assembly: GCF_003096355.1. Classification (GTDB taxonomy): domain Bacteria; phylum Bacteroidota; class Bacteroidia; order Cytophagales; family Hymenobacteraceae; genus Pontibacter; species Pontibacter virosus. The sequence continues at coordinate 232,310 of NZ_QEKI01000002.1, read as the reverse complement.
TGGAATACCATCACTAATTGGCAGATTCTCTAATAAACTCTCTGGAGATGGTATAAAATTTATAGATTATTGTGAATCAGTAGGTATAAAAGAAAGTTCCAATTTGTGGATCGGAAGTTCAGATTTACTAAAGCTCACAGATTCAAATCTCAATAAGATGTTTAGTGATAAAGCCAAAGAAATTTTACCTCAAAATGATTTAAGCTTGATGATGGATAAGCTTATTGCGAGTAATCCATACTAGTTTTTGATTGTTATTATGCGCTTCAGGTATATCTATAAACCTATTGTAAAAGCTTAATAGTGATATATGTGTAGTAAATTTAAACAACTATTACAGATTTTGATTATCACTACAGAAAATCTTAAAATTGGAAATGAAAGCAGTCTATTGCATAGTAATAACATATAACGGTAAAAAGTGGCTTAACAAATGTTTTAAGAGCTTAAAAGATACTGATATTCCTGTAAAAATAATAGTGATAGATAATGGCTCTACTGATGGTACTCAGGATACTATAAGGAAATTTTATCCTGAAGTAGATTTGATACAATCCACAGAAAACCTGGGTTTTGGTAAAGCGAATAATGTCGGTATACAAAAAGCAATTAAGGAAGGTGCTGAATACATCTTTCTATTAAACCAAGATGCTTATTTACATAGGGGGTCGTTAAATAATCTTATTGCAGTATTTGATAAGGAACCTTTAGCTGGAATTGTTTCTCCCATACATCTAGCAGGTGATGAAAGAAATTTGGATAGAAGCTTTTATAACTATATTTCTCCAGAGAATACACCTTACTTACTAGGGGATTTATTTACAAATAACGACCGTGATTTGTACGAAACAAAGTTTGTTAATGCTGCTGCTTGGGTTATAAAATCAGAAGTTATAAAGCAGGTAGGCATGTTCCATCCAATATTTGATCACTACGGAGAAGATAATGAATACATAAATAGAGTAGTTTCAAACAAGTTTAAAGTACTCATTTCTCGAAGTTGTATCATTGCACATGATAGGCCTCAAAATGCTAAAAGACTAGGAAAAACAAAGAAACATAGCGAGAGATATAAACAGCGTGTTCTAGTAAAATATTTTGCAAAAGAATATAGTGAAAAACAAATAGACGTGCACTACTTAAAATTGACATTGGTAAACTTAGCGCTTCTAAATTTTAAGTACTCTAAATTATGTATCAAATGCTGGTTAGATATTAAGAAGAAAATAAAAACTCTTAATAGAAGCCACCAAGAGTAAATAATTCAATAAGCCCAGTAGAAACAGATATTTAAAGTCGAAAAAGCAGGAAGACACATTCGTTAAAATAAATAAAAGATTCTATGAACTTGAAAAGGTTTTGGACTTAAGATTATTTAAGCATATGGAAACTTTAGAAAGAATACATGTATTGGCAACACATATAAGACTACTAAACTTATGAATGAGTCAGACCTCAGGTATAGAATAGCTGTTATGGATGGATTAATTGTACCTGTTGTTATGTGGTACTTAAGGTCTTCCCTCAAATTAATAGATAATTAAAATGCCGCTATTTTCAATTATTACGCCCACATACAATAGAATCAACCTGCTATCTAACATGATTGTGAGTGTGAAAAATCAGACATTTACAGACTGGGAGTTGATTATAGTAGATGATGGTTCTACAGATAATACATCTGAAATAGTAGAGCAATTTCTAGCTGATGATAGAATAAAATATATAAAAAAGAATAATTCAGGAGCTGCTGATAGTAGAAATGTAGGTGCAGGCAGTGCCTCAGGTTCTTTTCTTGTTTTCCTAGATAGTGATGACGAGGTTTCAATAAAATGGCTAGGAACAGTAGTATCCAATTTGAAAGCTGACACCGGAATTGTTTGTGTAGCTGCTCAAAGAAGGTTTAGTAGTGGGAAGATTTTACAAGAACCTCTTTTCGGGACAAAAATATTTGGGAAGAAATATAAACTTAAATTTACTGCTGGTTCCTTATTCGTGCGTAGAGAGCTTTTCCATCAGGCAGGCTGTTATGACGCACAGTTGGCTTCCAATCATCATACAGATTTGGGATTTAGATTAATGAATACATTAATCAATAGCAATTATAAGATCGTCGATCTTAATGTTCCATTAGTGCAAATCAATGTCCATGAAAGCGCTAGAATCAGAACAAATTGGAATAAAGTACGAGAAGGAAGTATAATGTTTCTTGAAAAGCATTATGAATTTATGTTAAGAAATGATAAGAAAGGAGTTTCTAATCTCTATGCAGTTATTGCATTTTCAAATTACAAACTAAATGACCGGAAAGAATGCTTTAAATATATAGTAAAGGCTATTAGATGGAATCCAGTTTCTTATAAGAACTATATCAGACTGTTTAAATATATATTTTAATTTAATTTTCGTGTTTGAATAAGTATGCTTAAGAATCTTAATTTAAAATTTGCTGCTTTTATAATTACATTTGAACGTCCAGAGATACTTCTGGAGACTATTGATCGCATTCTTAATCAATCTTGCCCACCACAAAAAATTCTGATTATTGATAATAGTTTTTCTAAGACGACAGAAATCCTTTTGAAGAAAGTTATAGATCCAAGAATTGAGTATTATTCTACTGGTTATAATGCGGGCCCTGCTGGTGGCGCAAAAATTGGATTAGAAAGATTAGCTGCACAGGGTTATGAGTGGATTTATTGGGGAGATGATAATGATCCTCCAGCTTTTGAAAATTGCTTTGAGCGTCTTTTGTATTTAGCATATACAAATGCTGAAAAATGCGGCCAAGTAGGAGCCGTAGGTCAACTATTGGATAAAAATAAAGGAATCTTAAAGAGATTTGAGACCGAATATTTAAGGCAAAAGAATACTGTCGAAGTGGATAATATAGGTGGGGGTATGTGTAAAATTGTCAATAGTGAAATAATAAAACAGGGAATCCTGCCGGACGAGAAAAAGTTTTTTGGATTCGAAGAACTAGATTTCGATTTGAGGTGTAAAAATGCAGGATATTCATTGTTAGTAGATTGTTCACTTTTCCTAAAATATAGAGAAAAAAGCAACCGTCTTAATTTTAAAAGAAAATTAGGGAGGAAAGTAAAAGAAGAAAACCTGTGGAGAGAGTACTATAGTACTCGAAATCTTCTTTCTATCTTCTGGGAGCAAAATATGCACAAAGCTTTTCTGTTATTAATTCTTCGCAAGAGTTATAAATCCTTTGCAGGCTTTACTTACGGTCTTTCTTATGGAGTAAAAAACTTTAATATACTTTTCAAAGGATTACACCATGGATTAATAGGTAAAAAGGGATTTATAAATAAACAAGACTTGTTTTAAATATAAAAATTTTAAAGTATGAATCTATCTATCCGCTTCAGAAATAAACCGATAATTTAAATAGAGCATTAATAGCCTTATGGTAAAAATTGATAATAAGGAAATCAAAGTTGTTATTTTATTAAACAGTACCACTGTTCCAAGTTGGGTAAAATACATTTGGGATTATATAGAAAATCATCCTAAATATAATGTTGTAAGCATAGTCATAAATAGCAACCCCATATCGAATCCTAACGCATCTTTTTATCGATTACTTCGAAAGGCAGATAGGTTCTTATTTAAATATAGTCCCGACCCATTTAAGCGAACACATCTTAACTTTAATTCAGAAGTTAAAGAGTTAAATATTAGACCTATACAAAAGAGGTTTAGTGACTACTTCACACCTGAGGATATTCAGAAGATAAAAGATGTTGATCCTGAACTTATACTTCGGTTCGGATTCAGAATAATCAGAGGTGAGATTCTTTCTATACCTAAATACGGCATATGGTCCCTGCATCATGCTGATCATATAGTTAATAGAGGGGGGCCTCCAGGGTTTTGGGAAGTTGTCTTGAACGAACCTAATACTGGTATAACTTTGCAGACATTAACAGAGGATTTAGATGGGGGCAAAATAATCGCAAAATCATTTATAAAGACAGATTATACATCTTTTAATCGTAATCAGGCTGCACTTTACTGGTCAGCTGCTGAACTATTCAAAAATAAGCTAGATGACTTTTCAAAAGGAGAAGTTCACCTTGACAAGGTGGTCGATAACGTGTCTTTGCCTGAATTTTATAGCCATCCATTATATAAAGATCCTGATAATTTAACGAGCCTAAAAATAGGCGTTAGGTTTCTTGCTAAATCGTCTATTAGGAAATTGAAGGACGTATTTTATGGTGAGCAATGGGCTATAGGATATGCTATTAAAAGTGATATAGAAAGTTCTTTTTTCAGGTATAAAGGGCTATATCCCCCAAAAAACTGTATATGGGCAGACCCATTTTGTGTGAAAAAAGATGGTGAACTTTTTCTATTTGCCGAACAGAAAAAGGGAAAAGAGAATGGTGAAATCATAAGTTTTAAATATGATGCTCCTACTAAGTCATTTAAGAATTTAGGAGTAGTACTAAAAGAACCCTTTCATCTTTCTTATCCATTTGTGTTCGAACAAGATAATCATTTTTATATGATACCAGAAAGCGGCAGTATAAATAAAATAGTGCTTTACGAGTCAATAGATTTTCCTTTTAAATGGACGCAAAAAAGAGTTCTTATTGACAATATTGCAGCCTATGATGCGACCTTATATCTTCATGAAGGCCTTTGGTACCTTTTCGCATCGATAAAACCAATAAAAGGAATGTCAGCTAATGAACAACTTCATATTTACTTCACGGATAATCTATTAGAGGGTACTTGGCAACCACATAAATTAAACCCAGTAAAGCATGATGCACGTGGTGCCAGACCAGCTGGAAAGATTTTTGAATATAAAAATACTATATATAGGCCTGCACAGATTGCGTCTTATAAATATGGATATGGGATAAAATTCTTTGAAGTAATAAAACTCACACCAGAAGTTTTTGAGGAAATACCTGTTGGTGAAACAAAGCCTTTATGGGATAAAAATCTGTTGGCAACACATACATTCAATTTCATTCCAGGGATTTCTGTTATAGATTTTCAGAAACGTGTTAGGAGATTTTAATACAGTAAAAGTAATTGTTCTTAATCCAATAATATAAAAAATGGATAAAACTCCTACTGTACTTTATGTAGTTGATTCTCTTCTAATGGGTGGAACTGAGATCAGTACGATTGATATTGCGAGTGAACTTAGGGACTTCAAACCAATCATTTGCTACATTTATCAAAATAGTACGTTAAGGTCATTAGCTGAAAGTAGAGGATTAGAATTAATTCACTTAAACATACCTGGCAGATATAACTTTCAACAAGCTTATAAATCCCTTTTGGAAGTGACGAATAAAGTGGCACCAGCAGTTATAGTATCTTCCTTATTACGATCTGATCTTTTGTGCAGATTTGTAGCAAAGAAAGCTGGTATTGCCCTGATAGGAACGTTTGTGAGTGATAATTATTCAGATAATAGGTTTAAAAATACTTCTCTGACTGGTAGTATGAAGATTAAAACATTCAAACTGATCAATCAGCTAACAGTTAACAGATGTGCACACATCATCAGTAATTCTGAGGCTATAAAAGTATCAAACTGTAAAATCCTCAAATATCCTAAAGACAAGGTATCAGTTGTTCCTAGAGGAAGAAGTAGTAAGAAGTACTCTTTCGAGAAGAAGTTTAACTCTGAAAGAACAGTTTTCTTGAATGTTAACAGACTCATAGGTTCTAAAAGAGTTGATCTATTGATAATGGCATTTGCGAAGCATTCAGAAAGCCATCCTAACGATGAGTTGCTCATTGCAGGCGATGGCAATGAAAGAATATCGCTACAAAATATGATTGATAGTTTAAACATAAGTAATAAAGTTAAGATTCTGGGTAAAGTTAGTGATGTACCTTCCCTTATGCAGCATGCAGACTGCTTGGTTTTTCCTTCTAATCTTGAAGGCTTTAGTGGTGTTTTGGTAGAAGCGCTTATGAGTGGTTTACCGGTTTTAGCGTCTGATATAAGTATGAATAAAGAGGCTATAAGCCACTTAAACAATGGATATCTTTTTGCTGTGAATGATTTAGATTCTCTCACACAGGCATTAGGCTGGTTTAAAGACAATCATATGCTGGCAGTTAAGATGGCTACAGATTTCAGAAGTGAAGCACATGAAAGATATGACATAGTAAATGTGGCAGCCAGACATGAAAGGATATATAAGGAGGTTATAGGCAATTGAAAATATTACAACTAGTTACTAAACGTCAGTTTAGGGGTGCAGAAGTTTTTGCTGCGAATCTGAGCAAGGAGCTTCTCAAAGAGAATATTGAAATCGTTTTTGCTGGTTTATATTCACCTCCCCAGCACGCACTTACTGTAGAAGGTGCACGAAATATTGATTTGAATGGTGTTAGGTCTAAATTAATTTCTTGGAGTCTATTACAGGGGCTGAAGAATCTAATAGAACAGGAGAAACCTGATGTAATTCAGGCTAATGGATCAGATACACTGAAGTATGCTGCCGTCCTAAAATTGCTTAAGCCTACAATACCCATAACATACCGCAACATCAGTATCATCAGTAACTGGATAGGTGGTAGTATCCCTAAACTATATTTTTACAAAAAGCTCTTCTCGTCTATAGATCATGTAACCTGCGTGGGCGATGTAGCACGTCAGAATTTTATAAACACAATTGGATTTACTTCTGACAGAGTTACTGTTATCAACAGGGGCATACCAATGCATACTGTTAATCGGTCTGTAGCCAGAGTAGAACTAAGGGAAAAGTTTAGCTTGGATGAGGGTCATAAAATCGTAGTTCATGTAGGTAACTTCTCTCCCGAGAAAAATCATACTTTCCTTCTTGATGTTTTTGAGCAAATAAAGGAGACGGATAATTCTATTAAGTTGCTATTGTTAGGTGAGGGCATGCTCATGCAAGAGATTAAATCAAAAGTTGAAGCAAAAGGCCTTGCAGATACAGTATTTTTCGGGGGCTTTACAAACCAGGTGCAAGATATTATTGCAGGCTGTGACCTGTTCGCTTTATCTAGTAAAATAGAGGGGGTTCCTGGTGTAATTTTAGAAGCTGCTGCACAGAAGATTCCGGCAATAGCAGTTGATGTAGGAGGTGTAAAGGAAGTAGTAAAACACAATCAGACAGGAGTACTCATTCCAACACATGATCCAAATCGATTTGCTGAAGAACTTTTGCTTTTGCTTCAAGACGATCAAAAGCGCACTGAACTTGCACAGAATGCCTACCACATGGTAGAAAGCGATTATGACCCATTGGTTAACTTGCATAAGTTTATCAATTTGTATAAAGAGATGTTGGCAAAAAATGGCAGGTAAAACAAAAGTTCTTCACCTTATAAAGTCTTTAGGAAGAGGCGGTGCTGAAATGCTTTTGCCAGAAACATTAAAAGTACACGATCGAGAGCTATTTGAATTCCATTTTGCTTACTTCCTCCCTTGGAAAGATCAGATGGTAGCCGCTATCGAAGCGATGGGGGCAAAGGTGGTCTGCTTTAAGGCTACTAACAACCTGCAGATGTTTCAGCGGGTTGGTGAGATTAGCCGCTATGTACAGGAGCATAAGATTGAAGTGATCCATAGCCACCTTCCTTGGGCCGGCGTGATTGGCAGGTTGGTAGGAAGGAAGACGGGTGTACCTGTGGTATATACCGAGCATAACAAGTGGGAGCGGTATAACAAGATCACGTACTGGCTGAATAAACTCAGCTTTAGCTGGCAAGACGCTGCAGTGGCAGTGTCGGATGATGTACAGCAGTCAATACGCAAAAATGCTGGGCTCAAATTTCGTGAACTTGAGTTTCCGGTTGTGGAAAAACTTGGGATTAACGGGAATACACAGAAGCCATACCTACTCAACATTCTAAATGGGGTGAATACCGCCCATTTTGTGCGTGAAGAGCAAGCCGGTGTACAGATAAGGCAGAAACTGGGTATACCAGCTAATGCTCCTGTAATCGGGACTGTGTCTGTATTCCGTTTTCAGAAACGCCTGGATATTTGGATGGAGATTGCGGCAGAGGTATTGAAAAAAGTACCGGAGGCGCATTTTATTATTGTAGGAGACGGCCCTCTTAAGGAAGACCTTTTGGCAAAACGAAAGTCACTAAGTATAAAAGAGCGCTTGCACATGCCAGGACTTAAAACCGATGTAAAGCCTTATTTCAGCGCCATGGACATCTACATGATGTCTTCGATCTTTGAAGGATTACCTATCGCCTTACTGGAAGCCATGAGTTGCTCTTGCGCCGTGATTAGCACCAAAGCAGGCGGCGTTGAGGAAGTAGTAGAGGAAGGTAAGAGCGGACTGCTCTGTGAAGTGGATGATTATATGAAGTTGGCAGATTATGGCATTCAGCTACTGCAAAATACTGAGCAACTTATAACCCTAGCAGATGGGGCACGCGTCCGGGTGCAAGCTGATTTTAGCATAATTAAAATGGCGAAACAGTTAGAGGAGTTATACTTGTATCTAAAGAAATAAATCCAGCTCCCTCTCCTGTTTTTAGGGGAGGGCCGGGGAGGGGTAACATGCAAATTAGAAAAGGAACAGCAGCCGATATACCAGCAATTGTAGAGTTACTTAAGTCGTCTTTGGGCGAAGGGTTAATTCAGAAGTCTGAAGCTTTATGGAATTGGAAGCACTTGGAGAACCCACATGGCGCATCCCCTGTGTTGGTAGCTGAAGCCCACGGTCAAGTAGTAGGTGTTAGGGCTTTTCTGAGGTGGCAGTGGGTATACAAAGGGCAGGTGCTACAAGCCATCCGTGCTGTGGATACGGCCACCCATCCTAGTTACCAAGGGAAGGGTATATTCAAGAAACTTACTTTGCAGGGTTTGGAAGATGCAAAGTCAGTAGGTATACACCTGGTATACAATACTCCTAACGAAAGTAGCAAGCCAGGATACCTAAAGATGGGATGGGTCGAGATGAATCGGATGGCGCTGAAATTGAAAGTAAATCCGTTTGCCTACAAGCAGTTGAACCCTCCAATGCCTCCAGCACAAGATTGGAACAAGCTGGCATCCATCCTGGCACAATTATCTAATCCGGTAAATAATGCTAATGATTATGTTCATACGGTATTGAGCCCTGCTTATATTAAATGGCGTTACCAGGACAACCCCCTTTTTGATTATTACTTCCTATCAGATTACCGCTCCTATGTGCTTTTTTACCGGTATAAGCAGCATAAGTTTGGACAAGAGATGCGCGTAGTGGATTTGTTCACAGTTAAGAGCGCTTTTGATAAGTCTGCAAAGAAAGCGTTAGCCATTTCCTTCAAACAAGTAAGTGGAGCTTGTTTCTTAACTTCTGCATCCGGAAGGCACTTTGAACTAGCGGGTAGCGTTTATCCAGGTATGGGCTTATTGCCGGTGTTGGATAAAGGTCCGATTGTAACGTTGCGCAATATCAGCTTGCAGGAAGATAAGTTCAACGTATTGAGCAAACAGGAGAGCTGGGGCTATGCCTTAGGAGATATGGAATTGTTTTAGAGCGGATGATAGGCGCGATTGTATTAATATTTTTATTGTACCTAGTTAACCAGGCGATTCTCAAGAGCTATAAGAAAAAGTTCTCTTTCTTTTCGGTTCCTTTGATGAATAAACTGTATTTCTATCATATTCTTTTCTGGGGGGTATACTACACCTATACTTTGTTTAACAATTCGGACTCCATAACGTATTTTGCAAAGTCAGCCACTCATAGCAGTTCCTGGTTTGAATTATTTACTACAAGCTCCAAATTTATTCAATTTGTAGCTTACCCCTTTACAAATGTATTAGGTTTCACCTATGAAATGGCCATGTTCCTATTTGCCTGGTTTGGTTACCTGGGATTTGTTCATTTCTATATTTTCTTTAAAGAGAACGTAAAATTAAAGCTACAGCTGTGGGGTTATGATTTGCTGCTTATCCTGCTGTTTCTGCCTAATATGCATTTCTGGACGGCTTCGCTAGGGAAGGGCTCTCTGATTTTCATGGGAATCGGCCTTTTTGCCTATGCCATGCGTTTTCCTCAAAAGCGTCTTTTTGCTTTAATACTGGGATCCGTAACTGTCTATATGATTCGGCCGCACATGTTTATGTTCCTGGGCTTAGGTGCTGTGTTAGGTTATTTCACCGGTCGTGAGAAGGTGCCTGTTTATCAAAAAGTATTAGTTTACATAGCCTTTGCTGGAGGCATATTTGTCATGTCGGACCAGATATTGGCGATGGCTAATATAAATGAAGAAGATGTGTTAGGAAGTTTCCAGGACTTCTCTCAGGTACAGGCGGGACGTCTGAGTAGTTCTGGTTCAGGCGTGGACATTACAAATTATCCACTTCCACTGAAATTGTTTACATTTTGGTTCAGGCCGCTTTTTGTAGATGCTCCGGGTGCACTCGGTTTATTTGTATCCTTCGAAAACTTGCTTTACGTTATTCTTGCCTGGAAGCTAGTTGATAAGGACTTTATTCCTTTTCTAAGGAAATCAACTTCACTCGTTAAGATGAGCTTGGTTATCTTCATTAGTTCTTCTATTGCTCTCTCCTTTGTTATGTCTAACTTAGGTATAGCCATGCGGCAGAAGAGTATGGTAATGTATTTTCTGTTCTTCGTAGTTATCTCCTTCCTGGAATATAAAAAACAGAAGAAGATCAACTTCCAATTACTCAGAAAGCGAAAGTTAGAAGAGCAGGAACGATTTGCTGGTTCTCCTACTCCTGCTGTATCTTAAATCACTATGCCTAATAATATACCTGTCTTCACCATCTCCCTTGATTTTGAGCTCTATTGGGGAATTTTTGATAAAGTGCCCTTATCAGAGCGGAAACAGTATTTTCAAAACACACGCCGTGTAATACCTGAGATGCTAGCGATTTTTGAGCAGCAACAGGTGCAGGTGACTTGGGCGACGGTAGGAATGCTTTTTGCGAAAGACTGGACCGATTGGACAACTGCTATACCCGCACTCCGCCCTTCCTATCATAACGATCATCTGTCAGCTTATAGGCTTAAAGAGGAATTTGGAAGGGACTGCAGCCTAAATAATTTCTTTTTTGCGCCAGAGCTAGTAGAGCAGATTAAGCAGACGATTTATCAGGAAATGGCCACCCATACCTTTGCGCACTACTATTGTCAAGAGGCCGGGCAGACGTTGGATCAGTTCCGGCAGGACCTACAGGCTGCTCAAGGTATAGCTGCCCGACAGGGAATGAGACTGGAGTCGCTTGTTTTCCCACGTAACCAGTATAACGAGCAATACCTGAGTGTCTGCCGTGAAGAAGGCATCAAAACGGTCCGGTCTAACCCAAGCGATTGGTTCTGGAAACAGACAGTGGAAGATAAATTGTCGAAACGTATTTTTCGGACGGGCGACGCCTACCTGCCACTTGGTAAAAGGACCTCTTTTCCGCTCTCTTCTCTCAAACTGAAAGAAGGATTGCCTTTGGCTATACCTGCCAGCAGATTTCTGAGACCAGTTAACGGGAAGAGAGACATTCTCAATAAACTGCGCCTACAACGCATACTGTCTGAAATGACCGTAGCCGCTAAACGCAAAGAATGCTACCACCTCTGGTGGCATCCGCACAATTTCGGAAGTTTTCCCGAGCGCAGCATGGCTGACTTACGGATAATCATAGAGCATTACAAGAAGTTGCAGGAGCAGTATGGCATGCAGAGTATGAGTATGCGGGGGATTTATGAATACCTGACTACTTAAATATTTTATTGTCAACTCGACCTTTGGGAGAAATCCGAGATATTGCGAAAACCCTGAAAGACCCAGATTTCTCATTGCATTCGAAATGACAGTTTAAGAATAGATACCTTTGCACTCGAAAACAAATTTTACCCCAATGCCCCCAGTTCTCATCCGTATCACTACAGTACCGCTTTCACTCCAAAAACTGATTACGGGTCAGTTACCTTATATGCGATCCAAGGGGTTTGAGCCGGTGATGGTGTCGGCCACAGGGCCGGAGGCAGAGGCAGTGGTACGTGAGCAAGAGACACCCCTGATCGAGATCGGGATGACGCGTAAGATTACGCCGGTGCAGGATGTGAAGGCGCTCTGGCAATTTTACCGTCTCTGCAAAAAACACAAGCCTGCTATCGTACACTCCCATACCCCGAAGGCTGGCATCATAGGCATGTTGGGCGCAAAACTGGCTGGTGTGCCAGTACGCCTGCACACAGTGGCCGGGCTTCCGCTGATGGAAACTCAAGGCAAGACACGCCGGCTATTAGAGGCGGTGGAGAAACTCACCTATGCCTGTGCCACCAAGGTATATCCCAACTCAACTGTGCTGAAATACTTTATTCTGGAAAGCAGATTCTGCGGACCAGAGAAAATAAAAGTGATTGGCAATGGGAGCAGCAACGGTATTAATACAACCTTTTTCAGTAGAGAGCAATTGATTACTGCTAAACTGGAAGAGCTGAAAGCGCAGCTAGGTATAAAGCCCGATGACTTTGTATTTGTGTTTATCGGACGTCTGGTGAAAGATAAGGGAGTACAGGAACTGGTGACTGCCTTTAAAAAACTACAGGGGCAGCATCCGCAGATAAAGCTATTGCTGGTAGGGCCGTTTGAACAGGATCTGGACCCAATCGCAGATGAAATATTGCAGGAAATAAAGCAGAACCCTGCTATCCTGTCGGTTGGTTTTCAAAATGATGTGCGACCTTACCTGGCCATCAGTCAGGCGCTGGCTTTTCCATCCTACCGTGAAGGCTTCCCCAATGTACCCATGCAGGCAGGATGCTTCGATCTTCCCGCTATCGTGACCGATATCAACGGCTGCAACGAAATCATACGTCAGGGTGATAACGGCCTGATCGTGCCGCCGAAGTCGGTGGAGGCTTTGTACGCGGCGATGGAACGTTTGATCACCGATAAAGCAGCTTATGCCCATATGCGGGTGCAGGCACGCAAGATGATCGTGGAGCGTTACGAGCAGACCCATTTTTGGGAGCTTTTATTACAGGAATACAGATCCCACTTAAAACAAGATGAAGGTATATAGCCGTTTCTTTAAACGCCTGATTGATTTTATGCTTAGCCTGATAGCTTTCATCGTGCTGCTGCCCGTTTTCTTGGTGGTCACGCTGCTGCTGGCGATTGCCAATGATGGCAAGCCATTCTTCCTGCAGCCACGCCCAGGCAAGGACGGCCGCATCTTTCGGGTGATCAAGTACAAAACCATGAACGACAAGCGGGATGCACAGGGTAGTTTGCTACCGGATGCTGATCGTCTTACCCCTATAGGTTCATTTGTTCGCAAAACTTCCCTGGATGAAATACCGCAGCTGCTGAATGTGATCAAGGGGGAGATGTCCCTGATTGGTCCCCGCCCTTTGCTGGTGGAATATCTGCCGCTTTACAACGAAATACAACGCCGACGCCACGAAGTGCGCCCTGGAATCACCGGCTGGGCACAGGTGAACGGCCGCAACGCTATCAGTTGGGAAGAGAAATTCCGTTATGATGTGTGGTATGTCGATAATATCTCTTTTTTGCTGGATGTGAAGATTATTTTCATGACCATTGGAAAAGTGTTTAAGTCGGAGGGAATAAGTGCAGAGGGAGTTGCTACGATGGAGCGGTTTAGGGGGAGTAATTACGCGAAAGATTAACCCACCCCTCCGATTAGGGGAATTATGGGGAACAACTGTCATCCCCCTGCCCCCTTCAAAGGGGGACTTTTCTTCTCCTGCCAGTATATAGGTATAAGCTTTGTTTGAGCATTGATGGGTTCACCTCACTAGATTTTACAAAAAGAATTACACCTGCGGTTGTCCCCCTTTGAAGGGGGCAGGGGGATGATAATTGTGCTCAGGAATCCTGTTAATCTTTAAATCCTGTAAATCCTGGGAATAGGGGCCCTAAACAAAGCTTCAGACAAGCACTATTCCAGATTTCTCATTACATTCGAAATGACAAACTGAGAATTCTTACCTTTGCAGACACCATACCAGAACCAAACATGTACCTGTACGGCGCTAGCGGACATGCGAAAGTGATCATCGATATCCTGCGGGATATGGGTATACCTGCGATTGGGGCCTTTGATAAAAATCCTGCCATAAAGGAAGTGGGTGGTATACCTGTGCTTGGACCTGAGGTGGAGCAGGATCCGGAAAAGTCTGTAATTATCAGTATCGGCGATAATGCTATTCGCCGCCGAGTTGCTGAACAACTGAAGCTGTCGTTTGGCAAGGCCATCCACCCCACGGCGATCATCTCACCATCCGTTACCATAGCCGAAGGCACCGTCGTAATGCATGGAGCCATTGTGCAAGCTGATGCTACAATCGGGAAACATGTCATTGTGAATACGGGTGCCAGCATCGACCATGACTGTAAGATAGGCGACTATGCACATATTTCGCCGGGGGCGGTGCTGAGCGGGAACGTGCAGGTAGGAGAGGGTACGCATATTGGTGCCGGCGCCGTTGTGATCCCCAACCTGAAAATTGGCAAGTGGTGCAAAATAGGCGCAGGTGCCGTGGTGATACGCGATATACCTGATGGCGTCACCGCAGTAGGTAATCCGGCCCGAATTATAAAAGAACATCTGACAAACATATGAATACAAAGATCTGGCTCTCTTCCCCACACATGGGAGCAAACGAGTTTAAAAATGTCAAAGAGGCATTCGATACCAACTGGATCGCGCCACTTGGTCCGCATGTGGATGGCTTTGAGCGTGACCTGGCCGACTTTCTGGGGGAAGGCGTACATGTGGCCGCCCTGAGCTCGGGTACGGCGGCGCTGCACCTGGCACTTATTATGCTGGGGGTACAGGTAGGTGATGAAGTGATCTGCCAAAGCATGACCTTTTCGGCTTCGGCTAACCCGATCGCTTACCAGGGCGCCACACCGGTCTTTGTGGACAGCGAGGAGCGGACCTGGAATATGTCGCCGGACATACTGGAAACTGCAATAGAAGATCGCATTCGCCAAGGCAAAAAGCCCAAGGCAATCATCGTGGTACACCTCTACGGTATGCCAGCAGAGATGGATCGCATCATGGCAATAGCCGACCGCCACGGGATACCGGTAGTAGAAGATGCTGCTGAGGCTTTAGGTTCTACCTACAAAGGCCGCAAGCTGGGCACCTTCGGGGCGATGAGCATCCTGTCCTTCAACGGCAACAAGATCATCACGACTTCTGGTGGTGGCGCGCTGGTTTCAAACAACGAAGCCTACATTAAGCAGGCTCGTTTCCTGGCTACGCAGGCCCGTGACGCGGCTCCACATTACCAACACTCGCACATTGGGTATAACTACCGCATGAGCAACGTGTGTGCTGCCATCGGCCGCGGACAAATGGACGTGCTGCTGGAGCGTGTGCAGCAGCGGCGTGCCAACTATATCTTCTATCAGGAGGAACTGGCTGCTATACCTGCTATTCAGTTTGCAGAGGAGCTAACTGGAGAATACTATTCTAACCGTTGGCTCAGTACGGTGCTGGTGGACGAAAGCCAAGGGGTGAGCCGTGAGGACATCCGTTTGGCAATGGAGCGGGAGAACATTGAGTCGCGCCCGCTTTGGAAGCCGATGCACCTGCAGCCGGTGTTTGCCAGTGCGCCTTACTATGGTGATGGGACGAGCGAGCGCCTGTTTGATCAGGGACTGTGCCTGCCATCTGGCTCCAACATGACGGACGAAGAAAGGGAACGGGTTGTAAACTGTATCAAAGCCTGCTTCGCCTAAATAAGAAGCGTACCGTGCAAATAATATAAAATCCACCTGCGCTTTATTATGTTACGCAAAGCACTGGTGGATTTTTACGTATAGGCTACTAACTGTGTCATTTGAGATACAACTAGTTAATATCTGAAATGTCAGTTTTTTTCTGTAATTTTGGACGGCTTGTTTATCTTTTAATAATGTGAAAGATATAATTATGCTGGTAAAGCTACGTTAGGGATTAGTTAATGTGTGGAATGTTAGAGAAATCCTGAAGTAGACAGGAACTTTTGACTGGACAAAACAGGTATTAATTTAAATTAAAACGAAACCAGCCTTTCGCCGTAATTTAAGCTCTTTTCTACCCCGAAAATTTCGTATGAAAACATTTTTACAGAACAAGGCTTTACCAAAATGGATCATTCTGATCATCGATCAAATCATCTCCACTTGGTCTTTTGCTTTGTCCTTCTTCATCATCCGCCAGTTTGATTTCGAAACCATTCTGCGCGGTCACTTCTTTGTATATAGCAGCATATACCTGGCAATCTCTGTCATAGTGTTTTATGCGATGCGTATCCACACGGGCCTGATCCGTTATTCCAGTACCGACGACATTTACCGCATCTTCACGGCCGTCCTGATAGCCAGCCTGCTCTATGGTGCTATCGTCGGCTTTTGGGTCTCACCTGAGCTCCATATTGACTCTGTGAACATCTACGTGGTGCTGCTGGTTAACTTCTTTATCAGTTCTTCGGTGCTGATCATGATGCGACTGGGTGCGAAGGCCTTATTCTATTATATTAAACGTGGCGCGAGTGGCGAAAAGGAGTCTGTGTTGATCTACGGAGCGGATAGTTTTGCCATCCTGGTAAAGCAGGCGCTGGAACTTAGCAACGCAGGACGCCTGAATATAGTGGGTTTTGTGGACGACAACCCCAATAAGATCGACAAGCACATTCAGCAGAAGCGAGTGTATCATATCAATGATGTGGAGAAATTACAGCGGAAGCTGAAGATCGATAAACTGGTTATTCTGAGCGAGGACCTGAAATCGGATGCCCGCAAGAACGCGATCGAAACCTGTGTGGAGCTCGGTATAAAGGTGGTGACTGTGCCGCCAACAGAACAGTGGATGTCGGGTCAGTTGCGTATGAACCAAATACAGGATCTGCGTATTGAGGACCTGCTACAGCGCCCACCGATCGTGATCGAGAACGACAAGATATGCGCTGACTTGGCCGGTAAGCGTATCCTGATCACAGGAGGTGCTGGTTCTATCGGTTCAGAGATCGTACGTCAGGTGCTGTCTTATAAGCCAGAAATGGTCATCATATGCGATCAAGCGGAATCTCCGCTGCACGAATTGCAGCTGGAGATGGAAGAGCATTATCCGGAGGCCAATCTGAAAATTTGCATAGCGGATATCCAGAACTTCAATCGCATGTATGCCCTCTTCAAGGAGTATAATCCGCAGATGGTGTACCATGCCGCCGCCTACAAGCATGTGCCGATGATGGAAAGTAATCCGTCTGAGGCCATCCTGACGAACGTGATGGGCACCAAAAACCTGGCTGACCTTTCCATGACCTTTGATGTGGAGAAGTTTGTGATGATCTCCACGGACAAGGCGGTGAACCCGACGAACATCATGGGGGCCTCGAAGCGTATAGCTGAGATTTATATTCAGTCACTCAACAACATCAGTGCGCAGCCCAAACTGCAGGACAATGTGAAAGGCACGGCCCTGCAGCAGACTCGCTTCATTACGACCCGCTTTGGCAATGTGCTGGGCTCGAATGGGTCTGTTATCCCACGCTTCCGCAGCCAGATCGAGAAAGGCGGTCCGATCACGGTAACACACCCCGATATCACCCGCTACTTCATGACGATACCGGAAGCGGTGCAGTTGGTGCTTGAAGCCGGTACAATGGGCAGAGGCGGTGAGATCTTTATATTTGACATGGGGCAGCCTGTGAAGATCGTAGACCTGGCCCGCAAGATGATTAAGCTGGCCGGTCTGACATCCAACGACATTGAGATCGTGTTCTCAGGTTTGCGTCCGGGAGAGAAGCTCTATGAGGAGCTCCTGAACCAGGAAGAACTCACTATCCCGACTCACCACGAAAAGATCAAAGTATCGAAAGTGCGCGAATACACCTACAACAAGGTACTCGCCAGCATCAACGAGCTACTCAACCTCAACAAAGAAGGCGACGAGGTGGATACTGTCAAGCAAATGAAAAAGATCGTACCCGAGTTCAAAAGCAAAAATTCCAGATTTGAAGAGCTGGACTCGATGGTGCAGTAGACCTCCCTTGCATAAACAGCAAAGGCCCGGTAGATCCGGGCCTTTGCTGTTTATGATCATAAAGCTCTTCTGTAACTTCAAAAGCAGTGAAAAATCATCTTGTTGGGATTCCCCTCCTCGGAGGGGTAGGGGTGGGTTTCACGTGCTATCTGTTCTCCAATACCCAAGCTTCAACTTCACGTAATACATTAGAAATGTTTTGCTTCACCTCAATGTCTTCAAAGCGTAAAAAACGCACACCTAAACTCTCGAGTTTTTCCTGTCTAGCTTTATCTACTTCATAAGCGTAGTCATGGCTATCACCATCAATTTCAATTGCTAGCATCAGATCCTTACAATAGAAATCTACAATGAAATTATCAAGTGGTTTTTGCCGATCAAAGTCTAAGCCATGGAACTTCCTTCCCTTAAGTTCATCCCATAGTAGAACTTCTGAAAGAGTACTATTTCCACGAAGTTGCTTTGCCAAAGCTTTTAAATGTGGCTTGTAGGGTATAATTTTCCGCCTCATTTGTGAACGATTAACCCACCCCTAACCCCTCCGAGGAGGGGAATTGTTCCCCACTTAATAAGTTTAGTGCATTTAACTTTATTTCTGTGAGTGTCAAAGCTAAGAACCCTTCAAAAGCTAAACTCCCACTCCTGTTTTTAGGAGGGGGCTGGGGGGAGGTTACAACGCCGGCAGTACCCTGCTCCTCACTTCCCCAAAGCCAATCCTGATCCCATTCCGCTCTGCAAAACCGCGCATGATCACGGTATCGTAGTCGTTGATAAACTTACGCTCGGTGCCGTCGGATAATTTAATGGGCTGTGTGCCGCGCCAGGTGAGCTCGAGCATGGAGCCGTAGGAGGTTTTGTCAGAGCCGCTGATGGTGCCGGAGGCATACATGTCGCCGACCTGTATGTTACAGCCGTTACTGCTCTGGTGGGCCAACTGCTGGTTCATGTTCCAGTACATGTACTTAAAATTAGAGCGGCAGATGCTGTTCTCTTGTCCGTCTTCTGGTTGCAGGAGCACCTCCAGGTTAATGTCGTAGTTATGGTCACCATGGAACTCCAGGTAAGGTAGTGGTTTCGGGTCCTGCACAGGTCCTCTCACGCGGGAAGGCTCAAGGGCGTCCAGGGTGACAACCCAGGGCGAAATAGAAGAGGCAAAGCTTTTGGCCAGGAATGGCCCCAAGGG
This sequence comes from Pontibacter virosus, assembly GCF_003096355.1. Taxonomy (GTDB): domain Bacteria; phylum Bacteroidota; class Bacteroidia; order Cytophagales; family Hymenobacteraceae; genus Pontibacter; species Pontibacter virosus. The sequence continues at coordinate 213,123 of NZ_QEKI01000002.1, read as the reverse complement.
TACATACTCCCAGGTTTGCATATCACGGGCTGACCAGTCATTGAAGAGCACAAGGCCGAAGATATAGTCATCAGCTTCATCCGGGCTGATCATATCACCCAGCTCAGTTTCGCGGCCGGTGATAAAAGCCACTTCCAGCTCAAAGTCAAGCAAGCGAGAGGGGCCAAAGGTTGGTGCATCAGCATCGGGTGCTTTGGTCTGGCCGTTCGGACGGCGTATGTCAGTGCCGGACACGATGATGGAAGAGGCCCGGCCATGGTAGCCGATCGGAATATGTTTCCAGTTGGGCAATAAGGCATTTTTCGGATCGCGGAACATCGTACCCACATTGGTAGCGTGCTCGATGCTGGAGTAGAAGTCCGTGTAATTACCTACTTTCACGGGCATCAGCATGCGGATGTCGCTTCGCTTGATCAGGCAATCCTGCATCAGCCTGCTGTTACCACTGATCTCGTCGTTGTCGTTGCGTAATAGCTCCGACACACGGTTTCTTACAGACCGCCAGGTTGGTTTGCCCAATGCGATGAAATCGTTCAGGTATGGGCGGTGGAAGACAGTCGGGTCTACGTCGAGGAGTTCGAACAGATTGTGCTGCGCGACCGCATAAAGATCGAGCACATAATCACCGATGGCCACACCCACGCGTGGGTCTTTGGTGGCTGACTCAAAAATGCCGAATGGAAGGTTCTGTATGGGAAAGTCACTCTCAGGTGCTATTTCGATCCAGGAATGCAGGGAAGGGTCGTTCGCTTTTATCATAGTGCAAGAAAATCTGGGTTGTTAGACAAAGATAGAGATTTTGGAGGGTATGGGAAACAAAAAAGCAGGCACCGATTTCTCGGTACCTGCTTTAAATTTATTGTCTTTTATCAGAAACTCTTTTCCCTGCAAAACTTAAGGCAGTGGAATGACATTCACAGCCTCAACCGCCCTGATCTCAGGTACAGCTTTCAGTACAGATTGCTCTACACCCGCTTTGAGCGTCATGGTAGACATTGGGCAGGTGCCACAGGCGCCGAGCAACTCCAACTTCAGCGTCATGTCATCGGTTACTTCGAGCACTTTCACGTTACCGCCGTCAGCTTCCAGGTATGGCCTGATCTGGTCAAGGGCACTCTCAATGCGAAGTAAAAAATCGTTGTCAACGTTAATGGTTGCCATCTGTCTTAGCTTTTAATTTCTACAGGTTGTGTTTTGGCCAAAGTCGCGTTGCGAACAGACACCTGCTGGGCAACAGCCTGGGCCAACTCTCTGAAAACACCAGAAGCCGGAGAATCGTTCTGCAAGGCCACCGGAGTTCCTTCATCACCGCTCTCACGGATGCTCTGTACCAACGGTACCTGGCCTAATACCGGCACGTCAAACTTCCTGGCTAGGTTCTGCCCACCTTCCTGTCCGAAGATGTAGTACTTGTTCTCAGGAAGTTCAGCAGGAGTAAAGTAAGCCATGTTCTCGACTACACCCAGCACCGGCACATTGATCTGCGGTTGGCGGAACATTTGCAGACCCTTCTGCGCGTCGGCAATAGCTACCTTTTGAGGAGTCGTTACGATTACAGCGCCCGTAACCGGCAGCACCTGCACCATGGTTAGGTGGATGTCAGAGGTTCCCGGAGGAAGGTCCAGCAACAGATAATCCAGCTCGCCCCACTCTACATCGCTGATGAATTGCTTCAGCGCAGAACTTGCCATCGGGCCACGCCAGATCACCGCATGGTCAGGGGGCGTCAGGAAACCGATCGACATCAGCTTTACGCCATATTTCTCTACCGGAATGATGTAGTTCTTGCCGTGGTCACCTTGTACCATGCTCGGACGCTGGTCTTCAACACCAAACATAGTAGGTATGGACGGCCCGAAAATATCCGCATCGATCAGGCCTACTTTAGCGCCCGACTGTGCCAGGGCAATGGCCAAGTTGCTGGTAACCGTAGACTTGCCAACGCCGCCTTTTCCGGAGGCCACTGCAATGATGTTTTTCACGCCTGTAAGTACTTCGCTGCTGCCTGCGCGACCAGAAGTCACACGGGAAGTCATGTTCACGGTCACTTCCGCCTCCTTGTCCACCATGGTATGGATGGCACGGATGCAGGCGTTGCGGATGAGGTCTTTGAGTGGGCAGGCCGGTGTGGTCAGGATCACGGTGAAACTCACGTCCTTGCCGTCTACCTGTACATCCTCTATCATGTTGAGTGTCACCAGGTCCTTGCCAAGGTCCGGTTCCTCCACATAACTGAGGGCTTTGAGTATATCTTCTTTTGTAATAGCCATAGTGTTAATTGCTTTTGTGAAGCCTTACAAAGATACAAACAAAAAAACTTTAAACATGATTTAGGGAATGGAGATTCATTCTTGTAGGGACAGGTCGCGACCTGTCCGGGGTATAGCTGCACGATGAAACTGTAACGGCAGAACCAAAAGCAATATGCAGGATGGTGTGTGCAATGGGGGAAAGAGCTGACGGTGAACGATTGCCGGTGCACGATTGGACAGGTCGCGACCTGTCCCTACAGGTATTGATTCTGTGACTTGCCGTATACTGGTTTTATGAAACGCCCTGATCGAAAACAAAACAGGTTAGATGGCTATGATTACAGCCGTGATGCTTTATATTTTGTGACTTCGTGTGTGAAGGACAAGATATGTTGTTTTGGGGAAGTAATAAACGGTGAAATGCAGCTTAATGAGTACGGGTACATAGCTGAACAACAGTGGCGCTGGCTGGAGGAGCAGTATCCGTATGTTATTTTACATGCTTTTGTGGTGATGCCCAATCATGTGCATGCCATCATCGAAATAGATAGATATGCTGTAGGGACAGGTCGCGACCTGTCCGCGCGACGACAGTCCGATGAAACAAGTGCATCTGCCTTTTCAAATCCAAAAGTTAAATCACTGTCAGAATTAGTAGGTGTCTATAAGACCACAACATCTAAACGTGTTCATGCCATAGGGTTAACTGATTTTGCATGGCAACGATCCTTTCATGATCATATTATTCGTAGTGACAAGGCTTATCACCAAATTCGGAATTACATTTTGAGCAATCCTGAACGATGGACAGAGGATGTATTTCATCAATAGGACTTTAACAGCGGCCAGAGTCCGCCCGATAACACACACTCTCGGGACGCGAACGAGGGAAGATTGCTGGAAACTCTTTCTCATGTCTGTAGGGAAGGGCCGGGATTGGGTATAATACCTCAGCTAAAGGGAAGACCCGGCATCAGTGAAAATCCTGAAAATTCTTTAATCTTTCAATCCTGATTCAGACAATTTAAACCTTATATTTGTAACCCTCTCAAAATTGCATACCCATGTCCCTGATCCCAAAAGAAGTAGTTGACCAGATCCTTGCCCAGGCCGATATAGCGGAAGTGGTGGGGGATTTTGTGTCGCTCAAGAAAAAGGGGCAGAACCTGTGGGCGAACTGTCCTTTCCATCACGAAAAGTCACCGTCTTTTTCGGTGTCGCCGGCCAAGGGCATTTACAAGTGCTTTGGTTGTGGCAAGGCGGGCAACTCCGTACAGTTTATCATGGATGTGGAGGGCACAAGCTTTCCGGAAGCGCTGAAATACCTGGCCAAGAAGTACGGCATTGAGGTGCCCGAAGACGAGCCCAATCCGGAATATGCCCGGGAGCAGAGTGAGCGCGACAGCCTCTACATCGTATCGGATTTTGCCAGCAAGCACTACCAGCAACTGCTGCACAGCCATGAGGAGGGGGCGATTGGACAATCCTACCTGAAGGAGCGCGGGCTGAGCAACAACACTATCAAAAAGTTTGAGCTCGGGTATAGCCTCGATGCCTGGTCTGACCTGACTGATGCGGCTCTGAAGGCGGGTTATAAGCAGAAGTACCTGGAGGCGACAGGCTTAACCATTGCAAAGGAGGACGGCAAGAAATACGACCGTTTCCGGGGGCGTGTCATGTTCCCGATCCATAATATTTCGGGACGTGTGATCGGCTTCGGTGCCCGTACGCTGAAGAGCAACGATAAAAAAAGCCCGAAGTACCTTAACTCGCCCGAGTCAGAGATTTACCACAAGAGCAATGTGCTCTATGGCATGTACCAGGCCCGGCAAGCGATCCGCATGCAGGACAACTGCTACATGGTGGAGGGTTACCTGGACGTGCTTTCATTGCACCAGGGAGGTATAGAGAACGTGGTGGCTTCGTCGGGTACCTCGCTGACCGAAGGACAGATCAAGCTTATTGCCCGCTATACCCAGAACATCACAGTACTGTACGATGGCGACGCAGCAGGTATAAAAGCCTCTCTCAGAGGGATAGACCTGATCCTGGAGAATGGGCTGAACGTGAACGTAGTGACTTTTCCTCCCGGAGAAGACCCAGACTCTTACATCCACAAGGTAGGAGATGAGAAGTTCAAGGCCTATGTGGCGAAGCACGCGCAGGATTTTATCTCTTTCAAGACCAGTCTGTACGCCGAAGAGTCGAAGGGCAACCCGGTGAAGAAGGCGGAGGCGATACGTGAGATCGTAACCTCTATCTCTAAGATACCAGATCCAATCAAGCGTTCGGTTTTCTTCCAGAGCTGTAGCCTTATCTTCGATATCGATGAGCAGCTGCTGATTTCGGAGTACAACAAGATGCACCTGCAGGAGCGCCAGCAAAAGCAGCAGCGCTCGGGCAGTCCGGAGGATCTGGCAGAAGCGGAAGTCTATGAGGCAGAACAGATGGAGGCTGAAAAGCCTGCCACGGAAGCCGATAGCCTCAAACGCTACGAACGCGAAATCGTGCGCATGTTACTGAACTACCCTGACAAGGTGCTGGTGGACGGACAGAACACCTGCCAGTATATGCTCGAGCAGTTGGAGGATGTAGAGTTCCGCACACCACTGTACGCCCGCCTGATCGAAGTGGTAAAGGAGAAATTGCTACAGGGCGTTATACCTGTGGCAGATGATTTCATCAACTATCCTGATCAGGAGATACGCACCGAGGCAACCAATTTGCTGTCAGACCCCTACGAGCTTTCTCATAATTGGGAGACTCACCAGATTTTTGTGCCCCATGAGTCGGATCTGCTGCCATACGGTGCTGAACGTGCCGTGCTGCGCCTGAAATGGCGTAATGTACAACTTCTCATGAAAGCCGAAATGGAGAAGCTCCGCCTTGTCACAGACCCAACAGAGCAGGACCGGGTACTCCAGGTCATCTTCCAGCTCAAATCCTTCGAAAAGCAGATCGGCGACTTATTAGGAATTGTGGTGAATAAGTAAAATTAAACTTTTTACCTTTGCAGCGCATTTCATAATAAAGGAACCACCTGGCCCATACTTACAAAATGGGTAGGTACATGAAGGTATACATGGAAACTAATTCACTAGAGCCTATCAAGCTCGATTTAATAGAAGATGCGATTGAGGACATCCGCCAGGGTAAGATCATTATTGTGGTGGATGATGACGATCGCGAAAACGAGGGCGACTTTATATGCGCGGCAGAGAAGGTAACCCCGGAGATCATCAACTTCATGGCAACACACGGCCGCGGCCTTATCTGTGCGCCGCTTACCGAAGAACGATGCGATGAACTAGGACTTGAGTTGATGGTGGGCCGTAACACGGCCCTGCATGCCACGCCTTTCACCGTTTCAGTTGACCTGATCGGGCATGGCTGCACCACTGGTATATCTGCCTCTGACCGCGCCAAAACCATTCAGGCCCTGGTAGACCCTGCTACAGACCCGAATGCCTTGGGCAAACCAGGCCATATTTTCCCGCTGAAAGCGAAGAAAGAAGGTGTATTGCGTCGCCCGGGCCATACGGAAGCGGCCGTTGATCTGGCACGTCTGGCAGGTCTTGCACCAGCGGGTGTACTGATCGAGATCATGAATGAGGACGGTACGATGGCCCGCTTGCCAGATCTGGTGAAAGTGGCGGAGCGTTTCAATCTGAAGCTGATTTCGATCAAAGACCTGGTAGAGTACCGACTGAAGAAGGAGAGCCTGATTGAACGCGAGATAGCGGTAGAGTTACCAACTGATTTTGGGAATTTTGACCTGTATGCCTTCACACAGCGCAGCAACGGTGCCAAGCACCTGGCCCTGGTAAAAGGTAGCTGGAATGAAGATGAGCCTGTGCTGGTTCGTGTGCACTCTTCGTGCGTGACGGGTGATATTTTCGGCTCGTGCCGTTGCGACTGCGGTCCACAGCTGCACGAGGCCATGCGCATGGTAGAACGCGAGGGCAAAGGCGTGATCGTGTACATGAACCAGGAAGGGCGTGGTATTGGCCTGATCAACAAGCTGAAAGCCTATAAACTACAGGAGCAGGGCCGCGATACCGTGGAGGCCAACCTGGAGCTTGGCTTTGGGATGGACGACCGCGACTACGGTGTGGGTGCCCAGATTCTGCGTGACCTGGGTGTAACGAAGATGCGCCTGATTACAAACAACCCTAAAAAGCGCGTTGGCTTGATCGGTTATGGGCTGGAAGTAGTTGAAAATATGCCGATAGAAATTGCGCCGAACCCACACAACCAAAACTACCTGACCACGAAACGCGACAAGTTAGGGCATGAGATCCTGAAAAATACGGTTGTACGCTAAGCAGCCTTGATTTAAATTAAACACGAGCCCGTACCATTAGGTACGGGCTTTTTTTTGCACAAAACTTTCTACGGCCGCTAAAGATAAATTTTGAAAAGGCCTATACCGCTTCCGGTTTCTTACGTTTAGATTTGTATGTAAACTTGTGTAAAACAATAGGTTATGTGGTATGTTTTAAGATAAAAGATTTACGTCATTTAATATTTAAGCTGATGAGAAGACTGGGGACCAAGTATCTGTTTTTATCGCTATTAGTAACTTTTGCCTGTGGGAATGTGCCAGCTTGGGCGCAATCTAATCAGGGGTTCGATACAGAGCGCTGGCTCTACGGAAAAGTTGTACTGGTCACCGGCGACAGCCTGCAGGGGGCTGTAGTCTATCACCCTGCGCAGGATGTCGTACAAATAGCATCAGAAGATGGTATTATCAATTCCTTCTCGGCAGTAAGTGTCAGCCATTTCATGATCAGCGGCGTGTACAATGGGAAGCCGCAGGTTTTTCGTTCGTTGCCCTGGAACAAGGGCAGCATCCAGAGCGATTTCAGGGTGCCAGTGTTCTTTGAGCTGATCAACCAGGGAGAGCTTGTGCTAATGAAACGATACATTGGGGTGACAGCAGCAAAAGCAGATCAGCAGTATGCAACGGCATCCATACAAACGAGCTACTTCCCACATTTTGCAACAGAAGGCGATGAATTGCAGGAAGTGTTGTACATGCTGCTGCCTAACGGGGAAATCGTGCAGTTACGGAAGCCTAAAAAAGATCTGCTCAAACTGTGTGGCGTCCATACAGGGAAAGTAAAACAGTATGCCAAATCCAATAAGCTTGACTATAACAGCTCTAAGGACCTGCGCAACATTGTCGACTATTACAATACGCTTTAAAGCAAGGGCCTCTATAGATCGCGGAGGCGCACCAGCAGGATGGAGGCAAGCACGAGCAACCCAATGTAAAACAGAGCAGGCAGCACAGCCCAGGCAGGACTTAGCGCCATGGTGGGGGTAGTAAGGCCGTCTATAATATCCTGCCCTGGAGTAGGAGTGAGGCTGCCAAATACTTTCATGGGCATAAAGCGGTCAATACGGTCATCGATCTGATAATGGATGATCGGCTCCACGATTTTGGACCAGGCCAGAAAAGCGATGATGGCCAACCCGCTTTTACGTATTAAAAAGGCGAAGAACATGGCCAGGCACATATACCCGACAGCCTGCACAAAGAAATAAGAGAGGTAATCGATCTTGCCAACTATGGCTCCTATACTGGTGTCCGAGCTGTAAATCAACCCAAATAGAAGGCCCATCACCAGCAAAAAGACAGTCCCGATTGCCGCCAGGCCCAGTGAGACGTAAAATTTGGCCAGCACCGCTTCTGTCCGTGAGCGCCCGTCTATCACCTGCTGCCTGAGTGTACGGTAGCTGTACTCGTCCGTAACCAGCACAATGACCAGTATGCCCAGCAGTAGGTTAAAAAAATAGGCGATGTAGGAGAAGCGCATCCACAGGTTAGGGAAATCGTACAGCGATTTGCCCAGCGACTGCCCGCTAATCATGAAATTGCTACTGAAATAGATCAGAAGCACTTGCAGCAGCACATAGATGGCCATAATCACCCAGAAAGTTGGATATTGGAGTATTTTTCTGAGCTCGGATCTGATCAGGTTCATGCGGGGCTTATTTTTGGGTGAGTTCAAGGAATTGCGCCTCCAGACTTTTGCGGCGCACCAGCAGTTGAGAGAGCACGATGCCCTGCGCAAACATATCGCGGTTGAGGTCGGTGCTGGTATAGCCCTCGGAAAGTGTGAGGCTGATGTAATTCTTATCTTGGACAAACTGCACAATGTAGGGCAAGCGTTCCAGGAGTTGCAGTACAGGAGCCAACTCCTCGGCACTGATCACTAACTGATCTTTGGTGGAGAGGATATCCCCCACCGGACCATTGGCTTTGAGTTTGCCTGCCTGCAGCACCGCCACGTGTGTACACACTTTCTCTACTTCGTCGAGCAGGTGGCTGGCCAGTAGGATGGTTTTGCCCTGTGCGGCGATCCGGGTGATCAGGTCGCGCACTTCGGCTATACCTTGCGGGTCGAGTCCGTTGGTGGGTTCGTCGAGCACCAGCACTTCCGGATCGTTGAGCATGGCTGCGGCCAGGGCCAGGCGCTGTTTCATCCCTAGCGAAAAGCCTTTGTAGGTGGTGTGGCTGCGGGTGCCGAGGCCCACCATGTCCAGCATTTTATTGATGTGCCGGTGGTCTGCCTGCTTGGTGTCGGCTACCACCTGCAAGTTTGCCTTGGCAGTCAGGTAGGGGTAGAAATTGGGTGTCTCCAGTAATGCGCCCACCCGCTGTTTGGTTTCTTTGCTGATAGATCGTCCAAACCACAGAAAGCTGCCACCGCTTGGCCGGATCACGTCGAGCACCATACCCAGGGTGGTAGTTTTGCCGCTGCCGTTTGGACCAAGTAAGCCATAGATACTGCCCGCTTCCACCTGAAGCGTCAGTCGGTCAACGGCCTGCAGGCTTCCGTATTTTTTAGAGAGTTCGTGGAGGTGTAAGACTGTTGCCATAGCGGGGAGTCGTTTAGACAAATATACCCTTTTTCTGATACTGACAAGAAAAGAAAAGTGCTCCTGCTATACCTGAGCAGTGCACTTTTCTTTTTGTGAGAATAGACTTAATGCCTCCTGGCATGCTGTTCGGCACCTTTGTTAAGAAGGCCAAGCTTCTACTATCTAGTGCCAAGATCCCCCGGAACAAGTTCAGGATTTTCAACTTGCAGGATGACGGGAAGTGGGGCAGCTAATTATCGTTTCTGAAATCCAGATTGTAGAAAAGGCTTACCTGCAAGGTATGGTTGTGTTCGAAAACGGTGCCGCTGGCTTTCTGCACGATTTGGTTGAGATAACCTAGTTCCAGCGTGGCAGCATCGCTGATCTTATACCCCATAGCGGCATAAGCCCGGTTCTGGTCGAAGATGTTGCGCTGGATGTTATGGCCAAAGCCAATGAAGATTTCGTCATAGGCCGCCAGGAAGGGCTCCCCGGCCTCAATGCTCGTTCCAATAAGCGGAAGGGTAGCTTTGAGCATATAGCGTGCCCTGTTCAGGTAGGTGGAGGACTCGGCTCCGGCCGGTTTTATCCAGCGCTGCTCCAGTCGGTAACGGTGCGTCAGGCCTACCCGCGATATGCTGTTTCTGAGCTGCAACTGCTGGTAAATGCGGTGCTCCGGAAAAGTGTCCGCCGCCGGAAAGTCGCCGTAAGGGTATGTTTCAATGTAGCCGTAACCCAGCGTGAACATGGCTGATGGCGTGAGATCATAGTTTATACCTGTGCGGACAAGCAGTTGCTGCGGGTCTTTGAGTATATTGTGCCGACGCCACTGCAGTTCGGTATGCAGCCCCCACCTGGAGGTGAGTTTGTGGTCGCCAAAGTACATGTACCAGCCATTGTGGTTGAAGTCCTTTACTCGTTCGCTTTGTGCCTGTGCCACAAAGCTCCATCCTAAAAGCAGGATCAGGCCTGGCACTATTCTGTAGAGTATACCTTTGCATGTCATGCAGGCAAAGGTCAAACCCAAAAGGATGAAATTCAACTTGAATTTTTGTCAATTTTTTACTACTTAGAAGTGAAATTAGCAGCATGCAAGCAGGAGAAAAATACAGAAAAACAGAACTCAGCATGTCCGCTGCCGAAGCCAATGTGCGGGCCCTGAGCTTTATTGTTCCGATAATTGTGATTTACGCAGCGGCTTATTGGCTCATCTGGCCCGAACAGTTCACTACCCAAAATCTGCGACAACTCGTGCAGACGCAGCGGGATTTACTGATGATCTCTCCCATGATCATGCTGTTGGTTTTTGTGCTAGGGGCAGTGGTGCACGAGTTGCTGCACGGTCTTACCTGGGCAGTCTTTTGCCAAAACGGACTAAAATCGATCAAATACGGCGTGCATTGGAAATTACTGACACCTTATTGCCACTGCAAAGAAGTACTGCCGCTGAAACACTACGCGATAGGAGGGATGATGCCGGGCCTGGTGATGGGCTTGCTGCCAGCACTGGCAGGTATAGCGATGGGCCATTTCCTGCTCTTCCTGTTCGGGCTGTTCTTCAGCATGGCAGCTGCCGGCGACCTGCTGATCCTCTGGATGCTGCGCCATCAGCATAGCGCCGACCTCGTGCAGGACCACCCGGACAAGATCGGGTGCTACGTACTCAGTGACAAGGTATAGCTGGCCTGCCATACTTTCTTATACCTATGATAACTCATGCACCGATCCATTTTTTTTACTTCTCCAATCTGATTGTGAAGAATCGGTTGCTTTAGGAAAGTCGCGCCTTTTAACTATATTTAAGGTATGGCACTTTGTGACTTTAAGCATCAAATTATGATTTATAAGAAACTACTAGGTGGAAGTTTAGCACTGGCAGCCTTGCTTTGCAGCAATCTGACGGCGTCGGCACAGGATTACAAGCAACTGCACGAACAGGCGATCGTGGTAGACACGCACAACGATGTACTGATCTCGGTTCTGGAGGGACTGCGACTAGAGGACGACCTGCGCGGCAAAACACACTCTGATCTGGCCCGCTTCAAAGAAGGAGGCGTAGATGTGCAGGTGTTCTCCGTTTGGAGTGATGAAACCTATGGGAAGGGCAAAGGCTTTAAATTCGCTAACCTGCAGATCGACTCTTTATACGCCATTGTGGAACGTAACCCGGACAAGATGATGATCGCCCGTACGCCTGCTGATATAGAACAGGCCATTGCGCAAAACAAAATGGCAACCATGATCGGAGTTGAAGGCGGCCATATGATGGAAAGCAATCTGAAGTACTTGGAAGCGCTGCACAAACGCGGCACCATTTACATGACCCTGACCTGGAACAACTCGACTCCCTGGGCGACTTCTGCCTTGGACGAGACAAGTGGCAAGCTGCCTAAGAACCGCAAGCCGGGGCTAACCAAATTTGGCAAGCAGGTGGTGCGCAAAATGAACTCCTTGGGCATGCTGGTTGACCTGAGCCACGTAGGCGAGCGCACTTTTTGGGATGCCATGGCCACCACCACCAAACCGGTGTTGATCTCACACAGTTGTGTGCACCATTTCAATCCACACTCCCGCAACCTGAAAGACGACCAGATACAGGCCATCGCCAAAAACGGTGGCGTGATACACCTCAACTTCTTTTCCGGTTTTCTGGATCCGGAGTATGACAAACGCATGAATGCCTTCCGGACCAAACATAAGGCAGAGGTAGACTCGCTGCGCAAAGCAGGTGCAAACTCGATTCAGATCTTTGACTGGGCCATGGCAAACTATCCGGAAGAAGCCTCGCAACTTCGTCCGCCTCTCTCATTGCTGATGGACCACCTCGACCACATTGTAAAGTTGGTAGGCGTAGACCACGTGGGCCTCGGCTCTGACTTCGACGGCATTACCTCTACCCCGCAGCAGTTGGATAGTGTAGCAGATATGCCCGTAATTACTCGTGAGCTAATTGCCAGGGGGTATAGCGAAGAGGATATAAAGAAGATACTCGGGGAGAACTTTCTGCGCGTGCTACGAGCTAACGTAGGTTCTTAAGCAAGTACAGGTATAAAAAAGGTCAGGCCCAATTGCTGGGCCTGACCTTTTTGTTTGTAGCCGGATCCGTTCAATTACTCTACTGGAACAACCCTGTAAATTGTCCCCGGGCTCTCTACCGCAACATAGATATACCCATCCGGTCCCATTTTTACATCACGCACGCGGCCTATGTTTTTGAGGAGCTTTTCTTCACTTACGATCTTATTGCCATCCATTTTGAGCTTGCTCAGGAACTGGAATCGCAGGGAGCCAACCAGCATATCGCCTTCCCAGCCTTTGTAGCGATTGCCCGTCACGAAGGCCATACCCGATGGGGCAATGGAGGGCACCCAATACCAGAGTGGCTGCTCCATTCCTTCTTTTTTGGTTAGTTCCGTCAGCACGGTACCGTTGTAGTTGATGCCGTAGGAGATAACGGGCCAGCCGTAGTTCTTACCTTTCTCGGCGATGTTCACTTCGTCACCGCCGCGCGGACCGTGTTCGTTTGTCCAGATAGCGCCGGTGCTTGGGTGGATGGTCATGCCCTGGATGTTGCGGTTGCCGATGGTCCAGATGGAAGCGATGGCGCCCTTTTCGTTCACGAAGGGATTGTCGGCAGGTATAGTGCCGTCGTCTTTGATGCGGTGTACCTTGCCCGGTGCGCGTTCTATCGTTTGGGCATTTTCGTGGTGCTGACCACGATCACCTACCGACACATACAGCAGACCATCGCGACCGAACTCCAGGCGTGAGCCGTAGTGGTGGCGGGTGCGGGCCCAAGGCTGCGCCTCGAAGATTACTTTCTGATCGGTGAGTTTGTTGCCGTCCAGTTTGGCGCGCATCACGGCTGTGGTCGAAAGCGTCTGATCACCTTCTTTCTTAAAGGCAGAGTAGGAGAGGTAGATATGGTTGTTTTTTGCGAAGTCAGGGTGCAATTCCACGTCCAGCAGGCCACCCTGACCCTGCGCCAGAACCTCTGGCGCACCGGCTATTTTCTGCAACTGGCGGCTTCCTTGCGGCAGACGGTAGAAAGCCCCGTTGCGATCCGTGATCAGCATGTCGCCGTTTGGCAGGAAGGCCATGCCCCACGGAATCTCCATACCTGTCGCGACCGTGTCGAGGCGATAGCTGAGTGCTTCGGAGGTATAGACGGCTGCGGCTGTGGATTCTTCGCTGAAGTCGTATTGCTTCACATTCTGTATACCTTCCTGTATGTAAGCGACAAGAGCTGTGATTTCCTGATCATTGAAGGTCTGTCCGAAGGCGGGCATACCTTCATCGGGGTAACCCTGTTTGATGGCGGCAAACAGGTTTTCGGCGGTGTTGCCATGCTTCCATTTGCGGTCGGTGAAAGCTTCCATCTGTTCGCCGTGGCAGCCGGAGCAGTAGCTGGCGTAGTTGGTGCGGGCTTTCTCCAGTTGCGCCTCGCTGAGAGCTACTTCTTGAGTAGAGTTTTGCGCAGCAGGCTGTGCGGCAGTGTCGGTTGTACTGGCGCTGCTGCCGGAACTGGTGCAGCTATCTAATGTGATCAGGGCTAATCCCAGCAGAGGGAGCAGGTGTGGTGTTTTTAACATAGATTCGTGTATTTAAGTCTTGCAACTTTATGTGGAGCGAAAGCCACCTTCATGGGGTGGCTTTTGCTTTTTCAGTCCTGATTCAATTATTACAAGGGCAGTTTTACATCCTGCATTAGTCGCCCTACCGGGTACATCTGGTGGGTTGGCTCGTAGTGCGGGGAGTTCCGGTACACGAAATCCAGTTGGGCGCGGGCATTCTTGGCAAATTCCGGGTCTTTCTTTTTGCGCTCCTCTAACTGCTTGCGCAGGTCGGGATTTTTCTTCAGGATATCAGCAGCCAGGTCTTCGAATACATAGCTCGAGAAGTATTCTTTCTGCATCAGTATCCCGTCGAAGAAGTTCCAGTTGAAATAGGAGTCCACGGCCTGCGGCTCTAGCGCCTCTACCAAAAAGCGGTTGGCCTCCTGGTTCAGGTATACCACGTAATCGCCTTTCAGAAACTGCCGTGGCATGGTGCGGGTCTCTACCTGCGTGCCTGTGTGCAGGTAGTGGCCTTCGTACGGACGGGGCGAGGTTTTGTAGTCAGTAATGTAGTAGGTGTCGAGCGTGAGGGTGGTGTCGCGCTTGAGTTGGCGCATCTCCACCTTGTTCAATTTCAAACGCTCAATTACCTCGCGCCAGGCCTGCGGAATGATGTAGGCCACTGGCTTCTCCACCGTCACAGACGGGGTGAAGGTGTTGTAGTAGTTGATGTTGGTAGCATAAGGCGCTTTGCGGTCATAGTACAGGCGCTCGAGCCCGCTTACCTCGCTTGGCTTATACTTAGCAGCATAACCCAGAAACGGAATCTGTTCTACTTTCGTGGTATCCAGTTTCCAGTCCAGCGCAAAGGTCTTTTGCGCCAGCGTTTCCTGTTTGGCCTTAGCCCGCAGCTCACCTATCTCCTTGGCATCGCGGCTCACGGTGCTGATCATGTGCTCCATCAGTTTGTAAGTTGACTGCACCCGCTGGTCAAAAGGCTTAAGCATGTGCGTTTCGGGTACAAAACCAATGGTGTTGTAGAGTGCCGTATACCCGGTAGCATAGCGCGGCGATTCCATGAAGCCAATGATGCCCTTCTCCGGCGTCTCGCCAATGGTGTTCATGTAAGGCACCATCGGGAATTTGTCTTTCTTCATCCCTTCATACAGGGTAGGTAGCATTTTGCCTTGCAGGTAACCGGCCAGTGTCGGGTTCAGTTTGTTATGCTGCGTGGCGATGAGTGTCATCACGTGCTGGTAGTCAGCGCCGTTGGAGGTATGGTTGTCCATAAACACGTCCGGGTCCCAGTCGCGGTAAATGAGGTGGAAGGTCTGCGCGTTACGGGAATCGGTTTTGAGGTAGTCGCGGTTCAGGTCGAGGTTGCGGGCATTGCCCCGGAAGCCATAGCTCTCCGGACCGTTCTGGTTCGTACGGGTGTGGCTGTTTCGGTTGAGCGCTCCGCCAATGTTGTAGACAGGTATGATGGCCAACACCACGTTGTCGAGCTGTTTGCGCTTGTTTTTGTCTTGCAGGAAGTCGCGGGCCAGCAGCATGGTGGCGTCAATCCCCTCTGGCTCACCCGGGTGAATGCCGTTCTGGATGAGTAGTACGCGCTTGTCCTTTTGCTTGATGGAACGTGGGTCGAAGTCTTTGTCGGTGGAAATGACGACCAGGTGCAGCAAACGGCCGGAATCGGTATAGCCGTAGGGCACCATTTTTACTTCGTCGTAGGCCGCGTCGAGCTTGCGATACCAGTCGATGGCCTCGTCGTAAGTGGCTGTCTGGTTTTTATTGCCCTTTTCGTAAGGCGTTTTGAGGTCGTTTTTGTCAGGTGTTCCGGTAGCCAGCAGCGCGGCTAAAAGTAGGGTAGTTAGCATGTGCAGTGTTTACAATTGTTCTTGCCAAGCAATGTTAACCATTTATGCTCAGAAATGGAATTGAAAATGCGGCTGAACGTTGATTTTGGTAGTCAGTGTGTCTGGGTTGCGACCTGTCAGAATCGCGCGTAGGGAGAGTCTATACCTGAAATTGTTCCTATTCGGAGGCTCTTGAGGGTTTTTAACTCCGAGGCAAACTGTTGAAAAGATATGCATTCACATGGGTAGGTGTAGGTATAACAAGATTGCCTACCTGTTTGCCTGAGACCTTAACTGATTTGATAGAGGTGCCAACTGGCAGCTGTAAGGTATAGCATGGCCGAAGCCAGCAAGGACACAAGAAGTATTCTCTCGATAAGGTAACGCTTGATGTGCCGCTCGTAGCGCCAACCCACTATGTGAAAGAAGATGACCGACAAAGCCACCAAGGCAAACCCCGAGAAAATAGCCCAATCCCGGAACCCGGCAGGTGGCTCTGGCGACTCTGCAATAAAGTGGTAAGACAGCGCACTAAAAAGGAAAGTGAACACCAATTGACCCGGTCCTGTTAGTCTGCCGCCTCTAAAGAAAGAACGAAACATCTGATTCGCATTTATTTTGGGTTAGAGATAGATCAGGCAGGCTCTACAAGCGCTGTAGAAATGACGAACTATACCTGAAAAGTCTTCCGGTGTTTGTTGGTAGGGAAAAGCGTTTTGTCGAGGCTGTATTTGCCCGGACCGATTAAGTAAAGGGCGAAGAAAAGTATAGCTGCTTCCAGTGCGTGGGAATAGCCGCCAAAGCCATCACCTGCACTCATGTGGCGCAGGGTGGCAACGAGCATGGTAATAATCAATAAGACAAGCGTCGGGCGGAAAAACAGGCCCAGCACCAATAGCCCACCACCTACTGTTTCGGCAAAAGCAGCCATAAAGCCCCAGAACTCCGGCATAAAGTCTATACCCAGCAGCTGCATGTTTGCTCCTATTTTGGCCCAGCGCTCGGGCCCGCCGACCATTTTGGGCCAGCCGTGAAGGATGAACATGATGCCTATACCGATGCGAAGCAGCAGTAGGCCGGTGTTTTTATAGCTGTAGCGGGTGCGGAGTAATGACATGAGAGCAATAATACGCAATCCGCAGAAATATTACAATAATCTAATATATTAAAATGCCCTGCACTAAGGTATTGGCTGGCACCTGATCGGGTTTGAGCTGGTGCAGCCTGCCTTGATTTAATTGATTGGTATTCAATATAAAAGACATGCCGTCAGCTTCACTTACAGCTACAAAGCCTGCCTCACCTAAACTAGTATAGGCAATCGGATGATGCTGTGTTATTTCGCTGTACTTCGATCCAATTCCTATGCCCTGGGTCGTTCTGTAGTCAGGGTTGCGGATGCTGATGCGCCATACCTGGCAGTCAGGTTCGCAGATTTGTTCTATAAGTATACCTTCCGCATTTTCCGGACCGCTCAATGCATAAGCCGTATACTGTTGCCCCTCGAGTTGCAGGGTGGTGTCCCGGATCTGCTGGCCTGCCGGCACCTGGCTGCGCATTTCTGCAATGGGCATACCGATGCGCACATGGCCAACCCGGCCCTGGCTGATCACCAGGTTAGCCGGATCTGTTACTTCGGAGGGCGTTTCGGGTTCAGGGGTTTCGGTTATCAGTCCGCCTTCAGTTACCGTATCGGTATTGGAGGTCGCTTCACCGGCGTTGTCATGGTCGGCCAGGCAAGCTGCCATACCCACCCCCAACAAAATGGCGTAGATGGTATTCTTAAGCATGAGAAGAGATTAGGGAATCATTATATTCATCTTAACCCTGTTGTGACAGCCCGGGTTGTCGTATATTAGCACGAAAACGTAATTCGTTTATTTTGTCATACATCAACTAAAAATAACAAAATGGCTTTACCATTAATACTGGTTTCGAACGACGACGGCATTACGGCGCCAGGTATACGTACGCTGGTGAAAGTGGCCAAGAAGATAGGAGAGGTAGTGGTTGTGGCACCCGACGGGCCGCAGTCAGGTATGGGGCACGCGATCACGATCGGCAACACGCTGCGGCTCGACCGCTCTATCGCCTTCGACGATTTAGGTGTAGAGGCCTACGAGTGCTCCGGCACCCCGGCCGACTGCGTAAAACTAGCCAAGTTCCATGTACTGAAAGAACGCAAACCTGACCTGGTGGTGAGCGGCATCAATCACGGCTCCAACTCGAGCATCAGTGTGCTTTATTCGGGCACTATGTCCGCGGCTATTGAGGCAGCCATCGAAGGACTTCCGGCTATCGGGTTTTCGCTTTGCGATTACGGGCACGAGGCAGACTTTTCCCATACCGAAGAGTTTGTGGAACTCATCATCCGGCAGGCCCTGGAGCACGGTATACCTGAAAATACGGCCCTGAATGTAAACCTGCCTAAGAAAAGCAGTGAACCCATAAAAGGCGTGAAGGTATGCCGGCAGGCCCATGCCCGATGGCAGGAAGAGTTTGACGAGCGCCTCGACCCGCGCAACCGCCGCTACTTCTGGATGACGGGAAGCTTCGAAAACTTCGACAAGGGTGAGGACACCGACGAGTGGGCGCTGGTCAATAACTACGTATCCATTGTGCCTTGCCAGTACGATATGACGGCCTACCACGCCATGGCGACGCTCAATGAGTGGGATATGTAAGGTATAGAAAAACCCCTGGGCCGCCAAAAGCGGCGCCAGGGGCAACCTAACAAGTTTTTGTTTTCGTAGCTTATTTATACCTGGTTACCACTACGTCGGCTTTCTCTAATTCGGACTTCTTGCCGCCGTTGTCTGTCACAAACAAAATGGTTAGGGTCTGGGTGACGTTCACCGGCTGACCATCCACTTTGCCAGGATTCCACTGGCCGTTCGATTTCTGAAACACGTTGGAGATCATATCGTGCATCTCTTTGCCTACACTGGTCGGGATCATAGACATGACAGTGCCGTCTGCTTTTACCGTGAATGTCAGCGAGAGCGGGCCTTCAAATTCAGCTTTCGCAGGGTAGCGCAGGTTTTTGGCCAGGTAGCGTTCAAACGAACCGTCTTTGAAAGCGGGCTTCACATCCACTTCATCTGCTTTGTAAAAGCTTTTGGTGTACTTGGTCATGCTGGGTACACCCATTTTCTCGCTGCCATGGCCCGATTCGGAACTCAGGAACTGCACGGGTAGCACCACTTCAGCACCGGTTGGCTGCCCGTTTTTAAGAGCTGGCTCCCATTGGCCGGACGTGGCCTTCACAGCAGCCATGGCTGATTCGGAAAGTTTAGCCAAAAGAGTTTTGTTCTGCAGTTGGAAAGTAGAGGCATCCATGTAGTCTAGTTCGGAGCCCGGGCCAACGGTTTTCTTCAGCTTGGTGCCTTCCAGGCGCACGTTTGCTACCTGTCCTTCGCGGTCCACGTAGAACTTCACTACCACACGGGCGTTCAGGTTCTCCTTCCTGGCCTCGGCTGGCAAGGCCAAGTGGGCTTGCATGGCCTGCTGCATCGCTTCTGTACCGCCTTTAAAAGCAGGCATGCGATTAGCCACGCTCGCAGCGGCGGCCCGGTCAGTGTCCTTTAAGGCGAACTTGATTGGCAAGGTATAGCGCACCCGCACAGCTTTGCCATTCTGCCGGCCCGGTGTCCACTGGCCATTCATCTGCTTTACCACCCGCATCGCTTCTTCATCTGTTTCCTTGCTGAGCGGCTTCACGGTTTTCACTTCACTGATGCTGCCATTTGTCTCTACCACAAAGCTGATCACCACCAGGCCTTCCAGTCCGTTGCTCTTGGCAACATCGGGGTACTTGATATTGGTACCCAGGAACTTGAGCATTTCGGCCATGCCGCCTTTAAACTCGGGCATCTGCTCTACATACATAAAAGGCTCATCGGTAGACTTGTTGGTCTGCGCAAAAGCCTCTGTGTGCGATCCGAAACTAAGTGCGAGTGCCAGCAGGGGGGCAGTCAGCAGGGTTTTGAGTGTGTTCTTGTTTTTCATGAGATGTAAGTTTTAAGGTTTTGTTTAAGGTTAGAAAAGGCAATAGGCATCCTGCCCCGGTTTTTAGGCCGGGTAAAACAGGTATAAGCAGATAGGGGTGAGTTATTTTATGGCAAAGCGTACGGGCAAGGTATAGCGGACAGGTACAGCCACTCCATTTTGTTTGCCAGGAGACCACTGGCCTTGCATTTTCTCCACTACCCGTAACGCTTCTTTGTCAAGCGATTCGTGCAGGGGCTTCAGGATCGTGATATCCTGCAGGCCACCTTCTTTGTCTACCACAAAGGCCAGGACAACCAGTCCTTCAGCGCCTACCTCCTGCGCATCTTTCGGGTAGCGTATGTTGCGGGCCAGGAATTTCATCATTTCAGTATCACCTCCATCAAATTGGGGCATCTGCTCTACATAGCTATAGGGCTTTTCTGCAGTTGAAGATTCTTCTTTTGGCGGAGTGGGCGTAGTGGTTGGTTCCAACATTTTCAGCTCCTTCTTCACAACACTGGCTGTTTCGGTCGTCTTAGGCTCAGCTACTGCTGCTGTTGGCTCGGGGCGTATACCTTCTTTTCGCTGCTCCCCCACAGGTATAGCAGCTTTCCGGGCAGGCGCAGTGATCAGAATTTCAGACAGCGACGCCGGCTCCTCCACGAGAGGCGCAATGTCGGCGCTTACCTTGCTGCTCGAGAAGGCCACCAGCAGCAGGAGGATGACAGGCAGTGCCATGAGCAGGCGCGTTTTGCTTGCTGGTTTGCCGTGGAGTTGCAGCATGCGCAGGCGTCGGAAAACCTGGGGCTTCTGGAAGTAACTGCCCACCGGTATGCCGGCCATAAAGAGCGCTTCTTTGGCTAGCAGCGAGCTGTACTCTTGCGGCTGGCAATTGGCAAGCACCTCGGCATCGGCCTGAAATTCATGTACGTTGCGCAGTTCCTCTTTCATCAGCCAAACCAGCGGATTAAACCACAGCAGAGCCGTCAGTGTTTCATAGTATAGCACGTCATAGGTATGGCGCAGCTTCACGTGGGCCATTTCGTGCAAAAGAATCTGTTGTCGTTCCTGTGCGGACAGATGCTTCATGTCTCCCAAAAACACATAGTGCAGAAAGGCAAAAGAAGGAGATTGCCCTTCTGTTTGAAGCACGGTCGCCTCGGGGCTGGAAGAAAAAACCGGTGTGGCGGCGGATGCAAGCTTTCGGATGCGGACTACCTGCAGGCCAAGCCTGGCCAGTAACACAAGTCCAATCACACTATATAATATAAGGAGCAACTGGCTTGTGGTGAAAAGCGATGTCATGGCAGGCGTGGCTGAGCTATAGCCCACTACCTGTATTTCCTGCAGTTGGATGGCAGGTATAATGTCAGCAGCCGGGAGCGCCGTCTCAAATGGCAAGGGCAATTGCAATAGCGGAATGATCAGCGCTAGGGCAGGGGCTAGCAGCAGGTATAGCCGGTTGTAGACCAGGCCAGGCTGGTTGTGCAGCACAATTCTGTAGAACAGGTAGAGCACCAGCAGGGCCAGGGCTGATTGCAGCAGGTAGTTAACCGTTGTTTCCATCTTTCGGATCCTCCTCTTTTAGTTCGTCTTTTACATGGCGCATCAGTTGGTCGATCTCCTTTACATCCAGGTTGTTGTCCTTGGCGAAAAAAGAAACGAGCTTTTCGAAAGAGCCTCCAAAATAGCCACTCATAAAGTTTTTCAGGAAGAAGCTCTTATACTTGTCCTCTGCCACCAGCGGGTAGTACTCGTGCGACTTTCCGAAGGCGGTATAGCCGACAAACCCTTTTTTCTCCAGAATTCGCACAATCGTGGACACGGTGTTGTAGGCAGGCTTTGGCTCCGGCATTTCCTCCAAGATGTCCTTCACAAACCCTCTCTGCAGTTTCCAAAGGATCTGCATGATCTCTTCTTCGGCTTTGGTAAGTTCTTTCATATGTCGTATTGGCTGATTGGTAGGATAAATATATAACTAATTACTTAGTTTACAAACTAAATGTTTAGTTTATTATGAAATAATGTTCGCGCCCGCATTATTCCTTCTTTTAAATGGTCGCAAAAAAAGCCTCCGGCTGGCCTTTGGCTTTAAAAACAGCGCTGTGAGGCAAATTTCTTGAAGTTTGCTGTACCCAAAACCGGCACAACTTGGATGATGCAGGTTTTTTAATTAGCTGGCAATCTATGTGTTAAAAATAAATCTTGGTATCGTATTCTTTTTTAAAGCGGAAGTTTTTAAATTATGCTTGAAAAAGTGTCTGTAGTAATTAACTTGCGTGATGATGTTGTGTTGACTGTGGAGATGTATGCAAGCTATAACTACCTCTGACTGAAACTCACATTGAATCTAGTGATTAACTCAATTTTTCTAACTTAAACTCAAATTCTATGAGAAAATTCGTACTTATGGTATTTGCTCTGGTGCTCTGCCTGGTAGAACAGGTGGCTGCGCAGGGCAGAACTATATCGGGTACAGTGACCGAGCAGGCAACTGGCGAGGCGCTACCTGGTGTGTCCGTTATCGTGAAAGGTACAACCACGGGCGTCAGCACTGGTGTTGACGGTGGCTACTCCATCACCATTCCGGCTAACGTAACTGCTGAGACTGCCACTTTGGTCTTCCGTCAGATTGGTATGACTACACAGGAGATCGTGATTGGGAACAGATCAAGTATTAATGTAGCATTGAGTGCTGACACGCGTCAGCTTTCAGAAGTAGTAGTGACGGGTTATACCACGCAAACACAGCGTGAAGTAGCTGGTTCGGTTTCTACGGTGAAAGCTGAAGAGATCCGTCAGGTGCCGTTGGCATCTTTCGATCAGGCACTTCAGGGTAGAGCACCGGGTATCCTGGTGCAGGCCAACTCTGGTCAGCCTGGTGCGGCGGCTAACGTGGTGATCCGTGGCAGAGGCTCTCTCCGTGGTACAAACGACCCGCTTTACATCATGGACGGTGTGCAGATTTCTGCAGCTGACTTTGCTACCCTGAACCCTGCTGACTTTGAAAGCCTTACGATCCTGAAAGACGCTTCGGCTACTTCTATCTATGGTTCAAGAGGTGCAAACGGTGTTGTTGTAATCACTACCCGTAAAGGTCTTGCCGGTAAAACCCGTATTAACTACGACGTACAGTATGGCTTCTCAAGAGCTCCTGAGAACAGGCTGGAGGTAATGAACACAGAGCAGAAACTGCAGTACGAACTGCAGCGCGGCAACCCTTACGGCTGGACTGATGAAGAGCTTGTTGAACTGAGAAAAGTTGACACGAATTGGGAGGATGTGTTCTTCAAGACGGGTACAACCAAGAACCACACTCTGAGTGCATCAGGCGGTAGCGAAAAAACCACTTACTACCTGTCAGGCTCTCTTTTCGACCAGACAGGTACCGTGCCTAACACTGGTTTGGAGCGCTACACAGGTAGAGCCAACGTGGAGTCCAACGCCGGTAACTTCAACTTTGGTCTGAACTCTACTTTCGGTTACTCTGAGTTCACCAACACAAGTGAGGCAAACACGGGTATCAACGCACCGCTTAACGCGATCCGTTGGACGAACCCTTACGAGACGGTGTATGATGAGGAAGGCAACTACACGCAGATGACTTCTGGTCAGCCTAACGCGATGCAGGAACTTCTTGAAAACAAAAACCTTCGTCAGCAAATGAAGGCGGTTGGTAACATTTATGTAGGCTATCAGGCTCCATTCCTGGAAGGTTTGTCACTCAGAACAACTTGGGGTGGCGACTTTACTGGCAACGAGCAAACTGCATTCGTGAATCCTACTACTTATACTGGTCAGTTCTCTACGGGTGGTTCAGGTAGCTTCGGCCGTGGTTACAACCGTAACTTCTCCTACACTGGTACTACCTCTGCCACGTATAGCACATCTTTCGGCGAAGACCATACCTTGTCGGTAGGTCTCTTCAACGAGATCGTGAACAGAAAATTCAGAACATTCAACTTTACAGGTTACGGCCTGGGAGGTGCTTTCCAGAACGAAGCGGGTATCACACCGGGTAACGCTACTAACGGTTATATTCCGGCTGTGGGCGGCTCAGGCACTGAAAACGCGCTGCTTTCTTACTTCACCAACATCAACTACGGTTTCAAAGACAGATACTTTGTGACACTTGGTGCCCGTCGTGACGGTTCTTCCCGTTTCGGTGCGAACAGACGCTATGCGAACTTCGGTTCTATCGGTTTCAGCTGGATCCTGTCTGACGAAGCTTTCTTCGAAGGGCTGACCGGTGTGTTCAACGACGTAAAGTATAAGATCAGCTACGGTTCTGCCGGTAACCAGGCACTTACAGACGACTTTGCCTCCAGAGAGCTTTTTGCCCGTTCTGTATATGCTGGTATCAGCGGTTTGAGCCAGTTGCAGTTAGCTAACCCTGACCTGCAGTGGGAAAGAAAGACCACATTCAACACAGGTCTTGAGTTTACTACACTGAATGGCAGACTACAAGCTACTGGTGAATTCTACAACGCTGTGACAAGCGACCTGTTCCTCAGCCGTCAGCTGTCCAGAACCACTGGTTTCACTAACCTGCTCTCTAACGTAGGCGAACTGCGCAACCGCGGTGTGGAACTTGCCCTGAACGGCGACATCATTGCCTCACCTGACTTCACATGGAGTGCCAACATTAGCGCAACTTATAACAAGAACGAAGTGCTGAGCCTGGTAGGCAACGAAGAAGAGATGATTGAAGGCCTTTACATCCAGCGTGTTGGCGAGCCAATGAACTCTCTGTACGTGGTACGTTATGCCGGTGTAAACCCAGACAACGGTAATGCGCAGTATTTCACAAGAGAAGGCGAGATTACAGAAGTATACGACCCGAACGACCGTGTAATTGTAGGTTCAGTTGAGACGCCTTGGTTTGGTGGTTTCGGTACTACGCTTCGCTTCAAAGGACTTGAGTTGAGCAGTTTCTTCAGCTTCGTAACAGGCAACAAACTCTACAACAACGACCGTGCAAACGTAGAGCATCCGCAATACCTGTGGGACAACCTCTCGACGTCTATGCTTAATGAGTGGACGCCGGATAACAGAGTTACAGATGTGCCAAGACCAGGCAGCCCATTCCGTTCGGGTACTACCCGTTTCGTAGAGGATGGCGACTTCCTGCGTCTGCGTAACATCAACCTGTCTTACGAGTTGCCACAGAGCATCTACAGCGGCATAGGCATCAGCAGCATCAGACTGTTTGCTCAGGGCCAGAACCTGAAAACCTGGACTAACTTTAAAGGTTTCGACCCGGAAGTTTCAACAGGCTCACTGGTGGGTGCTCAGTACCCAGCCCTCCGCACTGTTACATTTGGTCTGAACGTTGGTTTTTAATAATTTAATTTACAGAAAATGAGAATCAAACATCTATTTATAGGCTTGGGTTTATGCTGCTCGGTTGCACTCTCTTCCTGCGAAGAAGTAATCGAAGTAGAACCTGAGTTCCAGAGAGACGCAGACTTCCTGTTCAACAACCTGGATGACTACGAATTCGCCCTGACTGGCGCTTATGCGCGCTTCCGTAACGTAGCCTACTTTGGCAGCGGAGCTCAAACAACAGGTACCTGGTCACAGCTGCCTGACATGATGAGCGACAACCTGGTGCAGACATCTGAAGACCTTGCCAACTGGTCAAACCAGACCAACTGGGTGTACACCAGCGACGAGGACGACGTAGCGCAGGCCTGGCTTGCCGCTTACTCTGTGATCACCCAGTCCAACATCGTGCTGCGCAACATTGACAACTTCGCGTCTGAGAACCCAGGTCGAGTGAACCGTCTGAAAGGACAGGCTTTGGCGATCAGAGCGATGGCACACTTCGACCTGCTGCGCTACTGGGCTGTTAGCTACGACCGTAACTCAAACGAGTTGGGAGTGCCTTACATCGAGTCTGTTGACCCGGAAGCAAAACCAGCCAGAGAGACCGTGCAGGAGAACTACAACAAGATCTTCAGAGATTTGGAAGAAGCTGAAACGCTGCTCGGCGACGTAGACAGAGCCGTCAATACTTCTAACCGTGCGTTCATCGACCAAATTGTAGTAAAAGCAATTCTGGCCCGTGTGAACCTGTACGCGAAGAACTATGATGCTGCTGAAACCTACGCAACTCAGGTTATCGATGCCCGTCCGCTTGCTACGAGAGCGCAGTTCCCTGGTGTTTGGACTGACGCGACTTATGCGGGCGTGATCTGGTCAATAAACTTCAACGCTGGCGAAGGCTCGGCTTCTAGCGGTACTTTTAACGGACCGTCTAACCGAAACCGTTTCAGACCATCTGAAGAACTGTTGGCAGAGTACAATGCTAATGACATTCGTACTACAGCCTATTTTGGTACCAGAAACCTTTCTGGCTCTCCAAGAACGGTGATGACAAAATTCTTAAGCCGTGGCACTGCGTCAGACAACCTGGTAGACTGGAAAGTTTTCAGAACTGCTGAAATGTACCTGATCCGTGCCGAGGCCAGAGCCATGAAGTCTACGCCTGACCTGCTTGGTGCTATTGCAGATCTGCACACCTTGCGCGCTGCCCGTATCGAAGGATACAACCCACTGCTAAACACACCGGTTGGACTGCAGGCTACCCTGGATGCGATTGCACTGGAGCGCCGTAAGGAACTGATCGGCGAAGGACACCGCTTCTTCGACCTGAAGCGCACTACGCGTACAATTGAGCGTGAAGACTGCGGTACTACCGCTACTAACTGCTCATTGGCACCAACTGCTCGTGAGTGGGCGTGGCCAATTCCGCAGGGTGAAATCGACGCAAACCCAACGTTAGAATCTCAGCAAACCACTGGTTACTAATATCCGAAAGGAACACCATTCTAAAAGCCCCGGCAGCCTTCTGGTTGCCGGGGCTTTTTTATTTTTTCTCCAGCATGGTCACGCTTAAAAAGCCGCTGCCCTCGTGGAGGGTCGACTTCCAGCCCAGGTCCTGCAGGTACCAGCGTATAAAGTTATTGAGCAGGCCGTGTGCCACCAGTATCACAGCAGGATTATGTTCTGCGTCACCCGCCAAAAAAGAGGCAGCTTCCCGTGCTCGCTGCTTCGCCTGCCGGAACGTCTCGATACCCTTGCTGTTCAGTCCCATCATCCAAAGCAACCGGGCACTCACCAGCCAGAGCCGGATGGGAAGCCGCAGCAGGGGCAACGAGAAAATACGGCGCTCAAACTCCCTGAACTCATGCCGCACAATCAGCTCGACCTCCTCCCCAAATATCTGGCGGGCGGTAAGCTGCGACCGCACCAAAGTGCTGCAATATACCTGGCGGATTTCCTGAAAGGGAATGGCCGCGTGCTCGAATACGAATTGCTCGACTTCTGCCGCATCGTAGTCATTTATGTAAGCCCGTGCAGATGCTTTGTTAAAATACCCCTTCTTCGGCACCACGGGCCGTGCGTGTCGGATGAGGAAGATCCGTCCTCTTGTATGACTGGTTTCGGTTGCTCCTTCCAAGGTATGGCTTTGCTGATTCAAACATGCTATACGAAAGCAGATGCCCTGCGATGCCTGCCCGCCATTTGGCAACCATCTCGAGCCACTGTTTTAAGGGGTCTGGCAGGTATGGGAAGTGAGATCGATAAAAAAACGTAAAAAACCGAAAATCACACTAACGGAATAGGGTCTGAACGCGTAATAGTATGCACCGACAAGCCAGCCATCGGCCTCTCTTTATACCTGGCTGGCTACTTATCAATTCCTATACCTGCCTTCAAATGCAATTCTGCAACCTGACGGATAAGGTATATTGGCCTGAACCAGAACTTGATGTAAAATATATCTACACCAGAAAAGATAATGAAAACATCCCATCACCCATCGACAATCCTGATGACTGCGGATACGGTTGGCAGCGTATGGACGTATGCACTGGAGCTAACAAGAGCCGTAGCAACACATGGCACACACATAGCACTGGCTACCATGGGAGAGCCCATGAGCGAAGAGCAGCGTGCGCAGGCCGAGAGCATCTCCAATCTCACCGTATATGAAAGCACGTATAAACTCGAGTGGATGGACGCTCCGTGGGAGGAGGTAGAGAAAGCCGGTGAATGGCTGTTGCAGTTGCGCGACCAGGTGCAACCCGACCTGATCCACCTCAACCATATGAGTTTTGGCAGTCTGGACTGGGGAAAACCTGTGCTGACGGTCATTCACTCTTGTGTGCTATCGTGGTGGCGTGCCGTGAAGCAGGAGGAAGCACCTAAGAAATGGAACAAGTACAGGGAAATGGTACGCAAGGGGCTGCAGGCAGCTGATGTGGTCGTAGCTCCGACGCAGGCCATGATGCACCAGGCTGAGGAACTGTATGGTCCGTTCAAACACAGTGCCGTGGTGTACAACGGACGCGGACAGCATTACTTCCAGTTCGGACGCAAAGAGCCGTTCGTTTTCAGCCTGGGCAGGGTGTGGGACGAGGCCAAGAACATCTCGATGCTGGCGCATATTGCTTCGGACCTGCAGTGGCCGGTTTATATAGCCGGCGAAGGGAGGCATCCGGAAACAGGGGAGTCCATGGAGTTGGAAAACGTGTATTTCCTGGGGCAGCTCACCAACAAAGAGGTAACGGATTGGCTGTCCAGAGCGTCGATCTATGCGCTGCCTGCCAAGTATGAGCCATTCGGGTTAACGGTGCTGGAGGCGGCCATGTCGGGTTGCGCCCTGGTAGTGGGCAAGACCGAAAGCATGGCCGAGGTATGGGGCAATGCTGCCAAATACGTAGACCCGGTCAGTGCAGATGAACTGCGTGATACGATTGAGGATTTGATAGAGGACGAGTTTTGCCGCAATATAATGGCTTGCCGCTCTGTGAAACGCTCGCATGGATACACCGCCGACCAGATGGCCCAGGATTACAGTTATCTGTATGGGCAGCTGATTAAGGCACCGGTTTCGGTTTCTGAATGAAAAACTAGCTTATCTTTACAAAAAAATTGTCAGACAACGGCATGAACATCGTAATACTTGGCCTTTCTATCACAACCTCCTGGGGCAACGGCCATGCTACCACCTATCGTAACCTGGTGCGGGCACTGCACGCCAATGCACACCACATCTTGTTTCTGGAGAGAACATCCACCCAGCGTACTGCGCCTGATTTAAGTGAGCCCGACTTTTGCCAGGTCGGGAAGTACGAATCACTCGGGCAACTGCAGCAGTACACAGAGCAGGTGCGTGAGGCTGACATGGTAATAGTAGGCTCCAGCCTGACAGAAGGCAATGCTATTGGGAAATGGGTGATTGAGACGGCTAAAGGCATCAAAGCTTTTTACGATCTGGATGCCCCGGCAACTCTCACCGAGCTAGAAGGCCAGGGACCAACATACCTGAATGCGAGCCTGATTCCCGCATTCGACTTATACCTGTCCTGCACAGGCGGTCCGGCGCTGGAACTGTTTGAGCAGAAGTATGGCGCCCGCATGGTACGCCCATTGTATTTTTCAGTTAATCCCGCGCTATACCACCACGAGTACCGCGAGATCAAATGGGACCTGGGTTACCTGGGCGCCTATTCAGAAGACCGGCAGTCTACCCTGCAGAAACTGATGGTGGATACTGCAGCGCAGTGGCCCGAGGGACGCTTTGCGGTGGCAGGCACGAAATATCCTGAAGACATGGGCTGGCCGGGCAACATCACCATGCTCCATCACTTGACCCCGGTTGAACACCGCGATTTCTTCAACAGCCAGCGCTTTGCCCTGAGCATCGCCCGCGCCGGCACCAGCAGGTTCGGCTATACCCCGAGCATGCGACTCTTTGAAGCGGCAGCCTGCTGTACGCCCGTCATCTCTGACTATTGGGAAGGTATAGAAGCGCTGTTTGAGCCCGAGTCGGAGATCCTGATAACGAAAAGCGCTTCCGAAACGCTCCGTTATCTGCGTGAGATCTGTACTTCTGAGCGTAAGGCTATTGGAACGCGAGCCCGTCGCAAGGTAATGGCGCATCATACAGCCGCCCATCGTGCGCACGAGCTGGAAACTTATGTGGGAGAGTTGATGACACTAGACACCTCAAATGAAGAACAGCTGGAAACGATCAGGTAGTATTAAACGATTTATATAAGAAAAGGCCATACCTGAAATGCTGACAAGCAGGTATGGCTCTTTTTTGTGCGGTATGCAACTAACCTGCTCCGCTCTGATAACTTCGGAACAATGACTAAGAAAGAAATAGAACGCTGGAAGACGCTCAAATCGCAGGTTGTATTTGATCATAAGTGGTACACTCTTCGCCGTGATCATGTGGAGCTGCCCAACGGTCACCAGATGGACGATTACTTCGTGAGTGTGCGGCCGGATGTGGTATTGACCTTCCCAATAACCGAGGATGGACATGTGCTCTTTGTGCGCCAGTACAAGCATGCTGCCGGCGACATCTTCATCGAACTACCCGGTGGTGTGATCGATGCGCATGAGAAAGACCCCTTAGAGGCGGCGAAGCGAGAACTGCTGGAGGAAACCGGCTATACCACCAACGAGATAGAGCCTGTGCTGCAGGTAATCGACAACCCAACCAAAGACACAAACAAAATCTACTTCTACATTGCCCGCAACGTGCGCGAAGTGGCCGCCCAGGACTTGGATGAAAGTGAGCACATCGAGGTCCTGAAGGTGCCTTTGCAGGAGGTGGAGCAGATGATCCTAAGCGGTCAGATCAATGTGGCTGGTACTGTGGCGCTTTGCCTGCTGGCCCTCCGCAAACTGGCGCGTTAATCGGCTACCTGCCAGGCAGTAGCCGCTATAATGTTAGTGCCCTTCCAGTGCAAGGTATAGCCTGCCGCGTGCGGGGCGAGGCTAAACTGCGGGTGCAGGTCCAACTCCTGGTGTATCTGTGCTGCTGTTACCTGACATGGAGCGGGCGTAAACCCATTGCGTATCAGGCGGTGCTGCCAGGCATCCAGCCGCTCGTGGCGTTCCACACGGTCGCTCCCCTCAAAAGCTACTACATTGAGGATCTCTCTCCCAAAAAACTCCTGTTCTATGACGCGGCGCTCCGGCATGTCGGCTGGCAAGAGTGTGTCCAGTACGTCAAACACGGTATAGTAGTGGCGCAGCGACTCACGCAGGCGCGGCAGGAAATCCAGGCGGTTGTGCTCGGAGTCTGGTTCAGTTAAGGTTACCAGCTGTGGACGCAGCTTCCGGATCTGTTGCAGCACCCGATCACGCTGGTCAGGTATCGCTACCAGTTCGTCGGCGAGGTGGTGCAGAGTGAGTGCGGCATTCACAATCAGGGTATGGGATGGAGCTATTTCAAGCGACTGCAGGTCGAAATCTTCGAGGCGGGTGGCCAGATAGGTATAGCTGAAGTTCAGACCTAAACGCTCAGCGTGTGCTGACAGACGCGAACCTGTCGCCTGAAGCTTGAATGCCGGGTTATCGTTTCTGCCATCTGGTATATCGATACCAGTGAGATGCAAAGCAGGACGCTCGCCGGGCAATGCTGCCAGCAACTCCATGAAATGAAACCACTGCAAACCACTGCCTATACCTAAATCGAGCAGGTATACCGATGCTTTACCGGCAATAGCAGCGCATATAGAGTGGTTGGCGAAGCGGTGTCCGAATGTAACGAGTGGCGTGGCTGTCACCAGCACATTAAAGGCTGCGATCATGTCCATCTCCCCTAAGTTGGAGGCATACAAGTTGCCTGAGGCAGCAGTTTTGCCTTGTTGACAACGCAATGCCATGGCCCGTGCAAAAGCCTGCGCAATGCGGCCCTCCGCATCTGTCTGCTCAACCGCCTTCGTTAGCAGGTCATTTACACCAGTTACCGCCTCTTCAGGCTGGTCCTGTATCTGGTAGCCCAGGTCAAGCACTTGTGCCAGCAGCGGTTGTGTGGCGTATACGCGGGAAGGATGTAGCAGTTCTTGGAGCATATGAAGTAGGTATAACTGATGTTCGTCGGGGCCTATGGTCAGGCGCAGGGTATGGTGATCGGCGCGACGCACCAGGATGTGGTTTGCGAGTAAGTAGTTGTGTATTTCATCGGCACTGTATCCGCCGGCATCCACCAGCAGAAAATTGCCCTGCGATGGCCAGAACTGAACGCCCATTTTATACAAAGCCCGCTCCAGTTTGGCCTTTGCGACCTGCGTGGCCTGCAGGGTCATGTACAGGAACTGTTCGTCTTCCAGAGCGGCCAGGGCAGCGACCTGGGCGAGTTGGTTAACATTATAAGGCTGTTTCACCTCCAGTACCTGCTGGATCAAATGACGTTGTGCGATCATGTACCCGATGCGGACAGAGGCAAGTCCGTAGGCTTTGGAGAAAGTGCGCAATACCACCAGGTTCGGGTAGCGGGGCAGCATGCTCACCGCATCGGCACAATCGGGCGCGGTAACATACTCTATGTAAGCTTCATCCACCACCACGGTAACGTGTGCCGGCAGGCATGCGAGTACCTGCTCCAACTCAGTGCTTGTCAGGTAGGTACCGGTCGGGTTATTCGGATTGCAAATGAAGCAAAGCCGGGTAGTAGGCCTCAGTTGGCGCTTGAAAGCTTGTACGTCGATCCGGTAACCGCTCGTGAGCGGAATCTCCGTGCAGGGAACCCGCAGCGCGCGGGCCTCCTGGCAATACAGCGGATAGGAGGGGGTGAAGGTGAGCACTTCTCCGTCCTTGTCGTGACCGCAGAAGCGACGCATCAGCAGCGAAATTAGCTCCGCCGATCCACTTCCCACTATAATTTCGTCAGCCTGCACACCTTGCTTTCTGGCTAGAGCGAGCCGCAGATCAGCCGCGTCGGGCGTTGGGTAACCGTGCACGCTGCTTATGGCTTGCTGCATGGCGGCCAGCACCTGTAGAGATGATCCGAACAGGTTTTCATTGGTGGCAGCCTGGTAAGGGAGGCGTTTGTTTTCCATGGGAAAAATATAATGGAGCGGGTTGTTCATTGCAATATAGCAATTCAAAAATGTATATTATGTTTTAAATACGGGCTAAGCATAAATAATTAATAACAAAATGAAATTTAAAAAAATGCTGCTTAAGGCTTAAGTAACTAAATATCTGAAAATGTTGTATATACAATTATTGCAAGCGTTATTGCATTCGAATCATAGATTTTTTTCGCATGAAGTTAGAAGATGAATTAAAAATGCCCAAGTTCAGGAGCCCTTATCAGAAAGCATCTCTGAACCTGATGTTTACAGGCGAATGGATGATGGCGCGCGTCGACAGCCTGCTCAAGCCCTACGATATTTCTTCGCAGCAGTTCAATGTCTTGCGCATCCTGAGAGGGCAGCAAGGGAAGCCGCTCAACCTGTTCACCATACAGGAGCGGATGCTCAACCGCATGAGCAATGCCACGCGGCTTGTGGAGAAACTGCGTCTGAAAGGGCTGGTGACCCGCGAGCTTTGCGAGCAGAACAGACGCAAGGTAGAAATTGCCATTACAGACAAAGGGATGGATCTGCTCGACAACCTGGACCCCCTGATGAAGCAGCTGGAGGAGGAGACGTTTAAGAACCTGTCAGCAGAGGAGGCGCAGCACCTAAGCGATACCCTGGACCGGGTGAGAGCTTAATTTTAACAGCGATTCCTGCATCCATCAACTTCTGGCCGAGCCTCGCGTTTAAATGTCAGTAAGAACATTTAAATAGCTATGGAACAGGAACAAACAACACTACTGAAAGATTATACCATGGAAGAAAAGGGTGCCTACCTGGCTGCCCTGGCTTCTATCGCCTCTGCAGACGGAAACGCCTCTGAGGAAGAACTTGAGTTTTTGAGAGTGCTGAGCGAGGCAGCCGAGATGCCGGAGAACATAGAGGAGGAGGTGCTGTCTATTGCCAGAAATCCTTCTCAGATCAGCCTGCAGCGCGTGTTGGATGTGCTCAAAAAGAGTCAGCTGCGCTTTTCATTTATTACGGATATCATCAGTTTTGCCAAGGCCGATGGCGAATATAGCCAGGAAGAGCAAAAGCGCATCCAGGAGATGGCCAACTACCTGGGCGTGGACCAGCAGCAGTACAGCTTGCTGGAGCAATTTGTAGACAAGGCCGATGAAGCACAAAAACAGGGAGAGGATCCGAGCTCACAGGCATTTATGAACAAAAATGGCTTTGGCGACATGTTCAAGAATGTTGGCATTTCGCCGCAAATGGTACAAGGTATACTAGGTATAGCAGCGCCTATTGTACTGGCCCGCATGATGAGCGGTGGCAGACGCCGTGGTGGCATGATGGGCGGTATGGGTGGTATGGGCGGCGGCCTGTTAGGTGGCTTGCTAGGCGGGATGATGACGGGCCGGGGAGGCTTGATGGGGGGCGGCCGACGCTCTACCAGCGGCTTGGGCTCCATGGCCTCTGTACTGGGCGGACTCAACGGCCATAGCCGCTACGGCGGCATGGGCTCCGGCGGATTAGGTGGCCTGCTGGGTGGCCTGTTCGGCGGAGGTAAACGAGGTGGTGGCACCAGCTGGTAAGGTATAGCAGGTCATACCGCAGGTATAAAGAACATAAGAACCAGAGCTGGAAGTAGACTATACCTCCAGCTCTAGTTTTATGAGCCTCCTCAGGTCGTCCTCCCGCAGCAGTCCCCGGACCAGTTTGTTGCCAATGATAAAGGTCGGCACGGCCTGTATACCTACTTCTTCGTAGGCATGCTGCAGTGCCTGCCGGTGTGTCTCCTTATACCTACCCGAATCCAATGCCTGTCTGAATCCCGTTTCATCTAACCCCACCTCACCGGCCAGTTTCGTGAGCACGTCCACTTCGCTGATGTCCTGTTCTTCCTGAAAAAAGGCTGTGAACATACGGTGCGTGTAGGCTTCCCCTTTGCCCTGTTCCTGCGCATACTGGTAACCTTCGAATGACAGGTGTGTGTAAGGCTGCGGCGATACTTTGGGCAGTACGATATGGATGCCTAATTGCTTTGCCATCGGATATACCGAGTTTTCCCAAGTCGTCTGCAAATACTCACCCTCCGGTTTGAGGGTAGGGTTCGGGTAGGGTCGAAGTTCGAAAGGCATCCACTCCACCTGTACCTGGTCCTTTATACCTTGCAAAGCCCTTTCAAGCACCTGCTCCCCAAAAAAGCAGTAAGGGCAAACGTAATCAGAATAAACCTTTATCTGTAGCATATTATTTCTGCCTGTGAACTTTATTCTACCATAGGTGTCAGACTTTTGTTTAAAGTCGGTTTGCCAGACTAGTAGTTATACCTTACTTTAAGTAGTTTTAGGGGCACATTCTAAACGCACCTGATACTATGCTAAAAGACAAATTCCTATACCTGGCGCTCGCCCTGACAATGGGTATAGGCGGCTGCCAGCAACAGCCGCAGCAAACTACAGCAACCTCAAGCGCACAACAGACCGAGACAAAGGTATACTACCCCGGCAAAGGCGATAACTGGGAAAAGAGGCAGCCAGAGCAACTGGGTATGGACGCAGCTATGTTGCAGGAAGCGGTTGAGTGGGCCAAACAGCAGGAGACGACTCAAATGCCCAAAGATTTCTCGACACAAGAGGAAATTTTCGGCAAAATGCTCGGTCCTATACCTAACGACAGGGCCAGCACGAACGGCATCATACTAAGGAACGGCTACATTGTGGCCGAGTGGGGCGAAACCGAGCGGGTAGACCCGACTTACAGCGTGGCTAAAAGTGTGCTCTCGACGATACTGGGTATCACCATCGATCGAGGTATGATCAAAGACATCCAGGACCCGGTAGCCAACTACGTAAAGGACGGCGGCTATGACTCAGAGCAGAACCGCAAAGTGACCTGGGAACACCACGTGCGGCAAACAAGTGAATGGGAAGGCGAGCTATGGGGCAAAAAGCATGATTTTGTAGGCAAAGAAGAATATGGCAAAGGCGAACGCAAGCCACGCGAACTGCAGGAGCCGGGCACTTTCTACGAGTACAACGATGTGCGCATCAATCGTTTTGCCTTGTCTATGCTGCGCCTCTGGAAGAAGCCACTGCCGGAAGTTTTCAAAGACGAAGTAATGGATCCGATAGACGCTTCTAACACCTGGCAATATGTGCCCTACCGTAACTCTTATGTAGAAATAGACGGCAAGCGCATGCCTTCAGTGAGCGGCGGTACCCGATGGGGTGGTGGCCTCTGGATCAGCGCCCGCGACGAAGCCCGCTTCGGCTACCTGTTCCTGCGGAATGGCCGTTGGAAAGACAAGCAGATCGTATCGGAAGCGTGGGTGAAGGAAGCAACGACTGTAAGAGGACCTGTCGGTCCGGACTACGGCTACCTGTGGTGGCTTAACACGGAAGGCAAGGCCTGGCCGAGTGCACCAACCACCAGTTACGCCGCTTTAGGCGCCGGGCAGAATACCATTTGGGTAGATCCCGAGCATGATATCGTGATTGTTTGGCGCTGGCATAATGGGAATCCGGATGAGTTGATTAAGCGGGTGTTGGCAGCGGTGAAGGAGTAGGGGATTTGTAGCTAGGACTGTTGCAGGTATAATAATTTTTACTGTTTCATAGCTTCAGGAGCTAGTTACCCTTTCAATGCGTGCCAAGGGTGTGTTTGCTATAATTCATATATCTTAGATAAGGCAATAGCCGCGGTTCCCCTCTCGGGAGGGGTAGAGTCGTACTCATTTGGTAGAAGTCCGAAAGGCATAGGCCTGAATGATATACCTGTGAGTTGGCGACAGCAGACTCTCCTCCTTCGAGAAGTAGAAGATGCCGGACTTGTTCCAGAGGTGGATCCGGTAATGCAAACAAAGTATGATGCTACAAAGCTTATACAATGCAAATTGCAGTGGCTAGCCCCATTCTAAACATAGATAGGCAGGTGAAAAGAGCTGATGATAGACAAGCCATACATAACACTAAAACCGCTTGAGGTGACTCCGCTGGAACGGCCACTCTGGCGTTAAAAGCGGGCCGCTGAAATTGGTGCTATACCATGGGCTTATACCTGGGTTCATCGGGTTCTTCAAAATCTGGATCTCCTGCGCTGGCATGTAGCTTTGTGCTAGCAGGAACAGCTTTTCTCCTGTTTGTTCATCAATAGCCATATCCATTACGATCACAGCGTGACCTGGACTTCCGCCTTTGATGAACACGTCGCCAATCTGCAAGTCCTTTATCGAAACAGCTTGCATCTCTTTCTCCAGCGATAAGGTGCCGGCATAAGTAAATACGACTTGCAGGTAATCCTTGAAGGAAGCATAGGCAGTTGATGGAGTTGCTTTTTTAACCCAAGAGCAATCATTTCCTTTCACATGCACCCGGTAGCCTTGCTGCCATTTGCTGTAATCTGCCTGAAAGCCACTCGTGAAGTTAAAGTGAATGGCATCGTATTTCTTTTGCTCATATAGGTACTCCGCCCGTAGGCGCATGATAGCGTCAGCGCATTGTTGGAGGTCGCGGGTACCTACGTCAATGTCCAGCACAGCATCATAAATACCATCGTTCGGTTTGACCGCTCCATTGTAATAATGCACCTTTGCGCCATGTGATTTCAGCTTAAAATGCTGTAAATAACTACCAAAGCTGTTATTTGGTTGAGCTTCCCTTTTGTAGCCTCTCGGTGGGAAAAACCTTTCTGCGATTGTCTTTCCTGCGGGATTAACCAGTACTTCGGACTCGATTCTCCCTTCAGGAATTTCAGCTGTCACTTTCTCGGCTTTGGAACCGCAAGCAGTGAGCCAAACGAAGAGAATGCTGTACAGGTATAGCGGCATGGTGCTGTGTTTAAGTTTCAAACTAAATTAATAGTTTATTTTGAAATTCCAAGTATCTTTTTATTTAAGCAGTTGGCTATTATTGGTTAGTATGTGATAGATTCATCAATGGGGCCGGAGGCCCCACGATAGTAGACACGAGCGAGGACGCTCGCGCCATAAAAGCATTACATTCCAGGGGGCTTTTGAGTTGAGTCCGGGATCTTTGAATCACGCCATGCCGATTGTCTACACCTTCAAAATAAAACGAGCCGACTCTTTTGAGTCGGCTCGTTTCTTATCAGCTTATACCTGTAAATCCTAGTGACGGCAGGTACAGTTCTCACCAGCTATACCTTCCACGCGGGTGTCGGTACCTTCGTGCCAGTCGAAAGTTGAGGCGTACTTGTTGTTTTCCCACCAGAATTTACCTGGCTTGCGATCGTAGTTACCTGTTTCGTTCAGGGTAGCAGCATCAAACAGACGGCCGTTTACCATGGTGTAGCGCACGTGCTCTGAGTTCTGGATGTTCTCCAGCGGGTTCTGGTCCAGCACGATCAGGTCAGCCAGTTTGCCTGTTTCCAGTGAGCCGAGCTCTTTTCCCATACCCAAGTACTCGGCACCGTTCAGGGTGGCGGCACGCAGGGCTTCCAGGTTGGTCATGCCACCTTGCTGCAGCATCCACAGTTCCCAGTGAGCACCCAAGCCTTGCAGCTGTCCGTGTGCGCCGAGGTTCACTTTCACACCGGCATCCGTCAGGGCCTTGCAGGCTTCTGAGGTCTTGAAGTAACCGTTACGATATTCCTCATCCGGTACCTGCATCACAAAGCGTGAGCGACCGTCGATTACCGAGCGTGGCGTGAATTTCAACAGGCGGTCTTTCTCCCATACCTTGGTGTTCTGGTACCAGTAGTACTCGCCGCTGGTAGCGCCATAATTCACGATCAGAGTAGGAGTATAGCCAGTGTTGGAGGCCTTCCATACTTCTACCACGTCTTTGTAAAGCGGGGCGATCGGAATATTGTGCTCGATGCCAGAGTGACCGTCGAGGATCATGCTCATGTTGTGGAAGAAAGTCGAACCGCCTTCCGGTACCACGGTCATGTCGAGTTCGCGGGCCGCCTGAATAATCTGCTGGCGCTGCTCGCGGCGTGGCTGGTTGTAGCTCTTTACCGAGAAACCACCAGCCGCCTGAATGCGGCGCAAGTGCGAACGGGCATCGTCGAGGCTGTTAACCACCGCTTTGAAGTTGCCGTCAGCTCCGTAGAGGATCGTGCCCGTGGAGAAGATACGCGGACCCACCATGTGACCTGCCTTCACAGCTTCTGACTGGCTGAACACCATCTCCGTGGTAGATGATGGGTCGTGTGTAGTCGTTACACCATAAGCCAGGTTAGCCAGGTAGGACCACTGCTGTTTCGGGCTCATGCCGTTGCGGAAGGTACCGAGGTGCGCATGTACGTCAACTATACCTGGCATGATGGTCTTGCCGCTGGCGTCGATTACTTTCGCGTCTTTTGGTACGGCTATACCTTTGCCAACCGACACAATGCGGTTGCCGTCCACTATGATCGTGCCGCCTTCAATCACTTCATCGCCCTTCATCGTGATGATGCGAGCGTTGGTGAAGGCCACTTTGCCTTGCGGGGCATCTGTCTTGAACTCCAGGCCGATCTTTATACCTGTGGTATCAATGGCTGGCAACTTCTCAGGGGCTCCTTCCAGGAAAGCGAAACGGTCTTTCAGGTCGTTCGAGAAATACTCGTCGCCCAGCACCCAGTTCACTTTCTTGCTGTCGCCTGACCAGTGCACACTCGTGCCGGCGTCTTTGGTAAAGCGGGCAACAGGCACAGCTTTGGTTTCAGCGCTCAATTCCATACCTGCACCATTAGCCGAGAAGGGTACCACATAGCCGTTGAACAGCTCCACAAAAGCCAGCCACTTGTTGTCCGGGCTTGGGTAGAACTGGTCGGTGTAGGTAGAGGTATAGTGCGTGCGTTCTTCCTTGCCGTTTAGGTCCACGCTCTTGAAGGTATACTTACCGCCACCGCCTGCCGTGAAGAAAATACGGTCAGACGTTGCGTTGAACAGCGGATTGAAGCCGCTTTTCTGCACCAACGTCGGGTTTTTACCTTCGGCGGTCATGTAGTACAGTCCGCGTTCGTTACCAAAGGCATAGCCCATGTGGTTGTTGCCACCGTCTTTGCTGTACACAATCAGCTTGCCGTTTGGCGAGAAAGAAGCGTTGGTATAGAAGCCTTTTTCGGAAGTCAGTTTAGCTGGCTTCGCGTTCTTCTTGCGGATGTCCACTTTCACCAACGCACCGAGGTTTTCATCGTCCCAGGTAGAGAACACGAGGGTCTTGCCATCAGGTGAGAAAGCTGGGTAGAACTCGAAATCTTTGCCGTTGGTCACGCGCTCGGGCTTACCGTTTGGCAGTTCTTTTTTGTAGATATGGCCGGCTGCGTTGAATACAAGAAGTTTTCCGTCAGGCGACGTCACGGCGTGACGGATGGCTTTGGCTGTAAACTGATCCGGAGAAACACCAGCCTTGCTGAAGTCGTGGCGCACAGCTTCGGCAATGTGATGCGTGGCGGTGGCTTCGAAAGGGATGTTGGTCACTTTCTGGCTGGCTACATCAATCTTGTTGATCTTGCCACCTGCCCAGAACACGAGGCTCTTGTTGTCAGGCGTCCAGGCGAAGTTCGGGTATACTCCGAAGATAGCCCAGGCTTCCTGCTGGTCGTTGCTCAGCTGGTCATAGATCGGCCACTGCTCACCTGTTTTCAGGTCGTGGATGAAAAGCACAGACTTGGTGCGCACACGGCGCACGAAGGCAATGTGCTTGCCATCGCGGGAGATAACCGGGCGAACGGAGCCTCCGTTACCGGTCACGATGTTCTCGATCTCGCCCGTGTTGCGGTCCACGCGGCGAATCACGTAAATCTGGCTGTTTGGGTCTTTGTTGTACTCGAAGGTGGAGCCGCCGCTCATGTCTTCAGAGAAGTACACGTACTTGCCATCAGGCGATGCCATCGGCTCGCCGGCGTCCTGCTGGTCGTTTTTGCGCTTGGTTAGCTGCACACCGCTTCCGCCTGAGCGATGGTACATCCACAACTCACCGGCACCCAGCGAACGGGAGGCCGTGAAGTGCTTGCGGGCAATCAGGTACTCGCCATCTGGCGTCCAAACGGCGTTGTTCAGTAGTCGGAAGTTCTCTTTGGTGATCTGCTTGGCATCGGAGCCGTCGCGTTTCATCACCCATATGTTGTCGCCGCCACCTGCATCGGAGGTGAAGGAAATGAACTTGCCATCAGGGCTGAAACGGGGCTGCACTTCGTAAGCGCGGCCGCTGCGGAGCAACTTGGCCTTGCCCCCCGTGATGGGCATGCTATAGATGTCGCCGAGCATGTCGAATACGATCTCTTTGCCGTCCGGACTCACGTCCAGGCTCATCCAGGTGCCTTCGTCGGTTGTTACGGTAATTTCTTTCTGTGGTCCGCGGGCTTCTTCCACGTTCCACTTGTTGTCTTTTTTGTCCTGCGCCGAGGCTGTGCCCAAAGGTAAGGCAAGCGCCGCCGCCAGGAACATACTCCAATAGGTATGCTTCTTCATGACAGGGTGTAAGTCGATTAGATTAGGTTAGATTCTCAAATTTAAGGATTTGAGGGGAGAAATCAGAAAAGGTTTAATTAGGATGGAGAGGAATGATGATGTTAGAGGTTGAATGGCCTGAATGGTGGTTATGTAAGGACAGGTAGCGACTTATCCCTCAGGGTAGGATTATACTAATTCTGCCAGATCTTAATCTTTAAATATATGCCACAAAAGCTAGGGCTATGCAGCTATTCTATTGTTAAATCTTTGGAAGACTTCTTTAGCCTAGCCATACCTGTTCTACTGGAATTACATTCCTTTCTAACTACTCTTAAAACAGCTTTCTCTTTGTGATAATATCTGAACTTATCAACTAAAGCTTGCTCTTCAAAGACTAAGTGGTTTTCGTTATTTGCAACATATTCAATCGCATTAAAATCAAACTTGTTGACTTCCTTGAAACGGTCTACAATGATTGAAAAGGTATTAGGCTGTCTGTGGTCAACAACCAGTTCTGTCCATTTAGAAAGAACACCTGTTTCTTGACACTTTACTTGGCCTTTAACTGAATATTTATCGAAGTATGCCTGTTTTACAGCACGAATATCAGTATGGACAGCGTTTCTGCATGCTGTATAGAATAGTTTTTCAGGATTGTACGGCTCATTATTTACCATCATTAAATATGAGATATACTGGCTAGTGCCGTCGCTGTAATTTACTTCAAAGCACTTGGTGCTAAACTGTACCTTCGCTACAACAATATCTTCGATGAAAATCGAAGTTTGATCTTCAGGTATAGTATTTGAAACTTCAGCTCCTTCTTTGTCTAATTCAGTCCCTTCTATATTCTCTGACCCCGCTAAATAATTGATATAATCGTAATTCATCAATTCAATTAAGTCTTCAAGGTCAGTGTCATTTAAATACTGCCCAAACTCATAGGAATTCAGTATAGAACGATAATGAGCTATTGCGTCTTTTTTAAACTTGAACTCCCTTTTGCCGATTCGAAGTGACTTTCTCATTATTTTCTATGCTAGAACGTTTAGAAAAGTTGAAATCTTACTCCACCACAAACTCCCGCGGCAAATCAAAGATCAGCGGCTTGTTGCGGCTGTGGATCTGCTCCAGGAAATTGTCGAGCTCGTCTTTGTACTCCAGGTGGTAGTCCTCGTGCAAATTCTTGCGGATCAGCTGGATGGTGCGCTGCAGGAGGCGGGCCGTGGCGGTATAGAAAGCCTTATAATAGCTATCAAACTGCCCGGTGAAGTTGTCGAAGATCAGGCGCAACAGGTATAGGTGCAGGTCTGTCTCCAGCTTCACGTCCTTGGTAATGCGTTTGAAACGGGCAATCTCCTTGGCCGACTTGCGCAGGGACTTGGTGAGGGCACGGCCTAAATAGCGACCGGTGGTGCCGATCATCAGATCATGGATGGCACTGGTAGTCTGGTCGTAGGCTTCCTCCGGCGTAAGTTCGCCCAGTTCAATGGACAGCAAATCGTACAGTTCCCCATCGCGGCGTGCGGCCTTGAGAATAATAGCTTCCTTTTCTTTGTCGCTCAGCTGCTTAACAGCTTTTTTAAAACCCGTGGAGATGGTTGGCATAGGTATATCAGGCTATACCTGTAAAATTATGGAAAATAGGCGTGCAGTTCAAGGTAAGTGAAGCGTAATTATACTTCAAATTATCTGCTCCTACCGGAATTAACCCCGGCTCGGGATTGTTTTAACCTATACCTTTTTATGATTGATCGGAGCTTGCCTGAAAGCTGGTTTTATACTGATTTCTGCTTCCGTAGCTCCACAAAAATTCCTAATTTTGCACTATGAATATTGAGACTCAAATTTTACATCAGGATGAAGTAGCCTTGCTCGAGGAGAGCACCGATCTACGCAACCTGATTGTGTATAATGACGACGTGAATACATTT
The DNA here is from genome assembly GCF_003096355.1 of Pontibacter virosus. Classification (GTDB taxonomy): domain Bacteria; phylum Bacteroidota; class Bacteroidia; order Cytophagales; family Hymenobacteraceae; genus Pontibacter; species Pontibacter virosus. Next base: position 170,419 of record NZ_QEKI01000002.1, on the reverse strand, counting down.
GACCACGTGATCGCCACCCTGATAAAGGTATGCGGCCACTCGGCGGAACAGGCGGAGCAGTGCACGCTGCTGATCCACTACAAAGGCAAGTGCACCGTAAAGGTAGGGTCTTACGAAGAGTTGGCAGGTATGTGTACTGCCTTGCACGACAAAGACCTTTCAGCCAACATCGAGTAGCGGGAGGTTGAATGGAATTTCCGTCTAAACTGATTGAAAACGCCGTGGAGGAGCTGGCGAAGCTCCCGGGCGTAGGGCGCAAGACTGCCCTGCGGTTGGCGCTGCACATGCTCAAAGAGGAGTCTGAAGAGACTTTTCTATTGGCTGAGGCGCTCGTAAAAATGCGTACCGAGGTGAAGCACTGCAAGGAATGCCACAACATTTCTGACACCGAGGTATGCAGTATTTGCCTAAACCCACTCCGTGATCGCAGCCTGCTGTGTGTGGTAAGCGACATCCGGGATGTGATTGCGATCGAAAATACGTCTCAGTTCAAAGGTTTGTACCACGTATTGGGCGGTGTGATTTCCCCGATCGAGGGCATTGGTCCGTCGGACCTGCACATCGACTCGCTGCTGGAGCGCCTGCCGAACTCCGAAGTAAAGGAGATTCTGCTGGCGATCAGCCCTACTATGGAGGGCGACACGACTGCCTTTTACCTGACCCGTAAACTCCGCGACCACAAGGTGCGCATCACGACTATTGCCCGTGGTGTACCGGTAGGCGGGGAGTTGGAGTATACGGATGAAATTACCCTGGGCCGCAGCATTGTAGAGCGTACGTCTTACGGCAAGAACTAAAACTTGCGGTTTGTAATAGCTGAGGAGGGACATGCGAAAGCATGTCCTTTTTGTTTTTTTGGTAAGGTACAGAGGTATAGGTATGGCACGAGCGTCCACGCTCGTGTCTACCATGGTGAGACCTCTGGCCCAGATATAGGTATAGCTCATTTTGTAGCGATTGCAGTTGCAGGTGTAGCAATTAGTCTTGTTCCATAGCTTGCCCTGGCCGGGCTGGCCTTACTTTTGTCTTGACACAAAAAGTAAGCAAAAAGGTCAAGACGCTCCAAATCGAGGGCCCCTACCCCACTCGCTGATCGCTCTTGACAGGGGGACCCCTACAACCCCAACACAAAATCGTCATCAGTGCACCTGGCTTAAGCTATTTGTTTCATAGCTTCCGGGACAAGTTAGTCTTTCTATACCTGCCAGTGGTTTGTGGCAGAAACGACAGCGCTTATACTTGTAAACTAGTAGCGGCAGAAGCTCCCCTTCTTGGATAAGGAGGGGTAGGGGTGGTTGGATTCGGTAAAGCACAGGAACTGCAGCATCCACAAAGCTTGTACCTTGAAAGAGTAATGATAGATGTTCCCCTCTTGTTTTGGTCCAGAGCCCCCACCATGGTAGTTACGAGCGAGGACGCTCGCGCCATATTGTTCACTCCATAATCCCACCCCATTTCACTGGTTTTCTCTTGCATTATATTAACTTTGGAGCTTAATTAAGAACAAGCATGCAGAACATAGCATCACACATACTTTCAGACAGAATTATGGCGCTGTCGGAGTCGCAGACCATCGCGATGGCCAAAAAAGGCCGCGAACTCGCCGCACAGGGGCACGACATCATCAACCTGAGCTTCGGGGAGCCGGATTTTCAAACACCACAGTACATCAAAGACGCCGCGAAAGAGGCGATTGACGACGGCTTTACCTTCTATACCCCGGTACCGGGCTATCCGGCGCTGCGCCAAGCCATTGCCGACAAGTTCAAGCGCGACAACAACCTGGACTACGGTCCGGATAATATTGTGGTGTCGACAGGAGCCAAGCAATCCATTGCCAATGCAGTGATGTGCCTGGTAAATCCGGGGGACGAGGTGATCGTCTTTTCGCCTTACTGGGTGTCGTATGAAGAGATCGTGAAGCTGGCCGAAGGTATACCGGTGCCGCTGCAGGGCCGTCTGGAGAACGACTTTAAAGTGACCCCAGAGCAACTTGAGAATGCCATCACCTCCAATACCAAAGTGGTGATGTATTCCTCGCCTTGCAACCCGACCGGTTCGGTATTCGACGAGCAAGAACTGTTGGCGATTGCCAAAGTGCTGGAGAAACATCCGCAGGTATATATCATTGCCGACGAGATCTACGAATACATCAACTTTGGGGGTAAGCATGCCAGCATGGCCGGCTTCGACTTTATCAAAGACCGCGTGATCACTGTGAACGGCTTCTCGAAAGGTTATGCCATGACGGGCTGGCGTGTAGGTTACATTGCCGCGCACAAAGATATCGCCGTTGCCTGCGAGAAAATGCAGAGCCAGATCACGTCTGGAACCTGCTCCATCGCCCAAAAGGCTGCCCATGCGGCGCTGCTCGGTGGGAATGAATCGGCTCTGGAGATGCGTGACGCGTACCTGCGCCGCCGTGACTTGGTGCTGGAGATCATGCAGGATATACCGGGGTTCAAAACCAACGTGCCGACCGGCGCATTTTACATTTTCCCGGATGTAAGTTATTACTTCGGAAAGAGCATTAACGGTAACATCATTAACAGTGCGCTGGATCTGAGCCTATACCTGCTCACAGACGCCCATGTGGCGCTAGTGAGTGGCGAGGCATTTGGTGCGCCGCAGTGTATCCGTTTCTCTTACGCCACATCCGACGATAAACTAATCGAGGCACTCCGCCGCATCAAGGAGAGCCTCGCCAAATTGCAATAATGAATCAGCATACCAATTTAGAAGATATTTTCAGTGCCTTCGACCAACTGACGGTGCTCATCGTGGGCGACGTGATGATCGACTCATACCTGTGGGGCAAGTCGACGCGCATTTCGCCAGAGGCACCGGTGCCGATCGTGAACGTAGTGAAACGTGAGAAGCGACTGGGCGGAGCTGCCAACGTGGCCCTGAATGTGCAGGCCATGGGCGCCACACCGCTGCTTTGCTCTGTGATCGGCGACGACGCGGATGGCGGCGATTTCCTGCGCCTGATGGAAGATCGCAACCTCTCCACAGAAGGCATCGTGCAGAGCCCGGAGCGGGTAACTACTATCAAACACCGCATTATTGCTGGCGGTCAGCAACTACTGCGCGTGGACGCTGAGATTGAGCACAATCTGGCCGACTATGAAGAACGCCACTTAGAGGAACATTACCTGAAGCTGCTCGACCGGGCCGATGTGGTCGTGTTTGAGGACTATGACAAAGGCGTGTTCTCGGAGCATAACATTGCCCGTTTTATACAGCTGGCCAACGAGCGGGGTATACCGAGTGTGGTCGACCCGAAGAAGAAAAACTTCCTGAACTACAAAGGCTGCACACTTTTCAAACCAAACCTGAAAGAACTAAAGGAAGGCCTGAAAGTAGATTTCGCTGACGAGAACTTGCCTGCATTTGAAGAGGCTGTCGCGCAACTGCAAGAACGGCTGACCACGAAACAAGTGCTCGTAACACTCTCGGAACGGGGCGTATTTGTGGCAAATGGCGAAACCAAGACCTACATACCTGCGCACCGCCGTTCCATTTCCGACGTGTCGGGGGCCGGTGATACCGTCATTAGTATTGCGGCGCTTTGTATGGCGCTGAAAACATCGCTGCCCTTTATGGCCGGCTTGAGCAACCTGGGCGGTGGCCTGGTGTGTGAACAGGTAGGCGTGGTGCCTGTCGATAGAAACCGCTTGTTCCAGGAAGCAAAAGTGAACAGGCTGTACGAAACCCATGAACACCGAACAGCTTAACAGGCTCCTATACGGCAGCAAGCTGCGGGCATACATGCTGATGCGCCGCACCACCTATACGCTCACCATCGTGGCGATAGGCTTGCTGCTGTATGCACACGGTGTCGTGACAGACCCCAAGACCCTTCAGCTTATTTTCTACGCCATCGACGCCATACTCGGAGTCTTTGTCGTGATATACCTGCTGCGTATTCTCTATGGCTTCGAGCGTGCTAAATTCTTGAGGCGCACCTGGTTTGAGGGTATTTTGATGGGGATCATCCTGGTCAACCATGTCGGTACTTATCTGTTCAATTTTCCCATTATTTACAACATCTTCGAGGGAGTAGGAATGCCTCTATCGGTGGAGGTATACCGCTTACTGGTGTCGCTGTACATGCTCCTGCTGCTCATAGTCGAGCTGCTCGAAACCAGAGTGCACCTCAAGACGCTCCAGGTAAAACCTGCCATCACCTTTCTGATGAGCTTTATCACGCTGATCGCTTTGGGCACGGCCATGTTCATGCTGCCTAAAATGACCAATGCTCCGGAAGGTATGCGCTTTGTCGATGCGCTCTTTATGGCAACCAGCGCCTCATGTATTACAGGCCTGGCGGTAGTTGATCCCGGCACTTACTTTACCTTTTCAGGGCAGGTCGTGCTGCTGGTGCTGGTGCAACTCGGCGGATTAGGAGTGATGACCTTTGCCACTTTCTTTGCCACCCTGATGCGACAGGGGATTGGTATAAAACAGCACGTGGCGATGTTCGAGATCATGGAGAGCGAGTCAATTTCCTTTACCAAAGGCCTGCTGCGTAAGCTTATCGCCATGACTTTAACGATAGAAGCCATCGGGGCTGTCATTATTTTTATGACATGGGGTGTTGACGCCGAATTTGTGGGACTGGGAAGCAAGATCTTTTTCTCCGTGTTCCATGCTGTCTCAGGTTTTTGTAACGCCGGATTCTCGCTGTACCCGGAGGGGCTTTACAGTAATCCGCTTCAAAAGGCTTACGTGCTGCACCTAACGATTGCCGCACTCGTTATCATGGGAGGCATTGGCTTTCCGACCATCCTTGACGTCCTCTCACCGAAAGCGATGCGTGCCCGTATGGCAACCCCATGGCGCAACTGGAAAATGATGACGCGGGTGACAGTATATGCATCGGCAGCATTACTGGCCTTTGGAACTATTACTTTCTTCCTGCTCGAGTACTTTAACACGCTCTCGCACCTGAACTTTGCAGAGGCGCTCATTACTTCCTTTTTCCAGTCAACGACTACCCGCTCTTCTGGCTTTAACACAGTAGATATTTCAGCGGTCTCTGTGCCGGCGTTGCTGATCATGATGATGCTAATGTTCATTGGCGCCTCACCGGGCTCGATGGGTGGCGGTATCAAAACAACGACTTTTGTCGTTATCATCCTTGCGGTGTGGACGACCATTGTGGGCAAGCGCAACATCGAAATAGGAAGGCGCACTATCCCGCACTCGGTGTCTTACAAGGCTTTTGCGGTGTTTACCTTTGCAGTTGGTTTCAATATTCTTTTCCTGATAATTCTCTCCATTTCAGACTCCCAGTTTGACATTCTTCGGCTGGCCTTCGAGCAGGTGTCTGCTTTCGCCACTGTTGGGCTAAGTACAGGTATAACAGCCGGCCTCTCAGATGTAGGAAAGACCGTGATCATCCTGTCGATGTACATTGGCAGGGTAGGTACGCTCACCCTGGCACTGGCCATTAGCACCAGAGCTTCATCTACCGCTTATAAGTATCCTGATACGCATTTGGCTATTGGCTAAGCCTGTATTAGCTTTGAGACTTCAACTTGATTAAATGCGCACAGAAGAGCTAAACAGGGCGCTTTATGGCAGTAAGCTTAGGGCGTACGCCCTGATGCGCCGTACCACCTACCTGCTTTCCCTTGTTTCGGTTGGCCTGCTAATCTATGCTCACGGTATTGCACAAAAGCCTGAAATGGTTCAGTTGCTGTTTAATGCCATCGACGCCATTCTGTCGATTTTCGTCATTATCTACCTGTTCCGCATCCTCTATAGCTTCGAGCGGAAGAAGTTCCTGAGGCGCACATGGTTCGAAGGCTTGCTGATGGCAATCATCCTGCTCAATGAAGTGAGCACCTACGGATTGCAGGAATCAGTTATATACACGTTTTTTGATAGTATTGATATTCCGCTTTCTGTAGAAGTATACCGGGTGGTAGTATCATTGTTTATGCTGCTGCTGCTGGTTATAGAACTGCTCGAAACCCGGGTGCATCTCAAAACCCTGCAGTTCAAGCCTACCCTCACTTTTCTGCTAAGTTTCGTATTCCTGATCCTGATAGGAGCAGGCCTGCTGATGATGCCTAACATGATCACCTCGCCGGGCAGCATGCGTTTTATTGACGCCCTTTTTATGGCGGCCAGCGCTTCCTGCGTAACAGGCCTGGCTGTAGTGGATCCTGGAACTTACTTTACTTTTTCGGGGCAGGTGGTGCTACTGATGCTTGTACAGTTAGGAGGCTTGGGTATATTGACCTTTGCCACCTTCTTTGCCACCCTGATGCGACAGGGGGTAGGTATAAAACAGCACGTAGCCATGTACGAGATCATGGAGAGCGAATCGCTATTCTATACTAAGAACCTGCTGCGCAAACTGGTCGTGATGACCTTCTCAATTGAAGCCATAGGGGCTGTGATTATCTTCATGACATGGGGGCAGGAAGTACAATTCGAGAGCTTGGGAAGCAAAATCTTCTTCTCAGTTTTTCATGCCGTGTCTGCTTTCTGTAACGCCGGATTGTCGCTTTTCCCCGAGGGGTTGTACACTGAGCCTGTGCGGTTTTCTTATGTGATGCACTTGAATGTGGCCCTCCTAATTATTTTCGGGGGCATTGGTTTTCCGACCATCCTCGATGTGCTGTCGCCAAAATCGATGCGGGCACGAATGGAGCGGCCATGGCGTAACTGGCGCCTGCTCTCGCGTATCACCATTTTCACGTCGGCCGTCTTGATTACGATGGGTACAATGGGCTTTTTCCTGCTGGAGTATTACAATACTTTGGCTCAGCTCAGTTTTGTGGAAGCCGTGATTGCCTCTTTTTTTCAAGCAGTAACCACACGTACCGCTGGATTTAACACCCTAGATATCTCAGCGCTCAATGTGCCTACCTTGCTGATGTTTATTTTCCTTATGTTCATCGGGGCATCGCCTGGCTCTACCGGGGGCGGCATCAAAACCACCACCTTCACGATTATCCTGCTGTCGGTATGGGCGACTATACGTGGTAAGCGCAACGTGGAGATAGGGAACCGTACCATTCCGCACTCCGTGTCTTACAAGGCCTTTTCGGTATTTACGTTCGCTGCCATGATCAATATCTTTTTCCTGTTCATTCTCACCATCACCGACTCGCAGTTCGATATCTTCCGATTGGCCTTTGAGCAGGTATCGGCCTTTGCTACGGTGGGCCTCAGCACAGGTATAACCGCAGGACTTTCGGATGCAGGGAAGGGAGTTATCATCGTGTCGATGTTCATAGGCAGGGTAGGTACGTTAACCTTGGCGCTCGCCCTGAGTACACGCGCCACTACCACCGCCTACAAATACCCGGAGACGCACCTTCCGGTCGGGTAATCGGAGTTTGGGAGTTGGGAAGTAAGAAAGTTTGAGAGTAAGGGAGTGTTAAAGAGTTGAGAAATATAGAGTTTGTCTTAATAAGACAAAAGGTTATAAACAGAAAGCCCCTATAGTTAGGTTGTTACCTGCTATAGGGGCTTTATTTTAAAATCTGGGAGATCTTCAAAGAATACGGCGACTCATGACTTCTTAATTCATTTACTCGCCGACTCCCAAACGCTCTAATTCTTAAACTCTGTCGGCGCTCCCATACGCTTTCACCGTCTGAATGAAGCATTTCACTTTCTCAGGGTCAGTGTCAGGGTATACGCCATGGCCAAGATTGGCAATATGGCGCTGCGGTCCGAATTCCTTTAGCATCTTGATGGTTTCACGCTCAATCGTTTCGAACGAACTGTAAAGCAGGCATGGGTCCATGTTGCCTTGCAGCGTTTTGTTCGGGCCAACCTGCGCTCTGGACGTTTTGATGTCCATGTTCCAGTCGAGGCCGATGGTTTCGCAGTTGAGCTTGCTGAAATCTTCCAGTGCAAAGAAAGCGCCTTTGGCGAACACGGTTACCGGCACATCGTTGATGGCGTTGCAAATCTCGGTGATGTAAGGCAAAGAAAATTCACGGTAGTGCGCCGGGGTAAGTATGCCTGCCCAGGAGTCGAATACCTGAATCAGGTTAGCACCTGCCTCTACCTGTGCTTTCAGGTACGCGATGGTAGTATCCGTGATCATGCGCAGCATCTGGTGCGCCAGTTTCGGATTGGTATAGAGCAGACCGCGTGCATGCGAGAATGTCTTCGAGCCGCTGCCTTCTACCATGTAAGCCAGAATCGTCCATGGTGCACCCGCAAAACCAATAAGCGGCACACGTCCGTTCAGGGCTCTTTTGGTTACCTTGATGGCTTCCAACACATAACCTAAATGCTCGTGTGGATCGGCAACGCGCAAACGGGCCAGGTCAGCCTCGGTGCGGATGGTCTTTGGAAACCATGGCCCGCGCTTTTCCACCATCTCGTAGGTACAGCCCATCGCCTCCGGCACCACAAGGATGTCAGAAAAGATAATAGCTGCATCCACGTCGAGAATATCTACGGGTTGGATGGTCACTTCAGCGGCCAGATCCGGTGTTTCCACTAGTTCCTTGAATCCGCTCAGGCTTTCGCGTACGGCTCTGTATTCGGGTAAGATGCGGCCGGCCTGGCGCATCAGCCACACCGGAGTACGTTCTACGGTTTCTCCTTTGGCGGCTCTTATAAGCAGGTCATTCTTCAATTGCATGGCACAAAGATACGTTAAAAATGCTGACTGTCGGAAGATGATTGTTATCATCAAACGAACAGGTGGTATGCCTTATGGTTAAAGGTTATTACTCTTGGTTAGAGAGGAATGTTGAGTTTTTGTTTTCGCTTTGCCGGCGAGGTAAGTTTTGCAAGTATAGCTTGATGGCGCGAGCGTCCTCGCTCGTGTCTGCTATGGTGGGGCCTCTGGCCCAGGTATAGGTATAGCTGCATCTACTCAAACCGCAAGTTTAGCGATAGCGAAACTGGTGGTTGAATATGATGGCCAGTTTGTAACTGGCGTAGTGGCTGTCTAGCTATACCTTAACTGTACTATTTCATAGCTTCGCCTGTGCGGCGGGCCTCACTTTTTTCCTTGATGAAAAAAGTAAGCAAAAAAATCAAGACGATTTTAAACTCGCTGACCGCTCAAACACAAAATCGTCGGCCGTACACTGGGCAAAGCTTTCTGCTTCGTAGTGAGCGTGCGAGTTAACCTTGCTATACCTGCCAGTGGTCTGTGCTACAGTGCTTATACCTATGAGATGGCAAGGGCATGGTCTTTCCCCTGTTTTTAGGGGAAGGCTGGGATGGGGTGAAACTCCCCTCCTTGGATAAGGAGGGGTAGGGGTGGTTGGACCCGGTATTGCAAAAAGACTTCTATAGCCACAGTGCTTATACCTGACAAGAGGTAACGGCAGAAATTCCCCTCTAGGGTAGGGACCCTATAAAAAGAGGGGCAGGGGTGTATTATAGCAACTGCTTAACCTCCGGGGGTAGGGGCCCTCTATTTCAACCAAGATCCTTTCAGGATGACAGACCGGAAAGCATCAGCGGGAAAGTCCCCCTTCGAGGGCGAAGATCCCGGGATTGATTCGGGAGGGGTAGGGGGATGTTAATCGAGCATAAACATCTTGATTTATACAAAAAACAATCCCTGTATACCTGTCACGATAAAGTTAACCCCGATCGAAAGCACCAGAAAACCCATGATACGCGATAAGGCCGACAGGCCGGCTTTTCCCATAAATTGCAGCAGTTGGTGCGAGAAGATCAGGATAACATAAGCGACTACGGCCACTGCGATAATGGCCGTTACCACCAGGCCCAAGTCGGTAAGTTGTAATGCATCGGAATAAAAGCCGATGCTCACTGCAATTGCCCCGGGCCCGGAAAGCATGGGCATGGCCAGTGGTGCAAAGGAAATATCTTCTTTCTGCATACCCTCTCTAAGTACGCCTTTCGAAACCTTTTTGCCCCGGTGTGCTTTGCTGGAAAGTAGTTCGAAGCCTGCTTTCATGATCATGAGCCCACCCGCAATGCGAATGTCGTGCAGTCGGATGCCGAAAAAGTTGAGTACATACTGTCCGGCCAGAAAGAAGACCGCCAGAATAAGCGCCATGTAAATGCAGGCTCGAAGCGCTTGCTGGTTGCGGTTGGAGGGGGTGTCATCCTGGGTGAGGGTCAAAAAGACGGGCATCGCCCCGAAGGGGTTCACCACACTAAACAGGGCCGAAAAAGTGGCCAGCATCATTTCCATAGCTTGGTCAGGTTGTTTCTGATGCAAAGCTATGACGGTGAAATTACGCCTGCGTTACCACCGTGTTGTATGATTGTTATGTGTAGAAAGCCTATTTTACGTACAGGGTGTTTCAAGTCCAAGGGGAATTGATCCGGTAATTAGGGATATCCTGTCAATTTGTTAGGACAGGGGCTTACGAAATCTTGTAAGTCCTGATCTATGACAGAAACAGCGCGTAGATAGCCGACACAATAAAGTTTACCCCGATCGACAACACAATAAAACCCATGATGCGGGAGAGTGCCGACAGACCTGCCTTGCCCATAAAGCGGGTAAGTTGCGTGGAAAAGCGGAGGATCACATAAGAAATGGCGGCCAGCAGGATGATGCCGATCAGAATCAGGGTCATGTCCCAGAAGGAAAGGGAAGTGGTGAACAGACCAATACTTACCGCAATGGCACCAGGGCCAGAGAGCATGGGCATGGCCAGTGGCGTAAAGGAAATGTCTTCCTTGTGCTGCGCCTCTTCTACCACATCCGGCGATACTTTTTTATTACTGCCGCCTGGGGTGAGTAGATCAAATCCTGCCTTCATGATCATCAATCCGCCCGCAATGCGCAGGTCGTGGATGCGGATGCCGAAGAAGTTAAGCACGTACTGCCCCGCCAGAAAAAAGACAGCCAGTATACCTACCATGTAAAGGCAAGCCTTGAGCGCCTGTTGGTTACGTTGTTCAGGGGTGTCGTTTTGGGTGAGCGTCAGGAAGACCGGCATAGCCCCAAAGGGGTTCACAACGGAGAAGAGAGCAGAAAGCGTGGCAAGAATGATTTCCATGGAAGCGATAAACGTAGAACATCCAATATAGTTTTTAATCAATATAAAACCAAAAACGAACCTTTAACAGGTATAGAAATGCACCTGAAGGAAGGGGGATTAAAACATAATCCTTAATTTTGGGTAGAACAACACCCTAAGCAACGATACTATGAAAGGAGAAGTAAAGCTCGGGATACTGGGCGGCGGACAGTTGGGCCGCATGCTCATTCAGGCTGGACTCGATTTTAATCTCTATACTCTGGTGCTCGACCCGGACGAAAACGCACCTTGCAAGGACGTGTGCCACGAGTTCTTCGTGGGCAGCTTCCGCGACTTCGACACCGTGTACGAGTTTGGCAAGAACTGCGACATTCTCACCATAGAAATTGAGCATGTGAATGCCGATGCGCTTGAGAAACTGGAGCAGGAAGGCGTAAAGGTATACCCGGATGCTAAGACCGTGCGCACCATTCAGGACAAAGGTCTGCAAAAAGAATTCTATAAGAAACACGCTATACCTTCTGCTGATTTCAGAATACTAAAAGATGCCGAAGAACTCAAAGCCAATACCGATTTTCTGCCCGCTTTCCAGAAGCTGCGTCGCGAAGGCTATGACGGACGCGGTGTGACGAGACTACAGAGTGAAGCTGATCTGGGCAAAGGCTTTGCGGAGCCATCGTTGTTAGAAAAGCTCGTAGATTTTGAAAAGGAGATATCCGTGATCGTGGCCCGTAACGCGAGCGGACAGGTAACGGCTTTCCCGGTGGTGGAGCTAAGCTTCCATCCGGAGCACAACCTGGTAGATTCATTGTTTGCGCCGGCCAACGTACCTTACAAACTGCAGCGTTTGGCCATCGAAATTGCAACCAGGGTGATCGAGAGTTTTGACATGGTGGGTATACTGGCTGTGGAGATGTTCCTTACCAAAGACGGTCAGATCCTGGTGAACGAGGTGGCGCCTCGTCCGCACAACAGCGGCCACCACACCATCAAAGCTAACTATACCTCGCAGTACGAGCAGCACCTGCGCGCCATCCTGAACCTGCCGCTCGGCAGCACTGATATCCAGAGTGCCGCCGTGATGCTGAATCTGTTGGGTGAGCCGGGCTACGATGGCGAAGCCAAGTACGAAGGACTGCAGGAGGCTCTGACCGTGCCGGGAGTTTACATTCACCTGTATGGCAAGAAGTATACCCGTGCTGCCCGCAAGATGGGCCACATTACCGTGCTGGGCACTGACTTGGAAGAGGCGCAGCAGCGGGCAGAATCTATTAAAAACGTAATCAAAGTAATCGCATAATATGGCTAACGAAACCACAACTACACAGCCGCTGGTAGGCATTATCATGGGCAGTCAGTCTGACATGAAGGTAATGGATGCCGCCGCCGAGATACTCGAAAACCTGGGTGTGCCCTTTGAGATCACGATCGTGTCGGCGCACCGCACCCCGCACCGCATGTTCGAGTACGCCGAACAGGCCCGCAAAAAAGGCTTGAAGGTGATCATCGCCGGGGCCGGTGGCGCAGCGCACCTACCAGGTATGGTCGCCTCTATCACCACACTGCCAGTGATTGGTGTTCCCGTAAAGTCAAGCAACTCCATCGACGGTTGGGATTCCGTGCTGTCGATCCTGCAAATGCCAGGCGGTGTGCCGGTAGCCACTGTCGCTTTGGACGGTGCCCTGAACGCAGGTATACTGGCTGCTCAAATCATCGGTACTTCTAATGCCGCTGTGGCGGATAAGCTGGAGAAGTATAAGGTCAGTCTGAAAGACAAGGTGATGCGCTCTGTGGAGGAATTGCGCAGAGGTGACCGGGATCTGGATTAAGTATACATCAAAGGTATTTCGCTCCATCGTAAGAGCTGGATAAAAGAAAGTCTCCTGTTTTTAGGAATCACCTAAAAACAGGAGACTTTCTTTTATGTTTTTTTCCTTTGACAATGCAGTCCTTTGCTTAGGGAAGAGCAAGCAATGGGGTTAGAATCTATATCCTGCCATCAGGCTAAAGGTTTTGATGCTGCTACGCAAGCTTAGCAACCTGGAAATACCTTCGGTCGTCTCGTAGCGTGTCTCTAAAACGAAGGTTTTGGTCTTGACCGGATACAGTATACCTACTCCGGCCACGGCGCCGAACATGTGACTTTTAAAATCGCTTCCGGGCAGCGCCTCTTTCTCTTCAGAGTAGCTGGTGGAGTGAAATGAGCTATACCTACTTTCAACCCTTTTTGAGTGGACTGCATAAGAGTAGGAGGCCCCCACATTGGCAAATGGCCTTACTTTTCCCTTAGGGAAGGTATAGCGAAGCTGCATTGGTAGTTTAAGATAGTTTAGATCAAAAAGCAGATCATAGGAAATAGTACGACCTTGTATGTACCTTCCACTGTTCCTTCGAAGCGATAAGGGGCATACAGCAGTTCCACGATCAGCGAGAGCTTCTCGCTCATAGATGGATTCGCGACCTGCATTGCGATGGCTCCCCCTAATCCAAGCCCTGTGCTGCGGTAGTCCCCTCTCGCATAATAATGGCTTCCCGAAACATGCAACGATGGTAAAGTGAAGGCGACTATCGGCATAAGCGTTACAGTTGCTTTTTTAGGCTCATGTGTGAACTGCGAGCTGTCGAAGCACTCGTTATACGCTGTGGCCACCTTAATAAGTGAACTGTGTCTGAGCATCACATTTTCCAAATGATTCTCAGTGAGGGACGAGCAGTCTAAGAAAGCAGATGCTATTACACCGATGAATGGCCTATCCACTACGCGGTACCTCTTACCGGTTTTCGGGTCAGCACGGGTATAGACCTGCTCCACCAATTCCACCAGGTCGGCACCATCTTTCGAAAGGAAAAAGCGGTCGCTGTCGTTATCATCCCGGTAGGTATAGATGCTAACTTTGCCTTTCACAAGGACATGCAAAAACAGGTGTTCGTAGCGTTTCCGGTCCGGCGTGGGCACCTGCCAGGACTCGTATACCTTCTTTTCATTTTTGAACCCGTAGGCCACTATCTCATCAGGACTATAGGTATGCGCAACTCCGTTATCGCTGGCTTTAAAAGTGGCTATTTTCGAATTTCGAATGGCTCCCCGGTAGTCAACATAGCCCTGCAGTGTGTCACCACCGCGTACAATGTAGCCGAGTCTGAAATCCTGCTGTGCGAAGGATGGTGTAAGAAAAAGGCAAAGGAAAAGTGGAAGGTAGAGGTACTTCATAAAGTTTGTTTTAGGATTCAGGAACGGCAAAAAGGGGAGCACTAGAAGTAAAATCCTATACCCAGGTTCGTCTTGCTTAAGCTTAAGTTCGCCTCTACATGGCTGCCCCGGTCAAATCCATGGAGGTAGTTCAGAATGTTCACCTTCAATTCTATACCTGTTTTAGTGCTTGGGAAGAATACGAGACCGGGTGAGATCGTAGCGTACAAAGAAACCTCCTTCATTTCAGATGTCGAAGAAGTCTCCCCACCCCCCGAGCCCCATGGGTCTCCAGGCTGACCGTAGCTTGTGTAAAATTTTTCTGTTTTTGTCTTAGAGGATTGAAAACCCGTTGTGCTCTCAGCAAAAAGGGCGAATTTATTGCTAAGACTATAGTAATAGCGAGCCATAGGACCTGCATTAAAAGACCGCATGACTATTTCGTTCTCAGTGTAATAATGGCTGCTATAGCCAGGAGAGCCAAGCATTTGTTCCTGTTTCTGCACAGAACGAAAGTAACCTCCATGCAGGCCCACCACCAGATTGTCTGTAATGAAATAGCCTACTAATGGTCGTACCTCATAAGCGAAAACTTTACTGGAGGCGTCTGGCTTCTTGAAACTGCCACCAGCCCCAATGCCGGCGAATTTTGTACCTGATTGGAGCTGGGCGAAGGCGCTGCTAGCTATCAGCATCACCAACAGAAGGAGGCTTGTTGCTTTCATGGCTTGAATATTTTACATGAAATATAGGGATAAATAAATATTCCTTGGAGTGGTGCCAAAGAAATATTTTTAGGATGCTCCGGGATGTTGGATACTACTTAGACAGGTACAAAAAAATCCCCTGCCGAGATACTCGACAGGGGATTTTATAAATAGTTTGTGTTAAATCTTACTTTTTACCGTCTACTTCTTCGTAGTCCACGTCGGTTACACCGCCGTCGTCCGTGGCAGCGCCCTGCGGACCGCCAGCCTGCTGACCGTTACCGGCTGCACCAGCAGCTCCTTCCTGTCCGCCTCCGGCAGCGTACATCTCCTGCGATGCCGCCTGCCAGGCGTTGTTCAAGCTTTCGATGGCTGCGTCAATTCCGGTGATGTCTTTGGCACCGTGTGCTGTTCTGAGCTGACCAAGTGCGCCCTCAATGTTAGACTTGTTGCCTTCGGACAGCTTCTCGCCATACTCTTTCAGCTGCTTCTCGGTCTGGAAGATCATAGAGTCAGCCGCGTTCAGCTTCTCGATCTCTTCCTTCGCCTTCTTATCAGCTTCCGCGTTGGCTTCTGCTTCCTGACGCATTTTTTCGATCTCCTGCTCGCTCAGACCAGAAGAAGCCTCGATGCGGATCTTCTGCTCCTTGCCAGTGGCTTTGTCCTTAGCCGTTACATGCAGGATACCGTTGGCGTCGATATCGAAGATAACCTCGATCTGCGGAACGCCACGTGGTGCTGGTGGAATGCCATCTAGGTGGAAGCGACCGATGGTACGGTTGTCTTTCGCCATTGGGCGCTCACCCTGCAGTACGTGAATCTCAACCGAAGGCTGGTTATCCGATGCGGTCGAGAAAGTCTCAGACTTCTTAGTCGGAATAGTCGTGTTCGACTCGATCAGCTTCGTCATTACACCACCCATGGTTTCGATACCCAGTGATAGTGGCGTTACGTCCAGCAGAAGCACATCTTTTACTTCACCTGTCAGTACACCACCCTGAATCGCAGCACCGATAGCTACTACTTCATCCGGGTTCACACCTTTAGAAGGCTTCTTGCCGAAGAACTTCTCTACTTCTTCCTGTACTTTTGGTATACGGGTAGAACCACCTACCAGAATCACTTCGTCGATGTCAGAAGTGGACAGACCAGCGTCCTGAAGGGCCTTCTTGCAAGGCTCCATCGAGCGACGGATCAAATCGTCTGTCAGCTGCTCGAACTTAGCGCGAGTCAGTTTGCGTACCAAGTGCTTTGGCACACCATCAACCGGCATGATGTAGGGCAGGTTGATCTCTGTTTCGTTTGAAGAAGAAAGCTCAACTTTAGCTTTCTCAGCGGCTTCTTTCAGACGCTGCAAGGCCATTGGGTCTTTGCGCAGGTCCAGGCCTTCGTCGTTCTTGAACTCGTCAGCCAGCCAGTTGATGATCTTGGCGTCAAAGTCGTCACCACCCAGGTGTGTGTCACCGTTGGTAGAAAGCACTTCGAACACGCCGTCACCCAACTCCAGGATAGAGATATCGAAGGTACCGCCACCTAAGTCGAATACCGCGATCTTCTGATCTTTGTGTTTCTTGTCAAGGCCGTAAGCAAGCGCTGCTGCCGTGGGCTCGTTGATGATACGCTTCACTTCAAGACCTGCGATCTGACCGGCCTCTTTCGTGGCCTGACGCTGTGCATCGTTGAAGTAGGCAGGTACCGTGATCACGGCTTCTGTTACCGTAGTGCCCAGGTAATCTTCTGCCGTAGCCTTCATTTTCTGAAGTACCATTGCCGAGATTTCCTGTGGCGTGTACTGACGGTCGCCAATTTCTACGCGGATGGTGTTGTTGCCACCCTGCACCACTTTGTAAGACACCTGCTTGGCTTCTTCGCTCACTTCATTGTAGCTGTGGCCCATGAAGCGCTTAATTGAAGCGATCGTGTTCTGCGGGTTTGTGATTGCCTGACGTTTGGCAGGGTCACCCACCTTACGCTCGCCTTTGCCGCCATCCAGGAAAGCGACGATAGACGGAGTAGTTCTGCGGCCTTCGCTGTTGGGTATAACCACTGGCTCGTTGCCTTCCATTACGGCAACGCAGGAGTTGGTTGTACCTAAGTCAATACCAATTATCTTTCCCATTCTATAGTTTTATAATGATTCGATTACAATTTCTTTTTTACTGCTGGTAGCAATCTATCAAGGTATGTGCCAAGGCGGTTTATACCTGTTTTGCCTGTCATTCTGTCACAAGTGAGTGTGCGATGATTCCTTTTGTCGCTTTTGCGTGAATAGAATCCCGACAACCAAGACACATTTGCCAACTTATGGACAGGTATAGCAATGTATGGTGGCTCTGCTATACCTGTTCAGCTGATAGCACCCGGGCATAAAAAAGCCCTCACACTGGAGGGCTCCTTTATGTCCTGTTCACGAAATGTCTAGCGTGCAATCACCATTTTCATGGTTGATGTTTTTCCATTCGCATTGATGCGGTACAGGTAGGTTCCACTTGGGAGCGTACTACCGTCGAACTTCACCTCGTGGTTGCCTGACTGCTTTGACTCCGAAACAAGCGTTCTGATTTTCTTACCCATGATGTCCATGACCTCCATCGTTACAAAGCCGTCGTTTTCCAGATTATACTGGATAGTGGTTGTTTCAGCGAAAGGATTCGGGTAGGCGATAGCCTTTGTATTGGTCGCTTCTGCCATTTGCATAGCTGAGGTGCTTGCAGCGGCAAGTTCGTTCCAACCGTTGAAGGTGCGTGTCACAATCACGGCAAAATCAGCGCGGGTGACGTTTGCTTTCGGCTTGAAAGTAGCGTGCAGTACCGGCTGCAGGTCGTAAGGCCCTTGCGTAACCGAATAGAAAGCATTGATCAGGTTCAGTTCCAGCGCCACACTTACATATCCCTCCAGACCTGCAGGTATGTCCTTCGCGTCTTCTATGGGGTAGGTGGTGCCGTTGAGCGTTACAGTTGGTGCCGTGCCATTACGCTTGAGTGCCTCCTCTTCCTGACCAAGTGCCTGCACCAGCGAATAAGCCAGACTAGCTCTGCTCACACTGCCGCTCGGACTGAATTTGCCGGTAGCTGTTGGTGTCATTAGTCCATTGAAGGTATGGAAGCCATCACGCAAGCCAGCGCCTTTTGCCGTAACCGATTCCGCTAGTAGTTTTTGTCCAGTAGCAACGTCAGTGAAAGAAACAGCCCCGTTGGTTGGAATGTACTGGCGTGTACCCTGGCCCATCATCAGGTAATCGGCTAATTCAATGCGTTTTAACAAAGCATCAGGCTTGTAGGTGCCGTCGCTCAGGCCGTCTACCAGGCGCTCCCCAACAGCCAGTTCTATCGCCGACTTGGCAGGGTGGCTGGCAATATCCGTCAGACCTGATGTGCCCAGGATCTGTGTTTGCGTTATTTTCACATCTATTGTTTCAGGGAAGGCCGCCCCTTGCAATCCGTACATGACAGCTTTCCACTCACCCGCCATCGGGTTGGCAACGGCAACGGCACGGTCAGTGTACAAAGTAAACAGTGCAGAGATTCCTGAACTGTAGATGGTTCCGTCTGGAGCAACCAGACGTAGGCCCACGGTGTTGCCTGTTTCACCAAGCAGGCCTGTCGCAAACATCTTCGCCTCTATACCTGTCACGCCTTGCGCCACATTAAATGTGCGCTCATTGGTAGAGGCAGTTGCTGGATTGTAGTCGATGCGCAGTGTCTGCTCTGCAGCCGAAGAGTTAATGTTGCTGTTGAATTTCCTGGTGATGTTCAGCTGAGACCCGAAAGATGTGCTTCTGAAGATGTGGTCCACGGCGGCATAGGCGTTCACGTAACCGGCGCCTACTTCCCATGGCTCACGGCCAGGTATGTTGGTAGCTGTCTGCTGCAGGATAGATTTTACCTGATCCGGAGTCAGTTTCGGGTTCGCCTCCAGCATCAGGGCGACAATACCTGCCACGTGTGGCGTGGCCATGGAGGTACCGCTCATGTGTGAGTAGTAAGGAACTTCAGAAGGCTCAAGTACTGCTACATCCTGCTCGGCTGCAAGAGCGCCAAGAGGCGCTATTACTCTTGTAGAAATCACATCTACGCCAGGTCCGACAATGGTCGGTCTGTTCTCTACCGTCCAGGTTTTGCCATCAAAGGTGATCGTCTGTTTGTGGTTCTTAACGCCTCTGGATGAGAAATCGGCAAGTCTGCCATACCTGTCACCGGCGCCAACAGAAATCACCCAGGGTGCAATGGCGTATGGGTTGTGCGTATCAGAGCCTGGGCCTTCGTTGCCGGCAGCAAATACCGAAATGATGTTCTTCTTATAAGCGGCCAGCGAGGCCACGTTTACAGGGTTATTCGGATCAAAAGCACCTGATGTGCCCCAGGAGTTGCTCATCACGCGAATGCCATAACGGGCCTGGTTGAGCATGGTCCAGTCATAGGCGCCGAGTGCATCCAGAATGAAAAGCGCACCGCCAGAGCCATAGCCTATGAGGTCGGCACCGTTGGCCACACCTGCATACTTGCCTTTCGACATCGTGCCCAGTCCTCCTACAGAACCTGCGCAATGCGTGCCATGACCAGAGTTTGTGTCTGTGTTAGGCACATTCTCCAACCAGGTAGGAGGCAGAATCGTTACAAGCCCGTTTAGGTTCGTGCTGCCAAGTACATTCTGCTTCAGATTTTTACCTAGCTTCAGGTCTTCGTGTGTGCCGTCAACGCCACTGTCGTTAATAACCACCGTTACGCCCTTTCCTGAAACTGGCAGCCCGCCGTTTCGGGTCGTCATCTCCATATCATTGCGGAGCCGCTGTACACCGGTCAGATGGGTGTCGTGGTAGTTGTAATAAGTAAGTTTCTTGTTCAGGTACAGCGAGCGCACCTGTGTGTTTTTAGCCAGCGCATCCACCTGTGCGGCAGTAGCTAGCACACCCACAATTGGCAAGGATTGCAAAGAGACACCTGTTGTGATGCCAAGTAAATTGAGCGATAAGATGTTACTGCTGCTCGGAGCTTTATCGCCGTAAAAAGTTACAATTACTTGTTGTGGCAATAGCGAGGAGTTTAACGCCTGCCGCAATTCGGGATCGACAGTAGCTTGTGCAAAAGCACTATTCGCAAGAAAGAATAGCGCTGCAACCAACGTAAAGAATCTGTTCATAGATGAGCTGTTTTTTGGTTTGAAATGGCACTGAAATAGAATAGCTTCATGAGCGACTATTCTATTGTAAGCGATAAAGTGCTTTATACTTGGTTTGTACTATATTGTTTTATGTTAATTGGTAAAGAATAGAAAATTTAAAAAAGGTGTCACTTCGATGGTTAAACACCTTATTTTCAATCCTTAACAAAATACTTAGTTTCATGGATTTATAAAATTTTCAAGACTTGTTGAAGTTCTTGGACTTGGTATTAAAATGTGAAATTTTTTTATTTTTTGCATTTATTTTGCAATTAATACTTACATATGGACGAATAAATACCCAAAATTTGCTTTATGCTTTTTGACAGAGGTTAATTCCCTTTAAAGGGCTTCAAAAGGTATAGCCCATCGGTTGTTATGATTTGCTATTTTGGCTAAACTTTCCTAAATCAGTTCATCAAACAAAAAGACTATTAAACTATCGCTCTCCTTTACATGAAAAGCACCTTTCTTAGAACAGGCACGGTGGCTTGCCTGCTGCTGGCACTGACTTTTTCGTCGCCAGAAGCGGAGGCCCAGAAACAGAAGCAGCGCAGCAGCAAGCAGAAAGAAGCAACTGCCCCATATAACGCCAAACTTTACAATGGCATGACCTGGCGCTCCATCGGTCCATTCCGGGGCGGTCGTTCGGCAACCGTAACCGGTGTGCCAGGAAAACCTAACCTTTATTACATGGGCACCGTGGGTGGCGGCGTATGGCGCACCACCGACGGCGGCTCTACTTGGGAAAATATATCAGATGGCTTCTTCGGTGGTTCTATCGGTGCCGTGGCTGTGAGTAAGTCCGACCCCAACGTAATATATGTGGGCGAAGGAGAAAAGACGGTGCGCGGCAACGTGTCGTCGGGCCACGGAATGTGGCGCTCAGTGGATGCTGGCAAGACTTGGGAGCAGGTCGGCCTGAAAGATTCCAAGCACATTGGCCGCATCCGCATCCATCCGCAAAACCCGGACATAGTGTATGTTGCTGTGATGGGGGACCTGTACAAAGCGCATGAGGAGCGGGGGGTGTTCAAGAGCACGGATGGCGGCAAAACCTGGAAGAAAACACTCTTTGCCAACAAAGATGCCGGTGCTGTCGACCTGATCCTTGACCCGAACAACCCACGCCACCTGTACGCCACCACCTGGAACGTGCGCCGCACGCCTTACAGCCTGTCCTCAGGCGGACCAGGCTCCGGTATCTGGAAAAGTACGGACGGCGGCGATACCTGGAAAGACATCTCGAAAAATGAAGGCTTGCCAAAAGGTACACTTGGCATCATAGGCGTAACTGTTTCGCCGGTGAATTCGAACCGTGTGTTTGCCATGGTAGAAGCCGATGAAGGCGGTTTGTTCCGCTCCGACGACAGCGGCCTGACCTGGAAGAAAATGAACGACGACCGCAACCTGCGCCAGCGGGCCTGGTACTATACCCGCGTTTATGCCGACCCGAAAGACGAAGACGTGGTATACGTGCTGAACGTGGCATACCACCGCAGCAAAGACGGCGGCAAGACCTTTACGTCCGCCTACGCGGGCCACGCTGACCACCACGACCTTTGGATTGCACCCGAGAACCCGTCGCGCATGGTGATCGCCGATGACGGTGGGGCGCAGGTAACATCGGATGGCGGCATGAACTGGAGCACCATGAACAACCAGCCAACCGGCCAGTTCTACCGTGTCGTAACTGACAACCATTTCCCATACCGCATTTACGGAGCGCAGCAGGATAACTCGACCGTGCGCATCAGTCACCGCTCTACGGGGTATAGCATTACCGAGGATGACTGGGAAGAAACAGCCGGATCGGAGAGTGCGCACCTGGCCGTGAATCCGGAAAATCCGGAGATCGTGTACGGTGGCAACTACGGTGGCTTTTTGTCGCGCGTGGACCACAGCAATGGGCAGGAACGCGTGATCAACGTGTGGCCGGACAACCCGATGGGCCACGGTGCCGAGGGGATGAAGTACCGCTTTCAGTGGAACTTCCCGATCATGTTCTCACCCAACGACCCCAAGAAACTCTATACAACGTCCAACCACGTGCACGTCACCTATAACGAAGGGCAGTCTTGGGAAACCATCAGCCTGGACCTGACCCGCAACGATTCCACCAAGTTGGGGCCGTCTGGTGGGCCGATCACCAAGGATAACACCAGCGTGGAATACTACGGCACCATCTTCGCAATCAGCGAGTCGCCGGTAGAGTCGGGTGTGATTTGGACGGGCTCAGATGACGGCCTGATCCATGTAACCCGCGATAATGGCAAGAGCTGGACGAAAGTGCTGCCGAAAGGTATGCCGGAGTGGATCCAGATCAACAGCATTGAAGCGCACCCGACCCAAAAGGGTGCTGCCTACGTGGCGGCCACCATGTACAAGTCCGGTGACTTTAGCCCATATCTGTACAAAACGACCGACTATGGCAAGTCCTGGACAAAGATCACGACAGGTATACCGGGCCACCACTTCACCCGCGTAGTACGCGCCGATCCGAAGCGTCAGGGGCTGCTATACGCTGGTACTGAGTATGGCATGTATGTGTCGTTCAACGACGGGCAAAGCTGGCAACCGTTTCAGCTGAACCTTCCGATCGTGCCGATCACGGACCTGACCATCAAGAATGACAACCTGATCGCCGCCACGCAGGGCCGTAGCTTCTGGATCATCGATGACCTTACGCCGCTGCACCAGCTGAACGAGGGGATAGCCAAGAGCAAGTTTCACCTGTACAAGCCGCTGGATACTTACAAGATGGACGGTGGCAGCCGCGGCCTTTCCAAAACAGCGGGCGAGAACCATCCGGGTGGTGTGATGGTGCACTACTACCTGCCACAGAAACCGGATTCGGCGACCGTGGTACAACTGGACATAATGGACCAGAACGGCAAACTAATCCGCAGCTACCTGAGCAACGCCAAAGAGAAGAAGGACAAGCTGGAAGTGAAGGAAGGTATGAACCGCTTTGTGTGGGACATGCGCTACCCGGAAGCCAGCAAATTTGACGGCATCATCCTGTGGGGCGGTGGACTGCAGGGACCGAAGGCTATACCTGGTTTGTACAAAGCGAAACTCACCGTGAACAAAGAAAGCCAGGAAATGGACTTCACCATCCTTCCGGACCCACGCACCAAAGCCACCCCGGAGGACAGGGTTGCACAGTTCACCTTCCTGAACGAAGTGCGCGACAAACTCACCGAAACCCATGACGCGATCAAAGACATCCGCACCATGCGGGCACAGCTCAACACGCTCAAAGGCAACCTGAAAGGCCAGGAGAATTACAAAGACGTGGTGGAGTCTGCGACGGCCATCGACAAGAAGATCACGGCTATTGAAGAAGCCTTGTACCAGACGAAGAACCGCAGCGGACAGGACCCGCTCAACTTCCCGATCCGCCTCAACAACAAGCTGGCGAACCTGGTGGGGCAGGTAAGCACCGGCGACTTCCGTCCGACTGATCAGGCCTATGCCTTCAAAAAGGAGATCACCGCCCAAATAGACGAGCAGCTGAACCTGTTCAAACAAGTGCAGATGCAGGACGTGCCGGCCCTGAATAGACTGGTGAAGGAGAAAGGCGTGGATGCGATCTCGGTGAAGAAAGCTGAGGCAGCCCCGGCGACAGGATCTTTGTAAGATATAGCCTATACCTGAGGAAACTGAAAGCCCTGCCAGCAATGGTAGGGCTTTCTTATTTTTGGGCCTGTGAAGATTTTCTTATAGAGGCAGCTAACTACAATTGCGTCAGGTATAAAACAGGGAGGTGCTTATTTCTTCTCCACCACCAAAGCCGCTTTTTGCACTTCGCCTTCGTGCGCCAGGCCGGGGTATGGCTTCACACCCTTCAGCGTGAAGGTATAGTTGACACCACCGACCTCTGCCGCTACGGTATGGGTTTCTCTGGCACCCTCGGTCCCGCAGTCGCCGATGCAGAGTGTGATGTTTTCGTTAGCGCCCTGACTGTTGGAGGCCCGCAGCGCAACAGTGGCGTTGCCCGCTGTCACACAGTCAACGTCGGTGGGGCAACGGGAATCCTGGATACTTTTCAGGGAAACGATCAGGCGGCGCGGCACTCCCTCCCCGTACATCGTAATTTGCCCGTACTGCTGCAGGAGCGCCTCCTTGCCAAATTTCAGGTCGCCGGTTTCCTGTCTGGTTGCTGCGGTTCTGTAGGCTTCTTCTGGTTGACACTCGGTGAGGAGTGCCAAAGCCAGGAGTGGATAAAACAGTTTAATCATATATTTATTGGTTAATCAACCTTAGGAGCCCATAAAACGGAGGATGGTTGCAATTAGTACGCAAATTTTAAAGACTGGTGTCGCCACATTGTTTATCTGCCGCAATTGTTGGATATTGGCTTTTCATACCTACACTAATCTAATTACGTGAGTACCAGTACTGCCACCCTTGTAAAACAGAAAGTAAGAACGCTAGCTGACCGGCTGCGCAATTTTCGGGTATACCACCGCTACCTGGGACTTTTTCTGGGCATGTTTATCCTGATCAGCAGTGTGACAGGTATACTACTGGGCTGGAAAAAAGATGTGGACCTGCTGCAACCGCCTACGCAAAAAGGAGTGACCACAGACCTGCAGCAGTGGCTGCCGCTGGCGGAGTTGTCAGCACGATCTCTTGCTGGTCTGGATTCTGCGCAGGGCATCAACAACAATCCCATCGACCGCATTGAAGCCCGTCTGGATAAAGGCATCGTCAAAACCATTTTTACAGATGGTAGCTGGGAGGTACAGCTGGATGCGAGCACCGGCAAAGTACTGTCTGTTGCCCGCCGTCACTCTGACTGGATCGAGAAAATACACGACGGCTCCATCATCAGCGATCTTTTCAAACTGATCTCCATGAATGTGCTGGGCTTGGGGCTGCTGATCCTCTCAGTCACGGGATTCTTCCTTTGGTTCTACCCAAAACAGATCAGAAAGATCAAAAGCTAGTAAGCAGCATGAAGAAACTCCTGCATGTAATGGGATGGCTCTGCCTGCTCAGTTCTTCTACGTTCGGACAAGTCCTGACCGTGAAAGATCAGGTAACGCAACAGCCGTTGGAAATGGTGCAACTCTCTGGTGTAAACACAACACAACCAATTTTTACGGACAGCAAAGGAAAAGTGGATGTCAGTCCTTTCAAGGGACTTGATAGTGTAGTGGTTCGCCTGGTGGGGTATGATCAGAAAATCCTGTCGTACGGGCAACTACAGCGGATGGGCTTTCAGCTATACCTGCGGGAAAATAAAATTGCCCTGAACACGGTGGTTGTTTCAGCGACACGCTGGCAGCAGGATGCCAAAGAAGTGCCGCAACGCGTGAGTACCATCCGACCAAAAGATGTGCTGCTGCGGCAACCTCAGACAGCCGCTGACATGCTGGGACAGACGGGGGAGGTGTATATCCAAAAAAGCCAGGGCGGAGGCGGAAGCCCCATGATACGCGGTTTTGCCACTAACCGGGTGCTGATTGCAGTAGACGGTGTGCGCATGAACACAGCCATCTACCGGAGCGGCAACCTGCAGAATGTCATCTCGCTAGATCCCTTTGCCACACAAAGGACAGAAGTACTTTTCGGGCCGGGCTCTGTGATGTATGGCAGCGATGCGATTGGGGGTGTAATGAACTTCTATACCTTGTCTCCAAAGTATGCAACTGACGCTACCCAGGTTGTAAAAGGAAACGCTGTCGTGAGATGGTCGTCAGCTAACAACGAGAAAACTGGCCACCTGGACCTGAGTTACGGCCTAAAAAAGTGGGCCTTCCTGACCAGCGCCACTTTCAGCGATTACGGCGACCTCCGCATGGGTTCACGCGGGCCAGATGACTACCTGCGGCGCGAGTATGTGCGTACCCAAAACGGGCATGACGAAGTGATCGCAAACCCCGACCAGGAGCGGCAGGTAGACACTGGTTACGACCAGCTGAACCTGATGCAGAAGATCAGGTATAGGGCGAGCGACAACTGGGAACTACAGTACGGCTTCCATTACTCTGCCACCTCCAACGTGCCCCGCTACGACCGGCTCACCCTTTACCGCAACGGAACGCTCCGGTCGGCAGAGTGGTACTATGGTCCGCAGGTATGGGCCATGCAGCACCTGCAGGCAACGCACCGGGCAAACAACAAGCTCTTTGATCAGCTCAGTATCGGGCTGGCGCATCAGCTCTTTGAGGAGAGTCGCCACAACCGGGACCTGGGCAAAGCAGCGAGGTATAACCGACACGAGAAAGTAAACGCCTACTCCGCCAACCTCGATTTTGAAAAAGCGCTGGGGCAGCGGCACCACCTGTTCTATGGTCTGGAGACGGTCATCAACAAAGTGCACTCCACCGGCACCGACCAAAACGTAAATACCGGGGCTGTTGCACCTGGACCATCACGTTACCCGGACGGTGCTGACTGGAGTTCGCATGCAGCCTTCCTGACCTACCGTTTCAAAGCAGGCGAGAAACTCACAGTGCTCACAGGAGCCAGGTATAACCACATCCTGCTGAATGCGAACTTCGATAACAGTTTCTATGATCTCCCTTTCACCTCCGCCGACATCAATACAGGGGCCGTAACGGGTAGCGCCGGAATGGTGTTCAGCCCAGTGCTTTCCTGGCAACTGAGCAGCAACTTGTCTACCGGTTTCCGTTCTCCGAATGTGGATGACATCGGCAAGATATTCGACTCGGCACCGGGGCTGGTGGTTGTGCCCAATCCGGATCTGAAGCCAGAGTACGCTTACAATGCAGACCTGGGGGCGGCCAAAACATTCGGGGAGGTGCTGAAGCTGGATGCGACTGCTTTCTATACCTACCTGCAGGATGCGCTGGTGCGGAGAGACTACACCTTGGGCGGCGAGAGCAGCATCGAGTATGAGGGAGAACGTAGTCAGGTGCAGGCAATTCAGAACGCCGCCTTTGCCAGGGTGTGGGGCGTGCAGGCAGGTATGGAACTGAAGCTTCCCGCTGGCTTTGGCCTTGCTGCCAGGTATAATGTGCAACACGGTCGTGAGGAACTGGACAATGGCACGGAGGCACCTTTGCGACACGCTGCTCCGGCTTTCGGAACTGCCCGCCTGACCTATACCCGCCTTCGCCTGAAAGCAGACCTCTACACCGTGTATAACGGAGCAATCCGGTATAACCAGTTGGCACCGGAGGAGCGGGACAAAGCGTACTTGTATGCTACTGACAGAAACGGGAATCCCTACAGTCCGGCTTGGGCCAACCTCAACCTGAAGGCGCTGTATCAACTGACCCAACACTTGTCGCTGAGCGCAGGTATAGAGAACATCACTGACCAGCGTTACCGGCCTTACTCTTCAGGTATAGCAGCGGCGGGCAGAAATGTTGTGCTGTCGGTGCGGGCTACGCTCTAAGTTAGTGACCTCAAATCCCATTTGCACTGATCGATAGAGTCGTTCATGTCCTCGATTCTGAGATTAACTCATCCGTTGCTTTACTCCATCATAGATTTTTCCCTGAGTGAGTTTTTGCTCGATTTTCGCAGAGTGCTTAGGTTGTCAGTAATAGGTGGGTTTGGTGCGCTAAGGTGAACAGCGTCCTTTCCCCAGTAATCAGCAAAGCCTCTGTTCACCCAAAAATCATTATTTTCGGGCCCTTCCAGTATGTCCATGAAATAGATGGATTTAGGTATAGCAGGAAGTGGATCCACTGTGCATTCCTGGCAATCAGATGCGGCCATGGCGGCATACCTGCGCTTGAGCGCCTCATCATAAGCAGCAGCCTTTCCAGACACCAGATCTACATAAGCTGTGCTTATGTTATTTTCGACGGCCAGTAAATTCAACAGAAAGAGCAGCATGGCCACTGCTGGTATAATTGGAGAAAGTAGGCGTTCATGCTGCAGCCGGTGACTATGGGTATGGAGAGCTACCTGTAGTAGGTAAAACCAGCCAAAGACAAAAAAGAAGCAGATCACATTTTCGACTCTAGGAGTCGCCCGCTCTCCTGTGGACCAGGCAAAGGTAAAGTACATCAGGAAAATAGTTCCCAGAAAGTAAAGTACTGCCAATCTCAGGTCGATGGAAAACAGCTGGCTATTTTTTGTTTTATTGGCCACGGGCAAACCGATTAAGAGCATGTAGATCACAGATGCTATTAACACTGGAGCAAGCCACCTGTAGAAAGTGAGTAAGGATAAGAAGCCGGCGTATACGGTCGACCAAATAAACCTAGAAGCATTCGGGTGATCATTCATACGATCATAATTGCCGGGAGCCAAGACAGCTACCAAACAGGAAATCGTACAGATCATAAATAGAAATAAAAGGTAGCTTCTGTGAATGTGATTATTTCTGTTAGCAACTAGGAGTAGCAGGCATGTCATAAATACCATAATCAGCGACATTTCATTAGAACCGACAATGGCAATGATGAGTATGCATGCTATACCAGTGTAAAATAACTTCTTGAATTTGATGTCTGTATGAAATAGTAAGTATAGAATTGCCAACAACAGTAATGTCATGATGTTAGAGAACTGATAGGTGGCATAGGTGGCAAAGAAGTAAAAACCTTCTGCCGGGCTAGGTGTAAGGAGTAAGTATAGGCTTAAAAGCAGCGCAGATATAGCTAGTGTATTTTTTTTTCTGAGATGTTGATTGAGTAAAGTATTAATTAATGCCCAGGTGGAAAAGCAGACAGCAAGAAGACAAATAAAGGTATAAAATTTATATAGCTGCAGCGAAGGTATAGTCAATGGGTTTAATCTGACAACGGCTGTCCCAAAGTACCTCCCGGACCAATGCAAATAATATTCAACCTGGGATTTAAAGAAACCTAAGGTTGTATCACGCAGTGCAAAACTAAAATCATCAGCTGTTGGATGCGTGTATGCAGAGAGAAGTAAAAATGGCAGAAGTGTGTAAGCTCCGACACCTATCAACAGGTTAAAAAAATAGGGAGGAGTGCGTTCGTGCTGTTGTAATGGCATAAAATATGATGTATAATCGGCGGTTATAAGGTAACCAATGTTTTTACTGCTGTAAATAATTTATAAAATTTGGTTGTCTTGGGATCAACAACAACTTTTTTTGCCGGCCATCAATGTAGCGGATGCCAGCAGGAGTAAGGGCCGCTTGCTCTTCCAACATCACCCGGATTTCTTTGTTATTCCACTCTGGCAGTGTAACCTTTGCATTTAGTTCGATAGCATAAGCTGTGTTAGGCTGCAGTGGATAATCCCCTGTGCCGGGCACACCTTCTTGATTGTCCCACATACCGATGGCAGGACCGGCTCCATGACCGTGGTAGCCGATGGGGTGTGAGTAAATGCTGGCCACAATGTTCTCCTGCTTTGCCTGCGCCAGGGTGGCTTTCAAAACCTCGTTGCCGGTTCTGTTGGGTTTCATGTGGCTGGTCAGGATATCCTGCAGGCGATTGCCAGTTGCCAGTGCATTCTTGAGATAATCAGGGGCGTCTGTTTCACCAGGCTTTAGCACGTAGGCCAGCTGCTGCACATCGGTGTTCAGGTTGAGGTAAGAGATACCCAGGTCCACATGTACCAGGTCGCCGTGCAAGATCACTTCCTGCGCCGGGCGCTCGGCAAAAGACCGCTCCGAGTCGCCTGCACCGGGATTAGCGCGCTGCACATCCACAGTCGGGTGAAACCAAGCTTGCAGCTTCAAATCCGCAATCCGCTCCCGGAACCACCAGACCACGTCTTCGGTCGTCGTTTTGCCAGGCCGGATGACCTGTTCTGAAAAACCTTGCGCGATGATGCTGTGACCGATCTGGCTAATCTGCTCATACAGTTCGAGCTCCGTTTCGGTGCGCACCTGTAACCAATCCACCGCCAATTTTTCTGCAGACACTACTTTTGCCTGTTGCGATTTAGGTATGGAGCGCATCAGGTTGTCCCATTCAGTTTTTGCCAGTCCGTCAGCATGGCCGAAGTTAGGGGAGTAGTTCAGGCCGATCTTCTTTGGGTTTCGCTCGGCAATAAGGGCAGCCAGCCGTTTCCACTGGTCGGGTTCTTTTTCCGGGTCCCAGGCGGCCTTGAACAGATTGCCAACATCGTAGCGGGCGACGGCCAGACGCTCCACCGTTTTCCCATTGTCATAAAAAAGTAGGATTGTTCTTCGTCGGGCAGCTAACCAGGTAGCAGGCAGCATGGTTTTGATCACGGGGTCCTCGTTATACTCCCGCGCAATGACCAACCACATGTCGATCCCTTGCTTCCGCATCAGCGTGGGAAGCAGCTTATC
Organism: Pontibacter virosus; assembly: GCF_003096355.1. Classification (GTDB taxonomy): domain Bacteria; phylum Bacteroidota; class Bacteroidia; order Cytophagales; family Hymenobacteraceae; genus Pontibacter; species Pontibacter virosus. The sequence goes on along the minus strand of NZ_QEKI01000002.1, from coordinate 140,176 downwards.
CAGGCGCTCTTGCAGTATTTTGTCTTCGAGGGCGGCACGTTCCTGTAGCGGCAAAATGGTGGGCATCTGCTGGGCGAAAGCAGGAACTGCCAAGCTCAGTAATAAAAGGAGAGGTAAAAGCTTTCTCATAGATGGGCTGCATTAAGGCGTCTAACAAAGATAGAAGAAATGCTCAGGTTTGGATAGAGTAATCACGGTTCTCTGTCAGGGGGTAGTGGAAGTTACGTGTGAGCATCTGCCAAATAGCAAAAGGCAGCTCCGTTCGGACCGCCCTTTTGCATCAGGTATAGCATCTCCTATCAGACCAGGATCAGTATGGATATCCATTTGTGAACGGAGTGTGATAATTTTACCATCTGGCATTTTTCAAGGTCAGGCCTACTGCAGCGAGGCGCTGCCCATCATGGAAGCTTTGCACGGAGCCTCTTAACCCGAAGGTAAGGTGCTGTTTGACCTTCACATCCAGGTTCAACGCTAACACATAGCCCGCTTGCAGCCCATTTCTTGAGCGCATTTCAGGCTTGAAGTCCGTGATGCCGCCCTGCCCATCGTAGTGAATGGAAAGCCCGTACAACTCTCTTTCGCTGGCATACCGTAAGACCGGACCAACTGCAGGGTAGACTTGGACAGGACCAGCGTTGATGAACAAGTTATACAATCCTTCAACCGCTACACCATTTGACTTTTGAAAGGTTTCATGTCCAGAACCCCAAGGTCGCGTTTGCTCAATGTAAGTGCCGGTTGCCAGCACCTCAAAGCCGGAGCGATTTGAGATTTGGTTTTGCATACCTGCTATGAACCAGTGGCCAGGTATATCGCCGTTACCGGAATACACGGTGCCATAGCCAACTTTGGGAGTCCATTTATTCTGTGCCGTAGCAGTGAGAGTAAAGCCGAAAAGAAGTGTGAAGAGTAGAAGTTTGAATTTTGGGTATGCATTAGAAATGAAAAGACCGTAAAAGATGCGTATTAAATATATAAAATATTATATAATTTTTTATAACAATATATGTGCCAGTATGATAGCTAATCTCAAATTTGTTTTAGAGTTGCAGGTATAAATGACAAAGGCAGCCCCGTTGGAGCTGCCTTTGTTGTTTTAGGTATAGCCTAAGCGAAAACTAGCTTCTGCTTCTTCTCTCAGGAGCTTTCAAAGTAAACTCAGAAGTAGCCTTGCCACCATCGGCTGTTTCTACTTCCACGGTATACTTGCCTGGCTGCAGGTAGATTATCTTGTTGTCAGCTGCTTCTACTTTTACCGTTTCCTCGCCGTCTTTCTTACTGCCGTTAAGAGCCGTTTCGTAGGCTTTGGCATTGGCGTCGTCTACAGAGAAGTTATAGTTCACGTAGTTCAGGCCACGCTCGGTCTCGTCTTTCAACTCTTTCAACAACTGTCCTTTGTCCGTTTTAATGCGGATGGTGGTGGTGCCAGCCTGAGCGGTGTAGTACGGAATCTCCAGTGAAGACTCCATCGGTTCGCCCCAGGCGCCACGCGTTCTGCCCCAGAAACCATTGTACTGTACTGGCTGGAAAGCGAACAGGTGCAGTTTCTGGTTCTGAATCTCTGGCGTTAGTTGCTGCAGGTGCTCCACATTGGCAATGTAGATCGAGCGGCCGTGCGTACCCACGATCAAATCATTATCGCGCGGATGCACCACTACGTCGTGCACCGACACGGCGGGCATGCCGTTGCGCATCTGCATAAAGGTTTTGCCGCGGTCAAGCGAGATGTAGAGGCCATGGTCGGTGCCCACGTACAGCAGGTTCGCATTCTTCGGATCGTCTTTCACCACGTTGATAGCCTCAGCTGGTAGGTTGGTGCCCAGGCGCTCCCACTTTTTGCCATTGTCTTCCGACACGTACAGGTATGGTGTGAAATCATCCCAACGGTAGCCGTTGAGCGAAGCATACACGCGGTTCTCGCTGTGATTAGAAGCTACAACTGTCGATACCCACAAGTGCTGCGGCAATTTCTTGGAGATGTTCTCCCAGTTATAGCCACCGTCTTTGGACACGTGGATGGCCCCGTCGTCAGATCCGGTATAAAGTAGTCCGAACTTCAATGGAGACTCGTCGATAGAAGTCAGCGTACCGAAGCCCACATCGCCTTTCAGACCGCCGTTGGTCAGGTCGCCGGAAAGCGTTTGCATGTCCTCGCCCTTTTTCATAGAACGGTGGAATTTGTTGGAGCCGAAGTACAGGATGTCTTGGTTGTGGCGGCTCAGGTGAATCGGGCTTTCCCAATTGAAGCGGAGTGGTGTTTCGCCTAACTCATGGCTTGGTCTGATGGAAACACGCTGGCCGGTGCGCTTGTCCACGCGGGCGTAGTTGCCGTATTGCGAACCCAGGTATACCGTGTTGTTGTCACGGAAGTCCACCTGCACCATCATGCCGTCTCCACCACCTAAACGCTGGTAAGGGTAGCGACCCGTCTGGGTCCACTCTGTATTGGCTTTATAGTTGCTCGGTCCGTACCAGGTGCCGTTGTCCTGCAAACCGCCATATACGTTGTAGGGTTTCTCCATGTCCACGGCCACAGCGTAGAACTGACCCACCGAAGGCGTATTGGCAATCGCCCAGGTTTTGCCGTCGTCATAGGTGATGTTCAAACCACCGTCGTTGCCGTTGATCAGGTAGCCCGGCTTGTCCGGACTAACCCATAGGGCCTGGTGGTCAGAGTGTACATTGTCGCCTTCGATGTTGCGGAACGTCTTGCCGCCGTCATCCGAGGTCAGGATTGGCACACCCAGGATGTAGATCTTATCCGGGTTGTGAGGCGCCACACGCACTACACCAAAGTAGTAGCCGTAGCTTGAGTACATGTCGTCGATCGGTTTCTCGTGTGTCTTCTTCCAGGATTTGCCACCGTCATCGGAGCGGTATACCTCCGCGCCTTTCACCGGGGCCTCGGTCGTAACAGCCAGCGGGTCTTCGAGGTAAGCAGCCAAAGCTGTCGGTTTAAGCTTGCCGCTCTTCACGTCTGCCTTCACGGTTTTGGCGGTATACTTAGACGGGAAACGGTTGTTGTCGAGGAAAATGTTGAGGTCTTTGTCGTTGAGCGCCAGAAATGCCTCTGTTGACATACCTTTGAATTGCTCTTTTTGCAGTTCACCTGCCTTTGGCTCCTTCTTTTCTATCTGGCGCAGCTCCTGGTTGTCCAGGAAAGCGTAAATGATGTTCGGGTTGCCCGGGTGAATGTCGAGGCCAATACGACCTACGCCATCAGAAGTCGGGAAACCACTGGCTTCTGTCGTCACACGGGTCCAGGTGTTGCCGCCGTCGGTTGACTTATGGATGCCGGATGTTTTGCCGCCTTCCACAAAATCCCAGGCGCGGCGCTCGCGGTGCCACATGGCTGCGTACACGTTGTTCGGGTTTTTCGGGTCGATCACCAGGTCAATGGCTCCTGTGTTATCGTCGATGTACAGGGTCTTCTTCCAGGTCTTGCCACCGTCGGTGGTTTTGTACACGCCACGGTCTTTGTTAGGTGAGTACAGGTGCCCCACAGCCGCTACCCAAACCGTATTCGGGTCCGTCGGGTGCAGGATGATGCGACCGATGTGGTGCGTATCGTCCAGGCCCATGTGCTGCCAGGTTTTGCCGCCGTCGGTGCTCTTGTACACGCCCACGCCGGAGTAAGACGAGCGGCTGGAGTTGCTCTCGCCGGTACCGATCCAGATGGTTTGGTTGTTGTTCCAGTCCACGGCAATGTCGCCGATGGTCATCACCGCTTCATTGTCGAAGATCGGCTCAAAGGAAATGCCGTTGTTGATGGTTCTCCAGAGACCGCCCGAGGCATAGGCTGCGTAGAAATTAGTCGGGTCTTTCGGGTTCACATCGAGGTCGGTGATGCGGCCGCTTTGTACGGTCGGGCCCACGTTGCGGAAGGCCACGTTCTTGACAAGGGAGTTCTGTTCCAGCTGCTGTCGCTTTTCGAATCCTTGCAGCCTTTCTTTGGCAGGTGTGTAGGCCGGCTGCTTTAGTGCTTTCTTCTGAGCCTGCACAGCGCCCCCGCTAAGGGCCACCAGCAGCGCTACAGAAAGTATACGCTTTTGCATTGTGTAGATGTAGGTATAGTTTAGAGTAGATTGTTTGAGTTTCTAAAGCTAAGGAATTGTACCGGATTTTGGAAGAACTCGAAGAGCTGAAAAACATTTGTTATATTAGATACTTCGTATTCCTTAACCCGGAGCAACTGATGCATGCTATCGCTGAGTTGAGGCAGAATAGCAGTGTCATGATAATTTCTCAATCTGATTGAGCACTATCTGTTGAGGCTATACCTGAAAAAGAAGAACAAAAAAAGAATTTCATATGAACGTGAACACACTCTTATATCTGCTCTTCCTGCTGCTAACCGGCAGTTTTCAAGCCTGCGAACAGGTTGATACCTCTTCGGTTTCAGACCCTGAAGCAGAGTCCTCACGCATCCTCGTCTTCTCCAAAACAGCAGGGTTTCGGCATGCCTCTATACCTGCTGGCAAGGCAGCATTGCTAAAACTGGGGCGAGAGCATCAGGTGAAAGTCGATACGACAGAAAATGCGGCATATTTTGTGGCGGACTCCCTGCAGCGATACCAGGCTGTTGTCTTTCTGAATACTACCCTAGATGTGCTGAACCCTGAGCAGCAAGTGGCTTTCGAAAACTATATTCGCAACGGCGGTGGCTTTGCAGGTATACACGCCGCTTCGGACACAGAGTATGACTGGCCCTGGTACACCAAGCTGGTTGGTGCCCAGTTCGAGAGCCATCCTAAAGTGCAGCAGGCAGTGGTAGCTGTGGTTGACAAAAACCATCTGGCAACTGAAGGACTGCCATCCAGATGGGAGCGAACCGACGAGTGGTATAATTTCAAAAATCTAAATCCGGATGTGCACGTGTTGGCTAAACTAGACGAGTCAACTTATGAGGGAGGCAAGAATGGAGCGCACCATCCGATTGCCTGGTATCATGCTTACGATGGGGGCCGGGCTTTTTATACCGGCCTGGGCCATACCGAAGAAAGTTACAGTGAACCGGCGTTTCTGCGGCACATCTGGGGCGGCATTGCCTACTCCATGGGGGAAGAGGGTGAGTGAATTCTGTTAACTTACGTACTACTTTTGCATAAACCATAGCACACAGCAGTCGTTTTCATTACAACCAGGCACGTTACAGTGAACAACACGTTCGACATATTGATAGTAGGCGGTGGCCCCATCGGCCTTGCCTGCGGACTGGAAGCGCAAAAGGACGGACTTTCTTACCTGATTGTCGAGAAAGGCACCATCACCAATTCGCTCTTCAACTACCCGCTCAACATGACTTTTTTCTCCACAGCTGACAGGCTGGAGATAGGTGGCTATCCTTTTCCTTCCATCCACCCAAAGCCCAACCGCAGCGAGGCGCTGGAGTACTACCGACGGGTGTCTGAAATTGGTGAGTTGAATATTCGCTTATTTGAGGAAGTGACAGGTATAAGCAGGCAAGGAGAGCTATACCTGACGAGCACCAGCAAAAGCAAGTACCAATCGCGATACGTGATCCTGGCGACCGGTTTTTATGATATCCCGAACATGCTGGCTATACCTGGTGAGGATTTGCCCAAGGTAAAGCACTACTATTACGACCCGCACTATTATTACAAGCAGAAGATCGTGGTGGTGGGCGCCAACAACTCGTCTGCCGACGTGGCCCTGGAAACCTGGCGCAAGGGAGCTGAAGTAACCATGGTGGTGCGCGAAGGTGAGCTTGGACGCATCAAGTACTGGACCAAACCCGACCTGGAAAACCGCATAGCCGAGGGCAGCATCAAAGCCTACTTCCATTCCAGCCTGACTGCCGTCCGGGAAAATGAAGTAGATATACATACACCGGAAGGCAAAGTGACGATTCCGAATGACTTTGTGATGGCCATGACCGGCTACCAGCCTAATTTTGCTTTCCTGGAGAAGGTCGGAGTAAAATTGTCAGATGACTTCTATAGGTACCCTTATCACAACCCGGAAACCATGGAAACCAACCTGCCTGGGCTATACCTGGCGGGCGTGGTGTGTGGCGGCATGGAAACGCATGTGTGGTTCATCGAAAACTCCCGGGAACATGCCGTGAAAATAGTGCAGAATATACTCAAAAAGTAACTTATCTATCACTGCGCTTCCTCCGACTGGAGTTGTTTCGGCTGTCATAGTGCCTGCCTCCCTTGCTCTTAGGAGCACCGCTCGGTCTTTTCGGGGATCCACCCAATCCCTTAGGTCTGCTGCCAGTCCCGAAACTGCTGCCAGCGGTCAAGCTTTTCAATTTGTCAACTTCTTCGGCTGTCAGTTCGCGGTACTCGCCGGGCTGCATCTCGCCGAGGCTCAGCGGACCAATAGCCGGCCGGATTAGGCGCAGCGTTGGGAAGCCCACAGCGGCAGTCATGCGGCGCACCTGCCGGTTCATGCCCTGTGAAATTTTAATCTCTACCCAGCTTGTCGGAATGTCTTTTCGGAAGCGGATCGGTTTGGAGCGCTCCCATACCAGTGGTTCCTCTGCAAGTAGACTGGCTTTAGCAGAAGCCGTCTTCGTGTTTTTGATCATGACCCCGCGGCGCAGTTCTTCCAGCGCTTCTGCTGTAGGTATACCATCCACCTGCACCCAGTAGGTTTTCTCGATCTTAAACTTCGGGTCAGACAGGCGGTGCTGCAGGGCTTTGTCGTCTGTTAGCAGCACCAACCCCTCGCTGTCGTAGTCCAGCCGACCGACCGGGTAAATGTCAGGCACAGGCACAAAATCTTTGAGCGTGGCACGGCCTTCCTCGTCCGTAAACTGCGTAAGGACTTCGTAAGGCTTGTTGAGGATGATGTATTTCAAGTTGAGAATTTAGTAAGTTCAGAAATTAGGAAGTCGAATTGTAGCTACGTTACACCGTAATGTCATGGTGCAGTTTGAAAATAGCTAGCCCCTTACAGAGCGTTATCCTGCCCAAAGGTGCACCGATTAATTTTATCAGAACCTGTATATAGGGCTTCTATACTCAGATCCTGAGAACAAACAATCAACTATTAACAATTAACAATCCACCCTATACCTGCTCAGGCTGATGGATTTTGTACTGCAGGTTCCAAAGGGATTTGAGCTGGTCGTATTCGGGGCGAATGATCGAGTAAAGCACGGAATCTTCGTTAACGCCATCTACCACATAATGCTCCCGAATCACGCCTTCGAGCTGGAAGCCATAGTGATTCAGCAGTTTGATGGAGGGCGTGTTGTAGTCGGCGGCCAGTGCCTCGATGCGGCGTAGTCCCATTTCCTCGAAGCCGTAAGCCAGTACGGGACCTAATGCCTCTTTCATATAGCCCTTTTGCTTGTAACTGTCTTCAAGCAGGGTATAGCCCACCTCCGCGCGACGGTGACTCACGACCCAGGTATGGAAACCACAGCGGCCCATTATCTTGCCAGTACTTTTTTCCAGTATCCTGAAGTTTTTGAAAGAGTGGAAATAGGTGGTGAGGCCCTTGCTGAATTTATCTTTCTCCTCTGCCAACTCCTCTTCCGTCTTCATACCGAGGTAAGCCTTTATTTCCTCATCACTGCAGGCAGTGAAAAGGTGATTGCTTATCTCAGGCGTGTACTCGCTCAGGTATAAGCGGTCTGTTTCCAGTACGACAGGTTGAGGTGCAGTGGTGGCCGGTTTCATAGACAAAGGTATAGCTGAGGTTTAGTAACTTCCATTGTACTTCCGCACAAACCACTCGCCGCATACCAGCGCCAGAATCACGAAGAACAGCCACTTCAGGTCTACCAGGTCGTTGAGCGACTCAGAGCTGTAAATCAGGTCCTTGTGGTCTGCTTTTAGGATGTCCTGCTCGAGTTGCTGCAGCTGGGCGGGATAATAAAGCTTCGAGCCGGTATTGGCGCCAAGCTGGTACAGCAGGTTATGATCGGCTACCGCATGCAGCGCCTCCAATTGCTGTTCTTCCACCACAAACTCGCCTTTGTCCTGCTGCAGCGAACCGTTAATGCGGGCCGAGGCTGTATAGGTATAGCGGCCGCCCGGCAGCGTGCCGATGTTCACCCCTGACTGGTTCTCGCCATTGGCAAACTCAAAGGACTTTTCGGTTCCTTCCGTGTCCTGTATCTTGAGCGTAATGTTCTGTCCGTAGATCGGCTCCAGCGCTTCGTTGTAGGCCTCGGCTGCAAAGCGGATTTCGTCGGAGCTGGTGTATTCGTTTAGTTGCGGGTATACGTTCAGGCGCTTTTTGTTGCGGGGAGCCGTGAGCAGCTGCACCAGGTTGGTGATCAGCTTGTCGTACACGGCGGCGTTTTCGTGGTTGGCCGTTTCCGTAAGGCGCCATTGCCAGGTGCCGGAAGCCAGCAGTGCCGCGTTGCGTTTGTCGCCCACGGTTTGCACGGTGAGGAGCGGTTTAGTGGTGCGTACGCGCCCGACTTGCTGGTATAGCACCGTTTCGGTGTTGGCAGTGAGCTGGTAATCGCCATAAGGCACCGTGGCCGGCGGATATTGCTGCAGACGCTCCGTAGCCTCCTCGGCTACCTTGAAAGTACTGAAGTTTGGATTGACAATACTGGTCACCTCATCGGACTGCCCTGGTGTGTTGATGCGGATGCCCACGTTAAGGCGGTTGAAATTGCCAATGTCGCTCTGCGGGCCCACAATGTAGAGGGCAGGCAGGTTTTTCTGGCGCACCAGGTTGAGAGCAGCGTCTCCTCCTGCCGTACGGCCTGGCAACTGGTGGAGTACGGCTACATCATAGTCCTGCTGTTTCAGGGTAGTCAGGCCAGGTATAAACAGTTCGGTCTCATAGTTCTCGTTCGATTCAATAGCAGCACGCAATGCTTTGATATCCGGGTGGGGAGACGCGGCGGCTACCAGCACCTTTATCTTGCCTTTCACCACGTCGATGTACGCGCTCCGGGAATTGTTGAGCTCCGTGAACTCGCCCTGCTCGGGCAGCACTTCCACCTCGTAGTGGCGCTTGCCCAAACCGCTGGCCATCACCTGAAAGGGCACTTGCTGCAGCGGCTGTCCGGCTTTGAGCGTAACGGTTTTGCGCTCGATCACCTTTTTGTTCTCCTTCAGCTGCACCGTTACGGATGTGCCATCAAAGCCCTGCTGCTGCAGTTCGGCCTCCAACGGAAAACGGTTGCCACTGTAATTAACCTTGTTGTAGCGCAGCGAAGCCATCACAATGTCCTTCTTCGGCACGGTATCGCCCATGGCAACAGGGTATATGGTGTAGTTGAAATTAGCGTAAGTAGGGGAGGTGCCCTGGTTCACGATGCCATCCGAAAGCAGCACGACGCCGGCCAGGTTCTGCTGCTCAAAATCAAGCGCCACATTGCGGAGCAGCTCGCTCAAATTGGTTGTTTCGGCCTCGTATCGCAATTCACTTAAATCCTGGGGAGCCTCGGATTCGCCTAAAACACGTACCTCGGTTTGTATACCTTGCTCCTTCAGTTTGTTGCGCAACGCCTGCACACCCTGCTGCGCCTGACTGAGTTGCACGGAGTCTGAAAACAGTGCCACCGACTGCGAATTGTCAACCGCAAACACAATGGTAGGCGACTGCGTGCTGTTGGTGACATAGCGCACCATCGGACCGAGCAGCAGGAAGCACAGAAAACTCACCACCACAAAGCGCACTGCCGCAAGGACATAGTTTATACCTGCAGACCAGGGCGTACGCTTGCTATAAAGCAGCCAGGCGTAAAGCGCTCCAACAGCCAGACAAGCCAGGATCAGCCAGGGTGAATAAGTCGTTATGAGGCGGAAGGAATCCAAAGAAGTTAAAGAGTTTGGGAGTTTAAGAAGTTCTTCTTCTAAAGAATCGAATAATCTAAGGATTAAAGATAAAAGAAAAAGACCAATGCTACTAACGTAAACGCTTTAGCATTGGTCTGATATTATACTTTGAAAGTCTGAGGGAAGTAAATTTTAGCTCCCAAACTCCTAAACTTCCTAATTCTTGAACTTAGGTCAGCATGCCGCCATCTACCTGCAGCACCTGGCCGGAGATGTAAGACGACTGGTCAGAGGCCAGGAAGGCTACGGCATTGGCCACATCCTCCGGCGAACCGCCGCGCTTCAGAGGGATTGCCTTGCGCCACTCGTCCACCACTTTCTGATCAAGCTCGCCTGTCATTTCGGTTTCGATGAAGCCCGGGGCCACCGCGTTGCAGCGGATGTTGCGGGAGCCTAATTCCAGCGCCACCGATTTGGTGAATCCGATGATGCCCGCTTTGGAAGCAGAGTAGTTTGCCTGGCCGGCGTTTCCTTTTATACCTACCACCGACGTGATATTGATGATCGAGCCGCTCTTGGCGCGCATCATGTGCTTAGTGGCACCTTTCGTTAAAGCAAACACAGATTTCAGGTTGGTATTGATCACCGCATCCCACTGCTCTTCGGTCATGCGCATCAGCAGACCGTCACGCGTGATGCCGGCGTTGTTCACCAGGATGTCGATCTTGCCGAACTCCGCTACCACATCCTCGATCAGCTTCTCCGCCTGCGCCATATCAGAGGCGTCGGAGCGGAAGCCCTTGGCTTTGCCGCCGTTGGCAGTTAGTTCCTGCTCCAGGGCCTGGCCTTTTTCAACGCTTGAGAGGTAGGTGAATGCTACCTGGGCGCCCATCTCTACCAGCTTCTCGGCGATGGCGCGACCTATACCTTTTGATGCCCCGGTTACGAGGGCTACTTTTCCTTCTAGTGCTTTCATAGGGGCCAAAGTTATAAAAGATTTTTTTATTCCGAAGGGCCGTTGCATTCTCCTGTTTTATTTAGCTGCAATTTTCTGATTGCTAGTTGGTTAAGTAGTGATCAACGTGCTAATGTGCAATTGTGATTAAGCCTAACAAAGATGTTTGTTGCTATATTATGTTTCTGAAATTGGATTGCAACATATTTATAATCTGAATATTGTGTTATTATTTATTTTTATTTCTATCGGTTAAACCATATTTTCGTGCCATTCTTCCAACCAAAGGTACCTTGTAATGTTCAAACGTAGTGTCGGACTAGCCATCCTGATCGCGGTGTCGTTGTTCGTGTTTATCACAGCAGCGCAAACAATCAGCTTTGAAAAATTCAATTCTTCGAAAGAGGAAAAAGCACCTGAGCCCGAACCTGAGCCAGTAGCGAAGGTCAAAAACCCAGCTCCGATCATCTTCGGCATCCCCACCGACACACTCGAAATACTGGAAGGTACCGTGGAAAGAGGGGAGAACCTCTCGCAGATCCTGGCCAGTTTCAACATCTCACCCGTCACCATCGACCAACTGGCCCGCAAGTCAAAAAAAATATTCGATGTGCGCCGCATCAACGCCAAGCGTAACTACATTGTCCTGCATGCGCAAGATTCCGCCCAGACGGCCCGCTACTTTATCTATGAACCAAACGAAGTAGAATATGTGATCTACGACCTGAACGGTGAGCTGGACGTTCGCCTGGAGAAGCGGGAAGTGGAAGTGGTGGAGCGTGCCATTGCCGGTTTTATTGAGCATTCCTTGTTTGAGTCCATTCTGGCCGCGGGCGGATCACCGCAGCTGGTCAACCACTTCGCCGACATTTACGCATGGCGCCTTAACCTAAGCCGTCTTCAGCCTGGCGACCACTTCAAACTGATCTATGACGAAAAGCAGGTAAACGGCAACGTGATCGGTTTTGGGAAGATCAAAGCTGCTTATTTTGAGCATGAAGGGAAACCACTTTATGCCATCGCATTTGAGCAGGAAGGCCAGAAAGCCGGCTACTACGACCAGGATGGCAAGAGCCTGAAGAAAGCTTTTCTGAGAGAGCCGCTAGAGTACAGCCGCATCAGTTCTCGCTACACCATGAACCGTTTCCATCCAGTGCAGAAACGCTACAAGCCGCACCTGGGTACCGACTTTGCCGCACCTCGTGGCACGCCGATCCGAACGGTGGGAGATGGTGTGGTGCTGGAAGCTTCCTATACCCGAGGCAATGGCTATTATGTAAAGATCAAGCACAACAAGACCTACACAACCCAGTACCTACACATGTCCAAGTTCGCAAAGGGCATCAAGCGAGGTTCCCGCGTTAGTCAGGGCCAAACCATTGGCTACGTAGGCAGCACCGGACTGGCAACGGGTCCGCACCTGTGCTACCGCTTCTGGAAAAACGGCAAGCAGGTAGACGCCCTGAAAGTGAAGCTGCCATCTGCCCATCCGATCGAAAAGAAGTATAAGGATGCTTTCGAAGAAGTGAAGTCTGAACTGGAAAGCAAGCTAATGGCGATCGAACCGAAGGGTCTACAGCAGGATTTACTGGCTTCGGATCATTCAGGCAAGAAACTGGAGGAAGACAAGGTGTAACGTTTATTATATGTGAAACAAAAAAGGGGCGCTGCAAAGCGCCCCTTTTTTGCTTGTTCCCCTTTTGTCATCTAAAAAGAAATAAGAGATCTGGGATAATTAAAATTTCAGATTTCTCCCTAAGGTCGCAATGGCATCAAATGCTTCAGGTAAATTAAGATTCGGATTTCCTAACCTGTGCATATCTTCATCTGTACTCGGTAAGAGTGTGCTATATTTCCGTATTTGTCATCCTGTAAGGATCTTGGTGGCTTGTTGCAGAAGCTTAGCCACGGGGATTTGGAAATCCCCAACTGAAAGCTTTCGGATTAGGAAATCCGAAAGAGCAACACGACTCTAGCAATGTATTACCATAGCTGTGAGGCCTTAAGTTCGATAACTTATTAAGCAGCGGTTGAATACTGGATTTAATTTAACCTCAGCAGCTACAGTACTCAAAAAAAGGCTCTTTACTTGGTTGATTTTGTGGTAGCGGTAGAATTTTGTCCGCAGTACTGCTTCAGGTATTGCTCCGCTTCTTTTACGCCGAGTTTTTTTGCTTTGATCCAGTCTTCGCAGGCGCCGCTTACGTCGCCGCTGGTAAATCGGGGTGCTCCCCGGTTGTAATAGGCCTCAGCGTAGTCGGGTTGCAGGGTGATGGCGCGACCGTAATCGATGATGGAACTGCGGTAGTCTTTAAGGGCGTAGCGCACCAGGCCACGGTTGTTGTAGGTGCGGGCTTGCAACTGATCAATCGAAACGGCGGTGTTAAAATCAATCAGCGCACCTTTATAGTCCTGCAGGTTGTACTTCGAGAGGCCACGACTTACCCAGGCCTCCACGTGTTTAGGATCCAGCGCCAACGCTTTGTCGAAGTCAGCAATGGCACCGCGGTAGTCAAGTATGCGGTCACGGGCGATACCGCGGTTCGTCATGGTCACGATGTGCTCGGGCTCCTGCTTCAGCACTTCGCTGTACTCCTTTATGGCTTCGGTATACTTGCCCGACTTAAACTTTTGATTACCTGCGTTAAAGTGCTGCAACGCCGTCTTCTGTGGGGCAGGCTGCGTTGCGGCCTTCTGCGAAAAAGCCGGTAGTGCAAAAAGTACGGATATGATCAGTAGTAAAATTGTTTTCATGCAGTAGGGGTTACCTCATGTTATGGGATGCAAAATACAATAGTTCAGCCCAATACGGAACAGGTATGCAATTTTTTGTATCGATTCTTAGTAATGTGGAGGTGTGGACTTTGTATAGTTCTACTTATGAGGCAGCTGGTACTGAAGTAGAAGTGGTTTTGTGAAGTTGGGATTATCGTTTAATTTTGCTCAGCATTTAAAAAAGAGAAACTATGGCATCAAAATACGATTTGGTAGTGCTGGGTAGTGGCCCAGGGGGTTATGTGGCGGCCATCCGCGCGTCGCAACTGGGTTTGAAAGTAGGTGTGATCGAGCGTGAGTCGCTGGGCGGCATCTGCCTGAACTGGGGCTGTATCCCGACCAAAGCATTGCTTAAGAGCGCAAACGTGTTCGAATACATCAACCACGCAGCTGATTACGGCATTACGATCGGGGAGGCCTCTGTAGACTTCAACGCGGTAATCAAGCGTAGCCGCGGTGTGGCCGACGGCATGAGCAAAGGCATTCAGTTCCTGTTCCGCAAAAACAAGATCGATGCCATCATGGGTACTGGTAAAGTGGTAGCCAAGGGCAAGATCGAGGTGACAGATGCGGACGGTAAAAAAGATACCGTAGAGGCTGATCACATCATCCTGGCAACGGGAGCCCGTTCACGCGAGCTGCCTAACCTGCCAATCGACGGCAAGAAGATCATCGGTTACCGCCAGGCCATGGCCCTTGACAAGCAGCCTGAGAGTATGGTGGTGGTAGGTTCCGGCGCTATCGGCGTGGAGTTCGCTTATTTCTACAACGCGATGGGAACGAAGGTAACGATCGTGGAGTACCTGCCGAACATCGTACCGGTGGAGGACGAGGAAGTATCGCGTCAGCTGTCGAAGTCTTTCCGAAAGTCGGGCATCAACATCATGACTGATTCCTCTGTGGAGTCTGTGGACACCAGCGGCGACATCTGCAAAGTGAAAGTGAAGACGGCGAAAGGCGAAGAAACACTGGAGGCGGAGGTAGTGCTTTCGGCGGTAGGTATACAGACCAACCTCGAGAACATCGGTATTGAGGAGCTAGGTATAAAAGTAGACAAAGGCCGCGTGATCGTGGACGAGTACTACAAAACCAACGTGGATGGCATCTATGCCATCGGTGACATCGTTCCAGGCCCTGCGCTGGCGCACGTAGCATCTGCCGAAGGTATTATCTGCGTAGAGGCCATTACAGGTCACGACCCGGAGCCTTTGAACTATGGTAACATCCCGGGCTGTACGTACTGCTATCCTGAGATCGCCTCGGTTGGTCTGACTGAGAAAGCCGCCCGTGAGCAAGGTCTTGACATCAAAGTTGGCAAGTTCCCGTTCTCCGCTTCTGGCAAGGCAAGCGCCGCCGGTGCGAAAGACGGTTTCGTGAAAGTGATCTTCGACGCCAAGTACGGCGAGTTCCTGGGCGCCCACATGATCGGTGCCAACGTAACAGAGATGATCGCTGAGGTAGTAGTTGCCCGCAAACTGGAAACCACTGGCCACGAAATAATCAAGTCGGTACACCCGCACCCAACCATGAGCGAAGCCATCATGGAGGCTGCCGCAGCCGCTTACGACGAAGTAATTCACCTGTAATTTTTCAGGTATAGCTTTAAAAAGCCTGACCAGAGCGTATCTGGTCAGGCTTTTTTTATGTATAAGACATACCACCGCTTTGTCGATTTTTTAGTTTTTTTTAAATTCAGGATTGAACGCGGGAATTATCCATTTTTATTTGATAATGACTATATTGCAAGCTTAAGTAAAGCTGTAATTGCTACATCCCGCTATTTTTTACAAGAATAGGAAACTGGTATCGACAAAGGATAACACGAGGGTATGATAACAAGGCATCTGAACTTAAATACGCCGGATTCTCTTTTATACAATACACTTTCAGTTCACTCTTTGTGCCTTTCTGCCCCACGTGTGAGTTCTGATTTTTCACACAATACCCTGAAACTATGAAGCTGCAAAGCAAAGTCAAGTTTGTCAACAAAGACAAAAGTCTGTTCTTCCCCACCCTCCGGAAACGGGTAGACGCCTATTTCGCTGAGAACAACATCACGAAAACCGCTAACACCGCCATGATCGTGAAGAGTGTGGTGCTGTTGCTTGCCTACTTTTTGCCTTTCGTGGCACTGCTTGCCTTTACACCCGATTTGGGCATCAGTCTGCTGCTCTGGTTTATAATGGGGCTAGGTGTGGCAGGCATCGGCATGAGTGTGATGCACGACGCCAACCATGGTGCTTTCTCCAATAGCAAACGAGTTAACGATTTGATGGGCCATACCCTGAATTTAGTGGGTGGCTCCGCCTTCAACTGGAAGCTGCAGCACAACATCCTGCACCATACTTATACCAACATAGTAGAGATGGACGAGGATATTCAGGACCGCCTGGTACTGCGTTTCAACCCCCATAGCAAAGTGAAGTTCTTTCATAAGTTGCAGTGGATATATGCCTTTGCTTTCTATGGACTGCTTACCCTCTACTGGGTAGTAGCCAAAGATTTTGTGCAGTATGCGCTTTTCAAAAAGAACGGCGTGAACAACAACACGGCGACTGAAAACAGGAACTGGTTCATGAAACTGGTTGCCATGAAAGCGATTTACTTCTTTGTCATGTTCGGGGTGCCGACCCTTTTCTTCGGAATTCCTTTTCTGCACGTGCTGCTGGGCTTCCTGCTGATGCACTTTGTGGCCGGCATTATCCTGACCGTGGTATTCCAGTTGGCGCATACCGTGGAGGGTACGAGCCACCCGAGGCCAGACGAAACCGGGGTGATCGAGAACGACTGGGCGATCCACCAGATGAACACGACGGTTAATTTTTCGCGTCACAACAAAATACTCTCGTGGTATGTGGGCGGCCTGAACTTCCAGATCGAGCACCACCTTTTCCCGCGTGTTTGCCATGTGCACTACCCGGCCATCGCTGGTATTGTAAAAGAAACGGCCGATGAATTTGGCGTACCTTATATGGAAAACGAGACTTTCGGAAAGGCCGTGCGCTCTCACATTGCCACATTGCACCGTTTTGGCAGGCTGCCCAGCCTGAACGAGGCTATCGGCTAAAATCAAATTGCAGCCAAAGCTTATGGTGCGGGAATTCCCCACTATATTTGTACCCGGTTTGCGCACCGGCTCCCGAATCCTAACAGTTGGAACAGGAGCTATACCTGAACTTATAATGGTTTGAATGGTTAACCTCATGTTCGACTGTTTCGTAAAACCTTCTTCAGCTGGCGCAAACCGATTTTAGAATACTAGCAAGCATATTAAATGAAGCTTAAAGGCAAAGTAAAATTCGTAAATAAAGACAAAAGCCTGTTTTTTCCAACGCTCCGCAAACGTGTGGACGCCTATTTTTCAGAGAATAACCTGTCCAAATCCGGCAATGCCAACATACTGATAAAGAGCATTGTGCTTTTGCTAATGTACGTGGTGCCGTTTGCGGTCCTGCTCGCTTTCACACCAGGTATAGGCATCAGCCTGCTGCTTTGGTTTGTGATGGGCCTGGGTGTGTCCGGCGTAGCCATGAGCGTGATGCACGATGCCAACCACGGGGCATTTTCTAAGAGCAAAACGCTTAACTACCTGATGGCGCACTCTGTGAACTTGTTGGGAGCCTCCGCCTTTAACTGGAAACTGCAGCACAACATCCTGCACCATACCTATACGAATGTGGTGGATATGGACGAGGACATCGACGATATGGTCGTGCTGCGTTTTTCCCCGCACACCAAAGTAAAGTTCATCCACAGAATACAGTGGGCTTACGCCTTATTTTTCTACGGTCTGCTTACCCTGTACTGGGTTACCCTGAAAGATTTTGTGCAGTTCTTCAAGTATATCAAGAGCGGGGTGAACGCCAACTCCAGATCAGCAAATGCCATCGCTTTTTCTAAGATAGTTGCTTTCAAAGTGCTCTACTTTTTCTCTATTCTGGTAGCTCCGACGCTTTTCTTCGGTATACCTTTCTGGGAAGTACTGGTAGGCTTTCTGCTGATGCATTTTGTGACGGGTATCATCCTGTCTACAGTGTTTCAGCTGGCGCACACGGTGGAGGGCACGAGCCATCCACTGCCAAGCGAGACCGGGATAATTGAAAATGACTGGGCCATCCACCAACTGAGCACCACCGCCAACTTCGCACGCAAGAGCAAATGGCTGTCGTGGTACGTAGGCGGACTGAACTTCCAGATCGAACACCATTTGTTCCCGCGTATCAGCCATGTGCACTACCCGGCCATTGCGGATATCGTAAAGCAAACCGCTCACGAATTTAATCTTACTTACATCGAGAGCAAGACCTTCATGCAGGCCGTGCGCTCGCATCTGAACACCCTGCACCGGTTTGGACGACTACGCCTACCAAACCTGAACGAGGTAATGGGTTAACATGCCTCGACAGAAAAGAACTTTAGACAAAGGATAGTATCCTTTTAGGATAACAAAACAAGAACGGCAGGAATAGACTCCTGCCGTTTTTTTGTTTGCTCTAGGTGTAGCGCCTTGCGAGGCTTCCCTATACCTTTGCATTAGGGCTTGTCACTCACTTTGGCCTGTCCCTTATACCTGACACTACCATGACATTCAAAGACCTATATCTGATTTCGCCCATTCTGCAGGCGCTGGAAGAAGAGGGCTACACCCAGCCCACACCCATCCAGGTGCAGGCTATACCTGAAGTGCTGCAAGGACGCGATCTGCTGGCGACTGCTCAGACAGGTACGGGCAAAACGGCAGCTTTTGCTATACCTATCCTGCAGCTATTGCACAGGCAGGCTAAACCTGAGTCCCGAACAATCCGGGCACTCGTACTCACGCCCACCCGCGAGCTGGCCAGCCAGGTAAGCGATAGCTTTGCAGCCTACGGTAGGTATACCAACCTGAAGCACCTAGTGGTATATGGTGGCGTGCCGTACAAAGTGCAAACCGAAGCCTTGCAGGAAGGTATAGACATTCTGGTAGCAACCCCAGGCCGTCTGCTCGACCTGCTCGACCAGGGCTTTGTGGATTTGCAGCATGTGCAGTTGCTGGTGCTCGACGAGGCAGACCGCATGCTCGACATGGGCTTCTCGCAGGACATCCGGCGGGTGTTGCAGGCTATACCTGAAAAGCGGCAAACCTTGTTCTTTTCAGCCACCATGGCCCCTGAAGTAAGTAAGCTGGCCAAGAAGATACTGACAGAACCTGTGACGGTAGAAGTCACGCCTGTATCGTCGACGACGGTCACCATTCGGCAGGAGCTTTATTATGTTAAGAAAGCGAACAAAACGCCTTTGCTGCTGCACTTGTTGCAGGAACTAGGTATAGGCCGCACGCTGGTGTTTATGCGCACCAAAGAAGGGGCCGACAAACTGGCTAAAGAACTGACCGTCGCAGGTATACCTGCCGAAGCCATCCACGCCGACCGTGCCCAGCGCGACCGGGAGCGGGTGCTGGAGAGCTTCAAAAACAGCGAAACTCAGGTACTTGTCGCGACGGATGTAGCTGCCCGGGGCATTGATGTGGAATCGCTCTCGCATGTGATCAACTACGAGCTGCCCTTTGAACCGGAAACCTACGTGCATCGCATTGGACGCACCGGCAGGGCAGGGGCAGCAGGCGTTGCCATCACCTTCTGCGGTGCCAGCGAAACCCCGCTACTCATCGCCATCCAAAACCTGACCGGCAAAGCTATACCTGTTATCGATCAGCACCCATACCCGCTCACCGCACAGGATTTTATGGATGCAGCCGCTGGTTCTAAGAACGACAAGCGCAAGGGTTCGGGTAGGGGAGGAAAAAGCAAGCGGGAGAGGCGGTAGCTCCAGGCCTTATAGTGTGCTCGTGTGTACAACTCCTGCGCCTGTGGCAGTTTACCTCATACTATCAAATAAAACAGGCCGCTGGTTTCCCAACGGCCTGTTTTGGCAAGAAGGATAGGTAGGGCCTATCGCTCGTCTTGTGGCTGGTTTTGCTGATATTCCTGGTTGCGCTCGCGCTCCCTCTTTTTCTTCTTATCTTTCTTACGGCCGATGGCGCCACCACCGACTGCACCGGCCGCGCCACCGATCACGGCGCCCGAAGTACCGCCCACGGCAGCACCTGTTGCGGCACCTGCTGTACCGCCTATCACAGCACCTTTCTTTTTACTGCTCCAATTGTCAGAGCCAGCACAACCACCTAGTAGAAATGCCGACATCAATGCAAATGTTAATATCCTTAAGTTTTTCATAGTTCATTGATTTTCAAGTGTGTATTATACGAATTGTGCGTGTGTGTTGTTCTGGATTCGCTCTAAAATAGTGCAATTGCAACCTACAAGTCAGCTCTGCTCCGGAAGGGTGTGGAAAATAATCACTGGCTGAACTTAGAAATTTAAGCCTTTCGGCAGCACAAAAACAGCCTCAGTGCAGTATATTGGCTCAAACAATTTCTATTTCCGACGCTACATGACCGACATTGCCATTTCACCATGCTTACTGGCAGACCTGACCGACCTGCGGGAAATCGCCATAGAGGCTTATAACGACCATTATACTTACCTCTGGCACGACGGCGGAGCCTGGTATCTTAACCGATGCTTCTCGGAGGAAGTGCTACGCGATGACCTGGCCCATCCGAATGCGTCCTACTTCATGATTCAGTACAAAGACGAGCCGGTGGGTTTTATGAAGTACAACAAGAACAAGGCGTTGGAGGGCTATACCGACGAAGAGTGCCTCGAACTGGAACGGCTATACCTGGTCGACCGGGCCTCAGGTATAGGCATCGGTAAATTGGCGGTGGATTTTACGGTGCAGTATGCCCTGGAAAGTGGAAAGCGCGTTGTCTGGCTCAAAGCCATGGACAGCAGCCGCTCTGTGGATTTCTACGAGCAGAACGGTTTTGTGCGCTGGGGAACCGACGAGCTTGATTTTGAGCAGATGAAGGAAATATACCGGGGCATGGTCATCATGAAAAGAGACATCGCCTGATGCGCTGAAACGATTCTCTTTATACCTTTGAGGCTGACAAAACCGCACCCTATGAAGCTCCGTCTTTTATTTGCCTTATACCTCATAACGCTTGTGGCCTGCAACCAAAAAGAAGAAGAGCAGTACGAGCGGCTTGAGCAAGAAGGCGCCGTGGACGATGTGAGCAGCTGGGTGAAAGCAGACCTGCAGTGCGAGGAAATCCAAAATGCCGACGAAGACAATCCCTTGGCGGTCGTATACCTGAGCCAGGTTGAAATGCAGTACGTGCTCGACACAGTCTATACCTGCTCGGTCATCTCCCCGCAGATGTTCACTTCCTTTGGAGTGCCGCGCCATGCGCTGTCGGCCTGTGGCGGCTGGTGGGCCGGGCAAGGCAATTTCTACTATACCCTGCACGAAGGCGACAGCATCTCTGTTATGCACGCCAGACCTGTGCAGCGCGACACCGTCGATTTCCAGTATACCTTGCTGCGTCGTGTGCCGGTTGCGCACAGCACGACCGACCTCCCCGAAGAAGCTTACCTGCCCTAGGCTGCTTTTTTAAGTACGTTTTGCTTGGTTCGGCTTACCAGGTACACGCCTGCAAAAATCAGGAGCGCATAGACTCCCTTTTGCAGCGTAAACTCATCTTTCCCCAATCCAACCGCTACCAAAATGGCCATCACCGGCTGCAGGTAAATGTAAGCACCTACCAATGAGGGGTTGGCATAGCGCAGCGCCCAGGTATTGAGCAGGTAGGCCACGATCGTGACAGCAAAGACCATAAACAGAATGGCCAACCAGATCGACACCGGGAACGCGCTGTAGTCAGGCGTCAGGAGTTGTTGCCAGCCGAACGGAATCACCAGCACGGCACCTACCGTAAAGATGCGACTTACAATGGTGATGGCCTGGTACTTTTGCATGAGCGGTTTTACCAGCACCAGGTAGAGGCCAAAGGAGGTAGCGTTGAGGATGATGAGAAGGTCACCCCACACGTTGCCGGTTGCCTGCCCTCCCTGCGAGGTATAGATGAGCAGAAAAGCACCGACGCAGGCCATGGCTATACCTGACACCTTTCGCTTGCCGATGCGCTCCCGCAGCAGCAGAGCCGAAAACACCAGCACCACCACCGGCACAATCACCATCAGCAGTGCTGCGTTGATGGGAGCAGTCAGATTCAATCCGGCAAAAAAGCAGAGCTGGTTAATGGCCACCCCTGTCACGCCGCAGAGAATCACCCGGATGTTGTCGCCGCGGCCTACGATCTTCTCTTTTACCACCAGGCGGGCAAATATGCCAAAGAAAAGCGCCGCCGACACCACCCGGATCAGGATCAAGCCGAAAGGGCCGACGTACTCGGGCATCACCTCTTTGGCGATACTGTAATTGCTACCATAGATAAGTGCCACCAGAAAAAGCGAAGCGTGCACCTGTACCTGTTTATTCATGCCGCAAAATTACGTGCTTATTCGGTTTGTACCGTATAAGGAGTGGCAATTAAAACCCATACCCTCAAACCATCTTTCTGCATGAACCAAATGCCACTCACGGTCCGCAGGGCCATCGAGATAACGGGGCTCTTTTTTCTGGGCTGGATCATTGTGCTGGGCCGCAACCTGCTGGCCCCGCTGCTGGTCGCTTTCTTTATCAGCATCATGCTACTGCCCATCTATCGCTTCTTTCAAAATCGTAGGTTCCCGGATGCGGTTTCCATTGGCATCAGCCTGTTGGTCATGATCGTGATTTTGGCGGGCATCATCTGGTTTTTCTCTTCCCAGATGCGGGTGCTGATAGAGGACTTCCCGATGATCCAGAAAAACGTGATGAACCACCTGACCGCCCTGAGCGAGTGGGTGGGTAGCAAAACGCCCTTCTCTACTGCGGAGCAAACTAGTTTCATCAAAGAGCAAAGCAACAACCTGCTCACCTATGCAGGTAACCTGCTGGGTGGCGTGGCAGGCGGCGTAACGGGCACATTAGTCTTTGTCGGTCTGCTGCCGATCTACATTTTCCTGCTGCTGTTTTACAAAAATTTGTTGCTCCGTTTCGTGTTTTTGTGGTTCCCGCGCGAGAAGCACGAAAAAGTGGAGGAGACGCTGAGCGAGTTGCAGGTCATCATCAAAAGTTACCTCTTTGGCCTGCTCATTCAAATTACCTACATGACCATCCTGCTGGGCGGTCTGCTTATGATCATTGGCATCAAACATGCTTTGCTCATTGGGGTTATCTTCGCTTTCCTTAACCTCATACCGTACGTAGGGGCCTTGCTGGGCAACATCATCGGGGTGCTGCTCACCTTATCCTCGTCCGAAGAGCTGTGGCCTGTACTGGCCGTGCTGGGCACCATTGCTGCCGTGCAGTTTCTGGATAACAACATTCTGATGCCGCGCATTGTGGGCTCCAAGGTAAAGATAAATGCTCTGGCTACCATTGTGGGCGTGATAGTGGGCGGGGAGATTGCTGGTATAACGGGTATGTTCCTGTCGCTGCCCGTTATTGCCATGCTCAAGGTCGTGTTTGACCGTACCGACCAGTTTAAGCAGTGGGGTGTGCTGTTTGGCGATGAGCGGCCTGACCGCAGCCCCATGTCTATACCTGTGCTGCGCTGGAATACCAAGGCCGTACGCCGTAAATTGGAAGAGGATAACGAGATAGAACCGCCGTTTGAAGGTGAAAAAGGAGAGGAGAAGAAATAGGGATCACGACAATTCGGCCCTTCGGCTTTGGACTCAAATTCGTAACTTTGTCTAGACCGATTTCCGAAGCGAGAAAAAGAGCAGATGAACCACCCGAACGTACCGTTGGCCGAGCGCATGCGGCCGCACAACCTGGACCAGTATTACGGACAAAAGCACCTGGTAGGGCCTACCGGTATTTTGCGTCGTTACATCGAGGGCGGCGTAATACCGAGCATGATCCTGTGGGGACCTCCAGGTGTAGGCAAAACTACCCTGGCTAACATCATCGCCAACCAGATGAAGGTGCCTTTCGTGGCCCTGAGTGCCATCAATGCAGGCGTAAAGGACATTCGCGAAGTCATCGAACAAGCCAAAAAACGACAGGGCACGGTGCTGTTCATCGACGAGATCCACCGCTTCAACAAATCGCAGCAAGATGCGCTGCTGGGTGCTGTGGAGAAAGGCACGGTTACGTTAGTGGGCGCAACGACCGAAAACCCCTCTTTTGAGGTGATCTCGGCTTTGCTTTCCCGCTGCCAGGTATACATCCTCAAGCACCTCACCAAAGACGAGCTGATTGAACTGGTGGACAAAGCACTGGAGCAGGACGAGTGGATGCGCCACCGCAAGGTGCGGATAGAAGAATACGAGGCCCTGCTGACCATCTCAGGCGGTGATGCCCGCAAACTGCTGAACCTGCTCGAAATCGTGGCCGAAGGTATAAAAGCCGACGAAGTGGTCGTGACCAACGAGCTGGTAAAGCAGGTGGCCCAGCAGAACATTGTGATGTACGATAAGTCGGGCGAGATGCATTACGATCTGGTTTCGGCTTTCATCAAGTCCATTCGCGGTTCCGATCCCAATGCGGCCGTCTACTGGCTTGCCCGCATGATCGAGGGCGGCGAAGATCCGAAGTTCATTGCCCGTCGTCTGCTCATCGCCTCTTCCGAGGACATCGGTTTGGCCAATTCCAATGCCCTGCTCATGGCGACTTCCTGTTTTCAGGCGGTGCAGATGATCGGTTACCCGGAGGCGGAAATCATTCTCTCGCAGTGCACGGTATACCTGGCCACATCACCAAAGAGCAACGCCTCTTACAAAGCTATCAAACAGGCAAGGCAGCTGGTACAGCAAACCGGCAACCTCCCCGTGCCGCTGCACATCCGCAACGCCCCGACCAAGCTGATGAAGGAGATCGGCTACGGCAACAACTACAAGTATGCGCACGATTACGAAGGTAATTTCGTGGCCCAGGAGTTCATGCCACAGGAGCTAACCAACACGGCCCTCTACCAACCCGGCAACAACGCCCGCGAACGTGACATGCTCAAACAACTGCAGGCCCAGTGGGGGAAGAAGTATCGATATTAGAGTTTGGGAGTTTAGGAGTCAACAAATGACCAGAACTGTTTTCGTGATTTTATTGGTCCTGCAAATTCTCTGCTTTCTAGTATGGCGGCATTTGGGGTACAGCTACAGCGGAGCTTATCTTTTCCTGTCCATGATCGTGGTGCTTTATTTCCGCAGGAAATACCTGGCTATGAAACCCTATTGGGGCGGTGAGCTTTCAGACATTCCCAAGTACTTTAGCAGAAAGTAGTAGCTAAAGATTAGCTAGGTATAGCGAAGAATGCGGTTCTTTTCTGGGAGTAGATGTTCAGGTTCTGGAAAATGTTCATCAGCTTTTCTGGACTCTGTTCACTGGGAGTAGCTATGCACGAGGCATTCTCGTCTCTTTATTCCTTCAAACCTGAGCTCGGGAATTAGGAAATCCCCGACAGTGGGGGTAGCGGCCCTCGATAAAGCTTCGGGATTGATAAATCCTGAAGCGCCTGATAGATAATTGCATTAGAAAAAGTGACCACCTGTAGGGACAGGTCGCGACCTGTCCGAATCATGCACCGGCAATCGTGCACCCGTATACCTGTCTGAATCGTGCACCAGTATACCTATCCGAGTCCTAGAGTAGCATACCTTTTTAAATCGGGCGCCGAATCCCCTTCTCGGGAGGTGATATTTAATCGTGCACCCAACCATTCAACCATCAACAATTTAACCATTTAACCAAATGACAATCAACCATCAGGTTAGTCTATGAAAAGGCCCGATTGGTCGAGATTGCTGTTTATTGGGGTTTGGTATTGAACTTTAAGCGCTATTTTTGTTTATTGTATGCAGGGACCAGTATTTACTGATACCTTTAAAACAGAACCTTAACCCTAAGCAAAACCTATGTTGAATTTTCTCAGATATGTGCTGGCAACCATCCTTGGCCTGTTCATATTTTTCTTTCTGGGCATCCTGATCATGGTCGGAATTATCGCGGCATCAGCCTCTAAAGGCGATGTAACGGTAGCCGAAAACTCGGTACTGGAGCTCAAACTTGACAAATCCATCGTGGAGCGCGAGCAGGAGAATCCTTTCGGGGACCTTTCCCTCGGCTTCTTCTCGATGAACAGCAGCGATGGCCTCGATCAGATCAAAGCCTCTATTCGCCGCGCCAAAACAGACGACAATGTAAAAGGCATCTTCCTGAACATGCGCTTCGTGAATGCAGGCATGGGCAAGCTGGAGGAGATTCGCGACGAACTGATCGACTTTAAGGAGTCCGGTAAGTTCATCGTGTCTTATGGCGACATGACGAACGAAAAAGCGTATTACCTGTCTTCCGTAGCTGACAAAATTTACCTGAACCCAATGGGTACGCTGGAATTCAATGGCATTAGCTCTGAGGTGTTCTTCTTCAAAGGCACGTTTGAGAAACTCGATATCGAGCCGACCATCTTCAAGGTAGGAGAGTTCAAAAGTGCGGTAGAGCCTTTCTTCCTTGACAAAATGAGCGAGGCCAACCGCGAGCAGATGACCTCTTTCCTGAACTCGATCAACGACTACCAACTGCGCAAAATCGCAGAGGCCCGTGGCAAGACGTATGAAGAGCTGAAAAAGGTATCGGACGAGGTGTTGGTGCGTGAAGCCGAAGATGCCAAAAAGCACGGTCTGGCAACCGACGTTGGTTACTTTGACGAAGCCATTGATTACATGAAAGAGCAGGTAGGTGTTGAAAGCGACAAAAAGCTGCAACTGATTAGCCTGGATAAGTATAAAAAAGTAAAGGACGCTGAAAAGAGTGGTTCCGCTAAAAACCGCATTGCTGTGATTTATGCCGAAGGCGACATTGTGGACGGCGAAGGCGACGACGATCAGATCGGCAGTACGCGCTATGCAGAAGCGATTCGCAATGCCCGTATGGATAAGAATGTGAAGGCTGTGGTGTTGCGCATCAACTCACCAGGTGGTAGCGCACTGGCATCGGACGTGATGTGGCGCGAGATTCAGGAAACCCGCAAGGTGAAGCCTGTAATCGCCTCTATGTCTGATATGGCCGCCTCTGGCGGTTACTACATGGCCATGGGTTGCGATACGATTGTGGCCCATCCTAACACCATCACAGGAAGCATCGGCGTGTTTGGTATCGTTCCGAACTTCGAAGGTTTCTTCAAAAACAAGCTGGGCATCACCGTGGACCGCGTGAGCACCGGCAATCACTCTGATCTGCCAACTGTTACCCGTGCCATGACGCCGTTTGAAAAAGACATTGTGCAGCGCGAGATCAACAAGATTTACGAAGTGTTCACACGGAAAGCAGCTGACGGCCGTGGCATGTCGCAGGACGAGCTGAAGAAATTCGCCTCTGGTCGTGTGTGGTCAGGTATAGAAGCTAAAGAGCGTAACCTGGTAGATGTGCATGGTGGCCTGGAAAAAGCCATTGAGATCGCTGCTGCCCGTGTAGGTATAGAGGACGATTACCGCATCAAAGAGCTGCCACGCCGCAAGTCTTTCTTCGAAGAGATGTTCGGTGAGGCTGGTTCGCAGGTGAGAGAGCGTGCTGTGAAGGCAGAGCTTGGTCAGTTATACCCGGTGTACAACATGTACAAGAAAGTGGAGAACATGCAGGGCATCCAGACCCGCATGCCGTACGAGTTGATCATACAGTAACAAAGCTGGCAGGTATAGTCTGCTGCTAAGGCAATATTCGAAAGCCCGCTGGTGCAAACCAGCGGGCTTTTTGTTTCAGGTCCGGGCCATTTTTTGCAAATTGCAGTGCAGCGCGAAATGAGAACCGAATGAGAACACATGATTTAAATCATTTCTTCTCTCAGAATAAATGCCCTATTTCGCACACCTAAAAACAGCATAAAAAACGATGAACGATATGATGCAGCAACTACGAGAGTCCGCTTCTTTTATACAGGACCAGACAGGCAATTTTCAACCTGAGTTCGGAATTATACTGGGCACGGGTCTGGGCGCTTTGATCAAGGAAATTGAGATAGCGTACAGCCTCAACTACGCCGATATTCCACACTTCCCCGTTTCGACGGTAGAGAGCCACACAGGCCGACTGGCTTTTGGTACGCTGGCCGGGCGTCGCGTGATTGTGATGCAGGGCCGCTTCCATTACTACGAAGGCTATACCATGAACCAGGTGGTGCACCCGGTGCGCGTTATGAAATTGCTGGGCGTTCAGAAGCTCTTCATTTCCAATGCCTGCGGCGGCCTTAACCCTGCTTTCAATACCTCCGACCTGATGGTGATCACCGACCACATCAACCTGCAGCCATCCAACCCCTTGATCGGTCCGAACTTGGACGAACTGGGACCTCGCTTCCCGGATATGAGCGAAGTGTATGACGAACAGATGGTGCGCCAGGCGATGGTCATCGCTGAGGATGCCGGCTTTACGTTGCAGGAGGGTGTTTACGCCAGTGTGCCCGGTCCCATGCTGGAGACCCTGGCCGAGTATACCTACATTGCCCGCATTGGGGCCGATGTGGTAGGTATGTCGACCGTACCGGAAGCTATCGCCGCCCGCCACATGGGCATGAAGATCTTCGGCATCTCTGTCATCACCGACATGGGTACGCCAGACCGTATCAAGAAGGTGAATCTGGCTGATATTTTGGACGCCGCCGCCATAGCCGAACCACGCATGACCCTGCTTATAAAAGAACTGGTTCGTCAGCAGTAGTTTTTTGCGCTAGAGCGAATTGCCATAAAGCAAGCAGGGGCAGCCAATCTGGCTGCCCCTGCTTGCTTTAAAAATATTTTAGATTGTTGGCTAGAGCGAACAGTGGTGCATCAGAGATGCGATGAAGCACAATTGTCAAGATCAGACTAAATCATAGCTGTTCAGGAAGCGAGGGTGCTACCACTTGAAATGCTTACTTCTCAATCACCACCGTTTTGCGGTTGTAGGAAAGGTTCGTGAAGATGCCGATACCCCCTTTCACTGAAGACACAATGCGCGAGGGTTGGGCAAAGGGATTGCCGTTAGCGCTGCGGGCATCGGAAATGGAGCTCAGGAAGTCATAGTACTGCTGCTCAATGTGGAACAGCGAAACGACCAGTGTGTCGCCCTGCTCATAGTCGTAGCCCGACCCATAGGATACACGCTGGCCATTCGTCAGCCGGTCGCTGGATACAAAGTCACGCTGAGAGGAGTTGGAGAGGCTGTCGCGGTGCACCATGTACCGGTAGAAGTTCTCGGCATCCGGATCGTCCTGGTATGAGGTGAGCAGATAGGCTTTGTTTTTTTCATTGAACTTCCATTCCACTGCCTCGATCGGAACCTGGTTCATGATCGTAGTGGTGCCTGTCACGTGCCGGCCTTTTTTGTCTTTTACTTCCAGCGTCACCACATCGCCTGGCTTCAGGTTAAGTTTCTCGTTTTTGCGGTGCGTGTAATACTTGCCGGTTTCCTTATTTTGAATAGGACTGAAAGGAAGTTTGATCGTTTTGCCATTGTGCGTTATAAACACTTCCGCAT
Source organism: Pontibacter virosus (assembly GCF_003096355.1). Lineage (GTDB taxonomy): Bacteria > Bacteroidota > Bacteroidia > Cytophagales > Hymenobacteraceae > Pontibacter > Pontibacter virosus. The sequence goes on along the minus strand of NZ_QEKI01000002.1, from coordinate 111,280 downwards.
CAGGCACTAGTGGTAGCTCCGGATCGTTAAAATAGCTTACGCTCTCCAGTACCACGGCCCTGAGGGATTTGTCAGGTTCCAGGTAGCATTCTACGACCAACTGCGATTTATAAGGCGGTAGTTTCACTTCCACTTCCTGCTCCAGGTCGCAGGACGTCAGCAGAAAAAGCAGGGGCAACAGCAAGGTATAGATCGTAAAGCTCGTCTTCATCAGAACTTGAAATTATAGGTAACAGAAGGTATAACCGGGAAGAGGGACACCTGCTTGGCCCGGAAGCCGAGCGTTTCGTTGTCGTCTTCGTCCTTCACCTGTTCAAAATACACAAAGTACGGATTGCGGCGGTTGTAGGCATTGTAGGCGTTGAAGGTCAGGTCGGCCTCGCCGCGTTTTGGCTTAAGCTTGAGCACCAGGCCCAGGTCCAGGCGGTGGAAAGCAGCCAGCCGGAAGCTGTTTCGGTCGCTGTACACGGGTACCACCGTGGCGCCCTTGCCATGCACATCCTGAAAAGCAAAGCGGGCCACCGGCAGTGAGTAGGCGTTGCCGGTGCCATACACAAAAGCACCGGTCAGGTTGATGCGCTTGCTCAACTCGTGCAGCACCACCAAACTTACGTCGTGGCGGCGGTCGTAGCGGGTCGGGAAGCGGCGGCCGTCGTTGATGTCGTCGAACTGGCGGTAGCTCCACGATAAGGTATAGCCCAACCAGCCCGTCGTGCGTCCTTTTATCTTTTCGAGGTATACCTCCTTGCCGTAGCTCTCGCCTTTGCCGAACAGAAACTCTTCTTCCAGGTTGTCATTCACAAACAGATTAGCCCCGTCGCGGAAGTCAATCTGGCGGTGCATCCACTTGTAATACAGCTCGTTCGTGATCAGGTAGCGCCCCCCACCGAGGAGATGGCTAATACCTGCGGCCACCTGCTGCGAGCGCTGCGGCTTCACATAGTCGTTGGAAGGATACCAGATGTCGGTTGGCAGTGAGGCACCGGAATTGGCGACCAGGTGGATGTACTGCATCATGCTCGCATAGCTGGCTTTCAGGGAGGTTCTCTCGCTCAGGCTATACCTGGCGGAGGCCCGCGGCTCGAGAGCGCTATACGTTTTGCCACCGCTGTTAAAGGCCGATAGCCGCACACCGTAGTTAAGCGAAAGCTGGCTGCTCACCTGGAAGTCGTCGGCTACATAAGCCGCAGCCTCCATGGCTTTGTAATCATTGCCTGCCCCGAAGCTGATCCGGTCGTCGTCTGAGTCAAAGTTGAGGCGGCCGATGGTGAAATCGTGCCTGGTGGCCATGGCACCGAATTGCAAGGTATGGCCCTTGTCCAAGATCAGACTGAAGTCGGTTTTCAGGGCCAGGTCGCGGATGTCGGAACTCAGATTGAAGCTGAAGACATCGATTTTGTTGCTGACATTGTATTTGTAGCTGCTGCCCGAAAGTGTTGTGTTCACCTGAAAGCGGGGGTTGAACTTGTGCTGCCAGCGCAGGGCGCCTACCTTGTTGCCCCAGTCGAACCTGAACTGGAAGTCAGCGTCGTTGAAACCAAAGAAATCGCGCCCAAAGTATCCGCTCAGAAACAGTTCGTCCTTCTCACCCAGCTTGTAATTTGCCTTGCCATTGAGGTCGTAAAAGTAGTAGTCAGGTATACGGTTGAAGTCTTCCTTGCCCTCCTGTATGCGGTTTATCTGGCGGGTGAATACATCAAAGTAAGTGCGTCGGCCGGAGAGAACAAACGAGGACTTGTCTTTTACGATAGGGCCGTCCACGGTGAGTCGCGAGGCAATCAGGCCGATGCCACCGGTTACGCCAATGCGCTCCTTGTTGCCTTCACGCATCTTCACATCCACCACAGATGAGAGTCTGCCGCCAAACTGCGCCGGAAAGCCCCCTTTGTAAAGCTCCACACTTTCCACGGCATCCGGGTTGAACACCGAGAAGAAGCCAAACAGGTGAGAGGCGTTGTAGACCACGGCATCGTCGAGCAGCACCAAATTCTGGTCCGGTCCGCCGCCGCGCACATACAGACCCGATGCGCCCTCACCGCCCGACTGCACCCCCGGCTTGAGCTGAAGCGTTTTGATCAGGTCTACCTCGCCGAAAAGGGCCGGCAGGAGTTTTGCCTCCCGCGTGGTCAGCGTCTCGACGCTCATCTGGCTGGCATTGAGCTTCTGCTGCAGGGAATTGGCCTCAATCACGACTTCACGCAACTGGCTGTTGGCGGGTAGCAAGGCGAAGTTGATGGTCAGGTTCTGATCCGTGACCTCAATGGTGCGGGTGGCACTTTCGTAACCAATGTAAGTGGCTTGTAAGGTATGGCTGCCCTCGGGCAACTGTAGGGTGTAGAAACCGCGCGCATCCGTTACAGCACCAGTACTCAGCTCCGGAACCGATACGGTAGCCCCAATGAGTGCGTCTTCGCCACCGGTGCCCCGCACATAGCCACTGATGGTGTAGGTGCTCTGAGCAAACACATCGGAGGCAACGAGACTGAATAGGCAGAGAAAGTATACAGCAAAAGCTGGTAAGCGCATCTAACTAAATTTAAAAACTGGGGGCTTTGAAAATCAGGTACAAAGGTACACAAATAACCCGATCTGCCCCGGTAAAACGATCATTGTCAGATCATTTAAGGCGATTTTGCTTTAATGTAACAGCGGGAAAGTTAAAATGTTCCTCTAAGGTATGAGATTCTTAGGGCAGGGTCTCGTTCAGCCAGGAGGCACGCAGTTGAAGCTGCCTTTCGGTCGGGGAGGCTACCGGCTCGAGTAAGTGCAGCACCTCCCGCTTAACGGCAGTGACTTTACCAGTCAGGTTTTTGGGTTTTACAACCCCTTTAGCGTCCTTGCGCCCCACTGTGATCTCAATTTTGCTGCCCGGTTTGGCCTGCTGCAGCTCTTCGCCTATGATGTCGCGGATGTTCATCGGGGTGACTTCTTTGCCGTTGAAGGCCAGTAGCTGGTCGCCTTCCTTAAAGCCCATCTGCTTTCCGAACTCGTCCATGTCATCTGCCTCAGCCACGGTAATCTTATCGGCTTCGCGGTCGTAGCCTGGCACAAAGCCCCCGTAGGAGTTCACCAACTGCACGGACACCGGCTCATACTGCACACCCACTTTTTTGAACAGCTCATTTAGGGGTAGTCGCTCACTGCCCTCCACGTAGCGGGCAAAGAAGGTCCGCACCTCGGGGTAGGTGAGTTCGGTTATTTTGTCGAAGAGCTCGTCGTCTTTAAAGGGTTTGCCTTTGCCATAGGTTTTGGCTAAGTCCTGCATCAGGTCCACCAGCCCGTATTTGCCATCCGACAGATCGCGCAACTGTATGTCCAGCGCCATCCCGATCAGGGCACCTTTCTGGTACACGTTGCCATACTCTTTTTCATGCTCGTCCAGCACCTTGGCACTCATCTCTGTGAAAGGCAGGGTGTCGTTAAAGGCCATCGAGCTAAAAATATACTCCCGGATCTTCATCATGAACTCGTCCACAGAGATCAGGTTCTCGTGTACCTGCACATGCGAGGCAAAATATTCCGTGACGCCCTCATACAGCCACAGGTGCTTCGACATGCGGGGGTTGATGAAGTCAAAATCGTGAATCTCTTCGGACTGGATGGAAAGCGGCGTTACGATATGGAAGAACTCGTGGGCCGCTACGTCGCGCATGGTACTGTTAAAGCGCTCTTCGGGCATTTCAGGCAGATAGTAAACCGAGGAGTTGGAATGCTCGAGCGCTCCATAAGAACCTGACTTGCCCGGTCGCTGCGGCACGTAGATCAGGAACGCGTACTTGTCGACTGGCAGGGTGCCACCGAGGTAGCTGCGCTGGGCTTCGAGTATGTCGCGGATGTTATCGGCAATAGGCTTGGAGGTGACACGACCGGTAGGGGAGTAGACCGATACTAACACTTCGGTTTCGCCCAGATTGAGCACGGTCGTGTCAGGTTTGTTGTACATCAGCGGCGAGTCGGCCAGTTCCACGTAATTGGGCACGTTGTAGGTATCGGTCGTGGCGGTGCTCGAAGTGGCCTGCAGCGCCGTGGAGCCATAAAAGCCCTCAGGTTTGGTAACGGTTAACTCGTAAGGCACCTGCTTGAGGCCGTCGAAATAACCCACGAAACCGAACGCGTTGAGCAGGAAATTCTGGCCTTCTTCGATGTTGGTGCCGCCAGGTTCAAACACCACGTCCTGCCGTCGGGCTGCATCAAACGTGTCGTCCACCCAATACGTGATTTTGTCCAGGTTCTGGGCCTGGGAGATGCGCCAGCGATTGGTGTCAATGCGTTCTACAGGCAACGGCTTGCCCTGCTTGTCCAGTGCCTGAAACTCCGATACAAACTTGCCGAAGTCGGATACAGAGTAAGTGCCCGGCACGATCTTGGGCATGTTGTAAATAACCTCGCCCTGCTTGATGGCAGGTGGGCGCAGGCTAACCGGCACTTTGTCTCCTTTAACCTGCGTCAGGTCGATGGTAACAGCGTAGTGAGTTTCTGAACTCGACTGTGTGGCAACGGAAGAACAACCGAAATGCAGGCTGAGTAGCAGGAACAGGATCGTTTTGGCTAATTTCATGTATGTGCGGACGTGAGTTAACAACTAGTTAACGGTCACGGGCTGCTTTTGGATTTGTACTTGCTTTTTCTCGAGCAAAGAATCGACCGAGAGGGGGCCGGCACCGTTGAACAGGAAAAAGAAACCTGCGAAAATAAGCTCAGCAGCCGGATAGTATTGCGGAAATGACTGCCCGATGTGCACGATCACAATGGCTGCCGTGAAATTGATGATGAGCAGCAGACCGGCTATCCGGACACCCCAACCCAGCAGGAGCATCAGGCCGATCAGAAACTGGGTATAGACCGAGAGGTGGGCGGCCACCAGCGGGTAGGGCACTCCATGCGCCTGCAGAAAATCCCGGAACTCGAGCATACGCTCCCAACTGAACACATTGTCCTGCACGCCATAGATCAAAAAAATGCCCATGGCAAAACGCAGGAACACCACACCATATGCCCGGTGGCGCTTAAAGAATGTAAACGGCCCCCTGCTCATAAGCTGCATCGGCGCAAGGCAAGTCCTGTGATCTGTTTGTGTCTGAACTCAGGTATAAGCGCTGCTCTTCAGATTTTTCAACGGTGGCGCAGTCTTCTGATTTCTCTGATTCCTGCTGGGTTTGCTCAGTTATCTGCACACCGGTGAGTATCTGCACCAGGTCTGACAAAGTGGGACGAAAGTCGGCGAAGCTGAGGGCACCCGAAACAAGCGAAGCGAAGAAAACGGCGATGGCACTTTTCATTTTTTTCTTTGTGAAGCTATTTCAGTTCTATAGATGCCTTCCGGGGCGAAAGGGTTGCTTCGGCGCCCAGATATTTTTTCAAAAGCGAACAGCGGGGCTGCTATACCTGACCGGCTTCCGGAAGAAGTGCCTGCCATACCATGTACCCAAAGAGCCCGTATCTCTGTGTTTTGTCTAGCCACACCAGGCTATACCTGATCAACTGGTGTGCTGCTGAATGATCTGATTGAGCTGGTGACCAGGAACGGCTCCGGCCTGTTTCCAGACGACCTGCCCGTTTTTGAAAAGCATGAAAGTAGGCACGCCCTGTACGCGGTACTGCTGAGCGGCCGCCTGGTTTTTGTCCACGTTTATTTTGATGACCTTCAGCTTTCCTGAAAATTCTTTGGCCAACTGCTCTACCACGGGGTTCATCATTTTGCAAGGGCCGCACCAGTCAGCGTAAAAGTCTACAAGCACCGGCATGCCAGGGCTTTTTATCAGTTCAGCGAATGATTTCTTTGCCATAGTTCTCTTGTTTAACCTGTTTTTACGAAACGCAAAACTAAAGGATAAACTGCTTAAGCTGGTAAAAGGCTGCCCCCTAGAAATCTCTCAGGGCACAGCAGGTTGTTTCCCGCCACACAGGTTAGTGCTTAGCTACAACCGGCATTGGTGTCATACCTTTATCTACCAATTGGGAACTATAGACGGCATGGGAAGATTAATGTAAGTACAAGATTCTCCCGAGCAACATGACGAACCTAAAATATAAGCTGAGGCACTGGATCAGCACCCTGGCGATTGCCGCCCTTATCTTACCAGCCACCTTACCACTCGGTTCCTGCAGCAAAAGCGATGCGGCTATACCTGAAGATGTGGCGGAGCGCGAGCTGCTCGTATCGTCCGAGAAAGTGGGCACCCTGTCCGCTGCCACGCTCAAACAATTGGCCGTAGCTTATGCCGGCAGCTTCCAAAGCCAGATTAAGTACGATGTGGCGATTTACAAAGTGAGTTACCGCACCACTTTCCAGGGCCGTGAAACCGAGGCTTCCGGCTTAGTCGCGCTGCCGATGAATTTGACTGCGGCGGCTCCGGTGCTGAGCGTGCAGCATGGCACCATCTTCAAGCACGACGAAGCGCCCTCTGCCATGAGCGGCGGCCTGACGGGCTTTGAGGTGTTTGCCTCCGGAGGCTATATCACCCTTATACCTGACTACCTGGGTTTCGGAGCTTCTAAAAATCTGTTGCACCCTTATTACCATCAGCAGTCGTCAGGTATAGCCGTGGTAGATATGATCAAGGCAGCCAAGTCGCTGTATGCACAGGAAGGTATAGCCGACAATGGCCAATTGTTTCTGGCGGGCTACTCCGAAGGCGGCTACGTAACACTGGCTGCACAGAAGGAAATAGAAACGAACCCGGAACATGGCCTGAAAATCACCGCCTCCGGTGCAGGGGCCGGTGGCTACGACCTGACCAGCATGCTGGCTGATGTGGCGGCGGGTAAGCCCTATACCTACCCAGCCTACCTGGCGTATGTGCTGATGAGCTACAACAAAACCTACGAGTGGAATCGCCCGCTCACCGATTTTTACCAGGAGCCATATGCTACCCGACTGGCTACCATGTTTAACGGGCAATACAGCGGCAGCGCCATCAACCAGCAGCTAACCACCCAAACTGAACAGTTATTTGCAGCATCGTTTCTGGAAGAGCTCCGTGGCAGTGGCGAGCAGGCGCTCAAAAAAGCCCTGCAGGACAATAGCTTCAACAACTGGGTGCCGCAAAGCCCGACGCGCCTCTACCATGGCACTGCCGATGTGATTGTACCCTATGACAACTCTAGGCAAACCTATGAGCGCATGAAAGCAGCGGGTGCGCCAAGTCTGGAGCTTATACCTGTTAAGAATGGCACGCACAGCAGTAGCTTGATTCCGATGCTCACGGATTTGATTCCCTGGATGCAGTCGTTTGAGACGAATCCGTAAAGGTGGTTTCATTATAGTTTTTTTCGTCTGACCGACGGGGTATTGTTTATGGCGCGAGCGTCCACGCTCGTGTATACTATGGTGGAGCTTCTAGCCTAGTCTAAGGCATAGCAGGCATTATACCTATACCTGGCTTAGCAGTGGTCTAACTATACCTAAAGCTGCCTTATTTCATCGCTTCGCCTGTGAGGCGGGCACCTACTTTTTTCCTTGATGAAAAAAGAGAAGGCCCCTCCCCCCAGTAGGCAAAAAAATCAAGACGCTCCAAATCGAGGGCCCCCACCCCCACTCGCTGAACGCTCGAACAGTGGAGCGCCGAAAAGTGCACTTGGCTGAAGTGATCTGTTTCATTGCTCAAGGGGCAAGTTAGTCTTGCTATACCTGCCAGTGGACTGTAGCAATAACGATAAAGCTTATACATGGAATAGGTGATGGCTGAAAGTCCCCCTTTGAAGGGTAGGGGGATGACAATCGTGCACATGAAACTGCAGCCACGCCCCCTATCCCTTCGAATCGGCAGTTACGGACTCCCCGCCTTGGATAAGGAGGGGTTAGGGATGGTTGGACCCGGTACAGCAAAGCATGACCTACATCCACGAAAGTTAAACCTGGCAATTGGTAGTGGCGGAGATTCCCCTCTCGGGGTAGGAGCCCTCTATAAAGAGAGGGGCAGGGGTGTGTTATAGCGAGAGCCTGATCTCCCTTCAATCAAGATCCTTCCAGGATGACAGGTGGGGAAGCAGTAGTTGATAGTCCCCCTTGGGATCAGGGGAATAACAACCCGACAAACCCTACACCTTCGTACACTTCAGGGAATATACCATCGGGATCAGGTTTTGCAGATGCTGGATGCGCCAGTAGCCGTCGGGTCCCTGCACGGTATGGCTGAAGCAGTTGTAAGGGGAGTAGGGGAATTCGTGGAAAAGCTCCAGTTCCAGTCCCTGGTTCAGCAGTGCCGTGATCACTTCGCTCAGGCTGTGGTCCCAAGAGTATTCCTTATACCTGATAGGAGAATTGGGGTCGGCGTAGGTTCCCGTCTGCTCTTCTACAATTGGCTCTGGGGTATTGTGGTAGGGGTACTGTACTTGTGTGAAGTCATTGTCAAACATCCAAACCACCGGGTGGAATTCGGCCATGTAGAAAGTGCCGCCTGGTTTCAGGAAATGCGCGATCACCTCAGCCCAGCGGTTCAGGTCGGGTAGCCAGCCGATCACGCCGTAGGAAGTGAACACAATGTCGAACTGCCCCTGCAGGTTCTCTTTCAAATCATACACATTGGAGCACACGAAGCGGGCATTCAGACCAAGCTCCCGGTTCAACTTCTCCGCTTCCTTAATCGCTTCGTCCGACAGGTCTATACCGGTGGCTTCGGCACCTAGTCTGGCCCAGGAGAGGGTGTCCTGTCCGAAGTGGCATTGCAGATGCAGCAGGCTCTTTCCGGCAACAGGCCCCAGCTCCTCCAGTTCTATGGCGTTGAGGCTGGATTTCCCTGCCTTAAACCCAGCCACGTCATAAAAGGCAGAATCCTTGTGCACGGCTGTGCGCAGGTTCCAGGCATCTCTGTTCGCTTCAAAATATTCCTGTTCCATCCGTTCTATTTGTGAAATGTAAGATTATTTTAAAGATAAAAATACTATAAATTGCTTTATCTAAAATTTTCTATATTTACATTTAATCTTACCTATGAACAAATCAAGTTTACATGGAAATAACAGGAACCGAGGGCGGGCCTATTGACCTTGCTCAAGCAAAAGAGTGGACAGCCAACTACAGAACCAGCGGCAGAGGCAAAACCAATTCGCACCTGTTCGGGGGCGAAACTGTAAAGAAGTTACTTGAACAGGAAGGTTGTATGGCGATGCGCATCTATTATGCCCTGGACGATAACGGAGAACAGCAGTTGTTGCTGGTTGGAACAGACGCTGAAGGAAATGATATGACCGAAGGGCTGATTCTGGACTTATCCAGTCCGTGTCCGCCTGATTGTTCCGTTAACAGTAGCGAGTTGGCCGGTTAATGGAGTTCTTTATAGGACATATCTACCCCTACTTGAAGTGGGCAGCAGTATTGAGTCCTGTTCTGCCTTTTGTCATTGGTCTGTGGTTGATCAGAAAACACAAGAGCGCGAAATTCAATTTGCTCTTTCTGTTTATAACCATAGGCGTGCTGACAGAAGCGATATCGTGGATTACGGTGGTAATGGGTACTAGAAATAATCTCTGGCTAAGTCATCTCTATACTTTGTTCGGATTCAGTGTATTAGCTGGTGTTTTTTATTACAGCTTTAACAAACTCCTGCTGAAGAGAGCCATTGTTGGCGGGATGGTCGTGCTATGTTTGTTAATTTTTTATGATGCATTTACTGCGGACGGCATAATGAAAATGAACTCAGTATCAAGAATAGCAGCCAATGCGATGCTGATCATGATGGCCATCACCTACTTTTATAAGGTCGCAAACAACGCTAAAGTTGTATACCTGGACCGTGACCCCATGTTTTTGTTGAGTTGCGCCATCCTGATCTATTACGCGGGGACAAGCATGTCATATGCCATTTTTAATGAGGCACTGGCCATTTCAGACGACACAGCACGCATCTGTTTAGCCATCATCATGGTGCTGAATGTTCTTTTTTATATTAGCCATGCATTTATCTTAAGGAGAATGGCCGCATGATAGAAACATTAACCCCTCTGCTGATCATTACGCCTGTTCTGTTGGTGCTCGCCATTGGCATTATCGTGTTTGTGTTTGCCTACCAGCGGCGCATGTTGCAGCACCAGGAGCACCTGCGCGAACTGCAGGAACTGCGCCAGCGGCAGATGCTGGAGGCAGCCCTGGAAGCGCAGGAAGAAGAGCGCCGCCGTGTAGCCCGCGACCTGCACGACGAAGTAGGAGGTATGCTGGCCCTGATCCGGCTCAACATTGGCCAGGTAGAGCGCAAGTGCGCCGAAAACGAAGCGGCTGCCGAAACTGCACATCGTTCCAAAGAACTGCTCGATGAGGCCATCCAAAGCGTGCGCCGCATCTCCCACGACCTTTTGCCCGTAGTACTCGACAAAATGGGACTCGTGCAGGCAATCAACAGCCTGGCGCATTCGGTGCCTCCTGATAGTGGCCTTGAAGTGAAGTTTACCCACAACCTCGAGAATTTCCGTTTGCAGGCCAGGCAGGAGTTGCTGTTGTTCCGCATTTTGCAAGAGCTTGTGAACAACACCCTCAAGTATGCAGAAGCGAGTCTGATTACGATTAACCTGCATCGGGAAGGTGATAAACTGACCTTGAGTTACACCGACAATGGGAAGGGTTTTAACTACGACACCACGCTGGATACAGGCAGTGGAAGTAGCGGACTGGGCCTGAAAAACCTGCAGAACCGCGTAGATCTGCTCAACGGTGCCATCAATTTCTTTTCGAAGCTGGGAGCAGGCATCAAAGCCGAAATAGTTATACCTGTTGCTTATATTATCGTTATTATTTATAACTTTGGTTTGCTAACCTAAGCTTTACTACATGGAGCTGCAGCCACTTACACTTGCGATCGCGGATGATCACACCCTTTTCAGGAAGGGAGTAATCGAGATTCTGAAGAATTTCGAGGAGATTACTGTGATAAGTGACGCGGCTAATGGCGCAGAGCTACTCGAGAAAATAGAGGGCAACCTGCCTGACATCATCATGCTGGACCTCGAAATGCCTGATATGGATGGCATTGCCGTGGCCCGTTACGTGCTTAGCAAATACCGCAAAGTAAAGATCCTGATAGTGTCCATGTATGGGGAAGAAGAACTAGTGAAGAAGCTCCTCGAAGAAGGCGTGCACGGGTACCTGCTCAAGAGCGCCGACCCTGAGGAATTGCGGGAAGTGCTACAACTGCTCCGGAACGGCAAAACGCACTACCCGGTCTTCACTCCGAACTTTTTCGCGCAACGGACGCTCCGATAAAAATAAAAAAGCCGCCCTTACGAGCGGCTTTTTCTATACCTGTCAGCCTACTGCCCGGATGCGGCTCACGGTCCACACAGCCACCAGCGTTACCACACTCGCCATAATGCCCACCCAATTGAAGTGAGTGAGCGAGCCACTGGCTGTTTCCTGCACAATAAGGCCGCTTACGAAAGCTGCTATACCTGCCCCCAGCTGTTGAACTGATGAGTTGATGCTCATGAAGCTGCCACGCAACTCCGGCTCCACGCTGGACGTGACCAGCGACATGGCGGGCACAAAGCGAGCCCCAAATAAGATAAAGAAAAACGTAGACACAGTAAGTGCCAGCACCATGTCCACAGGCGGCAGATTGGTGATGAGCACAATCGGGATAATGGAGAGAATGGCAGCCCACCGGAAGATGAAGTGCTTGCCATACCTGTCGGCCAGGCGCCCCGCCCATTGGGAGGTGAAGACAGTAGCAAGTCCACCGAACAGGTAGATGTAGCTGAGGTCGCGCTCCGTAAAGCCCACATTAGCCACCATATACGGACTGATGAACGGCACCACCAGGAAGCCCGCCATAGTGAGGGTGACGGTGAGCGCCATGGCCCATTGCAGGTTGGGCTGCACCACCATCGCCTTAAGCGCACGAAACGGATTGCCGGGTTTGGCATTAGTCAGGTGTCCGCGCATGGCCGGCAGGAAACGCACGGCCACCAGCAGTATAACCACGCTCAAACCTACAAGGAGGTAAAAGGGAGCGTGCCAGCTCATCTCACTGGCCAGGTAAAGCCCGATGGGTATACCGGCTATAGAGGCCACCGAAAATGCCGCCATCACGCGACCAGTAGCCGCGCCACGGCGCTGCTCGGGTATGGCATCGCCAATAATGGCTAGTACCAGCGCCCCCAACACGCCACCAAATCCACCGGCCACCACCCTGGCCAGCAGCAGCAATCCATAGTTAGGGGCAATGGCACAACCCAGCGTGCCCACAATAAACCCTACGTAAAGTGCCAGCAGAGCATGCTTGCGGTCGAAGCGATCGATGAAGAGGGCGCTCACAAAACCGGCAATGGCTGCACTGAAGGTATAGGCAGAGACCAGCAGGCCAAACTCGCGGGGAGAGATGTTGAAAACTCGCATTAGCTGAGGCCCCAGCGGCATCATGATCACAAAGTCCATCATGTGCGTGAACTGGATCGCTGCCAGCAGAAAGATCAGCAGGCCCTCCCGAATCTGATCTTTCGGCACCAGAGCCTCTTGTGCAGGAGCGGTTATCGAAGCAGGATTATCATCCCGGAATCTATTCATAGTTTAAACATTGAAATCAAGACAGGGCGCCAATGTACAAATAATTCCATCAGCTTGGATGTGAATTTTACTGCTGCCTGCATTCTGCGTCCGCTTTAATAGTGGTGGATATGGCGTCAGCTTAAAATTCATACCATTGACTAACCAAAGAACCTTGTGTATACGTGATTCAACTAGCAATTGCTATACCTGGGCAGCGGATCTTTCAGTTTGTATCATAACCTGCACAGAGTTGCTCTCAGCGAGTAATTGCAGTAGATCGCAAGGCATGTAAACCTTGAGAGCAGTATAAATGTTTTAGGCAGGAAAGGCTGGCTGTTGTTAGGAATAGTGTATGCAGGAGGTTGATTTTCACTATCGATCGGATAGAGACAATTTGTAGAAAGCACAGGGAGACCTTGCATTACGATTTTACTACAACTCTGAAACGCAAACCGTAACAGAGAGCCAGCGCACAAAGTAGAAACCTTATGGCAAAGAAAGAGGAGGAACTGGTTTGTGAACTATGCGGCCGGGAGGTGCAATACCTCTCGCGGCACCACCTCGTACCCCGGGAGGAGGGAGGTCGCTATGGCGCCACAGCCGAACTTTGCCAGCCCTGCCACAGCACCCTGCACCTGACCTACAGCAACCGGGAACTGGCCGTGCAGTACAACTCTATACCTGCGCTGCAACAGGCCGAAGACCTACAAAAATACCTTAAGTGGGTGCGCGGCAAACGCATCGAGCGCATCTCCAACAGGCGCGGCCGCAAACGCTAAAGTATAGCAAAAGCTCATTTGCCTACCGCGCTTTCAAAGCAGCCTCGCCTTTCTCGCGAATGGCCAGCAACAGGCCGGTTTTGAACTGATGATAGCTTTATTTCAGGCCTGTTTGCAATAAGGGCTTAGCGAGTAGCAAATACTTTATAAGTGCTTTTTTCTTTATGATTCTCTGCTTCAATCTTAATAATGTTAATGCCAGTTTCACGTAATACCCAGCTTGTGACTACTTGCGGACAAGAATCTAATATTAGAATAATAAACCACAGATTTAATGGGACAATTTTTACATTAAATAGTAACATATTATATTGTAATGAAGTATAAGAGTATAGGATGCTGTTAATATATTCCTTATGCTATCTGCATTTCTTTAGTGGTATAAATGCTTTGGTTTGTTGTCTTTATATGCATGCTGTGACCGGTAAGAAATAACCATTTATTCACTCCCAATCTTTAACTCTATTATGATTATGTTCAACGTAGATAATATAGCTCCAACAGCGTCACAGTGCATGGCGCATATGAATATACAGCGCGGTAACGGTTTACTTGTAGTGTCAGGCATGTTTGAGAACAAAAGCCCACAAACCGTTTACCTCTCCTACAAATTTAAATGCATCCGTGTGTCTGCTACAGGCAGATCTGCCAACAGTCAGTCGGGCAGTTTTGTAGCTGCTCCAGACCAAATTGTGTCCTTCTCAAAAACGTCTTTGTGCATTAGACCCTCCGATAGTTACGACTTATTACTGGAGATCTATGATGGGAAACTGCTACTTGCAAGTCAGGCGCTAGCGGTTCCCCAATTATAGGGGCTAGTAGCTACCAAACTCTTAGATTAATGCTATACTAAAAATACCTATACAGCCTAGTGTTTTAGCTCTACTGGATTTAACAATATTAGAACAAGTAAATACTTTATAACGCTTGCCCCAAAGGAGAAAGTTCGACAATGAATCGTGGCCTCAAGCGCTCAGGTATAGCAGATACCCGTTTGCCTACCGTGCTTTCAAGGCAGCCTCGCCTTTCTCGCGGATGGCCAGCACCAGGTCGGTTTTGAACTGATGGAAGTTTGCCTCCAGACCGGCCGGGTAACTGTGCGGGTTTAGCAGGCGTCGGATGCTTTCGTGCAGCTTGCCGATCTCTTCTTCGCGGTGCTTCCGGATGGCTTTCAGGTCAGGCAGTTCCTGCACAAGTTCACCCTTGGCGAGTACCGGTTGTAGCAGGTCTTTGTATGGAGTGCCTTCAGGCACAGACTTGCGGCGCGTGCTGTCGAGCGGGCTGACGATAAGTACTTTCTCGGGCAGAGGTTCCGCTTCGTTGTAGATCATGTCTGCCACAAACCCGTTCTCATCGTAAAAACGACGTACTTGCTGTATACCTGGGTTGGAGGTTTTTTCAAGTTGCTCCGAGAGTTTCAAGGTATAGTTCCAATCCCCGTTCTCCTGTTTAAAAGCCGCCAACTTGTACACCCCGCCCAGGGCAGGCTGGTCGTATGCTGTCACCAACTGTGTACCGACTCCCCAAACGTTAATCCTGGCGCCCTGTTGTTTCAGGCTGTTCACAATGTTTTCGTCGAGGTCGTTGCTAGCCACAATGTTGGTATCGGTCATACCTGCTTCGTCGAGCAGCTTTCGGGCCTCAATACTGAGGTAGGTCAGGTCGCCGGAGTCCAGGCGGATGCCCTTTAGTTTAAAGCCACTCGGATACAGCTTTTTGGCTACTTCAATGGCCTGACGCACGCCTTCTAAAGTATTGTAAGTGTCCACGAGAAACACTGAGTCGTGCGGGAAGGCTTTGCCGTAGGCTTCAAAGGCGTGTGTTTCGCTCTCAAAGGCCTGCACCCAGCTGTGCGCATGCGTGCCGCTCACCGGCATGTCGAAGAGCTTGCCAGCGAGTAAATTAGAAGTGGCATCCACGCCTCCCACATATGCGGCTCTGGCAGCAGCCAGCGATCCGTCTATGCCCTGGGCACGGCGCATCCCGAATTCAATCACCTTGTCATCTTTAGCTGCCTCTTTGATGCGGGCCGCTTTAGTTGCTATGAGCGTCTGAAAGTTGACGATGGTAAGCAGGGGCGTTTCCACGAGCTGTGCCTGCAGCAAAGGTCCACGAACCCGAATCAAAGGCTCGCTTGGAAATACGACACTTCCCTCCGGTATAGCATCCACATCACAGGTAAAGCGCAGGTCACGCAGGTAGTCCAGGAAAGCCTGCTCAAACAGGGGCTCGTTTTGGCCTCCGCGCAGACTGCCCAGGTATGCCAGATCCTCTTCTGTGAATTGAAGCTGCTGCAAATACTCCACCACGTGCGCCAAACCGGCAGCTATCGTGTACCCTCCCTTAAAAGGCGGTTTGCGGAAATAGAGGTGAAAAACAGCCTCACGCTCTGCTATCCCTTCTTTCCAGTAGCCATAGGCCATGGTGAGTTGGTACAAGTCTGTCAGGAGGGAGAGGGAACTGCGGTATAGCTGCTGGAGGGTTGACATGTTGCTGTGTGTTGAAGATTTTGAAAACTACGAACGCTCAGGCAATTGGATATTCCGGATACGGTTTCTACCGACCAGTTGCGAAGAACGCCCGAATTTAAGGGATGACATTAGATTTAGCTATATTTAGCCCATGATAAAGCGACAGTTTATACCTTTTGGCGATGTAAAAGAGAAAAAAGCCATCATTGTAGACAGCATGCACCCCAACGGACTGGTGCTTTCGCACTGGCGTGGCGCCCCCACGCCGGCTGAAGTGCGCGACGACACCAGCGCTGCCATGGTGCTGCACGCCCTCCGGCTCAACCTGCCCGGTTTGGATCTGCCTTACGTCACGGCCAATCACTTCGACATCGATGGGTTTGTGGGTGTGTGGAGCCTACTCAATCCGGAGCTGGCACTGGAGAACGAAGAACTGCTGCGCCTGATGGCCCACATCGGCGACTTTCGGGAACTGGACCTGAATCACCCGCTGGCAGGAGAGGCGCTGAAGCTGGTCTGCTGGCTCAATACCCGCGAGCGCGACATGTTCTATGCCCCCTTTGCGGCCGATGAGTCTGAAGAAAAAGAAGCGAAACGCTGCGTCGACAAATTCAGGTATTT
Organism: Pontibacter virosus; assembly: GCF_003096355.1. Lineage (GTDB taxonomy): Bacteria > Bacteroidota > Bacteroidia > Cytophagales > Hymenobacteraceae > Pontibacter > Pontibacter virosus. The sequence continues at coordinate 94,934 of NZ_QEKI01000002.1, read as the reverse complement.
TCTGCGGGAGTTTGGCCGCGTGCTGCAGGATCCTGATTGGGAGAAGCCGGTCTGGGAAGAGGAAGTGGCAGACGTCTTGCTCGGCTACCGCGATATGTACAAGCCCGACACCAAACTGCAGCGCTATCCCGAATTAGGCCTGATCGTGATCAACACCCAGAAACCGGTACATTACTATGCCTTGTTCAGCCGCACCATCGGCTTCGATATTGTCTTGAGTTGCTACGAAGGCAACCGCTACGAGCTGGAGTACAAGTATACCACCTGGGTCGATATTGCCTCCAGACCCACGCTGCCCCGCATCAGCCTGAAACCCCTGGCAGAGCAGCTCAATGCTCTGGAAGCCTCCGGCTATACCTGGACGGCTGACAATCTTACTGAAACCGGCCCGCTGCTGCGCCTCGAAGGGAAAGACTTGTCGCGCATGGAGCGCTACGACCACCCGACCACCCGGGAAATTCATACCTCTTCTATACCTGCCGATCAACTGAAACAGCTGGTAGCAGACTACTTCCGGGAGAAGTATAAAGGTATAGCACCGAAGCGCTACTGGTCCTGGGATGAGGTGAAGGGGCTAAACAAAGAGATCGGCAAATAGCAAGATAACAGAGATTGAAAGTATAGTCCGGGCGCTAAAGCAAACAACCGGAGGATAATCTCAGATAGGTATGAGTTTCTTAATGTTCTAATGCCACCATTAGGATGAAGGGCATCTTTTGAGTAGGTATAAGCAAGCGCACGTAATTAGCATGAGGTGATGCAGGTCATTTTTATCTTCAGGATTAAGGCGCATTTTTGCTTCGTTACGTATACATAGTAAATCTTTGATATAATGCTTTTCGCAACCACCTGACAACATGAAAAAAATCCTTTGCCCAACCGACTTTTCTAAAACAGCTGCCAAAGCGCTGGAATATGCTGTGCTGATCGCCCGTCAGTCCGGAGGCCACCTCACCTTGCTCCATGTGGTACACCTGCCTATTGTCGATACCTCCGAAACTGCCTTGGTGGCCAGTGAACTGCTTGGTGAGCAAATGCGGGATGCCGAAGAGCGACTAGTGAACCTCTGCCGCGAAATAGAGGAGCGCCATGGGGCAAACCGAAGTGGTGAATTTACCTGCGACTACATACTCAAGGAAGCCCTGCTAACGGATATAACCGAGCACCTGACCAAGACTGTTGGTTATGACCTGATTGTGATGGGAACTACAGGCGGCGGTAATGCCCTCGAAGAACTGCTGATCGGAAGCAATGCCGAAGCAGTAATGGAACAAGTGAAATGTCCGGTGCTTTCTGTGCCTTCCACAGCCGCCTATCCGCGCATAGGTAAGATTGTATATGCATCAGATTATGCCGCTGACGATATAGCCACCCTGCGTGAAGTGCTAAACTTTGCAAGCTCGTTTGGAGCCAGCGTAGATGTGGTGCATGTACACAAGGAAGGCCGTTCGAACGGTGACCGAAAAAGTCGCTTTTTGCAGGAGATGGAGCAGGCGTTCCCAGGCGCTCCCATCCATTTTGAGGAAGTGGTAAGCAAGCACCGCACCGATGGGATAAAAGAATACTACGACGCATCAGGCGCCGATATGGTAGCCATCCTTCGTCGTGAAAAAGGCTTCCTGCGCGAGCTTTTCTCACAGAGTCTGGCCGAAAAAATGACCTACCAGGCCGAAGTGCCTCTGCTGGTGATTAAGGGAAAGAAATAAGCACCCGGATATCATTTAAAGCACAAGCGGCTGTTCTGTATTTCAGAGCAGCCGCTTTTTGTTGCCGTATACCTGTGCGCCACGGCAGCGCAATTTTACAAGACCAGTTTCTGGGCTTCTGGCAACGCATTGCTATACTGTAAAGCCTGGCTCTAGTATGGCGCGTAAGTTTCATCAAAAATGTAGCCCAGGTCGGCACTGCAGGTTTCGCAGTTGTAGCGGTCGAAGTTTTCAATAGCGCGGGCCAGAATCAGGTTGCGGAACTGGCCTTTGCAGGTGACGAGTACAGGGCAGTCGTGTTGCTGATGGAACGTGTCCTCTGTAGCATCCATGCAAATGTACACGCGCTTTCTCTCTACTCCTTTAAAATTATAATACTCAGGCTTTGGACGGGGCTCCCGCTTTACTGTGTCAGCAACTGCGGATGTTTCTTGTGCGCCATGCTGTTCTGCTTGTGCGCTGTCGGGTGACTGGCAGGCTGCCAGTGAGATGAGCAGGCCACACATACCTGCCAGGGTCTTTTTAAACATATGCGTGTTACGTTGAGTACAATGCTGAACCTAAAATAGGCGGAATTATTTAGGGCTGCAAGTTTTGTCGGCCCGTCTGTTGTGTTTGCGGATCGCCTCAGCCTCTGAGACAGTGATCACCTGTTCTTTGCAACGCTTCAATACGGAGCAGTCTGTGCTGAAGTGATACACTGCTGAGCCGGAGCTATCGCATAGGTATACCTGTCGCTTGGTAGCGCCGGCAGGTACAGGGGCTTTGCTGTTGTCCACGGGAGCAGGCTTTTGTTTGCGGAAATCCCAGGGCGCTATTGGGTTTGGGTCCTGCCAGAGGCCCCGCTTAAACCGACGCGCATCCGCTTCCAGGTTGGCCAGGGTTTTGTCTTTGGAGTAGGCAGTGTAGTGCCAGGCAAATCCCTCGCGCACCAGTTCCTCGTTCAGGCTGCGGCCATCAGGTAGTATGATTGTGCCCACGGTGCGGCCGTAGCGGTCTTTGTTGTGCTCGATCAGGCGCACATTTTTGCCAAAGGCCAGGTCAGAGGCAAATTGCTTGGCCCGCTGCCCGAACGCCTGGTTCTTCTCGGGCGTATCGACGCCAAGAAGCCGTACCGTGATGGTTTGCCCATTGCGCAGCAGCTCAAAGGTGTCGCCGTCTTTTACACCCACTACCCGGTCGCCAGGAACAGCGGGTGTCTCAGCTTCGGGTGAAGTTTGTGTGTTATCGCCAGGAACAGCGACTGGCTCGCCTGGGTCTTCAGATGGAGTAGCGGTGGGCTGTACGGGGTGTTCAACTGCACCGCGGCGCTGGCGGAATTCCTCCCGTGCTTTTTCATTATCCTGCTTGCAAGCAGGCGCTGCCAGCAGGCTGGCGATTACGAGGAGGTATAAGATGTACTTGTTCATGAGGCAAAGGTGCTGCTATTCTACTTTTACCACAAACAGAAGTATTTGTTTTTAGATAACAGTCACCTTTCGATTCTGCAGGGAAATGGCTAAGCTAATTGTAACTGCTCTGCTGGTTTTTCTATTGCAACCTGCTCTTGAGGTGTATCGCCGTTATGATCCTCCTGCTCCACAAAGCAGGGGAGTGTGAACATAAACGTGCTGCCTACACCTGGTGCACTTTCAACCCAAATCGCACCGCCATTGTGCTCTACAAAGTCTTTGCAGAGCGCCAGCCCCAAACCGCTGCCTTTTTCATTGGCAGTACCCCGGCTAGAGTAATTGTTGCCTCCAAAAAGCTTCTGCTGCACTTCCGGCGTCATGCCTATACCTGTGTCTCTAATAGAGATCAGCACATGGTTGTCCCGTAGTCTGGCCGAAAGCGTGACCGTGTCGCCGGCCTTGCAGAACTTGATGCCGTTAGAGATCAGGTTACGAAGCACGAGGCGGATCATTTCCTTGTCGGCACGGCCTGTCAGGCTTGGGTCGATCTTGTTTTCCAGCGCCACTTCCTTGCTGCTGGCCACTGGCAGAAGCAGGCGGATGTTCTCATCAGCCAATTCGCGCAGCGGCAGTGGCTTGGGGTCAGCCTCGAAGCCATCCATCTGCGCTCTGGCCCAGTCGAAGAGGTTGTCGAGCATCCAAAGCACGTTCTGCTGTCCTTTCACGAGGCTGTTAAAAAGTCCTTCCTGTTTATCGGCCGGTACTTTGCCCATGGCCATGACATGCAGCAGGCCTTTGAGGGCAACCAATGGGCCCCGCAAGTCGTGCGCTATTACGGAGAAGAGCTTGTCTTTGATGGTATTGAGCTGGGTGAGTTTTTCTTTCTGAATGTTGAGCTGCTCGGCCTGTTCCGTCAGGGCTTTCTGGTGCCGGTTCAGGGCCTCGTTCTTGTGCATGATCAGCTCGTTCTTCTGGGTGAGCAGCTTGTTAATGCGACTCTGGTGCTGTCGTCCTCTGAAGAACACGTAGGCAATGGCGCAAACCAACAACAGCAGTGCGATAGTGAAGTACTGCACAATGCTGCGTTGCTCCAGCTTGCGCAGATTCAATTCCTGCTCTGCACGGAGTAACAGGTTTTCCTTGTCTTTCTGGGCTGTTTCGTACTTCACGCGTTCCTGCGCTATGCGATCTGCCGCCCGTTCGTTGTGCAGGCTATCGTTATAGGCCATGTGCAGCGTCAGGTAGTGGTGGGCCATTTCATAGTTGCCCATAGCGGCATAGATGCGGTCCAGGATGGCGGCATTTTCCCTGAGCACATACTTGCCTTCATACGCTTTGGCTAGTTCCATGCTGGCCAGGGCGTTGTCGAGCGCTTTCTCGAATTTGCCGGCTTTCAGGTACGACTCGGCTTTGCCACGCAGTACATACACCTCATCATGCGGACTACCCAGATCATTGGCAATCTGGTGGGCCCTGTTAAAATGTGAAAGAGCCGTCTGGAAATCGTTTTTGCCATTATAGGCGTCCCCGATATTGATGAGCGAAATCAGGATTCCCTGTTTATCATTCAGCTTTTCCTGAATAGGGAGGGCCTCCCGGTAGTAAACGAGCGCCAGGTCATACTTTCCCTGGTCCAGGTATACACCGCCAATGTTGCTCAGGGCACTGCTCATGCGCAGGGTATCCTGCGCTGTGGTGGAAAGGGAAAGTGATTTTTTGTAGAGTGGGAGGGCCTCTTTGTGGTTGCGCTGATCGGCGTACACATTGCCGATGTTGTTGTAGCTGGCACTCAGGTCAGACGGATCGCCTAGTTTCTCACGAATGCGGAGCGCCATGTAGTAGAACTGAACGGCCTTGTCGATGTCGCCAAGCAGGTAGTGACCAGAGCCGGTTTCGTTGTAAGCCAGTGCCAGTAGTTTGTCATCGCCCGCCTGTCGTGCCATTTCAATTGCTTTGTTGCCATAGGAAATGGTGGTTTTCGGATTGATGCTGTTGTGCGCCTTGCTCAGTTCACAGTACAATTCCGCCTTTCGCGTTATGTCTTCCGTACGGTCCAATTCAGTCTTCAAGTCCTGGATGAGGACTTTTTGCTGCGGTTGCGTAAGGTTTATAAGTAGGATGAAGCGAGTCAGGAATAGTAGAAGCATAGGTACCTCTCTACAGTTTGAATTACCGTAATTGATTCATTAGCAGGGAGCAATATAAGAATTTAATGTTTAATAATACTAATCCGAAATCATGAATAAAAAGCCTCTTTGGAAAAATGCAATTTGTATGTAAGCGAAGTGCTGCTACTCTGCTCAAAAGGGTGTAAATGGACAAATTGGGTAAATGTAGTCCTATGTTATGAAAGCAAGTTTAGAGGCAAAATCAAGCCACAACACGAACAGAACTTATCCCGCCCGGCTTTTTGGTTACCACAATCTGTGTGCTGATGCGCTCCTTCAGTGCCTCCACATGTGAGATGATACCGATCGTTTTTCCAGCTGCATGCAGGTTGTCCAGCGTCGAGATGGCAGCCTCGAGTGTGTCCGGATCGAGGGTGCCAAAGCCCTCGTCGATAAAGAGCGAGTTGATCTGGGTGCGGCGACCGGCCAGATCCGAAAGTCCCAAGGCCAGGGCCAGACTCACCAGAAAACTCTCGCCTCCGGAAAGGGTGTTCATCGGGCGCACCGCTTCTGCCTGGTAGGTGTCGACGATCTGCAAAGCCAAATCCTCATCCGATGACTTCAGGATGCGGTAACGATCGTTTAGCTTGAGCAAGTGGCGGTTGGCCAGTTCCACAAGTCGGGCCAGGGTGAGCCCCTGCGCAAAGCGACTGAACTTAGACCCATCAGATGACCCGATCAGGTCGGCCAGTTGGCTCCAGCGGTGGCATACCTGCTGCTGCGTTTTCAGCTGTTCGGCCAGTGCTTTGTTCTTTTCACGCTGCAGAGCATCCTGCTCCAATAATTGATGGTGGCGCGCACGCTGCGAGATCAACTCCCGCTGCAGTGCTGTTTTCTGTTGCTGCTGTTCCTGTAGTGCTGCTATACCTTCGTCGGTCAGCTGATTCTGCTGCAGCTGCGCTAACTCCTGCTGCACGTCGCTTAAGCTTTTGCGAAGCTCAGTCAGGTACTTTTCAGTTTGTGCCTTCTGGTTGGCCAGGCGGTCGGCTTCGTCGCGGTGGAGCAGCATATGGCTCAGGGCTTCGATGGTTGCGATGCCTTTCTGCTGTAGTACGTTCAGCAGACCTTGTCGCAGCTCTTCCAGTACCGACGTGTTTTGCTGGTGCTTCTGCTGGCATTCTGACTGGCGGGCGCGGGCTTCGTGTAGCTCCTGTTGCTTCTGCAGCTGACTGCGGCGGGCCTCTTCGGCATGCCTTGCTCTTGCGCTCAGTTCCTCATTGGCCAGTCTGCGCTCTTTATCCGGGTCTTTGTCGCCAAACAAGGTATAGCGCTCGTGCTTGAGTTTCGTCAGCTGATTGTGCTCTTCTGTTAATGCCTGTTTGCGCACTTCCAGTTCTTTTAGCTTCTGGGCTTCGTTTGTATTCAGGTTCTTAACCAACTGCTGCAGTTCAATATATATTTCACGCATACCCTCCAGCGCCTGCTGTTTTTGGGTATAGGTGGCGGCTTGCTGCTCTAATGTCTGCAGGAGGCTTTGCCGCTCCCCGGCCTTGTAGCGTAAGCCGAAAGTGGCAGCAAAAGATTCGGCCGTTTCGGTATGCGCCTGCTGTTGCTCTAGCTCGTCGGCCAGACTTGCCTGCAGTTTCTGAAGCTGGCCGTGCAGCATTTTGTCAGAGGCCTGCAACTGGTTAAAGGTTGACTGGGCCTGCACCAGCGCTTCGCGGAACTGCTGCAGCTGCTGGTTTATACCTTCCAGTTCACGGCTCAGCAACCGGGCCTGAGCCAGTTGGTGTTGCAATGCCGTGGCTGCTTCTTGTTGCTGCTGCAACAGTTGCGCTAACAGATCTACGTTGTCTATACCTAGCTCTTGCGGTAATCCGGAGGCCAGCTGCTCAAAGGTATGGCGAAGTCGCTCCAGTCCCGTTTCTGTTTCCTTTTGGGCTACATGTTCCACCTGCTGCTTTTGTTCCAGGGAACTGAGCTGTACCTGTAGCTGCTGCAGGCCCTGCTCCAGTTCTTTCACCAGAGTTTGTTGCTTGTCCCGCTTCTGTACCTCTTCAGGCAAGTCGAAGGTATAGCCATCCTCAGCGAAGGGGTGGTGGGTGGAGCCGCAAAGCGGGCACGGTTCGTCCTGTGACAGGGTGTGTCGGGCCTCCTCATACTGCTGGATCTGCTGCTGCAGTTGCACCAGTTTCTGGAGGGCCAGCAAGTGTTCGGTAGCCTGGCTATACCTGCTTCTATTTTCCTGAAGTGCGGCACTGGCTTCTTCCAGTTGCTGCTTCAGCTGTGCCAGGTGGTTGTTGGATATTTGTAGCTTTTGCTGTTGCAGGGCATGCTGCTGGGCTACTTCGTGCAGACGCTCATAGCGGGCCAGCAGGGCAGGCTGCGCTTGTGCCGCCTGTTCCAGTTCCTCCATGCTTCTGTCAGAGAGTATGCCTTGCAGGGCACGGAGCTTTTCGCTTTTCTGCTGCTGCAATTGCTCATGTAGCGTCTGCTGCTTTGCCTGCTGTTCCTGCAGCGCATTTAGCTGACTGGCTTCCTGGGCCCGCTGCTGTGTCAGTTCCTGCTGCTCCTGCTGATGGCGCCGGATGCGCTGCTCCACTTCCTGCAGGTCGCGCAACGTGGCTCTGAACTCAGGCAAATGTTCTTTCAGGTCCTGTAACCTGGCGTTTTGCTCCAACCAGTTTTTTATACCTGTTGCCTCTTGCGTGAGTTCTTTCAGTTCGGTCTGTCTGGTCTGGAGTTGCGCCTGCTCCTGTTGCAATTGCTGCTCAAAGACTTTGTAGGAGTCTTTGTTTTTGGTGTAAGCATCACGTATGCTGTTAAGCTGGTGGTCCAGCCGGACGGTCTGCGTCAGGATGGGGTCCAGTTGCTGGATGGCAGCCTCTTGCTGCTGAAACGCTTTGGTGGCCTCCATAGCAATTCTTCCGGCCGCCTCGAGCTCGGTTTCAAGCGTGGGCACCCGTTTCTGCAAGGTTTGGAGCTGCTCCTGTGCTTCGATTACTTTGCTGTTGGCGCTTCGGATTTCGGCCAGTTCGCCGACAAACTGATGGGCTTGCTGGTGCTGCTCGAGTTTCACAAAGTCAGGCTGCAGCTGCTGTAGTTTCTGCTCCTGCACAGCAAGGGACTGCTGGTGCTGCTGCTGACGTGTTTGCAGTTGCGCTACCTGCTGCAGCCACTGCACCTTCGCTTGCAGTGTGGTCAGGTCTTGCTGCAAAGTGGCCTCCTGAGTTGTCAATTCCTGTATGCTTGCTTCGTAGGCCGCACGCTGCTCTTCGGGCAATAGCTGCGTGTTCTGAAGCAGTTGCTCCAGGCTTTCGTATTTCAGTCGTTCCTGCTTGGCCTTCTCAAACGCGAACTTCGAGATGTCTGAGTAGATGCCCGTGTCGGTGATCTTTTCCAGTAAACTGCTGCGCTCGGTCGGACTTGCCTTGAGAAAACGGGCAAAGTCGCCCTGCGATAGCATAACGGAACGCAGGAACTGGCTGTAGTCAAGTCCGCAAATTTCGGCTACCATGCCGGGTACTTCGCTTGGTTTCAGGTCCAGCAGTTCGTCCTTTTCGAAATCATACAGCTCCATGTGCACGGGCTGGATCTTGCCCTCTGCCTTGCCCCGGCTGCGGCGGAGGTGCCACTTCGAGCGGTATACCTTGCCACCTGCCTCAAACTCCACCTCCGCAAAGCATTCTGCCGTATGGCGGGTCATCAGCTCGAGGGGGCGCTCGTTGTTATGCCGGTGCGCCATGCCGTAAAGCCCCACCGTAATCGCATCCAGAATAGTGGTTTTGCCCGCTCCGGTCGGACCTGTAATGGCAAACAGCCCTGCATCCGCCAGTGGGCTCTGGTCGAAACGGATCTCGTGCTCACCTTTCAGCGAGTTGAGGTTCAGGAAGCGGACGGCGAGGATTTTCATGGTGCTAAAACGTGAGAATGATTACTAGTTATTTCTATTGCCTGCTACTAGCATTCTAAAAGTAGCCTGATCTTCTTGAGACATGAACACTTTTTTGGGAATGTAGATGAATTGCGACTTAGCAATATAAAGCAGCCAGTAGCTTTCTCTTTCAACAGTTTTTATGATAAGCTTTAGTGGTATCTCACTATGGAAGTTACCCTCACTCGTAGAGGTCATCATAGTTTCGTTCACAGTGAAATAGTGAGGTATAAATAAATTCTGGTTCTTTTGAGATGTCGCCCAGAAATAGAGGTAAATAATCAGAGTAGGCAGGTATACTGCGGATACGATGATGTAAGTAGTAATCAAGCTGTCTTCGCCAAATCTGTCAAGTGATGATAGGCAGAAAATAATCATAAGTATGTATAGCCACCAGAACCGACGTAATCTGTTTTCGACTATAATTCTGAAATACGCTCTAGGAGACAAATTATAGGTAGAAGTTTGAATCATAATGCAAAGTTTTCTAAATCCTGGATGACCCTTTATTAGGTATAGGAAGATAAAATTTAAACAGGGAATGCCCTTGCACGTCTAATTTTCGACCTCCTGCCGCATCAACTCCAGCAGCTCCGCGAAGGTATGGCGCAGCTCGGTGTGGTCGCTTTCCGGGAAGGCGCTTTCGCAGCGCTTCAGGAACACGTCTTTCTCGCTCAGGGTATGCAGGTCCACCTCTTCGCGCACTTCCTGCTCCAGGGTTCTTCGGGTTGTTTTGATAATGGGCGGACGGTGGATCAGCAATTGCAGTTCGTTGCTTTTCAGGTTCAGTACCTCATCCAGTTGCTGGTTCAAGTCAGGTATAGGAGTATCGAGTTCTACCTGTAGCTCGGCCCAGGCCGGCAAGGTATAGCTGCTGTTATCGTACACGGCTATCTTCTGTTTCACCTCTTCCAACCCGCCCTTAAAGCGCACCAGTTTGCGGCAGACAGGTATAGCGATCTCCTTCAAGTCAGTGAGTTTTCCAGCCTCGAAATCCAGCACATAGACTACTTTTTTATCCGCCACCTCACTGAAGCTGAGTGGAATAGGGGAGCCGGAGTAACGGATGTGGTGCGCCTTGTTGACTTGCTGCGGACGGTGCAGGTGACCGAGGGCCACATAGTCGAATTCTTTGGGGAACTGATCGGCCCCGATCTGGCCGAGGTTGCCTACATGAATTTCCTTTTCGCTGTCGGTAGCGGAACCGCCGGCAGCAAACAAATGGCCCATCGCTACGACAGGTATACCCTGCGCTTTGTATAGCTGCACGTGCGGCACAAAGGCAGCATAGTGCGCGGCTATACCTTGCTTGATGCGCTGCTCGCGTTCCTCATGACTTTCGCCGGCCACTGACAGCCGCACATCGCGGTCGCGGAGGAAAGGTACGGCGCAAACGACCAGTTCCAGTTCGCCGTTCTCGTTTCGCAATTCGATAAGTTCATCCAGCAGGTCAGCGGTGGCGCCACCTATCACTTTTATGTTGAAGCAATCGAGAAGTTCTTTGGGTGCGTTGAGCGTGGAAACCGAGTCGTGGTTACCGCCTGTGATGATAATGTGGCGACAGCAAGTGGCGCATACCCTGGTCAGGAAGGTATAGTATTGCTTGAGAGCAGTGTTTGATGGAGCACCGGTGTCGAACACGTCGCCGGCCATTAGCAGCGCGTCAATCTTTTCGGCTTCGATGGTTTGCAGGAGCCAGTCCAGGAAATGCTGATGCTCTTCTGTTCGTTCGAGGTTAACGAGTCGCTGGCCGAGGTGCCAGTCTGAAGTGTGTAGTATGCGCATGTCCCTGTTCCTTTCTCCTTTGCACCACAAGTTACATTAAGGTATACCTATACTGCAAGTTTGTGATATAATTTTTTCTGGATAAGGTATAGCAGTTTTGCTATATAAATGAAAGAAACAGAAGAGGTAGTACCTTACTCGTTGATCCAGGTCAGGGCGTCTTTCTGATTGGAGAAGTTCTTGAACAAGAAGCGGTTGATGTTCTGGGCCTCCGCGCGGGTGGCGACTGCCTCCAGGGCAAGCTTGGAGAAGAGGCTGCTTGGTAGTACTCTGGCCAGTTTCTGAAGTCGGGTCTGGGAAAGCAATTCGTAAAAACTAGTGGACATCCATTCTTTAGTCGCTGCATCCAGCGTTGTCAAGCGTTCTGCATTGGCTACTGCCCGGGTAATGCCCGTATCGCGGAGCGCTTCGTACAGTTGGGTGCCGCCCTTGATCATTTCCTCTTTGTTCACGCTTCGCAACCATTCGGCCAGTAACAAATCATTTTCCTGATCAATCTCTATCCTGTAGAAATCAGAGGAAAAAATAGTTTGGAAAGTGGGTTGTTTTAGCAGCATGACATCAGATAAATCATGTAAAGGTACGTGTAAATACTAGTTAATGATTATACTGCTTCCCCAATAACAGTTATTATTCTTTTACCGGAAGACCTGCCGACTTAAGATCCTGGTATCCACCAATGTTGTAGACATTCTTAAAACCAGTTTCTTCCATCAGTTTAGCGGCTTTTCCGCTGCGGTTTCCGCTGGCGCAGTACAGGTAGTAGGTCTTGCCCTTGTCCCAGTTCTGCATTTCTTTTTCAAACTCCCCGCTCAGGAAGTCGGCGTGCTGCGTTTTTTCGAGGTGTCCTGCTTCAAACTCAGCAGGAGTGCGCACATCAACCAGCATAACTTCTTGGTTGTCGATTTTTTCATGGTGGGCTTTGTATTCGGTGGCAGAAATGGTTTTGACGGTAGCACCACCCTGTTGTGGGCTACTGCAGCTCATCAGGCTGGCTGCCATAAGGGTCATTAAGAATAATTTCATGGGCGCAATGGGTTAACCGATGTTATTTATAACGTTAGAAAGCCGCTTTAGGTACACGGCCTATGTAAACGATTCAGATCAAAAAGTAATTATATGAAAATAATTTCATTTTACTATACAGCCTTATTGCACGGGCTTGCAGCCTTTAATGCAATCGATGATGTTGGAAATGCTGGCGTCCGTCAAAAAATAAAATACATTTTTGCCCTGCCGGCGTGTTTCCACCAGCCCTTTGTCGCGCATGTTGGTGAGGTGGTGGGAGAGTAGTGACTGTTCAATTTTCAGCACCTCCTGCAACTGGCTCACAGTGAGTTGGTCTTGTTGCTCCAGCAGGTCGATGATGCTAATGCGTACCGGGTGGGCCACACATTTGAGCACATAGGCCGTCCGTTCCAGCTTTTTCTTATCTACCCTTACTTTTAGGTCGGTCATTCAAATTCAAATAATAGGTAATTGCAATACATGATCATTTATTCATGTGTTAATTTCAATACAATCCTGAGCGCCTTTAGGTTCCGGTAGCAAAACAGAAAAGCCGGCACAGGGCCGGCTTTTCCATAGCACAAAATACAGTGTCAACTTAGTGCGCCTGCACGCCGCCCGTGTGGGCGCTTACGTCAACGCCCAGGCCTTGTGCAACACCCAGTCCGAGACCAATGTCGGCGCGGAAGAAGTGACACAGCTGACGGTTTATAATCTCTGCCCGCTTCGGTCCGTCTATACCTTGCATGGCTCCCACGATGTTGCTAATGGTGTTTTTCTTCTCTTCCGGCGTCATCAAACGGAACAGATCACCCGGTTGGGTATAGTGGTCGTTCTCGCCTTCGGCGTTGCGGTCGTACCAGTCGGCCACCACGTTGGTTCCCAAATGCTGGGCCGGCTCTTTGTAGGTCTCGTCCGCCTTTATGTTGTCAAAAGAGTTTGGGAAGTAGTTCGGCGCACTGCCGCCGTTGCCATCCACCCGCATGGCGCCGTCGCGCTGGTAGTTGTTTACAGCAAACGGACAGCGGTTCACCGGTATCTGCTCATAATTAGCCCCAATGCGGTAGCGCTGCGAATCCGGGTAGGACAGGATACGGCCCTGTAGCATGCGGTCAGGTGAGAACCCAATGCCATCCACCAGGTGTGCTGGTGCAAAAGCGGCCTGCTCTACGTGCGCAAAGTAGTTGTCCGGAATTTCGTTCAGCTCCAGTACGCCCACATCGATCAGCGGATAGTCTTTCTGCGACCATACCTTGGTCAGGTCAAACGGATTCCACTTGTAGTTTGCAGCCTCAGCTTCCGTCATGATCTGCACTTTCAGAGCCCAGCGTGGGAAATCGCCTCGGTCAATGGCCTGCACCAGGTCTCGCTGCGCCTGGTCTGGGTCCATACCTTTCATCAGAGTGGCTTCAGAGTCGGTAAAGTTCTGGATGCCCTGCAGCGTCTTGAAGTGGAATTTCACGAAGAAGCGCTCGTTGGCCTTGTTGATGAACGAGAACGTATGGCTGCCGAAACCGTGCATGTGGCGGTATGAGAGCGGCGTGCCGCGGTCGCTCATCAGGATCACCACCTGGTGCAGGCTCTCCGGGTTCAGCGACCAGAAATCCCACATCATCGTGGCGCTCTTGGTATTGGTGCGTGGGTCGCGCTTCTGGGTATGGATAAAGTCCGGGAATTTCTTCGGGTCTTTGATGAAGAAGACCGGCGTATTGTTGCCTACCAGGTCCCAGTTACCTTCTTCGGTATAAAACTTAACAGCAAAACCACGTGGGTCGCGCTCCGAATCAGCGCTGCCCTTTTCGCCACCTACTGTGGAGAATCGCAGGAACACACGGGTTTCTTTGCCGATCTCGCTGAACAGTTTGGCTTTGGTATATTTAGTGATGTCGTGTGTAACAGTAAAAGTGCCGTAAGCGCCGGTGCCTTTGGCGTGCACCACACGCTCCGGGGTACGCTCGCGGTTAAAGTGCGCCAGTTTTTCGTGCAAAATAAAGTCTTCGAGCAGGATCGGCCCGCGTGGACCAGCCGTCATGCTGTTTTCGTGCTCGTAGTAAGGCTTGCCGGAAGCTGTAGTTAGTTTGGCGGGTTGATTTTCGCTGTTCATATCCAAGGGTTTTTGAGATTGCTGTATTTGAATGCCTCAAAAGTATAGCCCCTAGCTATATAGTTCAAATCAATAAAATTTATACGATGATAGTATATGTCTATAATATGCAAGTGTTAGCCTAATCCATAGATTACGGCCAATGATGTTACCGAAATAAAGAACCACAGGAGAACGCCCTGCCAGAATGGTTTTGGACTGATGGCTTTCAATGCGCTCAGGCTAATATTGGCACCGATCAGAAAGAGGCTGAGCAGGAGTCCTTTTTTGGCCAGCATCACGATGGTGGGAGAAACTGTTTCCACGGCAGGTATAAAGGTGCTGATAACGGATGCCAGCACGAAAAGCAGAATAAAGGTCGGGATACTTAACTTCTTCTGCCCATCTTTGAACATAAGGCTGGAGACCAGTACCAGCGGCACGATCCAAAGAGCCCGGGTCAGTTTGAGCGTAGTGGCGATCTGCAGGGCTTCGTCGCCGTAGCGGCTGGCAGCGCCTACCACCGAGCTGGTATCGTGGATGGCAATGGCTGCCCAGGTGCCGAACTGTTCTTGTGACAGGTCTAGTGCATTTCCGATGGGCGGGAAAATGAAGAGCGCCACTGCATTGAGCACGAATACGATACCTAGTGCAATGGAAATCTCCTGATCATTGGCTTTGATGGCCGGTGCCACCGCCGCAATGGCGCTTCCTCCGCATATGGCCGTGCCCGACGAAACAAGGTGTGTGAGGCGGGGAGGGGTATAGAAAAGCCTGCCAAGCAAGAGGCCAACCAGCATCGTGGCGGCCAGTGACACTAAGGTATAGACTACCCCAATCAGCCCGGTTTCAGCCACCTGGTACAGGTCGATTCCGAAACCCAAGCCTACCACCGCAGCCTGCAGCAGATACTTTGAGATCTTACCTGTGTGCTCATTAAACGGATTGCCTAGCAGCAGACCAACGACCAGACCAGCCAGCAGCGCCATTGCCGAATTAAGCAGCGAGGTGAACAGAATCAGGATAACAAAGGCAATGAAGATCGTTTTCTGGAATAGGGTAGAAGAGAGCGGAAAAAGTTTGGACATGCTTCGGGTAGCGTTTGGCTGATCGCAGACAAATTTACGCGTCTTTCTACTTTAGGTATGTGACTTTTGTCGCAATTCGCCAGAATCTCTTTTTGTAAAGCGCAGAGGTGTCCCGGTCAGGCTAAAACGCTTCCCCAATCATCACATAGAAATTCACACCCTCACGTCCATACCCAATATCTGCCCGGATGTTGAGCCTTTGCTCCGGATTTAGAGCATAGCGTAAACCTGAGCCGATGGAGTACTTCAGAGTAGAGAAGCTGACGTCTTTCGGTTTGTCAAATACATCACCTATACCTGCAAAAGCTGCCATGCCGAAGCGCCAGAATAGCGGGAAGCGGTACTCCAACTGCGTGCCGGCAAAGTTATCTTCCAGAAAGCGGTTCTTGGCGTAGCCTCTCAAAATGCGGTCACCCCCGGCCATGGCCATGCGCATGACGGGTACGTTGCCGTTGTTGAGGTTGAAGCTTGTATTGTGCGCCAAAATGTGGTTGGGCTTTAGCTGGAAGTATTTCCGGAAGTCGAGGTTGAAGTTGTTGTAGCCAAAATCCCCGCCGAACGGGCTGCCAAAGCGGTAGCCAGACATTTCCAGATAAGTGCCGCTACTGGCAAAAGCCACATTGTCGCGACTGTCGAGCAGGAAAACAAGCCCCAGTCCGCTGTTCAGGCCACCCTCATAGCCCGGGATTTGTTGCGAAAGCAGCTGGCTCTCCCGATCTTCATTGATGGGGTTCAGTTGCAGGTCGTAGTAGTTCGCAATCTGGAAGTCCGGCCCCAGGAAGGTGCGGGCGCTTACTTTTTTCAAAGCAGCCAGGCGGGCACTCACATAGTCGTACTCATAGATCTCCTCGTCAGCGAGCGGTGTGTTGTTGCCAATGCCATAAAAGCGGTCGGTGTATACCCGGTGGCGCAATTCGCCGCGCAGCAGGAATTTTTCATCGCGCGTGAAAATGGCCCAGTCGAGGAGTTGGTCCGTTTGCTTGCGCAAGGTATAATCGACGATCAGGCGCATGGTGGAGAGGCGGGTGTATCCCTCGTCTTCACTATTCTTCAGTTTAAAGAACCCAAGCAAAGCCGCTCCAAATCCCAGCTTCGTATCGGGGGTATAATAGAGCACAGGTATAGGTATGAGTCCGCGCGTCTTCTCCGCTTTTGGTGGAGTAGTGGCAGGTATAGCGTCGGCCTGTTGATCCTGGGACAGCACAGGGTTGGTTGTGCCCAGCAGCAAACAGAGTCCCAGCAAGCAGCTGGCAAGTGCATGTCGTTTCATAAAACCGGAGAGGTATAAGGTGAGGGCAGGTTCTGTGTTGTAACAGGTATAAAGCAGGACTTTGCCAGTAGAAATGTAGTGAAGTTTAGGGTAATTCTGCTAGTGATGAGATGGTTTTTTTCGCCTGACTAACGGGGTGTTTTACTATGGCGCGAGCGTCCTCGCTTGTGACTGGTTTGGAGGGGCCTCTGGCCTGGGTATAGGGAGGTATAGATTCTTTGTAGCGACTGCTGTTGCAGGTATAGCTGCACCTATGCTTCATACCGCAAGTTTAGCGATAGCGCAACCTGTGGTGATACATGGGGCCCGTTTGCAAATGGCGTAGGGGCTTTTAGAGGTATAGCAATTAGTCTTTTTTCATAGCCTGCCCTGGCCGGGCGGGCCCTACTTTTTGTCTTGACACAAAAAGTAGGCAAAAAAGTCAAGACGATTTTAAACTCGCTGACCGCTCAGACACAAAATCGTCGGTTGTGCACCTGGCTCAGGTGATGTGTTTCATAGCTCAAGTGCAAGTTACTCTTGCTATGCCTGCCAATGAACTGTGAGGTGTGTAACAGAGGAAACTACAGCGCTTATACCTGTGAATTGGCAGCTGCAGGCTCCCCTCCTTAGACAAGGAGGGGTAGGGGTGGTTGGACCCGGTTTAGCAAAAGAACTACTGAAACGACAGCGCTTATACCTTGAATAGGCAGTAGCCGAATTACCCTCTGGGGGTAGGGGCCCTCTTTGAAGAGAGGGGCGGGGGGGTATAGCAACCGCTTAACCTCCCTTCAATCAGGATCCTTTCAGGATGACAGACAGAAAAGAAGGGGGCAGGGGGATGACAATCGTGCACCGCTCCTTCCCCTGTTCTTAGGGGGGCCGGGATGGGGTAATTAACTTCAACGCTAATACCTAAGAAATAGCAACGGCAGCAATTCCCCTCTCGGGAGGGGCAGGGGTGGGTTAATCGTTCTGAGAATCCTAATCCTAAAACGCCTCCCCGATCATCAGATAGATATTGAACCCTTCCTTTCCATATCCTACATCCAGCCTGGAGTTGAGTTTCTGGTCGGGGCGGATGGCATAGCGCAGGCCGGTGCCGACGGAGTATTTAAGTGTGGAGAAATTCACGTCTTTCGGTTTATCGAACACATCGCCCACGCCTGCGAAAGCAGCCGCTCCCAGGCGCCAGAACAGCGGGAAGCGGTACTCTACCTGTGAGCCGACAAAGTGGTCGTCGTGGAAGCGGTTGCGGGCGTAGCCGCGTAGCAGTTTGTCGCCGCCGGCAGTGGCCAGGCGCTGTACGGGTACGTTTCCTTCGTTAAGCCGGAGCATGGTGTTGGTGGCCAGCACGCGGTCATTGCCTAGTCCGTAGTAGCGGTTAAACTCAAAGTTGAGGTTGTTGTACCGGAAGTCGCTGCCAAACGTCTTGCCGAAGTGGTAGCCGGAGAGCTCCAGGTAAAAACCCTTGCTCGGGTAAGAGGTGCTGTTGCGGTGGTCGATCAGGAAGATGGCGCCAAGGCCCACATTGCGGCCTTTTTTGTAGCCGGGTATCTGTTGGGAGAGCAACTGACTACCCTCTTCCAGCTCTACATCATAATACTCCGTGAACTGCAGGTCAGGCCCCAGGAAGCTTCGGAATCCCACGTTTTTGAGCACCGCAATTTTAGCGCTGATCATGTCATAGTCATACAGTTCGCGGTCGTCTTTTCGGGTGTCGTTGCCAATGCCATAAAAACGGTCGGTATAGATACGGTGCCGTAACTCGCCGCGCAGCATCAGGCGTTCCTCCCGCGTAAAGATGTTCCAGCTCAGCCATTGGTCCGTTTGCTTGTTCAGGGTGTAGTCCACCACCAGGCGGGCGAGCGAGAGGCGGGTATAGGTCGTATCGGTGTAGCTGCGAAGGCGAAAGTAGCCCAACAGCGAGGCACCAAAGCCAATTCTGGTATCGGGTGTATAGTAGAGGACAGGAGCAGGTATAAGCCCCTTGACGCTGCGCATTTCCGGCTTGGGCGGGTCAATGGTTTTGTTCTCCACGGTCTGCTCCTGAGCCATCACAGGCAAAGGGTTCAAAACTGAAAGTGCTAATAGGAGGGCGGACAGGTATAGGTATAGGCGCATGCAAATTGTTGTTCTACAAAGGTTCTCAAAATATCAGGAATACATACGTAACGCAACAGTTCTCGTCTATACCAGCCAACGTCGGGCTGTCCTAAGGATGTCTATACATCGATAAAAGCCCCTTTAGGGTATGTTTGAATATTTTAACGGGTTTTTGCATGGATTTTTACTCAGAAGATGGCTATATTGTGTGTTTAAATCTAAACTAACCTATACTACACCTTCACAAATCAATGAGAAAAATCTTAACCATTGCAGCCTGCCTCGCATTGGGAGCAGCAGGCAGTGCGATGGCGCAGGAGACCTTTCCGCGCAATGGCGTGTACGACGAGCGCACCGGACTGGTCGCTCTCACCAACGCCACCATCCACACCGATTACAAAACCAAAATTGAGAACGCCACCCTCCTGATCCGCAATGGCAAGGTAGAGGCCGTGGGCACCAAAGTACAGGTACCTGCCGGCGCCGTGGTAGTTGATGCCAAGGGCAAGCACATTTACCCAGGTCTGGTGGACATGTACACCAGCTATGGCCTGCCAGAAGTAAAAGTGGAGCGCCGCAGCTGGACCTCACCGCCACAGGAGGAGTCCACCAAGCAGGGCGCCTATAACTGGAACCAGGCCATCCGCCCGGAGACCAATGCTGTGGAGCTTTTTAAAGTAGACAAAAAGCAGGCTGAGGAAATGCGCAAGCTGGGCTTCGGCACCGTGCTGGCAGTGCACCGCGACGGCATTGCCCGTGGTACGGCCACGCTGGTAACACTGGCTGACAAGCGCGAAAACGAAGTGATCCTGCTCGACAAAGCAGCTGCTGCGCTATCGTTCGAGAAGGGCTCTTCGCCACAGGATTACCCGAACTCGCTGATGGGATCTATTGCCCTGCTGCGTCAGACCTACCTGGATGCGCAGTGGAACAACATGAACCCCGGCCGTGAGCAGAACATCTCGCTGGCCGCTTTCACCGGTGCCAACAGCTATCCGCAGATCTTTGAGGCCAACAACAAACTGAATACGCTGCGTGCCGACAAAGTGGGCGACGAGTTCAAAAAGCAGTACATCATCAAAGGTGGCGGCGACGAGTACCAGATGATCAAGGAGATCAAGGCGACCAATGCCCCGATCATCGTTCCGCTCAACTTCCCGGAGGCATACAATGTAGAAGATCCGTATGATGCCCGCCGTGTGCCGCTTGACGCTATGAAGCACTGGGAAATGGCCCCGGCTAACCCGGCTGCACTGCAAAAGGCAGGTATACCGTTCGCCTTTACCACAGCCGATCTTAAAGACAAAAAAGACTTTTTGCCAAACCTGCGCAAAGCCATCGAATACGGCCTGTCAGAGGAAGAGGCCCTGAAGGCGCTAACCGCTACGCCGGCTCAGCTTTTGAAAGCCGACAAGCACGTGGGTAGCCTCGACAAGGGCAAACTGGCCAACTTCATCATCACGAGCGGCAACCTGTTTGCCGAGGACAATGTGATCCTAGAGAACTGGGTGCAGGGCAACCAATACAAAATCACCGAAGTGCCAGCCGACTACCGTGGCGTGTATACCTTGAAGATCGGACAGCAGCCAGAGAAAAAACTGCAGATTGCCGGTACGCCTGAGAAGCCGGAGCTGAAAGTAATTGGTCAGGACACCGTAACAGGCAAGATATCTGTTAGTGGCAACCTGGTAACACTCTCGTTCAACAAAGACAAGAAAAGCAAAGAAGCCATTCGTTTGAGCGGCTGGTATGCGGATAAGAATCTGCAGGGCGAAGGCCAGTTGCCGGACGCCTCGCTGGTGAAATGGTCAGCGAAGTTCTCTGAAGCCATGACTGAAAAGGCCAAAAAAGACGCGGCCAAAGAGAAAAAGGCGATTGAACTGGGCAACATGATCTATCCATTCCAGGCTTTTGGACAGACTCAACTGCCAAAGCAGGAGACGGTACTGATCAAAAACGCTACGGTATGGACAAATGAGAAAGAAGGTGTCCTGCAGAACGCGGACGTGGTGCTGAAAAATGGCAAGATCGCAAAAGTTGGCAAGAACCTGAGTGAGTCGGGCGCCCGCGTGATTGACGGAACAGGCAAGCACGTAACAGCCGGCATCATCGACGAACACTCGCACATTGCGCTGCAGGGCGTAAACGAAGGTACGCAAGCCGTAACAGCCGAAGTGCGCATGATGGACGTGGTGAACCACGAAGATCCGAACATCTACCGTCAGCTGGCCGGTGGTGTTACAACTTCGCAACTGCTGCACGGTTCTGCCAACCCGATCGGTGGTCAATCCGCTATCATCAAGCTGCGCTGGGGTAAGAGCCCGGATGAACTGTTTGTAGAGAATGCTGACGGCTTTATCAAATTCGCGCTGGGTGAGAACGTGAAGCACTCTAACCGTGCTCCGTCGCATAACGTGCGCTTCCCGCAGACCCGCATGGGCGTAGAGCAGGTATACGTAGACGCTTTCCAGCGTGCGAAGGAGTATCAGCAGACTTGGGCCAACTACAACAAAATGTCGAAGAAGCAGAAAGCCGCTGCCGGTGAGCCGCGCCGCGATATCGAACTCGAGACATTGGTAGAGATCTTGAACGGCAAGCGCCACATCACCTGCCACTCTTACGTGCAGTCTGAGATCAATATGATGATCAAAGTGGCCGACCAGATGGGCTTTAAAGTAAATACGTTTACGCACATCCTGGAAGGATACAAAGTAGCCGATAAAATGCGCGACCACGGTGCCGGCGGATCAACTTTCGCTGACTGGTGGGCTTACAAGATGGAAGTGAAAGATGCCATCCCGCAGAACGCCGGTATCATGCACCAACTGGGCGTGACCACAGCCATCAACTCCGACGACGCCGAGATGGCCCGCCGTTTGAACCAGGAAGCTGCCAAAAGTGTGAAGTACGCTGGTGTGAGCGAAGAGGACGCCCTGAAAATGGTAACCCTGAACCCAGCCAAACTGATGCACCTGGACGACCGCATGGGCAGCATCAAAGTAGGCAAAGACGCTGATGTGGTGTTGTGGAACAACCACCCGCTGTCGATCTACGCCCGCGCTGAGAAGACCTTCGTGGACGGTATCGCCTATTACGACCTGGAGCGCGACACGCAACTGCGCACTGAACTGGAGAAAGAGCGCATGCGCCTCGTGCAGAAGATGCTACAGGCCAAAACCTCTGGCGCCAGAACGCAGGCTCCTCCAAGAAGCAGAGCTTCTGTGGTACACTGCGAGGACGTAGAGCACCACGCAGAAGAGGATTACCTGGCTTACTAAATTGTTAAATTGTTAAATGGCTAAATTGCTGTTTGGGGATTGTGAAAATCGCACTGCGAACCAACAATTTAACAAGGCAGCAATCTAACAATGTAAAAGATGAAAATTCACAAAAGATATATTTCGGCCTTCGTGGCGCTTATGCTGAGTGTGCCTGCGGTTGCGCAGGTGCCGGTGCCGGCCGCGAAGCAAAGTAAGCCTGTGTTGCTCACAGGCGCTACCCTGCACGTGGGCAACGGCAAGGTGGTAGAGAATGCCGCCGTTGGTTTCGATAATGGCAAGATCACATATGCCGGTCCGCTAAGCGGCGCAAACCGCAACGGACATGAGGTGATCGACGTGGCCGGGCAGCACATTTACCCGGGTCTGATCCAGCCAAACTCACAACTGGGCTTAAGCGAGATCGAGAGCGTACGCGCTACACTAGACGCACGTGAAGTGGGACAGTTTAACCCGAATGTGCGTGCCGTGGTGGCCTATAACACCGATTCTGACATTGTGCCAACCATTCGGGCTAATGGCGTTTTGATGACGCAGGTAACACCGGTGGGCGGTACTATCTCCGGTTCGTCTTCAGTTGTGCACTTAGACGCATGGAACTGGGAGGATGCGATTGTGAAAGCGGACGGAGGTATACACCTTTCCTGGCCGAACATGATCATCAACACAGGTATGGCGCCTAACCCGCGTATGGCCAACATGGGCGAGCAGCGGGAGCAGGCCATTTCTGAAATGGGGCAGCTGCTGCGCGACGCTTCGGTGTACAAGCAGGCCAAAAACGAAAGAGAGAACCTGAAACTCTCCTCTCTGACAGGTCTGTTTGATGGCTCCAAGAAGTTATTCCTACATGCAGACTATGGCAAGGAGATCATCGAAGGCGTGAACTTTGCCAGGCAGCACGGGGTGAAGGACATCGTGGTGGTAGGTGCCCGCGACGCGGTTGCTGTTGCCGATTTCCTGAAAGCGAATAACATCGCTGTGATCTATTCTGGCGTGCATGCCCTGCCTTCCCGTTCAGATGAAGACGTGGACATGCCGTACAAGACGCCATATCTTTTGCAGCAGGCTGGTATCCCTTTCGCGCTGGACTATGACCTGAGCACACACGGCATCCGCAACCTACCTTTCATAGCCGGTACAGCCGTAGCCCATGGCCTGGACAAGGAGCAGGCACTGTCAGCCATCACTTTAAACACCGCTAAGATCTTAGGCATCGACCAGCAGGTAGGTTCTGTTGAAGTGGGTAAAGACGCGACCATCGTGGTTTCGGCCGGCGACATCCTGGACATGCGAACCAACAATGTGACGCACGCTTTCATCCAGGGTCGCAAGATCGATTTGAACGACAAGCAGAAATATCTGTACGAGAAGTTCAACGGAAAATATGAAGCTGAAAAGCCGAAGAAAACGGATGGGCCCAAAGCCCAAAACTAAGCTATTCACCTATCTCACCTTAAGCAGAAAAGCGCTGTCCTACTGGGGCAGCGCTTTTTTTGTCAGGTATAGCGGAGACTGATGGCGCGAGCGACCTCGCTCGTGACTGACTATGGTGGTGCCTCTGGCCCAGGTTAGTCTTACTATACCTGCCAGTGGTCTGTGAGAGTAACGGAACTATATCTGTGAGAGTAACGGAACTATAGAGGTTATACATACCAAACGGCAGAGGCGGAAACTCCCCTCCCTGGACTACTGAGAACGAGAGTTCGAAAGTAGCGAGCGTAGCTCTGAGGGGCAGGGGTGGTTGGGCCCGGTAGAGCAAAAAGTGAACAGAGCTACAGTGCTTTTACCAGCGAAACGGTAGTAGCGGAAATTCCCCTCTCGAGAGGGGCAGGGGTGTGTTATAGCAACTGCCTGCCTCTCTTCCACCAAGATCCTTCCAAGATGACAAGTGGGAGAGCAGTAGCCGATAGTCCCGCTTTGAAGGGGGCAAGGGGATGACAATTGAGCACCGAAAACTGAGGCGGCTACGCCTATACCTGCAAGCTGTCAGCAGCTAGTTCCTCGCCTGTGGGGGGAGGTCCACTACCAGCGCTCCTTGCTCCGCTACATCATAATACGCAATCCCCGCTTCGGTTAATTGCGGCTTCAGGCGTTGGAGGTACCAGGGAGCATTCGACGCATCGAGCACCAGTTGTTTAAACCGAAAGGGCTGTAGCGCTTCGGGCTTTATGCGGACGTTCTGTGTGAGCAGCAGGTAATCAACCTCAAAATCGGGTAGGGGCTGTACTTTAAGTGGTTTCGACACGACGAGCAGGCGCTTGCCCTGCCAAACATACAGGCTGTTGCTGTCAGGAAGCAGAGTGTGGCCAATGGCTGTGGCTGGGGCGTCTGTGAAGGTATAGGTGTCAGCCTGCTGTACGCCCTTGTGCCACAGATAGGGCTGTATATTAAAGGTATAGTTTTGTGGCGCCAATGCTTGGCTGCTGACGAGCGTCGCCTGCTGCCCTTGCAGGAAACTGAAAGCAGTAGCGTTGCGCATGTTGTAAACTACCAGGCTGCGCTGGTTTTGCTGTGCGTTAATTTCAAGAATTTCCTGTGTTGCTAACACCGCTACCACTCCAGTAGCTAAGGCAAAGTAGCGCAGTTCTTTGTAAGCGAAGAACAGAATAAATAACATGAGTAAGGTATAGAGCAGCCAGGTTTGAGTGGGGCTTATGTCGATGCCGTTGATAACAGCCTGCGGCAACTGGTTCACCAGCAGGTTAAACTCGTTCATGCACCAGGTGATGGCAAAGTGAATTTTAAATAGCACCGTGCTGAGCAAGGGCACCCAGGAGAAAAATAAGGCGGCTACACCCGAATAAAGCACAAGCGTAGCAGCAGGCACTACGAGCAGGTTCGCCAGCCAGAAGTATACCGGGAACTGGTGGAAGTAGTAAAGCCCCAGCGGGAAAGTGGCAACTTGCGCAGCCAAAGAAGCCGTGAAGAGTGCCCAGCCTTTGTCCACTAGCTTGTTGTCGAATTCCAACAGTTTGTAGAATCTGGGTTGCAGGTATACGATGCCGAGCAGCGCCAGAAAAGAGAGCTGAAATCCTACCTCTAGCAGGAAATACGGATTATACCACAGCAATGCAAAAGCAGCGATGGCAAGGGTGTTGTAAATGTTGTGCTGCCTTTTGGAAACCATTGCCACCGTGATCAAACTGAACATGAA
Source organism: Pontibacter virosus (assembly GCF_003096355.1). Taxonomy (GTDB): domain Bacteria; phylum Bacteroidota; class Bacteroidia; order Cytophagales; family Hymenobacteraceae; genus Pontibacter; species Pontibacter virosus. The sequence continues at coordinate 70,044 of NZ_QEKI01000002.1, read as the reverse complement.
GGCAGCTCTAAGCACAGAAGGCGAGAGGCCTGTGATGAAAGCATATAGCCAGAGTACACCCAAGATCACAGCAGCATACACTGTTCGTTGCTTGGCGGTTCGCTTTAAGCCAGCCAGCAGAAAAGCCAGTATCCCGTAGATCAACCCGACGTGCAGACCCGAGACGGCCAACACGTGCATGGTGCCGGTCTGGGCGTAGGCATCGCGTATCGAATTGTCGAGCTCGTCTTTCACTCCCAAAATCAAAGCAGAAGAGATGCCGTATTCCCGGCGCTCGTCGATTGACCCTTTCAGCAAAGCATCGAGTTGGCGACGCAGGTAGATACTGAAGGACAGCACGGGGTTAGAGGGATCGGAGTCGATTTTCTGGAACTGGTGTGCCTGCAGAAAGTGGCGGTGGTGAATCTGTTTGTTAGCCAGAAAGGCGCGGTAATCGAACTGGTTCGGATTGGAGGGAGGCGCCACAGGCAAGGGTGTACCTTTTATCAACAGCCGGTCGCCGTAGCCTAGCTCGTATTCCCTGTTGGAGTCATGCGGTATAGAGAGCTGTACCTTACCCGCTGCAGCTTGCCACTGACCGTTTACCTGTACCTGTTCTACCTGCAACACCGTGTTTTGATGACCGGGTTTCTGCACCACGTAATCATCCACCACCCCGACATAGTAAGCCGGTATACCTGACAGCTTGCCCAGGTGATTTGGATAGTGGGAATCGGTGTGTAGGTGCGTCACCCACATGCCGCCAGCTACAAAGCAAAGCAGTCCGGCTATACCTGCGAGCGTGTTACCTTCTACTGACTTTAAGCGGCGCGAAACGAGGTACAGCACCAGGTATACGGACACAAAAAAGGCAAAGAGCTCAAGGCTATACCTGAACGCTTTGCCTGTGTGCAGGTACACGAGTATACCTGCTATAAAGCTAAGGGCAATGCGGACAAAAGGGTAGGGAGCCCACCGTTTCATCAGCCCTTATACACCATTTTGTAGTGCTGTATGTCGCACTCGGTAAACATATCGCCTTCGGGTACAAAGCCGTGGCGCTTGTAGAAGTTAACGGCCGGCAACTGTGCGTTCAGGTATACCTTGCTGTCCGCATGGTCGGTCTGCACATCCTGCAGCACGGCCTGCAACAGCGCGGCACCCACCTGTCGGTTGCGGTAACTAGCTAGCACGGCAAAGCGCTCCAGCTTTATACCTTGCTCCGTCTGTCGCCAACGGGCGGCACCGCAAGGTATACCGTCGCAGGTAGCCAAATAGTGGCGGGCCGTCGACTCAAACTGGTCACGTTCCGCTTCGCGGGGAACCTGCTGCTCTTCTACAAAAACCTGTTCACGTATGCTGAACGCGGCAGACCTATCCTGCTCGCGTTCAACACGTATTACCTCAATCATCTTGTGTTATCCGATCAGCTGCTATACCTTCTTTCTGCGGCCGTTCACCGTCACAGGTGTGCCTTCCTCAGCGGCTTCGGCTTCCAAGCGGGCGGCCAGGCGCTCGTCGTCGGCTTTGGTGTAGGCATCCACGATGTCGCGTACCAGGCGGTGACGCATCACGTCCTCCGGCTGCATCTCGATGAATCCGATCCCCTTGATATCACGCAAGGTATGGAGGGCATCCATCAGGCCGGAGCGCTGGTGGCGCGGCAAGTCAATCTGCGAACGGTCACCGTTGATCATTACCTTAGAGGTAGGGCCCATACGGGTCAGGAACATCTTGATCTGCGCTGGCGTGGTGTTCTGTGCCTCATCCAGCAACACAAAGGCGTTGCTCAGGGTGCGGCCACGCATGTAAGCCAGCGGAGCGATTTCGATAATCTTGTTTTCCTGATAGTATTTGAGCTTTTCCATCGGGATCATGTCCTCGAGGGCATCATAGATCGGGCGCAGATACGGATCCACCTTCTCTTTCATGTCGCCTGGCAAAAAACCCAGGTTTTCGCCAGCTTCCACCACAGGGCGGGAGATGATGATCTTGCGCACCTCCTTGTTCTTGAGCGCGCGCACCGCCATGGCCACCGAGATATAGGTCTTACCGGTACCGGCGGGCCCCAGCGCAAACACCAGGTCATGAGTCTCCACCAGGTCCACCAGTTTTTTCTGGTTAGGCGTCTTGGCTTTGATAATGCCGCCCTTGCTGCCGTACACGATTACATCCGGCGAAGTAACGATCACTTCCTCGTCCGTAAAAGGATCAGAAGAAAGGTATCTATTTACGCTGTTATGCGTAATCTTCCCGAACTTGTGATAGTGATCGATCAGCGAAGAAAGGATTTCGTGAATTTTGGTTATCTCTGGCGTTTGCCCCTGAATTTTGATTTCGTTGCCTCTGGATATGATCTTGCTGCTCGGAAATGCGGCTGCAAGCTGTTTGATATTCTGATTCTCTGTCCCCAGAAAATCGATAAGAGAGATATTCTCTAATGTTATTACTTTCTCTACCAAATGTTTAAGCTTATATAGTACGTTGGTAATATATTCTGTAAATTAGCTAAAATTGTTACACAATGATGACAAATCTACACAAATTATAGTTCGCTCTATGGCTGTAATTACATTCACCTCCGACTTTGGTTATACCGACCATTACGTGGCTGCCGTTAAGGCCGCGATGCTGTCGCTGCAGCCACAGGCCCAGATAGTGGACATTTCACATGGCATTGAGCCGTTCAACATCCCGCAGGCGGAGTATGTGATCGGGTCCGTTTTCCGGGAATTTCCGGAAGGCACGGTGCACCTGATCGCCGTAGACACGCACGGTTGTAAACAGGGCAAATATCATGCTGCAAAATACCAGGGGCACTACTTTTTGCTGGCTGACAACGGGCTGCTTTCCCTCATCACCGAGGGGCAGGCCGAGATTGTGGTCGAACTGCAGACAGATGAAGACGTGCTGCCTTTCCCGGCCAAAGAGCTGTTGGCACCTGCCGCGCTCTTCCTGGCAAAGGGCGGTGACATTGACGTGCTGGGCGAGCGCACTACAAGCTACAAGCAGCTACTGAACCGCCAGTTGCGCCTCAACGACCACTCCGTAACAGGGCACGTCATCCACGTGGACCGCTACGGCAACCTGATCACCAACATCACCAAAGATAGCGTGGATACTATCGCCCATGGCCGTACATACACTGTGCACTTTGGTCGCGAAACGGTGGGCCGCATCCACCAGAACTATACCCAGGTAGAAGACGGCGACTGCTGCTGCCTCTACAACCACCTCGGCCAGCTCTGCATCGGCATCAACAAAGGCAACGCCTCCGAACTGCTCGGCCTCGGCTTCGACTCGCAGGTTGACGTGCGGTTTTACCCGGGAGCTTAGGTTGGGATTGAGTGAATGAGTGATTAAGTGGATGAGTGATTGGGTGAGTTAGTGATTGAATGAATGGTTTAGTGAATGAGGGATTTATTAATTGCTTAATTTTGATGGAGAGATTAAGAAGTTAATCCTGATTGAAAATCTATTTAATTATCAATCATTCAAGACTCACTAAATCACTAACTCACTCAATATGTTGATTCGCATCGTCCGCATGACCTTTCAGCCAGAAAAGACAGATGATTTTCTGGAGATTTTCCGCAATTCGAAAGACAAGATCAAGGCTTTTGAGGGCTGCAACCATGTAGAGTTGTTGCAGGACCTCAACCACCCGAATATCTACAGCACCTACAGCCTTTGGGACTCCGAGGAGCACCTCAACAACTACCGCGACTCCGAACTATTCGGTCAGGTATGGAAAGCCACCAAAGCCCTTTTTGCCGACAAGCCGCAGGCTTGGTCGCACCGGTCGGTGCAGGTATAGGCAGGTACCGGCATAGAATTAAAGGTTTGCAATCAGCAATTCCTTTACCTTTGCTACGTATACTGTTTACTTTATACCTGCTAACCGAACACTGCGAACTATGAATTACTTCGAGTTATACCATATACCTGAGAGTTTTTTGCCGGACGAGAAAGCGATCAAGCGTCGCTATTACGAGCTGAGCCGCGAGTACCACCCGGACTTCTATGCCAACGAGGACCTGGGTACCCAACAGAAGATCCTGGAGCTATCCACGCTTAACACCAACGCCTACCGCACCCTCAGTGATTCTGACCTGCGCATGCAGTATATTCTGAAGGAACACGGCCTATTGGATGAAGGTGGCAAAAATGAGATTCCCGGCGATTTTCTGATGGAGATGATGGAGATCAACGAGGAACTGATGGAGCTGGAGTTCGACTTTGATGCAGCCAAGCTGCACGAAATAGGAGAGAAGAGCACGGGCACGATGGCGCAGCTGGAAAACGACATATTGCCGGTGCTGCAGCGATACCCTGAGCTTCATGGAGTTACCAAAGAAGAGGCCCTGGAGGAGGTTAAAACCTACTATCTGAAGAAAAAATATTTGTTGCGTATTCAGGAAACTTTATCTAAGTTTGCAACCCGTTCCTGATAGTCGATCAGGTAGGATTAATGCCTTGGTGGCGGAATTGGTAGACGCGTTGGTCTCAAACACCAATGAGGTTACACTCGTGCCGGTTCGACTCCGGCCCAAGGTACAATTAAATGAAAAGGCCCTGTAGATGATGAATCTGCAGGGCCTTTTTTGTTTTCGGGGATGGTGTAGGGGACGGAATATTTTATTTTAGAACTCCATCTTTAGCGCCTATAAAAAATAAAAGATATATTTATTCTTCCTATTGATTATTGATATGCTGAAGATAATTCTCTTGACCTCAAACATTATAGCTTTAATGGCTAGTATACTTTGGATGATCTTTGATTTTGGGTATGAGCCCGTAATATCTACTCTAGTATTAATTGCTGGTCTGGTCGGATTTATCAAAACCGAGACACCAAAAGAAGAGAGAGCAAAGACAGCTCAAAATCAAAGAGGGGGGAATAATTCAAAGAATTATCAAGCAGGCAGAGATATTAAACTTTAGAGATATGTTTGAAAAACAGGGACAAAACTCTGGTGATAATTCACAGAACCTCCAAGCTGGTAGGGATATCATTTACCAAGGCCTTTCCTATTCTGAAACCAAAGAGGTTGTAAGAGAAGAAGCACAAAAAGTTTTCAAAAGTAATAGCTTGGTATTAGCGGAAGAGGCTTATAAAATAGTTATCTCTAGATCCGAAGAGCTACTCGAAAGTTTCTTAAAAAAACTAGAAGATAGAGAACCTGAGTCTATCAATTCAATGAAAGATCCAGGTATGCAGTATTCTCTTTTTAATGCACAGAAAGAGTATGCTAAGACTGGAGATAAAAGCTTAGCTGAACTTCTGGAAGATATTCTTGTCGAAAGAGCCCAAATCCCTAATAGAAACTTGCAGCAAATAGTTTTAGATGAATGCATAAGCGTTGCGCCCAAGTTAACAGCTGATCAGTTTGATGCTCTTTCTTTGATATTTATTACCAAGTATTCATTTTATAGCAATATATCTAGCCTTAAAGATTTAGTAACATACATCGAATCTAACCTAATGCCATTTATATCCGGGTTAGTCGATAACAGCTCCCGATATCAACACTTAGAATTTACAGGATGTGGATCAATAACTTTAAATACATTACCAATCGAAAATGTGTTTCTAAATAGTTATTTCGGTTTGTTCTCTAAGGGTTTCACTATTGAAGAGATCGAAAAACATAATTTGCTTACCGACGCTACTAGAGGATTGATAGTTCCTTGCATTAATTATCCCGATAAGTTTCAAGTCTATCCTGCTACTGATAAGTACTTAGAAATTATTCTTTCTATGGCAAAGGTTCCTGAGCAAGAAATAGTCAATTTGATTAGATTTAGCAGAAGCAATTTAATGAGTGGAAGCGAAGTCAAGCAGTTATTAATCAACGCCTATCCTCCATTTGAAGAGTTTATTAGTAGGTGGAATAAATCTTCTGTTAAAAACATGTCACTAACTAGCGTTGGTATTGCTATTGCTCATGCTAACATTTCTCGTAAAACAAAACTTAAGTATAATCTTGATAATTGGATAAATTAGTAGCTAAATCTCTATAGCAAAAAGAGGAAGCATAATAGCCTCCCTATTTTGTTATTAATGATCTACCTCTAAAATCGCGGAGTTCTCCTCGCAACTCGGACAATAGACAATAAAATCTATTGATTCTTGAACTCCAGATTCATCCCAATGCTGTTGTTCCTCTTTCGGTAGCTCATCATACTCAAACTTATCTCTAGGCCTTCCGCATTTCCTGCAATTATTAAACTGCATTTCAAATAGCTCATGTACGCACATTGGACGTGCTATTCTAGGCTGATAATTGTTATTCTGGTTGTTCTGCTTTTTTCTATTTCTTGATACTGGCATATTCTTATTGATTTAAGTTCTTTAGTGTTTGTCTATTCTTATTCTCAAGTCTGTCATAAAACCTTATTGTCGTCTTGTCTAGGGGGATAAGGTAAAGCGTACAGAACTCTAGGGGTACTTCTTTTATCTCATCTTGCTTTAGCCTCTGTAAACCTTCTAAAAAGTCGTAATCAGTATAGAAGTCGGTATAGAGAGCAGAGATTGATTTAGAGCAATTCCATACCCAGCATCTCAACTCAGCTTTATTCTTAGTGACGTACTTGGTGAGATAAATACCTACTTTCAATAACCTGCCCAAGTGCAACAAAGTATGAAAAGACTCCAGCAGGTATAGAGTACTTAAGCAGCAACTATAAATTCAGGGACCAAGGCAAGCACACATGCTACAGAACCCGCTAGATGTAGATCCAACCGTAGATGTCATTCTGAAAGTATGCAGCGGTATCTTCTGGTCACTGACGTACCTGCTCATCCTGCGGCGGGGCTTTGTCGACAAAACCTATGGCATGCCGGTGGTTGCGCTTTGTGCGAACCTCTCCTGGGAGTTCATCTTCTCTTTCGTGCACCCGCACAGCAAGCCGCAGCTTTACATTGATTACGCCTGGCTCGCCCTGGATGTGGGAATTCTGATCCAGTACCTGAGGTATGGAAGAAAGGAATTTCCGGAGCATCTGCCCGGCCGGCTTTTTTACCCCGCCTTTCTGCTCACCCTGCTCTTGTCCTTTCTATTTATTTTGCTGATGTCGCGGGAGTTTGACGACCTGAACGGGGTGTACGCGGCCTTCAGCCAGAACCTACTGATGTCCGTTCTCTTCATCCACCTGCTCCTGAGGCGAAACAGTCACGCCGGGCAGTCGCTCTACATTGCGCTGTGCAAGATGGTCGGCACCGTTTTTCCTTCTGTGCTGCTCTACCTCTACTTTCCCGGATCCAACTTCCTGATCCTGTTGTATGTGAGCATCTTTGTTTTCGACATGGTCTACCTGTTGCTGCTATACTTCAAGATCAGGGCGGCAGGCATCAGTCCCTGGGCCAGGGTATAAAGCATCAATTAGCCTTTGGCATAAGCGGATGTCTGTGCTATAGTAAGCAGTTGTAAGCAATTACAGTTGGGTTACCTGCAGAACTTAATGACCTCCGGCGAAGCAAAGTGAGCCTGGATTTCTGTAAAGAGCATAAGCAGGAAGTATAAATTCTTTTCTGAATCAGATTTATACCTTAAAAATGCCTTTACCTGTAATAGACAAGCTTTACGCGTTGAAAACTTCAGCTTACCTGTTCCAAAAAGCCAAAGCTCCAATATCTGATTTTTTATATATATAAAATTTATGTATTTTGTAGTACTTTTTAGGTTGCCAATAGATCTGCGGTAAAGTTTGTATGCAGATTTCCTGTCTGCCTGCATTCAAACTTAACCTGTTCTCTATGAAATACATGCTGCTCTCAGTCCTGTTCCTGTTCTTGTTTTTTATTCCGGAAATGAAGGCTCAAAGCCAGAAAGGGGAATTAAAAGGCCTTCTCCTTGATGAAGCAACCAAAGGAGCTCTCCCTTACGCCACAGTCGCCGTTTATACAGCTGCAGACACAGTCATGGTAACATACAGAATGAGTGACGAGAAAGGCAGCTTCCGTGTACCTGGTCTCCCGCTGGACCAGCAGCTCCGGGTAGTGATCACCATGATGGGCTTTAAGGTATACAGAAAAGAATTCAAGCTTACACCGGAACAGGCATCCCTCGACCTTGGTGTCATCAACATGGAGCAGTCGTCTAACCTGCTTAATGAAGTGCTGATTGTCGCCGAAATTCCCCCGGTTCTGGTCAGGAACGACACACTTGAATTTAATGCCTCCTCCTTCAAAACTCTACCCACCGCGTTAGTGGAAGACCTGTTGCGCAAATTGCCAGGTGTTACGGTCGATCAGGAGGGCAACATCATGGTGAATGGCAAGTCGGTACAGAAGATACTCGTAGATGGGAAAGAGTTCTTTGGCAGCGACCCTAAAATAGCCACACGCAACCTGCCGGCAAATGTGATCGACAAAGTACAGGTAATGAACGACCCGGAAGCACTACGCCGCGACCCGGATATGCCTTATATGGAAATTCCGCAGGTAATTAACCTGACCTTTAAAAAGGGAATTAAGAAAGGGCTTTTCGGCAAAGTTTATGGCGGTGCAGGCACAAAAGAAAGATATGAAGTGGGGGGTATTGTCAATATGTTCCGCGACACGTCGCAGGTGAGTATAATTGGGTTTTCGAATAACCTGAACAGGGCCGGCTTTGACTTTGCCGACATCAGGAGGATAGGAGGTTTTGCCCGTAGCGGCTTTAACAGTATTGGCATGAATACGAATGGAGGAATCTCGGTTAACGGGATTTCTTTTGGAGGTATGGGCCAGGGTATACAACAGTCTTCGGGTGGGGGCGCCAACTTTAATACGGTAACAAAACGGGGCACTAAAATAAACCTGCAGTACTTTTTTGGCGACAGCAGAGAAGATCTGAACCAGGTGGTTAATTCAGAGCAGTTTCTGAAAAGCGACACCCTCAACAGCCGTAGAAACAGACAGCAAATCAGCAGAAGCGAAAGCCACCGCATCGGCGGTAAGATAGAGTGGAAACTCGGCCCCCTTACTACCTTAAGTATAAATCCAAGTGTTCAATTCTCTTACCAGAACGCCAACCAAAACGTTTATACGAATACCTTCCGGAACAATGGAAACCGACTGAATGAAAGTACCAACGAAGAAAATATAAGCGGAGAGGGCATGGGCTTTGGGAACATCCTTAGTTTCGAACGCAACTTCGAAAAGAAAGGAAGGCGACTGTCACTATTCAGCAGAATGAACCAGTATGCTTTGTTACAGGACCAGATTAACGAAGCGGAAAACATTTTTTACCAGCCCGACCCAACCGCAACGCTGCTTGATCAGTTGCGAGATACCGATCAGAACGACTTCGAGGTATACAATACGCTCTCGTACACGGAGCCTCTTAACAAGGCCGTAAGCGCTACCTTCACGCTAAATTCAGAGTATTTCAACAATGACAATGTGTTAGCCACGTACCTGGCAGATCCTGAAACCGGAGAGTATGATACGATTGTGCCGGGGCTGTCGAACGGGCTCGATAGAAGCGGATGGCGAAACTACCTTACCTCAGGTCTTAGATGGAAGATTAAGGATGTAACGCTTCAGCCTGGTCTGCGCTTCACTGCATTAAACATCAACAACAGGTTTCAGATTATCCCAGACATTAAGCAGAACTACTTTTATGTATTTCCTAACCTCAATGTAGACTGGAAGCAATTTAATTTAAGCTATAATGTAAATCTGCAGGAGCCCATGGCGACCCAACTGCAACCCGTAGTGGATAATACAAACCCGCTGTTTATTTCTTATGGGAACCCATCGCTGAAGCCCACGGTAGCCAATACGCTTAGCATGAACTACAGAAAATTCGACAACAAGAAATCTATCAACTATAATGCTAACGTGTACGGCACTGTTCGTAACAATTTCATAACCAGAGCCCGAACAATTGATGAAAACGGTGTACAGACTAGTAGACCTGTTAACACAGACGGTAACTGGATGCTGAATGGAAGCGGAGGTTTGATGAAAGACTTTAAGTATGACAAGAATAAGTTTTCGATCGGAGCCAACATGCTGGTTAGCTATGATAGATCACTTGTATTGTTAAACGGTTCTCAAAGCTTCAGCCAGAGCTGGAGTTTCAGACCTAGAATGGAAGGCAGGGTGAACCTGGATGATAAGCTGGAATTGAGCCAATCCTTTGATGTGAGCCACAGACGTAGTACTTACGAAAATAATGCCTTTAATGACTTGAGCATCAGCACCCGAACCTCCAGATCGGAGATCGTGGTGCGAATGCCGAAAAGAATTGTTTGGGAAGCTACTTTCGACTACTGGTATAACTCCAACGTGGCGCCTGGCCTGCAGAACAGTTATGGCAGGCTGAACGCAGGAGTTATCTTCCTGTTCATGAAAGACGACCGTGCCCAACTTAAACTATCGGTTTATGATCTGTTAGACCAGAATATTTCAGCTAACAGGCTTATAAGAGAAAACCTGATCGAGGATTATCAGACCGAAATGTTAACGCGGCACGGCATGCTTACTTTTACCTACAACATCCGCAACTTTGGCGGCAAAGTTGGCGGTAGACAAAACTCCCTTTTCCGGTTTTAAGGTAAATAGCAATCTCCAGCTAAAACATCAAATTAAAAATCCTGCAAAATTATCTTTTGCAGGATTTTTAATTTGATGTTATAAAGGAATGAACGTGCTGCAGCTTAAACTTCCAAAAGCCTCGAGTTCTACACCCAAACCATCCCATTTAAAATTTTGAACGTACTAAGTACCTTTGATTGCAATCCGATTTCTTTATATTTAAACCCTGTTTTCACTTTGTCTGAAAAAGAGAAGTGGGACAAACAAAATCTAAACTAACACAAAACGAATGGCGACAGGACTACTCGCACTTTTGGATGATGTGGCGGCGCTGGTGAAAGTCAGTGCGGCGACCCTGGATGATGTGCCCACGCAGGTGGCAAAAACAACCGGCAAGGTGTCCGGCATCGTGATCGACGACACGGCCGTGACGCCCAAGTATGTGGTGGGCCTCGACCCGAAACGCGAACTCTCCATCATCTACCAGATCGCCAAAAAGTCACTGATCAACAAAGCAATCTTTCTGGGGCCGGCCGCGCTGGTGCTTGGTTATTTTGCGCCAGCGGTTATACCTTATCTCCTTATGCTGGGAGGCGCCTACCTGTGCTTCGAGGGCTATGAAAAAGTGCACTCCATGTTCAGCAAAAGCCACGAGCCGACCGATGAACCCACCGAGGAAATGGCAGTGATCACCCCGGAGGAGCTGGAGAAAGAGCGGGTGGGCAGTGCCGTGCGAACAGACTTTATACTTTCGGCCGAGATCATGGCCATTGCCTACGCCACGGTGGCCGGCAGCCCACTGGTGAACCAGATCGTGGTGCTGATGACGGTAGCAGTTTTCATTACCATAGCCGTGTACGGCTTTGTGGCCCTGATCGTGAAAGCCGATGACATTGGCGTGCACATGGCGCAGGACAAATTTCATCCGACCACTCAAAAGATCGGGCGCGGCATTGTGAAGTCCATGCCTACGTTCCTAGTGATACTGGGGTATGTGGGCACAGCGGCCATGCTGTGGGTGGGAGCCGAGATCATCGCACACGGCCTGCACCTTCCGCTGGAGGTGATTGAAGGTCCTTTTGCTGATATACCTGCCCTGGCCTGGTTTGTAAAAGTGCTGGTGCTGGCCCTGGGTGGTTTGCTGCTCGGCGCTATCATCGCGCAGGTGATCAACCTAGGGAAAAGGATGTTTAGCAAACCAGCTGAAAAGGTGGCCCACTAATATACCTGATGCATCAGAAACAGAAAAGGTCGCCTCGTTTCAGGCGACCTTTTCTGTTTATAGGATGTACCGTAATTCTGCTTAAGCTTTGGCAGTTTTGATGAACCCTTTCTTCTGTTGACCCTCAACTAAAATGTTCTTCTTCTTCGGCTTTTTCTTTTTATTCCACCACACCATAAAACCGGTGATCGGGAGGCTGGCGCAGATCAGGCTGATGAAGAAGGCCAGGATCTTACCCGGCATACCCCACACAATGCCCACGTGCATGTCGTAGTTCAGCATTACCAGTTGGTCTGCCAGACTGGCCTCTGAGTACCTGTCGCCCTGCACGCGGTATAGCTCCAACGTATGCTGGTCGTAGTAATATTCGTTGCGATTGTACCACGAGCCGAAATCCTGGTAAGCGGTGAGCTCTATCGCATCTTCTTCGTCTTCCAGAATCGGTGTCATGTACCAACCCTGTGCGTCCGGCTCCAGGGCCAGCGTCTTGTACCAGGCTTTGTCGAGCATCGAAACGGTATCATCGGCAAACATACCTGCCTTGGTAACATCGGAGTGCGGGTGGTGGTGTCCGGGTTTCTCTTCACCGCCTGAGGTGAGGTAGTACAAACCGTTTCCAAACCACTCAAAGCTCCAGACCAAGCCGGTTACGGCCAGCACGAAAGCCAGGACCAGACTATAAAATCCCACCACATTATGCAGATCGTAGTTCACCCGCTTAAACTTGCCGTTCCATTTGATCTTGAAGCTCTTGTCGATTCCGGACTTGTTCCACTTCTTAGGCCACCACATCACCAGCCCTGAAAACAGCAGCAGCACAAAAATCAGCGTGGCTATACCTACTACCGGGCGACCGATTTCGTAAGGCAGCCACAAGGCCCGGTGTCCGTCTATGATAAAGTGAAAGAAGTCAAATTCGCCTTTCCCCTCCGTTTGCTTCTGTAAAAACTCCCCGGTGTAGGGGTTAATGAAGATAGCTGTAAAGTCTTCCTCCCCATTGCTACCCATGTAGCCGACAGCCGCTGCGCCTTCTTTGTTGCTGTAGGTAAGGCCGGTTGGCTTTTGGCCGGGCATGTAGGCCTGGGCCGTGTCCAGCAACTGGCTGGGCGGTACAAAGGGTTTGTTTTGGGCCTCCACAAAGCGCCAGGGCTCCAGAGCGTCTTTTATATCCTGCTGAAAAACATAGATACACCCCGTGATGCTTACAATGAACACCACAATGCCAGAAGCAAGGCCCATCCAAAGATGTAGCCAGTCATTAATTCGTCTGAATGTGCTTTTGCTGCTGTTTTTACTGCTTTTCATCTTAATCGGGGTACTTAAAGAGAATTGCCCGCTCCAACAGAGGCTGTTGGAGCGGGCAGGATAATCAGGTATAAATTAAAGCTTGGAGATGCCTGCCACAAAGTTGGCCTCTACTTCAGCTCCTTTGGTTGCGGTGTTGGTTTCGGTGTCTATTCTGTATACAAAGATGCCGTCGCCTTCCGGTATGGCCATGTACACATATTTGCCGTCCTGCACGGCTGCCAGGCGGCGTCCGTTACCTGCGTGCTCAGGCAGTCCGTTGATGTACGTTACCGTTTTGCTGTTCAGGTCGATGATCGCTGTCCTCAGAGGGCCGTCCGACCATCTGGCCTGCTGGCTGTTGTCAGCTGAGTTTACTTCTGCCAGCGCTTTTCCATTGCCCAGGTATTTCAGGTGCGCAATGTTTTTGCCGCCGGTTACCTGCTCTACATCAAAGAAATAACTCTGATCGAAGATCGTCTCGCCGCTCTTGATGCGCAGAATGCCTCCTTTGTTGGTAGTTTGGCTGTAGCCGTTCGCCGGGTTGGAGTGCGACAGGGCGTACACATCGCCGCGCTCGTCTTTGATCAGGCCTGACTTGGTGTTGAAACCGCCGATCGGGCCGGTGCGGTTATCCTCGATCACTTTCTGGAATTCCAGTCCCGGGTAAGAATATACTGCTATCTGGGCCTTGTCCGTGTGCGGTGTTGCAAACGTGTTTGGGTCGCTGATGTAGTAGCTCAGGTATAGGTGGTTGCCGCTGATGGTCATGCCGGAATAAGACGGAGCCGACAGGTTGGTGATATCAGACACGCGGTGCTGTTTGGTGCTGCTCACCGATACGGTTCCACTGTTGATGGTATGGAACTTCACCATGTCAGAAGTTGAGGCCATTTCGAGGGCCACCAGCTTGCTGTCATCAGCCTTCACGATGTCAGAAAGGCTGTTTGGGAAAGAAACGTTGCCAACCTGCTTCAGCTCGCCCGTCTCGGTTTTAGAGATGCCTACCACGTTCACGTCATCCAGACCACCGATGCTGTATATGGTATTGTCGATCTGTGTGAAGTCAAAGTAACCGGGCTGCTCTATTCCTTTTCCTTTGGCTGACAGGCTACCGCTCATCACATCGCGGAATGGAACGGTGTAGTACGTAAAGCCGCCATCGCTCCCCTGAATGGCGAGTGACACCACAAAAGAGCTGTCAGCGTCTGGTGTCGGGTTGTCTTCTTTGCTGTCACAGGAGGTAAACAGTAGGGCTGAGCAGAGGCTCAGGACAGGTAATGCCAGCTTGCTGGTGTGTTTCATTGAGAACATATGAGTTGCTTGAATTTAATTTATAGTTAAAGAACGTATCGAAATTTCAGGTAAAAGGCGCGGCCGGGCTTCTGCAGATAGTATTTATCGTAAAGCATGGCGTCAGTCAGGTTTCTGCACTCTATCGCGAAGTTGTACTTGCCCTCGCGGAAACCGGCGGAAAGCTCCAGGTTATGCGAAGACTGTGTGGGGATCACTTTCTTAGTATCCCGGGAGCCCAGCTCTGCCCAACTCAGGAAGTACTGCTCCACATAGTTGTAATAGTAGTTGAGGTTCCAGACAGACTCCGGCAGAACTACATTGCGGAAGGTAAGGCCGGCATTCGCGTTACCGAACATGTAAGGGATGTTGGGCAGTCGGAAGCCTTTCTGGAAGTTGCGCTGATAGCCGGAGTTGGTGTAGGACTCATTGTAAATGACATCAGCCTGATCGGTAATATCCTGGAAGGTGAAGTTCCCGCCCAGCCGCAGCATGTCGCGCCATTGGTACTTCAGGCTGCCTTCCACGCCCAGCGTTCGCGTTTGGCTCAGGTTGTCGTAGTAGGTCTCCGGAGTGGCAACCCTTACCACCTGGTAAATAAGGTCTTCTGCATCCCGGTAAATGAAACTGCTCTCCAGGTTAAACTGGTGGTCGTTGCCTAGCTTGAAACCATAAGCTGCCCCGGCATTGAAGTTGTTGCTCTGTTCCGGTCCCAGGTCGGGGTTTGGCAAGATAAAGAGGCCGTCTCCAAAGACTTCGGTGGCCCAGGGCATGCGGTTAGTGCGCTCGTAGGAGGCCTTCAGCTGCAGGTCCGGGAGCAGGAAATAGGTAGTCGCCAGGCCGTAGCCAAAATTATTCTTACTGGTCTCCAGCGCTTCAATGCGTTGTGTTTCGAGTGCAAAGTCGTACTCTTTGCTTGTTTTAGCGTGCAGGAGATAGAACTTGCTGAAAAGCGTGGTGCTCCATCTTTCAGTAGGGTCAAACTTATAGGCAAGTCCCAGCACCTGCTTGTTGAGTGACCTCGGAAACTGATTCTCGATCCGGTCCGGGTTCTCGGCATCGAAGGTCTCACGGCGAAAAAACGACAGGGCATAGTTAAACGCCAACGAGTGCATCGGACTAAGGACGTAGCCAGCATTCAGCTGGCTGTTGAAATCGTTGTCGTCGAAGGTGGTATAGGTGCGCCTCAGTTCCCCGTTATTGGAGCCCGGCGTGTAAGTGGCCTCGCCCAGCCAGTTGTATGTCACGCCACGCAGGGTATCGATTACCTCGCTTTTGGTGATGTTGTAGGCGCTGTACAGGCTGACGTTCAGGCCTTCGAGTAAGAAGTTGTCTTTGCTATACCTGAGGGTAGGCACCACGGACTGGCTGTTTCGGATAATGCCGCCATACACACTGTTCATGGTCGCGCCCGTCTGCACCTGCTTGTCGTTGCCAGAGGCGATTACCCCAAAAAGCAGATTGTCAGCATACTTTTTATTTACCCAGCCTGTTTCCAGCTTTACTGTAGCGGAGCGGTAGCGGTCATGGAAGCGCTCCACCTCAGTTGTGTCGATGATGTTGCTGCCTTCTTTAATCGGAACCAGTACCCGGTAGTTGTTATCAGAGTAGTTGTAGTTTACATTGCCCCGGAAGGTATAGCCGTTAGCCGGATTAGTATAGGCACCGTTCAGCGACAGGCGGTGCGTGTTAAAAGAACCGATGGAGTAGGAGGCGTCCAGGAAATTGGCTTTGCGGTTGGTGATGATGTTCACGGCGCCACCCAGTGCATCGGTGCCCAGCCATACCGGTACCACACCTTTGTATACCTCAATCCGGTCGATGGTGTTGACAGGTATGTCGCTCATCTGAAGCGAAGAACCGAAGTTGTCCATCGGGATGCCGTCGAGGAAGAATTTTACCTGATCGCCCGAAAAACCGTTGAGGGTGAAGCTCAGGTTAGAGCCCAGGCCGCCTTCTTCCATTACCCGCACCCCCGACACCCTGTTCAGCACTTCTTTGGCGTCAGACGTGCTGTTTTGCAATTCTCTGGTAGAGATGGCGGTCACTGCATAAGGCTGCTCGTTTACCTCACGGGTAGCTGACTTGCCTATGATCTCGACGCCCTTCATCTCAAAAGACTTTTCGCGCAGGCTTACGTTTACCTCCAGCTTTTGGGAAGCCTTGAGGCTGATGCTCCTTTGCTCCGTTTCGAAGCCGATAAAGCTGAGCAGCAAGGTATAGTCGCCCGGGGTAAGGCCCGTCAACTCGAAATGCCCTGCAGCATCGGTCACGGTGCCGCGCTTTGCCTCCTGCAACACCACGCTTACACCAGTCAGGGCCTCGCCTGAAGCTGTCTGCACTTTCCCTACCACACTGGCTCTATCTGCCTCCTGGGCCCAGGCCGTATAATCCAGGCACATGAGTGCCAGCATGCTTACAAACGACCCGATGACTTTGATGAACTGCTGCAATGCCTGATGCTATTTAGAATCATTTTAAATTAAGGCAAAGCTATGACAGAAATCTTAACAGTCAAAATTATTTAGACCAATTCTAAATGAACGGCCTGAAAGCATAACTAAATTTTAGGTAAGCAAAGCTTCGGCATTTAGCTTCGTTCTATTGTGTAGTGGTTGGCGACTTCCGTTACTAGCTTCAGGATGTTCTTGAGCACGGGGCTGTTATCGCTTCTCCGCCAGGTTACATAGAGGTTCGTTCTGTAGGGCAGCGTAATGAAGCGCACGTTGGGCAAGGCGCTGAACGAGTAAGAGTAGGGCAGAATCGTAACGCCCAGTCCTTTGGACACCAGGCCCAGCACCATGCCTCCGAAGTCGGTTTCGATGCGCACGTCCGGCGTGATGCGGTAATCCTCGAAGATCTGGCGAAGGCCTGCGGTATAATAGGTTGTTTGCGCCAAGTTCGATAAGATGAACTTGTCATTTTCCAGGTCATGCATACCTGTGAAGTTCGCTTCGGTGAGGCGGTGGCTTTGCGGCACGACAAGCGCATAAGGCTCCGAGTAAAGGAACTCCGACTGCAGGGCGGGATTTTCGGCAGGGTCGCGCCGGAAGGCCATGTCCATCTGGTAGTTGAGCAGCAGCTGCTCAAAGCTAATGTCGGTCGGCTCCACCAGGTCCACTTTGAGTTCGGGCAGGGCTTTGGAAATGCTGGTAATCAGGTCGGGCATGAAGCCATAGGCGATAGAACCCGGATAGCCGATCCGGACGGTGCCGAATGCTCCCTCATGTATTTTGCGCGCCTGCAGGTGCACCCGGTTTATCTCATCGAGCAGCGGCGTCCACTGGTCCCGCAGAAAGGCACCCGCTTCAGTCAGCTTCACACTCCGCTTGTTTCGCTCGAAAAGCAGCACGCCCAGTTCATTTTCCAGCGCTTTGATCTGCCGGCTAAGGGCAGACTGTGTGATGAACATACGCTCGGCCGTGTTCCAGAAGTGCAGCTCCCGGGCCAGTGCCAGGAAATACTTGATCTGCTGTAGCTCCATCGCTGTGATTCGTTTTTTGCATTAGTCAAGCGAATAAAAGCATTTCCAAGCCCATTTACACCTGTTTACTTTGCAATTATCAATTAATGTGAATTAAACTATGGCTATACTACGCAAATACATGGGAGAGGCTGTCGGTTGGGGAGGTGCCTTTTTTTCGCTTGCGGCCTTTAGCCTGAACTGCATGGGGCTCACGCATGGGCAGTCGGTGGAGTACCTGGGTATGAACATCGTCGGGTGTTTGCTCCTGATCTTTTACGGCCTGACCAAGAAAGCGCATGCCAGCTATGTGCTGAACACGATATTTCTGCTTGTCGCCGTCATCGCGCTGGTCAGAGCTTACTTTCTGCAGGTATAGACTGGCTTCTTTAAAGCCAGAACTACCCATGCTCCCCGGAGCACACGATCCCTGCAGCTGAAAAGCTGCAGGGATTTTTTATGCCGATAGAATAACGTCTGGTAGCCCGCCCGCCCTGCCTTCTGCCTCTGATGAACTCCTTTGGTTATTAGTGTTGTGTATTGATTAACAATGGTTTATAAGCGTAAAATAAAGGTATGGTAACCTGATTTTTTTTCAATCCTGAGGCAACCCTTTTAAGAGTTAGTCCGTGATGGGAGCGCAAATTCTGGAACAGTGAGCAAAACAGAAGGCAAAGTATTGGACGTGCTGCTCGGCCAGTGTCTGAAACAGGACCGCGGGGCGCAGAGAGAGCTGTACCGGCTCTTCTTCGGCTACGCTATGAGTGTTTGTATCCGCTACTCTCAGAACGCAGAAGAAGCGAAAGATGTGCTGAACGACGGGTTTATGAAAGTGTTTACCAGGCTAAAGCAGTATCATCCGCCCAAGCCATTCAAAGGCTGGGTACGGCGGATCATGATCAACACGGCGCTGGACAATTACCGACACAACCTGAAGAACTATCACCTGCAGGACATTGACAAAGCAGAGCCGGCG
Organism: Pontibacter virosus; assembly: GCF_003096355.1. Lineage (GTDB taxonomy): Bacteria > Bacteroidota > Bacteroidia > Cytophagales > Hymenobacteraceae > Pontibacter > Pontibacter virosus. The sequence continues at coordinate 51,299 of NZ_QEKI01000002.1, read as the reverse complement.
ACTGATCCTTTTGATGTGGAACAGCAGCTTAATTACGAATACCTGATCTCACTGGTGCAACAGCTGTCGCCCGCCTACCGGGCTGTATTCAACCTGTATGCGATAGACGGCTATACCCACGAAGAGATAGCAGAGATGCTGGGTATAGCAGTTGGCACGTCGAAATCGAACCTGGCCAAAGCGAGGGCAAATTTGCGGGAGGCATTACAAAGTAGCAAAATCGATGAGCACAAACAATATGTCTGACGAGGAGCTGGACCGCCTGTTCAGGAAATCAGCCGAGCAGTACGACCCTCCCTTTGATGAAGGGGCGTGGAAGGCGATGGAGCGAAAACTGGACGGGCCGCAGAGCGGATGGGCAGGTGTAAAACGTTTGCTGCCTGTCGTGCTACTGGCCTTGTTGGTGACGGTGGGCACCGTTTGGAAGTTCATAGACCGTGATACTCCATTTATGGAAACCGCTGATATACCTGCAGAACAAGCATCGGAGCGGGAGCCAGGGAGCCCTGCTATACCTGATCAAGGCAAGAATATGGAGTCTACTGCCTTACCGGGATCTGATTCACCTGTTGCGCCTTACGCGGCTGTGCAGTCAGGTTCTGGTGCAGTAGCCCACCTCGCAGATAAACCTATGCAGCACCACAGTGCTATACCTGAGCGCATGGCTGGTCCTATACCTGCCAGCAGGGGTGCAGCTATAGAAGAGCCACTGCAAACAGTCGCGACCCTGATGCCACTGACTCAACCGGAGCCACCCCGGTCTGCTGTCGGTATAAGCCTGCAGGAAGTTGAAAAGCCTATACCTGTTGCGACCCCTGTGCCGGTTGATAGTGACCAGTCTAGGGAGGGGAAGGAGCGAATTTTTCTGCGGCGTGTCAGGGTGTCGCTCGTTGTAGCCCCAGATATCACCACCGTGCGCTTCAGGGATCCGGATGCGGTGAGCGCCAATGCGGGTGTGCTGTTCAGTGTGCCCATCACCAGGAGGCTAAGTCTGGTGTCGGGTGCGGTGTGGGCAAACAAACTGTACAAGGCCACGCCCGCAGACTACCAGCCCTCCCCGGACTACTGGGACGGCAAGCGCCACCCGGATGTGATCTCGGCGCAATGCAGGGTGCTCGATATACCCGTGAACGTGCAGTACCAGGTACTGGGCTGGGGCCGGAACGCGCTCACCGTGCAGGCGGGGCTATCCAGCTACCTGATGCTTAATGAAGAATATACCTATACCTACCACTACAGTGGCAGAGAGCCTTACAGCAAAACCCAGGAGTTCTCGAATCAGAACAAACATTGGTTCGGGGTTCAGAATTTGGCTGTCGGGTATGCGCGCCAACTGTCTCCCGCCATCACGATCGGAGCCGAGCCTTTTGTCAAGATACCGCTAGCAACTATTGGCGAAGGGCGCGTGAAACTCACCAGTGCGGGCGTGTTTTTTACGGCCAGCTATACCATTAGATAACACCGTCAAATTTTTGAGGGAATCTAACGCACCACGATATGACACAGCTGCGGCTGCGTCAGGAAGAACCTCTATGCTTTTACTTTTTGAATCACTTCACTTTAATTTTTAATGAAGATGAAAACCTATCGAATCAATTTTGGAATACTGCTTGGCGCACTGCTGAGCCTGTCGTTTGTGCTAACCGGCTGTGACGACGACGATGACACTACTGTTATACCTGACGCTGAGATCGTGACCCTCAACGAGGTGGCACTGACCGGTGCTGCCGAGGCACCGCCTGTCAATACACAAGCGACAGGCACTTTCCGGGGTACTTATAACATGGACACCAAAGTGATCAACTACACGGTTACTTTCCAGAATATCTCTCCCACTGCCATGCACTTTCACAAGGGCGCAGTAGGTGTATCCGGACCGATCACGGTGCCAATTAATCCTGGCTCTGACCCTTACTCAAGCGATAACCCTTACATAAGTCCACTGGTAAGCTCCACTCCTCCACTCACAGATGCGCAGGAGGCAGAGCTGCTGGCAGGCGAATGGTACATCAACATTCACAGCAGCCAGTATCCTAATGGCGAGCTGAGAGGCCAGATTACCAGGTAGGCCAATGGTATAGGTGTCGGGCTGTACTGCTCACTGGCAGCCTGGCGCCTATTCCGCCTTCCCTGACGGTACAACTACTTAAATTGACTTTTTTTTATTCAGTTTTGACAGTTTTTTGTTAAATTTAAAGAAATTAAGACCAGCGGCTTTTTTGTCATATGGAAAACCGCAAATCAGTAAGAGGCTTTTCTATATGATTGAGATCCAAGATAATCTGCTCAAAGACTTGGAAGCTGTAAAGCAAATCCCCATTGTACCCAACATGCTTGAAACTGTCTGTCAGCTGACGGGCATGGGCTTTTCCGCCGTCGCTCGCGTAACCGAGGACAGGTGGCTTGCCTGCAGCGTACTTGACCAGGTGCAGTTTGGGTTAAAAGAAGGCGGCGAGTTGGAGATTGCGACAACCCTTTGCAACGAGATCAGAGATCATCGGCAGCCCATCGTGATCGACAATGTAGCGGAAGACCCGATTTACAAGGAGCATCATACTCCCAGGATCTATGGCCTCAAAAGCTATATTTCTGTTCCCATCATCCTCAAAGATGGTACTTTTTTCGGAACGCTCTGCGCCATAGACCCAAAGCCTGCGAAGGTTAACAACCCCGAGGTGATCAGCACTTTTAAGATGTTTGCAGATCTGCTGGCCTTCCATTTACAAAGTATGAGTATACTGGAGCGAAGCTACCAGGCAAACCTGGACTTACAGCGCAAAAACAGTGTGCTGCGTAACGCCAATTTTGATCTGGATAGCTTTGTGTATACCGCTTCACACGATCTGAAGTCTCCGATCGCCAACATCGAAGGCCTCATTTCTATTCTCTCAGATGCTGTTTTGAAGGAGGAACTGGACCGGGAGGAGATCAAGCAGATCACCAGTATGATGAAAGTGTCGCTCAACCGCTTCTCGACTACGATCAGAGATCTGACCACCATCGTGGAGATTGAGAAAACTGAGGAAGCCGACGAGCCGGTGACCCTCGATCTGTTCGAGATCGTGGAATCTGTGAAGGAGGACCTGCAAAACCTGATCACGGAGTCCGATGCCCAGATACAGGTTGTGGCGACAGACAGCCGTTTGGCAGGCTTTGCGCTAAAAAATATCAAAAGCATTATCAATAACCTGATCAGCAACGCCATCAAATACCGCTCACCTGACAGAGCGCCTCTCATAACTATCAGGCTGGAGAAACGTGACGGCAGATCATACCTGTCGGTACAAGACAACGGGCTAGGCATTCCGTCCAGTAAGAAGGACGGTATCTTCACCATGTTCAAACGCTTTCACGACCACGTGGAGGGCAGCGGCATTGGGCTCTACATTGTCAAAAGAATGGTGGATAATGTGCAGGGAGAAATCAAGGTAGAAAGTGTTTTGCACGAGGGCACCACCTTTACGATCATTTTTGGGTAAGTCCGTTCAGGACTTTAGCACACGAAAGCTTAAAAAAGACAGGGGCCTGGATGAAAATCCAGGCCCCTGTCTTTTGTTTCGGAGTTAAGCTCGGCTAGCTGCCTAGGTTCGGCAGAATCACTTTGTCGATTACATGCACCACACCGTTGGTGGCCTGCACGTCCAGCAAAGAAGGAATCAGGTTGGCAACTCTGCCCTGTGTGTCGGTGAGGGTAAGGTTGCTGGTGTTCACGGAGAACGTGTCGCCGTTTACGGTACCCACTGCGCCTGAGCTCAGGTCAGATGAATACACGCGACCTTCTACAACATGGTATAGCAGTATTTGTCTGAGCACATCGTCTGGCACTGCGTCCAGACTGGCAAAACCAAGCTCACCCAAAGCAGCTTCGAAGGCTTGGTTTGTTGGAGCAAACACTGTGTAGGGGCCACCAGTGGCCAGTGTTTCGGCCAGACCGGCTTTTATAACTGCCTGCACCAGAATCGAAAACTCAGGATCGAAGCTGAGAGCCAGCTCTACCAGGTTTTGGGTTGGTGGCATCAGCACCTTGTCGATCACATGAATCACGCCATTCAGCGCACGGGCATCGGCCAGTATCACATTGGCATCATTTACCTGAACACCGCCATTTAAAGAGACTTTTACAGCAGCACCATTGAGTGTAGGCACGTAGCCAGCCGTTAGGTCAGTAGAATATACCTTTCCTTCAATGGCGTGGTAAAGCAGTATTTCCTTCAAATTAGGCACATTACCGATGTTGTTCGGATAGAGTCCCAGTTCGGCAAAGGCCTCGTCTGAAGGCGCAAAAAGTGTCAGTTCATTTTTAGCAACAGTGGAAGTAAGTCCTGTTTTCGCCAGGGCAACTAACAGTGTGCTAAAGGTAGGCCTACGCTCGTTTTTTTTGCGGGCGTTCGCGTTCGCAGGCGCTTTGCCCTTCATCATTTCAGTTGATTGCAGTACCGTCAGTATATCTTCTGAAGAGGAGAGAAGATCGGTCTCTGGTTGGGCATCGTCTTGTTTGTCGCACGCTGAAAAGACGAAGAGCATTGCCAGCAGGAAAGCCAGTGATCCCAGCTTATTCCTGAAAAAGGAGAATGTTGACATTTTTTTCATGTTTTGATTTTTTTAAGTGAGCGTTATATTATTTACTGAACTCAACCAGTAGTTTTGTCGAATGTTTTTAGAAGCAGGGAAAATTTTTTTAAAAATTATTGGGCTATGATTTTGATTGACAGTAACATAGGTTGTGTTTAGGCGGTTGCTTCTGCAGCGGTATGCCAAAAACGCGACGAGCTGCCCATTTTTGAGCAGCTCGTCGCATTTCTTTAAATGGGGCTCTTTTGCAGCCCCTTGTGTATTTAAGTTTAGCAGCCTTTGCGCAAATTGTCAGCATATGCGTCTGGCAGCTCGGAGTCCTCAATTGCTCTGGCGGCTTTCTCGAAGTCGTAGGCGAAGCGGATGAACTCCACTGCTATGCTGTCTTTGTTCAGCACCGAGCTGTGCTCATCAATCGTCAGCATGACATAGCCGCCCCGGTTGTTGGCATCCTTGGGCTTGCCTACCGAACCAATGTTGATAGCATGACGGAAGTGGGGCTGGTCGCCCTCGCCGCTGTTGAGAATGCGATGGTAGGGCTTGTGCGTGTGTCCGAAGCACATAATATCGGCGTCCGCGTCTTTCATGATGCGCAACAGGCTTTTTTCGTCGCGGTCCTCAAACAGGTACTCGTTGAGCTTACGCGGGCTGCCATGCACCAGCAACAGGTTCAGCTTGTCATCATTCAGTTGAAACTCCACTTTGATGTGCGCCGGCAGGGTGCGCAGGTAACGGCGCTGCTCAGCTTTAATGATCTTATTTGTGAAGGCGATGGAGACGGTGCCATTGGCTTTCTCCGCTTCCGTTTTGTAGGCACAGCCGCAGTCGTCGCTCTCCCTGCCTATGCCAAAATCGTAATTGCCCGCTATGGTCGGGATGTTGCGCCTGCGGATCTCGTCAATCACCTCATTTGGCCAGATGTTATACCCAACCAGGTCGCCGAGGCAGTATATAAAGTCAGGCTTGCGGGCATCTACATCCGCAAAAAACGCCTCCAAAGCAGGCAAATTGGCATGTATATCACTGAAAAGGGCTATGCGGGTCATAATTGTTGAGATTATAAGTGTTGCTGCCAGCCAAGCAGCGGAATCATTCGCATGCTTTTTAGAGCCAGCCTGTTAACGTAAGCAGGTTTTATGATTGCAATATTACGATTAAAGATTCGATCACACAACGGTCTGGTATTACCGATTTGTTAACGATGAAAGCAAGTTCGCTGTTAGTATAATAAGTGCAGCTTAGCTTCGCTCCACCACGATATACCTGGCTGAGAAGCCGTTTTGCTTGTAAAGTAACTGAAGTGCGGTGATCAGGGAGGCTATACCTGTCGCTTTGGTTTGCTGCCCGCCAAGTGGGCGGAGGTAGTTCTGAAATCCGCTGCCTGGCACACGCATCACCACGCGTCGGGCGTCGGACTCCTGTACTTCAGTCAGCGCTTTGGCGAGCATGACCTGGCGCATGTAGGGGAGGGCAGACTTCATGCTGCGGTAATCCGAAAAGGCATAGAGACGGCAATAGGAGTTGAGTTTAACAGAGTTCACGCGTCAAAAATAGCGCATAAACCTTTACCAGCACATCATGTCCAGCAGGTTGATCTTATTTGTGTAGGGCTCCAGGGCACGCTTGGAAGCCAGCCCCCTGATCAGCCCGACAATGTGAGACTCAGGGTTACTCCATACCTCCGCGAAGAAATCACCCATGTCGTACAACTGAATGCGGTAGCCGCGCCGGCCCCGTTCAGCCAGAAAGGTCCCATGAGCCCAAATCATCTCCAGTCTACCGGCCAGTGTGTGGGTGTTAAAAAAGCTCAGACCCGGACTGTGGTAAGGGTATTGGGGTGTAGATGCTTTATTAATCACTGCAGGACTCTTCAGGGTTATCGTAATCCCAGTACACCTCAATGGTGGCTGGCTTATCCAGATAGGCGGGTATAGGCGTGTAGATGATCAGCTCCCAACCGGCTTTAAGCATATCTTCCCGATGCAAACGCCGCGCCTGCCACATCAACCGCTCGTGTATCTCCTGCCCAATTGGGCGATGGCTCCCCACATACGGACTGCCCTCCTCAAATTTGAATGTGGTTGTATGCATAAACTACAATTTTTACGGGTATACCTTATACTACGTAAGTTGTTATGATTTGAGGCACAGATTCTTGAATAATTATCTGAGTAGGGCAGGGTATGGGTATTGTTGGAAACAGGTGCTAGTAGAACTGTCAGTCATTGGCGGTATTTACTTTCTCGAACAGCATAAAGTGCTGGATCGGCAAGAAATCCTCCTGACGCTGGAGGCGAAAGCCGTTTGCCTCCAGTTCTTTTTTGATCTGCTCCTTAGTCATCTTGTGCAGTTCTTTGATCCGGACATCGGGATCCTCGGCCTTGTACTCAAGCAGCAGGAGTTTGCCGTCCGGCTTTAAGGCCGTGTGTATCGACTTGAGAATCTCTTTTGGATAGGCCAGCTCATGGTATACGTCCACCATCAGGGCAATGTCGATCGCTTGGGCTGGCAGGTTCACCTGCAGACTGTCGCTCTTGACGACGGTTACATGAGTAGCCCCTTCTTTATCCCGGCGAGACTCGAGTGTCTTGATGAACCGATCCTGCACTTCTACCGCGTATACCTTGCCTTTTGGCACCCTGGGTGCTATCTGGAAGGTATAGAAACCCGTGCCTGCTCCAATGTCGGCGACTACCGTGTTCGGTTGCAGGTTCATGTTCTCTATTGTACGGGTGGAGTTTTCTTCCTCCTGCCGGGTGTCGCGATCCAGCCAGTTGCCACCGGTAGCCGTCATAATGGCGGCGATCTCCCGGCCCATGTATACCTTGCCAGTGCCTCCTGACGAAGGCCTTTTGTAGGTATAGCCCTCCTGCGTGCTGGTAGCTGGCTGTTGGGCCTGGCAGGCGTGGCATCCGCTCAGGCACATGGTAGTTAGCAGTGCGAGTAGTAAAGCGGAGCCGGAAAATCTGGGGCGTTTTGTCATACCGTGTATTTCTCTAAGCGCTGGGTCAGGTCGTCTATTAACTGCTCGGTCCATTTTTCAGCCACCAGTTCGTAGTCCGCATTATCCCAGCTTTGCAGGTAGTCCTTCTCCAACCATGCGTTATCCTGGTTCGGGCCGATGGTGTAAAAGGTGCGGTCTAATTTGAAAAGCAAGTCCTTGGTCAGGTCAAAGTTATCGGCCCCCACCCGCTGAAAGCCCTCTAATCGTAACCTTAAACCCATTTGGTTCACATTCCCCTTGTCCAGGCTGATCTCTGTTGTGGCATCGGAGCCTGGTTCACGCGTCCAGGTGTCTACTAGTTTCTCGAGTTTAAAGTCATGGAAAAGCGGAATAACGTCCGCCAGGTGTTGATGGATGTGCTGTGCCAGCTCGGGCAGAACAGATTCGTAGAGCTTACGTAAAGCTTGCTTGTCTTTAATTGGGGTATCTTGCATGGTAAAAGGGTATTCTGTTCCTTCTATACGAGCAGGCCCTTATTTTTGTCGCCCCGTCGGAAGGATACTTTATAAACGTCTGCAGGTGGCATTTCAGGTATAGTAAGCAGCCTCTAAATTGCTTAGTGGGGCCTTTGGCCTATTTTTTGTATCTTGTGCTGAAATTTATCATTCACTTTAATATTCTATGAAAGAACAGATCATATCGGCCGGTAAGGTATCCGGCGTTGTGGCCCTGTTGGCGCTGGCAAGCTGTACATCGGTGCAGACGCCGCAGACACAGGACACACAGGCTGCCACCGAGCAACAGCAGCAAGCTGAAACCAATGTGCTCCTGCAGGAGTGGAGCGGCCCATACCAGGGTGTTCCTGCCTTCGATAAAATGAACCTGGCCGACCTGAAGCCAGCGATGGAAAAAGCCATGGCGATCAACCTGGCCGAGATCGAGGCGATTGCCAACAATCCGCAGCCTGCCACCTTCGAGAATACCATCGAGGAGATGGAAAGAGCCGGAGAGGAACTGAACCGTGTGTTCACGTATTACGGCATCTGGGGCAGCAACATGTCTACGCCGGAGTTCCGCGAGATCCAAAAGGAAATGGCTCCGAAGATCTCTGAGTTCAGCTCGAAGATCTCTCAGAACGAGAAGCTTTTCCAGCGCATCAAAACCGTGTACGAGAACTCGCAGAAGAACCCACTGCCAGCTGACCAGCAGCGTGTGGTGGACCTCATCTACAAGAACTTCGCCATGGAAGGTGCTGACCTGAGCCCTGAAAAAAAGAAGCGCTACGCAGAGATCAACAAAGAACTTTCTTCGCTGTACACCGCCTTTGGCAACAACATCCTGGCCGACGAGGAGAAGTATGTGGTGTACTTCACCAAAGACCAGCTGAGCGGTTTGCCGGAGTCGTTTGTGAAAGCCGCTGCCAAAGCTGCCGCCGACCGTGGTAAGCCGGGCCAGTATGCCGTAACCAACACCCGTTCTTCTATGGACCAGTTCCTGACTTACTCGGATGAGCGCGGCTTGCGTGAGCAGGTATGGAAGAACTACTATTCTCGCGGCGACAACAACGATGCCAACGATAACAAGCAGAACATCGTCAATATCCTGAAACTGCGCAAAGAGCGTGTAGGGTTGATGGGTTACGATAACTATGCTGAGTGGCGCCTGCAGGACCGCATGGCTAAAACGCCAGAGGCTGCGATGGAGCTGATGATGGCCGTATGGCCTGCCGCAACTGCCCGTGCCCGCGAAGAGGTGGCCGACATGCAGAAACTGGCGAACGCCACGAGCAAAACCAAGATTACGATCGAGCCATGGGACTATCGCTACTACGCCGAGAAAGTGCGTAAAGACAAGTACGACCTCGACTCTGACGAAGTGAAGCAGTATCTGGAACTGGGCAACCTGACCCAGGCCATGTTCTTCACGGCAGGCGAACTGTTCAACTTCGACTTTAAGCCGGTACCGGAAGGATCTGTGCCTGTATTCCACGAAGATGTGAAAGTATGGGAAGTAACCGACAAGACTTCAGGCGAGCACATCGGTCTGTGGTACCTCGATCCATTTGCACGTCAGGGCAAGCGCTCTGGTGCATGGGCTACTACATACCGCGCCCACACGACTTTCGATGGCAAAAAGAACGTGCTGTCGTCTAACAACTCCAACTTCGTGAAGCCTGCGCCGGGCGAGCCTGTGCTGGTATCGTGGGACGACGCGACCACCTTCTTCCACGAGTTCGGTCACGCGCTGCACTTCCTGGCCTCTAACGTAAAATATCCTACGCTGAACAGCGGCGTACGTGACTACACCGAGTTCCAGTCGCAGTTGCTGGAGCGCTGGTTGTCTACCGACAAAGTGATCAACCAGTTCCTGAAGCACTACAAGACGGGTGAGCCGATGCCGAAAGAGTTGGTGGCCAAGATTGAGAAGGCTGCCACTTTCAACCAGGGTTTTGAAACAACAGAGTTCCTGGCTTCAGCTTTAATGGACATGCATTTCCACCTCGCCGACCCGAACAACATGGACCCGGACAAGTTTGAGAAAGAAACCCTTGCTAAACTAGGTATGCCGAAAGAGATCGTGATGCGTCACCGCTCACCACACTTCGGGCACGTGTTCTCCGGCGAGGGCTATGCCACTGCTTACTATGGTTACATGTGGGCTGACGTGCTTACCTCTGACGCCTCTGAGGCTTTCACTGAAGCGCCAGGTGGATTCTATGACAAGGACGTTGCCGCCAAACTGGTGAAGTACCTGTTTGCACCGCGCAACTCCATGGATCCGGCAGAAGCCTACCGTATGTTCCGTGGACGTGACGCCAAAATCGACGCGCTGATGCGTGACCGTGGCTTCCCGGTACCGAACAACCAGGGTAAAAAGTAAATGCCTGTCTCACATAATAAAACAGAAAAGCCGCTGACATCAGCGGCTTTTCTGTTTTATACCTATCATGCTTAAGCAGGCTGGTTGGATATACTGCTGTTCCAGATGTCCTTGTGCAGCTTCCATCGGTTGTCGTCCTTTTTCCAGACAACGAGGTATTTGCCATGGTCTACCTCCTGGTCTCCTTCTGCATACAATTTATAAGTGCCTGCCTCTATGGCTACCTCTATGTACTGCTCTAAGTCGAAGGTGTTGAGTTTAAGCCGTTTCAAGCCCATGTCTCTGGCTCCCTGCCAGAATTCTTAAATGGCTTTTTTGCCTTGCAGCATATCAAAACCGGTTGGGAGAAGCATGGCCTCTTTTGTGTACAGATCCGCAAGACCCGTGGTCTTGCCCAGTTCAAAATGAGATTCGAACTGCCGGTTAGCATTTTTGATCTCTTCCTGGATGTTTGTGCTGGTTGTTTCCATAGTTGTGTGGTTTATATATGTGGTTAGAAAATTCTATATGCTACCGCACTACACTGGCTACTTACACAGTGGCAACCTGCGACAATGACGTTACTTCTCTTCTTTCGGCTAAAGTGTATCCAGCGGGGTTCTCTATGCAATTGTATACGGGCTGCTTAAATAGTTATATTTAACCTGATTGTCATTATGAGAAATGTTTAGTGAGTAGCTTTTTTTAGTAGGTATATAGGATGTAGATGTTAGCCTTTTGATTATCAAACTATTGTATGATTGGGTATAGCTTTTTGAATTAGTCGGTAGGAGGGTAACCTGAACGCACTGGAGGCGATGCCGAAAAATAATTTAAAAATTACCTCTTCATTACAACCTTTCAGGAAATACTTCGTAAGCTTTGAGTTAACAAGTACATGGGTGCTGAGTAGGAGGAGAAAAACTGTCCTATTTTGCCCAGACCTTCAGAATACCGATTGCCTGTTTTATGGATGAATTCTCTCTTTTTAGCAGCAAGCTTCAAACTTGCGATTTAATTGTATTGACAGAAGCGGACGAGATCCGTACCTATTGTCGTTTTTATGCCAATGGTCTTTACCAGGACCGAATGTTTATTTCGGATGTCTCTGTGAAAGAAAACCTGACGCAACTCAGCAGTGAGGAAGACGTGATCGATTGGAACGGTGTACAAAACCTTCGGAAAAAGTATTGCGAAACTTTTCGCTCCGAAGGTATAAACTCTGAGCCGTCTGCAGAGGCTGTCTAGCAAATCTTACTAAGCGGTTTTAATAAAATATCTGTTCGGGGCGGGCTGTCTGGCACGTTGCCAGGATAGGTATGGCCTGTAAAAAGCGAAGGCTCCTTTGAGGGGAGCCCTGCTTCTTCAAAGGATTGCCTGAAAGGCAACCTTCAACTTTTAGCCGGTGCAAAGATAGGGAGAATTATATCTGTAATTGGTGCAGTTGGGCAAAAAAAATATTCTTTTTGAACTATCTTGTAAAGATATTATTCAATATAGTTTTAATGACAGAATGTGGTTGATTATTAGGTTAGATGATCACCTCGAAAATATAACAGAAAGAGGGAGCCTAAGCTCCCTCTTTCTGTTTCTCGAAACGAGATTATAGTAAACGCTTCTTACTTGTCGCTTTGGTAGCCAGCAAGCTTGATCATCTTATTGTAGTTACCTAGTAGTAAGAAAGAAGGTGCCCACTGTCCAACGAACAAAGCTTCCTCGTCTTTCTTCATAATCTTCAGTGTCGCTGATACGGCCATTGAGCCCAGTGCAGCCCATAAAAATACATCAGATGGGATGCGGGAGGTATAGTCTTCAATGGCTGCAGCTACCGGTCCTTCTTTATGCTGTGGATTCATTCTGTCAGCTTTGTTTTTCAAATCCTGTGCGTCTCTTTTAAGATCTTGTGTGTCCATAGTTCATATTTTGTTTAGATGGTACAATACCATACAGAACGAAATAGAATTATGATTGTTTGCAAAAATTGAAAAATATGGGGTATGCGTGGCCTCACGAGGTCATTGCGCGCTATATTATTGCAACAATATATGTAAATTGGCAGCCTGAAACTGAGGGGAACCCTCAGGGTGTCCTCTATAAAGGATCGAACCCACTAGACAGCCTATATTTTGGAGCTTTCCGCACTTCTTGAACCACTGGCCGGCACGCCCCAAACCACCCTGGCATTAGCAGTGCTGCTGCTGCCATTACTGGTTTTTGTGCTGCTGTACCCGGCTGGTAAAAAGCTGCCCCGGCAGGGTGACTGGGTGGGAATTGGCGCCACTGGTTTAGCTTTCGCACTCTCGATCTACCTCTTCACCCAAACCTGGAACGCGGAGGTGTCCCATAGCCGAACCGTCTGGTTTAGTCTGCCGGGCGGTTACATAACCAATTTTACAGCAGGTATACTGCTCGATAACCTCACAGTGCTGATGCTGGTCATTGTCACCTTCATCTCCCTACTGGTGCAGCTCTTTTCGGTGGGATACATGTACGGCGACAAAGGGTATAGCCGCTACTTTGCCTACCTCAGTCTCTTTACTTTCAGCATGCTGGGTATTGTGCTGGTTGATAACCTGCTGCTGCTCTTTATGTTCTGGGAGCTGGTGGGGTTCTCATCTTACCTGCTCATCGGCTTTTGGTATGAGCGTCCTGCTGCCATTGCGGCCAGCAAAAAAGCTTTCCTGGTCAACAGGGTTGGCGATATCGGGTTACTGCTTGGTCTGTTTGCTTTTTATACCTATTTCCGGACGTTTGACCTGGAGACGCTGCGCGCGCTGATGGGGGCGGGGGAGTGGCTGAACGGCAGTTTTGTGACAAGCTATACCTTGCAGGGGCAGCTATGGTCGGTAGAGTTGAGTCCGCTGTTTCTGACGCTGGCCGGGCTTGGCCTGTTCATGGGTTGCGTGGGTAAGTCGGCGCAGTTCCCGCTGCAGGTATGGCTGCCCGATGCCATGCAGGGCCCGACCCCGGTTTCCTCGCTCATACACGCGGCTACCATGGTCGCGGCTGGCGTATACCTGGTGGCGCGCTGCTATACTTTCTTTACAGTTGACGCCCTTACCGTCATTGCCATCGTCGGCGCCATCACGGCACTGTTCGGCGCCCTTGCAGCACTCACGCAATACGACATCAAAGCCGTGCTGGCCTTTTCTACGATATCACAGCTCGGCTACATGGTAATGGGCATGGGGACCGGCGCGCATGATGCCTCGCTCTTTCACCTCACTACACACGCTTTCTTTAAGGCGGCCCTTTTCCTGAATGCTGGTATCATCATCCACGCCATGCACCGCGGCTTGCATCATGCGCACCTGCCTGCTGATGTTGATCCGCAGGATATCCGCAACATGGGTGGCCTGCGCAAAGCCATGCCGTTTACCTTCTATACCTACCTGCTGGCTGCGGCGGCATTGGTCGGTTTGCCCTTGTTTTCAGGCTTCCTTTCCAAAGATGCCATTCTTTCGGGCAGTTGGGCCTGGGCGCAGACAATGAGCCAGGCCCATGGAAACAGCCTGTACTATGTAGTGCCGATCCTTGGGTTTACAGTCGTGCTGCTGACAGCTTATTACATGGGCCGTCATTTGTGGTTCATGTTCTTCGGCTCGTTCCGGCTACCTTTTGATGCGCGGACGCTGCGACTCTCAGTAGGTCAGGAGATAGAGCGGGTAATGCTTGTACCTGTGCAGCTACTGGCAGTGTTGTCGCTGGGCATTTTCTTCTCGCTCAATCCGCTGTCCTTTTCTGGAAGCTGGGTGATGCAGGGAATCAGCCTCAACCAACTTTTACCGGAAGGTACTTTTCTTGCCAGCAGGCTGATCGAAGCCGTAACGTTGCAGGATGCCGCTAACGGCACGGCGCACTTAGTGATTGGACTCCTTTCGGCTTTGCTGGGAATAGCAGGTATAGCCCTGGCCATCGGAAGGTATAAAGGCAAAAGCAGCGAAGCACTGCTGCAGGAGCAGCCACGGGGTACGTTGGCACGGCTCACTTACCATCATTACTATTTGGATGCCGCCTACAACAGGATGTTTGTACGGCCGGTGCTGTGGATGTCCCGCATGCTCTACCGCCTCGATAAACGTGTGATTGACTATACCTTAGATTATGCGAGCAAGTGGCTGGTGGTGTTTTCCAAGATCGTAAAGTGGTTTGACAAATGGGTGGTCGATGGCAGTGTGTGGCTGATCGGAGCGATGGCTAAAGTGCTGGGTCGTTTCGGGCGTGGGCTTCAAAACGGCAAGGTGCAGTCCTACTACGCCTATTCCCTTTTCGGATTTATTCTGATAATACTATACATCATGCTGAATTGATGTTAATTTCGCGATCAGTTTGCTGATTTGAAGCTGTGCATAGTAGATGTGAGGATTTGAAAATTTGCAGATTTATAGATGCCGGATGGAAGTGACTGCAGAGTGAATCTCAATGCGTGCTCAGCAGGAAGAGTATCTCCAACTGAGCCCAAAGGAGCAGGTTTAGAGTAGCCAAATTCCTCCCGATGGCTCAACTATGAGAGTTTCCGAAGCGGGGATGGAAGACGGAAGATTTGCAGCAGTGCTTATCGATTTTGTGTAGGGTCAGACTTTTACTCGTGCAGGTGCGCGGCAACTTGGTCGTGCTACTTGACATGATACTTGTGTCGTAAAATAGTGTCGTAACATATTGATGAATTATACTCTTTCCAGCCTTATTTTTCTTCCCCTGCTGACAGCGCTTGTGGTTTTGCTCATGCCTACGCGCATGGTGCGGGGTATAAAAGCAGTAACGCTGGGTGGCACGCTATTGCAACTGGTTGTGGCCGTGTGGCTATACCTGGGCTTCGATGGCGCTGCGATGGCGAACGGACAGACAGGCTATCAGTTTGTGGAGAAGCTCGATTGGATCGGTTTCTCGCTGGGCAGTCTGGGGCGTTTCCAGATCGAGTATTTTGTGGGTGTGGATGGCGTGAGCATCAGCATGGTGCTGCTGACAGGTATAGTAGGCGTGATCGGCGTCATATCGTCCTGGAACATCACTAAAAATGTAAAGGGCTACTTCTCGCTCTACCTGCTGCTCATGACGAGTGTGATGGGCTGTTTCCTGGCGCTGGACTTCTTCCTCTTCTACCTCTTCTTCGAGTTTATGCTCCTGCCGATGTACTTTCTCATCGGGATGTGGGGTGGTCCGAAACGCGAGTATGCCGCGCTTAAGTTCTTTATCTATACCCTGATCGGCTCGCTCTTTATCCTGATCGTGATGATCGGGCTCTATACCTCTGTGATCGATCCAGAGGCAACGGCACAGCAGATGGG
The DNA here is from genome assembly GCF_003096355.1 of Pontibacter virosus. Classification (GTDB taxonomy): domain Bacteria; phylum Bacteroidota; class Bacteroidia; order Cytophagales; family Hymenobacteraceae; genus Pontibacter; species Pontibacter virosus. The sequence continues at coordinate 35,636 of NZ_QEKI01000002.1, read as the reverse complement.
GTTGATCGGGCAGCACGTGCCGGCTAGTCTGGATTTGATCCGGCAGGTGCAGCAAATGCTGCAACAGGGCACGATCGCTGAGGCCGACATGGTACGAACCTTCAGCATACCTGCCATGATGGAGCCTTCCAATTTTATACCGGGCAGTCTGCTCCACGTTTTCTCAGGTGTTAGCCTGTTTGATCTTCCATTGCGTTTTGTGGCCTTCCTATTGGTGCTAGCTGGCTTCCTGATCAAAGTGCCATCGGTGCCGGTGCATACCTGGCTTCCTGATGCGCACGTGGAGGCACCGACGCCTATTTCTGTTTTGTTGGCGGCTATCCTGCTGAAAGTGGGCGGTTATGGTCTTATCCGGATTGTATACCCGGTTTTCCCGGATGCAGGCGCTTACTTCTCCACTTTTGTCGGTGGACTGGGTGTGCTATCCATCATTTATGGCGCCCTCTGTGCGCTGGCCATGAACGATCTTAAAAAGCTGATCGCTTACTCTTCGGTGTCACACATGGGCTTTGTGCTGCTGGGACTGGCCTCGCTGACGAATGAAGGGGTGAATGGCGCTATTTACATGATGTTCAGCCACGGTTTGATCTCGGCTATGCTCTTCCTGGTGGTAGGTGTGATTTACGATAGAGCACACGACCGCATGATCCTCAATTTCCGGGGACTCGCCAAACGCATGCCGGCTTATACCGCTTTCGTCGTTGTCGCCTTCTTTGCATCGCTTGGTTTGCCGGGCTTCTCGGGCTTTATTGCCGAGTTGCTGGTGCTGCTGGGTAGTTTCAGTGCACCGGAGGCGACGGGTATGCTGCCGCGCTGGATGGCTATTGTGGCTGTGATCGGACTGTTGCTTTCAGCGGCCTATTACCTGTGGGCACTGCAGCGCATGTTCTTCGGCAAATACTGGATCTTCCCGGAGTTAAGGCAAAAGGCTATTATTCACGATCTCACCAAACGCGAGTACCTGATGCTGGTACCGCTGGCCGTGCTGGCGTTCGTATTCGGTATCTTCCCACACCTGCTGCTCGACAAAACAGGCATGACGGTGACAGGCTTTACCGAACTGGTGCTAAGAAACGGACAGGAGCAGCTCAACATCCTGCAAGCGATTTTACATAGATAATACAAGCCCTGATACTACAAGCTTCATCAGGGACACTACTATACCTTAACTGACACGTGGAAAAACAGGCAGCACAACTCACCCAGACCATCGACAGCATTTTAGCTGGAGCAGGGTCGCTGCTGCCCGAACTGCTGCTGGCCCTCTTCTTCCTGCTGCTAGTTACCCTCGACCTCTTCAAGTCCAAAACAGTAAAGCGGCTGCTGCCCTGGGTGACGCTCACCGGGCTGTTTTCGGTACTGGTGCTGCTGGTGCTGGACAGGCATGTGGCTGAGGTACAGTTCCTGAACCTGTTGCGCTCCGACGGCATTGCACGGTACGCAGGCATACTCTTCAGCCTGACGGGCATCTTTACCATCCTGCTCTCCCTGCAAAACCCGAAAATAGAAAAGCGCAAGCAGGGCGAAGGCCGTGGCGAGTACTATGCCCTGATCCTGATGCTCGTGCTGGGACTCAACCTGATGGCCAAATCGGTGAACCTGCTGATGGTTTTCCTGGCGATAGAGCTGGTCTCCATTGCCTCCTATATCCTGACGCTTACCCTGAAAGAAGAAAAAAGAGCTGTGGAGGCCGGCCTGAAATACGTGCTCTACGGTACACTGTCGGCAGGAGTAATGCTCTACGGTATGTCCTTTTTCTACGGCCTGACCGGCTCGCTGGACTATACCCTGGTTTCGTTCTGGCGCAGTCTGCTCGATGCCAGTCCGCTGATGGTGACGGTAGCGGCTATCCTGGTGTTCGCTGGGTTCTTATTCAAAATATCGGCAGCTCCATTTCACTTCTGGACGCCGGACGTTTACCAGGGAGCACCCATGCCCATCGTAGCGCTTTTCTCGACAGGTCCTAAGATAGCGGGCATCATTGTGATCATGCGCTTTGTGGCTGCCTTCGCTGACCCAACCATCGCCAGTGCCTTCTCCGATGTGCAGCTTTTCCTGGGTATAGCTGCCCTGGCTACCTTGGCAGTGGGCAATTTCACAGCACTCTGGCAGCGTACGCCGCGTCGTCTGATGGCTTTCTCGTCGGTATCACATGCCGGTTTTCTGCTGATGGCGCTGCTGGCTTTTGGCAGTGACTATACCGTGAGCGTGTTCTTTTACATGACGGTGCTTGTTTTCATGAATTTCGGCATGTTTCTGTTCCTGCAGATGGCTGAGGAAGACTGGCAGGTGCGCACGCTCGAGGATTTTCAGGGCATGGGTCCCCGCATTCCGTTTGCCGGCGTTTTAGCGCTACTCTTTCTGCTCTCATTAACGGGGCTGCCGCCGCTGGCCGGCTTCATGGGCAAGCTGCTGGTCTTTAGCAACGTGTGGGAGGCCTATACCGCTACCGGACAGCCGATGCTGCTGGCTTTGCTCGTGGTGGGCATCCTACTCACGGGGGTGGCTTTGTTCTACTATATCAAAATACCGTATTACCTTTTCCTGAAAAGGAATCAAACTGACAAAAATTTAGTTATTTCACTGTCAAATAAGCTGCTGCTGGTTTTTTTCGCCCTGCCGCTGCTGGTCTTCTTTTTTAAACCTGACCTGCTGCTGCACTGGATAGAGAAACTGCTGGCCTAGATACTTTTACAACCCTATGAGCGATTCCATTAAGCACGAATGCGGTATAGCCCTGATCAGGCTCCGAAAACCAATCGAGTATTACGTTGAAAAGTATGGCACTCCGATGTACGGTGTCAACAAGCTATACCTGCTGATGCAAAAGCAGCACAACCGCGGCCAGGACGGGGCAGGGGTAGCCAGTATCAAGATTGATGCCGGTCCTGGTATGGAGTATATCAACCGCTTCCGTTCAGTAAAGACCCGCGCCATCGACAGTATTTTCGGCAAGATTGGCAAGGAGTTTAAAAAGCTGAAGGAAGAGCAGCCTGAGAAAGTACTTGACACGAACTGGGTATGGGAGAACCTCCCTTTTCTGGGCGATGTATACCTGGGCCACCTGCGCTACGGTACGCACGGCATCAACAGCGTAGACAACTGCCACCCGATGGTGCGTGAAAACAACTGGCGCAGCCGCAGTCTGGCTGTGGCTGGTAACTTCAACATGACTAACGTGGATGAGCAGTTCCAGAAACTCATCGAGTTGGGCCAGCACCCGAAGCAAAAGTCTGACACCATTACGGTGCTCGAAAAGATCGGCCACTTCCTGGATGAAGAGAACCAGATGCTGTTCGAGTCTTACAAAGACGACTACTCCAACAAAGAAATCACGCTCCTGATTGAAGATAACCTGAGCCTGCAGCGTGTACTCAAGCGTGCCTGCAAGGACTTTGACGGCGGCTATGCCATGGCAGGTTTGACCGGCTACGGCGCTTCTTTTGTAGTGCGCGACCCGAACGGCATTCGCCCGGCCTACTATTACATGGATGACGAGGTGGTGGTAATTGCCTCCGAAAAACCGGCTATCAAGACTGCCTTCGATATTGAGTATAGCGAGATCCGTGAGATCACGCCGGGCCATGCCCTGATCGTGGACAAGGCCGGCAACGCCGATCTGAAAGAGATCATGCCGCAGCTCGAGAAAAAATCCTGCAGTTTTGAGCGCATCTACTTCTCCCGTGGCAACGACCCGGAGATCTATGAAGAGCGCAAGAACATGGGCCGCCGCCTGTGCCCGCAGATTTTGGAGGCCATCGACTACGACCTGAAAAACACGGTATTCTCTTATATTCCGAACACAGCGGAGTCATCGTGGCTCGGCATGATGAAGGGGATTGAAGACTACCTGCGCGCCTACCGCAAGCAAGCCATCCTGAACCAGGAGCTGAACGAAGAGCAACTTGACGAGATTTTACAGTTCAAGCCGCGTGCCGAGAAGCTGGTGATCAAAGACGTGAAACTGCGTACCTTCATCACTGACAACGACAGCCGCGACGACCTGGTAACGCACGTGTACGACACGACCTACGAGGTTGTGAAGAAGGGCATCGACACCCTGGTAGTGCTCGACGACTCCATTGTGCGCGGCACGACGCTGGAGAAAAGTATCATCCGCATGTTGGACAAATTGGAGCCGAAGAAGATCATCATCGTTTCGTGCGCACCGCAGATCCGCTACCCGGATTGCTATGGCATCGATATGTCGCGCGTGAAGGAATTTGTGGCTTTCCGTGCCATGCTGGCTTTGCTGAAAGACCGTGGCCTGTACTACAAAGTAGACGAGGTATACGACAAGATACAGGCCGCACAGGGTACATCAGCCATCATGGAGACCAATTACGTGAAAGAGCTCTTTGACCTGTTCACGCATGATGAGATTTCCACAAAAGTATCAGAGATCGTGAAAGCCCCAGAAGTGAACGCGGAGGTACAGGTAATCTACCAGCGCATCGAGGACCTGCACCTGGCCTGCCCGAACCACAGTGGCGACTGGTACTTTACCGGTAACTACCCAACTCCGGGCGGTACCCGTGTCGTGAACCGCGCTTTTATGAACTTCGTAGAAAACAAGGCCGTACGCGCCTACTAGTAGAGATTCATTTTAATTTTTAAAGGCCTGTTCTGTTAAAGGACAGGCCTTTTTTGTTAGCCACAACTGTCTGAGAGAGGTATAGCCCAGTCGTAGCCTGAGCCTTTTTCCGAACAAATCTGGATTTCTCTGCTTTTAACCAAACCTGGTCCTGGTCGTTAACCAAGTTCAGGAAGCAAAGAGGTATAGATGACGCATAAAACAGGTTTTTGGCAGAAGACAATAGAGATACTGAAAGATTCTTACAGAAATTTTCTGCGGGACGAGCCCATTGTGTACAGCGCGGCCATTGCTTTTTTTACCATTTTCTCATTGCCCGCCATCCTGATCGTACTCACCTTGGCCGGCTCCATGTTCTTCTCAGAAGAGACGGTGCGGGCTGAGATCGTCAAGCAAATGGAGGAGTTGATGAGCAAGGAGGTAGGAAGCCAGGTAAGCGATCTGCTGGACAACGTGACGCAAATTCCGATCGGTTTCTGGAGTATCCTGATTGGGCTGGGCTTTTTGCTGCTGATGAGCCTGGTATTTGATGCCGCCTTGATGGTCTTCAGTGATCAGCTGTACGAGCTGCTGGAGGAGCACCTGACTTCGGCCATCAAACTGATCAAGACTGCTTTTTCTATTCTGGTCGTGCTGACCTTTTTCACGGCCATCCATAAAATCTTGCCCGATGCCAAAGTGCAGTGGCGGGACGCGTTGGCTGGAGGGATCATTACCTCCATTCTGTTTCTGATCGGCAAGGAGCTAATCAACTACATCTTGGGCAGTGTGAAAGTAGTGGGGTTCTATGCTGCGGCGGGATCTTTTGTCGTGGTACTGCTATGGGTGTTCTACTCATCTGTCATCCTAATGCTGGGGGCCGAAGTAACCAAAGCCTATGCCAACAACCACGGTCGCAAAGTGGAACCTTCAGAAATTGCGGAGAGGTTTGAAAAGGTGAACGGGGACAAGGTGTAACTACTTGGTAAGGTCTGCTATCGCCATCACAGCAAAAGCAACCGTGCCGCCATACACTGCAAATTTGGTGATGGGGGATGCATTGGAAAGAAAGGCAGTATGCTGGTTGTATTTGATGATGCCCATGAGCGTAAGGGACAGGTATAGGAATAGGGCCAATGGGATGATGTTGAAGAGGATTTCGAAGATGTCACTTGCCATGGGTACGCCTGAATTTTGATGGGTATAGTGCAAATATAGGTATAAATGGCAGGCTGCCGTATCTTTGCCTGGAACAAAAGATCAATCATAGCTTCCTATACCTCCATGGCCTTTATCAAAATCTGCAAAGCCTTTCACGACCTGACTCCTGACGAACTATATGACATGCTGCGGCTTCGGAGCGAAGTGTTCGTAGTAGAGCAAAACTGTGTGTTCCCAGACATGGACGACAAGGACCAGCTGTGCCATCATGTCCTTTTCTACAACGAGGACCGGATATTAGTCGCCACCTCCAGACTGGTGCCGGCAGGGGTGGCTTACTCGGATATGATGTCGATTGGGCGCATTGTGACGAGCCAGTTGGTGCGTGGCACGGGGGTAGGGAAGGAACTGGTAGAGATGTCGATTGAGGAATGCTACCGGCTATTTGGAAAAGGAGCAATCCGGATCGGAGCGCAACTGTATGCCAAGAAGTTTTACGAACGCTTCGGGTTTGAACAGTCCAGCGAAGTATACGACGAAGACGGCATCGACCATATCAAGATGGTGAAGCAGGTATAGCAAGTAGTTGAAATATAGCGTTTTTTTATTATCTTGTTTCATAATCCCGAGGCGCTATGAAAACAAGGATTGTATATCGGTATGTCTTGCTGCTCGTACTGGTCTGTGGGCTGTACGCCTGCACAATAGAAGAGGACGACTACATCAGCAAATACTGCCCCGGATCCTGCACGGAGGTAAGCGGCAGGGTGCTACACGGCAATGGGCAGCCCATCAAAAACATGCAATTGCTTGCGACCTGGAAAGACATGCATTACCTGAGTGGTGGCACCATCCGGAAAAAGGCTGTGGCCTATACCGACGACAACGGCAACTATACCTTGCGTTTTCTGCTTCGCGATGCTGAAATGGCGGATGGATACATAGAAGTAGCACCGCAAGGAAGGGCTTGCGGTCAGGTGGATTGTCAACGCTATACCTTGTCCTGGGATGAACTGAAACGCGACACGACCTTCACACACAATTTTGTGATCAATTAAAGTGCCCATCCCGCTGACTATACCTGTCTAAACCGCCAAATCCTATGTTCCACCCGCTGTACCGTCATCTTTTGGTCATTGCTTTGCTGGTATGCTTTTCCGCTGCGGCACAGGCACAGCGTGTTCACCGTTTCGGGCTGCAGGTCGGAGCTGCATCTCCAATCGGCGATTTCAAGAAAGACCGCTTTGAGGATGACTACCCGCCAATGGCCAGAAGAGGGGTGAACGTGCAAGGAACCTACCGGGTGGATGTAAAGCCGTATCTGGCAGTGGGCGCCTCGGCAGGATTTCGTTTTCACCGCTTTGATATGGATGCCTTTGCAGCACCCGACGATGCACTGGCACTACGCCGGGAAGCGACCGGCTGGAAAAGTACCCATACGCTGGCCGACCTATACCTGCAAACTCCCCCCGGTACCTTGTTTGGTTATGTAAAAGGCTCCTTGGGGGGAGCTCACAACCAATCACCGGAGGTGCAGGTTGACACACCCTACGGACCCATCCGCCGCAGCTCAGACACGGCACTGGCACTTGCTTACGGGATAGCCAGCGGGTTTGCCATACAGGATGGTCGCTTTCTCCTTAGCCTGGACATCGGTCTGCTCGCTACGCAGCCTGCCTTTGAGGTAACCAATGCACAGGGTGTCAGAAGCACTTTGAAGCAACCCATGCACACGATCAACTCCACGCTGGGACTGAGCTATACCTTGTAAAAAGCCGCCAAACAAAAGGCCCGAGCAGCTTCGCCCGGGCCTTTTGTTTGAATATAGAAAGCTGCGTTCTGAGGATAGTTGGCTGCTTAAATCACCATCACTAGTTTTGCGAATGCATCGAACAGTTGCAGCAGTCTGGTTGTAAGTGCCACTTTCTGCTCCTCTGCCGACTCCTCTTAATCTACGGTAGTTTGTGCAGCTGGTGTGTTTGCGCTTGCCAGGCTGGCGGCTGGTTTAGTTAGATGGCAGGTCACTTCCTGATCGTGATGAACTGCAGCGCATGAGGTTTGCAAAGTCGCCCTGCTGTTGCCACGCGACAGGCTTATAAAGAGAAGTCCTCCTAACAAGATCAGTCCTGTTTTTTTCATAGCGGTGCGGGGTTTATTTGCGCAAAATAGCCAGGGCCTCTCCGGAAAGCTCTACCTGAGCCTGCTCAGACAATGTGTACTGCAGTTCAGGTATGGCCACATTAAGTAAGGTCAGGTGGCTGCGGTTGCGGATGTTCAGGTTTGCCTGCTGGATATTATTGTCCGGATGAATAAGCAACTTCGAGTCACTTTCAGGGCTGGTGCCTGTTACGGCCTGCAGGTGCTGTAGCTCATTACCGAGCAGTTGCACCAGCACCCCATTGTCAAGTTCCAGCCTGAGGCTATCCTGCTTAAATCCATACAGCGACGTGTTCAGGTAACTAGCTGTGTTCAGGCGCTGGATGTTGGTCACCTGCTTGCCATTCAGGGCATGCATCGCGTTGGCGCGCAGGGTATGCAGCATGGGAGTCTTGATGATGAGGTGCGGTGCGCCCCAGCCTCGCACACCTTTTTGCCTGTCATTGGTCGTCACATCGATCTGCAGCGTTTTGTTTTCCTGGTTGATCTGCACCACTTCTTCATTTCCTTTGTACAGGTATACGGCATGTTGCTCGCCGGGCTCAATCAACACTTTGAGCATATCGCCGGCATTCACCTCCACTTCATCAAAGCCATTGAAGTCCATGGCGATGTAGTTTTTGTAGGGATCCTGGTATGACTTGGTGTTGTATTCGGCTTTCAGGGCAATGTTGTAGGTTGCCAGTGCACTGACAAGCATCACTAAAGCGAAGACTAATAGTTTATTGCTGGTTTTCATGGTTTCTGCTCGATTTCTGGTTCGTAATTTTCTGATTTGTATGCTTCGTAGCGCTTCTGTATCTCTTCCAGGTCTATTTCTAGCAAAGAGATATTTTTGAAAAACGCTGGCAGGTCCTGCTGCAGAAAGCGCTCTTTGCGCTGCGCCTTCACCTTCTTCACGGCGTCCGGCATCACAAAAAAACCAAGGCCGCGCTTGTTGTAGATCACCTCCTGGTTCTGGAGCTGCTCGTAGGTGCGCATCACCGTATTGGGGTTCACCTGAAAGGTCACCGCCAGGTCGCGCACCGAAGGGATCTTTTCTTCTGCTGCCCACTTGCCCAACAGAATCTGGTCGCTGACGTGCGCCGCAATCTGCAGGTAAATGGGTTCGTTTTCTTTAAATTCCATGGTATTTCCTCCCCGCTAAACTTGTTTCTCTTTGATCTTAAAATAAGCCACTACCCAACTCACAAGCGCCAGCACAACCAGCAGCAACAGGACAAGCGGCTCATTTCCTTCGTAGGCACCCACTTCAAAACGCTTATCATTTTCCATAAAATAGGCCGCTGAGAAAGGACCGGCCGATGCCAGGTCGCGACCGAGCATGGCCTGCAAAACCTGCTTGTTTAGGTTGTAAAGCAGCAGGATGCCCAGAAAACCCGCAAAAGCCGTCTTGATGAAATGGTGCTTGTTGAAGTAAGCCGAACCCACTAGCATCAGGGCGTTGAACAGTGCATAAAAGGTCAGCAGTATGTGCAGAGGCGGCTCAGAAGTAAGAATATTAATTACTTCATGTTCTGGCCCCACGCGCGGGTCGATGCTGAGCAGGATATAGATGATCAAATAAAAGGAAGGTATAAATAGCAGCAGGTATATTGGGAATGAGTACAGCCAGCCGACCAGGTATTTCTCCAACTGAGAAGCCGGCAGGGTCAGGAAAGCGATGGCCTTCTTTTTGTCGCCCAGTTGCGCAAATACGGTGCTCGAAAACACCATGCCTGCACCCATCAGAAAGAACAGGAAGAAGATGGACTGCTCGGTAGCTGGCATTGGGCTTACAGCCATATAACTGGCGGTGCCCATAATCAGGAACATGGCGCCAAGCAGCACAGCCAGTGACATCAGGTAAGTTTTGTAGTGCTCCACGGTATGCTTGCGAAATAGCAGCGCAAAGCGGCTCAGGTTAAAGTGATTGCTCATAGTGAGGTCTTTGAAGAATTTCGGTTACAGATGTGTTACCACTGGTAATGGCATTGAAGAGCAGTTCCATGTCGACTTTGCTGTAGTTGCCCATCAGGTTCGGTAGGATGGCCTGCTTGCCGCGCAGCGCATCTTCGGCGTAGATGGCCTGGTGAGCTTCAGATTCAGGTATAGTGGTGAAGGTAAGCCGTTCGCTGATGGCATCGAGCGACTCGTTCAGCACGATCTCCCGGTCATGCACTACCACCAGCGTATCAATTAGGCTGTCGAGGTCGCGCACCTGGTGGGTGGAGATGATGATGCGTCTGAACTGTACTTTAGAGGGTATATCCAGGCTATTGGTTGGCTCGTCCATAATCAGCACACTGGTATTGGTGGCCAGACCAAAGGCGATGATGGCTTTCTTCTGCTGCCCAAACGACATTTTGCTGAACACGGCATGTTCTGGCACCTCAAACTCGGAAAGGTAACGGTAAAAGGCATCCTGGTCGAAGAAGGGATAGAAGGGCGCTGTGTTCGCTACAAACTGTTTGGCTGTGAGCGACGGCATGTAGATTTCTTCCGGAATGAAATAGAGATTCGCGAGCATAGCCGGCTGGCGTTTGTGCGAGGCAAAACCGTTTACCCGGCAACTGCCCTCCATCGGAGAAACCAGCCCGACCATGTTCTTGAGCAGCGTGGATTTGCCCGCGCCGTTTTTGCCGAGAAGTCCATAAATATGGCCCTCCCGCAGCGTGAGATTCAGGTTTCGGAACAGCAGCGACTTGCGGCTATACCCAAAACTGAGGTTTTTGATCTCTATCATTTACGTTTGTTTTAGTGTATTAGTTATATAGTACACTACAAATGTAGATATAGTTTTATCAATACCAAATTATTTTTAAAAAATATTTAATGAACGGTATATAAGCAAAGAATCAGGGGTGTAGAATCAACTTTACCTGTGGTTTTAAATAAAATTGGGAATCTACTTAGGAAATAAAAAAAGAGGGGAAAAGGGGGGCGGTCTGCTAATCAGGTATAGCTATACCTGAAAAGAGGGATGGTTAGAAATGGCAAGGTATACCTGTTCTGCGTCCTGCTTTTCGAATATCTTCTGAGACGCTCCGAAGTCAAGCACAAGCTTGGCGGTTTGCTGTTCGGTTTCTGGTTTAAAATATGCATAGCACAGTTTGCCGATATCCAGCAGGAAGACAGCACGCATCGCGCCATTGCCGAGCTGTATACTTACAAAGCTGCTGTTATCGTGCTGCATGGCTATACCTTGGTTCTGCTCAGGTATACGTTAGTTTCGGAACTTCTGCGTGATCATTAAACCATGGTCCTCGCTTTGCAATACGGCAATACCTACCCGCCCGAAACGCAAGTGCAGGATGTTGGCCCGATGGCCCGGCGACTCCATCAGCCCTTCGTGAGCGATGTGGAGGGTGGGGGCCAGGGCCAGGTTTTCGCCGGCAGCCCTGAACGGTATATTGGCAGCCCGTATTCTGTCTGCAGCGCTGGCTCCCTCCGGCGAGACATGCGAAAAATAGCCGCGCGTAAACATATCGGCCGCGTGGCGGCGGGCAACAGACGTGAGGGCCGTGTCTGCCTGCAAAGGCTGCAGTCCTTTGGCTATGCGCTCCTCGTTCAAAAGCTCGAGCATGCGCGCCTCCAGCGCCGGTTGTGGCTGGTAGTCATCGGTGGTGAAGGGCAGCTCAATGTACTCATCCGTCTTCGTCGCAATGGTGAGTTCGTTAAGGGTGCGCTCTGCCACGCGGTCAAATACGGATGTCAGTTCATCTTCTGCCAAATGGGTATAGTCACCAAATCGGCCTGCCAGGTTGCTGCCCTGCACATAGCTTCGAACGTGTTCCGGAAGTGGAAGCAACAGCAGCAGAACGGATATGATCGCGATGGTGATGACGCCACTGATCATTCCCGGCACGGTGCCAAGCGCTTTGTTCACGGGGTGGTCGTGCAGTTCATCTGAAAACAGATCCAGAATGAGCGAGCCGATGAACTGAATGAGCATGCTGGAAAGCACCGCAATGACAAAAAAGGAGATGGGCGGAATCCAGTACACATTCCAGTCGGTGGCGCGGCTGAGCCAGTCGGCGAGTGAAGGATAGAGCCGAAAGCTCAGCAGCAGGGAGCCCACCCAGCGCACCAGATCCAGTACACTAAAGGCAAAACCACGACGCCAGCCCATGTAGGCACTGAGGAGCACAATCAGGGTGAGAAGGATATCAAGGGCGTTCATTCCAAATATTTATTTAAAAATAGTACGGACCGATGGCTCCCAAAGATAGAAGCGGTAGCTGGTCCTGCCTTATCCGTTGGCGACAATTAATAAGGTATGGTGCGACTCTTTCCAAGCTTTCTGCGTAGACGAAGAAGTCCCAAAAAAGACATCATCAGCTAACTAAGTTACAAAATACGTATGAATATTACCGTATACCCTGGCAGTCCCTACCCGCTGGGCGCCACCTGGGATGGCGAAGGCGTGAACTTTGCCCTGTACGCCGACAACGCTACTGGCGTAGAACTGTGCCTCTTTAACACGACTGAAGATGAGAGTGAGTCGGTGAAAATCAAGATGACCGAACGCACCCATCAGGTATGGCACGCGTATCTGCCCGAAATCAGGCCCGGCCAACTGTACGGCTACCGTGTATACGGACCCTACGAACCGTCCAACGGACACCGTTTCAATCCGAACAAGCTCCTGATCGACCCTTACGCCAAAGCCATTTCGGGCACGATCAACTGGCATGATTCCCTCTTCGGCTACGAAGTAGGCAGTTCTGAAGAAGACCTAAAGATGAGCACGCTCGACAGCGCTCCGTTTATACCTTACAGCGTGGTGGTAGATCCAAATTACGATTGGGAGGGAGACAAATCCCCTAAAATACCCTACCACAAGTCCATCATCTACGAAGCGCACGTCAAAGGCCTGACCAAGCTGCATCCGGACATCCCGGAGGAAATCCGCGGTACGTATGCGGCCATCGCGCATCCGGTTACCATCCAGTACCTGCAGGAATTGGGGATCACGGCGATCGAACTGATGCCGGTACACCACTTCATCACCGACCGGCACCTGGCCGACAACGGTCTGACGAACTACTGGGGCTATAATTCCATTGGTTTTTTTGCGCCGGATGTGCGTTACTCCAGCAACGGTACGCTGGGGGAGCAGGTGACAGAGTTTAAGGACATGGTGAAGGCCCTGCACAAGGCAGGTATAGAGGTGATTCTGGATGTGGTGTACAACCACACCGGCGAGGGCAACCACATGGGGCCAACGCTGTCGTTCCGGGGCGTAGACAACTCATCTTACTACCGCATGGTAGAGGAAGACAAGCGCTTTTACATGGACTACACGGGTACGGGCAACACCCTCAACGCCATGATGCCGCCGGTGCTGCGCCTGATCATGGACAGCCTGCGCTACTGGATTCTGGAGATGCACGTGGACGGCTTCCGTTTTGACCTGGCCGCCACACTCGCCCGCGAACTGCACGAAGTAGACCGCCTGGGCTCCTTCTTCGACATCATCCACCAGGACCCGGTTATATCACAGGTAAAACTGATTGCCGAGCCCTGGGACATTGGGGAAGGCGGCTACCTGGTGGGCAAGTTTCCGCCGGGCTGGGCCGAGTGGAACGGCAAGTACCGCGACTGCATACGCGACTACTGGCGCGGAGAGGGAGGCAACCTGGGCGAGTTTGCCGAGCGCTTCACGGGCAGTTCCGATTTGTATCGGGATGACTGGCGACGTCCAACGGCCAGTATTAACTTCATCACGGCCCATGACGGCTTCACGCTCAACGACCTGGTGTCTTACAACGAAAAGCACAACGAGGCCAACGGCGAAAACAACAATGACGGGGAGAGCCACAATCGCTCCTGGAACTGCGGGGTCGAAGGTCCAACCGAAGAGAAAAAGATCATTGAGCTGCGCAACAGGCAAAAGCGCAATTTCCTTACCACGCTGTTTCTCTCGCAGGGGGTACCCATGCTGGTGGCCGGCGACGAGATAAGCCGATCGCAGCAGGGTAATAACAACGCCTACTGTCAGGACAACGAAATATCCTGGATCAACTGGCTTACCGCCGATAAGGAACTGCTTGCCTTCACTCAAAAACTAATTGAGATGCGCCGCAACCATCCGGTGTTCTGTCGCCGTCGCTGGTTTCAGGGGAGGCCAATCAAAGGAGTGGGCGTAGAAGATATCGCCTGGTTTCAGCCGGACGGATCGGAGATGACAGAAGAGCGCTGGAACCACGATCAGGCCAAGTCGCTGGGGGTGTTTCTGAACGGACGTGGTCTGCATTCGGTTGGCCCAAAAGGCGAGCAGATTATTGACGATAGCTTTTATGTGATCTTCAACGCCTACCACGAAGACGTGGACTACACCATACCTGAAGCCAGGTACGGCACGCAGTGGACCAAAATACTGGACACGCACCACAGTGAGATCAAAGATGACGGACCTACCGTGGAAGCCGGTGAGACTATACGAATAGAGAGTCGCTCTATTGTGCTGCTGCATCATCCGGTAGGGAAACTGGTGAATGTATAATATTAACTAAAGCGAAAGAACCATGGACGTAAATATCAAACACGATAAGGAATACCAGCAGTTTACCGCGAGTATGGGCGAAGAAGATGCTGAACTGGCCTATGCCACTCCCTCAGAGGAAGTAATGGATTTTACGCACACCTTCGTGCCTGAGTCGGCGCGGGGCAAGGGCATCGCAAACAAGTTGATAGAGGAAGGGCTGTGCTATGCAGAGGAGAACGGGAAGAAAGTGATCGCTACCTGTCCGGTAGTGAAGAAATTTATCGACAGAAACTCGAACTATCAGAAGCTGTTACAGGAATAGCCTGTACGAGTTGAAGATTAGGTATAGCCAGACTGGTAAGGGTCTGGCTATACCTTTTTTGTGTCAGGACTTGTAGCGTGCTATGTAGGCAATGGACGAGAGCACGAGTGGGTGCTTGGCCTGCATCTTCTCTATGAGTTGCTCCATCACCAGGTAGTCACTCACCGCTGTGCTGATTTCGCCACAGAGCAGCAGGTACTTATACCTGATCACGCTGATGTAGCACTTGTCATCGTTGTGAAGCATGAAGTTGCAGATGTTCAGGTATAGCTCCTGAGCTGCCTTATCGCTTAACTCGATGTTTAAGGTATCTTTTATTGCTTTTCTGGCGCTTTTTATTTGCATAATAGTAGGAGGAGAGATGCAAGGAGGCATGCTGAGGTTGAGGCCGGCTAAGCAGCCGGATGACGCACGAGCAAGGTTTACCGGATGGAAGTTCCGGTAGAAGCGCTTGCCAGGAGTTGGCGGGCAAAGCGAACGGTAAGGTATAAATAATAGTAATAGCTGCGCTAGCCGGGGCGCCAGGGGCTAGCGCAGCTATCCTGTTACTGCTTCACCAGCTGAATTTCAGCGTGAAGGCGTATTTCATCGCTCACCACCACACTGCCGGCTTCGGTTACCGCATCCCAGGTGAGGCCAAACTCTTTTCGCTTGATCTTGCCCTCTACGCTAAAGCCGGCTTTGGTTTGTCCGTATGGGTCCACCACGGTGCCGTGATATTCCACATCCAGCGTTACGGGGCGTGTGGTGCCGCGTATCGTAAGATCTCCCTGCAGCTTTTCAAATCCCGGTTTCAGCTCGTCGTAGTTTTTCCCTTCAAACCGAACCTGCCCGTGGTTATCGGCATCAAAGAAGTCGGCGGATTTCAGGTGCGTATCACGTTGCTCGTTGTTGGTGCTGATCGAGTCGACATCGGCCGTGAATACAATGCTTCTGGTGTTGTGGAAATCTTCTCCATCAGTCTCCACCTCGACATTGAATTTCTCGAAATAGCCGGTCACGGTAGTGATCATGAGGTGCTTTACTTTGAACTGCACTTCGCTGTGCGTGGGGTCTACGATCCATTTAGTTGTTGCCATAGGTATAAGTGTTTAAGCTGATCGATGTATACAGTACTGTTGGTGCCTTTAGCATACTGCTTACCTGGTAATATGGTTATAATCTGATAGTTATTTACTCATCGCCCCTCCGGCATGTTGGGTTCAGAACCTGCCCTGAAGGTGGCCACGGCCTTCTTCTGGTGGAAGAGCGTGAGCACATCGCCCGCGATCCGATAGGAGTCGGCCTTTTCGAGCACGGCCATCAGCAGGTTTTCCTGCTCAATGATCGGGCACATGGCCCGGGTGGTACCCAGGTTCGTGAGCTGCAACGAACCATTATTCAGACTATACCTGCCCATCAGCCGGTTGCAGCCAGTGTAGCCTCTCAACTCGTTGTCATCCGCCTCGAAGCGAATGTAGGCGGTGCTGGTTTCCGGATTGTCCTCGAACTGCTGATCCTGCAGCGAGAGTAGTATCCAGTAAGAATTTTGCAGTTCTGTGTCTCCCTCAACGCCGTACTGCCTGTTTTTCTCACTCAGGTTACAGGCGCTCAGGCATACAAACAGCAGCAGTAGCCAGCTGGCATATAAAATGTTTTTCATGATATCTCTATTAAAAGGCTTGCCCTATACCTGAACATAGCTCATGTATGGAATTGCATACGCATACGCCCGGAATAAGGTAGCTTGGTGTGTTAAAGCAGGAAGTCCACCGGGCAGGTGGACTTCGCTTTAGGTGTTATTTCTGATAGCCGCGAACTCCGGGACCATAATTAGTAATCGGGGAGTTGGCCGAATAGTCAGGCCCTGAAGGGTAGCCATAGCCACGCGGGCTGCGACTAGGGGAGTCATCGTGGCCTCGTTCGCGGTAACGGCTTGACTCATAATGATCATCGCGCCCTCTACGATCCTGGTTGCGATGGTCGTAATTGCTACCATAGTGGCGGCCGTAGTCATTGTCGCTGCTGCTACGGCTGTGCTCTCCACGGTCGTAGTAGCGGTCGTCCAGGCTTTCCGGGTCTTCAATGCTTCGGCGGCCGTCCTGCTTGCCGTGCGCGTAGTTGTAGCGCTCATCCTTGCCGTACTGGTCGAAGCGGCGCCCGTGTCCGGTCTGGCGGTAGCTGTTCTCCTGGCGTGCGTAGCGACGGTTGGCATGGTCTACATCGCTTTCTCTGCGCCAGTCGGTGTCACGGTCACGCTCATAGCCACCCTGGCGCTGATAATTCATGTAAGGGTTCGGATCGCCGTACCGGTAATGGTCGGTTTGTGTGCTGCCGCTGCCTGAGCCATGGCTGCCTCTTTCACGGTTGCTGTATGAACTGCCGCTGCCCCATTCGTTCTGGTGCATTTGCCCCTGGGTATGGCGGTCATCCTGGTTGCGCCAGCTGCTGGCTCCGTAGCCGCCTCCCGACCCCGAACTAGATCCGCCGTAGTTGCGGCCCTGGCTGCTGACGTCGCGGTACTCGTAGCCTTGATCCGGCATACCGTAGTAATTGCCCCTGCTCTCGTAGCGGCTTTGGTAGTTCGATAGGTTATCGTTGTCACCGGAGCGGTGGCCACGGTTTCGATTGTCGCTGTCGTAAGTTCTTTCTTTGTATCTCATAGTTTTATCTGTTTTTAGATTGATGAACCTTAAGCCTTATAAACGAGCTTTGGGCCGCAGTGTTTACATAGCATGTGCCTGGCGGTACAGCAAGTCCACCCGATCCTGTAGTCAGGCAACAGCTTCCGCAAGGAGGTTGGCAGGTATATGAAAGGCCAGGTGATAGCCACCCTCGTGTCAGGCCTCATAAGTTTGAAAGGTCAGCCTGCTGTACCCAGCCTGTACGCTGAATGCGCGATCGTTTTCTGACAATAATGTTAAACCTAGCAGTTGCGTATAAAATGCCTTTAACTCTTCAAGCTGATTGCTGTGCAGCACAAGTGCGGTTATTTTCATTTGGCCGATTCATAAGGTAACCATAGTATAAGGTATACGAAGGCAAAAATGACTTGGGCTGTACTTATAACAAAACGGTGCTCATGTGGTTGATATTCAGATAATAATCACGGTTTTAGGTGATTTCATCAACTCTTCGGTATTGGTTTCGTTAAATACTATCTGAAAATCTATCAAAAAAAGCAGCAAGTCATGAAGAACAAGGAAAGCATGAAAGGCAATGGCCAGGACAAGTCCAAATACGCTAAAGCCGATAAATCCCGCAATGCCAGCAAAGGCACCACCCTCACTACCCGACAAGGGCACCCTGTTACAGACAACCAGAACATCAGAACAGTAGGCAGCCGTGGTCCGGCGACCATGGAGAACTACCACTTCATAGAAAAAATGTCGCACTTTGACCGTGAACGCGTGCCGGAGCGTGTGGTACACGCCCGTGGTGCCGGTGCTCACGGCGTGTTCCAGGCTTACGGCACAGTAGGTAATGACCCGATTGAGAAATATACCCGCGCCAAGGTGTTTAAAAAGGGGAAGGAAACACCCACTTTCGTGCGTTTCTCTACTGTAGGTCATCCGTCGGGGTCACCTGAGACCCTGCGCGACCCGCGTGGCTTTGCCGTAAAAATGTATACCGAAGACGGCAATTGGGATTTGGTAGGCAACAACCTGAAGATCTTCTTCATTCGCGATGCCATGAAGTTTCCGGATCTGATCCACTCGCAGAAGCCGGACCCGGTGACCAATATCCAGAGCGCTGAGCGCATTTTCGATTTCTTTTCGGGCACGCCGGAAGCCACTCACATGGTCACTTTTCTGTACTCGCCCTGGGGTATACCTGCCAACTACCGCCAGATGCAGGGCTCTGGGGTAAACACTTATAAGTGGGTGAACGAAAACGGTGAGGCCGTGCTGGTGAAGTATCACTGGGAGCCGCTGCAGGGTATCCGCAACCTGACGCAGAAAGAGGCGCAGGAGGTACAGGGCAAGAATTTCAACCATGCCACGCAGGACCTGTACGAAGCGATTGAACGCGGAGACTTTCCGCAGTGGGAACTCAATGTGCAGATCATGAGCGATGACGACCACCCGGAACTGGACTTTGATCCGCTGGATGATACCAAGCTCTGGCCACAAGACCAGTTCCCATGGCACCCAATAGGCAAGATGACCCTGAACCGAAACCCGGTGGATTACTTTAACGAGGTAGAGCTAGCGGCCTTCGGAACCGGTGTGCTGGTAGACGGGTTGGACTTCTCAGACGATAAGATGCTGCAGGGCCGTACCTTCTCTTACTCTGATACGCAACGTTACCGCATAGGCGCCAACTACCTGCAGTTGCCGATCAACGCACCGAAGGTTCACGTGGCTACCAACCAGCGTGGCGGCCAGATGGCCTACGACACCGACTTTGCCGAAGGTCAGAATATCCACGTGAACTACGAGCCTTCTATATTGGGTGGACTGAGCGAAGCGCCGAAGCCAGCTCAGGAGTATACCCCGCGTTACGAAGCCAACCTGGTGCGCCAGCCGATCGAGCGGGCCAATCCGTTTAAACAGGCTGGGGATACTTTCCGCAACTTTGAGGAATGGGAGCGCGAGGAGCTGATCAACAACCTGGGCAACGACCTGGCCAAATGCGACCCCCGTATTCAGGAAAGAATGCTGGACCACTTCACGCAGGCCGACGAAGACTATGGCCGCCTGGTGCGTGAGCGTATAGAGCAGGTGATGCAGAAGATGAAGAAAATGGACGAAGGCATGGATGGCCCGATGGGCAACGTGACCGGAGAAGAAGGTGTGGAAGACGCGAAGCAGAAGTCGCACAAAGCCAAGCCTTATTAAGCTGTAATTTGTTTAGGTACGGAAAGGCCGCTTCTGATTGGGAGTGGCCTTTTTTTGTCTGTTTGCTTTACCTCACCTCGTCCCTTATTTGAAGGCAGGGTCGTTTCATTCTGAATAGAAGGGGCCCGCATCACTCCTGTCATTCTGTAAAGAAACTTGTTTGAAATGGAGGGCCCCTACCCCCGGGAGGTTAAGCTTATGCTACTTGCGGGGGTAGGGGCCCTCTATACCAGGATCCTTTCAGGATGACAAAAAAGCAGAGTGCAACAATGCTGGCTTTGAAGGGAGCATAGGATGACAATCGTACACAACAAATTCCCTCTTGTCTTTGGGTTAGGGGTCTCTATAGAACGAGTTGTGGAGTAAGAATTCCTTTTCTCAAGACGAGAGCGAGGGCACTGTCTCAGGATAGCAGTGCTTGAGTTAATTAGTACCTACTTCTCACATCTCCCGATTTTTAGTTAATTTTGCAGCACTGTGAGAAAGCAAAAGAAGAAGACAAATTTCGAGATACTCGAAAATATACGAATAGAAGAGATGGTGGCCGAAGGCAAATGCCTGGCCCGTCACGACAACATGGTGGTATTTGTGGGTGGTGTGGCTCCCGGCGACGTGGTAGACCTGCGCGTCACCCGCAAAAAGAAGAGCTTTATGGAGGCGGAAGCCATCAACTTCCATGCTTACTCCGATGTGCGCGTGCAGCCTTTCTGTGAGCATTTCGGTACCTGCGGTGGTTGCAAGTGGCAGCACATCGGCTACGATACGCAACTGTTTTACAAACAGAAGCAGGTACAGGATAACCTGGAGCGCATCGGCAAGGTGGCGCTTCCGCCTTTCGATCCGATTCTGGGTTCTGCCAAAGACAGATTCTACCGAAACAAGCTGGAGTTTACTTTCTCCAACTACGGTTGGCTGACAAACGAGCAGATCAAGTCAGGAGAGGAGCACGAGCGACGGGCACTGGGCTTCCACATGCCGGGCCGCTTCGACAAGATTCTCGACATTCAGAACTGCTACCTGCAGCCGGAACCTTCCAACAGCATCCGGCTGGCGGTGCGCGACTACGCCCGTGCCAACAACCTGGTGTTTTTTGATAAGCTCCGCATGACGGGCTGGTTACGCAACCTGATCATCCGGACTGCCAACACAGGCGAGCTGATGGTGATTGTGCAGGTATACTACGACGATCAGGAAGCCATAACAGGTATAATGGACCATCTGGCGACTACTTTTCCAGAGATCACTTCCCTCCACTACATCGTGAATGGCAAAGGCAATGAGACTTTTCATGACTTGCCGGTGATATGTTACAAAGGCCTGCCTTACATACACGAGGAAATGGAAGGTATACGCTTCCGGGTGGGGCCAAAGTCTTTCTACCAAACCAATGCCGATCAAGCTTACGAACTCTATAAACTGACCCGCGAGTTTGCCGGCCTGACCGGAAACGAACTGGTATACGACCTCTATACCGGAGCAGGCACCATCGCCAACTTTGTGGCCCGCCAGTGCCGCGAAGTAATAGGTATAGAGTATGTTCCAAGCGCCATCGAAGACGCGAAGATCAACTCGCAGATCAACGACATCACGAACACAACCTTCTATGCCGGTGACATGAAAGACATCCTGTCGGATGAACTTATTGAGCGCCACGGCAGACCGGATGTGGTGATCACCGACCCGCCGCGCGCCGGCATGGACGAGAAGGTGGTGGCCAAGCTTTTGCAGGTGCACGCAAACCGCATCGTGTATGTGAGCTGCAACCCCGCCACGCAGGCGCGCGATCTGGAATTGCTTTCTGAGAAGTATGATGTAACCCGTGTGCAGCCGGTGGACATGTTCCCACAGACGCACCACGTTGAAAATATTGTTCTGTTAACAGCTAAATAAAAGCGTATGCAAAACGATCCTGAATTGAACGGTAAATACCTCGGCACCATCTCCAGAGACTTTGTGGTAGTAGCCGAGACCCTGCGTGAGGCATCGTACCAGGTGCGCAAGCGCGATATTTCCAAATACCCGATATTCGTCTTCGCCCGCACGGAGGTGCCTATCGGTTCACTCTTTCTGGCCAAGGAAGAACTGGCGCTGGAGTGGCACATCCATGCCTCTTACCTCGAAGATTTTATCAAGCATAAACTCGTAGACGAAGAAAGAGTAGCGGACTTCGCTGCGGCCTACAAAGACCCGGACGAATTTTGTTGCCTTTTTGTAGTGGACGGCGAGAACTTCACCAATTTCGTGTTTATACCTTATCCGGAGGATTAGCGCTATTGACAATAGACGACTTGATGAAAAAACGATCGCCCATTACCGATTGAAGCAAAACAAAAAGAGAAGCACTTGTGCTTCTCTTTTTGTTTATCCATACAGGAAAAAATCTTGACTCAATCTAAGAGCAATGCGCTTAAAAGTGCTGCCAGCCCTGTGCCTGCAATGGGAAGGACTGTCCGTGCTTGTTTGCCAGGTTAATGCCCTCGCTCTTGTCGGTGATCTTGCCGATGATGCTGATGTCTGGGTGGTTTTTTACCTTGTCGTAGTCAGATAATGGCACCGTGAACAGGAGCTCGTAGTCTTCACCGCCGTTGAGAATGCAAGTGATCGGGTCGAGCTTGAATTCCATGGCAGCTTCCAGCGTTTGTTCATCTACAGGCAGATTGTCTTTATAGATGGTAGCTCCTACACCGGACTGCGCACAGATATGGAAAAGCTCGGAGGCCAGTCCGTCCGATACATCGATCATGGAAGTTGGTTTGATGTCGCGCTCCTTCATGTCGTGGATCACGTCCATACGGGCCTCAGGGCGTAGCTGACGGCCTACGATGTACTGCTTTTCCTCTAGTTGGGGTTGCATTTCCGGGTCTGCCATAAAAGCCTGCTTCTCGCGCTCCAGAATCTGAAGTCCGAGATAGGCGGCGCCCAGGTCGCCGGTCACGCAGATCAGGTCGTTTTCTTTGGCACCATTGCGCAGTACCGCTTCGCCTTTGGCCACTTCGCCGATCGCTGTAATGCTGATCACCAGCCCGGTGCGGGAAGAGGTGGTGTCGCCGCCCACCAGGTCCACGTTGTAGTTTTCGCAGGCCAGGCGCATCCCTTCGTACAGTTCCTCCACGGCCTCCACGGTATACTTAGCACCCAGTGCAATGTTCACCGTAATCTGAGTTGGTTTGGCAAACATTGCTGCAATATCCGACACGTTCACCGCCACCGCTTTGTAGCCCAGGTGCTTCAGCGGACAGAAGGTCAGGTCGAAGTGCACACCCTCCAGTAGCATATCGCTCGTTACCACAATCTGTTTTTCACCCGGCTCCAGAATGGCTGCATCGTCACCGATTCCTTTGATGGTGGAAGGCTGCGTGAGTTCAATCTTTTCATTCAGGCGCTTGATCAGGCCAAACTCACCTAATTCGCTTAGTGGGGTATAGTTACTCATTTTGTTTCTGCTTTATACCTGCAAAGGTACGCATTTTATAAGGTATAGGAGTAATCTGCCCATGGCGGAATTCCTAAACAAAATTTAGCGCAGAAGTAGTAGTTTTGCATCTGATGCCTGCACAGTGCGGGATCTGTTAACTTGTCTGCGATGTGGGCAAGGTATAAGCTGATTTGAAAAAGATGAAAAATAAGGTAGTGCTCGTTACGGGCGGCACATCAGGTATAGGCAAGGCGCTGGTGTTTGCGTTTGGCAAGGCAGGAGCGAAGGTGGCCTACTCCGGCCGTAACCAACAGAACCTCGACCAAACTGCTCAGGAACTAACCGCGGCAGGTATAGATAATCTGGCCATCAACGCCGATGTGAGCGTGGAGGCAGACTGCGAGCGTATGGTCGCTGAGACGGTCGCTAAGTTTGGAAAGTTGGATGTTCTCATCAACAATGCGGGTATATCGATGCGTGCGCTTTTCGAAGATCTGGACCTCGACGTGCTGCGCAAGGTGATGGACATTAACTTCTGGGGTACGGTGTACAGCACCAAGTTCGCACTGCCCTACATCCAAGCAGCAAAAGGTTCTATTATTGGTATTTCCTCTATCGCAGGTTACCGCGGGCTTCCTGCTCGCACCGGCTATTCAGCGTCTAAGTTTGCGATGCACGGCTTCCTGGAAACGCTGCGTACTGAATTGCTGCATTCAGGCGTACATGTGCTGATCGCCTGCCCGGGCTTCACAGCTTCCAACATCCGCAACACCGCCCTGGCCGCTGACGGGCAACAGCAAGGCGAAACCCCACGCGACGAGCAAAAGATGATGAGTGCCGAGGAAGTAGCCGACCGCATCCTGCAAGCCACCATCAAGCGCAAGCGAGATTTGGTAATGACGACGCAGGGTAAAATGGCGGTATGGGTCAACAAACTCTTTCCGAGTCTGGCCGACAAGCTGGTTTACAATGTGATGGCGAAAGAGAAGGACTCACCATTGAAGAAATAGCTTGTTCTGACAGAGGATTCTTTAAAAGAGGTCTTCCAATAAGTTTAGAAATGTAAAAGAGAAGCTTTTGGGCTTCTCTTTTTGTTGATATCGATTACGGACATTGTTTGTCAAATAGTCCTTATATCATTTAAACAAAGCTACGGAAGCTCCAGTAGGTTGTGTTTTCGCACGTAGGCTTTCTCGCCCTTCCACCGGATCTCATACCAGATATCCTGTTCGCCTGTGATAGGAACCTTATGTCCTTGCGAGACGGTGGCCAGCCAGGTAGCGCCAGCCGAAGGTGCTGACATAATCGCCACCTGATCGTTACGGATAATGCCAGCATCACCCAGGTTGAGGAAGTTGATGTAGTACAGAATGAAGAGCAGGTATAGCACAAAACCTGCTTTAAATGTCTGGCTGAACCGATGCCCTTTGCGCCAGCTCACAAACATGACCGTCACGGTCACTACAGCTACCAACAGCATCAGTTCCAAAATGCGCATGTAGTGTTTGCTGAACTGGGTTTTGAAGAACTGCAGGTCGTTGTACTCGTAGCCGCTGAGGCGGTGCGTCTGCCCGAGCTCCTCCATCTTTTTTAGCACTGAACGGCTGGGCTGCTTTTTATAAAAGAGGTGCAGGTAATACATGGCCCCGGTATAGTCGCGCGCGCTCTCCTTAATATAGGCCATCTTGAGGAGCATCTGTGGCGTGTATACCTGCTGGTGCTGCAGCAGCGAATCGTAGAGCGTGAAGGCCTCGGTATACTGCAGGCTGTTGAAAAGGGAATCGGCTTGCAAAAGGGCTTTATTATCTGTCTGACTATAAACTGGTTCGGTGTTTAGCGCCAAAAAAAGGAGCAAAAAACCAGAGAATTTGAACCAAAGATTTTGCATTTAAACAGATAGCTATTACTTTTGCAACGCAATTAAGGGAAACGTCCCTGAGAATGCAAGTTAGTAAAAGATTCTGTAGCTCAGCTGGTAGAGCAATACACTTTTAATGTATGGGTCCTGGGTTCGAATCCCAGCGGGATCACAAATACAAGCGCTTTGTTTCGGCAAAGCGTTTTTTTACCTAGTAACACATAGTGCCGATTCTGTAGCTCAGCTGGTAGAGCAATACACTTTTAATGTATGGGTCCTGGGTTCGAATCCCAGCGGGATCACACCACTCAAAACGAGTGAAATGAAAAAAGGCTGTTTACGCAACGTAGACAGCCTTTTTTGTTTTTGCTTAATAGTTTTTCACTAACGAATTCGTGTTTTGTTAGTGAAGATTTGCTCTCATTTAGTGAATCATTTTTTTGCTGTTAGTGGCATAATTATAAAAACCCATCACATTCAGCCATGATGATGTGAATCCCACTGAATAGAAGGATTTTAGAGAGTAGAGTGCCATATTTTGCGATTCACTAACATTCACTAAACCCAATTTTTAGCTAATGTTCACTAACATTCACTAACAGCACTAAGGTTTAGTTTTTATCTCACATAGACTTTTTGAATTTCGTCAATTCGAGTCGTGTAGCATGGTGACTTAAAGTCACTTTTGAGCATCCAAGTGTTATCAACTCCTTGGGTAGCTATCCTGACCTTGCTTCTGCCGAATCTATCCGTTAAGCCATCTATCACACCCATAAGCCGTGCATGCTTATCCCTGTCCACCGTATCCAACAGGTCAAGCTGCACTTGGTTATCAGGTACAATCTCAGACACAATCACACCTGACTTCTTATACCAGTACCCATCACGATAGATTTCTTTCAAAGCGATGCTTGCATAGTGGATTAGTTCGATGTCAGAGTTGGAGGCAACAGGCATGCAGATGGTTTTACTGTTGTAGTACTGTCTATCGTTTTCAGAATAGCGATTCGTGGTCACAAACACAGTTATCAAGTTAGCACAGCTCTTCTGCTGGCGTTAAAACTTATCTTCACACTTTGATGGAACTTAGTATATGATTTGGCATACTAAAAACACAAAATGATATCAACTGTAACATCTTAATATTAGCTTTGAATAAATATAATAGCATATGATTTTAGGGTTTATCATCACACAAGAGAAGGTATTAACTGCATTTATTGGTGCAACTGCTGCTTTATTACTTAAACATTTTTATGATGAATTTAAAGAGAGGATAAGATTGAGAGAAATAAGAAAGATGATTTATCTGGACTTAGTACAGCAGCGAAGTGTAGCTGAATCTAAGCTTGAACATTGTCAATACCTTAAAGGCAAATTAGAAAGTGGAGATGACAATGAATTCGAACTAAAACAGTGGGACTTATTTAGCTTAACAGTTTTTAAGTCACATCAAATTAGGGATTACTATAAGACCTTTACTAATTCTCTTTATCTAAAAATGTCACAGATATATTTAGTTATTGAACAACATAAGACAACACATTTCAAAGATGCGATAACAGCCTATATTAATGATGGTAAAAACGCAAGCGATAAGAGGTTTCTAATTCATAACCTCACTACCTATTCCCAATCATTGGAGTACACTATTAGAAATATCCGTATTTTTCTTGAAGAGTATAGAGACGAGTATTTTTAGGGAAAAATTGATAGGCGCACATAGGTAGCTTTATGTCCTATGTTCAAAGTAATTAGTATAGAATCAACATATAAGAATTTCTAACCTAATCCCACAGACCCAAGCTTTCAAACCTCAGGGTTTCCCGTTTGCACCGTGGGCAGTGCCATTGTTCTTTTTCGTCCAGATAATCGTCCGTGGCTAAACCTGGAATTTTCTCAACATCATTTTCTTCTACACCCTCTTTATAGAACTTCACCTTCCTACGGCATTGTGGACACTTAGAGAAGCTTTTGCTCATGTCTCTGCCAACCACTATACCACACGAATCGCAGTATGCTGGCTCTGTTCTGGTACCTGTTTCATAGAAACGGAAACCTATTGCCTGATAGATTTCATCAGACTCTACTCCACATTGGCACACTGCTTTGATGATGTTACCCATTCAGTTTAAATCAAAGTGAACTCAATACTTCTGGTACATTTTTTTGGTAAACATACTTCACTATACAGCGGATTGTCATATGCCAATGGTAGCTGTCAGCCTATCAAAAGCAATTGAAGTTTTAAATAGGTAGATTCTGAAATCATCGTCAATAGAATAAGGTTCTAATTCGTCATCTAAATACCGTGGTGAATATACGAATCTGTATACCCTCACTTTTTTATTCGTGTTGGAGTCTATTTCGCTGAGTACTTCTATTTTTGTATGGTCAGAAGCTATTTCCAAATTCTCAATAAACTCAGACAGATGCTCAGCCCTTTCATTGATTTCTCCCATGTGCAATACATCGTCTAAGAAGATATCTGGACTATGGAAGAAGGCAACATCACCCTCAGTATAACCTTCTTCATGGTTGTTTATATACATTACAGCGTTAGGTGAAGTAATAGCCATTTGGATGGTGTTGTTCTCTATCTCCTTTCTTAACGCATCTATGATTGTGTCTATAATTTCTAATTTCATGCTTTTTTTACTAATGCATTTACTCTGCTAAAAACAATGTAAAGGTATTTACTGAATGTAAAATACTATATCGGTTAAATATAAATTCCCCCAAAATTCTGACTTGTTGTTTCAGATATACTCTCACTATATACATCTCCCGTCTGAACAATACACAAAAAGGGGCAGTAAATTAAGATAACCGCTGCCCCTTTTCTATGGAATGGTGTATTAGACTACACTTATTATACACCAGAAAGTGAATTTGTTTTAAAAAAGTGGTTATAAATGGTGCAAATATTCTATTATATAAGATAATCTGCACCACTTTTGACCACGCACTTGCTAAAACAGGCATTCTTCCACAACAGGCACCACCGAGTGTGTTCTGGTAATCAGTTCAGATTTTTGAATCCTACCCGTAATCGTGTAGTTCGAACCGTTTCGACTTCTTTCGAAGGTGTACAAAATACCCAAACTGTTGTTGATGTAGTTTCTGCCACTGGTGTCAAACCCTACTACCCTAATCATCTGTTTTAACTGCACACCAGTATAGGTGTGGTTCACTTTTATCTGCTTTTCCAGATGTTCCAATCTTCTGTATTCCACCAGAACTTTGTCTGACACCTGTTTTCCAGCTTTTATATCCGCTTTAGCCAGGAAGTAGGTGACCCTTTGCTGGTATCGCTCAAAAGGTGCTTTTGATTTCAACAGTTCAACTCTCTGGCTAATGTCATTATCAGTAAAATGTTTTGATAAGAAGTAATATCTGCTCTCCACTTCCCTCGTCACGTTATCAGTTGCATTATAAAAAACGTGGTTTCCAGAAAGAATGCTGTTTACAACCCTGTCTCTTCTTTCTTTTAACTCCTTGGTGTTGTTCCTGCTTACCTTTTTCAACTTCTTTGACTTGGCTTCGTCAACAGCCACAGCACCCTTATTTATCTCGGTGAAGTGGAATTGGCTCAGGTAGTGTTTCAGCACCCTTACGTTGCTTCTGGTGTTGTGGCACAGTGTCTGGTAGTTCTCATACAGCAACCTGAAGCTGTCGGTGATGTAGTTGCCATCGCAGTCTTCGAACACCAGGTCATACCCCTTCACTATGCAATCCGCTTCCAGGAAGTCAAAATCTATGATTCTGGTGCTGTTCTTCTCCCTTGCCTTTGCCAGCATCTGCTTTTCGATTTCGATGCGGTCGAGAAGTTCAGAGATATCACTGATTCTTAACGCACCCATCTTGTTCGAATGTATGATTCTGACAAATGGACTGTTCGTCCTGAACCTTGCCGTGAACTGGATGTAATCAATCAGGTCGGTTCGTCTTCCAAATGTGATTACAACCTCTCTATCGCAGTCCGTAATATTAACGCCTGCCTGTATCACACAAGTTGTTAAAAGTACGTCATAGCCTCTTAAACTGCTGTTTTCTACTATACCCTTGTATTCATCCCTATCCTTCTTATCCCTGCTGATGTAAGCCACCGCATAGCCCTCACCAGTCAGATAGGTAAAGAGGCTGTCCAGCACGGTTTTATCATTCTGGTAGAACACATTCAGCTTGCCTTGCTCGATACCGCTGATAAAGTAGTCCTTATCGGTAACACCATCTTCCAGTTCCACTATCTGATACTCGTAGTCGAAGCGGTTCTTTTTCTCAAAGCTTAAATGGTTATCACTACTGTAGTAACCATCCAGTGTCAGCATGCTGCCCGATAGATAAATGATGTACTCGTACCTGTTCAGTTGGCGTTGTATCTCCTGTATGGTCTTGTGTTTATAGCCGTAATCCGAGACCAGCGAGTGCGCCTCGTCTATCACCAGCATCTTTGAACTTCTGTCCTGAATCTTAGATATGCTATTGTAACAGCATGCCAACACGTTCGCTTTCACCTGTTCTGCGCTCAACGCCTTGCTACCCGTGATGCCTATGATATCAAACTGCTGTTCCACCATAGCAGTGGTTGGCATCAGAATATCGGTTTTTAGATTGAGTTCATTTGCCAGTTGCTTTATCAGCGTTGTCTTGCCAGCACCCGTTGGTGCGTCAACGAAGATGATGCGCTTAGCCAATAACTCTTCTTTGATGAACTCTTTCTGTTCGGTGAGATAATCGTTTATTTGATAGTGGTTGGCTTTATCAGAGTTCGCTAACTGGAAACCTTTAAAGTAGTGTTGCCAGTTATAGGCGAGTTTTTCGGGTATGGTGTGAGCGTTGTATTCGTTTGTAAACCTTTCGTCTACAAATACCATCAGTTCTGCAAGACACTCCTGGAAGGTTACACCCCATTTCTTCAGTTTACATATCTCCATCAGAAAGCGGTTCCTTTTGCCATCCGTCCAGCTAACATTGTTTAGTAGTAACTGGTCAACAAAGCCATAGAAAATGGTTTTGATACTACTGGTGTTCACAATACTGTAGTCTATCGTGTCCAACCCCTCGTAGCTTGTGGTATTTACACTGATAACGTGTCGATACTTATCCGTAAGTTGTTTGGTGGATACAAATCTTGCCTCACCATTATAGTAAGCATCAGGGTCATGGCTAAAGAAACATAGCCTTGTACAGTCAATGCATTGCATGTCAGCTATAAGGTCGAACCTCTCCTTAAAGTATAGTTCGAAGCATCTGTAAATCAGCACATGCTGCTCTTCCTGGCTGTCGACACAGACAAAAAGCTTAATGCCTTTTCCGCTCGGAGACCTGAACACCAGCATGGACGCTTCCCACTCTTTCAGTTCATCCAACGCTCTGGCTGTTTCCTCAGCGGTCAGCTTGTCGAAATCGAACCCTATGATTTGGGTGTATTTCTTTTCAGCCGCTATTGACCTTCTGTCTTTAAAATTAGCCGATACTGTAAAGCTTGGGAGTGATTTCTTGATGAATTCATGCTCTAACTTTGTGTGGGTCTGGATATAAGCCACCTTATCCTTAATGTCCTCTACTCCATGTACACTGCCACCGTTTCTGACCACATCATAAACTTCTTTAATGGTGAAGGAATGTGTTCTTCGGTAATAAGGGTTCGGGTTAAGGTAACTTAAACCATCGTTAAAATTCTTGTAAATGCTTATCTGTCTTTCCTCATATGTTTTGTTTTTGTAGTCTGTTGCACCATTGGGTATCATTTATTAGTTATTGTTTTTTCGACAGCTTTCGTGGTTAGCTGCTCAACCATCTGCTCCACAGAAAAGCTGTGTTGTATCATGGCAATGACATCGTTGAAGCTTATGTTGATGCCTGTGTTCTCCCTGAGAGCGTTTTTTAAACTGCTCAGGTAGCAGTAATTTACTGGTAGTACCTTCATTGTCTTCTCGGCTCTTTTCGTGTTGTTCATTTCATTAGGTTAGTTTTTTAGTGTAGCTATGCTACACTTTTATATATCACAAAGAGCAGGCTTCGTCCAGAAGTTTTTATGTCGTTTATTCCAGCGATGGGCTTTATATGATGTTGTGCTAAGATGTGCGGTCAGGAGAATTCTGCAACCAGTCTATCCACCTTACCAGACCTGATACTCATCAATTTCTCTATGATACCATCAATGTTGCAGGTACTGTGGGAGCAGAACAAGCTGTTGGGTAACTGGTGTCTCACTTTATCCGCTATCGCAACAGGCGTTTTGAAATCGGCTTTCAAAGACTCATATTGGGGGTGGCAGTACATCTCTATCAGTTCATTGACCGAGAAACTGTCACTGTTGCTCAGATAGTCAGTAAGTGCGCTGTGGTTCTCAAACACCACAGAGTAAGCACTACTGTCCAGGTAGAGTTTGATGTTCAATTTATCCAGTGACAGGTGACTATAATCATTCCTTAGCAGCATCCTGCCTACTGCGTTGCCAATTCTGTTAAACTGTATTAGATACTTCTTGTAGCGATACATCAGGCTGATGAAGTCATTCACGCTGTTTATCAAAACTATCTTCTTCAGCGCAGCTTCTGCTTTCCTAAGCTGCGTTACTTTGTCTTTTAATATTTGTGCTTCTATGCTCATTCTATTGTGGTTTAAATTCGAGCATTATAGATATGACAAAATCAAAAGTTTAAAATATTTTCAGGTCTCTATCAGACTCAACGAGTAGTAAATCTGCCTGAAGAAAGGTAAGTATGCTTGTAGACAGGTATATTGATAAATGGAAGAGTGGTCAAAAGTGGTGCAATAATTTTTTATATAAGATAATCTGCACCATTTTTGACCACTTTCAAAGGAGAAAGGGATTGACCAGGTGTAGCCGAAAAAACTTATCCCAAAACTTAAACTTATCCTTTTCTGTGTGTATAAAGTAGCAGTTAAAGGAAAAAATCATGTTAAAAAATCTAAGGAAAATAAAGAAAGAGCGAAGTGGATATAGGCACAGCTTCGCCATATACTATACAGTAACTGCGATAGATGAAAAAAGCGAGTGGAACTACCGTTGTCATGACCCGAAGCCGATATACGATAACCAGCTATCGCTTATCAAGAGATACAGAAGGTGTGGTAACAACACAAGGTTTGTATTTGCTGTCTATGAAAAGCCTGGTGACGGTATATTCAATCTGAATGACAAGAAGGAACTGCATGTCTATTATGACCACTGCTTTGGGGCGGTATACGCCACCCTGTACTATAATAAAGATATCTACGAAATCAGGAAAGAGAAGCTGAACAGCCTTCTTGACAATGAACAAATGGAGCCAGTAGATAATACATTGACAATTGAGGATATAACGTGTGAAGTCGTATCAGTACATTCGAATCAGGGAATAGCAGCATAACTATAGTAACAGCAACAACAAACAAAAAGGAACAATGAGCAGTCTATTCACTCACTGTTCCTTTTCATTTTTTTACTGATACTATTCATCACTGAGTACACTGTTAATCATTCTAATCCGCTGGTGAATGGCACAAAATCGTAAGACAGAGTAGTTTGTAGTTTTGAGAAAAGCATTAATAGCTTTCGTAGGCGATTATGCTCTATGCTTTCTTAAAAAGCTTATAAAAGGTTAAGAAAATCTTTTTTTCAGAACACATGCTGCAAATGTACTAAATAGCTTATTGATTAACTGTGTAATAAATATTAGTCCGTTCTTAATATCCCATTAATTTAATCTTTAGGGACTAAACAGCACTATGAGCTGTAGTTATGGAGTTTTTCCTTATATTGTATAAAATTTATATTATAGAAACAGCCTGGTAGTATACAAAGAAATAAGCCAATAAGTAATTGTCATTAAGCGAAAAACTGCTGTATTAGGATAATTGTTGGTATTCCCATGACTTAGCACTTTCAAATAGTGCGGCTGATATATTTAGCTATAAAATCGAATATGAAAATTGAGACATTACCATCCTATAACGAAGTTGTTACATCTCTCCGCAAAAAGAAGCGCATAAAACATTTACTTTTTGGCAATGGCTTTAGCATGGCGTATGACCCAAAAATATTTTCTTATAATGCATTAAGTACATTTATTGACGATTCACAAAATGAACTTTTAATAAAACTGTTTTCCATTATTAACACTAAGAATTTCGAGTTGATAATGCAGCAGCTTGATAATTTTGCTGAGATTGCCAAAGCCTTCAGCAATGATGTGCAATTAGTGAATAAAATAGAAGAAGCCAGCACAACCCTAAAAAACAGTTTAATTGAAGCAGTTAAAGCGCTTCACCCAGAGCATGTTTTTATTGTTCCAGAGGAAAAAAGCCAGTGTTGCCATAGTTATCTAAACGACTTTCTTTCAAATGAAGGCAAAGTTTTTTCTACCAACTACGATTTGCTTCCATATTGGGTATTAATGAGAAATGACTCTAAGATTGCTATTGATGGCTTCGGCAGAGAATTGGAAAACCATGAAGGGATTATCAAAGGTGAAGATGCTATATTTTCCGAACTGCGTTGGGGTAAGCATAAAGAAAAACAGAATGTTTTCTATTTACATGGTGCTTTACCAATATTTGATACAGGGATAGACATTGTTAAAGAGGAATACGATTCTCAGCATTACTTATTACAAAAGATTCACGAGCGTATAGAAAGCAAAGAATATCCAATATTTGTTACTGCTGGTAGTGCTAATGAAAAGCTAAACCATATAATGCATAATAGATATTTGTCTTTTTGTTATGATGAGCTTTGCAAAATCGAAGGTTCATTAGTGACATTCGGATTTAATTTTGGTGAGTATGATTCGCATGTTATAGATGCAATCAACAAAGCAGCGCATATGGGAAAGCGTGCAGGAGGCAAGTTGCATAGTGTTTATATTGGGGTCTTTACCGATGAAAACTTAGAATATATAGAAAAAATTAAGAGTAAATTTATGTGTAAAGTCAATCTATACAATGCAAGAACTGCTAAGATTTGGCAATAAATCAATATATAACATTATATATTACACTTCAATTAAAAACTACTGCTACTGCCTTATTTAAAAGATTGGCACAAATTCTTAACGGTCTATAATATGTAACAAAAGCAATACAACCCGCTACAAAATAGCGGGTTGTATTGAAAAATCACGAAATGAATCATGCAGCTTTATGTTGTTGTTTCTTGAGTAGTACTTACTAATAATACTTCATCAATTTCCTTCATTAGCCTACCCGTTTCGGTCAGGGCTACAATAATCTTTTGATAGTGCAGGATATCTTCGAATGATAGTTCTCGTCCTTTTCTATCTTTTAACCACTTCTGCGCAGGTTGATAGCCACCAATGTAGAATTCCCATGCGGTCTGTGGCACATCAGCAAAGTATTGGGTGTCGTTGATGTACACGTTGCCGTTTTCGTACTTAGGTTTATCTACCACATTATTACCATTTTCTGGATAGCTTGTGATATAGTTTTCTACATCTGCGCTTTCTAACAGATGTGTCTGGCGCAGTTTGCCACCCAATTCCACCAGTGACCAGAACTCTTCGGTGTTGGTTGGATATGGCACACGAGGGAAGTCAATCTTTAGAAACTCTTTATATTTTTCTCTGTATGATGGGCTATGTAGCACTGCGTAGATGTAATCCAGGATGTCAATCGGAGCAAAAGTACCTGATGTAACTTCTTTTTCTGGTGTGAACTTTAGACCTATTGTATTAGCTATTTGCAGGACTATTTTATTGCTTAAATTAGGTTGGCGTTTTGGGTAAAGACCTATTGTTGTCTGGTCAATGTTTTCAGGATATACATATAATGGAAAATTAATGCCCCCACCTCTATAAAAAATATTCATATCTGTTGGCATATTACTGATGAAGATAAGATTCCATTGCATATTGCCAACTACTTGTCCTTGCCTTCCGACTACCAGTCCTACATTATCACCATGAAGATAGTTTTTCATTAATCCCCTTCGAGAATCACCTCTTACTATTATTTGATTTATTTTACTTAATGGATAGTATGTAAAACGGCTGTCAAATTGACGATAACTTACTTTTATTATATCATTTGGGTCATAATTTTCAAACAAGGCTTTCTTTTCATCTACTTTCCAATCAGGTGTTTCTTTGAAATTATATTTTTTATAAATGTCAACCGATGCTAACTCATTGATATCACTCAACATTGTTTTTACATCATCGGTAGAAAAGAAATCCTTAACCAGGAGATTATCCTTCCTGAATTTGATGCCATTACCAGTCTGGATGAACATTTCGCTAAGACTAAAGCCTCTTTCAAATTCACTTTCAATATTTCCTTCATATGTTTTAGGAACAAAAAAGTAGTGAGGCTCGGAAGGGTTTAGAACAGTCCATGGTATGGTATTTATCTTTTCGTTTACTAATTGCTCATATTTGAAGTTTCTTTTTCCAAATTGCTCATGGAATAGAACTTCTGGTTCTTTGAGAGTACTATTACTCTTTGTTTTTATAAAGAAACAGATAGATACACCTTGTTGGATATCAAACACATTCTCATCTTTACTCCCATCTGGTGCAGTTTCTTTTCTTTTTGCGCTTCCATGTAAATCATAGATATAAATTTTGTCAAATGTCGAAAGCAATGATTTTCTCATAACTCTTTGAGTAATACCATCAATGTAAGAGTTGTTGGTAATCATGGCTATCAAGCCTTCTCCTGTTTTAGAAACAAGATACTGACCGTACCTTATGAATTTAATGTAATCATCTGAGAGAGAATTATAGTTCTGTTCATTTAGAGGCTGTTTTGATTTTATTTAGTTAGTTTGTTAAGCATGATGTGAATCATGGCCACTTTTATCATTGTCTCAGACGATTTGGTGGAGTACTCA
>NZ_QEKI01000001.1 GCF_003096355.1 Pontibacter virosus | reverse complement strand
CCAGGAACTGGCGCTTGATCTTGTCCAGATCCAAGCCGGTGTTTTCTTCCATGTTTTTCTGTGTTAAAGGTAATACTCAATTAACCTTGACACAGTTGACATTACACCCTCTAATTTCCTTCCAATATCTGTTTTGGAGCGCCCCATCAATAAAGTCTTGTTTACGTGTATTTGGCGTGTCTTCTTTGTAACAAAAGATATGCGGTTTGTATAGTGCAAGTATTTGGGCTTTAGATTATATTACACCTGACAATTATAGCCTTCCCCTTCATATGAAATTCAAACTTCTATTTTTTCTTCTATGCTTTCCGGCGGCTCTGTATGCACAAATCCAAAGTCAAAAGGGCTCAATAACCCTTAAAAGTGGAGATAATTTAACAGGGTCTATCACTTATTTTTATGATCAGCCAAATGAAATACGCTTCTACAATGATCAGGGAGCCAGGGAGGTGTTTACTGCAGATCAGATATCGGAGATAAAGCTCGATAATGGAGAGAAGTTTGTGGCAAAACGCTATAAAACGAACTCCGGTAGTGCCTCTTTAGTGTTTAAGGTGTTGATCGAATCATCTAAGATTTCCCTTTACGTGAGAGAAGATAATACAACAGAATACTACTACGTATCCAAGGACGATGTGCTGTATAGACTTGAGAACAACAATGTGTACGAAACGCAGGGGAACAAGAAGTATATGCGGAAAGACCATAAGTATATCGGCACACTTAGCGCGATGATGTACGACCGCTTAGACATTGTGCAGCAGTTGGAGAAAACAAGTTTGAGGGAGAATAGCCTGACCAAGGTAATACAGGAATACAATCAGGGGGAGGTCGGCTACGAATGGCAAGGTGACAAGAAAGCTGCAAAAGAACCAAACTGGGTGTTCTTTACGCAGTATAGTCAGTATGGCCTCAGTAAGTCGAGCCCTATAGAAGCACATGGGTACGGGAATATGGCCGGTTTGCAGTATTACTTCTCCAAGCATAGCCGCCATTCTTTTAAGGCTTCCATGGATTACTCTTTCTTTCGGTTTGGCGAAGAGAAGGCTAATACGTTTGGTCTGGGACTACGCTACGAGATGGCGTTCAAGAAAGCAGAAAAATTCAGCGCTTACATGCTCGTTCACCTTATGGATATTGCCTATGTGTCCTTTAACCATCCAGAGGAGGGGTATAATGAGAATGGGGTCCTGCCTTTACTCCGATTTAGCCCCGGCATTGGACTAGAATCAAAACCATTGCCAAGAGTGGCGGTTTATGCAGAGATCAATAATCTTCTCATTATCGAACAATTACCAAGGTCCTTCAGTCTGGGCTTGAAGTATGACTTTGGTAAGACAAGCTGGAAATAACACAGAAGTTGCTGAGGCAAGTCTGCATAAACTTTGCACAGTTATTTTCTATCTTCGCGGGAGATTAACTGAGGGGCTAATGCTGCCAGTTTGATCATAAACTATCCGCACCAATAAAATGAACTACCAAAATAGCCTTGCCTTTGCGCAGGAACAAGATAACCTAGACCCGCTTAAGCATTTTAAAAACCGCTTTTACTTCCCACAGGTAAACGGGCAGGACGCCATTTACTTCTGTGGCAACTCGCTCGGTTTGCAGCCGAGGTCGGCGCAGATGTACATCGACAATGAGATGTATAAGTGGGCCAACTACGCCGTAGAGGGTCACTTCAAAGGCGAAGAGCCTTGGTTCAACTACCATAAGTTACTCACCGACGGCGCTGCCCGTATAGTGGGAGCCAGGCCGCAGGAGGTGGTGATTATGAACCAGCTTACCGTAAACCTGCACCTAATGCTGGTGTCGTTTTACAGACCCGAAGGCAAGCGCATCAAGATCATCATGGAGGGCGGGGCTTTCCCGTCGGACCAGTATGCGCTCGAGACGCAGGTGAAGTTCCATGGCTATACCCCGGAGGAGGCCATTGTGGAGCTGTTCCCGCGCGAGGGCGAGCATACCCTGCGCACCGAGGACATCCTGCAGAGCATTCGCGAGCACGGCGACGAACTGGCGCTCGTGCTGATGGGCGGCATTAACTACTACACTGGCCAGGTATACGACATGCAGGCCATCACCCAAATTGGGCACGAAGTGGGTGCTGTGGTGGGCTTCGACCTGGCGCATGCCGCCGGCAACGTGCCCATGCAGCTGCACGACTGGGATGTGGACTTTGCCGTGTGGTGTACTTACAAATACCTCAACTCCGGACCGGGCGGCACGTCGGGCGTGTTTGTGCACGAGCGCCACGCCAACAACCCGGATTTACCGCGCTTTGCCGGCTGGTGGGGGCACGACGCCAGCGTGCGCTTCCAGATGAAGAAAGGCTTTATACCGATGCCCGGCGCCGAAGGTTGGCAGCTAAGCAACGGACAGATACTTCCCTTTGCCCTGCACCGCGCGTCGCTGGAGCTATTCGACGAGGCAGGTATGGCCAACCTGCGTACCAAGAGCGAAAAGCTTACGGGTTATCTCGAGTTCCTGATCAATGATGTACAGGTGGGCAAGGATGTGCTCGAAATGATTACCCCACGCGACCCGCAGGCACGCGGCTGCCAGATATCGCTTCTCGTGAAACAAAATGCCCGTGAATTGTTCGACAAACTGATGGAGGCCGGCATTATCGTGGACTTCCGCGAACCGAGCGTGATTCGTGTGGCGCCAACACCGCTTTACAACAGCTTCGAGGAGGTATACCGCTTCTCCGAAATACTGCACACCTGCCTGGAAGGGCATAGCTAAATACAAGCATATCCTGCTGCCGGAAAGTGACTTTGTAACCACTCTCTACTGCTCAGAGTAATAAGTTACGCGAGAGCATGTGCTACTTTTGCGGCCCAATTCTGCAGTTCTGCACGCAGAAAGGAATTTTCGGGTGGTTTCAAAAAGATAAGATATGCTG
Source organism: Pontibacter virosus (assembly GCF_003096355.1). Taxonomy (GTDB): domain Bacteria; phylum Bacteroidota; class Bacteroidia; order Cytophagales; family Hymenobacteraceae; genus Pontibacter; species Pontibacter virosus. The sequence goes on along the minus strand of NZ_QEKI01000001.1, from coordinate 676,585 downwards.
AGGACAAGTAAGACAAATCCAGTTTGATAATATTTTGTATCCTTTAGGCTAATAAATGGGTGTTGCGTTTGAAGATATACTTTTAGCCTCCTCTATACTGCTCTTCATCAGTATTCTGATTAGTAAGAGCCTTGGCCGGTTTGGGGTGCCGGCACTGTTGCTGTTTCTTGCTGTAGGTATGTTGGCCGGGTCCGAAGGACTTGGTAAAATCTACTATAATGACCCCCAAACCGCACAGTCGCTCGGTACTGTAGCACTCACATTCATTCTTTTCTCCGGTGGTCTGGACACACGCTGGGAGAGCACGAAACCTGTTTTGTGGCGGGGCGTGGTTTTGGCCACCATCGGGGTTTTCATTACAGCCGTCACGCTTGGTGGCTTCGTATACCTTGTCACTGATTTTACCATCCTAGAAAGTCTGCTCCTGGGCTCCATTGTATCGTCTACCGATGCGGCGGCGGTGTTTTCGATTCTTCGTTCGAAAAACATTGCGCTCAAAAACAACCTGCGACCCACGCTGGAACTGGAGTCGGGTAGTAACGACCCGATGGCTTACTTCCTGACGATAAGCTTCACCTTTCTGATACTGAACCCAGAAGCGAGCATCTGGCAGCTTGTCCCGATGTTTTTCACGCAGATGAGCATTGGCGCTGTGTCAGGTATAGCCATGGGTCGGATTATGGTATGGGTGATTAACCGGATCAAGCTGGAGCAGGAAGGCCTATACCCGGCGCTGACCATGGCGATGGTGATTTTTACTTACGCCTTCACAAATCTGATTAACGGCAATGGGTTCCTGGCGGTATACGTGGCAGCAGTTATACTCGGTAACCGCAACTTTATCCACAAGCGCAGCCTTACCAAGTTTTACGATGGCGTGGCTTGGCTCATGCAGATCCTGATGTTCCTCACGCTGGGCTTGCTGGTATTCCCATCGCAAATGGTGCCCGTCCTGGGAGTGGGACTTCTGATTTCGCTATTCCTGATAATCGTGGCGCGTCCGCTGAGCGTGTTCCTGAGCCTGGCTTTCTTCAAGAACACGATCCAGGACAAGCTCTACGTATCGTGGGTGGGGTTGCGCGGTGCGGTGCCTATTGTGTTTGCCACCTACCCGATGCTGGCCGGTGTAGAGCGCTCCGGCATGATTTTCAACATCGTGTTCTTTATCGTGCTCACCTCTGTTATGCTGCAGGGGACCACCCTTGCAGTTGTGGCCGATTGGTTGAACCTGAGTGAGAAAGACAAAAAACTCAAAAAGCACCAGTTCGACCTAGAAATGGAGTACGACCTTAAAAATGAGCTCACCGAAATTGAAGTTCCGGAATCCAGTCCTGCTGTCGGCAAGACGCTGGTAGATCTTCGATTTCCCAGGGGAGCGTTGATTGTACTGATCAACCGGAACAAAAAGTTTGTGACACCAAACGGCGCCACCGTACTGGAACCCAATGACAAACTCTTTGTAATGACCGACAACGACGAGGAACTTGTTAGGATAAATGAACTGCTTGGCTACGAAGTGGATTAGGTAAATAGCACTGTAGTTGATGTTTAAACCGTATCTTAAGTGCAAAAGCCTTACTTTTGCAGGGCGATGGCATTTACCAGTAACATAACACGCTACCTTACCCTTCCGCTCATGTGGGTGATGCTGCTATGGGCGTTTACGCTGCCCGGCCATGAGCTGGCAGTGTACAGTTACCTGATAAAAGGCTCAGTGGCAGGTATAGCGTCGGGCCTGCCAACAGCAACAACCGAGCAAAACGATTCTTCTGTAAAGAAGCAAACCATCCAAGTTTTTGCTGATGCTACGCCTGTGTCAGGCATCATGCTGAGTCCGCAAAAAGCCTTCCGAGATTTCTTTTCACTGTTTCGCTTAACACCGGTTGAAAAAGATCAGCCTATCCGTAGGCAATACCTGCAAGTAGCTGTGTTGCTTGCCCATATCCTGCCGGTTTCTATCCTGCGGAACGCTCCCTAGGCACAAGCCTCCAAATCCTCAACTGGCCTGCGGGTATACACCCATGTCAGTAGTTCGCGTGCTTGCCTTCCCCAATCAGGCAGCAGCATTTCATTTACTTCCAAATCATTTTTAACCTTTCACCTTTTGCCATGAACACTACTTATTCGGATGATCAAATCAGTAGCTGGACATCTGACCAATTATTAAGCCTGGGTGTGCCCGAGCAGGCGGCCATGTACATCAACATGCTGGCCCTGATCACGGTTACAGCCCTTTTGGTATACCTGGCTGACTTCTTCTCCAGAAAGATCCTGGTAGGCACGCTGCATAAGTTTGCGGCAAAGTCCAGCACCAAACTGGTCGAGTACCTGGTGCGCAACAAAGTGATCGTATACCTGGCCCAAATTGCCCCGCTCATTATTGTGGTACAGGCCATACCGATCGTATTTGCTGATTTTCCAACATGGGTCTCACCGCTACTCAAGCTCACCGATATCTACCTGATTATGCTGTGGATCTGGGTGGCACGTGCCTTGCTGCGCACTAGTAAGGACTTCCTCAAAACCACCGAAACTTTTAAGGACAAACCGGTCGAGAGCTTTCTGCAGGTGCTCACTATTTTCCTGTACTTCGTAGCCGGTCTGCTCATATTCTCCACCCTCACCGGCAAAGACGCCTGGACCTTCATCACGGCAATGGGTGCGGCTTCGGCTATTCTGATGCTGGTTTTCAAAGATACCATCATGGGTTTTGTGGCCAGCATCCAGGTGTCGTCCAACGACATGGTGCGCATCGGCGATTGGGTAACCATGGAGAAGTATGGCGCCGACGGCGATGTGATCGAGATCAACCTGAACACGGTAAAAGTGCAGAACTTCGACAAAACCATCACCACTATACCTACTTACTACCTGATCTCGGACTCGTTCAAAAACTGGCGCGGCATGCAGCGATCGGGCGGCAGACGCATCAAGCGCTCCGTATACATCAAAATATCCAGTATCCGCTACCTGTCCGACGAGGAGGTGAGCCGCTTGAGTAAGATCCAGCTACTGAAAGACTACCTGCAGGAGCGGCAGCTTGAAATAGATCAGTTCAACGCCGCCAACGGAATCGACAAGAGCCTTTTGATTAATGGGCGCAGTCTGACCAATGTGGGGGTTTTCCGGCAGTACGTGGACGCTTACCTGAAGGCCCATCCGAAAACCCACAAAGGGATGACCATGATGGTGCGCCAGCTCGAGCCAACCACCACCGGTATGCCAATCGAACTATACCTGTTTGCCAATAGCATCGTCTGGACAGAGTACGAAGGAATCATGGCCGACATTTTTGACCACTTGCTGGCAGCAGTGAAATACTTTGACCTGGAGGTATTCGAAATGCCTGCGGCGGACGATGTGCGGAGTCTGCAGTTCAACCCGGTTGCCTCAGCTCCTATACGCTATCCAATGGCAGAGGCGATGCAGAACTAAGTGCATGAAGCTCATTTGTTGCTCAGTAGCTTAGTTGCAGAATAGGTAACATTCGAGAAATATGTCTGCTATGAATTTATGGAGGCAATTTTTTGATAATATTGCAAGGCTGGGAGCCTGTTGTCTGCAAACTTGCAGTTTGTCTGGTATGAAAGAGCAGGTCAGAAAAAACCAAAGGCCTGGTTATAGGTATAGAAAAGCATCGGGAGCGTATACACAGCACGAAGTTGATTCGGTGCTGGAAAAAGGCGACGCGGATAGTCCCTGGCGCTTGAGGCAACCGAAGGACTCAGCCTAAAAAGGGCAGAAGTTGACTAAAAATTAAGCTGCATGCGTAAGATCGAATTCTGGATAGAAGAGAATTTTCATCTGTCAACCCAGGTACAGGAAAACATCGTCAAGTCGCTGGTGGCACTGCTTGTGCTCTGGATTATCAGTAGGGTGCTGTTGCGGCTGGCCTCGCGTCAGCAAACCGACACGCGCAAGCTGTACCAGTGGAAGAAAACGACCAATTACGTGGTAACGGGGCTGGGCATTATCTTTCTGGCCAATATCTGGTTCGAAGGGTTCAAGTCCATCACCACGTTCCTGGGTATCTTCTCGGTAGGTCTGGTCGTGGTACTCCGCGACCCCATCCTGAACATGATGGGTTGGGTATTCCTTATCTGGAAGCGCCCTTTTAAAGTAGGCGACCGCATCAAAATAGGCCTCTACACCGGCGACGTCATCGACATTGGTTTCTTTCAGTTTACCCTTAACGAACTGGGCGAGTGGGTGGATTCTGAACAGGCGACGGGTCGCGTGGTCCATATCCCCAACAGCCAGGTTTTCACGCAGGGGCAGATCAACTACAACTACGGTTTCCCATTTCTGTGGCACGAGCTGCAGGTGCGCATTACCTTCGAGAGCAACTGGCAAAAAGCCAAGGGCACTTTACAGGACATTGCCTTGCGCCATTCCGAGCGGCTAAACGAAGAGCAGGAACAGCGCGTGCGCATCGAGGCCCAGCAGCACCTGATTTTTTACCGGAGCTTCGAGCCGAAGGTGTTCACCAAAGTAAGGGAGAATGGCATACAGCTCACGGTGCGCTACCTCTGTAACCTCAACGGCCGACGCGAAAGCGAAAACAAGATCTGGGAGGACGTACTGAAGGAGTTCCTCGCTTCTCCAGACATTCGTTTCGCCTACCCAACCACCCGCTTCTACAGCGCCGCCGAAGGACAGGAGAGTGAAATACAACATATGGAGAGTGGGAGAAGGGGAATGGAGTAAGGTATAGAATAGAACCAGCCAAAGTTGGTAACGTTTTGAAGTATAAAATGATGGAGCCAGCCCCCTTAAAGGGCTGGCTCCATCATTTTAATGCCGGGTGAGTGAAATATCAAGCTTTACTGCCCTTCTAAACTTTCTGCCCTTCCATTTTCTTAAACTCCTTCATCCTCTTAAAGTAGTCCCTTGCGGCAGCCATTACCTTCGGCGACAGCAGCAGCGCAGACACCATAGTAGGGATGGCCATAATGGCGAACAGGCCGTCGATGAGGGCGATGACGGCTGTGATGGTAGCCATGGCGCCAAACACGATAGTAACAACATAGAAGTAGTTGTAGAGGTGCTTGTACTTCGCGCCGAAGAGGTAGCTGAAGCACTTAGTACCGTAGTAGGAGTAGGAAAAAAGCGACGTGAAAGCGAAAATCAGGACGCACACCAACAGCACGTAGCTTCCGAAGCCTGGCATGGCATTGTTAAAAGCGGTAGCCGTGAGGGTTACGCCGCTGGCATCCGAAGTCTGCCACGTGCCCGTTATAATGATAGCCAAGCCCGTAAGCGTACACACGATGATGGTGTCGATGAAGGGGCCGAGCATGGCTACCAGGCCTTCGCGGATGGGCTCGTCAGTTTTGGCCGCGCCGTGCATCATGGAGGCTGTTCCTATACCTGCCTCGTTCGAGAAAGCCGCCCTGCGCGCACCTGCTATAATGATGGCCCCCACCGCACCGCCCAGCACGGTTTGGGCCGTGAATGCGTCTTTGAAAATAAGTGCGAAAGCTGCAGGAATAGCCGTATAGTTAACGAACATGATGTAGAACACCGCCAGCATGTAAAGGATGACCATACTTGGCACCATTTTGCCCGCCACGTGGCCAATGCGCTGTATCCCTCCGAAAATCACCAGAGAAGTGATGAACACAAGCCCGAGCCCTATAATGAGGTTAGTGTAAAACAGGTCGGCGGTAGTAAAGCCGTTAGGCACCAGGAACACTTCGCGGATTACCTGCGTGAGCTGGTTAGCCTGGAAAATGGGCAGCGTACCAAACATACCAGCTATGGCGAAGACCACAGCCAGCGGTTTCCATTTTTTGCCCAGACCTGTTTCAATTACGTACATGGGGCCGCCTTCGAGGTGCCCAACGCTGTCGCGGCCGCGGTACATCACGGCAAGTGTACAGGTAAAAAACTTGGTAGCCATGCCCACAAAGGCGCTCACCCACATCCAGAACAGTACGCCAGGCCCGCCAATGGCAATGGCCACGGCCACGCCACTGATATTGCCCATGCCTACTGTGGCCGCCAGCGTAGCCGACAGCGCCTCGTAGTGGTTTATGTCGCCAGGGTCGTTGGGGTCGTCGTATCTGCCGCGCAGCACATTTATGGTGTGGCGCAGGTAGCGGAAAGGCAGAAAGCCCGAGTAAAGCATAAAGTAAAGGCCCCCGCCCATCAGGAGTACCAGCAAAGGCATGCCCCAGGCGGCGTCGCTAAACGCTACAAAAAATTCTTCTAAAGTTTTCAATACAAGTGTGTGCTTAAGTAGAAAGCTACAAAGATACACCCAGAATGGCAACCGATTCCCCTTGACAAAGCACGCATTTTTTATGAAATTAAGATCCATTACCCCAGCAGCCTGTCTGCATACCTCGGCTAAAAGAGGCTGGTGAGGCCCCTTCAGGTATTTTCGTCAACAACCCTGACAGGTAAACTGATGTACTATATTTGGGGCGCAACATATGTGCAATCCTGAATTTAACCCACCTATATGAACCTTGGCGAACTGATTAGTGAACAATTTTACGAATTCGCCCTCATCATTTTCCTGGCTACCGTAGCCGGTGCCATTGGCCGCGTGCTGCGGCAGCCGCTTATCGTGTCTTTCATCGCGGTAGGCATTATCGTAGGGCCGTCGGTGCTCAATATCCTGAATTCTGAGCACGAGGTAGATCTGCTGGCCGAGATGGGCATCGCTATTCTATTGTTCGTGGTGGGGCTCAAGCTGGACGTGAACCTGATCAAGTCAACAGGTAAAGTAGCCTTGATGACCGGTCTCGGGCAGGTCATATTCACATCGTTCTTTGGCTTTGGGATTGCCATGGCCCTGGGGTTCGACTGGCTGGAGTCGCTCTACGTGGCGGTGGCACTTACTTTCTCAAGTACCATCATCATCGTAAAGCTGCTTTCTGACAAGAAGGAGATCGATATGCTGCACGGGCAGATCGCGCTTGGCTTCCTGATCGTGCAGGACATTGTGGTTGTTGTTGTGATGGTTGTGCTGTCGGCGCTCGGCGCGGAGTCGGAGCGATCGGTGGGGATGGACTTAATATATGTGTTCGGCAAAGGTATAGGTATGTTTGCGGTTGTGGCTGTGCTTACGAAGTACGTTATACCCAGGCTCACCAGGCAGCTGGCCGACTCGCAGGAACTGCTGGTGCTTTTCGCGATAGGCTGGGCCATACTACTGGCCGCTTTAGGCGATTTCCTGGGCTTCAGCAAGGAGGTAGGCGCCTTTCTGGCAGGTATATCGCTGGCCTCTACCCAGTACCGCGAGGTCATCAGCGGGCGTCTGACCAGCATTCGCGACTTTCTGCTGCTGTTCTTCTTCCTAAACCTCGGCTCTCAGTTAAACCTGAGCCTGATGGGAGGGCAGATTATGTCGTCAATTATCTTCTCCCTGTTCGTGCTGATTGGCAACCCCATCATTGTACTTATCATCATGGGCATCATGGGCTACCACAAGCGCACTTCTTTTAAGGCAGGACTTACAGTGGCGCAGATCAGCGAGTTCTCCCTGATCCTCATTAACATGGGTATGGGCGTGGGGCACATCGACGAAGGAACCCTGGGACTAGTGACGCTAGTAGGTCTGATTACAATCACGCTCTCCACTTACATGATCATGTTCTCGGACCAGTTGTACAGTATGCTTTCGCCAATGCTGGGTGTATTTGAAAAGAAGAAACCCACACAGTCTGAGGAACTGGACGCAGATGAAGAAAAAATAGATGTGCTTATTTTCGGCCTCGGTCGTTATGGGCAGCGCATTGCAGATGCCCTTGACGAGAAAGGACTAACCTATATCGGTGTCGATATCAATCCGGTTATTGTCAATGACTGGAAAGAGCGGGGGCTGAAAGCCATGTACTGCGATGCCGAAGATCCGGATTTGTCAGAGGTGTTGCCTATCAAAAAGGTCTCGAATGTGATCAGCACCATTTCGGAAGTAAATGTGAACATCGCTTTGATAAGGCTGCTGTGGCATCAGGAATTTTATGGCCAGATAGCCGTAACTGCCACCAGCGATAGGGCTGTAGCGGCACTGCAAGAGGCCGGTGCTCCCTTTATTCTGGAGCCTTATAAAGATTCTGCACATCATGTAGCTGACATGTTCAGCGAATATTTGCATAAAGGCGAAGAAGTGGTGCAGTTGGACAGCAACGTGAAGGGGGAAGGTATAGAACAACAGGATGAAAACTGACAAGCAGGGCTTCATACAGCTCGATATGCCAGAGGCGGAGGTATACTATGCTCCAAACTTTTTCAGCAAAGATGAAAGCAACCTATACCTGCAGCAGCTGACCGAGGAGGTAGCCTGGCAACAGGAGGAGATCAAAATGTTCGGCAAACAGCTGCCGCTGCCCCGGCTCACGGCCTGGTACGGCGACAAAGGCTATACCTACTCCGGCCTGTACAACGCGCCCCAGCCCTGGCTGCCCATACTGTTGGAATTGAAGAAGCGGATAGAGGCTGCGTCGGGCGACAGGTATAACAGTGTGCTCCTCAACTACTACCGCCACGGGCAGGACAGCATGGGCTGGCACGCCGACGACGAGAAATCGCTCGGGCCAGGTATAGCCTCTGTCAGTTTTGGCGGAGAGCGTGGCTTCGCCTTCCGGCACCGCAAACGCAAAGATTTGCCCACAGTCAAACTCACCTTGCAGCATGGCAGTCTGCTGTTGATGCAGGGCACCACGCAGCAACACTGGCACCATCAGTTGCCCAAAACAAGCCGCCCTATCGCACCCCGTATCAACCTGACTTTCCGTACTATTATGGGCTGAGGTATATTGCCGCCGAGTATTGCCTTTCCCGATTGGAAAACGTTTCTTTACGAACAGGAATTCTATACCCTTGCATTATGGCCGAGAGAAAGAACATCACCATCATGGGAGCCGGACTGGTTGGTTCGCTGTTGTCGCTATACCTGGCCAAGCGTGGCCACAAAGTGGACATCTACGAGCGCCGACCCGACATGCGCAAGACCCTGCTCGATGGTGGCCGTTCGATCAACCTCGCCCTGAGCGACCGCGGTTTCAAGGCGCTGAGAGGCATAGGTATAGAAGAAGCCGTGCGCAAAGTGGCTATACCCATGCACGGCCGTATGATGCACGATGAGCAAGGCAACCTCACGTTTCAACCCTACGGCAAAGAGGGGCAGTCCATCTACTCGGTATCGCGTGCGGGATTGAACGCTGCTCTGATGGATTTGTCGGAGCCGAACCCGAATATCACCTACCACTTCAACCGCCAACTCCTAGACCTGGACCTGCACCGGAGCAAAGCCACGCTGCGCAACCACGAAACAGGCGATTTGGAAGAGCTACACACCGAACTGCTGTTCGGGGCTGACGGGGCTTTCTCGATGGTGCGTAATGCCATGCAGAAGACCGAGCGCTACAACTATTCCCAAAGCTACCTCGAGTACGGCTACAAAGAACTTGCTATACCTGCTACGGCAGAAGGCGGTTGGGCACTGGAGAAGAGCGCCCTGCACATCTGGCCGCGCGGCAACTACATGATGATCGCCCTGCCCAACATCGACGGCAGCTTTACCTGTACCTTGTTTTTTCCTTACGAGGGCGCGCTTTCTTTCGAGAGCATCAAAACCGACGACGACCTGCTCAACTTCTTCCTGCAAACGTTCCCGGATGCCGTGCCTTTGATGCCTGACCTGGCCGAGGACTATTTCTCTAACCCCATCGGTTCGTTGGTGACGGTGAAGTGCTTCCCGTGGTCATTTGAAGACAAGGCCTTGCTGATAGGTGACGCCAGCCATGCGGTGGTGCCGTTCTACGGACAGGGGATGAACGCCGGCTTCGAGGATATTACAGTGCTGGACCAGATGCTGGAAAACTTCAACGGAGATTGGGAAGGCCTGTTCAAGAAATTTGAGCGCATACGCAAACCCGACGCCGACGCCATCGCTGACCTGGCCGTGCTAAACTTCATCGAGATGCGCGACAAAGTGGCCGACCCGCGCTTCCTGCTCCGCAAAAAGATCGAAGGCAAGATCAACCAACAATACCCCGACAAGTGGATCCCGCTCTACTCCATGGTCACCTTTACAGACCTGCCTTATTCCTACGCCTTAGAGACCGGACGCCTGCAGGACGGCATCATGAAAAAGGTGATGAAGCACATCAAAACCGTGGAAGATTACGACAAACCCGAGGTGCAAAAACTGCTGGAGAAGCAGCTGGTAGAGAAGGAAAAACTAAAAGGCTACCAGGCGCAAGAGGTGTAAAGTCTACACAACTGGCCAGCTTAAAACCAGAGTGCCCATGCAACCCTTTATCATAGTCGTTAAACTTCGACTCAAAGGTGCACAGGCATTCGGGGTGATATAATCAAAACCCAACCAACAATGGCAGGAGAGGTATAGCTGGTGTGACTTATTTAAACAGATAAGCGGCGGTCAGGTAAAAGCCCTGATGGTTCTCATTCAGGAAAGCTCTGGAATCTGAATTGCTGAGGTCTGAAGCCAGGTAACGCCCATACTCATACCTAAACTGCAGTAAAGCAGAATGCCTGTCATTTATCCGCGCCTTAACGCCCAGCGCACTTGTGAATGCATGTGAAAACGTGGTGCCGATTTCTGTCCTCTTAACAGCACTCTCCTGTGTCAGACCGTTATGGTATACGGTTTTTTGAGATCCCCCCGCATCACCACTCAGGATATAATCATTCGTTATACCTGCACCAACATAAGGACTGAACCTGCCATTTGTGGTGATCGTGTAGCGAAGCATGATAGGCAATGACAGACGTTCTAAATCTATGGTATAGTCTCCATGGATTACATAAGACTCTCTTGGATATTCAAAGGTGCCAGCGTGATGTTCCTTGCTATACATAGGTTCAATCTGCACAGATAGGCGTTCACTTTTCTTCGGAGAGGTAAAATTGAATACAGCCCCGAACACAAAGTTGCTTGAAGAAGGCATCTTCGCCCCTTTAAACCAGTGAATCGTGGTGTTGTGATTGAATTGAAGCGCTGTTGAGTAGCCTCCCGCAAATACGCCCAACTCTGTTTTGAGCCATGATTGGTTTTCTTTGTAGGAGATAGTGCTGGTGGGGGCTGCGCAGTTGTTATAGCTTCTGACAATGGCTGTCACATTGGGTACATGCAGGCGCTGCCGTACTTTCAGCATCAACTTATCCGGTACTGGGCAGTCCAGCGTGAGCGAATTGATCAGGATCAGGTGCTGGGTAGAAGTGTTCACAACCTTTCTTTCGCCGATGTGCATTGTTATATCCTGGTCATCGGTCTGCAGGTATAAATGCTTCAATCCGCTGTTCTCCTTCTCCAGGTATAGCAGATTGTCTTGGGTATAAAGCATGAGTTTTCCTTGCTCCAGTACTTCTATAAACATGCGGCTTGGTGCTCCCTCAATACCAGGCACTTCTTTACTCATAAAAGGAGCTTCACCCACAATACCATAAGCCTGGATATCGGCAGGAAAATACTCTGTCGCCTCGGCATGATCGGCTGTTTTAAAGTGGCAGCTTTTGTAGTTCTGCTTGCCTTCACGGTATCGCACCAGGCCCTTGGTTGTGTCGCCGGCGGCCTGCACTATAAAGCCAGGGCGGAACGTCTGGGCGGCGCCATCAAAGGGAGTAAGAAGGGCTGCCAGCGCCAGGCTAACGAGTAAAAAGTGTTTCATAAAAGATTGGGTAGAAGTAGTGATGATAAGTAGGGGCGGAGTTGATCATAGCTTCGGCCCTGATCCGGAAGGTATAGAGTAGTATGAAGAATGGCTGCCTAGAAGTAGAACCCAAGCAATAGCGAGACCGTTCTGGTGTCAGAATCCAGCGAATTGTTGATCTTGTTGACAGCGTTGTGCTCATGCAGGTCCAGGCCAAACTCGTAGCGGGCCTCCAGCGACAGGCGGTGTTTGTTTATGTGCAGGTATGAGCCGGCGCCCAGCATCAGTCCTTGCTGCACCTTGCTGATAAACTCTGCATTATCGCGGTTCCTTTCCGTAGGTGTGCTGCTTTGTGTTCTTCGCACATACTGGGTATGCTTGTAATCACGCTGATTGAAGAGGTTGACAAAACCACCGGCGTTCACGAAGGGTTGCAGGGTTTTGCCAGCAAAATCGTAACGCAGCGCCGTGGTGAGTTTTATGGCAGAAAGCTCAATTTCGATCTGGTTATCGTAGTACGAATCAAACCACACATAGCTGGGGTCTGCCTGGTAACTGTTGGTGAAGTAGCGTCCCTCTACTAGCAAGGATGCAAGCTCGTTGATGCGGGGCGAGTTGAGCAACAAGGCAATGCCAAAAGTAGGGTAGGTGTTTGTATTGAACTCAGCATGCTCGAGGTGCAGGTACGTCTCATCAGAGGCCGAGAAGTTAAGTGAGGTATGACTGATAGCTCCCACAAAACCCGGTTTGATGGCAAACCACTTTTTTGACTCCTTAAAGGTGGTCTGCTCTTCTGCCCCACCAGCGCAACTGTTATACTCTTTTACCAGGTCCACCAGGTTCTTTTCAGCGAGCTTTACGCGCTCTATTTTGCTGAGCATTGCAAAGCAATCGAGCATCAGGGTGTTCAGAACACGCACGTGGTGGTTTATGTCTCTTTGGGCTGTCACACCGTAGTTGTTGACGTAGGTTTCCTTTGTGATATAGAGCTTGTGCAGTTTGCTTGAGTTGTCGTTCTTCTCGACGAAGAATGTGCCCCTATACAAATAAAGGCTCATGGTGCCCCGAACAAGTTCCTGCATGAACACATACTCAGCAGCCAGGGTATCGGCATGGTCGAGTGTGCGGGTGCGGAAGTTCCTGTCGCCCGGGAAGCCGTAACCTGCTATATCATTAGCCGTGTAAGATGTAGTTGCTGACTGGCTAGTTTTTTTGAAGCCGATCGTTTTGCCAAGTGCATCGGTGCGGTAGCTCACCTGCCCCTGCAGTGTGTCACCCTGGGGCATTACGACATAGCCCGGTTTATAATCGCTTTGTGCTGCCGCTGGTATTGAAAGCAATGCCACAACGCACAGCGAGATAAGTTTGTATAGGTTTTTCATAAAAAGGATCGAGCAATAAATATAGTAGAATATATCTATATAAAACTGCTGCCTGTATATAAATCTTGGTTGAAGCCTGAGTAAGGGTACCCCATGTTATATAAATAGTCGGAAGGAGTTTGTGGCAGGGTTTTTGGGACCAGGGGCATCCGGAAGCAGGTAGTTGAAAACTATTTTTCTCAAATAATGTATAGTTTAAATGGTAATTAAGTCAACCTGCCTTTCTTTATCAATCATTTCAAAATCTTTAACCCCGAGTCTTATGAACATTCTCCATAAACTGAAGGTCACTGCTGTGGCAGGACTTGTTGTAGGTTTAGTATCAATCAACGGAAGTGCTACAGCGCAGCAGGCCACTCCCCAGAAAGCCCCGCAGCAGCAAGCGCAAACTATTTCTGATCAGGATATCAAACTTTTTGTAGATGCTAGCACGCGCCTGATGGAGCTGCAGCAGGAAAGTGAAAAAGCCATGCTGGTGATTCTGGAAGAGGAAAAACTGAGCGTGGATAAGTTTAATGCCCTGGCGCAGGCGCACCAGCAGCAGAAACTCGCCGACGCAGAAGGCACAGCCGCAGAAAAAGCTGCTTTTAACAAAGCGATCGGGCGCATGATGGAAATGCAGCCTGACATTGAGAAGAACATGCAGACGGCTATCCAGAAAGACGGCATGACGATGGAACGTTACGAACAGATCATGCTGGCTTACCAGCAGGACCCAGCCGTGCAGGCCAAAATCCAGAAACTGATGGGCTTGTAAAACAAGATCCTGAGTAAAGCAAAAAAGCTTCGTCGAATCCGGCGAAGCTTTTTTTATTGAGTTTAGTTCTGTGTGAACTCCAGTATCTTAAAGGTTTTGCTGCGCTTGTCGAAGTAGCCGTAGTGCAGCTTGTTGTTGCCATAGCGGTACAGGGTTTTGTACTCAGGCGTTTGCTTCAGCTCTTCCTCGTAGGCTTCTATCTTGTCCTGCACAGTCGCGGCTGTGCTATCGTCTGATGCGACCATCGCCTTGTCGAGTGTTTGGCTATCGAGCACAGCTCTGAAGTAAGTGCTGGTGCCCGGCCCTACCGCCTCGCCGGAGCGGCTGTAAAACGGGTCGTAATAGTAGCGGTTGTACGGGAACATGCTGTAGCTATACGGCAGCGAATAGGCTGGCACCCAACGGCCCGGCATCAGGTATAGCCCGCGGGAGGTCTGTATATAACGATCCGGTGTGCGCACCAATCTGGTCGGGTCTCCATTAGGGTTGCGGCGGCTTGGCGGCTGGTACGAACCGATGGTAAGCTGCAACGTGCTGTCATTGAAGGCATCAACCGTAATGGCGGGTTTGCCGGTCGAAAGGCTGCGCATCACTTTAGAAGTCTTCTCGATCACGCTGTTGCCGGACGAAAACAAGGCGCCAGCTCCCCGCTGGTGCACGGGCGTGGCTTTGATATCGATGTCCTGATCGGCTGTATACCTGTATTCCTTGATTGGCTGCAGACTGCTGAAGTCATAGGCAGTCAGTGTAAACTCATCCTTTTCGAGCTGAACCCGGAACAGGGTGTTGTCATGCAGGAAGGAGTTGAAGTTTGCCTCGTTTTTAACAGACAGCGACGGCAGGGTGCGGTATTCGGTTTGCCCACTTGGCCAGTCGATCGTCAGAATCTCGGTAGTCAGTTCGTTTTTCTTGCCACGCAGCGAAAAGCCGTCGAACACCAGGTATAGCTTGTCGCCGCGGGTATAGATCTTGCTGCGGTGCTGACCGGCAAACACGGTGCGCTCCAGGTCAGGGTGCACAAAGATCAGTTCATTCTGTCGCTCGTTTCGGGTGCGGGTGCGTGGCAAGTCCGCCAGCTGAAACGTCTTCTTCTCATAATAGCTTTCATCCAGCTCACGGTGCAGAATCAGGTTGTCCTTTCTGTCTGTGTAGATCATGTAAAAATGGGATGCGTCTGCAAAAGCCCCGACAAACGTTTCGTTTCTGTCGCGGCGTACCGGCACATCGGGCAGACTGCGGAAGGCGCCACTATACCTGTTCATGGCAAACGGACGAACAAACTCCTTGTTGCCATTTACATGGCGGCTGTAAAACACGAACTCTGTATCGGTTACGCGGGTCCCCAGCACCTGTGGCTGCTGGCTATTACGGTAGGGGATTTCTTGTGTCGCTACGGTCTGGCCTTTGGCATCCACCAGGCTAAAGTGCAGCTTGCCGCCCTGAAAGAAGTAAAGGCAAACATTGCCATCGCCATCCGCTACCGACACCAGGTCTTCAGCCCGGCGCAAGGGCAGCTCCAGACTGGCAAACTCCTGCTGCGCACGCACCTCGGGGGCCGCGAAACCGAGCAGGAGCAAGACTAAAAATATATATCGCATAGGACTATTTATTAGGGATTTACCTAGTTAAGATAGCAAATTTCTGGCCAAAAAGAAAGCCGGGCTAAGGTATAGCCCGGCTTTTGTAGGTATAAGGTATAGCCGCTGTTAAAACTCTGCGTTTCCCGGCGTACGTGGGAAGGGGATCACGTCGCGGATGTTGCCCATACCGGTTACGAACTGCACCATGCGCTCGAAGCCCAGACCGAAGCCGGCGTGCGGACAGCCACCGAAACGGCGGGTGTCCAGATACCACCACAGGTCCTCCTCGTGTATTCCTACGCCCTTCATGCGTTCCACCAGTATCTCCATGCGCTCTTCACGCTGCGAACCACCCACGATCTCGCCTATACCTGGCGCCAGAATGTCCATGGCGGCTACGGTCTTGCCGTCGTCGTTGAGGCGCATGTAGAAGGCCTTGATATCTTTCGGGTAATCCGTTACGATCACCGGTTTCTTGAAGTGCTTCTCCACCAGGTAGCGCTCGTGCTCGCTCTGCAGGTCGATGCCCCACGACACATCGTACTGGAATTTCTTCTTCTTGTAATGGTTTGAGTTCAGCAGGATGTCGATGGCCTCGGTATAGGTCACACGCTCAAAGTCGTTGTTCACCACAAACTCCAGTTTCTCGAGCAGGGTCATTTCCTGGCGCTCGTTCTGTGGCTTGCTCTTATCCTCTTCCACTAAACGCTGGCCCAGGAACTCAATGTCCTCACGGTTGTGCTCCAGTGCGTAGCGAATGATGTATTTGATGAATTCCTCGGCAAGGTCGGCGTTCATTTTGAGGTCGTAGAAAGCCATCTCCGGCTCGATCATCCAGAACTCGGCCAGGTGGCGGGCAGTGTTGGAGTTCTCGGCGCGGAAAGTCGGGCCGAAGGTATAGATATCGCTGAAAGCCATGGCCGCCAACTCACCTTCCAACTGACCAGATACGGTCAGGTTGGTCGCTTTGCCGAAGAAATCCTCTGTGTAGTCTACCTGCCCGTTTTCGGCAAGCGGTGGGTTGATAGGGTCCAGCGTGGTTACGCGGAACATCTCGCCGGCGCCCTCTGCGTCAGATGCTGTAATGATCGGCGTGTGCATGTATACGAAGCCCTTCTCGTTGAAAAACCTGTGCACGGCGAAAGCCAGCGAGTTACGCACACGGAAAATAGCGCCGAACGTGTTGGTGCGGAAGCGCAGGTGCGCGATCTCACGCAAAAACTCCAGCGAGTGCGCCTTCTTCTGCAGTGGGTACGTCTCCGGATCAGCTTTGCCCAGCACTTCGATCGTGTTGGCCATCACCTCAAAAGCCTGTCCTTTGCCCTGCGAGGCTACCAACTGGCCTGTAATGGCCACGGCAGCACCGGTTGTTACGTCTTTCAGGGACTCTTCGCCAAACTTCTCGGCATCGGCCACTACCTGCAGGTTCTGTATGGTGGAGCCGTCGTTCACGGCAATGAAATTCACAAACTTGTTGCCGCGCTTGGTGCGTACCCAGCCCTTCAATAAAACCTCGTTGCCTACACCGGCACCCGTCAGTAGCTCTTTTACTTTTGTGCGTTGCATGTTATTTCTAATAGCGTAATGTGTCTGAACATATTATGGGTTAAGGTATAATTTTCGTCCTCCCAGTGGAGGACCGAAAAGATACCCTGCTACCCCTAAGCCGAACGTCCTAACTGACTTAGGGAAAGTCCTGTAGCGGGCAGGATAACCATAGCCGGCACCCTGGGCCAGCCCCTTTTCCAATAATCCCTCAAAGTAACGATATTTTAACCTTTTTTGTAAATGCAAGTAAAATTATCCTAAATTTGAAGGTGCACTAACAGGCGCCAGTATCCATTTTTCTTACTATGCAGCGACTCGATTTAAGACAACTCTTATCCCAGAAGTTATCGCCGCAGCAGATACAATTTATCAAGCTGCTGCAGATTCCTACTGTTGAGCTCGAAGCGCGCATTAAGGAGGAGATGGAAGTGAACCCCGCCCTGGAAGAAGGCCGTGAAGAGGCCGATACCGAATACAGCGACTCAGATTCGGAGGACTATGACAGCGATGATGACTACGGCAAAGACGAAGTCGACATCAACGACTACCTAAACGACGACGAGATAAGCGGCTACAAGATGCAGGGCGACCGCGGCGGCGATGAAGAAGACCGCGAAATGCCGATCGCTATGTCCAGCTCGCTCAACGACAACCTGATGGACCAGCTCGGCTTCCTGGCGCTCGATGACAAGCAGTACACCATCGGGATGCAGCTCATCGGCAGCATCGACAGCGACGGCTACATTCGCCGCGAGTTGAGCTCCATTGCTAACGACCTGGCTTTTTCGCAGAACGTGATGACGACCGAAGAGGAGATTGAGCAGGTGCTGCACATGATCCAGACCTTTGACCCGGCAGGTATAGGCGCCCGCGATTTGCCGGAGTGTCTGCTGCTGCAACTAGAGCGCCGTGAGCAGGATGAGACCACCCGCCTGGCTGAGCGCATCATCAAGGAGTCGTTTGACGAATTTACCAAGAAGCATTACCAGAAGATACAGTCGAAATTTAACGTTTCGGAAGATGAGCTGAAAAAAGCCATCGACGTGATCATTAAACTCAACCCGAAACCGGGCGGAAGCGGGGCCGGCATGGCGCGGGTGCAGTACATTATACCTGACTTTATCCTGACCAACGAAAACGGGCAGCTGCAGCTATCGCTCAACTCCCGCAACGCCCCGGACCTGCGCATCAGCCGCTCTTACGCCGACATGTTCGACGCCTACGACAAGTCGGACAAGAAGGACAAGAAGCTGAAGGAGACGGTGACTTTTGTGAAGCAGAAACTGGACGCGGCTAAGTGGTTTATCGATGCCATCCGCCAGCGCCAGAACACGCTGCTGCGCACCATGGAGTCCATCATCAAGTACCAGCACGAATTTTTCCTGGAGGGGGATGAGAGCAAGCTGCGTCCGATGATCCTAAAGGACATCGCCGAGGACATTGGCATGGACATCAGTACCGTGAGCCGCGTGGCCAACAGCAAAGCCGTGCAGACGGAGTTCGGCATCTACCCGCTCAAGTATTTCTTCTCCGAAGGTATAGCCACCGACTCAGGCGAGGACGCCAGTAGCCGTGAGGTAAAGCACATCCTGAAAGAAATCATCGACAAGGAAAGCAAGCGCAAGCCACTCTCTGATGAGAAGATCGAGAAGATGCTCAACGAGAAAGGCTACAACATTGCGCGCCGCACCGTGGCCAAATACCGTGAGCAGCTCAACATACCTGTTGCCCGCCTGCGGAAGGAGTTGTAAATTTTGAATTGTTAAATTGTTGATGGTTAAATTGTTGTTTGGTGCACGATTCGGGCAGGTATAGCCTGCAGGATTATTTGTTGATGACCAAGACAGGTATAGCCCAAAGAATGACCAGTGCACGATTCGGACAAGTCGCGACCTGTCCCTGCAAGCGAACTTTTCTAATTCACTAACTCACTCAACCACTCAATCACTACCTCCCTCTTGAACCGCTCCCTCGCCCGCTTTTTGTCTGTTGCGTTTCACCCACTGCTGATGCCGACGTATCTGTTTGCCATCATCCTTTATTTCTTACCGGTTTCTGCTATCTCGCTTCCGCTGCAAAGCCGCTGGATCGTGCTGAGCATGATCTTCTTCACCACGTTTATGGTACCCGGGCTGGGGGCTTTTGCCATGTTCAAAACCGGATTCATCGACTCATATGAGATCGACCGGCGGGAGCAGCGCAGCAGACCACTCTTATTCACGGCACTTTGCTACGGCGTCACGACCTATCTGTTTTACACGGAGTCTGTGTTTGATCAACTTTTTTATTTTGTGATGGGTGTGGTCACGGCCTCTGTTTTTGTGGCCTGGTGCGTTTCATTTTTCTGGAAGATCAGTGCGCATGGCATCGGATTGGGAGGAGCCTTGGGTGTGCTTTTGCTCGTGAATAGACTAATGCCCGAATCAGGGTTGCTTATACCGATCGTACTGACAGTTCTGGTGTCAGGCGCTGTGCTGTCGGCGAGGTTGGCACTGCATGCCCATACCCCGGCGCAAGCCTACGCGGGCTTTCTGACGGGGCTTTTGCTGGTGCTCATAGCCGGGTTTGTGGCCTTGTAACCGCTTTTGCTCTTCAGGGTGATTATCTATACCTTTGGTTATCTCTTTCTTCTAAACAAACAACAACATGAACTACGAATGCTTGCTATATGATGTGCAGGATGGTATTGCGACCATCACGCTGAACCGCCCTGATGTCTTCAACGCTTTTAACGACAAGCAGAGCTACGAACTGCAGGACGCCCTCAAGCAGGTGACCCGCGACGACAGCGTACGGGTGGTTATCCTGACGGGTGCCGGCAAAGCCTTCTGCTCCGGGCAGGACCTCAAAGCCATCGCCAGTGCCGACAAGCGCGATCTGTCGGAATCGCTGGAGAAGAGGTATAACCCGATCATCCGGGCCATGCGCAACCTGCCAAAGCCCATCATCTGCAAGCTGAACGGGGTAGCCGCCGGTGCCGGTTGCTCACTTGCGCTCGCCTGTGACCTGGTGGTAGCCTCTACGGCCGCCAGCATGATCGAGGTGTTCGTGAACGTGGGCCTGGTGCTCGACTCGGGTTCTTCCTTCTTCTTGCCGCGTGTAGTGGGCTCGCTCAAGGCGTTTGAGCTGAGCACGCTGGGCTCCAAGGTGAGCGCTGAAGAAGCGCTGCAGTTGGGTATGGTGAACCGTGTGGTGGCTCCGGAAGAGTTGGATGCTGCGGTTGCCGAACTGGCTGCCCGCTATGCCGTGGCCCCGACCAAAGCCATCGGGTTGATGAAAAAGATGCTCAATAAGTCCTTCAGTTCTACGCTGGACGAAATGCTGGACTACGAGGCCCACTGTCAGAAAATAGCCGGAAACTCCGCTGACTACAAAGAAGGAGTAACAGCCTTCAACGAGAAACGAAAGCCGCAATTCAAAGGAGCATAGATTGCTATACTTACTACTTACAAAGCCGGACTACTGTCCGGCTTTTTTTATACCCGTTGTTTTAAGCTATTCCCACCTAATAAATGTCCCTTCACACATATCCTGCATCATAATAGGCACACAACCATCATATTAAGTATATTTATAGTAATATTTCGTGAACAAAATGCCTCAAAATTATGAAAAATCTGTTCTTCCTTCCCGCTATCGTTCTATTTTGGGTCATGCTGTCTATACCTGTCGGCACACAGGCGCAGGATTGTAATGGCTATATGCTGCTAACTGAAAACGCCGAGTACGAAATACTCAACTACAACCAGCGCAACAAGCTCACAGGGCGGGTGCTTTACAAGGTAACTGATGTGCGTCGCGATGGGAACAAGTCGGAGGCGACGGTGCATACCCAAATGTATGACGAGAAAGGAAAGATGGCCAACGAGGGTAGTTACCAGGTAGGTTGCGAAAGCGGTTCGATTTGGGTAGACATGCGCTCACTGATGAATCCGGACATGATGGAGGCCTACAAAAATATGGAGATCAAGATGGAAGGCGACCACATGGACTATCCGGCTTCCCTTAGTCCAGGGCAACAGCTAAAAGACGGCAGCTTCACCATCAATGTGATCGACAAAGGCAGCGGCCAGAATATGAGCACCATCACCATGCAGGTGACCGGGCGCACCGTGGGCAACAAAGAAAGCCTGGAGGTGCCTGCCGGTACCTATGAGGGCTTCAAGATAAACCAAGACATGGAAGTGCAGACCCGTGCCATGGGGCTGAAAATGCCTGGTACCCGCATGCAAACCGTAGAGTGGTTTGTGCCTGGCACTGGCTGGATAAAATCAGAGACCTACCGCAACGGCAAGCTGATGGCCTACAGCGTGCTCAGCAAGATTAACAAGTAATCAGAAAGAGTAGCCGATCGAGAAATTAAGCTGCGGAGAGGGGCCCACTGTTATCACAGCCCCCTCGTCGGAGTGTACCACATGCCCGATGATGTTCTCTTTGATGAGGTCTCCGCCATTGGTGGCATTGACGATTTTGACGCGGCCTCCAAGTCCGCCCGAAAACTCTGTAGTGAAGTAGCGCCCTAACCGGAACTGATAGCCCAGATGATAACTCAGGTCCAGCGCGTTCTGGTAGAGCCGGCCCACATACCTGAATTCGGGGTCGCTGGGAGGCAGGTCGGGTAGGTCGAACACGTTGCGCTCAAACACAATAAAGCGGTAGCTGAACATGGGCCCGTGAAAAAAGCCAAAAGGAGCGGTTTTCTTTTTAGAGGTATAGTAACGCTGGCTCATCCGGATGCCGATGCCCATCACGTCTTTTGCATTGGTAGTCCAGCCATCGCCTTTCATGTGCAGTCTGTAAAAATAGCTCAGCCCAAACTCATTGCTGATGTTAGGAGAGCGCACCTTCTCATACGACACAAACACCTCCCCATAATGCAGCGGGTGTAACTTGATCGTCTTGTCATGATCACGATCTATGTTCATCATAATAGTGCGGTCTTCCCGTTCCTCTTCCGTTTCCTGCGCAAAGGCTGCAGAGCAAATCAAAAGGCAACAGTTGAATAACAAAACAGGGAAGGTGCGCATAGCGAAAAGTCGTGTCATGGGATATGGCTTAGGGAGAGTGTATGGCCTGCTTCAGTTATATATCGTTTTATCTCTTAGATAGTTGTGGCGTTTTCGCTTAAACATTGCCCGTATGCATTCTGCCCTAAGTTGTGCCCAAATCAGCGCATTTTACCAGTCTCCTCAATATTAGACGCCCATTATATAACTCCATCGCTTTAGGGGCGTATACCAATTTGTTCAAACTATTTTACTATTAACACGAAATAACACTATGAAAAGAATTGCAACAACAGGACTAATGGCCTGTGCCTTTTTATTTGGCACAATGGCTTGCGGCGGATCCGGCAACGACAGCGTGGATCAGGCGCAGGATGCTACAGAAGAGCGTTTTGAGGACACTGCCGTGGAAGAGGAGCGCGATGATCAGGCTGAATTTATGACCCAAGCGGCCAGCAGCAGCATGATGGAATTGGAAGCAGGTAAGCTGGCGCAGGAGCGTGCCACAAATCCGCAGGTAAAAGAGTTTGCCGCCATGATGGTGAAGGATCACACGGCGGCTAACAAAGAAATGCGTGACCTGGCGCTCAGCAAAAACATTACACTGCCCGACAGCATGAGCAATGAGCACATGAGCCAGATGCGTGACTTGCGTGAAAAGCAGGGAGCCGAATTCGACAGAGAATACATGGATAAAATGGTAAGCGCGCATGACAGCGACATCAGCCTGTTCGAAGATGTAGTGGAAGATAACGACTACACCGATGCGGAGGTGAAAGCCTTTGCCACCAAAACGCTTCCTAAACTGCGTGAGCACCACAAGCGGGCACAGCAGATCAAAGATGGTCTTAAGTAATAAGCGTTAACCCAAACACTGGGCATTTCCTTAAAACTAATTATCTTGGGCATCTGCACCTTGTATGGCTGCAGATGTTCCTATTTTAAACCCACGTGTATGATCCGAAAAATTACCCTATACCTTGCCAGCGCCGTGCTGCTACTGGGCACTGCCAGCTGTGGCGCCGACGACAGCATTGAACAGGCTGCTGCCCAAAGTGTGGAGCAGTTTGAAGCCATGGGCATGCCAGGCATGAAAAACGATGCGCTCTTTGTAGCCGAGGCCACTAGTGCCAACATGCTGCATATGCAATTGGGCGAGTTGGCTTTGGAAAAAGCCGTGAGCCCAGAGGTAAAAGAGATGGCCCAGGACATGAGCACTGGCCACACCCGTGTGCTGGAAGACCTGCAGCAAATTGCCATAGAGCGTGAATTCGTAGTGCCGAATCAGTTGGGCAGGGCGCACCAAAAGGTATACGACGACGTGAGTAGCGAAACAGGTATAGGTTTTGACCTGGCCTATATCAAGCGGACCCGCGAAGAGCATGACCGTTTACTGAAACGCTACGAAGACATGGCCGAGAACGCCCAGGTGATGGAAGTAAAGCAGTTTGCTTCCAAGCAGCTCCCACTCCTGCGTCAGCACTTGCAACAAACAGAGGCACTCGAAGACAGGCTCGGAGATATCTAAAACAAAAATGCCGCCCCATACCTGGGAGCGGCATTTTTTTATAAGCTGCTATGCCTGCTAAGCCTGACCGTTCTCACGGTAGTGGCTCGTTTTCAACTCCTCTTTGAGGAAGCGGGCGGTATAGCCTTTGCCTTTTTTGACAATATCCTCCGGTGTGCCGGCTGCCACAATGGTACCACCGCCCTCGCCACCTTCCGGCCCGATGTCGATGATCCAGTCGGCGATCTTGATCAAATCCAGGTTATGCTCGATGATGAGCACCGAGTTGCCTTTGTCAGTTAGCTTGTGCAGCACTTCGCTTAGATGCTCAATATCCTGGAAGTGCAGACCCGTGGTTGGTTCGTCCAGAATGTAGAGCGTCTGGCCGGTGTCTTTCTTGGAAAGCTCCGTCGCCAGTTTCACACGCTGCGCCTCGCCGCCCGATAGGGTAGTGGCCTGCTGGCCCAGTGTAATGTAGCCCAGGCCTACTTCGTTCAGTGTTTGGATCTTGCGCAGGATACGCGGCTGACTCTCGAAAAAGTCTACTGCCTGCTCTACGGTCATATCCAGCACGTCGGTGATGCTCTTGCCTTTGAAGCGTACCTCCAGCGTTTCGCGGTTGTAGCGCTTGCCTTTGCAGACCTCACACGGCACGTATACGTCCGGCAGGAAATTCATCTCAATCGTGCGCATACCTGCACCTTCGCAAGCCTCGCAGCGTCCGCCCTTCACGTTAAAAGAGAAGCGACCCGGCGTATACCCCCTGATCTTAGCTTCGGGCAGTTGCGCAAATAGTGTACGGATGTCGGTGAACACGCCGGTATAAGTAGCCGGGTTAGAGCGCGGCGTACGTCCGATCGGTGACTGGTCCACTTC
Organism: Pontibacter virosus; assembly: GCF_003096355.1. Lineage (GTDB taxonomy): Bacteria > Bacteroidota > Bacteroidia > Cytophagales > Hymenobacteraceae > Pontibacter > Pontibacter virosus. The sequence continues at coordinate 652,302 of NZ_QEKI01000001.1, read as the reverse complement.
GATCACTTTATCAATATGCTCCAGTCCTTCTATTTTCTTGTAGGGTAGCGGATCGCGCTTGGCCCGGAAAAAGTGCGTGTTCAGGATAGGGTAGAGCGTGTCGTGTATGAGCGAGGACTTGCCACTGCCCGACACGCCCGTCACGCACACCATCTTGCCAAGCGGCAGTTCCAGGGTTACGTTCTTCAGGTTGTTGCCGGTAGCGCCTTTCAATTTCAGTACCTGGCCTGTTCCCGGACGTTTCACGCGCGGCACGGCTATACCTCTGCGGTTGCTCAGGAAGTCGGCGGTGGTCGTGCCGGCGTTCATCATGTCTTCCGGCGTACCAGCCGTTACTACCTGCCCACCGTGTATACCTGCGCCCGGACCGATGTCCACCACGTAGTCGGCCTGCAGGATCATGTCCTTGTCGTGCTCCACTACAATAATGGAGTTGCCCAGGTCGCGGAGATCCTGCAGGGCTTTGATTAGGCGCTCGTTGTCGCGCTGGTGCAGTCCGATGCTCGGTTCGTCCATGATGTAAAGCACACCCACCAGCTGCGTACCAATCTGAGTGGCCAGGCGTATACGCTGGCTCTCACCACCCGAAAGTGTTTTCACAGGGCGGTGCAGACTCAGGTAGTCCAAACCCACATCCAGCAAAAAGCCGATGCGCTTGCGAATCTCTTTCAAAAGCTCACGTGCAATCACGTTCTGGCGCTCGCTCATGCGTTCTTCCACACCCTCAAACCAGGCGGCCAGTTTGTTGATGTCAAGCACCGAGAGTTCCCCGATGTTGGTGTTGGCAATCTTGAAGTGCAGCGATTCTTTCTTGAGTCGGTAGCCGTTACATTCAGGACAAGTCGTGGTTTGCGCAAAATCCTCCACCCAGGAGCGGATGTTGTCGGAGTCCGATTCCATCTGCCCTTTCAGGAAGTTCACGATGCCTTCAAACTCCACTACATAGTTGCCTTTTTTGGTATTCACCTCCAGGTCTTCGTCCAGACCATAGAGCAGCACCTTCAGCACATCCTCCGGCAGGTCTTTGATCGGGGTCGAAACTGATACCTTGAAGTGTTTGAACAGGGCTTCGATCTGTTTGAAAATCCAGATGTCGCGGTACTCGCCGAGCGGTGCTATACCTCCGCGGCGGATGCTCAGGCTTTTGTCCGGTATAACCGATTCTTCCGTGATCTCCTGTATCTCACCCAAGCCGTTACACACCGGGCAGGCGCCGTAAGGCGAGTTAAACGAGAAGGAGTTCGGAGCTGGATCGTCGTAGGCGATGCCGGTGGCCGGGTCCATGAGGTGGCGGGAGAAGAAGTGCGTCTTGTCAGCGTCCGCATCCAGTATCAGCACCATGCCTTTACCGTGAGTCAGTGCATTCTGGATAGAGCCCGACAAACGGAAGCGATCTTCTTCTTTCACCACCACCTTATCGATCACGATTTCGATGTCGTGAATCTTGTAGCGGTCGACCTGCATCTTCGGCGCGATCTCCAACAATTCGCCATCCACACGGGCGCGGATGAAGCCCATCTTGCGTATCTGCTGGAAAAGCTCGCGGTAATGGCCTTTACGGCCCTTTACTACCGGTGCCAGCACGATAATGCGCTTGCCGTCAAAGTTCTCCAGGATGTGGTTCACGATCTGGTCGTCGCTTTGGCGCACCATTTTCTCGCCGGTCACATAGCTGTACGCCTCGGCCGTTCGGGCCCAAAGCAATCGCATAAAGTCGTAGATCTCGGTGATGGTGCCCACGGTGGAGCGTGGGTTGCGGCTCGTGGTTTTCTGCTCGATGGAAATCACCGGCGAAAGACCTTCGATCTTGTCCACATCGGGGCGCTCCAGTCCGCCCATAAACGAGCGGGCGTAAGCTGAGAAGGTTTCCATGTAGCGGCGCTGCCCTTCGGCATAAATCGTGTCGAAAGCCAGTGAGGACTTGCCCGAGCCACTGATGCCGGTGAAGACTACCAGCTTGTAGCGGGGCAGCTTGATGGAAATGTTTTTGAGGTTATGTTCGCGGGCACCGTATACTTCTATCTGCTGTGTTTCGCCATTTTGCGAAAAGGCAGTGTCGGTGCCATTTGCTGTTTCTTGCGCTTGGTTAAAAGCCATTCAGGAATGCTTGATTTTAAATAGCAAAGGTACAAAAATATCAGCGTCTCCGGACTCGGAGATGCTAACCCTTCTTAACAGCGATCCGCGCTAAATGGTTTAGCTTTTAGCAATTATCCTTAGCGTATACCTTAATCTACGTTGCCGTAGCGTGAAACCTGTTTTTCGTAAAGTTCTTCGTGGTGATGGCTGACAGGTTCGTAATTCTGCCGATGGCGCTGGATCAGCTTCTGCTTATTGAGGTAGCGCACGAAGCTATACACTGCCAGCAGTATACCAATAGGCAATAGCGTTAAGCCGATCAGCTCCATGTAAACATGCTGAGAGAACTTAATGGCAGCAAAGCCCCCCGCAATAAGTGCAATAGCCGTTCGGAAATAAGCCATCAGGGTACGCTCATTGGCAAAGATGGTACGTTGTATAGCCATCTCGTCACGGATCTCAGCGTTCTTCTTTTCCAGCTTTTTGATCTTCTTACGCAGTTTCTTGATTTCGTCTTGCTCCTGCACAGGCATCGATTCTATTTTTTTGAGAAATATACGAAACAAACAGAAGGAAAGGGGTAGCAGCAGCGTGCCTTGTCTTTATAACGGCGGGCATAAGCAGGTGCGCATTAGGCAGAGGTTTGTTTACCATTCTCGCCGGGTTCGAGCATTTCGCTGTGTGCCCGCTCGTGTTCATGACTGGTAGGGCAGTAGCCCTGGTGATGATTCTCAATGATACGCTGCTTGTGCTTATACCTGACAAAGCTGTAAACGCCCAGTATAATACCAATCGGGATCAAAATGACACCAATGATCTCCAAGTACAGATCATCGGAAAGCTTGATGGCGACGAACCCACCGACAGAGATCGTCATGGCTGTGCGCAGGTAGGCCATCAGGGTGCGTTCGTTGGCGAAGATCGTACGCTCGGCTGCCATGTGATCGCGTATCTCGGCGTTCTTTTGCTCCTGCACTCTGAGCTTCTTCTTGAGCTTCTTTATTAACTCTTTGTCTGTCTCCGACATAGGCTTTGCTCTCCTGCTAGTATGTACGATTCTGTTAGACTTAGGTAAAAAGTAAATGCGCAAAGGTTTTGAGTGACGGTCGGTTCAAAATTTTCAAATTCAATGTTAAAACTATATATTGCTAAGGTGCAAAGAAGTCCCTTTTTATGCCTGCTACGCACCTACGCCTACCGCACCTCCATTTTATGAGAAGACGCTACCATTACTTGCTGCTTGCTGTCCTGCTGCTGCTTTCAGGCTATACCTGGGCACAGGACACCGGGCAGCTGCGCATTACAGCCAGCTACCAGAATCAGCCCCTGCAGGCCGTGCTGCAGGACTTGCAACAGACGCACAAACTGCGCGTGTTTTACCAGCCAGAGTGGGTAGACGGAGTACAGATCACACAGGTATTTAACCAGGAGCCGCTTACCAGCGCTATGCAAAAGCTTCTGGGAAAAGCCAACCTTTCGTTTGTGCTGTATGACGCCCGCACCGTCGTGCTGGTGCCCTTGTCTGCCGCCTATAGGTTTCGCTCCGACACGGTGCCGTCGGGGGCAGTGGCTGCAGGGCAGGCCGCAGAGCGCATTGTGACCCTGAGCGGACAGGTGCGCAATGCCAAAACAGGCGAGCCATTCATTGGGGCCACCGTGCTGCTGGTGGAAATTGGAAAAGGCACTGTAGCCGATGAGCAAGGCAGGTATACCTTGTCAGCGCCGGCGGGTAACTATACCCTGCGCGTGCGGGCCATTGGCATGGTAGAGGACCAGCGGCGGGTGGGTCTGCAGCAAAGCCGCACCATGCACGTTGAGCTGTTCGAAGTGAGTAACCAACTGCGTGAAGTGGAGGTGTCTGCCAAAGCGCCTGACCATAATGTGGAGAGCCTCGAGATGGGAGTGGCCCGCCTGTCGATAAAAGAGGTGCGCAAAATGCCCAATTTCCTGGGGGAAGTGGACGTGGTGCGCAGTATTATTGCGCTGCCGGGCGTAACCACCGTCGGGGAAGGAGCCAGCGGCTTCAACGTACGTGGCGGCAGCATCGACCAGAACCTGATCTTACAGGACCAGGCGCCGCTTTTCAGTGCCTCTCACTTGTTCGGTTTCTTTTCGGTCTTCAATTCGGATATGGTGCAGGATGTCACCTTGTACCGTGGCGGTATACCTGCCCGGTATGGCGGGCGCATCTCGTCGGTGCTGGATGTGGAGCTGAAAGAGGGTAACAAGAAAGCCCCTATCCTGAGCGGTGGCATCGGGTTGCTGGCCAGTCGCCTGATAGTTGAAGCACCGTTACTGAAAGACAAGGCCTCTTTTGTGCTGGGAGGACGGGGCGCCTACCCCAGCCTGGCCATGCGCTACGTGCCTGACAAAGCCGTGCGTGACAGCGACGGCTACTTCTATGACTTCAACGGCAAGGTAGATTACACGATCAGCGCCAAAGACCAGCTGATGTTGTCCGGCTACCTGAGCCGCGACGGCTTCCGCTTTGGCGCAGACACGACCTATACCTGGAGCACAGCCACCGCTACCGCCCGCTGGAATCATGCTTTCAGCGACAAATTCCTATCAAGCATAACCGGTGTGGTAGGCGATTATGACTATGGCGTGGAAGCCGAAACAGAGCCCTACAGCTATACCCTCGACTCAGAGATCAAGTACAAGCAGATCAAGGCGGACCTCAACTTTGAGCCTTCTGTGCGGCATAAGCTGGGGCTGGGTGCCTCGTCCTCCTGGTATCAGTTCAGCCCCGGTGTTCTGACGCCCGGTTCAGAGATGTCCAGCTTGCTGCCCGTGAACATGCCTCGCGAGCGTTCTGTTGAAGCCGCCCTATACCTGGACCACGAATACACACTCAGCCCCAGGATATCAGTCAGCTACGGATTGCGCTACTCTTCTTACTACAACCTGGGGCCAGGCGATGTGTATGTGTACGATCCGGAGTCGCCCCGCCGCGAGTCGACGATCATTGATACGCTTAGCTACAGCAATGGCGGAGTGATACAGCAGTATGGCAATTTTGAGCCGCGCGCCTCGCTTAAAATAAGCCTGGGCGAGAACAGCTCGGTAAAGTTGGGCTATAACCGCATGGCGCAGTACATCCATTTGATCTCCAACACCACAGCGGCCTCCCCGGTAGATATCTGGAAAACGAGTAACCCGAACCTGCGCCCGCAGATCGGGGACCAGGTGGCGCTCGGCTTTTTCAAAAACCTGCAGGACAATACCATCGAGCTTTCGGCAGAGGCCTACTATAAAAAGCTGCACGACCTGGTGGAGTACAAAGACGGCGCCCGGCTCCTGCTCAACAGTACCCTCGATGCCGACCTGCTGCCAGGCGAGGGCAAGGCTTACGGACTGGAACTGATGCTGCGTCGACAAGGCAAAAAACTGACGGGTTGGGCGAGTTATACCTACTCCAGATCGCTGCGCCGTGTGAACGGCCCCACTCCCGAAGAGCGCATCAACAACGGCAATTTCTTTCCGGCCAACTTCGACAAACCGCACGACCTCAGCCTGGTTCTAAACCATCAGATGAGCAGGTTGATTAGTCTGTCAGCTAACTTCACTTACAGCACAGGCCGACCGATTACCTATCCGGAATCTGTGGGCTACATCGACGGGCTGCTGATCGTGAACTACAGCGACCGCAACCAGCACCGCATACCGGACTACCACCGCCTGGACCTGGCTTTGGTGATAGACGGCACCAACAAGCGGAACGCCAACTGGGTAAGCAGCTGGGCTTTCTCGGTATACAACGTGTACGGGCGTAAAAATCCTTACTCCGTGTTCTTCAAACCAGCCTATGGTGGTACCATTCCGCAGGCCTACCGACTGTCAGTGATTGGCTCGGCAGTACCGGCTATTACTTACAATTTCAAGATCACAAGATGAGAAGGCAGTTTTTGAGTTGGCTAGTGGCTGTGATCTGCCTTTCTTTAAATGCCTGCATCGATCCGATTGCGATACAGACAGGGGAGAACGAGCCTAAACTAGTAGTGAGCGGGCTGATAACAGACCGCCCAGACGAGGGGATGAACAAAGTAAGCCTTTCCTGGTCTGAGCCTTTTGACGGTAAAAACAATATCGTGTATAACCGTCCGGTATTGGGAGCCTATGTGAAAATTCTGGATAACCAAGGTACAGGATTTCAATTGATAGAAGGGGAGCGTGGGGTTTATTTCCTGCCTCAGTACCTGGCAGGTGAAGTTGGTCAGCACTACAGATTGTACATCAAGTTGCCCGACGGCCGTGAGTATGAGTCGGCCCCCGAACTGCTGCAGCCCTCCCCACAGATAGAGGACATAACCTATACCTTCAAAGAGTTTACAGAAGTGGTCCGAAATGGCAGCGGCGAACTGGTAGAACAGACAACAGAGGGCTTTGAGGTATACGCCAACCTGCAAGACCCTGCAGGCACCGCTAATTACTACCGCTGGGATGCGACAGGTGTGTTCGAGTACTTCAGCCGTGCCCCTGATGTGTTGCCTATACCTCCCACCCAGTGCTGGTCATTTGTAGGGCGCATCACTGCAAAAGTTGTCACCGCTGAAGACAGGCTGTTTAATGGAAATACCTACAAGCAGGCGGTTGTGGTACTCCCTGCCGATATGCCCACTAAGTACCTCGTTAGAGTGCGACAGTATGCGCTAACAGCCCAGGCGCACGAGTTCTGGCGGCTCTTCAACCAGCAGCAATCCAGCGTAGGGAGTGTTTTCGATCCGCCTCCGGCCAAAATACGGGGTAACCTCTACAGCCTGAGCAATCCTGAAGAGGAAGTGATTGGATTTTTTGGAGCGTCGGGCGTTACTGAAAAGGGCTTGTTGATTAACAGAGCGGTGCATGCCCCCTTCCGAAGTGGGGTTTACGATCCTCCTTTTGTAGCACCGCCCCAGGATTGCCGGATCCTGTTCCCGAACAGCACCATTGTAAAACCAGAGGGCTTTTGAGAGCTGTAGAAATGATGACTTTACTTAACATGCAGCGAGCAACTACCTATTATAAAACCTGGCGGTGGATTATGCTGCTGATTGTGGTTTGTCTGCCAGCTTGCATTGATCCCTTAGAACTCCAGATCGAGGCGGAGGAGCCGAAACTCGTGGTGAGCGGTATGGTGACAGACCAAAACGACCCGGAACTGAACAAGGTGACGCTGACCTGGACTGCCCCTTTTAACAGCGAAAACCAACAGGTACTGGTGCATCCTGTATTGGATGCTACAGTAACGCTGCAGGATGATCAGGCGAACATCATGCCGCTGACTCCTGGGGCGAGAGGCATGTACCAGTTGCTCCCAGAGGACTACCAGGTAGAGCAGGGCAGGAGCTATACCTTGCACATCAGGCTGCCCGACGGCCGGGAGTTTGCTTCGCGTCCGGAACTGCTGCGCCCGGTGCCGGCTATCCAGGGGATAAGCTATGAGTTTAAGCAGTTTGTAGACGTGGTCCGGAACTCAGCGGGCGTGTTGATCGAGCGCAGGTCGGTGGGTTTTGAGGTGAAGGCGCAGGTACAGGATCCGGCAGAGCGGGGCAATTACTACTGCTGGGATACAGAGGGCGTGTTTGAATTTTACTCCAATACAGGCGATGCGCCGGTGCCCTCGGTGTGCTGGGCCAATATGGGGAGCATCAACACCAAAGTGGTAACGAACGATGACAGGCTGGTGAACGGCCGTTATTTTGAGCAGCCCGTGGTGGTGGTGCCTGCCGATATCCCAACCAAATACCGCATCAAGATCAGGCAGTTTTCGCTCACGGCCGGGGCGTATGAGTTTCAGCGGCTTTTCAGTCAGCAGCAAGCAAGTGTTGGCAGCATTTTCGATCCGCCTCCGGCACGCATCAACGGCAACCTCTACAGCCTCACAGACCCGGAAGAGCAGGTGATCGGCTATTTTAGCGCATCGGCTGTAACGGAAGATTTTATCGTGATCCAGCGACAGTTTTACGCGCCATTCCCAGGCCTGCCTTACGTGCAGCCCATGGGAGATTGCCGCTTCACCTATCTATACCCGAACGTAACTGACCAACGGCCAATTGGCTTTTGATAAACTCCACAACTATGAGCAAATCCGAAATAAAAGGTAGCAGGATCTTGGGAGCTGCCTGTTGGCTGTTGGCATCCACCTGGCTTTGTTTGCCCGCCTTTGCGCAGCATGAGCAGGTTACCAAAGTCGCCGCCGCCCAGGTGCAGCGGCAGCTCTCCGACGAACAGGTGCAATTGGTGCACAGCCAGCCCTGGTACATGGCAGGGGAGCGGCTCTGGTACAGCGCTGCGGTGCGGAAGAACTCGACCGCTCCGGCAAGTCGGGTACTTTACGTAGAGTTGCTGGATGCGCAAGGCAGCACCCTGACCAGCCAGCGATTGGTGATAGAGGATGGGAAAGCGCAGGGTGATTTTCTGCTGCCTAAGGATCTGCCATCGGGCAGGTATACGCTACAGGCTGCCACCAACTGGATGAAAAACTTCAGTGCACGACAGCGCTGGCAGCAGCAACTCACGATTGTGAACCCGGACGAAGTCAGGGCGCTGCAGGCACAACCAGTCAAGGCCAAACCGCTGCAGGTACGCTTCTTTCCGGAGTCTGGTGTTTGGTCAGTCGGGGTACCTACCAAAATGGTAGCGACCGTGACCAACGCTGCCGGTATAGGTATAGTCGCCCAAGGTACAGTGACTGATACGGCCGGGCAAGTCATCACCACTTTCAAGAGCAATGACGCAGGTATAGCCGTGTTTGAGCTGAACGTTACAGAACAACGGGAACTGGTTGCGCAACTGCAGGCAGAGGGCTATGCACAGCAACTGGTGAGTATTCCAAAACCAAAGCAGCAAGGTATAGCCCTGGCGGTTGGTAAAGTAAGCGGCACAGGTATACCAGTGAGCGTGCAGGGCAAGTCAGGAATAGGCCATGTATTGGTAGCGACCTCAGGCGGGACAGTGTACTTCGCGCACCGTATTACCGGAGAGGATCAGGTTATCGTGCCATGGCTTAATGCAGCGCAACCCGAATGCCGCTTACTGCTGCTCAACACGGGCGGTTTGGTAGAGGCGGAGCGGCGGGTCATGCTACCCCATACAGCAGGTATAGAGGTACAGGCCGAGCACCAGCAGTATGGCACCCGCCAGCAGGTCACTGTCACCGTCAAGGGGGTGCAGCCCAGCACCTGGCTTGCAGCCTCTGTAGCGGAGCGCCGTGCCACTCTTCAGCAGCCCGGAGGCTTCGTTGCGGTAAGCGGAGCGCAACAGGGGTACGAGACAGATCTGGAGCTTTGGGAGGCCATTGCAAAAAGTGAAACAGAAGCCCGTTTTCAAAGGGAGACCCTGGTAGAGCCCATGCGGCAGGAAACGGTAAAGGCCCCCTTTCAGCAGGAAGCCTTTGGCAGAAATATAGACACGGCCTTTGTGCAGGCACTGCCGCCGCATGTAGTAAGTGTCGCGCAGCAACACTATACCCGTACTAACATCCATGAAATTTACGGCCTCACAGAACCGCATGCCGCTGCGCCACTTCCGCGTTTGCCAGCCGACCGGGTATTCAAACTGGATGATTATGTCGCTTTTCAGGATGTGGAGGAAGCCATACGAGAGGTAACCACCAACCTGCGCATGCGCAAGAAAAAAGGAAGACAAACCGTGCGGCTGCTTTACGTGTCCTCCGAAACCAAGCGTATGATGAAGGGGGAGCCGCTATACCTGCTGGACGGTGTTATACTGGAGAATATGGATGAGATCATGGAGCTGGACCTGAACGACATCGCCTCTATTGAGATTGCCTGGTCAGAGGAGAAGCTATACGCCGGCAACCTGGGCCGTTTGGTAGACAACGGCATGTTTGCCATCTACACCAAAAGCGGAGAGGCCCGGGAAAGGCTCAAGGAAAAGGGCCTGCCTGTACTCTATGAGCAGTACAACCTGCCCCGCAACTTCGTAGTGCCAGCGCCGGCTCCCGGTGATGCTGCGCAGTCCCAGTTCCCTGACTTCCGGCAACAGCTGTATTGGCAACCATTCCTGCAAACCGGACCTGACGGGAGTGCCTCCTTCATATTCTATACCTCCGACGAAACCGGTGTGTTTGAGGTAAATGTGCAGGGCCAGACAGCAGAAGGAATGCCTGTAAGCGGGAGTACCACATTTGAAGTGAAGCTGATAAACTAAAGCCAAAGGCAGGCTTCAAAACAGAAAAGCTTCTAAAATTAGATACTAAAAAAACGCCCCGCTGTTCTGCAGCAGGGCGTTTTTTGTGGAATTGCTTTTGTCTTAGAAGTTTGGAGACAGCAGGTATTTGCTGTAGAAATCGTCGATCACTTTCACCGCTTCGGTGGCGTCGTCTACAATGTGGATCAGGTCCATATCTTCCGGGCTGATGTTGCTTTCCATGTTCAGCATCACATCTTCTACCCACTTAAACAGGCCCCCCCAGAATTCGCGGCCCACCAGCACGATCGGGAACGCGCCGATCTTCTTGGTTTGGATCAGGGTGATCGCCTCAAACAGCTCGTCGAGTGTACCAAAGCCACCCGGCATCACGATAAAGCCCTGTGCATACTTCACAAACATCACTTTGCGCACAAAGAAATAGTCGAAGTTGATGAGCTTGTCAGAGTCGATGTAGATGTTGTTGAACTGCTCGAATGGCAGGTGAATGTTCAGACCTACCGACTTGCCACCCTCTGAGTGCGCGCCTTTGTTACCAGCCTCCATGATGCCGGGCCCACCGCCTGTGATAACTCCATACCCGTGGCGCACCAGCTTAGCGGCGATCTCCTCGGCCATGACGTAGTATTTGTGTGTGTTCTTGGTGCGGGCTGATCCGAAAATCGAGACGCAGGGGCCAATCTTGGCCAGTTTCTCGAAGCCTTCCACGAATTCAGACATCACTTTGAAGATCTGCCATGAGTCGGCGATCTTGATCTCGTTCCAGTCTTTGTCTACAAAGGCCTTTCTGATTTTAATGTCCTGTTCGGAGGCAGGCGGTGCCTGTACCTGGCCCGACTCGCGCAGGTCGGTAATAGATTTGGCTTTATTTTCGTTTACGTCCGGGTTTAGGATCGTTTGTCCGCTACCAGTGTTGTGTGACTCGTCGTTGAGTTTTGTTTTGCTTGTCTTTCTAAGCTTTGTCATAAATCTTTCTTCATCTTCTTCAGGAGGCAGGCCTCCTGCGGCGCACTCACCAAGAGGGGCCGTCTTCATTAAATAAACAATTTTAAGGGTTTGTGTCTGCAGCGTGGAGAAGAAAACTTTGCAGACACGGTAGTGTCTTTTCCTATTTGGAGCGAATTGCAATCACCGGATCCAGGTTTGAGGCGAGCACTGCGGGTATGATACCCGACAGCATGCCTATGACCGCCGATACGCCCAGGCCTAGTATAATGTTGCCTGCTGAAAGCGAAATCTTCATCATGTCCTGCGGTATGAGCGTGAGCAGAAACACCAGCAAGATACCTATGCCGCCGCCAATAACGCTCAAAAATACGGACTCGAATAAGAACTGGAACAGGATGAAATAGTTTTTTGCGCCCAGTGATTTTTGTATGCCGATAATGTTGGTTCTTTCCTTGACAGACACGAACATGATGTTGGCAATACCAAAGCCGCCTACCAGGATCGCGAAGCCGCCGATCACCCAGCCAGCCAGGCCAATCACCTGAAACAAACCTGTCACAGCCTGTGAAGCCATTTCAGGGCGGTTAATGGCAAAGCTATCCTCGTCGCGTGGTTTCAGGCCCCTGATGTTGCGCATCATGCCCCGCACCTCATACTCCAGTTCCTGCAAGCCCGGGTCTTCTTCACGCCCTTTAATAGCCAGCGTCGAGCCAATGCCGTTAGGACCGGTCGCATACATCTTGCTGAACGTGGCATAAGGGATAATACCCACCTGGTCGAAGTTGGGCATGCCAAACAGGCTCTCGCCTTGCCTCTCTATTACTCCAATCACCGTGAACTTATGCCCGCTAACCCGAAGTTCCTGCCCGATGGCCGGCTGACCGGGGTATAGCGTATTGGCTACTTCATCGCCGATGATCATGACATTGCGAGCGGCGTCTACCTCCTGCGGTATAAAGTAACGTCCTTCTGCCACGGGTACTTCGGCTACTTTGTTGTAGTCGTACGATACACCAATTAAGCCAGCATCACGGAAATTGTTGTTGCGGTACTTGAATAGGTTGCGCCCTTTATTTGCAAATATGGCCACCCCTGCATCGTTGGTCAGGTTACGGTCGAGCAGGCGGAACTCATGCACGTTGGCTTCCGGGCGATTAAAGTACTTCCACCACGGGTATTCCCCGCCAAAGCTCCAGGGCCACTTCTGCACGTACAGCACTTTGTCGCCGATAAAACTCATGCTGTCACGTACGTTGCGCTCGAGCGAATCCACTAGCGTAAAAACGGATATGATGGCGAAAATGCCTATTGTGACGCCTAGCAGAGAGAGAATCGTGCGCAGCAGGTTAGCACGTAAGGCCTGCCATGCAAAGCGGAAACTTTCGGCTATTAGGCGCAGGTAGATCATAGTTTGGTTTATAGCAAAGTAATTTTCTTAAAAGTAAGAATATTTCGGGCAAACTAAGTAAATTTGCGGTTTGATTTTTTAATTGTATCATGGGTAAGCTGTCCTGTATTCTCAGGGAGCCGGCAAATTTCCCGATACAGGCCAGTCTAAGGCAGCACGATTTATACCGTAATATAAAAAGTATGAAGTTATCAGAATTTAAGTTTGAGCTACCTGAAAGCCTGCTAGCAACACATCCATCCGCTAACCGCGACGAATCGCGCATGATGGTGCTACACCGCGACTCAGGTAAGATCGAGCACCGTGTGTTCAAAGACATCCTGGAGTACTTTGATGAAGGCGATGTGATGGTGGTAAACGACACCAAAGTATTTCCGGCCCGCCTTTATGGCAACAAAGAAAAAACCGGTGCCAAGATCGAAGTGTTTCTGCTTCGTGAGCTCAACAAAGACATCCACCTGTGGGACGTGCTGGTAGACCCGGCCCGTAAGATCCGCGTAGGCAACAAACTCTACTTCGGCGACAGCGACCTGGTAGCAGAAGTGATTGACAACACGACTTCCCGCGGCCGCACGATCAAGTTTCTGTTCGATGGTCCGGACGAGGAGTTCTACAAGACCATTAACGAACTGGGCGAAACGCCACTGCCAAAGTACATCAAGCGCGAAGCTGAGCCGGAGGACAAGGAGCGTTACCAAACCGTATACGCCAAAAACGTAGGTGCCGTAGCCGCTCCGACCGCTGGGCTGCACTTTACCAAAGAAGTACTCAAGCGCCTCGAGATAAAAGGGGTGGACGTAACACCGCTTACTCTGCACGTTGGTCTGGGTACCTTCCGCCCCGTGGATGTAGAAGACCTGACCAAGCACAAAATGGATTCTGAGAATTTCATGGTGCCATCCGAAACGTCCGAGATGGTGAACAAAGCGCTGGACAACAAGAAGCGCGTGTGTGCCATTGGTACAACCACCATGCGTGCATTGGAGTCGTCGGTGTCGGCCAGCAACCGCCTGAAGCCAAACGAGGGCTGGACGGACCGTTTTATCTTCCCTCCATATGACTTCAAGATCGCCAATGCACTGGTTACGAACTTCCACATGCCGGAGAGCACCCTGCTGATGATGACGGCTGCTTTCGGTGGGTACGAACTGGTGATGAAAGCTTACGAGGAGGCCGTAAAGGAGAAGTACCGCTTCTTTAGCTACGGCGACGTGATGCTGATCCTGTAGGAACAGGTATAAAGCTTTTGAAAAGCCTCGACTCTCTAAAGTCGGGGCTTTTTGCTTTATTTGTAACTCACTGTCAGCATAACGGATTTACATGTAGCGAAACAGGCCAATTGCTAATCCGAACAAGTTGCTACAGGACATATACCTATCCTATGAAGGAATCTTTGCAACAATATGCCATTATCGTGGCCGGAGGCACGGGAAGCCGCATGCAGCACAGTCTACCCAAGCAGTTCATTGAGCTCGCCGGAAAACCTATCCTGATGCACACGATTGAGCGGTTCTATACCTACAACAAGGATATACGGATCGTGGTCGTGTTGCCAGAGGATCAACTGCAGGCATGGCGAACCCTGTGCAAGCAGCATAAGTTTCCTGTTTTCCATATGGCGGTGCCAGGCGGAAAGACTCGCTTTGGGTCTGTGAAGAATGGCCTGGCGACAATCCATGGCGAGGCGCTGGTGGCTGTGCATGATGGCGTGCGCCCATTTGTAAGTACAGGTATAATCAAAGCGGCCTTTGAGCAGGCAGCAGAGTCGGGGGCTGCCGTGGTGGCCGTGTCCCCAAAAGACTCTATCCGGGAGCTTACCGAGAGCGGGAGCCAGGCTGTGCCACGCGTCAGGTATAAACTGGTGCAGACCCCCCAGTGCTTTAGGGCCGATTTGTTGCGGGCAGCCTACGAGCAGCCCGAGCAGGAGCACTTCACCGACGATGCTTCGGTAGTAGAGCAGTTGGGCGCAGGTATAGCACTGGTAGAAGGCAGCTACAGCAATATCAAGATCACTACGCCGGAAGATTTGCTGTTGGCCGAAGTGCTGGTGAAGCAGTTTGAGGCAGTGCCTTAGCGGACAATCCGCTGCGCTTCCAAATATTCCTGGTTCTGCTGCACAGTTTCAGGAGAGAGCGGCTCAAGTATGGGATCGGGTTTGGAAAGGTTAAGGAGATAGCCTTGCATGGGTTGCAGGTTGTATAGGTCATGTGTTATGCAGAACACCGTTTTGCCTTTCTGCTGCACCCACTCTTGCAGGAGTTGGAAGACCTGCTTCTTATAATACACGTCCAGCTGCTGAGTCGGCTCGTCCAGCAATACAACACCGGCATCCTGCAGCATCAGTTGTGCCAGCCATACCATTTGCTGCTCCCCTCCAGAAAGGGTTGTAAAGTCCTGCTCCTGCAGGTGCGTCAGTTCGAGTTGTGCCAGTATAGCGCGAGCTCGGTCATAATCCTGGGCTGTGTAATTCTCAAAAAAACTTTTTTTTCGGAACAGTCCCATCACCACCAGGTCAAGCACGCTGATTGAGAAAGAGACGATATTCTTTTGGGGGAGATAGGAGAGGAGGCCCGACGCCGCTGCGTCTTTGGTGTTGCGCAAGTCCCGGCCCTGCAGCAGGAGTTGCCCCTGGTAGGGTATTTTCTGCTGAAAAGCCCGGAAAAGGGTTGTTTTGCCGGCACCATTATGGCCCACAATAGCCACAAATGCCTGCGCAGGCACAGAAAAAGAAAGGTTGCGGATCAGAGTCCGATGCTCATAACCCGCAACCAGATTTTTTACTTCAACGATGTTTTTCAACGAGTAATGAATAGTGAAGAATGAATAATATAAAGTCAATTACTCATTATCCATTATCTAATTAGTCATTAATTAGTACTCGTCTTCGTTGAACATGAAGTCTTCCTTGGTAGGGTAATCAGGCCAGATCTCCTCGATGTTCTCGTAAGGCTGTCCGTCATCTTCAAGTGCCTGCAGGTTTTCTACCACCTCCATAGGGGCGCCTGAGCGGATAGAATAGTCGATCAGCTCGTCCTTCGTGGCGGGCCAGGGTGCGTCCTCCAGGTATGATGCTAATTCCAGTGTCCAATACATAGTATGTGTCTCCTTAAATAATGGCGTTTGAAAAATAAGTCCGCAAAAGTATGAATTAATTCACAAACTAAAATTTTTTTGAAATATTTATTGCTTTTTGTGATTGTTTTTACCAAAACAACGCAAATACACAGTAAATGTTCATTTTGAGTCAAATTTTTTTGGACTCCATTTTTTACTGCAATCTACCTTGATTGGGTTGTATGTAAATATAAAAAGCGTCTGCCGCATTCGCAACAGACGCCTCTTTAAAAGATATAGTTAAATCTTGATCTTCCTATTTATTGATCGTGCTCAACTGCTCCTGGAACATCTCGATCAGGGCTTGCTTCGTCGTAATCTTACGGTTGAAGTTACGGATCTTGCCCAGCAGCATATTGCGGAACGAGTCGTTGCTCGGTGCCTCGCTCAGCTTGCCCAGGTTCGTTTCGAGCACCTCCAACTCCTGGCGGTCAGACTTGATAAAGTCGCGCAGGGCGTTGATGCGGGCATGAAGCCCTTCCTCGTGGCCATAGGTTTCGTTGGCGTTCTGCTGGCGCTTGCGGATGTAGTGCTCCAGGCTGCTCATCTCAAACACGCGGTCGCAAGCCTTGATAAAGCGCTCCCAGATGGCATCTGAAACATCCGGGCGAACAGGACCTACTTTCTTCCACTCTGCCTGCAGTTCCTTGGCGCGCTTCACAGCGTCGTTCAAGCTGTTGTGCTGGAGCAGTTGCTCGGCCTGGCCCACCAGTTCCTGCTTGCGCTCCAGGTTGGTTTCGTAGTATTTCTCTTTTGAATCGGTCTTCTCGTTGGTGATCTTCACCTTGAGGCGCTCAAAGAAGTGGTTATGGGCTTTTCTAAAGTCAGTCCACAGCTTGTTGGTGGTGGCACGCGGCAACGATCCGCCGATTTGCTTCCACTGTGTTTGCAGGTCTTTCAGTTTAGCTGTTGTGGCCTCCCAGTCCTCAGAGTTTTGCAGCGCCACCGACCTCGCGATCAGGTCTCTATACCTGTCGTAGGTGCGGTTTTGCATTTGCTTCTTATCGTTGAAGAAGGATTTTTTGCGCTCAAAGAATGCCTCCAGGACTGTTTTAAAGCGTTCCTCTATTTCGTCGGTAAGATCTTTCTCAACCGGGCCGGTCTTGATCCAGGTGGTGCGGAGCTCCTTCATCTTATCGGATGTCTCTTTCCACTCTACGCTGTCCTGCAGCGCCTCTGCCTCCTGTATAAGCCCAATCTTGATGCTCAGGTTCTTCTCGCGGTTTTGCTTGATGGTCTCGTTTATGTCCTCCTCAGCCTTGCTCAGCGTATGGTAAATGGACTCAAAGTCACCTAGCGCATCATAGTTACCTACCTGGTCTTTCATGTGTAGTACCTTCATCAGGAAAGAGCCTTTGTTCTCGGAAGTTGCAATGCGCTCGAGCAGGGCGTTTACTTTGTCGCTAAACATGTGAAAGCGCTTGGCAAAATAAACCAGCGAGTCCTCCTCTGATTCTTTCACTTCGCCCACCTTTCTGTCGGGGTAGGTCATAAAAGCCTTCAGCCATACTTGCTGGTCCTGAATAAAGCCATACTTTTTGGCTTCTTCCAATAGGTCGTTGTTTTCCATTTAAGGATCGGGTTAGAATCGGAACATAAAAGGGCAAAGGGTCCAAAATTTAGACTAACCTTAGCATACGCAAGTCAGGTTGTAGCGTTGACAGTCTGCAGCTTAGCTACAGAAGTGTTCCGGTAATAACCTGACTTGGTGCCACGATAAGTCTGTGCGGACTTCTCCCATACAGTTTTTCTACAAGTTTAGTGATTTCAAAGCACTTTTGTGAACCATAAACACATGAATTTTTACGATATTTGTATTTGTCGGCTTAAAAAATGGCTAAACCGGACACATTTGTCGGGTAGGGCGCTGTAAATGCCATTCTGGTTTAAATTAAACTTGCTGCCTGCGGGCAGTACTAAACTGATATACAGTAAAATGAGCAACGAAACTATTATTTTCTCAATGGCCGGGGTGAGCAAGATCTACCCGCCACAGAAGCAAGTACTTAAGAATATTTACCTCTCCTTTTTCTACGGCGCCAAAATAGGCGTGCTGGGCCTCAACGGCTCAGGTAAGTCAAGCCTGCTCAAAATCATTGCCGGCGCGGACAAGGAGATTCGCGGTGAAGTAGTTTGGTCGCCGGGTTACTCGGTTGGCTACCTGGAGCAGGAGCCGCAACTGGACCCGGCCAAAACCGTGCGCGAAGTGGTAGAAGAAGGCGTGAGCGAAGTGGTAGGCTTGTTGAAGGAGTTCGACGAGATCAACATGAAGTTCGCCGAGGAAATGACGGATGATGAGA
This sequence comes from Pontibacter virosus, assembly GCF_003096355.1. Taxonomy (GTDB): domain Bacteria; phylum Bacteroidota; class Bacteroidia; order Cytophagales; family Hymenobacteraceae; genus Pontibacter; species Pontibacter virosus. The sequence goes on along the minus strand of NZ_QEKI01000001.1, from coordinate 634,299 downwards.
TGAACAAGCTCATCGAGCGTCAGGGAGAAGTGCAGGAAAAACTGGACCAGTTGAATGCATGGGAATTGGACAACCGCCTGGAGCGCGCGATGGACGCCCTGCGCACACCGCCGGAAGATGCCGTGATCGGCAACCTGTCGGGTGGTGAGAAGCGCCGTGTGGCCCTATGCCGCCTACTGTTGCAGGAGCCGGACGTGCTGTTGCTGGATGAACCTACCAACCACCTGGATGCTGAGTCGGTGGACTGGCTGGAGCAGCACTTGCAGCATTACAAAGGCACCGTGATCGCCGTAACCCACGACCGCTACTTCCTCGACAACGTGGCCGGCTGGATCCTGGAGCTCGACCGTGGTGAGGGAATTCCGTGGAAAGGCAACTACAGCAGCTGGCTGGAGCAGAAAGCCGCCCGACTGGCAAAAGAAGAGAAGACGGAAAGCAAGCGTCAGAAAACCCTGCAGCGCGAGTTGGAGTGGGTGCGCATGGCGCCGAAGGCCCGCCACGCCAAGTCGAAGGCCCGTATCAGCCAGTATGATAAACTGGCCAGCGAAGAAGCCTCTAAGAAAGAAGAAAAACTGGAGCTCTTTATACCTGATGGCCCACGTTTGGGTGCGCAGGTAATTGAGGCACACAATATCAGCAAGGCCTATGGCGACAAGTTGTTGTTTGAGAACCTGAACTTCTCATTGCCGCAGGGTGGCATTGTAGGCATCATCGGTCCGAACGGCGCCGGTAAGACTACCTTGTTTAAACTGATCACTGGACAGGAGAAACCGGATGCAGGTGACTTTACAGTAGGCTCTACCGTGCAGATATCTTACGTAGACCAGGAGCACACGCAGCTGGACCCGAACAAATCCGTGTTTGAGGTGATCTCAGGAGGTACAGAACACATGATGATGGCCGGCCGCCAGGTTAACTCCCGCGCATACGTGAGCAAGTTCAACTTCTCGGGCGGTGATCAGGAGAAGAAAGTGGATAAGCTGTCGGGTGGCGAGCGCAACCGTGTGCACCTGGCCATGACACTGAAAGAAGGCGGTAACCTCTTGCTGCTCGACGAACCAACCAACGACCTGGACGTGAACGCCATCCGTGCGCTAGAGGACGCGCTGGAGAGCTTTGCCGGTTGCGCCGTGATTATCTCGCACGACCGATGGTTCCTGGACCGTATCTGTACACACATCCTGGCATTCGAAGGCGACTCACAGGTATACTGGTTTGAAGGCAATTACACAGACTACGAAGAGAATAAGAAGAAGCGCCTGGGTGATGTAGAGCCAAAGCGTATACGCTATAAGAAGCTTGTATAAGAATTGCATGGGTTGTTCGCTGTAACCCTTTTCTAAAATTTGTTAAAAGACCCTGTTGACCTTACGGTTAGAAGGGTCTTTTTTGTTAAAACGTTAGTATTCTGTTGCTTATAATTGTGTTTTTGATATAAAATTTTAAATATTTTTTTAATTGTACTTTTTCGCTTTAAAATTTACTTTACATACTGTTCTGATACTTAATTAGTTGTAATAAAAGAAGACGCATTGGGCTTAAGTGTTGATGATATTGTTCAATTATATAGAAAATTCATTCAAACATTTGTTTATAATAATTATTTGATATTTATTTGCAATGTCTTCTGGAAATAATATGAATATATTTTACTAGAAGTGAATTTTTTTATGCTTGAAATAATAAAGTATAACCTAAACCTTAAAACATTATATTGCCATGAAAAAATTTACTCTTAACGAATCCCTAGCTAATGTAATTGTTGCTGCTTATTTTGTGCTTGGTGGTGCAATCAGTAGCTTGCTAGTAGCAGTAGCATAACTTAGCTTACAACCATATTAAACAAAAGGGGCGATGCTGATCAGCATCGCCCCTTTTGTTTATAAAATATTTAAATCTCAGATAAAACATCCAGTAAACGGCAGGTTACGTTACATAGCAAAGACAATAAATTGTATTCTTAATCGCTTGAAAGTAAGCTATGTATGAATATCTCTATATTTGTATATATAAAATAATATCTTTTTTGTGAATAGTACAACATTTCTGCTCATACTCCGTAAATAGAAACAACGGCAGCCAAAGGTAATTTAAAAATTTTCTCAATTTTAAAGGTTGTCACTCATGAAAAAACTCTACTACGACGAGGATGCACTTGCTTACATTGTGATCGCTGGATATTTTGCTGTTGCTAGCATTATATCAGTGGTTGTAGCATACTAAGTTAGGTTAACTCAAAAAATAATCGGGCCATACCTTGTACAAGGTATGGCCCGATTTGCTTATTAACTATACTGCTTACCTGACCTTTTTGAACTCTAGTTCACTAAAATGGAAGTCAGGGTTATTGGCATCCAGCCGCATTTCTGCAATTTTACCATCAGCGCCTACTATGAAACGCACTTTGGTGGGCGTGAGCAGGGCGAAGTTGTTTTTCCACTCCAGGTCAAAGATATCGTGCTGCCAGTGCGTGAGCTTACCACCTAAGGCAGGGGCAGGGGCTAAATCTAACACCAGTTGCTTGTTCTGTACCGTGATGGTGGCATCGCCGTAAAGCGGACTGTTGTAAGTGCCAGCGTAGGCTTCCAGGTCCATCGTCGGTTTGCTCTTGCGCGTTTTTTCTTTGGCGGCCTTGGCGGCAGCCTCTTCCTGAGCCTTGCGTCCTTTGGCGATGTTGTCGAGCGAGAACTGGCTCCAGTCGCGACCGTTTTGCACGCCGAAGAATTGGTCCAGGGTATAGTTGGCCAGCGGTGACATGATGCTACTCATGCTGTTGGTCAGGATCACGATGCCCAGGTTCTCTTCGGGTACCAGTACCGTGCGGCTATTCATCCCTTCGTGCCCGCCGCCATGCGCCAGTATTTTGCGGCCTTCGTAGTCGTTCATCATCCAGCCCAGGCCAGCTGCCGAAAAGTGCGTGGAGGGCACATTGGCTTCTGCCTGCTTGGAAACAGGCATGGCGTTGTGGGCGGTCCACATCATGCGATTAGCGTCCTCACTAAAGATTTTCTGGCCTTTGTATGTGCCGCGGTTAAGCTGCAGACGCATCCACTGTGCCTGCTGATTCACACTCGTAAATATACCTGCTGCAGGATTCCAGTTGTCCCAGGCCATAAAAGTGGTCGGGTAGGGTTTGTGCTTTTCGTCGGATCCGTGCGGGGAGGCGACGTTGTCTTTGCCCGCCAGCTCGTTCACGGAGGTATAGGAGCGGTTCATACCAAGCGGCGCGAAGAAGCGCTGTTTGATAAAATCCTCCCAAGTCTGACCAGACACAGCTTCAATCACTTCACCAGCGGCAAGGAACATCAGGTTGGAGTAGCCATACCCGTCGCGGAAGCTGTAGACGGGCTGAAGGTGACGGGCACGCTCCAGAATCTCGCGGCGGCTGTAGGTGGTGTTATACCAGAGCAGGTCCCCGCTGAAAGTGCGGTAGCCGACGCGGTGACTCAGCAGGTCTTTGATGTTAAGTTCCTGCGTTACATACGGGTCGTAGAGCTGCAGCCAGGGCAGATGTTTGGTCACCTTGTCGTTCCAGTTGAGCTTACCTTCGTCCACGAGTATGCCGAGGGCTGCGGAGGTATAGGCTTTGGAGTTGGAGGCAATGCCGAACACCGTGTTGGCATCCACCTGCCCGCCTGCCTTGAGGTCGCGCACACCATAGCCTTTGGCGAAAATCACAGAGTCGTTCCGAACAATGGCGATGGCCATACCGGGCACATCCCAGTCTTTCAGAGCCTTTTGATAATAGGCGTCGAGCTTCTGGAGGGTGGCGGCCGTGTTTTGCTGTGCCGAGGCCTGTAAGCTGACGATAGTTGCTAAGGTGAAGAATAGCGCAAAGCGCTTTAAGAAGGTATAGCTCATGGACGAATAAATGGGTTGCACAAGCAAGTTAGGCATTTTTGTATCCTTTTTATAATGCCACTTGTCCGTGCCTGTTCAGATGCCAGTAAAGCCCGCTATGAATAAGTTAGGAATGCCAAATTACTCTCTTCGCCCTGGAATCCACGTGTTTTGGTGCAGGTGACTTTCGCCTTCTTCACGTGGCAGGTGCGGTCCTTGCTCGTATTCTTTCAGCTCCATGCGCAGGCGTTCCTGTTCTTCTGCTGACAGTGTGGAGGCGAACTGGCGCAGATCGGGCTGGCCCGCATCCACCCAAGCTGTAAACCAGTAACTGGCCACGCTATGAATGGCGAGGCGCATTTGCCGCTCCACCTGTCCGTTCAGCCGGCGGTGGTAGGCCTCTGAGAACTCCCTTGAGTATACCCGTGTGGTCAGGTTGCCGCGCACTTCGTAACTGTACTTTTTTTCTTCGTCGAACTCCAGCGTCAGTTCCTGCTCAAAACCAAGCACCGAGTCAAGGGCCAGGTGTGCGCTGGCGACAATATCCCAGGCTTTGAGCTGCGGCTGCTCAATGTATCGGGCCTGCCCCACAAAGAAGTCGTAGTTGTCGGAGAGCATCTCAGGCAGGCGGCTCTCCCAGAAAGCGTGGATGCCGCGCTGGCCCGACAGTTGTCCGTTGTAGTTGCGGGTGGTGTGCAGCGGCACGCTGGCATCGGCTATGTAATGACCTAAGTCGGCGGAGAGGCGAAGAATCTGGTCTACGTTGCGATCTTTGAACGCCTGCGTGAGCTGAAACTTCATGCGGTTGATGTGCCAGGGAATGATGCCATGCGCCATGAGAGTGTCTTCGCCGTACTTCTCGACGGCCTGCTGCCAGTAGCGGGGCATTTTATAGAGGGCACTGTCGCCATACACATCCAGGTCGATGTAATGGCGGGGCGCCTCGCCGGCCACGGCATACCGGCGACGGTCGGGGTTCACGGCATTCTCGGTGATGTAGCGGATGTGTTTCTTGTAGAAGCCCACCATCTCGGGTGGCAAGGTATACACGGCCAGCCGGTTGATGCGCTGGTGCGCAAAAAAGCCCCAGCTATACCCGGTGAGGGGGAACAGGGAGGCAAGGAGGAGCAAGATAGCGATTTGTCGGAAAGCCATACCTGCGGTGTACGGAGAATTAGGGAATTTGTATATTGTGAGTAGGAAAGCCGGGTAATCTGTAGTTTCCACCTAATGGGCGGTAGCACCAGCCCTGCATACCCGTTTTCCATTAGCACTTCCGAGGCGCTAAAAATATCTACTAGCTTATGAAACACCATACTTCCTCATGAAGCATTACATTAAACTCGCCGTCCTCTTCTGTCTGCTTTCCACACAGGTATACAGCCAGAACTGCGACATCAGGAACCTGGCTTTTGAAGGAGCAGGTATACGGGGCATTGCCTATGCTGGCGTGATCGATGAATTGGAGCGGCATGGCAAGTTGAAAGGGATAGAGAAAGTTGGTGGCACATCGGCAGGGGCTATTACGGCCATGATGCTTTCGTTAGGTTATTCCGCCCAGGAAATAGCGGACATCATCTCCTCGACGCAGTTTAGGAAATTCAATGACGGCCGCTTTATGTTCATCGGCGGATTTGCGCGCATGAACAGCGTGTATGGGTGGTATCGCGGGGATCGGTTTACGGACTGGACCGCCAGACTGATCGAAAACAAAACGGGAAACCCAAACATAACTTTTGAAGAGCTGAATGCTTTGGGATACAAGGATCTGTACATTACCGCAACGAGCTTAAACAGGCAGAAGCTGCTTGTCTTCTCCAGGGAGCATTACCCGAACATGAAAGTGAAGGATGCGGTCAGAATATCGGTTTCAATACCGTTGTACTTTAAAGCTGTGTTTATTGACAGCGATGGGGCGGTATACAGAAAGCCGGATGCTGGCCAAAATCTGGATGTGGTGGTGGACGGTGGCATCATTGGAAACTTCCCGATTACTATGTTCGACACCGAGGTGACGGACTCAACGGGGAAAAAACAAAGGTTGCCCAATCTCGGTACTGTGGGTATAAGGATAGACTCCGATTTGCAGATTGAGAACGACGCCCTTACAAAAGAACTGGTGCCAATCGAAATTAAGAGCCTGAACGATTATGTGGCGGCGCTCTATACCCTGGTTATCGAGAATTTGAACCGGAATGAGCTAACTGAAGAAGACTGGGCCAGAACGATCTCTGTTTCGTCAGTCGGTATCAGTCCCCGCATCAGGAAAATGTCAAAAGACGAGAAAAACAGCCTGATTCAAAGTGGCAGGGAGTTTACCGCAAGTTATTTGCTGCGTACCTGCAGTATCCACGAACCGAAGTAACCATTAACCCCGTACTGCCCGGTATGAAAAACTCCGACCCCCTAAACCGCTTCCTCGATGCGCAGGCCAGCAGCTATGAGCAGGCGCTTTCCGAAATAAAAAGCGGCCGCAAGCGCAGCCACTGGATGTGGTTTATCTTTCCGCAGCTGCAGGGCTTGGGCTATAGCGAGACCGCCCGCTTTTACGCCATCAAAGACTTGCAGGAGGCCCAACTATACCTACAGCACCCGGTGCTGGGTCCGCGGCTGGTCGAAATATCAAAAGCCATGCTGGCACTGGAGAGCAAAACAGCCACCCAAGCACTGGGAAACCCCGATGACCTGAAGTTGCGCTCCAGCATGACATTGTTTGCGGCAGTGCCGGGTGCTGATCCGGTGTTTCAGGCCGTGCTCGACAAATATTTTAATGGCGAAAAGGATAAGAAAACGCTGCAACTTTTGCAGGATTGATGAGTGCGCAGGTCTACCATATATTATGAACGAACGTTGGATGCCCCAATGCTTATACCTGAAGCGCAACAAAGGAGGAACTTGGCTGATGGAGTAAAGTCCGGTGAAGCCTGTTCGATCCGTTTGTGTGCCAACAAAAGGTATAGCGCGATAATTTTCTTTGCAGCAGGTATAATTTACTGAACCTGAATACAGTTAAAGTATAGTAAACCTACTATGCTTAGAAAATGCAGCTAAAATTCTGGAAGAAAAAAGCGGCCGAAAAGTCAGCTAAAAAAAGCGCCCTGCGCGAATGGGGAAATGCCCTGATGTTTGCTGTTTTAGTCTCCACGTTTTTTCGCTGGGCCACGTTTGAGGCCTATGCCATACCTACTTCTTCGATGGAGAAATCGATGCTGGTGGGCGACCGGCTGTTTGTGAGCAAGCTGCACTACGGCCCCCGCACCCCCATGACGCCGTTGCAGGTGCCGCTCACGCACCAGACCATTTGGGGCACGGACATACCTGCCTACTCTGATGCGTTGCAGCTTCCGTCGCTGCGGCTGCCAGCCTTTTCCGAAATCAAGCGCAACGACCCGGTGGTGTTTAACCTGCCAGTGGAGCCGGAGCATCCAGTCGACCTGCGTACGCACTACGTAAAGCGCTGTGTAGGTATAGCCGGCGATGTGCTCGAGATTCGCGACGGGCAGCTATACCTGAACGGTCAGCCACAAGACAACCCGGAGCAGATGCAGTACGCCTACTTTGTGGCCACCGACAAGGTGCTGCAGGAGAGGTTCTTTAAAGAGCGAGACATAACCGACCTATACTCGGTGCCGGGCGGCTACGTGCTGCACACTTCGCCTACCAAGGCAGATGCGCTGGCCTCGCTCGATTTTATACGGCGGGTAGAGCTACAGCAAATGCAAGCTGGCGAAGCGGAGCCGGGCATTTTCGGCAACCCCGGCTGGAACCGTGATAATTATGGTCCGCTCTACATTCCGGAGCAGGGTGCTACAATCGACATCACACCGGAGACGCTGTCGCTTTACGAGAAGATCATCCTAAGTCATGAGCAAAACGAAAATGCCGAAGTGCGCAACGGCAAGCTATACCTGAACGGGCAGGAAGTGAAAAGCTATACCTTTAAACAGAACTATTACTTCATGATGGGCGACAACCGTCACAACTCCCTCGACTCCCGCTACTGGGGTTTTGTGCCGGAGGATCATATTGTCGGGAAACCTCTGTTCACCTGGTTTTCGGTGGATGAGAAGGCAGGCTTACTGGATAAGGTGCGTTGGGGCAGATTATTCAGCTGGATAGAGTAAGCGTATGTAAGCTCACTTGTTATGTTGTGAGCTGAGCCACTCTTCAGCTCCCTCTTCGTCATCAAATGATTTTACCTCGAATACCTTTCTGAGATTAGGGTAGAGTGATTTAAAAGAGCGCTGCCCGTAAATGCCAGGGGATAGCACATGTGCAAAGTAGCGCAGCCCCAAACTCTTGGCTTGAGGAGCCCATTTGAAGGCTAACCAATTAGTTGCGGATTCCCAGGGGCCTATCAACTCACGGTTACTATTCAGAATGCCCTCACACGGGTCCCGTCGCAACATCGATAGAACTAAGTTACTGCCCATTACAATGGTTTCAAGAGATTGTATTCCGATCCAGTTCATGGATATAAAGCCATGAACTGGCGATCTCCTAATCTCCAGGAATACATCTCCGTTAGCCTTCTTTAATTCTTTATATTCTATATGCTCTATCAATAATAAAAAAGCTTTACCTGTTTCCTGAAAGCTCAATAGTCGCAGCCCTGCTGACTATTAACTGTACAGATACATGTACGGTATTTCTACAAAAAATTCTGAATGGCTGCGATCGTCTCTTCAGGAGCGCTCAGGTTAGGGCAGTGACCTGTTGCTTCCAGGACCACGAGCTCACTATTTGCAATGCTTCGGTGTGTAAACTCGCCAACTGAAATAGGTGCGATCGCATCTTCCGAGCACTGCAAAATCAGGGTATCGGTTTTGACCTGAGGCAGGTCCTTTCGGTTGTCCGACAAGAACGTGATGTGTGCAAAATCATTTGCAATGGCAGGGTTGCTCGTGCAGAAGCTTTGCGCCAGTTCCTGTGCCAGTTCAGGGCGATCAGCGTTACCCATTATCACAGGGGCTATATTGTTAGACCAGCCAAGGTAGTCACCATCCAAAGCCAACAGCAGACCATCTATTTCCTCCCGTGAAAAGCCACCATGGTAGTCGCCATCATTGATAAAGCTGGGAGACGGGCTCACAAGTACTAATTTAGAGAAACGTCCCGGCTCTTTTATGGCGGCTAGTACACCTATCATGGCACTAACGGAATGGCCTACATAGATGACATCCTGCAGATTCAGTTCCTCGCATATCTCCAACACATCAGCTGCATAACCGTGCAATGAAGCATACTGCTCCTTTGTGTAGGCGGAAGCATCAGAATGACCAAAACCGATATGATCGAAAAGAACTAGCTTGTAATCATCCTGAAAAGCGGGTGTAATATAGCGCCACATCGTCTGGTCACAGCCGTAGCCATGGGCAAATAGCATGGGTTTTTCACCTTTTCCGGTTACTGTTACATTGTTTCGCTTTATCGCATTCATAGGATTGGTTTTAGCAGGTGCAGTAGACAAAAATGTTGGCAATCAAATAGCTGTATTCACTAAGCCTATCGCTTCACCGGGAACTTCATGCGGTAGTCGGCGTCTACTTCGCCTTTCGATATCTTGTTCAGCTTGTTCTTGATCAGGCGCTTCGTCAGGCCAGACAGGTGGTCCGTGAACAGAATGCCCTCAATGTGGTCGTACTCGTGCTGGATCACGCGGGCCGTCATGCCGTCGTAGGTGTCGGTGTGCTCGTTCCAGTCCTGGTCGTAATAATGAATCACGATGCGCTCCGGGCGGTATACCACTTCACGAACACCCGGTATGCTCAGGCAGCCTTCTTCAAAGCCCCACTCCTCGCCGTCTTCCTCGATTATCTCCGGGTTGATGAATGCCTTCTTTACGCCCTTGCCTTCGTCGCCCTCATCCATCATCGGCTCCGAGTCGATCACAAACAGGCGAATGCCCTTGCTGATCTGCGGGGCGGCCAGACCTACGCCATGCGCATGATACATGGTGGTATACATGTCTTCAATCAGTTCGTTCAGACCTTCGTAGTCTTTTGGGATGTCCTGCGCCGGTTCTTTCAGCACCGGGTCGCCATAGGCGGTGATTGGGTAAATCATATCGTTCTGCTTTCTAAATACGACTGTAATATAATGGCGGCGCTTACGCGGTCCACCGTGCCTTTGTCCTGCCGGTCCTTCTTTTTAAGCCCGCCCGCCAGCATTGCTTTCTGGGCCATGCTGGAAGTAAAGCGCTCGTCCACGGTGTGCACCGGTATACCTGGAAACTCCTTTTGCAGCTTACGCACAAACCCGATAACGTGTGGCGTTGCATCGGTGGCCTCTCCCGTCAGGCGGCGGGGCATACCCACCACCATGGCCTCCACAGGCTCGCGCTGGGTATAAGCTTTCAGATAAGTCAGCACGTCTTTGGCGTGTATGGTCTCTAGTGGTGAGGCAATGATCTGGAGCGTGTCTGTCGCTGCCAGTCCCACCCGCTTGTTGCCATAATCTATACCTAAAATTCTCGCCATAATACCCTTGTGTAGCGTTTGCTGCCTGCCTTAACCGGGCATCTGCGCTTAAAAATACAAAGTTAAGGGATTTAATCGGGATTTATAGTGACTTGTCTGAATCTCCCTATAGAGCCCCTATCCCAAGGATTTTACTGTTTTGGAAAGATGGGAGAGACTGAAGGACAAACACAACCGCAGTATTATTTTATACTAAAATGGAATAAAACCCGACCAAAGCTTTGTTGAAAGAATAACAAGCTACGCAGCATGCGGGTATACTTCTATAGGAGCCTTGCATAGAGAAGCGTGAATATTTATCTCTATAAAGCTGCACAAAAGCGCCCGCTAAGCTTTATATTTAACCGTTTTTAGAGATTGAGATGAGCGAAGAAACCAAATATAACCCACAGGAGGAGCCGGAAACACCGGGGCAAAAGAAACCCCGGAACACGCCTTTTCAAGTGCGCCTGCCGCTATACATTGCACTGGCCCTGGTGGTTGGGGTACTGATTGGCGCCAACACTTTTTCCCCTTCCGATAACAACCCGCAGAGCACGGCCAAGGCTTACCTGAAGTTTCGCGACGTTCTGAGCTACATCGACCGCGATTACGTGGATACCGTGGATACCGAGAAACTGACCGACCACGCCATCACCAAAATGCTCGAAAAGCTCGATCCGCATACCTCTTACATCCCGTCTGCTGACCTGGCCATGGCCCGTTCTTACCTCGAAGGCGATTTTGAAGGTATCGGCGTGGAGTTCAATATCTTTAAAGACACCATTTATGTGATTACTCCCTTGAGCGGCGGTCCGTCGGAGGCGGCAGGCATACAGTCAGGTGATAAGATAGTAAGCGTGAACGGCGAGAATGTGGCGGGCACCGGGATAACCAACGAGGGGGTGTTCAAGCGCCTGCGCGGTCCAAAGGGCACGGATGTGGAAATACAGGTGCTGCGCAAGGCCAACAAGAAGCCATTCGACTTTACGATCACCCGCAACAAGATTCCAACCGTGTCGGTGGACGTGAACTACATGGTGAACAACAATACGGGCTACATCAAAGTGAGTCGCTTCGCCTCCAATACCTTCGATGAATTTAAAGTGGCGCTTTCCGGACTGAAAAAGAAAGGCATGCAACAGCTGATCCTGGATTTGCGCGGCAACCCGGGCGGTTACATGGACCACGCTACCCGTATGGCGGACGAGTTCATCGCCGGCGATAAGATGATCGTGTATACCGACGGGAAAGGCACCCGCTACGACTCCAAATCATTTGCCCGCACCAAAGGCGACTTTGAGAATGGTCCTGTGATCGTGCTTTTGGACGAAGGCAGCGCCTCGGCTTCTGAAATTGTGGCAGGCGCCCTGCAGGACAATGACCGCGCCCTGATCGTGGGTCGTCGCTCGTTTGGCAAAGGGCTGGTGCAAATGCCGATTCCCTTAAACGACGGTTCGGAGCTGCGCCTCACCATTTCGCGCTACTACACGCCAAGCGGCCGCTCTATCCAGAAGCCCTATGTGGCCGGCACCGACGATTACCAGAAAGACATGCTGCAGCGCTTCGAAAACGGCGAGTACTTCCATCCTGACAGCAGTTTGTTTGTGGACTCGCTCAAGTATAAGACGGGCAAAGGCCGTGTGGTATACGGAGGCGGTGGCATTATGCCGGATGTGTTCGTGGCGCGCGACACCACCGAGATATCGGAACTGCTAAGTCAACTGTACAGCAAGAACGTCATTCGCGAGTACGCATTGACTTACTACAACGACAACCGCAAGGACCTGGAGAAGATGCAAATGGAGAAATTCATCAAGACTTTCAACGTCTCGGACAAGATGATGAAGGATTTGCTGAAACTAGCGGCGCAGTCGGAGGTAACGTATGACGAGGCGCAGTACAAGCGCTCGCAGGCCTTGCTTCGCAATAACATAAAAGCTTTCATCGGCCGTAGCGTATACGGCAACCCGGGTTTCTTCCCGATCCTGCACGAAAAGGACGAGGAGTTTCAGGAGGCGCTCCGCCAATTTGGTAAGGCGCAGCGTTTGGCCAAAGGAGGCGTATAACCAACCAGAATAGTATATTTGTATAAGCAAGAGCGCCCGGTAGGATCGCTTTTGAAAACCATAACCAAAGAGAAAGGAATGGCTTACTATCACAAATTGGGTACCTTCCCTCAGAAGCGACACACGCAGTTCAGGCAGGAAGATGGCAGTCTGTATGCCGAGCAGCTCGTGGGCACGCTGGGCTTCAGCGGTCTGTCGTCGTTGCTGTACCACAAGAATCCGCCGACCCGCATTACCCGCATCGGGGAGCCTATACCTTACGCCCCCAAAATTGCCGAAGGTATAAAGCTGGCGCCGCATCACCTGAAAACACTCGACCAGACCAACACCGGTACTGACTACCTGAATGCCCGCAAGACCATGATGCTCAACAGCGATGTGGCCATCAGCATCTGCAATCCGTCGGAGCTGAAAATGGACTACTACTACAAGAACGGCCAGGCCGATGAGGTGGTGTTTGTGCACGAGGGCAGCGGTGTACTGTTGTCGCAGATGGGTAAGCTGGAGTTCCGTGAGGGTGATTACATCGTCATTCCCCGCACCATCATCCACCAGTTTCATTTCAACGACGGCCCGGTCCGTTTGCTGATCACCGAATCGTTCAGCCCAATAGAGACGCCGCGTCGCTACCGCAACCACTTCGGGCAGCTGCTGGAGCACTCGCCGTTCTGTGAGCGCGACATCCGGGCCCCACATGAGTTGATCGAGTACACAGAGGGTGGTGAGCACTTGGTGCAAATCAAAAAAGACGGCCTGCTGCACCAGTACTACTATGACTTCAGCCCGTTTGACGTGGTGGGTTGGGACGGCTACTTCTACCCGTATGCGCTGTCCATTTACGACTTTGAGCCCATAACCGGCCGCATCCACCAGCCACCTCCCGTGCACCAGACTTTCGAGGCAAACAACTTCGTGATCTGTTCCTTTGTGCCGCGCCTGTTCGACTACCATCCACAGGCTATACCTGCGCCTTATAACCACTCCAACGTAGACTCCGATGAGGTGCTTTACTACGTGGCCGGCGACTTTATGTCACGCAAGGGCGTGGACAGGGCTTCGTTTACGGTGCACCCGGGCGGTATACCACATGGTCCGCACCCAGGCACAGTGGAGGCGAGCATCGGCAAGAAAGAAACGCACGAGTACGCCGTGATGATCGACACCTTTAAGCCGCTATACCTGACCGAGGAGGCGGTGAGCCTGATGGACAAAAACTACCCGATGAGTTGGCTTGAAAACGGCCCGGACACAACCCGCGCCGCCGACATGTTTGACTAATCGCGTTACTCTCAATCATTTTGATTAATTTTGCACTCTGTGCAGGCATTATAACAAGGGCAGCCCGCAAGGCTGCTCTCCTTTTTTAAGCCTTTGCAAGGTTAAAACAATTAACAGAGAGTACTTTAAATTTCACCCTTTTTATGAAAAACCTATTACTGGCAACGCTGATGTTGTTTGCGTTTATAGCAACATCCTGCGACAAGGTAGACGATCTGCTTACTTTCTATATCAACCAGGAAGAAACCATTCGCATCGAATCAACTTTCCCAATAGGCGTAGTTACACCACTATCGCCTATACCAGTGAAGACGAACTCTTCGGAAACCTTTAAGAACAACAAGACCCGCGCCGAGCTGGTAAAGGACGTGAGCCTGAACAAACTCGCGCTCACCATCGCAAATCCATCGGACGAGAATTTTGACTTTTTGCGTAGCATCGAGATTTACCTGAGCAACGACAAAGGAGAGGAGACGAAGATTGCTTACCTGAATGAAGTGCCGAAGGGCGTGAAAGCCATTGAGTTAAAATCGACCAATGCCAAGCTGGACAAGTATATCAAAGGAGAAACGTATACGGTAAAAACGAGAGCTGCTATTGCCAAGCCCATCACGCGTGACGTTGAGATCAAGGCGGCCATGCGCTTTAAAGTAACTGCAGATCCTATTTAATCATGCATACCTTATCCATGAGAATTTCAGAAAGCAACAAACTCGAGAAGATTATCATTGTAGGCGACCGTGTGCTAATCAAGCCGAAAAGCTCGCGGGAGCAAACCAAAAGCGGTCTATACCTGCCACCGGGCGTGCAGGAAAAAGAAAAGGTACAGGAAGGCTATGTGATGCGGGTGGGCCCCGGCTACCCGATGCCTGCCGACTATGGCTTTGATGAAGAGGTGCTCAGCGACGAGGAACAGGAGCAGGTGCGCTACCTGCCGCTTCAGATAAAAGAGGGCGACCTGGCCATCTACCTGCAGCGCGATGCCATCGAAATCAACTACATAGGTGAAAAATACTTTATAGTGCCGCAGTCGGCTGTGCTGATGCTGGTACGCGAAGAGGATTTGTAAGCCTTGTCTCAGCCTTTGCTAAAGCGCCATACCTGTCAGCCGGGTGTGGCGCTTTCTGTTTCTGGCCCTTGATCAGGTAAAAAGCCGCGTTTGCCCGTTTTATGCTTCGGTTAAGCGTTTTGTTGCCAGGAAATAGCAGGTATTGTGGCCTCAAGGGCATCTATTCTATACCTTTGTGTCATACGTACCCAGATTCTCCTCTTACTTTATGAATTGCTCTATACCTATACCTGTTTTCGTGCGGATGCTTGTACTCTTGTTGGCTGTGCTGGCGTGGCAACAGGTAGGGGCGCAGGAGAGGAGAACGCCCGTCTTCGCGAATGTAAAACAAATGCAGGCATCGCGCGTCTCGGAGCCGATCAAGATTGACGGCTCTCTGGACGAGGCCGTATGGCAACAGGCCGAAGTTGCTACAGATTTCATTCAGAATAAGCCCAAGCCCGGTTTAAAGGAAGTGCACCCGACGCAGGTGCGCGTGCTCTATGACGATATGGCCATCTACATCGGAGCCTACATGCAAGACGTGTCGCAGGACAGTATCTTCAGGCAGTTGGGCAAACGCGACGACCTGGGCAATACGGATTATTTCGGGGTGTTCTTCGATACGTACAACGACCAAATCAACGGTTTTGGTTTTTTCGTGACACCAGCCGGCGTGCAGCTCGACGCCCGCTACTCCTCTAACGGCGAAGATTTTACCTGGAATGCGGTGTGGGAGAGTAGCGCCAAAGCAGAGGGGAATAGCTGGGTGGTGGAGATGCGTATACCTTACTCGGCCATCCGTTTCAGCAAAAAGCCGGAGCAACTCTGGGGACTTAACTTCCAGCGTCACCGCCAATCATCGCGCGAAACATTTTTCTGGAACCACGTAGACCCGGCCATCAGCGGGTTCACCAACCAGTTTGGCAGGTTGAGGGGGCTCAAAGATGTGGAGGCACCGCTACGTTTGTCGCTCTCGCCCTATGTATCTGGTTATGTGGAGAAGTACCCGGTGCACAACGAGGATGGCTCAACGAACTACGAAAACAACGTCAACTTCAGCGGCGGTATGGACGTGAAGTACGGCATCAGCGACGCCTTCACACTCGACATGACGCTTATACCTGACTTCAGCCAGGTGCAGTCCGATAACCAGGTGCTCAACCTGTCGCCTTTCGAGGTGCAGTTCAACGAGTACCGGCCTTTCTTTATGGAGGGGACTGAACTGTTCAACAAAGGGGGTTTCCTGTACTCGCGCCGCATTGGTGGCACACCCATCAACTTTCTGAACGCGCGCGAGGAGCGCGAGCAGGGCAACATCATCATCGAGAATCCGCGTGAAACCAAGATGTTGAACGGTACCAAAATATCAGGCCGCACGCAGTCGGGCTTAGGCATCGGTTTGTTCAATGCCGTGGTGGGCCGGCAGTTTGCCACACTCGAAGACAGCGAAGGCAACCGCTTCCAGAAAGAAACGCAGCCGCTCACCAACTACAACATTCTGGTGCTCGATCAGTCGCTTAAAAACAACTCCTACGTAACGCTGGTGAACACCAACGTGCTGCGCGAAGGAAGCACCTACGACGCCAACCTGACCGGTATGCTGTTCCGGGTGGCGAATAAGGGCAACCGATATGCCGTGGAAGGCAGCGCCGCCCTGAGCCAGAAGTACTACCCCGGCGACGCGCAGCTGGGGCACATGTACAGCATCGGCGGGGGCAAGGTGAGCGGTAATTTCCAGTACCGGTTTACCCACTCCATGAAGTCCGACACCTATGACCCGAATGACATGGGCATCAACTTCATCCGCAACACCGTGGACGAGGACCTGAACCTTAGGTATAACATCTACCAGCCTTTCTGGAAGCTCCTCAACATGAATACCCAACTGGGCGCTACCTACAGCCGCCGGTATAAGCCTGATGATTTTCAGAACTTCGTGATTTACGGTAGGGTGAGCGGTACGTTCCGCAACTTCCTGAGCGTGGGCACCAACTTTAACCTGGAGCCGGTGAAGACCTACGACTTCTTCGAGCCACGTGTAGCGGGCCGTTACTATACCTTTCCGGTGAACCGCAGTATAGGTGGCTGGATATCGTCGGACTACCGCAAGCGACTCGCACTTGACATAAGACTGGATTACCGTAATTTCGACGAGCACGAGCGTCAGAATTTTGGCTACGAGCTTTCGCCACGCTTCCGGGTAAACGACAAGCTGATGTTCGTCTACAGCTATAGCCGCAACAGCAACCGCGACGACATAGGCTATGCTAACCATTTTACCCGGAACACTGAAATGGGTAGGCAGCAAGACATTATCTTTGGTCTGCGCGACGTGAACACAGTGGACAATACACTCACCAGTTCATATATTTTCAACAACCGCATGTCGCTGTCGTTGCGGGCGCGGCACTATTGGTCCAAAGCCGAGTACAACCGCTTCTTCCAGCTTGGTGATAAAGGAGAGTTGCTAACCAGCAGCTACCCGCTTGGTGGCTACTTCCCCGAAAACGAGCTGCCGAACCACGACATCAACTACAATGCTTTCAACATCGACATGATTTACTCGTGGTGGTTTGCGCCAGGCAGCGAGATCAGCATCATGTGGAAGAACGCCATTCTGGAAAGCCAGGGAGACATCGTGCCGCGCTACCACGAAAACTTTACCCGCACCATAACCGGGCCGCAGACCAACAGCCTGTCGGTGCGCGTGCTCTACTTTATCGACTACCAGGTACTAAAGAAGCGGTTTTCGAAGTCGTAGATTAAAAGTTTGCCTCAAAGAGAAGGCCCGGAGCTATAGCAGCTCCGGGCCTTCCTGTTTTAAGGTATAGCAGGTATAACCTAATTAATCGGTTTGGTCAGGTCAAAATCAGCCTGAAAGCGGAGCTGGTTGTCGCGCTTGAGGATGTAGCTGAACGTGCGACCGTCGGGGCTCAGCACCAGGTTCCACTCGTTGGTGGAGGCGGCAGGTATCAACTGGGCGGTAAAGGCGTCGGCTGGGAAGCGCATGGTGCTGGCATCGTCTGTGTCCATGGCAATGCCGCCGTACATGGTTACTTCATCGGGAGTGCCGTCCTCGTGGCGGTGGTCATGCTTCAACTGCAGGCCTTCTTCCATTTGGCGGATCACCCAGGTTCTGGACTTGTCCTCCCCGACATGAAAAGGAATACGGATGGTGGTGTCGGAGCAAGCCTGCACGTGCATGGTCAGTTCCTTGCCTGCAAACGGGTCTTTGCCATCAGCCGGAAACACAGCCACACCCCTGAAGCTTTTGCCACACAGCTTGCTTAGCTGCGAATAGAAGGCCTGTTGCGTAGCTGTTACCGGCGAGGCTAGCTGCTGTGCCTCAGGAACCTGCTCAAGCTCTTCGGTTTGGGTGCTGGTATTGCTAACCTGTGGCTGCTGGGCGCAGGAGGCGAACATAAATGCTACACCCATGGCGAGTAGTAATTTCTTCATAGTCTCTGTTTTATCTTTTGTTTTGATGAAGATAGGTATAACAGGCGATTTGGCAAAATAGAGCAGCAGGCCAGCGGCCGGTATAGAAATGAGTTGTGCTCCTATACCTATTCGCTGGGCACGGCCTTATACCTGACGACAGTGCCGGCACCGGGTCATAAAAAAGCCCCAACCAATGGGCCGGGGCTCTTCATATTGTTTAGGGCTTCTTAGCGCTGCAGCACCAGTTTCTGGGTAAAGGACTGGTCACCGAACTTAACCCGCAGGAGGTAAATGCCAGAGCTCCTGCCCGAAAGGTCGATGTCAGCTTCGTAGAAGCCATTGAAACCAATCACCTTGCGGGTGTAGATCAGGTTGCCTAGCATATCCGTCACGTTGAGGAATAAATCCTCCTGTTGCGTTGTTTCAAACTGCACCTTAAATACGCCATTGCTTGGGTTAGGCGAGGCTACCAGTTCCTTCTTTAGTTCACGGCCATTAGCCTGGTAAGCGAAGGTATAGATCTGCGATCGTGTAGAAACACAGCCTTTCCACTGGGCCTGCACGCTGTAGTCGCCGCTTTCCGTCGGGGTAAAGGTTTGCTCCGTTGCACCAGGTATAGGCTGGCTGTTCAGGTACCACTGGTTGCCATCTGCTACACTTGACTGCAGGCTGAGGCCCTGGCGTGTGATAAGTGGGGTTGGAATGGGAGTGCCTTTTTCCACTGGTACCGCCACCCTTGGGCTAACACAGCCGAGCGCACGCACCTTCAGGTCGTAGAAGTAATAGTAATAGCTAAGCGCACCCGGGCTAGCCGTGGTTCCCGTGATGGTGAACACATTGCTGACACCAAACGGATAGCCTGTTACGCCGGCATTGTTGCGGTAGACGGTAGCGCCATCTTTGTGGTCATAGCTGATCGCAATGTTGTAAGTGTCTGCCTCAGGAAGCTCCAGGCCCAGGTAGTATACCTCTCCCTGATCATTCGGATCATCTTCCTGCACGCCAGGGGCGGGGTTGGAGCGTGTCGCTTTTACTGTGATTGTGCGGGTCGAAACAGGAGATCCATTGCTGTTATAGGCTGTAAAAGTGATCTTGCCTGAGTTGCCGATGTAGAGGCGGGCGCTCTCCAGCAGCATAGGAGCTTTTGTGTCAACAATCACATCTGGCGTGAACTGGTTGTAGCCGCCACCACTTGCAAATTTCTTCGTTGCCGGGCCAACCGTAGCCGAGAAATCGTTGAGGGATGCGTAGAGTGTTCCGTTTAGGCTGCTTGTCGGGATAGTGGTTGCGTTGCCAGCGGCCAAAGGCATGCCACCGCTTGCCGTGTTGTACCAGAACACGGTGCCGTCGCCCGTGCCAGTCAGGGTATAGCTAAGCTGGTCGCCGCAGTGAGTCGCCACAGCTTGTGGCGCAGCCGTGTTGCCCCCCACGCCGTAAGTCTTACTCAGTGTGTTATTCTCCGGCACGGCATCGTTGCCAGCGCCTGCCGAGGCTATTAGTTCATAAGTAGCACCGGCTTCTGTCTGAAAATCAGCTGTTAGTAAGATATCGTCGGAATCAAAGGATTTTAAGACTTTAGCATACACCGCCGTCAGGGTGGCTACTTTGGAACCGCTACGGTATACCTCCAGCGAAACAGGTATGTCTTTTTGATCCCGCATCCCATTGTTGCGGAGTGTAACGATGAACTGTTGCGTAGTGCCAGCGCAAAGCGAAGCGCCAACCGGCACTACCTGTTGTAGTACAATGTCCGAAGCAGGTCTTGCCACCTGAATAATGTAGTCCTGTGTCTCACCGCGGGTATAAGTGCCACATGGACTTATACCTGCCGGGTCAGATGTCTCGACTAACACAATGCGCATTCGGGTGATGTGGCCGGGTTGCAGAAAAGAAGGAGCGGAGATGCTGGCATTGAAAACACCAACACCGTTCATGACGGTCGAAACAGCTGCTTCTTCGCCTTCATCTTCAAAGCTGCCGTTGCCATTCCAGTCCACGTATACCTTGGCTGCCTTGCTGGCGTTGGCACCACAGGTGCCGAGCTCAAAGGTCGCGACTTTGGTCTGCCCTGGCTCAAAGGTCAGCAGCATCTCTTCTTGCAGGCGATAGGTGGCACACCCCCCAAAAGAGGTCGTTAGGTCATCAAAAGTGATTTTGCTGATGCGTGAACCAGCCTCCGAGGTAGGAGTGCTTGCACAGTAGGCGGTGCCTCCCACGCCGCTCACCAAAACAGAGTATTCCTGAGGGCCTTTCTGGAGCGTCCTCTTATGCGACACGGTAATGGTATAGGTTTCACCAGGTATAGGATTCGATATAAGCACCTGCTCTACATTGTCCACTACGTTATCGCCGCGGGTGGCAGGAAGTTCGGGTGCATTCGGGTTCAGTACCCAGGGCATAATCGTGTTGCCGCGGTGCGTGATGCGCACGTCCAGGTCATTGACCAGGCGGGGGCTGCGGTTGTTCAGGGAGCTGTACATCGGGTGAGCGGCCCCTTCCGGATCGGTCCAGGAAATGGTGGACACGAGTGGTCCCGCACCGGATGCTATTACCTCGAAGGTATAGGTTTTGCCTTGCTCCAGACTGCGCTCCTGCATCAGGTGCGTGCCTCGGGCGTTGGTGATCATGGAAGCGGCACGACTGGCGTTCAAAAGCCCCCAACCATGTTTGTAATCGGGGCCTGGAGCTTCGCCCGCCTCGTCAGCCGTATGGATGGCCAAACCCTTGAGCGTGGCGGCACGCATAAACTGTCCGCTGTTTACATTGGCGTAGTGCTCTTGCAAAAGCAGCATGGAGCCCGAAACATTGGGCGCCGCCATGGAGGTGCCGCTCAACACTTTGTAAGACTTATCGTTAACGCTGGTCGTGGAAAGTATCTTTTCTCCGCCGCCTACCAGGTCAGGTTTGATGCGGCCATCATCGGTGGGGCCAAAGCTGCTGAAACCCGTGACCTTTACGTCGGACGGCTGGTTGTAGCCGCCCGGTATGTTGCTCACCGCGCCCACCGTCAAGATGTTTTTGGCAGTGCCGTAAGTGGCAATGGCGTCGTAGCCATCATTGTTGCTGATGTTGTCCGGGCGCTGTGCCACCAGCGTAAAATTACCGTTGGAGTTGCGCTGCATGTAAGGCTTGCCCACAGCAGGGCCAGGTTCCTGCCGGTTGTTTCCACCCGACTTCACGATCAGAAAGTAGGGCGCGTTGTAGGCAATGCGGTCCCAGCTAACGGAGGTCTCGTCGTAGTAGCCAAACTTGTAGTCTTCTGTCTCGCTCACTTGCGGCGTGCCCCACCACTCCCAGTATGGATCATCGTCGGTGCCTTTGCGCTCACTGTTATAGCGCCAGCCGGCTATAGTGCCATACGAGTGGTTAGACACCAGCATGTTAGCCTGCGCAGCTTCGGCCATCTCGGTAGCGCTGTTGTTAAAGTCGTAGGCGTGGAGTTTCTTTACCCCATGGGCCATTCCTTTGGCCAGGCTACTCTGACCGCTGGCGATGAGCGTGCCGGCCACGTGTGTGGCATGGTCATTCAGTTTTGAAGGATTGTCTTTCTGCTCTACCCGGCCGCGTAGTTCCACATGTGATTCGCGGACCAGACCGCCGTCCCAGATACCCATTTTATCGGTTACGCTATTACTCGCTCCGCTCAAGTTGAGGCCTAGCTGGCCGCCTGCCCAAAGTTGGTTCGTGCGGGTAGTGATGGCAGCTGCGTTGTTATATGTGATGTAGTAGACGGGCATACCCAGCTCGTCGAGGTGCTGCAGCGAAATGTGCGTGCCGTCCTGATAGGTCTTCTCGATTTCCCAGCCATTCTGTTTGGCGAGCGCGATGGCTTCGGCACGTTTTATCCGGTAGTCTTTATCTTCAGCTGCCGCAATGCGGCCCAGTTCCTGCACATTTGCGCGCACAGGCAACGAACCGCCCTGCTGCGCTAAGCCAACAGAAGTCGTTGTGAGTGCCGCAGCCATCAGCCAAAGGCTCAATCCTCTCATAAAGTAGTAGTAGGTAGAAGTTTAGAACCAACAATATAACTAAAAGTGCTCGAACGTCAAACTGGTTCAGAATGAATAGAATAATTTGCCAGACGTTGACATAGGAGTGGCTTACACCCTGTGCTTATCATACCTCTTATAAAAAGAAAGCGCCCTGAACTTTTAGTACAGGGCGCTTTCTCAGTCTTAAAGATCTTACTCGATTATTTTTGGAGGTACTTAGCAAAGTCCTTGGCAAAATAGGACAGGATGATATCTGCCCCGGCACGCTTGATGCTCAGCAAACTTTCCAGCATCGCTTTCTCCCCGTCGATCCAGCCTTTCAGTCCGGCGGCTTTCACCATGGCGTATTCTCCGCTCACGTTGTAGGCGGCTATCGGCAGGTGCGAGTTGTCGCGCAGCAGCTTAATGATGTCCAGGTAGGCCAAAGCGGGCTTCACCATCAGGTAGTCGGCTCCCTCTTCCGTATCCAGGGCGGCTTCAATCAAGGCCTCGCGGCTGTTGGCCGGGTTCATCTGGTAGGTTTTCTTGTCACCCATTTTAGGGGCAGAGTCCAGGGCGTCGCGGAACGGACCGTAGAAGGCGCTCGCATACTTGGCGGTATAGCTCATGATGCCCACTTTATGGAAGCCGTTCTCATCCAGTACACGGCGAATGTGCCCTACGCGGCCGTCCATCATATCCGAAGGGCCCACGATGTCGGCGCCGGCTTGCGCCTGCGTGAGGGCCATGTTGCCCAGTACCTCCAGCGTTTCGTCGTTCACGATCTCACCGTTGATCACAATGCCGTCGTGCCCGTCGGAGCTATAAGGGTCCATAGCGACGTCGGTCATCAGCACCACGTCCGGAAAGTTCTTCTTGATCTCGCGGATGGCCCTAGGGAACAAACCCTCCGGGTTCGCGCTCTCTTTGGCGTACTTGTCTTTCAGGTTTTCGGGGATGCTCGGGAAAGGGGCGAAGGCTTTGATGCCCAGGTCCACGCAGGAGGCCACCTCGTCGAGCAGGGTGTCCACGGAGTAGCGGTTGATGCCCGGCATGGAGCCTACTTCCACTTTCTGGTTTTGACCTTCAATAATAAAAAGGGGGAAAATGAAGTCGTTCAGCTCCAGTGCTGTTTCCTGCACCATGCTGCGGATGACTTCGTTATAGCGGTTTCGTCTTGGTCTTTTCGTGATCATAGTATAGCGCTTGCTCTAAAATGCTTCAACATAAGTATACGGCAAAGGTACGGCTTATGCGCGGCAAAGCGAAGGTATACCTTGGAAATTGGCAGGCGTTATGCCTGAATTGATTTGATGCTATACCTGTTTTGCGGACGTTTCCTTACAAGTTGTCTTCGTTGTCAAAAGCGGCATCATTAAACCCTTCCAGAAGCCTTTTGGCCTCCTCTTCATCATGACCCGAAATAATAAGCTTAACCGGGTTGAAGCCACCGGAAGCCACTTGAAAAGGAGCGATGCTGCCCATGTGCTCGTTTTGCATGAACACATAAATGCCATGGTTCTCGAGCATGTTTTTGATGACGGCTGCCCGGTGAAAATCGCCGGAGAAAATAACGATGGGTTTGGTTTGTTCTGGTTGTGTCATGTTTTCAATTTAAAATAGAAGCAAGGCGAAGTCCCGTGTTTAGACGTTATCATGCTTTCGCTATTGCTGTAGAAAATATTCTTACTTTATAGATTTTAAGTATACATCCAGCTCTTTCGAACGATGGAATTGTAAGCATTCAAAAACGATAGGTCGAGAGTCTCCAAAATCTTTTATACGGCTCACTGTTATCTTGTTGGCAGCCTCTAGGGCCATGCTATCCAGCGAACGGGAAATGCCTCCAAGGTCTGCTATGTCGTGTAGCATTCCTCTTGAGAAATCTGCTTCTCTAATCTCATTTGCAATTTCTTCTCCCAAAGCGTGGTGCAAGCAAGCACAAAAAGCATAGTCCTTCCTCCATTGAAGTTTTTCTTCTACAGAAACATTGTTTTCTGGTGTCGTTACGTTTGCGGGTGAACAGGAAAACAGGAACAAAGCAGAAATAAACAGATACTTTCTCATTAATCTAAGTTAATCCAAGACTTACAGTTTGTGCTTCTTTTAATCAAAAACTATTGTTTCTTAAAGCTAGTGATTTTTTTGTTTTCGCTTAAAAAAACAAAAGGCGAAGCCAAACAGCCTCGCCTTTATACTTTACTCAGGTATACCTGACTTAGAAGTTCATGATCACTCTTTCAATGATATCACAGCACTCGTGCAGCTGTTCCTCGGTCATTACCAAAGGCGGCGCGAAGCGGATGATGTCGCCGTGGGTCGGTTTGGCCAGCAGGCCGTTCTCCTTCAGCTCCACGCACACATCCCAGGCGGTGCGGCCGTCAACTGCTGGCTTGATCACGATGGCGTTCAGCAATCCGCGGCCACGTACCAGTGTTACCACTTCCGGACGCTTGGCCATCAGTTGGTTCATGCGGTCCCGGAACACTTCGCCCAGCCTATAGGCATTCTCCACCAGGTTCTCTTCTTTGATTACCTCCAAAGCGGCAATGGCCACTGCAGCCGCCATCGGGTTGCCGCCAAAAGTAGAGCCGTGCTCGCCCGGCTGAATACAAAGCATGATATCATCGTCGGCCAGTACACAAGACACTGGCAACACACCACCCGAAAGCGCCTTGCCCAGGATCAGGATGTCGGCTTTCACATCATCATAGTAGCTGGCCAGCAGCTTACCCGTGCGGGCTATACCTGTCTGAATTTCATCGGCCATGAGCAACACGTTGTACTCTTTGCAAAGCGCATGCGCCTTGGCCAAATAGCCTTCCTGCGGAACTACCACGCCGGCTTCGCCTTGAATTGGCTCGACTAGGAAACCGCACACGTTCGGGTTGTCTTTCAGAGCTGTTTCCAGCGCATCGAGGTCGTTGTAAGGTATTACTTTAAAGCCCGGCATGTACGGACCGAAGCCTTTGGTGGAATCCGGATCAGTAGAGAAAGAAATGATGCCTGTCGTGCGGCCGTGGAAGTTGCGCTCCACCACAATGATCTCGGCATTGTGCGAGGCGATGCCCTTCTTTAGGTAGCCCCACTTGCGGGCCAGTTTGATGGCCGTCTCCACAGCCTCGGCGCCAGAGTTCATGTAAAGCGCCTTGTCGTAGCCGAACAGCTCGCAGATGTATTTCTCGGCTATACCCAGTTTGTCGTTGTAAAAAGCGCGGGAAGTGAGCGTGAGTTGCTGCGCCTGCTCAATCAGGGCGTTGATGATGTGTGGGTGGCAGTGTCCCTGGTTCACGGCGCTGTAGGCCGACAGGAAGTCGTAATAGCGTTTGCCTTCCACGTCCCACAGGTATACGCCCTCGCCTTTGTTCAGCACCACCGGCAGTGGGTGGTAGTTGTGGGCGCCGTATTTTTCTTCGGTTTCGATAGCCTGCTGGCTGGAGGTGATGGATAGCGTGCTCATAGTTTATTTGTTAAAAAAAGCTGTTGTCTGAAACTGGGGACAGAGCTGCGCCACAGGCTGCAACTCCGGACCTATATTTACAGGGATTTTGATGAATTGTTGTAAATATAGTGAAATCGGCCTGAATTATACCTTTACCCTTATGGCAGGCTAGGCGTGCCCGGCCTGCCCCTTCAAGCACTGTCTGAACACCGTGTAAAAGCCCTCCGGGTCGTACTCGGCGTAGATGTTGGTCATGATGCCGAACTGGTTGTCATCGGTCCGGAAACCGTATACCTCCTCTTCGCCATTATGCGCGGAAGGCGAAGGCACGGCATGCCGCTCGAGCAGGGTAAGCTGTGTAGGAGAGATAGCCTTGCTCAGTTCAGAACAGTAGACCTGCTGGTGCTGTATGCTAAAGGTGTTCACGAAGCCACGGGCACGCATGACGGACACGGCCTCACTTAAATTGTTGAAACGGGACATGGTTTTATAATTTAGGTGTTGAATTCGTGGCAAGGAGCAATATATTATTTAACGCATATTTAGTGAAAGAGGGAGGGCGAGCAGGCATTATTTGGTGAACGGCCCGGATTTGCTGATATTTGACGTTTAAAAACAAGTATAGCGGTGAGTGATCTGAAAGAAGGAGAAGACTTTTACTTTGAGCGGGGACTGATGGTGCTGACGGCCAAGTACCTGCTTAAGCGTGGCTACTGCTGTAAGAACGCCTGCCGGAACTGCCCATACGGTTTCACCAAAAAGAAGAAAGAAGCCGAAGAGAAAGGTTCAGGCAAGGTATAGGCGACACAATTAAAAGGCCTTTGTAGCTGTTTTAGAGTATGTTTAGTTAAAATTATCTGCTATGCCTTTGACATTGTGTATCTTTTTATAGATATTTGCACCCCTATTGAAATAATTTAGAAGAAAATACAAGATGGCACGAGTTTGCGATTTAACCGGAAAGAGAGTACAAGTAGGAAATAACGTTTCTCACGCTAATAACAAGACAAAGCGTAAGTTCTATCCGAACCTTCAGAAGAAGCGTTTCTACATCCCTGAGGAAGATGCTTGGGTAACCCTTAAAGTTTCTACTTCAGCATTGAGAACAATCAACAAGAACGGCATCTCAGCAGTGCTGAAGAAGGCTGTTGAGCAAGGCTACATTATGTACTAATGGCAGCCTTCCGGCTGTGTGCACTGTTATGCTGGCTGTCCTTTGCGGCAGTAGCGCAACCGCACGTAAGCTCGGAAAAGCCATCTGATACTTTAGATAAAGAGTTTCACCGGCAACGGAGAGAGGTGGTGCGGCAACAGCTGCCCCCTCGCTCCGTTGCCGTTCTTTTTGCCAGTCCCGTGCGCAACCGCGCCAACGACGTGGACTACTACTACCATCCCGACCCCGACTTCTACTACCTGACCGGGTATACCGAGCCGAATGCGGTGCTGCTGCTTTTCCAGAGTCCGCAGCACGTGAACGGCAAGCAGGTGCAGGAACTGCTCTTCGTGCAGCCCAACGACGAAATGCAGGAGCTCTGGAACGGTGGCAGGTTAGGGGTGCAGGGAGCTGAAAAAGCGATAGGTATAGCCACGTTGGCTAACACTGACTTCTCCAGCTTTACACTCGACACGGCCAACCTGCAGCACATCCTGATCAAGGAACTGCCACACGACGTGCGCGATGATACGGCTGACGAAGCCGATTTGTATAGTCTGCTGAGCCAGTTCAAGGCAAAAGTGAAGTACCCGGCTAATTTCAGTGCCACCCGCAGTATGCTGTATGGCATTGTGCGGGAGCATGGGCTGGGGCAGGCGGAAGGTGTCTCTGTTTACATTCAGGAGGCTATGCAACAGGAGCCGACGTTGAAAAACGATCAAGCGCTCCAGGGCTATTTGCAGGCAAAAGACATGCGTGCCCGCACCAAAGCCGTGGCCGCTATACCTGAGCAGAAGCTTGACGCCTTTACGCTCGATCAGGTGCTGGATCAGCTGCGCGAAGTAAAAACGGAAGCAGAAATCAGATTGCTTCGCAAGGCGGCAGGTATGTCGGCTATCGGGCAGATCGAAGTGATGAAAGCCATGAAGCCGGGCATGTCCGAAATGGAGGTGCAGGGCATACACGAATTTGTGTTCAAAAAATACGGGGCGCAGCATGTGGGTTACCCCAGCATTGTTGGGGCCGGCAACAACGGCTGTGTGCTGCATTATACCTCCAGCGCCAAGCCTGCTATACCTGGACAGGAGTTGGTGCTGATGGACGTAGGGGCCGAATACCTGGGCTATACCGCTGACGTGACCCGTACCATACCTGCCAACGGCAAGTTTACCAAAGAACAGAAAGCCATTTACGAACTGGTACTGAAGGCGCAGGAGGCGGGTTTTCAGCAGTGCAAGATGGGCAACGCTTTTAACGCGCCACACCAGGCCGCCGAAGCTGTGATTGCTGACGGGCTGGTAAAGCTGGGCATTATCAAGAAAAGAGAAGACGTGCAGCGCTACTTTCCGCATGGCACTTCCCACTACCTGGGCCTCGACGTGCACGACCGCGGTAGCTTTGGGCCTTTCCAGGCAAACACAGTTATTACGGTAGAGCCGGGTATTTACATACCCGAGGGCAGTCCCTGTGACAAGAAGTGGTGGGGTATAGGCGTGCGCATCGAAGACGATATTCTGATCACTGAAAAAGGATGGGAGAATTTGTCGAAGCAGGCACCGCGCACAGTAGAGGAGATTGAAAAGACCATGGCGCAGCCGAGCGCGCTGGATGGCTTTACACTGCCTGCTTTGGGAAAGTAGTTGGTGCCGGGAAGTATTAAGGTATATTGCATTCCGGTTCAGGTATAAAGAAGATGGATGCAAACTTTCAGGACTCAGCACTCTACTACATTGTTGGTGCTGCGCTTATCTTACAGATGTACATCGTGTGGGACATCTACCGGAAGGACTTTCGGGATGAGTGGAGCAGAACGCTGTTTCTGGCGGCTGTGATGCTGATGCCCCTTCTGGGGATGGTGATTTACGCCGTTTTTTCCCACAGATTTCTGAAAGAACAAGAGGTATAGCGAGGTATAAAGCAGGGCTTCAGGGGACTTGAAAACGCTTCTTTAGAAAAATTTATACTTTGTTTGTAATTAGAGATTTAAGCTTGTATATTTGCAGTCCTAAATAAAAATTTACTGTTGAGATGGCTAAAAAAGCAAAAGGTAATAGAATCCAGGTAATTATGGAGTGCACAGAGCATAAAGCGACTGGCATGCCTGGAACTTCAAGGTACATCACTACCAAAAACAGAAAGAATACGGCTGAGCGTTTAGAGCTTAAGAAGTATAACCCTGTGTTGAAAAAAGTAACTGTACATAAAGAAATTAAATAACCATGGCTAAGAAGGTAGTTGCAACCCTAAAAACCGCTACAGGTAAAGATTGGGCGAAAGTGATCAAAGCCGTTAAGTCTCCAAAAACTGGTGCTTACAGCTTTAAAGAAGAGATGGTGCCTGTTGACAAAGTGCAGGAGTTCCTTAAGAAGTAATTAAGCCTACTCTACTTATACATAGATAGAATACATGAAGAAGTCCCTTTATTGGGACTTTTTTAGTATATTACCGTATCACACCGAGATAGTCTCACCCTACAACACACGCAAATGGGAATTTTTGACTTTTTCAGCAAAGAGCAGAAGAAAGAATCGCTCGACAAAGGTCTAGAGAAAACCAAAACCAGCTTTTTCGGGCAATTGAGCAAAGCAGTCGTGGGCAAATCCACGGTAGACGTGGAGGTGCTCGACGAACTGGAGGAAATTCTGGTGCATGCGGACGTGGGGGTAGAGACGACGGTAAAGATCATCGACCGCATTGAGAAGCGCGTGGCCCGCGACAAGTATGTGAGTACAAGCGAGCTCGACAGGATCCTGCGTGAAGAGATTGCTGCCCTGCTTGAGGAGAACCGGGCCGGCGACGGCGCCAACTTCGATCTGCCGGCAGGTATAAAACCTTATGTGATCATGGTCGTGGGCGTGAATGGCGTGGGCAAAACCACCACTATCGGTAAACTAGCCTCGCAGTTCCACAAAGCCGGCAAAAAAGTCGTGCTGGGTGCTGCGGATACGTTCCGTGCCGCGGCCGTGGATCAGCTGATCATCTGGGGTGAGCGTGTGGGTGTACCGGTTATTTCGCACGGCATGAACACGGATCCGGCCTCTGTGGCCTATGATGCCGTAAAGAAAGGGGTGGAGATAGGAGCCGATGTGGTGATCATCGACACGGCCGGCCGACTGCACAACAAAGTGGGCTTGATGAACGAGCTCTCGAAGATCAAGCGTGTGATGCAGAAGATCACGGTAGACACCCCACACGAGGTGCTGCTGGTGCTCGACGGCAGCACAGGCCAGAATGCCCTGCTGCAGGCGCGAGAGTTTACCAAGGCTACCGACGTAACGGCGCTGGCTATTACTAAGCTCGATGGTACGGCTAAAGGCGGTGTGGTGATCGGCATATCAGATGAGTTCAAGATTCCGGTGAAATACATCGGGGTAGGCGAGAAGATAGAAGACCTGCAACTGTTCGACAAGAACCAGTTTGTGGAGTCGTTCTTCTCCCGCAAATAGATTTTAGCTGTTGCCTGTATGGGGAAATTGCTGTTGATAGGGCTGTCGCTTTTGCTGACCATGTGTAACGGTACCCAAGGTACGTCGGGACAAGAAGGCGAAGCGCAGGACACGCAGCAGGAACTGAAAACGCAAACAGGCCAGCAGATGCAGATAAAACAAGGTATACGGGGACAAATACTCTGGGAATCGGGCAACCGAATGCCTTCTCCGGACGCACCCCCTTCCAAAGGCCCTCGTGGCGTAGAGCGCACCGTATACATCTACGAGCTGACCAACAGCAGACAAGCCACCACAACAGACGGTGTTTTCCACACCAACATCCAAACCAAACTAGTTACGCAGGTTAAGACAGATGCCAACGGCAACTTCGCAGTTAATCTGGAGCCCGGCAGGTATAGCCTCTTCACCAAAGAAGAACAGGGCCTATATGCCAACCTTTTCGACGGAGATATGAACATCTCTCCGGTAGAGGTAAAGGAGGGCGAAGTAACCGAAGTTGAGTTTTTGGTAAACCATAGCGCCTTTTATTAGTTTACCCTGCAGTTATCGGCCGTTTTGCCATACACTTGTAAAAGGATTATCCTTCAGAAAGTTACCGTGCTAGTCGTGCAGACTGAACGGTTAGTGCCGCTACTTCGACTACAGCTATAAACAAGCTTACCTACAAAGATTCACTTTTAAATGAAGGTGCACTATGACTGAAGGAGAAGACAGCATGATGGATATGGTATATGAAGCTGTGCCAAACATCCTAAGTGTGAGGTGGTCGGATGAGCTGAGCGTTGAGTCTGCCCGGTTTTTCCAAACCATCGTAACGCTGTTCACTGCGATACACGAAAAGCAGGTCGCTAACCTGATGGTGGCCTCTGGCAAGCCTGCGGGTGGCGTACTCACCGAAGACATCATCCACCACATCGTTCGCAACATTCCCGATACCCCTCTACAGCGCATCGCCATTCTGGAGTCATCCGATTACCTCTGGGACGCAAACCTCTACCAGGTAATCAAGCTTTTGATAGTTAACCATCATTTGCCGATTGCAATCGAAGTAGTGAAAGACGAAGCTGCTGCCCGGAAATGGTTCCACCAACCGGTAAATGCTGAAAAGTCGAGCGTAGGCAAGGTATAAGGTATAACCAGAAGCTACCACGCGGCGCTCTTAAGCAGGTATAACACGGAGAGTTCAATTCGCTATACCCGTTGCTGTTCTTTTATTACGCAAACATGTTGTACTTTTGCAGTTCATTTGCCCAATCGAACTAATGCGCAGTCGCAATGGTTTTGAGTGATTGGGAATTACCGCGCAAGAGCTTGTTTAAATTTTATTTTTGCAAGCGAAAATTGGTCAGAATGGGTTCTGATGAAGTAGTTTATGAGTCGCATAGCACCGCTACGTGACGAAGAAAGAACGAAGTCAGGTTCCGTTATGGGCAATTTGCAGCGCAAAGTATGAAGTTTGAACATGCTCTAACCACAGAAATAAGTGAAAGTAAGAAGTTTAAAGAAAGACAAGGTAAACGTGATCACACTGGGTTGTTCTAAAAACCTGGTGGATTCGGAAGTGCTGATGGGGCAGCTGCGCGCCAACGAGTTTGATGTGGCGCACGAGTCTGCAAACGACGATTCGAATATCATCATCGTGAACACCTGCGGCTTTATAGACAACGCCAAGCAGGAGTCCATCGATACCATTCTGCGCTACGCAGAAGCCAAGGAGGCAGGGCAGATCGATAAGCTATACGTAACGGGCTGTCTGTCGCAGCGCTACAAGGATTCTTTGGAAGCAGAGATTCCGCAGGTGGATGCCTACTTCGGTACGCTGGAAATGCCACAGCTTCTCAAAAAGCTGGAGGCCGACTACAAGCACGAGCTGATTGGGGAGCGTTTGCTTACGACGCCTTCGCACTTCGCTTATTTCAAAATTGCTGAGGGCTGCAACCGTCCCTGCTCTTTCTGTGCTATCCCTTTGATGCGCGGCAAGCACGTGGACCGTCCGATCGAGGACCTGGTGAAGGAGGCGAAACGACTGGCCAGCATGGGTACCAAAGAATTGATTCTGATCGCTCAGGACCTGACGTATTACGGTCTGCAGCACTACGGTGAGCGTAAGCTGGCTGACCTGCTCCGCAACCTGTCTGATGTGGAGGGTATAGACTGGATCCGCATGCAGTACGCCTACCCGTCGCAGTTCCCGATGGAGGTGTTCGATGTGATGAACGAGCGCGAGAACATCTGCAAGTACCTCGACATGCCGCTGCAACACGTATCGGATAACATGCTCAAGACCATGCGCCGCGGCATCAGCAAGCGACGCACGATTGAGCTCGTAGACCAGATTCGTCAGCGCGTGCCAGGTATAGCCCTGCGTACCACACTGATCGCTGGTCACCCGGGTGAAACCGACCAGGACTTCCAGGAGATGTATGATTGGGTAGAAGAGACACGCTTTGAGCGCCTGGGTATTTTCACCTACTCTCACGAAGACAACACGCATGCCTATACCTTAGAGGACAGCGTGCCGGATGAGGTGAAGCAGGAGCGAGCTGACGCCATCATGGAGTTGCAGCAAGGCATATCGGTGGAGCTGAACGAGGAGAAAATAGGCAAGACTTACAAAGTGCTCTTTGACCGCAAAGAAAGCGGCTACTTTGTGGGGCGTACCCAGTACGACTCGCCGGAGGTAGACAACGAGGTACTCGTGCCAGCCGACAGCCAGTATGTACGCATAGGCGATTTCGCCAACGTGAAAATCACCGATGCCTCCGACTTCGACCTGTATGGCGATGTAGTGCTATAGGTGATTTCTGGGTCGAGCGTTCGCAAATCAGGTATAACCTAAGCGAGGAGTTGGATCAAGAACATTTAGCCAACAAACCAAGCAGAATGCTACTGGGCTGCGACTTCCCCAGAAGTCTTTTGTACTTTGCCTGAAGCTTCTTTGTATGGTCTGCAATAACCAATATCAAAGGGAATTCCATGTTTGCTTCGGCGAACAGGGGGTTCCCTTTTTTTGATTATAGCCCGGAATTATGTATTATGGACTTTTGAACCTAAGTATTGCACCAAACGCAGGCTTTTGCATTAGAAAGCCATCTCTCCCAGATGCGGCACATTAAACTACTTACTACAGATTCGCTCACCCTTGAATACAATGCTGTGGAAGATTACATTGCCGCCACCTGGCACGGCACCTTCACCAGCCATGTCATCAAACAAGGCTACGAACAGATCCTGTTTTTCCTGCAAAAAGAGCGCTGCCATAAAC
Source organism: Pontibacter virosus (assembly GCF_003096355.1). Taxonomy (GTDB): domain Bacteria; phylum Bacteroidota; class Bacteroidia; order Cytophagales; family Hymenobacteraceae; genus Pontibacter; species Pontibacter virosus. The sequence goes on along the minus strand of NZ_QEKI01000001.1, from coordinate 600,882 downwards.
TGCTCGACAACCACTACGACGTACAGGGCCTTTGGGTGGAGCTAACCGATTGGCTGGCCGATGACTGGCATCCGCGTGCAGAACAGGCGGGCTTAGAGTTTCATGCCGCTGTGTACTCACAGGATTACTTCAGCCGACTCTCCACGGACAGGGCCATTAATATGGTGCGGAATGGCATTACCAAGGGCTTCGAAACGGTTGAAAATGCTGAGAACTGGCTCATTTCGCTCTAGCTTATTTTAGCACGTATTTGCTCAGCACCTTGTAAGCCTCATTCACATTGTCACCTTTGCGAAACTCCTGTTTAATAGTGGGAGAGGCTTCTCCGGTCAGCCAAATCTTAAGCTCGGCATCAAAATCCATCATGCCGGCACTCTCCTTCGAGAACATTTTGATGCTGGCATACGGCACACTCTGGTACTCGATTTTAGAACCAGTCAAGCCCTGCTTGTTCACCACGATCAATCGCTTGTTCGTGAACACGAGCATGTCGCGGATGAGTCGGAAAGCTTTTTCTATTTGCTCGTCATCGAGCAGGATGGGCTGAAATTCTTTGGTGAGTTTCTCGACAGGCACCGCCGAGGCATGTCCCAGTAATCCGTTTAGTAGTCCCATGTAGTTGATTTGATAAAAGATTATTTGACAAGGGGTAAAAGGCCAATGCAGGTATAGGCTCAAAAGAAAGTGCGCTGCAGGTTTTCCCTAAAGCGTATACGCATAAACTTCTGATTCCATCCGCCTATACCTGTTTTCTATCGTATCAGCTGTATATCAGAAATAAAAAAACGTACTTTGTGGCAGAACATTGGCAAAGGCGCCTTGTTGTACCGGGCAAGTAGCCACACGTGCGCAAGGCCACAAAACAGAGCAGATGGAAGTAACCGATATGAAAATAACGAAGGTAGACTATGCCGACACAGGCGCCTTCTCCCAGACAATAGCCGATTACCTTGCCCAGAGCGAAAGGCTGCAGGCTTTCTACCACCGCTTCCCGACACTGGAGGCTTTTGGCGAGCAAATCAGGGAGAAGCAGTTCACGGAAGCCCAGCGCCAAACCTTGTTTCAGGCACTGCAGGAGCAGTATAGCTCCGTAGCTGATATCCACCCCGCTGTGCAGCAAAACCTGGAGCTGTTGCAGCAGCCCAACACCTATACCGTTACCACAGGGCACCAGCTCAATATCTTCACGGGGCCACTTTACTTCGTGTATAAGATTGTAACGGCCATCAACACCTGTCGCCAGTTGAAGGAGAAGTATCCGGACTACAACTTTGTGCCCGTGTACTGGATGGCCACCGAGGACCACGACTTCGCGGAGATCAACCACTTTAACCTGTTTGGCAAGCGCTATACCTGGGAGTCGGAGCAGGCAGGTGCGGTGGGTCGTTTCTCCACAGCAGGACTCGACAAAGTACTGGAAGAACTGCCAGAGGCTTTCCCGGTTTTTGAGGAGGCCTACCGCAACAGCAAAACACTGGCCGACGCAACCCGTGCCATGACACATGCCCTGTTTGGAGAGTCTGGTTTGGTGAGCATTGACGGGGATCATAAAGGACTGAAGAAGGCGCTCATACCGGTCGTAGAAAAAGAGCTGACCGAGCAGCTTTCGAATAAGTTAGTAGAAGAAACGAACGCGCAACTAGAGCAGCTGGGGTATAGGCCACAGGTGTTCTCCCGCGAGATCAACCTGTTTTACCTGCGGGACGGGGTGCGCGAACGCATTGTGCAGGAAGGCGACCAGTATAAGGTGCTCAACACCGACCTCAGCTTTACGCTGCAGGAGATTGTGCAGGAGGCACAGCAGCATCCGGAGCGCATCAGCCCGAACGTGATTCTGCGCCCGCTGTACGAAGAAATGGTGCTGCCGAACCTGGCTTACATTGGTGGCGGTGCCGAGGTGGCATACTGGTTCCAGCTAGGGAAGGTGTTTGAGGCCCATCAGGTAACCTTCCCACTGATCATGCTGCGCAACTCGGCGCTCTACATCAGCAAGCCCAATGTGACGCGTATGCACAAACTGGGTCTGCAGCCACTTGATTTGTTCCGGGATTACCAGGAGCTCAAAAAGAAACTCTCGTCGCAGCTGCACGAAGCGGAGATCGACTTAGAAGCGCAGCGGGAGGCCGTGGCGCAGGCATTTAAGCAGGTAGAGGAACTGGCCACAGGTATAGACCCGACTTTGGTAAAAGCCGTGGCGGCCGAACAGCAGAAGGCCACCAACTCGCTGCAAATGCTCGAGAAGAAGCTCTCCAAAGCCCGCGACAGCAAGCACGAGCAGACCTTCAAGCAACTCGAGAACCTGAAAGACAAGCTCTTCCCGAACGGCAGTCTGCAGGAGCGCCAGGATAATTTACTCTCTTACCAGACCAATCACCCGAACTTTATACCTGCCCTGGTAGAAGCCTTTGACCCACTGGAGTTTAAATTCACGATACTGGAGGAGGAATAATGCGCAAAGCTGAGCTGCGAAAAACCATGCTGCAACGCCGCCGGGCCCTCTCCGTCGACGTGGTGGCGGTGCGGAGCCAGTGCATAGCCGATTTGTTTTTTCAGCACTTTCCGCTTCAGGCGGGGCAGACGGTGCACGTGTTTCTGCCTATCTTGAAAAACAAAGAAGTGAACACCTGGGCCATTATTGAGCGGCTGCGGCTGGAGTACCCCGAGGTACGGGTAGTGGTGCCTGTAACCGATGCCGCACAAAATGTGCTCACCCATCATCACCTGACAGAGGAGTCGGTGCTCATAGAAAATGCCTGGGGTATACCGGAGCCGAAAGACGCCCTGATCGTGCATGCTAACGAGGTGGATCTCGTGCTGATCCCTTTACTGGCTTTTGACAGGCAAGGCCATCGTGTAGGGTATGGCAAAGGCTTCTACGACCGATTCCTGGCCGACTGTCGGCCTGATGTGGTGAAGGTGGGGCTGTCGCTGGAGCCGCCTGTGGAGCGCATTGCCGACCCCAACGAGTACGACGTGCCGCTTGATTATGCCATTACACCCGAAGGAATTTGGCCGGAGGTTATACCTTAATCATCTTCTTCCTGCGCTTCTTCTTTGCCCTCTTCTATGGTTTCGGCCGCTTCTTCTGCTGTGTCTTCATCGGGCTGCGGTTCTTCCTGCTCATACTTGTTCTCAGGCGCAAAGCTTAAGATGGCCAATATCGGGAAGTGATCGGAGTTGATGTGCGGCAGGCGTTCCATTTTCACCAGCTTGAAGTGATCGGAGTGAAAGACGTGATCCAGGGGCCATCGCAGCAGCTTATACTTTGCGTTGAATGTGTTGTAGAAGCCCCGTCCAATACGAGGATCCAGTAATCCGCTTACTTTCTGAAACAGGGTGGTCGTGTGTGACCAAGCCACATCGTTGAAATCGCCCGCCACAATCACAGGGTAATCAGAACCCTTCACTTCTTTGCCGACCAGTACGATCTCAGCATCACGTGTTTTGGAGTCGTCATCTTCTGTGGGGACGGGCGGCTTGGGATGGACCGCGTGCAGTTCTACCCATACCCCGTTTCGTAGTTGCACATAGGTTTTAATGGAAGGCACTTCTTCTTCGAGCAAATACCGGGTGCGTGTCTGTCGCAGGGGCAGCTTGCTGTACAAGTGCATCCCATAAGTATTCGACAGGGGAATGGCAACGCGCTCCGGAAAAGAATCGGTAGCGGGGCGCAAACCTTTCTGCCAAATGCTATCCGTTTCCAGAGTGAGCAGGATATCGGGGCTGTGTTCCTGTATCAGGTCGATAAGCAGCTGGTGCTCCACATTGTGCTGGTATACATTGGAAACCAGGATGCTCAACTGCCCATCCGCGGGGGCATCGGCAGGCGCCTGCTGTACCTGAACTGGCGAAAGAAAGGTATACGGATAGATGTTGACAGCCTCAAACACAAGAGAGGCGACGAGCCCAGGAATTAAGATCTTATCTATGCCGTAGCGCCACCAGCGCAAAACCAAAAAGATGAGCAGGGTGAAGGCGGCCAGTACAAATATTTGACTTCTTGGAAAATCAAAAATGCGGATGTACCATGCTTCAAAAGGCAATAGCGGCACAAAGGTCGCTAGGATGAGTATGGTAGCCACAGTTCTCAGTGCAATGACTGTAGCGTTGTGCATAGGTTAGGAGTGTTTTGCAGCGTCTGTTTAGGAAGGGTGAATTTTTCTATATAGTTGGTTTGCAGTATTACGCAAGCTCCGTGCAGATGTTAGGAGAGGGTTAGTCTGACTGAAGGGGGTAGCAACAAAAAGCCCCGCTGCAGGTATGCAACAGGGCTTTGAGTGAGGAACGCCAACAGCGTTTATTTCTTTTTGCCATTTACCACCTGGCGGAGTTGAGCAACAGGGCCAAATTCAGCCTGCTCAATTGTTCTGCCACCCAGGTAAATTTTGCGCAGCTGCACTTCAACAGGTGCCATGGTGCGGGTCATATCTGAACTCACCACTTTGGTGTAAAACTCGCGGGCCTCCAAAACTGCACCGCGCTCAAACTGATGTCTCGACTCGTTTTTGTTAACGGGCAGGCCAGGGATCACCTGGTAAGTCGTGCACACTACTTCGTACTTCGCCTTGAATGGGGTTACCAAAGGCTTCACCACTTTCTGTAATAATTTCTTCATTTTGCTTCCTGTTGATTTGCTTTCATTGCTCTAAGACAATGCAAAATAAGACTTAATTCCAGAAATAAAACAATTTTTGTAACACAGGGCGAAAAAAAATCTGAGAAACAAAAATGTAAGTGGCTGCTTTATACTTTGTTAAGATAAAACTATGCTGCAGAAGGGCATTGATAGGAAGCTTGGGATAAAACATAGGTACAAAGTATACCTGCTATACCTTTGCATCTTGCTTAACAGACCATTATGGCGAAGTGTGCAACTTGCTGATATACTATTTGTTAGCCTGTTCGAGGGTGTCCGGCGTTACCTCAGTCTTTTGCAGCAGGCGCTCTATGTCCGGTGTTATTTTCTCGGGTTTGGTGATAGGGGCGTAGCGTTTTACCGGCTTTCCACTGGCGTCGATCAGAAATTTGGTGAAGTTCCATTTCACGCGGCTTCCCAGCAATCCGCCCAGTTCTGACTTCAGGTACTGAAACACCGGATGGGCGTTATTGCCGTTTACGTCCACTTTTTCCATCATCGGAAAACTCACGCCATAATTGATCAGACAGCCCTGCTCAATCTCTTCTTTGCCGCCCGGCTCCTGGTTGCCGAATTGGTTGCAAGGGAAGCCGAGAATAACCAACCCTTCGTCTTTGTATTTCTTGTAAAGATTTTCAAGGCCTTCGTACTGTGGCGTGAAACCGCAGTGGCTGGCTGTGTTTACGACCAGCACGACCTTCCCCTTAAAATCTTCCATGTTTACTTCCTTGCCCTGCAAAGAAGTAGCCGATAGGTTATAGAATTCGCTTTTGTTTCGAGATGTGCTCATTGATTCTTTTGTAAGGTATATGCTATACCTCAACCGAAATTCGATCAAAAGGTTTTATTCCACAGGTCTGATGCCGCGTGTCATTTCCCTTTTGCCCGGAGGTCCTGGCAGGGCTTCTACTTCGTAACCGGCAGCTTTGAGGCTACGCTTAAACGAACCCTTTGCGCAGTAGGTCACCAGCACGCCGCCAGGGCGCGTAGCCTGGAACAGCTTGGCAAACATGTCGTCAGACCACAGCTCGGGCTGTTTTTCGGGAGCGAAGGCATCGAAGTAAATCAGGTCGTAGTAGGCGCGTGGAGGCACGAACTCCTCGAGTGTTTCGTGGATCTTTTGCAGCGTGAAGTAAGGGATTACGTCGACTGGCTCATTCCAGGGTGCCTGGTGCAGGTCCAGAAACGCATCGTGCAGCTCCGGGTTCAGGATGGCTTTCTCAAACTGAAGCTGTTCTACCACCTCCATGGTCAGCGGAAACTTCTCCAGCGTGTCGTACTGCACAAAGGCTTTCTGAGCCAGCGCAAAGGGGTAAGTGAGGATGGCGTTGAGGCCGGTACCAAAACCCACCTCCAGTATTTTGATGTCTTTGCGAAGATTAAGCACATGCTCCAGGCCGTGCTTAATGAAGACATGCTGCGACTCCTGCAAAGCGCCATGCACCGAGTGGTAGTGCTCGTTCAGTTCGGGCACGTACAGGGTGTTGGAGCCGTCTTTGGTCTGCCTGATTTCGAGATGCATGATTATTTGTTTACTTTACAAATGTAAGCAATGGTTGGGGAATAATGAGGAATGAATAATGATTAATGAATAGTGAGGAATGACTAATTTGGAATCAATAGTGGTTAATGGTTGATGAAGAATGATTGACGCGCTAAACCATTCCACGGCCCAACTCTCAAACTACGCAGCTGATCCGGACATCCTTGCCCTCATGAAGCTTCGGGACATGGATACCCCGAAGAGCATTTTCGTCTTTTTGGATAGGTGGCTTTGGATAGCGGCCTATCTCAATTGGGATGATAAAACCATCAACAATTTAACCCACAACAATTTAAAACATGCCCCGCATCAAAGTAGCTATACCTGCACACGTCTCTTTCGAGGCATCTATACCTGTGCGCATCACCGACCTGAACTATGGCGCGCACCTCGGCAACGACGCGTTGCTCTCCATTCTGCACGAAGCCCGTCTGCAGTTGCTCCAGCACTTCGGCTATACCGAGCTCGACCTGGGCGGCGCCAGCCTGATCATGGCCGACGTGGCCATCGAGTACAAGGGCGAGGGTTTCTACGGGGATGTGCTCAGGCTGCGGCTGGCTTTCGACGATGTGCACAAGTATGGCTTCGATATTACCTACCACGTGCTCAACCAAAATGGCAAAGAAGTGGCCCGCGCCAAAACCGGTATGCTGTGCTTTAACTACCAGGAACGAAAATTAATGGCACTGCCCAACGAAGTAAAAGCCCGGATTGAAACTAAAGCCTAAGTATTTTTGTAATTTTGTGGTATGAATTTGATTGCAGATATACCCGTTTTAAATAAAAAAGACATCCGTAAGCTGTCGCTCGACGACTTAAAGGCATGGCTGGTGGAGCAGGGCGAGAAAGCGTTCCGTGCCAAGCAAGTCTATGAGTGGATCTGGAAGCACTCGGCGCAGTCGTTTGACGAGATGAACAACGTGAGCCTGGCCCTTCGCGAAAAGCTGGACCAGCACTTTGCCATTAACGCGGTGCAGGTGGCCACCAAGCAGATCAGCAACGACGGCACCATCAAGTCTGCTTTCAAGTTGCACGATAACAACATTGTGGAGGGTGTGCTGATACCCCACGAAGAGCGCAAGACCGCCTGTGTGAGTAGTCAGGTAGGGTGTTCGCTTACCTGCAAGTTTTGCGCTACCGGCTACATGGACCGCGTGCGTAACCTCGATGCCGCCGAGATCTACGACCAGGTAGTGCGCATCAACCAGCAAAGTCTGGAGCAGTATGGTCAGCCGCTTTCCAACATCGTGTACATGGGTATGGGAGAGCCGATGCTGAACTATGCCAACGTGATGAAGAGCATCGAGCGCATCACCGCGCACGACGGCTTGGGTATGGCTGCACGCCGTATTACGGTGAGCACGGCAGGTATCGCCAAAATGATAAAGAAGATGGCCGACGATGGCGTGAAAGCCAACCTGGCCCTATCGCTGCACGCCGCCAACGACGAGAAGCGCAACCAGATCATGCCGATCAACGAAACGAACTCGCTGGAGGCGCTGACGGATGCCCTGAAGCATTTCCACGAGGTGACGGGTCGCAAAGTGACTTACGAGTACATCGTGTTCCAGAACTTCAATGACACCCTGCAGGATGCCGAAGAGCTATACCGTTTCTCTAAGGTTATACCTTGCAAGATCAACTTGATCGAGTATAATCCGATCGAGAACGCTGACTTTAAAAATACTGACGAAGACCGCTGGCAGAACTTCATTTACTACCTCGCCGACCGTGGCGTGCAGGTGAACGTGCGCCGCAGCCGTGGCAAAGACATCGACGCTGCCTGCGGACAACTTGCCGTAAAAGAGAAACAGCCCGCTGCTTAAGTTTAGGCTAACGATAAAGCAAAAGGCTTCTGCTATACCTGTAGCAGGGGCCTTTTGCTTTACTTGGGTTTATGTCAGCTGGCTTTGTTGAACCTGCCTTCCGGCCTTGGTCTGCCGCTGGATATGTCGTGCGGGTTATTGGTGATCTCCTGCTCTCTGAACAGCACCGCATGCTCCTTGGGTCGTATCTCCTGGCCAAACTCTGCGGCATACTGCTGCGTGAACTCCGCACCGAAAAGCACGATCAGCGACGAGTAATAGATCCACACCAAAATCACGATAATAGAGCCGGCTGCCCCGTAGGCCGAGCCCGGATCGCTGGTGCTGATAAACCAACTGATCAGGAATTTGCCAATGGTGAACAGCAAAGCCGTAATCAAAGCGCCCACCCACACATCTTTCCATTTGATATAGGCATCGGGCAGATATTTGAAAATAAGAGAGAACAGCGCCGTGATAATGGCAACTGACAAGATGAAGTCCATGGCCTTGATGAGGTAGTACAGCACATCGGGCGAGATGAACTGCAGATAGCTGTCAAATATCTCACGGAGGTAATCGCTCAGAATAGAGATGACGGCACTCAACAAGAGTGACACCAGCATCAGCAGGGCGATGCTCAGCACGATGCCAAACGAGAACAGGCGCACTTTGAGCATCTTCACGATGCCGTTCGTCGGTTTTGGTTTTACGTTCCACACCCGGTTCAGCGACTCCTGCAACGTGGCGAAAAACGTGGTAGACGCAAAAATAAGCGTGCCTATACCTATCCAGAACGCTATACCGCCTCCTTCGCTCAAAGCCGCATTCTGCACAATGGTTTCAATGGACTCAGCCGCGTTAGGGCCTATCGCCCCCGAAATCTGGCTGGAAAGCTCACCGGAAACGGCCTTTTCCCCAAAAAAGAACCCAGCTGCCTGTATGATGATGACTAGTAGGGGAGGAATGGAGAAAATAGCATTGAAGGCCAGCGCTGCCGCGAGCATCAGAGAGCCATTGTCCAGAAACCCGTTGAAGGTGTTCTTTGTGAGCGGGAATATAATATCGGTTATAGATTTCGCCATATCGTTTGTCAGTATCAGAATAGCTTTTTGATACGGCGGCTCTAAATGTTAGGTTGGAAATGCTATAGCTTATCAGTGGTGGCAGTCAGGGAGCCACGTGCATGCACGACGGCCTGTATACCTGCCGAACTCAGATAGATGTTCTCAAGCGCCACCTCGCTGATGGCCCCACGCAGCAGCACCATGGCGGCATCTTGCGTGGGTATAAATCCGTACACGGGAGCGAACTTAAAGTATGGCCCGATGTCGCTACGAAACCTCCTCCAACTGCTGTTGTTGTTCCTGCTGCTGTCCGGCTGCGCCCAAAACCCCGAAGACAAAGCCAAAAGTATAGCCAAAGAGGTGTTGGAAAACATGGGCGGGGAGAAAGGCTGGAACGACACCCGTTACCTTGCCTGGACCTTCAACAACCAGTACCAGGTGTGGGACAAACACCAGAACCGCTTCCGTTGGGAGCAGGACAGCCTCGTGGCCATTATCAACACCGACACCAAGGACGGCAAAGTATACGTAGAGGGTCAGGAACTGCAGAACCCGGAGGAGAAACAGAAGCTGTTGGAGCGCGCCTATGCCCTCTGGATAAACAACTCCTATTGGCTCGTGATGCCCTTTAAGCTGCAGGACGAGGGCGTAACGCTCCGGTATGTGGGCGAGGAGCAAACCATAGATGGGGCTCCGGCCGATGTGCTGGAGATGACCTTTGCCCAAGTGGGCCTCACGCCGCAAAACAAGTATAAACTATGGGTGGATAAAGAGCAAGGGCTAGTAACGCAGTGGGCCTTCTTCCGAAGCGCAGAGGATGACGAGCCCACTTTTACCCGGCGCTGGAGTGATTACGAAGACTACGGAAGTATAAAACTGGCCTCCGACCGCAGCAATGCCCAGGGTGAATTCAAGCTGACCGACATAGCCGCTCCAGCCGAGGTGCCGGATACCGTGTTCAATAGCCCCACCCCAATCGAGAAACTTTAGTTCTTAGAATACAAGACACAGGATCATTGTATGCCGATCCGGTATGGAATAGAAGCAAGGGGAAGGGCCGCCAGGTATGGCGGCCCTTCCCCTTGCTAAAAAGTCTTAAGTCCTGCGTCCAGCGCTACAGCTTATCGATGGTTGCGGTCAGGCTGCCACGCGCATTCACAACAGCCTGTATACCTATTGGGCTCAGGTAAATGTTTTCAAGTGCCAGATCGCTAACAGCACCATGCAACAGCACAGACTCGTGTAGGCGCCCCGACTTGTTTAACGTCTGCTGCAGCATATCGCGTACATCGGTCAGCTGGCTCTGCACCGGTATGTTCACTTGGCTTTGAATCATTTCTTTGAACTTGTTTTTGGCGAGCCAGTTGGCGGTGCTCAGCAACATGTCTTTGGTATCGAGATCATAGTCCACGTCACGCAGTTTGATAGAGGCGGTTTGTGCATCGTAGTAGGGGGTGCCACGGAGGTAGATCTTGCCGACTAATTTCTTAGTAAAGAGGCCTGCCTTGGTTTTGCCGTCTACGTCCAGCATCAGAATCAGCTGCTCGCCACTTGGAGTGATGGCGGCGTCTCTCACCGTCAACTGGCTCTTGCCGTCGTCAAAGGTGTAGGTCTGGTTAGCCACCTGTTGCTGTAAAAGGGTGCTGGCCTGGGTATAGGGCACGGTAGCGGTTAGTCCGATCTGGATGTCATCGCTCAGGCGGCTGTCGATGATCAGGCGGGGCAAGGTTCTGTTTACCTGTGTCTGTGGCTTGCCGTCGGTGCTCACCTGTATAAAAGAGTTAATGCCCAGGCGGGTGTGCAAGCTGCCGTTGTGGGCGTAGAGCGGCGCCATACGCACCTCCTGCGGCTTCACGGTGAGCCAGGCGTTGAGGTTGTCATCCAGCTTCACGGGCTGCTGCAGCTGCACCCAGGTGTCGGTCACGTACTGGCGCAGGTTCAGACGGTTCTGTATTTCTTTGTCCAACTGGCGGGCAATCGTGTTCATCTGCTGCTTCATGGCAGGCTCTATAAAGCGCGCCAGCCCGATCTTGAGCGGACCCAGATGGATGTAAGGCTTGGTGTTGCCCCACTCAAAACTGCTACTCGTGATGGTGTTCACCTTGTAATCGTTGGTCAGGCCGAAGCGGCTTTCGGTTTGCACCACCATGTCAAAAGAGGTGGCCTCAGTTTTGCTAAACGAAGGGCAGGTTTTGCAAGGCCCCCACTGCCAGCGTCCTTTGGCGTGTACCTGCAGCGGCACATTGAAGTAGAGTTTGTCCTTCTCAGCCCGGATAGTCATGCGCCCCTTCTTGAGCACTGTCACCATCAGGTCGTCATCCTCCAGGTTATCGTCTTTGTACAGGGTGCCCCGCAACTCGTGGTTGAGCTTGTCTTCGATAGCAGACAATGGAATGGAGACAGGTATGGTGATAGAAGAGAGTTTCGGCTGGTACACAGGTGCATGCGCCACGGTAGCCGGTGGGGCTATGGTGTTCAGACGGGCAGTACTGGAGCAGGCCTGAAACGCAAGCACGCTGGCCAGTACGAACAAAATAAAAATCAACTGTAGGGTAGTGAGTCTGAACACGAAGTATAGCCTTCTAAATAATGGCGCAAGTTACGGCTTCTGCCCATTACCCGTACGCAGCACGAGGCGTATGTATCAGGTTTCCTGACCAGCAGGTTGCAGGAGCCGGGTCAGCATGGCGCGAATGCCTTCTTCGGTGTCAACAATGCCGCACTCCTGAATTGTTCCTTTCAGGTAAGTAGCAAAAAAAGGCGTGCCTGATAGTTTGACTTCCTGGCTGGACACAGGGTTCTCGCTGGCGCTCATGCGCGTGAAGGTGATACTGTTGTATTGAGGTTCAGTGGAGAGCTTCCGGAAAAAAGGGGATAACTGCTTGCAGACGGGGCATCCCGGATCAGTGAATTTTACGATCACTCTTTCTTTTTCAAAAATCAGCTTGCGCAGCTTATCGTCATTTATATCAGTTACAGTCATGTTTCATTATTTTGAAGTCGGTGAACCTGCCGCGGCACCGTTGTAACTTATAGACGTTTTGTGCAAAATATAGGTTAACTGCTGAATAAGAAAACAGCCGCCAACAAGATGCAGGCGGCTGATTGTACAAGTGTAGCTAATCTTTAATTTTTATTAAAATACAAATCCAACCCGGAGGCCTCCATTGGCAAAGGGAGAGAAGCGAATAGAGTGGTAGCCTTCCAGGTCTTGAGAAGAGTTAGGTAAATCTCTTTTGAAGGTAGTTTCAATGTCATTGTATTTATTATAGCGCACGCCTGCACCAACTTCGAACCCCATGTAAAAACGTGGCGCAAAATAATAATCGACACCTGCCAGGCCGTTCAAGCCTATATTGAAATTGGCTCGATCCGCTGAACTGTTATAAGCTGTCGATCCCTTTACAGTGAAGTAATCCGTTTCATACTTCGATGTTCTGAAACCAATCGGCAACTCAACTCCGATATAAGGTGAAAGCCTGTTAGTACCACCAAAGTGCCTTTCTATACCTGGTGCCAGGCTAATTCCGAAAGTAGAGCTATAGACATCAGCGTCCATTTTGCTATAGGTATAGTCTAGACTGGTGCCTAGACGCAGGGCCTTATGTTCGGCAGTAAACTTACGGACACGCAGCTGGCCACCGTTCAGGAATGTGCCATATTCCAAATTGACACTTACTTCAGTAGTAATGTCGCCATTAGTTGGCTTATAAGCTTTGTTTTCAGGTTGCACTACCTCTGCGGTTTGCGCCTGCGCGGTGAAAGCTGCGGCCAGGCAGCAGGAAAGGGCTAGTAGTTTTAGTTTCATCTAGATGGTTTGGTTAAGTATATATAGTGAAAACCAAATACTATGCCATGTTGAATAATTTGAGGTGTAAGTATGGATTAAAATTGTTCTAATTAGATCTTGTGTTTTATAAGTATCAGGCATACAGTGAGTTTTCTGAAAATAAGAAAGCGGATGATGCTTTCGCACCATCCGCTTTCTGCTTTATACTTTGTAAAATTAAGGCCTTGGAAGATAATCAGATGATGTGTTTTACCCTATAAGTCCTTTGTCAAGATAATCAAACAACTTAAGCCAGCGTCTGCTCCTCCTTCATCTTCTTCAGATTAAGTAGCATGTCCTCGGTCATGGCGTCGAGGTCGTAGCCTGGCTTCCAGCCCCAGTCCTGTTGGGCGGCGCTGTCGTCGATGCTCTGCGGCCACGAGTCGGCAATTTGCTGACGGTAGTCGGGCTTGTAGGTGATCTTGAAGTCAGGTATAAACTTTCGGATAGACTCGGTGATTTCCTTTGGCGAGAAGCTCATCGCGCTCAGGTTGTAAGAGTCACGGATCTTCACCTGTTCGGCCGGTGCGTGCATCAGGTCTAGCGTCGCTTTCAGCGCATCCGGCATATACATCATCGGCAGGTAGGTGTCCTCGCTCAGGAAGCACTCAAAGGTTTCGACCTCCAACGCTTTGTGGTAGATATCTACGGCGTAATCGGTGGTGCCGCCGCCTGGCAGGGCTTTGTAGCCAATCAGACCCGGGTATCGGAGGCTACGCACATCGAGGCCATACTTCTGGAAATAGTACTCGCACCAGCGCTCACCAGCCTGCTTGCTGATGCCATAGACCGTGTTCGGATCCATAACAGTGTGCTGCGGGGTGTTCTGGCGCGGGGTGTTCGGGCCGAAAACGGCAATGGAGCTGGGCCAGTATACCTTCTGCACCTTGTGCTCCAGCGACAGGTCCAGCACATTGAAGAGCCCTTCCATGTTCAGCTTCCAGGCAAACTTGGGGTTGCGCTCACCGGTGGCCGACAGCACGGCGGCCAGGTGGTAAATCTGCTTGAATTTATATTTAGAAGCCAGTTCGGCCAGCACGTTTGTGTCCAGCACATCCACTTTCTCAAATGGGCCCGAGTCGCGGAGGTCTGCCTGCTTGGGAGCCGCAATGTCGGCTGCCACTACATTAGACCCGCCGTACATGTTGCGTAGCTCCAGGGTGAGTTCAGAGCCAAGTTGTCCGCAGGCGCCAATCACCAATACCGTGTCACTTGTGTTTGCCATAGTCTTTAAATTATTTGCACAAAGTAACCGATTTCAGGTCAATCCTGAAAGTGTGACCGCAAGAATCCTAGGGGGCGTAAATAGAAAACGCCTGCCAAAGGCAAGCGCTTCAAGCTCACTAACTTAATCTTAACCTATATTATTTTCACCATGAACCAAAGGTATAGCGGCGAATCGGGTACTGAAAGGACGTAGGATAGATTTAATGATTAAGTAACGCAATGGTAAAATAGAAATAATGCCATCCTGTTTCAGGAGTGCGTTTTTCTTATATTTGTTGAGCAAAAGGCCGGTTTAGCTAGCATGGCAGGCCAATTAGGTGAATATAAACACGATTCAGGCCTGTTTGCGTACCTTTGTAGGTATAGCACACGGTCAGCGCACTATGACGTTTGAAGAGTACCTCATAAAGAAGCGGATAAACAGGGAAGCCTTTGCGGCAGAAGACCCGGCCCGGTACCAGGCCTGGGAAAGCATGTATGCGCAAATGCATCCCAATAGCTTTTATGTGGCCGTGAAGATGGTGCTCAACAACGTGCGGCTGCGCTACCACCTGCGCGAAGAGGACGTACCAAGGCCAGCCACCACAGCGGCTCCTCGACCAGCGGCCCGACGCGCTGCTGCCCCTGCCGGTAGAACTGAAGCAGTACCACCAACGGCCGTGCCTGAGACCCCGACTGCTATACCTGTTTTCCCCGATGTTCCACAGGAAACATCTGAGGAAAAGCCGGTTACACCAGCTGCAGCGCCTAAACCAAGACCTGTGGTGCGTAGGCCTGCCGCCTTGAAACCACCCGTAGAAGGAGAGGAAACCACATCAGTGGATAAATCTGCAGAAGAGGCCACAAAACCAGCCGTACCACGAGCCAGGCCTGTGATCAAACGTCCGGCTGCCTTGGCAAAATCAGAAGATCAAACAGCTAAACAGGAGCTAGATGCTAACGCTATACCTGATCAGGCAGCTGCTTTGGAAGCCGAAGCAACTAAGCCAGCCCGTCTGCGACCGGTGATCAAACGACCTGCCGCACTGCAAAAGCCTCCGCAAGGTGAGGAGCAACCCGCGGCGGAACAGCCAGCCGAAGGTATAGCGCCAGCCAGCGATACTACCGCAGAAGCACGAAAAGCGCCTCGCCCAAGGCCCGTCATCAAAAGGCCAACCGTCTTACAGAAGCCTGTGGAAGAGCAACAGTTGGATTCAGGTATAGAAGACAAGCCTGCTGCAGAAACAACGCCAGCAGGTATAGGCAACTCGACACAGCCTATCGACGAAGGTGCTCCAAAGCCGCCCAGACCACGGCCTGTCATGAAGCGCCCGGCTGCTTTATCCAAACCTGCTGCTTCGGAAGAGAGGCCAGAAGAGGAAAAACCTGCTGAGGGTGAGGTTATTATGCCTGAGTCTAATGCCAACGTATCTCTGGGGAACAAGGCTCCATCAAATGCATCTGAAGGGAAAACGTTAACTGTTGCACCGATTTCAGAAACGCAGCCAGCAGGGGAAAAGCCGCTGGAAAATACGCCGGATACTGAGCCAGGTACTTTGTCGCAAGCCAAGCCGCCAAGACCACGGCCCATCATCAAGCGACCGACACCGCCCGCAGCGGCTGTACCAGAGACGGATCCGAGCGCAACAGAACAGCAGGAGAATTCTACAGCAATAGACAAAACTGAGGTAGCACCAACTGGAGAGGCGCCTATACCTGAGGAACAGACGGAAAAACCGAAACCACCACGGCCACGGCCCATCATCCGCCGTCCTCCGCCCAAAACTGAAGAATAAGCAGGCGCTATACCTGCCCGACCAAAGTAAAAAAGTAACAGCCTAACGAAGATAACCCATGTACGAAACCTTAAAACCAGATTTAGAAAAGCAGCTTGCCGAGATCAAGGAAGCTGGTTTGTATAAGCAGGAGCGCATCATTACCACGCCGCAGGGTGCTGACATTGATACGACCCAAATGCAGCACGTGCTTAACTTCTGTGCCAACAACTACCTGGGCCTGTCGGCTCACCCGAAGGTGATTGAAGCAGCCAAGCACGCCATCGACACACACGGCTACGGCATGAGCTCGGTGCGCTTTATCTGCGGCACGCAGGATATCCACAAAGAGCTGGAGCGCAAAATCTCCGAATTTCTGGGCACTGAAGACACCATCCTTTACGCAGCGGCCTTCGACGCAAACGGCGGTGTGTTCGAGCCTTTGTTTGATGCGGAGTCAGCGATCATTTCAGATGCCCTGAACCATGCTTCGATCATCGACGGTATCCGTCTGTGCAAAGCGCAGCGTTTCCGTTACGAGCACAACAACATGGAAGACCTGGAGGCCAAGTTACAGGAAGCCGTGAATGCCGGCACCAAGCACCGCATCATCGTAACCGACGGCGCTTTCTCTATGGACGGCACAGTGGCTCAACTTGATAAAATTGTAGAGTTGGCCGACAAGTATAAGGCCCTGATCATGGTGGACGAGTGCCATAGCTCTGGCTTTATGGGCAAGACCGGCCGAGGCACGCACGAGTACCACAACGTTATGGGTCAGATCGACATCATCACGGGCACACTCGGCAAGGCCTTGGGTGGTGCCATGGGTGGTTTCACGTCAGGTAAAAAAGAGATCATCGACATGCTGCGTCAGCGCTCGCGGCCATACCTGTTCTCTAACTCACTGGCTCCGTCTATTGTGGGCGCTTCCATCGCCGTGCTCGACCTGCTGAGCTCCACAACCGAGCTGCGTGACAAGCTGGAGTGGAACACCAAGTATTTCCGTGAGCAGATCACAGCCGCCGGTTTCGATATCAAACCAGGCGACCACCCAATTGTGCCGGTTATGCTCTACGACGCCCCGCTGGCGCAGGAGTTCGCGGCCCGCATGCTCGACAATGGCATCTACGTGATCGGTTTCTACTACCCGGTAGTGCCAAAAGGCCAGGCCCGCATCCGGGTACAACTCTCCGCCGTGCACGACCGTGTGCACCTGGACAAATGTATCGCCGCTTTCGTGGAGGTAGGTAAAGAGCTTGGCGTGATCAAGTAAGATTGCAAATCCATCAAGGTATAGAAACAGCCGCTTCCATTGGGGAGTGGCTGTTTTTTTTATTACTTTGTACTCATCAGTTATACCTATACCCGCCATACCTATGAACAACATAAAAGTAAAGGCTGGTCAGTTGCTACTCGGTACCGTGCTGGCCTGGTTAGTAATCTCGTTTCTAGCCTATGCCACGGCAGGTATACGGGGCGAGGTCAACCTGACGGGTACGCTACTGCAAATTACCTTTTACTTCTCTATTCTACTTTCAGCTGAAGCTTACCTGAGCATGATGCTCAACCCGCAGTGGGTGCGTGTGAACCTGGGCATGGTGCTGCTGCTTTGTGCTCCGGCCTTAGCATACCTGGCGTGGTTTGTCAGCCAGATTCTGTTTGGATAAATCTGTTCATCCTTAAACCCATTCTATGCTATTCTGTTTTATCCAAAACGATCCTTTCTTCAGCTCCATCGTGCTGTTGGTGGTGGCTCACTACTTACTGGTGGTGCTTTCGCTGCTGCACCTAATTTTCAGAACAAATTATACCCTAACGGAGCGTCTGCTTTGGATGGTCGTGCTGTGGGTTGTGCCGGTGTTCGGGTTGCTGGCGTATTGGGTATTCTGGAGCAGGAGAAATAGGGTATAGACGCAAAAAAGCCTCCGCTTAGCGGAGGCCCTTTCCATAGTTCTAAGTATTATCTTAAATGCGCTGTGGCTATTCTTGCTCTTTAGAAGCGTCCTGGCCTTGTTCGTCAAGGGTGATCGTGCCAGACTGACCTTCTTTGTTGGTCAGGTTGATCTCGTAAACAACTTTTGCGTCAGCTGCACCTTCAGCTGGCTTCACTTTGTAAATGTCGCCTACAGTCCACTCTTTATAAGTTTCGTGATCCAAAACCGCCTTTACAGGAGCAGGAAGCTGGTCTTTAGTAACTTTCTCTTTATTGTCGTTCTGAGTTTGCGTCTGGGCTTGCTCAGCAGCCTGTGTAGCTTGTGCGTTTGCATCGATTGATGTAAATCCAAGAAGGGCGATGGCGGCTGCTAAAAAAGTTGCTTTTTTCATGTTATGCTTATTTAGTTCTGATTAACATTTGATTTCGGATATCCCTATTGGCATAACCGTGCCACAAGTTCATTTTTTAATCAACTGACTGATAATCAGAATTGTATATTTTTTGGTGCTTTCCCTAAACTGTGGAAGCGCATAGAAGGGTGGGGAACCGCTTCCACACATTGTGGTGTGAGACCCCAATGAGGTGGTGTCAAAATACAGTATAGACACTAAGTTTGTGCCAGGTCAAACAAAAAAGCCAACCCTGAGAGGCTGGCTTTACTGTTAGCTTATGACTTATACCTTACGCAGCACTCACCGTCTTCTCGGTAGGAGCGGGTGTAGCGGCGGGTTTCTGGTCTGTGTCGAATAAGAACTGGTTGAGCTTCACGCGCAAGTCAGCTGAAGAAAGATTACGGTATACCTCGGCATTGCGCACCAGCGCGATCTGTCCTGTTTCTTCCGATACCACCAGCACCACACTGTCGGTCACTTCACTCAGGCCAATAGCCGCGCGGTGGCGCAGGCCCATCGAAGCAGGTATGTCGTTGTTCTCTGTTACCGGCAATATACAGCGGGCCGCTTTGATGCGATTACCTGATATGATCACGGCACCGTCGTGTAGCGGACTCGTCTTGTTAAAGATCGACATCAGCAACCGCTTCGAGATCACGGCATCGATCAGGTCACCGGACTCAGCGTAGTACTTCAGTTCAGAGCTCTTGGCAAACACGATCAATGCGCCTGTGTTTTTAGCGGCTAGCGATTTGGCGGCTTCAATAAAAGGAGTGAGGCTGAGTTTCTCAACCTGATCGCGGCGCCATGGGAAACCCCGGAAAAGACGGTCGTTGTTAAAGGCAGTAGTTTTGCCAATAAGCAGAAGGAAGCGACGAATCTCAGGCTGGAATACGATGATAGCTGCGAGCACACCCACACCCATAAACTGACCGAGAATGATGCTGAGCAACTCCATGCCTGCTGCTCTTACTACCAGGTATAGCAGGTATACGGAGAGGAGCCCCAGGAAAATTTTGAGGGCCACGCTACCGGTCAGGAGTTTGTAGAGCTGGTAGAGCAATACTGTAACAAGCAGGATGTCGAGCACATCCAGCAACTCAATCTCCAAAAAGCCTACTGTAAATAAAGGAATCAATGCGCTACTTTCGTGTATAGTTGGATAGTCTGTTTAGTTTCTTTTACGTCGTGCACCCGCAAAATGTCGGCGCCTTTTGTTAACGCGATGGTGTTAAGTGCTATTGTGCCAGCCAGTGCTTCAGATTGGTCAATACCAAGGTATTTGTAGGTCATGGACTTACGGGATACTCCCACTAGTAACGGCAGCTCGAGTATGCGAAGTTCCTCAAGGCGGCGCATTAGCTCAAAGTTCTGGTCCACGGTCTTGGCAAAACCAAAACCCGGGTCCAGTATGATGTCGTTCACGCCCAGGTTTTTCAGCTGCGCCACTTTAACCTGCAGCTCGTCTATCACCTCCAGCACCAAATCGTTGTAGTCCGTCAGGCTGCTCATGGTCTGCGGTGTGCCGCGCATGTGCATCAGGATGTACGGCACCTGCAGTCGCGCCACGGTTTCGAACATGGCCTCGTCGAGGGTACCGCCCGAAATGTCGTTGATGATAGATGCGCCCGCCTGTATACCTGCCTCTGCCACTTCAGCCCGGAAAGTATCCACGGAAATAATAGCCTCTGGAAAACGCTGCATAATCGCCTCCACGGCAGGTATAACTCTGTCCAACTCTTCGGCTACGGATACCTCCGCAGCGCCCGGTCGGGAAGAGTAACCTCCCAGGTCAAGGATGTCGGCGCCGTCGCGCAGCATGGCTTCGGCGCGGTGCAACACGTCATCGAGAGAGCTGAGGCGACTGCCCGCATAAAAGGAGTCAGGGGTAACGTTGAGGATGCCCATGACGAGCGGCGTGTCCAGCGAAAGGATTTTTCCGCGGCAGTTAAGTGTGCTTTTCCTTCGAAAAAACTTATCTTTCGATTCCAATGTTGGCGTATCTGTCAATCGTTTAAAATTAAAGCTAAAAAGTTGATTAGTCAAACACTCCAGGAATATAATCAGGTAGTAAACCGCTGCAAAGACACCTTCGTCAAGAAGACCAAAGATTACGGCACCGCCTGGCGCGTGCTGCGTTTGCCGTCCATCACCGACCAGATCTTTATCAAGGCCCAGCGCATCCGCTCCATTCAGGAGAAGGGGAAGCAAATGGTGGAAGACGACATCCGCGACGAGTTTGTGGGCATCATCAATTACTGCGTGATCGCCCTGATGCAGCTTGGCCTTCAGGAGAGCGACGAACTGACGCTTTCGGCAGAGGAGGTGGAGCGCATGTATACCGCCCACATCGAGGAGAACATCAAACTGCTCAATGCCAAGAACCACGATTACGGCGAGGCCTGGCGCGACATGCGCGTGAGCTCCATCACCGACATCATCCTGATGAAGCTCTACCGCACCAAGCAGATCGAAGACAACGAAGGCCATACCCTGATTTCTGAGGGTGTAGAAGCCAATTACCGCGATATGATCAACTATGCTGTGTTCGCGCTGATCAAGTCGGGCTTTGCGGAGAAGGTGAAGTAAGGTATAAGCTAAATACAAACATGTCATCTCGACCTTTGGGAGAGATCTGGAGCTTTATTGGTTAGAGCTGTTTAATTAACAGGAGAGACTTTACTAAAAAGCATATAATGAAAAATATACTATTAGTTTTTTTCTTACTGTTTTCCTTCGACTGCTATGCAATAAAACCAGTCAGAGAATATGTAACTACGCCAGACAGTCTGGGAATGAGTTATGAGCAGCTGAGGATCAAAACCATGGATGGTTACTCCATCAACACATGGGTAATTAAGCCAACTGCGGGCAAAGACAAGAAGATCACTTTGGTGTTGACTTATGCTGATAGCGGCAACATGTCCTATTGGCTCTACCATATCAAAGCTCTCACAGATAATGGCTTCACTGTGGTAGCCTATGATTATAGGGGGTTTGGAAAAAGCTCTGACTTTGAAATTAACCCACTTAACCTCTACTACAATGAGTTTGCCACCGACCTAGTAGCTGTGTTGGGGTGGACAAAAAAGAACATCAAGGGGAATAAAACAGGAGTGCTGGCATTCTCGATGGGAACAATCGTCGCGACGCTTGCCCTGCAGGACGAGAAAGTTGACTTTTTGATAGGAGAAGGATACGTCTATGAACCTAACACTTATGCTTCAAAAATAAAGTTGTTGAAAGACAGGGATATTGTCCTGCCGAAGGGTGCCGACAGGTATAGCGCTAAGTTGAAAAAAATAAAGTGCAATATGCTACTCGTGGCGGGTGAGAAAGATAAATTCACTACAATAGAAGACAGTATTAAGATTGCCCAGCAAAGGAATAACAGAGCAACCTTAACACATAGCGGTAATCATACTGAAGGCTTTATAACAATGACCCAAGACAGCTTCGGTGATTTGTATATAAACGAACTAACCAAGTTCACCCAAAAACAAAAAGCAATAAACGGTAACAAGATCTAATGCACATAAACTTGCATTAGCTAGGCCGATACTTTTACTAAAAACCACAAACATAATTCCCACCCCCTCCTGTTTTTAGGAGGGGACAGGGGGGAGGTCAATCATGAAATACATCACCAAATTTTTCTGGCTCTTTGTAGGGGTGCTGTTCATCTTCTCGGGGCTGATCAAGATTAACGACCCGGTGGGCACGGCTATCAAACTGGAGGAGTACTTCGAGGTATTCGCCCATGATATTTCTCCTGTGTTTTTGTCGCTGGTGCCGGCGGCGCTGTTTCTGTCCATCTTCCTGAGTGCGGCCGAGATCGTGCTTGGGGTGGCCCTGCTTATTCGCTGGAAACTGAAAGAAGTGCTGTGGCTGCTGCTGGCCATGATCGTGTTCTTCACCTTCCTGACCTTCTACTCGGCCTACTTCAACAAAGTAACCGACTGCGGCTGCTTCGGCGATGCCATTAAACTCACACCATGGGAGTCGTTCACCAAAGATATTGTGCTGCTGGTGATGATCGTTTGGCTGCTGCTTTACCGCAGGCATTTACAGCCGCTGGTGCAGTCCAAAGTAGGAGCGGCCGTAACAGCGCTCACCGCCTTGATATCGGTAGGCATTGGCTGGTACGCCTACGAGCACCTGCCTTATGTCGACTTCCGCGCCTATAAGATAGGCAACAACATTCCGGCTCTGATGAAGCCCTCGGCACCGCTGCGCTACAAGTATGTAATGGTGAAAGACGGCCAGGAGGAAGAGTTTGAGGAGTATCCGATGGACGAGGCCTACACCTTCAAGGAGATGGTGGCCGTGAACCCGGAGGATGGCCCGAAGATTACCGACTTTAACGTGTGGAACGACCAGGGCGATTTCACGCAGGAGATCCTGAGCGGCAACAAACTGCTGGTAATCGTGCATAGTGTAGAGAAAGCCAACCGCAGCAACATCGATAAGATAAGCAAACTGGTGCAGGAGGCTGAACAGCAAGGTATAACACCGGTGATTATCACCTCGTCCGGCCGACAGGAGTTTGAGGCTTTCCGCCACGAGGTTGGTTTGGCCGCTCCGTACTACTTCGGCGACGGCACGGTGCTCAAAACCATGATGCGCTCCAACCCCGGCACCATGCTGCTGCAGGACGGCACCGTAAAAGGCCTGTGGCACCACAACGACACACCTGAAGTGTCGGAGTTGGTGAGTTTGCTCTAAGAGAAAAGCTATACCTTAACTTTGAACACACAGCGCATTTTCCTGATCGGTATGATGGGGGCCGGCAAGACCACACTGGGCAGGCAGCTGGCTGAGCGGCTCGGCTATGCCTTTGTAGACCTCGACGAGTACATTGAGCATAGGGAAGGCCACAGCATTGCGCAACTGTTTGAGGCAGGAGGGCAGGAACTGTTCCGGCAGAAAGAACGGCAGGCGCTGGAGGCAGTGGTGCAGGAATTTGAGCAAGCAGTGGTTGCTACTGGCGGCGGCACTCCCTGTTTCTTCGACAACATGAATTTTATTAACCAGCATGGCATCAGCATTTTTCTGGATGCGCCAGCCGAGGAACTTGCCAAGCGGTTACTTTTAACAGATTTAAGCCAGCGGCCTCTGCTGGCTCAGAAAAATGAAGCCGAGCTAAAGGATTTCATTGTCAAAACATTAGCTGAACGCATTGCCTATTACAGGCAGGCCAGGTATACGCTATCGGGAAAAAGGTATAACATTGAACGGTTAGAATCGTTAGTTAAACCATAACAAAATCTTCTCGTTACCGCTTGTGTATTGCAGCGGATAAATACATACGGTATACCTAATATTTAACTAATTTTGCAGTTAAAATCCGTTTTTAGCAAAACCTGACTATGAAACCCAATCACAAAGGACAAGCGCAGATATTCCAGAACCCTGTGCTGGAAAGACTGACACGTACACACATCGCACTACCTATTTCCATCTTTATTGTCATCGCCATCGGGTTGATTTATTATGGGATCACGTACAGCTTCATCAACGTGCTGGAGGCGATCAGCTTCTTTCTGCTGGGCTGGCTTATCTTCTCGCTGATCGAGTACTGTGCACACCGTTTCGTATTCCATATGGATACCGACACGCCTATGAAGGAACGCATCCAGTATACCTTCCATGGCAACCACCACGAGTTCCCCAAGGACAAAGAGCGCCTGGCCATGCCTCCGATCGTGAGCTTGTTCATCGCTTCGTTCCTTTTCTTTGTGTTTAAGTTGATCTTCGGCCAGTTTGTGTTCGGGGTGGTAGCCGGTATGCTGTTTGGCTATGCGCTATACCTGTTTGTGCACTATGCGGTGCACGCCTATGCGCCGCCCAAGAACTTTCTGAAGCAACTCTGGATCCACCATAGCATTCACCACTACAAGGACCCGAACGTGGCCTATGGCGTATCGTCTCCGCTCTGGGACTACATACTGGGCACCATGCCGAAACGCACAAACGCAAAATAAAGAGAGCATAAAATCAAAAAGGGAGCCATTTGGCTCCCTTTTCTTTTGTGTTAGGCATTAAGCTTATCGTCTGAATCGGCTAAACAGCCAGCCTACCAGGGCTACGATCAGAACGATGATGATCAGCGCGGTCCACATGCCCGCCTCAAAAATGTCTCCTATTAGTTCGCAGCTGCTCAGCGTAACCGCCATCAGGACGAATAATACGGATAAGTATGCTCTTATATTCTTCATAGTCTTATTTAGTTTAAGTTGTAGCACAGCACAATGGGCACTTATAAAGTGCGCAGCCGCGGTTAATATGACGAACTTGTCATATATATATCAGATACTTACTTTTCAGGGAAAAGGTTGGCTTTTGGGAGGTAACAAGTCGTAGGGATAGTCAACCGAAAGGGTATAAAACAAAAAAGCCACTCGATTGAGTGGCTTTTTGCTCCCCCTCCTGGGCTCGAACCAGGGACCCCCTGATTAACAGTCAGGTGCTCTAACCAACTGAGCTAAGGAGGAATGTTTATGTTCAGTGACGGCCTCTACCGTCGAATGATGGTGCAATATTACGGCGCCGAAGCTTACTACGCAAGTGCTGGGCTAAAAAATATTTTGAGTGAATTGTAAATGGTTGTGAATCAATCTGAAAATTTCAATTAAAAATGGAGAGCAGAGAGCCGTTTAGCGCGGTGCGGTATTGCCTGAGTCCGTACACGGCAGGACCCGCCATTACACCACCCTGAAAATTGAACTGCGATCCGCAGCAGGTGTCTACCATAAACAGGTTAGACTGGTCTGCTTCTACCTGGCCACAGGGTGCACTCGCAGTCGGGTCGTAGGGACAGGCGCGTTCAAAAGCCAGGTATAGGTTGGCGTTCTGCCGGACCACGATGATGCCTTTGTAGCCAGAGTTCAGGTATACGTAGCCCCCATCCTGGCGCAGGCGGGTGTACAATTGGCTGTTCACGTTTATCTGCTCGCTCACCGGTACATTCGGTATGCCCGGGCCCTGGTTGTCGCTACCACAGGAGGCAAGCAGTACCAATGCCAGCAGGCAGAGGAGCTTACTGATAGTCGTAGAAGCCTTTGCCAGACTTGCGGCCGTGGTAGCCGGCGTCCACTTTCTGCTGCTGTATGCGGCTCGGTCTGAATTTCGGGTCATAATGGAAAGCCTCAAACATAGAGGAAGTAACAGAATAATTGGTGTCTACGCCGATGAGGTCCATCAGTTCGAAAGGTCCCATCTTGAAGCCACTGGCCTGCATGAGTCGGTCTATCCCTTTGGCGTCGGCCACCCCTTCTTCGAGCAGCTTGAGCCCCTCTACATAGAAGTGACGGGCCACCCGGTTCACGATAAAGCCCGGTGCGTCTTTGGCCATCACCGGCTTCTTGTCCAATTTTAAAGCCAGTTGTTTTATCGTCTCGGCTACTTCCGGCGACGTGGCGGCTCCTGAGATCACCTCCACCAGCTTCATGATGTGGGCCGGATTGAAGAAGTGCATGCCCACCACCCGCTCCGGATGCGGTATACCTGCCGCAATGCGCGTGATAGGTATAGACGAGGTGTTGGAGGCGAAAATAGTATCCGGCGTGTTCACCGCATCCAGGTCCTTGAAAATGCTCTGCTTCACCTCCAGGCGCTCTACCACGGCTTCAATGATAACGTCGCAGCTCAGCTGCAGCGTATCGCCGGTATAGGTTAAGTTCGCCAGAGCGGTCTGTTTCTCAGCCTCGGTCAGTTTGCCGCGCTCTATCCCTTTATCGAGGTTCTTTATGGTAGTGGCTTCGGCTTTTTTGAGCACCTGCGTATTGATGTCGAACAGGATGGTCTTATACCCGGCCTGCGCACATATCTGCGCAATACCTTGGCCCATGGTGCCCGCACCTATTATACCTATGGTTTTAATCGCCTCGAAGTTCATTTGTTGAATTGCTAAATGGTTGAATGGTTAAATTGTTATAAAGTTAAATTGTTGATTGGCTGTGCTATACCTGAAAATAAGCTATTGGCAAAGCCCAACAATTTAACAATGCAGCAATTCAACAATTTACAACACTCCTTTAAACTGCCGCAGGAAGCGTACGTCGTTTTCGGTGAACAGGCGCAGATCGCGGATCTGGTAGCGGAGCATGGTGATGCGCTCGATACCCATGCCGAAAGCGAAACCGGAGTATACCTCCGGATCGATGCCGCAGTTACTGAGCACGTTCGGGTCAACCATGCCTGCGCCACCAATCTCTACCCAACCCGACTGCTTACAGATGTTGCAGCCTTCGCCTTTGCAGATCAGGCACGAAATGTCGATCTCGGCGCTCGGTTCTGTGAAGGGGAAGAACGACGGACGGAAACGGATCTTGGTCTCCTGCCCGAACATCTCTTTGGCAAAGTAATACAGGGTTTCTTTCAGGTCTTTGAAGCTTACGCCTTTGTTCACGTACAGGCCCTCTACCTGCTGAAACACCATGTGCGCACGGGCCGAGATGGCCTCGTTGCGGTACACGCGGCCCGGCATGATGCTGCGCAGCGGCGGCTGGTTGTTTTCCATCAGACGCACCTGCACGTTGGAGGTATGGGTGCGGAGGAGTTTGTCGCGGTCTTCGCTTAAAAAGAAGGTGTCCTGCATTTCACGGGCCGGGTGGTTCTCCGGGAAGTTCAGGGCCGTGAAGTTATGCCAGTCGTCCTCGATCTCCGGACCGTCGGCCACGTTGAAGCCGATGCGCTCGAAGATGCGTACGATCTCGGCGCGCACCAGCGAAAGTGGGTGACGGGTGCCCAGTGTGTTAGGTATAGGAGGTAGCGAAAAATCAAAAGCGTTCTCGGCTTCAGAGCCTGCCTTGGCATTAGCCAGTTGCTCCTGCGCGTCGTCGAAGCGGGCCTGTGCACGGTTTTTGAGCTGGTTCAGCTCCTGACCCACCTGGCGGCGCTGCTCCGGCGCCACAGATTTCAGGTCATCAAAAAGGGCGGCAATAGCGCCTTTGCGGCCAATGTAAGCGATTCTGAATTGCTCCAACTCGGCAGCGCTCCCAAGCTGCGCGGCCTCTATCTCTTGTGCTACTCTCTGTATATTCTCAACCATAGTATGCAAAGATAATAATTTGCGAAATTTAGCGGTTGTTTTGATTTTATAAATCAGGGCGCCCCCTGCTCCCTTCAAAGCAAGGCCGTTTCATTCTCCTTTTTTGTCATCCTGTAAGGATCTTGGTGGCAAGTAGTATAGGCTTAACCTCCCGGGGGAAGGGGCCCTCTATTTCAACCAAGTTTCTTTACAGAATGACAATAGGTTTTAAGGACATTCTTTTAGAATGAAACGACTCTCCTTTGAAGGGGGCGTGGGGATGAAATCACAGTAGGTAAATGTTTCAAATTAAAATCCTAATTTGCTTTACCGACGCCAACCGGCCGTTTACCGACTTCTGTCCAAGGGTAGCCTAATAGCCATTGAGCTGAGCGCAGGCATCTTATACCTTTGGTACAGATCTTAAAACTAAAACGAAATAAAGCCATGAAAAATCAAGATTATAAAAGCGGCGGTTCCGGCAAAATGGCCGGTGTTTTCCTGCTGATGGTGGGCGTACTACTGCTTACCGCTAAAATGGGCATTTTCTTTCTGCCGGGCTGGGTGTTCTCCTGGCCGATGTTCCTGATCGCGTTGGGCGTTTACCTGGGCTTCAAGCACTCCTTCCAGAAACCGAGCTGGCTGGTGCTGATCGTGATCGGCGGCGTCTTTCTGCTCGACCGGCACTTCTTCCTCGACATTAACCTGAAACTTTACTTCTGGCCTATTCTGATCATCGGGCTGGGTTTGTGGCTGATCCTCAAACCTAAGAAGCGAAACCCCTGGGAAAACCTGGTTGGCACAGGCAACCCGGCAAGACCCGAAGATGACCCCGGTTACTATACCGACCCGGTGAACGGAGCCTACCCCGGTGCCTATACCGACTACACGGGGGAAGAGGCTTATACCTCAGGTGCCTATACCGGATCACCCGACCAGGCAGCGTACGGACCCGAAGACCGCATCGACAGCGCCGCTATACTGGGCGGCATAAAAAAAAACATCGTCTCTAAGAACTTCAAGGGAGGCGAAGTGGTGAGTGTGTTCGGGGGTACGGAGTTGAACCTGATGCAGGCTGACATACAGCACCCGATCGAGTTGGAGGCTACGCAGATATTCGGGGGCACTACCCTGATCATACCGCCGCACTGGCATGTTAAATCCGACGAGATGGTGGCCATACTGGGAGGCATAGACGACAAGCGCCCGGCCATGCCGCAGGGCTACGACCCGAACAAGGTGCTGATCCTGAAAGGTGTTACCCTCTTTGGCGGACTAAGCATTAAGAGTTACTAATGGAGGGGGTGGCCTCACAGGTGCGTCTGGTGCTGCTATACCTTGGCTGGGCTTTGCTCTGGTCGCTGGTGCAGGTGCTGGTGCTTTGGCAGACGGGCTTCGGGTGGCGCATCATCGTGCCGGATGCCTTGCTGACCAATCTGTTGCTTGCCATTGGTGGCTTTGCGATGGGGACGGGTTTGCGTTACTACCAGCCCAGCTTACGGCAGGCGGGCTACCTGCTGGGTTGGAGCCTGGGCTTGGCAGGTATAAGCGCCACCATCTTTTACTGGAGCACCCATACTTTGTTTGAAGAGAACGCGCTATACCTGCGTTTCGTGGATGGTACTCTGGCCGTTCGGGTGGCTTTTAACTGGCTGATGCTCCTGCTGATGCTGCTGTTGACTTGGCTCTGGTTCTATACCCGCGAGCTACAGGAAGCCGAGAACCGAAAAGCCGCCACCGAAAAGCTGGCCCGGGAGGCAGAGCTCTACAACCTGCGCCAGCAGCTGCAGCCGCACTTTCTGTTCAACAGCCTCAACTCCATCAGCGCGCTGGCCGTGAGCCGGCCGGAACAGGCGCGTACCATGGTGCAGCAGCTATCGGATTTTCTGCGCGGCACCCTGCGTCAGGACAACAACCAGTTGATACCGCTGGCCGAGGAACTGAAGCAACTGCAGCTGTACCTGGACATCGAGAAAGTGCGCTTCGGGCACAGGCTGCAGGTGGAGGTGGAAGCGACCGAAGAAAGCCAGACTCTAAAAATGCCCGCTTTGCTCTTGCAGCCGGTCGTGGAAAACGCCATCAAGTTCGGACTTTACGACACGGTAGGAGAGACGGCTATCAAGGTAGAGGCCTCTGCCGCCGACGGCTACCTGACTATCACGACCCAAAACCCATACGACCCCGCCACCAGCCAGCCCCGCAAAGGTACCGGCTTTGGGCTCGATTCGATTCAGCGCAGGCTATACCTGCTCTATGCCCGGCAGGACCTGCTGCGCACCATACAGCAAGACCATCAGTTCACAACCACCATTAAGATACCCCAGCACTATGAAAAAATGCCTGATAATAGATGATGAACCACTGGCCCGCAGCATTGTGGCCGAGTACCTGCAAGCCTATCCCGAGCTGGAAGTGGTGCAGGAGTGCGGCGACGGTTTTGAGGGTGTGAAGGCCATTCTGCAGCACCAGCCCGACCTGGTCTTCCTCGACATCCAGATGCCCAAGATCAACGGCTTCGAGATGCTGGAGCTCGTAGAGCAGGCCCCCGGCGTTATCTTTACCACTGCTTTCGACGAGTACGCCATCAAAGCTTTCGAGGCCAATGCGGTGGATTACCTGCTCAAGCCTTTCAGCAAGGAGCGCTTCGATGCGGCCATACGCAAGTGGTTGCAGAGCCGGGCGGCAGCACAGGCTATACCTGTAACTGAAACGCTGGAGGAGGCAACCGGCAAGCAACCTGAGGAACAGCACCGCATTGTGGTGCGTGCCGGCAACAATATCCGGATTATACCTGTGGGAGAGGTGCTATACCTGGAGGCCTACGATGACTATGTGAAGATTCATACCCGCGACGGCGTTTTCCTGAAAAAGAAGACCATGGGTTACTACGAGAAGGCGCTTAGCCCGTCTCAATTCGTGCGCGTGCATCGCTCCTACATCATGGCCCTGTCGCAACTCACCCGCATTGAGCCTTTCGAGAAAGACAGTCACGTGGCCCTGTTACGGAACGGCGAGCGCATTCCGCTAAGCAAAAGTGGCTATACCCGACTGAGGGGAGTACTGGGTATATAGACATATTCCCCCTTGGTTATATTTGCATTTATCTGATTATAAATTACTTTTTAGCGTTCAGAGGCAAAATGCTAGTGTCTGAATCAGCTTTTGCACTGTTTGTCTAAATAGTTTTTCTCCGTCCTAAAATCCTGTCAACTTTGCCTTGTCCAAGGCATATCCCGGCTTGCCCTGTCATGCTGAACATTTACTAAATAATTCTGTTAATCACTTGCGGAAACTTTCGGGATAAAAAACGTTTCCGTAGTTTTGTCCGGAATTATGAAAATGGAAACGTCACTCCAACCATCGGTAAAAGATAAGATCGCAGCAGAGGCATTCAGGCTTTTCTGTCGGCGCGGCATCAAGGGCACTTCAGTCGATGATATTGCGCAGCACCTTTCGATGTCGAAGAAGACCATCTACAAGTGGTTTAGTAACAAAGATGAGATCGTGTTTTGGGCCATCAATTCATACCTGACCTCTGTGGACACGGACTGTGAGCGATGCAGGCAAGAGGCACCCAATGCCATCGAAGAGCTTTTTGCCATCATGAAGACCACCCGCCAGGTCTTCGCCAGCATTCACCCCAGCATTTTTTACGACCTGCAGAAGTATCATGCCAATGCCTGGCAGAAATGGCAGGAATACAAAAACCACGACTTTCTTCATCGGATAAAGGATAACCTCGAGCGCGGCATTTCAGAGGGTTTGTTCAGGCAGGACCTGGATGTGGAGGTCATCGCCCGCCTTCGTCTCGCCCAAATCGAAGTGCCTTTTGATGAAACCCTGTTCCCGCGCTTTCAATTTGAATTGCTGCATGTGCAGACGGCCAGCCTCGAGTACTTTATGCTCGGCATTGCCACGCTCAAAGGCCATAAAATGATCAACGACTACAAGCAAATTACGGAAGAAGAATAACCGAATATACCTGCAACTATGAAAAAACAAAGCAACCTGTTACTGGCATTTTTCTTCTTGTTAAGCCCGCTCGGGGTAATGGCGCAAGGGGCACCGCAGGCCTTTAGTCTGCAGCAGAGCATCGACTATGCCCTGCAGAACCGCGCGAGCCTGAAAATTGCCCGCAACCAGCAGGACATCGACAAAGCCAAGGTAGGAGAGATTCGGGCGATGGGTTTGCCGCAGATCGATGCCGCCGCAGATTTGGGCAAGAATGTGATCCAGCAGAAGAGCTTTTTGCCAGCCGAATTCTTTCAGGACCCGGACAACCCGAACGCGCCGGAGCCAGGCACCTTTGTGCCTGTGGTGTTCACGCCGCAGTATACCGGCAATGCCGCCATCACGGCCAGCCAGCTCCTGTTCGACGGCTCCTATCTCATCGGTTTGAAGGCCGCCAAAACCTATACGGAGCTCTCGCGCAAAACCACCGAGCAGAACGAGATTGACGTGGTGGAGCAAGTGACCAAAGCCTACTACAGTGTGCTGGTGAGCCGCGAGCGCATGGCACTCCTCAACCAGAACCTCAACCGCCTCGACACACTTTTAAAGCAAACGCAGGTGATGTTCGACAACGGGGTGGCCGAAAAGCTGGACGTGGACCGTCTGCGGGTAACTTACAACAACCTGAAAGTAGAAAAGCAGAAGACAGAGCGCCTGCTCACTTTAGGCGAAGACCTGCTCAAGTTTCAGATGGGAATGCCCCAGAAAGAGCAGATCGCCCTAACGGACAGCCTGAGTGAAGTGCAGGTTGACATGGCCAAGGCCAGTCGCAATGGCTTTAATTATAGTAACCGCATTGAGTATTCTGTGCTGGAAACGCAGCGCGACCTCGCCATGCTGAACCTGCGCAACATCCGCTCCGGTTACCTGCCAAAACTATACCTGAACGGCCGCTACGGCTACGTGGCCGCTAACAACGACTTCAGCGAAATGACCCGCAGCCGCAATTGGTTCGACTTCGCCTATGTGGGCCTGGGTCTGCAGGTGCCGATCTTCGACGGTCTGCGCAAACACTACCAGGTGCAGCAGTCGCGCCTGACGCTGGAGAACGCCAAACTTGGTTTTGAGAGTCTGGAGCAGGGCATAGACCTGGAACTGGAGCAGGCCTCTACCGACCTGACCAACTCGCTCGACGTGCTGGCATCGCAGCGCGAGAACCTGGAGCTGGCCGAAGAGATTGCCCGTGTGTCAAAGATCAAGTTTCAGGAGGGCGTGGGCTCTAACCTGGAGGTGGTAACCGCCGAAACCGACCTGCGGCAGGCACAGACAAATTACTATGCCGCCATGTACGATGCGCTCATCGCGAAAGTGAACCTTGACAAAGCCACCGGCACCCTTTTGACAAAATAAAACACCTGAAAAAATCTACACAAGACTTACTATGAAGAAGATATTTGGAGTTTCATCGCTGGCTCTGTTCCTGAGCTTGGCCGCCTGCAACCAAGGCAACGACAAGGAGGCACAACTGGCGGAACTGAAGCAGCAACAGACCGAGCTGCAGGAACAGATCGCACAACTGGAAGCAGAGCTGAAGGAGGAGGGCAAAGGAGGGCCGGCTGAGAAGAAGACCGTACCAGTAACCGTGCTGCAGGTGCAGCAGGATACCTTTCGCCACTACCTGGAGGTGCAGGGCCGTGTAGACTTTGACCAGAACGTGCTGGTGAGTGCCAAAGTGCCAGGTGTGCTCACAAGTATGCGGGTGAAGCGCGGTGACAAAGTAAGCAAGGGGCAGACCATGGCTACGATCGACGCGCAGGTGCTGGAGCAGAACCTCGCCGAGGTGCGCACTCGTCTGGAATTGGCCAACGTGGCCTACGAGCGCCAGAAAAACCTCTGGGATCAGAAGATCGGCACCGAGATGCAGTTCCTGACCGCTAAAAATAACAAAGAGGCTTTGGAGCGCAGTCTGGCTACCCTGCAGCAGCAGCGCGACCAGTACAACGTGAAAGCCCCTGTGAGTGGTGTGATAGACAACGTGATTCCAAATGCAGGTGAGGCCGTGGCGCCGGGCGTGGGCATTATCCGGGTGGTCAACACCAATGGCTCTAAAATCGTGGCCGAAGTGTCAGAAGCTTACCTGACCAAGATCAACAAAGGCGATGAGGCGCTGGTGCGCTTTCCAGACCTGAACCAGGAGATAACAGCCACTGTGGATGTGGTGAGCAGCTTTATCAACCCCGGCAGCCGCACCTTCACCATCGAGCTTCGCCCTAAAAACGTGAACGTAGCGCTGCGTCCGAACCTGGTGGCGGTGGTGCGCATACAGGACTACCGCAAAGAAGACGCCATCATTATACCCGTTAACCTGGTGCAGCGCGACGAGAAGTCACAGTATGTGTACGTGGCCCAGAAGCAGGGCGAGCGTTATGTGGCTACCCGCAGAGAGGTGGAAACAGGCGTGAACTACCAGGGAAAGGTAGAAGTGCTGAAAGGACTGACAGCGCAGGACTACATTATTACAGCAGGATATCAGAGTGTGAACGAGGGGCAGCCGGTTGTTTTCAGCCAGGAAAGTATCGCGCAGCAATAACCTTTTAAGCCCAAGACTATGAAACAATTCAAGCCGACCAACTGGTCTATTGATAATAGGACGAGCATCTACATCATTACCTTGATCATCGCGGTATGGGGTATTTTCTCGTACATCACGCTGCAAAAGGAGAACTTTCCCGACATCGTGATCCCAACGGTGTTTGTGGGCACGGTATACCCGGGCACCTCGCCCTCCGATATCGAGAACCTGGTGACACGCCCCATTGAAAAGCAGCTGAAATCCATCTCGGGGGTGAAAGAAGTGACCTCCAATTCCATTCAGGACTTCTCCATGATCACGGTAGAGTTTAACACCGATGTGGATGTGGTGGAGGCCAAGCAACTGGTGAAGGATGCCGTGGACAAAGCCCGCACCGATCTGCCCACCGACCTCGATCAGGATCCGGACGTGCAGGAGGTGAACTTCTCTGAGTTCCCGATCATGTACCTCAACGTGTCGGGCAACTACAGCCTCGATCGTTTGAAAAAGTACGCCGAAGACATTCAGGACCAGATCGAGGCGCAGCCGGAGATTACCCGCGTGGACATGGTAGGCGCCCTTGACAAGGAGGTGCAGGTAAACGTGGACCTTTACAAAATGCAGGTTGCGCAGGTGACCTTTGCAGATATCAGCCGGGCCATTTCTTCTGAAAACATCACGGTGTCGGGTGGTAACATTTCGGTAGGAGAGATGAAGCGCTCGGTGCGGGTGGTAGGCCAGTATACTGACCCGAACAAGATCGGTGATATTGTGGTGCAGTCGCTGTCTGGCGCCAACATCCAGCTGAAAGAAATTGCGGAGATAAAAGAAGGTTTTGAAGAGCAGGAAAGCTTTGCCCGTTTGGACAACTCCCCCGTTATCACGCTCAACGTGATCAAGCGAAGCGGCGAAAACCTGATCGAGGCATCTGACAACATCCATGCCTTGGTGGAGGATATGCAGGCGAGCGTACTGCCAGGCGATCTCAAGATCACCATCACCGGCGACCAGTCCACCATGACGCGCCATACCCTGAACGACCTGATCAACACAATTATCATCGGCTTCGTGCTGGTGACCCTGATTCTGATGTTCTTCATGGGCACGACCAACGCCATTTTTGTGGGCTTGTCGGTGCCGATCTCCATGTTCATCGCTTTTATGCTGATGCCGGTGCTGGGCTTTTCGCTCAACATGATCGTGCTCTTCTCGTTCCTGCTGGCCCTGGGTATAGTAGTGGACGACGCCATTGTGGTGATCGAAAACACGCACCGGATCCTGCACCAGTCCAATCTGGGGGTGATTAAATCGGCTAAGCTGGCAGCAGGTGAAGTATTTGTGCCGGTGTTGGCAGGTACACTTACCACTGTGGCACCCTTTCTGCCGCTTGCCTTCTGGCCCGGCGTGGTAGGTAAGTTCATGTTCTTCCTGCCCATTACACTCATCGTAACACTGATGGCTTCGTTGCTGGTCGCCTTTATTATCAACCCGGTGTTTGCGGTTTCTTTCATGAAGAAAGAGCACGAGCAGGAGGCTGACATCGCCCCGCGTGCCCGACGCAACTTCTGGCTGCTGATTGGTGGCGCCACGCTGGTGGCCATTGTGGGCTATTTGGCTGGCTGGTATGGCACGGCCAACCTGATCATGCTGGTTGTGGTACTAGTGCTGCTCAACCGCTTTGTGTTCCGCCGCATGATCCACGGTTTCCAGAATACGACGCTGCCACGTTTCATGCGGGGCTACGAGCGCCTCCTGCGCTGGATGCTGGTAGGCAGACGCCCTGTCTGGATGCTGGTGGGCATGTTTGGGCTACTTTTTTTCTCTATTTTCCTGACAAGCCTGCGCGCTCCTAAAATAGTATTCTTCCCGGATTCCGATCCGAACTTCGTCTACACCTACATCAGCATGCCGGTCGGTACCGATCAGCTTGTGACAGACTCGGTTACGAAAGAAGCAGAGAAGCGCATCTACCGCGTGATTGGTGACGAGAACGCCGACGTGGAATCGGTTATTTCTAATGTGGCGATCGGTGCCGGCGACCAGAACGACCGCAGTGTGACGGCACAATCTCACTTAGGTAAGGTTACCGTAGCCTTTGTTGAGTATCAATACCGGACCGGCGAGCGCAGCACGCAGGAGTACATGAACGAAATACGCGATGTGGTGCGCGGTATACCGGGCGCTAACATCACAGTTGACAAAGAGCAGAACGGGCCGCCGGTAGGCAAACCGGTCAGTATTGAAATTGCCGGTGAGGACTTTGAGGGGCTGGTGGCTTTGTCGAAGCAGGTGCAGACTTATATTGAGCAGCAGCAGATAGGCGGTATAGAAGAGCTTCGCAGTGACCTGGAAGACAGCAAGCCGGAGATCATCATCAACATCGACCGGGAGCGTGCCAACCGCGAAGGCATCAGCACCGGGCAGATTGGTATGGAACTGCGCACAGCCATCTTCGGCGACGAAGCTTCTAAGTTCAAGCTGGACGAGGAAGAGTACCCGATTCAGGTGCGCTATGCAGAGCCTTACCGAAAGAACATTGATGCCTTGCTAGATATGCGCATTACCTACCGCGACATGAACAGCGGCTTGGTGCGGCAGATTCCGCTCTCGTCTTTGGCGAGCATTGAGTACGGTACTTCATACGGAGGTATCAAGCGCAAGGACCTGAAACGGGTCGTGACGCTGGAGTCGAACGTGCTGGATGGGTATAACGCCAACGAGGTGGTGCAGAGCATCGGAAGCGCGCTGCAGAACTTCCAAACGCCCGAGGGCTTCGAGATCAGCATGGGCGGACAGCAGGAGGAGCAGGAGGAAACAGCCAACTTCCTGATGATCGCTTTGGTAGCAGCCTTCCTGATCATCTTCCTGGTGCTGGTGACGCAGTTCAACTCCGTCTCGAAGCCGTTTATCATACTGTCGGAGGTGCTGTTCAGCATCATCGGCGTGTTGCTGGGCTTTTCGATTTTCGGGA
The DNA here is from genome assembly GCF_003096355.1 of Pontibacter virosus. Lineage (GTDB taxonomy): Bacteria > Bacteroidota > Bacteroidia > Cytophagales > Hymenobacteraceae > Pontibacter > Pontibacter virosus. The sequence goes on along the minus strand of NZ_QEKI01000001.1, from coordinate 564,165 downwards.
TGGATGTGTCGATTGTGATGACTGGTGTGGGCATCGTAGCCTTGGCCGGTATCGTGGTGAAAAACGGTATCCTGATCGTGGAATTCACGGACTTACTGGTGGAAGAAGGCCGCGACCTGAAAGAGGCGATTGTGGAAGCAGGCAAGACGCGTCTGAACCCGGTACTATTAACGGCAACGGCAACTATACTAGGCCTGATACCCCTGGCGTTAGGTATAAACCTGAACTTTTACACCCTGTTTACCGAGTTCAAAGCGAACTTATTCATGGGAGGCGATAGTGCTGCGTTCTGGGGGCCACTGGCATGGACCATCATTTTTGGCCTGGGATTTGCCACCATCATCACGCTGCTGATCGTGCCGGTGATGTACCTGCTCAACGAGCGGCTGAGAGCCAAGATAAAAGGAGAAAGAAAGCCCGTAGGGGGCGTGAAAATTATACCTCAGGATGAAACAGAGGTGCCTGTAAACGGAAAAGTAGTTAGAGAATACACCCTATAATATATGATTGCAACAACAGACAAGACTATTGAGCGCGAGGTGATCCGTATCATTAGCAAAACCAAGGAAATCAGGCCTGCCCGTTTGCAGGCAAATGCCCGTCTGGAAAAAGATTTCGGCTTTGATGTAGTGGATGTAGTGGATATCATCCTGGAGTTGGAGAAAAATTTCCACATTACGATTCCGGATGAAGTCCCTATCAACACGGTGGGCGACTTCGTGGACTATGTGTCATCACATGCGATGCAGAAAGCCAGTTAATCGAATTTTTAACGCTATAAACAGAAGCGGCCAGGGGGTGAACCCTGGCCGCTTTTTATTTGGTAAAACAACAGCATCTGAGGTAAAAATTCACTCTTGTGGAACTGTCGTTATGCGTATGTTTTCAAAATTCAGGTATAGTAAGCGTGTTATCAATAAGCAATCGGTTTAGTAAATGGAAATGCGATAAGCTTTTAGCTTTTGATCGAGTACTTTTGAGTTAGGGCAAACCTTGTCGAGCAGCGACCAGAAACCCGGGCCGTGGTTTTTCTCGATGGTATGCGCCAGCTCGTGCAGGATCACATAATCACAAAGCGAGTCAGGCAGGCGCATCAAATGCAGATTCAGGTTGATGTTGTTGGTATGCGAGCAGCTTCCCCAACGCGACTTGGCGTTCTTAATGAACACATTCTGGTAGTCGAAGCCAAACTTGTCGGCAAAGAACTTCACGCGCTCCGGCAAATACGCTTTGGCCTCCTTGCGGTAAGCCTCCTCAATCGACTTGCGGATGAACTTCTGCACGTCGTTGTCGCGCGCATCTTTGTAGGCCGGGTAGAACACGTTGATGTAGCCGTTCTCGATTACACAGCGCATGGTATACTGGGCGTGCGTGAGCAGGCGCAGGGTATGGTTGCGAGTCTTGAAGTCGGTGTTGCCATCGTACATGGTCACGCGGGCTTCCTGTTGCTTCATGCGGGCCTGATGCTCCTTTATCCAATCGCTTTTGGTATAAATAAGCTGTTCGGCTTTCTCAAAGCTGATATGCGGCGGCACGGCCACACGTATGCCTTTGATCGGGCGCACACTGATGCTAAGGCGCTTGGCCTTGTCGCTTCGTTCGATCAGAACCTTCCCGATTCCGTCGATGTGAAGATTAACGGATGTTAGTCGTAGAAATGATGAAGACACCTTGGCTAAAAGTTAAAAATACACAATCATCAGTCCAAATATAGAAAATTAATTCCTTAAGAAACTAATAGCCAGGCGGCTTTTTTCTAAATTTTTTCAGATTTCAGTATTTGAATAGTACTATATTGTGCAGCCGTTATGTATTTTTTTAAGCTGTGTTATGCGCAGGTTTGGCAGTTCGCAGCCCCTCCGGAACGTGGTAAAAAGGCATAAAAAAAGCTGCCTTTGAGGGCAGCTTCTTCTACAGTTCTTTTGTAGATCGGGCTAGCGGATATTGCCACCGTCCGGAATGTCGTCGTGCGGGTCTTTTGGCATACGGCTGCTATCGGTAGTGGAAGAGCGCACTATAGGTTCGTGATGGCCGGTTTCCTCTGAGCCGTGCCCCTGCGATGCGTGAGTTGTGCCCTCCTGACCTACCTCAGTAGTGCCAGCAGGTTGGTCGCTATACTTCGGGGTACCAAACGAGCTGTCGGCATGGTGCGGCTCCATGGTATGCACCGACCGCTCACGAGCCAGGCGATCCTCGTCCCACTCCTTAAATTTGTCAAGCTCTGACTTAATGCTGGTCATAAACCAGGCGAGCAGTGTTGCGTCGTCCAGCAGGCCGATGACAGGTATAAAGTCAGGTATAAGATCGATTGGCATCAGGAAGTAAAGGATCACCGCCACGCCTCCTACCAGCGTCGTGTTCGGTATACCTTTGTACTCGCCGTTCACCGCCGATCTGATCATATGCGAAAGTACCTGGAAGCTTTCCCATACCTCGGCCGCGATGGACCCCAGGCTTTTCTTGGCTGTTGCCTTCTTAAAGGCATCGTTCAAAAGCTTGATAACCTGCGAGGGGTGCTCCAGGTATTTCTCAGCTTTCTTGAGTATGTTTTTGAAGAGCGTGCTTTGGGAGATGGTCTTTCCGTCCGGGCTTTGTCGCTGCTGGTTTTGCGTATTCTGATCTGTCATAAGGTGTCTGTGATTTTGTATGGCCCTTGTCCAGGGGTTATGCGAATCGGGCGCAAGTTGCTCAACTCCTAACAAGCTTCCTATACCTTGCTACAAGTAATTTTGTTCTATTCTGTAAACGAAAAACGGGTGCCTTATGCTGCAGCCCGTCTTTAAATTCTGTTGGTACAGGTATAGCCCTAATTTACACGGCCCGCCGCATAATAGTAGTTGCGGTAGTAAGGCTCTTTCAGAGAACTCACCATTACGCCACCGCTGGTGGCAGAGTGCACAAACTTGTTGTCTTTCAGGTAAATGCCCACATGAAAGATTGGCTGTTTGGGTCCGCGGCGGAAGAACACCAGATCGCCGGTGCGTATGCTGTCTTTGCGGATGCGGGTCACGTCGTCGAACATAGAACGGGAGCTTCGGCTCAGGTCGATGCCGTATACGTCACTGTAGATGCGGGTCACAAAGCCGGAGCAATCCGTTCCGCTTTTCGTACTGCTCCCATAGCTGTAAGGCGTGCCCAGCCACTTGGTGATGGTTTCGAGCAGGTCCTTGTCCTCGTTGTAGTCGAGCTTGAGGCCTAGTTTGCGGGAGTGGCGTTTGTAGAAGGCCGAGTCTACCGGTTCGCTCAGGTCCAGTGGCAGCGGGGGTAGCTCAAGTGCCCTGGCAATGTCCTCTCCGGTCTGGATCGGGTATAGCATGAGGCTGGCGGTTGCCGTTTCGGCTGGCGTCGACTCCGGCTTTTTTACATCGTAGAAGAAAGAAAGAGCGATGGATATGATAGCCAGCACGCTCAGTATGATCGTTTTTGTCATAGGGTTTAGCATGTTTCGCACTGCCGGAGCAGCAAACTTTGTCACCTTATGGTTGTAGAGCGGTATAGGTTTTATACCCTGCAACCTGTTCGCCTGATACAAAGAACGGCGAACAAGGTGGTAAAAATACGTACAATTTCCTAAACTGGCAATATAGTAAGTTGCTGATGCTCACAGGGAACAGGTATAGGGTACACCCTTAAGAAGGGTGCATTCACACGATAAAGTGTTTTGAGACGTATTTATCAGTGCTGGAATACAGGTATAAGTTTACAAAAATGAAGTACAAGATTGTGGAGAACTCGCCCTTTGCGCGCATTGCACGCCTGGTGCTCAAAAGCAGCAATGTGGCCATGGTACTGGGCAAAACGATACACCTGAGCGGTGTGAAACGTGACGGCTTTCTGAAAGACCGGGGTTGGGTGGCGCACGAGCTATGCCACATCCGGCAGTTTCAGGAGCACGGCTACCTGCGCTTCCTTTGGCTATACCTGCGCGAGTCGATGCGGGTGGGCTACTGGAATAACAAGTATGAAGTGGAGGCCCGCATCGCCGGCCTGAAAGGAGAGCGTGATATGTTGATCGCTGAAAAAGCAGACAGCTCGATCAATCCGACCGAGCTGCCTATACCTGCTGACGTGAAAAAAGAAGTCTAGCCTATGCTTCGCGCCATTTAATGGTGCAACCGATCGCCTTGGTAGTTGGCTGGCTCACGGCTTTGCCGGCAACCAACTCGTCTAGCGCGGCCTCGGCGTATTTCTTCTGCACCTTCTCTGGTTCGCGTGAGTTATCGTCTATTGTGCCGATGTAGGCTACCTTGAAGCTGCCATCCTTTTGCTTCTGCACTACATAGAGGTGCGGCGTGCGTGTGGCACCGTAGGCTTTGGTGATTTCCTGCGTTTCGTCATACACATAAGGGAACGGGAAGTTTTTCTCTTTGGCACGCACTTGCATGTCTTTGTACGAGTCTTTTGGCGACACCTTCACGTCGTTCGGGTTTATGGCGATGATCGGGTAGCCCTGCGGCGCATACTTGTTGTGCAGCTCGATCAGGCGATCCTCGTAGGCCACCGAGTAAGGGCAGGTGTTGCAGGTAAAGGTCACAATAAAACCTTTGGCGTCTTTGTAGTCGGCCATCGACACCATCTTGCCATCCACGTTCTTCAGTTTGAAGTCGCGGGCCGTGTCACCCACCTGGTAGCCAGTATTGTCGGCGGCAGGTATAGCTGCCATCAGCACGCCCACCAATAGCAGGCAGGCCATGTAAAGGAACGGTATTCGGGTATTCTTCATAGTAATTGATTATGGTTTATACTTGTTGATCAATTCATGTAACTCCTTTTCAGAGATTTCGCGCTCAATAAACTCGTACTGCCCGCGCTTGTTGTTAAAAAACATGGTGGCAGGTATAGCCCCCGACCACTTCGGCTCGATGCGGTCGATCCACGTGTTGCCGTCTGGCTCGTCGAGCAGGTATAGCCGCGACTGCAGCTTTCGCTTCTGCACAAAAGGCAGCACGCGCTTCTCCATGTCCTGCACAGCATCCATACTCACCAGAATCACGCGCACGGGCTGGTCTTTGTATTTGGTGTGAGCGGCCTCAAAATAAGGCATCTCCTTGATGCAGGGCTTGCACCACGTAGCCCAGAAGTTGACCACATACAGCGTGTCGTGCGGCGACTGGCGCAGCTCCTGCAGCTGATCGAACTTGATGGTGGTGACTTCTTGCGCCAGCGTGGCCGTGCTGGTCAGGAGGCCCAGGGTTAAAAGTAAGGTAAGTTGCTTCAGGTATACGGTCATAGCTCTATAACGAAACGGAGAACTGCCCTATTGCGGTTGCTCCTTTCTAACAATTTGTCTTCTAAATCGTTTTGAATAAACATCGATATGAATGTTAAACTATAAAAACGAACTTAGAATGGCTAATAACCTGCAAGGAAAAAAGATAGCAATAGTAGTAACTGATGGCTTTGAACAGGTAGAACTGACGGAACCGAAAAAAGCCCTGGAAGAAGCCGGCGCCGAAACCCACCTCATCGCTCTGAAAGAGGGGGAGGTGAAAGGCTGGAACCACACTGACTGGGGAGATAAATTTAAGGTAGACAAAACCATCGGTAATGTAAACGCCGATGACTACAACGCCCTCCTGCTGCCAGGCGGCGTGATGAGCCCTGACAAGCTGCGCGCTAACGAGCAAGTGGTGAACTTCGTGAGCCAGTTCATGGAAAGCGGCAAACCCGTAGCTGCCATCTGCCACGGTCCCTGGACGCTGATCGAAACAGGCAAACTGCAGGGCAAAAAAATGACCAGCTACCATACCTTAAAGACCGATTTAAAAAACGCCGGCGCCGAGTGGGTGGATCAGGAAGTAGTGGTGGACAATGGCTTAATTACGAGCCGTAAACCGGACGATATACCTGCCTTCAACAAAAAGATGGTGGAGGAATTTGCCGAAGGCCGCCACGAACCGCGCTAGACGTACTTAACTGGAAAATAGAAACCGCCGCGCTATACCTGTTCAGGTATAGCGCGGCGGTTTCTATTTTCATATACTTTAGCCTTGTATGAGGGGCAGCAACTGATCGGCGCGGCCTTCCAACAGCGCAACCAACGTAATATCGAGCACCAGCAGAAACAGCGCTTGCAGCGTGATCGATTGCCCATAGCCCAGGTACTGCTCCGCTTTTGGCGAACTCAGCGAACGTTCTTTCAGATAGGCAGCCAGCATCAGAAAAGCCAGGTCCAGGCCAATGCTCAGGTATAGGAGCTTCAGGGTCCAGAAATGAAATTCCACGGATTCAGGCAAGGTGCGTGCGCCGGGGTCTACTGACAGGATGTAATAGAGCGAGCCGCCTGCAATGATTACGTTCACAATGTTCCAGTAGATGTTCATTTGAAAAAAGAAACGCTTGTTGCGCGACGACTTAGTCAGTTTGATGCTGCTAATCAGAATGTTGATAAGCGCCCAGATTCCCAGGGCCAGCATTCCGAACTTCAGCGTCTCTGCCTGTTTTAAATTAAATGCCGCTATGGCACTACCCTGGGCGTTGGCCGTAAGGCAAAGGAGCAAAAGCGGCAACAGGCAAAGGTATTTTTTCATCATATGTTCACAAATGGTTTGTGTAGGAACGTATCACGGGTGAGTTTAGCATAGACGTACTGCAATAAATGTGGGAACAGTACAATTGCTGTAACGCAATTGCAGCTGCAAGTGTTTGCTGGTTAGCTTATTGGCGATATGCTACTATGTCAAGTCCAATATTAACGGCAGGGTAGATCGTCCTGTTTCCGAGTGATTGGTCAGACCCGTAGGTGAGCTTCCAGTGTGTGCGGTCGATGTTGAAGTTGGCCTTGGCGCGCAGAACGGAGTCCTCCAGCTCTATTTTAGCCGGAAAGCTGATGCTCCTGGTGATATCTTTTAGCGTGAGGTTGCCTGTCACTTTGTGATTAGGATCTTTGATGCGCATCTGTTTTGTATTTCCTGCATGGGAAAGTGCCTCCTGGCGCTCCGTGCTGTCATACGGGACAATGGAGGTGATCACAAAAGAAGAAATGGGATGCTGCTCCACGGCAAAAAAATCTGCAGAGCGCAGATGGTTTGTGAGCTTCGTGTTCCCCGCCTCGTCAATGGTCTTGTCCTCCGATCGCGCTTTTGTCATATCGAAGACCACCTTTCCGCCACGCGGTGTGCCGCTGTGCCACGTGACTGTGCCCTCCCTGATAGGTATGAGGCCATTGTGGCGGCCTGTCACTTTAGCGCCTATCCACGTGACGGTGCTCCTGGCGGTATCGATCCTAAATGTCTCGTCGGGGTTGGCCGGAGCCAGGAAGCGCACGGCTGCGCCTATCTCGGCTTCGTCCGTTTTCACAGTGGTGTCGCAGGCCGTACCGGCAAATGCCAGTAAGGTCCAGAGCAGGGCATAGAGCGGTTGCAGTTTATATGTGTTCATAAGTATAAGCGCTGTGACGGGCGAAACAGGGGTGTTTTCTCGCGTCATCCCGGCATTATAAAATACGACATCCATAAACAAAGGGATAAAACAGCGTGCCCTATACCTGCGCTTCAAACAAAACAGGGACCCGTTGCCAGGTCCCTGAGTTAAGAGGAGATTATGAGAGGTGTGATGCCCTAAAAGCCAAGGCCCAGGTATACCTGGAACACACCGTGCTTGATGTCCTGGTTTATTTTCTGTCCCTGGTTATTTTCTTTGCGAAGGTCCTCCAGCCCCAGGTTGTAGCGGGCACCCAGTCTGAAGATACTCAAACGCGCCTCAGCACCGGCCGCTATACCGTAGGCAAAAGTGTTGAGCGGCTCTATGTTCACTTCCGTGTCGTCTTCTTTAGCCGACATCAGGATGCCTACCTGTGGACCAAAGTGTACACTCACCGTCTCCGTGATGTTAAACACGGCCAGAACCGGAACTTCCAGGTAGTCGAAACGGAAGGTGGAGTCGTTGCGCTCGATGCCTTTGCGGGAGTAAAGCGCCTCTGGCTGTATAGAGAAAGTATTGCCCAGCGAAAACTGGGTATACACACCGGCATGGAAAGTGGTGAGGCCGCTGAAGTTACCCAGCACGTCTTTGTCGCTGCCGCGGAGGGTGGCGAAGTTGACACCGCCCTTTATGCCGAAGCCTGCATTGGTGCCGGTGCCGCTAAACAGATTGTGGTTCTGCTGTCCTGTTGAGGGGCCGTACTCAGATTGAGCGAAGGCGCCAAAAGAGAACATAAGAGCCATTAAAAGTAGTATGTGTTTTTTCATTGTTTTGACTGGTTGGTTTTTTATTAGGGTCTTTGGCGGCCCGGGGTCAGGCACAAGATTTTATATATGAATTACTATATATCGTTTTTAAATAACAAAGGTTGCCTGTTACTTCAGACGAGGCTTACAGGTATAGCCTTTAGCTTGCTGAGTTGCAAGGAACGCCGCTCGTTTATTGGACTTCTCGGTGGGTAGCCGCCACTGAGGAGGTGACTTCACAGGAGGTAGTTTGATTAAAATTTACCTGAAATTAACATAGAGTTAACATGAAATGGTGGATAATTCACCTTAATCAACATGGTTATCCACATTTTTTCACATTCTGAATCGCCTTTTATGGGCAATTATATAGGGTTTCAAGAATTTATGCACCTGTGTGCATAGGGTGTTTTACATAATGTTGTGTGCACATAATTGCACTGAAAATCAGGAGTAAGCAGCAAAAAGTGTGTTAGGGGGGAAACTTTAATTTGACTTTGGATGCAGCTACAGGTGCCAGTGTGAAAGGAAAAATGCGTGGGTGGATAAACCAGACACGGTGGATAAATGTTAATTTTACATTATGCTTAAAATTGCCTGGTCTGAGATATTCGCCCATTCCCTGCCTGAAGGGCATCGCTTCCCAATGGCTAAATATGACCTGCTGCCTGAGCAACTGCTCTACGAAGGTACCATCACGCAAGACAACCTCTTTGCCCCCGAGCCGCTCGAAGAGCAGTACATCCTCGATACCCACGATGCCACGTACTGGCAGCGCCTGCGCAACCTCGAGCTGAGTCCGTCGGAAATCCGCAAAACAGGCTTTCCACTTTCAGAGCAACTGGTGCAGCGGGAGGTGGTGATCATGAACGGCACGTTGCAGGCATCCCTGTTTGCGCTGGAGTTTGGTGTTGGGATGAACATAGCGGGCGGCACGCACCACGCGTTTACGGATCGGGGAGAGGGTTTCTGTTTGCTCAACGACATTGCCATCGCCGCCAATCACTTGCTCCGGTATAAGGGCATCAAAAAAGTGCTGGTAGTGGATCTAGACGTGCACCAGGGAAACGGCACAGCGCAGATCTTCCGAAACGAGCCGCGGGTATTTACTTTCAGCATGCACGGTGGGCACAACTACCCTTTCCACAAAGAGCAGTCGGACCTGGATGTACCGCTGGCGGAGGGCACAGACGACAAAACTTACCTGAAACTACTAAGGGAGCACCTGCCGCGGCTGCTGGACGAGCAGGAGCCGGAGTTTGTATTCTTTCAGTCGGGGGTGGATGTGGTGGCCACTGACAAGCTTGGGAAGCTGGGTATGAGCATAGCCGGCTGCAAAGAGCGCGACCGCATGGTGCTGGAGTCCTGCGCACGCCACCGTATACCTGTCACAGTAAGCATGGGCGGGGGCTACTCCAAACAGATCGCGCACATTGTAGAAGCGCACGCCAACACCTTCCGGCTGGCGCAGCAGCTCTTTTTCTAAGACTAGGGTCTGGACTTGAGCTTATCGTCTTCGCTCTTGCCTTTGGCACCGGGGAGCAGCAGCTTGAGCGCTATGTAAATGATCGGAGCCAGTACAAGCACCAAAATCACAAACAGTGTAATCTTGAGCACCTTGACAAAAATAGAGATGATCAGGGCTGAGACGATGATGGAGACAATGAATAGTATCCAGAAATTAAGCGTGCTTTTGTTCATGTTAAAAGGGTTAAGTGAGCGATTCAGCTATACCTGTTGCGGGCGTGCCGCAGCACCAGGTAAATAGCCGGTTGCAGCGTAGCAATAAGGGCCAGTGCCAGCCATGCATTCGTCACAAACTCGCGCGACCAGGCGAAATAAAACGCCACTGCAGCCAGCAGCACCGAAAGCAGGTAAGGCATGTTGATCCGTCGCATCATAAGGGAGTAGGTTTGTATACCCAGTTAAGATACTAATTGTTAGGCTTTTTTCAAAAGGAGCTGCCACCGGAATGCCCACATCCAGCGCAGACTATACCTGTCTATACCTGCCTCCTGCACCAAACGGCCCAGTTCCTCCCGCCGGAATGCCCGCCACACCGAGAGGGGCGCATCGTGCCTGACCAGGTGCGAATCAGAAAAAGCTTTTGTGAGCCACTTGATGGAATGGTAAGCCAGCCAGTGCCGGTGCAGGTCGTTGACGATGACGGCTGTACCCGCCTGTTGGTGCAGTTGCCGGAACATACTCACGAGTTGCTCATCAGTAAAGTGATGGCAGAAGAGGCTGCAGACGATTATGTCGTACTGCTGCCGTTGAAAACTCTCCGAAAACACATCATGCTGCACCAGTTCTATTTCAGGGAAGCCACCGCAGCGCTGCCGGGCGTACCGCACCATAAAGTCGTTGGCGTCTATACCTGTAAGCTGCAGCGGGATATTCTTTCGGCGGGCCCACTTGGCAATGTGTCGAAGCGTGTCACCGCCGCCGCAGCCAATGTCGGCCAGGCGCAAGGGCGGACCCTTATATCCAGCAAGCAGCTGCTCCAGCGCATCAAGCACTACTTTATACCCACCCAGCCAGGTGTTGATCACTTCCAGTTCTTCGAGGTTGCGCCGCAGCTCGTCACCTGACAAGCTGAGGTCGTCCATCAGTTCGGCTTGGTTAGACCTTTGCTTCAGCATAGTGCACCTTCAGTAACATCGATTCCAATGTCAGGCCGGGGCCAAAGGCAAAACTCAGCACCGGCTCGTCTTTTTCCTGCATGGTCAGGCTCGCCATCAGTTCCTTGAGCACAAAGAGCACAGTGGCCGACGACATGTTGCCGAACTCGTGCAGCACGCGGTAGGCGAATCGGTTGTCGTCGCGCGTCATACCCAGCTCCTGTTCTATCACCTCCAGTATGCGGCGCCCACCGGGATGTATGGCAAACAGCTTGATTTCCGACACCGTGGTACGGAGCCCTTGCAGCAAACGCTCAGTCAGTTGTTTGATGCCGCTTTTGATCAGGTCGGGCACGTAGGAGGAGAGGGTCATCTCGAAGCCCGTGTCGCCGATGTGCCAGGCCATTTCGCGCTTGCCGGCCGGTGCCAGGTCGCAGTGGAAGGACTGCAGCTCGAGGCTCACCTCCTGGCAGGGTTGACCCTGCATCAGCACCGCCGCCGCGCCATCGCCAAACAGCGCGTTCGACACCAGGTGGTCCTGCTCCGGGTTCTTCTGGAAATGGATGGTGCAGATCTCGGTGCACACCAGCATGACCCTTGCGCTCGGATCGGCTTTGCAGATGGCGTCGGCCAGTTTGATGGCATTGAAGGCGGCGTAGCAGCCCATGAAATTAACGGCAGTGCGCTGCACGCATGAGTTCAGTCCCAGCCGCTCTACGAGCTCAATGTCGAGGCCAGGGGCATACATGCCGGTGCAGCTCACCGTGATCAGGTGCGTCAGGCTCTGCAGGGAAGTATCGCTCACCTGATCCAGGCAATTGCGCACGGCCTGCTCCGACAGGTCGAGGGCATGCTTGCGGTATACCTCCATGCGTTTCTGCACCGTGGGGAAAGGCTCCAGGTCGTGGGTGTTGGGGAAGAAAGTGAAGTCACCGTTCTGGCGGGTAAAGTCTTCGAGCACGCTGTAGCGCTGCCCTATACCTGACACACGGTAAAGTGCCTTAAGTTTGCGACTACCTTGTTCATCGAGTTGGTGGGCCGCGGCCATAAAGTCAGCTACCTGCATCTGCGGGATTTTGTTTGGGGGATTAGCCGTGCCGATACCGCATATATAGCTTTTCATAAGCTGGTGTGTGTTCTAAGAATTCGTTTCAAAGCAATAGGGTTGCTATACCTGCGTCTTGCCTGACTGATGGAAGCATAGCAGCAACAGGCGGGCAAACACTATGTTTGTGCTTTTCCTATAAAAAGATGCAGCCACAGGTTTGGATAAGTACGAAAGCGGCCGTTTTAAGATGTAGAGGATTAGAAAGGCTGCCCGTGGGTCTGGCGCATGATCAGGCGTACGGCTGCCGGCAGGTAACGCAGCGTGCCCACCGCCACCTCCGAGAGCAGCGGGTTTCCAAACAGTCGCTGCACTGCACGGCCTACCTGCAGGCGCTGCTCAAACTGCTTTTTCCAGGTCAGGGTATAGCCTCTTTCCAAGGCTTGGCGGTTGCGGCCGTTTTCGAAGTAATGCACCGCCTGCTCTGCCGCCAGCTTGCCCGCATGGATGGCCATGGCCATGCCGTTGCCACAAAGCGGTGTGATCATGCCGGCTGCATCGCCGCACATGAGCATGTGGTTTTCCACGCAGGTTTTGGTGGCAAAAGATATTTCGTTTATGACTTCAGGATGATCGTACAGGAACTCTGCTTCTGAAAAAATGCGGCGCAGGTGCGGATTCTGCTGCAAAACAGCCCGCTCCATGGCAGGTATAGACCCATGCCGGCGCAGATTCTCCCGGGTGGTCAGGTAACAGAAACAGTAGCGCCCGTCTTCTATGGCTGATATGCCGGCATAGCCATCCTGAAAATTATGAAGCGCGATCAGGTCGGGGGGCATGTCGAGGCGCAGGTGGTACTTCACGCCAATGTAAGCGGAGCGCTTTGCAAAGAAGGAGCGACTGAGTTGTCGGTCGAGGGTGCTGCGCTTGCCGTAGGTGCCCAGCGCCACCTCAGCAGAAAGCGTATCGCCATCAGATAATTTTAGTACAAAATGATCGTCTGCAAACTGCACATCCTGCACCGTTGTATGTAACCGTACCTGCACCCCCTTTGCCAGGGCCACCTGGTAAAGATACTGATCAAAGGTATAGCGGCTCACTCCGAATCCGCCCAAGTCGAGCGGCGACTCCAGCATAACGCCCTTGGGGGAGGTGAGCATAAAGCGGGAAATTGTGGCCGGTTGAAGTGCCGCCGGGTCGGCTCCGATGCTACGCAGATAAGGCAGCACTTCGTTTGAAACGTACTCGCCGCATACCTTATGCAAGGGGTAGGACTTTTTTTCGATCAGCGTCACAGAAAGTCCCTGGCCGGCCAGCGCGATGGCACTGGTCAGCCCCGCAAGCCCACCTCCGATAACGGCTATCTGCATAATTGACAGGCTGTATGGTTTAAGTCCTAAAAAACTTTCTGTTAGTTGGTGAAAGCATCTGATTTAGCGCGTAAAATGCAAGAACAAATTATTGCTCCAAACGTTAACAATATGGAACAACTTTTGTATATACTTACAAGGACAAGATCTTAATTTTCAATATGAAACAAATTATACTTACTCTCTTTTTCTCTATGGCAGTTTTACTGGCACAGGCCCAGGTACGCGAGCCTGCACAGGGACAAACCGATACAAAGAACAAGAGCCTGGAGCAACAGGAAAAAGAGGTTGCTATTTATCCTAACCCCAACAACGGGGTTTTTACAATTTCGTTTGCCCAGCTTAATACCCAGCAGGTGGAGTTGCGCATTTTGAATGTGATTGGGAACGAGGTGTATCAGGAGGTGATTAGCCGCCCGGACATCCACACAACTAAGACCGTAGACCTGACCCGGCTGGCCAAGGGGCTGTACTATGTTAAGATAGAAGCCGATGGCTACAGTTCTGTTAGACGGGTTGTAGTGAAGTAAGAAACATGCATAAAAACAACAAAGGCCGCTCTGCACACAGAGCGGCCTTTGTTGTTTTTATGTATAAGGGAATTATTCCGGCAGGATAGCCTTGGAAACAAAACCGGTATAAGCAGCGGTGTCGCGGTGCACACGGGCTTTCACAAACATCACGTCCGAAGTGTCGAGCACCTGGATAAGCTGCGTAGTGTCAAAGTGGAGCAGGCTGCTGGCCTGAAAGCTGGCTGTTCTGTATACCTCGCCACCCATCAGGGGTCTGGTCGCATACAGCACGTCTGCCGGAAGCTCTCCGGTTTCGCTGGCGACGGTAGCTTCAGAACCGTCCACTTCCATGCTCCTCTGTTCGCTATTGCAGGCAGCAAGGCTGGCAAAGAGGGCCAACATGCATACAGTTAAAGTTGTTTTCATGGTGTTTGAGAGTGGCTTCTGCTCAAATATAGCGAATAAACTATAAAATCGAAAATAGAGTGACTTGGCAAAGTAACTCAGACTCTTCTTATTAAGACGAACTGGCGGGGTTTAGTTCCCGGATTATGCTGAAACAAGCTCTTAAAATAGTGGCCCTGAGCAGAATCGAACTGCTATCTAAAGTTTAGGAAACTCCTATTCTATCCATTGAACTACAGGGCCGGCGGTCGGGAATTCTTCTTTCATTAACCTGTACAAATTTAGTTTAATTCCCCCTATTTACAAGCTAGTTTGCTCCTGCGGGCCATGTTATTGCGGGGGCTGCTCCTGCGTGCCTTGTTCTGGAGAGATCTGCTCCTGTGGTGTTGGTTCTATCATAGGTTCGTCATACAGGGCAATGGAGATGCCAAAGGCTATCACGGTCAATATCAACCCCACCATGAAGATGGAGTAGGAAATGCGCAGGATCTTATACTTGCGGCTCAGCACCTCACCCAAATAATAGATGTCGGTGATCATGTTCGTGTAAAGAGATTGTTTGTCGCGCATGATCTCGTGCATGCCGTTCTGGAAATCCTCCAGCGGAATGTTGGTGAAGTTTCCAAAGAAGAGCAGGTTCACCTTCTTGCTGTTAATCTGTTTCCGGTTGAAAGTAAAACTCGTCACCTCCGGCTGCGCCGAAATAATGGCGAAGATCACCGAGCCAAGTGTGGTGAGCAATAACGTGCCCACCGGTATAAGCAGCGAACGGTGCTGGGCAAACTCAGCCCCCGTAATGGAGGTTTTGGTACTCAGGTAGGTGATGATCACAGACATGATGATGGCGTTGAGGCTAATCATCATGTTGGCCTTGTTATCAGCGATGGCGCTTAGGTTCAGGTGCGTGCGGTAAGTGTTGCGGAACATGGTTTCGATGCCACGTTTAGGCTGTGCCAGCGTCTCACGCTGCTCCTTCTCCTCCTTTTTCAGCTTCTTCGACTCCTTTTGTAGCTGGTTGCGCTGCTCCTGAATGTTCAGGCCAAGCTGCTCGGCGTACTTGTGCTGGGCCTTTGCGGTATAGAAGGTGGTGGAAAGCAAAAAATCCATCTGGAACTGCGCCCACTCCTGATCCGTGAAAAACTTGTCTTTGAAGATTTCCCACTCTACGCGCAGCAGCTCGGCTGTGGCAAAAAAGGTTTCCTTTCCGATGTTAGCCATGTCGGCATCCACGATCACCTCCTGCAGCAGCGTCTCGGGTTTGGTGCCGTGTCTGGTGGCTATAATGCAGTCCGTTATCCGGGCAATGCGCTCGGGCGGATAATTCTTTTCCTGTAGCCATGAAGTGGCATAGCGTACGCTTTCTTCCTCGTGCCCATCGTAGGCTTTTATATAGCCTGTGTCATGGAACCAGGCGGCCAGTTCCAGATCCTGCAGTTCCTCAGGGCTCAGACCGTGCAGTTCGCCCAGTTGCCGGGCTTCGTTGGCAGTCTCAAAGGTGTGTTTATAATTATGGTAAACTAGCTTTTTAGACAGCTGCTCCTTAAACAGCCTGAAAACGTACTCACTGGCTTGCTTGACGATATCTTGTTCTTTCATAACGATGTCTGCCGCCATGGTCAGGGAGCTCTGCAATAGGTGCACAGTTGTGAGCGGCGGTTGAAGGTGGTGCTTGTATTCTTTTGCCGTTACGGTGAATACCGCTTTTTGTTGAAAGGGCAGACCGCGATGCACACAATGCTCTATATAGTAAAGCAAAAACTTAATGCAGCTGCCCTACGTTATTTATCTCAGCCTGGTCGCAACCCCGACGCTACTTTCAGGCACTGATACCAACCATGCACTACCAAACCCAACCATCGCTTTCAGTCCTTGCCGCACGACAGCAAGCGCATCTCCAAACGAAGTGTTGTCGTCGGCACACTTGCTTTCGCTAGACAGGACACCCCGTACACACAGAACCTTATGAAAAACCGTCTTCACCTTATACCTCTTATCCTGCGTCCTTTGGCTGTGGGCTTCTTCCTGGTGCTTTTGCAGGCCTGCGCTACCAAAAAACCCTACTACAGCCGCGATGTGCTCAACTGGCAACAAACCGAGCCCAAGGCTGAAAACAAGCTAAACTACACCGTGTTCCTGATTGGCGACGTGGGTGCGCCTGATCTGAAGCAGCAGGAGCCCTCGCTCAAGCTCATGCAAAAGCAGATGAACGAAGCGGGTGCGCAAAGCACGACCGTTTTTCTGGGTGACAACGTGTACCACAACGGCCTGCCCGAGCCGGGGCGTTACGACCGGGAGGTATCGGAGCAGCGCCTCAACGCCCAGCTCGATGTGCTTCGTGGCTATCAAGGCGAAAAATACATGATTCCGGGTAACCACGACTGGAACCACAGCGGCCGCGGCGGACTCGAGTTTGTGGTGCGCCAGCAGAACTATGTGAACGAGTACCTGACGGAGGAAGGCATTGTGGTGGGCGGTGACTTCTATGTGCCGGGCGATGGTTGTCCGGGTCCTTACGAAGTGAAGATCAGCGACGACGTTGTGCTGATTGCCCTGGACTCGGAATGGTGGCTGCACCCCTGGGAGCGCCCTTACGGTGCCGGGAGCAACTGCTGGGCATCTACGGAGGCCGACTTCCTGGTGAAGCTGGAAGACATTATAGAAAAGCACCAGGGCTCCAACATCGTGGTGGTGGCGCATCATCCGCTGTTCACGCGCGGTAACCATGGCGGGTTCTTCACCCTGAAAGACCACTTATTCCCGCTCACCATGCTTCGCGACTGGATCTACCTGCCGTTGCCTGTCATCGGGTCCATCTATCCATTTGCCCGCAAGTACGGCGGCATTCTGCAGGACATTCCGCACCCGCGCTACAACGCTTACATCGAGGGCTTACTCAACATCTTCGATAAGTATGATAACATCGTCTACGCAGCCGGGCACGAACACTCGCTGCAGCACTACAAGCATAACAAACTGACGCACATTGTCAGCGGTTCGGGCTGTAAGATACAGCACGTAAAGCCAGGCGGCAACGCCATGTACACCCACCAGGTGAAGGGCTTTGCCAAGTTGATGTACTATGAAAACGGCGAAGCCTGGGTAGAGTACTGGACGCCGGAAGGCGATGGCTCGGAGGGCAGGATGACCTTCCGGACGCCGCTCTACGCCAAGGAGCCGCGACGCAAGCGATCAGCGATAGTAGATGAAACCAACTACGCAGACAGCACCATTGTGGTGGCTGCCAACGATAACTATACTGCCAGGGGACTGCGCCGCACCATGCTGGGCGACCACTACCGCCGCGAGTGGGCAACACCGGTGGAAGTGCCCTTGCTGGATATGCGCAACGAGTTGGGCGGACTCACCCCCTACCAGAAGGGGGGCGGCAAACAAACGGCATCCCTGAAAGTACGCAACCCCGACGCCCGCGAGTACACCCTGCGCACCGTCGACAAAGACCCGACCATGGCACTGCCGGAGTACCTGCGCCAGACCGCAGCCAGAGCCCTGCTGCAGGACCAGATCTCAGCGCAGCACCCTTATGGCGCACTGGCTATACCCAGGTTGGCAGATGGTGCCGGCGTGTTCCATACCAATCCGAAACTAGTGTACATTCCGCAGACGCCATACCTGCGCCAGTACATGGATGAGTTCAGCAACACGCTGGCTTTTCTGGAAGAGGATGCCGACGAAAACCACGAGGATGTGGAGAGCCTGGGTTTTGCCGAAAACCTGGTGGGCACTGACAAAGTGCTGAAAGAACTGCGGCAGGACAACGATAACAAAATAAACCAGCAGGAGTTTGTGCGCGCCCGCCTGTTCGACATGCTGGTAGGCGACTGGGACCGCCACGAGGGGCAGTGGCGCTGGAAAGAGGAGAAGACCGACAGTGGCAAGGTATACATACCCGTGCCCGAAGACCGCGACCAAGTGTTCTTTAAGGCGGACGGTGTTATACCCTGGCTGGCCACCCGCAAGTGGGGTGTGCGCAACGTTCAGAACTTTGGCCATGACTTCAACGACATCGTAGGGCTCAACCTGAGCGCGCTCACCATCGACCGCTCCTTCACACCAGCCATCACCCGGCAGGACTGGATTCGCATTGCCGAAGAGGTAAAGGCCGGTGTGACGGACCAGGTGATCGAAGAGGCCATCAACCAGTGGCCGGAAGAGGTGCGGGCCATATCAGGGGAGGAGATCAAAGCCAAACTGAGGTCGCGCCGTGACAAACTGCCACAGGCGGCCGAAGCCTACTACGAGCACCTCTCCGAAATGGTGGACGTGGCTGGTAGCGACAAGCACGAGCACTTTGTGGTGAACCGTTTGAACGATGAGGAAACACACCTGACAGTATACAAGATCAACAAAGAAGGCGAACTGCGCGACACACTTTACAAGCGTACTTTCTATACCTCTGAAACGAAGGAGTTGCGCCTGTACGGGCAGCGAGGCAAAGATATATTTGAAGTGAACGGGGATGTGAACAAAGGCATCGTAGTGCGCATCATCGGAGGCAATGACGAAGATGTGATCACCGATAACTCACGTGTAGCCGGCATTAAACGGCACACGATTGTGTACGATACAGAAGAGGGCAACGTGTTCAATTTCGGGCCTGAGACAAAAGTCCGTACCAGTATTAGCCCGGATGTGAATTTCTATGACCGGGACAATTACAAACTGCCTTACCTGGGGCCTCGTCTGTCGCTGGAGTACAACGTGGACGACGGCTTGTTTGTGGGAGCCGGCATACTCGCCCGTACGCATAAGTTCCGCAAGTCGCCTTATGCTTCGGAGCACCTGCTGGAGGGCAATTACGCCTTCTACACAAACTCCTTTAACGTGCGCTATACCGGCGATGTGCGGCAGGTGTTCGGCAACTGGAACATCGGTGTGAACGCTGCCATACAGGGGCCGCAGTACCAGCGCAATTTCTACGGCTACGGCAACGACACCCGCCAGCAGGACGGGGAGGATGACTCCTTTTACCGTGTCCGGTTTAAGCGTGTGAACGTAGGCGCAACGCTCAACAACAACCTGGCGCCTTTCTTCAAAATAGGTATAGGGCCAACTTACGACCGTTTCCGGGTGGTGAATTCTGAGCAGGACACCTACCTGGTAAACGAGGCGCTGAGCGGACGTATGGAGCCGGGCACCTATGACTTTGAGCAGGACCGCTTCGAATCGCATCACTATGCGGGTATAATGGCATTTGCGGATCTGGACATACTGGGAGAGGGAAACCAGAAAAACCCGCGCATTGGCATGCGCTCGCACAACCGCATCAGCTATAACAAGCAAACCGACGGCGAGGGCCTCAGCTACACCCACGTAAGCTCAGAGTTCGCCTTCTACCTGACGCCTAACTTTCCGTTCCAACTCACCTGGGCGGGCCGTCTGGGGGCAGCGCACAACTTTGGCGACTTCCGCTTCTACCAGGCCAACACGCTGGGTGGCATGGATAACATGCGCGGCTACCGCCGTACCCGTTTTGCCGGCCGCAGCGCAATCTTCGGCAATGCCGAAGCCCGCCTGTCCCTCTTCGACTTTAACCTATACCTGACGCCGGGTAGGCTGGGGGTATTGGGTTTGTATGATGTGGGCCGTGTATACCACGATGGCGAACGCGAATCAGCCTTCTTCAGAAGCCTGCATACGAGCATTGGCGGCGGTGTTTGGGCCGATATCATGCAGAAGAACGTAGTCGTGCTGACGTACGCCAAAGGCGATGTGGAGCGGCTCTGGACATTAAGCTTCGGCTTTTTATTCTAAAAAAATCTAACGACGTATAGCAAAAAGTGCCTCAGTTTTGGCACTTTTTGCATTTACTGCCTTGTAATTAGCCACCAACTATGAAACTAGCCTTACCTAAACTACTTCTTATACCTTTGCTCCTGCTAGGAGAACAGGCACTGGCCCAGGAAACGGAACAGGACCTGACCGATGTGCAAAAACAAACCAAAGAGTACGCCAGCCCGGGCGTAAGGGGCATGGGCAAGAGCCGGGGCATCGTGATCGGTTACGAGCGCCTGCCACAGTTCGACATGGAATCAGAGTCGGACAACCCGGAGGTGGGCAACGGACGGGCACGGGTGCGGCGGCACAATAAATTTTTCGTACGGGCACTGGCTCCTGTCATGAACAAGCCCAATAGCAAGCTGATCCTGGGTATAGACCACAAGTTTGAGGAGTTCAACTTCGAGAATGTATCGCCCGCCTCATACAGCCTGTACCGCAATCTGGAGGATAAAAACCTGAAGAGCCTGGGCCTGCAGCTGGCTTTCCTGCACTCTTTCGACGAGGTGCGTTTTATGCTGGTGCGCGCCAAGGGCGAGCTCAACGGCGACTATACCCGCGACAATGTCAACGTATCAGACTACCTGAAAACAACCGTGGACATGGCCTATGGCTGGAAGAGAACGCCTGACTTTGCCTGGGGAGTGGGCCTGCAACTCGGCTATACCTTTGGGCGGCAGCGCATCTACCCGGGCATTATGTACAACCGCACCTTCAATGATCGCTGGGGTGTGGAGTCTATCTTCCCGGCCAACCTGCGGGTGCGCTATAATGTATCTGAAAAGACGCTGCTTTACACCGGCTACCGCATTGAGGGGGCCAGCTACAACCTTTACGCTAGTGAGCCGCCGCTCTCGCAGTTCAACGACATCGAACTGCGGCGTACCGATATTAAAGGTCTCCTGCGATTGGAGCAGGAGATCTACGATTTCCTGTGGTTTGCCGTGGAGGGTGGCTTCCGGCAGTACTACCGCCATCGCGCTTTCGACGTGGTGGGCTCACGCGACGAACTGATCACCAACACACTGAAAGGAGCAGGCTATATTGGGATAGAGCTTTACGCAGTGCCACCCCGCAAACTGTTGGAGCGCAGCCAGAACCGCTAAGAAACGAAGGTATAGAAAGAACAAAGCCCGACTTGCAGGTATAGCGAGCCGGGCTTTGCTTTTATGTCAGGTACAGTTATTTCGATTTTCGAATCGGTTCCATCCCTTCGGGTATTAGCTCGCGCAGATACTCATAGGTAGCGTACTGTGACCGGATGTGGGTGGGGCTTACCTGCTGCTCTACATAGTTATTGTCTACGTCGCGAGCCTTGGTGTCATCGGCAAGCTGCAGGTCAATGATCGCGCGCAGCTGCTCCACAAGGTCTTTCTGCAGAATTGGGAAAGCCACTTCCACGCGGCGACTCAGGTTGCGTGTCATCCAGTCGGCGGAGGCCACGAAGTATTCTTCTTTGCCATCGTTGTGGAAGATGTATACCCGGGCGTGCTCCAGGTAGCGGTCCACAATGCTGCGCACCCGGATGTTCTCGCTCAGTCCCTCCACGCCCGGCACAAGGCAGCAAATGCCGCGCACCAGCAATTCGATCTTCACACCGGCCTGGCTGGCGGCGTACAGCTTCCTGATCATACGCTCGTCCTGCAGGGCATTCATCTTGAGGATCATGGACGCGGGCTTGCCTTTGCTGGCATTTTTTATTTCCCGGTTGATCAGATCCATAAAGCGGTCCCGCATGTTGATCGGGGCCATCAGCAGTTTCTTGAACTTTTTATCGTGCTGGCGATCGATGAAAAAGTTGAACACCTGCTCCACATCCTGTGTGATGTCTTTGTGAGAAGTGAACACGGCATGGTCGGCGTAGATCCTGGAAGTGTCTTCGTTGTAGTTGCCCGTGCTCAGGTAGGCGTAGTTCACCAGTTGGCCGTCCTCGTTGCGGGTGATCAGGCCTAGCTTGGTGTGCACCTTGAGATCAGGCAGACCCAGAATCACATTGGCGCCAGCCTTCTGCAGCTTGCCTGCCCAAAAAATATTCGACTCTTCATCGAAACGGGCTTTGAGCTCCACTACCACCGTTACCAGTTTCCCGCTTTTGGCAGCCTTTACCAGCGATTTGGCAATGGCCGAGTCATCGGCTACACGGTATAACGTGGCGCTCATGGCAGTTACCTTCGGGTCGTTGGCCGCTTCTTCAAAGAGGCGCAGCACGTAGTCGAAGGACTGGTAAGGATAATGCACCAGGTAATCCTGCTTTTTCATAGCCTCTATCAGGCTTTCTTCTTTCTCCAAAAGCGGGTGCACCAGGGTAGGCTGTGGTGAGTACTTCAGCTCAGGCAGGTTAAAGTCAGGGAACTGAAAGAAATCGCGGAAGTTGTGGTACTTGCTCCCTTCCACCAGTTCATCTTCCGAGATACCGGTATGAGCCATGATGGCCTCCAGCATGGGCTTAGGTGTACCCGGATCGAACAGCAGACGGGCCGGATAGCCGGTTTCACGCTTCTTCAGACTCTTCTGGATCTTGGCCATCAAACTGCCCGATACCTCTTCCTCAATATCCAGCTCTGCGTCGCGCGACACCTTCACAGCATGCGCTTCAAAGCGGGTATAATTCGGGTATAGGGCAGGCAGGCAGAAGCGGATCACATCGTCGATGAACATCACATAGCGCTGCTCATCGACCGTAGGTAATTTCACAAAGCGTCCACCATGTTTTTTAGTGGGTATCTCGAGCATGGAAAATCGCTCTGCCTTCAGGTCCTTCTTTTTAGGGTCGAAAAGGTGAACGCCCAGGTATACGGTCTGGTCTTTCAGGAAAAAATGCGTTTCGGTGTCGTCAAGCAAAAGTGGCAGGATATGGGGCTGTATATGCTCCGCAAAGTAGGTCTGTACCCACTTCTGCTGTTCTTCGCTCAGTTCGTTTTCGGTGAGCAGGTTGATGCTATGCTGGCGCAGGTCGGCCAGGATGCCTTCTCTGAAAACCTCTCCAAATTCTTCCTGTTGGCGCTTTACCTCCTGCATCACCTGCCCAAAGGTATCAGCAGGATCTTCGGACAGCTTGTCGCGGGTCTTCTTTTTAAGTTTGATGAGGCGCTTGAGCGTGGCCACGCGCACTTTAAAGTACTCGTCGAGGTTCGACGAGAAGATGGCCATGAACTTGATGCGCTCCAGTAGCGGCACAGTGCGGTCTTTCGCCTCCTGCAGCACGCGGTAGTTAAAGGCCAGCCAGCTGAGCTCACGGTTGATGAGCGGCGTGGTGGTTGGTTTTTTATCTTCGGTATTAGTTTCCATGATTTGGTTTGTTGCCCGGTGCGGAGCAATTATGTAAAGGTATAAGAAGGGCAGTCAGGTACGGGGTTATACCTGGCTGCCCTGTTGTGCTGTGTTATTTGTGATTATTGGGCACGTCGTAAAACAAAAGCCCGGCATTACTGCGGTTTATGTCGGACCAGCTATCACAGTCGAAGCGAAGCGCAACCACTCCGGCAGTAGGTATACTGGAGACATGCTTCGGTGATAGCATGTTGGCAAACTCCGAGATGGCCTCATTATGGCCCACCATCAGCATACTATCCACGTCAGCGGGTGCCTCGCGGACTATCTCCAGTAGTTCGGCAGCGCTGGCGCCATAGATGCGGTCGTCCACTGCAATGTTATCGGCATCGTAATCGAGCTCGCGGGCTACCAGGGTGGCCGTGGTGAGCGCCCGCACGGCAGGGCTCGACAGAATGAGCTGGATCTTGGCATTGTTGGCCACCAGTTCCTGCCCCATAAGCGGAGCATCCGTTCGGCCTCGTTTGTTGAGAGGTCGGTCATGGTCGCTCAGCTCTTCAAATTTCCAGCTGGACTTAGCATGACGCATGATATATAACGTTTTCATAAGATGATTCACTTTCAGAAAGGTATAACAGAGCACCTGTTACATAGTGCGCCCGCTATACATGCTGTTTACTGAAAGGAAGCGAAAATAGTTGTGAGGGGAGCAGTTGGATTGGCTTTGGTGAGGTTTGGCAGGTATAGCAGGATACGTGACAGGTATAGCAGAAGCAGAACAGGGGCAAAAACAAAAAGGGAACCGTCCATGCCGGACGGTTCCCTTTTCTGGTTCATCAAAAAAAGAAGCTTACACGTTATTCGGATACCTCTCAAAGTGGATTTCCGCCACACGTCGTTGCAACTCGGCACGCAGCTCATCGATGTTGATGCGGTTGGTGGCCGAAATAAACAGGGCAGGCGCATGCACCTTGGCCATGTAGGTAGCTTTGAGGTCTTCGATGGAAGGGCGCACTTCGTGGCCCTCTTCATTATTTCCGCCTTCTTCTCGCAGTTCCTGCTCCCGTTGCTCCAGGTATTGGTCTATTTTGTTGAACACCAACATTACGGGTTTGTCTGCCGAGTTGATGTCGAGCAGCGTGTTGTTTACCACCGCAATCTGGTCTTCAAATGATGGGTGCGACACATCTACCACGTGCACCAGCAGGTCGGCTTCGCGGATCTCGTCGAGCGTGGACTTAAAGGCCTCGATCAGCTTGGTGGGCAGCTTGCGGATGAACCCTACCGTGTCGGACAGCAGAAACGGAATGTTGTCGAGTACCACCTTGCGCACCGTGGCGTCTACGGTCGCGAAGAGTTTGTTTTCGGCAAACACATCGGACTTGGAGAGCAGGTTCATAAGCGTGGACTTGCCCACGTTGGTATAACCCACCAGCGCCACGCGCACCATACCTGACCGCGATTTGCGCTGCTCAAAATTTTGCTTTTCAAACTTCTCCAACCGGTCACGCAGCAAGGAAATTTTGTCGCGTACAATACGACGGTCGGTCTCGATCTCGGTTTCACCCGGGCCCTTCATGCCGATACCACCCTTTTGCTTGGAAAGGTGGGTCCAGAGGTTGGTCAGGCGTGGTAGCAGGTACTGGTACTGGGCCAGTTCCACCTGGGTGTGAGCCTGGGCAGTTTTGGCACGAAGCGCGAAGATGTCAAGGATCAGTAAACTTCTGTCCACGATCTTGACCTGCAACTCACGCTCGATGTTGCGCACCTGCGAAGGACTCAGGTCATCGTCAAAGATCACCATGTCGATGCTGTGTTCGGTTACGTAGGCTTTGATCTCGTCCAGTTTGCCGCTGCCCACAAAGGTGCGGGTGTCGGGTTTGTCCAGCTTCTGCACGAAGCGTTTCAGGGTCACGGCACCGGCAGTCTCGGTCAGGAAGGCCAGTTCGTCGAGGTACTCGTTGGTTTGTTCGTCGGTTTGTTTGTAACCGGGCACGGCCACCAGCACGGCAGTTTCCTGTGGCTTGGCGGTTTCGTAGTATTTTTGTTTACCCATTTTCAGATGTTAAGCGTAGCGGTTTGGCAGCCTTGTTTTTCGGCATGCCTCCTTGTACGTAATTGGTTCCAGCCCTGGTCAAGATTAGCAGGTATAGCAACTTGCAAACTGGCGGAACAGGCGCAAGTTAGGTGAAAAATTTCAGAAGAAAGGGGAAAAAGCCTAACTTGCTACCCATCTAAAAGAGCCATCCTACTTCCACTAATACCAGCATGGAGCACAAGACCCATCACATTGAAGGCCTGATCGAATTTATACCACGGGTGTTCCGCGACGAGCGGGGCTGGTTCATGGAAACCTATAATGCCAGCATGTTTGCGCCCTTTGGCATCAACCCGGTCTTTGTGCAGGACAACGAATCGGTGTCGAAGAAAGGCGTGCTGCGCGGCCTGCATTTCCAGAAGCCGCCGTATGCGCAGGGCAAGCTGGTGCGGGTTACCTCAGGTCGCGTGCTGGACGTAGCGCTTGATTTACGCAAAAACTCCCCAACATACGGACAGCATGCCACTTGCATACTCGATGCCGAGCAGCACAACATGCTCTACATACCGGAAGGCTTTGCGCACGGCTTTGTGGCGCTGGAGGACAATTCCAGCTTCCTCTACAAATGCACCAATCTCTACCATCAGCCATCTGAAGGCGGCATCCTGTGGAACGACCCCGCGCTGGGTATAGACTGGGGTGTGGCCGAGCCGCTTGTATCGCCCAAAGACGAAGTGCTGCCGCTGTTAAAGGATTTTGATTCGCCGTTTTAAAGAAGATACAAGCAGTAGAAGACAAGGCTTCTGCATGAAAGCAAAAGAACAAGGCCCGCGATCATCTGAATCGCGGGCCTTGTTCTTAGGTATAGGAGTGGCTAGAACCAGCGTACTTTTAAATCTACAAGACCTCCACCAGCGTCTCCAGACCCATCCCTCTTGAGCCCTTCACGAGCACATAACTCTCTGCAACCGGATTAGCCTCCAGCCAGCTTTGCAGCTCAGCCTTGGTAGCAAAGTAATGGAAGCGACTGTCAGTTTCAGCAGCGTGCTTCATTTCCGGGCCGCAAAGCAGCACCGTGTCAAAGTTCTGCGCTGCGATAATCTCACCGATGGCCTTGTGTTCCGTGGCGCTTTCAGTGCCCATCTCCAGCATATCACCCACAATTACGACCTTGTGTGGCGCGTTCATGCCGCCGAAATTGCGGATTGCCGCAGCCATGGAAGTTGGGTTGGCGTTGTAGGCGTCGAGGATGAGGGTGTTGGAGCCTTTCTGCATCACCTGTGAGCGGTTATTCACGGGACTGTAGTTGGCGATGGCCATGTTGGCTTTCTCCAGCGGCACGCCAAAGTACTTACCAATGCAAGCCGCAGCGGCCATGTTCTCGTAGTTGTAGCTGCCCACCAGTTGGGTGTTCACCACGTGGCCTTCTTCGTCCTTGTACACCACGTAAGGAGAAGCCTCCAGCAATTCGCTGTGATAAAAATCGCCAGCGGCAGGGTAGGTGACTTTGCTTTCGATGCGGCGGCTCATGCGCATCAGGTGCTCATTGCCGGTGTTCACAAATACGGTTCCGCCATGCTCCAACAGGTGTACGTAGAGCTCGCTCTTGCCGCGTGCCACACCCTCCAGACTTCCAAAGCCCTCCAGGTGCGCCTTGCCGATGTTGGTGATCATCCCATGTGTTGGCATCGCAATGCTGCTGAGCAGAGCAATTTCCCCGATGTGGTTGGCGCCCATCTCGATGATCGCCATTTCGTGCTCGGGCTTGAGGCGCAGCAAAGTGAGCGGCACCCCAATGTGGTTGTTGAGGTTGCCCTGGGTATAAAGCGTGTTGAACTGCTGGCTCAGCACCGCATAGATCAACTCTTTGGTCGTAGTTTTGCCGTTGCTGCCCGTGATGCCGATCACAGGTATACTCAGCTGCTGTCGGTGGTAACGGGCCAGGTCCTGCAGCGCCTGTAGGGTATCTTCCACTACAAATACATGGTCAGAGGCCAGCGCCGGATCGTCTACCACGGCGTATTTGGCACCTTTGTCCAGGGCGCCCTGTGCGAACTTGGCTCCCTTGAAATTAGGACCATTCAGGGCGAAAAACAGGCTTTGGTCCTGCGGGGCACGGGAGTCGGTGCTGACGTGGCGGCACTCCAGGTATTTTTGGTAAAGAAAGTCGATGCTGTTCGGCATGAAATGCGTATTTTTAGTCTGTAATTTGGTAGAAGCTGCCCAAGATAAGGTATAACAAGCTGCTGCCTTGGCAATATACATCCAAAACGGCAAAAGCAACAGCCCGATTGCCTAACAAACTGTCTATGCGCTATCTGTTGTCACTCCTCTTTTTCCTTTTACTTATACCTGACGTTGTGGCGCAGGAGCCGCTGCGATTCCAGCAACGCACGGATATACCTGTAAAGGTCGGTGAAACTGAACTACGCAACCCCTGGGGCGGTGGACTCAACACGCCGCAATTCTCCACCATCGACCTGAACAAAGACGGGCGCGACGACCTGTTTGTCTTCGACCGTATGTTGCGCAAAGTCTATACCTACCTGGCCGTGCAGGAGGGAGGCCAGTGGCAGTATAAGTATGCTCCCGAGTACGAGGCTATGTTCCCGGCCGAACTCGAAAACTGGGTGCTGCTGCGCGACTATAATTGCGACGGTCTGAAAGATATCTTTACCAGCACACCACTCGGTATACGGGTATACCGGCAGGAGGCCACCAGCAACAAGTATCCGACTTTTGTGCTGGCACAGGATGCCCTCTTTTACCGGAGCCGCAATGGCGTGAACACCATCAATATGCAAATGAATATTTCCGATATACCTGCCATCGTGGACATGGACGGCGACGGCGACCTGGATATCCTGCTCTCAGAATTTTCGGGGGGCTATACCCTGGAGTATTACCAGAACATGCAGGTGGAGGAAAGCAAACCATGCGGATCGCTGGAGTTTGCGCTCTCCTCCGACTGGTGGGGGCAGATTACGGAGTGCCATGGCTGCAACAATTTTGGCTTCGGCATACAGTGCCGTATGGCAGGTCCCCTGCACTCGGGCCACGACGGCTCCGCGCTGCTGGCCATTGACCTGGACGGCGACGGAGATAAAGACCTGCTGATGGGCAGCGTGGAGTGCGAGAGCCTTGTGAAGATGGATAACGTGGGCACTAAGACGCAGGCCCGGATGGAAAGCTTCGAGACGGTTTTTCCGGCAGGCAACCGTGCTGCCAGTTTCAAACTTTTTCCGGCGGCCTACTCCGAAGATGTGACTTTTGATGGTGTACCTGACCTGCTCGTGGCACCGAACAGCGGCGAGAACGGAGGCGACCTGGAGTTGCAGCGCTCATCCTGGCTCTATCGCAACACGGGCACCGCCAGCCAGCCGAACTTTGAGTTTGCGCAGGATAACTTTCTGCAAAGCCAGATGATCGACCTGGGCGAAAACGCCTACCCCGCTTTTGCCGACATCAACGGCGACGGCCTGCTCGACCTGTTAGTCGGCAATGGTCGGGCGAACCGCAATGGCCGCGTTGTGGCAACGCTCAGCCTCTACCTCAACACCGGTACCTTGGCAGAACCCGCTTTCACGTTCGTGACCGACGATTACCTGGCCCTGTCTAACCAGAACATGCTTTCGCTGAAGCCGTCTTTCTTCGACATCAACCAGGATGGCGTGCCGGATCTCGTCCTGACCTTCACAACGCAGTCCGGTTCAGGCCATGACCATAACCATGCGGGTGCCACGCACATAGGCTATTACGTCAACAATGCAAAAGTCGGTCAGCCTTATGCTTATAACACTACCCGCCTATTGCACCTCCATACACTGGCAAATGGCGACACCCCACACCTGTTTAGAGTGGATGGGCAGCGCGTGGAAATGCTGGTCGGGAAAGCCGGCGGCACGCTGGATTACTACCGCTCTTCCGGAAACGGCTTTGTGCTGGAGAAGCAAAGCATCGGGGGCATCAAATTCGATTTTTACCGCCGCAACCTGGCACCAGTGGTAGTGGACATTGACGGTAATGCCAAGCTTGATCTGCTCACCGTGGACGATAGCGGAGCACTGCGTATTTACAACGACTTCCTGGAAAATCTGGAAGGGGACTTTACCGAAACAACCGAGGTGCTGGAAAACGAGCTGATAGGAGAGGCGCAAACTTCCCGCTTTGGTCGCGGACTAAGCCTGGCAGTGGCCGAACTGGGCGGACCCTACAAGCTATACCTGGCCATTGGTACCCAAGGAGGGGGCGTAAACCTATTGCAGCAGACTGGAGGCAATTACGGAAATCCGAATGACAAGTCGAGCGGCCTGGAACTGAAGGTATACCCGAATCCGGTAGCAGGCGCCCAGCAGCCTGTGCAGGTACGGGCGGGCGAGGCAGTTTCTATCGTGCTACACGACATGATCGGGCGCAAAGTATACGACGGAGCCGATAGCTTTAACCGCCGCCATACCTTAAATGTGGATCACCTGAAGGCAGGCGTATACCTGCTACGTGCCACCTCTCGCGACGGCCGCCATGAAACCCGTAGACTGGTAATTCACTAATGCAGGCCTTTCTGCTTATTGATCTCTCGGAGGAAACCTCATTCGATAAACCCATCCTCAGAATGGTGCGGCAGCACGCGCCTGCTATACCTGTATTTGATGTAGACGCCAGGTCTGATACCACCCTGCAGCAGTACGGGGTGCGCCTGCTGCAGGAAAATCAGGAAACGGTGGTGTGTATAAAGGGTGGGTCCGGGGATTTAAACCGGCTGATGCCGCTACTCGAGGAGTTGCTTTTGCCACATGCACAGCGGCACATTCTGCTCATCGGTCAGCAGCCCCGCCTGCTGCGGATGCTGCAGGCCCGGACAGGTATAGCCTATACCTTACTGTCCGACGAAGAGGCGCTGCGTCAGTTTCTGACAAAATCAGTTTAGTGTAAAATCATCCGCATCGAGGTGCGCCGGGAAAGCCTCCCGGAAATCGGTCAACTCCTGTTTGGTCAAGGTGATGGTGTGTACACCTTCCGCTTCGGCTGTCTCGAGCAGCTTGTGTCCTTTAGGATGGATGATGGCGGAGTCGCCAGTATAGGGGTGCCCGTTGCCGTCTGTTCCAACGCGGTTCACGCCCACCACATAGCTCAGGTTCTCGATGGCGCGGGCCTGCAAAAGCGTGCTCCAGGCATAGTTGCGTGGTTTGGGCCAGTTGGCGACGTAGAGCAACAAATCGTACTGGCTATTCATGTTGCGGCTCCATACCGGGAAACGTAAATCGTAGCACACCAGTGGGCAAATGTTCCAGCCTTTCAGTTCCACCAATAGCTTTTCTTTGCCCGCGGTATAGCTGTGATGCTCTTTTGCCATCCGGAAGAGGTGGCGTTTGTTGTAGTGCTCGTGAGTACCGTCAGCACGCACCCAGTACAGTCTGTTGTAATAATTCTCTCCTTCTTTCACAATCACACTGCCCGTCAGCACGGCGTTATACCTGGCCGCTTCCACCTTCATCCATTGCAGCGTAGGTCCCTCTGCTTCCTCAGCCAGCTCACTCGCCTGCATACTAAAACCAGTCGTAAACATTTCAGGCAGCACAATCAGGTCTGTTGCAGGTGCTACAGCAGCCAGTTTTTCCGAGAACATGGCTCGGTTTGCGGTGGCGTCCTGCCAATGCAGTGCGGTTTGGATGATGGTGATGCGTAAGTCTTGCATGGGTGATAGGTATAAACAAAAACGCTTTATGATTGTACTGACACTTTATCCCAAGCTAACCCTTTTGTCATTCTGAAAGAATCTTGGTTAAAAGGGAGGTAAGCTCTTGCTTCGAGTCTTCTACTGTTGCTTAGGTTAACTTACTATGTTTCATTGCTTCGCCTGTGCGGCGGGCACCTACTTTTTTCCTTGATGAAAAAATAGAGGGCCCCTCCCCCCAGTAGGCAAAAAAATCAAGACGCTCCAAACTCGCTGAACGCTCGAACAGTGGAGCGCCGTAAAGTGCACCTGGCCATTTTGGTATGTTTCATCGCTTATGGGGCAAGGATGTCTTGCCATACCTGCCAGTGGTTGTGTAATATAAGACTTATACCTAAGCCTTCCATCACATTAGCTAAATGCTCTTGACAAAGGTCCCTTTCATCTCGAAGAGTTGAGATTCGCTTCGTAAACCTGGCTGAAGTTGTTGTCCTGTATATATAGATTTATAAACCATCAACAATTTAACCATCAATAATTTAGCCATCAACCATCACAACTTCACCAGCCGCTCCGCGGCCTGTCTCAAGGTCTCCTCACTTTTGGCGAAGCAGAAGCGTAGGTAGTGGTGGTCGGTTTTGTTGTGGTAGAAGGCTGAGACAGGGACAGAGGCTACGCCGATTTCCTGCGTGAGGCGCTTGGCAAAGCCCAGGTCGTGCTCTTGAGAAATAGTGTCATACTTCAGCAGCTGAAAATAAGTGCCGGCCGAAGGTATAAGCTCAAACCGCGATGGCTGCACCAACTCACAGAACAAGTCGCGTTTGGCCTGGTAGAAGTCGGGCAGGGAGTGGTAGTGGGCTTCGTTGTCCATGTAGTCGGCGATGGCTAGTTGTAGTGGCGTAACCGTGCTGAAAGTAATGAACTGGTGCATCTTGCGCAGCTCGGCTGTAAGCGCTGGTGGCGCTACTACATAGCCGATCTTCCAGCCGGTGGTGTGGTAGGTTTTCCCGAAAGAGGAGACCACAAAGGCCCGCTGCCGCAACGACTCGATCTGTAAGGCGCTCACGTGCTCCTTCCCGTCAAATACCATGTGCTCATATACCTCATCGCTCAGGATCAGGATGTCAGTGCCGTCGGTCAGGTTGGCTAGCTTTTCCAGGTCTTCTCTCGGAATCACGGCGCCGGTCGGGTTGTGTGGCGTGTTGATGATGATCAGGCGGGTGCGGCTTGAGATGTTCTTCTTCAGTAAGTCCCAGTCGATGCTGAAGTCAGGCAAGGCCAGGGGCACATAGATCGGGATGCCGCCTGCCAGCCGGATGGCCGGTGCGTAGCTGTCGTAGCAGGGCTCCAGCACCACCACTTCGTCGCCTGATTTTACCACGGCCGTGATGGCAGCGAACAACGCCTCCGTAGCGCCGGACGTAACCGTTACTTCCTGGTCCGGGTCCGGGCGGTAACCGTATACCTTCTCTGTTTTTTCGCTTATCTTGTGGCGCAAAGCCGGCATGCCGGGCATCGGGGCATACTGGTTGTAGCCTTCCTGCATGTACTTGGTCACAAGTGCTATCAACTCATCAGGGCAGTTAAAATCAGGGAAGCCCTGCGACAGGTTGATGGCACCATGCTCATTGGCGAGCGCCGACATCACAGCGAAAATACTGGTGCCGACATCGGGTAGTTTGCTGCTTGGGTAGTTGATCATAAGGAAGGTTTTGTGCTGATAGACGAAGATAGAAGTTATAGGGAATATACCAAGTATAAATTAGCTAAGGGACTGCTCCACGAGTTGTTGCAGCACAGGTATAGCTTCCTGCTCAAACCAGGGGTTGCGCTGCAGCCAAAACTGATTGCGCGGCGAGGGGTGGGGCAGGGGCATGTACGCAGGCAGATATTCGGCCCAGTTCGTTACGGTTTCGGTAAGGGTAGGTCTGGCCCTTTCACCCAGAAAGTAGTCTTGCGCATACTTGCCAACCAGCAGCGTGAGCTGAACATGGGGCAGCAGGGGTAAAAGTTGCTGGTGCCAGTGCCGGGCACACTCGGGGCGGGGAGGCAGGTCACCGCTCTTGCCTTTGCCGGGGTAACAGAAACCCATCGGGATGATCGCCACCTGTTGCTCGTCATAAAATACCTCCGGGTCTATGCCCATCCACTGCCTGAGGCGTTTGCCGCTCTGGTCGTCCCATGGGATGCCACTGGCGTGTACCCTGGTCCCCGGCGCCTGCCCTACTATCAGCAGGCGTGCGGAAGGAGATGCTCGCAGCACTGGCCTTGGCCCATGTGGCAAATGTTCGGCGCAAAGGCGACAGGCACGTACCTGCTCAAGCAATATGTTTAGTGTAGCGGTCATTTGGCGTGCAAAGGTATAGCGATCTGCTAACAAAATGTTTTTTCAACCTGTATAATCAGGTTATATGCAGCATTTTATACGTTTTGTATTTCTTCTGTTTTTGTGTCTTACGCTGATCTCTTATGGCTGGGCACAGTCGCCCCCTGCCTATAAAAATGCCTTCACTATTAAATTTTTCGGCTTGTCGATGCACCTGCGCCAAACGCCGTACCCCGAGCTGTTTAAAAACAGGCTCGACCAGAAAGGTATAGCCGTGCTGAATTTTGGAGGCATCGTGGGCTATGACCGGTTTGTGGTGCGCGAAGTTATTAGTGTGCGGGTAGAGCAGGGGCTTTACTCCGACTGTGCCTCGTCGCTGGCCGGCTTCACGCACCTGGGTTGGCGTGGCCAGATTTTCAGGACAGGGCGCCACTCGCTAAATGGCGGCTTTGGCCCCACTCTGGTATACCGCCGCGACTGGAACCGGCTGCGTGGCTACGAAGACGATGGTTACTTTGACCGCAGCGGCGACTGGCAGTACAAGTTTTACTGGTACGGCGGTGAGTTTGAGTACAACTATCAGTTGAAGGGGCAGTATGATTTGTCGCTTAACCTGGTACCCGGCATACCAGAACTAGTGTCGTTTGGAGCCGGGTTCAGGAAGCGTTTCTAAATTTTACGGGGCATACCGCTACCAGCCGCGCTCATCCCAGTCTTCGTCGCGACGGCTCTGCTGCCGGCGGCGCTGCTCACGCAACGGAGGGAGTTGTTCGTGCTGCTGCCATCTGTCGCGGGCGTGCTGGTTTTCGGCACTGTAGTGGTCGTTGCTATCGCGCCAATCGCGGTGTTCGTCTCTTCTGTGGGGTGTGTGGTGGTCGTCCGAAAAGCCGTGCTGGTGTCGATTTATGCTTTCCTGCTGCTGACGTTCGCTTTGCTGCTGTCTGTACTCATGCCGCTCCCGCTCTTCCCGCGTACGCATTTCTTCGTAATGCCTTCTCTCATGATCGTTCATAAAAGGTCTGGGTTCTTCCCAACGGCTGCGAAAGTTCTGCTGCCCCATTTCGTGGCGTGGGTGCGAACGATGTGGGCGTTCGTGCCGCTCATGTCGTCTCTCTTCTTCCTCGTGATGCATATCTTTTCTTTTAATGTCCAACGATATCTAAAACAAAGCACCGGTGCTGCAGGAGGCTGCAGTTCGAAAGGGCTACAGTCAGGTATGGCACAGCACCGGGTTTTATGTACGGGCGCACGGGCCTGATGTTTATCAGTGTATAATTTCGTCACAAAAAAAGGCAGCCCGCCGTTGCCGGTGGGCTGCCTTTTTACTAATCTACTACCAAAGTAACCTAATCTGTCTGCTATACGCATTAGCGGCGGTTGCGTTGGTTTCTGTTATAATCTTTGTAATAATCATCGCTGCCGGAGTCTGTTTCATCAGCCCAGCGCGGTCCGCCTTCGTAGCCATGGTCAAAATTACGGTCGCGGTACGACTCTCCGCTATAACGCTGGCGCGTGCTCAACTGCTCGGCGCGGCGCTCAGGGTCGTAGGTGTGGCGCGGCTCGTGGTCTGGGTTGTCAGACTGCATGATATCATCCCAGGTGTCGCGCATGCGCTCAAAGAATCCGCGCTTGTCCCGGTTCTCCGGCTCAACGTCTGGCGAGTAGCGGCCTTCGCTGTACCAGTTGTGCGAGCCACTACCGTAGCGATAGTCGGTTTCCTTGTAGCGGCTTCGGGAGCCAGGCCCTTCGCGCCACAGGCTGTCCTGCGAGGTAGGGGGCTCGTTGTAGTTGCCCGGCTGTGAGCCACTGCTCATTTGTGAGCGGTAAGGCTGCTGACTGCTGCTACCCAGGCCTCTGTTGCCATGGTTGAGGTAATGACTCTCGTTGCGGTAAGGGCTTTCGCTGCGGCTACCATAGTGGCCGGTCTGGTGAGTGCCCTGGTCGCTCTGGTAGGGAGCCGGTCTGCTGCCTGTGTAGTGACGTCCGCTTTCAATTTGTCGGTCGCGGTCCTGCGCTCCACGCGGGCTAGGGCCGGTATGGAAGAAGTTGCCTTCATCCCATTTCTTTTCACGTGGGTCCTGGCCTCTGTAGCTGTAGCGCTGCGGGTGCTGTTCTATGTCCTTGTTGTATAGCTCACGACCGATGCGCTGGTTCTCAGCACCTGGCCGCCCGTGGTTTTCTCCTCTGTTTTCCATAATCTTAGTTTGATTTTAATAAGTAGTGTATGTGTATAACCTTGCGGTGGTGTTATTTTTTACGGCTTACGGGGGCTATTGTTGGCGCAGGTGCAGGTATAAAAAAAGAGGCGCCCCTGTTGAGGGCGCCTCTTAAACTATAAAATGGGGTCCGGTTAAAAATAAGTTTCCATGATCTCGCGCACATCGGCCTCGGCCAGGGGCTTCGAGTAATGCCTGCGTACCTCGGGGTATTTTTTGAGTCGCTCCAGATCGTAAAAGCTGGCCGAGGAAGTAAGCATGAGCATAACGGTTCGTAGCTTTTTCTCCTCTTCAAAACGCTGATACTCATCCAGAAACTCAAAGCCATCCATTACCGACATTTTGATGTCAACAAAGATAAGGTCCGGCTTCGGGTAGTTTTCCTCACTGTTGAAAGCTCTGTTGAGGTAGTCGAGGGCTTCTTCACCATTGGTTACCACCCTGATGTCCGATGCCGCTTCCATACGGGAGAGCAGGCGCTGGTTCAGGTAATTAGTTGTATCGTCGTCGTCTATCAGCAGGATAGTCTTTACAGATTTCATAGTTGGTATTTTGAGTTCTTTTACAACTTATGTCCTTTTTTGTTTTAAACAAAGTTAAAAAACTTAAGAATCAGGATTCTCCTCTGGCGAGTGCCTCTGCTCTCTGCCTGGCCTTTACCAGGTTGGTTACCTCTATGGCCGATATCATGATACCCTCCACGTTGGATGTGCTGTCGAATAGCGGCTGGTATTTAAAGTTAAAATAGGCATCGCGCAGGGTGCCATTGAGGTAGTCGTCAATTTGTGTGCAGAACTCGTTGATGTATACGGTGCGCCCTTTGGTGTATACCTCGTGTAGCAAATCGAAGAAACCCAGTGTTTCGAGTTCCGGCCAAAGCTCACGGGCAGTGCGGCCAACGTAGTTGCGGTTGCCGTAGAGTTTGTACACACCGGGCGTTACATACTGGCACACATGGTCCGGACCCTGCAGCATGCACAGGTGCACCGGCGACAGGCGCAGCATGCTCTCCAGGCGCTCGTCTTCACGCTCATCTACCTGTTTCTTCTGATCATCTATATCGGTGTAGGTGCCAATCCAGAGCGTAATGTTTCCGTTGGCGTCGCGCATAGGCAGGCCACGGTCCAGAAACCAGCGGTAGCTGCCATCTATGTGGTGGCGTATGCGGTACTCCACCTCAAAGCTAGTGCCTGAAGCCAGCGCATTGTGCCAACTGGTGAGTACCATGGCCGAGTCGTCCGGATGTACCACGCTAATCCAGCCATCCGTCTGGCCTGGGCGCATACCGGTATAGCTGTACCAGTTTTCGTTGAAGAAGAGCACTTTGCCCTTTGGCGAGGCTGTCCAGGCCATGTGTGGGAGCACCTCCAGCAGGTGGTGGAAACGGGCATCGCTTTCCCGAAGCGCCTCCTTTGTGTCTCTGTTCTGCGTGATGTCGATAATAGAGCCTATGGTGCGAACGGGTTCGCCCTCAGGATTATAGGTGGTATAGCCCTGGTCCAGAATATAGGCATAACTGCCATCCGCTTTCTGGAAACGGTACTCGCCTTTCCAGGTGCTCTGTTTGCTGGCCAGCGCCATTTGTATGCCGCGCTGCACCTCCTCAAAATCATCGGGGTGTACCCGCGAGTCCCAGGATTCGCCGCCCGGCCCCATTTCCTCGGGCCTGTAGCCCAGTATTTCCTGAAGCCCTTCGCCCCAGATCATGCGGTTGTTTACAATGTCGTATTCCCAGGCAATTGCCTTGGTCGCGCAGCTGATCAGGTTCAACTGTTCCTGGCTCTGCTGTTGCAGGCGCTCGGCCAGTATTTTGCCGGTTATGTCGCGTATTTCATGCACCAGGTATTGTACCTCCCCACTTTCATCTAAGATCGGTATGCTGGTTGCGTTCCAGTAGCGTTCCTCAAAGCCGTTTTCTGTCGGGATGTCGTAACGGAGTATTTCGGTGTTATAGGGCGTTTTATGGGTCAGGGCAGACTGCAATGAGTGGAGTACCAGGCTCTCGGAGTCTACCTGCGGATTATCGGGGTTGTTTGGGAAAATTTGAAACACGTTCTGGCCCATGATCTCGTCGCGCTTCAAATGTGTATGCCGAAGCAAAGTATCTGTCGCCTCCACAATAACAAGTTCAGGCGTCAGGACAAGGTATAGCCCTGTCAGGGACCTGAAAATAGTCTCTAGCATAAGTGGAGATGTCGCGGTTTTAGAATGCACAGGTATAAGCTTGAGCTCGTTTTTTGTAACGTGTGAGCACTAAAATAGCAAAATTTAATCGAATTGTTGCCTTAATTATTGATACGGCTAAAAATATATCAGCTGCACATGCCAAAGGGTCTTTGTGGTATGTGCAGCTGATATAATATGATTTACTTTTCGAGGCTTACCCTGGTGGTACTATCCCTTCACGGTGGCTTTCACGTCGAGACTGTCAAATACGTCACGGGCGTCGGCAATGCTCTGGATGTCTTCCACGATCACGATCAGCTTGTCCTTGGCCTCTTTGAGACGGGAGCGGCGCGAATGCTGCTGCACGTATTTGAGAATATTGCCGAAGGTCTCGGACTGGAAGTAGGCATCGTTGTTCTCGCTTGGCAGGTAGCCTTTCATCACCTCTTTTTTGATGGTGAGCTTCTCGAAACCCAGTTGCTGAGCCTGCCAGCGCAGCTTCACGATTTCTACGAGTTTCTGTACCTCCTCTGGCAGCGGACCAAAGCGGTCCACAATGCTATCGCGCAGCTTCTCCAGGCTCTGAAGGTCTTTGGTGCTGTCGAGTTTGCTGTACAGGTTGAGGCGCTCCGAAATATTGCCCACATACCAGTCAGGTATAAGCACTTCCATGTCGGTTTCGATGTTACAGTCGCGCACCGGCTCTACAAACTCGGCCAGGTTGTCTTTCAGGAACAGGTCACGGAATTCGGTTTCTTTCAGCTCCTTGATGGCATCGTCGAGCACCTGGTGGTACATTTCAAAACCCAGGTCGTTGATGAAGCCGCTCTGCTCGCCACCCAGCAGGTTGCCCGCCCCCCGTATGTCGAGGTCACGCATAGCGATTTTGAAACCCTCGCCGAGGTCAGAGAACTCCTCGAGCACGCTCAGGCGCTTGCGGGCATCGGTTGGAAGACCAGCCACCGGCGGCGTGAGCAGGTAGCAATAGGCTTTCTTGTTAGAACGGCCTACACGGCCCCGCATCTGGTGGAGGTCCGACAGGCCAAACATGTGCGCCCGGTTGATGATGATAGTGTTGGCATTTGGTATATCCAGACCGGACTCGATGATGTTGGTCGATACGAGCACGTCGTATTCGCCTTCCACGAACTTCATCATCCGTTTTTCCAGTGTCTCGCCGTCCATCTGCCCGTGGGCGAAGGTGATGCGGGCGTCCGGCACCAGCTTCAGAATCATGTTGGCCATTTCTTCGATATCCTTCACACGGTTGTGCACGAAAAATACCTGTCCGCCCCGCTTCAACTCTGTGGCCACAGCGTCCCGGATCAGAATCTCATCGAACACATGCAGCTCCGTTTTTACCGGCTGGCGGTTTGGCGGCGGCGTGGCAATCACGCTCAGGTCGCGGGCGCCCATCAGCGAGAAGTGCAGGGTACGCGGTATAGGCGTGGCGGTAAGGGTGAGCGTATCCACATTCACGCGCATCTCCTTCAGCTTCTCTTTGGTCTTTACGCCAAACTTCTGCTCTTCGTCTATCACCAAAAGGCCAAGGTCTTTGAATTTGACATCTTTGCTGGCGATGCGGTGTGTGCCGATTAGGATATCCACTTTGCCTTCAGCCACACGCTTGAGCGTGTTCTTGATATCCTTCGTTGTCTTGAAGCGATTGATGTAGTCAACCGTAACCGGAAACTGCTCGAGCCGGTCGCGGAAGGTTTTAAAGTGCTGCATGGCCAGCACCGTAGTCGGAACGAGCACGGCTACCTGCTTGCCGTCGCAGGCTGCTTTGAAGGCAGCACGTATGGCCACCTCCGTTTTGCCAAAGCCCACGTCGCCGCACACGAGGCGGTCCATCGGGTGGGGCTGCTCCATGTCGGTTTTCACGTCTTCGGTGGCCTTGCCCTGGTCAGGGGTGTCTTCGTAAATGAACGATGACTCCAGCTCGGCCTGCAAAAAGCCGTCGCGGGTATAGGCGTAGCCCGGTGCGGCCTTGCGCTTGGCGTAGAGCTGTATGAGCTCGGCGGCAATGTCCTTTACCTTGCTCTTTACTTTCTTCTTCTTGTTCTCCCACTCCGGCGAACCCAGCTTACTCATGGTCGGCGGACCACCCTCTTTGCCGCTATACTTGCTGATCTTGTGCAGGGAGTGAATGGAAACGTATAGCAGATCGTCGTCGCGGTATACCAGTCGGATGGCTTCCTGAAGACGGCCGCCCACCTCTACTTTCTCCAGACCAGCGAAGCGGCCCACACCGTAGTCCATGTGCGTGATGTAGTCGCCGGGCTGCAGGGTGCGCAGCTCTTTCAGGGTCATGGCCTTGGACTTGGAGCGGCCTTCTTTGGCTTTGTGCTGGTAGAAACGATCGAAGAGCTGGTGGTCGGTATAGCAGGTGATCTTGAGCTGCTCGTCTATGAAGCCCTCACGCAGCGAGATGCCCAGATGCTGGAAACGCATGTCGTGGTCCAGCTCGTCGAAGATGGTGGTGAGGCGGTTGATCTGGCGTGGCGAATCGGTGGCGATGACGTTAACAAAGCCCTTGCTCTGCTGCTCGTGCAGGTCTTTTACCAGCCGGTTGAAATCTTTGTTGAAGGAGGGCTGCGGCTTGGACTGGAACTGCAGCACCTCCGTGTCTTTGTAATTGAAGCGCTTGCCAAACTCCACGATGCTGAATTTCTCGAGCAGCTTCTTGAACTGCTTCTGTGTCTGGAAGAGCTGCTCCGGATCCGACACGATTTGGGTACCGCCGCTGCCGGCCATCAGCTTCTCAAAAGCCTGCGATGCCTTGTCGAAGTACTCGTCGATCACATCCAGCGTCTGGCGCACATCCTTGAACCAGATGGCGGTATTCTTCGGTACGAAGTCAAGAAAAGCCTCGCGGGTTTCCTGCAGCAGTTTGGTCTGCACGTTCGGTATAATGGAGATGCTTTTCTTCGTCTCCACGCTCAGCTGCGTGTCGGGGTCGAAGGAGCGGATACTCTCGATCTCGTCACCGAAAAGCTCGATGCGATAGGGCAGGTCGTTGGCGTAAGAAAATACGTCCACGATGCCGCCGCGCACAGCATATTGACCCGCCTCATACACAAACTCCGTGCGCTCAAAACCATACTCGGCCAGCATCTCGCTCAGGAAATTCACGTCCAGTTTTTCGCCCACCTTGGCACCCAGCGTGTTCTCCACCAGCGATTTTTTGTTGATCACTTTCTCGGTCAGCGCCTCGGGGTAGGTCACGATCAGCTCGCCTTTGTCGGATTTGGTGTTGAGGCGGTTGAGCACCTCGGCCCGCATCAGGATGTTGGCGTTCTCGGTGTCGTCGAAGCTGTAGGGCCGCTTGTAGGAAGTCGGGAACAGCATGACCTCCTTCTCGTCGCCGAGCAGGTTTTTCAGGTCGGTATAGAAATAAGCCGCCTCCTCTTTGTCGTGCAAAACGAAGAGTTGGTGCTGCGGGTGCAGGGTATAGACTGCCGAGGCCATCACGGCATCGAGGCTGCCCGCCATACCTTTCAGTTGCAGGCGATAGGGTTTATCGGCTTTGAGTCGCTCGGCAATGGTCTGCACCACGCCATCAAGTCGGTACAGCTCTAAAAAATCAGTTACTTTCATTCAGTTCAAAAAGTCACAAAACAGCAAAGGCAGAACACAGGACTTTTCGATAGTCGTGTTCTGCTGGTTGTTATCTACAAAGGTACTACAAACTAATGTTTTATCAGAACTGGTTGAAGGGGGAGAAAGTTGCGGGAGAGGTAGGAGAAAAAGTGTCCCTTGTAATAAATAAGCTGGTATTATTTAAATATATTTATACTTTAATCCTTTTATGCACATTTTATTTTCCTATGGGTGAATCAATCAATGCGTTCATATCATTCCTAACTGATAAAACTCACAAGCTATCAGCGAAAGCTATCGTAGTAATCGGTGTAGTCTTATCAGTTTTGTTTATTGATAATGTGTTTGGGTTTACATTCTACTATCAAAATGAGAAGAAATTGAGTCAAATTGAACAGATAAATAGAATATTATCCAATGAAGGTGATAACAAAGCAAAATATAGACATTACTTACTGAAACTAAAAGAGGATATAGTACAACGAAAATCCCTTCAAGATAAAACATTTGACTTCTTGACAAGCTTGGATTTTAGTACTATCAATAATCAAAGTGAAATTGCTCAAGAAAGCCTCAAAGTAAGCACTTTCTGGCATTTTATATCTTCTTCATGGGTTTTTGTTTTATTGATGTTAATAATTCCATTCACTGCATTCTCAGATAAAAAACATTCTATATGGTATAACATAGTGGTTTTAATCTTACTTGAACTGTTCCTCTTTTTAGTTGGGTTAGGGTTATCCAAAATAACCAGTTACATACCTATATTTTTTGCTGATAAGGTATGGATAAACTATTTTATGAATATCTCCCTCGTAACAATCGTTTTTATTGTACCTCCGCTAATCTATGCTTGGAAGGAACGGAATTCATCCATATCGCAAGTTTAGCGTCAATGTAACGGTGAACCTAAGTGTTAACTCAGATTGCTGATGTGATCAAACATCAACCAAATTATCAGCATAGCTAATTTAATTCCGAAAACGATATCTTATATACCGATGGAAACACCTCTACTGCGCTACAGACTGACTGACCCCGCAGGCTTCACGACGAAGGTGTACGCTACCATCATTATCGCTGGAGGCGTTTGGGTTTGCATGACCTATCCCGTGGTTGGTGTCATCATGATCTTGTTTGGGATCTTTCCATTGGTGCAGTATAAATGCCTCGAAATAGACCTCTACAGCGGTACTTATTGCATGGGCATAAATATACTAGGCCGCACTGTTGGCACCAGAGAACCATACCCCGGCACAAAGTGCATTTTTCTCAAGAAGAACAGGTACTTCTCTTCCAACTCGCGCCGTTCCTGGCGCCCTACCGCTTCCACTTCGTTCGATAGCTTCCTGTGGTTAGAGGACGGCACCAAGATTTTGCTGTCGCGTGACGGTAACAAAGAAGACGCTATGGCACGAATACAGCCACTAGCCCAGGAATTACAAACAGAAATAAAGGATCTGACAGCGCCCCTTTCCCAAATTTAGTTTCCGCTTTTTCTGATCTCAAAT
Source organism: Pontibacter virosus (assembly GCF_003096355.1). Classification (GTDB taxonomy): domain Bacteria; phylum Bacteroidota; class Bacteroidia; order Cytophagales; family Hymenobacteraceae; genus Pontibacter; species Pontibacter virosus. The sequence continues at coordinate 521,444 of NZ_QEKI01000001.1, read as the reverse complement.
CCAAAAGAGCTAACCTAAGCAGAGGAGGGACTTAACCCCTCAAAGTATTTCCTGTCTCCTTTAGAAGACCTAAGCAGAAGCACAACTGACTGAATAAATTCCCTTACTGCATTATGGTTTTATCCTATTTTAAATACGTATAGCTACACTAGTGGCGTTATGTATAGAGAAGTCTGCCATACCTGCAGAATAGTCAGGAGAAGCTTGTAGTCGGATGCGATGGATGTGATCAAACGAAATAATATCAATATCTCCGGGAAAGGCGAACAGGCGCTCATGTTCGGCCATGGCTTTGGATGTGACCAGAACATGTGGCGCTTTGTCACGCCTGCTTTTCAGCAGCAGTACAGGGTCGTGTTGTTCGACCATGTGGGAGCTGGTAACTCCGACCTCAAGGCTTATGATATCGACAAGTATGGCACTCTTCAAGGCTACGCCTCTGACATACTGGAAATATGCGAAGAGATGGATTTACAGGAAGTAATCTTTGTCGGACATTCTGTTAGTGCCATGATGGGGGTGCTTAGCGCCATCAAAGAGCCCACACAATTCAAGAAACTGATTCTGATCGGCCCTTCGCCCTGTTATATAAACGACGAAAACTACGTGGGCGGATTTGACAGAGCCGATGTGCTGTCGATGCTGGCGTATATGGAGCACGACTACCCGCTTTGGGCCGATACGTTTGCACCCCTGATCATGGGTAATCCAGATAAGCCATCGCTGGGAGAAGAACTGGCGCAGAGTTTCTGCAATACCGACCCTGACATTGCCCGACACTTCGCACAGGTTACCTTCCTGTCAGACAACCGCCGGGACCTTCCCAAACTGCAGACCGAGGCCCTGATCATGCAGTGCGCTGAGGATATCATTGCCCCGGCGGAGGTCGGGAACTATGTGCATCACGCTATCCGTAACTCTACACTAGTGCAGATGAAGGCCACCGGTCACTGTCCTAACCTAAGCTCCCCGCTCGAAACTATTGCCATTATGGAAGACTACTTGAAGGTATAGCTCTTTGGAAACAAAAGGACAGCCTTTAGACGAAGTAATAGGATATACCTATATTTTAATTATATTTAAGCTGTAACCAACTTGCAGTATTAAATTTTATATATGCTCCATTCGTTCACCCTCCAGCTAAAACAAACTGCCTCCGACATCTGGCTTTTCCTGAAAAACCCGAAAGACCAGCCTGAAGCGCATAAAAGTACCGCTGACAAGCTGCGTATTCTGTTGCTTGTGCTTCTGCTCAATATGACGCTCACTTTTGCTTTCATGGGCGTGATGCAGCTTTTGAAACTGATGGGCTGGCATGTGAATAGTAGCCACTCTGTGCTGGAAATGATGCGGTCTTTTCCAATCTGGGCTTTTCTGCTATTGGGTGTGTTGGCAGTCCCGCTGCTGGAAGAGCTGATCTTCCGCTATGGATTGCGATTTAAGAGCGGCTACATAGCCCTGCTTGCGGTGGCAGCAGCTATTGTGCTAAGCAATTTGGCCTACTCGAATTTGCCGTTAGTAGGGGCTATGGCTGTATGGGGTATACTAGGCATAGCACTTGTGCTTTATGCTCTAAACGCCGACAAAATAACTGGCTTTTTGAAGAAAGTTTGGGGGAAGGTATACGGGGTGTTCTTTTACTTCATGGCTTTGGGCTTCGGTCTTATTCACATTGCCAATTTTACTGACTTTGACTACGCATCAGCAGCTGTTCTGCTTATCCCGATTCTGGTCGCGCCTCAAGTTATAGGAGGCATGCTAATGGGGTATATGCGGGTGAAGCATGGCTTCCGCTGGGGCTATTTTATGCACGCAGGACACAATGCGCTGTTGTTTGGGCTGGCATTTGCAACGATGGGTATGTTAGATGAAAAACTCCATATCCAAAACGAAAATTATACCTTGCAGGTGGAGGAGCACATGCTCCATGATAAGACTGCCCTTTCCTCAAGATTTATCGGCGTCGATTCCGTTGGTTTTGAGAATCAAAAGCTGCACGATGTTATTTTGGCCTTACTGGATAGGGAAGAATCTTTGGTAGAACTTGATAAAAAGAAGCATCAGTACACAGCCATTGACCTGCATTTTAAAGCCCATGCTGCCCCTAAAGACATAAAGCAAAACAAGCAACTGGTGCTGGAGCAACTGCAGGAGGTTTATAAATTTGATGTGGTCTATCGCTCGCAGCAAATGGATGCCTGGGACGTGGCCATTGCTGACTCCAGCCTGCTGGCGACAAACGCTGTGGCAGACATGGGGAAGTCTACCGTTAGCTATAACGAAGATGCTATCACATTCGAAAACGTAACGCTGGGCGAGTTGGTAGGCGCTATCGAAACAAATTTTGAGGTAGGGCTTATTGCGGAAAGAGAGCTTCTGGAATCAGGCAAGTATAACTTTAAGCTGCCCAAAGGTGATTTTGAGAAAGCAAAAGAAGACCTGAAAACGAAATACGGAATCTTGCTGAAGTCGCGGATGGAGCTGGCTGACCTGGCAGTGGTATCTTTTAAGTAGTAAGGAATTTTGAAGCAGCCGCTCACAGGTCAGAGAGACAAGTGAGCGGCTGTTTTATTTTAAAATCACCTTGATCTGCACCGGGTCCTGCAGCACTTTGAGGTTCTGCTTCAGCTGTTCCAGTTCGTAGGCTAGGCCTTCCTTCGCCTGCTTAAACTTCTGGTTCATCTGCTTGGGGCTGCCGCAGAAGCGGTCGTAAAAGCTGGCGTTGGGTCCGGAGATGAAACTATTGAGATCGGCCTGCAATTCGCTTAGCTGGTCGTTCAGGATTTTGAGATAGTAAGCTAGCTGTTCGTCGGGCAGCTTATCGAGTGCCTGGCCTTGCTCTTGCAAAAACTCCATCTGCAGGCGCAGCAGCTCGAAAAAGTCATCGTGGTGGTAGGCTTGCGTCACGCGCTTCATGGCCTCTTCCTTCCAGGCCCACTTGGTTTCGTCGCGTTCTTTGTCGGGGTGCAGTTGCTTGGCCAGGTCGGTGTACACGCGGCGACTGGCTTTACTGATGTTGCTGAGTTCGGCCTTCGCTTTCGCCTCTTTTTCCTGCTGGGCTTTGGTTTTGCGGCCTTTCTGGCGGTTCTGCCTGGCCCGTTCCCGCTCTTCCTCTTCACGGTCCAGCTGAGCCTGTATGCGCTCAAACTCATCAAGCTCATCCCAGTTGTCAGGTATAGCTTCCTCTTCCTGGTCGGTTATACCTTCCTCTGGAAAATTTTCCTCCTCATACAGGTAGGTATCATGCTCGGCATACGGCACCTCAGCATACCGATCGTGCAGGGAGATTAAGTCTTTGCGCTCGTAATTCTGAATCAGGTCCAGGCTGATGCTGGCAATCAGTTGGGCCAGCTTTTCTTTCTCCCTGAAACTGAACAGCGGTAAGGCAAAAGCTTCGTCAAGCAGGTGGGCCAACGCTACCCGCTGTGCCACTTGTTGCATAATGATGGGGCGCAGTTCCTTCTCGATACGCTTCTGCGCAAGGTCCATGCTGTCGCGCCGTGTGGCCAGCTCCTGCTTCAGCTGCTCTATCTGCGCCACTTTCTGGTTGAATTCCTGCTGCAGTTGGCTCAGCCTACGATGGTCCGAAGAGGTGATCTGTGGCGTGAGCGATGGAACAGGTTTGTCAGACTTAAAAGCGGGCATAAACAGGTAACAGGTATAAGAAAGAGGTATAGCGCCTGCAATTTACGGATTAGCCGGCGCTATACCTTACTGCTGCGCGTCGAAAGGTATAAAGCGGTTGTTCTGCAACAGGTATAGCGTGGTGCGATTGCCGTCGAGCACGGACACGCCGTCGGTCTTTAGATTGGTGAACTGTTGCTGACGCGGGTTGCGCACAAGTGAGTCCTGCGGGGCTAGTTTAAGCTGGAGGTTGCTATACCTGCGGTCGTTCAGCTGCTGCGACGGGTAGGCTGCTACTTTCATTTCGCGGACCTGCGGAGTGCCGTAATCCAGAAAAGCCAGGATGTGGATGGAGTCGTTCTGCAGCACCTGCACGGCATAGTCGGGGTTTCGGTTGCCGTTGAGGTTGCCGCGCAGGTATACCGGATTGTCGACTTGCCGAGTGCGGTTGGACATGGTCTGGTCGGTGAGAACGGCCACCCCTGCCTGCGGCTGGCGCTGTTGCAACAGGGTGGTCAGCGTGTCGGGAAGCGGGTGCAGAATAGCGCCTTCGTCGGTGGCACGGGCCACGCTGTCGATAGAGGCTTTCGTTTCGGTATCGATCTGGCTTTCAATCAGGTCATCGTCTGCAGCGCGGTTGTAATTGCCGTCGGCGGAGTCGGAGCCGCAGGAGGCGAGGGCCAGCAGACCGGCTATGGCTAGTAGGTATCGTTTCATAGGTATAAGCTTCAGTTTTAATTTGTTGCTTTGCATACCTGAGCTACAGGTATAAAGTTGCAGTACATCGCATTGCGGTGGGTATAGGTAGAGGCGGAATTGTTAAGTTCTGTTGGGAACTCTACCTTCAAAGGCCGGGCCGTTTCATTCTAAAAGAATGCTCTTAAAACTTATTGTCATTCTGTAAAGAAACTTGGTTGAAATAGAGGGCCCCTTCCCCCGGGAGGTGAAGCTTATACTACTTGTTACCAAGATCCTTCCAGGATGACAAAAAAAGAGAATGAAACCGCCCCGTCCTCAAGGGGAGATTTCGTTAGAACTTAACGACCCTAGGTATAAGCGCAGAGAATTTCCCAGGAAGACAAGTTAGTGCTTTAAGCACCCGTAGTGAGTCGGTTGCAGGAAAGGACTGTCACAATAGCAGCAAGCTCAAGTTGCTGCAATGTCCTCAAAGTTCCACTAAGACTTTCACAGGTCTGGGAGCCTGTCCCGAACTTGATTCAGGGACGCTTGCAGGTATAGCAGGCGCTGCGCAATCTACCGGATCAACTCCACTTTGCGTTCGCCGATCTGCTGGCGCCACATGGCGTAGTACAGGCCTTTTTGCTCTACCAACCCGGCGTGGTTGCCCTGCTCTACGATCTTTCCTTTTTCCAGCACATAAATGGTGTCGGCGTGCATGATGGTGCTGAGGCGGTGGGCAATCAAGATGGTGATTTGCTCGCGCAAAGCCGAGATTTCTTTCACGGTGGCGGTAATTTCCTCCTCCGTGAGGGAGTCGAGGGCGGAGGTGGCTTCGTCGAAAATGAGCAGGCGCGGGTTGCGGATGAGGGCACGGGCAATGGAAAGGCGCTGCTTCTCGCCACCCGACATTTTCAGGCCACCTTCGCCTATCTGGGTGTGTATACCTTGCTCGGAGCGGGTGAGCAGGTGGGTGGCTGAAGCCTTCTCCATCGCTCTGATCACTTCCTCATCCGTGGCGTCCGGTTTTACATACTGCAGGTTTTCTTTGATCGTGCCCGAAAACAGGTTCGTTTCCTGCGTCACGAAGCCCAACTGCCGGCGCGCTTCGTTCAGCCATATTTCTTTTACGGGCGTGCCGTTATAGAGTATTTCTCCGCTGGCTGGCAGGTATAACCCGACCAGCAACTTCACTAGCGTCGACTTGCCCGAACCCGACGGCCCCACAAAAGCAACGGTGTCGCCGGTGTTGGCCTCGAAGGAAATACCGTCGACGGAGTTCTGCGGCGCACCCTTGTGCCGGAACACCACGTCCTCGAAACGGAGTTGCTGCAGCGGTCCCACATCAATCGCCGACTCGGGCCGGGTCTCCACAGGCTTGTTCATTAGTTCGTCAAAGTTATGGAGCGAGGCCTCGGCTTCGCGGTAGGTCAGGATGATGGTGCCCATTTCCTGTAGCGGGCCGAAGATGCTGACCGAAATAAACTGCATCGAGATCAGCTCGCCCGTAGTGAGCACATCCCGGAAAATAAGCCAGAGCAGAGTGAACAAAATGGACTGCCTGAGCAGGTTGAGCGCCGTACCCTGCAGAAAAGAGAGCGTGCGCACCCGCTTTACCTTGGCCATTTCCAGCGAAAAAATCCGCTCGGTGTGCTCTCGTAAACGCCGTATTTCAGGATAGGTGAGGCCCAAACTCTTAACCAGCTCAATGTTGCGCAGCGACTCTGTGATCACCCCCGACATTTTGTTGGTGGCCCGGTTGATGGACCGTTGCATGGTCTTGATCTTAGCACTCAATATACTGGTGAGCCCCCCGAGCACCACCATCCCGATCAGGAAAATAGGCACCAGTGCCCAGTGCTTCGTGATGGCATACCAGACCAGGAAACCCACGCCCACCAAAGACGAAAAAAGGATGTTGATGAACGAGTTGATGAAGCGCTCCGTGTCGCGGCGTACCCGTTGCAGAATAGAAAGCGTCTCGCCGCTGTTCTGGTCAGCATATTCCTGGTAAGAGAGTTTGAGCGTTTGCTTGAGGCCGTCGTTGAAGATCTGCACCCCGAATTTCTGCACCACCAGGTTAGTGAAATATTCCTGAAAAGCCTTTGCCAGACGCGAGAGCAGCGCTACCACAACAGCCAGCAACATCAGCCACAGGGCGCCTTTCACGCGTTCTTCGCTCGTCATGGTAAAAGGCGGTGTGGCGTAGTTGTCGATGATCTTGCCGAAAATGATCGGGTCGACCAAAGCCAGTACCTGACTGATGCCGGCCAGCAGAAGCGAGAGTATAACCAGCCCCCGGTGAGGCTGCAGGTAGTTTAAGAGTACGCGCATGCAAGATGAAGTGAGTTCGAATTCTCTTCCTACGGGCGTACTCAGTGCAGGTATACAGCCTGCCTGTTCTCCTTATCGCGACCCATGCAGTACGATGACAGGTATAGGCCTTTGGGTAAGGGTCAAAAAAATGCCCGAAGCTTGGCTCCGGGCATTCCATGTAGTATTTAAAAGACAAACGGTTAGTCCCAATACGCAGGGTCAGTTACCTCTTTTCCGTCTTTTGACAGTACAACTTTCTTATCCTGTCCTTTTTGGTCAAGTTCCATTTGGTAGAAAGTATTTCCGTCTTTTTCCACCTGCTCGATATCATCCACACGCATGCCTTTATAATTCTGGCTGATGGCGGTACGTACAGCCTCTGGCAGGTCTTTCTCCATCAAATCATGTCTGGTCATCAGTATTTTGCCTGATGGGTCAATCATGGCGGCATGGTCGATGCGGTCTACATCAAAATCAGCTTCGTAGTTCTCACCGTGCTTTTCCCACTCCAGGTCAGTGGCATTGGCATACTTCTGCGACAAAGCGCTTTTTACGGCTTCCGGAACATCCTTTTCGGCTACGTCCTGCGCCTGTACTGCTACAGCTGAACCTATTACGAAGGCAAATCCAACTAGTATCTTTTTCATAACTTGTATATTTTAAGTTTTAAAAATTGGTATGGTACAAGTTTACAGTGCAAATCTGAAGCAAATCTGAACTTTGGATTCTATTGATAGTAAAATAGTTGTGTCTCAATAGCTGGCTCAGCTTTTTTCATTGGCTTGTGTAGGAGTGCCATCGGCGTTGATGAACTGTACCTGCTGCCGTGGGTACACCGGTATGATTTTCTTTATATACTCGGACTTGTTCAACTCCATTGTGATGCGCATGGTGAGCTCGCTCTTCCACTTGCGTCGCTCACGTGCACCTACCAGGTAGCGGATAGTAATATTAGTCCAGGACTCATCCATGGAGATAAAAACCTGCGGCTTGTCTGGCACGGTGTCGTCCAGGCCTGCCTGTTGCAGTAGCTGCGAGTACATGGCGGCAGGTGTCTTCATATAATCGCCCAGTAGCCCCAGCGCCACGCTTTCGACCACCTGCATGGCAAGCGGCATATCCGACTCGTTGGCCACACCCACATCCAGTTCGTCCCACACGTAGGGGAAGTCACCAGTCAGGTTGATGACAGTGCCCGTCAAAACTTCGTTGTTGGGGAAAGTGACCAGTCGGCCTGTCGGCTGCTCGGCCCGCACAAAGCCCGGCTGGTAAGGCGCTCCGATCTCCCAAACCGTGGTCGTTAAGAAGTCGATGCGGTAGACGTCGCCGAATACTTCACCCACCCGGATGCGGTCGCCCACGCGGTAGTAGCCCTGGTAAGAGTTCATGAGCCAGCCGGTGAAGCTTTCGATGGGTGTTTGCAGCGACCACGACAGGGCCAGGCCGATCAGGCCAAAAGAGCCGACCAATGCCCGTATGTCGCCAGCCACCACGCTCAGCGCCACCCCAATGGCCAGTAACCAAACAGCAATGGAAACCAAGGAGATGATGGCGCTTGAACTTTGCCACTTGCCTATAGAGCGACGCAGAATGGCCCGCAGCCCGCGGACGGTCAGCCAGGCTAAAACAAGGGTAAAGAGGGCGATAAGTATTTTAGGCAGATTGAAAACGAAGCTTTCCCAAAGGCCCTGCAGCGCCCCGATCGCCTCCTCTGCTGCCTCTTTGGTGGAGCCATTCTTAGCTACCACCTCCTCTGTGACGGTATCGCGGGGCACAAGGTCTTGCACCGCCACGTCTTCCACTACAGCAACGGTGTCGGGGTAATTGTCCTGTGCCAGACCTGCCTCGCTTGGAGCAAACATCATCAAAATCAAACCTGTAATGGCTACGGCCAAAATAGAGGCTTGCCGGAAATTGCGCAGTCGGTTCTGAGCTCCTTTCACGGCTGAGCTGCGGGTGCGCTTTCTTCTCCGAAATTTGGAACTGAGCTTTCTGCGTGTTGGCGTAGTGGTATAGCTTTGCGGCTGACCAATACGTTGCGTACCGTCGTATGATGTGGAGACGCGTAGGTTTCGCTTAGAAATTCTCCTGTTTCGGTTATAAGAAGGCATAGGTTCCGCGGCTTTCTCTTTTTTGAGTTTTCCTTTCTATACGGAAGAAAAGCCATGGTGCTGCAAAGGCTGGCTTGAGGGCTCTAGCAACCTTTGCGCGCCCTACACAATCCAAAGCGGTTAGTGTTCGTTAGCTAATTGGCTGATAATCTTGTAGTAGAATACAGGTTAATTGCCTATCTTTCAATCAAAACCAAAATAAAACACTATGAAAAACCTACGATTCACAAATGTACTTGCCATGTTGTTTATGGGCATATTAATGTCCTCCACCGTATGGGCACAGGATGCGAAGCCAAAAGCCAGTCCGCCGGCCACAGCCACTGGTAAGATCGGCGACGCTAACATTACTATTAACTATAGCAGTCCGTCTGTGAAAGGCCGTACCATTTGGGGTGAGCTTGTGCCTTATGGCGAGGTATGGCGTGCGGGTGCAAACGAGGCCACTACTGTTACCACTGACCGTGCCGTGATGGTGGAAGGCCAGGAGTTGCCGGCTGGTACTTACAGCTTCTATGCTATACCTGGCGAAGACGAGTGGACCCTGATCTTCAACAAAACAGCCAAGCAATGGGGCACACAGTACGACGAGAAACAAGACGCGCTGCGTGTTAAAGCCAAGCCCCGCCAGGCAGCTTCGATGAGCGAGCGACTGGTGTATGATGTCACTGGCGAAGGCATGGTATTGCGCTGGGAGAACCTGGAAGTGCCAGTTAAGATACAGGCGGCAAAGTAAAGTCTGACATTAAACGAGAAGCCCTGCTGTGGATTCAGGTATAGCCTTGAAAACAGCAGGGCTTTTTTGTGCCCGCCTGCAAGCGGCTATACGTGTGCGATGTGCCGCGGAAGGTCCTGGAGCCGGAACCTGCTCAGGAAACTTTGCGCGTCTGCTATACCTGCGTCCTGCCAGCCGAGCAGCTCCGCCAGTTTTTGCCAGAGTTGCTTGGGGGTGAGCCCGGCCTTGCGCATTTCGGTGAGCGAGAGGGCGTCGTGCGATTTGGAGAGCTTGTTTCCCCCGCTCACGATAAGCGGATGGTGCACAAAAGCTGCATCGGTGAAGGCGGTGGCGCCGGTGTGCTGCGCCAGGAAAAGCTGCGCCGCCGTGGAAAGCATCAGGTCCTCGCCCCGCACGATCAGGTTCACGCCCATGGCCAGGTCATCCACGATCGAGGCAATTTGGTAGGCAGGTATACCGTCTTTGCGGCGCACCACGAAGTCGGGCATTTCGAGGGCCAGCGCCACCGTGCAGTGGCCTAAAAGCTGGTCTTGGAAAGAAATGGTTGTGTCCTCAGGTATACGCACCCGCCAAGCGGCATTGGGTGTGTCGAGCGGCAAGTGCTCATCGCGGCAGGTGAGCGGGTATAGCCCTTGGAGCGACAGCGCCGCTATCTGGCTGCGGGAGCAGGGACAGGCATACACCATACCTTGCTGCACCAGTTTGTCGAGTTGCATTTGGTATGTCGGCAGCCTCAGAAGCTGCGAGTAGTTCTCCTGAAAATCCTGTGGGTTGCGCGGTCCCTCGTCGTAGTCGAGACCCATAAAGTCGAGCGTGTCGAAGATGTCCTGCAGGTACTCGGGCCGGAAACGGGCATTGTCGAGGTCGTCGATGCGGAGTGCGACTATACCTTGCTGCTGGCGAGCCAACGCCCAGGTTATGGCAAACGACAGCGCATTGCCCAGGTGCAGGTAGCCGCTGGGGGTCGGGGCGATGCGGGTTTTTATTTGCTGCTTCGTTTCCACAGGTGTAGTAATGCAGGTAAAGGCTGCAAGGTATAGCTGACGCGTCAATAATCAAATCTGTGTAGCCTTAGAAAAGGATGACGATTAGGTTGAGAAATAACTGGATTTCGCTATGTTTGTTAGAGGGTGTTTTAGTAAATGCATATGCTTTTCGATTAGCTAACGGCAACAATTATGAATCGAGCTCTTGATATAAAGAATTGGTCTGACGGAGGAAATAATTATGTTTTAAAAGCTGGGGCTGAAAATAAATGGTGTGGCTTTCAAGATTCCGTGATTTACAAACTAATTACTTCATTTGGAGATAAATTCAATATTGTAATTTGGTCAGACCAACAGAATGATGATGACTACTATTGCATTCCTTTCGAGGTTCTCAAGCATTTATTTATTCCAGAACATAAGACAACAGGGAAGTATCCTAATCGGTGGACTGCTGTAATTCTGAATCACCATTTTTTAATGCATAGTAATTCAGAGCTAGCTGTAGATATATCACCTTATTATTCATTGCCATTAATTCAAGAAACTTCCTTTGACATTGAAGATGATTTCTTCATAGAAAATGCGAAAGCTGAAATTAATATCAGACTAGGGCAGTCAAAATTTAGAAAAGGTGTTTTGAAGAATTTTGGAAATAAGTGTGCATTGACAGAAATATCTGAACCCTCATTATTGACAGCAAGTCATATTGTTCCTTGGTCTCATGACAAAGATTGTAGAGGGGACATTTCTAATGGAATTTGCCTCTATACTGAAGTAGATTCGCTTTTTGACAAAGGATTTATTTCTTTCACAAATGATCTATTCGTAATTGTTACATTGCAAGCATCAAAGTTTTCCAAACAACTTCAAGAGAAGCTTGAAATGCTAAAGGGTAAGCAACTTCGCCCTCCAAGGCTAAAGGAAATGAATATAAAATACTTAGAGTATCATAGGACGAAAATACTCAAGCAGTAAATCAGTGCAGTATCAGTAGGACAGAATACTCCTTAACTCAACGCCTATAAACCCGTTCGACTCTACTATAAAACCATCTTTCTCTTTTCCTAAACAAAACAAATTCTAGCCCCACCCCCAAATTAAGAGCGCCTCAAAATGAATGCATTATTCAATTGCATCTCCCAATACCACCCAATCTCTATACCTGCATGGGAGGTGCTTTCTGAGGCCCTGACACAAGTGGAATTGCCAAAAAATTCGTTTTTGGTTCGGGAAGGAATGGTGTGCAATAACCTGTACTTTTTAGAGCGAGGTTGTTTGCGCGGATACTACAATAACCAAGACGGCAAAGAAGTGACGTATTGGTTTGGCTTCGAGAATAACTTCATTACCTCTTTTTACAGCTTCATTTCCCGAAAGCCGGGCATAGAAAACATACAGGTCTTGGAAGACTCCACCTTGTGGGGGATTAGTTTCGAAACCCTGAACCAGTTGTTTGATCAGCACCATGACCTGGAGCGCCTGGTGCGGATTATAAACGAGCAGTACTACATCAGATTAGAAGAGCGGTTGATGGCCATGCAGTTCAAGACGGCCCGGGAGCGGTACGAACAGCTACTGGGGACCTCGCCGCATATTCTGCAGCGAATCCCGCTTGGGCAAATCGCTTCTTACTTAGGTATCAGTCAGGAAACGCTGAGCAGGATCCGGAGCCAGGTTTGATGTTTTTCCTTTTTTGACAATTGTCAAAAGAAAGTTTTTAGGGCTGCTATACCTTTGATTCATCACTTAACGAAAGACGAAAATGAATCAGAAACCATCCAACGCATTTGTAGCAGCCTCCTGGGCTACTTTACTTACAGGTATAACAGCCTACATCATCGGGCTTTGGAATGCCGACATGCTGCTGAACGAAAAGGGCTATTATTTTGCCATACTTATGTTTGGTCTTTTCTCCGCCATCTCGCTCCAGAAAAGCGTGCGCGACCAACTGGAGGGCATACCGGTAACCAACATCTATTACGGACTCAGCTGGTTTTCTACCATTTTGGCGGTCGTGCTGCTGACAGTGGGGCTTTGGAATGCTGACTTGCTCCTGAGCGAAAAAGGGTTCTATGGCATGTCGTTTTTACTAAGCCTCTTCGCTGCCATTGCGGTGCAGAAAAATACCCGTGACAGCTTAGGCAGAGAACTACCCGCAAAGAATGATGGGGAGCTGTATTATTAAAATGCACTGAGTAGCATACTCATTACGCATCAACCACCATTTTGAAATGACAGTACTTGTTCAAATGATTCTATGAAACCACACCTTTCCCGCGAAATCCTCTACAGCATCGCCAGGCACAGCAACTGGCGCGAGTCAGGTATAGCCGACCGGCTGCGCAAAGAGCAGGTATACGCCGGGCCGCAGGACTGGATCAAGTTTGTTCGGCTGTTTCTGCTCGGCCTCGGAGGGAGTTTCCTGATCTCGGGCATTATCTTTTTCTTCGCCTACAACTGGGCCGACATGCACAAGTTCGTGAAGCTGGGGCTGATCGAAGTGCTCGTACTGGGGGTAACGTTCGCGGCGGTGTTTACCAAACTCAGTAGCAGCGTGAAGAACGTGCTGCTCACGGCCAGCACCATGCTGGTAGGCGTACTCTTCGCTGTGTTTGGGCAGATCTACCAGACCGGCGCCAACGCCTACGATTTCTTCCTGGGCTGGACGATGTGTGTGGTATTGTGGGTGATTGTGGCACGTTTTCAGCCGCTGTGGTTCATCTTTCTCTTGCTGCTCAATACCACCTTCGTGCTCTATACCCAGCAGGTGGCCACACATTGGAGCTTTGCGGTGGTGCTGGATGCGATGTTCATCCTCAATGCAGCGGCTGTTGTCATTTGGGAAGCCTTGGCCGCAAAAGGCCGCGTAGGTATACAGCACCGCTGGTTCCCACGCCTGGTGGGGCTGGCGGCAATCACCGTCATCACCGTCAGCATGATCTCAGCACTTTTCGAAAGTATAGATCACGACTATGGCCTGGCTTATGTGCTCGGCGCGGCTATGTATGGCGCAGGTATAGCCTACGGCTTAAAGGTGCGCGATATCTTTTACCTGACAGCCGTTCCGTTCAGCGGGATAGCAGTGGTAACGGCCATTCTGGTGCGGATTGGGGAGAATGTGCCGGAGATTATGCTGTTGCTGGCGACACTCTTTGTGGTGGGCAGCATTACTTTGCTGATTCAGTACCTAAGCAAACTTAACCGACAGTGGCATGGCAGATAAAGAATATCCGCGTTTGAGCAATGTGCTGGAGCAAATTGATCAGGAGCAACCCGACTTCCAATACGACGAGCTAGCGATAGCTGCAGAAATTGATCAAGCTACATCGCTGCTCGAGCGCTGGCCTGTGAAGGTGCTCACGATACTGGGTGGTTTGCTGGCTATGGTTACCCTGCTAGCTGGAATTGCATCTTTTGGATTATTAGATTCAGGTATAGTTACGCTAATGCTGGGCGTGATTTTTTTGATAGTTGCTGAAATAGTAATTCGTATGCAAAAGGATACAACTACTGACGCGCTCGGAGTAGCCATGAATGTTTCAGGCTATGTTTTACTCGTTTTTGGTTTGGGTAGAATAACAGATAGCGCCTCAGTAGCAGCTCTCACATTAGGTATAGCTTCAGCACTGGTGCTGATTTTCTCGAAGAGTGCTGTCTGTGTGTTTATCTCGATGATGGTGCTCAACGGTAGTCTGCTGAGCCTGATCTTCATACACAAGGTATACAACCTGTCGCATGCCCTGATCGTGGTGCTGGCAGGTATGCTGACTCTCATCAGTCTCTATGAAGCAAAGCTACTGGCCTTGTCACGGCGCTTTGCGCTGGTTTTTGGGCCCGTCCGCATGGGGCTGATCTTCTCCCTGATCAACACGCTTGGACTGTTTGTGCACCAGAAATTGCTCTCCACCAACATCACCCATTTCTGGCTGTCGGGTTTATTTTTGATTGGCTGTTTGCTGCTGTTGCTACACCGCGTACTGCGCGAGAGTGAAGTTAAGGATCAGAAAACGCTGGCTGTTTTCTATACCTGTTGCGCGGTGGTGTTGCTGCCGACTGTGCTGGCGCCATCAGTGCCGGGCACTTTGCTGGTGGTGCTATCCAGTTTTTACATCGGGCACAGAACAGGCTTTTGGGTGGGGCTGCTGGCGCTGGCCTATTTTCTGGTGCTCTACTATTACGACCTCAACATGACGCTTCTGGCCAAGTCCGGGGTGCTGGTGCTCACGGGCAGCCTTTTTCTTGCTGGTCTATACCTGTTAAACCGTTATCTGCGAAGCCATGAAGCGTAACCTGAAAAGTATCATCGTGCTGGTCAACCTGGTGGCGGTGCTGGCCTTTTTCAACCTGTCAGTGGTGGAGAAGGAGGACGTTTTAAAAGACGGCCAACTGGTGCTGCTCAGCCTGGCACCGGTAGACCCGCGCTCACTGATGCAGGGCGATTACATGACACTCAGCTATGCCATCAGCCAAACGCAGGAACTGGAGAAACTCCCCAACCGCGGCTATGCCGTCGTGCAGCTGGACTCGCAGAATGTGGCGCAACTGGTGCGGTACCAAAGCGAAAAAGAACCGCTGCACCCCGGAGAAATCCTGCTCAGGTATAGCAAAGGGGGTTGGTCGCTCAACCTGGGCGCAGAGTCTTACTTTTTTGAAGAAGGCCAGGCCGAAACCTTTGAAAAAGCGGCCTATGGTGGACTCAGAGTGGACGATACAGGCAACAGCGTACTGGTAGGATTGTATGATGAAAATAGGCAGCTCATCGTGCCGAGTCGGGAGCAGGAATCTCAGAAATAAGCGCTATCTTAACCATGATTTCAGATGCGCATGGCAGCAACTTCACACAGCTATAACACAGGCCACTACTTCAGTGCGAGCGCCCGCGCGTTCGGCTGGATTACCACTGCCCTTGCCATCACGATGATTATTAACGGCTCGGTAGCAGCTTACGCTTTTCTTCCAACTGCCATCGTTACGCAGCTTACGCACTACCGCACAGAGTTTGACCTGGCAAATAGGACCTATCGCGAAGGGGTACGTTTTGCAGGTATAACATTTGGTAAAATGTTACCCCTGGCTGGCATCGATTTCCTATACCTGAAAAAGAAAAACTACAAGCAAGTGAGCGAGTCGAGGGCGTCGATGAGTGTCTTCCAATTTGTGAAATACGATGGCTACATCAAGCTGTCGGATAATGTGAAACTGCACCTGCTCCAACGCAAAACAAAAGAGCTGGCCATGCAGGAAATGCAACAAATCGCACAGGACCTGCAGGCAGAACTGCGCGACCTGACTGAAATGGAATTACGGGGATAGGATATGCGCACCGAGAAGAAGTTTATAGCAGGTATAGCACGTGGGCTTGCGTACTATGCAGGCGGTACTGCACTGGTCTGGCTCACTTACCTGCTGTTTGGCTGGGAATACGCACATGCACCTGCAGCATACCACCTGGTGGGGTTACTGGTGCTAGTAATAGGCGCTGTGCTGCTAATCAGGCGGTTGATCAGTGTATTTACGACACCAGCCGACGCGCATAACAAAGGAGCCCTCCTTGTGCATACCCTGGCGGTGGTCGGATTTATTCTTTTCTTCAAGCTCATCATTCTGAACGGAGCCCTCAAACGCGACACCGGCGACTTCGAAACTTCCGAAGCCTTGTCACTGGATCACAAAGCCCAGACTGTGCTGCTCACGAACAAGCGGCAGGATACCCTCTATTATCAATCAGCGGATTCAGTTTATGTGAAGAACCTGCAATAGCTGCTTTTACCAATCCATTCTTTTCTTCAATTCAGTAATATGTGCCAGGTGATGCTCGCCATGCCAGGCATAGAGGCCGATGTGCTGCCGAATGGTCTGCTGGCCAGAAGTCGGGTGCACAAACGTGCGGTCCAACTGCTCGGCAGAAAGTTGGTGCAGCATCAGGACCCAGCGCTGGTGCAAGGCATGGAGCAGTGTGAGCGAAACACCCGGGTCTGCTGTCTTGGCCTCCGGAAGCTCAGTCCAGGCTACTTCATCATAAGGACGGATAGTAGGATTCTCCTCAGTCAGGGCCAGTTTTTGGCGGGTATAGCCATTTAGGTGGCTGTCTGGCAGGTGGTGCACAACCTGGCGCACAGTCCACCCACCGGGGCGGTAAGGCGTATCCAGTTGCTCATCTGAGAGGTGGGCAACGACCTGTGCCACTCTGGTAGGAAGGCTGCCAATAGAGAGAATGTACAGGTTAAGTTGATCCTCTGAAATGCTTGCGTCAAGGTCGAACTGACCGATGGGGTAGCGAAGTTTGTCCATAATTTGTCTTCGAAGTGATAAATATAGAGAATACTGTCAACCTTATACCTGTTTTCTGCAGATACTACTGTTGCCATAATGCAAAGCGCCACTTCCGGTTGATGAAGGTGGCGCTTTGCATATGATATAGAGCTATCGCGGTTATGACTCATGGTATTACACCCTGCTGATTACAACACTCGTAGGAAAAGAGTATGGGAAAGCAATTGTTAAGTGTGACTGTACTTTGCCTGATGCTGCTGCCATTGGTGGCACAGGCGCAAAAGAAAAAAGAGATGAATCTGGAGGATTACAAATGGGAAAACAGACTTTTGCTGCTCTTTGCACCCTCGGCAGATGATCCACAACTGATCAGGCAGAAAGAGATAGTTAGTAATAGCCAGCAAGGTATAACAGAGCGACAACTCGTGGTGCTGGAACTGGCGCCCGGTAGCAATGCGGCACGTATGCGCAAGGACCTGCTAAAGAAATTCAAAGTGGAAGCAGGCAGTTATACCTTGCTTTTGCTGGGGAAAGACGGACTGGAAAAATACCGCACCCAGAAAGCAGTGCCCATAGAGGAGGTCTTTAAAATAATCGACCAGATGCCGATGCGCCGACAGGAAATGCGTAAACAGGACTAAAGCTACTGTCATGAACTTTGACCAACGCCCTCTTAGACGCGAGGAACCATCACTGATAGCAGATGTACGACATCAGTTGATTTCGTTCATCCGTTCGTTCACGCTGTTGCTCTACATCGCGATGGGTATGGCAGTGGTGGGTGTAGCCATGAAATTTTTGGGACTGACGGGCGGCAGTTTTGTGTTCGTATTTGCCATGGCCGTGCTCATGCTGCTATTGCTGGTGCAGGTCGGCCTGTCTTTTTTCTACATCGTATCGAACGTTTGGCTCGCACTGTTGGGTGCTTTCTGTAGTTTTTCGCTGGTGACGGGGTTGCTGGCGCTTATCTTTCGCTACCAAAACTGGTTTGGCTGGCAGGTGATTTTCTATGCGGTCATTCCGCTCTACATTTTGGTGGGCGTGCTGCTTTTCCTATACCTGAAGCGCTTCCAGAAACTGCACGAGCCGCTGCGCAATTTCTTTTATGGCAATCTGGTCATCCCTTTTGTTTTTCTGCTCCTGTTGGGCATCGTAGCTTTTGTATCCAGCGCTGATCGCTTTAACCAGGAAGAGGACCCGGTGTTGCAGGAATCTCCTATACCTATTGACGGTGCCGCCGCAGAAGATACGACAGGGTTGTGGCGGGCGTATTAATCACCAGGCGCAGGTATAGATTCAGGGAAAACTACTCAGCGCACTGCTGATCCGTCATTTGCAACTGTTCTACCGGGAAGCCCTTGGCATTGGCCATCTGCTCTAGTCTGGCGTAGGTGGCATCATCCATGGTAGGAGTGCGGGAGAGGAACCAGAGGCTTTCACGGTCTGGAGCACCCACCATTACATAGCGATATTCCGGATCGAGCTCCAGTATCCAATAATCACCCTTAAAAGGCCAGAAGAACTGCACCCTGAGCTTGCTGTTATTGCTGCCCTCTACCGGAAAAGCCTTTCCCTTCACATCACTTGTTTTGCCTTCTTTCAGGCAGGAGTTATATACCTCCACATAGCCTTTCTCAGCATTTAGTTTATAGTCGGCGGTGGTGCAGCGGCAGCCTTTGGTGAAGCGCTGTGGGATGGAAGCGATTTCATACCACTTGCCTACGTAGCGTTCCAGGTCCACGCTGGGCACCGTTTCGAGCGGAGCGTTTGTGCTGCTGCAGCTGCTTATAATGGCAGCGCCGATCAGCACGGCCCCGGCTGTCAGGATAAGTTTTTTGTTTTTGTCTAAAGCCATACTTGCAACGTGTTAGAGTTGCTTGGCCATTTTGTAGTGCTGGATAGAGCCAAACAACAGGTATGTTTTTTCTACTACTTCATACCCATTGCGACGGTAAAAGTTTACGGCATTTTCGCGGGCCTGTAAGGTCATGTCGGTAGCCCCAAGCTGTCGCGCGCGGGCATCGAGGTAGCTGAGCAGTTGGTCGCCGAGGCGAAGGCCCTGCTTGTCTGCCCGCACACCTATAAAGCGGATCTGTCCTTCCTGCGGCGTGTTCAGGTGCAGACGGCAAACGCCTACTGCCTCGTTGTTATCATCCACCAGCATGGCATGTATAGCCTGCTCATCATCATCGGCACGTTCGCTGCCCTCGGGTTGGTCCCAGGGCTTGCGCAGCGTGTCGTAGCGCAGTTGGTAGTATTGTTTCAATTGTTCGGGTGTAGCAGGTTCTATGACTCTCATGTGGTAGTGATTTTATACTGCAAGTTTAGTATAAAATGTGGTGTTGTAGGTATAGCGGGGATTTAGGTTTTCGCTTGGCAGCGGGCGAGTGATATAGTTACCGCTTTCGCAGATATAGCAACCTTAATTGCTTTGTAGCTTCGCCTGGCCGGCGGGGCCTTACTTTTTTCCTTGATGAAAAAAGTAAGCAAAAAAATCAAGACGCTCCAAACTCGCTGACCGCTCGAACAGTGGAGCGTCGTGTGGTGCACCTGGCTGATGTTATCTATTCCATAGCTGAGGTGCAAGTTAGTCTTGCTATACCTGCCAGTGGTCTGTAACTGAAACTACAGCGCTTATACCTGTGATTGGGTAGTAGAAAATCCCCTATCGAGGGGTGCAGGAGTATGTTATAGCAACTGCTTAACCTCCCTTCAACCAAGATCCTTTCAGGATGACAACCAGGAAAGCAAAAGTCGGCAAAGTCTTCTTAGGGGTAGGGGCCCTCGACAAAGAAGGGGTAGGGGTGTGTTTAATCGTGCATGAAAATCCTAAAGATCCTTTAATCCTGAAAATCCTGATTCAGACAGAAAATCCCGCGCGTTGCATTCATTCAACAATCAACAATTAACCATTCAACAATTTAACCATTTAGCAATTCAACCATTAACAATCTAAAATCAACCTTCCAACAAAAACAATCAGCAACCAACAATTAGCAATCAACAATTCAATAAATAACTTTGCAGCTTATAAACCGTGTAAATCTTATCATTTAACCTAACCCGAAAAACTATGGCATCTTTCGATATCATCAGCAAAGTAGATCCGCAGATTATGGACAATGCGGTGAACGTGGCCCGCAAGGAAATCATGAACCGCTACGACTTCCGCGACACCAAAGGTTCGCTGGAGTTCGACAAGAAGAACAACGAAGTGCACATCAGCATGGAGAACGACATGCGCCTGCAGCATACCGAGGATGTGCTCATCAGCAAAATGGTGAAACAAGGCCTAGACGCCACTGCCCTCGACTTCTCCAAAGAGGCCTATGCATCTGGCGCCATGGTGAAGAAAGACATCAAGGTGAAAGCCGGCATCGACAAAGAGACTTCCAAAAAGATCATGAAGCTGATCAAAGACAGCAAGGTGAAAGTGTCTCCTGCCATCATGGATGAAACCATCCGGGTGACTGGCAAAAAAATAGACGACTTGCAGCAAGTGATCGCCGTTTTGCGTACAAACGCCGAAGAAATAGGTATGCCGCTTCAGTATGTCAACATGAAATCTTAATGGTTACATTGTTGAATGGTTAAATTGTTTTTAGCTGACGGCAACCATTTAACAATTTAGCCATGTAACAATTTAACACTCACCTTATGGAAATATTCGCTAATCCGGACACCTGGATAAGTTTGCTGACGCTGACCTTCATGGAGGTGGTGCTTGGCATCGACAACATTGTGTTCATCTCGATCATTGTAAGCCGATTGCCTAAAGAGCAACAGGCTAAGGGGCGCAACATCGGCTTGACGCTGGCATTGGTTTTCCGGATCATCCTCCTGATGTTCATCGCCTGGATCGTGAGTGCCAGCAACCCAATCTTCTCGATCAACCTGCCGTTCACAGACGAGGACTTCCCGGTGTCTTGGCGCGACATTATTCTGTTTGCCGGGGGCTTGTTCCTGTTGGCTAAATCCGTGACCGAGATCCACAACAAACTCGAGGGCGAAGTAGAAGGCCACGATGCCGGTCAGGGAACAGCAACGCTGGGCAAAGTGCTCATCCAGATCATCCTGATCGACATTGTGTTCTCTTTCGACTCCATTCTGACCGCTGTTGGTTTGGCGCAGGAGATCCTGGTGATGGTGATTGCCGTGATCATCGCGATGGGCATCATGCTGGTCTTCGCCAAGTACGTGAGTGAATTTGTGAACAAGCACCCGACCGTGAAGATGCTGGCGCTTTCCTTCCTGCTACTCATCGGCTTTATGCTGGTGGTGGAGGCGCTGCACCAGCACATCCCGAAAGGCTACATTTACTTCGCCATGTTCTTCTCGCTGATGGTGGAAATGCTCAACCTGAAGCTGCGCAAGAAAACCGAGCCTGTGCATCTGCGTCAGAACGAAGTTCTGGCCGAAGGTGATCCGTCACGCTAAATCTGTTTAGAGCTCTTTGCAAAATCCCCGGCAGTATACCTGTCGGGGATTTTTGCTTTTTGTGAATTAGTAGTTGTCCCAAAGGCATCTGGTACTGGCATAAACAAAATATGGAAAGCAGGGTGAGAAAGGTATGGGCGTTGCCCCGCATCAACCATCATGGCAGACAGGAGAAAGTAAAAGACATACATAGGAATTTGCTATATTAACCGTACAGAACCACCGTATACCTGGCCATGTCTAAAAGACCTTATCTCGTAGCCCTCTTTCTGCTGATCGCCCTTGTGGGCTTGAGTGTGTACAGCGTCAGCCTGATGAGTCCACCGGAGGCGCTACCGGCCGATGCGCCTGACACCGAATTCTCGGCGGAGCGAGCCATGGCGCATGTGCGGAAAGTGGCCAGCCAACCTCATGCGATGGGCACGGCAGGCCATGCAGAGGCAAGGCGGTATCTGCTAAAACAAATGGAGATGCTGGGGCTGCAGCCTCAGGTACAGGAACAAGTAATTGTAAACCCCCTGGGTGAAAGCAGCAATGTGGGCTACGTGTACAACCTCCTGGGCCGCCTGAAAGGCACACAACCAGGCGGCAAAGCCGTGCTGGTAATGGCGCACTACGATTCGCAACCCAACACCCCCGGTGCTGGTGACGATGGCGCAGGTATAGCCGCCATGCTGGAAACAGCCCGCGCCCTGCAGCTAGGCGAGCCGTTGCAGCACGACGTTATTTTCCTGATGACGGATGGCGAGGAGTATGGCTTGTACGGGGCCAAGGCTTTCCTGAAACACCCCTGGGCGGAAGAGGTGGGTGTCGTGATTAATGTGGAGGCGCGCGGCAACGCCGGCCCGAGCATGACCTTTGAGATAAGCCCCGAAAACGGCTGGATCGTGGAGCAGTTTGCCGCAGCGGCGCCCTACCCATTTGCCAGTTCCATGATGTACGAGGTATACCGCAACCTGCCCAACAACACCGACTTCACCGTGTTTCGCGATGCCGGGTATACGGGCGTGAATTCTGCCTTCATCGACGGATTCGTGCACTACCATAAAATGACCGATTCACCCGAGAACCTGGACCGCAACAGCCTGCAGCACCATGGCAGCAACATGCTGGCGCTGGTACGGCATCTGGGCAACGTGTCGCTCGACAATACCAAGGCGCAGGACAAGATTTTCTTTAACCCGGTAAGCAGCTGGCTGGTGCAGTACCCGGCTGGTTGGAATCTGCTGTGGGCAACACTAACCACAGTGCTGCTGCTGGCCTGCCTGGTGGTAGGTGTTCGCCGGAAAGCTTTTTCGGTGCCCCAACTAGTGGGCGGTTTTTTAGGCTTCCTGCTGTTGGTGGGCATTGTGGTTGGGCTAACCTTCCCGGTAACGAACTTTATAAAAGCCATGCTGCCTTACAGCCACGAGATGAACGGTGTATACGGAGAGGGGCGGTTCTTTATGGGCTACCTGTTGCTGGCGCTGGGGCTGATGCTGTTGCTGGGTTGGTTGTTGTTGCGCTGGATGTCAGTGTTTGCACTTGCCATGGGTGTTTGCCTGGTCTGGTTTGCCCTGATGGTGGCCGCCTTGGTGTTGGTACCTGCTGCTGCTTATCTGTTCATGTTTCCGCTGCTTTTCTGCCTGCTAGCCATGCTGGTGCTTTTCCTGAAAGACCTGCACCTGCAGCCGGTTGGCTGGGGGTATGCGCTGGTGTTGCTGGTAGGTATAGTGCCCGCTATTTTTATGCTGATGCCGCTCGTCAGGTTCCTGTTTGTGGTATTTGCCCTGCAGATGCCCGTAGCCACGGTGGCCACGCTGCTTCTGCTAGCCGGACTGTCTATACCTTTGCTGGTCACCATAGAGCGGAGCTTCGGTTGGCGCGCACTGCCCCTCTTGCCCGCGTTGTTGCTTTTTGTGGGTGGTATACAGCTGTTCCGGGCTATTGATGCGGAAAAGCCGAGTGCCGGGCAACCTTTGCATAGCCACGTGAGCTACTACCTCAATGCTGATGAGCATGTGGCCGTCTGGGCCTCTGCTTTCAAGCGCACCGATGAGTGGAACCAGCAATTTTTCCCTAGCCCCACGACCGGAGCACTGACCGAAATATACCCGATGGCTGCACGGGAATACCTGAAAAACAACGCAGAAGTTATACCTGTGCAAGCACCTGTCGCTAGCTTGGTGAACGAAGCGATAGCCCCCGGCGAGCGTGTGCTGACCATCCGGCTGCAGTCGCCGCGCGGAGCCGCCCACCTGGACCTGGTGCTGCAGCCCTCAGAGGAAGGAGGTATGCTGGGAGCCGCCATCAACGGTGAGGCACTCACCCTGGGGCCTATGAAAACGGCGCAAGGAGCGGTGTACTTTGCGAAAGTGCACGGACTACCGGACTCCAAGGAAGTAGAGTTGGAAGTGCGCCTGAAACAAAGCAGCAGTCTGCAGCTATACCTGTACGATGTGAGCATTGGCCTGCCGCAGCAACTGGTACGCAAACCAATGCCAGCTCACGTTATTCCGGAGCAGGGCCGTGAGAGCAATCTGACGTTGGTGCGGAAGACGTACCGGTTCTAAACCAAGGCATTGCTGCACTTTTGAATGATTTTAGGGATAGGGCATAACTTGTGATGCTGAGTATACGGTATAGCTATAGAAGACACCCTGTGCACCCTGATATATGCTCACCGATAAACTACTCACCCTGGCCTTCGGGCTTGTGCTTTTGCTGATGATCGCCTGCGACGAAAGTCCCAAAACCGAATATACTAAAACGGACGCGCCTCCTGTCGTAAAAGAAATGAGCCGCAGCGCCGCCTTCATAGACTATGCCGCCAGCACGACTATGCTGCAGGCCGAGTTGGCACGACTTGCTACGGAGCGTGCGCAATCCGAAGAAGTTAAAGCACTGAGTACCGACATGCTGGACTTTTACAACCAGGCTATGAAGCAATTGCAACAAGTTGCCAGAGCAGAAGGACTGAATAACAGCCTGCCCGACTCGCTGGGGTCGGCTGACAGGGCCACTGTAGAAGAGTTTGGGGAACTGACCGGTGCCGCTTTTGAAGAACGCTACAAGGAACACGTTTATACAGCGCAGCAAGCACAACTGGATAACTACAGCGAAATGCTATTAATAGCAGAGGAAGAAGAAGTCCGGAATTGGGTAAACGAGATGCAGCTTCAGCTGCGGGCACGCCTGCAATTGGCTGCGCAGTACGACAGCGTCAGGTAGGTATAGCAGGGTATAAACTTAGCTCCAGAGATCGGCCGCCTTGCGGGCCATCCGGAAGAAGAGGTCTTTCTCCAGACCTGCCACTTGGCGGGCTTCGCATTCGGAGTAGCCATTTTCTGAGGCGTTCAGGTAATCGTAGTAGAGCTGCGCCAGTTCCAGCGAGTCATCCTCAAACTGTTCTGTCAAGTTTTCGCGTTGCAGCTTCTCGGGCTCGAAGATCTTGGAAGGGTATAGCTTGTCGAGTTGGTAGATCAGGTACTTCTGCGAGGTATTGTCGGAGCGCTTGCTGCCACCGCCCAAAAGTTGCTCCAGCGGGAGGTCATCGTCGTCGTCATACTCATCCTCCAGTTCATCATCCACCGCTAATGGCTCATACACAATCAAATCGAAACCAGTGAGCTCCAGGTAGTCATCAAACTGCTCTTTTATAGGCACCAGGGTAGGAGAGTCGTGCTCACTGTTGAGCACGTTGGCCATGTGCAGGGCAATCTCCTTGCCTTTGTCACCGGCACCGATCAGGATCTGGTTGAACTGTGTGAAGTCGCAGCCCAGGTAAATGAACTTGTACTCATCATCGAGCACAGTAAAACACCATAGGGTGATAAACTCCGTGTCGTCTATTACAACCGTGTCTATGTAGAGCTCATTTATCTGAACATAATATGGTGCGTACTGCGGAGAGTCCATGGCTGATTCGGCATTTAGTGTACATTATTTGCGTATACGGAGTTTGTTTGCACATGGCAAAGTTTCTATATAGAAAATAAGCGAATGGCCTTAATCTTCGTGTCGGTAAATATAGTACAATACCCCACCGAGCGCCGTAACGCCCGCCCGTATGGCCCAGCCGATACCTTCTCCCCACTGGTTGACCCAGTTCAATACCAGCGAGTTGGCGCCTGTGAAACCGATAACGAGCGAAACCAGCCCAGCAAGAAGGAGAAACAGTCCGATGAATTTCATAGTGGCTTTTTGTAAGGTGAAAGACCTGAAAAAGAGGAACGTGTTGTAACAGTGAATAGACTGTTTTGGACAACCTCTATATAGTCCACTCTAAATATAATAAATATTATTTTCAGCACAAGATTTCAAACCGAAAATAGCTAAGCCAGCTACTATAAGGTATAGGATTAAAGCCTGAATCAAGACCAGATGCGCTCCATGAAGCGCTGTGCATTCCCGAAGGCGAGTTTCTCGAGCTGTGGCTGTGAGAGCGTTTTCTGCAACTGCTCCAGCAGGTAGGTATAGCTGGTGCCCGCGTGCGCGTGCTCTTTAAAATAGTAAGGCACACGGCTCAAGTCTGGCGAATCGAGGGTATAGAAATAGTCGGCTCCGAAGCAGATGCTGTTTTCAGCTCCTTTCTCAAAGCCATACAGTATGTGCTGCAGCAAGGCCTCGGGCTGCTCATTGTTCACAAAGGCCCGCAGAAAATTTATACCGATTAGCCCCTGCCGGCGTACGATCTCCTGTGCAATCTCGTCAGGCAGGTTGCGGTTGTGCTCCCATACCGGCCGGAAATTAGAGTGACTGGCCATAATGGGTATGTCGAGCCTTTCGCGGTCGATGTGCTCGAGGATGTCGTACGCCAGAGCGTCGCTGGTGTGTGAAAAGTCCACGGCGATGCGGCGGCCGTGCAGGTAGTCGAGCAGCATTTTGCCGTCGCGGGAGATGCCCCTGTCCGTCATGTTGCCGCCCCCAAAGCGGTTGCCCAGGTGGTGGGTGAAACTGATGTACAAAAGCCGCTCCACCGCTTCGATGATTTTCTCCAGTTTCTTAAAACCATCTTCCAGCGGTTCGTCCTCTTCGCAAAAGCCGGAGGCGTTTTCGATGGAGGCAATCATGCCGATGTCTCCATTGCCACTTAGAGCATTCTTTAATGATTCTGTATCCGTTACCGCCGTCAGGCAGCTGCGTTCGTCTGTGGCCAGCTTGCGGAATATTTCGGCCTGCAGGTGAGCATAATTGGTGCTTCCCGGCGCAGTGGCGCAATAAATGGCCATCGTCTGCAACCGCACGTTGCCCTGCGTGAGGGCTGGCAACGAGCACCCGATCTCAGCTACGTTGTCAATGGCTGAATCAGGTACATCCGACAGGTATACCAGTAGGTCGCAGTGCAGGTCTATAATAGGCATTCGGGCAGGGGCAGTCATGGAGTTGATTTTTTATTCGGTCTAAGATACGGAGAAGCAAGGCAGAAGGTATAGCTGTGTGTTCTACAATATTATCGTGCCATTGATTAACCTGCTACTCCCAGGAGCAGGGCCGTTTATTGTCATCCTGAAAGGATATTGGTAAAGAGGGCCCCTACCCCCGCCAGTAGTATAGGCTTAAACTCCCTTCAACCAAGTTTCTTAGCAGAATGACAATATATTTTGAACTCGTTTTCCTAGAATGAAACGTCCCTGCTCCCAGGCGGAGAAATGCCTCTCTCACTTGTTATTACGACGAAAGAAGGAATGACTAGTGGGAAAGGCAGACAAACAAAGAGGCCGGAGATTTCTCCCCGGCCTCTTATTAAATTCAGTTTTATTAGTTGTCAAAACCATCGTCGTCTCCGCCGTTCTGCTCGTTTGGCCGGCGACGTTCGCGGTTGTTGCCCTCGCTGTTGAGGCGGTAGGTAAAGCCCAGGTAAATGATGCGGCTCTGGCGACGGTTCTCGCTTTCGGTTCTGAACTCAGGGCCAAAGCTCAGGAAGTTGAACTGCCGCGTGTTGAACACATCCGACACCCGAAGCGAGATGGTGCCGTTCTTTTTGAGCACGTCTTTCTTCATAGCCACATCAGCGCTAAACATCTGCTCCATGCGGCCCTGGATGTCAGCCGTCGGAGCGCGGTAGAAACCAGACAACTGGATGTTTAGGTCTTCCCAGACGGTAAAGGTAGAGTTCACCTTCGAGTTCCAGCTGAATTGCGCGTTGCTCAGTTCCGTATCGCCCTGTGTGGTGTTGAGCTGCGTCCGGAAACCGGAGATGCTGCCGTTAATGCGCCACCAATTTGTAGCGGGGTAATTGAATCCAAGTTCTGCCCCGTAGGCCCGGTTATCGGAGATATTCAGGAAAGTAGTTTCGGTGGCAGGTATGGTGTCGTTGCCGACGATGACGTTGGTCCCCATCCGGAAACGCTCAATCTCATCCAAGGTATGGCGATAAAAAACAGTCGCATTAATAGAGGCCTCGCCCCAGTACTTCAGATAGCCCAACTCCAGGGAATTAACGAACTCCGGCTTCAGCTCTGGGTTGCCGTAGTTTACACTGAAGCGGTCTGAGCGGTCCACAAATGGATTCAGGAAACGGCTTCGTGGCCGGTTGATGCGGCGGCTGTAGCTGAACTGGAGCTTGTTTTCGGGGTTGAAGTCCTTGGTGATGAAGAAGGTCGGAAAGAGGCTGAAGTAGTTATTGTCACTCTTTCTGTCCTCGGTGCGCAGGTCTGTCTTGGTCACGGTCTGCTCAGCCCGCAACCCGACCTGGTAACTGATGGACTTATATTTGTTGCTGTAGTTGGAATAGACAGAGTAGATGTTCTGGTCGAAGACAAAGTGGTTGCTCTGATCGGTGCTGTACACCATTTCGCCGGTCTCGTTGTTCCGGTTAAAGAAACGGGAATCCTCATCCAGGCGCTCAAAGGAACTTCGGAAGCCGGCCTCAAAACGGCTGTTCTCTGAGATGGGGTGCACGTAATCGGCTTTGGCAACTATCTCCCGGTTGGCATCGTCCACCAATGTTTGCTGCATCTCCGGGAAAGCGTCCTGCAAGCCATTCCTCTCATTGAATAGTGCCACTTCGTCGTCTATGTTGGTGTTGTAGACAATGTCGGCTGTCAGTTCCTGCCCTTTTCGTTCGAAGGTCTGGCGGTAGCCCAGCGTCACATCGACGGCGTTCTCGTTTTCCTCCTCGTTGGTGTCGCGTGTCCGGGTGCTCACCAAACGGCGGTTCTCATCCTCGAAGCGGTACAAGATGTTGTTATACCCCGTGTCGCGGCCGAAGCGGTAGATACCGGAGGCCGACAGCGTGTGCTTGGGTGTGAGGAAGTAGTCGGCACCCAACCGGAAACTGTGCGAGATGTCCTTGCTGTTGCGCGTGCCTTCCTGCAGGCGGTAGCTGGTACTGTCCTGCTGGCCGAGGTCGTTGAGATGGAAGTTGGTGGTAGTGCTGTTGTTCCACCCCGGTCTGGAGCGCTGCCTGAAGTCGTAGCCCGAATTCAGAGACCACTTGTAGTAGCGGTAGTTCAGGTTGAGCGAGGTGTTGTAGTTGTCATAGGTGCCAGCCGTAACAGAGGCAGAACCATTGAAGCCAGGCTTTTTCTCCTTCTTCAGCACCAGGTTGATAATGCCCGATGTTCCTTCCGGGTTATACTTGGAGGATGGATTCGTGATCAGTTCGATGCTTTCGATCAGGTTAGCGGGAATCTGGTCGAGGGTAAGGTTAGAGAGGGCGGAGCGCTTGCCGTCCACGAGGATGGTGACGTTGGAGCTTCCACGCATGCTCACGTTGCCATCCACGTCCACAGTTACTGATGGAAGATTTTGCATCACCTCGGCCACCGAGCCGCTTTCAGCATTGATGTCCTGGCTTACGTTGACCACCCGTTTGTCCAGTTCGAATGATACGATGGGCCGCTCCGTCACAATCTGCACTTCTTTCAGCCGCGTAGCGCCTCCTCGCACAGGTATAGCGCCTAGTTGCAAATTAGTGCTAGTTGCCGAGATGGCGATGTTGGGTATGAATTTAGTAGGATAGCCTACCGAGGAAATGCGCAAAATGAAATTCCCTTGTGGCACGCGGGCCAGCTCAAATTTTCCCTCTATATCAGAGGTGGCGCCGGTTACCAGGCTGGAGTCGCGGGCGGTAAGGAGCACAATATTGGCAAATCCGAGTGGGGATTTGGTTTCTTCGTCCTGCACAGTACCTGAGATTCGGCCCTGTGTGGTAGCTTGCGGTTGTGCCTGAGCCAGAAGCGTGGTACTGGAGATAAATAGTAGAAAAAGAACGAAAGGGAATTGTAATGTATAGGTTCTCATAGTGTCTTATACGGGTATTCAAAGAAGGTGCTTTTGTCGCCTCAGGGTGTATGGGCAGCAGATGGGGTTGGAAGGGAAAGGTAATAACCGGGGTACGCCGCTGTTCTTTTAACGGAAATGGCGGTTTCCCCCGGCTCAACTTTTAGCCGTAGGTAAGACAGGCTTCGGCTGCAAAGGTTTAAAGAGAGCGGGTAAAAATCCCGAAAAAATATAGATATAGTAGAAAGGGTCTAGGTGACAGTTGGTTAGCTAGTGATTTTGCTCAGAAAATCCCACACCACCACACCTGTAGCCACAGAAATATTGAGCGAGTGCTTGGTTCCGAATTGAGGAATTTCCAGCACAAAATCAGACTCGTTGATCACGTCCTGCTCCACCCCAAACACCTCATTGCCGAGCACCAGGACATAATGCTGCTCCGGTTCAGGTATAAACTTGTTCAGCTTTACGCTGTTCACCGCCTGCTCCACCGAGCCAATCTGATAGCCCTGCGTTTTCAAATGCTTCACCAGTTCCAGAGTATCCGGCACATGTTCCCATTCTACAGACTCTGTAGCGCCCAGCGCTGTTTTCTCAATATCACGATGCGGCGGTGTGCCAGTGATGCCACACAGGTATACCTTCTCGACCATAAAGGCGTCGGCCGTACGGAAAACCGAGCCCACGTTATTGAGGCTGCGCACATTGTCGAGCACCAAGACTAACGGTATTTTTTTCTTATTTTTGAATTCTTCAACCGAGTCGCGGTTGAGGTCGTCCATGGAGAGCTTGCGCATTGGGTTGTTGGTAAAGGGTGTTGGGTTAAATTGTTTCTGACGAAGGTATAGCACTGTATATACCTGGGTGCAAAGGTACGAAGAAGGGTTGTCTGAATCAGGGTTTACAGGATTTTAGGATTGACAGGATTCTGTTCTGCCATCTTCCAGGTATAGCTTCTTAGGTGTCGCATATTGGTACTCTTACTGATTTAACACACCCCTGCTCCGTTCAAGAGGGGATTGCTGTTACTGCCAGTTTGTAGATATAGCCTCCGTAGCACGAACCACTGGCAGGTATAGCAAAAGTAACTTGCCCCGGAAGCTATGAAATAAATAACACTAGCCAGGTGCACCAGCGACGATTTTGTGTTTGAGCGGTCAGCGAGTTTAAAATCGTCTTGACTTTTTTGCCTACTGGGGGTAGGGCCCCTCGATTTTTTTGTCAAGAAAAAAAGTAGGTGCCCGCCGCACAGGCGAAGCTATAGCACAATGCAAGTTGTTATACCTGTAAGAGCGGTTGCTTCAAAGCAAAGTAAGCTATCCTTGGGCCAAAGGCCCCAAAATAACGAGCGAGGATGCTCGCGCCATGCAGTACAACTTAATTTAGTTTAATCGGGATAACCATCCCAACAAAGATATACAGGTATGAAAGGAGGAGATAACGGCACAGTTACCCCACTGATGAAACAATACAACGCCATCAAGGCGAAGCATCCGGGGGCGCTGCTGCTATTCAGGGTAGGGGACTTCTACGAAACCTTTGGTGAGGACGCCATCAGGGCCAGCAAGATATTGGACATCGTGCTGACCAAGCGCGGTGCTGGCTCAAGTTCTGAGACAGCGCTGGCCGGATTCCCGCATCACTCCCTCGACACCTACCTGCCCAAACTGGTACGTGCTGGGGAGCGCGTGGCCATCTGCGACCAGCTCGAGGACCCGAAATCGGTGAAAGGCATCGTTAAGCGAGGTGTGACCGAACTGGTAACACCTGGTGTGTCTTTTAATGACCAAGTGCTCGAGCGACGCAGCAACAACTACCTGGCGGCCGTGCATTTCGGCAAAACCGAGGCAGGTGTTTCTTTTCTGGACATCTCCACAGGGGAGTTCATCACGGCGCAGGGCGACAAAAACTACGTGGGTAAATTGCTGCAGAGCCTGGCGCCAGCGGAGGTGCTATTTTGCAAGCGCGAGAAAGAAACCTTCTTCCAGAGTTATGGACCTGACTTTCGCTATTATGCCTTAGAGGAGTGGGTGTTCAGTCACGACTTTGCTTACGAGTCCCTGACACGGCATTTTAATACCACCTCGCTAAAAGGCTTCGGGATAGAAGGTATGCAGGAGGCGATTACGTCGGCGGGAGCTATTTTGCATTACCTCTCAGAAACGCACCACCACGAGATCAGCCACATCGCCACTATCTCCCGACTGGAGGAGGATAAGTACGTTTGGCTCGACCGCTTCACGGTGCGCAACCTCGAACTGGTATACCCGCAGAATCAGGATGGTGTGCCGCTGATACAGATACTCGATCAGACCACAACGCCGATGGGGGCCCGTTTGCTCAAGAAGTGGGTCGTGCTGCCACTAAAGGATGTGGTGCAGATCAGGCGCCGCCTTGACACAGTGGAGGCGCTCACCCAGCATACGGAACTATTGGATGAGCTATACCTGCACCTCAAGCAGATCAACGACCTTGAGCGACTCATCTCCAAAGTGGCCGTGCGCCGCGTGAACCCAAGGGAACTGATGCAACTGGCCAAAGCACTGGACGCCATTCAGCCTATCAAGAAAATGCTGGCTGCCAGCGGTATACCTGCGCTCGTAAAGCTGGCCGACCAACTGGCGCCTTGCGACGGGCTGCGGGAGGAAATCAAGAACATCCTGAAGCCGGATGCCCCGATGCTCACCAACCAAGGCAACATGATCAATGATGGGGTGAACGAGGAGCTGGACGAACTGCGCAGTATCGCCTTTTCGGGCAAGGACTACCTGGCCCAACTGCAACAGCGGGAGGTGAAGAACACAGGTATAAGCTCCCTTAAAATTGCCTATAATAAGGTATTTGGCTATTACCTGGAGGTGACGCACGCGCATAAAGATAAGGTGCCGGCCAGCTGGATCCGCAAGCAGACCCTGGTGAATGCCGAGCGTTACATCACCGAGGAGCTCAAGACTTACGAGGAGAAGATTCTCAATGCGGAGGAGCGCATCTATACCATCGAGTTTGGCCTCTTCAACGAACTGGTGCTGCAGGCCATGGACTATGTGGGGCAGATACAACAAAACGCCAAAGTAATCGCCGTGATTGACTGCCTAAGCGCTTTTGCAGGTATAGCCGTGGCCGGCAACTACGTGAAGCCGGAGGTGAGCGAGAGTCATGTGCTGAATATCCGGAAAGGCCGCCATCCGGTCATCGAAAAACAATTGCCGCTGGGAGAGGAGTATGTGCCCAACGACATTTACCTTGACAACGAAGAGCAGCAGGTCATCATCATCACGGGTCCGAACATGGCCGGTAAAAGTGCCCTGTTACGCCAGACAGCCCTGATCGTGCTGATGGCGCAGATCGGTTGCTTTGTGCCGGCAGAGGCTGCCAACATCGGTATTATCGACAAGATCTTTACCCGTGTGGGAGCATCTGATAACCTCTCGAAGGGCGAGTCGACCTTTATGGTGGAGATGACCGAGACAGCCAGCATTTTGAACAACCTCTCGGACCGCAGCTTGGTACTGATGGACGAGATCGGGCGCGGGACGAGTACCTACGACGGAATTTCGATTGCCTGGGCCATTGTGGAGCACCTGCACAACCACCCGAAATACCGGGCAAAAACGCTTTTCGCCACACACTACCACGAGCTCAACCAACTGGCCGAGGACCTGACACGCGTGAAGAACTTCAACGTGTCGGTGAAGGAGACGGGGGGGAAGATTTTGTTCATGCGCAAACTGGTAGAAGGTGGTAGCGAGCATAGCTTTGGTATACACGTGGCCCAGATGGCTGGTATGCCAAATAGTGTTGTATTGCGTGCCGATGAGATCATGCACCACCTGGAAAAAGAGAAAGTATCGGAGCAGGCACCGAAGCAGCGAATGAAGTCAGCGCCTAAAAACAACTACCAGCTGAGCATGTTCGAGCTGCAGGACCCGCAACTGCAGCGTGTGAAAGAGCTGATGGAACAGCTCGATATTAACACGATCACGCCTGTAGAGGCACTTTTGAAACTCAATGAGCTCAAATTATTGTTAAAAGATAAAGGCGAACCGGTGCGCTGAATGGTATAGCCGGGCTGGGTATGAAAATTTTCTCTCTGAAAATCAGTGTAAAGTGAAAAAGTGATGGAAAATTTTAACGCTGCCTCTTGACTTCTGAAATTTTGTCTATATCTTTGTATCACTAAATCGCTAAGGGGGTTTAGGGAATGACTAAAAGCGGGAGTAGCTCAGTTGGTAGAGCGCGACCTTGCCAAGGTCGAGGTCGCGAGTTCGAACCTCGTCTCCCGCTCAAAAAAGGCAAATTGATAAAGACGTTGTGATAAGCAACGTCTTTGTTTTTTAAAGTCACCCCTCCGAAAAACGTTTCGGAAGGCGCCGGGATGGTGGAACTGGTAGACACGCAAGACTTAAAATCTTGTGAGCGCAAGCTCGTGCGGGTTCGATTCCCGCTCCTGGTACTGAATAAACTGAGAAAGCCCTTGTAACACATGTTGCAAGGGCTTTTACATTTATACAATGTGCTAATCTAGCGATTTTAGAATATAGCCCTATTAGGCAGTTGCAATTTGCCTAAACAGTAGTCATTATCACACTAAATGCCCACAGTACCTAGCGACTTCTTCAAGATTGAAAGGACAGCCTCAGAAATCAAAGCTGAGCTATTGCCCCGCTTTTTCGAGGTATGGGCGGCCACTAAGCTGCAGCAACCATCTAATCCGCCTCCCCCAATACCCTTCATTGACTTAGTGGCTGGTCTGGATAGTGGCGAGCCGGCGCCAGCTACCTTGCAACTGCTACGGCAGGTATACAAAAGCACTGGCTCCCGACTTGATCTGAACCAGGGAATAAAAACGATCTTTTATGACGCCGACCAGTCTGCCTTGGCAGAGCTGGAGAAGAAGATAGAGCAACTTCCGTTTTATCAGGACTTAGTGCACTCGCCGGTCATGCTGCTTGAGGAGCGCGAGGAGATGCTGGCAGCACAGATTCTGGATACGGGGCAACCGGCTCTCACTTTTCTTAATCCTGTCAGTGAAGGTTTTTCACAACAACTCCTGCTTCAGGCTGTCCAGGCTGGGACCTCAGACTTGCTGATGCTTTTCTGCCCGAAAGCTTTGGAGGCTGCGGTGAGGAAAGCCAAGGCTAATAGTTTGCTTCAGGAAATCTTTGGGGAGCGGCTGGAGCGGATTAGGGGCTTTTACAAGCAAAACAGGAACGCTGAGAGACGGGAAGAGTATTTGCTAAGCTGCTTTGAAGAGATCTTCAGCAGCAAAGGCTTCTATACCTTAAGCTTCAGAATAAACTATCCGGACAGGAGACAGACCAATCAATACCTTGTGCTGGCTTCTATGTCAGCACAGATTTATACTAAGGTCAAAGAGCTGCTGGGAGGGTATAGCGACTACCAGGAAGACGGAGTCCCTTTGTTTGGGGCAAACCTGCAAGCGCAGCAGATGTCCTTGTTTCATGAGCATTACAAATTTTCAATTGAAAGCTTAATGAAGGATTTGCTGCAAAATGCGCGGGAGTACAATAACATGGCATTGCAGCAGGTATACGAGAAGCACAGTATCGGCACCCACTACATTTTAGAGAACTATAAGCAGGCTTATGAGCGGCTGCTTAGACAAAACAAAGTGCGCTTTATCAATCCTAAGACCGGACAGGCCATCAGTAAACCGACCTATACTTCGAAAATCAGGTATAACGCCTGAATTGTATTAGGTAGAAAAGATAAAGCCATACCTGCTACTGGCTTTAGCCAGCCTGCATCTGTTACTTCATCCTTCGATAGAGAAGCAGCGGTTCGTTGCCGCACTAGTTGAGTTTAAAGCTCACACCCGAAGTTTCTAAACCGGTTGCTCTGCGGTGACCGGATCTATCATGGCATACACTCTCTTTACAGAGTTTGCCGGAAAGCCACCTTGCTTCGCATGCTCCCGCACCATTTGCTCGTCTGGTGCATTGTATATACAATAGATTTTGTCATCCGTCACATAGCTGTGTACCCATTGTATTTTTGGGCCCATGTTATCCAGTACGCCACAGGAAGTCTGTGAAATGGACTGTAACTGTTCCTGCGTTAAATTACCGGCGCCCGGAACTTCTCTTTCAATTACATACTTAGGCATCTTATTTTATTTAGTTTGTCTATTTGATTTTTGCTGTAGGTGATCTCTGACTGCAGCAGTAGAAGGGTAGGTGGCTACCTAATCGTAACGTTTTGTGTCTTCAATAGGCTGAGCTTAACAGGAGCAATTTGGTGAATGACCTGTTTTATAGGACCAAGTTGACCTGGGGTTATCAGTTAAAGAGGCTTCCGGTCGTTTCAATAGTAGAAAGTGGTTGAGCCTTTTAAAAACTAAGCCCATGCAGGAATTCTACATGGGCTTAGTTTTTACTACCTGTGAAAATAGAGTGTATACTTTATCGCACTAATTCCCTGTTCCTGTTCGCATCGATGGCTAGCAGGATGAAGAGCAGGATGGTAAACGACCACAGCGAAGAACCGCCGTAGCTGAAGAAAGGCAGCGGTATACCTACCACAGGCGCCAGACCAATGGTCATGCCCACGTTAATGACGAAGTGGAAGAAGATGACCGAAACCACGCAATAGCCATAGGTGCGGCCGAATACGGACTTCTGCCGTTCAGCAATGTAGACAATGCGCATCATCAGCAGCAGGAAGAGGGCAATCAGAATGGTGCTGCCTACCCAGCCGTGTTCCTCGCCAATGGTACAGAAGATGAAGTCGGTGCTTTGCTCGGGCACGAAGTCGAACTTGGTCTGCGTCCCCTCCAGGAAACCCTTGCCCCAGAATCCACCCGAACCAATCGCGATCTTCGATTGCGTCACGTTCCAGCCATAGCCCAGCGGATCTGCCTCGGGGTTGATGAGTGCTTTGATACGGTTCTGCTGGTGCGGTTGCAGGATGTCATTCACAAAATAATCCACACTGAAAACCATGCCTAACACCAAAACAAACAGCGCGATCATGGTTTTAAAGCGGCGCATGAGACGGTAATCCAGGAACATGGCCAGGCCCATGAGTGCCGCGATCCCGATGAGCAGGTACAACTTGGGTACGAGCAGGGTCAGGATGAAGATGGCCGCCGCAGAACCCCCAATGATCAGGATCAGAGGCGACATGCCCTCCCGGAAGAAAGCCAAAATGAAGGCGCCGAAGACAAGGGCCGAACCCGTTTCGTTTTGTAAGATGATAATGACAGCAGGCAAGAAAGTAATGGCCGCCAGGATCATTTGGTCCTTCATGCGTTGTTGGCGCAAGCTAACCTGACTCAGGAATTTAGAGATGGCCAATGCCGTGGCGAATTTGGCTAACTCGGCGGGCTGCAGGCGTATACCTCCACCCAGGTCGAGCCAGGAGCGGGAGCCTGCCACGGGGTTGGCCACGGCAAGCGTAAAGAGCAGCAGCAGGATAATGGCGCCATAAATAGGGTAGGCGAGGTGCTCGTACACCTTGTTATCAACAACCAGGAGGACGATCATCAAAATAACGCCAGTACCTATCCAGACAAGTTGTTTTCCAGAGTTGATGTCGAAGCTGAAGATGTTCACCACGTTGTCGGGGCTGTACACTACGGCGTAGATATTCATCCAGCCCAGCGCCACCAACACAAAGTAGATGAGCACCGTGAACCAGTCCAAGTTGCCAAATACGCTGGTTGACTGGCGGCGGCTGCTGGGCTGCACGATCTTTCCTCCAAGTACACGATGTTGCGTTGTTGACATACCTTACTTCGATTTAATATTCAAATACTCACGGCTCAATACCCACTTCTCCTGCTCTTTGATCGTCACCGTGTCCGTCAGGTACTGCTCAATCATCAGGCCCGCAATTGGAGCCGCTGACTGTCCGCCCCACTTACCGTGCTCCACATACACCGCGATGGCAATCTTCGGGTCTTCCATAGGGGCAAAAGCCACAAACACGGCATGGTCAGGGCCCTGCGGATTCTGGGCCGTTCCGGTTTTGCCGCAAACGGTTATACCTACTTTCCCGAGGCTAGCCTTACGTCCTGTACCCGCGCGCACCACCTCGGCCATACCCTCTATGATCGGATCAAAGTGATGTGGCTTCACAGAGGTATAATGACGTTCGTAGTTCTCTGCCAGCGGCTTGCCGTCCTCGCCGATCGAGCGGATGAGGTGTGGGGTTACATAATAACCCTTATTGGCGACTACGGCCATAAAGTTCGCCATCTGCAACGGTGTTACACCCAGTTCGCCCTGACCGATACTGAGGGAATAAATGGTGGAGTATTTCCAGCGATCTTTGCCATACACGCGATCGTACAGGTCAGTGGAGGCGATAATGCCTGACTTCTCGCCCGGTATATCGATGCCCAGTTTCTTGCCGAAGCCGAAAGTCAGCACATGCTCGCGCCAGTCTCTCAGGCCAATCGATGTGTCGGTAAACGTATTTTTGGACTTGCCCTGATTAATGAGCGCCTTGTAAGCCTGGAAGAACCACGGATTGCAGGAGTGCTGCACGGCACCGCGCAAATCGAGCGGCGAGGGGTGCGGGTGGCAATTCACCAACGATTTGTTACAGGCATACCTTGTGTTCGGGTTTATCACGCCATCTTCCAGTGCGATCAAAGCCTGCGTCAGTTTAAAAATAGAGCCCGGCGGGTTGCGGTCGGCCATGATCGGGCGGTTGAACATGGTCTTGTCCGGGTCCTGCAGCAATTGCATGTAGTTTTTGCCGTAGTCTTTGCCCGTAAACAGGTTCGGGTCATAGAATGGAGCAGAAATGTAAGCCAGTATCTCGCCGGTTTTCGGTTCGATGGCCACAATACTGCCTTTAGCCCCATTCATAAGGTGTTCGCCATAGGCCTGCAGGTCCAGGTCGATGGTGCTCACCATGTTCTGGCCGGCTATGGAGAGCGTATCGTAAGCGCCGTCTTTAAAAGAGCCCTTGTCGATACCGCGCACGTTCACCATCTTGTATTTGACGCCTCGCTTGCCCATCAGGTACTTTTCGTAAGCCATCTCTATACCTGCTTTGCCGATGTAGTCGCCTGGGCGGTAGCCTGCGTAGGTGCTGTCTTCGAGCTGCTTCGGGCTGATTTCAGCGATATAGCCCAGCGCATGCCCCAGACTCTGGTGCGGATATCCGCGAGCTGTACGGGCGTTGATGTAAAAGCCGGGAAAGTCGATCAGATTGTCCTGTATGTGGGCAAAATCCTGTGTGCTCAGCATCTGCTGAAAGATAGAGGGCTTTACCCAGGAGTAGGCACGGGCTTTTTTGAAGCGCTCGCGGGCATCTTCCAGCGTGATGTCGAGCATGCTGGCCAGGCGCAGTGTGTCGATGTTCCGGGCCTCTTTGGGCACGATCATCAGGTCGTAAACGGGTGTGTTTTGTACCAGTAACTCGCCGTTGCGGTCGTAGATCAATCCCCGGAAAGGATACTGGATGACTGTCTTGATCGCGTTGGTCTCAGCGGCCTGCTTATAGCTGCTATCCACTACCTGGATGTAAAAAAGGCGCAAGGCGTATACCACCCCCACCACCAGGAATATTGCTTGTATGACGTATTTTCTGTTTTCGAGGTAGTTCATCTATTCGCTCTCTTAAGGGAGAAGAACAGTAATTGTAAAATGACCATGACAACGCCTGTGAACAACACGCTCAGCAGGATTTTAGGCACTGCTGCCGACAAGCCCTCCAGGCTGAAAATCTCGAGGAGAAACACTGCCGTGTGGTGCGCCAGGATCAGGGTGAGTGCGTAAGCCAGAAACCAGCGCCAACCCATGATGTGTATGTTCACAGAATCATTCGTATCGTAACCATCACGTGGTGTGAGAAGGTTCAATATCATGGGTCTTAAATAAGCCAGCAGCACACTGGCGGCCGCATGTATACCCATCGTGTCGTAGAAAATGTCGACCGCAAAACCCGCTGTAAAGCCCAGGAACAGGAGCAGGACCCGGTTCATCTCAATTGGCAGGAAAAGCAGAAAGGCAATGTAGATAAAGCTGAAACCGGTGCCGAAAAGCACCAGATTGTCCATCAGCAGTATTTGCAAGGCTACAAATACCACAAACTGCACGATATGTCTTATACCTAGGCTGTTATTCATGGGGGAGTATTCCTGCTTCTGTTTCAAGGGTGTCCTGCTCCGGACGCTGCGGATTTTCCACGACATACACGTAGGAGAGTTGGGCGAAGTCAACGGAGAGTTGCACCCTAATGGTATAAAAACTCTTGTCCAGCTCGCGCTCCACCTCACTGATCGTGCCGATCATGATTCCTTCCGGGAACACCGTATTAAAGCCGCTCGTCACCACGGTGTCACCGGGCTCGGGCTTCACGTGAAGCGGTATGTAATCGAGCAGGGCCGTGCGGTAGTCGCCACCCGTCCACTTAATGGTGCCAAAGGTGTTGTCCTTCTTGATCTTGGCCGAAATCAGCATCTGCGAGTGCAACAGTGAGGTAACTGTAGCATAGTGTCGCGAAACGGTTTTCACGCGCCCTACGGCCCCGTTCGGGGAGATAACGCCCATGCCCGGCTTCACGCCATCCAGGCTGCCCGCTGCCAGTGTCAGGTAATTGTTCGTGCGGCGGATCGAGTTATTGATAACACGGCCGGCATGCAGAATAAAAGGCTCTGATTTGGCAGAATCGGTAGACGCAAAGAAGGTCGTGTCGAGCTGATCGGTGCTGTCTGCATCGGCATCCTGCCTGTAAGACATGAGTTGCTGGCGCAGCACGGCATTCTCCTGGGCAAGCGTACTGTTCACAGACGCCAGCCTGAAGTAGTCGGTTACGCCACTTTGAAACTCCAGCACACGCCCCACATAGGTGTTGGCGGAGTTAAACATAGCGGCTCCCTGGTACGTGTTGTAGCGCACAATCAGGAAGATGCAGAGTGCCTCCAGCAACACGAAGAGAAGGAATGCACGGAACCGATAAATAAATGCAAATAGATTCCGCATGCGGCACTTTTAAGTCAGGAGGACGTTCTTAAAACCTTCCAGATTTTTGATAGCCGCACCCGTGCCACGCACCACCGCTCTCAGCGGATCTTCGGCAATGTGGATTGGCAGTTTGGTTTTGGCAGCCAGACGCTTGTCGAAGCCGCGTAATAAAGCACCGCCACCTGTCAGGTGGATGCCGTTGTCGTAAATGTCAGCAGACAGCTCTGGCGGTGCGATTTCCAGCGCCTTTAGTACCGCTTCTTCGATCTTCGACACTGACTTGTCCAGCGCAATGGCGATTTCCTGATAGGTTACTTTGATCACCTTCGGTATACCTGTCATCAGGTCACGGCCACGGATCTCGTAATCGGCAGGTGGGTTTTCCAACTCGGTCAGAGCCGAGCCAACTTCGATCTTGATCTTCTCAGCAGAACGCTCTCCGATCAGCAGGTTGTGCTGGCGGCGCATGTAGTCCAGAATATCTTTAGTGAACACGTCGCCGGCAATGCGGATAGACTGGTCGCATACGATGCCGGAAAGTGCCACTACGGCAATCTCTGTGGTACCACCCCCGATGTCCACGATCATGGAACCGATCGGCTGCTCTACGTCGATGCCTATACCTATGGCAGCAGCCATGGGCTCCTGGATCATCCATACCTCTTTGGCACCGGCATGCTGAGCAGAGTCGCGCACGGCACGTTTCTCCACTTCGGTTATACCTGAAGGTATACAGATTACCATGCGGTGCGAAGGCTGGAACAGGCGACGGCCCGTGTCGATCATCTTGATCATACCACGAATCATCTCCTCAGCGGCGTGAAAGTCAGCGATCACACCGTCCTTCAGCGGACGAATGGTCTTGATGTTTTCGTGGGTTTTTTCGTGCATCTGCATGGCGTTGCGGCCAATGGCAAGTACACGGCCCGTGGTGCGATCCACGGCGATGATAGACGGCTCGTCCACCACAATTTTATCGTTATGAATGATAAGAGTATTGGCGGTACCCAAATCAATGGCTATATCGCTGGTAAGAAAGTTAAATAGTCCCATTCTTATTTTTTGAAGGCGTGCGGCTGCCCGTTATATGTTTAATATACAATATTTCTAATTAAAAACTAGCCGCAAAATTAGTGATTTTCAGCGGAATTAATAATGCTGATGCAGAAGAGGTCAAAGTTTTCAAAGTTTTTCTTTCCCATTTTCCATACAATTCTCTATGCCGTCTTTCATAACGCATTTGCAGGTATAAAATTGGATAGGCCTTGGAGTTTGATTTTATGAGGCGGGTATGGACGCTGGCGCATGTAGTAGAGTGCTTACGTTACTGGTAATCATGAAAGTGAGGCACTTGTAAACACCTATACCTGTCAGACCCATATACCGAATTTTTGATTGTGGCTATAACTTGCGGTGTATATTAACAAGAGGCCCAGCCCGCATGAAGCGAAACAAAAACCCCCATCCTGCGAAGGATGGGGGTTTGAAAAACGATGCCTGCACGAGGCGCTATACCTTAGTGTTTGAAGTGTCGCACACCGGTCATCACCATGGCCATGTTGTGGGCATCACAGTAGTCGATTGAATCCTGATCTTTGATGGAGCCACCTGGCTGCACGACCGCCTTTATACCTGCCTGGTCAGCGATTTCAACGCAGTCCGGGAAAGGGAAGAAAGCATCAGAAGCCATCACCGTGTTGCTGATGTCGAATCCAAAGCCCTTTGCCTTCTCGATAGCCTGACGCAGGGCGTCTACACGAGAAGTCTGGCCTACGCCGCTGGAAATCATCATTTTGTCAGTGGCCAGCACGATGGTGTTGGACTTGGTGTGCTTGCAAACTTTGGCTGCGAACACCAGTGCTTTTTCCTCTTCAGCCGAAGGGGCACGCTTGGTGGCTGTTTTGAAATCAGCTTCTGTCTCTGTCTTCAGGTCCTTGTCCTGCTCAATCACGCCGTTGAGCAGCGTTTTGAACTGCTTAGCTGGTAACTCCACTGGTTTTTGCTTAAGCAAAATGCGGTTTTTCTTCGTGCGCAGCAGTTCCAGTGCATCCCCGTCAAAATCGGGAGCAATCAGAACTTCGAAGAACAGTTTGTTGAGTTCCTCAGCAGCGCCCATGTCGATGGTGCGGTTGGCGATGATCACGCCACCGAATGCAGACACTGGATCGGTTGACAATGCAGACAAGTAAGCTTCTTTGATGTTCTCACCAGTAGCGCAACCGCAGGCGTTGGTGTGCTTCAAAATAGCCACGGCCGGCTCTTCGAATTCGGCGCCCAATGCTACGGCCGCATCCACGTCCACGAGGTTGTTGTAGGAAAGCTGCTTGCCGTTGAGCTGCTCAAACAGATCCTCTAGCTTGCCATAGAAAGTGCCCTGCTGGTGCGGGTTCTCGCCGTAACGCAGCGGAGTCGCCTCACGCACGCTCTGCTTGAACACGTTGATGTCCTGCTCTTTGCTCAGGTAGTTGAAAATGTGCGTGTCGTAGTTAGAAGAGATATCAAAGGCTTTGGCTGCAAAGCGCTTACGGTCTGCCAACTCCGTGGCACCGTCTTTGGCTTTCAGCAAGTCCACCACTTCGTCGTACTGCTCGCGCGACGACACGATGAGCACATCCTGGAAGTTTTTGGCTGCTGCTCTGATCAGTGAAATGCCGCCAATGTCAATCTTCTCGATCACATCCGCTTCTGACGCGCCCGATGCCACAGTCTCCTCGAATGGGTATAGGTCTACCACCACCAGGTCGATCGGCGGGATCTCGTACTGCTCACGCTCGGCCAGGTCGCTCTCGTTGGCACGGCGGTGCAGGATGCCACCAAACACTTTCGGGTGCAGGGTCTTTACACGACCACCGAAAATAGACGGGTAGGCAGTCAGGTCTTCTACGGCTACAACGTCAGCGCCCTGCTCTTCCAGGAAAGCCTGCGTGCCGCCGGTGGAGTAGATGGTCACGTTGTGCTGCTTCAGGAGCTCTACCAGTGGCTCCAAGCGGTCTTTGTAGTAAACCGAAATAAGTGCGGATTTGATTTTGACAGATTGCATAGGTATGGGCTATATAATGTGCTGATTTTTTAACGTGCTGATGTGTTGTTGCTGCGTGTGTTATGCCTTTTCAAGGAGCAACTTCTCGACCACTTCTGGCAAATACTTGTGCTCGAGTTGTAATACCCGGGCAGCCAGATCCTCAGGCGTGTCATCGGGATGCACGGGGCAACGCTCCTGCAGCACAAACTCCCCCTTGTCGTATTCCTCATTCACGCGGTGGATGGTGATGCCTGACTCTTTATCGCCGGCCGATACCACGGCTGTGTGTACGTTGAGGCCGTGCATGCCTTTGCCGCCGTACTTGGGCAGCAGGGCAGGGTGGATGTTGATGATGCGGTCCGGGAAAGCCTGCAGGAAATTCTGGGGCACGAGCCACAGGAAACCGGCCAGCACGATCAGGTCAGGCTCGAAGGCCTGTACCTGCTCCAATACTTTGCCGGAGTTATAAAACTCGTCGCGGGAAAATAAAAAAGCCGGGACGTGGAAGGTCTCGGCTCGTTTTAGGGCATGCGCTTTCGGATTGTTGGCAAACAGGGCGGCCACACGGATACTTGGATGATGCTCGAAGTACTCCATCAGGCGCTGTGCGTTGCTGCCCGACCCCGACGCGAAAATGACTATATTCTTTTTATCTGCTGGTGTCAAAGGTATAGCTAAGGATTGAATCCGCAAATATAGTTGATATTTTTAGGTATAGATAAGGAAACGCTCATTTTACAAGGTTATTTCCTCCCGATCTTATCCTGATTTTCGGCCATGGAGGTATAGAGGTGCGGCTTTTCAGGTTTCAGGACAAACCTCAAGAGGAAGTGCACTATCGTCACCAGCAAAACAATTGCGGTGTATTCATTGAACAGGTTCTCGGCTTGGCTTCCGATTGTCTGGAAATAGTACTTGTAAGTCACCGTAATACATACAGCTGACAGAATGAGGAACAGTGGTAAGTATTTGATAAGCTCTCGGCGAGTTATGACAGAAAGCTTCCACCGGATATAATTTAGCTCCCTTAGGACGATTCTGCCCATTAGCGGGAACAGGAAAATTAAGGGCAAAGCGAAAAGGCGTGTTTCTCTTACATACGTAGTCAGGATCACGATCACGGTATTAATCAGGAGCGTAAAAACAAATGCCTTGACGTATTTTTTCTCTATTGGGCTAAGCGATTTTCTGGAAGCATAACTGTATAATAGATAGGTCTGCAGGCCACTAGCTAAGAAAAAAGAGGCCACAGACTCAATCGCAAATTTCAGATCCCGGAAGTTGCCGTAAAAGTGT
Source organism: Pontibacter virosus (assembly GCF_003096355.1). Lineage (GTDB taxonomy): Bacteria > Bacteroidota > Bacteroidia > Cytophagales > Hymenobacteraceae > Pontibacter > Pontibacter virosus. Next base: position 476,817 of record NZ_QEKI01000001.1, on the reverse strand, counting down.
TTCAACCGTTCCTGAAAATCCTGCTTGGAAGCTGCCCCGATTTCATTTAGTGTGATAAAGAAGTATAGGTAGATCACATAAACAACAGCTGGTATCAGTAATATTGCTACCTTTTTGAAAAAGGCTACAGATAGGGCCGGAGTATGAACGGTTAAGAGCGCGAGGCCGGGCAACAGAATCAAGGTGCTTTCTCTGGCAATGATAGCCAGGCTAAACATAAGGATGTAAAGAGTCCACTTGTTACGTAAAGCGGCCATTAATCCTAAGTAAATCAGTAAATATTGAAGGGGCTCATCATAGCTGTATATCGGAGGGAAAAAGGCAAATAATGTGCTGAAACTGAGATAATACAGGGCCACACTCAGGAGGGCTTCCGAAGTACAGCTACCTATTAGAATAGCGCAATAATAAATAGCCAGTCCGCAGAGGAAAAGCAGGAAGAAGTTGATCAGTGTAAATGATTCACCTATACTTAAGGTAGTATTATGGCTTAATTGTTCGGTTAAATAAGTTGTAAGGGGCCGCTTGGCAAATGCAGGGTGTTCTTTGTGATAGGTAATTACCCTCGTCAGGTATTCATCAGAAATAAAAGGTTTCTCAATACCCGCACCTGCCGCCTTCAGGTTGATCATGCTATTAGACGAAGGCATGACGTGTATGAAAAAACTCAGTAACACACAGATTAAGCTCACCATTGATGCTAAAAAGAAATCTTTCATCTGGTTTGTGTTACACTGGAGAATACATTTTACCTATACCCATAGTTAGGCAGTAGAAGGCGGTTGTTTACAGGTTGCACGCAAAAGTATTGACTTGGGGGCTATAGTCCTAACTATTGTAAGCGACATAAAGCGTAAGACCATTACTTCTAGTCCTTAATAACTAAACTATATTACGCTGCTAAAGCCTCTATTAATATACAAGAAAAGGAGCCTTTATCTTTTGAAGGCGCGAGTATAGAGGTCGACCCACTCCTGCGGTGTCATCTTTGAGGCCAGCTCTCCGATCAGCGCCAACGGCACATGCTCTGGCTTCTTAAAACGAATGCAGCTTTTGCCCATGTCGAGTTTGGTTTTGCTATGCTTAGGGTATTCTTCTTTAAACCAGTTCAGCAAGTCTTCATTGGCGTAAATGCCCATGTGGTAGACGGCAATGTGATTCTTCTGTGAAGCAATGCCCATGAAGGGCAGTGGCTGCTTCGGGTCGCAGTGGTAACCGGATGGATATAAGGTATGGGGCACTACATAACCCATCATGCCATAACTCATCTCTTCTTCAAAACCAAGGGGTAGGCCTTTGCGAATGACTTCTCTCAAGTCATGCATAATTTGCTGGCGCTCTTCGGGTAGCTCAGTCAGGTATAGCTCGGGTGTTGTGGCGGTTGATTGCATCTTGGTTGTCTTAGTCAGGGAGGTGGTTACCTACTGTTGTCTGTGCCTGTGGTGCCAGCGTATGTTTCGTGTCAATATCTCGGGCATTTGCCAGCACTGACGAGATAATGGATGGCGGTATTCTTCATTAGCTGACTTTATAGGGAGGGGCTATAACTTATTCTTCCTCAGCCCAGGCAATCATTTTGGTGATGGTGTTAAAGTTTCGTGTAGTGGCAGCTACTCCCAATTTCCGCTCCAGGAAATTATTGCTGAGCTTGCTGTTGCTGAAGGCCTGGGGTATGTACATATAGCCTGCCATACCGTCGATATAGAGTTTCTCTGGAGGAAAATCCTGAGACAGTAGTTCCTGCACCTTGTCCTCAGGCGGCAATTCCTGAAAGGACACATAGAATACCCGTGCTACCAGGTGCTCATCTCCCTGAAAGGGGTTGTTGTCAATCATTTGCCTGAGTTCGTCGCCGGTCCTTGCCACGATGGCCAACTCCGCGCCGATGTGCTCTTTTATCAATTGATGTACCCGCAACTCCAATTCTTTGGTTGATAAACCGCTTCGGAGCACAACATTGCCGCTCTGAATCCAGGTGCGTACCTGTTGAAAGCCGGCATCACTCAGCACCTGCCGCAGCTGTGCCATCGGCACCCTGTTTTTCCCAGTGGGCATCACACCTCGTAGCAGAACAACATATGTCTTCATGATGGAAGGGTAAGATATGTATTGGACTTGTACATAGGTTGAAAATTAGCGCAGTTGATTATGCGTGGGTATAAGGTGTAGTCAAAGGCAGAACGGCGAGTCTTGGCTCGGCTGTAGTCACTATTTTACCTGGATTTGCTTCTCCTCAAAGAAAGTGCGTAGCTCTTCGGCAACCGGAGCTATCCTGCTAATACGCCTTTTCCTGCCACTGCTTAGTTTCAGGTCCAGGAACTTGTTGCCGTTTCTCGTTTTGAAAGCTACCTGCTGCACTTCAGCTAAATCTATTTCTGCTTTTGTTGTTCTAAACAAGGATAGAATAAAGAGCACAAAATGGGCAGTTCCAATCAATAATCCGGTCCAGAGCAGGAACTCATCCCGTGTTTTGAAGTAACGGAGCACAGATATGATTCCGTAGAACGTCCAGAGGGCTGACGAAACCATACTGATAATGTGCTCCCGTTTGGCATTGTCCTGAATAAGGATTTTGTCTTCAAGCAATTGCACGGTGCCTTTTCCCAAGGGTAGAGATTTTTCCATCGCAGTGTATAAGCTGATGAAGCAGCTGTATTTTTAAATATAGCAAATATTTTACAAACCAGCTGAGCGCTGCCAAGTGCATCACTTATTTCCTGAGCTTCGCCTTTAGCGACCAGGTAAACCGAAACACCGCTACTTTGTCGCCAGCCTCGTCTATACCTGTGCTAGTAGCTACCACTGTCACGCCTTCCCCGGTAAGTTTGGTCTGGTCTGCAGCAGCTTTAATAGTGGGGCCGTCTTCGCAGCTAAACGTAATTTTTCCTACTGCCTTTTTCGTGAAATCCGCCTCCATGTGCACCACCAGCATCGACACAGCCGGGTCTGACTTATAAGTCTGGGCCATGCACAGCAAACCTGTCGAAAGCTCGGCCGCCATGCTCAGGCTGGCGAAATAGATTGAGTTGAACGGATTTTTGTTGAGGTACTTATAGGGTATAGTCACCGTAGCCCGCTCTTCTGAAATAGAGTCAACCCGCAGGCCGGCCATATAGGCCATCGGCAGCTTCGACAGCATAAAGAGCCGGAGCTTAGTTGGAGATGCGGCAAGCTGCCGAAACTGGTCAGCAGAAGTCAAAGTAGTTGCGGGCATAACAAGGAGTTGTTTACAGGTTTTGCTTACGAATCGAAAACTATCAGGTATTGCAATTGCCTATACGTGTGCCAAATGGTTTGCTGGCCGCAGTACGCATCTATCGCAAACGCCCTGTGCGCAAAACCGGAACTCCTTAACCTGGTAGCCCTCCGGCAGGCGCAGTGTCGGCACGTACACCTCGTTCAAGCAATAGGTATGTCCGCAGGCAGTGCAGCTGAAGTGAATGTGATCATGCTGGTGCCGGTGTTTATTGCAGGCCTGCTGGCAAAGTGCATAACGGGTAATACCGTCTGTGCTAGGGATGCTGTGCAGCAGACCATGCTCCTCGAAGGCGTGCAGGGTCCGGTACAGCGTTACACGGTCAAACTGCGGGCTAAGGTGCTGCTCAATGGCGGCATGGGCCAGGGCATGGCGGTGTTCAAAAAACAAACGAAGCACCTCAATACGGCACTTCGTCTTCCGAAGCCCATAGGCTTCGAGTAACTGTTGAAGTTTGTTCATAAGGTTAAGGTAGGTTTGGGTACGGACATCCGATGCGCGAGCACACGGACTATGTAAATAACAAAATGCGCAGGTAAAATGCAAGCCCTAAACTGCTGGTTGTCCCGGTGCTGCAACCCTCACCTTTTCCACCAATGGCTATGCGGTGCTGGGGTCCGGCAATTGTGCGCAGGTACAGGTATTAGTTTCGGATGCTCCCGCTCGAACGGTTATAGTGATAGACGTTTAAAGTGATGCTTGCTATCGCCTCACGTTAGGTATAGCGTAGTGTCTGTATTTTCAAAAGAGCTAAAAGAAAATGAAATAGCGAATGGCAGCCTTATCGAACGTCAGCGTTCAGGAAGTATGAATTAAAAGGGAATGGGTTATTCGGTATACCTGGTTAATGTGGTTTTTAATTGATCAAGAGCATCGACAAGATGCCTGTCAGCATGATGAACTTGCCCAGGTTGCTCAGGAAGGTGAAGTCACGTTTGCGGTCGGCCCACACCAATTTTACTGTCATCCAGATGCTTGGAATCATCACTAGCAGTAGCATGTAAATATCAAAACCTATACCTGTTACAGGGTGAAAAATGACCACCAGCAGGAAAGCCTGGAAGAGCGCGATAATCGGGTATAGCACAAACTTGGCACGCCGTATACCCAGTACGATTGGAAGTGTACGGCAGTCAAAAGAAGCATCGCCCCGCACATCCTCCATGTCTTTTACGATCTCCCGGATAAGCGAAATCAGGAAAGCAAAAACTGCATAACTAATGGTGATTTTGTTGAGCTTGCCTGCGTATACGGCTACAACCAGTAGCATGGATGCTGACAAAAGTGCAATAACCAGGTTGCCCACTAGAGGCAGTTTCTTTAACCTGGCGGAATAGCCCCACAGCAGTAAAACAGCGCCTACATTAATAAGGCCCACCGGTAACGAAAGCATAAAGCCGAGTACCATTCCTGTAAGTGAAAGCACCATGTGTGTAAACATGGCCGGCCTGCGGCGTATGCTTTTGCCAACCACCACCCGGTCAGGTTTGTTGATGGCGTCAATCTTGACATCGTAATAGTCGTTGATGATGTAACCTGCTGCGGCGATGCACATCGTAGATAGCGTCAATATGAGAAAACCAGGCAGGGCTATTCCTGAAAAATTTACGCCGGTACTCAGCAAACTAGCCTGCACCAGCGCCTGGCTCAGTAGTATGAGCAGGAGGTTGGGGAAGCGTATAAGCGATAAAAATTCTTTCAAGACTGGATAACAGGTATAGCCCTTGTAAAGTTAAGGTCAGGATGTGGCACCTCAAACAAAGGGCATAAAAAAACCCCTTGCTGGAAGGGGTTTTTTTGTCGGTGTAGAGCTGTTAGAGACGCTGTACGTTTACCGCATTGATTCCTTTTTTGCCTTCCTGCGTGTCGAAAGCCACTCTGTCGTGCTGCTGAATTTGCAAGCCGTTCAGGCCAGTTACATGCACGAAGAAATCTTCATTCGTTTCGTCTTCGGTGATGAACCCGAATCCTTTTGATTCAATAAAGAACTTTACTTTTCCTGTCTTCATAAAAATGAAAATAAATAATTTTGAATAAACTGACTGTAAGATTAAAAAATAATTATATATATGCAAATATTTATGTAAAAGAAATTTGCTATTTGATTTGAGAAAAGTATAATGCGCTTACCAGGTGTCCTGCACCTTCATGATTTTTTCAATCAGTTCACGCACAGCACCCTTGCCTCCGTCTTTCGTTGAAATAAAGGTGCAGATTTCGCGTATATCATCGGCTGCATCAGCAGGGCAGGCACGAAGGCCGCAGCGTTGCATGGCTTCCATATCTGGCATGTCATCACCCATGTAGGCAACTGTAGCGGGGTGGACTCCCTGCATATACAGGTAATTTTCAAGCTCTTCCACTTTGTCTTCTGCACCCAGGAAGATATGCTCAATTTCAAGCTCCTCCAACCGCACGCGTACCCCGGGCTCGTTTTTAGCAGAGATAATGGCTACGTTGTATCCCTGGCGTATAGCATGTTTGATGGCAAAACCGTCTTTGATGTTAAAAGCGCGTACTTTCTCGCCATCAGCAAAAACGTAGAGGGAACCATCCGTCAATACGCCGTCCACATCGAAAACAAAGGTGTTGATGTGTGTAAGGTCAGGTTGTGTGATAGACATAAGTTAAAAGAAAAAGGTCCTCTCTGTTGAAAGGACCTTTAAAAATATATATTTAATTTAATATAACGAATTTTTCAGGCTGAATATCAGCTTAGTCTTGGTTATCGCGCCACTCGTATACCCAGGCCGCCTGAATTTGCTCCAGATGCCCCTCGTTGGACTCTTCACGCTTTCCGGCAAAGTTCGGCAGCGTCAGTATCCACTCTAGCAGCTCTGTAAAGCGAACGCGGTAAATTTTTGACTCATTAAAGTCATCGCCGAATTTCTCATACAGGGCCATGGCAATGTCCTCATAGTCATTCCAGTGAATTGGCGGTTCATAATTCTTATCCATGTCTATTCTAATTTCTATGTTGACTTAAATTTATTCACTTCCTCTTAGTGCCCCAGGAAGTCCTGCGACGGGATAGTGACCACAATGTCTTCGTTGCCCTGTACAACGCACTGGCAGCCTAGACGGGAGTTAATGCGCGGGTCGATGGCACGGTCAATGTAGTCTTCCTCTTTGTCGGAGATCTCGGGCAGGTCGTTCATTCCGGACTCTATGTATACATGGCAGGTACTACAGCCGCACACGCCTCCGCAGTTGTGCTGCAGCTTGATGTCGTTGTTAAGCGCCACGTCCAGCACCGATTCGCCCTCCACAGCTGGGAGGACCTGATCCGGTGAGCCGTCAGCGAATTTGAAAGTTATATTTACAATTTTCATGAGTCTTGCTATTTACGGTGCAAAGTTATGAAACATGCCCCCCGTTTCAAAGCCGGGCGCTTTATACCTTTGCCGAATATAACAATAGGGAGATGAACAGGTTACGTGCGGAAAGCTTACTGCTTTGGAGAATGGTCCTTTATACTCTGCGTGAGTAGTTGGTATACCTGCTGGTAAAGCGGCTGGTCTTGCAGCAGTCTCAGGTGCTCCTCTATTACATTCTGGTCGTGGCGTACCGCAGGACCAGTTTGTACCTGAAAGGGGTGGCTTTGCATTGCCTTAGCAATCGTTTCCTGAATAAGCGGTTGCAGCAGCGTGTCGGGCAATGCTGCCTCTTGGAGGAGTTGACGGCTTATACCTAGCAGGTGGTTCGTGAAGTTACAGGCAAATACAGCAGCCAGGTGCAGTTGCTTTCTTTTATGAGAGTCTACCTGATGCACTTCCTTGGAGATTGTGGAAGCTACTTCCTGTAAAGCCTGCAAGGTCTGTTCATCTTCAGCCTCTAACAGGATTGGTATAGTGCTAAAGTCTACAGGTTTAAATTTTGAGAAAGTCTGTAGGGGATAAAATACGCCGGGCCGGGCACCCGCTATACCTTGCAGCACTGCCAGTGGCTGTGAGCCGGAAGTATGCACGATCATAGCACCATTTGGAACTTGTACCGTTGCTGCTACTGAGGCAATGGCTGCATCCGGTACGGCAATCACAAACAGTTCGGCACCAGTAGCTCGCAGATCTAGTGAGTCAACCGCCTTTGCAGGGGGCAGGACCTCTGCCAACTCTTCTCGATGTGCCGCGGTTAGGCTATATACCGCTACTATCTCATGCCCAGCTCGCTGCAAGGCTTTGCCTAAGTGCCAGGCTATGTTGCCAGAGCCTATAAGGGTGGTTTTCATGAGGTGGACCTGTGTTGGGCGATGACTTGTTCGTATAAGTCCATAAGCTGAGGTATAACAGCCTTTTTAGAAAACCTATTTAAAAAGTCTTGTCTTATTGCTTTGCTGTCATACTGCTTATAGCAATTCATCATCTTAATCATAGCATTTGCGAGCTCCTGTGGATTATTTTTATCTACTAATAAGCCATTTGTCTCGTTAACTATTGTTTCTGGCCCACCACACCGAGTAGCAATAATAGGTTTTCCACACGCAAGCGCTTCAATGTAAACGATCCCGAAAGATTCATAATAACTTGGTAATACAAAAGAATCACACTTCTGATATTCTTGAACAGCTTTTAATCTACTGAGATCTCCTAGCCAATCTACACTATGAGAGACATTTAGTTTGTTCGCTAATTTTAACAGCTCTTTTGTCTCCGGACCTGTTCCAGCTAAACGGAGTTTAAGCTTAACCCCAGTCAAGGTTATAGCTTTAATTGCAATAAGTAGGTCTTCTATTCCTTTTCCATTAACTAGACGCGCAAAAGAGAAAAATGTAAAACTTTTATTATTGTAGTTGAGTTGCTCTGCAGGTTTGAAAAAATCTTCATCAATAAAATCTGGTATGACCGAAGTATTAGGAATCTCCTGTTTTTCCATCATGTTTTTTTGGAATGGACTTACAGAAATATTTATAGCTGAAGCCAAATAAGGCAGTTTATGAAAATAAGTTAAAGTCCCATCTTTGTTGGTAGTGTAAGAGCTTGGGAAAGGCCCCATACGTTCTGTGATACAGAAAGGTAAATTAAATCGCTTAGAAATTTCAAGTGCAATGTTTCCGGCAGGATGACCTACTTGTGCATGGATAAGGTCAATAGGGCCAAAGTCTTTTTCAAAGGATTTTATATTTTCAAGGTTGGCACTTACTATTTGTTTAAAATTGCCTTCAAGCAGCTTTCTAGTCCAAGTAAAGGCAGGAGTATGGTATTCTTTTAGATTAATTGTTTTAGTTACAGTAAATACTTTATGTTTCTTAATTAACTTGTGTATATTTTTAATATGATCCCTAAAATGTAAAAGCAAACTATTATCCATTTGTCCCCAAAGGCTTATCCCTATGTTAACATGGGGGTTCATTTTGGCAATAGCTTCATACTGTTCAGATATCATTATACCTGTAAATGGAAAGTCTTTACTAGGGTACCATGATGGAATAACGAATACGTTCATACGTAAAAGACCTCACTCAATAATTCTGGAAAGATACGTTAACAATAAAATAAGGCAGGCCTTTACAAGCCTGCCTTACAAATCTAATACAATTAAGCAATCTACGCCACCTGCGCTTTCCGCTCCTCCTTCAGCTTTGGAGCTTTGCCCTCACCAGTACCCCCTTCTTTATTACGACGCATAATTGCCATTACAAAGCCGATAGACATAATGATAGTGCCTATCCAAAGGATATTAACGAATGGCTTCTCCATTGCTTTCAGGATGATGTAGTCCTTTTGTGTCACATTCACGCCAATTTTGAAGCGATGATTTTCCGTGTCAATATTCAGGAACGTGATGCGAATACCGAGGTCTTCGATTACTTCCGGTACACGGCCCATCATCTGATCCTTGATCATCAGCACGGGGTGGGCGTGGTAGTTCTTGCGCTCGCCCATGATTTTCATGGCCGCCTGAACCGCCACGTCGCCTTCAGCTAACTTTACGCCCGGCACTTGCTCTATTTGCTCAATGCCGTTGAAAATGGCGATGTAGTCGTTGATCACGATGGTGTCGCCGGCGGAGAGTTCATACTCCTGCAGTTCGCCCCAATCCTTTTCCTCGTTCGGATCCGGAACAGTGGACACGTGAGTATACAAGTCCTTGTCTGCGAAGTGCTTGATGTCAGGAGAGGCGAGGAGGCCCATGTTCGGGTTTACCTGCGCTCTTGGATATAGCACGAAGTTTTCCTTGTCGCTTGCGTAGCTCACTTCATAGTACGTGTTCTCCGGAGAAACCAGATCCAGCGTGTCGCCTGTCTGGAAGTATACCTTGTCTTTTACCTGGATATTACCACGGGCAATGGCCTTGTACATATCATCAGTTTGGTACAAGAGCTCCTTGTTCACGTAACCAGGCACGCCTTCCACTTCCTGAAACTGACCGTGGTAACTTACCTTGAAGCGGTCCATCTGCACAGGCGTGTTGCGCCACAGGAGCACGTTGTCACGGTTAATCTCGTCAGGGAACTCACGAGAGTAGAGCAGGCCTGAGTTGTTTTGTGAGATGATGTTGGAGTAACCCGAAGAGAACAGGATACCAATCAGCATCAGCGCTATACCGATGTGTGCAACGGCACCTCCCGACAGCGTGATCTTTTTCTGCAGCAGGCCAAGTATAATGCTGAAATTGGCGAATACCGCGAAGAGTGATACCACAAACAACAGGATGTATACCGGGTTGTCGAGTTTGAAAGTGAAAACATCAAACTTGTTAGACAGGATAATCACTAAGCTGGCAAACAACAGCGTGAGCATCAGCGGCATGGTGATGGCGTCTTTGAAGCTCTTCTTATTTGCTTTTTTCCACCACAGCAACTGGCCAACACCTGTCAGGATGGCGATGGCTACACCCGCCCACAACTGGAACTTGGTGTAGTGTTCAATCTGGTCGGCTGGCAGGGCTGCGTTCGACTCTATCCCGATGAAGCCAAGGAAGGAATTGTATACAGGTATAGAGGTCGTTACAAGCACTTGGAAGGCGGCCAGGCAAAGCACGGCTGCACCAATAAATACCCAGAACTCGGCACTGTAAGTGGATAACTCCTTCTCTGTTGTCGGGATTTTCTTCCAGTTATACACCAGCAGTCCGATGGCGAGCACGGTGAATACCATCATGTAGGTGAACAACTGCCCTGACAGACCTAAGTCTGTGAAGGAGTGCACGGAGGCGTTGCCCAGAATACCGCTTCGCGTCAGGAAGGTCGCGTATAAAATCAGAATGAAAGAGGTGATTACCAGGATGAAGGAAGCGCGCAGGCCTTGCTTACTGCGGCGGTAGGCAATCATGGTATGGATGCCACCCACCAGCACGAGCCACGGAATGTAGACCGCGTTCTCCACCGGGTCCCAGTTCCAGTAACCACCGAAGTTCAGGGTTTCATAAGCCCAATAAGCACCCATCATGATACCGATACCCAGCGACACTGCCGCGAAATGTGACCATGGCATTGCAGGACGAATCCACTCACTGAATTTGCCTTTCCAAAGACCGGCAATGGCGAACGCAAACGGAACAAGCGAAGCGGCATAGCCCAGGAACAAGGTTGGCGGGTGAATTACCATCCAATAGTTCTGCAATAGCGGGTTGAGGCCCGTGCCGTCAGCTGGCCTAAAGTTCGGGTCCATGGCAAACACCGGGGCGTCGGCCATGAAGTCGCGCATCAGGATAAAAGGAGAGGAACCCAGCTTGAAGTCGCCGATCACCACACCCAGAATCATGGACGAGATAAAGATCTGTACGAAAGAGAAGATGGCCATCACGGGCGCTTCCCACTGTTTGTTCTTCTTGCCAGCGTTCATCAGCACCACGCCCAAGGCTACGTGCCAGAACATCCAAAGCAGGAAAGAGCCTTCCTGACCTTCCCAGAAACAGGAGATCATGTAGTGCACCGGCAGGTGGTTAGACGAGTGGCTCCAGGCGTAATAGTACTCGTAGCGGTGTTCGTAAATGATGTTGAAAAGGCTGAAGATAATGGCCACGACCGCTATACTGTGCACATAAAAGGCAATGCGTGCCAGTTTGCGCCAGCTGGTATCGCCGCTCTCTTCGGTTTTCTGGCGCGCGGCCATAAAATAAGCATAGGAGGCTACAATGGCCGCTACAAAAGCCACAATCACACTCGCGTGGCCAAAGTCTCCGATTAGCGTATTAATCATCTTATATAGTTAAGAGTTGAGAGTTATGGGTTAAGAGTTGAAGAAGTATAAAAAGGCTTTTAACTCTTCACTTTTAACTTTTAACTAAATTTATATACCTGCGGTGTTGGTTTGCATTTCGTTCTCCGTGTACTTAGACGGGCACTTGAGGAGTATCTTGTCAGCCACGAACACATCATTCTGCATATTGCCAGTAATTACAACCTGCTCTGAGCGCTCAAAGTCCTGTGGTTTAGGATTGAAGTAGACTACGCGCTGTTCGAAGCGGTTGGTGTCCACCAGCGTAAAAGCGAAGTAGTTCGGGTCCTTCATGGGTTCATACTGCATGCCCACAATGTGGCCCTGGTTATCCTTCTTGAGGCGGCCTACCACATGTACTTTTGTGGAGTTACCGTCTTTGGCCAGCTCAATGGCATCGCCAAATGAAACGTAAGTACTAGCGTCGCCAGCCGTGGTCATGATGATGCCGATGGCCATGGCGATAACGATAATGCCGATGATGTGCGATTTTTTCATCTTTATCTGAGGTATAGATTCTCCTTTTTCTGATAGCCTAACACACGATAGAAAGTTTTAAATCCATCGCAGATAGGGATATTTGTCATTTTTTGACAAAAAAGCGTTAGCGGTTCACGTACTCGTCTTTCAGCTGTTTTTCCAGTCGGCCCACCTTGCGGTCGAGGGCAATCAAGTAAAACAACACTCCTATCAGCACGGTCAGCAGTACGACTACTACCACATAAATTTTGCCGTCCTGCCGCAGGGCGTCTGCCATTTCTATATTTTGCTGCGGAGCCGACGAAAACTCTACCATCTGGTCCTGGGCCATGGCTGGCTCAAAGGCAAGCAGCATGCCCAGCATCAAGCAGCAAATGGCCAGTATTCTAAACATTTTCATATATGCGTTGTCTCAGTAATTCCAATCTTGATTTCACGTTTATAATCCAGACACCCAGCAGCGTCCAGCCCAGTACAGCCGGGTAAAAAACCAGTCGCAGGCTACTGTCGAGGTCGTAAGCGTTAAAGCCGGGGTTGCCGCCGTTGCCCGGGTGAAGCGAATCCGTGAGGCGGGGCAGGATGAACAGCAATGGGATAAGGGCCGCAAAAGCGAAGATATTGTACACGGCACTGATACGGGCACGTTGCTGCTGCTCGGCAAAAGAACTGCGCAGCACGAGGTAGGCGAAGTAAATCAGCAGGCCGATGGCCGCGCCATTCTGCTTCGGGTCGTTGCTCCAGTACTCACCCCACGTAAATTTAGCCCACTCCATACCTGTCACGATGCCTAACACGCCAAAAAGAATTCCCACCTTGGCGGCTTCGTGCGCGATAATGTCGTTTTTGATGCTTGGCTTGCGGAGGTATTTGATAGAGTATACCACTGATACCAGCAGTATCAGGATCATGCCAAACCACATGGGAACGTGAAAGTACAGGTTGCGGATCGTCTCGTTGAGGATGGCCAGTCGGGGAACATCCGACAGCATACCCACCGCCACGGTAAACACCAGCAGCAGCACAGTCAGTATTTTCCACCAGTTCTTCTTCATGTTCCTTCTTCTCTTATTTTGATGGGGCCAGTCTCAGCCGTTTCCCATTCTTCTTTTATTTCTAACAGTTCCGCAGATCAAATTGTCGCAAATCTGTACTGAAACTGTGTGTAATTTTAGATAAGTCAGCTACTTATACCTTGTAATGTGTCGGCTATACCTTACTTGCGGAGCCATACCTTACGAACGCCAAAGGTACGGGAACAAAATATAAGAAACAGTGACAACGATCATGTTTATGGCAAGCAAAGTAAGTAGTTCGTCGAGACTGGCAGCCCGCTCCAGACCGTCCATGGCGTTTTTGGACATTTTAATCAGCATGAGCAGCATGGGCACTATCACTGGAAAGCTAAGCACAGCCATGAGCGTACTACTATTGGCGGCTTTGGAAGCTATACCTGAAATCATGGTTAGGGAAGTTGCAAAACCGATGGCCCCAAGCAGAATGCTGAGCAAAAACATCGGAATATCTTCCACCGGATTGCCCAGCACAAAGGCGTAAAACACAAAGCAGATTAGTGCCAGCACCAGCATCAGGCAGGCGTTGTACAAGATCTTAGCTAGTATAATCCCCTGCGGACTCACGATGGAGTAGAAATAGAGCAGCCGGCCGCGGTTCTCCTGCATAAAGCTCTTGGCAATGGCGTTGACCGACGTGAAGAGTAGGATTATCCAGAACAGGGCGTTCCAGACTGGCACTTGCAGGGCGTTCGAGCGGAGCCCGAAGCTGAGGTAGCAGACGAACACCGTGCTACTGACGTAGAGGAGCATGCCGTTGAAAGCATACTTCTGCCGCCACTCCAGCAGGAAATCCTTCTGCATTAAGTATATGACTTCTTTAAACAGCACCTTCTTAATTTTGCGCAAAGGTACGACACAAATTGTATAATTGCTAAAGGGCGGTATATGCCTTGGCGAGGGTATAATTCCAGCGGCAGGGTATAGAGCTCGAAGTTTTAAACTGCTAAATGCCGTAGGAGGCAAGCTTAGTTATGGCGAGGTATAGCAGATGTACATTAAAGTAATGCCCTCGCCCGCGTCCCGCGAGTGTGAGATTTACAGTGGCGTCTCGCCACTTATATATCGCTCTTCCGGATTTCCGAATCCGGAAGTTTTATCAATGGCCCCAACCCCCACTGTCGGGGATTCCCTAATCCCCGTTCCACGTAAAATGCGGATTTCAAATCTGCAGCAGGTAGATTTCGGATTGAGAAATCCGAAATAGCATTCGGTACGGCGTCAGAGCACAAACACAAGCGGCCACAGTCCGTCAGATAGCTCACACTCACGGGACGCGAGCGAGGGCGCTAGATATAGCCAGGCCTCTGCGATCAAGTTCGACATGGTAGGAGTAGCTGCGCCCATCCATCACAAACACGAAGTCAATAAAAAGGCGCAAGTTCGAAAACCTGCGCCAGCAAAATGTCTTTACTTGTTGCGTTTTCTCCCTGCGAATCCAACAATTTAACCGTTCAACAATTTAACAATTCAACCTAATCCTTCTTTTTCTTCTTGCCCTTGTGCTTCACTATTTTCGCCTCACGGTAGAAGATGATTTCTTCGGCCATGTTGGATACCTGATCGCCTACTCTTTCCAGCTTTTTAATGATAGAAAATAAGGCAAGGCTTTCTTGTATGCGGTCAGGGTTGGCTTGCAGGTATTTGGTAATGACCTGGTCGGACTTGCGGTATATTTTGTTGAGGGCCTTGTCGAGTTTGATGACTTGCTTGGCGAGTTTGGTGTCGTCTTGTACGAGCGCTGCACGGCATTCGCGGAACATGGCGATCGCCTGGTCATACATCACCATCATACTTGTGAGTTCTACCAGTTCGGGGTCGAAGGGGCGCTCGAGCTTACTGACGAAATGGGCCATACTCTCAGCAGTGTCGCCGATACGCTCCAGGTTGGAGTTTATCTTCAGCACGGCCAGCACAGTACGCAGGTCCACCGCCACAGGAGTATACAGTGCGAAAAAGTTTTCGCACATCCGGTCGATTTTGATGTCGTAGTTATTAACCTTGCGTTCGAGCTTAATGATGCGCTCCGCTAATTCTTGGTCGGCGTTCATCACGGCTTCGCGCCCGCTGGCGAGCTGGTGGTCTACCAGGTCCCACATCTCCAGCAGCTTTTCCCGCAAGCGGTTAAGTTCTTCATCTATGTGTTGCATTCGTGTGTCATTTTTTGAGTGAGATTAAATTCCTATACGTGAATCAGTGGTGAGTGCCTGTCAACCAAAGCGGCCCGTGATGTAGTTTTGGGTGCGGGTGTCTTTCGGACTCGTAAACATGGTTTTGGTTTTGGCATGCTCCACTAGCTCGCCCATGTAAAAGAAGGCGGTATGGTCACTCACTCGGCCTGCCTGTTGCATGTTGTGCGTCACAATCACGATGGTATAGTCCTTTTTCAGCTCGTGAATCAGGTCTTCTATTTTGGCCGTGGAAATCGGGTCGAGGGCCGAGGCGGGCTCGTCCATCAGAATAACCGAAGGCTGTATGGCTAGGGCGCGGGCAATGCACAGGCGCTGTTGCTGACCACCCGAAAGCGCCAGGGCCGACTTATCGAGCTTGTCTTTCACCTCGTTCCAGAGGGCAGCTTGCTGAAGCGATTTCTCACAGGTTTCCTGCAGGAGCTTCTTGTCCTTTATACCCTGTATTTTGAGGCCGTAGACCACGTTTTCGTAAATGGTTTTCGGGAAGGGATTGGGCTTCTGGAACACCATGCCCACTTCCTTCCGCAGTTCATCCACCCGGACATCATCTGCATAGATATCGCGGCCGTCCAGCAGAATCTGCCCTTCGGTGCGGAAGCCGTCGATGTAGTCGTTCATGCGGTTGAAGGTGCGCAGAAACGTGGACTTGCCGCAGCCCGACGGACCGATAAAGGCGGTCACAGCTTTCTCCTCCATGGCGATGTTGATATTCTTGAGCGCCTGGAAGTCGCCGTAATAGGCGTCTAGGTTAATCGCTTCTAACTTACTTTGTTTTTTGGTCATGGGTGAAAACTTACCATTTTATTTTCTTTTGCTGACGGTGGCGCAGGTATACCGCAATGCCGTTGAGCAAGAAGGTAATCAGTAACAGGATAATAATAGCCGCTGCCGCATTGGTCAAAAAGGCCGCTTGCGGACGCGAGGTCCAGTTGAAAATCTGGATTGGCAGCACGGTGAACTCGTCCATTGGTGAGCTTGGCACGAAAGGCACGTAGGCCAGCGCCCCGATCACGATCAGCGGAGCCGCTTCGCCCACTGCCCGTGAAAGTGCCAGGATCACGCCCGTCAGGATACCACCAATCGAGGCGGGCAGCACCTGGTTCCACACTGTTTGCCATTTAGAGGCGCCCAGCGCAAAAGAACCGTCGCGGATGGTACGTGGCACGGCCTTGATGGCTTCGCGGGTCGTTACTATCACAATAGGCAGAATAAGGAGTGAGAGTGTAAGTGCACCCGCCAGCAAAATGCCGCCCAGATTCATCATACGCACAAAAAGCTCCAGACCCAGCAAACCGTAGATAATGGACGGTACACCGGCCAGGTTGGCAATGTTAATCTCCAAAAAATTCGAGAGCTTCGTCTTTTTCGCGTACTCTTCCAAGTAAATGCCGGCGGCTATACCTAGCGGGAAGGCAATCAGAGCGGACAGCACCAGAATCCAGATAGTGCCTGCCCATGCGGTCAGTATACCTGCGCGGCCGGCACGGCGCGAGGGCAGGCTGGTCAGGAAGTCCCAGTCGATGCGACCTACTCCTTCTATTATGATATCGATCAGGAAGATGGCCAGTACCACCAGTCCGATGAAGGTACAGAAAATGCCGAACACCTGAAAGGCCTTGTCTTTGAGGCGGTTTTTCTCGGAGTTAGTCATACTTTTCCTGATATTTCTTTTTAATCCAGAAGCTGAGGTTGTTCAGCAAAAACGTGAACACGAACAGCGTCATACCTGCCGCGAAAATGGTGCGGTATTCCAGGGAGCCGTGCGGCACATCGCCCATACTTACCTGCACAATGTAAGTGGTAATCGTTTCGATCGGCACCAGCGGGTTGAGCGTGAGGCGCGGTTGCTGACCTGCCGCAATGGCCACAATCATGGTCTCACCCACCGCTCTCGAAATTGCCAGAATGATCGACACCAGTATACCTGACGAGGAGGCGGGCACCATAACCCCGAACGCGGTCTGCAGACGGGTAGAGCCCATGCCGTAGGCGGCTTCGCGCAAGGAGCGGGGCACGGCGCTGATGGCGTCTTCACTCAGCGAGGAGATCATCGGGATTATCATGATGCCCATCACAATACCTGCCGACAGCGCGTTGAAACCCGCCAGCCCAGGTATAAACGACTGCAGGAAAGGTGTTACCACGGTCAGGGCGAAGAAGCCGTAGACTACCGTAGGTATGGTGGCCAGCACTTCCAGCAAAGGTTTGATAAAGGTTTTGAAACGGGCGTGGGCGTACTCGTTCAGGTAAATGGCGATGGTGAGCCCGATGGGCAGCGCCACAGCAATGGCAATAGCTGTGGTGAGGAAGGTGCCCGCAACAAGCGGCATAATGCCGAACTTCTTCTCAGCAAAAAGGGGCGTCCATTCCTTCTCCGTTAGGAAACGCACAATGGACACTTCGCTGAAAAACTTGATGGACTCCGACAGCAACACCCAGATGATGCTGACCGTGATCAGTATCGTGATGGCGGCCGACAGCCACAGCAAGCCCTCTATGATTTTCTCCTGTACTCTCAAGGTGCTTTTGATTGAAGCGCAGGTATAGCCTTTGTTTCCGTGGGCTATACCTGCGCTGGTTATTTCAGGATATTATTGTTGATTGGCCGTGGCGGCGCCAGTGGCAAACTGCTCGAACTTCTGCTTTTGCTCGTTATAGATGTTATCTGGCATGCGGATATAGCCTACCTCTTCACTTAAATCACCTGCGTTGTCTAGGTAGAAGTTGATGAAGTCCACAACTTCTGGTTTGGCCACGGCCTTTGAGCTGATGTACAGAAACAGCGCGCGCGAAAGCGGGGCGTAAGAACCGTCTTTCACTGTCTCCAGCGACGGCAGGACAGGGCCTGTACCGTTGTCTACAGGTATAGCCTTCAGCTTGTTCTTGTTCTCTTCGTAGTAAGCGTATCCGAAAAAGCCCAGTGCCAGCGGGTCAGTAGACACGCCCTGTACCAGCACGTTGTCGTCCTCGCTGGCAGTAAAATCACCGCGGCTTGAGTGGCTTTTGCCTACAATGGCTTCGGTGAAGTAATCGTACGTGCCTGACTCCACGCCTGCGCCATAGAGGTGAATCTCCTGGTCAGGCCACTCGGGGCGAATCTGGTTCCAGTGTGTGATGGTGCCCTGCGCTTCAGGCTCCCACATCTTCTTCAGCTCGGCTACGGTGATGTCTTTCACCCAGTCGTTGGAAGGGTGCACCACTACTGTCAGGCCGTCGTATGCCACCGAAAGCTGCACATACGAAATGCCGTTTTCGCTCGCCGTCTGTGCTTCCGAAGCATTCATGGAGCGGGAGGCATTTACGATGTCTATTTCGCCGCGTGTAAATTTCTTCATACCGCCGCCTGTACCGGACACGCCTACGGTGACTTTCACGTCCGGGGCCTCGGCACGATACTCTTCAGCCACGGCTTCCGTCACAGGGTATACCGTAGAGGAGCCGTCAATCGCGATAGAACCCGACATGTCGCTGCCGCCTTCCTGGGAATTGCCGCCGCACGATGTGAAAGCAAGCGAAGCACCCAATACGATGGCTGCACTAAGTTTAAATCGGGAAAAGCTAAGTTGTAGCATACAATTCGATTTTAGGATGTATAAGTTGAGTAGGTTTGGTCTGTTTGTGTTGAATTACTAAGCGGGTGTACTTGTTTGGTAATCAGTTGGTTTTGTTATAAGGCCAATTCCATCTGCAGTCTGAACTGGGTACGGTCTTCGCGGCCCGCTTCCTGTATCAGCGTCACATCGCTCTGCACCTTCAGCGAATGCCCTACAATGTATTTTGATACGCCTACGGTGTACTGGTCTTGTTGGCGCATGCCTGTCTCGGCTGTCGGGTTGAAGTCGGTAAAGCGGCCGGCTACTTCCCAGTTACTCGGCAACAGGTAGCCTGCCTGCAGGTTTAGGGCCGTACCCGTCACGAAGGTTTCCGCCACGCCGCCCAGTTCGTCACGCAGCACTACCGGGCCATCGGGGGCCTTTCGGTCGGCGTACTCGCCCATGGCCGAAAAGCCGCGGTACTTGAACATGGCATCCACGAACCAGGTGCGCAGGTCGCGTGTGTCGCTCAGGAAGTCACCGAGCTGCGCCTGCTCCCGGGCGGCGTTGCTATTGTAGTCGAAAGAAGTAGCCAGCGAAAGCTTCGGTGTTTGTTCGCGCTCGATATCGCTGCCCACATAGTCCCCACTGCCTTCGAACGCCCCGAAAGGCAGTATTTCAAACCTCCCCGTATAGTCGTAGCCGCCCGTGTTGTTCACGGTAATGTCGCGGCCTTCGCCCATCGAGATGGAGCCGATCTCTCTGAACACAACCTGCCCAAGTTGGTGCTCGTGGTGCAGTTGCAGGCCAGCATCGCGGTCGAGGTTGAAGCGGGAGTTGAGCAAGCTGCGGTCCACGAACTGGAGTTTCTGCGAAGAGACCACACGCTCACGGTTACCCGGCAGTTTGGTCTGGCCCACCCACAGTTGCAGGTTCGGGGTGAGGTGCCATTTGGCCACCGCGTCGAGTATGATGTTGTCGGCGTTGTTGGTCAGGTCGGGCACGTCGCTGCCGATGTCGCTGTTGCTCAGGCCGAGCTCTATCTTGTATTCTAATCTTGGAGAGAAGGCAAAGCCATCGAACTTCAGGCGGGCTCTTCGAATCAGGAAGCGGTCGTCCCAGTTGCCGGTTGTGGGCGTGTTGCCACCCTGGTATAGCAACTGAAAGCGGGTGCCGAATTTGAGGCTGAATGAGGAGTCGGCGGCCACAAATTGGAGGCCTTTGCCGAACTTGGTGTCGTTAACGGTCTGGGCTTGTGTGCTGGAGGTATAGAAGAGGCTGAACAAGAGTGCTAAAAGGACTCCTTTAAGGTTATGGTTCACGCGCTGTATTAGTTTAGGGTGAGAATTAAGCTAATGCCATGCTATTATGTTTTGACTTAAGTCGCAGTAGTCTTGGCTGCGCCTTTTTATGCGTGTTTCAGAGTTTTACAAATGGTTAGTCAGGCCATCGGTGTTGTTTCTGAATCACGGTACAAAATAACCACCCCAGTGTTACCTGAAGGTTATGGCCATATTACGGTTATGTTAAGCTTTGGGTATAGGAGAGGAAGGAGAAGCACTGGGATAGGCTTTAGGCGAAGAGATTTAAGGCAAAGCATGAAGGATATGCTGCTTCTTTTTATGCCTACAGTTTCAGCGAATCGGCTACAGGTGTTTATACATGAAGCCAGTTTGAGATTCACGTGTATTAACAAAAAAACAGCCGCTGGCTCCAAAGAACCAGCGGCTGCACCAGATACAGCTAATCAAATTATAGACTTCTACTTAAAAATTAAACTGTGCCTGTAGTCTGAGGCGGCTGCCGTGCTGGCGGTTGTCGAAGTTCTGGGCGTTGCGGATGGTGCGGTCACCGATGCTGTAGTCGGCCGTCAGTTCCACACTCTTGTGCACCAGCCACTCCACGCCAATCTCTGTCTCATACACGCTATAGCCTGGGGCGTCGCGCTCGTGCTTCTTGCCACCTTCGTAGTGTTGCACTTTAACGAAAGGTATAAGCACTTGCGATCCAACTTCCTTGCGGTACATGGCCTGCGCGTAACCGCCGTGCAGATTCTGTACTTCAATCGCGTTAGTTTCTGTATTAAACTCAGGGCCGCGACCAATATTGTACTCCGCCTGAAAACCGAAAGGCTGCGGGTATACCACAAATGAGGCGGCTATACGCTCGTCATCAAATCCGTCTTTCAAATATTTTTCAGCTATACCTACACCCGACGAAAGTTGGTCTGGCGTGATGACATACTTGCCTTTGTAGGCCTGTATACCTGGCTCTATGATTTGCTTGCTGCCTACCAGTATTGGATATGAGAGGCGGGTTACCACGTGCTGCGTGTTGTTGGCTTCGGGGCGGTTCGCGGTCTGACCATTATAGATACCAATGCCAAACACACCGTAATTGCCCGTGCCTTTCAGACCTGCGTCAGTCAGCATTTTGAAACGCTCCTGTATAGCCTCTGGCGTCCAATAGAAGAAGATACCCAAATCACGCTCATTGGTGATAGCACTGTTCAGACCGTCGTTACGGTCCAGGGCCAGACGGTTGCTGCTCGACTGCAGGTTCTCGAAGCCGTAAGGAATTTTGCTTTGGCCCACCCGGAAGCGGTACACCTTGGCTTTGTCGAGCGACACGTCGAAGTAGGCGTCGCGAAGCTGGAAGAAATGCAGGGCATTGGATGAGGCCGAAGAGGCGAAGTCAGGTTGGATGTAGATAGAAAGGCGGTCACTCACGTCCCCGCTGAAAATAAGACGGCCACGACGCAGGAACACTCCGCCACCTTCGCCAAGGGACTTGTCGCACTGGTCGCACTTGAGGTTGGGGTTGGTTTCAAGGAGGCGGTTGTAGCGTACCTGTGCGTAACCCCGTAGCGAGATTCTGTCGTACCACGCCTTCTTTTTAGGGGTTTCCTTTGCCGTGGCAGGGGCTGGCTGTAGCACAACAGAGGTTGTCTGAATAGAATCTGTTGATTGGGCCTTTACGTCTTTTGAAAACAAAAAGCCTGCAGCTATACCTGCCGCTAGGAGAGTACGCGTTGCGGTTGTTACCTTCATTGTTTGGGTGAGTATGGTTTTACTTGCTGCCCCAGTCCATTCCTTCAGCGGAGTCTACTCGCTACAGGGGGGCAGTGTCGAATCTGAAATGCGCTAATCAATTGAATTAGCGTGGCTTTCATTTTCAACGGCACAAAGGTCGGATGGTAATGTTACTCGTCTGTTATGCCAGTGTTAAGTTTATGTTACCAAAGCACGGTCAGGTTTGGAGCGAGAGGCAGGTATAGGTATAAGCGGGTAGTCGGCTAAATGCTCTTCTGTATTAGTCACTATATGCTGATTACTATTTATGTATGCTATACCTGTAGCCGAACTGCTTGTAAACACCAAGAGTCAGAGGAGACCTCTGACTCTTAATGCAACACTTATAATCAAATACTCATCGGAAACATTGCTCATTAGTAGCATTCCGTCTCGCCTTGCCCGCTGTTTTGTCTTTGGCACTGAAGGCAGCAGCGGAAAGAGTCCAAAAACAAATCGGGCTGTCACAAAGTAAATCTGTGACAGCCCGTTTTATATTTAAAATCTTACCTAAAATTTGTAGCCAGTCCAGCCGAATGCAGAAGTATTAGCCCCTGTAATAGCGCTGTTAGATTTGATGTCAGCATTGTCAGGGTTTTTAACTTCCTGCTTCACTACCATGCCATCGTTTTTGTATTCGATTACAGTTCCTGCATGTCCATTGCCCTTGCCGTCAGTCAAGTCGATCAGATCGGTGGCGGTAGTGCCTTTAACAAGGAGGTTAGAAATAGTAACCTTAGCGCCTCTGCGCACTTTTACGGCATCCTGCATCTCGAAAGTAGACTCGTTCACGATCGTGATGTTCTTGAAGATGAAATCAGACTGGTTCACGTCGCCAGGGGTGTTGCCGTCCAGGTTGCCATCCAGTTCAGCGCCTCTTGGGTCAGACTCTGCACTGGTGTAGCCGGCCTTCCAAACACCGTAGGCGTTATCCAGTGTGCCCGTCCAGCCCTGCGTTACGTCGAACATGTCGTCGTCAGAATCCACCACTAACAGGTTCTTTACATTTACGGAACCGCCGAAAAACTCGATAGCGTCGTCAGCAGCATATGGGATGTAAACATTCTCGATCTTGGTGCCGCTTCCCACGCCATTTAGCGTTAGGCCATTGTGCTCGATATCAGCAGAGGATTTCGCTCCGGTATACTCTAGGATAAGATACTCTATTACGCCCGAGTTGTCGGTATTATTCTCGCCGCCGTAGATAACAGCCGGGTTAACTTCTGTGGTGCTGGTGGTAACTTTGCCAGCCGGGCCGGAAAGTTTTGCTTTGCCGTTGATGATCAAACCACCCCAGTCGCCTTGCTTCGGATCGGCCGCTGCAGATGTTATTTTTACCGGTTTTTCGGCCGTGCCATTCACAAAGATCTGGCCACCCTGCTCCACAAGGATGTACTTATTGAAACCCTTGTCAGCTTTGATAACTGTGCCCGCAGGTATTCTGAGTTTACCTCCATTAACTACAAGCAGCGACCCTGTCAGTTTGTATTCTGTGCTTGGGTCAAGCGTTACATCGCTAGAAATATCACCGCTTAGCTCTTTTGTGGCCGCAGGTCCTGGTTCCGGGTTTGTAGTGTCGTCGTCTTTGCATGAGAACAGTCCCAGCGGAATGAATAACAGGTAAAGGAATGTCTTTTTCATTTTTCTGATTGTTTATACAAATTTAAAATTGGAAGATCAACTGAATGTGACCGGAGCGTTATCGAATTGTTAAAACTGATAGGCCACTCCGAAATCAAACTGAACGCCTCTCTTATAGCTGCCGATTGTAACGCTCTGCGCATTCGTATCGGAGCCGGCACCTTCTCTTGTGAGCTTATAGGCAGGGTTTAAGAGGTTTTTGGCTTTCAGATTGAGTTTAAGGTGCTCGTTAAGGCCCACTGAGGTAACAAAGTCTAAGGTTGTGATGCTCTTCTCGATCAGGTTGTTGAAGCCACGTGTACCCAGAGTGTGCACTTTGTCGCTCAGGTAGTTTAGCACCAGCGCAGAGGTTACGTCCACATTTCTGTCAGTTACCAGATTATAAGTCAGGTCCGCATTCAGTATGTAGGGTGCGGCGCCTTCCAGGGTAGAGGAGGTTTCAGTAAAAAAGCTTGGGAGATTTACGTTCGTGTGGATGTAGGACGCATTCAGGCCGGCATTCAGACGATGTTTCTCGGCAAGGTTCATCAGCGATTTTCTTACTTCTATCTCAAGACCGGCTGCCACTGCATGGTCCGAAACGTTGTCATAGGTTCTCAGACCTGCTGAGTTGCCCTGGTCTACCCGCGCGATTGGGTTGAGTATATGTTTGTAAAAGGCATTCACCGAAACCTGCTCACCCACTGACGTATAAAAGTCCCACTTCAGGTCGAAGTTGTAATTGGTGGAAGGATTCAGATTCGGGTTACCATTCTCCGGGCCGAAAATTCCCTGGTAAATGAAGGGTGATACTTCTCTGTCCTGAGGCAGGGTATAGGTGCGGCTGATGCCTGTTCTTAAATGGTTTTTATCGTCGAGCTCGTATTTAGCGTTAAAACTGGGCGATAGAAAGAGTTCGTCTATCGTATTAGACCCTTGGTCAGCACCGCGGTTAACATTATAGTTAATCCTCATGTTAACATCATCTGCCCTTACCCCTGTATTTAAAGTAAGCTTGTTTCCAACCTTGTGTACCATGTCAACATAGGCGCCATGGTTATTCCATCTAACATCGTAGGTGTCATTGAAGTGTTCAACCCGGAAATTGCCGTTAGCCAGACTCTCCTGGTTAAAGTATGGGTCGAGGTGGATATCATCTAATCTGAAAGTGGGGAGCGTACCTTGCCCGCCAGACCAGATAAGGTTGTAAATAGGGGCTGAGAAGTTTTTGGAACTTACCTTGCCATTATAGCCTACTTCAATGTAAGACAGTTTTTCCGGGTCTGCCGAAAGCGCGTATTGCAGGTTAACTTTAGGGATGAAAGCAGTTTCTTTTAATTTGCTGTTGAAGCGTTGGTTTCTCCCTTCCCCCATACCCAGTTCCACCATGCCGTTTCCGATAGATGGCAGCATGAAGATTCTGCGGTCAGGCTCCTGGCCGATCACGTGGTTTACCGTAGCCCCTACGTTATAGGTTATCTTGTCCGAGAGGTCTCCTTTCCAGATGAGCTGGTTTATGAAAACCGAGTTGTCGTTGACCTGCAAGCGCCTTTGATGACCTTCGGAATTATAATCCTCTGCCTTCTGGAATATTTCTGTTTCCTTGCCATAAAAGTCGTAAGCGGCAGCCGTGGCGGTGTGCAGGTACAGGGAATTGAAATTCAGTTGGCTGCTGTTGAGGTTAAACTCCAGGTTGCCCGCCAGCATGTGGGAGGCGCTGCGCATGGATTGCTGGTAGTCAAAATCGCGGAAAGGGTTCTCTGGGTTGGTTGCTGTAATCAAGCGGGCAACGCCTTCCTGGTAATGGTACTTGTTATCTATGGAGCCTATTATGGAAAAGCGGTGTTTGTTCAGGAACCTGCTGCCTCCCGAAAAGGAGACGCCTCCGTTGAGGAGCGGGCTTTTCTGTGCCGGGTCAAGCGAGTTGTTAAAGGAGTGATTTGTTACATACTCCTCGCCGTTCTGGCTTGCCGGTATGCCAGCTGCAGTGGCGTAACCAAATTTGTTCATGCCACTTGGAAGCAAGAAGTTGCTGCCTGGCACCTGGCTGTTTATACCGGTTGAGATTCCGATTTGAAAGGCATTGTCATCAACAAGTTCTTTTGAGTTGATATTGATTAAAGCGCCTCCCACATCGCCATTCATAGACGCCGAGAATACCTTGTTCACATCAACCGACTTGATCATATCGCTCGTGAAAAAATCGAGCGAAATATTCTTGAATTGAGGGTCTTCAGAGGGGATGGCAAAGCCGTTCAGGGTGGTCGTGTTATAGCGGTCGCCCAAGCCGCGAACGAATACATTCTTTAAACCGTCGCTTTTTGAAATGCCTGAAATTTTTGCAACTGCGCCTTCGGCATCACTAACCCCTTTTCTGGAGAGTTCCTGTGCGCCAATGGCCTGTGTCGCAATAACGGCTTTCTTTTGATCTAATAGCAGAATATGCTCGGTTTCCCTGTTGCCTTTTGCTGTTATGGTCACCTCCGCCAATTGCGACGTGTTCTGCTCCATCGCCACATTAACCGTAGCGGTTTTACCTGCCGTCACGATCACATCGGCAATTGTTTTAGGCGCGTAGGATAGGCTGTTGACTTCTAAGGTATAGGTGCCTTCTTTCACATTGTCGATGCGGAAATTACCGAAGGCATCCGAAGGAGCGCCCAGCCCCGTTCCCTGCACTTTGATGATAGCGCCAATCAGCTCTTCGCCGTTCGTAGCGTCTTTGATGGCCCCCTGTATGCTGCCAGTCTGCGCATGCACCGAAAGGAAAGCGGATAACAGGATAAATAGAACTGTGGTGAGATTCTGTCGCATTGTATTTGTAGTCTTATTGATGCGACAAAAGTAGACGGACTATATTACCTCAATATTAATGGGGAGTTAAGTTTCTATTAATAAAACCTAATATTAGTTTGTAAGTTGTTGATATACAAGTAATATTAGATTGACTGTGTTGGTTTTGTCAATTGCAGGAGGGAAAAGCTGCCGTTCTGAAGGTTGCTCAGCGGCTGCCGGGACTGGGTTTAACAATATAGTAACCTTACAGTAATCTACAGCTAATATTGTAGGTATAGTTTTGCTGCATCAATCCTGCCTTCATAAGAAACTGATTGCGCATTATGGGTGAGATCAATTGCAGCAATCAATAGTAGTGTGGCTTAGTCTCCCACACTACGCACAGGGCCCGTCTCGAAAGAGCGGGCCCTTCTTTTGTTGCTATACCTGTGGAGGCTGAAGGTATACCTTCTTTAAAAAGCTATTCCTCAAAAGTCAGTAGTTGTGCCTGCGTCTCCACCCAGGTACTGAAACAGGAAGTATGCCAGTATCGCCAGCACGATGATGCCCAGGCAGCCGATACCACCACAACCGCCACGGCCTCTCCCGCCGCCAGCGCCACCCCGGCCACCGAACAGTTTACTCAGCATCCAGAATTTAAATAAGCCTCTTAGCATAGTTTATACCTTGAATAGAACACATAACCCCGGCTGTGCTGTGCATTTACACAAAACAGTCGGGGCTAAAACTTACGGAAAGGTATAGGAGGTAGTTATGAAAGGGGATGCTGCTACAGCAAGGCGCGAGCCCTTCTACCTGCAGGTATAGGTTGGTATAATCCTTAGCTAATCGGTACTTTTCGCAGGATGGCTTCGATAAAGTCTTTGGTGCGGATGCCATCGGCTTCTGCTTCGTAATTGAGGATGATGCGGTGGTTCATCACATCGTGGGCTACTTCCTTTATGTCTTCGGGTAGCACGTAGTCGCGGTCATCAAAAAAGGCGATGGCCTTTGCGGCGCGGTTCAGGGCAATGCTGGCACGTGGCGACACGCCAAACTGGATGTAGTCGGCAAATTCGTTGAGGTCGTACTCGGCAGGGCGGCGGGTCGCGAACACCAGCTCAATAATGTACTTCTCCAGCGTCTCGGATATCTGCACCTGGTTTATCTCGCTGCGGATGGCGAAGATGTCCTCCTTCGAGAGTACCTTGTTCACGTTGTCGTTGAAGGCCATGTTGGCCATGCGGCGCATAATCTCCAGCTCATCCGATTTCTTGGGGTAGTCAATGTATACCTTCATCATGAAACGGTCAACCTGTGCTTCGGGCAGCGGATAGGTGCCTTCGTGCTCTACCGGGTTTTGTGTAGCCAGTACCAAGAAGGGCAGGTCCAGTTTATAGGTAGTCTCACCAATAGTCACCTGCTTCTCTTGCATGGCCTCCAGCAAGGCTGACTGCACCTTGGCAGGGGAGCGGTTCACTTCGTCGGCCAGAATCAGGTTGGCGAAGATCGGGCCTTTCTTTACCTCAAACTGCGAAGCGTTCTGGTTGTAGATCATGGTGCCGATGAGGTCGGATGGCAGAAGATCGGGGGTGAACTGGATACGCTGAAAATCGAGTCGCAGGGCACGGGCAAGCGAGTTGATGGTAAGTGTCTTGGCCAGACCGGGTACGCCTTCCAGCAAAATGTGGCCACCGGTAAACAAACCAATGAGCAAGCGGTTGACCATGTAGGTCTGCCCTACAACCACTTTGCCCACCTCCTGAAACACTTGCTTAATCTTTTGCTGGTGGTCTTTTACCTGGTCCTGATATACTAATTCTTCTGCTGGCATGGCTCAATGGCATTTAAAGGGCCTAAATATAGCAATTCTAAGGGAGGGGCGCAATTAATTGCCTATAGCTATGCAGCTGTGTGAAAATAGAGCTCAAAAGAAAAGAGCGCCTTAGGCGCTCTTTTTATGTTCTGTCTCAAATGCAATGGGATTGTCTGCCTGTTGCTTCAGCGTTTCCATACGCTCGCGCTTGGCTTGCCGCACCAGCTCTATCATGCTGTTGAGCCTGTTCTCCTCCACATCTTCGATGGGCAGAACCATCGTGGTATGGGGCGCTTCGATGTGAATGCGGTGCTGCCGCGTCATCAGGTACAGCATCAGGAAAAAACCGCTGAGGAGCGCAAATACATCGTTGAAGTAAACGAAGAAGGCCGAGATAACACTAAAAGCAAGGTATAGGGGTTTGCCTGTGGCTTTGATCTGCCAGGAGGTGATATCTTCGAGCATGACAGACTGGTAGCTTCTGAAAAGCCAGTTGTAATGCCGCATGATGACGCGGTGCGTCGTCAGGGTCAGTTTTTTATCCACCGTCTGGATAAGGTGCCTTTCACCACCAAGAAGTCGTGTTACTGCCATTCCTGATGGAGTATTAAGTTTGTTTATTTTCGTATTGAGTCGTAGCGAGTGTATCACAGCTAATAATTGGTGTTAACTATATCCAGGATTCCCGGAGGCACCAAAAGGTTGCATGTAAGTCCGGTGCAAAGTTAAATAAATATTAATTCTTATACGAAGCCAATCCGTCCCATATCGGTTTTATTATAATTCGGAGTAATTGGTACTATACCTACGGCAATTAGATTTATAGGATTGTAAATTAATCTGCAAAAAGTTTGCCTGTTTAACGAAGTAGGTATAAATATTAAAAATAAATTATATTTATATATAGAAAAAGCCACCCTGAATTACTAGGGCGGCTTTTTCTATAAGTGCTTTTGGGCTATGTATTAAGCGGTCAGGTAAAACTCTCCCTCAAAGCCATGGGCTCGCTGGTTTTTGAAGCGACCAATATCAGTTTGCATGTTCTCGTAAATTTCCAAAATTTCCTCTGAGTCCTGTGTAAGCGGTTTTATATGCTCCAGCAGCAATTTAGCCGCCAACGGATAAAACTTTGAGTCGTCCGTGTTCTTGGCGTTCACTTTAAAGCTGCTCACGTGCGTCTCCAGCTTTTTCAAGCCAGGGTGCTCGCCCTTAAATTCTTGAATGGTGTCGCGGAGTTTCTCCCGTATCATCAGGTACAAATCCTCTTCGAAGGTCATCCCGAAGTCATCATCCTCCTCTTCATCATCGAAGCTGTAATCTAAGTCGTCATCGTAATCGAAATCGTCTCTCATGGCTGATAATAAGGTTATTTTGAATTGTTAGTACGCACGGTTGTTCTCAGGGTGTTGCATAAAGTTCAAGTTTTCTTTCCTGGCAGCAGCACAAAAACCGGGCTAGCGCCTGCTTTTCCTCCCAAAGAAAATGCATAAATAATGTTTCGAATCGGTAATTGCAATGCCTGAGGTATACCTGGATTGAATTATTTTGCTTTGGCAAAATATGTGGCAGGGTAGCGGTTTGAGGCTAAAGCCGATAGGCATAAAAAAAGACCGGCTCCCGGAGGAGAGGTCTTCTTTTTGATGCGCATGGTGTCTGATCAGGCAAATTTGCGCTCGATCAGGCGGAGTAGTTTGTTCACGCTATCCTGCTTCTTGCTCCAGTCATACTTGCGGGCCAGGTCATTGGTCACAAAGTGCATGGCCTCATCCGGGCTCCTGAACTGGTCCAGTTGCTGAATCGTGTTGTAATAGGTCATGTTGTCGCCATCGAACAGCTCGTTGATGAAGCTGAAGCGCTGGTTGATGGAGATGGAGTTTTTAAGCGACTCTATCTTGCGGTTGCTTAACGAATCGCCGATAGAGGCGGAGGCTGGCTTGCTGAACTTTTCGTTCATAGTAGGTCGCTCCGCCTTGAAGCGCTCGTTCAGGTTGTTGTCCGCAATGGCAGCAGTTCTGGGTGCAGTTGCTACCGGTGCCGGAGCAGGAGTTGCTACTGGTACAGAAGCCTCGCGCTGCGCGCTATGGATAGGCGCCACCACATCTTTCTCCTCAATTGGGGCAGCTGGCGTTGGCTTGGCTATTGATGCAGCGTAGGCGGCCAAAGGCGAGATCTGCTGTTGTCTGATCTCTTCTTCTGTAATCGGCAGCAGGCTGTTAAACGCTTCCAGCACCTCAGTTAGCGGCGCAATGCTGTCGCGGTTGGCGTTCAGGTATAGCTTAAACCGGCTCAGAATATAGTCGCGGTCACGGTTTGAGGGAGAGAGCGTATTTACAAAGCCCGAAAACAGGGCCTTGTCCAGGTCGATGTATTTGAGGTTTTCCTGCAGTTTGGGCAGGGTGATGTCCTCCTGAATGCGCAGGAACTTCTCTTCAAAAGTAGCCACCGGTGCCAGTTTAAGCAGAAAAGTGTCGAGGATCGCTTTCTGAAGCAGTGCCTCAAAAGCGTCGCGCTTGATCAGGATCTTGCGCGATAGTACATTCATAAAGTTGAGCAGCGCCTCCTTTACCTCTTCATGTTCATAGTCGAAGTAAGGGCTGCGTAGGTTGGCCATTTCGTGGTGCCACCTGAGCAGGAGCTCTTTAATCACAAACAAATTGACCTGTTTGATGGGCGTAAAGCCAATCAGTTGGGGTCCGTTAATTGTGTCGTGTGCAGCAAAATGGCGGTCGCAAAGCACATTTGCCAGTTCTTTGCTGTAACGTTCAAGCCTTAATTGATTATATTTGTCTTCCATTGGTATACCTTTCTTTCGTAAAGTTAATAAATAATATGCCAAATTTAACGGTGCAAAACCTGTTCGATCGGCAGGTAGAGGTGGCACCCGGCCAAACGCTGCTGCAGGCCCTGCAGGCCGACGGCATCGACTGGATGCACGCCTGCGGAGCCAAAGGGCGCTGCACCACCTGTCGCATTGTGGTGCAGGAGGGGCTGGAGCACTTCGGGCCGCTCACCGACAGCGAAGAACGCTACCGTAGCAGAGGCCGCCTACAAACTAACGAAAGACTGACCTGCCAATGTACATTAGTGAGCGGAGATGCTCAGGGCCGCGTGCCCCGGCAGACCATGCTCCCGCACATGAAGTACAGTAGTTAAAGAGTTTGGGAGTTTGAGAGTTTAGGAAGGTAGGAAATTAAAATTAGAGGTTGGATGTAGCGTCGTTACACTGTTACGTCGTGTGGGATGATAAACGGCTTCAAAGGCAGATATGATTGTCTGAATCAGGATTAGTAAGGTTGATCTTCACATCATCTCGGATCTTATGAAGTCCTTAACTTGGGGCAGCGGCCTCCGGCAAAGGGGAGAGGCGAGGTAATCATACACCAGTAATCGTGCATACAACAATTTAACCGTCAACAATTTAACAATTTAGTAACTACAAAATAGTACATGTTTATAGAGCCGCGCGTTGGTAACGATAACCACGCAATCAGAAGAGGGTGGATAGAGGTGATCTGCGGATCGATGTTTTCGGGAAAGACAGAAGAACTGATCCGTAGACTGAACAGAGCCAAGATTGCCAAGCAGAAAGTGGAGATTTTTAAGCCGACCATCGACAAGCGCTATCACGAGGAGGACGTGGTGTCGCACAACGCCAATGCCATACGCTCTACCCCGATAGACTTTGCGCAGGACATGCTGTTGCTGGGCGGCAGCTGCGATGTGGTAGGTATAGACGAGGCGCAGTTCTTTGACGATGGCCTGGCCGAGGTATGTGTGAAGCTGGCCAACAGCGGTGTGCGTGTCATAGCCGCTGGTCTGGACATGGACTACCTGGGCAAGCCCTTTGGGCCGATGCCGGCCTTGATGGCGGTGGCTGAGTACGTGACCAAAGTGCATGCCATCTGTGTGCAGTGCGGCGATATTGCGACTTATTCTTATCGCAACGCATTATCGGAGCAGCAGGTGCTGTTGGGCGAGACGGAATCCTACGAGGCTCGCTGTCGCCACTGCTTTCAGGAAGGCATGAAGCAAAAGAAATAACAGCAGCTGATGCTATACCTGTGACTTGCCCACCGCGACTTACTTTACGTCGTTCCTGATAAGACAAGACTTATCTATACCTAACGATCATACCCGTGTCGAAGCTGCTTTTGCGTTTATTATACCTGTCTGTAGTGCTGCTCTGGCTGCCAACGCTGGTGCAGGCGCAAAGTGCAGTAGGTATAGGACAATGGCAGTTGCACGTGCCCTACACACAGGGCAGGGCTGTGGCCGATGCAGGCGACCGCGTGTACCTGGCCGCAGAACAGGGCCTTTTCTACTATGACAAGGAGTTCCGGAACGTGCAGCCCATTACCCGCATCGATGGGTTGAGCGAACAGCGCATCAGCACCATCGGTTACGATCCGGAAACGAATACCCTGGTCATCGCCTATGCCAACGCCAACATCGACCTGCTGCAGAAAGGCCGCGTCATCAACCTCACCGCTATCCTGCGCCTGGCCGTCGACGGTGACAAAACCACCCACCACATCCACATCCATCACAAGATAGCGTATCTCTCCACGGCTTTTGGCCTGGTGGTAGTGGACCTGGCCCGGCAGGAGATAAAGGATACCTATACCAACCTGGGGCCTAAGGGCGAGCGGCTGGCTATAAAAGCGAGCACTGTGCAGGGCGACTGGCTATACCTGCTATCGGGCCAACAGGTATGGCGCGCCAACCGACTAACAAGCAATCTTAAAGATTTTCGCAGCTGGCAACTTGTGGAAACTGGTCTGCCAGCTGCTACTCTCCTGACAGCACTGGCCACTTTTCAAAATCAGGTATACCTGGCGGCGGAAGGCTTTGGGTTGCGTGTGCTACGGCAAGGAAGCTGGGAGCAGGTGCCTATACCTTACGGCAGCACTATCACACACTTACAGTCCTCTGCCAATTACCTGCTGGGTACTACAGAGCTGGGCATTCTGCTGCTCGACAACCATGACGTAGCCTCTATGCTGCAGTACCCAGGTATAAGGGCACCGCGCATGGCCGTACGAGATGCCGAGGGCACAACCTGGATAGCAGACGAGCAGAGTGGCCTGATTGCCTGGGGACTTGGGAGCGAGCCGAAGGCTTTTGCGCCACCGGGGCCTGGGTCCAGTAATAGCTTTCGGGTAGCTGCCGGTAATGGTGTGGTCTATGTGCTGAGTGGAGGCTACAGTGAAAGCTACGAGCCGCTGCACCGCGCCAATGGCTACTACAGTCACCGTGCTAGGCAATGGTATAACAACAGCCCTGCTTTGTCGCCAGCTGATGGGAAGCCACTTCGTGACTTTGTAAGTGCAGCCTACAATCCGGTGACGGGACGTGTTTACATGGCTACCTACGGGCAAGGACTGCTGGTCTGGAAAGGAGAGGAGCAGCCTATCCTCTACAATGGCACCAACAGCACGCTGCTCAGCACACAACCAGCCACCGACCGTACCGAGCAGATACGCCTGACCGATGTGGCCGTCGATGCTGCCGGACAGGTATGGACCGTAAACCGCCATCGGGTGTCTGGTGCGCCGGGCCTGCATGTGTTGCGGCCTGACGGGGAATGGAAGGGGTATAGCCTGCTAGGTATAGCCGATAACAGTAACCTGGAACGACTGGCGATCGATGACAATGGGTATAAATGGTTGAGCATTAGCCGAGAAGGCAATGTGCACAGTGGCTTAGTCGTGTATGACGAGGTAAGGCAGCAGGTACGGGAACTCAGGGCCGGAATTGGCAGTGGCAACCTGCCCAGCAGTGCCGTATACAGCATCACCAAAGATAGGAACGGCGACATGTGGGTCGGAACGGCAGCGGGTGTGGGTGTGTTTTACAGTACCGCCGCTGTGTTTTCTGGTCAGGTATACGATGCCCGGATCCCGATCATTGAAGGGCGGCCGCTGCTCGGTGGGCAGTTGGTACGCGACATTGCCGTGGACGGCGCCAATCGCAAGTGGATGGCCACAGATAATGGTTTGTGGCTTTTCAGCCCGGATGGAGACCGAATGCTGCAGCACTTCACTACCCAGAACAGCCCATTGCCTTCCAATAAAGTTTTATCAGTGGCCATTGAACACGGCTCCGGCGAAGTGTTTGTGATGACTGATGAAGGTATAGCCTCTTATCGCGCGGAGGCCACAATCACGGAAGGAGAGCCTGACTGCGCCCAGGTATATCCAAACCCGGTGCGGCCCGACTTTGCCGGCCTTATTGGTGTGTCTGGCTTGCCGAACAATGCCGATGTGCGCATCACTGATATCAACGGTACCCTGGTACACAAGGCCAGGGCCACTGGCGGCACCCTCACGTGGGATGCCCGCGGGTATAACGGCAAGCGTATAAAAGCTGGCGTATACCTGGTCTTCGCAGCAGACCGCGAAGCACGCCAAACCTGTATCACTAAAATAGCCGTACTGGAGTAAATGTTAGTCAAGACAAGAGGCATCGTACTCAACTATATCAAGTTTCGCGAGTCGTCGATCATCGCCAAAGTATACACCGAGCAACTGGGCGTGCAGTCGTACATCGTGAACAGCGTGCGCAAAAAAGGCCCGGGTTCCCGCATTGCCCTGTTTCAGCCTTTCACGCTGCTCGATATGGTGGTCTATACCTCGCAAAGGGGAGGCATCACCCGCATTTCAGAGTACAAGAGCGCCTATCCTTACGCTACCATACCTTTTGACATCCGCAAGAGCAGCATTCTGCTTTTTCTGTCTGAGATGGTGTCGCGCACTATTAAAGAAGAGGAGGAGAACCCGACGCTCTTTCACTTCCTGTTCAACGCCATCATCGAGTTTGACGAGCTGCAGGATCATTTTGAGAACTTCCACCTGATCTTTCTACTGCACCTGAGCCACCACCTGGGCTTTGGACCAAGCAGCGGAACAGAGATTGTAGAGCAGGTAGCCTTCTCCCCCAATGCACAGTCGCTCACCGATGCCCCGCCGGTTTTAGCACTGCAGGCTTACGAACAGCTTTTCGACCAGTTGCTGCGCACACCCGCTGAGGCCGCTATACCCAACGGCAAGGTGCGCCGCGAAATGCTCTCCATCCTGATCCGCTATTACCAGCTACATGTAGAGCGCCTGGGCGAGATCAAATCGCTGGCCATCCTGTCGGAAGTGCTGAGCTGATAAACAGAAAAGGCGATGCATCGAGCATCGCCTTTTCTGTTTATGTGAAACTAGCTGTTAGCGCACTTGCAGTACATCTATTTCGAAGATTAGCACAGAGTTTGGCGGAATACTGCCGCTACCATACATGCCGTAGCCTAAGTAGGAAGGAATGTAGAGGTTCGCTTCCTCGCCTTTGCGCATTTGCTGCAGCCCCTCGTCCCATCCCTTGATCACCTGGCCAGCACCTACCAGCACCGAAAACGGCTTGCCGCTTCTGAAAGAACTATCAAACACGTCGTTGCTCACGTTGCGGCCAATGTAGTTTACCTCCGCATACTGTCCAGCCTTAATCACATCGCCTTCACCTGCTTTTTTGGTCAAGATGTAAAGGCCGCTGTTCAGGCGCACCACTTTGGTTGTGTCTACATTATTGGCCCTGAAGTACTTTCTGATCGTTTCCTCGTCTATCTTTTTCTGGGCTTCAATCTGCTCAGGCGTGATATAGTAAGGGTTAGTTTCTTCTTTGCATGACGAAAAAGAAACCAGCACAACCAAAAAGAAGAGGACCTTCGCAAGCCATGTGCTCAGATACTGCTTTTTATGTGTTGGGGTCATGGTAATGGGGTTAATAGGTATTCGGAAATTAGTTTTTGATGTCAACAAGCTCCACGTCGAAACGCAGGATCGAGTTGGCCGGCATCTGCTCGCCACGTGCCTGCTCGCCGTATGCCAGCGGAGAAGGAATCAGTAGGATCGCCTTGCTGCCTTTGTTCAGTTGCGCAATGCCATCATCCCAACCCGGTATCACCTGGCCCTGGCCAAGCGGGAAAGTGAACGGCTGACCGCCACTCATGGGGTTGTCGTAAGAAGATTCCAGCTCTTTGCCATCCAGGAAAGACAGTTTGTAGTGCACCGATACGTTGTCACCGGCTTTGGCTTTCGGGCCTTTGCCTTGTTCTGTTATCACGTAGTACACGCCTGCATCCGTCTTCTGTACATTCTTCAGGCCTTTTTCTTTGATGTACTCCTGAATTTTAGCGTCGTCAACTTTGATCTGCTCTTTAGCGCGCTCCTGCTGGGCCAGCATCTGCTCTTCGAACATCTTCTGCTGATCCGCTACTGCTTCCTCTTCAGACTGTATTTTATCAGCTTTCAGATAGAAAGTGAAGTGTGTGCCTGGTTTCACAAACGGAGGCATCGGCTGGTTGAATGTGTTCGCGAAAAGTGAGTCTACACTGATTTTGAACACACCGCTGTCTCCAGCGCGCATCATGGTCAGGGCGTTCTCAAGGCTGCCTTTGAAGGTAGGCTCCATTACCGGGAGCATCACCGGCTGGCCCTGCTGGCGTGAGTCGAACAGCACAGAGTCGTTAGCCGTGCGGTACGACATGTGCATGGTGATCACCTGGCCCAGACGGGCACCGGTGGTATCGTTGGCATCTATCTCGCCACGGTTCACATACTCACCGTCTTTTTGCTCATATATCTTATAAGCCAGGCCGTCAGCCGTAGTGCGAAATTCGTCGCTTTTGTTTTTGTCGCCACAAGACTGCAGCAACATGGCACCGGCTAGCACCGGCAATAAGAACTTTGATTTAAATAGCATGTGTTATAGGTTGGATAAAATGTTTGTTACTTAACAAGAAGCCTGCAGTTGCTCTTCGTACTGTGGCAGCAGGCTTTCAAACTTGGCCACGGTGTTCTCCAGCGTATCGAGCGACATACCGCCAGCTGCGTTTTTGTGTCCGCCGCCGTTAAAGTTGGCGCGGGCAAATTCGTTCACTGAGAAGTTGCCCACAGAGCGGAACGACATTTTAACGGCCTGCACGCGGTCGATGATCACGGCTGCAAAAACAATGCCCTCAATAGAAAGCGCAAAGTTCACCAGGCCTTCCGTGTCACCTGTTTTGGAATCGTAAGCTTTCAGTTCCTCCGCTGTAATGGCAATATAAGCTGTTCTGTACTCGGGGCGTACGACCAATTTGTCCTTCAGGGCATAACCCAGAAAGCGCAAACGCAGTTCCGTGGAGCTGTCGTAGATGAGGCGGTGAATGTTGGAGGTGTTCACCCCAATGTGCAGCAGGTCCGCGATGATCAGGTGCACGTTTTTAGAAGTGCTCGGATGGCGGAAAGAGCCCGTGTCGGTCATGATGCCGGCATAAAGGCACTCGCCTATACCTGTGTCGATCTTGTCGCCATCGCCTAAGGCTTTGATCAGGTCATACACCAGTTCAGCTGTGGCGGCGGCCTGCGGGTTAGAGAAATCCAAATCAGCGAAATCCTCTGGCTGCAGGTGGTGGTCTATCAACACCTTGGTGCCTTTGGCGTTGCGGATGTAGTCACCCATGTCGTGGATGCGCGACAGGTTAGAGAAGTCAAGGCAGAAGATCATCTGCGACTCGCTGATGATGCGCTGCACCAGGGCGTCGTTCTTCTCAGAGTAAACGAGCACATCATCATTGCCCTCCATCCAGGTAAGAAAGCTCGGATAGTCGGAAGGTGTGATAACCGTAACCCGGTGTCCGAGCTTCTTGAGATAGCCGGCCAGACCCAGTGACGAACCCAACGCATCGGCGTCTGGTTTGTGGTGTGTGGTGATCATCACCTCTTTAGGTTCTCTCAGGAGCTCTTTGAGAGCATTAATGTCGTGCATAAAGCTTGTTATAAATCCGCTGATTAATAGGGATATAAGGCGCGAATTTCTGAAGAAATAACTTCTAATGCAATAAAATAGCGTTTTAAGACGCTCTAGGCTGTTCTGCGAGCATGCATAGGGCCTCGTTGTAGGTATAGCTGGGTGCATACCAGCATAAATATTTGTAGAAAGTATGGGCAAAGTGCTGCTATAATTAAGCTAAATGCGCTAATTTTGCACCTTCAAAACGAAACATACACACATTAACAGAATAGACATGGCTGGAAACATCACATTTACCATGATTAAGCCGGATGCGGTTGCAGATAACAACATCGGTGGCATTACCAAAATGATCGAGGAAGGCGGCTTCCGCATCGTGGCGATGAAGAAGACAAGACTGACTGAGGAGCGTGCCGGTAAGTTCTACGAAGTGCACAAGGAGCGTCCTTTCTACGGTGACCTGGTGAAGTACATGTCATCTGGCCCAATCGTAGCTATGATCCTGGAGAAAGACAACGCAGTTGAGGATTTCCGTAAGCTGATCGGCGCTACCAACCCGGCCCAGGCTGAGGAAGGCACGATCCGTAAGGTATACGCTAAGTCTATCGAGGCAAATGCCGTACACGGCTCTGACTCTGACGAAAACGCACAGATCGAAGGCGACTTCTTTTTCGCTGCCGACGAGCGTTTCTAAGCTATTAAAGACTACTTATTGATTTCTCAAAAGCCCGCAGGACCTTATGGCTCGGCGGGCTTTTTTGATTATGTTTGAATTAGTAACACCACACTTTTTATGAAACATACTTTACTCGCTGTTTTACTTCTTTTCTCATCAGCACTGGCTTTTGCTCAAAGCGAGGAGCCAGAGTATAAGCCTGTTGTGATTCACTACAACGCCAACTGGCAAGTTACTAAGCCGGAAGCAGCCGTCGTAAAGCGGCTGGCTTACCTGCCAGCTAATATGAAAGATATACACAACCTGGAGGCGCCCACCTTTCAGCATGCCATTACAGACTACTACGCTGACAACTCTGTGATGGCCAGAGGGTATTACAACGCGCAAGGTAAGAAGTGGGGGAAATGGCTGTTTTACCATCCGAACGGACAACTCGATTGTGAAGGCAGCTTTAATGAAGACGCCCCTACTGGGAATTGGAAGTTTTGGACCCCGGCAGGTGAGCCGATAATGGATATCACAGTGGAAGAAGAATCTGTGCGGGTGCATAGCCTATGGGGTGCATCCGGAGAGCAGCTCGTGAAGGATGGCCATGGTGTTTACAAGGCTCCCTTTCCGTCTGTTGCGACAAAGGGAGTTTCAATGCTGGAAGGAGAGTTTGTAGATGGCTACAAGACAGGCTGGTGGCGACTAACCGATCCGTCGGGTAAGATGGAGCTAGAGCAGATGTATGATAGCAAAGGCCGGTTTTTGAGTGGAACCAAGTATGAAAAAGGAAAGCCAGCTATCAGTGAGAGCGACAAGATGAAGCTGATCGCGCTGCCTGACTATTTGCTGCTTGCAGAGGCATGGGGGGTAGACCACAAGTATTACGAGCCTAAGTTTCCGGTGATAGCAGAACTGCTAAACTTTAAAACGATAAAAGTGGATGTGGCGCCAACCAAAGACCGACCCGCAGATCACTACTATTATGTAGTGCAACAGCGAAGCAGCGGCCTGGCTGACACAGCCCTGTATGGTGTGCCGCTTATAGAGCCGGTTTTTTCTGGAGAGTTGCAACAGTACATCTACCGAAACTTTAGAATGCCGAGGTCGCTCTACAACAGCCCGATATCAGGATTGCTCGTGGTGCGCTTTAATGTGACCGAGGCAGGAAAAATAGGAGATGCAGAGGTGATCAGGAGCGTGCATCCCAAAATAGATGAAGAAGCTATTCGATTTGTGAACAGCATGCCAGCATGGAAACCAGCTACAAGGTTAGGGAAGCCAGTGGCAACCTCTATGACGCTTCCGATTAGATTTTACAGCGGATCAATGTCTATGGATAGCAGGCAATACATGCCAAAACAGTATTCCAATATGTTTTTGTGGTAGTAATGACATTGCTTTAAAACAGAAAGAGCCGGCTAGTGATAGCCGGCTCTTTCTGTTTCAAAGTAACCTACTGCTTCGGAATAACAAACTGCTGACCTGGTTTGATCAGGTCAGGGTTGCTGCCGATGGTAGCTTTGTTTGCTTCATAAATTCGCTTCCAGGCATTGGCATCGCCGTAATACTGCTTGGCAATTTTAGAAAGCGAATCACCACTTTTTACAGTATAAGTGTCCTGTCCCGTTGCAGGCTGCGCCCCAGGTTGCTGAGGCGATTGCTGGTTAAAAAATGAGCCATCGCCTGGCTGGCGGTTGGTTGGGTTTGGAGCCTTAGCGGGTTCCTTTTCCCCTTTCTTGAAAAAATCACGCAATCCCATATTTCAAATTTTTTATGATGTCAGTAAATAGATTTTGAGCTGCTTAAAAACACAGCTGCTTAAATAGATACGCCAAATGGTTCGCATGGTTGTAACGCCTTGTATTCTTGGTAGATTATATAGCTTTAATCAACTTTAAAAAAGTTTTAACCGTACTCTATGCACGCCTCATTAGGTAATTAGGCGCAGGTATGTATAACCATTAAACTATGAATAAAATGAACATGAATCTGAAACAGGTGAAAGCCTACTTTACATTTGTAATGGCCTTCGTGCTGATGGCCTTTATGACAAGTTGCGGGGGCGACAAAGACAATGCCGGCAATGCCAACATGATCTCGGGCGGCAGCAGCAAAACCTGGAAAGCCGAGAAAGAGTTAACCGCCTCCGGTGACAAAGACAAACTGACGGCAGAGGAAAAGCAGGAGACGATGCAGTTCTACTCAGACGGTCGCTTCGCCATGGGCGGTGGTGGCTCCCTCCAAACCGGAACCTGGACCTACGACCAGGCAGGCAAACGTTTATCGCTCACTTTTGAAGGGGCTAATGAGTCGATGAACTTCACCGTAGAAAAGCTGACTGATAAAGAAATGGACCTTGTGGCAGCTGATGGTTCCAAGATGCAGATGGAAGCCGAATAAGGTACAAGTGAAAAGTATATTTTGAGCAGAAAAGCCGGTCCAAAATTGGGTCGGCTTTTTTTAATGTTCAGGCCAACACGGTTTTGAGTAGAAGTGACTGCGAAAGGTATAGCTGAGTGACGCAAACCGCTATACCAGGCGGCGCAGCGCCAGCAAACCAAGTGCAGGGCCTATAGCCAATAGCGCCAGCGTATAGTGCAGCGGCAATTGCGTGAATAAGAAGTCTGTAAGCTGGATGCTGACCACCGTAATGGCGAACCCAATGGCCACCACGATGGTAAGTGCGGTGCCAACCAATTGCGGAGGGGCAGTTTGAGCGGTTAGGGCTGAGAACTGGGGAGAATCCCCGGCTACTACGATGCCCCAGAAGAGCAGAAAAGGTATAACTAGTTGCGGTGTATCCAATTGCAGCACAAGCAGCGAAAGCAGGCAGCAGAAGCCCGAAAGCAATAGTTGCAAAAAAGCCACCCGGGCGCTTCCCCATACCCACGATAAGTACCCCCCGCCGACACAGCCAATTGCCCCTGCCGCAATTACTGCAAAGCTGTAAGCCGACACTTCGCCCATGGAAAGTTGTGGGAGCGTTAAAGTAAGGATCAGTGGCGTAAAAGCCCACAAGGTATAGAGCTCCCACATATGGCCAAAGTAGCCGAAAGCAGCCGATCTGAAACCGCGATCACGAAAAGCCTGCAGCATATTTCCGATCCTAAAAGTAGCTCCTTTTTTCAGGTATGGTCCATCGGGCACGAGCAGGTATAGGAGCAAACCGCCTACTGCCGCCAGTGCACTAACCGCCACCATTACCTGCTGCCAGGGAAGCGTAGCCCCCAATGCCCGGATCAGGTGCGGAAATGCTGTGCCCAGTACCAAAGCACCCACCAAATAACCGATGGCCTTCCCCAGCCCCGTGCTGTACCAACTGGCCGCTATTTTCATACCTACCGGATAAATACCCGCCAGCAGAAAACCAGTAAGCGCCCGGAGCAATAGCACGGCGTAAAGATCTCTGGCAGCAAATACCACCAAGGCATTGGCCACAGCACCCAGCAAAGCACATAGCATAAACAGCAGTCGTGGAGATACGCGGTCGGCCAACGAGAGAAAAGCAAATACCAGTGTGCCCGCTATAAAACCGAGCTGCACCGCGGATGTGAGCAAAGTTAATGCCCCTTCCTGCAACTGCAACGAAGCCTGCAACTCTGGCAGCACCGCGTTACCGGCAAACCAAAGCGAAGTGCCCGCAAACTGCGAAAACACAAGCGTAGGCAAGATTCGGGCGGGCGGGGCTAAGGTTTGATGGAGCAAGGAAGTTTGGGAGTTTAAGAGTTAGCGGGTTGAGGAGTTTGAGAGTTGAGGAATTGCAGAAGTTAGAAAATTTAAAAGCTGAAAAGTTGAAATGTGGCGACGTTACACTATTATGCCGCGATGTGTAATGGCTTTAGGTATAGGTGTAAATTATGTAAGCCTATAGTAGACATTCGCACTCTTGCTAAATTCTCATCGGTATACCTGTCCGAGTCATGCATCGAATTCCCATCAAGGCGTAGGCCTCCTCAACATACGAGGGGTTAATCGTGCACCCAACAATGGACAATCAACAATCAACAATTCTATCATTACCCATAAATCGTTTCGGCGAATTTCTCCAGTGCCTTACGGGTCTCGTAGGTGCGCTCGAACATACCCATGTGACCGGTTTTACCGAGGAAGTACACCATACTGTTGTCAGGCAGGTGGCATTGCTCCAGGGCTTTGTCTAATGGCACGGCGCCGTCTTCTTTTCCGAAGATAAACAGCACTGGGAATTTAACTGCTTTTAGCACATTCGTTCTGTCATTTCTGTCGCGCATGGCGGCCAGGCCACCAGTTACGCTCGCCTTGGGTGTGCTGGTGCCGATCTCTTTCATCAGCGCAATTTCCTTTTGAAGTCGGTCGCGGTTTTCGCTGTAGAAGAGGGGTTCAATGAATGATTGCATGAACTTCTCCACGCCATGCTTTTCCACAAACTCGATGGTCTTGTTGCGGTTGTCTTTTTTCTCGTCAGTGTCGGGCAGGGCGGAGGAATGAAAGAGGCAGAGGCCGCTGAGCATACTGGCATACTTTTCGGCGAAGGCCATACCTACATAACCACCCATGGAGTGGCCCACCAGGATGCACTTCTTAATGCCAAGCTCGTCTAGCTTCGACTTTACATAAACTGCCATCCCTTCCATGCTGTAGTCGGCTATACCTTGGGCATTGTCCCCGAAACCGGGTAGGTCCAGCGCAATGGTGCTAAACTTCTGCTGCAGTGGTT
The DNA here is from genome assembly GCF_003096355.1 of Pontibacter virosus. Lineage (GTDB taxonomy): Bacteria > Bacteroidota > Bacteroidia > Cytophagales > Hymenobacteraceae > Pontibacter > Pontibacter virosus. The sequence goes on along the minus strand of NZ_QEKI01000001.1, from coordinate 433,711 downwards.
TGCTGAAATCTGTCCAGACTTCTTTACTCTCGCAGAAGCCATGCAAAAATACGATTGGATCGCCAGAGCCGGCAGAGGTATAGGTAGTCTTATTTTTCATAGTTTATGATTGTGGTGTTAGTATGTAAAGATAGCTAAATGTCTGAATCAGGATTCACAGGATTAAATGATTTACAGGATTCTTGTGCACGGTTGATAATCTCGTGTTCCATTCTCTGTTGAAGGCAAGGTGACCATTTTGCTGCCGATTTCCACCTGTCATCCTGAAAGGATCTCAACAATACAGTTTGCTATACCTATATAAACCGAAGCTACTGCACAATATGTGTAGGTGAAAAACAAAAAACCTCACAGCAATTGAAGAAGCTGTGAGGTTTTAATCTTTGCAAAGAAGTCTTTTCTTTTGTGCTTATACCTTCACCGTCACACCGATTATCTCTCTCACGGTGTTCTCAATGGCAGTCGGGTCGAAGCCAGCGTCGCGGTGGAGCTCTAACTGTGAGCCGTGCTCGAAAATCTGGTCAGGCATGCCGAGGCGCTTCACCTGCGAGGTATAGCCGTTGTCGACCATGAACTCCAGTATCGCGCTTCCGAAACCGCCTTGCAGGCAGCCGTCTTCTACGGTGATCACTTTGCTGTACTTGCTGAAGATGTGGTGCAGCAACTCCTCGTCCAGCGGCTTGCAATAGCGCATGTCGTAGTGGCCCGGATTGATGCCGTCGTAGCTCAGTTTCTGGCAAACATCTACAGCGTAGTTGCCGATGTGGCCGAATGTCAGAATCGCTACTTCTTCGCCTTCCTGCACCGTGCGGCCTTTACCGATTTGCTGCAATTCCAGTGGTGTTCTCCACTCAGGCATAACACCTTCGCCACGTGGGTAGCGGATCGTGAACGGACCAGCACCTTCCTGCGAAGCGGTATACATCATGTTGCGAAGTTCCTGTTCGTTCATCGGGGCGGCAACCACCATGTTCGGGATGCAGCGCATGTAGGCAATGTCATAAGCACCGTGGTGCGTCGGGCCATCGGCACCGGCGAAACCGGCACGGTCAAGGCAAAACACGACGTGCAGGTTCTGGAGGCACACATCGTGCACCACCTGGTCGTAACCGCGCTGCATGAACGTGCTATAGATGTTACAGAACGGCACCAGGCCCTGCGTGGCCAGGCCGGCAGAGAAAGTGACCGCATGCTGCTCGGCTATACCTACGTCAAAAGCACGGTCGGGCATGGCCTTCATCATGATGTTGAGCGAGCAGCCAGACGGCATAGCTGGCGTCACACCCATGATCTTTTCGTTCTTTTCAGCGAGCTCCACAATCGTATGGCCAAACACATCCTGGTACTTCGGAGGCTGTGGCGTATCGTGGTGCTTCTTGTAGATTTCGCCTGTTATCTTATCGAACAGTCCTGGCGCATGCCATTTGGTCTGGTCTTTTTCGGCGAGGGCAAAGCCTTTGCCTTTGGTGGTGAGCACGTGCAGGATTTTTGGACCCGGTATACGCTTCAGGTCTTCCATCACCGACACGAGGTGGTTGATGTCGTGCCCGTCGATCGGGCCGAAATAACGGAAGTTCAGGCCTTCGAACAGATTGCTTTGCTTGGAAAGCGTGGCTTTGATGCCGCTCTCGACCTTGGAGGCAATGTGCTGTGCGTTCGGACCAAACTTGCTGATCTTGCCGAGTACATTCCACAGTTCGTCGCGCAGCTTGTTGTAGGTGCGGGAAGTGGTAATGTCGGTTAAATATTCTTTCAGAGCGCCCACATTCGGGTCGATGCTCATGCAGTTGTCGTTGAGGACTACCAGCAGGTTGGCGTTGGTGGCACCACCGTGGTTGAGGGCCTCGAAGGCCATGCCGCCTGTCAGGGCGCCATCACCGATCACGGCAATGTGCTGGCGGTCTTCTTCGTTTTTATACTGCGAGGCAACCGCCATACCCAGCGCGGCCGAAATGGAGGTGCTCGAGTGGCCTACGCCGAAGGTATCGTATTCGCTTTCTTTTCTTTTAGGAAAACCAGAGAGTCCACCATACTTGCGGTTGGTGTGGAAGTTGTCGCGGCGGCCGGTCAGGATCTTGTGTCCGTATGCCTGGTGACCCACATCCCATACCAGTTGATCGTAAGGCGTCTGGAACACATAGTGCAGTGCCGTAGTCAGTTCCACCACCCCAAGGCTAGCCCCAAAATGACCGCCGTGGATCGATACCACATCGATAATGTATTGCCTTAACTCCTGGCATACCTGCAAAAGTTGCTCTGGCTTAAGGGCGCGGAGGTCGGCAGGCGAGTCAATGGAGGCAAGAAGATCTCCTGGTTTGATGATCATAGAAATGTCTTTATTAATAGACTTCCAACAAATTTTTCAGGCAAAAGTTTGCATTGTGCAAAATACAGTCTGCCGGACAAAACGTAAAGTTAGCAAAAATCAGAACACAAGCTGCTATTTCTCCTCCCTATCCTGTCAGGGCAGCCGACGGCGGTGTATGGGGTAAATGTGGTAATTGGTTGACTGTCAGCAAGTAGGTTGCTGTGCGGAACTTTATATCAAACACCCTCCTTGATAATGCTACACTTATACAGTTGTGAGCTTTATTTGTTCAGAAATCGTGCAGGTACGGCCTCTATAACGTGGCAATCGGACTGGTATTTCATACGAATAAATTAGTATTTTTGTACATCTACCGCGAATAGCGCATTAACCAAAGGCCAGAGAAGTGAGTTTCGAAATTAAATTACCGTTGTTTGAGGGGCCGTTTGATCTCCTGCTCTTCTTTATTGAGCGTGACGAGCTAGACATCCACGACATTCCGATCTTTCAGATCACCAACGAGTTCATGGGTTACCTGCGGGAGTTGGAGCAGCTCAATATCGAGGTGGCCAGCGATTTTATCCTGACAGCCGCCACCCTGATGCGCATCAAGGCCAAAATGCTGCTGCCCCGCACCGAGAAAGATGAAGACGGAAATGAGATAGACCCGCGCCAAGAACTGGTGCAGCACCTGTTGGAATACAAGAAATACAAAGCTGTGTTGGGCGACCTTGGACAGATGGAAGACACCCGCCTGGCACAGGAAAATCGGGGCAACATACACGAGGAACTGCAGCAGATCGCCAACTCCAACCATTTTGAGTATGAGTTGCAGGACCTGAGTCTCTACAAGCTCATGCGCGTGTTCGATAAGGTAATGCACCGCTTTGAGGAGGAGCAGAGCCGCCCGAAGCACACCGTGCTCACGTACCCCTATACCATAGAGGAGCAGCGGGACTACATTATCCGGGTGATGGAGGAGAAGGAACAGATTGCTTTTTCGGAGATAATTTCGGCCTTCCCGGACAAAATAGGGATGATCTTCAATTTCCTGGCGATTCTCGATATGCTGCAGCTCAACCTGATCGGGATCGAGGTAGGCGATGGCTTCAACGACTTTGTCATTACCAGAGCCGAAGGGCAGGCAGCCCAGGTGACGCAGCTCATACTCGAGTAGCAATCCCCTAAAACACTTAAAAAGCCGAACCGTTTCCACAGAGTTGCCGAATAGTTAAGTAGTTTTGCACGTCAGCTATTTAAGAGCACGCGCCGCAGAATTGGGATATAATAGCCTGCATGGACCAGAACAAGAAGACCATACTTAAGAATTTCAGTCCGATCAAGATCCTGATCCCGGTACTGCTGGGTCTGGGCGCTACGGCATGGCTGTTTATCAAAGACGATAAGCTAGGCGACCTGAAAGGTATAGCGGAGGCCAACTGGTGGTGGCTGGCCGCGGCGCTGCTCGTGCTCGTAATCCGCGATCTGGGTTACATGTACCGCATCCGCAGCCTTACCGACAAATTCCTGACCTGGCGCAACAGTCTCGACGTGATCATGCTCTGGGAATTCGCCTCTGCGATCACACCATCTGTAGTGGGCGGCACGACCATTGCGACCATCGTGCTCAACAAAGAAGGTATACCGCTGGGCAAGTCGCTGGCTTATGTGATGCTCACGGCCGTGCTCGATAACATGTTCTTCATCATCGCAGCGCCCATTGCACTGCTGGCCGTCCAAGGTGAGGTGTTCCCTGATTTTGGCCTGTCAGCCACTGATATCAACGCCCTCAAAACAGCCTTTTACATCAGCTACTCGCTCATAGCCGTCTATACCTTCATTATGATCTACGCGCTGTTCGTGCGACCGCGTGCTTTCAAGTGGATTTTGCTGAAACTGACTAGCTGGAAATTACTGCGCAAGTGGCGCATCAACGCTTTTCAGCACGGTAACGAGATCGTGTGGGCGTCGCAGCAGCTGCGTGACAAGGATTTCAACTACTGGGCCCGGGCCATCATCTCGACCATATTCGTATGGAGCGCCCGCTACTTCCTGCTCAACTGCCTGATCGCGGCCTTTACTGACGTCACCCTCGCCGAGCATATGCTCATCATTTCACGCAACCTTATTTTCTGGATCGTGATGCTGGTGGCGATAACACCGGGTGGTGCCGGCATCGTGGAAATGGCTTTCCCGAGCTTCTTTGGCTTGTTCCTGGGTCGTTTCAGCAACATTGTGGTGGTACTCTACCGCCTGATTACGTACTACCCATACCTGGTACTGGGTTCTATCTTCCTGCCGAAGTGGATAGCGAAAGTATTTGGCAGGTCTTCGGTGGAGGATGAAGTTAAGGTATAAAACAGGAACAGGTATGAAAGCCATAATTGTTGGAGGCGGAATCGGAGGACTGTGTGCCGCACTCGCGCTGCAGCAGGCAGGTATAGAAGCCACCGTTTACGAGGCCGCGCCCAAATTCAAAGGGCTTGGAGCAGGTGTGGGACTGGCCGCTAACGCCATGCAGGGGCTGCAACGGCTCGGCGTGATGGACGACGTGGTGGCAAGAGGGAAGCAACTCGAGGCGCTGGTGATCTTCGACGAGCACGGCCGCGAGATCAGCAACATGGACACCCGCCGCCTGAGTAACAAGTATGGCATCAACAATTTTGTGATTCACCGCGCAGACCTGCACGAAGTGCTGCTGAGCCACCTGGCGCCCGACTCCGTTGTGCTCGGAAAGCGCTGCGAAGAAATAGTGCAGCGTGGTGATCAGGTGCAGATCATGTTTGCCGATGGAAGCCATGCCACAGCCGATCTGCTCATCGCCGCCGACGGCATCAGCTCGGTAGTACGCCAGCAACTGGTGCCCGACAGCATACCGCGCTACGCTGGCTATACCTGTTGGCGCGCCGTGATCGACAACCCGGGCGTTGACATAAACAACATGATTTCGGCTGAGACCTGGGCACCGGAAGGCCGGGTAGGTATAGCGCCGCTGCAGGGCGACAAAATTTACTGGTATGCCTGCATCAACGCCCCGCAGCGCGATGAGAAGATGCGAAGAATGACGCCCGAAAAGCTGGCCCGGCACTTCGAGAAGGTGCATTCGCCAGTGGAGATGGTGCTGGCCTCCACCTCGCAGGAACAGCTCATCTGGAACGACATAGCCGACCTGGAGCCACTCAAGCATTTTGTGTACGGCCGCATTGTGCTCCTCGGCGATGCTGCCCATGCTACCACACCTAACATGGGGCAGGGCGCCTGCCAGGCTATAGAAGATGCCGTGGTACTGGCACAGTGTCTGAAGCAGGAGCCAGTGCTGGCCAACGCACTGAAGTGCTACGAAAAGCGCCGCAAGGCCCGCACCGCCAAAGTAATCAAGCTATCCAGAGCACTGGGTGAAGTCGCGCACTGGCGGAATCCGCTCCTAAGCAAACTCCGGAACACGCTTTTCCGTGCCATGCCCCGGTTCATTACCCAGCGGCAGATGGAGGACTTGTATCGGGTTGATTTCTGATCATACCTGGGTATTCACCTGACAGTTTCTGTGCGGAGGAGTCTATAATAAACCAATTCATCATCCCGGACCAGTTCTTCCATTCCTATTTTCTGGAGTATGCGTGCAGATGCCGTATTCTCCAGCAGGCAATTCGCTGTCACAGCTTTCACATCCGGATGTTGGAATGCCCAGTTTACCAGCGCCTGTGCTGTTTCCAGGCCGTAGCCGCGCTGTTGCTCCTGCTCGATAATGGAGTAGCCGATGTCCACAGTTCCTTCCTGATTAGGACCGCCTTTAAAACCAGCATCGCCAATTACAGTGGCGTTGTGTTTGAGCACGATCATCCACGATTCAAAACCGGTCGGTTCGGGTAATTTCTCCAGTCTTTTGATGATGCGGGGCAGGGTATCCATGCTTTCCTGATCTGGCCAGAAGCGGGTGGGTTGCAAGCCAAGATAGGTGAGTACAGCATTATTACCGGCATAGAGTGTTCTGGCTGCCTCAAGGGTGAAGGGGATCAGTACAAGCCTCTCGGTGTGAATGGGTTGGGTGCGCATGTCACGTTTGTTGAAAATACAATACTGCTATTCACGCAAAGATACACCCATAGCTATTGTACTGAATAGGCGGCAGGAGTTTTAAATCCTGTTCTGACTTATTGTAAGTTGTCGATTACCCGCTTTAGTTTCTGCTGCACTTCTGTGGCTATACCTTCCAGCGATTTGTTTTTGGCGGCAGCCATCGAGGCGATGGGATCGACGGCCGATACTTCAATCTCTCCGTTCTCATGCTCTTCCACCACTACGTTGCAAGGTAGAAACACACCTATTTTGTCTTCACTTTGCAAAGCTTTATGCGCGAAATGCGGATTGCAAGCGCCGAGGATCTTGTACTTCTTAAAGTCAACATCGATCTTCTTCTTCAGCGTGTCCCTTACGTCAATTTCGGTGAGTACGCCAAATCCTTCTTTCTTCAATTCGTCGGTTACCTGCTGCACCGCTTCCTCGAAGTTCGAGCCTGCCAATGTTTTATTGAAATAGTAGTTCATAGCTTTTGGGTTAGGTTGTTTAGTTTAACTACGAACGGGAAGGGGAAGGGGTGGATTAAAAATTAACGAACCACTCTTTCTTAACTTTAACTTTTTCTATTAGTTCTATTTCTACACCAAGTTTAAGTTCTTTCAGCTTTTCAGCGAATTCATTTCCATCTATCAAATCGATAGGAGGTGCACCATCTCTGTTTGCTTCTCTTCTCGCCTCTCTTGTAAAGCTGCCTGTTGTAAGGATAAGGCCTTTGTCTGCTCGGCCTATCATAGCACCCCTAAAGTCTCTTACAATGCTTGAGCCCACGCTTCCCTGATAACGTTTGGCCTGAAAGACAACATGAAAGGATAAAACACCTCCAAGCCTGATAAGACCTTGTCCGTCAATACCTCCATCATTAGAGCGTTGCGTTACTTCTACATTCAGGAAGCCTAGTTCACGAAGAACTCTCTGACATAACCTCTCGAAGTTTTCTGGAGATATTTTCTTTACAGAATCTATTAGTTCTTCTTGCCAGGAGAACTCGATTAGTTCCTCACTTATAGTAGGAAGTTCTGTCGAAGATGGTTTAGTAGCTCTTTGGCTTTCTTCTCTATCAAGTTTGGTTACTGCTTTTTTTACCTGAGCTTTATCAACGGACGTTGTATGCTTGCCTTTTTCAGTCAGAGCTCATACACCTTTCGAGGAATTCTCCAGTAACCCATACCGCTTTAAGTAATTTCTAGACCAAGCTAAACGATAGGTAAGTTTGGTGGTGCTTTCGCGGTGAATATCATTTATCTCTTCCTCGGAGAGCTACATAATTTCACTAACCTGCTCCTCTATTTCTCTTACAGCACCTGAGCCGCCTAGGCTTTTTAAGGCTTGGAGAGTTGGGTTAAACAAATCATCGTACTTGTACTTAAAGATTTCGCTCATCAGGGGTCTCGGTAAAGATGCGTTTCGCTATTGACTTAAATATATGGCATTTTATATAGAATAGAGAGCTTATTCTTTTTGTATATACCGTTTTTATTACTTGCACATAATAAAAAATGGGGGCTACTGAAGCCCCCATCCTTGTTTCTATTTCGCTGTGTTTCGTGTCTTTCAAACAACTACACCAACCCCTCTTTCACCAAATACTCCGCAATCTGCACGGCATTGGTCGCAGCGCCTTTGCGCAAGTTGTCCGCCACGATCCACATGTTTAGCGTGCGTGGCTGCGTTTCGTCCAGGCGCACACGGCCAACGAGCACTTCGTCTTTACCGTGGGCATCTTTTGGCATTGGGTAAACCAGGTTTTTCACGTCATCTACTACCTTGACACCTTCCGTTTCGTTGAGAATGCGGTATACCTCATCCAGCGTAAAATCCTTCTCGAACTCCACGTTCACTGACTCGGAGTGACCACCCATTACAGGTATACGCACCGCAGTCGCCGTTACCCGGATCGAGTCGTCGCCCATGATCTTCTTGGTTTCGAGGATCATTTTCATTTCCTCTTTGGTATAGCCGTTGTCCTGAAACACGTCGATATGTGGCAGAACGTTCAGGTCGATGGTATACGGATAAGCTTTCTCACCTTCTTTGCCTGCACGCTCGTTCATCAGCTGCTCCACCGCTTTCACGCCCGTACCTGTCACTGACTGGTAAGTGCTCACGACAATGCGCTTCGCCTGCAGCTCTTCGTGCAGCTTGTTCAGGGCCACTACCATCTGGATGGTTGAGCAGTTCGGGTTGGCTATGATCTTATCTTCTTTAGTCAGCTCTTTGGCGTTGATCTCGGGTACCACCAGCTTTTTGCTAGGGTCCATGCGCCAGGCCGAGGAATTGTCTACTACCACAATGCCTGCTTCGGCAAACCTCGGGGCCCACTCGGTAGAGGTGCTGCCGCCTGCTGAGAAAATGGCGATTTGCGGGGCAGCCGCGATCGCTTCCTGCATCCCGATCACCTTTATCTGTTTACCCTTAAACTCCATCTGTTTACCAACAGATCTCTCAGAAGCAACCAACAATAATTCCGTTACTGGGAAGTCGCGCTCCGCCAGTACTTTTAAAATCTCGCCGCCTACCAATCCGGTGGCGCCTACTACTGCTACTTTCATTGTTTAGGGTATATTATTTAATTGTTGATGGTTGATTGCTTATTGTCAGATTCAAGATTTTCAGGATTGATTTAAAAAAAACAATCAATAATAAGAATCCCTTCAATCCTGTAATCCTGTAAATCCTGATTCTGACAAATTATAAATGTGCACGATTCAGACAGGTCGCTACCTGTCCCTATACAACCCTTATCTTCCCGACTCGTCAACTTCCTCTAACTAACTCTCTTAGCTCGCGTAAAAGTTCTAAATTTTATAAAAGTGGCTGGTTTCCTGACTTCACAGCTTCCTCAGATACCTGTGAGGACTTGTTTTTTGTGGTCTTGTGACCCGCCTTTTCCTTTCGCGGCTGCGAAGTTCGTAAGTTTTCACCGAAACATCTGCGCATGAAACAAACTTTACGCCAGGCTATTATAGATTCTAAGCTCGATGCCTATTACGCTAGCCACCAAGATTCTTGCAGAATGACAAAATTGGTGCTGGTACTCGTAATAGGTATAAACTACTTTATCACTAGTCTCTTCAAAGCAGGTTTCACGCAAAGAGCGCTGGCTGCAGGGCTTTTGCTATTTCTCCCATACCTGGCTACCGCTCAGCTACAGGAAAATTTTTCTGACGGCGACTTCACCCAGAATCCAACCTGGACGGGTGATGTAAACAGCTTTATCATAAACCCCCAAAACCAACTGCAAAGCAATGGGCCAGCCGTAACGGGCACCGTGTTGAACCTGGCAACACCTTCGCAGGCAGCAGTGGGAACAGTGTGGGAGTTCTGGGCCAACCTGCGGCTGGCTACCTCCTCCAGCAACTATGCGGATGTCTTTCTGATGGCTGATAAAGAAGAGCTTAAAGCCGCCGATGTGAATGGGTATTTTGTGCGCATCGGTGGTACGCCAGACGAGGTAAGCCTCTTCCGGAAAGACGCTGGTAAACCACCCGTTATCATCATCAATGGCGAGGACAAGACAGTAGCGACTTCCAACAATATCGTGCGGGTACGGGTAACGCGAAACCTCGATTATACCTGGCAGCTGGAGATCGACGTGACCGGAACGGGGGAGAGCTACAAAAGCCAGGGTTCGGTAACAGATGCTACACACAAACGCTCGGCTTATCTTGGGGTGCTGGTCAGGTATAGCTCTACCAACAGACAGCGCTTTTACTTTGATGATTTCCGGATAACGGACACCACTCCGCCGGTGCTGGAAAGCGCTCAGCCGCTTAGTACGCAAACAATAGAGCTGCGCTTTAATGAGCCGCTTGCCAGGGAGCAAGCCCAAAACCTTGATAACTATACCTTGAACGGGAACTTCAAACCGACTTCCACTGAGCTGACCGAGAGCGGCACTGTACTGCTCACCTTTGCGCAGTCTTTGCGAAATGGGGCAAACACAATAGCAGTGACAGGTATAGCCGACCTTTATGGCAATGCCCTGCCAGGCCCAGTAGAACTGACTTTTCAGTATGCGTTGCCAGCAGTGCTGCCCGGTTACAACGAGTTGCTCATCACCGAAATCATGGCCCGAGAAACACCGGCACTGGGCTTGCCGGCAGTGGAATACATCGAGCTGCACAACCCAACCGATAAAGTACTTACGCTACAAGGTATACGCTTCTCTGATGCCACTTCTACTACCATCCTGCCCAACGTGCTCCTGCAGCCAGCTGAATACGCCGTGTTGGTGCCTAATGTGCAGGTGAGTAATTTTACTGAATATGGCCGCGTCATCGGCATCAGCAATTTCCCAAGCCTCAACAACACCGGTGAAATCCTGCAACTGCGCCAGCCCAATGGTCGCCTGATCTATGCCGTGAATTACAACGATACCTGGTACCGCGACAATGCCAAGCGCAACGGCGGTTGGAGCCTGGAGATGATCGACGTGACAAATCCCTGTGCCGGTGCTGAAAACTGGACTGCCTCCAATGACCCGCGCGGTGGCACACCCGCTCAACCCAATTCCGTAACAGCCTCCATACCTGACAACACACCACCAACCTTGCTCAGTGTGACGGCACTGGCCCCTGATCGGCTGCTACTCCGTTTCAACGAGCGACTGGACAGTGCACAAGTCGCGGAAGTGAACCGCTATACCTTAAGTCCGGCAGGTATAGGTATTGCCGCCGTGCAGGTTGTTTCTCCGCTGTTTGAGGAGGTCGTGTTACAACTCAATGCGCCACTGCAGGAGCGGCAGCTCTATACCTTGACCGCTTTAGGTATACGCGACTGTGCCGGTAACCTGAGCCCGCAACCGCTTACAGCTACCTTTGCCTTGCCCTCTGCACCGGAACCTGGCGATGTGGTCATCAACGAGGTGCTGTCCAACCCCAGACCCGGCGGCGTGGATTTTGTGGAACTCGTCAACCGCAGCGACAAGTACATCAACCTGCGGAACTGGCAGTTGGCCAATACCAGCAACGACAGCATTGCAAACCGTCGGGGGATCACTACAGCTCATTTTGTACTGGCACCCGGCCAATATGTGGTGCTCACTATCAATCCTGAGAACATTAAGAACAATTATCCCGCAGGTCGGGAAGAAACTTTTCTGCAGATGGCTTCGCTGCCGTCCTATCCGGATGCTGCCGGCTCAGTGGTTGTATTGCAGGCTGACAACCGCATTGCCGACCGCTTCGACTATACCGAGCGGATGCACTTCAGCCTGATCGACGACCGCAACGGCATTTCGCTGGAACGCATCCGACTGGATGGTCCGACTACGGCAGACAATTTCCACTCGGCGGCCACTTCAGTAGGGGCCACGCCCGGCTACCTCAACTCGCAGTCGCAGCCAGGTATAGCGGCGCAGCGGATGTTCACGATCGAACCAAAGGTGTTCTCCCCGGATGGTGATGGCTACGAGGATTTTACGACCATTAACTACAGCGCTGATCAAAGTGGTCTTGTCGCCAGTATCACCGTGTTTGATGCACAGGGACGCGAAGTCCGCAAACTGGTGCGAAACGAACTGCTGGCCACCAGCGGTTTCTTCCGCTGGGATGGCACCCGACAGGACGGCTCTAAAGCGGCTATTGGTTACTACCTATTCTATATTGAGCTCTTCGACCTGGATGGGCAAAAGAGTGTGCACAAAGAGCGGGTCGTGATTGGGGGACAGTTATAGCGTGTAGCTAATATTTTTAGAATCTAACTAAAAATGTTAGTAACTTTTGTGGATAACCCATGTTATTAACAACAGTGTCCAAGCAACACTTTATTATAAGTTCTGCTATACTTTAGTTATGAAGCTGACTACCAGTTAGCTATGCCTTGCTGAAATATACCCCTGTATCTCCGCTTAAATTACAGCAACAATCGCTTAACTTGCGCGGCTTTTTAAATTCAGCATTAGTAACTTAAGCGGTGGAAGAAATTGTATACCTGTGCTTTTTCGCCTTTCTGGCGGGATTTATCGATTCGGTGGTAGGTGGGGGAGGGTTGATACAGCTGCCGGCCCTGATGATCTTTTTGCCCGGTGTGCCTTTGCCGACCTTGTTTGGTACGGGCAAGTTTGCGGGTATAGCCGGTACTACTTCGGCCATGGTGCGCTATGTACGGACAGTGAAGATCAACTACATGGCCATTCTTCCGGCTGCTGCGGCGGCTTTTGTGTTTTCTTTTTTAGGAGCGAGAGCCCTGAGCCATCTGGATGCTAACCTGCTCAAACCGCTCATTCTGCTGTTACTCATCCTCGTCGCCATCTATACTTTCATCAAAAAGGACTTTGGCTCGCTGCATGCACCAAAACTCACAGACGCAAAGGAGAAGGTATACGGGATTCTGATAGGCGCAGCCATCGGATTCTATGACGGCTTCTTCGGACCGGGTACAGGCAGCTTCCTGATCTTCATTTTCATCGGCCTGTTTGGTTTTAATTTTCTTGCGGCTTCTGCGGCGGGTAAGGTGGTGAACGTGGCCACTAACCTGTCGGCACTGCTCTACTTCATCTGGAAAGGCCATGTGCTCTATGAAGTGGCTGTACCCATGGCGATCTGCAGTATTATTGGCTCGCAGTTGGGCACCCGCACCGCCCTCAAGCGCGGCACTGGCTTCGTGCGGGCGCTGTTTCTGGTGGTCGTAAGCGGCATCATCCTCAAACTGGCTTATGATACTTACGGCGTGGATGGAGAAGACTTTGCCCGCTTGAGTACCGCCGTGTTAGAGTGGGTCGGGAAGAAGGGCTAGCTTAATCCTGCTGCATGTTGCCAGCCGTCCAGTAGAGTTGGGCTTTGATTTTGGCGTACTTGCTGCGCAGGTCGTAGAGCTTTATCTGTGACTCCAGTAGCTTCTGCTCGCGGGCGTTGATCAGAAAGATGGAGCTTTCGCCGCTCTGGAATTTAATGATTTCGCCTTCCTGCAGGATACGGGCATTCGTTACCATCTGCTCCTGCAGCGCAAGCTGCTCTTCCAGCGCCAACCATTCGTTGTATACCATCTGCACTGCGTTCTCGATGGCCCGCAAGGTAAAGGACTGCTGAAAGCCTACTTCCTGCTGCTTTATTTTGGTGAGTTGTAATTTGCCTCGTTCCTGTCGCAAAAACAGTGGTTGGCTAAAGCTGATGCCTACTTTATAGTTGTTGCGCATATAGGGTGATTGGAAAGCTTCGCCGTTCATGAAAAAGTCGCTCTGCAGCAGGTTGTATTCCACATCCAGCTTTGGCTTAAGCTTATCAGCGGCAAAGCGGCGCTCTACTTCCAGTTGCTGCCCTTTCAGGTCGAGTTTGACGATGTCGGGGTGGTTGACCTTGGCCAGTGCCACCAGTTCCTGCAGATCATCGGGGCTGAGCGGGTCCAGTTCGGTGCCCGCCGCAGACGGTACGGCATTGGCGGCAAGCCCCAGCGGCTGATTGCCCTCATCCCACAGGTGCATCTCAACCCGCAGCTTGCTGTTGTTGTACTGCTGCAGGGCAGCGCTGAGCAGTACCCGGCGGTTGAGGGCCTCGGTGCGGGCTTCTACCGTGTCGATAGCAGCCAGGTCGCCCTGGCGGGCTCGTTCGTTCACGGCCCGGGTACGGACTTCAGCCAGTTCCAGGGCCTCGCGGTATACCTGCACCTCATTATAATAATAGAGCCAGTCCCAGTAGTCTTTGGCCACGTCGAGCAGCAGTTTATTCACCAATTTGAGGCGGTCGGCTTCGGCCATCTGGGGAAGCAGTTGCGCCTGACGCACAAGGGAGCGGCGCTCATCCATGAACAAGCCCTGACCAAGCGGCACGGCTATACCTGCGTAGCTCAGGCCGTTGGAGGGGGTGTATTTTTCGGGATTCAGGTAGGGGCCACTGTTGCGCTCGTAGCCTGCCAGCAATTGCGGACCAAACCACAGCGGTACCCGCAGGCTGTTGTTCCAGTAGGTATAGTACTCCTTGTCCGAAAACTGCTTTTCGCCATACTTGCTGTTCAGCACGGGGTCGAAGCCGCCACGGGCCATACGCAACTCCTGATCCGCCTGGCGCGCCAACAGCGCCGCCTGCGCCGCCAGCGGATGATGCGCCAGCACTTGTTCGTACAGCGCATGCATGGTGAGCACCTTCACCGAGTCCGCCGTCTGGGCCATACCCGGTCGGTCTATACCTGTCAGGCAAAGCAGCAACAGCAAAAAGACTAAAAAACGATATCGCTTCATGTACTTACTTCTCTTCTTTGGTCTGGGTGTTGGCACCATCCACAGGCAGTGTGCCGGTATAGTCGGGCGGGAAGCCGTTGAGCTGACGCCACAGTTCGTACCAGATCGGTACATTGCGCAGCATGGCCCAGCCTTGTACGCCAGAGCCAATCCGAATAGCCTCCGGCCATTTCTCCTGCTCCGGATCCTGCACCACGAGCATACGGTACAGGCCGTTGGTGGCGGTGTTGTCAATAACAGCCACTTTGCCACCAAAGGTACCAAAGCCCAGGTTTGGCCAACCTGAGAACACAAGCGCCGGCCAGCCATCGAACTGCAGGCGCACCGGAGCGCCGCGATAGAGAAGCGGCAGGTCCATCGGTTGCACGTACAGCTCCACAGCGAGCCGCGGATCATCAGGCATGATGGTGGCGATGGCTTCCCCTTCTTTGATGTTCTCGCCTATACCTGCCCGGAGTGTCCGCACGAGGTAGCCTGTTTGCGGGGCTACTACCTGGTAAAAGCTACTCCGCACCAGTGTGCTGCTATACTCGCTCCGCAGCTTCGATACGTCCCCAATTGTGCTGTACAGGTAGGCTTGGTTAGAGTTAAGCTCCGATTCTGCTTTGGCCAGCTTATCTGCATACTCGGCCTGCAGTGAGTTGAGCTCCGTATACGCGTTCCGCAATTCGGCCCGGGCGCTGCCCAGCTTGTTTTCGTTGGCGATCAGCTTGGCTTCCGCTTCCTGCAGCTTCAGGCGGCGGGCTTCGAGCTCGGTCAGCGACTTCAGTCCCTGCTTGTACAGTGCTTCCTGTCGTTCGTACTGGTTACGGGCTATTTCCACTTCTACACGCTGGGCTACCAGGTCCGCACTATCACTTTGCACCTTCAGTTGGGTCTGGTCTATTTTGTTGCGGCCCTTGGTCAGGCTAAACTGTAGGCCTTCCCGCAAAGCCTGTATCTGGTCCTGCAAAGCTTCGGTTTTGGCTCTTGTGGCCGTGGCGGCTCCCTCTTTGGCCTGTACCTGTTCATCCAGGCGGTCGAGCAGCTGCGGGTCAAAGAATTTCTCCTTCACTTCCGACAAGCTCACGATCGTGTCGCCTTTCTGCACCAGTTGGCCTTCCTGCACATGCCAGCGCTCGATGCGGCCGGCTATGGTACTCTGCACAGTTTGGGGGCGGTCCTCCGGGTTAAGAGCGGTGAGTGCGCCGCGAGAGGAGATATTCTGCGTCCAGGGCAAAAACAGGATCAGAATCAGGAAAAGCACAATGCCTACAATCCAGTAAGCCAGCGTGCGTCCGAGCGACGGCGTGCGCACCATTTCCATTGCCTCCCTGGCCCCGTGTTCCCGCGATGGGGTATAAGGATCTTTCTCTTTCATGGTTATACAGTCAGGTTGGCCAGTTGCTGATAGGGGAGGCTGTGGCGGATCTCTTCAAAATTGCCGTTTGCTACGAGCTGCCCATCCTTCAGGAGCAGGGTGCGGTCACAGATGGCCATTACTTCCGGGTCGTTGGAGATAATTAGGAGCGTCCAGTTGAACTCCTGCGACGAAAGCATTTGGATCAGCCTTAGCTTTTCGTGCTTTTCCATCCCTCCCCAAAAGTCGTCGAGTAGCAGCATTTTAGGGCGCAGCACCAGGCAGCGAGCCATGATGATCTTGCGCGAAACACTAGCCGGCAGGCGAATACTGCCACCGGTCAGCTCGGTCTGCAGACCATCGGGCAGCTCATGTATAAAGTCGGTCAGGCCCACGTTGTCGGTCGCCCAGATCACGTCTTCGATCGGTACGTTGGGTATACCCAGCGTGATGTTCTCCAGGATGGTCCCGTTAAAAACCTGCTCCTTGGACGTGTTGTCACCAATGAGTCGGCGCAGGCTGTTCTTGTCGAGGTCGCGCATCGAGAGGTTGTTGTAGGCGATGCTGCCTTCGTAGTTCTCGTACAAACCAAGCAGCAGCTGGCTGAGTGTTGACTTGCCCGACCGGTTGAAGCCCGCAATGCACACTCGCTCTGAGGCCAGCACATCAAACGAGATGCCGTTGATTGCGCGTTCCTCCACGTTCGGGTACTGGTAGCGTAAGTTATTCACCTGGATCGAAAGCCCCTGCCCGCTGGCTGGTACAGGAACGCCGCGCTCTTCTTCCAGCGGCATGTCGGTTACCTGCCCGAGCTTGTCGAGGCTGGTGAGCAGGTCGTAAATCGTGTCGAGCTTGATGATGATCTTCTCTACGGCTGTCATGATGAGGATGATCACGATCTCGGAAGCCACAAACTGCCCGATGTTGATTTCACGCTGAATCACAAGCACAGCACCCAGTACCAGCAGGCCTCCCGTGATCACGGTCTTGAAACCCACAAAGCTGAAGTACTGTGTCATCAGTACCCGGAAGTGCTGCTTGCGCGCCTTCAGATAGCTGGTCACAAAGCCATTGGTCTTCTCGGTGGGCAGCTCCGACTGGCCACCCAGTTTAAAGGTGTTCATGGAGCGGGCCATCTCCTGGAGCCAGGCAACCAGTTTGTACTTGTACTTCGACTCGGTGATGCTGGTATCGATGCCGCGGGGGCTTGTCAGGTATAGGACGCCGACCAGCACGATGACCAGGATCATGCCGAACACAATGAAGTAGGGGTGGTAGAAGGACAGCAGAATAAGGCCGAAGATGATCTGAATGGCAGAAGTCGTGAAGTCTGTTAGCAGCTTGGCCATAGACTTCTGCAACGAAACCGTGTCGAAAAAACGGTTCATGAGCTCGGGTGGGTAATAGCGATGCAGCGCCTCAGACTGCAATCGCGGCACGCGGTAAGCAAAGTCGAAAGCCGTTCGTGCGAAAATACGCTGCTGTATGTACTCCACCAGCCAGAGCTGCATGATCTGCATACCGCCCACAATAAGCAGGCCCAGCACGATCAGGGTGATCAGCACCACCACCGACACCGTGATCTGCCCACTCGAAACAAAAGCGATGATGCTCTGGATGCCCAGCGGTAGCGAAAGACTGATCAGGCCAGCCACAATCGCATAGATGTACAGGTATACGATCTCCCGTTTTTCGGCGGCAAGCAGCTGCCAGAAGCGCTGCATCGGAGTGAACTGTGGTCTGTGTTTATAAGCTTTGTTCATGTGTCTGCTTTATCTCTTTTGGTCAACTGCCGCAAAAACAAGATGTTTTAAAAAAGTGGCCGTTTCCACAGGGCTACGCTGTGTGCCTCTGATCTCGGTAAGGGAAGGCAGGTGCTCGGCAAAAAACACCTGCTGGTGGGCGGCTTCCATGATCGTGCTGATAAGGGCGTGCGGATAGGGGTAGTCCGGATTGATGTCCAGTACCATTTCGGACAGGTGGTGGCACAGGCGCTTGTACTCCAGAAAATAACCGTCCTTGTTATCATCATCCACTTCTTTGGTCAGGTATACCTTGGATGCCTCACTGATCACGATCCGGTAAAGAGCGCTCTCGTTGATGTGCAGCGTGGCCGGGTTGTCGGTGCCGGAGGCCGTAATCACGTCGATGGCCCGGCTCAGGCGCTCCCGCGGGTCAGCTATGTTGTTGGTCTGGAACAGCACAAAGTGATCGAGCCAGGCCCAATGCCACGATACCAGGTAAACCAGCAGCTTGTGCTTGTTTTCGAAATAACGATAAATGGAAGCCTCCGTTGAGTTTATCTCTGTCGCCAGCTTTCGGAAGGTAAATTGCTCAAAGCCCAGCTCATCTATCAGCCGGATGCTTTCTTTGATGATGCGTTGCCCCAGTTCGGTTAGCTCCGGATCACGCAAGTATGCCTTGTGGCTTAAGTTTATCTTAATGCTTGTTGTGTTCATTTCAGATTGACGCTGTGAGAGGACGCATTTTAGAATTGTAGCTAGCCCTCTATGCCTTTCAGTTAACTTTTATTCGGAATTCCCTGCTGCAAAGTTATAACAACTTTCTTATTTAATAGTTTTACTATCATAAAAGTTTATTTTGCTTCTTTGCTTCAGCCTGCTTTCATCTTTCTAAAAATACTGAGTGGGTACAGGTATAGCGCCCCGGTAGTTATGGAACCGAAGCTTTGATTTTTAGGTGACCTGATGCATTGTGATACCCTATTGACTGTGGAGTGATGATGTGGCACAATAGTGAAGCGGTAATTGGTGAAATGAGCATATTCTATACCTGACGCGAATCAGAAAAAGAAGCTGTACCTTTGCAATTCGCGACGGCCTTACGTAAAGACCAATAGCCAACCAGCAACCCATTGCCATGAAGTTTGAAGATTACCGCATATCCGACGAGATCAAGAAAAGCCTGGACAAGCTTGGTTTCCGGAAGCCAACCGATATCCAGTACAAAGCGATTCCCCCGATCATGAAAGGGGAAGACGTGCTGGCCATTGCCCAGACAGGCACAGGCAAGACCGCTGCCTTTGCTATACCTGTGCTGGATAAGTTGCAGTACGCGATCAACCGTCGCCGCTCCGATGGCATCAAATGCGTCGTGATGGTGCCTACCCGCGAGCTGGCTTTGCAGATTACAGAGGTTTTTGATGAACTGGGTCGCCATACCCGTGTGAAGACTTTTTGCGTGTTCGGTGGCGTGGAGCAAGGGCCGCAGATCGCCAAACTGGAGGCAGGTATAGACATACTGGTTGCCACACCCGGTCGTTTGTTCGACCTTGTGAGCCAGGGATACATCCGCCTCGAACGGGTAGAAACCTTGGTGCTCGATGAGGCCGACCATATGCTCGACCTCGGTTTCATCCACGACATCCGCCAACTGATCACCAAACTGCCACGCAAGCGCCAGACGCTATTTTTCTCTGCCACCATCAACGAGAAGATCAAGGAGCTGGCCTATTCACTCGTGAACAAGCCCGTGCGCATCCAGATCTCTCCGAAAGACCCCGTGTCTAAAAATGTGGACCACTCGGTGATGTATGTGGAGATGGATGAGAAGCGGTTTTTTCTGGAGCGTGTCGTCAAAGAGAATCCTGATAAGAAGATTTTGGCCTTTGTGCGCACACAGGTTCGGGCCGAGCGTGTAGTGGCGGCGATGGAGCGCGTAGGGATAGATTCGGTAAGTATGCACGGTGGCAAGGAGCAAAAAGACCGTACTGATGTGATGAAGCGCTTCAAAAAAGGGGAGGTAAAACTTCTGATCGCCACGGATGTGAGTGCCCGCGGCATTGATATTCCGAACGTGGACTACGTGGTGAACTACGACCTGCCCGACCAGCCCGAGAACTACGTGCACCGCGTGGGTCGTACGGGCCGCGGCACTGCCAAAGGTATAGCGGTGTCATTCTGCAGCGAAGAGGAGAAACCGATCCTGGATGAGATACAGACCTACCTGACCAAAGACATCAAAGTGCTGCAGCTCGATCCGGAGGACCGCGAAGCCACCATCGACTTCAGCCCCGAAGCCAAGTTTGACTGGAAAGCCCTCATGAAAGAGGCAGAGGAGACAGAGTCGAAAGTGAAAGCAGCTAAAGCAAAGAAGGCAAAGGCAAAGGCTAAAAAGAAAAAATAACCTAAAGTATGCATCCTATATAAAGAAGCCTGCCAGCTAAAATTGCTGGCAGGCTTCTTTAATGAGTGGGGTATAGAGGTATAAGAGCAGAGGGGCAGCCACCTTAGGATGATAAATCTCAGCAGCTATACCTGACCTGCAGGAAACCGTTGCGGTATAATTTGTTTTCTGTTGGGATCAGTTTCAGTTTATGCTCTTGTGTGTCTTTAGAAAAGAGCGGGATGCCTTTGCCTAGTATGATTGGAATATAGGTCAGGATGATTTCGTCCAATAAGCCCGCATTGAGCACTGTAGCGTTTAGCTGCCCGCCTCCGATGAGCCAGATGTCCTTTCCCGGCTGCTCCTTCAGCTGTTCTATGAAGTCCACCACATTGTTCTTCACAAAAGTAACATGTTCCGTATCCTGCTGCTGCGAGTGGCTGAAGACATAGTTTTTCAGATCAGGGTAGGGGAAAGGCATGTCGAAACCCAGGATCTGCCTGTAGGTGGCGTGCCCCATCAGGGTCGTATCGATGGTCTGCAGAAAAGCGCTGTACCCGAAGTCTTCGTCCGGTATGTTGTACTTCTTGTCGTGCAGCCAGTCAATGTTTCCGTCAGGCCGGGCTATGTGCCCATCGGTGCTGGCTGCAATGTATAGGATGATCTTTCTCATAGCGCTATAGGTACGTAAAACCGGCGCTCAGGTATAGCAGGTGAAATACTATTATTAAAGCACAGCACTTTTCACCCGATGCTGTTCGCCTACGCAACCGTTGTAGCCAAGCGCCTGGTTTACGGGGCAATAGCGCAGCATACCTGTCACAATAGGTATGACTCCAACAGCAGACAAAACTTTTATATTATAATATGCTCCCACCCCGATAATAGCAAGACCGGTTAACACACGAATCTTTTGCTCAGTCAATCCTACGTTACATTCCATACTGTTATTTATTATGTCCCTTACTGTCATACGAGAGATTTGCAGGGAGATGTTCTAAATTGATTGTGTTATAATTTGGACAATCATGATATTAAGTATACCTTATAGGGGCAATGCAAGCGAATAGCAGAAATAGCGCCTTTTATGCGGCACGGAACGTAATGCCAGAGGCCAGTGCCTGGATACTGGGCCTGCTGCTGCTTGCGGGACTGGAACCTGCAGGCGACCACCTGTTCAGTTTGTGCCCGGTGAGTTGGTTTTGGGAGGGTGGTTGCCCGGGTTGTGGCCTTGGTCATAGCATCGCTTACCTGTTCAGGGGAGAGCTGTTGTCCTCTTGGCAGGCGCATCCGCTGGGCGTGCCTGCGTTGTTGCTGCTAAGCTGGCGTGTGACGGGCCTGTTGGCACAATCGCGCAAATTATACCTGCATCACTCTAAACTATAAACTATGGCCAATGTATTTAATTTAATGCCTGAGCTTGAGCCCGATGAGATGGCTTATGTACAAGGTTTGCTCAACTCTATGTCGGACTATGAGGCGCAGCAATTCGTGTCTGTTTACAGAGCGCGTCGGCGCGAGCCACTGCTCGTGCTCATAACGGCTGGCATAGGATTTTTTGGAGTAGCCGGCGTGCACCGTTTTGTGTTGGGGCATATTGGCATGGGGCTGCTATACCTCTTTACAGCTGGATTATGCTTTGTGGGCACCATCATAGATCTGATAAACTACAAGCGACTTGCATTTGAATACAACATCAAGGAGGCGCAGCAGGCACATGCGATCGTAATGGCCCAGTCGGGTGCTTACGGAAATCCGGGTGACTATGGCGTGTAGCTTTTGTTACGGATACTGCTAACGCTGTTATAACACCTTGTGTACAGTACCAGCATTTCTTACTAAAAACAAATGAGGTTTTAGCCAAAGCCTTGTCTTAGATTTTCTCCAATAAAATATATGTTTTATTGAATGGTTTGGCCTTCAGTGCGTTGCAAACAACATTTTGTGGCTTTAGACACTGTCAGAGGGATTTTAAAGGGCATAAAAAAATATTACGAAGAATCTTTGTTAAGGTTTTGTTAAATGTTTTTAATGCCTATATTTGGAGATAAAACTATTCTATTATCTAATCTATTTATCAACAACCTAACAAAACAAGTGTAGTTTATGAAGAAAGTATTACTACTTAACTTCTTGTTTTTGTTTGCGCTTTTGGGCCAAGTAGCGGCACAAAGTCGGACAATAACAGGTAAAGTTACAGGGGCAGGGGACGGAGCACCTCTACCAGGTGTGTCTGTAGTTGTAAAAGGTACCACTACTGGTACTGCAACTAATGCAGACGGTTCATTCAGCGTAAACGTACCGGACAATGCGAACACTTTGGTGTTCCGTTACATCGGATACGTGGCAAAAGAGGTGGCGATTGGCGCAAATACTTCTATTAACGTGACATTAGATATTGATAGCCAGCAGCTGTCAGAGGTTGTAATCCAGGTGCCTTACGGTACTGTAGCGAAAACTGCCTTTACTGGTGCTGAGTCAACTATCACGACAAGAGCAATCGAGAGACAGCAGGTAACATCTGTTACACGCGTACTTGAGGGTCTTGTACCAGGTATCCAGACTACCAACGGTGGTGGTACTCCTGGTTCTAACGCATCCGTGCGTATCCGTGGTATTGGTTCTATCAACTCAAGCAGCGAGCCACTTTACGTAGTAGACGGTGTTCCTTTCAGCGGTACGCTTCAGTCTATTTCAACTGACGACATCGCATCTGTGACAGTATTGAAAGATGCTGCTGCGGCGGCTCTTTACGGTTCACGTGCTGCGAACGGTGTGATCATGATTACCACCAAGAGAGGTAAAACTGGTAAGCCTAGCATTGCCGTTAACCTGAGAAGAGGTGTTTCTGACCGCGCTATCAAAGAGTACGAGCGTGTAAACGCACAGGAGTACTACGAGTTGATGTGGGAAGCCATGCGTAACGCAAAACTTGGAGGAGCACCTTCTGCTGATAAAGATGTAGCAGGCGCTAACCAATTCGCTTCTGACAACATCGCAGGCGGTAACGGTCTTGTTTACAACCCATTCAACGTAGCTGGTAACCAGGTGATCGACGCGGCTACTGGCCGTCTGAACCCAAATGCTCGTTTGCTTTACAACGACTCTTGGGCTGACGAGTTGTTCCAGCAGTCTAACCGTACTGACGTGAACATGAACGTGTCTGGCGGTGCTGAGAAGAGCGACTACTACCTGTCTGTTGGTTATATCAAAGAAGACGGTATCGCTAAGTTCTCTGGCTATGACCGTGTGAACGCACGTGCCAGCATCAATACTCAGGTAACTGACTGGTTGAAGTCAGGTATCAACATTGCTGGTAACATGTCTGAAAACCAGGGTAGCTTTGCAACTGGGACTGCTACATCTAACCCATTCTACTACTCTCGTTACATGGGCCCTATCTATCCGGTATGGCAGCGTGATGGCGAAGGTAACTTCGTAACAGATCCTATTCGTGGCGGTAATGCGCTTGACTGGGGTAATGCTAACCAGATGGGCGCCAGACCATATGCACCAAACTCTAACCTGTTAGGTACACTGGCCCTTGACGAAAACTCTATAAGAAGAAGCGAAGCAACTGTTAACACTTATGCTGAAGTGAAATTCTTGGAGGACTTTACTTTCAAAACTACTTTCGGTGGTAACTACTACAACGGTTTCAGCACAGGCTATCAGAACTCACAGTTCGGTGATGCGCAAAACGTAAGCGGTCGTTCAACCAAATCTGACACCAGAACTACTTCTTATACTTTCAACCAGGTGTTGACTTGGAATAAGCAGTTCGGCAGCCACAGCCTGCGTGCATTGGCTGGTCACGAAAACTACGAGTACGAGTCTAGAAACGTGTCTGCTACCAGAACTGGTTTCGCTTTCCCTGGTACTACTGAGCTTGGTGCTGCTGCAACAATCACTGGTGGTACATCTAGCTTCGCTGATCACAAGATCGAGTCTTACTTCTCTCAGTTGAACTACAGCCTTTCTGACAAATACCTGGCTTCTGCCAGCTTCAGAAGAGACGGTTCTTCCCGTTTCTACAAAGACTCTCGTTGGGGTAACTTCTACTCTATCGGTGCAGGCTGGAGAATTTCAGAAGAAGACTTCCTTTCTGCTGAGTGGGTTGACGAGTTGAAACTAAGAGGTAGCTACGGTGAGCAAGGTAACGAAGCAACTGATAGCTATTACCAGTGGCAAGGTCTTTACTCACTGGGTTGGAACAACGTAAACGCTCCTGGTGCTATCGTAAGCTCACTTCCTGCTCCTGAGTTGATCTGGGAATCTAACGCTAACTTCAACGTTGGTGCTGACTTCAGATTCTTCAACAAAGTAGAAGGTACAGTGGAATACTTCCAGCGTATCTCTAGCAACCTGTTATTCGCCGTTCCTACTCCTTACTCAACTGGTGGTCTGGATATGTGGCAGAACATCGGTACAATGTCTAACAACGGTTGGGAATTGCAATTGGGTTACAACGCTGTTTCAACTGGCGACTTCGACTGGAGAATGGATGTTAACCTGACAAGCTACAAGAACAAGATCAAAACGATGCCTAACGGTGACCCGATCATCAGTGGCACGAAGCGTCTAGCTGAAGGTAAAGACATCTACGCTTTCTGGCTGCGTGAGTACTACGGTGTAGATCCTAGCAATGGTGATGCCCTGTACCGCACTGACCGCACCCTTTACAAGCCGGACAATGCTGCTTACCAGATCATCGGTCAGGATACAGTGACGAACAACATCAACAACGCCTCTTATGCTTACCATGGTTCTGCTATCCCTGATCTGATCGGTGGTTTCACTAACTCATTCCGCTACAAAGGTTTCGACCTTGCGGTACTGTTGACATTCCAGGCTGGTGGTAAGTTCTACGATGGTAACTATGCAGGTCTGATGCACAGAGGTACATACGGTACACACTTCGCTAAAGAAATGCTGAACCGTTGGACTCCAGAGAACACTACTTCAGATGTTCCAAGACTGCAGCAGGGTCTGGCAACTCAGGACGGTATCTCTACTCGTTGGTTGTACGATGCTTCATACCTGAACATCAAGAACATCAACCTGGGCTATACACTGCCTAACACGTTGACTTCAAGAGTAGGTGTAAACAACATGCGTGCATTCGTATCTGTTGACAATGCCAAGATCTTCACGAAGAACGAAGGTATGGACCCACAGCGTAGCTTCACTGGTACATCAGACTTCACTTACCCAGTGATGCGTACTTTCACGCTTGGTCTAAACGCTAACTTTTAATTAGGAATATTATCAGTATGAAGAATATAGTTAAAAAACTAGCTCCGCTGGCACTGGCAGTTTTAGTGCTGACGGGTTGCGAGAAAGAGTATCTGGATACAACTCCAGCATCTTCAGTGCCAAACGAAATGGTGTTTGGCACAACGGAGGGCGCTACGGTAGCCTTGAACGGCATCTACCGTTCTATGTGGACATCAATGGATGGCAGCCACGGACACTTCGGTCAGAAGTCTTACGACCTGACCATGGACATGATGGGTAACGACATCATCACACCTGTGCGCGGTTACGGTTGGTTCGTAGCGGAGTATAACCACTCAGCTTACGGAACAGCTACACGGACGTCTCGTTCTGGGGGAACCTGGAGATACTACTACAGAACCATCAACAATGCGAACCTGATTATCGCAAACGTGGATGAAGCTGTTGGTACGCAAGAACGCAGAGATTATATCAAAGGCAACGCCCTGTTCCTGAGAGCACACTCTTACTTCTATCTGGTGAACCTGTTCCAGCATACATACAAGGGCAACGAGAATGCCCCAGGTGTGCCGGTATACACAGAGCCAACTACCGAAGGCAAAGGCCGCGGTACTGTACAAGAAGTATACAACCAGATCCTTGCTGACCTGGATGCTGCTGAAGCATTGCTCGAAGGCAAAACCAAAGATCACGTTTCTCACATCAACCAAAAGACTGTTAAAGGTCTTCAGGCTCGTGTAGCCTTGCAGATGGAGAACTGGGAAAGAGCTGCTACTAAAGCGAACGAAGCTCGTCAGGGTTATACGCTGATGAACGCAGCTACTTACAAAGCTGGCTTCGGCACTGCTAACAGCGAATGGATGTGGGGTCTTCAGATTCCTAACGACCAGTCTACGATCTACGCTTCTTTCTTCTCGCACATGGCGAATACAGCCGCCGGTTATGCCGGTTTGGGTAGCACGAAGCTGGTTACAAGAGAGCTTTACGAGAAAATGTCTGCAACTGACGTACGTAGAGAAATTGTTCAGGCTCCTTCTGCCGACAACAAAGGTACCTACTACAACTACTCTTCTCTGAAGTTCCGTCTGCCAGGTGCTGGATCATGGGCAGCTGACTACGTGCTAATGAGAGCTTCTGAAATGTTCCTGATCGAGGCTGAGGCACTTGCCAGACTTGGTAGAGAAGCAGAAGCAGTAGCAGTACTAGAGACACTTGTGAAAGCAAGAGATCCACAGTATGTAGCTCCGGTTACTTCCGGCACAGACCTGATCGAAGAGATCCTGATCCAGAGAAGAATCGAACTGTGGGGTGAAGGCTTCTCTATCCTGGATCTGAAGCGTCTGAACAGACCAATTAAGCGAAATGTTGGTACTGCTCCTAACGGCGAGCACGTTGCAGCCCTTATCCTTGTAACAGAGCGTTCTATCACGGATCCACAGATTCTTTATAGAATACCTCAGGATGAGATCAACAACAACAAGGCTTTGTCCGCTGGTGATCAGAACCCATAACAGATTCTGAAATACTTAGAATTACAAACCGCCCCTTGCTTTGCAGGGGGCGGTTTTTTTGTAACTAATATTAGAGCAGCCAAAGCTATAAGTGAGCCATAATTATTAACTTATGGGTCTGAAATATTGATAAACGTTTACATGAAAAAATCTTATACCTATACCGTACTGGGTACCGCATGCTTCCTGTCGGGTGCTTTCGCTATGAAGCTGGCTGATGACAAGATTACAGTGGATGTGCTTCGGAGTGCGCAGCAGATGATCGGGCTGAACTTTACGGATGCACAGCTGGATTCAGCCACGGCAAGTGTAGCTGAGTTCAGAGAAAGTTACCAGCGCATCAGAAAGCAGCCATTGACGAATGATGTAGCACCGGCTCTGCAGTTTAACCCTATACCTGTAGGGTTTGCGTTTGAGCAGAAGCGGGAGAAGTTTGAAGTGGAGCGCAAAAAAGGTATAAAGCTGCCTGCCAACAGAGAAGAGCTCGCATTTTATAGTGTTCCGCAACTGGCCGAACTGGTACGGACAAAGCAGATCAGCTCAGAGGAACTCACCAAATTTTTCCTTGCTCGGCTGAAGCAGCATGGGCCTACCTTGCAATGCGTGACCAGTCTGACAGAGGAGCTTGCCCTGGAGCAGGCACGACGCGCTGACCAGGAGATAAAAGCCGGAAAGTATAAAGGGATGCTCCATGGTATACCTTATGGCGTGAAGGACCTGCTGGCTACAAAGCGGTACAAAACGACATGGGGCTCTATGCCTTACAAAGAGCAACAACTTGACCTGGATGCCACGGTGGTAGAACGACTGGAGCAAGCGGGCGCCGTACTGGTTGCCAAGCTGACGCTGGGCGAGCTGGCGATGGGCGATGTATGGTATGGCGGCAAGACCCGTTCGCCGTGGGACACGACCAAGGGTTCCAGTGGCTCCTCAGCCGGATCGGCTGCAGCTGTTTCAGCAGGTTTGTTGCCTTTTGCTATTGGAACCGAAACACTTGGCTCTATCGTATCGCCTTCCACAGCTTGTGGAACAACAGGGCTGCGTCCTACTTTCGGTCGGGTGAGCAGGCATGGCGCTATGGCTTTGAGCTGGTCAATGGATAAGATTGGGCCCATTGCTCGTTCTGCAGAAGACTGTGCCATTGTGTTCAATGCGATTTATGGCGCAGATGGCAAGGATTTGTCTCTCGTGGATGCTCCTTTTAATTACAACAAGAACATTGATGTGCGAAAGCTGCGGGTTGGCTACCTGCAAAAAGACTTTGAGCGGGACTATCCTTTCAAAGAGAACGATAAGGCCACGCTGGAAGCACTTCGGAAAGCAGGTATAGAACTCGTGCCATTTGAATTGCCAAACCTGCCCGCCCGCGATCTGACCATGACCATTTCGGTGGAGGGAGCAGCCGCCTTCGACGAACTGACCCGAAGCGGCCGCGACAGCCTGATGGTGCAGCAGCATAAGAATGCCTGGCCAAACATTTTCCGGGCAGGCCGCTTTGTTACTGCCGTAGAATATTTGCAGGCTCAACGTGTACGCTCGCTCATTATCCAGCAGATGCACGAAAAACTCAAAGGTATAGATGTATACCTGAGCCCATCGTATGCCGGTAGTAACTTAGTCATGACGAACCTTAGCGGCCACCCTTGTGTGGTGTTGCCAAATGGTTTCCAAAAGAACGGCATGCCTACCACGATCACCTTTATGGGGCAACTCTATGGTGAAGCGAAAGTGCTGGCTTTGGCCAAGCTATACCAGGACCTGACGAACCATGACGAACAGCGCCCGCCTATGGCGCTAAGCAGCAATAAGTAAGGTATAGTCCCTCAAGTGCCAAGAGGTAGAAGCCCCGATTTGGCAAGTTTGGATTTTATAGCTTAATTTTATCTCAAACAACAATCTAATCAATTCATTTATTATGCTTCTTAAGAAGAAAGCCCTTCTCCTGATGTCTTGGCTCGTACTGGCCGGCGGTGCTACCGTGCAGGCACAGGAAAACAGCAGCAAGCTGAGTGTTGAGAAGATCATGCGCGACCCGACCTGGATTGGCACTTCGCCTAGCAACGTGTTCTGGTCAGAGGACGGCAGAAAGATCTACTTTAACTGGAACCCGGATGCGAACCGCAGAGATTCGCTTTATAGTGTGTCAGCGAACGGCACAAATCTGCAAAAGGTGAGCGCGCAGGAGCGTCGTGCCTTGCCTGGAACCTGGAATGCCCGTTATAACAGAGCCAAAACCCAGAAGGTATACGAAAAGAACGGCGACCTCTACCTGCTCGACGTTAAGAGCGAGAAGACACAGCAAATCACCAATACGGTGGAGCGTGAGAACAGCCCCTCATTTAGCCATGATGAGAAGAAGGTGGCATTCGTAAAGGACGGTAACCTATACCTGTGGACGATCGCCAATGGCCAATTAGCGCAGCTAACTGATTTCAAAAAAGGAAACAAACCAGCTGAAGAGGGCAAAAACCCACAGCGTGACTGGCTAAAGGAGCAGCAGCTGGCTCTCCTGCAGATCGTTCGCGACCGCGAAGCAGACAGCAAAGCAGCCCAGAAACAACAAAAAGCCGACTCTCCGAGCCGTCCAAAAGAGATTTACATCGGCGATAAGTCAGTTGACAACATTGTGCTTAGTCCGGATGAGCGCTACATCAGCTACCGCATGGTGACGCGCCCTAAAAATGCCAAAGTAGCCATCGTCCCTGATTTCGTTACCTCAACAGGTTATACCGAGGACATCAACACCCGCACCAAAGTAGGCGATGCGCAGGCAACTTTCGAGTCATTCGTGTATGATATCCGCCGGGATACGACTTATGCGCTGCAGGCAGGAAGCATTGAAGGTATAAACGACCAACCAGCCTACCTCCGAGACCGCGACACGAAGGCTAGTACAGCAAAAGAGCCTGCCACAAAAACTGCTAAACCAGAAACCCGCGCCGTGACCATGTTTGGACCCGTGTGGTCAGACAATGGCAAGCATGCCGTGATGGTAGCCCGGGCAGCCGATAACAAAGACCGCTGGATACTGAAGCTCGACCCGGCTTCCGGCAAACTGAGCACACTCGATCGCCAGCGCGACGAAGCCTGGATCAATGGACCAGGTATAGGTTATGGCACCGGTGACATTGGTTTCATGCCAGACAATGAGCACGTATGGTTCCAGTCAGAAGAGAGCGGTTACTCCCATTTGTATGCCGTGAACCTGAGCAATGGCAGCAAGAAAGCACTGACGAGCGGTAAGTTTGAGGTTTCCGGTCCTCAGATATCTAGAGACAAGAAGAACTGGTATTTCACGGCAAACAAGGTACACCCAGGTGAGAAGCATTTTTACAGAATGCCGATCAATGGCGGGGAAATGACCCAACTGACTTCTGGTACTGGTGCACATGAAGTAACCCTGTCGCCGGATGAGAAGAAGCTGGCCATACGTTATTCTTACAGCAACAAGCCATGGGAACTGTTTGTGCAGGATAACAAAAAGGGAGCGAAGCCGCGCCAGGTGACGCAATCGCTCACCGACGAGTTCAAGTCCTACAACTGGCGCGAGCCAGAGGTGATCAGCTTCAAGGCAAGTGACGGAGAAGACGTGTACGCCCGACTGTATCGTCCGGAGAAGACAGTGGCAAATGGGCCTGCTGTGATCTTTGTGCACGGTGCCGGCTACCTGCAGAATGCGCACAAATGGTGGAGCTCTTACTTTAGAGAGTATATGTTCCACAATTTCCTGGCAGATAACGGCTATACTGTGCTGGATATCGATTACCGCGGCAGTGCCGGCTATGGCCGTGACGTACGCACCGGCATCTATCAGTTCATGGGCGGAAAAGATCTGAGCGATCACGTAGACGGCGCCAAGCTGCTTGTGGACAAGTATAATGTGGACCCAAAACGTATCGGTATCTACGGCGGTTCTTACGGAGGTTTTATTACACTGATGGCCATGTTCACAGAACCGGATGTGTTTGCAGCCGGCGCAGCCCTGCGATCCGTTACAGACTGGGCGCATTACAACCACGGCTATACCTCCAATATTCTGAACGTACCGCAGCTCGATAGCCTGGCCTATGCCAAAAGCTCGCCGATCTACTATGCGGAGGGACTGAAAGGCGCGCTCCTGATCTGCCATGGCATGGTAGATACCAACGTGCACTTCCAGGACGTGGTACGCCTGACCCAGCGCCTGATTGAGCTGGGCAAAGACAACTGGGAACTGGCCGTTTACCCGGTAGAGGACCACGGCTTTACAGAGCCAGCCAGTTGGACCGACGAATACAAGCGTATCTACAAACTCTTTGAAGAGAATCTCAAAAAGTAAAATGATTTGCAGATAACAGAAAAAGGGCCTGGCAGCTAAGCCAGGCCCTTTTTTTATGTTGTTTCTTATAAGAAGCAGCGTGTTACTGGAAGCTGCGAATTAGCCGGACCACCCTATTTCGATTTCTTCATCTGGAGCTAAATTGCCAGGGTTTCTTGAAACGGGGAAGGTATGGAAGTCGAGGCGTGCCTATACTTTCTATTAGAAGGTATAGCTGAGGTTAGCCCCTTGCGAAGCTGTACCGGCAAAGGTCGGTATGATGGTTGGGCTTAGTGAAAAACCGCTATTGTTAGTCTTTTTGTGTAGTTGCGGTACCACCACACCTACAGCAGCACCCACTGCGTACCCTAGTAAGTTATCACTCAGGAAATGCTTTCCGGCTCTCAGGCGCAGGTAGCCTACAGCTGCAGGCACAGTGGCTGCTCCTAACCACACGTAGGTACGGGCAGGCGAGTCGGGGTTGAAATCGTGAAAAACCTTGGCAAAGAAGAAAGAAGCTGCCGCCGCCGCCGTCGTGTGGCCGGCATAAAAAGAGTTTCGGGCATTGGCGCGTGTTTTTTCTCCTATTTCCACATCCGGACTATACACCAGGGGCCTCGTACGCGGATTGTAAGCACTTGACATGGTGAATAGGGCGCCTGTTATGGCCATAGTTTGCACATACATTCCAAACACCTGGCCTGCATTGCTGCGCACATCGTCGTTGAAAGCTAGTAAGAAAGGAAGTGCAAAAGAGCCGTAAAAAGGGATGTCGCTGATTTTTTTTGCCTGCTCCGAGTCGTAGCCGGCAGAAAAGCGGTCGAAACTGTTGACCTCGTTTCTATTAAGGTTGGCAATCTGTTCTTCTGTGAGCCCATCCTTGTCCTGCATGCGGGTGAGGCCATAATAACTGAGGCCCATACCTGCCGCGGTTATGGGGGCATCCACTGCAAATTTGGTTCTGTAAGGAGAATCATTTTGTGCCAGGCTGACTTGTGCTGTCATAACCATACACCATATTATTAGAATATACTTTTTCATCGTTGAGTCTTAAATGTGCAATTTTAATGATTGAAACGGGGCTATATATAAAAGGTTTTGTATAGATTTTAATTAGTTGCAGTGCCTTTTGGCCATGCTTGACCTATCTGCATACACGCTAGCTGGTAAATAGTTTTTATGTGTTAGATACAATTCTGCATGGATAATGTTTAGCTGGGCAAATAGCTTTTAAAAGCTGGTAACCTTGTGTAAATGATCGTTTTTATTGTGCCGGAATTGCCGTAGCTTTGCAATCGCTGTCATTTCTGGCAGTTGGTTTATACTTTGTACCTAAACCCATCATCGAGATGCCATATTTGTTCACCTCCGAGTCCGTATCAGAAGGACACCCGGATAAAGTAGCGGATCAGATTTCTGATGCCCTCTTAGATGCATTTTTAAAGCAGGACCCACAGTCGAAAGTGGCTTGCGAAACACTGGTTACAACAGGTCTTGTTGTACTGAGCGGTGAAGTGAAAACAGAAGCATACGTAGATGTGCAGAAGATCGCCCGCGATGTGATAAAGCGAATCGGCTATACAAAATCAGAATATATGTTCGACGCCGACGCCTGTGGTGTGATATCGGCAATACACGAGCAGTCTCCGGACATCAACCAGGGGGTGGAGCGCACTAAGCCTGAAGACCAGGGCGCTGGTGACCAGGGCATGATGTTTGGCTATGCCACCAATGAAACCGACAACTACATGCCTTTGGCCTTGAGCATCTCGCATTTGCTGTTGGAGGAGCTTTCCGCTATTCGCAAAGAAGGCAAGGAGATGACGTACCTGCGCCCGGATGCCAAATCGCAGGTGACCATCCGCTACAGCGACAACCACGTGCCTGAGGAAATCGATACGATCGTGATCTCGACCCAGCACGACGAGTTTGTGTTGCCGGAAACCGACAGCAATGACGCGAAGCTATCAGCTGAGAAGCAGATGGTGGCCAAGATCAAAGCCGATGTGGATAGCATCCTGATTCCACGTGTGCTAAAGCAGTTACCGGAGCGTATCCAGAAGCTGTTCAATAACAAAATTACCTACCACATCAACCCAACCGGCAAGTTCGTGATCGGTGGTCCGCACGGCGACACCGGCCTGACTGGTCGTAAGATCATCGTAGATACCTACGGTGGCAAGGGTGCGCACGGTGGTGGTGCCTTCTCGGGCAAGGATTCTTCTAAAGTGGACCGTTCTGCCGCTTATGCAACGCGTCACATTGCTAAGAATTTAGTTGCTGCTGGCGTAGCCGATCAGGCGCTGGTGCAGGTGGCTTATGCTATTGGTGTAGCGAAACCTGTGGGGCTGTACGTGACAACCTATGGCTCAACCAAAGCGAAAGACGCGAGCGGAAACTTGATGAGCGATGGTGAGATTGCTGAAAAGGTGAACAAGCTGTTCGACATGCGTCCTTATGCCATTGTACAGCGCTTTGGATTGCAAAACCCGATTTTCTCTGAAACAGCCGCTTATGGCCACATGGGCAGAACGCCCGGCAAAAAGACCGTGGAAGTTTCTGTGAACGGCACCAAGGAAGTAAAAGAGTTCGAGACCTTTACTTGGGAGAAGCTCGACTATGTAGATAAGATCAAGGCAGAGTTCGGTTTGTAACCGGCTTATACCTTAGACCATAAAAAAGGCCTGCTGAGCGATCAGCAGGCCTTTTACTTTATACCTGGATCAGGTATGGCACGTATCAGAATGGCTTAATGATGGGCCATTTGTTTCTCCTTGAATTTTTTCAGTTGTCTGCGCATCGCTTCAACAGCTGCATCAGCGGCTGCTTCGAAAGAGGCTGCGTCTTCTTTTGAGAATAGGGTGGAGCCTGGTACGTAAAGTTTTATCTCAACAGTCTTATTATCTGTTCCGTCATTGTTGTTATGTTTAAGAAACACCTCGCCCTCTACCACGCGGTCGTAGAATGTTTCCAGTTTGTCTACTTTCTGCTGGATGAAATCGGTCAGCTGTCTGTCAGCCTCGAAGTGGATTGAATGCATCTGTAGCTTCATAATCGTAACATTTTATGGTTAAACTTATGCTTTTGGATGAGCCTTCTCGAAAATCGATTTCAGCTTCTCTATTGAATTGTGCGTGTATACCTGTGTGGCGGCCAGGCTGGCGTGCCCCAATAGGTCTTTGATGGCATTGAGATCAGCGCCGTTATTTAGCAGGTGAGTAGCGAAGGAGTGTCGCAGCACATGTGGGCTGTTATGTTCAGAAGTGGTAACCAAGCTGATGTACTTTTTAGCGACACGATAAACGAACTTCGGATAGAGTGGTCGTTCTTTATTAGTAACGAGCAGCCTTTCCGAATTGTTATTGCCAAACGCGCTTTTCTTGTGCTCCAGATATTGCCTGATGGAAGCTACCAGTGTATCGTTCAGCGGGATGATGCGGACCTTGTTCCCCTTGCCCAGTACCCGCACCGTTTTGGCGTGCAGGTCCACGTCTTCATGCGCTATTCCTATGAGTTCGGCCAGTCGCATGCCGGTGCCATACAGGAACTCGAGTATCAGGCGGTCGCGCTGCCCTTCAAAGGTGTCCTCGAAGGTAAAGGTATCCAGAAAACTATTGAAAGGCTCTTCCGGCACAAAGGCAGGCAGTTTCTTCGAAACTTTAGGTGCCTTGATGCGCAGCATGGGGTTGGCGCTGATGCGCTGCTGGCCTAACAGGAATTTATAGTAGGAGCGGAGGCAAGCGATTTTGCGGTTAACAGAACGGGCCTCCAGATTTTTGTGCACAAGGGTCAGGATCCACGACCGGATGATGGTATGGTCTGCCTCGGCGGGATCGGTGATCTGGTAAGTGTCCTGCAGGTACTGCGCGAACTGCCCCAGATCGGTGTGGTAAGAAGTGAGCGTGTGCGGACTGTACCGCTTCTCGTATTCGAGATACTTAAAAAATAATTCCATACCTTGGTGTAAAAGACAGGGGTGCCTGCCATTTATACCAAGGTATGGAAAAATAAAATATCTTTAAAGAAAGACTAGTAGTTTTCGTTAGCGAAAAGCTGCTGCTTGTACTTCGCTCTTTCTTTTTGCTTTCTCTTAGAAACAGATGGTTTCTCGAAGAACGTTCTCGCTCTCAGTTCTTTCAGAACACCAGTTCTCTCAAATTTCTTCTTGAATCTCTTCAGGGCACGGTCTACAGACTCGTTATCTTTTACGTTTACAATAATCATGTTTTTCCTCGCTTCTTCTGATATTTAGGGATGCAAATTTAGTTAATGTTTTACTTAAAAATCAATAGTTTGACGAAAATAATTCAGCAACTTATTTAAAAGTGCTGCTCACTCAGCTAAAACCAGCTTGGCGCAAGTTAAAAAACTTTTGATCGTCAACCTATTTCAGGATGGCTCTGGAGATAACGAGCTTTTGTATCTCGCTTGTTCCCTCGCCGATGGTGCACAGTTTGGCGTCGCGGTAATACTTTTCGGCCGGATAGTCTTTCGTGAAGCCGTAGCCACCAAAAATCTGTACGCCCTCGTTCGCTACTCTCACCGATACCTCAGAGGCATACAGTTTTGCCATGGCCGATTCTTTGTTCACGTTCAGGCCGCGGTTTTTCATATCGGCTGCCTGGTAGGTGAGGAGAGAAGCTGCTTCGATCTCGGTGGCCATGTCGGCCAGTTTGAAGGAAATGCCCTGGAAGCTGGAGATCGGCTTGTTGAACTGGCTGCGTTCCTGCGAGTAAGCCAACGCCGCCTCGAAAGCGCCCTGTGCTATACCTAGCGAAAGCGCTGCGATCGAGATACGACCGCCGTCCAGCACTTTCATGGCCTGAATAAAGCCTTCGCCCACCTTGCCCAGCATCTGGTCTTTGTGCACACGGCAGTCTTCGAAGATCAATTCCGTCGTTTCAGAGGCACGCATGCCCAGTTTGTCTTCCTTGCGACCCGCGCTGAAGCCCGGAGTGCCTTTCTCGATGATGAAGGCCGTCATGCCGTGGGAGTCACCCACTTGGCCGGTGCGTACGATCACCACCGCCACATTGCCGCTTTTGCCGTGCGTAATGAAGTTTTTGGCACCGTTGATCACCCAGTAATCGCCGTCCTGCACGGCCACCGTGCGCATGTTGCCCGCATCAGAACCTGTGTTAGGCTCCGTCAGGCCCCAGGCGCCGATCCACTCGGCAGTGGCCAATTTTGGGAGATACTGTTTTTTCTGCGCCTCATTACCAAATTGCAGGATATGGCCGGTGCAAAGCGAGTTATGCGCCGCCATGGAAAGACCAATAGAGCCATCAATCTTAGAAAGCTCCGCGATAGCCGTTACATATTCCAGGTAGCCAAAGCCGGAACCGCCGTACTCGGTTGGCACCAGCACGCCCATCAGGCCCAGTTCGCCCAGCTTCTTAAACACTTCCACCGGAAATTCCTGGCTCTCGTCCCATTCCATCATTTTTGGTTTGATGTGTTTGGCTCCGAAGTCCCGGATCATGTCGGCAATCATGCGCTGGTTTTCTGTGTAGTTAAATTCCATTTAAGTTTTTTTGTGTTAAAGTCGCGTGTATTAAACTGGTAAATGAATAAAGGGTTTACAAAGCTAACTAAATTAGGCTTATTGGCAAATTCGGGGTTTTAGTTTGATTTAGTTGATGTGTGAACGCTAATTGGAACGCTGCTTCCTGATAGTTTTGGGCATTGCACGAGAGTCTGTGATCTGGTAGTTTCCCCATCATCTTATATTAAACCTAAACGTACTTCGTTTATTTTGATAGCGTATAATATTTGCGTTATTTTGATGTTGCGTTGCCGTGTTTGGCAACGTTTGTGTTTTGTGCCGTGTACATACGGTTGAATCGAGCAAATGATAAAGTTTTTCCAGAATCTGTTTGGCAAGGAGGATGTGCAGGTTGAGTCGCTGGGTATACTCGGCGTGGACATGCACTCGCACATACTGCCAGGTATAGACGACGGCGCCGCCACAGTGGAGCAGTCGCTGGAACTCGTGCGCGGCATGAAGGAGATGGGCTACCGCAAGCTGATCATGACGCCGCACATCATGAGCGATTTCTACCGCAACACGCCCGAGATCATTCGCATGCAGTTGAAAGTGCTGCAGGATGCCGTTACGGCTGAAGGTATAGAGATGGAACTGGCCTGCGCCGCCGAGCACTACCTTGATGAGGCCCTGCTGCAAAAGCTGGAAGACAACGAGGAACTGCTCACGTTTGGCGACAACTACCTGCTGTTCGAGACCTCTTTCCTGAACGAGCCGCTCAACCTGCGTGAAGCCATTTTTCGGATGCAATCGTTGGGCTACAAGCCGGTGCTGGCCCACCCCGAGCGCTATACCTATTTTTATGGCAAGTTCGATGATCTGGTAGGGCTTCGGGAGCAGGGTGTACTGTTGCAGCCAAACCTCAACTCCCTCACAGGCTATTACTCGCCTGGTGCCAAAATGATCATCGAAAAACTTATAGACGCCGGTCTGGTTGATTTTCTGGGCTCCGATACGCACAGCCTGAAGCACATTGCCAACCTGCAGAAAGTGCTTTGCTCGAAATATCTGGTAAAGGCCCTGGAGCTTCCGCTACTCAACAGTAAACTATAATCCCTTAACTCCTCCTATACCCATGTCGATGGTTTTCGTGACAGGCGGCAGCGGCCTGATTGGCAGCTATCTTATTCCGGCACTAGTCGCGCAAGGCCATAGTGTGCGTGCGCTATACCGGGGCCAGGTGCCCGCTATTGCTCAGGAAGACCAGGTAGAGTGGGTGGAGGGCGATATATTGGACATAGCCTTACTGCGAAAAGCCCTGCAAGGAGTAGCATATGTGTTTCACAGCGCCGGTCTGGTATCATATGCCCCACAGGACACCGAGTTGCTGCAGCAAGTAAATGTGGATGGTACTGCCAATATAGTAGATGCCTGTCTGGATGCGGACGAGGAGGTTAAGCTGTGCCATGTCAGCTCGATTGCTGCCATAGGCCGCAACAAGGAGGCAACCTTGCTGAATGAAACCAGCAAGTGGGATGCGGGGGAGAAGCAGTCAGCCTACGCTGAGTCGAAGCACTACGGTGAGTTGGAGGTATGGCGGGGTATAGCCGAAGGACTGCAGGCCGTGATCGTGAATCCATCCGTGGTGCTGGGGCCGGCCGACTGGAACCGCAGCAGCACCCGCCTGTTCAAGTATGTATACCAGCAACGACCGTTCTATACCCCGGGCAGCGCCAATTTTGTGGATGTGCGTGATGTGGTGGAGGCGATGCTGCGTTTGACGTTTTCGGATATCTCCGGCGAAAGATTTATCTTAAATGCCGGGCAGCTTACTTATAAAGAGTTTTTTGCGGAGGCCGCCCGGTGCTTTGGTAAAAAGGCTCCCTCCATCAGGGTTTCTCCAGCGCTGGCCGAAGTGGTGTGGCGACTGGAGCATGCCCGCGCCTGGCTGACGGGTGGGCGCCCGCTGATCACAAAAGACACCGCCCGCGTGACGGCTAAAAGCCACGTGTTTGACAATCAGAAAGTTCGGAAAACAACAGGTATGGAGTTCAGGCTACTGACCGAATCCATCGCCTGGACATGCCAGGGTTTACTGCAAATAGCAGAGAATCAGAGAGGTCCGGAGCTGACCCGCGCAAACTAAACTATTTGCAGTTTATAAATGTAGTTAAAAGACAAGAACTGCCTTTTGCAGTTTGTGGGATATAGGAGATGAAAGAGAATTTTGACGAGCACAGCGAGGACTCTGAGCTGATCATCCGGTTCGAGCAGATGCTGGGAACAAACGAAACCGTTTTTTTTGACCTGACCGACTTTGAATATATCATAGACCATTATACCGCTAACTTTGACTATAAGAAGGCGCTGCTGGCCTGTGAGTCCGCTATAGCACAGTATCCTTTCTCGACCGGGCTTCAAATAGACAAGGCGCAGCTGCTGGCAATGTCCGGCAACTTCGAAGACGCCATGGTGCTCATCGACCAGGTGGCCGAAGTAGAGCCGCAGAACCCCGATGTACTCCTGACCCGGGGCATCATTTTTACGCAGCGCGGCGAGTACCGCAATGCCGTAGACCATTTCAAGAAAGCGCTGGCCTTTGCCGAGGACCGCGACGATATCTATTTCAACATTGGCCTCACTTACCAGAGCTGGGGCAAATTCAGCTCGGCCATCAAGTACTACAAGAAGTGCATCGAACTGAACGTGGAGAACGAGGCCGCCATGCAGGAGATTATCTACTGTATGGAGATCACGGGCTCTATGCGCGAGGAGCTGCCATTCTTTCAGGCTTTCATCGACAAAGACCCATACTCGTATGTGGCCTGGTTTAACCTGGGCAACGTCTACAACAAATTGGGTTCTTACGAAAAGGCCATCGCCGCTTACGACTACTCCACCATCATCAAGCCCGATTTTATCACGGCTTACAACAACATGGCCAACGCCTATGTGTTTATCGGGGAGTATACCAAAGCCATCGAGGCCTTTAACGGCATGCTGGAGCACGGTTCGCCGTCCGCGGAAGTGTTCTGCAACATAGGCGAGTGTTACGAAAAAATGCAGCAGTGGGACCTGTCGCGTCGCTATTACCAGAAAGCCATTGACCTGGATCCGGAGATGGACGAGGCCTGGTTTGGCATAGGCGTGGTGCTGGATGCGCAGGGCAAGTGGTATGAGTCGGTGCACTTCTTTAAGAAGGCCGTCACGCTTTATGACGACAGCGTGGACTACTGGGTGGCGCTGGCATCGGCGGAGTACCATGTGGGTCATGTGGTGTCGGCGCTGGAAAGCTACGCACGTGCCGCTGAGATACAACCGGAAGACAAAGACATCTACCTTAACTGGTCGATCATCCTGTACGAGCAGGGCAATTTTGAGGAAGCGACCGAAATAATTCTGAATGCGATAGAGCTGCAACCTGACGAGGCTGAGCTGTATTATAGAGCTTGCGCCTACATGCTTTCGGCAGGAAAATACCGCGAAGCATACAATTATCTGGAAAATGCATTAATTTTGGACTTCGAAAAACATAAGCTGTTGTTCGAGTTCTTCCCTGAGCTTGAGTCTCAGCGCGCATTATCCCGATTAATTGACCAATATCGCAAATAATGAACAGTAATTATATTTTGAGCGGCCTGCCAGAGCGCGAGGCGAAGCCGCGTGAGCGTGGCTTTACCATGGCTATGGACAAAGGCCTGAGTATCCGTGAAGTAGAAGACTTTCTGGACGTAGCCGGTGAGTATGTAGACATCGTGAAACTGGGCTGGGCTACCTCGTATGTAGTGCCTAACCTGCAGCGGAAGCTGGATGTTTACCGCGCAGCCGGTATACCCGTTTACTTCGGTGGTACTTTGTTCGAGGCGTTTATCGCCCGCAACCAGTTCGAAGACTACCGCCGGGTGCTGGACAAGTATGATATGACATTTGCGGAAGTGTCGGACGGATCGCTCGAGATGGCCCACGAGAAAAAGTGTGGTTACATTCGGACGCTGGCTGAGCAGGTGACGGTACTTTCAGAAGTTGGCTCAAAAGATGCTGAGAAGATCATCCCGCCTTACATGTGGATTAGGCTGATGGAAGCTGAACTGGAAGCTGGAGCCTGGAAGGTAATCGGCGAGGCCCGTGAGGGTGGCAACGTAGGGTTATTCCGCTCAACGGGCGAGGTGCGCAGCGGTCTGGTAGAAGAAATCCTGACCAAAATTCCGTTTGAGAAGATCCTGTGGGAAGCGCCTCAGAAAGCGCAGCAGGTATGGTTTATCAAACTGCTGGGCGCTAACGTGAACCTGGGTAACATCGCGCCAAACGAGGTAATTCCGCTTGAGACGATCCGACTGGGACTGCGCGGCGATACGTTCAACCACTTCATCAACAACGGACAGCCGATCATAGACGCTTAATACCAGGCAGATAATGGAAAATTGCCCATCGGCGACCCCGACGGGCAATTTTTTTGTGCTTAGCCAAATCCAGATTTTTTAAAAGCATGAAACGACGATCTTTAAAAGAATACCTGCTACTGTTTTCGAAAGGTATGGGCATGGGAGCTGCCGACGTGGTACCAGGGGTATCGGGAGGTACGATTGCCTTTATATCGGGCATTTACGAAGAACTGCTTGATTCTATACGTTCTGTTGATGGTGAGGCTCTGCGCTTGATTTCAAAGTTTGATATCAAGGGGTTCTGGCAGCACATCAACGGCAACTTTCTATTAGTGTTGCTGGCAGGCATTTTCACGTCTATCGTGACACTTTCCAATTTAGTGGTATTTCTGCTGGCCACTTACCCAATTATGGTCTGGGGTTTCTTCTTTGGGCTTATTGTAGCATCGGTCGTGGTGGTGTCCAAAAAGATAACCCGCTGGCGGCCTGCTACAGTACTGTTTGGGCTTATTGGGGTGGCTTTGGCATATTACATTACGGTGGCTGTGCCGATGCAGACGCCCGAAGCACATTGGTTTGTTTTTATAGCGGGTGCTATCGCCATTTGCGCCATGATTTTGCCAGGCATTTCAGGGAGTTTCCTGTTGCTGCTGATGGCCAAGTACGAGTTCATCATGAATGCGCTGAAGGAGTTTAAAATTGACATCATTCTGGTATTCGGGGTGGGTTGCGTAACTGGTCTACTGGCTTTTTCGCATGTGCTCAACTGGATGCTGACCAAGTACCATAACATCACGGTGGCGTTGCTGACAGGCTTTATGCTTGGTTCCCTGAACAAGGTATGGCCTTGGAAAAAAACGCTCGAGACGTATACAGACCGGCATGGCGAAGTGAAGCCACTCCTGCAGGAAAACATCCTCCCAGGACATTATGCTCAGCTGACTGGTGAGAGTTCATACTTGCTTTACACGGTGCTGCTTGCTGCTTTTGGTTTCCTGCTGGTGTACCTGCTCGACCGCATGGCTGATCAACCAGCCGGAAAAGTATAGGTTTTTGAAGAACAAACAGGATGCGCAAATTTGGACTGATCGGCAAAAAGCTCGGGCACTCGTTTTCAAAACGGTACTTTACTGCAAAATTTAAGCAGGAAGGTATAGCCGACGCTGCTTACGAACTATATGAACTGTCCGATATCGCTGAGCTCCCAAATTTGCTGGCACGCGAACCTGAGTTGGTTGGACTGAACGTGACAGTACCTTACAAAGAGGTTGTTATCCCATACCTACACGAATTGGACAGCAGCGCTGCCTGTATAGGTGCCGTGAATACTATCAAACTAGAGGGTGGCAGGTCCAAAGGCTACAACACGGATTTCCTTGGTTTCAGGGATACGCTGCGGCAGTTTTACCCGGCGGGTGAAGGTGCCAGAGCGCTGGTGCTCGGAACGGGCGGCGCGGCCAAAGCCGTTTGGGCTGCCCTGGAGGAACTGGCTATACCCTATACCTCCGTCTCGCGGAATCCCACTCAAAATCAGCTGCATTACGAGGCCATAACATCGGAGGTACTGCAGGCTTATCCCTTGATTATCAATACGACACCGCTCGGCATGGCACCTGATACCGACCGTGCTCCTGCTATACCTTACGAAGCGCTCAGGCCGGGTCATTATCTCTACGACCTGGTCTATAACCCCGAGGAAACCCTGTTTCTGCAGAAAGGCCGCCTGGCCGGCGCGCGTATCCTTAATGGTTTGCCAATGCTCCACGC
The DNA here is from genome assembly GCF_003096355.1 of Pontibacter virosus. GTDB lineage: Bacteria > Bacteroidota > Bacteroidia > Cytophagales > Hymenobacteraceae > Pontibacter > Pontibacter virosus. Next base: position 391,009 of record NZ_QEKI01000001.1, on the reverse strand, counting down.
ACAGGCTGATGCCGCCTGGGGAATCTGGGCAAACGAAAATTGCGGATAAAATATTGCGTTTATTTTATGTTATCATGAAACTTTCTGGTAGGGCTGCTGCGTAAGGAGAAATAAGACCACCCTCTTACCCTTATACCCATGATGCAGTTGACATACCTTCGCCAGAAAGCGCATGAGATAAATGCGGAGATATACGCTTTATACCTATCTGCCCGCCACCCGGAGGTAAGATGGTATGTGCCGCTTCTGCTCGCCGTGGTCATCGGTTATGCCATTTCACCTATCGATCTGATTCCTGATCTGGTGCCGGTGTTCGGCTTCCTGGATGATGTGGTATTAGTGGTGCTGGGTATACATACGGCCTATCAATTGGTTACCAAAAACATACTGGGCCAGGCCCGCCTGCAGGCCTACGAAGAATTGAGCCGGGATGGGGAAGGGGCTTCCGGTGCTTACCAGATCATCGGCTATACCTGGGTATTGATCGCTGCGCTTTTCTCTATGATGTTCTACAAAATTTTGTTCTTAACAGTCCTCTAAACACTCTCACCTTAAACAAAACCAGTGAAGGCCTTTTCCATCTCGAAGAGGCCTTTGCTGTTTATACACAGTTTTTCTGTTGTAAGAATATTTAATTTTAATATATTTACTGTGCAATTGTTATGGGTGCGTTTTTTGTGACAGCCGCCTAAGGTGTAAAAAAATTTTTTTGTGCTTGCAACCATTGCCTCGCTATGGGAATCATAGGAGTGAAGCTAAAAGAAGAGGCGTTTGAAGCTTTTTACCAAACCTAAGTCAGACGAGGAGAAACTCATAGAGGGTTGCATTGCCGGCAAGCGGGACATGCAGCGACTGCTTTATGACCTTTACTCGCGCAAGATGATGGCGGTTTGTATGCGCTACGCCCCGACAAGCTTTGAGGCAGAGGATATGATGCAGGAAGGGTTTGTGAAAGTGTTTGCCAACATACAGAATTTCAAGCAGGATTGTCCGCTGGAGTTTTGGGTGCGCCGCATCATGATTAACACAGCCCTGAAGCAACTGCGGCAGAAATCGCTCATGACCGTTTCACATGAAACGGAAGAGGTGGGCAACATCGCTTCGGAGGACGTTAACCTGACGGGCTACTCCATGGATGAGCTGCTGGCTATGATCCAAAGCCTCGCTCCACGCTACCGCATGGTGTTCAACCTGTACGCCATTGAGGGTTACAATCACAAAGAGATAGGGGAGATGCTCGGCATCTCCGAAGGTACATCAAAGTCACAATACTCCCGTGCCCGCGCCATACTGCAAGGTATGCTCGAGCGCCAGGATAAAACATATCAAGAGCATGTCATCAGCCAATAACCATAAGCGAAACTCCCTGGAAGACGAATTCCAGCGCCGCCTGTTCGATGCTGAGGCCAGGCCTGCCCCGGACCTATGGGCCCGTATCGACCATGACCTGACCGTGCAGGAAAACAAGGACTACAAAAAGCGGGCGCTGTTTTACCGGCAGCTGGCCGCCGCCTGCTTTGTGCTGTTTGCCCTTACCGGTGCGCTGTTAGCCTATAACTACAGCGATAGCATGAACCAGCCTGGAGCGCAGCCAGGTATGGCCGCCCTGCCAGTAACCAAACAAGCTACAGCGCCTGTAACCGTAGAGGAAGCCATGAAAGCCTATGCCACACAGCAAGAGGAGTCAGCCGCCATGGCTTATAGCCCGAAAGAAACCGCAGGCACCCAACGGGTGGCTCGTGCATCAGGTATGCGCCAGAGCAAAGGCCCGGTTGCTGCCGCTTCAACTGCACTTAACGATGGCCCACAGGCAGGTGATTATTACAACGTGTCGCCGGGCTACAGTCCATACCTGGGCTACACGCCAATGCCGGGCCGTAGCCGAGGCTATGTGTCGGGTGGCTTCCCAGGCAATGGTCCAGCTTCTACGCAGGGCAATCTCTTTGCGCCAGGTACCCGCTATACTCAAATCATTACCTGGGAGAGCATAACTGTCACGTTCGGAAGCAACACGCCAACAACAAAGCAGCAATATCCATTAGGTAACCGGTCGTTAGCAGCCAAGCCGCAGTCGTTTGCCGAGATGAGCGAGGCGCACCAGGCCAGCCGCCAGCAGGCACAACAGTCATCGGAGACGGCTCAGAGCACATTGGCAGCCCAGCAATCGAAGACCGTGGAAGCAGCAATGAAAGGAGACAGCCGCTGGAGCCTGAACTTGGCTTATGTGCCTGCTGTGTTCGAACAGAACATTGGTTTGCCAGACCCACTTGCGATGCCAAGCTCCAACAACAGAAATATGTTCAGCATTGCAGCGTCAGGACCGAGCGTTAATGCTTCGCAGGAGTCTTTTCAGAATATATCAGCTGCCCGCGAAGAGTTTGAGGAGAGCACGCAACCGGCCTACTCCTATGCAGTGGAGGCGAAAGCCGGCTTTAAGCTGAAGGAGAAGTTTAAGCTGCTGACAGGTATAGGCTATAGCGAGAGCAGGTCACGCTCGAAGTCCAACTTTATCGTGCGCCAGTTCTGGGTGAAGCCTCGCTCCAATGAACGTTACGAGCTCAGCCCATCCACCTTCTTTGTGTCGTCGCTCAACGATGGTTTTTCGTCTGACTCCGTGAGCGTAGCCCGCACCGGCGACTCGTTCAACACGGAGTACCAGTACCGCCACCTGACCGTGCCGGTAGGCTTGCAGTATGAACATGACCTCAGCAAAGACTGGTTTGTGTATGCAGCAGCGGGCGTGGCCGCCAACTTCCTGCTGGAGTCGAGCGTGAAGACCACTAACCCGGAGGTGCAGTCTGTAAGTTATACGGCCAGCGACAACGACTCTCCTTTCCGCCAGGTACAGTTCTCAGGTAATGGCTCTGTGGGCGTTGGCAAGCGCATTTCTCCCAACCTGACACTGGCACTCGGACCGGAAGTACGCAATTACTTCAACACCTTGGTAGCGGATCCGGACAAAGCCGCCGCACCGCAGGGAAAACCCTATACAATCGGCATGAACATGAGCCTTAACTACCAGTTGAGCAGCTCCCGAAAATAATTTCTGATTTTTTTTAAAATGCCTTGCAACCATTTGGCGCCTATCGGAATCATGTAAGTGTAAAGTGATTGGTTGATTTTAGATAAAAGCGCTATGCAAATGATGCTGCTCATGAGATCCGTTCTACAGACCCTGGTTGCCCTGGTGGCTGCCGGCCGTGAAAATATGTCAGGGTGGTATGTATTGCTGGCGCTTTTACTACTTTCTGTGCTGCTCTCGGGCTGCGCGATGCCAGACAATTCCTTATTGGGCGCCTACTAAGCAGCGCCTTCTATACTATGAAAAAGATGTTGGGACTTGCGGCTATGGCCATCGTCCTGTTGGGGCTGGCGACAGGCTGCGCAAAATCAGATGAAGACATGCAACCAGTTATAATTGAAAGCGGGCTGCGCGAGTCGGTTCAGGGCAAGTGGCGTATTGAGCGCGTGAACAACAAACTGTGCCGAAGCGGTAACTGCACCTCGGTGATGTACACAGGCACTGCGAATGACTACTTTGAATTCAAGGCTGACAGTGCTTTTCTGCAGCGGGCAAGCCAGCAAGGTACCAAGAGCGTGTACCGCGACAGTTTTAAAGCCGACTACTCCCAGCCCAATTCGTTTGTGCTGAGCAATTTTGGGTGGTCAGCCCGGTTCAATGTCCTGCATCGCGACCAGCGCATGCTGGTGCTCGAGGGAACATATTACGGTTCTGACCCAAGTGCCATTTTTACAGATACTTATTATTTATACAGATAGGGGGCTCCCAATGCAGCGCAAAGGTGCTGGCAGATGAAGAAGACTAAACATCCAACAGTCCGGCAATCGATGCCCGCGTTGGGTAGCCCTGCTCACCAACGCCGTTAGTACAACATAAAACTATGAAAAGTGTCCTGTCCCTTGTTGTGCTATACCTGCTGCTGGCGCTGCTGCTTGTAAGCTGCGCTGATCAGGAAGAGGTAGTTCCGGCCTGCCTGCAGGTAGAGGTGGTGGGCCCCGATTGCGAAGCCGGATGGTATGTTCTCCAGATTATGGATACCGACGGTACAGGTGAGCAACGCAGCAACCAGTACATAGGGCAATTGCAGAGCGGTTTTGTAACCACCGACAACCTGCCCGAGTCATTAAGGCACTCCGGTAAAGTAGCGTATCTTTCCCTTGAGCGCAACACTGAGTACGGACCATTGTGTACCGCTATCTACATGATGTTTCCGCCGGTGCGGGTAAAACAGGTTTGTTCAGATGAGTAAAACAGTTTTTACAGAGTGCCTAATTTATATTAATTGTTAGGAATAGTTAAACATGCAAAGACCTGCTCTCAGAGCAGGTTTTTTGTTTCCGGGGTATGCGTGTCGTGACTACTATTATATTGACAAAGGCTAAACTTACAGTCCATTTTTCATGTTATAGTATATCTTTACAAGTCCTAAAACCAACGAATGGATTTTAAGCTAACATCAGAATTTCAACCAACCGGCGACCAGCCAAAAGCGATCGACCAACTTACGCAGGGCATCAACAACGGAGAGCCGGTACAGGTGCTGCTGGGTGCCACAGGTACGGGCAAGACCTTTACCATGGCCAACGTGATAAAGAATACCGGCAAGCCAACGCTGGTACTTTGCCACAACAAAACACTGGCCGCGCAGCTGTACGGTGAGTTTAAGCAGTTCTTTCCCGACAATGCGGTCGAATACTTTATTTCGTACTACGACTACTACCAGCCGGAGGCCTACATTGCCTCTTCGGATGTATTCATCGAGAAGGATCTGCAAATCAATGAGGAAATCGAAAAGCTGCGTCTGCACACTACTTCCGCTTTGCTTTCGGGGCGTCGCGATGTGATTGTGGTGGCATCGGTGTCGTGTATCTACGGTATCGGTAACCCGGAGGAGTTCGGCAAGAACGTGATCTACCTGGCGCCGGGCCAGAAGTATAGCCGCAATAACCTGCTCTATACCTTTGTGCAGATCCTCTACAGCCGCACCGAGGCAGAGTTCACACGTGGAACATTTCGCGTGAAGGGCGACACGGTGGATATCTTTCCGGCCTATGCCGACTTTGCCTACCGACTCTACTTCTTCGGCGACGAGTTGGAGCAAATCCACCGCATCGATCCGGTGTCGGGCAAGAAGATAGCCGATGAAAAGGCTGTGACGCTCTACCCGGCTAACCTCTTCGTGACAGGCAAGGACACGCTGCAGCAGGCTATTCACGAGATACAGTACGACATGGTGGCGCAGCACGACTACTTCCTGAAAGAGGACCGTCCGGTGGAGGCCAAGCGTATCAAGGAGCGCACCGAGTTTGACCTGGAGATGATCCGTGAACTGGGCTACTGCTCCGGTATAGAAAACTACTCCCGCTATTTCGACCGCCGCTCCCCGGGCGCACGTCCCTTCTGTTTGCTCGACTACTTCCCCGACGATTTCCTGATGGTGATAGACGAGAGCCACGTAACCGTGCCGCAGGTACGCGCCATGTGGGGCGGTGACCGCTCCCGCAAAGTGGCACTGGTAGAGTATGGCTTCCGTTTGCCGGCCGCCATGGACAACCGCCCTCTCACCTTCAACGAGTTCGAGAGCCTGATGCACCAGGTGGTGTTTGTGAGCGCTACCCCAGGCGACTACGAAATACAGAAATCCGAAGGAGTGATTGTAGAGCAGATCATCCGTCCGACCGGCTTGCTGGATCCGGAGATCGAGATACGGCCAAGTGCTAACCAGGTGGATGACCTGCTGGATGAGGTAGACGAGCGCATCAAGCGCAATGAGCGCGTGCTGGTGACAACCCTGACCAAGCGGATGTCTGAGGAGCTGACCAAGTACATGGATCGCCTCAACATAAAAGTAAAATACCTGCACTCGGAGGTGAAGACACTGGACCGGGTGGAAATCCTGCGTGAACTGCGCCTAGGTGAGATCGATGTGCTGGTAGGGGTGAACCTCCTGCGTGAAGGTCTTGACTTGCCGGAGGTAAGTTTGGTAGCCATCCTCGATGCCGATAAAGAAGGCTTCCTGCGTGACCAGCGCTCCCTGATCCAGACCATGGGACGCGCCGCCCGTAACGAGCGTGGACGTGTGATTATGTATGCCGACCGCATCACCGGCTCCATGCAACGAGCGATTGACGAAACCACCCGCCGTCGCGCGACGCAGATGGCCTACAACGAAGAGCACGGCATCACGCCGCGCACCATCCTCAAAACGAAGGATGAGATCTTTGAGCAGACATCCGTAGCGGACTCTAAGAAGAAGGAAGTGAAGATGTACGCTGGTCCGGATGAAGTGTCGCTTGCAGCAGAACCGGTGATTCAGATGATGAAGCGCGACGAACTCGAAAAGCTGATCAAGAAAACTGAGAAGCAAATGGAAGCCGCTGCCAAAGACCTCGACTTCCTGCAAGCCGCCAAGTACCGCGACGAACTGGCGGAATTACGGCAGTTGCTCAAATCAAAGCGTGATTAAGGTATAGGATTACAAATGGAGAAGCACCCACGGCGATAAGTTGTGGGTGCTTTTTGCTTTTAGTGATGCTGTGACTCTACCTGACCTCGCGTTGTGTTCCAGCCACGTGTGTCTATTCCAAAGGCTGTTGCTATACCTGGTGATTTTCTTGAGAGGTATGAGTAGGAGCTGGCTACGCAGCAATAAGGTATAAGGTATGGCCCAAACCGAGTTTCTTTTTTTCTTGATTAGCTTTATGTACTTTAACACTTCAGTAGCTGCTATACCTTAGCAGCTACTGCCAATTCAATCAATCTACATTCACTATGATGAAAAAGATCAGACCCCTTGTGCTGCCTGTCCTCATGGCCGGTATGTTTTCCGCCTGCCAGTCTTCCAGCCCTGAGACAGGAGAAGCCGGTGCCGAAACCGTGGCTGCGCTTACAACGGAAAGCTATAGCCATTACCTGACTGCACTGGCCGCTGATGATATGGAAGGACGCAAGCCGTTTACCTCCGGCGAGCAGAAAACGCTGGACTACCTGGAGCGGGAGTTCAAAGCACTGGGAGTGGAGCCGGGCAATGGCGATAGTTATTTCCAGGAGGTGCCGATGGTGGAGGTAAACACCACTGCCAGCCCAAACATGACCATCAAAGGCAAGCAAAGCATGCAGCTGGAGGGCCGCAACGACTACGTGATCTGGACCCGCCGTACAGATGAGGCTGTCAACATCGACCCCACGGAGATGGTGTTTGTCGGGTTTGGTATTGTGGCGCCGGAGTACAATTGGAACGACTATGCAGGGTTGGATGTGAAAGACAAAATTGTGGTGATGTTGGTCAACGACCCCGGCTTCTATACCCAGGACCCGGCGGTGTTCAAGGGCAAAGCCATGACCTATTACGGTCGCTGGACATACAAATTTGAAGAGGCCGCCCGTCAGGGAGCGAAAGGCGCCTTGATCATTCACGATACAGAGCCGGCTGGCTATGGCTTTCAGGTGGTGCAGAACAACTGGAACACGTCCAAAATGTACCTCGACAGCCGTGGCAAAGAAACCTATCGCTGCGCCATGGAAGGTTGGGTAACGACACCGATCGCCGAAAAACTTTTTGCTGCCGCAGGTATGGATTATAAGTCTGTGCTTAGCAAAGCAGCTAAACCCGGCAACAAGCCTTTCGCGCTGAACCTGCAGGCTAGTACCTCCATGAAAGTGAAGACCCGCTACGACAAAACCTCTAACTTCATTGCCAAAATCACCGGCAGCACGCGCCCTGACGAAACCATCATCTACACCGGTCACTGGGACCACTTAGGTATAGGCAAGGCCGACGCGGCAGGAGACAGCATCTATAACGGAGCCGTAGACAATGCCAGTGGTGTAGCCGGCCTGCTGGAGATTGCCAAAGCGTTCAAAGCCCAGTCGGTGCAGCCGGAGCGTACGGTAGTCTTTTTGGCCGTAACGGCAGAGGAGCAGGGGCTGTGGGGATCGGCCTACTACGCTGAGAATCCGGTATTCGCAAAAGAGAAGACGGTGGCCAACATCAACATGGACATGATGAACCCCTACGGTAAAACCAAAGATGTGGTATTATATGGTATAGGTCAGTCAGAATTGGAGGACTATATCACAGCGGAGGCTGAGGCGGCAGGGCGTTACATTGCGCCGGAAGAAAATCCGGAGGCGGGCCTGTACTACCGATCTGACCACTTCAACTTTGCCAAAATAGGTATACCTGCGCTCTTTATCGGGCCGGGTGTGGACCTGGTGGAAGGCGGCAAAGAGGCAGGCAAGAAGAAACTCGACGAGTATTACGCCAACTATTACCACAAAGCAACCGATCAGCTGCACTCTGATTACAAAATGGACGGGGTAGTCGAAGATCTGAAGCTACTTTACCAGGTAGGTCAGCGTTTGGCTGGTTCTTCGGAGTGGCCCCAGTGGAAGGCCGGCTCTGAGTTCAAGGCGGTGCGGGATAGCTATATGAAGAACTAAAGAGGCGTACTGCACAGGTATAGCCCTTTCATTCAGATGCAATAAACTCGAAACGGTGGATCCGTTTAAAAACAGAAAAGGCGCTGATAAGGCGCCATTTCTGTTTTTATGCTAAAAAGTTATACTGCCCGTTTGAGGTATACCCAGCGAATCAGAATTTACCAACTCCTTTATTATCGGCCTACAGTAAAAGCAGCCCCTTTTCCCGCAGCTCAAACCAAACCGGCGAGGCCAGAAACTCCGCGAAGTTCAGATGCGCGTCTTGTGGATACGTTTCTTCCAGTTGCTTCAGCGTCATAGCTGGCGCATCTTCAGCGGCCAGTAGGGTCAACTGCTCCAGCAGCCACTGTCCGATGTTCGCCGTGGTTTTGATCTCGAAGTCCTCCGCTTTTTCGTAGAAAGTGAGTACGCAGCGCTCAATGGTCTGGCCTTTCTTGGCGTACATCATAAAGTCGATTTCCGGCACATTGCCCAGCCAGAACACACGCGCCAACTTGCGCTCGCTGTCCGGTTTGGCAGGTTCCTGTATGGCTTTGGCGATCAGGTTGCGGTCGGTGGTCACACGTGGTACTTTGAAATCGAACCAGAAAGAGAGCGGCTCCTCCAGCCCTACCCCATGCATGAAGTTGTAGAGCGCCTTAGCCAGTCCAGGGCCGAACAGCTCGTGGTCGGTGCCCTGCGGGTCGTCGTGCCAGAGGTCGTTGTTGGCGAAGTCTCCCGCCGGCGGACCAACTTTTACCACACCAAATTTCTCTGGGTGCTTGCCTACGGGGCTGTGCGCCGTCATGCTGAAGCGGTGCCAGTAACCAGACTGGATCACACCGTGCAGGAACAGCTGCCGCACAACTTCCAGCGAATCGATGGTTTCCTGAGCCGTTTGGGTCGGGAAACCATACATGAGGTAGGCGTGCACCATGATGCCGGCCTGCGTAAAGCCGTCAGTTACACGTGCCACCTGGGCAATACTAACGCCTTTTTTCATCAGGTCGAGCAAACGGTCGGAGGCTACTTCCAGCCCACCCGACACCGCAATACAACCCGAGGCAGCCAGCAGGCGACAGAGGTCAGGCGAAAAGGTCTTTTCGAAGCGTATGTTTCCCCACCAGGTAATTTTCACGCCACGGCGAATGAGTTCGATAGCCAGGTCGCGCAGGGCGGCAGGCGGCGCAGCCTCGTCTACGAAGTGAAAGCCCGTCTGGCCGGTTTGGGCAATGATCTGCTCAATGCGGTCGACCAGCAAAGTGGCCGGGGCCGTTTCGTAGCGGGAGATATAGTCTAGGGTGATGTCGCAGAACGAGCAGCGCTTCCAGTAGCAGCCATGGGCGACGGTGAGCTTGTTCCAGCGGCCGTCGCTCCAAAGGCGGTGCATCGGATTAATCACGTCTATCACCGACAGGTAATCGTGCAGTGGCAGGTCGCTGTAGTCAGGCGTGCCGACTTCGGTATGCGGAATATCTTTATCAAGACAGCCGTTGACGTAGTCGACCTGGCCGTCCTGCAGCATGAAGGTGCGTTGTAGCAAGTCCACCTGACGCTCGCCTCGTAGGTACTCGAGCAGTTTCAGCCAAGGACCTTCGCCGTCATCCAGCGTCACAAAATCGATGTACTTGAACAGACGCGGCTCTCGGAGCGTGCGTAGCTCGGTGTTCGGGTAGCCACCGCCCATCAGGGTATGGATGTGCGGATACTTTTGCTTTACATATTGAGCAAGTCGCAGCCCGCCGTACAGGTTGCCCGGGAAAGGTATGGAGAAGCCCACCACATCCGGCTGCACTTCCTGCAGACGCTCTTCCAGCAGCTCCAGCAGCATCTGGTCCACCAGGTTCGGTTCCGTCTGCAGCGACTCTTCTAATGGATCAAAGGAGGTAGCCGACAAAGCCAGTTTTTCGGCATAGCGGCTAAAGGCGAAATAAGGGCAGATCGTTTCTTTGATCAGGTCACCCAGGTCCTCCAGGTATAGCGTAGCCAGGTAGCGGGCCCGGTCCGTTATACCCATGCTGCCAAAAGCCCATTCGATGTCTTCCACCTGATCGAAGCGCGAGGCTTCGGGCAGATAGCGGCTATAGCTGATCTGCTGGGCCAGTGTGTTGTCCTTGTTCTGCAAAAAGCGGATAACCGGCTCAACGGTGTTGAGGTACTCCCGCTTCAGTCGCACGATGCGCCGGCTGTTGTCAGACAGCTCGAATTCGCCTGCTTCCACCGCCTGGAAGATCCGGGTTAAACCATCTTTAGTGAACATGCGCAAGACCAGTTCAATGCCAAAATCCGCCTGCGTAACAGAATAGCCCTGGCTTGTGAGAAAGCCTTTGATGTAGGCAGTGGCAGGGTATGGCGTGTTCAGCTGCGTGAGCGGCGGTGTTATGAGCAGGATAGATGGTTTCTTCAAGTCTCGGGAATCTTTAAATAACAAACGCCCAACAGGGCGCGGGTTGCAAAACTACTGATTATGCTGCGCTTTATGAACACATGCTTTCAGGTTAACAGTTCTGCTGCAATCAGGGTTCAGTGTAGAGGCCTTGGGAATGAGGGGTTTAGAGACAATGCGAAATAAGGCTGAAATATTTATGCACTAATGCTGTATTTAATTATATAAATCTATTTTAATATACTTATATTTGCATTATTATCATCTATAGTTGAATGCTTCTGGGCGTAAAAGCTAGGGTTAAATCGGTGAATTTAGATTCATGCATAAAACCTGGAGCAATGGCTTGTGATGGTGTAAGTGTTTCAATTGTTCCCTAAAACAAAAGGCCCGTGATGCTATCGCGGGCTTTTCGTTTATCTGAGGCATAGCAGCGTCTATCTAAGCAGCTGCGATGTTTTATTGACAAGGTAATTGGCTCCGGGCACAATGGCCAGCACCGTGCCTGCCACCAGCACAAACAGCACCACAAACATACGCAGCCAGTTTATGAAGAAGTTATCGGCAAAGCCAAAGGTATAGAGTTGCAGGGCGGAGGCTATCAGCAGGCACAGCAAGGAGATAACCAGCAGTTTGCGTTTAAGCGCCGGATTCAAAAAGTTCTTTTTCATGGCAGACCAGGTATAGCCGCAAAGTTAAGCGTTAGACCGATAGCTGCGTTATCAGGCATGTCCTTTTTGTGCCTCTGCGTCCGAACTGTCGTCTTTGGTATGGCCCGGATTGTTTGTGCCCTTGCCCTGCGGTGGCGGCGTTTGCTTGTCGGCTGTTACCTTCTTCTTGTCCGACGACATTTCCTTTGAGCTCTTTTCCTGATCAGACTTGCTTTTCCCGTTCATCATAGCTTTATGGTTTAGTATTCTAGGTCATACGGCAAATACGCGGCGTGTGTAGCTTTTTTTAACTCTAATTGTAGGGTGGTCGTACATTAAAGAGCCATCCCCTGATGCGGTATGGTGCTTTGAAAATCTAAAACGGAAAAACTATGAAATCGATAAAGACAACGGCTGCTGTGCTGGGCGTACTGCTAGGTATAGGTATGGCATCCTGTAATACCGGCACCGACCCCGGCGAGACTAATACCGAGCGCAGCGATTATGAGCGAACCGAAGAAGTGGACCGCAGCGGCACCTATGGCGATACTACCGAAAACTACGAGGACGTTTACGAAGGCCGTGAAGGCACCGCCATCGGCGACAGCGCCTTTAACCAGGAAGGCAAGCGCGATAAACGCTACGACAAAGATCTGAAGCCCAATCCGAACCAGTAATGTAACCTGACTCAGGAAATAAAACACAATGCCCGGCGCTCTGTTTAGTGAGCGCCGGGCATTGTGCTTTTTATAGTCCAGAAACTGTTAACGGAAAACAAAGCCGTTCGGGGCTATACCTACCCGGAACGAATCGACTGCAGCACCGCTCTGCGGGTTGTAGCGCACTACCCAGCCGTTGGAGGCATAGTCGGTAGCTTTGCCGGCATAGATGGTGCCGCTTGCGGGTTCTATACCTAAGCCATTGAAGCCGTAAGGAACGTAAGTGCCGCGGTCAATAAGAGGTTTCGTGGGCAGGGAGCTAGAGTTGACGTCCTGCACCCATACCTTGTTGTTGAATACATAGTATAGCTTGTCGCCGTTTGGATTTGGCGTAAGCTTGCCCGGAGCCGGTGCGTTCCGGCTAAACGTAAGGGTGCTCATCACCGCATTACTGCCTGTGTTGATTTTAGCAAGAGAGCCGGGCGTGCTGTTCTCTTCGCTCACTGACCAGTCGACCGGGTCGTAAGCCTTAATACCCTGGCTGCTCACCCAAAGCACATTATTGCGGTCCAGGGCCAGGCTGTTCGGTCCATCGTTTACCGTTATAGTTGTTTCAATGGCGTCAGTTGCTGTGTTGATGACCGTTACCGTGTTGCCGCCGCTGTTGGCTACGTACAGTTTGCTTCCGGCTATAACGAGCTGCTCCGGCTGCACGCCTACCGTGACAGTTTTGGTAACAGTCAGCGTCTTGAGGTCCACCACAGCTACACGGCCGTTGCCGTACAAATAAGTAGCGGGGTCATAACCCAGCCACTCGGTCACGTAAGCCTTGTCATCGTTAAGGGCGGCGAAGTAACGGGGAGCCTCCAGCCCGGCAATTTCGCCTTCGGCTTTGAGGGTATTCGCATTAGTCGCCACTACCTTGCCGCTGTTGTTCATCACCAGGTATAGCCTGTCGCCCTGTTGTACCATGTGCTGCAGCACGTCGCCGAGCACCAGTGGCGCGTTCACTTTCTTGAACGATTCATTCTCCACCAATTTGCTGTCGTGGCTGTAAAAACTCACCGAAGCATTTGATTTTGTAAAAGCGCCTTCATTGGAGATAAAGACGCCATTGCGGGCATATTCTCCGGCAGGGCTGTCGGTCTCGTCGTCGCAGCCGGAAAGGGCGATAGCGCCAAAGGCAAAAGCAGCTGACAAAAGATAGCTGCGGAAACGGGTAATTTTTTTCATGTTATTAAGGTATGGGTGTGAAACTAAGGTATGACAAAGCGTAAGCCGACAGCCAGACTTCGTGGCGGCATCGGCATATTTTCGAGCACGGTATAAGTGCGGTCGGTCACATTGTCGCTGCGCAGTGACGCAACGAGTGGATACTGACCGAGGGTGAATTTCTTTTGCAGGGCGAGGTTGAGCAAGGTATAGCCGGGCAGGCTGCTGACGTTGCTGTTGTCTGTATAGCGGAAGCCGGTGTGTGTCAGGTGGCCGAGCAGCGTCCAGGCGCGGAAGGAGAGGTCGGTACTCAGCTGGGCTTTATGCAGCGGTACGTGGGCGAGCTGCCGGTTCAGTTCCTGGTTTCCTTCGTAGGCTTTTACCTGCTCTGCCGCAGTATAGGTATAGGCGCCCGTGGCAGCGAGTTGCCAACTGCCCAGTGTGGTGCTGGCGCGGCTGCTAAGCTCTATACCTTGGGTGCGCACTTTCTGCAGGTTGCGGGGAGACCAGTAGCCAGACGTGACAGGCATCCACTGTATCCAGTTATCCACCAGCATACGGTAGACCGATACTTCAGAGTCGAGGTGAACAGGGCCCAGGGTATAGCGGTGGCGCAGGCCGGTTTCGAAACTCCAGCCCTGCTCCGGCTTAATATCCGGATTGCCGCCCGGTTGCCAGAAGCGCTCGTTCAGCGTCGGCACCCGGTAGCTGCCCGACACATTGCCCTTCAGGTATAGCTTGTGCTCCTTGTGCTCCAGCATGAGCCAGTTGCCACCCAGGGTAGGGGCAGGAGTGGGGTTGTAGCCTTTCACAAAGGCCTGGCGCAGGTTTAGGCTCAGGTCGAGTCGTTTGCTGGGGTCGTAGCGGAAGAGTAGGAAAGCAGAAGCGCGATCTTCTGTGACCTGCCGGCCATAGCCCTGCACATCGGCTTCGAAATGCTGCAGGTTAAGGCCTCCCCGCAAGCTCCAGCGGCGGGCATAGGTATAGGTCTGCTCAACCTGTGCCTGGTAGGTGTTGATATCGGTAGTGGAGTGGTTGCTGTTGTCAGTGAAGTGGAGGTAATCGTTGAAAACGGCAGCTTTCACAGAGGTTTCACCCCAGTTGCTGCTGTGATTCAGTTCGGTCATCAGGCGCAGGTTCCGGTCCAGTTGCTCAGCGTTGGTGTTGGCTGCACCTAAGGCTGGCGGCACTTCGCGGTTGGCATAGGTATACCAGCCATGCAGTGCCAGCCGGGTATTGGGGGAAAGCTGCCAGCTAAGATCCTGCGTAAAACCATGCTGTGCCACCTGGGCCTGGTCCTGCCGGCGGGTGGGCGCCCCGATGCGACCGTAGTCACGGAACGTAAAGTCATTCTCTGCCGCCAAATGGTAGCCGCTGAAGGCAACAGATACTTTCTGGCCACTGTAACGGGCGCTGGCGCTGGAGAAGTACCGCCCGAAGCTGCCGACTTCCTGCATCACATCCGCACCAAAGCCGGGCTCTTGCCGAGAAGCAGAGTTGAGCAAAACAGCCCCGCCGATCGCCCCACTGCCATACGTGGCGCCCGCCGCACCGTGCTGCACCGCTATGCTTCCTATACTGCTCAAAGGCAACAAGGCCATATCGTTTTGCCCCAGGGCGGGTTGACTGATGTTGAGTCCGTTCCAAAGCACAGCGGTATGGGTAGGGCTCGTGCCGCGGAAGGCGGGCACAGCAATACCGCTTGGACCGTTCGTTTTCAGGAATACCGGCGTGCGGGCCAGTAGGGCATCTGCTACCGAGCCGGAGGCATACGTACTGATGAAGCTGCTGTCGAGGGTGCTTACGCGGCTGCCGGAGGCAAAGACCTCCGCGGGCTTGCCGAAGATTTCGACGGTGCGTAGGTGGTACAACGTAGTATCCTGCTGCGCCATGGCAACCGGTGCTATACCTGGCAAAAGGGCCAGGCACGAGAAAAGACGGTAAAGAAACTTTGCCACGTATACGCTTGCTTAGATCCCGAAGCATGCAGGCAGGTATGGGCAGGAACAGCGCGCGCAGGTATAGCGAAGGCCGTGCAGCTTTTTACCCGAAAGCATACGACTAATGATTGTCGGACTGGCAGGTCTCCTGGCTCTCTTCAGGTCAGCCAGCCTTCCCATGCGTCGTGCGGCACAGTGGCGGTGGTTTTGGCTTACCCTTTTTAAGAAGATTACAGTTGCGGGAACAGCATAGGTTTTACACCTATTTCCCTATTAAGGCTTTGTCGTTGCTACAACAAGGCCACCAATCTGAGGGCAAAGGTAATTGTTTTAATGAATAATGACGAATGAATAATGGCGAATGATGAGTGAGTAATGGTGAATGAGTAGGGAACAATGAATAGTGGTTAATGAGGTATTAGTAATTAGAACTTGGTGAGCAGCATTTGATGACGAACCATGATATGAGGCTAATGAGAAGGGATTGGCCAATGAGCTTGTTTTTCGTATACCTGTTAATCATTCGCTTACAGGCAGGTATAGCGCATAGTGTATAGCCATTACCTATTCATTCGCCATTATTCATTCATCATTATTAATTACTCATTACACCCGTGAAACTCAAGAAAGACTTTTATACCCGAACCGATGTGGTGCAGGTGGCGCAGGACCTGCTGGGGAAATACCTCTACACGAACCATGATGGCCTGCTGACGGGAGGTATGATCGTGGAAACGGAGGCTTACTCCGGCACAAATGACAAGGCCTGCCATGCCCATATGAACCGACGAACCCGGCGCACCGAGATCATGTACCATGAAGGTGGCGTAGCGTATGTATACCTGGTGTATGGCATGTACAACCTATTCAACATCATTACCAATGTGGAAGGAAGCGCCGATGCCGTGCTCGTCCGGGCCATCGAACCGACAGAAGGGATAGAGGAAATGCTGCTGCGTCGCAACATGGTCACTCCCAAGCCTAACCTGACAGCCGGACCAGGCGTGATGAGCATCGCCCTGGGTATAGACCGCAGCCATTACGGGGCACCGCTTACCGGCGACACCATCTGGATAGAAGACAAAGGGATAGCCTTGTCCGCCGAAGGTATAGCCGTCGGCCCCCGCATCGGTATAGACTATGCCGGCGAAGACGCGCTTTTGCCCTGGCGCTTCTGGCTGAAGGGCAATAAGTGGGTCAGCCGTAAGAAGTAGAATGCACAAAAGCTCCTGCTTTGCTGATTGAAATCAGCAAAGCAGGAGCTTTTGAAAAGAAAATCATACCTGTTGCTTTACTTCTTTTTCTGCTCGTTGTCGGTACGGGCCTGTGGTGTTGGGTTGTTGGATCCCATTTTCCCTACTGCATCCTTGTGCAGGTCGTTGCCTATGTCTTTTTTGGAACCAGACTTGCCCGTGTTGGACTGCTGGTTTTTCGGCATGTTCTTATTCTCTTTCTCGTTTTTCATAGCTTTGAATTTTTAGTTTGGTTATAAAATGTGTCTTATGCTCGGTTTACGAAGCCTTACCGCACTGGTTTGTGCGAACAGAGAAGCCCGCAGCATCTGCCACGGGCTTTTCTGTCTTATATTCAGCTAAACTATATTAAGAATTGTCGTTGCTGGAGCCTGAATTGCTGTTATTCTTGTTGCTCTGGCGTCCTGCTTCGGCATGGCCCTCTGAGTCGCCGTGCCAACCTTTGCCTTGGTTCTGGCTTCTGCCCTGAGACTGGTTACTGCTCTTGGCCTGCGTCTGATCGCTTGTTCTGCCTTGGGACTGACTGCCACTTCTGGCCTGTGACTGTCCACTTTGAGATGAACTGTTACTTATAGAAGACGATGAACTGTCGTTCTTATGGCTCTGACGGCCGGCCTGTGCATGGCCTTCTGAGTCACCGTGCCAGCCCTGGCCCTGGTTGCTGTTACTTGCCTGCGAACCTCGACCGCTCTGGCCGGAAGGATTGTTCTGAGAACGGGAAGTGCTCTCAAACTCGCCGGATTGGTTTCTTGGTTGATTTTGATTACTGTTACGATTTTGATTCTGACCCTGATTTTGGTTCAGGTTATCCTCATTACCGCGTTTCATATTCTGATTCTGATTTTCCTCATTATTACGTTTCATAGCTTTCGTGTATTTAAATTGAACATGATGTCTCCGTTTCGGACGGGACTCTCTATTTTACGAGTTAAGTTTTTAACAGTTAGTAATTTAGAGTTATCCGTGTTAGAACAGGTATAGCAATAAAACCGGCTATAAACAGTATGTTTATATAGCGTTATGCAAGTATAACAGTGGGTGTATGTGCTTATTAGTGAGCTTATTGAGCAACTAAATGGCGATAGATGGCCAAAAGACGGGTTGTACTTTGGGAAGAGGCCGGAAAATTAAAGTGCCTTAAATAAATATGAAAAAATTACTTTATGGGAGCTGGCACTTTCCGGCAGTATATCACAATTGGCTTCTGGTGCATGTCTGTTGAAAAGAAGAGATAGTCCTCACCGCCTTCTTTTATACCTGTCTTCTTACGAATTTCGGCTACCGAGTCCGGAAAATTGCGCACCGTGATATTGGCCTTGCGCTGCGGCAGTCTGGCCAGGAGCTCTTTCTTATTATAGCGCCCTATACCTTGGCAGACAAAAGCGCGGCCGGGAAAATCAGTTATAAGCTGGTCGGAGGTATAGAGGTGACTGTTGGGATGCAGCTTGTGTAGACCATATTGGCCAGCCACACTGCGGTAGGCTCCTGATTTAAGTATAGCCGAGTTGGGCTCGTAAAGATATGCTTTCGGGTCGGCAAAGCTGACAGATGTCTGCTCTTCCTGCTCTCTATGAAAGGTGAGCGACTGTAAGCTACCGTCCGGTAGTAAGTTGACCGCATGGCGCGCAGGGTTGGTGGCCGCATGGGGCTGAAGCAGGTAGAGCACTTCCTTACATTCGTTGTGCAGCGCGATCACCCATACCTGTGCTGTGGAGCCCAGTTGCTCCAGGGCCAGCTCAATATCGAGCATAGGTGAGGTTTTAAGCAGCACCGCATCCGCTTTTTCAAATAGCAGAGGCAGTAGCTGCAACACATCCGGTTCGCAGTCTTGTAGCAGGTGTACTTTCTCGTGCCTATCGCCACGCCGTGCCGGGTCCAGGTATAGCACATCGGCACGACCGGTAAAGTTTTGCAGGAAATCTTCAGCAGTCGTGTTTACAGCATCGATGTTCCCAGCGCCCAGCAGTTTAAAATTATAGGCGGCTATTTCTGATAGCTCGCTATTCTGCTCCACATGTACCACTTCCTCAAACCGTTTTGCGAAAAAGAAGCTGTCCACCCCAAACCCACCTGTCAGGTCGATGAGCAGTTTGCCCTCCACAACTGACGCTTTGTAGGCTGCGGTTGCCTCTGAAGACGTTTGCTCTACAGACAATGACGTCGGAAAAACCACATCCGGGTGCGCCACCCATGTTGGAAGCTTGTCCGCCGCTTTCTGCCGCGCCTGTATCTGTTTAACCAACTCAGCAACCGGCAAATGTGGGTAACGGCTTGCCTGAAGCATCAGCTCAGCGGGATTGCGGTGCTGGTGCAGTTGTATAAAATCTTTCTCTTCCGGAGTATAGTGTTTCATGGACCGCTGCAAAGGTACAAATTTAATCAGCCTCGTTTTTTTTCCATAAAAGTTTAGCTACCACAAACAATCCTTATACCTGCTGGTTGTATTCACAGCTAAAAGAAATTTTTTAATAAATAATTTATTAGACTACTATGAAGAAATGGATGAAAATCATGATGCTGGCAGTGCTGCCGGCCATGGTACTTACAAGCTGCGATGACGACGACGATGACATGACGGCCATCGAGAATGCCAATGTGCTGGTGGTGCACGCCTCGCCTGACGCACCGGGCGTCGACCTGCTGGTGGACAATGAGAAGGTAAACACAGCTGCCCTTACATTCCCGAACAACACAGGCTACCTCGAAGTGCCAGCGGGTCGTCGCAACATAAAAGTAAATGCAGCCGGCACCAACACTTCCGTAATCAATGCCGACCTGGACTTGGAGCGTAACATGAACTACTCAGTGTTCGCGATCAACACTTTGAGCAACATTGAGCCACTGGTGCTGATGGATGACCTGACGGCTCCAGCCTCTGGTAATGCGCATGTGCGTTTTGTACACCTCTCGCCAGATGCCCCTGCAGTGGACGTGGCTGTAACGGGTGGTCCGGTGCTGTTCAGCAACAGTGAGTTCAAAGAAGCTTCTACCTTTGCTCCAGTGGCGGCAGGCTCTTATAACCTGGAAGTGCGCCTGGCCGGAACAGAAACTGTTGTGCTGGCCGTGCCAAACGTGCAGCTAGCCAGTGGTCGTATCTATACCGTTTTTGCAAGAGGCTTTGTAACACCACCTGCTGACAATACGAACTCACTTGGTGCTGAGATTATCATAAACCGATAAACGCGAAGGAGACTATACTTATTAGAGGCCTGTGCCATTGGCACGGGCTTCTGTATTTAGCGGGAAACTAAACTTCTTGATTTACAGTTGAGTAGTGCAATTCTGTTGAAGATGAAGGATAAATTTTGTAATTTTGTGCTTCCTTAAGAAAAAAGTAGAATATGATTGATACAACACTCAAGTACAAAGTAAAAGATATTTCGCTGGCCGAGTGGGGCCGCAAAGAGATCAGATTGGCTGAGGCCGAAATGCCTGGCCTGATGGCTATTCGCGAGGAGTATGGCCCAAGCAAGCCACTTGCCGGAGCCCGCATCGCTGGCTGTCTGCACATGACTATCCAGACTGCCGTGCTGATCGAAACATTGGTGGAACTGGGTGCTGAAGTTACCTGGTCGTCGTGCAACATCTTCTCTACGCAGGATCATGCGGCTGCCGCAATTGCCGCAGCCGGTATTTCAGTGTATGCCTGGAAAGGAATGACAGCCGAGGAATTTGACTGGTGCATCGAGCAAACTTTGTTCTTCGGTGACGAAAGCAAGCCACTGAACATGATTCTGGACGACGGTGGTGACCTGACCAACATGGTGCTGGACAAATACCCGGAACTGGCTCCTGGCATCAAAGGCCTATCTGAAGAAACAACTACTGGTGTTCACCGTCTGTACGAGCGTGTGAAAAACGGTACATTGCCAATGCCTGCCATCAACGTAAACGACTCTGTTACGAAGTCGAAGTTCGATAACAAGTACGGCTGTAAAGAGTCTCTGGTAGACGCGATCCGTCGTGCTACGGATGTGATGATGGCCGGTAAAGTAGCAGTAGTAGCGGGTTATGGTGACGTGGGTAAAGGTTCTGCCGCTTCACTTCGTGGTGCCGGTGCCCGTGTTATTGTAACCGAAATTGACCCGATCTGCGCCCTGCAGGCTGCCATGGATGGCTTTGCTGTGAAGAAAATGGTTGATGCCGTAAAAGAAGCCGACATTGTGGTAACTGCCACTGGTAACAAAGACATCATTTCAGAGCAGCATTTCCGCAGCCTGAAAGACAAGGCCATCGTTTGTAACATCGGTCACTTCGACAACGAGATCGACATGGCCTGGTTAAACGGTGCTTACGGTCATACAAAAGATACCATTAAGCCGCAGGTTGACCTGTACAACATCGAAGGCAAAGACATCATCATTCTGGCTGAAGGCCGCCTGGTAAACCTGGGTTGCGCAACTGGTCACCCTTCGTTTGTAATGTCTAACTCTTTCTCTAACCAAACACTGGCGCAGCTAGAGCTTTGGACAAACGCAGATGCGTACGAGAACAAGGTATACACCCTGCCGAAGCACCTGGACGAGAAAGTGGCTCGCCTGCACCTGAGCAAGATCGGCGTAGAACTGGACGAGCTTCGTCCGGATCAGGCTGCCTACATTGGTGTGGAAGTAGAAGGTCCTTACAAGCCGGAATATTACAGATACTAAGCTTAAGAACTAGGTATAAACAGAAAAGCCGGGGCATTAGCTCCGGCTTTTCTGTTATTGCTGCTTGTATTTTCCCAGTTTAAAGAACTTGTATACCGAGGCTTTCACCTGCTTGAACTTGTTGTCAAGTTTGAGATACTTGTTGGCTTTGTCACGATAGTGGACACGGCGATGCAAGCCCAAATGCGTGGTATAAGGTCTGTCCAAAATGACGGCTGTATACCCCAAATCACTAAAGAAGTCTGAAATCTCACGCTCGAACTGCCCAAGGCTGAACTGTGTGAAACCACCCATCACCTTGTAATCGCTCATGCGCTTCAGGCTCGGGTTCAGGATAAAAATTTCCTTCTTCACTTCTCTATACCTGATGCCCTGGTACTCCTGCACTTCTTCAGCGAAGAAATCAGTAGGTAGCTCTTTGGCAATTCTGCCCCAAACGGTGATCAGTTTCGGGAAAGCTTCCATGAGAGTAAGCGAGTCCTCTATAAAACCCTCCCGAAGGAATACCCAGTCATCTTCGCAGTGAAAGATATACTCTGTGTCTACCTGGCTATAGGCAATCTCAATGCTTCGGCGCTGGCCCAGCTGTTCCGGGTTCACAATCGTCTCGAACTTGTCGTAGTCGAATTTTTGCAGCACCTTCTCGAGGCCTTTCCGGTTTCCGCTGTCCTCAATCACCAGGATCTTTTCAACAGGGTAGGTATTGAACTTGAAGAAGGTCTTCAATGTGGCCTCCAACAGGTCGAAGCGATTGCAGCTGGTAAAAACGACAGTGATTCTTTTAGACATAAAAATGCTTTGACGAAGCACAAAGATAGCGTGACACCGAAAATAATTGCCCTGACCCCACAATTATTTAGGAGTCAGGGCAAATAATGTCCTTTGTCGGAAGATAGGTATGTGTTATATAATGTTGAAACGCGACATCAGCGCCTTCTTGTAAGACTTGCCGATCGGGACATCGCCTTTGGAGAATACGACCGCGTTTTCTTCCAGGGCCTCTACTTTGTCGAGGTTGGCGATGTAAGAGCGGTGCACACGCACAAAATTGCTGGAAGGCAGCTTATGCTCCATGTCTTTCAAGGTAGAACTCACCAGGTACTTCTGATCCCCAGTAACGATAAAGGAGTAGTTGTCATAGGCCTCTACCCACAAAATGTCACTGTACTGGACCTTAATGATGCGATGCTTTACCTTTACAAAAATGTAGTCGGTTTGCGTATCTGACTCTTTGGGAACTTTGCCCACGCCATTTTCCGCTGCTTTATGCCCGGAGTCGTGCTTGTAGAGAGCGAGCTCAATAGCAGAGCGCAGGTTCTTTTCGTCGAATGGTTTGGCCAGAAAGCCATCAGGCTCTGTCTTCTTTGCCCTGTCCAGCGTATCCTTGTCTGCATAGGCGGTCAGGTAGATGAAAGGAATGTCGAATTCCTGCCGAATTTTAGAGCCGACTTCAATGCCGTCAATATCGCCCTTCAGGTTCACATCAAGCAGAACCAGGTCTGGCCGCATGGTCCTGATCATGTCAAGAGTGTTCTCACCGGAGTCGATGGCACACGTCTGATAGCCTAGCTCCTCTAAACAGGCAGCCAAGTCTTCTGCGATTATAATTTCGTCTTCTGAAATAAGAATCTTCGGTTTTGTCATAGCATTAATCTC
Organism: Pontibacter virosus; assembly: GCF_003096355.1. GTDB lineage: Bacteria > Bacteroidota > Bacteroidia > Cytophagales > Hymenobacteraceae > Pontibacter > Pontibacter virosus. Next base: position 368,161 of record NZ_QEKI01000001.1, on the reverse strand, counting down.
ATACGTAAAAATAACAACTTACGATGCCAAAACAAAATGTAATATTGATTTTGTACCATTATTGTTTTGGAACTCGATATTACCGCCCAGCTTTTTGGCCAGTGACGAAACCAGCTGCAGGCCAAACGACTTCTTGCGTCGCTCTTCAAAGTCTGGAGGCAAGCCTATGCCATCGTCATGCACAGTCAGGGTATAGGCGTTTTCCTGTTCTGGTTTTAAGTAGATAGCGATCTGCCCGTACCTGTTAGGGAAGGCATATTTAATGGAATTAGAAACGAGCTCATTGACAATCAAGCCCAGCGAAAGCGCCGTATCGGCCTCTACCATGATGGTAGGGATGGCAATTTTGATTTTGATATGACGCTCCCTTATGCCATACGTGGCGCCTAAGCCTTCACATATAGCCTCGATGTAGGCATTCAGATCGATCGAAGCCAGGTCTTCGTGCTGGTAAAGGCGCTCATGCAAAATAGCCATCGACCTAACCCGTCCCCGTACAGACTGCATCACTTCAAGGGCCTTGAGGTCCTGCACACGCCGGGTCTGCAAGTTGAGCATACTCATGATGATCTGTAGGTTATTCTTGACACGGTGATGGATCTCTTTCAAAAGAATCTCCTTTTCCCGGTTTTTTTCCTCTAGTAGCTGCGTTCGGTGCTGTACCTTTTGTTCGAGCAAGGTGTTGAGCTTGACCAGGCTTCTTTCGCGTAGCCTGACCACACTGATGGTGGCTCCGGTGGCCAGGAGCACCAGTAGCACTATGAACCACTCCCGGCGCCACACCGGTGGCACAATGGTGAAGGTATAGGAAAGTGGGCTCGGGGTCCAGTAGCCGTCGCTGTTGGCGGCCAGGAGTTCAAAGGTATAGGTGCCTGGATCGAGGCTGGCGTAGGTGGCAAAAGAATAGTCTGTGACGGCCGACCAATGGTCGTCGTGCCCCTTAAGACGATAACGGTAACGCACCCGGTCAGGGGCAGTGAGCGAGATGCCATGAAAGTCAAACGTCAGGTGGTTTCGGTTGTGTGCAAGCCGCAGGTTTACCGGAAGCCCGGTGGAGGAGTCTGTACTGTAGCCCATGCTCTCCCAGTCGGTTGGCTTCTGGAAAAGCATGATGTTGGTCAGGAGCGTGTTGGGGTATACCTGGTTGCGACGATCCATGTCCGGCAGGTACATGGTCAATCCTTTGGCCGTGGCAAACCACACCGTACCGTCGGGCGTCTGCGTAATTCCCTTGTTACTGACTTCGAGGCCCCTGAACCCTTCCTGGTTCGCATAGGCCCGAATGCTGAGACGACCCCTGGTATGGAGCTGATCGAGCTGCACCTTCAGGACCCCACGACTAGTGCCCACCCATAGATGGTTGGTGTTGTCGACAAACAGGCTTTTTATACCTTCATTTGGAAGTCCGTTGCGGGCGCTGAACACCTTCGGAGCCTTCCATTTGTCGTGCCAGGCCATGATGCCGTAGTTGAAGCCGCCAAAATATAGCGTACCTGACTCATCCTCAGCAATGGTTAAGATCTCGCGGAAACCTTGTTCTTCCAGATCATTTACAGCAGTTACAGTGTTATTTTCATACCGGAACACACCTTTCTCGGCACCGACCCACACCCTGCCGTTACTGTCACGGTGCAGCGCATACACTTTCCCCGTGAACTTTGATGCGTGCAGAGGTTTGATGCCCTGCTGATCGGGAGACAGGATGGCTAATCCGGCCGCTGTGGCAAGCAGCAGCTTGCCATTTTGCAGGGGCATGGCCTGGTATACCTCTGCCGAGGGTAGTCCCTGCGCTATACCATAATGTGCTACCTTCCCAGGCCCTAACCGGTACAGGCCGTTGCTGGTGCAGACCCAAACATCGTTTTCGTGCGCCACCCACATGCCGTGTAGCGTGGTGCCTTTTGGCCAGAGGTCGGTTTGCAGCCAGTTCAGTACGCCCCCTTCCATAAAGGCTGCATAACCGTCATCGGTGCCGAGCCACACTCTGCCCCGGGTATCCTGCGCCAGGGCCGATATCATGGGTTCCTTTACCTCTCCCATATCAAAGAAGTGAACGAACCAGGGGTTTCGGTACTGCATCAGCCCTTGACCGGACGTCCCAATCCAGATGTTGCCCTCACGGTCTGTTGTAATGCAATTGACCTTGTCTGTGCGCAAACCACTATAGCGGGTCAGGTGCTGGAATTTTTTGCCGTCGTATTTGAGCACACCATTGAGACGCAGGCTTAGCCACTGATGGCCGTAGTTGTCAGTCGTGAAATCTCGTATGTTCGGGCTTTCTATACCTGGAGGGAGCTCAAAATTTTCCAGTTTGTTTAGCTTGAAAGTGGCCGCTCCGTTAGCTGTGCCGATCCAGATAGTGCCGTCAGGTGACTGGTTCAGTACATTGATACTGTTGTGAGGCAAGGTACTGTTAGCAGAGGTATAGTTGTTTGCCCCCTTTGCGTTGATTCTGTACACACCTTGCCAATCGCTTCCTGCCCAAAGCTCATTTGTGGCAGAAAAGAGAATGTCGTTGTAGCGGATACGCGGCAAATCAGTGCGCCGTGCAAGCTTATTTTTGACCAGAGAGTACACGCCGCTGTCTGTAGCCGCCCAGATAGTGCCCTCGTTGTCTTCCGTAATGCTGTGAACGCCTCCGAGAGGGAGCCCGGCCTTTTGGTCATACACATAAAAACTATTCCTGCTGAGCAGCATCAGTCCCTGATCGGTTGTACCGATCCAGATGCGGTGCCGGCTGTCGAGTAAAAGGCAGTTTATACTGTTGCTGCTCATACCGTCGCGCTTCGTGTAAGTGTGGAAGGTTGAGCCATCAAAGCGGCTAAGGCCACCAAGAGTGGCCACCCAGAGTTGCCCTTTGTGGTCCTGCAGAATGTCGTTTACCTGCGACTGTGGCAAGCCCTGCTCAAGCGACCAGTTTCTGAAATTGAACTGCTGCGCCTGTAAGCTGAGCGAAACGACCAGTAAAAATATAAGAGCGAGAAGGCGCATCTGGATGCAAGAGCGTTAGAGGGTATAATATGAAGCTAATATATTTTGTAATAAAAAATATCTTAATATTTATATTACTGCAAAGCCGAACTTTTGTTGCCTCCAGGCTATACCCGATGTTATGCCATTGTCTTTAATACAGACTAAGCTATAAAAATACCATGCCTATACCTGATGCGGATTCAACCAGATAGCAGGTATAGGCATCAGCAAAATAAAGTACTCTTACTATTCTTGGAGATGCTTGTTGATGCCGTTGGGGCAGAAGGTGCTTTTCTCAGAAATGGCCCTCTCCAGTATGGCATCGTTAGCGGCTAGACTCTGGCGCGAGTTTTCCTGGTGGTGCAAGTGATAGGCCACGCCCCCAAAGGCAAGGTTCTGTCGTTTGGTACCGCTGTTGAGCAACCGGATGGCAAACTCACTGTCTTCACGGCCCCAACCTACGAAGTCCTCATTAAAGCCGTTCACCCGGATGATGTCCTCCATCCAGAAGCCCATGTTACAGCTTTTGATAGAGGTAATGCCTGCTTTGTCTTTGCTGAAAAGCCTGGATAGGAAAGGGGAGTTGGTGGCGTTAAACCTGTTCTTTATACCTGACGAAAGAGGGGAGATAGGAGCAGGGCCGCGGGTGATCAGTTTCTGACTCAACTCAGGACTCAAAAGCACCCGTTTCCCTTGCGTGAAATAGCCTTTGCGGGCAGCCCGGCGGTGACCCTTCAAGAAATCAGGGTGCAGCACCATATCGCCATCAATGATCACCACATACTCGCCTGTCGCCATCGCAATGGCCTTGTTGCGGCTCTCAGCTGCCTTGAAGCCCAGGTCTTCCTGCCAACTGTGCAGCAGCGGCACCGGCGATTCCTTTGCCAGGCTCTCCACAAGGGCACGTGTGTCGTCACGGGAGCCGTCGTCGGCCACAATAATCTCGCGTGGCAACTCACTTTGTGTAAAGGCACTACGCAACACCGTACCTAAGGCTTCTTTCCAGTTGTAGGTGGTGATGACCAAACTGATGCCGAGGCGCTGGTTCTCTTCGTGCAGTTTCATGTATTTGTAAAATGTGCCATTAGCGTTGGAAAAGGAGATAGCCATACCTTCATACCCATACAAAAACCCGCGCTGAAGCACATAGTTCCTGAAAAGCGAGAAAGTCCACTTGAAATAGCTTTTAGCAGGGGAAGAGCTTTTCCGGAATCGTTTCTCTTTGGCAAAGAGGGTCGTATACTGGTCCATCTTAGCGATCAGCTGCGATATGCTGTTGAAAGAGAAGTGATCTATGGTGCCTCGCAGGGGTTGCACCTGCAAGCCGTCCGTCAGGATGTACTCGTGCACAGGCAGGTCTGCGAAGCGGGTGGTGTCTTTGTGGTAGAGGCGCAGCACATAGTCGTTGCCCCAACCGCAGGCTTTGATGTGCTTCTTGCCGTAAAAGTTATGGCGCAGGAAGCTGTATACGTTGCGGGTGGCGCCCAGGTCAAGCTGCAGGATCTCTTCTGCGAGCTGAGTGGAAAGCACCTCGTCGCTGTCAACGGAAAGAACCCAGGAATGGGTGGCATGCTGCGCAGCCAGGTTTTTCATCGGTCCAAATCCGATAAAAGGGTGTTCCACAATACGCACATTCGGAAAGCGGCCAGCTATAGCCAGGGTATCATCCGTAGAACCATTGTCCAGCACAATTACTTCTGGAAAGCAGTGCAATGAGTGCAGGCAGTCCGCGAGGTACTGCTGGCTGTTTTTGGTCAGGATGGTAACGGATATGGCTTGGCTCATGCTTGGGAATCCCCTGAGTGGTTCGAACTGCAAAATTAAGTTTTAACGCTTAAATCAATTAAAAAAAGCTCAGCAACTACTGAAAGTACGGAAATTCCGTATGTTTCTAATAAAGAAAGGGACTATAGTGGTTAATTGCCCTGTTCCGTACATGCCAATGCAGATCCGTGCAACCCAAATGCGGCTAGGGGGGTATGTAATTAAAATTTCTATATTTGCGTATAATTACGCGATTACGACTTTATAAATTACAAAATCAAGTCAAATGAGCGAGCAAACAGGTAAACAGTTGAGTAAAGAGGAAAAAGACGCCCGATTCGAGGCGGAGCTACTGCCTGTGCTGGATCCTCTGTACAATTTTGCCTACAGGCTCACCCTCGATGAAGATGATGCCAATGACCTGGTGCAGGAGACGTACCTGAAGGCTTACCGCTTTTTCGATTACTTTGAGCAAGGAACTAATGCAAAAGCCTGGCTGTTCCGAATCCTGAAGAACTCTTTCATCAATGAGTTCCGGAAGAAGAGCAAACAGCCGGCCAAAGTAGACTATAGTGAGGTCGAAGGGTACTACAATTCGGACGACGTAGAAGGCGAGGGCGGCGTAGCCTCCACGACCGACATGCGCACCGAAAGCGTGCAGGACCTGATTGGCGACGAGGTGGCCAGTGCCTTAAACGCATTGCCGGTCGACTTCAGGACCGTGATCATCCTTTGCGATCTTGAAGGTTTCACCTACGAGGAAATGGCTAAAATTCTGGATATACCGATCGGTACCGTGCGTTCCAGGTTGCACCGTGCCCGTAACTCTTTGAAAGAGAAGTTGGAAAAGTATGCGAAGAGCATGGGATATAACAGTTAGAATAACCTAAAGACTTTGAGTTAAGATGGAATCAAGATTTACAGAAACGCACCAGAAACTTTCCGATGACGGGCATGAGTCGGAATGCGACAAGATTGTCAAGTTATTGGACCTGATGATTGATGGAGAAGCCTCCGTCGAAGAACAGTCTTATTTTAATACCCATATCGAAGAGTGCGTTCCCTGCTTCGAAAGCCATCAAAAGCAAAAACTCCTCAAAGGGCTTGTATGTGGTCATCTTAAGCGCGTAATTGTGCCGGAAAGCTTAGCTTTGTCCATTAAAGCCAGAATTCAAGAAACTGTATAACCCCTGATGCAAGGAAAGATCATCATTTTTTCGGCTCCCTCCGGCGCCGGCAAAACTACTATTGTAAAGCACCTCTTACAGGTAAACCCATCGCTTGCCTTCTCTATATCGGCCTGTACACGCGATAAGCGCGGCCGCACTGAAGAAAACGGAAAAGACTACTACTTCATAACACCAGAAGAATTTAAGCAGAAGATCGCGAAAGATGAATTCGTGGAGTGGGAAGAGGTTTACGAAGGCGCCTTCTACGGCACTTTGAAATCTGAAATAGAGCGCATCTGGAAAAGTGGCAAACACGTGATACTGGACGTGGATGTAAAAGGAGGATTAAGCATAAAGCATTTTTACAAAGAGAGAGCACTGGCGGTTTTCGTAAAGCCGCCTTCCATACAGGAACTGGCCAAGCGTTTGCAGGCCCGCAACACCGACTCTGCGTCCAGCATATCGAGCCGTGTTTTTAAAGCTGAGTTTGAGATGAAATTTGAAGACCAGTTTGACAAGGTGATCGTGAACGATAACCTGGAAGAAGCCTGCGTGAAGGCAGAAAAACTGGTAAATGAGTTTCTGAACGCTGAACCCGCTATCGTATGAAAGTAGGGTTGCTGTTTGGCTCGTTCAACCCCATTCACATCGGGCACCTGATACTGGCCAATTATATGGCCAACAACACAGACCTGGATACGGTGTGGCTGGTCGTGTCGCCGCAGAACCCTTTTAAACCAAGCAATACACTGCTGCACGAGTTCGACCGGTTGCACATGGTGTCGCTGGCTGTTGCCGACAACCCGGATCTTGGGGTATCGAACATTGAGTTCAACATGCCTAAACCCAGCTACACTATCGACACGCTCACTTACCTGCAGGAGAAATACCCGAGCTACGAGTTTGTGCTGATTATGGGGGAGGACAATCTGCCGCTCTTCCCAAAGTGGAAGAACTCAGAGAAGATTTTGGAATACCACCGGGTATACGTATACCCACGGTCTGGCTCCAATACTACTGAACTGCCTCCCATGTCCAACGTCACCTTTATCAAAGCCCCTGTGCTGGATATCTCCGCCACATTTATCAGGCAGTGCATCAAAGAAGAGAAGTCCATTAAATATATGGTGCCCGACGAAGTGGCAGAATACATTAAGGTACATAAGCTATACCTATAAGTATGGGTTGAGGCCTTATAAAAGGAGAAGCCCGCTGATTGCTCAGCGGGCTTCTCCTTTTATATAATAAGGTATAACTGTATTGCTTACACGGTCATGATTTCAGCTTCCTTCTTAGACAGAAGTTCGTCAATCTTCACGATATAACCATCAGTCAACTTCTGCACTTTGGCTTCTGCGTCACGCACAGCATCTTCAGAGGTTCCTTCTTTCTGCAGCTTGCGCAGCGAGTCGTTCACATCTTTGCGGATGTTGCGGATAGCGATCTTACCACCTTCAGTTTCGTTTTTTGCCTGCTTTACCAGGTCACGGCGACGCTCTTCCGTAAGCGGAGGAATGTTCAAACGAACGCCGTCAGCCTCTACAAGTGGGTTCAGGTTCAGGTCACTGTTCTTGATAGCCTTGCCGACTTCTGCCACCATCTGCTTCTCCCATGGCTTGATCATCAGGGTACGGGCGTCCGGCACCGTGATGTTAGCTACCTGGGAGATAGGCGTTGGGGTACCGTAGTAATCTACGCGCAGGCCTTCTACCATGGCAGGAGATGCTTTGCCAGCTCTGATTTTGAGCAACTCCGAATTGGTGTGCTGCAACGCTTTCTGCATAGACTCCTCGGCTTCGCTGAGGTAAAACTGAATTTCTTCCGTCATATCAATTTTAGCTTTATAAGGTTCTTCCTGTTATCTTATATACTGTGATTTACTAATTTCTTTCAGTTGATCTGGCACTCTCAGAATTCTGGATTTTGTCTACGGCTTCCTCTATTGATTCCACCAGATCATCCATGGTTACAAGCGTACCTATTTTCTCACCTTGTACCAATCGCTTCAGATTACCGGCTGTGTTCATGTCGAAGACGATGATTGGCAGGCCGTTTTCCTTACAAAGAGTAAAGGCGGTCATATCCATTACATTCAAACCTTTTTCAAATACATCCTTAAAGGAGATGCTCGAATAGAAGATAGCGTTCGGGTCTTTCTCTGGGTCAGCTGAGTAAATACCGTCAACACGGGTCCCCTTCAGTACCACATCCGCCTCGATCTCGATAGCGCGAAGACTGGCTGCTGAGTCTGTCGTGAAGTACGGGTTACCAGTACCAGCGCCGAAGATCACGACACGTCCTTTTTCGAGGTGGCGTACGGCGCGACGGCGAATGTACGGTTCGCATACCTGCTGAATGTTCAGGCCGGACAGCAAACGGGTGTAAACGCCCAGCTTTTCGAGCGCACTCTGCAAGGCCATGCTGTTGATAACGGTAGCGAGCATACCCATGTAGTCACCTTGTACGCGGTCAAGTCCCACCTGTTCAGCCTGAACACCTCTGAAGATGTTGCCCCCGCCGATCACAACTGCTACCTCCACACCGAGTGCGGCCACTTCCTTAATCTCCTGCGAGTACTGCATGAGTCTGTCTGAATCGATGCCGTACTGCTGTTCTCCCATCAGCGCTTCGCCGCTTAACTTCAGCAATATTCTTTTATACTTCACGGTCGTTTTATAGTAATGTTAAAGTTTATGGTGCTCATGTTGCGGCAAGGCAGTACGTGCTGCCCATCTGGCAACACAAAAAAATTAAAATAGAATCAAGATCTGGTTTTTTTCCACATTCTGCTTCACGGCTACCTTTATCTCCTTCACAATGCCGTCTCCAGGCGACTTGAGGATGTTTTCCATCTTCATGGCCTCCAAAATCATGATCGGGTCTCCTTTTTTTACTTCCTGTCCGGGCTGCACTTTTATTTCAAGTATCAAACCTGGCATTGGAGCTTTCACATCGTTCACCTTCTGGGCATTGGCATTGCTCATGCCTAGCTTATCAAGCAGCAGGTCGAAGCGGTCTTTTGCGCTCACGGTCTGCTTTACGCCGTTTATCTTGAAGGTGAATGTTTTAGCCTGATAGTCAGCCTCTACCAGCTCAGCGGTATACGACTTATCGTCTTTTATGATGTGGTATCTGTTAGGGCCAAGGGGCGAAATGTCCCAGTTGAAAGGTGATCCATTAATGAGAATAGCGTCTTTTTGAATATCAACCTGCCATGTCTTGTCGTTAGCGGTTTTGATCTGGAGCATCTTTATAAATCAGATTTTGGAAGCTTAAAGATAATTGATTTATCAGAGTATTTTTAGAAATTGAGCTCAAAATTAAAACATTCCATCATGAATCATAGGTTTCTGAGCATAGTTGGCCTTGCTGCCGCTATGGCTTTTACAGGCGGTTGCAGTGTGAATAAACAAACTAAGGCGACTGCTGCGGTTGAGCCAGTAACGGGCAAACCGACTCTGGAGGTTGCCGAGCCTCCTGTTTGGGCACCTAAGAACCATGCCTTCAATCCTTCCAGAACCCGGTTGCACGACCTGCTGCACACCAAATTGCGGGTCAGCTTCGATTGGGACAAGCAGTACCTGCATGGCCTTGCAGAGCTCACCCTCAAGCCTTACTTCTATCCGCAGAACCAGCTTGTACTCGACGCCAAAGGCTTCGATATCCATAGCGTGAATCTGATGATGAATGATTCTGAAGCAAAGGAGCTGCAGTATACCTACGATGGGATGAAACTGACGATCGACCTGGGTAAGTCCTATACCCGGAACGATAGCTATACCCTGAAGATAGATTATACAGCCAAGCCGAATGAACTGGCAGTAGGCGGCAGCGACGCCATCACCCAGGACAAAGGCCTATACTTCATCAACCCGAAAGGAGAGGAGCCAAACAAGCCGCGCCAGATCTGGACACAGGGCGAGACAGAAGCTAACTCCGCCTGGTTTCCAACCATTGACTCGCCCAACGAGCGTATGACGCAGGAAATTTACATTACAGTGGACCAGAAATATACCACGCTCTCCAACGGCACCTTCATTTACTCACGCAAAAACGCGAATGGTACCAAGACCGATTACTGGAAAATGGAGCAGCCGCATGCGCCATACCTGACCATGATGGCCATCGGTGAGTATGCTGTGGTGAAAGATAAGTGGCGCGACCTGGAAGTTGATTACTACGTGGAGCCGGCCTATGAGAAAACCGCCATGAAGATATTTGGCAATACACCTGAAATGCTCGAGTTCTTCACCAAAAAGCTGGGAGTAGACTATCCTTGGGCAAAGTACTCGCAGGTAGTAGTGCGTGACTTTGTATCTGGCGCTATGGAAAACACTTCGGCGTCTACCTTTATGGAGGATCTGCAGCTGAACGAACGGGAACTGCTTGATAAGAATTGGGATGGCATCATTGCGCATGAGCTCTTCCACCAGTGGTTTGGCAACTATGTCACCACTGAGTCGTGGGCCAATCTACCGCTTAACGAAGCGTTTGCCAACTACTCCGAATACCTGTGGACAGAGCATAAGTACGGTGCTGACGAAGCAGCCTTTCATCACCTGGGAGAACTGGAACAGTACCTCGATGAGTCCGAAAGCAAACGCGAACCGCTGATTCGGTACCGCTACGCCGACCGCGAAGACATGTTCGACAGCCACTCTTATGCCAAAGGAGGACGGGTACTGCATATGCTGCGCAAGTATGTGGGCGACGAGGCCTTCTTCGCATCGCTTAACCGCTACCTGACGCAGAATAAATTTTCGGATGTGGAGGTGGCAGAATTGCGCATGGCCTTTGAAGACACTACCGGAGAAGACCTGATGTGGTTCTTCGACCAGTGGTTTATGCGTGCCGGCCATCCAGAGCTTAAAGTAAGCCATACCTATCAGGATGGTGCGCTCAAGCTACAGGTATGGCAGCAGCAGGACACCCTCTACCAACCGGTATACAGGCTGCCCCTGAAAGTGGCCATATGGGAAAACGGAAAGAAGAAAGAGCATGCCATCGAGATCACAAAAGCCAACCAGGTTATTACTTTGCCAGCGAGTACTGAGCCTCAGCTTGTGCTGTTTGACAGCGAGCAGCAGCTGCTCGGTACCATAGAACACGCGAAGACGGCAGAAGAGCTGGTATTCCAGTTTGAAAGCGCAGAAGCATTAGCTGCACGATTACAGGCATTGGAGGAGTTAGAAAAGGAGCTGAGCCAGCAGGAAATGGTAACATTGCTACAAGGTGCTCTGAAAGACAACTTCTGGGCGATTCGAAACCTGGCCTTGGATGTGGCAGGGCGCTTGCCAGCAAAACATGCTGAATCCCTGGAACCGTTAGTGAAGCGAATAGCTGAAAGCGACAGGAAGGGAGAAGTGAGGGCTGGTGCCATTATGTTGCTGTCAGAATGGGGTGACGATGAATATAGTGCTCTGTATAAATCAGCGATGCAGGATAGTTCATACAAGGTGGCAGCGGCAGGAATACTGAGTTACGCCATGACGGAGGCGCCTGATGTGACTAAGCAGCTGGCTACTTTTGAGAAAGAGACAAACGAGGAAATCGTACTAGCTCTGGCATCTTACTATGCAGTAAAAGGAGGCCCGGGAAAGTATGATTGGTTCATGAAGCAGATGAAGAGCGCCAAAGGAACGGGACTGTACTATTTATTGCAGAGCTATGGCGCCTATATGGCTGTGAACCCGGAAGCCTATAGACCAGAGGCTATTAACATGCTATCGGAACTGGCCCAAAACCACTCATTGTATTTTGTGCGCATGGCTGCATTTCAGACACTTATGGTGCATTCAGAGCGGCCCGAGATAGTAGAGTTGCTTAAAGAAATAAGGGCGAATGAACAAGATAAAAGGCTGCTAGAACTGTATAATCAAGTCTCATTGTAGAAGGTCAGGAAAAAAAAGTGAATAAAATTTCAGAGAATATTTGACTGGAAAGAAAAAGCGCTTAATTTTGCATCTCCTTAGAACGAACAGCGGGCTGAAAAGCAGTTTTGAAGAGCTAAGGAAAGGCTGAATAAGTCAGTCAGGTTAAATATTTAGGGGAGATTCCAGAGCGGCCAAATGGGACGGACTGTAACTCCGTTGTAGTGATACTTCGCAGGTTCGAATCCTGCTCTCCCCACAATTAAGACCACGCTATTTAATGGTTTGCTTCATTAAAAGCGGGAGTAGCTCAGTTGGTAGAGCGATAGCCTTCCAAGCTATAGGCCGCGAGTTCGACCCTCGTCTCCCGCTCAATAAGCAAACAGCGTGCTGCTTATCAAATATGGGTTGCTTTGTAAGGAATTTCATGAAGATGGATTTCCTTTTTAGTATAAACTCATTTTTAAGATAAGTGATGGCAAAAGCCGACGTAGCTCAGGGGTAGAGTACTTCCTTGGTAAGGAAGGGGTCGTGGGTTCAATTCCCATCGTTGGCTCAAAGTCCGTTACGTGTATAATTAACGCAACATACTTAAACGTTTTAACCTTAATTTAATTATCATACAATGGCTAAAGAAACATTTGACCGTTCCAAACCGCACGTAAACATCGGTACTATCGGTCACGTTGACCACGGCAAAACAACTTTGACTGCTGCCATTACAACAGTTTTGGCTAAGAAAGGTCTTGCTGCACTTCGCGACTTCTCTTCTATTGATAACGCTCCAGAAGAAAAAGAAAGAGGTATTACTATCAATACTTCTCACGTAGAATACGCAACTGAGAACCGTCACTACGCTCACGTTGACTGCCCAGGTCACGCTGACTACGTGAAGAACATGGTTACTGGTGCTGCCCAGATGGACGGTGCTATCCTGGTGGTTGCTGCAACTGATGGCCCAATGCCACAGACACGTGAGCACATCCTTCTTGCTCGTCAGGTAGGTGTACCTCAGCTGGTAGTATTCATGAATAAAGTGGACATGGTGGACGATCCGGAGCTTCTTGAGCTTGTTGAGATGGAAATCCGTGAGCTTCTTTCTTTCTATGACTTCGACGGTGACAACATTCCAGTGATTCAGGGTTCAGCACTTGGTGGCTTGAACGGTGATGACAAGTGGGTGAAGACTATCGAAGAGTTGATGGCTGCAGTAGATAGCTGGATTCCAATCCCTGCTCGTTTGACAGACCTTCCATTCTTGATGCCAGTTGAGGACGTGTTCTCAATCACTGGTCGTGGTACTGTAGCAACAGGCCGTATCGAGCGTGGTGTAATCAACTCTGGTGAGCAGGTTGAAATCCTGGGCATGGGTGCTGAAAACCTGAAGTCAGTAGTTACTGGTGTTGAGATGTTCCGTAAGATCCTTGACAGAGGTGAAGCTGGTGACAACGTAGGTCTTCTGCTCCGTGGTATTGAGAAAACTGATATCCGTCGTGGTATGGTTATCTGTAAGCCAGGTTCAGTGAAGCCTCACACGAAATTCAAAGCTGAGGTTTACGTTCTTTCTAAAGAAGAAGGTGGCCGTCACACGCCATTCTTCAACAAGTACCGTCCACAGTTCTACTTCAGAACGACAGACGTTACTGGTGAGATCATGCTGCCAGAAGGCGTAGAAATGGTTATGCCTGGTGATAACATCACTATCGACGTAACTTTGATCAACGCTGTAGCGATGGAAAAAGGTCTTCGTTTCGCTATCCGTGAGGGTGGTAGAACAGTAGGTGCCGGTCAGGTAACTGAGATCCTTAGCTAATAATATATAAAACTAACCCGTTTCTGAAATCTTTTTCGGGAACGGGTTTGTTTTTAATATTCTTTTAAATAAATTTGCACTCCAATTAAAATTGGTGTGCATTTTTTTACGGGTGTAGCTCAATTGGTAGAGTAGTGGTCTCCAAAACCATTGGCTGGGAGTTCGAGTCTCTCCACCCGTGCAATTATAAATCTATTAAAGCGAAGGCAATGAGCAAAGTAAAAGGCTACATAGACGAGACAGTGGAGGAAATGAAAAACAAAGTTTCATGGCCTTCTTATTCTGATTTGCAGAATAGCTCTGTATTAGTGTTGATCGGGTCTTTGATATTTGCTTTAGTTGTTGGAGCTATGGATTTTGTTTTCGACTCATCGCTGTCTTGGTTTTACAACCAGTTTTAATTTAAGTCCATGGCTGATTTAAAATGGTATGTGGTTCGCGCTGTAAGCGGACAGGAGAAAAAGGCAAAGGCGTATCTTGAGAACGAAGTTTTAAGACAAAATCTTGGAGAATACGTTCCTCAGGTGCTCATACCAGCAGAGAAAGTGTATGAGATGCGAGGTGGAAAGAAAAAGATCAGAGAGAGAAATTTCTTTCCAGGATATGTGCTAGTACAGGCTGATCTTTCACATGGTGAAGCAGAGCACATCATCATCAGTACGCCAGGAGTTATTGGCTTCCTTGGATCAAATGAGGGAGGCCAGAATAAAAAGCCGGTTCCGCTCCGCCAGACAGAAGTGAACAGGATCCTGGGCACAGTTGACGACGCAGAAGAACAAGCAGAAGTATTGGATACTCCATTCTTAGTTGGAGAAATGGTGAAAGTGATGGACGGTCCTTTCAGTGGATTCTCAGGTACTGTGGAGGAGGTATTCGAAGAACGTAAGAAACTCAATGTTATGGTGAAGATATTTGGCCGTAACACACCAGTTGAGTTGAATTACATGCAGGTAGAAAAAGAATCGTAGTAAATACAAATAATGGCAAAGGAAATAAAAGGTTACCTGAAACTTCAGGTAAAGGGAGGTGCCGCGAACCCATCGCCACCGATTGGACCTGCACTTGGTTCTAAAGGTCTTAACATCATGGAGTTCTGTAAGCAGTTTAATGCTAGAACACAAGATAAGCCAGGACAAGTGTTACCAGTGTTGATTACAATATACGCAGATAAGTCCTTCGACTTCGTTATTAAGACGCCCCCTGCTCCGGTATTGTTAATGGATGCTGCTAAAATTAAGGGAGGTTCTAAAGAGCCAAACCGTAACAAAGTAGGTTCAGTTACATGGGATCAGGTAAGAGAGATTGCAGAGCTGAAAATGCCTGACTTAAATGCTTTCAAACTGGAGGCCGCCATGAAAATGGTAGCTGGCACAGCGAGAAGCATGGGTATTACAGTATCTGGAAACGCTCCGTGGAACGAATAATAAGAGTTAAAGGATAATGGCGAAGATTTCAAAGAACAGGAAAGCAGCTTTAGAAAAGGCTGACCTGACAAAAGAGTATTCTTTAACAGATGCGGCTTCAGTAGTAAAAGATATTACTTTTACCAAGTTTGATGCCTCTGTTGATATTGATGTACGCTTAGGCGTTGACCCTCGCAAAGCCGACCAGATGGTTCGTGGTATTGTTACCCTTCCACATGGCACCGGTAAAGACGTAAAAGTACTGGCACTGGTTACACCTGACAAAGAGCAGGAAGCCAAAGATGCAGGAGCTGACTTCGTCGGACTGGATGATTATATCCAAAAGATCGAAAAAGGTTGGACAGATGTAGACGTGATCATCACGATGCCAGCTGTAATGGCTAAAGTTGGTCGTTTAGGTAGAATTCTGGGTCCCCGTAACCTGATGCCAAACCCTAAGTCTGGTACAGTTACACAGGACGTTGCTAAAGCAGTAAAGGAAGTAAAAGCTGGTAAGATTGACTTTAAAGTTGACAAGTACGGTATCATCCATACAAGTGTTGGCAAAGTTTCCTTCTCTCCAGAGCAACTAGCTGCTAACGCTGCTGAAGTGATTGCTACACTGAACCGCCTGAAGCCATCTTCAGCAAAGGGTACTTACATTAAGAGCATAACATTGTCTAGCACAATGAGCCCGGCCGTAATCGTTGACAAGAACGCAACTATCTAAGAACATGACCAGGGAAGAAAAAGAGATAATTGTTAAAGACCTGAGCGAGAAGTTAGCGAACACTAACTATTTCTATATCACAGATGCGTCTACCATGAGTGTAGCCGGTATCAATCAGTTCAGGAGAATGGCCTTTGAGAGAGGCTTGGAGTACAGAGTTTACAAAAACACTTTCATTAAGAAAGCATTAGATACCTTAGAGGCTGACACTACTACTCTAGAAGAAGTACTGAAGGGTTCATCTGGCATCGTGTTTTCTGCTGAATCAGGAAATGCACCTGGTAAGCTGCTGAAAGACTTCAGAAAGAAGGGCAACCAACTTCCATTGTTGAAAGGTGCCTATATTGATGGCGGAATCTATGTTGGTGAAAACCAACTGGACACACTGGCCAGCATCAAGTCTAAGCAAGAGCTTATCGGTGATATCATCGGCTTGCTTCAGTCTCCAGCTAAGAATGTTGTTTCTGCTCTTCAGAGCAGCGGCGGCAAACTAGCCGGTATCCTGAAGACCCTATCTGAAAAAGAATAATTTAAAAACGTAATCAATAAGTAACTTTTAATTTCAATAAAATGGCAGATTTGAAAGCATTCGCTGAGCAGTTAGTTAACTTAACTGTGAAAGAGGTTAATGAACTAGCTACAATTCTTAAGGATGAGTATGGTATCGAGCCAGCTGCTGCTGCTCCAGTTATGATGGCTGGTGGTGGTGCTGCTGAAGGAGGAGCTGCTGCAGAAGAGAAGACTTCTTTTGACGTAATCCTTAAGTCAGCTGGTGCATCTAAGCTTGCAGTTGTTAAGCTTGTAAAAGAATTGACTGGTCTTGGCCTGAAAGAAGCTAAAGAATTGGTAGACGGCGCTCCTAAGCCTTTGAAAGAAGGTGTGGACAAGAACGAAGCTGAATCACTGAAGAAATCTTTGGAAGAAGCTGGTGCTGAAGTAGAGGTTAAATAATCTCACTTACCAACATACCGACAACAGGTAGACCTGGCAGATTCGTCAGGTCTTTTCCTGTTTGTATACGGATTCAAATTTGAATCCTTTTTTTGCCCGTAACCGGTTCAAAGGTTATGTGCTGGAATCATATTGTAAACGTTAAAATTCCATGGCTTTGGCTAAGAATAAAACGACAGAGCGAATCAATTTTGCCTCAATTAATCCAGTAATCGACTATCCTGACTTCCTAGATGTTCAGTTGCAGTCGTTTCAGGATTTCTTTCAGCTGGAAACACCAGCAGAAAATAGGGCACAGGAAGGATTGTTCAAGGTATTTGCTGAGAACTTCCCTATTTCTGATTCTCGAGAAAACTTTGTTCTCGAATTTATCGACTATCACATAGACCCTCCAAAATACTCTGTTGATGAGTGTATTGACAGGGGCCTTACTTACTCGGTTCCACTTAAGGCAAAGCTTCGTCTGATTTGTAACGACGAAGACAACGAGGACTTTGAAACCATCGAGCAGGAAGTGTTCTTGGGAAATATCCCATACATGACCGAAAAAGGCTCGTTTGTGATCAATGGTGCTGAACGTGTTATTGTTTCCCAATTGCACAGATCGCCAGGTGTATTCTTTGCACAAAGTAAGCATACAAACGGAACTAAGCTTTATTCTGCCAGAATTATTCCTTTTAAAGGATCTTGGGTTGAGTTTGCAACAGACGTGAACAACGTGATGTATGCCTACATTGACCGTAAGAAGAAGTTCCCGGTTACCACACTGCTTCGTGCAATCGGTTATGGAACAGATAAAGATATACTTGACTTGTTTGGTCTTTCTGAAGAACTGCCTGCAAACAAGACAAATCTGAAAAATGCCATCGGCAGAAAACTGGCTGCACGTGTACTTCGCACCTGGACAGAAGACTTTGTGGACGAGGATACAGGTGAAGTAGTTTCAATAGACCGTAACGAAGTCCTTCTTGAGCGTGACTCTGAAATCACGCAGGATGACATCGATGTAATTGTTAGCTCTGGTACGAAGTCGATCATTCTCCACCGTGAGAATGTAAACATCGCTGACTATGCTATTATCTACAATACGCTTCAGAAAGATAACTCTAACTCTGAAAAAGAAGCGGTAGAGCAAATCTATCGTCAGCTTCGTAACACAGAAGCGCCAGATGAAGAAACGGCACGTGATATTATCCAGAAGCTGTTCTTCTCTGACAAACGTTATGATTTGGGTGAAGTTGGTCGCTATAGAATCAATAAGAAGCTGGGTCTTGACACGAACTGGGATGCAAAAGTTCTGACAAATGAGGACATCGTCCTGATCGTGAAATACCTGATCGGTCTGATTAACTCCAGAGCTGTAGTGGATGATATTGACCACTTAAGCAACCGCCGTGTAAGAACGGTAGGGGAGCAGCTTTATGCACAGTTCGGTGTAGGTCTTGCCCGTATGGCGAGAACTATCAAGGAGCGTATGAACGTGCGTGACAACGAGGACTTTAAGCCTGTTGATCTGATCAACGCGCGTACGCTGTCTTCTGTGATCAACTCGTTCTTCGGTACAAACCAGCTGTCTCAGTTCATGGACCAGACCAACCCGTTGGCGGAAGTGACGCACAAGCGTCGTGTATCTGCACTCGGACCAGGAGGTCTTTCCAGAGAGCGTGCAGGTTTCGAAGTTCGTGACGTTCACTACACACACTATGGTCGTCTTTGTACAATCGAAACGCCGGAAGGTCCGAACATCGGTCTGATTTCATCTCTTTGCGTGCACGCTCGCGTAAACCACATGGGCTTTATTGAAACACCTTACCGCAAAGTGAATGAAGGTGTCGTGGAGATGAACGGTACGGTAGAATACCTGACAGCTGAAGAGGAAGATACTCACCACATCGCTCAGGCTAATGCCATCATCGATGAAAAGGGTAACTTCATTAACGATAGAGTAAAAGGTCGTTTTGAGGGTGACTTCCCAGTGGAGGAACCTAATACCTATACCTATATGGACGTTGCGCCGAACCAAATCGTATCGGTTGCAGCTTCGTTGATTCCATTCCTGGAGCATGATGATGCAAACCGTGCCCTGATGGGTTCGAACATGCAGCGCCAAGCTGTTCCTTTGCTGAAAGCTGAGGCACCAATTGTAGGTACTGGTCTTGAAAAAAGAGCTGCTATTGACTCAAGAGCACTCGTGATCGCTGAAGGCGACGGATTGATTGACTTTGTAGACGCTAACAAGATCGTGGTAAAGTACGATCTGACGGAAGAAGAGAAGTTGGTTGCTTTTGATGCAGAGTATGTAACATACAACCTGATCAAGTTCAGAAGAACAAACCAGGATACCTGCATCAACCTGACACCGATTGTTTATACCGGTCAGCGCGTAACAAAAGGTCAGCCACTTTGCGAGGGTTATGCTACCAACAATGGCGAGCTAGCGATTGGTCGTAACATGCAGGTGGCGTTCATGCCATGGCAGGGTTACAACTTCGAGGATGCTATTGTTATCTCTGAAAAGGTAGTAAGAGATGACATCTTCACTTCTATCCACATTGAGGAATTCGAGCTTGAGGTTCGTGAGACGAAGCGTGGTGAGGAAGAGTTAACTTCTGAGATTCCGAACGTAAGCGAGGAAGCCGTGAAGAACCTGGACGAGAACGGTATCATCCGTATCGGTGCTGAGGTTCGTGAAGGCGATATCCTGATCGGTAAGATTACTCCAAAAGGAGAGACCGACCCGACTCCGGAAGAAAAACTTCTGCGTGCGATCTTCGGTGACAAAGCTGGTGACGTGAAGGATGCATCGCTTAAGGCGCCGCCATCACTGAATGGTGTTGTTATTGAAACGAAACTTTTCTCCAGACCTAAGAAAGACAAAAACCTTCGGGCTAAGTCTAAGAAAGAGGTGGAAGAGCTAAAAGTGAAATACTCAAAGGATCTGAACGCTATTAAGAGCGTGATGGTTGATAAACTGGTGGCATTGCTGGAAGGCAAAACATCCCAGGGTATCAAGCACAAGTTCGGTGACGAGATCCTGACGAAAGGTGTGAAGTTCTCCAGAAAGAACATCATTGAGGCCCTGTTCCCGGAGAAGAACCCATATAAGGACGAAAGTAACTATGCGGTTCCGGAAGAAGTGAACATGTTCAAAGATTTGATTCTGGAAAACTGGACAGCCGACGAGAAAACCAACAGTATGCTGGTGGAGCTTGTGAAGAATTACAACAAGCGCCGTAACATCACATCTGCACACTTCAAGCGTGAGCGATTCACACTAGAGGTAGGAGATGAGTTGCCAGCAGGTATCGTGCAGCTAGCCAAGGTATACATCGCTAAGAAGCGCAAGCTGAAAGTGGGTGATAAGATGGCCGGCCGTCACGGTAACAAGGGTGTAGTTGCCCGTATCGTGCGTGAAGAGGATATGCCATTCCTGGAAACAGGTGAACCAATGGATATCGTTCTGAACCCGCTGGGTGTACCTTCAAGGATGAACATCGGTCAGATTTACGAAACTGTACTTGGATGGGCTGGAAAGAAACTGGGTAGAACATATGCTACTCCAATCTTTGACGGTGCCACAGAAGACCAGGTACAAGCCGAATTGAAAGAGGCAGGTCTGCCTAGCTTCGGCCGTACATACCTGTATGATGGTCTTTCTGGCGATCGCTTTGACCAGCCGGTTACAGTGGGAGTTATCTATATGCTGAAACTGGGTCACTTGGTTGACGATAAGATGCACGCCCGTTCAATCGGACCATACTCACTCATCACACAGCAGCCACTAGGCGGTAAAGCTCAGTTTGGTGGTCAGCGTTTCGGTGAGATGGAGGTGTGGGCTCTTGAGGCATTTGGTGCTTCAAACGTACTGCAGGAAATACTTACAGTGAAATCTGACGACGTGATAGGCCGTGCGAAAGCTTACGAGGCAATCGTGAAGGGCGACGTGTTGCCGAAACCAAATATCCCTGAATCATTCAACGTATTGATTCACGAGTTAAGAGGCCTGGCACTCGAGATCACCTTAGAGTAATAAAGTATAAGCTGAGCGTCCTGGCAAAAGTCGGGGCGCTTAGCGCACTTTATACAGTTTAGCTGTAAGGCATATTCATTGTATCGACATTATTGTAATAATATGGCATTTGCAAAAAATAAAAAGCTAACTCAGGACTTCTCCAAAGTAACGATCAGCTTGGCTTCCCCAGAGTCGATTCTGGAGAGATCAAATGGCGAGGTTACAAAGCCTGAGACAATCAACTATAGAACCTATAAGCCTGAGATGGGTGGTCTATTCTGCGAAAGAATATTCGGACCTGTAAAGGACTGGGAATGCCACTGCGGAAAGTATAAGAGAATCAGATATAAAGGTATCATCTGCGACCGTTGCGGTGTAGAAGTTACTGAAAAGAAAGTGCGCCGTGAGCGCATGGGCCACATCGAACTGGTAGTTCCTGTAGCACATATCTGGTACTTCAAGTCGCTTCCGAATAAAATCGGTTATCTGTTAGGCTTACCAACTAAGAAGCTTGACCAGATTATCTACTACGAAAGATACGTAGTTATCCAACCAGGTATCCTGGCAGAAGACGGTGTAAATACATTGGACTTCCTGACAGAAGATGAATACCTGGATATGATAGACAAGCTCCCACGCGAGAACCAAATGTTGGACAACAACGATCCAAACAAGTTCATAGCGAAAATGGGTGCTGAGGCATTGCAGATGCTGTTGGAGCGTACGAACCTGGACGACCTGTCTTACGAGCTTCGTCACGCTGCCGCACACGAGACATCGCAGCAGCGTAAAGCTGATGCTCTGAAGCGTCTTCGTGTGGTGGAAGCATTCCGTGATGCGACAACCAGAATAGAGAACAGACCAGAGTGGATGATCATCCGCATGGTTCCTGTTATTCCACCAGAGCTTCGTCCGCTTGTTCCGTTGGATGGTGGCCGTTTCGCTACGTCTGACTTGAATGACCTTTACCGTCGAGTTATTATCCGTAACAACCGTCTGAAGCGTCTGATCGAGATCAAGGCTCCTGAAGTAATCCTTCGTAACGAGAAGCGTATGCTACAGGAAGCGGTTGACTCCCTGTTCGACAACTCACGTAAAGTGAATGCTGTTCGTGCAGAAGGTAACCGTGCGCTGAAGTCACTTTCTGACATGCTGAAAGGTAAGCAAGGACGTTTCCGTCAGAACTTGCTTGGTAAGCGTGTTGACTACTCCGGCCGTTCGGTAATTGTGGTTGGTCCTGAACTGAAGCTGCATGAGTGCGGTCTGCCTAAGAACATGGCAGCTGAACTTTTCAAGCCGTTCATCATCCGCAAGCTGATCGAAAGAGGTATTGTAAAAACTGTAAAGTCAGCGAAGAAAATAGTAGACCGCAAGGACCCAGTTGTTTGGGATATCCTGGAGAATGTGCTGAAAGGCCACCCAGTACTCCTTAACCGTGCTCCTACGCTCCACAGACTAGGTATACAGGCATTCCAGCCAAAACTGATCGAGGGTAAGGCAATCCAGCTGCACCCGTTGGTGTGTACGGCATTCAACGCCGACTTTGACGGTGACCAGATGGCAGTGCACGTTCCACTCGGACCTGCAGCGGTACTGGAAGCCTCTATGCTGATGCTTGCTTCGCACAACATCCTGAACCCTGCTAACGGTGCTCCTATTGCGGTGCCTTCTCAGGACATGGTACTTGGTTTATACTATGTATCTAAAGGAAAGCGAAGCACAGAAAACGAAACGATACTTGGTGAAGGCATGAGCTTCTACTCTGCGGAGGAAGTGATTATCGCCATCAACGAAGGTCGTCTTTCTAAGCAAGCCTATATCAAGGTAAGAACAAGAATAAGAGATGAGAAAGGCGAACTGGTAACAAAGTCTATCGAGACAGTTGCCGGTCGTGTAATCTTCAACCAATTTGTTCCGGAAGAGGTTGGGTACATTGATGAGTTGTTGACGAAGAAGAAACTTCAGCAAATCATCTCAAGAGTATTCAAGGAAACGGGTATGGCTCGCACCGCCCACTTCCTGGACGATATCAAAACACTAGGATTCCAGTCTGCCTACAAAGGCGGTCTATCCATGGGTCTAGGCGATATTCAGATTCCAAAAGAGAAGGACATCCTCGTTGCGCAGGCGAAGAAGGATGTGGATGCCGTTTGGCAGAACTACTCAATGGGTCTGATCACAGACAACGAGCGTTACAACCAGGTAATCGATATCTGGACCCGTATCAACAACCAAATCACTGAAACGTTGATGCGCCGTCTGGAGAATGATGACCAGGGCTTTAACTCGATTTTCATGATGATGCACTCCGGTGCACGTGGTTCGAGAGAGCAGATCCGTCAGTTGGGTGGTATGCGTGGTCTGATGGCAAAGCCTCAGAAATCACTGCAAGGCTCAGTAGGTGAAATTATCGAAAACCCGATCCTTTCTAACTTTAAGGAAGGTCTGGATGTAATTGAGTACTTCATTTCTACACACGGTGCTCGTAAAGGTCTTGCCGATACGGCCCTTAAGACTGCGGATGCTGGTTACCTGACTCGTCGTTTGGTAGACGTATCACAGGACGTAATTGTGAATGAAGAAGACTGTGGTACATTGAGAGGTCTGGAAGTGAGCGCACTGAAAGACAACGAAGATATCGTGGAGTCTCTTTCTGAGCGTATCCTTGGTCGTGTAACAGTACACGATGTATATGATCCGATCACAAATGACCTGATTGTAGAGTCGGGCTCTGAAGTGACGGAGGAGGTTGCTCGGGCAATCGAAAACACAGCGATAGAAACAGTAGAGATTCGTTCCGTGTTGACTTGCGAGTCGAAGCGTGGTATCTGTGCGAAGTGCTATGGCCGTAACCTGGCAACAGGATTTATGGTGCAGAAAGGTGAAGCTGTTGGAGTAATTGCCGCACAGTCCATCGGTGAGCCAGGTACACAGTTGACACTCCGTACTTTCCACGTGGGTGGTACTGCCTCTAACATTGCGGTAGATGCTATGATCCGTGCAAAATTCGCTGGTAAGATCGAATTTGAAGACGTTCGTACAATCGACACGATCAATAACGAAGGTGAGCCGGTAAAGGTAGTAATGGGACGTTCAGGTGAGATTAAGATAGTTGATCCAGCTACTGGAAAACTGCTGATCAGTAACCACGTGCCGTACGGTTCATTCATTACAGTGAATGAAGGCCAGGAAGTTGAGAAGAATGATCAGCTGTGTATGTGGGATCCATACAACGCAGTTATTCTTTCTGAATTTGACGGTGAAATTGCTTACGAGTCGATTATCGAAGGTATAACCTACCGTGAAGAGTCAGATGAGCAGACAGGTTACCGTGAGAAAGTAATTATTGATACAAAGGATAAGACGCAGAACCCTGCTATCCTGGTGAATCCGAAGAGTGGAGAGCCGAAAGGCTACAACATTCCGGTAGGAGCTCACTTGACAGTAGAGAACGGTGAGAAGATCAAAGCTGGTCAGATTCTGGTGAAAATCCCACGTGCTATCGGTAAGACACGAGACATTACAGGTGGTCTTCCACGTGTGACTGAATTGTTCGAAGCCCGTAACCCGTCTAACCCAGCGGTTGTTTCTGAGATCGATGGTGTAGTGACCTATGGTAGTGTGAAGCGTGGTAACCGTGAAATCTTCATCGAGTCTAAAGACGGTGTGAAGAAGAAATACATGGTGCCACTTTCCAAGCACATCCTGGTACAGGACAATGACTTCGTTCGTGCAGGTATGCCACTTTCAGATGGTGCTATTACGCCAACTGATATCCTAAACATTCAGGGACCTGGTGCAGTGCAAGAATACCTGGTAAATGAGATTCAGGAAGTATACCGTCTGCAGGGTGTGAAAATCAACGACAAGCACATTGAGGTGGTAGTTCGCCAGATGATGCAGAAAGTGGTGATCATTGATGCAGGTGATACAAGCTTCCTGGAGCATCAAGTGGTAGATAAAGTTAACTTCATGGAAGAGAACGACCGCATCATCGACATGAAAGTAGTTGAAGAAGCTGGTGACTCTACAAACATGAAGCCTGGGCAGATCGTGACAGCCAGAAGGCTGCGTGACGAGAATTCAAGCTTGAAGCGTAGAGACCTGAGATTGGTGACCGTGCGTGATGCATCGCCAGCCGTTTCGCGTCCAACTCTACAAGGTATTACGCAAGCCTCTTTGGGTACACAAAGCTTTATATCAGCAGCATCGTTCCAGGAAACCACTAAGGTACTGAGCGAAGCAGCAATTAAAGGTAAGGCAGATGAACTGTTGGGACTAAAAGAAAACGTGATTGTAGGTCACTTGATCCCAGCAGGTACAGGATTGCGCGAATACCAGAACCTGATTGTTGGAAGCCAGGAAGAGTACGATTCATTAGTGGAGTCGAAAAAGTCTGGAGTAGGAAGCCGCGCTAAACAACAAGAATTACAGAATAACAGATAAGCAGGTATGGCAGAGGAACTAAAGAATCAGAATCAAATTAACATAGAGCTTTCTGAAGAGATAGCGGAGGGTGAGTATGCCAACCTGGCCATGATAGCTCACTCCAGTGGAGAATTTGTGATTGATTTTATAAGACTGATGCCAGGATTACCTAAAGCGAAAGTGAAATCAAGAATCGTTATTACGCCAGAGCATGCCAAAAGATTGTTGGCAGCTCTGGCTGATAACATTCAAAAATTTGAGAATAGCTTTGGGGAAATTAAACCGGCAAATGAGGCACCTTCTTTCCCAATGAACTTTGGGGGGACAGTGGGCGAAGCCTAAGGTGCTAATAATTAATGGATTAAAATTTTGAATTTGCAAAGTGAATTTCCTACCTTTGCAGACCAAATTTTAAAGGGAAAAATATCTTATAATTAACAAATTATAATGCCTACTATACAGCAATTAGTAAGAAAAGGAAGAGAGAAGTTGACTTATAACTCAAAGTCTCCAGCCTTAGATTCATGCCCACAACGTCGTGGCGTATGCACAAGAGTGTACACAACCACTCCAAAGAAGCCAAACTCAGCTATGCGTAAGGTAGCAAGGGTAAGACTTACAAACGGTAAAGAAGTGAACGCCTACATCCCTGGTGAAGGACACAACCTTCAGGAGCACTCTATTGTGCTGATAAGAGGTGGTAGAGTAAAAGACCTTCCAGGTGTTCGTTATCACATCGTTCGTGGTGCATTGGATACTGCCGGTGTAAACGGCCGTCTGCAGTCGCGTTCTAAGTACGGTGCTAAGAGACCTAAGCCAGGACAGCCAGCCGCTGCCGCAGGTAAAGGTGGTAAGAAAAAATAATTGATAGAGTTATAATATAATGAGAAAAGCAAAGCCTAAAAGTAGAGTTCTCCTTCCAGATCCAAAGTTCAAAGAGACCTTAGTAACACGTTTCGTAAACTATCTGATGGAAGATGGTAAGAAAAGTATTGCTTATGGTATCTTCTATGATGCTGTAGAATTAGTAGAGCAAAGAACGAAAGAGAACGGCCTTGAGACTTGGAAAAAAGCATTGAACAATGTGATGCCAAGCGTAGAGGTAAAAAGCCGCCGTGTAGGTGGTGCTACTTTCCAAGTGCCGACTGAGGTTCGTCCGGACCGCAGAGTATCTCTTGGTATCAAGTGGATGATTTCTTACGCTCGCAGAAGAGGTGAGAAGACAATGAAAGACAAATTGGCTGGCGAGATTATCGCAGCTGCAAAAGGTGAAGGTGCTGCCGTGAAGAAGAAAGACGACACGCACAGAATGGCCGAGGCAAACAAAGCATTCTCACACTTTAGATTCTAATTAATGGCAAGAGACTTAAAATACACACGTAATATTGGTATTGCCGCTCACATCGATGCTGGTAAAACAACCACAACAGAGCGTATACTTTATTACACAGGTAAATCTCACAAGTTAGGTGAGGTTCACGAAGGCGGTGCTACCACTGACTGGATGGAACAGGAGCAGGAGCGTGGTATTACGATCACTTCTGCAGCAGTAACTGTTAACTGGCCATACAGAGGAAATGACTACCATATCAACATTATTGATACGCCAGGTCACGTAGACTTCACTGTAGAAGTAAACCGCTCACTGCGTGTACTAGACGGCTTGGTTTTTCTTTTCAGTGCTGTTGATGGTGTTGAGCCACAGTCAGAGACAAACTGGAGACTGGCTGACAACTATAAAGTAGCTCGTCTTGGTTTCGTAAACAAAATGGACCGCTCTGGTGCAGACTTCCTTGCTGTATGTAAGCAGGTGAAAGAAATGCTGGGTAGCAATGCCGTAGCACTGCAGTTGCCAATCGGTGCAGAAGACGACTTCAAAGGTGTTGTTGACCTAGTAAACTTCAAAGCCATTGTTTGGAACACGGAAGATAAAGGCATGACCTTTACCGAAGTGCCAATTCCAGATGATATGATTGAAGAGGCTGAAGAGTATAGAGAGAAGCTTTTGGAAGCAGTAGCAGAGTACGATGAATCTTTGATGGAGAAATACTTCGAAGATCCAAACTCTATCACAGAAGCCGAAATACTAGCCGCCCTTCGTGCTGCGACTATCGACATGGCTATTGTGCCAATGCTTTGTGGATCATCTTTCAAAAACAAAGGTGTTCAAACAATGCTTGACTATGTAATGGCGCTTCTTCCATCTCCAATGGATAAGGAAAGCATCATAGGTACGAATCCTGACACAGGTGAAGAAGTAGCAAGAAAACCATCTGCGACCGATCCATTTGCAGGCCTGGCCTTTAAAATCGCTACAGACCCTTATGTAGGCCGTCTTTGCTTTGTGCGTGCTTATTCAGGTATACTTGAGTCTGGTTCATACGTATTCAACACACGTTCAAATAACAAAGAACGTATTTCTCGTATCTTCCAGATGCATGCTAATAAGCAGAATCAAATCGAAAGATTAGAGGCTGGAGATATCGCTGCAGTAGTTGGTTTCAAAGATATCAAGACAGGTGACACACTTTGTGATCAAGGTGCTAAAATCGTTCTTGAGTCAATGGAATTCCCAGAGCCAGTTATCGGATATGCTATTGAGCCTAAGACGCAGGCTGACTCTGATAAGATGGGTATGGCAATTGCCAAGCTTGTTGAAGAAGATCCTACCCTGCAGGTTAATACTGACGAAGAAACAGGTCAGACTATCCTGAGAGGAATGGGTGAGCTTCACCTGGAGATCATCATCGACCGCATGAAGCGTGAATTCAAGGTTGAATTGAACCAAGGCGCTCCACAGGTAGCTTACAAAGAGACAATCACTAAGTCAGTAGAACACAGAGAAGTATTCAAGAAGCAGTCTGGTGGTCGTGGTAAGTTTGCTGATATCGTGTTCACAATGGGTCCACGTGAAGATGGCAAGCAAGGGTTAGAGTTCGAAAACGCAATTGTAGGTGGTGTAATTCCAAGAGAATTCATCCCAGCAATTCAGAAAGGTTTCGAAGAAGCAATGAAGAATGGTATTCTGGCAGGCTTCCCAATCGACTCTATGAAAGTTCGTCTATTCCATGGTTCATTCCACGACGTTGACTCTGACTCACTTTCCTTTGAACTGGCTGCACGTCAGGGCTTCAAAGAAGCAGGTAAGCAGTGTGCTCCAAAACTACTTGAGCCAATCATGGCAGTAGATGTTGTTACTCCAGATGAATACACTGGTCCGGTAACAGGAGACTTGAACAGAAGAAGAGGTATCATGAAAGGTATGGATACAAAAGGAACTTCAACAGTAGTGAAAGCAGACGTTCCACTTTCTGAACTGTTCGGTTACGTAACAGACCTTCGTACCATCACTTCAGGTAGAGCCACGGCATCGCTTACTTTCGCACACTACGAGCAAGTACCACAAAACCTGGCCGACGGCATCATTGCTAAATTAAAAGGAACTGCAGCTAAATAGTCGTAAAAGATAATGAATCAGAAAATTAGAATTAAACTTAAGTCTTACGACCACAACCTGGTAGACAAGTCTTCAGAGAAGATTGTAAAAGCTGTAAAGGCTACTGGAGCTATCGTAAGCGGTCCTATTCCTCTGCCAACAGAGAAGGATAAGTTCACTGTACTACGTTCACCACACGTTAACAAGAAGTCAAGAGAGCAGTTCCAACTTTGCACTTACAAGCGCCTGGTTGATATCTACTCTACTAGTTCTAAAACAGTTGACGCACTGATGAAGCTTGAGCTTCCAAGTGGTGTAGATGTTGAGATCAAAGTTTAATAGGATCACACATGATAAGGAAAAGAGAACCTTCGGGTTCTCTTTTTTTATGTGCTGATTAATAATATTTTAGACAAATGTTGTTAAAGAATTTTAAAATTCATTAACTTTGCACTCCCTTAGCAAAAGCTGAGGGGTAAAATTATTATATCCATCTTTTAAAAAACAAGTTGAATGCCTGGAATTATCGGTAAAAAAATCGGAATGACAAGCCTCTTCACAGCAGATGGTAAATACACGCCAGTTACGCTTATTCAAGCAGGCCCATGTGTAGTTACTCAGGTGAAGACGGTTGAGACTGATGGCTACGCAGCTGTGCAGCTTGGCTATGGCGACAAAAAGCTTAAGAGAGTAACGAAAGCAGAAGCTGGTCATTACAAAAAAGCTAATACGTCAGCTAAGAAAAAAGTTGCTGAATTCGATACAGAAGGAGTGTCACTGAATCTTGGAGATACAGTAGATGTGAATCTGTTCGAAGAAGGAGAGTTTATTGACGTGGTTGGCACATCAAAAGGTAAAGGTTTTCAGGGTGTTGTAAAGCGCCACAACTTTGCTGGTGTTGGTGGTCAAACGCACGGTCAGCACAACAGAGCAAGACACCCTGGTTCAATCGGTGCATGCTCTTGGCCATCAAGAGTATTTAAAGGTATGCGCATGGCCGGCCGTATGGGCGGAAACCGCGTGAAGATCCAGAACTTGACGGTAGTGCGTGTTATCGCAGACAAAAATCTGTTAGTAGTTAGTGGCTCTGTTCCAGGTGCCAAAAATTCTTACGTGTTAATTGAGAAATAAAATGGAACTTTCTGTATTGAATATTAAAGGTGAGGATACAGGTAGAAAGGTAACACTTTCTGATGCTGTATTTGGCGTTGAGCCAAATGAGCATG
Source organism: Pontibacter virosus (assembly GCF_003096355.1). Lineage (GTDB taxonomy): Bacteria > Bacteroidota > Bacteroidia > Cytophagales > Hymenobacteraceae > Pontibacter > Pontibacter virosus. The sequence goes on along the minus strand of NZ_QEKI01000001.1, from coordinate 338,386 downwards.
CGATGTATCTTGACGTGAAGCAGTACCTGGCTAATCAGAGACAGGGTACGCACAAGTCCAAAGAAAGAAACGAAGTTGCAGGATCTACCAAAAAGATCAAAAAGCAAAAAGGTACTGGTGGTGCTCGTGCGGGCAGCTTGAAAGCTCCTCTTTTTGTAGGTGGAGGTAGAGTATTCGGACCTAAGCCTAGAAACTATAGCTTTAAGTTGAACAAGAAACTAAAAGAAGTTGCTAGAGTGTCTGCACTTTCCCTTTTGGCTAAAGACAACAAAGTTTCTCTACTGGAGTCATTCACATTTGAATCTCCTAAGACGAAAGAATTTAAAGACATACTTAGCAACCTTCAGGTGAGCGGCAAGACTTTGCTTGTTCTTCCTGCAGTTGACAAGAATGTTGTTCTTTCAGGAAGAAACCTGAACAAACTGAAAATCTCAACTGCTAGCGATCTGAACACTTACGATCTGTTGAACACAGACCGCGTGTTGCTGGTGGAAGATTCTGTAAACATCATTGAAAACCTCCTAAGAGCATAATATTATGATACTGAAGAAACCGCTTCTGACGGAAAAATTCGCTGCCATGAATGAGGTTGGAAAGTATGCTTTCGAGGTGAATATCAAAGCCAACAAAGTAGAAATCAAAAAGGCAGTTGAGAAACTTTATGGAGTTACTGTTGAGAAAGTAGCTACCATGAAAACGCAGGGCAAAGTTAAGAGCAAATACACCAAGTCTGGTGCTGTAACTGGCCGCACGTCTTCTAAGAAAAAAGCAATCGTTACCTTGAAAGAGGGCGAAGTGATAGACTTTTACAGCAGCATTTAATTAAATAACAATGGCTTTAAAGAAGTTAAGACCAACAACACCAGGTCAAAGATTCCGCGTAGCGCCTGCGTTCGATGAGATCACAACAGCTACTCCAGAGAAATCTTTGTTGGCACCGAGTAAAAAATCTGGTGGACGCAACAACTCAGGCAAAATGACAATGCGCTATGTAGGCGGTGGTCATAAGCAGAAGTACAGAGTAATAGACTTCAAGCGTACGAAGCACGGTGTGCCAGCTACAGTGAAGACTATTGAGTACGATCCAAACAGAACAGCACGCATCGCTCTGCTTTACTACGCAGATGGTGAGAAGAGCTACATCATAGCTCCATCAGGTGTGCAGGTTGGACTGGAAATCGTTTCTGGTCCTGGAGTAGCTCCTGAAGTAGGCAACTGCCTTCCTTTATCTGATATTCCGCTAGGTACAATTATTCATAACATCGAGTTGCAGCCTGGCCAAGGCGCAACACTTGCAAGAAGTGCAGGTTCTTATGCCCAGCTTGTAGCAAGAGAAGGTCGTTATGCAACAATTAAGTTACCTTCAGGTGAACTTCGCATGGTACTGGTAAACTGTTATGCAACAGTAGGAACAGTATCTAACTCTGACCACATGAACGTGAAAATCGGTAAAGCCGGTCGTAACAGATGGTTGGGTAAGCGTCCAAGAGTACGTGGTGTAGCAATGAACCCAGTCGATCACCCTATGGGTGGTGGTGAAGGTAAGTCTTCAGGTGGTCACCCACGTTCACGCAAAGGCTTACTGTCTAAGGGTCTTAAGACTCGCAGCAAGAAGAAGCATTCTGAGAAACTTATAGTAAATAGAGGAAAGAAATAGTAAATGGCTAGATCACTAAAAAAAGGGCCTTATATTGACTATAGGCTCGAGAAGAAAGTAGACGTGATGAACGAGGCTGGTAAGAAAACTGTTATCAAGACTTGGTCACGCAGATCCATGATTTCTCCGGATTTCGTTGGACATACATTTGCAGTTCATAACGGCAACAAATTCATACCAGTATATGTGACTGAAAACATGGTAGGACACAAACTAGGTGAGTTTGCGCCAACCAGAAACTTTAGAGGTCACATAGCTAAAAAAGATAAAGGCAAGCGATAAATGGAAGCAGTAGCAAAACTTAAGAACGTGCCTACTTCTCCTCGCAAAATGCGATTAGTAGCAGGTTTGGTACGCGGTAAAAGCGTGAATAAAGCTTTAGGCTTATTGAAATTCGAAGCAAACTCAGGTGCTGCCAGAATCGAAAAACTTCTTTTATCTGCCTTATCTAACTGGCAACAGAAGAACGAAGATTCTCGCATCGAAGATGCTAATCTCTTCATCAAAGAAATCTTTGTAGATGAAGGTAAAATGCTGAAGCGTCTTCGCCCAGCTCCACAAGGACGTGGATACCGCATCAGAAAGAGATCTAATCACGTGACACTCGTGATCGATAGCATGACTGAAGAGCAACTGGAGCAACAGCAAACTAAGAAATCTAAAAAAGCCAACAAGTAAGAATATGGGACAGAAAGTAAATCCGATCGGTTTTCGCCTAGGAGTTATCAAAGGTTGGGATTCTAACTGGTATGGTGGCAAAGATTTCGCTGAGAAGCTGGTTGAAGACGAGAAAATCAGAAAATATATTTTAGCGCGTATCCCTAAAGGTGGTATTTCTAAAATCATTATTGAGAGAACACTTAAGCGCATCACGATTACTGTTAACACTGCCCGCCCAGGCGTAGTGATTGGTAAAGGTGGTCAGGAAGTAGATAAGATCAAGGAAGAGCTTAAGAAGCTTACAAACAAAGATGTTCAGATTAACATCTTTGAGATTAAGCGCCCTGAGCTTGATGCGAAACTGGTAGGCGAGTCAATCGCTCAGCAGCTGCAGGCCCGTATCTCTTTCCGCCGTGCTATGAAGCAGGCTATCGCTTCTGCGCTGCGAGTTGGTGCTGAAGGTATCAAGGTACAGGTTTCAGGTCGTCTAGGCGGCGCTGAAATGGCACGTACTGAGCACTACAAAGAAGGCAGAACTCCTTTGCACACACTTCGTGCGGACATTGACTATGCACTGTCTGAAGCTCAAACAGTATATGGCAAGCTTGGTATCAAGGTTTGGATCTTCAAAGGTGAAGTGTATGGTAAGAAAGATCTTACTCCAAACGCTGGCCTTGAGACCAAAGGTGGACCAGGTGCCCAAGGTGGTGGAAGTGGTGACAGAAGAAGCCGTGGTGGTGAGCGTGGCGACCGTAAGAAAACGGACGGAGCAGCTAAGCCGCGTAAGCGTCGTCAATAATTGATTGATAACATTATTAAGTTTTAGAAAATGTTACAGCCTAAAAGGACTAAATATAGAAAAATGCAAAAAGGCCGCGTGAAAGGTCTGGCTCATAGAGGCAGTACTATTTCATTTGGTTCTTTTGCCATCAAATCTCTTGAAGCATCTTGGATTACGAGCCGTCAGATTGAAGCCGCTCGTATCGCCATGACAAGAGCCATGAAACGTGAGGGTCAGGTATGGATCCGTATTTTCCCTGACAAACCTATTACGAAGAAGCCTGCAGAGGTTCGTATGGGTAAGGGTAAAGGTTCGCCTGAATATTGGGTAGCCGTTGTTAAGCCAGGTACCATAATGTTCGAATCCGACGGTGTACCTCTGGAAGTAGCTCAGGAATCACTGAGACTAGCTGCACAGAAGCTGCCAGTTAAAACAAAGTTTGTAGTACGTAGAGATTACGTTGAGAAATAGTATATGAAAAATTCAGAGATTAAAGCTTTGTCTTTAGAAGAGCTGAAAGAGAAGCTTAATACGGAGCAAACAACCATGCAGAACCTACGTTTCGCACATGCTATCTCTCCGTTGGAAAATCCGATGAAAATCCGTGAGACGAAGAAATCTATCGCTCGTCTGAATACTGAGATTCGTCGCCGTGAAATTGAAGCTAACTCTTAATACTTAATAGAAATCATGGAAGAGAGAAATCTTAGAAAAGAAAGAAGTGGTAAGGTTGTTAGCAACAAGATGGACAAGTCTATCACTGTGTTAGTGGAAAGCAGAATGAAGCACCCGATCTACGGTAAATTCGTTAGCAAGTCCACCAAATTCATGGCTCATGACGAGAAAAACGAGTGCAACATCGGTGATACCGTACGCATTCAGGAGACACGTCCTCTTAGCAAGAACAAGAACTGGCGTTTAGTGGAAATTATAGAAAGGGCTAAATAAAATGATACAGCAGGAATCAAGATTGAACGTAGCCGACAACAGTGGAGCCAAAGAAGTTCTTTGTATCCGTGTTTTAGGTGGTACAGGCAAGAAATACGCTTCTATTGGAGATAGAATCGTTGTTACTGTTAAATCAGCCCTTTCATCTGGAAACGTTAAAAAGGGAACTGTTTCGAAGGCAGTTATTGTAAGAACAAAGAAAGAAATTAGAAGAAAAGACGGTTCATATATTCGTTTCGATGACAATGCCGCTGTTCTTCTAAACGCTAACAACGAGCCACGTGGTACACGTATTTTTGGACCGGTAGCGCGTGAGCTTCGTGAAAAGCAATTCATGAAAATTGTTTCGTTGGCACCTGAAGTTCTTTAATCATTAATTCAGACATCAAGATGAATAAGAAAAAACTTCATGTAAAAACTGGCGATACAGTGAAAGTAATTGCCGGTGACGACCGCGGAAAAACAGGCCGCATTACAGCTGTTAACATAGAGAAGCAAAGAGTAACTATAGAGGGAATTAACATGGTGACAAAGCATGCTAAGCCTAGCGCCAAAAATCCTCAAGGTGGAATCTCTAAAATGGAAGCTCCTATTCATGCCAGTAATGTAGCTTTGGTAGACCCTAAATCGGGTGGAACCACTAAAGCTGGCAGAAGAAAAAACAGCGAAGGTAAAACAGAGCGTTATTCTAAAAAATCAGGAGAAGTAATCTAATATGGCAACTGCAAGATTTAAAGAAAAATATCAGAAGGAGGTTGTACCTGCTCTGCTAGAGAAGTTCCAGTATAAGAACGTTATGCAGGTGCCCAAGATCACTAAGATCTCTATCAACAAAGGCATCGGCGCTGCAGTAGCTGATAAAAAACTGGTTGACATCGGGGTAGAAGAGCTTACAACCATTTCTGGTCAAAAAGCTGTTGCTACCATCGCCAAGAAATCAGTTTCGAACTTCAAACTCCGCGAAGGAATGCCAATTGGCGCCCGCGTGACGCTTAGAGGTCAGCGTATGTACGAATTCATGGATCGCCTTTTGACAATCGCTCTGCCACGTGTACGTGACTTTAGAGGCGTGAATGACAAAGGATTTGATGGTCGCGGAAATTACACACTTGGTGTTAAAGAGCAGATCATTTTCCCTGAGATCAGCATTGATAAAATTAAAGCCATTAGTGGGATGGATATCACCTTCGTAACAACTGCTCAAACAGATGAGGAGAGCTACGAATTGCTTAAAGCGTTTGGTATGCCTTTCACTAATATTAAGAAATAAGAAAAATGGCTAAAGAAGCAGTAAAAGCGAGAGAGCTTAAAAGACAGAAGTTAGTAGCAAAGTACGCTGCGAAGCGTGCTGAACTGAAAGCTAAAGGAGATTACGAAGGACTTGACAAGCTTCCTAAGAATTCATCTCCAGTAAGGTTACATAACCGTTGCAAGCTGTCTGGAAGACCACGTGGTTACATGAGAAAATTCGGTATCTCACGTGTAGTTTTCAGAGAACTAGCTGTTATGGGTAAAATTCCTGGTGTAACAAAATCGAGCTGGTAATTTTTTCTTAACATATTAAGAAAGACGAAAAGATATTCTTATCTTTGCCGCTCGCTTAGAAAAAGCGTTCAAGATTTAAGTGATTCATAATGAACTCAGATCCAATAGCAGATTATTTAACTAGAGTGCGTAATGCCATCAAGGCAAACCACAGAGTAGTTGAAATACCATCTAGCAATATCAAAAAAGAGATTACAAAAGTATTGTACGACAAAGGATACATTCAAAGCTATAAATTTGATGATTCTTCAGTACAAGGTACTATTAAGATCGCTCTGAAATACAATCCAACCACTAAGCAATCTGCTATTGTGAAACTTGAGAGGATTAGTAAACCGGGGCTTCGTAAGTACACAGGAAATGACAACTTGCCACGCGTATTAAACGGGCTGGGCATTGCAATCTTGTCAACTTCCAAAGGTGTAATGACTGAAAAAGAAGCCAAATCACTTAATGTAGGTGGTGAGGTATTGTGTTACGTTTACTAATAGGAGGATAGACAATGTCACGTATAGGAAAATTGCCAATCACTCTACCAAATAATGTTGAATTCGCTGTTGCGAAAGATAATGTTGTTACAGTAAAAGGTCCTAAAGGCTCACTTACTACTCCAATAGATAAGGATATTATTGTTAAGCAGGAAGAAAACCAGATTGTGGTTGAGCGTCCTACAGAGCAAAAGCGTCACAAAGCTATGCACGGTCTATACCGCTCACTGATCAACAACATGGTTGTTGGAGTAAGTGAAGGTTACAAAGAGCAGTTGGAGCTTGTAGGTGTAGGTTATAAAGCGACTGTACAGGGTAATATTCTGGAGCTTGCTCTAGGCTACTCACACAATATCTTTATGGCGATGCCTACAGAAGTAACAGCTACTGCTGTTACAGAAAAAGGTAAGGCACCAGTTATTACGCTTGAAAGCAATGACAAGCAATTGATTGGTCAGGTAGCTGCTAAAATCAGATCACTGCGCAAAGTTGAGCCTTACAAAGGTAAAGGTATCCGTTTTGTAGGTGAAGTTGTAAGAAGAAAAGCTGGTAAGACAGCGTCTAAATAATCATCATCATGTCTGTTAATAAAGTATCAAGAAGACTTAGAATTAAAAGAAGTATCAGAAACAAGATTTCTGGTACTTCTGCCAGACCAAGATTATCTGTTTTTAGAAGCAACAAGGCTATCTATGCACAGTTGATCGATGACACTACAGGAAAAACTTTGGCGGCTGCCTCTTCTACGAAGCTTGATGGTGTAACCAACGCTAATATTTCAGTGTCCAATCAGGTTGGAAAAGAAATAGGAGCTAAAGCTCTCGAGATGGGTATCTCACAGGTGGTGTTTGACCGATCTGGATACCTTTACCATGGTAACGTAAAATCATTGGCTGAAGGCGCTCGCGAAGCAGGCCTAAAATTCTAAGAATTATGTTGAAAAATAATATTCGTAGTGTAAAGGCTAGCGAGATCGAACTTAAAGAAAGAGTTGTAGCGATCAATCGTGTAGCTAAAGTTGTTAAAGGTGGTAGAAGATTTAGCTTCGCTGCCATCGTCGTAGTAGGTGATGGTAACGGTGTAGTTGGATACGGCCTTGGAAAAGCAAATGAGGTGACTGATGCTATTGCTAAAGGTATAGATGACGCCAAGAAGAATCTGGTGAAGGTTCCTCTTTACCATCACACTGTGCCACATGCAATGGAAGGAAAGTACTCAGGCGGTTTCGTGCTTGTGAAACCAGCTGCTCCAGGTACTGGTGTAATTGCCGGTGGTGCGATGCGTGCTGTATTGGAAAGTGCTGGTATCAAAGACGTACTATGCAAGTCTAAAGGTTCTTCTAACCCACACAACGTGGTAAAAGCAACATTTGACGCTCTGTCAAAAATGCGTGATCCTTTGGCCGTGGCTCAGCAGCGTGGTGTTAATTTGCAGAAAGTATTTAACGGTTAATTGAGATGGCGAAAGTTACAATCACACAAGTTAAAAGCATTATTGACCGACCAAAAAGCCAGAAGCTTACAATGCAAGCTTTAGGTCTTGGTAAGATCAATAGATCAGTAACTGTTGAGAAGACACCTCAGATTGCTGGTATGATTAACAAGATTCACAATTTAGTAGAAGTAAAGGACATTTAATATGTATTTGAATTCATTAAAACCTGCAGAAGGGTCTGTTAAGACTAGAAAGAGAATAGGCAGAGGAACTGGCTCAGGTAGAGGTGGAACTTCTACAAGAGGTCACAAAGGTGCCAAGTCTCGTTCAGGCTACTCGCAGAAGTCTGGTTTTGAAGGTGGACAGATGCCACTTCAGAGACGTGTTCCTAAGTTTGGTTTCAAAAACTTCAACAGAGTAGAGTATAAAGGAATTAATTTAGATGTTCTGGAGTCATTGGCTGCAGATACTAATGAAAAAGTTTTTAACTTTGATTTCTTCAAGGCACACGGTTTAGTGTCCAAGAATGACAAAGTTAAAATCTTAGGTAGAGGAGAGATCTCGAAGGCTGTAGAAGTACATGCTCACGCTTTTTCTCAGACTGCCATTTCATCCATCGAAAAAGCAGGCGGTAAAACAGTAGCCCTTTAATTTTTATGAAGAAGTTTATAACAACAATTAAGAACATTTTTGCTATTGATGATCTAAGGGTACGCATACTCAATACCTTGGGTTTTATAGCTATTTTTAGATTAGGTTCTTATGTTGTTCTTCCTGGTATAGATCCTAACCAGCTTAAGGCCAACACGGAAGGTATATTCGGCCTGTTGGATACGTTCTTAGGTGGAGCATTTAGCAATGCTTCCATCTTTGCGTTAGGTATCATGCCATATATTTCAGCTTCTATCGTATTACAGCTACTTACTATAGCCGTACCCTATTTTCAGAAAATGCAGAAGGAGGGTGAGTCTGGTAGAAAGAAAATCAACCAAATCACCCGAGTTCTTACCATTATCATTACCCTTGCGCAGGCGGTTGGCTTTGTCGCCACCATTAACAGCGAGGCGATTGTTGTGAATACAACGTTGTTTACAATCAGTTCAATGATTGTCCTGACATCTGGTACCATATTCTGTATGTGGCTGGGAGAAAGGATTACAGACAAAGGTATAGGTAACGGTATATCGATGCTTATCATGATAGGCATTATCTCTCGTTTTCCTGGAGCCATTGTTGCAGAAGCACTGTCGAAAGAGTTGAATGGTGCCTTGCTGTTTATCTTCGAATTAATTGTGCTATTCTTTGTAGTAATGTCTGTTGTAATGCTTACACAGGCTATTAGAAGAATTCCAGTTCAATATGCTAAGCAAGTAGGTGGCAGCTCTTTATACAGTGGGCAACGTCAATTCATTCCATTGAAAGTGAACGCTGCAGGTGTAATGCCAATCATATTTGCTCAGTCACTGATGTTTTTGCCGTCTATGATTGCCTCCATCTGGGCTGATTCAAATGAAACAGCAAGCTATATTGGAGCTACTTTCTCTGACTTTACGTCTTGGCAGTACAATGTGGTATTTGGGTTAATGATCTTGGTGTTCACCTATTTCTACACTGCGATCACTGTTAATCCAAACCAGATAGCTGATGATCTGAAGCGTAGCGGTGGCTTTGTGCCCGGTGTTAAACCTGGTCGTGCTACTTCTGAGTACATCGACAATATTCTCACCAAGATTACGCTTCCTGGCGCTATTTATTTGGCCCTTGTTGCAATCTTTCCTGCCATTGCCATGTTATTTGGCGTGACAAGAGAATTCGCTCAGTTCTATGGTGGCACATCACTTATCATTATGGTGGGTGTAGTGCTTGACACGCTGCAGCAAATTGAAAGTTATTTACTAATGCGTCATTACGATGGCATGATGAAATCTGGAAAGCTCAGAGGCCGAACAGAAAATATCGCCATGGTGTCCTAATAAATGGTTTTTTACAAGACTGAAGAAGAAATAGAGCTAATTCGCCAGAGTGCTTTCATATTAAGTAAAGCACATGGCGAAATAGCTCTTCTTATAAAAGCAGGGGTATCCACCCTTACACTGGATAAAAGAGCTGAAGAGTTCATCAAAGATCATGGTGCTGTCCCATCTTTTAAAAACTATAATGGGTTTCCTTTTAGCCTTTGTATCTCGGTAAACTCAACTGTAGTGCATGGGATGCCAAGCAATTACGTTTTGAACGATGGAGACGTAATTTCTGTTGACTGTGGTGTCTATTACAATGGCTTCCATAGCGACTGTGCTTATACACATGCTGTAGGAAATGTTACGGAAGAGGTAGCACAGCTGCTAGAAGTTACAAAGGAGTCCTTATATAAGGGTATTGAGAAGGCAGTTGTTGGCAACAGACTTGGTGATGTGAGCCATGCCATACAGTCCCATGCCGAAACCGCTAAGTATGGCGTTGTACGAGAGTTAGTGGGACATGGTATAGGTCGGAATTTGCATGAAGCTCCTGAAGTCCCTAATTACGGAAAGCGTGGTCAGGGTTTGAAGCTTCAGAATGGTTTGGTACTTGCGATTGAGCCTATGGTTAATCTCGGTACCAGGTATATTATTCAGGAAGAGGATGGATGGACGATCCGCACCCGTGATAATAAACCTTCTGCTCACTTTGAGCATACAGTAGTCATAAGAAATAATAAAGCAGAAGTATTAACAACTTTTGATTATATAGATAAAGCTAAACAACAATAAATGGCGAAGCAGTCCTCTATCGAGCAAGACGGTACTATCATCGAAGCATTATCAAATGCAATGTTCCGGGTAGAGTTAGAAAATGGTCATCAGGTGATCGCACATATCTCAGGTAAAATGAGAATGAACTACATCAAGATATTACCAGGTGACCGTGTTAAGTTGGAGATGTCTCCATATGATTTAACTAAAGGAAGAATTGTTTATCGTTATAAATAACTACAATGAAAGTCAAAGCATCAGTAAAAAAGAGAAGTGTTGACTGTAAGATTATCCGAAGAAAGGGTAAGCTCTACGTTATCAACAAAAAGAATCCAAGATATAAACAAAGACAAGGATAATTATTAATTATGGCAAGAATAGCAGGAGTTGATATTCCGGACAACAAAAGAGGAGAGATCTCTTTGACTTACATTTTTGGTATAGGTCGTAATCTCTCTGTGCAAATCCTTAACAAAGCCGGGGTGGATCTTGACAAAAAGGTTAAAGATTGGACCGAAGATGAAGCTAATGAGATCAGAAATATCATTGCGGCTGAGATCAAAACAGAAGGTGTTCTGAGATCAGAAGTGCAATTGCATATTAAGCGTCTTCTTGATATTGGCTGCTACCGTGGTTTGAGACACCGTAAAGGTCTACCTGTACGAGGTCAGCGCACGAAGAATAACTCGCGCACAAGAAAAGGTAAGCGTAAGACAGTAGCAAACAAGAAGAAAGCTTCTAAATAATTTTTGATCATGGCTCAGAAAAGAAAAGACAAAGCTAAGAAGCGTGTTGTAATTGTTGAATCAACAGGCCAGGTACACATCAAAGCTTCTTTCAACAATATCATTATCTCAGTAACCAATAACGCAGGACAAGTTATCTCTTGGGCTTCTGCTGGTAAAATGGGTTTTAAAGGTTCTAAAAAGAACACTCCTTACGCTGCACAAATGGCAGCTTCAGATTGCGCAAAGGTTGCTTATGACCTGGGTATGCGTAAAGCTGAGGTTTTCGTTAAAGGTCCTGGTGCAGGTAGAGAGTCCGCCATCCGTACTGTACAGAACACTGGCATCGAAGTAACAACTATCAAAGATGTTACGCCACTTCCTCACAACGGATGTCGTCCTCCTAAACGCAGAAGAGTTTAATTAGTAATTCAGATTAAATACAATGGCAAGATATACTGGTCCTAAAAGCAAAATCTCCAGAAAGTTCAACGAGGAGATTTTCGGCCCAAGCAAAGCATTAAAAAAGAAAAGCTATCCTCCGGGACAGCACGGCCGTGGCCGTCGTAAAAAGCAGTCTGAGTATGCACTGCAGTTAACTGAAAAGCAGAAAGCCAAGTTTATCTATGGCATGCTTGAAAAGCAGTTCGCAAATCTGTTCGAGAAGGCTGCCCGTAAAGGCGGTGTTACTGGTGAACAATTCCTGACTCTCCTCGAGTCTAGACTTGACAACACAGTTTACAGATTAGGAATCGCTCCGACAAGAAGAGCTGCTCGTCAGCTAGTATTGCACAAGCACATCACTGTTAACGGTGAGATTGTAAACATACCTTCATATAGCTTAAAAGTTGGTGATACGGTAGCTGTTAGAGAGAAGTCTAAATCTCTAGAAGCAATTACTACTAGCTTGAGCGTTCGCAATGCGCGTGCTTTCAGCTGGTTAGAGTGGGATGGAGCTGAGATGGTTGGTAAATTTGTGTCTGCGCCTCAGCGTGACCAGATCCCTGAGAAAATTCAGGAGCAGCTGATCGTCGAGTTCTATTCTAAGTAAGCCGCTTAATCAAATTTTAACCTTTAACACTGCAAGTATGTCAATATTAGCATTTCAAATGCCAGAGAAAGTTGTGATGGAAAAAGCCGACGACTTTCATGGTTTATTTGAATTCAAGCCGCTTGAAAAAGGTTACGGAGTAACCATCGGTAATGCTCTGCGAAGAATTTTGCTTTCTTCTCTTGAAGGATACGCAATAACTAGCGTTCGCATACCTGGTGTACTGCATGAGTTCTCGTCTGTTGAAGGCGTAGTGGAGGATGTATCTGATATTATCCTCAACCTGAAGATGGTTCGTTTTAAGAAGATCAGTGAAGTTATCGATGATAAGGTTACTGTATCTATTTCAGGACAGGATAAGTTTGTAGCTGGCGATATTAGCAAGTTTTCTACAAGCTTTGAGGTACTAAACCCAGAGTTGGTTATCTGCAACCTGGATAAGAACATGACACTGGAAGTTGAGCTGACTATTCAAAAGGGACGTGGATACGTTCCTGCTGAGGAGAACAAGCCGGCAGACCAAGTATTTGGCCTTATTCCGATCGACGCCATCTTCACGCCAATCAAAAATGTAAAGTTCAGTGTAGAAAATACACGTGTTGAGCAGAAAACTGACTATGAAAAGTTAGTGCTTGACTTACAGACTGATGGTTCTATTCATCCGGAAGACGCTTTGAAAGGTGCTGCCAACATTCTGATTCAGCACTTCATGCTCTTCTCTGATAACACGATGACTTTTGAAACAGCTAAGCCTGAAGAAGAAGAAGCAGTGGACGAAGAGCTGTTGCATATGCGTAAAGTACTGAAGACTTCGCTTCAGGATATGGACCTCTCTGTTAGAGCTTACAATTGCCTTAAGGCCGCCGACATTAAAACACTTGGTGACCTGGTGCAGCTTGACATTTCTGACATGATGAAGTTCCGTAACTTTGGCAAGAAGTCTTTGACAGAGCTTGAGAACCTGGTGCAAGAGAAAGGCCTGACTTTTGGCATGGACCTTTCTAAGTATAAATTAGAAGAAGATTAATCATCCTGCGGCATAATTCCCGATCCCCGAGTGGGTTGATCGACGGTATGCACGTGCACAATTCAAAATAATGAGACACGGTAAAAAATTTAATCACTTAGGAAGAACCGCTTCGCACCGTAAAGCAATGCTGTCTAACATGGCTGCTTCGCTTATCCTGCACAAGCGTCTTTCTACTACAGTAGCCAAAGCAAAAGCACTACGCAAGTATGTGGAGCCTCTACTGACAAAATCCAAAAACGACACAACTCACTCCAGAAGAACAGTTTTTGCTTACCTGCAAGACAAGGAATCTGTGAAAGAGTTGTTTGACGAAGTATCTGTAAAGATCGCTAACAGACCTGGTGGTTACACGCGTATCCTGAAGACTGGTTACAGACTTGGTGACAACGCTGAAATGTGTGTTATCGAGCTTGTTGACTACAACGAGGACATGCTGACTACAACTGGTACTGCCGGTGGTGCTAAGAAGACTCGTCGTCGTACTTCTTCTAAGAAAAAAGGTGCTGAGTCTACTGAGGCTTCAACTCCTGCAGCTCCAGAAGCAGAAGGTACTAAAGATGAAACAAAAGATGCTGAATAAGCTTCATTTGTGAAATATTGTAAAGGGACATGACATTAGTCGTGTCCCTTTTTTATTTTTGTATTAAATTATCAAGATGAAGAAACACACAACTTCCGAAGCTATTCTTTTATTACAGGATGGTACCGTATTCACAGGCAAGAGTCTGGGGCGCATTGGCACGACAGGCGGTGAGTTATGCTTTAACACAGGTATGACAGGCTATCAGGAGATCTTCACGGATCCATCTTATTATGGTCAGTTAGTTGTCACTACGTTTTCGCACATAGGCAATTATGGTGTGCTGGCTGATGAAGTAGAATCGAATAAAGTACAGATCAATGGTCTTGTATGTAAGGAGTTTTCACATTTCTTTTCCCGTAAGCAAGCGGAGGGTTCTCTACAGGATTACTTTGAAAAAGCAGCTATAGTGGGTATCTGTGAAATTGACACGCGTGCCCTGGTGCGTCATATCCGCGACAAAGGCGCTATGAACGGTATTATCTCTTCTGAAACAGCTGATGTGGTTGAGCTGAAGCGCAAGCTTGGCGAAGTGCCATCTATGGCTGGTCTTGAGCTTTCGTCGCATGTGAGTACTTCAGAGGTATATGGCATGAAGCCTGAAGAAGTGAAGTATAAAGTGGCTGTATTGGACCTCGGAGTGAAACGTAACAGTTTGAATAACCTGGTTGCCCGTGGTTGTGAAGTGAAGGTGTTCCCGTACGATACACCATTTGAAGAGATGGAGAAGTGGAACCCGGATGGTTACTTCATATCGAATGGCCCTGGTGATCCTGCGGCCACCACCGTTGCCATTAACAGTGTAAAACAAATACTGGATAAGAGCAGACCGATGTTTGGTATCTGCATGGGGCATCAAATGCTGGCGCAGGCCAATGGTATTGCTACCTATAAAATGCACAATGGCCACAGAGGCCTAAACCATCCTGTGAAGAACCTCCTAACAGGTCTAAGCGAGATCACTTCCCAAAACCACGGCTTTGTAGTTGATTCAGAACAACTGAAGAACCACCCGGACGTAGAAGTGACGCATATCAACCTGAATGATAACACGGTGGAAGGTATACGTATGAAGACGAAGCCTGCATTCTCGGTACAGTATCACCCTGAGTCTTCTCCGGGCCCACATGATTCCGTTTACCTGTTCGACGATTTTATTGCCCTGTTAGAGCAAAACAAGTAAAACTATATAAAAACAAACCGATGAGCTTAATTACAGATATTAAAGCACGCCAGATCTTCGATTCAAGAGGCAACCCAACAGTAGAAGTTGATGTGTTTACAGAGAGTGGCGTACTAGGCCGTGCTGCTGTGCCTTCTGGTGCTTCCACCGGTGTGCACGAGGCGGTAGAACTTCGCGACGGTGACAAAGGCAAGTACATGGGTAAAGGTGTACTGCAGGCCGTTCAAAATGTAAACGAGAAAATAGCGGAAGAGCTTGTCGGATTCCCGGTGTTCGAGCAGAATCTGCTTGACAAGATTATGATTGAGCTTGACGGCACGGAGAACAAAGGCAACCTGGGTGCGAACGCAATACTGGGTGTTTCTCTGGCAATTGCACGTGCTGCTGCGCAGGAACTGGGTATGCCACTGTACCGCTACGTAGGTGGTGTCAATGCTAATACCTTGCCTGTACCGATGATGAACATCCTGAACGGTGGTAGCCATGCTGACAACGCTATCGACTTCCAGGAGTTTATGATCATGCCGGTAGGAGCGCCTTCTTTCTCTGAAGCGCTGCGTATGGGCTCTGAAGTGTTCCATCACCTGAAGAATGTACTCAAGAAGAAGGGGCTTTCTACGAACGTAGGCGACGAGGGTGGTTTCGCTCCGAACATTGCCTCTAACGTAGAGGCAATTGAGGTGGTACTCCAGGCGATTGAGGCAGCTGGCTACAAGCCAGGCGACGACATGATGATCGCCATGGACGCAGCCAGCTCTGAGTTCTATGACAAGTCTACTGGTCTGTATACCTTTAAGAAGTCTACTGGCGATAAGCTGACGTCTTCAGAAATGGTAAGCTACTGGAAAGAGTGGACGGAGAAGTACCCGATAGCTTCGATTGAAGACGGTATGGACGAAGACGACTGGAAAGGCTGGAAAGAACTGACTGAAACCATTGGCCACAAAGTACAGTTGGTAGGCGACGACTTGTTCGTGACGAACGTGAAGCGTCTGCAGCAAGGTATAGACCAAGGTGTAGCCAACTCCATCCTGATCAAAGTGAACCAGATAGGTACGCTGACGGAGACGATCAATGCGATTAACCTGGGCTTGCGCCACGGGTATAAGAGTGTGATGTCGCACCGCTCGGGTGAGACAGAAGACAATACGATCGCTGACCTGGCAGTTGCCCTTAACACAGGCCAGATCAAGACAGGTTCGGCTTCCCGCTCTGACCGTATGGCCAAGTACAACCAGCTGCTCCGCATTGAGGAGGAGCTCGGAGAAGTGGCTTATTATCCTGGAAAGAAGTTCTAACGAGTATCCTGAAAATATTTTAGGCATAAGGCTGTGGGTTTATGACTCACAGCCTTATTTTTGTGTAAAGCCCTCAGAATAATATCTATAGTTTTCTATATATGCTCAACCGTATACCTAAGTTTGTTCGCAGTTTCTATTTCGTAACAGGTATGCTGTTTTTGGTTTGGATGTTATTTTTTGACTCCAACGACTTTATCACGCAGTACCGCATGAGCAGGGAGCTGAGCAATAAAGAGAAAGACAAGGAGTACTACCTCGAGAAAATGGCCGAGGTGCAGCAGGACCGCGAGGAACTGATGGGCAATCCGGAACTGCTCGAGAAGTTCGCTAGGGAAAAATACCTGATGAAGCGTCCGGGTGAGGATGTGTTCATCGTTGTGCCAAAAAAAGAAAAGTAAGGTATAAGTCCATAGATGGATGTGCAGAAAGCTGTTTTATAAGAACAGCTTTCTGCATTTATAGCCTCTCAAAGCCCAAAAGTCATCAAAGTCATAGGAATTACGTAGAAATACCGCAAGCCTGGATGACACTTTTACTGTAGTATTGAGAAACGAACCTAAAGACAACACCATGAATGAGTTAGGAAACAGGATTCTCGAGATAAGAAAGAGAAAAGGCTTGAGCCAGGAAGAACTGTCAGAGATGGCAGGTATAAGCTTGCGGACTTTGCAACGGATAGAGAAAGGGGACACAGAGCCGCGGGGCTATACCTTAAAATCAATCTGCCAGGCACTGGGAGTGGACGTGGAGGAGGTATACGACTATGGCAAGGAGCCAGACAAAAGTGTTCTGTTGCTGATGCACCTGTCCGTGCTTTCGTATTTGCTGATGCCGCTCGGCAACCTCGTTTTCCCGCTGATCATCTGGATAACGCAGAAAAAGAAAGTGCTCCATGTGCACGAGCAAGGTATCAGCCTGTTGAACTTTCAGATCACCTGGTCTCTGGTTACTTATCCGCTGGTTATGCTTTTTGCCTGGATGAAGATCATGCACTACCCGGGTTCGTGGTATGTGTTCGCCGCCTATCTGGTGCTTTACTTCCTCAATGCGCTCTACGTCATCAGAGTGTGTTGGCTGGTCAGCAAAGACGCGTCGCACGATCCATACCCGGTTTCGTTCAACTTATTGAAGGCATAAGCCCGGGGATCAGGTATAAAGCGCCGACATCCCGACACCTCCCCTGATTTTTTCGTAACTTTGCGTATAGCGCTGCCCACGTATAGGGTGGACTCACTAACGTATACAAACATGGCAAAAGTTGCGATAAACCTTTCTACAGGAGCCCTTCAGCAGGAAGAGGTGATTGTGGGTATAGATCTTGGGACTACCAACAGCTTGGTAGCCTACATACATCCCGAAACCAAAAAGCCGGTAGCCATCAACGACCTGGGTCGTGGTACCATTGTGCCGTCTATTGTGCATTTCACGCAGAGCGGTGAGACAATTGTCGGCACGGAGGCGAAAGACTACCTGACCACCGACCCTGCCAACACCATTTACTCTGTCAAGCGCCTGCTGGGCAAATCCTACAAAGACCTGGGCGAGCACAAAGACTACTTCGGCTACAAGATCATCGATGACGACAGCGAAGGCCTGGTGAAGATCAGGGTAGGGGACAGGTTCTACTCGCCAATCGAACTGTCGGCGGAGATATTGAAAGAGTTGCGCGAGCGAGCCGAGCATGCCCTGAAAACGCCGGTGAACAGAGCCGTGATCACGGTGCCCGCTTACTTCAACGACTCCCAGCGCCAGGCCACCCGCGATGCCGGCAAACTGGCCGGACTCGAAGTGCTGCGCATCGTAAACGAACCAACGGCGGCCTCCCTTGCCTACGGTATAGGTATAGACCCCTCCGAAGAAAAAACGATTGCCGTGTACGACCTTGGCGGCGGTACGTTCGATATCTCTATCCTGAGCCTGCACCAGGGGATTTTTGAGGTGCTCTCCACGCACGGCGACACCTACCTGGGCGGCGACGACATGGACCGCGCCATTATCAACTACTGGATACAGGAAAACCAACTGGTGGCCGATACCATCAACGAGGATAAGAAACTGCAGCAGGCACTGCGCCTGAAAGCCGAAGAGGCCAAAAAGGCGCTGAGCCAGCAGCAGATCTATACCAGCAGAGTGAACGACACAATAGAATGCGGCATTACGCGGCACAAGTTCGAGGAACTCATTGCCCCGATCGTGGCCAAGACCATCGAAAGCTGCCGACAGGCGATGGGCGATGCCAAACTGAAGCCGGAGCAGATTGATGCCGTGATCATGGTAGGTGGCTCTACCCGTGTGCCGCTGGTATACGAAACGGTATCGGAGTTCTTCGGAAAGCCCGCGAACATCTCCCTCAACCCTGATGAAGTGGTTTCCCTGGGCGCGGCTATTCAGGCCGATATCCTATCGGGCAACCGCAAAGACATCCTCTTGTTGGACGTGACACCGCTCACGCTAGGCATCGAAACCATGGGCGGACTGATGGACTCGATCATCCCGCGCAACTCAAAGATACCCACCAAAGCCGGCCGCCAATACACGACCTCCATCGACGGACAGGTGAACATGAAGATCTCCGTTTACCAGGGTGAGCGAGATTTGGTGCAAGAGAACCGCAAATTGGCAGAGTTCGACCTGAAAGGTATACCTGCTATGCCTGCCGGTTTCCCGAAAGTGGACGTGAACTTTATCCTGAACGCCGACGGCATTCTGAAAGTAGAGGCGATTGAACTGCGCTCCGGCGTGCGCCAGGAGGTAGAGGTGAAGCCACAGTACGGCCTGACCGATTCGCAGGTAGAGCAGATGCTGATGGACTCCATTACCCACGCCCGCGAAGACGTGTCGGCGCGTATGGTGATCGAAGCTCGCACCACGGCTGAGCAGATGCTCTACCAGGTGGAGCGCTTTCTGGAGAAAAACGGCCAGCACCTGACCGAGGACGAAGTAAACCTGACGCGTGAGAATTTGCAGAAGCTGCGCGACGTGCTGCCGAGCGGCGACAAAGACCAGATCCTGAAAGCGGTGGATAATCTGGAAGAGCAGACCAGCCCGTTTGCGGAGCGTGTCATGCAGATCTCCATCAAGCAGGCGATGGCAGGCAAGAAAATCGAGTAGGGTACGCCTGCTGCTTATACCTAAAAAAGAGAAGAGCTGGCCATCAGGGTCAGCTCTTCTCTTTTACGAGATGCTAAAAAGATGTTAGCGACTAAGGGAAAGCAGCGCGTCGAGCAAGGTATAGTTCAGGTATAGCAGGGTGATCGCGACGATCACCCCGACCATGATGTTGGTGTAAGGCTCGTCCTGTTCGCGCACGCCTCTCACTCCCCAGTATACATAGGCAACCAGGGCGAGCAGACCGTAGAGCAGCAGGAGCACAGGTATAGCAATCAGCACCGACTCCGGAACGAGCCTCCAGAAATAGTTGAATCCGAGCCAGGCCACATTCAGGATCCAGGAAAGCACCAGCATCATAATGCTGCGCCGTGTGGAGCCCAGGCCTAAAAGCCGTAAAAGGGTTATACCTTTGTCCGTCGCCATACCTTAGAATTTCACACCGAACTTCTTGCCAACTTCTGCGAGGTCTTTCTCAACCGGCGGCAACAGCGGTATACCTTTCTGCAGGCGCTTGGCCGTCATGATGCGTTCCGGGTCACCCGGTATTAGCACAGCTTTTTCTCCGCGTTTTACATGGGCGTTGCGGAAAGCAGTGATCCAGTTATCCATGTGGTGCTTGAACTCATCGGCAGGGCGGAAGGCATCGATACGCATAGCGCCGAAGAAGTGCCCTATACCTTGCCCCACCGGGTCGGCGGGAGGAGCCAGGAAGCTCACGAAAGGCGGCACCCACGGGCCATAGTTGGCACCCGACAGCACACCCGAGAAAATATCGACAATAGAGCCGAGTGCATAGCCTTTGTGGCTGCCGCGGTTTTTGGTACTACCCAGCGGAAGCAAGGCACCACCGGACTGTACTTCGAAAGCGTTGGTTGAACCCAGGCCAGTGGCCGTTTGCACCCAGCCGCTCGGGGTCTTCTTTTGCTTGCGCTGCAGGATTTCCAGCTTGCCGTTAGCGGCAGTGGTAGTGGCCAGGTCGGCCACAAAAGGCGGCTGCTCGTTAGCAGGTACGGCTACCGCAATTGGATTGGTGCCCAGCATGCGCTGCGTCGAGTGGGTTGGTGCCACCAACGGACTGGCGTTGGTCATGGCCATCCCGATCATGTCGCGCTGCAGAGCCTGCATAGCGTGGTAACCGGCTATACCGAAGTGATTCGAGTTCCGCACCGACACCCAGCCTGAGCCTACGTTTTCTGCTTTCTCCATGGCAATCTCCATAGCGCGTGGCGCTACTACCAGGCCAAGTCCGCCGTCGCCGTCCACTGTGGCAGTGCTAGGCGTTTCGTGCACTATTGTAATGGTAGGCTTTGGGTTGATGCGTCCTGCTTCATATAGGCGAATATAGCCGCTTAACCGGGCCACGCCGTGGGAGTCTACGCCGCGCAGGTCGGCCTCCAACAAAACCTGGGTCGCTAGCTGGGCATCTTCCAGGGAGCAGCCTATGTTAAGGAATATCTCGCGGGTGAAGTCAAAGAGGTGTCGGTATGGGTACATAGTAATCGGGTTAGGGCCGCAAATTAAAAAATTATCAAACCAATGCCTTGCAATTCCTAAAGCGATTGTCTTCCACGGAAATAATGCCGCTGATTACCATTTATATACCCTTTTTTCTATACTTTCGGAGTTTGGTAGAAAACTGGAATAGAATTTGACTTGGCCAAAGCAGGCTTAAACGATACGACTATGAAGAGAGCATTACTTCTGACCTGGATACTCACAGCGGCTGTCGCGGTACAGGCACAGAGCCGGCTTGTGTTTAACGAAGCTATACCTGTTTCTTTCCTGATCAAGCAGGAAGCGGCTGGCAACAGCAGTCAGGTAAACAGCAACAAGCTGATACAGTTGCTAACCGAAAGCGGCACGACTACTAGCAAAACCGGCGGTCGTCCGAGCCGCAAGTCTGAGTTTGTGGTGCGCCTGGAACAGCAGGCCCGCATTGCCAAAGCCGGCGATCAGTTGCAGATCAAAGTGCAGTTGCAGCAAATTGGCGTGAGCGGCGATGTGCATTACCGCGGCTTCGACCTGGGCAGTGTACTCCTGCCAGAGCAGGCCAAAATGACGGTACGTTTGCTCAACAGCCAGCAGAAAGAAGTGAAGCGCTTTAGCCTGCCTGCCATGAACCTGAAACCGAACGGCATCGTGGCGCTGGAAACCACCGTGCCAGACACCGCCAAAAGCGAGGGCTATACCCTGAAAGTGGATGGTTTGGAACTGGTGTATACCCAGGCTGATGTGCAGGAACTGGAGGAGCGTATCGGCCTGATCAAAGACTACTATGCCGCCGATGCCACCCTGAACAAGATGTTGCAGGACGTGGTGCTGATCAAGCATGACGATGTGGACCGCATCAAACAGCAGAACCAGCGCCTGCGCGATATGGAAGAAATGCTGAAGAAGCTGCAGGATAAACAATTCTCTGACAAGCTGAGCCTGAATCAGTACGACCCGCAGCGCTATGTAGCCAAGTCCAACCAACTGAACCAGCTACTGAAAGAGCGCCGCAAAGCCGTGAACCATACCCTGGCTACACTCGACCAGCAGTTTTATAACCGTGGTATCAACTTGATGGCCCGCAACAACCTGGCGGCTGCCAGCACATACTTTGTGAAATCGCTGGAAGTGAACCCTCGTTTTGCACCTGCGCATTTGCAGTTAGCCCGTCTGGATTTTATGAGCGGCAATGTGCACGAAGCGGCCGGCCGTACGCGCGACATCCTCACCCAAATGCGTGTAGACCCTGAAACCCAGCAGATGGCTTTGGGGCTGGCGCATGACATTTACAGTTCATTCATGGCAGAAGGACATGCCCACAACAGCCGCGGTGACTACCGCAGTGCCGTAGCCGCCTATGCCGATGCCCGCGCCCTGTGCAGCACCCTGGGCGGATTGCGTTGCAACATGCCAGCCCTGAACGATGGCGAAGGACGTGCCGTGTATGGCTATTATCGCAGCATGGTAGAGGAGGGCAAGCGTTCTTTGAGCAGAGGCGATCTGGCACAGGCTGAGCAAATGGCCGACGAAGCCTATACCTTCCAGCGCCAGTACGACTACCTGTTGCATGACGCGCCGGAGGCGGCCGAGCTGCAGGGGCAAGTGAAGTACCAGTACTATGTGCAGCACATCGACAAAGGGCGCCAGGCCATGAAGGTAAAAGATTACCGCTATGCGCTGGAGCAGTTTGAGTCGGCATTAGCCTTGGAGCAAGGCTATACCTTCCAGCCCGTGCGTGAACTGAGCAACTTGCTACAGCAGGCTGCCAAACCGGTGCTGCTGAGTAAGCTTGCAGAGGGTTATACCCTGGCCATGAGCAACAGGCTCGCCGATGCCAGAGCAGTAGCCAGTTCAGCTGAGAACATGCGCAGTCGTTATGCCCTGGAGCGTGACAACGAGGTGCTAGCCAAGTATATCGAGTTACGTGATCGCATCTTCACGCAGGAGTGCCTGAATGTGCAAGCTGACTACGACCGCCATTATGCCGCTGCGCAGTTGCTTGTAAAGGAGAAGAAATTCATCGCCGCCGACCAGGCCTATCAGGCTGCCTTAAATGCGGCAGGATCAAAAGCGACTTGCACCATCGCTACGTTCACAGCAGAAGACGGACGTGCTACCATTGCCGACGCCACTGCCTACCAGCGCATGCTGGAAGAGGCCAACCGCATGGTGGCGACTGGCCGTTATACGGATGCCATACAACGCTACAACGATGCCGAGCAGCACTACCTTAGCAAGTCGATCGCTCGCTTTGGGCTGGATCATATTTCGCTTTATAACTTCGCCCACGCGCAAAGCAAGCTAGCCTTTACAGCGACTGTGGTAGATCACTTCACCAGCATTCATCAGGAGAAAGCCGCCCTGCAACTTCTGACCAACTTGCTCAACAAGGGCTATGCCAAGGGCAAAACCAAGAAGGCGCAGCAACAGCTAGGTATACAGCTGGCTATAAAAGATGTGAGTAGCGGCCAGACTGAAACTGCCAAGGTAATGGTGGCCAGCTATACCCAGGGCGATAAGAAACTGAAGCATCTGGGCAAAGCCTACGAAAAGGAGCGTAAGAAATTGGCGAAAGGATAAGAACCCCTACAAACATAAAAGCCTATCCGTTGGGACAGGCTTTTATGTTTACTTAAGGTAGTATAGCGACTACATTTTTTCAAGCGCCTGCGCCAGCACACCTTCTTTCAGCGCATAAGCCGACACCCGAATCTCCTGCAGTTGATAAGTATCCAGTACGAAGTCCACCAGTATACTCGCCAGCACGATCATATCGACCCGCATCTCCAGCATGCCAGGTATAGCCAGGCGTTCATCGTGCGTTTTGTGCAGCAATTCCTGGTGTATTTTGTAATAGTCTGCTACCTCCAGGGCAGAAGCGGCAGGCTGTGAAAGTTGGCGTGAATTGTCTCCACGGCTCAGGGCGTCAATGTCGCAGAGGGTATCGAAGGTGCCAGATGCGCCTATTAGTCGAACGGGCTTATACCTTTCCACAGCTTCAGTGAGCGGCTGCAGTTGCTCTGCCAGGAAGCTTTTTTCGGCCGATACCTCTGCATCAGGTATAGGGTCGGTGGAAAAGAACCTGTCCATCAGGCGTTGGGCACCCACTTCAAAGCTACGTTTCCAGAAAATCTCCCGATTGTTACACAGGATAAACTCCACACTTCCCCCACCAATGTCCATGATCAGGGACGTCTGCTGATCGAGCACACCGGCAGAACGCACGCCGTAATAGATTAGCTCTGCTTCACGATCGCCGTCGATAATCTCTACCTGAATGTCAGTTTGCTTGTAAATGTCTTTAATGAAGTCCTCGCCGTTGCTGGCGTTGCGCACCATACTGGTTGCCATGGCCCGCACCGTCTCCACATCGTATTCATCGATCTGTCTGCGGAAATCTTTCAGTGTTTTCAGTGCCCGTTCGTAAGCCTCCGGCGCAATAGCCCCCTTGCTGATGCCACCCTGTCCGAGCCGAACCGGCAACTTGGTTTTTACGAAGTCGGTGCGCTGGCCCTTTTCATCTACTTCCGTGATAAGGAGGTGGAAGGTGTTGGTGCCCATGTCGATGAGTGCAAGGCGTTCGGTCATAGGGGAGTATCTAACAAAATTATAGTTAAATATGGTCTGGATAGGGAGTTTGCTCTTTGCGTTTACCTTAACGAATTAGATTCAGCATGGAAGTAGAACTTTTTGCTAATGTCTTTTTTGAAGTTTTTCAATTCATTAATATGTATAAAGTTTGAAGTAACTTTATTTAGAGGTAATATGAAAAGTTGCTCAGGGTTTTCGCCAGTTCCACCAAGTCCAATAGCTATAAAAACAGGAATTTTTCGGGTCTTTTCAAAATCTTTATAACGTTTTAATTGCTCTAGGCTAGCAAATTCTACTCCTCCTTTGAAAAGATTGCTCTTCCACTTACATTCCACTGAAAATTCAGTAACTGGAGATTTAAGTTCTATTAATAGATCAGGATTCTGTGTGGTTTCAGCATAAGTACCTTTGACGTATTTATCTCCAGCCCACTCTTTGATTCTATAGTATTTATTACTGAACTTCTGCACAACATATTTTTCAAAATTATCACCGCTCCTTTTATTAACATCTATAATCTCAGTTTCAGATGTTCCTGATTCCGCAATCCTTTTCTCAACATCTTGTATGATAGCATTATAATCGAGGTCATTTGAGTTTGCTATTTCCTTGATAAGACTTCGCTCATTAGGAGTAAGCACACCATCAGCAATAGCCATATCAACTACTCTAGCTAGCTCATTTGAGTTAGGTGATGAATTGCTAGAATTGGAGGAGCTTAATGTGTTATCTGTGCCTGCTATAGAAGAAGAAGGTGGGACGTCGTCTACTTCTATTGAAGGATAATCTGTATCTTTTGAAGGGTAAATCGCGCTATCTTTCTCTACAAATTGGTTTGCTGTATCAGTAGCATTCTGCGATTTAGAATAGAATACAAATCCTGTTATGAAGCATAACACTCCAATTACCATTAATAACATCCCCATTTTCCGTCCCATTTATTTTTAAGGATTTACTTAGCTGTGGCTAAGATTTGGTTGAATTTAGACTGCTGAACAGTGAGATTATAAAATAAATTCAAGCTACTACCTAGCCCTTCGAACTAAACCGAAAGAAAGTACCCAACGGCAACTTCCGCTCACCACGGTCGTGCAGGTATATCTCACCTAACTCCTCATTCCTGATCTGCTCCCCAAAGGTCAGGCGCATCAAATTGTCCAGAATCAGGGCAGAGAAGCCGAGGGAATAGAGGTTGATTACCAGGAAGTAGTCGGTTTTATCGAGCATCTGGTGGCAGAGCTTGATGAGTTCGTTCAGCTCGTTTTCCAGTTGCCATTTCTCACCGTTCGGGCCACGGCCGTAGGCGGGAGGGTCCAGGATGATGCCGTTGTAGGTGTTGCCGCGCTTCACTTCGCGGCGGGCGTATTTCATGGCGTCTTCCACGATCCAGCGCACATTGTCCAGACCACTGGCTTCCATGTTGTCGCGCGCCCAGAAGTTGACTTGCTTCACCGAGTCGAGGTGCGTTACGTCTGCTCCAGCGGCTTTGGCGGCCAGGGTGGCAGCACCGGTATAGGCAAACATGTTGAGTACCTTCGGCGTTTTAGTCTTGAGCGAGCGGGTTTTGTCGAAGATGAATTTCCAGTTGCTGTCCTGCTCCGGGAACAGGCCCACATGTTTGAACGAAGACAGACCCAAGCGGAAGCGCAGTTTCAGGTCGTTGTACTGGTAGTTTATAAACCATTGCTCCGGCATTCCTTTTTGAAGTTTCCACTGGCCTCTTTCCTGGCTGCCTTTGTCGCGGGTGAACACGGCGTTGGCCATGCGCTGCCACTCCGATTCGGGCAAATGCTTGTCCCAAATGGCCTGCGGCTCAGGTCGGGCCACATAGTACTGCCCGAAGCGCTCCAGTTTTTCAAAATCTCCAGAGTCAACGAGTTCGTAGTCAGCCCAGTTTTCTGTTGTTAAAAAGGAATACATATATTTGCTGTTTATATCCGGCTTGCGTAATAGCGGCAAATTACGAATTATATGCCGTGCCTGAAAATTGCACGTATCAGCTGTTTTAAATGTTTCTAAAGTATGCCACTAAGCTTCTATAAATACCAGGGTACAGGCAACGACTTCGTCATGATCGACAACCGGAAGTTGAACTTCCCGGCAGAGGACGAGCAGATGATCAAACATTTGTGCGACCGCCGGACCGGCATCGGTGCTGATGGCCTTATTCTGTTGCAGGACCATGACGATTACGACTTCGAGATGGTATACTTTAACGCAGACGGCCGCTTGGGCTCTATGTGCGGAAACGGGGCCCGCTGCACGGTACGTTTCGCCAAGCAACTCGGCGTGATCGAAGATGTGGCCTACTTTCTGGCAGCCGACGGCGAGCACCAGGCCACCATCGAGCGCGAGGAAATCCAGCTGAAAATGGGTGATGTGGCGGGTGTGGAGCGTATCGGGCAGGACTTCTACCTGAATACCGGCTCGCCTCACTACGTGCGCTTTGTAGACAATGTGCGCGACCTGGATGTGTACGCCGAGGGCCGTGCGGTGCGCTACAACGACCGCTTCGTGGCCAAAGGAACCAATGTGAATTTTGTGGAGCGCCTCTCTGAAGACACCATTTACGTGCGCACCTACGAGCGCGGCGTGGAAGACGAAACGCTATCGTGCGGAACCGGCGTGACGGCTTGCGCCCTGGTAGCAGGTATGCGCGGCATGGAAAGCCCGGTGCGCGTAAAAACCCCCGGAGGCAACCTGCAGGTAAGCTTCGAACAGCACGGTGACGGCTTCCGGTACGTATACCTGACGGGCCCTGCCAGACTGGTGTTTACGGGCACAGTGCCACTCCCGGAGAAGGTATAGCCCATGTTCCTGAAAGGCGACCATACCTACCTGCGGGCCCTCGAGCCCACTGATCTGGACTTTCTGTACACCTTAGAGAATGATACCTCAGTGTGGCATGTCGGCAACACGCTCACACCTTATTCCAGGTTTGTGCTGGAGCAGTACCTCGAGAACGCCGTCCTCGATATCTACACCATCAAGCAACTCCGCCTGGTCATCTGCAACCAGGCACAAGAAGCCATCGGCGCCATCGACCTTTTTGACTTCGACCCGTTGCACCGTCGCGCAGGTATAGGCATTGTTGTTTCAGCCGCATACCGTGGCCAGGGGCACGCAGCCGAGGCGCTGCATCTTCTGCTAAATTACTGTCAGCATACCTTGCAACTACACCAGGTATACTGCAGCATCACGGCCACCAACCACACCAGCATCAGGCTTTTCAAAAATACCGGCTTCGAGGAAGTCGGTATGCGCCGCGAATGGCTGCGCAAGTCTGATGGCGGTTGGGATGATGTAGTGGAGATGCAGCGGGTGTTCTCTGTCTGAGTCTTCAATATAGGGTCCCTACCTCCAAGGATTTACAGGATTCACGTGCACGATTGTCATCCCCTGCCCCCTTCCTTGTCGAGGCCCCCTATCCCCAAGGGGGACTTTCAGCTTATGCTTTCCCGTTCTGTCATCCTAAAAGGATCTTGGTCGAAGGGAGGTCAGGCAGTCGCTATAACACACTCCTGCCCCTCTCAAGAGTGGATTTTCTGTCATTGGTTAATTTGTAGTATAGGCTATGTGGTTGCTGCAGTTCATTGGCTCTACCGGGTCCAACCACCCCTAACCCCTCCTTTTCTAAGGCGGGGAACCTGTAACTACCATTCAGTAGGTATAAGCACTGTTGCGAACTACTGCTGGCAGGTATAGCAAGACTAACTTGCCCCGTAAGCTATGGAATTGATTACATCAGCCAGGTGCACCAAATGACGCTCCACTGTTCGAGCGTTCAGCGAGTTTGGAGCGTCTTGATTTTTTTGCTCACTTTTTTCATCAAGGAAAAAAGTGAGGCCCGCCCGGCCAGGGCAAGCCACAAGGCAAAGCAAGTTGCTACAATAGCAATTGCTATAAAGCAAAGCAAGCGATACCTATACTTGGGCCAGAAGCCCCTCTATACCAGACACGAGCGAGGACGCTCGCGCCATTTGTGCTATACCTGTACACCAAATTCAGCCCACAGGAACAAACAACCCCACTATGTCACAATGCCACAGCCCATCCCCAGGTTTTCCCTTTATGACACAGGAATTTACGCAGCCTAAGCTTTGTTGAGAAAATAAGTTCAGCCTATCGGCAAATATGGCAGATAGCCTATGCAGCTATCATTCTGGTATTGTTTTAGTGCATTGCCTTAGATATGTCAGAAAAACACTTTATTTTTGACGATATTGCGAACGCAGAATTTCATTTAAGAACAACCAATACAGATGTTTGATTTTTTCGGTAAAACCGTTGCGAAACTATTCGGAACCAAGTCCGACAGAGATATAAAGGAGGTAGTGCCTTACGTATCCAAAATTAACGAGGAATACGCGAGGCTTACCAGCCTGACTGATGACCAGCTTCGTCAGAAAACAATCGAAATAAAAGGCATCATTGATGAGCGCCTGAAGCCTACTGACGAAAAAATAGCCGCCCTGCACCAGCGTGTAGTCGATGAGCCGGAACTGAACATCGTTCAGAAAGAGAACATCTTCTCAGAGATCGATGAACTGGAGAAAGAACGCAACAAAGAGCTGGAGGTCGTGCTGATGGAAGTGCTGCCTGTAGGTTTTGCAGTTGTAAAAGAAACAGCCCGCCGATGGAAAGAGAACGGTCAGCTGGTCGTAACGGCCAACGACATGGACCGCCAGCTGGCTGCCCGCAAACCAAACGTTCAAATTGATGGTGAT
This sequence comes from Pontibacter virosus, assembly GCF_003096355.1. GTDB lineage: Bacteria > Bacteroidota > Bacteroidia > Cytophagales > Hymenobacteraceae > Pontibacter > Pontibacter virosus. The sequence continues at coordinate 309,351 of NZ_QEKI01000001.1, read as the reverse complement.
AAAGCCATTTGGGCGAACAAGTGGATGGCTGCAGGCAACGAAATCACCTGGGACATGTTGCACTACGATGTGCAGCTGATCGGTGGTGTTGTGCTGCACCAGGGCAAGATTGCGGAGATGGCCACAGGTGAGGGTAAGACCTTGGTGGCAACGCTGCCTGCCTTCCTGAACGCCCTTTCGAAGCGCGGCGTGCATGTGGTAACCGTAAACGACTACCTCGCCCGACGTGACTCCGAATGGATGGCGCCGTTGTTCGAGTTCCACGGCATCACCATCGACTGCATCGACAAGCACCAGCCTAACTCCGAGGGCCGTCGCAATGCCTATCGTGCGGATATCACCTATGGTACCAACAACGAGTTCGGCTTCGACTACCTGCGCGACAACATGTCACGCGAAACCAAGGACCTGGTACAGCGCAAGCATCATTACGCCATGGTTGATGAAGTGGACTCCGTGTTGATCGACGACGCCCGTACGCCACTGATCATCTCTGGTCCGGTGCCCCGTGGCGATGAGCACGAGTTCTACCAACTGAAGCCACGCATTGCCATGCTGGTGGATGCGCAGCGCAAAGTGGTGATGAACTTCCTGACAGAGGCCAAACGCCTGATCAAGGAAGGAAACACACAAGAGGGCGGTCTATCGCTTTTCAGAGCCTACCGTGGTTTGCCAAAGAGCAAGCCGTTGATCAAGTTCCTGAGTGAGACGGGTAACCGCGCCATCATGCAGAAGGTGGAAAACCACTACCTGCAGGATAACTCACGCATGATGCCGGAGGCCGATGAGCCACTTTACTTTACCATCGACGAAAAGCACAACCAGATCGAACTGACCGAAAAAGGCATTGACCTGATCACGGGACAGGGTGAAGATCCGCAGCTGTTTATCTTGCCAGATATCGGCACAGAGATCGCCAACATCGAAAACAACACATCCCTTAACGAAGAGGAGACGCTTCACGCCAAGGAGAAACTGATCGCTGACTTCCAAGAGAAGACCAAGCGTGTGCACACCATCAACCAGTTGCTCAAGGCCTATACCTTGTTCGAGAAGGACACCGAGTACATCGTGACCCCGGACAACAAAGTGAAGATCGTGGATGAGCAAACGGGTCGTGTGATGGAAGGCCGCCGCTATTCGGACGGTCTGCACCAGGCCATCGAGGCGAAAGAGAACGTGAAAGTGGAGGATGCCACGCAGACTTACGCCACAGTTACACTGCAGAACTACTTCCGTATGTACCACAAGTTGTCAGGTATGACGGGTACAGCCGAGACTGAAGCGGGCGAATTCTGGGATATCTACAAACTGGATGTGGTGGTTATACCTACCAACCGTCCAATCTCGAGACGAGATGAGCACGACAAGGTATACAAAACCACGCGTGAGAAATACAATGCTGTGGCCGACGAAATTGTGCAGCTAACAGAGAAAGGCCGTCCGGTGCTGGTAGGTACTACTTCGGTAGAGATCTCGGAGCTCCTAAGCCGCATGCTGACGTTGCGTAAGATCAAGCACCAGGTACTGAACGCCAAAATGCACCAGAAAGAAGCCGAAATTGTGGCTGAAGCTGGTAAGCCGGGCACAGTGACCATCGCGACAAACATGGCCGGTCGTGGTACCGACATTAAGCTGACACCAGAGTCGAAGGGTTCAGGTGGTCTAGCCATCATTGGTACGGAACGCCACGAGTCCCGCCGTGTGGACCGCCAGTTGCGTGGTCGTGCCGGTCGTCAGGGTGACCCGGGTTCTTCACAGTTCTTCGTGTCGCTTGAGGATAACCTGATGCGTCTGTTTGGTTCTGACCGTATCGCCCGTCTGATGGACCGCATGGGTCTGGAAGAAGGCGAGGTGATTCAGCACTCGATGATTACGAACTCGATTGAGCGTGCGCAGAAGAAAGTGGAGGAAAACAACTTCGGACAGCGTAAGCGCCTGCTCGAGTACGACGACGTGATGAACGCCCAGCGTGAAGTGGTGTACAAGCGCCGCCGCAACGCCCTGTATGGCGAGCGTCTGGAGCTTGATATCTGGAACATGATCTATGATATCAGCGAGGACATGGTGGTGAACTACAAAAACACGGTTGACTACGATAACTTCCAGCTGAACATCATCCGTGTATTCGGTATCAATACCACGATCACGGAAGACGAGTTTAAATCTGGTCAGCCTAATGCATTGGTAGAACGTCTGTACAACGAGGCACTGAACCACTACCTGGCCAAGAACAAGCAAATCGCGGAACAGGCGTACCCGATTATCGAGAACATCCACCTGAACCGTGGACCGATGATCGAGAACGTGGCCGTGCCGTTCACAGATGGCAAGCGCCAATTGGCCGCCGTAGCCAACCTGACCAAGACGTATGAGAGTCACGGTATGGAGCTGATCCGTGCCATGGAGAAGATCATTACGCTGGGCACGATCGACCAAGCATGGACCGATCACCTGCGCCAAATGGACGACCTGAAGCAAGTGGTGCAAAATGCGGTATACGAGCAGAAAGACCCGCTCTTGATCTACAAGTTTGAGTCATTTGAGCTGTTTAAACGTATGATTGGCAAGGTGAACGAGGAAACGGTTTCGTTCCTGTTCCATGCCTTCATTCCGGTGCAGGCGCCAGAGCAGGTGCAGGAGCCGCGTGTGCCGCAAATGCCAAAGCCGCCCGTATTGCACGAGCAGAAAGAGGAAGTGCATTCATCGCTGGAACATAACAGTGGCCCGATGCATGCCCCGGAGCCGGAAAAGATCATGCCTGCCCACTCACAGAAAGTGGCCGGACGCAACGATCGCGTAAGTGTGCAGTACAACGATGGCCGCGTGTTGAAAGACGTGAAATTCAAGACGGTGGAAGACGATTTGCTCCACAACCGTTGCGTACTGATTGAAGACTAATACCAGATAGCCGCCTTCTGAAAAGCCTGGCGGTTATACTTTTTATATGATCATCTAAAAGCAAAGGATATAAAAGCGGGTGCCAAAGCCAGTCTTTATATCCTTTCCTTTTGTTTAAAACATCTTTTGTTAAAAAATATGTCAGGAGAAGAACTTGCTTCCTATATAGACCACACCATCCTGCGCCCAGATGCGACAGCTGAGCAGGTGATGCAACTGTGTGATGAGGCCCGTGACTACGGCTTTGCGGCAGTGTGCGTGCCACCTTGCTACGTGCAGGCAGCTACAGAGCGCTTGGGGCCGGGAGCTATGGTAAAAGTGGCCACTGTCATTGGTTTCCCACTGGGTTACCAGCACCCCAAGGTAAAGATTCTGGAAACGCACCAGGCCATAGCCGACGGGGCCAACGAAATTGACGTGGTCATGAATGTTTCGTTCTTCAAGTCGGGCAGGTACAGCGAGATAAAAAAAGAGCTGAGTGATTTGGCGAACTTCTGTCACCTGAAAGAGGCGGAACTGAAGGTGATCATCGAGACGGCGCTGCTTTCGCAGGATGAGATAGCCAAAGCATGTGAAATCTGCAGTGATGCCGGAGTAGACTTTGCCAAAACGTCGACGGGTTTTGCTTCAGGTGGAGCCCGGGTGGAAGATGTGCTGCTAATGCGCCGCGTACTGCCAAGCCACATCAAAATAAAAGCGTCTGGTGGCATTAAAACATACGCCGATGCCCTCGCGTTAATTGAGGCGGGAGCCGACCGCTTAGGTTGCTCTGCCAGTATTCAAATTGTAAAGCATGAACAGAGCGCTTAGTTTTCTTTTTATTTTAGCTTTGGTGGTGTCGTCGGCCTGCAAGCCCGCGGCAGAAGCACGCACCAGTTCGCCAGACAGAACCAGTGCCCGCGTAGTGGACGACATCAGCGTATACCGACCCACTTACCCAGCCGATGATGCCAATGCACCGGCAACTGCCAGAGTAGAGCCCACAAACCACGCAAATGCCAGGGTAGCTGTGCTGATGGATTCGGTGGCTCGCGTCAACAAGAACATTCGGTATGCGCAAGGCTACCGCATACTGGCCTATAATGGCTCGGAGCGCCAAACCGTAATGGACCTGCGAAAAGCCATCATTGCCCGCGTGCCAGAGCAAAAGGATTACCTGACTTACCAGCAGCCAAACTTCCGCCTGAAGATAGGTGACTATTTCAGCCGCATAGAGGCGCAGCAGGTGCTAAACCAGATCAGCGACCTGATCCCCAACGCCCATATTGTGCAGGAGCAGATCAACATACCAAAGCAATAAGGTATAGCAGTCCGCTATAGGTATACAGCGTTGCAGTTGCTCAGGCGGCTGCAACGTTTTTCTTTTTATATTTGACAGCTTTTAATAAGGTGCGTAGTGCCTTGTCATTTAAATACTTACATGAATCAATTAGCGCAGAGAATAAAAGAGTTGGCCAAGACCTACACCCAGGATTCAATAGGTATACGCCGGCATTTGCACGCCAATCCGGAGCTTTCCTTCGAAGAGCATAACACGGCTGCTTATGTAGAGCAGGTGCTGCAAAGCTATGGCTTGGAAACAGTGCGTATGGCCAATACAGGTGTGGTAGCCCTGGTTAAAGGACGAAACCCGGAAAGTCAGACCATCGCACTGCGTGCCGACCTGGATGCCCTGCCGATTACAGAGCAAAACGCTGTAGACTACAAGTCGAAGAACGAGGGTGTAATGCATGCCTGCGGGCACGATGTGCATACAGCCTCTTTGCTGGGCGCGGCGCGCATTCTGCAGGAAGTGCGCGGAGAGTTTGAAGGCACCGTGAAACTGGTGTTCCAGCCAGGGGAGGAGAAGTTTCCGGGTGGTGCTTCCATTATGATAAAAGAGGGGGTGCTGCAGCAACCGGCCCCATCAAGTATCATCGGCCAGCATGTGTTTCCGATGCTGCCAGCCGGCAAGGTCGGTTTCCGGTCAGGTATGTACATGGCCAGCGCCGACGAGATCTACATTACAGTAAAAGGCAAAGGCGGTCACGCTGCCCTGCCGGAGCTTAACGTAGATCCGGTGCTGATCACATCGCATCTGATCGTGGCGCTGCAGCAGATCGTGAGCCGGCATGCCAGCCCAAAAGTGCCCACGGTGCTCTCCTTTGGAAAAGTAGAAGCCTTGGGTGCCACCAATGTGATCCCGAATGAAGTGAAGGTGGAAGGCACTTTCCGGACCATGGATGAGGTATGGCGTAAAGAGGCGCACCGCCGTATACGCAAACTGGCTGAAGGACTCTGTGAGAGCATGGGCGGCAGCTGCGACATCGACATCAAGTTTGGCTACCCTTTCCTGAAGAACGACCCTGACCTGACCGGCCGTGCCCGCGAGGCGGCAGCGCTATACCTTGGGGAGGAGAATGTAGTGGACCTTGACCTGTGGATGGGAGCCGAGGATTTTGCCTATTACTCGCAGGAAGTGGCTGCCTGCTTCTATCGCTTGGGTACCCGCAACGAGGCGCGCGGCATCACCTCTGGTGTGCATACCCCAACGTTCGACATTGACGAAGCCGCGCTGGAAACCGGCAGCGGGCTGATGGCCTGGATTGCCGTACAGGAATTGGAAGCTCAAACAGTAGGATAACCGAAAATGAAAAAACTATACCTGATTCTCTTACTGGCTGTGTTGCCGCTTTTGAGCCACGCCCAGAGCAAAGTGAGTGCACCGACCGCCCTCTGGCCCGAACTGCAACTGAGCTACGGCCTGGGCGAAAGTGGCCTGTTGTTTCTGCAGAATCAGTACCGCATCAACACCGACGGCCGCTACAATGGGGTGGGCAGCTTCGAGCGCATCGAGTTCACGCTGGGCTACGAGCACACCTTTACGGAGCACTGGGTAGCAGGTGCTATGTTCCGCTACGCCAAGGAAGACATGCCTTCGAGCAATTTCACGTCGGCTTTCCTCCGCCATGCCGGCACCATCAAAGGCTTATACTTCAACAAACAGCTGACGCTCGATTACGTGAACCAGGAGCGCCGCGATCCATTTGCGCGGTTCAGACTAGGGGCGGAACTAGGCAAGCGTATACCGTTAGGGGAACGCTTTATCACACCGTCCCTGTCGTATGAGCTGCTGGTGGTTAAGGATTTTGGGGAAGAAACGAACGAGCTGCTGGTACGCACCATCGACCGCACCCGCCTCAGAGTGGAAGCCACTTACGAGATCAGCGACAAGATCCGTATCACCCCCTACTTCCTGCGCCAGACCGACTACTATTTTGTGGAAGTGAGTCCGAAATATGATGAAGACGGGGTGCTGCTTGAACAGGGCTATACCACGAAGCGCAACCGCATCTCGCCTGTATTTGGCCTCGAACTGAAGTATACCTTCAACAGAGCCATCTCTACAGCCAGCTATACCTACTAATTCCTGAAAAATTGACAGGAAAGGCCGGTTTATACCATGGTTATAAATGACATTATTTCATGATTCGATAAAATAATCCGACTGGCAGGCTATTCGCTTTACCCTTTTTGTATTGAAAACAACAACTTAAAAAAGGAGGTAGCTATGGTACTCAGAAAATATAATGGCATGCAGAATGACGTGCCGCAGACTTTCAGCTCCATGCTGGACAGGTTCTTCAACGAGTCTGTAAACTCAAGAGGTTTCTCCGGCTTTACGCCACATGTGGATGCCTGCGAAACCGAAAATGGTTACGAGATCGAAGTAGCCCTGCCCGGCATTCGCAAAGAGGACGTTGCCATCGATTTTCAGGAAGGCAAGCTGACCATTTCAGGTGAGCGCCGTTTCGAGAAGAAAGAGGAAGGTCGCCGCTACCAGATGCTGGAAACCCAGTACGGTACATTCTCCCGCTCTTTCTACCTGCCTGACAACGTAAACCCGGACAAGATCTCGGCCCAATTGCAGGACGGCGTGCTGTTGGTAAACGTGCCAAAAGACGAGCACAAAACCATGAAGCGTCAGATCACGATTGCAGGTGGCGAGGAAGCCAAACAGAACGCCAAGCAAAAACGCGTGACTGCTTCTGAGAATGGTAAATAACAATTAGGAATGTAAATTGACAAAAAGGAGGCCACCAAAACTGGCCTCCTTTTTGTTATAAAAATGTTAAAGAGTGCAAATTGCCTTGACTAGGTATACTGTCGTATAGTATATTAGCGTTAAAGGTTTGTTATATATATAATTCTTAATATTTAAAACCCATCAATCAGAAGGAGTTCAATACATGAAGACGAAACAGTTTATTGTTGGCCTCACACTTTCGGCGCTAATGGGCGGCGGTGTGGCAGTAGGCAGCTATAAGTTGCTGGAGAATGATAGTCCGCAGGGAGTAGAGGCTCAACAGCAGTACCCGACCGTACGCTACACAAGCGACATGCGCAGCAGCAACGTGATTGTGCCGGAAGGGCTTAATTTTATAAAGGCCGCACAGGTAACCACGCCTGCCGTTGTGCACGTGATGACAGAGTATAGCGTGCGCTCGGCGCAGCGATCCAACACACCCATGGATCCGTTCCTGCGCGAATTCTTTGGCGATGGCTTTGGAGAACGTGTACCACGCGGTCCGCAGATGGGCTCCGGCTCGGGTGTGATCATCGCCTCTAACGGCTACATCGTTACCAACAACCACGTGATCGACCGTGCCGACAAGATAGAAGTGACACTGGACGATAAGCGCAAGTTTGAAGCTACGCTCGTAGGCACCGACCCTACCACTGACCTGGCCCTGCTAAAAATCAACGCCGATAAACTGCCTGTAATCCGCTACGGCAACTCCGATGACCTGCAGGTAGGGGAGTGGGTGCTGGCCGTGGGTAACCCGATGAACCTGACCTCTACGGTAACAGCGGGTATCGTGAGCGCCAAAGGCCGTAACATCAACATTTTGCGCACCAGCCAGAACCGCGATCTTAGCATTGAGTCGTTCATTCAGACAGATGCGGCCGTAAACCCTGGTAACAGTGGTGGCGCCCTGGTAAACCTGAACGGTGACCTCGTAGGCATCAACACAGCCATCGCTTCACAAACAGGATCTTTTGCCGGCTATTCTTTTGCCGTGCCATCTGCCATTGTGAGCAAGGTGGTAGACGACTTGCTGAAGTACGGTGAAGTGCAGCGTGCTTTGCTGGGTGCCCGCATCCAGGAAATTGATGCTGCCCTGGCAAAAGAGAAAAATCTGAGTACGCTGAATGGTGTGTACCTGGCCGAAGTGGAAGAAGGTGGTGCGAAAGAGGCCGGCCTTCGTACTGGCGACGTGATCACAGCTATCAACGATGTGAAAGTAGCCCGCTCTTCGCAGTTGCTGGAGCAGGTGGCACGCTACCGCCCTGGCGATAAGGTAAAGGTAGAGTACCTGCGCGATGGCAAGACACGAAATGCCAACGTAACGCTCAAAAACCTGAACAACAGCACCGAGATTTCGAAGCGTAGCAATGCCAGCTCGGTGACGTTTGACGGTGCTTCTTTTGAAGCGGTAAGCAAACAGGAAATGAACAAACTAGGTATAGACGGCGGCGCTAAGATCTCCAATGTGGACAAGAGCAAGTTCCGTGACACCGGTATGAAAGATGGATTCATCATCACACGCATAGACAAGTATGCGGTGAATGTGCCAGCCGATGTGGAGCGCCACCTGAAGAACTTCGAAACCGGCATCGTTTACATCGAAGGTGTTTATCCTGACGGTCTGAAGGCTTACTACCCGATCGGGAAACGCTAGTTATTAAACATTCAACAGAAAAGCTTCTGCCACACACGGCAGGAGCTTTTTTGTTTTAATAGAAGAGAAAAAAGGGTTAACTTCATGCTGCATAGCTTCCTGCGTGCAGGTACATTGCTCAGAAGATGTTTAAACACCCAAAATCCGAAAAATACAGATAGAATTATGAAACAAGCCATAGATGAAATGCCAATGACAAAAGCGATTGCCGATGTATTGCAGCAACTAGGTATAAAAGAACAAAACCCATCCTACAGCACCGGTCTGAACTGGGGCGGCGAAAACAACAAAACAACCCGCGAGATCTATTCACCAGCCGATGGCAACCTGATTGCCGGCGTAAGTATGGCTTCTGCCGAGGATTATGAGCAAGTGGTGAAGACCGCCCAGGATGCGTTTAAGGTATGGCGCACCGTGCCGGCTCCAAAGCGTGGCGAGATCGTGCGTCAGATCGGCAACAAGCTGCGTGAGAACAAAGAGGCTCTGGGCAAACTGGTGAGCTACGAAATGGGCAAGATCCTGCAGGAGGGCCTAGGCGAAGTGCAGGAGATGATCGATATCTGCGACTTTGCAGTAGGCCTGTCGCGTCAGTTGCACGGGTATACCATGCACTCCGAGCGTCCACAGCACCGCATGTACGAGCAGTACCATCCGTTGGGCATTGTGGGTGTTATCTCAGCCTTTAACTTCCCGGTGGCGGTTTGGAGTTGGAACGCCATGCTGGCAGCCGTTTGCGGCGACGTGACCATCTGGAAGCCATCTGAAAAAACACCGCTCACGGCCATCGCCTGTCAGCACATTATCCGCGACGTGCTGGCCGACAACGAGCTGCCGGAGGGGATTTTCAACGTAATCATCGGTGATGCCGAGATCGGCAGCCTGATGGCGCATGACACCCGTGTGCCTCTTGTGTCCGCTACAGGCTCTACCCGCATGGGCAAGAAAGTAGGCGAGGCCGTTGGTGCCCGTCTGGGCAAGTCCTTGTTGGAACTGGGCGGCAACAATGCCATCATCATCACCGAAAATGCTGACATCGAAATGGCGCTTCGTGCCGTGGTATTCGGCGCCGTAGGTACCTGCGGACAGCGCTGTACCTCTACCCGCCGCCTGATCGTGCACGAGAATGTATTCGATCAGGTGCGCGACCGCTTGCTCAAGATCTACCCGAACCTGCCGATCGGTCACCCGCTGAGCGACACCACACTGGTTGGTCCGCTGATCGATAAGGATGCTGTGAAGGCTTTCCAGAACGCGCTGGAAGAGGTACAGGGCGAAGGTGGCAAGCTGTTGATCGGTGGTGAGGTGCTGGAAGGCGAGCAATACGCAACCGGTACCTACGTGACGCCAGCCATCGTGGAGGCCGAGAACCATTACCACATGGTGCAGGAAGAGACCTTTGCTCCAATCCTATACCTGATCAGGTATAGCGGTGACGTGGAGAACGCCATCGACATTCAGAACGGGGTGAAGCAAGGTTTGTCTTCGTCCATCTTCTCAACAAATCTGCTCGAAACAGAAGCCTTCCTGACCCACTGGGGCTCAGACTGTGGTATAGCCAACGTGAACATCGGTACGTCCGGTGCCGAGATCGGTGGTGCCTTTGGGGGTGAGAAAGATACAGGCGGAGGCCGCGAGTCCGGTTCCGATGCCTGGAGGATCTACATGCGTCGCCAGACCAACACCATCAACTACAGCCGCGAACTGCCATTGGCACAGGGCATCAAGTTTGATATTATGGATTAAAGAACTGGACTTTCAGGATGAGAAAGGTTTTATAAGTTTTGATTACCTTTTCCAGTAGGTATAGCACACTCAAAATTTTAAAGCGCACATCCTGCCTGGTATCCTTTATCCTGTTTATTTCATAATCCGAAAATCCTGATTCAGGCAAAGCCAGCTCCACCCGGGGCTGGCTTTTTTTTGTGGCTATACCTGATAAATGAGTAAAACGGCACCCGGGCGCAGTGAGCAACGGATAATTTTTAAAAATATTTTGCAACTTGATGCAACCCAACGCTTTTGCCTGTGTCTTTAGTGCAGATAGAATGAAGGGAGGAGTGAAATTAAGATGAAGTAAGAGAATAGGTCGACTAACGAGGCTAATAGAACGATAAACGAGGCGATTTTGGAAAAAGGCACTTTTCAGGATGTAAACGCACAGGTAGTGCAGCGCTGCAGGGAAGGGGATAACCGTGCCCAGTACGAGCTGTATAAGCTATACTCCAAAGCCATGTTTAACGTGAGCATGCGCATCACCAACGACTATGCCGAGTCCGAGGACGTGCTGCAGGAAGCCTTCATCAGCGCCTTTAAAAACTTACATTCTTACAAAGCAGAAGCTTCATTCGGGAGCTGGCTCAAACGGATCGTGATCAATGCATCGGTTAACGCCGTGCGCAAGCGCCGCTCAGAACTGGTGCCGCTCGAAGACCGGATGGCAGGCGACATAGCAGACGAGGACTACGACGATGATACCGAATGGCAGGTAGAGCAGGTGCGCCGCGCCATACAGCGCTTGCCTGACGGCTACAGAGTAGTGCTCAGCCTATACCTGCTGGAAGGCCTCGACCATGCTGAAATAGGAGAGGTGTTGGGTATAAGCGAGTCTACTTCGAAGTCGCAGTACAGCAGGGCCCGCAAGAAGCTCCTGGAGATTATGAAAGACACACATTCCATGGCCTAGCCGTGGTCAATGATAAAGAAGAGAAAGATGAAAGACAGATTAAAGGATTTTGTGAGTGAAAACCGGGAAGACTTCGACATGTTCGAACCCAGACCGGAGCTGTGGCAGGAGATCTGTACCGAGCTGAAGACGCAGCAGGCACAGAAAGAGAAGCCACGCAAAGAAGCCAAGGTGATCAGCATCAACTTCGGGGATCGCCTCAACTTCGCCGCCGACTTCATGTTTATGCGCGTGGCCGCTACCATCGTGCTCCTGCTGGCATGTGGCATCACGCTCTGGACGGTGAAAAAAAACAACCCGGCAGTCACCAACACCCTTGCCGCTACTACCGAGACAGGAGAACAGGCATCGGTGTACCAAATGGCGCCCGAACTTGCTGAGGTGGAGGTATACTATACCAGCCAGATCAACAGCAAACGCGAAGAGCTGAGCGAATACGACCTGAAGGTGCTCGGTCTGGACGAAACGCGCGAGATAGACAGCGAACTGGCCCGACTCGACAGCAGCTATACCCGACTCAAAGATCAATTACAAACTACTCCGAATACCGACCAGGTGATGGCGGCCATGATCAGGAACCTGCAGATCCGGATCGAAGTGCTGAACCGCCAGCTGGAAGTGCTTAAGAAAATAGAAGCTATTAAAGAACAGGATACTACTGAACCACAGAACAATGAAACTACTACTATTTAAAACACTGCGCTACCACATAGCCACGCTTTTGGTTATACTGCCCGCCCTGGCCCTGGCACAGCCTTATGCGCCGGAGCCTTGCCCAAGCCAAACGCTCCCTGCACCACCAACCCCTGTCGTGCAGCAGACACAACCGCCCGCCCCTCCGATTCCACCGGCGCCTCCTGTGCTGCCACACCAGACGGATTGTAAGGAAGCCGAAGTTTATACCTACAGTTCAGAGAAGCGCAAGACCTTCGACAAGACTTACAAAGTAAGCAAGTCGGATGTGCTGAACATCGACAACAAGTTCGGCAACGTGCATGTGAACACCTGGAACCGCAACGAGATACAGGTAAAAGTCGACATCATCAGCCGCGCCAACTCAGAGCAAGTGGCGCAGGAAATGCTGAATAAGATCAACGTGGCCGACAGCCGAAGCGGCAGCACCATCTCCGTTAAGACCGAAATGGGTTCTATGAACTCCAAGAGTGGTCACCAGAGTTTTGAGATCAACTATACCATCAATATGCCCGAAGATAACCACTTGATCGTGAAGAACAGCTTCGGTAACGTATACCTGCCAGACATGAAGGGCAAAGTGGATTTGAACGTGCGCCATGGTGCTTTTAAAGTGGGTAATCTGGCGAACGCCTCCAACAACATCAAAGCTTCGTTCTGTGACAGAACTTCCAATACCATCGGCTTCCTGAACAAGGGCAATATAGAGTTGGCGTATTCAAATTTAAATCTAGGCGGGACAAATGGTGTGAATGGCACGTCAAAATATACTGATATTAAAATAGGAAATCTTTCCGAAGCACTGCAGATGGATGTGAAGTACGGCACATTTAGTGTAGATAACGTGAAGAAGAATTTCAAGTCTATAAATGTAACCGGAGGCTACGCTCCAATCCTGCTCAACTTCGAGAGCGATTCGGCCTTTGACTTCGACGTCAACGTGCAATTCGCCGACTTTAAAGTGGACCGAAACCTCGTGAAGTTCACGACACTGGAGAAAGGCCATACCTCGGCGGAGTATAAAGGCAGGTATGGAAATGCTTCATCTAAAGGCACTCTCAGCATCACTTCAAAGTATAACGATGTGAGGTTCACAAAATAATCCTTTGTGTTTAAACATATTAGCCCCGATCGGGTTAAATAATAGAGTTTGTTTAAGGTAAGAGAAGCCGGCCTGTTTTAGGGCCGGCTTCTCTGTTATGGTGAGATAGATGGCAGGACTCAAAGCACAATGCTGGCCAGAATGTTTTATATTTGAGTATGACAAACGATAAAGAGCTTCTCAATTCATCGAAAGCCCCGGAGCCCGTGGGGCTATACCCGCATGCCCGTCGCGTGGGCAATCTTTTGTTCCTGTCTGGCGTTGGACCAAGGGAGCGGGGCACCAAAAAGATCCCGGGTGTGGAACTGGACGAGGCAGGCAACATCACCTCGTACGACATTGAGACGCAGTGCCGCTCCGTATTCCAGAATGTGCGTTACATACTGGAAGACGCCGGCTCGAGCTGGGCAAACCTGGTAGACGTGACCGTATACCTGACGAATATGAAAGACGACTTTGCGACCTACAACCGCATCTATGCCGAGTACTTCAAGGACAACCAGCCTTGTCGCACCACCGTGGAGATAAATAAATTACCAACGCCCATTGCCATCGAGTTGAAGTGCATTGCCACGATCGACTAGGCTATACCTGCAAACAGAACAGCTATACGTGAACAGCAGAGAAAACGAATTTAAGCAGCGGGCAGCGGCCTATGCTGAACAGGAACAAAAAGCAGCCGGCAAATCGAAGTCGGTGTCGTGGTTAAGAGTGGTGGTGTTTGTTGCAGGTGCTATTACGGCCTGGCTCTTTTTCAGGGACGGTAACATCAGCGCAGGCATCATCAGCATCGTTGGGTTTTACATCCTTTTCATATTGGTGATGCGCTGGCACAGCCGGCTCGATTACAGGTATAAGCAGCTGCAGTTGCTCAGCAAGCTCAACCTGCAGGAGATCGATAGGCTGCAGGGTAAACTCCATACCTTCGACGGAGACGTCGCCTTCAAAGACGATCAGCATCCCTATACCTCCGACCTGGATATTTTCGGCCCGGACTCGCTCTTCCAACTGATGAACCGCTCTGTGACGAGCATTGGCAAGCTGCGGCTGGCCCAGTGGTTCCGGCAGGCAGCACCAACTCCGGAAGTATTGCGCAGACAGGTGGCAGTGGCAGAACTGGCGCAGCCCGACCAGCAGGAATGGCTGCAGCAGGCAATCGTGAAGCCCATGCACTACAAGCACACCGAGGCAAATACACAGGAGTTCTTTGATTGGCTACGTGCACAGGATTTGTACAAAGCGCATCCCTGGCTGAAGCTCCTGGTGTTTGTGCTGCCTGTTCTGACCTTAGCGTCGATTGCGGCCTGGTTGTATGGCTACTCCGGCTACATCGCGGTCGGCTTTTTGGCTATCCAATACCTGCTGGGCCTCAAGTTCCAGAAGCAACGCGACGATTACTACGAGAAAAGCATCGGCATGTATGAGGCCACGCAAAGCTATACCGACCAGCTGCGGCACCTGGAAGCACATACCTTTAAAGCACCGCTTCTGGATGAGATCAGGACGCAACTCTTCAAAGGCAACACACCTGCTTCTACAGCCATCGGCAAAGTAGCCACCATCATCGATTATTTCTCCTGGCGACTCAGCACCCTGATGAGCTTTTTCCTGAACACCATCCTGATGTGGGATTTCGTATGGATCTACCGGATCGAGTCCTGGAAAGCGGATCATCTGGAACAGGTAGAGAACAGCCTCGTTTTGCTGGCTGATTTCGAAGCACTGGCCAGTATGGCGGCTTTCCAATATGCCCAACCGCATTATGCTATACCTGAGATAAGCGCTATACCTTTCGAGTTTGATGCTGAGCAATTGGCGCATCCGCTGATTTTCTCGGTGGAGCGCATCGCCAACGATTTCCAGATGCAGGGAGCGGGTAAGACCATCGTGGTAACGGGCTCCAATATGTCCGGCAAAACGACCTTCCTGCGCACGGTGGGCATCAACATGGTGCTGGCCTTTATGGGGGCTCCTGTATGTGCCCGTCGCCTGAAAGTAGCCCCGACACAGGTATACACTGCCATGCGCACCGCTGATAACCTGGCCGAGAACACCTCTTCCTTCTACGCTGAGCTCAAACGCCTGCGCATTCTCCTCAACATGACAGAAGGGGAGGAACCGGTTTTCTACCTCCTAGACGAGATACTCAAAGGCACCAACTCCCGCGACCGTCACGCCGGTGCCATGGCCCTGATCCGGCAACTACACCGCCGCAATGCCTCCGGCCTTATCTCCACGCACGACCTGGAGCTGGGCGCTATGGAGCAGGAGTTGCCCAGTAGCGTAGAGAACTTCAGCTTCAACAGCACCATCGAGGGCGACAGGATATTGTTCGATTATACCTTGCACCGGGGCATCTGCCGCAGTTTCAACGCCAGCAAGCTGATGCAGCTGATGGGGATTGAGATGGAGCGGACTGATGCGGCAGGATAGGGTATTTACCTAAGCCCCAGATTTACGTTAGTATAGCAACACACATAAACAATCAGCAAATAAACTTATGAGAGTAGTAGCCGACATCCCTAACCCACACGTGAAAATCACGCTGCATTCCTATAACGGCAAGTATATCCTGAAGTTAGAGAAAGCAAACCTGGAGCAGATTTATAAAATAGAGGAAACCGAAGTGTCAGGAGACGAAGGGGCGATTGCCCTGCTGGACGAGGATTTTATCGAGGCAGTTGTCAACCGCTTTCAGGATATGCGAGACGCTTTTGTAAGCACGGTGAGGAGGAATGGCTAAGGTATAGCAAGGATGAGAACTGTACCCTATAGGTTTGAAATTAACTGCATTAAAAGTATATTCACGAAAGCGTATTCTTCGGCTATACCTGACACATTAGTTAACCTTAACCGCTCGATGAAAAAACTAATCCTACAAAACACCTTGGCGACCCAACTGCTGATTTATGGTGGGATGGCGCTCATTATGTGGCCTGCCGCGCTGCGAATAGTGGGTATTGTTAATTTTGAAAATGATTTCAGCCCTGTTTTTTTGTATGCAGGGCTGAGTTTAATGCTTATTGGCGGTGCCCTGCGTATCTATCACGAGCAACGGGCTGGAGAGCCAGTTTTTGAAGGTTATCTGTTTCGGGTAGCAGTAGCTTTAGCCATTGTTGCTATTATGATGGTGACAGGTATCATCAAAACACCAGCTTTTTTGCAAAATCTGTTTTAGTGATATGCGCTTATACCTGCAGGTATAACAAACAAAAAAGGCTCTGATTCCTCAGAGCCTTTTCTATTATAGTCGCAAAGCGAACTAGCCGATAGCTACACGCTTGAACTCAGTTACAGTCAAACCTTTGCTTGTTTTCTCAAGCAACTGAGATATTGTAAGAGAAGAGTCTTTTACGAACTCCTGGTTCAACAGCGTGCTTTCTTTGTAGAACTTGTTCAGTTTACCTTGAGCGATTTTCTCCAGCATTTGCTCTGGTTTGCCTTCCTGACGCGCTTGCTCTTTGCCGATCTCGATCTCACGCTCGATAGTAGCAGCATCAACGCCGTCTTTGTCCAGCGCGATTGGCTTCATGGCAGCAATCTGCATCGCAATGTCCTTACCAACTTCCGTCACGTCTGTACCGCTGGTGTTGTTCATACCTACCAGTACACCCAACTTACCATTAGAGTGGTTGTAAGCTACAACTTTCTCAGCCTTCACAGTTTCGTAAGAAACCACGTCGATTTTCTCACCGATTTTACCCATCAGGTCTGTGATGTGGTCCTGAAGTGAACGACCGTCAGCCTGAGGAGCGGCCAGCAATTCTTCTTTTGAAGAAGCGTTAGTAGAAACAGCAGTCTCCAGAACAGTGTTAGCCAGGTTCTTGAAGTCTTCCACTTTAGATACTGGCTCAGTTTCGCAAGCCAACGCCACTACGCGGCCAGTTGAACCGTCTGCGCTCACGTCTGTCAATACGATACCTTCAGAAGTAGCATTGTCAGCACGCTTGCTGGCAATCTTCTGGCCTTGCTTACGCAGAATATCTTTAGCAGCTTCGAAGTCACCGTTGGCTTCCGTAAGTGCTTTTTTGCAATCCATCATACCTGCACCAGTTTCCTGGCGAAGTCTGTTAACGTCTTGTGCTGTAATAGCCATCTTTTTATAATTAAGAATTAAGAATTATAAATGTTGTATTCAGTTTGGGAAGGGCCTTGTAGGAAGGTATAGAACGGCAACGTAGTATTTCCGTCTTTGTCTTTTTTCAAAATTGCTTTTGTCAAAAAGCCTGTTTCCTTCCGATTTGCCCTAAAACAAACTGAACATTGAAGCTTAAGGGCCCAATGTTCAGTTTATTGACTATGCTATATGCATGCGAGATTATTGCTCGTCAGCTTCCTGCTTGGCTTTGATGCCTTCTTCTTCAGAACGCTTACGCTCAGTCTCTTCTTTGTCTACTTTACGCTCAGACAGACCTTCTTCGATTGCCTTACCAATGATAGACACGATAAGTGCGATAGACTTAGAAGCATCGTCGTTTGCTGGAATTGGGAAGTCAACCGTCTCTGGGTTAGAGTTTGTATCGCAAACTGCGAATACAGGCAGGTTCAACTTCTGTGCTTCCTTCACGGCAATGTGCTCACGCTTCACGTCCACAATGAACAGAGCAGCTGGCAGGCGAGACAGGTCGGCAATACCACCCAGTACACGCTCCAGTTTCTCACGCTCACGAGAAAGCATCAAACGCTCACGCTTTGCAATAGCTGCATAAGCGGTGTTGTCCTTCACCATCTTGTCGATAGTAGACATTTTCTTAAGCGACTTACGCACAGTGGCGAAGTTCGTCAGCATACCACCCAACCAACGGTCGGTTACATAAGGCATTTTCAGACGACGTGCTTCTTCTGCAACGATGTCCTGGGCCTGCTTCTTGGTAGCTACGAAAAGGATTTTACGACCAGACTTGGCGATGTTCTTGATAGCTGAAGTAGCTTCGTCAAGCGCAACCAGTGTCTTGTTCAGGTCAATGATGTGGATTCCGTTCTTCTCCATGAAGATGTACGGAGCCATTTTCGGATCCCACTTGCGGGTAAGGTGACCGAAGTGAACACCTGCCTCAAGTAATTCTTTATAATTAGTACTTGCCATGTTGTTGATACACCTTTAATATTAACGTTTACTGAACTGGAATGAACGACGCGCTTTGCGCTTACCGAACTTCTTACGCTCCACCATGCGAGGATCTCTGGTTACGAATCCTTCTTTGCGGAGTGCAGATTTTGTCTCGGCGTTTTCTACTACCAGTGCTTTAGATATAGCAAGTCTAAGTGCTTCAGCCTGGCCGCTTACACCACCACCTTTTAGATTAGCAGTAACATCGTACTTGCCAATTAGCTCTAAGGTTTGAAACGGCTGATTCACAATAGTTTGCAGTACTTCGTCAGGGAAGTACGCCTTGATATCTTTACCGTTAATAGTGATATTCCCTTGCCCGGCCGTCATGTAGATACGAGCCACCGAGGTTTTTCTTCTACCAGATGTATTGATAACTTCCATTAATTATTAGATGTTGAGGGTTAATTCTTTAGGCTGCTGAGCTCCGAAAGGATGCTCGCTTCCTGCAAAAACATGAAGATTACGGAATAGCTCGCGGCCTAGTGGGCCCTTAGGCAACATGCCACGAACAGCGCGCTCTACGAGCAGCGTTGATGATTTAGCCTTCAGCTCACGTGGAGAAGTCTTGCGCTGACCACCTGGGTAACCAGTGTGCGACAGGTAGTACTTCTGATCCCACTTGCGACCAGTGAAACGCGTGTCATCAGCATTGATAACGATCACGTTGTCGCCGCAGTCAGCGTTTGGCGTGTACGAAGGCTTGTTCTTGCCTCTCAGGATCTTGGCGATTTCAGACGCCACGCGACCCAAGCTTCCTTGCCCTGCATCAATAATCACCCAGCCTTTGTTGGCTGTCTTCTTATTGACAGTAAGGGTCTTATAACTTAAATGATCCATTTTTGGTGGTTGTAAGCGATTTATTTAACAATTAATTTCTTCTCGAGGGTTCTTGAAAAATGGTCACAAAGATAGAAACTCTTTATTTGATATGCAATACTTGGTGCAGAAATATGCTGTGACACAGGGGAATAGTGTAAAAAGACAGGCAGCGGCACAAAGCTGCGCCGCTGCCTGTAAGCTAATCTATTATCAAACCTTTCAGGTAGTAAGATAGAAGGCAGGGAGAGCGTTCTGCGGATGCCTCATATCTTTTCGGCGTTTTAATTTATCAGCTTTCTGATTTTCTCCGACATCTCATCTAGCTGTGTTTCACCATACCCAATAGACACATGTCTGATTACGCCTTGTCTGTCAATGATAAAGTTCAGCGGAATTCCTTCCTCCCCATACAGTTTCCAAATCTCTTCGTTGGGGTCAATGCCTGAGTTAAAGTCAATGCCTTTTTCTTTCAGCTTAGCTAATGTTTTCTGCACTTTCTCCTTGGGTTCCCCTCTTGAAATGGTCAGGAAGACGAAATCCTTCGGGTCGTACTTTTGCAGGATTTTTTCAGGCAATTCATAAAACTCCATGATACAGGGTTGGCACCAGGTGGCCCAGAAGTTCAGCATGACAACCTTGCCTTTCAAATCAGACATCTTTACGAAGGTCCCGTCCACTAACTCTACTTTAAATTCCTTTGCCTTGTCATTTACTTTAAGGGCATGCGAATTCTTTGAAGCTCCAGCAGGTTTTTCAACTATCGCCTCCTTGCTTCTCCCTTCCTTCTCCTTTTTTTCTGCCTCCGTCAAGGTATAGATTCTGGCTATAAAATTATCTCCAATAACATCACCGAATTTTTCCTGGTACCTTTTCCTTTCCTCGTCAGTAGCTCCAGAAACCAAGTTTTTCACGTATCCGCTCTGCGCAATTTCTTTTACCTCACTTTCCGTAACTATGCTGCTGTCATTTAAGATATAGACTCTTTGTGGCTTTTGTATCTCTTTACTTTCTTGTGCTTGTGCCAGGCTAACGAATGACAAAAACAGTAGTACCAACAGTTTAAGCTTCATATGAGGTTTCTTTATGATGTACAAAACCATTTGCTATCTCGGTGCAAGCGTAGTGGCAATCCTGACTTCTCCGGTTTTCTTGTTGCCGATCACCATCACGATGTTGTCAGCGTCTCGCACACTTTTCAATGCTTCGGCACTGTAAGTATGAGTAGCGCGGGCATTGTTGCCGTTCTTTTTAGACGCCAAGTCAATGCTCAAGCTGTTTATTTTGCCGCCGTCGTACTTTTCTGTGAATTTCAGATCGAAGCCGCTGGACTTAAATGCCTGCTGTGCCACTTCAAGTTCCCGCTTAGTTATTTCCTCAGGCCATAAGGTATACACTACGTAATCTTCATTCTCTACCAAGCGAGCACCGCCTGCCTTAGGTATAGCCGGGCCTTCGTATTTGCCAGGCGGTGGTGGTGGAGGAAGCTGTTCTCCCGCTGGTGCAGGGGGTACGGGAGGCATTGCTTCTTTACCAGGCACAGGAGGTGGGGGTGGTGTGCCTGGCGCTTCTGGGGCAGGTGGTGCTGGCGGCGGCGGAAGTTGCAGTCTTTTATTGAACTCCCGTACCTGGCGGGAGTCCTTATTCTGTATCGTAATAATAGAGATTACGCCTTCAGTACCTTCTTTGCCAAATGTCTCTTCTGCGGTCTCTCCTTTAACTATATTTATGCTATGGATGGTCTTTGGGTCGATTTTCTGCACAGACGCTTTACTGGACTTTACCCCATCAATGTAATATAATGCAGCGTCTGGAAGACTTGACTGTTCTCTGTTTATGATAAGCGGAGGTGAAAAGCGTTTGGTTGTCGTATCCTGTATCATAACAGGCGGTGGGGGAGGTAACAAGCCAGGAAACTCGCCATACTTGCTCTTGGCTTTCGCCAGACTCTTTTGATCATTCAGGTTATACATTTCGGTGGTACCTGATTTTAGGAAAAGCACGACGGCTTGCGGGCCTTTTTCCGGATGGACTTTCCAGCCAACTTTGTCAATGGTCGGGTTTCTTTTGAGGAAGTTGGTATACTCCACTGGCAGGTTGTTGCGGTCCTGGTAGTAGCCAATATCCGTTGGTGAGAAGATGCGCTCCCCGTTCTGTTGTTGTACAGCATTATTTTTCTGAGATTCAAATTCTGCTCTGGATACAACTTGTGCAGCACCAGGACTTGATGGAAAGGGACCATACTTCTTCTCAGCCGCAGCACGACTTTTCTTGTCAGCCATGTTGTAAATCTCCTCTGTTGATTCAAGGCGCACTCTGATCTCATTGCCGGACATCCATTCGATCTTTCTTACCTGTGGGTTGCGGGCATAGAAAGCTTTGTGCTCTTCAGCTACCTTCTTAGCTCTTTCATCCTGATCCGGATTATAAGGCGCTGGAGGAGCAGGTAAATCTGAATCGTCAAACATCGGCGGACTTGTAGGCTTCACAGGCAGTTTGCCATACTTTTTCTCCGCAGCGGCTACTTCGTTATTATAAGCGATCCTGTAACTTTCAAGGCCGCCCGACTTAAGCTCAAATACCATGCGGTCACCTTGGTTTTCTTTGCCTGATTCTTCGGCTGGTACCCAGTACACGCGTTTAACACTTGGGTTTCGCTTCAAAAATTGTTCATATTCTTCTGCTGAATAGGCAGGGTTCTGAGTTAATTCTCCTGGGAGTATAGTTTCTGCTAAGGTGGTTATATTATCCTGCGAGGCGCTCCGGAAAGCAACCAGCAGTACCGTTACGAGGGGCAGCACAACCAGCAGTCGGAGCCGGTTTGCTTTGCTTGTGGGCATTTTATTCATCATGGCAATTCGTCGTTTAAGTGAGGGGAAATTAAACTGATTGGCAATCTGAGGTTGTGTGGCGCCTACAACTTTCAGTAAGAGGTATTGGTATGCTACTCGGTCGACGCCAGCATTTACAACATGCTGGTCGGCTATAAATTCAAGGTTTTCTTTCATGGCCTTTTTCATGAGCCAAACACCCGGGTTGAACCAGTAAAACACGGTGCTCAACTCAGCCAGCAGCACATCCAGGGTATGCCAGCCGTTTACGTGAATCTGCTCGTGCCGCAGTATCGACTCCAACTCGGGCGATTGATGCTGTGCCGGGTTCAGGTAGATAGTCTTCCAGAATGAAAAGGCTTCGCTGATGCCTTGTACCTTGCGGAAGTCCACTCCCTGGTAAGAGGCGGGCACCGAGGCGCGATGTATCCTATAGAGCGAGGCAAACTGCATGACCAGCCGAAGCAGCATCAATCCGCAGCCGAGCCAGAACAGCCCAACAGGTATAAGCCAGTAATCGAATACAGTCTGTTCAGGTATAGCCGTTGGTGTCCAGGCAGGTATAACCACGGCGTAGATTTGCACAGCAGCCAACTCTTCGTGCCGGCTAAATAGTTCGGTGAGGTCTACCAGGGGGTATACCGTGGAGAACACGATGCCGAACACCAGGAAAAGCCGGTTGAGGTGGTAGAACGTGAGCTTGCGCAGCACCAGGTGGTAAGCCAGGTAAAACAGCACCAGGGCCACGTTCGCTTTCAGCAGGTATAGGAGCAGCTCAGGCATACTATTTTGATTTTTTGTTCTCGATCATATCAATAATCTCCTTCAGTTCCTCGGCGCTGATCTGCTTTTCCTTTGCAAAAAAGGCTACCAGCTCTTTGTAAGAGTTCTTGAAGTAGTCGCCCACAAAACCTTTCATGAAGCGCTTTTTGTAGTCCTCTTCTTTGATGAGCGGCGTATAGCGGTAGGTGTTGCCAAACTTTTCACTCTGCAGAAAGCCTTTCTTCTCCAGGTTCTTCACCGTAGAGGCCAGCGTGGTATAGGGCGGTTTTGGCTCATCCAGTCGCTCTAGAAATTCTTTGATGAAGCCGCCATCCAGCGACCAAATTGCCTGCATAGCTTCCTCTTCTTGTTGTGTGAGCTTTTCCATATTTCTACGATGTTTTCGTATAGTTACGAAATTTTCGTAATAAGGTCAAGTGTTTGTGTAATAATTCTTTGAATATTTTTTCTCACAGGGCCGAAAAATGCGAATGCTGCCAATAGAAGCGGTTTTGGCAATAATGCGGAAACATCTAATTTTAGCTGGCGTCTAAAGGTATAGCCACAGACAATTCCTAGCCGACTGATATGAAAGCCATACTTGTAAAGCAACCCGGCGGACCAGAGCAACTGGTGCTGGGCGAATACGAACAGCCGCTGCCCAAACCGTACGAACTGCTGGTGCGTGTGCAGGCCACTGCGCTCAACCGTGCCGACACCTTGCAGCGGCAAGGCAAATACCCACCACCCAAAGGCGAAAGTCCGCTGTTGGGCCTGGAGATGGCCGGGGAGGTAGTGGAGGCAGGTATAGCCTGCACCCGTTTCAAGAAAGGTGACAAAGTGATGGGCCTGTTGCCGGGCGGTGGCTACGCCGAGTATGCCGTGATACACGAAGAGATGGCCATGGCTATACCTGAAAACCTAAGCATGGAAGAGGCCGCCGCCATACCTGAGGTGTTCCTGACGGCCTGGCAGGCGATCTCCTGGCTGGGCAAACTGCAGCCTGGTGAGCGTATACTTATCCACGCCGGCGCCAGTGGTGTAGGCACAGCAGGTATACAGCTGGCCCGCGCCCTCAAAGCCGAGGTGTTGGTAACAGCTTCTGAGAAAAAGGTGCAAGCCTGTCTTGATCTCGGAGCCCACAAAGCCATCAATTACAAAGAAGTGCCTTTTGAGGACGAGGTGTTGGCTTATACCAATTCCGAGGGCGTGGATGTGATTGTGGACTTTATCGCGGGGCCTTATTTCAAGCAGAATATTGAGTGCCTGCGTCTGGATGGCAGGATGGTGCTGCTGGCGAGTTTAGGTGGTGGCAAGGTGGGAGACTTTGACCTCCGCCAAATACTTGTTAAGCGTCTGCAGGTAATCGGCTCCACGTTACGCTCGCGCACCCGCGACTACCAGATGAAACTCACGCAAGATATGGCCAGCTTTGCCATGCCTTTGTTTACAAACGGCACGATAAAGCCTGTTATCGATTCGGTGTTCGATTGGGCCGATGCCGCCGAGGCACACCGTTACATGGAGGCCAACAAAAACATTGGGAAGATTGTGCTGCGTGTAAGCTAGAATGGCTATACCTTAAAAAAGCAAAAAGGGGACTGATGTCGCATCAGGCCCCTTTGTTTTTTACGCTAGTTGTATTGGCGAAGTTGCTTGATCAGCACGGCCATGTCTTTCGGGTAAGGCGCTTCAATTTTAACTGGCTCCTCGTCCATGAGTTTAAAGCCGATCGTATGCGAGTGCAGCGCAAAGCGCTTGATCAGCGGTTGCTCTTCGGTCTGCTGCTTCAGGTTGAACTTGCGCTTTAAAGTGCTCAGGTATAGCGGCTCTCCGCCATACAGCTCGTCGCCCACTATCGGAGCGCCCAAAAACGCCAAATGTATGCGAATCTGATGCAAACGGCCCGTTACGGGCATACACTCCAGCAAGGTATGGCGACTGTAGTTCTCCAGCGTCGTGAAATAGGTTTCGGCCGGTTTGCCCTGTGGTGTAAGTTTAGCCACGCCCTTTGCGCCGGCCAATATCGAGCGGTTTACCAGTTGGTCTTCGAACTTGTGTGTGCCCCAGGCCACCGCATGGTATACCTTGTATACCTCGCGGTGCTCAAATTGCATCGACACGTGGCGGTAGGCCTCCGGGTTTTTGGCAAACACCAGGCAGCCCGATGTGTCTTTGTCGAGGCGGTGGCAGGCTTGCAGATTCGGGTCGTGCTGCTTGGCGAGTTTGAGCAGGTTGGTAGTGTTCGGAGTGCGGTCTTCGAGCGTAGCCAGAAAAGGAGGCTTGTTCACCACCAGAAAGTCCTCGTTCTCAAATATAATCAGGTCTTTAAAAACCGGGTATTTCATGCTGTACTGTATCGTTAATGCGCGCAGCTATACCTTAGCCACACAGCCCGCAAAGATACGCATTTTTGGTGGGGTGTTAATTGTTGGGAATCTAAATGGTTGAATTGTTAAATGGTTAAATTGTTTGGTGAATTGTTGATTGCTGGTTGTTGATTGTTTGACCGTAATTAAGGTATAGTCTTCGCTTTTCTTTTCAATCAAGCACATTATCCAAAGTTATACTCCCCTAATCGTTTTGGGATAACAACAATTCAACCATCAACAATTTAACAATTCAGCCATCAACTAACCTTCGCCTTTAGCAATTTAAAACGCAACATGGTGCCCTTGTCGAGTTCGCTTTTGACGGCGATGAAGGAGCGATGGGCCTCGACGATGTGCTTGGAGATGGCAAGGCCGAGACCTGAGCCGCCTTTGTCGCGGGAGCGGCTTTTGTCGATGCGGTAGAAGCGCTCGAATATGCGGTTGATGTGCTCTTGTGCTATACCTGGGCCATCGTCTTTCACCGTGATGGTATAGCGCTTACGGCCTTCCGTGAACGAAACCCAGATGTTGCCGCCCGTATGGCCGTATTTGATGGCATTGTCCACCAGGTTGATGAACACCTGACGGATACGATTAGGGTCGGCGTGGAGCATCACTTTCTCGCCAGGATTCACATCCACCAGGTGCAGTTTTGTCTGGCTGCTATTGGCTTTTTGCTCCAGCTGCTCAAAAACTTCCTGCACCAGCTGCACAGCGTCAAAGTCCTGCTTCTCCATTCTTACAACGCCTTTCTCAAACTGCGAGATGCTGATCAGGTCCTGCACCAGGGTGTCAAGGCCGTCGAGGCTGTTGGCCGCTTTCTGTAAAAACTTGTCTCGCACATTGGGGTCGTCCATGGCGCCGTCCAGCAAGGTATGGATGAAGCCCTGCGCGGCGAAGATCGGGGTCTTAAGCTCGTGAGATACGTCGGCCAGAAACTCGCGACGCATTACCTGCAGGTGTCTTAGTTCGTCGATTTCCTGCTGCTTGCGCTCGGCAATCAGGAAGATGTCGTCTTTTATTTTTCGGAGTGGGTCGGCCGTGAACATAGAGCGGCCCTCTGCTTTGCGGTACTCCTGCTTCTTTATTTTCTCGAGGCTGGAGTACACGTTTTTGATCTCGCGAAACACCAGTGCCTCGTAGGAGAAATAGATCAGCAGAAAGCAACATATAAATACCAGTACAAGTGCTGCCATCAATCCCCTGGAGGAAAAGTAGCTGGCTAAAGCCAAAAAGGCAGTGAGCACAAGGGCCACTGCCAGGGATACTAAGAGGGCAAGCGTACGGGAGTTTAAATTCATGTTTTAGTCGGTGTTAAACTTGTAGCCTACACCCTTGATTGTCCTGATCTGGTCTTCCCCTATCTTCTCACGCACCTTCCGGATGTGCACATCCACCGTGCGGGCGATCACATACACGTCGCTGCCCCATACGTTGTTGAGCAGCTCTTCACGAGTGAACACTTTGTTGGGGGTAGCTGCCAGAAAGGCCAGTAGTTCGAATTCTTTTTTCGGGAGCGTGATTTTCTCTTCGCCCTTGTACACGGCAAAGCTGGTGCGGTCTATTCGCAGTCCTCCGATTTCAGTTACCTGCTCCTGTTCTTCCTGCTGTGCATCACGGCGGGCATAGGCGGCCAAACGGCTAAGGAGAGCGCGGGGCTTAATGGGCTTTGTGATGAAGTCGTCAGCGCCGGCGTCGAAAGCGGCCACTTCTGAGAACTCCTCTGATCGGGCAGTCAGGAAAATGATGTGCGTATGACGGAAATCCTGCTCTTCGCGCAGTTGGCGGCAGGCAGCTATTCCATCCAGCACCGGCATCATCACGTCCATCAGAATCACATTCGGCTTAAAGGTATGCGCTACCTCTATCGCTTTTTTGCCGTTCTCGGCCTGGGCTACATCGTAGCCTTCGCGTACCAGATTATACTGTAGCAGCTCCAGGATATCCGGATCGTCGTCAACTACCAGTATTTTGTAATGGGCTTGATTTGGTGTCTGCACGTGTCTATGATTAGGTTTTCCTACCGGCAGTTAACAGGCAGGTATAGGTATTGTCAGGAGCCTTTTCATGGCATCCATTTCAATACAAATATACCACTTCGCAAGGTATGGAAGGAGTAGGTAGTCAAATCATAATAGTTTCTTAACATTGGCTTTTCAGCAAAAGAAAAAACCAGCGGTGTGGGCTGGCTTTTCTTTTATTTCTGTGCCACAAGGGCAGGTTTATGTTTCAGATTCCTGTGTTCGTACAAGTCAACTTTCACAGACCCCACAAACATATTAGCTGAGATCAGTACCGGTATCTTGTTTTTGTCATCAGACAGGTATACGGTAATGGCATCCTCACCATTAAACAGCTTGTTTTTCGGCATACGTGGTACCAGCTTAATTGCTCTAAATGAGCCGGCTTTGGTGCTGACCGTTTCGCGGCCCTGGTAGGTGACCACCATGTCGAATGCCTCCTCGTCGAAAAATCCCTTGATCGTAAACTTGTCGCCCGGCTTATAGCGATCGTAATCGAGGGTGCGCAGATAATAAAACCCGCTCACAATATCCTGAGCGCCGGAAGGTATCTTATGGGTGCTTTTCTTCTTATCCCTGTTCTTTTTCTTCATCTCCACCTGGGCGGTATTCGTGAAGTGGTTAAAGTCCACGGTTTCGCGCTTGCGGTAGCTACCCTCCTCAATGTTGCGGAAAGAGCGCTGCGGCAGTATAGCAGCTGTGTCAATGTATGACTGCCAGGTATCGCGAATCTTGATGAAGAGATCGAACGAATTGCTGGTCTTGCCATACACGGTGGCTTTATAAGTTGGCCTGTCGTTGATGCGGTGCAGGTTGGGAGCGATGTCAATCACGGCTTCTGCTGCTGTTATAGGGCCATAATGCACTTTATACTTGAGCAGTTCGCCTGCACTAAAGCTTTCGTTAGGTATGGTGCGCAGGCTTTCTTTTGCCGCAAAGCCAGAGAGCACCAAAATGGCCAATATTATCGCTGGAAAAATCTTCTTCATATGCAGTTTCAGACTTACAGTGTTTTTATAGCATCTCCAATATCAACTATTATACCAACTGCGGGTCTTTACTCTAAAGATAATAGGTTGTCTTCACACTACCAACAACTTAAAATGCAAAAAGGTGCTATGTAGCATAGCACCTTTTTGATTACTTGTTAGATGGGAACAATGTTCATTCCGCACCGCTTAGGTCTTCCAATGCAGCGGCCACTTTTTCAGGCTCACCTTTCACGATCGCTCTGATCTTAGCTTCGATCTCCTCCTGCAGCTCCGGGTTGTCAAGCAGAATCTGCTTCACACCGTCGCGGCCCTGACCCAGCTTGTCGCCGTTGTAAGAGAACCAAGAGCCAGACTTCTGCACCACACCCAGCTCAACGCCAAGGTCCAGGATTTCGCCTACTTTGGAGATGCCCTCACCATACATGATGTCGAACTCTACCACTTTGAACGGAGGCGCCACTTTGTTTTTCACCACCTTCACACGGGTACGGTTACCTGTGATGTTGTCGGCAGACTCCTTGATCTGGCCAATACGACGGATGTCCAGACGCACAGAGGCGTAGAACTTCAGCGCGTTACCACCTGTAGTTGTTTCCGGGTTACCGAACATCACACCGATCTTCTCACGAAGCTGGTTGATGAAGATACAGCAGCAGCCGGTTTTGTTGATCGTGCCGGTCAGTTTACGCAATGCCTGCGACATCAAACGAGCCTGAAGACCCATTTTGCTGTCACCCATGTCGCCTTCCAGTTCACCTTTCGGTACGAGGGCGGCCACAGAGTCAATTACAATAATATCGATCGCGCCTGAACGGATCAGGTGATCAGCGATCTCCAGGGCCTGCTCACCGTTGTCAGGCTGTGAGATCAAAAGGTTTTCAGTGTCTATTCCAAGTTTTTCGGCGTATGCCTTGTCAAATGCGTGCTCTGCGTCAATAAAGGCGGCCAGGCCACCGGCACGCTGCGCCTCTGCGATAGCATGCATGGTAAGCGTGGTTTTACCAGACGATTCAGGGCCGTAGATCTCAATGACACGGCCGCGCGGTAAGCCGCCAATTCCTAAAGCAATGTCAAGTCCAAGCGAGCCGGTAGAGATAGCCGGAATGTCTTCCACTTTGTTATCGCTCAACTTCATTACAGTACCTTTACCGTAAGTCTTGTCAAGCTTGTCTATCGTCAGCTGCAGGGCTTTTAGTTTTTCGTTGCTTACGCTCATGTGTGTTTAATTAAATAGCTTTATATTGATGTGAAATTACGACGTTCAAAATCAATTTGCAAAAAAAGTAGCAGGTATTTTGCTAAATATTTTAGTTGATTATGGCCGTCTTGTTACAACATATACGGACAGGGTTTTGTGCCATCTTACGTGCTTTTTTATGAGATATTTCAGGCTTTTATTTTGTGTGTTTGCCGTGCTGTACAGCCATTTAGCCTATGGCCAGCTAAACAACGACGCACTGAAGCTGGCTATACCTGTCAAACCTGAAAATGCTAACCAGATTAGAATTGGCCTGCATGCCTTTGGCTTCTCTAAAAACAACGAGTACTTCAACAAGATAGCCGATGGCTATACCTTGTTTGGCTACCATCTGCTACCACGCGTGAGTTATTATCCGTCTGCCTCCGTGCGAATCGATGCGGGTGCGTTCCTCTGGAAGGACTTTGGCAGCGCAGGTTACCAGGACTTCCAACCGACCTTTACCGTGAAGTGGCAACAGGAAAACTGGGCTTTTGTGTTCGGTACTTTGGAAGGTAATCTCAGCCATGGCTATGTAGAGCCGCTGTACGATTTTGAGCGGGTGATCAACGACCGACTCGAAAATGGCCTGCAGTTTTTGCTCAATACCCACCGTGTTAAACTGGATGCCTGGATTGACTGGAGCAAAATGATCTACCCGGCTGACCCGGTGCGGGAGGAAGTGGCCGGTGGCATCAGTTCCGCCATACGCATGCTTAACAAACCCGGCAAGGTGGAGGGTGATACCTTGCGCCTGGCTATACCTGTGCAGTTCACGGCGCAGCACAAAGGAGGGCAGATCGATAGTTCGCCTTTGCCCTTGCTTACCGTGTTTAATGCCGCCGTAGGCTTTGAATTAGAGCGACAGCTGCCAAATCGTATACTCCACCGGGTATACACAAAAAACTATCTGCTGGGATTCAATGACTTCTCTAATACGTTTCAACTGCCTTTCACAAAAGGTGGTGCCGTATACCTGAATGCGGGTATAGACACCAAGTACCAGGATGTGATGCTCAGCTATTGGCGTGGTGACGGGTACATCACAGAACTGGGCGGCAAACTATTTCAGTCGGCTTCCACAACCTACAAAAACCCGGATTACGTGCAGGAAGACCGACACCTGCTGATTCTTCGCCTGATGAAGGATATTGAGATACTCGACGACCTATACCTGACGCTGCGCCTGGAGCCCGTGATCGATCTGGATGATCCGAAGCTGGAGTTTTCGAACGCGCTCTACCTGACATTCGATACAGACTTTTTTGTCGCAAAGCCGCGCAAGTAAAACTGCTTATACCGCTGCCTGGGAGTCGCGCTCTTTGAGCTGAGTGGCCTGTTCATAATCGTCGCGCGTCATGCCGTAATAACTTAGGTCCAGCAGCTCTTCTGAGTCGACGCCCCGGAAATCACTTCGCAGCACCCCTTCTTTCACAAAGCCGCAGTTCTCGGCTAGCTGGGCACACGCATTATTATACTGCGTGCAGCGCATGTATACCTTGTTGAGTTTCACGTCCTCAAATGCAAAGTGCAGCACTGCTCTAAAGGCCTCCTGCGCCAGGTCCGGCACATCGGACCAACTGGTGAAGTACAAAGCCGCCTCCGCTTTTGGCACGGACCGGTCTATGTTCTTGAGTGTGATGTCGCCAATGTAGGTGTTGCTTTCGCGCAGCCATACGCCAAAATCGAACTGCTTTCGGTTATCCCAGTCACTGCGCAATTGAGCCAGCTGTATGCGGGCGTCTTCCAGGGCACGTACACGGGCCACTCTTCCTGTAAAGGCGGGACTCAAGGCAGATGTGTCCTCCTGGATAACGCGCATGAACTCCTGTTCGTCTCCCTCTGCATAGGGCCTAAGCACCAGGTGGTCTGTCTTCAGTTGTTCATCAAAAGCATCGGGCAGGGTATTGTATAAAAAACTCATAGGTATAATGTCGTTTTAATGGAACAGATGGATCGTCGCTTTCCTGCTTTGTCTGTCATACGCTATTCAGCTGAAAATGTAAGTATAATCTTCAGGGCTCTGCCAGGCACTAACCGACCAGGAGTTTCGGACGTTAAATGTTAGTACAGTATGAGTGCTAAAAATTTTAACCATTGATCTATGAAAAACAGACTGGAAGGCAAAGTCGCCGTCGTGACAGGCGGCGCAACAGGTATAGGAGAGGCCATCTGCAAGAAATTTGCGCAGGAAGGAGCACGCGTAGTGGTTGCCGGCTTCCCGGAAGACCCCGTGGAAGATGTAGTAAAGGAAATCCAAAAGCAGGGAGGAGAAGCGATTGCCTATAGCGGCGATCTTTCGACAGAAGCCAATGCAAAGGCATGTGTGGAATTAGCCGTAAAGCAATATGGTCAGCTCGACATTCTGGTCAACAATGCGGGCGTATTTCCGGAGGTAAACCTATTGCAGGACTACTCCGAAGAAGCCCTGGACTACATGATCAAGAACAACATCAAAACGGCCTTTGCCATGAGCAAGGCCGCGCTGCCTGAGCTGCACAAAACCAAGGGAAACATCGTGTCCGCCGGATCAGAGGCTGGTGTGATCGGTATAGCGCAAAACACACCTTATGGCGGTACGAAAGGTTTTATACATGCCTTCATGAAAGGACTAGCCGTGGAGCAGGCGCAGTTCGGGGTGCGGGTGAACATTGTAGGCCCGGGACCAATTGACACCGCCTGGACGCATGCAAGCACCGGTCCGATGGATGGCAAAATGGTGAAGACCATGAAGGCTGCCACACCTATGGGACGTAGAGGAAGCCCGGAAGAGGTGGCGAACGTTTACTGCTTCCTGGCCTCAGACGAAGCCTCATATGTGACAGGTGCGCTCTATATGGTAGATGGCGGCATCACGGTGGCAAAAGGCCCGGTAGGTGAGGAGGCCGACTCCAGTATGAAGAAAGAGCCCCAAGGTGAATTGGACCTGGAGCATTCAAAGGAGGGCCATACCTCCATCCGGAATAAGTAAGCTCTCTCGGGTATAATAAACAAAGCGCCCGCAGGTATAAGACTGCGGGCGCTTTGTTTTTATCAGGTATAGCCGTTGGCTATTGATTCAGGAGGAAAGGATATCTGAAGTGTTTTGGGCTGTTGAGCTGCTGTTGGCGCATCATTACCTGCAGGGTATGGGCCGTTTCGTTGAAATACTCCAATCGACGGATCAGCATTTCTTTCTGCAAGATGACACCACCTGCCGTTTTCATGTATGCTCTCTTGTCTTCCATGACACGCTGTAAAGTGTCCATCACCGCATTTTCGTTCTGTTCAAACCAGCGGGTGAAATCCTCCAGACGGGCTGCCCCGGCTGTTTCAGATTTGAACTCCAGGCCATGCAGACGCAGAATATCTGCCAGCAGGTCTACCTCCAGTGGAATAGATACATTGTAAGGCATGGAGCGAACCTCCAGTTTGCTGTTCAGGGCTCCGATGATCGTGGCCAGGTTGTCTTTAAAGCGAACGTATAGCGCTGCCGCTTCCATATGTTTCAGGGTAATGTGTCAAAAAAATCAATACAGCCGCAAAATTACACCAATAAGCTTAGATTGCTAAATTGTTTGGAGGTTAAATTGCTAAATGGCTGCATTGTTAAATTGTTGACTGTTGGATGGTTAAATTATTCAATTGCTAAATTGTTGAAACTCTGTGTATCCGAAAAATTGAATAAGGCAGGTCTCTGTTTAAACTTCAACTGTATTCAGCTAACTGAAGCTATACCTTATCAGCTCTAAACAATTTAACCATCAACAATTTAGCAATTTATAGTAATTCCCCGATCAGTTGCTCTACCGTTATACCCTCGGCCTCGGCTTTGAAGTTGCGCACAATGCGGTGACGGAGGATGGGCAGTGCGACGGCTTGTACGTCTTCTATATCAGGAGAATACTTGCCATTGAGTAAGGCGTTGCATTTCGCCCCGATGATCAGGTGCTGCGAAGCACGCGGCCCGGCACCCCACTCCAGGTATTGGCTGGCCCGCTCAGAACCCATCGCTGTATTGGGGCGGGTTTTGTGCACCAGCTTTACGGCATACTCCACCACATTATCTACCACGGGTACGCGGCGCACCAGTTGCTGGAAAGCCAGGATGTCATCTGCGTGCAGGATCTTGTCGAGCGCTACACGGGCGGCGCCCGTTGTGTTCTTAACGATCTGCAGTTCCGACTCGTAGCTTGGATAGCCCAGCGTGATGTTGAACATAAAGCGGTCGAGCTGTGCTTCGGGCAGGGGATAGGTGCCTTCCTGTTCAATCGGGTTTTGGGTGGCGAGCACAAAGAAAGGTCGTGGCAGTTCGTAGCGCTTGCCGGCAACAGTTACCGCATACTCCTGCATAGCCTCCAGCAGTGCTGCCTGTGTTTTCGGTGGTGTGCGGTTGATCTCATCGGCCAGAATAATGTTGGCGAAGATAGGGCCCGTCACGAAGTTGAAATTACGGTCCTTGTCCAGTGTCTCGGCTCCCACAATATCGCTCGGCATCAGGTCCGGGGTAAACTGCACCCGGCTAAAAGACATGTCGAGCGATGAGGCGATGGTCTGGATGAGGAGGGTTTTGGCAAGTCCCGGAACACCTACCAGGAGGCAGTGCCCTTGACAAAAAACGGCTGTGAGCACCAGTCGCACGACTTCTTCCTGCCCCACAATCACTTTTGAGATTTCGGAAGTGAGGTCCTGGTAAGAGCGGTACAGCGCGTCGGCTGCTTCTTTGTCAGAGGTATACTGCTTCATGTGTATGTCTATTGCGTTAAGTCAAGCACTTTGCATTGGTCGTACTCGGGGTCGATCTCAATGAATACGGTGTCTATGTTTTTTCGGAACCACTCATCCACAGCTTTGTCTCTTTTCTGCGCCAGAGCGGCAGCGGCTATTTTCTGGTAGTCGTCGCGCATGTTGGCCATGTGAGGAGACGATTTGTAGCGAAGCTGGATAATACGGGCTGCCTCCCTGCCGTCAGGTGTGGTAAAGTTAACCGGCTTCGATACGTCGCCCACTTTCATGGTGTCGATCACAAAGAAAATGCCTGGCTCCACTTCATCCATCGGGATGTATGAATTACCAGTCATACGACTGATGATGGTACCACCGTTGTCCTTTGTGTTCTTATCATCCGAAAAATCTTTAGCGGCCTTTGCAAAGCTGATGCTGTCGTTCACAATAAGGGTGCGCACACTGTCCAGTGCGGCGATAGCATCCTGCACATCCACACGGGCAGTGGCAGGCTTGATGAGGATATGACGTGTATTGAATTCCTGTCCTTTGCGCTCGATCAGCTGGATCAGGTGAAAGCCGAACATTGACTCTACTACATTCGACATCTGTCCAGGCTCGAGGCGCAGTGCTGCAGCTTCGTATTCCGGTACCAGTTCTTTCTTTTTGAAGAAACCAAGTTCTCCGCCTGCTTCTGCAGAGCCGGGATCTTGTGAGTGCTCACGGGCCAGTGTGGCGAAGTCTTCGCCGGCTACAATGCGCTCACGCAATGCTTCCAGTTTCTGGCGGGCGGCCTGCTTCTGCTGGCGGCTTACCTCGGCATACTTTACAATGTGGCTCAACTGCACCTCGCTTGAAAAGTAAGGCAAGCTGTCGGCAGGAATCTGGTTGAAATAGCGGCGCACCTCTTTCGGGGTTACGGTTACTTTATCGGTAATCTCGCGCTGCATCTTTTCAGATACCATCTGGTTGCGAACAGAGCGGCGCAGTTCGTCGCGCAGCTGCTTCACGCTCTTATTATAGTATTGCTCCAATCGCTCCGTGCCACCTACCTGCGAAGCCAGGTAATCAATCCTGCGGTTCAGTTCGCCGGTTACGGCAGCTTCTTCCACTACAACAGAGTCAATCTCGGCGCGGGCCAGCAACAGCTTTTCCTGCACCATCGACTTCAGTATCTCGCACTTCATTGGCTCTGTCTGGGCGCTTGGCTGCTGTTTGTTCTGTGCCAGGAACTGCAGGTAGCTGAACTCAAGCTCTGAGCGCAGGATCACGTGGTTGTCTACCTTGGCTATGATGCCATCCAGTTTCTTCTGGGTGGGTGCCTGTGCCGTAGCTGTAAAGGCTGTGATCAGGCAGAGCAGCAGCAGGGCCAGGGTTTTCGTTTTATAGATTGTGTTGTGCATGTTGGCTTCTATCGGTTCTCTTGTTTTGGACCCGCTTTATTTTCTGATGATTTTATCGACCTCTGTCTGATTAACGCTAACCGGATTTTTTTCCTGCAGCTGCTTTACCCATTGCTCATCCAGGTAGTTCTGGTAGTCGGCTGTTACCTGGCCTCTTACTTCTGAAAGCTGCTTCGGAGCGGGAGCCAGCACGTCGTGCACGATCACCAGGTACTGGCGTCCGTTCAGTTCAGTGTTGTAAGTGCCCTTTTCCCACTTCACAGCGTCTACAGCTTTGTTTTCGCCTTTCTGGAACCGCTTCTCTGTGATCTGCACACCCAGTGGGTTGCCGGCATTCAGGTTTTCGGCCAGTGCGCTTAGTTCAGATGAGTAAAGCGTGAAGGATACGCGTCTGTTGCGGCGGCGACCGGTTTCGGTGTTGTCAGCGGCAGCCTGCTTGGTTTTGCCCAGAGCTTTAGCGCTAAGTTGGTCGGTTGCTACTCCACGGCCTGTCAGGAAGGCTACAATGGCTTTGGAACGCTCTGCCGAAAGGTCACGCTTGCCGGCTGCCTCACGTGCGTCGGCATGGCCGTTCACTTCCAGGGTCAGATTCGGGTTGTTGCTCAGGCGGTCTGCCAGTTCGCTTAGCCGGGCTATGCTTGCCTGGTCTGGCGTGGCGCTGTTTGTTTCAAATGTGATATCGGCTGGTTTGCCGTTGCGTACTTCGTAACGGCGCTCGCTCAGCTGCTGCTGGGCCTTAGCGAGTAACTCCGCATTGGCAGCGCTGATCACGGTGGCGTGTGCACGCTCTTTCCACTGGTACTTGTCGCGGTTCTGATCAAAGAAAGCCTTCAAGCCAACTGTATCTTCCACCGCCTTCGACCATACCTTCTCGTCCATCAACTGGAACAGCAGGATACCGTCGTGGTACTCGCGTACCAGCATGCGGTAGTCGGGGTACTTGTTTTCCAGGTTCGCACGCTCATACGCCAGCAGGCTTTTCTGCACAAAGTTGTCGTAAAGCGAGTTCATGTGGTGTTGCGGAGTGCCGGCCATACGTGGGCGCTGCTCAGCCTTCACGTAGGTATAGAAGTCGGCTACGGTATAAGGCTTGCCTTGTATCGTGAACAGGGTATTCTTCAGTGTTTTGTCTGCAGCATCGAAATCCCACTTGCCTTGCAGCAGGTCATCTGTTCCTTTGCCCAAAGCAGCTGCTTTGACAGTAGCGTCTTCGGTGAAGTTGTTTTCAGATTTGATGCGCTTCAGGAAGGCTGCTTTGTTAAGCTCAGAACGGGAGTCTTTTGCGATCTTGTTGCGCAGGTTTTGCTCCATGTCCTCGAACGAAGGAAGCGGTTGCTTGCCTATCAGTTTAATGATATGCCAGCCATAAGGCGTCAGGACAGGAGGGGCTACTTCGCCCTCTTTCTTTAGGCCAAACGCTACTTCCTCAAACGAAGGGATCATACGGCCGGTGCCAAACCAAGGCAGTTCACCACCATTGGCAGCAGAGTTGGCGTCCTCTGAAAACTCGGCAGCCAGGCGATCCCAGTTCTCGTTGCGCTGCACACGCTTGTAAATAGCGTCCACGCGCTGCTTGGCTGCAAGCGAATCTGCTTTCGGCATGCCCGGCGTAGCGCGCACCATGATATGGGCTACTTTCACTTCGCCCTGCGCAGTACGCTTGTCGTTTACTTTGATCAGGTGATAGCCAAAACGGGAGCGAACCGGCGGCGAGATCTGGCCGACTGGTGTTTTGTAGGCGGCATCTTCGAAGCGGTATACCATCTGCATGGCCGTGAAATAGCCGAGGTTACCGCCGTTTTCGCTCGCGGAGGGGTCTTGTGAGAACTCTCTGGCCAGCTTATCGAACGCCTCACCTGCCTCGAGTCGCTTGCGCAGCTCCAGTGCCTGGTTGTAGGCAGCCAGGGTGTCTTGCGGGCTTGGGTCGTTCGGCAGACCCAGCAGGATGTGCGATGCGTTCACCTCCTGTTTCAGGCGCTCGTAAGCTTCCCGCACCAGCTGGTCGGTTACACTCTTTTCTGTGAGGTATGGTTGTGCAAGCTGTTCTTTGTAGCCTTCCAGTTCGCGCTTAAAAGCGGCGGTGGTGTCCAGGCCACGGCTCTCGCCTTCCATCACCTTCAGTTTGAATCGGGTATAAAGGTCGAGGTACTCGCTTACACTCTGGCGGGTATAGGCGTCTTCATTGCCCCCGTTGTTCTTCTCATACACATACTGAAACTCGGATGTGTAGATAGGTTGAGATCCAATGGTCGCAATGATAGGTTCCTGCTTGTCATTCTTCTTAGTTGCGGTACAGCCAGCCATAAGGAGGGCCGCTGCCGCAACAAGTAGTTGATTGCTGCGCATAAATAGATGATAAACTAACGCTTGGTTTTGCCCTGACGAGGTCAGATCATGCAATTTTAGTTAATTTTTCTGACAGATTAGTCAAAAAGTACCACTATAATCCTATTGCATGCGATTTCGTTCCGGATAACGGACGCGGGGCGCTAAAAGTGTGCAGTTCAGCCCTATTTAATTTTTTTGTACAGGAAGCAGGTGTTCTGCCTGTCGCTTGTCTCAAATTCCACCCGGTCCATGATGCGGTTGACCAGGGCGATGCCGACACCCCCTTTTTTACCGACCCGGATGTGCTCTTCGATATTTGGCTCTTTATACTCAGAGCGGCGGAAGGCCACCCCGTTGTCGACGATCTCAAATTTGAGCATGCCGGCCTTCTCTGTGATGGAGAGGGAAATGCTTTTGGACGGGTCTTCGCTGTTGGCGTGGATGATGAGGTTGGCGCATATCTCATCCACGGCCAATACGATCTGGTTCATCTGGATGTCTGTCAGTGTATAAGCTGCCAGATACTCCGTGACGAAGTCCCGTATTTGCTTCAGATTTTTTTTAGTACAGCTAACTGTAATTTTATTATTCATCAGCAATGGTCATGGCTTCCTCGTAATCCGAAACGATGGTCATGAGCAGGTCGAGGCCCAGGATTTCGAATACGTTGCGCACTTTGTCCTGCATGTTGTAAAAAATGAGTTTGATCTGTGCATCCTCAAAGCGCTGCAGGTGCGAAATAAATACCCCGAGGCCGGCAGACGAAATGTAGTTCAGGTCCTTGCAGTCTACCAGTATCTTGCTGTAAGTCATGATCTCAGGGTCGGAAAGCGCTTCATCGAGCATTACTGATGAGCTTGCATCCAGTTCACCATCTAGGGTGATGATGATCGTTGTGTCTTTGATTTGGTTTGTAATTTTCATCGGCATCCTTTACGTATAACTATTCACTAGGTTGGGTCGGCTTAAATTTGATGACAAGCAGCGTCTGGTCATCGTATATGTTTTCTGTCGGACCGGTAAAATCCTCCAGATCGTTGATAATGGCGTATTTTATATCCTCTGCCTCCAGATGGTAGGTTTGGGTGAGCATGTAGCGCAGCCTTTCCTCCCCATACTCGTCATTCTGCGGATTGCGGGCCTCTACAATGCCATCCGTGTAGATCACCATTACGTCGGTCGGGTTGTAGTCGTAGTACATCTCCCGCACATGGTTGTTGTAGCTCTTGTCTCGAATAATGCCTAGCCCCAGTCCATCCGTCTGAAAATAGAAGGTGTCATCCATCATGGAGTTGTAATACAGGGTATGGCAATGGCCCGCACGTGCAAACATAAAGCCCTTCATGCGATAATCAATGATGTATAGCGCAGAAGTGATAAAAGAGGTTTTCTCAAGGCAGCGGCTCAGGGCACTGTTGGCCTGTTTCATGAATTCGCTTGGTGGCATATCCTGCTGCATCAGGCCGTGGAAAATGCCCTTCATCTGCGCCATGTGGAAGGCCGCCGAAATACCTTTGCCCGACACGTCGCCGATGATGATGGCAATGCGCGACTCGCTCAGTTGCAAGAAGTCGTAGAAGTCACCGCCCACTTCTTTGGCGGCTTTGGCATAGGTCGAGATCTCGAACCAGCTGTCGCTCGGGAATTTTTTCGGGATCAGGCTGTCCTGCACCACCGAGGCGATCTTGAGTTCCTCTTTGTAGCGCTCGTTCTGCAGCGACTCGTGCACCAGACGCAGGTTCTCGATCGTGAGGATGGTCTGGTTGGTGAAAGTGCGCAGTACGTTCACTGTTTCCCTGTCAAATCCCTGCTCAATGTCCTTCAACAGGTATAGCACGCCAAACAGGTGCTTCTTGGATTTGATGGGCAGGATGATGAGCGACTTCCAGGGCAGCGTGAGGTCACGGAAGCCGGGGTTGCGGTCGAGGTTGTTGTTGATGTAGTCGATGTGCTGGATGTTGTAGGCCAGCAGCAGGTGGCGGATGCGTTTGATCTGCTCTTCTTCTATAGTAAGCTGGTGGCACAGTTCTATTTCATCCTTTTTCTCGCCCTTGAATATCTCCAGCCAGGCGGCGCTTGCATCCGATGCCTTCACGGTACTCTCGAAAAGCATGTCGTATACCTGTTTCTCGCTCTGTCCCTGCTGTATGGACTGGCTCAGACGCTGGAAGTTGAGCAGGTCCTCGCTCTTCTGCTCAAACACGCTGGAAGTAGGGAGACTGAAGAGCGCCACCAGAAAAGATGCCAGGGTATACAGGGCCACAAAGAACATGGCCAGCAACAGGAAGCCCACGTCAGAATAGTCGATCACCAACAGCGGGCTGTCCGCAAAGTCGTAAAAGAAGTCAAAGAAGATGTAGCAGGCCAGCAGAATGGCCACAAGCAGAATAAGCGACCGGCCTTTCTTGTTGAACGTGAGGTAAGCAACCCACTTCAGGTTAGTGCATAGGAATAAGGTGTAGAGGCCAATAAGGCCCAGCAAGGGCATGAAAATAAGGCTACTGTAATTGAAGTTGAGCAGCGTGAGAATCAGTGTGGCAAAAAGCAGGATCTCGTACCAGTCCCAGGCGATCTGAAGA
Source organism: Pontibacter virosus (assembly GCF_003096355.1). Classification (GTDB taxonomy): domain Bacteria; phylum Bacteroidota; class Bacteroidia; order Cytophagales; family Hymenobacteraceae; genus Pontibacter; species Pontibacter virosus. Next base: position 269,091 of record NZ_QEKI01000001.1, on the reverse strand, counting down.
AACTTGTTCTTATGGTAGAGCAGCAGCTGGCGCCACACATAAAAGGCTTTAGCCAGGAACAGCACCAGCAGACCAAAGTTTACCTGGTAGACCATGTGTAGCAGCAGCGGCGACTGTACGCTGGAGTAGTTAGTGACCATGCGATACACCATGTATAGCGCTACGCTCAGGTAAGCGGCTACACCTCCTTTGGCAAAGATGTTCCAGAGGTAGCCAATAAAGTCTATTCCTTTGAGATTTTCAGCGCTCAGGCGTTGGAAGCCGAACACCGAAATGATGAATACAACGATCAGGAAGTTGTTGACGAAAGGCAGGTCCAGTGCATTGGAGCTTTCCCGGTGCATACTCTCGGCCGCCAACAACACGTTAGCCAGCAGGAGTGACCAGCTGATCAGGGCCGCGGTAATAAATAGGGATTTGGCGTTGGTTCTATAAAGCATAAAACGGAAAACCGTGCTTAGTTTTATTGGCGACACAAAATGGCTTGCCCGAGACTTTATCAGTTTGTAAGGTAAGAAAAATTTTTGCTCTTTGGCCAAGTTGTCGAGGTGAGTTTTGAAAGAACAACTTGCATAACGTAAAAAAGAAGAAGTAGGTTAACAAAAGGCCAACCTACTTCTTCTTTCACGCTATCAATGGAATGACTAGCGGCTGTAGTTCGGCGCCTCACGCATGATGTGTACATCGTGCGGGTGACTTTCGCGCAGGCCAGCCCCTGTTATCTTCACCATCTTGGCTTCCTGCAGTGTAGGTATAGTCGGCGTGCCGCAATAGCCCATGCCGGCACGAATACCGCCTACCAGTTGGTAGATCACTTCCGACACCAGACCTTTGTAAGCCACGCGACCCACTATACCTTCCGGTACCAGTTTCTTGCTGTCTTTTTCGTTGCCCTGGAAGTAACGGTCTTTCGAGCCTTCCTCCATCGCCTCAATAGAACCCATGCCGCGGTACGTCTTGAACTTACGGCCTTCGTAAATGATCATCTCACCAGGCGCCTCTTCAGTACCAGCCAGCAGCGAACCCACCATCACAGTGCTTGCCCCTCCGGCCAGTGCCTTCACAATGTCGCCTGAGAATTTGATACCACCATCGGCAATAACCGGTACGCCGGTGCCCTGCAGACCTCTGGCGGCTTCCATTACGGCAGATAGCTGGGGCATGCCTATACCTGCAATCACGCGGGTAGTGCAGATACTGCCTGGACCAACGCCCACTTTCACGGCATCGGCACCCGCATCTGCCAGGGCCTTTGCGCCATCGGCAGTGGCTACGTTGCCGGCGATCACCTCCAGGTTCGGGAAGTTCTCTTTAATCTTGCGCACCACGTCGAGCACGCCTTTGGAATGGCCGTGCGCTGTGTCCACGCTGATCACGTCCACGCCGGCTTCTACCAGCGCCTTGATGCGGTCCATCACGTCAGGCGTCACGCCCACGGCAGCACCTACACGCAGACGGCCGTACTCATCTTTGCAGGCGTTCGGGCGGTCTTTCTTTTTGAGGATGTCTTTGTAAGTGATCAAACCTACCAGGTTGCCTTCTTCATCCACCACGGGCAGTTTCTCGATCTTGTACTCCTGCAGGATGTCTTCGGCTTTGGCCAGGTCGGTTCCTTTCGCGGCCGTGATCAGGTTTTCGGTCGTCATCACGTCTCTTACAGGCAGGGACATGTTCTTCTCGAAACGCAGGTCGCGGTTGGTGAGGATGCCGGTAAGCTTGCCGTGTCCGTTGGTAATAGGTATACCACCAATCTTATTCTCGGACATAATGCGAATGGCATCGCCGAGCGTGGCGTCTTCCTGCAGGGTGATCGGATCGAGGATCATGCCACTTTCGGAGCGTTTCACTTTGCGCACCTGCTCCGCCTGCTTCTTGATCGACATGTTTTTATGGATGATGCCGATGCCCCCTTCCTGTGCCATCGAAATGGCCAGTTCGGTCTCGGTTACAGTGTCCATAGCCGCAGAAAGCAGCGGAATGTTAATGCGGATATTGCGTGTAAGCTGTGTGGAAGTATCAGTGTTGTGGGGGAGCACCTCGGAGTAGGCCGGGAGCAGAAGCACGTCGTCGTAGGTGAGTGCCTCAAATACTATTTTGGATTGATCTGCGATCATGGCAAATAAATTAGGGGTCCTTATTTGCCGCGTAAAATTACATAAATTAATCCGGATAATATAGCAAGAGGTGTGAGAAAATTATTCGGACAATGCTACGGAGCTTCTGTTACTAGCAATTATTAGCCTTAAATGTCCTTTAGGATTGCATGAGGCGAAATATTATAAAAAGGGGATGAAAGCTTACGATTCAGGAATGAACCAGGGGCTGTATACCTAGTATACCCGCATCGTAGGGTCAACTTGCGTGGCCCAGGCGTGGATGCCTCCCTTCAGGTTGAGGAGGTTGTCGTAACCGAGGCGCTGGCTGAGGTAGAGGATGGCCTGTGCGCTGCGGAAGCCGTGGTGGCATACCATGACCACGGGTACGTCGCGGCGAATGCGGTTGACCTGCTTAGGGAGATCATCCAAAGGTATAAGTTCGCCGCCCAGGTTGCAGATCGCAAACTCCTCCGGTTCGCGCACATCCACAATCTGCAGTTCGGCGCTGTTGCCTAGTCTCTCTTTCAGTTCCTGCGCTGTAATCTCGTCCATAGTTGTAGAGCTCCTGCCTGTGCTATACCTTAGGCTTTGGTGTTTTGGTTTCGATTTACAAACTTAGCAACAAAATTAGTCCGAAGCATGGGCTTGCACAGGTATAGATGACAGATTTTTACAATAGCATAACAGAGGCGCTGCAGGCCATGAGCCTGGTCGAGGTAGTTGGCGTGATTACGGGTATAGCCGGGGTATGGCTGGCAGCCCGGCAGCACATCTGGACCTGGCCCATCAGTGTGGTGAGCGTGACGGCTTACGTGTTTGTGTTCTACGACGCCCGCCTGTATGCCGACATGGGGCTGAACGCCTTTTATATCATCACGAGTTTTTATGGCTGGTATGAGTGGCTGTACGGTGGGAAAGGACACACCGAGCGGAAAGTCACCAGAGTGGGGCAGCGGGAGTTATGGGTCATGATTGCGCTTGTAGCGGTGTTCTCGGCTAGTCTCGGCTATTTCCTGGACAACTACACCGATGCCGACCTGTCGTATACCGACTCGGCTACCACCGCTGTGAGTCTGATGGCCTACTGGATGATGGCTAAGAAGCGCCTTGAAAACTGGCTGGTATGGCTGGCCGTGGATGTGGTATACATCGGGGTGTTCACTTATAAGGAGTTATACCTGACGGCTCTTCTGTATTTTATCTTCCTCATACTGGCTACCATGGGCTACCTGGACTGGAAACGGGATATGGAAAAGGAAGCTGTATCTCCTGTTACAAAGTGATTATTGGAAATATCCTGTTTTATGTTTCTATCTTATGCAGTCGTGGCATGGTATGTGCCGTACATGAGTGTAACTGAGGCAATCGTTGAATTTTAGTGCGCCAAAGTATGCGAGTACCTATGTTCCACGCTACAACGACACTATGTATGATGAACCGCAAGATTGAATTGCCAGATGAACTAAAGTACGAGAACCGTATGAAATGGGGCTATGAGTCCCCGGACGAAAGCCCCAAACGCCTGCTGCTCTGTCAGTATGGCGACCGGCACCCCAAAGAAGTAGAAGTCTATAATTTTTATGATTATAGCTTCACCGAGAATTAAGAAATGCCCGTCTCAACCAACCTGACGGAGACGAAAGTACAGCGGGGACACATTTTAAGGAATGTGTCCCCGCTTTTTTCTAGACCACCGCATTGCTTTACCCACTATCAGGTAGCGTTTGCCAAGGCATAGTGTTTATCTGCTGTATATCTGAAAATTTGTTAGATTAATTATATTAGATCAGGTATAATTAATTGCAGCAGGTTCATTTTGAAATTAAGTATAGCAGTAGGGTGGTGCCCTAACAAACTGACGTTACCTTTATTGAATGCAGCTAGGTGCATCGGTTGCGAAGAAATGTGTTGGTATAAACAGTAGGAGGCTGTTAAATAAGGCTGCCGCTGGTGGGGAAACCTGCTGACGGCAGCTTTTTTTGGCTCTCCCTGTGATGGCGACTTTCAGCAGAATTGACCTACCTTTGCGATATGTTGAAAGTCGCCATCACAGGGCCTGAATCCACGGGCAAATCCACGCTGTCGCAGCAGTTGGCCGTGCACTATAACACGGTGTGGGTACCCGAGTATGCCCGCACCTATATCGAAACGCTCGACAGGCCCTATACCTTGCAGGACCTAGAGCAGATTGCCAGAGGACAACTGGCACTGGAAGCCCAGATGGAGTCACAGGCTGAGCGCTTACTCTTCTCAGACACCGACCTGCTGGTGATCAAAATATGGAGTGAGCATGCCTTCGGTGAATGCCCCGACTGGGTGCTGCAAAAACTAAAGCAACAGGACTACAACCTTTACCTGCTGATGGGCGTTGATTTGCCGTGGGAGCCTGATCCGCAACGGGAGCATCCGCACTTGCGCCAGTACTTTTATGACTGGTACAAGCGTGAACTGGAAGCGCTGCAGGTGCCCTATCTGGAGATCAGCGGACAGCACGAAGACCGTTTCAGTAAGGCCACTGCGTACATCGACGCGATGCTCCTGCAACATACCTAAAACCATAACCTTGCTATGCTATACCATTTACAGAACTATAACTTTAAGGTGGGCGTCGAGAGCAAAGGCGCCGAGTTGCAGCACTTCGTAAAGCTAGACGAGGGGCTGGAGTTTATTTGGCAGGCTAACCCGGAGATATGGGCAAGCCATGCGCCCAACCTTTTCCCGATTGTAGGGGAACTGCCTGAGGGAACCTATACCTACGAAGACGAAATATTTGCTCTGAAACGCCATGGTTTTGCACGGCACAAGGAGTTTAAGCTAATAGAGGAGGAAGATGACAAACTGGTATTTGAGCTAGAGGACGACGAAGAAACCCTGCAGGTATACCCGTTTAAGTTCAGGCTCCTGGTTGCGTACAAACTCGAGAACAACAAGCTGTCGGTGACTTACCAGGTACTCAACCGCGACAAGAAGGGCATGTACTTTTCCATCGGGGGCCATCCGGGCTTTAACGTGCCGTTTTATGGAGGCGAGCACTACGAAGACTATTTCATCGAGTTTGAGAAAGAGGAAACCCTTCACCGCTACCTGCTCACGGACGAAGGGCTGCAAAGCGGCGACACGGAAAAGGTGCTGGAACACGATCGGGTGTTGCCCCTGAAGCACAGTTATTTCGACAAGGATGCCCTGGTGTTCAAAAACCTGAACTCAGACAAACTCTCGTTGGGCAGCCGCACTAACCAACGCCGCATTGAAATGACCTTTCCGGGTTTTCCATACCTGGGCATCTGGGCAAAGCCGGGACCATCGCCTTACGTATGCATTGAGCCCTGGTGTGGTATAGCGGGTCGTGACGGGGAGTCCGGCGAGTTGGAAAAAAAGGAGGGAATCAACCTGCTCAGTCCGATGCATGTGTTCGAACGCACCTTTACCATGGAAGTGCTATAGCAGAAGTATAGCCTTTAAACCAAAAAGTCCCCTGTCGAATGGTCGAGCAGGGGACTTTTTGGTTTCATTGTGTTTCATTGCAGGGAAGGCTCTGGAAACTTGGGAACCTTGATGCGTCTCAGGTCATATTGCGGTTCATAGTCATTGATGGGCAATGATATGCCGGGTGGCAGGTCCAGATCTGGCAGATCGTCGCCTAGTGGCTCGCCTCCATCGTCATCGTTATCAGTAGAGGAAGACCCTCTGAATTTTTTGCGTGGAGCGAAAGCGTAATATGCCAGTATCGTTAGCAGTGCTAAAGTATACAGTAAGCTGATCATCATCACATTTCTTCTTAAACTCTCTCTAAAATTAGTTCAGCCAGCCTGTTCTCCCAGCAAACACTGCTTTGTCAGAGCGGATGCCTGAAAACATGCCTTGTATTGTTTTCAACGTAGTTTGCCCGTAAGTGGTTATCGGCTTTTGTTAAAATAAAATTGCACTTAACTGCTTGATACAGTGGATTAGCCATTCTTTGCACCATAGGACTTTGTTTTGATCAAAAAACGGGTCTACCTTTGTAGCAGTTTAGGGGTGCCTTATAACAACGGGCTGAGATCATACCCATTGAACCTGATCCGGGTAATGCCGGCGAAGGGAAAAACGCGGGGAAACAATGTAGCAGGCTGCCGGCCCCAGGCAGGTCTGTATGTTTCAACTTATTCTTTTTTACACTTCCATGAAAAAATTACTGATTGTGATGGCGGTCGTTGTACTGTTGCCATTGCAGTTGCTCGCTCAGTACAGTCTGAGCGGCTACGTAACCGATGCAGTCCAGAACGAAGCGCTGGCGGGAGCCACCGTAGTACTTGCTGGCAGCAACCAAGCCACCGTATCTGGCCCAGATGGCCGCTTTCAATTCCAGAACCTGTCGGCTGGCAGCTATACCTTGCGGGTGTCTTACCTGGGCTACGGCCAGTTGAGCAGACAGGTACAACTCAACGCCGATACCGAACTGCGCCTGGTGCTGCAGCCTGTCAGTGTGAGCACAGAAGAGGTATTGATATCGTCTACCCGTGCCAACGAACGAACCGGCACGACTTTCACGAACGTGACGCGCGAAGAGATCGCCGAGCGCAATTTCGGGCAGGACCTGCCATACCTGCTGGAGCAAACGCCCTCGGTGGTGGTAAACTCTGATGCCGGCGCTGGCGTGGGCTATACCGGTATCCGCATTCGTGGCTCCGATATCACCCGCATCAACGTGACCGTGAACGGTATACCTGTTAACGACTCCGAAAGTCATGGTACTTTTTTTGTGAACATGCCGGATTTTGCCTCTTCAGTAGAAGACATGCAGGTGCAACGCGGTGTGGGCACGTCGACTAACGGAGCCGGTGCTTTTGGAGCAAGTATTAACATCCAGACCCAAAAAGTACGCCGCGAGGCCTATGCCGAAACTGACAACAGCTACGGCTCATTCAACACCTGGAAAAACAACGTGCGCTTCGGCACTGGTCTGATAAACGGCAAATTCGCTTTCGACGGCCGTTTGTCGCGCATCAAGTCCGACGGCTACATCGACCGTGCCTTCTCCGACCTGAAATCCATGTATTTCTCGGGTGGCTATTATGGCGACAAAACAACAGTGAAATTTGTGACCTTCTCGGGCCAGGAGCAGACCTACCAGGCCTGGTATGGCACCCCAGAGGCGCTGGTGTACGGCAACGACGCCGACCTGCAGGCCTACATCGACCGCAATTATTACCCGGACGATTATGGCCAGTATAGTGCAAATGACATAGAGCAGATCCAGAACCTGCGCACCGCCGGTCGCCGGTACAACTACTATACCTACGACAACGAAACCGACAACTACCAGCAGGATCACTACCAGTTGCACCTGTCGCATGATTTCTCTCCGGAGCTTACTTTCTCTGGCGCACTCCACTATACCTATGGCCGCGGTTACTACGAGCAGTTCAGAAAGAACGACCGCCTGTCGAACTACGCGCTGCCGAACGTGCAGATTGGTGACGAGGTAATCAGCAGAACTGACCTGATCCGCCGCCGCTGGCTCGACAACCATTTTTTTGGCGCCACTTATGCCTTGCAATACAACCCGACGCCACGCCTCAATGCGACATTGGGTGGCGCCTGGAACCGGTATGACGGCGACCACTTCGGTGAGGTTATCTGGGCCCGCTATGCCTCCACGTCCAACATCCGCGACCGCTATTACGACAACAATGCAGTGAAGACGGACTTCAATGTCTTTGGTAAGGTGACTTACAGTCTGACAGAGCAGCTGAACCTGTTTGGAGACATGCAGGTGCGTGCGATCAATTATACCTTCGAGGGGATAGACAGAAATTTTGAAAACCTGGAGCAGGAGGTGGATTATACCTTCTACAATCCCAAGGCAGGTATAAGCTACGAGTTTAAGCCGGGCCATCAGCTATACGCTTCTTATGCCATTGGCAACCGGGAGCCTGTGCGCAAAGACTTTACGGAGTCTACCGCTGATAGCCGTCCGAAGCACGAAACGCTGCGCAATCTGGAGGCTGGCTACCGCGGTCAGCTGGCGCTGGGTGAGTTGGTTGGTCGTGAACTGGGTGCAAGTCTGGAAGCGAACTACTTCTTTATGGACTACCAAAACCAATTGGTGCTGACTGGCGAGATAAACGATGTGGGTGCTTATACCCGTACCAACATTGATCGCAGCTACCGCCAGGGTATAGAGCTGGCCGGAGCGTTGCGTTTGGGCACTTTTGCAAGCCTGAGCAGCAACCTGAGCTACAGCCAGAACAAGGTGCGTGACTTCGAAGAGTACATCGACGACTATGACGAAGGTGGACAGGCCAAAAACACCTATAACGAAGCCACTATTGCCTTCTCCCCAGATTTTGTGTCGGCTACGCAGCTGGAGGTGGAAGTACTGAAAGGCCTGAAAGCTGCCTTTCTTTACAAAACGGTGAGCAAGCAGTACCTGGACAATACCCAAAATGAAAGCCGCATTATACCTGCCTACCAGGTGGGCGACCTGCGGCTGCGCTACACCACCGGTTTTACCGGTGTGTTGAAAGGGCTGGAGCTCGGCTTGCTGGTCAATAACATCTTCAACGAACGCTACGCTGCCAATGGCTATACCTATAGCTACATAGCGGGTGGCGAACAGGTGACAGAGAACTTCTACTACCCGCAGGCCACACGCAATTTCCTGGCCTCAGTAGGTTTAAGATTTTAACATAGATTGAGATTTTTTTTTGGAAAGGCCCCGCCAATAGGTGGGGCTTTTTTATGATCTGGGTTTATATCGACCCATTTAGCCATCTAACTATTCAGCCGTTTAGCAATTTCACCACCCAACAAACCCTGATTCAGAAAACTTGTTATATTTGCGTATTACCCTTTCCTTAAAACAACGAAATAAGCTATGGCCTACGAATCATCAGGAGCTCCTGACTACTATAACATTGACGACTTACTGACTGAGGAGCATATCCTCATACGCCAGTCCTTGCGTGAATTTGTGAAGCGCGAGATTTCTCCGAACATCGAGCAGTGGACGCAGGACGCGCATTTCCCTTCTGAGATCGTGAAGAAATTCGGTGATGTGGGTGCTTTCGGCCCGACTATACCTGCCGAGTACGGCGGCGGCGGACTGGACTACATTAGCTACGGCATCATCATGCAGGAGATCGAGCGTGGTGACTCCGGTATGCGCTCTACGGCTTCTGTGCAGGGCTCGCTGGTAATGTACCCGATCTATGCCTACGGCTCGGAAGAGCAGCGTAAAAAGTACCTGCCGAAACTGGCAAGCGGGGAGTGGCTGGGCTGCTTCGGCTTAACCGAGCCTGACCATGGTTCAAACCCGGGGGGTATGACGACCAACATCAAAGACATGGGCGACCATTACCTGCTCAATGGCGCTAAGATGTGGATTTCCAACTCACCGGAGAGTCAGGTGGCAGTGGTGTGGGCTAAAAACGAAGAAGGCCGTATCAAAGGCCTGATCGTGGAGCGCGGCATGGAAGGCTTCTCTACACCGGAGATACATAACAAGTGGAGCCTGCGCGCCAGCTGCACCGGCGAGCTGGTATTCGACAATGTAAAAGTGCCGAAAGAGAACCTGCTTCCAAATATAGAAGGTCTGCGCGGTCCGCTCGGTTGCCTCGATTCTGCCCGCTACGGCATTGCCTGGGGTGCGATTGGTGTGGCCATCGACTGCTACGAGTCGGCGCGCAAGTACGCCATGGAACGCATCCAGTTCGATAAGCCGATCGGCGCTTTCCAGCTCACGCAGAAGAAACTGGCTGAGATGCTGACCGAGATTACGAAGGCGCAGCTGTTGGCCTGGAGACTGGGTACCTTGAAAAACGAAGGCAAAGCTACCACGCAGCAAATCTCGATGGCCAAGCGCAACAACGTGGACATGGCCCTACACATCGCTCGCGAAGCACGCCAGATTCACGGCGGCATGGGCATTACGGGCGATTATCCGATCATGCGCCACATGATGAACCTGGAATCAGTGATCACCTACGAGGGTACCCACGATATTCACTTGCTTATCACAGGTGCTGATATCACAGGTATACCTGCGTTTAAATAGACCCAACTCTGCCTAGAAACAGGGCAGGCCATATGTATAAGAAAGGCAGCTGCAGGAGTGGCTGCCTTTTGTTTTGCTAATCAGATTAGATTTATGGTGAATTGCTATAATATAATTAGCAAAATTTAGTAAATTCGTCTGCAGAAATGGAGCGAAAGCAACGCTGAAACTGTTACCTTTAGGTATAGCAGAAAGCGCTAAATCAGATAGCATTTTATGAGAGAAGATTACCTGACTGGCAGTAACGACTACATGTCGCCGGTCGAAAAAGACATAGACAAGGCGCTTCGCCCGCTGAGCTTTGCCGACTTTACAGGGCAGGCCAAAGTGGTGGAGAACCTCAAAATATTTGTGCTGGCGGCCAAGAACCGTGGCGAGGCGTTAGACCACGTGCTGCTGCACGGACCTCCCGGCCTGGGTAAAACCACACTGTCGCACATTATCGCCTCAGAGCTGGACGCAGGTATAAAAATGACCTCCGGACCGGTACTGGACAAGCCCAGCGATCTGGCAGGTTTGCTCACCAACCTCGATCCGAACGATGTGCTCTTCATCGACGAGATCCACCGCCTTAACCCGATTGTGGAAGAGTACCTGTACTCGGCGATGGAGGATTACAAGATCGACATTATGCTCGACTCTGGTCCGAATGCCCGCTCAGTGCAGATCAGCCTGAATCCGTTTACGCTGATCGGTGCCACGACGCGTTCCGGCTTGCTGACGGCTCCGCTGCGGGCCCGTTTCAGTATTAACTCACGCCTGGAGTACTATGATGCCGAGTTGCTGACTTCGATTGTGAAGCGCTCCTCTGCTTTATTGGGTGCTCCTATACATGAGGATGCCGCTTTCGAGATTGCCCGTCGTAGCCGTGGTACACCGCGTATCGCTAACAACCTGTTGCGCCGTACCCGCGACTTTGCGCAGGTAAAAAGTAACGGTACCATCGATGTGGAGATCGCGCGTTTCGCCCTGGCTGCTCTGGATGTAGATCATAACGGTCTCGATGACATGGACAAGCGTATCCTGTCCTGCATCATCGACAAGTACAAGGGCGGTCCGGTAGGCCTATCTACCATTGCGACAGCCTGCGGCGAAGAAGCCGAGACGATTGAGGAGGTATACGAACCGTTCCTGATCCAGGAAGGCTACATCAAGCGCACCGCCCGTGGACGTGAAGCGACAGAAGCTGCGTACCGCCACTTAGGTAAAATTCCTCCGCAGCAGGTAGTGGCTGGCGGGTTGTTTGATCAGGCTGAGTAATAATTGTTTGTGATATTTTGAAAAGGGCAGGCCTTAGGCCTGCCGTTTTTGCTTTAGCAGGTATAACCTCTCTGATACCTTGTTTTACCAGAAGAGCTTTATTTTATCCTCGTCCCGCTTTTCCAAATTCCCATGATTTTGGTAATGGACTCAATGTCACTAGTTGGGTCGCCATTAATCAGTAAAAAGTTAGCTTTATTATTCTCTTTGATAAGCTGGTTCTCCAAAAAATTGAAAGCGATTGCCGGGTTGATGGTGGCAGTTTTCAGTACTTCAAAATCGCTAAGGCCAGATGCCTTTAGTAACCTCAATTCCTCCAACAAGCCATCATGGTAGTTTATACCTAGATTAGGCGCATCTGTTCCGGCTAGTAAGAGTATTTGTTTTTGGTGTAATCTATACACTTCCTGCTGTAGCTCATCAAAGTGCAGGTGTTGCAGGGCCAGCTCCTTTTGGTCAACGTATTGCAGGAGTTTCTTCGTGACATATAAAGTTGGTATGACGAAAGGTTTTTGTGTGGCCAGTTGAGCCAGTTGCTCTTCATCCATTGCGCTGTCAAACCAAATATGCGCAAATCCATCAACCTTTAACTCGCTGACTGCAAGCGCATCGTCCAAAGTAGAAATATGCGCCAGGGCTAATTTGTCGTTTTGATGAGCGGCTTCTATAAGTGCTCCAATAGTTTTAAAGTCTAGTGTAGTTCGCAAGGGCTCCCTGATTATTTTGATATAATCGACTCCATCATCGACCCTATTCCTAATAAACAGGCTTGCCTCACTAGGATGGGAGACAGTGGGTACAGCATAACCTAGTTGCGTGCCGTGTCCACCCGGAGCTGTAGCGCCTGGTCCAGAGGTATAGTAAGTAGCGTAAAGTGTTGAATCGTTGTAGATTCGGAGTTGCCTTGCCTTTTCACTGGATGTATAGAGGTCGAGTACAGTGCCTATACCCTGCGACAGGCTTTCTTTTAGATGTAGCGGTTCATGCACATGAGCGTGCGCGTTTACCAATAGCGGTATGATGGTTTTGCCTTTCCCATCCACTATGGTAGCGGCCGCATCAGTTATATGTTCCCCAATCGATATAATTACGCCATCCGAAATCAGTACATCCACCTGCTCCCTGATTGTTGAGCCGTCATACAATCTAACCTGCTTTATCAGCACAAGCTGACTGCTGTTGCCACATCCATAAAATAATAGGCAGCAGAGGAGCGCTGTAATTTTGAAGGTATGCACGAGGGCTCGGAAAAGCATGGTAGATAACTGACAGAACAAGACAAATGTATACTATTCTGAGAATAGCTGCATACAAATGCTACTCCGTCTTCTTAATCTCTGCGATCACCTCCACTTCCAGAACAGTATCTTCTTCAAACAGCCTCGAGACCTGAACCCAGGTGGCAGCTGGTGTGTGGGTGCCATAATATTTCTTGCGTATGGGCTGGCTTTTCTTGGCTGCCTCAATGTCTGTGGCATACAGGTTCTCTTTAACTGCATGTGTCAAGTCGAGTCCGTATTGCTTCAGCGTTAGTTCAATGGTTTTGTAGACGCGTTCCATCGCCTGGTCCATGTCGCCTTTCCCGACGGTGCCTGACAGGTATAGCATATTGCCACTCCGGTAAGCCTGCGCGTAATTCCAGTCCTGTTCCCCTGCTGGGTGCAGATGAAAGATTTTCCCGTTCTGTAATTTTTGTCCTTGTGCCTGCACGTTAAAGGTGAAGCCGATCAGAAAGGCGATGAGTAGAATGCAGTGATTTTTCATAGTTGTGAGGTTATTATAGTTACTGGTTCTATACCCAAGCGTATGCCAAATCCATAAAGCGCCTTCAAATAGGTTTAAAGGCATTTTCAGAGCTGTGGTCAAGTTCTGAATGTGTTCTAAATAGTACAACTCTGTCCACAAACGGACAACCTGGGGAGTGAGGATTGTAGAACTCAGGTATAACGAAGCAAACTTAGGTTCGAATCCGGACTTATTTCTCCGTAAATTTGTTCTTCTCCAGGTATAGCTATACCTGAGTGACATTTATTTTGAACAAATCCGACTACACATACCTCATCAAGCAGAAGGCACAGGAACTGGGCTTCATGTACTGCGGCATTTCTAAAGCGGAATTTCTAGAGGAGGAGGCGCCGCGGCTGGAGAACTGGCTGAAGCAGAATATGCACGGGCAGATGCACTACATGGAAAACCACTTCGACAAGCGGCTCGACCCGCGTCTGTTGGTGGAAGGGGCAAAATCGGTGGTATCGCTGCTGCTCAACTACTACCCCGAAAAAGAAAATCAGCAGGCCGGCGAGGATACCTATAAAGTGTCGAAGTATGCCTACGGTACCGACTATCACTTTGTCATCAAAGACAAGCTGAAGACGCTGCTCAATTACATAAATGAGGAAATAGGGGAGGTAGGCGGTCGCTGCTTCGTGGATTCGGCCCCGGTGCTGGACAAGGCCTGGGCCTCGAAAAGCGGACTGGGCTGGGTTGGTAAACATACCCTCCTGATCACGCCGCAAGCAGGAAGTTTTCATTTTGTCGCCGAACTGATCATCGATCTGGAACTGGAATATGATGGCCCGATCAAAGACTACTGCGGCTCCTGTACCCGCTGCCTGGACGCCTGCCCGACGGATGCGATCGTGGCGCCTTATGTGGTAGACGGGAGCAAATGCATCTCCTACTTCACCATCGAGCTGAAAGACCAACTGCCGCAGGAAATGAACGGGAAGTTCGGTAACTGGATTTTTGGCTGCGACATCTGCCAGGATGTGTGCCCCTGGAACCGGTTTAGCAAGCCGCACCAGGAGCCGACCTTTGAGCCGCAACCGCAGCTGAAGGAAATGAAGAAGTCGGACTGGGAGGAAATCACACAGGAGGTCTTTGCGCAGCTGTTCAAGAAATCAGCTGTGAAACGAACAGGTTACAATGGCCTACTGCGTAATATCCGCTTTGTTGAGCAAAGCCCCGATCCTCAGACCTGAGCCCTGGAGAATACCTTGTTGAGCACATAAAGGTACATCTCCGAAAATTTTTCATAGCACCATTGTTTCAGCTGCTTGAGTTCTTCGGGAATCAGCACTTTAAAGGCTTTTCTCAATTCTTTTTCAAACAGCATTTTGTCAAAGCTCACCTTCAACAAGATCGTTTTAACGTACTCCAGCATTATCGTTTGTGGTATTTTGGTATTCTATTCTGATATACGAAAATAGTCTAAAAAGTTCATTCAGGTTTGATTAATTTGTAAAATTCTTATTTAATTAACTGATTATGAACGTTAATCCTGAGCCATTTTCTGTAAATCATCTAGTGGTAGAACGCTTAAGAAAGGCCTCTATTTTATAGAAACGGCTAATCAACCTGAGGCAGAGTAAAAGGGCAGATTCCTGAAAATTGGACTATAATATTCGGGGGTATAGCGACAAGAATTTGTAAATTTGCTATTATACCAGAATTATGCGCCTGACTTTTCTACTTGTGCTGCTATACCTGTTGGTGTTGGTGCCCGCTTTTGGGCAGCAGGCCCGCATTGAGCTGGGGAAAAGTCCACTGTCCATCAACACCTACTTCACGGTTTCCATACGGCTGCAGGATCAGCAACTCAAGGATTATTCTCCTTTTCCGGAGATAGAGGGCTTCAAAAAAAGCAATCGTTTTTCGTCCACCAAAACGGTTATAGCAGGAGGCAAAACTACCACCGTACTCACCGTTACCCAGAATTATGCCGCCTTGGCCGAAGGAGACTTCGAGCTCAAGCCATTCAACATGACTGTAAACGGACAGGTCTTGAAGTCGGCCGGCATGAAGATCAAAGTGGGGCCAATGGCTACCGTCAGTCCCCAGGCACCGGATCTGGTCATTCCGCAGCAGCCCGAACAGGGCGAAGCGCAGCCCCAGGAGTACGTGGATCAGGAAGACAATGCATTCCTGACACTCTACACCGATAAGAAGGAAGTATACGTAGGCGAAGGCCTCAACATTGTGCTGTACTTTTACCTGGCCGAGGCAGACCAGCGGCTGCTGGACTTTCATGACTTCGGCAACCAGATAACAGGCATCCTACGCCAGCTGAAACAACCCAATGCCTGGGAGGAAGTATTCGAGATAGACGAAGTAACCCCTGAGCAGGTGGTAGTGCAGGGGGAGCCATACCTGCGCTTCAGGTTGTATGAAGCCGTACTATACCCCCTCACCACCGAGCCGCTGCACTTTCCGAAGCTGTCGCTGCGCATGCTCAAGTACAAAGTGGCCGTTAACCCGACGCTGCTCGAAGACAGGCTGGAAGGGTATAAAACCTTTTTTGCCCGGGAGCACATTATACCTGTCAAAGAGTTGCCACCCCACCCATTGCGCGATATGGTGCCAGTTGGAGAATATACCCTGCGGGAGGGCCTGTCAAGCCAGTCAGTGCCGCTTAACAGAAGTTTCCGGTACATGTTTGAGCTGGAAGGAGAGGGCAACCTGGCCGCAATCATGCCTCCAAGCCCGACTACTACCGGTACACTCGACTTCTATCCGCCCGATATGCGGCAGGATATTACGTTGCGTGCCGGTCGTGTGCAAGGAGTGAAGCGCTTCACCTATTCCGTGCTGGGCCGTGTGCCGGGCACCTACAACATGGCCAATGACTTCCAGTGGATCTACTTCAATCCGGTTACTGCCACGTATGACACGCTTCGGTCAGAGCTGAGCGTGACGGT
This sequence comes from Pontibacter virosus, assembly GCF_003096355.1. GTDB lineage: Bacteria > Bacteroidota > Bacteroidia > Cytophagales > Hymenobacteraceae > Pontibacter > Pontibacter virosus. The sequence continues at coordinate 253,000 of NZ_QEKI01000001.1, read as the reverse complement.
GACAGGTATAGCCGAAGCGGGTACCATGGTGCTGGCCCGCGATCTGGGCCCTTTCTACAAGATCATCGAAAACGAGGACCATACTCTGGTCAGCCTATCACAGGAAAAAGTCATTAAGCGCTATACTAATATCATCCTGCTGGTGCTGCTGGCCTTGTCAGGGTTTATCTTTTTAAAATATCGGAACATCAAATGAGCAACACATACGGTAAGATTTTCAAAATAACCACCTTTGGCGAGTCCCATGGCGTGGCAGTGGGCGTGATTGTGGATGGCTGCCCTGCAGGACTGGAAATCACAAGAGAGGAGATACAGCTTGCCTTGGACCGCCGCCGGCCCGGACAGTCCGATATCACGACTCCCCGCAAGGAAGAGGACAGGGTAACGATACTCTCTGGTGTGTTTGAAGGCAAGACCACAGGCACGCCCATTGCGATGGTTGTCGGCAACAAAGACCAGGCAAGCCACGACTACTCGCATGTAGCGCAAGCCTTCCGGCCTTCGCACGCCGACTATACCTACACTGTAAAGTATGGTTTGCGCGACCACCGCGGCGGCGGCCGCAGCTCTGCCCGCGAAACAGTGGCCCGTGTGGCAGCGGGTGCTTTGGCAGCCAAGTTGTTGCAGCACCATGGCATTACGGTGCGCTCATATGTGTCGCAGGTGGGAGGCTTAAAAGTGCGTAAGCATTACTCCAAACTCGACCTGTCGCAGATCGACAGCAACAAAGTTCGCTGCCCTGATGGTACAACAGCCGCCCGCATGATCGGCCTGATAGAAGATGCACGTGACAGTCTGGATACCATTGGTGGCGTAGTGAGCTGCGTGGTGCAGGGTGTACCAGTGGGGCTGGGCGAGCCGGTTTTCGACAAGCTGCATGCGGAGTTGGGCAAAGCCATGCTGAGCATCAATGCCGTGAAGGGATTTGAGTACGGCAGTGGTTTCGAAGGAGTAAAACTACGCGGCTCGGAGCACAACGACCAGTTCTATACTGATGAACAGGGCAACGTACGCACCCGCACGAACTACTCAGGCGGTATACAGGGCGGCATCAGCAACGGGCAGGACATCTATTTCAGTGTAGCCTTTAAGCCCGTTGCTACTATCCTGCAGCCGCAGCAAACGATAAACGATACCGGTGAGGAGATTACCCTGCAGGGCAAAGGTCGCCACGACCCTTGCGTACTGCCGCGTGCCGTACCTATTGTCGACGCCATGGCTGCGCTCGTGCTGGCCGATTTCCTGCTCCGGCAGCGCATGAATAGGCTGACGCCCTGAAATGATAGGGCCACTCTCGCTTAAAATGCTTATATTTGTTAGTAGTGATGTTAAGCGGCGTAAACATATCGAACTGTATCAGGCCTTTAAGGATGGCCGTCCTGTTGCTGGTCATCTTGCTTTGTCACGGGTATGCGGCATCAGGCTATGGCACTACATTTCAAATCCCTGTTCTATCCGAATCTGTTACGCACGCACCAGACGAAACGGGTTCCACCCTCTCACAGGGGAAGCAGCGTCTTGCTCAGGATGCTGCTCCGCCTTCCGGTGTTTATTACGGCTTACAGAAAGCTGAAATTCCACTTAAGCACTTTACTTTTATTGCCCCCAGTGATGAGGTCATTCCACCTTATGCGGACAAAGCTTCCGGCAGGGGCTGCTTTATCAAGTACTTTTACCTCTCCATTCGACCCCAGGCCCCTTAGTAGGCTACCCCAGCAACTTGTACCCGATTTCTACAAAAGCAAGCTCCCCTCATCGGTCAGGGCTGTGCCCTTTGCTGTCTTGCGCGCAACCAGCTAAAAAGCGTCCTTATTAGGTTCTGCTAACGCACATGCCTGAAATTATCCAATTTCAGGCATGTGGTCTGACTTATAATTTGTGGATTTGTATGCGCCGGGAAATACCGATCCTGAGTAGCCCTGTTTGTGACTTGCCCAAGCAAGTTCTCTGTCTTTGCATACCATTGGCTACTAAGGAATACTGCTTTCCCCCATGGCTACTTCATCTGTTTTTAAGCAGGGAGGCTCGGATAAGCCAAGTTGCTTTCCATTTTTGACATTCCACTTTCTTTCAAAACCAGCCACATACATGAGCTAGCCAGGGGGCCCGGGGTGGCATCTGTGAAATCAAAGACAAGGAGGATTGCTAATTGGTTAGTTACACATGTTCTAAAGAAGATATGAAGATCGTGGGCTAGCTAATAGGTTCTCCATATGTCCTGCTCATCCGCTGTGAAGCGACTGTATTATTTTAAAAATTCTTAATGCTCTTGATAACATGAGTAACAACGCAACTTTAATCATACTAGAAGACAAAACAACTTGGCCACAGGATATCATTGACTATGTAGCCCCAAACATCGCCCGAATCGGCCAGGAGCGGGAGTTGGAACTTACTAAAAATTTGGAGGGAAAAAGCTGGCTTTCGGCTATACCTGACTCTCTCTATGTGCAGGCCCAGAAACAGCTGGCTATTATGCTGCGGAGTTATGCCATTAAATCGTATCACTGCACCAGGCTACTTACCCCCGAAAAGATTTACAAGACAGGCTTGTTGCTACTGGGTAAAAAAACACTGACGGCAGGGCTATCAAATCTTGCCACTTTCCTCGAAATGCCTGAGGATAGGATAGAAGCGGAAGAGGAGCTAAAGGATTTTGTGAGAAGTGATGCTTTCAAAAACAGGCAGGGGTTTGTGTGGGTATACCTGACAGAGGCAGAAACAGAGCAGTATGATTGCCAGGATCTGGTAGATTTTTATGGAGGCCGTGCATTGCGGGCCGCCTTAGTTAGGAAACGCTATAAATTCTATCCGCCTCTCAAACGTTTGGGAATACCTGTTGTCATAACCTGCCGCGTTCAAATAGCAGATGCAACTGACAGCCAGGTGGCGGAACTGGCCAAATTCATGCTAGACCAAATGCTGGATGAGGCTAATGGTTATGATGTCCGCCCAATTAGGGGAGAGCTATCAATTCAGACAGCTATACCTGCAGAAAATATTTTAGAGGTCAGGGAGCAGTTGCAGTACACGTAAATAACAGGGCTTCCCTTTACGGGTAGGTTACAGTTTGCTTGCAGCTCCCAGGTTTTGCATGGTTTGCATCAGGGCTTCGTGGTCGTCTGTAATAATGAGGAGCTTGTCATCTTCCTGCAAAACCGTTTTGCCTTTCGGTACAAAATACTTGTCATCGCGTTTCACCATAACGGCAAGTGTCTTGTCTGGCAGTGGCAAATCCATCAGGTGGTTCCCATTAATAAGCGCGTGCGCCGTGATGTTGATCTCTGTCGTAATGGATTTAATTTCATCAGAAAACTCAATGTCGAAATCTTTTAGTTTTTCAAGCTCACGCGGTTGCTCTGCCAGCCCCAACCAAACGGCCATCCTTGAAAGTGACGTACCCTGCACCACCAGCGAAACCAGCGTACAGAAAAACACGATGTTAAACATGAGGCGGGCATGTGGTACGTCTGCAGCCAGCGGCAAAATGGCAAAGATAATAGGCACTGCTCCCCGCAAGCCTACCCACGAAATGTAGGCTTTGTCTTTGACACCCATTTTGCGGAAGGGCATCAGGCATAGGAATACACTCAGCGGACGGGTGATGAAAATCATCAGGAAGCTGATGATCAGACCTGGGATAATAATGGGAACCAGTTCGCGCGGATTCACTAATAGGCCCAGGGTAAGGAACATCAGCAACTGGCTCATCCAGGCCATGCCATCGAAGAAGTTGAGGGACGAGCGCTTGTGCACAAACTTAGAGTTGCCGATAACGAGGCCGCCAATGTATACTGCCAGAAAACCGTTGCCCTTGATAAAGTAGGTGGCCGAGAAGATGAAGATACAGCAAGTGAAAACCAGTATCGGGTAAAGGGAGCCGTTGTCGATGTCAACCCGGTTAATCAGGCGCACAGCCAGCTTGCCAAAAATGAAGCCTGCAGCACCTCCAACAACAAGCTGCATTACCAGCATGCCTCCTGCGGCCCAGTAATTCACCCCGCTTTCCATCAGCACAATTTCAATGAGCGTAATAGTCAGAATGTAAGCCATCGGGTCGTTACTGCCGCTTTCCAACTCCAGCATAGGGCGGAGGTTGTTTTTGAGCTGCATTCTTTTAGACCGGAGAATCGAGAAAACGGACGCGGAGTCGGTGGAGGACATGGTGGCCGCTAAAAGCAATGAAGTTGTCAGGCCTATACCTGCGGACTCAACCGTCATGCCCAGCACCCACCAAATGGCAAAACCCGTCAATACAGCGGTGAGAAACACACCCACGGTCGCCAATACAACCCCCTGCGCCATGACCGGCCGGATGTCGGCAATTTTGGTGTCCATACCGCCCGAGAACAGAATGATACAGAGGGCCACCGTACCGATGATTTGTGCAATTTGTATATTTTCGAATTGAATGCCGATGCCATCGGTGCCCGAGATCATACCCACCGACAGAAATAGCAATAAGGCTGGAACACCGAATCTATGTCCTGCTTTACCGGCCAGGATACTCAGGAAAAATAGGATAGCAATAGAAAATAATATTAATTCGACATTTATATTCTCCATACACTAAGATTATGGGATAAGGTAGGTATATAAGGATTTGTGCAGCTTGATTTCAGCTTAAGACAAATATAACGAAAAAACCTAGTTTTAAGGCGCTTAAAGTGCTTATGGGGCAGTCAAACACCTTTATTTTCATATCCTGATTAGAGAAACAGATAGATTTCATCTTAATGAATAAACCAGGACACAAAAGAAAAAGAGCCGTTCCTTACTGAAAGGAACGGCTCTTCTCATATTGTTATAGCATACGGTCTAGAATAGCCTCAGATGCACGACCAGGAACCAGATCAGCAGGAAGATCGGCAACAGGAACGGGATAGAGTAACGCAGTACGTAACCGAAGAAAGAAGGCATTTTCACACCGGCGCTTTCTGCAATCGCCTTCACCATAAAGTTTGGTCCGTTGCCGATGTAGGTAAAGGCTCCAAACAGTACGGCAGCCAGAGAGATGGCTTCGAGCTGTATCAATGTCTCCATACCTGCAGCAGAGGTGCCGGCGGCAAATTGCCTTACATCTTCCACGTTGTTCTGGGCCAGGTCAAACTTAGCCATCGCCAGCGACAGGAAGTTCGCATAGGTAGGTGCATTGTCCAGGAAGCCTGAAAGCGAACCCGTGGCCCAGTAAAGGAAGTTAGGCGTAATGAAGTGAGCGTAAGCTGGTGAAGAAGCGATTTCGGCAGATAGCTGCAGGGCAGGCATCATGGTAAAGAAGATACCGAAGAACAGGAACACGACTTCCAGAATCGGGTGGAAGTTGAATTGGTTGCCTGCCAAGGCTTCTTTGTTTGAAAAGCGGAAACACATAAAGGCGGCACCCAACTGTATGATTTCGCGCAGGTATGAGAACTTGTTGCCGTCATAGTAAATGTGTGGCAGCGCATCGATTACGTTCGGGTCGAGGAACACGGCACCAATGATGATGGCCAGCCAGAACAGGTTGCGACGGCCGCTGAAGCTGAATTCTGTTTTGCCGGAGCTCGGCTCCACTACATCGAGCTCAGCTACAATGTCGTTGCCCTTGTTGCGTCTATCCACGAAGTAGAACAGGAAGCAAAGCAGTCCGATAGATAGCACCCATGGAATAAACAGATGCTGCAATGTCCAGAAGAATGGCACTCCTTTAATGAAACCGATGAACAGCGGCGGATCGCCCAGCGGGGTTAACAGGCCTCCCGCATTACTCACGATAAAAATGAAGAATACGATCTGATAAGGCTGAAGCCGGTGCGCATTCAGGCGCATGAACGGGCGAATCAATAGCAAAGAGGCACCTGTGGTACCGATAAAGTTGGCTAAAATGGCGCCAACGGCCACCAGCGCTACGTTTATCAGTGGGGTAGCTTTGGCATTCACGTTCAGGTAGATGCCGCCGGCCGCAATGTAAAGGGAGCTGAGCAACACAGCAAAAGTGAAGTACTCTGCCAGGGTATGGGCTGGCATGTGCACATCGCCTAACACAAACAGGTAGTAGGCCAGTACGGTAAGCCCCAGGATGACAGCTATTTTTTTGTAATTATGCTCCCAAAAATGGCCGAAGAAAATAGGACCACTGGCGATAAGGCCAATCAGGAGTAAGAAGGGAATAATCAGGAAACCAGGAACGGCTTGCTGCGCTTGCGCCAGCAGAATGTAGTTATAAAGCATGTTAAATGTGCGGAGTGTTTTTCAGGTCAAAAATTTAACTGCGTTACAAAGATACATTTTCTGGGCTAAATAGCTAGCCAAATTGTTGTATAGACACCACTGATTTGTCACTTTGCCCGCCCAACTACCTGAAAAGAAAGTAAGCTTTATGCGCTTCTGAAGATTAACACCACCTGTAGAGCACTATCACTTGTCAGAATAATTGAGTAATTTTGGAAACTTTAAGGCGAAGGCCTAGGTTTTAATTTAAAACGCTGATATCCATGTTAGAAAATAGAGAAAAGACGGTTTCGGTATACGCCGAGGCCAACCCGAACCCCGAGTCCATGAAGTTTGTGATGAACGTAGGCCTTCTGCCAGACGGCCAGAGCGTAGACTACCCGAACTTAGAGAGTGCCGCTGATTCGCCTTTGGCGCAGGAGCTCTTTAACTTCGATTACGTTACGCGTGTGTTTATTGCCAGCAACTTCGTGACAGTGACAAAAGCTGCCAACATCGAGTGGGTGAAGCTTATACCTGAGCTGCGCACTTTCCTGAAGTCGTATGTAGAGGCGGGCGGGCCGATTTTTGTAGAAGGTTTCCAGGCGAATAAACCAGCTCCGAACACCGAAGCGAACGGTGAGGTGTCTGCAGACGATGCTGCCATCGCGAAGAAAGTAACTGACCTGTTGGAAAACTATGTACGCCCGGCCGTTGAGCAGGATGGTGGTAACATCAGCTTTAAGTCTTACAAAGATGGTGTGGTGACTGTGCACCTGCAGGGTTCTTGCAGTGGCTGCCCATCGGCTACTGTAACGCTAAAAGCCGGTATCGAGAACCTGTTGAAGCGTATGGTGCCTGAAGTAACAGAAGTAGTTGCCGACGGTGTGACCATCTAAGCTATCATTATCAATAAATAAAAGGGCCGGCTCTGAATGGAGAGCCGGCCCTTTTGTTTTTAGGTATAGCTATACCTTTCTCAATAAAAAACTCCCGCCCTTTGCAGAGGCGGGAGTTTTTAGTTTATACCTAACCGTCGATTAGGCCATTTTAGCGGAAGCTACCGGAGTTTCCTTCTTTTTCATGGTGTCGATTACGATTGGTGTCGCAATGAACAGGGAGGAGTAGCTACCTGCCAGTACACCAATGATCATGGCCAGTGAGAAGCCGCGCAGTACTTCACCACCAAAGATGAACAGTACTACTACCACAACCAGCAAGGTGAGTGAGGTGATCATAGTACGGCTGAAGGTGCTGATCAGCGCCGGGTTAACCAGGTCTCTGATGTGCTTGTTCGGATTATCGTTGATATACTCACGCACACGGTCAAAGATTACCACGGTATCGTTGATGGAGAAACCTATGATGGTCAGGATAGCGGCTACAAACACCTGGTCAATTTCATAAGAAATGCCCATTAGCTCCAGAATAGAGAACACCGCAATAATCATGAGTGCGTCGTGCAGCAAGGCGATAACACCACCCAGTGAGAACTGCCACTTGCTGAAGCGGAGCATCACGTAGATAAAGATACCTGCCAATGAAAGCAGCACAGCCAAGAGAGCTGTTTTCTGGATATCGTCGGCCATCGTAGCACCTACTTTAGAAGAGCTCAGAATTTCCGGATTTTGGTTGCCGTACTGGTCAAGTCCCTGCATCAGGGCATCCATTACACGCCCATCGGCCTGTGTGCTTTCATCTTCCGCCAGCCAGCTGGTGGTGATCTTCACACGGTTAGAGGCACCAAATGTCTTCACTTCCGTACCAGCAGACTCAAAATCGTCTAACAGGGCAGAGCGCAGGTCTGGTGCAGGTATAGCCTGGTCAAACTCCACTACGTAAGAGCGGCCACCTTTGAAGTCAACGCCCAGGTTAGGGCCACCGTTGATGAACATGGCTACAAATCCGAGCACAATTACGCTCAGCGAGAAGGCGTAGGCAGGTTTTCTGATCTTCATTACATCAAACTTCACGTTGCGGAACATTCTGTCTGCAATCGAAGTCGAGAAGGAAAGCTTTCCGCTTCTCTTGAAGCTACGCTCAACCAGGATTCTGGAGATAAATACCGATGTGAAGAACGACGTAACAATACCTATCATCAGGGTAATGGCAAAGCCTTTTACCGGACCAGAACCGAAGAAGTAAAGAATGAAGCCAACCAGGAACGTTGTCACGTTCGCATCCAAAATAGAGCTGAACGCCTTCTCGTAACCCTTATTGATAACATCCCGAATGCTCAGGCCTTTAGCGGCTTCCTCGCGCATACGTTCAAATATCAGTACGTTCGCATCCACGGCCATACCCAGTGTGAGCACGATACCGGCGATACCAGGCAAGGTGAGTGCCGCTCCAAACTGAGCCAGCACGCCCAGGATAAAGAACACGTTGAACAACAAGGCAAGGTCAGCGATAAAGCCGCCGCGCGCATAGTAGGCAATCATGAAGAGGATAACCAGTACCAGACCAGCCACAGTAGAGATCAGACCCTGGTTGATGGCCTCCTGACCCAATGAAGGACCCACGATGGCTTCTTCCACGATACGGGTAGGAGCTGGCATTTTACCGGCCTTCAGGATGTTGGCAAGGTCTTTTGCTTCTTCAATGGTAAAGTTACCTGTGATAGAAGAGTTACCGCCTGTAATCTCGCCCTGCACTACTGGCGCAGAGTATACATAGTTGTCAAGCACAATCGCCACCTGGCGGCCGACGTTGTTGCCTGTCAGGTTTGCCCAGCGCTTGGCACCGGTTGGCGTCATGGTCATGTTGATCTCAGGGCGACCGTTCTGGTCAAAGTCCTGACGAGCGTCGTTCACGGCATCACCGGTCATTGGCGCTTTGCCGTCACGACCTTTCTTCACAGAGTAGAACTCTACAAACTCCTGACGGTTTTCGCCTTGCAGCGGCTTCACACCCCACAGGAACTTCATGTTAGGAGGGAAGATAGCACGTACGTCAGGTCTGTTGAAAATCTCGTTGATTTTGGCGGTGTCGCGCACGTTGGCACCGATACCACCTGGCATCATGGTGAACAAACGGCCCATTACGCCCATCTGCTCTTCCTGCAGCGCCTGAAGCGCATCAGCAGAGTCAGCCTTGGCCTGATCAGCAGAAGCAAGTGCTGTGGTGTCGTTAGCAGCGGCAGCTGTGTCGTTAGAAGTAGCGGCAGCCTGCGCCAGCACGTCGTCAGCGGCGGCATCCTGTACGGCAGACGGCGTAGTTCCGGCAGTTGTTGGAGCTGCTTGTGCAGAAGAACTGCGAATGTTCAGACGACCGGCTTTTTCTTCTTTGTTAAGGTGGTCGCTCAGCTGTGTGAAATAAGGTGATACTTCTTCCGGTGTCCATACTTCCCAGAACTCCAGGTTAGCCATACCTTGCAGGAGCTTGCGCACACGGTCAGGGTTGTCTACGCCTGGCAATTCGATCTGGATACGACCACTGCGGCCCAGGCGCTGAATGTTTGGCTGGTTCACACCGAATTTGTCAACGCGGGTACGCAGGATGTTGAACGAGCGCTCAATGGCTTCCTCTACTTCCTGGTTAATCACGTCCACCACCTCGGCGTTGCTAGACTCGTAGCTGATCTTGCCACGGGTAACGGTGTTCGAGAAGATACGGCTCAGACGTCCATCCGGCTCGATTTCGCGGTAAGCCTCGGCAAACAAATTCGGGAAACGCTCCTGGCTGTTGCGCTGCATTTCCTGCGCGCGGGCAAGGGCTTTGAGGAAGTTAGGGTCTTTGCTGTTGCCGGCAAGCGACTTCACAATCTCTACCGGAGATACCTCCAGCACCACGTGCATACCGCCACGAAGGTCAAGGCCGAGGCCCAATTCGTTCTCTTTTACTTCCTGGTAGGTATACTCAGCACCAAGAAAATTGTAAACAGGCTCTCTCCACACCGAGTCGAGGTACGACTGCTGCTTGGCGTGGTCTACGTTGCCTTGTGCATCTGTGGCGTAGGCCTCAGCGTCTTTTTGCACACTGCGGGCAACGAACGAGAATGACAGGTAGTACAGGCAGAGTGCCGATACTATCACGGTCATAATGATGATGAAATTCTTATTCCGCATGGGTTGGTTGATAAAAAAAGTATAGTTGAAATAATGGTAATACTCTGGAAATCACAGCGGTGTCATCTTAAGTAAACCAAGAAATGCTGTGAAGCTGTTCCGCTATACCTTGAAATTTAGGTATGCGCAACGGATCAGGCCCGAGTGTGGGCCTGCGGGGAAAGGAATACGCTTAGGGAGCGTTGGGTTGAATGGAAATAGGGAAGAAGCGGGCGACAAAGCCGGCTCCGGGCGCTCTGGCCGCATAGGCAGGCAGCGCTTCGTCAGTGGCTTTGGCAAAAGCAGGTATAGGTGTTGGCTCCAGTGCGTTCTGCTCCAGATTGAGTACCACAAAGGAGGTCGTTGCCTCCAACATCACCTTTTGCTTGACAACCGTTTTTTCCTGTGGGGCCGTGGCCAGTTGCGAGGCCGACTTCACAGGAGTGCCTTGCGCCGTGTAGGTATACGCCACGACCTCCTGCCCATTGAGCATAAGCGCCCAAAGCAGGGTTACAGTCATCAGAAGATGACGTAAGTGTGGCAATATGTTGGCTGCGTGTGGCATACAGAAAGCAAATGTAAGGCTTTCTATGAAAAATTAAAACCTGTTAGCGGTTTATATCAATAAATCGTTTGATGTCGTGCTTTTTTCCGATAAGAATCAGAATGTCAGAAGGATAGATAATGGTGTCGGCCTTCGGTACACCGATGATGTGCTCTACCTGGGTCGGTTTGCCGTCCTGTATCTCCTCGAAAAAGCGCTTGATCGTGATCATGTTGAGGTTATACTTCTCACGCAGCGATATCTTGGCCAGGCTCTTATTAGCGATACCACGCGGGGTATTGATTTCCACGATCTCGTAGTTGTCGGGCAGCGGCAGGAAGGTGCGGATGTTCGGCTGCAGCAGGCGCTCGGCCACCGTTTTGCCAACTTCCCCCTCCGGTGACAGAATTTCCTGTATCCCCATTTTCTCCAGAATGCGGCGCTGCTGCTTATTGGCGGCACGTGTGATGATTCGCTTGATGTTGAGTTCCTGCAGGTTGGCCGTTGTTATGAGCAAGGCCTCAAAGTCCTCGCCGATGGCCACGATGGCCGCGTCCATGTCCTGTACGTTTTGCGCCTCCAGTGCCCGGATATCCGTTGCGTCCAGGGCTACGGCGTAGGCCACGTCCTCCTTTATGTCCTCTACATGGTCTTCGTTGTTGTCGACGGCGAGCACCTCTGCGCCGCGTTCTGCGAGCGTGCGGGCGATGGAGTTGCCGAACCTACCCAATCCTATTACTGCAAACTTGTGTCGCATCCTTATATTTTGGAGTTAAGAAATGTAGTCAGCACCTCCAGTCCGCGGTCAAACTTCTCGTTGTTCGGGATGATGATGTCTGCGTCGTTTTTATATGGCTTGATGTATTTCTCGTAAGTGGGTGCCACATGGTGCGTGTAGCGGTACAGCACATCATCGAGGTCGTAGCCGCGCTCTACTTTGTCACGTACGATGCGGCGCTGCAGCTTAATGTACTCTTTGGCGTCAATGTATACCTTGAGATCGAGCAGTTTGGCAATTTCCTCAAAGTAGAAAACGAAAATACCCTCTACCACCACAATAGGAGCCGGTTTAAACTCCAGTTGCCTGGGTACTACGTTGGGGTTGTTGAAGGTGTACTCTTTGCGGTAAACGGTTTCGCCCCGGCTTAGCTTCAGGATGTCCTGTGCGTAAGCTTCGTCGTCGATGCAGGAGGGGAGGTCGAAGTTGACGACCCCGTTGAGGTCGCGGGTCTGGTGCTCGCGGTCTTTGTAGTAGTTGTCCTGAGAGATAAGACAGATGTGCTCAGGAGAGAAAGAAGCAAGTAGTCTATTCAAAAAAGTGGTTTTCCCTGAAGCACTACCTCCTGTAATTCCGACGATAAATGGCTTTTGCATTGGAGATTATAGTTTCAGGCTACAAAATTAGTCTTTTAAGGGCAATGTGGCTACAGCCTGAGCTAATTATTTTACCTCCCAAACGCTACTGTGCCTTCAAAAATTCCACCAGCTTGCGGATGGCCTCCCCACGATGACTGATGGCATTTTTTTCTTCCGGCGTCATCTCGGCAAAGGTGCGGTCGTGGCTATCCGGTACGAACACAGGATCGTAGCCAAAGCCCTTGTCGCCTTTCCATTCGGTAGTGATCTGTCCGTTCACGATGCCTTCGAACTGGTACTCCTGCCCATCCAGGTATAACGTGATAGAGGTGCGAAAGCGGGCACGGCGAATGTCGTGGCCTTCGAGGTTCTTGAGGAGGTGGCGTATGTTATCGGCATCGTTGCGCTGTGGCCCGGCATAGCGGGCGGAGTATACCCCAGGCTCCCCACAGATGGCGTCCACCTCCAGCCCGGTGTCGTCTGCGAAGCAGTTGACCTTAAACTTTTCCCACACGTACTGGGCCTTCTGACGGGAATTGCCCTCCAGCGTGTCCTGGTCCTCAGCCAGTTCTTCGTGGCAGCCAATGTCCCCCAAAGTGAGTAGTTTATACTTGCCTTCGAGCATGCGGCTTACCTCGGCTACTTTATTCTTGTTGTTAGTGGCGAAGCAGAGTTCTTTCATGTTGTCTGAATCAGGATTCTCAGGATTAAAAAGCATATTCAGGATTCCTAAAGGATTGAAATGGAACACATAAGTAATGTCCCGGTCCCAGGCTGAATAGTACGAACTGAGGTATAATAGGATTAGTTGGTGGTCTCAGAATAGCCTTTAGAGGCATTTGCTGTGGCTTGTGAGCGGCGCTCGATGTTTTTCAGCTGGTTATACCTTTTGGTATTGAAATTCCAGTGGTAGGCATGCAGGCCAACGCCAATCGCGCTGTAAATAAGCAACCTGACCAAGAAGTCGGAAGTGATAAAGGCGTCGGAAAGCGCAACAGTATCCCCATCCTTTAGCGCATCCCATGACTGAAAAAGATTGGAAAAGATACTAACCAGTGCGCCCCACAGCAAACCGCGTGTCAGGTAGTAGTGCCACTGGCCGCGCTCTTTGGTCCGGGCCCATCTGCTGATGAATTTTGTCTCTTCTTTGTTAAGGTGCATATTTTAAGATGGGGTTATACTCTTAATGCAGATAGGCCGCTACTTCATTTTCCTGCAGCACCACGTCCACGCGCTCGCGCAAAGTAGTGGCCAGGGAGTAGCCGGTATAGGTGGCCGATACCGGGAACAAGGTATGGTGGCGGTTCACCAACGTCGCGATCTCCACTTTTTTGGGGTTTTGCGGCAATAAGGCGTTCAAGGTATAGGCGAGCGTTTTGCCCGTGTTCAGCACATCGTCCACAATAATCACCACGGCTTTCTCAATGGAGGCGGTTTCGGGGGAGATAACGACAGGGGTCTGCAGCGGCGCCGTTTTGTCGAGCGTGACCTGCAGCAGCGTTATTTTGATCGGAGAAATCTTCTCCAATTCCTGCGCCAGCATGCCTGCCAGGGTGTAGCCGTTGCGGTGTATACCTGCCAGCACAAGCGTCTGTTCCTCAAAGTTTTGCTCGTATACCTCGTAAGCCATGCGGGTGATCTTCTGCTGGATCTGGCCTTGGTCGAGTATCAGGTTTTGTTGTGGGTGTGTCATCTAGGTATAGGTATAAGGTAGGGCGCTGTGCCTGAGACAAATTTAAATAAATATCGATAGCTACAGCACACTATGGTAAACGAGTAAAATAATTTGGTTAGTAGCATTTTAAATTCAAAAATACTTCTTAAATTTGCAGTCCGATTCAGAAATTAAGGTTAATTAACGTTTATAATAATGAAAAAAGGCATTCACCCAGAATACAGAGAGGTGGTTTTCCAGGATATGACGAGTGATTTCAAATTCATCACACGTTCTACGATGAACTCTAGCGAGACAATCACCATGGAAGACGGCAAAGAATATCCAGTAATCAAAGTGGAAGTTTCTTCTGCGTCACACCCTTTCTACACTGGTAAAAACATCTTCGTGGATACTGCGGGTCGTGTGGAGCGTTTCAACACACGTTACAAGAAAAAATAGTCAGGTATACTACCTGGTTAAAACGTTTGAACAAAAAAGTCTTCCCGAGAAATCTGGAAGACTTTTTTGTTTCTGGCCCATCAAGTTGCTGGCTCGGTTTATGTTATAGCCAAAACTTATATAGACGCTCACCAACCCCCACCACTATGAAATTAAAAGCCGTTTACCTGCCCTTCGCCTTGTTGTCGCTTTTTGCTTTCACGTCATGCGACAAAACCGAAGAAGTTATACCTGAGCCAGAGGCAGTCGACAAAACGGTCGCATTCCAGGTGTTTGGCAATCAGGATTTCTCTTACAGCCGCTATGGCGAGGAGGAGGTCACCATACAGTTGGTGATCACCCGTAAGAACAAGGAAGCAGTTGATGCGATAGAGACCACAGTGTTCGACAGCACCTTTACCATGGCCTTAAAGGATGTTCCTGTGCGGGCAAACAGCATGGCCATTCACAAAACAGTGCCCGCGGTGCGTGATGCTCAAGAGGACGTGTATATCGGCACAAGTTATAGCTATAGGCAGGAGTCTTTCGGCAAAAACCAAACCTTTCCAACTGACCAGGTGGAGAAGACGTTCCAGCTGACCATTTATTAGTGAAAAGATTATACCTAATTATCCAAGTCTTCCTGAATTATTTCGGGAAGACTTTTCTATTTTTGTAGCTATGAATATCATTCTCTTCGATGAACCGGTCATTCGTCAGTCGCTGTTGCCGCTGACATTTACCAGACCAGTGGCCTGCATACGGGTAGGTATAATGACCATTGCCGAAAAATGGCAAACCTATGCAGGAGCCAGCGTGTCGTTCCTGACTGAAAAATACCTCCAGCACAAGTACCCGGCGAATTACGAGACGCACAACGTGTTTGTAAATGGTGCGGTGTGTCCTGATGCTAAACTAGTAGAGCAGGTGAGAAGCCTGAAGGTAGGAGAAGGACTGTACTGCGAAGGCACGCTGATTGCGCTCAATGCCGACAATTTAGACCTGCACGACGCTGCCGAGTTGGTGATGCACTCCTCTTCTAAAAAGATAGAGTGCCTGCCTGAGAACATCATTCGGGAAGTGTGGGAAATCTTTGTGCAGAACGGAGACCAGATCCGGCGCGATTTTGAAGTGCTGACTGCCGGACGCAAGAGCCAGCCCATTGATGATAAGTACACCATGGTGTATAATGAGGAGAATATCTTCCTGGAAGCGGGAGTGAAAATACGCGCAGCCATCCTCAACGCTGAAAACGGACCGATCTACATTGGTAAAAACGCTCAGATACACGAAGGCGCCATTATTAAAGGGCCGTTTGCGATCTGTGAGGGCAGCAACGTAAATGTTGGCGGCAAAATGCGCGGCGACGTAACCATCGGCCCTTTCTGCAAAGTAGGCGGTGAAGTGGCGGCTTCCGTGATATTCGGCCACACTAACAAAGGCCACGAAGGCTACCTCGGAAATTCGGTGCTGGGCGAGTGGTGCAACCTGGGTGCCGACACCAACACCTCGAATCTGAAAAACAACTACGCAGAGGTAAAGATATGGAGCTATGCCAAAGGCGGCTTCAAGAGCACAGGGCAGCAGTTCTGTGGGCTCATCATGGGCGACCATAGCAAAAGCGGCATTAACACCATGTTCAACACGGGCACGGTGGTCGGCGTGAGCGCCAACATCTTTGGGGCCGGCTATCCGCGCAACTTTATACCTTCCTTTGCCTGGGGGGGCGCCTCCGGTTTCGAGACCTTTCAGCTACGCAAGGCCAGTGAAGTAGCCGAAAAAGTAATGGGACGGCGCAATTTGCCCTTCGATGACACAGAAAAGGCTATCTTCGCAGAAGTATTCGATCAGACCCAGGAATACAGGGTGTGGGATAGGAAGGGGTAATGGCTAAATTGTTTAATGGTTAAATTGTTAACTTCGTGGAATGTGAATTCTTTGAGTGCTTTATAACAGTTTAACACTTCAGCCATCCAACCATTTAACAATTCATCAAATTGCATTTCTCTCAAATAATAGGGCATCAGGAGACGAAAGCCTTGCTCGTTAACTCGGTGCGGCAGAACCATGTGGCGCATGCCCAGCTGTTTCTGGGGCAGGAGGGGAGTGCCAATCTGGCTTTGGCCCTGGCCTATGCCACGTACATCAACTGCGAGGACAGGCAAGCTGATGATTCATGTGGAACGTGCAGCAGCTGCGTGAAAATGAACAAGCTGGTGCACCCCGACTTCAACTTCGTGATGCCTGTGACGAGCACCAAGTCCATCACCAAGGACGTGCTGAGCCAGAAGTTTCTGACTGATTGGCGCGAGTTTGTGCTGGCTAACCCATACCAGGGACTCAACGAGTGGATGCAACACATTGGCGCCGAGAACAAGCAGGGCAATATCTCCAAAGAAGAAAGTCGCCAACTGGTGAAGCTGGTCTCGCTCAAAGCCTTTGAGGGCGATTACAAGATCGTGCTGATCTGGCTGCCGGAATTGATGCACCCCTTTGCGGCCAATGCCCTGCTCAAACTGCTCGAAGAACCGCCCGCCAAAACGCTTTTCCTCTTGGTGTCGCAGTCGGCCGAGAAGCTGCTGGCCACCATCACCTCGCGTACCCAGATTGTGCAGGTACGGGCTTTTACCGAAGAGGAAGTGATCAGCTACCTGCAGGAAAAGCACGGACTCGACAACACGGCCGCCTACCAGGTGGCGCAGCTGGCAGAAGGAAGTCTCAATGCCGCGACCAAACTCACCAGCGAGGTCAGCAGCGACTACTTCACCTTCTTCACCGACTGGATGCGCAACTGCTACAGCTACAAGTTTGACAAGGTGGTGGATGCCAGTGAGGACTTCCAGAAGCTGGGCCGCGAGAACCAGAAGAACTTTTTGCTCTATGCGCTCAACCTGTTCCGGAAGGTGATGCTCTATGGCGTGGATGAGTCGCTGATTGCCTACCTGCCCCCAAACGAACTTGATTTCGTACAGAAGTTCTCGAAATTGATTACTGAAAACAATGCCGGTAAACTGGCGCAGGAACTGAACGAGGCGCATTACCACATAGAGCGGAATGCCAACCCGAAAATGGTGTTCGTGGACAGCTCGATTCAGATTGCCCAGTACCTGCGCAATGCTAATTAAGAAGATATCATGGAAAATATTACAATAGTAAAAACCATCCGAATCGGAACACGCGGCAGCAAGCTGGCCCTTTGGCAGGCAAACGCCGTGGCCGACAAACTGCAGGCTGCCGGCCTCGATACCGAAATCGTCATCATCAGTACCAAAGGCGACCAGATCCTCGACCGCTCCCTTGACAAATTGGGTTCGAAGGGCGTGTTTACTGAAGAATTGGAAGTGGGCCTGCGGGAAGGTAGCATTGAGATTGCCGTGCACAGTGCCAAAGATGTGCAGTCGTCTATACCTGAAGACCTGGAACTAGTGGCCTTCATGGAGCGCGAAGTGGTGAATGATGTGGTTCTGTCCTTCAACCCGGATTTCAAACTCGAGCGTGACAGCAAGGTGATGATCGGTACGTCTTCTACCCGCCGCAGGGCTTTGCTCCGAAAATACTACCCGAACGTGAGTACCGCCGAGTCGCGCGGCAACTTGCAAACGCGTCTGCAGAAACTTAAGGACGGTCCATTTGAAGCGCTCATTCTGGCCTATGCCGGTGTGACCCGCATGGGCTACGACGACCTGATCGTGCATACCTTTCCGGACAATGAATTTGTGCCTGCCGCCGGCCAGGGCAGTGTGGCTGTGGAGTGTGCCCGCGACCTGGATCCGGAGCTAAAGCAGCTACTGAAGGATGCGATCGACCACGCTGATACCCATGTGTGTCTGATAGCAGAACGCGCTTTCCTACGCACCATGGAAGGCGGTTGCAGCATCCCTTCCTTTGCGCTGGCCAAACTAACAGCAGAGGGAAACGTGCGCATCCAGGGCGGTATCGTGAGTCTCGACGGGCAACAGCACCTTTCAGAGATATTTGAAGGAGGCAGAGAGGAAGCGGAAGCGCTGGGTGTTCGACTGGCCCAAACCATCCTGGAGCAGGGAGGAGACCAAATCCTGAAGGATATCAGATCTGAAAGAGGCTAACAACCTGCAAGGGATTCAGTATTAAGCAAACAAAAACGGGCCGCCTGCGCAAAGCAAGCGGCCCGTTGCTGTTATAGCTATACCTATACCTCCGCTTCTAATTGCGCAGCTTCTACTGACTTCTGCGTGAGCGGTCGTTTTGTGCTGGAGCGTGCGTACGTCAGGAAAGCCTGCATCTCGCTTTTTACCACCGGAGCCAAAATAAACAAACCGATCAGATTGGGTATACTCATGGCAAACAGCATGGCATCAGAAAAGGCAACCACACTAATAAGCTGAATGGGAGCGCCCAGCACCACGAAAGCGCAGAACATTACTTTGAAAGAAATTTTGGATGAATTGGAATTGCCAAACAGGTAAGTCCAGGACTTGAGGCCGTAGTAAGACCAGGTGATCATGGTAGAGAAGGCAAATAGGATAACGGCTGCTGCCAGAACGAGCGGGAACCAGTCGATTACCGTAGCGAAGGCAGAGGAGGTAAGCGCTATCCCGTCGCCTGTGTCCTGGGTATAGGCGCCTGTCACCACAATCACCAGGGCTGTCATCGTGCATACGATCACGGTATCGATAAATGGCTCAAGCGAGGCCACGAAACCTTCCGTTACGGGCATGTTGGTTTTTACGGCGGAGTGGGCAATGGAAGCGGATCCTATACCTGCTTCGTTGGAGAAAATACCGCGGCGCAAACCCTGGATCATAACCCCAACCAAACCGCCGCCAATGGCCGTCGTACTGAAAGCGCCTTCAATGATGGCCCCGAATGCAGCCGGTATTTGCGAGAAGTTGACGGTCAGCACTATAATGCCAGCCATGATGTAGATGCCACACATCAGGGGCACTATTTTCTCGGTTACACGGGCAATGCTCTTCACGCCGCCCAAAATAACCAGCGCCACCAGTACAGCCATGATCAAGCCGAACAGCCAGGCATTGCCGCCCCCAAAGAAAGAAGCCTCTGCACCGCCAGTAACGGATATAAACTGCTGCGTAGCCTGATTGATTTGGAACATATTTCCCGCTCCCAAGGCTCCACCGATGCACATCACGGCAAAAAATGCCGCCAGAAACTTGCCTAAACCTGTCATGCCACGCTCTGCCAGGCCCTTTTTCAGGTAGTGCATCGGGCCGCCTGAAACCGTGCCGTCAGCATGCACGTCGCGGTATTTCACGCCAAGGGTGCAGGATACAAACTTAGTCGACATACCCAGCAGGCCTGCCATGATCATCCAGAAGGTAGCGCCTGGTCCGCCGAGCGAAATGGCAATGGCCACGCCTGCAATGTTTCCGAGGCCTACTGTGCCCGACACGGCCGCCGTCAGCGCCTGAAAATGTGACAAC
Source organism: Pontibacter virosus (assembly GCF_003096355.1). Classification (GTDB taxonomy): domain Bacteria; phylum Bacteroidota; class Bacteroidia; order Cytophagales; family Hymenobacteraceae; genus Pontibacter; species Pontibacter virosus. Next base: position 233,347 of record NZ_QEKI01000001.1, on the reverse strand, counting down.
TCGCCAGGGGCACCAGGCTGGTTATACTTGCCGCGCACAATGTCAAGCGCATACTTAAAGCCTCTGACGTTGATAAAGCCCAAATATACGGTAAAGAAAAGGGCTCCTACCAGCAGCCAAACCAGGATAAGCGGTATACCTGCGCCGGCGACCTGCACTTCATAAAAGATGATATCGGAAATAAACTGGGCGGTAGGTGCTACGGCTGCCTCAATTTTTTCATCAATGGTGGGCTCCAGCATTTGTGCCTGTACGTTAGCCGAAACAGCAAGGCCAATGCCTGTCATGAGTAGTGTTTTTTTCATTAAATAAGGGTAGGTAAATTTAGTCAGCATGCATGAATATAATTTTATTTGACGGGAATAGGAAATTAACCTTTAAATTGCTTCTACAGGTACAGCATAAAGTTCTTAAAGTGCAAGCTATACCTGTTATACGCAGGGGCCTTCTTCACATGCCGCTATACCTGTAGACATTATGTTGAAATAGGAGAATTTGCTGAAGCTGACAGAAAATGCACCCAGATCGTGAAAAGGAACTAAAAAGGCTTAAATTTGACATCTGGACCTGAATTTAAACCCAAAATTTACCTCTTTAACATGAATCTGCTTAGAAAGATAACTGCTTTTATGATAGTGCTGGCCTTTTGCCCGATGGCCGTAATGGCTCAAAAGGCACCCAAAGGCAAAGATCAATTGGTCACTATCTCCACACCTCATGGGGACATGAAACTGGTACTTTACAACGACACACCCCTGCATAAGGAAAACTTCCTGAAACTGACCCGAGATGGTTATTACGATGGCACCACGTTTCACCGGGTTATCGATGGTTTTATGATACAGGGCGGTGATCCCAATAGTAAAGACGACGACCCGCGCAACGATGGCTCGGGCAACCCCGGCTATACCATTCCGGCCGAAATCAAGCCGAAATACAAGCATGTGCGGGGTGCCCTTGCTGCCGCGCGTATGGGCGACCAGGTAAATCCCAAAAAAGAATCTAGCGGCTCACAGTTCTATATCGTGGAAAACCACCAGGGCACGCCTCAGTTAGATGAAGCCTATACCGTGTTCGGTCAGGTAGTTGATGGCCTGGATGTGATCGATAAGATAGCCGAGCAGGCTGTAGACGGCCGCAACCGCCCGCTTTCTGATGTGAAAATGACGGTGAAGGTAGAGGATGTGAAAAAGAAGAAAATAGCCAAAAAGTACAAGTATACTTACCCGCAGGAGTAAGGCATTGCAACATATGCTCAAGCTATACCTGCTGCCTGACACAGGTATAGCAAATCTGATTTTATATCCGGGCGGCAAGTACTGATGTGCTTAGGAATGCTCACGGAAACCTGGCGCCGCCCGAACTTATACCTGAACTCATTACAACACAAATGAAAAAAATACTGATTACAGGCTCCAATGGTCTGCTGGGCCAGAAACTGGCTGCTTTATTACTTCCCCGTACTGATGTGGAACTGCTGGCGACCAGCCGTGGCGAAAACAAACTGGCTGAGGTCTTCCCGACGCTTGCCTTTGCTTCGATGGATGTGACCAACCGCGAAGAAGTAGAAAAGGTAGTTGCCGACTTTAAACCGACGCACCTGATCCATACCGCTGCCATGACCAACGTGGACCAGTGCGAATCGGACCGCGAAGGCGCACTGAAGCTTAACCGCGATGCGGTGGCCTACGTGGTAGCGGCCTGCGAAAAGCACAACGTACACCTGGTTCACCTCTCCACCGACTTTATTTTTGATGGCGAAGACGGTCCTTATGACGAGGAGGCAGCAGGCAACCCGATCAGCTTTTATGGCGAAACCAAACTGATGGCCGAGGAGATCGTGAAACAAGCTAAGTGTAAGTGGGCCATACTTCGAACCGTGTTGGTATATGGCGTGGTGCACGACTACGGCCGCACCAACATTGTGCTGTGGGTGCGCGATAGCCTGCGGGCCGGTAAAGTGATCAAGGTGGTAACGGACCAGTTCCGCACCCCAACATTGGCCGAAGACCTGGCCATGGGCTGCTGGCTGGCCGTGCAGCACGACGCCGAGGGCATTTACAACATTTCAGGTAAGGAGATGTACACACCATACGACATGGCTCTGCTGGTGGCCGACTATTTTGAGCTGGACAAATCGCTGATCGATAAAGCTGACGGCAGCACCTTTACGCAGCCGGCCCGGCGCCCGGCGCGCACGGGCTTTATCATCACCAAAGCCGAAAAAGAGTTGGGCTACAAGCCGCATACTTTTGAGGAGGGCATTGCGATGGTGGCAGAACAGGCTGATATGTATTAAAAATATTGAATTTAATATGGTGCAATCAGAACCATTGTTTAAATTGTAAGCTTTAAATCCTGATTATCCGTGCCTTTACACTAAACCAACTAATCTAAACTAACCAACCTTTACCCTTTTTATGAGTGCTAACAAAGAATCATGGGGCTCCCGGGTGGGTCTCATTCTGGCCATGGCCGGCAACGCGGTGGGCCTGGGGAACTTCCTCCGTTTCCCGGTGCAGGCGGTGCAGAACGGCGGTGGAGCCTTCATTATTCCATACCTGATCTGCTTTCTTGTAATGGGTATCCCGCTCCTCTGGATCGAATGGTCTATGGGCCGCTTCGGTGGTAAGTTCGGTCACCACTCCACACCTTTTATCGTGGATACCATGCACAAAAACCGCCTTTGGAAGTACATCGGCGTGTTCGGTATCTGGACCAACATCGCGGTGGCTTCTTATTACTGCTACCTGGAGTCCTGGACACTTTCTTACGTATTCCACTCACTGGGCGGCACTTTCAGTGGGCTTGATCAGATTGGTGTCTCAAACTTCTTTGACGAGTATGTGAGCCTGGGTGAGTCAACCTTTGGCATTCCTTACGAGCCTATCTTCTTCTTTGTCATCTGCTTGCTGCTCAACACCTGGATTCTCTCCCAGGGGCTTGCAAAAGGGGTGGAGCGTGTAGCCAAAATCGGTATGCCGCTCCTAATTGTTTTCGGTATGTTCCTGGCCTACAAAGGCTTTACCATCACAGCCGGCGAGAACGGTGCCATCAACGACAGCTCGGTTGGCCTTAACTTCCTGTGGACGCCGAACTTCGATGAGCTTTGGTCGCCTACAGTATGGCTGGCTGCTGCCGGTCAGATCTTCTTCACGCTTTCAGTAGGTATGGGTACCATCCACTGCTATGCTTCCTATGTGCGCTCCAAGGACGATATTGCCCTCAATGCCATGTCGGCCGGTTGGATGAACGAGTTCGTGGAAGTGGTGCTGGGTGCTTCTATCCTTATCCCGATTTCGATTGGTTACCTGGGTATAGATGGCGTGGTGGACCTCGTAAACAAGCAAGGTGGCCTTGGGCTCGGCTTCCGTACGTTGCCATACCTGTTCTACCAGTGGGGTGATGTGCTGGGTGCTGTAGCCGGTGTGATGTGGTTTGGCTTGCTGTTCTTTGCAGGCATCACCTCGTCGCTGGCCATGGGTACGCCGTGGATCGGTTTCCTGCAGGACGAGTTTAACTGGCGCCGCAGACCGGCTGCCTGGTCTTTTGGCCTTATCGTGCTGGTGCTGGGTATGCCAACGGTACTGTTCTTTAAGTATGGCGTATTCGACGAGTATGACTACTGGGCAGGCACCGTATCGCTGGTGGTGTTCGCCTTGTTTGAGTCCATCCTATTTGCCTGGGTATTCGGTATGAACAAAGGCTGGAGAGAAATCACTTCTGGTGCTGACATCAAGGTGCCGGGCATTTACAAATTCATCATCAAATTCGTAACCCCGCTGCTGTTGCTGTGGGTGTTCATCGGCTCGCTTATCACACCGAAGGGCGGCGATTGGGCAGGCGCGCTCAGCAACGGCTGGGAACTGGACGACAGCTCCATCATCAACAAGATAAAGAACTCGAACCTGAAGCGCCAGCTGGCCGAAGCCACTGACCCGGCGGTGATTGAGCAGCTGCAAGACACCCTGTTCTTTGTGAACGCTTCCCGCATTTTGTTAGTAGTGGTGTTCCTGAGTATTGCAGCGCTGGTGTATATAGCGTATAAAAAAAGAGTTAGAGAAGGAAGAATTTAGGAAACTATGAATACATCTGCACTTGTTGTCATGCTCAGCACCATGTTATTGGTAACTGGCGCTATGGGTTACTTTTTTTACAGGGTGCTTAACACGCCCCCCAAACCGGAGCCAGACTCTTTTCTCGACAATGACGACGAAATAGAGCGACAGGCGCCACGGGCTTAAACGATTTATGAAGAAACTGAGGTACTGGATTCGACGCAACTTTGGCTTTTCGCAGCGCGAGGTAAACGGGTTTCTGGTACTGATAGGAGCAATGGTGCTGCTGACGGCAGCACCATTGCTGTTTAAATGGTTTACGAAACCTGAAACTGATCCCATAGAGAGCAGCATAGCCGACAAGCAGTTGCTCGACAGCCTGGTAGCGCAGCTCGAGGCCAGGCAGCCAGAGCCAACAGGCCGAAAACAGGTATACCAAATACCGGTGGCGCTGCAGCCTTTCAATCCCAACCACCTGACAGAAGCACAGTGGCAGGAGCTGGGCATGCCTAAATACATGGCACAGCGCATTCTCAACTACCGCAAAAAAGTCGGCGACTTTACTTACAAAGCACAGCTCGGCACAATCTACGGTCTCCCCGATTCGGTTTTCCAGACGCTATACCCTTACATCCAACTCCCCGAAACCAAACCCGACAGGTATAGCCGCAACCAAGGTATAGCCGCCAATTCCCGGACGACACCCAATCCAAACTGGGCCAGCAACCCGCGACCGCGTGAGCGTTTCATCCTCGCACCATTCAACATCAACACCGCCGATACCACCGCCCTGAAGCAGATCAGGGGGATTGGCAGCAAGCTTTCGGCAAGAATTGTGAAGTACAGAGATGGCCTGGGTGGCTTCCATAGCATGGCACAGGTACAGGAGGTATACGCCCTGCCGCCAGCCGTAGTCGACAGTCTGCACAAGTATACCTTCGTGCCGAAAGCCAACACCTTGCAACAGCTGTCACTAAATCAGGCCAATGCCGAGCAGTTGAGAGCGCACCCTTACATCAGCTCTAATGTAGCACGCGCCATTGTGGCCTACCGGGAGCAGCATGGTGATTTCAGGAAAGTAGAGGATATCCGGCAGATAAAGATCGTAACGGCAGAGCTGTTTGAGAAGATCAGTCCATACCTGGAGTTGTAGGTATAGTGGGTTACTTTTTGAGGGCTTTGATAAACTGTTCTGCCTTTTCCAGCGCCTGCCGTTCGCTCTTAAACGACAGCAACTCTTTGGCTGCATGCAAATCAACCCAGCGGGCTTCGTTCACCTCCCAGTCATGCTGGCCAATCGTGCCTGACTGGTAAGCGAGCAAAAAGAAGTGCACAAACTTGTGGAAACGGACCCGCTGCCCCGCCTTGTTACCCACGTACCAGTACTCAATCGTGTCTATTTTTTCGACCAGACGAGCGGTTACGCCAGTCTCTTCCTGCACTTCACGCAACGCCGTTACCTCGGGTGTCTCGCCGGGGTCTACTATACCTTTGGGCAGTTGCCAACGCTCGGGTTTGCCAACCGATATCAGTGCGACTTCAATACCTGAAACGCCCTGCCGGAACACCACGCCGCCGGAGGATACCTGCTCCAGCGTAGGTATAGCGGGTTTGGCGTGCTCATCGTTTTTGGAAGCTTCAGGCATAGGCTCAATCTACAAGAGGAAGATTAATTATTGCCCCGCGACAGGTTCAGGGATAGGAGCTGCGGTTTTCCTCCGCTGTTCGTTCAGCCATAACAGGCCGGGGTTGTAGGCCATGTCGTGCTGCCCCACAAAAAGCACCAGGCGAACATTATCAGACTGCCGCACAAACACGACCTCCGGATCTGAAGCGCTGAAGTACTTGTTCTCTTCGGAAGTTTTGGCCAACTCCTCGGGCAACACCTGTTCCTCCAGAAGGTAATCGATGTCCTGCTGCGAAATGGTATCGCCTGGGCTGGCCAGTATGTTGTAGGCCCGGATGGAGTGGTCCGGCGGAACCAGCACATCTACGGTGCCATGTGCCAGGTAAATCGGGACGTCTTTGGCTTGGTGGATGTAGGTGCTGGGGCTGCGGCGTTTGCATTCTTCGGCGGCGGGAGTGCCCGGCAATGGCTCGCCCCCACAGGCAGCCACCACGTGGCGGTTGTAGTCGCGGTGCGGGTAGTTCTGGCTGAAGGCGTACCAGTCCACCAGATCGAAAACGGGAACCCAGGCGACCACGCCAGCCCAGATCTCGGGGTGACGACCGGCTGCCACCAGGGCCGTCATGGCTCCGCCAGAAGAACCGAGGATATAGATGCGGTTCGTGTCAATCTCTGTGTGCTGTTTGGCGTAATTCACGGCATCTACTATGTCCTGTATGGCCAGGTCAGAGGCCATGGCGTCCGGGTTGTCGAACTTGCCGCGGTAGTTAGGGTGGATGAAAGCCCAGTCGTATTCCTCACTCCATAGTGCGTACGGGATGCTTTTTACCTGCAGGTACTCGCTGCTCCAGCTGTGCAGCATGACCAGCAGCGGTCTTGGGCCGGTAGTTTTAGAGGTATAGAACAGGGCCGGCTGCCTGGCGCCGTCAACCGTGGACTTAATGCTGACTTTCTGTATCTCCGGAACTTGCTCTTTCCATTTCTCCAGGCTCTCGTCCGTAAACTTAAAGGGGTACTTTTTGGAGGTGGTGAACTCGTCCATGCGTTCTACTTCTTTCTCTACACGCTCTTTGCGGCAGGAGGCTAGCAGGGTGAGGATCAGCCCAAGGAAAAGGATCAGATTGATAGGCTTTTTCATAGTAAACGTCGGTGCAAACAGGATGCAAGCTACAGCGTGTGCGTGATAATACAACTGCTGTACGGCTTAAAATGTTGTCAGGTATAGCGGAGCACAATAAAGCTTGACAGGAAATTTTTACTCCATACGATTAAACAGGCCCGATAGGTTAGACTGTCGGCGTGCCTTTTGGGGTTACACAGCCTTCAGGTAAAAAGGAGGGCTATACCTGAGCCGGGTGTGAACTGCTCTTGTTGTAGGGCATCAAGAAGGCGTAAAAAATAAAGCTAACGAGCACAAATTCCTGTATCTCCCATTTTTTTCCATCGCTGATGAGCAACAGGCTGATGAAGAACAGCACATAGAGCAGCGCTTGCAACGGGGTTGGCAATGGAAGCCCGCTTTTATCGACCAGCTGCCTGAACCACTGCTTGCGCTGGTAGAGTACCGGGAAGCCCAAAAAGTAAACGAACACCCCCAGGTATAGCATTTTGCCGAAAATAAGCTTGTTCAGGTTTACCCCATTCAGGTGGATGTTGTGTAAGGTGAGCTCGCTTTGCGGATTGATCTTCTCCAGGTTATCCGGTACTTCAAAGCCCAGGATGCGTTGTCCCCAGGAAATCTCCTCGCCAAAGCCAAAGAGAAAAACAGCCGCCGCCACATAGTGAAAAGCCCTTGCCCATTTACCGTACATTCTGGGCGCCTTGTAAAGGCAATACAGCGAAGTGGCCAGTAAAAAAAAGGAAGTAAAGTATTCGATATACCCGTCTTCTGTGGTGTATTGGTAGAAGCGGGCTTTGTCCTGAAAATAGAACGCGATACCGATTAAAACGTGCACCAGGGTTAGGGTATAGAAAAAAGTACCCAACAAAGCAATTTTACCTATGGTGACAGTTCCTATGCGCTCCCCGGCAGCAGGAAGAAATAAACTGAGTGATCTTAATTTTCTGATCGGATTCATCGATAAAGGAGCTGTGCGCAGGTATAGATCTTGCTGATGTTGTATCTGGTTAAAAAACAATACTTTACAGATAATTTTACGGATGGTGTATCAGAACGATGGCCGTCTTGTCATTTCCAAGTCCACTAAATTCATGTTAACTTGCCGTAATGCTGCCGACTTGCCGTATAGCTACAGACTATTCTGCAATTCCATCCGTTTTCGGAACAACGCACTTTATGAAATCCATTCTAAAAAGCTACCGCCATCGTCTGCTTAACCTGAGCGCCGGCAACAGGGCCCTGTTGCTGTTGCGGCTTTCGCGTGAGCTGCACCTGGATGTAAACGAGCTGGATTTTATCAACAACAAGCCTGCTTTCCATGTGCTGGAGAAGGTGATCAGCGGCAAAACCGCTGTGCTGGCGCCTTTCGCCGACAGTCGCTATGCCCCGGTAACGCCCGTCAGCCAGCGACTGCGCCTGATCCGCCGCAAAGCCGACATGATTGTGGAGGAGCGCGGCAGCCGGGAGCTATACCTGGGTTGGCCTTTTGTGCATGGCCAGTTCGCCGATGGCACCACGGTGCGCTGCCCGCTGCTGTTTTTCCCGGTGCAGCTGCAGGTTAACGGCAGGCAGGAGTGGGAGCTTCTACCTGACACATCACAGCCGGCGCAGTTCAACCAGAGTTTTGTGCTGGCCTACGCCCACTACATGGGCACACCGCTGGCAGAGCCCTTGCTGGAGCTCGACCTGGGCACATTGCCCACCCACCCGCTGGAGTTTCGCACGCAGGTATACGAGTTACTGAAAGAGAGCCAGCTGACGGTGCACGCCGGCCGTGAATTCTTTACCGATAAACTCAAGCCGTTCCACGATTTCCGCAAAGCCGATTACGAAGCCGACCTGAAGCCCGGACAGCTATACCTGGAGCAGGAAGCCGTGCTGGGGCTATACCCGCAGGCTGCGTCTTATTTGCTGAATGACTACGACGAACTGCTACAGCGTAGCGGCTTGCAGGAGATGGAAGACCTGTTCACAGGACCTGATGCAGGTATACCACAGGCAACCCCGCAGGCGCAACATACCTTCACCGCTTTCGCCATGGATGCGTCGCAGGAGGCGGCCCTGCAGCAGGTAAAGCAGGGGCGTTCGCTCGTGGTGCAGGGGCCTCCGGGCACTGGCAAATCGCAGCTAATCTGTAACCTCGTGTCGGACTTTACGGCCCGGGGCAAACGGGTGCTGGTGGTGAGTCAGAAACGTGCCGCCCTCGACGTGGTGCACCAGCGCCTGGCTTCAGCAGGTCTCGGTCCGTTTGCTGCCTTGGTGCACGACATCAACGCCGACCGCAAAAGCATCTACCAGCAACTGCTCCTGCAGATAGACCAACTGGAAGAATACAAGAAGCAGAACCACGCCCTCAACAGCATTTACACCGACCGCACTTTCCTGGAAGTGAGCCGTGGCATCAACCAGTGCCTGCAAAAGCTGGAGAGTTTCCGTACCGCCCTCTTCGACAGTAGCCGCTGTGGCTGGTCACCCAAAGAGCTGTACCTGCGCAGCAGCCTGCAGCAGCCCCATGTGCAGCTGTCAGAAGTGTTTAAGCAGTTTAAAGCGGATACCGTTAATGATTTTTTGCCTCGCTTGCGTGCCTGTCTGCAGCAGGGCATTGTGCTGGAGCAACCCGATTTTATCTGGAAAGAGCGACACACCATGCGGGGCTTCGGGTGGCCGCAACGGCAGGAAATGGAGCGTACCATCGAGGCACTGCCTGAGCAGTATCAGGACATGCAGCACGGGATCAGCCAATTGAGCGGTGCCGATTTCGAACTGAGTAGCCTGGAGCATTTTCGCACGGCCTACGACACCCTGGACGAACTGCAGCATCTGCTTGAGCGGGAAGGCGTAGCCGAAGTGCTGCGACCACTGCTTCGCAAAGAGGCCAAGGCATCAGAGCTGAAAAAACTGGTGCGCCAACTCAAAGGACTATACCTGGTGTGTCCCGCCCCGGACGCCGCCATACCTGTCGAGCAACTGACGCTGGTAAAGTCAGCGATCACGGCCTTTGAGGCGAAGAAACAGGATTTCTTTAAAGGGCTAGGCTGGTACTTTTCGCAGGACAAGAAGGTACTGCAGCAAGCACTGGCTAAGTACAAGCTCGAGCTGACTCCTAAGGGAGTGGGCGAACTGCAGCGGCGCATTGAACTGCGGGAGCAGGCACAGGAATTGATTAAAGCCATCAACAAGAGCATCAGCTATACCTTGCGCCTCGAAGACAACCCAACCCCGATGCTGCAAAAGCTGGAGGTAGTGGAGCAAACCCTGGAGGCGCACCAACTGCTGAAACAGCTGCACCGGGAGCGGGTGCTGCACGAAAAAATGTGGCTGGAGACCAACCTGCCAAGCCACTTGCAAGCCCTGGCGCAGGCCCTGCAGGTGTTTGAGCAGCGTTACGGGGAGTGGGAGCAATGGCTTCCAAAAACACACATCGAAAAACTGGCAGAACAGGAAGGCTACAGCAAAGGTTTGCTGGAAGGCCTGCGGCAATATTTTGAGCAGCTCGTGGCGTATGATGAGTTGCGCAGCACGCTCACGGTAGCTGAGCAGGAAGTATGCAAGCAGGTGCTGCGCGAAGGTATAGCCAGCGCCCAGCTAGGCGAGGCGCTGTTTTTAAACAGTCTATACCTGGCCTGGCTGCACGGAATCGAAAGCCAGTGGCCCGAACTGCGCATGCCCGACAGCGGCGAGTTGGACCGGGTAGAAACCGACCTCCAGAACCTGCTGCAGCAAAAGCAGGACCTGAGTCAGGAGATCGTGCTGTCGCGACTGCGGGAGCAAACTTACCGTGACATGGAGTTTAATCGACTCGGTAATGCTGTGACGTATCGACGATTGCATGCGCAGGTGAGTAAAAAGCGTAGTCTGTACCCGATCCGCAAATTGTTTGAGCTTTTCAGTGAAGAGATTCTGAACCTGGCACCTTGCTGGCTGGCCTCACCTGAAACAGTGTCGGCGGTGTTCCCGCTGGAGCGCTGCTTTGATCTGGTGATTTTCGACGAGGCCAGCCAGTGCTTCGCTGAGACAGGTATACCCGCCATGCTGCGCGGTCAGCAGGTGGTTGTGGCCGGCGACGAACAGCAGCTGCGTCCATCGGACCTGTACCGTTCCCGCTGGGGCGGCAACGGCAACGAAGAGCCGGAGGAACTGACTGCGGAATCGCTGCTGCAACTTTGTGTGCTATACCTGCCGCAGACCATGCTCACCCAACACTATCGCAGCCGCTTCCCGGAGTTAATCGATTTCTCGAACCGCCACTTCTACCGTAACCGGCTGGAGCTTATACCTGAGTTGCAGGACGTGAATGCCCGCCAACCCGCCATCCAGTTTGTGAAAGTGCAGGGCCTGTGGCAGCAAAACAGCAACCTCCCCGAAGCTGAAAAAGTGGTGGAACAGGTATGGCAGCTTGTGCAGAACGGGGTAGAGGATGTAGGCGTGATCACCTTCAACTATAACCAGCAAATGCTGGTGCAGGACCTGATGGAAGAAAAAGCCCAAGTACAAGGTATAGCATTGCCGCCAACCGTAACGGTCAAAAACATCGAGAACATGCAGGGCGATGAAAAAGAAGTAGTAATCTTATCGGTAGGGTATGCGCCGGATGCGAAAGGAAAAATGGTGATGCAGTTCGGCAGCCTGAACCAGGCCGGTGGCGAGAACCGATTGAATGTGGCCATCACCCGTGCCCGGCAAATGGTGATCGTGGTGAGCAGTATCCGGAGTGAGCAGTTGCAGGTAGAGAACTCCCAGCATGCCGGCCCGAAGCTGCTGCGCGATTACCTGCACTACGCTCAGCAAGTCAGCCGTCGCTATTTCAAATACGAGCCGCAGGTGCTGCCCATGCCGACGCAGGTGCCGATGCTAAAAGAGCAGCTGACCAAGCTAGTGCCTGCTCTGCAAGCCGCAGTGCCTTTTGCTGACCTGACCGTAGTGGAGGAGGGGAACTATAGCAGCGTCGTGCTGACGGATGATGATCTGTACTTCAACAACCTTTCTGTGCGCCACGCCCACGCCGACATCCCCAAATTGCTCAATCAGCGGAACTGGCCTTTCCAAAGAATCTACAGCCGACAGTTTTGGGCCAACAAAGATGCGTTGGTGAGAAAGTTAAAAGGGTTGGGAGTTAGAGAGTTGGGGAATTAATGGGTTTGAGAATTTAGGAGTTTGAGAAGGTAGAAAGTTGAAAAGTGGAAGGTCAGAAAGTTGGTATGTAGCGACGTTACACCGTAACGTTGTGTAGGGGTGGTAAACAGCTGCAGACCTGTCTGAATAGTGCACCCAACAATTTAACCATTCAACAATTTAACCATTCAACCCAAAAATGCTCATCAAACTCTTCACCCTGTATGTATACCTGCAAACGGCTTTGTGTGGCTGCGGACCGGACAGGCGCAACAGCGACTTTGAGCGACTGCGCAAGGACTATGAGGTGAAGGTACAGCGCATCGGCCGCCTGGACACCCGCATCAGGGAAAGTTCCGGACTCGCCCATGCCTCCGATAGCACTTTCTGGACGCACCCCGACAGTGGCTTGCCCGCCGAGCTATACCTGTTCAACCTGAATGGCGAACTGTTGCGAACCGTGCCACTGCCTATACCTAACCGTGACTGGGAAGAACTGGCGCAGGACGATAAAGGTAATCTTTACATTGGCGACTTCGGCAACAACGTCAACGCCCGTCGCGACCTGCGGGTCTTCAAGGTACAGGAGGAGAGGATGATCGTGCAGGATACCATACTATTCAACTTTGCCGATCAGCAGGATTTTCCACCGCCAGCATCTGACAAGCACTTTGACCTGGAAGCGTTCTTTTACCGCTCCGACAGCCTGCATCTATTCACGAAAAGCCGCGCCCGCAAAGGCATCACCCGTCGCTATACCTTACCTGCCAAAGCGGGTGCCTATACCTTGCCGCCGCAGGAAGAGCTGCGCGTCAGCTCCGCCATCACGGCCGCCGACAGCGCACCGAACGGGAAAGATTTTGCCCTGCTCGGGTATGGGCGACTATACCTGTTCGAACCTGAAAACGAGCAGGTGCATTTTTCCGGCAAGCGCTACTGCCTGCCATTGGGCCGCACCGGTCAGGCGGAGGCAATGCTATACCTGTCACCCACAGAACTGCTCATTAGCAACGAAAAAGGGAAACTATACCTGGTCAGCTTTGAATTAAAACAGTAACGCTTACCCTCTCCCTTAACCTATCTCCGGACTTATCAGTTTATAGGTATAGCCGTTGTACGACACAGCATCGATGCTGTGCACGTATGGCTAACAGACCCCATAACAGATAAAACTATGCGACAAACGATATTGGTAACGGGTGCTACGGGTAACGTAGGCCGAGAGATTGTAAAACAGCTTTCTATGCAGGATGTCACGGTGCGGGCAGGTGTGCATTCTGTCATCACTGGTGAAAACCTGAAACGACTACCCGGTGTGGAGATAGTGGAGATCGACTTCAATGATCCTGATTCACTGCATGCCGCCTTCACGCACGTAGACCGGCTTGTGCTCATCACGCCACTCTCCGAGAATCAATTGCAGATGGCCCGCAACCTAGTGGAAGAGGCAAAGAAGCAAAGGGTAAAGTACATTGTAAGGCTATCAGCACTGGGGGCCGGAGCGGAGCCAGGTATACAGCTGGGACGCTGGCATCGGGAGATGGAAAAATATGTGGAGGAGAGCGGCATCCCTTATACTATCTTACGACCTGCAGGCTTTATGCAAAACATCGTGAACTACTGTGCTGAATCCATTAAGCAGGAAAGCAAATTCTATATGCCAGTGGGAGAGGGCGAGGTCAGCTACATCGACACCCGTGATATTGCAGCTGTAGCCGTAGAGGTGCTTTTGTCTGAGGAGCATCAGGGAAAGACCTACGAACTGACCGGCCCGGAGGCGCTTTCGCATCAGGAAATGGCCATGCAGTTGGGTGAGGCAACCGGCAAGAAAATAGACTTTGTGGATGTGCCGGAAGATGCAGCCCGGGAGTCTCTGTTAGCGCATCACACACCAGCGCCAATAGTTGAGGCAATCCTGGAACTGTATGCTGCTTACAAAGCTGGAAAATCTGCCGAGGTAACGGAGGCGGTACAGGAGCTGACTGGTCGTCCGCCCCATAGTTTCCGGCAGTTCGCCAGCGATTACCACGAGTGCTTTTGAACCGTCAGGTATAGCCAGGAGATATACAAAAAAGAGGGCCTTTCCTGATTCAGGAAAGGCCCTCTTGCTTTAGATCAATTCAGATTAGTCCAGGTCGCGGTAGCGATCGCTTCGTCTTGTTTCGAAGCTGCTGCTATCGTCACCATAGCTGGAGCGTCCGCGCTGTGAATAGTCCTGGTCGCCCATGCCACTGCGGTAATTTTCGCGGGAAGACGAACCCTGGTTATCACTGTAGTAAGAGGTGCCGCTGTCCATAGAGCCATAACGACTCTGGTCGCCTCCTCTTCCGCCCTGGCCGTAGCCACCTTCACGGTAACCACTCTGGCCGTAGCCACTCATGCCGCCGCTTCTTTCGGATCCGCCATAGCCGCCACTACTCATAGAGCCGTAGCCACCTTGAGATGAACCATAGCCCCCTTGCGAGCCACTGCGGCTGCTCATAGAGCCATAATCACCTTGTGAGGAAGAGCCATAGCCGCTACCTTGTGAGCCCTGGCGGGAAGAACCGCCGTAGCTGCTCTGTGAGCCGTAGTTGTCGCCGTAAGAGCTTCCGCCGCGGCCGCGGTCCTGAGACGAACGGTACTCATCGTTGTAAGAACCACCGCGTGAGCCATAGCCGCCCTGCGAACCATAGCCACCCTGCATAGAGCTCTGTGAGCTGTAGCCTCTTTGTGAACCATAGTCATCGCGATCGTACTCACTCATACCTCTGGATGAACCATAGCCCATGGAGCCGTAGCGGTCACGGTCGCCGTAACTGCCTTGTGAGCCATAACCTCCTTGGGAAGAAGAACCGTAGCCACCCTGCGAGCCACTGCGGCCGCTCATAGAGCCGTAACCTCCCTGTGAGGAAGAGCCATAGCCGCTGCTGTCGCCATAGCCACGCTGCATGCCGCTGCCTTGCGATGAACCGTAGCTACCCTGGGAACCACGCTGGCCATAATCGCCTTGTCCGTATCCCTGCTGATAGCTGCCCTGGCTACCGTAACCACCCTGAGATGAGCCGCCATAGTTGCCTTGGCTGCCGCTGCTGCGATAGCCGCCTTGTTCGTAGCCACCACGGCCACTGTCGTAGCTGCCGTAGCCGCCCTGGTTAGAGCCGCTGCCCTGCATACCGAAAGAGCCTTGAGATCCACCGTAGCTCTGGCCACCGATGTTATCGCCTTCTCTGTCCTGCATGCCGCCCTGCATACCACCTCTCGAGGCACCGTAGTCCTGATCCTGGTGGCGGGTGCGGTTGCCTTCCATGCCGCCCTGGTTGCCATAGTTATAGCCTCCCTGCGAGCCACCGTAGTTGCCTTGTGAAGACGAACCGTAACCACCTTGAGAAGATGAGCTGTAACCGCTGCTGTCGCCGTAGCCACGCTGCATGCCACCGCCCTGCTGCGAGGAACCATAGTCGCCCTGATAACCATAGCCACTCTGGCCGCCGTAGCCACCGCTGTTCTGCGAGCCATAACCATAGCCGCCCTGCGAGCCATAGCCCTGCTGGCTGTCACCGTAACCCTGGCCACCCAGCTGCGAGCCGTAGCCGCCCATGCCACCTTGTTGCTGGCTTCCGTATCCCTGTGAGCCGCTCTGGCTGCCATAGTTCTGGTCGCTGCTGCCCATTAGGTTGCTATCAGAGTCTTTGTCTTTGCTGCCTCTGGAAGAAGTAGAAGATTTGCCTGATTTCGAATCAGAAGACTTAGCAGAGGTTTTAGTACCTGACTTTGCTTTTGTGCCTGTCGACTTGCTATCAGAAGAAGTTGATTTGCTGCTACTCTTCGAGGAAGGAGTAGAGCTGGAAGAAGATGATGATCCGATGCCGGAACTTCCCTGGCTCATAGAGCCCATATTTGAACCACTTAGACTGGAACCACTTTGGCTAGAGCCACTTGGGTTAGAACCGCTTTGGTTGGAGCTACCCGATGATGACCCACTCGACATGTTTCCAGACTGATTGGATGACTGATTTTTTTCGTTTTCTTTCATAGTTCTGATCTCCTCAGTTTATAGTTATAGATTAATTGGAATAGTAAAGGTCCGTTTAAATGTGACATCGCCACTGCGCAGCACAATGTGCCGGAACACTGGCAATGACCTGTTCAAGCCACATCAAAAAATGGTGATTATACCCATTTAGTTAGTGTAACTGAACGTTTTAGCTATACGAACCTCACGTTGGAGGGTTATTAAGCACACATCAGGAAACAGCGTGATGGTAAGTGCCGGAACCGTTCACAACATGATGCTTAAAGGAGATGCGGAATGGAGGCTATGTCTCTGATTTAGATGACCTTTTTCTGATTCAGAATGTCACATTATATTTTTGTGAATTTGGTTATTTATAAGAACTTATTTTTTACCTTTGCTTCTATTATTAACAATTATTTATCATGCAAACAGGTAAAGTAAAATTCTACAACGTATCTAAGGGCTTCGGCTTCATCGTAGCTGACGATACAAACCAAGACATCTTCGTTCACCAGACTGGTCTAGTTCACGAAATCCGTGAGAATGACCGTGTTTCTTTCGAAGTGAAAGATGGCAAAAAAGGATTGAATGCAATTAACGTAGAGCGTATCTAAGTTAACGAACATATAGCCCTTTAGGCAGGGCATTCATCTATTTTGACCCGCTCAGTTTTCTGAGCGGGTTTTTTATTTAATACCGTTCTAGGTCTTCTTTTCCCCGTTGCGTTCCTCGCCCTTTTCCAGCCCTTCCTGTATCAACTCATTGGCCTCCTGATGATCCTCTACATCGGCCTTAGGAGGCTGCTGCTCTTGTTCGCGCTTAGGCTCGTAGTTCAGCGTGATCAGAATAGGAAAGTGATCGGATCCGAACTTTGGCAGTCGCTCCATGTGCACCAACCGGAATGAGGGATCATAAAAGATATGGTCCAGGGGGTAGCGGAACAGTGGTATGTAGGCATTGTATGTGTTGTAAAAGCCGCGCCCTACCCGTGGGTCCAGCATGCCGCTTATCTGCTTGAACAGTTTGGTGGTGCTTGACCAGGCTACATCGTTCAGGTCGCCGGCTACTATGGAAGGGTGCGGTGATTTCTTCACGACTTTTGCCGCGATCAGAAGTTCCGCTTCGCGGGTTTCGGTGTTTTGCATTAGCCGGGGGGGCTGTGGATGCACCGTATACAAGTCGAACTTGAGACCGCTCGGCAGTTCCACAACCGTGAAAAACGAAGGTATATCGTCTTCCACCATAAAGCGAACCTCACTGTCCAGAAGCTTGAATTTGCTGTAGAGCAACATGCCATAGGTATTCTCCAATGGCTTTTTGATGGCATAGGGGAAGCGTTTGTCCAGTTCGGGCTGCAAGTGATCGTGCCATGCCTGGTTAGGTTCGTTGATCAGCACGATGTCGGGGTCGGTGCGCAGGACGAGCTGCAGGAACTTCTCATACTTCTTGTTGGTCATGCGCACGTTCGAAACCATCAGCGTGACACAGTTGGCCGGCGCTTCTACTTCCGTTCGCAGGGCTTCTATCGGAGCAAGTGGCGTAAAGAAATACACATAGCGCAATTCATTCACAATAGCCAGCACCCAAAGCGAGAGCATCGTCATCTCGCCTGCTTCACCAGTAACACCATAAAGCACAGTGTATGCCACCAGTACGCCCGTTAGCAGTATCGCCACGTGCAGGCGGGGAAAGTCAAGTACCCGGATCCACCATAGGGGGGACTTGATGAGTGGCAGGAAAGAAAATAGCGTCAGAACGAATCCGGCTATCTGGAGGGTGAGCTTCATGTAATTGCAAGCAATTAGGTATAGGACAGTAAGATATACTGCATACTTTCAACACTAATTTTTTGTTGTAGGAGCCTGTGGTTTCTTGTCAGGGTATAATGCGTTCGTTGTAAAGTATAGAGCTGAAACGTGCTAAAAAGAAAAACGGCCGAGGCTATGTTCTAGCTCCGGCCGTTTTTTCCTTGATTGTGATTCTTTCTAATTGGCAACTTCTTCCACTCGCACCCCCACTGCCAGAATATTTGGAAGCGGGTCGCGGCGCATGTACTGCGTTAACTGCAGGCGGTAAGTGCCCACCTGTGGGAAGGCAACACCCTCCAGCGCAAGCGACTGCATATCGTAAATGTCACTCGATCCTTTTCCTTCAGGCTTACCTGTTTTGGCATCCATCAAATGCAGTTCGTGTAGCGACGACGATACCTGGCTGCTATCCGGAGCCGTCAGGCGGTGCTGCAGATATAGGTTATAGTAGTCGTAAGCCAAAGAGTAGCGCACATTGAAGTACACATTGAACCGCTTGGTGGTATCCTCAATGGCAAACTCAAAAACAGGCGCATTGTCCACTGTCCAGTTTTTTTCGGGCAGCTCTACGTTCTGCTCATATACCCGCGAGGGGTCGCAAGCCGACAGTAGCAGGGTGCCCGCTACTGCCAGCGTTAGCATCAGGTTACGCATCAGGCGAAGGTGATTTAGGTTGGTTTGGTTTTTGGCCTCGGTTCGGTCTGCGTGACTTCTGTCGTCTGGGCTGCTGCGGGGCGCCATCGCCCTGCGGTTGCTGGGCATCCGACTTTCCCTCTCCACGTGGCGGCCTAGGCGCTCCAGCTTCCCGTTCGGGTCTGGGCTCGCGTGGCTGCCGTTCGTCTCCTCTTGGCAGTCTATCCTCCCTGTTTTCACGTCCTTCGCGGTTGCCACGGTTGCGTGGCGGGCGCTGCTTTTTGGGGCGCTGGCCCTGTTCAGCTGCTGCTCCGTCAATTCCTGCATCAGGCATTGCCGCTTTCGCCTGCTGCTGATCAACAGCTCTTGCTTCACGTGGACCTCTGTCACGACCACGGCCGTCCCGCTGGCCTCTGCCTTCGCGCGGTCCCCTGTCTTCGCGAGGACCTCGGTCTTCACGTGGCCCTCTATCTTCCCGAGGCGCACGCGGCTCCCGTTGCTCACGTGCTTCCGTTTCCTGCGTGCGATTTCCAAGTGAGCCTTCTGCCTTGTCGCCAGCTGACTTTTTCTTCTTTTTCTTCTTTTTCTTGCTCTTGTATTTGTCGTCGAGTCGTTCCAGGCTACCCTCCACCTGCGCTACAAATTCATTCTGCTTCGTCTCCTGTACAGGCTCCTCTACCAGTGTCTCAGGAACAAAGCCCTGGCTGTTCATTTTCAGGATCTCGTGCACACGCTCTACCGGCACCGGGTACCAGTTGTTGTCGCCTCTGTAGCCAAACCACATCATTTTTTTAAAGATGTCGGTTTTTTGCAGCATAGCATCGCCCTGCTTGGTCTGCAATGGGCGTGACACAGTAGGTATATCCTTGAGTGCCTCCATATAAGTTTCCAGCTCGTAGTTGAGGCAGCACTTTAGGCGTCCGCACTGTCCTGACAGCTTGCTCGGGTTAAGCGACAGGTTCTGGTAGCGGGCCGCTGTAGTCGACACGCTCTTGAAATCGGTGAGCCAGGTTGAGCAGCACAATTCACGCCCGCAGGAACCTATGCCGCCTAGGCGGCCGGCCTCGTGGCGCAGACTGATCTGACGCATCTCGATGCGTACCTTAAACTCCTCGGCCAGCTTCTTGATCAGGTCACGGAAATCCACGCGGTCATCGGCAGAGTAGTAGAACGTTGCTTTGGAGCGGTCAGCCTGGAACTCTACGTCCGAGAGTTTCATGCGAAGTCCTGTCTGCTGGATGATCTCGCGGGAACGGTACATGGTGGCAGCTTCCTGCTCCTGCACTTCGCGCAGTTTCTCCAGATCACGCTCATTGGCGATGCGGTAGATGGTGCGGATCTCCTCGTTGTTGTCTACCTTTTTCTTGAGCATCTGCAGGCGTACGAGTTCACCTTTCAGCGATACGGTGCCGATGTGATGCCCGTTCGGTACGTCTACTACCACTGGGTCGCCGGTGGTCAGGTCGAGTCTGTTTATGTTGCGGAAGAAATCTTTGCGTCCTCCCTTGAATCTTATTTCTACGATGTCGAACTCCTCAAACGCGGTTGGTATTTCCATATCGCTGAGCCAGTCGAACACGTTTAAACGATTGCAGCCTCCTGTGCTACAACCGCCGTTGCTTTTGCAGCCGCCTGGTTTTTCGCCGGTGCTGCATCCGCCACTAGAACATGAACTACATCCCACTATTTATATCTCCTATATAGCCGTGAGGCTTCTTGTTTTCTTATTGTCTGAATTAACAAATATACTAATTTTTTGAGCTTTTGCTCAAATGTCAGCTTTTGTGACCGCGGTCTTTAACAGTACGGGGCATAAATTAGTGCTTTTACGGGAGTTTAGACAGCGTGGGACAAAGCGATTTTTGAAAATGCAATCTGGCGGGTATGGCTGTGAAGGTATTATCACCTAATTTTAGAGGATGCTTCGGAAACTCCTGTCACATGCTGCGATCTATGGCTTTTCAGCTCAGATACCTCGTTTGGCGGGTGTGCTAGCCCTGCCGCTGATCACGCAGCACCTCTCCCCGGTTGACTATGGGGTGGCGGGAGTGGTAACAGCTTATTACAGTGCCCTTTTGGTATTGATGTCGCTGGGCTTCACAGTGGTGATGGAGAACAGCTTTGCACGGCATCCCAGCCGCTTCCAATGGATCTGGCGCCAGCTCTATGGTTTTCTGACCAGCTGGTCAGTGCTTTATGGGCTGCTGTGTATGGGTATAATCTATTTGGCGGTACCTGCCGATGCACAGGAGGATCGGGTGCAGATTGCGCTGCTTGTCGGGATTCCCATGCTTTTTTTTGTTGTCACCGATTTATTTGGTGGTATGTTTTGCCTGCACACGCAACGGCCTTTGCCTATTGCGCTGCGATCCTTCCTGATGGGGGGCGTAAACGTTATCCTGACCATCTATTTTATTGCTGAGCTTAAGATGGGGTATATGGGTTGGTTTTATGCCAGTACTATTTCGGCGGCGGTGGGCTTTGTAGTGAGCATCTACATTATAGCCAGTCAGAAACTCTGGCCTATCTTTAATTTTAAATGGCATCGGATCAGGCACAGTCTCAAAGTTTCACTACCCGCTGTGCCGCACGGTTTTTCCTTTTTCATGCTCGACACTTCTGACCGCCTGGTGCTGGATGTGCTTGGTACGCCTGTCGGGCGGATAGGCCTTTACAATGTGGCGTCGAACTTCGGAATTTATTTCTCATCGGCCAGTTTCGCGGTGGTGCAGGCGGCAACACCATTGTACATGAAGCTCTATGCGCAGACAAAAAGCATAGAAGCAGCGGCCCAGGCCCGCTATATGACTTATACCCTGCAACTGCTTTTTTTTATCGGCACGTTTACTGCAAGTCTTTGGATGAAGGAAATTTTTGGTTTCTTAATCCGCAACGAGGAACTGCAACAGGCATATCCGCTGGCTATCGTCATTCTGATGGGGTACAATTTCAGGCCGATGTACATGGCTGTGATTAACCTGCTCACTTTCCATGAAAAAACAAACAAGCTCTGGCGCATTTCCACCGTGGCAGGTATAGGCAACATAGTGCTTAACCTGATTTTGGTGCCGCTCTACGGTTTTGAGATGGCTGCCTACACCACTTTCGCTGCACTGATGTACATGGGCTACGCGGGGTTTTACTTAAAGGCATATAAAGAATTGACTCTGGTGCGCTACCATGCCATTTGGTGGCTGCTGGCAACAGTTGCGTTGTTAGTGCTGGCCTACCAGTTGCGGGAAGTGGAGGTATGGCAAAAAACTGTGATTACGCTTCTGAGCCTGGGTGCAGGTATGGCTGCTTTCTGGAAATACAGGAGCAAGTCGCCGTTTTAAGATTATAACTATAGCAAACGTGTGCAGATATTCATAAAGCAAAAAACCAGCAGCAAGGTATAGGCCTGCTGCTGGTTTTCTGCTTAAGTGGTCTCCAGGTTATGGCTTCATTACTACCTTCAGGCAGTTGTCTTCTTTTTTGTTGAAGATGTCGTACATGCGGGAGGCTTCTGCCAGCGGCACGGTATGGGTAATGATGTCTTCCAGCTTGACTTTGCCATCCTGCACCAGTGAGATAAGGTGATCGATGTAGCGGTGCACCCAGGCCTGGCCGCCACGCAGGGTCAGGCCCTTGTCGAACCACTTGTAGAGCGGAAAGTTGTTGTAAGGCGAACCGTATACACCCACCACCGTCACAGTACCGGCTCGTCGCACAGAATCCATGCACTTTTCGAGTACTTTCATGGAGCCCTTCTCCATCTGCACCACATTCATGGCTTTTTCCAGTACGGTACGGTCGGCCTCCATCCCCACGGCGTCCACACATACATCGGCGCCATAGCCACCTGTCATATCGCGTATTACCTGCACGGCATCTACTTCCGAAGCGTTTATTACTTCGGCATTCGCCGTGGTGCGGGCTTTTTCGAGGCGGTAAGGCTGTATGTCTATACCTATTACCCGTTTGGCGCCCTGCAGCCAGGCCGATTTCATGGCCATGATGCCTACCGGTCCGCAACCCCATACGGCCACGGTCTCACCGCCTTTCAGCTCGGCCCAGTCAATGGCGGCCCAGCCGGTCGGGAAGATATCTGTCAGGAAAAGGACCTGTTCGTCAGTGAAGTTATCAGGCACCTTGCGCGGGCCGTAGTCGGCGTAAGGCACGCGCACGAACTCTGCCTGTCCGCCGTTATACCCTCCGTAAATGTCAGTATAGCCAAAAATGCCGGCACCGGCTCCCTTTGCCATCACAATCTCGCCTTCAGGACCATAGTTTTCTGGATTGGAGTTTTCGCAGTGCGTGGGCAGCTGCATGTTGCAGTAATGGCAGGTGCCGCAAGAGATGGGGAAGGGCACCACCACACGATCACCTTTCTTCAGGTTTTTCACGCCGGCGCCCACTTCCTCAACAATGCCCATAAACTCGTGCCCCATGACCATGTCGCGGGCCTGGGGCACCATGCCGTTGTAAATGTGCAGGTCGGAGCCGCAAATGGCCGTGGAGGTTACGCGTAGTATACAGTCGCGCGCGTCCTCTATTCTGGGGTCATTGATGGTCTCTACCTGTATGTCTTTCATTTTGTGGAATACTGCTGCTTTCATAGTTTATTTTTTAGGTTTTCGTATTAGCTTCTATAAGCTTTTGTATTTTTCAGTACTTCAGTTTAACGGCAAGCAGTGAAGGTGGGTTATTTAAGGAAGCGTGTTATTAACCTCCATGCCGGCTGTGCTTAGTTCGTGTGTTTCAAATCTATACCTCATGCAAACCCAGGCTTCTTATACTTTCTCGTTTTTGCGCGAACACGATATTCCTGCTCTTTACGATACCTTCGTGGCCGCCTTCGATGACTATGTCATCCCTATCAAAATAAGCAGGGAGGAGTTCGCCATAAAGATCAGGCGGGAGGGGGTAGAGCCGAGCTTTTGTGCAGGCGCTTTCCACGGCGGGCAGTTGGTCGGCTTCATATTGACGGGATTGGGGGAGTGGCAGGGCATACCCACCGCATACAACGCGGGTACGGGGGTTTTACCCGAGCATCGGGGGCATCAGCTAACCAAACGGCTCTATGCGTTTCTGCTACCCAAGTTGCGCGAAAGTGGTATTGAACAATGTTTGCTGGAGGTCATCAACGGCAATGCGGCTGCCTTTAAGGTATACCGTTCCATAGGCTTCGGGGTAGTCCGCACGCTGAAGTGCTACAGGAGTCCGGTTGGGGAGTTGGTGCTCTCAAGCAAAGAGCCCGAGCACACGGTGGAAATCCGGCAGGTAGCTAAGCCAAATTGGAAAGCCTATGCCGATTTTTGCGATGTCAGGCCGAGCTGGCAAAATACCAAGGAAGCTTTTTGCAAAAGTCCCGATCAGAAACTGGTGCTGGAAGCCCTTGTAGAAGAAGTGCCGGTGGGATATGTGGCTTTCTTCCCTCGTACGGGCGCTATTGCACAGCTGGCGGTGCATGGGGAAAACCGCAACCGAGGTATAGCGAAGACCCTGTTGAAAGAAGCGATAAAGCGGGCCCAGGTGCCGGCGCTCTTGCTCCTGAACGTCGATCAAACAAACACTACGGTGGCGACTTTTATAGAGCGTATTCATCTCAAACATTTTCTGACACAGCACGAGATGCTCCTAAGCCTGCAGTAGGTATGGCGATCCACTTTAATCTGCCTAATTTGCAGCCTGTATTTTATCAATTGGGGTTCAAAGCTCTTCAAAACTTTATCATATGAGCACTGCGTGGTTTTACCTGATATTGGCAGGTATATGCGAAATTGGATGGGCCTTTGGGCTGAAATACAGCGAGGGCTTTTCGAAACCGTTGATAAGCATTGTGACGGTTATCGTTATGATCCTGAGCTTTATACTGTTGGCGCAGGCCATGAAAACGCTGCCGCTGGGCACTGCTTATGCCATCTGGACAGGTATAGGCGCTGCGGGCACCGCCATTCTGGGTATGGTCTTCCTAAACGAGCCCAAAGACCTGATGCGAATTCTGTGTCTGCTGATGATCGTGGCCGGTGTGGTGGGGCTGAAATTCTTTGCCGAGAGCAATTAGCGGCTCAGCCGGAACACATCGGCCTGCTCTCTGGAAAACAGGTATAGCGTGTTGTTGCTGATCAGGGCGGAGAGGTAGTTTTTGTCGGCCGGAAGGGGCAGGGTACGCTCTTGCAGCTTGTACAGATCGAAAAAGTGCAGCGCGTTGTCTTTCACAAAGTATAGTTCGTTCCCCTTGAAAGCGATATAGGATACACCCGTAAAAGGCAGCTTCTTCTTGTAGTTGCCCAGGTTATCGAACACGTAGATGCCACTGTTATAGTCCAATAGGTATACCATGTTCTGGTACTCCCGGATAAAGCGCACATCAAATCGGGCCTTGTCCAGAATGAGGTTGAGCGGGGTTTCAATGATGGGCTTCTGGTAACGAAGATCCAGTTTGCTAAGTGTAAAATCCGATTCGTTGAAGAGCCAGAAGCTATCGTCGGAGGTGAGGGTGGCTGCCTGCACGTTGCCCATGTAGCCCAGGTCCGTCAGGCGGGTGTTGGCAATGGGGCGCATAAAACGATCGAGCAAGGTGAGCTCCTGACGGTCCTCGTAAAAAATAAAGACCTTCATCGGGTTCCAGGCTTCTACCGCTGTAATACGGCCGCGGCTGGGCGGCGAAAAAGTGTTAATAGGCTTGCCCAGTGTGTCGAGCACGAACAGGTTCTGGCCCGTATCCATCAGGTATACGCTGCCGTTTCGGGCAATAGAGACTGTGGCAGGAGAGGAGATGGCAAAGCTGTGGCTAAAAGTGAGCGTAACTGAGGAGTCCGGCTGCTGCGCGGATGCAGGTATAGCCAGCACCGCCAGGAGCAGGTATAGCACTGCGCGCAGGTATAGCCTACTGTTCAAAATACTCGAGTTTAAGGTCTTTGCCATCGTATACGCCGTAAGAGCAAAAATTGACCCATTCTCCCAGGTTCAAATACCTGCTGTCCCCGTTAATCGGCATGTCAAGGGGCAGGTGACGGTGACCAAACACGTAGAAATCGTGGTGCTGCTCATTTTCCACTTCTTTGCAGTACTGCACCAGCCACTCATCCTCCCCAAAAAACTTTTCATCGTCCTTGGTATTGCTGATGCGGCTCCTTCGCGACCACATGTTGGCGATGCCTATACCTGCGTTGGGGTGCAGCCAGCCAAACATCCACTGACAGGCTTTGTTATTGAACACCTTCTTGAGAACTTTGTAGGTGTGGTCGCCCGGGCCCAAGCCATCGCCGTGCCCAATGTAGAATTTATGCCCACCGAAATTGGTCGAAATGGGCTCCCGAATGATGGGGATGTTGAGCTCTTCCGGAAAGTAGTCGAACATCCACATGTCGTGGTTCCCCGTGAAAAAGAGCACCGGTATACCTGCATCGGTTAGTTCGGCCAGTTTGCCCTGAAGCCGGATAAATCCTTTAGGTATAGCATGCCGGTACTCGAACCAGAAGTCGAATATGTCGCCCAGCAGCAGAATGGCCGCCGCGTTGTGCTTTACGGTGTCGAGCCAGCGCACGATCTTTTTCTCGCGGGCGCGGCTCTGCTCGGCGTTGGGCACACCCAAGTGAAAATCAGAGGCAAAATACACTTTTTGGCCGGGAGCCAGTTGGTCAATGCGGAAGGTCATCTATCAGGAAAAGTACAAGCTGTTTTGGGCCGTGAGCGCCCATTACCAATGTTTTTTCGATATCGGCCGTGCGGCTCGGGCCACTCACCAGCGATACCATGGAAGGGAAGTTCTCCTTATACTTGTCGCGTACCCGCTGCAGACCGTCTTTTATGTCAGGCACCAACTGGCTGGCCTTTGCCACCACCATGTGCGTTTCAGGATAGATGCTCAAGCGTCTACCGCCGGCATTGCCAGAGCTCACCAGGATACTGCCGGTGCGTGTCACCAGCGCTTCGCAGGTGGTGAGGCTGGCCTGTGCTTTTTGAATGAAGTCCTCTTCTGTAGAAGTGAAATCTATACCTGCCTGGTAGAGGATGTTCTGCAGGGTAGGCTCCCAGACGTGCAGGAACTCGATCTGCTGCTCTCTTTTCAAATTGAAAAGCTGATCAAAGAAGTCCTCCTCATCTTCGCAGTACACAAACAGGCCGCTGTTGGCGATAAACGCCTGTGCAAAGGCAATGGATTGATCTTCAGCCATTGGCAAATGGATCGGGGAGCTGAAGTCAGGGGTGGGAGGCAGAAAAGGCGCTGACTTAGCCAGCGCCTCTCTTACTCTTCTCAATACAATTTCTTTCGATTTTGCTTCGTACATGCCTGGGTTTATCAAGCTGTTCTGGTATTTATAGTATCGTTCGGGTCAGCAGACGCATCGTTCTGAATGGGTGTGCCTGGCGCGCTGCCCTGTCCATTTTGTTCAGGGTGCTCTGTCTGTCCAATTTCTACCGGATGCTGCTCCTGGCTTACTTCGCTCTTCGTTTTGCTGCGATCCGTACCGGCCGTGTGTGCCTGGTAAGTCGTGAGCTCATCAAAAGGACGTTTGCCAACCAGTCGCTCCAGATCACTCTGGAACAGAATCTCTTTCTGCAGCAACTCCTGCGCTACTATCTCCAGTTCTCTTGACTTATCGGTTAGCAATTGCTTGGTGCGGATATAAGCAGTCTCGATGATGTTGCGCACTTCGTTATCGATGGTTTCGGCGGTGGCTTCAGAGTAAGGCTTGTTGAAGGTCATATCCGTCTGCTTCGAATCGTAGAACGACACATTGCCGATTTTCGCATTCATACCATACATCGTCACGATGCTGTAAGCCATTTTAGTGATCCGCTCCAGGTCACTCAAAGCGCCTGTTGAGATCTTTCCAAATACCAGCTCCTCAGCGGCACGTCCACCAAGGGCCATGCACATCTCGTCGATCAGCTGCTCGGTGGTGTACAGGAACTGCTCCTTCGGGAGGTACTGCGCATAACCCAGCGCGGCAACGCCACGTGGAACAATACTCACTTTTACCAACGGATCGGCGTGCTCCAGGAACCAGCCTGCTATGGCGTGACCAGCTTCGTGGTAAGCCACGATCTTCTTCTCTCCAGGGGAGATGATCTTGTTCTTCTTCTCCAGACCACCAATCACACGGTCAATCGCGTCATTGAAGTCCTGTTGGTCAACTGCCTTCTTGTTACGGCGGGCAGCGATCAGGGCGGCCTCGTTGCACACGTTGGCAATTTCGGCACCGGCAAAGCCTGGCGTCTGGGCTGCCAGCTTACGGGCATCCACATCAGGAGCCAGGGTCAGTGGCTTCAAGTGCACATCAAATATTTCGGTACGGCCGTTAATGTCCGGCTTGTCGATACTGATCTGACGGTCGAACCGTCCCGGACGAAGTAAGGCTGAGTCCAGTGTGTCAGGGCGGTTGGTGGCTGCCAGGATAATCACACCTGAGTCAGTTGCGAAACCGTCCATTTCTACCAGCAGGGAGTTCAGGGTGTTCTCACGTTCGTCATTGCCACCCGGCGTAGCGCCACGGCTACGGTGACGGCCAATGGCGTCGATCTCGTCAATAAAGATGATACAAGGTGCTTTAGCTTTGGCCTGCTTAAACAGGTCACGCACACGGGCGGCACCCACACCTACGAACATCTCCACGAAGTCAGAACCTGACAGCGAGAAGAACGGCACGTCGGCTTCACCGGCTACAGCCTTGGCAAGCAAGGTTTTACCCGTGCCCGGAGGGCCTACCAGGAGAGCGCCTTTCGGGATCTTACCTCCCAGGATCGTGAATTTGCTTGGGTTTTTGAGGAATTCTACAATCTCCTGAATCTCTTCTTTTGCCTCTTCCAGGCCAGCCACATCTTTAAACGTGATCTTTACCTTGTTTTCAGCGTCGAACAGAGCAGCTTTGGACTTGCCGATGTTGAAGATCTGACCGCCTGCACCACCCGCTGTTACGCGGCGCATCAGGAACCAGAAACCAAACAGCAACAAGATCAGGAAGCCCCACTGGAAAAAGAAGTCAGCAAAGCCAGTGCGTGTCTCAATGGTGTAAGGCACCCGGTTCTCGCGCGGGATTTCTGCCTGCAGCTTTTCGTAGTCTTCCTTAAAAGACTCTGCTGTGATGATCGTGAAGTGGTAGTGCGGACCCTGGTCTACACTGCCCAAAGTGCCACGGCTTGACAGCTCGCGGCTATACTTTTCATTCTTCAGGGCTTCATCCTTCAGGTATACCTCCACGATTTTGCCGTTCACGATGGTCAGTTTCTTCACATCGTTACTGACCAGCATCTCTTCAAAGTTCTGCTGGGTGGTTTCTACAGAAGCATTGCTCTTGTTAAGCCAGGTGAGTCCGAAAATAAGTAGGATGAGTACCGCCAGCATCCACAGCTGCATCGTAGGGCGCGGTGGCGTAGCCGGTATCATCGGCTTCTTCTTTTTGTTATTATTATTTCCTTTATTATTCTTTTCAGCCATGAATGTGTTGTTTCAGATACATGAAATACAGGAAGGAACCCCGCTTTGTTCAGGATTCCCTCTTTGGGTTAAGCATCCTCTATACGCTTGATGTTGGCATCACCCCATAGTTCCTCAAGCGCATAGAATTCGCGCTTGTCTTTCAGAAACACGTGCGCCACTACGTCTACGTAGTCGAGCAGCACCCACTCCTTGTTGGTGCGGCCTTCGCTCTGCCAGGGATTCTGGCGGACGGCTTTGAATATTTCTTCTTCTATGGAAGACGCAATCGCATCAAGCTGCGAGTCGGATGATGCAGATGCGATCACGAAGTAATCAGATACGGCATTTTTGAGTGACTTCAGGTTAAGAACGACAATATTGCTGGCTTTCTTTTCCTGCATGCCTTTTACTACAAGCTCTGCCAATATGTCTGAATTGGCCTCAGCCTTGGTTTCTTTCATTTGTACTACTTAAATTTGATTTACAAAAGTACTAAATTCTGTTTAATCTATGTTGCCTAATACGCTGTTTATGGGCCAGCAGCTGTTTTTTCTGCCGGTTTGTAAATCCACCAACTCAGAGGCCCAGCAGCTACTCCTCAAAAATGAAGCCACAGAGGGCTGTGTGGTGCTTACTGACGAGCAGACGCATGGCCGTGGTCAGCGGGGCAATACGTGGGAGGCGGCGCCCGGTAAAAACATCACCCTTTCTGTAATTCTGTCACCTGTTTTTCTGGCTGTCAGGCACCAGTTTCACCTCAATATGGCGGTTTCATTGGCGGTGCATGACCTGTTGCGCGAACAGGGGCTGGGGCAGGCCCGTGTCAAGTGGCCCAACGACCTTTATTTCGGGGACAGGAAGCTTGGCGGGATTCTGATAGAAAACACAGTTACCAGTCAATCCATACAACACAGTATCGTGGGGATTGGTTTAAACGTAAATCAGCTTCATTTCGGAATCGGCACGGCCACTTCGCTGGCAACCGAGGTAGGTACGCAACTCGACGTGAAAAGATTGGTGAACAGGCTGCTGGAGCTGCTCGAAAAACGCTATCTGGAGCTTCGCAGCGGAAGAATCGATAAGTTGAAGTATGAATACCTGCAGGCGCTGTACCGTTATCAGGAGGAGCATGGGTACCAGATTGGTTCGGAACAGGTACGGGGGCGCATTATGGGAGTGGACGAAGGCGGCAGGCTGGCTCTAGAAATTGATGGTGGATTGCGTTACTTCGCATTTAAAGAAATCTCATACCTTATCGGAAGCTGAACTTTTTGGCGGCCACGATCTGCTGCGGTTCGGGGTCAGTGGGCGTAAGCGGCATTTTGAGTGAAACGTGCATGGTGCTGGCGCCATAGCCCGAGCTCAGCCGGGGCGCTTGGATGTGGTGGTCAGCCAGTTCGACCGGGAAGTCGGTTACAAGTTGCCAGGTGTTTCCTTTCTTCACAAGAATGCCCGAAATGGTTCTCTTCTTAGCAACGCCGTGGATGGTCAGTATACCTGAAGCTGTCACTTTTGCCTCTCCCTTTGCCGAGACCGGCCCTTTTTCAGTGATTTTGCCTACGAAAGTCGCTTTTTGGAAGCGGCTGCTCTGCATGTACTTGTCGTTGAAGCGCTCCTGCATGAGGGAGTTTAGGAACTGGAAAGAAGTGATGGGAACATCAAACCGGAATTTGCCTGTCTCCAGATCAATCATCCCGTTAGCGGACTCCGAAGTGCCCTTGATCAGGCTAAGCGGTGCACCGGCCTCAAACACAATGGTGCCGATGCCCTTATAGGTGCCTGTCTGGGCCTGGGCCTGTGGGATTAGCCAGTAAAGGCTGCATACGAATAGGAGTAGCTTTTTCATACATGCCTCGCCTTCTCTACGGTTAAGCTTTCCTTCTATTTATTTAACTCATTTAAGCAGAGATAGTTGAATCCGTTTACTAAAAATAATAAGCCGCTTCAGAATATTTCGCTCTTTAGCAAGCCCAATCGCTGCGCATTCTTTATGCTATCAGTGCAGGTATAGGCATCAATTTGGCCTAGCCCCTGGCAGAAACGTTGTTGCCTCAAACTATTTTTTTTTAAATATTGGTCTAACGTGTGCATTCCTGTCCAAAAGTTTAGTCCAATAAACTGCTTGTTTTCAATGTAACGGGGTGCTCTTTTATGAGTTGCACAATTTTTATATATAGCGCTATAGTTCAATTACATTCTTTTTATCCTTATAAATTCAGTTTAGCCTCTATTGGATTTGTTTGAGGATGTTGTGAAAACAAAACAGGAAGTCGCAGGTTATGTAAATGGAGTGTTGTACATAGAATGAAACTAATATTGAAGAAGTGTTTCTGGTCTTCTGGATTTGAAGGCTGAGTTCAATTTTCGGGATTATAACATAGGGTTACTTAAGGCAATCTGGCTCGATTGAATGCAACCCTTTTCAGCAGCATAGGGTCATGGTTGTGCAAAGGGTGCTGACAGGCATGGTTCTTGATAAAGTCTGGACGTGGCCAGAAACAGTAAAAATTGCAGGTATGGCTATTACTATAGTATCCTGTATTTTTAATTAGATTTTTTCTATTTACTATATTTTGGTATATCTTTGAATTCCTGCCTAACTAGTGGCCAGGACCTTTAGAAAAGCGAGGTGTGATATATGAGAACTTTTACAAGAATGATATTAGTGGCTGCGTTTGCGGTTTCGCATTTGGCGGCATACAGTGTTATGGCCGATGGTCGCTTAAAGGAGGCCGGCGTAATTCCCCCAAATGCCGGCGGTAGCTCAGCCTGGAAAGCCGTGCCTGAAAAGAAAGCAGAAGCCAATGTGCGTGCCGAAAATGCCAGAACAGCTTCCTGGGTTAAAAATTACACTGCAAACAAGAACAGAGGCTTATACCTGACCGAGACGGCTTATGCCGGTTCTTCACAGTTCGTGATCAGCTCTTACATGGCTTTTATGCCAGCGCCGGAGCGCCAGACACCGTCTATCAATGCCTATCCGAACCCTTCGCGTGGTATTACCCGCGTGTCGCTGTCGCAGGTGGGTATGACCGAGAACTATAAGCTGAAGATATCGAACACGATCGGCAAGGTGATGGAGACACATGAACTGCCGGTAACGCATTCTAACGTGTTTATCCTCGATATGACGGGATACCCGGCCGGCGTGTATTTTTACAGCCTGCTGGTGAACGATAAGACCGTGGAAACAAAGCGTTTGATCCTTCAGAAATAATAGGGAGCTATACCCGTTACTAGAGCGAAAGCCAGTTGAGAGACTGGCTTTTTTTTATGACTGACTCGCCAAAGGTGCGCAGGCACCGATTTATTTAGTATTTTCGACGCTGAATATTTGTAAATTGCTATGACGGATTATCGCAAGATAAACAACCTCGTAGGCTGGCTCGTGTTTTTGATCGCGACCGCCGTGTATGTATTGACGCTGGAACCTACCGCCAGCTTTTGGGACGCGGGCGAATTCATCGCCTGTTCTTACAAGCTCCTGGTGCCACACCCTCCGGGGGCACCGTTCTACCTGCTGGTAGGCCGTATGTTCTCCATGTTTGCAGGCGATCCAACCCAGGTGGCCTGGTGGGTGAACCTTCTTTCTGCGCTCTGTAGCTCATTTACGGTATTGTTCCTGTTCTGGTCGGTTACCATCCTGTCCCGTCGCCTGCTGGTGAAGGAGGAGGGTGTAGCGCCTACCAAAGGCCAGACTGTACTAATCATGGGAGCCGGTGCCGTGGGTGCACTCGCCTATACCTTCACAGACTCGGCCTGGTTCTCAGCAGTAGAGGCTGAGGTATACGCCATGTCGTCTTTCTTCACCGCCATTGTGTTCTGGGCCATGCTGCGCTGGGAGTCTAAGGTAGGGGAGTCGCTGTCAGACAAGTGGCTGATCTTGATCGCCTACCTTATCGGCCTTTCGATTGGTGCCCACTTGCTGAACCTCGTGTCCATACCTGCGCTGGCTTTTATCTACTATTTCCGTCTATACAGACCAAGCTGGAAAGGCGGCCTGATCGCGTTCCTGATCAGTGCTGTCATCGTGGTCGCCATTCTGTGGGGCATTATACCTGGCCTGCCGTCGCTTGCCGGCAATGTAGAGGTGTTCTTCGTGAATTCACTGGGTCTGCCTTTCGGTTCGGGTATCATTTTCTTCGTGATCCTGCTGGTGGTAGCCATCATCTATGGTATACGTTACTCTATCCAGCGCAACCTCCGGGTGCTGAACACGGCTGTTCTGTGCTTTACCTTCATCCTGATCGGTTACTCTTCTTACATGATTATCCCGATCCGCTCTTCTTACAACCCAACCATCGACGAAAACAATCCGGATGATATCCTGAGCTTTGTGTCATACCTGAAGCGCGAGCAGTACGGTGACCGCCCGCTGCTTTACGGGCCGCAATACAATGCGCAGCCAGTAGCGCAGGAAGAGGGAGCACCCCGCTACGTGAAAGGCAAGGATAAATACGTCATGACAGGCCGCAAGCTGGAAACGATATACGATAGCAAGGACAAAACCCTGCTGCCGCGCATCTACAGTGACAATCCGCAGCACCTGCAGGAGTACAAAAAATGGGTAGACTTACGGGAAGGGCAGGCGCCGACGTTCGGCCAGAACCTGAGCTTCCTGCTCCGCTACCAGCTGGGCCACATGTACTGGCGCTATTTCCTCTGGAACTTTGCAGGCCGTGAGAGCGACGTGCAACAGGCAGGCGTGCTATGGTTTGGCAAACCAACCGACGGCGTCCCTGACCGGGTGGCCAACAGCAAAGCCCGTAACACCTTCTACCTGCTGCCACTTGTTTTCGGTATCATCGGATTGATCTTCCAAATACGCAAGAACGAGCGTGATGCCTTTATTGTGGGTCTGCTCTTCTTCTTTACAGGTATAGCCATTGCCCTATACCTGAACCAGCCCCCAATAGAGCCGCGCGAGCGTGACTATACCTTCGCGGGGTCCTTCTACGCCTTCTCTATCTGGATTGGCTTGGGCGTGCTGGGTATAGCCGAGCTGCTCAACCGCGGCCTGCGCAACGTCACGACCAGTGGGGCCATTGCTACCGTTATTGGTCTGGCCGTGCCAGGTATACTGGCTGCTGAAGGCTGGGACGACCACGACCGCTCTAACCGCTACCACTCTGTAGACTCCGCTAAAAACCTGCTGGATTCAGTGGCGCCAAACGGCATCCTGTTCACCAACGGCGATAACGATACTTTCCCGCTGTGGTATGCGCAAGAGGTAGAAGGTTACCGGACGGATGTGCGCGTAGCCGTACTCAGCTACTTGAACACTGACTGGTACATCGACCAAATGAAGCGACAGGCTTACGAGTCCGATCCGTGGCCGCTGACACTTGAGAATGAAAACTACCGCCAGGGAACCAACGACTACCTGCCTTACGTAGAGCGTCAGCAGGTGGCAGCAGGTATAGACCTGAAGCAGTTTGTCAGTCTGATCCGCCAGAACCATCCGGCGTTGCAAGTGCAGGCGGGAAGCGGCACTACCCTACTAAGTTTCCCGACCAAGAACTTCTTCCTGGATGTTGACCAGGCCAAAGTAGCGCAGGCAGGCTTTGTTGCCAGCGACTACCAGGACCAGATCGCGGGCCGGATGCAGTGGACCATCAACAAATCGATGCTCGAGAAGAAGCACATGATCATCCTCGACCTGCTGGCCACAAACGAGTGGGACCGTCCGGTGTACTTCTCCACTACCGTGAACAGCGCCGACTTTATGGGGTTGTCAGAGTATTTCCAGCTTGAGGGACTTGCCTACCGCGTAGTGCCTGTGAAGGTAAGCAGCGAGGAGGCGCCGGGCTTCCTGAACAAGGAGCTGATGTACAAGAACATGATGAACTTCAGCTTCCGCAACTTCAACGACCCGAGCATTTTCTACGACGAAAACTACTTCCGTTTCGCCGCCAATGCTCGCGACAAGTTTGGCAAGCTGGCTGCTGAGTACCTGATGAGTGGTGACAATGCCCGTGCCAAGGAGATTGTGGACCACTGCTTTGAGCAACTGCCGCCAAGCACTGTGCCTTACGACTACTATACGCCACAGTTTATATCTATTATGGCTGATTTAGGGGAAGAGGAGCGTGCCAAAAACCTGTGGGAGGATATGGCCAGAAACTCACGAGAGGCAGTAGACTACTACCTGGAAAAAGGCGCCCTGTTTGACATGGAGATACAAACGAACCTGTTTATCATGCAGCAGCTGATCGGTGAGGCGCAGGCCATCGGCGAAGAGCAGAAGGCAAAAGAACTGCAGGATGTGTTTGTGCAATATCTGCAGCGCATGCGGCGTTAAACAAAATAGAGAGTTAAACAGTACAAAAGCCGAACCCGTTTCTGTGTTCGGCTTTTGCTATTTTCGGGTGCCTGCTATATCTTCAATCTAATGAAACAGATAAGCCTTCTTACCTGCCTGTCAATACTGCTACTGCTTTCGTCATGCGGTAGTTCAGACATTGCCTATGCGCCAATGTACCGCGACACTGCGCCTGTTGCCACCAGATCGGAGCAGCCCGAGGTGGTGTTGCAGCACGGCTTCTACAGCACACCCGACAGTCTGCACCTGATCCTCCGCTTTGAAGAGCTCCGGCAACTGCTCGACCTGACACAGGCCGCCGACCGTGTGGACTTTACTATCCGGTCGGGTAGCACCGAGCGGGACATGCTCCTGCTGCGCGACACCGTGCAGGTACTGCCCCAGTACAGGGTAGCATCGAACGGTACACTGGAAATACCCGTGACAGTACCAGCCAGGTATGTAGCGGCTGGCAATACCATGCAGGTAAGGCTCTGGATGAAACTGGCCGGGCAGGAACGACTCGGCGTGTCCCATCGACTGGCACTAAGCCCCAACATGCTGCGGAAGGACTTTATGCTGCTGCATGTGCGCACAAATGCGCCGGTACTACGTGGTTTTGCGACCACTACTGACAGCCTATACCTGTGGCAGCCAAGCGACACCAGCGGTACCACCAATTTCAGAATGAAGCAGGTAGACTACACGTTGCAGCCCGCCTTGCCCCCAATGTCAACGCGGCAGGAGAGTTTGCCTGAAGTGCCGCAAGCTACCGGGGACACGCTGTCTCTGGCCGTTTTGGATACCTTTCGTTTAGAGCAGGAGGGGCTATACCTGTTGCGCACCGCATCAGGCGCCACGCAGGGTTTGGTGGTGCAAGGCGGTACGTTTCCACTCATCACCCGCGTGCAGGATATGATTACCCCGCTGATTTATTTAACTACTTCGGCTGAGCGGGAGGCACTATACAATACACAGGATCAGAAGGCAGCCGTTGACGGCTTCTGGTTGAAAATAGCCAAAGACAAGAAACTGGCCCGTGAGCTGATCCGGACCTACTATACCCGCGTCGAGACGGCGAACAAACTGTATACCTCATTTAAACCTGGCTGGGCCACCGATCGCGGCATGATCCACATCATCTATGGCAAGCCGCACAATGTGAGCGTCAGCCCCGATGCTGAAACCTGGATCTACCGTGAATCCGAGTCGACGCCCTATGTCAAGTTCGTATTTACGAAAAAAGAGAATACCTTTACCGAAAATCACTTTGAGCTGGTACGGAATCGTGAATACGAGGAAAACTGGTACAGCACTGTAGCAAGATGGAGAGCAGGAATAACAAATTTGTAGGCGGTAACCGCTATAGCGGCCCCAGAACTCCGAAGGAGGATAAAATGGAAATGATCTTCGGCCTCAGACCGATCATAGAGGCTATGCTGGCTGGCAAGGTGCTGGAGAAGATCTTTG
This sequence comes from Pontibacter virosus, assembly GCF_003096355.1. GTDB lineage: Bacteria > Bacteroidota > Bacteroidia > Cytophagales > Hymenobacteraceae > Pontibacter > Pontibacter virosus. Next base: position 196,813 of record NZ_QEKI01000001.1, on the reverse strand, counting down.
TACAGAAGGGCGCCCGCAACGCCAGTGTGGATGAACTGCTTGACCTGGCTAAAAAGCATGACGTGCCTGTTGCCAGCGTACCGATTGAGAAGCTTAATAACCTGACCCGCAAAAATCACCAGGGTGCTGTTGCCTTGATCTCAGCGATCACCTACATGCCGCTGGATGAGATTGTAACCTCACTTTTTGAGAAAGGCAAGAGTCCGCTGCTGCTTATACTTGACCGCATCACAGACGTGCGCAACTTTGGTTCGATTGCGCGTAACGCGGAGTGTATGGGCGTAGACGCCATCGTTATACCAAGCAGAGGCGGTGCCCAGATCAATGCGGATGCGATTAAAACCTCGGCCGGGGCCCTGCACCTGGTGCCTGTTTGCCGCGAGCCGAATTTGAAAAATACGATCGATTATCTGAAGGACTATGGTGTGCAGATTGTAGCCTGTACCGAAAAGACAGAGCATAACCTGAATGACAATACTGTGGATTTCGTCGGCCCGACTGCCATTATCATGGGCAGTGAGGAAGACGGCATTTCTCCGGAGTACCTCAAGCGAGCCGATGCCACGCTGCGTATTCCGCTAATAGGCCAGATTGGATCACTCAATGTGTCAGTGGCCACCGGCATCATCCTGTATGAAGCCATGAGCCACCGTCTGCGCGAGAGCGGTTACTCCAGCCTGAATACTTTTGAACCGAGATAAGGTATAACTTACCCGAAGGCAATAGAAAAGGGGGAACGCTGACAGCAGCGTTCCCCCTTTTTTGTTCTATAAACTATACCTCAACAGGTATAGCAGTAGGTGTACTATATGTATTCAGCGCCTTTTTTAGACTTGGCATCCGACATAAACTCTTTCACTTTTTGCTCCTCGTCCAGGCGGCAGATCATCAGTACGTTGTCGTGCTCGGCCACAATGTACCCTTCGAGCCCCTGCACAACCACTAAACGTTCTTTCGGGGTCTTGATAATGCAGTCTTTGGTGTCGTACAGCATCACATTGCCACCTACCACGTTACCGGCTTCGTCTTTTTGGTTGATGGTGTAGAGCGAATTCCAGGTACCCAGGTCAGACCAGCCAATGTCAGCCAGCACCACGTACACGTTGTCCACCTTCTCCATAATGCCATAGTCGATGGAAATGTTGCGGCAGTGGGAGTAAGCTTTCACAATAAAGTTCGACTCTTGAGGCGTGTGCATGCTGGAAGCGCCCTCCTCAAAGATCTCGCTTATTTCAGGCAGGTACTGCTTGAAGGCCCTCGTGATGCTCTGTACATTCCAGATGAAAATGCCGGAGTTCCACACGAAGTCGCCGCTGTTGAGGAACATCTGTGCCAGTTCCAGGTTCGGCTTCTCAGTAAATGTCTTAACCTTCTTAATCGTGTTTGACTCGTCGTCGATGTACTGGATGTACCCATAACCCGTGTCAGGGCGGCTTGGGGTGATGCCGAGCGTGATCAGCACATCGTCGCTATCGGCAGCTTCCACCGCTTTTTTGATAACCTGGGTGAAGGCGTCCTGCTTCAGCACCACGTGGTCGGAAGGCGTCACGATCAAGTTGGCGTTCGGGTTGATCTGTGCGATCTTGTATGACGCGTAGGCAATACAGGGCGCTGTGTTGCGACCGATCGGCTCCAGCAGGATCTGGTTGTCGCTCAGCTGCGGCAGTTGCTCTTTTACCAGGTTTTCGTAGTCGCGGTTGGTCACCACATATACGTTCTCGGGTGGGCAGATGTCCTTAAAACGATTCATGGTCATCTGGAGCATGCTCTCGCCTACGCCCAGTACATCATGAAACTGCTTCGGGAAATCAGTACGGCTGAATGGCCAGAAGCGGCTTCCGATGCCGCCGGCCATAATTACCACATAGGTGTTTTCGTTCATGTCTATATAAGTCCTTCTTTCAGCAAATCGTGGAGGTGAACAAAGCCCTCAAATTTGCCTGCTTTGGTGACAATAAGTTGGGTGATGTTTTTCTGCTGCATAATAGCCAGTGCTTCAGCTGCATAGGTTTCGGGCTCTATGGAGAGAGGAGATGCCGTCATGATATCTGAAGCGCGTATGCTGTCTATTGAGTCATATTTGTTCAGCATACGGCGTAAATCGCCATCAGTTATAATTCCCACCAATTCTTCTGTTCCATCCTTCACCACGGCGGTAGCGCCCAGCCTTTTAGAGGAGATTTCGATAATAATATCCTTCAGCGCGGCGTTTTCCGAAACACGAGGAGCCATGTTCTGGCGGAAGATATCATCCACCTTCAGGTATAGGCGCTTACCCAGCGAGCCGCCCGGATGCAGCGTGGCAAAGTCGGCGCTGCTGAAGCCGCGTGCCTCCAGCAGGCTGACAGCCAGGGCGTCGCCGAGCGCCAGGGCAGCCGTGGTGCTGGTGGTAGGGGCCAGGTTATGCGGACAAGCTTCGCGCTCTATCGAGGCATTGAGGACAAAGTCTGCGCTCTGGGCCAGGTATGAGTCAGTGCTCGAGACCAGTGCCGCCAGCTGGGCGCCTTTGCGTTTGAGCAAAGGAACAAGTACCTTTATCTCAGGCGTGTTACCACTCTTGGAAATGCAGATCACAAAATCCTCGGGCTGGATCATGCCAAGGTCGCCGTGGATGGCGTCGGCCGCGTGCATAAAAAGGGCAGGCGTTCCCGTCGAGTTGAGGGTGGCGACAATTTTGGTGGCGATGTTAGCGCTCTTGCCTATACCTGTCACCACGACCCGGCCTTTGATGTTCAAAATAGCTTTGACACAATCTTCGAAGCTTTCGTCGATAAAATCGGCCAGTCTGGCGATTGCCTCGGCTTCGTCGGTTAATACTTTTTTTGCCGTAAGGGCTATATTATTAAGAAGATTCAATTTAAATTTGTGTTAAAGGTATCCTATGAGGGATACGTTGCTGTACAGTTAAATTTCTGATTTATTACATGTCTACCAAACAGGAGATCAATCTCAAAAACAAATTAAAGGAAGTTTTTGGGTATAATCAATTTAGGGGGAATCAGGAGTTGATAATAAACAACATTATCAACGGAAAGAACACCTTTGTGATTATGCCTACCGGAGCTGGCAAGTCGTTGTGCTACCAACTGCCTGCCCTGTCGCTGCCGGGAACTGCCATCGTTATTTCACCGCTTATCGCCCTGATGAAAAATCAGGTGGACCAACTGAACGCTTTTGGAGTAAACGCCCAGTTCCTGAACTCCACGCTTTCTAAGTCGGAGATCAACAAAGTGAAAAAGGAAACCTTGGCCGGGGAAGTGAAGCTGCTCTACGTAGCACCGGAATCGCTGACCAAAGAGGAAACGGTTGAGTTTATGCGTGCGTCTAATATCTCCTTTGTGGCCATAGACGAGGCACACTGTATCTCGGAGTGGGGGCATGACTTCCGTCCGGAGTACCGTCGTATTCGTGGCATCATTGATCAGATCGGCAACCTGCCCATCATCGCGCTTACAGCCACAGCCACGCCCAAGGTACAGCTCGACATCCAGCGCAACCTGCAGATGGACGAGGCCTCTGTGTTTAAGTCGTCCTTTAACCGTACGAACCTGTACTACGAGGTGCGCCCCAAGCACAACACCAAGAAGCAGGTAATCCAGTATGTGAAGAAGCACAAAGGCAAAAGCGGTGTTATCTACTGCCTGAGCCGCAAAAAAGTAGAAGAGATTGCGGAACTGCTCCGCGTGAACGATATCAAAGCACTGCCTTACCACGCCGGTCTGGACTCCAACATCCGCATGGCCAACCAGGATGCCTTCCTGAACGAAGAGGCCGACGTGATTGTGGCAACCATTGCCTTCGGGATGGGCATCGACAAGCCGGATGTGCGTTTTGTGATCCACTACGACACACCGAAGTCCATAGAGGGCTATTACCAGGAAACAGGCCGCGCCGGTCGTGATGGCCTGGAAGGCAACTGCATCATGTTCTACAGCTACGATGACATTATCAAGCTGGAGAAGTTCAACAAGGACAAGCCGGTAACAGAGCGTGACAACTCCAAACTGCTGCTGCAGGAGATGGCCGCCTATGCTGACTCGGCCGTGTGCCGACGCAAGCAGCTACTGCACTACTTTGGTGAGGCTTACGAGAAAGACTGCGGCTTCTGCGACAACTGTCTGCATCCGAAAGAGCGTTTTGAGGCACAGAACGAGGTACAGCTGGCCCTTAAAACAATTCAGCAGACAGGGGAGCGCTTCAGCATCGAGCACAACACAGCGGTGCTGACAGGCCTGCGCAACCAGCACGTTACAAGCTACGAGCACGATCAGCTGGAAGTGTTTGGCGCCGGCAAAGCGTATGACGCTCAGTTCTGGAGCTCGGTGCTGCGGCAGGTGTTGTTATCAGAGTACCTGGAGAAGGACATCGAGCAGTTTGGCATTGTGAAGCTTACACAAAAAGGGCTTGACTTTATAGCTAATCCGCATCCGATCCAGCTAACCAAAGACCATGATTATGAGCAGGAGGTAAAGGCGGACGAGGAGAAAGAGGAGACACAAGCCTCTGCCGGCCACGATGAAGTGCTTTTTGACTTGCTCAAAAACCTGCGCAAGAAGTTGGCGAAGGAGAAAAACCTGCCGCCTTACGTGCTGTTCCAGGATCCGTCCTTAAAGGAGATGGCTACTGTATACCCTACTACCCGCGAAGAGCTGGCCCACATAGCCGGTGTAGGTATGGGCAAGGTGCAGAAATTCGGTAAGCCTTTCCTGGACCTGATCAGCAAGTACGTAGAGGAGAATGACATTGTAACGGCTGCTGATGTGGTGGTAAAGACCACTGTCAACAAGTCCAAGATCAAGATCTACATCATTCAGCAGATCGACAAGAAAGTAGATTTGGAGGAGATCGCATCCTCCAAAGACCTGACCATGCAGGAGCTGATCGAAGAGATTGAGCACATTTGCTACTCGGGCACGAAGCTGAACCTGAATTACTACATCGACAACATACTGGATGATGAGCGCCAGGACGAGATATACGATTACTTCATGAGCGCCAGTACTGATAACATTGCGGTGGCCCTCAAAGAACTCGGCACGGATGACTATAGTGAAGAGGACGTGCGCCTGATGCGTATCAAGTTCCTGTCGGAGTATGCAAATTAAATTGTTGATTGCCCATTGAGGAATTTTTGGTGGCGATCAGCAATAGGAATAATTAGTATGGAGAGACCGTTGTAACAGTGCAGCGGTCTCTTTTTGTTTTGAAACCATACCTGGCCTAAAAGTAAAAACTGTGATTTTTGCTGCACTGAGGATTATAAATTTATAACTTCGCAACGACGCTTTTGGTAACGCTGAGAGCACGGAACAACAATCAGCAATAAGCAAATTAGATTATGAACGTACTGATAATAGGTTCTGGCGCGAGAGAGCATGCGCTTGCCTGGAAACTAAGCCAGAGCCCCTATGCCCAGCAGATATTTGTCGCACCCGGAAACGCAGGCACAGACGAATTTCATACAAGCTGTGCCATCGATATCCACAATTTCGATGAGGTTGCCAAGTTCGTGACAGACTTCAATATCATGATGGTAGTAGTCGGCCCCGAAAACACCCTGGTAGAGGGTATACATGATTACTTCCAGGAGAAAGATTTTCTGCGCGACGTGCTGGTGGTAGGCCCTAAAAAGCTGGGTGCGATGCTGGAGGGCAGCAAAGATTTCTGCAAGGCCTTTCTGCAGAAGAACAATATCCCGACGGCACGCTACGAGACGTTTACCGAAGCAAACTACCGTGATGCCGTAGAGTACCTGCGCACCCACAGTTACCCTGTGGTTCTCAAAGCCGATGGTTTGGCTGCCGGCAAAGGTGTGATCATCGCACAAACGTTCGAAGAGGCCATCGACAGCCTCGAGGCCATGCTGCGGAACCACAAGTTTGGCAAGGCAGGCAGCAAAGTGGTAATCGAGGAGTACCTACAAGGTATAGAGGTGTCGGTGTTTATTTTGACAGACGGCAAAGAGTATGTGCTGCTGCCGGAGGCAAAAGACTACAAGCGCATAGGCGAAGGCGATGCAGGTCTGAACACAGGAGGTATGGGCGCTATTTCACCAGTGCCTTTTGCGGATGACGTCTTTATGGAGAAGGTACGCGAGCGAGTGATTGAACCAACCATACGGGGTATGCAAGCTGACAGCCTGGATTATACCGGCTTCCTGTTCATCGGTCTGATGAACGTAAACGGCGACCCTTATGTGATCGAATACAACGTGCGCCTGGGCGATCCGGAAACAGAGGCTATCCTGCCACGCATTAAGTCAGATCTGTTTGAGCTGTTCCTGGCCCTGCACGACCACAAACTCGGCGATTTCAAACTCGACATAGACCCGCGCACTGCTGCTACGGTGTTCCTGGTGTCTGGCGGCTACCCCGAAGGCTTTGACAAAGGCAAGGAGATAGCAGGCTTGGAGCAGGTGAACGCTGATACCCTGGTGTTCCATGCCGGTACAAAGCGTGTGGACGATAAAATTGTGAACAATGGCGGCCGCGTGATTGCGGTAACCGGGTTAGGCGATACCATGGAAGAAGCACTGGCCAAGGCCAACAAAGCAGCCGAAGCGATTACCTGGACCGACCGTTACTATCGCCGTGACATTGGTTTTGATTTGAAGAAACAGCCGATGCGCTAAGCTGACTATACCTTTAAAGAAAAAAGGCCGGTGTTTCGAAAAACACCGGCCTTTTTGTTGCTGTAAGCCTGAAGCTTAGCAGTAGGCTTCGAAAGCGCCTTGCAGGTTGTCTACAATGCGGTTAAGCTCGTTGCCCTCGATGTGGTAGCGCTCGATCATGTGCACCAGTTCGCCGTCCTTAAACAAAGCGATGGAAGGAGACGATGGCGGGTAAGGCAGCATGTATTCACGCGCCTTGGCCACAGCGTCCTGCTCCATACCTGCAAACACAGTGATCATTTTAGAAGGACGCTTCTCAGAAGAGGCAACAGCCATCTTAAGAGCAGGGCGCGCCTTGGAAGCAGCGCAACCGCAAACAGAGTTTACCGCAACCAGCACAGTGCCTTCTTTAGACGAAAGCGCCTGCTCTACTTCTTCAGCGGTCATCAGTTGTTCGAAGCCTGCAGAGGTGAGGTCTTCGCGGATCGGGGCGACCATATATTCAGGATACATTCCCATGATTATCAGCTTAAAATTAAAAGATAATTGACACTGCAAAATTAATCATAATTCTGCAGAAAGGCTAAAGATCATAGAGGCAACATTGAATAGTTAACTTAAAATATATCTATTTGTATAGTTTTGAGAATATGCGTTTTAGCTAAACAGAAGGGGCAGAAGTAGGGTATATACCCTTATTCCGGTTTGCTGTGTTTATGACCTGATGCGGCATACATGGCAAACAGAGATTTTGCGGTATCCTGGCTTAAGACCTGACTATGCAAGCACGCCCTCACCCACAACCTTTAAGCATGAAAACGCTCCATCGGGTAGCTTACTTTTACATGCCCGCCAGCGATGAGCGGCCTGCTGAGCTTATCCAGATACTGAATTGCGACACAACCTTTATCCACGTGCCCATGCGGGAAGAGGATGTCACGCTGGATGCCTTTTTTGTGCGCAACATGTCAGAGGCAGAAATCCAGAGCTTTGGTAACGGTCAGGTATGGCAAATTTTCGTGCACTGGGACGAACTCTACGAAGACCATGTGCGCTACAAAGCGAGTGGAAAAGTAATGAAGGAACTAGAGCGGTTTAAGCAAAGGTTCCCATTATCAGAAAGTATAGCGGCGTAGCAAGTCCCCACTTACCAAGGCTTAATCCCCTCAACCAAGTGAGGCTGCCGGTAATCCCCTTCAGTCCTAAGCTAAGATTCTGGCAAAATGGTTGTCGAGGTGGTTGCGCATGCCATTTCGAAACATCTCAGCAGAGCCGTGCTCAATGATGTCGACCAACCCTTTATGTGAGACAAACTTTTTGACGGCGACATCTTTTTTCAGGATGCCGCTGCTATGGGCATAGTCAAACACAGGCAGGAGCATGTTCTGGAATTTTCTAAGCGTTGTGTTTCCAGAGATGTCGTATAATTTGCCATGAAAATTAATCTCATGCTGAATCTGGAAATGCATGGTGTCGGACAGGTCAGGCTCATTGGCCACTATGGCTTTAAGCTCCTCGATATCTTCTTTTGTTACCCGCTCCATAATAAAGTCGGCCATCCCGATCTCCAAGACCAGACGCAATTCAAAAACTTCGCGTAACGTCGCATTATCCAGCACCTGCGGAATCATCCGTTTTTCAAGCAATGCCAGCAAGTCCGGATTAGTAATCACGGCGCCCCTATGCCTCTTAGACTCGATCAGACCAATCATTCGGAGTCTGAGCAGTGCTTCCCGCACCACGGTGCGGCTAACGCCTAAACTGCTTGCCAGTTCCACCTCCTTGGGGATTGCGTCTCCCACCTTAAAGTTCTGGTGAAGCAGCAGCTCAATCAGATTTGTCTCCACCCGGTCCACCAGAGAGCTCGTGTCTATTGTCTTTATCTTATCGAAGAGATTTTCCATTCTTATTATGTATGACCTATAGGGCTATAATAGTTTAATATACAAAATTATTATTTAATACTCAGCAAGTAAATAGCAAATATTAAGAATATGTTAGGAAATAATAAAAGCGTTTGATACATTTATTATGTCATACATAATGCAACTCTTAATGTATCCTTTATGAAATGTAAATGTTTACTCACCTTTATTTTTCTATGGCTGTGCTTGTTGCCAAGCCATGCACTCTATGCGCAGACAACAAACGTCAATGGGTATGTTACCTCGGCTGAGAACAAACAACCACTTATTGGTGTGAGTCTGAATGTTAAAGGTACGGACCGCGGTACCCAAACCGATGTGGAGGGTAAGTTCTCCCTGAGGGCAGCTCCGGGCGATATACTGCTTGTGCGGTATCTGGGCTTTGAAACCCGGGAAGTTGCCATAACCGATGTGGCAAATGAACTGGTGATAGCCTTGGAGCCTGCTACTGCAAAGCTTAATGAGGTAGTAGTGGTTGGGTATGGCGAGCAAAGCAGGCATACCTTAACAGGGGCTGTATCAACGGTGGACGAGAAGGTGCTACAGTCCGCTCCACGAACTAACGTGGCTACGGCATTGCAGGGTACGGTAGCCGGTCTGCGAGTGCAGCAGACGACAGGTCAGCCTGGCGCTACGCCTGCAATTTCCTTTCGCGGGGGTACAAACTTCAACGGAAGCGGCTCTCCGCTAGTAATCGTAGACGGTGTGATACTGCCTTCAATGTACGGCATCAACTCCGAGGATGTTGAAACCATTAACGTGCTGAAGGATGCTGCCTCTACAGCTATCTATGGTGCCAGGGCTGCAAACGGTGTCATCCTGATTACCACGAAAAAGGGTAAGAAAGGCCGCTCACAGGTAACTTACAGTATGAAGACTGCCCGGAATTTTGTTCGTAGAAATCCGATGGAGTACATGGGTGCTGAGGATTATATTATCTGGAACAGAAGAGGGCTTGCAAGCAGGTATGAGGCGGCTCTGAAAGACAACAATATCGCTGAGGCCAACAACACACGCAACCAGCTGACCGGTGCCTGGGGCTGGGGACTGAATTCTGCCTGGGCGTCGCCTGATGGCAAATACTCTACCCAGCTTGTAAATAGCAATAACAGAAGCCTGATCAACGATCCGCAGTGGAATCTTCTGGTCGATAAGAACCCTTTCGATCCTACAAAGCAGGATAGTATCCTGTACCGTTCCATGTCACAGCGTGAACTGGAGGATCTGATCCTGCAGGAGAGTACCTTGCAGGAACATTACATTAATTTTTCTGGCGGGAGTGACAAAGGCACCTTCTCTCTGGGCGTGGGTACAGTTAAAGATGTAGGTATGGTAGTCGGATCTTCCCTGAAGCGGTATAACCTGAACTTCAACGGGGGGCTGAACGTGAACGAAAACCTGAGAGTCAACCTGAACCTGGCGACATATAATGATAAGAATACTCCTACCTACCTCACAGCAGACGCAGGGGGTGGCTTAACCGGAGGTTTGATCCAGCGATTCGGAGCCATCGCACCTACTGTACGACTGACACATGACAATACGGGGGATATCCTACCCGGCGTAGATGGCGGCACCCTGGGTAATCCGCTATACCTGCAAGACAAGTTTGTCAATGAGACGCGGGAGCAGCGCTACTCTGGTGGACTGAACCTGGAATACACCATACTGCCTACCCTGAGATTTATGGGTTCTGCATCCGGCTTTATGCGCTATACTGCTTCAGAGAGCTTTACAAAGGCCTACCAGAATGGCACCGGAGGAGCATTTATTACAACCCGGAATGCATCATTCTCGCTGCCTCAGGCCAATCAGCATTCTTACAATGGCTTCCTTCGCTATGACAACAGCTTTGACAAGCACACGATCAGTGTGATGGGCGGTGGCGAGTTTTTTGAGTCGCGCGGCTCTGGCTACTACGGCGCCGGCAGAAATGCGCCAACCGACTTCATTCCTTACCTCTCTGCTTCAACAGAGGCGGTGGGTATACCTTGGTCTGCTTTCTCATCCTGGCACCGTCTGGTGTCTGGTATCGGGCGCTTTACCTATGATTATGACTCACGCTTCCTGCTGAATGTGAACATGCGCTACGACGGTACTTCCCGACTGGCTGATAACCGCTATGGTCTGTTCCCCGGTATTTCGGCAGGCTGGAATATGCACAATGAAGCCTTCTTTACGGAAACGGGCATAAGCCAGTATGTCAGCACATTCAAACCAAGATTGAGCTGGGGGCAGAACGGCAGCATTGATCCGCTTGGCGACTTTGCCACCGCTGCCACCTATGGCGGTGCTGGTATCTATGGCGGTAATGCCGGCTTTGCACCTAACTTTCTGCTGAACACGGCACTTAAATGGGAGCGCGCTTCTTCTCTGAACTTCGGTTTGGACCTGGGCCTGTTTAACAATAGGATCACGTTGATCGGTGATTACTTCGTCCGTGATATCTATGATAAGATCACTTCTTTGAATATACCTGTATGGACAGGTTACAGCAGCTTTACCACAAACCTGGGACAGCTGCAGAACCGAGGGGTGGAATTGGAGCTTAAAGCAAGTGTGCTGCGACCATCAGGGCCGAGTGGCCTTAGCTGGGACGTAAGCGGCAGCTTCTACCATGTGAAGAATTATGTGAAGCGGCTACCTGATAATGGCCTGGAAGGAAACAGACAGGGCACATTCCAGGTATGGGATCCGGTGACAGGAAGACTCGTGCACGTGGGTGGCCTGCAGGAGGGCAAGCGTGTAGGGATCGATGAAATCTGGGCTCCGATTTATGATGGTATTTACTTAAACCAGGGTGACCTGGACAAGGATGCTAACCTGTATAACGCCTACCTGCCATATCGGGATAAGAGAGTGAAGCTGCTGGGTGATGCCCGCTGGCGCGATGTTGACGGAAATGACACAATCGATTTCCGTGATAGAGTATATGTGGGCAGAACAATTCCTACTGTGCAGGGCGGCTTTGCCACCAATTTTGGCTGGAAGGGCTTCAACCTTTACGCACAGTTCGACTACGCACTCGGGTTCATGATCCTGAACCAAGCCAAACTCAGAGGCCTGTCACAGGTGCAGGGATCGCAGAATGGTCCGGTGGATGTGAAAAATACCTGGCACCCTGACAATCCGGAGGGTACGCTGCCACGCTACTACTGGGCCAACTATGGCAGAAACTATTTCCAGGATGCTGGTGGCGGTACTACATCTTTTGCTAATTTCTATGAAAAGGGTGATTATCTGGCTGTAAGGGAAATGACACTTAGCTACCAGGTGCCTGAGTCCTTCTTGCAGAACATCCTGAAAGACAAGATTCAGGGACTCCGCCTGCACCTGACAGGTACAAACCTGATGTATTTTACAGGGTATAGCGGTACTTTCCCTGAAGTGGGTGGCAACGATGTCGGAAGATTTCCGCTGGCCCGCACCGTTACAACAGGATTAAATGTGACACTCTAAGCAGAATTTTAAAATATCAGATATGAAACGTTATCTATCTAAACTAAAATATGTACTGGTACTTTCACTGGCGCTGAGTGCAACGGGGTGTTCTGACAAGCTGGATGAGGTACAGCCGCAGACAGCCCTGAACAGGGATTTGATCCTGAAAGACCCGAATGCAGCCATGACCTTGTACTATGGAGTCTACAGTTCATTCAGGAATTACCATGGCACCTTTTTCCAACTCGGGGAAATGCGCTCTGAAATATGGGCCGACGGCCTCTTTACAGAATCGGAAGATGGTGGGTTAAGAAACCTTCATGCCCATAATATAAGCGCCAACGTAGTACCGTTCGGTAACTGGGCAGGGTTCTACGGTCTGCTGGACAAAGTGAATACCGTAATTACACTATTCCCGATGACACTTGTGCCAGAGGAACAGCGTAACCGCGCGCTGGCTGAGGCATACGGTTTGCGTGCTTATATCTACTATACCATGCTCAAAACCTGGGGAGGTGTTCCGCTGACTACAGAGCCTGTGACAGAAGTAAAGAACCTGGCCGACTTGTATAAAGAGCGGGCTACGCCGGAAGCGGTAATGGCACAGATCAAGGCTGATCTTGAGCAGTCGCTGACATTGTTTGGAAGTGATAACAACATGTCAGCAAAGCGCATTTTCTGGAACAGGGCGGCTACACTAACGCTGAAAGGCGATGTTCACATCTGGTCAGGAACGCATATGGGAGGCGGCAGTGCCGATCTGGCCATTGCGCAACAGTCGCTGGAGGAAGTGACCATGATAGCCGGCCTGGGGCTACGGGAGAACTACGCTGACATCTTCAACGCAACCATGGAGGCAAATAACAAAGAGAAGATATTTGCGATCAGCTACGAGAAGAACGAAGCGACCATGGGGGTGTATGGCAGTTTTATGGTCAATACTACCCAGGCCAGCACGCTGGTACTGGATCCGTTTACGAATCCCAGACCTGTATCGCAGGTGTATCCTTTTGTAGCTGGTGCCAGCAGAGTCGGCATGTCGGCCGCAATGATTGAAAAACTCAATGACCCGAATGATACGCGTGCAGCCGCTACCTTTCAAGTAATGTACCGCAACACCCCCCCGACATACCCGATTGCCGCGGTGCTGTTAACTAAGTTTGTGGGCAGAGTGGACGCGGGAATGCAACTCTATGACGTCGATTTTCCGATTTACCGGTTTGCCGATGTGCTATTGATGCTGGCCGAGGCTAAGACCAAGCTAGGGGGCGATCCGTCAGCTGAAATAAACCTGATTCGCCAGAGAGCCTACGGCAATGACTATACACCTTATACCAAGGGTAGCCAGCAGGAAGATATGCGCGCAATTCTCGAAGAGGACCTGAGAGAGTTCGTGGGTGAAGGCAAGCGCTGGTGGTCGCTCAGAAGAGCAGGCAACGAATGGGTGTTTAACTACGTGGACCCTGTATACCTGGCGCCTGGTCAGGAGTATAAATTCCTGCTGCCTATCTCAGTTGGCATGCTGAACTCCGATCCGAAGTTGACGCAGACACCAGGATATTAATAAATCATTTTCTGTCAAATTGTTCAGTTCTTCCGGGTGGTCTGGCCCACCCGGAAGAACTGGATTTTTTTGAGCTAATCGAATATACCTTACAACATACATTTGCTTAAATTTACCTGAATGAACATCGAACACATACAGGGGCTTATAGCAGCTCCTTTTACTCCGATGCACCCAGATGGGAGCCTGAACCTGGCGGTGATACCATCTTACTACAGCTTGTTGAAAACAAACGGGAATACCGGCGCCTTTATCTGCGGGTCAACAGGAGAGGGGGTGTCGCTAACTATTGAGGAAAAGAAAAAGGTAGCAGAGGCCTGGGCCGCCGCTACCAAAGGAGATACAGACTTTAAGGTAATTACGCTCGTGGGAGGCACCTGCCTGCAGGATGCCATTGAACTGGCACAGCATGCGCAGCACATTGGCTTGCACGCCGTCTCGTTCACGGCCCCGTCTTACTTCAAGCCGGCCAGTGTGCAGGTGCTGGCCGCGTGCTGTCAGGTAGTGGCAAATGCTGTGCCTGGTATGCCTTTTTACTACTACCACATCCCGGTGCTGACGGGGGTTAACTTCCAGATGACCGACCTGCTGCGCGAAGTGAGCGGGCAGATCCCGAATTTTGCCGGGATCAAATATACACACGAGGATTTTATGGATTTTCTGTCCTGCCTCCAGTTTGAGAACGGCCGGTATGATATGCTGTGGGGAAGGGACGAGAACCTGCTTTCTGCGCTGGTGCTGGGAGCGAAAGGCGGCGTAGGGAGTACCTATAACTACGCGGCCCCCTTGTACACGGCCCTTATCGAGGCCTATAACCTGGGAAATCAGGAAGCTGCCCGCAGTCTGCAGCAGCAGTCAATCGATATGATCCGGTTGCTGGGTAAGTATGGCGGCATCGCCACCGGCAAGGCTTATATGAAATTGATAGGGCTGGACTGCGGTGAATTCCGCCTGCCGGTACGCAATATGAGTAAGGCACAGTTTCAGGCTTTTAGCGAGGATGTAGCTGCGTTGGGATTCCGTGAGTATTGTTCGCGGTCCACTGAGTTGAAAAAAGTATAATATAGTCTGATGAAGCGTATCCTGACCCTACTTCTGGCCCTATTGGCTGTGACAGAGAGCAAAGCCTGGCAGCCAATGCAGAACAGCATGAAATGGTCCGTGGCAGCCAGCTTGCCAGCAGCGACGGGGCAGCCTCTGCAACCCGGATTGGCCGGAGCAGCAGGGGGCGTACATAACAGCGCCCTGCTAATAGCCGGCGGTGCCAATTTCCCGGAAGGCTTGCCCTGGGAGGGAGGCAGAAAGAAGTATTGGCAGGATATATTCGTTTTGCTCAAAGATGAAAAAGGGGACTATGCCTGGCATTCTCAGTCGTTCAAACTGCCCGAGCCTTTGGGCTACAGCGCCAGCGTTACCACCGGCAAAGGCATCCTGAGCATAGGGGGAGAAAACGAACAGGGCATCCAGAGTACCGTACAGCTGCTGCAGTGGAACCCCGGAAGTAAAGAAGTAACCGTGACGCCAATGCCTGACCTGCCACTGCCGCTTACCAATGCGGCGGCGACCCTGATTGGGAACCAGGTATACGTAGCCGGCGGCGAAACCACAGGCCAAGCTTCCAAGGCATTGTACCGGCTGGACATGGCAGTCCCAGCCAGGGGCTGGGAGAAACTGCCGGACCTGCCAACCGCGCTGTCGCATGCGGTAGCAGTGGCGCAGTCCAACGGAGAGTATCCGGTGCTATACCTGATTGGCGGCAGGGCCCAATCCCCGACTGGCGTCAGCGAGCTGCATGGCACTACTTTTCGCTTTGATCCTAAGAAAAACGAGTGGAAACAGCTCAGCACCCTATCAGATGGCAAAGGGAATGAAACTACGCTATCTGCTGCAACCGGCTTGCCTACCGGGGCCAACTACATTCTGGTACTCGGGGGCGACAAAGGGAATATTTTCACTCAGATCGAGCAACTGAATGCGGCCATCCCCAAAGCGACCGATGAAGCCGAAAAGCAGCAGTTACAGGCGAGCAAGCTCAGGCTGCAGACAGTGCACGATGGTTTCAGCAGAGACGTATACCTCTACAATACCGTTACCGACTCCTGGACAAAAACTGACCAGCTCCCTTATGCGCCGGTCACCACGTTTGCAGCCAGGTGGGATAACGATGTACTGATCCCATCCGGTGAGATCAGGCCAGGTGTTCGCACGCCAGATATTCTGAAGGGAAGCCTGGAGTCGCAACAGTATTTCGGCTGGCTGGATTATGTGGTGGTAGTGCTATACCTGCTGCTGATGGTTGGTATCGGCCTCTGGACTTCCAGGCACCAGGATACCACCGATGACTATTTCCGGGGCGGGCAGCGCATTCCGGCCTGGGCGGCAGGGCTAAGTATTTACGGTACACAGCTGAGCGCCATCACCTTTATGTCGATTCCGGCCAAAACCTACGCTACCAACTGGAACTACTTCATCCTGCAGATCACCATCATCCTGGTAATCCCGGTCATTACAACCTATTTTATACCTTTCTACCGGAGGTTGCAGATAACCTCGGCTTATGAGTACCTCGAGCAGCGCTTTAACTACGCGGCCCGTGCGATGGCGTCACTCCTGTACATTATGTTGCAGATGGGGAGACTGGCTATTGTGCTGCTGCTACCAAGCCTGGCGCTGACACTGGTAACTGGAATTAACGTGAACCTCTGCATTGTACTGATGGGCGCAATCACGATCTTTTATACCATGAAAGGCGGAATTGAAGCCGTGATCTGGACCGACGTAGCGCAGGTGGTCATCCTGCTGGGTGGCGCACTGGTTTGCCTGGTCATGATCCCGCTGCAGCTGGAAGGCGATGCGGCCACTATCTGGCAGACGATCCAGGACAACGATAAACTGGATATCCTGAACACGACCTTCACCTTCAACGAGCCGACGCTTTGGGTAGTACTGCTGGGCGGATTAGCCATCAATGTGATCTCATACGGCACCGATCAGTCGGTGGTGCAGCGCTACATCACTACCCGCGACGAAGCAGGAGCCAAGCGAAGCATGCGCCTGGGCGCCTGGATGGCACTGCCCTCTGCCTTGATCTTCTTTTCGATCGGGACCTTGCTATACCTGTTCTTCAAGGAGCACCCTGAAAAAGTAAATTATCAGCTGCAAAGCCAGGATGCTATTTTCCCGTGGTATATCGTGCGGGAACTGCCCGCCGGTATTACAGGCTTGTTGATTGCGGCTGTTTTTGCCGCGGCCATGTCTACACTGAGCAGCAGCATGAACTCCGTGACTACCGCTTTGATCACAGATTTCTACAGAAGGTTCTACCCACGCAAGTCGGAGAAGAACTACCTGACGGCAGCAAAGGCGCTCACCATGACGATCGGAATCCTCGGCACATCTCTGGCACTGGTCATGGCGCAGTGGGGCATCTCTTCACTCTGGGACCAGTTTAATATGATCCTGGGTCTTTTCACGGGTGGCCTGGGCGGTTTGTTTGTGCTTGGCATCTTTACGAAACGCGCCAATTCGAAGGGAGCGATCACTGGCCTTTTGCTCAGTGGTATGGTGCAGTTTTACATCAGCCAGTACACGAACATCAACCTGCTCCTCTACGCCTTCACCGGGCTGGTTTCCTGCGTTGTGTTCGGCTATGTGTTCAGCCTGCTGTTTGGCAAGGACAAAAAAGATATCGATGATCTAACCATGTACCGGGAAGATCACCTGAAAAGTAAAAACACGAATAAGAACAAGGTCGGCGAAGAGGTATTCTGATAACAGTACTTCGGAAGAATCTTAATTGACTTTTGTGGAAAAGATAGAAACATGAAGAAAAATCCATATTTACTGTACTGCTTGTTGCTGGTGATGCTCACCAGTATGGGTTGTGCCAGTAAGGTATACACAGCAGCTCATGATGGGGCACAGATCTCCAGTACTGCTCCGGCTATACCTGTGCTCAAAGGGGTGGCGGCTAACCCGCTGCTCCGCATTACGGTCTATGTGCCGGCAGGTGGGGACGCTGTGACGTATCAGGGTATACAGAGCAGGCTGAATAAAACGGCGCTGCAGGATGTCGAGAAGCTGGAGGTATACTTTACTGGCTCGGAGCCTTTGTTCAAGGCAGAAGCCCCTGTTGCTACCATTCGCCCTGCTGCAGAAACCTTTACCATACCTGTCAACATCCGGATGAAACCCGGCAAGCAGTACATCTGGCTGAGCGTGACTTTAAAAGAGAGCGCCAATCCCGATAACAGGATAGCGCTGCACTGCTCGCAACTGGTGGATGCAGACGGCAAAGCCTGGGCTATAACAGAAGACAACTCCGTGTATGCCAAACGGATAGGAATTGCCCTGCGCAAAGCCGGAGACGATGGCGTGGACACCTATCGCATTCCGGGCATTGCCACAACTGACAAGGGCACGCTGATAGCTGTGTATGATATCCGCTATGATAATTCCCGGGACTTGCCTGGAAACATTGACGTGGGCATGAGCCGCAGCACGGATGGCGGCAAAACCTGGGAGCCCATGAAGATCATCATGGACATGGGGGAACCACATAAAAACAACGGTGTCGGCGATCCTTCAGTCCTGTTCGACCCGGTGACCAAGAAGATATGGGTAGCGGCGCTGTGGAGCAAGGGAAACCGGTCCATCGCCGGCTCAAAGCCCGGGCTTTCGCCTGACGAAACGGGGCAGTTTGTGCTGGTGAGCAGCGACGACGACGGGCAAACCTGGACTGAACCATACAGCATCACGGAGCAGATCAAGAACCCGGCCTGGAACATCTACTTCAACGGGCCCGGTAATGGCATTGTCATGCAGAATGGTACCCTTGTATTCCCCTCGCAGTACTGGGATGATAAAGGGATGCCGCACTCCTCCATCATTTACAGCGATGACCGGGGTGCTACCTGGAAGAGCGGCATTGGGGCCAAGGCCAACACCACTGAAAGCCAGGTCGTGGAAACCACCCCCGGTACACTGATGCTCAACATGCGCGATAACCGTGGGCGCTTCCGTTCTGTAGCCACCACCACTGATCTGGGAAGCAGTTGGGTAGAGCACCATACCTCCTACAGCGCCTTGCCTGATCCGGTGTGCATGGGCAGTCTGATCAAGGCGAAGGTGAACACCAAAGACGGACAGCATGAAGTACTCTTTTTCAGCAACCCCAATACCCCCTCCGGCCGCTACGACATCACACTGAAAGCCAGTATGGATTTGGGGGAAACCTGGCAGCCTGCCAGGCAATTGCTCCTGGATGAGCGCGGCACTTATGGTTATTCCGCTCTGACAAAGATCGACGACAACACCATCGGCATTCTGTATGAGGGTGTGAAAGACCTGTATTTTGTGCGTGTACCTGTACAGGAGGTTATTCAATAAATAGCTGAAGTGACACATAAATAGTTAAAGCGCCACGCTCAATAGGTATCTGAGCCTGGGGCGCGCTTTATTTCTTTTACCATGACCCGATTATTCCTGCTGCTGTTTACCTGTCTGCTTGCTATACCTGCCTGGTCCCAACAAGGTCAGGTAAAGCTAAAGGTGGCCTGTATCGGAAACTCAGTTACCTACGGCTATGGTATAGCGGACCGGGAAAAACACGCCTATCCGGCGCAGCTCCAACATCTGATCGGCTCAACGTATGAAGTGGCCAATTTCGGGCTGAGCGGGGCTACGCTATTGCGCAAAGGCCACCGGCCCTACACGAAAACACAGCAGTACCGGGATGCGATCGCCTACAGGCCGGATATTGCCATCATCCATCTGGGGCTCAATGACACCGATCCGCGCAACTGGCCGAATTTCCGCGATGAGTTTGCCGCGGATTATTACCATCTGATCGACACCCTGCGAGCCGTTAACCCGAAGGTGCGCATCCTGATCTCCCGGCTGACGCCCATTTTTTCAGGACATCCCCGCTTCAAGTCCGGCACCCGCGACTGGTACTGGCAGATCCAGGCGCTTATACCTGTGATTGCAGCGAACAGAAACGTGGAGCTGATAGACCTGCACACGCCCTTGTACAATCGGCCTGACCTGTTTCCGGACGAGCTGCACCCGACAGCCGAAGGAGCCGGTATTATCGCGGCTACTGTTGCCGGGCAATTGACTGGCAGGTATGGCGGGCTCCGATTAGCCCCTGTTTTCTCAAATCACATGGTGCTACAGCAGAAGATGCCCATCCCGGTGCAGGGTACAGCCGATGCTGGCGAAGAGGTGACGGTAAGCCTGGGAGGTGAAAGCATAAAGACAAAAGCAAACACTCAGGGGCGCTGGGAAGCCACACTTTCTCCCAAGAAGGCGGGAGGCCCCTACGAACTGGAGGTGAGCACAACTGTAAAAAATATAAAAGTGCAGGACATCCTGGTAGGCGAAGTATGGCTGTGCTCCGGGCAGTCGAACATGGAATTTCCGCTGAAGGCAGAGCAGGGTGCTAAAAACGAAATGCAGTTCGCCCAGCAGGCTGCTGATATCCGGCTGATGCAACTGAAGCCAATAGCAGAAACCGCTAATGCCGCCTGGGACTCAGTCACGCTGCAAGAAGTAAATCAACTGCAGTATTATACGGGTTCCTGGCAGCGCTGTGATTCCGCCTCTGCGAAAGATTTTTCTGCCGTGGCCTACTACTTTGGGAAACAACTGCAGCAGCAACTCAAGGTACCTATTGGGCTGATACAAGTGGCCGTTGGAGGGTCTACAACCGAGTCATGGATTGACCGCCATACCTTGGAGCACCATCCGCAGTTGGTGGACATCCTGCACAATTGGCGCAGTTCCGACCTGGTAATGGGCTGGGCCCGGGAGCGGGCCGGGGTAAACATCCTTGATTCGAAGGTGGCAAAGCAACGCCATCCCTATGAGCCGGCCTATAATTACGAGGCGGGCCTTGCGCCGCTCACCTTGTTTCCCATCAAAGGTGTGATCTGGTATCAGGGAGAGAGCAATGCGCACAACATCGAGCTGCACGAAGAACTGTTTAGAACGCTGGTGAGCAGCTGGCGCGAAAAGTGGGGGTATGATTTCCCGTTCTACTATACCCAGCTATCCAGCATAAACCGTCCGAGCTGGCCGCACTTCCGGGACAGTCAGCGCAGGATGCTCTCGCAACTGGAGAATGTGGGCATGGCCGTAACCAGTGACCTGGGTGATTCGCTGGATGTACACCCGACCCAGAAACGGCAGGTGGGAGAACGGCTGGCTGCCTGGGCTCTGGCCAAAACATACCGGCAACGGCAGGAGCACAGCGGCCCCTTGTTCCGGGGTGCTCAGTTTTCCGGCAACCAGGCTGTCTGTACTTTTTACGCTGGTAAGGGGTTGCAAACCAGCGACAAGCAAGTGCTGCGGGGCTTCGAAATAGCGGGCAGCGACCTGATTTTTAGAAAGGCCTCGGCCAGGATACGCGGCAGCAAAGTGCTGGTATCTTCAGAACAGGTTCCCGAGCCGAAGTATGTGCGCTATGCCTGGGAACCTTATACCCGCGCCAACCTGACCAATGCAGCGGGACTCCCTGCTTCTACATTTACAAGCTATACCACTTCCACTAATTGAAATTACCATCCGACATGGAGACAGATTACACCTCAACGCTACCTTATTACAAAGATTTTTATAAAAAGCAGTTGCTGCAGGACACGGTGCCTTTTTGGTTTCCGCGCTCCATAGACGAAGAACACGGCGGATATCTCCTGATGCGGGATGCCGATGGGAGCCTGCTCGACGATGACAAGGCCGTTTGGATTCAGGGCAGGGCCGCCTGGCTGCTGGCCACCCTTTACAACACGGTTGAGCAGAAACCGGAGTGGCTGGAGGGTGCACGAAAAGGAATAGAGTTTCTGCGTCGCCATTGCTTTGATGAAGACGGGCAGATGTTTTTCCACGTAACCCGCGACGGCAAACCGATCCGCAAGCGCCGCTACTTTTTCTCCGAAACCTTTGCCGTGATCGCCTTTGCCGCCTACGCCAAGGCCAGCGGCGACGAAGAAGTGGCCGGCGAAGCCAGAAGATTATTCGGGAAGTGTATTGAATATGCTACCACCCCTGGGCTGCTGCCTCCCAAATTTACGGGCACGCGCCCGGCTAAAGGCATTGGTGTGCCGATGATCATGATGAACACGGCGCAGCAATTGCGTGAGACCATCGGGGATGATCGCTGTGACGAATGGATAGCGAAATGGATCGCCGAAATAGAAAGGGATTTTGTAAAGGATGACATCCGTTGCGTGATGGAGCAGGTGAGCCCGGACGGGAGCATCATCGACCATTTTGACGGTAGAACCCTCAACCCCGGCCATGCCATAGAAGGAGCTTGGTTTATACTCCACGAAGCCAGGTACCGCCACAACGACCCCAAACTGATCGACCTCGGCTGCCGCATGCTCGACTACATGTGGGAGCGGGGCTGGGATAAAAAATACGGTGGCATTTTATACTTCCGGGATGTGTATGGCAAGCCGGTGCAGGAGTACTGGCACGACATGAAGTTCTGGTGGCCGCAAAATGAGACCATTATAGCGACCCTGCTGGCCTACCTGATGACGGGAAACCAGAAGTACGCCGACTGGCATAAGCAAGTACACGATTATGCCTATGGCCACTTTCATGACAAGGAAAACGGCGAATGGTTCGGTTACCTGCACCGCGATGGCCGCCTGTCCTCCACCATCAAAGGCAACCTGTTCAAGGGCCCATTCCACCTGCCACGCCAGGAGTGGTATTGCTGGCAGGCGCTGGAGGACCACAGTGCTTAATCCAATTGTTGAATGTGTGAAAAAGATACTGCGCGATTTTGACTTACGTAACCCACTCAACTTTCTAACTTTCTAATTCTCTAACTTTCTAACTTAATTATGTTTCGTCTACTACTTACCTTCACCCTTTTCTGCGCTGCTTTGCAAGTGCAGGCCCAAACGGCAGATGTGCCAGTATTCAGTTCCGGTGCTGAGGGGCACAAATCCTACCGTATACCTGCCATTATTGATTTGCCAAACGGCGACCTGCTGGCCTTTGCTGAGGGCAGGGTACACGGTGCAGCGGATTTTGGCGATGTGAATATTGTGATGAAACGCAGCTCCGACAAAGGCAAAACCTGGTCTCTGCTGCAGACGGTGGTGGATTATGATACGCTGCAGGCCGGCAACGCCGCCCCTGTGGTAGACCTGACGGACCCGGCTTACCCGAAAGGAAGAATCTTCCTTTTTTATAACACCGGCAACGCCCACGAGTACGAAGTGCGCAGTGCCAAAGGCTATCGTGAAGCCTGGTACATTACCTCCACCGATAACGGGCAGACCTGGTCAGAGCCTGTGAACATCACCATGCAAGTGCATCGCCCGAACATGCCGGCCGCAAATCCGGCCTATACCTTTAAAGAAGACTGGCGCGCCTATGCGAACACACCGGGACACGCTATCCAGTTTGCGAATGGAAAGTATAAAGGCCGCATTTACGTAGCCGCCAACCACTCCGAAGGCAAGCCTAAAAATACAGCAGAGGACTATTTCGCGCACGGCTATTATACAGATGACCACGGCAAAACTTTCAAAATAAGCCAGACGGTGCCAGAACCGGGAGGCAATGAGGCGATGGCTGTGGAACTCACAAATGGCAGATTGATGATGAATATCCGCAATCAGCAGGGCGATGTGCGTGCGCGCATCATTAGTATCAGCAGCGACGGCGGAGCTACCTGGGACACCACCTACTTCGACAAACAATTGCCTGACCCTGTGAACCAGGGTAGTATTCTGGCGCTTGGTAAGAAGAGAGGCAAAACCATCCTGGCTTTCTGCAATGCCGCCGACCCGCAACGCCGTGATAACCTGACCCTGCGCATCAGTTACGACGAAGGAAAGACCTGGGCCGAGCAGCATCTGGTTGCCAAAAGCCCGAACAATGAAAAAGACTATGCGGCGTACTCCGACCTGGTAAAGGTAGGAAAGAAGGATGTTGGCGTGCTGTATGAAAAGAACGGATACCAGGAAATCGTGTTCAAGGTGGTAAAATGGCGGTAGTATCCCCACTCTACTAAATCCTAAAAGCCTATTCTTCTGTTTGCGTTTACGAAAACGTTATGTATCTTACCCCATAATTACTCCTAGAGCCCATGCCAATAGAAGGTACTACGGGCCAGATGAATTATCCCAGTTAAAGCAAGAGTAGTAATGGAATGTTCTCGGAGGATAATAGGAGTAAATATGTGCGTTTACGTTAACGCAATAGCAAAAGTCCGATAGAGAAGTAACCTAGTGATCGCCTTTGACTTGTAATATAATTGGGATGAGAGTATTTTTATTCGCATTAACCATGCTGAGCTTGCTACTGACTACACTCCCCCTTTGCGCCCAGCAGCAGGAGCAAGCGGCTTGGGGTAGTGTGAAAAAGCCTGTAAACGTAAGCTTTGCCAACAGTGATACACGTTATGCGCAGGACCAGGTGCCACAAGTGCCCATGCAGTCCAGGTGGGAGGCAGTAGCCTGGAAAGGCGAAAAGGTGCACACGCAACTGCTGGTATGGTCGAGCCGTGAGATTCCGCGGCTCCGCATCAGCTTATCAGAATTAAAGGACAGAAAAGGAAACCGTATCCCAAGCGATAACATCTCAATCGGTTTTGTGCGCTATGTGATTACGGATGAGTTCGGGCAGGGCTGCGGTCATCGCAAGCCAATGGATTTTGACTCCTCGCTGGTAGCGGACCTTATTGACGCAGCCGCAGAGACTTCTGTCGCTCCCCAAACCGTACAGCCTATCTGGTTAAGCATGGCTGTGCCCCGTGGCACTCCTGCCGGTACTTACAATGGGAATGTAACGGTGCATGCCGGAAAGCTTTACAAACTGCGGATCACCGTAACAGTGCAGGAGCGCGAACTGCCTGCTCCTGATCAGTGGGCCTTCGACCTAGACCTGTGGCAGCACCCTGCCGCTATTGCACGGGTACACCAGGTGCCGCTCTGGAGCGAGGAGCATTATGCCCGCATGAGGCCTTATTACACTATGTTGGCTGCTGCAGGCCAGAAAAGTATCACCGCCAGTATCATTGATGAGCCCTGGAACCACCAGACCTACGACGATTTCCCCAGCCTGATAAAATGGACCCGGAAAAAGGACGGGGCCTGGGCCTACGACTACAGTCTCTTCGACAAGTATGTCTCCTTTGTCATGTCTTGCGGAATTACGGCACGGATCAACTGCTACACGATGGTGCCCTGGAAGATGGCCTTCACCTACTTCGACGAAAGTACCGGTAAGGACACCGTGTTTACAGGTAAGGCTGGTACTCCGGCTTATAACGCCTTTTGGGGGACCTTCCTTCGTGATTTTGCAGGGCATTTGAAAAAGAAGGGCTGGTTTTCTATCACCGCCATCGCCATGGACGAGCGCCCGTTGGCCGACATGCAGGCCGTAATCAGCCTTCTGAAAGAAACAGATCCGGATTGGAAGATTACCTTGGCCGGTATTTATCACCCTGAGATCGAGGAGGATATTTATGACTACAGCATTGCCTCTAAATGGAAGTTTGGAGAGCAGGTGCTGCAGCGTCGCAGGGCTAACAGCATGCCCAGCACGTTCTATACCAGCTGTGAGGAGGCCCGTCCGAACGGCTTCACTTTTTCGCCCCCGGCTGAGCATACCTGGATCGGGTGGTATGCCGCGGCGCAGGGCTTCACAGGCTACCTGCGCTGGGCTTACAACAGCTGGGTGGAAAACCCCGCGCAGGACAGCCGGTTCAGAACCTGGCCGGCAGGGGACACCTACCAGGTATATCCCGGACCGCTCTCTTCCATTCGTTTTGAAAAACTGATAGAGGGTATACAGGATTTTGAAAAGATCCGCCTGCTGCGAGAGGAGTTCTCGCGTACCGGCAACCATGCCGGGCTGCAAGAGCTGGATGCCATACTTAGTGCCTTTGAGCTGGAGAAGTTAGATAACACGTCAGCTGCAACGATGGTCAGCAGGGCGAAAGCTTCCCTTCACCAGCTGTGAGAAATGCAAGCACTACTTTCCAGACCATGCGCTGAAAATTAGTCATACTGAATACTGATACCTGTTTAACTGAGCTCTATCAACCTTATGAGAAAATTATTCCTGCTTTTCTTTTTTGGCCTTTCTGTGGCTTCTGCTTCCGGGCAGCAGCAGAAGGATTTGGCGCCCACGCCTCCTATGGGCTGGATGACATGGAACTTCTTTGCTGACAATATACATGAAAAGGACATCCGCGAGATGGCGGACGCGATGGTAGCCTTGGGAATGGTAGAGGCCGGCTATAATTACATCTTCATCGATGATGGCTGGCAGGGCGGTCGCGACAACCGAAACAACATGATTCCCGACCCGGCGAAGTTTCCCTCTGGCATAAAAGCCCTGGCTGATTACGTGCACAGCAAGGGCATGAAACTCGGTATTTACTCCGACGCTGCGCCGCTGACCTGTGCGGGCTACACGGCCAGTCTTGGTTTTGAGGAGCAGGATGCAAAGACCTTTGCCTCATGGGGAATCGACTACCTCAAGTATGACTACTGCCATGCACCCAAAGACTCGGCCACGGCAGTGGCCCGGTATACCAAAATGGGTGAAGCCCTGCGCAAGAGCGGCCGCGAGATCGTGTACGGCGTTTGTGAGTGGGGACAGCTGAAGCCCTGGCACTGGGCAGCGGAGGCAGGCGGGCAGCTGTGGCGCACCACCTATGATGTGCGCGACAAATGGAAAAACCTGGGCGACCAGGAAAATGCCGAAGGGATCATAGACATCCTGGATATTAATGCCGACCTACATGCCTATGCCGGACCGGGACGCTGGAACGATGCCGACATGCTGGTAGTGGGGCTTTATGGCAAGCCCGGTCCATCAGGAGACATGGGAGGCGTAGGTATGACAGACACCGAGTACCAGAGCCAGATGAGCCTGTGGAGTATCATGGCCTCTCCGCTGATCGCTACAAACGATGTGCGCAACATGAACGAGGCCACCAGACGCATTCTGCTCAACAAAGAAGTGATTGCTGTGAACCAGGACCCGCTGGGCAAGCAAGCCGAACGGAAAATAAACGACGGTACCTGGAACGTGTTTGTGAAGGCGCTGGAAAACGGAGACTATGCCGTGGCGATCCTGAACAGAGCGGACAAAACGCAGAACTACAGTATAGATTGGTCAGCGCTGGGCCTTGGCGGCAGGTATGAGGTGCGGGACCTGTGGGAACACAAAACCGCAGGCAAAGGAAAAGGCTGGAAGGGACGTGTGCAGTCTCACGAGACCAAACTTTTCCGCCTCCGGAAAATCTAGCGCGGCAGGTATAGGCCTTATACCTGAGCCGGTCAAAACAGCTATCCTGTCTGCCAGTAGCCTGTCTTGCGGGATAGCGCTAAATGCGATTCAATACATACCTTACGTCATGAATAAACTCTTATTGCTTTTGTGCCTGCTGGCGGCGGCCCTATCCCCGGCGCTTGCCCAGCAGCCCTACCTGGACCCTGTTTACGAGAACCCGGCGATACAGGAAGAAAACCGCCTGCCCATGCGGGCCTCCTATTTCCCTTTTGAGGATGCCGCCAAAGCCGCTGCCGGCGACAAGGCCAAGTCCTCGCGCTTTATGTCGCTGAACGGGATGTGGAAGTTCCACTGGGTAGAGGACTACAAGCAGCTGCCGCAGAACTTCTATGCCACCAACTTCAGCGACAAGAGCTGGAAGGAGTTTCCGGTGCCGGCTAACTGGGAGTTTAACGGCTATGGCGTGCCGATCTATGTGAACCCGTTCTACGAGTTCAACATGAAGAACCCACAGCCGCCGGACATTCCCGATCACATCGACCAGCCGGCCGGTGCCTACCGCCGGGTGGTGACCCTGCCCGCCAACTGGAACAACCAGCGCGTATTCATCCACCTGGGTGCCGTGAAATCAGCCTTTAAACTGTATGTGAACGGCAAGTACGTAGGCCTAGGTAAAGACAGCAAACTGGAGTCGGAGTTCGATATCACGCCTTATGTGCAGCCGGGCCAGAACCTGATTGCCCTGGAGGTGCGCCGCTGGAACGACGGTAGCTACCTGGAGGCGCAGGACATGTGGCGCGTGTCGGGCATCAGCAGAGATACCTACCTTTACACCCGCCCCAACGTGCACCTCTATGATTATGTAACCAACGCCTCGCTGGCCAATGGCTACCGCGACGGGGTGATGAACCTGCACGTAACCGCCTGGAACAACACCGACGAAAATAAGGAACGATACAGTGTAGGGGCGGCTCTTTACGATGCCGACGGCAGGAAAGTATGGAGCGCCCAGCAGAACGCATGGGGCCTGAAGATGAAGCAGGGCAAAACCGAGCTTCGCTTTAATGCCACCGTTGCCAACGCCAAAGCCTGGAGCGCTGAAACCCCGCACCTCTACCGTCTGGAGGTCACGTTATCTGACGCCGACGGCAAAGTGCAGGAAGTGATCAGCCGCAACATGGGCTTCCGAACCGTGGAGATCAAGAACACGCAGATCCTGGTAAACGGGAAGCCGGTGATGTTCAAGGGTGTGAACCGCCACGAGACGCACCCGGAAACAGGCCAGGTGGTGAGTCGCGAGGCCATGCTGGAGGAAGTGAAGCTGATGAAGCAGCTGAACGTGAATGCCGTGCGCACCAGCCACTACCCGAACGATTCCTACTTCTATGAGCTGTGCGATTTATACGGCCTGTACGTGATGGACGAAGCCAACGTGGAGTCGCACGGCATGCACTATGATCTGGGTCGCACGCTGGCCAACGAGCCGGAGTGGGAGCTGGCGCACCTGACGCGCATCGGCCGCATGATCCGCCGCGACCGCAACCACCCGAGCATCTTCTCCTGGAGCCTGGGCAACGAGGCCGGCAACGGCTGGAACTTCTACCGTGGCTACGAGCTGGCCAAGAGCCTGGACCCTTCCATCCCGGTGCATTATGAGCTGGCCTCCGGCGACTGGAATACCGACATCTACTCTAAAATGTACCGCACGCCGGAGGAGGTGATCGCCTATGCGCAGAGCAACCCGACGCAGCCCTACCTGCTGTGCGAGTACGCCCACGCCATGGGCAACAGCATCGGTAACTTTAAAGAGTACTGGGATATTTTCGAATCCTACCCGGTGCTGCAGGGCGGCTTTATCTGGGATTGGGTAGACCAGGGCGTGTACCGCATGAAGGATGGTAAGAAGATCCTGGGCTACGGCGGCGACTGGGGCGACAAGAACACGCCGAGTGATAACAACTTCCTGATCAATGGCGTGATTGGCGCGGACCGTACTTTCCACCCGCACTCTTACGAGGTGCGCAAGGTATACCAGGAGATCGCCTTCACGCTGAACAAAAACCAGCTGGGCGTGCGCAGTAAGTACTTCTTCCGTACCCTGGATAACTTCAAGCTCAACTGGACGCTGCTGCGCGATGGCAAAGCAGTCAAATCCGGGACAATTAATGAGCTGACCGTGCAGCCAGGGCAATCCGTAAGGCTTACCCTGCCGGATGAGGCTATTAAAACGGATACTACCAACGAATACTACCTGCAGGTAAAAGCGGTACTTAAAACCGATGAGGGCGTGCTGAAAGCCGGCACCGAGCTGGCCTTTGAGGAGTTTGCCCTGAGCAAGCCTGTGCCCCCTGCCTATGCCGCGAGCAACGACAAGATCAACGTAACGAACGGAGCCTCCGCTATTGAGCTGGGCAACAAGAGCTTCAGCCTGGCAGTGGATAAGAAAACCGGCAACATCACTTCCTACAAAGCCAACGGCAAGACGATCCTGGAGAGCGGCCCGCGCATCAACTTCTGGCGTCCCGGCACCGACAACGACTTTGGGGCTAACCTGCAGAAGCGCTTAAGAGCTTTGAAAGACGCTGACGACAAGGCCGTGGTGAAAAAGGTAAGCGTAGAAACGCTGGCTGACGGGCAGGTGCAGGTAAGCATCGAAAAGGAGCTGCTGGATGGGGGCCTGAAGTATGAGCAGACCCTGATTGCCGACGGAAAAGGCGCCCTGACGGTGAAAAACAACGTGCAGCCACTGAAGGAGCTGAAGATGATGACCTTTAAAGTGGGCAACCACATGACGCTTCCGACCGACTTCAAAAACATCGAATGGTATGGCCGTGGCCCGTGGGAGAGCTACTGGGACAGAAAGACCTCCGCCCTTGTGGGCCAGTACAAAGGCAGCATTTCCGAGCAGTACCACCCGTACGTGCGTCCGCAGGAGAGCGGCAACAAATCGGATGTGCGCTGGGCAAAGATCAGCCGCAAAGACGGCTCCGGTATCATCATCCAGCACATCGATACGCTGCTGAACGTGAGTGCCCTGCCGTATAGCCCGGACCAGTTGTTCCCCGGCTTCGACAAGCACCAGACGCACTCGGGTTCGCTGGAGCCGGATAAAAACATTCACCTGCATGTGGACCTACAGCAACTCGGCATAGGCGGCAACAACAGCTGGGGCTTGCTGCCAATGGACAAGTATAAACTGTTCCTCAACAAGCCTTACTATTACGAGTACCGCATCGTGCCGGTGAAAAAGTAGATTTGATTGGTTTTTTAACGGAGCGGCAACAAGTACATTCTTGTGTCGCTCCGTTTGCTCTTGAGCACCTGTTGCCAAGGTATAGTGGTAAAAGCAAAGGTAGGGGAAGCGATGGTGTTCTGCCTGTGGAGAGGGGTTAAACTTTATGTTCATACGTACTTCATGTTAAGAAAGCTCATTCCCTGTTTTTTGCTTCTTGCGCTGCTTGCCTGCCGTAGCCAGCCGAACAGTGTAGTGACCAGCTCCGCACCAGCGGCAAGTAAAACGGCAGCGGTGGCAGAGCGCCCCCGAACGCCGATCATGGGCTGGTCGAGCTGGAATAACTTTCGGGCCAACATCAACGAGGACATCATCAAGGCGCAGGCCAATTACATGGTGTCGACGGGGATGCAGGAGGCTGGTTATACTTATATCAACATCGATGACGGCTTTTTCGGCGGTCGCAATGAGGATGGAGGTATAATGGCCCATCCGGAACGGTTCCCAAACGGCATGCGGGCCCTAAGCGACTACCTTCACTCCAAGGGCTTGAAGGCGGGAATTTACTCGGACGCCGGCATCAACACCTGTGCCTCGTACTGGGACAAAGACACCGTGGGCGTAGGTATGGGCCTTTACGGGCACGATGCGCAGGACCTGCAGTTGATGCTGCAGGAGTGGAACTACGATTTTATTAAAGTAGACTGGTGTGGCGGCGACTGGCTGGGCCTCGACGAGCAGGCCCGCTATACCCAGATCGGCCACCTGATCCGTCAGTTACGGCCTGATGCGGTGTACAACGTATGCCGCTGGAAGTTTCCCGGCGAGTGGGTTGTTCCGCTGGCGGACTCCTGGCGCATCTCCGGCGACATCGACAACAACTTTGCCTCGGTGATGCACATCGTGGACCTGAACGCCGACCTGTGGCGGCATGCCTCACCGGGCCACGTAAACGACATGGACATGCTGCAGGTAGGGCGAGGCATGAGCTACGAAGAAGACAAGACACACTTCTCGATGTGGTGCATGATGAGCTCCCCGCTGCTGGCTGGCAACGACCTGCGCCAGATGAGCCCGGAAACCATCAGCATCCTAACCAACAAAGAACTGATTGCCATTAACCAGGATAAGTTGGTGTATCAGGCCCGCCGCCTGGTGGATAAAGGCGACGTGGAAGTATGGGCAAAGCCGCTGCAGACGACCATGAGCGGACAGGTGGCCGTGGCCCTGCTGAACAGGTCAGAGAAAACAGCCGCTATCGCTTTTAACCCTGATTCTGTGGGGTTGGATGCCGCTAAAGGCTACACGATGCGCGATTTATGGGCGAAGAAAGAGTATGCCATCTCGACAAAGAAAGAAGTAAGCTTTCACGTTCCGCCGCACGGTGTGGTCGTGCTGAAGCTACAGGGTGTTTCCAGGCCTTATAATGTTTTCCAGTACAAGTAAGATAGTAGTCTGAAGTATAGGGAAAAGTGGGGACTGCTTTACAAAAGAATATTTGACATAAGACAAAAGAGATAAAGTATATATCTGCCAATTATGAAGCATAAGATTATAAGTAAAGGATGGCGCTATAGCCTCATCGCTATCCTTGCCCTCATCACCCTTAAAACCCACGCCTCCGACACACTGCGCGTTGTGACCCACAATCGTGTGACGGTGGTAACAGACCCGAGCCAGGGTATAAACCTGTACAAGGCCTGGGGAGTGTTCCCTTCCGTGAAAGAGGATATCCGGAGTATAAAGCTGAAGGTGCGTATGGGGTGCCCCGATGATATGCGCTGCGCTGATTGGGACTACAAAGACCATATCACCATCCGGCGTACCGGCGGAATGAAAGGCGCCTCCCAGGATTTCGAAGTCGGGCGTATGCTGACGCCCTATGGTGGCGCTTTCGGGAAGGACTGGACTTTTGACTGGGAGGTAGACGTGACGGACTTCAGCTTGCTGCTGCGCGACAGTGTGGAGATAGAGTATAACCACACCGGCTGGGAGCCTAACGAGGATCGCGGCTGGACCGTGACCCTGGAATTTGAGATCGTGAAAGGAAAGCCGGCCTGGGAGCCTGTCTCCATTCACAAGATTTATGACGGGGCTTACCGCTACGGTGACAGTACCAACAGTATTGAGCAGGCGCTGAAACCGGTTTCTTTCAAGGCAGGCAAACAGGCAGCTTTTGCGCGGCTGCGCGTGGTACAGACCGGCCATGGTATGGACAAGCCGGACAACTGCGCCGAGTTCTGCAGCAAGTACCGGGAGATCTGGTATGACGGAAAACTGATCGATAAAAAGGATATCTGGAAGAAGTGCGGAGACAACCCGCTATACCCACAGGCAGGTACCTGGGTGTATGACCGGGCCAACTGGTGCCCGGGAGACCTGATGCAGCCCGACCTCTACGACCTGAAAGTGCAGCCCGGCAGGCAGCATACAGTAGACATTAACATGGAGCATTATGTTTCCTCCAACCCAAGCGCTGATGCCTATATTACCGCCTACCTGGTCCAATACAAAAAGCCCGCCGCAAAACACGATGTAGCTGTAGTAGAAATTGTCGCTCCTTCTGCAAAAGACGCCCACCGACGCCTGAACCCTGCCGGTATGCAGCCGCAGATCCTCGTCAGGAATATGGGGGCCAAACCACTCTCGCACCTGACTATCCGCTATGGTACCAAAGGTTTTCTTGAAAAGGAGTATAGCTGGAAAGGAATGCTGCAGCCTGCAGTAACTACTTCCATTGCCCTGCCGAGTACCATAGAGAGCCAGGCCGGAATAAACCAGTTTGAAGTGGAACTGCTGAAACCAAATGGAAAGAAGGACGAGTATAGGGCAGATAATAAAATGAGTAGCTCGTTTGAAGCTGTTCCCCGGCAGGACAGTATACTGGTTGTATACCTAATGACCAATAGCCAGCCGGAGCAAAACAGCTATTTGTTGAAAAACAGCGAAGGAAAGGTGATAAAGGAGCGAACATCCGGGTCGCTGAAAGCAAACACCCTGTACCGGGACACCATACAATTGGCAAAAGGCAATTACGAGTTTGTGCTCTCCGACAGCGGCGGCAACGGGCTGGAGTTCTGGGCCAATCCACGTGGTGGCAGGGGAAAGGTGCGGCTGCTCAATAAGGATGGTGCCATGCTCCAGGATTTTGAGTCTGACTTTGGCTCTTCGGTGCGCTACGCCTTCGAGGTTGGCGGGCAGGCGGCGCCAGTATCGGACCTCACGTCTTTGGGCCTATACCCCACCCGTACCAATGACAAGACTACTTTTGACTACTATTCCAATTTTCCGCAAGATGTCGTGGTTCAGATCGTAACTGATCCGGGTGACACCGTGGTGGAAGAGCAAACTTATAAACAATTGAAGGAAGGCGTATTTACCTACGACCTAAGCCATCATCCGAAAGGACGTTTCTACTTTAAAGTGTTGATTGATGGAGAAGAAAAGTTTAAAAAGCGGATCAGGTTGAAAGAATAAAAGCCTAGTAGAAAAAAACACCCGTTGATTGCCTGAACAAGGCAGTTAACGGGTGTTTTTTTTAATACCGAGGCAGTTTAACCCTTTTTGTTGTGTGCCGAAAATTACAGACAACCGTAGTAATTAGGATCAAGATATTCTAAAAGTTTGAAATACTTTTTAAAATAATTAATAAAGTATTTTTAATTATTAAAAAGATTAATCAACTTGTTAATAATTACGTAACATTAGTTGAGTATAATCCAAATTAATACTTGATGTTTGATAAACAGACAAGGTACAAGAGAAGTATTGTAAAGCATCTATACTTTGCTCGGGAACTATCTTGTGCTGATTTGAGTGCTCTTACCCAAAAGAGCGTACCTCTTACCTCAAGGGTGCTGAATGAACTGATTGCAGAAGGAGTTGTCATCGAAAAGGGGTATGCCCTGTCGACTGGTGGAAGAAGGCCGCAGGTGTTTTCCCTAAAACCTGACCTAATGTATGTAGTGTCAGTAGCAATGGACCAGCTAATCACCCGGATCACCCTACTGGATATGCACAACAATTATGTAGGCGAGATCGAAAGGGTTGAGCTGCCTCTGGGTAATAATCCTGAAGCGCTCCAGCAGTTGACTCATCACATAGCTGATTTTATAAGCAGAACGGCTATCCCTATAGAAAATATTGTGGGAATAGGTATAGGAATGCCCGGTTTCGTGGATGTGATTAAAGGCGTTAACCATTCCTTCCTGAAAACAGATCAGGGAAGTATTGTGAGCTATGTCGAGTCGGCCCTGGGTATTCCGGTGTTGATAGATAACGACTCAAGCCTGGTTGCCCTGGCTGAACAGAAATTGGGTGCAGCGAGCGATAAGCAGAACGTGATGGTGTTGAGCATTGGCTGGGGGATAGGCCTTGGTATGATTCTGAACGGCACCCTGTTCCGGGGGCATAATGGGTTTGCAGGGGAGTTTAGTCACATCCCGCTCTTTACGAATAATAAATTGTGCAGCTGCGGTAAGAGCGGCTGTCTGGAAACCGAAACATCGTTACTGGTTGTGGTGGAGAAAGCTATCAGGGGAATGCAGGAGGGGAAGCTGTCCATGCTGCAAGGCCTGTCGCTGGATAATGTAGAGGAAGCGTCGAACGCCATCATGGAGGCGGCCCTGAAGGGCGACAGGTTTGCTGTAGAATTATTCCATGAGACTGCCTATAACATTGGTCGCGGGGTAGCAATTCTGATTCATTTACTTAATCCTGAGCTGATTGTACTAAGCGGCAGAGGTTCCCTGGCAGGGCGGCTTTGGCTGGCGCCCATTCAGCAGGCCCTCAATGAACATTGTATTCCTAAGATTGCGGAAAATACAGAGATTGAAATCTCCTCTTTTGGTTATCTGGCGGAAATAATCGGTGCGGCAGCGCTGGTGATGGAGCACTATGATACGATTAAGCCAATAAGCGGAAAGGCAAAAAGCAGTCTTATCGTCTCGTAGCCGATTGGCCTCGGCAAGCAAAAATTGTGTATTCTAAAATTGTACTATAAATTAAATTTCTATGAAAAACTTGTTTACGAAGCAGTTCGTGCTTTGTATGCTGCTTAGCTTACTCACAGGCTTGGCATACGCACAGCAAAAGCGAACCATTTCCGGGACTGTAAAGGATGAGAAGGGTGCTCCCATACCCTTTGCGTCAGTTCAGGTAAAAGGAACAACTACCGGCAGTACAACCGATATGGAGGGAGCCTTCACCATAGCCGTGGATGGTACAGGAACTGTGCTGCGGGTTAACTCCCTTGGTTTTAATCCCAAAGAAGTAACTGTTGGAGAAGGCAATTCCATACAGGTAGTGCTGGAGAGCAGTAGCAAAGCGCTTGGTGAGGTGGTCGTGACAGCCCTGGGCATTGAGCGTGAGAAAAAGTCACTTGGCTATGCCGTGCAGGAAGTGAAAGGCGAAAGCCTGGTGGAGGCGCGTGAG
This sequence comes from Pontibacter virosus, assembly GCF_003096355.1. Taxonomy (GTDB): domain Bacteria; phylum Bacteroidota; class Bacteroidia; order Cytophagales; family Hymenobacteraceae; genus Pontibacter; species Pontibacter virosus. The sequence goes on along the minus strand of NZ_QEKI01000001.1, from coordinate 161,339 downwards.
GCCAACCTGGCCAATGCACTTACCGGTAAGGTGGCAGGCCTGCAGATCACACGCTCCAGCAACGGTCCGGCGGGCTCTTCCAAAATTGTGCTTCGCGGTAATAACTCGCTGGTCGGCGACAACCAACCGCTGATTGTGGTGGATGGTATCCCGATCGACAACTTTACCGGCAGAAACAACAACGACTACTGGAACCCCGGTCTGGACATGGGTAATGGCTTGGCAGACATAAATGCCGAGGATATCGAAAGCATATCAGTACTGAAAGGACCTTCTGCTGCGGCACTTTATGGGTCGAGAGCAGGCAATGGCGTTATCCTGATCACTACAAAATCCGGGAGGCCACAGGAGGGCTTGGGAATCACGATCTCCTCTACCCTTGGCTATGACGAGATATTCACCTATCCGGAACTGCAAAACAGTTTCGGGCAAGGTTCTGAAGGGAGTTTTGATCCACAGTCTGGTTTGAGCTGGGGCCCAAGAGCTGAGGGGCAGTCAGTGGTGAACTGGAACGGCGAGAACGTGCCGCTTCGTACCAATGACAACATAGAGAACTTCTTCCGCAAAGGTCTGCACTCGAGTCAGAACATCTCGTTCCAGCAGCAGTTCAACTCAACCTCGGTTTATACCTCGTTCAACCGGTTTGATAATGAAGGTGTAGCGCCAGGGGTGAAGCTGAGCAGAACGAACCTGATGGCCAGAGCCATTACAACTTTCGGCAAATCTGATCGCTGGACTACAGACACCAAAGTGCAATACACCCAGTCAGATGCCCGAAACAGACCGATTGGCGGTAACAACCCCAACAACTCTTTTGGTACGCTGTTTATGCTACCCCGCTCCATAGACGTCCGTGATTTTAATCCGCCGGTAGATGTTGAGGGTAAAATGACCTGGTATGGGACCGGTAGCCAGATGAACCCCTACTGGAACAGCAGGTATAACCTCAACCAGGATGTTCGGGACAGGTTCATTATGAACGGCTCAGTGAAATATGACTTTACAAACTGGCTGAGTGCTGAGGTGAAGGGTGGTGCAGACCTGCACAGTACCAACTCCGAGAGTAAACTTTACGGCGGTAGCCCGCAGACACCTTCCGGCAGATACGGCCTGGGCAAACAAAACTTTTCAGAGACTAACTTCAGTTCGCTTATCACGGCGAGACAAGACAACGTGATTGGAAGACTGGGAGGTATGGTGACACTGGGCGGTAATCTGATGGCGCAGAAGTTCAGCTCTCTCAGCGGCAATGCCGGCGAACTGGAAGTTCCCAACCTTTTCTCTATCAACAACAGTATCTCGAACCCAACTATAGGGCAGGACTTACGGGAGCATAAGATCAATTCGGTGTATGGCTCCGTGCAGTTTAACTGGGATGGGTACCTGTTTCTGGATGCTACCTTCCGCAACGACTGGTCTTCTACCCTCAGTAAGGCGAACCGTTCATTCTTCTATCCGTCCGTGAGCGCCTCTTATGTGTTCACCGATATGCTGGAGACTACCGGAGCAACAGTTCCTACCTGGCTGAGCCTCGGTAAATTGAGAGCCTCTTATGCAGAAGTAGGCAATAGCCTTGGTCCATACGAGCTGTATAATACCTACTGGATCGGTAAAGACCCGAACAACCACACAACTGCTGGCAGAAATAGTGTGCTTTACAATGAGAACCTGCGCAGCGAACTTATCAAAGCATATGAGGCGGGCTTAGAGGTACGCTTTTTTGATAACCGGATTGGTTTCGATGTGGCCTGGTACAAATCAAATGCCACACGCCAGCTCATTAACCTGCCAATGGACCCGCTGAGCGGTTATAGCTCCAGAAAGATTAACGCAGGTGATATCCAGAACAAAGGAGTGGAGTTAATGGTAGATGCTGATATTTTCAGAAACCCTTCCGGTTTTAACTGGAACATCAGCGGCAACTTTGCCAGAAACAGAAACACTATTGAGGACTTGTATGAAGACATTGAGCTCTATCAGTTGGGCGGTTTTGATAATGTGCGCGTGTATGCAGAGGTAGGCGGTAAGTACGGTGAGATCTACGGCAGCACCTTTAGAAGAGTGGACGAACCTGAGAGTCCGTACCATGGGCAGCTGTTGCTGACCAACGATGGTCTGCCGGCTGTAGGAGAGCAGGGCGTGAAACTGGGCAACCAGCAGGCGGACGCTTTGGTAGGTGTGACCAATACACTAAGATACAAGAATCTGGGCCTTTCCTTCCAAGTGGACGCCCGCATTGGGGGTGAGATATTCTCCGCCACGCTTGCCGATATGCAGCAGAACGGTACAGGTGCCAGCACTGTCAGAAATGGCGGCCGTGAAAGTTTCGTAGTAGAAGGGGTGATAGAAAACCCCACTACCGGTGCGTATGAGGTGAACACCACACAGGTAACGCCTCAGAACTATTGGAACGCGGTGGCAGGTGTGGGTAACCTGGGTATCACGGAGGCGAACTTGTACGATGCCACCAATGTGCGCCTGCGCAACGTGCAGCTCAACTACGCATTGCCAGGTGGATTGCTATCCAAAACACCACTCCAGAGAGCCCGGGTTGGAGTGACCGCCACCAACGTATGGCTGATTTCCAGCCACATGAAAGGGCTGGATCCTGAGTCTGTTTTTGCGACAGGCACCAACGCAACCGGCTTCGAGAACGCCAGTATGCCGACGACCCGTTCTATTCTGTTCAATCTTACGCTGGGCTTCTAACCATCAACTGCATTACGATTATGAAAAATATACTGAGAAAATCATGGGGGTTGCTGGCAGCAGGGCTGTTGCTAACCTCATGCAACGATTTTGAAGAATTAAATGTGAACCCCGTAGCGGCCAGTGGAGATCAGGTGCAGGTGGAGTATTTCATCAACAACTCCATCATCAGCGCACAAATGAACCCGGATGTAGCGGAGCGATCTTTCATCCTATACTGGAAAGTGGCCGCTCACTATCAGGAGGGTTCGAGCCTGTCTGCCGGTGGATACAACGATGGCTGGACCACCGCTTATTACAATCAGGTAGCCAGTTGGCTCAATGCCGCTAACACAGCTATTGATGTGGCTAACGGACACATTAGTTCAGATAAAAAGCAGCCCTATACGGAGAACCTGCTGCAGGTGGCCCGTATCTGGAGAGCCTACCTCATGAGTGAGATGTCTGATAACTTTGGCCCTATTCCGATCAATGCCTTTCAGGGGGAGAATCCTGATTTTTCGAGTGAAAAAGACGTTTACTATTTTATTTTGGCGGAGTTGAAGGATGCAAGCGCCAAGCTAGACCCATCGGTGACAAACCCGGATAGGCTAAAAGTGCTGGACCCTGCTTACGCTTATGATTACGCGAAGTGGAGGAAGTACGCTAATTCCCTGCGCCTGCGCCTGGCCATGAGGCTTTCTGAAGCTGACCCCGCTAAGGCCAAAGCCGAATTTGAGGAGGCGGCAGCCTCCAGTGACCTTCTCCTGAACATGAGCGATATTTTCAAAGTGCAGGAAAAGCCGGGCTGGGATGCGCTTACGGGTGTGATGAGCCGTGAGTGGAACATGCAGTATTTGTCTCAAACGCTGTTCAATACCTACTTTAACCTGGGTGGCGTAGAGTCCGTGAACCAGTTGGGAAGCTCCTACCATGCTGCTATCAAGCCTAAAAACTGGATGGGGCAGAAGTTTGAGAATCATTTCGCTACCCTGACCAATAACCCGTCAGCCGGATACTGGTTCAATGGTCTGCCGCATGCGATTGACCCTCGTGCATACAAGGCGTTTACTATACCGGGTGATTTCACTAATCCTAATTTCAGCAACTATCCATCCTGGACAACCGATGCCAGAAACACAAAGCGTCAGTTAGTGGATGACAATGGCGGCGTGGTGAAAGAGATTGACGCGACAAATACCTGGAACTCAGCTGGCAATGGCTCGTGGGGTGCCAAAGGAGCAAAAAACAGGGTTTATTCTTACCCTGGTACCATACCGCGTATGTCGCAGCAGTTTAGAGCAAGTCAGAGCGAGCGTATTTTCTTTGGCCCCTGGGAGACCTACTTCCTGATAGCAGAAGCGGCTCTGCGTGGTTGGAACACACCCATGACAGCGAAGGAAGCTTATGAAGCAGGGATCGCCAGTAACTTTACTTACTGGAGCGTGCCGATGGGAGCCTACCTTAGCTCTAATGAGTATAACCGAAACGGCACCTCTGTCAGTTGGGACCATACTGCCGAGCCGCCATCCACCTATCCGATGCAATACGAGAATGGGTATACAGGTGCACAGGATGTGGCTATGATCAAGTATCCTGATAACCACCAGTACAAAAATGGAAGTGTAAAAAATGACCATCTGACCAAAATCATCACCCAGAAGTACATTGCACAGTTCCCTTGGCTGCCACTGGAGGCCTGGAGCGACCACAGAAGACTTGGTCTGCCGTTCTTCGAAAACCCTGCTGTGGAGAACCCGCTTCCAAATCTTCCTGCCCTGACTTCCTCCAACTATATGGAGAGCAAAAAGGAGTTCTTTCCGCAGCGACTGCGTTACCCTTCCAGTTTGCCGAATACAAACACGAATGGCTACAGGCAGGCTGTTGAGTTTTTAGGGGGTGCAGACGAAGTGACTACTCCACTCTGGTGGGCAAAGAAATAATAAAAATCTGCAGACCAGCTCTGTTGATTTAAGGCTTTAATTGAGGTTTGTTAAAATCGGCTTTCTATGGGATAAAGAATTATTCCGTGGGAGGCCGGTTTTTTTTTGCGCTTACCCACGTCATTTTACCAGGATGCTGACTTATATTCTTGAATTGGATTCTTTGGTATTGAGGTTGACGGTCTCAAACTTTATTAGTCAAAAAGTAAACTGCGCGTACACAAAAATAAATTTGTGTGTACGTGCACATTTTTAAATCATTTATATTGCTTTTGAAAATATATAATAGTATGTTTAGCTAGTCATATAGGCATATACCTGAAAGTTGCATTGCGTGTACGTCCTTATTTTTCAGATGCCTTTTTGGATTCTCTCCCAGATAGAATGTAATGTGAGCGATTAATGTAAAGCGCACATTAATATACTTTATCCTTCATCATATCTGCCATAGAAGGTGGTGTAATAAGGCTTCGTCAAACGGAATCAACTAATCTTAAACTATTATTATCTTAATGAAAGTGCCTATATGAAAAGATCTACAAAACTACCCATCCTGTTCTTGCTGGCTGCTTCTATGAGCGTGCCGGTATATGGTCAGGTTTTGGCTGACCTTCGGGTAAGTAATCCGGAGAGACAGGTAGAACGGACCACCCCCAAGTCCTACAGGCAAGCGTCTGTCGTTCAGGGGAAGGTAACATCTGATAAAGGAGAATCACTACCTGGAGTATCAGTAATTTTAAAAGGAACCTCAATAGGTGCCTCTACAGACCAGGACGGCAACTATAAACTTAATCTGCCTAATACTTCAGGTACACTTGTTTTTGCCTATATAGGTTATGTAAGGCAGGAAGTGCCGATAGAAGGGAAGGCCACGATCAATGTAGTGTTGCAGGAAGACGCAAAGGCGCTGGAAGAGGTGGTAGTGGTAGGCTACGGCACACAAAAGAAAGCAAATCTAACGGGAGCCGTCTCCACAGTAGATTCAAAAGCGCTTGACTCACGGCCTGTGCAGAATGTTGGCCAGGCACTACAAGGGCTTGTACCTGGCTTGAATCTGCAGACTGCCGGTTTAGGGGGCGAACTCAACCAGACCTTAAATTTTAATATTAGAGGTGCCGGGACGATCGGAGCAGGTTCTACATCCAGTCCACTGGTTTTAATCGATGGAATGGAAGGGAACCTCAATGCGATCAACCCACAGGATATTGAGACAATTACAGTTCTAAAAGACGCAGCTGCGGCCTCTATTTATGGATCACGTGCTCCTTTTGGCGTTATTCTAATAACTACTAAAAAAGGAAAAGCAGGTAAAACGAGTGTCGGATACACAAATAACTTCCGCTCTACGAGCCCGATTGGATTGCCTACCATGATGGACTCCCACACATTTGCCCTGTACTGGAATGAAGCGGCAGCCAATGACGGGGAAGGACCAAAGTTTTCTGATGAAGTGCTTGACCGGATTGTGAAGTTTCAGAGGGGTGAAATAGGCTATGGTACGGTGCCAAATGCAAATGGAGACAGGTATGAGTACTATGCCGGATCGCATGCAAACACAGACTGGTTTAAGGAGCAATACAAGAGTTCTGCCTTTTCACAGGATCATGCTGTCAGTGTGAACGGCGGTACAGAAAACACCCAGTTTTTTGCTTCTGCAGGCTACCTGGACCAGGAAGGCTTGTCCCGTTATGGAGGTGATGAGTTTCAGCGGTACACGCTTACCGGTAAGATCAGTACTACACTGAGTAAGTATGCTAAATTCAATTACACTTCGAGGTATATACGCGAAGACTATACCAAAGCGACTCACCTGACGGACTTATTTTACCACAATGTGGCCCGCCGCTGGCCTACAGTTCCTGCCAGAGACCCAAACGGTCACTTCACAGATCCGAGCGAGATCGCACAACTGGTTGATGGGGGGCGTGTGAACGACCAGACGGACTGGCTTTATCAGCAGGGCGAGTTGAGAATTACCCCTGCCAAAGGTTGGAATGTAGTAGCGAATGCTAACTATCGCATCATGAACAGCAATTACCATAGCGATGTTACACCCGCTTATAGTTATGATGTCAATCAGAATCCATATCCTGTATCAGTGGGGTGGAATTCAGCAGGATTTAGCTCTGTGTATGAGTATGCACGTAAGGATAACTTCCTGACGACCAATATTTATTCAGATTATCAATTTAATATCCGAGATAGCCATCAGTTCAAAATTCTGGGTGGATTTAACTCAGAGTTAATGAAGTACCGTACGATCGGTGCTTCCCGGACTGGTCTGATCACTCCTTCTCTACCTACGATCAGTACAGCAACCAATGATAGCAGAGCTACCGAAGGTCAGTACCAACACTGGGCAACGGCCGGTTTCTTCAGTCGCCTGAATTACGATTATAAGGGGCGCTATCTGTTGGAGTTGAATGCCCGCTACGACGGCACTTCCCGCTTCACGAGAGACAAGCGCTGGAATTTATTCCCGTCTGTTTCAGCAGGCTGGAACATAGCAGAAGAGAGTTTCTGGGTGTTTGATGATGTTATCCAAATGTTCAAAATAAGAGGGTCTTATGGTGAACTGGGCAATCAAAATACCTCGAACTGGTATCCTTTCTATCCGACTATGCCGGTTGGCGTTAACAATGGAGGCTGGCTGGTTAATGGGCAGAGACCCAATACCGCCAGTGCGCCTGGTTTAGTGAGTTCTTTGTTAACCTGGGAGCGGGTGACAAGCTGGAATGCTGGTATTGACCTGAGTTTGCTACGTAACCGACTGTTTATTAACGCAGATTATTTCGAGCGCAAGACATTTGATATGGTAGGGCCGGCTCCTGAACTTCCTGTTGTTTTGGGCACAGCCGTTCCGCAGATCAACAATGCAGACATGGAGTCCTACGGTTTTGAGATTGAGGCGAAGTGGCAGGACCGTATTGGCGAATTCGGGTATGGAATCCGTGCTGTATTATCTGATGACCAGCAGAGAGTAACCAACTATCCAAACCCTACAGGCAATATCTCACAGTGGTATGCTGGTAGAAAAGTAGGCGAGATCTGGGGCTACACGACAGTGGGCATAGCTAAAACCAAAGAAGAGATGGAGGCCCACCTGGCCGTTGCTAACCAGAACGGCATGGGTAATAACTGGGGTGCAGGTGATATCATGTATGCTGATTTGAACGGAGATGGGAAAATCAATGGTGGCGCCGGAATATTGGAAGATACTGGTGACCGATCTATTATTGGTAACAGTGCAGCCAGATACAGGTATAGCATGGACTTCACAGGCGAGTGGAAAGGATTCGATGTAAGGGTTTTCCTGCAGGGTGTAGGTAAGAGAGATTATATGCCAAACGGGCCTTATTTCTGGGGAGCTAGCGGTGGTATGTGGCAGTCTGCAGGCTTTACCGAGCACATGGATTTCTTTAGAGATGAAAATTCAGGAATGGTTGAAGCAGGTGTGGCTGGAGTGAACAAGGATTCTTACTTCCCTAAGCCATACTTCAACACTGGTAAAAACCAGCAGACACAAACCCGTTACTTGCAGAATGCAGCCTATATGAGGTTGAAAAACCTCCAGATCGGCTACACAATACCGCATAGATTTACTTCTATAGCAGGTGTTTCCCGTGCGCGGGTCTATGTTTCAGGGGAAAACCTGCTGACTTTCACTAAAATGATCAGCATTTTCGATCCAGAAACAGTGGCTTTGAGTGGCTGGAATGATGGCAAGACCTATCCACTGGCAAAAGTGTACTCGTTTGGCCTTAGTGTTAACTTTTAATTGATTTGTGATGAAAAGATCTCTATCCAATAAACTATATGCAGCACTCGCCTTCCTGGGATTTCTGGGAATAACCAGCTGCAACGAATTCCTGGACCGGGAGCCGCTGTCGAACGTAACCCCTTCCAATTATCTGTGGAGTGAGGAAGACTTGGCGGCCTATACCATCGGTCGTTACAACTTTCCTACACACGGTGGCTTTAACGTAGGCACACACGGCAACGACAATCATACTGACAACCAAATGTCAAGTGGTTTTGCTACCCGCTGGGTACCCGGCGAGTGGCGTGTCCCGCAGTCAGGTGGAAGCTGGGATTTTGGTCAAATCCGACAGACAAACTACTTCCTGGAGGTAGCTGTACCACGCTGGAAGCAAAATAAGATCACGGGCAATGCTGTCAATGTTTCCCACTACATTGGCGAAGGTTATTTCCTGAGGGCTTACGAGTATTTCAACAAAGTGCAGGCGCTCGGAGATTTCCCGATCATTAAGAAAACGCTACCCGATCAGATGGAGGCACTGGTTGCAGCATCAAAACGCAGACCGCGAAACGAAGTGGCGCGTTTTATCATCGCTGACCTGGACTCGGCCATTCAGTTGCTAAGAGTGTCACCTCCAGGAGGGAAAAACCGCATATCGCAGCATGCGGCATTGCTTCTTAAGTCCCGCGTTGCGCTGCACGAAGCCACCTGGCTATTATACCACAAAGGCACTGCCCATGTGCCGGGCGGCCCGAACTGGCCGGGTGCCGGCAAGGTGGAGAACTTCAACATCAGTATCGACTCAGAGATTGATTATTTCCTGACACAAGCCATGGATGCATCTGAAAAGGTGGCAGATGCCGTTCCGTTGGTTAACAACACGAAAGACAATGGGTATAACTCTTCTCAGAACCCATATGTAACAATGTTTGCGGATGCGGACATGACCAAGTACTCTGAAGTTCTGTTGTGGCGCAAGTATGACCCAAGTCAGGGTATAAACCATAACGTGAACCACTATATCAACCAGAATGGTGGCAACACTGGCTTTACAAGAGGTCTGGTAGATAATTTCCTGATGAAAAATGGTCTTCCTATTTATGCCGCTGGTTCAGAATACCAAGGAGATGATTACATCGCAACCGTGAAGGCAGAACGTGATAACCGTTTGCAGCTCTTTATGAAAGCTCCAGGTGAACTAAGGTATACGGACAGAACAAATTCCGACGGCAGCCCGATACTAGAGGGCAATCCGGATATTATAGGCCTGGCAGAGACACGTTATGTGACCGGCTATGCCATAAAGAAGGGGTTCTCTTACCTGTGGTCCAATTCCCAGGGGAGCATGGGCTCTACCGGCAGTATCGTCTTCAGAGCTGTAGAGGCTTATCTGAATTACATGGAGGCATCTTATCTGAAAGAGAAGGCCATCAACGGTAAGGCTGCCCAGTATTGGAGAGCTATCCGGGAACGTGCAGGTGTTAATCCGGATTTTGAATTAACCATCAATGCCACTAATATCCGTGAGGAGGCTAAAAATGATTTTGCAGCCTACTCTGCCGGTAATCTGCTGTCTGATATGACCTTGTATAACATTCGCCGCGAACGTCGCCTCGAACTGGTAGCAGAAGGGTTGAGATTCTTTGACCTCAAGCGTTGGAGAGCCCTTGACCAGCTCAAGACCAACCCTTATATCGTGGAGGGTTTCAAAGTTTGGGGCCCTATGGAGGAATGGTATAAGAACAGCGATGGTACTTCCAAATTAATTGAAGCTGGAACACCAGGAAAAACAGCCAATGTTTCGAAAAGATCAGACAGCGAGTACCTGCGTCCTTACCAGGTTAATCTCACAACAAGCAACCCGATCAGGGAAGGTTATAGCTGGGCTTATGCACATTATCTGGAGCCAATCGCAGTTCAGCACTTTATCATAACCGGTAATGCCGGCGATGCTGGAGCCTCCGCGATCTACCAGAACCCAGGCTGGCCACTTCAGGCTAATGCAGGTGCAATAGAGTAAAATAGATACAATACTCGCAATGCCAGTCATGATTATTGGGTGCTTCCATGCTGTGTTAAAAGAGTATGGGCGGAGCTACGAGGATAAATGACGGCAATTAAGTAAGGATTAGATTAGAGTAAATAGATTGAGTTTGATTTAGGTGAAGAAGGGATTGCCATTCCGCTAGGATTGTGCAGTCCCTTTTACCCCTTTTACACAGTTAAAAGAATGATAAAGCAAATCCTCCCTTTCCTGCTGATCATCTGCATGAGCTGCACTTCTCTACCCCGGAAAGAAAAGGCCGCTGACTGGGTGTTGCTGTGGGAGGAAGAATTTGACAAGGACGGAGCACCTGATTCCGCTAAATGGAGTTTTGCGGGTAGGAGATCTCCGGATTGGGCCTGCTATTGTGCTGACAACCCCGCCACCACCTTTGTAAAAGATGGTCAGCTATACCTGCGTGCTAAGTTAAATGAAGATCCCGCGGACACAGCCAGGTATCAAACCGCCTGTATCCACACCAAAAACAAGTTCGCTTTCAGGTATGGGAAAGTGGAAGTGAGGGCAAAACTTGCCAAAGGCAAAGGTTCCTGGCCCGCCATCTGGCTCATGCCACAGGATGCTACGTATGGCGGCTGGCCAGATTCCGGCGAGATCGATATCATGGAGCATCTCAACTACGATACCGTTTTCTACCAGACCCTGCACAGTCACTACATTGACAAACAGAATCAGAAAACAGATCCGGTATACTTTGCCACTGCGCCATTTCAGGAAGGTGAATACAACATCTTCGGCTTAGAATGGTACCCGGACCGGCTGGATTTTTTTGTAAACCATAAGAAGACCTTTTCTTACCCCAAAATAGAAAATGCTGATTTTCGCCAATGGCCTTTCGACCAGGAATACTATATCATCCTGAATCAGGCGCTTGGGGGAAACTGGGTAGGAACCATCAAGGACGAAGACCTGCCTGTTCAGATGCTGGTAGATTGGGTAAGGGTTTACCAGAAAAAGGACCAGCAGAAAGCAAATTTATAGAGCAAGGCCACTATCTCCTGATATAACGATCATTCACTTATACCTGAACACCATGAAGAAATTTGTATATCTGATACTGGCAGGGCTGGTTATAAGTCTTTCAGCTCTCGCACAGCAGAAAAAAAAGCAGCCCAATATTGTCATTATTGTGTCCGATGACCATGCGTTTCAAGCCATTAGTGCCTATGATGGCAACCTGATGCAAACACCTAACATCGACCGCATTGCCAACGAAGGGGCTATCTTTAATAAGGCCTATGTCACGAATTCCATTTGCGGACCAAGCCGGGCCGTGATCCTGACTGGTAAGTACAGTCACAAGAACGGGTTCAAGGATAATGAAAATTCACATTTCGATGGCAGCCAGAACAGCTTTATCAAGGAACTGCGTGAAGGCGGCTACCAGACCGCCTGGGTAGGCAAGTGGCATCTGGAAAGTAATCCACAGGGTTTCGACTACTGGCAGATACTCCCCGGGCAGGGACACTACTACAACCCGGATTTTATTATGATGGATGGCAGCCGGGAAAGAGTGGAAGGCTATGTGTCAGACGTGACCGAGGACGTGGCAGAGGAGTGGCTCGATAAGCGTGACAAAAGCAAACCATTCGCCCTCGTGATCGGCCACAAAGCCACACACCGTACCTGGATGCCGGATCTAGATGATATGGGCATGTTTGATGGTAAAACGTTCCCGCTGCCGGCCAACTTCTACGACAATTACACGAACCGCGAGGCGGCCAGGGTGCAGGACATGACCATCGACCAGACCATGATCATGGGCTATGACCTGAAAATGTACCCGGACTATGATAACATCAAAGAAGGAAACATTACCCGGATGAATGCCGATCAGAAAGCCAGATTCACAGCCTACTACAAGCCGATCTATGATGATCTGATGGCACGCAATCTGCAGGGCAAGGAACTCGTGGAGTGGAAGTACCAGCGCTACATGCGCGATTACCTGGCTACTGCCGCGGCACTGGATCGCAGCATTGGCCGCACCCTGGATTACCTGGACAAAAACGGGCTTGCCGACAATACCATCGTGATTTATGTGTCAGATCAGGGCTTTTACATGGGCGAGCACGGTTGGTTCGACAAGCGCTTCATGTATGAGGAGTCTTTCCGCACGCCTATGGTGATGCGCTATCCGGGTATGGTAAAGCCGGGTACCAAGTCAGAGCACTTTGTGATGAACCTGGACATTGCGCCGACTATGCTGGATGCCGCCGGTATACCTATCCCCAAAGACATGCAGGGAGAGTCCATACTTCCTTTGTTGCGGGATAAGAAAGCAAAGGGGCGCGAGGCCATGTACTACCATTACTATGAGAACGGCGAGCATTCGGTGTCGCCGCACTTTGGTATCAAGACTGAACGCTACAAACTGATCCGCTTTTACAAGCGGGTGGAGTCGTGGGAACTGTACGACCTGGAAAAAGATCCCAAAGAGATGCATAACCTCTACGGCAGGAAAGGATACGAGAAAGTAACAGCCAAACTCAGGAAACAGCTGGAAGGTCTGATCCAGAAGTACGAGGATGATGGGGCAAAGGAGTTGCTGGCCAAAGAGGGCGGTAGTTTGTAACGGACTTTCTGATTTACAATAGTTACAATGAAGAATCATCTCTTTCTTTAAAAGGGACGAAGTTTTTAAAAAAAGCCAAACCAAATGTTTACGTTTCTCAAGCGCAGTGTAGTAGCCCTTTTGTTTTTTATACCTCAAACAAGCTCGGCGCAGGTAGTGGTACCCCAACCCCAGGAAGCAACTATAAGTGAGCAGCGCTTTGTACCAGCACATGCTTATAAAGTGAGCGGGCTTGATGCCGGAGAACAGGCTACCTATGCCCTGTTTCAATCCGTTTTGCCGGTAGCAAGCAAAGGCAAAACACTACCTCTGAAAATAAAGAAACTAAAGAAGGGTGATGCGAAGTTGCAGCGCTCTGGTGCTTATAAACTTGACATATCACCCAAAGGGATAGGTATAGAAGCTTATGACAACCGCTCTGTTTTCTATGCCGCGCAGACGTTGTCGCAGTTAGTGCAGAAAGAGCGGAACGGGAACATTACCTTGCCAGAGGCTAGCATCACTGACTATCCGGATGTGGCCTACCGGGGCACGGTGGAAGGCTTTTACGGAGATCCCTGGAGCCACCAGGATCGGCTGGAGCAGCTGCGCTTTTATGGCAAGCTGAAACTCAATACTTATATCTATGGTCCGAAGGACGATCCCTACCACTCGTCTCCGCACTGGCGCGATCCTTACCCTGCCATGGAGGCACAGCAAATCCGGCAGCTGACACAAGAGGCAAAAAACAACAAGGTGGACTTCGTGTGGGCAATCCACCCTGGTAAGGACATACAATGGAGCCAAGCCGACAGCAGCGCCATCATCACGAAGTTTAACCAAATGTACGACCTGGGTGTGCGCGCCTTTGCAGTTTTCTTCGATGACATCACCGGGGTTGGAACGGACGCCAAAATGCAGGCTAACCTACTCAACTACATCCAGCGCCAGTTCATCAACCAGAAAAGAGACGTGGCACCGCTCATCATGTGTCCCACCGAGTACAACAAGGGCTGGGCGAACAAGGAACCGGGTACCTACCTCGACATCCTGGGTGAGCAGCTCGACCCGGCTATCCACGTGATGTGGACGGGCAACACCGTCGTGCACGACATCACCAAGGAAGGGTTGGAGTGGGTGAACAAACGCATACAGCGCCCGGCCTATGTGTGGTGGAATTTCCCGGTGAGCGACTACGTGCGCAACCACTTGCTCATGGGGCCATCCTACGGCATCGATACCAAAGCGGCACAAGATATGTCGGGCTTCGTGTCAAACCCGATGGATAAGGCCGAGGCTTCCAAGCCGGCCATCTTCAGTGTGGCTCTGTACAGTTGGAACATGCAGGCGTACGATCCGCAGCTGGCCTGGGAGGCAGCCAACAGGTATGTGATGCCAGAGGCACCGGAAGCCTTCCGCATCTTCAATGCCCATAACAGCGACCCTGGTCCGAACGGGCACCACTACCGCCGCGATGAATCAGTAGAGATCAAACCCTACATCCATACTTTCCTGGAAGCTTATAACAACGGAAAGTACAAATCAGAGGCAGCAGCCAGAATAAACGAGGAATTTGCAGGTATAGCCAAGGCTCCTGCCGAAATCAGGAGTAAGAGCCGGAACAAGCGCCTGGTAGAGCAAATTTCGCCGTGGTTGCTGCATTTCGAATTCCTGGGCAAAGCCGGGAGTCATGTTATGGCGATGGCAGAAAACCGTGTGAAGGCGAGCCATGCAGCCGCCTGGGCGGATTACCTGCAACTGGAGGCAACGTTGGATAGCATGGCCACTGTGAATGCCACGTTCAACCAGAACCCATACCAGCCGGGTGTGAGAACAGGCTCGCTGGTGCTGACGCCTTTTATAGAAGACATCTTTAAACAGACAGGCAACTACTTTCTGGGTCTGGCTGAAAGGCAGAGCCAGGCAGGTATAGCCGGAGGTACCGCCATCAGCACTGCGTACGGCAAATCCCAGAAACTAGGGAGTCAGCCCCTGCTGCAAAATAACAAAGACATCGCTTACTCTCCGATGCTGGAAGTAGCCTTTCTCGACAGCGGGGAGTACATCGGCTTCAAGCCCTCGGAAGCATTACAGGCTACGGCTTTACACTTTAATTTGAGCAACAACAACCTGCTTACCTGGGGCGCTTTTGAAACCTCCAAAGACGGACAAGTATGGACAAAAGCAGACCCAACCACCGAGCACGGCAAAGGAAGCATAGTATTCAATGACCCAGCTATAAAGTATGTGCGCCTCCGCAACTCATCTGACAAACGACAGAACTTTTACCTGAAAGAATTCCGATTGGAGGTAAAGCCGGTTGCCGGTAAAAACGAGTCGGTGTTTGCACATGACAAAAGCATAAGTACTTACCAAACACTCACCAGTCAGCAGCCAGTTACAGTCACGCTGCCACAGGAACTGAAGGGAACCGGGCTTGTGGTTTTGCTGAAAACCGAAGGAGCCTCTTACTCCATTACCGCGCCCGCTGCAAAAGGGAAAAGACAAACCCTTTACAGCGGCAGAGAAAGCTACATCCAGCTTGACAGCAGCAAGTTGAAAGGTGTTACCGAGCTAACATTCTCGACGGGAAGTAACCAGCCGGTAAGGATTTATGAACTGGTGAAGCAGCAGCCTGCCAGCTGAGGTATAGACTGGTAGAACTTGATTCATAATCAACGCAATGCTATACACATTAAACCATCTCTTATGAAAAAGTCCTTATACCTGTTCCTCCTGATTTGCCTGGTCGCTTTTGAGGCAGTCGCGCAGGAAATAAACATCTTGCCGAGACCCAATAAAATAGAGCTGGCGAAAGGGCAGTTTGCGCTCGGCGATGCCAAAGCCATCCAGTATGCCCCCGAAGCAGAGAAGGAAGCTGCCTTCCTGAAAAAAGCCCTGCAGGAGAGGTACAACCTCTCACTTCAGACTAATGCCGGCAAGGGAAAAAAGAACACGATCAGTCTGGAGCTGGATAAGAAGCTGGCAAAAGACCTGGGCAAAGAAGGGTATAGATTAACCTCAACGCCGACCCAGGTGACGATCAGGGCAGCTACGGCAGCAGGTATCCACTACGGTATCCAAAGCTTGCTGCAAGCCGTGCATACTTCGGGTGATAGCTATACCTTGCCAGCGGTCGCCATTGAGGATACGCCGCGTTTCGAGTGGCGCGGCTTGCATTTGGATGAGGCCCGGCACTTTAAGGGAAAAGAAGAGGTGAAGTTGCTCCTCGATGAGATGGCCCGCCTGAAGATGAATACCTTTCACTGGCACCTGGTGGATGATCAGGGCTGGCGCATCGAGATCAAGAAATACCCGAAGCTGACGGAAATTGGATCGGTTAGAAAAAGCACCGCCGTAGGGGAGAAGAAGTGGAACAGCAACAAACAGTCCGGAGAGCCACACAGTGGTTTTTATACCCAGGAGGAGATTAAAGAGCTTGTAGCTTATGCAGCCGAGCGCCACATCAATGTGGTACCGGAGATCGAGATGCCGGGGCATGCCAGCGCTGCCATCGCCGCTTACCCCTGGCTGGGCACTGATAATCAGAAAATTGAGGTTCCTGTAAAGTTCGGCCGCTTCTACGACATCTACGATGTGACCAGCCCGAAAGTGCAGGAGTTTCTGCACGACGTGTTGCAAGAGGTATTCACACTTTTCCCATCGCAGGTCATCCACATTGGTGGGGATGAAGTGGGCTATGAGGCCTGGGAGAAATCAAAGCAAGTGAATGCCTACATGAAGGAGCATGGTCTGAAGACCTATGCCGACCTGCAGGTGCATTTCACCAACAACATCTCCAGGTATATCGAGCAGAACGGACGCCGCATGATGGGCTGGAATGAGATCATGGGCATCAACATTCACCCGGATTTTGAAGAGAAAAAAGCAGACGCGAATGCCGAGACCGAGCTGGCCAAAAACGTGGTGGTGCATTTCTGGAAAGGCGATGTGAAGCTGATCACGCAGGCCGCCTCCAAGGGCTACCAGTTGGTAAACTCGCTGCACTCGATGACTTACCTAGACTATAATTACAGTTCTATCCCGCTGCAAAAAGCCTACAGCTTCGACCCGGTGCCGCAGGAGCTACCAAAAGAATACCACCAGAACATTATTGGTACCGGCTCCCAGATGTGGAGCGAGTGGATTCCGACCCGGGGCGAGATGCACTACCAGGTGTTCCCGCGCCTGGCCGCATACGCCGAAGTGGGCTGGACCCAGCCAGAGAACAAGAACTACGAGCAGTTCAGAAAAGGACTATTGCCGCTACTGAAGGTATGGGAGGACCGAGACATTCATTTCGCCCCGCTTTCAGACGCTGAAGAACAGAAGAAAAACCAGTAAGGGGATTCTGATAAGGCTTTTTTGGCAGAATAAAGCAGCCATCTGAAGTATAAACATGATTTACAGTGATGTTTATACTTCAAAAGGACCCTGCTGCCACTTATTAGTTTGACAGTGCATCGCATGAAAAACAGATACAACTTACTCATTTTATACTTGTTCCTGGGGATTATACTCCCGGCGCAGGCGCAACATGCACCCATTATTCCGCAGCCGGTTAGCCTGGAAATGAAAGGGGAAGGTTTTGTACTTGATGCGCATACCTCCATTCAGTTTAAACGCACTAACAAAGAGCTGGCTGCCCTGGCACAGTATCTGGCGAACCATGTAAAAAATGTAGCAGGCTATACCTTGCCGCTTAACAAAAAGAAAGCGAAAACCATTGAACTCTCCCTGGAGAGCATGGCAGACCTGGGTCCGGAAGGATACAGGCTGAGCGTTATGCCGGAGGCCATCCGTATCCGGGGCAACACCAGAGCCGGAGTGTTTTACGGTTTACAGTCGCTGATTCAGACGCTGCCTGCCATACGCACCAACCAAGTGCTTCTGGTGCCGGGGATGGAAATCAAGGATGAGCCACGTTTCGGCTGGCGTGCTATGTTGCTGGATGTAAGCCGTCATTTTTACACGGTAGAGGACGTGAAGGAATTCATCGACCTATTGGCTCTCTACAAGATGAATACCTTTCACTGGCACCTGACTGATAATGAAGGCTGGCGGTTGGAAATTAAAAAGTACCCGAAACTGACCTCCGTTGGGGCCTGGCGCCAGGAAATTCCCGGCAGTGTGTACTACAAACCCGACTCTACATACAAAGAGCCGCTTACCGGTAAGCCCTATACCTACGGCGGCTACTATACCCAGGAGCAGGCCAGAGAGGTAGTGGCCTATGCCCGGGCCCGCAATATCACGGTGGTGCCTGAGATTGATGTTCCCGGCCACTCCGGCGCGGCACTGACGGCATACCCGGAGTTCTCCTGCGAGCGCCACCAGCAGCAGGCGCCCAGCTCGTCCCTCTGGAACGGCGTGACAGATCCCACAAAAGTTAATCTGATCTACTGCGCCGGCAACGACAGCTCCTTCCTGTTTTTGCAGGATGTGCTACAGGAGGTCATGGCCATTTTCCCCTCCGAGTACATACATATCGGCGGCGACGAGGTTGACAAGTCGTACTGGAAGAAGTGCCCACGCTGCCAGGCAAGAATGGCGGCAGAAGGATTAAAGAATGAAGAGGAGCTGCAGAGCTACTTCATCAGGCGCATGGAAAAATACCTGCTGGCGCACAACAAAAAGCTCCTGGGCTGGGACGAGATCCTGGAAGGAGGGCTGGCGCCTACGGCTACCGTCATGAGTTGGCGTGGCGAGAAGGGCGGTATCGCTGCAGCAAAGATGGGGCACGATGTGGTGATGACGCCGGGTGATCCGCTTTACTTTAACCGGCACCAGACTGGCCCGGATGGCGAGCCCTATGCGGCCAGTTACTCGATCAATACACTGGAACGTGTGTACAAGTATAACCCTCACCCGGAGGCGCTGAATATGTTGGAACGCAAGCACGTGCTGGGCGCACAGGCCAATATCTGGACCGAGTTTATTTCATCTCCGTCGCACCTGCAATACATGCTCCTGCCCCGTATGCCTGCCCTGGCCGAAGCTCTCTGGACACCGCTGGAGGAAAAGGATTTCAACAGTTTTATAAGCCGCCTCAATAGCGGGCATTTCCAGGGCTGGGAGGCAAGAGGACTCCGTTTCCACCTGCAATACTACCAGAGCCGCTCGCATGAAGGGAACCGGGAGGTAGAGCTGAAACCAGTGAATTAGAACAGGCCTTGAGCCTATTTATACTTTAGCTGCTGCCTCAACGATAGGAGAAATGTACCCCGAAGTCAAAGAGAGATCGAGGTAACAGAATAATGGATGAACTGAGTTAGTGAAACATGCTGCGGCTATACTTTTACAAATCAACATGAAGAGACTCTTCGTATTCATCATATTTATACTTTCTGCCCTGGCCATACAGGCGCAGCAACGGCCTAATATCGTGGTGTTCCTGGTGGACGACATGGGATGGATGGATACGTCCGTGCCTTTCGCCGATAAAGTATACCCCCTGAACAAGCGCTACCAAACGCCCCACATGGAGCGCCTGGCCCGTGAAGGTATGAAATTCACCCATGCATACGCCACACCTGTCTGCTCCCCTTCGCGGGTAAGTATGCTGACGGGGATGAACGCGGCCCACCACGGCGTAACCAACTGGACCATGCCCTTTAAGGATCGCAACTCCGATACGCCGGATGAGCAGCTCGACTTTGCCCCCTGGAACATGTATGGGTTAAGCCCTGTAAAGGGCGTGCCGCATACGGCGCATGCCACAGTGCTTCCGCAACTCCTCAATGAGGCAGGCTACATGACCATCCACGTGGGCAAGGGACACTGGGCCACGCCGGGCACGCCGGGTGCCAATCCGTACAACCTGGGCTTTGTGGTGAACGTGGCCGGGCACGTGGCGGGGCGCCCGCTCAGTTACCTGGGCGAGCAGAACTATGGCAACATGCAGGGCAAACCCTACAATATCCACGCGGTGCCAGACATGGCCGAGTACTTTGGCTCGGATACATACCTCACGGAAGCCATCACAAGGGAGGCGTTAAAAACCCTGGAGGCACCGATCCGAAACGGTCAGCCGTTTTTCCTACACATGGCGCACTTTGCCCTGCACGACCCTTACGATCCAGATAAACGCTATATGCAGAAGTACCTTGATGCCGGCCTACCACAGACTGACGCGATCTACGCCAGCATGGTGGAGGGGATGGACAAGAGCCTGGGCGATATCCTAGATTACCTGGAGAAAAAGGGCGTGGCCAACAACACAGTGTTTATCTTTATGAGCGACAACGGCGGTCTGAGCCTGGCATATGCCGGACGGGGTGAGGCCCACACGCAGAACCTGCCGCTCAGAGCTGGCAAGGGATCCGTATACGAAGGCGGTATCCGGGTGCCGATGCTGGTGAAATGGCCGGGCGTGGTGAAGCCTGCCACGGTCAACCATACGCCCGTCATCATCGAAGATTTCTTCCCCTCGATTCTGGAGATGGCTCGGGTAGAGAGGTATAACACCGTACAAAAAACAGATGGCCTGAGCTTCGTGCCTTTGCTTAAATCCACAGATAAAAAGATTGCAGACCGAGCCCTGATCTGGCACCTGCCTAACAAATGGACAGAGCAGGACGGACCGGGTATTAACTATAAAAGTGCCATCCGAGAAGGTGACTGGAAACTGATCTACCACATGCGCGACGGTAAAATGGAGCTCTACAACCTGAAGTCCGACCTTGGTGAGACAACCGATCTGGCGGCCAGATATCCCAAACGTGTGAAAGCTTTGGCGCTGAAATTGAGCCAGCAACTACGGCAGTGGGAAGCCCCGATGCCATTATTTAAAAACACAGGCAAGCCAGTTCCGCTACTGGATGAAGTGCTATAAAGTGTATACCGATACCGCCTATAAAATCTTGACTACCCTTTACCCATACATGAAAATGAAAAAAATAACCGCAGGCCTTCTTTCCCTTTGCCTGGCAGCAACAGGCCCCACTTTTGCCCAGCAGGTGAGCGACCAGAAAAACTACGTGATCATACAGCCAGGTGAATCTGAGGCGAATATCGTCCGGAAGGCTGCCAATGTAGTGCCCTCGCTTCGGCAACTCAGGTGGCAGCAGCTGGAACTCACGGCCTTCTTTCACATCGGTGTCAACACCTTTACCAATCGCGAGTGGGGCACCGGCAAGGAAGATCCTAAGATTTTCAACCCCACGCAGCTCGACGCGCGCCAGTGGGTGCGTGTGGCCAAAGAGGCAGGTATAAAGCAAGTGATCCTGACGGCCAAACACCACGATGGTTTCTGTCTGTGGTCCACTGCTACTACGGAACACTCGGTGAAAAACAGCCCCTGGAAGAACGGGCAGGGCGATGTGATGCGGGAAGTAGCAGAGGCCTGCAAAGAGTACGGGATCGGCTTCGGCGTATACCTATCGCCTTGGGATATGAACTCGCCGGTATACGGTACCGATGCCTACAACGACCTTTTCATCGACCAACTCACGGAGCTGCTCACACAGTATGGGCAGATCGACGAAGTATGGTTTGACGGAGCCAACGGGGAAGGTCCGAACGGCAAAAAGCAGGTATACGACTTTGACAGGTGGTACCAGCACATTCGCAAGCTGCAGCCTACGGCTACCATTGCCATTATGGGGCCGGATGTTCGGTGGGTAGGCACCGAAACAGGATATGGTCGCGAGACGGAATGGAGCGTGGTGCCGGCCAACAACCTGGACCAGTCTGCTACGGCGGCCAACTCACAGCAGGGACTGGCCTTCAAACCGCAGGGCGATATGCGGGGCGATGACCTGGGCAGCCGCGACAAGATCCGGAATGCAACCGGGCTGGTATGGTATCCGGCCGAAACGGACGTTTCGATCAGGCCGGGCTGGTTCTATCATCCGGAAGAAGATGACAAAGTGAAAACGCCGGAGAAGCTGCTGGACATTTACTACAGTTCGGTAGGCCGCAACGGAGTCTTGCTGCTCAACATACCGCCGGATAAAAGGGGCCTGATCCATGAAAGCGATGTGAAGGCTCTGCAGGAATGGAAAAAGCTGCGGGATAATACCTTCACCACAAATCTGGCAGCGAAAGCCAAGGTGAAAGTGTCAGGCGGCAAAAACAAGCAGGCCATACTGGATGGCAAATACGACACGCACTATACCACCAAATCAGAAAAAGACACCACCGCCGTGGTAGAACTGCAGCTGAAAGGCGAGCATACCTTTGATGTGCTGCTGCTACAGGAGAACATTAGTGTGGGCCAGCGTATCGAAAAATTCACGTTCGAATATTGGAAAAATGGCCAATGGCACAAAGCCACCGAAGGAACCACAGTCGGGTATAAAAGGCTGCTGCGCTTCGACCCGGTCACGGCCAGTAAAGTAAGGCTTCTCATCGAGTCCTCACGGCTTAATCCCACGTTGTCGGAGATCGGACTCTACAAGAATGCACTTACCTCAGCTACTATCCAATAGTTTACCTGTGCTGCAAGGAGCCAACTATACCTGCAGACTTAAAAAGTCACAATATGAATACCACAACAAAAAAGATCGCCCTACTCTTAATGCTTTTCTTTCCGCTGATGGCGTTCGCCCAGCACAAGATCAGCATCATCCCGCAGCCTGTCAGCTTGCAGCTTACTAATGGGAGTTTTGTGATTGACGGAGAGACATTTATCCGAATTGACAATGAAAAGAAAGAGCTAAAGCCTGCCGCCGAATTCCTGACGGCCTATATCAAACAGGTATCAGGGCATGAACTGCCCATCAAAAAACGAAAAGGAAAAAGCATACAACTGGCTATCGCAGAAATAGACGGTATAGGAGATGAAGGCTACCAATTGGAAGTAACACCGGCAGGCATCAGCATCCGGGCCAACACCAAGGCGGGCATTGTGTATGGTATGCAGTCGCTGATGCAGACCCTGCCACAGGTGCGCACCAATGCTGCACTGGAGGTTCCGAGTATGAAAATAACGGATTATCCTCGTTTTAAATGGCGCGGCATGCATCTGGATGTGAGCCGCCATTTCTTTTCGCCAGAAGTAGTGAAGCAGTACATCGACCTGATGGCCAGCTACAAGATGAATACCTTTCACTGGCACCTGGTGGATGACACTGGCTGGCGCATCGAGATCAAAAAATATCCGAAGCTGACCGAGGTAGGCGCCTGGCGGGTAGACCAGACAGACAAGGCATGGGACAGTCGGCCACAGGCCAAAGCAGGCGAAAAACCTACCTACGGGGGATATTATACACAAGACCAGATCAAGGATATTGTAGCGTATGCCGCCCTGCGAAATGTGACAGTGGTGCCCGAGATCGAGATGCCGGGGCATGTAGCCTCTGCCGTTGCCGCATACCCGCACCTGAGCTGCGCCCAAAAGCCGCAACTGCCGCTCACAGGGGGGGATTATACGGATATGTCGTCCAACTACTGCCCGGGCAATGAGGAAGTGTATACCTTTCTGGAAGATGTGCTGGACGAAGTGGTGGCCCTGTTTCCATCCCGGTACGTGCACATTGGGGGCGATGAAGTAGATAAATCCGGCTGGAAGAAATGTGCGCGTTGCCAGGCTCGCATGACGGCTGAAGGACTGAAGAACGTGGAGGAGTTGCAGAGCTACTTCATCAAGCGGATGGAGCGGTACCTGCTCACCAAAAACCGCAGCATCATTGGTTGGGATGAAATATTGGAAGGCGGTCTGGCGCCACAGGCTACGGTGATGAGCTGGCGCGGTGAAGCCGGCGGGATAGAAGCGGCAAAGATGAAGCACAATGTGATCATGACGCCGGGCAACCCCGTCTACTTCGACCACTACCAGGCCGGCCCGGAAGGCGAGCCATTGGCCATTGGCGGTTTCAACTCCCTGAAGCGGGTGTATGATTACGAACCGATCCCCAAAGAGCTGAGCCAGGAGGAAGCAGGCTATGTGCTCGGCGCCCAGGCCAATGTGTGGACTGAGTATATCACAACTGCTGAACACCTGGAATACATGGTGCTGCCCCGCATGCTGGCGCTTGCCGAAGTGGTGTGGTCACCCAGGGAAAGCAAAGACTGGACAAGTTTCAACAACAGGTTGCAGCGCCACTTTCGAGGCTTTGAGCAGCGCGGCCTGCATTACGCTCCCGGCAATTTTACAGTTGATATCAAGCCATCGTCTGAGAACGGAAAACTGTTGGTGAGTCTCTTTACCGAGGCACTAAACGGAGAGGTATACTACACCACCGACGGATCGGAGCCGACTACCAGTAGCAAAAAGTACCAGCAGCCTATCCGGATAGATTCGTCTGTCGTAGTGAAGGCGGTCACGGTTGTAAACGGCAAGGTAATGGGCTTGAGGCCGGCGGAACAGGCCTTTAGCATGCACAAAGCCGTGGGGCGGGATGTGGTATACGAAAATCCGGTGAACAGGCACTACATGGCGGATGGACCCAACTCGTTAAGCGATGGTGTGCGGGCCAAACATGCCGTAGGGAAATACTGGCATGGCTTCAACGGCAAAGACCTGATCGCAACGATCGATCTGGGAGAGGAGAAGTCGATCAGTAGCATTTCCATTGGCTGTCTGCAGCACTACCGCGACTGGATATTCCTGCCTGTTTCCGTGAAGTTTGAGGTATCGGCTGACGGAAAGAATTTCAGGGAAGTGCAAACTGTGTGTAACCCCATTTCCGTGCAAGAACAGCAATCGACTATCCACGATTTTAAGGCGAGTTTTCCTGCCCAGAAGGCAAAGTATGTGCGTGTCACGGCAAACAGACTGCCCGCCTGTCCGGAAGGCCATAATGGCGAAGGGCAACCTGCCTGGCTGTTTGCAGACGAGATTATGGTGAATTAAGCCTGTATATAAGCTCTTTTTTATATATTGAAGAATAGTCTTTTAGTGACGATCCACACAAGATAAAAATATGACCACACGCAGAGATTTTGTTAAAACTAGCAGTATCGCAGCCTTAGGTGTTGCCTCCACCGGGTTCTCTTTTATGTCATTCAACTCCAAACAGGCTTTTACGAGCCAGCGCCCGGTTCCCGGCAAGCGGAACTTCACAAGCAAAGCGGTTGAGAAAAAAATAGCCGAGGTGAAGAAGGCAATAGGAGATAAGGAACTGGCCTGGATATTTGAGAACTGCCTACCCAGCACATTGGATACCACGGTTACCTACCAGGAAAAAAACGGCAGACCTGACACGTATGTGATCACCGGCGATATTGACGCCATGTGGCTGCGCGACAGCTCCGCCCAGGTATGGCCTTACCTCCCGCTTATGAAAAGTGACAAGCCGCTGCAGCGGATGGTAGCAGGCGTGGTTAACCGGCAGACCAGCTACATCCTGAAAGATCCTTACGCCAATGCTTTCTATGACGACCCTAACAGAAAAGGGGAGTGGGCAGACGATCTAACGGCTATGCAGCCAGGCGTGCATGAGCGCAAGTGGGAAATAGACTCACTCTGCTACCCGATCAGACTGGGTTACCATTACTGGAAGACCTCCGGCGATACGGATCCCTTTGACGCTGAATGGGACAAAGCCATGAAGCTGGTCCTGAAAACGTTTAAAGAGCAGCAGCGCAAGGAGGGCAAAGGCCCTTACGAGTTTCAGCGTGTTACGCCCAAGCAGACAGATACCGTTGCCGGTGCGGGCTTCGGCTACCCGATCAACCCGGTTGGGTTAATTTGCTCTACCTTCCGTCCTTCTGATGATGCCACGATTTACCTGTTCCTGGTGCCCTCAAATTATTTTGCCGTTGTTTCGCTGCGGCAGTTAGCCGAGATGAGCCAGCAGATTAGAAAGGACGCCAAGTTCGCCGCTGAATGCAAGGCGCTGGCTGATGAGGTAGAGAAAGCCCTGCAGCAATATGCCGTTGCCGATCATTTAAATTTTGGAAAAGTTCACCCTTTTGAGGTAGACGGCTTTGGCAACAAACTGTTTATGGATGATGCCAACATTCCCAGTTTGCTGGCTTTGCCATACCTGGGGTGCTGTCCTGTAAACGATCCGGTCTACCAGAATACCCGAAAATTTGTGCTGAGCGATAACAACCCCTGGTTCTTTAAAGGGAAAGCGGGACAGGGTATAGGTGGCCCGCATGTTGGCCCGGAGATGATCTGGCCTATGAGTATTATCATGCAGGCGATGACAAGCCAGTCTGACCAGGAGATAAAGGACTGCCTGCGCATACTTAAAACGACACACGCCGGCACAGGCTTTATGCACGAAACCTTTCACAAGGATGATGCAGCCAAGTTTACAAGGGAGTGGTTTGCCTGGGCAAACACGCTGTTTGGCGAACTGATCCTGAAGCTGCACGCCGAGCGGCCGCATTTGCTGAAAGGGAATGTATAGCGCCAGGATTGGGGAGTAGACTCAACTGGATGATCGATTGAAAGTCCTGAAAATAACAAAAATAAAACCAATGAGTAGCAGACGTAAATTTATAAAATTATCCGCTCTGGGCGCGACGTTCCTGGGAGGAGGTTTCCAGGTTGTAAAAGCTTTTAGCGGTTCCCTGAGTCCGGCCAGCAACAAGCCTGTCGTGATATCGACCTGGGACCATGGCATGGCAGCCAATGAGGCAGCCTGGAAGATTTTGTCTAAAAACGGAACAGCGCTGGATGCTGTGGAAGCCGGCGTACGGGTGCCGGAAGCTGACCTGAATGTGCGGACAGTAGGCTACGGCGGCTACCCTGACCGGGAAGGTAAAGTGACGCTCGATGCCTGCATCATGGACAAGGACAGCAACTGTGGTGCGGTGGCCTTCCTGCAGCATATCAAACACCCGATCTCGGTGGCCCGCAAAGTAAT
Organism: Pontibacter virosus; assembly: GCF_003096355.1. Lineage (GTDB taxonomy): Bacteria > Bacteroidota > Bacteroidia > Cytophagales > Hymenobacteraceae > Pontibacter > Pontibacter virosus. The sequence continues at coordinate 134,569 of NZ_QEKI01000001.1, read as the reverse complement.
GGAAGACACCCCGCACGTGATGCTGGTGGGGGAAGGTGCCCTGCGCTTTGCCCTGTCAAAAGGATTCAAAAAAGAAAAGCTGCTAACTCCCGCCTCCGAGAAAGACTGGAAGAACTGGCTGAAAGAATCCAAGTACAAGCCGGTCATCAACATCGAGAACCACGATACGATCGGTATGCTGGCCCTGGACGCGAACGGCGACCTGGCTGGCGCCTGTACGACCAGTGGTGCCGCTTATAAAATGCATGGCCGGGTAGGCGATTCGCCTATCATCGGGGCTGGCCTGTTTGTCGACAATGAGATAGGAGCCGCCACAGCCACCGGACTGGGCGAAGCCGTGATCCGGATGGTGGGCAGTCACCTGGTAGTGGAACTGATGCGGCAGGGCAACTCGCCGGAAGATGCCTGCCGGTTGGCCGTGGAGCGGATCATAGCCAAGCACAAAGATGTGAAGGACCTGCAGGTCGGCTTTATTGCGCTGAATAAGAACGGAGAGTATGGCGGCTACTGTATCCACAAGGGCTTTAACTACGCCATACAGGACAAATCAGGCACAAAACTACTCGATGGAAAGAGCAAGTTCTAGCATGCTTTCTCCGGGTGGACTTACGCTGGAGATCTGCATCGATTCGGTGGCGTCTGCCCTGGCCGCTGAGCAGGGAGGAGCCCAGCGGGTGGAACTGTGCGATTACCTGGCGGGCGGCGGCACTACGCCCAGCGCCGGTATGATCGCGCTTGTCAGAGAGCGGATCAGCATAGGCCTGCACGTGTTGATCCGTCCCCGTCGGGGAGATTTTCTCTACTCTGAGCCAGAATTCGAAGTGATGAAGCGTGACATTCAGGTATGCCGTGAGCTAGGCGCAGACGGTGTAGTGATCGGGATGCTGGCCAAAGAGGGGAGCATTGACACAGCCCGGACACAGGAACTGATAGAGGTGGCCGGACCGCTCAGCATTACTTTTCACAGAGCCTTCGACCTGACGCCAGACCCGCTCAGGGCGCTCGACGAACTGCTACAGCTAAAAGTAGACCGACTGCTCACCTCAGGTCAGCAGGAAACGGCCCTACAGGGTGTGGAGCTGATCCGGGAGCTAAACGAACGGGCTGCCGGGAAGCTGATTGTGATGCCCGGCGGTGGCGTAACTCCAGCCAACGTGCAGGCGCTGGTAAGCAGAACAGGTGCACGAGAAGTACATGCCTCGGTGCGTAGATCTTTGGAAAGCGGTATGACCTTTCGCAAAGACTATCCACCCATGTCCAGCAACCGAGTGCTTTCAGAATTCGAGCAGTTGGTGGCCGATGTGTCACAGATCAGGGCCATGCGGGAGACTTTTCAGGTATAGCCGTGTCTCCAGCAAACCTCAAAAACAAAAAAAGACAAGTAAGATGACGTACAGATTGAGTTTCTTATTTCTGATGCTGCTGGCTCTTCACGGGTCGGCAGGTTTTGCGCAAGCCAAAAAAACAGCAGCACCGCAGGATGCAGACAAGATGCAGTGGTTTGGCGATGCCAAGCTGGGTATTTTTATCCACTGGGGCATCTATGCGGTGAATGGAATCCCGGAGTCCTGGTCTTTCTTTAACAACTACATCAGCCACGAGGACTACATGAAGCAGCTGGATGGTTTCACGGCTGCCAATTACCAGCCTGAAGAGTGGGCAAAACTCATAAAAGAATCCGGCGCGCGTTATGCCGTGATCACCACCAAGCACCACGACGGGGTGGCGCTCTGGGACAGCAAGATGGGTGGCATCAACACCAGAAAGCATACACCGGCCAAACGGGATGTGCTCACACCGTTTGTAGAGGCGTTGCGGAAGGAGGACTTGAAAACCGGCCTTTATTTCTCGCTTCCGGACTGGAGCTATACAGACTACGACGTGTTTACCCGCGCAAAGAAACGCTATACCCTGGCCGAAGAGCCGCGTCGCTGGAAGAAGTACCTGAACTACTACCAAGGGCAGCTTCGCGAACTTTCCAAAATGTATAACCCGGACCTGTACTGGTTTGACGGTGACTGGGAGCACAATGCCGAAGAGTGGGAGTCGGCCAAGGTGCGGGACATGCTGCTGGGGTATAACAAGAACGTCATCATCAACTCCCGCCTCAACCATTACGGCGACTACGCCACACCAGAGCAGGGGGTACCGGTAGTAAGACCGCAGGACCCCTACTGGGAGCTGTGCCTGACCATGAACGACGCATGGGGCTACACACCCCACGACCGGCATTACAAAAGCCCCAACCAGATCATCCGTATTTTTGCCGACTGCATCAGCAACGGCGGCAACCTGTTGCTCGACATCGGCCCCAAGCCGGACGGCACCATACCAGAGGAGCAGGTGGCGATCCTGAAAGAGCTGGGCCGTTGGACAAAGAAGCATGCAGGGGCTATCTATGGAACCGTGGCAGGTATACCTGACGGGCACTTCTACGGTAACTCCACTTTGTCCAAAGACCGCAAAACCTTATACCTGTTCGTAGAGAATCAGGGAGCAGAGTCGGTACGCGTGCAGGGGCTGTCATCAGCGGTTAAAAGTATACAAGTGGTGGGTGGCAACGCCACAGCCAAGTATGAAAAGCAGGGCAACGCCATTTACATACAGGTACCTGCCAATGCTTACGATGAGCAGCTGACCGTACTGGCCCTGAATTTTGATGAACCCTTGAAGCTGACTTCTGCTGAACCTGATAAAGTAGCGCTGGCATCGCTGCAGAAATCAGGAAAGCTGGATGACGTGCAGCGAAACCGCACTATCCGTCAACTGGCCGACAACCTGCAGGCAGGGTATAATCCTTTCCAGAATACCGCGCTGCAGCCGGATGGGGCTGATGTAAAACAGCTGAAATTGGTTGATGTTGGTGTGGAGCGTTGGGTGCGAAAGCATGCCGAGACCCTATACAAATCCAATCCCGGCCTTCCTGCCGGTCACTACGAAGGAGCTACCGCCTTATCGGAAGACAAGCAGACGCTGTACCTGTTTGTGGAGGGCAAACCAACAGGACCTATTGCCATCAAAGGGCTGAAGAACAAACTACACCGCATCCGGATCGTAGGCAACGGCACTTTACTCGGGCACGAGATCTTTAACAAGCAGTACTGGAGCGAAATACCCGGCATTGTATACATAGATGTGCCGGAAGACCAGCTGGACAAAGACCTGACCGTGATCGCTGTGCTGCTGGACAAGCCGGTAGAACTGTACCGCGAAGAAATCAAGCCGATCGAGAGTAATTAATTCACTACACCTGCACCAGTCTGGCATAACCAGGGCTGAGCTATTTATACACGGAACTATGTTTAAACACTATTTCAGTACTTTTCTTTGCGCCCTTATTTTTCTCTGGATTCCTGCTTTAGCGGCGGCCCAGACGATAGATACAAAATATGCTTTGATTCCTTACCCTACTTCCTTAACGAGCGGGGAGGGAAGTTTCACCATCACGAGGCAGACAAAGCTGGTGTTGCCAAAAAAGAGCGGTGTATTCAGTAACGAGGCAGAGCAGCTGCAGTACCTCCTTGCCGGCAGCCTCGGCAAACCACTCAAGCAAGCAAAGAAAGGAACCTCCAACACCATTGTGTTGCAGTATGATAAAGGTATAACTGCTGCCGAAGGGTATAGCCTGACCATTACGCCGCAGCAGGTAAAGCTGTCAGCTCGGGAGCCAGCAGGTATGTTCAGGGCGGTGCAAACACTTCGCCAATTGCTACCTGTAAGTATAGAGCAGAAGAAGAGCGCTCCTGATACGCAGTTGGCGTTGCCAGCCTTGCAGATTCAGGACGAACCGGCTTTTGGCTGGCGTGGCATGCACCTGGATGTGTCGCGGCATTTTTTCTCGACTGATTACCTGAAGAAGTTTATTGACCTGCTGGCACTCTACAAGTTTAATAAACTGCACCTGCACCTCACTGACGATCAGGGCTGGCGCATCGAGATTAAGAAGTACCCAAAGCTGACCGAAGAGGGAGCATGGCGTACGTTCAACAACCACGATTCTGTTGCGATCAAAATGTCAGTGGAGAATCCTGATTTCGCGCTGGACGAGCGACACATTGTACAGAAGAATGGGAAAACGATGTATGGCGGTTTCTATACCCAGGCTGAAATGCGCGATATTATTGCCTATGCCTCGGCCCGTCATGTAGAGATTATTCCTGAAATTGATATGCCCGGGCACATGAAAGCGGCCATTGATTCCTATCCGTTTCTGACCTGTGGTGAAGCGGGGTGGGGAGAGACCTTTTCGGTGCCGGTTTGCCCCTGCAACGAGAGTACCTATGAGTTTGCCGAGAATGTGTTCGGTGAGATAATAGACCTGTTCCCCAGCCAGTACATACACCTCGGAGCCGATGAAGTGGAGAAAACCACCTGGGCAAACTCACCGGCCTGTCAGCAACTGATGCAGCGCGAGGGCTTGAAAGATGTGGATGAGCTGCAAAGCTATTTTATACACCGTATGCAGAAATTTTTCCAGTCGAAAGGCAAGAAGCTGATAGGCTGGGATGAAGTACTGGATGGCGGCATCAGTCCTGAGGCAACAGTCATGTACTGGCGCAGCTGGGTACCTGATGCACCTGTACGAGCCGCAAGAAACGGCAACGAGGTAATTATGACGCCTAACAGTCCGCTGTACTTTGATGCACTGCCAGACAAGAACGCTGTTTATAATGTGTACCACTTCAATGTGGTACCGAAGGGGCTGAACAGCGCTGAAGCCAGGAATATTTTGGGTGCCCAGGCAAATATCTGGACGGAATACATTCCTTCCGAAAACAGGGCCGAGTACATGTACATGCCCCGCATGACGGCACTGTCAGAAGTGGTGTGGTCGAAGCAGCGCGATTATGCGTCTTACCTGCAGCGCCTGCAAAGCCACTACAAGCGGCTTGACGCGCTGAACGTGCGTTACCGCTTGCCAGACCTCGAGGGCTTCATGGATGTGAACGTGTTTACTGACAAGACCACGCTGAACCTGCAAAAGCCGCTCGATAACCTCATTATCCGCTATACCACAGACGGAAGCCAACCCGGTGCATCCTCCAAGGTATTAGACAAGCCGCTTATAATTACAGAATCAACTACTATCAAACTGGCAGCCTTCACGCCGGGAGGTTTGAAAGGGGATACGTATACCCTCCTCTATGAAAAACAGGCGTATGCCAGGCCAGCTAAGGTGGCAAACGCGAAGGCTGGTTTGCAGAGTATGTACTACAAGGGTGCCTTTCGAACCACCAAGGGTATGCAGAGTGCCACGCCAGCAGGAAGTACGGTGGTGGAGCGCCTGCAGGTGCCTCAGGAGGCAAAAGCACCCAGCTTCGGGGTCCAGTTCAGAGGCTACCTGGAGGTGCCGGAAACAGGTATTTACAGTTTCTTCCTGACCTGCGACGACGGAGGTGTGCTTCGGATTGCCGATCGCCTGGTCGTTGACAACGACGGACTTCATCCGCCTATAGAAAAAAGCGGACAGGTAGCGCTGGAAAAAGGACTTCAACCTTTCGAACTCGACTTTATAGAGGGCGGCGGAGGTTATACCTTAAAGCTCCTTTACAGCAAAGACGGCAGCCAGTTGCAGGAAGTGCCGCAGAACTGGCTGAAACATTAATTCGCATGTAAGAGATGCAGATCCGCATAGGAACTGTCCATGTAATACCTGAAACATGACAAAATACGGTCTAGTCTTGTGCCTGATGTATATGGTTTCGGCCTGCGCACAGGTAACTTCTTCCGTTTCGGCAAATGAATTTACTGATGCCGGCAAGCAAAGTGAAACGGTTCCCTCTTTTGAGGGACTGGAGCATCTCTTTACCGAGCCCCGGCATTACGTGACATATTTTACAGAGAAAGCACCTACGATAGACGGGAACATTAAGGAGGAGGTATGGCAGCAGGTCGCCTGGACGGAGTTGTTCACCGATATTGAAGGTGACAAAAAGCCGGCACCATTGTATCCTACCAGAGTCAAGATGACCTGGGACGACGAGCATCTCTATATCGCTGCCGAACTGAAAGAGCCGCATGTGTGGGCAAACATCACACAGCACGATGCTGTTATTTTCCACGACAATGACTTTGAGGTATTCTTGGACCCTGACAACGACACGCACCAGTATTTTGAGGTTGAGGTCAACGCCCTTAACACCATATTCGATCTGTTCCTCTCAAAGCCCTACCGCAACAACAACGGCGCCCTGATCGCCTGGGATCTGCATGGCTTACAGTCTGCGGTGCAGGTGCAGGGCACGCTAAATGATCCCACCGATACCGATGAGGGCTGGACGGTGGAAATGGCGATCCCTTTCCGCTCAGTCACGATTGGGAATCATACCAAAGTACCCGAAGAGGGGACCCTGTGGCGCATCAACTTCTCTCGGGTGCAATGGGATGTGGACGTGGTGAATGGCAGGTATGTGAAACGCAAAAGCGAAGACGGAAAACCACTGCCGGAGCATAACTGGGTATGGTCGCCGCAGGGCGTTGTTAACATGCACTTGCCGGAGAGGTGGGGCTATTTATACTTTAGCAAGCAACCGGTTACAAGGCCTGGTGTTGCGTTCACCATGCCTTATTCTGAAAAGCAAAAACAATACCTGTGGCTGGTGTATTACCGGCAGAAGGCTTTCCACGGGGAACACGGGCATTACAGTAACTCGCTGGAGGAACTAGGACTCAGCAACGCTGCATTAGAGGTGGAGGGACAGCCAAATCAGCTGAAGCTGGAAGCGGGCACGCTGCAGTTCATGGCCACCATACAGGGGCCGGATAATAAGGTATGGAGCATTAATGAAAACGGATTGGTACAGACCATAAAAGGCTTACGATGAAAACAAGACGAACTTTCCTGAAGGCCGGTGCGCTGGCAGGCCTGGCCGCAGGTATACCGGCCACAGCATTTGCGGATTTGACTGCTCCTGTAGCGAAGAAAAAACAGCTCAAGCACTGGGTATGGACCAGGCCGAACCAGTCCGATAAAGAGGCGGACCTGCAGCAGCAATACAGGCGGTTTTACGAAGCAGGCATCCGAGGCATTTTCTTCGAAGCCGACAGTGAAAAGCATTACCGCATAGCGAAGGCCAACAAGTTGGAAGCGCACCGCTGGATGTGGACCATGAACCGCGGCGAGAAGGAACTGCTACAGAAACACCCAGAGTGGTATGCCATTAACCGGAAAGGAGAGTCCTGCGCCGACAAGCCACCGTACGTGAATTACTACCGCTGGCTTTGCCCATCCCGGGAGGAGGTAAAGCAGTATTTGGCCGAGGATGTGCGCAGCATCCTCAGCAAAGATTACATCGACGGCATCCATCTGGACTACGTTCGGTTTTGCGATGTGATCCTACCGGTAAACTTGTGGGACGATTATAAAATAGAGCAGACGAAAGAGCTTCCTGAGTATGACTACTGCTACTGTAGTGTGTGCCGCACCAAATTTAAAGCTTGGCGAGGGCAGGACATAGAGGACCTGGAGTACCCGGAGGCTAGTCTTTCCTGGCGGCTTTTCCGTTACAACGCAGTCAATAGCATTGTGAATCACCTGGCAGAGGTAGCAAAGGAGAAAAAGAAACCCATTACCGCAGCCGTTTTCCCCACACCGGAGGTTGCCCGCCGTATCGTGCGCCAGGACTGGACAAACTGGAACCTAAACGCCGTATACCCTATGATTTACCATGGCTTCTACAAAGAGGACGTTCGCTGGATTGGGGACGCCGTGGCAGAAGGGATGCATTTTCTGAGCGGAAAGTTCCCGCTTTACGCCGGCTTATACCTGCCTGATTTCAAAAGCAACGAAGAGCTGCAGCAAGGTATGGCGCTCGCCCTGGCAAACGGTGCGGCGGGTATCTCTATCTTCGGGGATGTGAACGAGCAAGTGCTGCTGGCGCTGGAACGGGCTTCGACTAAACGGCAGGAGAGGCAGTAACAAAGAGGTGCTGCTACCCCCATGAATATATAAATCCCCTGCCCAGGCAATCCTGAGCAGGGGATTCGTTTTTAGTGGTATACCTACTCAACCGGCGTTGAACGGGGCCAATCTTCTTTGGCTACTCCCCAGGTCGGGCTAGGCTGGCTTCCCATCTCAAACACCAGCTTGCCTCCCTGCATCAGGTCTTTGTGCATAATGTAGGTTTTGGTGTAAGGTTTGCCGTTGAGCGTTACCTTCTGGATATACTTGTTTTCAGGGCTGTTTTTGAGAGCCTCTACTTCCAGCACCTTTCCGTTTGGCAGGGAGAGTGTCGCCTGCTTCACAGCCGGACTCCCAAACACGTAGGCACCGTTTACAGGGTTCTGCGGATAAAAGCCGAGCGTAGAGAAGATGTACCAGGCAGACATCTGGCCCACGTCCTCGTTACCAATCAGGCCGTCCGGTTTGTCAGTGTACATGTTCTTTACAATAAAACGCACTTTGTCGGCCGTTTTCCAGGGTTGGCCCACATACGGGTACATGTACGTAATGTGGTGGCTCGGCTCGTTGCCGTGGGCGTACTGCCCAATCAGGCCGGTGATGTCGCTGGAGGCTTCTTCGCCCATATCGCCCTCTACCGTGAAGAGCGAGTCCAGTTTGTGGGCGAAGGCTTCTTCTCCACCCAGCAAATTGATTAATCCCTCCACATCCTGCGGTACCAGCCAGGTATACTGCCAGGCGTTGCCTTCTGCGTAGTCGTCTTTCCGGTGCTCGGACCTGAACGGGTCAAAGGGCGTGCGCCATTCGTTCTGGGATACTCTGCCGCGCATAAATCCGGTCTGCTTGTCAAAGTAGTTCTCGTAATACTTGCCCCGCTTGCTGAAGTATTGATAGTCCTCTTCTTTACCCATCTTTTTGGCTACCTGCGCAATGCTCCAGTCAGCGATGGCGTATTCCAGCCCCTTAGCCACGCTCTCCACCTCCTCATCGGCAGGTATAAAGCCCTGCTTCTTTACCCAGGTTAGCCCGAACTCGTCGCCCATGGCGGTGGCTTTCATGGCCTCGTAGGCGAGGGCGTGGTCAAACCCGTCGAAGCCCTTCAGGACGGCATCGGCCACCACTTGTACGCCGCTGTAGCCCACCATGGTGTTGGTTTCGTTGCCCATCAGGTGCCAGACAGGCAGTTTGCCCTGCTGCTGGTAGATGGCCAGCATGGAGTTAATCATATCGTTCACACGGTCAGCCTGCAGGATAGTGTACAGCGGGTGCGCGGCACGGTAGGTGTCCCAAAGTGAGAAGGTGGTGAGGTTGGTGAAGGCAGCGTTTCTGTATACCTTTTTGTCGGTACCGCGGTAGTCGCCGTTGTGGTCGTTGAAGATAGACGGGGCAATCAGAGTATGGTAGAGAGCGGTATAGAAGGTGCGGAGCTGCGCTGAATCCAGGGCTTCGATACGCACTTTTTGCAGCTCCCTGTTCCAGGCGGCATCGGCATCCGTCACGACCTTATCAAAGTTCCAGTGCGGTAACTCGGCCTGTATGTTTGCCAGCGCATTTTCGGCGCTCACTGGTGAGAGTCCTACTTTCAGCTTTATCTTTTCACCCTGTTGCGTCTGGAAGCGGGCTATTCCCTTGATGCGGTTGCCTTTGGAGGCAGGCGTTGGCGAAGTAGCAGCCGTGTCGTATACCTGGAAGCTCTCAAACTTGTCGATTGGCTTGGAGAACACAGCAGCGAAGTAGACGCGCTGGTCGTTGGCCCAGCCTTTGGAAAAACGGTAGCCGGCCAGCGTGCTGTCGTTTATCTGCTCGATAAAAGTTTCGGTAGGGGCGTCCCAGCCAATGCCCTCCTTCAGGTCGATGATGATGCCCGCCTCCTCTGAAGCCGGGAAGGTATACTGGTGGAATCCCACACGCTCGGTGGCGGTCAGTTCGGCGGCAATGTCGTAGCGCTTCAACCTAACGGCGTAGTAGCCGGGCCGCACGGTTTCCTCGTCATGCGAGAACAGGGAATAGTAGCCGCTGCCCGGGTTTTTGATGCTTCCCTTTACCAGCTCCACCTGCCCGGTAACAGGCATCACCGCAATGTCGCCGAGGTCACCGATGCCGGTGCCGCTCAGGTGGGTGTGCGCAAAGCCCACGATGGTGGAGTCGGAGTAGTGGTAGCCGGAGCACCAGTCCCAGCCCTGTGTGATGTTGGTCGGGCCCAGTTGCACTGCTCCAAACGGCACATTGGCGCCCACAAACACGTGCCCGTGGTAACTGCTGCCAATGTAAGGGTCCACGAACCGGGTGAGGGAAGCGGTGGCAGCGGGATTGTCCTGCTGGTGGGTGGTTGTGCAAGCTGCGGAGATGCACGCCAGCAGCACGAGCGCTGCTTTGAGTTTGGAGAAAGCTTTCAGGTACATCAGGTTCGTTTTATGGATAAGGTCGTTAAAGTATAAATTTTATTTTACCCCGGCAGTATAGCGGGCGAAACGTATTGCCGCCATCGTTTCTTCTACAAGTTCTCCAAACAAGTTCAGCATTTGCGACTCTCCGGATGGCAGTATAAAGGCGTAGCGGTTACTGGATCAGCGGCCTGCTGAACCAGTAGTAGTCACAGGCTGTGTCAGCTTTTCCACGTTCCAGCCTTCCACGGTGATGACCGGTGTGGCCGCACCATCGGCAGGGGTATACTCTATTGTGATAGTCTGCTTCTCTCCCGGGGGCACAGAGATGTAGTTGTCGCTGTAGAAAGCGGGCAGGATGCGCTCGTCCGTTTTTGGGTCCACCAGCGAAACGCGGTTGAAGAAAGCGACTGTGTTGGTAGCCGGGTTGCTGAGCGTCACCTCCACTTTCCCGGCACCGATCTGCTTTGCCTCTACCTGCACCTTCGCCTGCGCCAGTTCGTTCAGGCCAGTATAATTGCCTGCTGCGTTTGGTAGCCAGTAAAAGTTATTGCTGATTACGTTCTGGTCCAGGTCGAGCAAACGAAGGGAGAGGAAGACGCCTTTGTCACTTCCGAGGCGCCTGAGGTTACCCTTCAGGGGGAAGTATTTTTTTGCCGTGGATGGGTTAATCTCCACTATCAACTGCCCCAGCGACGTGCTCTTGCCTGCCATGTCGTAGGCGGTAGCGACCAGCATCATGTCGCGCTTCATCTCAAAACTGTTGTTCACGGCCATCACCATGCTGTCCACCGGGTCGAACATCACGTGGAGCGGCTCGCCCCCGTTGCGCAAACCAAAGAGAGCAGCGTTCGGGTCGAGATAGTAGTCGTACATCTGGCCGCGCATAGAGGTCCAGGGGTTCTGTGTTTTCCAGATGATAGTGCCGGTATACCAATCCCACATGTGCGAACTGAAGCCCTCCATCAGAGCCCGGTACTGGTCATAGTTCACGAGCTGCGCCTTGCGGGTAAAGTCTTTGATATCGGTAGGGGCTCCGTAAGGTAGGATGTGCTGCTCGTAGCCCACTCCGGTGTAGGTATGGTAGGTCCACACCGAGTCCACTTTTTCCGACGGCTTGTGGTCTTTTCCCAGATACTGCGGGGCCACCAGGTTTTCTTTCGGGATAAAGCGCTCCAGCGATTCCAAATCGCCTACGCCTACCGAGCCTACTTCTGAGTTAAATGGCCAGGTGCGGTAGGCCCAGAACTGGCTGATCGGTTGTATGGTATAAGGTCCGTCACCGTTACCGCCAATAGTATTGAACGACATGCTGTCGGCGTTGGAGTAAGGGATAAACCAGCGGGTGCCGTCCAGCTCCGGAAGTATAGAGTCCTGGAGGGCATTGAGGATACCGGCGGGCGGAGTGATTTCGTTGCCGCCGCACCACATGGCCAGCGACGGGTAGTTGCGAATCATTTTCACCTGGTCAGCGGCGGAGCGCAGGAACAAGCCGTGGTCATCGGGGTACTTGCGGCGCGTCCACTGGTCGTCTGCTTTCAGCGGGTCTACCCAGCGGCCATTGGCATCGCCGGTCATCCAGAAATCCTGTATCACGAGCAGGCCATACTTGTCGCAGGCCTCGTAAAACTCAGGCCGCTCCACAAGGGCACCACCCCAGATACGTATGAGATTCAGGTTCATGTCGCGATGGTAGCGCACCTCGGCATCGTAGCGGGCATCAGTAAAACGAAGCATGGCATCAGAGATAATCCAGTTACCACCCTTGATAAAAATAGGCTGACCGTTCACATCTATCTGCATGCTGCGGGTACGCTCGTTCCACACGGTCTGAATCTCACGTAGACCCACCTGCACATTCTCTTCGTCTGACACAGTTTTGCCGTTTACCAGGAACTGCAGTTTGAGTTGGTACAGGTTCTGCGGACCGTACATGTGTGGCCACCAGAGTTTGGGGTTTTGTAGTACAAAGTCATCCAAGGCAACCTTTTGCGTGCTATTGGCCGCTAGCGTTACTTTCTTTGAAACGGTCTGGCCATCGAGGGTATACCTTAGAACGCCTCTTATTTTTTCTGAAGTAGGGTTTTCTAACTCAGCCGATACCTTAACAGTGGCTGGTTGCTGTGGCCCTTCCGGCTTGCGCTTGCCCGGCACGCGTGTAACTACATGCGGGTTCTTCAGGTTTACCTGTCTTGTTTTCTCAATGATTACCTTGTCCCAGATGCCGGTGTTGCGGTCACGTATGGGCTGAATCCAGTCCCAGCCGGCCACATACTGGTGCGTTACGTTTTTGGCGATGGTTCCGTCACCGCCCTGCCCGCCGTTCGGCTTGCCCACCGGGTCCGGCGGGTATACTATCACAGCCAGACGGTTGTTGCCGTCTTTGGCCAGGTATGGGGTGATGTTGTAGGTCTGGCGCAGGAACATACCGTGGTGCGTTTTCTCGTTCAGCCTCTGGCCGTTCAGGTATACATCGCTGCTGTAGTTGACGCCGCGCAGGTGCAGCCATACCTGTTCTCCTTTTTGTGGGGCACTTTCCTGGAAGTCTTTCGCAAACCAATAGGTATAGTATTCTCTGCCCGTATCGTAGATGTCAGGTATGCGCTCGTTGTTCATCCCGTAGAAGGGGTCGGGAATCTGCTTGTTCTGTAGCTGTGTGGTGAGCACGGTGCCTGGCACCACCGCAGCGGCCCAGCCTGCTGTAGAGTAAGAGGGGGTGGAGATGACCTCGCCTTTTTCTTTTATGTCGGAGATGGGCCTGCTCTTCCACCCGGCGTTCAGCTCGTACTGGTTTTGAGCAAGCAGCGTATGGCTAAGGAGCGTACAGAGGATGAACGAGAGTAGGAACTGTAGTCTATACTTCATGATCGGGAAGCTTTCAAGGGGATTTACGGGTGAGGACATACGTATCAGGTGGATGAAAATAAAGCAGAAATAAGCGATTTGCAAGCCGTTCCATGCATATAAAGAAGGCAGGCCTTATGCGCTAATGATAAGGCCTGCCTTTTAAGCTTACGGCAGGCGAATTCTGCTATTTTACAATAATTTCGTCTGCAAAGAGCCAGGCTCTTCTGTCTTCCGGCTTTGATCCCGGACGGGGATTTTTGGCTGTTACTTTTATATAGCGGGCTTTTTTATTCGGCACCTCCGCTGTCAGCACTTCTTTAAACACACCTGGTTTATCGGTTATTTCTGTAACAACCTTCACGGTTTTGTACTTCTTGCCATCATTTGAGATCGCAAATTCCACCTGTTCCGGCAGATGGATGCCATCGTTTTTGGTTTGCAGGTAAGAGCTGGTGATGCTGTTGATCCGCTGCTTCTTTTTCAAGTCGATCACCGCTTCCATGTCCGTACCCAGGAAGCCAAGCCACTGCCCATTGGTAAAGCTGTTGGTGGCCAGCTGCCCGTCTACCAGCGTGGTAGGACCGGCGGCGGTATAGTTACGGTGCGACGGGTTCTTCAACTCCACAGTTTGCGCAAAGGCTTTGTGTACGTCCAGTTCTTTTGTACTTACCTTACTCAACTGCTCTCCTTTTTCGTCAAAGGAGGCGGCCTTTATCACGGCAGAGTTGGTCAGTTGAACAGGGCCCTGGTAAGCCTGTGACGCAGTTGTCGGTTCTGAGCCGTCCAGGGTGTAAAAGATTTGCGTGCCTTTGGCGCCGGTGCTCAGGTTCACGTTAGCCACGCTTTTGGCTGGGTCTACCTGTATCTGCTGTTTCACGTTAAAGGTGCTGCGGGCGTAATTGATGCCCATGGCGTCGTAGCGCTTGTACTGCTGCTGCATGCGAACCTGAAAGTCGTTCCAGTCCTTCTGGGCGGCAGGTGTCCACAGCACTTCCGACAAAGCGGAAATACGCGGGAAGACCATGTACTCTATATGTTCAGTGGTGTGTATGTACTCAGTCCAGACGTTGGCCTGCGCTCCCAGAATGTATTTTTTCTCTTCAGCCGACAACTCTGCTGGCGTCGGTTCAAACGAATACACTTTTTGTAGTGTGGTCAGGCCGCCGATGGCGGTTGGTTCCAGACTAGGCTCGCCCTGGTAGTGGTCGAAGTACACGTGTGAACCCGGCGTCATCACTACGTAATGATGCTGCTTGGCTGCCGCAATTCCGCCCTCGGTACCGCGCCATGACATCACATAAGCGTTCGGTGCCAGGCCGCCTTCCAATATTTCGTCCCAGCCGATGATGGTGCGGCCTTTGGCGTTCAGGAATTTCTCCATGCGCTGGATAAAATAGCTCTGAAGCTCGTGCTCGTCCTTCAGGCCTTCATTGGCAATGCGCTTCTGGCATTTCGGGCATTTTTCCCAGCGGGTCTTCGGGGATTCGTCGCCACCAATGTGCAGGATTTTGCTCGGAAACAAAGCCATGACTTCCGTCATCACGTCTTCCAAAAAAGAAAAGGTCTGCTCGTTGCCGGCACAGAACACATCGTCAAACACACCCCACTTTTTCTCTACCTCAAACGGACCGCCGGTGCAGGAGAGCTCCGGATAAGCCGTGAGTGCGGCTAACGCATGGCCCGGCATCTCTATTTCCGGCACCACGTTGATATAGCGCTCCTGCGCGTATTTCACTACATCTTTGATCTGCTCCTGGGTATAGTAACCGCCGTGGCGCTCGTTGGTGAATTGGTGTGGCTGGTCACTGTAGTGACCGATCAGAGTACCGTTTCGCCAAGCGCCTTCTTCTGTCAATTTTGGGTATTTCTTGATCTCGATGCGCCAGCCCTGGTCGTCGGTGAGGTGCCAGTGAAAGTTGTTCATCTTGTGCATGGCCAGGTAGTCGATGTACTGCTTCACAAACTCCACGGGCTGGAAGTGACGGGCGATGTCGAGGTGCATGCCGCGCCATTGGTAACGGGGCTTGTCCACGATCTCCAGTGCAGGTAGGGTAACCGGAGCGGTTGTCTTGGAAGTCGGGAGTAGCTGCCGGATCGTTTGCGTGCCCAGGAAAAGGCCATTTGGTTCTTTGGCAGCCAGCACCACCTGTGTCGGCTGCACTTTAAGGGTATAGCCCTCCGCGCCCAGTGTGTCCACTGGGCTTGAAAGCGTCAGGTAGATGTGATTGCCACTGTTTTTGTCGGGCGCTTTCTGGAGCACGGCCGGCTGTAGGCCAGTCGTTTCCTGCAGGCTCTTGGCCAGATATTCCCCGATTTTGCGGAGCTCGTCATTTTTGGGGTCGACAAAAATTCGGGTGTCTTTCCCCAGCGCAAAGCTGCCACTTTGTTGAGTCATTTTTACCGGCTGCGGAATGATCGAGACGGTCTGTTGTGAGCTTGTTTTCTGCTGACCCTGGGCGACTGTAAACGGGGCAGCCATACCTGCCAGGGCGCATGCGGCGGCAATACTGACAATTTTCTTCCTGAAGCGTAGATTCATATCAAACTGTATTAGTGCTTTAGAGATGTATTATGTATTATTTATTTAGACGACACATGGCCGGTTCAAATTCAGTTCAAGCTGTTAATTTTATAGTGCTGCAGGTATAAGTAATAGGCTGGCGCCGGATCCTTTCAACACTGCCAATGGCCCAAAAAAGATGCCTGATCAGGCGTATGATTTACATTTAACAGGCTTAAGTTAGTAAAAAAATGCTTGTCTGAACCGGCCCCCGGCAGGTAGGTATCAGGATAAAGCATATCAAACGTTTGCGCTCAGATAACTCAAAATATTATTTATGTTTAAAATGTATAAGCCGCTCTGAAAGCACCTGGCTGTGTTACCTGCTATGCAGGAATTCTTTTTGATAGAGCAGGGGGCTTTTACCGGTTATCTTTTTAAAGCATTTATAAAAACTGGTTAAGTTGTTGAAGCCGCTTTCATAACAGACCTGCTTCATGTCGAGACTGTTTTCCATGATAAGTTTACAGGCCTGCCCTACTCTGATTTCAATCAGAAACTGAGAGTAAGTCTTTCTGGTTTTTGATTTAAAATAGCGGCAGAAGGAGTTATGGCTCAGGTATGCGACAGCCGCGATCTCTTGAAGTTCTATCTTGCTCCTGAAGTTGGCCAGGGAATATTCGTATATCCTGCCGATCCGTTCCTCTTCTGCCTTTTCATGTTTCATCTTGAAGCCTATGGAAGAAAGTACCTGCGTTTGGTCACTTCTGGATATCAGATCCAGTATTTCCAGAAGCAGAATGATCCTTCTGGCGCCTTCTGCCCGGAGGCTTTCGTCCAGCAAGTGGCCTACCGTTTGCCTTGTCTGGCCTGTTATCTGCATCCCCAGCTTCGCTTTCTCCAGTGTCGCTTTAATAAGCTTGTTTTCTGGTAGGTTGATAAACGTCTCTCCCCAGAAGTTTTCACAGAAGTGCGTCACGCGCACATCCGCTCTTACTGTTGGGGCATCACCGAAATAAACATCATCAAAGCGCCAGTAGTGCGATAAGTTTGAGCCAATAAGCAGCAGGTCGCCGGAGGAGAAGCGCTGAATACTATCCCCTACGAATTGCAAACCTTCTCCCTGCTTAATGTGAATCAATTCCAGTTCCGGGTGGTAGTGCCACCTGTTATTGATGAAGGGCACCTTATCCTGCCGGGTGCTGAAGGACTGCGTTGGGGTAGTCGAAATTTTTACCAGGTGTGACTTCATGGTGATGGAAACAGCAGGTGCGGTATAGACACATCTAATATGTTATGTTGGTTGGAATTTAGCAATAGTAGGTAGTAATTATGCCAAAATAGTTTATTAATTGGTTAATCTCATGACTGTTCCGGTAAGTGTAATTGATTTACTTTGTAGTAGTTGCCTGAAATAGCACCGTGGTTTTAGCCTGTGAATAAGTGGTGCGGCGGCTTCCGGGAAGGTCACTTACCCTATCAGAGAGTTCCTGTACCTGCAATTTCTTACGAACATCCGTTTTTGTCTAACTAGCCAAGATCATGCATACAGCTCCCAAAAAACGTTTTCTTTTAGCACCGGGCACTTTAGCACCCTTTATCCTTGTCACAAGCCTGTTTTTCTTATGGGGGCTGGCCAATAACATGACAGACACCCTGCTGGCTGCCTTCAAGCGAATCATGAGCATGTCTGACTTCCAGACCTCCTGGATCCAGATGGCTTTTTATGGAGCCTATTTCTGCCTGGCCTTGCCTGCTGCTATCCTGATAAAAAAATACACCTATAAGACAGGTATACTGGTAGGATTGGGGTTGTTTATCCTGGGGGCACTGCTGTTCTATCCGGCCAGCCTCACGCTGTCCTACGGTTACTTCCTTGTGGCGCTCTATGTGCTGGCCGGCGGACTATCCATTCTGGAAACGGCAGCCAACCCATATATCGTGGCTATGGGGCCAGAGGAATCCGGGACAAGGCGCCTGAACCTGGCCCAGTCTTTTAACCCGATCGGGTCTATTTCGGGAGTGCTGCTCAGCAAAGTATTTATCCTGTCGCAACTCAACCAGCTGAACGCGGATGAGCGGGCTGTGCTGAACACCGACGAGCTGGCGGCTGTGCAATCTGAGGAACTGACCGCTGTGATGGGCCCTTACGTGGGAATCGCCCTTTTCCTGGTTCTGCTGTGGGGAGTACTCTATTTTACAAAAATGCCGAAAGCCTCCGACACCGATTCGAAGGTAGATCTGTCTGCAACGTTCAGCAGGTTGGCCAAAACGCCTAACTATGTTTGGGCTGTCGTGGCGCAGTTCTTTTATGTGGGGGCGCAGATCGGCGTATGGTCTTTTACGATCCGCTACGTCATGCAGGAACTCAGGCTGAACGAAAGCGATGCCTCCACTTACTACATGGCCTCACTGGTGCTCTTCATGGCAAGCAGGTTCGTGTTCACAGTCCTGATGAAGTACATTAAGCCGAAGACCCTGCTGTTGGTTACGGCCATAACCGCAGCGGCGCTTACCCTTGTCGTGATCTACGGTAGCGGCCTGGCAGGAGTATATGCGCTCATCGGTATATCCGGATGTATGTCCCTGATGTTCCCCACCATTTACGGATTAGGTATAAGGGGCCTGGGAGAAGATGCAAAGATTGGCGGCTCAGGCCTGATCATGGCCATACTGGGCGGCGCAATCCTGACTTCCGTTCAGGGTTATGTCTCTGATCTGACGGGAGATGTTGGGCTGGCGTTTTATGTGCCACTCCTGTGTTTTCTGGTGATTGCGCTGTATGCCTTTGTGGCTGAGAAGCCGGAAATAGCAACCCATAAAAAAGACGGTGCTGCGTTGGTAACGCAACCTGTAACAAGTGCCCTTTAGCTTTTCCCATTCAACCTTAAGCCAATTTTATGCCTCGCCACTGTTTTACGCTCGACCTGAAAGATGACCCAACCCTAATCGCCGAATACGAAGCCTGGCATAGGAAAGTATGGCCCGAGATCATCGCCAGTATCCGGTATGCGGGTATAGACCATATGGAGATATACCGGTGGGCGAACCGGCTGTTTATGATCATTGAAGTGAAGGATACGTTTTGCTTTGAGCGGAAAGCAGCTATGGATGCTGCCAATCCCAAAGTGCAGGAGTGGGAAGAACTAATGTGGAAATACCAGCAGAGATTGCCCGGCGCAGCAGCCGGTGAGAAGTGGCAGCCGATGAATAAGCTATTTGCTTTGTAAGCACGATGATGAAAAAGACAAACAGACAAACATACCTCCGGATCCACCCCAAAGACAATGTGCTGGTGGCCCTGCAGGACCAGCAGGCGGGCAACCGTATTTTCTTTGATGGGCTGGAGCTTACCTTGAAAGATCCCGTGCCAGCCAAGCACAAGTTCACCATAACGGACTTGGCCGCCGGAGCTGAGATATACATGTACGGTGTGCTGGTCGGTAAAACGACCTGTTTTCTGCCGGTGGGGAGTTTGCTTACGACCGAAAATTTAAAACACGCCGCAGAAGGGTTTTCGCAGAAAAACGTGACGTATACCTGGCAGGGACCGAATGTGAGCAAGTGGAAGCAGCGCACGTTCAGGGGCTACCACCGCGCCGACAGGCAGGTGGGCACCCGCAACTACTGGCTGGTACTGCCGCTGGTGTTCTGCGAGAACCGGAACATAGAGACGCTGAAGCACGCCTTCCTGAAAGAGTTGGGTTATGCCGCGCCGGACAGATACCAGGCGCAGGTGCGGGAGCTCGCCAATCTTTACCGCCAGGGCAAAGACCTGCGGGAAATTGACCTGGCCGAGATGCCTGTTTATTCTTCTCAAAACCGCCTCTTCCCCAATTTGGATGGGATCAAGTTTATTGCGCACGACGGTGGCTGCGGCGGTACCCGCGAAGACTCGGACAACCTGTGCGCGCTGCTGGCCGGCTACTGTGTCAACCCGAATGTGGCCGGTATTACGGTGCTGAGCCTAGGTTGCCAGCATGCGCAGGTCGACATTTTGCAGGAAAAGATCCGGGAGCGGAACCCGGCTTTTGCCAAACCGCTGCTGGTTTTCGAACAACAGAAAGCCGCCTCAGAGTCTGCCATGCTGTCGGAGGCCATTTTGCAGACTTTTAAAGGTATGGCTGAGGCCAACCGCTGCGAACGACAGCCGGCCACGCTTGACAAACTGGTGATCGGGGTGGAATGCGGTGGCTCGGATGGTTTCTCAGGTATATCGGCTAACCCGGTGGTGGGCTATACGGCAGATCTGGTAGCGGCTCTGGGCGGTAAGATCGTGCTGAGCGAATTTCCGGAGCTGTGCGGCGTAGAACAGGAACTGATAAACAGGTGTGCAGACGAAGAAACAGCGGAGCGTTTTGTAAGGCTTATGCGGGATTACGCTGCCCGTGCAGAGGCGGTAGGTTCAGGCTTTGATATGAATCCCTCGCCGGGCAACATCCGCGACGGCCTGATCACAGACGCCATCAAGTCGGCAGGGGCTGCCAAAAAAGGTGGTACCTCACCGGTGAGGGATGTACTCGGGTATGGGCAGTACGTGCGCAAAAGCGGACTGACACTGCTGTGTACGCCGGGTAATGATGTGGAAAGCACAACAGCCATGGCAGGGGCAGGCTGTACGGTGCAGCTGTTCACCACAGGCCTGGGCACTCCAACCGGAAATCCTGTTTCTCCTGTGGTTAAAATTGCCAGCAATACCAATCTCGCCAGAAGGCTGCCCGACATGATTGATCTGGACGCCGGCCCTGTGATCAGTGGGGAAAAAACGATCGAAGAATTGGGCGAGGAGATGTTGGAATACATTATTGGGCTGGCCAGCGGGGAATACGATACCCGGGCAATGGAACTGGGGCAGGATGATTTTATCTTCTGGAAACGCGGCGTATCGCTCTAAAGATGTAGGTTGTTAATTGCTGAAAGTCGATTGTTTTTATGACTGTTTTTTTTGAAACATCGCGATTAACATAGCCAGCCTGACCATCTACCACCCAAAACAAGTAACAACTAACAATCAACAAACGAAATGTTTAAGTTAGCAGGAAAGAAAGCGGTTGTGACCGGCGGCGGAAGTGGCATCGGGAAAGCCATCGCACTGGTATTTGCAAGACAAGGTGCCGAGGTGCACGTGGTGGAACTGCACGAAGCGGCGGCCCATGAAACAGTAGCAGAAATTGAAGCCGCTGGTGGTCGCGCCCTTATTCATAGCTGCGATGTGAGCCGGCAGGACCAGGTGAACGAAGTATTCGAAGCCATTGGGGAGGTAGACATTCTGGTGAACAATGCAGGTATAGCGCATGTGGGCAACCTGGAAAATACTTCCGAAGCTGACCTGGACAGAATCTACCAGGTAAACGTGAAGGGTGCTTATAACTGCCTGCAGGCTGCTGTCATCCAGATGAAGAAAAAGGGGGGAGGGGCGATCCTGAACCTGGCGTCTATTGTTGCCCACGTCGGCATACCAGACCGGTTCGCCTATTCCATGAGCAAAGGGGCCGTACATGCCATGACTTTGTCTGTCGCAAAGGATTATCTGGGTGCCAACATCAGGTGCAACAGCGTATCCCCGGCCCGCGTCCATACCCCTTTTGTAGATGGCTTTATAGCGAAGAACTATCCGGGCAGGGAGGAGGAGATGTTTGAGAAACTCTCCAAAACCCAGCCTATCGGACGGATGGCCAGACCGGAGGAGGTAGCGGCGCTCGCCCTTTTCCTGTGCTCCGACGAAGCAGGTTTTATTACCGGCTGCGACTATCCGATCGACGGGGGTTTTATCAAACTGAACAACTAGAGAAACAACTCTGAGAGAAGTCCCCCATCGGGGGTGGTAGGGGCATGATACTCGACAGAGGACCTTTTTCATTCTATGATAGAGCTGATTGATTCCGAGAATATAAGTTTGGGATTCCCCTGTCATTCTGTTAAGGATCCTGGTTGAGAAAGAGTGGCCCCAACCCCCGGGAGGATTAGCCCATTTTATTTGCTGCCAGGATCCTTACAGGATGACAAAGAAATAAAAAGAACCGAGCCGCCCCGATCGGGGGTACACGCTCTAAATCTAAAATGAACCGCTCCAGCACAAGCGCGGAGCGAAATTTATACTTACAAGCAATTACCATGAAACTATTCAGATTCGGAGAGCCGGGCCAGGAGAAAGCCGGCGTGATTTTGAACGATGTAAAATATGATGTATCCGCCTTTGGAGAAGATTACAACGAACAGTTCTTTGAACGCAATGGCCTTGAACGGTTAAAAGCATTTGTACAGCAGAACGAGGGGAAACTGCCCCTGATACCAGACGGTGTGCGGTTCGGCTCGGCGATTGCCCGTCCCTCCAAGATCGTCTGCATTGGCCTGAACTATGCCGACCATGCCCGGGAGACAAACGCTGCCATACCGCAGGAACCGATCGTTTTCTTTAAAGCGACTACGGCACTCTGCGGGCCTAACGATGACGTGGTAATACCGAAGAACTCAAAAAAACTGGACTGGGAAGTGGAACTGGCCGTAGTGATCGGCAAAAAAGCCAGCTATGTGCCGGAGTCCGAAGCGCTGGATTTTGTGGCGGGCTATACCTTGCACAACGACTACAGCGAGCGCGAGTTTCAGCTCGAGCGTGGCGGACAGTGGGTGAAAGGCAAAAGCAACGACACCTTCGCACCGGTCGGCCCATTTCTGGCCACGACCGATGAAGTGGGCGACATAAATAACCTGCGCCTCTGGCTGACCGTGAACGGTAAAACCATGCAGGACGGTACCACAGCCAACCTGATCTTCAAGATACCTTTCCTTGTCTCTTACCTGAGCCAATTCATGACGCTGCTGCCCGGCGATATGATTACGACAGGCACTCCCGCCGGTGTCGGCTTAGGTATGAATCCGCAGGTATACCTGCAGGAAGGCGATGTGGTGGAGTTAGGTATAGACGGCTTGGGCTCGTCTAAACAGACCGTAAGAGCCTATGCTTAAAATAGACGCGCACCAGCACTTCTGGCAGTATAGCCCGGAGCGTGACAACTGGATTACCGATGAAATGGCAGTGATTAGAAGGGATTTTCTGCCATCGGATCTGGAACCGCCGTTACGGCAGCATGGCTTTGATGGCTGTGTACTGGTGCAGTCGGCGCAACCTGAAACGGAGAACCGGTTTCTGTTGGAGCAGGCACAGGCGCATGACTTTGTAAAAGGAGTAGTGGGCTGGGTAGAGCTGCAGGACGAAAGCCTGGATGAACGGCTGGATTATTACAGGCAGTTTCCGAAATTAAAGGGTTTCCGGTACATTTTGCAGGGGCAGCCAGACAAGGCCCTGATGCTCCGGCCTGACTTTATGCGGGGTATTGGCAAGCTCGCCCGGTATGGCTATACCTATGATATCCTGATTTACCCGGACCAGCTTGCATATGCGGAGCAGCTGGTAGCCCGTTTTCCGGGTCAGCCTTTCGTGCTCGACCACCTGGCCAAACCGGATATCCGAAACCAGGGGTTAAACGCTTGGCAGAAAGATATAAAAGCGTTGGCCGTTCATGAAAATACATACTGCAAACTATCGGGCATGGTGACGGAAGCAGACTGGGATAACTGGAAAAAAGAAGACTTTAAACCTTATCTGGACACTGCGGTAGAAGCCTTCGGAACAGACCGCATTCTATTTGGCTCCGACTGGCCGGTGTGCCTGGTGGCGGCCAGCTATGCCGACATGCTGGGCATTGTGGAGGAGTACTTCTCTTCTTTCAGCAAGACAGAACAGGCGGCTTTTTTTGGAGGGAACGCAGCCAAATTTTACAACCTGACTTAAATCAAAGCTACAATGGATTTAGAGCTAAGAGATAAAGTGATCATTGTGACGGGCGGTGCCAAAGGTATAGGAGAAGGTATCGTGAAAGTGCTGGCTGCCGAGGGTGCTATACCTGTCATTGTGGGCAGGTCTGGGGAGGACAACCAGAAAACTGTGGCAGAGGTAGAAGCTGCCGGAGGGCAGGCATTCCAGGTAGTCGCCGAACTGACAGAACCGGCAGCATGCGAGCAAGCGGTGCAGGCGGTCATGCAGCAGTATGGGCGGATCGATGGCCTGGTGAACAATGCCGGCGTGAACGATGGCGTGGGCCTGGAACAGGGTAGCTACGAAGCATTCATGGCTTCGCTTCACAAAAACGTGGTGCATTATTACCTGATGGCGCACCATTCTCTGCCAGCCTTGAAAGCCTCGAAAGGCGCCATTGTGAACATCGGGTCCAAAACAGCCGAAACCGGGCAGGGTGGCACATCCGCCTATGCTGCCGCCAACGGAGCACGCAATGCCCTCACGCGGGAGTGGGCCGTCGAGTTGCTGCCTTATAGCATTCGGGTTAATGCCGTGATCGTGGCCGAAGCCTGGACGCCACTGTATGCTTCCTGGATCAGTACCTTTGAAGAACCGGAGCGCAAGCTGGAAGCCATCACGCAGAAGATCCCGCTGGAGCAGCGCATGACCACTACCGCCGAGATCGCCAATACGGTGGCGTTTCTGCTCTCCCCAAGATCCAGCCACACCACCGGACAGCTCGTGCATGTGGATGGAGGCTATGTGCACCTGGATCGGGCGCTGTAACAGGTATAATGGCCTGTTCGGGGAGAGTAGTTTTTTCTTTTCCTTTATATAAAAAATTGTATACTTGAAGCATGGTAAAAATGCCGCTGTATAGAGCAGCGCAGCATACGCTATCACCTAGTTCCAAAGCCAATTATGAAAAAACTCTTACTCCTTTTTTTTGCCTTTGCTACGCTCTCTGTATCCGGGCAAACCGTACTGGTTGATAAAGTAACAGACCCGGTAGAGTGGGTGAATCCGCTGATGGGCACTGATTCAAAGCACAGCCTTTCCAATGGCAATACCTATCCGGCTGTCGCACTGCCCTGGGGGATGAACTTCTGGATGCCACAGACCGGCAAGATGGGGGACGGCTGGGGCTACTTGTACAGCGCCGACAAGATCCGGGGCTTCAAACAGACCCACCAGCCTTCGCCCTGGATGAACGACTACGGGCAATTTGCCATCATGCCTGTGACAGGAAAGCTGAAGTTCAACGAAGAGGACCGTGCCAGCTGGTTTTCCCACAAATCCGAAGTGGCCAAACCCTACTACTACAGCGTATACCTGGCCGACCACGACGTAACCACCGAACTGGCCCCTACCGAACGCGCTGCCAGTTTCCGCTTTACGTTTCCTGAAACTGAGAGCGCTTATGTGGTGATCGACGCGTTTGACAAAGGCTCATACATCAAGATCATACCCAACGAAAACAAGATCATCGGCTACACCACCAAAAACAGTGGCGGCGTGCCAGAGAACTTTAAAAACTACTTTGTGATCGTCTTTGACAAGCCCTTCGCAAGCACGGCGACCTGGAGCGGGGATAAGCTGCAGGCAAAGGTGCTGGAGCTGCAGGATAATCACGTTGGCGCTGCAGTCGGTTTTAAGACCCGCAAGGGAGAGCAGGTGCACGCCCGCGTTGCCTCTTCTTTCATCAGCCCCGAACAAGCCGAATTGAACCTGAAAGAGATCGGCAACGATGACTTTGAAACGGTAAAGGAAAAAGGGAAACAGGCATGGAATAAAGAGCTAAGCCGCATTGCCGTGGAGGGCGGCACCCCAGAGCAGATGCGCACTTTCTACTCCTGTCTCTACCGTACCCTGCTCTTCCCCCGCAAGTTCTATGAATTAGACGCGGCAGGGAACGTGATGCATTACAGCCCCTACAACGGCAAGGTGTTACCGGGATTTATGTACACCGACACCGGCTTCTGGGATACGTTCCGGGCGCTCTTTCCTTTCCTGAACCTGATGTACCCGTCCGTGAACGCTGAAATCCAGGAGGGGCTGGCGAACACTTACAAGGAAGGAGGATGGCTGCCGGAGTGGGCGAGTCCGGGCTATCGCAACGTGATGGTGGGCAACAACTCTGCCTCGGTCGTGGCAGACGCCTACCTGAAAGGGGTGCGGGGGCAGGATATTAAAGCGCTTTACGAAGGCGTGCTCAAGGGGGCCAACAACGAAGGGCCGCTGACGGCAGTGGGCCGTGCCGGTGCAGCCTATTACAACAAACTGGGTTATGTGCCCTATGATGTGAAGATTAACGAGAATGCCGCCCGTACGCTCGAATACGCCTACGATGACTTTGCCATTTACCAGCTGGCCAAGGCCCTGAAGCGTCCTAAGAAAGAGATTAACCTGTACGCGAAACGGGCGCTCAATTACCGCAACCTATACGACCCTGCCACCGGACTGATGCGCGGCAAGAATCAGGACGGAACCTTTCAGTCGCCGTTCAATCCCTTTAAGTGGGGCGATGCCTTTACGGAGGGCAACAGCTGGCACTACAGCTGGTCTGTGTTCCATGATGTGCAGGGGCTGATCGACCTGATGGGCGGCAAAACCAACTTCACTGCCAAGCTGGATTCTGTGTTTACCCTGCCTCCTGTGTATGATGAGAGCTATTATGGCGCCGTGATCCATGAGATACGCGAAATGCAGATTGCCAACATGGGCCAGTATGCACACGGTAACCAGCCCATCCAGCACATGATCTACCTTTACAATTATGCCGGAGAGCCCTGGAAGGCGCAGTATTGGGTGCGCGAAACCATGGACCGCATGTATACGCCTGCACCGGACGGCTACTGTGGCGACGAAGACAATGGGCAGACCTCCGCCTGGTATGTATTCTCTGCGCTCGGATTCTATCCGGTCACCCCGGCCACAGACCAGTATGTACTGGGAGCCCCTTTGTTCAAGAAAGCGACGCTGCAGCTGGAAAACGGAAAGCAACTGGTCATCAGCGCACCGGAGAACAGTGCCGATAATAAGTACATTAACAGCATGCGCCTCAACGGCAAATCCTACGACAAGAACTGGCTGAGCCACAGTGAGCTCTTAAAAGGAGCAGCAATCGATTTTCAAATGACGAATAGCCCGAATAAGCAAAGAGGTACAAAAGAAGGAGCCTATCCTTACTCCCTGTCCAGGGAGAAATAAGCTGATACACAATTGAGTTTATGTACGGCTGAGGATCAATCAACCGGATTTAGGAGGTAGGTGTGCCAGCCTGAGTTGGTCACCTACCTCATTTTATGCCTTCCCCTCCTAAAACTGGTGATATTTAGTGGTAAGAGATTTGGTTGTTCCTGACTTAAATAGCTATCTTTATAAGTATATGTCATACCTAATACATTGGGTGTGATTAACCGTACCCTGTACTTTGTGCTTTGGCATAAGAGATTTACTTTATAGATATGACAAGACTCACGCTCCTGTTGATGTTCCTGATCAGTACCGCAACTGCCCAGGTAAAGCCGGTGCAACTGGCAGACAATCTGTTTTCTACCTATTATCACCAGCGGGCAAGCTTGTTTAAGAATTTGCCACACACCAACGGCGACATCATCTTTCTGGGCAATAGCATCAGCGACGGAGGGGAATGGAGTGAGCTGTTTGCCGACAGCAGGCTAAAAAATCGGGGCATAAGCGGAGATATTTCTGCTGGTGTGATGCATCGCATTGAAGAGGTGGCGCAGCGGAAGCCAGCAAAGGTTTTTCTGCTGATTGGCACCAATGACCTGGCCCAAAACATATCGGCAGACAGCCTGCTGAAGAACATGTCCTGGATAGCAACCTATCTGAAGGCAAAGTCCCCGTCGACACAACTGTATGTGCAGAGCATTCTGCCGGTAAATGAGCAGTTCAATAAGTTTGGAGGCCACACCAGCAAGGCCGAACTTATCAAAAAAGTGAACGAGCAGCTGCGGGAAAATGCTGCGAAGCAGGCCTATACCTATCTTGACCTGCACACCCCTTTTTCAGATCATACCGGCAGGCTCGACGCCAGGTATACCAACGATGGCCTGCACCTGAACGGAGACGGCTATACCTTCTGGAAACATCTGATCTACGACAAAGTATTTGACCTGCAGCAAAAGCCTGCCATCCTGCCTGTGCCCCAGCAATTGGAGTGGAAGCATGATGCATTCCCGCTTTACCAGGCAAAAGCAATTGTAGTACGTGATCCCGCTTTGAGAGCGGAGGCAGTACGCCTCAGGCAGCTACTTGCCCGGAAAGGGCTGGCGGTGCAAATAAAAGAAAAGGCGGCGCAAAACGAGCCACACTTCACACTGGCGCTGGAAAAGACAGACGCGCCCCAGCATACCGACGAAGCCTATACCTTATCAGTGAACGGGAACAGAGTACAGCTTAAGGCTAACACGGCGCATGGCATCTTCAATGCCGTGCAGACGCTCGACCAGCTGATGCGCGATGGGGTGTTTATACCTGGTTGCGAAATCCGTGACTGGCCCGCCTTTGGCTGGAGAGGCTACATGGTGGATGTAGGCAGAAATTATCAGTCGATGGACATGCTTAGGCAGCAGATCGATGTGATGGCAAAGTATAAGCTCAACATTTTTCATTTCCACCTGACCGAAGACATTGCCTGGCGGCTGGAGGTGCCCCGGTACCCGCAACTGACGGCGCCAGAGCACATGACGCGCAACAAAGGCGCCTACTACACCGTGTCCGAAATGCAGGAGCTCATCCAGTATTGCAAGGACCGCCACATCACCTTAGTGCCTGAGATCGATATGCCGGGGCACAGCGCCGCTTTCACCCGGGCCATGGGAGTGGATATGCAGAGCGAAGAGGGGCTGGCTATACTAAAGAACATCCTGTCTGATTTCGCTGACACTTACGATGTGCCCTACGTGCATATCGGGGGGGATGAAGTGGAGATCACGAACGAGAAGTTTCTGCCCAAGGTTACCCAGTGGCTGCACGACAGAGGCAAAAAGACGATCGGCTGGGACCCCGGAGGGAACCTGGATGAAGCCACGATCCGTCAACTCTGGATGAAAGACGGGGCTGTCAATCCCAAATCCAAATACATTGAGTCGCGGCACCTGTACCTTAACCACATGGATCCGCTGGAGGCTGTGAATACTATTTTCAGCCGTCGCATCGGTGACCGGGTGAAGGGTGACAGTAGCGTAATGGGTGCTACCCTTTGCCTGTGGCACGACCGCAATGTGCTGCGGCAGGAGGACGTGCTGCACATGAATCCGGTATACCCGGGTATACTGGCCTTCGCAGAACGCAGCTGGAAGGGCGGCGGTCACGATGGCTGGCTCACGAACATCCCGGCCAACCAGCCCGAACGACTGCAGGAGTTTCAGGAGTTTGAGAACCGCCTGCTGGATCAGCAAAAGCTGGACTTTGAGGGGCTTCCCTTTCCGTATGTCGCACAGGCAGGTATAAAATGGAAACTGTTCGGTCCGTATAAAAACAAGGGAGATTTGAAGGCTTCCTTTGCACCTGAGAAGAAAAACTTCAAAACCAGCAAACCGGCCATGGAGGTAGTGGGCGGCACCGTAGTGTTACGCCACTTCTGGCATCCGCTGGCAAAAGGCGTACTGCCGAACCCGCAAGAGAACACTACCTGGTATGCCACCACCCAATTCTGGAGCGATGCGGATACCACCGGTCATTTCTGGACCGGTTTTCAGAACCTGTCGCGTTCTTACAATTCCGACTCCCCCGCGCCCGGCACCTGGGACGACAGGGGCAGCGCCGTATACCTGAACGGGCAGCTGGTAGCACCACCCAAGTGGAAGCGGGCCGGCCAGAAAGGCAATTCCGAGATTCCGCTTCTCGATGAAGGGTACGAGTACAGAACACCCGTAGCGATGCCCGTTCGCAAAGGATGGAACACGGTTCTGGTGAAGCTGCCGGTAGGTAGCTTCAAAGGGAAAGACTGGCAGAACCCGACAAAATGGATGTTCACCTTTGTGCCGATTACTGTGGAAAGCCAGGACAACAACAGGATAGATTCAGGCGGCACCCTCCAGTAGGCCGCCGCCTGCAAATCACTGGTCAGCCTCTATGTAGTAGTGCAGGTTTTCTTTCGTGATAATGTCCAGTGGCAGGTATTTGATCGGGTTGTTTTTCTTCTGAAACACCAGGTGATCTGCCAAGCCCTGTATACCCCAGTATCCCTGTCCTTTTGGGTTCTGGTTGATAAGGAAATCGATCACGCCATTGTTGAGGTAATGGAGGTTCTTCTCCAGGAGGTCATAGCCTATCAGGTTAATATGCTGCATTTTTTTCTGCTGCATGTATTCGGCTATGATGTTTGACTTTGAGTTTGTGACAAAAATACCTTTGATGCCAGGTGTCTCTTCGAACAGCTGATCCAGTTGCTGCACCATGGAAACCTGGGAACTGCTTTGCAGGTCTTTCTGGATGATGTTGTAGTAGCCATCCAGGTTATTTCTGGAAAAATAGTCTACAAAGCCCTGCTCTTTGTGGATCAGGTGAGAGGAGTTCTGAATGTCTTCCTCCACGTGGGCAACTACAAAAGTGGCTTCTTCTCTGCAGCCATAGTGCATTAGCTTGGCTGCGAGCATGCCACTCTGGTAAGAGTCCTGGCCAATGTACATAAGCGGTTCGTAGTCCGGTATGTGGGTGTTAAAGAGCACGAAAGGTATGCCATCCCTTCGCCACTTGGTGAAGAAGGACAAGGACTGCCGGTAAAAGATCGGGGCTATCAGAATACCATCATACTTGATAGCCGCCACCTTGTCCGCTTCTTTTTGAAAAGAGGCTGCATGGAAGGGGTCGAATATATACTGGGTGACCCGTATGCCGTACTGCCTGAGCTCTGCCTCGGCCTTCTCTATACCTGCTTTTGGCGCCTGCCAGTACTGGTCTGCTGTCGGGTCCGGTATCAAAGCCGCTATATTGTACACCTTGTTGGTTACCAGGGCCCTCGCCAGGATGTTGGGGGTGTAATTCAGCTCTTCCGCAATCTTTAGTACCCGTTGGCGCACGTCTTCCGCCACACGTCCCCGGTTATGCAGTACCCTGTCCACTGTTCCTGCCGACACGTTGGCTTTCTCCGCTATATCTTTTATTCTGACTATCTGTTTATTCACGTTGTTCTCTATCTCGTAGCCCGATCTACCGCGACTTAATTTCTGTATTACAATGCCCAGGCGCTCTATGTAACTGGGGGATTCCAAAAATATTAATTAAATCTAATACTACGTGTATGTTGGGTTGCCGGGATAGTTAAAAAAATCTTGGAGAAGAAAGCACCCAGAACTCCAATGCCCCGACTCCTTAAGAGCGGGGCATTGGCGTCTATCTATTTTGTAGCATGAGTTAATCTGCAGACCGGGTCATCAGGATACTAGATTCTGACATTGGTTGTGCCGGCACCCTGCAGTGAGATATCAACAGGGGCGTTCTTTTGCCACGCACCCGCTGTGAAATCAGGCACATCGATGGAATTGGATCGGTTCGCTACTGACCATTCACTAAGGAGGCCCACAGAAGTCCAGGAGGCTGCGTCGTACACATCCTGGTCCAGCGGCAGGCCGTTGCGCAGGCAGTCGATCAGGCGCCACTCCATCAGGAAGTCCATGCCGCCGTGCCCTCCAATCTTCTTGGCCATTTCGCCCAGTTTTTTAATGATCTCAGGTGTGTATTGCTCTTCCACAGCCTTAAACTCCTCTGGCTTGAGCCAGCCGTTGTGGCTGGTAGCGATCTTTCTTTCCGGCCATTTCCGGGCAATGGCTTTTGTGCCGCTCACCAGGTGGATGCGGGAGTAAGGTCGTGGAGTAGTGACATCATGCTGGATCATGATGGTTTTGCCTTTTTTGGTGCGGATGGTGGTTGTGTTCATGTTGCCGCGGTACGTCTCCTGCACGAAAGGCTTGTAGAAGGAATCAGTTGCTGCCAGTCGCTTGGCTTCTTCGTACATCTGGAAGTCGTTGGTAGACACCGACACCAGGTAATCCATCAGGTCGCCCCGGTTGATGTTCATAATCTGGCAAATAGGGCCCAAACCGTGCGTGGGGTACAGGCTGCCATTGCGGGTCATGTTTTCCTTCAGGCGCCACATGCCCTCATAGCCGTTTTTGTCGAAGTTCAGGTCAAGCAACTGGTGTATATAGGCGCCCTCCCCGTGAATGATCTCTCCGAAGAAGCCCTGGCGTGCCATGTTCAGGGTGAGCATCTCAAAGAAGTCATAGCAGCAGTTCTCCAGCATCATGCAATGCTTTTTCGTGCGCTCAGAGGTCTCGACCAGCTGCCAGCATTCTTCTATGGTACTGGCGGCCGGCACCTCAACGGCAACATGCTTGCCATGCTCCATGGCATAGATGGCCATAGGGGCATGCGTAGACCATGGTGTTGCGATGTAGATGAGGTCAATGTCATCGCGTTCGCA
This sequence comes from Pontibacter virosus, assembly GCF_003096355.1. Taxonomy (GTDB): domain Bacteria; phylum Bacteroidota; class Bacteroidia; order Cytophagales; family Hymenobacteraceae; genus Pontibacter; species Pontibacter virosus. Next base: position 102,688 of record NZ_QEKI01000001.1, on the reverse strand, counting down.
CATTTTCTTCCAGGCATCCTCACTGTCTGTGTACAAGGTGGGCTTGTGCTCTGGGTTGGCTTCAGCCAACTTCTTTTCTACTGCCTGTGCTTTTGCAGGCACCAGGTCGCAGAGGCCTTTTATTTCAACACCCTCTATGCGGTTCATGCGCATAACCGCTCCTGGGCCCCGCATGCCCAGGCCAATGTAGCCTACGCGCACCTTGTCAAGCCTGGGGGCCCGGTAGCCTGACATGTTGAACTGCTGTGTGTAGGAGCGAGCTGCCTGCTTCTGCGTTTGGTCAGTAGTGGCTTGCGTAGCTGCAGTTGTGCAGCTGCTCAGGAGCCCGGTTCCGGCCAGGCTAATACCAGCCAGGCCGGTAAGTTTCAGGAAATCTCTTCGATTGTTGCTCATGGCGAATTAGTTAAGTCTGGAAGGTGAGTTATATGGAGTTCAAGGTTTTAGCGTGAATGGCCGACAGAGGCATGCTCTGCTGGCTGTGGACGGGAAGAGAGGAATTTTACAGTTCCAAAGAATTCTGGCAAATGGAAATTGGGCTCAGGAGCCTGGATCATATTCCATGTAAGAAAATGGGGCTCCGGCAATTCGTCGCCGCACTTACAGAAATTTACCCTGGCGTGTTCTTCTGATTCTAAGCTTGCGAGCTGATGCTCCGAAAATATACTGATAGGTATGACCAGTGTGAGCTGCCAGGCTTTTTTGTGAGACGCACTGTTGCCTGCCCGAAGAGTACCTGAGCTTCTGATCTTGGCTATAGTAGCTGGCGGCAGGAGTTTCCGGTTGTGTCGTTCAGGCCCAAATCCGATGCGGCAGGTGCCCAGGCAGTTGAACTCAATATTGTAGTAAGCTGGGTCATTCTGAAAGGAAATAAAAAGCTCTACGCAACTGTCTTTGTAAACCGGGTCATTAGGTTGGCGGTACCGGGCCAGTACATGCTGCTCTGTGACATAGTATTTCAAAAACAGGCAGTCGCCGCTGTGTGCCATCACAAACTCAACTTCCGGTTTTTCCTGCGTTGTAGCCCAGGGAGCATTGCTGATCAGCTGCGTAGGCAGTTTATCCAGTTCACTGTCGATAAGCAGGAAAGGACTGTCTTTCTTAACATGGGGCAGGAGGGGGAGTTCTAAATGACGCATAGTTTTATTTTGTTTGCTTTGTAGTAGCTTGATGGCAGGCTGCCGATATCTCTTCGATAATGCCCTGCAGCAACTCGAGCTTGTCTTCAAGCACTTCTACCAGCCGGAACTGGGCCTGTGCCCGCTGCAGGTTATGCTCCGGGAAATGAATCTTGTAGTAATGGTCGCCGTCTATGTAATCGGTCAGGAAGCGGAGTCCCATGATAAAGGGCAGCAGGGTAATCCCAAGTGACAGGGAACCGATCTCCTCATCTGTCAGCGAGGCGCAAGTCTCTTCCAGAAATCCCTGGGTGAAACCTCTGAACAAGTTCAGGTCAATATCTATTTTACTTAGGTCTTTCTCATCTTCGGCTGCGGTAGCGGCTGTGGTGCGAATGGCATCACCGTAGTCGTAGGCCACATATCCCGGCATCACAGTGTCCAGGTCAATCACGCATTGCGCCTTATCCTGGCTGTCGAGTAGCACGTTGTTGAACTTTGTGTCGTTGTGCGTGATCCGGAGCGGTAGTTTCCCTTCACGGCCCAAGCGGCAGATCGTGGACATAAGTTGAGCGCGTTGCATCACAAAGTCTATTTCAGGCTGCACGTGCTTCACCCTATCCTTCTGGTTGTGCTTTATCGCCTGTGTAAATTGCCTCAGGCGGTGTTCTACGTTATGGAAATCAGGTATAGACTCGTGCAGCAGCGAGGCATCCATGTCTGCCAGAAGCGCCTGAAATCTGCCAAAGGCTTTTCCGCCTTCATAGGCCTGTTGCGGGCTTTCTACCAGGTCGTAACTCCGTGTGCCTTGCAGCAGCAGGTATAGCCGCCAGAAGTTGCCCGCTTCGTCCTGGTAATAGCTGGCCTGGTGTCGCGTTGGCACTAAAGTCAGGACTTCCTTATCCGGTTCAGCTCCGGGTATATTTTCCAGCTTGGAGCGAAGGTGCGCCGTGACCTGCTCAATATTCTCCATCAGCAGGGGCACGTTTTTGAAAACCTGGTGGTTGATGCGCTGCAACAGGTAATCGGGGCAGTCCGCCTGCAGGTTCTTTATATAGTAAGTATCATGTATGTGGCCGGAACCATATGGTGTTCCCCCTGCGGTATGGCCCTGAATGGCAAAGTGCGAGACAATCTCCTGGATATCCTGCGCCTTGTGGGCAGTCGTTTCAATGTCTTCCGGACCAGTCAGGCTTTGTAAGTTTTTGGGGTAACTATTTCCCTTTATCAGGTCATCAATACGTTGTATGGCAGTTGCTTTGTCTTCTGGATATGTCACGCCAAACCATTTTTCTGGGGTCTGCATCACCTTCACGCTGGTCTCTCCGGCCGCTATCATTTCATTCACCACAGTTGGCAGATAAAACTCAGCCTTCAATTCGTGTTGATTTCTGGACAGAAACTCCTTCAGGTACTTCTCAAAGTAGGGAAATACGGTTGGTTTAAAGGCCATCAGGTTCATGGATACAACCTCCTTACCATCGAGGTGGGTGTGCTGCACCTCTTCATCCTGTACCAGAATGTCACCGCTGTCGGTACGCACAATTTTGGTAAGTTCTGTTAACGAAAGGAGGGTTTGTGCCTCGTCGAATGCGCAGATACCGCGGGATACACTGCCGTGCTCAGAGAGGGTATTGGCCAGTTCGAAGCCTACCAGGCCGGATTCACTGTCATCGGAGCTGGACTTTAAAAAATCAGCTGCCAGTTTGAAGGATGCATACCCGTAAAAGTCGTCGGCATTGATAACCGCAAAAGGCTCGTTTATTTTGGCTGAGGCCACCCATACCGCATGCCCTGTTCCCCAGGGCTTTGTTCTTCCTGCCGGTACTTTATACCCTGCAGGAAGCATATCCAGTTCCTGCGCTACATAGTCAACTTCCACAGAGTCAGGCAGCCGGCCCTGCATGGCCGCTGTAAAGTCCGCCAGGATCTCCTCCCGCACCACGAAAACAACTTTGCCAAAACCAGCTTTTACCGCGTCGTGGACAGAGTACTCAATAATTGTTTCGCCATTAGGGCCAAAGCCATCCAGCTGTTTCAGGCTGCCATAGCGTGTGGCCATGCCTGCTGCCAGGACCAAAAGGGTCGGGTTTTTATGCATACTTTAAATATTGATACTGATGGCGTCTTATATCAAAAATGGTCACAATTGCTGTGGAGCTTCTGCCACAGGTAGCTTTACATGTTTTTCGATGGTTAAACACGTATGTGTCCCTGTAAAACAATGTTAAGTGAAGCAGAAAGCAGGCAATGGTTGTTAAAAATAGAGACATGAAAATTATGAAACAAGAAAACAGCGTATTAATGTTTACGAACACGCAAGCTTTTATGAGACTATGCTCCAGGTTTGTGCGTTGCTTGAAGCGACGGAATCATACACCATCAGAGGGGGTATGCGTCCAGCTGAGCCCAACATGTATAGGGGTAGGGGCAGCCAAACCGGCCTCACTTAATGGCTGTTGCTACAGCTCGGGTGATTTTCTATCAGCTGCGAATCTACTGTGACTTTATAATATGCCTGTTTGTCCTGGCCTTTCAGGTCTCTTGAATTTAAAATGTCCAGGAGTATCTCAGTGGCTTTCTGTCCCTGCTCGTAAGGAAACTGCTCGACAGAAGCCAGCGGCATGTGGTTCATGTATTCCAGCATGGGAAGATTGGCATAGCTTACAAACTCTAGCTCTTCTTCGGCACTACTTCTAAGGCGCCTGGCGTGTTTTAAAGTATAGAGCCATACGTAGTCGTTGAAGGTGACGATGGCCGTTACCTTACGCTTGTTGGCCAATAGCTTCTCCAGTGCCGCCTGAGAGCCTGCCTCTGTTAAATCGCAGTTAACGACCAGAGTAGGGTCAAACTTCAGTCTGTTTTTCAGTATGGCTTTGATGTAACCTTCCCTCCTCTCAGTGCTGGCATAGAGCGTTTCAGGGCCATTGATCATGCCAATGGCCCGATGCCCCCTTTTGAGAAGATAGGTGACAGCGTCCACGGTTCCGGTGGTCATGGTACAGGAAACGGAGTGGATGTCGGTCAAGTGTGGAATGCGGTCAAAGAACACAACAGGTATATTATATTGGCTGAGACTGCTGAAATGCTCAAAGGACGAGGTAGTTTTGGCCACGGAGACCAGCAGGCCGTCAACCCGGTGATGCTTCATTTTTTCTACCAGCTGCCTTTCTTTTTGCTCATCATCATGCGATTGTGCCAAAAGTACCGTGTAATTCCTTTTGTAGGCGGTGTCCTCAATGGCACTGATGGCTGAGGAGAAGAAAGCTTCTGAAAGTTCAGGAAGTATAACCCCTATGGTGTAGGTTTTGCCCTGCTGAAAGAAGACAGCGGTTTGGTTTCGCTCGTAGTTTAATTCCTTTGCCAGCTGTTTAACGCGTTGGCTAGTAGCTATACCTATACTAGGATGGCCATGCAGCGCCCTGGAAACAGTGGATGGGGATATGTTTAAGATCTTTGCAATTTCCTTGATGGTGATCGGCTTTCCTGTCATATGGCAGCAGCATTGATGTCTTATAGAAAGACAGATAATGTACAGATATTTAAAAGATTACAAACCGTGCAGGGGTTTATGATACCAAAAATAGAAAAAAAGATGAATTTTCTTGTGTGTTCGAACACATTTAGTATATTTGAAGTAAGTAAGCGCGTTGTAAATAGATTATAGTAGATTGATTTAGGTAAGTAATTGCCTCTGCATTTGCAGAGGCAATTTTTTTATTCATTTTTCAAGCACCTGAATCCCACGTGCTCCATGCCGCTATCTTCGGTGCTTTTCATTTTGCTCGATACCCTGAAACCAGAGCAGTAACTGTCATTGCAGAGGAATGAACCGCCCCTGATCACCCTTTTCTTTGCAAGAGGCTCATCCGGATCGTGGCTTACTGTTGGTCCGGCAGGATTCCTGATACCCCCAGCAGCATGGCTCATGCTATAGTAGCGGTTGTGGTAGAAGTCGGAGCACCATTCCCACACATTGCCAGCCATATCATACAAGCCGTAGCCATTCGGAGCAAAAGACCTGACCGGGGCGGTACGGTAAAAGCCGTCCTGTTCGGTGTTTCGTGTCGGGAAACTTCCCTGCCAGGTGTTGGCTTTGCTGGAGTTGATGGGTTCATTGCCCCAAGGATAGGTTTTGTCTTCCAGCCCGCCTCGTGCGGCCCATTCCCACTCCGCTTCCGTAGGCAGCCTTTTGCCTGCCCACGTACAATACGCTTGTGCATCGTACCAGGAAATATGCACCACCGGGTGATCCTCTTTCCCCGCTATGCTGCTGCCAGGGCCTTGAGGCTGTCGCCAGTTAGCGCCTTCTTTCCAGGTCCACCAACTGGTAAAGTCCTGTATATTGACCCGGCCTGCGGGAGGCTGAAATACCAGTGAGGCAGGTACAAGTACACTCTCGTCCGGTTTTGGGGTGCCAGGTGGCAATTGTTTTTTTAGCTCCGCCCAGTCAGGCTTTTTCTCAGCGGTGGTCACATAGCCGGTAGCCTCTACAAATCTGGCAAATTCGGCGTTCGTTACCTCTGTCGCGTCCATCCAAAAGCCATCTACAGTTACCTTGTGTTTCGGCAGCTCGTCCGGCCGGGCTTGCTGATCGCTCGCCCCCATCATAAAGGTTCCGCCCTCTATCCAAACCATGCCCTCGTGTTGCAGGTTTTCCGATGGCTGCACTGTAGCCTGTGTATCGGTGGCGGCAAACCGGGAAGGAATAGCTGATGTGCAGCAGGAAGCCAGTTCTTCGCTTTGCCTTGCAGTGTTCTTGGCGTCTGAGGAAATGTCGTCGTTCTTCTGGGTGCAGCAGGATAGCGCTGCTATAACGGTAAGTATTGGTAAAGAGAGGTACTTCATACGGGAATTTTTTGCTGGACGCTGATAAGTCGAACTTACAACTTTATTGCGTGCAATCCATGCGCAAACGTTTGAATCTGGTTGCTGTATTGGCAAAAGGTGGTCTCCAAACAACAAGAGCCGAAGCATGGTCCCATGCTTCGGCTCTTGTTGTTTGGAGGCAATTCAGAGCTTATCTGAGCGGCCTGATCCAGTAACTGTACTGCTGCTCTTTGTAAGGTATACGGTACTGCTCCAGTGGCTGACTGCCCCAGCTGTCCATACCTTGCATGCCGGTTTGCTGCAGGTCTACGTGCAGGTAAATACGGTCGCGCTCTTCGAGCTCGCCAGAATGGTACTGCTTTTTGTCCTGCTCCGGATCCAGGTCGTCCAGGCTGTAAGGCAGGGCAGCGAAGCTTAGCAGGCTGTCGGCAAACTCAAAGCGCAGGCCCTTGCCTTTTCTGTTGGTCAGGTTTACCCAGCGCACATCCGACTTGTTGCCGCTTTCCTGCGGACGGGCGTACGGGAAGTACTGCTCATCCAGCTTCTGCTTGTAAAGGCCTATAAAAGAAGCAGTCTTGCGGTCCCAGTAGTTTTCCCAGGGACCACGGCCATAATACGCGATGTTGTCCAGCGACTTGCTTAGTTGCAGGTCATTGCCCACGCGCAACAGTATCTTGTGGTCACCTTTGATCGGCTTGATGCTGTTGTCTACCTTCAATGTGCCGTCGTTGTATACCGTGAACACCTGCGAGGTGGCAGCGTCGCCGTTCACCAGCTCCTTCTCAAACCTCACCTCGTAGCCGTTGGCTGTCTGGCTATGCCTGGCATTGGTCAGTTTGCCAGAGTCGTAAGCCTCGCGCCACATGCGTTTCGACTTGTTGTAGCCTGCCCCGATGTCGTTGTCGGTTGGGGCACGCCAGAAGCTCGGTTTAGGGCCCTGCTGCAGCATCATTTCACCTTTCAGGGTATAGCCGCTCAGGATGCCGTTCTTCTTGTCAAAGCTCACGGTAAAGTCCTTGCCGGTCAGCACCAGTTTGTCTCCGTTATCACTTACTTTCAGGGAGCCTTTTCCGCCGGCGGCCACGGTGGTTGGCTGTATTGCCGGACTCAGTGCAAACTGCTCGTTGGCGATCTCGTAGCCTTTTGCCAGGAAAGGCTCTGCCTCCTTCAGGGTATAGCGCACGTTCAGGAAATACTCGTTGCCCGCTTTTTGTTGCTTTTTGATCGGTAAGGTCACTGCTATACTTTGCTGTGGCGCCACGTTCAGATCTTTTATAATTCCTTTCTCTACCACTTTGCCGTTTTCCAGTACTTCCCAGTTCAGCTGGTAGTTGGCCAGGTCGCGGAAGAAGTAGCCATTGCGCACCTCCAGGTTGTTGTTGCCGCTATACCTGCTCTTGATGTGCTGGTATACCTTCTTTACCTCAATGGCCATAGGTGTCAGACCGCGGTACGCTGTTACCACTCCCTTGATGTTGAAGTTGTTGTCGCTGATGTTGTGGTCAACAGGTCCTTCCAGTGGGAAGTCGCCTCCGTATGCCATGATGCGCTTGCCGTTTTTCACCGTGTCGATGGCCTGGTCGATCCATTCCCAGATGAAGCCGCCCTGCAGGTATGGCTGCGTCTCGATCACATCCCAGTACTCCTGGAAGTTGCCCAGGCTGTTACCCATGATGTGGGCGTACTCGCTCATAATCAGAGGACGGTCCGGGTTGCCCGCTGCATATTTTTTCAGCCAGTTAGGGTGCGGGTACTGCGGTACGATGATGTCGGTGTTGTAGTCCCATTCGGCCCGCTCATACTGCACCGGGCGGAAGTCCTGGGTTTTCATCCAGTCGTACGCTTCGTAGAAGTTAGTGCCGTTACCAGCCTCGTTGCCCAGCGACCAAGTCACGACCGATGTATAGTTTTTGCTGCGCTCATACATGCGCTGGATGCGGTCGAAGTGTGGGTTGCGCCATACTTTGTCGTTGCCGAAGGTATAGGCCAGGTCGTAGCCCCGGCCATGCGACTCAATGTTGGCCTCCTCCACCACATACAGGCCATACTCGTCGCAAAGCTCCAGCCAGTAGGGGTCAGGCGGGTAGTGGGAGTGGCGCACGGCGTTCACGTTCAGCTTCTTCATCATCTCCATATCCTTGCGCATGTCTTCCTTGCTCAGCACGTGGCCCTTGGTGGCGTTGTGCTCATGGCGGTTCACTCCTTTCAGAAACACCCGCTTGCCGTTCACCAGGAAATTCTTGTCGTTTATCTCTACCGAGCGGAAGCCGACACGTTGCGGCACCACTTCCAGCGTCTTGCCGTCTTTGTCTTTCAGGGCGATGTACAGGGTATAGAGGTAGGGTATCTCAGCCGACCAGGTTCTCACGTTCGGGACGGACTTCTGGAACTTCACCTCCTTTTTGTAATTGCCCAGCACACGTTGCACGTCCTGCGTCTTGTCGGTGAAAACGGTTTTGCCGGCGGCATCTACCAGTTCAATCTCGATGGCGAATGTGTCGGGCCTGCTGTGCAGTGTTTTCTGGTCGATCTTGTAGCTGCTGATCTCAGCAGTCAGGTCAAACACACCGTTGGTGTAACTCTCGTCCAGCGTGGCCATTACCTTAAAGTCACGGATGTCGAGCTTGGGCGTGGAGTAGAGGTATACATCCCGCTCAATGCCCGAGATACGCCACATGTCCTGTGCCTCCAGGTAGCTGCCAGTGCTCCAGCGGTATACCTGCAGCGCCACCAGGTTCTCGCCCGGTTTCACGTAAGGTGTTATATCAAATTCTGCGGCCAGTTTGCTGTCCTCGTTGTAGCCAACTTTCTCCCCGTTCACCCATATATAGAAGGCAGACTTTACCGCGCCCAGGTGGATGAACACCTGACGCCCGTCCCAGCTCTCAGGCAGGGTGAATTTTTTGCGGTAAGAACCCACCGGGTTGTTGTCCTCCGGAATGTCGTGTGGCGGGTTGAGTTTGGCGCCTTTCTTGGCGTGACCGGTAAACTCGTAGGGGTGGTTTACATAGATCGGCAGTCCGTAGCCGTTCACTTCCCAGTTGGCCGGCACCTTAAAGTTGTCCCAACCTGTGTCGTTAAAGTCAGTTTTGTAGAAGTCTGTCGGGCGCTTTCTCGGGTCCTGCACCCAGTTGAACTTCCAGGTGCCGTTCAGCGAGAGAAAGTACTGCGACTTCTCTTTTTGCTGCTGCTCGGCCAGGGCCCTGTTTTCGTAGGCGAACGACACTGCCCGCATGGGCATGCGATTGAGTTCCACTACCTGGGGTGTGAGCAGCTCGCTGGGAAGTTGCTGGGCCTGAGCCGAAAAAACAAGAAGCAGGGTGTAAATGAGGGCGATGGTTTTATGCATGGTGTTCAGGGTGCGTAGAGCACTTTCTTAAAATAATGCGAAGGAAATTGTCGTGTTTAAAATTAGAAAACAGGTAGCTGTAGCGATCATTTTTCCTGTCTGGCAGATGAAAGTATAAAAAAACGGGATGGTTTCTAAAGAATAATTTAGTGCAAACGTTTGTGTTGCTTTCTGATTTTATTCTCTTTCCCAGTCTTCCTATATTTCAGTATCATTGGGCGAGCCTCCCAACCTGCTCAAAGATTTTACCCGTAGCTACTGCGCTCAACATGCTGTAGCTTTTCTTCAACCTCTGTCTCCTTATCCCATGAAACTGAAACGGAATACCATGCTTCTTCTACTGTTCCTCACCTTCTCCTGTAAGGCGACAGATGGGGAGCAGAAAGGGAATGCAGTCGCTGCTAAACCGAACATTGTCTTTATCCTGGCCGATGACCTGGGCTACGGGGACATTGCGCCATACGGGCAGACCAAAATCCAGACGCCCCACCTTACTGCAATGGCAGGGCAGGGGAGGCGCTATACGCAGTTCTACGCAGGTTCCACAGTTTGCGCTCCTTCCAGAGCTGCCCTGATGACCGGTCAGCACACGGGCCATACCTACATCAGGGGCAATGGCGAAGTACCGATGCGCGCCACTGATACCTCGCTGGCGAAGCTCTTGCAGCAGAACGGCTATACCACCGGTATGGTGGGCAAATGGGGGCTGGGGCTGCAAGGCACCACCGGTATTCCTGAAAGACAGGGGTGGGACTTCTTTACCGGGCACCTGCACCATCTGGAAGGGCACAGGCAACAGGGTGACTCTTTGTGGCGGCTGGCCAACGGCGAAAGCACCAGAATGCCGGTGCCGCAAGGCAGTTTCTTGAACGACATCTTTACACAGGAAGCCTTGTCTTTTATTCAGAATCAAAGGCAGAATCCGTTCTTCCTCTACGTGTCCTATACCCTGCCGCACGCTGATCTGAAAGTGCAGGACAAGTACATGCAGCCATACCTTACCGAGGAGGGCGAAAGCATTTTTGCCCCTGAGACTGCACAGCCAGATGGCAGCTGGTACCGTCCGCAGCCCTACCCGAAAGCAGCCTACGCAGGCATGGTAACAGCGATAGACGACTATGTGGGGCAGATTATGCGAAAACTGGAGGAGCAGGGGCTGGCTGAAAACACCCTTGTGATCTTTGCCAGCGACAATGGCACGCACCTAGAGGGCGGCAGAAAACTTGCCGATGCCCTGGAGGTGCACCAGAGCAGTGGAACATTGCGCGGGGTGAAACGAGACCTCTATGAGGGTGGCATTCGGGTGCCGTTCATCGCCTATTGGAAAGGGCAGATAAAGCCTGGCACAACAAGCAACCATATCGGTGCCTTCTGGGACATCCTGCCCACCTTTGCAGTTTTGGCCGAAGCTGACACACCTGCAGGTATAGACGGGCTGTCCTTCAGACCCGACCTGCTCAGCCAGGATGGGCAGGAGCAGCATGAGGCCCTGTACTGGGAGTTCGGCGAAGGAGGGTTCAAACAGGCGGTCAGAAAAGGGGATTGGAAGGCCATCCGGTTTTACAGGAAAGGGAAGCCTGAACGCACAGAGCTTTACCGGCTTGACAAAGACCCCGGTGAGAAAAATGATCTGGTTGCCGAGGATCCCGCGAAAGTGGAGGAGCTGGAGCAGTTGATGGACCGGATGCGCAGCCCGTCTGAACACCCCTTATTCCGTATCCAATAATGATTTTGCGAGAGAGAGCATAGCGCCAGGCTTTCCTATACCTGATTCCCATCTATAACCACCGCACTGATATGTTATGCCCGATCCCGATTCTGAAGAAGTATCCTCTCCTGGTATTTTTTCTCCTGGTACAGCTGCTGCCCGCAAAAGCACAGGACCAGGCGCTGGCCCTGTGGTATGACAAGCCGGCAACTGACTGGATGCGGGAGGCGCTGCCGATCGGCAACGGCTACATGGGCGTGATGTTTTTCGGTGGTGTGGGGGAGGAGCAGCTGCAGTTCTCGGAGGGTTCGCTGTGGTCAGGCGGTCCGCATTCAACTCCGGCCTATACCTACGGAAACAAAGCAGGCGCCTGGCAGTACCTGCCCCAAATCAGGCAGTTGATTAGCGAAGGGAAGCTCAGGGAGGCTGACAGGCTGGTGCAGCGTCACCTGACGGGCAAAGCGCCTGCAAAACTGGAAAACAGTACCGATTGGGGTGACTACGGTGCGCAGCAAACCATGGGTGACCTGTATGTCGCGCTTGGGCACGGAGAAGTAACCCCGCAAAACTACCGCCGCGAATTAAACTTAAACAATGGCACCGGGAGCGTAAGCTATCAGATTGGTAGCACAAAATATAAGCGTCTCTACTTTGGCAATTACCCCAAAGGGGTTATGGTCTATAGCTTTAGCTCGAGCCGTCCCGAAAATTATACCATTGTCTACAAAACGCCTCACGCAAAAGATTACGAGCGCTTTGAAAACGGGGTGTATTCGTTTGGAGGGCATGTCAGCGACAATGGGCAGGAGTTTGAAATGGCCTACCGCATCAGCACTGATGGCCAACTCAGGTATAGCGGGGGAACCATGCAGGTCAGCGGTGCCACGTATGTGCAGCTGGTGCATACTGCCGCCACCGATTATCTTTGGGATTACCCCACATACAGGGGCAATGATTACAAAGCGATTGTCGCCCAGCGCCTTGAAGCGGTTAAACCCCTGAACTTGAACAAGCTTCTGAAAGAACATACCCGGGACTATACTGCACTATTCAACCGCGTAACACTAAAGCTGTCTGGGAACAGCTTACACAACCTGCCAACCAACATGCGGCAGCATAATTACTTCTCGGGCGCAGAGGACCAGGGGCTGGAGGTGCTTTACTTCCAATATGGCCGCTACCTGATGATCTCGGCTTCGCGGCCCGGCACTTTGCCCATGCACCTGCAGGGCAAATGGAACAATAGCACTAGCCCACCCTGGGCCGCAGACTACCACACCAACATCAACCTGCAAATGCTTTACTGGCCTGCAGAGGTAACAAATCTGTCCGAGTGCCATACGCCCTTATTGGATTATACTTCCGCTTTGGTAGCACCCGGCAGACAGAGCGCAAAGGAGTTTTTCAACGCCCGTGGCTGGATAGTGAATACCATGAACAATGCCTACGGCTATACAGCGCCCGGCTGGGAGGTGCCCTGGGGCTTCTTTCCGGGGGGAGCAGCGTGGCTGGCACAACACCTCTGGGAGCATTATGCCTTTTCGCAAGATAAGAGCTACCTCTCGCTACAGGCTTACCCTGTCATGAGAGAGGCCGCCCTGTTCTGGATGGACTATCTTACACCCGACAGCAGCGGCTTTCTGGTGTCCTCTCCCTCGTACTCACCAGAGCATGGTGGCATATCGGGAGGCAGCTCCATGGACCACCAGCTTGCCTGGGACGTGCTAAACAATTGTATTAAGGCCGCCGAAGTATTGGGGATTGACGAAGCTTTTGCGTCAGAAGCCCGGCAGGTTCGTGATAAGATCATGCCGCCGCAAATTGGGCGCTGGGGACAGCTGCAAGAGTGGAAAGAAGACGTGGATGACCCTGAGAGCAGGCACCGACACGTTTCTCACCTGTTTGCCCTGCATCCGGGCAGTCAAATTTCTCCTCACGAAACACCCGAACTGGCCAGAGCGGCGCAGGTGAGTCTTGAGGCTCGTGGCGATGAGGGCACCGGCTGGTCACTGGCCTGGAAAATTAATTTCTGGTCACGTTTGCGGGACGGGGACCGGGCGCACAAACTTTACAGGATGGTGCTAAAGCCAGCTGGAGGAAAATCGAATGCAGAGTCCTTCACCAATGGCTCCGGCTCTTATGCCAATCTGCTGGACGCGCACCCGCCCTTTCAGTTGGATGGCAACATGGGAGCTACCGCAGGAGTGGCCGAGATGCTGCTGCAGTCACATGCCGGCTTTCTGGAGCTGTTGCCTGCTTTGCCATCGGTGTGGTTGACGGGAGAGGTAAAGGGGTTGCGTGCCAGAGGAGGCTACACGGTAGACGTGATATGGAAAGAGGGAAGGCTGAAGAGGGCTATCATCAAAGCAGATAGCACAGGGGAATGCATTATCTCCTACAACGGAGAAATACGGACAATCCCCGTTGTGGCCGGCCAAACAGTTACTGTTAACATAAGCAAGTTCGCGAACAAGGAATGACAAACTCCTCATACCAACATCATTGATTTGACAATTCTTAAACAGATATTAATACAAAGCGACTTGGCTATTAATACTGCAAAGCAAAAACCACTCTATTGTTTTACAGCCAGGTTGAACTTCGAAAAGACATTAAGGTGAGTATCAGGCCAGACTAAAGACACGCAAAGGCGGTATTTCCTTGAATGAAGAAGCGGCTAAAAAATGCAAATTGTATGCAAACAAAAAAGCCACTTTACGATTTTACTCGTAAGTGGCTTTTTTTAAGTGGTCGCGAAGGGAGTCGAACCCCTAACCTTCTGATTCGTAGTCATGACGATAGCCTTTATTGCTAGTATTATATATTAGTAAAAACCGTCTTTTTAGCCAAATTAAGCAATTTTTGTTTCTCCTTGTTTAGTAATATTACTTGACTTTTTGACGGTTTGTGTGCAAATTGTGTGTACAGGAAATAATTTGCACACACATGATACCCGTACTTACTTCCGTCATGCTGGATACCAGAAGGGCTCTGAAAGATGGCTCATTCCCGGTAAGGTTGAGGCTCACCTTCCAAAGACAGCGCAAATACTATAATACGAGCTACTCTTTGAGCGAGGCAGAATTCTTTAAGGTTCAAGCGGAAAAGCCGAAAGGAAAGTACAAAGAGCTTCAGATAGCTTTTCAGGCAATAGAGCAGAAGGCTATAGGCATCATCCGTAACCTTGAAACCTTCACTTTTGAGCAGTTCGAGAAGAAGTACCTGAACACTGCAGTTAAGAACGATGTCTTTACAGCATTTGAGCAGCAAGTCACAAGACTGGTTGAGGAAGGCAGGGTAGGCACGGCCAGCAGCTACGAGAGCGCCAGCCTCTCCTTGCTATCCTTTATTCAGAAAGAACCCCTTACCAGAAATAAGGGCTTATCTAGAGCTAAAGCAACCGAGAAGAGGGAAAACCTGCTGAAGAAACGCAAGCCTCTGGCTTATGCCGCTATAACTGTTGATTTCCTGATGGGGTACGAGAAATGGATGCTTCAGCACGGCCACTCGATCACCACCATAGGCATCTACCTGCGGGCGCTTCGCGCCATCTACAACAACGCCATCGCGGCAGGGGAGGTGAACGCCGACCTCTACCCGTTCGGCAAGAGAAAGTACCAGATACCCTCCGGCCGGAATGTGAAGAAAGCCCTGACGCTGGCAGACATTGAAAAGATATTCTCCTATAAGCCTGCCACCGAGAACGAAGGGCGTGCGCGGGACCTGTGGATCTTCTCCTACCTGTGCAACGGGATAAACGTGAAGGACATCGCCCGTCTGAAGTACAAGCAGCTTGACCAGGAGAGGATCACCTTTGTCAGGGCCAAGACGGAGCGGACCAGCCGCCAGAATATCAAGGTCATTACGGCCATGCGGACGCAGGAAATTGATGAGATCATCGAGAGATGGGGTAATAAACCCGCTTACAGTGAAGATTATGTGTTCCCCTTGCTTGAACCAGGGTTGTCTGCGGAAAGAGAACGGGCAAAGATTCAGCATGCCACCAAGACTATAAACAAGTACATCAAGCGTGTTGCCTCCGCGGTTGGCATTGAAAAGAATATAAGCACGTACACGGCCCGGCATTCCTTCTCTACAGTCCTCAAGCGAGCAGGGGCACCGATAGAGCTTATATCTGAATCCCTTGGGCACTCTAACCTGAAGACGACCGAAAGCTACTTGGATAGCTTTGAAAACGACGTGAAGAAGCAGTACGCTGCACGGTTAACAGCATTTAATATGATTAGCGAGTGAGGTTTAATTAATAGTTAATACGATTCTGCTGTGGAAATAAACAAGGGACCATAATACACTATGCGCCTATAATAATAGATAGCGATGAATATTGGAGGGAAGGTTGTCATGTATTTGACTGGCCTTGACAATAAGCTGACTACTATTGTAGAGTACAGGGCAAAGGCGGTTCAAATACTCTAAATTTAGGTACATTAAGTCTCATAATGAGTAGGAGTCTAGTTCAATTTCAGGTAATCTAGCTTTAGGATCAGCTTCTTTTGAGTAAGGTCGTCAGGTGACTTTTTTTATTTCCTTACATTTTTATGTAAGGAAGAGATCATCTTCATGGTAGCAGCCCAATTTACATACAGCGTAATTGAGATTGGCCTTTAATCCTCTATTATCGTCACGAGGTGTTTATGCCTTTAACTTGTAGTGTAGGTCCATAGTCCTGGAAAATTTTCTATGATTGTCGCGACAACTGAATATACCGGAGAGGCATGTGAGGTATATACCCATATTGGCAAGGCCAATATTTTGCGCATTCTAACTTAAGAGCCCCGCATTAAAAGTTTTTGTGAAGCAGTTCCAGTAATGGAGTAGAAGCCTTGAGCATTAGACTCTTCCTAACAATGGCGCCCTGCAGCCCAAGCATTAGTATATTCCTGCAAATATACCCTATAAATATAATTATTAAAACACTGTATTGCTCAGGCAACCAACAAGGGGTATTCATAATTATATAAAAATCAGCTGGGAATGTATAAAACTATCACGGTAAGGGATGGGTATAACTAAGGACTTATAACCAAACAAAACAAACTATGAACATAACGATGAATAGAGAACTAGTTTCAGTGTTGGCAGAATGTGCCGCAGCCTGTAACTACTGTGCTGTCTCCTGTCTGCAGGAAGACGATGTGAAAATGATGGAGCGCTGTATCCGCCTCGATCTGGACTGTGCCGCTATCTGTAAAATGGCGCTGGATTATGTATCCCGTGATTCGACTATGAAGCGAGACGTGCTGGACCTGTGCGCCAGAGTGTGTCGCGAGTGCGGTGCGGAATGTGAAAAGCATTCGCACATGGAGCACTGCCGTATGTGCGCTGAGGCTTGCCGTCGTTGCGAGCAGGCTTGCCAGCAGGCGTAGTTGTTATTACAAGTTGGTCAAATGCAAGACCTAAGAAACACCCTGATTGTTCTATACCTGCTAGAGCGGTCAGGGTGTTTTTTGGCGTGGACGTGAATTACAGTGCACCGATAGAAGTCCCCATAAAATTAAGAGGCTTAGTAAGTGAATTTTGGTCACATTTTTTAACCACATAATCTATGAAAAAAATTTTATCAGTATCAGAAGCTTTGCTCTTATGCTAATTGCCGTCTTTGTGTTCAGCAGCTGCGAAAATGACCAAGATGTTGTTAGCCCGTTAAGTACCAGCGCAGAGAAAGCGACGAAAGGTCCTTACTGGGGGGCGACAAAGCATTTGACAAGGAAATGCAGCAGATCATCAACTCCATGATGAAGATGATGAACCAGATGGAGATGACCTGCGACCCCGACATTGATTTTGCCAACATGATGATCATGCACCACGAAATGGGTATTAAAATGGCCGACCTGGAACTCCAGTATGGGCATGAGCCCGAGGCACTGGAACTGGCCGAGAAAACGAAGATAGGCAACATGGAAAGTAAAGTACGTCTTGAAGCATTGCTGGCATCGCATCCAGGGGCGGAACCACTCTCGAAGGAGGAGTGCAAGATGTTTATGATGGAGATGCGAGAGGACATGATGGCTATGATGCACTGCATGCGTTCTGTAATGGACACACCTGATCCGGATGTTGATTTTGCCCAGCTGATGATCTGTCATCACGAAGGAGCCCTTGCCATGTCAAACACAGAATTGAAGTGGGGGGATGATGAAATGGCCTTGGAGGAGGCTGAAATGATCATTGAAGAGCAAGCGCAGGAAATAATGGAGCTAGCCGCATTCTTAAATGAGCACGGTATACCGACCAAGCACCATAACATGTAGTAAGTCAGCATGATCTGACTTAAGATTTACAAGCCCGGCTACTGGAAACGTCAGCCGGGCTCTTTAGTTAAATGCCGTTTCATCCGGAGTATAAAATTTGTAGTTTTAGCCTTCATTTACATCAAACAATAGGTATTGCTTACCTTGTCAAAGCCGGTTTAATACCCATACTACAACCCTTACACCATGAACCCCAAAATTACAAACAGCTTTTTTGCTCTTATATTTTGCGCCTCCCTGTCCTATTGCAATCAAACCGCTAAAGAACTGGAAGTACCAGCAGAAGAAACACAGCACGCCAATCATACCCCTAAAATGAGCGAAGGCGCTGTCATTATACAGGATCAACCGGAACCTGATACATTAAGAGGCAGTCTGAAAGCAGAAGCCCATGGTATGGTAGGCAATGCGCACCTGACCATCAATTACCATTCACCAGCCGTGCGCGGACGCAACATCTGGGGCGGCCTGGTAGCTTACGACCAGGTATGGGTGACAGGAGCGCACTCAGCCACCAGCCTGACAACGGATAAAGATATCACCATAGAAGAAAAGCTACTGCCAGCAGGCAAGTATGCCTTGTTCACCATTCCTGGAAAGGAGGAGTGGACTATCATCATCAACAAAAACTGGGAGCAGCACCTGACCGACGATTACACGGAGAAGGAAGACGTATTGCGCGTTACCGTAAAACCTGAAGCAGCAGCGCAGCCACAGGAGCGACTTCGTTACCAGATCGTGTCAGAGGCTGATAGCAAAGGAGCCATTAACATAAGCTGGGACAAGTTGAAAGTAACAGTACCCGTTGCTATTTAGGTGTAGCCAAGAAGCATATTTTTATTCATAAAGCCACTCCGACAGCTGTTGGAGTGGCTTTATGAATTTATAGATGAACCTGAGTATAGCCATATGGATATACCTGAACAAGAAGCAACGTTGCTTACTTGAAAAGACTTATAGGCAAACAATTATACTTTAACAGTTAAAAAAAATGGAAAAGGGAAATTATATGAAGTTTTTGTTGATGCTAGCCGTATCGTTTGTGATCATGTACGGGGTGATGTATTTGAATGCCGATAAGTTTGATCATGTGTACCTGAACCTGAACAGGCTGTACATGGCCCTATTGATGGTGGCGCCTATGGCGCTTGTTATGTTAGGGTTTATGTCGGGAATGTATACAAATAAGAAGCTGAAGTATCATTGTAGCTGTTGGTGTAGTAGCTTTTGCCGGCTCACTGTTCATGCTAAGGAAACAGGCCTTAGTGGATGATAAACAGTTTCTAAAATCCATGATTCCGCATCACTCTTCAGCCATTCTGGTAAGCCAGGAAGCAAACATAAAAGATCCCGAAGTGAAGAGGCTAACGGAGCAGATCATAGAATCTCAGGAAAAAGAAATAGCAGAAATGAAGGCAATCCTAACCAGAATGAGGTAAATCTTATACTGTATCCATGGCCGGATCTTATTCTTGGTGATGCATGTATAAAAACGAAGCCGCCTCTTTACCGAGGGGCGGCTTCGTTTGATAATAAGGTGGACTATTTTACAACCAAAGAATAGTTTAGACCTGTTAAGTTTTTACTGTTATATTTTCCTGAAATGGATCTTGTTTTCATCTTCCCAGACACAAAGCGTTTTTTTATCCGGCATTTCAGCAGTTTCAATATAGCTGCCTTTCCCTACCACAGTTTCCGTATCTGCATTCAGGAATTTTAGTTTTAGATCTGAACCATCTTTCCAGGCAATAACCGGATTTGTTTTTCCGCTGATGCGGCAGTTCCGGCCTCTGCCAATTTGCACTTCCTGTTGGCCAGGCTTTGCATAGAAGATATTCCCTTCCCGTTGCCAGGAAGTGTGAATCGTATTCTTACTATCCAGTACAATGCCCCCGCCGTCCATGGGACATCCTTCCAGTTCCCAGGTGCCATTCCCTAGTTTCTGTGGCTGAGAAAAGTGTTGTCCGTTGTCAGTTGATTTGGTCAGGTAAAAATCTCTGGAGCCATCTACCCAGTTTCTGAACATCAGGATTACCTGTTTGCCTTCCACATCTATACTTGGCTTACAGCATTCGCACACGGTGCTGTCTGGCGATACGTATACTATCTTGTTTTCTGACCATGCGGCGGCGTTTCCTGTAGTGGAGGCAAACACGATCTTGTTTTGTTTGGTGTTTCTTACATCCAGCCACACAGCATAGAAGGTGTCTTGTTCATCGGAGGCGATACTCATCAGGCCTTCTGGCACTGAGCCCGGTATGTCATTCACACCAGCTGCCTTTATCCACTTATTTGTATCATGGTCCAGACTGTAGGTATGGATATTACCCTGCTTATCTATGGCGGTTACCACCGAGTAATTCATGGAGCTGGCAATCTGAGGCCCCATGGACATGCCCAGGTACAAGCCCTTCAGCTGCCCCACCAGTAGAGGTTCTGAGAAGGTTTGTCCGTTATCTTTGGACGTGACGCAATAAATTCTGTCTTCCAAGCCATACACTACCCTGGTATTCCCTTTTGTATCTACTGCGATCTGTGGCTGACGACCTGCCAGGAGCAGGGTGTTTGTCGTTTCTTGTTCTGTTTTGCTACAGGAGGTATTTAAAATCAGAAACAAGACAAACGTTAGAAGCTGTAATGGTGCCCTCATTCTTTACAAGTTTAAGACAAAGTATACTGTAAGATAAGAGAATTTTTGGAAAGATTCCGCTTGAAGGCAGGTAAGCGAACATGCCTGATGAATACATACAGGCCGTAAAGCGTAGCCGTTGCACAACCTGGTGTAAACTGTCGCGTTCATTTTAAGCAAAAACACATGTTGCTATGGAAGTAATCAAGTTCAAAACCAATGTGGAGAATGAGGAAGCTATATCCAGGGTAGCGCCTTACCCGGACAAAGAAGAAAGTATCAGCAGGTGGAAGCTGGAAACTGGAAGCACAGAAAATATTTTAAGTGTCTCCGGTACAGATCTTGATCCCCAAAGGATTGAAAATGTGGAGCAGGAAGCAGGATTCAAAGCTGAAATCATCCGGGTTATAGGCATCGGTGGCAAGGACTTGTAAAGCCGATAGCAGAAACTGTTAGGAGTGCTTACCATTTAAAACCAGGCATACACTAAAATGATTTTAGTAAAACCCCAGCTGATAGAAAGAGATACTAGTGTTAAATTAATCCGGGAACCTAAATTCAGCCAAGCAGAGATAAATAATAGTGCACCTCCATCTAAAATCTAAAATCTTACACAAGGTTGTGAAAGTGCTCGACTTACGATTGATACACTTCCTTCCAGGGCCAGCCGTCCATTTCCAAAAGGGAAGATAGCAGTCTCCGGCGGTCCTTCAGGTTCTGTTTAAAAGTTTGTTCTACTTCTTCCCTGTTTTTAATTGGAACTCCTTTCTCCTCCATTTTCCCTATATCAGGTATAGGAGCAGCTTCCTGGGGAGAAGTGTTTTTCAGGAAACTTCCTTTCACCATCTCCAGATACGAATCCAGTGCCGTTTGTAGCATTGTCATTTTAACTTCGCTCTTTATAACATCCTGCGAAACGGCTTGCTCCAGGAGCTGATGTGCCTCATCCAGCAGCACAACGGCGGGCGCGACAGACAACTTTGGTTGACAGTTATGAAAGTAATGAATCACAGGAAAGGAATGGTGGTTAACAGTATGCTGCATGAGCATCTGGCAAATATCTGACACATTATCAAAAAAGGAGGAGAAGCCTTTCCCGTCCCAGCTGTTAACCAGAATCTGCTGTGGCGTTTTACCCATGCTGTTAATGTAAAGACTGAGCTTGCTCTGCAAGCCTACGGCAGATAGTACCTGTACAAAATAGGTGAGGGAGGCAGTGATGAAAGCTAAGCCTGAGAAAGCTGTGACACTCGTAATAATCCGCCACACATCATTCGATGCCACATAGTCTCCCACTCCCAAAGTGGAAAGTGTAAAGCCGGCATAGTAGAGCTTCTCCAAAGGGCTGGCACTGGATAAGGTAGTGCTGTTTATAACAGAGTCTGGATCAGAGAGCAGCAGCAGGAACAGTCCTGCCCATAGCCCAAGGACCCAGGTCAGAAGCGTGCAGGTAAGGA
Organism: Pontibacter virosus; assembly: GCF_003096355.1. Lineage (GTDB taxonomy): Bacteria > Bacteroidota > Bacteroidia > Cytophagales > Hymenobacteraceae > Pontibacter > Pontibacter virosus. Next base: position 81,325 of record NZ_QEKI01000001.1, on the reverse strand, counting down.
TAGATGGTCCCGCATACTCAAGCAATTTTGATTTCCCCTCTTTACCTGAGACAGAGAAGAAAGTCTTCCACACCGCCCTAGACACTAATTCCGTAATCCGACCGCCTCCGCTAGAAGAAAAGGTGGTCTTAATGATATCCAGTGCAATTAAGGTAAAAATAAGAGCTCCCAAGAAGAGATACAGCAAATTCATAAAGTACATCGCATCGTTAGCACGTTCTTCTAAACGCAATAACAGGTAGGGAGTTAAACAGCATAGAGGTGACAGACCCTGGCAAATGTAAGCTTGCAGCCACTGCTAGGGCTGATTTTACCTGTTTTAAAGAGCACCTAAGGTAGTACCGCCACCAAAAATATATAATTATAGTTCAAGAATATATAAAACGGAAGGGGCTTCGGATGGGTATAACCAAGCATATGTTTCATTAAAATCCAGATAATTATGAATAAAGACTTAATAACCGCATTAGCTGAGTGTGCAGCAGCCTGTAACTACTGTGCAGTTTCCTGCCTGCAGGAAGATGATGTGAAAATGATGGAACGCTGCATCCGACTTGACTTGGATTGCGCAGCCATCTGTAAAATGGCACTGGACTATGTATCACGGGATTCTACCTTCTCCAGAGAAGTGCTGGATCTGTGTGCCAGAGTGTGTAGAGAATGTGGTGCAGAGTGTGAGAAGCATTCGCACATGGAGCACTGCCGTACGTGCGCTGAGGCTTGTCGCCGTTGCGAGCAGGCTTGCCAGCAGGCGTAGTTGTTACTCTGTGCTGACCCAATGCAAGACCTAAGAACCACCCTGATTGTTCTATACCTGATAGAGCGGTCAGGGTGGTTTTTGCTTGAGCCCAATTACAATGCAGAAAAAGAAGCTTCTGTAAGAAAAAGAGGCAGGTAAGTTGTTTTTCTGATCACAACTTTTAACCACTTAATCCATCATGTATGAAAACTAGTTTTATCAGTATCAAGAGCTTTGCTCTTATGGTAGTTGCTGTCTTTATGTTCAGTAGCTGCGAAAAGGACCAGGATGTTGTAACCCCATTAAGTGCTACTGCAGAGCAAGCTGCGAAGGGTCCTTACTGGGAAGATGACAAAGCCTTTGACAAGGAAATGCAGCATATCATCAACTCCATGATGAAGATGATGAACCAGATGGAGATGACCTGCGACCCCGACATCGATTTTGCCAGCATGATGATCATGCACCACGAGATGGGAATTAAAATGGCCGACTTGGAACTGCAATATGGGCATGAGCCGGAAGCGCTTGCGTTGGCCGAGAAAACGAAGATAGGCAACATGGAAAGCAAAGAAAGATTGCAGGCTTTTTTAGCTTCACACCCGGGCGCAGAGCCGCTCTCAAAAGAAGAGTGCAAGATGTTTATGATGGAGATGCGGGAAGACATGATGGCTATGATGCACTGCATGCGTTCTGTAAAGGATACGCCTGATCCGGATGTTGACTTTGCCCAGCTCATGATCTGCCACCACCAGGGAGCGATAGCCATGTCAGAAACTGAGCTGAAGTGGGGAGATGATGCAATGGCATTAGAAGAAGCCAGATTAATCATTGAAGAGCAGTCGCAGGAAATAATGGAACTGGCAGCTTTCCTGAATGAACACGGTATACCTACCAAACATCATAATATGTAGTAATATGCTTTGTAATATGTAGTAGTATGCTTTGTACCGAATGAAGATTTAAAAGCCTGGCTGCTAACAGTGTTAGCAGCCAGGCTTCCTGTCTTAATACCTTTTTTCAAAAGTGTAAACATTGCAGCCTTATGTTTTTTCCGCACGAAACAAAAGGTAATATTCACTTTACTAAGATCAGTTTTACACCCGTACTATAGGAAGTTTCAGGTTTCTGATATACAGTTCGGGTGCCTGTTGCTAGCCTGCCTTTACACTTCAGTTACGTACACCTGTTCTTATCTGGCAGTATAGGTTCGTTTCTAAAGTATTAAATTCTAGATAATTAAAATTTATTTTTACAAACTCTCCTTTCTGCTCTCCGTTTTAGAAAAGACAATTTTTTGTTTTATTTAAGAAAGGAGGACAAATGTTTTATCACGTAAAGGAGCTACAGTTTAATGCGCGTGTATCGAAACCTGACCCAGCCTTTGCCAGCCTGCTGCTGGAACAGTTTGGGGGTGCTAACGGAGAGCTGAAAGCCGCGATGCAGTATTTTGTGCAGGCATTTAGTGTGCGTCAACCCTATCCGGACCAGTATGATATGCTGATGGATATTGCCACAGAGGAATTCAGTCACCTCGAAATTGTCGGAGCTACTATCCAGATGCTACTGGGGCCGATCAACGGTGAGTTAAAGAACGCGGCCGAGGAGGCAGAGATCATGCAGTTGCTACAGGGGAAGGCGAAGAAAGAGGATTTCATCCACAATGCCATGGTCAACCCGCAGTTCTTCGTGCTGAGTGGCGGCGGCCCTACTTTGACCAACAGCCAGGGTGTGCCGTGGAATGGCTCTTATGTGGATGCCAATGGAGATCCTACCGTTGACCTCCGGTCTAACATAGCAGCTGAGTCCAGGGCCAAAATTGTATACGAGTACCTGATGCAGTTCACAGATGACCCTTATGTAAAGGAAACCCTGAGTTTTCTGATGACACGTGAGGTGGCGCACTTCCAGATGTTTGAGGCGGCACTGGAAACGATACAGCCAAACTTCCCGCCAGGTGTACTGCAGGGCGATCCGCGTTACAGCAACAACTACTTTAACATGTCGAATGGACCTGATGTAAAAGGGCCCTGGAACGAAGGCAAGAGCCCCGGCCTTGGGGAGACCTGGCAGTACGTGGAAGAGCCCTTCCGGCACGTGGTGGAAACCAACGGCATGATTGACCACAAAACAAATGGTACTGACCGTACAATGAAATCTGTTGATAAAATGGACAAGGCGTTGAGCCAGGAACGAAGCAAAAAAGTCAAAGCGGCAGTACCTAAAGGGGAGAACCAGTGGTGCAAGTACCCTCAGATTAGCCTGTAAGCAGGAGAAACAATTGAGAATGGTTGAAAGAGAAAACAAACGAGATAATAAAAAGGAAGCAGGGTCGGTGGAGATAGAATACTACACCGACCCTCTTTGTTGCTGGAGCTGGTCTCTGGAGCCCCAATGGCGGCGTCTACGCTTTGAGTACAGCGGCAAGGTAAAATGGCGCTACCGCATGGGCGGGCTTATTGCCAACTGGGAAAGCTTTAACGACCCGATGAACGTAGTTAATCGTCCGCTGCAGATGGGGCCGCTCTGGATGGAAGCAAAGTATGTTTCCGGTATGCCCATACGGGATAAAATCTGGTACGAAAACCCGCCTGCGTCTTCTTTTCCTGCATGTATTGCTGTTAAGGCTGCCGGGCTGCAGTCGCCGGTAGCCTCGGAAGCATACCTGCGTAAAGTGCGTGAAGCTGTAATGCTGCAGGGGCAGAACATTGGCGGGCGGGATGTTTTGCGGCAGGTGGGACGTAGCTTAGCCGAGGCGCAACCTGATGTGTTTAATGCAGAAGTGTTTGAACGTGACTTGGGAGGAGAAGAGGCGCGTAAGGCTTTTGAGGAAGACCTCAGACAGGTGCGCTTGCATGGTATTACCCGTTTTCCAACCCTTACCATCCGGCGCGAGGGAGGGGACCACGGCGTGCTGCTCATCGGGTACAGACCTTATGTAGCGCTCCGGACGGCACTTTATCAGGTGGCTCCTGAATTAGAACCGGTGCAGCATACAACTGACGAGTCGGAATACAGGAGGTACTGGGGAAGTATAACGGAGCGCGAACTGGAGGAAGTGCTGAAAGGTACCGTATCCTGAAGCCGCACGTAATAGCAAAAGGTGGTAACTTTCTCTGCTCTCACATGGTTGTCTGCAGCTGTTTTGTGCAAAAGTGTAAGGAGCAATGAGTTTGGACCTTAGTTCTTATTTGTATAGAAATAATCAAGTTTAAAACTAACATCGAAAGCGAGTAGGCCTTGACAAAGGTGGCTTCTTACTTGGATAAAGAAGAAAGTATAAGCCGCTGGCACGTTGATACGGAACGTAAAGACAAGCTGTTAAGCGTATCCGGTACAGACCTTGATCCCCACAGGATCGAAAATGTGGTGCAGCAAGCAGGATTCAAGGCTGAAATCATATGGGTTGTAGGCATCGGTGGCAAGGACTTGAAAATCGATAGTCGGAATTGTTGGGATTTTTTAGACTTGCTTACCATTAGGAGTGCTTACCATCTAAAGCCAAGCAGACACTATCGAATAGTTAGCACGTTCTTCTAAACGCAATAACAAATAAGGAGTTAAAAAGCATAGGGCTGGCAGAGTCAGGAAGCCCGGCAAGTTTAGACTTGGAATCACTGTCAGGGTAGATGTTGCCTGTTTTAGAGGGACTCAAGCTAGTGCTAAAAGCTAATTTATATAAAAACAACTCATGAATATATAAAACAGAAGGGTGCACGGAAAGGTATAACCAAGCACGCTTTCATAAGACTTATGTAAGCATTAAGTATAGAAACAGTGCCTTGATAAATGCTTAAGCAGTATGTGCAGCAGATTGTAACTAGTACGCTTCATAAAGCCGGCCTGCACACGGTATATCCTTCCATATTGGAGAGGTAGGTGGTCACTTATGTAGCGTATAGCTCTGAGGCTGTAGTGGGGCTATGAACTCCTACAGGGCACAACAATTTAAATAACTTAATTGATGTTTGACGTTTTAATAAGCTCTCAGCCTTCCGCTATAAGCGCACAGGAAAAGGTGACACTACTTCTCACACCTGTTAACCAGGAGGCCTCCGGTGTTCCCCTTGTACTGGAAGAGGTACATACCAAGGACATTCACCTCATCATAGTATCAGAAGACCTTTCTTTCTTTGCCCACGAGCACCCGGAAAAGGCAGGCAAGGAATACTCTGTTGACTTCATATTTCCCTTTGGGGGCAAATTCCTGCTTTACTGCGATGTAAAGCCCCTGAATACGGCACCGGCTGTTATCCGAAAATCGGTGGACGTTGCCGGTGATAGCAGAGACGTGCAGCGCTACCAGCAGGATGTGCTCAGTAAAACGGTTGACAATATAAGCGTGCAACTGGATGTGCAGGACCTTAATGCCATACGCGTTACTATGAAACAGGGTGAGGCTGCCATACCGGTCTCTTTATTAGGTGATTTTCTGGGTGCCAAGGCCCATGTAGTCATGATCAATGTGGATACAAAAGAATACCTTCATGTCCACCCCATGGTGCACGAGGAGGTGTTGGTGCTGCACTCTGCTTTTACTGCCACGGGATTATACCGGGTGTGGATTCAATTCCTGCTGAACGGGCTACTGTATACCCTGGATTATGTTGTGCAAGTAGCTGAGCTTCCTGGGCAGGGGCTTCATGGGCACCATCACTAGACGCAACAGGATAAATCTTTAGAAACCGCAATGTTGCCTATGGAAGCTAACAAAGAGCAAGTAGACATACCGGTTACTGCCACTCTTCGCGATAAAATGAAGATTGTCCTGCTCCTTGCTTTTCCGGCAGTAGTAGAGAACTTCTTTCAGACATTCATTGGCTTTGTGGATGTCTATTTCGTCTCAAAGATAGGCCTAGCGGAGGTTTCTGCCATAGGGGCCACTAATGCTGTACTGGCTATCTACTTTGCCGTCTTTATGGCTATCGGGGTGGCAGCAAACGTAAGGGTGGCAAATGCCTTGGGAGCGAACCAAGTCGAAAGGGCCCGGCATATCGCGCAGCAGGCCATCATCCTCTCCATCCTTTTTGGCATACTAACAGGTATCGTAACGCTATTTTTTGCACGCCCCCTGCTCACGCTCATGGGTCTGGAAGAGCAGGTGCTGGATATTGGGGAGGACTATTTCCGGGTTGTGGGTATCCCATCCGTATTTATGTCGCTCATGTTTGCGCTTAGTGCCAATTTACGGGGCTCAGGTAATACACGGGCCCCCATGAAAGTCAGCATTATCATCAACATTTTCCATGCGCTCCTGGGCTATGCCCTTATTTTCGGTTTCTGGATTTTTCCTGAAATGGGAGTTACTGGTGCTGCTTTGGCTACAGTTGCTTCCCGTGTACTTGGGACCCTTCTGTTGGTCTACTACATCCAGCGATCGGAGGTGCTGGCCTTCCGGAAGGACTTCTGGTCTGTTGACTGGGGCCATCAGAAGGAGCTTGCTACATTAGGCAGCCCTGCGGCCGGTGAGGTGCTCATTATGCGGGCAGGGCAGATCGTCTACTTCGGGTTCATCGTTTCGCTGGGAACCAACGTCTTCGCCGCCCATCAGATTGCCGGTAATGTGGAGGTAATCTCCTATATGGCAGGTTATGGCTTTGCCACAGCAGTTACTATACTGGCCGGACAGCAGATAGGTGCAGGAAGAATAGAGGAGGCGATTTCTTTTACAAAAATAGGGGCCTGGATGGCTGTAGGCATTATGGGAGTGCTGGGCTTACTGCTCTTCTTCCTGGGAGAGTGGGCAGGCAGTCTGTTCTCCGAAGACCCGGAGGTAATCTCTAAAATAGGGAACGCCCTGAAGGTTTCGGGTGCGTTTCAGCCTTTTCTGGCAGCCCTATTAACGCTTACAGGCGCGTACCAGGCTGCCAATAATACGAAGTTCCCCATGTACCTGACGGCGGCTGGTATGTGGGCCATCCGCACCGTTCTGGTCTACTACCTTGGAATCACCCTGGGCTGGGGCCTTATTGGTGTCTGGATCGCCATTGGTATTGACATTGTGACCCGTGCAGGGGTCTTGGCCTATAAGTTTGCTAAGGGTACATGGATGAATCTGGAAAAGGAAGCAGAGGTGGAATCACAATGTCACCCGCAGTCCATTAAAGAGACCATGTCTGACTGCATTAACAATTATTGAGTAACTCAAGTGCCTCCAAAGTCCGGTGATCCGTACCAGGAGCATGAAGATCAGCACAGTAGGGCTTGTGTCGCGAAGTTACCTCGATTTGCCGTTCTTACCCAAGCAACAGAAAACAGTTCTCAGGTACCTTGGAGACTCTACTAGTTATCCTGACGCCGTCTTTGGAGGAGAAAGGTTATCTTGATCAGATCCATTATAGTCAACATATTAAGCAGAACTCCCAGAACCAAGTATTGGTAGTTTACAGAGTAAAATTTTTCTTTTCATATAAACGGGTAGACAGGCTTAGGAGGCCTTATGTGAGGTTCTGTATCTGTACTACTGTACTACTATAGACGTAGAGCCTTGAATGTAGCCTCAGCCACATTTTCTTTGATTCAGAACATGTGGTAAGTCCAATAAGTATAAGAGTATAAGTTGACCTGACCGCTTGATAATTATGAGGTTCCGAAAACCTTGTACTAAAATAGTTTAAGACAAATATATAGGAGATAAACATTATGAAAAATCCACACGTCAACATACTTATTCTAATCATAACCGCACTTCTTTTATACTTCCCCAATGAGACTACAGCACAACCCGATACTGTTGTTTATAATATTACCATTGACCAGGAGCAGGTGAAGATAGCCGGGAAGAAAAGCATGGGCATGACCATCAACGGCACCATACCAGGCCCGACCCTTCGGTTTCAGGTGGGCGACTACGCGGTGATAAACGTGACCAACAACATGGATGAGGAGACCTCTATCCATTGGCACGGCATCCTGCTGCCGAACTTTTTTGACGGGGTGCCTTACCTGACCACGCCGCCCGTTGCGCCGGGCACCACCTTCAGGTATGAGTTTGAGATGAAGCACACCGGTACCTACTGGTATCACTCGCATACCGGCCTGCAGGAGCAGTCGGGGGTGTACGGCTCGATTGTGGTGGAGGACAGGGAGCAAAAGTTGGACTATGACTTCGACCTGGTGGTGGTGCTTTCGGACTGGACCCACGAGAAGCCGACAAACGTGCTGAAGACGCTGAAGCGGGGGCTGGAAATATACGATGTCCAGAAGGGAACCTCGGTGCCGCTCAACAGGGTCATTGCCAGGGGAGCACTGGGAGCGCAGCTCAACTTCTGGAAGCAACGCATGGAGGGTGCCGACATTGCCGATGTCTATTATCCGGCTTTCCTGAGCAACGGACAGCCTGTCCGGGAGTACCCGGAGTTCAAGCCGGGGCAGAAGATAAGGCTGCGGGTTATCAACGCTGCCGCCTCCAGCCAGTTCTGGCTGACCTTTGGCGGTGACACGCCACTGCTGGTCGCCGCCGATGGACCGGACGTGGTACCCGTCAGGCGCGACAAGACCTTTATCGCGGTAGCCGAGACGTATGACTTCATCGTAACCATTCCGCAGAACGGGAAGCTGGAAATGAAAGCCACCGCGCAGGACGGCTCCGGCTATTCTTCTACTCTGCTTGGCCAGGGACCTGTTATACCTGCACCCGATGTGCCCCGTCCTGATAAGATAGCCATGATGCAACAGATGGCAGCCATGGATATGAAGATGGGTGCACCGGCCACCAAGTTCAACCCCAGCGAAGAGGAGCCTCATGAGATGATGAAGGAATGGGGCATGCAGATGGACGGTGAGATGCAGATGGGGGGAGACAGCACCCATACGGAGCACGGGGAAGGTAAAGAAGGCAAGCCACAGCATGAAGAGCAGAACATGCACCCGCATGGCATGGAGATGAAGCAGGATACGGCGGGTGCTGAAAAGATGGATCATTCCAAAATGAACCACCAGATGGAAGAGCAGAAAAGGGAGATGCAGATGGCAAAAGACACCACTGCTGCAAAGGGTATGGATCACACCAAAATGGACCAAACCATGCACGGCAAGGAAATGCCAAAAGACACCGCCGCAGCCATGGAAACGGATCATTCTAAAATGGACCATAGCAAGCATGATAAAGCTGCTGATAAGCCGCAGATGAATCAGCCGGAGGCCAGCAAGGGGATAGGGATGCAGCATGAGGGAATGCCCGGCATGGACATGTTTGCGGAGTACAACTATGACTACCTGAAAGCCCCCGAGCCAACTGACTTTGCCGAAGGAAAGCCTGCCAGGGAGATACTGCTGAACCTAACAGGGAACATGGTGCGCTACATCTGGAGTATGAACGGTGTGCCCCTGAAGGAAGCGGATAAGATCAAGATCAGGCAGGGCGAGGTGGCTCGCATCACGCTCAACAACCTGACCATGATGCACCACCCCATGCACCTGCACGGGCACTTTTTCCGGGTAATAAACGAGCATGGGGAGTACTCGCCGCTAAAGCACACGGTGAACGTGGCGCCGATGCAGAAGGTGGTGATCGAGTTTGACGCCAACGAGTACGGCGACTGGTTTTTCCATTGCCACATCCTCTACCATCTCGATGCCGGTATGGCCCGCATCTTCAGCTATGATACGATCCGCGACCCACGGCTGAAAGGCTACCCGCTCCGCATCCTGACGAACAAAAGCAACCATTTCTTTTTCTGGGGTGCCGTGGACGCTGCCTCGCATATGGGTGAGACAAGGATGGTGCTGTCGAATTTGCGCAACCAGTTTACCTTGTCGACAGAGTATGGCTGGAACAAGAACCTGGAGGCAGAGTTTACCTACGGCAGGTTCCTGTACGATTACCTGAACGTATTTGTCGGTGTGAACGTGGAGAACGAGAAGGAGGACAGCATGGAGAAGGTGGAAACGACAGCCATTGCCGGTATCCGATACCTCACGCCCTACATGTTCAACCTCGATGTGCGCCTTGACAACAAACTGCGACCACAGGTCAGCCTAAGCCGCGAGGTGCTGATTTTTCCGCGCACCTTCCTGTTCGGGGAGTATGAGTACCAGGCGGACTTCGGCTGGGTAAACGATTTCGCTCCGGAGGAAGGCACGGGCAGAGTAGACAACTACCGAAGCGAAACGACTTGGAACGTAGGGCTGGAGTACCTCATGTCAAAAGCTTTCTCGCTCATGGGCAGCTACGACAATCGCTTCGGGGCAGGCGGTGGCCTGACAGTAAGGTTCTAAGCCTTGTTGTTACATTGGTGGCTTAGTTCTGCGTTTATCAGCCACCACTTCTTCAACAAAAGAATTGAGTCAGGATTAACAAAGAACAGCTATGGAAACAAAACCAGATCATTTAAAAGAAACGTTGGAAGGGAATGTGGTGGCCATCTCCTGTCTCCGCACCATTCCGTCGGCCCAGACAGGAGAAGCGGCCAAAGAACACAGTACAGCCTGTGCGCTGATGGGGCATTGTATAGAAAGCGGCTATGGGCTCGTAGACAGTAACGTATAGGTTGACGGCACGTCTGCTCCTTTAACAGGCCGCGTCACCACCATGATCTGGGTCACCACCATGATCTGGAAAGCCACAAAACTTACTCTTTGTTCTGATCCAGCCAACTCTTTAGTTCCTGAATTTCTTTTTCCTGTTCGTTAATGGTTTTCTGAGCCATCTGTTTCATTTCCTGAGTCTTTCCCATCTTCAGAAACTCACTTGCCATCTCATTGCCCATTTCATGGTGGTAGATCATCATTTGGGCAAAGTGTTGGTCAGTGTTCTTACCATTCATGCGCCCCATGTTCTGGTGCATGTCATCCATCATAGACTTCATCGGCTTCATCATGCGCATAGTAGTGGTGGTGTCGCCTGCAGTAGGTGCATGTCTTCCTAAAAAGTCCTGCAGCTTTTGTATATCAGCCTGATTCATTTCTTTGGTCTTCTGGGCCATTTCCTTCATCTCACTATCTGTGCCATTCGCTATTTCCTCTTCTGCCATGCGAATGGCTCCCTCGTGGTGCATGCTCATCATCTGAGCAAAGTCATAGTCAGGATCGCCTGTGACTTTACTTCTCATGCCCTGCATTTCCTCCATATTCCGGTGCATATGAGCCATCATGCCCGCCATCTCGCCCCCTTGCATAGTGTGCTGGGTGTGATCTTCACCCAGCCTCGTATCTGATTTGGCGTCGGTAGCTGTGGCAGTCTCTGCTCTCTTGCTTTCCTGGCTACAGGCTGCAAGAAGGAGGACTACTCCTATAAACAGCATTTTTATTGGTAATTGCTTATTTATCTTTTCCATAGTTCTGAGTTTATTTTGTTTTACATCTGATTGTTGAAAGAAACAAGTAATAAATGTGGCTGTTTTTAATCGGTAGTGTGCACTAACTCACATATTCTATCTTATCTGTCTCCTGAGTAACTGCGCGTTGATGGCTACAATCACCGTGCTTAGGCTCATTAGGGCGGCACCCACTGCTGGTGAAACCATAATACCTTGCTGGTATAGCACACCTGCAGCCAGGGGCAGCGCGATGACGTTGTAGCCGGTAGCCCAGATCAGATTCTGGATCATTTTGCGATAGGTGGCCTTGCCGAAGAGGATGAGCGAGGCGATGTCCTGCGGGTTACTGTTCACCAGGATGATGTCGGCTGTCTCGGCGGCCACATCGGTGCCGGAGCCGACGGCAATCCCAACATCGGCCTGGGCCAGGGCAGGGGCATCGTTCACACCGTCGCCCGTCATGGCCACAAACTCGCCCTTGTCCTGCAGCTCTTTTACTTTTTCCTGTTTCTGGTGCGGCAGTACGTTGGCCAGGTAGCCGTCCATCTGCAGCTTGTCGCTGACACTTTTGGCTACCCGCTCGTTGTCGCCGGTCAGCAGCAGGTTTTTAATGCCGTTCTCTTTCAGCACCCGTATGGCTTCGGCAGACTCCTCGCGGATCTGGTCGCGCATGGTGATATAACCCACCGGCTGGCCGTCAACCAAGGTATAGACTACCGTTTCCACGCCTTCTTCGGCCTCACTTGAAGGTACTTGTATGTTAAATTCTTTGATGTAGTTGGGCCCCACTACTTTCACATCTTTGCCCTCCACCATACCTTCGAGTCCTTTGCCAGGCAGGTAATTGAATGATTGGGAAGGAGGCACCGCTATACCTTCTTCTTTCACTCTCCGGAGTATGCTCTGCGAGATGAAGTGCTCGGAGTTCTGCTCCACGCCAGCCGCTAAGCGTAACATTTCCTGCTTGTCTACAGCTTTGTCGAATGTGACCACCGAGGCTATCTCGTGGGAGCCTTGGGTGAGGGTGCCGGTCTTGTCGAAGATGATGGTGGTGATGAGGCGGGAGTTCTCGAATGCTGTGCGGTTGCGGATGAGCAGGCCGTTGTTGGCCGAGACAGCCGTGGAGATCGCCACGACCAAAGGCACCGCCAGCCCCAGCGCATGCGGACAGGAGATCACCATCACCGTTACCATTCGTTCTAGGGCAAAGGCAAACTCCTGACCCAGCAGCAGCCAAACCGCCAGGGTACCAAAGCCGGCGAAGAGGGCAATGTAGGTGAGCCATTTGGCCGCGCGGTCGGCCAAGCGCTGCGTCTCCGATTTGGTCTTCTGCGCGTCCTGCACCAGCTTAATCACCTTGTTGAGGTAGCTTTCCTTGCCGGTGTATTCCACCCGCACCCGTAGCGCCCCGTTACCGTTAATGGATCCACCGATCACTTTGGCGTTGTTGTTCTTTTTTACCGGCTTGCTCTCGCCGGTGAGCATACTCTCGTTGAGGTAGCTTTCGCCGTCTTCCACCACGCCATCGGCTGGTACCTTTTCGCCGGGCTTCACCAGGATCAGGTCGCCTTTCTGCAACTCCTCGATCCGCACCTGCACGGTTTCCCCATCCCTGATGAGCATGGCGTCGGCAGGCATCATGCTTACCAGCAACTCCAATGCCTTAGAGGCGCCGAGCACCGAGCGCATCTCGATCCAGTGCCCTAGCAACATGATCACGATCAGCGTGGCCAGTTCCCAGAAGAAGTCCATGCCCTCCAGCCCAAACACAATGGCAGTACTGTAGAGGTAAGCTACTGTGATGGCGACGCCGATTAGGGTCATCATCCCCGGGGAGCTTTTCTTTACTTCTTCGGCCAGCCCCGTCAGGAAAGGCCAGCCGCCGTAGAAGTAGATGATGGAAGAAAGAATGAAAGAAATGTGTAGGCTATACGGCACCTGCAATGAATATCCCAGAATGTTTTGCACCATGTGGCTCAGGAGGATCACAGGGATAGACAACACCAGCGATATCCAGAATCTTTTACGAAAATCAGCGATCATCATGCGATGATGGTCGTGGCCGTGCTCCCCGTGCGGTGGATGACCGGTGGTGTCTTCGTGCATGGCGTGCTCGTGCCCGTGCAGCGTCTTCTCCTCCAGCCGTTCCGTTATCTGGTCTTTTTGCTGCATGGCCTCCTGGCGTTGAGGTGTCCCGTGGTGCGAGTGATGGTGGTGTCTCTGCCTATTATTCTGATTAGAGTGAGGGTCGAGGTTCATAACGATTCGTGGCTATTATTGAATGAGAATGCGCAGTCAAGGCTTGCATTTCTATTTATACTCATATTGGTAACACTCCGTTTTCAAGATGCTGTTCTGTTGCTCAATTTCTTAATTTTGGGTGACAAAGCAGCAGGCCCACATATATCACAATAAGCAGCTCCTTTCCACAGATGCAGTTTCTTCAAGTCAATTGTCCAAACCGGTTACTCAGCTGGCTGATTCATCAAACTTGCTCCTGGTATGGATAAAAAAGTAAGTCCCTGCTATGGGACAGGGACTTACGCAATGGAAGACTGCTTTCTTATCTGAGCTATTCGTGTTCGTAACGGAAATGTGCAAACTCAGTTTTCTTTATTTACTTCTGACAAACCACTTAGCTTCTTTGAGCGCCTCTTGCATTGCTTAAGCTAAATATCGGAAACTAGAACAATGCTTTAGAATTTATTTTGTGTTTCTGGAGGAGCTGTGTAAGCTTACAATCTCCCATTTTCCATTGTTATTTTTTAACGTAGAGGTAGCCACCCCTTTCTTTTTAATGGTACTACCGTCTTTTGCCAACACTATAGTATAGATGTAAGTCTCCGTTGCAAAAGCGTAAAGCCCATCTACTTGCACATCTACCTTGTAGTCACTGTAGTTAAAAGACTTGAACACTTTAAGTTCAGGTCCTAAGTGGTGGTCCAGGTAGTGCGAATAGGTCCCCTCTACGCCGCCTGATTCAAATACTTTAGAGTCCTTTGCGAAGAGATGGGTAGTGTTAGAGACGTCCAAGGCCTCAATAGCTGCTTTGTAAGAGCTTAGCACTTTTTTTACCTGTTCAGATTCAGGATTGCCTGTAGCCTGGGCAAATGATTGTTTAATAAAGAGCAGCATTACAAATGCCAGAAGTAGGGTAAAAGTATTTTTTCTCATCATTAAAATATTAAGGTTTAGAAGAATAAAAAGTTGTTGTCATACATGCTGCCACTAATGTGTTTGTAGTAACTGCAGTGCAGTGTCAGTTCACCAAGTTAAAAATCAAGTGAGGAGGCAATCTTTACCAGGCTCCCTTTGTCTACTCCAAACTTACAAATAGCATCGCAATGTGTCCTTAACTCAGAGAAGAGGATGTAGTGGAATGAGGCAGAGCTGCTCCTAATGGAAGGCCTGCTGAGTTGTAAACGAACTTCTTTCTCCCGATTATCAGGCACAATCAGGTAAAGGGATGTAACGTGGTGTCCGAGGCTATAGTGCAAATCTGTTAGCCTCAGTATACCCGAGTAAATCGACGTGCTTTTTTCCACCTCAAAGGCAGCCGCAACTTTATTTGTGTGCTTTTCAAACCAAAGCACGTCAATCAGCCCGATTGTAGTCTGTGTCTCTTTATCTATACCCAAATCAGGTATAGTACCCATGCAAAGGAACGAAAAGGCATCATCCTGAAACTTTTTGCTCTTGTCATTGCTTGCGCATGACACATCATAGCCAAGGGCTCTCCCAACTTTCAGTAGATGATACTGCATCTCGGTGTGAAGATTGTCCTCCAGCTGTTCATCCATCACTTCCTTATGCCTTTTGGCGAGCTGCCGCTCTATCTTTAGTATATCTTCTGTTGCTATAGCCTGCTGCCCAGTGGCAAGTATTTTCATATCCCCAATATCAAATAACAATCCCCCGATAGCTCCCAGATCAGTAGACAGGTGAGGTCGGAACTTATTATTGACTTGCAGGATAAGCTCTCGCATGCGGAGATACTCTTTCCAGGAACCAAGCTTGATATTCTCTCCAAACAGTTTATTGAAACCATTGACAATGGCAGTGTTAAAAGGAGGTATGAGAGTAGGATGCAGGAAATAAAGGATGCTTGCTACAGCAGGCCCGAGCCCTTTAATCTTCTTCTGGTCAAGTAAGATTATTTCGCGTAAAAGCTGTTCTTCTTTTGTTGCAGTTAGACAAGCTTGCAAGAATTGGCCAAAAGCCCTTTTGTTAGCCTCATTTTCATAAATATCAGGTATTCTCAGCTTTGGTTTCCAATAAAAAGGATGGGCAATCCCTACAAAGACCTGTTTTTGCTCGGCAATGCAGCTCAAGACAAACTCAAGCGAAGAGCCTTTGAAATCGTTCCCGAAGGTGCCAGCCTTGATGTCGGCAATTACCTGGTGGACGCCCCGGCGTATGGTCCTGAAAGCTTTTAATCTGTCATCGTTGTTGATAAACCACGTGTTATAGACAGATTCTGCGTCTGTTTTATAGCGGTTGACAAGCTGTAAGAGGGTCTCTTCTGAGGCGATTTTTTCTTGATACATGGAAACAACTACAAAGACTTATTGAGTTAACTGAAATTATAAAAAGCTAGATACTAAATTAATAATAGCAGTATATAAAATTTATAATGTTCTTATTAAACATTTACAATTTTTTACTAATAATGACAAGTTAAACCAGCACCTCTTTGTAATTGCTGTCATAGCTGGTACTTAACGAAAAGAAACGGTTGAACCTAAAGCGGAAACCTGCTTCATTCTCCTTATCGGTATGCACCTGAAAATCCCCTGTTATTACAATCTGTGCATGCTAATGAAACTGTGCCTAATAGTATAAGGATCAAGTATGCTTCTTGCGCTAATTTATTAAGTAAATAACTTAGGTGACTGTTTTGAGTAGGACCCTTAATTTCCTTAGCACACCTTGGTAAAAGAGCAAATCGTTTATGCGTCTTTATAGAAGCAGAGTACATGGTACTGCAAACATTCACCTTAAGTCCTACCTGCTACTGTCAATACGTGTCAAAAAGCAAGAGGCTTCTTAAAGCTTTCAAGCATTATTAAGAAACCTCTTGTTTATGTTGCAGAGTAAGCTACTCACTTTCTAGGGCGGCATACTAATGGTGATGCTCTTCCAGGTACTTGCCTTGTGGGCCTACGCCTTCTATGTGCACAAGCTGCGCGCCATAATGCCCTGCCATAGATACCGCATACGCCGAACCAGTTAAAACAAGTGCAGCCACGGCCACACTCCAGCGTTTACCCTTAAAAAGGAAGTGGCTCAGTAACTGCACCACCACACCGACAGCACCCAAGTACACAGTCCACTCAGCATACAGGTCGTGCTGGTCCAGCACCAGCTGGGCATGTGCTGTCAGCCCGCTTGTGTGGGGGTGGTTATAATTAGCAGCCAGATAAGCAGTGCCAAACCCTATCAAGGTAGCAACGGTGGCAACCCAATTCAGCTCTTTACTCAGGAATCGGATGTTGACAAGCAGCACAGCTGCAGCTACCATCAGCAGCATGATAGGGAAATGCACGATCAGCGGGTGTGTGTTCGGAAAATCACTGAGCGAGGCATGCACTTCGCTGGGGGTATGCTCATGTGCCTCCGTATGCTCGGTTGCAGCTGGTGCATGTGGTTGTGCCTTGGCGGTATCTTGTGCTGTTTGAGGTACTTGAGCTGTATCAGCAGTTTCTGCCTTTACTACAGTGGTTTCAGTTTTTTTCTTTTCGTGCTTCTCGCCACCGTGTGCATAGGAGATTCTTACTGTAGCAACACAGAAAATCAACATCAATAGAGTTAGTAAATAGGTGTTTTTCATTTTATAAAATATTAGTTAAGGGTTATACAGTAATGGACTGGTACATTTCCACGACACCTAACTACTACATCTACTCTTAAACCCTGCTGCCTGCATTGTGTGAGCAACAAATCTTTAAAGGCATGCGCAATTAAAGAGGCTTTATAGGATTCTGGAGCATAATTATGTATCAATGGAATACAACCAGTTTAGTATAGGTTATCGATGGGGTGGCGGTCTGCACCACCTTGGTTCTTGTATTTGTTAAGGGTTGTACCTGTGACCTCCTTGAACTGCCTTGACAAATGTTGCAGACTCTTATATCCTAGTTTGGTCGCAATCGCGCTGAGAGGAAGTTCATTGTAAGTAAGCAGCTCTTTGACGCGCTCCACTTTCTGTAGCACAATGTATCTGTTTAAGGCTATTCCTTCAGATGCTTTGAAAGCGGTGCTGATTGTAGAATAATCCTTCCCTAATTTCTCAGCCAGATATGTAGACAAATTAGTAGCAAGGGATGAGATCTCGTCGCTGTAGATTAAGTTTAAGACAGCTACTTTAATACTTTCTACAAGCTCTTCTAGCTTATCGTGTAGCAGCTCAAAACCTTTGCTTGTCATGGCTGCATTTATAGCTGTTTCGTCTACTTCGTCGCTTTCAACTACAACAGCCGTACCTAGCTTTACCTCCAGTACATGCAGGCCCAGTTTTTCAAGTTCCTCGCGCACTACCATGATGCAGCGAGGGCACACCATGTTTTTAATATGAAGCACCCTTTGATGCGGGCTCTCTGTGCTCATTTTTTACAAATAGAATTATGGCGATTTGTACTTTATGAGTATGAAACCGCCTAATATGACACATAAACTTTTAAGCTTGCACTATGCCTACCTGAATACTTGGAAATTAATGCAGGGCAGGGGCACAATGTTAACTACACTGCTCCTGAAAGGGCATAGCTTTCCCGGGGGCAGGCAGGAGCAGGTTTGTGTATCAAATTGTAAGAGAGCACAGGAATATTCTGATATCCGGTATTTTCGGAGGGACGTCGGGCGGCGCTTGCGACACCGCTAGGATTAGAACTTTGTGCAAAAACCACAGTACAGCCTGGTACAGGCTACCCATGAAGTTGAGTTGTTCTTTTACAAGTGAGGACAACTCCACGGAAGGAGAGCTTTTAAACAAAGGAGCATAAGCGAACTCCGAACAACAGCCGCCATCTTCGGGCGAAGAATCATGCTGTTCTTCGCCATGGTGATGCCCGCTAGTAGAGGTCCCACTCTCTGTCCCGTGATGATGATCACTATGCCCTGCGTGATGTTGGCTTTGAATTGTAGGCTGCAGGCGCTCTACCAGGTGCGGCAGATTACAAACCAGCTGAACAAGGTACAGGTTTACGAAGACTGCCAGTAAAAGCAGCCCCGCAA
Source organism: Pontibacter virosus (assembly GCF_003096355.1). Classification (GTDB taxonomy): domain Bacteria; phylum Bacteroidota; class Bacteroidia; order Cytophagales; family Hymenobacteraceae; genus Pontibacter; species Pontibacter virosus. The sequence goes on along the minus strand of NZ_QEKI01000001.1, from coordinate 63,094 downwards.
AGTTAACAGTCTTGTTACACGTGGTTTTTTTCATTAAGCTAACAAGCATTTCGGTTAGAGGCCAACCAATACGAAATAGGTAAATGTAGTAAAAATACACCAAACTCTGGATGTACATAAGGATAAGAAAAACCTGCCCCTATGCCAAGTGCCTTATTTGCCAGACTTAGTGGATTGGTTATTTAAAAATTACTGCCTTATGACTATGCCATTCGGCATTCTGCCCACAGACAGTTCTTTTATCTTCCCAAACGTTGTTGCATCCAATACTGTCACGGTGTTGGCTCCCTGATTCGTAATATAGGCCAAGCTTCTTTCGGCATTGAAAGCAATGGCATGGGCATCATTTCCTGTCAGCACTTCGGCCTTTTTAGCCCAGGTAGCTCCATCTTGTTGATATATGATAACCTTGCCGTTTGTTGCGTCGCTTACCCACAGTTCGTTTGTTTTATCCTGGAAAGCAACATAACCTGGTTTAAAACCAAGTGCAAGCGTCTCAGTAACAGACTCCGTTGCCACATCTATTACGCTAACAGTTTGTGATGTTTCGTTGTCGACATACATCTTTCCGTTCGTTGCAGGCCAGGCGCCCACAGGATCCTCTCCAACACCTAGCGTTTTTTTAACAAGCTTGTTAACAGGATCTATGACTGAAACTGTTGCTGCCCCGGTATTGGCCACAAACGCCAAATCACCATTGGATGAAAAAGTCACCTCTGAAGGGCCCTTTCCTACAGGGATTGTATTTTTAAGCGTCCAGTCTGATGTACTATAAACAGCTACTGTACCCGAATTGCTTTCTGCCTGCCCAATCCATAGCTCCGTACCCTCGGCATTAAAAGCAGCATTATGTGGCATTTTTGGCAGATCTATTGTTTTCTTAGTTAAGCCAGTCACAGCGTCTAAGATAGTGACTTTAAAGCTGGAACCATTTCCATGTGCTCCGCCATGCCCACCACTTAGGTCAGTTGAGGTAATAGCTACTGCCAATAAGCTTTTATCAGGGCTCAAGGAAATATGGTGGGGTGCGAGAGCATCTTTAAGTGCTACTGTTTCCGTAATCTGATTGTCCTCAAGCTTAATAACAGAAACATTGTTGTCCTGCCCATTTACTACATAAGCAGCTGGATAGTCTATATTCAAAGCCACTTCATGCTCATCATGCTCTTCATCTTTGTTGCAGGAGGTCAGTCCGACAGCAAGTGCTACTACGCAAATAAATGATTTAAATTTTACCATTATTTTAAAAATTAGAGGTTATACCTATTTAGCTTCTGATCTGTGAGGTTACAATTGTGGAAGCAGTATGGCCATACTGCTTCCACATAAGGATTAAATAATGATTTCCTCTGTACTGCCGCATTTGAGCATCTGTTCACCAAAGTACGGGTTACGGATTTCTTCATTAGAGCTCAGCCAGTAAGCTCCCTGGTCGTTGTTGGCCATCGGGCAGTACTGGTAGTAGAGCGTTTGATCAGAAGTACCGAAGGCTTTAGTCAAAGCAAAAGTAGCTTCAGACAGCAACTCCAGCTGAGCACGCTGAGCAGCCAGATCTGTAGATGCTGCCATTTTAGAGGCAGTTTGTTTTACCTCACCCAATCTTTCTTCCGCAAAGGCTTTCTGCTCTCCCTGCAGCGCAGATACGTCTACTTTCTCAGCAGCAGCTACCACAGCTTTGGCATCAGCCTGTGCCTTAGCAGCGTCAGAAGCCACCAGGTTGTCCTTCAGATTCAGGTAGCTGTCTACTATTGCTGCTATCTGTTCTTTTACCGGGCCAGCCACCGAAGTATAATCCGGCGTTTCTACCACTACTTTGCCTTCAGCCGGCATATTATCACCGTGAGCCATTCCTTCGTGGTGTTCATGGTTTTCAGTTTCGGCAGTAGTTTCCTTTTTGCTTTCTGAGCAGGAGGTAAACATGAAGGCTGCCAGAGCAGCGGCTACAAGGGTTCTTTTCATCATTGGTTTCAATAGTTATAGGTTATAGTTTTAATTTGAATTCAACTTGTTGTAGAGCAGGATAGCAAAAATGGGTAAGACTTTACACCCGTTCTGGGCTGTACTGCCGCTTTATTATAGCTTGTACTTCTTATAGTTCTCTTCAGAAGCAAAGTATAAAACTTCGCCATTAGCGCTGCCCGGCTTCAGGGCGATAAAGGCCTTTGACTTGTCTACTTCTTCACCTGTCACCGGATCAGCGGCGTAACGTACCTGGCGTTCATTTTGTATCGTTTTAACACACATTTCGCAGCAGCCATAGTACATCTTATCCTCAAACTCCACCGGGAACTGCTTTTTACCGCCCATGTAGGCATTGTTTACCATACATACCAGGTCTTTTGGTAAGCCATCTGCGGTCATCAAGTCGGCAGGTGTAGCAGTGCTTGCCATGTGGCTTATGTGGTCGGCAGCGGGAGCTTCTGCAGTAGTTTCTGTGGTCGTGTTAGCCTCTGCCTGAGGTGCCTTTTCTGAAGAGCAGGAGGCCAGTGTAAAGGTGCCTAATACGGCAATATACATCAGGTTCTTTTTCATTATTCAGTTAAATTAAATAGTAATCTGTTCAAGTATAACAAAGCCCAGCGCCAGTAATATAACCAGGTAAAGGAGCCATTTAAACCAAGTGTTCCTTCTTTTAGGCGGCTGTTCGTCGCCGGTTCTGCAACACTCTTTCATGTTGCTTTTAAATCAATGCTGGTGGCCGGCCATCGGGTCAGCACCTTTCTTCAATACAAACTCACTGTAAAGCAGGTAAGCACCGGATACTACAACCTTGTCGTTTTCCTTAAGACCTGAAAGTATAGCTACATTATCAGCACTTTCTTCGCCAACTTTTACCATGCGTGCCTTAAAGGTATCTTTACCCAACTGCACCCACACGTGAGCACCTTTCTCGTCGCGGATAACAGCGTCGGTTGGCAGGGTCAGGGTAGAGTTATTCTGGTTAGGAAGTATAACGTTGGCCTGCATGCCCGGCAGGTACTGGTCGTTTGCGTTAGGGAGTTCGGCGCGAAGTATAGCGACCTGGCTACCTGCCCTGAATTCAGGGCTGATGAAGGTTACTTTTGCCGTTACCGCCTCCCGGCCAAAACCTTCTATACTAACCTGTATCGGGTCACCCTCTTTTACATTGCCAACTTCCTGCGGGTACAGTTCAGCCTCTACCCATATCTTACCCAGTTTACCCGAGCGATACAGCACGCCACCTTCTGCCACATACTGGCCTTCGGCAGCGGCTACTTCCGTAACCACACCACCGGCAGGGGCTACAAAAGTAATGCGCGAACTAACCTCACCTGACTGGGCAAGATTGCGGATCTGGCCTTCTGTTAAGCCATAAAGTATAAGCTTCTTTTTGGCTGCCTCCAGAAACGAAGAAAAGCGGGGATTCTCCTGGCCTAGCTCCCGGTTTTGCGCCAGGGCCAGCAGGTACTCGCGCTGCAGCGTCAGGAGTTCTTCGGAATACAGTTCGTACAGCGGCTGGCCTTTCTTTATAGTTTGCCCGCTTTCTTTCAGGTATAGTTTTTCTATTCGCCCGGCGGCACGGCTGCTGATAACATCGGTCTGGGTTTCGTCGAGCACGAGCTTACCGGTAAGTATAGCGTTGCTGCCCACCGAGCCCGACTTAACGCGTTTGGTTTTGATGTTGCCCAGCGCGATCTGGCTCTCGCTCAGCATAAGTTCACCGTTCTCCTTACCCGACTGCGACACCGGTACCAGGTCCATAAAGCAGATAGGGCAGGTGCCGGGCTTATCCTGCACGATCTGCGGGTGCATAGGGCAGGTATAGGTTGCCTTTTCACCTTCTGCATGTGATTTTTCTTCCACGGAGCAGGCCGCTACAAGTATAGCCGTCAGCAGAAATAGTATGTTCAAATATCGTCTCATATCTATTTTTGAATGAGTGATTGAGTGAATGTGTGAGTAAGTGCTTTAGATTCACTCAGTCACAATTTTAATTACTGACTTTGATAAAGCTTTCGCTATCTACCATAAACTGTGCGTTAGTGGCGATCACATCAGCTTGTGTTAAGCCGGATTTTATCTGGATCTGATCACCTGCTACAGCACCTGTGGTAACGGCAACAGGCTCAAACACACCATTCACTTTTCTGAAGGCAACTGTTTTTGTACCGATATCGAGTACGGCTGCTTTGGGCACCCACAACGCTGCTTCGGGTGTATAGGTAGCTTCGGCACTAACCAGCTGACCTACCATCACCTGTCTGTTGTCTCGTGGCAGATAAACGCGCACCTTCGCAAAACTCTCTCCTTCATCAAAAAATGGCTGGAAGAAATCTACTTTTGCCTTCAGTTTTTCGCCGGGAAGCTGCGGGAAAGTAATCAGGACAGGAGAGCCCTTTGCCAGTGAGCTCATCTCGCCGGCAGGTACATTAAACTCCGCCCAAAGCTGCTCTGCGTTTACTACGCGCACCAGCGGTTGTCCAACTGTTACATACATGCCTTCGCGTAACTGAATGGCTTGTCCGGCCGGAGTTGCGGCGGCTGTGGCTGGTGCAGCGGCTGTGGCTGCACTGCCTCCGCCCATCGCGTCCATGCCGCCGCCGGCGCTGGCTGCAGGCGCTGCGGCCATACTTGCCGTGGCTGCCGGAGCGGTTGCGTTCAGGTCGATTACGTAACCGTCGTAAGGACTGTAGAGGGCAAAAGTATAGCTTTCTTCGCCGCGGCTTATAAGGCGGTTGATTTGTTCACTGGTAGCACCCAAGTACTGCAGCTTTTGCCTGGCAGCCTGTACCAGCTGCTTGTCCTCCGGAGCTGACTGCACCAGGTATAGAAGTTCCTTCTGTGCCGTGATCAGCTCTGGGCTGTATACTTCCATCAACTTTTGGCCTTTGCGGATCGGCTGGAAGTTATACTTCACGAACAGCTTCTCAATGCGCCCGCCCACCCGCGCCGGCACCGAGTAAACACGACGCGGATCGTAGGTGATAATGCCATCCATTTTTATGCTTGCCTCTGCCGTCTTTTGCTCCGGTTTGGTAGTTGCAATGCTGGCTATCACAGTGCTGTTGGTCGGTTTCAGCAGGAAAGCCAGGTCTTCGTTGATCTCAACGCCATCGCCGTGTGCCGATTTAGGCACCAGGTCCATGCCACAAATAGGGCAGGTGCCCGGCTTGTTCTGCACGATCTGCGGGTGCATTGGGCAGGTATATTCCGTATCGCCCTCGGCATGCTTATGGTCTTCCCCCTTGCAGGCCGCCACTAGTACAGCCAGCGCCAGGAAAAGTATGTTCAGGTATCGTTTCATGTTTAATTTTGATTGCGTGATTGAGTGAATGTGTGCGTAAGAGTTTTGATTCACACATTCGCTCATTCACAATTTATCTCTCTATCTCTTTTTCATAATTCACTGCCATCTGGAAGAGCGACTGCAGGATCTTGAGGTATTCCATCTGCGCCATGTTCAGCGATTCCCACGCGTCAATAACCAAAGGGAGTTCTTCATTATTCTGCTCGTAGGCCAGCATGGTCACATCATAGTTCTTCTTGAAAGCCGGGATGATCCTTTTCTCGTAGTTTTCCACCTGCTGTCGCATCGTGTTCAGCTCTAGTGCCATGTTACGGGCCATACCCTGCGCCTCATTCAGAATAGCTTCGCGCTCGCGCTGCATGCTCTGTATCTCCAGGTTCATGGCTTTGGTGTTGGCCTTGTACATTTTCGACGACCATGGCGCTATCGGAATCGAGATCATGCCCATCGCTGTGAACTGTTGCGGCATCATCGCATCGCGCGGGTACATATGGTCGAAGCGCAGTTTAAAGTCCGGCAGGCGCTCCAGCTTTTCCATTTGCACATTTAGCTGCATGGATTCAATCGTCCTGTCGAGCTGACGTACGTCGCTGCGGGCATCAGTCAGGTAGGTGGTATCAACGGCAAGTAAGGCAGGCTCAGGTACAAACACCGTGGTGTCGATCTTGTACTTCTGGTCCTTGGGCAGGTTCATGAGGATATTGAGCTGCACGTTCTGTTGCTCAATCTGCGAAGCCGTCATCACCTGCATGTTCTGCACTTCATGCAGCCTGGCTTCTGCTTTGTAAACACCCCCTAGTTTACCTTGGCTATAGGGGTAGCGTATGCGGGCTAGCTTCAGCATGTATTCCATGATACGCTCATTTTCCTGTAGCACATCCATTTGTTTTTCCAGCACCACCCAATTGTAGTACGCTGTCTTGGCCTGCGCACGCAGCTCATTATAGGTCACATCTCGGGCTGCCTGCTCAATGCCTGCTTTGGACTTCATGTACTTCTCCTTGGCACGCAGCTTTATCGGGTTTGGAATATCCTGCTCGGCCGAAACCATAAGAGAGCCTTTATCACGGTCTTCCATTACTTCAGCACCAGGATACGGAGCCATGAACACACCGCCTCCCACCATAGGAGCCATCCAGCTTTTTGCCCCTTCAGCATAGGCATCCATGGCTTTGGACCTGCTTTCGTACATCTGCAACATCGGATTATTGTTGCTAATGCGCTGCAGCACACTATCCAGGTTCATGGTTGGCTGCTGTTGGGCCAGCACCGGAGTGCTGGCCAACAGCATTACAAACACAAACAACCAACTTATTTTCTTAATGCTTAACATCGTATATCTCTAACTTGCCGTGTTTTCTTAATTCATATTCTTTTGTCATCTCAAACACTACCGGCGTTACCAGCAGGATATGGATGGAAGAGGTGAACACCCCCCCGATCAGTGGGAGCACAATGGGAAGCATGATATCAGAACCTACACCCGTGGCCCAGAGCACTGGAACAAGGCCGAACAAGGACACCGACACCGTCATAATCTTCGGACGAAGACGCTTGGCGGCCCCCATGAACACATAGTCACGGATATCCTGCTTGGTGATGGTGTCTGAAGAGTTGCCTTTGATAGCCACCAGCTGTTGCATCGCCTCGTTCAGGTACACGATCATCAGCATGCTGGTCTCCATCGCCAAGCCAAACAGGGCGATAAAGCCCACGGCCACGGCCACCGACAAGTTCACGCCATAAAAGTAGACGATGTAGACTCCACCGATCAGGGCAAACGGAATGGTCCCCAGGTTGATGAGGGCCTCCTTCATGGACTTAAAGGAGAAATAGAGAATGAGCAGGATGATCACCAGCACCAGCGGAATGATGATCTTGAGCGTGTTGTTAGCGCGCACCTGGTTCTCCCATTGGCCGCTCCACTCCAGATAGTAGCCATCCGGTATGCCCGTTACCTCGGTATTGATTTTTTCGATGGCTTCCTGTACGGTGCTGCCCAGGTCACGGTCGCGCACGTTAAACAACACCGCCCCGCGCAGCTGTGCATTCTCAGAGTTAATCATGGGCGGCCCGTCTGTAAACCGGACAGTTGCCACAGAGGACAAAGGCACAGTACCAGCCGACGAAGTCTGGATCGGGATCCGCCCGATCCGCTCTACACTGTTACGGTACTCCTGTGCCAGCCGCACGTTAATGGAGAAACGCTCGCGCCCCTCAATGGTGTTGCCGATAGGCGTGCCACCTAAGGCGGACTCCACAATCATGTTCACATCGTCCACCGTCAGCCCATAGCGGCCTAGGGCTTCGCGGTTAATGTCAATCTCCAGGTACTTACCGCCCGTAATCGGCTCCACGTACAGGTCGTTTACACCCGGGATCCCATTTAGCGCTGTCCTCACCTTTTCAGATACTGCCGCGATAGAGTCCAGGTTCTGGCCGTACACTTTCACGCCCACATCGGTGCGGATACCAGTAGCCAACATGTTGATGCGGTTGATAATGGGCTGGGTCCAGCCGTTCACCACGCCCGGTATCTGCAGCTTGGCATCCAGCTCCTGGATGATATCCTGCTTGGTGATACCTTCGCGCCATTCCGACTCCGGCTTTAGCATGATGATGGTCTCAATCATGCTGATAGGGGAGTTATCTGTAGCGGTGCTGGCTCGTCCGGCCTTACCCAACACACTTTCCACTTCGGGCACGGACTTGATGATCTTGTCCTGTACCTGCAGGATTCGTTTGGCCTCTGCGTTGGAAATATCCGGCAGCGTGACGGGCATGAAAAGGATAGAGCCCTCATCCAACGGCGGCATGAACTCTGTGCCCAAGCTAAACAACATCGGAATAGAGACCGCAAGCGCCAGGATATTAACACCTAGTGTCGTTTTACGCCACTTCAGGCACCATTTCAATATAGGGCCATACACCTTCTCCAGCCCTCGGTTAATAGGGTTCGCACTCTCCTCCTTAAACTTTCCTTTCAGGAAAAATGAGATCAGGACGGGCGTAAGCGTGATGGCCACCACGGCGTCCACTACCAATATAAAGGTTTTTGTCCAGGCCAGTGGTCCGAACAGCTTGCCTTCCTGCCCGGTGAGCAGGAACACCGGCAAAAAGGAGGCAATGATGATTACCGTGCTCCAGAACACGCTGGGCCCAACCTGCCTGCTGGACTTCTCTATGATTCGAATTCTATCTTCTTTTGATAACTTCATGTTCATTCTGTTTTTGAATGCAGATTATTAATCCTCCCACGGTTTGCCTTTCGTCGCATCGGCCAGGTGCCGGTATGCGTTTTCCACCATCACGATGGCGTCATCCACAATCACACCAATGGAGAGGGCAATGCCTGTCAGGGACATGATGTTGGAGGAGATTCCGAAGGCGTTGAGCAGGATAAAGCCAATGGCAACGGAGAGGGGCAACTGGATCATAATCACCAGGGCGCTGCGCCAGTGGAAGAGAAAAAGGAGCACCACGAGCGAGGCTACAATCATTTCCTCAATCAGGGTATTCCGAACAGAGTCTATGCTTTCATTGATAAGCCCGCTGCGGTCGTAGACAATCTTGAACTTCATGCCTTCAGGCAGGCCTTTGGCTACTTCTTCCATCTTCACCTTGACATTCTGGATTACCTCCTCTGCATTCTCACCGTAGCGCATCACGATGATACCACCAACGGCCTCACCTTCCCCATTTAGGTCAAAGATGCCCAGGCGGCTCTCGCCTGTCATCTGCACCGAAGCTACATCTTTCACCCGTACCGGGATGGTATTGTTGGTAGCAACAGAAATGTTCTCTATCTCTTGGGCAGACTCCAGGTAACCGGTTGTTTTTATGATATAGCCGATGTCGGATAGTTCAAACTTGCGGCCACCTGCTTCGTTGTTATTAGCCCGCACGGCTTGTATCACCTGTGGAACGGAGAGGTTGTAATAGGTTAACTTGTTAGGGTCAAGAGTGAGCTGGTACTGCTTTTGGAAGCCACCGAAAGAAGCCACCTCACTGACCCCTGCCACGTTTTGCAGTGCGAATTTCACATACCAGTCCTGCACGGCACGCTGCTCGCCCAGGTCCATGCCAGGGGCCTCCAACGTATACCACAGGATATGCCCTACACCGGTGCCATCTGGCCCCAGGGTGGGCGTGGCATCTTGAGGCAGCATATTACCCACAGAATTCAGGCGTTCCAATACCCGTGTGCGGGCCCAGTACACGTCTGTCTCATCCTCAAAGATGACATAGATAAAACTCATGCCGAACATGGAGGTTCCCCGCACATATTTTACCTCGGGCAGGCCCTGCAAATTCGTAACAAGCGGATAGGTAATCTGGTCTTCCACCAGCTGAGGGCTTCGGCCCATCCACTCAGTAAAGACAATCACCTGGTTTTCAGACAAATCGGGAATGGCATCCACTTTGTTTGTCTGTACAGAATAAAGGCCCCAGCCAAACAGCGATGCTGCAATGAGCAACACCATTATGCGGTTGCGGAGCGAAAAGGAAATTAACTTTTCGATCATGGAATTAAAATAACCTTAATAGAAATGACTAGCAGCCGCTTGAAACGGCTGAAAAGGGGGACAGTACCAAAGAACAGGGTAGCGTTGCTACCAACGCAGTGTCACAAGGTCACAACTGCGCCTATTGTAAAGGTACTTACAAGCCTGTAAGGTTATATAAGGAAGGACTGCACCAGAACAGGTATGTCCCGGGCAATGGGAGGGGAAGTATAAAGTGCGTAAGCAGGTTTTAACTCATCCTGAAGTGCAAAAAGCTGCAGGATCACCACTTTCACAGCGGCGATGAATTTAAGATCCAGTGTTTTATTGAGCGCAAGCGCCTTTGTGTCAGAGGCTATATCCAGGCGCTCTACCACAAACTGGTGGTCTTCACAGCAGCTTTTTTCTTTGGTATCTTGAGGAATGTGGCAAGGAGGCAGCGTTTCTTTCATCTGCTCCATCGGGCAATCTTCAGCCTGCCCGTAGAAACTTAAATCACGTATCTCCCCGGCACATAGATGCATACCTACTGTAACACCTGTCGAGGAGACAAGCACCAGCAGGGCTAACGTTAGCAATATGATCCGGTGAAGAGTTTTCATAATGGTACCTTACCACAAAGGTACAACAGGGGCAACTGGGTATGTTATATAATTAGCTATTTTTTTTACATATTTTTCGTGCACGCTTGCCAAGCCTTACAGCTACCCAAGCCGCGAAAGCGGAAAAACAGGTTTGCACCCTTCCTGTAGAACAGGACGAACGGTTTATGGTTCCCTTACTCCAGTAATAAAATAACGCTGTCTTCGTAAAACAACAGATGAGTACCGTGGCTGTGAGTCGAACTTACAGAAGATGGTGTGTTGCATGGGCAACTATACCTTCTAGAACTCTACTGGCTTTCCAAGGGCCTGTTTGATAAAATCTGTAAATCTTAGCTGAAATTGTATAACAGCCTGGGTAAAGGCAGCATGTACCTTTGTACCATCAAGAAAGATAAAACGAATGGAATATGGAGAATAAAGTGCTGATCTCTGATAAATCCGCAAGCCAACATGCTGTAAAGCTGCAGAAGGCGTCTCTCCCTGTTACAGGTATGAGTTGTGCCTCCTGTGCCTTAAGTGTGGAGTCCATGGTGGGTGCACAGCCAGGCGTATCACAAGCGGCAGTGAACTTCGCCTCCCAGACACTGCAGGTGTCTTATGACCCTGACCAGATTGCTCTTACCGATATACAGAAGAATGTGCAGGAAATAGGCTTTGACTTGATCATTGATCAGGAAAATGCCCAGGAAAAGCAGGAAGAGGAGCAGTATAACCGTTACCAGGCGCTGAAGAAGAGAACTATCGCAGCGGCAATACTTACCCTGCCGGTGTTTATCATCGGGATGTTCTTTATGGACATGCCTTACGGAAACTGGATCATGATGGTGCTTAGCGCGCCGGTACTGTTTTACTTTGGCCGAAACTTCTTTATCAATGCTTTCAAGCAAGCGAAAAACGGGAAGGCGAACATGGACACGCTGGTGTCGTTGAGCACAGGCATTGCCTTCCTCTTCAGCATGTTTAACACCTTCTTCCCTGAGTTCTGGCATACACGGGGACTACATCCGCACGTATACTTTGAGGCTGCTGCTGTCGTAATCGTGTTCATTATGCTGGGCAAGCTGTTGGAGGAGAGGGCCAAATCCAATACCTCCACCGCCATTAAGAAGCTGATAGGCCTACAGCCCAAAACTGTTTGGTTGGTAGAGGGCGACCAAGAGCGGGAGGTGCCTGTTTCTGAAGTGCAGAAAGGAGACCTGCTGCTGGTACGCGCCGGAGAGAAGATACCTGTGGACGGAGAAGTGGCGAGGGGTACTTCCTATGTTGACGAATCCATGATTTCAGGGGAACCCGTACCGGTTGCCAAGCAGCAAGGAGACAAAGTGTATGCAGGAACCATCAATCAGAAAGGTAGCTTTCAGTTTGTGGCTGAGCGCGTGGGAAGTGAGACCATGTTGGCTCAGATCATCAGGATGGTACAGGAAGCACAAGGCTCTAAGGCTCCCGTACAAAAACTGGTTGATAAGATCGCTGGTATATTTGTACCGGTAGTGCTGGTGATAGCGCTGGTTAGCTTTACCGCTTGGTTTGTACTCGGCGGCGACAATGCGCTGACTCAGGCCCTACTGGCTCTGGTGACTGTCCTTGTTATTGCCTGCCCATGTGCTCTGGGCTTGGCAACACCAACTGCTATTATGGTGGGCGTAGGCAAAGGTGCTGAAAACGGCATTCTGATAAAGGATGCGGAAAGCCTGGAGCAGGCACATAAAGTAAATGCTGTCGTTCTCGATAAGACAGGCACCATCACAGAGGGCAAACCGGTGGTGACGGATGTGGTGTGGGCTGATGAAGCGAGTGCCCACAAACAAAACCTACAAACCGTGCTATTGTCGTTGGAAATGCAGTCAGAGCACCCGCTTGCTGAGGCAGTGGTGCGGCATCTGAAAAACCTGGAGGTAAAGTCACTGGAACTGGATGCGTTTGATAGTATAACAGGGCGCGGAGTTAAAGCCTCCCTACACGGCACCCAGTATTTAGCGGGTAACCACAAGCTCTTAGAAGAAGAAGGGGTACATGTTGAACCTAAGTTGGTCCAGCTCGCAGATGCTTTGAGGGCTGAAGCCAAAACGGTTATCTTCTTTACAGAGAGTCAGAATGCTGTAGCTTTGATAGCCATTGCAGACCAAGTTAAGCCAAGTTCAGCGGCTGCCATACAGGCATTGCAGGCGCAAGGGGTTGAGGTGTATATGCTCACTGGTGATAACCAGCAAACAGCCGCAAGTGTGGCAGCGCAGGTAGGTATAAAGAGTTACAGAGCCGAGGTTTTGCCATCTGATAAAGCGGCTTTTGTAAAAGAATTGCAAGCGCAAGGCAAGATCGTAGCCATGGTAGGGGATGGTATCAATGATTCACATGCCCTGGCACAGGCTAATGTAAGTATTGCGATGGGCAAGGGATCAGACATAGCCATTGATGTGGCTAAGATGACTTTGATTTCCTCAGACCTGCAGCAGGTTCCTAAAGCACTAAAGCTGTCAAAGCAAACAGTACGGGCAATCAAACAGAATTTATTCTGGGCCTTTATCTATAACCTGATAGGTATTCCGATTGCGGCAGGGGTGCTTTATCCGCTGTATGGCTTCCTGCTGGATCCTATGATCGCAGGCGCGGCCATGGCCTTAAGCTCCGTGTCGGTTGTAACAAACAGCTTGAGGCTGAAAGTACAGAAGCTGTAACATGCTTCAATAAATATGTAATAGATAAGGAACATTATGTAACAAGTGCGGCTTTGAGCGCGCGTATTTTTGTAATGTTCAATTTAAGTAGTGTAACTAAAAATAGAGTGATTATGAAAGACCTAAAGTTTAAAACTAACATAAACTGTGGAGGCTGTGTTTCTAAAGTAACTCCAGTACTTAATGCCGCCGAAGGTGTTTGTGAATGGAATGTAGATACAGCCAACAAAGACAAAGTTCTAACCGTGAAAACAGAGTCCCTCTCTGCCAGTGAGATTATCGCCACTGTAGAGAGAGCTGGCTTTAAAGCACAGCCTATTTAACATATCTGTAGCCAAATAGTTAGCTTGTAAGTAAGGGGAGGCACTTTTAAATGAGGTGCCTCTCCTTTTTGAAGCAATTTTAGATGTATAGAACAGAGCATGTGCTTTCTCTAGTAATACCTGTACCAGAATCGTCCAACGGTATTGTTGCTTCTTTTTACAAAGGTGCGTTTGTAAAACGTTATAGGTACACAAAAGTGTGAAACTGCACCTGGCGTTGTCTCCTGATTCACTAACTATTGTCCCTTTTCGTGCGAAGTGATGAGCAGGAGGGAGGCTTTTGTGAAAAATACTAGCTGGGACGTTCTAGCTTTTTTCATTGCTCGCATTTTGCCCGTGGAACATCCAGTGTTCTAGCAAAAGAGCAAGGTTACGACAATCCTGCAAACACCAAGAGATCAAAGGAGGTGCACCTTGACTTTAGATATACATATAGTTATACCTGCCACTTCACTAACTTATGCTTTGCTCCATGAAGCGCGAATTGAAAAAGTAGGGAAGACAGGAAGCAGGAATCCGCAATTATTAAATATGTAAAAAGATAAAGATTACGTTACATACCCATCTTTCAAGCGGCTCTGAGACAGGGTAATTCCTTCTAGTCCTGAATTCCCAGAGTAAGCACCTCTTGCTTCAAATGTAGTATCTAAAAGAGGTATGAGGTTCTCTGTCTCCGTATTCTGCCATAATTCCGCCAACTTGCCTTGCAAAAAAAAGAGTTACTGGAAAGCCACTTGTTGTACTGGATGTATTCCAGTTCATTCTAGCCAAACTTAAAACATCTATCGCGACCTTCTCGACATCTATAGGCTGGTCAGACTTTATTTGTAGCGGTGCCGGGATATGTGGACCAGGGTAAGTTCCCAAAGAAGGCATAAACCCTGTCGTAAATAAATAGGAATTTGCTTCATTTACTATGCATAATGTTCCTCTTTTGGGAGGATACTCCCCATGTCTTACAAGTCTTAGATCTGTTGGAGCAAGGTTGATTAGCTCAACAATAGGAATATTAGCTAGGGCTGTTCTGAAACCTTCTGTCTCGTCCTCATTAAATGCTGATGTTTTATGTATCACAACTCTTTGAGGAGTCATTCCTGTCCTGTCACTATAGTTTTCCAGAATTTTCTCTCCCATCTCATATGCTTGTTTTTCTGTTAAATGAACATTCCGATCTTGCTTAGCATCCCAAGGAATATTTGCTCCTCTAATAGCAAATCCCTCTCCATCGGATGAAAAAGCCTGAGCAATACATGATCGTACTAAGTGGCGATTTGTAGTAGTGTACAAATGGTGAAAACTTATTCCTACATAACAGGTTTCTGGCCCATTGCTTCTGAGTCGCCAAGGTATTCCTCCAGCTTTATAATATATGGCAATGCTGCTATGCCAAGCTCTAGTAGCAGCATCCTGTCCACCTCTCTCAACACCTACAAATAGCCTGTCCCTTCCAATCTGTATTGGAATTTGACATTCCATTGCCTTTGCTTTTAGTGCTCGTCTAAAGTCTCGATTTAGTAAGTCTTCTGCTGTTTCTTCTACTTCTGGTAATACTTCAAATAAATTCAGCTGCTGACTTATTTTTTTTGCTTTGCTAGTATGTTTAACAACTTGATTCTTAATACTCCAGCATCTGTTTATAACTTCCTCAGGTAAGCAGCAAATAATTACATGAGGTTTAGAAAACTCCTGAGAAGCTAAACGTTTAATGGCGTCACTATATAACTGCAGAACTTTTTCAAAAGCTAACGCATCCACTTTTTCTGAAATAGCTTCTTTAAGGGATGTTTCACTGATAGTATTCTCCCATCTAGAGCTTAGAGATAAAGAACATCTAAATACTGATTCAAAGCCAGGATAGTGGGGATATTGATCTATATTCTTCATAGTTGATTCAATATGCCCCATACAAGTGCTAAACCAGTTCCTAGCTTTCAGAAGCATTGCCTGTGGGCCAACTAAGCCTAATCTTATATTTGTATTTCTGGCTGCATTTCCGAATCTTAGGTCATATGGTCCTGCCTCTCTTAAACCAACTTTAGGATCAGTAAACTCACCTGCGCCACCAAACTCTAGTAATGGTTCTGGCAACTCGTGTAAACGGACGCTTATAGACATTGATAAGTTGTTATAGTGTTTGTGCTAAAGGTTATCATCGGTGTCAAGAAACTCTTTAAGCAAGTTTTCCAGCTCTTGATCTACCGCTTCTAGGAGGTTACTATTCTCTTCGGGTTCTATAAAGTCATGGCCTTCAATCGAAACATCATTAATACTTGTAACAGGTAGTATAGCTGAAAATCCTAAACGAGGAAGAGAATATCTCGAAGAATCATCTCCAAACCTTCTAATATTAGGCTTTAATTCGAAAGAGTAAGAATCTTCATTACCAGCAATAAACCTTGACCAAAATATGAGTGCATTAAGTACAGTCATATTATAATCCCGGGCGGCTTTTTTTGTAGATAGTTTGTTAACTTTATCAGAAGCAAGAAGTTTTTTCCAACCTTCTATTGTGAAAACATAGCTAGGGTTTATAAACAGGCCATATGAATGGCCAAATTTTTCAAACTTATAACTTATAGCTTGGTGCTCCCAATACAGTATTTTTCCTGTTGAGAGTGATGTCCGAGGCTTAGCGACAGTTCTAGTCGCTTTTTTAAACCTTGCTTGATAGCTTTGGGTACGAGATCCTTCCTCCTTCAATCTTGGGAAGTACGCTCTATGTCGCTTTTTATCAATTCTAAGACCTAATGAGCTAAAATGCTCCTCAATATTTAAGTTGACAAGTTGAGTGAAAAGTTTTCCGTTTTCAATTGATATAAAATCCTCAAGGTCATAAACTTCAACTGTTCCAAAATCTATAACAGACTTCAAAGGACTATTGCGTTGATTTAAATCAAAAAATGTCCAAACTCTGCCACCGTAGTAAACAAACTGCGGGTGCCATTTATCAGAAAGAGCCTTCCATATTTCTTTTTTACTTGAACAAGTGCTAGAAGCAGACCAAATTTGTTGTGGTATGTTCACTAACTCTAAAATATTGGCTGCATACTTAACTGTAGTAGTCTTGAGTGGGGATGCAGTTTTAGTTAAACTATCAACTATGTCTTGGCGTCCATAGAGTGTAACCTCGAAGGTTTCGTTATCCTGAGAAGGCCCAAAAGTAACTGTACTTTCATTCTCATTCATCCAACGATAAACGTCTGATAATCCGGAGCCAGCTTTATCCATCGCTCCAGAGCCATAGAATATATCAGCTAGAATAGGGTTCCTATAACCCTTTATACCTCTACGACCATTCTTTACAATTTCATCTTCGATGGAATTTGAAGCAACTTGAAGCTTTACCTCCTCAGTTAATCCTCCAGGGCTAATTACCTTTATGTAATGAGGAGTTACTTCTATTTCTACTTTACCTGACTTTGAATAGTCTCTATGAACTAGAGCATTAACTATAATTTCCTTAATCGCTAAAGGAGGGTAAGGATATACTGTTTCGGATGATTCACCCTTTAAGCGATAGGCTCTGTTAATAAGGGCAAGAGAATCCATCACTTCATTTAGCTGCCTCCAAAGGTTGCCCTTTATCATTCTTTGAAAGTTTTGAACTTCTGAATCATCATCATCTAAAAGCTTTGCCGAGATTTCCCTTTTCCAGCCATCGGGCCCTGTTAGAGAAAAAAGTACTACTGCATCAGGGAAATGATATTGAGGTAAGGATGTGTATAAGAGACACCCAGCAGAAGTGAGCTTGAAAACCCCTTCTTGATACACAGCAAGATGTCTATTAAGCATTTCCTGCCTTAATCTTTCTTTTCCTAAAGAGCTTGGCAAATAGATATCAAGCCTATTGCTGTATTCTATTATTCTTTCTTGAATTAATGACCACTCCAACTCCTCTTCAGTTGCTTTAACAACAGGTTGGGTATCAAAAGTTGGAGATGAGTTGCCAGAGCTATTATGAGTTATCAAAGTTGGTTTTAATGCAATCCTATTAAGGGAAGGCTTAAGCCGCTGCCACAAATCCTTATATAATAATTGATCAAATCCATCTATATGAACGAAACGAAAATTTCCGCCGCATTTTTCTGCTAATTCTAATACCAATGGTGGGCAGTTCTCTGGTTTTTCTTGCTTAAGTAAGCACCACCATATTCCATTTTTAAAATTATTAGTATATTCTAAACTATCTATTAAAAGACTTTTAGTAATAGAAGGTTCGCCGCCTCTGTATCCAACAACAACTAAAGGATGGTCTCTTAACAAAGGTTGCATTTTTTCAACAGTATCAGCTGAAAGAGACTGTACTTCTTCTACTATATTCTTGTCAGAATAATGTTCTACCGATCCATGAAGGTATATTTCTAAGGGAAATTTTGGTGTTAAAGAAAACTGGACATAGTCATTATTCGTTTTAATTGGAATTAATATTTGTTTTTTATATGTCATTGCATTACCAAGGCAGTTGTCGAAGTTTGTTGTCAAAACAATATCAACAAGCTTGTTTTGTAGCATTTCTGCTAGAGCATCATATCCAATACTAGGGCTAATTCCAGAAGGATTAACGAGTTCAAGAAAAAACTCTCTCCTTACACTTTGAGGGCGTAGAAGTTCATCAACAACAATAGGATAGTTTTCCGTTGCTGATACAGATGTATTATACCAGGGAAATTCCTTTACCCAAGGAACCCAGTCGCTTCTTTGCACCATAGGGTAATTAGTAGGGTAACCCTGATCTCTACAGTAGGCCGTTCGAATAATTTTCTCCGTCACCTCCCCAGCAAGAGGTATACCAGAGGTTTTGGACGCGCCAGCACCTAAAAGAAACACTGGCTTTACAGGTTCATGAAACAAAGAAAGAATATTACCTGGGCTGGCGGGAGTGAGATTCACCATAACTTAAATATACAGTAGTACAGTTTCCTGCTAATGTGATAGACCGTAAGCAAAATACTATGATAGTAGTGAATTGTGAAATTTTTAAGATAAATGTTTAGAGATAAGTTTTAATAACAAAATAGAGAATGAAATTTTCTATACTTATACTGCGGAAATAGAAAAAAGCTTCTTAAACATTTAATTAAAGGATTACTTTACTTAAAGGTGTTACGAAAAGATTCTCGCAGCATTGGAAGAACAGGCTTTTCTCTCTGAAATACCCACGCATATCTGTTACTTCAGTGGCTGCCTGTAAAGAATTAGTAGCTACTGTTACAGTCCAAGAATCATTCTATATTTATTCAATTTTGTTAGTACCGACCTGCAGTATTATTTTTACCTTATGCCACTACATATTAATATTGAAGACCTATTACATCATCGTTCCGTAGAGTCAGATCGGATTGAATTTAAAGAGGGATGGAACCCTGATGCTATTTATCGATCTATTTGCGCCTTCGCTAATGATTTTGAGAACACAGGTGGTGGATATATCATCGTTGGTATAATAGAGGAAGATGGAGTGGCCAAGCGACCAGTAAAAGGACTTTCTGTAACAGAGATCGCCGAAATCCAAAGGAAGATGATCGGCTTCAACAACCTGATCAGGCCTCTTTACAGCCCAAAGGTCTTTCTTGAAGAGGTGGACGGGCAGCAGATCCTGGTGATTTGGGCGCCGGGCGGCTCTAACCGTCCCTATGAGGTGCCGGAGCAGATTACGGCCAATCAGAAAAGACACTTCTACTACGTCCGCCGCTACGCTAACTCTGTCAAGGCGGACCAGGAGACCCAGCAGGAGCTCATCAGTCTGGCTAACCAGGTGCCCTTCGATGACCGCCCAAACACCCATGCAAGCTTAGACGATGTGTCCATGGTACTGGTGCAGGACCACCTACGAAAAGTGGAGAGTAGACTGTTTGAATGGACAGAACAGCGTTCCAAAGCGGAAGTACTGGAGCAGATGCTACTGGTGGAGGGCCCTGCAGAGCACCGATTCCCACGCAACGTGGCGCTGATGATGTTCAATGAGCATCCGGAAAAGTTCTTCCCCGCCTCCTGGGTAGACGTAGTGTATTTCCCGAAGGGGGAGGGGCACTCAGAATTTACAGAGTTTCCCAAAATCACAGGCCCGGTACCTGACATGATCCGGAAGACGCTGGATTTGCTGCAGACCAATTTCCTAAGGGAAAAGGTCATAAAGCAGCCAGGAAAGGCGGAGGCCGTGCGCGTGTGGAATTACCCTTACGCGGCCCTGGAGGAAGCCGTAGCCAATGCCTTGTACCACCGGGACTACCTAGTCCGGGAACAGGTGGAGATTCGGATGACACCAGACTCCATTGTGATTCTTAACTACGGCGGGCCGGACCGCTCTATCCGGCAGGAGGATCTGAATAGCGGGCGCATCAGGCCACGCCGCTACCGTAACCGCCGCCTGGGCGATTTTCTAAAGGAACTGGACTTGACGGAGGGCAGGGCCACTGGCATCCCTACCATCAAAAGGGTACTGGAAAACAACGGGTCTCCTGCACCTACTTTTAGAACAGATGAAGACCGCACCTTTTTCGAAGTAGAGCTTTTCTGCCATCCTGCCTTTATAGAAGATAGCTTAGTCGATAACGACCAAGTTAGCGACCAAGTTAGCGACCAAGTTGAAGAAGAGCTGGCAAGGGAATTGGAACCAGAGCATATGAAGATTCTGAGTTATGCGCTTAAACCAGCTAAGCGTAAAGACATCCTGGAGAAGGGGGTGGGCCTGGCTAACCACACAGACAACGTGAGACGCTATGTAAATCCTTTATTAGAGAAGGGGCTATTAGACCAGACTATCAAAGACCGGCCCAGCAGCCCCTTGCAGCAGTATATTACAACAGAGAAGGGACGAGAGTTGCTGAAGCAGCAGCTAAAGCAGTAGACCTGTTAACAGCACCTTACTATTTTGACTTCCGAACTACCATTCCCAGCAACGTTTGACAGTGATTACAATGAAAGTCTTTACTTCAAAAGGCTACCTATCCTAATGCTTCTTTAACTCTGCAGAAGCGGGATCATAATAATAAGCGCTGACAGTGCCATCTTTGATTTTTTCTACCATTTCATCAATAATGAAGATCGGAACCAAAAACCATTCTCGTGCTTTTACCGGCTTTCCAAAACGGTCCATTAATTCAATATCCAACTTTGCTGCACCGAAAAACTTGTGAATTATATTCTCAAGTTTCGTCCTGTTGATGTTCGCTAGTTTGTAAGTGGCTACTACTTCTACATCGGCCATAAGAAAGGTTGGATCATTTTTGGCGTTCACAAGCCGTTTCTCAACAGCTCCACCCGTCACTCCAATTTTATGGACGATCTCTCTGTTCTCTTTGATAGTAGGATGATTGGATAGGCTACGCAGTACGTAAATTGTACCGCTCTCCTGATCATCTTCACTGTTCTCGCCAGAGAATAGAGGCCCTGAGTCGGCGTCAGTGATAAACCTACTGGTTTCGTCCTTGTACATGGCCCGAATCAGAGACCTGAGCAAAATATTGCTTTCCGTACCGTTGGCATAAATAACCCGCAAGCGGGCATCTTCTTCACCATTGGGAGCTTTAAACGTTTCTCCAATCTCGGCTATATACGCCATTTGCCCCCCTACAATAATAAACTGAGCTTTCTTAAGGCTTGTCTTGGTGAAGCCGGCGTCTTTTCTGAAACGAATAGTTTTCCTGAAACCAGTATCGATATCTCTTTTAACCGCCGCAAACAATGGTTTGAAGTTGTCGAAATCTTCGCAGCGGGTACGGTTGGCAATTTCTTCTGCTGCCTTTTTCTCTACGCGAGGCTTTACATGTTTTAGGTTTGTGATTGAATCCTCGTTATTAACATCCACGCCAAGCTGCGCCAGCAATTCCTCGTCATCCAAGTCCTCTGAAATGTCTGCACCAGGTTTACTTTCGCTATCCAGAAGATTTTGATGATCCAGCTCTTTAAGAAGATTTCTGCACTCTTCCTGCCTGCGGATTTGTTCAAGCCTTACGGCATACAGCCTTTCAAAAATATCTCTGTCCTCACCGTGTTCGGGCAATCGATTATGCTCTTCCACGAACTTTTGTATCTCCTCAAAGCCAGCGATAATTCGCTCTTCTCTGGGCGAGTACTTAACGGCTTTTTTGGCTTCTACCTCTATGCCGAGTTCTGCTAAAAGCGCGTCATCTTCTTCGGTCAGTTTCTGTTGTTTAGCCATTTCTCTCCTCTGCTTTTAAACGAGCCAAATACGCTATTCCTTGTGCCATACGTTGCTCCCAGGGGTCGGCAGATTTTATATCTGGTAACCTGCCTCGCTCTTTTTTGAATTTCAAAGCCCGTTTGGCAAGGTCACGTGCTTCTTCTATTGATATATTGGGCTTTTTGGCTGAAATAACTTCTGCCATAGCCTTCAAGCTTTTCTCCGTCATAGCCTTAGCTAATATAGAGTAGGCTTCACTAAATGGGTTAATGCTGTCAATCCAGTCTACATCCAGCTCGCGCACATCCATGGCAAATTTACGCACCCCGTCAATCAAAGCTGTATTGGCGCGGCTAGATAATTCACTGTCATTGTTGATGGCTTCTTTTGCCTTCTGCGTCAGGTTCAACGCAGCAACAGCATGCTGGCGCACAGCTTCTACATCCTCATCGTCTAGCTCTGGGTACCTTTCTTTGATTATCTTCCCCATGCGGATTTGGGTGAGCTCCTGGGGCACTACCTCTTCGTCAAACAGGCCGCGTTCGATAGTCTGCTTGTCCTGAACAAATGCGGCGATAACCTCATTCAAATCCTCCTGGCAAATACGCTGGGCGTCTTTGCTTTTGGGCGCAGAAAGGCCTTTTATCTCAATGTGGTATTGGCCCGTCTCCTCATTAACGCCAATATTCTCTTTATCTGGATCATAGCCGCCTTCCCCATAGTGCATTCCTTCAACTGGTCCTGAGTCTTTTTGCTTTGGCACAAAGTTAAACTTAGGGGCCAGCACCTGCTCCATTAACAGGCTGGCTGAAATTGCCTTGAGTGTATCATTAACCGCATCGGTAACGGCCTCTTCTGCAGCATCGGGTTCGGCGATGAGGTTGGTAAAGCGGGCCTGGGTTTTATTGGGTGCATCCCGTGTGGCGCGCCCGATAATTTGTACAATCTCGGTTAGGCTAGAGCGGTAGCCTACTGTGAGTGCATGTTCACACCATATCCAGTCGAAACCTTCTTTGGCCATTCCCAGCGCGATAATAATATCCACGTGGTCGCGATCCTTTTTGGCTTCCGGCATTCTCAGCGCGGCTAGTACTCTTGAGCGCTTTGCAGAATCATCTTCAACTAGATCAGCAATTTTTAAAACTTTACCCTCTGGCGTTTTAACTAAATGAAAGCCGGTACTTGGGTCAGTACCCAGCCACTCGCCAAGCTCAAACAAAATATGCTCCACCTCCTTGATCTTATCCCCCATACTCTCGCGCGAATTAACGTTTGGTATATGGATGATCGTTTTTTCATTAGGGTTGAGAACATTCAAAATTTCGTCAGCATAGGCCTCACTATAGAAGTAATAACCAACATGCAAGGTTTTAAGGTATTCATAGCCGTTAAGTTGCTCATAGTAAGTATAAGTAACAGTATCGAATTTAGCCTCATCTTCAGGCAGTAGAACAGGATTGGCATCCCCACGAAAATAGGAGCCTGTCATGGCCACAATATGTGTCTTATCGCGTTCTACCAGTTGCCTGATTTGTGAACCGAGAACATTACCTTCATCGGCACTCACATGATGGAATTCATCAATGGCAATAAGTCGATTGTCAAAAGCCTCTACTCCGAATCGCTCTACGGCAAAGCGAAACGTGGCATGGGTGCAAACCAGTACCTTGTCTTCGCTGCTCAGGAAAGACCCAACGGCATTAACCTTGCTGCCATCTTCCCCTGGGGCATTACAGAGGTTCCATTTTGGTTCTACATGCCAGTCAAAATGATAACCAAATTTGCTAAGTGGTTCATTGGCAAAGCTTGAGCCAATAGACTTTTCCGGAACCGCGATAATAGCTTGTTTAACGCCTTGGTTGTTCAGCTTATCCAGCGCAATAAACATAAGTGCCCTACTTTTCCCAGAGGCTGGTGGCGATTTGATTAGCAAATACTGCTCACCACGCTTTTCATAGGCGCGCTCTTGCATGGCGCGCATGCCAAGTTCATTTGAGTTGGTAGAACTTCCCGTGCTTTTATAATTAACAGTAACGGAGGGTACGGCTTTTTTTTCGCTCATGAATTCTTGGCTTTAGTAGTCATTTGTGTATAAAGATCGAAAAGTTTTTCCAGGCGCTCAGTGTCGTTTTTGAACCGGCGGCCAATGTAAATACGTTCCAGCACTTCATCGTTGCGATCATGGGCATGGCGGAGATCTTCGGGCATGGCCTTCGAATCATAGAGATCGGCGATAGTGGCAGGAAAATGTCGTTCCCGTGCTATCAAAATTTCTTCGGCGCTACGAGTTAAGTCTTCTTTGTTTTTGGCGGTTAAGGTAGGAACTGGAAAGGTATTCCAGCCAAGTGTGTTAGAATATCTAAAGTCTGTTTTTAACTTACCACATACTGTTGCGATCCATACCAGATGAACACGTGATGCAATTAATGCCAAATTCCAAAGTGGAGCATCAAACAGAGCAAATGCACTATCTCCAACAACAGATTGATTGTTCAATAACCCTACAGGTAAATAAAATCTTGTTTCAGAGCTGACACGAGGTACAATAAGAGTACTTGTGTGGCCGTAATTCATTTCTCTGAATTGATAAGGTTTTTTTGCCATTTCATTTGCACCCTTGTCTGTACTAGAAAGACGCATATCCTTTACATTGTGAATGCGCTTTTCTATCTCCTTATTAAGGAGAGCCTCTTGAAGATTCTTATCTTCTATCCAGAGTGCATATCTTTCATTACCTCTTATAAACTCAGACGAACCATAAAAACGCCTTACAATCTTTTGTCTTTGTGCTTTGTCTAGATTCAACGTATTCAACTCACTAATTGTAAGAAGCAGATTTCCTCCATCTACAGACTTATTACCAAATTTCATTTCCGAGATATCACATTTAGGTTTAGAGCTTTTGTTTACAATAATATTTTCCGATGCGATTAGATAGGGATTAACTTTACTAGCCTTCTTTTCTATTATTTCACCATTTTCTCCAGCAGAAAACAAGCGTTTGACTGCACTTGAGCGATTTGAAATACCGACGATTACAACAGTTACTCCGGCATTATGGCTGGCAAGATTATTCCATTTAAATGAGGTATGAGCAAAACTTATTTCATGGCTGGTGTTAAATATGAGCGGCCAGAGAATAGGTACTTGTTGGCCTTGGCAAATGGAATTGGTAGACACAAAAGCCGATGCAGCATTGGTATGCCTGCCGTATTGGGCAGCTTTCATAAACCAACCTGCTACATAGTCAAGCGACTTCCATGATTTGGTTAGGTCTTTGAAGATAGCTTGTAAATCGGATTTTTGTTCTTTGGATTGCCAGGTTGACCCTAGGTAAGGTGGGTTTCCGCAGATATAGGTTTCGCCTCCTTCGTTTTCAAAATCAATTTCAGATTGATGTAAAGGAGTAGAAAAGAGATCGTTGCTGTGAAGCCTTACACCTGTTCCGGTCGGTGGACAAACAGAGAGCCACTCTAGCTGCAGGGCATTGCCACGAGTGATCCAGTTTTCTTTGCTCAGCGGCAGAAAATCTGCGATTGCCAGTTTATGCCCACGGTAAATCACATCGCACTGATACTCAGCAATAATAAGAGCAAGACGTGCTATCTCACATGAAAAGTCGCGAAGTTCTATGCCACGGAAATTGGTTAGCGGTATTTCCGTAGGCCTGTCTCCTTCACCCCGACGTTTGTTGATCTCCGCCTCAATCTCCCTCATTTGCTTGTAAGCAATCACTAAAAAATTGCCAGAGCCGCAGGCAGGATCAAACACCCGGATGCGAGCCAGGCGTTTACGCAGGTTAAGCAACTTACGCCCGTTATCGCCTGCTTCCTCTAGTTGCGCGCGCAGATCATCAAGAAACAGCGGATTGAGTACTTTCAAGATATTTGGTACGGAAGTATAATGCATACCCAGGGCACTACGTTCGTCTTCATCGGCCACCGCCTGAATCATGGAGCCGAAAATATCTGGGTTGATTTTCTTCCAGTCCAAGTTTCCAATGTGCAGCAGGTAAGAACGAGCAATCTTGGTAAACTTCGGGCATTCGGTAGAGCCGGAAAATAGCTCTCCGTTAACGTAAGGAAAACCAATAGCCCAACTACGTATGTTCTTGGCTTTTCGGTCTTCGCGCTTCGTATCCATTGCCCGAAAGATCTCGCTCATCACCTCGTGTGTATCGGAAGCATCAGAGGCGCTAGTTCGCTGAATGGTATCCACAAACGGATTGTTCCCGCTAAAAATGCCGGTATCCTCAGCAAAAAAGCAAAAGATCAGCCGAGCCAGGAAATGGTTCATGTCGTGCCGCCGCTCTTCTGTATCCCAGTCTGGGTTATGGCGCAAGAGTTCTACATAGAGTTTATTAAGGCGCGCCGTAGCCCTTATATCAAAGGCATTTTCTCGTATTTGCTTTACGGTACTGATACCTGCCAGAGGCAGAAAGAAGCCAAAATGCTCGTTGAATTGTTGGTAGTCGCAAGCAACAGTCTCACCGCTACTCATATCTTCGGCCTGAAATTCTTTACCATCTGTAGCCAGTATAAATTTGGCCTTAGCTTTTGAGGTTGCTGGGCTTTCACGCAAACGGTTCAGCGTTTCCAAAACCGCGCCTTTCTCGCATACCGCAATATGGATATTATTGCGTTGGAGAACACCGCCTTCAACATCAGATTTGTTGTTATTACCGGTTTGCAGGCGTCTAATAGTCGTAGCTTTATTACCAAAAGCTTCCAGAAAAGCATAGGGAAACTCATCAGGATTAAAAGGCTGTTCTGCCAGTAATGAAATAGCTTCTTCAATCTCAACTGCGTTCATTTCTTACTTCTTATATGATCAAACTACAGAAGAAGGCACAGCTTTAGAATTGTTATTCTAAAACTACCGTGATCTGAGTTAGAGTGACTGGTTTATTTGTTAACAGGGTTAGCAATTTACCTAAAATATGATAAAGTATATATCAATATGGATGAGTGCTAAGAGAAGTTTTAAGGCTATCCCATAAGATACTGGCCTTAAAACTTCTCATTTTGACTACCGTGATTCTATCCATTAGGGCATGGATTAGCACATTTAAGGAATAGATTATATACCGTACTTCTTATGCAGGGTCTAACAGCTACATTAGGTCCATATCAACTCTTCCTGTCTCCGAATGCCTTAAGGCGTGCAGCGACTATTCCCAAGACGGTAACAATCTCCTCCGCGTCAGGCAGCGTACCATACACGAGGGAACGGAATTCCTGCTGGTAGGCCGTCTCTAAAGAATTCCAGGCTCCTCTCACGTCGGCGAACAGCAGGCAGGCATCCAGCGGCTGCAGAGCCCAGTGCCCCTGAAACTCGCTGTTGCGGGTATCATCGGCCTGCACGGCCTTGATCATTTGAGAGAAGTCCTCGCTGTGCAGAAAGGCGGTCACTGCAGGTGCTTTTAGCATGGCGTGCAGGTCGTATACATGGCGGATCTTGCTACCTAATTCATCTACTGGGTTTTCGGCATAAGAAGCCCGCACTAGGGCCAGTACTTTCTCTGTGAAGGTGCGCTCTAGGCTCACCACATTTACCTCAAAAGGCTCTAGCTCGTACTGGCGGATCATTTCCAGCAAACCACGTTGAGCCATAAACTGGCTGATATAGGTCTTGATCGGCATCAGCTGGTGTGGATTAGGGCTGGCAAAGGAGTTGATCTCGACCAGAATCTTGTCAGTTGCTTGTCCGTAGTCTCCCTGCACGGAGGCTCCGTAGTCGTGCAGTGTTTTGCGGAAGCGGGAGCCTTTGCTGGTCCGGTGCGGGTCATCTACTTCAACCATGTCCTTTGTGATCTCTTTTGAGATTTTGCGGATCAGCTGCATGACCTGGTTGTTTGTCATGCCCTCGTCGGCGTTGATGGCCAGGTCGATGTCCTCGGAAAAACGCTCGATCAGGTTGTAGGCTTTGGATAGGGAGGTGCCGCCCTTGAAGATGGCTTGCTCCACGTAGGGGGAGTGGGCCAGGCGGTAAAGCACCAGCGTCACCCAGTAGTCTTTCTCCACATACACATCCCTGATCTGCAAGGCCTCTGCCGTGGCCGTAATGGCATCCCGGAATACCTCCGGGTTTTGGTGCAGGTTCATATAATATTCCAGTCTTTTCTGTTGGGCAAAATGCTCTCGCTAATGCCCAGTTTGTATTTAGTCAGCGGGTTGAGTGACTGCTTTAGCCTGTCTGCCTCCTTAGCATATCCCAGCTGCTCCAGCAGGGCTCCCAGCAGGGCACGGGTAGCTGGGTTGTAGTCCAGCGCCAGCTCTATAAGACGTGATGTGTCACGCTCAGTCAGCTTCCTGATGTACTCCAGTAAAATGAGGATGGTCTTTTTGTTGTTACGGTCCGGAATCTTCTTGTAACCGCGCAGGGCGTCCAGGATTTGAAGCTTGTCTATGTCGGACTCCTTGAAGCTGGTGGGGCTTTGGACATAACGGATCTTGGTCTTCCCGACGCTGGCCACCCGCCGCTGCTTGCGGGTCACCAGCGTCACCTCCCGGGGGACCTGCGTGGTCAGACCCAGCTGGTTGTAAAGCCCCAAACCGCTCTCGTAACCTTTGACTTTGCCTTTGGAGGTGCTAAGACTCTTGATGATCTCTTTTTCGGATGGTCTCACTTTCCCGAAAACAGTTTCCTTTGGCTTGTAGTAACGGCCTTTCGCCAGCCGGTTGATCACCCCCTGCCTGGTCAGGCGGCTGAGTGCCGCTGCCAGGGCCTCCAGCTGGCTGTCGCTTACCTGAAAATCGGCGTAAGTCAGCAGCTGCCCGGGCTGTGCCTGCTCGATTCTTTCCCGGACTTTCTGCATAATGCTCATCACTTCCTTTCTAAGTTGTGCACTGGTTTAGCCTAATGGTTCTATAAAGGTAGTAGCTTAGCTATTACATGTCAAGTTTTTTTGTTATTAAACTTGACAAAATAAAAGAAAGTGCTTTAAAAGGAGCCTCTTAAATCATCCAGGACGCTTTTCAAGCTTACCACCTCTGCTTGCAAAACGCTTATCTCACCATCTAATGCTTCACTACTGATTTCAATATTCGATTTTTCGAGTTTAGAGTCAGCTATCTCCGCTTCAAAAGTTTGCTTTATCCTATCTTGCAATTGAATCTTTAACTCTACTTGCATCTCGTCAATGCGCGAAATAGATCTCTGGCAAGCCTCTACTTTATCAGAAAAGGTCAATACATCCTGACCATGTTCAACCAAGAGAAATAAGCTGCTCTTGGTAAAGACCTCCAATAGGTTAGTTTCAGAAAGCACAGACCGAAGCTCAGCCCCCTCGAAAAGCGTTCCCACAGCTGACTTCGGTATATATTTCACTCGAGCATAATGAGGTCTTATCAGCTGGAAGTATTGATCTACCTCAGGTAGAATTTGGTAACTTACTCCCGCTATTGTTATTTGCCCCAGTGTAGGAAGGTCGGCCTGCTTCTTCAGCCAGTAACCTTTCTCTACGAATGCCCGCGCAAAGCTTGCCTCTAACTCTTTGCCAGTCTCCAGGAACTCTGCACGCAGTGTGTTCACCATTTCATAATGGCCGTATTCGAAGTTCCTGTGGAAAGGGTTTGAGCGGCTTTTACCAGTTATGAGGTCATAAGTTTTATCAGCAAAAGCTATAAGATTTGTTAGGATTTGCATCCTGTTCTCTACTCTTTCCTGTAATCGTTGTGCTTTCCTCTCCGCACTATCTTTCTCCTGTTGGAGCCCGTGAAGCTGCTGGGTTAATTTTGACAGGTTTTCTTTTAACTCGGTATGAGCAGCTATTCTTCTTTTCTCTTCAGCCTTTCTTTGCTCCAGGATTCTGGCCTGTGCGGCCCTGCGTTTTTCGGCTTCATTTTCTTGTTCCCTTTCAAGGAGGGCTCTTCTGTTTCTTTCCCGGGCAACGGCGAGTTCCACTTCTCTCTTCTCCTTCTTCGCATCGTGAAAGTAGACTTTATAGCTTACGGTATCAAAGGTCAGGTCGGAAAGGGTAACATAAGTCATTTCCCAGGTATCCATTATCTCAAGCCCCTGCCGGTAATACTTCTTGTAGTAGCACTTCAGCACCAGATCGTTCTCAAGATCTGATTTCCTGCTACATTCCTCGTCGAAAACATAAGCATTATGGTGATTGGTAAAGATCACATCATTATAGGTTAGCTTTCTGACATCATCATCCAGGCTGAACTTATGAAACACCCAGGGTATATAGCTGCCCTCTTCCTGATAGAAATGCTGCCTGCCGGTAATCACACTCAGCCAGGTGGTGGAAAGCTGCAACTCAATAGCCACGCGCTTATCCTGGAAAGAGGCATTGATGTCAGGCTTACGCCACTCCTTTTCAATGAGCTTGCTTTTAACAACCTTTTCTATCTCAACAGAGGATACCCCCTTTTTAAACAACCTGTTTTTGTTCAGGTAAGCAGCGATCTGTTCCTTGAGGTGAATGTGCAGTGCGCTCTCTTTGGCACCATTGTATTTGATGCGGTCAACCTCCTCCCGTGTGTATACATGGTTGGTTTTTATATGGCAGGCTGCGCTATCTTTTAGATGAGCGAAGTGGAAGCTGTCCTTTTTACTTTTTCCGCTGTTAAAATTCCCACCCCTGATCCTGATCAGCTGCTTGCAGTAATAGCAGACGTACAGCGGCTCCCGGTAACCTTGAATAGCTTTCTGTAACTCTGAGCGGTGCTCTGTGATTTCATCTAAAGGCTTTTTAAAAAAAATATATGCGCTCACTTGCTCTCCTGTTTCATAATTCAGGACATCTTCAATGGTCAGTTTTCCTACTTGTCTCATAAGCCTCAGTTGATGAGGGAGTAGAACATAAAATTTATGAAGTTGTGTTAAATCCTCTAGTGCTGAAAATAGTGGCAATACTGATACCATCTGCGGTTGTACCATTGAGTAACATTTGCAAGTATTTAAGTACTTGCTTAAATACTTATCATTTATTAAATTTGCTTGACAGAAATTGCTATGGAAGAAGAGAAGTTATGTATTCGGGTTTACACCAATAAAGAAAGACTGCAACTATGCTCTGATCGGCTGGAGACTGCAGCCGGTATGATACAGACCCTGAGCCAGGTCTTTAGCCTGGCAGGGAGTGAGACAAGGCTTAAGCTTCTATACCTGTTGGAGCAGGAGGAATCGCTGTGCGTCTGTGATCTAAGCGACGTGCTGCAAATGACCATGCCCGCTGTCTCGCAGCACCTGCGCAAGCTCAAGGATGCTAACATCATCCAAAGTAAGAAGGTAGGGCAGACCGTGTTCTATTCCCTAAAGCAGGAGCGCCAGGAAGTAATAAAGCCCCTGTTGGAGCTTATCAGTAGGGAAATAGAAATAAAAACAAACTAAGTGATATGAGAAATACTTCATCTAAGCTTGCGGGTAGCAGCATAGTGGCTGCATTTACGGCCTCTCTTTGCTGCATCACACCGCTGCTGGCCGTAATGGTAGGTGCCACAGGGGTTGCTTCTTCTTTTGACTGGGTTGAACCACTCAGGCCGTATCTGATAGGCATTACCATCGCAGTCCTGGGCTTGGCGTGGTATCAACGTCTGAAACCGGGCAGGTCAGCCTCTAGCTGCGACTGTGAGCAAAATGATAAGTTCTCATTCTGGAAGTCGAACAGGGTGTTGCTATTGGTGAGTTGCCTTGCGTTGCTTCTGCTTACCTTCCCAAATTATGCAGGTGCTTTCTATGGGCAAACAAATCCGATAGCCAACGGTGCCGAGGGCGACATTAAGCAGACAATGGAACTGAAAGTGGAGGGAATGACCTGTGCGGGCTGTGAGGCGCAGGTGAGCCAGGTGATAGGCGAGGTGCCGGGAGTCTTTCATGTGAGCACCTCGTACAAGGCTGGAAGCGCCACCATCTCCTACGACAGCACAAGGGTGAAGCCCTTGGATATCCTACAGGCGGCTAAAAAGACGGGCTATACAGTGGAGGTAGCTAAGAAGAAGTAAGCATGGGAGAGACTAGTCTAAGCTCAGTTATCACCTGTCCGGAGTGCGGGCATCGAAAGGAAGAGCAGATGCCCACAGATGCCTGCCAGTACTTTTATGCGTGTGAAAAGTGCAAGAAGCTTCTGAAACCGAGGCCAGGGGACTGCTGCGTGTACTGCTCCTACGGCACAGTCCCTTGCCCGCCTATTCAGCAAAGCAGAAGCTGCTGCTAGGTTGTTTATCACTATTTTTATCATTGGATAGTGTAAACCAGCAGAATTTGCAGCGTAGAACGCTCGAGCTATAGATTAGCACCAGCTAACTCTTAATCTTTTAGCAAGTACCATCTTAAAGGCGTAAACTAACGTAACATTATATTGGCCCTTTCAAGGGATCATTATAGGAATAATTTCAACATCCGCAATGCCATTGCATTATTTTTTCTCTTACCTTTGCACTGAATGAGGTTTATACTCTCCATATTGATTCTGCTATTGCTCACGCTTTCCCTGAAACCATGCATGGACAGGGCAAGTGCGGTTTCGAGTGAACGGCAGGCAGTGGCTATGGCTGGCACACATCAGGACCATCAGGATAATATTGCGGATGGATGCTCCCCATTTTGCTCCTGCCATTGCTGCCATACCCATTTTCAGGCACAAAGCACAGCCGTAATCGAGCACACCTCCCCACAGCAGGCAATTCAGAAGGTGGATCTGTACAAGAGTAGTTTTATCCCCTTCCTTTCCTATTCCATCTGGCAACCGCCGAAGGTAGCCTAACCCGTTTCCCTTTCTTTTTTGTGAACAGACCTGTACATAACCGGCACTGGTATGTACGTGTCCTTCTGTTCCTGTTTATTCCTTCGAATTCAGAACGCAGTAACCCGACGAGAGCATTCTAAAACATTTTGCCAATCGGAATTGAAAAAAGTAAGCAAGAAAAAAGCCAATAAGAGAAGGAAACCAGGGCAGAGAAATAGGCAACACAACTGGCGGGGGCGGCAACCTAAGTGGCAGAGGCGGCTAAAAATGGCCGTCCTGATTGCTGCCACCCTCCTGGGCGCTTTAGCCGTCATCGCCAAGGCTTACCATTTCTTCTCTGTTCATTTAAAATAACCTAACAGAATTTTGATTTAAAAACTTTAATTATGCTTGACCGCATTATACATTTCTCCATTTACAACAAGTTCATCATCGGTATCTTCACCCTTGCGCTTGTTGTCTGGGGCAGCTATTCCGTCACGCAGCTGCCCATCGATGCCGTACCCGACATCACCAACAACCAAGTGCAGGTGATTACCACCAGCCCCTCCCTGGCAGCCCAAGAAGTAGAGCGCCTCATCAGCTTCCCGGTGGAGCAGACCATGTCCACCATCGCCGATATTGAGGAGGTGCGCTCCATTTCCCGCTTCGGCCTCTCGGTGGTGACCATTGTGTTTGAAGACAATGTGGACATTTACTGGGCCCGCCAGCAGGTGAGCGAGCGGCTCGTGGAGGCCAAAAACATCATACCCCCAGCCATAGGCAGCCCGGAGATGGCCCCCATTTCCACAGGCTTGGGCGAGATCTACCAGTACGTCGTGCATCCCAAGCCTGGTTATGAGAAGCAGTATGACGCGATGGAGCTGCGTACCATCCAGGACTGGATCATCAGACGGCAGCTTCTCGGAACGCCCGGCGTGGCGGAGGTTAACAGCTTCGGGGGCTTTGTGAAGCAGTATGAAGTGGCCATCGACCCTGCCAGGCTCCGCAGCTATAACCTGAGCATCAGTGACGTGTTGGCTGCGATGGAGCGCAACAACCAGAACACGGGTGGGGCTTACATCGACAAAAAACCCAACGCCTACTTTATCCGCAGCGAGGGGCTTATCAGCAGCCTGGATGAGGTCAAGAAGGTCGTGGTCACTAACACTGCCAATGGAACTCCTGTGCTAATCTCTGACATTGCCCAGGTACGCTTCGGCAGTGCCAACCGCTACGGTGCCCTTACGGACGCCACAGGGGAGGCCGTGGGCGGTATTGTGATGCTGCTCAAGGGCGAGAACACCAACCAGGTGGTGGACCGGGTCAAAGAGCGGCTCGAACAGATAAGGAAGTCACTGCCCGAGGGCGTGGAGATCCAGGCGTTTCTCGACCGGAGCGAGCTGATCGGGCGCGCCATCGGCACAGTGGAGAAAAACCTGATTGAAGGGGCATTGATCGTAATTTTCGTGCTGGTGCTCTTCCTGGGAAACTTCCGCGCAGGGTTGGTGGTAGCCTCTGTCATTCCGCTGGCCATGCTCTTTGCCATCATCCTGATGAACCTGTTCGGCGTGACAGGTAACCTGATGAGCCTGGGAGCCATCGACTTTGGCCTTATCGTCGACGGGGCCGTCATCATCGTGGAGGCGACCATGCACCACCTGGGGCTGCGCAGCAAAGGCAGGCTGACGCAGGCGCAAATGGATGAGGAGGTGTACGAATCGGCGCGGAAAATCCGCTCCGCCGCTGCTTTTGGCGAGATCATCATTTTGATCGTGTACCTGCCGATACTCGCGCTGGTTGGTATAGAGGGCAAGATGTTTAGGCCCATGGCGCTGACTGTTTCCTTTGCCATACTCGGGGCCTTCATCCTCTCGCTCACCTACGTGCCCATGATGTCGGCACTGCTGCTGAACAAGAACATTACACACAAGCGCACCATCTCCGACCGCATGATGGATTTCTTCCAGCGGCTCTATACTCCGATCATCCATGGAGCGCTTCGCTTCAAGGCACTTGTTTTGGCCATAGCCGTAGGTTTGTTTGCCCTGAGCCTGGTGCTTTTCTCCCGCATGGGCAGCGAGTTTATCCCCACCCTGGAGGAGGGCGATTTTGCGCTGGAGACAAGGCTGCTGACCGGGAGCTCTTTGTCTGAGACGATTGAAAAAGTAACCTTGGCTTCCCGTATCCTGAAAGAGCAGTTTCCTGAGGTTAAAGATGTGATCAGCAAAATCGGCGCGGCAGAGATACCGACAGACCCCATGCCGATGGAGTCCGCCGACGTGACCATTACCTTAAAAGACAAGGAGGAGTGGACCAGTGCGGAGACACGGGAGGAGCTGGCCAACAAAATGACAGAGGCGCTGGAGGCCATACCGGGAGTTACCTTTGGCGTTTCACAGCCAATCCAGCTGCGCTCCAACGAGCTGATCTCCGGGGTGCGCCAGGACGTGGGCATCAAGATCTTTGGAGAGGACCTGCAGGAGCTGACCCGGCTGTCCCAAGAGGTTGGCAGCATCGTGTCCACCGTGCAGGGGGCCGAGGACCTGTACCTGGAGCAGGTGTCCGGCCTGCCGCAGATCGTGGTGGACATCAAACGGGATCAGATAGCCAGGTTCGGCTTGGACGTGGAGACGGTGAACCAAGCCATCAACGCGGCCTTTGCCGGCCAAAGCGCCGGGATGGTCTACGAGGGAGACCGCCGCTTCGACCTGGTCGTGCGGCTCACGCACGAGAACAGACAGGACATAGCCGATGTGCGGCAGCTCTTTGTCACTACACCGAATGGGGTACAGGTGCCCCTAGAGCAAGTGGCAGACATTGTGTTTCGGCAAGGGCCAAACCAGATACAGCGCGAGGACGCCAAGCGCCGCATCATCGTGGGGTTTAACGTCCGGGGGCGGGATGTCGCCAGCGTGGTGGAGGAGGTGCAGCAGAAAATAGACCGGCAGGTGCAGCTTCCCACGGGCTACTTTGTCACGTATGGGGGGCAGTTTGAGAACCTGCAGGAAGCCAACAAGCGGCTCTCGGTGGCTGTTCCGGCTGCCTTGGCGCTGATATTCCTACTGTTGTATTTCACCTTCGGCTCCGTGCGCCACTCGCTGCTCATCTTCACTGCCATACCGCTGTCGGCCATCGGGGGCGTACTGGCCCTGTGGCTGAGGGATATGCCCTTCAGCATATCGGCCGGTGTGGGTTTCATTGCCTTGTTCGGGGTGGCAGTGTTAAACGGTATTGTGCTCATCGCTGAATTCAACCGACAGCGCAAGGAGCACAATAGCCTGAGCCTGCGGGATGTGGTGCTCAACGGCACCTCCACACGTCTTCGCCCCGTGCTGATGACGGCTGCGGTGGCCTCCCTTGGCTTTTTGCCGATGGCGCTCTCCAACACGGCAGGGGCTGAGGTGCAAAAACCACTGGCCACGGTAGTGATCGGAGGGCTTATCACCTCCACCATGCTGACGCTGGTGGTGCTGCCCGTGCTTTATATTCTCATCGAAGGGTATCTCTCCAGCAGAAAGCAACGCAAAGCAAGTGACAGTGGATTTCCGGCAACCGCGATAGTGACGGTTTTGGCCACGGTTGCCCTGCTTATGGGCAGGGCGCAGCCGGCACAGGCCCAGCAGCAGCATCCGGTAGAAGTGTACACGCTCGATGAGGCCGTTGCCAAGGCAATTAACCGAAACCCCTCCGTAGAGGCCGCCAGGCTTGGCGTCAAGAGGAGCCAGTCGCTCAAAGGGGCAGCCTGGGACATCAATAAGACGCAGCTGCAGTACTCCACCGGTAAGCTACAGTCTGGAGAGTATGACACTGAGGTTTCTGTGTTGCAGACGTTTGCCTTTCCGACTCTTTATGCCAGACAGGCAAAGCTTGCCGGGGAACTCACCCAGGCAAGCAGGATCGGCCTGACCCAGCGCCAGCGGGAAGTCGTCCGCGACGTGAGGCTCAACTACTACGGAATAGTCTATGCACGCTCCCGACTCAGCTTGCTCACCTATCAGGATAGCCTGTACACAGCTTTCCTCCGGGCCGCCCAGGTCAGGCTCCGGACCGGTGAGACTCACCTGCTGGAGCAGGTGACGGCCGAGACGCAGCTGTCGGAAGTGCGCAACAGCGTCTTTCAGGCGGAGGCCGACAGGGCCGTGTTCCAGGAGCGCCTGCAGGCCTTGCTGGCAACCGACACGCTGGTAGCCACGGCAGACACGGTACTCAGCCGCTTGCCCCTGCCAGGCATAACCGAGGAAATGCTGGAGCGGAATCCGCGGCTCCGACTGGCCCGCCAACAGGTCGAGGTGCGGCAGGCGGAAACCAAATTGGAGCGGTCCAGGCTACTGCCGGACCTACAGCTGGGCTATACGAACCGAACCATTGCCGGGAATCATGGAAAAAGGGGGGGAGAGGAGTTCGAGGCGCCCCAGGAGGTGTCCTTCGGCGTGGCCATCCCACTGTGGGCAAAGCCACAGAGGAGCCGTATGGAGGCGGCTAAGTTACAGGCGGACGTAGCTCAGAAGGACCTAGAGGGTACTCGCAACGAGCTGCGGGCTGATGCAGCGGCCGCGCTTCAGCAGGCGCTCAAGCTGCAGGGCAGCCTGGATTACTATGAACGCACGGCACTGCCGCAGGCGCGGCTCATCATAGACCACGCCACCAAAGCCTACCGGGTAGGGGAAATCAACTACCAGGACTATATCCTGAGCCTAAGCAGGGCATTGAGCATCCAGGCGAACTATCTGGAAACACTCTACGCCTATGACAGGGCTGTCATAGAACTCCACTACATGACAGAAAACCAACAGTAACCAACAAAAGCAGAATCTATCCCATATGAAAAGGATTATCCATATATTTTACCTAACAGGTGCATTGCTCTTTTTATCCTGCGGCAGTGAGTCTGAACCGACGAAAGTGGCTACGGAGGAGCATGGCGAAGAGAACCCCAACGAGGCAGAGCTGACCGAGCAGCAGTACCAGGTGGCGGGCATAGCCTTGGGCAAGCCTGAGATGCGCAACCTGAGCAATACCCTGACGCTGACAGGCAAGCTGGACCTGCCGCCCCAGAACATGGCCGCTGTGAGCGCTCCCCTGGGCGGCTATGTGAAGAGCACGGTGTTGTTGGAAGGTATGCGTGTAAAGAGAGGGCAGTTGATTGCAAAGATTGAGAACCCAGAGTTTGTGACACTGCAGCAGGATTACCTGGATGCCAGAAGCCGCCTTGGGTTTTTGGAGCTGGAGTACGAAAGGCAGAAAGAGCTGTCCGCTGAGCAGGTCACCTCTGCCAAGACGTATCAGCGGACTGCTTCCGAGTACAAGTCTGTAAGGGCACAGGTCGAGGGGCTGGGGGAGCGGCTGCGCATCATTGGCGTCAACCCCGCTTCTTTGCGGGAAGGCAACATCAGCCGCATCCTCCCCATCCATGCCCCGATTGAGGGCTTCGTGACTTACATCAACGCCAGCGTTGGGCAGTTTGTGAACCCGACGGACGTACTGTTCCGCATCGCTGATACCGACCACCTGCACGTGGAGCTGACGGTGTTTGAGAAGGACGTGCCGACACTGAAAAAGGGGCAAAAGGTATTGTACTCCCTGCCCAATGAGACGGAGGCAAGGCACGAGGCCACCGTCTACCTGATTGGAAAAGAGATAAGCCCGGAGCGGACGGTGCAGGTGCACGCCCACATGGAGGAGGAAGACAAAGACCTCGTGCCGGGCATGTACGTGCAGGCGCGGGTGGCACTGAACGGCCAGGAAGTACTGGCTCTGCCCCAGGCGGCTGTGGTGCATGAGAATGGCAACAACTATATCTTCCTTTACACAGGCGATGAAAAAGAGGGCGAGACGGTGCTGAAGCGTTTCCGCATGGTGCCCGTGGAGCGAGGGACCGAGGAAGGAGGCTACGTGCAGGTGGCGCTTCCTGCCGGGATTGATACCGCTGCCGCCAATTTTGTAACCAAAGGTGCTTACTCTTTGCTTTCCAAGATGCGAAATGCGGAAGAAGAAGGCCATCATTAAACAATTCCCTATGCTGCAAAACTTAGAACGTATCCTGCAAGAGAAGGGCGTCCGCCCGACGGCCATGCGTCTGTTGGTGCTTGACTTCCTGCAAGGCCAGTCTTCGGCAGTGAGCCTGAATGACCTGGAGGCCCATTTCCTTCGCTCGGACCGGATTACCTTGTATCGTACTCTTAAAACTTTTGAGGATAAGGGGATTGTACATAGTATAGAGGACGGAACAGGTTCTACGAAGTATGCGCTTTGCGAAGAAGGCTGTGCATGTGCACCTGAGGACCTGCATGTTCATTTTTCCTGCAGCAAATGCCAGGAAACGTTTTGCCTCCCGATGTCCCGCATCCCGAAGATTCCGCTGCCTGACAACTTTACCATGGAGGAGGCTAGCCTGGTGGTGAAGGGCCTCTGCGGCAGTTGCGCCGCCAAAAATGCAATGCGATTGCAGGGGGATGAGGCGTAGCTTTACATAAATGAACAAAGGAGCACAATATGAAACTCAACTGGAACATGCCCGCCAAGCTCAGGCCCTTTTACCAACAGGAACTGACCGCTTACCATACCTGCTGGAGAGAGGGCAACCGTCTCGCTGCCTGGAGGCATTTAGAGAGAGCGCATATCCTGGGGCAGCCATACCCGCTGGAGCATACGGCCGTACACTGGAAGATGCTCAGATTCGGGTTCAAAACGAAGAATACGAAAGAGGTGATTGGACAGCTTCCCCGCCTGTTGGTAGGTGGGGTTAAGTCCTGGGCCGGAAAGATACCAGTGGGCAACACAGGCGGGTCCAATGTTCCGCCGCTCCGGCCAATGCCAATCCCGGATGACTTAAAGCGAATCATAGCACCTGCTGAAAACCATTAAGACATAAGAGAATGAATAAGAGCAAGACTACACCCAAAAACATAGAAGAGGATTTCAAACCACTGGAGATTACCTCGCCTAGAACTGCGGAGGCTCCCGGTCCAAATATCGGTGCGGACGGTAAGGCCAGGCAAGCTGGTGCTATGGAGCACGAGCACGCTGAAGAGGAGGCAAAGTCCTCCTACGTTCCTACGGCCATCAGCCTTGTGCTGCTGCTGGGAGGCATTCTGCTGGATAATCTCGACACATCCTGGTTCTCCGGGTATGTGCGGCTTATAACCTATGGCATAGCCTACGTGTTGGTTGGCTGGCGCGTGGTATGGCATGCGGTTAGGAGCCTTAGGAGCAGTTTCTTCAACGAGTTCTTCCTGATGAGCATGGCCACGCTGGGGGCCTTCTACATCGGGGAGTATGCCGAGGGCGTTGCCGTGATGCTGTTCTATGTGGTTGGGGAGCATTTTCAGGAGGCGGCCGTGCTGCGCTCCCGC
Organism: Pontibacter virosus; assembly: GCF_003096355.1. GTDB lineage: Bacteria > Bacteroidota > Bacteroidia > Cytophagales > Hymenobacteraceae > Pontibacter > Pontibacter virosus. Next base: position 23,541 of record NZ_QEKI01000001.1, on the reverse strand, counting down.
CGTTCCATCAAGGCGCTCATCGACAACAGGCCCGACGAAGTGGGGCTGGTAACCGAGAGCGGCATCGTCACCGTGAGGGCGAAAGAGGTGCGGATGGGCGATGTGGTGCAGGTGAAGGCGGGTGAGAAAGTGGCGCTGGACGGAGAGCTGCTCACCGAGAAGTCCTCCTTCAATACAGCAGCACTGACAGGCGAGTCAAAACCTGACACGAAAAAGAAGGGAGAGACGGTACTGGCAGGCATGATTAACCTGGACCGCGTCATTGAACTGAGGGTAACCTCTGCGTATGAGAACAGCGCCCTTTCCAAAATACTCCAGCTGGTAGAGGAAGCAGGCAGCCGCAAGGCCAAGACGCAGCAGTTCATCACGAAGTTTGCCAAAGTATATACGCCGATTGTCTTCTTCCTCGCCATTGGCCTTGTCTTTATTCCCTACTTCTTTGTAGAGAGCTATGACTTCAACCAGTGGCTCTACCGGGCGCTGATTTTTCTGGTAATCTCCTGTCCCTGCGCCCTGGTTATCTCCATCCCGCTCGGCTACTTCGGCGGCATCGGGGCTGCCTCGCGCAACGGGCTCCTGTTCAAGGGGGCTAATTTCCTGGACCTGATGACACAGGTAGACACGGTGGTGATGGATAAGACGGGCACGTTGACCGAGGGTGTGTTCCAGGTGCAGCGCGTGGAGACGGTGCTACCTGACAATGAGTGGTTCCTGTCGGCTGTGGCTGCGCTGGAGAGCAAGTCCACACATCCTATCGCACAGGCCATCGTCTCGGAGGCGGGGCAGGCGCACCAGCAGCACGTGGTCAGTGAGGTGGAGGAAATCTCAGGCCACGGGCTAAAAGGGAGTGTCGACGGCAGGCTTCTACTGGTTGGTAATGCCAGGCTGCTGGATAAGTACAATGTGCAGTATGACTCTAGCCTCAAGGAAATCGTGGAAACGATTGTCATAGTGGCCGTGGACGGAACCTACGCAGGCTACATCACCATCGCTGACAAGACGAAGGAGGATGCTCCGCTTGCCGTAAGGAAAATGCGGGAGCTGGGGGTGAAACAGCTGGTGATGCTCTCCGGCGACAAAGACTCCATCGTTCAGAAAGTGGCAGCTGAACTGAAGTTGGACGCGGCCTACGGTGGACTGCTCCCGCAGGACAAGGTGACCCATGTGGAGAAACTGAAGGCTGAGGGCAGGACCGTTGCATTCGTGGGCGACGGTATCAACGATGCGCCCGTGATTACGCTGGCCGACGTGGGCATGGCCATGGGTGGCCTGGGTTCAGACGCGGCCATAGAGACGGCGGACGTGGTGATTCAGACAGACCACCCCTCCAAAATCGCCACCGCCATCAACATCGGCGAGAAGACCAAGCAGATTGTGTGGCAGAACATCGCGCTGGCTTTCGGGGTCAAAGCCATCGTGCTGATTCTCGGTGCCGGAGGGTTGGCGACCATGTGGGAGGCGGTCTTTGCCGATGTGGGGGTGGCGTTGCTAGCTATTCTGAATGCCGTGCGCATTCAGCGGATGCATTTTGACTGAACCGGGGATCCCGCTTGAGGCTGTAAAATAAATGTGTCAAAGGAAATTGAGTATTACCTTTAGCGCAGCAAAATGGAAGCAAAAGACAGTTTCGATCTTCTTCAGATCGAAACTGTCTCTGAATAAATTGGAGGATCGGCAAACACCCCTTCGGCAAAACGGCACCCTTGGCTATTGCCTTTGCGCAAGCTCATAACTGTAAATTCGGATCATGCAAATAAGTTGAATCTGCCCAGTGCGCCGCATCGGGGTAAGCCTGCCGGATTATCCTGTACTTCATGTTATTCTCCTGCAGTCTGCCGTTCTCCTGGTACAGGCTGAAGCACAGCCCTACGAAGATGGCAGTTGTCAACAAACACACCATGCCCCCGATCAAAAAGCCCCTGGACCTGTCCTCGAAATGGTGGTAATGCCGCACAGGCAACAACTTGGGCAGCTTGGTGATCTTTTCCTGAAGTGAAGCGATCAGGGCATAGATCTGCAGGGCCTGCACGCTCAGGTCATGCCGCTTGAGGAGCGCCTTCAGCTCCTCAAACTGGCTGCTGCAGTCAGGTGCCTGGGCATCCTGCGGGGGATGCGGCGCAGTCCCTTCCTCGAGCTTCTCCAGCCGCTTGTCCTGCAGGGCCAGCACGCGCTCCACGTCCAGGAGGCGCTCCTCCAGTTCTTCTGTTTTCATAAGCGGATTCTCTTTTTCTTTTTGCGTTTCCTTTTCCTGAAGGAATAGTCATTCGTGTCCGCTGCCTGCCCGGTGGTGGGAGCCAGCAGGCCCTCAATCGGGGTAGTAGCAGGATGGGGTGCCGCATCCCTGCCCGTGGTAATGCCAGGGAAGGATGCCCCTGTATGACCAAGTGCGCTGTGTTGCCCGGAGACCTGTGGCGTCAGCTGCGCCAGTCTACTGTGCTGTTCCAGCTGTTTGTTGATGGCCCGGTAGCTCAGGCTTCTGTCGATGCTGGAACCCTTGAAACTGAGCTCCCCCATACGGAAGCTGATTCCCTGCACCTGTTCCGTTCCCCTCTTGTATTTATAGTCGATCAAGATGCCCTTGCCCAGGAGCAAGTGTTCCAGCTCCTGCCAGGTCCTGGCCTTTGGCAGCGCCTGTCGGACCGCGTCATGCAGCTCGTATTTGGCCTTGTCGGCCCCTTTCAATCGCTGGCGGTTCACCTGCCCCTTGTCCGGGGCCAGGTAGTAGCCGTGCCTTTGGGTGATTTCCCGGCACACCCTGGCGTTGCGCCGGTGCTGGAACCTGTCCGAAATCGTTTTCCCTTCATAGTTGACCCGGTTGTAGACGATGTGCAGGTGGGGGTGCTCCCGGTCCCGGTGCAGGACAATGAGGTACTGCGTGTTCTGGATCTGCATCTGGGCCATGTACTCTTTTGCCCGCTCTGCCATCACCTGAGGACTCAGTTTTGACCTGTCATGCACGCTCCAGTTCAGGGCGATGTGCCCCACGGCCTTCTCCAGCCCGGGGTTGAGCTTGCGCTGCAGGTTGAAGTCGGCCGCCATCGAGGCGACAGTGTCCGTGCGGACGCCCTCCCAGTCCAGCACCTCCGCTCCTGCTTTCTGGACCACGTAGCGCACGCAGCCCGAGAAGCTCTTACCGGTCATCACCTTTCCGATCATCTCTGCCTATTTGCTGAAGTTTGTTATGAATGTCATTAAGGAGCTGGCGGCACCTGCCCTGCAGGGTCAGCAGCCCCTGGCGGTGGGCCAGCCGGACCAGCTGGTTGAGGTTGTTGGCCATACCCGAGAGCATGCGCAGCGAGGCCGCCTCCTCGGGCCGGAGGCGCGCCACGACTATTGCCTTCTTGGCCGCCGCCCGAAACCAGGCCGAGACGCTCAGGCCCGCCTCCCGCGCCTTACCTGAGATCAGGAGCCGCTCCGTATCGGTCACCCGCACCACCAGGGTATGGCTGCGCTTCACCCGCTTGAGCGGGCGGCCGCCCTTCTTTCCCTCGTGGCTCTGCTGCCGCTGTGCTGTCTCTTTTTCCATGCTCTTGTTGCTTCACGTTGTAAGAAGAATCCCCTGCTGCGACCACCGGGAGCAGCGGTGCCGGCAGGAGTTTTTGTATGACAAAAACACAAACTTGCTCCCCACTTTCAGAGGCTCCTTCCCCTGGCCCCCTTCCGGTGTCCGAAGCCTGGCCGAAGCTTCTTGGGCTTCCCCCGCCTGGCCACCAGCAGCTCGTTCACATCCTTGTAGTTCTGGTAAAGGGAGGAGCGGTCCCGGCAGTTCAGCCCCGACCTGAGGAGCCGCTCCGTCACCTTCCTGCCCGCCTGATCATGATCCAGGAAAAGCAGCACTTGCCGGTGCCGGCCAAGCACGTCCAGACTTCTATTAACCAGTGCAAGGGAGTTGAGGACCAGAAAGCTGGAGCTGGTTGTGAGGCGGGGGCGAAGCTCGAGGAGGGAGAGGAAATCCATGAAGCCCTCCACCAGGCAGACGGTGCCCGCGCCGTTGTCCACGAATGTGATGTCCTTGGGGGAGGAGGAGCCCTTGAACCAGGCGTTGCGCAGCTCGTAGCCGCCCGAGCGATTTTGAAAGCCGATGGCTTCATAGCGCCTGGAGCCGATAGAGAAGCTGACCTCTTGGCAAAAGGGGCCTGCCGTATGAAGGCTGATGCCCCGCTGTAGCAGGTAGTTTGCCAGCGGGCTGTTCTCCTCCAGCGGCTTTGCCGCCAGCACTTTGATACTATTGAAGGGCGCTGGCGAGAGAGGGGGAACTTCTCCCTCTGCTTGTTTCCCGGTTGATTGTATACCGTGGCTAGATGTTGCTGCTGAAGCAATAGTCTGCCCGGAGAGGAGCCGGATGACCTCCCGGATCGAGGCGGTGCGGTGGAGGCGCAGCGCCAGGTCGATGACCTTGCCGCCCTCCCCTGTGCCGTGGTCGTACCAGCGGTTCAGGCGCGTGTTGACCTTGAAGGAGGGCGAGCGCTCGGCCATCCGCACCGGGGAGATGTACCACCAGTCACAGCCCCTCCTGTAGGCAGGCTGGATGCCCTGGCTGGCCAGGTAATCCGTGATGGAGATTTCGCTGTTGATCTGCTGGATGTTCATCGGTTTTCCCTTCAGAGGCGAGAGTGGAAATGATCGGGGCGGGAAGCGCTTTTTCCCGTGGCAGGCATTCTTTTTCCTGGAAGGCGCTATTTTCTTTTTCTGCCGGCTGCAAGCTGGACCGCCTCCTCGCGGATCTCGGAGACAGTCTTCCTGCGGCCCTGTCGGACCCATTCCTCCAGCTCACTTCGGTGAAAATACAGGCGCTTGCCCCGCTTGCTGAAGGGCACCTCCCGGCAGCTGACCTTAGTGTAGAGCGTGGCCACGGAGAGGTGGAGGAGGGTGGCGGCCTCCTGGACGTTGAGGATGGCCGCTGCCTCCTGGTGGGGGCGTTGTTCGAGTAGCAGCCGCTCGATGCGGCCCATCTTCTCGTGCAGCAGGCTGACGGCGCGGGGGAGTTGGTCGAAGGTGAGGTTTTCCATGGCAGCGTTCTGTTTGGTTTGTGCTACAATGGTAATGACTATGTTTGCAAGGCTGCAAGTGGGTAGTCCTGCATCCTGCCTGTTTCCTACCGTTAGTTATAGTTTTTCTGTGTGCGGAGCACCGGGTAAACAGCATAAGTTCCGTCCGGTTGTTTCCGCACGTCTAGGATAGGGGACTGGCAGGGCTTGGCGTTGGAGGAGATGATGGCGGCTAGGTAGTTGGGCGGCAGGGTTCTTTGCTGTTTGCGGTAGACATAGGCAAAGTGGGCCGCTATCCACGACTCCAGTTCGCCTTTCAGGCAGCCCACGATCAGGTTGGCCTCATAGAGCTGCTTGAAGGCGTCGGCCAGCTGGTTGCCATTCCCGTGGAAGAGCAGGGGAGAGGCCGGGGAATGGTTTCCCTCGAGGAGGGCCAGCAGCTGCTGCTGATCCCCCGGGGTGAAGTAGCCCTTTAGGACTTCAAAGAGCCTCTCCCGCACCCCGTCCACAAACCGGGGATGGCCTGTGACAGGCCTGGCAGGAACGGTATTTTCCGTGGCTGCCTCCTGCGGGGTGGGAAGCAGCGCCTGCACGTGCCGGATGAGATGGGCCAGCAAAGATTCCCGCAGCTTGACCGACTCGCCCAGGTCATCCACCAGCTCCTCCCGGACCGCGATGCCGGCCTCGATGGGCTGCAGGTTGCGCAGGACAAACAGCTCCGGCAGGCTGAGCTGGTGGAGGTGGCCGGCCGGGTAGGCTCGCCCGTAGTCCGGGGCATGGTTGTGGAAGCTGACCCAGAAGGCCCTGAAGCGGTCTTCTATCCCGGTGATCTGCTCCAGGACGAGCTGCAGCTGCGGGTGGCGAAGGGGGAGCAGATCCAATGCCGCCATCTGGGCAAGGAGCCTGAGCTCGCTCTCGAAAACGGCCGCCTCGTCGTAGGGCGTCTCGTGCCTGATGTCGTAGGTGCTCACCTCTCGGAGGCCCAGAGGGCCTACAGCCTCTTTCCTATGGATAAGCCTAAGCTCAAAGGTCTGCAGGCGGGTCAGGAATTGCTTCAGGTGCTTCATGACGTGAGTTTTTTAGGTAATTTGGTACGGCATTATTCAGCCTCCTAAGAGGACTGCTGTTTCAACAATTAACTTATGGGAGACTCAGCTTAACCTCATTCTTACAAGTAAAGGCTCTCCCTGCAAGTATCGAATAATAAGAAATGGGCACCACGAATTTTGAAATTTAATATAAGCATTTAGAAATATATACACAAGGTATTGCCGCCTCTGGCTCCCTCCCTTTCTGGAGGCTAGCTTAGTCGACAGCGACCAGGCTAACGACCAAGCTGAAGAAGAACTTGCGAAGGGACTGGCACCAGAGCATATAAAGTTCCTACAGTATGCTTTGAAACCAGCTAAACGGAAAGACATTTTAGAGAGGACGTATTAGGCTTGGCAACTCATACGGACAACGTACGGCGCTATATCGACCCTTTGATAGCCGAGGGTTTGTTGGAACGAACTATTAAGAATCGACCCAGCGGTCCTTTACAGCAATATATTATAACAGAGAGGTGAAAGATGCTGAAGCATCAACAAAGGCAGTAGATTCCTTCTACTCCTAAAGAAACTGGAGCCGGGCCCTCTGTAGCTGCAAGAAATTTTGATAATATTTCTTGCAGCTATCTATGCATCGGTGTAATATTAAGCATGAAGGACATTGAACTTAGCGGTACTTACCGATCCTGGTTTGCTGAGCTGAAGAGTAAGATACAGACTGCGCAGCTTAAGGCGGCGGTAAGAGTTAACACGGAGCTTATTCTAGTATACTGGCAGCTTGGAGAGGCTATTGTGCAGAAGCAGCAGGAGGCCAGCTGGGGAGACACCCTGATTGAGCAGCTATCCAGCGATCTTAGCAGTGCGTTTCCAGAGATGAAAGGATTTTCCCGAACCAATCTCTTCTACATCAAGAAGTGGTACCTGTTCTACAGCCGTGAGCGAGGCTTAGTGTCCCAACTTGTCGGCCAATTTCGCGACATTCCTCATCTAGACGCTACACAGGAATTAGTCCCACAACTTGTGGGACTAATTCCTTGGGGGCATAATCGTGAAATCGTCACTAAGTGCTCTAGCGTCAAGGAAGCGCTCTTTTACGTCAGCGAGACAATCCGCCATGGCTGGTCACGCGCGATGTTGCTGCACCAGTTGGCGAGCAGGCTGTATCAGAGGCAGGGCCAGACCCTGAACAATTTCGCATTAACGCTTCCCAAGCCACAAGCCGATTTAGCCATCGAAACGCTCAAGAACCCCTATAACTTCGATTTCCTAACCCTGGGGCCGGAAGCACGTGAAAGGGATTTGGAGAATGCGCTGGCCAACCAGATAACCAAGTTTCTGCTGGAGCTAGGGCAAGGGTTTGCCTACATGGGCAGGCAATACCGCTTAAACATCGATGGAGATGATTTCTATCTGGACATACTGCTCTACCACACTAAGCTGCGCTGCCACGTTGTAGTGGAACTGAAGGTGACGGAGTTCCAGCCGGAGTTTGCAGGAAAGCTGAACTTCTACCTCAATGCGGTAGATGCGCAACTGCGGCAGCCGGCCGACAACCCAAGCATCGGCATCTTGCTTTGCAAAACCCCCAACAAGGTGGTGGTAGAATACTCTCTTAAGAATATGTCTGCCCCCCTAGGAGTGGCCGAATACCAGGTGCTGCAAGCAGTTCCGGAGGGCCTGAAGGGAGAGCTGCCAACCATAGAGGCCCTAGAGCAGGAGCTGGAGAAGGAGATACAAACTCCTGAAAGGCCATTGGATCAAAAGCTCAAGAAGCTAAAGGATTTGCTCAAATCAGTAGATAGAGAGGAGGTAAAGAAAGGCAAGGACAGGGAGTCTGTCGTTTCGCTGTTTGAAAAGGTGCTGCCGGAATTAGCTACCAGAATAACTAAAGGACTGAAAGAAGTAACGCCTCTGTTCAGTGACTTTTGGTTGATGAAGTCTATAAATCATACCTCCAAAGTCAACTATACCAAAGAGGAGCTGGAAGAGATCCTACAGCGTGAAAACGTTCATCAAATCGGGTTAGCAATACGCCTAGAGGGCTTCAAAAAGGCTGGTACAAAAGTATTCGGATTATCAAAAGACTTGGTATTCACACTAGAGGCTTATAAGTATGAGGTAGGGGCCGACAGGCATCATGCATGGCTGGAAAAGCTATATCATCAGGATTGGACGGACGAAGATCTTCAGAATCTGTCAGACAGATGGTGCGAGGAAGTGGTAGAACACATTACGCAGCGGCTTGAAAGCATACAGTAACGACAGCATTACCCTGCAAATTCTAGAATGCCGACAGAACAGTATGAGCTTTTTTTGCACGATGAAGATATACTTCTCCATGTAAACCTTCTAAAGGAGAACCACCAATAATCAGAAGCAAAGGCGTACAAGCACCATGTAGGCGTCCTAAAGCAAAATCCTGCATTTGCTTTAAATCGACAGCACTCGCCTGAGGAGAGGATGCAGGGTGACTGTGCCACTCGCCTACATAGTGCAATAGAGGGTCTTTCTTTTTGGCGGCTGCCAAGGCTTTGAATATACCCTCGGTTCCTCTCAAAAAAGAGGTGCGACCGTGCTTTGAGTCGACTGGAGCAGCGGTCGCGATGGAAATTGTTGCCATGCGAAGGTTACCATCGTAACGACCTATCAGGATACCACCCGTTTCTAAGGGATGATATCGGGAAATATCATCCTTGATAACAGCGAGTGCCTCATCTAGGAAGTGGGCACAGTATTTCCCGTCGGAGGAGCAGAATAAAGGGTTCATGCCAAAGATCCCCTGATCACTCTTTCAAGCTTTGGAACTTGCCATGAGTGACAATGTCCGACAGGCAATGAGACTTGTCTTTCATACACCTGCTCGATAAGTTCCACAGCTATACCAGCAAGTCCAGTAATTCTATTAAGGCGGGCAGGAGTCAATGGATGCCAGCACCCTACACCACGGGGCATATCTTCTTTTAAAGCAGCCAAGTGCTCTTCAACCCTGAAAGGTTCAAACCACTCATGAAAAGCATCGGCGTCGAAACTGGAAGCAGAATCCGAATAGAAAAACAAGCGCTGCGCATGAAGACCCAGCGAGAGGCTGATAATCGGCACCTGGCCCGCAATGCCAAGAAACGGCAGCTCCCGCAACACCGTGTCTGAGGCTGTAGCATCAATGACAAGTGTGGCAGCATTCACTGCTTCTTCCAAGGCCTTATCTTTTGAAGTAGCTGAAACCGCAAGCCCCACCACGCTGGCCGAGGGGTTAGCATGGTTCAAACCGTAGGCGACGGAAATAGCCTTGTTCCTGTTTAGCTGTGGCAGGTTCAACGGGTGCCGGACCAGATTGCCAGCCTCCAGTAAGTCTGGATCCACTATGGTCATGTCAGTAACCCCCATACGGACCAACTGCTCAGCCAAATGAGCGCCCAGAGCCCCTGCCCCTATCAAAAGCACATTCGCCTTACGTAAAGGGAGTGAAATCCTACCTCTGCTTTGCAAATCATTTGGATGCCAGTTTTCTGCTCTGCTCACCCATCGGACAGGCGAGGAGCTTCGAAGCGTATTTTCTACCAAAGAAATGCGAGCCTTGGCAGAAGCATTGGTTTTTGGCGACAAAACAAGGGCTTGCCAGTGATACCTGTAGGGTTCTTCTTTTACTTTGCTTGGAATCGGCATGCCTACAAAAAGAAGAAGCTCGTTGTGGGTCCTGAGCTTAGCCAAGGAAGGTCTAAGTAAATCGATAAGCGATTTTCCTTGACTGGCCACAGCGTCAGTAAGTTCCTTCATGGTCGCAGGCACTTGCCAGCGGTTAATTACTGGGACCTCATCCAGGCGAACCCACAAAGCATCTTGATGGCTAGGCAATTGATCAATAGCTGTTCCCCAAGAAGGTTCATATACTGTTTTGTCACCTCTATGGTCCTTGAACTCCTGCACTATGGCAACATGGTTCAAATAGGATACAGCCGCAGTGCCAGCGTAAAAAGGACTCTGCTTCCAGTGAGAAAAAGAAACCTCATCTTCATAATAAGCCAATGTAAATACCTTGTTCTTAGACTCAGTTGCTGTATACCTAAAGCCTGTGTCAAAGTCAGGTAGCTCAAAGTGATCCCCCGCGACTGCTAAGGTGTCTGTAGCAGCGCATTGCAGCCATTCCAGCGCCCTCGCCGCATGCCAAACCACACGGTGCACGGTTGAGGTGGGCTCAGTCTCCATCGCATTACGTGAAGCGGCAAACCCATGGGTTTCGCTTAGGCTACAGATATGTCCGTTGCGTACCGGCCACAGAGGGTGTACTCCTCCATTGTACTGCTGATGCTCAAAAGTCGCGGTTACTCCTTCCTGCCCGTTGGAAGGATGCACTTGTACTTTTCCCCAGGGGTCAACGCTGAAGTCAACGATGATTCCCCACTCTGTGAAACGGTAAACGTCCTTCGTCGGCTTTGTACCGAGCATCTCTAAGCGGATACGCAGTATCCAAGCATTGCTTGAGGGGATTGGCTCCCAGTCTCCCAGGAGCTCAATACCTCTCATTCCTGACATCAAGACACTGCTTTGGCCCAAAGCCAATTGGTCAAGCTCATTCATAAGGCAGAAGATTATGCGAATCGCCCTCCACCGGTAGACCCGCCTTGGCTTGGAGGAATATAACCGCCTCCACTGTTGCCGCTGCTGTTCTGTTTACCGATCTCGCGAAGCAAGGCCTTAACGTTTTGAATAGCCCGCGTTACATTGTACTCACTGGCATAGCCTTCCGAGCCGTCGGCCAGAACTTTGTTGTTCTTAGCCTGGAAGCGCCAGCGCCACTCACCTGCTTTGTCTTCGAAATACTCCCATTCCGGCCCGTGACCGGACTCTTCATCTCGGGACACTTTTCGCTCTGGGGCATTTGGCCCCAATGTTGTGAACAGGGCCGCTCCTTTCTCGCAGTCCTTACGGTCGTTGTAACCTTCTCCTGAGTCAGCCACAATTGCGCCGTTGTCATCCTTTAGGCGCCAGCGCCATTCAAGACTTTTGTCTTGATAAAAATTGAATCCTTTCATGTGTTGAGTTAAATGTTATAAAATATGGAATGTTAAAAGCTGATGATAGACTCTTTTTATCATTAATTTTCAGACGCCTATTTAATTTACTTTATTCTCTTTTGTTCTATACAAAGCTATAGCTCTTGAACGCAACCTATTTGCGTTCAAGTAAAAAAATGTAAATTGTTGAAAAATAATTTGGTATGCCGCAGAATAAGCAAGCATATGTGCGAATGAGGGTAATTGATGATTGCTTGAGAAGCAAGATCAGGAAGTATTGGTCAAAGACTGACTTAATTGAAAAAATTAGTAACACAAAAGACATTAAGATAAGCGAAAGAACCCTCGATTATGATATCTACTTGATGCGTAACTGTTCTCAGCTCAACTACAATGCTCCAATAGGGTACTCGAAGAAAGAAAACGGCTACTTTTACTCAGATTCTAACTTCTCCATAGCCAATCTGCCCTTAAACGAAATTGAGTTTAACGCACTTGCAACGGCTGCTGCAACACTAAACCAGTTTAAGCACATATCTGTCTTTCGGGAATTTGCCTCAACAGTAGATAAGGTAATCAACCTTGTACAGCACATAGAATATCAAAGGTCGGAAACCGGTTTGAAGTTCATGGACTTTGAGGAAGCTCCGTATTCTGTAGGCAATGAGCATTTAGACATACTTATTGATGCAACCAGGCATAAATACCCAGTTAGACTGATATATAAGAAATTTGATGCTGCCAGACCCAAACCACGTACAGTTAGTCCATATTTGCTCAAGGAGTACCGCAACAGGTGGTATTTAGTAGGATTACAACATGAGACAGGCAGCCTGAGAAAATTTGCATTAGACAGAATCTGTAGTCTTGAGCCTACTCGGGATACTGTGTTTATGGATAACTATGGGTTCAACCCTCAACTTCATTTTAAAAATGCCATTGGTATTTCTTTGGAAGAAGAAACAGTAGAGGACGTAACTCTATCTTTTACTCCACATGACGGGAATTACATAAAGACACAGTATCTTCATAGCTCTCAGGAAATTCTAATTGATGACAAAACAGAGCTAAGAGTAAGGCTAAAGGTGGTGATTAACTATGAGCTTATTTCTACTATTCTAAGTTTTGGAATGGCTGTTAAGGTTATTGAACCTGCAGTTTTGAAGCAAAAAGTAATCGATAACTTAAAGAGTTGTCTTCAACTTTATTAGAGACTACTCATTTTAGGATTTAGTAGTATTAATTATAACCACCCTTAATCACATAATCTAGGTATCAACTAATGCTTGTCTGAAGTGATGAATTTTCTTAATGTGATAAATGGACCCTACAAGAGCCCTTCATCTGCCATGGAATAATAGGTCTCGCTGGTGAGGATAATGTGATCCAGTACAACAATGTCGAGCAGTTCTCCGCCTTGCTTCATTTTCTTTGTCAATTGTAAGTCTGCCGCACTCGGCTTGGTGTTGCCGGAGGGGTGGTTGTGGCAGAGGATGATGGAGCTGGCGCAAGCTTTAAGCGCTGCAGCGAAGATAAGCTTCGGGTCAGCCACCGTGCCTGCCACGCCTCCGGTTGAAAGCTCGTAAATGCCCAGCACCCTGTTGGCCCTGTTGAGAAGCATTACCTTGAACTGCTCCACAAACTCTATCTTTCCTGTATCCCAGCTTTGGCGGAGCACCGCTGCGCTGTCAGTGGAACTGGTTACCTGTGGACGCTCGGATGGTTTTACTTTGGAGCGGTAAGTCAGCTTGATTTCTGCTACTCTGTTTAATCCGGATTTTTTAGTCAGCTTTTCCATAATCTTGTTCTTTTAAGTATGAGGAATTGATTATGGTGCCCTCACTGCCTCCGGGATCGGACTGAGGGCATAGGTGGAGCCTGTAAAAATGCGGAGGGCTCCTTTCAGGGATACCCATTTTTTCAGGACTACCTTGTCCCGTGTCCGGGCCGCAAGGCTACCTTTGCGCCGAAATGAATGACAGTGGACTTTTGCTTTGAAGTGTCCTAAGTAGTGTTCTTACAGGATTGTCTTTTATTTGGACTTCCTACTAAGGCAATTGCTTCTATTTGCAGGTTCTGAAAACTCATGTCTTGTTTTAAAGACAAATTAGATGAATTTGTCGGGTATTTAAGTCGCTCAACAACTCCTGACTGTAGTTTACCAAGTTCTTCGTCAGGCTCCATAGCAAGATAAATACTGATCAGCCCTCTTCTAACTCCAATCAAGATGGTTATAGGCAGGTGCTGGCACTCAGAAAGAGCTGCTATGCTAAACCGTCATCCACCTCCTCTCTTATCTAGCCATACCATATAGGCCACCCAACTACGAGAGTAAGCGCATCAGGTTTCAAGAAAATAGCCCATTCTTCTGTTCTGGAACAGAATTTTCCAAAAAGTCTTCCTCTACCTTTATACTACACCAAAAGGGAAAAGGGACATGAATAAAAAGCTGGTCATAGAGGGCATCACAGCACTGCTGATCCTGCTGTTTCTTTACACGGCGCTGAGCAAACTGCTGGATTTGCAGGCTTTCCGGGGGCAGCTGGTGCTGCAGCCTTTCCCTGCCGGATGGGAAAGTGTGCTGCTGTGGGCGCTGCCCCTGACGGAGCTACTGGCCTGCACCCTGCTTTTCTTTCCGCGGACGCGGCTGCAGGGTCTCTACCTGGCGTCGCTCCTGATGTCGGTTTTCACCTTGTATGTTGCCCTGGTCCTTACGCGCGCTTTCGGCTATATCCCCTGCAGTTGCGGGGGTGTTTTGGAGCGGATGAACTGGGAGACGCACTTGGTCTTCAACGTGGTTTTTCTGGCTTTAGCGATAACAGCGACAATATTACATAAACGATCAGACCAGCAGGCGTTGCATGTGCAGACTACGGCTGGGCTGTTTAATGGAAAGGAGGGAAGCGGCAGGGAGTAGGCATGGAAACAGCGCAGCAGGAGAGCCCCGCTGCAAGGGAAGCGACAGAATAAATTCTCCGACTGGTCATGGGCTCGGGAGCCAGTCGGAGCAGGTGATGGCCTGGGCCTGCCAATCTCAGGCAACATTAAATTTTAAATACCATGAAAAAGATCAATTTAAGTATGCTCGCCATTTTGCTGGGGACAGCACTGGCGGTTGCCGGAGTCGAGGGGAACTCGCAGCCGGAAGCGCAACAGGAGCAGTGGTTCCTGCTGCAGATGGGAGGCGATCCCTCCGATCCGAATGACTACACCATCACCGGTGGATCACCGTCCAACTGCGTGGTGGGCGACCACCGCTGCGCTATTCTAGCGGAGGAGGATGCCACGAAACCAGGTAAACCGACGCAGGATGGTGTGGATGATCCTGCGAGGGAAGTGTTCCGCAGCCAACAATAGGTAAGGAGGCGCTTTTCTGATTAAAAAAGCCTGATGCGTATACACATCAGGCTTTTTGGTGTCTGCTCAGTTCTGCTGTAAGCCACTAATATCAACCACTTTCTGCGGTAGCGGGAAAACGTAGCGGGGATCCCCCGGGGGAAGCGTGCGTGTACCCTCCGGCAGCTCCCGGGACAGGGAAACGGCGTAGCGGCTGTCCTGGTTGAGGCGGCGCAGGTCAGACCAGCGTAGGCTACGGAAGGCCAGTTCTTTTCTGCGTTCCTCCAGGATGATGTCCAATGCCTGGGTGGCATCAGCAGCCTCCCGGGCATTGAAGGCCCCGGTCTTCCATCGTTTTTCCAACAGGGCATTGAGCGTGGCCATGGCCGGTCCCGCCTGACCCTGCCGGGCAAGGCATTCGGCGCGGATGAGGTACAGCTCGTCGGTGGCGAGCCCGGTGAAGAGGAGAATGGAGCCGGAGTAACTTCCCCGGAAGCCAATATTGCCGGGATCGTACACGCGGTAGAAGACCTCCCGGCGCAGATCATCCTCCCCATAGAGCGCGTACAGGTCGGGGTTCACTTTTCCCGCCGGGTAGTAAGTGCCGGAGAGCATGAACATGGTGGTATGGAAAATTACCTCCTCGTTCATGCCCGGGATCGGGTTCGCTGCACTCAGATCCAGCAGGTTATAGTCCAGGAGCCGGTCATGGAAGCTGATGGCCCTGTCCGCATACGAGAGGGCCTCAGCATAGCGCTCCATCTGCAACAGGATGCGGGCGAGCAGCGCGAAGGCGGCCGGCTTGGAAGGCCGGGTCTTGTAGGCTGGCACTTCCGGCAGCAGCTCTGCGGCCGTTTTCAGGTCTGCCAGCACCTGGTCGTAACTTTCCTGCACAGATGCCCTGCCAGCTCGCTCGTTGATGTCAGGGCTCAGTTTGAGCACAATGCCAGGGTCCTGGGCTGCCGTAGCTTCACTGTATGGCACCGCATAGACCTGCAGCAGGTTGTAGAAGGCGTTTGCCCGGTAGAAAAGCGCGCTCCCCCTGATCATGTCCCACTCGCTTTGCTGGTGAGGGGCAGGCTCCAGTTTCTCTGTGCCCCCCAGCACCAGGTTGGCATACAGCACCGCATTGTAAGAAAGAGACCAGTCGTTGCGGTCACTGTCATTGTAGACATCCCGCTCCCAGGCATAGACGTTCCTGACCGTCAGACTGGAGAGGGCGTTCCAGTCTGCAGGCCTGATGTAGAGGTTGTCAGCGGCAACTTCGCCGGTGAAAGGGGTTTCCTGGTTCAGCACGTAGGTGTTGTCGAGTAGGCGCAGGAGGTTTTCGAGCCTGTCAGTCGGGATCGCCAGCGACTTGTCGGGCTTTACGTCCAGGAAATGCTCGCAGGATGAAAGGAAAACCGCCAGGAGCAGGGTGAAAATGCATTTTATCTTTTTCATGGTATAGGTCTTTTAGAGTTAGAATCCAATCCGGAATCCCATGGCCAGGGTTGGGGGTAGTGTCATGTAACTGGCATGGTCAGGGTCAAGGCCGTGCTTGTTGGCACGCCACAGGATGCCCAGGTCCCGCGCTACGGCGTAGAGCTGAACGTGCTGCACCATACGCCTGGAACTGGACGGCTGCAGGACGTCCACCGTCAGGTTGATGTCCTGTAGGCGTATATGGTCCCCTTTCACCACCAGGGCGGCGGAGTTGGTGTAAAAGGTGTCGCGGTTCACGTTGCCCGGGTAGACCATGGACGGAACAGAGGTGTGCCGCTCGTCTCCAGGCTGCTGCCAGCGGCGGGCAAAGTCCGGGTGGCTGACCCAGCCCAGGAACAGGTTGTTGTAGTGGATGGAGGGGCGCCTGAAGTAATACCCGAAGCGGTAGCTGATATTTCCGGACAGCGTGATGCCCTTGTAGCGGAAGGTGTTCAGAAAGGATCCGAAAACAGGAGGGAGAGCCGGGCCATGGTAGACCAGTTCCTCCAACTGCGTACGCCGGGTGATGGCCGTGTAGTCTTTGCTGAGCTCCCCCTCGACAAGACCCTGCGGATCCCCCGTCTGCGGGTCTAGCCCCTGCCAGGCGTAGCTGTAAATGCTATGCGGGGGGCGCCCCTCAACCGGCGTGACGGACAGGCCGGAATTGATGAAGGTGCTGCCGCTGGCTGTGGTGCTTTCATACCGGGTGACCTCGCTCCTGTTGTAGTTGAAGAGCAGCGTGCTGCTCCAGTTCAGGCCCCTGTCCAGCAGCTTTCCGGTCAGTGAGAGGTCCACGCCACTGCCTTTCATGGAGGCGACGTTTCGACGGACCCTGCCGCTTATCACACCGGCCGTCGGGTCCACGAGGGCGTCACCGATCAGGTCTGTGCCCTTTTTGACATAATAGTCCAGTGTACCGTGCAGGCGTTCATTTTTCAGGCGAAAATCCAAGCCCAAGTTCCAAGTGGCTGCTTTTTCCCAGCGCAGGTCCGGGTTAGGGTAGGTGCGCACCACAGCGTAAGGGCTGCCGTTCAGGTTGCCCGAGACGGAGCTGATGGTGGCCAGAGCGGTGAGGTTGTTGTCCAGGTTGCCGTTATAACCAAACGAAGTCCTGGCTTTCAGGTATTCCAGCCAGGGAAGGGAAAAAAATTCCTCCCGGTGGGCGTTCCAGGCCAAACCGGCCGACCAGAGGGGAACGCCGCGCTGGTTGCTGTTCACCCCGAAGAGGTTGGAGGCGTCCTTGCGGGCGCTCGCGGTCGCGACATAACGGCCGTCGAAGGTATAAGTGGCGTTGGCGTAGTAAGAGGTAAAACGCAGGTTCCGCTCCGAGAAGCCGGTGTTGTTTTGAATGCGCCCCCTGGCGGCCGGGTTGAAGGAGAGGGGAAACTGTGTCATGTAGTCAACGGGTACGGAGGTGCCCACGCGTTCATCGTAGCCATAGGCCCGGAACTGCTGGCCGGTGCTGCGCTGTGCCTGCCCTTCGGCACCGGCCATGGCCGACAATTCATGCTGACCGCCTGACAGGTCGTACCGGAGCTGGCCCCGGCCGTTGTGGGACTTGAACTGGCTGTGCCAGGTGTCGATGATGCTGCCCGGGGGAACTGGGAAGCTCAGCGTTCCGTCCGGGTTCACCTGGGTGAACCGGTTGATCAGGTTACGCGCCCCGTAAGACTCAGTAGTCTGCAGGTTGGTGTTCAGGTCCTGGTTGTGGGCATACTGGTACTTCCCTATAAAAGTCAGGCCTTTGAACAAATCGATGTCCACCCCCGCCGTGACGATGGCCTGCTGCTGTTCGATTGTGTGGTCGTTCCCGTCAGCATCCCGCAGCGGTACATACTCCCAGTTGAGCAGACCGTTGGATGGGGCAGAGGCGGCATAGCCCTGCCGGTAGTCTCGGGGCAGGACCGCCGGGTTACCCTCCTCGTCCGCCAGGCGGGCGTAGGGGTAGAGTCTTTTGGACTGGTCCAGGCTGATGTCACTGAAGCCGGGACGCCCGAACCGCCTGATTCCCTGCGTTAGGTTGATGCCCGTGTGCAGTGTCAACCGCTTGGTGGGGGTGTAGCTATTGTCGGCGCGCAGGCTCACGCGGTGGTTGGGATTACCCAGCTGGCCGGTGGCGGCATCATAACCACCTGCCAGGTAATAGGACATGCGCTCGCCTCCGCCGCTCAGGTTAAGGGCGTACTGCTGGTTTACCCCGGTATCGTAGAGATAACGCCGGAAATCGTCCCGCACGTCATGGGCGGCCAGGCCCTGCAGGGCCTCTTCCAACTGCGCGTCTGTGAGCTGCCCCTTTCGGTGAAGGATCAGGTACTCCACGGCGGGCGAAAGCAGCGTGCGGGCGGGACTGTTCTCCTGGCTGTTGTAAAAGCCTTTTCCGAAGAGAAAGCGCTCCACCCCAATGAAGTCAGCGGGGTTCATCATGGGCACCTGGCTGAAGTCCGGCTTCTGCAATATGCTGACGTTAGCGTTGAAGTTCACACGCATGGGCTGTTGCAGTCGTCCTTTTTTCGTGGTAATCACGATCACGCCGTTGCCGGCGCGGGCGCCCCAGATCGAAGCTGCCGCTGCGTCCTTGAGCACCGTAATGCTCTCCACGTCGTTGGGGTTGATGGCGTCCAGATTGCCCTCGTAGGGGAAGTTGTCCAGGATAATGAGCGGCTCGGCATTGCCGTAGATCGTGCTGATGCCCCGGATGTTGACCTTCGGGTTGTTGCGGACACGCTCGTCAAAATTAAGCCCGGAGGTGACGCCCTTAAGCCGGTCCAGGATACTTGGACTGACGGAGCGGTCGAGCAGTTCCCGGTCCACCTGCGTAAAGGAGCCCGTCACCCGCTCGGGAGCCAGTCGCTCGTAGCCGGTGGAGACAAGCACCTCCCCGAGGGACTGTGTGTTTTCACGCAGGGTGATGGTTATTTCATCGCGTAAAGGTTGTTTTAGCGGTACCTGCTGTGTGATGTAGCCTAGAAACGAGATCTCCAGGGTGTCGGCAGCCTGGGGTGGGGCTAGATTAAAGCGCCCCTCGGGGTCAGTGGCGGTGGCGGCGTTGGCGCCCAGCAGGCGCACCGTGGCGCCGGGTAGTGGGTGGTTGCCGGGAGAGGCGACCACACGGCCCTGCAGCCGCTCCTGCCCCAGAGCGGGGAGTGTGCTGCAGAAGAGCAGGAAGGCGATGAGTAGTTTTGGTTGCATACGGGATTGTTTTTTAGGTTTGGAAATACTTATTGGATGATGAGCACCTGGAGCGGGCGCTTTTTCTTCTGCAGTTGGAGGCCATAAGCGGCCAGTCTGGCGTTCAGCCGGCTGATGTCCTGCAGGTCCCCTTCCGACAGCTGGAGATCGAGGGGATAGGTGATGCCTGTTTTGTCGAGCACCAGAAGGTCCGGGATATGCTTGTTGAGAAAAACCACCAGCCTGTTGACCGGCTCATTGCGCATGTACTTGTCCGGATCGCTGACGTCGGTGAAGTTGTGGCCGGGCTCACCCCCCGCAGACCGCGGCACCGCCGCGCGGTACAGCAGGGTCAGTTCCCAACAGTCGATGCGCTTTTTGCGGACGCTGGCCTGCAGGCCGAAGAGCCGCTCCAGATCCTGCCTCATGAAGGTGTAGAGCTTGTCAGACAGGGCGGCGGGCAGCAGCATTTCATAGCAATAGTTTTTGTGCTGGCGCTCCTCTACCAGGTTGTGCACCTGGTGGGCGCGGGCCTTTTCGCTGGCCAGGAAAATCTGCTTCTCCGGGAAATAGGAGGGCAGACCGCAGGAAGCCCGGAGGAGTTGCGCCACGGAGGCGTTAACGATCTGCAGGCGCAGGGTAGAGTCCGTCTTCACCTTGCCAGACCCGCCACCCAGCCCCGGCACATAGGGAGTGAGGATGGAGCGGTAGCTGGGGAAAGGGGAGCCGCCATTTCCTTCGTGGAAGAGCGGTTTCGTGTGATCATGATCCATGATGTCTTTCTTGTGGTCCTTGAAGTTGCCTTCCTGGCCCCGCAGGAGGCGGCGTATCGTTGCGGGCGTTGCGTCGTAAGGACCGGTCTGGGCAAGCAGCCTGCCCTTCGGGCTGATCCACACCAGGTGGGGAACGGCATTGTAGGGGAAGAGCTCCTCCAGCTGCCGGTTGTTGAGCACGATCGGCAGCTTCATGCGCCGCCCGATGGGGTTACTGGCTAGAAAGGCTTCCACCTCTTCCCGCTTCTGGGAGGTGATGGTGAGCACCTGCAGGCTGTCGCCAAAGGTTTGTTGCAGGGCCTCCAGCTTCGGGAGCGCCAGCAGGCTGGAGCCGCACGTGGTGGCCCAGAACTGCAGCAGCAGGACCCTGCCTCGGAAGTCGGAAAGGCTGGCCGTGGCGGACGGATAGTGAAGCAGGGTACTGAGGGCCACCTCGGGTACCTGCTCCCCTGTTTCCAGTTCAGCGGCAGGGTGCTCCTGTGCCTGCCCCCGGACGGTCTGGAATAGCAACAGTGCGATCAAAGTGAAAGCCAGGCAACACGAGCTATGAAGAGATATCCTATTTAAAAACTGTTTTATTAACGGCATGTATTAGTGTTTAAAGGTTTAATTGATGTGTAAGGTCACAGGTGGCCACTGGGCTTTTCTCAGCCTAGCGGCCTGAGAGAAGGTAGCTGACAGGGAGCTGGAAGAGGAGAGGCGGGGGCGACCGGCGTGAGCGAGGGACGGAGAGTTTCGCTCACGGGCGGCTGCAGGTACTCACCTTAAAACTATTCTTTAACTTATGGAGCAGCCGCCCCCTGCACAGCCGGACAGTGCCGGGCGCCCCGGCCTCTCCTAGTATATCATTGGGTCGCGACAGGAGCGGCAGGGTATAGCCTCTTCTGAAGCGGCGACTGAGTTAGCAAACCGTACCAAGTGGTATGCCTGCAGGCTGCCAGAAACTGATTGGAAGGCAGTACACAGGAAAATTATAGGCAAAGGAAGCCTGGGAAGCCAGTTTTCTGGTTTCATATATGTATAGATCAGGATGTGACAAATAGTTAGCCGCTAGTGCGGGTGGATCTGTAGGAAACTTTCTAATCAGGCGGGCAGACGAGCAACATCCAGTTGGCCGACACGTTGGTGTGCAGGGATTTCAGAGCCTCGGCCAGCGAGGCTTTTTCTGGACAGTCAGGTGTGGTGCTTAGCTGCGGCGTGGAGCAGGTTTTCTTGGGCATGTCATGCAGTTGATATAGAGCTGAAACAAGCGTTTTAAGATCTTCATAAAAGGTAATCAGTTCAGTGTTGTGAATACAGGAGGACTTGCTGTCTTTCAAGGCCAGGATAAACCATTTCCAGAGGCGGCGCTGCGCCTCGTGCTGCGGGTAGCGGGCGCAGAAGTCCAGCAGGGCCTGGTCGGGCTCGGAGAGTTTGAATTCAGGTAAGGTGTAGGGCATAGTTTCCATAGGTCATCGGTTAAAGTTTGGGGAATAAGGTTCCTGCCAGCTGCAAAACAGGAGCTGGTCATGCCGAGGAGGGAAAGGGAAATGGCTGGCCTGTAACACGTGCTAGCTGGTGTTAGCGAGGCAGCAACGGGAAGGTATCAACTCACTCAGGAGGTGAAATGAGGAGCACCCAGCCGGAGGAAGGACTCCGGAGTGCAGATACGCGCTGTATGGTGCTGTTGAATTTCTGATTCATTACTCTGGCTATAAAGTGCAGTTGAATAATGAATCTTAGAAGAGGGGAATCGCTAACAGAAAGAAACGATAGCAATGGAGCCCACTCCGTACATTGCGGAAACCTGTAGGAGGGTTGTGAACAACATACAAGAGCGGGCCCATCACCATCACAAAGATAGTAAATGGGCATCGACTCCTGCATCTTGCGTTCACAGAAAGTTTCCTACATTTTCCGCGCAAGATTCAGAATCCAGATGCTTGGATATCTAAATAATATGTCCTTTTAACGTATGTTAATAGGTATCAGTGTTTCATATTAGATTCAGTCACTAAGGTAGTAAAAGTTGAATAATAAATCAAATTATTTTACATTCAATGTATAAAATTTGCTTTTAGTCTATTGTCTTCCGATGGAAGACATAAAGATTTCACCCACAGCACAGTATATAATAGATGCGGTCAGAAGGTTAAGGCTCGAAGCTGGCATAACACAAAGGGAGCTTTCAAACATCATTAGCCCCAGCTCAGACCTTTCTATTGTTAGCAATATTGAGAGCGTTAAAAGAAGTAATAAGTATACCGATCATCAACTCAATCTAATCGCCAACTACTTCGGCTGTACGGTCTATGATTTCTATCCAGCGAATATTCTGGATGACACGCCCCAAGTGAAGACCAGAGTGACAATCCCCAAAGGGCTGGGGCCAACGGGTATCATCAATGCTTTGCTTGAGGAGGGTAAGTTCTTTAGTGTACCGCAGACAATCAGGGAGACTACCGATTACTGTAATGAATACTACAAAGAAAGCAGGCCTGTGACGGACTACACCGCTATTTTGGAAAGGGCAGTTGAAAAGGGAGGCTTGAAGAAGGTGGAGCTCGATAGTGGTAACGTGCAGTACCAGCAGGTATAGCTGTTTAAAGTTATGCTTTCAAAAACATCCTGAAATGCCGTAATTAGGGATGTGAAAAAAGAAAAGCCAACAGCAATCTTAACAATGCCTGTATCATCGATTGAGTTCGATAAAACCTACCGTGTAAGGAAGAAGCGGCTCACAATGGGCTACACCGCCCGAGAGCTTTCGTTTCTGTTAGGCTATCATCCCTTGTATGTAAGGAACCTGGAAGACCCGACCTCCACAAAGAAGTACAACGCTGCCGAGACCAACTACCTGCGGCAGATTTTTGATTGCCCGTTGTCTGACCTGATGCCGGGTAAAATCGAGGAGCCTTTTTACCAGATTCAGATAGAGCAAGGACATAATCCTAAGTCAAATAACAAGAGCTATACCATATCCATTCTGAAAGAAGAAGGGAAAGAGCATTTTTTAACCTTTGAGGAGGAGCCTGCCAGTTTTGAATTGCCGTTGAAAAGTGTGGCTACCCAGGAAGAAGTGCAGCAGTTTGTGGATGGGCTGTTTAGGAATGGTTATTTTGATAAGCCGCGAACAGGGCTGGAGGTATTCAAGCTGTGTCAGGAAAAACTTGGATTTCCTTTGAAGCCTGTATTTGTTGCTAACGCATTAAGGTTATATACCGGGAAACGGAAAGCTCCTAGGTTGGTAATGAGGAAGAACGTTAGTTCGAGGGAGGTGTTTATAAAAGAGTGAACAGGTAAGGTAGTCTCATCTTTCAATAAAATTAACGTAGACTTTGGAATTAGGTATTAATTCTGGCTAGTTTAAATCTGCTGTTGTGCTTCAGAAATGTATAAGCAGTGATTTCGGAGATAATATATAGGCCATTGCGTTCAAAAGGGTGCAGTGGCAGGGCTTAATACCAGCGAACAGCGGATGGGATGCGAAATACGCTTACACTTCTAGGAAGAAATCGTCATTGGCTCAAAATACTTCTACGACTTTGTAACTATCTGCGATAAAACGTAAAAATTTAAGTGAAAAGGTGAAACATCTAATACTATTTCTGCCCGCTCATTAATGTTGTTTGTTTGCGTAAGGATTTAATTCATAATTAGGGAGGGTGTAATGTCACCTGTGTCAAGGTTAATTGAGTATTACCTTTAACACAGAAAAACATGGAAGAAAACACCGGCTTGGATCTGGACAAGATCAAGCGCCAGTTCCTGG